>CAVQWB010000041.1:0-217986 GCA_963717225.1 uncultured Acidobacteriaceae bacterium | reverse complement strand
ATAAAGCCCACCATCAGTACCTCGTCGCTTACCGCGTCCTGCACGATTGCAGGCAGCAAAACTTCCATCTTGGCAAAATCCAGTTTCACTGCTTCGGTCATCGCCAGACCTCTCCTTTTTACTTTCTCTCCGAGCAAACGAAAAAAAGCCCGCTTGCGCATTTCGTGCCGGCGGGTCTTTCTGATTCTGGTTTCCCGGCCTCTTATTGCTGGCCGGACCGTCCGCCAGCACGCGCGTCACGTGGTGATGATGGTGACGGTGATGGTGGGTGCGGACCTGCATACCTATTAGAAAGCTAACCGCGTCTGTACCCGATGTCAACTGCGGTCCGCTACCATGCCGCCTGACGCATTTTTGCTATTGGCGTAGTCGAGGAGACTATTCTGAATGCGGCCGTTCCGCCAAAGAATGGCCGCACCTGGCGAATCCTGCCAGATCACCGGAATAGTAAAAATGCTCTATGGGGTCCATGCAAACGAACCTCACCAAACTTCCGTACCTGTTGCTGGCCATATTGGTTGTGGGTTCGTCGGTCTTTTATGCGGCCAGTACGGCAGCGATCTTCGACAGCTTTCTCAATCCCGACCGCGCGCGGCCCCCACTCGACTACTCCCGCTACGCCCGTTTCCCGATTCAGCCTGAGGCGAAACGCGCGGGCATGCAAGCCGAAGATGACGTGATTTCCGTCAATGGAGTTCCGTTCATGGGAATGGCCGGGCTGATTGGCCAAACCTTTTACGCCCGGCCGGGAAAAACGTTCTCCATCGTTTATCGCAATCGATTGGGTGGGATGCATACGGCGCAAGTGCAGCTGATGGCGCAGCGCAGCCATCCTCCCAACCTCTCCGGCTGGCTGATCAACATCCTATTGGTGCTCCTCTTTCCTGCATTCTGCCTCTTACTTGGCTATTGGGTGGTACTGGCCAGACCGCACGAGTGGAACGCCTGGTTTCTGCTGGGCATCATGAATGTGGTTCCCGCGTACATCGGCCGAGCCGGATATTTTCCCGGCTTCCTCGCGCCGTTCACCATCTTCTGGCAACTGTTCGCTTTCCAATGGATGTTCGTCTCGCTCATCCTGTTCAGCATCCACTTTCCGGTCCGCTCCCGTACCGACATCCGCCACCCATGGATCAAGTGGCTCATCATTGTTCCCCAGGTCGCGATCCTCCCGGCCCAAATCGGGCTGGAATACGGCCGGCTTTACCAGGTCCGCGCCGTCCTACCCTACCTTTCCGCAACTGATCCCCTGATGCTCGCGGAAAACTTCTTTGACGCGATTTCCCTGTGCATCTTCATTGCCGCTGTCGTCGGCAAGCTCTTCGCGGTCCCCGCTCCCGCGCCGGATGCTCGTCGCCGCCTGGGAGTGGTGGCCGCTGGTTCGCTGCTTGGGCTTGGTCCGTTGCTAATCCTGCTGGTAACCTCCACCCTTTCGGAGCAGACGGTCATGGAGATGGTGCCTTCCTGGGCCCTCCTCACCGTCGGGGTTCTGTTCACATTCTTTCCCCTTTCCCTCGCCTACACCGTCATCGTGCAGCGCGCCCTTGATCTGCGCATCATTCTGCGCCAGGGCACCCGCTACGCGTTTGCCCGGGGCACGTTATGGGTGCTGCAAGTGATCGTCTTTAGCTTCCTTGGTTTCCGGCTCTTCCGCCATTATTTAGCCCATACCCGGGTGGCCCAGCTGATCACTCCAGCGGTGTTCGTCGTTGTCGTCCTGTTTCTGCGTCTCCGCGTTGCGCGGCCTCTCTCCCTCTGGCTGGACCGGCGCTTCTTCCGCGAGGCATACTCCGTCGATCAGGTACTGGTGGACCTTTCCGAGCAGGCGCGGACCTTCACTGAGACCGAGCCCTTGTTGCGGACCATTACGGAGCGCATCAGCCAGACCCTGCACGTGGAACAAATTTCCTTTCTTTTGCGCCAGGGGAAGCTCTTTCAGCTGCAATATGCCCAGGGGATTCCGGATGGGGTCGATGTTTCCCTGCCGGAAAACTCCTCCACCATGCGGGCTTTGGCCGTTGACCGTAGCCCCAAGCGGGTCTATCGCGAGCATCCCGACCCCTGGCTGGCGCTGGCCGCCCCGGCCGAGGTCGCGGTTCTCGACCGGCTGGAGGCGGAGTTGCTACTGCCATTGCCTGGCCGGGCCAGTCTCATAGGGGTCATGGCTTTGGGGCCCAAGCTCAGCGGAGAGCCATATTCCCGCTCCGATCGGCGGCTGCTTTCGTCTGTGGCTTTGCAAACCGGCCTGGCCATCGAAAACAGTGCGCTGGTGCACCACCTGGCCCAGGAGTCAGCGCAGCGCCAACGCATTGATCGTGAAATCGAGATCGCCCGCCAGGTGCAGGAGCGCCTGCTGCCCCAGATCTATCCCTTGGTAAAGGGTATTGACTTCGCCGGCTACAGCCGCACCGCGCAGGAGGTTGGCGGGGACTATTACGACTTTATTGCCCTCGAAAACGGACGCCTGGGCATCGCCATCGGCGACGTTTCCGGCAAAGGCATCTCTTCCGCCCTGTTGATGGCCTCGATCCGTGCCGCTCTGCATGGCCTCACTTTCAGCGGCACGCTCAGCCTTGCCAGGATCATCGAGGGTCTCAACCGCATCATTTACGATTCCTCCACCAGCAATCGCTTTGTCACTTTTTTTTTCGGCGAATACGATCCTTCCACGCGCACATTGGATTACGTGAACGCCGGGCACAACGCGCCCGTACTCTTGCGTCCTACGCCACCGGGGCAGGATAGTTTCTGCAGACCGGAGGGTCCGTGCATGGTGCAGCGTCTGGAAACAGGCGGTCCGGTGCTTGGCATCTTTACCGACGTTCAATATGAGCAAGGCCGGCTACAGCTGCAACCCTATGACATCGTCATCGCCTATACCGATGGGATTAGCGAAGCCATGACCACCGGCTACGAGGAATGGGGAGAGGATCGCCTGCTCGCGGCGGCCAGATTGAACACTCACCGCACGGCGCAGGAAATCGTCACCGCAGTCGTGGAGTGCACCGACCGGTTTACCGCCGGCGCAGAACAAAATGACGATCTCTCCCTGGTCGTCCTGAAGGTGCTCTGAATGCCTTTCCCCCGGCTGGTTGCGTGGACGTTTTTGTATTTGGCCGCCGTCGTGCTCCACGCCCAAACGTTACCGGTCGAGTACGCAACCTTCATGAGCCATGGCAAGGCGGTTTCGTGCGCGGTTTATGACGCTCATGACGCCACTGCCACGATTATCTATTTGCGGGGTTCGGGTCCTTCGGATCTCGCCCTTGGCCGGATGCAGGCCCGGTTCTTCTCCGAGCAAGGTTTCCGTGTCCTGCTGGCCGACTATTTGACCGTTACGCCCACAGTCGAGCTCACCGGCGCAAATTATCGCCGTTGGGCCCAGGTGGTCCAGGATATCGTCGCCGAACTGCGCTCTCGCCCCGTGCCGAGGACGAGGAAAATCGCTATCATTGGACAGGGCTTGGGAGCGTCGGTCGCACTGCTTGCCGGTTCCCGCAAGATGGGTGTCGACGCCATCGCCGAATGGTCTGGCTTGCTCCCCAACCAATTTTTTTCCCAGGTGCAGAACCTGCCGCCTCTGCTCATCCTTCACGGCGAACAGGATAAGCAGGTGCCAATCGTCAACGCCCGCCAGCTTGTCCGCCTTTGCAAGCTCAAAGACTTCACCTGCGAAGCCGGAATTTATCCCGACGAGGGCCACATTTTTAGCAGCAAAGCGACGGACTCGACTAACCAGCGTGTGCTGGCCTTTTTCCGAACCTACTTATGGGCAAGCCTGCCGACGAAGGCCGAGTAACGTGTCAGTTGTGAGGACGGCTCAAAAAGAGCCGGGGAAACGTGGTTGGACGAAGGGCACGGTTTCACAAGCTGCGGAAAAGCTGGTTTTTTAGGGCAGGCCAGGGATTTATCCCTGGCGCAAACCGCAATGTAATCATTGTGGGCTTAGTCCCTGGGTTTAATGTACGGGCCTAAAAGAGGGTATGTTCTCAACGCACACTGTCAGCCCCTGTTAGGGCACGTCCTGCACGAATATGGCAAGAAGAGCGCAGGGGCTAAAGCCCAGATCTTTGGTGGGCTTTTACGGCCCGACTAAAGTCGTGCCCTGATACAAAGCATCAGAGTGGTGCCCCGAGAAAATTCGTTCATTCTGAAGCCTGTTTAGCCGCTGTAGATACCGGCTTCAGCCCGGACCTAAACCCCGCAAAATCTGCCTCTCCGCAGGAGATCGATCTGGGGTGTGCACTCTTGCTCAACTACAGCAACCTGGCAAGGTCCTCAACAGGATCTTTGAGGCCCAGGCCGGTCATGTGCCGCCGCGACGATTCTTGCATGTAGTAGTGCAATCGGGCCGACGCTGCTGCGTAGCTCAACCCCTCTTCCCGGATGTTCGAGATGCAGTTGCGTTCCGCGTCTTTGCGCCCAGGTCGCGGCTCCCAGGTAAGGTAAACACCGAGAGAGTCAGGGGAGCTCAATCCCGGACGCTCCCCAATCAGCACCACCGCCAGGGGTGCACGGAGCGCCTCACCAATCGCATCCCCCACGGCGACGCGGCCCTGCTCCACCACGCACACCGGCGCCAGCCGCCAACCGGCGATTAAAGGCAAAACCGCTCGTATCAATTGCAACGCATGCCGCTCCACGGCCAGGGCCGAGAGTCCATCCGCAACCACGAAGACAGCGTCGTATTCTCCTGGGGTTAACAACGCTGCCGAATCCTCGCTCAACAATCGGCCCAGATCCGGACGCGTGAGGTAGGTGTTCCGGTCTCCAGCCTTGCTTTCCAGCGCCAGCGCCGGCAGTCCACTGCGGCGGAGTTCATCGCACAGCATACGCACGTCGATGGCCGCGTGCACCGCATCGCGCGCCCGCGCATGCGCCAGCTGAAAATCGAGCAGAGGCCGTGTCGCCAAGCTCACCCCGGCGCGTTCGAGGCCGATGCGCGCGGGGGTATAGCTGCGCAACGCCTCCCGCGCCGCGTGGGACATTTCCGTCAGGGTCAGATCCAGAACTGGCTGGAGCTGCTTCGTTTTTTGATCCCGTTTAAGAAACATCAAACTATGCGAGAAACGCCGGGACATTCAACCGCAATCGCTCATCGCTGTGCAGCCACGCCTCAAACTCCGGCGCCGGCCTCAGGCCTAACACCCGCCGCAGGTACAGCGCATCGTGAAACGAGGTGCTCTGGTAGTGGAGCATCACATCATCAGCCCCGGGCACACCCATAATGTAGTTCACGCCTGCGGCGCCGAGCAGTGTGAGCAACACGTCCATGTCGTCCTGGTCGGCTTCGGCGTGATTGGTGTAGCAAACGTCACATCCCATGGGCAGGCCCAGCAATTTGCCGCAAAAATGGTCTTCCAGTCCGGCCCGAATAATCTGTTTGCCATCGTACAAATACTCCGGCCCGATAAAGCCCACCACGGTGTTGACCAGCATTGGCCGGTAGCGCCTGGCAACGGCGTAGGCTCGTGCCTCACAGGTTTGCTGGTCGACCCCATGATGGGCGTCCGCGGAGAGCGCGCTGCCCTGTCCGGTTTCGAAATACATTACGTTATCGCCGAGGGTAGGCCTGCCGCCACTCTGCTCCGGCTTGAAAACCGCCCCGCGCTTCAGCGCCCTGGCCGCCGCGTAGGCTTCATCCAATAGCGCCAGGTTCACTCCGAACGCATGGTTGGCGGCTTCCGTGCCGGCGATTGATTGAAAAACCAGGTCCACCGGTGCACCCTGTTCGAGCGCGGCCATGAGGGTCGAAACATGGGCCAGCACACAGCTCTGTATCGGGATCGCATACTTCTGACGCACATGGTCGATCAAGCTCAACAGTGTCTGCACCGTGCTCACATTGTCCGAGGCGGGGTTGATCCCGATCACCGCATCCCCGGAGCCGAGCAGGAGCCCATCGACCATGGACGCAGCGATGCCTGCGGGGTCGTCCACCGGGTGGTTCGGCTGCAGGCGGGTCGAGAGCCTGCCCTGGAGCCCAACCGTGGTCCTGAACCGGGTGACCACCCGTATTTTGCGCGCCACCATCACCAGGTCCTGGACCCGCATGAGCTTGCTCACAGCCGCGACCATCTCTGGCGTCAAACCCGGTCCTAACGCCGTCAGCGCCTCCCCGGTGGCGGCATCGGAAAGGAGCCAATCGCGAAGATCTCCCACGGTGAGGGTCGCTACCGGATTGAAGGCCACCGGATTGTGACTATCGACAATCAACCGGGTGACTTCGTCGTTCTCGTAGGGCACCAGGGCGTGTTGCAGAAAGGCGCGCAGAGGTAGGTCGGCCAGCGTCATTTGCGCCGCAGCACGCTGTTCCGCGCTCTCCGCGGCAATTCCCGCCAGCGCATCTCCGGAGCGGTAAGGGCTGGCTTTGGCCAACAGGTCACGCAGATCATCGAAGTTATACGTGACCTCGCGGACCTTTCTGCGCAACCGCATAGTTTGACCCAATAGTAATACGATCCAGCGCGCAGAAATGGATCTGCTGCTATTCTGCAAACCATCTTGGCCATCCGACACCTTCCGAGTCTCCTGCTTGGGATCTGCGCCGGCATCGCGTCCGGGTCCTACGCGTTGGCGCAGACTGCGCCGGCAACTCACCCCGTCGTTCTCCATGCCGCGCGTCTGCTCGATATTGAAGCCGGTCGCATCCTTACCCCCGGTGAGGTTCTGGTTGAAAGTGGGAAGATCACTGCTGCGGGCTCCTCGGTCGCCCATCCCTCCGGAGCGGAAACGATCGATCTCGGCGACACAACGTTGATGCCCGGTTTGATCGACGCTCACGTACATCTTTTCCTCCACCCCGGAGCGGAAGATCTTCAAACCGTGACCGAGTCCGTGCCCCAACGGGTGATCATGGCCACATTGGCCGCCAAAGCCGACCTGCTTGCCGGCTTCACTGCTGAGCGGGACATGGGTACGGAAGGCGCGGGCCCGGCAGACTCCGCCGTCCGCGATGCCATTGACCAGGGACAGATCCCGGGACCACGCATGCGCGTCAGCGGGAACGCCATCAACATTCTGGGTGGCCACGAGGACGCTCTCCACTTCAACCCGGAGCAGCACGTACTCCCGAACGCCACCTACGCCAATACCGGCGATGAACTGGTGACCGTCATTCGCCAGCAGATCAAGGATGGGGCGGACTTTATCAAAATCTACGAAACCGGCCGCGACTTCTTTAAGGACGGCCAGTTTCATTCCCTTGTCCAGTATTCCGAGGCGCAGTTGGCCCAGGCCGTCGCCGAAGCTGCCCGCCTGCAGACCCGGGTTGCCGTGCACTGTGAAGGTGAACCGGGCGCCCTGTACTCCGCACAGGCCGGAGTGGCCTCGATTGACCACGCTGATCAGCTGAGCGACGAGACGATGCGCCTGATGCGTGAACGGCAGATATACGCCGTTCCGACCTTTACCATTCAGGAATATTTTGCCGCCCATGCGAGCTCGGCCGAGGGTGCGGCGCGAGAGCGTCAATTCCTCGACTATCACGTGCAGGAGTTCCACCGCCAATTGGCGCAGGGCGTACCCATGGCCGTGGGCTCTGATGTGGGACCATTTCCCCACGGCACCCAGGCGCGCGAGCTGGAGCTTATGGTGGAATATGGCATGAAGCCGCTCGACGTGCTGAAAGCTGATTTGCTCAATGGCGCGCGGTTGCTCGATTGGGAACACGAACTCGGCGCCCTCAAAGCCGGCTACTATGCCGACATCATCGCCGTACCGGGCAATCCAGTCGACGACATCCGCGTGCTCGAGCACGTGTCCTTCGTGATGAAGGGCGGTGCCGTTTACCGTCGCTAATCCAACCCACGATTGATTCTCATGTGGAACTTGTATAGTATGCTCAACGGTTACCGGAGGAGCCACTCCGGATTGGTTTCCGGCTCAGCCGCAGGCAATGTCCTATTGCTGCAATGGTGTCGAGATATCTCAAGGAGAGAGACTATGAAGAGAACAGTAGTGGCACTTAGCCTCATGGGCCTGATGGTTCTGCCCGCGTTTGGGCAGGACAAGGAAGCGGATCGCGTCATGGCCGCGGGAACTGTAATTTCCGAGATCATGAACGTTCCCGACGACATTCCGCAGAGTGTGATCGATAAAGCGGATTGCGTTGTGGTTTTGCCTTCGGTAGTCAAGGCTGCCTTTATTGTCGGAGGCAGCTACGGCCGCGGCGTGTTGACCTGCCGCAGTGGCAGGCACTTTCGCGGTCCCTGGAGTGCACCCTCGATGATGGCTCTTGAAGGCGCGAGTGTCGGATTCCAATTGGGCGGTCAGGCCACGGATTTCGTCCTCCTGCTCATGAGCCCAACTTCGGCCGCAAACATTCTTAAGAGCAAGGTCAAGATTGGTGGGGATGCCTCTGCTGCAGCCGGTCCGGTTGGCCGCAATGCCTCGGCTGAAACGGATGTAACCATGCGGGCGCAGATCCTTTCCTACTCGCGCGCACGTGGCCTTTTCGCCGGGGTCTCCCTGTCGGGTTCCACGTTGCGTCCTGACAACGACGGCAACAAGAAGCTTTACGGCAAGGATGTAACTGCCGAGGCAATTGTTTTCGACAAAGCAGTACCGGCCCCACCCTCCGCAGCCAAGTTGTTGCGGACCCTGAACAGGAAGTCACCCAAGAACCTGTCGACCGAGAAGTAAAGACAGGGTTAAGAACGAGATACCGGGCCGGTCGCGTGCAAGTTCCTTGCGCGCGGCTGTGCCGGTTGTGATTGCTGCGCTGTCTTCTTCAGCTTTTTTATGTTGCAACGGGCCTCATTGCAGTCTTCCAGGCAAGCCGGAGGTAGTCATGTTGAACCTGTTGTGGGAAGCAATCATTGGCCTTATCGTCGGGGCACTGGCGAAGTTCATCATGCCGGGGAAAGACCCCGGCGGTATCTTCATCACCATGTTGATCGGGATCGCCGGTGCCTTGCTGGCCACTTTTATCGGTAGTCACGTGGGCTTGTACAGAGAAGGTCAGCGCGCCGGTTTCCTCATGTCGCTGCTGGGCGCTATCGTGCTGCTCGCCCTCTACCGCTTGATCAAGGGCAAGACGGCGACCACCTAGCTGAAATCAAGTAGCCGCCGCGCCGGCCACACAGGTGGCCCGGTGTGCTTGCGCCTGATTTGGCCGCCGGCGAAGCCTGTTCGCCACGGAAACGTTCCCGCTTATCCACGGATTCCACAGCTCTTCCCGCCGATGCACCGCCCCGCTGTCTTGTTTGATCCCCCTCCCGGGCGTAGCCTGATTTCAGGCGTTTTGGTGCGTGACCACGATGCTTCGGGTGTTCCACATCTCGCTCGGCCGGGGTCAGCGGAATGAACGAGATTCAAAGGCTGAAAGCCGCTCCCAGATTGGCCTTCCAGCGTTCTCCACAGCCGTTTGTTCGATTTCGGGAAAACGAGTGGAGGGATATGCATATAAACTACTAGATGTAGTGGTTCTGGCTTGACACACGCCATGGAGAGCGGTATTTTCGCATCTCACGGCTTTACTTTGATCTAGCCGTTCCCCGTTGTTTGGGGTGTTTTTTCCGCCAAAGCCTGGTTGGTGAGTATTTCCAGGAAAGCCGGTTTTTTCCTCCAGTTGCAAGGCGCCAGCTACGAGCGCCGGGGGGCGGCTTTTCTGTCATTCTTTAAAACTGTGAGGAGAATTATGGCCGAGGCCACCAATTCCGCTACTTCCGCCGCCATAAACGGCTGGGCCGCCCACTATAGCCACTCCGTGCCAAAGCCTGAACCTTCCACCGGTGTACGCTGCACCCGCCTCTTCTCTAAGCCCGGCATTTCCCCTTATAGCGAGGTCGCATGGGAACGCCGCACCGCTTCGATTACCGACGCCACCGGGGGAACGATCTTCGAGCAAAAGGACGTGGAGGTTCCCGCGGATTGGTCGATGACCGCAACCAACATTGTCGCTTCCAAGTACCTGCACGGTCACGTCGGTACGCCGCAGGGTGAGTTTGGAGCTCGCGAAACCGGTGTCCGCCAACTGATTGCCCGGGTGGCAGAAACCATCCGCGACTGGGGTGTTGCAGGGGGTTATTTTGCCACCCCGGAAGACGCGGCCGTCTTCCATGACGAGCTGGTCCACTTGCTGCTGACTCAGAAAGTGGCCTTCAACTCGCCCGTCTGGTTCAATGTCGGCTGCGAGCGCCTGGAACCGAATTCGGATGCGCAAAACTGGCATTGGAATGCCCACACCTGCGCGGTTGAGTTCTCCGCCACCGGCTATCGCAATCCGCAGTGCTCGGCTTGCTTTATCAACTCGGTGGACGATTCGCTCGATTCCATCCTGACCCTGGCTAAAACCGAGGGCATGCTCTTCAAGTGGGGATCAGGTACGGGCACCAATCTTTCCAGCATCCGCGGATCGATGGAAACCCTCTCCGGCGGCGGTACTGCCAGCGGCCCTCTCAGCTTCATGCGCGGGTTCGATGCCTTTGCCGGCGTCATCAAGTCCGGCGGTAAGACCCGCCGTGCAGCCAAGATGGTCATTCTCAACGTCGACCATCCGGATATCGAGGACTTCATCGAGTGCAAGGCCAAGGAAGAACTCAAAGCCTGGACATTGATGCAAGCCGGCTATGACGGGTCGGGTCCGGACTCGGAAGCCTACAGCTCCATCTTTTTCCAGAATGCCAACAACTCCGTGCGCGTGAACGACGAATTCATGCGCGCCGTCGAGCGTGACCAGGACTTCACCACCCGAAAGGTTAAGGGTGGCGAACCGGCCAAGGTCTTCAAGGCTCGCGACCTCATGCGCAAGATCGCCGAAGCTACCTGGCAATGCGGCGACCCCGGTATGCAGTACGACACCACCATCAACCGGTGGCATACGTCGAAGAACTCGGGCCGCATCAATGCCTCGAACCCCTGCTCCGAGTACATGTTCCTGGATGATTCGGCGTGCAACCTTGCGAGCTTTAACCTGCTCAAGTTCATCACCCCGGCGGCCTCCTTTGACGTGGAGGCATATCGCCATGCCATTGACATCATGATCACCGCCATGGACATCCTGGTGGACAACGCCGGCTACCCGACCGAATCGATTGTGCGCAACTCCCACGACTATCGGCCGTTGGGGTTGGGCTATGCCAACCTGGGCGCCCTGCTCATGGCCATGGGCCTTCCCTATGACAGCGACGCAGGCAGAGATTTCGCGGCTGCTTTAACCGCCATCATGTGCGGCCAGTCCTATCTACAGTCCTCCGTGCTGGCCGAAAAGGCTCCAGCGCTGGTCTCCGCCACCGCGCTTTGCCAGCAGGCTCAGTACGCCGACGGCGGCCTGGCGCAGCGGGGAGGCGCATGCCCTGGCTTCTACGTCAACCGCGAGCCCTTCCTCGACGTCATCCGCATGCACCGTGCCGAAGTGAACAAAATCGGCCACGCCAACTCGACCGAGCCCTTCACCACTCCTCAGCTTGCCTCACTCATCGCGGCCAGCAAGGATTGCTGGGACCAGGCCCTCGCTCACGGTGAACAACACGGTTACCGCAATTCGCAGGTCACCGTGCTTGCTCCCACGGGCACCATCGGCTTCATGATGGACTGCGACACCACCGGCATCGAGCCGGATCTTGCGCTGGTCAAGTACAAGAAGCTGGTCGGCGGGGGAATGATCAAAATCGTCAACAACACCGTGCCGGTCGCCCTGTTCAAGCTCGGTTACACCAATCCCCAGGTCGATTCGATTGTCAGCTACATCGACTCCACCGGGACCATTGAAGGTGCGCCCGGCATCAAGCCGGAGCATCTCGCCGTTTTTGATTGCAGCTTCAGGCCCAGCAAGGGAACGCGTTCCATCCACTCCTCGGGTCATATCAAGATGATGGCCGCCGCTCAGCCGTTTCTTTCTGGAGCCATATCCAAGACCGTCAACCTGCCCCACGACGCGACTCTTGACGATATTATCCAGGCCTACACGGAGGCATGGCGTCTGGGCCTCAAAGCAGTCGCCATCTACCGCGACGGGTCCAAGGGTGCACAACCCCTTAATGTCTCCGATGGCAATAAGGCCAAGGTGATCAAGAATGCGCTCGGTGCGGAAAACAATGCCGATGTAGCCGTCAGCGCGGCCGCCGGCCGTGTTCTTGCCGCTATGGCCCAAGGCGACACCACCTCCATCGGCGATGATTTGCGGGTGCTTGAGGACAAGGTCTCGGCCCGGCTCGAGGTTACTGCCAACGCGGTTGTGACCGCTGCCAATGCCTTTTCCGCGTCAATCGCCAACGCCGTCACCCTGGGCCAAGCCGCTGCGTTGCGCGAAGATCCGGATGCAACCCAGGGTCCGCCTCGTGCTGTCCGTCATCGCCTGCCGGAGGAACGCCCTTCGCTCACCCATAAGTTCTCGATTGCGGGCCATGAAGGCTACATCACGGTTGGTCTTTACCCCAACGGGCAACCGGGTGAGATCTTCATCAAGATGGCCAAGGAAGGGTCTACTGTCTCCGGGCTGATGGACTCCTTTGCCACCGCGGTCTCGCTCTCGCTCCAGCACGGCGTTCCGCTGAAGGTACTGTGCGAAAAATTCGCCCACACTCGCTTTGAGCCTTCCGGCTGGACTGGAAACGAACAAATAGGCTTCGCCAAGTCCATCATGGATTACATCTTCCGCTGGCTGCAGTTGCGGTTCCTCTCCGGACATCAACTGAGCCTGTTCACTGGCTTGGCCGCAGGCGCGCAACTGCCCGCAGCTCCTGGCTTGGCAGAAGAGCCGCCCGCAGCCTACGAGGTAAGGTACGAAACCAAGTCGCCGGCAGGGGGCATCGTCCCCGAAGCAGGCGCTCCTGGTCAGGGTGGTGCCGGTGGAAGCATGGAAGACCGCGGAATCTATGGATCGCCTGAAACCCGCAAGGGAGGCCCCATCTTTCATCCGGTCGACGCCATGAAGGAGTATCTCGACATGGGCGACGCACCAAGCTGCCACACCTGCGGGGCCATCATGGTCCGCAACGGCAGCTGTTACCGATGCATGAGCTGCGGTTCTACCAGCGGCTGCAGCTAGAAAATAGAAAGAGCCATCGGGCTGCTTGCACTGTGCAGGTAGCCCGATGAATATTCAGTTGCTTAATCGTTCAGGCCGCTTGTTGTGGTACATCTCAGGCGTGCGACAGCTCCGCCCCTTCTGAATCCACCATTTGATTTATTCCGAATGCCCGTTCAATTAGTTCCGCAGCCAAATCCAGTCCACGAGTTCGTGCTATCACCCTTTTAAAGTACCGGGCTTTGTCGTAGTAGCTTTGATTCCTTCGTACTTGCTGAATCAGTTGTGAGAGACGTTTTACTGTCAGGTCTTCAACTTCCAGAAATTCGCCGACTTTGTGATAGGCGATCCTGGCAGCGACACCCGGTTGGTCATAACCTATCGGGATCGCAACCATGGGTACTCCTTGCGCCAATGCCTCGAGCGCCGTATTCAGCCCCGCGTGGGTGATACAAAGCGACGCCCGCTTCAGCAATTCAATTTGCGGAGCTGAGTTTACGACGATCGTATTGGATGGAATGGGCCCTAGATCGTCGAGATCAACGTTATAACCCACCGAAAGCACGACCTGGATCCCAGGAAGGGCCCTGACTGCGTCAAGGATAATGCGGTACACGTATTCCAATCCATTTACAAGTGTTCCCAGGGATGCGAAAACAAGAGGCTCGCCAGTCAGCTTCTCCCACGGGAAGGGTACCTTCTTCCGTCCATCGTCGTCGTGAAAAGGACCGGTGTAGTGGAACTCGGCAGGCCAAGGGAGGTTTGGATAATCGAACTCCCAGGGCGTCTGTGTGATTACGGCTAGCTTGGAAATTGTCGCGGTGGGATCGTTCCAATCGATCTTTAACCCGGCGTTCTCAGCGTAAGGCTTCGCCACCTCTGCCATGGGTGCAAGAATCTCGCCCGTCACTTTGAGTCCCTCAACATTCCTCGCGACCGCTTCTGGAGTAGCCTCATGCGGCCAGCTGAAAATGCAGGCTGGTGTAAAACCAGAGAAGTCGACGTGCAGCACATTCCAAATGTGCACGTATGGAATGCCCAGGCTCATCGGCACAAGTTCCAGATAGAAATAAATCTTGTCCAATACCAGCGCCTCGACACCTGTCTCCGCGATCTTTTCCGGCAGATGCTCCAAAGCGGCCTTACAGAGCCCCGGTGTCAATTCACGTGACGAGTGCCGCAGCACTTCTTCCCCGTGTAGCTTGGCAACGGAAGACCACTCCTGGGCGATGGAACCGATTGGATACTCTTTTTCGCAAAACGATACGAACTTCAGATTGGCGGCACGCAGTACCGGTTCCGCGTCGGGAACAGAAATGAATACCACGTCGTTTCCTCGCGATTGCAACTTGCGCGCGAGCGCAGTCATGGGATTTAGGTGCCCAGACAAGGGTAGGCTCAGAAAACCGATTCTCATAGTTGATCCCTCTTTTCCACTTGTTCCTGACTCGAAGAGCGACCGATCGTCGCCGCCACTCATCGAGAAGTGTGTCGTGCCAACAACAACACGGTATGGGTGGTCTTTATTCCTCGGAGTGGGCAGGGGGCTTCCAGAGTTCATCCGTTGGGTCTGGCGATTGAATCTTCAGTCGGAATCGCTGCAACTATACGGCCATGAAGAAGGTCCCCCGCGATGCCGAAAATCTGGATAGAAATTGCTGTCAAGTATTCCTTCCCGTTCACGAGTGGAAGATTGGAATTTCGAGGGATCTGAAATGAAAAAAACCATGAATACCATCAAGGCACCCACGGATGATATTTACTATGTGAGCGCCGCCGACGTCGCAGACAAGATCATTGACCACATGCGACGCGGTTTGGATCCCCTTCTTTTAAGCTCCCCGTCGGCTCATATCTCCGTGGGTTCAATGTGGAGAACTCGAGCGTGGAGAGATCTCGATTAATGCCTATAAAATTCTGACCATAGTCTTTGTCGACCCCTGCTAATATCCGCCATCGGCTAGTCCTTGTTGCTGTACTGCCATTGTTCTAACAAGCGGCGTAGAGTGAGCGCTTGTTGCACATTGCCACTTAGCTTAAGAAAAAACCATCCATGGAGCGGATCGGCCAGAACGTTCATCGGGTCGCCGTTTCTGATATTCTTCTTCGCATCCTTACCCGTAACTTACCATTCTGTATGCGAGCGTTGTCGCATTGCCGGCCGGTTTGTTTTTAGCTTGATTGACCGCGTGGGCTCGACTACAATTCCACGGCCGGGATGTAGGGCACGCTACAACACCGGTAACTGGAAAGTTCAGCTCTTTGTCCCGATGAGTTCATGAGGGAAAAATCATATGAAGATGAAGCCCATCGGAGAACCTGGAGTAATTAGACCCTGCCCCAGTTGCGGCAGCAGGACGGTGCGTTCCAGAGACGGCCGCGACCTCTGTGTCATCTGCGGTTATCTGCAAGCACATGCATAGTAAGTGCTATGTGATGTCGCCACCGAAGCCAATCGTTAGGCCTAACCCGTCGCTCGGAGTGGGCAACCGGAGTCGTTCGCGAATGACCCGCGGCGGCGCGGCAAAAGCAGTTCCTGTCTACATCGGCACCAACGCTTGAACTTCTTTGTCGATCAGCCCCGCATTCGCAAAATTCTCCAGCCTGAGAAGGACCACCCTGGTGATCTCCTGGCCTTTGGCGATCAGCAACATACCTTCCTTGTTCCGAATGTCCTGATCCAGGACCATGCCGGTCGCCAGCCTTAGCGTGGACACTCTGCGCGACTGCATCCCCCTCGCCACGGCCCTGGCACCGATCAAGGCATCAACCAGCTCGCGCTCAAACTCGCTCTTTCTGGTCCCAAGAGTCGCGATTGCCGCCGCATCGGAAGAAAGCTTCACCCGTAGGAAATCGAAAGCCACTGCAAGTTTAAGAACTTTGGCGCCGAATACCGTCTCTTTCATAGCGGCCTCAGGCAGATCGGGAACGTTCGTCGGAATGTCCACGACCAGTTGTTGGCTAATCATCCAGGCAGTCGGTTCCAACCTTGGAATTCCGGAGAGAAGGCGCATAGCTGCTTCCGGGTGAGCGTCGAATCGGGCCTGATCTTCTTGCGAAAGCTTCGCCCCACCAAGGGACTTCTGAACCAGTTCTGTGTCGAGAGTTATGCAACCCAGCTGCGAGAGTGTCGCTGCCGTATCGAGCCGCCAACGAAAAGTGAAACTGAACTTGCTCGCGATATGGGTGACAAACTGCGCAATCCGTAGCGACCTGCCAAATGCCTCCGGACTTGTGGCGCTCAAAACGTCTGCCAGAACTTTAATGCTGCCCAGAAGGGTTTTCTCCAGGAGCTCCTTTTCCAGGCGAACGAGCTCATACTGTTCTGCTCCGGAGTTGATTGCCGCTACCAGAACCTCCTTCACGCAAGGCTTAGTAAGAAAACGAAAGATGTTGCCATCGTTAACTGCTTCCATGGCAGCGCCCAGGTCAGTATAGCCAGTCAAAAGCATTCGAACCGTATCCGGAGTTGACTCGCGGGCTCTTGCCAGGAACTGTGCGCCACTCATACCGGGCATGCGCATATCGGAGATGATCACGGCGTATGGACCATTGTTTTGGATTGCCTTCAGTCCCAGCTCCCCTCCAACCGCTGTGTCGACTTTGAACTCACGCGATAGCGTTCTTTCATAGCCCGCCAGGACTGCGGGCTCATCGTCCACCATAAGGATTTTCGTAGGCATGTATCTCCTGAAGCACTCGTTCACCGCGCTTTACGTGGTCAGTAGAGAGCGAAATAGTTATAGGTTGCTGTTGTTTGTTGCAAGATGATCCGACTTTGGCAGGGTGCATGTGAAGACACCCCGTCTACCTTTTATCGGCTGGGCGATTCTTCTTGATCACTTGAAAACAGGGACTTATATGTGGGCCCTATCAAGTCTACGCACCATAAGGAAACGTCACAGTGACGGGTGTCCTGATTCCGGGCAGCTTACCTAACCGGCTGGCATTCTCGCACCGGCCTGTCACCGGCACCGCAGCGGGTGGGTCTTGGGATAGGCTCGACCAGTACGCCGTGCTTGCTTGTCCTGCCGGAAGTTCTGGTTCATCAGGCATTAGGATCCATGCGCTCCATTCGGCATACGAGCAATTCGAACGCCATCTCCGCAGCTTCACCAATTTGCTGACCAGTGGACCGCCGCTCGCTGTCACAAAACGAGTCAATGAAGCGGTTAAAAATTAGCAAGGCACTCTGACCGAGGCGCACACGGGCGGCCGCCGGTTTATGCGCTCTCATATAGTTCTCATCTTCATAACCGCCATAGAGAAATAGACCCTAAGGGTGGCGGACGTCCCTCGTGTCAGCCTGATCAGGATGGACTGTTCATGAGGGACGTTGGCGCGGATTCACGTACGGCCAATGATAGCGGGTTGACCCTCGCCGGCGGAGCTGCCCAGCAACCGCGCGGCTATGCAACGCGTGTTGTCCGTTGGGTTGGACTGTTTTCTTCGGTTGCCGCTCAATGGGACCGATTGCGTTGCCGATACAAGGGAAGCAAGGGTCCTGTTCATTACAGGCCGATCCGGTGCCTCTCGGTCGACTCGGACTTGGCAGAATTTACGGTTCGGATGGGATGGAAATAGAAAATGTTTTCGATCATTGGGATCTTACTTGTCTTCGCCTGCGTCATCGGTGGTTTCCTCATGGAGAAGGGCAAGCTTGCCGTTCTGGTCCAGCCCGCCGAGTTGGTTACGATAGGCGGCGCAGCCATCGGAACTGTGTTGGCAGCCAACCCCATGCACATTCTGAAGAAGCTGGTAGCCGGTTTTGCGGGTGTCATTAAAGGATCTCCGTTTTCGAAGCAGCGTTATGTAGAAACGCTCAAGATGATGTTCGACCTTTGCGCAAAATCACGAAAAGAGGGTGCGATCGCCATCGAAAGCGACATCGAAGATCCGGAAAAAAGCCCTATATTTTCCAGATACCCGGTGTTCCTGCACGATCATCACGCGAGAGACTTTGTCTGCGACACCATGCGCACGGCGATCACCGGCGGGGTGAGCCCGTTTGACCTGGACCAGATGATGGATGTCGATATGGAGGTCCACCATCATTCAGCGAACCAGCCAACCCAGGCATTGAGCAGTGTGGCGGATGCTTTGCCTGGGCTGGGAATCGTTGCCGCCGTGCTGGGTGTGGTCGTGACCATGGGTTCACTTGGCGGTCCGCCAGAGGAAATCGGACATAAGGTGGCTGCTGCCTTGGTCGGCACATTCCTGGGCATCCTCCTCTGCTACGGAGTTGCGGGGCCACTGGCCTCCAATATGTCGAAGACGGTAGACGAGGAACACTGCTTCTACGCCGTACTTCGAGTGGTGATGCTTGCCTTTATCAAGGGTACCGCCCCTATCATGGCAGTCGAAATGGGTCGCCGCGCAATACCTGGCCATGTTCGCCCGAGCTTTGCCGAAATAGAGAAAGCATGCAGAGAAAAGGCGGGGGAGGCCGCGGCTGGAGCCGCATAGCTCTACCAAACTATGGCAGACGACGAGCAGATCATCATCATCAAGAAGAAGGGCGGCCACGGCGGCCATCACGGCGGAGCCTGGAAAGTGGCTTACGCCGACTTTGTCACCGCCATGATGGCACTGTTCATCGTGCTCTGGCTGATGAACAGTAGCAAGCCCGTGCAGGATGCGGTCGGCGGCTACTTTCGCGATCCGCATGGCGTAGCCCAGAAGAAGGGATCGGCCCTCGACGGAGCTGGCGAAGCCGTCTCCATCGTCAAGAAGGAAGACATGGCAAAGTTGAAAGAAAATCTGATGAAGGCCATGGAAACCATGCCCAATTTTGACAAGCTCAAAAAGCAGATTGAAATGACGCTCACCCCGGAGGGGCTGCGGATTGAGCTGATGGAAAATCCTCAGGGAACGTTTTTCGAGAACGGAAAGGCACAGCCAACCCCAAGTTTGCAGAACCTGCTGAAAATACTCGCGGTCGACGTGGGCAAGCTACCCAACTCGATCTCCATCGAGGGCCACACCGATTCCAAGCCCTTCTCGGCCTCGCAGACATACGGCAATTGGGAGCTATCTGCTGACCGCGCGAATACAGCCAGGCGTCTGATGCAGGATAGTGGTGTGCGGCCTAATCAGGTCGTACAAGTGCGCGGATATGCCGACCAGGACCCGCGTAAGCCTCTGCAACCAGAGGATGCTTCGAACCGGAGGATTACGTTGATTATTCGATACCTGGTCAAACCCGACGCCCAGCCTTCGCTCACTAGCAATGGATCTTTACCATCAGCCAACGAGCTAAATGCAGCCCCTGCGGGGGCAGCCATCCAACCAACAGGCGCCGCCAAGGAACCGAAGCCGGGGAAGTAGGGACAACGTGAGGCAGACTGGAACCCGTGCACTCAAAAACATGCCTGCCTGGCTATGGGAATCGGCCTGCAGGGGAAGTACCCGCATCGTTGGCGATCGCCGCGATAAACTCGATTGTCATCCTGCGTTCCCAGTCCGTCCGAAAAAGGAACAGGAGACCAATCTGACGTTTCTCAATATAGGCAACTTGAGCACGGAGCTCAAGCACGCCAGCGGGAGGGCGCAGGATGAGTAATCCAGAGTCACCGACGACGATGGGATCGTCAAATTCGGCGCGAATGCCGGCATCGCTGACATCCCTGCACAACCCATGGAAAGCTGGCCCTCCGGTTACAAAATCAACGTTGAACCCGGTCGTCATGCGGGGTTCGCGGTATACAAATTTGCGGATGCTGTCCAGATCGCTCATTGCCCTGCGTCCTTCTTGTGTAGTGCGGCGGGACAAACATGCCGGGGAATTAGATCCTTCGTATCTATCGGCCAAAAATCACGTTGTTTCAATACACCCGCTCGATCTCTGTCAAAACATTGAGTCACAGGAGAGCCTGGTGTCCGGCCAGTCCCGTTTGTCAACGTCAATCATCCGCTTTCCGCTATGGCGGTACTGGCTGATTAAACTCGTAACAGCCACGAGCATGGTAGAGAGCAGGTACGGCATATGATGCAGCCTGTCCTGCCGAGTGTGCCATCAGGCGATCTGCGAGGTTCTTCCGCGACGGCTGAAAAGCCTCGTGATCCATCAAAGGTGCCAACCGGGCCGAGGATCCTCATCGTTGAGGATGATGTTCCCCTGGGCAAGTTTCTTAGGCGCGCGCTCACGCTCAAACTTTTCTCTGTTGAAGTCACTCTTGATGGCGAGTCAGCCTGGGAGGCCCTTCAGAGGCCCATCTACGACTTGGTAATCCTGGACCTGAATCTACCGAAAATTGATGGAATGACCCTACTGAAGCAGGTGCGTCTGACCCAACCGGGACTTCGAATGCTCGTGTTGACCGCGAGGAATCGCACCGAAGATCTGGTATTAGCGCTCGATCAAGGAGCCGACGATTGCCTGATTAAACCCTTCTCGTTCCTGGAATTACTGGCGCGTGTCCGGGGTCTGTTGCGGCGTGATTCCGCTCCTGCAACAAGCAGCTTATCCAAGATCGGCGATTTGATGATCAACCGGGAGGAACACCGGGTAGTGCGCGGCCACCGAGCCATCGATCTCACGCCTCGCGAATTTTCCCTTCTTGAGTGCCTGATGGATAATGCGGGCAAGCCAGTATCTCGCATGGCGCTTATGAGAGACGTGTGGAATGTTCCCTTCGACCCTACGACGAATATTGTCGATGTGTACATGAAGTATTTACGCGACAAGATTGACAAAGAGGGAGAAGCAAAACTGATCCGCACCATCCGTGGCGTTGGGTACGTCTTAAGAAATGATTAGCAACCGGGGTCCATCGCTGCCAAAACCCGCATCGGACATGATTAACTCGAGCTTGGCCCGAGGCATACATGCTGCTGCACAGCCGCTGGCCGTTCTGCTCGCAAGTCTAAGCAAGGAACACACAGATCGGATGAGCAACGAGGAGCTTCGCGAACTCACGGAGAATTCAGCTGTAGAGGTCCGGCGGTTGTGCACTCTCTTCAGTGGTCTGCAGCAGCTTGTTATGGCTCAGAGCGTCGAGCCGCAATTATCCCCAACCCCGATCGTGCCTCTGCTGGCGCATGCGGTTGAGGGGGTCACTCTCCTGTTCCAGCGAGACGGAATGTCGCTTAGGTCCACCGTGCCCGATACTTGCCAGGCTGTTCTCGTCAATCGCACCACCACTCTTCAGGCATTGACCAGGGTGCTACTGGCTGCGCATGCGGTGTCCCACGCCCAGGACACAGTCGAGCTGATCGCTTCTTATTCCCCCGATGGGGTCCAAATCGTGGTGCGAAACGTGAATTCGACCGTGGCCGCGATGAACCCGGAGACTGGCCTCAGTATGGCCGTCGCTGAAGCAAATATCCGCAGCCAACAAGCTGGTCTCTCCTGGAGCCCGCAACCCTTTAACGTGCAAATCGAGCTGAGAAAAGTACCGTCAGCCTATTAGTACTGTGGAGTTTCTACATTTCAAAGAGGATGGATGAATCGAAATCTGCGGAATGTGCGAATTTTTTGGGAGTCACCGCGCTGGTGCTTTGTATCAGGGCCCGACTTCAGTCGGGCCGTAAAGGAAGAAAAGAGAATCGGGCTTCAGCCCCCGCGATGGCACATCCGGCACAAAATGTGTCGTGCATTAGGCTTCAGAACCCTGTCGAAGCAGGACTGGTACACCTGCTTGGCAGAGAAAAAAGCGCAGGGGCTAAAGCCCAATTCTCTTTCAACTCTTTATGGCCCGACTAAAGTCGTGCCCTGATACAAGACCAGACTCAGTTGAAATACCTACCCTTCGTTCCTGAAATGTAGAAACTCCACCGTACTCAAATGGAGTCCCTTTAAGAAACCGATTGAATCCGTGGCAGTACTGGAAGGAAATCATGAACCCACATCCACTGCCGAAGGTTCGTGTGGACGAGAGCAATACCATTGGCGTGTTGCTCGTAAGCCCCAACAGCCGGCTTCGTGTTCAGCTGCGAGAGAAGCTGCGCCAGCCACGCTGGAATTTAACCGAAGCCGCCGGCGGCGCTGAAGCACTTGAGTGCCTGCACGAAGCATTGAGCGAGATTTTGCTGCTTGATCCTCTGCTCCCCGACCTGGAATCCAGCGAATTCAGTGCCATGGTTCGGGAACAGTTCCCCAGCGTTCAGATCCTCACCGTGAATTCGCATACCGGACAACTCGTCCTCGGTGCTTCATCGCCTACGGCACTCTCCGCCCAACTGACCGAAGTGCTTTATTGCGGCGGCAATGCGCAGCCTAACTCGACCTCCCCGGTTCAACTGCGCCGCGCCCTTGCCCGAAGCGACGGCCAAGTCTCCGTTCGGGGCATTCGCGGCATGGTCGGAGACACGGAACCGATGCAGCGTGTCTATGAGCTGACGAATATGGTTGCGCGCCGTGATACTACCGTTCTGGTGACCGGGGAAAGTGGCACCGGCAAAGACCTGATCGCGCAGGCAATCCATCTCATAAGCCCGCGTCAGAAACAGCCACTGGTAGTGATTAACTGCGCTGCGATTCCTGAGCCGCTGCTTGAAGCAGAATTATTCGGTTATGTGAAGGGTTCGTTCACCGGTGCGGTGCAATCGCGCATAGGCCGCATCCACGCAGCTCATGGCGGAACCCTCTTCCTCGATGAGATTGGCGATATGCCCCTGTCTCTACAAAGCAAGATACTGCGTTTTCTAGAGCAGGGCGAGGTGCAGAGAATCGGCGGCAACGACAATCTGAAAGTGGACGTCCGGGTAGTGGCTGCGACCAACGCCGATCTCTACAGCCTGGTCAAGCAGCATTTGTTTCGCGAGGATCTGTACTATCGGCTGGCGATTTTTCCCATCAAGTTGCCGCCGTTGCGAGAGCGCCTCGGAGACGTGGAAAAGCTCGCTGAAGCGTTTCTGGCGAAGTTCTATCCTGGCTCAACCTTAAGCGCAGAAGCGGTCGAGGCGCTCCGGCAACACGACTGGCCAGGCAACGTCCGTGAACTGCGGAACGTGGTGGAGCGGGCAAGCATATTTGTCGGTGGTGAACGCGAGATCCTGCCCCAGCACATTCTGCTTTAAGTCTCCAGGCTGTCACAACGTACTCTGTGTGTCCCATATCCCGATTGCCCTTTGCACCGACTGCCCCAAAGTCGCCTCCAGCTACAACTTGGGTCCCTGCTCTCGGCTCCGCATGAAGTTGGCCATCGCCGTGCAAGTCGAATAGGCAGATGCTGCCTAGTTCTCATTTTGCACCAATGAATTCCTCGCTCGCGGATAACCAAAGCGAAGGGCAGATCCATGAGCGCGTCGCCCCGGATGAATCAAAAATACAAGCCAGGAGTGCCGTGCTTCTGGCCGGCGCCTTCTCCGAGTTCATCTCTGCATCCTCGCGATTGGAACAGTCCTATCGCCAACTGCAGGAGGAAGTGTATGAACTCCGTCTCGAATTATCGGCCCGGAATGCGGCGCTGCGTACCAGCGTTGCAGAAAACGAACGCATGCGGCTGGATCTGCAGCAGATGGTGGATTCGATGCCTTGTGGAGTCCTGGTTCTCAATCGCAAGGGAGAGATCTCGATGATCAATCCCGAGAGCGGACGGCTCCTTGGCCTTGACCAGGCACACTTTCCCAAAGGGCCGCCAGCGACCTTGCGGCAGATTTCAATGTTGAGTGGTATCAATCTCCACTCCTCGTACGAAAACACAGCCGGCAACGATGGCGTACAGGAGTTCTGCGTTCACCATGCGTCAGGGAAGCGTTGGCTCGAGGTTCGCAATCGCCCACTCTTCCGTCAATCAAGCCGGGAAGACGAACCCGACCGGACGATTTTAATTCTTCGCGATATAACGGCCCAGAGACGCGCTGAACAGGAGAGGGAGGTCGCGCGTAAGGCGATGGCACTGGCCGAGATTACGACCGTTCTTGCCCACGAGATTAGAAATCCATTAGCTAGCCTGGAACTGTTTGCCGAACTGATTGAGAACGACGGAGTTCATCGCGAACAATGGATTTCTAATCTGCGCGTTGGTATACGCGCGCTTTCTGGAACGGTGAACAACGTATTAAGCTTTCACGGTTCAGGCCCACTCAAACTCTCTCCCGTTCCCTTATCCGCCTTGATCGCCAACGCGATTCAGTTCGTTCAGCCCCTGGCCCATCAGGCAGCGGTTTCATTGAAATGGTTAGGTGATCAGAATCAAAATCTGGTGATGGGCAATGAAAGCGCCCTGCAACAGGTGATCCTCAACCTGGTCTCAAATGCCATTCGTCACACGCCCGCAGGAGGCAGCGTTACTGTTTCGCTTCAAAGCGAACCGGCTAGCGCCACAGGCGAGAGCCGCTGCAACGGCGGCGAGCGTGTGATCATCGAATTCTGTGACACTGGTTGTGGAATCCGCCCTGACCAGATTGACCACATCTTCGAGCCGGGCTTCAGCGGCAGTGGCGATACTTCCGGGTTGGGCCTGGCGGTTTGTGAGCGCGTCATGAAGCAGCATGGCGGCCAGATTTCTGCTTCCAATCAGGTCCATGGCGGCGCTAAATTCGCGCTCTCCCTCCCTCTACTCCAACCGGAAGCGGGTACAGCATGAGCAGCAGCATCATTTCGAACCGAGGAAACTCGGCCGTTTTAGTGGTTGACGACGAGCCGGGTATGCGTACCGCACTCGATGCCAATTTCCAGCTCCACGGATGGCGTGTGGAAACGGCAGCCGGTGTCGCTGACGCCGCGCGGGCGCTCGAGCGTTCGACTTTTGATCTGGTGGTGAGTGACATCCGCATGCGGGATGGCGACGGGTTCGAAGTAATGTGCTCCACCCTGAAAAACTCGCCGGCCACTGCGGTGATTTTGCTGACCGCCTTTGGCAGTGTTCCTGAGGCGGTAGAGTCGATGCGCAGCGGGGCATTTGACTATCTAACCAAACCAATTTCGTTTGAGCAGCTTCAGTCTGCGGCGGCTCGGGTCATGCAGCGGGTAAGCGAGAAAACGGTCTCCGATCACCCCGCCAGGAAAACCGTAAATGCTGCCGTGGCGGGGGCGGGAATTGTCGCCGTTCTCCCTTGCTGCTCCAGGCGCTGCAACGCGCCCGTGCTGCCGCAAGCACCGGCGCCGATGTGCTGATCGAAGCCGAAAGTGGTACTGGAAAAGAGTTGCTGGCGAAGTTTATCCATGAAAGCAGCGACCGAAGCCGCAAATCTTTTATCGCCGTGAATTGCGCCGCCCTGCCAGAGCATCTGCTTGAGAGCGAACTATTCGGGCATGCCAAAGGCGCCTTTACCGGTGCCGGCGCCGCCAAGGCCGGCAAGTTCGAACTAGCTGACGGAGGCACTCTGCTGCTCGACGAAATTGGCGAGATGCCACTGAACCTGCAGCCCAAGCTGCTACGAGTTCTTCAGGAGCGCGAGTTCGAGCGCCTTGGCGAAACCCGTTCCATCCACGTCAACATCCGTATCATTGCCACCACCAATGCATCTCTCGGCGCGATGGTCGAGCAGGGTAGCTTTCGTAGTGATCTTTACTATCGGTTGAACGTCATTCCACTTTCCATCCCTGGCCTTCGCGAGCGCATCGAGGATATTCCGGCGCTGGCCAGGCATTTTGCCGAAAGATTCGCCCTGGAAACAGACCGTTCGGCGCCACTGCTTGATTCGAGTTTCATTGAGAGGCTCCAGGCTCACACCTGGCCCGGCAACGTGCGGGAACTCGCCAATTTTATGCGCCGTGTTCTCTCTCTCAATCAGGGGGCCTTGATCGACGCGGCGTGTTTCCATAAGGAGTTTCGACCATTGGGAAAAACACAGACTGGCTTGCCCGCAATGCCCGCACCGGGAACACCCATCTCCGTACTCGAGAAAATACATCTCGAAAACACGCTCGCGTTGGCCCACGGGAACCGCACCCACGCCGCTGAGATGTTGGGCATCAGCCTGCGCACGATGCGCAACAGGATTAAAGAATATGGACTGCCTCCAAGGAGATACGCATGACGCCAACCGTACCGCTGCTTTCCACATTGGAGAGCTTTCTGCAGCTGACCGCTACCCGCGAAAAGGCTATTTCTGCCAACATGGCCAACGTTGACACGCCCGGTTATCGCACGCGCGACATCAATTTCGAGAGCGAACTGAATCGGGTCATGAGCGGATCGTTGCGGCAAACAGGAGAGGGCAGCGAAACTCCACAACTGCTTCCCGTGATTCGTCAGGTCCCGAACCTGATGGAGCGCCCTGACGGCAATAACGTGAGTCTCGATCGGGAGGGACTTCTCATGGCGGAAACTCAGTTGCAGTATCAGATTGGCATCCAGTTCGTGAAGGACGAATTTCACCAGATATTGAGTGCCATCAACGGAGGAAGTTAACTATGAATCTCTTCGACTCGTTGGCAATTAGCGGCTCTGCGTTGCTGGCTGAAAGGGAGCGCTCTGAGATCATTGCCACCAACATGGCCAATGCGGAGACCACGCACACCGAAGCCGGTGGACCATACCGGCGCAGAGAGGTGGTCTTCGAGTCGCCCGGTGCTTCCTCTTTCCGGCTGGCGCTCGCCACCAGCAGCCAGCTGAGAGGGCCGACTCCCGGCAGCGTGCAGATCTCCGAGGTCGTCGACGATCCGTCGCCTGCGATCATGCGTTATCAGCCGGGCCATCCGGACGCAAACAAGCAGGGCTACGTCGCTTATCCGGCGGTCAATCCCGCGGCGGAAATGGTGGACTTGATGGGCTCTGTGCGCGCCTATCAACTGAATGCATCTGCGGTGGCTGCAGCTAAGCAAATGATTCAGCAGACGATCGACATCCTCAAGAGTTAAGCAGGAGAAGCAGAAGATGAGCAGTGTAGTTACCGGCCTCGGCAGCCTCGGCACCATTAGCGCACTCCCTAAATTGCCATCGCTCGAGCCCGAAGAAGGCCAGGGTGGGTTTGGTGGCGTTCTATCAAGTGCGCTGCAACAAGTTAATCAGCTCAGCACAGGGGCTGACCAACAGATCGGCAGCCTGCTGAAGGGTGGCAACGCTGACATGAGTACTGTAATGATCGCTGTCGAGAAGGCGGACATAGCTTTTCAGCTGATGATGCAGGTTCGCAATAAGATTGTGAACGCGTATCAAGATATCGAGAAAATGCAGTTCTAGATAGCCTCCGGCTGGGGTCGCCGCCGGGGGAAGTTCCGAAGGTAGTCGGCCGTTCCGTGGTTCCCAGAAAAAAACCGATCCGTCGCAGTCGCAAATCAGGCCAACAGCGGGAGCTTCACCGTGCACATCCTCGAGTGCAGCGAAAGTAAGGATCTATGGCGGCGAAGAGCCAAATAGCGGTTACCAAACAAGCTGCGGGCGCAGGGGCGGCAATGGAGCGCGTGAAGCAGTTCTGGGCGGGGCGTAGCTCGCAGCAGCGCGTCTATCTCGGTGCCGGTCTCGCCATTACCCTGGCAGTCTCGATTTTTTTTGTGAAGATACTTGCGACGCCGGTCTACAAGCCTCTGATGTCGGGGCTGCAGCCGGCGGATGCGCAAACGATCACGGCGCAACTGGCGGCGAAAAAAATACCTTATCTTGTCAGTGCCGACGGCGCATCCATTACCGTACCCGCCGATCAGGTCGACGCAGCCCGGCTCGAAGTGGCGTCGCATGATGCGCCGCATAGCGGCCGCATCGGCTTTGAGATCTTTGACAAAGTCTCCTGGGGACAAACTGAGTTCGATGAGAAGGTGAACTATCAGCGCGCACTCGAAGGTGAGCTTGAGCGAACGATTCAGACCATGAGCAATGTCAAGAGCGCTCGGGTACACCTGGTGATGGCGACCGACTCAGTCTTCATGGATCGGGAGCGCGCTGCCAAGGCTTCGGTCACGTTGCGGCTCAAAGGTGGAAGTCTGACCCGGGCGGAGATTTCAGAGATCTCGCGATTGGTCGCTGGAGCCGTCGACGAACTCAAGCCTGCCGACGTCGTCATTATCGACGCAGATTCAAATCAGTCGCTCGGATTGAGTAGCGGCCCCGCGGATGGAAGTGAAGGCATCGACCAGGAACTGACACGACGTTTGATCTCGACCCTGGCCCCGGTTGTCGGGGCTGACCGTATGCGCGCTACGGTGAACGTCGAATACGAAACCGGCAGCAGCGAAGAGAGCCAGGAGAAGTACGATCCTAGCGTGAGCGCTACTTTGAACATGCAGCGCTCAGAAGAAAACACGGGTCCGGGCGCGGCTATTGGTGGGGTGCCCGGGACCTCGAGCAATGTAGCCAGCGCCAAGCCAGTTGTCTCCACGGCTCCAGGGACCAAGCCACCAGGTGGACCCACAACGGTAACCAAGGACTTGGGGCAGTCGTCAAAGACCGAAAGCGCCACCTACGGTGTCAACCGAACCACACGCCATGTCATTGAGCCGGCAGGGAGCATCCGCCGTCTCACGGCCGCTGTACTCCTGGACGACGCCATCGAACGCAAGCAGGAAAAAGGCAAGTGGTTAGAAACTCATCATAAGAGGACACCCGAGGAGTTGAAGGCCATTAGCGATATCGCACAGGCAGCCATCGGATTCAACAGCGCACGGGGCGACGTGATCAGCGTACAGAACCTCAGTTTCGATCGCCCAGTTGTGGCGGAGATGCCCCCCGTCACTTTCGCAGAAAAGGCCCGGAAGGGCTTGAATGATTATTCCTCAGTCATCCGCTATGCCGGGCTTATGGTCCTCTTTCTCCTTATCTACATGCTGATGGTTCGGCCGATTCAGACACGTGCCCTTGCAGCCTCAACTCCCATGCTGCCCGCAGGTCGAGCATCCGCAGATGCTGAGCTGGAGGCTGGAGCACCAACTGAATCCGCTGACAGTCTTGCCCTCCGTTCCTCGATGCTGAGAAAACAGCTCGCTGAGTTTGTCAAGGCTGAGCCTGAGAGCAGCACCAATGCTGTGCGTGCGTGGCTGCGGGAGGAGGCTCCATGACTGCACCGCTCGAAAGGCTAGCACTCAGCGGGGCAAGAAAGGCCGCAATCCTGCTGACAGTTCTCGGAGAAGACACCGCCGCGACGGTATTCCGCAACCTCGACGAGAAAGACCTGCAGCGTGTTGCCGACGAAGTTGCTGCCCTTGGCACGGTCCCGGTGGAATTATCGCTCCAGGTTTTTGAGGAGTACCAGCGCCTCACCCAGGCACAGGATTTCATCATTCAGGGTGGACACGATCTTGCCCGGCGCCTGCTGGTCAAGGCCTTTGGGGAAGCCGACGCGGAAGGCATTATGTTGCGGCTGACCAAACCGCGGGAACTTAATCCTCTGGAGTCCCTACAGCACGCCGATCCGCAGAAACTGGCGAGATTTCTCGAAGGCGAACATCCGCAGACGATCGCCCTCATCCTTGGCCAACTGGGCGATCGTCAGGCTTCGGCGCTGCTTATGAGCCTTCCTGCCGACATTCGTGCAGAAGCAGTGAAGAGACTAGCGAATTTGCGGCGCTTTTCGCCGGAGATGGCGGAGAAAGTCTCACTCGTGCTTGCTCAGCGGCTGAAGGCGGTCGGCGAGCAGGGCAAGCGCACTTACTCCGGCTTCCAGAGCGTGGCCGACATCATGAACTGCATCGATACGACCATAGCCCAGGAGATCCTCGAAAGTATTGAGAACGAGGAACCGACTCTGGCCATCGGTATTCGCGATCTGATGTTCACTTTCGACGATCTTATTCAGGTTGGCGAATCTCAGGTGCGTGAGCTGACGGGAGCGATCGACAAGAGGGTCTTGGCGACTGCGCTCAAAGGAACAAACGAACAGTTAAAAAACCACTTCTTTCGCACCATGTCGTCAAGGGCCATCGAAATGCTCAAAGAAGATATAGAAGCGCTCGGCCCGGTTCGAAACAGGGACGTAATCAAGGCACAGTCTGAGATTGTTACGATTGCCCGGCAGCTTGAGACCGAGGGCAAGATTATCCTGAAGGGCGAGGCAAATGATGAGTATGTCGTCTAGCGAAGCAGTTAGCTATGAATCCTCGGTTCCGGTTGCTTCGTTCTCGTACCGGGATATGAGCGCTCCTCTGCCGTTTCAGAATAAGGAAACCAAGCCGCCTGTATCCGGGGCAGAGCCAGATCGTGAGCTGCAAGTGGCCCCCGGGTTATCGCCGCAGGAGGTAAATGACCTGGTGAAAAATGCTCGTGCTGAGGCAGTGGCCGAGACTGAGGCGCGCCTTAGGGCGGAATATGAGTCCAGATCGAATGCAGAGGCGGATAAGGTCCGGCAGGCGCTGGAGCTATTTCTAGGCGAACGCAAAGAGTACTTTTCCCGGGTGGAATCCGACGTGGTTCAACTCGCTCTGGCCATTTCGGCCAAAATCCTGCATCGCGAGGCGCAGGTTGACCCGATGCTGGTCGCGGCATTGGTTCGTGTGGCGATCGATAAGCTGCATGACGGCTCGCGCGTATCAGTACGTGTTGCGCCGTTGGAAGCCGAGAAGTGGCGGGCCTTCCTGGCGAACCCGCTGAATGGATCGACCATCGAGATCATCGAGGACGCTCATTTGGAAACCGCGGACTGCATTCTCGAAACTGAACTTGGGTCCGCAAATTTCAGCATCGACGCCCAGTTGAAAGAAGTGGAACAGGGCTTTTTTGACCTGCTTGCGCAAAGGCCCGTGATCAAGTGATCAGTTCCCGGCCGCTGGCTCCCTACTTCGACCGCCTCGATCGAGGGTCGACTCTTCGTTGGCGTGGGCGGGTGTTGCAGGTAGTCGGTAACCTGATTGAGTCCGAAGGGCCTTTCTGTTCTATCGGGGAGTGTTGTGAGATCACCAGCGCAAAGGGGCAAAAGTATTCCGGGGAAGTGATTGGCTTTCGTGGATCGACAATGCTTTCCATGGCGGTAGAGAATCCGCAAGGAATTCGTTTCGGAGACCGCATTGTTGCCTGGGGAACCCGGTCGTCGATCCGGGTTGGCGGTGACATGCTGGGCCGGGTGATCGACGCCACCGGTGAGCCGCTCGATTCGAACGGCGAGTATCGAGGAGAAAGGTCCGTGTGGGTGGATGGCTCGGCGCCGTTGCCGCTTGATCGTGTACCTATCCGTGAGGCGCTTGGCTGCGGAATCCGTGCCCTCGATGGCTTCGTAACCTGCGGACGCGGCCAGCGCATCGGCATCTTTGGCGGCAGCGGCGTCGGCAAGAGCACGCTGCTTGGTATGATGGCCCGCGGCACGAGTGCTGACCTGACGGTGTTGGCGCTCGTGGGAGAACGCGGCCGTGAGGTCGGAGAGTTCCTTGAGGTGATCGGTGAACAGGGTCGACGACGGTGCGTGGTGGTTGTTTCCACCTCCGATCAGTCCCCTCTTTTGCGGTTGCGTGCTGCCTTATCGGCAACGGCCATTGCAGAGTATTTTGCCAGCGCCGGCAAAAACGTGCTCCTGGTCGTCGACTCTCTGACCCGATTCGCCATGGCGCAGCGCGAGATCGGCTTGTCGGCGGGCGAGCCACCAACGGCCAAGGGTTATACACCCTCGGTGCTTAACATGCTCGCGCGGTTAGTGGAGCGGGCAGGCTGCTTCAAGTCTGGCAGCATCACCGCTTTTTACACAGTTCTGATGGAAGGTGACGATCAGCAGGATCCCGTCGCCGATACCGTGCGCTCGTTGCTCGACGGCCATGTGATCCTGGATAGAAACCTGGCCATGAAGAACCACTACCCGCCGGTCTCAGTACTTGAAAGTCTCAGTCGCCTGATGCCGAGTATTACATCCGAAGAGCACATGCAAAAGGCCAAGACGCTTCGTCTGTTGATGGCTTCCTACAATCGTTCTGAGGACCTTATTCGCATCGGCGCCTACCAAAAAGGCGCTGACCCTACACTCGACAGGGCGGTCGAAATATTGCCTCAATTGAACACTTTTCTTAACCAGCGCGCCGAACAGATTATCGCCTTCCCCCAAGTTGTCAAATCTCTTCTTGAGCTACCGAGCTGACATGGCCTTTAAGTTTCCACTCGCCACCGTGCTGCGCGTTCGCGGAATTATCGAAGAGCGCGAAGAAGGCATCCTGCAGAAAATCCTCTTTGACATTTCGCAAACCTTCGATGGTCTCGAACGCATCGAAGTCCAGATTGCGGAATCAGATGCCGCGCGTCTCGCTGATATTCTCAAACCTTCCTTCGGGCGTGACCTTCACGCCTCCTACGGAGAAGTGAAAGATCTCAAGCAACGCCGGAAAGAACTCGAAGCACAAATTCAAAAGCTCGAACAGGCGCGCGATGTGCAACTCCTGATCTACGAAGCTGCGCGGCGAAATCGTGAAATGCTCACCGACATGCGACAAAAGAAGCGCACTGCGTATGACTCCAATTTGAGCCGAGCCGAACAGAAAACCCTAGATGACAACTACAACGCCCGGCGAAGCCGCGGCTGACCTCGCCTCTGCGGTTGCCCTGAGCAGAGAAGCCGTGTCCGCTTGTGGATCTGTTTCTCTTGGCACCCGCCGCAATCCTGTTCTCACTTTCCCTGGTGTAGTTCGATCGACTCGGCAGCCTTTGCCTATTCGTTATGCGGCAAACCTTGCCGGGTTACTCTCGTGGCCAGGCATGAAGCGCAAGCAGGCATGGCTAGAACCTTGACTCTAATGAGCAGAGTGGCCTCGATCGATCCGTCATGGAACAAATCTCCTTTGGCCCGACAAATGCTAATGTACTCACGTGATCGTGGCGTCCATAGCCGAAATGCTCCTTCCGCAGTCAGCATCGACGCGCCCCACCGCGGCGCAAGTGTCCAACCAATCTCCGCAGACATTCGGTGAATCGCTTCTTGCGGTCTCCAAGGCATCTTCTGGCGCCAACTCCGAGGGAAGTAACAAGTCAGGGCGCCGTCAGAAATCTGTGCCGGAAGACGCAAAGCCGCTGGGTTCCGTGCTCCATGGCCGCGCTGTTCAGCCGGCTCCTTCTCCCCAGACGGGACCGCAGCAAGTCTTAGTGGCCCAGCCAACGCCCTTGCCTGATCCGGGCCTCATTCCGGCGCAGTTGCTTTCCGCAGGATCCCTGCCCACGGGTGCTTCGACTATCGCGGCGAGCCAGCCAGTGTCCGGTACCAGAGAAGCAGGGCTTTCCGGGATCGAATCGAATACCAGTCTGCCCACCGTCTTGAATTCGAATAGCGTCCCTTCCCCCGACAGTCAAAGTGCAAAGGGCCCGGCCCTACCCGCGCAACAAACTGAGACTGGTATTTCTACCGCTGTTACGAATGGAGTCCCAAACAAAGCCGCGACTATCGCTACCGTCCCAAATGCGGGCCCGAATGCGGTCCCAGGAGAAATCTCAAGCGCCAACGGAGATTCAGGTTCGATCCCCAAAACAGTTCCAGATCCAGCGGCAAACTCAGCCCGAAATTCGACCTCAGATGCCGTCTTGCCTGGAATTTCAAATGCCCCGATGAATCCGAATCCCCTCCCGGTCGCCCATGTCGCCCTGAACTCATCTGCAAGGGGAGATGTCGCTGCGAAGTCGACCCCCGCGACAACAGGCGAGGATAACCCGACAACGACCACGCCCGATTCAAGCGGGTTCGCAACCGGCGTTGGCGTTCCCGGCGACACGGCCAATCAGCTTATCGCCCTAATGCAACCGGCCGGCGCATTGCTTGTAAAGGGTCAGGCCGCATCAAGCCTGGGTCCAGTTACCGAAGCGAAATCATCGATCACAGATAGCATCAATGGCAAGGACGGAGTGAAGAACACCGTCAACGAAGCCATAGGGTCGAAGCAAAACACACCGTCTGCACCCGAGCAGGCAGGATCCCAGACCGGCTCTCAAGGGACGGCGACCTCCGGTGATCAGAGCCAGAGTGGTCCTGCCCAGCAGGGGCAAAGCGTGGCCCCGGCTCAGATGAACATTGCAAACCACACCATCGCCGCCATTGATCACGGTCAGAACACGAGCATTGCCTCCGCATTGCAGGCGGCTCCAACGCCCGCCGGCATCCCTGGGCACAGCGCAAAAACGCCGGAGGCTGCTGCTCCTGCATCGATTACCGTTCCCCAGGAACTGCCCGCTATCAACACAGCGAAACTGATCCAGAGTGTGGGGCAATCCGCGATGCGAGTCGGGATGCGGTCGGACGATTTCGGCAACATCTCGATCAGCACTTCCGCGACTCGGGACCTGATCTCAGCGCAGATTTCGCTTGATCACGGCGAACTAGCCAGAACACTTGCTGCGCATCTACCCGAGATGCAGGCACGATTTGGCGGCAATCACGCAATGGATGTGCGCATCGACATGAATGGGCAGGGCGCAGGAACCTCGGCTGGTATGTCGAATGGTTCAGCGGACGAATCGCGCGCCGGTCGACAGCAAAGGAGCGGCACCCCGTCAAGCCATCCAGTCAACGGCTTTGCCGAACAGGGGCGTTCGCTCGCCGCGGCGGCGATACCCTCGGGCGACAGCAGTCTCGATGCTCGTCTCGACATCAGGGCTTAGGTAAAGGTTCAGGACATCAGGGCACTTAGGAGGAATGATCATGCATAAGGTTTCAGCAAACTATACCTTGCCAACGGTTTTGAACACACTCAAACCGGTTGCAACCAGCGGACTTAGAAAAGCTGTCAATGCTAAAGCCAGCACCGGAACAACCACGGGAACGACCTCAGGCAGCAGTACGGCTGACGGGATAGGCAGCACCTTCCTGAACCTTCTGTCGACCGAACTGCAGAATCAGGATCCCACGGCCCCGGTAGATTCGACGGCGATGGTTGGGCAGATGATCTCCTTGAACCAACTCGACCAGCTGATTAGCATAAACCAGACGCTCATCGGGTCTTCAACACCAACGACAGGGAGCGTGCAACCAGCGGGTGCAACGGCCGGCGATGCTGCGCGCTCGTCAGCCAATGCCGGCGTCTCTAGTGTCCTACCACCTTCAGTCACCGGCGCGGTGGCCAACCAACTGCCCTTCGACCCCAATACCATGATGCCCTTGAATCCCGGCAATCCCGGCGCGGCGCCGGCCTACATCAACCCTTCCGTCAGTCCCGCGACTGTGGGGTCTTCCCCTACTAGAAACAACACCTCAGGAGGTAAGTAATGGGTTCTTTCTCAACACCATTGTCTGGGCTCACAGCTGCGCAAAGCCAGCTGCAATCAGTTTCCAATAATCTTGCCAATATCGATACCGATGGCTTTAAGGACCAGAACTTGACCTTTAGCGATGTGTTTTCGCAGACAAGCACCACGAACGGTAGTGGCGACCCTGTCCAGACAGGATCTGGTGTTGTTGTTTCTTCTACCGACTCCAACTTCACCGAGGGAAGCCTGAATGCAACAGGAACAGCGTCGAATATGGCCTTGTCTGGGAATGGTTTTTTTGTCACTCAGAGCGCAAGCGGGTTCCCTGGTTACACACGCGCAGGCGACTTTACCACCAACAAAAGCGGACAGATTGTCACGCCGAGTGGAGACCTGGTGCTGGGATATCCCGCAGTCAATGGAGTTGTGAATACCGCGACGGCTTTACAGCCGCTACAGGTTGGCACCGGCGAGGTCAGCCCGGCAGTGGCCAGCACCACGATTAACATTTCAGCCAACCTTAATGCCAGTTCCGTGCCTGGTGACACGGCGAGCAGCACACTTCAGGTTTACGACTCGCTGGGCGCCGCGCATACTTTGACCGTTACCTATACCATGACAGCGCCAAACACCTGGACTTATGCCGCCACGATTCCGTCCGCCGATTTTAGTCCCGCGGGCACAACCCCCAATACAACAGTCGGCTCCGGCACTCTCAACTTTAGCTCTGGGGTGCTGGTCTCCACTGAGCCCACCGGCGGTACAGCGACTGTTCCGCCGTCGGCGGGTATTGCACTCACCATTCCGCCCACCGGCTCGACCTTTGCCGATGGCGCTGCAGCTTTGCCCATCAATTGGAACCTCGAGACCGCGGGCACTCCCACTATTACCCAAACAGCTACCGCAAGCTCCACCAGTGCCACCAGCACAAACGGCTTTGCGAGTGGCACGCTCCAAAGCTACACCGTACAATCCGACGGCACCATCGAAGGCACTTTCTCCAGCGGGCAGACCCTTGCTCTGGGACAGGTCGCCGTAGCTTCCTTTGCTAACGTCCAGGGGCTTGCCGACGTTGGGAATAATGACTTCCAGGCAACCGCTGCTTCTGGTGCGGCGGTGGTAGGGCTGGCTGGGACTGGTGGACGCGGCACGATCGTCGGTGGCTCTGTAGAGCAATCAAACGTAAACATTGCTACGGAGTTCGCCAAGCTGATCGTGGCGCAACAGGCTTATTCAGCAAATGCCAAGACGATTACTACGTTCAATCAGGTCTCTCAGGCGACCATCGCAATGCTCCAGTAAGCAGCGTGCTGCTGATTCTTAGCATTGCATTAACGGCTGGCCGCTCGGCGTCTCTGCGGAGCGGCGAAGCCCGTTTTTGTAGGTGTTTCTCATATCTGCCTCATGAAGTCGCTTCGGGTCCATCTTTTCGCTTGCCGCTGGTCAATGAAAGGCGCGGCCGGGAAAGGCCATTCCCTTCGTCGCAAGCCATGCTAACTCTTCCTTCTGTCCCGTAAGGCTACATCCGCGCGTTCCTCTAGTCGCAACGGTCCCTCGATTGCTAAAACCCAACCGAAAGGCCGGATGCGCGCAGCTCCGGACAGCAGTCTATGTGCACAATCTGCTAGGACCAGACGCTCACCCGGAGGGCAATGCATGGAAACCGGCGCGGCAGGGAAGAGAGACCAATGAATACGTCAACACAGAGCGCGGTACCCACGATAGAAGCGAAATCGACCAAGGGACCACCTTCGTTGGAAAGATCCCAGGAGCGCGATCCGGGCGAATTCCTTCCATGGCTTCCCTGTACGCTTGCGTTGGACCTTCCAGTCGTGAAGTTTACGGTTGGGGATCTGCTGAGCCTCACCAATGGCTCCATCGTCGAGACTGCGTACCACCAGAGCAGCGATCTGCCCCTGCGGGTAAACGGACAACTGGTTGGATGGACAGAATTCGAGGTCGTGGGTGAACGCCTTGCCGTGCGGCTCACGGACCTGTCATGAAGACCTCTCGTTCCAAAACACCTGAGCCCTTAACGGGTCAGACGTTGTCGTTTCCTGTCCTCACCGATGAGGCCTCATTGAGCACTCTTCGCGCCCCTGGAGGGCTACTCTCCCGTGCGTGGGGATGGCTTCGAGAACGGCGAGACACGCGATCCAGTACCAGGCGGTTGCGCGTTGCGGAGACAGTTTCGCTCGGCGAAAAGCGCTTCGTCGCCGTCGTCCAGGTCGACGGACGTCATTTCCTGTTGGCTGGGGGGCCAACAAACATTGCGCTTCTCGCACAACTGGACGAAACCGATGATTTTAGAAACGTCCTGAAGAAGACCTTGACTTCCAGGAAGCAGCCGGCGAAACGCAGGCGGCCCGCGTCGGCGAGCGATCGATCAACCATTGCTCCCCAAACGCATTTCAATGGAAACGAACCCTCCGCGGAATTGCTCAAGAAGACGACTGCTCCCAATAAACAGTCAACGAAACGGACCACGAAGCAAAAGGCTCTGCCTGAACAGCGTGTGCACGCGCCTCTCTCGCAGTTGAATGGAACCGAAGAGTTTGGTGATGCGCTCAGGAATGCAATGACCGCTAGCGATAAACAGGCGGCGAAACAGGATAGGAAGGTGAATCCCGCGCGGGCGATAGAGCGGATAGGGGAATACGCGTGAGCAATGCCGCCATCGTGCGAGCGATTCTTTGCATCATGCTTTGCGTTACAGCGAGGTCAGCACAGGCCTCACTCCGGCCGGCCAACGCCGGACTCGGAGCCTGGCATATGCTGCCAATGCTTCCCGCCACCGCACCCATCCGCCTGGGCAGCACGCCGTCGAATCAGAATGAGCTACGGATTACAGGGTTAGGCGGAGGGTCAACACAATGGACCATCGTCGTTCTGTTGACTTTCCTGACCCTCATCCCATCCATGCTCATCTGTATGACGCCCTTCGCGCGGCTACTGATCGTCTTCCATTTCCTGAGGCAGGCGCTTGGCCTGCAGACTACACCATCGAACCAGACCCTGGTGGGTTTATCGGTGATCATGACCTTCTTCCTCATGCAGCCAATTGGCGAGGTTATCTATCGCGACTCGATCGTGCCTCTGCAGGAGGGAAAAATTACTGCTATCGATGCGCTCGTGCGCGGGGCAACACCCATGCGCCAGTTCATGTCGCATTTCGTTCGCGAACGAGATGTCGCTCTCTTTCTCGAGATGGCAAAGGAGCCTCGTCCCGAATCCATTTCCGACGTTTCGTTTCGTGTTCTCCTGCCCGCGTACATTCTGTCCGAGCTGAAGGCAGGGTTTCAGATTGGAGCTGTCCTTTTTTTGCCCTTCCTTATCGTCGACATGGTCGTCGCGTCCATCACCACCTCAGTCGGCATGATGCAACTGCCTCCCGTAGTCATTTCCACTCCGCTGAAGCTGCTGCTGTTTCTCATGGTCGACGGCTGGCACCTTCTTATCGGCGCTTTGATGAGGAGTTTTACCTGATGGGCGTGGACGAAGTAGTTCTCTTGGCTCGTTTGATGCTGCAGGAGGTGGTCATTCTTGTCGCGCCGATCCTGGCCGCTGCCATTGCCGTCAGCCTGGTAGTTAACATCCTGCAGGTGCTCACGTCTCTGCAGGACCAGACTCTCTCTCAGGTGCCACGGTTACTGGTTACGGGCGCCACCATTTTTATCATGATGCCGTGGATGTGGCGCCACCTCGGACATTACACAATCAACCTGTTAACTGACTTCCATCAGGTCCTGCAGTAATGAACATATCCTTGGTCCAGGTATTTGGAGCATTGTTGACCATTGGCGTCCGGCTTACCGGCGTCATGCTTTTTGCCCCTTTCTATGGCAGTGTCGCAATTCCGGCTCGCGTGAAAGCGGTGCTGGTAATGGCGCTGACCGTCCTTCTGTATCCGATCATTGCGGGCAAAATGCCGCAGCTGAGTATCGCCCAGTGGCCGTTGATGGTCTTCAGTGAGTTGTTGATCGGGGTCGCTCTGGGAATTGCGACGAATATAGTTTTCGACGGCGTGCAGATGGCGGGTCAGGTGCTGAGCGTACAAATGGGCTACTCGCTGGTTAGTATCCTCGACCCACAGACACTCGCGGAATCGACCGTGGTGGCCACTTTTCATCAGACGATCGCCATGCTGATCTTCCTTCGTCTCAATGTCCAGTTCTGGCTCCTGCGCGCACTGGCCCGCAGCTTCGACTATCTTCCTCCCGCTTCGGGTCATTTTGGAGCGGCGTTCACAACGGCTGCGTTGCAGGCGGGTGCAAGCGTTTTTGCCATTGGCGTCCAGATCGCCGCACCAGTACTCTCCGCAACCCTGTTTGCCGACGTCGCGCTTGGTTTGCTAGGCAAGGCATCTTCACAACTCCCCCTGATGTTGCTCGGCCCAGCGGTAAAAAGCATCCTCGGATTACTGATCTTAATTTCCGCCCTCAAGTACTGGCCAGACATCTTCGAAACGTTGTTTGTCAATTCGATGGGCACTGCGGACCATCTTCTCCACTTGGCTCGATAGCACTTGGCACCATAGGACCCCATGGCTGATAGCAGCAAAACGGAACAGGCGACGCCAAAGCGGCAGAACAAGGCCCGGGAGCAGGGCCAGGTAGCCCGTTCCCGCGAACTGCCCGGCGTCTTTGCGCTTGCCGGCGTAGCCGGGGTGACGGCCATGGTTGCCTCCACCTCTATCACCCACTGGACGACCTTCTACCGCAACGTTCTCTATGTCGCAGCCTCGAGCAATTTTGAGAGCAATGGGCCATTGTTCTTCTGGAGCGCGGTTGAAGCGATGCGGTGGGTGGTTCCCATTTTGCTCGCGGCGATGATGCTCTCCGTGCTCTCTGGAATGGCACAGGGCGGGGTCAACTTTGCCCCCCAAGCATTAGCTTTGAAGTTCGAACGGTTCAATCCAGCCAGCAAGTTGGGACAGATTTTCTCCCCCGTTGGCCTAAGCAATTTGCTCAAGTCGTTGCTGCCGTTTGGCGTTATTTTATGGATCGCTGTGGGCGCAGTACGGGCGAATTGGGAAACCATAGTGCACGCGTCAGACCTCGGGTTGAGGGTCTTCGCCGGCTTTGTGGGATCGATGATCTTTGCGTTGACCTGGAAGGCTGGACTCGTTCTGCTGGCTTGGTCAGCCGTCGATTACACACTCACCGTGATGAAGATGAGCAGCGATATGAAGATGACCAAGCAGGAGGTGCGTGAAGAACATAAGGAGACGGATGGCAATCCTGTAATTAAATCGCGTATCCATCGGCTACGAAGAGCAATGCGCCGCAGGCAGTCCATGAAGGCTGCTGCCACGGCGACCGTAGTGGTTACCAACCCTACCCATTACGCCATTGCCCTTCGCTATGAAACGGATATGCCTGCGCCTGTCGTAGTCGCTAAAGGCCAAAACCTTCTGGCAGAGAAGATCAAGCAGTTGGCTCTCGACAGCGGGATCATGCTGGTGGAAAACAAAGCGTTGGCCCAGGCCCTTTACAAAAGCGTGGAAATCGGCGATTCGATCCCGGCGAAGTTATATCAGGCGGTAGCAGAGATTCTGGCCATGGTATTCAGGGCAGAGGCTGAAGTCCGCCAAGCCGAAGCAGCGCGAAGTTCAAGAAATGCTTCCGGCCAGAAAACGGAGGTCACGCGATGATGGCTCGCCTGGTAGCCCTCCTTCGTAAGTCCACTGATTGGATCGCACCCACCGCTGCGGTCTCCATGGTTTTTGTTATGTTGGTGCCCTTGCCCAGCTTCATACTCGATCTGTTGTTGACCATCAGTATCACGGCGTCCATCCTCGTGCTCCTCACCGCCATCCAAATTTTGCGCCCGGTACAGTTCTCGGTGTTTCCCAGTCTACTGCTGTTACTTACTTTGCTTCGTCTGTCGCTCGATTTGGCCAGCACGCGGCGCATTCTGCTGCACGGCAATGAAGGTACAGCCGCGGCTGGTAAAGTGATCGAAGCGTTTGGCCAGTTCGTGGTCGGCGGCAATTACATCGTTGGCTTCGTCCTATTCCTGGCATTGATCGCCATCCAGTTTCTGGTCATCAGCCACGGCGCCGTGCGTACGGCAGAGGTCACCGCCCGTTTTACTCTCGATGCTATGCCGGGTAAGCAGATGGCCATCGATGCTGATCTGAATGCTGGCACCATCAATGAGCAACAGGCGCGTGCCCGCCGGGAGCGGGTGGCGCGCGAGGCGGAATTCTGCGGGGCGATGGATGGCGCTGCCCGTTTCAGCCAACGTGATTCTTTAGCCACAATCCTGATCATGGCCATTAATATTGTCGCCGGCTTCTTGATCGGAGTATTTCAACTAGGTGTTCCCTTTCAAGAGGCGTTAAAGACTTACACCATCCTCACCGTGGGTGACGGATTAGTGACCATCCTGCCTTCACTGCTGGTCTCCGTCGCCGGCGGCATTGTGGTCACCCGGGCGGCATCCAAGGAGTCTCTGGGTGTGAACGTCGGTAAGCAGCTCTTCAATAGTCCTCGCCTGCTGTGGATCGCGGCTGGCGCGTTGACCGCTCTGGGGCTCATTCCAGGCTTGCCCAAGATCTCCTTCTTCGCCCTGGCTGCGGGGATGATGTATGCGGCGCGAAAGATGAAGCCGCAAGTCATAAAAGATGATGCAGAAGAGGCGGATCTGATTGCCAAGACTCCTGCGCCTGGTGGTGCGGCTGTTCCCACGGCAGACCCCATGGATGCAGTTCTTAAGCTTGATGAGCTCATGCTCGAAGTGGGCATGGGCCTGGTGCCCCTAGTCGACGTAAAGCAAGGAGGGCAACTGCTGTCGCGAGTAAAGTCGATGAGAAAGAACCTGGCCCAACAGCTCGGTTTTCTGGTTCCCTCAATCCACATCACCGATAACCTTTCGCTGAAGGATCGAGAGTACGTCATCTATCTCCGCGGGGCCGAGATTGCGCGCTGGGAGCTGCGCCGTGACTGTCTGCTTGCCATCAGTTCCAATGCGGAAGCAGCTGATTTGCCTGGCCAGGATACTCGCGAACCGGCTTTTGATGTGCCCGCAAAATGGATCTCACCTCAAACCCAGGGACAGGCGATCGCAGCTGGATATGCGGTTGTTGATCCAACGTCGGTGCTCGCTGCTCACCTGGCGGAAGTGATTAAGCACAGCGCTCATGAACTCCTGTCGCGCCATGAAACCAGGAGACTGATCGACCGGCTGAGTGAGTCTCATCCCAAACTGGCCGATGAACTAATTCCCAAACTCATGAGCCTGGGTGAAGTCCAGAAGGTTCTGCAGCAACTCCTCCGCGAGCAGGTCTCCATTCGTGACCTGGGAACAATCCTCGAAACTCTCGTGGACGCGGCGTCGTTTAACAAAAACCCGATTGCTCTGGTTGAAGCAGTTCGCCACACTCTCGGACGGGCGCTCATTCGGCCCTTGCTGAATGAGAACGGTGAACTGAAGGTAGTAACACTCGACTCCCAGATTGAGGAAGAATGCACACGCGGGTCGAATCTGCAACCAAATCAGGTAAGCTCGACGCCGCAGCAGCTCACCCTGGTCCGCAAGGTGCTGGATGGGCTCCGCACCAGCTTTGGCAAGGAAATTAGCACCGCACCCCCTGTCCTGCTCTGTTCCTCTCCCGGCCGGTACTACCTTCACCGCCTGCTGGAACCGTTTATCCCCAAGATTGTTGTAATTTCTCCCGGAGAGATTCCACCGATGACCCCGGTGCAGTCTGTAGGGGTCCTCCATTGAGTGAGCCGGGGAGCGATTGAGAAACGGATAGGCGGAAGTCGAGCCGAATCTGGGTCTCTGAATTCTATTTGCAGCAGTTAGTAAGTGCCATACAGAGAGTGACCGAATGACAAAACCGGAAGTAGCTTACCGTGCGAGCAGCGAAGGCCTGGAAGAACGGAATGACCTGGTGTTGCGCGAATTGCCCCAGGTCTATTACGTTGCTGCCAGAATTCGTGAGCGATTGCCTAAACAAGTGGATATGGAAGACCTGGTCCAGGCGGGAATTATCGGCCTGCTCGATGCCTGCCGTAATTACGATAACGAGAAGGACGCGCAATTCCATACCTTTGCAAAATATCGTATCCGCGGCGCAATTCTGGACAGCCTTCGCCAACTCGACTGGGGATCTCGTACCTTACGCCGAAAAGGGCGGGAGATCGCATCATCGGCCACCAAGCTGGAGTCGCAGCTGGGGAGGCATCCGCTTGAAGAAGAGATAGCCGCGGACCTGCACCTGCGCGTTGACGAACTACAAGACACCCTGACTCAACTGGATGGCTTGCTCCTCGTGGGGCAAATGGCGAATGTCTCCGGTGATGATCCAGAGTCATTCGATCTCATCGAATCCGCGCCAAGTGCAGGTCGAGACAACCCTTTTGAGCTTTGCCTCGAAGGCCAAATGAAAGCGCAGCTCGCAGCAGCCGTATCACGCATGTCCGAGAGAGAGCAGTTAATTCTTTCCTTGTATTACTACGAAGAGTTAACCATGAAAGAGGTGTCGGAGGTGGTCGGCATCGCGGTATCCCGTGTATCGCAAATCCATGCCGCCGCCATGTTGAAACTACGTGTCTCATTGGCCCATCTTCGGGATGCATCGGCCAAGCCCGCGGAGCGTGCGCAGACAGATTCTCAGAGCACGTCTCGTTCGCAGAAAAGAATGCAGCCATGACCTCCCTGGAATCGCACGAATCCATAACAGCGGCATATGCAACAGCGCCGCCGAAGCCGCGCACCGTTCATTCCTGCAATTTTCGCTATGCGGGGCGGCTGTCGAATGAAAATGCCCGCGCGTTAACCGCACTCCATGAGAAGTTTGCTCTCAATGTCACCAATTCGCTCGAAGTGTATTTGGGTACCTCCATTCGCTTGAAGATGTTATCTCTCGAACAGCTGGCTTTGCAGGGCTACATCAGCGGCCTGGCTTCGAACACTTACCTGCTGCCGTGCGCGCTTAATGTGATGGAAAACAACTTTCTGATGCAGATGGACATCAGGCTCATCTTCCCCATGATCGATCTTTTGCTTGGTGGCGCGGGCACCAGCGCCTCGGATGAGGCACATGAGCTTACCGAGATCGACGAAGAGATCATGCAGAGTATCACCGCCTTGATTGTCAAGGAGCTGGATCGTTCCTGGCGCGCCTTGAACCTCTCGCTGACACCAGGCCATTGCATCAAGCCAGCCTTGATATCGCAGGTCTTCCCGGCCAACGAAAAGCTTGTGCTGTTGATGTTCGAGATGACAATTGGGGCCACAACCGGGTTTTTCAAAATTGTGCTGCCCACGTCGTTTGTTGGTTTTCTGCTCAGGCATTTGAAAGCGGCTCAGTCGAAGAAGATATCGATTCTTCGCCATCTTCCCAACCCCAGTCTTCGTGAACGGATTCTAGACTGCGACTTCACCGTGGCTGTAGATATAACGCAGATGCGGGTACTGGTGAAGGACTTGATCGATCTCAAACCGGGAATGATCTTGAAAATGAAAGCACCGGTGAAGAATCCAGGCCGGCTAACCGTAGAAGGGGTCGACATCTTTGAGGCGTTGCCGGTTCGCAACGGTACGCTCAAAGCGGCGCAACTCTCATGCCGGTCACAAGAACCTCTCCCGACCAAGGAGTAGCATGACCAACCAATTAGCCGGTCAGAATCATCGGCCTTTCTCGGATACCTTTTTCGCTGCTTTGGTAAGGGCGATCACGGAAGCGACCGGCTCGCCTTGGTTGGTCGCTGCCATGCCGGACGCCGAGTCCACTGCGGATGACGCCGAACCAGTTCGGATAAATCTAAGACTTGACGGCAGCCTGAGGGGGGAATTCCTGATCGAGTTTCGCCAGGGTGAGGCCGCGATGCTGGCGTCAAAGTGTCTGCGAGAGTCGCCTACGGAATTCGGAAGGGAACAGTCACAGGCGCTGCTCAAGATGGTCGAAGCAGGAGTGGGTGAGTTCCATTCCATATCTGAGCAGGAGTACGGCGCATTCACGATTGAGATCTCTTTAGCTTCCGCGCCGGTTTCTGACCGTGCCAACGTCACTGAGATGACGGCTGCTGACGACGGCGGAAACCGGCTATCGATGCGCATGTACTTGAACCCTGCGCTGAGCGAAGCGTTGTCTCTTCACATCCAGACCCACGGGCCGGCGAAGGCGAAAGGGCAATCGGTGAACACTGCCGGAGCGAACATAGGGTCGGCTGCTTCCGAGCAGGTAAACCTGCAGCTGGTCTTGGATGTCGAACTAAACGTGACCTTACGATTTGGGCAGCGTCAACTCGCGCTCCGAGAAGTACTCGAACTCACCAGTGGATCGGTCATTGAACTCGATCGCCAGGTGGAGGAACCAGTCGAGCTGCTTCTCGAAGGCAAGGTGATTGCCAGGGGGGAAGCAGTGGTGATCGATGGCAACTACGGGCTTCGTGTGACTGAGGTTCCCCAACCCATCTCTCCGCCGGTGCTCCGTTGAAGCTGGTCCCTTCCATGAAGGCTCCGGCCTGGATCGCCGGGCTTAAGGTCATCACGTCTAAATGCAAGAAGTGCAACAGATCTCTGGCCCTGCGGCATCTTTCTGCTCGTAAGGCTGGTATCAGGATGCAGGATGCATGGTATTGCAGCTCGCGGTGTTTTACAGAGGCGGCCGAGCACGAGATCCTGCGGCTCCAGACTTCGGGAACTGTGTTGGTAAATCACATCTCGCGCATGCCGCTAGGCTTGATCTTGATTAACCGTGGTTTGTTGACCATCGATCAGTTGCGAAAAGCGACTAACGAACAGAAGGATGCCGGAGACGAGATCGGAGAACTCCTTGTGCACCAGGGTCTGCTCACCGAAAAGCAAGTGACTGCTACCCGTGCCACACAATGGGGTTGCCCCGTATTTGCAGTGCCGGCCCATGCGGGAAGGGTTGTGGTCAACATTCCACAAGCTCTCCTCCAGATCTACTCAATGGTTCCTGTCCACTACGCGGCTGCGACGAATTTGTTATTAGTGGGCTTCGTTCATCGCGTTGAGTATGGATTGCTTTATGCCATCGAGCAGATGACCGGATGCAAGACACGACCGTGCTTCGTGACTCCCAGTGACTTCCGGGTTCAGATGCAACAACGAGAACAATTCCAGGAGCCCCTTCTCAAAGAGATGATCTTCAAAGAGATGATCTTCGAAAGGATCCAGACTCCGGCGGAGATGGCCCGCATACTTTGCAGCTCAAGCCTCGAGATCGAGGCGGATGAGGCGTCCTTTGGCAAGTGCAAGGAATATCTGTGGGCGCGGTTGAAGTCCGATTCTGAAGCAGTTGACCTCCTCTTCAAGACTTATTAGTCTCGCACCGTTGCCTCGTAGCGGACTGATTCTGTGCTCTGCGAATTTTTACCGTAAATTCAAAAACTACAACTTTCGTCTGGAAAAATCTTCTCCACCTGCCGATAGGGAGACAACGGGTGGGAAAGAATGCTTAATCAGGCAATCGACAAGGCAAACGACCATAGCTGGATTCCATCTTCTGCCTGGCGTCGTTTCGACTTCTCGGAACAGAAGAGGTTTGCGCCTAAGAAAATCGATCCCCTGGATGACATACCAGTCATGTTGGCGACGGTTCTGGGTCTGGAAATACTCCTTCATGAACCGTGTATCGATTTGGGAATGGCAACCGAACTGATTCTGAGCGATGTCGGAGCGACCATCCAGATCCTTCGGCTGGTTGGAAAAGAATATGAATTCGCCGCTGAGCACCCAAGCCGCATGGGTGACTGCATCGCCAGTCTGGACTCGAGTACCTGGTTCGATGCAATCTCTGCCCGGACATTCGCTTGTGACCACGAACATTCGGCAACTACTTCGCTTTGGAATCATTGCCGTTTGGTGGCCCAGTATGCACAACTGGTTGCTGAATCGCTCGACGGTATTTACCCGGAAGAAGCCTATCTGGTCGGGCTGTTGCATGAGATTAAAGCCATTCCCAATGTCTTGGGCTGGCCAACCAGCGGCTTGGGTGACAAAGAATCGGTTGTCTTGGCAGCGATGGAGGGGTCACTGCCGCTCTTTGTTCTCTCCGCCATCCGCAGCGTGAATAATTCCTCCTCCTCCTCTTTCTTCTTCTACCTGGAGCTTCATTCTGAACGCAGCCCATGAACTCGCTGAAGCCAGGACCGCGTTCGAAGCACCTTCGTTCGAAGCACCTTCGCTCCATGAATTCGACCCGCAAACCGTCGGCACTTGCTCTTGACGGAACCCCGTTACCTAAATCTTCCTGCCTAACCAGAATCACAGGAAAAACGCGAAGGGTGCCCCAGCCTGTCCCGGCGTGCCGTGGGGTCTCGCTTTTGAGACCTGGGATCCCCGCAACCTGTCCCGGCGTGCCGTGGACCAATGCTTCATGGACAGTCGTGATGTAACCACAGGGTAGCGTGTTCTGCTCCCATCTGGGGACATCCCTCAGTGGCCTTTCGTCATGAACCGAACAAACGCCAATTTCTCTTCATCCAATCCCTACAAATCCGCCAGAGAAATACAAAGCCTGTTTAGCTATTGAATGCTGGAAAGGTAATGTCCTCCTCGCAGGTTGAGCTGCCGAACGCTGCCCGAAGCCGATCTGAGAGGGAAATAGCGCCGCCAGGGCTTAAGCCCTCGTCCTACTGGTCCTGTGCGGCACGACTGAAGTCGTGCCCTGATACAAAGCACTTTTCGAATTGACTCGTAACAGTTCTGCAGCCATCAGCTAAAATCTAAACGAGCGTTCCCTTACTCTCAACTTACTGTTTCCGTCTCACCCATTTCTCATTGACTCCTCATTCGCGCGGCGCTCCGCACTGGAAATCATCTGTCGCCAGCTAGCAACCAAACGCAACCAGCAGATAAATCACGATAAGTAGAATTGGCCTTCGGCGTGCACATGACCGCCCGAGGGTAAGCAATGAATAGTGGATACTACGCTGCCTGTACCGGGCTAATGGCCCGCACAGAGGCACTCGAGACCATAGCGAACAATCTGGCGAACGTAAGTACGGTAGGATTTCGCGCCAATCATAACGTCTTCAGCTCGCTACTAGCCACAACCGGCAACTCCCCCCTCTCCGTTCTTAACCAGGACGCCAATGACTATGGCGTATTGAGCGGCACCCAGCTGGATACCTCGCAGGGTGCACTGGTGAAGACTGGGAACACCCTCGACCTGGCCATGGAAGGGCCCGGCTACTTCGTAGTAAAAACAGACGCCGGCCCCGTCTACACCCGGGGTGGAAACTTCCGCATATCCCCACAAGCGCAATTGGTCACCGCTGCGGGCGACCCTGTCATGGGCGACAATAACCTTCCTATCACCTTGATCGGCGCGCCTACTTCGATCAGCCCGGATGGAACGATTTCGACCAATGGTGCTATCTCCGGACGGCTGAAGATGGTCGAGTTCGCACCCAGCGCAGATATCCAGAGCGCTGGTGGAAGCTACTATAAAGCGCCCCCAGCCTCCGCAGTTGCTGCCACCAGGTCCCAGGTGCGCCAGGGAATGCTTGAAAACTCAAATGTTAATCCTATGACCACCGCAGTCGAGTTAATTACAGCTCAGCGCGATGTCGAAACCATGCGTCACGTACTCACCATGATCAACACTGAGCTCGATAAGACGGCGGCCCAGGAACTACCACGTACCAGCTAATGAAGTTTCGATTGTGCCGGCTGAAACCCATTTGTGAAAGGAACCTGATATGTTTCGTGCCCTCTACACGGCCGCCAGCGGGATGAACGCCCAACAGTTGAATTTGGACAACATTGCCAACAACCTCGCCAACTCCAGTACCACGGGGTTTCAGCAGCGCCAGGTGAACTTCACCGACCTACTGTATCAAAACGAAATCATGCCCGGCGCCGCTGCAACGCAACAGACCACGGTGGCCGCCGGTCTCCAGATAGGTCTCGGGACGCGGACCGCGGAGACAGAAATCATCCAAACCCAGGGCGACTTTGCCACCACCGGCAACCCTCTCGATTTGGCTATCCAGGGCCAGGGATTTTTTCAAATCCTTTTGCCCAATGGACAAATCGGTTATACACGTGACGGCTCCTTCCATCCCGATGCACAAGGGCAGATGGTCACGGCCGATGGCAATCCCTTGCAACCGGCGGTAACCATCCCGGCAGATGCAGTGAGCGTAACCGTCGGCAGCGATGGCACGGTGAGTGTCACCCAGCCAGGCCAGACCGCAGCCACGCAAGTGGGTGCTATTCAGACCGCACTGTTCGTCAATCCTGGCGGATTGAATAGCGCGGGAAACAACATCTATTTGCCCACCACTGCTTCCGGCCAACCCGTCATAGGAACGCCTGGCGGCGCCGAAGGATTAGGAAGCTTGCAGCAAGGCATGCTGGAGCAGTCGAACGTCAGCGTCGTCAATCAATTCGTGGCCATGATCCTGGCTCAGCGGTCCTACGAATCCAACTCCCGGGTGGTGAAAGCAGCTGACGAGATGTTGCAGCAATTGAACCAGCTTTCCACCTAGAAACTAGAGCGAAGCCGAGAACATGCGGCCGGCAGGGAGGATACATGAAGACAAGATGGATACCGTTTTTGTTGATTGCAGCGACTGGCGTGCCAGTGTCGTTGCAAGCTCAGTCGCCGGACCGCTTTGCGCTCACCGCGCCCCAAGTCGCTCGGGCTCTCTCCGGCAGCGGGATTCAAACCACTGCCGAGCAGGTGTCTCTGCTTACCAGGGTGGTCGCGACCGAACCCTCCCCGATGCTGGATATCCTGTCCGTCGAGACGCTTGGCAAAGGACCCCTGGCAGAGCACTCCGTTCGCGCGCGGGTCAAGCTGGCCTGTCATCTTCCCGGCAAATGCTTACCGTTTTACGCCATAGTGAGTTCCCCCCATAGAGTAGCCGGGTCCACGACCCTTCCGTCCAGCGCCTACGCCTTCGGAAATCCGCGGGTGAACGCCAACAGTGAGGTCACGATGAAGGTTGGCACTCACGCCACGCTCTTGATGGACGATCAGCGAGCGCATATCCAGGTTGCCGTGATAAGTCTCGAGAATGGCATGGTTGGCCACCGCATCCGCGTCGCTACTCCAGACCACAAGCAAACCTATGTAGGGGAAGTGGTCAACGCGCGTCTGCTGAGGGGTAGCTTCTAAGATGCTGGCAAATCTGGCACGCGTTAGAAAAGCCGTCGTCCTCGCGACGCTCGCAACATCGCTCCTCGCCTCCGGTCTGGGCCTTCCCAAATTGCCCAAGCAACATCCAAAGACTCCCGACCAGCTGCGTGCGGAGTACATCGAACGATTGCAACAGCAATATGCTCCGGCGGCCGATCAGAGCACCGTCGGGAGCTTATGGTCGCCGCAAAGCATTCTGGGTGATTTCTCCTCCGACTATAAGGCGCGCAGTCTGAACGACACGATTACGATTCTGGTCTCCGTCCAAACCACTGCCGCGCAGTCTGGTACTGTCGACAGTGAACGATCTTTAACTTCTAACTCCGCCATCACGGGCATCATGGGCAGGGTCCCGGCAGCGACCAATCCTCTGCTTTCGGGGCAATCGTCATCAGTGCTGAAAGGTCAGGGATCGACCGCGTCCAACACCACCTTCGCCACCAGCCTTACCGGTCAGGTAATCGCCGTTTTCCCCAATGGAAATCTGGTAGTCCAGGCAGAACGTCAGATCTTTATGAATAATCAGCATGAAAATGTAACCGTGCGTGGCATGATCCGTCCGTGGGATATTGGCCCATTCAACACCGTGCCCTCGACGGCTCTCAGTAATCTCGAGATTGAAATGAAGGGAAAGGGAATCATCTCAGACGGAGTGCGTCCGCCAAATCCCATCACCCGGGCGGTCCTATGGCTATTGAATTTTTGAACAGCATGTTGCGCGGGTGCAGGCCTGATAAATGGCTATCTTTCGCTGGCATATGGCTTCTTTCTACACTTTCTCTCTGCGCGTCTGAAACCGTACACAAGGTATTGCTTCGCGACGTTACCCAGATTGAAGGCGTGCGGGAAAACCAACTGGTCGGATACGGTCTGGTCATTGGCCTGGCACGCACCGGCGATACTCAACAGACATTCTTTACTGTACAGACGCTGGCCAATTCTCTCACCCGCATGGGAGTGCAGATCGCACCTGGCATTGTGGTCGTGAAAAACGTAGCAGCCGTCTTTGTAACCGCCAACTTGCCGCCGTTCGCCCGCCCGGGCATGAAGCTCGACGTTACTGTGTCCTCAGTGGGCGATGCCAAAAGCATCGTTGGTGGAGTGCTCCTGCTCACCGCTCTCCGCGCAGCTAACGGACAGGTTTACGCCGAAGCCCAGGGTCCATTAGTCATAGGAGGCTACACTGAGGGGGCGAGCGGCAATATCAGATCCGTCAATCATCCTACGGTCGGCCGAATCGCCGAAGGTGGAATTGTCGAACGGGAAGCTGCCGTCGACCTGTCTCGTTTTCGCATCGTTTCGTTACTGTTGCTCAACTCCGACTTCACCGCAGCACGCGAAGTCGCCGACGTCATTAACCACGAGTTCGGCAAGCCCATCGCCACCGCACTCGACAGCAACCGCATTGACGTCAATGTCGCTGAAAGTGGTGCGGCTTCTGTCCCCATCCTTATCTCGCGGGTACAGAACCTCTCCATTAATTTTCGTTCGCCGGCCAAGGTCGTCGTCAACGAGCGCACCGGTACCATCGTCATGGGTGGTGATGTGAGGCTCTCGCCCGTTTCCGTCATCCACGGCAGCCTGACCATCGACGTGCAGACTGCGGTCGTCGTTTCTCAACCGCCCCCGTTCTCCGGCGGAGAAACCAAGACCGTTACAGAAACCAGGCTGTCGGTGAACGATGCTCCGGCACAGTCGATCCAATTGCAGGAGGGCGCGAATGTCGATGAGTTGATCAAAGGCTTACATGCCATTGGCGCGACTTCTCACGACATCATAGCCATCCTGCAAGCCATCAAGGCTGCCGGCGGACTACAGGCCGATTTGGAGGTGATCTAGTGCCTTCGAACGCACCAATTGGCGGTCTACCCGCCGCGATGGTCGAACCGCTGACCACCCAAGCCGACAAGCTCATCCATAAGGCAGCTTCGCCCGGAGACGGATAATGCCAAAATCGAGAAGTCGGCGAAGGACTTTGAATCCATTCTCCTGGGAAGCTGGCTGCAGCAGGCGGAGCAGAGCTTTGGCTCTCTCCCTGGCGGAGACGACGATGAAGACGCAGACCCGGGCAAGGAACAGTTTCAGGGAATAGCGATGCAGTCCCTGGGTAGCGCGATGACTGCGGCTGGTGGTATTGGCATTGCTAAGATGATCTCAAAACAACTACATAAGGCGGAGGAAATGGGGGCTGCGGACGCAGTCAAGGTGCATCCGGCACCCACAGAATAGCCGCCTGGGAGGCTGCATACTTAAGTGTTATCGAACTCTCCTCGAACAGATTGAAAATTTTATCTGGAAACGCCGATAGCAGTACCTGTTGAGACAGGAGAAGTTGCGATGAAGATTGAAGGCATCAGTTCGGCAGCAACCGGGTTGCCGGCTGAAAGCGTTGCCGTAAAGGTTTCGAACAGCGGGCCCGCCAGTACTCCGAATGTAGCGACGCAAGACTGGACTTCGTTCCATTCAGACAGCAGCTCTGTTCGCACATTGACCAGCCAGGCCTTAACTTCTCCTGAAGTCCGGCAGGGCACCGTGGATGCCCTCCGGCAATCGGTCAATAGTGGCCAATATCAGGTCGACGCAACGAAGATTGCCGCCGCCATCAGCAACAGTTTTGGCAATGAATTACCCGAACAGGAGTAAAGTCTATCCCGGAAATTGACAGCTCTAACCGGAAGTGTCTATAGATGAATGGCAAAGCATCCCAGACCTGCGATCAGCTTGCGGCGACGTACCTGCAGCACTTGCAGGCACTCGCGTTAGAGATCTCCGTAGCCATGGATGCTATCGCCACCAACGCGATAACCACGTTTCAGAAAAGTGTCGCCAAACAGGAAATGCTCTGTGCCCTTCTAGCAACCATGGCGCATACCATCGGCGAAAACGTCAGGTTGTCCGGGCAGCCGTCGCTGGTTTTGAGCGACGTTTCAGTCGAACACAACATTCGGGCGGCCAGTCGAGCGATCCGCCAGCTGAATCTGCAGTATGCCGCGCTCCTAAAACACTCCGGCAGATCGATCGCTCTCCTCGTTTCGCTATGCAGAAGTCATACCGGGCAACATCTGGAGGCTGGCGGGTCCAGGGCGAAACGTCAGACCTGGTCTTGCGAGATGTAAATCTATGTCATCGATAAGCAGTGTGCTCTCGACCGCCGTACAATCCCTGCTCGCTGACACGGGCGCTCTCCAGGTAACAAACAACAATATCGCCAATGCCAACACGCCAGGCTACTCTCGGCAAGTGCCTATTTTTGAGGAGGCGGCGCCCGCGAATGACGGCAACTTTAACGTCGGCAACGGCGTTGTACTTGAGGGCTATCAGAGTGTGCGCGATGAGCTGGTGTCGAACCAGATCCAGCAGGAAACCCAGTCTCAGAGTAGTGCAAACGCCCAACTAAACACCTTGCAGCAGATACAGCCAACCTTCACCACTTCGACAGAAGACATCGGAACCGAAATGTCGGCTCTGTTCACGAGTCTCTCCAGTCTCTCCACCAATCCGACTAGCTCCGCTGAACGCCAGGGAGTGCTTACTGCCGGAAGTGATCTGGTCGCCGCCTTCAACACCGCTTCCAGCGTTCTAACCACGCAGCAAGCTGCGCTCAACAGCCCGGTCGACCAGGATGTGAGCCAGATCAATCAGCTCACGCAGCAGATTGCTGCTCTGAATCCGCAGATTGCTGAGCTGACCGCGAGCGGACAAAACGGCGGATCGCTTCAGGACCAACAAAACCAGCTGGTCCTACAGCTATCTGCCTTGACCAACGTCTCCACCATCCAGACCGCGAATGGTGAGACGCTGACCACCGGCAATGGAACTCCGCTTAGTGGTGGGTTCGCAAAGCTATGCATTGCAAACCGCAACCGGCAGTGATGGCATGCAGCACGTTCTCGATCAGAACGGCACCGACATAACCGCATCGCTCTCTAGCGGTGATCTGGGTGGTACGATTCAAATGCGCGATCAGACGATTCCAGGCCTGCTTAGCCAACTGGACACCTTGGCCAGTCAGTTTGGCAACGCATTCAATGCAGCCCAGGCAAAAGGTTTCGATCAAAACGGCGCTGCTGGAGGCGACTTCTTTACCGTTCCCGCCACTGTGGCCGGGTCCGCCGGCGCCATCAGCATGGCCATCACCGACCCTACCAGGATAGCCGCCAGTTCGGACGGTACTGCCGACAGCAACGGCAACGTGGCCAATCTCAGCGCAGTGCAGACTAATCTGCTCCCTTCCGGAAATACTCCTTCCGAGGGGTATGCCAACCTGGTCTACCAGGTAGGTAGTCTTACTTCGAATGCCAACGCGGAGTCGACGGCAACCACAGCTAGTTTGCTGCAGCTCAACGACCAGCTCAGCTCGGTCTCGGGCGTGTCCATCGACCAGGAAGCCACCAATCTGATCACTTTTCAGACTGCCTATCAGGCTGCTGCCCGAGTGGTTTCGACCGTTCAAGCGATGTTTCAGGTCACTATGGCGATGGGCACGGCTGCGGCCGATTAAAGCGGGTGAAACCTAACCGGACACACGAAACGGGAAACCACCTGAACGTGAGGGCGCGGCAAATGCCACGCAGGAAGGATCACAAATGCGCGTTGCGAACATGGTTCCCGATATGGAGTACGCCGTGCAGCAGAGTCAGCAGGCTCTTTCGCTTGCGCTGCAGCAGGTTTCCACCGGCCTAAGGGTCAACAAGCCATCCGACGATCCTGGAGCCTCGGCCAGTATGGTGATCTCGCTTGCCAGTTCGGCAAACGTAGACCAATACACAAGCAATGTCAGCGCGATCCAATCCCAGATGCAAACGGCTGATTCGGCCATCAATTCGGTCGTGACGTCTCTCAACACGGCCATCACTCTCGCCGGCGCGGGCTCCACCAGCACCGCCTCCGCCGCCAACGATCAGGCTCTTGCCGCCCAGGCGCAGGGCGTTCTGAGCAACGTGATTTCGCAGGCCAACACCTCTTATCAGGGCGTCTACCTTTTCGCTGGCTCGGCGAGCAGCACCCCACCCTTCGTCGCCGCCTCCACCACCTACAATTCGCAAAACGGATCGGCTGCCGCTCCGTTGAGCACTACGTCGCCGCTCACAGCCGGTTCCGTTACCACCATCAACGATGCGACCACAGGCCAGGCATTCACCTTCACTGCGGCCGCGGGCGATACCGTCGCCGATCTCGAAAATGCGATTTCCGCGGCCACCGCGGCGGGCACCCTATCCAATGGAACGACTGCAGCCATAAACGCCAAGGGCGAACTTGCGATCTCGTCCAAATCAGGCATCGTAGCCAGCTCAAACGACCCTGTTCTTGGTTCTCTCAGAGCCGGTTTCGGTACCGAAGTTCCCAATACTTATGCCTACGTGGGGAACAGCACCGTCAACAGCGTGCAGATAGGCGATTCCACAACCGTTGCGACCAACGTGCCTGGGGATCAGCTTTTCACTTCGGGCGCAAACGTAATTGGCTCCCTTAAAAGCCTCATCAGCGCTCTTCAGGGTGGCAACAGCGCCGTCATAGCTGACGGGGGCGCCGCTGTCTCCGCCGCATTAAATTATGTATCCCAGCAACGCGTTCCTCTGGATAACACCATCAGCCAACTGAGCGATCAGGACAGCTTCCTGAACCAGGAAACCCTGACCCTCACGACACAGCAGACTGCGCTTGTCGGGGTTAACCTTGCGACCGCAGCCACAAATCTCTCCCAGGCTGAGCTCGATAACACCGCGGTCCTGGCGGCGGCCGCCAAAGTTCTGCCGGAAACCCTACTCAATTACCTCCCACCCGGATAGTTGTGAGTGACGCTGAACCACGATAAGACGGTTAAAGCAACTAGCCGATCTGTGCTGACATTGCATGTCACCGCAGGGGTATCAATTTAACCCATCATTATTCGCAAGCCGCACAGCAGAATAGCCGCTATTGAGACTCGCAGCTGTCCGGAGCGAGGCATGATCACTCTCGCGGTAACCGCGTGGTCCAAAGCAATTGACCATTCCTCGCTTCTCGATCAGAAATTTAATCAGTTCTCCAAAAGAAATAGAGGAATATGCCCGCTGACATTGAAATGATTTTCCAGGATGGCCGATAGAGTGTGTGTCCAAAACGACCTCCCCTCGACGACCTGCGCCTCAACCAGGCCCAGCATCCATGCCGAGTACAGGCGCTAATTGGCAAACCAAAAGGAGTATCAACCGATGACACTGTCCATTCTGAATAACGTTTCCGACCTGACCGCGGAGAATGCACTGTCCACTACGCAGATGAATTTGCAAAAGACTCTGACACAGTTGTCTACCGGCCTGAAGATTAATTCCGGTTCGGACGACTCTGCCGGTATGTCGATTGCGAGTGGAATGAACGCGAATATCGCTGCCTTGACGCAGTCGCAGCAGAATGCCAGCAATGGCGTCGGTTTGCTGCAGACCGCCGACGGTGCGTTGTCGCAGGTTACCACGCTTCTTAACCGCGCTGTCACGCTTGCCACAGAAGGCAGTAACAGCGGCATCACGGCTAGCCAATCTACCGCGCTTAATAACGAATTTCAATCGATTCTGTCTGAAATCAACCAGATCGGATCAACCACCAACTTTAACGGGCAGAACGTCTTTGCTTCCAATGCACCCGCGGTGTTCACCTCCACCCAAGGCAGCACAGGGACTCCTCTGAGCGCCGCTACTACACTGAACGCCGGATCAAAAACCACCATTACTGATTCAGTCACTGGCGGTACGTTTGTTTTTACGGCTGCAGCTGGCAACACGATTGCCACCCTGCAAACCGCCATAACGAACGCGGTCTCGGCGGGGACACTTTCCGCGGGCACTGCGCTCACCATTAATGGTGCCGGCGAAGCGTCGATCACGAACACGGCCGGGACCGGGATTAACGTCACCTCGAATGACGCCAGTCTCGGAGCTTTTAATGCTGTCGCCGGCGCCTCCAGTACTAACACTGTGTTCATCAGCGATAGCAGCACCGCCAACAACGCCGCCCTTACCCAGATCTCCACTACCATTAACACACTTTCTGCAACCCAGTTAGGTCTCAACACCAATGTCTTGACCAGCGCAAGTACCTCGCAAACGGCTCTGACTGCGGTCAATGCGGCGATCACGGCCATCTCAGCCCAACGCGGAGTAATCGGTGCTTCCGTCAATCGTCTTAACGCGGCTAGCGACGTCATGGCCGACCAGGTCACGAACTTACAGAGCGCGACCAACAGCATTCAGAACGCTGACATCGGAAAGACCGTCGCGAATATGACCCAGTACAACGTCCTGCAGTCCACCGGTATGGCTGCACTCCAGCAGGCAAACCAGGCCCAGCAGGCAGTATTGAAACTAGTCCAGTAACGTAGTGAGCGCGTCAATCGAACACGAGAGGTGGCGCCCGCGAGGTTCCACCTCTCTCTCATCTGCCATGACACGTCTTCCATTTGCCACGCAGGGTTCAGTGAGAACTCTGAGAGCCGTCGGCGTTCTTAATGACGACTCTTTAGAAAGCAGGTAGCTCGCGATGAGCACGTCCTCTATCTTAAGTCCTTCAACTCCAGCGATTAATATCAGCTCTATCCTGGCCGCGACCGTCGGCGCAAACACGCCCGGCATTGATGTCACCTCCGCAGTCGCAGCCGCCATCTACGCGGACCGCGCACCCGAACGCGGTTGGCAGGCTGACCAGGCCACCCTCAGCAGCCAAACCACGGCTCTCACCGCCATCCAGACCGCGACCCAAGCGGTCCAGAACGATATGCAATCACTGAATTCCCTTAGTGGTCCTTTGGCGGATAGGTCGGTGACTTCCTCCAATGCGAACATTGTCTCCGCCACCGCGGCTTCTGGAACAGTCGCCGGTACCCATACGATTGTCGTCAATAGTCTGGCCAGTACGGGGGCGTGGTATTCCGATGCCGCAGCCAGTCCGACTGCGACTCTGCCGGCGTCGTCCTTCACCCTCACCACCACCGCGGGTGCCTCGGTGACCATTCCGACCGGCACCGGCCAGGCCGCCGACAATCTCAACGATCTCGCCAGCACCATCAACGGCGATAGTATAGGCGTTACCGCCTCCGTGGTCAGTGACGCCTCCGGCTCCAGGCTCGCAATTATCTCTAACACCTCCGGCTCCGCCGGCGATTTCTCGATATCCTCGGCTAACTACACCGGAACCTCGTGGTCTTCTTCAGACATCCCTTCGGGCGACACGCTTGGCGCCAACAGCTTTACCCTGACCACCGGAGGCACCACTACCACCATCTCGACCACGACCGGTGAAACCTACGCAACCCTGGCTTCCGATATTAATGCAATGAACCTTGGTGTCACTGCGACCGCTGGCAGCGATGCCAATGGTACCAGCCTATCCATCGCCAGCACCGACGGTACCACCCCCTTCACGATCAGTGAGCCCAGCTTCGGCTTTACCCAGTCCGCTAAGGGGGCCAACGCCTCGCTGACCGTGGACGGGGTTCCCGTCACCAGTGCAAGCAACACCGTCACCGGAGCCATCAGTGGAGTCAGTCTGTCACTCGCGGCTGCGGCTCCCGGAGTTCCGGTCAGTTTGGCGGTAACTTCAAACGCTGCGCAGGTTTCAACCGCCATTAATCAGTTTGTCTCTGACTACAATACCGCCATCGGGCTGGTGAACACGCAGTTCACGATCGCCAGCGGTTCAACCAGTGAAGGAGTGCTCGCCTCAGATCCCACCATCGTCAACTTGCAGAGTACGCTTGAGCAGGCCCTCAACTACACGGCGACACCAGCCACCGGAACCACTACGACCGTTTCCAGCCTTAACGATCTGGGCATCACCATGGGGACGGACGGTACCCTCAGCGTCGATTCCGCCACGCTGAACAGCGCGCTCGCCAATAGCCCCAACGATGTTCAGAATTTCTTCGAGGGGTCAGCGCTAAACGGTTTTGCGAGTTCGGTAACCAACGCATTAACCAGTTTTACTGAACCCGCGGACGGCGCCTTCACGGTAGATCTTAGCGGCATTAGCGCTACGTATGCCGATCTCACGACCCAAATCAGCGACTTCGAGACAAATTACATTGCCAACCAGCAAACCAACCTAACCGCCATGTATAGCTCGGCTGAAATCGCGCTGCAGCAGCTACCGACTCAAATGGCACAAATCCAAGCGGAGCTCGGTGTTACTCCGAGTACGACGAACGGTTGACCATGATGCCAAGTAAAACAAGTCTCTCTTATCGGAAGTCGGCCATTGAAGGTGCGAGCTCCATCGGCCTGATCATCGTGCTTTTTGACACATTGGCGGGCAATCTGCGCCGGGCCGCCGCCGCGATTCGCAAGAACGACATCGAGAAGCGATGTAGAGAGTTGAATCACGCCGCCCTCGTACTGGGCCAGCTGGAAACCTGGATCGATATAAACCAGGGCGGAGAGTCAGCTCAAACGTTAGCCAGGTTTTATGCATATTTGCGGGCAAAAATGATGGAAGCCGCGGTAACCAAGTCAGCGAGTCTGCTCGAGACGCAGATAGATATGATCCTGCATGTGAGAAGCGCCTGGCAAAAGCTTGACGTCGGGCCGCACGATGATCCAGCAACGTTGACCAGAATCCCTACCGAGCAAACGAGTGTACCCTCCGCACCCGGTTCTGAGAGCAGGCTCGAGAGAATTCCGTTTTCGCAATCCGGCTGATTGGCGAATCGGAGCAAGACCGAAAACAGGGCCGCTGGTATGTACCGCGCCGATCCATCTGCATGCTCTTCGGAATGCTGTCCCTCATACAGATACTGTGAATCTCCGTTGCCCCATTCGGAATTGGCGCCGCTGAGCTCGGGTGTCTACTAAGTGAGGAAGTAATGAAGGCACTGGTCGTAGACACTTCGAACACGATGCGATCCGTCCTGGGTCGCATACTCTCCATGCGCGGGTTCGAGGTGGCCGAAGCAGACAATTGCCGGCAGGCTATGGATGTCCTGCGCGCCATGGGCGCAGCGGATCTCGTATTGGTAGATTGGACCCCTCACCAGATAGACAGCCTGGAGTTCGTAACTCGTCTGCGGCATGAGTCCATCGAAGACACCCGGGTAGTAATGCTGGTGGCGGCTCAACCAGGTATGCGGGAACTCCAGGGGGCGCTCATAGCCGGCGCTGATGATTACCTGATGAAACCCTTCACCTCGCTGCAGATAGATGAGAAGCTGGCCCAGATTGGACTTACCTGGCACTATAGTGCGTGCCAGATATAGGCTCCCACTGTTAGTTCAACTCCCAATAGAATCGAATGGTTGCAATAGGATGTAAACCCGCAGCGAGGATTCCACTTGCGCCTTTCGGCAAAGGCCAGCTCTTGTTGAACCCACTGAGGGTTCTTGGCCTACTACCATCGTAAGTGATCGATCACCAGTCTGGGGCATGTCGTTCATTGATAGAAAACGCTCTCTGGCCCGATAGTAAGTCCATAAGAATCTTGCATATATTGGATCCGGTCTCGAAGTTGAGACGGCGAAGCGAACGAGTCCTGACGACTGCAAGAGGAGAGCACCCATGACGGCCCCCAAGATTTATCAGTTCACGCTAGATACCTCCAGCCCCGTTACCGCGCCTACTCGGTTACGGATGTCAATAAGTGCCAGTGGCTCCAGCAGCAGTCACAGCTCGAACGGAGCTCATCGTGGATAAGAGCACATTCAGTGGAGTTGGCCTTGCAGTTGCGGGAATCGCTGTCGGTCTATACCTGGACGGCGGTAAGGTTGGGCAGCTGTTGCAGCCCACGGCAGCCTTGATTGTCTTCGGAGGCACGCTGGGCGCGGTGATGGTGCAGTTTCCATTTTCGGTTGTAAAGCAGGCGCTCGGGCAGTTGAAGGTGGTCTTCATAGGTAGAAAGGATCCTGCCGCGCAGTTGATTGACGACTTGACGAGCTACTCCGTGAGAGCCCGTCGGAATGGCGTGATGTCGCTTGATGCGGATCTCGAGTTGATGCAGGATCCATTCTTGAAAAAGGCCATGACGCTCGCGGTAGACGGCACTCATTCCGCCGAGTTGCGGCAGAGAATGGAGTTCGAGATGGACAGTGAGGCAGACAGGGAGGATTTGCTGCCAAAGGTTTTTGAAGCTGCCGGCGGGTTTGCTCCGACCATCGGCATCCTCGGCGCCGTCATCGGTCTTATTCAGGTCATGCAGCGGCTGGAGAATATTAACGAAGTCGGTAAGGGAATTGCCGTCGCATTTGTGGCCACTATCTATGGAGTAGGGTCGGCGAACATCCTCTTTCTTCCTTGCGCTGGCAGGCTCAAGATTATGATGCGCAGGAAGCAGGTGCTGCGCGAATTGATACTCGACGGCGTGATTTCCATCGTGGAAAAGGTTCATCCAAGGGTTTTCGAAGCGAAGTTTACGACCTACCTGGCCGAGCCTGCTGCAGCTGCGAGAGTAGCAAAACTGGTGGCCAAATGAGAACCCGCAGAAGACGTGAGGATCATACCAATCACGAGCGTTGGCTGGTCTCCTATGCGGATTTCATGACCCTGCTGTTCGCTCTCTTTGTAGTCCTCTTTGCCTCATCGCATCACGATAAGAAGGCGATTCAAAGCGTATCCAAAGCCGTCAAGAACGGATTTCAGGAAATGGGAGCCTTTTCCAGTAGCGATAGCGCGGCGGATAACTCACGCATATTGGGCCCAACCAGCACCGGGGAAGCAAGGCCGAGCACAGTACCCGCGAACGCGGGTATCGACATGGTGGAGTTACAAAGAAAGCTTCACAAGGCCCTGGGTAAAGAGATCGAGCGCCAGGAGGTTGTCTTGCGCATGACTCCGGAAGGCTTCGTAATCAGCCTCCATGAGCTTGGATTCTTCAACAGCGGAGAAGCGCGCCTCATGCCTGGAGCGGGAGACAAGATCAAGCGCATTGCGGGGGTACTGATGCAATACGGCCTCGATATGAGGGTAGAGGGGCATACTGACAACGTGCCCATCCACAATGCGGCGTTCGCATCAAATTGGGACTTGTCGACCGCACGTGCTATGGCGGTAGCGATGATGTTGCTCAATGAGTCCGGTGTCGATCCCCAGCGGATGTCGATTGCTGGCTATGCCCAGTATCATCCATCGGCCACCAACGATACTCCGGAAGGCCGCAGAGCGAACCGGCGGGTGGATATTGTGGTTGTCTCTACTGCCCGTCCCACTGCTGTCGAGGGGCCCACCTAAAGCGTAGGTTCGTAGAGCTGTTTTAAGTCGCGCATCCGGCTGCGCGTTAAGGTGATGAGGCAACGCGTCTGTGCACTCGGTTCAGTCGACCCTGGATGTTTGATCGTGCCTATGTCGTAAACCTTCACCAGTGCGTCGCACGCGGTCACCCGGTACTTCTCCCACACGACTTCCGTCCCGTCGAGGGCCAGGGCATTGGAGTCATTCGGGGAGCTTTCGATCAGAGCCTCCCGGAGTGCGTCGAAAAACTGGGTGTAGTTCTTGTACGTTTCGACGCGGGCATCGTTCAGGCATACGTTACGGTCCGTGACGTCGAGCGCGTTTGGACATGCGCCCACCTCGTGTGACATTTCTGCCTCGTAAGCCAGATCCGCTATGCGCTGCTGCTTACCGTTCTGGGCGACGATGTTCATGCTGGAAACGAGCGCCATCCACAGAAGTACAATCGCGGCCGTTTTGCGTGAGCTCATCGCTTGTTACCTCCGCACCCATACTAATTCTCCGCACCCTTTGTGCGCTGATACACCTCCAGCAACCGGCGGCTTTTGGCCGTGAGCCGTGCCGCGGCCGCCATGGTGTTGGGAGGTCAAAGAGTTCTTTGGAATTTTCCTGGATTGCAGAGCGAGACGAAAACCGGGGAAATGTGCTTTATCCTCACATTTCCCCGGCGGGGGAGCTTGAAAACTCGCGGAATTAATTGAGCTGCGATCGCCTGACAGAGCAGGAACCGAATCAGACTCTAATAACCGAGAAACTTGCCCATGGTGCCGTAGGTTGGTTCGCGCCGTTCCTGTATTTCGGCAGGTACCGGCGTATCCTGCCACCGGCCGGATGTTTCCGATTGCACCGGCTTTTTCGCTGCCAGGGGCTGCCCCTTTTGCGACCAGTTCCCAATGGCTGTGACGATCCGGGCTGCGGCTAACCGCCTCGACGCTCCATCACCCTTGGTCCCGCCCTGAAATTCTCCCATGGATTGCGGGGCGTGCCCGTCTTCCAGTACGTTCAGGGTCCAGTGACCCTCGGGCTGCGGTGCCAGCACGAAAATTGCTCGCAGGCTGCGCACGATAAATTCCACTGTAGGTTTGCCGTCCTGAATGTCTAACCGGGGATCGAGTTCCAGCTTTTCCTTGCTGGTGAAGTCAAATGCCGCCTCGATCTGGGTAGAAAGCTCCAGCAGCTTGGATTCGCGTTCTTTCTCCCGGATTCGGTCGTTTTCTTCGGCCAATTTACGATCGGTCTCGACCACCAGCTTACGCGCCTGCTCGAACATCTCTAATAGAATCTGCTCCATGGAATAACCCTCGGGAGCAGTATGCTGGCTGAGAGATGTATGCAGCCATACAACTAGTTGGTTACATTTGAGGGGGCCAACTCTAGTGGCGCCGGCGATCGCGGTCGCGGTTCCCGCCGCCGCCCCCTCCGCCGCCGCTTCCGCCGCGACTCTGCCGTCCGCCCCCTCCGCCTCCACCGCCTTGCTTGGGCCGGTAGCAACTCTTGCAGTAAACCGGGCGGTCCCCACGGGGTTCGAACGGTACCGTCGTGGTTTGTCCGCAACTGGCGCAAACCACGGTTGTGCCCGTGCTCATGCCGGGGCCGGCGCCCCCACCAGCGCTGTAACCGCCTTCCTGCTGAGAATGAGACGAATGGTGGCCGCCACCACCGGCGGAACCCTGCTTAGCTTGGCGGCATGGTTTACAACGCCGGGGCGACGAGTAGCCACGTTCTTGGAAAAACTGCTGCTCACCAGCAGTGAAAACGAATTCCTGACCGCAGTCGCTACAGGTAAGTAACAGGTCGCTGCCGCTCATGGCTTCGCCCCCTTCGGCGAGTGAAGAGTGAACGCTCCACGCGCAATGGAATGTTACACGCAAAAATCGCCGACTAACACCGTCTTTAGATAGCGCAAGAGAAACAATTTAAACTGGAATTTTCAGGGAAGGAAACGAATGACGAAAAAACGGGTGCTGGCGCTGCTGATTCTGTTCTCCGCCACTACACTGGTGCCGGCCAAACCGCTGGGCTGGATGCAACTTTTCGACGGCCATGACCTGCAAGGCTGGAAGCATGTGGGCCCGGGCAGCTTCACCGTGGAACATGGACTTCTGAAAACCCAGGGAGGCATGGGATTGCTCTATTCGATGGTCGGTCCCTTATCCGATTGCGAGATCAAAGTCGTGTACAAGATGGAGCACGAGAACGATAACTCCGGTGTATTCATTCGTATACCTTCCGAACCTACGGAACCGTGGATGCCGGTCAATCGGGGATACGAGGTGCAGATCGACAACCACCCTGAGCGAAGCAATGAAGACGACTATCACGTCACCGGCACGCTCTACTCGCTCACCCGTCCCCTGGCCAAACCGGGCAAACCGGGCCCGGAATGGAACACGATGCTAATTCGCATCGAAGGAACTCGAACTCAGGTCTTTGTGAACGACGTAAAGGTAACGGATTACATCGAAGGGCAGCCGGTGCCGGACAAGAAATTTCCCTACGAGCCCGACCGGGGAGTACGTCCCGACAAAGGCTGGGTTGGCCTGCAAAATCATAGCGATAAAGACGTCGTCTACTTCAAGACGGTCGCCGTGCTGAAGTTAGGCTCGGAACAGCCAGGGGTGATATACCACTAGAACCACCGGGGTTACATGCCGTCATAGTTCGGCCCGCCGCCCCCTTCGGGGGGCACCCACGTGATGACCTGGTAGGGGTCCATGATGTCGCAGGTCTTGCAATGGACGCAGTTGGCGAAGTTGATGTGGATCTGTGCGTCTACCATCTCATACACCGCTGCCGGGCAGAAGTGCTGACAAGGGTTGCCGAATTCCTGGACACAACGATGGTTGCAAATATCCGTATCGCGGATGACCAGGTGCACCGGTTGGTCGTCGTCGTGACGCGTGCCTGAGTGGTAGACGTCGGTCAGCTTGTCAAAGGTCAGTTTTCCGTCATTCTTGCCCGGGCCCAGCGTTGCTTCGCGGCCGTAGGTCGATCGCCCGATGGCGTCCAGGTGGCGCATATTGCGATAGCCGGCGTGGTTCTTAAAATCAGGACCAAGGTTTCTGCCCCCCAGCACCTGCTGTACCCCGGTGTGCACCAAGCCAGGCAACAAACCATGCTCGAAGCCCTGGTGAAAATTGCGTACCGGGTAGAGTTCCTCTTTGATCCAGCTGCCTTCCACCCGGCTCTGGTAGGCGCTGAGAGCCACGCTTGTGTTGTCCCCCACCAGCATCGATGCGAAGGCCGTCTCCGCCGCCAGCATCCCGCTCTTGATCGCCAGGTGGATGCCCTTGAGCCGCTGTGAGTTGAGCATGCTGGCCGAGTCACCCAGGATCATCCAGCCCTTGCCGGCCAGTTTTGGCATCGTCAGCCAACCGCCGTAAGGTAGGCTCTTGGCGCCGTAGCGGACCATCTTTCCGCCCTCTAGAAGGGGCCGCGCCAGACCGTGTTGCTTGAACGACTGAAAAACGTGGTGCGGGTCGATCCGGGGATCCTGATAATTCAGTCCAACCACGTAGCCTACGGAAAGCAGGGTGTCCGAGATGCCGTAGATCCATGCTCCGCCATACTCTTGGCTGGTGAGCGGATAGCCCAGGGTGTAGATCACCTCCCCTTTCGCCACCCGGCCCGCCGGAACCTCCCACAACTCCTTGATCCCTACCCCGTAGGTCTGGGCGTGTTCCGGGCTCTCCAGATGGAAGCGCTCGACCAGCTGTCTGGTGCACGATCCGCGTGCGCCCTCGGCCATGATGGTGATCTTCGAATGAAGATCGTAACCCGGCTCAAAGTTGGCCTTGGGATTCCCCTCTTTATCTACTCCCTTGTCATCGGTGCGTACCCCGGCAACTCCGTCCTGGTCGAACAGTAACTCGCTGCCGGCGAAGCCGGTAAAGATGGTGATGCCGGCCGCCTCGACTTTAGCCGCCATCCACTTTACGAACTTATTAATGGAGATGACATAGTTGCCGTGGTCGCGCAGGGGAGGGGGCACGACCGGTAGCTTGTGGTGGCCCTTCTCCGTGAGGAAGTAAACCGACTCCGTGGTTACCTCCGCATCGATGGGGGCTTCAGACTCAAAACCGGGTAACAGCTCACGCATGGAGCGGGGGTCGAGCAGCGCTCCGGACAAACAGTGCTGTCCGGCTTCGCGAGCCTTTTCGAGGACGTAGATGTTTTCTTTGGAGAGAGGAGGAAGGGGTGAGTTCTTGAGTGCCAGCTTATCGTTGTGAGCGTCAATCAGCTGCGAAAGCCGCAGCGCACAGGCCATTCCGGCGGGGCCGCCACCGATGATGACGACATCCGCCTCCATCTGTGGCCGTTCAATTCCCTCAATTGATTGGCGAAAGTGAATCATGGCTTTTGGCCGGCCCGCGGCTCAGGCCTTGGCCTTCTTGATCTCCTCGGTGAGCGCCGGCACCACATCGAAGAGATTACCCACGACGCCATAGTCGGCGATCTCAAAGATGGGTGCTTCCACGTCTTTATTGATCGCCACGATCGTGCGTGCACCCTTCATACCGACGATATGTTGAATGGCGCCGCTAATGCCGAGCGCTATATAGAGCTTGGGGGCAACCGTTTGCCCCGAGCTGCCGATCTGGCGCTCCAGCGGTAGCCAACCGTTGTCACATATGGGCCGCGAAGCCGCTACCTCGCCGCCCAGTGCCTTGGCCAGATCTTCGGCCAGGGCGACGTTCTTCTGCTCTTTGATGCCGCGGCCAATGGCTACGATGATCTCTGCCTGGGAAAGGTCCACGGCCTGCTTGGCTTCCTGGAAGACTTCGTGTGGCGTAATGCGCAGCGCTGCCGGCTGTCCAGCTTCGATCGCTTCTACCGGGGCAGAACCCGTCTCCGCCTGGTCCGCGCGATAAGTTCCGATCTGCAGCGTCGCGAGCCACGGAGCCTCTCCCGCAAAGGCCACATCGGCCACAAATTTTCCTTGAAACATCTGCCGCGTGAAGAGCAGCTTGCCGTTTTCGTATTTGTACCCGATGGCATCCGAAATCAGGGTACGGTCGAGCGCCAGGGCGAGCCTGGGGGCAAAATCGCGTACCTGGTAAGTGTGGGGAAAGAGCACCAGCTTTGGTTGCTGGCTCGCGATCAGTTGCTTCAGAGCGTTGACATATCCGTCTGAGGTATAGGCTTCGAGCGAGGGTCCCTCAAGGTCGTATACCTTTTCAACCTTGTGCCCCGCCAATTCCTGTGCCAGTGCGTTTGTGTGGTAGCCCGGCAAAACCACTTCGACCGGCCAGCCAGTCTCCTTGCTTATCGCTTGGGCGGCGGCCACGGTTTCCAGCGAAACACGGTTCAGCTTTCCTTCCCGCTGTTCCGCGACTACCAGGATCCGATCTGCCATCACTGCCTTTCCCTAAGCGTTTTCACAACAGGTGTAGCCAGGCAAAATGTGTCTCGCCCCGGGCTTTTCCTCAAGAAAAACCCCTGACTGGCTGGTTGGGGCGATTGAATCGTGAAAACGCTTTAAAATTCGGGGGCGCCGCGGCGCAGGTACGCCCCGGTCAACCCGGTGAGCCCTGAAACCACTAGCGAGAAGGCAAAGTAGTAGGCGATCGGATGCGCCCATCCCGGCGCATACGTCAGATCCTGGACCAGCCATAGCAGCAATATGGTAGCGATGATGGCGAACTGGCCGGAGATAACCATGAGCAGGAAACCACGGTTTCTGCGTTTGTCCAGTCGTTCGACCTGATTAGGGGTAAGATTTTGCTCTTCTATCGGGAGGAGTGTATTGGCCATGCCGTATCCCTCGTGCGCAACACTGAATTGTATTAAATCACGCGTGCCTGATTCTTGAGTTGTTCAACCAGCTTCCGCGCCACCTCGGCGGGAGCGCCTTCCAGCATCTCGGTCTTCTTCTGCTTTACCGGCACGTAGAGCCGTTCGATCCGCTGCTGGTTCTTGCCCAGTTTTGCCTCTACCTCGGCCCACGTAACCTTGCGCAGCGGCTTGAGCTTAGCCTGTTTGATGCCGATAAGCGTGGCATAACGCAGCTTGTTGATACCGCTTTGGATCGTCAGGACGGCGGGCAGGGGCACGTCGACGTGTTGGTAGCGTCCGGCTTCGAGTTCGCGCTTCAGGCGCAGTCCGGCATCGGTTTTTTCGATGCCGATGATGATGGTGGCGTGTGGCCAGCCCAACACCTCGGCCAGCAGCACACCGGTTTGGGCATACCCAAAATCATCCGATTGCAGACCAGTCACGATCAGATCGAACGCCTCCCCTGTGATCGAAGCCGCCAGGGCCCGCGCGATATTGGCCGCATCCAGGGTGGCGAAGCGGTCATCCTCGAGATGGATGGCACGATCCGCGCCTTTGGCCAGAGCTTCTCGCAAAACCTGTTGCGTTCTCGCTGGGCCGGCGGTCACCACCACAACCTCGCCCCCGTGCTTCTCCTTTTGTCGCAGAGCCTCTTCCAGAGCGTACGCGTCGGGCTCGTTCACTTCATAGGAAACGTCTTCGCGAATCCAGGTGCCGGCCTCATTCAGCTTGAGAGGCGCATCTTTCTGCGGCACCTGCTTGATACAGACGAGTATTTTCATAGGCCTCTTGGTCTAGATAAATGCCACGGATTGCAGGCTCGAAACCTCGAACCGCTTGCGACAGCGGATGTTCTTGCAACCGACCACGTCATCCTTGCGCACCATGTAGGACTGGGCCTTGGCAAACCGGGCGCGGTCTCGCTCGTCGGCCCTGCCCGGCAGTTGCGCTTTTTTGCGTCTTACCAGCCATGCCACCTCATACTCTTCCGCTTTGCCGCAATGAGGGCAGGTCAGCGTGTGTTTCCGCTGTTCAGATTTTTCGTCAAAGAAGTCCCGTTCTTCCATGGCCTGAGACCCGCTTTCCCGGCGCGGACAAAAAACTCCTCCCGCCGAAATCATTAGAAGTATTCCATACTTGGACAGGGATTCCATAACTCCGGCCCCCGAGGAGAATCGCTTTATGGCCAAGAGGAAACGGCGGCCGGAAAAATTTTCGATCGTCAAAGCAGTCAAGGCCAATGCCCGAGAGCGGGTAGGGCAGCCCCGGCCAGAACGGGTTATCGAAGATCCAAAGCGGGCTCACGGGCGCAAGCCCAAACACCGCCAAACCATGCCGCAGTTGTTGAGCGGAGAATGAAGGAGACGATGCCGCGAGCCACGGGAGTAGGGGGTGTGTTCCTGCGTGCTACCGATCCAGATAAGCTTCACGCGTGGTACGAGGAGCACCTGGGAATTAGACGCACCGAAGACGGCGCCTTTGCCTTCTTCAGCGAGGGGCCGCGGGAGATGACGGTCTTCGCCTTCTTTCCTCCGGATACGAAGTATTTCGGTCCCAGTGAACAACAGGCCATGCTCAACTTCCGGGTCGATGACTTGGACGCAGTGCTCGAAAAACTACGCACCGCGGGCGTCGACATCGATCCCCGGCGGGAGGATTACGACTATGGCCGTTTTGCCTGGTTTAACGATCCCGAGGGCAACCGGGTAGAACTGTGGCAACCCCCAACCCTGGCGGAGGCCTGAAGGACAAACTCTAAAGCCCCTGAGGTACGCCTTTTCCAGAGTGTTAATCGTTTGTCGAAGCGTAGGGGGGGTCGCACGCAACCCGAAATCTCTTTCCTGCAGCCTGATTACGCAGCGGAGACGACGAACGGATCCACGATCAAGGGCTCGATCGCGGCCTGGGGCAGAATCTCTGGCATGCAGACATCGGTGTAACGGCCTGCGGCGACGTCGACGAACACCACATTGGCGGTATCTTCAGTGCGGGTGGTGCTGATGTGCAATTTGCGAACTGCTTTGATTGCAACAGTTGCGAGCAAAAACCGATTCGCTATTTTAATGCCGGCCGAGTAGACCAATTCAGAGCGCATAGAGCCTCACTATTTTCGGGTTGAATATCCTCTAAGGGGACTCAGGCTCAGGGAGACAGGACACAAGCCGAAGCGTTACAAGCACTTCTACCAGCATACAGGTGCACAAGGGTTTGTTCCTATCGAATTCGTGCACCGCGAGGACACAGCTCAACTCCGCTGGTAACGCGTATGGCTCGGGTTGAGGGTTTCGATCGTGTTTGCCGCTCCATTAGCAGCGCCCGGCCAGGACCTCAGCCAAATGCACGGCATGGCGCGGCGAATTCTGCCGGATTTGCTCCCGGCAGCTGAAACCATCCGTCACCAGGATGGTTTCTGCTGCGGCAGAGCGGACCGCTGGCAGAAGCACGCGCTCGCCCAGCGCCTGTGAGACCTCGAACTTGTCTTTCTCAAACCCGAACGGGCCGGCCATCCCACAACAGCCGGAATCCAGCATGCTTACCTGGGCGTTGGTGGCCTGCAACAGGGAAAGCTCATCCTGCATGCCCATTAAGGCCTTCTGATGGCAGTGGCCGTGGAGAACCATCTGTCGCCCAGCCAATTGTGGAGGGCGATAACCGGATGCCTGGCGGGTGAGAACTTCGCTCAGCAAAAATGTCTGCTTTGCCAGCCGCAGAGCGCGCTCGTTGGTGGGGAAGAAATTGGTCAGCTCATCGCGGAAAACGCTGGCGCAGCTGGGCTCGAGGACCACGAAAGGCATCCCGGAATCAATCTGAGGGCCGAGGCGTTCGAGAATGCTTAGCAGGTACTTCCGCGCCTGGTCGAGGAAACCAAAATCATAAAGCGGGCGGCCGCAACAGATGTGTTGGGCTGGGATCCGAACCTGAAATCCGGCCGACGTGAGCACCTCTTGCGCTGCGCCCAAAACCTGGGGATGAAAGTAGTTGTTCCAGGTATCCGGCCATAGCAATAGTGGGGTCCCAGTGGAAGTGGAGCGATTGCGGTATTGAGACTGGAAGCTTCGGCCGGCAAACTGCGGCAATGTGCGCTGCGGCGCCACGCCGGCAATCGTCTTTATCAGGCCGCTCAGCCCGGGAATCCGCATAGGCAGATTGGCCAGTCCCGGCGCGATAGCAGCAAGGTTGGCCCACCGGTCCATGAACCCGAAGAGGTAGTGCTGCAGGGGGTGCACCCGGCCCTGATAATGATGGCCCAAAAACTCGGCTTTCCAGGTCGCCATGTCGACGTTCACCGGGCACTCCGTCTTGCACGCCTTGCACGAGAGGCAGAGATCGAGTGCTTCCTTTACCTCTTCGTTGCGCCACCCGTCGGTGATTACCTGGCCTTGCATCATCTCCCACAACAGGTGAGCCCGGCCGCGGGTGGAGTGCTTTTCCTCCCTTGTAGCCATATAGCTTGGGCACATAGTGCCGTGGTCCTGCTTGCGGCATGCTCCCACCCCCACGCAACGCAGTGTGCTTTCTCCAAATCCGCCAGGGTCCAGAGGGTACTGGAACCAGGTTTCCACTTTCTTGGCCTGATAGCCCACCCCCAGGCGAAGATTGTCCACCGCATCGTAGACAGCGACGGGATCGATCATCTTGCCCGGGTTCATTCCGTTATCCGGGTCCCACAGCGCTTTGAATTCCTGAAAGGCCTTGATCAGCTCCGGGCCGTACATTTTCGGTAGCAGGGCCCCTCGCGCTTGGCCGTCCCCATGTTCGCCCGACAACGATCCGCCGTGAGCCAGGACGATATCGGCCGCCTGGTCGATAAACTCGCGATACTTCCGGATGCCCTCCGCGGTCACCAGGTCGAAGGTTATGCGCAGGTGCACGCAACCCTGCCCGAAGTGTCCGTACATGGGCGTCTTGTAGTCATAGCGTTCGAGCAGCTCATAGAGCTCGCGCAGGTAACTGCCGAGCTGCTCCGGCGGCACGGCGGAATCTTCCCAGCCTTCCCACCCGTGTTTTTCCCCGGGCACGAAGACCGTAGCGCCCAGGGCGGATTCGCGCACGTGCCAAACCCGGCCGGCCTCGGCATCGGAATAGCGCCGCACGGTGCAGCTTTTGCCAAAGGACTGGGCGGCCTGGGTGAATATTTCCGCGACGCGGTCGGCTTCTTCTGCGGAGTCGGCGCCAAACTCGCACAACAGAAAGCCGCGGCCTTCGGGCAACAGCAGGACGTCATCGACCGCCAGATGCTTGCGGAGCATGTATTCCACCACCAGGCCATCGAAGCCTTCAAGACCGATCGGCTTGTACTGCAGCACTGCGGGCACGTGGTCGGCAGCGATGAAGGGATCGGCAAAGCCGAGCACAACCAGGCGGCGATGCTGGGGGCTGTGCTTGAGTACGCAGTGGGCCTGGAGCACGGTGACGCAGGTGCCCTCCGTTCCCACCAGGGCGCGGGCCACGTTAAAGCCGTTCTCGGGCAGCAACTCGTCGAGGTTGTAGCCCGAAACGCGGCGGGGAATCTTGGGAAAACGTTGGCGGACAAGGTCGCTATAAGTGTCCCGGATGCGGGCCAGGCCGGCATAGATCTGCCCCCGGCGTCCGCCGCCGGCGATGATGGCCTGCAGTTCGGCTTCTGTCGTAGCCCCAACGGTGAGCCGGGTACCGTCGTACAGCAAAATATCGAGCGACTCGATATTGTCGACCGTCTTGCCCCCCATGAGCGCGTGTACGCCACAGGAGTTGTTGCCGATCATTCCCCCCAGCGTGCAGCGGCTATGGGTCGCCGGGTCGGGGGCGAAGGTAAGGTCGTGTACTTCCGCCGCATCGCGCAGCCGGTCGAGCACAATGCCGGGTTGGACGCGCGCGAATTTCTGAGCCGGGTCCAGTTCGAGAATCGCGTGCATGTATTTGGAAAAGTCCAGGATCACGGCCACATTGCAGCACTGGCCGGAAAGGCTGGTCCCGCCTCCCCGTGAGAGGATAGGCGCGCCCGCCTCACGGCACGCCGCCACTGTGGCTATTACATCGGCCTCGTCCAGGGGAAGAACCAGGCCGATGGGCACCTGGCGGTAATTGGAAGCGTCGGTGGCGTAGAGGGCCCGGGTAGCCGGGTCGAAACGAACCTCGCCGCGGACTACCTGCCGCAGCTTTTCTTCGAGCGCCCGCGAGGCAGAAAAGCTTTCGTGCGGGTGTGGCTCTCGGGGTGCCTGTTGCAGGATGGGAAAAGCAGTGGGCGCGGCCATGGTCAGGAAGATGTTACCAAGACGGACAGCGATGAGGGTAACACCGGCCCCGGTGCCCTGAATTTACCGGGGCTATCGAGGCAAATCCATGTTCTGCCAAGGTCCTGAAAGACGAAAGGGTGGTTTTGGCAGGGGCAGATTTGCGCGGGAAAGTCCACGAGGGACGTTCTTGTTATCCGAGGGCTGGGCTGGGGTGCCCCCAAACAGGAGCCACGATTTGATGTTGATGGTCCAATCTGGAACGAGCCCTGCGGCCGGAAGCCTTTCTTTTGGCATGTTTGAACAGTTCCTGAGGCACTCCTCTGTGAGCTTCTTTTTCAGGAGTCCTGGTAAGTCCTTTGGCCCGGCCCAATTACCGTTGTGCAACGAGTCGGAAACGTTCCCGCCAGGTACTTTAAGCCCTAAACCTTTGGTCCGAAGGTCGAAAAATTTTCCTTCACTTTCACTGGACTTGTTCTCCGTGTCGGCGACAAACTTATGTGTGCGAGGTGCATTGCAGATGGAAATGGAAATTTCGGAGAAGATTCAACGCCTGACGCGCATTCTCTCGGAAGAGGCTGGTAAGTTTCCCAGAGTCACCGTCGACCAGTACTCAACCGGCGCGTACGGGTATAACTGGAAAGTGTACATAGACGAAGAGCGACAGCTTGGCACCATCGCTTTCACCACTGAGGTGCCTCTCTCCGAGAAAGAACTCCGGGCAGCATTCCGGCATGAGTTGAAAGCGCTCGTCCGGAATCAGGTGGAGTTTCCGGTTTCGGCAATGAGTGCCGGTGCCGACTAGCAGAATTTTTCAGAGAATCAAGCCGCGCGATTCAAAGTAACCTTCGGTGCGGCTGGAACATACTTCTCCTCGGTACTTTATTCGTAGCCGGGCGCAGTGAAGGTCTGCGCTTCCTCCGCCCCGTGCAACTCACAGCTTCGTGACATCCCAAAATCGCCAGGTCTCTCCCGGATTTAAGTGACTGCAATGGTTGCGTAATTATTTCTTATCCACCAACAGCCCATGTGGCGGGTTGAGGAGGATCGGCGTGCCCTTTTCTCCGAAGAAGACGGCCAGAAAACGCATGGTCGTTTTTCCTTCGTTGAGCCCCCTGTGCCACTTGGCGCGCGCCTGCATAAAGGCCTGGCCGGCTTTGAACGTGACGTGGTGACCATCTTCGAATTCAACCGTTAGCTGACCTTCCAGAACGTAGACATAACCGGGCACCGGATGTGTCATCCAGTCCGTCTTCCCTCCTGGAGAGAGGGAGAGAATGGCTGATGTCACCTCGGCATTGGGAGTCGAGAGGTATCGTATGGGCTCGCCCGCATCCGTAGTCGCGTCCTTGGAGACGACCGTAATGGTGACCTGATTTACGGCGGGGGTCGGAGCTAGCGGAGGTTGCACAAAAAGCATAACGAGTTTCCTTTCCATTCCACTTCCGATGTCTTTCAGATGAACCGCTCGGGAAGAATGATGCATATACATCACAATTTCTTGTGACACGTGTTTTGGTTATATTGAAGATGTGTATACATCATTGCCATCCCATATCAACCCTTGTGCCTGTACTACAGTTAAAAAGGTGTCCCGAGTCCTGGGCAGGGTTTACGACTCGAAGATTTCCGGAGCCGGTCTCAGCATTACGCAACTGGCCGTACTTCGCTGTATTGCACGGCGGAGTGGAGAACCGTTGGTGCGCGTTGCCGAGGAGTTGGAGATGGATAGAACTACGCTCTACCGCGCGATCTCCCCCATGATTCGAGATGGCTGGGTTACCTCGGAAGAGGGTATCGACGCCCGGTTTCGTACCGCCAGATTGACCAGGAAGGGACGCCAAATCCTGGCGGACGCGAACAAGCGTTGGAAAGCAGTGCAGCAGGGCGTGATCAGGCGATTCGGACAAACGGAATATGATTTGCTTCTCGCAGAGCTCCATCGTCTGGCGGATTGCGCTACCCACCTCGAACAGGAAACTAGGTGACAGAGAGAAAGATTGTTCTTATTTAGCCTTGGAATGGACCGGTCCTACCAGGTAAAGGTATCCACTCCCTCCGGTTGAGTCTCGATAACAAGCTGGCGTGGTTATAATTGGCCCTTGCCCATGCAAACGAATCCGGTCGCTTGAGCAGGCCCGCGTTCGAAAAGCGACAGCGGCTGAAAAGGGAGGCTCGGGTGCCGTCGAATCGCCATGTTCCGCCGATCTGGCTCATGGGCATCTCGAATGCTACCTTCGGGCTGTACGGCGGCATAGCCTTTTTCGCCATGCCCCAGGTTCTGGCGACCCACCATGTTTCGGAGGTGAGAATCGCCGCGATCACCGCGATGGCCCTATCTCCTAACTTCTGGGCGGTCGTGTTTGGCCCCATGCTCGATGTACGATTCAGCCGTCGTTGGTATGCCACTTTCTTTGCTGGCCTGGCAGGTGTTCTGGCCTTCATCGCAGTGATCAACCTCCGTCATCTCGTTGTCCTGGAAATTGCCCTCGTCACGGGTTCTGCCGCAGCCATACTTTCCACGACAGCGCTGGGCGGGTGGCTCTCGACGGTTTGTCGAAAAGAAGACGAGAACAAGCTCAGCGCGTGGTTTAACTTCGCGTACATCTGTTCTTCGGGCTTCACCATGATGATCGCGGGGGAATTAATTCGCCATCTGCCGTTATGGCTTGCGGCGGCCCTTTTGGGAGCGATGGTCTTTCTTCCCGCCACCATTTTCCTTCTTATTCCCGCTCCCGGTCCGGATCGGCGATTGGCCGGCGAAAGCTTCACCCAGTTCAGTCGCGAGATCTTTGCGCTCTTGCGCCGCCGCGAAGTGTTGGTTACACTCCTGCTCTTCCTTACCCCCTGCGGTTCGTTCGCGTTAACCAACCTGCTTGGAGGAGTCGGCAACGACTTCAGCGCATCCCCGAGGATGGTGAGTCTGGCTGGCGGAGCGGGCGCTATCCTTCCCGGCATCCTTGGCTGCCTGCTCTTTCCTTTCCTTTCCAAACGGATGCCCCTACGTCTGCTTTATCTCGCCAATGGAGCACTCGGTGGTCTTTTTACCCTGAGCATCATCGTGCTGCCCCATGTCCCATGGACCTTCGCGCTTGCCCTGCTCGGCGAATTCCTGTTCCAGACCATCTCCTACACTGGCACAGTCGCCCTTACTTTTGAGGCTATAGGAAAAAACAACCCGCTTGCCGCAACCACCTTCACCTTCCTGATCGCGGCCACCAATGTCCCGGTTGCTTATATGTTGTATGTGGACGGCAGGGCCTACTCTTTCGGAGGGGTGCGCGGCAGCTTCGCGGCCGACGCGGCGATCAGCATCGCTGTATGTCTCCTGCTCGGCTGGCTTCTTTCCCGGCGTCAGGGCGAGGCATTTGGTCCTGGTGTTCCAGCCATCGACCCCGTGAACACCCTGCTGCCAGGTGAATGAGAAACAACTTCCCCCTCAGCCAACAGTCCGATCGAAACTCACGCACAGCCGGAGTGCACGAGTCCGTGGTAGCTTTCAAGTGCCTTCAAATGGTCCCCATCGGAACGCAGGCCAATGTAGCCGTCAGGGCGCACCGCGAGCAGCGTGGTGTTCTGAACACCCAGGCGAATGGCTTCCGCATGGTCGAGACGCCCGATCGATAACGGCAGATCCGAGTGGATGCCGAGCGCGATCGCCGTTTCAAATAGAGGCGAGCCGGCGGAGAATTCCTGCAGAGCCTGGTGCAGTTCCACCATTGTCGGAGCGTGTGCGGTTGGGCCGCCCAGGAGCATCAAGGTGTGCCCGGCGCGGTGGGCATACTCGTGCAGCCGGCAAGGCTGCCCGTCCGGCCGGCGGACCCAAATCGTGTCGGGTAACCGTTGTCCCGGAGCGAGACCGCCGTTGACATCCCCGGAGACGATGGGCGATTGCGAGTAGTTGATGTTCAGCTCAGTCTCGGCCACGATGTCGTGCTGCCGGGCCGTCGGATCCGCGATCATGGCCAGGATAGCCTGGTCGCGGCTGTCACACTCGCTTGGGTCGGTCATCGCGAGTGCGTGTTCGAAGTGGTCTCCGGATTGGATGACCAGCTCGGCGACCGGGCGCCGCTCGGCTTCATAACTGTCAAGCAGAGCTGGTTCGGCGGCGCCCTGGTGGACCAGGGCAAGTTTCCACGCCAGGTTGAAAGCGTCCTGCAGGCCGCAGTTCATGCCATGTCCCTGGCTGGGCGAGCAGAGGTGCGCCGCATCGCCGGCAAGAAACACCGCCCCGGATCGATACCGGGTAGCCATCTTGGCGTGGCAGTGGAATCGCGTCGGGTTCTCCACGTCGACGAACGACACCTCGGGTGCGTAACGGTGCAAGGTCGAAGTCGCATCCGCCACCAGATCCGACTCGTCAGAATTCGCTGTCAGGTAGACACGCCACCGTTGACCGGGTAGCGCCGTGAAAATGATCGAAGGTGTGCCGAAGTAGACGAACGTAGCCTCATACGTGTCGGTCCAGCCTTGCAGCGTGGTGTCGAAGACTGCCCAGGGCTTCGCAATATCACGGCCCTCAAAACCGATGCCGATCATTTCGCGAGTCGGGCTGCGGGCGCCGTCGCACCCCACTAGCCAGCGTGCCTCCACCTGGTAGCGGGCGCCAGCACGTTCGATCTCTGCCACCACACCGTCACCATGGCGTTTCAGCCCCACCAGCTTGGACGATCGATGGACCCCGCCACCTAGTTCGAGAAGGTAATCGGCAAGAATGGACTCGGTGACCTCTTCGGACAGCCCTAAATTGGACTCATAGATGCTTCCGCAGGACGAGAGATCCATCGTCCCCAGCAATCTGCCGTTGGAGTGGATTTTCACGTGTCGTTGTCTGCAGCCGGCTGCGAGGAATCTCCCCACGAGGCCCATCGCCTCGAAGATCTGGAGCGCGCGGGGATGCACCACCGTCGCGCGGTCCCAATGGAGCGCCTCGGCTCGGGCATCGATCAGATGACACGGTACACCGCGCCGCTCCAGCTCCGCGGTGAGCAGTAGTCCGGTCGGCCCCGCGCCAACCACCACGACCGCTGGCCGCTTATCTGTCTGGGGGATTGCTGCTGCAAGTTGGGAAGAATCTCTTTCTGTCACTACGGTCCTCCTTGGGGCACGCATGCTGGAGCCCGCCCGCAATGGCGTGGGCCGGCGTTCTCAAATCCTGGCCTCAACTACTTCGTTACCGACCTGGAAACGAGGGCGTTAGTACTCAACCTATCTGTACGATTGCGCTATTTATCCTACCGGGGAAGAGAGTTTTGCGGTAGCGCCACCATCAGATCCACTGCCACCGCTAGCTGGAGCGAACCCCTTCGAAAGACAAGAATCGTTGCCGGTGTGTTCCAATTACGAAGGCGAAGCGGCCCACCATAAGGAAAACGAATCATGGCATCGATACAGGAATTCAGATGCGAAGTTTGTGGACTCGTGACCAGTAACCCCATTCACTGGTTTGTGATTCGCTGTGGAGATTCGGAACTTACCGTGCATCGCTGGAACGCCGAAGCCGCCAACGCAGCCGGAGCCCGGCATTACTGTGGCGAAGCTCACGCTGAGGTGTACATCAGTCGTTGGTTCGAGTCAGTGTGCGCCCCGCCGAAACCAAGCTTCACATAGCGCCTCCCCAGTCCAGCTGACATCAGAGGAGATAGGACGGGTGCCCCTCGTTCGCCTAACCTGCCCCGCCTGCCCCGGCGCGCCGTGGGGCATGCCGTGGGGCGTACGTGGGCCGAAAATGATGGGCGCAGCCCAACGATTGCTTTAATACTCCGCGCGCAGCGCCTGCATGGGTCGACTTTGGAGGCGCTAGCCGGCAACCATACGGCGAGCTCAGTCGCTTCCAATTTCACCCGGCGCTTGCTTTCATCAAATCGTAGCCCCATTCCCGCTCAAAAGTTGAAAGACACTTGGAGATCGATGCTGCGATTGGATGACGGCGATGAAAAGAATCCACCCGCCAGGGCATTAGACTTGCCAAACAGAGGCGACTCGAGAACACCGACCGGCGGCGCGAGGTTCACGTTATTGAATATGTTTCTACCCATGACCGTAAAATTCAACGAATAGCGCCGGGATGCCTGCTGATCCAGCATCGGAGGGCGTCCGCCGGAGCTGCTGAGTCCGCCTGGGCCAAGTCCGCCTCCGGGAGGGCCACCGCCCCCCGGTCCACGGCCCCCGCCGCCGGGAGGCGGACCATTGAAACCTCCGCCCCCGGCCCGCTCGCTGCGCGGTCCAATGCCGATCGATTTGCTGACTCGTAGATTCGTGCTGAACTGCCCCGGACCCGTTACATAGTTGTAGGGAATTCTTTCCCCATCCCCCGAGGGATTCAGATCGAAAGTTCCATAGTTCGTCTGCATCACATCTGTACTTGCTGAAGTGGCGAATGCGGGCCGATCGTTGAACTGGTTATCACCGTTCAGATCTTGCCCCACCGTGATATTGAAAGGGCTGCCTGAATCGACAACCAGAAACGGACTGATCGAAATTCCCAGCGGGGCCGAGTAATTTCCGCCCAGTAGAAATCGGTTATGGACATCGAATGTAGATCGCCCGTAGTCCGCCCGCGGGTCGAATTGATTGGAGGGAAAGTATGTCGCCCCAGACGTATCAGCCTTGGCAAAGTTCAGCACATAAAACCCGAAGAGCGTAAGCTTGCGCTCTCGAACACTGAAATTGGTGATCAATTGATTCTGGTGGTAAATACCGCCGGACTGAAACTGATACGTATTCTCGTTCTGGCCGTTGGGCCGTATGCCGGTTCCCGTTGTGACGTCATACGTGCCAGGCAGGAAAGCGTTGATGTTGTCGCTGTACAGTTGATGCAGACCTCGTGAATTGATGTAGGTGCTCGATAGGGTGATATTTTTTCCAAAGCGGTGTTCTATCCCGATCGCCGCTTGCATGTTCACCGGAGCGGTCAGGTTGGGCGCTATGGAGTACGTCGTAGGGGCCGCCTCGCTCGCCGTTAGCGAGCCGGCTGAAATAGTAACCCCCGGAGCCGGGTTTTTGACTACATATTGCTGTTGGTTGATGCCGTTCTGGCGGACAGCCTGTAACACATTGGTTGATTGAAACCGGTCGAAAAACCAGCCGTAGCCGCCACGGATCACAGTCGTCGCTGGCTTGCTTCGGGCGCCGACGGCCCAGGCGAACGAGAAGCGCGGTCCAAAGTCAGCATGATCGCTGATGCGGTTTTGACCCTCATAGCGAATTCCATAACTCAAAGTGAAATCCGGACGCAACCTCCAGTCATCCTGGAAGAACACCCCCGCGTCAAAGAGTGTGACTCGCGCCGCCGGAGTACCCGAAGTCACTTCATACTGCGATGGCTGGCCGGCCGCGTAGTTTTCGAGCGAGGAATACGTGTAGTTGCCATTGAAGCCGGCGGTCGATTCGTTGGCGTCCCGGACCGCCCGCAGCCGGCCGCCGAAGCGAACGGCGTGTGCTCCCAGCGCCACCGAGGTGTAATTCTGCAGCTCATAATGATCCTGAGCGTCACGGATTGTGCCTTCGTTGCTTCCGCCCCCGGTAAAGGAGCCTTGTACGGTGACGGTGGGTGTGGTGAAGAGCGGAGTTTGATTGTCGCGATCGCGAATGTATTCGAACCGCGTTTCATTCACCACTTTGGCGCTGAGAATCTGCGTGTCGCTCACCTGCAGTGTATTCTCCTGCTTTAAGGTGTCATAGCCTTGCGTCTGCAAGGCAAACTGGGAGACTCCGTTATTCGAACTTTTTTGCCGGTCATACATGTAACGGAAACTGAGCGTGTTACTGGGCGTCAGTTGAAAGTCAAAGCGCGGGCTTAGATCCATCCGCGATTGCGGATTGGAAACCGCCGCCGAGTAGTTGTAGCTTCCGCCGGTGGGGTCGAGCAACTGCGCATTGATGATGGAGTTGGCATTGTTATCCCGTCGAAACCCACTCAAGAACCAGGATGACCGGCTGCTCAACGAGCCGCTGACGTTCCCCAAAAAGAAAGTGGAGTAATAGGGCGGTTCGCTGGTCACAAACGTGTTGAGCGAGTTGAACGCCGAGTCGTTACCGCTGGCCATGATCATGCCATGCAGGTGGTCTGTGCCCGGCTTGGTCAATATCTCGATACGGCCGTAACCCAGTTTGTCATATTCCGCGGAGAAGGGATTCTGGTTGATTCTTATTTCGCGGATGGATGACTTGGGCGGCAGCTGTCCGCCCGTGAACCCATCAATGTAAATCTGGCCCCCATTGGGGCCGGCCGCAGGGCCGGCTAGCGCATTCAGTTCATCCTGCAATTGATCGGGGTCGTCGGAAAGCGCGTCCAGATCCTTGCCCTTGATCACGATGGAACTGGCGTTGTTATCGGGACTGGTATCGAGCCCAGCGTCCTGGTCGGTCACCGTGATCTGTTGCTGATCTACGGCGATACTGAGCCCAAGATTGGTGACGGTGGCATGTCCCGCCTCCACCGTCACGCTCTGCGCCTGCGCCAAAGCAAGACCCGGCGCGGCAACCGTGACGACATACGTGCCGGGGGCAAGTTGAGAGAAGAGATACGAGCCGTCGGCCCCGCTCAGGACTGCCGATGTGGTCCCATCTGTCCCTTGAACGGTGACCGTAGCCTTGACCACGCGCGCACCAGAAGGATCAGTCACGACTCCGCGCAACTCTCCTTTCACCGGCCCGTTGGCTGTCGCCGCCCCCAACAGATTTGCGGCTGCGATTAAGCTCATGGCGACTAACAGCAAGCCCGATCGTAGGGCGGTTACGAAGTTTTGCATCAGATCACTCCTGAAAGACGGCTGCTTCGCAGCAAAGAGTCGTGGCTTACGCCATATTCAGAAGACACCTGACGGGATTGCCATGCGGTCACAATGCGTAACTCTTGGTAAAGGACTGTCACCCGCCCGTGACAATTTGTTACATTTCCCACGTCCCCCCGGCCGCCCCATCGGCGTACTCTCGGTAGTGACAGTAAGACGACGGCATGGAGTCCATTCTTCTTATCGATGACGACGTGGAACTCTGCTCCATGCTGAGTGATTATCTTGGCCGCCATGATTATCAGGTGACTGCCGCGCACGACGGCAAGACGGGCTTGGCCAAGGCTCTCGGTGGGAACTACTCCATCATGCTTCTCGACGTGATGCTCCCCGGCCTGGATGGTTTTGAAGTTCTCCGCCGATTGCGGGCCGCGGCATCTCCCATGAACGTTCTGCTGCTTACCGCGCGCGGTGAGGATGTGGATCGCATCGTGGGCTTGGAGATCGGTGCCGACGACTATTTGCCCAAACCGTTCAATCCTCGCGAGCTATTGGCCAGGATACGTGCTGTTTTGCGACGGCGTGGGAACGCCGAGGCGCCGGCCCTCGCAGGGAACTTCCTGACCGTGATGGGTCTGGAACTGGATACGGCTGCCCGGGTCGCGCGCTGTGGTGGCGCGCTATTGGACCTCACCGATATTGAGTTTGGGCTATTGCAAACGCTGATGCGAAGCGCCGGCGAAGTGGTGGCCCGGGAGCAGCTTGCCGAAGCCGTCCTGGGTCGCAAATTTCATCCCTTCGATCGTAGTCTCGATATGCATGTCAGCCGGTTGCGCCACAAATTAGACCAGGCGGACAACTTCGGCGACCGGGTCAAGACCATTCGTGGCATCGGGTATCAGCTTGCAGTGCCGGCTCCACGTAAATCTGCAGGAGACCGATAGGCGATGCGAGGATTGTTCGCCAAAATATTTCTTGGTTTCTGGATCGCGCAAAGTCTCACGTTTTTGATTTCGACTGTGCTGATCCTGCGCCACCAGTTTGTGCGCCCCAACGAGATGATGGGAGTCTTGAACGCCACCTTGCCAACCGCTGCGATTGGCGCCGCGAACGCATACGAGGCGGCTGGATGTGCGGGCTTGCGGCAGTTTGCCGGGTCGCTTCACCAGACCATTTATCTTGCCGACACTCCGGCTCACTTTCTTTGTGAAACTGACGTTTCCTCTGTGGCTGCCGGTGTTTTGGCCAGGGCGAGCAGAGAGTCGGGGGTCCACTCAACCCTGGTCGGCGAGCAAAATCTGTGGAGTACCGCGATCCAATCCGCGTCCGGCCGCCGCTACGTATTTCTCCTCAGCCGCCGCCACAACGCTCAGACCTACGGGCTGCGGCAACTCCTCTTTTTCGCCTTCCCCCAGCTCCCTGTGGCCATCGTGGTTTTCGGCATAACCACGTTCGTACTCGTTCTCCTGCTGGTCCGCCCGATCGGTCGCTTGCGTATAGCGGCGCGAGCTCTGGCCAATGGAGAGCTTGCCACCCGCGTCGCCAAACCGGACGGAGAAGAGCGCATCTTCGGCGGCGACGAGATTCAAGGGCTGGTCCACGACTTCAATTACATGGCAGAGCAGTTGGAACGGCTTGTGGGCGCACAGAAGATACTGTTGCGTGATGTCTCCCACGAATTGCGTTCGCCGCTCGCTCGTTTGAGCGTCGCCCTCGAACTGGCGCGTGAGGAAGCACCTGCGGCCATGACGGAGCAATTACAACGCATCGAGCGCGAAGCCGGCCGCCTCAATCTATTGATTGGACAACTTCTTCGCCTGTCCTCCATGGAATCGATGAACGCCTCGAGCCGCATGGATAAGTTCAGTCTGCCTGGGCTGATCGAAGAGTTGCTGCCGGACGCGGAATTCGAGGCGCAACAAAGGTGCTGCGAGATTCGCGTGCTCAATCATTCTGACTGCATCGTTGAAGGAAATCCGGAACTTATCTATCGCGCCATTGAGAACATCGTGCGCAACGCCATTCGCTACACCCGGCAGGAATCGGTGGTCGAGTTGGCGCTCCGTTGCGAGGATCGTGCCGGGGTGCGCACGGTCACGCTCGATGTGAGTGATTGTGGGCCAGGTCTCCCGGAGGCGGAGCTGGAAAATATCTTCCGCCCGTTCTACCGCGTCGACGACGCGAGACAGCTCGACACCGGCGGCTTTGGCGTTGGATTGGCCATCGCCGACCGCGCAGTGCGTCTGCACCACGGAGAGGTCCGGGCGCGAAACCGCCCGGAAGGGGGCCTGACCATCAGCCTCAGCCTGCCTTGCGAGAAGAAGTGAGGAATGCGTAAGCGCCTTCTCTCCAGCAACCACTCTCATTCAGAATGTCACCCTTTCCCAGAATGTCACCCTTTCCCAGAATGTCACCCTTTCCCAGAATGTCACCCTTTCCTTGTCATCCCGAGCAACTGACTCGCCTGCGGCAAGTTAAGAGAGGAATGAACGGGGAGACATCGAGCCTCTTCGACCCACGAGTGCTGGTGCTTTGTATCAGGGCACGACTTTAGTCGTGCCGAAAAACGCCCGCAACGATGGGCTTTAGCCCCTGTTTGTCCCTATGAGCACATTTTGTTCATTGGGAGCGAAGCCGACCTGTCCCGGCGTGCCGTGGAGGGATCTGCAGTTCCGCGGACCTTTCCTGGAAACGCGGAAACATTTCCAGGAAAAGTCGTCAACACAGAGATCTCTCCGCTCCGCTCCCCCAGATTTCCTGTAGAACTTGGTGGCGCTGGCAAACTTCGTGCGTCTTTCTCTACGGAAAGCCGCATACGTGGTTGTTGCAAGTGCCGCGAGGCAGGAAATCTGGGTACGCTTCGGTCCCACGGCAAGCCGGGGCAGGCGAGATGACAAAGGGGAGAGTGGCGCTTCCAAGGAGGGTGGTTGCTGGACAGAAGGCGTTTTTCATCACCTTCGGTGGGCCGCAGGCCCAGAACTCCTGTGGATTTCTTTTATTTCTCACGCAGACTCTTTTGCGCCCTGGCGTTGACCAGCGCTCTTACTCGACTTGCCGAAGATCCACTCCAAGCTGCTGACACTTCTTATATAAGTGGCTGCGCTCGAGCCCGAGCGCCTTTGCCGTGTTGGTCACGTGGTGGTGATTGCGTTCCAATTCCGCCAAGACAGTTTCGCGTTCAAAGCGGGCCACGCGCTCCGACAAAGACCCGCCCAAAGAAAATGAAGATCCGGCGCTCCCCCCTATCCTTTTTGCATTCGGCAACGCCAGCTCGACCGCGCCTGTGTCCACCTCGCCTTCGGCCAGCAGGAGAACCCTTTCGACCACATTTCGTAATTCGCGGATGTTGCCCGGCCACGCATACTGCGTCAAGGCCTTAATCGCTTCGGGGGCAAACCGTTGGGGCTTCCAACCGTTTTGTGCGCATACCTGGTGCGCAAAGTGCTCTACCAGCGCCGGGATATCTTCCTGTCGCTCGCGAAGTGCGGGAAGCAAGATGGGGAACACATGGATGCGATGGTATAGGTCACGGCGGAAGGTACCCTGCTTTGCCAGCTCTTCAAGGTCTCTGTGGGTCGCCACCACCACGCGAACGTCGACGGTAATGGGCTTGTCGCCACCAATGCGTTCGACCTCCGATTCCTCCAGTACACGCAGCAGTTTCGCCTGCATAGCCAGGGGCATGTCGCCGATTTCGTCAAGAAACAGCGTGCCGTGGTGAGCCTGTTCGAACTTACCCAGGTGCCTGGTGGCAGCTCCCGTGAAGGAACCCTTTTCGTGGCCAAAAAGCTCTGATTCGATCAGCTCGGTTGGAACGGCTGCGCAGTTCAATGTAACGAAAGCACCACCAGCGCGGGGACTCCTTTCATGCAACGTGCGCGCAACCAATTCCTTGCCCGTTCCGGTTTCGCCATAGATGCAAACCCGCGTCTCACTGGCAGCAACGCGTTCAATTTGCGCCATCACCCGCCGCATAGTCTCACCCGCGGATACGATCTCGTGTTTGCCGATGCGCCGGCGCAGCTCAGTGTTCTCAACTTCGAGGCGTTTCAACTTCAACGCATTCTCGACCGTCAACAGAAGCTTTTCCGTAGAGAGCGGCTTTTCAAGAAAATCGAGCGCGCCCATCCGCGTGGCCTGCACAGCCATCTCGATGTGCGCCTGCCCTGACATCATGACCACTGGTGTGGTCACGCCATTCGTTTTCAAGTCCTGCAGCAGGGCAATTCCGTCACGCTTGGGCATAACAACATCAGAAAGGATCAGATCGAAGGCTCGTGATTTTGTCAGTTCCAAAGCCTTGACCGCGTTGTCGCAAACGGTCGCTTCATGCCCAGCGAGGCGGAACGCACGGGACAACGAAGCAAGCGTGTTCGCTTCATCATCGACGATGAGGATGTCGGCTTTTGAGTTCATGCATGCGCCTCGTTCGCGATTGGCAGTGCAGGCAGCTCAATGACAAACGTCGCGCCGCTGCCCTCGGGGCTCTCGACTGTAATGGTTCCATGATGATCGGCGACCACGGATTGCACAATCGCCAGACCAAGACCGGTGCCATGCTGTTTGGTCGTGTAGTAGGGCGTAAACAAGCGCTCGCACTCTTCCGGCGTGAGCCCGGTGCCGGTATCAGAGATTCTGATCTGGACGACGTCGCGTCTCCTTGTCGCAACCGCCGTCAGGGTACCGCCATCCGGCATCGCGTCGATTGCGTTCAGTACCAGGTTTGAAAGCGCCCGGTGCAATAACTCGGCATCTGCCGACACCATCAACGGGTCCGATGCAATTTCTGTCTTCAACGCAATCAACTGCTCTCGCCGATTGAGTGCCGGTGCGAATAACACCAAAACACGTTGAATCACTTCCCGCACATCGAGGTTCGATTCCTGCGGCTTTGACATCTTCGAGAAGTCGCTGAATCGGGCGATGATGGTCTTCAGATTAGCGATTTCCGCCATGAGAGTCGCAGTGCTCTCGTTGAAAACCTCATCATACTGCTGTTGTGGAAGGTGCCTGGCACGCATCATGTTCTCGACTGTGAGCTGCAGTGGGAAAAGTGGATTTTTCAACTCATGAGCCAGCCGCCGGGCTAATTCCCGCCAGGCAGCAACACGCTCCGCTTGAACCAGGCGGCCGCGCTGCTCCACAAGCTGCGACGTCATGCGGTTAAAGCTTTCCGCTAACAAACCAACCTCATCATGAGAACCTACGCTAACCCGCGTCTCCCAACGCCCATCCGCAACCTCGCCCGCCGCGCGTGCGAGCTGTTCAATGGGACGCGACACGCGCGCAGCGATCCAGAGACTGGCGCCGATGGCGAACAGAATACCAACGCCGGCAACTCCATAAGCTATTGCCTTAATGTGTTGCTGAACTTCCACCATGCCTCGCCGCGAGTTGGCGATGATCAGCACAGCCATCACGCTGCCATCCTCTGCCTTGAGGGGAATCGCCGTCACATCCACGCTGTCCTCGAGATTTCCCGTCGGGTAGACGACTGCCTCCGAATCCTGAGCTCTGGTGCGCGATTGATTGATCAGCGACTCGTAGGGCGCTGCATTGTCCACATTCCCGTTCACGCCGACCAGGTTGTGAGGGTCGAAAGCTGCGTTGAAGTTTGGATAGAGAAAGATCTGCGTTCCTGCAAGGGCGGACAGACTCATAAGGAATTCGCGATCAAGCCTTGTCCCGCCGACCAGGTATACCGTCCTTTCACCGCCGCGCACCGCGCCAACGGCAAACAACCCGATCTGCGAAGAACCATCCGGAAGGCTTTCTTCTTTGAGAAATGGCTTACGGTGCGTACCCGTGATAGCGGTCTCCTTGTAGCCGAACCTGGCCGGCCACTGTGCTGAAGACACAATACTGCCGTCAGACGACACAATTTCCAGAAAATCCAATTGGTATTCCTGGGCAAGCGCTGCTGCACGGTTGAGATACGGCGCAGGATCGCCTCCGTGCCCCAGTTCGAATGCGATGCGTGTGACCGGCTCGCTGCCGGCCATTCGCTCGAGCGATAGAGCAACAGAATCCGCCCGGTGTTGATATTCCCGGCGAAACTGGCCAACAAAGTCAGCCGTTCGTTCTCTGTCAATCTTCTCGAATACACGACGCACACGTAAGGAAACTGTCCAGCCGACTGCTGCCACGGTGACCATAACAGTCACTGCAATCATCGCCAGCATCTTTTGCCGCAGATTCACTTTGCACCGTCGATCGAGGCATCCGCAATCATCGGCGTCCCATCTGCGGTCAATCGCAGGTCTCGAACCCGCTCACCTACGGCAAGCGCGCGGGGAAGATAGAGCAGCGGGATGGCTCGGTATGTCTTGAGAAAATCGCGCTCTTCTTTGTAAAGCGCCTCCGGATCGCGCGCCTCCCCTGTCACTTTCTGGCCGAAGTTTTCCAACATTTCATCAAGGGCGGCAGCTGCGTCTCCCGCTTCCAGGTGAATGCGCTTCAGCACCAGATCTGCAGTTGGTTCGCTTGATGGAGGCCTGACCGTGGCGTTCAATCCTGCCTCGCGCAAATTCAACACGATGCGCTCAGCAACGAGTTGTTCAGTGGCATCTGGATTTTCGATCGTGAGCACCAGAGGTGCGGTATTCGCACCAGCCCGATAGTTACGTGCGCGCGTAATATCGCGCTCTGTGGGAAAGAGAAAAGCGTAGCCGGTAAAGTCAGAAGGCAGCAGGCTTCCAGTAGGTTCACCTTCCTTCTGAAAAATTACATTGAATAGCGCAGCTCGATCCACTGCGAGTGCGATCGCCTGTCGTAGCTGATCGTCGTGGAGAGCGCCTTTCGAGGAAACGCTCAAAACCAGCAGATCGGTGGGGCGAGAGCCAAGAACCATCAAACGATCCTGCAGCGCCTGATGAAGCAATTCAGCCGGAACCTCAACCATGTCCGCCCGCCCCACACTCAGATCCAGCCATTGATCCCGCAAACTTCGGTTGCCCTCGACCTGAACTGTGTCGACAAACGGCCTTCCTTGCCAGTAGTCATTGTTTGCGGCGAGAGACGCCACCCGGTCGGAAGCGTTGGTGATGCGAAATGGCCCCGTGCCAGAAGGCTGCGCGGCATCATGGTGGCGAACAATGAGGTACATACTCCGCGCAAGCTCCGCAGGCAGCTCCGGCATGGGCGAATCGCTTGCGAAGACGAGGGAATTACCAACAGTATTCAATCCGGTCCACGGACATTGCTTCCCGCAGGATTGCGATAGTGACGCTGCCACGGCCGCGGGTGTGAGCGCCGCTCCATCGTGAAACCGTACTCCTGGACGCAGCCAAAACTGCCAGCGGAGATAGTTATCTTGCGATTCCCATCGAATGGCCAACCCAGGCACCACAACGCCTGAATCATCTAAGCGGGTCAGGCCATCGAACACGAGTTTACGAGCAATGCCGTCCGGAACCCGCCACGGATCGCTCCGCGTTTCAATCCGGAGAGCACCGCCGTAATGTGAACGTGTGCGCGCCCCGGCACTCAGTGTAAGGCAAACCACGAGGCTGCTAATTACAAACGGCCGAGACATTGTAGGCCTCATACTGCACTGGTTGCCCTTTCCGGATCACCATCGTTGCCGTGGAGTTGTCCGCCGTTTCCCACATGGCAACTACCGAACCATCCAAAGGCATCGGACCGCTCACCGGGATTGCTTCCCTTCCTGGAATTTCGTACGCTCTTACACTGTCGGTTGCCGCAGCCCCGGCTGCCGATACAAGCAATAGCGAGCCTTCACCGCAGGTGGAATGGATGCTCACGATGTCGCTTCCCCAGTCTCTCGTGCCCGTGACAATTCTCGGGACGCCCTTGTCGTAGAGGACAGTTTCACCAGTGGTTCTGCTGAAGAGGGTTACTGTCCCACCAGAGCGTGCATATTCCGCGGCGCTATAAAACGGACCCGGCTGCGTACTGTAGCCTGGCGCCGCCAGCCCGGTGAAGTAGTTTCGAGTTGCGTTATAGAGTGCTTTCTGCGAAGCGATCGGCCACGGACCATCGTTATCGGTGCAGGAGAGTTCCAATCGTCCATTGCTCTCCGATCCACCGCAGACTACTCCCGGAACGTACGCATCGAACAAATGTCCTGAAGCACCGCTTGCCCCCACCACAATGCGCCCACGTGGATCGCGCGGCAAGGGCCGTGAATGAACGATGTCGAAAGATTGATCCTTCACCCACGTCCCATTATCTTGACGATACGCGGTGACCCGCTCCGGCTCCAGAACAACCATCCGCCGCTCATCGCCAATTGGAATAAAATCCACGTCCAGGATCGGTGCCTCCTGCGCGAGCAGCAACGTTTTGCGGATGGTGACACCCGCGCCCGATGATGGAGTCTGAGTCGCCGGCAGATCCGTGCTTACCATCACGACTTTCACCTCCGCGCCCTCTTGCACTTCGGCAATCCATAACTCATGGTGCAAATTCTGTGAAAGGGTCACGCGAATCACTGTCGCGGCTTCGGGACTGCTCGACGCAGTCACGCCGTAGGACTGCAGATCGCGCTCCAGTGTCCGTCGAATTGCCGGAATCTGCTCTGCCGGAAGGGAAGAACGATTCCTCATGGTGAGCTTTGCGGGCCCAGGTCCGGCAATCGCGGCGATTTGCTTCGCAAGCTCATCCGATGGGTTGTCCCCGCCAGAAGCACCCGCAGGAAAAAGGAAGACCAGAGCAAAAATCAGCAGAAGTGGCGGTCTATGAGAGATCATTCGTTGCCGCGGATTATAACCTGCGACGCGCCTCTTGATTCGCAACCGGGGTCCCTCGTGAGAAACCGGGCCAGGGCAAGACGCGGCCCGGTCTCCGCCTACTCAATGTTAATGTCCTCGCGGGTCTACGCCTTCCTTGACCGCTGCATTCGCGCCAAAGCCCTTGAACACCTCGTTGGCAAAGAAGAACTTGCCGTCTCCGGGTACCATCATCACCTGAATCTTGTCCGAAAGGCGCTCGGCAATGATCTTGTTGATCAGCAACGGCGACTGGTTCAACAGCTTGGCTTCGCTTTGCATGCGCTCAGCATCCGCCGCAGCGGTCACGCGAATCCGGTTCGCTTCCGCTTCGGCCAGCAGGTTGCGGCGCTGAAACTCTGCCTTGCTATCGATAATCTTGGCTTCACCCTCGGCCTCCGCATTCTTGATCGTAGCTTCTTTGCGCGCTTGCGCTTCGAGCCTCGATTGCTCAATCTGTTTCTCCTTGAGCGGCAAGGTAAACTGCATAGCATCCGCTTCCCCCTTTGCTTCCATCACTCTGGCTTTTGCATCGCCTTCCGCTTGTTTGACCTTCCGTGCCGCTTCCGCCTCCGCCTCAAGTTCTGCAATGCGAACCTCTTTCTGCTGGATGTCCGTTTGTACGGTGAGCCGGTCGTCTTGCTGTTCTTTCAACAACAGATCTTCCAGGCCCTTCGCATATTCCGGCGGCAGTTGAATATTGCGCAGCATCACCTCTTCCACGATCACGCCATCTGCGCTTAGCTTTTTTGTGATCACAGCAGCCGCGCGCTTCCGCACCTCTTCCCGCTTGGTGCTGAAGATCTCTCGCACTGTGTAATTCGGCGCAAGCTCGCGCCACGCACTGGCTACGACCGGTGGAACAATCTCAGATTCGACCGGCTGCGGAAGACGCGACTGGATGTAATCAAGTCTGCGCGGATCGAGACGGTATCGCACCGTGATTGCCAGCCCCATGCTGAGCCCTTCCTTCGACTGCACATCCAGGCTGTCAGGCCGCGATGTCACGTTGACCTTAGCGCCGTCCTCGACCATCCCGGTAGTGAATAACTTATCGCGCAGATCAAACGTCTGTAGCTGTTCCACGAGCGGCGCCACAAAGTGGACACCCGAGTACAGCGTGCCCGGCAAGGTACCACGCGTCTGGCTTACGCGAACGCTGCCCATACCGCTGGGCACAACCGTAATGCTGTTGGCGATAAGCAGGGACACGCATCCAATTGCCATCATCCCGAGAAAAAGGCGCCAGCGGACCGGCCCCGGCTCAAGCCTTGATGGTCCGAGACCAAATGGCACGGCTGCACCCTCGGGGCCTCGTGCCAGGTTGCGACGGAACTGGAATATTAGCCAGAAATGGTATCCCGACATGATCAAGGTGGCAGCTATTGACGACACTGCAATCAGCATCAGTATGTACTTCAAGGCAAGCATGTGCGTTCTCCCTTATCTTCTTGCGCCGGGGGAAGGTTTCTCGCTGGCGCTCGGCCGCCCAACAAAGAACAGTCGTGCCAGCCCTCCGAACACCAACTCTTCAAGCAACAAACCGCAGGCCACTGTCAGTACTACTGCCATAACCGCGCTCAATATCTCGGCAAATGTTTCCACATCGCACCTCCCCCTCGATTGGTCACTGTCCAGAAACGAAACTGACGGCTGGCGTATGGGGCGGAGTCCCCAGCGCAACCACAGCATCGGAAGTTCCGAAGATTCGCGCCGTCAGGTCGTCACGTTCCCCAAGAATGACGACTGCGTCACCCACCCTCACTTGCGAAAACAGTTCTTCGAGATCAGGCCGCGCCATGCGAATGCAGCCGTGCGACGCGGCATGGCCAATCGATTTTGGCGCGTTGGTTCCGTGAATGCCGTAGCTCTTCTCGCTTAACCCCATCCAGCGCGTTCCGAGAGGATTGTGTGGTCCGGGCGGCACAACCTTGCTCGCGTGGTAATAACTGGGATCGGTTACGCGGTCAACGATAAGAAAGGTGCCCATCGGACTCGGAGCCGAGCGCTTACCCACAGCGACCGGGTAAACCTTCTTCACTGTCCCGTTCTCGATCACAGCAAGTTTGCGATCGGCGATGCTGACCACAAGCGTGCGTCCCGGCTTTGTTTGTGCGAAAGAGGAAGCGTTCACTACAGCGAAGATGGTCAGGAACCACGCCGCGCAGGATTTTCGTATGTGCAGGCTCTTTGTCATCACTTACCTCTTAACTGCATGCGCGATGACACAATGCACTACAAGGCCCGTTTCGTGAAGCATTGAAAAACAAACACCTTAAGCGGGAAGACTGCCCGTTAAGGCGTGTCATGGGCAATACGGTGTGTGTCAGCTGTGACACGAAAGAGCCGTGTATGGCACGGCCATGTCATTCGTCCAGAGGTTTGATTTCTCGAACGAAGGGCACGGCTTCACAGGCTGCCGAAAAACTGATTCGTCTGAAGGGTACGGGCTTTTAGAGGGTGTGTGAGAACTCCAGTCCCGAAGGGACGGCTGAAAATAGCCCAGCACGCAGTGCTGGGGCTACGTTCCCAGCAAGACCAGTCCCGCAGGGACGACTGAGAATCACCCTGGACATCAGTCCTGGGGCTGTAGTTTCTACATTTCAGAGCGGGCGGATAGATCCAAATTTACGGAATGCGGGAGTTTCTGGAGTCAGCGCTCTGATGCTTTGTATCAGGGCACGACTTTAGTCGGGCCGTTGGAGGCCAACAAAGATCTGGGCTTTAGCCCCTGCGCTTTTTTCTCTGGCAAGTACGTTTACCAGTCCTGTTTTGACAGGGTTCTGAACCATAGATGCGCGATGCATTTCGTGCAGGATGTGCTATTGCAGGGGCTGAAGCCCAATTCTCTATCCTTCCTTTACGGCCCGACTAAAGTCGTTCCCTGATACAAAGCCAAAACTCGGCATCCAATAGAACTACCGTTCTTGAAATACCATACGCTTGGCCCCTAGATATCTAGAAACTCCAGACCCAGGACATCAGTCCTGGGGACACCTGCAACGCACGCCTTCAAACGCGAACCTTCGCCCGTCCTGATACAGCGAGAAATCTGGACTAGACGACGCTCACCGTTAAATCCTCTGCCGGCGTTCTGCCGGAAATCTTCATCACCAACGAGACAATTCCCGCCACCACCAAATTGAGCGCCAGCGCAGGCAAAGCGGCATACACACCATAGACGTGCCCGCCAACATGCAGAGGATAGATCGAGCTCCTGAGTCCGAGAGACCCCACCATGGCCGTACCCGCGGCCATTCCGGCAAACCAGCCCCAGAGCAGTGCCGGGCCATGAAAGAAGCGGGTGAACAGGCCGCCCACGACCGCCGGCAGTATCTGCAGTATCCACACCCCACCTAGTAGCTGCAGCTCAATGGCGAATTGGGCGCGCACCAGCAGCACAAACGCGAGTGCACCCAATTTAATCGCCAGGGAAACCAGTTTTGCCGTCGCTGCTTCCTGCCCGCCCGTCATCGCTGCTGAAAAGAACGAGCGGTGAAAAAGCTCTCCATACAGGTTGCGAGTAAAGAGATTGGCGGTGGCAATCGACATGATCGCCGCCGGGACCAGCGCGCCGATAGCAATCGCGGCCAGGCAAAACCCGCCAAACCAGGGGGAAACATGGTCGTCAGCAGCAACGGGACCGTACTGGACGAGTTCGCGGTGTGAACACCGGCGGCAATGGCCACGTACCCGAGCAGCGCGATAAAGCCGAGCAGCAGGTTGTAAGCCGGCATCAGGGCGGCGTTGCGGCGAATGACTCGATCGCTGGCGGCGCTAAGCGTCCCGGTAATAGTGTGCGGGTAAAGCATGAGCGCGAGCGCCGATCCCAGGGCGAGCGAGGCATAGCTCGTGTACTGAGCAGGTTGCAGGATGATCGAAGCCCGGGGCGAGTGCTGGGCCAACGTAGAGGAAGCAACCGCGAACACATGGCCATAGCCGCCCAGCCGCGCGGGGATCATGAGCACCGCCGCCAGCACCATGATGTAGAGCATCACATCTTTCACGATGGCGATGAGCGCAGGCGCGCGCAGCCCGCTCGAATAAGTGTAGGCGGCGAGAATGACAAAGGCGGCAATCAGCGGCCACTCGCCACGGATACCCAAGGCGGCGATCACCTCGCGCATGCCGATCAACTGCAGCGCGATGTAGGGCATGGTAGCGAGAATTCCGGTAACTGCGACGGCCACCGAAAGCCAGCGGCTCTGGTACCGGCCGCGCACATAATCAGCCAGGGTAATGTAACCGTTACTGCGGCATATACGCCAGAGAGGCGGCAACACCAGCATCATGAGGGGATAGCTCATGATGCAGTAGGGAATCGCGAAGAAACCGATCGCCCCGGCCCCGAAGAGCGCCGCCGGCACGGCAATGACGGTGTAGGCGGTGTACAGGTCGCCGCCGATCAGGAACCACGTGACCAGGGTGCCGAATTTACGCCCCGCCAGCCCCCACTCATCCAGATCGGCGACGTCTGAGCGCTTCCAGCGTATGGCCCAGAAGCCGGCGCCCGTCACCAGCAGGAAGCAGCCACAGAAGACAGCCAGTGCTACGGGATGGACGGACGCAAACAAGATCCAATGCTAGCGTAGCAGCGCGCCGTTCGAGCCAGTCCATTCATCCACTACGATGCCAAGGTCGTTCAGGATCTGAATGGTGGCCTCCACGTTGCGGCGGATGGGGATGCGCTCGTTTTTGGGCGCGGTAGGCGACTCCTCGATCGCAACTACCCGGCCATACGGCCAGACGTCCGGCGAAAGGGCAGAAAGTGCCTTCGGCAAATCGGAGATCCGCACGTCCACATCCTGCTTGCGGGCTTTCGGCGGGCGCAAAAGGCCTCCGCCGTCAAAACCACTCGGGTCCTGGTCACGGTAGACGATGCTCAGAGTGATGGTTTGTGGATGGACCACGAGAAATGGATTGCCGTACGCCTCTTTGGTCCGCACGCTGAGGTAGCGGTTTTTGGAGGGCGGCGGAATCTGTTCCAATTCCGCCCGGGCTGCCTCCATCTTGCTCAGCTCTACTCGGCGTTCCTGCCGTACCTCCGCCCGCGAGGGCGCAGAAGCGGGCGCTGCATTCCTGCAGCCGCTAACGCCCGGCAGAAGCGCGCACTGCAGAAACGCCCACAACAGTGCGAGCGGGATAGCCGGGACCGGTGAGCGCCGTTGCCGGCCTATCGGAAGGGGAGGAAGTTGCGGCCGAGGCACAAAATCAAGCATAGCAAGGCGAACACCGAATTGCCGCAGAGTGTGCGCGCGCCGGTTGGTGAGCGTGGTTCATTTTCCGCTCCAGTTTGGGGCACGCTTCTCGATAAAAGCCCGTGCGCCTTCCACCTTGTCGGTGGTGGAACAAGCCAGACCGAAAAGCAATGCCTCCAGCTCTAGACCGCTGGCCAGGGGCAGGTCGTAACCCGAGTTCACGGCGCGGATGCAGTCGCGGACGGCAAGCGGCGCCATCCCGGCGATGGTCTGGGCGATCTTTTCGGCCCGCGGCATCAGTTGATCCGGTTCGACCACCTCATCGACCAGCCCCATGCGCAAGGCCTCGGTCGCCCCCACGGCCTCGCCGGTAAGAATCATCTTGAGCGCAGCACCCTTGCCAATCAGGCGCGGCAGGCGCTGGGTTCCCCCGTAGCCCGGAATGATCCCAATCTTGACTTCGGGTTGCCCTAGGCGGGCGTTGGAGCTGGCGAGGCGCAGGGTGCAGGCAAGCGCCAGTTCGCAGCCTCCACCGAGGGCGAAGCCATTGATGCAGGCGATCACCGGCTTACCGCAGTTTTCAATCAAATGGAAGATGCGCTGACCGCGAGTAGCGAGCTGCTCTCCCTCCAGCGGGGAAAGGGAAGCCAGCTCGCTGATGTCGGCGCCGGCCACGAAGGCTTTTTCTCCCGCTCCAGTAAGCAGAATCACGCGCACATCGGCGTTCTGCCCAAGCTCGCGGAAGACCTGCTCCAGTTCCGTCATGCTGAGGCGGTTCAGTGCATTGAGGACCTTGGGCCGATCGATCGTGACCACCGCAAGCGGCGGGCGCAGTTCATAGCGAATGTTTTCCAAAACCATGGTCTATTCACTCCAGGGCAAAGCTGTGAGTCTAGAGCAATTTGCGATTCATGTCAGCGAGGAAGCGGAACCGGACATGGCCGTTCCATGAAAATTGGCCGCAGCCCTCGCGCCATCACACCCCAGTAATACCAAAATGTTCCTCCAAGGCCCGGTGTTACAGTCAAAAGAGGATGATTAAGGGAATCACAATCGTGCGTCCGGCGGGCACGCCAGAGGCCTACGCCAAGCTGGCTAGCTTCTTCTCCGCACTGGGATTTGAAGGTGGCCGGGGATGGGAAGAAGAGCTCAGCCGGGGCGTTTCGTTCCTTGCGCCACTGGGCAATCTCGAGTTTGCCGACGGTATCGCGCCCTCTTCCGCGGAAATCATGGTGGAAGTGACCGGGCTGGAGGCCGTGCAGGCAGTGGCCCGCGATTGGATGATCCGCAGCTGGGGAGACCAGGAAGCCGAACACCGGCTGAGCGCCGTGACCGACACCGACTGGAAGACCCGCCTGTTTATCGTAGAGCCTGCCCCCGGCCACTCCATCGCCTTCTGGGAGTGGGACGACCCCCACAAGGGGAGACCATTGGCCGTAGAGGGCGATCTGACCGCCCACGGCATGCGCTTTGCGGTGGTGGTCTCCCGATGGAACGCGGTCATTACCGACCGCCTGTTACAGGGAGCGCTGGACGGCCTCTACCGTAGCGGCGCTGCCCGGCGCGATGTCCAGGTGATCCGCGTGCCGGGAGCATGGGAGATTCCGCTGGCAGCGCGCAAGGCTGCAGCGAGTGGCCAGGTGGACGCGGTGATTACCCTGGGTGTCTTGCTGCGCGGGGAAACTGCGCATTATGAGGCCATTTACAACGAGGTGTCGAGGGGCATCGGCCAATCGCAACAGGAGACGGGCATTCCTCATGCCTTCGGAGTGTTGACCTGCGAGAACCTCGAGCAGGCGTTGAACCGGGCGGGGATCAAGGCCGGCAATAAGGGATTCGAAGCCGCGATCGCGGCCATTGAGATGGTCTCGCTGGACCGCAAGATGCAAACCCCATGAGCGCTACCGGTAAACGCCGCAAGTCACGCGAGCTGGCGATGCAGATGTTGTTCCAGGCCGATGTGGGCAAGCACACTCCCGACCAGGTGCGCAAAACCTTCTGGGGATCGCGGGATGAGGTGGATGCCGAAACCCGCGGCTTCTCCGAAGATATCTTCCGCGTGGCCACCGCCCGCAACGAAGAGATTGACGAGCTGATCCAGGCTCATTCGGCGAACTGGCGGCTCAATCGGATGCCTGCCGTCGACCGCAATGTGCTGCGTACAGCCATTGCCGAGCTGCTGGGCTTCCCTGACACCCCGGTACCGGTCGTAATCAACGAGTCGCTCGAGATTGCCCGCCGTTACTCCGCCCCGGAGTCCCTCAACTTCCTCAACGGCGTACTGGATGCCATCGCAAAGCAGAGGAAATCGTCAGCCGTATCATCTCCGGCAACCAGGGAAGAAGACGAACTCGCCTAAACAGGCTGCGGAAAAATCCGAACTCTTTGAAGGGGACGGCCTTCAGGTCGTAAGTGATTGCAAATCTGTCCGGCTTTAAGCCGCTGAGGGAACGGCTTTTGCTTCCTATTCGACCTTTTTCCGCAGCCTGTAAATCCCGAAACTCATCGCCGTGGACCACTCGCCTCCGCTCCTACCGGGCTAAAGCCTGCACCAGAAAGCGCTTTGCGTTGTGCCTCATTCATAAAGAAAACATAGAGACATAGCGGGCACTGCACGTGCAGCGAATCGACGGTGATGAATGACTCGACCGGCGATGCATACTGGCAATCTTTGCAAAGCACGGTAGAAGTTTCCCCTTCCTCGCTGCGGCCATCTGAGAGAGATTCCTGAGTTCGTGGCACAAAGGTTGTACGAACCAACTCGGACTTCTGGATTTTGATTTTTTCGACTTCTCGCTTCATTGCCAGTGGCCACCTTTTGTGGGAGGGAAAGCAGCACCGATCAAGTTTAAGCTTGGCTCGGCCATCCCATTTAAGAAGCGAAGCCCGCGGTCAGGGTTTGCTTGCAGGATCCGTTCCGCAAGCGTGGGAGAGGCGTAAACCGTGGGGAGAGAGAAATGGGTCCATTCCAGCAACGAGGGCAAGCGTGATCAACTTCCGTTCGTCTCGCCGGCTGGGGGCATCAGCCCTGGTGATTTGTTTGGCGTGTGCCGCCCAGGCCCAGACCCAGTCTGCTGTAGCCTCTGCCGCAACCTCCATGCCCGATGGATCCATGTCCGCTGGATCGACCCTGTCGCAACAGCAACTGGCGGCGGAGCAGGTCAGGCAGCAAGAGAAGCAGCGAATCGCCGGAGTGGTGCCGAATTTCAACGTGTCTTACAACGAAGATGCCGTTCCCCTTTCGCCCAGGCAGAAGCTGCATATTGCTTTCCGGACCGCCGTAGATCCCGTTTCCTTTGGTGTCGCCGGATTCGACGCTGCCCGGAGCCAGATACAAAACGACTTTCCAGGCTACGGGCAAGGGCTGCAAGGATACGGAAAGCGTTGGGGAGCCGCATATGCCGACAACTTCGACGGCACCCTGCTGGGCAATGCCATCTTTCCTATCTTGTCGAAAGAGGATCCACGATACTTCCGCCGAGGCACGGGAAGCTTTTCCTCCCGGCTTTTCTATTCTCTTTCGACCACCGTATGGTCCAAAAGGGACAACGGCAAGTGGGGTCCGAACTACTCCAACGTCTTAGGAAACCTGGCTGCCGGGGGAATCTCCAACCTCTACTATCCGGCTTCTGATCGGGGTGCGGACCTGACCTTCGAGCGCGGGTTCACGGTCACTGCCTATGGCGCGCTTGGCGGCATGTTCAACGAATTCTGGCCGGACATCGCGCGCAAGGTCTTCAAAGCGCGTCTCGCCAAACTACAGCCCATCGCGCCTCCGCCGGCCACATCCGCCGCAGCGGCAACCCAGTAAACCCTCCGAACGAAGGGCACAACTGGTAGGTATGGGCTTTAGAGGTTCTCACGCAACCTCTTTAGGCCTGAGGTACGCTCTTCATCGCGATTCATTCACTTCAAATCCATGACCACGATGCGTCCATCCGATTGAAAACTCCCGCCCGTAGCCGTCTTTGCCGTAGTCAACGGATTCGCGGGCATCACATACGCAGCGCCGGCCAGAACCCCGGCTCCCGCGAAGCTTTGCTCCAGAAAATCGCGTTCCTGGTCAACATTAGCGTCGATGTGATGCGTCACTCCGCCATTGCGCTGATCCTTCTCAAACCCATTGTCGTGGGTCGCAGACCCCACCCAAAGCGGCTCGCCGCCTATCGTCTGGGTGGTCTTCCACACTCGCAAATGATGCCGGATCGCAGCCACCGCGAGCGGATCAGCACGGGCGAACGACAGGTCCTGCGATCGGCCAAATAGATAGAGCGTGCTCATCGGCATCTCGGTGTAGGCCGCGTGAGTGAGAGTTGAGACTAGCCCATGCACAACCGCATCCTGCGTGGTCTTGTCCACCTGTACCCATCCGGCGGCGGTAAACGCCTTGGTCACCTGGTCCTGCGCACCGATCAGAGCGTAGTTCACCATGTCACCAGGATTGCCTTGCAAATCCCCCACCCGGCGAGGGACATTGGCAAACAGTTGCGGTGACAGAAGGGTAGCCAGGTCCGGCGCAGAAATGGTTTTCTGCGCCGGTTGGTTGGTGAGCTTCATTTTGACGTCGATACTCCCAGTTCCCGAAAGATCGGAGCTGAGATTCAGCCTCAGAAACAGGTGGCCGGTGGCGGAGATATCCATGTCCTTGCTGGCCCCGATCAGGAAGGGAACTGCCGCATCTTCATTACCAATACGGCCGATCAGGGCGCCGCTGTTGGCTGAGTTTAATGGGTACATGCGGATCAGGTCTTTCCATCCCCGGGTGAGGCCATCGGGTGGGGCCGATCTACCATCCGCCAGCGCCAGATTTCCCGTGGCGGTGAAGTTGATATGGTCCGAAGGCGTTACCGGGATGCCGGTGTCCGTCCAGTCTCCGCTTTCTATCTTGAATGAGTAGGAGCCCTTGCGAGCCTTGAGCTGCGATGCATCCGGTGTGGTGGCCTTGATCACCTCAACCGCAGGATGTGTGGTGGTGGACGCGGGCGCCTGCGCCAGCATTCGGGAGCCGAGAAGCAGCAGGCAGCCGAGGATGGGGACTTTCCGTTTCATGCTCATAAGACGCTTGAGGGACGAAAAGAGACAACCGGGAAAAGAGAAGGGCCCCAGCCAGTGGAGGCCGGGGCCCTTCGATTGTACGTCGTTGTTTAGTAGCGGTAGGTTTCTGGTTTGTAGGGGCCTTCGGGCGCGACGCCGAGGTAGTTGGCCTGCGCCGCGGTCAACGTGGTGAGCTTCACCCCGATTTTTTCCAGGTGCAGCCGCGCTACTTCTTCGTCCAGATGCTTGGGCAGCGTGTAGACGTCCACTTTGTAGGTGTCCTTGTTCTTCCACAGGTCGAGTTGAGCCAGCGTCTGGTTGGCGAAGCTGTTGCTCATCACAAAGCTGGGATGGCCGGTAGCGCAACCCAGGTTGACCAAACGACCTTCCGCCAGCACAAAGATGGTGTGCGCCGGCTTCCCCTTGGCTGCGGGGAAGTTGTATTGATCCACCTGCGGCTTGACGTTGACCTTCTCCACACCTTTCGCGCTATTCAGGCGATCGATCTGGATTTCGTTATCGAAATGACCGATGTTGCAAACGATGGCTTGGTCTTTCATCTGCGACAGGTGCTCAAAGGTCAGCACATCCACATTGCCGGTGCAGGTCACATAGACGTCGCCGCGGCCGAGTGTGTCCTCGACAGTTGTAACCTCAAAACCTTCCATCGCCGCCTGCAGCGCGTTGATGGGGTCGATCTCGGTAACCACGACCCGTGCACCCATACCGCGCAGGGAGTGGGCCGAGCCCTTGCCTACGTCGCCGTAGCCGCAGATCACGGCAACTTTACCCGCTACCATCACATCGGTGGCGCGCTTGATACCGTCGGCCAGCGATTCGCGGCAGCCATACAGATTGTCAAACTTCGACTTGGTGACCGAATCGTTGACGTTGATCGCGGGAACCAGAAGCTTGCCCTGTTCCTTCATCTTGTAAAGCCGGTGGACGCCGGTCGTGGTCTCTTCCGAAACCCCGCGCCAGTGCTTCGCGACCTGGTGCCAGTGCTTGGGGTCTTCGGCGTGAATCTTCTTGAGCAGATCCTTGATCACCTGCTCTTCGTGGTTGGAAGACGGGGTGTTGACCCAGCCGTCGCCATTCTCGAGTTCATAGCCTTTGTGGATGAGCAAAGTGACGTCGCCGCCATCATCCACCACTAATTCGGGCCCCTTGCCCTCACCATGGTCGAGAGCCTGGGCAGTGCACCACCAGTAATCTTCGAGCGACTCGCCCTTCCAGGCGAAGACGGGGACGCCCGCCGCTGCGATTGCCGCGGCAGCATGGTCCTGGGTGGAAAAGATGTTGCAGCTTGCCCAGCGCACGCTTCCGCCCAACTCAACCAGGGTCTCGATCAGCACCGCGGTCTGGATGGTCATGTGCAGAGAGCCGGTGATCCGAACACCGGCCAGCGGCTTGTCCTTGGCGTACTTGCGCCGGATGGACATCAGTCCGGGCATCTCGTGTTCGGCAATCGAGATCTCTTTGCGTCCCCAGTCGGCCAGGGAGAGGTCAGCCACCTTGTAAGCAGGAGCGGCGGCAGTGCGGTCGATCGTAGTTGGCGTCATTTCTTTTAACCTCACATCAATACATCAGAATATATTGATACAATAGACGGTGAAGGCCATGCCGTCAATCGTAAAGTCTTTAAGAGTACTAGGCGACTCCAATCGGCTGCGCATGTTGTTACTTTTGGCACGCGAGGAGCTTTCTGTCGCCGAGCTGCAGGAAATTCTGGGCATGGGGCAAAGCTCAATTTCTACGCACCTTGCTCAACTGAAGCATGCCGGCATGGTCGAAGACCGGCGTACCGGCAAGAACATTTGGTACCGCTCCAAGGTCGATGGCGACGTATTGTCCAGGCTGCTGGAAGGGTTGCAGGAAGCCCCGGAAGAGCTCCCCGAAGCCGCGCACGATCAGGCGGCCTTGGATCTTGTTCTACGCAAGCGGCAGGATAAGACTCGCGCGTTTTTTGATGACATGGCGGGGCGGTTAGGGCGGGAGTATGTACCCGGGCGGTCCTGGAAAAGTATTGCCGAAGCCTTGTTGTTGCTGCTGCCGCCGATGGTGATCGCTGACCTGGGAGCGGGCGAGGGAGCCTTCTCGCTGTTGCTGGCGCAACGGGCGCAACAGGTGATTGCCGTCGACAATTCAGACAAAATGGTTGAGCTGGGGAGCGCGTTAGCGCGGAAGCAGGGCGTCCCCGCATTGGAATACCGCAAGGGAGATCTGGAAGCCGTGCCCATTGCCGATGGCTCAGTCGACCTGGCGCTGTTCAGCCAATCGCTACACCACGCGCAGCATCCGGAGCGTGCCATTGCCGAAGCCTGGCGAATTCTAAAGCCCGGCGGCCGCATCGCGATTTTGGATCTGGTGCAGCATCGCTTTGCCGAGGCGAGAGAGCTATATGCCGACGTGTGGCTGGGGTTTAGCGAGGTAGAGTTGGAGCTCCTATTGGGCAAAGCCGGCTTCAATAATGTGCAAACCGCAATCGTGCACAAAGAAACCGAAGCCCCCTTTTTCCAGACAGTCCTGGCAACCGGTAACAAAGCTCCCGTCTGACACTCGTCGGTCCCGTCCCCACTCGCGAAGTTCCGGTCCGGAATTCTTACTGGCCAAGGGATACCACTGCGCTCCACCAGAAAACTCCGAAGAATGCAGAGCCCGTAGCGTGGGCCACTCTATGGGAGCGCCGGAGGCGCGGCACTCTTTTGGAGGCGGCTGGGGGCGCAGACCCCCCTTAGGGCGCATAGGGCGCTTAAGGCGCACACTTTCACCCGAGAGACACCTCACCCGCAGGCCCATCGATCGGTCAGCTTCTCTCCATGCCGAGGAGCTTCTTTTTCCGCTCCACACCCCAGCGATAGCCGGTCAGCGACCCGTCACTTCCGATAACCCGATGACAGGGAACAGCAATAGCGACCGGGTTATTGGCGCAAGCCCGGGCGACCGCCCGAACAGCAGTCGGTTGACCGATAGCTTCTGCCAATTGCGCATAGCTGCGCGTCTGGCCCCGCGGAATCTGCCGCAATGCTTGCCATACCCGTGCCTGGAATGCAGTCGCGCGAACATCCAGCGGAATGTCGCCCGCCGCCGGATGATTGCTCATGGCGGCGAGCACGGCCTTTACCTGTTCCGTCATCCCGCTGGCGTCGGGAACGATGGTCGCGGCGCGAAACTGCTGCCGCAGCATCCGCTCAAGCACGCCTGGTTCATCACCCAGCATCACACTGCAAACACCTCGTTCGGTCGCGGCCACCACCAACAATCCCAGCTCGCAGGGGGCGGCCGCAAAGCGGATGGTCTCGCCCAACCCCCCTTCCCGGAAACGAGTGGGGCTCATGCCTAGATTTTCTGCCTCATAAAAACGGCTGGAGGAGGAGTACCCCGCCTCGTAAATCGCCTCGGTTACGCTGGCTCCGGGCTCGGAGAGGCTGCGCCGGACCTGGCTCGTCCGCAGTTGCGCCTGGTACTCGCGCGGGCTCACTCCCAGTACCCGGGTAAACATGCGCTGAACCGTAAAAGGGCTGCTATGGACTACTTTCGACAGGTCGGCCAGGGTCACGGCCCGGTCGCGATGGGTGGCAAGGTAACGGCAAAGTCGCGCTACCGTTGCTGCTTCCCGCCGCTCGCCGAGGGGAGCACACCGTTTACACGCACGGTATCCCGCGGCCAGCGCTCCGGCGGCGTCAGGGAAGAAGCGTACATTGGCTGCGGCAGGCCGTCGGCTGGGGCAGGAGGGGCGGCAGAAGATCCCTGTGCTGGCTACCGCATAGACAAAATCGGCGCTCGAGTCCCGCGCCAGAACTTGCCGCCACGCCTGCGTTGGATTGAGATCGGGCTCATGGACGCTTGCCATGTCACCATCATCAACCCAAAGCAGAACGCCACGCTATCCGGATCTTGCCGGTAAATTATTTACTTGTGGGTGCCAGTTCCGGCTTCCCCTTGAGTCCAGCCGCCTCGCGCAATGCCTGCGCTTTGTCGGTGGCTTCCCAGGTGAAGTCCTTATCAGCACGTCCGAAGTGGCCATACGCTGCTGTCTTGCGATAGATCGGGCGGCGTAGATCGAGGCCCTCGATGATGCCCTTTGGCGTCAGCTTGAAGTTCGCCCGGACCAGCTTCTGCAAGGTTGCCGAGTCCACCGCTCCCGTGCCAAAGGTCTCGACCAGCACGCTGACCGGCTCAGCAACGCCGATGGCGTAAGCCAACTGCACCTCGCAACGCTTGGCTAGGCCAGCCGCCACAATGTTCTTGGCAATGTACCGGGCCATATAAGCAGCCGACCGATCCACCTTTGTCGGATCTTTACCGCTGAATGCGCCGCCGCCGTGGCGTCCCATACCGCCGTAGGTGTCGACAATGATTTTGCGCCCGGTCAAACCGGTGTCGCCCATGGGACCGCCGATCACAAAACGGCCCGTCGGATTGATGTGGTACTTGGTGTCGGCATCGAGCAGTTTCGAGGGTAAGGTGGCCTGAATCACGTGCTTCAGAATGTCGGCACGTAGCTCCTCGGTGGAGATGGTCTCGGAATGTTGGGTGGAGATAACCACCGCGTCCACCCGAACCGGGTTCATCTCCTTATCGTATTCAACAGTCACTTGGCTCTTACCGTCAGGACGGAGGTAGGAAAGCAGTCCGCTCTTGCGCACATCGGTCAGCTTTTTGCTGAGCTTGTGGGCCAGCGAGATTGGCGTCGGCAGCAGGTCCTCGTTCTCGTTGGTCGCGTAGCCGAACATCATGCCCTGATCGCCGGCCCCGCCGGTGTCCACGCCCATGGCGATGTCGCCGGATTGCTTGTTGATGCTGGAGATGACGGCGCAAGTGTTGGAGTCGAAACCGTAGAGTGCGTTGTCATATCCGATCGAAGCTACCACCCCGCGCACCAGGGATTGGAAATCGACGTAGGCTTTGGTTGTGATCTCGCCCGCGATCACCACCAGGCCGGTGGCAGTTAGCGTTTCGCAGGCGACCCGGCTATACGGGTCCTGCGCCAGGCAGGCATCCAGAATCGCATCGGAGATCTGGTCAGCGATCTTGTCGGGATGCCCTTCAGTCACCGACTCGGACGTAAACAAAAATCGATCATGTTGTGGCAAAGCAGCTTCCTCCTGTTTCTTCCCGCGCATCGCACGCGCGGTTCTCATCCTATGAGCCTTTTAAGACCGTATCAGAGGAGGATCAGCCAGGCAAAAGCTCTTTTGCGGGGTTGGGGTCAAACAGACCGTTGCCGGTTACCGCCGCCGTGGAATGGGTCACCTGCGCAGGCATACCGAGAGACATCTTCTTGTGAACGTAACTCCACACAAACCAACTGAGGCCGGCTACCACGAGCAGCAGCACCCCAATGCCTGTCCAGCGCAGCCTTTGGTCTGGGCGGTTGCGCCGGCTTGCATCGCCTCGTGCTTTGCTCGCATTCTCGGCAAAGCGCATCCAACCATCTTCGTCAGCTTCGGCCACGGTCGGACGGTGGGCAGAGAGATAACGTCCGACCCACTCCTCTTGATCCAGCCCGACTACCCGGGCATACTCCCGCACCATGCTCTTGTTGAACACCCCGCCTGGGAGAACTTCGAAGTGCTCCTGCTCCAGGGCTACAAGGTGACGGTTGCTGATTTTAGTGACCCGGGTGATAGCGTCCAGCGTGATCCCCCGGAACTCCCGCTCCTGCCGCAACGTATCGCCGAATTTCCCCATCCGTCACACCCGTCGGCCGGACCTAAGTCCACATTCTCAACCATAAAGCCGCTCTGTTCCCAGGTCAAAAGCAAACCGTGTAGCCCTTTAGTTTGTGTACGCTACAGGATCTTTTGAGTTACTGGAGTCACGGCCATGGCCTTTGGCCATCAAGCCTGAATCAATCCATCGCAGCCATTTTGCTACACTCGCCTGAGTTAGGCGAATAGCATGAATAGGTTAGTCATAGGCAACCTGCTGCATCGGCCCTTGCGCTCCGGCATCAGCATTTTCGCGGTCGCGATCGAAGTGGCGATGATCCTCTCGACTGTGGGCATCTTGTTCGGCCAGATCGAGGGCTCCCGCCGGCAGCAGAGTGGAATCGGCGCCGATCTCATCGTCCGCCCTCCCAATGCCAGCTTCATCGCCGGGGTAAGCGGCGCTCCCGTTCCTGCGAAAGTGGCCAATGTTATCCGCCAACTCCCCCACGTTGCTGTCGCCTCGCCGGCAATTCAGCAGTTTTCTGTGAAGACCAGTGTGGAGACAATCTGGGGCATCGACTATGCCAGCTACAACGCGCTGCGTCCGTTCGTCTTCCTCTCTGGGGGGCCATTCCAAGGGCCCAACGACGTCATCGTCGACGACATCTTCGCCAGGACGGGCAACCACTACAAAGTGGGCGATACGATCTCGATACTCGACAACCCATTCCGCATTTGCGGCATTGTCGAGCACGGCAAAGGAGGACGCAAATATCTGCCCATCCGAACGCTGGGCGCACTGATAGGTGCGGAGGACAATGCGTCCATCATCTTCGTGAAGAGCGATGACCCTAAGAACCAGCAACTCATCGAACAGGAGATCCACGCCCATCCCGGGATGTCTGGGTACCAGGTACAAACGCTGGCGGAATCACTCTCCCAGATGACGCCCGAACATCTTCCCGCCTTCACAGATGCTCTCTACGTCGTCATCGGGCTGGCCGTGGTCGTCGGCTTCATCGTCATCTTCCAGGCAATGTATACCGCGGTGCTCGAGCGAACCCGTGAAATCGGTATCCTGAAGTCATTAGGCGCTTCTCAGACCTACATCGTAGATCTGGTTTTGCGCGAAACGGCGTTTCTCTCCATCGTTGGCATTGCTTTGGGAATTGCCATCACCTTCTTGTTGAAGAAAGTAATGGACGTTCGTTTTCCCACCCTCCCTTTTCCCATCGATGCTCATTGGCTGATTGCCGCCACCCTGATTGCGCTTGGCGGGGCACTGGTGGGTGCAACCTACCCAGCTCTCAAGGCCGCTCGCAAAGATCCCATCGAAGCCTTGGCCTACGAATAGAGGAAAAGCTGAAAGCATTTTGCAGACCGAAATCTGCGGAATGCGCGAGTTTCCTCGCTGGGCCCGACTTCAGTCGGGCCGCGAAAGGTTGGAAAATGGCTGGGCTCTAGTGTCTCCGTGAGAACTGTGAATTTGCATTCTCTCCCTGCAAGCTAGGTCTGGGTGCCCCACATCTCGCTCGTTTTTCGCGAGATGTGGGATACCACAGACCTTATCTTCGTACCTTAAGCCTGAGATGCCCTGAGCTTAGGATTCATGGCTTCCGAGTTACGGAGGTTGAGTTCCGTGGTATCCCACATCTCGCGAAAAACGAGCGAGATGTGGGGCACCCAGGATCTGTGGTCAGGACAGAGCCTTGTTGTTTGGAATGAGGTTCTCACGCAGACTCTTCAGCCCTACATACAGCGGCCTTGGTGGGGGGACTGAAAATCATTTCTCAAGGGGTAAAAGTCGACCATCCGGTCGAGAACTGCTGTCCTCTTCCTCTTCCTTCTAAACACGCGCCGCTGAAAGCTGTTGCAACACCGCATCGTGTTGCCGCTCGCGTGCATAATCGGCCGGAGTTTTGCCCTGATGGCAGAGGCACGCCGGGTCTGCTCCCGCTTCGAGCAGGATCCGGATCACGTCTTCGAGTCCGGCAGCCGCCGCCTGGTGCAGCGGCGTGTAGCCTCCGGCCTGCGTCATGTTTACGTCTGCGCCCTGTTCGATCAGGAGCCGCACCGTTTCGCAATTGCGGCTCAGTGCAATGCAGGCATGCAATGGCTGATTGTGCATGGGGTTCCGCGAGAAGCGGTGCACATGTGCTCCGTGAGCAAGCAAGAGAGTGGTTGCCTCGGGTCCGCCAAATGCGGCTGCCAGGTGAAGAGGCGCCCAACCGTCGGCCGAGCTTTCATGGACCAGCATGGCATCCTGTCGCAGCAGCGGTTCGATGCGGCCGCAATCCCCCAGCGCAGAGGCCTCGAAGATATCCAGACTGGGTAGATGCTCGAGCAGGAAATCCCGGATCAGCGGCTGCCCGTTATAAATGCTCCACAAAAAAGCAGAGACGCCCTGGGCGTCTCTGCAAGTAATGAGCGATGGATCTTCTTCTGCAGCGGCGGCTACTTCCGCCGTTTGACCAGTACGGATCAGGGTAAGAAAACGCTGGCTCACCGACCCAGATTAGCATCAATGCCCGGCAACTTGGCCGTCCGTATCCGCCACGGAAGCGGCCAGAACAGCCTCCTTCGACCCCTTGATCACCGAACCTGGTTTGGTGCGATTGGAGTAGATGCGGAACGTGACCACCAGATCGACTACCACCGGTACCGGCTGGCCATTCAGAGTCGCCGGGCGGAACCGCGAGTTCTTGATCGCGTCCACCGCCTTCTCGTCCAAACCGAAGCCGATGGGCCGGGCAATCGCCATCTGCCGCGGAACGCCTGTAGCGTCGACTACCGTACGCAGCAACTCCATGCCGGCAATCCCGTACTTCTGAGCATATTCATTGGAACTGGGATCGATGCTGTTCAGAACCCGGGGTGGCGTCATGCCTTCGCTGACAGCTTTGATGTTGGTGTCACTGGGCATGTATTGACGGTGTTGGCTCTTGCTGTTGAAGTACTCCTGCCAGTACTGCGGTAGGTGGGACATCATGCGCAGGTCGATATCGTCGGCGAAGATGTTGTCCAGGGCCTTGTTCATGACCATGGCACTGTGTGCCGGAGATACCGCTGCCAGGGCTGCGTAGGTCTCGGTGGTGGCAGCAGGCGTGGCGGGCTTGGGCGCTTCAGTAGTCGATGCCGCCGCGTCGCGGGTCTTCAAAGTCTGGGCTGCCGCCAATTCCTGGGGTTTGGGCTCATCCTTCTTCTTCTTTTCCTTCTTTACCTTGGGTACAACGATGACTTCGCGCTCGATTGCGATGTGCACCGGCTTCTTCGAAATTTTCACCTTGTCAAAGGACTTGGCTTCGTCTTCATAGGGTAGGGCGCCGAAGAAATGTAATCCGTAGCGATCAGCCTCGATCTCCAGCTTGTGCTTGGAAAGCTTCACTTTCCTTACCTCGAAGGCCGAAAGAGTAAAGGATCCCATGGCAGGCGATCCGTTCACCTTTCCATTCATGTCGAAGTTCAGGTCATCCCCGAGATAGGAGCCGCGCATGAAAATCAGTTTGCCGACGTAGCGAGTGCGCAGGGCGTCTTCGGTGAGAGGGGGGGTCGACGTTCAGCAAGGACGCGTTTGCAGCCGTAGTCGAAGGAATCGTTGGGGCAGGAGCCACTACCTCGCCGCTGACGGCCGCTACCTGCTGCCCGCTCGAGAGTGTGGTAAATGTACCGCACAGGAGAGCGGCGGTTATAAGCGACGAAAGCTGCTTTTCAAACTTCATAAGTCTCCTTGCTCCAACGCACCGGCCGGGAAGGGAAATCTCCGCTACGCCGTCCGGTTCGTTCGAGTGCCTGCAACGTCTATCCGCGACTGCAAGCTTGTGGAATGGCTAGTCTGTAGATGAGGTGACGGCGGTTGGGCCTGGGCGTTCTCAGCCATGAGCATGATGGCGAGAGCCAGCAACAACCCGACGCGAATGAGTGCGGCTACCAGGGATTCAGAGGCACGTTGTGTCATCTTGGGGGAGACCTCCGCTATATTCCAAGAAGAGCGTATGTTGTTCTGAATGAAGCGGAAATGCCTCTTTTGTGTGCGACTAGTAACCCTACCCCCGTTGACTCACTTGCCCGATTGCGTTACTCTGATCTTCTTGCGCAGCGCCGCGTCCGGCCTTCTGTAGTCGCTGTCCGATCCGAATAGGTGAAGTCCCGTCAAGTTCGGGAAGCCACTTCACTGCAAACCGATCTGAAGATGAGCGAGCCCAGGTAGCCTGCCAGGAAAGCGAACGAAGAAACGCTTTGAGCGTTTTTCACAGTCGCTATACACCGAAGCGAAGACGCTTACGTGGTTTTCCGCCAAAAGAAACCACACCTCGCGGTCTTTGTAAGGCCAAAGAACTGTGAAACGGTCTAAACCAATTCTTCGCCACTCAAGCGATTCTGAACCTTTCGTTTGCGGGAATGCACTGTGCTGGCCGCGAGGTTTGCGGTGTGCAAGGCGCGTCTAAACTAGGGTTCTCCTGGAGAAGCAGGTACGATGTCTACGTATTTTCCGAGTTCGCACGATATTACCCGCAAGTGGTTTGTGGTCGATGCCAGCGGTAAGACTCTGGGACGCTTGGCGACTGAAGCGGCCAGCACCCTGAGCGGCAAGAAAAACCCCAAATACACGCCCTTTATCGATATGGGTGACCACGTGATCGTGGTCAACGCCGAAAAGATCGTGTTGACCGGCCTCAAGGGCCAGCAGAAGGTTTATCGCCGCTACACCGGGTTTCCTGGGGGACTGCGCGAAGAATCTTTCGTACGCCTGATGGCGCGCCGGCCAGAGAAGATTGTTGAGGAAGCCATCAAGGGCATGCTTCCCAAGAGCAAAATGGGGCGCCAGATGGCGACCAAGCTCAAGGTTTACCGGGGCGATAAGCATCCCCACCAGGCACAACAGCCTGAAGTGTTGGAGTTGGCGGCCCGCTAGCAGGAACTTAGAAGAAGAACTTAGAAGAATAGGACGGACATGGCAGATTTGGTTCAGTACTACGGAACAGGGCGTCGCAAAGCTAGCGTGGCGCGCATATTTTTGCGCCCCGGCAGCGGCAACTTCGTCGTCAATCAAAAACCCTTTGAGACGTATTTCGTAACCCATCAGCAGCGGGTTTCCGCCAAGCGGCCCCTGGAGTTAGCTGAGCTCTCCGCCAACTTCGACGTTCTGGCTACGGTGAAGGGTGGGGGCGTAAGCGCCCAGGCAGATGCGGTCAAGATGGGCATTGCCCGTGCCCTGCTGGAGTTCAATCTCGAGCTGCGTAAAACTTTGAAGGCCGACGGCCTGCTGTCCCGTGATGCGCGTATCAAAGAGCGCAAGAAGTACGGACAGAAGGGCGCCCGCAAGCGGTTCCAATTCAGCAAGCGCTAGTTTCGGTGCAGTTGTCTTAATAATCTTCCCCGCCCCGCTTTCGGGAGCGGGCGAGGGAAATCAATTCCGGCCACGCCGGAATGCAATTCAAGAGGAGGTAGTTTGGCCACTATCACAATGAAGGAGCTGCTCGAAGCAGGAGTCCACTTCGGGCATCAGACCAAGCGTTGGAATCCCCGGATGAAGGAATACATCTTCGGGGAGCGCAATGGGATTTACATCATTGACTTGCAGAAAACCTTGAAGATGTTCAAGGAAGCCAGCAAGTTCGTTACCGATCTCACCGGGCAGGGCAAGGTCATCCTGTTTGTCGGCACCAAGCGCCAGGCACAGGACGCGATTGCCGAAGAGGCAAACCGCTGCGGCATGTTCTACATCAACCAGCGCTGGCTGGGTGGACTGCTGACCAACTGGATTACGGTTCAAAAGTCGGTGAAACGCCTTCAGGAACTGGATGAGATGGCCACCGACGGCCGCTATGAGCTTCTGACCAAGAAAGAAGTCATCCGGCTGGAGCGCGAACGCAAGCATTTGCAGGCAAACCTGGCTGGCATCAAGAACATGCGCCGGTTGCCGGACGCTCTCTTTGTGGTCGATTCGAACAACGAGGCTATCGCCGTGAAGGAAGCCCGCAAGCTGGGCATCCCGGTTGTCGCCGTGGTTGATACCAATTGCGATCCCACCGTGGTGGACTACGTCATCCCGGGAAATGATGATGCGCTCCGGGCGATTCGTCTGTTTACCTCCAAGATCTCTGACTCCGTGGTCGAAGGGGTCCAGATGGCTGGCGACAAGCGCGCCGCCGACGCTGGGGTGACGGCTGATGAACAACTCGAGGCTGCACCAGTCGAGGTGAGCGGCCTGGAAGCCGGCGCCGATGAGCCATCGAGCGATGGGGAAGTGGTCGATCTGGAAGCTGCGCTCGGGGGAGGCATCCGCAAGGCCCCAGGGGCGATAGCCACGGTCGACGAGCCGGAAGTCGCCGAGCGAACGCTTTAGGCGCGTTTAAATCTACCTATTCAAAGGCCTCTTAACAGGCCAGCAAAGGAATTGCACGAGGATGTCAAGTGTGACTGAAAATATCTCTGCCGCCCAAGTCAAGGAGCTTCGCGAGAAGACTGGCGCGCCGATGATGGACTGCCGGAACGCGCTTCAGGAAGCCAAGGGTGATCTGGAACAGGCAGTGGTCGTCCTGCGCAAGAAAGGCATGGCGTCCGCGGCCAAGAAGGCGTCGCGCAGCACATCCGAAGGGGCTGTCGGCACCTACATTCATGCCGGGGGCAAGATCGGCGTACTCATTGAAATCAACTGCGAGAGCGACTTCGTCGCCCGGACGGAGGACTTCCAGGAGCTGCTCAAGGATATTTCCATGCATATCGCGGCCACCGATCCGCGCTATATCCGCCGCGAGGATGTGACTGCCGAGGATCTGGCCCGCGAGAAGGATATCTACCGCTCCCAGGCTGCGGCCACGGGGAAGCCGGCCAAGGTGATCGAACAGATTGTGGAAGGGAAGATGAGCAAGTTTTACGAGGAAGTTTGCTTGCTGGATCAGCCTTTCATCAAGGATCAGTCGTTCGCCATCAAGGACCTGATCGCGCAGAAGATCGGCAAGCTAGGTGAGAACCTGAGCGTCCGCCGGTTCGCTCGCTTCAAAGTCGGCGATGCGGCGTGGACGGTTGCCCAAATCAAGCTAAACACCGCGGAATAGCAGTCCCGTAGGGACGGTTGAAATTAGCCCAGGACGTGAGTCCTGGGTTAATCGAAAAAGTTGGACTAGTCCCGCCAGGGACGGCTGAAACCTCGTCCCCTGTGTTCAGCCGTCCCTTACGGGAGCTGGTCGGATTGCTTGTATCTACCCAGGACTGTCGTCCTGGGCTAAGTTCAACCGTCCCTTCGGGACTTAGAGCGGAGTTCTCACGCACGCTCTTTATCCCCTGGGGTATGCTTTCCTGCCCGATCAGACTTTTCCGCACCCCTGCCAGGCCGTACCCTCCGTTGAGACTTAAGTGCCTCAATTTGCGTCGACAAAAACAGCGCAAGTTGCCCCCAAAGCGAGGGATAGAGACCGCTCCGGGATGTGCGATACTTTGCATGAATGTATAAGAGAGTGCTGCTCAAACTGTCGGGAGAAGCGCTGGCGGCCGACCGCGGCTTCGGAGTGGACGTCGCCAGGCTGCATGAAATTTCACTGGAGATTTTGGCGGTCCGGGAACTCGGCGTGGAGGTTGCAATCGTCGTCGGCGGGGGCAATTTTTTCCGCGGCGTCGCCGAACAAGCGCGCATGATGGACCGCGTCTCCGCGGACCACATGGGGATGCTGGCTACGGTGATCAACTCCCTGGCCCTCCAGGACGCGCTGGAAAAATGCGAGGTGCAGACCCGCGTCATGTCCGCAATCGAGATGAACCAGGTGGCCGAGCCATACATCCGCCGGCGGGCCATCCGTCATCTAGAAAAGGGTCGGGTAGTCATTTTTGCCGCGGGCTTGGGTAACCCGTATTTTTCCACAGATACGGCGGCTTCGCTGCGCGCCATGGAAATCAAAGCAGATGTGCTGCTAAAGGCCACTAAAGTGGAAGGGATTTATGACGCAGACCCTGTTATTACCAAAGATGCGGTTAAATTCGAGCAGATTACCTACATGGAAATCCTTCGGCTCGGTCTAAAGGTAATGGACAGCACTGCGGTGAGCCTGTGCAAGGACAATAATTTGCCCATGATCATTTTCAACATGAACCGGCCCGGAAACATCCTGCGCGTAGTCAGCGGAGAAAAGGTCGGTTCCCTGGTGACCGCCTGACCCCCCAGAGCACAGTCGCGGAGTTCTCCCCGGCACTACAGGTTCCAGAACGATCGGTCCCCGCAATGCAGGCCACGGCGATTCAGGCCCCGGCTGGACCGGTGCTGGTCAAGCCAGGCGCCGTTTCCGCGCCGCGGCGATCGCAATTGCCGGCACTCACCGGCATCCGCTGCTTTGCTGCCCTCAATCTCGTCTTCTTCCATTTTTCCGATCCCAAATCATTTGGACCATTGAGTCCCGTCGTCAACGGTGGATACATCTCCGTTAGCTTCTTTCTGTTGCTCTCCGGCTTCATTCTCACCTATAACTATGCCGATCGCGCCCAACAGGGAGCGCTCACTGCGCGAAGCTTTTGGTCGGCTCGCTTCTCCCGGCTATATCCTGTCTATGCCTTCAGCCTGCTCCTTTCGGTCGGCATGCTGACGCTGGAAGTCCAGGCGCACACGCGGTTCGACTTTGGCCTGGGACTGATTCTCACCCCGCTGCTGCTGCAGGGATGGCACCCGCTCCTGACTAACTTCTGGAACACGCCTGCCTGGACCATGTCGACGGAGGCGTTCTTCTATCTCTTGTTCCCGTGGTTGATCACCCGCCGGCGTCCGCGCGAGACGCGCACTCTCGTACTGATCCTGTTGGGTGTGTGGCTATCTAGCCTGGTGCTGCCGGCGCTCTACATGCACTTCAATCCGGATGGGGATGCTCATCCCGACCGCTTTTCCGTCGGCGTCTGGATGCGGGCATTGAAGTTCATGCCGCTGCAGCATCTGCCCTCATTTCTGTTCGGCATGGCGTTGGGATTTCTAAATGAGAAGATCCGGCCTGAGAGCCGGAAGCGTCTGGTGATTGGACTCGTTGCGTTCACCGCGCTGTACCTGCTTCTTTGCGTGGGCGATCGGCTGCCTTACGTCATGATGCACGACGGCTTGTTGATGCCCCTGTTCGCCGGGGTCATCCTGTGCCTGGCCGGCCGCAATCGAATCGCGTGGTTTTTTGGGCTGCTGCCCTTTATTGCCATTGGCGAGGCCAGTTATTGCCTGTACCTGCTGCACTTTAATCTCTGGACGCTGCTCCATGATTCGCATTTTCTGGAGAAGAGCGGCCTGATCGTATTCGATCCCTGGATCTCGTACCTGCTATTGATCGCCGCCGCCCTGCTGACCAAGAGGCTCATCGAACGGCCGGGAAGAAGCTGGATTATGCGGCGTCTTCAACCTGCCACTGCTCGCGCCTGATGTTTCAGTAATGGAAGATCAAGTCACAGGCGAAAGTAAGCTGGCTCTGTCGTTTTCCCTGGTCGTAGGATTTCCGGTCCCATGCGTGATCGAAGCGAATCTCCGGCCGCATCTGCACCGTAGTCCCAATCCAATGGCTCAGCATCAGGGTGTTCTCGGTGTACTTCGTGTTGACCCCCGTGCGTTGGCCCTTTTTGTCGTTGAGCAAGTCACTGCGGAAGCCAATGAAATCGTGCTCGGATAATTGCTTCAAAACGTAATTCACCGTCGCGTACACGGGTGCGAAACAAGTCTCGAGGTCGGGACGGCAGGTCGCTCCATTCGTGTTGGGCTGGGGTTTGATGGAGCCGCTGGTGCTGGGCACGTCGCGCTGGTACATCACGTAAGCCTCGGTTGCCATATGCCAGGTTTTCGAGAACTTGTGATACCAGGTGCCATCGTATTGCTGCAGGTTGTTGTAGGCATATTTGCCGTCGTTAATGCCGTTGGCGCACAGATATACATTGCTATTCACTGAGTGGGTGGTGTAACTGACGCAGGCCGTTGCCGAGGGTTGAGCGTCGTTAGTCCACAACGCGACATCGTGGCTTCCGGTGATGCCTGCCTGTACCAGCCACTGATCGCTTAGCTGCACCGTGGTCATAATTCCCGTATCGGTGAACGGATCGATCGCGTACAGCAACGAATGACTGAACATATAGTTATTGGGCGTAAGCTGGGCCTCGATGCCCGGAATGGAGATAAAGCGGCCAACCCGGATGTTCATTCCTTTGGCGACTTTGGGCACGTAGATATCGACATATTCAAGAATCGGGTCAAAGCCGTATTGGTGGTTGTGCACCAGCAACTGGCTGCTTAGATAACCTTTGTCGGTGGTGTATTTGTAGTCCGTACCATAGAACCCGGTCAGATGATATCCGACATCCACATGCTCCCTCTGCACCGAGTCGGGCAAGCGCTCCACATAAAGAATCAGCTGATTCATTTCCAACCGATTGGAGTAGACGTCATTCGCCACTGGCGCATTGCGGTCTGCCGAAGTGCTGAAGTTGATAGTAGGCTCGACCCATCCAAAGACCTTGGTCCGGCTGCGCGCACCATTCCACGCAGTCATGAGGGGGTAGCTATTGCTATCCGGCTCGCCCAGGACCGGGGATCCTCCGTAAGACCAGTCGGAATTGGGAAATGGTGGGGATGCGAGCGGTGAGGGCAGTCCACGTCTTGGCGGGGTGGGGCCCTGTGGTGTCGTTCCATGCCAGTCCTCGCGGTAGAACTGGGCTAATTTTCCCCAAAAACTCTGAGCGTTGGCGGGTTGCGGAGCTGGGGCATCCGGTAATGCCGCGCCCGAGGCATTCTCAGCAAAACAGGAGGTCCTTGTGGATCCCATGCAGACGGCGAGCAACAAAAGGCGCAGAACCAAAACCCAGGGTTTCGAGAACATCGCTCCTGTAGAGTACATGTACTTCTCATCGGGTTTCTCCAGGCGCTGTACAGGGCATGAGCCTCGCCGTTCCATCGTTCGAGCAAACGTCTAAAATGCCAACTGACACGATTCCAAGTAGAGAGAGGACCGATGGCTCTTACCCGGCGAACGCTGCTTTCACTTCCCGTCGCAGTACCCTTGCTGAACCTCGCCGCACGAGCGGCCGGGAACGACCCACTCTACTTTCCACCTCCCGACTCCAGGGGCGGCTGGCGGACGCTGCCGAGCGCCACCGAGATTCGCAACCGCATCGGCATAGACACAGCCCGCCTGGATGAAGCGTTCCAATATGCGCAGACGACCAGCCAACACGGTGGCTTACTGGTCGTTCGCCACGGCTATCTGGTCTACGAGAAATACTTCGGCAGAGCCCACCGGGAAGCCAATCCCAACATGTATTCCATTGGCAAGATGTTTACCAGCGCCGCGTGCGGAATCATGTTGTCGGAACAACGTAGCCGCTTTCCTGATGGACTGGCACAGAAGGTGTTTACCCAGGAATATCTGCCTGAAGCTTTTCCCCTGAGCGATCCTCGTATGGCAGGCATTCAATTGGGTAACTTACTCACCATGACATCGGGCATCCAGGCCGCCGTCAGTGTTCTGCCGGGTAGGGAAACTGTTGCCACCGCCGGTCACCTTACCGCGATCGTTCATGGCGAAAATGTAGAGCTGCCCAATTGGGTTTCGCCCGATCCGGTCCACGACCAGTTGCAAGACCAGGACGGGAGCGCGCTCCATGGAAAAATGTGGACTTCGCCCGGGGAGGGGTACCTGTACTCGCGTGATCCTCACATTGCCTCCATAGTCCTTCGCCGTGTGGTGGGAATGGAACTGCAGAACTATCTGGATCAGAAACTCGGCCAGCCGATGGGATGGGGCCGATGGGGATACGCCACCCATCGCCCGGGAGGAAGTCTACCCCATACTCCCGGCGAAGGAGGAATTGCTCTCTACTCCACCGACGCCCTGCGTTTCGGCTATCTGCTCGCAAGGCAGGGCCGTTGGGAGAATCGGCAGCTGATCCCGCTCGAATATATTCAACTCCTGAGCCGGCCTTCTCCCTTCAATCCGCACTCTCCCTTTAGCCTGCAATTTGAGGTGAACACCGACGGGCATGTGGCGGGTGCCCCGCGAGACGCCTTCTTCAAGTCAGGCGCGGGTGGGTTTGGTCTGTATGTAGTTCCTTCGCTCGATATGGTGATTTACAAGATGTCTTCACTCAATGCGGAGACGTACGATCCCGCGGCCACGGGCCTGCCTCTCACTTACACGCCCGATACTTCGCGCGACACCTGGACGCCGCACCCGTTCAACCAATTTGTTGATGGGCCCATTTCAGGAGACGTAGGCGTACGGAGAACACTCGAGATGGTTGTGGCTGCAGTCGCGTAAAGCCGGGCGGTACCATAAAAGGCAAGATCACCGAGCAAAACGCAAGATCACCGAGCCAGCGCCCCGGGAAGCAGAGCAGTGCCGCGCCAGCTATTGCCGTTATGCCGCGATATTGTCACGTGTTCTCCTCGGATCGTCTGATACCAATCCTCCACCTCATCTTGACTATGATAAAAGGCGGTGGGAGCGACGAGCTGATCGAAGACGTTCCAAAAGTTTTCAGCGAAGGAGTAATTGGAAATGGAGCAAAGATAGTCAGAGTAGGGCAGTCGCCTCTTTAGCCAGGAAATCCGCGTTGCTGGACGATACAGCAACTTGAGGCCCAAATATAAAACAACCGCGGGCGGAATGCAGAGAATGCGGGTGATGACTCGCGGCAGACGCGAGGTGATGTTTTTGCGGATGGGATCCACCAAAGTCGCGATCCACTCATTGCCTTCTTTGCCATAGACCCAGGTAGCGATGCGTCCACCAGGCTTTACGTGGCTTGCTAATGCAACGAAGCCGTCTTTGGGGACCGGAAGGTGGTGCAAAACACCGATGCTGTAGGCCAGATCAAAAGGCCGCGCAAATGGCAAAAAAGACATATCCGCCTGGATGATATGTACGTTTGGAAGATGAACGGTGTTCCGATAGGCTGCTTCAACGGCAGCTGAGAGATCTATTCCGACCACCGACCGCGCATTGAATTGAGTGGCTAATAAAACGTGACGGCCCTTGCCGCACCCGCCATCTAAAATGATCCGATCTTCGAAGTCATTTGGAGTTAAGGGAGCAATCCAATCAAGGAACTCTCGCCGGTCTTCAGCAGTAATTGTCGAATACCGAGTCCATTCATAGCCAAATGCATCTGCCGTGTCTTTTTGATCCTGGGTAAGGCTCGCTGGAAGAAACCGCGGTATTCCTGCAACAATCGGAAAAGTAGAACCACAATGAAGGCACCGAAATAAGCCATCGACAATCTCACCACTGTTCCGGCTGGTAACCGTCATCTCAAGACGATTAAGACACTTAGGACATACAACCAACTCGAGGATGGCTTCTTTCATGCTAACTCCTTCGGGATGCCTGTCAAACCGTTCTCTGCCTGCCGCTTAGCCGCTGCCACGCAACCCTAGGCACGGGCGGTCACGGCGTGTCTGCGCTGTAGCATCAGTAAGAGTAAGTAACAAGCCACACCTGCAGTGACGTGTTTTAGGGCATGGCCACTCACTATGTAGCCAGCCTGGTAAATCTGGCTGTCGAATAGCTCGAAAAGCTTTGCCACCACGAATAGTAAGAAAGCCGCTACCAGATATTTCATGCCGGTGTAAGAGGACGGGAATAGAACAATCATCAGCCCGATCAATATGGGCGGAAAGAACTGAACGAACAGGTAGAAGCGGTAGTCTCCATGCCCGCGCACCTCGGTGACATACCAGTACCCGACGCTACTGCAGCCCAGAAGCAGCAGGGGAATGAAAAGCGACCTTCCGAACCTCACACCGATTCTTTCGATGGCCACCGACGTTAGTATGGCCATGAAGGCGCACGTCATGGGTAGCAGATCGAAGGGCAGCCGTTGGTTGCTGGGATTCAGATGATACCAAAACGAGCCCACTCCCGTGAGTGCAACGCCCAGGAAAAATACAAGGTAGACCGTCTTTTCCAGGCGTGTGCGGAAGGCGCCGGCACTCGCGCCGTGACATAACCAAAGTGTTCCCCATAACCCGACAAGCATAAAGGGAATATTCGATAGCACATCCAGGCAGTTTGGTATCCCCAACTGCGTTCGATTGTCGGCAAAAATGTGATAGCTGGGACCCAGTGGGATGGGCGCCGCGACGCACAGACCAAGGAAGGAGATGAGCGAGATAGCCACCACCAGCGCCACGCGTGTGCGGCGGCTCCAGGATTCGAAGCCGAGCTCGTTTATATTCACCTTCCGATTGGCCTCCGCGGAAATTTTCAAGCTATTGCCCCTGGCTGCAGCAAGGCATGTTCGTCAAGAGCAACTTGCCGCCGCTGCGGTCTACAATCTCGATCCGGTCTTGACCGAGGAGCTCAGTAAATCTCGAAAGTTGACCCGATCTTGCAACCAGGTAGTAGCGTTGCGGTTGTAACCAAAGGGCCCTCAGCTTGGCCTCATCGATGAACACGTCTGGCGTATGTGGAGCATTTGAACCGTATTCAAGGTTGAACCAACGGCCATTGAGTAAAAGCACGGACTTTCCCGTGTAGAAAGGGATCGAAGAAAACCACCAGTAACTGTGATCGAGAATGATCTGACCGGGCGGATCTCGCAAGATGACACGCGCAATGTCCCTGGAGGAGAGCAATGGATCGAATTTGACCATCGCGAGACGAGCCGCCTGAAAAAATATGACCATCATCAAGGCAGCGGCGAGGTACGCGCGCAGGTAAGGCCGCGAACCCTTCATGCTGAGCGCACCGATCGCACCCAAAAGGAAGCCCGTGCCGGCGAGAGCCAGCGGCACACGCAAGTAAGCGAATGAATCGAGTGTGAGATCTTCCATGTGGCCCAGGGATAACTTATAGGCATTGGGATGTACGCTGAGCGCTGCCGTGATATCTCCCGGAGTGGGTACATGTCGTACCGCGAACAGAATGGAGAAGCAGGCGATGCCGGCAACGCAGCAGACCGTGCTGAGTGCCCGCGTGCCTCCGCGGATCCAACCGCCCTCCTCGGCCATTGCTGAACCCAGCAGCAACGCAAAGGCTGGATAGCATGGCATCGAGTAATACTCTTGCGTTGTAGAAAAAGTGAAAAAAATCAGAACAAACCCGATCCAGCAGAGCGCTAGCAGGCGAACTCGCCCCGCCCTGTCAACGGGTTTGAAACGTAGCCTGCTGACAGCGGGCAAATACACGCTCCAGGGGAAAAGCCAGACCAAATGAAAAAGCCAAAACCAGACGCGCGGCACGGTGTCGTAATCGCGTGGGTACCGCAGGTTGAGGAAGCGGAGCAACTGCTCATTGATGAAGTAGAACCAGAGAAAGCCGTGAAAGTGACCGGGCATGCTCTTCAGCGTCCAGGCGAAATAAGGAGGATTGCGGATAGTCGCAAGCACATGCCAGGGAACGGCGATCAATAGCATGAGGGCTGTTCCGGAAATTGGACGGAGCTTTTTCCAGGTGGACCAGGAAAGCAGTTGGCCGGTCATGAACAGGAACACCACCGCTGCTCCGATCGGGAAAACGACACCGATCAGGCTCTTGAGCAGCAGGCCGAGACCGAGAGACACAAAAAACAACCTGGCCCAGATCGCCGGAGACTGTTCCTCCTCGTCTAGAGCGCGGAGGAAGGCCCACATGGCAAGAGCAATGACGAACGTAAGCATCACATCGGGAATAAGCACACGAGTAAACAGCCAGAGCCCGATACAGGTTCCCATGACTAACCCGGCTAGAGAGCCCGCGCGGCTGCCAAATGCCCACCTTCCAAAAGCAGCGGTCAACCACGCCAGGCCGATTGCGGTGAGCGCGAATGCGATGCGGGCTGCCCAGTCATGAAAGCCAAATACCTTGTACCCGATGTTCATCAGCCACCACGACAAGGGCGACTTCTCCAGAAACACGACTCCATCCAGGCGGGCGGTTACCCAATCGCCTGAGCTCAACATATTGCGTGCAATCTGTGCCTCTACCGCATCTGAGTCGTCCATCAGCGAAGGAGGCGAAACAATGCTTGAAAGGTAGATGGCTGCGGCGATCAGCAATACGACGAACAGAGAAACATTCCATCGCTTCTCTTCTTCCGAGTTGAACAACCGAACGCTCCTGATAGAAAACTAAATTAAGGATACTGCAACACTTTCACATGAGGAGTGAGCAGCAAGGGACCTAAACTTCAGGGCACGGCAGAGTCTGCGTGACAACCTAATCCCCAAACTCTCTCAGAGATTTATCCCCGCAACAAAGGGCGCTCACCATGAAGTGACTGCAGAGAAACTCTCCGAACGAAGGGCACGACTTTAGTCGGGTCATAACCGCTTGAAACTATTTTGGGCTTTAGAGGCTGTGTGAGAACTTCATAAAGGCCAGACTTTGTCCCTTCTACAAATCGAGGGGGGCCCCATATCTCGTGCTGTTAAGGGATGTGGGATAGCACTGCGCTTACCTTGCAACTCTAGGCTTTATAAGCAAAACGTTAGGGTTCGTGGTATCCCACATCCCTTAACAGCACGAGATATGGGGCACCCCTCGATTTGTGGAAGGGACAAAGTCTGGCCTTTATGGGTTCTCACACGCCGTGGGCTGTGCGGCGGACTTGAAAGGCGTGTTCTGTACCGCCGATAGCGCGCCCGTCGAGGGGGTTCATCGCCAGGCCCCTTGGAGCAAACAACCGGCCCCGGTTGTGCCTTCGCCGCCCAGGCCCCATGCATTGGCTCCGCAGCACTGTGCGGAATCAGGGTGACGCGATGGTATGTTTGCCATGCGTAATCGCGGCGCTGCAGGTAGGCTGCTGCGCCGCGCCGAAGGGTGTATTTTGCACGGCCGAGAGTCCTCCGGTCGCGGGGTTCAGGGCTAGGCCGGACACCGTGTTGCCGAGAAAATCGGCTGTGTAGATATAGCGGCCTTCCGACGGTTCGACCAGGATACAGATCGGCCCGGTACCAACCGCGTAAGTGGTCGAACCGGAGACCGGGGTGGCGTTGCCGGTAGACCGGTCGATGGTATACGCGTTCACGTCGTTACCATTGTAGTTGGCGACGTAAATGTAGATGCCGCGGGGGTCGACGGCGACCGCATCGGGCAGGTTATCAGTCTTGAATGGTGCCGGCATCATCACCAACGATCCACCGGCCTGCACCTGGAAACCATACATCTGATTGGAAGCACCGTCGGTGACATACACGAACTTACCGGTCGGATCGCTGGTGATGGCATTGGGGGTCGTTCCGACAGAGAAAAGGCCGATCGAACTAAGCCCACCATCCGACCCAACTTGAAACGCTGCGATGTTGTGATCGGTTTCATTCACCGCGTAAACGAAGCCCCCACCCACCAAGACGTTGGCGGCGACCGGATTATTTCCCAGCGGGAAGAAAGCGCTTGTGCCATTTGCTACCGGCTGGCACAGGCTGTTCGTCGCGCCCAGCTGACCGTTGGCGTTGATGGGAAAGACTACCAGCGCGCCGGGCCCGGGAATACTGGTGCTGAAGTTTGGCTGGTACGTCTCTACTACGTAGAGATAGGTACCGGCCGGGTTGACCGCCAGCTGCACCGGGTAGCTGCCTGGCAGGTTGCAGGTCTGCTGGGGATAGAGTTTGCCATCCGTGCCAATAGCGAATTCCACGATCGTATTGTCGTCATGATTGATGACGTAGAGATTCTTACCATTGGGCGACGAGACATCAAAGACCGGGTTTCGGCCGCCGGAGCCGTACGGGGAGTCGGGGATCTGGTGTAAAGCGCCGGCTTGGCTATCTACTTTGTATACGCTGATTTGTCCGGGGTTTTGCTTGGACCCAGTGACGTAAAGAAAATCGATTGTATTGCTCGGTGCGCATGCAGTAACACCGAACCCAAGACCAAGGGATACCATCGAGACCAAGGCAATCCGGCCGAATTTACTCAACAGAATCAGGGCTGTATGACCTCGATGGCATGGTTGCCGTGGGTAATGGCAGCACTGCAGGTAGGCTGCCCGGCGGCCTTGAAGGGTGTGTTCTGCACCGGCGCTAGCGCTCCAGTCGAAGGGTTCAGACTGAGGCCGGACACCGTGTTGCCAAGGAAGTTCATGGTGTAGACGAAACGTGCTTCTGCGGGTTCGATCAGGATGCAGGTTGGGCCTGTATCTACCGCATAAGCGGTAGATCCGGAAATCTGCGTGGCATTCCCCGTGCTGCGATCGATGGTATAGGCACTCACGTCGTTGGCGTTATAGTTGGCGACATAAACATAAATGCCCCTGGGATCGACCGCGACTGCGTCGGGAAGAATGTCCGTCTTGAACGGGGTCTGCATAGCGATCAGGGTTCCGTTGAGCTGAATGAGGAACCCAATCATCTGATTGGCCGCGCCATCAGTCACGTAAAGAAACTTGCTTGTCGGATCGGTGGCAACCGCATTGGGGGCAACCCCGACGGGGAACGTACCAACGGAAGTGAGAGCACCCGTCGAGCCGACCTGAAACGCGGAAAGCGTGGCGTCACCCTCGTTGGCTACATAGACGTAGGTATTGCTGGCCACCACATTGACCCCTACTGGATTCTTGCCCACCGGAAAGAACGCGTTGTCGCCATTCGCGACCGGGGTACACGAGCTGCCCGTGGCGCCCAGTTGCCCGTTGGCATTGATGGGAAAGACTACCAACCCCCCAGGCCCGGGGTTGTTGGCGTTGAAACTCGGCTGGTAAGTCTCCACAACATAAAGGTAGGTCCCGGCCCTGTTGATCGCGAGCTGAGTAGGGAGGGTGCCCGGGGTGGTGCAGGACTGTTGCTGAGAGAGGCCGCCGTCTGTGCTGATGGCGAATACCACGACCGCATTGCTGTCGTGGTTCACCACGTAAAGATTCTTGCCGTTCGGGGAAGCGACGTCTGCCAGGGGATTACTGCCGCCCGAGTTGAAGGGCGAATTTGCAATGGGAATTAACGCACCCGCTTGACTCTCGACCTTGTAGACATTGATCTGCCCTGGGTCTTGCTTGGAAGAGAGGACGTAAACGAAATCAATCGTATTGCTGGGTCCGCACGCAATAACCCCGAATCCAAGACCAAGGGATACAACAGAGGCCAGTGCGATCCGGCCGAATTTACTGAACTTCATGCGCTTCCTTCATCCTGGCCCAACTTAAGAATGGAGCAGGCTGCCGCTCGCAGCAGAGCTATGGATAGAGAGTCTTTGAGGCCCACTTGCATTGTAAAAGAACATTAGAACAATGTACCGCTGGCGACGCACCAGGTGGGTTGCCCCGCGGCGCCGAAGGAAGTGAGCTTCCGCAATGTGCTCAGGGTCCCCGTGGACGAGTTGATGATCGCCCCGGTCACCGTGCTGTCAGCATAATTCGCGGTATAGAGGTACTGGTTTGAGGGGTCCTCGAGGATGCACCGTGGAGAGGACCCCGAGCCAAAGGGCACGCTAGTCGCCAACGGTGTCAATCTACCCGTCGTCGGATCGATGAAGAATGCACTCACCGAACTGGCCTCGCTGGTTGGAGTCAGATTTGGCCCCAGATTGGTGAGGTATAGGAATTTGCCTTGATGGTCGACGATCATCGGTCCGGGATTGGCCACGGTACCTGAGTTCGCCACCTGCCCACCGACCAATGACTGAAGCGCGCCGTTGGTGCCGATGGTCCAGGGCTGAATCACGCCCGGCGTAGTTCCATTCTGCGCATCGATCGTATACACGTATTTGGCGCTCGCGTAGATGTAGCTCAGCTGGATAGCGCCGGTGGGGATAGGAGTATTTTGCGACAGGGTTAACTGGCCGTTGCTGTTCGCGTATACATGGATCGCCTGCAACGGGTCGGACGTGCTGCCGCTGCCACTTTCAATGGTGTAGATGAACGAGTTGCTCGGGACCACGACGAAATTGATGGGGCCGCTGCCTACGGGGAAGTACGAGAGGTTGGTGCCATTCCCGTTTTTTGCTCCCTGGTTGGTGATCAGCGAAAGCCTGCCAGTATTCGGGTCGATATTGAAGGCAGTGATGTCCCCACAGATAGGACTTCCAGGCACATAGCCAACACATGTGGTGGGATCGGTGACCGTAGAATCGAGCACGAATAGATGAGTGCCTGAGGAATCAAGCTGGATGGAAATCGGATTATTTCCCTGGCTGGTATAGCTTGCCTGGAAGCTCAGCGCACCCTTGCCCCCGATGGTAAAGAGCGAAATATTCGCGCCCGTTTCATTCCCGGGCGTGCCGGTAGGGCAGGCAATCTGTGAGGCTCCGCCGCAGCCTGCGTTGAGCACATAGAGAAATTTTCCCGCATTGGCGACCGCCGCCTTGATGGGGTTGACTCCACCGGAAGCAACCGGAGAGTTGGGTGAAGCCGTAAGCTCCCCAAGATTGTTATCGATCCTGAAGGCGGAAATCTGATTGTATTGCGAGCCGGTAACGTAAAAATAACCGACTGCATGATCTGTACTGCAGGACGTCACTCCCATTCCCATTCCAAGGGAAACTGCCAAGGCCAGACCAATCCGGCCGAATTTACTGAACTTCATGCGTTTCCTTCATCCCGGTCGCTGCCGCGGTCTAGGGCTGCCTGTGCAGCTAAACTGTCAAAACTGGATACTATCGCCAATTGTAAAAGCTAGAACCACTTTCGGCTATAGCCGCTCCCGTGTAGCTCATGCGCGTCACCACACCCGGCAAGCGTTCTCCGGATACATGGGGGCGCCCTTTTTACAGCTGAACGCCTTGCCAAACTCGTCGAAGTTCTGCACTGCGCCGTTCACTCGCGATCTGCCTGGCGAGTGCGGATCAACCAGGGCGCTGTTCCGCGCTGCTTGCTCGCGCACGTTCTCGCACCATACCTGGCCGAAGGCAAGAAAGAAGCGCTGCGACGGTGTATAGCCATCAATCTGCGCTGCCGCCGGCTCGTGAGCCAAGGTATCCATCAGTGCCAGGTAAGCCAGGCGAAGACCACCATTGTCGGCCGTATTTTCCCCCAGCGTTAGTTGACCGTTGAGTTTTACCCCTGGCACCGGCTCAAAGTTGCCATACTCCTTCACCTCGCAGTCGGTGCGTTCGGTAAAGGCCTTGCGATCGGCCGCAGTCTGCCACTCAACCACATTGCCGTGGCCGTCGTATTTGCTGCCCTGATCGTCGAAGCCATGCGTCATTTCATGGCCAATCACCACTCCGATGCCTCCGAAGTTAACCGCGGCATCCTTGGAGAAGTCGTAGAAGGGTGGCTGCAGGATCCCGGCGGGGAAGTTGATGTCGTTCATCGGCGGCATGTAATACGCGTTTACCGTCGGCGGCGTCATCTCCCACTCCGTCTCGTCCACCGGTTTACCCAGCTTGTTCAGGTTGCGGCGGTCCTCAAAGATGGTGGCGCGGTTCATGTTCCCCAGCAAATCGTCTCGCTTTACCTCTAACGTTGAGTAGTCGCGCCAGTGTTCCGGATAACCGATCTTGTTGCGGATCAGCGCCAGCTTTTCCAGCGCCTTCTTCTTGGTCTCCTCCGACATCCAGGGCAACTGCTCAATATCCTGGTGCAGCGCGGTTTCCAGCGCCGTGACCAGTTTGAGCATGTTCTCTTTCTTTTCCGGGCTGAAATACTTCTTAACCCAATCCTGACCCACAGCTTCCCCGAGGGCATTGTCGGTGGCCAGGGTGCATCGCTTCCATCTCGGCGTCAACTCCTGCTGGCCCTGCAGGGTGGTCCCGTAAAACTTGAAATTCTCCTGCACAAACGGATCTGACAGCCAACGGGCGGCCTCATGCAGGGCACGCCAGCGGAGATAACTCTTCCACGCCTCCAGGTTCTGGCTGGCAATCTGCGCATTCATCGTGGTGAAGAAGCCCGGAGACATCACATCCAGCGTCTGGAACGCACCCATGTTGATGCCGCGTAAGTAAGACTGCCAGTCGAAGTCCGGGGTTAGCTTCTCCAGATCCGCCAGAGGCATCACGTGGTAGCGTTTGGCCGGGTCCCTGCGGTCGGTCCGCGTCATGGAGCCTTGTGCCAGGGCAGTTTCGATGGCCATGACCGCCTGCGCCTCACTGGCGGCCTTCTCGGGCGTGTCTCCGGACAACTGGAACATCCGGGTCATGTGGGCAACATATTCCTCCCGAATCTTCTGTTGCCGCGGATTTTGCGCCAGGTAATAATCGCGATCGGGAAGCCCGAGCCCTCCCTGGTCGGCTTGCGCGATCTGCATCGTGGAATCCTTCTGGTCCTGACCCACTCCAAAACTGAAAAGTCCGCCCGTAGCATCCTTGATCTCCAGCGTACCCAGCAGCGTACCCAGTTGCTTTTTATCGTTGAGTGCATCGATGGCGTTCAGGGTGGGCTGGAGCGCGGTGATGCCCTTTTTGTCGGCGAGTTGCGTGTCCATGCAGGCGGCATAGAAGTCGCCGTATTTCTGTTCCAGCGGCGTCCGCGTGGGGCTAGGATTCGCGGCTGCTTCCAACTCTTTGTACAGGAGCCAGGAATTTCTCTCCCGCAGTTCGGTGAACTCGCCCCATTTCACCTGGTCGGGCGGGATGGGATTGTTCTTCTGCCAGTTGCCGCAGGCGTACTGATAGAAATCCGAGCACGGGTCAGCCGTCTTGTCGATGGCGGTCAGGTCGAAGCTTTGCGGGGCCTTGGGCTCAGCCGGAACTTCATTTCCTTGCGCATGAGCCATGCCGCTACAAAGTAAGAGTGCGCTGAGAATGCAAACTACCTTCATAGAGCTCAAAAAATCTTGACGTGGAAAGTTAGATACTTCTTGGGGTTTTCGCGGATGGCCGCAATGAGGCCCCGCGTCTCCGTCAGCGACTGGTCGAGGTTGTTGTAGAGCGAAGGATTGCGCACCAACTGCCCAACCGTACCTTCGCCGCTGTCAACCCGGTTCAAAACCGAATCGAGTTTGTCGACCGTGTCACGGAGCTTGGCTGCGAATTGGGGATCTTTGGCGATCATGCCCAAGCCGCCTTTGCCCGCGTTGATGTCAGCGAGAAGCTGGTTGGCGCTTGCCACGGACTGGTTCAGGTTGTTGGCCAGTGTCTCGTCTTTCAACAGCTTGCCGATTGTACCCTTCCCCTCGTCGAGGTCGGTCGACATCTTGTCCAGCTTGGCCACCGTGTCGTTGATGTGGTTGTACAGCGTGTCGTCGGCAACCAGCTTACCGATCGAGCCTTTGCCATTGGCGACCGTATCCACCAGTTGCGAGAGCTGATTCAAGGTCACCACTGCTTTGTTGTAAAGGTCGGGATTGTTGATCAGCTCACCAATCGAACCTTTGGTCGAGTTCAGGGAATCGGCCAGGTGGTCTACCTTGGCCAGGATGGTATTCAACTGCTCGATCGTTCCCTGGCTGGACTTGATCACGTCAGAGAGGTTCGGCGTTTCGTTCGTCTTGAGCTCTGCGTTGTTCTGGACCGGGGGACCGGTGGCGGTTTTACTGTTGATGTCCACGACGGTATCCCCGAGAACGCCGATGGTTTCCAGGCTGGAGGTCGAATCCGTGTGCACTGCGTCTCGATACCTGGATCCGATCTTCATCGTGACCTCGACCGGTGTGAGCTTGCGCGCAGGTACGATTTTTAAACCGGTCACGGTGCCGATCGTCACCCCTTCAAGGTTGACGGGAGCACCCCCTTTGAGACCGGCCGAATTCTCAAAATAGGAGCGAAGCGTGATCTTGCCGCTGAAGAGGCCGCCTCCCGTGGATCCCGACATGAGGAAGATGAGAGCAGCCAAGGCTGCCAACGCCACGATGACCAGCACGCCCACTTTCAGTTGTGACCACTGGACTTCCTGCTGGCTTGGCACAGACCCCCTCGGGTTGAAGCGAGTGCAGCGGCCTTTTCTCCGCTGGGACTGAGCATATCAAATGGAGCTTTTCCCCGGCTTGTCGGGGGTGCTCTAAACCAAACCCCGGCCGCCAGGGCTCTCATGCGCCTTCCTTAAAGAGAAAGGCGCACCCGCGGCTTTGTTCAGTGCTGCGTGGCAAGAAATCCGGGTACGTTCCTGTCGGGATGACAGTTTTTTGCAAGGAAAATGTCAAAAACGGCCGGAGGAATGAATCCAACTGTCCGACAGATTTCTCCTATCAGCGGTGAGTTCCCCCAGAATCCCACTTTATTGTCAGGGTACCGTAGGAAGGGATCTGTGGTTTCCTTTTCCAGTTCTCACACCCTCCATTGGAACAAACGAATGCGTTTTTCAGCATCGCGGAGCGGAGCCCTGCGCTTTCTTCCCGGTTCACGCCGAAACGCCCGAGCCCCAATCAGCCTTCCATCATCACCGTCGCCATTGCCAGGCCGGATGTATGCGTGAGAGAAAGCGCAATGGTTTTCACGCCGAGTTGGGTGGCCAGGAGAGCCGCCCGCCCGCGCAGTTCAAGAATGGGCCGTCCTCCCGGCTGACGCGCAACCTCAAACTCAATCCACGTGACCCCCCAACTGATTCCAGTTCCCAGTGCTTTCGCTCCCGCCTCTTTGGCCGCGAAGCGTGCGGCGAAACTCTCCGCACTGTCTCGCTTGCGGCTGCAATAGGCAATCTCATTTTCCGTGTAGATACGGCGAAGAAAGCGGTCGCCGTAGCGTTCGATGGAGTGGGCAATGCGCTCAATCTCAATCAAATCCACGCCCGTCCCGATCAGCATGCTGACCACGTTACCATGGGGTCATTTCCGGTCATCTCAATCGCGAACCGTGGTACCTGTTCTGCGGTTGAAGATTGCTATAACGTGGCCGATCAAGCTTACAAGCAAGGTATATTCGAAGTTCGCGCACCCTGTTTACTGACACACTCGATACCCTTATGTCCGATACGTTTTCAGATGGCGTCCTCTACTTAACCGCTCTGCTGGGCGAAGATCAATCCACGGTCGTGCCGCGGCTCACCGGGGTCATTCCTGATTGTGGAGCATGGATCCGCAGTCGTTCCTACGTCGAACCTGGTACGGCTCGCTTTGTCTTTGAGTTTCCCCGCGACATCTGCGTCGAGATCTATAGCGCACTGGTCTCAGTGGGGCTTCAACTCACGGCTGCTTCGCATAGCCTGCTGACGGAACTTTGCCGCTGCACTCCGCACGTGTTCGATCTATCCTCGAGAACCCTTCCGGCGGTCGACGTGGCCACCCTCGATGACGCAACGCGCTACATCTGTTCGCTCGAAATCATTAAGGTTCAATTGCAGATCTGGACAGTCAAAGACGAAGAATTGCAAACCCAGCTTGACGCGACTCAATGCTTCGCTGCCTGAGTGGTTGCTTTGTATACACCAGAAGTGAAAATGCATTATCCCGCGTCCACCAATCCGTAGCGCCGTTGCCAGGCTTCCCGCAGCCGGCTCCATACCTTGCCCTTTTCTTCCTCCGTCACCTCGCTGCCGGTCGCTGACACGAACCATGCCGACTCTGTTTTGGCCAGCTCCAAAACAGCCCGGTCGCGGACCAGGTTGGCGACCCTGAAGTCCGGGATCCCGGCTTGCCGGGTGCCAAAGAACTCTCCCGGGCCGCGCAGTTGCAGGTCCAGTTCGGCCAGCTCGAAGCCGTTTTGGGTTCGCACCATCGCCGCCAGGCGTTCTGCCGCCGGGGCGGATATTTTTCCTCCGGTCATGAGAACGCAGTAGGACTTCGCGCTCCCGCGCCCGACGCGGCCACGTAATTGGTGCATCTGGGCCAGACCGAACCTCTCCGCGTGTTCAATGACCATCATGGTTGCATTTGGCACATCGACGCCCACTTCAACCACCGTCGTGGCGATCAACACGTCCACCTCCCGGCGCTGGAAGCGGCGCATGATGATCTCCTTTTCGTCGGCATCCATCCGTCCATGCAGCAAGCCCAGCCTGAGGCCCTGCAGGGGGCCGGCTTTCAACTCCTGATACATGTCGGTGGCCGCCTTAAGCGAGGGAACGGATGAAGGTGAAGCCTTTTTAAAGAGCAGACCGGGACGTCCAACCGGATTCTGTCTTCTCTCTTCGGGAGGGGGCGTTTCCGGTTCGCCGGCCGCAAAATCCAATTCGGGCTGATCCTCCTTCGCGCCTTCGATCACCGGATACACCACATACGCCTGGTGCCCCATCCGCACTTGTTCCCGCACCATTCCCCATATTTCGCCGGCCTTATCGTCGGAAACCTGGCGGGTAAGGATGGGCGTGCGTCCAGGGGGAAGCTCGTCGAGCACGCTCAGATCGAGATCCCCGTAGAGCGAAAGAGCAAGCGTCCTGGGAATGGGGGTCGCGGTCATGACCAGGACATCGGGTTCGCCCGCGTTAGGCTTCTTCATCAGCCGGAAGCGCTGTAGAACTCCGAACCGATGCTGCTCATCGACCACCACCAGTCCGAGCTTGGCGAAATCCACCCGCTCCTCGATCAGAGCATGGGTTCCAATGACCAACTGCGCCTCGCCGCGGGCGATCAAGCCACGGTTGGCACGTTTGCGATCCTCTTCCAGTGATCCGGTTAACAAAACTACCTTGTAGCGTTGCTGCGATCGCTCCAGTAGCTTGCGTGCTCCCAGAAAGTGCTGCGTGGCGAGGATCTCCGTGGGCGCCATAAGGGCCGCCTGGTAGCCGTTCTCGATGGCCACCAGCATGGCCTGTAGGGCAACGATGGTCTTTCCTGATCCCACGTCGCCCTGCAGCAGCCGGCGCATGGGTTCCGGCGCCCGCATGTCGGCCACGATCTCGCCGAGTGCATTTTTTTGCGCCTTCGTGGGGTGGAAGGGCAGCACCTGGCGCAACGCCGAACGCACTTCAGCGTTGGTTTCGAAGGGAATCCCTTGCCGCTGCCGGAATTTTTTCCGCTTCAGTTCCAGGCCCAGTTCGAGAAAGAAGAGTTCTTCGAAGATCAAGCGCTTTTGCGCAGGTGTCGCCCACGACTGAAGTTGAGTCATCGGGGTTCCCGGCTCCGGGAAGTGGGCCCAGCGCAGAGCGTCTTCGCGGCTGGGCAGCTCCAGGCGGCGGCAAAGCGCCTCGGGGAGGGTTTCGGGAATCCGCCCTTTCAATTCTTCCAACAGCCGGTAGATGATTCGGCGCTGCCAGCGGGAAGCCAGCTTGTTGCCGAGAGTTTCGTAGACCGGCGCAATCCGGCCCACTTCCAGTAACTTGGACTCTTCGTCATCGTGGTCATCGGGCAGAACTTCCACTTGCGGCTGGATCATTTTGAAGCTGTTGCTGCTTCGGGAAGGTTCCACTTTTCCATAAAGGGCTACCCATTGTCCGGCTTTGAAGCGGTCTTTCAGGTAAGTCCCGTGAAACCACATGCACTTTACCCGGCCGCCTAAGCCCTGGCCCACGGTCATTTCAAAGATGGGCATGCGCCGGGTACGCAGCAGAACCATGCCGCGCACTTCACCGATAAGGCTGGCCATTTCGCCGGGGACTAATTCTTCGATGGCCTGGGGACGCAGCCGGTCTTCATAACGAAAGGGAAGGTGGTAGAGCAGGTCTTCGATGGTGGTGATGCGCCTCTCTTTGAGCGTCTGGGCGATGCGCGGGCCGATGCCCTTGACGAACTGCAGAGACGTTTCCAGAGTCAGTAGCACATAAGCGATGCTATCAGCGGAGGTGCGCTATCACGCTGCTGCGCCGGCCAGAAATCCGGATTGAGTTTTCACGGCCTTCGTCGCGTACGTGGGACGATAACGATTCTTTTCCAGTGCCTTCCCGCCGGCGCTCCGCATTTTGACCGGCTCGAGACCATGCAAAGCAATGGTGGGACTTTCCCCGGATTTCCTGTCGAGTTTCTCGGGCGTTGGCAAACTTCATGTGGTCCCGACTGGCCGGGACCGCAAATGCCGATGTTGCTGGCGCCACGTAGCAGGAAATCCGGGTCGCCCGTCTTTATCGTCCCACGTACGCCACGGCGAACATGGGCATCCGTCCAGTCCCGTCTTGTCTGACAGGAGTGTGGTGCTACCGGACGGAAAGAGCGGACCGCCGCTTGTGGGTGGCAGCGTCAAGCATGTAAACACACCTGGCGTCCATGTGCTCGGCCATCTGGAAAACCTTATCGAGTTTGTCGTCCAGAGACGGTTTGCTTCCAGATCGAGGCAGAGAATAGTCACGTGAAGCGAGAGCAATTTTGTGTGTACTCATAATGAGTATCTGTATACCTGAGCGCAGGCCGGCGCGAAATGCGCCAATCTCACTATTACCTCGACACAAAGGGGGCAGCGGACCTCCCCATCCGCCCCTCCTGTTGGTTACCTCGGCATACAACCACTCGCTATCTGCAACAAAATAGGTGCCAAACTGTAGAATCGCTCGGTGAAAGACTCTGTCCAGAGCTTTAGCTACAGCCAGCGAATTCTGATTGCGATTGTTCCCCGGCTGGTGGCTTTGCTGTTGCGCGCACTCAACCGAACATTACGTTACGAAGTAGTTGTCGAACCGGGCGCCGAGCCGGCGATACCTCCGGCTTTGCAGGTGTGGTGTTTCTGGCATCGTTGCCTCATTCCCTGTGCTTGCTATTTTCACGGCAGGTTTAAGACGGCGGTGCTCATCAGCAGCAGCTTCGACGGTGAGCTCATCGCGCGCACCGTCGAGCGCCTGGGCTTTTTGACGGCGCGCGGATCAAGTACGCGGTTTGGCGGCAGCGGACTGTGGGCCCTCGCCAAGGCGGTTGAGCGTGGACACGGAGCAGTGTTCACCGCAGACGGCCCCCGCGGCCCGGTGTATAAGGTAAAGCCCGGCGCGGTGAAGCTGGCCCAGCTCACCGGCTACTCCATTGGCATCTTTTACGCCCATCCCGAGAAAGCCTGGTTGTTGCGATCGTGGGATCGCTTCCTCATTCCAAAACCTTTTTCTCGGGTGGCGATCAGCTGGGGTCGCAACGTCGAGGTGCCGCAGGGTGACGATCCGTTAGTGATGGAAGGCAAAAGACTGGAAGTGGAAGCAGCGCTCGAACGGGCACGCCTCAACGCCGAGCAGCACTTCCTCAAGCAATGAACATGCAGTCGCCGTAGGAGAAGAAACGATAGCCCGCTTCGACCGCGTGACGATAGGCTGCGAGTGTGTTTTCTCTTCCCGCAAACGCACTTACCAACATCAGCAGCGTCGACTGGGGCAGGTGAAAGTTGGTCAGCAACGCCTTGACCACGTTCCAGGGAGAGCCGGGGAAGAGGAAGATGTCTGTAGTGCCAGTGTGGGCTTCCAGGCGGCCGATGCTCGCACAGTGCTCCAGCACTCGCACCGTCGTGGTGCCTGCAGCCACCACGCGCCGGCCTTCGCGTAGCGCATGATTGACCTGCAGTGCCGTTCCTTCCGGCAGAGAATACCTTTCCGCATGGAGACGGATCTCCGCGACCTCAGCAACTCGCACCGGCTGAAACGTACCCAGCCCCACGTGGAGAGTCAACTGGGTGATGAGCACGCCACGAGCACGGATCCGCTCCAGGATCTCGGGGGTGAAGTGCAGTCCGGCGGTGGGCGCGGCGACTGACCCGCGCTGCTGCGCAAAGACCGTTTGGTAACGCTCCCGATCGAGGGCCCGATCCTGGCGGCGAATGTATGGGGGCAGCGGGACATGCCCCAGCAGCTCCAGCCGGGCAAAGAAATCGTCTACCGGTGTGAAGCGAAGCAGACGTTCGCCGAACTCCCCGGCGGCAGTGACAGTGGCCTGCAGGAGTTCGTTGCCGTCTGGGGTCGAAAAGGCTAGCTGCTGACCTATCGTCATCCTGCGCGCCGGCCGTGTCAGCGCTCGCCATTCCCAGTCGCTGATCTGCTCCGTAAGCAGCGCTTCCACCTTGCTGCGGCTTGGTCCCCGGCGCACTCCAAACAGTCTTGCCGGGATAACGCGGCTGTCGTTCAACACCAGCACGTCGCCTTCCCGTAACACGTCAGGCAGCTGGTTAAACCACGAGTCTTGCCATTCGCCAGTGTCCCGGCTCAGGGTCAGCATGCGGCTGGCCCCGCGTTCCTCTAGGGGTTCCTGCGCGATCAGCTCTGGGGGAAGCTCGAAGTCGAAGTCGGAGACCAGCACAGGTCCGATTGTATGGAAGCGACAACCTGTCCACTTGAGCAGTATCCTCAAAGAAGAGAGCGGTATCCTCAAAGGAGGAGGGCACTATGGCAACCACGACACATGTTCCCGTTGAGGTTTATCTCCGCTCCTCCTACGAGCCAGATGCGGAGTACGTGGATGGCAGGATCGAGGAACGCCCCATGGGAGAGTTTGACCACGCATCCTGGCAGCAGGCGATCCAAAAGTGGTTCTGGCAACACGAAAAGGAATGGAATATTCGTGTCCTGCCGGAGTTGCGGGTGCAGGTAGCGGCGACACGCTATCGCGTTCCCGATGTCACCGTCCTTGACCGCAACCGCCCCATTGAGCAGATCATCACCCACCCGCCGGTAGCTGTGTTTGAGGTTCTATCCCCGGAAGACAGCCTGCAGCGTCTTAAGCGAAAGCTGGAAGACTACCGGACCATGGGCATCCCGGAAATTTGGGTCATCGATCCCCAGGACAGCACGTTTTATCGCTACGAAAACCTGCAGCTCCAGCGTAATGACACCTTCTCCCACGCCGAAAAGGGCATCGTCTTCGACATGAATCAGCTCAAGACTCTGCTCGACTAGAGGGCAATGACCTCCTCAGCCAAGCCTCCCATCTTTCTCCTCGACGCCATGTCGTTCATCTTTCGCGCCTACCACGCGATGCAGCGGCAGCGCCCCATGTCCACGCGATCCGGCGTGCCTACCGCAGCCACGTTCGTGTTCGTCAACATGATCAACAAGCTCCGCCGCGACTTTCAGCCGGAGTATTTTGCCGCCGTTTTCGATGTGAGCGGTTCTGTTTTTCGCGATGAGCGCGCGCGCAGCATCGCCACCGTGCGCAAATGGAATATCAAGACCCAAACCTTTGACGAGCTCGACTACGGTGGTTATAAAGCCAACCGCACCGAAATGCCCCCGGACCTCGCCCAGCAGCTGCCTTTCATCCGTAGGTCGCTGGAGGCTTTTCGCATTCCTATCCTGCAATCCGAGGGTTTCGAGGCCGACGATGTGATTGGCACGCTGGCCCGGCAGGCCGCAGAACAAGGCCACGATGTCTTCGTGGTCTCCAACGACAAAGACATGCTGCAACTGGTCACCGGCAAGGTGAAGGTGCTCAACCCGGTAAAGGACAACCTGATCCTCGATCGCGAAAAAGTGGTCGAGGTATTGGGAGTGGCGCCGGAGCAGGTCATCGACGTGATGGCTCTGCGAGGCGATTCCATCGACAACATCCCGGGTGCCCCGGGAATCGGAGACAAAGGTTCGGTCGAACTGATCCAGCAGTTCGGCAGCGTCGAGGCAGCACTCGACCGTGCTTCAGAGGTAAAGGGAAAAAGGTATCGCGAGTCGCTCGAAAACAATCGCGAAATGGTCATGCTGAGCAAAGAGTTGGTGACCATCCACTGCGAGGTACCGGTCGGGCTCGAGCTCGAGAACATGCGCACCCAGGCGCCCGATGTGAGCGCCTGCCGTGCCCTGTTTAACGAACTTGAGTTCACCACCATGCTCAAGGAACTGGCTCCGGAAGAGGAGACCACACCACTCTCCATCATCCCTGACCCGTCGCCGGAAGAGATGAATCGCTTCGTCTCCTTGGCACGCACCCACGGTTTCTCGTTGGCCTTTGACACCTCGCTGCTTGAGGTTGCATCGGAACAAGTGGGAGAAGTGGAGACCGAGGCCATCGAGGAGGAGGAGCCCGAACTGAAGACAATGTCGCTAGGCCTGTTCGATGGCCAGCAGCCGGCGGCTGAACAGAAGATCGCCCCGCAGACGCTCAAGGTCGCGGTCTCAGCGGAAGCAGGCAGGGCACTGGTCTTTTCTCTGGATAAGGCCCTCGATAACCCAGCGACGGAGCCCCTGCGTGCCGTGCTGGCAGACGAGCAGACGGCCAAGTCCCTACACGATCTGAAGGCTGCATTGCGCATTCTTGGGCGGCATGGCGCGGATCATGGTTTGCAGCTGGCGGGCCCGGTCGATGACCTGATGCTCTATTCCTATCTCATCAACCCCACCCACACGACGCACCCTCTACCTGACGTGGTTGCCCGCTTTAGCGGCCGGGCCTTGCCGCCACCCGGCGATGAATTGCTGCCGGCGTCCGCCAACGCCATTCGTGGCCTTGCGCCGATGCTCAAAGAGGACGTGGAGTCGCTCGGCGCGGGGCAGGTATATCGCGACATCGATTTGCCATTGGTTCCGGTTCTGCTGCGCATGGAAGAATCCGGGGTACGCATCGACCGCGCGGTTCTTTCCGCCATGGGTGAGCGTCTGACGGTCGAGATGCAGCGCGTCAGTGAGCAGATCTTCGAGGGCTCCGGCCATCGTTTCAACATCAATTCGCCCAAGCAACTGGGAGATGTGCTGTTCAACAAGATGCACTTGCCCAAGCCCATCAAGTACGGCCGCGGCAAAGTAGTGTCGACCGCCGTGGATGTGCTCGAGGAGCTGGCGCAGCATAACGAAGTTCCCCGCCAGGTGCTGCAATACCGTCAGCTGGCGAAGCTCAAGTCCAATTACATTGACTCACTCCCGCTGCTGGCCGATGGGGAAGGGCGTGTCCACACCACGTTTAACCAGGTAGGCACGTCGACCGGGCGCCTCTCTTCCAATAATCCGAATCTGCAGAACATTCCTATCAAGACGGAACTGGGCCGGGAGATCCGCGCAGCATTTATCGCGGCCCCGGGAAATCTGCTCATCTCCGCGGATTACTCCCAGATCGAACTGCGGCTCATGGCCCACTTCAGCGAAGATCCTCTGCTGGTGCGCGCCTTTGCCGAGGGCCAGGACATTCATACGCTCACCGCGTCGGAGGTGTTTGGTATCGCACCCGAAGCCATGGACAAGCAGACCCGCGACCGCGCCAAGGCCGTCAATTTCGGTATTGTGTACGGGATTTCTCCGTTTGGATTAGCGCAGCAACTCGGCATTGAACAAAATGTGGCCCGGCTGTACATCGAAACCTATTTCGCTCGCTACAGCGGAGTGCGTAGTTACATTGATCGGCTGTTAGAAGAGACGCGCAGGGAACAGCGGGTCCGCACGCTGTTCGGCCGCGTACGCCCTATCCCCGATATGCAGAGCCGCAACGCCAACCTGCGAGGCTTTGCGGAACGCACGGCGGTAAATACGCCACTGCAAGGCACAGCGGCCGATTTGATCAAGATCGCCATGATCCACATCGATCGAAGGCTACGCGAAGAAAACTTCGTAACCAGAATGACGCTCCAGGTTCACGACGAACTGCTCTTCGATGTTCCCGAGAAGGAAGTTGAGCAAGTGAAACAACTAGTGCGTCACGAGATGGAGACAGTGATCGAACTGAAAGTGCCGGTAGTAGTGGACTGCGGAGCAGGCCCCAACTGGCGCGACATGAAGTAGGGAAGAGAAACAGCATGTCCCGCCACGGCACGCCTGGGACAGGTCCACTACGCTCTCTAGAGCCTGCCGAAAAGAAACACCTTTTTCCAACCGCAAAACTGACCCGAATCCGCATACTCAGTCCCGTAGGGACGGCTGAACTTAGCCCAGGACGTGAGTCCTGGGTTAACCGAAAAGCTGGACTAGTCCCGTAGGGACGGCTGAAACCTAGCGCCCTGTGTTCAGCCGTCCCTCACGGGACTGGTCGGATTGCTTATATCTACCCCAGGACTGTCGTCCTGGGCTAAGTTCAGCCGTCCCTTCGGGACTGGAGCAGAGTTCTCACACGCCCCTGAGGTACGTCTTTTCTTTCGGGAAGCGACGTGCCTTATCCCTTGAAGGCGATGATCTCGAAGAGACTCAGCTCTAAGGGTTTGTTTTTGGGCTCAGCCCCCCCGGCGCCTCGTGGACATGCTGAATGACAATAGTGTCGCCTTTGAACTCCACCTTGTCGTAGTCCCGTCCCGTGCTTTCTACGTAACACCCGCAGTCCGTATTCGCATGATGAGCCAGCTCTACGCCTTCAGTCGCGCCCTTCAGGGCCGCCTTGGCCTGGATCAGCTTGGCTTGAGCGTCGGCCACAGCCTGGTTTGCATCGGCCAGCGCTTTGACTTCGGATGGCGTAAGCTTCTCCGTCCGCACCGGAGCCGTGGTTGTATTGGCCGCAGGGGCAGCAGCCAGACCGGGATCTTGCGGCTGCATCAGGGCAAGCAGAAGGATGGCGCTAAGCATAACTGTCTCCTCCCTTTATGATAACCGTCTAAACCCCAATTTCCACCCGGATGGCCTGGGCAATGCGATCCGCATGCTCACGCATCTGCTGCTCCGATTCGGCCTCAATCATGACCCTCGCCAGGGCCTCGGTGCCGGAATAACGCACCACCACCCGGCCATTGCCATGGAGATCCGTTTCCGCCTGTTGAATGCTCTTGACCACAGCCGGAATCTGATCCAGGGGCCGTTTTTCCCGTACTCGGACATTGACGATCACCTGGGGAAAGACCCGCAGGTCGCTCAACAATTCGTGCAGGGGCTTACCCGAACGCGCCAGCAGATCCAGCAATACCAGCGCCGTCAACAGGCCGTCGCCGGTGGTGCTGCGGCGCAGAAACAGAATATGTCCCGACTGTTCCCCGCCCAGGCTGGCCTGGTGTTTCTGCATCATCTCCAAAACATATTTGTCCCCTACCGGAGCGCGGAGCATGCCGATGCCGCTGCTGCGTAAGGCGGCTTCAAGACCCATGTTGGACATGGTCGTCGCCACCACCAGGTCCCCTGCCAACTCGGCCTTGGCCTTCATATCGCGGGCCGCCACCAGCATCACCCCATCCCCATTCACCACCAGGCCGCGGGCGTCGGCAAAGAGCGCGCGGTCGGCATCGCCGTCAAAGGTGATCCCCAGATCCGCTCCCAGAGATTTTGTCTCCCGGGCAACGGTTTCCGGATGCAATGCGCCACAGTTTTCGTTGATGTTGCGCCCGTTAGGGGTTACATGCGTAAGGTGAATCTCCCCCCCAAGCGAGGGAAAAAGCTCAGAGGCGATGATGGCCGCTGCCCCATTGGCGCAGTCGATCACAATCTTCTTGCCCTTGAGGTCAAGCCCGGGAACAACACCGCGCAGAAAGGCCTCATACTCTTCGCGAAACTCCTTGCTGGCCGGCGGTGCGCTTTGATCCTTAATGTCCGCGGGGAGCAGGTCCTTGAGGTGGCGAAAAATCTCCCCCTCAATCTCCATCTCGGTCGAGTCCGGCAGCTTGTAGCCATCGCCGCCAAACACCTTGATCCCGTTGTCCTGCCACGGGTTGTGCGAAGCGGAAATCACCACCCCTGCGGCGAACTGATGTTTCCGCGTCAGGTAGGCTACCCCGGGGGTCGTGATGATCCCCGCATTCAGGACTTCAGCACCCCCGCGCCGCAATCCGGCTGCAATGACAGCCGAGATCCAGGGACTGGATTCGCGTGTATCCGCCCCCAGCAGAATCTGAGGCGCCGGGTAGAGCTTCTTCAAAGTGAACGCCAGCGCCAGCCCAGTGGCGAAAATCGTGGGCGCGTCCAGCGGGGCCTCTCCTGCGACCGCACGAATACCGTCTGTTCCAAAAAGTTTTCTCATGAGTTGCTTGCGGACGACTTCCTTTCGAGCACCCGGCTGGTCAGGGTGCTTTGGGCGAATCGAGTGGTGATCAGGCCACCGTCGGGAGCAGTCGATGCATCCCGGATCAGGGTCCCTGCTTCGTCGAAAACCAGAGCGTAACCCCGATTCAGCACGGCCAAGGGAGAAACGGCCTGCAACAGCCCTTCCGCACGTGCGTGCCTCGCCTTCAATCGCAGCAGCAGTTCCTGTTGTGCGCGGGCGATCCGTCCATCCAACATCGCCAGCCGGTCGCGCACCGTACGCAGGCGGTGGCTTACATCCTGACGCAGCAACCTGGCCTCGAGTTTCTGCAACCTTTCCGCCATCAGCCGTCCCTGGCGGTGCCAGGCGGCGTCCAGCTGGTATTGCAGCTCGTCGACACGCTGTTGGCGGCGCGCCAGGGCATTCCGCATCCGCGCAAAGGCTGCGGGAGCGGAGAGCCGGGCAAAGCGCTCCTGGGCGCGCATCAGCAGATAGCGGCTGGCTTGATTCAGTCGCCGGTGTAGCTGCTCCAGGCGTTCCTCCACCTTGTGCTGCGCCTCGGTAAGCAACTCCGCCGCAGCAGAGGGGGTGGGCGCACGAAGGTCAGCGACAAAATCGGCGATGGTGAAGTCCGTTTCATGGCCGACCGCGGAAACGATTGGCAACTCAGATTTGGCAATGGCACGCGCCAGTAGTTCGCTGTTAAACGGAGCCAGATCTTCGAGCGAGCCGCCTCCACGGGCCACGACAATCACGTCCACCGTACGCGCCCGGTTGAAAAATGCAATTCCCGCGGCTATTTCGAGCGCAGCCGGCTCGCCCTGCACCGCGGCCGGGTAAATCTGTACGTTCAAAGCGAGGTGCCTCCGTCCGGCCACATTGAGAAAGTCCCGGATGACCGCGCCGGTGGGAGACGTAATGATGCCAATGCAGTGAGGAAAGGTGGGGAGAGGCTGCTTGCGATCTTCCGCGAAAAGCCCTTCCTTTTGCAGCCTGGCTTTCAACTGCTCGAAGGCTATTTGCAGGGATCCTGCGCCGACTGGTTCCATGAACTCGGCCACCAGTTGCATCTGCCCGCGTTGCTCGTAAACCGAGACCCGCCCCCGTACCAGGATTTGCAGTCCATCTTCCGGCCGAAAGCGCAAAAGCAGCGCCTGGCGGCGAAACAGTACCACCGGCAGCTGGGCATCGCCGTCCTTCAGCGTGAAATAAATATGACCTGAAGGAGCAGGACGATAGTTCGAGATCTCGCCTTCTACCCATACATCGGCGTACTCCCGCTCGATGTGGTTTCTTACCTCGCCTACCAGTTGGCCAACCCGCCACACCCGCCGGAGATTGGCCGGGGCTTCCGGGAAAACCAGCCCCAGCTGGCTCAGTGAATCTTCCGGATTGGGCACGGTGCCTCCAGCAAACGATATTACCGCCGAAAGCGGGAGAGCAGATAGAAGACCAGGGAGAGCAGGACACTGAGCAAAATCGACGTGCCCAAGGGGAAGTAGACGGAATGGTTTTTGCCCCGATACGAAATGTCGCCTGGAAGTCTGCCCAGTGGGATGCCGGTTCGACCCAACAGCAGCAGTAAACCGCCCGCGATGAGCAGCACGATTCCCAAACCGATGAGGAGCCGGCCCAGATCGTTCATGCTCTCATTGTAATTTCAGCTCGGTAATTTCAGCTCGGCCCGATGGGTCCGCGGTCAATGAGCCGGGTCAACTCGGCCAACAGCACCTGCAGCCGCTCGATTTCAACTTTGCCGGGCGGCGTGGATTGACCAAAGAGCACCTCTGCCTCCCGAGCCAGATCTGTGCCCCGAGGCAGGCCGAAGGTACCCAGAACTCCCGCCAGCTTATGCGCAGAGTCCACGGCGCTCAGCTGGGTAGCCTGGTCCAGACGGTTCGCAAGCAACAGATCTCCCGCTGTCCGCAGCATCGCGGCCCGCTCGACAACGGTGTGCCGGCTCCGATCCCAAAGTGCCGAGATCATGATTTGCAGCTTTTGCTCCTGACTCTGAGCAGCCGGTGCTTGCGTCGACGACGACTTGCCGGCGACCGAATGCTTGTTCTCGTCGGGGGAAATGCGGTCTCTGTTGCTCAATGGATCATCCGCCTTCTTTCCAGCCTAGCGCGGCAGAAATCTGCCGCGCCAGAGTGAGAGGATCAAAGGGCTTGAAAAGGGTGGCTGCCACTCCCATTTCGGCAAACTTACGCTGGTCCGGGCCTTGTACTTTGGCCGTCAACAGCAGGACGGGAATGTGCGAGGTGCTCCCGTTGGCCTTGAGTTTGAGCAGGGTGGTGGGGCCGTCCATTTCCGGCATCATCACATCCAGGAGAATTGCATCCGGCTGCTCCGTACTGGCGCGTTCGATCCCCTGCTTGCCGGAACTGGCGAGCAGAACATCCCAGCCCGCCACCGTCTCCAGGCTCATGGCCGCAACCTGCCGTATATCGTCTTCGTCGTCGATGATTAAGATGCGGTGTGTCATAACTTTCGAATATGCAGGTCTGCTGGCAGTTCTATAGGCCGGGGTTCGTGGTTCCATCCCATCCCAGTGGTACTTCGCTCGCTCCAGATGGAAGTCGCAGCATGGAAAGCACCAGGGTCTCCACATCCTGCGGCTGGACTCGAGCCTTGGTCAGGAACTCAGTGTGCCCCAGCCGTAGCTTATTGCGTTCACTCTCGCTCAGGTCTTGAGCGGAATAGACCACCAGCGGAAGTTGTTTCATCTCCTGCTGCTGACGTAGCCAGTCCACCAGTCCAAAGCCATCGCCGTCGGGCAGGGCAATGTCGAGAATCAGCAAGTCTGGCCGTGATGATACGCACAGCTCCATCGCTTTACGCTGCGTCGAGGCGTGATGTACCTGGATGCCCGCCCGCTCGAAAGTAGCCAGGATCACCTTGGCCAGATCCGCATCATCCTCTACCAGTAACACACGGGAGGGTTGCCGTTCTACCTGCAGCACCCGGGAGAGCGCCGCGAGCATCGATTCTGTCTCCAGTGGCTGCTCCAGCCAGGCATCCGCGGCTTTCTCCACTTCAGGATCGTTGAGGGCGCCAAAAGCGCTCAACACCACGACCGGAATGGCGGCAGTGCGTAAATCGTCGCGCAGCAGGTGCAGGGTCTCCCAGCCATGCAGGCTGGGGAGGCTCATATCCAGCAGGATGGCCTGAATCGATGTCTGCCGAGCCAAGCCTACAGCCTCATCGCCGCTTGCTGCTTCGAGCACAGAATAGCCATTCTGCCTGAGGCTCTCCGCCAGCGCCGCCCGGGTTTCCGGGTTCTCGTCGCAGACCAGGACAGAAGTGGCGCTCACCATGCTCGAGGCAGAGGTGCCGCCCAGACGTAACAAGTCCGCGTCGCGCGTAACCGCGGGCAGGAACATGCGGAAAGTGGAGCCGCGATCAGCATTGCGCTCTGCCCAGATGCGTCCGCCATGCTGCATGACGATCGTGCGGCAGATGGCAAGCCCCAGCCCGGTTCCACCTTTCTGCCTGGCATCGGAGGCGTCGACCTGTTGAAAACGGTCGAAGATCGATTCCAACTTGTCCTTGGGAATGCCGCGGCCGTTGTCTCTGACGCTGATGGTGACCCCGTCGAGCAGCCGTTCGAGGGAAACCGTGACCTGGGAGCCCTGGGGAGAGAACTTGATCGCGTTGCTCAGCAGGTTGGTCATCACTTGTTGCAGCCGATCGGGGTCCACTTCTACCTGTGCCGGGCCAGCCTCAAGCAGCAGTTGTACCTTGGCGGCTTCCGCCATTGGCGTCATGGCATCGATGGCCTGCCTCGCCAGTTCTTCCAGGTCACAATTGCGATAGGTAAGGGGCGCACGGCCCGACTGCATACGTTCCAGGTCGAGGATGTCGTTGATCAGCCGGACCAGCCTGTCGGAATTATTGACCGCGATGCGCAGCAGGTTCGAAGCTTTCTCACCCATCTCACCCAACAGGCCGGTCGACAGCAGTCCCAGCGATCCGCGGATGGAAGTGAGCGGCGTGCGCAGCTCGTGGCTTACCGTGGAGACGAATTCATCTTTCATGCGGTCCAGGGCATAGCGCTGGCTGATATCACGGAAGCTGAGCACGCTACCCACCGCGATGTTGTGCTCCACCATCGGCGTTACCGAGAATTCCACCGGGAAGGAAGCTCCATTTCTGCGATAGAACACATCCTGCCCGCTCGTACCCTCGCGGACCAGGAACGCCCGCCCGGTGCGGCATTGATCGGAACACTTTTCCCGTCCCTTACGCTCCTCATGCACCACCGAGTGCACGGTGCGGCCGATCAGATCGAAGGCGTGCGCGCCCAGCATGCTGGCCGCCGCTGGGTTGACAAAGACGATGCGCCCGGAGGAGTCGGTGCCGAAGATGCCGTCAGCCACTGAATTAAGGATCGACTCCTTCTGCCGGTTCAACTCTTCCAGGCGGCTCTCTTGCGCTGAGCGCGCCATAAACTGGCCGATGGAGGCGCAAACGGTTTCCACGGTCGCCATCATCTCCTTGTCTTCCCGCTGCTTCTGACGGCTGAAGAACTCGACGACGGCGATGACCTGGTTACCGACTCGGACGGGAACACCCCAACCCGTGATCAGCCCGTCCGCCTTAGCGGAGACGGCGCGTAGAAAGTTACCGTCCTCCTGCAGGTCTTCGATCCAGCAGGGGCTCTCCGCTGCCCAGATCTGGCCGGGCAGGTCTTTGCCCTTCTGCAGCACCCGTCCGATACTGTCGCGGTGAAATTCAACACACGCCCGATCGGGAGCGTACCAGCCCGCCAGATAGCGGGTGTGATGATCGCTGCTGACGAACCAGAGTCCCGCCATGTCGAAGCCCAGGTTGGTCCCCAGCGATTCGAGCATCGCCGGCAGCGCCTCGTCAGAGGTTGTGGATTCGCCCACTACCTGGCTGACGGCGAGCTGCATCGCCAGTCTCCGTTCGCGCTGGTACTGTGCAGTAACATCGCGGAAGATACAGCGCACCGAGACGGGCTCGCCGCGGTCCTGGCGGCAGCTCAGGCTTGCTTCCAGCTCCCGGTACATCCCGGTTGCATCCTGCACCCGTAAATTGGCGCGATCGATCCGCTCCCCGCGCAGGGCGCGGTCGAACAGGCCGGCGGCATTGGCTTGCATTTCCGGGGGGAAGGCAGCCTCGAAGTTGATCAGGCTTTCAAAGGCGGCCGCGCTCTTGCCAAAGCACGTTTGCCACGCTGGATTGACGTAGAGGTACTTGGCCCGCGGGCTCAGGGTGGCAATCATTTCCTGCGAGTTGTCGAACAGGTCGCGGTAGCGCTCTTCACTCTCTCGCAAGGCATGCTCGGCACGCTTGGTTGCCGTGAGGTCGGTGGCAATGGCCAGCAATCCCGTCAGCGCGCCTTCGCTATTTCTGACCGCTGAGAGGTAGACCATGGCGGGAAAGGTAGTCGCATCTTTACGCCTGCAGAGAATTTCAAAGCCGCGGACCCGGCTTACCGGAAAGCTGGTGACGTACTGGACATAATGTTTGAGTTCCGGCGACACACTCTCCAGGTCGATGACCGGCGAGCGATCCAGGCGCGAAACCAGCAGCTGCCCTACCCGTTCCAGTTCGCCTTCGGGAAAAAGATCATGGGCATTGAGCTGGCCCAGGACCTCATGAAAGCGATAGCCGAGCATGCGTTCAGCGGCGGGATTGAAGATGAGCAGGTTGCCCTGCAGGTCGGTGGCCAGAATCATCGGGCCAGCGGAGTCCAGTATGCTTCGCTGCAACTGGGCTACCTGTTGTACTTGCCACTCGGCTTCATCCTGGCGGCCGGCGTTGAGAAAGGTGTGTACGCAGAGACCGATCAGCAGTACTTGGGCAACGGCCCACATGATCACGGCAGCCGAGAAAGTCCCGCCGCGGCCCAGCAGCAACACCAGGCCTCCGTAAGCCGAGAGCAACAGGGCAACCGCGAAAAATATGGTGGAAGGCAGCCTATCTCGAAGCCAGGTCACTCGTACTCGATCGATGCGGGTCTAATTAACGAGCTCTCGCCAAGTCAGGTGTCCCAGCAAAAAAGAGACGGTACTGGCCCATGCTAAAACGTTAACTATCCGGAGTATAGGCGTCTGATTCAGGCCCATATAGTGACTATCCGGAGTCCACGTTTGCACGCGGGAAGAACTCACGCATCTCCAACGGGTCGGATCGGGGGAAAACCGCAGTGGACTAAGCAGCGCGTTCCATAGTGTGTGATCGCGGACGCGCTGGCTCTTCTTTCTAAACTAACCGCGACGGAACGGAATTACGTTAACCCGGCTCTCAACAAATTTGTCTGACAGGGCCGACATACGGCCAAGGGACCAGAATCCGAGGAAAAGCAAAGCATAGGTGAATCCAGCTACACCAAGAAGCAGAGACAAGATGTTACCCCCAAATATTCAATCGACGGCTCTCGGGGGATGCTCCGAAGTATACCGATCCTGCGACCGAAACTATAGAAAAATAAAGAGTTTCGCTGCCACTTTAGTACTACGATTGATGACTCTCGTGCGCTCCCGGAGTACTATGCCGTCACCGGCTCCAGCAGGCGCGACCAGCGGCGCTGTTTCCGTTGCGCATGTGCTTTCTTATGATAGGCATAGCCCGTGATCATAGGCAGTGCCAAAGTTGCCTCGCTGTACACCATCTGCTCGAAGGTGGTGTCTACTTTGCCCCAGGAACTGGCTTCCTTCAGCGTGCTCGACGAAAGCGCGCCGTCGCGGACGTCGGCGACCGTGATCTGAATCGCATATTTGTGCATCGGGGCATCCAGGCCGAGGATCTCGGCCGCCACCACGATGTCCTGGGCGAAGTTCTTGGGCACCCCGCCGCCGATCATCAGCAAACCGGTGGTCGGGTTCGCGATCTTCAACTGCGTCAGCTCGTAAAAGTCCTTGACCGAATCGATCGAAACCTTGGGCTTGTCGCCGCGGCCGTGCTGATGCGCCACCAGCCCGAAGCCGGCCGAGCAGTCACTGAAGGCGGGCACGAAAATCGGCACATCCATCTGGTAGGCGGAAAAGATGATGCTGTCGACGCCTCCTTTTTCCGGGGTCTTGCCCTGTTTTTCAAGATAGGCGCCCATCTCGCGAATAAATTCACGCGAGCTAAAGGGGCGGGGATCCAGGGAGTCGGCAATAACTTTGCAGGTATCGTCACACAGCCGCAGCTCTTCCTCGTCGATGAGCGTGTCGTAGATGCGATCGATCATCAGCTCGCGCAGGGTAGCGTCTTCCGTTCCCTGGCGGTAGAGGTCGTCAGCGATCCAGTGCTTGTACCCCAGCGCCTCGAAAAAGTCCTGGTCCACAATATTCGCGCCGGTAGAGACCACGGCATCCACCATGTTGTTGCGGATCAGATCCACGAAAATCTGTTTCAATCCGGCGCTGATCAGCGAACCGGCCAGACATAGAATGACCCCGCAATCCTGGTCGCGCAGCATGCGCTCGTAAATGGAAGCAGCCCGGGCAAGGTCACGGGAGCTATAGGCCATGGCGTGCATCGCATCTACCAGCGGAACCACGTTGTGCTGCTTGATGTCGATGTGCTGGATGGGGGAAGTCAGAAGCTCTTTTTTAGTAGGCATAGCAAGCTAAGGATAGCAAAACACAACTGCTTCCGAAGCGGCCGCGGATGTTAAATTCCGCGCCCCAGGGCCGGCAGGAGCGCCACCAGCAGGTCGGTCAATTGCGCCTGCACGCGTGCTCCCGTTTCCAGCACCTCCTGGTGGTTGATCGGCTGATCCAGGATGCCGGCGGCCATGTTCGTAACGCAGGAGATGCCGAGTACCTCGATGCCCATGTGCCGGGCAACGATCACCTCGTGAACCGTGGACATGCCCACCAGGTCCGCCCCCCAGCCACGGAAGGTACGGATCTCCGCCGGGGTTTCAAAGCTGGGCCCGGAGACGCCCAGGTAGACTCCCTCGGCGAGATCGGCGAAGGAGTGGGCTAACCGGCGCAGCCGCTTGGCGTAGGGATCTGTCAGATCGAAGAAGCGTGGTCCGAGGCGCTCGTCATTGGGGCCGGAAACGGGATTGCGGCCCGTGAGGTTGATGTGATCGGACAGCAGCACCAGCTGACCCTGCTTTAGATCGAGCCGGACGCCCCCGGCGGCATTGGTGATAACCAGGGTAGTAATTCCCAGGCGGCCCAGGACCCGTATGGGAAACGTGACTTCTTCCGGGCTATACCCCTCATAGGCATGGACGCGGCCTTGCATGACAACAACCGGTGTTTGGGCGACGGCGCCCACCAGCATGCGTCCGCTGTGACCCTCTACCGTCGGCCGCGGAAAATGTGGAATCTCCTCATAGGCAATGGCGACCGGCTGCTCGACCCGATCCGCAAATAATCCCAAGCCGGATCCAAGCACAACAGCGACGTGCGGTGTGACCGCGATCCGTTCGCGGATAGAAGCGGCGGCTTCCTCGGCCTTCTCGAAAATGCCTTGTGGCAATTGTTCCCCCTCTGTCCCTGTCACAGAGCCTGAATTCCAAATCCCCGTCCCAACCACGCAGGCTGGATGCCCCATATCTCGCTCGTTTTTCGCGAGATGTGGGATACCACTGCTCTCAACCTCCAAATCCTGGGTACCCAAGCTCCGTGGCGGGGAGATGATTTATCGCAGCAACACGCTGACAATCGAGGCCGACATAAGGTTAGCCATCGTTCCGGCGAGCATGGCTCGCAAACCCAGCCGGGCAAGATCGTTCCGCCGGTTCGGGGCCAACGCCCCGATGCCCCCAATCTGCATCCCGATCGAGCTGAAATTAGCAAATCCGCACAGCGCAAACGTCGCGATGGTGAACGAGCGGAAGTCCATCGATGACTTCTGCGCACCCAGAAGCGCATACGCCACCAGCTCGTTGGTCACCGTGCGCGTGCCCAGCAGATTGCCGACCTGATGTGCGCTGTGCCAGGGAATACCGATTAGCCACGCGACCGGAGAAAAGATGAACCCGAGGATCAAATTCAGGCTCTCTGGAAAGGGAATGTGGTGGCCTCCCAGCCAGTTATGGATCCAACCCAGCATGCCGTTCAGCAACCCGATCAGAGCCAGGAACGAGATCAGCATGATGCCCACATTGAACGCCAGCCGGCCGCCGTCAATCGTTCCCCGGGCAATCGCGCCCAGCAGATTCTCCTCCCGGTGCTCCTCGTTGATCGGCATCGTAACCCGGTCCATGGTGGCAGGCGTGTGCATCTCCGGAACCAGCATTTTGGCCATCAGCACTGTTCCCGGCGCAGTCATGATCACCGCCGCCAGCAGATGCTTGGCCTCAATCCCGTAGAGGATATAGGCAGCCATGATGCCGCCGGAAACGTGCGCCATGCCGCTGGTCATGATGGTCATCAGTTCCGACTGCGTGGCTCCCGGCAGAAACGGCCGAATGCTGAGCGGCGCTTCGGTTTGCCCCATGAAGATGCTGGCCGCCACGTTCAGCGACTCCGCACCGCTGATACGCATGGTCAGCTGCATCAGGCGAGCCATTCCCTTAATGACGATCTGCATGATGCCCAGGTGGTAAAGCACGGCGAAGAAGGCGGAGATAAAGATAATGGTGGGCAACACCTGGAAAGCAATGATGAGCCCATAAGAGGAGTGCTGCTTACCCAACTCGCCAAAAACAAATCCCGAACCGACAAACGCGTAGGCCAGCATGCGGTTCACCGCATCTCCGGCGGCTGCCAACGCCCGCTCCCCTGCGTTGAAACGGAGTACCAGCACGGCGAAGATCCACTGCAACCCTAGACCCCAGACCGCTGTACGCCAGCGTATAGCCTTGCGGTTGGTCGAGAGCACCCATGCCAGCCCTAAGATTGCCGCCAATCCCAGCAACCCGGTAAATCGTCCCAAGCGGTGCTCCTTACTTCACGAATTTGAAGCGGTGCGGGAAAACCTCTTCGAAGCGATAGTCTTCCCAGCCCGCCTGGCCGCGAAAAATTACCCGGGAGGCAGGCATCATGAACTCGCTCAACACCTGCAAACAAGCCCCACAGGGAGGACTCGCCGCCTGGTTCAGGTTGGTGATCGCACAGGCCAGCACGCGCATTTCTGGCCCGTGCTCGGCGACCGCGCGAACCACCGCGGATCGTTCCGCGCAAATGGTCAACCCATACGACGCGTTCTCCACGTTGGCGCCGGTTACGAAGGCCCCGTTTTGCAGCAACAATGCGGCTCCTACTCGAAATTTTGAGTAGGGCGCGTAGGCATGGTCAGCGGCATCCGCCGCCTGAGTAGTCAACTGCCGCAGCACCTCCGGGGTAAGTCCATTCTGGCCTGCTTGCATCGTCCCCTGAGCCTAACGGCAGCCGGTGGTAGACGCAACCCAGATGTTTTGTGCCAGGTCCGCTGAAAAGCTCACACCCACTGTTCATGAATCTGGACAAATCAGGACGGAGTCGACAAATCTCGATGGATCTGACAGATCTGGACGGGTGCCCACGTTCGCCTGACCTGCCCCGGCGTGCCGTGGGGCGTACGTTGGCCGAATAAGACGGCGCGAAGTCCCTCAATCGCTCTTAATATTCCCAATAATCTATTTGTCCCTCATCAACCCGATCCACTCCTGTGTAGTGGCTTCCGCGAACTTCATGGGCCTTTTCCTTCCCTAAAGAAGGCGACGGGTGCCCCACATCTCGCTCGTTTTTCGCGAGATGTGGGATACCACTGCGCTAAACGCCCAGCTTTTGGTCTTTATCGAGACTTAAAGAGGGTGTGTGAAAGGGGAGCAACCCATTTGCAGCCCAAAGAAACCAAGGAGCAACCTATATCCTTGAAGCACCACATTATGGCGGTGAAAAAACAAACTCGGCCGGCAACCACCAACGCCCTGGAGCTCTTCCATCCCGTAACAGCATCCTGGTTTCGCGCCGTCTTCGAGCAGCCCACCGCCCCGCAGCGGTTAGGCTGGCCGGCCATCGCGCGCGGTGAAAATACCCTGATCCTCGCCCCCACCGGCACCGGCAAAACCCTCACCGCCTTTCTATGGTGCCTCGACCGGCTCATGCTGCATCGCGCCGTCGATGAGACCGAAGGCTGCCGAGTCATTTACCTTAGCCCGCTCAAAGCCCTGGCCGTGGACGTGGAGCGCAACCTCCGCTCCCCCCTGGCGGGCATCGCAAATATGGCTCGGAAGGCAGGTGTCGCCTTCCACCAGCCCGAGATCAGTATCCGTACCGGTGACACATCGCAACAGGAACGGAGCCGCTTCCGCCGCCATCCCGCTGAAATCCTAATCACCACCCCTGAATCGCTGTACTTGTTGCTTACCTCCGACGCTGCTGCCAGCTTGCGAAGAGTCGACACCGTGATCGTCGACGAAATTCACGCCGTCGTCCCCACCAAACGCGGTGCGCACCTCGCTCTCTCGCTCGAGCGGCTCGAAGCCATCACCGAAGGCCGGGTGCAACGCATTGGCCTCTCCGCGACTCAGAGACCACTGGAAGAGGTGGCCCACTTCCTCGGGGGTGCGTCGTTCACCGTGGGGACGCCCGCGGATCAGGGAAGCGAAGCCGAAGACTCTCCCCTGGTAGCCTATCGCCCAGTCACCATCGTCGACGCCAGCGAACCTAAAAGGCTCGACCTGCGCATTGAAGTTCCCGTCGAAGATATGGCCCGTATGGGCCAGCTGGAGGAATTGCCCAGCGGCGCGGCTTCGCAGGGTCCTAAGCGAACCTCCATCTGGGCCGCTATCCATCCGCGCCTGGTCGAAATCATCCGCCAGCGCAACTCCACCATTATTTTCGTTAACAGCCGGAGGATCGCCGAACGGCTGGCCGGCGCGATCAATGAGCTGGCAGGCGAGCAGTTGGCCCGCGCCCACCACGGCTCGCTCGCCGCCGCGCAACGCTCCGAGATCGAAGAACAATTAAAGGCCGGACGTCTGCGCGCACTGGTGGCTACCTCTTCGCTCGAGCTCGGCATCGACATGGGGGCCGTCGACCTGGTGATCCAAATTGAGGCGCCGCCTTCGGTAGCCAGCGCCATGCAGCGTATCGGTCGCGCCGGGCACCATGTGGGCGCAGCCAGCGAAGGAGTCATTTTTCCCAAGTACCGCGCCGACCTGGTCGCCTGCGCCGCAGTGACCCGCGCCATGCACGAAGGGCTGGTGGAATCGACCCGCTTTCTACGCAACCCGCTCGATGTGCTGGCGCAGCAGATCGTAGCCATCGTCGCCCAGCCTCCCGCCCTGGCCGCTTCGGCACTTGCCGAGCGAGAGATCGGCGTGGAAGAAGTCTTCCGTTTGATTCGCGGCGCCGCTCCTTTCAGCAGCCTCACACGCACGGCCTTCAGTGGCGTGCTCGATCTGCTGGCCGGCCGCTATCCCTCCGACGAATTCGCTGACCTGAGGCCACGCATCACGTGGGATCGGGTGCGTGACATGCTGACGCCGCGCGAGGGAGTGAAAATGCTGGCCATCCTGAATGGCGGCACCATTCCCGACCGCGGGCTCTACGGCGTATTTCTTTCCGGAGCGGAGGGCAAGCCCGTGCGCGTGGGTGAGCTCGACGAAGAGATGGTCTTTGAAAGTCGCACCGGGGACACCTTTATCCTGGGCGCCTCCACCTGGCGAATCGATGAGATTACTCATGACCGGGTGCTGGTTTCGCCGGCGCCGGGCCAACCAGGCAAGATGCCGTTTTGGCACGGAGACAACGCCGGCCGCCCGCTCGAGTTTGGCCGCCGCATTGGCCAGCTGGTACGGGAACTAAGAGACATGCCGCGCAATGCCGCGTTGAGCCGTCTTACCCGCGAGCACGATCTCGATTCCATGGCCGCGGAGAACCTCATCCGCTTTCTCGCTGACCAGGAAATTGCTACCACCGTAGTTCCAGATGACCGCACCATTGTCATCGAACGCACCCGCGACGAAATGGGAGATTGGCGGGTGTGCGTGCTGACCCCGTTTGGCAGCCGCATTCATGCGCCCTGGGCCATGGCCATCACCGGCCGTATCCGCGCCGCCGGCGGCGCCGATGTAGAAGCGATGTGGGGTGACGATGGGTTCGTGCTGCGCTTTCCGGATAGTGATGCAGCTCCGGATTCCGAGCTGATTCTCATCGATGCGGAAGAGGCTACCGATCTGGTGCTGCGGCAGCTCAGCGGTACCGCACTATTCGCGGCGAAATTCCGCGAGAGTGCGGCGCGGGCGCTCCTCTTGCCCCGCCGTCGCGCGCAGGGCCGCGCACCTTTGTGGCAGCAACGTAAGCGAGCTTATGACCTGCTCTCTGTGGCCTCCCGCTATCCTTCGTTTCCCATTCTGCTCGAGGCATACCGTGAGTGCATGCGCGACGTGTTTGACATGCCGGCCCTGCTGGAAACGTTGCGTGCTATCCGTCAGCGCAATGTGCGCGTGCATGTGACCGACACGCGCACTCCTTCTCCGTTCGCATCGTCGCTCCTCTTCAGCTACGTTGCCAATTACATTTACGATGGCGACGCGCCCCTGGCCGAGCGCCGCGCGCAGGCCCTCTCCATCGACCAGGAGCAGTTGCGCGATCTCCTCGGCGACGCCGACTTGCGCGAGCTGCTCGATGCTGATGCCATTCACGAGGTGGAAGAGCAATTACAGGGGTTGCTCGAAACTCAGCGGGTTCGCTCCGCGGACGGCATCCACGACCTTCTGCTGCGCGTCGGAGATCTGACCCACGAGGAACTGCTCCGCCGCCTCGCCGACCCCGAGCTGATCAATCAACTCGATCGCCTGCTGCGCGGGCGCCGCCTGCTCGAAATTAAAATAGCCGGAGAAAAGCGCCTGATCGCGATCGAAGATGCGGCTCGCTATCGTGATGCGCTGGGCATTCCCCTTCCGCCGGGAATCGCCGCGGTGTTACTGCAGCCGGTGGCCTCGCCAGTGCTGGAGTTGGTTCGCCGCTACGCCCGCACCCACGGTCCCTTCACCTTGCGCGAGATCACGGCGCGCTTCACCCTCGATGCGTCTCAGGTAGAAGGCGCCTTGAATGCGTTGCTGTTGGACGGCCGCATCATGGAAGGCGGCTTCCGTCCGGGTGGCGTCTACCGCGAGTGGTGCGACGCGGAAGTCTTGCGCCTGATCCGGCGCAAGTCTCTGGCCCGTCTGCGCCGCGAGGTGGAACCAATTGAACAGCAGACACTGGCGCGGCTGGCGACCCACTGGCAGGGTGTGTTGCAGCGCAGGCGCGGTCTCGATGCCTTGCTCGACACCATAGAACACCTGCAGGGCGCCCCCTTGGCCGCGTCGCTGCTGGAAACGTCGATCCTCCCAGCGCGCTTGGCCAACTACTCGCCCGGCAGCCTGGACACGTTAATTGCTGCCGGCGAAGTAGTATGGTGCGGCCTTGATTCACTGGGCGAACATGACGGCCGCATCGCCCTGTTCCTTGCCGATAAGCTGAGGACTCTGCTGCTCCCGCGCGCTGAGCCGCCGGCAGAAAATCCATTGAGCCCACGAGAGCTCACCCTGCTCGAGCAACTGGGCCGCGCAGGCGCCGCGTTCTTTACCCAATTGCACGAAGCAGTCGGTGGGGGATACCCCGGCGAAACGCTGGATGCCCTGTGGAGCCTGGTGTGGCGCGGCTTGGTCACCAATGACACCTTTCACGCCTTGCGCGCTTACGTTGCACGGCCGGCCTCGTCGCGCCAACCCAAGCGGCAGCACAACCTGCCATCGTTCCGTTCGCGCCGCACCACGCCGCCCAGCGCCCAGGGCCGCTGGAGCCTGGTGCCAACATCGCTCGCTTCGCCCACGGAATGGAGCCACGCCTTCGCCAACCAGTTGCTCAACCGCTATGGTGTTCTTACCCGTGAGTCGGCGGCCAGCGAGAACCTGCCCGGCGGCTTCAGCGCCATCTACGACGTCCTCAAAGCGCTCGAAGAAAGCGGTCGCATTCGCCGCGGCTATTTCGTAGCTGGGCTTGGCGCAACCCAGTTTGCTTTGCCTGCAGCCGTGGATCTGCTGCGCTCCCTGCGCAATGGGCCGCCGCTCGAGAAGCCGGAGATGGTGCTTCTTGCCGCGACTGATCCGACCAACTTATACGGCTCCGTGCTGCGCTGGCCGGCGGCCGAAGAGGACGATGCTCCACGGACGCTCACGCGCAGTGCCGGCGCCAGTGTGGTGTTGCGCAACGGTGAGGCGGTGGCCTATCTGCGCCGCAATAATCCCGCACTACAGGTTTTTTTGCCCGCTGAAGAGCCCGATCGCTCGACGACAGCACGCGACCTTGGTCATTTTCTGGCCACCCTGGCTCAGCAGGATATGGAGCGCCGCGAAGATCAGCGCGGCGGCATGCTGATTTCCACCATCAATGGTCAGCCCGTGGCCCAGCACTTCCTGGCTTCCTTTTTAAAGGATGCCGGTTTCCATCTGGCGCCGGGCGGTTTCAACTTTCGCCGTGTCGCGCTCGCCGCCACCCCCGCCGCCACTCCTCCCGCCACTTCAATGATTAGCAATGCCTGAAGGCGATACCATCTTCCGTTCCGCCCGCGCTCTGCATCAGGCCTTCGCCGGTCAAAAGATCACTCATTTTGAGACCGCGTACGCGCCGTTGGCCAGCGTGAACGATCAAAGCCCGGTGGCCGGCCGCACCATCGAGCAAGTAGAGTCGCGCGGTAAATGGCTGCTGGTTCATTTTTCCGGCGATCTCATCCTGGCCACCCACATGTTGATGAGTGGCAGCTGGCACATTTATCGCATAGGGGAACGATGGAGGCGCGCGCGTAGCCACATGCGGATCGTGTTTTGCAGTGCGGAGATGGTGGCTGTTGCCTTCGATGTGCCGGTCGCTCGCTTTCACACCGCGCGAACTCTGGAGCGGTTTGCCGGTGTTGCCGGGCTGGGACCGGACTTGCTGGGCAAGTCGTTTGCCGCCGATGAAGCCGGGGCGCACTTGCTTGAACACGGCGACGAAGAGGTTGGCAATGTTTTGTTAAACCAGCGGGTCATGGCCGGCATCGGCAACGTGTTCAAATCCGAGATCTGCTTTGCTTGTGGAGTAAATCCCTTTCGCAAAGTTGCCACCCTGGGTCCGCTCGAAGTGGATTGCCTGCTCTCCGCCGCGCGCCGCTTCCTTGCGGCCAACGTCGCCGACGGCGCCAGCGACGGCATCGTGACCTACACCGGAGTCCGGCGCACAACAGGGGCGAGCAATCCCGTAGCCAGGTTATGGGTCTATCGCCGCCAAGGTGAGGCCTGCCGGCGTTGCGGCGCGCTCATCCGAATGCAAAAGCAAGGCCTGGGCGCCCGCTCCACCTACTGGTGTCCGGACTGTCAAAAAGCTTGAGGCCCCTGATCCGCACAACTGCTTAGCGGACGGCGAGCGAGGAGAGCAATCACCAAGGGGCCCCAGGCAATTCCCGTAACAAACTGAATTGTCATCCCGCCTGCCCCGGCGTGCCGTGGGGCATGCCGCAGAGGGATTGCAGCTCCCCCCAACAGCATTGGGCGAAACCCAAACCGTGGCCTTCAGGAAAAATTCATACATCCTGAATACCCTTTTAAAAGCACCACCACCACCCCATGCGCATTTTGATCGTCGAAGACGACCCGAAGATGGCAATCCTACTCCGCGACGCCCTGGAACGGCATTCGCATCGAATAGTGCTTGCCGTCTCCGGAACCGACGGCCTCGACATCGCACGAAACCATCAATTCGAATCAATCATCCTGGACGCGATGCTGCCCGGAATAGACGGCTTCACCGTCGCGCGCTCTCTGCGTGACTCCAAAATATCCACTCCGATCCTTATGCTCACCGCCAGGGATGCGACCCGGGACGTCGTCCGCGGATTAGACAGTGGAGTGGACGACTATCTCACCAAACCCTTCGCCTTCGAAGAGCTCTTCGCTCGCCTGCGGGCCTTAGGTCGCCGAACCACTTCATCGGCATCATTGTCGTACCGCATCGAGGATTTACAACTCGATCCACTCACCCACGCAGCCTCCCGGAACGGAAGACCGATCAGCCTCACCCGCACCGAATTCCTGCTGCTCGAATTCATGATGCGCAACCCGCACGTTGTCTTGCGCCGAGAAGCCATCATCAACGCAGTTTGGGGATACGAACGAACCGTAGAGAACAACACCCTGGACGCTTTTATGAAGCAACTCCGATCAAAAGTGGATATTGGCTCGGAACCCCGGCTCATCCACACGGTACGTGGGTTTGGATACAAACTCACCCCGGAAAGAGAACAGTGAACGTCACCATTAGAACCCGGCTCACCATCTGGTTTGCGGCGCTAGTGGCTCTTATCCTGCTGATCCTCGGAGCCGGAGTGCTGATCGGGGCCTCTTGGGGGCTGCAAAGGGCGGCCGACCAGGAGCTGACCTCAGGGATCGGAGGGGTGGACGCGTTTCTCCACCACAAGCTCGACATTCATGAATTGAAAGACATGAATGACGAGCTACGGGAACATTCCGCGCTGTTACCGCGAGGCAAAATGTTCAGGGTCAGTACTCTGGGTGGAGCGGTTGTCTATCAACCGGACGCCATGGCGGTAGTCCCGCCCATGGTCCCGCGTCCGGGCGAAATACGCAAAGAAAACACAGTGGTCAGGGGCCGGTCGTATCGCAGCATTAGCCAGTTTGCCGTAGTCGGTCCGTACACCTTCCTCATTCAGGTGGCCGTCGACCAGACGCAGTATCACCAATTAACCATGGGCCTGGCATGGATACTCGTGCTGAGCATTCCGTTGGCCGGATTGCTGGCGGCGTTTGCCGGCTATTGGATGAGCGGGCGTGCTCTTCATCCCATTCATCAGATAACCGAAACCACGAATTCTATCGATGCCAGAAGCCTCTCGCGCCACCTTCCTCTATTGGGAACCAACGACGAACTCGACCGCCTTTCCGCGACCATCAACCGCATGCTCGACCGTATCGCCAGGTCCTATGAAAGCATTGCTCAATTCACCGCCGATGCCTCGCATGAATTACGAACACCTGTAGCGCTCATTCGATCCAACGCCGAGCTGTTGTTGATGGAACCCGACAATATCCCCAGGGTGGAGCGAGGACTCGCGGATATTTTGGCCGAGAGCACCTACATGACGAGATTGATCAGCGATTTACTCACGCTGGCCAGGAGCGGCAGTGAGGATGCATCCATTACCATGGAACTCCTCGAGTTGAACGAATCGGTGCGCAACATCCTCGATCGGGCAAAGGCCCAGGCTGCGACCCGCGAGATCTCGCTCGAGTACGTCTTGCACGGCCCCGTCGTTCCTTTACGCGGGAATCAGAACATGATCGAGCGAGTACTCATGATCCTGATTGATAACGCTGTGCGGTATTCCAACCCCGGGGGAAAAATCTGGCTCGAGACCTGGGTGACCGCAGAGCAATGCGGATTCGTGATTCGCGATAACGGTATCGGTGTTGCCCGCGACGATCATGAACGTATCTTTGAAAGGTTTTTCCGCGTGGATACGGCCCGAACTCCGCGCGATGGTGGTCATGGGCTCGGCCTCTCAATTGCGAAGAGCCTGATCACGCTTCACCATGGGACGATTCAAATCGACAGCGAGATTGGCAGGGGAGCAAGTTTTCGTGTTGCATTTTTGCGCGCCGACGTACCCCACCTGGTCCTTGAACCTCAGCCGGTACGTTAGCTCATCAGCAAAAATTCAGATGGTTCGGGTTACTTATAAACGATGCAGCATTTATCCCATTGCGGACTGAAATGGATCGCCACCGCCATCTGTTTGTTGCCTTGCCACCTTGTGCTTGCCCAGGTGAGCGTGGCGGGTACGGTGGTCGATCCTGACGGTGCCGCGGTCCCCAATGTCGGGGTGGCGTTGAAAACACACCGTGGTGAGGCGGTAACCGGCGGCTCTGCAGACGCCGACGCAGTTGGCCGTTTTCGCCTGCCAGGCATCGCTCCGGGCGATTACGAACTGGAAGTTCCCGCAAAATACGGCTTCGAGCGGTATCAGGCGCCGGTTCAGGTTCGCCCTGGTATGCATGATTTGCGCATTCGCCTGACTCCTCCCGTAGTCACGCAGGATGTTCAGGTTGCTCCGGAAACCAGCCAGGTTTCGATGGACCCTTCTGCCAACCGTGACCAGGTTTCCACCAACGCCGGAATGCTTGAAAAAGTTCCTGTTTTTGATCAGGACTACGTCGCGACGCTCACGCCATTTCTCGACCAGACTGGAGTTGCCACCAGCGGTGTGAGCCTGATTGTCGACGGCGTAGAGATGAAGGGAACAGGAGTCTCCGCTTCCGCCATTGCGGAAGCGCATATCAACAACGACCCTTACAGTGTGGAGACCAACCGTCCGGGCAGAGGCCGGATTGAGATCGTCACCAAGCCAGGCTCGCCGCAATTGCACGGCACGCTCAACTTTACCTTCCGCGATTCTGTTTTCGATGCCAGGAATTATTTCGCCATCACCAAGCCATTCGAGCAAAAGCGCATCTACGAAGGCTCGATCACTGGACCAATTCCCGTGGACCACAACACGACATTCCTGCTCTCAGGTTCGCGTCAGGAAGACAACCTGCAATCGGTGGTTCATGCAGATTCAACTTCGGGTATCGTCTCAGCCAATGTTCCGACCCCGATCCATAACACAGAGTTCGCAGCCCGCATATCGCACGACTTCTCGGCGTCGCACCGGGTTTCGCTGCAGTACAACGTCACCGACACTGTATCTGAAAACCTCGGTGCCGGCGGCCTGGTTCTTTCTCAAAGCGGTGTCAACGCCCAGGCTCGCGAAGATGATGTCATCTTCAATGACCGGGTTGTCATCTCGCCGACGCTGCTTAATCAACTGCAGCTTTTCTTTGAAAAGGACTACAACCCCACGCGTAGCGTTTTAGCGGCGCAAAAGCTCGTGGTCGATGGCGCGTTTACTGGTGGGGGCGCACAGGCCGATTCCCTCAACACCGAGAACAATCTCAAGATCAACGACATAGTCAGCTGGAGCCACAAGCGCCACTATGTGAAATTTGGCGTCAACATCCCGAATCTAAGTCGCCGTGCCTGGGAAGATCACTCCAATCGGGTGGGCACCTACAATTTCTCCAGCCTCACGGACTATGAAGCCAATACTCCCTACTCCTTTACGCAACAGGAGGGTGTCGGCCGCACCGTCTTCTGGATGAATGAGATTGGCGCTTTTATTGAGGACCAGATTAAGGTTCGGCCGAACCTTCAAGCCTCGCTGGGCCTGCGCTACGACTGGCAGACATATTTCAAATCCTTTCACGACTTTGCCCCACGCTTTTCGGTCGCCTATTCCCCCGCGGATCGTAAAACCGTTCTCCGTGCGGGTGCTGGCCTGTTCTATGACCGCTCCGGTGCACAGCCCATGGCCGACCTGAAGCGTTACAACGGAGTCATCCTTCGCTCGTTCACCTTGCTCAACCCCAGTTACCCCAGTCCCTATCCACCGGACACAAATCCTCGAACGCTGCCCACTAACCTGGTGCAACTCGCGAATGGGACGCGTATTCCTTACGTGGCCAACTACAGCGTGAGTGCGGAACGGCAGCTCGTCAAAGGGTTGACAGTGTCGGCTACGTATCGTGGAACCACAGGGATTGCTCTATTTCGCTCCCGGGACGTCAACGCGCCGCTGCCGCCGTCCTATCAGGTAAGGCCAGATCTAAATCTAGGTGTTGTCCGCCAGATCGAGTCGGAAAGCCGGCAGACCGGCAACGCGCTTGATCTGACTCTCAGCAGCAATGCGAGTCGCTGGTTCTCGGGTCTTGCGCAATATACCTTCAGCCGCACCAACAACAACACTGGTGGCATCGCATGGTTTCCCGCGAATCAATATTCCCTGCAGGGAGAGTACGGCCGCGCCAACTTTGATCAACGTCACCGTTTCAATCTGCTGGGAACGATCAATGGAGACCATTGGCTCAACCTGGGCGTAGGAGCCAAACTCTACTCCGGCACGCCCTACACCGAAACTTCCGGAAACGACATCTTCAACACCGGCATTCTCAATGCGCGCCCACCAGGTATAAACCGAAACACACTGGAGAGCGGGGGCAACCTGCAGTTCGATCTTCGCTGGAATCACGATCTGCTATCGCGCCGCAAAGCTTCAGACAAACCCTTCTCCTTCTCTCTGGCGGTGGACGCCTTCAACATCACCAATCGAACAAACTACACCTCCTACGTCGGAAATTCGCAGTCGTCCTTCTTCGAGCAACCCACGGCAGCACTGCCCGCCCGAAAACTGCAATTCACCGCAAGAATCAAATTCTGATGCGTGGCAGCCGCTACACCCCTCTATCCTCCCGAGCAGAACTCGGTCGGGGAATTGGCTGCGTCTTCAACAATTGAAGCGTGCCCCTCAAGATAGATTGTCATCCCGCCTGCCCCGGCGTGCCGTGGGACCGGAGCGACCTGTCCCGGCGTGCCGTGGAAGCGAAGTGGAGGGACCTGCTGTTTCCCTCGGGTTCACGCCCCTTACCCGTGAATCGATAAACCGGCTGTTCGAACGCGCCAGTGAATCTGAATAATTTCTGAATTACGTTTCTTTCTAATTTGACTCTACCGTTACGACGCGTGCACAAGCCGGCTCCTACACTCTCCCCATAGCCCGTAAGAGAGGGAGTGCAATACGCGCTTTGAAATCCCCAATCAGTCGACTAACTCTATCTTTTTTCTTCTCAACGCTGCTCCTGCCTGGACTGGCTGGTCAACCACGAACTTCCAGCTCTGAGCCACTGCGCCTCGTACAAACCTACCAACTCCCGGTAGATATCAAAGGAAACTTCGACCACTTCGAAGTAGATCTCAAGAGGAACCGTCTTTTTGCCACGCCGGAAGATTTCAAAGCTGTCCTCGTGTTTGATATGGCAACCGGTAAACTACTCCACCAAATCGACGGAATTCTTCGTCCTCACGCCGTTCTCTATCGAGCAGACGTCGACCGGATTTATGTTACCGACGGAGGCGACGGGTCGGTCAAAGTCTACGACGGTGAAACTTATCGCCAGCTTGCCCGCATTCCCCTCCTCAAGGACGCAGACTCAGTCGGTTACGATATTTCGCGGCATTACCTCTATGTTGATAATGGTGGCCGGGACGTCGGCCAAAGCAGCTCGATGCTGAGCGCCATCGACACTGCCACTGGATCCAAGCTGGCCGATATGACCATTGAGGGCGACACGCTCGAAGCGATGACGCTCGACAATTACAGGCCGCACATCTATTTGAATGACACGGCGACCAACCAGGTAGTAGTCATCGACCGCTTGCGCAACTCTGTCATCGCAAAATGGCCCGTCACCCTGGGAAAACAGAACGTAGCCATGGCGCTCGATGAATTTCGCCAACGGCTGTTTGTCGGTTGCCGAAGCGGCCAGATTGTCGTCCTCGACAGCAACACCGGCAAGCAATTACAGGCGCTGCCCATCGCGAAGGGAATCGACGACCTTATCTACGACCCGGCTACCCGGCGAATATATGCGGCTGCGAATGGCGTCATCGATGTGTTTGAACAGACCGATCTCGATCATTACATTTTCTGGGGAAGCATGGTTACCGGCGCCAATGGGCGCACCGCCAAACTGGTGCCGCAGCTGAACCGTCTCTTCATCGCCGTCCCGTCGAGCGGCCCGCAGAGCGCTCGCATACTTGTATACGAGCCCATCAATGCGCCGGAGCCGAAGCTTCCGCCAACCGATACCAAAGAACCGGTGAATGCTCCGCGGGCCGAAGAAATTGTCCTCGAAACCCTCTCGTCGCATCCGCTCCTTCGCAGGATGGGACTCCATGTCATTCCCCCAGGCCACGAGCACATGATCCTGATCGCCAACGGCAATGCAACTCGTCTCGGTATTCGGACCTCAGAAGGCGACTTTGCCGCTGTAAAAAGCGGCAAGATCTATGGCCCCAGGATCGAAGACGGCGAGTTCTACAACATGAAAATGCCGATGTTCGATGCGCAGGGAAGACGGATCGGGATTCTCGTGATGGAAATTGCTTGCACCGATGCGGTGAGTGAAGAAGACGCCGCGCACAAGGCCGCCGCGATACGCGAAGAAGTCGCGAAGAAAATTCCCAGTCTGGAATCGCTCTTCGTCACCACCGTCGGGGACTAAGTCAGTAACAACTTGAAATTGCAGCCAGGCCCAGCCGCGGGATTGTGTCCATAACTACCTCACATCCACCCTTGGAGGACGACAAAATGAAATCGCTGGCGCAACGCGCACTCCTGTTTAGCCTCATGCTTCTGCCAGGCTTTGCCTGGGCGCAGATTGATCGCACGGAAATCAATGGCATCGTCACCGACCCATCCGGTGCCAGCATTGCGGATGTAACCGTCACGGTAACGCAGGAGGGAACCAACCAGGTCCGTGTCATCACCACCGACGGTCGTGGCCAGTTTGTCGTCTCCTCTCTGCCGATTGGGCGGTTCACTGTCTTGTTCACACATGACGGTTTCAAAGATCTGCACGTGGCCGATCTCGATCTGCACTCGGGCGACGTCCGCACCGTCAACGCAAAACTAGAGGTCGGCGCAGTCACGCAGGTCGTCGGCGTAGAAGGCGACTTGGGTGGGGGACAGCTCGACAAGAGCAACGCCACCGTCGGCGGCACCATTCAATCGGTGCAGATTTCCAAGATTCCATTGAATGGCCGCAACATTACCAACCTGGAGCTCCTGGCGCCGGGGGCGATCGATTCCGGTTCCGGGGCACAGCAGACGATCCGTTTCGTCGGCAATGGAACGGATGACAATAATTTCCGCCTCGATGGCGTCGACGCCAGCGGAGTGTTTCATGCGTCGCTCAAATCGGCTCTGCGTCTCCAGTTCTCAACCGAGGCCGTTGCCGAGTTCAAGGTTGACTCCGCGGCCTATACCGCGGATACAGGCGGCTCCGCAGGCGGCCAGGTGAGCCTCATCTCGAAAACCGGCACCAACGCCTTTCACGGTAGCGTCTTCGACTATCTCCGCAACAACTACTTCGACGCTCACGGACCCATCAAAAGTACGCACAAAGTACCGGTCTTCCAGCTCAATCAGTTCGGAGGCGGTCTCGGCGGACCCATCATCAAAGACCGCACCTTCTTCTTTGCAAATTATGAAGGTTTTCGTCAACAGCTTGGCGGCGTACCCCAGACCGGATTCGTGCCCAGTCCATCCTTCCGCAGCCAGCTAGTGGCCGCGCAACCCGCACTGGCGTTTGTGGTCAACGCATATCCGCAAGGACAGGCTCCTACCTCCGATCCGAACGTCTATTCGTTTACCGGCGTCGTCCCCAGTCCAAACAGTGAAAATGCAGGCACCATCCGCGTCGATCACCGTTTCACGTCCCAGGATTCCGGCTATGTCCGGTACAACATCGACGATGGAATTTCGACCAGCGCACTGAACGCGCTCGCCCAGGGAATCACCGTTACCTCACGGGTGCAAAACTTCGTGCTGGAAGAAACTCACATCCTGAATCCCCGGGTGATCAACGAAGCCCAGTTTGGCTTCAACCGAAACACGTTTATTCAATCGCAGCAGACGGGCATGCCCTTCAACTTCTCGATCACCGGTTTCACCTCCCTCTCGGAGAATTACAGCAAGGAGCAGGTTGGCCAATCGGAGTCGGTGAACGACACAGTCACCTGGACCAAGGGAGTGCATACTCTGAAGTTTGGCGCGGAGCTGAAATTCCCCTGGTTCAATGAACAGAATTCCATCGACGGCACAGCTAGCTATATCAACGAGTCAGCGCTGCTGGCAAATCAGCTCAGTACTTTTCAGACGACCGCAGCCCTGCCGGATAAAGGGATGCGCAAGATCCATGTTGCCGGCTACGCACAGGACGAATGGAAGGTGTCAGGCAATCTCACTCTGAACTACGGTTTGAGGTACAACTATTTCTCCCCATTCCATGAAGTTCACAACAGCGAAGATCCTTTCGACATTGCGGATTGCGGTGGCTATTGCGGTATCGGCACGTCGTTCGCCCATCCCAACTATCTCAGCTTTGATCCCCGTATCTCGGTCGCTTATTCTCCCGGCGCGCTGGGCGGGAACACCGTGATCCGCGCCGGTTTCGGCAGCTACCACGGTGAGGTCCAGCTCGGTGACCAGGACAGTCCTGTGGTGAACACCGAACCGTCGACGCTCCTGACCAGTGGCGTGCAGTCGAATGGAACCGTGGTGCAGTATTCCTATCCCGTGCCGCCGTCGTTGACTCCATCCACGGGCCTCGCTCTCACCCCGCGTTCCATGGCGCGCAGCCGCCCAGACTCCTATGTCGAACAGTGGACCGCATCCGTGCAACAGGCTCTTCCTGGGCAGACCGTATTCACACTCACCTATCTCGGGGCACACGGAGTCCATCTTTTTCGCCGCGGATACACCAACCTCATCAACCCTGCGACCAACACCCGTCCGCTTCCCCAATATCCCAGTGAAATCGATACCAAATACAACCAGGGGGCATCAAACTTCAACGCCCTGGTAGTCAGCGTCAATCGCCGTTTCCACCGGGGCCTGTTCCTTGCCGGGCACTATATGTACTCCCATGCCCTGAACGATGGCTCTGTGGGTGCCGGCGACGCCGATGCTGCGCAGAACGTCGCCTGTTTCGCTTGCGAGTACGCCAGTAGCGATTTCGATGCGCGCAATAGCGGAACCTTGGGCGCGGTGTACGAGCTCCCCTTTGGCCGCGGACGTCAATACCTCAATGACAGCATGCCCATCGACTTGCTTGCCGGCGGATGGTCGGTGAACACGCAGCTCAGTGCTCGCGCCGGATTTCCGATTAACGTCACCCTCAGCCGCGGTAGCACCGAGCTTCCCGACGGCAACAACGTCGATCAGCGGCCGAACCGGGTGCCTGGAATTCCCCTGTATCTCGGCAGCCGCAGCATCTCGCATTGGATCAACCCCGCAGCGTTCTCTTTGCCGGCGGTCGGCACCTGGGGCAACGCAGGTCGCAACCTTCTTACCGGACCCCCGTTATGGCAGGACGACTCCGCAGTCGAGAAGAACTTCCACATCACCGAGCGCAACAACGTGATTTTCCGGGCGGAGGCATTCAATATCTTCAATCGCGCTCAGTACGGCCTGCCCTCTTCGTCTCTCAGCGTCACTACCAAATCTGGTGTGCGCACCCTCACCGTGCCATCGAGCTTTGGAGCCATCACCTCCACCGTCAACTCCGCTGGTCTCGTCGGCACAGGAACGCCGCGAGTGCTGGAGTTCTCTCTACGCATCACGTACTAGAAAGGCATCAAAATGAAACGAGGTTTCTACATTGCAGAGCTGTGGGTAGATCCAAATCTGCGGAACGCGGCGAGTTTTTAGTTAGTCACCGCTCTCATGCTTTGTATCAGGGCACGGCTTCAGCCGTGCCGCAAGGCGGGAAAAATGAGGGCTTTAGCCCCTGGGAACATTTTTCTTTCCACTTTTATGGGGACAATTTCTCAGCTCTGCTGCCTGTGCACAAACCCTAATGCGGCTGGGAAGCATCAGGGGGCGGTTGTTGCTTGTCATTGTCGCCCTTCCCGCCAAACAATCTACTGAAGAAACCTTTTTTCTTCTTCTGCTGCTGGTCAGGAGGAGGCGGAGCCGGTCCCGGTTGGGTCGCGGCAGCCGCTGCCTGCGAGCCCGTCGGCTGCGCCGGCATTGCCGGCATCCCATTCGCCGGGGTTCCAGGAGTCACCGTCGGCTCCTTGCCCAGGCCAAAAAGCTTCTGGAAGACATTCCGCTGATCGCCCGCGCTCTGGTCGCATGTCTGTGTAGGTGCGGTCCCATCGAGAAACACGGCATCATAATCCTGCGGGCAACTGGCGTCCGCGAGCAGGTTTGTCACCTTATCCAGCCGCACCGTCGAGACCCCGGCGGGAGGGACGAACGGACGCGTATCGGAATACTGCGGCAACTTTACCGCGTGCTTCATGAACTCAGCCCAGATGGGAACGGCTGCCTGCGCACCCTCGAGCTTCAGGTCGGAGTAGTCGTCATTACCCACCCACACCACGCAAAGCAGGTTGCTGGTAAAACCTGCGAACCAAGCGTCATGCTCCGTCCCTGTCTTGCCGGCTGCGGGCGCGGTGAAACCAAGAGAACGAATTCTCGCAGCAGTGCCCGCGTTGACCACGTCCTCCATCAGCGACAAAGTCAGGTACGCGGCTCGCGGGTCAAGAATCGGCTTGGAGCTTGGCGGGTAGTCGTTGAGCACGTCTCCAGAAGCGGAACGGACGGAAGCCACCAACCAGGGGTCGATCCTAACCCCGCCATTAGCAAACGTTGTGTAAGCACCGGCCATATCGAGTGGCGTGGCGTCGTACGCGCCTAACGCCACCGCAGGAGTTCCGCGAGCCGATTTGATCCCGGCATCGCGGGCCAAAGCAGCTACATTGTTGTAACCCACCATCTGAGCCAGAGACACCGTTGCGTTGTTTTGCGAAAACTGCAGCGCGGTTCGAGCCGTGATGTCGCCGGTGTAACGCGTGTCGTTGCGGTAATTGCCCGGAGCATAGCCGCCTTCGAAGGTCGTCAAATTATTGTTGAGCATGGTGGTGGCGGTGAAGATACCGCTCGGCCTCCCCGGGTCAGGCGGAGCAGGATCGGAAGAAACAAGCTCCTCACTGGGAGGAGCTTGGGAAGGAGGCTGGGTGAGTATCGTTCCCGCCAGGCTGGTATTGAACGCCGCGGCAAAGACAAAGGGCTTAAAAGCGGAGCCAGTTGGTCGGTGCTGAATGGCATGATCGAACTGGCTCGCGCCATAGTTCCGTCCCCCAACCAAAGCCAAAACCTGCCCGGTATGGGGATTCAGCGCCACCAGTGCCACCTGGGGATAGACAATCGGCGAGTCATCGCCCGCCTTAACCCGCCGAGCATGCTTTTTCTCCACCAGCACGTCGACCGCCTTCATGCCTTCCGTCACAGCCTCGGTGGCCTCTTGCTGCAGATCCGGATCGAGCGAGGTGTAAATGCGCAAGCCTTGATGGTTAAAATCCGTATCGCCCAGGTGCTGCACCAACCGGTCGCGCACCAGGTCGACGAAATACGGGGCCTCGCCGGCGTCGAAATTCATCGGGGCCAGCTTAAGCGGCTGTGCCTTGGCTTCGATCGCCTCTTGCTTGGTAATCTTGCCCGTTTCCACCATTGCATCCAACACCATGTTGCGGCGCTGTATTGCCCGATCCCCATGACGATAGGGATTGAGAAAACTGGGATGCTGGATCATTCCCGCGAGTAACGCGCATTCCGCCAGGTCCAACTGCCGCACGTCTTTGCCGAAGTAGGTCTGTGCCGCTTGGCCAAAGCCGTTAATAGCGAAGCTTCCCTGCTGTCCCAGCGGGATCTGGTTGGCGTAGATCTGGAAAATCTGTTTCTTGTTGAAACGGTTTTCCAGCTGAAAGGTGATCGCGATCTCGATGATCTTGCGCTTAACTCTCTTTTCTGGGGTCAGGAAGAAGCCGCGTGCGAGCTGCATGGTCAGTGTGGAACCGCCCTCCCGCCGCCGGCCCGCCCGCAGATCGTCGCGCAGAGCTCCCAGTAACCGGAAGTAGTCGACCCCACCGTGATCAAAGAAACGCCGGTCTTCAATCGAGGTCACGGCATTGACCAGGTTCGGTGGCAGCTCATTAAAGTTGACCAGGCGGCGCTTGGTGCGGTACTGACCTTCAGAGAGCCCGGTGATGAGCTGTGGTTCCAGCTCATACGCGTCCAGTTGCTGACCGCCATCGCCGGAAATCCGGCTGACCATGCCCTTGTCAAATGTGATCGTTGCCCCTTGCTCCGAATGGTAGGACTGGGGACCGGGCTGAACAGTGATGCTGCCATCATTGAGCGCATAGGTTCCCATGCGCGAGCGGTCGCGATCACCATCGCCGCTGTAACCCGCATCGCGTAACTCCTGGGCCACCGTTTGTGGAGTTAACTTCTGCCCGATGCGCACTTCCTTCGGTGCGGCATAAATCTGCGCCGTCTGCTCGAAGAGCGGCTTCTGCAGCTTCTCATCCACGATGTGCCGGTACTTGAAGTAGTAATAGCCAAAAATCGACTCGCCAACTACCAGGCCGAGCAGAAGCGTGCCACCCACCACCAGCAGGATGATGTTGCGTACCGGGTGTTCCAGCAAGCTCTTGCGTACAACCTTGATTTTGATTGCCAAATTAGCTACTCCACTGTGGCGTTAGACGGCTTCAGACGACTTCCTGCATCCGCTTTACGATCTCCGTGATCGCCACGTCTTGGCTGGTCGCTGTAGACCGCGTTACCAGCTCCACTCGCCCTTCAGCCGCCTTCTTGCCTACATTAATCCTGAAAGGTATGCCGATCAGGTCCGCATCTTTAAATTTGACACCCGCCCGCTCGTCTCTGTCATCCAGCAAAACCTCAAATCCTGCGTCCTCGAGCTGCGTCGCCACCTGCTCGGCGGTGGCTGCCAGGTGTGTGTCGCCCGTATTGGTTACGGTCACGACCACATCAAAGGGAGCAATCGAGCGTCCCAGCCAGAAACCGTTGCCATCGTGGTTCTGTTCAATGGCTGCGGTTAGGATGCGTTCTATTCCGATCCCGTAACAGCCCATGATAGGCGTCACTTCCTTGCCATTGGGGTCCAGGACCCGGATACCCATGCCATCCGAGTACCGGTAACCCAGCTTGAAAATGTGCCCGACTTCGATCGCTTTCGCTACCTTAAGCGAACTGCCCGGCACTCGCCGGACACTGGGGGCATCCTTCTCCTTCGCTGACGTTACGAACGTCAGCGATCAGGGTAGGGACAAAATCGCGCCCCGGGGTCACATTACGCAAATGATATTCCTCCCGGTTGGCTCCGGCGACCAGGTTGCGGCGTCCTTCGAGGGCACGATCCAAAATAACCATTACCTTCCCCGCCTCGGCTTGCTCGCCGGCCCCCAACTCGCCCGCCCCTACGACGTCCAGATCGATTGGTCCCAGGTAACCCGCCGGCGCGTGAAAGGTATTCTGGATCTCCTCGGCAACCATGGGCCGGAGTTCGCGGGCAGACGGAAACAGCCCTGTGAGCTTGGCCAGGTTGACGGTGTGGTCACCGCGCAGGAAGACCACCACCGGGCTTGCGATTTCCGCCGCACCGGCCTTCACTGCCTGGGTCAAAGCCATGAAAGCCATGGTCTTGATCTGGTGAACCGGTTCTAGCTGAAGGAACGTACCCACATCTTCGATCGTGCGCCGTCCTGGCGTATGGACCAGTTCCGGTGCTCCCTCCCCCGGCAGATCTTCGACCGGGGGCAGTTGCGAGGTCGCTTTATCCATGTTGGCTGCATAGTCGCAGGCTGGGCAGCTGGCGATCAGGTCTTCGCCGGCTTCGGCATACACCATGAACTCCTGCGATTGGGAGCCGCCCATCGCCCCGGAGTCCGCCTGCACCGCAACAAAGTTCAGACCGCTCCGGGTGAGAATCGCGCGGTAGGCCGCATCGTGTTTGTTGTAACTGACATCCAGGCCGGCTTCGTCCAGGTCAAACGAATAGCTGTCTTTCATGATGAACTGACGCACTCGGAGCAAACCTGCTCTGGGTCTTGGCTCATCGCGGAACTTGGTCTGAATTTGGTACCAGATCTGGGGCAACTGCTTATAACTGCGCAGTTCCTTGCGTGCAATGTCCGTCATCACCTCTTCTTCGGTCATGCCGAGCACCAGCCAGGCGCCTTTGCGATCCTGCAGCTTGAACAGGTTCTGCCCCATGACCGTCCACCGCCCGCTCTCTTCCCACAACTCACGCGGGTGCAGCGCAGGCAAAAGGAACTCCTGGCCAATGCGGTCCATTTCCTCCCGCACGATGGCCTGAATCTTATTAATGGAGCGCTGACCCAGGAAGAGGTAAGAGTAGATTCCAGCGCCCAGTTGACGGATGTACCCGGCACGCAATAGAAACTTGTGACTAGACACCTCGGCATCGGCCGGGGCTTCACGCAGGGTGGGGATAAAGAGCTTCGACCAGCGGTGCATTCAGGGGATACTTTCTCCGATAACGTCTCTCAATTCTAAATGGTTCACGGACCCACCGCCGGTATTCACCGGACTGTCATCAAACCGGGCGGCATGCTTTTTACAATCACGGATGCTATGCATAACGAACCTTTGACCTTCGAAGTTTTACCCGGCGCCACCGCGGATACCCGCATCTTTCGCTTGCACGGGCCAATTACCCTGGCCAATCTGTTTGATTTTCAAAAGACAATCAACGACGGCCCCGAAAAAGTCACCATCATCGACTTCACCGAATCGGAATACATGGATTCAGCCGGGCTGGGTGTCCTGCTCAACTTCTATGTCTCGGGCAAACGCCGCGGCCGTTTTCTCCGGCTGGTAGCCGTCAACTACCGCATCGCCGAACTGCTCAAACTGACCAGCGCCAATAGCTTGATCAAAACCTACGACACCGTCGAAGCCGCGGAAGCCGCCACCTCTTAGGGAACCACGGGCAGGTGACTGTTCGTCCGCAAGCTCTCTCGCGGACAAAAACAGGGTCTATCTGTAACATCAACCCACCCTTAGATCAGATCAAGCCCCCACAAATCATGTAGATGAAGCACGCCGGTCACGGTTCGATCCAAGCCGACAACCACCAGTGAAGTAATTTTCTTCTCTTCCATGATGCTGAGGCCACGGGCGGCGAACTCATCCGCGGCAATGGTTCGGGGGTTGGCATTCATGGCATCGCCCGCAGTCATCGCCAACGCCTCCGATCCCTTCGCCTCCAGCAGCCGGCGTAGATCACCGTCACTCATGATGCCGATCAGAGTCTGACCCTCCGTCACCGTGGTCATGCCTAAACCTTTGCGGCTCATCTCGTAGATCACCGCCGGCATCGGAGTGTCCGCGGATACCCGGGGCACTGCGTCGCCACTGTGCATCAGCTCCCGGACCCGGGCCAATTTCCTGCCTAGCCTACCGCCCGGGTGCAAGTCGGCGAAGTCTTCCGCCCGGAAGCCCTTTTTGAGCGAAACTGCAACCGCCAACGCGTCGCCCAAGGCCAACATCACGGTGGTCGATGCAGTAGGGGCCAACCCCATTCCGCAAGCTTCCTGCTCCACACTGACGTCCAGGGCCACATCGCTAGCCAGGGCCAGGGTCGAATTCGTAGCGCAGCAGAAACAGATCAGGGCATCGCCGATTCTCTTGAGTGTGGGCAGCAGGCGCAGGATCTCTTCCGTCTCGCCGCTGGAAGACAGTGCCAGTACCAGGTCACCCTTGGCCAACATGCCCAGATCACCATGCAACGCCTCGGCCGGATGGAGAAATAACGCCGGCGTCCCGGTGGAGTTGAAGGTGGCGACCAGCTTCTGCGCGATAATGCCGCTCTTGCCGATACCCGTGACCACGACCCGTCCGCGGCGCTGTCCGCACCCCATCACCAGCTCCACCGCGCGCGCGAAGTCGGCCGACATGCCGTCCTCCAGACGGGCCGCAAGTCTAAGCAGCGCTTCGGCTTCTATGCGGATCAGTTGAGCTGGAGTGGGCGTGCTCATGAATCATCCCCGGGGAAAACAATTGATCGTAGCAGGCGTCCATTAGAATGGGAGATGTGAAGCGCAATCAATGGGTCATCGTGTTGGTTCTCGCCGCGTTCGCACTCATGGTGTGGTCCGGATATGAGAACTACAAGCGCCGCAAGCAATATGCGCAGCGCCAGGCACAGGGCACTCTGGTTCCTGAAACCGCCAATAACCAGTCTGTCCAGCAAGACGTTGCCGCTGACGAGGGCCTTCCCGATCTCCGCGGCAAACGCGCGCCCGACTTCAGCCTGCGCTCCGTTGAGGGCAAGAAGGTCTCCCTTGCCGACTACAAAGGCAAGGCTGTCCTAATCAACTTCTGGGCCACGTGGTGTGCGCCCTGCAAGATCGAAATGCCCTGGCTCATTGCCCTCCGCAGCCAGTACGCAGGCCAGGGTTTTGAAATACTCGGTGTCAATGCGGATGATCCTGGAACCCCGCGGGCGAAGCTGGCCAAATTTGGCCAGGAGCAGGGTCTCAACTATCCGCTGCTGGTGGGGGATGACGCCATGTCGCGCAAGTACGGCGGGGTCGAGTTTCTTCCCACCTCCTTCTTTGTGGGCCGGGACGGAAAGATTGTTGCGGAAACGGCCGGCCTGGTTTCAAAAAACGAAGTAGAGGCCAGCATTAAAAAGGCGCTGGCCGACGGGGCTAAGTAAGTGTTGCGCTGCGCCATGCTGCTCTTCGCGGGACTTGTACCTTGGTTACAGGTCATGAAGGATCAGCCCTTGCCCCTGCCTGCGGACACGGCAGTTCAATTCCTCTATCCCGCGCAAGTAACGGTTCCCGCCCGCCATGCGACGCAAATCGATCTTCACTTTCGCGTGGCGAACGGTCTGCACATCAACTCCCATTCACCTACGCAGAAATCGCTGATTCCGGCGCGGCTGGCGGTGGTTGAAGTGCCGGGCCTCAACGTCACTGCGGTCGACTTCCCACCGGGTACCGACTACGCCTTTCAGTTTGCTCCCCGGGACAAGCTAAGCGTGTACACCGGAGAATTCGTTCTGCATGCTCACCTGACCGCGCAGCCCGGAGAGCATGTCCTGGAGGGAGGCCTGCACTATCAGGCCTGCGACTCCAACTCCTGCATGCCGCCCCATACCATCCCTGTCTCGGTTACAGTTCTAGCCCAGTAAGCGACCGCAAATTTCTCCTTCGCACGACTCCAGACAGTGACTGAGACGAAAACCAATAAAGCTCCACTCGCTATGGAAAAATCTATTTGAAGGGTACGGCCTTCAGGCCATACATAACTACTTTGAAATGAATGAGGCTTTAGCGCTGAGGGTACGGCTTTCCCGCTAGCACACCCGCGACTCCTCACGAGCAGACGATATCGATCCAGCCGCCTTGAGCCTCTTAACCACGCGCTCTTTGCCCAACGCGGCCATCACAGCAAATAAGCTCGGCGCGACCCCCTGGCCCGTAAGCGCAACCCGCGATCCGTTGATGAGAGCGCCGGCCTTGACGCCCTTTTCTGCCGCGAACTCCCGCAGCAATTGCTCTGCTGCCGCCTCCGTAAACTCGCCCATCCGTTCATACCGTTCGCCTAACTCCACCAATAGTCCGCGGCTTTGTTCATCCGCCAGAAATTTCGCCACCGCGGCTGTATCGTAGGCATACTCGTCACTGAAGTAGCCGCGGAAAGCTCCGGCAAAATCCTTTAAACTGCGAGCTCGAGGCTGCAACAAGGCGATTGCCGCGAGTATTTCTTCGCTGCGCCGGTCGGACCGGAATCCTGCCCTCCTCCACTCCTCTTCAACCAGGGGCAGCAACTCCTGAGCCGAGTACCGGCGGATCCATTCGGTGTTAAACCAGGCCAGCTTGTCGTTGTCGAAAACGGCATTCGATCGCGAGATGCCATCCAGCGAGAACAGCTCGATGAGCTCATCGGAACTGAAGATCTCCTTACCCACATTGCCTGGCGTCCAACCCAGTAGCCCCAGAAAATTGCGAAAGGCTTCCGGTACGATGCCCATGTCCTGGTAGGCCAGCACGCTGGTGGCTCCATGTCGCTTGGAAAGCCGGCTCTTGTCCGGACCGAGAATCAGTGGCAGGTGAGCAAAGACAGGTAGTCGTTCCCCCAGCGCCTGGTATTGCAACACCTGCTTGGGCGTGTTCGAAATATGATCGGCCCCGCGAATAATGTGAGTTAGCCGCATATCCAGGTCGTCGGCAACCACGCTCAGGTGATAGGTAGGCACGCCATCGGAGCGTAACAGGACGAAGTCTTCCAGCTCCGCGTTGTCGAATTCCACCCGGCCAAAAACCGCGTCCTCAAACGCCGTCACGCCACCCTCGGGCACCGCGAAGCGCAAAGCACAAGGCTGCCCCGCCTGCGAGCGTTCATATGCCACGGAGGTATCGATGGCCCGGCAGCGCCGGTCATACATGGGAGGCTTACCGGCAGCAACAGCCTGTGTCCGCCGTTGCTCCAGTTCTTCTTTAGTGCAAAAGCAGTAGTACGCCTGCCCGCTCTGCCGCAACTTCTCAGCGGTAGCTTGATAGAGAGGGAGGCGCCGGGATTGGAAGAACGGTCCTTCATCCCACTGGAGGCCGAGCCAGCGCATGCCATCGAGGATGCCCTGCACCATATCTTCGGAGGAGCGCTCGAAGTCGGTATCTTCAATGCGCAGAATGAACACGCCACCGGTGTGCCGGGCAAATAGCCAGTTGAAGAGAGCCGTGCGCGCGCCGCCGACATGCAGGTAGCCGGTCGGCGACGGTGCGAAACGAACACGAGGGGTCAAAGGGGCGTCTGGCATCGCTTTAACGATGCTAGATCATTCGCCCTGCTTACGCTCTATGCCCGCGGCTGATAAGGAACACGTGGGGGTGGCGCAGGATAGACCATCGCTGCCGGAACCACGTTCCAGCGCGAAAATGCCAGAAAGTACACCATGACAAGGTTAATAAGGGGAATGAACATTAACAGAGCGAGAAATGGACTGAAGCCGGCCTTCTTGAAAATGAACCAGTACGGAATGACCACAATGATCGAAATCATGAGTCCGAAGAAACCGAAGAACACGAGAAATAGGAGCGAATGCGCAAGGCCGTATCCATAGTAAGGATGCATGACTTAAGTCTCCGCAGTAAGGTGCTGGCAAGCTTACCGCTCACTCCCGTTGGGGAGCAAGAGGAAAACCTTAAGTGATGTCTTCGGTATCGAAGGCCGGGAGGGGCACCATACGCCTGGTCTTGCTGCTGCCAAGGCCCTCGCTCGCGCCAATATGGGTCAGGACTTCCTCCACTTTCGCGGGGTCGTCGACCTCGGCTTCCAGCATGCCGATCCCGTCGTTAACATCCAATGCTTCCAGCAGAACCACCGCGTGGGCCTGCGCAACGTGGTCCTGATTCATTCCCTCCGGCGTTTTGGCCTTGATTCCCACAGCATTGGGTTGAATCTCCAGTAGCTCGGCCACGCGCTGCCGCATATCGCCGGAGATCGGGCCGATCTTGGGTGCCGCCAGCACCAGCGTGGTGTCGATGTTAACGATGCGATACCCGGCAGTGCGCACCTCTTCCAGCGCAAGATTCAGGAAGATGGCGGAATCGGCGTTCTTCCAGCGGGGGTCCCCAGGAGGAAAAAAGCTGCCGATATCTCCGACCGCCAGCGCGCCCAGCAGGGCATCGGTGATCGCGTGTAACAGCACATCGCCGTCGGAGTGTCCGGCCAGCCCCTCCGGGTGATCGATGGCGATGCCGCCAATTTTCAATGGCACGCCAGCCTGGAATGCGTGCGAGTCCCAGCCGTAGCCTATTCTCATGCTCATTCGTTTTCTCAGCGTCAGGAACGATGTTGTAAGTAAAACTCTGCCAGCTTCAGATCGCCGGGATGGGTGATTTTCAAGTTCGCCGGGGAGCCCATAACCACTGCGACCTGTACCCCCGACCGCTCGACGATGCTCGCTTCATCGGTCCCAACAAACCCGTCGGCCTCCGCGTCGGCAAAGGCTTGACTCAGAACGCTCCAACGGAAACCCTGTGGGGTTTGCGCCTGCACGATATATTCCCGGGGAATGGTAGCGGTCACAATGGCTCCTCGGGCGGTCCGCTCCACCTGTTTGATAGTATCCACAGCCGGTAGTCCTACGATGGCCGCGCCATAACTTTCTACTGCTTCGATGGTTCGTTCGATGGTCGCGGGGTCGATCAGTGGCCGCACTGCATCATGCACCAGGACGATGTCATCGTCGGCGGCAGAGAGAGCCTTCAGTGCCTGGCTCACAGACGCTTGTCGTGTATCTCCACCCTCCACGACCCGCACCCGGGAAGCCAATGCGTGTTCGGCAATCATCGTTTCCATACGGCCCATTTCCGGTTTGCGGACAGCGACGTAAATGCAGCTTATCCGCGGCACGGCGGCGAACGCTCGCAAGCTGTGGACCAGAATCGGCAAACCCTGCAAAGCGAGAAACTGCTTGGGAGCATTGGGGGTGGCGTGCCCCGGAGCCATGCGTGTTCCCATTCCGGCGGCCGGTAGAATAGCGAAAACCCGCATAAACATCGGAGTATAGCAGGAAGGCCGGTTCAGCCCTCGACCGGCTCCACGTAGAACATTTCATTCGTGCGCCGGAAGCCGTTGCTTTCATACAGAGGCCGTCCTTCGTCCGTCGAATGCAGCGCAACCACACGAATTTTCTGTTTGCGAGCTTCCGCCAGCGCCTGATCGATGAGCTGACTGGCCAACCTCTTGCGCCGATGCGCCGGCTCAACGTAAACGTTCAGCAAATAGCCGCGCTTGTCTTGGCGAGGATCCAACGGGTGCGGCGGCCAGTCCAGGACGATCAACCCCGCGCCGGCGACCACCGTGCCCCCTTCGCTGGTCAGCCAGCCCAGGTACCTTCCATCTCCCAGCCTGCTTTCGACCCATGGTTTGAAATGCTCCGCCATGACATCGAGAACCCGATTGTTTTGCCGCCCAGCGTCCACAAACATCCGTCGCCGGTGGTGGGTGATCACGGCCGCATCTGCGGGCGTCGCTACTCGTATCTGGTACATGCCCGCAGTATATCGCCCCTCCCGCGAGGCTAAGGGATTGCCTGAAGACTGGATTTCGAGCGGCAACTGTTCTGCTGCTTTGTATCCGGGCTGCCTTTAGTCCGGCCATTGCGGCCCAACAAAAATCGGGCCTTTAGGGCATGTGTGAGAACCGAGATTTAGGAATCTAGTCCCGAAGGGACGGTTGAGGTTAGCCCAGGACGCCGAGTCCTGGGTTGGATTTGAAAGGACGACCCAGTCCCGGCAGGGACGGCTGAAAATGGGCCGCGACGTAATCCTCCTTCAGCCGTCCCTGCGGGACTCAATCATGTTTCTCGATGTACCCAGGACTAACGTCCTGGGCTAAGCTCAACCGTCCCTTCGGGACTAGATTCCTAAATCCCGAGTTCTCACATGCGCTTTTAGCCCTTGAGGGCAGCGCTTTCCCCAGCGGAGTCGACGCTCTCTTTCGGTCCTCACGCGGACTCTTTACCCCTCGCCCTTTTTACCCTCAGAACCGTACATCTGAATGGTTGCACTAACATATCCGCAGTCATGCAGACGGCCTCGCTTACTCTCCGTACCAGTCTCTTTCGTGCCGGGCAGCGGATCGGAGTCGCAGTCTCCGGCGGCGCCGACTCCGTGGCACTGCTGCGGCGCATGCTGGAGGAGCGGCCGAAACTGGGCGTCGTGCTTTCCGTGGTCCACGTCCATCACGGCATCCGCGAAGCCGCTGAAGAAGACGCCAGGTTTGTTTGCAGCTTGGCCGCAGGCCCACGATCTTCCGTTTTACCTGCATCGCACCGATGCACCCGCCGCCGCCGCCAACCTCCATGAAACTCTGGAGGAGGCAGCCCGCAACCTTCGCTATGCGTTCTTCCGCCAGTTGATGGTGGACGGACTGGTGGACGCAGTCGCGACTGCGCATACCCTGGATGACCAGGCGGAGACGGTGCTGCACAAACTCCTGCGCGGGGCCTGGACCGAAGGCCTGAGCGGCATCCACCCCGTGCTTACGCTTGACCCCGGAAGCATCCTGCGACCCTTCCTGGACAATAGCCACGCCGAAGTGGAAGCCTGGCTTCTGCAGTTAAAGCAGCCCTGGCGCGAAGACGCCAGCAATCAGGACCTGGCCCACACCCGCAACCGCATCCGCTTGCAGTTGCTGCCCTTACTCCGTACCTTTAATCCCCAGATCGCTGCCCAGCTTGCCCGTTTAGCGGCAATTTCAGCCGATGAAGAGGCCTACTGGCAGGGAGAGTTGCAGCGCCTTTTGCCCGCCCTGTTGCTGCCTGGCCGGCCCACCCGGGGCGGTGGCCGTTCGGCCAGCACCCATCCGGAGGAACAAACAGTGGCGATTGAGCAGGCTCGCCTGCGCGAACTGCAGCCGGCAGTCGCCCGGCGGGTACTCCGAGCGGCAGCGCGCCGCCTGGGCGCCCGGCTCAGCTTTGAGCACACCGAACAGCTCCTGGCGATGGTCGGGGCCAGCCCCTCCCGTACCGGCAAATTCGATCTCCCCGGAGGCATTTCGGCCGAGCGCAGCCTGCGGGAAATCCGATTGACCCGGATTTCGACCCCGCCCACGGTTGGCCCGGAACTCCCTTTTCAGCTACCGGGTGACATCCCCGCGCCCGAGTACGGGGTGTCTTTGCAGGGCGAGTCGACAGCAACGGCATCCGCAATCTTAAGACCCTGGAAACCCGGTGACCGGCTAACACTACGGCACAGCCGAGGTCCCAAGAAAGTTGCAGACGTTCTGGACCGGCTGCACGTGGTTGGCGCGGCGCGGAAAAACTGGCCGGTGGTGGAGTCAGGGGGCAAGATTGTGTGGATGCGCGGGGTTGAGGTTGATGCCCCCGGGTTTCGGTTTACCGCCGAGTTCCTGGTGGAATGTAATGAAGGTAGCGAGGTAACTGGATGGTCAGTACCCTCAGCGTATAACTTAGGACATGCTTTCCGCTGGTTTCGCAGACGTTTCCAGCTTCTGCGGAGTAGAATAAAAGACGTGGCGACACGTGTGTCACGCATACGGTTATTGGCCGTATCGCAATACCAGGAAAGTCTTTAGGAATCATCGGCAGGTTACTGTCGTCTAATAGTTGTAAAAGCTGCAAGAACGTTCCCGGTGAAGCGTCAGGCTCCGCCTCGAATGGTCCCTTCTCTTTATTGAGGCGCAGTAGAAAGAGGGTTATTCGTGAATTCGACGGTCAAGACAATCATTTTCTGGGTATTCATCCTGGCTTGCCTGGTTCTCCTCTGGCAGATCGTGCAAAAGAGCACGGGCATGAGTCATGACCGGGAAATCTCCTTTTCTCAATTCATGCAGGACGGCCAAACGGGCAAGATCAGCGACGTAACCGTCACCAACAGTGAAGTGCGCGGTCACTACGCGAGCGACAGAGAAGCCTTCCACACCACCGTGCCGGCCAACTACCCTGACATGTTCAAGATCCTTCAAGACAACCATGTCGGCATCACAGTCAAGGATGGGCAGGGCAATTCCTGGCTCCCGATTCTGCTGAACTTCGCTCCTATCATCGTGATCGCCGCGCTATGGTTCTTCATGCTGCGGCAGATGCAGAGCGGTGGCAACAAGGCTCTGTCCTTTGGTAAGAGCCGTGCCCGGCTGCTCTCCATGCAGCAGAAAAAGATCACGTTCAAAGACGTGGCCGGCGTGGACGAGGCCAAGGAAGAGCTGAAGGAGATTATCGAGTTTCTGCGTGAAGCGCAGAAGTTCCAGAAGCTGGGCGGACGCATTCCCAAGGGCGTCTTGTTGGTTGGACCCCCAGGCACCGGTAAAACGCTGTTGGCTCGCGCAGTTGCCGGTGAGGCCAATGTGCCCTTCTTCTCCATTTCAGGTTCCGACTTTGTCGAGATGTTTGTTGGCGTCGGCGCCAGCCGGGTGCGCGACCTGTTTGAGCAGGGAAAGAAAAACGCCCCCTGCATCATTTTCATCGACGAAATCGATGCCGTTGGACGTCACCGCGGCGCCGGTCTTGGCGGCGGTCACGATGAACGGGAGCAGACACTCAATCAGTTGCTGGTCGAGATGGATGGCTTTGAATCCAACGACGGCGTGATTCTGATCGCCGCTACCAATCGTCCTGATGTGCTCGATCCTGCGCTACTCCGCCCCGGCCGCTTCGACCGCCGGGTGGTAGTGGGTCGGCCTGACGTGCGCGGACGCGAGGAAGTGCTCCGCGTTCACGCCAAGAAGGTTCCTTTGGCGGAAGATGTCGACCTCCGGATCCTGGCCCGCGGCACCCCCGGATTTTCCGGCGCCGATCTGGCCAACATGGTGAATGAGGCGGCACTCAATGCTGCGCGCGCCAACCGGAAAGCGGTCCACCAGTTCGACTTTGAACTGGCCAAGGACAAGGTCATGATGGGAGCGGAGCGCAAGTCCATGCTCCTCTCTGAGGATGACAAGCGGGATACCGCCTACCACGAGGCCGGCCACGTTCTGGTGGCGGCCATGCGCGATCATGCAGATCCCCTGCACAAAGTCACCATCATTCCCAGGGGAATGGCTTTAGGCGTGACCATGCAGTTGCCTGAGGAAGACAAACATACCGTCACCAAGGATTACCTCGAAACCCAGCTGGCCATTCTGATGGGCGGCCGTTGTGCCGAAGAGATCTTTATGAACCGCAAGACCACCGGTGCCGGCAATGACATCGAACGGGCGACCGATTTGGCCCGCAAGATGGTTTGCGAGTACGGCATGAGTCGCATGGGTCCGCTGACTTTCGGCAAGAAGGAAGAGCAGATTTTCCTCGGCCGTGAGATTGCGCAGCATCGCGATTTCTCCGAGGAGACAGCGCGCCAGATCGATGCTGAAGTACGCAGCCTGGTGGATGAGGCTTACAAGTCCGCCTACTCCATCCTGGGCGACCACAAAGACACCATGCACCGCATGGCCCAGGCCCTGCTCGATCGTGAGACCTTGGACGCGAATGATATTCGCATGATCATCGCGGGCGAGGAACTGCCTCCGCTGCCGCCGCTCGGTCCGCCGCCCGGCAACACCGGCGGCGACGTGCAGCACGTAATCAAGCCCGAACCCGGACGTGCCCCTGGTTTCGGCGGCGAAAGCCAGCCCTCACCGGCCTAAACCGTCCTCAAAGCCATCAACCCGAATGCCCCATTTCTTCGGAAATGGGGCATTCGTTCGTTAGCCAGGTCCAGAGGGAAATCGGTTCGGACGGGAATCGGACGGGTGCCCAACGTTCGCCCCAGCGTACGTGGGCCGAAAAAGAAGGGCGCAGCCTACGATCGCTTTTTGCTGAATCGACCCACAACCCCATGTCTGGTAGCGAAGCATTCGAAATGTATCTCCTATTCCTGTCCGGTCTTGCCTGGGCGCCCGACATCTCGCTCGTTTTTCGCGAGATGTGGGGATACCACTGCCCCGTCCTGTTAGGTCTCTATTCCTCCCGCGAGGCGAGGGGGTCAAGGCACGGCCTTTTCCATCGATCCCTGATCTGGATAAGTCGAACCCCGTTGTTGAGAGACTTGCAGATGCGACAATAGCCACAGCATGCGCGGTCCTATTGTCCTGCTGGTTGCATTGGCTCTGCCGGCCCTCACCGGTTGCGGATATCACACTCTCGGGTCTGCCGCTCACATGCCGGATACAGTTCATACGCTCTCTGTACCCATCTTCAAAAACAAGACGCAGTTCTACCACACCGAGGTTCCGATGACCCAGGCAGTGGTGCGCGAGTTTACGGATCGCACCCGCCTCAACGTGGAGTCCGAGTCAGGCGATGGCGCCGACGCCACCGTCAAGGGCACCATCATCTCCCAATCGGTGCAACCGCTGACCTACCGGACTGAGACTACCTCTGTCCAGCCGGGGCAGACGACCAGTGTCACCTCCAGCTTCCTGGTCACCATCAACGTGAACGTCGTGGTCACCGACCGTGATCAGCGCGTTCTCTACCAGCACAACAACTACGTTTTTCATGAGCAGTTCGAGACCACTGCCGATCTGAACAGCTTTATCGAAGAAGATTCACCTGCCGTGCAACGGCTCTCGCGGGACTTTGCGCAAGCCCTGGTGAGCGATATTCTGGAATCCTTCTAAATGCCTACCGACGAAGCAAGCAAGCTCCGCAGCTTCTCCTCTTCAGATCGCTTCGTCGCCGAAGTGAAAGCGGCCGCCGCATCGAGAGCCCCGCTGCGGCCCGGATACGTTCTCGCCGGGGATGAGATCTTCCTTTACGAGCGCTGCCGCCGGGCCATCGTTGACTCCCTGATCGACCCAACCCTGCGCGAGTTTTCGTTGACCGACCTCGATCTGGCCGAGACCAGCATCTTCCACGTGCTCGACCTCGCCCGCACGCCCTCTCTCATGGCGCCGTTTCAGGTCATCTTCGTCAGAAACGTGAAGAACCTCTATACCCGCGGAGCGAAGAAGGAGGAATTCGCGGCGCTGAAAGACTACTTCCGCTCTCCCAATCCCCAGGCGGTGCTGATCTTCGTTGCCGACCACTTGCGAATCCCCGCCGATTTGAGGCGGATGGACCTGCAGGATAAAGACCGCTATGAGCGGATCCGGGAGACGCTGGGCGACGATTGCGGCGTAGTGGAGTTGGCCCGGGTGGACGAGGCGGATGCCGTGCGCTGGCTGCTCGCTACCGCGGAAAGCCGGGAGATGAAATTCGATGCCGACGCGGCAAAAGAGCTCGCCGATGCGTTGGGCGCGGATATGATGCTCATTGCCAGTGAGCTGGAGAAGCTCCTGCTCTACGCATCTGAGCGCCGGCGCATCACCCTGGGCGATGTCGAGACCATGGTTCTGGCGGCCAAGCAGCGTTCCTTGTATGAGCTCACGGACGCCATTTCCGCCCGCGACAAACCGCGGGCCCTGGCCCTGCTGCATGGTCTCCTCAATGCCTCTGATGGCGGTGAGGACTCAGCCATCGGGCACCTCTATATGCTCGCGCGGACCTTTCGCCAGATGGTCGTCATCCTGGAAAAAAATGTGCGCGATTCGCGCGCCATCTGGCAGGCGCTATGGCAAGGCTTCCGCATGCCTCCTTTCGCCGCCGAGGACCTCATTCGTCAGGCCCGGCGCTATAGCTCGCGGCGAGAACTCACTCAAAAGCTTCGTCTCATTGCCCACGCTGACCTGGAGTTGAGGTCTTCTCCGCCGGATAAGCGGTTGGTACTGGAACGACTGGTGATGGAGTTGGCCAGCGAACCGCGTCCCCGCGCCTCCGCCTTAGCCGGAGCCCAATACGCCGCCCAATACTCCATGGATCTGTGAGTTTTTCTTAGCCTGCCACAGTATGGTCAAACCTGCTTTTAAGGCAGCTTGCCGAATATCTTCTACACTCGAAGCAAGCGTGTAAGTGATCGCCGCCTGGACACCAGAAATGCCGAGACGCCTTTTCCCGCCCGCCGTGATCGTGCTGGTGTTTTGGCTGGCCGCGGTCCCGCTCTCGGGTTCCTCGCACAGCAAAGAGCCGGCTGCCCCCGACCCCGAGGAACGCATTCTCGTGGGGCCGTTGGGATACCGGCCGCCCGGCTCGCTTTACATGTTGTCTGGAAAAGCCTTCAGTTCACTCGACTTCATCGACGCCCATCACTTGTTGTTTACCTTCCATCAGCCGCGGTTGATGCGGCGCGAGCAGAATCCCGGGCGGTTCGACAACGACCAGATAATTCAGGCCATAACCCTCGCCCTCCCCGGCGGCGCCGTCCTGGCGTCGGCAGAGTGGCGAATGCATGACCGCTCGAGGTATCTGTGGCCATTGGCTGACGGCAGGTTTCTGGTGCGCCAGCGAAATACCTACTCACTTACCGACGCCTCATTGAAACTGCGGCCCTACATTGACGTCGCCACGCCCGTGCTGCAGACAGAAGTGTCTCCGGATGGCCGCATCCTGGTGGTCGAGCACCAATTCGAACGGCATACTCCGGAACAGCACAGCAAGCTGGAAGCGCAGGCGGCGCAATACGGGGACCCACCCCCTGCCGAGGACACCCAGATTACGTTGATGGACATCGCCTCAAGAGAAGTACTGGGTGCGCTGCGAACGGAGATGCCCATTCAGGTGCCGATCACCTCGACCGGCTATGTGGGGGTAGCGAAAGATAAGGGCGAGGACCAATTCCTGATTCGCTTTGTTCCGTTTCAAGGTGAGTCGCGGGTGTTGGGCAGGGTGGCATCCACATGCACGCCACACGAGGATTTCCTCAACAACATCGCACTCGTTATCGCCAGCTGCGGCCCCAAGTCGCCGGACATCTATCTGGATGCATGGACCACGGATGGAAAGAAGCTATGGAGAGGGCAGCGCGAAGGCCATCTGGTGTGGCCTACGTTCGCTTACTCGCGCTCCGGCGATCGCTTTGCCGTGAGCCTGTTACACGTCAACCACTTCATTGACCTGGCCGATTCGCTCAACGACGAAGATGTGCGCGAGCAGGTGGTACAGGTCTTCGATTCGGCGACGGGAACGCTGTTGATGGCAACCACCGCGTCACCTATCCTGACCGCCGGCCAGAATTTTGCCCTCTCTCAGGATGGAGAACATCTGGCCGTCCTGCGCGACGGCGCGATCGAGATTTTCAAGGTGCCTGCGCCCCCGGCGCCGGAGAACCCCGGTGCCACCCTGGTCCGCTGGCATCGAAGAAAAAGTGAGTCTGGCCGAAAAGGTCTTACTTCGAAGCTTTTTGGGTGAGAGCCTTCACTCGCGCATGCAGGCGGCTCTTGTAGCGGGAAGCGGTATTTTTGTGCAGGACACCCTTCTGCACACTCTTGTCGAGCGCGGAGACGGTTTTGCTGTACTGCTCGGCAACGCCGGAGTGGTCGCCCTTGGTAACCGCCTCGCGCAGTGCGCGAAGTGACTTGCGGACATGACTCTTATTGGCGCGGTTCACCGCGGTGCGTTTTACTGTCTGACGGGCGCGCTTCAGCGCCGACACATGATTTGCCATCGTAATCCCTTAGCTTTCTAGAAACTGGAAGCAGGCGGAAAGAAAAGCCGGTCGCCTGCAAACCTTAAGTTTACGGGCTTTGACGGCGCGGGTCAATCTCCCTGGAGCCAGTCGAGAAGAACCCCCCCAGCACTAGAGTGCATCCAATTAGGCAAGAATTCACCGATTAGGCGTTGACGCCATGATCGGCAAACGCTACTCTGTGCGCATCCTCGGGAAATATTTGGTGATTATCGCCAACCCGGTTAAGTACCCGATGCACGCGCAGTTACCTGCCCCGCGGCCCTCCCACAGATCGTGTCCTGCAACTAACCCAATAGTCATATCAGTCCTTAGGGATTTGATAGGAGGTCATTTCTCCGCTTGATGAAAAAAGCGCTGGAAATCACGCCCAACCTGGAGCCCCTGTTCGGGACTCGCGATGAGAATTTAAGGCTGCTTGAGCAAAATCTGCACGTCCGCATCGATTTACGCTCTGATGCGCTGCATGTGGAAGGCTCCCCGGAGGCAATTGCCCGTTTTGAAAGGGTGTTTGCCGACTACGAGCATTTGCGGCGCAACGGTACTTTGCTGTGCAACGGCGAGTTGCACGGAATGCTCAAGCTGGTGACCGCCGACCCGGCGGTCACTCTGCGCGGACTGGTGGAGAGTGGCAAGCAACGCTCCGCCGGCATCAAGCGCATGGTGCAGCCCCGTTCCATCAATCAGAGGCGTTATTTCGAGGCCATCGAAGAGTGCGATATGGTCTTCGGCGTCGGACCGGCGGGCACCGGCAAGACCTACCTGGCAGTCGCCATGGCCGCTTCTGCGCTGTTGGCAAAGAAGGTGAGCCGCATCATCCTGGTGCGACCCGCAGTCGAAGCAGGCGAGCGTCTGGGCTTTCTGCCCGGCACCCTACAGGAAAAAGTGGATCCGTATCTCCGCCCGTTGTACGACGCACTGTACGATCTGCTGGAGCAGGACCGCGTGGATAAAATGCTGGAGCGAAATGTGATCGAGGTGGCTCCGCTCGCGTTTATGCGCGGCCGAACGCTCAACGACGCTTTCATCATCATGGACGAGGCGCAAAACACCACCAGCGAACAGATGAAGATGTTCCTTACCCGCCTGGGGGGCAATTCCAAGGCGGTGATCACGGGCGACGTCACTCAGATCGATCTGCCAAATCCGAAGAAGAGCGGGCTGGTAGAGGCAATTGAGATCCTTCGCGGCGTCGACGGCATCCGGTTCTGTCATTTTGAAGACGGCGACGTGGTCCGCCATCACCTGGTACAACGGGTGATCCGCGCCTACGATAGCTTCGGACGGGCGCAGAGGGAACTGCCGCTCAACCTGCGTGAAGGCGCTTCGGTCAAATCCGCAGCAAAACCTCAGTAACGTCCTCACCTATTTCTGGTACCATTCAGGGGCGAAAACAGGTAACCACGTACCCGACGGCATCGGGTCCCGGTTACCTGTTTGCCGTTGCTCGCAAAATTGAAATGGCATCGCGTACCTGCCGTCCTATATACGATCAGTAACCCGATGGAAGGATTGACTGCCTGGATTGCTGACCGAAAACTAATCGTTGAGATCCGGGTTGGTAAGTTATCGACGGTGAAGCGCATTTTCGAGGGCGACGGTCAAAGGAAGCGTGGGCGAGCCGATCAGAAGCTCCCGGAGAGGGCATGATGCCGAGCAGCACAGCCGTCGATGACCGCAAGACAGTTTCGTCTTCCCCGGTCCCCAACCCCTTTCTCAGGCGGCTGGCGAGAAACCGATTGCAATGCGCAGCCCACCCGGTGCTCGCTACTGAGCTTGGCCGCCGTGCGGTTGTGTTCTCCCCTCATCCCGATGACGAGTCACTCGGGTGCGGCGGCACGATTTTACGCAAGAAGCAGGCTGGCGCGACCGTGAAACTGGTCCATGTTTCCGATGGAGGCGCTTCGACCACCCTGATTCCCAGGGAAGAGTTGACGGCCATGCGCAAAAGGGAATCGGTCAACGCAGGGCAAGTTCTCGGCGTCGATGACATCTATTTCCTCGAGTTTCCGGATGGGCGTCTATGGGACCACATTCCAGCCGCAACCCAACGAGTGGACGAAATCCTCCGCCGGGAATCGCCGGAAGAGGTCTTTGTGCCTTACGGTCGGGAGCCCATGAGGCAAGCGGGCGATCACGTGGCAGTTACGAATATTGTTTTGGCTGCCCTCCGCCGCCAACCCAGGTCGGTCACGGTTTGGGAGTACCCGGTGTGGTTCTGGCTCCACTGGCCATGGGTTGGATTCCGGCAAAACACCCCACCAATAAAGCCCAAACATATATTGAAGAATTCTGTCCTGGCCGGCTTCGGAATGCGCGCTTTTCTGGACCTGAGATATAAAGTCAACATCAGTGAAGTGCTGCAACAGAAGCGTACGGCGATCGCCCAACATAAGTCGCAGACGGAAAAGATCATCGATGACCCCAGTTGGGTCACGCTGGAACAGCTCTCAAATGGCGAGTTGATGGAATGCTTCTATCAGGATTGCGAGTTCTTTCGTTGTTACACTTACGGGGGGAATGATGCCGCGACCAGTTCTGGTATTTAATGCCGTTCCCCATGTGGTGGTCGCGGTCGCCCGCTCGCTCGACCGCCGAGGGATCCCCGTTACTTTCGCCCACGTGCACGAGGGGAGAACTCCGCCGAGTCGCGCGATCCGGGCAGCTCGCCCACGGCCAGCAACCGGTCATACCAGTGACTTACTCCAACCGGCCATTGACGTAGCGTCGGCCGGGCTTACCGATCAACCTCAGGAACGGGCTGATTCCCGTTCGCGGGCCATTGCAGGCGAATTTGGGGTGTCGCTCGAGCATCATCCGGCCCCAGCGGCTGACATCTCAACTAGTTGATCAGGCCGACCTCATCTTGATCATGGACTACTTCAATGAAGCCCGGATGCTGGTCTCTTTTGGGACAGCCGGAGCGAAAGTCTTCTATCTGGGGGCTTTTGGCGAGAATGGCTCCCGCAACCCCCAGGTGGCCGACCCCAACCTGGGCACAGTGGATGATGTGCGCCATTGTTATCAGAGCTCTCGATCTACAGGTTCGGCGGTTGGCAACCGCGCTGGCAGAGAGCCAAACAGAAGCCCGCGAAGTCAACGTAGCCTACTCCAACCACGGCGCCTAGCCCGCCGTCTCGGGGATACGCGATGGGCTCTTGTTATCTGATAGATAGCGCAGAAATTTCCAGTCGGTTCCTCTTCCTGTTAGCCGAAAGATAACATGTATCCGCGACTCCAGAACCTTGGTAACATGGAGGGATGATTCCCGGTTTTGCCACGAGCCGGAGAATCAATTGACAGGCCTATGGAGTGCGGCTAGATTACGAGAGGACAGAAAGCGTTCCATGGGTTGTGTAAGTGGAACCGCGCTGCCATGCACTATATGTCGTATTTCGTTTTACGGTGCCTTTATATACCGTAACGGAGGAACGGCACTAGCTTTCCTAGGGAATGCTAGCTGCCGCTAGCTTACTGCTTTAACGCTCAGCTCTTGCTGGCCGATAAGCAGGATTTTATGTTTTAACTGCGTGGTTTATTGGAAGCTTCTTCCGCCGGAAGAAGGTCCAACCCGCTGCAACAAGTGGTTTCGTGGTTGAGCGAAAGGTTTGGCTTGCGCTTACCCCCTGAAGCCGCGGAAGTTTTGCGCAAAGGGACCCATGTCACCCCTATTGTCAGAGAAGGACGGAAGTGCGAAGCGCCTGCTGCAGACCCTTAAGCAGTCATTGAGCGTGGACGCGCTGAAGTCTCTGCTTACCAAGAGGCAAGGGAATGCGGGCCGGGAGCGTTATCGCCGGGCAGGTCTAACCGCCTCTGCATCCTTCATTTCCAAAGCTCTCACCATTGTCATCAGCTTCGTGTCGGTGCCCCTTACCGTGAACTATCTCGGGCCGGAGATCCGAATCTGGGCCGGCAGGGCGGCGATTCCTAATACGCAGGTAGTCCTTTGGCTCAGCGTTTACACGCTGATCTGCGTCGGAATGTTATCCGTGGGCCAATTACTCTGCGGACTGGAGCGCGCGGATGTGTTGGCCTATTCGCTTTCTCTATGTGCCCTTTGCACGATAGGTCTAGGGATTGTCTTCGCCCGTTGGTGGGGCGTTGGCGGCGTAGCCTTCGCCATGGCAATCAGCAAATTTTGTACCTCTTCCCCCATACAGCTGTTTAAAATCCGCGGCATTTTGCGCGCAAATCGGGCGCCAGCGCTGGTTGTCGAGGAGCCCTCTTTAGCTTAGGGGCGGCTTAGACCAGGGAAAAGGCGGGAAGGGTTTCATGAAAGTAGCGTTCGTCAATCAGCCTATCGACACCATTCTTCCTCCCAGGCAAAACTCCGTGGGTGCGTGTACCTATGGTGTTGCTCATATCCTGGCTAAGTCCTGTGACGTTGTTGTCTATGGGTCGAGGGACAGCCACGAGGCGTTCGGAGCAGAGTTCTCATCCCAGGGGGTGAGATACAAGTTTTTCCGCTCTACCCGCAGCGACCGGTTGCTTTTCCAGGCGCGGAGGAACTATTCGCGACTGGCGCCCGGCGCTCCTCCTCTTTCTACCTCCAGCCTGCTGCATCCTTCCTTTGCACGGCAGGTGGCCATGGACCTGCAGCAGCAGGCGTGCGACGTGATTCACGTCCAGCACTGTTCTCAATGCGTGCCGATCATTCGGGAGTACAACCCCAAGGCAAAAATCGTCCTTCATCTTCATGCAGAGTGGTTCTCGCAGGGCGATCCAAAGATCTTCGAGCGGCGCCTGAAAAACGTTGATCTGGTCACCGCCGTGAGCAGCTACGTGGTGGAGAAAACCCGGCGGGACTTTCCCGCGATCGCCAACCGCTGCGAGGTGATGTACAACGGCATCGACGCGCGGGAGTTTGTGCGCGCAAAGGATTACCGCGCTGGGGATGGGAAGCCGAAGCGCATTTTGTACGCTGGCGCAATTTCCCCCCACAGGGGGTTGCATATTCTTCTGGAGGCATTCAAGATCGTTGTCCAGCGATTTCCGAATGTTCGCCTTGATCTGGTAGGCCCTGAAGGAAATTACGCCTTACAGGAGACCTTCGACATCAGGGATGGCGCGCTGCGGAAGAGTGTGGCTCCTTACTATAGCTTCGGGCCCTTGTCGCTACTCAAGAGCAAACTCTTCCCATCGTCGAGCAACCGGGGATCGTATAGAGCCTGCCTGGACGCGATGATGCCGGCGGAGGTTTCGGAGAAAGTTACGTTCCACGGCTGGGTAGGGGAACGCCCACAGTTGATTGACCACTACTATGCCGGTGACATCTTCGTCCTTCCGTCTATTTGCAACGATAGTTTTGGCATACCAGTGGTGGAAGCGATGGCTGCCGGCTCGCCGGTCGTCGCCAGCCGGTCAGGCGGTGTAGTGGAAACGGTGAAAGACCGCGAGACCGGATTTATCGTAGAGAAAAACGATCCGCAGCAACTGGCGTACTTGCTCCTTAAGCTCCTCGAAGACGATGCATTACGGGAGGCAATGGGAAGAGCCGGGCGAGAACGGGCCTTAGCAAATTTCACCTGGGATCAGGTCGCCGAATCTATGTTCAGGCGCTATCAAGTCCTAAGTGGTGTAGGTTCCTCGACGCCAGCAGAAACATCCCCAGCAGCACTGCTGGAATATGCCTCCGCAAATATGGCGTCTTAGCAGGCTGCGGAAAAACTCATGTTTTGTATCAGGGCACGACTTTAGTCGTGCCGTACGTGATGGGAAAATACGTCGGGCTTTAGCCCCTGAGGTCCCTGAGGTACGGCTTTCCTACCCAACGGCGAGTTTTTCCGCAGCCTCTTTAGCCCTGGATTTTCAAGGCCAGCGCTAAAGCGCATGATCAAAGTCGAACTTCTTTGCGCAACGCTGAAAGCGTTGCTCCCCCTGCTAAAGCAGGGGGCTCCCACCAAACTCAGGGCTCCTCTTGGGTTCTCCCAACCCGACGTGACATACAATAATCTTGCACTCTGCGTCGAGAAGATCGTCGAGATGGATTAAATCTTCCTCTCGTTGACCTTGAGACGCGGCATGGCAAGATGATTGTTATCGAAGCTGCCCGAGCGAAGACCTTACCGGCCGCCCCTGCTCTCGGTAAGCGTGACCTGAACCGGTTCCTGGCCAGTGCTACTGAAGCCCTTGGTCTGACCGGCGAATTCTCCGTCCTTCTGACGGGAGATGAGCGACTACGCGCATTGAATCTTCAGTTTCGGGGCATGGACAAGCCCACCGATGTGCTCTCGTTTCCGGCACTGCCCGAGACCGCGAACGGCGGTCAGGGCGGCGACCTGGCCATTTCTCTGGAGACCGCATCGGTCCAGGCGGCGGCCTACGGGCATACCTTGCAGATGGAAGTTAAGATATTGATCCTGCACGGCCTTCTCCATCTGGCCGGCTACGATCACGAACGCGATCAGGGGCAAATGTCGCGCCGCGAAAGCAGACTGCGCAAGCAGTTCGCTTTACCTGCCGGCCTGGTCGAGCGCAGTAAGGCGGCGAATGGTCAGCGCCCACGGCGGGCCGCCAAGCCATGAGTCTCCTTTCTGCAATCATCATCGCCCTTCTGCTCGGAATCCTGACTCTCTCGTCTTACATCGCCAGGCTGTACGCGGAGACAGGCAAGTTCCTTTCCGGCGAGTTTCAGGAGAACATCGACGTCTGGGAGGCGAAGATAGAGCCGCGGCTGGGCCTCAGCCGGGAACGGATCGCGCTTTCTGCCGCAGTACTGAGCCAGTTCTCCCTGGCTTCGCTGGCCCTCTACTTTGGGGTGCTGCTCTTTGCGGCGAACGCAGGAGCCCGGCCCACCGCGGCAGAGGTGGCCCAAGCGGTGCTTGGCGCCGTGCTGGTCATCGTTCTCTTCAATCAATTCCTGCCCTTCGTGTTTTTTACCCGCACGGGCGGCCTCTGGGTCGTACGCCTGACGTTTGTCATCCGTGTGCTGTTCTATCTCGTCCTGCCGGTGACCATATTGCTGGCATTTCTACTTTCGATCGCCGCGCTGGCGGAACCTCGGCCCGGCAACCAGGAGGAAGATCCCAGCGAGGCGGCGGTCGAGGCCCTGATCGAGGCGGGAGAGGAAGAGGGAATCATCGAAGAGAGCGACCGCGACCTGGTCCGCTCCGCGGTTGAGTTTGGCGACAAGGTGGTGCGCGAGGTCATGACCCCGCGCCCGCACGTGTTTGCTGTTCCGGCGGACATGACGCTGGAAGACTTTATCTCTGGCTTGAAGAAGCATCCGTACTCGCGCGTGCCGGTGTTTCAGGGCTCGCTGGATCACGTTACCGGAATTGCCTTCGCCCATGACCTGCTCCATATCGCCGATGATGCCGCCAGCACGCAGACAGTGGCCAGCATCCAGCGGCCGGCCGCGCTGGTGCCGGAAACCAAGCGAGTCAATGAACTGTTGCGGGAAATGCAGCGCGAGAAGCAACACATGCGGATGGTGATCGACGAGTACGGAGGCGTCGCCGGCCTGGTGACCATCGAAGATCTGCTGGAGGAGATCGTCGGCCGCATCAGCGACGAGCACGAATATGACAGCGAACAGGACGCGCCACTACACGAGGCCGGGGGCACATGGCTGGTTTCGGGAAATCTCGAAGTAGCCCGGCTTGAAGACCTGTTGAGCGGCGGCTACCAGGTGGAGCAGGAATACCAGGCCGCGACAGTAGGGGGACTGGTGAGCGAGATTGCCGGACGTATCCCGCTGCCCGGGGAAGTGATCGTTGCCGACTCGTTGCGCTTCGAAGTGGTGGCGTCCACCGACCGCCGGATTGAACGGGTGCGTGTATCGTCGATTGAGAGCTGACGGTCCGCTAGAGATCCAGGGTCTACACTAAGGTGTGCGATCTGGTTTCATCTCCATTCTCGGCCGTCCTAACGCGGGCAAGTCAACGCTGCTGAATGCTCTCATCGGGGAAAAGATCGCGATCGTCAGCAACAAGCCACAGACCACACGCAACCGGATTCAGGGAATCGTAGAGGTGCCGGCGCGCAAGGGCCGGAGCGCTGCCCAGATCGTTTTTGTGGATACACCCGGTGTCCACCGGCCGGGCTCTCAACTGGACCGGCGCATGATGCAGGAAGTTTATGAGGCCCTGGAGAGCCGGGACATCGTCGTCCTGATGGTGGACGCGGCCCGATACAGCGAACCTCTCCAACCCGGACAGAAGCAATCGCCTCGTGCGCAAAAGGAAAGCAGTGAAGATGCGTTTGTGTTGCAGTTGATCCAGAAGCTCGATTGTCCCGTGTTCCTGGTGCTCAACAAGATTGACCTGGTTTTACGATCCAAGCTTCTGCCCCTCATTGAACGATTCAGCGCTCTCTATCCATTCGCAGAAGTGATCCCCATCTCCGCAAGCAAGAAGGATGGTCTGGATACCTTGTTGATGAAATTGGTCGAGTATCTGCCTGAGGGCCAGCGATACTTCCCCAAGGAACAGTTCACCGACCAGCCGGAGCGGTTCCTGGTTGCGGAACTTATCCGCGAGCGGATTCTGCTGGAGACGGGGGAAGAAGTTCCCTATGCTTCCGCAGTGGTCGTGGAGCGCTTCGAGGAGCCGGAACCGGTCTCCGCCAAGTCATCGAAATTGCCCCTCACGCGGATTTCGGCGGTGATCTACTGCGAACGCTCGGGACAAAAAGCAATTTTGATTGGTAAGGGCGGGACCAAACTCAAGAGCATAGGTGCGGCCGCGCGCAAGGAAATAGAGTCTCTGCTGGGCACCAGGGTCTATCTTGAGCTGCACGTGATTGTCGAAGAGAACTGGAGGGAGTCAAGATACTTCGTCGACTCCCTGGATTGGCGCAAACAACTGGAAGGTCTAGCCCAGGCCGAGTCGAACTCAGAAGAGAAGATGAGCGTAACCACGAACCCTGTCGGAAAACCCAAACGCAAGACTGGACGGGTGCCCCAGGTTCGCCCCAGCGTACCTCGGACGAAAAAAAGGGGCGAAGCCCCACCATTGCCTTAGCCCTTTCTTCCAAGCAAAGGACGGGTGCCCGATATGGGGCACCCGGACTCTACTGAGGGGACGCACGCGGAAAGTTTACTCGCGCACACTGATACCTAAGCTCTTCATCTTGCGATAGAGGTGACTCCGTTCCAGTCCCAATGCTTCCGCGGCGCGGCTAACATTGCCGTGACACTCATCGATTTTCTTCAGGATGTAGTCGCGCTCGTACGCTTCGCGCGCCTGGTGTAGGGTGCTGAATTCTTCTCCCTTGCGGCCGCTGCCGCGGAAGACCAGCATGGGCAGGTGCTTGCGTTCGATGCGGATTGTCTGCGGATTCAGGATCATCACCCGCTCGATCACGTTCCTTAGCTCGCGCACGTTGCCCGGCCAATGGTATTGCTTAAGCACCGTAATCGCCTCATCGCTCATCTCGATGCGAGGACGGCCATACTGGCGGCCGAACTCCTGCAGAAATTCGCGCACCAACAGCGGGATATCTTCCTTCCTGTCCCGCAACGGCGGTACATAGAACGGAATGACGTTCAAGCGGTAAAAGAAATCCTCGCGGAAGTTTCCCTTCGCAATCTCTTCTTCCAGGTCTTTATTGGTCGCGGCAATGACCCGGACATCGACCTGGATGGTCTGCGTGCCGCCAACCGGAGTGAAACGCTGTTCGTCCAACGCTCGCAGAACCTTGGCCTGCATTTTGAGGCTCATGTCACCGACTTCATCGAGGAACAAGGTTCCCTCATCGGCTCGTTCAAAGGTCCCGAGCTTTTCCACCGGGCCGTTCGGGACGGCGCCATGGCGATAACCGAAGATCTCGCTTTCGATGTAATCCTCGGGAATGGCGGCACAGTTCAACTCGACAAACACCCGATCGCTGCGCAAGCTCTCGCTGTGGATAGCGCGCGCGATCAGTTCCTTCCCGGAACCGGATTCACCATAGATGAGCACCCGGCCGTTGGTGGGCGCCATCAATTTGATCTGCTGGCGCAAGGCCTTGATGGAGACGCTCTCGCCAGTGATCGGCACGTGCATCAGCAGTTGGCGCTTGAACTCCTGGTTCTCGCTGCGCAACCGACGCGCTTGCACCGCATTCTTTAGCAGGATCAGGGTGCGATCGATGGAGAGCGGCTTCTCCAGGAAATCAAAGGCGCCGAGCTTGGTGGCGCGCACCGCAGTCTCGATGGTGCCATGGCCGGAAATGATGATGACTTCCGGCGTGCTCTCGATGGCCAGCGAACGAATCTCCGTCAGCACATCCAGGCCGTCCCGGTCGGGCAGCCAGATGTCGAGCAGCATTACGTCATAGGAAGCGTCACGCAACAGCACCATGGCTTCGGAAGCGGTAGCGGTGCTGGTAACGGCGTATCCGTCCTCCTTGAGAATTTCGCCCAGGGATTCCCGAATCTCCGCCTCGTCATCGACGATCAGAATGTGGTTCATGACGTCAACCTGCCGTTCGCCCCTGCCAGAGCGGCCTCGTGCGTGCTCTTGGCGTCGGCCAACGGCAGTTCGATGATGAATCGCGCTCCGGTGGGAGTATTTTGTTCCGCGCGAATGGCCCCGCTGTGTTCCTGAATAATTTTCGAGGCAATGGCCAGCCCCAGGCCAGTGCCGCGCTGTTTAGTGGAGAAGTAGGGCAGGAAAAGGCGTTCGCGCATTTCGTCATTCAGCCCATGGCCGGTATCGGCGACCACGATCTCCGCTGTGGTGTGGCCCTCGATGAGCCCGGTTTCAATCGTCAGTTCACGCAACAAGCTGCTCTGCATCGCTTCGGCTGCGTTGTCGATGAGGTTGGCGAGAGCGCGCTTCAATGCTTCCGGATCGGCTAATACCGGAGGAATGCCGCCCGCCAGGCGCTTCACGATGCGAATATGCTGAATTCGCCCAGCGAACAAGGCCAGAGCGCTCTCCACAATGGAGTTGAGATCGCAGACACTTTAGGCCGCGAGGTAGGGGAACTGCGCCAGCGAGGCGAACTGGTCCACCAGCCTGCGCATGGTTTGCACGGAACCCAGGATGACATCGCTGCATTTGCGAATCACGGAGTCGGAGTCCGGGGTGGGGCGATCGACATGCTTGCGAATTCGCTCCGCGGAGAGCGCAATCGGGGTGAGCGGATTTTTTATTTCGTGGGCCACCCTCTGGGCGACTTCCTTCCACGCCATCTGCCGTTGGGCGTGCAGGAAGTCGGTGACATCTTCCAGGACCAGGATGCATCCCTCGCGATCCTTGCCCAGTTCGAGCCGCGCGATGGTTGCGGTTACGTTGAGCACTCCGCGGGGGCCGGGCAGCTCGATTTCGGTAGCCGCCAGGCCCATGCGCTTGCTGCGGCGCAACAGCACGATCAGCTCGTCGGCGATTTCGCGGGGCAAAATCGATTCCAGCGGCATGCCCGAAAGGTCGTGGTGCTCGCGCGGGCTAAGCAGGTTGCGCGAGGCGCGATTCGCCTGCAGCACGCACATCTGCGGGTCGAGAGTGACGACTCCGCTGGGAATTGTCTCCAGCACGGTCTCCAGTTCGCTGCGGCGCTCCTCCAGTGCCCGATTTGCAGCCGAAAGCTGGGTGGTGGAGGTTTCGGCCAGGGCGCGGCTGCCTTCCAGGTCCTCTGCCATGCGATTGAATGAACGCACCAGCTCCCCCAACTCCTCGGTAGCCGCCACCTTGAACCCGGTGAGCATAATGACCGGCGGCCACAGCGTCCATGGCATCCGCTAAAGCCTCTACCGGCCGGGTCACTTGCTTGGAGAGAAAAAGCGCCAGCCAGCTGCTGGCGAAAAAGACCAGCGTCGTCAAGAGAAAAAGCAAGAGCAGGTAGGTGGTGCGGATCCGTCTGCGCGCGCGATAGAGAGCCTCGTAGTCCCGGGCGCCGGAGCGAATGTCCTGCACGGTTGCGCTCAGCCCGGTAGGGAGGGGTAGACCGGCGACCACGATGCATCCTTCCACGGTGCTGGCTGCCCCGAGTACATATTCATCTTTTCCGCTCACCAGCATGGGCACGTCGCTGCGCTGGGCAGCATGCAACACGGTGACGGTTAAAGGGTTCTGTCCCTGGGCGACATCACTTTCCTTTTCATCCATCCAGGACCGAATGATCGCCCGGCCATTGTCCTGGGGCAGCTGGTATTGCCCGATCGCCGCGCCGTTGCGGAAGACGACGGCAAAGCCACCCTCAAGAGTGATGCGGTGAGTGCCTATCTCCCGCAGCAGCGCTTCGGAGTTTCCGGTTTGCAGGGCGTGTGTGACACCTGGGGAGCTGGCCAGGGATTCTGCCTCCGCTCTGGCGTTTGCGGCAGCGTATTGAGATAGCTCCAGCGCTACGAGGGTCGAATCCTGGCGCATTTGCGAAGCGGGCTGCGAAAACCAGCGCTCCATGGCCCGATTAAGCAGCCCGAAACTGAACAAGAACATAAACACGGCGGGAGCGAACGAGAGCAGGAGTGCGCCCACCAACATGCGGCTGCGAATTCTTGAGCCGAGCACCCGGCTCCGCTGGTCGGCCAGCAACTTCACGATGTTTCGGAACAGCAGGACCAGCAACGTCAGGAGGAGCAGGAACGCCAACACAGAAAGCGGCGGTGAACAGGAAGATCTGGCTGGTGCCGTGGGGGCGCAGGAATGGCGGAAGGGGATTGAAGGCATTCAGGGCAGCCAGCACCAGCAGAAGCAAGAACATGCCTCCGCCGAGCGCTACAACGGCACTCCTGCGGTGCTGGGATTCCGTGCCCACGCGATTCTCCCTGTGTGTCTAACAGATTACAGCGCCGGGGAGGATGGCGGATACGACTTCCGTCGGGTTGAGGGGCTTCCTTCAGCAGGAAGTTGCTGGTGGAGAGAACTGGAATGCCTTCTCCACGCCCACAAGAGATCCGGAGGAACGAATCGGCCGTCAGCTTCGCTTGCGTTACAGGGAGTTCATCTTGAGCAGGAATTCGGCGTTGTTGCGGGTCTTGCCCAGGCGGTCGACCAGTAACTCCATGGCTTCGACGGGGGAGAGCGGATTGAGAACCTTACGTAGAACCCAAATTCGCTGCAGATCTTCCTTGGGGATCAGCAACTCTTCCTTACGCGTGCCGGAACGCTGGATGTCGATTGCGGGAAAGACGCGCTTGTCTACCAGCTTGCGGTCCAGAATCACTTCCATGTTGCCGGTGCCTTTGAACTCTTCAAAGATGACTTCATCCATGCGCGAGCCGGTGTCAACCAGGGCAGTGGCAATGATGGTCAGGGAACCGCCTTCTTCAATATTGCGGGCGGCGCCAAAGAAACGTTTCGGGCGCTGCAAAGCATTGGAATCGACACCGCCCGAGAGCACCTTGCCGGAAGGCGGGACGATGGTGTTGTAGGCGCGCGCCAGGCGGGTGATGGAATCCAGAAGGATGACCACATCCCGCTTGTGTTCCACCAGCCGCTTGGCCTTTTCGATGACCATCTCGGCTACCTGCACATGGCGTGCCGCCGGCTCATCAAAGGTGGAGCTGATGACTTCACCCTTTACCGATCGCTGCATATCCGTCACTTCTTCCGGGCGCTCGTCGATCAGCAACACGATCAGCGCGACCTCAGGGTGATTCGGTGGTGACGGAGTTAGCGATGGACTGCAGCAGCATTGTCTTGCCGGTCCGTGGAGGGGCGACGATGAGGCCACGCTGGCCCTTGCCCACCGGGGTCAGCAGATCCGTGACCCGGCCACTGGTATTTTCGTGGACGGTCTCCATCTTGATGCGTTCCTGGGGATACAGCGGGGTCAGGTTGTCAAAAAGGATCTTGTTGCGAGTTTCCTCGGGAGACTCAAAGTTGATGGCCTCGATCTTCACCAGGGCAAAATATTTCTCCCCTTCATGAGGAGGGCGTACGTTGCCACTGATGGTATCGCCGGTCTTGAGGTCAAATTTTCGGATCTGCGAAGGCGAGACGTAAATGTCGTCCGGCCCGGGGAGATAGTTGTAATCAGGCGAACGAAGAAAGCCGTATCCGTCGGGAAGGATTTCAAGCACCCCTTCGGCAAAAATATGGCCTTCTTTTTCACTCTGGGCCTGAAGGATCTTGAAGATAAGATCCTGCTTGCGGAGGCCGCTGGCGCCTGGGATTTCGAGCGTTCGGGCGATGCGGCTTAGCTCCGTTATGTTCTTTTCTTTTAACTCGGAAATGGTCATTTTCACCTACGGGGGGTAGCTTTGGAGGGGTTTATCGGGAAGGAATCTTGCTGGTTTTAAGCAGGCTCGAGTTGTCTTGGGAAGGGGTCGAAAAGGCCCAGAACAGGGCCGCGCTTAAGCTGCGCGGCGCTGCTGGATCTGAGATGCTTCCGGGGTAGAGGCGGCTGGTGCCGCCGGGCTCTCGTGATGGAAGCGGACTAGAACCTCATTCGTGGTGTCTTGGAGACGGGTATTGGGCTTGTGCAGCTTGCGCGTAGCTTTCGAAGCAAGCTGACACAGTGTATAGCGATTCGTGACGTGGGCAAGTGCCCCAAAGATAAGATCAGAGCGCATCTGTATTCTCCTTCATCCTTTGACCGTCCATGTGCGCATTTCCAGATGGCAAAGGATCTGCCGCGCGCTGCGTCGGTCGATTTTCTATCTGTTAGACGCGTATGCTCTCTTGCGGGAACAATTTTTTCGTCTGGGTTTCATGTTGTCCAACCGGTTACTGGAAAGATTCCCTGCGTCGCAATTCAACGGCGCTTCCGGCGGAATTCCCTCGCGCGAGACCTTTATGCAGAGGCGCTTTTCGAGAGTGGCCTCTGTCTCCAGGTGGCGCATGCATCGAAATAACCTGCATGTCGCGCTGCTGTGACCTCTGTGCCTAATGAAGTTCCGTCTTCCGATGCTCGATGCCCTTACTGAAGCTGGATGATCGCAGAAAGGGCGAGATCGCTAGTCAATGCCCAAAAGGCGCGCTCTCACTAAGCCAAATAGAACTTATCGCGATCGAAAGTGGGGGTCAACACTTTTTTTCATAGAAATTACTCGATTGATTCCCGAAAATGGAATATTCGAAAAAGCTTCATCGGAACCTCTATTCTCGCTTGTAAGCCACTCTCTAGGCAAGCTTTAGGCAACTGCGTACCATGGGCGAAGACAGGAAATCCTGCCCCGATGACGAAAGATCGAACTTCCGGCCCTGTCGCTGAACCCAGCGTACCCCCACTCTCGCTCGAAAAGGCGGAGAAAGGCTCACACCGCTCTATGTGGGAGGTTCTACTCCAATTGCGCGTTCTGCTGCCCTACCTGGGTCGCCTGTTGCCGCTGCTCGATCCAGGTATGTCTCAAGCCCGGCCCGGACTTGACAGAACTCACCAACGGTATCGCCGCGATGCAAACCGGCAGCCGTGATCTGGAAGTGCAGGCCAGGAATCAGGCGTTCCAGCTGGAGCGGATTGAACAACAAATGGGCCGGCTGCGGGTGGTTCACGAGAACAGCATCGAGGAAAGCCGCCGGCTTTTTGCCGATGTGCGCTCGCTGCGCCGCTGGATGCTGGTTATGGCATTGTGATGGTTGTGCTTCTTCTGGCGACAGCAGGGATGGTCACTTTTCTCCTTGTCCACGCTTCGCGATGAGCGGTTGTGGCGACCTTTCCTCAATTGTTTATATCATTGAAATTATTTTTCATGATACAAATTCGATTTATCGAAGAACGCAATTTGTACCGGATCGGTGCAGGCTTTCTGTTGCCAGTCGTTCTAATCCGGGACTAGGATACGCGATAGTTCGGTGCAGTCCTCTTCCCTGGACGTGCCAGATCTCCCCTACGAAGTCGTTCCAGGCCTCACGATAGCAAAGAAAAGCTGGCGACTTCCTTCGTCAGCATGTGTGGAGTGACTCTCTATGGCATGGTATGCCTATTGTATTAGTGAAAAGCAGGCGTTTCCTGAACTTAGCCGCCATCGAAAACCCGTTCCAATGGAATCGGTGATGGGTATCTCAGGAAATCAGATCTTCCTCTATCCAGCCAGTGATCTCGCAGTTATCGTCAGCGAACATCATCCCTTAGAAAACTTAGACCAGAAAGCAGCCGTCGAACACGCACGTGTGATCAGCGACTGTTTCAAACTCTCCACAGTTCTCCCTTTCCGCTTTGGCACTGTTTTTGCGGACGATGAAGCCTTGAGAAAGTCGATTCGCTCCAATCAGCGGCAGTTTCTTGCCAATGTTGAGCGTTTGCGCGGGAAGGCAGAGATGCACCTTAAAGTGCTTCTGGACGATTGCTGCCGCGAACAAGGCGCTCCGGTTCCGATGGACCGGGTAGGCAAAGAATACTTGTCCAGCTTGCGGGAGAGCGCTACCCGGCAACGCGAACGGCAGACCAAAGCGCGGGCTGTTTCGGTGCAAATGCATCGCATGTTCAGCCCACTCGATGAAGAGATCAGTTGCCGCAGGATGGATTCCGGCAAGATGCTGCTCGACATCGCTCACTTGATTGATCACAAGGGTATCGAGCGCTACCAGAACAAGTACTCAAGCGCCAGCCAGCAATTGAAGGATTGCCATATGCAACTCTCCGGACCCTGGCCGCCCTATCACTTCGTGCAGCGGTTGACTCGTCCGGTGCATGTACATGCGGTACCTGCGTAGGACGATTACAAGTAAGGATTAAGACAAGAGCCCCGGTGATCCCGGGGCTCTTGTCTTGTCAGGAAAGGACCTGCTGTTTTCTTGGGCTAACCAGACTTTGTTCGCGGCAGGCAGGTCTTTTCTTCGGCTCAGGACGAAGCTGGCGCGGGAACGGCGGTCGGCGGAAGCGTGGTCGATCTTTCGCCAGAAAGCCACGAAGTAATCGACAGCGGAAATGATTGAGACCAGCACCATGAAGTAGATAGCAGCGATTGCGATCCACTCGACCGGCATGATGAACCAGCCAAAATGCCATGCATACCAGCCGTGGGCCAGGATGACCGCGACCACGGAGACAATCTGAATCACCGTCTTGAGCTTGGCCAGGTCACTGGCCTCCATGGTGAAACCTTCCGAACTGGCTATCGAGCGCAGGCCACTTACCAAAAACTCACGGCCAATCACCAGAATCACAACCCAGGCTTTCATGAGGTGAGGGTTGAACTGCACCAGGCAAACGTATGCCGCGGTAATCATCAGCTTGTCAGCTAATGGATCGAGCAACATACCCATGGTGGTGATTTGACCGCGCTTGCGGGCCAGATAGCCATCCACGCCGTCGGTGATGGAGGCCAGGATGAAAATCAGCGATGCGGCAATTTCCTGTTCCCCGTGTACGCTGCGAAAGGGATAGACACTGGAAAGCATCCAGATGAGCAAGGGAATGCAACAGATGCGGCTCATCGTGATGGAGTTTGGCAGGTTCACGATCGACTCGGCTGTTGAGGGAAGGCTCGCGCTCATCCCACTTCAATTATGCACCAGGCGCCCGCCGTAGGCAGGGGGCCCGGTGCATCCTGTGGGTTACTTTGGCCCCTCGCTTCCAGGTCAGGCGTAAATGCCGCGTTGCTTGATGGTGAAGGCAACCCGGTCGATGGCCAGCATGTAGGCGGCAATACGATTGTTGACCGCGTGCGCTTCGGCGTAGCGAACCACGTCGCCAAAGCTTTCCGCCAGGATGCTCTCCAATTGCTCGTTGACCACCGCTTCCTTCCAGAAATAGCCCTGACGATCCTGCACCCATTCGAAGTACGAGGCCGTGACCCCGCCGGCATTGGCCAGAATGTCTGGAATGATGAAGATCTTCTTATCCGCCAGGATCTCGTCAGCGACTGCCGTGGTTGGTCCGTTGGCGCCTTCGCAAACAATGCGCGCCTTGATGCGGTCCGCATTGCGGCTGGTGATGACGTTCTCTGTGGCCGCGGGAATGAGGATCTCACAATCGGAAACCAGCAATTCGGAAGAATTCACCGCTTCCGCGCCCTTGAAGCCCATCACCGTGCCGTTCCGCTGCCGGTATTCGAGCAGCAGGTGGATATCGATTCCGTTGCTGTTGTAGAGTCCGCCGTCGTATTCGGCGATGCCGATGATTTTGTAGCCTTTTTCCATCATCAGCTTGGCGGCGTTCGAGCCTACGTTGCCGAAGCCCTGGATGATCACCCTGCATCCTTCGCGCTGCATGTTCAGGTAACGCAGAGCCTCGTCGCACACTACGGCGATGCCCCGGCCGGTCGCTTCCCTTCGGCCCCGTGAACCGCCGATGTTGAGCGGCTTTCCCGTAACCACGGCGGTCACCGTCTGGCGCATATGCATGGAATAGGTGTCCATGATCCAGGCCATGGTCTGCTCGTTCGTGTTGATGTCCGGGGCCGGTACGTCCTTTTCCGGCCCGATAAATTCAATCAGCTCCGAGGTGTAGCGGCGAGTCATGCGCTCCAGCTCGCCGATGGACATCTTTTTGGGGTCGCAAATCACGCCCCCCTTGGCGCCCCCAAAGGGAATGTTGACCACGGCACACTTCCACGTCATCCAACTGGCCAGCGCCCGAACCTCATCGAGGGTTACATCGGGGGAATAGCGGATGCCTCCCTTGCCCGGACCCCGGGCTATCGAATGTTGCACCCGGAAGCCGGTGAAGACCTCAATGCTTCCGTTGTCCATCATCACCGGGATGTGCACGATCACTTCGCGCGCAGGGTAACGCAATACTTTCCACAGCCCTTGATCCAGGTTGAGTTTTTGTGCCGCAAAGTCAAATCGAGCAGCCTGGGCTTCCCACGGATTAATCTCCTGCTCGAGGGATACGGTTTGCATAACGAATTCTCCACATATGAACTGCAATCGGCAGTTCGCCAAGCCCCGCTGCAGTTGAGCCGTTCGCGCCCGGGCGGGACGGCGCAGGCACTTCGACGGGGCGAAATCGAGCCTACAGAAGCTTTGCTCAATTTCCGCTCCCGGCGAGCCCTACGCGCGCGTGCGGCCACTTGGCCGGGACCTGTTACTCGTACTAACCCCAAACCTACCGAGTATATGCGTGCCCAGAAACCCGGGCAAGCGCCCTCAATCCGTAAGATGCCTCATCAGGACGAATCCTCTCTTGTTTACCTGGCTCCGGCTATGGCCATTTAGTATGAGCAGGATGCCGTCTGACACTACCATTTTCCCCCTACGTGCGGAATTCCTCCAGCTAGCGGCGGCGCATAGCCTGGTTCCGGTTTATCGCACGCTCACGGCCGACCTGGAGACCCCGGTTTCCGCCTTTTTGCGCCTGGCTGCCGACGAACCCCAGTCCTTCCTTCTGGAATCCGTTGAGGGCGGCGAAAAAGTGGGTCGCTATACCTTTATCGGCGTCCGCCCCTATCGCACGATCCTGTCCCGCGGCAGCTCTATCGTCATCAAAGAGCGAGGGAAGAGCCGTTCCCTGCAAGGGGACGTCTTTGCCCTCCTAAAAGAGTTGTTGGCCGGGCAAACGCCGGCGCATATCGCGGGGTTGCCGCCATTTACCTGTGGCGCGGTCGGCTTCTTTGCTTACGACGTGGTGCGGCAACTGGAGCGTCTGCCCGAGCTGGCCGAGGATGATCTCGGCGTTCCGGATGCCTGCCTGATGTTTTTCGACGAGGTGCTGGCATTCGACCATGTGCGCAAACAGATCCTGTTGATCGTGACTGCCGATCTTGGGCGCCAGAAACCAGCCGCCGCGTACGCGGATGCTAAAAAACGGCTCAGCCAGCTGGAGAAGCGCCTGGCGAGACCCATCCCCAAGCCTCGACACGCGCCACCCCGGGGTAAGCTGTCCGTAACCAGCCACACCCTCAAAAAGGACTTTCTGGCTTCCGTCGCCAGGATCAAGGAATACATCGCCGCCGGCGACATTTTCCAGGCTGTGTTGTCACAGCGCTTTGAAGTGAAGCCCGGAGTCGATCCTTTCTCCGTTTACCGCGCTCTGCGCATTGTCAATCCGTCTCCCTATCTCTACTTTCTTCGCTTCGATCTGGAGAAGGTGTCGACCTGTCTGGTGGGCTCGTCTCCTGAATTGCTGGTGCGCGTGCAACAGCGGCACGTCGAGTATCGTCCCATCGCGGGAACCCGTCCGCGTTCTGCCGATGAAGCGGAAGATCTCCGTATCGAGCAGGAGTTGCTGACGAATGAAAAGGAACGGGCCGAGCATGTGATGCTGGTGGATCTGGGGCGGAACGATATTGGCAGGGTATGCGAATTCGGCACCGTGCGAGTGAAGAGCCTGATGCATGTGGAACGTTACTCCCACGTGATGCACCTGGTCAGCTCGCTTGAGGGCCAGCTCAAGCGAGGACTCTCGGCGGTGGATGCCTTCTGCGCCTGCTTCCCGGCCGGCACCCTAAGTGGCGCGCCCAAGATCCGCGCGATGGAAATCCTTGAAGAACTGGAGCCGACGCGCCGGGGAATTTACGGGGGCAGTGTTTTCTATGCCGACTTTTCAGGGAACTTTGATTCGTGCATCGCCATTCGCAGCATGCTGCTCAAGGGAGAGCAGGGCTATATTCAGGCGGGCGGGGGCATTGTGGCTGATTCGGTCCCGGAAGAGGAGTATGAGGAGTCGGTCAATAAGGCGAAAGCGGTCGTGCGGGCCGTCGAAAGGGCGCGGGCCGCGGCGACACACAGGAAGTGAGCTTTCCTCATTGAATACAAAGCTCTACATTTCAAAGAGGACGGCGAATTTTTCGGGAGTCACCGCGCTGGTGCGTTGTATCAGGGCCCGGCTTCAGTCGGGCCGATGAGGTCCGACAAAGATCTGGGCTTTAAAGCCCGTCCTATCTTGGGTAGTTAACGTACGGGCTGAAGCCTGTGCCCTTCAAAAGGGAAGACGTAGCCCAGGGGCTAAAGCCCTCATCAGACCCAACCATTGCGGCACGGCTGAAGCCGTGCCCTGATACAAAGCATGAGCGCGGTGACTTGGAATTAGGTTCTCACGCACACTCTTTAGAAGCCCCTGAGGCACGGCTTTCCTAACCAACGGCCTTTTTTTTCCGCAGCCTCTTTAGCCCCCGCGTCTTTTAATGCCAGGTAAGTGTAGCGGCATGGGCACTGTCATAACAGGGCCTTAAGCCGAGGCTTAAGCCCGGCTTTTAAAGCCCAATTCACTTTCAAGCCCTTATGGCCCGACTGAAGTCGTGCCCTAACAAGAAACAAACCCTCGGCTAAGTAGCCAAGGGCGTGATGCTGACGGCGAATCCGAGGTTCTGTAGGCGGTTGAGGAGCCGTTGGACATGCTTGCCTTGGGCTCTTTTGTCGAAGTGATTTGGGCCTAGATCCTGGTACGGATTGCCATTTTTAAGCATGTGATAGGCGGCGGTGAGGATCGAGGCGGCGACCGCACAGATGGCTTTTTTCGCGCCCCGCCGAGAGCGCAAGCGCAGGTATTGTGCTTGAAGATAACTCCCTTTGGTGCGACTGGCCGCCCAGGCGCATTGCACCAGCGTGGACTTCAGCCATGGTGCGCCTTTCTTCATCCGCGTGGAACGGCGTTTGCCCGCGCTTTGGTCGTTTTTCGGACACAGCCCGGCCCAGGAAATCAGATGGCCCGCGGTCTTGAATCGGCTCATATCGATGCCTATCTCCGAGACCATCACCTCAGCCGAGAGAGCCCCCAGACCGGGGATAGTGCAGATCAGCTCGATGGCGGCACGAAAGGGTTCCAGCTGAGCCTCCACCTCCTGATCAACGCTCGTGATGGCCGCATCCAGAGCATCGATCTGGTTCAGATGCAGCTGAAGCAGAAAACGATGATGGGCCCTTACCCGACCACGCAACGCCGCTTCTAGCGCATCGGTGGTGGCGTGGAGGCGTCGGTGCGCCAACAATGCCAGGTCCCGGGGCACGGTCTGGCCGGCAATCAAGGCTTCCACCATACGACGCCCAGACAGACCCAGAATATCGGTGACCACCGAATCCAACTTGATGTTGGCATCCTCCAGCGTCTTCTGAAGCCGCTGCATATGACCGCTTCGCTCCCGCACCAACTGCTTGCGGGTGCGCAGCAGGTCGCGCATCTGCATGGTCGGCTCGTCGGGCACAAAGCTGGCCTTGATCAGCCCATGGGCCATCAGATCGGCTAGCCACGCCGCATCCTTGACATCGGTCTTACGGCCAGGCACGTTCTTCACATGGGCGGCGTTGCCCAGCACCAGTTGGAACCCGCCCTCGCAGAGAATGTGCCAGATCGGCTTCCAGTAGACACCCGTGGCTTCCATAGCGATATGCGTCGCCCCCTCGGCCGACAGCCAGTCGGAGAGGTTCATTAGTTCTTGGGTCGTAGTCTTGAAGGTCTTCACCTTGGTGCTTACCTCACCTTCTACCATGTGGCGAACGCAGGCCACCACCGTGTCCTTGTGCACATCCAGACCAGCGCAATGCGGATGCAGAACTTCCATCCTTCCTCCTTCTGCGCCGTGGGTGTGGAAACCCTATCCAAAGAATCTAACAAGCGTGCTCAGGAGCTGTTGATCTGCCCTTGGCGACAATCCGGGGTGCTTAAGGCTTCCGGGTCCGACTGATACACGGGCTCGTTCACACCAGGGAATAACAGACCTCTGTACCCACCACGCTCCCTAACTTTAAACCTGCTCAACCCACGTTTCATCCCTCGCGGGTCGGCAACGCCGGTGGACGACTGATACAAAACCAAACTCAGTTGAAATACCTACCCTTCGATCCTGAAATGTACAAACTCCACTTCGATGAGGAAGCTCACAACCGTTCTGAGGTTTCCCTGGGACTACACTGAAGGAAGTGGCGCGCATGGTATTCGTTCTCGACAACTACGATTCATTTACCTACAACCTGGTGCAATATATGGGTGAGCTGGGGGCCGAGATGACCATCAGCCGCAACGACCAGTTGACGGTCGAACAGATAGAGGATCTCAAGCCCGAGCGTATTGTCCTTTCTCCAGGACCTTGTACCCCTCAGGAAGCCGGCGTCAGCATTCCTCTTATCCGGCATTTTGCCGGTAAAGTGCCCATATTAGGTGTTTGCCTCGGCCATCAAGCGATCGGAGCTGCCTTTGGCGGCAATGTCGTACGCGCACCAAAGTTGATGCACGGAAAGACCAGCCTGGTCGAGCACGACGGACGCAATCTCTTTGCTGGTCTTGCCAGTCCCATGACCTGTACGCGCTATCACTCGCTGATTGTTGCCGACGAGGGTTTGCCGGAGGAGCTTGAAGTGAGTGCCCGGGTGCAAAATGGCGATGGCAACGGGACCATCATGGGCCTGCGGCACCGCCGCTTTCCCATCGAGGGGGTTCAGTTTCACCCGGAGAGCGTGCTCACCGTGGACGGCAAGAACCTGATCCGGAATTTTCTCTCTCTTTGAGAATTGTTGTGACGATGCGATTTCTCCTGGCCGGCACCGTTGTTTTCTTTGCCCCGCTGCTGGGAGCCCAGCAGCCTATCGGACGCACTTCGGCTACCGAGGTGCAGGTATCGGGTGCGGTGAACATTTCCCACGGCGAAACGGTGTTGGGCAATGGCAGCGAGATTACTGCTGGAACCGAGGCGGTGAAGATCACGCTGCAGCGAGGCGGCTCGTTGCAACTGTGCTCGACCAGCAGCGTTCACCTGGCGAAGGATCGTTCTGTTGATGACCCGGCCAGCAGCGCGCTCATGATGGCGCTGGACCGCGGCGCGATCGAGGCTAACTACGTAGTGGGCAAGTATTCCGATGTGCTGCTCACCCCTGACCTGCGGGTTCTCATCTCCGGACCGGGACAAGCCAACCTGAGCATCCGGGTCAATACCCAGGGGGATACCTGCGTCGACAATCACGGCGCAGACGCACCGTACGTTACGGTCAGCAGCCAACTGGAAGGCGGGGCGTACCGGGTAATGCCGGATCAACGTGTGACCTTCGAGCATGGCAGCCTGAGCGAGGTGGTGGATCATGAACCGGAGCCTTGCGGCTGTCCAGCGATGCCGGTCACTTCCGTGGCCAGTACGGGGAATACGGGAGCCAGCCCCGCGGCGCCAGGACGGCCAGCCGGCGGCCCTTCATCGACGCCTGCCGATACGGCTTTTCCCATAGCGGAAAGTGAGGGCCTGGCTCCGCCGCCCGCCCCACATACCGCACCTGTGGTTCCCGCGGGAGAGACGCATGCCCAGGTTACGGTTCCGCTCACTTACAACGGAGAGAATTCCGCAGCGGCCCCGGCCAGCCCTCCTACTCCACCTTCGGCCGTTCCCGTCGCAGCGGCTTCCAAGCCAGCGCCTCCGCCGGAGGTGGCGTCCGCACCTCCTCCACCCAATCAGTCATCCGATAGAGGCGGCGTTTTCCATCGCATCGGCCACTTCTTCTCCCGAATCTTCGGCAAGTAGAGAAGGGGCTACAATCGACTGTTGAGGATTCCGCACCATCCAATCCAGCAAGTAATGAAGGAGTTTTTCTTTTATGGCGATTCCTGCCACACAGATGCGCCCGGGCATGATCATCAAGCATAATAACGAGCTGCACACAGTCTTTAGCGTCGAGCATCGGACACCGGGAAATCTGCGCGCATTCATCCAGGCCAAGCTCCGGAACCTGCGCACCGGCGCGATGTTTGAGCACCGTTTCCGTTCGCCGGACCCCATCGACCGGGTCATTGTCGACGAAATTTCCATGGATTTCCTCTACTCCGACGGCGACGACTTCTACTTCATGAACACAGAAAACTATGAACAGACGAACTTGAAGGGAAGCACCCTGGGCGATGCCATCGAATACCTGATCCCGAATCTTCAGATCAAGGTTTCGTTTTTCGATGGTGTGGCAGTGGGTATCGAGTTGCCGCAAACAGTGGAGATGACGGTGGTAGAAACCGAGCCGGGCCTCAAATCGGCGACCGCATCCTCGGTCACCAAGCCGGCCAAGATGGAGACTGGGCTGGTGGTTCAGGTGCCCCCGTTCATTAACGAGGGGGAAAAGATTCGTGTCGATACGGCCGAGGGCGCGTATCTGTCCCGGGCATAGAGCATGACTATAGTGCGCCACTACATCGTAAAAGGCCGCGTTCAAGGCGTCGGTTTCCGCTGGCTTGTTCATCGGGAAGCAGGGGCTCGTGGATTGAGGGGTTGGGTTCGCAATACCGAGGCGGGCGAGGTCGAGATCATGGTCGCCGGCAGCCAGGACAAGTTGGCTGAACTTCGCGCCGTGCTCGAACAGGGTTCTCGCGGCAGCCGCGTGGATGCAGTGGACGAGCAAGATATGGATGAAGCCATGGCACACGGCCTGGAATCGTTCCAGATTGAAGGAGCCTGGTAGCTACGAATGACTCACCCTCCGATTAACTGTGAGCCTCTGAAATCTCTTATCCGGACGATTCCGAATTTTCCCAAGCCGGGCATTCTTTTCTACGACATCACCACCCTGCTCAAGGACAAGAAGGGTTATGCGACCCTGGTGGACGCATTGGCAGCCCACTACATCGGCTTCGAGGATGTGGATTTGGTTCTGGGGATTGAGGCGCGGGGATTTATTTTCGGTCCTGCTCTCGCCTATCGCCTGAATGCCGGCTTCGTACCAGTACGCAAGCCAGACAAACTGCCTGCGCCCACGGCACGCGTGACGTACGATCTGGAATACGGAACGGATGCGCTCGAAATTCACCTGGACGCCATCGAGCCGGGGCAAAACGTACTTATCGTAGACGACCTGCTGGCCACCGGAGGGACGATGGAAGCGACGGTGAAACTGGTGCGCCAGTTAGGGGCCCGGATCGTCGGCCTTGCATTTGCCATCGAGCTAGACTTTCTCAATGGACGCGACCGATTCAAAGAGTACGACGTGTTCAGCCTGTTGCATTACAGCGAGTAGTGTTACATCGCCCTGCGGCCGCTAAAGAGGTGGATGATCAGGGCCACCGCGGCGACGATGAGCAAGATGTGCAGGGCAAATGCGGCGATGTGAAAAAGCAGAAAGCCGCCAACCCAAAGCAGGATGAGAATAATCGCGAGCGCCAGCCACATTGCTTGTGCACCTTGCGGAGAGTATCTCATCTGGCGGGCAGTTACGGCGGCCCCATCGTCACTTGCCGTAAGATTGGGATGACCGGTCCGGGCAGCCCCACGGCCAGCCCCACGGCAGGCCCCACGGCAGGCCGGGGCAGGCGGGGCAGGCGGGACGGGACCACGTATGGGCCTCGCTTCGAACTACACTAATTCTGGAAACCCATAACCACGATGCTTTCGCGCACATTGTTACCGATGTTGTTTGTGTTGGCGCCGCTGTCGCTTGCCGTAGCGCTGGGTCAACCCACAGGGTTGACGGCTCTGACCCATGTGCGGGTAATCGATGGTACCGGACACCCTCCGCTTGAAGATGCAACCGTGGTCATTGAGGGCAATCACATTTTGGCCATTGAGCAGGGGACGGCTTCGATTCCTGCGAATGCGAAAATACTCGACTTGCATGGCGACACGGTCATGCCTGGCCTGATTAATGCGCACGGCCATCTGGGTTTGATTGCGGACGGAAAGAATTCGGCCACGGCTTATACGCCGGAAAACGTGCTCACGGAACTGCGGCAGTACGAGAGTTACGGTGTGACCTCCATGTTATCGCTGGGGCTTAACCGCGACCTTCTTTATCCGATTCGGGAGCAGCAACGCGAGGGTAAACTCGACGGCGCCACGGTGTTTACGGCGGACCGCGGTATCGGTGTTCCGGACGCGGCGCCAGGTCTTCCGGCTGCGCCAGATCAGCTTTATCGTCCGGCAACCGCTGAAGAAGCTCGCTCGGTCGTGGATGCGATGGCTAAGCGGCACGCGGACCTGGTGAAGATTTGGGTAGACAGCGTGGGAGGAACAAAACCCGCGATGTCACCGGAAGTCTACCGTGCCGTGATCAAACAGGCGCACAAACACCATCTGCGCGTGGCTGCGCACATCTTCTATCTTGCGGACGCCAAATCGCTGGTGAATGACGGGGTGGACATACTGGCCCACAGCGTCCGCGACAAACCTGTCGACCAGGAATTGATTGCGGCGATGAAGCGTCGCGGCATATGGTACATTCCCACTTTCACGGTCGACGAATCGTTCTACATTTACGCTCAGCACCCGGGGTTCATGCAGCTTGATTTCTTCAAGGATGCTGTCTCCCCAGTGGTGCTAACGATGTTGAGCAGCGACACGTACAGTCAGAAGATAAATCAGGACCCGAACACCGCGCAGCACAAAGCGGACTTTGCGATGGACCAGAAAAACCTGAAGACGCTCTATGACGCCGGCATTCGGGTTGGTTTTGGAACCGACTCAGGCGCGATGCCGACACGCATTCCAGGATTCTCGGAGCACCGGGAGTTAGAAGACATGGTGCAGGCGGGGCTTACTCCGATGCAGGCCATCGTATGCGCCACCAGGAACAACGCTGAGTTGCTGGGCATTGAGGCGACAAGGGGAACGCTGCGGCCGGGCAAGCGCGCGGACCTGCTTGTGCTCGCCGCCAATCCTCTCGATGACATCGCGAACACGCGGTCGATTGTGACTATTTTCCATGACGGCCGCACAGTCGCGCCGCGCGTTCCGGTGGTGACCGCGCGCTAGCGGCAGACAATTGAGATTTTCAATTGCCCACAAACGCTGGGTGCCCCATATCTCGCTCGGATCCCGAACTTCCTGCACGCGGCAATGGGACAAGACCACGTGTTGGGCTAAAGAGGGTGTGTGAGAACCGGAGAGAAACAGCAGGTCCCTCCACGGCACGCCGGGACAGGTCCGCTTCGCTTCCACGGCAAGCCGGGACAGGCGGGATGACACATTTTTTGTAAGGAAATGTCCAAAAACGGCCAGAGGAATGGATTTCAACAGTCCGAAAGAAGTGTCCACTCCAGCCTGTCCCGGCTTGCCGTGGGACCGAAGCGAAGTGGACCTGTCCCGGCGTGCCGTGGAGGGACCTGCTGTTTCTCTTCGGGTTCTCACACACCCTCTTTTAGCCTATCGTTTTGTTTCTTTTATGTCGGGCTGAAGAGACTGCGTGAGAACGAAGGCAATGGCTTGTATTTTCTATGATTTGGGGTTGGAGAGAATAAGTTCGATCAAAACCCAGCAGCAGATGCGGTGGGTTTTCTGCAGATGCAGGGTAGAGATCGAATACATGCGGGAGAGGTTGTAGGCGATGGTGGATAGGGTGAACTCGCTAGCGACTTTGACTTGTCCTCGTGTGCGGAATTGACGCATGGTTCGCTGTTCTTTCAAGGTTCCGAAGCCAGGCTCAACCAGCGTCTTGCGCCGGCTGTATTCTTTCTTGCCTTGGCGAGTTCGCAGCTTGCGGCGCATCCTCTGGTGGACCGGCGCTCGCGCCCTGCCCTTACACCTTTTTCCCAGGTTCAAGGCCCGAGCCATGTTCGAGTCGGGCAAATAGGCATCTATGTTTTGCTGCTCCAGGTATTTGAGATTTTCCAGGGAGAAGTACCCGCTATCGACCAGCGCGATGGTTGGGGGAGAACCGCATCGGGTGGCGATCTGCTCCACCATCGGAATCAGCGAGGCGTTGTCCGTTGGCTGCTGCGTCACCCGCTGGGCAACGATCAGATGATCCTCCGATATGGCTATTTCCCCGGTGTAGCCCAGTACAAAGCCATCCCGGGTGCGCAGGAAGCGGGCGTCCTCATCAGTACGAGAACACTTTTTTAGCCCACTCTTCTGGAGACGTTCCAGTCGCTGGGGCAACTCGGCCAGCTTGCGTTCGGCCTGTTCTATGGCCACTTTCAGCCCGGTGGGTTCGCTGTCATCCTGATCGCAGGCTTTTTGCCAACGCCGTATGTTCCGTCGCAGCTTGGCTCGTTCATTGCGCAAGCTCTGCTCGGTGTCTACTCGGTCGCGGTTAGCGTTGGCTTTAATGCGAGTGGAATCAATCGCCACCCGACCTAACTTACCCAAGCCCATGCTGCGCCCCATCTCCAGCACCTGGGTAAATACATTGTTCAGAGCCAGGGCATGGCGACGACGAAACGCGCTCAGTGCCCAATTGTCTACCCGCTCCCCACCGGCCAGATATCGCAGCGGCAGGTCTTCCACCAGGCGACGTTCCAATTGACGAGCGCTCGTTATCCCCAACGCATAGGCGTAAAGCCAAACGCTCAACATCAGCTCAGGCGCGTATAGTCTGCCACCTTCTGCACTGTAGGCCAGCTCAAAATCCCTCCGATCAAGCCGCTGCACCACCTGCCGTATGAAAAAACAAAGGTGATCCTCACCCAGCTCATCCCGAACACTGGGAGGCAGCAAATACGCCTGATCAGGTCTGTAATCCTTGAATCGAGACATACTCTTCTATCCCCCAGCCAGCACAAAATAACAAGTGCCTTCCCGAGTTCTCACGCAGTCTCTGAAGCCTGTGCCCTTCAAAAAGGGAAGACGCAGCCCAGGGGCTAAAGCCCTCATCAGACCCAACCATTGCGGCACGGCTGAAGCCGTGCCCTGATACAAAGCATGAGCGCGGTGACTTGGAATTGGGTTCTCACGCAGACTCTTTAGCCCCTGGTTTTTTTTCTTTGCCAGGTAAGTGAAGCGGCATGGGTACTGCCATAACAGGGGCTAAAAGCCCTCAGCAGCCCGGGCGTTTACGGCACGGCTGAAGCCGTGCCCTGATACAAAACCTAAATGCAGATCTCACGCACACTCTAAAGCCCAATTCTCTTTCGACCCTTTATGGCCCGACTAAAGTCGTGCCCTGATACAAAACCGAACTCAGTTGAACAACAATCCCGGCCGGGACAGAACCTGGATCGAGGCTTAGTGCCTGGGTTTTCTGGCTGGAGGACCCGCTTCGCGGACTACCGCAGGCGCTTCGAATTTGGCGAAATTCTTTTCGAACTTCTCTGCCAACATGACCGCCTGGTTATCGTAAGCCCGCGGATCCTTCCACGCATTGCGAGGATTCAACAACTCCGCAGGCACGTCGGGGCAACTGAGCGGAATGCTCAAGCCAAACGCCGGCTCCGTGACGAACTCGATGTTGCTCAAGCGCCCATCCAGGGCGGCGTTTACCATGGCGCGGGTGTACTTAAGGCTCATGCGCTCACCAGTACCGAAGGCGCCACCGGTCCAGCCGGTATTCACCAACCAGCACTGCGCGTTGTGCCGTTGTAGCCGTGCGCCCAGCATTTTTGCGTAGACCGCCGGAGCCAGCGGGATGAAGGGCGAGGCAAAGCAGGTGGAAAACTCCGGCACCGGTTCGCTGCCCAATCCTGCTTCGGTGCCGGCCAGCTTGGCCGTGTATCCGGAAAGAAAGTGATACATCGCCTGATCCGGGTTCAGCCTGGCAATGGGCGGCAGCACTCCGAACGCATCCGCAGTGAGGAAGAGCACATGGTTGGGATGACCACCGACGCCAGGAATCACCGCGTTGGCAATGTACTCCACCGGATAGGCGGCACGGGTATTCTCCGTGTAACGGATGTCACTATAATCCGGCGCTCCCGTTTTGCTGTCGATCACCACGTTCTCGAGCACCGCGCCGAAGCGGATGGCATGGTAGATCTGGGGTTCCTTCTCCGGTGAAAGGTCGACGCATTTGGCGTAGCATCCACCTTCAATGTTGAAGATTCCGTTTTCGCTCCAGCCGTGTTCATCGTCGCCAATGAGGCGACGCTGCGGGTCGGCGGAGAGGGTAGTCTTTCCCGTACCCGAAAGTCCAAAGAACAGCGCCGTGTCGCCGGCCTTTCCCAGGTTAGCTGAGCAGTGCATGGAAAGGACGTCCCGGGCTGGCAAGAGAAAGTTCATCACGCCGAAGATGGAC
>CAVQWB010000040.1:0-86978 GCA_963717225.1 uncultured Acidobacteriaceae bacterium | reverse complement strand
CTCCGATTGCATTCCACCTGGTTCTATTGACTGCCCCGGTGGCCCACGCGCTGCAACGGCAAAATTCGCACCGCAAGAGGGATTTGACAAACCATGCGCAAGACTTTGATGGACCAGATTCAGCCCGCGCTCTGCGGATGCTGCTCGTACTGTTGGGCGCGTTGCTATTAGCCGGAGCAGCTTATGCGCAGACTGCTCAACCACCCGCCAAATACCCTGACTTTCCCAGCGAAACACCCGCCGAACTGAAGCCCGCGGTGGACAGCTTCGAATATGTCCGCCGCGAGGTGATGATCCCCATGCGCGACGGGGTTAGGCTGCACACCGTCATCCTGGTGCCGAAAGGAGCCAAAGGCGCGCCCATCCTGCTAACGCGCACGCCTTACGATGCGGACGCTCTCACTACCCATGAATCAGCGCCCACCTCGGACCAACCTCCAGGGCTATGACAATGCCACCGAGGTGATCGTGGAGGGCGGCTATATCCGGGTGATTCAGGACGTGCGCGGCAAGTATGCTCCGAGGGCGACTACGTGATGAACCGCCCTTTTCATGGTCCGCAGAATCCAACCCCGGTCGACCACTCGACGGACACCTACGACACCATCGACTGGCTGGTGAAGAATATTCCCGAGAGCAACGGCAAGGTTGGCATCCTGGGTATTTCTTATGACGGCTTTCTGACCTTGACCGCGCTGGTCAATCCTCATCCGGCTCTCAAGGTCGCCGTGCCCATGAATCCCATGGTCGATGGCTGGATGGGCGACGACTGGTTTCACAATGGCGCCTTCCGCGAGCAGAATCTGCCCTACATCTACAACCAGGAGGCGACGCGCGACGGCAAAGCCACACTGGTGGACCGCTTACCTTGATGACTACGACACCTACATGCAGGCAGGATCCGCAGGGGAACTAGGGCGGCACATGGCCTGGAACAAGTTGGATTCTGGCGCAAAGTTCTTGCGCATCCGAGCTTACGACGTTTTGGAGCGACCAGGCAATGGATAAAATACTGGCCGGCCAGCCACTCAAAGTACCCGTCATGCTGGTGGACAGCTTGTGGGACCAGGAAGACATCTACGGCGCCATGGCGGTTTACAAGGCCATCAAGCCCAAGGACAAGGATAACGACAAGGTATTTCTGGTGATTGGTCCCTGGCATCATGGCCAGGAGATCGAAGACGCCAGCACCCTGGGGGCTTTGAATTTTGGGAGCGATACCGGGCTCTACTTCCGCAGCAAATCCTTCGGCCCTTCCTCGACCGGTATCTGAAGGATGAAACGCCTAAGGAAGAGATTGCTCCCGTCACTGCATTCGACACCGGAACCAACGTCTGGCGGCGCCTGCCTTCCTGGCCGGCGGCTGCACGACCGGTTGCGCGATTCAAACAAGCCGCTCTACCTCACCGCAGGCTAGAACTGAGCTTCACCGCGCCCAGTCAGGCGACGCGGCCTTCGATGAATACGTCTCCGACCCGGCAAAACCTGTTCCTTATCGCGCACGGCCCATCCAGCCCATGGGCTATCGGCGGGGATGACCTGGTCCGAATGGCTGGTCGACGACCAACGCGAACAATCCGGGCGTCCGGATGTGGCGGTTTTTGTCTCTGACGCTTGACCGCGCCCTTGAAGATCAGTGGACAACCGATCGCCAACCTGGTTGCCTCCACCAGCGGCACGGACTCTGATTGGGTGGTCAAGCTCATCGACGTTTATCCCGACGAGGTTGCCGGCCAGCCAGCTTAGGCGGATACCAACTGATGATCTCCGCGGACATCTTTCGCGGACGCTATCGCGAGAGCCTGGAGCAGGCTAAAGCCATGCGGCCAACCAACCCCTGGTTTATCGTTACGCGCTGCCCACGGCAAATCATGTCTTCCTTCCCGGGCATCGCATCATGGTGCAGGTACAGTCCAGCTGGTTTCCCTCTATGACCGAAACCCGCAGACCTTTGTCCCTAACATTTTCTGGGCCAAGCCGGCGGATTATCAAAAGGCCACGCAGCGTATTTATCACGCGCCCGGCCAGGCAAGCTTCATCGAACTGCCGGTAGTGACAACATCGAATTGAAAGAGGATTGCATGAGCACAGCAAAGTGTACCCACGTAAAAGATCATGTGAAGAAGGTGAAGCCGCATACCAAGGGCTGTGAGGAGTGTCTCAAGATCGGAGACACCTGGGTTCACCTGCGGATGTGCCTGGAGTGCGGCAAGGTAGGCTGCTGCGATTCGTCCAGGAATCGCCATGCCACGGCGCACTTCCACGAGGCGGGCATCCCATCATGCGATCCGTCGAACCAGGCGAAGACTGGCGTTGGTGCTACATCGACGAAATCTTTCTCGACTAAGCAACCTCTTCCAGTTCAGCTTCTCCTTAGGCGCCTCAGCTTTGTCTTTGATGAGAATGAGCGCGACGCTGGCCACTATCAGGGCGGTGCCCAGGAGCATCCGCGGGGTCACCACTTCTCCGGCAAAGAAGTAGCCCAAGGCTACGGCCACCACGGGATTGATATACGCATGGCTGGCAACGCGGGTGGCGGGCATGCGGCCGAGCAGCCACACGAAGGCGCTGAAGCCCACCAGCGAGCCGGCAACCACCAGGTAAAGCAGAGCGCCCACCGCCTTCGCGGAAAGGTGCGGGAAGGGGTGCATCTCTCCAGCCGATGCGGAGAGAATAAGCAGGATCGCGCCGCCAAACATCATCTCCGCCCCGGCGGTGATTCCCTTTGGACTTAGGCAGCGGCAAAGCACGCGTGAGCACTGCCCCCAGCGACCACGCGATTCCTCCTCCCAGGATGGCAGCGCAGGGCAGGATGGCTACGTGCTGGGCATTGTGCAGCAGCAACAGGAGGACGCCCACAAACCCAACCGCGATCGACACCAGAAGGCTCCAGCGGAAGCGCTGCTGGCGAAAAACAAAGACCTCGAGCCCGATAGTGATGAGCGGCAGGGTCGCCTCGAGCACGGAAGTAAAGCCGGAAGGCACGTACTGCTCTGCCCAGAACACTGCGCCATACGTGACCACGAACATCAGCGAGCCAATCACCACCAGACTGCCCCACTCTTTGCCCGCGGGCCGCGGGCGCCCGCAAAACGCATCACGGCGTAGAGCAAAGTGCCGGCCAGAAAGAAGCGGACGCCCGCGGCGAACAGCGGAGGCACCTGCTGCACCGCAATACGAATCGCCAGGTAGGTCGATCCCCAGAGGACGTAAATCGCCGCGAACGCAAGCAACACGCGCACGTCGAAGCCGCTTTTTTTGCTTCGCCGGACTAACCGTTGTAGTCGCCATGACTGGTTACATTGTAACCCTGTTTGCAAGTAACCGCTAAAACTATTTTTGAGAGTTATAATAAGAATCATGAGCGGGCCCGAACCGTTTAAGTTGCATGCTGGACACCCGGCGCTCGAGCTGGTCAATACCCTGGATTTGCGTTTTTCCGCAGACCGATCGATCTGATCCCTACCTATAAAGATCTTCTCCGCCTGACGACGCAATTGCAGCTGCTGACCGCCGAACAGGCGCGAAAACTAGCGCGTACCGTCGAGAAGAAGGAGGCGCAGCGGGTGCTGGCGTCCACGGTAGAGCTGCGCGAAGCGCTGGCGGCGGTTCTCTACGGCCGGATTGACGGCGGCAAGCCCCCGGCCGACAGGTGGAAATACTGGAACAACACTTCCATGCCGCGGCCCTCATCGCCGGCTGCTGGCGGACGATCGCACCTGGACTGGAGCTGGTCTGGCGTGGAGCGGCAAGCGGAGATCCCGCTGTGGAAGCTGGCCCAGGCAGCATCGGACTTGCTGGTCTCGAGTGACGCGGAGCTGATCAAAGATTGCGGCGACCCAACCTGCCGCTGGCTCTTTCTGGATGTGAGCAAGAACCATACCCGGCGATGGTGCGACATGAAGACCTGCGGCAACCGGATGAAGGCGCGAAGACACCAGGCGCGCTATCAGGAAAGCGGAGCGGTAAACTGAGGTTCTGACGATGCACTCAATCCGCGCCGCTACTTCCGCCGATATCCCTCTGATTCTGGAACTTATCCGCGCCCTCGCCACCTATGAGCGGGAGCCCGACGCGGTCAAGACCACCGAGGCCGACCTGCTGCGCGATGGCTTCGGCGAACGCCCGTGCTTCGAATGCCTGATCGCCGAAAGCGACCAGGGCGAGGCTGCCGGCTTTGCGCTTTATTTTTACAACTACTCCACCTGGCGGGGGCGCTCCGGCATCCACCTGGAGGATCTTTTTGTGCTGCCCCGTTTCCGCGGGCAAGGCATCGGCAAAGCGCTGCTGGCGCGGGTGGCGGCGCGCGCCGCGGAGCAAGGCTGCGTCCGGCTGCAATGGGACGTTCTGGAGTGGAACCAGACCGCCATCGACTTTTACCAGGGTATGGGGGCGCAGTTTCTCGATGAGTGGCGCATCATGCGGGTGAACGACCAGGCTATTTGCTCGCTGGCGAAGCTGGCGCCGGAGCCGGCCCGTTGAGCGGCAGGATGCGGCCCGGATTTGTGTCATCGGCGGCGGCCTGGCCGGTCCGGAGGCCGCGCTGATGGCCGCCCGCCGGGGCTGCCAGGTCGACCTCTATGAGATGCGCTCGATGGTGGACGGCACGCTGCGCTCCACCCCGGCGCATCAGACCGCGGACTTTGCCGAGTTGGTCTGCTCCAATTCGCTCAAGTCGGAGAGTGAAAACACCGCGCCCTGGCTGCTGAAGCAGGAAATGCGCCGGGCCGGGTGCGCCCTGCTGGCCTGCGCGGACGCGAGCGCGGTGCCCGCCGGACACGCCCTGGCGGTCGACCGGGTGGAATTCTCCCGGCTGGTGGCGAACGCCATCGAGCAGGAAAGCCGCATTACCGTCCACCGGGAAGAGGTGACCGCGCTCGACCCCGACCAGCTCACCATTGTGGCTACCGGCCCGCTGACCTCGGCCGCCGCTCTGTGCTGAGATTGCCCGGCTCACCGGCAGCGGCCAACTGGCCTTTTACGACTCCATCAGCCCCATCGTCGAAGCCGATTCGATCGATATGGAGCGGGTCTACTTTGCCGCCCGCTACGACAAGGGCACCGCCGATTACATCAACTGCCCCATGTCGAAGGAGGAGTACGACCGCTTCTACGATGCCCTGGTTTCGGCCGAAGCGGTCGAGAGCAAGGAATGGGAGAAGCTGGAATACTTCGAAGGCTGCCTGCCCATCGAGGAATTGGCGCGGCGCGGCCGGGAAACGCTGCGCTTTGGCCCCATGAAGCCGGTCGGCCTGCGCGATCCGCGCACCGGCAAGATGCCCTGGGCGGTGGTGCAATTGCGCTGCGAGAACCTGCGCGCCGACTCCTACAACCTGGTCGGCCTGCAAAACCACCTGAAATTCGGCGAGCAGGCGCGGGTGCTGCGCCTGATTCCCGGCCTGGAGAAGGCAAAATTCCTGCGCTTCGGCCAGATCCATCGCAATACCTACGTCAACGCACCGCGCGTGCTCACGGAAACGCTCTGCGCTCCGCGACCATCCCCGAATTTTCATTGCCGGGCAGCTCTCCGGGGTGGAGGGCTATACCGAGTCCATTGCTACTGGGATGCTTGCGGGCCTCTATGCCGCCCAGGCAGCCCAAGGCCAGCCGGTAGCCGCGGTACCTCGCCCCACGGCCCTGGGCTCGCTGATCCACTACATTACTCATGCTCCGGCCGGCGATTTCCAGCCGGCCAACATTACCTTCGATCTCCTGCTGCCCCTGGAGGAAACCTTGCGCAAGCAGATCCGCGACAAGCGGGAGCGCCACCGGCTGCAGTGCGAGCGCGCACTGGCGGTATTTGACGATTGGTGGATGCAGCAAGCAGCGCTTGCTGCGGTTTGAACGGCGCTTACCTGCCGATTACTCGCCTTTTCCGGCCGGGAAAAAGGCGCCTTTTGAGACTTTTGTGGGCGTCATTTATGGCAGACTCGCCATAAAACGCATCACAAGGAGCAGCGGCCGGGTGACCCCGGCCTTGAATTGTTTTTGCCTTCCATTTAACTTGGTCGTGCTATACGGGCGAACTATCGGCCGCCCGCTTCGAGGAGAACTATCATGCGTTCGAAATTAATTTATGGCTCGCTCTCGTCATGCTTGTCCTCATTCCGGCCCTTGCGGGTGCCCAGGACACCACGGCTAAGATCCACGGGCACGCACAAGACCCGGCCAACGCCCCTATCGCCAACGCCCAGGTGGTTCTTAGCACGGATGGCAAGACTCCCCTGTTCACCTTTACCACCGACGCAAACGGCGACTATAAGGGAGAGGGCATTAAGCCCGGCACCTACTACGTTACGCTGTATCGCCACCCCGGGAAAGGCGGTGGACCGCTTCGACAATGTGAAGTTCGACCGCCGGGACCGATACGCTGCAGGACTTCGACCTGAGCCGCGCCGAATACGTGGACAAGCTGCCTCCGGAACAGCAGAAGGCGCTCGAAGAAGCCAAGAAGAAGAACGCGGAAATCAACAAGGAAAATCAGAACGTCGGCAAGCTGAACGACCTGCTCAAGCAGGCTCGTGCAGACAACGCGGCCAAGAAGTACGACGACGCGGCCACGCGCGATGCAGCAGGCCACCACCATTAAACCGGACGCTGCCGTCCTCTGGCTGGAGTTGGGCATCGCGCAGACCGGACAGAAAAAGTACGACGATGCCGCACGTTCGCTGAAGAAGGCGCTGGATCTCGATACGAACTCGAAGAAGCCCAATCCTGAAGTCGAAGCGGCCGACAACAACGCCTTGGGCGAGGTTTACGCCAGCACCAACAAGATCCCCGACGCCACTGCATCGTATGACGCCGCAGCCAAGCTCCAACCTGCCAATGCGGCCATGTACTACACCAACGAGACCATCGTTCTCAGCCGTGCCGGACAAACCGACGCGACCATCGCTGCCGCGGACAAAGCGATTGCCGCCGACCCGACCAAGCCCATCCCCTACTACCTGAAGGGACAGGCGCTTATCTCGAAAGCCACCGTGGACCCCAAGACGCAGAAGATTGTCGCTCCCCCGGGCACTGCGGATGCCTACAACAAGTACCTCGAGCTGGCTCCCAACGGGCCCATGGCGCCGGAAGCGAAGTCGATTCTGGCGGAGATCGGGGAGAAGGTTAACACCAAGTACTCCGCCGGCAAGAAGTAACTTAGTCAGTGGTTATAAGCGGAGCGAAGGGACGCCGACTTATCAGCGTCCCTTTGTTTGTCTCGGGGCAATTCTCTTGAACAACTCAGCGCCATCCCGGGTGGTAAGCTATGCGGACGCCAGCCGGATCGTTCGCGAGCATGCCGATCGTGTGTTCTCCGCGTATCCGCCGCAGCCGCTTCCCTGCTCGATTCTCTGGGCATGGTGCTGGCCGAGCCGGTCCTGGCCGACCGGGATCAGCCGCCGTTTCCGCGCTCTACGCGGGATGGGTTTGCCTGCCGTGCGGCCGATCTTGCGGCCGGTTTGCCTCTCGAGATCATTGGCTCGATTCGCGCCGGCGACGCGGTGGTGATCGAGGTCACCCCTGGCAAGGCGGTCGAGATCATGACTGGCGCGCCGGTACCCGCCGGGCGCGGATTGCGTGGTCATGGTGGAGCACGTGGAGCGTGACCGCGACACGCTTCGTCTTTCCGCCGGCCGTGCATCCAGGCCGGCGAAAACATCGTCCCCATGGGAGCGGAGGCGAGAGCCGGCACGGTGATCGTATCCCGAGGCACGCGCATTTCGCCCGCCCAGGTGGCGGCTGCGGCTGCTTGTGGTGCGGGAGAACTCAGAGTGTTTGCCCCTCCGCGAGTGGCCATCGTTGCCACCGGCGACGAACTGGTGGAGCTGAACCAGCAACCACTGACGCACCAGATTCGTAACTCCAACAGCTACTCACTGGCAGCGCAGATTCTCACCGCGGGAGCAGAACCACTGCGGCTCCCCATTGCGCGCGACGAGCGTGGGCATCTTGAAGCCACGATCCGCAGCGCGCTTGATGCCGACCTGATGCTGCTTTCGGGTGGGGTTTCCATGGGAAAGTACGATCTGGTAGAGGAGGTTCTGCTTTCCCTGGGGGCTGAGTTCTTTTTCACCGGTGCGCTCATCCAGCCCGGCAAGCCAATTGTCTTTGGGAGGCTTGGCCAACGTTACTTCTTTGGGCTGCCCGGGAATCCTGTATCGACCATGGTTACGTTCTTGCTTTTTGTCGAGCCCTTGCTGGGCGCGCTTTGCGGAGATGCCTGCCGCGGGCCCCGTTTCGCCCAGGCCCGCCTGGCAAGCGAGGTCAAGGTTAAGACTGGCCTGACGCGCTTTTTGCCCGCCCGGCTGGCGGATGTGAATGTAGAGCCAGTGACCTGGCAAGGCTCGGGCGACCTTGCGAGCACCAGCCGTTCTCATTGTTTCCTCGTCGTTCCGCCCCACCGGCCGATCCTCGATGCTGGTGAGACGGTCACGATACTGCTAGCCTAGCGACACCATGGAAAAGCTCTCGCATTACGATGCCGAAGGCGCGGCGCATATGGTCGACGTGAGTGACAAACCGGCGACGCGGCGGGAGGCCGAGGCTTCTGCTTTCGTCGTATTGTCTGAGGCGGTGCTGGCTGCTTTACCCCAAAACCCCAAGGGCAACCCGCTTGAGGTAGCGCGCTTTGCCGGTATACAGGCGGCCAAACGCACGGCAGACCTGATTCCCATGTGTCATCCACTCCCGTTGAGCTTTATTGATGTGTCGGCGATTGTGGTTGCAGGCGGCATCGAGATCCGCAGTACTGCGGCGACAGTTGCCGGTACCGGCGTCGAGATGGAGGCACTAACGGCCGCCGCGGTAGCAGCGCTTACGATTTACGACATGTGCAAGGCAATGGACAAATCGATTGCCATTCGCGAGATCGTCCTGGTGCGCAAATCCGGAGGCAAGAGCGGAGATTACATTCGTGCTGAAGTACCGCGGCCGTGAGAAAGACAACAGATAGGGTTTGTCTACGGGACGGCCTGAAAACCCATCGCTTTGTCTTGTGTACGTACGGGCTGAAGCCCGTACCCTTCAGAACCAAAGATGTACCTCAGGGGTTAAAGAGTCTGCGTGAGAACCGCGAATTTGCATGAAGTCCTGCAAGGGACGGCTGAGAGATTTGGTTATGTTAGCCGTCCCTGCGGCCTGTTCGCCCATCGGATCCCACTCCAGGACTACGTTCCACAAGCGCTAACTTGGTCGGAATGTTTTTTTTTAAAACTCCTACGAAATCGTCATCCTGAGAGCCTGTGACTTTTTCGATCTTTTCGTGTTTTCTGCGTAGCTAACCGGGTGCTTTTCACCCCCCACAAAGCCGTCATCCTGAGCGAAGCGCCGCGCGGATCTATCGCATAGCGGACGACTTATGGCGCGCAGTCGAAGAGCCGTCTGAGCGTAGCCGAAGGAACCCCGGCGATGCTTGTTGGCAGATGCTCTTCCCAGCTTTCCAGCCACAAACTACAGGCCGAATCAAAAAAGTCACAGGCTCTCAGGATGACGATTGTGGGAGTTTTGAAAAAAAGCATTCCAAACGAGTTAGCGCTTGTGGGACTGCGTTCTGGGCTAGGCTCAACTGTCCCTGCGGGACTGCATGCAATTCGCAGATCTCACGCAGACTCTTCAGCCCTCATTTTTTCCACCCTTTACGGCCCGACTGAAGTCGAGCCCTGACACAACGCAGGAGAGCGCGGTGACTTGAACGTGGTGCTCACTCATCTGAGGGTGGCCCCTTCACATCTGATTCATATCAGCCTGGGTAGGCCTCCAGGCCACGACCCCTCCGTTGCAACGGCTACGGGTGGTGCGATTAATTTTAGGCGTTACGCCGGAAGCAGCGCAGATCGTGATCGTTTACCATCCCGGAGGCCTGCATCCAGGCGTAGACGATGACTGGACCTACAAACTTGAAGCCTCGCTTTTTAAGAGCGGCGGATATCTCTTCTGACAATGCGCGTCTTTGCCGGCACCTGGCCGGTTTTGTTTTTGATTGGTTTTTCCCCGGCCATCTTCCAAACAAACTCGGCGAAGTCCTCACCGTTGCGCCTCATCTCCTCGTAAATGCGGGCGCCTTCGATGGTCGCCTCGATCTTGGCGCGGGAGCGAATGATGCCGGGGTTTTCGAGCAGCCGGGCCACTCGGGCTTGCCGAAGGCGGCAACCATTTTGGATCGAAACCACGGAAGGCCTTGCGGAAGGCCTCGCGCTTGCGCAACACGGTTATCCACGCCAGGCCGGCCTGGAACCCCTCCAGCATGAGCAGTTCCCAGAGTGCGCGGCTGTCGTGCTGCGGAACTCCCCATTCTTCATCGTGGTAGGCACGGAGAAGCGGGTCGCTTTCTGCCCATGCGCAGCGGCGGGGCTCGCTCATTGGGCGCTCACCGACAGTTCCTCGCGCACCATGGGGGCGACGCGATCGCCGAGAAGTTCGATGGCATGCATCATCTTCGCGTGAGGAAGGGTCGACACCCCCATCTGGAAAGTGATGCGAGAGATGCCGCCAAGAGCCTCATTGATGTAGAGGATCTTTCTTGTAACTGTTTCGGCATCGCCGATAATCAGCGCGCCCGTAGGACCCCGCAGAGCATCGAACTGGGCTCGCGTGGTTGGCGGCCATCCCCGTTCCTTGCCGATCTCAGTCAAGGTATGGGCGTAGCCGGGAAAGAAATCGTCCGCGGCTTGTTGGTTGGTATCGCCGAGAAATCCGATGCAGTGAAGCCCCACGCGCAGCTGCTCGGGAGCGTGGCCCGCGCGACGCCCCGCCTCGCGATAGAGTTCGATGTGGGGACGAAAACGGTGAGGTTCGCCGCCAATAATGGCGACCATGAGAGGAAGGCCCAGCACGCCGGCGCGAGCGAAAGAAGCGGGCGTGCCCCCGACGCCCATCCAGATAGGCAGGGGATTTTGTATGGGGCGGGGATAGACGCTCTGCCCGGTGAGCGGAGCGCGATGCTTGCCTGACCAATAGACCTGGGTCTCTTCGCGAATCTTGAGCAGCAATTCGAGCTTCTCCGCGAACAGCGAATCGTAGTCGTCGAGATCGAGACCGAAGAGGGGGAAGGATTCGATGAACGAACCGCGGCCGGCGACGATCTCCGCGCGGCCTTTGGAGATCAGATCGAGGGTTGCGAATTGCTGAAAGACGCGAACCGGATCGGCTGCGCTGAGCACCGTGACCGCGCTGGTAAGGCGGATACGTTTGGTGAGTGCCGCGCCCGCGGCGAGGATGACCGGAGGAGCAGAGTCAAGAAATTCAGGCCGGTGATGTTCGCCGATACCAAACACGTCTAATCCGACCTGGTCGGCCAGAGTTATCTCCTGGAGGAGATGGTCCATCCGCTCCTCGGCAGTAAGGGCAACACCGGTAATCGGGTCCGGTATAGATGCTGCAAAGCTGTCAATGCCGATCTGCAACTCTGACTCCCCATCTCTCCGCGGGTGGCGGATTACAGGGATTCGATGCTCTGATCTGGCAATAGTTTCAGGTCTGGTCTCAGGCTCGTAGGACGCCGTGCTTCACAGGCGCCCAGGAGATCATCAAGTTGCTCTAAATCGATTGGCTTGGACAAGTAACCATCCATACCAGCGGCAAGGCACCGTTCACGATCACCTTTCATCGCCAATGCGGTCATGGCAATGATCAACTGGTGAAGCCCGGTGATCTTTTCCTGGCCGCGAATCGCGCAAGTCGCTTCGAAACCGTCCATGCCGGGCATATGCACATCCATCAGCACCAGGTCGAACGAATGTTGTGCTAACGCGGCAAGAGCTTCGGCGCCATTTTCGGCCAGGACTACATGATGGCCACGTTTTTCCAACAAGCGACTGGCAACTTTCTGATTCACTCGATTGTCTTCCGCCAAAAGAATGTTCAGAGTTTTCGAACTTTCTCCTTGTCCCGCCATGAGCGGCTAGCTATGGAAACAGGCAGTGGGTTCTCAGCAACCGGAGCGTGGCTCGTCTCTATGCCTAACTGCACGGTGAAGTGAAATTGAGATCCTACGCTGGGCTCGCTCTCCACCCACATACGTCCCCCCATCATCTCCGCCAGGCGCCTGGAAATGGTCAAGCCGAGGCCGGTTCCGCCAAAGTGGCGGGTTGTGGATGCATCGGCCTGGCTGAAGGAATCAAAGATCATGTCTAATTTTTCGGGGGCAATGCCCACGCCAGAATCGGAAACGATAAAGTGCAGGGTCGAGAGGTTTGGTTCGAAACTATCGGCCAACACCTTCAGCCCGACCTTCCCTTCAACCGTGAATTTGACGGCGTTCCCAAGCAGATTGAGAAGGACTTGACGAAGGCGCCCCGGATCTCCCCTGACCGTTTCCGGGACCCCAGGCTCTATATCAAACAGCAAGGCAAGCCCTTTTTCTTCCGCTCGAAGGGCTATCGTCTTCAGGGCACCTTGAACGCAACCGCCCAGGTTAAAGTCCATCTCTTCCAGCTCAACCTTACCCGCTTCAATCTTGGAGAAATCAAGTATGTCGTTGATGACTGTCAGTAAAGCGTCTGCAGACAGTTTGACGGTCTCGATGTACTCTCTCTGCTCTGCGGTCATCTCGGTCTCGAGGGCGAGATCAGTCATGCCGATGATGCCATTCAATGGGGTGCGAATCTCATGGCTCATATTGGCCAGGAACTCACTCTTCGCCCGGCTGCCGGCTTCTGCAGTTTTCACTTTCTCCTGGGCTCGATTCATCTCTTCCCTCATGAGAAAGTGCTGTTGGCTGAGCTGGAGTTCCAATGCGTGCAGAGAGAAGCGGCGGTCAATGGCGGCGGTTACAAATACCAGCAGCAGGATCAAGAGGGTACCCAGCACGATGCCGGCGAGACCAAGATCGGAAATATCGATGGCGTGTTTTAGCTCGGAATTCTGGAGTGGGGCGGAAACAAAGGTCACGGCGGCCATCCCCACGTAATGCACCACCGGAATGGCCAGACCCATCAGTATGGCGTTGCCCGACTTCCGCCAAGCCCAGGGAGAGCCCTGTTCCCGGGCGGCGAAGGTCAGACGAATGGCTACAAACGAGATGACGATTCCGAGCAGTATGGATAAAGCCACCACCCAGCCGGAATAGACGCACATGGCGGTCATCCGCATGGCGTGCATCCCGATGTAATGCATGGATGCGATGCCGCCGCCCATCAGTAAACTACCAGCAACGGCCGCCGGCATGGTGAGACGCGATTGGGTTACCACGAACAGTGCTACCGCAGAGGCGAGGACGGCCGCCACCATGGACAGCACAACCGTCGGCCAGTCATAGCGCACCGGAATCGGCAGGCGAAAGGCCTCCATGCCCATGTAGTGCATCGACCAGATGCCGATACCCATCGCGAAGGCGCCGCCCGATAACCAGGCAAGCCGAGTTTTACCGTGAGCGACGGTCATCCGTCCTGAGAGGTCGAGGGTCGCATAGGCGGCCAATATTGCGATCGCGATCGACAACGCGACCAATCGATAGTCGTAATAACCAGGCAAAGCAGAGCCGTCGATTCCGTTCATATGAGACCTTCAGCCTGCCCAAATCGAGTTCTTACCACTACCTTCTGCTTCGGCTGTTCCCCAATCGGCGAGATAGCACGGGTGATGCATATTGATCCAGAAAGCAACATACAAACCGTCCGCGGTGTTCGGTTCCGGACAATGTTTCTCAAATGCGGACAAGAAGGCCTACTCTAACCCGGGCTGCTTCTGATATTCGCCTTGAAATGAAGACTTTTTCCCCAGGATCATTGGGAAGAGAACGTGCAAGTCTAAGGACGGTTAATCTCACACAAGGGCTTTCCATGGGAACCTTGTTTCAGGATCTTCGGTTTGCGTTTCGTCAGCTCAGGAAGGCTCCGAGTTTTACCGCCACTGCGGTTCTGACGCTGGCCCTCGGTATTGGCGCCAACACGGCGATCTTCAGCCTGGTGAATTCGCTCCTGCTCAAGCCACTTCCGGTGCCTGATCCGGAGCAGATCGCAAGTCTGGTTCCCCGTGAAAACAACGGTCCGTTGCAGCAGACCCTCTCGTGGAACGAGTACAAGCAAGTGCGCGCCGAGAGCGGCCGTTCCTTCAGCGACGTCTTCACCTACACCCTGGGCCTCGACGGGTTGGCGGTAAAGGGCCAACAGCCGGAGCGAATTCTGACTACGTACGTCAGCGGCAACTTCTTCGAGGGGCTTGGACTGAAGCCTGCTGCCGGGCGGCTGTTCCTGCGCAGTGAAGGGGAGATCCTGGGTCGGGATCCGGTGGTTGTTCTTGGCTACGACTACTGGCAGCAAAAGTTCAACGGCGATCCGGCTGTCGTGGGGCGCCCGGTCACGATCGACGGACACCCCATGACCATCATCGGCGTGGCCCCGAAGGGATTCGGCGGCATGCAAACGTTTGTAACCGCGGCTGCGTATCTACCTCTGTCGCAGATACCCATCGTCACCGGCACTCCCGTCAACGTCATCAATAACTGGCAGAACCGGATGTTCGTCGTCAATGCGCGCCTCCGTTCCGGAGCCAGCCTGCAGCAGGCAGGCGCCGCGCTAAACCTTGTAGCGCAGGAGATCACTCGCCAGCATCCGGATGTCGAAAAGAAGCTCAGCATCGAGGCCTTTCCCGAGCGGCAACTGCGGATCAATGCCGGCGATCCCAACACCCTGCTCATCATTGCGGGGCTTTTTCTTTCTCTGGCCCTCATGGTGCTCCTGCTGGCCTGCGTTAATGTTGCCAATCTGGTCATGGTCCGCGCGACGGCCCGGGAGCGCGAGATGGCGATCCGCACGGCATTGGGGGCGCAGCGCTCCCGGCTTATCCGTCAGATGATCACCGAGAGCGTCACTGCTGGCCCTGATCGGTGGCGGGGCCGGCGTGATGCTTGGCACAGGCGCCAGCAGCGCGCTTAGCCATCTCGACCTGCACACGGATCTTCCGCTCAAGCTGGTCTTCAACTTCGATTGGCGCATCTTCTTCTATTCCTCGGCCATCGCTTTGCTCGCGGGGGTGGTGGTGGGAATCGTGCCCGCACTGCGCATTGGCAAAACGAATGTGAACACCTTCTTACACGAGGGCAGCCGCGGCGTGACCAGTGGGCGGCATCGGCTTCGCGATGGCCTGGTTGCTCTGCAGATTGCCGGCTCTCTGGTATTGCTGGTGGTCGCTGCCCTGTTTGTGCGAAGTCTCTCCGCCATGCAGACCATGGATTTGGGTTTCAAACCGGATCATGTGCTGAATTTCGCCGTCGATTCCCGTGAGATCGGGATGACCGATGCCGAAGCCCGCGATCTGGCGGCGAACATTACGGCCCGTCTGCATCAACTCGCCGGGGTGGACTATGTGAGCCACGCAAGCTCGCGCTCCCCTGAGCTACCTCAACAATGGCGGCGACCGGATGGTGATTGATGGGGCCCCGCTTGCCATGAATCCCAATGATTTGGACGCAGGTTACAACGTCGTTTCGCCTGAATATTTCAGCGTAATGGGTATCGATCTTCTTCGTGGGCGCGTCTTCACAAAAGCCGATAATGATCACGGCAAAGATGTGGCAGTGATCAGCGAGAGCACGGCGAGAAAGTTCTGGCCCAATCAAGACCCCATAGGCCGCATCTTCCGTATGACCAGCGAAAAAGACCGGAAGCTGGAGATTGTCGGCGTTGCTCGTGATGCGGAATTTCAGATCTACGCCGGGGGCAAGTCGCAGCCTTACTTTTACCTTCCGTATGCTCAGCACTTCAAAGGGAACACTATGATGGTCTTCCAGCTACGGTCAAACAGGGATTTGCTTACCCTTATCCCCGCGGCAGAAAAGACCATCCACGGGCTGGCCCCCCAACTACCGATCTTCCAGGTGCAGACCATGCGCCAGAGTCTATATACGACGCAAGGTCTCCTGCTTTTTCAGATCGGTGCTTCGCTCGCCGCAATCATGGGTGGACTGGGACTGACGTTGGCAGTCATTGGTCTTTACGGCGTGGTTTCGTACACGGTGGGCCGGCGCATCCACGAGATCGGCTTGCGCATTGCGCTCGGCGCAAGCCGAGGCTCGGTGTTCCGGATGATCTACCGGCAGTCCGTGATCATTGTGGCCATTGGCCTGGGGTTCGGTTTAGTTCTCGCCTTACTGGTTGCGCGAGCGGTTAGCGGATTCGTAACCGTCAGTGTGTGGGAACCGGTAACCTACATGATGGTCGGGACGGTGCTGGCGATTGCCGCTCTCGCTTCCTGCTATTTCCCTGCCCGGTATGCTACGGCAGTGGAACCGATGGTGGCGCTCCGCGAGGATTGACGGTCCCGTTCCCTCCCCTTCAAGACGTGCACGTGGCGGCCATGGCCCGGTCAAGCGCCATCGCTTCAAGGGGCCCGACGTCTGGTTCGTGTTCGGACACGTATTTGCCAACCGCCTTTGCGACATCAGCAGGGCATGTGGTGCTCGCGCGAACGGCCGCGGTGTCCTTCAATTCTTCGATCAGGATTTTTTGCACCTGATCCAACTGCGGCCGGATGGTTGCGACTAAATTGATTGGTGTGTGGACGGGCGCCTTCCCGGAACGACGCCAATCGGCTAACAAGGAATACTGAACGACTTTGTTGGCCTCGATCTGGGCGCGGAAGAAGTTCGCCACCGATGCCGGTTCCAGACCCACCGATTCGCCATCTTTCACCGCGCCGGCTATCACCTTAGCTTCGCGGGGCGCATCTTCAACCGCCGTTCCGTCATCCCATTTGGCCAGCGCTACTTGTTTTGCGATGACCAGCCTGCTGGCCGATGTTTCCACCAAAGACTGGAGCTGGCCTGCGGCATTCTGGGAGTGGCCTGCTCCGGTCGCGGTGATCGTCGAAGCTAGCATAATCGCTAGTGTCCATCTGATTTTCAACATTGTTTGATACAGACCTTTTTTGGCGAGGATGGTTAAAACGGTTTGACCCTTGACTCTAGAGTAGACGATTTTTCTTGCCGGGCTAAGCTTCGCGGACGCTGACCGGCTGACAAAGGCTTTAGACTACGATGACGATGCCGACACATGGTTCAAGGCTTTCTGCGTTTGATTCGTCTGGCCAGGCGCATCGAAACTGTTGTTGAGGGCAGGTTTTCACATCTACTTCTCACGAAAGGACTCTATGGGTCGTCTCCTTCGTTTCTTGCGGCCGGTTGTTGTGCTGCTGTGTTGGGCGACATTCGCGCCGCAACAGCCAACAGCAGTGTTTGCGCAGCAGCCGTCGACTGCGGGTTCTCGACACGATTACGCGGTCGCGGGCAGTCCCCTTCCGGCATCCCCGATCGATAAGCGGATCGCGGCTGCGCTGAGAGAGGTTTCAGCAGAGAAGATCAAGCTCAACATCGAGACGCTGGTTGGATTCAAGAATCGCAATACGACTTCCAGCACCGAGAACAATCTTCCTGCGGGAACCGGCGTGCTCGCTGCCGCAGACTGGCTGAAATCTCAATTCGGGAGCTATAGCCAGGCGTGCGGGGGCTGCCTGGAAGTAAAAGAAGATTCGTTTGTGGAGCAACCGCTCACGGGGCTGTCAACTTACCGTTCACGCGTCGTCAAGCCAACTCCAATGCGCAATGTATACGCAGTGCTTCGTGGAACCGACCCGGTTGCAGCGAAACGAATGTACCTGGTGACCGGGCATTACGACACGCGAGAGACGGATGTGATGAACACACACGACCCTGCGCCGGGCGCGAACGACGACGCAAGCGGGACCGCGGTGAGCCTGGAGGCGGCGCGCGTCTTAAGCCGGCTCAAGTTTCCGGCAACGATTGTGTTCGTATGCGTCGCAGGGGAAGAACAAGGCTTGAATGGAAGCCGCCATCTAGCGAAGCTGGCAAAGGAACAAGGCTGGCAACTCGAAGGTGTTTTGAACAATGACATCGTCGGCGGAGATACCACGCCGGGGAATCCGCTGCAGGATAAATCCCGTGTCCGGGTGTTCTCCGAGGGGATACTTCCCTCAGCTCCCATCGAAAAGATCCAACAAATGCTCGCACTTGGCATGGACAACGACACTCCGTCGCGCCAATTGGCCAGAGAGGTACTCGCGGTTGACCGCACATATTTTCCAGTGGCGGGGCAAGGTGGCCACCTCGCGACGGCGGGATATACCAAGCCCTTTGAGGCCGTGATGGAACTCCGACTTGACCGCTTTCTTCGCGGGGGAGACCACAGCTCCTTTAGCGCGGAGGATTTTCCCGCAATTCGTTTTACTGAGTGGCGTGAAAACTTCGATCATCAGCACCAGCACGTGAGGATGGAGAACGGGATTGAGTATGGCGACCTGCTGAAGTTCGATGACTTTAGCTACATAGCCCAGGTCGCCCGTCTGAACATAGCAGCGCTGGCAACGTTGGCGTCTTCGCCGGGCATGCCCAATAACGTGCGCGTGGTGACGACGAATCTGGATAACAACACGACGCTCAAGTGGGATCCTCCCTCCGCAGCAAGCGGCGTCATTCACTATCAAATCGTCTGGCGTGAGACTGCTGCCAATGACTGGCAATTCGCCACTGATGCGCACAAGTATGGGGCGACCAGCGAAAACAATGTGGCCACACTTCCGATTTCGAAGGACAACGTATTTTTCGGGGTTCGCGCGTGTGATGAATCCGGCCACTGCAGTCAAGCGGTTGCGCCCATGCCAGAACGCCGGTAGAGACTGAGTATCCCGGGTTCTCTATCGCGCACTCTGCCGAGCCTCATAGATTTTCAGGTTGACGCAGGCGGCTTCAAGCAACGGTGTGGAAATGCCAGGCTTGCGTCCTCGATCAATCAGGTCAGCAAGGATTTGGTCTACCTCCACGGGGGCGTTCCTGATCAGATCGCGATACATGGAGGACGTCAGGGTCGACCCGCGCGCAGTGAGCATCTTCCCGGTCCGGGCCAGGAATGCAGCGCCGGGCGTGTACCCACATGCGGTGGAGATAGCGCTACATTCCCCTAGTATCGCCCGGGAGAGGTCTACCCCGCCGGGTATCGCTTCGATCTCTCCGATGTTGCCGCGCAAAAGGCAGGTCGCAGCACCCAGGCTGGCGAGCAATACCCATTTCTCCCACATCTCCTGAAGGATATTCTCAGAGGTTCTGGCCTCAAATGTTGCTCCCTGCATGGTTTGGTGGAGAGTGTTCATTCGCGCGGAATTGCCGCCTGTGCGCTCTCCGTAAACGAGGCGGTGAATGTCCGTCAGCTGAACGATGCGGCCATCCTTATCGACCTCCGCAGCAATCAGACAGACTCCCCCGATCACGCTATCCTCTCCGAATTGCTTCGTCAGATGCTCGATGTGACGCATTCCGTTTAGTAACGGAAGGATGATGGTGCCCGGTCCCACTGCCGCGGCGAAATCATTGATCGCCTGCCGCAAGAGAGTACGCTTTGACGCAAAGGATGATCAGGTCATAAGCGCCGGCGATCTCATCGGCCAGGATGAGCTTCGGATGGAGGGTCGCATCACCGTGGGGACTTATGATGCGCAAACCTTGTGTGCGCATCGCCTCTGCCTGGCGGGCGCGTACGAGGAAGGTGACATCTTTTCCAGCCTCAGTGAGACGGCCGCCGAAATACCCCCCGACGGCACCAGCCCCGATTACCAGGATGCGCATCGCCGTATTATCTGGGATTCATGATTCGGCTGCAATTGCGTGGGATTGTCAGGCATTGCTGACGGGTACGTAGGTCCGTTAGAAGTGGAAAAGAAGTGGAACATGCCGAGGCCTAAACCGGTCTGGGTGGTACACGTGCTGGGGACCCGACGCTAGCGGATGAATTTTCTTCTGCGCCGTTGTAATCGGACCAATCTTGTCGTATATTATACGTAGTGCGAATGAGTCGCAACTAGACGAGATGCCGAAACGCTGCGATCTGTTGAATGAGGTAGAGGCACGAGGCGTTCGTTTGACCGCGCAGAGGCGCGCGTTGATCGAAACCATCCAGCAGGCAGACGCCCATCTTGACGCTGCCACGCTGTTGACTCGCGCTCGCCAGCGGGACCCCAACATCGATCGCGCGACCGTGTACCGGACCCTTGAACTGCTCAAACGCCTGGGGCTGATCGATGAGCTGGACCTGATGCACCTGAACGGGGAAAAGCATTATTACGAGGTCAAGACACAAAAGGACCATCTCCATCTGGCGTGCTTCCATTGCGGAGAGATCGAAGAGTTTGACAGTCCCACGTTCCAACGGCTGAAGCGCGAGATCGCCGCGCAAAAAGATTTTGCCATCCAGGTAATGCGTCTCGAAGTAGGAGGACAATGCCGGCGGTGCGCCGCGCGGCAAAAAGTTTCCTGATCATTATTGAACAAAAGACAAACTAAAAGCCAGATCCCCGCAGCAACTCTTGGCGGAGACCGCGAGGATCTGGGGACCACAGCCAAATAGACTGCGGGCTTCCTTCACTATAGGTCCCCCACCCGCTCGATTTCAACTGTCACGATGGCCGCGCACTATCCCGCGCCGGCCTGCCTACTGCGCGTGCGCCTGGAAAGCAGAATGTGCCCATCACGATGCAGTAGGCGGAAGCGAGCAAGAGCAATTATGTGGAAAAGCAGTTAGACGACTTGGAACCAGGATTGCGGGAATCTTTTGCGCCGTTGCAGCCTTTCAGGCTGTTGGCAGCCACGTTGGCCTGGGGCAGTGTTGGGGGCAGTATTTCCGGCGTAATCAAGGATCCGTCGGGACGCGTTGTTCCAGGTGCGCAGGTGACTGTCCGCCAGGTGAGCACGGGGCTCGCTTATCAAGGCGCTCAGCAATAGCAAGGGTTATTACACGTTCCCGGTTCTGCCAGTTGGCCAGTTCGAGTTGGATGTACAGGCGCCTGGTTTTTCCGGCTATCAAAGAAATAACGTGGCGCTCGATACCAATGCGGCGATCACGCTCGATGTTTCACTCGAAGTGGGCAGCATTGCCCAGACGGTGAGCGTCAGCGACAATACCTTGCGGGTGGAGACCGCGAGTACCCAGCTTGGCCAAGTGATCACCGGAAGACAGATAACTGCTGTGCCGCTCGATGGGCGCAGTTATACAGACCTTCTTTCGCTGCAGCCCGGAGTGGCCCCGCAAACAACGATTACTTCCACCACCGTGCAGGATGTGGGCGCCACTGTCCTGAACCCTTCAGGAACGCTTGATCCGGGCACAATCGCAGTGAATGGGCAACGGGAGTTTGCCAATTTTTTCAGCGTGAATGGAGCCGATGTCGAAGAGGACGTAAATGCCGGAACGGCGATCATCCCTAACCTGGATGCGATTGACGAATTCCGCATTATTACCAGCAACTTCGATGCTGAGTACGGAGAATTCAGCGGGGGGCAGATCAACGTCATCACCAAATCGGGCAGCAATGCATTCCACGGCAACGCGTTCGATTTTCTGCGCAATACGGATCTCGACGCACGAAACTACTTTTCTCCAACGCGGGGCGTCTTCCGGCAGAACCAGTTCGGAGGCACCATCGGCGGACCGATTCGCCACGACAGGATCTTCTTCTTCACCGACTACCAGGGAACCCGGCAAACACAGGGCATTGATACGGGCACGATCAGCGTGCCTTCGAACGCGGATCGCAGCGGCAACCTCAGCGACTCCGGCAGCCAACTGGTGGGCACGGTAGGGGGCCCCTACTTTGCAAATCTGCTCACACAGAAACTGGGCTACGGAGTAACTCCAGGTGAATCGTATTATGTGCCTGGATGCACTACACCGGCTCAATGCGTCTTTCCCAATGCGGTGATTCCTCAGAGTGCGTGGTCGGTCCCGGCACAGCGGATGCTGCAGTACATCCCGGCTCCGAATACCGCCAGCGGCTTTGCGACTTCTTCCTTCAACCAGACGGTCCGCGATGACAAAGGCGCGGTCCGGATCGATGGCAACAGCCGCTGGGGTTTGCTTTCCGCCTACTACTTTATCGACGACTTCAATCTCAATAATCCGTACCCAGTGGCGCAAAGCGGAGCGAGTGTTCCGGGCTTCGATGCCATCACCACCGGCCGCGCGCAGCTGGTGGCTCTGGGCGATACCAAGACCCTGAATGCCACGGCGTTCAATGAACTCCATCTCAGCTTCATGCGCGACCTCACCAACCTTGGTCAACCCGTTGGAGGGAAGAACGTAAGCCTGGTTTCGCAGGGATTTCAAAACGCCGACGGCACAGCCAGCATTGTGGCTCTCGATCCCAAAGGGGAGAGCGTGGAGAACCTTAACTTCAACGGCTTTTCTACCGGCGCGGCAGCCAATCAGCTCATCCAGGCGAACAATACTTATCAGATCACCGACACGTTCTCAAAGGTATTGGGCGGCCATACGATCAAATTCGGAGGTGAGTTCCACATCGACCAGGTGAATGCGGACCCCATTGCCCAGTTCAACGGAAGCTTCGTCTTCTCGGGACAGGAAACGGGCGTCGACTTCGCGGATTTTCTTATCGGGGTTCCCAGCCAATACAACCAGAGCCAGCTCAACCCGTTTTATGCGCGCAATAAATATGTTGGGCTGTTCGCGCAGGATAGCTGGCATGCGTTGCCCAACCTGACATTGAACTACGGATCTGCGCTGGGACCGCATTGCGCCATGGTCGGAAAAGTACAACCAGATATCAACTTTCGTTGCCGGAGCGCAGTCGGTGGTGTTTCCCGGGGCGCCCCCGGGAATTCTCTACCCCGGAGATCAAACAGGCGGTCAGGGAATTCCGAACACGCTGGCCCCGATCAGTAACCTTGGCTTTGCACCCCGCGTGGGACTCGCGTGGTCGCCGGGCAAGACCAGTATCCGAGCCAGCTTCGGAAATTTCTTTACCGCGATCGATGCGCTTTCGATCAGCGTGCTCGCCGCAAATGCGCCTTATGGCACGACGTACACCAGTCCTGCTCCACCGCTGTTCGCGACCCCGTTCGTTACCGCCGCGAGCGGCCAGGACAATGGCCAACCCTTCCCCTACACGTTTGCCCGATTGAATTCTTCGCGCCGCAACCCAGATCCCGATATCGACTGGAGCACGTATGAGCCAATCAGCGGCATCCCAGGGTATGACATCCACAATCGCGCACCCTATACCGAGGAGTGGATGCTTTCGATCGAACGGCAGGCCGGCCCGAATACCGTTTTGAGCGCCAGCTATGTGGGCAGCTCCAGCCATCGGCAGCGGGTTCTGATCGAACCGAACCCAGGCGATCCGTCACTGTGCCTGAGCCTCAGCCAGCCAAATGAGGTACAACCAGGAACACTTACTTGTGGACCTGGCGGCGAGGATACGGTTTATTACCCGATTGCCGGAGGGCAGGTGAACGGGACTCGCGGGCCCCTCGGTTCGAACTTCGGCAGCGATGCGTTGCAATCCACGATTGGCCATGCGAACTACAACGCGCTCGAGCTGAGCGCCCGTCACCGGAGCGGGACGGCTGGAATTCTCCGGCTCTTATACGTACAGCAAGTCAATGGACCAGTCTTCCAACATTGCGGAGGAGGTTAATCCGTTCAATCCGTCGCTCAGTTATGCTCTCTCATCGTTTGATGTGAAACACAACTTTGTTCTGAGCTATGAATACCAATTACCTTTCGACCGCTTGCTTCGCCCCAATCGGCTAAGCCAAGGATGGTCTCTTTCTGGTATCACGCGCTTCGCCAGCGGCTTCCCGATCAACATGGTGAACAATGGAGACAATTCTTTGATTGGGACCAATCCTAACGGCATTAACAACAGCAGCATCGACGAGCCAGACTATAGCGGCGGTCCCTTACGCCTGAACCATAACCCGCGGACGCACGGAAATAATTACTTCGATAGCACGGCCTTCAGCATGAATGCTCTGGGAACCCCAGGAGATGCGAAGAGGCGGTTCTTCTACGGCCCGGGAGCAGATAACTTCGATATGGCGGTGGCCAAGAAACTGCCGCTCACAGAGTCGAAGTCGCTGCTTTTCCGGGTGGAGGGGTTCAACGTTTTCAACCATACGCAATTCAATGGTCCGGCCTCGGTGGACGGGAATATCGGCAGCTCGACCTTCGGCAATGCGATCAGCGCCGCGGCGCCGCGCATCCTGCAGGGGGCTCTCAAGTTCAATTTTTAGGCAGCTCTGCGATACTGGAGGGATGGGTAATTTCTTCAGGGGCTCTGCCCTTGTGCTTTGTGTGCTTCTGGCGTGCCGACCGGCGGGGGCCTATTCAGTCCTGACCCACGAGCAGCTGATTGACCTGACGTGGAAGAGTTCGATTGTTCCCCTGCTGCGCAGCCACTATCCCAGGATTACGGACGCACAGCTCGACGAGGCGCGCTCCTATGCTTATGCGGGCTGCGTCATCCAGGATGTGGGCTATTATCCATTCGGTGATCCCTTCTTATCAAACCTGACCCACTATGTGCGTTCCGGCGACTTTATTGTGCACCTCTTCCGGGATGCCAAGGATGCGAATCAACTGGCCTTTGCCATCGGGGCTCTCTCCCACTACATCGGCGATAACATTGGCCACTCCCAGGCGACCAATCGGGCGGTAGGGGTGGAATTTCCCAAGCTTGCAGCGAAATATGGTCCGGTGGTGGCCTTTGGTGAAGATGAGTCGGCGCACGTCCGGACAGAGTTCGCGTTCGACATCGACGAGATTGCGCACCACCGCTTCGCGCCCGTTCATTACCTTCGTCACGTCGGCCTTAACGTTCCAACGCAGCAGCTCGCCGCCGCCTTTTACGATACGTACGGTTTAAGCGCGGATTTCTCCAGGGCGCGTTCCCGACGCATTAACGTTGGAGGGTATCGGTTCGCTGTGCGCAATTTTGTCCCGCGCATCGCATATGCAGTTACTCTCTCTGCATCGCAATCATATGCCGGCGGACTCGATGAGCCCCGACCTGCAGAAGCTCTCGAGTGAGGTAGCGCAGATTGCTGCTGAGAATGACTGGGACAAGTACCGCAAGAAGGCAGGCATCGGAACTTATTCGCTCGCCGGACTGATTTTTATCCTGCCTAAGATAGGCCCGTTGAAGCTGGTTTCGATCAAGGGCCCGGATGCCACTACCAAAGAGGAATACATTCGCAGCGTAAACCGGTCCACCGATTTGCTCAGCTCCACGTTGGTCCGTTTTGGATCACCCCACCAGACGCTCGCCAACCGCGACCTGGATACCGGCGCACCGGTCCGCCCCGGAGGTTATCGCCTGGCCGATGAGACCTACGCCAAGCTCCTGCACCTGCTGGCTGTCGATCCCCACCATACCGTGCCGCCCGGTCTCAAGAGGGACATCCTGAATTATTATGCAGACCCCAACGCGCCCATTCACACCAAGAAGAACCCCACACAATGGGCCCGGGTTCAGTCGGACCTTCAGGTTCTTCGGACCATGCCAGTGAGCAATCAACCCATTGCCGCAGAAACGGAATAAACGCACGCAGTGCGCCCGTCCTACTCGTCTAAGTCACGCCCGGCGAACAGGATCCGCAACGAGCACCCGGCGAAGAACCTCGCTCATTTCCTGCACCGTCCAGGGCTTCAGGATTACGGCATCAAAACCGTACTCGGCAAAATGCGACATAACCGGGGCGTCAGAGTAACCGCTGGAGACAATCAGCTTTAAGGCGGGGTCCGATTCCTTCAGTCTGGAAGCAGCTTCCAGACCTCCCATTCCACCGGTCACGGTCAAGTCCAATAGGACAGCGTCAAAGGCCTTACCTGCGGCTCTGTTGGCTTCGAACAGGGCAACGGCCTCAGCTCCGTCGCCGGCGGTCTCCACATCGTAGCCCAGGGTAGTGAGAACGGCCTTGGACAGGACTCGGAGAGCTTCGTCATCGTCCATCACCAGGAGTCGTTCAGTGCCAGTCTCCGTAGAGACGGTTATTGAAGGCGGGGATAGAGGCGTTTCGAGAGAGGCGGGCAGATCAATGGTGAATATTGTCCCGACCCCTGGTGTCGACTCCACGGAAAGGTGGCCTCCGTGCTTGACGACAATTGCGTACGCCGTCGCCAGGCCCAGGCCATTGCCCCCCGGTTTGGTGGTGAAATACGGATCGAATATTCTCCGAAGTACATCGGTGGGAATGCCGGGGCCGTCGTCCCGGATCGAGATCCTGACTAGAACATCGGCATCGCCGGAGTTATTGGGAATGACAACATTTTCGGCGCGCACTTCGATGGAGCCGCCACCACTCATGGCCTCTCGCGCATTGATGAGGATATTGTGAAGCACCTGGCCGATCTGGCCGGGGTCAACCTGGGCAGACCAGAGATTTTCGATGATCTTGACATCAATGCCAATCGAAGAGCCGGTGCGGGCAAGGTGAACAGCATCTGTGACGAGTTGGGCGATGGACGCTACGCGCCTGACCGGAGACCCGCCTTTGGCAAAGGTCAGCAACTGCGACGAGAGGAATTTCGCACGTTGGCAGGCGCTTGCCGCTTGATCGAGGAATTCCTGGGCGGGCTCTTCAGGAGTTAGTTGTACCTTCGCAACTTCGATATTTCCCTGAACGACGGTCAGGAAGTTATTAAAGTCATGGGCAATACCACCGGCCAGCACGCCGAGAGATTCCAGTTTGCGCGCGCGCAAGAGCTCTTCTTCCGCCTGTTCGCGCTGCTCAATTTCGGCGCGCAGTTGCTGGGTGGATTGGTGCAGTTCGGCCGTGCGCTCCTCGACCCGGAGTTCCAGCGCCTGGTTCAGGGCCGCGGTTTCCTGGTTTGCGGTCCGGAGATCGTCCACGAGATCCCGGTTCTCAAGCTGGAGCCTGAGCGATGAGTCCACCATGCGATAAATTCGGCGGGTGGTGATCAAGGTGGCAAGGGTGAAGACGACGGCCAAAAGCCCCATGGCAACATGGGTTTTATCGCCCTCCAGAAGAAGGCGGACTGCGGGGGTAAAGCCCGCAGGGACTAAGAAGGTAAGGAACGCCTCGGGCCGGGGAGCCAGCAGGGATGAGGCGCCAAGCATCATTCCCCCCAGGACGAAGACGAGAAAAAGCTGATTTGCCAGATGAGCCGCCGGGTACAGGAGAATGCCCGCTGCGCCCCAGCCGGCGCCGGTTAAACCTACGCCGACGGTGAAGATGGTCCGCCACCTGGCAATATCTGCGGGGCTAGTGGATGCACGCCAATAGCGCCGCGCCAAAGCGAACCTCACCACCGATACCAGGGTGATATAGAACCACCAAGCGATCGCTGCAGGACGTGAAACGAGTCTCCATTGCAGGCCGCAAAGGATTGTTGCGGCCAGTATGTTGACGACGACTCCGAGGTTTGCGTTGGCATACAAAAGCCTGAGCTGCGCCGACAAGAGTTGCTCTGTGCTGGAATTTCGACTGACCCGTGCTACAGACGCAGTGGGGCGCATGGGGACAAACCCGATACCGGAGTGAGGTGCTCTCTCCAATATAAATCCTGCGCATCCGGATCTGAAGCCACATGGCCAAGACTGGTAATACGCCGGTCATCAAGACAAGCCCTGAATATGCCGTTCAAGAGAGGATTTTGGGGAACGTCTTCGATAAAAGAGGCATGTAGGGAGAAGATATCCGGTATTTGTATCTGTCTCGGGGGCAGTATTCGGATCACGGCTTTCGTAACCTTTACTGCGTTCTGGTTTTATGCAAAGGAGGCATTTCGTCCCGAATTTTTCCGCAGCCTGCTCCTGGCAGGTTTCTTTCCGGGTTTAGACGAAGCCCAAGTTTGCAGAGCTGAAGGCACCGAGAGTGGGAAAGATCTGGGAGAGCTGGGATGCGCTGACGCCGAACCAACTGGCAAGGGTGGCCGCGTACTGCACGCTGCTGGTGGATGGAATCCATCGGCCGTTCACGTCGGAATCATCGGGGCCGCCGAGCGAAAGGGTCGGATAAGTACCGTAAAGTTTGGCTCCCCGAACTGCGCCTCCAAGAACGATGTGGTGGCTGCCCCAGCCGTGGTCGCTGCCACTGTTGGAATTGGGCTGGAAGGCACGTGAAAAGTCGGACATGGTGAAGGTCGTAACCTGGTTCGCGATGCCCAGCTCCTGCGTTGCCTGATAGAAGGCAGAGAGCGCCGAGGAAACCTGGCCCAGCAGCAGGCTCTGCTGCCCGAACTGGTCAGCATGGGTGTCGAAGTTGCCGACGCCGGCAAAGAAAATCTGCCGGTTGACACCGAAGCTGTTGCGCACCTGCATCAGTTGAGCGATCTGTTGCAGCTGAGTGGCGAACGGATTATTGGGAGGGAAAATGGTACCCAGTGGCGCTATGGAAGAAACGGCTTCTGTGAGTACACCAGCATATCGAGAAGCATTCTGGCTGATGACGTTGTCAGCCTGAACCAGGCTGAGGCCGCTCGAGAAACTGAGGAAGGACTGAGCTATCTCCTGCCGTGCGCTGCAAACCGCAGTGCCCTCCCCACAAGAGATTCCGGACAGATTACCAGGGCTTACCGCGAGAGGAGTGGTTGATTGACCGTCGCAGAAGAGAGTGTCGCCGGCCACGGAGGTGATCATGGGAATGGAAGCGGAAGGATTGAAGCTGCTACCCAGCAGATCGCTCATGCGGCCGGCCCAACCCGTTGAAGTGGCGGCGGACCGGGCTGCGTTTTGCCATTGCAACTGTTGATCGGAATGACTGAAGAGGTTGGAAGGCAGGTTGAGCTGCGCGGCCACGTTGGCGCGGGTGGTTGGCACGACCAGAGTGCCGACGTTGGCGATGAGAGCCGCGGCCCCGCTGTCGACCAACTGAGCAATTTCGGGCAGGCTGCCGTGAAGCCCGTAGAGGGGCATAGAGGCAAGCGGTATCAGTTGGTTCTGCGGCAAGGCCAGCGGCCCGCGAAGGGTGGCGTAGTTGTCGTACCCGGCGTTGTCGAGTGGAACCAGGGTGTTGTTGGCGTCGTTGCCGCCATAAAGGAAGACGCAGACGAGCGCCTTATAACCGGACGCCGCAGTTTGAGCAAGGGCATTCAGCGCGCCGAAGGGCCGGAGCCCGACAAGGCTGCCGCCCGCGGCCAGCGAGGCGTATTGGATGAAACTGCGGCGGTTGATCCTCATGTTGGCAATACTCCTACTGATCAATCTTGTAGAAATTGGAACTGATGACAAGCCATGTGGATACGCGGACGCGCTGGCCGATATCTGTCAAAAGGGCGGCATTGGCCGCAATGGCCGATTGCATCGTGGCCGTCATTTGATCATGGGTAAAGAGGATATTGAGCGCAGTCACCAGGTTGGCGCTGTCGGTCGCGGCGTTGCCGGTGGCGGAAGCAATCTGGCCGAGAACACTTGCCGGGCTCATGTCAATAGCAAACGAGGTGAGATGATTGCGTACGATGCTGTCGGCGAGGGTCATGCGAAGAGTGGCTGCGGCGGTGTTCTCCAATGCAAATTCGGGTGCATTGAGCGCGGCGCCCGGGATGACGTAGGTGGGCGGAAAGAAGTTAAAGACACTCGCGGCACCGTAAGGCGTTTGACCCAGCGGCGCGGTGTAACTGGTGGCGATGTCGTAGCGGCCCTGGGGGTTCACATTGGTAAACTGCAGCGCGCGCAGAATGCCTGTGAAGTAGAGGATGGGCTCGCGCAGATGCCCACCGTTGGCAGCAGGATCCGTATCGGCTGCGCGTGCTTCAGGATCAGTCACAATAGCGGTGATCACGGCCCTCATGTCGCCACGGACTCCGGAGCCGTCGTTGGCAAATGCAGCAGCAACCCGGCCGACATAGGCGGAGGATGGGTTGCTGGTGACGAGGTGTTGAATGAGCTGACGACCGACGAAAGGGCCCACGTTGGGATGATTGAAGATGGAATCGATCACCCCTGAGAGATCTTGTTCCGCCGTTTGTCCCCCAGGAAGAGTTACCCCGCTCAGCAGAGCCTTGGCCGACATATCATGCGCAACCTCGATGGCCCGCATTGGCTGATCGAAGTTGGGAACTCCATTGGGGAAACTCGTGGGTACGCCACCCGTGGGGTTGGCATAGGTCCATCCGGTGAGAGCGCGAGCGTAGGCCTGGACCTGCGCTTCAGTGTAGACCGGCTGTGGCATGCCCTGTGCATCCAGCTGAGGAGTACCGTCAGGGTTGAGGAGATAGAGGCCGGTAGTAAAAAGCTGCATCAATTCTCGAGCGAAGTTCTCGTTCGCGATCTGACCGGCGGGCGCCGCTCCGCTATTCAACATGTTGAGGTACGCACCCATCGCCGGTGAAGTAGCGATGTCATTGAGGAGCTGACGAAAATTGCCGAAGGCATCGCCGGCAAGCAAATTCTGATAGGACGGTATGGTGCGGGCGTTCACCATATCGGTAGAGACCACGAAGATCTGACTCAGGGCGAAGGCGACGCGTTGGCGAAGCTGGTCGTTTGCCGTCAGCGCATTTTTCCAAAATGAACTCTGCGCACAACCAAAGGTACCGTTGGGACAGGTGGCAACCGGCGGATTGGGAATGGCCGGCATCAGCGTCGTTGGGGTAGCAAACTGTTCGTTGAGATAAGCGGTCATGCCGATTTGCTGCACGTGCTGTACGGAGGAAAGCGTAGGGCCAAAAGTCGTCTGGTCAAGCAGCCGGGTCGCCTGGGCAAGGGTGACGGGCGGCATCACTTGCACCGGCAATACTTGCGTGACGGGAGATTTCTGCGCGGCATTGGGATTGAGGACCCCCACGGTAACGGTGGTGGCTCCCGCGGGAACGACAATGGTGCTCTGCAGCTGGCTAGAGGAGAGGAAGACAGTGGCAACGTTCGTACCTGCGACCATCAATTGTGAGCCGGAGACGAAGCCGGAACCGTTTACTGTTAGTAAGAAGCTCGTGCCTGGCGCCGTCTGTGTGACGGAGCCAGCCGTCAAGGTCGGGAGCTGGTTGAGAACCTTAACACTGAGTGAAGCCGAAGATCCGGGTTTTGCCACAGTGGTTGCGCTAATAGTGACTGAGTGACCGGCAAAAATTGTGGCTGCGGGAGAGTAAAGGCCTGAGGCGGATATCGGCCCAGTGGTGTTAGTGCCACCGGCAGATCCGTTGACCGACCACACGATGGCGCTCCCAACGGCGCCGCTGACCAGAGCGCTGTATTGCGCGGTGCCGCCGAGCCTTACTTGTGTCGGACCGTTCACGGAGACGGTTTGTGCATTCATTCCGCTGTGGCAGGCGGCCAGGAAGAGCAACAGCGATGTGAGCCGATACCGGTTGGGGCGATAACGCATCGACGCGCCCGGTTGCGGAACTTGCGTGGAGAATGTCGACATTATTCGACGCTAGACTATCCGCGGACAGCGGCCCTACAACCTTAGGCCGGGGTCAGTAATGATCTTGCAGTGTTTTTGTATAAAGTGCCCGCAGCACGGGCTCGAACGTCTTAAAAAGAGCCAATGTGATCAAAGTTGAACATCGCCATTGCCATGTACAAGCATCGGTTGGCGGCCTCGCTGGTTCTACGTCTTCCTCTGAGCGAGGTGCAGTCTACATGTCAATCTACATGTCGAGGAAACCACGTTTGAGGGCAATCATAACCGCGTGGGTACGATCGCTGGCGTCGAGTTTCGAGAGAATGCTCTTGAGATGCCCCTTGACGGTGTGCTCGGAGATGCCGAGATGTTCAGCGATGATCTTGTTGGAACTGCCACGGGCAACACCACGGAGCGTTTCCAACTCGCGGCTGGTGAGCGCATCGTCGGCAACATGCTGGGCCATTTCTACGGCGATTTCCTGAGGAATCCGCCGGTGCCCCGCGTGGACTAGCCGGATGGTATCGATCAACTCCGTCCGCAGCATGCTCTTGAGAAGATATCCGGAGGCTCCGGCCTTGAACGCCCGCAGAGCCTGCACGTCGCCCCCATAAGTGGTGAGGACAATGATGCGAGCAGTGGGCCACTCCTTGCGAATCGCTGCAATGGCTTCGATTCCGTTTGCCTTTGGCATGCGCAGATCCATGAGCGTGATGTCGGGCCGGTGGGCTCGAAAACAGGCGATCGCCTCTTCGCCATCGGTGGCCTCAGCCACCACGGTCATGTCGGGCTGGGCATTAATCGCACCTGAGATCCCGCCGCGCAAGAGGGGATGATCGTCTACCGTAAGCACCCGGATCGGGTGTTGGCCACTCATGATGACGCCTCGGGCAAATTCTACTCCCTGATAACCTGCCCTACCCCCCTCTAAAGGGTCGGTTCTTCCGCCCCCTTTTTTACCCCTGTCCAATGCGGAGGAGACAAAGACGGCTCATCCCCGTGTATGCAAAGACGGCTCTCCATGTTTCCGCCAGGGTCTGACGGGAGGGGGCTTAGTCTTGTTAAGGTTGTCCCTCTTTGCCCGGCCGCAGGCGAGTGGCTTTGACCGCCGGCGAAAATCATCAAAGGGCCCTTGGGGTCACTTTCGGGCTGGCTGTGGTGGCGTAAGGTACGCCCATCGCTCAACCAGCTGGCGGTGAGCGATCCGCCAGATCACGATGCCGGAAAATTCGTATGCCGTTCCCGAGGCCGCTTCCGTTCCCGTCCAGTGATTGCGGACGACGACTTTATCACCCTCGGCAATCAGATCCAGAATCTCGACATGGATGTCAGGAAATTTCTTATACGCTCCGCCGACATATGCCTTTGCACCGGCGGGGCCTGGAGGCATTCCGGGCGGTACATCCGCTCCGTGATCCTCGAATTCGGGTGCAAAGTTGATGTCGGCAACGTCCAGATTCTTGCGATTCACGAATTCCTCAAAGTGGTCGCGTACAAACGCCTTGGTCTGGCTGGCAGTCATGCCGGTGATGGGATTTACCGGTTCGTCCTCATGCATCCTGATCCTCTTCTTTCGGTCCTCTTCTTTCAAGCGTGAGCAACCGCAGTGAGAAAGCTGTCTTTAAACTCTTCCAGGAAAGAGTCAACTTTCACCGGCGGCCGCCCCAGCAATTGTGTCAACACCCCGGTCACTTCTCCGCCCTGCCCGTTGGTGTAATACCTTTGCAAATCGAGCAACGCGTCCACCCGCCATTCCGGCATGCCCATGGTGAGCATGGCGTTCCTCTGTGCAGCTTCCGGTATATCCACAAAATGGACCGGGCGTGCGCAGATGCGGACTATGCGTTGCGCAAGTTCGGCGGAGGTAATTGCCTCGGGACCATTGAGCTCGTAGATCTTGCCCAAATGCTCCCCGGGGGAGGCCGCGATCCTGGCGACAACAGCGGCTAAATCGCGAAGATCCAAATAGCTGGTGGGCGCGTCTCCCATGGCGGCGAAGAACGCACCCTGTTCGCGGACGGTAGGCGCAAGAAACGACACGATGTTCTGCATGAAGGTGTTGGGGCGGAGAATGGTGAACCCTAATCCCGACGACTTCAGCTTGTCTTCTACGCGGCGGTGCCAGGCGGGGAACGACTTCGGGTAATCGGCGGCGCCCAGGGCAGAACTCAATAACACCTGCTTCACATCGCTCTGCCGGCAGGCATCGATCGCGTTGCTTTCCAGGTCTACTAACTCCGGGATGGGTGCACAAACCAGATAAACCAAATCAATACCAATCAAGGCATTCTTGATGCTTTCGGCCGAAGAGAAGTCCGCGATCACGGTGGCAACTCCTGCAGGCGCTTTGGCCGCATCCTCGTGATTGCGATACATGCCGCGAAAGGGTGCACCGCTCCTACGCAATTCATTCATTACGGCGCCGCCGGCATTTCCCGAGGCCCCGGTGACCAGAATCATGGTTCCCTCCTTTGCTGTCTCAGGCGGTATGGTACAACGGCCATGTGGGCTACGTAAGTACGCACAAATAAGTAAGCCCGATGAAAGGTGGGCGCGATGAAAGACCATCACGGATGCCCCGTACAGGCCACCATCAACGTACTTTCAGGCAAGTGGAAGGTGCAGATTTTATGGCACCTTTCGTTCGGGCCGCTGCGCTTCGCCGAACTTCGCGACAAGTTATTCAACATCACAGAAAAGGTGTTGACGGATCAGCTTCGCCAATTGGAACAGGATGGCGTGATCCATCGATATGCTTCGCAATCGGTACCGCCGATGGTGAGCTACTCGCTCAATGCGGAGGGGGAAAAGCTGGTGCCCATGATGGAGTCACTATGCGATTGGGGCAGCGCACATTTTCATATCAAACCAAATCTGCCTCGGCCACCTGCGGACGCATCATTTTCTCGATGACATGAAATTCGCCACTTCTGCGTTGAAGCCGCCGTCAGGCCACACAAATCCCTCGGCGGACGGGAGTGGCTTTCTTGCCCAGGCAACAGGCTTGGCGGGAGTCACCTGATAGGACTGGTATTCGATGGTGAGGGTGGCCACCCCTCCCAGCCGGACACTGGTTACAGTCTTGTTCTCTTTGGGCAGATAAAATCCGTTGTCCACTTTTTGATAGGAGTGGTGGATCAGGGACTTTGTGGTCCAGAACGAGGGATTGCGGGCCGGCTGGGCCTCGATGCGGGTCACCGCGAAGTCGTGCGCGTCTACCCAGATCTTGCCTCGATACAGGAACCGGGTCTCCTCCCTGGGCTCAACATTGAGTACATAGTTTGTACCGTCGGTACCGGCAAGAGAGAAGGTGTAGTTGTTTGGACCGAGCTCGGTATGCTTCCGGTTGCTGGAGTCGCCGGCTTGCTCTTCGCTTTCCATCAGGCGGCGAAAGACACGATTCTGAATCAGCTTGGATCCGCTCGTGCTCACCACGGTAAAGTGCTTGGAAGCCGGTGCGTCAAAATTTACTTCCACTTCCATCGTCGCCTCCGCAGAGGCCGGGAAACCGTGATATTCCAGGTGATAGCTGCGCTTGCCTAAATAGTGTTGCAGGGCTGCCGCCCGTTCCTGATTCTTCTCGATCAGACGCTGTACGACCTGCTCTGCGCTCAGTGCCGGCAGGCCAGAATCGGCCTGGGACCAGGCGGCAGGCGCCAGTACCGCAAGCAGCAGCATCGCCGGTAGGCAGAAACGTGCGCCCCTCGCGCACAGGATATGGTTCTGCTTCCGGTTTCCCTGCCTGCCCGATGGATACATTTGGCCCCCCCTGCGGTTTCACGATCGATGTTAGGACCGAAGGTACAGGTCCTTTGGTGATCCCGGCTAGCCGGGACCACTGCTCGCGGTCCAGGGGGCAGCGTAATTGTGTGACCGCATTCAGTCTGCCCTTATAGGATGCAAAATGACCGCTACTTTCTCCGCGAATGCCATTACGGATGGCACCATTTGCACGTAACGCAAAGATGCTTTTTTCTGACCGCGCACCCAGCTTCGGTCGCCCAAGCGCGGACGGCAGCGAATTCCGCTTAAAGCAAAGGCCGGCGCTGGGCTTAGGACCGAATCGGACAGGACGGCCACGACTTCGGAAGGCGATTGCTGCTGGGACCCGTCGCGCATCTGATCGGAGTATCGGCGCAGTTTGGCTCCCGATTGCATTAAAAGTTGCCTAATTGACGGGGCAGGGGTACGAGGCAGCAATGGGGAACATTTTCCCGGAGGGGAAGTAGGATGTTCGCGCTATAGCCGGATTCCGATAAAATGCCGGAGGCTAGCAAGGACTCCCGCTATCATCCGTAGGCACGCTAAGCCCGGAAAAATGCAAGTTGATTGCATTGGTATCCCACATCTCGCGAAAAACGAGCGAGATGTGGGGCACCCGGCCTTCGTTGTGGGGTAGTCGCTTTTCAGTCCCAAGTCTCGGTGTTCGGGACGCCGCACACAATTCAGATGGACTACACGCTCCGGCGTGGGCTACGACTATCGCCTTCAACCGGCATGGGCGGTTTTCCCTCCATCAATCACCATCTGCGAACCTGTCATGTACGGATGATCGTCGGAAGCCAGAACGAGCGCGAAAGCTGCGATCTCCTGCGGAGTTGCCATCCTTTGTAGACCTGGCACATGGGACTTTGCCCATTGCTTAGCGGCGATTTCCCAGACCACGTCGGGTGCGCCTTCCATGCCGGCAGCACGACGCACAAGGTCGGTATCTGTGGTTCCCGGAATCAACGCATTGATGCGAATCCCCCTGGGAGCGTAGTCAAGAGCAGCAGACTGAATGAGACCTACGAGTCCGCGTTTGCTCGCGGTGTAGGCAGAACGGTGCTCCGTGGTCGCGATGGCATTTGAGGAAGAGGTTACGACGATATTTCCACCCCCGGCGGCGAGCAGGTGCGGGATCTCGTACTTGATGGCGAGAAAGACGCCGCGCAGATTGGTATTCACAACGTCATCCCATTGCTGCGAGCTGTATTCGTGCAGCGGCCGCTCGACGGTTATGCCCGCGTTGTTGAAGGCGACATCCAGGCGGCCATATCGTTGGGCAACCTGATCGACAAACGATCTGACCTCTGCTTCGATGCGAACGTCGGCTTTGATGTAGATGGCTTCTCCACCGTTGGAGCGAATCTCCTGCTCGACTTTGTGCCCAAGAGTTTCCCGGCGGCCGCAGAATCCAACCTTGCCCCCTTCGGCGGCAAAGGCCAGAGCGGCGGCACGTCCAATGCCGGAAGTTGCGCCGGTGATCACAACTACTTTGTTGTCAAAGCGCCGTTTCGTGGTCACGGCAGCACTCGCCGGACGCGGCGTTTCGGTGCAGGCGGCTAGTGAACCTGCCATGGCGGCTGCGCTTAACCCTAACATTGCTCTACGATCTAATTCACCCATAAGACTCTCCCAATGCCCCCGCTCGCTTTAGGTTTAGCGACGCGGGGCGAGAAATTCGCCCACCAGATTGCCCGCTGCTTTGAACACAAACGACATATTGCCAATGCGCAATGCGTCGGCAGGTTCATATCGGGCGGGATACCACGCGTTCACTGCTGTAAATGATCCGGCATAAGGCGACACCAGTGCCGGAACAGAGAAGACGGTTCGACCACTTCTGGTTTTCGCGGTGAGGGTGGAGACGAAGGCGTGGGTACTTCGGGGAATGAGTCCGGTACATTCGCACCGATGATATGTGACATCCTCATGGCTCAAAGCACCGAGCGAATATGCGGTTGTCTGGGTCACCATTTGCATCCCGAATCTCCATCCATAGCGCTCGCCATAACCTTGAACGCCCGAGTCCCACTCCGGGGGAGCGGGTTTGTTCTGGTCCAATCCCGCGCCAATTGCCGACATGATGAACGCCGGCGGACCGAGGGTGCTGTAGAGGTAGTTGCGGAATTGTTGCTTGCCATCCGGAAAAGTGTAGGCGCCGGCTACCCTGCCCCTGGCGGCGGCTGGGTTCATAGCGAACCCCACCGGCGGGTCAGAGCCAGGCTGCGCTGACGAGCTTGATTGTGCCTGCGCAGCAGTGCTGGTGACGAATAGCAGAGCAGCAATGACCCGGAGAAATTGAAATCTGACCATAGATCCCCTCCCGACAACACCGGCAGTGTCAATCAGGAAGAGAAGCGAGGGTTAGCTCCAACGCGTGGACGCGGAGAGTTTTGCGGTGAACGCGTCAGATAAGACGGCGAGCGATTTCCGATTCCCGGCGCCCATACTTTCCCGCGCGCCGCGCCTCGCGAGTGGACGCTGCATTAAAATTTTACTGGGAGCCGCATCAGAGTGCTCTGGGGTACGTTTAGAGCCCAAATCGCCGCGCTGGCACGTTTTCAATTTTCCCAGCACGAGAGCCGTTAGACCCTGTAGGTGAGCTATTGATTATGGGCGCAATGCAGCAACTCTCCGCAGCCGAATTGATTGGCCAAACTTATGGATTTGGGATCGGAACAGCGTTGGCGGCGCTACTGCTGGTGCTGGTCTGGCGCTCCGGTGGAACGGACCGCCGTCCGCGCTTCCTCTTTGCGGCCTGCATCCTGATTGCAAATGGTTCCGGCTTGGCTAAGAACGTTGGGCTGATACTAGGCGTTTCTCCCCAGTCTGCTCTGGTGGGACAGATAAGATCTGTCGGCTTTATGGCAGCCGCCATGCTGCCGCTGAGCATCGTGATCATCTGGCGTAATAATGCCGTTTCAAGGGTTCGACGCAGAATTGGTGGCGCTCTTGTCGTCTATGCAGCATCAAGCGGTCTGCTGATTGCCGCCGGCCTGGCCGTGGGAACGTGGACACTCCCATCCGTGCCGCATGGTTCGCTCCTAAAGCAGGATCTCGTCGGAAACCTGACTATCTATAACGGATTGTTCTCGATCTTGCTGGGCGCGATTTTCCTGTTGCCGGGCACGCTGGACAATCTGACAGACCGGGTCGCGGTGTCGCTTATGATTGCAGGCCTGTCGCTGAGCTCCGCCAGCGCGATTTTGGATGCCTACGTTTCTCTTCCCACGGCCATTGCTCGCACGGTCAGAATCGCCAGATTTCAAAGCATCGTCCTGGTCGTGATAGGCAGCCTGTTTTATTTCTCTCGCTTCCGTGCAGCAGACCTGTTTGCGAAGCTGGCGGTTCGTTTATTGCTCGGTGCGGCGCTGGCCATCCTGGGGGCTTTTGTTATCTTCGGCCCGGTTGCCTCCATAGCTCAAATGACTGTGTCTCCCCTGGCTGCGAATATCCTCTGCGCGGCAGCCATCACCGGAGGCGCCATGCTGCTCTACATGCGTTTGGGAAGATGGAGCGACGTCATCGTTGAGCGAGGAATCTATGGAAAGCGGGGTAGCCCGCCTTGCCGTCAGGGAGTTTCGTGATCGCCTCAGGCTTCTGGAAACCAAATCGACGGTTCTACTGGCAACCGAAGCCCTGGCGTGCGAGGTGCTCGGAATGAGACGCGACGAAGTCTCTGTGCAGGATGATAAGCATCGAGATGGAGCCAATAAGAATCTTTCCATTCCAATTTCGTTTCAAGAAGACAAGCTACAAATTGTGGTGTCGCTTGCAGGGAACAGAACGACCCTGCTTAGCGCCGAAATAGATTCTCTGGAGGAGATCGCGCTTTATGCGGGCACCCGGCTGGATGAACTCGATCGGGAAGAAGAGCGTATGGAGGGCATTCGCCTGGAAAGCCGGCTCAGTCAACAACTGGTACAGGCGGAGCTTCGAGCGTTGCGCGCTCAGATCAACCCGCATTTTCTTTTTAATTCGCTGAACACCATTGCTGCCTTGATTCCTTCGGAACCTGACAAAGCGGAGGCGATGACGGTGCGCCTGGCCAGAATTTTCCGCCACGTACTCCTCCACGCAGATCGGCCATTCAGCTCGATCGATGAGGAGATGTATTTTCTCCGCACCTATCTGGACATCGAACAAGTTCGCTTTGGAGAGAGATTGCAGGTTGAATTCGAGGTGGAAACTGCGATTGCGCACGCGGCGATTCCGTCGCTGATTCTGCAGCCCCTGGTGGAAAATGCCATCAAACACGGGGTCGCGCCGAAGGTCGGCAAAAGCAGAATCCTGGTGCAAGCGAAGCGCCGAGGCGAATCGATTTTGCTGAGCGTAGAGGATGACGGGATCGGGCTCTTGGCGAAGCATGATCAAGGCGAGTCATCGCTGCCAAGTGCCGGTCACGGCGCAGGCGTGGGCCTCAAGAACATCCGGGAGCGTCTGCAAACGATGTACGGGTCAACCGCCAGCCTGTCGCTCGTCAATATTCACAGCGGCGGCAGCCGGGCCACGCTGGAAATTCCTGTTGGGGAGTAAAGCGATGCAGATTCGCGCGTTCCTGGCAGATGACGAACAAGCGGCTCGTTTACGGCTGCGCAGGTTATTGGATCGTCATCCGCAAGTGAGGATCATTGGCGAGGCTGCGAATGGTATCGAAGCAGTGGAAGCCATTGAGCATCTGCGACCTGAATTGCTGTTTCTCGATATTCAGATGCCAGGGCTCAACGGCTTCGATGTTCTGAAGGGTCTATCAAAAGACACTCCTCGCCCGCTGACGATCTTTGTCACCGGCTTCCACGAACATGCGCTGGAAGCATTTCGGGCGCGCGCGATCGCCTACCTTTTGAAACCGATTGAGGAAGATCATCTTCGAGAGATGATCGAACGCGCCTGTCGTCTTCTTGCTTCCATCCCCTCGCGCGAGGAAGAGGATGAGAACGTCAACCGTCTGCTGGGAGATGAGCTTCCTGCCATGGAACAGATCGTCGCCAGAAAGGCCAATCGGGTCTTCCTGTTGGATCCCGCGGAGGCATTGGTTTTCTATATGGACGGCGGGATCGTCCGGGTACGCGTTGACAATGATACGTACTGGGTGAACTACCAACTGGGAGAGTTAGAGCAGGCACTCGCGTCCAGGGGGTTCTTTCGCGCCCGGCGCTCTTCTCTGGTCAATCTGAAGCGGGTGAAGGAGATCCGCTCGGATCCCCGCAGCAGCTTCGTTCTGGTGATGAGTGACGCCAGGAATACTGAGGTTGAAGTGAGCGAGCGCCAGGGGCGTGCACTCCGGACCCGCATCCCTGGTCTCTAGGCGAAAATGATGTTGACGGCGTGGTCGTACTCCGATATAGTCGGATTCCGATATGGTATTCAAGACTACCAAGAACGCTCCGCTATCGTCGGCAACTCTGCACATCCTTTTGGCGCTCGCCGGGGGTGATCTGCACGGTTACGGAATCATCAAGGAAGTCACGCGCAATTCCGATGGTCACTATCGGTTGGGCCCGGGCACGTTGTACGACAACTTGAAGAAGTTAATGGACGGGGGTCTGGTCGCAGACGCGGTCACATCTTCCTCGTCGAAGCGCAAGCCAACCTCCACGAAGGGAGACGACCGGCGTTTTTATACCCTCACAAACGAAGGTAAGAATGCCCTCGCCAGCGAGGTGGATCGGCTACAAAGCGTGGTAAGGGAAGCCAGATTGCGTCTTCAGGAAGTGAGGGCTGGAAGAGCATGAACAGAGTCATTTCCCGCTTTGCCTATCGCACCCTCCTGCAGCTGCATCCCGCTTCGTTCCAACACGAATTTGGCGCTGAGATGCTTTGGATCTTCGATGAAGAATACGAACAGGGTGCGGCGCCTTACCTGTTCCTGGATGGAGCCATTTCTCTGCTACGCCAGCGCTGCAGGGTGCAGAACGATCCGGGACAGGTATCCATTGCTTCCGGAGCCATCATTACGGGTCCTGGAATCGGCCCGGTTCGTTTCCTGCAGGCCGGGATCACATGTTCGCTAATTCTTTTCAGCCTCATGCGGCTTTCAAGTCACCCGAGCCCGTTTACCCTGTCGGTTCGATGGGCAGACCGGATGCCTTGCTACACGATCACACTTCAGGCGCCATCGCACGCCGAGGTTGTCCTCAAGAACATGCCGTAGCACTGAAGCCGGTGAATTGCTCGGGATCGCCAGTGAATGCGAATACTTAACGCAACAGGATATCTATGCTTGAGGTTCGCAACCTGTACAAACGTTACTCCGGAATTCCCGCCGTGGAGTGTGTGAGCTTTATCGCGCGTGCGGGAGAGGTAACGGGCTATCTAGGTGCAAACGGTTCCGGTAAATCAACGACCATGAAGCTGGCCACGGGATTGATTGAACCGACTTCGGGTGACATCTTCTTTGAAGGACGATCGATCAAAGAAGACCCGATGGCGTATCGGCAACGACTGGGCTATGTTCCGGAAGAGCCTCACCTGTATACACATTTAAGTGGTCTCGAGTACCTGGTGATGGTCGCCCAGCTGCGGGACATGAACCGGCATTCCGCAAACGAGCGCATCCACGGACTTCTCCGCCTCTTCGGGATTCACGGGGATCGCGACTTAGCCATGTCGTCTTACTCCAAGGGCATGCGGCAAAAGATTCTATTGAGCGCGGCCTTGATGCACAATCCTGATCTAATCCTTCTGGATGAGCCGTTCTCTGGTCTTGATGTCGGTTCATCGCTCATCTTCCGCAGCCTGATTAAGGAATTGGCGTCGCGGGGAAAGATTGTGCTCTTCAGTTCACACGAACTTGAGACGGTGGAACGGGTCTGTTCTCACGTGGTCATTTTGCACCGCGGCAAGGTGGTCGCAGACGATTCGATCGAGCGGCTGAGGATGCTGATGGTTCTGCCTACGCTGGAGGAAATATTTTCGCAACTCGCCGTTGAACAAGACTCGGAGGCCATTTCACGGGAGATAGCGGATTTGATCCATGCGTAGCGACTGGGCGATGAGAAGGCTTCAATTCCGCACGTTGTACCGTGTTTTTCTTCTCCGGGTAGTCGATCTAGAGCTGCTATCGGCCGATGGCGACCCCACAAAATTGATCGGACAGTTTGCTACCATCTTCGTCACCATCAGCTTTTTCTTCACGCTTCCGGCGCTGCTGGGGTTGATGGGCGGCGGTGCCTTAGGAATGACAGCAGGATGGACGGCTGAGCACTTTTTTATTGAAACATCAATGACTACGGCCGGGCTCGTTGCCGTGCTCAACTGGGATGCAGCCTTTCCGGATAAACGAGACGTGCTGGTGCTTGGGCCACTGCCAGTGAAGAAAAGCACCTTGTTTGTTGCCAAGGTCGCGGCTTTGTTTGCGGCCCCTGCTCTTGCAGTGATCGCACTGAACGTTTTTTCCGGAGTTGCGTGGCCGTTCTTGTTTAGATCCACCAACGATGGATTTTTCGGCGTGTTGCGGGTGTGGCCTGCTTATTGGACTACTGCCTTTGCGGCGGTCTGCTTTCTTTGTACTCGCCATTCTCACCATCCAAGGCCTGGCGGTCAATCTGCTTCCACGCCAGCTTTTCCTCCGTTTGTCCGCGGTTTTGCAAGCTGCCGTCATGTGCGTGCTGGTGAGCGTCTACTTGCTTGAACCTTCTCTGGAATCACCCGCAGCCCTGGCTTCCGCCGAGAATCAACGCATACTTGCGTGGCTTCCCTCCTATTGGTTCATGGCGATGTTTAACCAACTCAATGGCTCGATGCATCCCACGCTGGTTCCGTTGGCAAAGCGAGCGTGGATCGGCTTAGGAGTGTCTGGCCTGGGTGCTTGCACGGCGTTGTTTTTGTGCTACTTCCGTTTAATGCGAAAAACGGTGGAGCAGCCCGACATCCTGCCGCAGATGCGATGGATTTCGTGGTCACCACGCTTCGGCAGCTCGCTCACGGACGCTCTCACCCTGTTCAGTATGCGCACCTTGATGAGAAGCCGGCAGCATCGCATGATTCTTAGTTTCTATTTAGGTATTGCCATCACAATTGTGCTGGGTTATGGGAAAGTCACTTCCGAAGGATTCGGACCGGCAAGAGACAGGATCAGCAGTTGGTTCTTGTTTGCAAGCATTCTCATGATGATCCTGGTTGTGCTGGCATTGCGCGTGGTTGCTTCGATTCCTATCTCGCTACCAGCGAACTGGATTATACGCATCACTCAAGTTCGATCCGCCAAGGATTACCAGAAGGGTATTCGCTTTTCCTGGCTGATACTGGGGGTCACGCCCGTGTTACTTCTCATTGCCGGTTTCCTCGTCGCTGTGTATCCTCGGTGGCCGGCGCTGGGGCATTTCAGTGTGATGATGTGGTTGGGAATCCTTGTGGTAGAGGTTTGCCTGTACACGTTTTCCAAGATACCGTTCACCTGCTCCTATTTGCCGGGTAAGGCTGGTATTCATATTGCTTTTTGGGTCTGCGTGATGCTCTTCCTACGGTTGTTAAATGAAGCGGCGGAGTTCGAGGGGCAGATGTTGCATCGTCTGCTCAGCTGCGTCGTGATGATTCTGATTGTCGCTTCGGCCGCGCTGGGGATGCGGTATCTCAGCGAGTCTCGTGCAGCATCGACGGAAGAGCTTCGGTTTGAAGAGGAATATCCGGCTCAGATTACTGCGCTAAAGTTGAATTAAGGAAGATGGCTCGAAGATCCTGAAGGTAGTGGTCCCTAAAAGCGCGGACCCTACGATCGGGAGGGATCGCCACTGCGGGGTTTGGGCATCACTTGACGCAGGGTGGAAACCCTACGGCTTCCACCCTACCTATTCCTGTTCCTTAGTTCTGGTCAACGACAGCTACGCCTTGCGGTCGAGTCCCAGCGGGAAGTTGAAACACAATGCCAGAACCTATCTCCTCAAGGGTGCCATCATCTTTGATGGAAAGGCTGTGGAGAACATTACCCTGGCCCTCGGGGATAGAGGTTGTGGAACGTTGCGAGATGGCGTAAAAGGATTTTCCGTTTGGCGACAGCGACTCCTGGAAAGCCTGGCCGACACCGGCGAGCGTCAGCGTCTGTATTTCAATCGGTTCTTCCGCGTCGGTTGCATCGTACACGCTCACCTGGTCGGTGGCAGTGTCGGTGGTATAGAGCCGGGTACCGCTCTGATTGGAACGAATCCAGCAAATACCCTGACCGGCATTTGGCACCGTACGCAGGAAGGTAAGGCGGCCCTGCTCGTCATACCGGTAGACACCCACCTTGTTAGCAGTCACGTACCCGACATACAGGATGGGCTCTTTGGGATTAAACCAAAGGCCTAACGGAAGACGGGGGGTCGTGGCATTGAATTCGGAGGCGGGCAACGCAATCGGGAACGGTGCATGAAGCTCACCTTGCCCCTCAAGACGAAAATGCTGAAGCAGACCGCCAAGAAAGTCCGCGCCAAATACAAGGTTGGTGCCAGGCACGAATAAGGCCTGGGAAGGCGAACTGCCGGCAGCAACGCTGATGGTATTTTGCGATGTGTGCGAGGAGTCGTTGGTTGTCGTATCAAAGGGAACGAGACTCCCGTTCGATTGGACGCGTAGTGTGGTGTAGTTGGGGAGAATGGTGGAAGGCCGGGCGAAGTCCCCGCTTTGGTTCACCACGATCAACACATTCCCATCAAGCGCCAGACTGACTGGATCGTTGCCGCCCGAGGGGAAGGGAGAGCCTTCCACGGGTGTCAGCGTGCCATCCTCTTTGATGGAAAAGACCGCGATACTGTCACTGCCGGCATTCACCGCGAAAAGCAGCGTTTGCTTCGGGTTTACGATAACCTCGGAGTCGGAATCAAACGGACCAAGGTTCGTTCCGGTGTACTGCACCCCCGCACCTCCAGTTAAAAAGGGAGAGCCGGGAAGGGGTGTAAGATTGCCGGCACTTCCGCGGCGAAAAGCATAGATCGCATTGCTATTGGGCGCGCTTGCGTTGCTCTCAACGTAGACGTATTCCCCACCATCGGCAGCTTGCGCGATGGAAAAGGAAGCCGCCAACGTAATTGCTGCTACCCCAAACATCAGAACGTTTTTCCTCACAGTATTGACCTCCCAAACAAGTTTGCAGACACGCCCCTTTTGCGTGGGCGCACCCAGCTCTGCGTCTGACAAGGTTTCCGTGGTTTCGGTTACAGGAATTAATAAAATTGATTTTCCATTCATCCCCCTGCGAGGATGCGCCGGCGGCTTCACGGGCCCTGACACCAACGCCGCGCCAGAGCGAGGCTATCGGCCGGAATGATCGTGGGAGTTCGGCGCCGCACCGACGAGCGAGGGGCTTTCTGGTGGATGCTGGGCGAAGTGGTCCAACGCGCTTCGCATCTCAAGGAGAAGCTGGTCGGCCATTTCGCGGGTGAAGCCGTGGCGGACAAGGATGCGCTGGATGACCAGATCTTCACGGTTGGGGGGCATGGAGTAGGCAGGAACAAGCCAGCCATGCTCACGCAACCGGTCGGCTAAGTCGTAGAGACTGAAGCTTGAGGATGCCGGGTCCTTCAGTTCCCAGCAAAGGCCAGGGATGCCACCGTGCCCGTCGTAAATAATTTTGAAGGGCCCAAGCCCGGCGATCTTTTCCGCGAGATAGCGGCCCAGCGCGTAACACCCGTTTTGGACTTCGCGATAGCCTTCTTTGCCGAGGCGCAGGAAGTTGTAGTACTGGCATATGATTTCGCCGCCGGGCCGGGAGAAGTTGAGGGCGAAGGTGGGCATGTTGCCACCGAGGTAGTTGACATTGAAAATCAATTCTTCGGGAAGATCGTGCTTCTCGCGCCAGAGAGCCCAGCCAACACCCAGTGGCGAGAGACCAAATTTATGGCCGGAGGCATTGATGGACTTCACCCGGGGCAAGCGGAAATCCCAGAGCAGATCCGGCTGGACAAAGGGTGCAAGGAAGGCGCCACTGGCTCCGTCGACGTGGATAGGAATGTCGAACCCGGTCTCAGCGTATAACTTGTCGAGAGCAATGCTGATCTCGTGGACCGGCTCGAACTGCAGGGTGAAGGTGACACCGAGGGTCACGATGACGCCGATGGTGTTTTCATCGCAGACTTTGAGGACTTCTTCCGGAGTGAGCAGGAGACGGTCGCCCTCCATGGGGACTTCCCGGATTTCGACGTCGAAGTAGCGGCAGAACTTGTGCCAGCAGACCTGGACCGGGCCCATGATGAGGTTCGGAGTATCGGCGGCCTTACCCCGGGCGTGTTGGCGTTTGCGCCAGTTCCACTTGAGCGCCAGGCCGCCCAGCATGGCTGCCTCACTGGAGCCGGTGGTGGAGCAACCAATGGTGCTGGCGGCCTCCGGAGAATTCCACAGATCTGCGAGCATGTGGACACAGCGCTCTTCAATGGCCGCCGTCTGCGGGTATTCATCCTTGTCGATCATGTTCTTGTCGGCGGACTCTTCCATCAGCTGCTTGACTTCGAGTTCAATCCAGGTGGTGCAGAAGGTAGCAAGATTTTGCTGGGAGTTCCCATCGAGGATGAGCTGATTGTGGATGGCCTGGTAGACGGTTTGCGGGTCATGCTGGGCTTCGGGGAACTCGTAGGTTTCGGTCACGGGGTTCAGGACCGTAGACTCGATCTGGCTGGTGGGAGCGGCTTTGAGTTCCTCGGTATTGTGCAGGGGCATGGATTCACCTGTTTGTATGCATTTCGAAGTGTATTTGCTGAGGGTGCGATATGAGAAGAAAAGATGGTCAATCCGCGGTGGTACGACGGTGATCCTGGCCGCCCGAGTCTCATCCTGGAAAGCATGCATGGATAACCCGCTTCGGGCGCATGGCAAATCCGCAACTCCGGCTAGCCTCCTTATTCCTTACCGATGGTGTTACTGCGCTATCCCGCTTCAGCGTCAGATCGAAGATCGATGGTGGGATCGATGGTGTGACTGATCGGTCTCCATCGCTACAATTCAGGTACCGGAGCGCGGAGGCTCCCGCAAAAAGGTAATGCCAACTGCCAACACGTCACATTGACTGTTTTATTTACAGCCCCGATAATCACCATATTGGGCCAGTTCTAAGCCACTTTGGGGGTTCCCTTGAAATCTGCCTACGTGAACGGGATTCGAAAATTGTCCGAATTAAAGCGAGGCCAGATTGTCCGCCTGGCCGGCTCCGGCGCTGCCGTGGTCGAAGAAATCTGGACTCTGGGAGGCGAGTGCTTCGGTCGCTTCCGATGTCAGGATGGTTTAGTGGTTTCGCTCAGCGAGGCTGAAGAAGCCCTGATTGGAACATTGACGAAGCTGACTGCGGCCCCATCGTCCTAGGAAATGTGCCAGTTGGCAATCGCTGGCATCCTCCGGTATACAGCTACAGGGGGAAGTCATGTCGAAATTGCAATATCAATCGGGGTTTGCCAACGAGTTTGCGACTGAAGCGGTTGCCGGTGCTTTGCCCAAGGGCCAGAATGCTCCCCAGAAGTCGACGCTCGGACTCTATACCGAGCAGTTCAGCGGAACCCCTTTTACCGCCCCTCGGGCCACCAACCGCCGCGCCTGGCTCTATCGCATCCGCCCCTCGGTAACCCACAGGCCGTTTGTCGAGCTGCCTGGCAACAGCATGCGCAGCGGGCCCTTCGACGAGATTTCTGCGACTCCTAACCAGCTGCGGTGGGATCCACTGCCCATTCCCTCCACCCCCTGTGACTTCCTCGACGGCATCACCACCATCGCCGGCAACGGCGGTCCGGCCGGGCAAACGGGGTGTGCGATACACATCTATGCGGCGAACCAAAGCATGTCCGGCCGATTTTTTGCGAACGCCGATGGAGAGATGCTGATGCTGCCCCAGTTGGGTAAGCTGCGCTTTTTCACCGAGTTGGGCATTCTGGAGGTGGCGCCGGGCGAACTCTGCGTGCTTCCCCGCGGCCTGAAGATGCGGGTTGAGCTAGCTCGAGCAGTCCGCCCGCGGCTATATCTGCGAGAACTACGGCCTCCCTTTCCGCTTGCCTGACCTGGGCCCGATCGGCGCTAACGGGCTGGCGAACCCTCGCGATTTTCTTTCGCCCGTGGCAGCGTTTGAGGACGTGGATGGCAAGTTTCAGATCTTGTGCAAGTTCCAGGGTAAGCTGTGGTCCGCCGGCATCGATCACTCGCCGCTGGACGTGGTCGGTTGGCATGGCAACTACGCGCCTTACAAGTACGACATGGCCAACTTCAATTGCATCAACAGCGTCAGCTTCGATCATCCGGATCCCTCGATCTATACCGTGCTCACCGCGCCCACGGCGGTACCGGGCACGGGTAATGTCGACTTTGTCATCTTTCCGCCGCGCTGGATGGTGGCCGAGCACACCTTTCGGCCGCCCTGGTTCCACCGCAACGCGATGAACGAGTTCATGGGCCTGATCTTCGGCCAATACGATGCCAAGGCCGAGGGGTTCGTTCCCGGCTCAGCCAGCCTGCATAGCTGTATGCAGGCACACGGGCCCGATGCGGAGACCTACGAGCGTGCGGTGAGTGCTGAGCTCAAGCCGCATTATCTCGGCGGTACCCTGGCCTTCATGTTTGAGACCCAGCTGGTGCTTCATCCCACGCGCTTCGCGCTGGAGACGGATTGCCTGCAGCGCGAATACTTTCAGGTGTGGCAGGCGCTCAAGAAGCACTTCACGGGAAAGCCCATTCCGTAAATGTAACCATGAATGCTACACATGATCCTCAGCGGCGAAGCTGGGTTGTCTCGGCCAATCGCCCCGGCGTTCGCATTCCCGATCCAAAACCTGCCCTTTGGCGTTTTTGAGGGGGCGAAGGCGGCCCACCATTGGGGTTGCCATTGGAGACCAGGTTCTGGACCTGCGCAGTTGCGCCGGGCTCCTGGGGGGGCTGCCCGCGGGTACGGTAGAGGCCTGCGCCGCGACTACGCTGAACCCATTGATGGCGCTGGGGCCGGAATCCTGGTCGGCTCTGCGCGCCCGGCTCAGCGATCTGCTGCGCGCCGACCATCCCCGTGTTGCCGATCATCAGCGGGCCCTGGCGCCTCATCTGACAGCGATGGCGGAGGTGAGGATGCTGAAGCCAGCCGTGATCGGCGACTATACCGATTTCTATGCCTCGATTGATCATGCCAGAAGTGTAGGCAGGCTCTTTCGTCCGGAGAATCCACTTTTACCGAATTACAAGTACGTGCCCATCGGCTATCACGGGCGGGCATCGTCGATCGTCCTCAGCGGCTCAGCGGTAAGGCGGCCTGGAGGGCAGATAGTCTCGTCTCCCGGGGGTGCGCCCCAGTTTGCGCCCAGCCGGGCGCTTGATTATGAAATCGAGGTTGGGTTTTTCGTTGGGACCGGCAATCCGGTGGGAGAAAGGATCGATATCGAGGACGCTGCCTCTCATCTGTTTGGCGTGTGCCTGCTGAATGATTGGACGGCCCGCGACATCCAGGCGTGGGAGTACCAGCCCCTGGGGCCGTTCCTGGCTAAGAGCTTTGCTACCAGTATCTCGCCCTGGATCGTCACCATGGAAGCGCTGGCCCCGTTCCGTGTTGGGGCATTATGCGCGCCTGCCCGAGGACCCGGCGCCGCTAGCTTACCTCGCCTCGGAGCAGGATCAGGCGGAAGGGGGCATCGATTTGAAGCTTGAAGTTTATTTGCGATCAGCCCGGATGGGCGAGGCGGTTCGCATGAGCCGAAGCAATTTGCGCCAGCTTTATTGGACCCCGGCGCAGTTGGTCACTCATCATGCGAGCAACGGTTGCAATCTTCAGACTGGCGATCTGCTAGGCAGCGGGACGGTGTCGGGGCCTGAGGACGAGGCGCGCGGATGTTTGCTTGAGCTCACGCGCAATGGCCGCGAACCTGTTTCATTGGCTGCCGGGGAGAAACGTGGCTTTCTTGAGGATGGCGATGAAGTTGTGTTTCGCGGATATTGCGAGCGGCCCGGGTTTGTGGGGATTGGGTTGGGGGAGTGCCGCGGCACGATTCGGAGCTAACCATTGCTAGGTTCGGGTTCGGTTGCGGATGGAGCAAACTGCAGATTCCTCCACGGCATGCTCCACGGCTGACCGGGACAGGCGGGATGACAATTCATTTTGGGTACCAACTTTGAAGCGCGTCCAGAGCCCTTGGGAAGCCCGCTGATCACGACGGATCAGGGATTGATTGCAATGGGCAGGCCGGGGCCGCCTGCTAGTAGGGCTTTTTGGAATGCGGGCTTCCCACCGCGCAGCAGGGTTTCGATGATCTCGTGGAGGCGGAGTTCATTGAAAGGTGCAGTGACATCCTGCTCGGCTTGCTGGCCGGGCAAGTGGATCATCAGAACCGGACGTGGATCGAAGCGGCCCTGGCTTGCCGCTTCGTCCTCCTTCGTCCAGACCGGCGTCGAACGCCACATCGGCACGCGCCAGGAGTGGTCGGAACAGACGATGACGGTTGTCTTCGCAGCCAAAGCGGTTCGCATCCAAAGTCGTCCATCAAATCTCCCAAGGACTTGTCGGCCAGCGCCAGGTTATCGATGTAGGAGCCGGTGGCGCGCTGGTGCGCTGCGATCATAAATGCCCGGCGGATGAGGCACGGGCAGATGGATGAAGACGAAACTGATGCTCTGGTCACGAATCAAGGCCTCGGCCTGGGGCATGATCGCGGCCATGATCCTGCGCATGCTTCTGCTTGGCGAAGCCCGGGCTCATGTTCCAGTCCCCGCCCATAACTCCAGTAACGGCGCCATCGCATTTTGCCAGGCAGAATGATCCGGCAGGGCTCCGTCAGATTGGCCATCGCCCATCCGCCAGAAACAGTAGTTGAGTGTTCCCGCGAGAATGCGGCAATAGGGGTTGTACCAACCGACGACACCCGTGGTCCAGCCCAGCCGCTGGGCATCGGCGAAGAGCGTGGCGTGGGCGTCGAAGGACTTGCCAGTGCTGGTCTCCCGGCCAGTTTGACCTGAGGTTCTCCATCCAGATTGCTGCGGATGTTGTCGACCGGCGTACCGAGAAAGAATGAGGGAATGACCCGGTCGGTGTAATAGCCTGCCGGCTTGAGATTGCTGAACACAACGCTCTCGCTCTTGAACTTGTCAAAGGCAGGCATGGCGAGCCCGGGAAATCGATGGTCGAAGGTCTGATCATAGGAAAGCTCGTCAAAGAGCAGCCACACGATCCGTCCACCGTCGACCGGCGGAGTTCTTCGATCAGAGACCAGCGTGGGTTGCGATCACCGGGACCGGCACGTCGGGCCGCTGCGCTCGCAGGCCCTGGTAGAAAAGCTCGGGGATCATCCAGACCATGCTGCAACCGACGAGCACCAGCAGCGACCCGAAATCCGCGCACTGCACGGCGATAAGCCAAGCGGCCGAAGCCAGCGCAGAACCAACGCAGCCAGCAGGGTTACGCATGTATCACCTTATCCGGGCTGAGGTAAGGAATGGGCGCGCGCCGCATGGCCGCAAGAGCAGTGACCGATGCCGAGGCAAGCTCAGCGGCGACGAAGGCCCACACGGCAGTGCGCAGGCCGGTCTCACTCTTGCCAAGATAGCGGAAGAGGAGTGCAGCCAGCAGAGTGAGGACGCCCAGGTCGATGCAGGATGCCCCAGATCACGCTGCTGCATGGGCAAGAAGCTGTGATAAATGCACCGGATGGTAGCTGGACAGCATGTGGCCAGACCCGGAGGATCAAGACGATGATGGCTGCTCCAAAGCCCTGAACGAAGGTCTTAAGGTTCATCTCTTCTCGAACAAAAAGAGCACTCGGCCGTTGCTCAATTCCTCGCGCGTCAAGATGGTGAAATGGCGGGTGAACTGCTCGACAAACAGCTCTTCATCCAGATGCGCATAGAGTTCGTCTCGCCCTCGGCAAAGGTCGATGTAGCGCACATCCGTCCTGGGAACCCACTCGACGATGCTCCAACGGCGAGCGAGCGATGAGAGCAGCGTAGCCACCTCCGCCAGGGGAATCTGATCGGCCAGCAGCAGATGATGCAGAATACCCAGCATCATGACGCAATCGAAGCGCTGACGCGCCCGCTCCAGCAACGTGAGCGACTCGGCGTTGCACCATCCGACTGCCGGAGTGGGCCGGGCCACATCCGCGACCAGGGGAAGTATGGGCAGGCCGGCCGCCCTGGCCTCTCTCCAATTGCGGTCCGAAGAAGCAACATCGGTGTCCCAGGCGACGACGCGTGCGCCTGCACTGGCAGCAATGCGCGAGTATTGACCGGTATTGCCGCCGATATCGAGCACGGATTCGGGCCGCAGCAATTGCATGGCCCGGTCGACGAATTCCTGCTTGCGCCGCCGTTCCTCTTCGGTGTAATGATCGGCGGCGTTTTGGTATTCGCTCCAACGGGATTCGCGTCCCTTGGGTTCCAGCGCGTGCAGCGTTTTACCGAAGCCTCTCAAGTTTCGCTCGAGAACGGCGGCCGCGATTTCCGGATCCTGCTGCAGTCTGGGTGGTGCTGCAGCGCCACGCTTGCGGGTCTCGAAATGGAAAGGAAGGGTAATGAGCGAACGAAGCGGAGCCCTCCAGCGTTCGACACTGGAAAGATACGGGTACAGGTCCACCGGCTCGTAGCCGTCGCGGCGATTGAGTGTGGCTGCGAGCGGCCAGCCGAGGTATTTGTAAGCCGCCAGAGGCAAAAGAAAGGTGCGTGCAAATTGACCATAGGCCAGCCACAGGGGGCTGGCGGGATCGCGACGCTCAATCGACAGAAGGTCGACAAAGACCGGGCGGGAACCATCGAAGAGAATGTTTAACGGGGTCGCATCTTTGAGGATCCAGCCTTCGCGGAGCAGCTGGCGGCAGAGTTCAAGCGTCAGTTCTCCCGCCGCGACCCATTGACCAGGCGTCCATTCCCAGGGATAGGATGGGAAGAAGACGCGCGGATGGCGGAGTAGTAGGGGCTGATCCTCTTCCGCGGAGACCACTTCACTGGCGATGAGGTGACCCTGTTCTGACCAGCGGCTGGCCAGAGAGGACTGCAGGAAGCGCAGAGACTCCGCTGCGTAGTGGGGGTGAACGGTTCGGAGCACATGTTCGCCACTGATGGACAACGATCCGGCAGGATCACGAAACGTCGCAATATGCTGCGACGTGCCCTGGCTCATGGCTGATTCTCTACAACCTCTGTCTGAGCTTTGGCAGGCGATCTGCGTAGCGAAGAAAGGATGCCGCTTCAAGCGATGGCGCAAGTAATAGATCGCGCCGGCAAACATGGAACCCGCAACCTGAAGAAAGACAAAGCCGGAACCCGGATCCACGTAGGCTCGGGCCGGCCGTTCAAACGCGACCAGGAGCGCTACAATCTGCAAAGCGCTCAGCAGCAAAAGCCCAGAACGAAGTACGCGGGGGGAGTAAGGCGGTCTCTTCACGAAGCTCCTCGAGGCGCGAATGTACCTATAGTCTTCTAACGTTCGACAGGACTGAAAAGTTGCGGATCTATTAACTTTTTCGTCATCGTCCCTTCATAATTGAATAGACGCCAAGAATTGCGACAGGATTACGATGTTTTGGGTGAAATTGTCCATGGTTCCCTTAGGCGACACCCAACTGGTCCAGATTATCGACGCCGGCGCTGGCCGACAGCCGCCCGCCGCAGTGGAGAATGGCTGGTATGCAAGCCCGGCTGCACCCAATGCTGTGTGGGGGTCTTCGCCATCCATCAGCTCGATGCCGCCCGGCTTCAACAGGGACTCGAGGAGCTGACTGCCACCGATCCGGAACGAGCCGGTGCGGTTCGAGAACGTGCGCGGAGATCGGTCGAGCGCCTGGCGGAGGATTTCCCTGGCGACCCGGCGACGGGCCTGCTGGATCCATCGGAAGAGGCCGAGGCGCGTTTCGAGGACTTCGCCAACGACGAACCCTGCCCGGCACTCGATCCCCACACCGGCCTTTGTGATCTGTATCTTTCCCGTCCCATGACCTGCCGCGTTTTCGGGCCGCCGGTGCGCTCGGAGCAGGGGCTCGGCGTCTGCGAGCTTTGCTACCACGGCGCGACGGAGGAGCAGATTGCCGCCTGCGAAATGCCCGTGGATCCCGAGGGTCTGGAAGCGCAGCTGCTGGAGGAGTTTGAGCGATCGTCCGGCAGGCACGGCCGCACCCTGGTAGCCTTCGCGCTGGCCGCGCGCTTAACTCGGTACAATCAGCTTTAGACTTCCGCAGGAAAGTAGAATCATGTCTGCTAATCCCGTTACTACCCTGAATACCGCCGTCGGCAACGCCGCTGAACAGGCGGGCTTGACCGTGCTCTCCTCTGAAGAGGGGCTCGATTTCAATGGGCGCCCCACCACCATCTTCCGTATCGGGCTTTCCAAGGACGCTGCTGTCGAACGAACGCTGCGGCTGGAGTTGAGCGAGGACTTCGACTTCCATCGCCCGGAGCTTATTGCCGGAAATGACGGACCACTTGCGCGACGAGGCCAAACGATTGCGCAATCCGCGGCCCGATGCCTACGTGACCATGGCGGGCATGCCGATCACCTTCGGCGACTTCCGCTGGCCCTTCCACCGCTCTGTTTCCGGCGCGGATACCTACATTGTCCATGGCGTGGTCCATGTGGCCGACGGCACCGATTCCCTGCTGCACGCCAAGGTCTCCGCCAGCATGACCGTGACTTTTGCGGAAATCGTGCCTGCTCCGGAGCAGCCCTATGCGGAAACCTTCATCTACAGCGCGATTCGCAAGACCCTGGACCAGGGCCAACTCGAACTGCTCAAGAGCGGCAACCGCCAGCCGGTTCCGGTGACCACCCGCTACTACAGCCGCTGGCAAAAGAAGTTCTTCTTCACCGATACCGATGACGCAAAGCCGGCAGCAGTTCTTGCTGGCCAAAGTCTTCTGGCTTTCGGGCGTGCTGGGCAACTCGCAGCCGGTCTGGATCGCTGACCCGCGAGACGCGCAATACCTGAATACCACCCCAGAGGAGTTGATGCGCGCGGCCATCGGTGCTGGCCGCCGCTGGGCTGGTGACCTGGAGCGGGGAGAAGGACTCTGAGTTTGCGGCCGCGACGCCGGCGCTGATGGCGCGCGAGGCTGAGTTCCGCGCTCGCCTGCAGCAGGCTTTCGCGCTGACCAAGCCGACTTTTAACGAGGATATGCGCCACGGGCACACGAATATGTAGATTTTGTAACTCTCCCGGTGCCTATGCGTCTCATGCGCACGGAGAGACTCATGAACAGCCGAAGAATTGGTCACGGGAGTGATCGTCTGGCGCTTGATGGCCGCGCAGTGCAGCGGCGCAAAAGGCGGTGCTGGTGGAGCTATTCACCTCAGAAGGGTGCTCCAGCTGCCCGCCCGCGGATGCATTGCTCAGGCAGGTGAATGGAAGCCAGACCAACGAGGGCCAGTTGGTCGTCGGCATCAGCGAGCATGTCACCTACTGGAACTCACTGGGATGGTCCGATCCTTTCTCCTCTCCGGCCTATACGGAGCGGCAGAATGCCTACAGTGAGCGATTCCACCTGGAGGGCGTATACACGCCGCAAATGGTGATCAACGGCGCAGAGCAGATTGTTGGCAGCGACCGCGCGGCGTTTGCTACAGGCGGTCGAGAAAGAGGACGCGGAGCAGTCCGCGCATGTCTCTCCGTATTGTGTCGTTGAGCGTGGCAGGCAGTACTTTGACGGTGAATTTTTCCACCAGCGGCGACCTGCCGGCACAGGGGGCTGATCTGATCGCGGTGCTGGCAGACGACTCCGATCGGTCGAGCGTGCTGCGCGGGGAAAATTCCGGTCGCACGCTGGCACATGTCGCTGTAGCCCGATCCATCTCCCGGATGGCCAAGGTGAAGGCTGCCGGCGAACGGACGGTACAGATCCCGATTCCGGCTTCGTTTCAGACGACACAGGGGCATCATCTCATCCTGTTTGCGCAAACGCCAGGCAACGGACGCGTGCTGGGAACCGATACCAAGCCCCTTTAGAGAACGAGCGAATGGCCACAGAGTTACGGGATGAATCGCGGATGATCGCTTCGATCCTTGCCGGCGATGCGCAGCTGTTCCATGAACTGATTCGTCCCTATGAGCGCAGGGTGTACGCCATGGCGCTGTCGTTTCTGCGTAATGAGGCCGATGCGGAAGATGCAGCCCAGGAGGCTTTCCTCAAGGCCTTCCGTAGCCTGGCCAGCTTTCGTGGCGACGCCAAATTCGGAACCTGGCTGGTGAGCATTACATTGAACGAGGCACGAAGCCGGATTCGCCGCCGGGATGCGGTCAAGATGGAGTCACTAGACGAGCCTCAGGACGACGAGGGACATAGTTCGCCGGCTCTGCTGCGGGACTGGAAGGAGATACCGTCGGAGGCTCTGGAGCGAAAAGAGGTCAGGTCTCTATTGCAGAAAGCGATCACCTCTCTGCCGCTGATCTACCGCGAGGTTTTTCAGCTGCGGGATATCGAGCAGTTGAGTGTGAATGAGGCGGCGCAGGCGTTGGGCATCACCATATCCTCAGTGAAAGTCCGGTTGCATCGGGCACGGATGATGTTGCAGAAGAATCTGGCGCCACAGTTGAAGGAGATGGCTCCCAAACGGAGGTGGTGGGCGTGGTCATAGAGTGCAAACATGTTTGGGCGCACATCTCCGGCTACCTGGATCAGTCCCTCCCTCCGGATGTGCTGGAACAGGTGCAAAAGCATCTGGAGCATTGTGAGATTTGCTCGGCGATCCTGGATTCGACACGGAATATTTTGATTCTTACCGCGGATGAGCGGGTGTTTGAGCTGCCGCTTGGGTTCAGTGAACGGCTGCATGCCCGGCTTGAGGAAGAGATCAAGGGGTTGGAGCCTTGATGTGACCAGGAGGATCCGTCTTAGGGTCTACCGCTGACTGGCGGGCCGAGGGGCGCTAGCGCCTCCACCCAAGGCTCCGGGGGGTAGCGTTCCTCCTTCGGACAAGGTCTTCATGTTCTCGAGCATCTTGGTAAAGCGTGTGCGGCGGTTGTCGATATCCTTGTTACGCGCAGCATCGTCGGCGAGGTTGCTGTTGTCGAAGACCAAGGTGTAGTTCAGGCGAGTGGTTTTGTCTGTGAGACCCACTGCCTCGAGTGAGCCGTGGTACATGTTGTAGGCTATGCCTTCGCGAACGGGTTGGGTGTAGGTGTAGCTGTACCTGGTTTTTCCTACGAGTACCTCATGCCCGATGGAGCGGACGGTGCCCAAGCTGTTGCCATCACCAGAGAGAATCGTGCAGTCAGGAAATCCCCATTCGCCGATGTCACAGTACTTGCCGACGCGAGCCCAGACTGCGTCGACGGGTGCATTGACGGTGATGGTCATAGGTATGGCGACGTAGTGGGGACTTGGGGTCTGCAGCTCATCAGGTGGAGGAGTCGGGGGTTGCGTGGTTTCCTTCATAGAAGCCGGCACTTTGCCGCCTTCACCCAGTGTCTTCATGTTCTGGAGAAATGCGGTAAATCGCTTCTTGCGAGTGGCGATTTCGGTGTCGCGCGCAGCGTCGCCGGCGAGCAGGCTGTTGTCGTAGAAGAAAGTGTAGATGAGGCGCGACGTCTTGGCGGTCACGGGCACCGCCTCCAGTGTGCCGTGATAGAGGTTGTACTTGGCGTCCTTTCGCACGGGCTGCGTGTAGGTGTAGCTGTGGCCGGTTTTACCGACCAACAACTCGTTCACGATGTTCCGCACGGACGCGTAGCCGCCGTCGCCAGCAAGTAGTTTGCAGTCGGGAAACGCCCATTTGCCGATGTCACAGTATTTGCCCACGCGCGCCCAGACTGTATCGGCGGGTGCGTTGACGTCCTGGGTGAGCAGGAAGGTCACGTAATGCGGATTCGGTACTTGCAGCGGAGCAGGGGTAGGATGGGGCGAGGTGACGGGGGACAACTGCGCGGCAACAGAGGTGGCAGCGAATGTTGCCAGGAACAAGGCGGCTATCCGGGGCATTTTGATTGATCTCATAAGAGGACCCTCGCTAGTCGCTTAGCCTTCTAGCCCGGTCTAGCCCAGCAGTCGTTAAGCGATTTTCGACCCAGTTCATTTTCCCCCGAAATCGGCATTTCAGCAACTTGCCAGCGACGCATCGGCAATCAGGGGAACAAGCCAAAAACCGCCACGCTGTTTGTTGTTCCCACGAACACTTTTCCATTTGCAATCGTGGGCGGCACAAACTTGTTATAGGGAAAATGGTCGCGGGTTCCAGACGCCTGGTTGCTGTTGTATAGCTCCGAGGCCAGGTTGGTGGCGTCGTAGGCGTGCAGTATCCCGGCTCCACTCTGGTTCTCAATCGCCCACACAATGCCGTTCTGGGTCCCGTTCGAGCTGATGCTGGGTGTAGCTCCCGGAAAGCTAAAGGTATTCGCGGATTGCGCAGCCGGAGTCGTCGCAAGCAGCGCTTGTGTAACGGGGAACGCCTTCAGATGATCGCCAGACGCGGCGTAGTACACCGTGTTGTTGAAAAACGCCGGTGCGGAAAAGACGCCCCCGCTCAAGGCATTGGACACTTCCTGGTACATCGTGTTGCTACGGCCGTTGAACTTCCCCATATTGGTGCGGTCCACTACGTAGATGTTTCTGTCCTTACCCGCACCCACAGCGAGGCTCCTCGTAACGCCTGTGGCATCCACCAGGTCCGGCAGCAGCACGACGCCCCCGGATCCCAGGTCTTGATCCGAAGCGCTCTGGATTTCAGTATTGTGAGTGGCAAAATAATCGGCAACCGCGAGTTTGTTTCCGTTTGTCGAAATCTTCAGAAACGCATTGCCGAAGTCACCTTTCGCTGGAAAATGGTTGCCGTCAAGCGTTGCGTCGAAAGTTCCGTTTCCGTCCAGAAAGAAAATATTTCCTTGCGCATCGGCACCGAGACCCGCCCCGCTCATCCATATAGAACCCTCGCCGTTAGCATAGTGCGGCGACGACGGCCCATTCGGTGTCAGGTTGAACACGCCGGTCTGCTGCAGCGTGCTTTCGCTGTAAGCCATCAGCCAACCGGTATAAGGATCCTGATCGCAATGCGACGTCCACGCCAGGTAGATCTGACCATTCATTAACAACAGGCCCACCCGCTCCGCATATTGCCCCGGAGCGAATACCTGCATCCCGTCGCTCGATCCGTAGCCGTTGCCAGGATACGAGGCTTCGATTTCAGACGGGCTACCCGCCAGCTCGGCGCCTGTGGTCAGGTCCAACGCATGCAGCCGCTGGTGGTAGGCTCCCTGGGCGTCTTTGGACATAGCCACCAGGAACACGGCGCCATCGGTTCCATAGCCACGGTCGATCACGGGGGTATCGGTGATGCCGATTTCCGGCGAGATCTGGCTGCAACTGTGATCGTCGCTGGTTGTCTCGTTGGTTGCGAGCGTGCTGACGTGCCACAGCTCGAAGCCTTCATCGGCGTCAAAGGCGTAGGCGGTGCCGTGTTCGGTTACCGTGATCAATACATTGCGGGTTTGTCCGGCGATCGACAGACTGCTGACATAGAGCGGCTGCGCATCCACTTTTCCGTCCACCGACAGCTCCCGCAGCTTACCAAAAGCGGTGGCGTTGACGGTTTGCGGGGTGAGCACCGTTTCTGAAGAGTTCCGCCCGTCGCGCGCATTGTCATTGTGATAGGTGGTGACGCTTGTTCCGGCGGCTGCCACTGTCAGGGCCAAAGTCGCAGTGTGCGTGAGCGATCCCGAATTCCCGGTAAAGACCACATTGCCAATCTCGGCTGCGGCCGTGTTGCCCACGGTCAGCGTTATGGCCTGCGTTGCGCCCGGAGGCAGCGTGAGTGAGTTTGGGTTACTCGCTACTCCGGGCGGCAGACCGCTCAGAGCCACAGTCGTCGTACCGGTGAAACCGTTGAGCGCAGTCGCAGTGACCTGAACGGGCTGCCCACTGCCCGGTGACATGGCGAGTGACGGCGGAGAGAGCGTTATTTTGAAGTCAGCCGAAGCCGCCTGACCGATCCCATGAATCAGCGTTGTCGCCAATATGCTTCCACTGCCATCCACGATCTCGATTGAGCCGGAGCGTAATCCGGCGACCTTTGGTGTGAGGGTAACAGCGACGCTGCATCGGGATCCTGTGGTCACGGTTCCCATACAGGAGCTTCGGGCAAACGCGAAATCGAGGTAGGGCACACCCATGGTCAGGACCTTAGGCTTCTGCAGCGTTCCACCTGCGGTGACCTTATAATAAAAAGTCATCGTTTTGCTACACGGCCCAGGGGTCGTCTGACCGGCCGCGCATACGTCCACGCCGCCGAAGTCGACTGGGTCTCCTAAAAAGGTCACTGCCTGGCCATACAGCGGCCTCAGGGCGGAGGGAAGAACGGCAAACCATAACGCAAAGAGCACGCGAGACCGCATCAGCCTTTTCATTCACAACTTCCTTTCCCTTGGGGGAACACCACCCTCATCGGCGAGGGCTGCCAGGCACTTTACAACTGGCGATGCCGACAATCCGCAGGTGCTAACTTATGCTCCCAAAATGATTCGCCGGCCAAAGATGGGTCCAGCCACGCGCGATCTGTCCATTCGTGAAAATGCCTGCCTGCACATCCAGCAACAGATCCCGAACGGCAACCTTGCTGCCCGCAGCGGCATTTCGGAGCTTTCTCTTGCCAAGGAACTGGTAGCAGCCGGTCGATCCCGCGCTGAAGCAGACGCTACGAGCTTCAAAAGTTAAATAGAGTCGTCAGATCGCCGACTGCCGGGCTGTTGCCCGGTATGTATTGCGTGGGTCCGGGCGCGGGATTTGGCAGGTTATCGCGGCTGGTCGCGGACAAGGGTTGGAGACCCCAGTTGTATTCGATGAATTTGAGGAGAGATGCATGATCGGTGTAGGTGTGGTCGACAGAACCGGTCTTGGCATATTTGGATACAACAAGAAGCATGATTCGCGGCCCATCCCCGAAGAAGTCGATCGGCTGAATGTAGCCGGAATCGTAAAGGCCGCCGGATTCATCGGTGGTGATAAGAATCGCGGTCGAATCCCACACATCGGGGTTGGCCTTCACGGTCTGCACAATATTCTTTATGAATGCTTCAAACATCGCGGGCGTAGATGTGCCCGGATGTCCGTCGACGATGTCGTCCGGCTTGACGTACGACACGGCGGGGAGGGTGTTGTTCTTCACATCGGTGAAAAAGGAGCTGATATCCACAATGTTGTTCTTGAGGTCCGTGGTCATGATGGACCTGGAGTACTGGAATGGGTTGCAAATGTCGCAGTAGTGCCCGTAGAGAAGCTCGCTACTGAAGCCATCGCCGTAGTAATGCCAGGTAATGTGGCTGGCCGACAGGGCGTCGCCGATCGTGGGCACAGAGGATGGACCCACTGTGTGACTGAGATCGTCGGACGACTGTCCCCCACCATTGCGCGAATACGACGGCAGCTGGTTGTTGAGCAGGTAGTAGTAGCTGGCGGTGCTGTTACTGCCGGGGAGCGGCTGGCAGTTGCCGCCATTGAAGGGCTTATACGGCAGCGAATTCAGGTAATTCATAATGGCGGCAACACCCGGCTGGGTCGTATCTGCGCAGTTGGAATAGGAACCATTGCTGGCATTACCGGTATTGGCGATCCAGAAGCCATCGTTCCAATACCAGTTGTTATTGTCGGGATAATAGCCCTTGTCGTTGTACGCGTCAGGATTCTCTATCTGATCCGCGGGCGGGGTCGCAGGATTGCCATTTGTGTCGGAGTAGATGAGCGGAGCGGCCGTGCCCGTGGTGATGGAGTTTGGACCCGTGCCGCCAAACATGAACTGATGGTAGTTATCGCTCAGAGCGTACTGATCCGCGAGTGATTTCATGTACGGCAGATCACCGTTCGCCATGTTGTAAAAGCCCATCGCGGTTCCACCCTGGAAGGTGGTGTTCTGGTCAAAGTTTGCAGGCGGCGGAGTATTTAGTGTGCCCCAGCCTACGGTGACGGCAACCCAGGCATAGAGGTCATGCAGGCAGCCGCTGGGGTTGGTTTTTGTTGCGTGCGCTACACTGCAGTCCGACTGTTGCCAGTTCTGATAGAAACGGTGCATCGGATCGCCCGTGTTGTCTTTGGTGTTCAGCTTGCGATAACCAGGTTGATAGTTAAGAAGATTGAAGTCGTAACTGAAACTGGTGATGTCGAAAGGCCCATTGTTCGTTGCGGCGCTTAAACGCGGGTCGGGCGAGAAGCGCCCGAAGAATCCTCCCTGCTGCAAAAGGTTCTGGTCTTGCTCTGATAGGCCAGGCTCCGACGGTATTCCATACTCGAGGCTGTACGGCAGTAACAGCAGGTTCAGGCCCATGCTGGGCTGGGGCAGGGTGGTAAACGAGCCGGTCTGCCGGGGGCTGAGCATGAATTCGTCCGCGGGAGTGTCTGTCGCTTGCTTCTGCGCGGCCTGCTGAAAATTGGGTCCGGGGCTGCCGTCTGTATTGACGATACCTTGCGACAGCAAATTGAATACGCTCTGGCCCTGGGCCGGCGGTTGATAGGTGGCGAAGAGATTGTCGAAGCTGCGGTTCTCGCCGATCACAATCACCACGTGATGAATAGGGGTCACCGTGTTCGAGCTATTGTCAGCCCCGGGCGGCACAAACCTGGCGGAAGACCCGCAACCACCGATCACGGTAAGGGCAGAAAGGCACAGGCAAGCCAACGCAGCCCGGTACAAGGCAAAACAGCGGTTCATCTTCAGCTCCGCAGCAGTTTTTGTCCAGAGTATGGAATCCAAATATAAAGCAGCGGTCGGGCCGGTGTAATGCCCTAAAAGATTCCAGCCAGGTGGTATTCTTCCGGTTTTTCTGCGGGGTAGAAAAAAGGTTAGGATTTCCTGTTGGTTTCCAAAATGAAACATGTCATTATTCCTATTGGAAACCTAAAGGTGGAACTCCCGATGAAGGAAAAGCCGGACGTCTTGCAAGGAACGCTTGCCCTGATGGTCCTCAAGACATTGGACCTGCTTGGGCCGCAGCACGGCTACGGTATCGCCCGGCGGATCGAGCAGATCAGCGGAGAGCTTCTGGATGTGAATCAGGGCACGCTCTATCCGTTGCTGCTGAAGCTGGAGCATGAAGGCTCGATCGCTTCGCAATGGGGAGCATCGGAAAACAACCGCCGAGCCCGCTTCTATCGTCTTACCGCGGCCGGCCGCAGGCAACTGCAGGCAGAGACCCGCGATTGGGAGCAAACCGCGGCGATCATCGCGCGCTTTTTTACAATTAAGGCGAAGGACCTGGCATGAAATACCTACGACGCTTCTTGAAACGCCTGTCGAATTTCGTGACCAGGCGAAGTGCCGACGAACGCCTGCAGGAAGAGATCGCCGCGCATCTTACGTTCCAGATCGAGGAGAACCTGCACGCCGGTATGTCATCCGCCGAGGCGCGGCGCCAAGCCGCACTCAAGCTTGGCTCGGCCGAAGCGATACGGGAACGCCACCACGCCGAGCAAAGCTTGCCCCTGATCGAGAATCTGCTCTTCGACCTGCGGTACGCGGTTCGCATGCTGGTTAGATCTCCTGGATTCTCTTTCATTGCGATCGCCACCATGGCGCTGGGCATTGGAGCCACCACCGCCATCTATAGCGTGATCGATGCCACCCTGCTACACCCTTTACCGTATCCAAACCCTGGCGAGCTAGTGCGCATCCAGGACGATCTTTCCGGCGTAGGCGCGCAGAATGTCGGGATCTCCATCCCTGAGTGGAGAGACCTGCAGAGTTCCGGGATATTCCAGTCCGTCTCGGTTTCCGGCACCGGCGCAGACGTGAACCTGACCGGCAGTGAACAGCCCGAGCGTCTCAGCTACAAGCACGTTACGCCGAATTACTTCGCGGTCCTCGGAGTAGACGCGCAGTTGGGCCGCACCTTCGATCCCCACGATGCTACTCCTGGCTTCAACTTAGAGGCCGTGATCAGCGACGAGTTATGGAGGAGAGAATTCGGAGCTGACCCGCACATTGTGGGCAAAGCTCTGCGACTCGACAACGACCTGTATCACGTCGTGGGCGTGATGCCGCGCGGTTTTCGCGATCTGGGCGCGACCAGCGAGGAACGGAAAACGGAAACGTGGTTGGCGGCCGGCATGGCCGGTCTGCCGTTTCCGCCCCCGCTGCGCGATTCACGGATTCAGGGTCGCGTGGTCGGGCGCCTGAGGCCCGGTCTCTCGATTGCGGCCGCGCAGGGGCACCTCGATGCGCTGGTTGAATCGCTGAGAAAGCAATATCCGGCGGAGTATCCGGCACAGGCCGCATGGACCGTGCGCCTGAGTCCTCTCAGCGAAAGCGTGGTCGGCAGCGTTCGCCAATCTCTCATTCTGCTGTTCGGCGCGGTAGGATTGGTCCTGCTGATCAGCTGCGTCAACGTCGCCAATCTTCTGCTTGCCAGGGCCAGTGTGCGAGGCCGTGAGGTCGCGGTTCGCCAGGCTCTGGGAGCGCAAAGAACGCGCCTCATCCGCCAGTTTCTCACCGAGAGTCTGCTGCTCTTCCTGCTTGGCGGGATGGCCGGTTTTGCGATTCTTTTCTTCACCAGGAAATTCCTGCTCGGGTTGATTCCGGAAAGCCTCCCGCACCTGAACGACATATCAATCAACTGGGGAGTGCTGGTGTTCGCTCTCGCCGTCTCCGTCGCAGCGGGAACCGTCTTTGGGCTGGCCCCCGCCTGGCTCATGAGCCGCTTCGATTTGATCGGTACGCTCAGACAGGAAGGCCGCGGATCCATTGGTTCACTTGGGCGTTCGCGCGCCCGCCAGATCCTGGTCATCAGTGAATTGGCGCTCTCCCTGGTGCTCATGGTCGCCGCGGGCCTTCTGCTGCGCAGTTTCTGGGACTTGTTCAAGGTGCAGCCCGGTTTCAATCCTGACCGCGTCATGGCCATTCAAACCTGGCTGCCGGGGCCCAACGATCCCAGTGCGGATATCTACCGGACCGCCACCCAGGAATCGGTCTTGCTGCGCGAGATTCTTCGCCGCAGCCGAACGCTGCCGGGCGTAGAAGAAGCGGGCGTCGGCGATGTGGCCGCTCTTCCCCTGGGCCACAGCCATCCCAGCCCGCTGCCGTTGATCCGCGAAGGCATCGAGACGATGGACAATGAGGCTCCTGTGATCGATGGTCCCATCGTTTCGCCGGAATACTTCCACCTGTTGGGCATGCCGTTGTTGCGCGGACGCCTTTTCAGCGAACAGGACCTTGAGGATACGCCCCAGGTTGCAGTGATCAATCAGGCCGCGGCTCGCACGTACTGGCCAAACCAGGACCCGCTTGGCAAGCGCGTCCGTTTGCACCTGGATAGCCGCGAGCCGTTGAGCTCTGCCACGCCAGCCTGGACCACCATCGTCGGTGTGATTGCGGATGCCCGCACGGAATCGTTGGCTGACGCAGCCATTCCGCAGATCTACCGCAGCGTGTACCAGCGCCCCGCCAAAGACCTGGCCATCTTTCTTCGCGGACAACTCGATGCCAGCGCCGTTTCCGCACAAGTGCGCGAGCAGGTCGAATCCATCGATCCAGAACTTCCGGTGTTCCATGCGGAGACGCTGGATGAGGTGCTCTCCACCTCGCTTTCCGTCAGGCGATTTTCGATGGAGATGGTGGCGTCATTTGCGGCCACTGCCTTGCTGTTGGCCGGGCTTGGCATCTACGGGACGATTTCCTATGTGGTGAATGAACAAAGACGTGAGATGGCGATTCGCCTCGCGCTGGGAGCGCAAAGAGGCAATATCCTCAAGATGGTCCTGCGGCGGGGAGTCGGCCTGGCCGCCGCCGGCGCGGGGCTGGGTGTGGCCGGTGCGCTCATCGTCTCTCACCTCATGGCCGGACTGCTGTACGGCGTCTCGCCTACCGACCTGCCCATCTTCGCCAGCGTCACCCTTGTACTTACTATTGTCGCGCTCGCCGCCAGCTATATCCCGGCGGTGCGCGCGATGCGCGTCGATCCAATCACTACACTCCACGCGGAGTGACTTGCGACTTGAGCCAGCGAAGGCGTGCGTTGTGGGGCGATTTCCGGGGACCACTGCTGAAATCACCCGGAGCGGTAGACTTTCCGGAGCGCTGAAGCGCTCCTTCCCCCGCATAAATGCGGGGGCTCCCACCCCCCTGGACCTTCTCGCAATCATCGACATATCACCGACGCCGGTATGCTGTCCTTTCATCTACCCTTTCTTATCTACTCTTCCTTATCTCCTGTTCCCGAGTAGCTGCAGTGGTTGGAGCGTCTCCGGAGCCTGCCTGGTTTTGTCCGAGTCCAGCGAACGAGATATTTCATAAAATTTGATAAAATTTGGCCTTTTTATGACTTCAGCGCCGCCGCCCAGAGAAGCGTCCATTTGGCGAGAAGGACAGCCTGATGGGGTTGACCGGGGCCAGGACGGTGTCAAAGGTGAAGCTGGTTGCGGCGGGAACGCGGTTCGTGGCCTCGGGCTTGATGAAGGGATTGAGAGGGATGGCTGGGTTCGGGTCGAGGTTGGGAAACGACGAGCCGTTAGCCGATTTCGCGGCCGGCTCGGCTGTAGGCTCCGATGCAGGCTCCGGGTGGGGGACCTGAGGCGCGGCGGGTTGGATTTTCGTGACGGCAACGGGATCACCTGGCTCCTCACTCGCGGGTTCGTGCTGCTGTTTGCGGAGCCACTCTGGGCTGTAGATGTGTGCTTCGACGGGCGGGGCCGCGGGTTTGGCCGCGGATGAGGAAAAGCGGCGGTCTGGAATCAGTCCTTCAATGGCCAGGATCATCGAGAGAGCCTTGATCTGGCCGGCGATGGTGCCCCTGGTGGCTTCGTGGCTGAGAGTGGCGAGTTCCCACAGGCGGGTCAGGATCTGGTCGCGACCAAGGTTCAGGTTGCGCAGCCCCTCCACGGCACGCCCCACGGCTTGCCGGGGCAGGCGGGACAGGTCGGCTTCCTGGTTGATCAGTTTTTCGTTGACGGCAGCGCGGTGCTCGATCGTGTAGGCGCGGACGCGGGGCTTGGCTTTGGTATAGGCGGCGGTTTCGGGGTTGAGACCAACGGCTTCTGCGGCGCGACGGTCATTCATGGTTCCGGCCAGGATCAGGCGAGCAAAGGCGATTTCCTGGTCGGTGATGGGATCGGTGACCCGCGGCAGGCCGGGGCAGGCAGTATTTTTGGGCATAGGTCGTCTCGTTTCTCGGTTTGCTGGAGATTGGGGTGGATTTATTGGCTGCGCTCTTCGTGGCACAGGGAGAGAAAGCCGCAGCCGGGCACTGATGGCTGGTGTTGGTTATTTTGTGACAGGGATAGGGTGAGTTACCGGATAGTGGTGAAACTATCCTTCGCTCACGCGGAAGGCCGAAACTACCGGCAACTGCCGGCCAGGGCGCGGCTGCGTGAGGAGCCGTGCCTGCCGATATCGTCTACTCTAAGAGATACAGCCTTTCCGAGTTAGATGTAAGTGGGTCGATGAGTTTTTTTCGGCACAGGAGTACCAAGCCGCAGGTTACTCGGGTTTGTTATGCCCGCTGGGGGCGGGATGAAACGGGTTGCAAAGCGGGGTTTGTGGCTCCATTCAATCGTGCGCTCGCGATGCTGATCAAGGGACGTGAGCACAAAGCTGATTCATTGGATTGAACTTCGCTTACCGAACGCGCGATGCTGGGACTTCAACAGCAGCTCCTTCGAAACGCCACGCTATGGAATGAGAGCGAATCCATAACAGTCAAGGATTGCTCCGAGCAAGGCGAGGTGTTGATGTTCAAGGAGCGAGCCCTTCGCATGCAGTTTGAAGATGGAAGGGAGACATTCGTAAATCGCGCAGGCCGCAGGGGAGTACTTCTATCGCTGTGGAGCTGAATCTATCAGCCGCGGGTATAGCGAAACAAATCATGAACCAGTCAAAATTTGGGCTGACGATGTCTCTGGATCGCTTGCAGGAAAGCAAGGAGAGGATCTGCTGCTCGGTACCAGGCTCGTTTCCGAGGCTAGCCCCACAGAACTCTCGCGGGCTCTCATGCTGGCACGGACTCGCAAGAACTTCCTTGCCTGGACAGAAGCTCTGCTGAGCGGGTCCGCTGTTCCCGAGTTACCGTTCAGCTTTCCTGCCGAGCCACAGGGCGTGTCCTTCCCACCCGGCGCCCGATCCTGAGTCCCGGCTTCGAATCCTCGGCACGTTTCCGTTTCCTAATCCGAAGGTTCTGGATGGGCCGGACGAAGGGCACCCTGTAAAGAGTGCCCTTCAGTAGCACGGGTGCTTCATTCGTTGGGGAACCTTTCGTCCGTCCCCTTAAAGCGCCTGTCGCTAAGAATGGCCCGTCGAGTTTCCGCGTAGTCTTCGAATTGCCCCAACCGATACGCCTTATACCCTGCTTGCTCCAGATGGTGCATCTGTATCTCTCCTCCGATAGAGACTCGTGCTTCCTTTGGAAGCTTCGCCTGGATAGCGCGCTGTGCCGCCATTATCCTTGTAATGTCACCAGGGTGTAGTGTGTCCTTGGGAATCACATCTTCGGGAACGCTGGGCTTGACGTATAGTCCACACGCAATTTGGCGAGGCTCGAACAGCTCCTCCGACTTGTACGCAAATGATTGAATTACGCCCGTATCCTCTGAGAAGCCGAAGTGATAGACACTGGTGGTCTCATTCATACTCGGAAATTGCTTCTTAAAGGTCCGTAAGACGTTTAACAAGCCAGCCTGTGCATGTTCGTTCAGTGCGTCGATGCCTCGGACCGGCGAGGCGTTAACGGCGACGAGCCAATGATCCAGGAAACCAGCCAATCCAGTCCCCGCAATGACCATGCGCAAATGTGGCAAGGGGAACGCTTTCGTTGCGAACCGTATCGCCCTTCCATCGATGGTAGCCAGGGTATCCGTTGCTATGAAAACTTGCGTTTTTTCAACTTTGTAAATCAGGGATGACATGCCTGCCCAACCTTTCGTTTGCCGCTGTTGTCGACCTGGCCAAACGCTTGCAAAGCACCTCTTTCCCGATGGCACCGGCGTCATTTCCCGAAATCGAGTCCCTGAGCCCGCGTAAGAGCGGAGTCGTATTGGAAAGTGAAGAACTGCGTTCGTCCGCCATTGGGCAGACCAGTCGTGATGTAGGGCATGCCTCGAATCTCCTCAATGATGAATTCTTCTTTGATTGTGATTGGCGGGCAGAAAACATTACATTTCGGGAGCGGGGCCGGCCAGGCGGGAAGGTCACCAGCTGGCCTATTGTGATTGGGTGACAGTGGCTTTGACTACGGTGGCTTTCTGCTGCTTCTGGTCGTCGTCGAGGATCGTCATTTTGTTGCCCTGGATGGTGAACTTGACCTCCTCGCCAAGGGCAATGTTGGCGGGCTTGGACCAGGGGAAGTTGAGTTTTTGGCGGACGACGTAGGTCTTGGTGGGGGTCTGGATGGTGAAGAGCTGGTAGGTGTCGGTGTTTTCGACTTTGTTGGCGGTCGTGTTCTGGGAGTACTTGCCGTTTTTGGCCTGGGAGTCGGTGTTGTAGGTGGTGGTGCTTCCGGTGGGGACTTCCTGCTTTTCGGAGTCCATCAATTTGCCGGTGTGCCAGTCGGCGGCGAGGGCGAGGGTGGAGGTGAGAAGAAGTGCGGGTAGGAGCGCTGAGAGGATGCGTCTCATGGGGTTCCCTCTGTGGTGCATGGATTTTTTATTGCGGGCCGTGCGCCGGGAGGGGGGCGCAAGCAACATCCTAACTGAATTGGATGATAGGACGTGCGGGGCACCTGCATTATCCCGTACGGTCTACGCGGAGGGTGACCAGGTCCCGAGAGTGCAGGGCGAATCACCCGCACCGCGGAGTTTTTGCGCAATTGCCTCTCATAGGCCAACAGATCCATCCCGGCGCTCTCTGTCCCGCAACCTGCCGCAACCCGTCCTGCAACCCCCGAAACTCCTCACGAAACGTCCCCCTGGCCGATCCGTGTCGCCTCCTTAAGAACTTGATTACTGAGACGATAAGATTGTCTTACCATGCAGACCAAGGTTTCCACCAAGGGTCAGATCGTTCTTCCCGGACCCCTTCGGCGCAGGCTTGGCATCCGTGCCGGCGATGCCCTTGATGCCAATATCGAGGCAGGACGCATTGTCTTGACACCGCAGCAAAAGGCTCCTCGAAAGGCGAGGATCGTTACTGATTCGATCACTGGGCTTCCGGTCTTAAGTCTGGACAACGACGCTCCGGTGTTGAGCAGCAAGTGCGTGGCGGAGATCCTCTCGAATTTCCCATGAAGTATCTGCTGGATGTAAATGCCTTGGTCGCGCTTGGGTTTACTCACCATGAATTTCATGACCGCGTAGCGGCGTGGATCAAGGCGGTTCGGTTCCTGCGCTCGTGACTTGCTCCATCACTGAGTTAGGGTTTGTGCACGTGCTCGCCCAGGCTCCGTCCTATGGGTTTACCGTGACGCAAGCGAGGACCTTCCTGTTGCGACTGAAGAAGACGGATGTTTAGCATTCACTTTCATCCCGGATGATCACGGCGTTTCGCATCTTCCCACAGGGTCAAATCTCCGAAGGAGACGACGGATGGACATCTCTCGGAACTTGCGCGGGCTCACCAAGCAATGCTTGCCACACTGGATGAGAGGATTCCTGGCGCGTATCTGATCCGGTAAAGGCGACATCCCTGATACCGAACATAGGAAGCGCAGCCACTCCGCCAGCCTGCCGTTTAAGCGCGCACACAGAGGCGGTGCGCATCGTACCGGAACGCCGTTGATGCTTAAGCGAGCATGTTGGGGCAGGGAAGATTCCATTCCCAATCAAGAGGGCCGTGGCCTTCCAACTACGCTTAGGTATCACCCATAGTTGCTGTTATCAGGTATGCTCTCCCTTTGTCACCGGGCGTTATTTCGTCCTGGAACTCCCTGGAACTCCAAATCAACCTATCCGTACACACGTCCATTACTGAGGATTGACAGCATATCGGATGGGGGTTGAGGTATCTGGACTGCATCGCCTGTCCCCAGAAGGGGCTGGAGTTCCGGGGTTTCCGGGGTTTGTCCGAAAGCAGGGGAAGTTAAAACGGGACTTGCCATACAATGAGTAGGGGAGTTCCAAGATGCTGACCGAGACCATCTCCATTCCTCTCGACCCGCAGACCGCGCGGGCCTATGGCGCCGCACGTGCCGACGAGAAGCTGAAGATGCAGGCGCTGGTGGGACTTTGGCTGCGCGAGTTGACCTCCAACGAGCTTCCATCGTTGGAACAAGTGCTGGACGAAGCAGGGCGCAAGGCACAGGCGCGCGGGCTCACGCCTGAAGTTCTGGATTCCCTTCTGAAGGGCGCGTAATTGCGCTGTGTCCTCGACACCAACGTCCTTATCAGCGCATTGCTGTCGCCGGGATCGAAGTCGCGGATGGCGGTAGACCGAGCGCATCGGGAGGGAACTATTCTGCTCTCCCTTGGGACCCTCACGGAGCTATTCGAGGTTCTGAGCAGGAAGCAGTTTCGCGGTTACATCGATGAAGAAGACATGCGGCGTTTTCTTGCTGTCCTGACCCGCGAGGCGCAATGGATCGTTCCGTCTGGCCACTAATTTTTGGCCACTAACTTTCTGGCCACTAACTTTCAAGCGTCAGATTCTATCCGCAATGCCCCACGTATAGTCTCCCGCACCCTCCGGTGTCTTCTGTTCCTGTAGAAATGTGCGAACTAAGCGAACTAAGTCCCCAGGATGCGATGGAGTCTCTCTCCGTAAAGGGCGCAATGGACGGGGGTGGGCCTCTTTTGAAGAGACGCTGGGATAGTTCGCCCTAGCGCGTCCGGGTGCAGCCTGTTTAACCATTTTTAAAATTTGATATTTTTCGGTCCTTTTGAGGTTTGGCGACCCAGCGGAAGAGGATGGCGCCAAATAAGTCCTTTGTTTCACGAAGATGATCAAGATGATCAAGATGATCAAATTAATTAATTGATCATCTTGCCTGGGTAGTGGCAAAGGCGCGTATGCGCAGTCATTCTACGGAAACGGTCCTGGGGGATGGTTTGGCAAATTTTAAGCGTGCTAGAAGCGCTATAAGCGCGATAAGTCATGAGGGATGGAAAAGGAAGCGTGCCTCAGGGCCGGTGGCTCCAGGTTGATGGATGTCCGGGCTGAAGCTCGCTGCGGCCTGGAAGCCCGGACCTACCCAGCATCGGAGTTCTCATATAGGCTTTAGCTCCGTTGGGGTGTGCTGTTTCCCAAGTTGTCAAAACTGCTCAATCAAGGGGACGCACTGAGCGCACCCTGCTTTTCGCGGGCGCCTTCGCGGGGCGCTCCACGGCCAGCCCCACGGCAAGCCGGGGCGGCAGCGGGACAGGCGGAATGCCGCGGACAGGCTTGACCCGTCACTTCTGATGTCACATTACAGTTTGCTACACCCAACTCATCACGCAGACAAGCGCTGATGAGTTGCCGGTGGTTGGCGGCTGTTGCAGGGGTGGAGCGCACCGATGCAAGGTCAAGCAGGGCTGTCGTGAAGACCGCACTGACGTGTGGATTCCTGCTTCCAAAGTAGTACGGTTTGGGGGCTGTGTCCAGAGCGAGAAAAAATAATTTTGGTAACCATGGCAGCGCTCTGTTACCTCATCTAACGGCTTGGTTCCGTGTTGAAACCCGGGGGACCACGATGCCGCGACTGATACGTAACGGCTTGGGGTGAACGTCCAGTCTGTCGACCTTTTTCTATCGACCCTTTTCGACCCTTTTCTTGTCCGTCTGTCGACCCTTTTCTTGTCGACCCTTTTCCTGTCGGTGATAAATTCGGTCTATCTACCCATGTTGATTGCAGAGATTCACGGCAAGCGATTCGCCGAAGCGGAAGGCCAAGAAGATTGGCTTACTTCTGCTGTTTTCGGTCATCTTCGTCACATTCCTCCTGGAATCTTCTGGCCTAGTCTATTCAGACGAGCGTTCAATACAGGAGAACACCGCGCTTCGCTCTATTCCCGGATCTGCTCTGCAGGCATCCAGCTAGGTAGCTATTGGGACCTGAGAATTCTGTTTTGGCAGTATTTTGATGGCTACGGCGAACCGGACATAATCCTTCAGTTTTCAGGTGGTGCCCAAGCGCCGTTGATCGTCATCGTCGAAGTTAAGCTCAACTCAGGAAAGAGCGGAGGAGGCGACGATGACCAACTGAAGAGGTATTTGGAACTTCTGGATAATCGGGCTACTTTCCTCACCTCTTTGAAAGTGGACACAGACCAGCGTTACCTCGTTTATCTCACAAGAAACTTCGCAAAGATGGAGATCGAAGAGAGTGTCAACCTCGCAGTAAACGCCGGAAAGATGGATGCAGCCGAGAAGCTGTATGGCCTTCAATGGCAAGACGTGCTTGAGTGCGCAGAAGCGAACGGCGAGCCTCGCTCCTTGCTCGAAGAGATTGCCGAGTTTCTTAGGATAAGGGGATTCGAAGCGTTTGGGGGCTTTAAATATCAGGCGCCGTCGCTGAGGCCCACTTCAGGTGCATTCTATGGATCCCGGTATTTTGAAACAAACCTCTCAGCCTTAACCGGAAATCAAGAGATTAGGGGAAGATTCTATGGAGACGGAAACTGAGAATGGCAAGCTGATGGGTGCTGCCATTCGAGCCATTCTTGAAATGCAATCCGATTGCATCAAGTTGTTCCGCGATCTTGATAAGGAACTCGAATTGAACGATCTTCGGGCAATTTCGGGAAACACTATTACTACCGGGCTTGGCAGCAGTATCACCTCACCTGGTTTGTACCTTGCCGAATATCTATACAGACTGTACGCCCCCCAACATTCAAAGCATCATATCCTTGGCGTGAACATCTGTTTTCATAACCAAGAATTCAGGCGATACTTCCCTGAGCCACTGTTTATCGCGGCAAATGTTCAGTATGACTCAACTCAAGTTGATGAGTCACTCGCTACAAGGGCTTGGGACCCTTGGGCAGCATTCCTGGATTGGAACTCGGATAAAAGCCATGGCAAGGTGTTAGATGTGTCTCCCGGTCGCGCCACGATCGAGAAGATCGTGGTGGTTGCAGTTCCGTTGTACTCCATCGCTTCAATTCAAGCTGCTATTGATACCATAAACCTGGTAGGACGCCCGACAGGGCATTGAAGGGGCAGACGGAGTAATCACCAGTTGAACTGGCTTATATGCGCGGGACGGGATGACGATGGATGGTGATTACTCCGGTCACGGTAGGGACGGCCATCGCTGGCCGCCCCCCGTACAGATCCGTGCGAGCGGGACTACCGCACACGGCTCCTACCTTGGATGTGTGGCGTCAAATCGTACGCTGGGAAAAGGATGCAGGATGCGAGGACGGGGTATCCATCGTTCAAAGGTCGGGCGTATGCGTTTCCAACTCGGTCGGCTGCGCTGACTGCGACGGCCCAAGCATCGACCGCCACAGATCGCACAACCGATCGCGAAAACGATATAACGCCCGCTGGTTTTCAGGTACGGCGTGATATCGGTAATAGCCGCTGACTACACGCTTCAGCCATGCCCCCACCGCGTTGACCGGCTCATGCATCCGCTGACGCAACTTCGCCTTGATGGCGTGAAGCGTGCCACGCATGCGCTGAGGTATGGTCTTACGACGGGTGACGAAATGACCGTTGGATGTCATCGCACAGTAGTGCGTGAACCCAAGAAACGTGAAGGTCTCCGGTTTGCCCTCGCCACGACTGTTGCCGATTTACCTGCGCGAACCGACCAAACTCGATCAGCCGCGTCTTCTCCGGATGAAGTTCCAACGCGAATCTTCGCCAGCCGTTTCCGAAACTCTTTCAGGAAACGCTCAGCGTCTTCGCGCTGTTCAAAGCCAACCACCAGATCGTCAGCGTAGCGGACAACCACCATCTCTCCGCTCGCTGCCTTCTGACGCCATGCCTCGACCCACAGGTCGAACACATAGTGCAGATACACGTTCGCCAAAAGCGGTGAAATCACCGCTCCTTGCGGCGTGCCTGCTGTCGTCTTTGACCACTTACCCTCCTCCGACACGCCAGCCTTCAGCCACTTACCAATCAGCCGAAGAATGCGCTGTGTCGGCCACTCGATGCTCGACGAACTTCATCATCCACTCGTGGCTCAAATGATCAAAGAACCCACGAATGTCCGCATCGAGTATCCAGTTCACTCGCTTCCGTTCGATGCCCACGTTCAGCGCGTCCAGCGCCTGATGCGGGCTGCGTCCAGGTCGAAATCCATACGAAAAGCCCCGAAAGTCCACCTCGTATATCTGGTTGAGGATGGTCACCACCGCCTGCTGGACAATCTTGTCTTCCAACGAAGCGATGCCCAACGGCCGTTGCCGGCCATCAGCCTTCGGTATGTACACTCTTCGCGAGGCTTGCGCCCGATACGCTCCACGGTGCACTCGACCATGAAGGTCGGCAAGCCGAGCCTCCAGGCCTTGTTCATACTGCTGCCAACTGACTCCGTCCACTCCAGGCGCTGCGCTCCGCTGTAAGGCGTAGTAGCTCTCCCTGAGTAAGTCGATCGTAAGGTGGTGCAGCAAAGCGGTGAACCGCTCCTGCTTCCTGGCCCGCGCCGTCTGGCGCACGCCGCCTAACCCCTGGGACACGCGCGCTCCGCCCTGTGTCGGATGCGTGTGTGGTTGGGCGTCGTTCTCCTTGGTCTGCGCCCTTCCCTCCACTGGCTCCGCGGAAGTTTTATCCTCGTTGTTCGTCAGCTTCATCGGTAATATGGCTCAGTCCGACTCCTCCAAAACGTACATGTCCGGATGACGGGTCTTTCACCTTCCCGGACCGGTCTGCTCGCGCAGACATTCTGGAGGCCTCCCGGTTCTCGTGCACATTGTTTGCTGACGTGCCTGGACTCTTCGACTACGCCGAGCCCAGCGGCCACTCGCGATCTGGCGCGGCTCGCTGGTGTTGCCTTCCCGCTGACAGAAAAGGGTCGGCACTCGGTTGCATGTTTTCGGAGCTCAATGATCCCGCCCGCCAGCCCTCTGTCTACGCTTCGCTGCCACCCCTCGCGAGATCACAGGCAAGACTCGAGGCCGGAATGAAGTCGCTTCTCCTTTTCCGTAGGGCTCTTGCATCCCCTACAATGTGCCGGTTTATCCCGGCGCTCTCTGTCCCTTCAATGCCCTACTTCGTGTATTTCTCCTGCGGGCCATCGTGTCCTGAATTCGTGTCCTGAATTCGTCCTGAATTCGTCCCGCCTCATGAGCCGACTGGAGATCTTGGTTCATCGGTTCATCGTTCGCTCAGGAGATGAAGAGCATTCCGCACGGAGGTTGAGCTATCTGGACCCGAAACGTTCCAAACCGGGGCGGAGGATCGCCCACAAAAGTGGAAACCGGTGATAGCTGCCGGTCTTTGGACGTAATCTTAGCCCGCACAATCGGGGTTACTTAGGGAGGGGTGCAAGAAGTTTCTAATGTACTGCGTTCGTCCCTTCTGTTACTCTGCCGTTGCTCATAATAACGTGCCGGAATAAAAAAGGAACTCTGTGGGTGTTTCCCGGGTGGTTACTGCCAGTTTTTGCTTGCTTTGTTTCTCCTGTTTCTCAGCCTTTGGCCAGGGGCACCGTCCAGCCCGCGTTGCGGAGGCCGGCATCCCCATCGTGTTTGAGCCTGCGTCCAACCAGACATCGGGCCCGGTGATGATGACGGGACGGTTGTATGGCGCGACCGTCGCCTGGGAGCCGGGGAAAGTTCAGGTTGAGTTGCAGGGCGGCCAGCCTGGCCGACTTGAGATTGGATTTGTAGGCGCTTCGGCGACAATTCCGCACGGCAACTCGCTCGCGTCCAGTCAGAGCAATTATCTGCTGGGGAATGATCCCTCGCGCTGGCGCACCCACGTCCCCAATTACCGGCAGGTGGTTTACTCGAAGTTGTATCCCGGGATCGATGCGGTGTTCTACGGCAACGGGCAGTTGTTGGAACATGACTTCGTGATTTCTCCCGGTGGCGACTACCGGCAAATCCGCCTGCACCTTTCGGCGGATGCCCACGCCAGTCTCGACAGCCACGGCGAACTGACGATTGCGCTTCCCGCCGGCAAGTTACAGATGCACAAACCCGTCATCTACCAGGACATGCCCGGCGGACGGCAGCAGCGCAGCGGGGGATTCCGTGTGTTGCCCGCGGGTGATATCACCTTTACTGTAAGGAGTTACGATCCGCGGCGCACGCTGGTGATCGATCCTGTGCTTTCGTTTTCAACTTACCTCGCGACCCAGGCCTCCAATTTCGTGGAGTTCATTGGCACGGACAGCAGCGGTAACAATTACCTCTCGGGTATTGCGGGTTTAGGCTTTACCCAGACGCCAGGAGCGTTCCCGGGATGCGGTACCTGCGGGATCGATACGCCTGCAGCCTACGTCAGCAAGCTGAGCCCAGATGGCAAAACGCTGATCTACTCCACCTTGATTGGGGGCAACGGCTATACGCAGCCGTATGCTGGAGGGGCGGATGGCAATGGCAACGCTTTCATCGCCGGCAGAACGCAGGCGACGGACTTCCCGGTTAAGAACGGGCAGACGCCCGGATCGGCGAGCGCCGGCAACTATTTCGGCTTTCTGCTATCGCTGTCCGCCGACGGCTCATCGCTGAACTACGGCACGCTGCTGGGGGGATCGCCCTCGGGGCAGAATGCGAGCACTACGGTTACGGCGATGGCTGTCGATGCCGCGGGCAACGCGTATATCAGCGGCGATACAAGTTCCAGCCTGTACCCCTATACCGCCGGCGCACTTAACAATGGGCCGCCCAGTGCCCGGGCTTCTCAGGTGTTTCTTTCGAAGTTCGACCCTACGGGAAACGTTACGTACAGCGCCTTCCTCGGCAACCCGGACTTCCAACCTTACATTGGAGGCGAAGGCTCGACCGGAGTGTACGCGTTAGCTTTGGATACCTCCGGAAATACCTATGTCGCAGGCACGGCGGGTACTTTGTGGCCGACCACGTCCGGCGCCTACCTGCAGCAGAATCCAGGTACGCAGCCGTTCCTGGCTAAAGTGGCGGCCGGAGGCGGAAGTTTTGTCTACTCCACTCTGCTGCCAACGTCCTTTATCACCGGAGTGGTGGCCCTGGCCGATGGAAGCGCATTCGTGGCTGGCTTCGGGGCGCCGGCGACGTATCCTACGACCGCGAATGCGTACCAGGCTACGTCCAGCGCCTTAAACAATTCGTTTCTTACGGAAGTAAATCCTTCCGGGTCACATCTGACTTACTCCACCTTTTTTGGAGATTCGACTGCCGAACTCATGGCGTTGGCGCTCGATCCTGACGGCGATCTGTGGGTGGCTGGGCGTACCACGCAACCTACTTTTCCTCTGGTGACACCGATGCAGGATGCCATGCCGGTGTACGGCCAACCGCCGCCGATCGTTACCACCCTGAGCCAATTCGACCCAACCGGGACTACGCTCAAATTCTCGACCTTTCTGGGCGGTGCAGCCGCGAGCGGGGCTACGGCGCTGGCCATTGATGCGAGCCATCGTGCCCACGTAACCGGCGCAGCAAGCTACGGCCTTTACACCACCAGCGGCGCTTACCTGGCAAGTGTCCCGGCGCCCAGCTTTCCCTATTCCAGTGGGGTTTATTCGTACGTGGCGCTGGTGGACCCGAGCTTGCCCGCAGCGGCGGTTTGCGTCCATGGCAATAGCGCGCTTTACTGGCCGCCGGTAACGGTCGGCACCTATGGCGACGAACCGTTTACCCTCACCAACTGCGGTACTTTGCCGCTGACTATCTCCGGGGCCGCGGCGGCGACCGCTGTATTCACCGTACCGACAGCCGAGGACGGGTGCACGCAGTCTGTTGCTGTAGGACAAAGCTGCACACTCAGCGTGCGCTACACGCCGGCTGCCGTTACGACTGATACTTCCACACTTACGATTCAGTCGAATGCTTCGATTTCCGAAACGGTTCTTAGCCTGACCGGTAGCGGAGTTGTGCCGCAAATCCGGGTGTCCTTCACGGGTTTCAACTTTACGCAGGTCGGGCAAACCACATCCGGGGAGTTGCTCATCCAGAGTGTGGGGGGAGCGCCGCTGACGTTGAACGCGGCCGGAACCAGCATCACCGGGGATTTCTCACTCCAGGGACTGGGCAGTTGTTCCGGTACTTTGCAGTCCGGCGGAGGCTGTGCGCTCCCGGTTTATTTCACGCCCACTGCTCCGGGTTCGCGCACCGGGACGTTGAAAATTGCTTCGAACGATCCCGCCACACCCACAGCTATCGTGCAGCTTCAGGCGACGGCCTATCCAGTGGCTCCGGTGCCCGAGATTACCTCCGTAAGCTCGCAGCTGCTGCCGGCGGGTAATGCACAAACGGCCTACCAGGTGCAGGGCTTCGACTTTTCTCCGAATTCGTTGGTTGAGATCAATGGCGTTGCGCAGGCGACCACCTATGTGAACGAGAGTGAACTAAGAGCGAACCTGGCGGCGAGCTCGATTCCTGCGAACACTTATGGAGAGTTGGCCCTGACGGTGGTGACGCAGTCGCCGGGTGGCGGAGAAAGTGCTCCGTGGACCTTGACCGAGTATCAGACTCTGCCCTGGCAAAACGCGTTTCTGTTGTATGAGCCGGTGGGCAAGCAACTGTATGCCTCCATTCCAGCCGCTTCTGCAACGAATCCGAATACAGTGTTGCCGATTAACCCGGTCACGGCTGCTGCTGGAACTCCTATTGCGGTTGGCAAGGATCCGGGAGTGCTGGCTGCTTCTCCGGATGGTGCGTATCTTTACGTTGCTCTGAACGGAGACCATACCATTCAGCGCATCAACCTATCGACGCTGGCAATCGAGCGGACGTTTGCACTTCCGGTCGATCCGGAATTTGGCCAGTTACAGGTTTCTGATATGCATGTAGTGCCCGGCAGGTCGACTGAGTTGGCCGTGTCGGTGCAGGCTCCGCAGGTGGACCCCTCGTCGATGGGTGTCGCCCTGTTCAATGATGCGGGCCTGGTGAACTATATCGGCCCGCAAGGAGATACGCCGGGCTACAACCAGGTTGGGAGCGATATTTACAATTTCGCGTTCACTGATCCGGGCACGATCTGGGGGGTATCGGCTTACTATGGAATTTTGAACGAGCTGACGGTCAGCCCTTCTGGAATTGAAATAACGAAGACTACCTGCTGCACACTGTTCAGACACCTGGCTTCGGACGGGACGTTGATTTATACCGACTCCGGTTTGGTGTGGAACCCGGCGACTGGCAAGCAGGTAGCGGCCTACGCGGTAGGACAAGCGCCAAATTTGGACAGCGTGATTCCCGATGCAGCCACGGGCAGGACCTATTTTCTGAATACATTTCCGACGGTCGATGTAGTGGCGTTCGACCAGACTTCGTTGGCGCAGACTGCATCGCTTGGGCTGGTCTCCGTCGGGGAGGCTACGGCTCCTTCGGGGACGCAGATGGTGCGTTGGGGTGGTAACGGCTTTGCCATGCGAACCATGACGCCTCCCAGCTTTACCACGTCGGGGCTGTTGTTGTTTACCAGCAGTATTACCGGGGCGAGCAACCTGACGGTGACGCCGGTGGCCAGCACGCTGGCTCCGGCCTCTACTGCGGCGAGGGGAGCGGACTTTACTCTTACGGTGACCGGAAGCGGTTTCGTGGCGGGCAGCACGGTGGAATGGAATGGCAGCCCGCGGTCGACGACCGTAGTTTCTGCCACGCAGCTTGCGGCGACGATTTATGCCTCCGACACTGCTACCGAAGGGACGGCCCAAATAACGGTGGTTAACCCAGGCAACGGAGGCGGTACTTCGAGTCCGCTTACGTTTACCATTGGCGTGCCGGCAGGGCCGGTGGTGATAATTGCACCTTCTACGATCACGTTTACGGCGCAAACCGTAGGCGTTTCTTCGGCGGCGCAGACGATCTCGGTTAAGAACACTGGCAATGCGGATTTGAACGGGGTGAAGATTGTTGTCACGGGAACCGATGCAGCCAGCTTTGCTGAGACCGATAACTGTGGGACCACAGTCGCTGCCGGGAGTGCCTGCACGCTGAGTGTGGTGTTTACTCCAGCTGTGGCTGGCGCTCTTTCAGCCACTATCACCATTACTGATAATGCTGCGGGTTCTCCGCAGAGCGTAGCGCTGAGCGGGACCGGGACGGCGTCGACCTTTACCATTACGCAGCAATCGGGGGGAAGTTCTTCAGCGACCGTGTCCGCCGGCAAGCCTGCCACGTATTCGCTGGCTTTGAGCCCGTCGGCTGGGTATTCAGGGAATATTGCCCTCAGTTGCAGTGGTCTGCCGGCGAATGCTGTTTGCTCGTTTAGCCCTGCTACCCTGGCGATCTCCGGCGGCAAGGCGGCTGGTTTCATGCTTACGATTGCAACCGAGACCACGCAGAGCAGCGTGGCTCCCGCGCTTGGTACGGCGCTGGCCGGACTTTTGTTGCTGTTGCCTTTGTGCAAGGGGCGGCGACCGGCGGCTCTTGCGGTGTCGATTGGCCTCGCGCTAGTGATCGGCGGAGTGTCAGGATGCGGGGGAGGAGGCGGCAGCACCGCTCCCACGCAGCCCACGAATCCGACGGTGACGACCGTTGCGCCGGGGACTTATACCATCCAGGTTGTAGCGTCGGACGGCACGACCGCGCAGAAGATGGCGGTGACTTTGGTTGTTGGGAGCTAAGAGAGGGGAGGTTCGCGGAGGACAGGAAAGGGGGCTTCCGTGCGGATTTCGTTTCCCAGAGAGGGCGTTAGCGTCCTCAACCCCGCGAGAATTGTGGTCAGGACGGGACTGGTGAACGTCCTGTCTGTCAACGCCTGTCGCGGCAAATTCGCCCTGAAATCCGCCCATCCGAGTTTTGGCTTTGCGCCAGAACCTTCCTCGTGGAGGAGATAAGGGGATACGATATGTATCACCCAAAATTGCTGCAATAGGTATGCTGTCCCCTTATCTCCCTTGAAGCAGCGCGTGGAGCGTTTGAGCAGCATCGACGGTGTGGGCGCGATCACCGCTCTGACCTGGGCGCTGGAGGTCGGCATTTGCGGGACGGACGGAATAACCCCTACCATCGCCGGCCAGAGGCGATTTGATCGGGCTACTTACCCGTGAGGAGGGCATACACGTGCGCCACCTCATGCTCCGTCATACTCGCCACATAATCGACGACGACTCGCGTTTGAAGAAGCATGTCCCCTTCTGCTGCGGCAAGTTCCTCTTGGTAAGCGGGAGGAAACAACCGCCGGTTCTTTTTCACGGCAAGACACATTGTTTTGAAAACAATCCGAACAGCTTGTGTTTGGCCATGTTGTAGGGTCGCGAGTTCGTTGTTAAGAATCACGTAGTGCCAAGTTAATTCTTTGAGCATGCGGATTTCCTCTTCCGCATATTGCTTGATCTCGACAACGCTCTTGGCTCCCACGGTTGGTGCCACAAGGGTAATAGCATTCACATAGCGAGAAATCAGGACCGTTGAAAACTGTGAAAGGCCGGTGCGCTGTTCGAGGGTCCCCGATATATCTGCGGTCGAGAGGAAAAAACTCAAGCACCTCTTTGAATGTCTGTTCAAGATTCGCGCGCCGAGGGGCGAGGTCCGGACGGCGAGCAAATACCTCTGCAAAAAAACTTTCTCGCTCGGCTGGGTCATTGTCGTCCGCAAGGCGATCTACAGGGATTTGACCAGCGCAGTAGAAGTCAACAAGATCGTGTACGGCATAAGTGATGTCGTCGGCCCAATCCATAATGGCAGCTTCGGGGCTTTGGGCGAACGGATCCAAGGAGTGACCCTGGCGAACCCAATCAAAGAGGCTTCGTTCTGTTTCGTATATACCCCATTTATCTTGCTTCCCGGGGTTATCACCGCGCCCCCATGGATACTTCAAAATTGCATTCAATGTCGCGCGGGTTAGGTTTAAACCGCGGATGACAGGTGTCTCGTCACTATCTTTCGCTACTGCATCACCTACGGCGAGTTTTGAAACTATTCGAAAAGATTGAGCGTTTCCTTCAAAACCATCTTTGAGGCCTGCTTTTTTTGCTAGTTTGTCCAACTCTTTTTCAGCTATATGACCGAAGGGAGGGTGGCCGAGATCATGACCAAGAGCTGCAGCTTCGGCTACATCTGGATCTGGAGCTTGTAGAGCATCAACCTCTTGTTTCTGGGTGCTTCGAAGTTTTTCTGAGATGCGACGGGCGAGCTGCGCAACTTTTAGAGAATGTGTGAGGCGATTATGGAAGACGTAACCGCGGTCAGCAGATACAACCTGAGTGACTTCCGCCAAGCGCGCGAATGCGCTGGAGTATTGCACTCTATCCCGGTCTACCTGAGCCGGCGTCCGGTTGTCCGATCGATCTTCAGAGTGAAATCGAAACGGCAGATTGACCGGTGCAGGCAAGCTATCTTGTGTGCAACCGAAGTTTCCGGTCAGCTGTTATTTCGATGAGATCACTTGAGATAAGGGGAAGAACCGCCGCCTTAACTGTAGATGCGCTGGCTCCGGAATCCTCCCGAACCTGAGACACAAGGTCATTCATGGAGAGTTCTCCACGATAAAGCACGTCGAGAATTTTCGCTTGCACGGGAGCCACTGGCAAATCTCCTTCAGACGACTACAGCCCTTATTCTAAGTCTCCAATCGTGAGTTGTCCATTGTTTTCGCCCTTTGTTCGCGGTCACGGCGTGGTTCGCTTCGTCATTGCCGGGCGACAAGCTCTCTATACAAAACTCAGGTTCCCAACGTCCCGTTTACCGCAACTGCAATCTCCTGCTCGGACCCCAAATAGCCGTTTCCCGATCAGTTTCCCCTCGGCCACTCCTTAATCCAGACAGCCGAACGGCGTTCGTGATCAGTCACCTGAACAGTTTTCGGAAAATCGCGTGGAAGTCGTACCAACTCGTGTTCTCTTCGGTTGGCGGCGAATCGCCGTGTCGGGAGAGCCGACTTTTAGTCCGCATGAATAGTATGAGTCTGGCCCTCAAACGATGCGCACAGTACACATGGTCAAACCGCAGTAGTGAAGACAAAGGCCGCGATTGCTCGCGGCCTTTGTGGTTTGATTGATGATGCCGAGTTACTCGGCTGCCATTTCTTCGGCTTCGCCTTCCTGCCGCATGAGCTCCAGTTCGCGCTCGGCTTCCTCGAAGGCGGCCGTGACTTCCTGCTGCACGCGGGCAGCGGCTTCTTCGAGTTCCTGCGAGAGCTGGATGTTGCGGTAGTACTCCATGCCCGTTCCGGCCGGGATGAGGCGACCGACGATGACGTTTTCCTTGAGGCCGCGCAGGCTGTCGACCGAACCGTTGATGCTGGCTTCGGTGAGTACACGCGTGGTCTCCTGGAAGGAGGCTGCGGAGATGAAGGAGTCGGTCGAGAGCGAGGCCTTGGTGATGCCCAGCAGGAGCGGACGGCCAATTGCCGGCCGGCCACCCTTGGCAATCACTCGCTCGTTCTCTTCGCGGAAGCGGAACTTGTCGATCTGCTGTTCGAGCAGGAACGACGTGTCGCCGACTTCCTCGATCTTTACCCAACGCAACATCTGACGGACGATGGTCTCAATGTGCTTGTCTGAGATCGCCACGCCCTGCAAGCGGTAGACTTCCTGGATTTCGTTGACCAGATATCCCTGAAGTTCCTTCTCGCCGAGCACCGCCAGGATGTCGTGCGGGTTCAGCGGGCCATCCATCAACGGCTCGCCGGCCTTCAGACGCTCGCCTTCCTGCACGTTGACGTGGACGCCGCGCTGTACCGAGTATTCCTTCTCCTCGCCGTTGTCCGCGGTCACGTAGATCTTGCGCTGACCCTTGGCCACTTCGCCGAACTTCACCACACCATCGATCTCGCTGATGATTGCGGTTTCACGCGGCTTGCGGGCTTCGAACAGCTCGACTACGCGGGGCAGACCACCGGTGATGTCCTTGGTACGGGTGGTTTCACGCGGGATCTTGGCCAGCACATCGCCAGGAAAGACCTCGTCCCCATCCTGAATCATGAGGTGAGCACGGCTGGGCATCAGGTAACGCTTGTTGCCCTTGGCGCCCTTGATGACGATGGCCGGCTGACGCTTCTCATCGGCTGCTTCCGCAACCACGAGGCGCGACAGGCCTGTCACTTCATCCACTTCTTCGTTCAGGGTGATGCCTTCCTGCAGATCCTTGAATTGGATCGTGCCTCCAATTTCCGTCAGGATGGCAAAGGTGTAAGGATCCCACTCGACCAGTGTCTGCCCGAGCTGTACCTGCGCGCCGTCTTCGACCTTGAGCTTGGCGCCGTAGACGACCTGGTAGTGCTCCTTCTCACGGCCACGCTCATCGAGCACCGCGATCGCGCCGGAGCGATTCATGGCCACCAGGTCGCCCGACTTGGCGCGAACGGTGAGCATGTTCAGGAAGCGCACCGTTCCGTGGTTCTTCGCATCGAGCGAGGACTGCTGGGAAACACGGGAGGCGGTACCGCCGATGTGGAAGGTACGCATGGTCAGCTGCGTTCCCGGCTCGCCAATCGATTGCGCCGCGATCACACCGACTGCCTCGCCCAACTCCACCATGCGGCCGGAAGCAAGGTTGCGTCCGTAGCAAGGATGTCAGTATAGGGACAGACCAACTAATCACCAGTCGAACCCCCTTGCTTTGCAGGACGGTATGGTGCTACTCCCGCCTGTCACCTCAGTGCACTTCAATGCCCTTCATCTTTAGAGGGAGCTGGATTGCAACAAACTTTTACCGTGCCTAGCGACTGCCCCAGCGAGCCCGATCAGTCGATCATTGAAAAGCCGTAGCTTGCGCTCTGCCGCAGCGACACCGGCGGGCCACGTATGGAGACCCTCACGGATATCCTCTACGGTCGGGCTGCGATTCTCCTTCTGAATCAACCAATCGACCGTTGCCAGCAGCTCCATTCCTAAAGGCGACTCAAAGCCGTCAATGCGATTGGCTGTAAGGTCGAGCACCTTGTTCAGCTCACTGGACGAGTCCTGATGTAGGTAGAGGTCCACGATGTTGCGTCGTTCCTCGTCGAACCAGATTGTCTCCGTAGGGGATGCATCGCTTAATCGCTTGTTGCAATGTAAATAGGTACGTCGAGAGCATTGAGGAGATGACGCAGTTTGTCGGAGTAAGGGCCGTACTTGTCAGCTTTGAAATCCAGCTTGAGCGGGTCTTTGATGCCGAGCATTTCGATGATCGTTCAAGGAACCATCCCAACTTCTGCACCTCGAGGTACGTGCAATCGATCCCGAGCACCCATTATAACGACGGATCATTTCGGCGATCAATACTCGAGCCGGGGTTAACGACTGGACGCCCGTCCGCTTAGCGACGTTCTGGTATTTGTCGGTCGGCTCATACACGAGGACGTCGACATTCTTAAGGTCTCCAAGAGCTTTCTCAACCTCAGGACGCACCTCGCGCCAGTCCAGGCCACCATTGCCAGCCCCAAGCGGGGGCAAGGCAATCGAGCGGATGTTGTTGACCTCGATGACATGGCGCAGGTCTTTGAGACCCTCCACAATCCATTCGAGCTTGGACGGATGGCGCCAATGCTTTTTGGTCGGGAAGTTGATGATCCAGCGCGGACCGCTCAGTCTTCCGGTTTCCGTGACGAACATCTTGCCAACCACAATCTCGTGACTCTTGCAGGCATGCTCGTAATCACGGAAGTTCGAAGGAAACGCCTCTTTAAACATCAGGGCAATTCCCTTTCCCATGATTCCAACTGTGTTGACCGCGTCACGAGACCCTCGACGGGGGCTTCGAGGAGATTACCTTGCGTAAATTGCATCATCAAAATACCAACTGTTCTGAATAGAAGTGTGGATACTCAGGTTCCGTTTTGCAAGCTCTTGCTGTATCCATGTACGTACTTTGCGTTGTAACAGCAGATTCCGAGCAAAGCCGTCAACGGTACGTGCGCCAGATAAGGGCTTCTGCTTGATAACGCTCCTTTTTCCCGGGATCATCCGGGTCGGTGTTGAAGTCTCGGCTATTCAGCTGTGCCCAAGGGATCTTGTCCCAGTCCTTCAAATCGATGTAGTACTGCGCCATTGGCGGGTAGGCGTGCTGGTCTGTGAACACAAACGGGATATTCAGCTCTGCCATGGTGCGAAGGGACGACACCAAGATCAGGATCTCGTCATTCGGCACCTGCTTCACGTTATATCCGGTGTGGATGTTGACAGCATGATCGAATACGGCGTGAAGTAGAAGGGCACGTAATCGCTGAGAGTTCCAGGCCCACAAGGAACGACGCGGCGCGCTCGCCTGCTGATGAGATCAACATTGCCGATGTTGCGATAATCAGGGCCGAGTACGCCGCTGCCGGGGGCATGAAGCCCATTCTCCAGGATGAAGGGCAGATTATCGCGGTGAGTGATCCGGAAGATTAGAGCTTTTTCCGGATTGAGGGTGGCGCCATGTCCTGGAGGCA
>CAVQWB010000039.1:0-362760 GCA_963717225.1 uncultured Acidobacteriaceae bacterium | reverse complement strand
CGCCGGGGATGGGCCGGTGATCCAGTAGTTGGCCCGAGCGCCAGCGCCACCCGCCCCGGCCGGCGGTCTTGGCCCGCCGGTCCTGCCCGCCGGTCCTGCCCGCCGGTCCTGCCCGCCGGTCCTGCCCGCCGGTCCCGCCCGCCGGGGGCGGCCCGGCGGTCAGCTCCGGTCCCGGGCCACGGCCGTCGTGATCATGGGATCACTGTCGTCCTGGCCCCAGTAAGTCCATGATCATGACACGGCCAGGAGCAGGTGGTTATGAGGATGGTTGTGCCACTGGGGTCACTGTGACGGCAAGGACGGCTCAGTTCCGGCGGAGGAAGTGGCCGCCGCGGCCGTACAGAGCCGCTCCGATCCGTTCGGTGATCTGGCCTTTGACCAGGTCCGCGGCGAGCAGGCAGGCCGACGTGATGCCCCGGGGGCTGGACGCCCCCGACATCACCCCCACTGTTAAAGGGAGGGAGAGACTTCTTTACTGAACGTTCTATGGAAGAACTAGCCAATGTTCAAGGCGTTCCGCCGCTGAAGAATCCGAAAGCGTTTGCGGGGGCGTGGCCAGCGAACGAGGATGTGGACGCCTTTCTTGAGGAAATTTATTCGTCTCGCTGAGAACACGAATGGACGCCGTGCTGCCTCGATACCGATGTCTTTTCGTATCTCACGAGAACCCACGATACGCGCGGGGGCGCGTATCGACCGCACGTCGCGGGAAAAACAGTCGCGATCTCATTTATTACGGTCGGGGAGATTTACTTCGGCGCGGAGAAAAGGAAGTGGGGTAAGCAGACTCTCAATGCTTTCCTTGAGCGCCTGAAGGCGGTGGTTGTTATTCCTTCTGATCACGAGGTTTGCAGAGAATACGGAAAGCTCAAGGCCAGCTTGCGGCAAGCGGGCATTGTCATTGCGGACAACGATCTTTGGATCGCGGCCTGCGCATTGCGGCACTCCATTCCTTTGATTTCAAATAACCGCAAGCACTTCGAGAAGATGCCTGGTTTGAATTTGATCAGCTTGACTCCAGGGGAGACTTCGCCGGCTCCCAAGGCAAAGGGTCTTTTTGAGGCGGAATAACATACGGCAACTCCGGGATTTGTACTAAGAACAGAGCGCTGCCTGGTTACCAAACACTTCTTCTTTCCCTATCGACGCGGCCCGAAAACCGAACCACTGTGGGAGTAAGTAGTTACACCTCAGCGCCCTCTTGCCACGAGGGCCCTGCTTGGCTTTGCATCGGCGCGGATCAGATTGACTGAGATGTTAGCCGGAACTGTCGACTAATTCACTTGCCGTCAGGCCGTTTCCTCCTTTATGTTGGCTCGTCCGGTTGCGGGTTGCTCGATCGGCGCTTGGAGGTGTTTATGGATGTTCCCGATGTAGTCCTTGCCGGCATGCGCGAAACCAATCAACTGTTCTGCTCAACCGTGGTTCGGCTGCGCGATATGAGTGCGCTGGACCACGTGTACACTCCCGGCGCTCAAATCTTGCCTCCAGGCGCTCCCATGATTCAGGGTGTGGCCGGCATCAAGAGCTTCTGGATGCAGGCGATCACTGGGCTCGATGTCAAGGATGCCTCCCTCGCAACCCTTTCCGCGGAGATGGCAGGGGAGGACGTGGTCGAGATTGGCCGCGCCGAGCTTAGCTTGGCTGGCGGCCAATTGGTTCCCGTCAAGTACGTGGTCCATTGGAAACAGCATGACGGAAGGTGGAAATGGCACACGGATATTTGGAATATGAACCAGTGACCTGCCGGATTGGGCTAATCGGGAGAGTCGAGCCATACCTCAGGGCCCGAAGGCCAGAGGATGGGCTGGGTCTCGGGTCCCGACTGAACAGGCTGCGGAAAGAACGTTTTGTGCCAGGGCACGGCTTCACAGGCTGCATCTGACGGGGTTGATCAGGGCTGACAGGTACGGGCTTGGGGTGTGAGAACTCCATTCTCGACCCCCTGATGCCAGGGAAGAAATGTGGCCCTTATAAACACGTCGAGGCCCGGAGGGCCGGCCGCCCAACCGTCAGCCCAGTCCGGAAGGGCTGGGTATGCGTCGAGGATGATGTCAAGCGCCGTAGGTGCGGCACTCATGCTCGAAGGCACGACCGGCGGCGAGTACTCCCGTGCCGAAAAACGCATCTCGCCCCCTAACATCACACTCGGAAAATGCATATTTCTTAGTAGACGATATCGGCAGGCGACGGTCTCTCACGCGACCGCGCCCTGGTCGGCAGTTGCCGGTACTTTCGGCCTTTAGCGTGAGCGAAGGATAGCGTCACCGCTGTCCGGTTCCACACTCTATCCCTGTCACAAAATCACCAACACCAGCCATCAGTCCTACCGCGGCTCTCAACCCCTTTTGCGTAATTGGGGGAAGCCGAGAAACCGTCCCAAATCTCAAGCAAACCGAAGAACGGAGCCACCTGTGCCCAAAAATAAAGCCTGCCCCGCCTGCCCCGCCTGTCCCGGCAAGCCGTGGAGCAAGCCGTGGGGCCTGCCGCGGGTCACCGACCCCATCACTGACCAGGAAATAACCTTTGCCCGCCTGGTCCTCTCTGGAACCATGACCGACCGTCGTGCCGCGGAGACCGCCGGTCTCAACCCCGACACCGCTGCGTACACCAAATCCAAGCCTCGTGTCCGCGCCTACATGCTTGAGCATCGCGCTGCCGTTCGCGAGCAACTTGTCGAGCAGGATGCCGACCTGTCCCGCCTAGCCGTGGGCCGTGCCGTGGAGCAGGAGCGCCAGCTCAACCAGACCCGCGACCGGGTCCTGGCCCGCCTCTGGGAAATCGCCAACCTCGACCCCGAAGTGACCCGCGGTAGCATGTCCGGCCAGGTCAAGGCCCTCTCCCTGATCGCAGCCATCGAAGGCCTGATCCCTGGTCGTCGCCCTGTCTCCGCGCAGAACAAACCCGCCCCTCTGCCCGTCACCGCGCAAATCTATACCGCCGCCTGGCTTAGGCAGCAGCAGAAAAACGGCGTTTCCCCACCGGCCCCAGCCCAGCAGGAAGCCGCTCCAGAGCCCCAATCCCCTCCCGGCTCGGCCGATGCCCCGCCTCCGCTTTCCAACCCAACGGTTGACCTTACTCGATCCACCGATTCTGCCGGCCCCTTGAGCCCCTCGCAAACGGCCTCATCAATGCCTCGTGTTCCCGGGGCCGATTTTGTTCCGGACAGCAGAGTCCCTTTCTCCATAAGAAAGAACCCATGGGCTCGACGCCGTTGAGTTTCGCATAACCTACGCACCCCATCGTTCGTCCCCAAAAGGCCCAAAAGCATCGAATTTTATCGAATTTTACAAATCGCGCTCCCGTCACCGGCACTTACCCGACTTTCTTCAGCAATCTCTGCGATTTACAGCAAGCCACGCGAGAGCAGCACGGCGGAAGACCCTCGGTGCAGCCAACCCCTGTCCGAAGCGTCAAAACTCGGGACCCCCGGCGCCATCCGCGGGCTTACTGTATTTCTGAGGAGGCCACGATGAACCCTATCCGCACTTCCGCTTCTTTTTGCTTCGTCTGGCTCGGCTTTTCTCTGGCAGCGCAGGCTTTGCCGCCCGAGTCGCCTTCCATCGCCGAAGCCGAGCTGGTGCGGCGCACGCAGCAGCTCTATGATGCGGTGGCTCCCGGCGACCAGGCGCCATGGAAGGCCTTCTACGCCGGCGATGCGATGGTTTACGACGAGAAGGGCCGAGCGATGGATAAGAGGGCGCTTTTGGCGGACCTGCAACCGATGCCCGCTGGTTACAGCGGAACGATCAAGGTCGTGCACCCGCACGCCATCTTCGCTCCAGGCGTGGCCGTGCTGGCGTACGAATGCGAGGAGACTGAAACCATCTTCGGCCAAGCGCTGCACGCGCGGTATCACTCGGTCGACACTTGGCTCTACCGCAACGGCGCCTGGCAGATTGCGGCCAGCCAGACGATGCGCTTCTACGAAGACCCGGCCGTGGGCAGGGCCGATCCCGCGCATCTGGATGAGTTCACCGGGTCCTACGAGCTTTCCTCCGGCAATCGGCGCACAGTCACCCGCCAAGGCGATGAGCTTTTCCTCGAGCGGGGTCGAGGCGCGAAGGTCAAGCTTCTTCCTGAATCGGGAGATCTATTCTTTCGGACAGGGGTGGAGGGGCGGATTCTGTTTCATCGGGATGCCGCTGGAAAGGTGAATGCTCTCTATGACCGGCGGAACAATGAAGATGTGGTTTGGAAGAAGCTACCTTGAGGGGCGGCTCCAACCTTATTTCACATAAGTTACAGAAGCGATGCGCGAAGCCCGAGCTCGTCGGCAACTTCGCCCAGTCGCCGGTCTCTGGTCCAGATCGAAATCGACTTATCGAACAGGGCACAGCATGTCAACTGAAGATCGGTGGGGCCGATTCCTCTTCGATACAGCTTCCTCAGCTCAATCAAGCGAAACAGTTCCTCAATCGTAGCGACCGGCGCCTGGGGTAGACGTGCGAGGTCAGCCAATATCTTTTCCCGGTTAGCGATCGAACCCAACGCCAACTCTATCCGAATAAATGGATGGGTTAAGACCTGCTCATTTTGTAACAGTTCCTGCAGTTTCACGTCCGCGCTTCGCAGGTGGTCGATCCAGACCGATGTATCAACCAGGATCACTCGTCCATCCGGTGCCGGGGCGCGGCCTCAGCCGCCGGATCACTTCCGCCGAGAGCCGCCAACCGCCGCGCCGCTTCGTTGCGTACAAGCCGAGTCAGGGCTTCTCTCACGAGTGCCGCCTTCTCCTTGATTCCGGTGTATTCCTCAGCCTGTTTCACCAGCTCATCGTCCAGCGCGATCGTCGTCCGCATAATCCAGATCCTCGACGCAATATTAGCACCGAATTGATGCTATTTTTGATGCTGGGCCAGAAGGATGGGTTAACCCAATGTAAAATGCCATTTATGACTACTCACCTCACGATTGATAAAGCCGGGCGGGTCGTGATTCCAAAGTCGGTACGGGACGAGCTAAGCCTCGAACCGGGCGATTCCTTGGAGATGGAAAGTGTCGGAGAGGCGATCACGTTGCGTCCTGTTCGGGGAACCGGGCCGCTGGTGAAGGAACACGGCGTGTGGGTCTTTCATGTGGGCCAGCCCCTCCCGGCTTCTGCCACGGATGAATTGCTGCAGAGACTCCGCGAGGAACGGGATCTCGCCAATCTTGGAACTGACAAATGAAGGCGTTCTTCGATACCTCGGCGCTGATACCGGTGTTCTATGGGGACCATGTTCACCATCAGGCTAGTCTGCGACGGTTCCTCGCATTCGATCCATCTACGGGGTGCTGCGGAGCGCATAGCCTGGCCGAGGTTTACTCCACCTTGACCCGGATGCCGGGCAAACACCGCATCAGCGGAGAGCAGGCGATGCTCTTCCTTGGCAACGTCCACGAACGCCTTTCCCTGGTCACGCTGGATGGCGAAGAGTCTTTCCAGGCGTTGAGAAATTCGGCCTCGCTCGGCATTGTCGGCGGGGGCATTTATGATGCGCTGCTTGCGCATTGCGCGCTCAAAGCCGGGGCGAAGACGATCTATAGCTGGAATTTGCGGCATTATGCGCAGTGCGGTCCGGAAGTTACCCGGCGTTTGCAGACTCCTTAGGGCGCAGTGCCGGCGTGCTCGGCGCTCCGGGGATAGAATGGCGGCGAGGAGGATTGATCCATGGAGAGCATGCATTCATCGGCAGCGCTTACCGCCCAGTGAACCTGCACGAGCTAAAGTGGTCGCCGCGGGAGAAGGCCGTCGCTCGCAAAGTATTCGAGGAAGCACTGCAACGAGAACTTGATGTGATTACGCAAGAGGTAAAACACAGAGCGAGCGGGATCAAAGTACCCGCGGAATTGTGGGAGCTGGAAGACTACCTGAGCAAAAGCCGCAAAGAGATCGATCGTAAGTACGATTATCGATTTTCGGTGCTTCCGATCGTGTTTGGGCAGCTGGTTCGGGAGGGGCGGATCAGTATCGATGAATTGCGCGGACTTGGCGATGACAAGGTGGGTTATATTCGCCGGCTGGCTGACTTTGGGAGAGAGTAAGACATAGACGGTCAGACAGGCTGCGGAGAAAGCCGGATCGCGCAGGAAAGCATGCCCCGGGGGCTAAAGAGTCTGCGTGAGATCTGCATTTAGGCTTTGTATCAGGGCACGGCTTCAGCCGTGCCGTAAACGCCCGGGCTGCTGAGGGCTTTAGCCCCTGGGGTACGTCTTTCTTTCCCTGAAGGGTACGGGCTTCAGCCCGTACATACAGAAAACAAAATGATGGGCTTTAAAGGGGGGTATGAGAACCACTTTTCCCACTTTTTGAAGGGTACGGCCTTTAGGCCGTACATTTAGCAGTCAAATGAATCGGCTTCAGCCGCCGAGGCTCAAGCGAGCAAAGAGATGCCCTCAGGGGCTAGAAGCCCCTGACACTACCCAGGGCCTAATTGGGGATTGAAGATGGAAGCTTTGCGCCACCAATAGAAAAGCCCACCAAGATCGCGCTTGGTGGGCTTTTAGTTAATGCCGGCAATCACCTACGCTCCCACACACTTACGCGTGCAGTACCATCGGCCCAGCGAGGCTTAACTTCCGTGTTCGGGATGGGAACGGGTGTGACCCTCGCGGTATGGTCACCGGCAAATCTAGGTGTGCTGCGAAGACTGGTTTCTCTTCGCGTGTGCTCCGACAACCTTAACCGAGCTGTAAAAACACACCTTTGAGCTTTTGGGGCGCTTGGCGGAGGGTCTCCCCCGCAGTCGCGGCAAGTTCAGGCTAGTTTTCCTGAGGTGCTCGCGCGGCAAACTGGCGCCATGCAACCTGATTTTTCACAACGAAACCGATTGGGCTAGATCATTTATTGCTTGATCAATTTCAAGGCTTGTTGAATGTCTCTCTGATACTGCGCAGAGTTAATTCTATGGACAAGCCGAACGGGCGATTAGTACTGGTAAGCTACATGCATTACTGCACTTCAACCTCCAGCCTATCAACCAGGTGGTCTTCCTGGACCCTTCTTGACCCTTTTGGGTTGGGAGATCTCATCTTGGGGCGTGCTTCCCGCTTATATGCATTCAGCGGTTATCACAACCGAACTTCGCTACCCAGCCGTGCCCTTGGCAGGACAACTGGAACACAAGAGGTTCGTCCATCCCGGTCCTCTCGTACTAAGGACAGCCCCCCGCAAATCTCCTACGCCCACAGCAGATAGGGACCGAACTGTCTCGCGACGTTCTGAACCCAGCTCACGTACCGCTTTAATAGGCGAACAGCCTAACCCTTGGAACCTTCTACAGCTCCAGGATGCGATGAGCCGACATCGAGGTGCCAAACCGGAGCGTCGATATGAACTCTTGGCTCCGATCAGCCTGTTATCCCCGGCGTACCTTTTATCCGTTGAGCGATGGCCCTTCCATACAGAACCACCGGATCACTAAGGCCTGCTTTCGCATCTGCTCGACTTGTAGGTCTTACAGTTAACCACACTTATGCCTTTGCACTCGACGGCTGATTTCCAAACAGCCTGAGTGTAGCTTCGCGCGCCTCCGTTACAATTTAGGAGGCGACCGCCCCAGTCAAACTACCCGTCTTACTATGTCCCTCTCCCGGATCACGGGAGGAGGTTAGAATCACAGCACTCGCAGGGTGGTATCTCACCGTTGGCTCCTCCGAGTCCGAGAACCCGGGATCAAAGCCTCCCACCTATCCTGCGCAGCAAGAGCCATAATTCATAGTAAAAGTGTAGTAAAGGTGCACGGGGTCTTTCCGTCTAGCTGCGGGTAACCGGCATCTTCACCGGTACTACAAGTTCGCCGAGCAACTCGTTAAGACAGTCGTACGATCGTTACGCCATTCGTGCAGGTCGGAACTTACCCGACAAGGAATTTCGCTACCTTAGGACCGTTATAGTTACGGCCGCCGTTCACCGGGGCTTCAATTCAAAGCTTCGCCTTGCGACTAACCTCTCCTTTTAACCTTCCGGCACCGGGCAGGCGTCAGCCCCTATACGTCGTTTTCGACTTAGCAGAGACCTGTGTTTTTGTTAAACAGTCGCCGTACGCGTTTCACTGCGGCCCCCTCGAGCTTGCACTCTACCGGGGCGCTCCTTCTCCCGAAGTTACGGAGCTAATTTGCCGAGTTCCTTAACAAGCTTTCACTCGAGCGCCTTTGGATATTCTCCTCGTCTACCTGTGTCGGTTTGTGGTACGGTTCCCAATTTCTCTCCTTAGAGGATTTTCTTGGCAGCGTGAAATCGGCAGCTTTCGGGCATACGCCCTACTGTTTTGCGCCTCACTGTTAAGCTCACCTGGATTTGCCTGGGTGAACCAGCTTACGCGCATCAAGCCCCATAGCCATAGGAGGCCCTGCTTATCCTTCTGCGTCTCCCCATCGTCAAACGAGATATTGGGAGGTCCGGAATATTAACCGGATGTCCATCAGCTACGCCTTTCGGCCTCACCTTAGGGACCGCCTAACCCTGAGCGGATTAACCTTCCTCAGGAAACCTTAGACTTTCGGCGCGGACGGTTCTCACGTCCGTTATCGCTACTTATGCCGGCAGGGTCTCTTCTCAACGCTCCATCTGTCTTCTCAGTCAGACTTCGCTGCGGTTGAGAATGCTCTCCTACCACGCGCACACAGAGTGTGCGCATCCGCTGCTTCGGTGTACAGTTTTAGCCCCGTTATATTGTCGGCACCGGACCGCTTGACCAGTGAGCTATTACGCTTTCTTTAAAGGATGGCTGCTTCTAAGCCAACCTCCTGGCTGTCTGAGCGTTCCGACTTCCTTTCCCACTTAACTGTAACTTGGGGACCTTAGCAGGCGGTCTGGGCTGTTTCCCTCTCGACGATGAAGCTTAGCCCCCATCGTCTGACTCCCGGACTGGTTGTCATTGGCATTCGAAGTTTGATTGGATTCAGTAAGCCGGAAAGCCCCCTAGTCCATCCAGTTCTCTACCACCAATGCAAATCATCCGAGGCTAGCCCTAAAGCTATTTCGGAGAGAACGAGCTATCACGGAATTTGATTAGCCTTTCACCCCTACCCTCAGCTCATCCGAGCTTTTTTCAACAAACACCGGTTCGGTCCTCCAGTGGGTGTTACCCCACCTTCAACCTGGCCAAGGGTAGATCATCCCGCTTCGCGTCTATTCCTGCCAACTGGATCGCCCTATTCAGACTCGCTTTCGCTACGGCTCGCTTACGCTTAACCTTGCTGACAAGAATAACTAGCCGGCTCATTATGCAATAGGCACGCGGTCAGACATTCCCTTGCGGGCATAGTCCTCCCACTGCTTGTAGGCACACGGTTTCAGGTACTTTGTACTCCCCTCGCAGGGGTTCTTTTCACCTTTCCCTCACGGTACTGGTTCACTATCGGTCAGAAACGAGTATTTAGCCTTACGGGATGGTCCCCGTAGATTCAAGCAGGGTTTCACGTGCCCCGCCTTACTCAGGTATCCGCTTCGAGTCTGGATGGTTTTCGTCTACGCGCCTATCACGCTCTATGGATCCACTTTCCAGAGGATTCGACTAACCACCAGATTGGTAACTCTACTATTGCGGACCCTACAACCCCCGAGACACCGAAATGCCACGGGTTTGGGCTATTCCGATTTCGCTCGCCACTACTCTCGGAATCGAGGTTTCTTTCTTTTCCTTCAGGTACTGAGATGGTTCACTTCCCTGAGTTCGCTCATGCCCGCCTATGTATTCAGCGGGATGTACTACGGTTTTGCCGTAGTGGGTTTCCCCATTCGGAAATCTCCGGATCAAACGCCTGTGTGCGGCTCCCCGAAGCTTATCGCAGCTTGCCACGTCCTTCATCGCCTGTTTCTGCCAAGGCATCCACCGTGCGCCCTTAGTAGCTTGACCATAGAATTAACTCTCGCGCAGCAGTCAGATTTGCATCTGCGATACTTTGCTGAGAGCTAATTCGAATTAGTCTCTGATTCGCCTGCGTTTGGATGCTTCCCTTTCGGGATGCAAGTCCATTCGCTAATTATCCTAAAGACACTCAACTAAACACGCCTTCCCGACACGAACTTGCGATACTGCTCTTCGCGCTTACTCGGGGATAGGCCTGCTCAGCCTTGTAATTTTTCTTACCCAATCGATTTCGTTGTCAAACATCCAGTTGCACCGGAGATTAATCCGGTGCCCACCCTGGGGTGGGTTCGAACAGCTTGGGACCCTCGCGGGTCTATCCCCTGCTCAAAGGTCAAAGCCTTAAGAAGGCTTTCAACTTTAAGCAGTCGAGTAATGAAATTGGTGACCGCCGAGAGAAACAGCAGGTCCCTCCACTACGCTTCGCTTCGGTCGGGATGACAAATTTTTTGCAAAATTTGTCACAGTAAAGATTTGTAAAAACCGAGAAGGCCGTTACAAACCGAAGATAACTTGGTGGAGCTGACCGGGATCGAACCGGTGACCCCCTGCTTGCAAAGCAGGTGCTCTCCCAGCTGAGCTACAGCCCCTTAATGAGAGTGGTGGGCCTGGGTAGATTCGAACTACCGACCTCACCCTTATCAGGGGTGCGCTCTAACCAACTGAGCTACAGGCCCGCTGGTTGTGCCAGAGTCTCATAACTCGAAAAGTTTCGAGGACCAGGTGAACATGCAGAGCAGCTACGCCGCTCTTGACCATCATGGAAATTGCGAGAAGCAGAGAAGGCTTGACCGGTTTCCCAAATTCAAGTCAGGGACAAGAACTTGGGAGGTACATGGCAACATCTCATACGCGCCTACAGGCTTCTGCGTGAGCAGTTGGCCTTAGGTCCGCTATCGCGGAAGCGGATGAGTGCCATGACGTTCTCTCTTAGAAAGGAGGTGATCCAGCCGCAGGTTCTCCTACGGCTACCTTGTTACGACTTCACCCCAATCATGAATTACACCTTGGGCGGCTGCCCCCTTGCGGTTGGCTCACCGACTTCTAGTACAACCCACTTTCGTGATGTGACGGGCGGTGTGTACAAGGCCCGGGAACGTATTCACCGCGGCGTTCTGATCCGCGATTACTAGCGATTCCAGCTTCATGGAGTCGAGTTGCAGACTCCAATCCGAACTGAGGCCGGCTTTTTCCGATTAGCTCCCCCTCACGGGTTTGCGACGGTTTGTACCGGCCATTGTAGCACGTGTGTAGCCCTGGACATAAAGGCCATGAGGACTTGACGTCATCCCCGCCTTCCTCCCCGTTATCCGAGGCGGTCTCACCTGAGTGCCCAACTGAATGATGGCAACTGGTAATAAGGGTTGCGCTCGTTGCGGGACTTAACCCAACATCTCACGACACGAGCTGACGACAGCCATGCAGCACCTATAGAGCAGCCCCTTGCGGGGAAGGAATATTTCTACTCCGGTCCACTCCATTTCGAGCCCAGGTAAGGTTCTTCGCGTTGCGTCGAATTAAACCACATGCTCCACCGCTTGTGCGGGCCCCCGTCAATTCCTTTGAGTTTCAGCCTTGCGACCGTACTCCCCAGGCGGATCGCTTAACGCGTTAGCTTCGGCACGGCGGGATTGGGTACCCGTCACACCAAGCGATCATCGTTTAGGGCTAGGACTACCAGGGTATCTAATCCTGTTTGCTCCCCTAGCTTTCGTGCCTCAGCGTCAGTTATGGTCCAGTGAGCCGCTTTCGCCACAGGTGTTCCTCCCGATATCTACGCATTTCACCGCTACACCGGGAATTCCACTCACCTCTCCCATACTCAAGCCCGGCAGTTTCTCATGCAGACTTCGAGTTGAGCCCGAAGATTTCACACAAGACTTACCAAACCGCCTACGCACCCTTTACGCCCAATAATTCCGAACAACGCTCGCCCCCCTCGTATTACCGCGGCTGCTGGCACGAAGTTAGCCGGGGCTTCTTCTCTCGGTACCGTCATAATCGTCCCGATCGAAAGGAGTTTACGTCCCAAGGGACTTCATCCTCCACGCGGCGTTGCTGCGTCAGGGTTTCCCCCATTGCGCAAAATTCCCCACTGCTGCCTCCCGTAGGAGTCTGGACCGTGTTTCAGTTCCAGTGTGTCCGTGCGCCCTCTCAGGCCGGATACCGATCATAGTCTTGGTGGGCCATTACCCCGCCAACTAACTAATCGGCCGCGACCCCCTCCTTAAGCGAATTGCTCCTTTGACCCGAAGGTATTATGCGGTATTAGCCCAGGTTTCCCTAGGTTATCCCCCACTCAAGGGTAGGTTAGTCACGTGTTACTCACCCGTGCGCCACTTTACTCATGGATTGCTCCACTTTCTCGTTCGACTTGCATGTGTTAGGCACGCCGCCAGCGTTGATTCTGAGCCAGGATCAAACTCTCGTTTGAAACCTGACGATTGACTCGATCCCAGGACGGAGGTCCGGGATGAGCAATCGAGTCTCGGTGGACTCGAAATTCCACACGAGACATTACATTGTGAGAATGATCAAACCAAACTTCATCGTTTTCTCACGACTGGCATGTTCTACCTGATTGTCAAAGATCCGCGCCGGATTCCGCCTGAGCGGGCCGCTTTGGATCAAGGAATCCGCAGCCTAGCTGCGTGTCCTCGAACTTGCTGCGCTGCATTTTCGTGGAGTCGTTGAAGACTCCAGCGTTTTAAGCGCATTTACCGAAAGTATAGAAATTTCGAGAGGCTGTCAATGGAATTTTTCCATTTTGCTCAGCGCGCCTTGCAGCACCAAATTTGAAAGATCGGTCCAGAACCCGACGGCCCAAAATTCACATTGGGGGCGCATGGGGTTTTGGTGGGCAATTTTGCCCAAGAGAGGAACTTCCTCTCGCCCTGCAATGGATTGTTCGCTCTTGAAGGAGTTTCCTTCGCTACCGGTTTGCCTGCGTGATCTGTTGCCTGGCGAATTTCCAGCCAGACTATTTAAGCAGGCCGACTTTGCCTGCTTAGGTTGAGATCAGATTCAGGTTTACGGTATGGGCTCTGCTACGGCCCGTCGAACAACTGCTGCTTCGCTCGCTACTACTGGCTGGGTTTGAGTTTCTGCCCTACCGCGAAGCTACACCGTGACCACTGCTCACTGGTACAACTTTTTAAGAATACCAAAGTTCGTTTGATTTAGCAAGTTACGTCCGGTGGTTGTGGCTTCCGGAGGGCATGCTTTTGCAACGACTTGTGTGAGAGTACCAACTCGCTTGGTGGACTGCAAGAGCGGGGGTTGTTGAAAAGGCGGATTGTTGTTGAAAAGGTGGTTTGGGGGGGCGGAGAGAAAGTGCAGTTGCTCACCTGGGGTTATAACAGGGGACTTGACTTGAAGTGGGAGGGACGGTCACACAGCTAAATTCCAATTTTGACTATCAGGCCCAGGTCGGTTGGGCCGTTCGAGTTCGGACTGTTGATGGCCATGCTCGCCGGTCCATACATGAAGACAACTTAAACCAGAGTGCTGGCCAGCGGCAGTTATAATCGGAATTTGATTTGAAGGGAGCTGTTGTCGATGCCTATCCAGCCAACCGCCAAGATCTGGCACAACGGGAATTTAGTTCCGTGGGAGAAGGCCCAGATCCATGTGATGAGTCACGTCGTGCATTATGGCTCGTCGGTTTTTGAAGGAATTCGCTGCTACGCGCAACCGCAGGGAGCGGCCATTTTTCGCCTCCCTGAACATATGCAGCGACTGCTGGATTCGGCCAAGATTTATCGCATGCCCCTGCCGTACTCGCTGGAGCAGCTATCGAGCGCAGTAGTGAGCCTGGTGGAGAGCAACGGTGTCGCTCCGTGCTACATAAGGCCGATCGCATTGCGCGGCTATGGAGAAATGGGCGTTAGCCCCAAGGGCACTCCGATCGAAGTGTTCATTGCCAACTACTCCTGGGGCAAGTACGTGGCCGGAGACGAGGGGGCGGATGTGTGCATCTCTTCCTGGAGCCGGATGGCCCCGAATACGGTGCCCGCGTTGGCCAAGGCGGGAGGTAATTATCTGAATTCCCAGCTCATCCGCATGGAGGCGGATGGCAATGGGTACTCGGAAGGGATCGCTCTCGATGTATTCGGCAACCTGTCGGAAGGATCGGGGGAGAATCTGTTTGTGGTGCGGAATGGGGTTATCTACACCACGCCTTTGGCGAATTCGGTGCTCTCCGGGATCACCCGCGATTCAGTACTGACGATGGCTCGCCATCTCGGGATTCCAGTCGTGGAGCAGGCGATGCCGCGCGAACTGCTGTATATCGCGGACGAGGCGTTCTTCACGGGAACCGCGGCTGAAGTGCATCCTATCCGCTCGGTGGATCGCATTACCATTGGCGATGGCACGGTTGGGCCGATCAGCAAGCAACTCTCCGAGGAGTACCTGGGGATTGCCCATGGGTTGCGGCCGGATCGGTATGGATGGCTCACCCACGTCAACGTCAATAGCAGCCAACCGGTGCCGGCTTAGTTCTTTGGTTGCTCCCCTTAAGGCTATCCTCGACTATCTGCAAAAGGTAGGTTGAGGTCTGTGGTATCCCACATCTCGCGGAAAACGAGCGAGATGCCCCGAATTTCCTGCACGCTGCGCTTGGAGAGGACCGCGTGTGCGCCTTTCTTTAAGGAAAGGCGCATGAGGTGCGCGAAACCCACCAAGCTTCACAGGAAATCGGGGATGTGGGGCACCCGTCATCTACGGCATAGACAAGGTGCCATCGATTCCGATGAAAACCTACTTGACGGCGGCTTTGGGTTCTTCTGCCGGCTTCGATGGGTAATTTGGCACCCAGGAGGGGTGAAGTTGAATCCATGGGTGGGGTCATCGCTTGCGGCCGAATGCCGGCCTGCTGGCCCCAACCTGGCAGCAGCGGACTGCCGGTGATGAGGCGGGCGCCGCGATTGAAGGTCAGGTAAGTCCAGGCCCAGGAAAAAAAGACGGCCAGGCGATTGCGAAAGCCCACCAGGAAGAACAAATGAACGGACACCCAGGAGAGCCACGCCAGCGTGCCTGACCAATGGGCTTTGAAGGGCCAGCGTACGTTGGCCACGGCGGCATGGCGGCCGATGGTGGCCATGTCGCCCTTATCGAAGTAGTGGAATACGGTTCGCGGCTTTCCTGCCATATCCTGGGCAATCATTTTGGCTGCGTGGCGGCCCATCTGCATGGCCGGCTGAGCTACTCCGGGCACCTGGCGACCGGCTTCTTCCACATGGGCCAAATCTCCGCACACAAAGATCTCCGGATGACCCGGCGGATTGAGGTAAAGATCGACGATGGCGCAGCCGCGTCTGTCGGTTGGCGTTCCCAGCATTTTGCCCAAGGGCGATGCCTGGACGCCAGCTGCCCATAGGGTCACCACGGCATTCAGCCGTTTGCCGCCAACCATGACGTAACCGGGCTTTACGTCCATAACGCTTTCACCGGTGTGTACCTCGACCCCCAGTTGCGCTAGTTGCTCGACCGCCTTTTTGGAGAGGTCCTCCGGGTAGGCGGCCAGAATTCGAGGCGAACCCTCGATCAGGATGACACGTGCCTTGGAGGGATCGATGTGGCGGAAGTCGTGGCGCATGTAAAGCTTCGAGATGTCGCTGATGGCGCCAGCCAATTCAACGCCAGTGGGACCTCCCCCGATGATGACGAAGTTCAGTTCCGGGTGGGCGCCGGTCTCGACCATTTCCCGCTCCGCCAGCTCGAAGGCCAACAGAACGCGACGGCGGATTTCGGTTGCATCCTCGACGGTCTTGAGCCCGGGCGCATTCTGAGCCCAGTCGTCCTTGCCGAAGTAGGAATGGGTCGAGCCGGTAGCCAGGATGAGGTAGTCGTATTCGATTTCCGCGCCACTGCGTAAGAGCACGCGGTGGTTTTCGGTCTCGATGTTCTCCACCTCATCCATCAAGACCTCGATATTTTTGTTTTTCGAGAAGATGGAGCGAATGGGTTGCGCGATGTCTGCCGGGGAAAGCACTGCCAGGGCTACCTGGTACAGCAAAGGCTGAAAGGTGTGGTGGTTGCGGCGGTCGACCAGGGTTACGTCGACGGCCATCTCCGCCAGCGCCATTCCGGTGCTCAGGCCGGCAAAACCTCCTCCAACTACCACCACCCGAGGACGTGGTTGGACATTCTTGACCGCGGGCGGAGGTGGGGGCGGGATCGAGATTGCAGGATTCTCAGCCATTCAGACACTCTCCTCGGCAGGCATACTCAGATGCTCCCTCTTTCAGATGCTCTCTCTTAAGGATACAGACCGGGGGTGAAAAGTTACGCGGCTAGATCTCGGGGTAGAAGTCGAAGAAGGCTTCGATGCTTTGCCGCAACTGGTTCTCGATCTCTTCCCTGCTGCCCTCCAACACGTGCATGGTCACGTGCGCTTGTTTGCCATTCTTGAGCGTCACCAGAGCGTCGCCCACTTCGATCGCTTCCTCAGAGGGAAGCAGCCTCATGCCATAGATCAGGGTCAGGTTTGCCATGCCGCCATCTTACGTGTGGAGACTGGCTCGCATCTTTCTGCACCGCGTAGAATCAAAGACTCTACTTCTATGGCTCAAGACATCCGCGACACCGTCATCCTCGGCTCGGGCTGTGCCGGTCTCACGGCCGCCATCTATGCCGCCCGCGCCAACCTTAAACCGCTGGTACTGGAAGGTCACGAGCCAGGCGGGCAGCTCTCGATCACTACGCTGGTAGAAAACTTTCCGGGTTGGCCGGAGGGAATTCAGGGCCCCGACCTGATTGAGAAGATGAAGCTCCAGGCTACCCGGTTTGGCGCGGATATCCAGATGGGTCACCTGGTGTCGGTGGACTTCTCCAAGCGCCCCCTGGCGCTCAATCTGGGGAAGGAAACGGTGCACACGCGCACGCTCATCATCGCCAGCGGGGCTTCTGCGCGCTGGTTGGGGCTCCCTAGTGAACAGGCCCTGATTGGGCACGGGGTGAGTTCCTGTGCCACCTGCGACGGCTTTTTCTTTTCGGGCAAAGACATCGCCGTCATCGGCGGCGGCGACTCGGCCATGGAAGAGGCTCTGTTCCTGACGCGGTTCGCTACCAAGGTCACGGTGATCCATCGGCGGGAGCATTTCCGTGCTTCGCGCATCATGCTGGATCGCGCCATGGGACACGAGAAGATCCAGTTCCTGACCAACACGGCCGTTGAAGAAGTGCTGGGCGTGGAGAAGAAGGAAGTGAGCGGCTTACGGATGACGAACACGCTTACCCATGAAGAGTCAACGCTACCGGTGAACGCGATGTTCCTGGGCATTGGGCACGTTCCGAATGCCAAGATGTTTCGCGGGCTCATCGATCTGGACGAGGATGGCTACATTCGCACGACAGACCAGGTGTTCACGCGTGTACCCGGGGTGTTTGCCTGCGGCGATGTGCAGGATCGGCGGTACCGCCAGGCCATCACGGCTGCCGGGTCGGGCTGCATGGCGGCGCTCGAGGTGGAGAAGTTCCTTGAAGAACACGGGCGTTAATCAGGATGGGGTGACGGGGGTTCTCAAGGAAAATTTCGACCGCATCGAAGCGCAGATTGCTCAGGCGTGCCGCGAGGCCGGGCGGCCGCGGGGCGAAGTGGCCCTGATGGCGGTCTCGAAGATGCATCCGGCGTCAGCGATTGTCGCAGCGGAGGCGCTCGGGGTGCGGCTATTTGGCGAGAACCGGGTGCAGGAATTTCAGGAGAAGAGCGCGCAGTTGGTGCTGCTCCACGGTAAGCTTCACGGCGAGCTCCGCGGCGAGCCGGGACAGGCGGGACAGGCGGGGGCGGAGTTCCACCTCATTGGCCACTTGCAGTCGAATAAGGCGGCTCGCGCAGCCGAACTTTTTGCATCGGTCGACACGCTCGATTCTGTCTCACTTGGAGAACGCCTCGACCAAGCCGCGACGCGACTGGGGCGGCGGATAGCCGTGCTGATCGAGATCAAGCTTAGCCATGAAGAAAGCAAGGCGGGTCTTGTACCGGAGTCGGCCGAGCTTCCATTGCTGCTCGAGCGTTTGCCGGATTTGCCGGGGTTGCAGCTGCGCGGGCTCATGACAGTGCCACCTTTCCTCGAGGATTTGTCTGCAGTACGGCCTTACTTTGCCCGGCTGCGTAGCTTGCGTGATCAGCTGGCAGCGGCGCATCCGCGGCTCTCGTTCGCAGAACTCTCGATGGGCATGTCGCATGATTTTCCAGTTGCCATTGCCGAAGGGGCGACCCAGGTGCGCATCGGCACTGCTTTGTTTGGGCCGCGGACCTACCCCAAGTGATTCCCATAAACGACCACCCTCTGGGGGCTACCTTTCCGGTGCGAGTGCAGCCACGGGCTGCGCGAACAGCGATCACCGGCACGGTGGGGGATACGCTGAAGCTGTGGCTTTCCGCGCCCCCTCTCGATGGAAGGGCGAATCTTGCGGTAGTGGAGTTCTTTTCCGAGATATTTTCTGTTCCCCGCTCCGCAGTCCAGGTCGTGACCGGCGAGCGATCGCGTAACAAGGTGATCCGGATTGCCGGACGCACGGGCGCCGAAGTGCAGCGGATGCTGCGCGAACACTTTACGGTTTAGAACGATTTGCGGATCATATCCCTGGCGGAAGCCGTTCGCGTACAGGGACCGTTCGGTGTACATCTATAGGAAATCTGCTGCCAAGCTAGCGATCCAAATCAGCGAACCAAGCCAGCGAACGAGGAAAATGCATGTCTACAGGTCTTGCCCCGGGTCACGCTCTGTATGCCGGGGTGCTCGGCATTATCGTTCTCAGCCTGCTCACGGTTTCGCTTTCGCGCCTGAAGAAGACGAAGACCAAGGCGGATTACCTGGTGGCGGGGCGTTCCCTGCCGGCCTTCGTGTTGGTTTTCACCCTTCTGTCGTCGTGGATTGGTTCAGGGTCATTGCTGGGAGGCGCGGAGAATGCCTACAAACACGGCTTCGCGGCGCTTTGGCAAGGGGGTGGCGGATGGGCCGGGCTGCTGCTCATTTATTTCATCGCGCCGCGGGCACGCAAGTTCGCCCAGTTCACCATTCCCGACCTGCTGGAGGCTCGTTACAACCAGACGGCTCGCGTACTGGGAGTGATCGCGATTTTGTTTGCCTATACGGCGATTACGAGCTATCAACTTATCGGCGGGGGTGACATTCTTCACCTGATTTTTCCTGACGTAATCACCGCGGAGCTGGGCAAATACATCATCGCTGTGTTTGTCATCGTCTTCACCGCCATCGCCGGGATGGCATCGGTTGCTTATATGGATGTGGCGATTGGCTTGCTGGCGACAGTTACCCTGCTGCTCGCGTTACCGTTCGTGCTGCATGCGGCGGGAGGGTGGGTCGGCGTCACCCACGCTCTGCCCGCCACCCACTTTCAGATGCTGGGAGACTTTAACTTTGCCCAGGCACTCGAACTGTTTTTGCCCACCATGCTGCTGATGCTAGGCAACCAGTCGATGTATCAGAAGTTCTTCTCGGCAAAATCGGAGAAAGACGCGCGCAACGCGGTGGTCGGGTGGATCATCGGCACGGTCATACTCGAAACTGTCATTGTTGCACTGGCGGTATTCGGGTCGGTGCTCTTTCCTTCGGGCGAAGTACATCAACGCCCGCGAGAAATCATCGCATATACGGCGTTGCATGGATTGCCGGCGTGGCTAGGTGCGCTGCTGATGGGCGCGGTGTTTGCCAAGATCGTCTCCACTGCCAATAACTATCTCTTTTCGCCGGCCACGAATCTCATCAATGACGTTTTTATTCGCTACCTGGCACCCGGGGCTTCGAATAAGCGAGTACTTATCGTTTCGCGACTGGTGGTGGTCCTGCTGGGTATCTGGGCACTCTACCAGGCGGTCAATACCAGCTCGGTGCTGGCCAAAACTCTGTATGCGTACACGATCTATTCCGCAGCACTTACGCCGGTGATCCTGGCTGCGTTTTATAGCCGGAGGGTGAATGCCCAGGGGGCGGTGAGCGCCATTGGCGCGGGGACGCTAGTCACTTTTTTCTGGGATTTTGAGATGGTCAAGAGGCATCTGCCTCCTGTGCTGGCGCAGCGGGATGCGATTTTTCCGGCTTTGATCGCGGCGCTGTTTTGCCTGGTGGTGGTGAGTGCGTTGACGCCTCCGCCTAAGGCGGAGCAGGTGAGTTTGTTTTTTCCCGAAGACTGATGCGCAAGACGGTGATTTCGCCGACTCAGCTTCCCGTGTTGCTTGGTAATGGCGGATTCAAAGCGCGACGACTTTGAGGTCGGGAATCAATTGAAAATGCGTACGATTCAGAGTGGCGACCTCGAAGCCGAGGTGGAGCGCGGTTGCACCGATCACTAGATCTTCGAAAGCGATGGAGATACCCATCGCAGCCTGTTCACCTTCGATCTTACCTGCGAGCCTGGCGATAGCCAGCGTCACCGGTTGCACAACCATGTCCCGACATAACTCGTCAGTGAAAGCGGTGCGCTGGTCGCGATCCGCGGCAGTCCTGGCTCGATATATGCCGTGCGTCAATTCGATGATGCTGATGACAGAAAGGGCACTCTCCGTCTCCCCGTAGACCGTCTGTACACGTTGGATAACTTGCTTTACTGTCTCTCCGCGCCGTTCACTCGCGATGAGCACGCTGGAGTCAAGGATTAGCCCCATGCCGATAGATCCCGCGGTTTGCGGTTGCGGATGATCTCTTTCAGATCGGCAGCGAAGCCGGCATCCATCACCGGCTCGTAACCCATTTCTTTCCCATGGGCCTCCGCCAGAGCGATCGACTCTGAGAGCAAGCGGCCAGGAGGTTCGGCCGCTGGGCGAAGGACAGCCACCGGCCGGGCACCGGATTCGATCACAATCTCTTCTCCAGCGCGAACCCGGGCTAGCAGACCGGGGAAGTCAGCAACGGCCTCGGCTTCCGAGATGTGAGTGATTGCCATGGGTGAGATGATACCTCTAATTCACCTTGTTTGACCCCTAAGAAGGTGGCTAGATCCCAGTATGCGTGAGCGCTACGTTTGACTTAGCGTGTGGTTAGGGCTTCCAGCTGGGGGCGGGCCGCCTCGTAGGTTTGCTTTATGCCCTGGGCCAGGTTTGTTCTGGGCGTCCAACCCAGCTTTGTCATGCGGCTCACGTCGAGCAGCTTCTGCGGTGTTCCGTCGGGCCGTGTGGTGTCGAAGACTAGGTCGCCAGTGAAGTCCAAGGCAGCACAGATCTGCTCCGCGAGCTCCCGTATGGTCACATCCGTGCCGGTGCCAATGTTGATTAGGGGGACGCTCTCAAGTAAGGAGGCGTAGATTTCTGGTTCAAGGTTCATGAGGAAAACACAGGCTTCGGCCAGGTCTTCACTGAATAGCAGCTCGCGACGGGGAGTGCCGGTTCCCCACACCACGATCTGTTTGTGGTCCAGGGCCTTGGCCTCCGCTACCTTGCGGATCAAGGCGGCCAGGACATGCGACTTTTGGGGATCGAAGTTGTCGCCCGGCCCGTAGAGGTTCGCAGGCATCGCGGCCAGATAGCGAGTCTTGAATTGACGGTTGTAGGACCAGCACATCTCGATGCCGGCGATTTTGGCCAGCGCATAGGGACGATTGGTGGGCTCGAGCGGGCCGGTAAGCAGATACTCTTCCTTGATCGGTTGTGGACAGAGCTTGGGGTAGATGCAGGAAGAACCCAAAAATAACAGCCGGTCGACGCTTGCGCGGTAGGCAGCATCGATGACGTTGGTCTGAATGATGAGGTTTTCGCGGATGAAGTCCGCGGGATAGAGATCGTTGGCCAGAATGCCGCCGACCTTGGCTGCGGCCAGAATGACGTGATCGGGACGTTCGCGCTCAAAGAAGCTGCGCACGGCAACGGCGTCGGTGAGATCGAGCTCGGTATGCGAACGCAGCAGGAGATGCTCAAATCCCTGCTTACGTAGGTTCCGGCAAATGGCCGACCCGACCAAACCGCGGTGACCGGCAACGTAGATGAGACTGTCTTTCTGCACGGCACTGCCTCCAATTATGATTCGTGAAAGTTGTAGGCGGCGTAGCCATGCTGGGTCACCAAGGCATCGCGTTCCGCGGCCTTGAGGTCTTCCGTGGCCATTTCTTCCACCAGCGCGCGGAAATCTGTGCGAGGCGACCACCCTAATTCTTTGCGCGCCTTGCTCGCATCGCCCAGCAGGGTTTCGACCTCGGCCGGACGGAAATAACGGGGGTCGACGGCCACGACGGCTTTGCCATGCTGATCATAGGCCTGCTCTTCTATGCCGGTTCCCTTCCATGCGAGGTGGATGTCAAGACATGCCGCAGCCATGGTGACAAATTCGCGGACACTGTTTTGCACTCCGGTGGCGATGACATAGTCCGTAGCGCGCTGCTGCTGGAGCATCAACCACTGCATCTCTACATAATCGCGCGCGTGCCCCCAGTCGCGCTTGGAATCAAGATTGCCGAGGTAGAGCTTGTGCTGCAGGCCGAGCTTGATGCGGGCCAAGGCGCGGGTCACTTTGCGGGTGACAAAGGTCTCGCCACGCATGGGCGATTCGTGATTGAACATGATGCCGTTACAGGCATAGAGGCCGTAGGACTCCCGGTAATTGACGGTGATCCAGTAGGCATAGAGCTTGGCGACTCCATAGGGAGAGCGGGGATAGAACGGAGTTTTTTCTGTTTGCGGTGTCTGCTGTACCAGCCCGTACATCTCGGAGGTGGAAGCCTGATAAAAGCGAGACTTGCCGGTAAGGGAGAGAATGCGAATGGCCTCGAGCAGCCGCAGGGTACCCAAAGCATCGGAGTTGGCGGTGTATTCAGGCTCCTCGAACGATACCTGCACGTGGCTTTGCGCTGCCAGGTTGTAGATCTCGTCGGGCTGCACCTTCTCGACCACGTGGATCAGGCTGCTGGAATCCGTCATGTCGCCGTAGTGAAGCACCAGGTGGCGCTTCTCCTGGTGGGGATCCTCGTAGAGGTGGTCGATGCGGTTGGTGTTCAGTAAGGAAGTGCGGCGCTTGATGCCATGCACTTCATAGCCCTTTTTTAGAAGGAATTCGGCGAGATAGGCGCCATCCTGACCGGTGATGCCGGTGATCAAGGCTCGTTTCAAGAAGGAGTGTTCCTCTGCTTCATTTTAAGCTAGCGGGCTCTCTGCGCCTGCAGGGAGTATGCCGACTGGTATCTTGACAGAGACTATGGGTGCACAGGAATCCCGGCTGCTGCATGTAGTGGCATCGTTTTCGCCGGCAATGGGAGGGACGAGCGAGGGGATTCGCAAACTTGCCCAGTGCGGTGAGGGCGAGGTTGAACTGGTGTGCCTGGATGACCCCGCAGAGCCATATGTCCAGGAGCAAAGCTTTCCGGTGCACGCGCTGGGTCCTCCCAAAGGAAGCTATTGGTCAACGCCCAGGCTGCAGCCATGGCTGAGGGAAAATCTCGGGCGCTTCAGCGGTGTAGTGATTCATGGGCTGTGGCAATGGCACAGCTACGGCAGCTACTGCATGGTTCGTGGCCGGGTTCCCTACGTGGTTTTTCCCCACGGCATGCTGGACCCGTATTTCAAGCGGGCGTTTCCCGTGAAGCATTTCAAGAAACAGGTGTATTGGCTGGCGCGGGAGTATCGCGTGCTGCGGGACGCCAAGGCGGTTTGCTTCACCACGCCGATCGAGCGCGACGCGGCGGCGGGAACGATGTGGCCACAGCGTTGGAATCCCGCCGTGGTTTCCTTTGGCACCTCGGAACCCGCCGGCGATCGGGCAATGCAACGGGAATTGTTTCTTACCCGGTATCCAGCCTTGCGCGAACGCAGGTTCTTTCTCTTCCTCTCCCGTATTCACGCGAAGAAGGGATGCGATTTGCTGTTGGATGCCTATGGGCGCGTGGCGGCGGATACGGATGTAGATCTGGTCATCGCGGGCCCGGATAAGGAGGGGTTGCGGCCCCAGTTGGAGGCGCAGGCAGAACGGCTGGGGATCGAGCGCCGGGTACATTGGACAGGGATGCTGGAAGGCGATTTGAAATGGGGCGCTCTGCATGCTGCCGAGGCATTTGTGCTGCCCTCGCACCAGGAGAATTTCGGGGTCGCGGTGGTGGAAGCGATGGCTTGCGGGGTGCCTGTGCTCATTTCCGATAAGGTGAATATTTGGCCGGACATTACGCACGATGAGGCCGGAATCGTGAATTCCGATACGGCCGACGGGACGTGGCGTTCCATGACTAGTTTGCTGGCGATGGAGCCGGAGGAGCGGGGGCGCATGATCAGCAATGGGCTGGCGTGCTTTCGCTCGCGGTATGAGATGAAGAGAACGGCTCAGGCGTTGAACGATCTTTTCTAGATGCATGCCCTGAGAAGGGTGCCGCGCCTACGGCGCTCATCATTGGGATCCAGCCCCATTCTCGAAGAATGGGGTTGATGTTTGGAGTTGAGTGCGGTCCAGGTTCGCCTGCGGCTCCATTGGGGATAGAAAACGCAGGGCTAAAGCCCAATTTTGTTGGACCCCAACGGCCCGACTAAGTCGTGCCCTGATACAAAGCATAAGAGCGGTGACTCCCAGAAGACTCGCGCATTCGCCGGATTGGATCTTTCGACCTGTAGAAATTCCAGACCAGGGACTGGCGTCCTGGGTGAGTCAGTCTTCCCGGAAAGCCGGGATTGGTCCCGATGCCCGGTGATGACTTGGACGCAGGAATTGTTGCTTGGAATCAGCAGGACCAATGGTCGGTTTCGCCCATCTTTTTCGGCCTATGTACGCCCCACGGCAAGCCGGGGCGGGTTTGGCGAACCTGGGGCTCCAGTCCTATTCCTTGAGATCTCCTTGACATTGGCAATTACCGCAGGGAGGCGTGTACGGCAGTCTTTTGGATCGGCAAAGCTGTTTCTTCGTAGACTGCGGCGTGCTCCAGGGTCAGCCCGGCTAGATCTTTGGCGGAGAGGATTGCGCGGTCTTGGTGCGGCCATGCAATCTGAAGCGCCGGGTCATTCCACAATATGGTTCGTTCATGTTGCGGAGCCCAAAAATCAGTGGCCTTGTAGAGCACCTCCGCAGCGTCGGAAAGGACCATGAAACCGTGGGCGAAACCTGGCGGGATCCAAAGCATTTTGCGATTGGCGGCGCTCAGCGTTTCTCCCACCCATTTGCAGAAAGTGGGCGAACCGCGGCGGAGATCGACCGCGACGTCGTAGATTTCTCCGCTCAGACAGCGGATGAGCTTTCCCTGAGGTTGCTTGATCTGGTAATGCAGACCGCGTACCACGTCCTTGTAAGAGAAAGACTGGTTGTCCTGAACGAAGGGGCCCACAATGCCCATTTCCGCCAGAACCCGCTCGTTGTAGCTTTCGAAAAAGGAACCCCGGCTATCTTCAAAGACCCTGGGTTCGAGAAGTTGCACATCCGCAATTGTGGTCGCTACCGCCTTCATTCATTAGCCTCGTTGGTTCTAAGTTCAAGATGTCAGCTCGCGACCTGCGTCGCAACCAACACCTGATCCAGTTGTTGCTGCCAGGTGGGCAGCCGGAAACCGAAAGTGCGCCCGAACTTGTCATTCGCAAGCACTGAATTGGCCGGCCGTTTGGCAGGAGTTGGATAGTCAGACGATGAAATGGGTTGCACCCGGGGTTGGGTACGAAGGACACCTGCGGCGAAGATGGCACGGGCGAAACCACACCATGAAGTCGAACCTGCAGCAGTCATATGATAAATTCCCACCGCCTCGGGAATGTCTGCGTATTGCTCCGCCAGGCGCGCGGTGGCGTTGGCGATCGCAGCCGCAGACGTAGGAGCACCAAACTGATCGTCCACCACCCGCAGCTCGGAACGCTCAGCCCCCAGACGGAGCATAGTGCGTAGAAAATTCTTTCCCTGCGCAGCATAAACCCAACTGGTACGGAGCACCAGATACTGGCCGGCAACCTCGGCGATGGCCGCTTCCCCGGCCGCCTTCGAAGCCCCGTATACATTGACCGGGTTGATGGGATCGTTTTCGAGATAGGGCTCGGACTTTTCTCCGTCAAAGACATAATCTGTCGAATAGTGGATGAGGAGGGCATCCAGCCGGGCCGCCTCCTCCGCCAGCACGCGGGGAGCGACGGCGTTGATGGCAAAGCAAAGATCGCGCTCTTTTTCGGCCAGGTCGACCGCGGTGTACGCGGCGGCGTTGATGATGACGGCGGGTTTGACCTGCCGAACCGTGTCCCGGACCGACTGCTCGCTCGAGAGATCGCATTCTTCGCGGCCGGTTACCACCACATCGCCAAGGGAGTGGTACAGGCGGGAAAGTTCCATCCCTACCTGCCCGTTTTTTCCGGTGATCAGTATGCGCATCTTAATAGTTTAAGTGCAGAGCAAACAATTCTGCACTATTGCGAGACCCCATGTGGCGTAGTGCACACAGTCTTCGTGCTCGTCAAGGTAAGTGGGCCTCTTTAGTAACTTATGCTGTTGGGCGCGATGGGCTAGAATTTCTGCACAGTGAGCGAAGTGACCGAATCTGCTGAAACATCGGAAGTCTCCGGACCGGGACCCCATCTGGCGCAGGTCGACCCGCCACACCCGTTCCGAAGCGCAATCAAGACCGTCGTCATCGCTGCCATCGTGCTTAGCCTCGCCCTGGGGCTGTATGTTTACCTGGGACAGAGGCCGCCGGTAGCCGCGGGAGAAATCCTGACCATGAACCTCTACCCGGTCCACACCCTGGTCAACAACGGCGGTGGAGGCGATAGCGGGATGCCGGGAAAGCCGGAGTATTACGATCAGCTGCTGATTTTGGCGAAGGTCAAGATAAGGAATCAGACCGATATCCCGCTGTTCATGCAGGATATTTCGGCCACTATCAAGTTACCGGACGGCACAGAGCAAGTGAATGTGACCGCCGGCGACAAGGATATGGATCGGGTCTTCCAGGCGTATCCCTCATTGAGTTACCTGCGCGCAGATTCGATTCGTCGCGACATCACGCTGACGCCTGGGCAATCTGTTCAGGGACTGACTATCTTTAATTTTCCCGTTACTAAAGAACAGTGGGATATGCTGCAGTCGGCCAAAGTGGTGGTTTCGTTTATGCACCAAAAGAATTTAGAAATTTTGCTGCCTCGGAAATGATGTACGCGCGCTAGAACCCCGTACCCTTCGGGAAGAAACGTACCTCAGTGGCTAAAGCAGGGCTAAAGCCCAATTCTCTTTCAAATTTTTACGGCCCGACTAAAGTCGTGCCCTGATACAAAGCCAAAACGCAGATCTCACGCAGATTCTAAAGGCCTCGTCGAGTCCTATAGCTAACGGCACAGGTGAGCAGGCTGCGGAAACATGGGCGGTTTCTTCGAAAACGAGACAAAGAGCTTACAAGGGCCTAAAGGCCACGCGATTTCGCGGATTTAGGTACGGGACCTTCAGCATTGAGTTTTTCCGCAGCCTGTGAAGCCGTGCCCTTCGTCCTGGCCCAGCACTGTGTGCTGGGCCAGGTTCAGCGTTCTCGCTGGGGACTGATTTGCGGGCGCCCTTGCTTAGCAGGACCTTTGCTAGGGCGTCGCGGCGGCGGGCGAGTTTTTGGGCGTCGCCAGGTAGCCAATTACCTGGTTCTTGTTGATTGTGTTGATGACCAGCTCGTAGAGGAGCTTGTCTTTGCCGGTGTAGAACTGGACCGGCTCGTCCAGATTCTTGTCCTTTTTCTCGATCTTCCTGTCGTCGGATTCCACCAGCAGGGTGTATTTCGAGTGTTTGGTGTCGGCCTTCTTCAAGGAGAGGCTAATGCCGGAAATGGGCGTGGGCTTGGCCCCCTTGGTGAGATTCAAATCGTAATAGTTTCGATCACCCTTGTGCTTGAGGATTTCGAGTTCCTTGCCATTGGTCGCCACCAGCCCGCTGGTCACGCCGAGATCGCCAGTCACCCTTTTCAGTTGGGATTCGGCGTTAGCTAACTCGGACTTGGTTGCAGCGACGTCGGTCTTTACTCCACCCACATCGGTTTTGACCGAGGACACATCAGTCGAGACCGCACCGATCTGCTTCGTGGCTTCCGCCTGCGCGGCTGCCTGTTCCTTCTCCAGCCGGGCGGTTTCCGCCTGCTGCCGCTTGAGGAATTCACTGGCACGCGCTTCCAGTTGCCGTTGCGTGAGGCCTACGCTCTGCCCCAGGGTTTCCGAGGTCACGCGCAATTTGGCGTTGGTCTCGTTGAGACTCTCGGCCAGCTTGTCATTTTGCTGCTGTGCGTTGACCAACGCGGTCTGCGATTTTTCCAGGCGGTTTTCCAAGGTGTAGGCCCAGATCAACCCGGCGGCGGAGGCCATAACGGCAAAACCAAGGAGGGCTATAAAGACACCGGAGTGGGTACGTTCGACCAAATCCACGCTTTCGTCGGTCATGCGATCTGCCTCTTTTCGACTGTGAACGCTGTGTATTTTCCCATCCTACAATGGACGAGTGGAGACTGCGGAAGTCATCGTCGCCGGAGGGGGTATTATCGGGCTCTCCACTGCGCTTGAACTAGCGCGCCATGGGTTCCGGGTCCGGGTCCTGGAAAAGGGCCGTGCCATGTCAGAGGCATCGTGGGCCGCAGCGGGTATGCTGTCGGCCCATGATCCCGAACACCCGCCGGAACTGGCCGAACTGGCTAAGCTAAGCATGAACCTCTATCCGGAATACCTGGCCACGATTGAGGCGCTTTCGGGATGCCCTGTGCGACTTCGGACCCGGGGCGCCCTTAGTACTGACGGAGAAAACGATACCGGCGTTGCCCTGAGCGCACAGGAGGCGCAAAGGCGGCTTCCGGGGTTGGCCACCGCGGGCCGTGCCTTTTTCTGGGTGGAGGAAGTGAGCCTTGATCCACGGGATCTTTGCGCCGCCCTGCCTCTCGCTGCTGCGGCGGCCGGGGTGACTTTGCAGGAGGGGACCCCAGTGCTCTCCGTCCGGAGCCATGGAAACGCGGTCGAGATGACGACCCAGGGCGGAACCCTGAGCGCGGGGGCTTTCGTGAATTGTTGCGGAGCGTGGGCGGCCGAAGTACTGCAATTGGATTTGCAGCGGCAGCCCGCGGCCGGGGTAGAACCGCGGAAAGGACAGATCTTCACCGTCCGCCTGGACCCGCCGCTCGACCTCGCCTGTGTTTTACGCTCACCCGAGGTCTACCTGGTACCGCGAGGAGGGGGCCGCGTCGTGATCGGGGCCACGGTGGAGCGGGTGGGATTCGATCGCCGGGTAGACCCCACCACGATCGAACGGTTGCAGGCTATGGCGGCGGAGCTCTGGCCCCCCATCGGGTCCGCGCCGGTGGAGGAATGCTGGACCGGGCTGCGGCCGGGGACCAGAGACGGGCTGCCGGTGATTGGAAACGCCGGGCAACCCCATTGCTGGGTGGCCACGGGACACTTTCGTAACGGGATCCTGTTGGCGCCGGCCACGGGCCTGATCGTGCGCCAGCTACTCGAAGGCAGCCCACCGGCGGCCGGACTCGGAGCGTTCGCGCCCGGACGTTGAGCAGGGTGGCAGGGAGTCCTCTCCGGGCGAATTTCCGTCTAAGTGACAAGATTCAGAGCGCTGCGCTATAAAACAAACAGCGACGGGCGCTTAACCGGCGGGACTTAAAACGACTGTTTGTCTGAACTATTGTTACCACCAGCCGATTCCCCTTGCATTGAGCAGGACAGCAGCCGGCAGGGACCGGGCGACGCAGGGCATCTAAGAGAAGAAGAGGAGCGTTCAGTTATGTCTACGGCGGTGGTGGGCAAGGGGCTTGCGGGAGTAGTTGCGGCTAACTCGGGCATTTGCTGGATCGACGGTGATGCTGGTGTGCTGGCATACCGCGGGATCGACATCCATGAGCTGGCGGAGAAGTCGACCTTCGAGGAATGCAGCTACCTATTATGGTTCGGCCGGCTTCCCCGCAGGGCGGAGCTGGACGAGTTCGGCAAACGGCTGAGTGAAGCTCGCCGGCTGGACCCGAAGGTCATCGACCTGCTCCGTTCCTTTCCCCGGAGTGCGACCCCGATGGAAGTGTTGCGCACGGCAGTTTCCGCACTGAGCTTTTATGATCCGGATGAAAGCGACAACGAGCATGACGCCAACGTGAGCAAGAGTTTCCGGCTGACCTCACAGATTGCGATGCTGGTCGCGGCTTATGACCGCCTGCGCAAAGGCAAGGCGGTGGTAGAACCTGATCCTTCCCTGAGTCATGCGGCCAACTTTCTGTGGATGCTGAACGGGGAAAAGCCCTCCGTGACAGCGACAAAAACCTTCGACGTGGCCCTGATTCTTCATGCCGACCACGAGCTGAATGCTTCAACCTTCGCGGCCCGGGTGATCGCTGCGACGCTCTCTGACGTTCACTCGGCGATTACCGGAGCTATTGGGGCGCTGAAGGGTCCATTGCATGGAGGCGCCAATGAGGCGGTGATGCGGATGCTCTTCGCCATTGATAAAGAGGGCGCCGACCCGGTCGATCATGTGGCCAAGCTGCTGGCGCAGAAGAAGAAGATTTCCGGGTTCGGCCATCGGGTCTACCACACGGAGGATCCACGAGCAACGCATTTGCGCAAGATGTCAAAAGAGCTGGGAGAGTCGTCGGGGAATGCAAAGTGGTTCAAGATGTCGCGGGCTATTGAAAAGTACATCCTGGCGGAAAAAAAGCTGAACGCGAATGTGGATTTTTATTCTGCTTCAACGTACACGATGCTGGGTATCGACCTGGACCTCTTCACGCCGATCTTTGCAGTGAGCAGGATTTCCGGTTGGGCGGCGCATGTGATTGAACAGCTGGATGACAATCGGCTGATCCGGCCGCGGGCGGAATACATTGGTCCGGAATACCCGGTGAAGTATACGGCGGTTGAGAAGCGGTAGCGGGTTTCCGGTTGATTGGTCTAAGGGGTTCCAGGCGAGACCCACGGCACGCTCCACGGCGAGCTCCACGGCGAGCCGGGACTGGCGGGACAGGCGGGCCAGGCCTGGAATTATCGATTTTCCCCTCTAGGTTTTCCCCTATTTTCCCCTCTAGTTTTCCCCTATGGAGAGTCTATTTGCGGCTGGCGGGCGGGACGATTCCGTTCATGCGCAGGTATTCGATCATTTGTCCGTAGTGATCGTTGGTGTGGGCCAGGGAGAAGGCTGCAAGGCTGGCTCGGGTGTTGGTTCCGTCCTTTTCCTGGATCTCCTCAAATGCATTTTCCAGCGTCATGGTTTGCGTTGCCTGGTGAGCAAAGGCAAAGGAATCTTTGAGAGCTTTCACTATTTCGTCTTTGCTGGTTAGTTTGTCCAGCGATTTTACGTCGATGGTTGGCTTGGTTCCGAAACCAGTGAAAAAGAAATACTGGGCTTCTGCGATGTGGGTGATCTGCTGGCCGAAGGTGCGTACTCCTTTGAAGTCGCCGCTGGTGGGGGCGAAGTTGTACTTGTCCGCGGGCATGGCTTCGGCGGCGGAGACTACTTCTTCTTCCTGGCCGCTGATTAGCTTTCCGAAAACTTGGGCTGGGGAGGCTGGTGCGGCAAAGGCTGATGCAGCGAGCATGGTGGTTACGGCTAATGTGGCGATTGCAGTGAGACAGGACTTGAGTTTCACGGTTGACCTTCCTTAAGTGCGTCTAGCAGGAGAAAGCGTAGCAGGTTTTCGTTGATGGCTGCTGTGGCGTGAGCCAACGGCTTTGGTCGGGCTTCCCCCGGATTTCGCCCCGTCGTTTTCGGCCCATGGACGCCCCACGCAAGCCGGGGCGGGTTTGGCGAATATGGGGCACTGTCCGATTCCCGGTTTCCGATGAAACCTTCGAGGGTAAAAATGTTGAGGTTTGTGGTATCCCACATCTCGTGAAAACCCCGGATTTCCTGTCGAGCTCGGCTGCTCAGGCAAACTTCCTGCGGCTTTCCTTAAGAGAAAGCCGCACCCGTTGGGGAGAGATCTGTTCCCGTAGAATAGGGTTGTGCGGCGAATCTACCTGGATGCGAATGCCACTACTCCTCTGTTGCCGGAGGTGCTTGAGGCTATGCGGCCGTTTTTGGTGGAGCGGTTTGGGAATGCTTCATCGATCCATCAGGAGGGCCAGCAGGCGCGCTCCGCGGTCGAGCAGGCGCGGGCCAGTGTGGCGCGGTTGCTGGGGTGCCGGCCAGCGGAAATCGTCTTCACCAGTGGCGGCACGGAGAGCGATAACCTGGCGATCTTTGGATCGGTCAGGGCTGGGGATCATGTCCTCACCAGCCGGGTAGAACATCACGCGGTGCTGCATGCTGTGGAAAGATTGGGCGATCGCGGGGTAGAGATTGAGTTCCTGCCGGTCGATGGCCAGGGGGTCGTAGCTGTCGAGGCCGTGCGCAGGGCGCTGCGGCCTAACTCCCGGTTTATCAGCGTGATGCTGGCCAATAACGAGACTGGGGTTTTACAACCGGCGGAAGAGATCGGGCGCATTGCGCGCGAAGCTGGAGTTCGGTTTCATGTTGATGCGGTGCAGGCGGCGGGCAAAGTGACCGTCGATGTGGAGACAATCGGGTGTGATCTGCTGAGTATTTCCGGCCACAAAATGCATGGGCCGCAGGGAACGGGAGCACTGTTCGTGCGGCGCGGTACCCGATTGGAGCCGCTGTTTGCCGGAGGCACCCATGAACGGCAGCGTCGTGCGGGCACGGAGAATGTTGCCGGAATCGTGGGTCTGGGCAAGGCGGCGGAGTGTGCGATGGAAGGGCTGCAAAGCGGAGCGCCGGAGCGGATAGGTAAAATGCGCGATCGGCTGGAGGTGGGTCTGCTGAAGCACGCCAGCGGGGTAAATGGCGGCGGGACTCCCCGGGTGCCGAATACTTCCAACCTGTGGTTCGAGTCACTCGACGGAGAAGCATTGGTGATCGCGCTTGACCTGCAAGGGCTGGCGGTTTCGAGTGGGGCAGCGTGTTCCTCCGGGGCAAGCGAGCCCTCGCATGTGCTGCTGGCGATGGGTCTTCCGGCCGAGCGGGCACGTGCCAGCCTGCGCTTCAGCCTGCACCGGCAGACAACCGAAGAAGAGATTGAGCGGACGATCGAGTTGGTCTCGTCGCAAGTAGCGAGATTGCGGGAGCTCTCGGCGGTGGTCCTATGACGATCGCCGTGGCCATGTCGGGTGGGGTGGATTCGTCGACGGTTGCGGCCATGCTCAAGGCGGAAGGACACAGCCTGGTCGGTCTGACGATGCAGTTGTGGAACCAGCGCCGGCTGGCGGATAAGGACGGCATGCCCCACGGCAAGCTCCACGGCTTGCTCCACGGCTTGCCGGGACAGGCGGGGCAGGCAGAGCAGGTGCGGGGACGGTGCTGCTCAATTGACGACGTCTACGATGCGCGGCGAGTGGCGGAGTTGTTGTCGATTCCTTATTACGTGGTCAATCACCAGGAGCGCTTCGAGCGGGATGTGATCCGGCCGTTCGTGGACGAGTATCTCGCCGGGCGCACTCCCATCCCATGCAGTTTGTGCAACAACCACCTCAAATTCGATCAGTTGCTTTTGACCGCCAGACAGATTGGGGCGGATCAGATTGCTACCGGGCATTACGCACGCAATGAGTACGATCCCGAGCGAGGGCGTTGGATTTTGAAGCGCCCCGCGGACGCGAGCAAAGATCAGACGTATTTTCTTTTTGGGCTAACCCAGGAACAGCTTTCCCGTACCCTGTTCCCTCTGGGCGGGTTCACCAAGCCCGAAGTGCGCGAGTTGGCGCACCAGTATGGCCTTGCGCTGGCAAATAAGCCGGATTCGCAGGAGATTTGCTTTATTCCCGGTGGCGACTATAAGCGATTTATCGATGCTTATCTCGAGGAGCAGGGCGAGGCCGTACCCGATACCGCTGGGGAGCTTGTTTCGGTCGGCGGCCAGGCCCGGGGCAAGCACGATGGAGTTCACAATTTTACCGTTGGCCAGCGCAAGGGGCTCGGTTTAGCCTCGCCCACTCCGCTTTATGTGATCTCGATCGATCCTGAGCGCAAGCAAGTGACCGTAGGGGCAGAGCAGGAGTTATTGCGCGATTCGCTGCGGGCGCGGAGATTGAATTGGGTTTCGATCGCGGGATTGCAGGGGGAAATGCGCGCCCAGGTAAAGATTCGTCATCGTCATGAACCGGCGTGGGCAACGCTTCGGCTCAGCGGTGAGGATGAAGTAGAAGTGCGATTCGATGAGCCGGTTCGCGCAGTTACGCCGGGGCAGGCGGCTGTGTTTTATGCCGCCGACGAGGTGGTTGGCGGCGGGTGGATCGTTTAAAAGCGTACCCCAGGGGCTTGAGAGGGTGTGTGAGAACTCCCCTTTTTGAAGGGTACGGGCTTTAGCCCCTGAGGACATCTTTTGTGCCGGCTTGAGCAGCCCTCAGCGGCTGAAGCCAAATCATCTTGACTGCTAAGACGTACGGCCTAAAGGCCGTACCCTTCAAAAAGGGGAATTCTCACACACCCTCTTGAAGCCGTGCCCTTGGTTCAGAGACTTTTGCGCAAAACGATGGAGCCCAGAACTTTCCTAGACGAACAGATCCTCTTCAGGATCAAGGTGGTTGCCGGGAGTCTTATTGCGCAGTACGTCCACTCCCGCCCGTAGACCATTGAGGACGCCATTCACCTGGCGGACAGGGGCCGCAATCCCATGCTCAATCGCCTGGACGGCGTAGGTGAGCTGATCAAGCGTCCCCTTCACCATGCCGTCCACGCGCGAAGCCTGAGCCTGAGCCCGGCCAGTGACGTCTCCCACGAATCCTCCGATTTGATCCGCCTTAGTACGCAGGGTGGCGGAGGTGGCGGTGAGGTTCTCAGTAATAATTTTCAGTTTTGGCGAGACGTCCTGGATCACTTCGCGCGTTGACATGATGACAGGCAGAGCGTGCAGACGAATATCATCGGCCAGCGTCATGATCTTTTTCTGCGCCTTGCGGGCACCGACGAATGTGGCCACCGTAAAGCAAGCCTGCAGCAGGATGCTGACTGCAGCCACAGCAATAAAGACGACCAACAGAGTCTGCGTGGACTTATCCATTTCGTACGCTACTGCCCGTCGACTGGCGACGTCGTTGCCGTATAAGCGTTTTTGCCTGCATCCACAGCCGCTGACACTTTGCTTGCATGCTTGGCAACCACCTTACGACCGCGATCGACATAGTCCTCTACCTGGGAACGGCCAGTCGCCACAGCTTGCTTGCCGCGCTCAACGTAGTCGCCAAACTGTTCTTTGCCCGCGTCCACGTAGGTATTCATGTGTGCCGCGGCTTCTCTCGATTTTTGCTTTAGATATTCGGCGCGTTCGCGCGCACCCTCGGCCAGACTATCCCGCGTGTCTGTACCGGCTTGAGGAGCGTAGAGGACGCCGATCGCTGCGCCAATTCCGAGCCCGACCAGAAACCAACCGAAACCACTTCCGCCGTTGTCCTGATTATCGTCTGCCATGGATTTTCCCCTTATCTTGCTAAATTAGTCTTCAATATACTGCTTCCACCATCTCCCACGGGTTTAGCACCCGGATACCAGCAGAAGATAGTTGGCAGAGCCACCGAATACAATGGGTGGGATGCATTATTCGCCCGCGGCGTGCCAGCCAGTTCATGGTTCCCTTCGTCAAAAGGTAAAGCAGGCGCAAGAAAGTCGAAAACCGAGGATTTCCCCCATGAAGATGGAATTTGTAACTCGACGCAGCGTTCCGCTGGCGATTTTGACCGGTTTGCTGGTTCTGGGGTCGGGCTGCAAGAACCCGTTCCAACATGCAGAACAGCCCACACCGGCGGCACAGCAGGCCGCAACACCGGCGCCGCAACCGGCGCCCCCTCCGGCACGCGACGATCAACAGATTGGCAGTGACATCCAGGCGAAGATCACGGCTGAGTCGGCGTTGACGGGTCAGAATATTCAGGTGACGGTGGCCAACGGCGTGGCCACCCTGAATGGCAAGGTAGACAACGATGCATCGCGTGCCCTGGCGGCGGCTGATAGTGGTTCGGTCGATGGAGTAAGAACGGTAATCAACAATCTGGTGGTGGCGCCGTCACGGGCGGCGAAGCCGGCGCCGGTGCGACCGGCCCCGCAGCGGCGGCACAAGCAGGTAGTAGCTGAGAGTGCACCTCCGCCGCCGCCACCTCCACCCGCAGCAGCGACTCCCGCCCCAGAGCCGGTGCAAATTGTGCCAGCGGCGCCTCCGCCGCCTCCTCCGCCAGTAGTCAAAACAGTAACTGTCCCGGCTGGGACGGTGATTCCGATTCGCATGACCGATACGCTGAATAGCGCGACGACACAATCGAACTCGGTTTTCCATGGGTCCTTAGCGGGCGATTTGATTGTGGATGGGATGGTCGTGGCAAAGTCGGGTGCTTCGGTGGTGGGGCGGGTGATTACCGCCAAGGATGCAACCCACTTCTCCGGGAGCTCGGAATTATCGATCGAGTTGACACGGATCGATACGGTGGATCATCCAGTGGACGTGGTGACCGACGCGTTCACCAAGAACGGGAATGGCCGAGGAAAGAATACGGCGGCTAAGACCGGAGGCGGCGCTGCTGTTGGCGCCATTCTTGGGGGCCTTTTGGGAGGCGGTAAAGGGGCGGCAATCGGGGCGGTTACCGGCGGTGGGGTGGGCGCCGGTGTAAATGGAGTGACTCGCGGACAACAGGTACAGATTCCTACGGAAACACTGGTCAGCTTTCATTTGCAGTCGCCTATTAGCGTGACTACCTCGAAGAAGGTTGGGGGTTCGCGAGAAGGGTATAGCGGGGACGGGCAATTGCAACAACGACAGTAGCTACACCGCGTGTTCGCCGCTCGGGAACCTCGCGACTCTGCTGAAGGATCCTGGGAGTGGCGGTTTGGCGCAGTGGCATCCCACATCTCGCGAAAAACGAGCGAGATGTGGGGCTCACGCATCGGTTGCACTTCCTGCTGGAAGCAATGGTGGGGCTTCGCCCATCGTTTTCGGCCCACGTACGCTGAGGCGAACGTGGGGCACCCGTCCAGGATAATTACGGCGGCGGTCGACCTCGCGGCTTTCGGCTCCAATCGGCGGAAATGTCGAGATTCGTGGTATCCCACATCTCGCGAAAAACGAGCGAGATGTGGGGCACCCATCGTTTCCGGTAGGGACAGAGTTTAGAAGTGCGGGCTTAGGAGGGTGTGTGAGAACTAGAGAAAGAAACAGCAGGTCCCTCCGCTTCGCTACGCTCCGGTCGGGATGACACATTTTTTGCAAGGAAAATGCCAAAAAACGGCCCGAGGAATGGTCTCAGTAGTCCGACAGAAGTGTCATCCCGACCGGAGCGTAGCGAAGTGGAGGGGACCTGCTGTTTCCCTTCCGGTTCTCACACAGCCTCTTAGGTCCAGACTCCGTATTCCACCAGGTGTTGGGCGATGTTGCGCGAGGTGGCGTAGACGTCTTCGGGAATGCGCCGGGCTAGACGGCGGCAGATTGCTAGCTGGACGCGCAGAGTATCACCCTCGGCGACTGCGGCGACGATGCGGCGAGAGGCCAGCTCGACAATTTCCATTGCCTTGGCGGCGTATAGGCGAACCAGCTGGGCGGCGGTATCTGCCAGGGGCAAGCCGCGGGCGCGCAGCTTGCGGGCGCGGAGCAACGCTGACTCCAGCGCATAGACCTGAATGATGATGTCGGCCAGGTCAGCCATTACTTCCTGCTGATCAGCCAAGGCGTTCATGTACTTTTGCGAGGCCGCTCCGGCGGTGAAGAGCGCCAGCTTCTTCGCACTGGCCAGCATCTGCGCCTGGGCATATAACGGATCATCGGAATGGTCCTCCGCATCCTCAAAAGAGGGCGGTTCGAGTACTTCGTCCATCAGCTTCTTAATGGCCGCCATCAGAGGAAGCTGGCCGGCCATGGCGCGCTTCATCAACCAGCCGGTGATGATGAGACGGTTGATTTCGTTGGTGCCTTCAAAGATGCGGTTGATGCGGGAGTCACGATAGGCCCGCTCGACCGGATACTCTTCGACGTAACCGTAACCGCCATAGATCTGGACAGCGTGGTCGACGACGGCGTCAAGCATCTCTGAGCCCCACACCTTGAGGATGGAACACTCGACGGCGTACTCCTCGATGCGTTTCTGAATTTCGCGGGAGTTTCCTACGGCATCCTCCGGCAGAGCCGAGAGGGCGTCGTCGATCATGCCCACGGTGCGATAGGCCATGCTCTCGACCGCGAACAACTGAGCAGCAGAGTCGGCCAGTTTTTGCTGGATGAGACCGAAGGCGGAGATCGGCTTGCCGAAAGCCTGGCGCTGCTTGGCGTACCCGATGGCGTGTCCGAGCACGGTGCGGGCGGCTCCGACGCAGGCCGCACCCAGTTTGAAGCGGCCGATGTTGAGAATGTTGAAGGCGATATGGTGGCCCTTGCCGACTTCGCCAAGAAGATTTTCGACCGGCACCTTGCAGTCGGAAAGAACGAGCGGGCAGGTGGAGGAACCACGGATGCCCAGCTTGTGTTCTTCGGCGCCTATGGAGAGACCGGGAGTTCCCTTTTCAATGAGGAAGGCGGTGAACTTTTCCCCATCGACCTTGACGAAGACGGTGAAGAGGTCGGCAAAGCCACCGTTGCTGATCCACATTTTCTCGCCATTGAGGAGGTAGTGGGTGCCATCGGCCGCGAGGGTGGCGCGGGCACGGATGTTCATGGCGTCGGAGCCGGAAGTGGCTTCAGAGAGCGCGTAGGCGCCGATACAATCGCCGGTGGCTAGGCGGGGCAGGAACTTCTGCTTCTGCGCGTCGGTGCCATACCAGACGATGGGCAAGGTGCCGATGCCCACGTGGGCGCTGAAGGCGACGGAGAAGCTACCCAGCTGGGAGAGATAGTCGGCGACGATGGCGGAGGTGACCTTATCCATCGCAAGGCCGCCGTATTCCTCGGGAATATCGACCGCCATGAGACCCAGGTCGCCGGCTTTTTTCAGCAGGGCGCGGGTCACGTCGAAGTGCTTGGCCTCGATTTCCTCGGCCGCGGGCAGGACTTCGTTGCGCACAAAGTCAGCGGCGGTGCGCGCGATCTGGCGCTGCTCTTCGGTAAAGTCTTCCGGGGTCATGATCTCGTCGGGCGTGCTTTCCCCGATGAGGAAGTTGCCGCCGGGAACTGTGCGCTTCGCTACTTCCGCTGCTGTGGCCAAAGTTTCCCCCTATGTGCATGGATTCGAAGATACCTGCGGCGCCCATGCCTCCGCCTACGCACATGGTTACGAGTCCGTACCTCGCCCCCCGAGTTTGCATGGAATGTAAAAGAGTGGCGGTTAGCTTGGCTCCGGTGCACCCGAGCGGATGGCCCAGAGCGATGGCTCCTCCGTTTACGTTCACCTTGGAAGGATCGAGGCCCAGCTGCTGGATCACGGCCAGGGATTGCGCGGCAAAGGCTTCGTTCAGTTCGATGAGGTCGATTTGATCGAGGGTCAGCCCTGCCAGCTTGAGAGCTTTGGGCACGGCGTAGACCGGGCCTACTCCCATTTCTTCCGGCAAACATCCGGCAGTGGCGAAGGAGATGAACCGAGCCAGAGGCTTTATGCCCAGGGCGGCGGCGCGCTCAGCAGACATAACGACTGCGGCCGCGGCGCCGTCCGAGGTTTGCGACGAGTTCCCTGCCGTGACTGTTCCCTGGGCATGAAAGGCGGGCTTGAGCCCGGCCAGGGCTTCGATGGACGTGTCTTCGCGCGGGCCTTCGTCGGTGGTGAAGGATTTGGTCGCAAGCTTGATTTTGCCTCCGCCGTTGGTTGCACTGGTCACGGTTACGGATACGATTTCGTTCGTAAAGCGGCCGCCTTCGATCGCGGCCAGCGCTTTCTGATGGCTGGCCAGGGCAAAGGCGTCGGCGTGTTGGCGACTGATACCGTAGCGTTGCGCTACGCGCTCGGCAGTAAGCCCCATGGAGAGGTAGGAGTCGGCATAGTGGTCGATGAGCCAGGGATTGGCGGAGACTTTGTTGCCTCCCATGGGCACCATGGACATGGATTCGGTTCCGCCGGCGACAATGACGTCTGCGCCGCCGCCACGAATGCGCTCCGCAGCCATGGCAATAGATTGCAGGCCGGAGGCGCAGAAGCGATTGACGGTCATGGCTGAGGAGCTGACAGGCAATCCGGCGCGCAACGCGGCAATGCGGGCAACATTCATTCCCTGCTCCGCTTCCGGCATGGCACAGCCGAGAATCACGTCTTCGATCTCATTGCGATCCAACTGGGGCAATCGGGATAGAGCGCCTTCGATCGCGGTGGCGGCCAGATCGTCGGGGCGGGTGGTGGCCAATGCTCCTCGACCGGATTTGCCGACGGCGGTGCGAACACTGCTTGCGATTATGGCGTCTCTCATTTGGTTCCTTTGGATCGTTCAGGGCGTGTCATGGGTTCAGCGATCGATTGTGCAAAAAGCAATGGTTGGGGCTGCGCCCAGCTTTTTCGGCCCACGTACGCCCCACGGCACGCCGGGGCAGGTGTTGCGAACGTGGGACACCCGTCCGATTCCCTTCGCCGTTGTTATCACGTACGCTCCTCTACGTTCATAGACTGCTTAGTTCCTTAGGGGTTTACCGGTTTTCAGGGTGAAGGCGATGCGTTCCTGGGTTTTGCGTTCTCCGCAGAGGGACAGAAATGCCTGACGCTCAAGGTCGAGGAAATACTGTTCGCCAACGAGAGTGCCGGGGGGAATGGCGCCCCCGCACAGGATGTGGGCAACGTGGTTCCCAACCTTCTGGTCATGATCGCTGATGTAGTCAGCCTGGCGCATCAGGTGAACGCCGAGCTTTAGCGTTGCCAACGCACTTTCGCCGGCAGCCGGGATTTCACGAGGGATGGGCGCCGAATAGCCTGCTCCGGCCAGCGTGATGGCAACCTGCTGGGCGTCATGAACCACACGATCGCGGTGGACCGTGATGCGGTCAGAAGCGCTGAGATATCCAAGAAGGCGCGCATCGGCGGCGGAGGTTGAGACCTTGGCGAGGGCGATCAACTCGAAGTTGCGCTTGAGGGCGTCGAAATACTCGGTCGAGCCGGCCAGGCGTGTAGTGGCATCGCGGCCGGATGCGGAGAGGACTCCTACGGCGGAATCGACCGCGCGCAGAACCATTTCCTTGGTACCCCCACCGCCAGGAACAACGCCAACGCCGGTTTCGACCAGGCCCATGTATAGCTCGGCATGGGGTTGGCGGGAGGCAGCGTGCAGAGCGATCTCGGCTCCGCCGCCGAGGCATAGACCATAGGGCGCCACGACGACCGGCCGGGGACAGAACTTGATAGCTGCAGTCATGCGCTGAAAGGCGCGCACGGCAAAATCAAGATCCTCCCACTCCCCTTCCTGAACGAAGAGCAGGACCTGGAAGAGATTTGCGCCGACGGAAAAGTTGGCGCCGTCGCCGGTGATGACAAAGCCCTGGAAATTGCGGACAGCATCGCTGCCGGGGTTGAGGACCTGGGTCACGAGGCGGGTGATGTCTTCGCCGACCGCATCTTTTTTCGAATGCAGCTCAATGGCGGCAATGCCATCGCCCAGATCTACGAGCGACGCTCCTGCATTGCCTTTGACGATGCCGTGGGATTTGCGAAAGTCCGCAACGGCCGCGATGCCGGCCGGCTGGAGCACGGGTACATATTCGGCACGAGCCGGGTCGAACACCTGCTTTCCCCCATCCCGATACCAGGTAGACGCTCCGGAGCGAACCAGTTTGCCGGCATTGGGCGCGACGGCGGCGTCAACACCGACCGCGTCCCACATTTCGAAGGGCCCCAGTTCCCAGTTAAAGCCGGTGCGCATGGCGCGGTCGACGCTGGCGGGATCTTCGGCGATCTCCGGGAGGCAGTTGGCAGCGTAGGCGAACAGCCGGCTGAGGAGCTTCTTTTGGAATGCCGCGGCCTTATCTTTGCGAATGTCGCCGGACATGAGCAGGCGCAGCCGCTCGGGCAGCGATTCAGCGTTTTTAGCCAGTTCCAACGAGGGAAATTTGGGGCGCGTGGCGGGACGGTAGGCAACGGTCTGCCAGTCAAGCGCGAGGCGGACCTCGTTCCCGTCCGCGTCTTTCTCTTTTTTGTAGAAGCCGTGGCCGGTTTTATCGCCTAGCCAGCGGCGCTCAAGCATGGTCTTTACGAACGGCGGCAGCTCAAGAGCCTCACCAGCGCGGGATTGGGAAAAATTCGAGACCACGTGGGCCAGGATATCGATGCCCACCATATCCGCCAGCCGGAAGCTGCCCGTGCGGGGCCAACCGAGTGCGCCTCCGGTGAGCACGTCCACCTCTTCCACCGTGAGACCCTGCTCCTGCATGAGCTCGATGGCCTGGGTCATGACATAGACGCCAATCCGATTAGCAATGAAATTAGGAGTATCGCGGGCGTAAACCACCGTCTTGCCCAGGCGACGATCGGCAAAGTCGGCAATGGCGGCAATAGCCACCGGATCGGTCTCCGGGGTGGGGATGACCTCGAGCAGCCGCATGTACCGCGGAGGGTTGAAGAAGTGGGTACCAAACCAGGAGCGGCGGAGCTCAGGGGGTAGCTGCTCCGCGATGCTGGCTACCGGCAGACCGCTGGTGTTGGTGGTGAGAATGACTCCGGGTTTGAGCAGGGGTGCGATTTTGGAGAGAATTTCTCGCTTGATAGCGAGGTTTTCTGTCACCGCCTCCAACACCCAATCGCATTTGGAGAGGAGACCCAGGTCGTGATCGAAGGTTCCGGGCTGGATGAGCCGGATGCTGGCTGGATCATAAAAGGCAGCCGGCTTCGCCCGACTGAGGTTTTCGAGCGCAATCTGCGCGATGCCTTTGCCGGCATCTCCGGCCAAGTCGAGTAGAACAACGGGTATGCCGGCGTTGGCCAGATGAGCCGCGATGCGCACACCCATGGTTCCCGCACCCAGGACGGCAGCCTGCTGAATCATCCGCGGTCGCGGAGGCGCGGGAGAGACCGACGAGGAGGAGACGGCTTCCATTGCGGACGCGGGCGCGAGGCTCATGGTTCTGATTTCTCCTTATCTAACGTTACGCTTCTCCGTTGGCAGGGGAAAAATCGTGCGCGTGAATTTGGGGTAAAACATAGATTCTCTGGTATCGACATTGCAAACGATCTACGACTTTAGTCACTCAGGAAAACCTATATGCTTGGCGAAAGATGGAATGGTGAGCCGGGGGTCTCCGAATACCCAGTGAAAGGCCGATTCATGTTGCGTACGACATGAAACACGACGATGGGCTAAAGAGGGTGTGAGAGAGCCGGAAGAGAAACAGCAGGTCCCTCCGCGGCACGCCCCACGGCAGGCCGGGGCATCGCGGGACAAGTCCACTACGCTACCCGGATTTCCTGTGGACCTTGGTGGCGTTGGTTGATCTCATGCGCCTTTCCTTAAGAGAAAGGCGCACACGCCGCTCTGTCCAGTGCTGGGTGGCAGGAAAATCCGGGTACGCTCCGGTCCCGCGGCAAGCCCCGCGGCAGGCCGGGGCAGGCGGGATGGCACATTTTGTTGGAATCAATCGAGGAGCCTGGATACGGGCGCTGGATACGGGATAGCGGATGATTTTTTAACGGCTGGCATTGGGCCGAAAATTCAAATTAGTACCTTAGGTTGCCGGACGCAAACGCAGGTATTTAAAGGAGAGTAAAGGATGCCATTTGCCATCGTCATCATGGCCGCGGGTAAAGGCACGCGGCTCAAGAGCAAGCGTCCAAAGGTTCTGCATGAAGTCGGGGGCAAGCCCCTGATCCGGCATGTCGTCGACGCGGCAAGGCAAATTGTTCCGCCGGAGGATATATACGTGATCGTGGGGCATGAGGCGGCCCTGGTGAAAGACTCCGTTTCCACGCTAGGAGTTCAATTCATCGAGCAAAAGGAGCAACGAGGCACGGGCCACGCCATGCAAACGGCGCGCGAGGCTACCCAGGGATATGAACATGTGATTGTGCTGTATGGGGATGTGCCCCTGATTCAGCCAGAAACGATACGCCGGGTACGTGATTTTCATCTCGAGCAGCGAGCGGCGATGACGGTCTTGTCGGCGGTGCCGGAAGATCCGTATGGATATGGACGGGTGATTCGCAAGTCGCATGGTTCCGATGAGATACGAGAGATCGTTGAACAAAAATCTTTAACCCCGGAAGCGGCTAACGTGATGGAGATCAACTCGGGCATTTATGCCTTTGCCGGCGAGCCTCTGTTTGCCCACATCGACAGCCTGGGAACGAATAACGCGCATGGCGAGCTCTATCTCACGGATATGGCGGGCATTCTGGGAAAGGCCGGCGAACGGGTAGTGGCTCTGCAGGCCAAGGATGCCGATGAAGTATTGGGGGCCAACACGATCGAGGAGATGATGGCGATCGATGGCAAACTCCGACTCATTACCGCGCGGCGGCTGATGGCAGAAGGGGTAACGATCTTCCGCCCTGAGACCACGGTGATCGATGCCGGGGTGACGGTGGAAGCGGACACCGTGATTGAGCCCTTTGTGCAGTTGCTGGGTGAAACCAAGGTTGGGAAGGAGTGCCGTATCCGGTCGTACTCGATATTGGAGCACGCTACTGTGGGCAGCCATGTGCTGGTTCGCCAAGGCTGCATCATTACCCAGTCCCGCGTGGACGATGGCGCGGTGATCGGGCCCTACGCGCATGTGCGGCCGGAGAGCGAGATCGGCGAGGGCGCGCATGTGGGAAATTTTGTCGAGACGAAGAAGATCCGCCTAGGCAAAGGCTCCAAAGCAAATCATTTGACCTACCTGGGCGATGCGGAGATCGGCGAGGGCGTGAATGTGGGAGCGGGGGTGATCACTTGCAACTATGACGGAGTGAGTAAACGCAAGACGATCATCGGCGACCACGTATTTGTGGGCAGCGACGCCACGCTCGTAGCGCCGCTGACGCTGGGGAATGGGGCGTACATCGCGGCTGGATCGTGCATCACAGAGAATGTTCCGGAGGATGCGCTGGCGCTGGGGCGGGCCAGACAGACCATCAAGGAAGGCTGGAGTGCAGCGCGGCGTAATAAGAAACAGGGGCTGTAGTCAGGCGGCGAAAAAGTCTCTCCTGTGGGAAAATCTTACCCTCAGCAGCTAAAGCCGCATTCAATTCGAAGTAGTTATGTACGGCCTAAAGGCCGTACCCTTCAAATAGATGAGTTTTTCTAGATGAGTTTTCCACAGTCTGTGACGTCAGGCGGCTTCGGTGCGGGCTTGCTCGGCGAGCACCTGGCGGAGACGGATGCGAGCGGAAAAGCAGGTTCGTTGTACTTGCGCTTCGGGAATATCAAGGAGGCGGCCGATCATCTCCGGAGAATAGCCTTCCACGTCGCGGAGCAGGAAAAGCAGGCGCTCATTGGCGGGGAGGTTTCGCAACGCTGCTTCCAAGTCGGGGCGGCGCACATTGCGGTGGCTGAGGCCGAGTCCGGCAGCAAGGACCGCTGGGGTTTCTTCGTGGCGCAGGGGAAACCGCTCGCTCAGCTCGTGCAGGAGTGCTGAGTCGACGGCGAACGCATCTGGCCGTTCATGTCGTTGAAAGGCACGCACGAAAGTAATGGTAAGAATTTCTTCCGCTTCGACCTCATTTCCCGTCATATAAAAAGCGAGGGAAAAGGTACGATGACGGTGGCTTTCGTAGACATCCCGCTGTTGTTGTTCGCAGGACTGTTTGGCAGCCTGGGAGACAACGAGATTCGATTCAGCGGAGAACTCACGTTCGAAATTGAACAAAGCTACCCCAACTCTGCGTGAAAATTGAACATTGCAACTGTGAACCCGGTAGCGATTGTGGTCCTGATCATGTTTGAAAGTGAGGGAAAGATCTTTGACTGAGTATACCAGTTTGCTCATGGGCATGGCTCGGCGGCGAAGAATTCACACCGCAGGTAGCAGTTGAAGATAGACTTAAAAGCAACCCACACACCGCGAGAGACGACCAGCGCCTTTGCGCCCGTCGTCGCACCTGCGTAACTGCGTAGCTGTTCGTACGGATTGCGCTGCTGGCGAGCGAGTGGATTAATCATTTTGCGACAAGGCGTTTTGCGACAAGGAAAGGGAGCTTCCGGAAAGACCCGGATGCCCGGCAAGTATGGAAACCGCACGTAGCCAAGCACGCGTTCTGGTGGTAGATGAGCATAAGCATTGTCGAGTGGAAATCGACGGGATGCTCGAAAAGGCGGAGTATTCAACCGTGCTATCAAGCGGTGGTGACGATGCTATCGGTCACATCGTGCGCGACCCACCTTATGACCTGGTGCTTTCTGATCTGACCATGGCCGGCGTGGGCGGTGATGGCCTGATCGGACGGATGCGCCAGGCGCAGCCGGATACTCCTTTGGTGTTGTTGACCCCGAGCCACGATGTTGGGGCGGCACTCGCCGCAGTGCGGCTTGGCGCCTATGACTATCTGATCAAGCCGTTCGAAAAGGATCAGCTTCTGGTGACGGTCCGGCGGGCCATTGACTACCGCCGCCTGGTGCAACAGAACGCGCTGTACCGGCAAGATCTGGAAGAGATGGTGAGCGCCCGAACGGGGATGCTCAACCAAGCGATCGCCGACCTGGAGCGATCGTACGACATCACGCTTGAGGCGCTGGGCGATGCTCTGGATCTAAAAGATGCGGAGACGGAAGGCCATTCCAAACGAGTGACCGCTTTTACGATCGCACTGGCGAGGGGCGCGGGTGTGCCTTCGCACCAGATACCAGTTGTGGCGCGGGGAGCGTTTCTGCACGATATCGGGAAAATGGCGATTCCTGACGCGATTCTGCTCAAACCAACAAAGCTGCAGTTGGATGAACAAAACGTGATGCGGGAACACTGCGCGCGGGGTTACCAAATGCTGCGCAAGATTCCCTTTTTACAGGAAGCGGCCGAGATTGTTTACAGCCACCAGGAACACTACGACGGCAGCGGTTATCCACGCGGCCTGAGGGGAGAACAGATTCCGCTGGGGGCGAGAATCTTTGCCGTAGCCGACACGCTGGACGCAATCACCTCGGACCGGCCGTACCGTAAAGCGAAGAGTTTTGGTGCTGCGCGACTGGAGATCAAGCGTTGCTCGGGGACGCAGTTTGACCCCAAGGTGGTTGAGGTGTATCTCAGCTTGCCCGATCAACTGTGGGAGGATCTGCGGGCCGAGATTACACAGCAGGCAAAGAAATTTTCACCCCTGCAGCTGGAGCCCAAGGGGCCGAAGCTGCGCAATCCGTTCAGCTAAAGACAGAAGGTGCAACGATGAGCGTGTTGACTCCGGAAGCGGTCCAGGAAAGGTTGCGTTCGCTTCCCCAGTGGAAGCTCGAGGGCAAGGAAATCGTCCGCCAGTACCAGTTCGCCGATTTCGCTGCGGCGATGGTTTTCGTCAACCAGGTGGCAGAGAAGGCTGAGAAGGCAGGCCACCATCCGGATATTGATATCCGCTACAACAAGGTAAGGCTGGCTTTGGTCTCCCACGACCAAGGAGGCCTCACGGAGCGGGATATGAGGATGGCGCAAACGATTGACTCAGTGTAGTAGCAGGAAGAGACCGACCTGCGACTTCTTCTCATGGTTTTCCGGCTTACGGTGACGAACGGGGCACTCCGGCTGCGGGCAGGCCGTACCTCCTTGGGCGGCTCTTAGGATCGTTGGAAGGAGAGGCTAGTCTTCTGTGGGCGGGTCTTGCTGGCGCATTTGGGCCAGGGTCCTGCGGTTCCAGATCGCGACGGCGATTCCACCGAGAGCCGCCGAGGTGGCCAGCAATAAGCCGGTGCGCCAGATATTCCTATGCTCTGGGGTACGCGGACTCCATCCCGGGCCCTCGTCGATCGGCACCGGTTCGGTATTAAATGGAGAAAATCTGCGTAAGGGCACGATGACCTGAAAAAAAAATGAGGAAAAATAGCGTTACAGAAACTTATTTTCGGAAAGCGCGTCTATGGGGAGGTAGGGAAAATTCAAGGCCCGAGCGATACAGTAATTTGGATTTAAAAAGCTCGAAAATATGTTTTTTAACGAAATTTGGCATTTGCAACTAGAAGTTCATCACCAGCATCTGCTAATATGAGTTCAGTCGTGGTTGAGGTTGTCGCTCTCACGGCGCGGTTTTTAGTACAAGTTGCGTCACTGGCCTCCCGGCACGGACAAATTACCGTTCGTGCCGCCTTTTTTTTGCTATCCGCACTCTCTTACCACTCAAACCCTCAATTCAATGCATTGCAATCCTATCGCCGAATCGCGGCAGTTCCCTTTCGACCGCGCTACACTGAAATTCTAAGGAGCGGGAATGCGGCGAATCTTGGTGTGTTTGGCGATCGGAATGTTGTCGGTGGCGGCTTACGCGCAGTGGATAACCAACCAAGATGTTCCTGCGTACCATGCGACAGCGCCGGTTCACGGAACGAAATTGCCTGCACTGCTTTCCGGCTCACAGCTCGCCGGACCGATGTTCCAGTATCCGTGGCAAAAGGCGGTCTACGTGGATGCGGCCAAGATTCCCACTGTGCTGTATCAGCTCCCCTGCTATTGCCGCTGCGACCGAAATATGGGCCACACCAGCTTGCACAGTTGCTTTGAGGGGCTACACGGGGCCGAGTGCTCCACCTGCGCAAAAGAGGGGTACTACGCCTACCAGATGTCATTGAAGGGCAAGACGGTGCGGGAGATTCGCGAAGGCGTGATGCGCAAGGACTTTGAGAGCATCGATCTGAACGCGATTGGCCTATAGGGGCGCGTATAATGAGGATAGGGCAGGGGTTAAGCCCGTGCTCTGAGGAAGAAAGAAGGGGGCGTCACGGTTTCGACGGGATCGATTAGGTTGAGAGGCATGCCGGGGTGTGAGCACCCGTAATCGCTTGCAAAAACAATAATTGCTAACAACAACCTAGCACTTGCTGCTTAATTAAATAAGTAGCCGTTCTCCGTGGCTTCGCCTGTGGGTTGCGGAAGAACGTCGCACAGCAGGCTGGTTCCTGGGACGCGGTCCGAGCCGCAGGGACGAGATCATCGGACTAGGGTTACGCGCATCTTGTCGGTTCTGAGCGCGTGACGCGAAATCTCCGGAACTCGACTACGCATGGAGTCTCTCTGCTGACATGGATTTCGGACGCGGGTTCGACTCCCGCCGCCTCCACCATCCTTACCCTATCTACAATCAATGAGCCTTCAGAACGACGATGCAGACTCCAGCGTTAGCTCGCGCCCCGGATTCCATCGTGACCTCGGCTTGCAGGGTTAGGAAATCACACTTGATCGTCTCCACGTTCGTGAATGTGGAAAAGGCGCTTATCGTATTCGATCCATTTGCACCATTCGATCGTAACGTCCTTGGCGTCGAAGTGAAGAGGATTGAACAAGTAGTTCCAAGACTCCGGCGATGGGGCCGAAGGCACGGCCAGCAACGCGGACTCGACCTTAGCAATCCACGAATCTCCCACGGCTCGGGTTTGATGGATGTTTTCACGCCAACCACTTGCCAGCATCTTCGGGTTTAGCGTTTCTGCCGGAACAGTGTCGGTTGCGGTCACCTTCATGATTTGGTAGGTATCGGGAAAGAGCTTCGGGTTTCCCTTGAGGTTGGCGAGCCCTTCGATCAAAGCGAGCGCGGGATGCTCGGACAAATAGACGATGCGCTTGCCTCTGGCTGCCGTGTGCCAGCGTCCGTCTGTTTTCTCTCCACCTAACCCTTCCAGATCATTGTGCTTACTGATCCGCCAGAGAAGTCTCACGTATAGACGCCCTCATCGAGTTGCCACAGCATGTTCTCGACTAGGCGGCCGCCAGACTCGGTCTGGAGCATACTCAAAGGGCTCCGATCACCAATACGATCATCGGGGGAACGCAGCCACAACAACGCTTTCTCGCGATTACCGAAGACATTCTCAGCGAGGACTACGATGCGGGCCACGCGCACTACGCGATCTGTTTCTTCCAGAGAGAGGTGCTCCCCACGTGCCTTGCGGTGCTTCAAGGTGCGAGGAGAGATGACGATTTCCGAGACTTCGGAAAAGGTCAGACCCTTGTCCTTTAGAAGCGAGAGGCTGTTAGTGGGAAGACCCTTCTCGACGATCTCTGCCAGGTCAAATGCAGACTTCGTTGTAACGCCGATAAATTCGCTGATGTCGAGATTGGTCGCCACAGGACCCCCCTTAGCCATTATGCCACATACGGCTAGGGCATAGTGGCCAACTCGGACTTCCCCAACGGGGACTTTGGACATCTGGGAAATTGGGGAAACGGTTTATAGAGTAATGTTCCTTCTGTCATTCGATCGAGGGCGAAACGAAAGTGTATCGAAAGATCAGGCAAGCAGGAATCGAATGCTGATATTCGTAATCGAACGACAGCACTCGTAAAGCCTCAGAAGAGAAGCTTACTTTTCAAGGATTCGGGAACGGGAATGTCAGCGGGGATCTTTGTTTCTCCTACATAGAGATAGTGCAGTCTTGGAAATTGGTCCACGGCCTTCAGGCAGGCCGGCGTCACCGCTGTGCCAAAAAGATCTAATGACTCCAGGCGACCCATTCCGCCGAGGGCCAAAACCGACGTATCCGTGATTTTGGTGCGCATCAGGCGGAGCACGCGCAGGTGTTTCATCTCCGCGAAAAGACTGGCCGAGCGGTCGGTGACAGCAGTACCGGAGAAGTCAGCGATGACCATCTGCGCAGCTACCGGCTTCAGCGCAGCTAGATCATCGTCCGTAAACTTTGCGCCCAGCATCGAGGCGTCTACCACGAGGTTGGCCGAGTTTCGGGATTCGTATTCCACGACATTGGGGAATTGCTTTTTCAGTTGCTCAACTACCAGGCCGAGCGGGGCCCGCAATTGTGCAACGGCGGCAGGATCAATCTCTTCGAAGGTGACCTCGGCAACCACAGGGGCTTCATTCGTGGGCGCATTCTGGATGGCATTTGCCGGCAGTTTTGCCGAAGCTCCGGCGGCAATCCATAGCTCGATCAGCTTTACCTCGTTGGCCGACAAGCGGCGCTTGCCTTGAGCGGGCATAGCATCGTCGTCGGAAGGTGGGAGAGTGACACGACGAAGAAGTTCGCTACCCTTGACGTCTCCAGCCTTGATGACCGGGCCGTGTTTGCCTCCCCGCATCAGGGCTTGGTAACTGTCGAGCCGCAAATGGGATTTCTGCTTCTCCGGGCCATGACAGGAATAGCAGTTGTGGGCGAAGATGGGTTCCACGTGCGCGCCATAGAAATAAGCACGATCCGATCCGGAGGAGGTTTCACCGCCGGCGGGAAGCCCCATCAGGTTGCGCAGCCCTGCGGGCATTTGTTCGGTAAGGTGATTTTCACCTTCCACCAGTTGGCCGCCGCGATATCCCGTCCACGACACGAGCCCAACCGCGGCCAGCAGTCCCAACTTGTAGGCGAAATCGAAACGTGAACCGCCCACGCGGCCGCGCAACATCCAGCACAGCCAGCAGGCAGCCGCAACAAAGACTCCACCCCACATGTGCTGAGTGACCAACCGCCCTGAATACCCGCCGCTCCTCGCCAGGCACCAACCAAGAATTGCGGCTCCGATGCTACCGATCGTCGCCAGCGCCAATACGAAATCTACCGAGGCGCGCAGGTTAGGAAAGCGGCGGGACCTACCCGCAAACTCCAGGAGAGGCACCAGAAGCAGGAGGGCAATCGGAAAATGTACGGCCAACGGATGGAAACGACCGAGAAATTGCGCCGACTTTGCGCGCTCCAGCCCGTCTGGGGGAAGAAAGACGATCAGGGCAGGCAGCATGAGAATTGGCACGAGGACGAGAAGCCCAAGGCGCGTCCTCAAAGGCATCTTGCGAAGCGATGCCTGCACGAAATTTTTGAGTTTATTGGTTGCCGTTCTCTGCGCTATCGAGGCCACTGAGTCACGCCAAAACCTCTGCCACGACCCGTGCAGGTTTCACGCTCGTGAGTTTTTGTTCCAGCCCCTGGAACGAGTAGTTGAGTTTACGATGATCGAAGCCCAGCACGTAGAGCATGGTCGCGTGCAGATCGCGAATCTCCACCGGGTCCTTCACGATCTCATAGCCCATTGCGTCGGTCTCGCCCAGGGCCATGCCCGGCTTGATTCCGCCACCCGCCATCCAGATGGTGAACGCGCCCGGGTTGTGGTCGCGGCCGGCAAAGGGCATCACCTGGCCGCTGCGATTCTCTCGCATGGAGGTGCGGCCGAATTCCCCGCCCCACACCACCAACGTGTCCTCCAGCATGCCGCGTTGCTTAAGGTCGGTGAGCAGCGCAGCAATGGGTTGATCGGTTTCGCGGCAGCGGTCCGCCAAACCGAGATTCACGGAGTCTTTCGCTGAAGTTCCGTGGTCGTCCCATCCCCAATGGTAGAGCTGAATAAACCGCACGCCCCGCTCCGCCAGCCGCCGGGCCACCAGGCAGTTATTGGCAAAGCTGGACTCCCCAGGTTTTGCGGCATAAGCAGCGAGCACCTGGGCCGGCTCTTTGTGGATATCCATGGCGTCGGTGGCGTCCATTTGCATGCGGAACGCCATCTCGTATTGCGCAATCCGGGTCACCGTTTCAGGATTGCCGAACTCCGCATAGCTTTGCTGGTCAATCTCGTCCACCACATCGAGCATGCGGCGGCGCAGAGGCCGGCTTACGTCTGCCGGGTTCTCCAGGTACAGCACAGGTTCGCCGTGGGAGCGGCATTGCACGCCCTGGTAAACACTGGGGAGAAAGCCCGATCCCCACAATTGCTTGCCACCGTCCGGTTGATTGCCGCCCGAGACCAGAACGATGAAGCCGGGAAGGTTCTGGTTCTCGGTGCCTAGTCCATAGATCACCCAGGAACCAAGCGAGGGATAGCCGAGGCGAGGATTTCCGGTCTGTACGAGTAGCTGAGCCGGGGCATGGTTGAACTGATCGGTGCGCATCGATTTGATCAGGCAAAGATCGTCAATGTGCTTTTCCAGATGTGGCAACCGGTCCGAAATCCATTGGCCGCTTTTTCCCGATTGATGAAACGGAAATTGCGAACCTAACAACTTGGGCACGCCGCTAATGAATGCAAAGCGCTTGCCGGCTAAGAAGGACGCGGGGCAGTCCTGGCCATCGAGCCTGGTCAATTCGGGTTTGTGATCGAAGAGTTCTAATTGGCTCGGCGCCCCTGCCATGTGCAAATAGATGATCCGCTTGGCGCGTGCTGCAAACTCCGGGGGCAGCACAGAGAGTGGGTGAGAGGGATCGCGGGTGAAATCAAGGCGCAGGTTTCCGTCGACCCCACGTTCACTGGCCTTCGCCGTGGGAAGGGAGAATTGCGAAGCCAGCGTGCCCAAGAACATCGTGCCCACGCCCGCAGTGAGACTGCGCAAAAAGTGACGGCGAGTTTGCGCTTGCAACAAGGCAAACCTCTCTTCCGGACGGGTGGGTAAGATTCGTTCAGTGGATAGCGGGTCTTGCGCAGTGCGAATTTCGGAATCTGACATAATGGTCACCTGACCAACGCGGCATCGAGATTAAATAGAATGCTGCCCACAGCTGTAAACGCCTCCAGCTCACTGCCCGCAGCCTTTCCTGGCTGGTGATTCTGGAGACAGACTCATACTTGCTTTCACCAAAGCCGGCTTCGGCGTCGTAGTTTCTTTATAGAACGCGCGCAGCTCGGCTAGCTCGTGAGCTGTAGGATCGCGCGACAATACCAGGCGGGTTTCATAAACCAGCCGGGCATCCAGAACACTGCCGGAGTTATCGGATGTCTTTCGCGGGGATATCCTTCATCACCCGTCGCGCCAACGCCCGGGCAGTTTCCTGGTAGACCGGGTCGTTCAGCGTGACCAATGCTTGTAACGGCGTGTTCGTCGCTATGCGCCGTGGCAGGCTCGTATCGCGATCCGAGGCGTCGAACATGAGTGCGCTGGGATAGCCGCTGGTGCGCTTGATGAAGGTGTAAATGGCCCGGCGATAGCGGTCGGGGCCCGTGGCGTCGGTCCACTTGGCGTCGTTATAAACCGAATTCCAAATCCCGGGGGGCTGGGGAGGCATCACGGGAGGACCTCCCATCACCGTGCTCAACAAACCGCTGGCTAAGAGAGCCTGGTCGCGTACCATCTCGGCCGTAAGCCGTTGCTGCGGACCGTGAGCCAGCAGGCGATTGCGGGGATCTCTCGCCCTGAGAGCTGCGGTGGTGACGGCGCTCTGCCGGTAGGTGGCACTGGTGACTAACTCGCGCAGGAGCGCCTTCATATCCCAATGAAGGTCGTTTTGAAAATGAAGCGCCAGCCAATCCAGAAGCTCCGGGTGACTGGGGCCTTCGCCGACGCTGCCGAAGTTCTCCAGCGTTTCGACAATCCCCGTACCAAACAACTCTTCCCAATAACGGTTGACGGCAACCCGCGCAGTGAGCGGTTGTCCAGGTTCGAAGAACCACTTTGCCAGGGTCAGCCGGTTACGCGGAGCGCCGGCGGGAAGCTTGGGGAAGATCGCAGGCACGTCCGGTGCAAGATCCGGACCAACCTTGGTCAGAAAATTACCGCGTTCGAATTCGAGCGTCGGGCGGCGCGCAAATGGTTGCTGCTCGACCATCACGGGAAGCGGAACGGTGGCGAGATGCGCCAGTTGTTTATTGAGCTGTTGCAGGCGCTCGACGCTCTGAGCACGGATGGGATCGTGGCCTAGAGCCGTCCAGGAGCGGTCACCACTCACTGCGAGTCTGACCCGCTGAATCGGCGCCGGCTTGTCATCAATGTTCTGAACCTGTTTGAGATCAACCTGGATGCGGCTCCCGAGGGGTAATGAGAGCGGCTCCGAGGGCACTCCCACAATCCACCGCGTCCGGAAGAGTTTGGGAAGAGCTGCGAATGCGCTGGGGTCGGCCGGATCCGCATGTTTGGACTTTTGCTTGGCATCGCCTCCGCCAGAGAGAGCGGCTTGCAGATTCGTCTCTGAGTCCTGCACGAAAGCGCGGAACACAATTTTGCTTTTTTCACCCGCCGGCGAAATCACCCAACCCTCTACCTTGTCCACAATGAAGCCGTTTTCCGGCGTGTGGCGGGCCGTCTCTGCGTTGAGCGGCGGCACCTCGACGCGGATTGCCGTCAGCACAGGCAGATCGGCGTTGGCTGTCAGCTCATAAAAGGATTGTGAAGGCGTATCCGCATTCGCCAGCGCTTCTCCATCGTGGATGGTAAACGTCTGCGCCGGCCGGCCAGCCGCCTTGGCGCGGGCAAGTCTCATCCTGGCCTCAGCGAGTCTTGAGCGCAGATCTTTCAACTCTGCTGTCTTTTTATCCGGAGCAAGCTTATTGTCTTTTTGCAGTTCAGCCAGCTTGTGTTCCAGGTTGGGAACCATTGGTTCCAGGGCCATCACCTCGTTGGCCCCGGCGGTCTGGATGGGCAACGCCTTCCATTGCGCCTTATCTTCCACCTGGCGGTCTGCGCTCTCCACCGAGTGCAGCAGGCCGGCTCTCTCCTGTTGTATTTGCCAGGCTTCTGGATAGTCTGCTTTGTCTTTTGGAACGCTCAGATTGGGCGAGTCATCCTGCAGGTCTGCATCCGTCTGGGTATTGAAGAAGGCCATCGATTTGTAATAATCGGTGTGCCGAATGGGATCGTACGGATGGGAGTGGCATTGCACACAGTTCATGGTAATGCCGTTCAGCACCGACCATGTTGTGGCAACGCGGTCCATCACCGCGACCATGCGAAACTCCTCATCATCGGTACCGCCTTCATCGTTAGTAGGCGTTTGCCGATGGAAAGAGGTCGCAATATGATCCTCAAAGGTGGCGTTGGGCAGTAAGTCTCCCGCCAACTGTTTGATCACGAACTGATCGTAGGGCAGGTTGCGATTGAAGGCATCGATCACCCAATCGCGGTAGGGCCACACACCTGGGCGTTCGACGTCCTTTTCGTAACCCTTGGTGTCGGCGTATCGCGCCAGGTCCAGCCACATCGCAGCCCAGCGTTCGCCATAACGCGGCGAAGCGAGCAACCGGTCTACCTGTCTTTCGTAGGCGCCGGGCGACGAATCCGCCAAAAACGCCGCCTCTTCCGCGGGCGTGGGCGGCAGTCCGGTAAGGTCGAAAGAGACCCTGCGTAGCAGAGCCGCTTTATCGGCCTCTGCAGAGGGCTCAAGTCCTTCTTTCTCCAACCGGGCCAGGATAAATTGATCCAGCGGTTGGCGCACCCAAGCCGTATGCTTCACCTGGGGCAGAGTCTTCGGAGTAGGGGGTACAAAGGCCCAATAGTCCTGCCACTTGGCTCCCTCTTTAATCCACCGGCGGAGCAGGGCGATTTGCTGCGGCTGCAGCGGCGGCCCGTGGTAAGGCATCCGTTCCTCGGGATCCGTAGTGGTTAGGCGGGCCATGAACTCTGAGGCATCGGGATCCCCCGGCACGATGGTAGGCCGTCCGGACTTCCCCTTTCCCAAGGCTTCCTCGCGGAAAATGAACGAAACCCCGTTTTTCTGACGGACCCCGCCGTGGCAAGCGACGCAATTCTGATTGAGGATAGGGCGGATATCCCGGCTGAACTCAATGTCATCCTGGGGCGCGCGATGAAACGGAGAACTCAATAAGGTCCGGCCCGACGGCACGGCAATCACAATAAGAGTAAGGGTCGCTGCTATGGCAAGAAGGGAAACAGACGTTATCGATTTGTGAATACCAGTTCCGAAAACCTTGGCCATTACGGTAGCCGCCAGGCACCGACACTCGGGGCGCGCTCCCTCCGAGAGTTGCGATCCGCTCCCTGTGAAGGAACAAATCGATAGGCAGTCGGTCAGCGCGCCCTTACTCCCGATAGTCTAATAGCCGGCACGTTCAAAAGACCAGCTTTACAGCCAATTGGCCGATACGGGCCTCTCTTGGGCCATGGACAATTCCAAAGGGAAACTCGCGCTCGGCTCAACCACAGGACTTGCCGGTGCGCCCGGGCTTGGTTCTGTAGGCATGCTAGCTCCGAATTAGGAATTACGGGTTTACGATGGAGAAAATGAAAAAATGTTCGCATTTACGCTACTACTGGCTCTTACCCATACCCTTGTCGATCTTTATCGGGTTGGCCTGCTCCAACCTAACGGCTGAGGCGGAGCCTGTGTCCAGAGGAATGCTGGGCCGCTGGGATCTGACCTTGACCACACCTGACGGAGAATTGCCTTCATGGATTGAGATCTCGGAAGAACAAGGGCAGCCAAAGATCGTCATGGTGGGAGTCACAGATCATGCGACTCCACTCAAGAAGTTCACCGTCAAAGGCGCTGAGCTCGAGTTTGTCTCGCCTAAAGCTGAAGAGGGGTTTAAGGCTGACATGCTTTTCAAAGGCAAGCTCTCCGGGCATGAGCTGGTGGGCACGGTGACCGATCCGGCTGGAACTATCTGGCCATGGAAAGGAGTGCGCGCGCCCGAACTCAAGCGGAAGAGCCCTCCGAAGTGGGGCCAACCGGTGAATTTATTCAACGGTAAAGACCTGACCGGCTGGACCCCTCGTAACCAGAGCAAGGAAGCTTCCTGGCGAGCGGAAGACGGCACCCTGGTGAAAGAAGGCAACGGTCCTGACCTGGTCAGCACCTCCAAGTTCGAGGATTTCAAGCTGCATATTGAGTTCAACTGCGGAGTGAACGCTAACAGCGGCGTTTTCTTACGAGGCCGCTACGAGGTCCAGGTAGAAACCGAGTCCGCCGCGGAGCCGAATAGCCATCACACCGGGGGAGTCTACGGCTTTCTGGACCCAATCCCGGAGCAACCGCGCAAGCCCGATGTGTGGCAGACCTTCGACATCATCCTGATCGGGCGCAACGTTACCGTGGTACAGAACGGTATAACCGTCATAGACAAGAAAGAGATTCCGGGCATCACCGGCGGCGCTCTTGACAGCCATGAAGGCCTTCCCGGTCCGATCTATCTTCAGGCCAGTGAAAAGGGTCGTGTGGCCTACAGAAACATTGTGCTGACGCCGGCTGTTGACTAACTGCAGGGACAGGCTCTTCGACTCCGCGCATAAAACCCTCTGTTATGCGATAGATCTGCGAGGCGCTTCGCTCCCACGGCAAGCCCCGCGGCAGGCCGGGGCATAGCGGGGCAGGCAGGATGACGCTTTTCTGGAGGGGATTGAAAAACATCTGGTCGGGTGCAAAAAACCCGAAAAGATCGAAAAAGTCACAGGATTTCGATCCTCCTCTCCGACCAACTGACACCAAGCCGTTATACAACTGAATGCAAATCCTTGCGGAGAACTTCTGAATTCCCAAGTAAGTTTCGAGAGCATCATGGCCATGCGCCGGACCAGGACCGGTGGGAATCACGCGGACCGTCCACTTGTATCTCGTGCCCCGCGGTCACTGGCTTGCTGGACGGCCTTCCCATCAAGACAGCTCACTTCGAGCCGGGGCTGAATGATTGCTGTTCGAATAACTCCCGTTCCTTCCGCGCTTCAGTTGCATTGCGACTAAAGGTGTAGAGACGCATTAGCCGATAATGCAGCAGCTTGCTGGACATATTGTCTTTCTCTGCAGCGACGAGCAATTGGATCGCCCGCACATTGTTTCCGAGCCTCTGCGTAGCTTCGGCCAGATCCAAAACAGCCCATAGCGGCGGGTTGGCGGTATTCACTCTCGGTTGGAGGAAATTGCGCAAGTCCCGCCACCGACTTAATTCGAGCAGTGCTTCGCTGACACGCGCAGCACTTTGTTCACTCGTCGGGTTATGAGCCAATAGTTCTTGAAAAACTTCGAGGGCCTTATCCCATTCCCCGCGTTTTCGGTAGAGCATGCCGAGACTGTAGCGCAGTTCCGGCATTTCGGGGTGAAGTTGTATCAATTTCTCGTATGCTTCCACCGCCTCGTCTTCATGTCCGCCGTATGTGAGGATGTCAGCGGTTAGTTGTTTGAGGTAGGGTGAATCGGGATACCGGGTAGAACATGTTTCTACTGCGTTCATGCTTCCTTCGCCACTTAGAACGCTTAGCAGGTACAAGAGAGACGCATCAGCGGGATGTTGCTTCCAGACGCTGACGGCCTCGGAGAACGAGAGGTCTGAGCGAAAGTATGGTGAGGACTGGGCGGCTTCGGCGAATGCCCCGCGTGCGTTTGACGATCCCGTTTCTCGTGCTTCCTGGATTGCCTGTTTGTACGGGGAACTCCCCTGCGCGTCCGACAGGCGGCTGAAGAAGAACTGGGCTCCCCGGAGATAAGACTTCGCCAGTTGAATCAAGATGAGGTCGTCGGGAAGAGTGCCGCTCGAAAGTAAGGTGCTATACACCTGAACAGATTCGATGGGTTGGTCCAAATCCAGGTAGCACGAGGCTACCAAGGCGAGAATTTGAACATCTTTCGCATCCTCCTGCAGAATCTGTGCCAGCATCGGGCGAGCACCCTCCAGATCGCGAGTCTCGCACTTCTCCTGAGCGAGAAGAGCATAGGTGCGGGGCAGATTCTTGAGTTCCAGCGCGCGCTGGAACAGATGGATAGCATCCCCCGATCGGCCTTGCATTTTCACAGAGACACCCAACGCCGTCAGCGCTTCCGGAGAGGTGGGATGTTCGAGAACCGCTCTGCGATAGAAAGCCTCGGCGGCGCGATAGTCTCCGCGAGCGAGCGCTGCCTGCCCGGCATCTTCAGGCGATGGAGACCGGTCGCCCGCCAAACAGTTCACCGATAACCAGATCGAAAGGCAAACAGTCAGAAATACCTTGGCCACCCAAGCCACCTCAACCCTGCCGCGGATACTAATCACCACGCAACCGTCAAGCGAATACCTTCGGAGGAGCGCTTCGATTTCGAACTATACACCGGTTGACTTGGCATCATCCTTGCCCCGGAGAATAGGGGCATGTCAATCCCAATGAATCGCAAAAGCTCCATGGCCAAGGGGCGGCGCGTTTTCCTGGACCTGGGCAAAGCCGGAAACTAAGCCGGGAGCTACGACTATAACGCCTTGTGCGGTTAGTTCGTGCCGCCTCGTTCGCCCAGTCCGAAGCGTCGAATGCCTGGACCAAGCCTGCTTGTGATGCCCAGGCTGCCTCCGTCCCCTATACGTGGATAACAGGTTTCAGCACGCAAGAGACGGGTCCGGCCCGGCCCCGCACACACGCGCAGCACTGGAATTTTATGAACAAACCCGCCAAAGGAACTGCACGACAAGGTTGGTTAACCGTGGATACGATCACGCCTGGATGATGCATGGGCTGGGTCGACAAAGCCGGTCCAAACAACGCCCACGCAACAACATAGAGCCGAAGGTTGCGGTGACCAGAAGAAGTTGTAAAGGCAGGAGAGGCCCGAGCAGTTGCTGAAGGCGAGATCGAATGCGTCACTCGCAGCATAGAGAGGCCACCTCACGCGTCACAGGCAGTTCATTTCACGGAGGCAAGTAAAAAAAATGATTGAAACGAATAGCAACTGTTGGCTTCGTCCGTGGCGCGTAATTGGGATCACGACGGCGTTGATGTTAACGCTTTTCGGTGCTCCGGCTGGTTTCGGACAGGGAGCTGTTGGCACCATCGTGGGAACGGTAAAAGATTCTTCAGGCGCCTTCATTCCGAACGCAAGCGTAACCGTCATCGATGTAGCAACTAACGTCTCACAGAAAGCGAAAACAAACTCCGACGGCGACTATGCCGTGCGTTTTCTCAAGCCTGCGACCTACAGTGTAGCCGTCGAAGCGCCAGGATTCTCGAAGGAACAGGTGAACTTCATCCGGCTGCAAGTCGACCAAATCGCTCGCGCCGATTTTGCATTGAAGGCCGGGCTGGTGACCTCCACGGTATCGGTCAACGCCGCCGCACTTGCGCTCGATACGGACAGCGCCACCGTCGGCCAAGTGATTACAGAGAGGCAGGTTCTGGATTTGCCTCTAAACAATCGGGACTTTACCAACTTACTGCTGCTGTCGCCAGGCGCCATTACCACCGGGATCAATAATGTAGGGCCTACCGGCAGCACACTCAGTGTCTCCGGGGCTCGCACCACCTCGAACGGCTACCTCATTGACGGCTTAACGAATACTGACGCTATATGGGATCTGCGCGCGGTATTCCTTTCCCTGGACGCAGTTCAGGAGTTCAAACAACAGGCAACCACGTACTCGGCGGAATACGGCGGATCGGCCTCGCAGATCAATCTCAGCACAAAGTCAGGAACGAATAGCCTCCACGGGACAGTATTCGAGTTCAATCGGAACGACGCGTATGACGCGCGATCTTTCTTTGATCAGCCCGGCGTCAAACTTCCGCCGCTGCGCCAGAATAACTATGGGTATAGCCTCGGAGGCCCAGTCTATATTCCAAAAATCTACGATGGCAGGAGCCGTAGTTTCTTCTTCGCGAATTTCGAACGACTGATAGCTACGACCTCTCAAACGATTCACCCACTTACTCCGACCGCGGATGACCTTCAAGGGGTGATCGCTTCAACCGTCCCGGTATTGGACCCACTGACCGGGCAACCGTTCCCCCAAGATCAAAGCGGGAATTACACTATCCCCAAAGATCGATGGTCCCGGTTGGCAACTGTGGCTACCGCGACGCAGGGCCGGTATTTCCCTGTACCTGGCGTATACGACCCAAATACTGGCGGTAATTCGATTGGGGTTATATCGAGTCCCGCTGATCAGCGACAACAGACCTATCGATTCGATCAAACGCTCACATCGAAAGACCAGATGTTTGCGCGATTCACTCTCACAAACTTCACGAACACAACCGACGGTAATACTCGCTATGGGAACTCAATCGCCGGCATCACCTCCCAATCCTGGGTGGTCGGCGAAACCCACACTTTCGGCGCAAGCCTGTTGAACCAGGCGTCGTTCGGCCGGCTCGCATACGCGAATACAGGATATGGCACGCCGGCCCCGAGCACAGACCTCGCCGGTTTGGGGCTTAAGAATACATACTCGCTGGCCGGGGCGTCCTTTCCTGCCCTACAGTTCGGAGCAGCCTTCTCCCTGGCCGGCGGAGCCGACAACACCCCGGGGTTTGGCAAGGAGCAGATTTGGGACTTCTCCGACACGCTCTCCTGGCTCCACGGCAGGCATAATGTCACGACGGGTTTTTCCGGCTCTATCGACCACAGTATTTTTTCTGCGAGCACCAACCCACTTGGCGTTTATAGCTTTGACGGCACCGGGACCGCGCCCCAGGGCAAAGTGCCGACGGCGGGAAATACCTTTGCCGATTTCCTGCTCGGCGATATCACATCGGGATCGGCAGGTATTCCAACACCGTATTCGGCCACTACGCCCTTTGCAGAATATGTCGACCACAACAAGTTTGCCATTTTTGTGAACGACAATTGGAAGGTCCGCGACAATCTCACGCTGATTGTCGGGTTGCGGTACGACTACCAGGGAGTACCATACGAGGAGAAAAACCATTGGTTCTGGCGTGATTTGACAGCGCCTGGCGGAGCTCTTTGCACGGCCGACAAGAGCCTGATCAGTTCGGGTGTTGGCGGTACGCTCTATAAATATTGCGGCAGGACCACTCCGAACCCTGCTCCAAAGACGCCATTCGCTCCCCGGCTTGGGTTTGCTTTTAGGCCATTCCCAACGGACAAGACTGTGGTTCGTGGCGGGTATGGCATATTCTTCGACCAATACCAGCTAACCGAATTTTCTAGTGGCGGTCTGTATCCTTACACCGAAACCTACAATTCATCGCACCAGTTTTCTGACACGCTTTTCCCATCCATTCCACCGGCCTCTCCAGTAACCAGTGCGGATCTCGGTTTTGTCGCTGTGCTGCAGGCGCCAGTGATCAAAAATCCGTACATCCAATCATGGTCGCTCTCGGTGCAACAGGCTTTGAATTCCAATACAAAATTGGATGTGGCTTACGTCGGTTCCAAGGGCACCCATTTGGAAACCCGGATTATACCCAGTCAGCCTACTTCCTATGACCCATCCGACCCCGGAGCGGGATATCCTCTTTATAACTTCGGCACGTTTGGCCAGGATGGAACGCCATTTGCGCCGGGCGAACTGATCGAGGGAATCTTTGGCGCAAAGTCCAACTACAACTCACTGCAGGTCTCCGTGGACCATCGCACCAAGGATGCCGCGGTGTTGGCTGCCTTCACCTGGGGCAGTGCGATGGACACTGCATCATCGCAGGCGGGAGCGGGGCTCGACTTCACCGCGTGGGCGGGACCGATGGATGCTCACGATCTGAACCGGGACTATTCAAAGTCAAGCTATGACGTTAATCGGCGGTTTGTGCTTAGCTATGTCTACCAGCTGCCCTTCGGACACGGAGAGCGGTTCGGATCCAGCGTGAATCGCGCCACGGACGTCTTGATTGGAGGATGGCAGGTCAACGGCATCTACCAAGCCCAAACCGGAACGCCATTCTCTGTCCTGGCTGTGGATCTCGGGGGAGCACTACAAACGGTTGGGCAGAGAGCGAACCAGATCGGCAGTCCCTATCCGAGCGGATTTCACAAGAGCTACAAGGAGTGGTATGACATAAGTGCTTATACGCAGCCTGCCATCGGTGTATTCGGCGAAGTACCGCGTAACAGCATCCGAGCAGCCGGAATAAATAATTTTGACGCCTCTCTCTTCAAAAACTTCTCGCTGTATGAGCGAATACGTTTTCAATTTCGAGTAGAGGCCTTTAATGCACTCAACCATACTCAGTTCGGAGCTCCTCCCTATGGCCTGGTTGGCAATCCGAGCCAGGCGACGATCAATACAACGCTTATTCCGGGGCGAATCATACAGCTCGGCGGAAAAATAATTTTCTGATTGAGGCAAGAACAAGAAGAGCGGCCCCCACATGCCTTTCTGAAACCATGAGTAGCAATCAGTCACGGGTAGTTACAACCGGCAAAGAACAAGAAACACTCTTTGAGCCTAGGATGGATCGGCGGCGTTTCCTGCAACAAGCTTTTTCAGTTGGGGGCGCGTTGGCCTTTGGATCATCCGGTTTGGCAGCCTCCCCGACGGACCCGGCCATTGATCCTGCCATACGACGCGTTCTGGTTATGTTCAAATGCCATTTCGACGCGGGTTTCGCCAACACGCAAGCCAACATCATCCGCGAATATTTCGATACTTACTATCCGAGAGCGATACGCGTGGCAGCGGAGATGCGGGCCCAAGGGAACGATCGGTATGTCTGGACGACCGGGTCTTGGTTGCTTTACCAGTACCTTGAGGCGTCTAACGGCGCCTTATGTAAGCAAATGGATGAGGCAGTGCACCGGGGCGACATCGCATGGCATGCTCTGCCCTTCAGCTGGCAGACCGAGTTCATGGATCCTTCCCTGATCCAAGGAGCCTTGGGTCTCTCGAAATCGCTCGACCGGCGCTACGGGCGCACAACCATCGGCGCCAAGATGACGGATGTGCCTGGTCACTCCCGCGGGCTCATTCGGCCGCTTGTTCAGGGCGGAGTTACGTTCCTGGATATCGGAGCCAACGAATTGTGCACGCGCCCCCAGGTTCCATTTCTCTGCGCCTGGAAAAACGCCTCCGGTGACTCGCTCATTCTGATGTATCACCAGGGATACGGCGGGATCGTGGTTGTTCCAAGGTCGGACCTGGCCGTGGCCATCTGCATGCGGGGTGACAATTCCGGTCCGCATACGGTGGAAGAGATCAGGAATATCTACGCGAGGCTGCGGAAACAATTTCCGAACGCTCAAATCAAGGCAACGGATTTGACGGAAATCGCCCACGCTGTGGAGCCCTACCGCCATCAACTCCCTGTGGTTACCAGCGAAATGGGGGACACCTGGATTCATGGCGTGTCCAGTGACCCGGTCAAGACAGCCCAGTACCGTGAGTTGACGAGGCTTCGGCGAAAGTGGGTGGCACAGGGCAAAATGGTCATCGGAGAGGGTGCCGATCTCACCATGCTGCCGTCGCTGCTGCTCGCGGCAGAACACACATGGGGCGCGGATACAAAGCTGTACCTCGATTACAACCATTACACCCCGGTCCAGCTCGGTGAGGTTCTCGATTCCGTACCCTATGAGACCATGGAGTTCAGTTGGGAGGAAAAGCGAAACGATCTCCGGAAAGCAATTGCGACTTTGCCGCCGGAACTCCGGCAAGAGGCTCAGGAGCAAATCAGTCGATTGCACCCCGTGGAGCCAAGTCCCCTCAAGCTTGCGGAGCACAGTGCCCACGAAGAGATAGATGCTCGCCACTTCACGCTGGCGATCGATGGACAGACCGGAGCTATCCTCCGCTTGCGCAACAAGAAGACGCAGCGCGAATGGGCCAGCCCGGCACAACCGCTTGCCCTCTTTGTCTACCAGACTCTTTCCCAAGACGACTATCAGCGGTTCGTCACGAGCTACGCGCTAGAATTCGATAGCCATCCGGAGATTTTGAGCGATCTGGGCAAACCAAATATGACAACTCTCCATCCCCAAAGCCGGGAGTGGACGCCTCAGCTCGCACGGTGTTGGGCTGGGCGAGAGGGTTCCAACCACCGGGTTCTCGCGCAACTCAATTTTCCGGACCCGTCTTCCCAAAGATCAGGCCTAACGGCGTGGCCAGAGAAACTGTACCTTGAAATACTCCTTCCTGACGACGATCCCGTAGTACGGCTGAACCTCTATTGGTTTGATAAGGCGGCACAGCGCCTGCCTGAAGCGATGTGGTTCAGCTTCTTACCGGTAGCACCCGAGCAAGAAGGATGGACGCTGACCAAGGTAGATGAACCGGTTTCGCCTTTCGATGTTGTGGTGGGAGGCAATCGGCATATGCATGCCATTTCCGACTCAATTCGCTATAAGGCCGCGGGCGACGACTTCTCCATCCAATCTCTGGACGCGCCGCTGCTTGCGTTGGGGAAGAGAACGCCTCTCTATTTCTCCAGGGAGCAGCCAACCATCGACGATGGCATTCACTTCAGCTTATACAACAATAGCTTCGGAACGAACTACATCCTATGGTTCAGCGAGGCGATGCGTTTTCGCTTTGAGATCCGCGGCGGTGGCTGAGTCTGAGCAGTCGATGATCCGCGAACGGCAAAGGGAAAGAGTGTGGGGGCAGAAGAGATGGTAGATCGCAAAGGAGCGGCGCGGATCGCGAGTCGAGGACTCATACTCGTGGCTTTGCATTTCATTGCGGGTCAAGGCAACCCGCTCCGCACGACGCTCTCTGCGCAGCAAGGATATGCCGACGGACGACCCACGGCGACACGCCGTCTGAATGCGACCGATAGCAGGCGCCTGATTCGCCATGGGGAAGGCCCAGGAAAATCCGACTATCTTGGTGCGCGAGAGGCAATCGCTTACAAGGTTGGAAACACGTATTACCTGCACTACGACGGAGCAGGGCCGCGAGGATGGCTCGCTTGCCTCGTCACGAGCCACGATCTCCATCATTGGGATTTGAAAGGTCCGGTGCTCAATTTTGGCGCACCAGGCGACGATGATGCCGCCACCGCCACATCACCCTGGACGATCTACGACGGCCATTCGTGGCGGATGTTCTACGTCGGTTCGCGCACGGCGAGCGCACCTCCGAATCAAATTCCGCAGATGCCCTACTTCACTCTCATGGCGAAGAGCCGCCACGCCGACGGCCCCTGGGTCAAACAGAAGCACGTGGTTCCCTTCCGGACAAAACCAGGAACCTACTATGCCGACACCGCGAGCCCTGGCCCGATCATAAGACACGGCGACGAATACCTCATGTTCTTTAGCGCGGCGACGTTTACGGGGCCCGGAAAACAGCACATCAAGCGAACGATCTCGATCGCGCGAACGAAGAATCTTGATGGGGCCTGGGCCATCGATCCACAACCGATCTTGCCCCTGGAGCAGCAACTCGAAAACGCGGCGCTCTACTTTGAACCCGCGAACGGATGGTGGTTCCTATTCGCAAATCATATCGGGCTGGATCAACACGGCGAGTACACGGAGAGCATCTGGGTGTACTGGAGCAAGAGTCTGACCAAGTGGGATGCTCAGAACCGGGCGGTTGCACTCGACCGTACCGACTGCAGCTGGTGCGGACGCGCCATTGGAATGCCGTCGGTCGTCGAAGTGGACGACCGCCTGGCCCTCTTTTTCGACACACAAGGCGTCGACGCGGGAGCTGCGGATATCGGAGGCAACATGGGACGCGATGTTGGCCTGGCCTGGTTCAAACTGCCTCTACAACCGCCGCAGTAGACAACTCAAAGCACAACACCCCGGTGGGTTGTCACCCAAGAGTCACCGAATAGGCGAGAGGAGGACGGGCGTGGCTACCGACACAGCCTGCACGAATGAAGCTCCATCACGCGCTTTCCATTGTCGCGGTGTAACCCCAAAAACACGGCGAAAGAGGGTGCTGAAATGTTGCGATGAACTGAATCCGAACTCTAGAGCCGCGGTAGTGATATCCGCAGCAGGCTGATGGAGCATTTCTCGGGCACCCTCGAGCCTGAGTTGCATATGATAGACGGATGGGGTGATCCCCACCTCCCGCCGAAATTGTTCGCAGAAGTGGGGCACGTTTCGGAACGCTGCCGCCGTAGCAAACTCACGCAATTCAATACGCCGGTCCAGGTTCTGCCGCATGTAGGCGATTGCCCTTTGGACGGCAAAAGAATACGGCAGGACAGAGCGTGCCGGCGGCATGTCACGACTGGAGGCGGTAAGCGAAACCCGTTGCATCATAAGCGCGATGAAGGCGTGCAACAGGGCAGAAATCACCTCGGTGCGCCGCGGGCGCAACTCCGAGACCTGACTTATGGTGGCCTGCAGCAGCGGTTCAGCTTCCTCGCATCCGGAAAGGATATGAATATCTCTCTTCTGGATTTCGTGCGCAAGCCGTATACCATCCGAATTTAGCTTGTTCAGGCACAGGCCGAGCCACAGATGCCGGTTTTCGGGATTCGGGCTCGGGCCGGTACTGTGCGTTTGATCGGGGTATGTGATGAAAATACTGCCCATGCGTTGGACATAGGTGCGTCCTGCAACCTGCCAATGACACGCCCCTCGCGAAAGGTAGAGAAACTCGAATCCAGGGTGCGCATGGGGCGATAGGTTATGTCCGCGGCAGCAGAGGGCCGCTCCGCAATGCGTTAGGGCCGGGAGTTCGTCGACCGGCTCTTGGTAAACAAAACCAGCGATGATCTGGGACTCGCTTAGGACACGCATGACGGACATATTAGAACATCTGGCCGTGCTTAAAGTAAACGATGGGCTAGCTCGTGATTATGTTCATCAATTTCCTCCTTCAAATGCAGCAGTTCCTTGAGGTCAAATACATCGAGCACAACGAGTCCTCCTACCTAGGCCGGCAGGGAGGTTGCCCGCAAACAATGCGCGACAGCGTTACATCCGATTCGCGCCAGCCTCTTCCAAGCTGACCGGCTTGAACGAGGTTCTGGCAAAGCGCTGCGTGGGCGGCACTCCGGTTGGGTTGTAGTGGTATTCATCAACTCCGCGACAGAGATAGGCTTTGAAGTTGGGATTTATCGACAAGTCATTCTTTACATTTGTGGCGGAATAACGGATGGTAAACCCCGCGCGCCGACGGGCGGACGGATTTGCTGGGGAGCCATGTACGCAACGATCATCGTGCAGAGAAATCTCGCCTGCTTTCAACTTCAACTGCACGGCATCTGCTTCCTGGAAGGTCCCGGTTTCCAATTCCAAAGTGAGCACCGAATCCGTTCGCTGGGTCCTCGTATGCTTGATCACTCCATGCAGATGAGAACCGGGGATGAGTTTCATCGCCCCGTTCTCTTCGTCCACGTCGTCAAAGGCGAGCCACACGGTCACGCTGTTGTGCGGGTGCATGGGCCAGTAGTAGGCGTCCTGATGCCAGCCGACGGTCGATTTGGTGAACGGATCTTTGATGAAGAAGTTACTCGCCCAACAATAAAAATTCGCCCCAAGAATGCCTTCTACGAGATCATGGACCTTCGGATTCATCACGATGTCGTAGAGATAGGTACTGGCTTCGTGCCATTCCCGGATGTCCTTTGTGGTCTCTCCCGGCTCCAACAAGGCGAGTAACTGCGGCAGATCTGCATTGAACTGCTGCATTTCAATATCAGAGTAGATCCGGGGAAGCCGCAGAAGATATCCATTTCTCCGGTAGAAGTCCTTTTCCTCTTGTGTCAGGTATTCATTGTTCACTACGCGACTCCAACTACTAAACTCGTCCGGAAAATTCTAGAGAGACCGGATCATGATGGCGTTCAGTTTGTTTGGTAAGTTTGTTCAGAGAATTCCGCAGCAGTTTCACTGTTGTCGGCATGTAACGTGCTGGCCCCTTGAGGGTCAGTACGCTCGTGGGCACTTACTTATTCGGTAATCGCCGCCTCAAAGATACTTAGAGCCACTGCCCCTCATACCCACCCCACGGGCTAGTGGGGCAGGTCCATGACTGGATTTTGAGAGAAGAAGTTGATGGGGCGAATTTGGAATTCGTGCCATAAGGTCGGCATTACGGGCCAGTCCTCAATGCGCACGACGTGGTGAAAGCCGAGCGTGTACCAGGCCACGATGTCGGTATTCTCGATGGACCGGTCGGCCTTGGTCCACGCCGGAAGACCTTCCCCACCCTTGCTATTGGTCACATAGACACCGGCGGCGTAGCGCTCATCCGGCTTGTAGGGAGTCACCCACAGCTGATGTTCGGCAAAGGCACCCACTTTTAGAGAAGGGTCGTCGGGGGAGAGAAAATCAACCGCCGTTGCCTCGGGCATAATCTCATATCCCGTGGGGTAACCCAGGGGGCCGCGTTGAGTACTGCTGACAAAGTGCCACATGGCCGGCTTGCGCGGGTCGATGTCCAGAATCCCATCGCTTTCGCTTTTCGCGAGGGTCGATTCCACTCCCCAGATGCTGGTGCGGGTGCGGGCCTGAATTTTTCTGGGGACTAGCCGGTCCACCATGAAACTGTTGTTCTGCCCGTCGACGTCCATGTCGAGCCGGAAGCAGAGATAGTGGTCGTGATAGACAGCTACGGTGTTGGGGGCAACCAGGGTTCCCTGCTGCGGGGTCGGCTTGCCGTCAGTCATCGTCTCCTCCGGGGCAACTACATCTTTGCTGCCCTTCACTTCGACGATTCCCGTGGCGCCGACGCGAACACGGATGGTGCCATCCTGCTGGAATATCCAGTCCATCATGTAATCGTAGTTACCGATAGCGGCGGCCGTGCGGAGCACCAGTTCTCTGGCTGGACGGCCGGCAAGGATGTTGTTTTCATTGTGGCGCCACGCCGGGTCACCAGGGGCACGCTCAAACAAACATGCCTCTTTGAGGCGCAGCAAGGGCGTTCCCGTATCGGTGGTGGACAGGCCGGAAATGAATTGCGCGTACGCGGGACAATCGTCGGTATCAATTTCCCTTAACAGGCCCTCGCGGGTGAATTCCCCTGCATCCAGAAAAGACCGCGAGTTCCAACCCTCGTCGGTGTCCATATAGGGCACGTACATCTCGGAGAAAGACCCTTCGTACAGCACCGAACGCCGCTTATCACCGTCCTGATAGCTGACCAGGTTCAGCACCGGACCCACACGGGAATCCAGGCGCAGGCGGAAATGCCAGTTTTGCCAGGTGATTTCCCCTTTGTCGTTCTTGAAAGAAGGACCCATCGGCTGGGTCACCACGATGGGCTTTGTATCCTCGCGGGGTATCTCCGGAGCCTCTTCAAAATCACCGATGTATTTGGCAGTGGGAATAATACCGGCGTCGATCACCTGAAGCACCTTTTTGCCGGTTATGTCCACCACCACCCAAAGGCCTTCAATGTTTCGACCCCAGGTGTGGTACTGGCCGTCAGCGTCGGTGCAACCGCCGTAGCCGATACGCATGTGCTCCTGCTCAGGAAAGACCCTCAAGGCCAGAGGTCCGGCGCCGCAGTGGATGGTGGTCATGTCGGTCAAGCCACGCTTTTTGAAGGCTTCCTGGACACGGGGGTCGTTCTTGATCATGTCGCTGAAGGCGTGCAATTCCGTGGTGGTAAAGGGCGCCTGTACACCGGGCATCACATTCCACGATTCGAGCTTTCCGCCCGTGATGTCGACGCGGGCCTCGATGGTCTGGCCCTTGTCCTCAAGAATCACGTCGGCCTCGCGCTCAATGGGGTCACCGGGCTTCCAGGCCAGCACAGTGCTCTTGAGCGGTTCGTGCAGCACCAGGGTGGAGACGCCGGTTTCCGGCGTCATGTGGCCACTCTTATGCAGAATGTCGTGGACTGCCCAGTATTCCGAGCTGGTTAGCCCGTCCAATGGATGCTGCGGGACAACGAGCGGCAATGGGGATTGAGCCAGAAGGGCACCTGGCGCCACCAAGAGGGCAGCGGAAAGCAACGATAAACACGTCAGCAAGCGGGACACACTCATAGTCATCCTGGGGGGCCTCAAAGAGATATCCAGCGGTGGTCAGATTGTAATGCGCCGGGTAAATTCCGGGATGCGAATAAGTGCGAAATAGCAGCTGGACCAGTGGCCCGTGCGAGGCCGCTTAACGCGTCGACCAGCCTGGGCTTTTGCGATCAAGGATCCTCTTGAGCGCTTCCAGATGCAATGCCGATTGCTGGCGGTCGGCCTTGACCTGTTCAGAAGTGAACAAGGCCACGGCATCGGGCACATAACGGAACGGTTGACCGGTGCTCTGGGCGAGTACCTGGACGGTGCAGGCGCGTTCCAGGTAGTACATATCGTCAAAGGCATTGGCTACCGAATCGGCACAAATGAGCACACCATGATTGGCCATGAACAGCACATCGGCATCGACAAGTTTGCTGCAAATGCGATCGCCTTCGTTGGGGTCCAAGGCGAAACCGCCATATTCGGTGTCATACGCCACACGATTGTAGAAGCGCAAAGCGTTCTGGCTCACCCACTCCAGTCTGCCATCCCGCAACACAGTCAACGAGGTGGCGTAAGGCATGTGTGTGTGCATGATGCAAACCGCATTCTTTTTCGCTTTGTGGATGCGGCCATGAATGAAGAACGCGGTGGGCTCTACGTCGTGTGCGCCTTCTAATTTGTTTCCATTGATATCGACGGTGACCAGGTCGGAGGGAACAATATCTTCCCAATGCACACCCTGGGGATTAATCAGAAAAGCCTCGACGCCTTCATAATCTGGTACTGCGAGGCTGAAATGGTTGCAGACCCCTTCGTGCAAACCGAGATGAGCCGCGGATCTTAGGCCTGCGGTCAGGTCGATCTTCGCCTGGCGGAGGGAGGGGTTCATTGTCATAGGTTCAAAGATGGGTCCGGAATGGAGTGAGCTGCGCGACGCGTCTGCCCTAAGTTAAGCAACGATAACGCGAGAATGACAAGCGAAATAATGCGAAAAAGGTGCGGGCCGCCTGACGATTTCGACGATCGGGCGCGATGCAAATGGGCGGCGCGACGTTGTTGAGGTCACACCGGCAATTCCATTTACAATCGCGTCAACAGTGAATACTACAGGTGGCGTTTCTTCATGAGCACGACTCCGTCGGACGACGGGCGGAATCTGAGGTTGCCGGCGGCAGGCATTGGAACCGGATGCACGGCCGGTTCTCCGATCAAACCTTGTTCGCTGGCATGGTTGGTGTTTGCGGCCTGCTTTCTATTCTCTGCCCCGGCGCACGGCCAAAAGCCGAACGCTCAACGAACGAACGCTCGACGAACGAACGCTCGACGAACGTGGAGCAACTACGAAGGGACTCCGGACGCGGCTCAGTATTCCGCACTCAATCAGATCAACCGATCCAATGTCGGGCGGCTGCAGATCGCCTGGAAATACCCGACTGGCGATGGCAACAAATATCTGTTCAATCCGATTGTCATCGACGGCGTGATGTATGTTCTGGCCAAACAGAATTCGATCGTCGCCCTGGATGCCGCCTCAGGAAGCGAGTTGTGGGTCCACAAGACTGATACGCATACCAGGCTCATCACTAACCGGGGGATCAACTATTGGGAAAGTGCGGATCGATCGGATCGGCGCTTGTTGTTCGCCTGCGATAATTTTTTACAGGAGATCGATGCCCGAACGGGTAAGTCGATCCTGAAGTTCGGTACGAATGGTTTGGTGGATCTACGGGCAGACCTTGGCCGCGATCCGAAAAGCCTCACGCTGGTGCAGTCGAGCACACCCGGGCGCGTTTTCGAGAACCTGATCATCCTGGGTTCGGCGACCAACGAGGAATATGAATCGGGTCCGGGCGACATTCGCGCCTACGATGTTCTGACTGGAGGGTTGGTCTGGACATTCCATACCATTCCACACCCTGGCGAGTTTGGGTACGACACGTGGCCTAAGGATGCGTGGAAGACGGTTGGCGGCGCAAACGCGTGGAGCGGTATGTCGTTGGATGAAAAGCGGGGCGTTGTCTACGTGCCTACCGCCAGCCCGAAATATAACTTTTATGGCGCAAATCGGACGGGAGCGAATCTCTTTGGGGATTGCCTGCTGGCGATCAACGCGCGAACGGGAAAGCTGATCTGGCATTTCCAGATGGTGCACCATGACATCTGGGACTACGACAACGGCACCTCCCCGAAGCTCTTGACGGTGCGCCACAACGGCAAAATGGTCGATGTTGTTGCGCAAGCCGGCAAAGAGGGTTTCGTATGGGTCTTCAACCGAGACACGGGGGAGTCCCTGTGGCCGATTGAGGAGCGCGCTGTGCTACATTCCGACATGCCTGGCGAGGAGACCTGGCCAACACAGCCGTTTCCCTTGATTCCACCGCCTTTCGCACGGCAGAGCTTCACGGCCAAAGACCTGAGCCCGTTTATGCCGGCGGAGGAACGCGCTCACTTGAGCGAAGAGATCCAAAGCGCGCGCAACCAGGGACTGTTCACGCCGCCCGGTTTGCAAAACACCATCGAGATGCCGGGCAATAACGGCGGGGCGAACTTTGGCGGAGCGGCTGCGGATCCCAGCAAGGGCTTTCTGTACGTAGTGTCTAAGGATCTTCCCGCCATGCTAAAGCTGGAATTGGACCAAACGGAGGAGGTGGCGGCAGCGAGTTCTCCCGAACAACACGGACGGGCGGTCTTTGCAACGAATTGCCGGCTTTGTCACGGTGCGGACCTGAAAGGGCAACCACCCGCGGTTCCGTCTTTGGTCGATATCGGATCGCGGCACACGCAGACGGAGATTCGCTCGATCGTGCGGCAGGGAGACGGCCCGATGCCGGCGTTTTCAAGGCTTTCAGATGTAGCGGTGGATTCGTTGTTGGCCTATCTGGCTCACCCAGAGCGGGTAGCGGCAGAGACCTCCGAAGTAAAGAAGCCGGCTTCGGCAACTTCCGGAGTTACAAATGCCCGGTATAAGAGCGGCTTCGGCTTCATGTTTACGAGTAGCGGGCTTCCCGCGATTGCGCCGCCCTGGACTTCGCTTACGGCTTACGATCTAAATTCGGGGAGTATTCGGTGGAAGATCCCTTTGGGTGAGGTGCCTGAGTTGGCGGCCGAGGGGTTCAAGGACACCGGTTCGCATTTTCCCAAGGTCGGTCCAGTGGTCACCGCCGGCGGATTGATTTTTACCGGGACACGGGATCGCAAGGTGCGTGCCATCGATGCGCAGACGGGTAAGGTAATTTGGGAGGCTACTCTGGACGCTGCTCTGGAGGGTATGCCGGCTGTCTATGAGGTGAAGGGGCGGGAATATGTTGTCTTTTGTGCGGCGGCCCAAGCAACGACGCATACGCACGATCTTCCGGGGCAACCGGCGTTGCGGGGTCCGATCCCTGGGGCTTATGTTGCATTTGCATTGGGTGATGGTTCAGGCGTTAGCAGGCAACCATCTTTGCATGTGAGAACTGTAAATTTGCATTCTGTCCATGCAAATTAGTACTGGGTGCCCCATATCTCGCTCGTTTTTCGCGAGATATGGGGCACCCAGGATCTGTGGTCAGAACGGAGGCTTGTTTGGAATAAGGTTCTCACGCAGGCTCTAAAGCCCATCATCTTGTTTCGCCTAAATGCTGCCGACTCAAGCCAACAGAGGGCTTGAGTGGGCACCTCGGACTTATTGGGTCAGTCTTACTCTGCTCTTACTTCGTTGGATAACTCGGGAATGCCTGAGATTCGCACGACCACCTTATCTCCCGGGCGGAGCCAGCGAGGTGGTTTCTTTGCTTCGCCCACTCCAGCCGGCGTCCCTGTGGATATGATGTCTCCAGGTTCGAGGGTAAAGACGCTCGAGATGTGCTCGATGAGGTCTGCTATGCGGAAGACCATCTGCGACGTATTCGAGCTTTGCAGCACTTCTCCGTTAATGATCATTTGAATGTCCAGCGTGTGGGGGTCAGGGATTTCGTCCGCGGTGACGATGGCGGGCCCGATAGGCGCGAAGGTGTCGAATGTCTTCCCGATCATCCATTGGCTGGTGGCCGCCTGGAAGTCGCGGGCACTAACGTCGTTCAGATTGGTGTATCCGAATACGTGCTCGCGCCAACGGTCTTTCGAGATGTACCGTCCTCCCTTTCCAATCACGACCGCGAACTCAGCTTCGTAATCGGGCTCCTTAGAATGCTTTGGCAAGATAATCGCCTCGCCAGGGCCGATGATCGCGGTGGTGTACTTGGAGAAGATAGTTGGGACCTTGGGGATCTCCGCGTTGCATTCCAGAGCATGATCACGATAGTTCAGACCCACGCAGATAATTTTCGGGGGACGCGATAAAGGAGCCAGCAGCCGCACTTTGGCAAGCGGAAGCGTTGCGTCTGCAGGTGCTTTATGGAGCCAGTCTTTGGCCCGCTGGAGAGCCTCAGTACCTCCCTGGATAACGTCCAACAGGGTGGAAAATCCGGCTGACTTAAGTCCAATTACTTTGTTATCCAGGAGCACGCCTGGTTCGGACACCCCGTCGCGCTCGAAGGTCACAAGTTTCATTTACTCGCCTCGCCAAGTCATAGATACATGAGCCTAGAATGGCAACTTCCGCCAATGGCATACAAGCGAAATAGTACGAAAACGCGGTTCTGCATCGCCAAAGGATGGGCGAATTTTGCTGGGGGAGCTACGAAAAAGGAGGATCTAACGCATTTTCACTTCTAGTCTGCACGGGCGGGTTTTAGCGAGGTGCGTCTTTTCTTGAGCAAAAACCGCGTCGGGAGCAATCGCTTTGTATACACCAGAGGTGAAAACACTTTAGCGAACCGCGGCGGGTAGGGGAATGTATCGACTGAGCCCCACCTGATCGACGACTTCCTTGAACTCAGAATGATGGCGGAGAAGGTCGAAGCGCGGGTCTTGCATCAAGGTAAAGACTTTCATGTTTCGTTCGGTGCAGGCACGATTGAGCCAGAAGCCCATCTGCCTGGATTCACCCAGCGCGGCGTGGGTAGCGGCAATGTCATAGGAAGGCATGCATTTGCGATTGCTCGAGCTCTTCAGACCATGCAGGATCAGGCGGGCGGAGGTTTTGTCACCGGCGACGGCATGGGCATGAGCCTTCATGGCGAGCACACAGTTGCTCCCGCCGGTAAGTTTGATGGTGTTTTCAAACTCACGCACCGCTTCCTTGTAGTCGCCCTTCTGCTCCAGCGCTTGCGCCAGATACATGTGGGCCCAGATAAACTCCGGATCTAACTCGAGGGCACTTTTGTAGTGCTTGATGGCGTCGTCGAAGCGATGGGCCATGTGGGATGTGACGCCTGCCCAGACCAGGGTAATCAGAGAGACGGGGTCGATCTCAAGGGCATGCATGATGGCGATATGCGCTGCCTCATGCTGTCCCTTCGCTGCCAGGAGATTCGCATACCAGTGATAGCTCAGAGCGTAGCCTGGATTGCATTCAATGGCTCGGCGATACTCCCGATCTGCCCCGTGCCAGTCACGCTCGAAGTGAAATTGGATATCGGCCAGCGACGCGTGAGCTTCGGCGAGATCAGGATCAAGCTCGATGGCCTTGATCGCCGCGCGGCGCGCGGCCGGCATGGCCTGAGAGGGGGGCACAATTTCATAAAAGGAAAGGAGTGTGAGCGAATCAGCGAGGCCGGAGTAAGGCAAGGCGAAATGGGCATCTTCGCGGATCGCTGTTTCGAAGCATTGAAGGGCCTTGCGCAGGCCTTCCTCATTTCGCTGTTTCCAAAAGTAGCGGCCCTTGAGATAGGCTTCCCGCGCAGTTCGCCGTTCGCTGCGCTTGGTGAACCGAAAGGAAACCGGCGACGAAATGACCTTGAGCCAGACGCATAAAACAATCTGGTCCGCTAAATACCCGGGCATCCCGTCGACATCGCTGCGCTGACACTGGTAGGCCTGGGACCAAACCACAGTCTGTGCCTCAAACGATAAAAGCTGCGCGGTTACCCGCAAGCCACCGTTGTGATCCTGGATGCCCCACTTCAGCAGGAAGTCGGCTGGGGATTCCGGTGAAACGCTCTCTTCAAAACCCTTACGTCTGCGGTCCCCGCGGAGAGTAGATGGGGCGGACGCAAGTTCAACACCTAACTGTCTAGGGTTTAGTTGCTCCAGAACCGCTATGGTCTTAGCGGTGATTGCAGCACAAAGGGCTTGCTCTCCTCGCGTTTGGTCATGAAGCGGTTCGACACGAATGGTTATGCGGCCCAGCGCAGGTTTCGTCTCAAGTTGCTTCGCCGTCTCAGAGTGCGCACCGCCCTTGAGGGACACCTGTTCATTCCACGCATCCAGCTCGGAACGGAAGGCGAAGACGCTGCCCAGTTGTTTATGAAAGTGGCGATGAACCGGAAGGCCTTCTCGCTTTTCCCAGAGTTGAACAGTGCGCACTTCCCGCCGGAAATAACTGGCGATTTCCTTCCAGGAATCCAACCGCCCGGCATCCAAGTGCGATCGATTGGACTGAGGAGGGTTCGGCGATGTCGGCACCAACTCTTTAATCATGAGGGTGAGCGGACTCTCTATGAACGTTCAATCTCTAGCTTATAAGCGGGGGCGATAGACCTGATCAGACAAATATGGCATCCCCACCAGCTCGATGGGATTCCGGAACACACTATGGCTGCCATAGAGCTGTTAACGCGAGACTACACCTTGATTAAACTTCAGCGCAAGGGATTTCCTTCGCCACCAGCTACCCTGCGGGGTGATCCGCAGGAGCATCTTCGGCTTTGCGGGGCTTTGCGGCTGCAGGTTTCCAAGGCAAGAGATGAAGTTTGTAGTCACCCGAGTTCGCGCTACTGAGATTAGTTTTTGTTTCTTCTTGAGGCAGCATCGAGGTTTCGCACAATTTCGCTTGTTGGGCCTTTGAAAACTTGTTTTCCTATACTGGCTTTGGGGTGACTATAGCGCGCCCACAGCCCACATACCCCACACCCCCGAGCGGTTCGGTCATGTGGCACTGCCTGAGTTGAAGATTGGGAACGAACTCAGAGACTTATCAACTGCCGATTAGAAAAGGGAAATTCGTGCCCCAGGACCGAAGTTCAAAGCAGTCATCGCTGCCACCTTCCTTTGACTACACGTCCTCCCATGAGTTTATGGAGAGAGTGCGCCAAGGGATGCCTCCTCTCATCATCTGCGTTGCTTGCAATGGTGGCATCCAAGGCAAGGAAGCAAATGAGGTCATACCGGAAACAGCCGATGAGATCGCCGAATCCGCGGGAGCTGCCTATGACGCCGGAGCGGCCATGGTACATATCCATGCGCGAGATCCAGAGGATCTTACGCGAGGTGCAAAGAATGCTGAACCGTGGCGCGAGGTGCTGCGCAAGGTTCGTGAGCGGTGCCCGGAGATCATCATCAACGCGACCACCGGCGGCGGTCCTGGCATGACGATGGAAGAGCGGGCCTCCTCTCTGGAAGCGGGCCCGGAAGTCGCATCACTCAACCTGGCGCCGGACATGAGCCGCTTCCGTCTCAAAGAACGGCTTGCCCCACTGTCGAACCCGCGACCAGCGATCGATGTCGATGAATGCATACCCTTCACCTACGGCCTGATTCACCACTTCGCGGCGCTGATGAAGCTACACAGGGTCAAGCCGGAGATGGAGCTCTATCACCCGGGCTGTTCGTGGGGAGTGAGATATCTGATCGAAAACGACTTAGTACAAAAGCCCTACTGGATACAAACGGTCATGGGCTATCAAACGGGGAGCCTGCCGACGGTGGAGAATGTTCTCAATATGTTGAAGGATTTTCCCGAAGATTCTCTGTGGCTATGCTCAGCCGTTGGACCTTATCAACTGCCGTTGACGACCCTTGCCACCCTGATGGGCGGGCATGTGCGAGTCGGCCTCGAAGACAATGTGTACTATTCGCGTGGACAAAAAGCCGTGAGTAATGCCCAACTGGTTGAACGCACCGTTCGCATCGCCCATGAACTTAACCGGCCGGTGGCAACCCGGGCGCAGGCTCGTGCGATGCTGGGCTTGAGGGAAAAGCCCACGCAATATGAGGCAGAGGAATCAGTGGATAAAAGAGTCGCGTCGGTCGCTGGATCGCGGACAAGGCTCTAACATGGTTCATGCCTAAGCTCGCCCTGAACGGCTTTTCGATGTATTACGAGACCTATGGGTCCGGGCTGCCCGTCATGTTTATTCCCGGGGCATTGGGTACCGGCAAGACGGATTTTGAGCACCAGCTCCGATGGTTCAGCCAACGTTACCGGGTCATTGCTCCAGATCCCCGCGGTTACGGCGAATCGAAGCCGCCGGAACGTGACTATCCTTTGGGGTTTTACCAGCGAGACGCGGAAGACATGCTGGCTCTCATGACGGCGCTGGGCCACGAGGAATTTACTGTTTTCGGATGGAGCGATGGCGCCAATATCGGCGCGCTCATGGCGGCGCACTCCCCAGATAGAATTCAAAGGTTGGTCGTATGGGGCGGGAACTCGTATCTCTCCGCAGAAGAGATAGCCGCTTTCCAGGCGGTGCGCTCGATCTCAACGTGGTCGCAACGGGACGCCGAGGCAATGCAGCAAATCTACGGCGAAGCGTTTGAGGCCTTATGGGAGCGCTATGTCGTGGGATTGGAAGACTTGTATGCGGCTGGTGGGGAAATCTATCGATCCCAGCTAAACCGGATACAGTGCGCGACCCTTATCCTGCACGGGGAAAAGGATCCGTTGGTCCCAGCATTCCATCCCAGGATCATTAGTGAAGGGATTCGGGGATCATCACTGCACGTTTTTCCTCAAGGCAAGCACAAGATCCACATGAAATATGCGGCGGAATTCAACCAACTCACTTCAGCATTTCTGGCCAAGCCATAGATGTTGCCGTTTTGGCTGAAGTCCTTAAGGAAAGCCCTGCCAGATGCCGATGGAGTAACTTAATCGGATCGAATCGAGACACCTGTTGTAACTTCAAAACTAGCGGCCGCGGAGGCACAGGTTGGGTCTATCGAGCGACAGCAGTGCGGTGGGGCAAGGATTGGATATAACGCCCGGCACCGGGGTAGGCCGCCATTTACAGCGGAGCCTCGGACTCTTTGATTCGACGATGATTGTCGCCGGTTCGATGATCGGCTCAGGGATCTTCATCGTTGCCGGCGAAATGGCGAGGGAGGTTGGTAGTTCCGGCTGGCTCCTGGTGGCGTGGGTCATCGCGGGCGTGCTGACAGTCACTGCCGCGCTCTCGTATGGTGAGTTGGCAGCCATGATGCCGCGGGCAGGCGGCCAATACGTCTACCTGCGTGAAGCGTATTCCCCGCTCTGGGGATTTCTATACGGCTGGACACTCTTTCTGGTCATTCAAACGGGCACAATCGCCGCTTCGTCTGTCGGGTTTTCCAGGTATCTGGGAGTACTGTGGCCGCACATTGCGGAGAATAACTACATCATCCCGCCCATTCACATTTTGCCGACGTACGCCATTTCGCTTTCCACTGCCCAGGTGGTCGCACTGGTGGTTATCTCGTTCCTGACGTGGACCAATACCAATGGTCTCAAATACGGAAAGGGAGTGCAAAATGTCTTTTCTACGATGAAGTTGGGCTCGCTCCTTGCGGTGATTGCGATAGGAATACTGATTGGCTGGAAGGCCTCGGTGGTAAAGGCAAATTTTGGCCATGCGTGGACTCCTCAGGGGTTCACCTTGAGCGGCTATACACCGTCACCTTTGACGGCCTTCGGCATGCTGGTAGCCCTATGTACGGCGCAGATAGGATCTCTCTTCGCTGCGGACGCCTGGAATAACATCACCTTCAGCGCGGGAGAGGTCAAAAATCCGAGCCGGAATGTACCTCTTTCCCTGGCGCTGGGAACATTCATCGTGATCGGCCTGTATCTTCTGGCCAACTTCGCCTATATCGTCGTGCTGCCGTTTAGCGCTGTACAGCGTGCGCCCTCGGACCGCGTGGCCGCAACCATGATGCAGGCCGTCTTCCCCACGGCCGGTGGGGCGTTGATCGCGATTGCAATCATGATTTCGGCCTTTGGGTGCATGAACTCTTTGATTCTTACTGGCGCTCGCGCTTATTATGCGATGTCACTCGACGGGCTTTTCTTCAAGAAAGCCGGCACTCTCAATCGCGCGAACGTGCCCAGCGCGGCTTTGGTCATGCAGGGACTCTGGTCAGCGGTGCTGGTATTGATCCGAACTTACCAACCTGCGACCGGGACCTACGGCAACCTCTACAGTAACCTGCTGGATTACATTATCTCGGCCGCGCTGATCTTTTACATCCTTACCATTGCTGGTGTGTTTCGCCTGCGCAAGATCCGGCCGAATGCTGAGCGACCGTACCGGGCCTTCGGTTATCCGATCATTCCCGCACTTTACATTGTCTGTGCGAGCGTCATTCTATTGGTTCTGTTTGTGTACCGGCCGGCAACCACGATCCCCGGTGTGCTGATCGTGCTGATTGGCGTTCCGGTGTACTTCTTTTTTCGGTTTCAATTACAGCGTGAACGAACAGCGGAAAGATCGTAAGCATGCCGACACGGAAATGAATGTGGCTGGAAGTATGGAAAAGACGTTGCTCATAGCTGAGAAGTTTGCGGCACGTCTGAAGCCGTGCCCTGGACTTTCTACATATTTCGGAGCGGCGAGTTGGCCGGCAGAAGACATTCTGGCGTATTTGGACCAGCTGTGCCAGCCCCGGACTTTAGTCCGGGGACAAGCCCTGGACTTCAGTCCAGGGTCAAACCCGCGTGAACGCTCCTGGATGTAAATTCAGGGCTTTTAGCCCTGGTGGCGGGCACCCAATTCCATCAACGGAGACGCCGATGACCATGCAAACAGCTTCGGCCTCTCGCTCAAGCCCGCTCTGAGGCATTCTCCCAAATGTAAGTGTGGTGGTGTTTGTCTCACCAGGGCTGAAGCCCGTCGTTGCGAGATAAAGCGTTCTCGCGGGCTTGAAAGCCCGCTTCCCCGGACTGAAGTCCGGGGCTGGCACAGCTTGGCACGGGCCAAGCTGGAGTACGTTACAAAATATGCTGCCTACGGTCCGCCGCCTGGCGCGCTGGCTCTGAAATGTAGAAACTCGAGGGCACGGCTGAAGCCGTGCCCTTCGTGGAGAGACTTTTCCCAAACCACTTCAGGGTGGGGGCACCCTTCGATTTGTTGCCAGGGACAAATCTCTGAATTAAATGCGTAACCCATTCAAGCCCAGAAAGGGATTGAATGGGCCACCCGACGGGACTGAGTGGGGAATGGGGTTTCTCTGTTCACGCCGGTGGCTCACCGCATGCTATTGCTTTTCGAAAACGACCAGTTCGGTGAAGGGCTTACCATCCTTGTCTGTCCCGGACATATGGAAGGTCTGGGTTTTACCATCTTTGGAAAGGGTGGCATAGCTCTTGGCTGGCTTCCCGTTGTAGTTCCAGACTTGTGTTGTCTTGTACGGATTTACTTTGGTTGCAATTACGGTCACGTTTTCACCATGGCCCTCGACCGGCACGGCCTTGCCTTGCTGGGGTTTGTAGGACCAGCTGCTTTGCTTGCCCGTTGAACTTGTTTCCTGCACGGAAATGGTACCGTCGGGATCGATCGTGACCTGGTCCGCCTGGGGTGGGTTTCCGGGAAACTTCGACTTTTCCGGATTGAACTTCCAGGTGCCGGCCCAAGCGCCGGCAGGGGTGTCTTGCGCGTTGAGGTGGAACGGGATAGCCAGCAACAAGACCGGCATGGCTAAGAGCGAAAACGCTGCCTTCTTCACACTTGGTTTCATTTTAGTATCGACTCCTTATGATTTATTGCTTATCGTAAACAACCACCTGGTGGAACGGCTTTCCTGCCTCGTTCGTTCCAGAGAGATGAAATGTCTGCCGGGCGCCGTCCTTGGACAAAGTAGCCCAACTCTTCGCTTTGTGGCCGTTGAAATTCCAGACCTGTTCTGTCCGATGATCGTTCACTTTGCGCGCGATCACAGTCCAATTCGTCCTGCCGCTTACCGGGACCTCGCGCCCTGCCTGGGGTTTGTAGGACCAACTGGATTTCTTGCCTTGCCAATTTGTCTCAAGAACCGTGACCGTCCCGTCCGCCAGAATCGTCAACTGATCATCCTGCGGGGCAGGCCGCCCTGGGAAACTGGACTGAGCCAGGTTCAGCTTCCAGATACCTGCCCACGCACCCGCGGGGATGTCTTGCGCGACCACGGCCAGTTGAGCAGTGACGAGCAAAACGACTGCTGCAAAACCAAAAACTTGCCTTCCTGCCTGATGCATCACTCTTCGCGTTATTGTTTTTCGTAGACAACCACTTCACTAAAAGGTTTGGCCTTGGTTTCTCCAGGGGCTCTGTAAGTTCCTGGAGCTCCGTAGAAGGTCTGAACTTTTCCATCCTTCGATAAGGTGGAATGGGTATGGGTAATTTTTCCCTCATGGTCCCAAATGTGATTTTGCCGGTAATCGTTCACTTTGACGACTTCTACCGTGGTGTTGTCTCTTCCCTGGATCGGTACGGCTTTCCCGGCTTGCGGTTTGTATGACCAATCGGTCGTCTTTCCATCCGCACTCACGACGTGGACGGCCACCGACCCATCGGGCTGAATGATGACCTGGTCTAACGTGGGCGGCGGCCCGGGAAACCTGGATTTCGCACTATTCGCTACCCAGGTACCGGCCCAGGCGCCGGCGGGCATATCTTGCGCGACGGCAACCGACGGGGCCGCGCACAACAGCAGCCAGACAGCCATGAAGCATACTTTCAACGAGTTGGATTTCATATTCACTGTTCCCTCCGTAAACGATATGTCTTGACTCATGATGTGCCGTGGACTGGATAGCGTAATTTGCCCCTGCTGCCGAGAATGTCTTTGAGATCGAGTGCGAGCTTGTCCAGACCGCTCTGCGGAGATTCCTTTCCGGTCACGATCTCAGAAAGACGACGTTCCGCCGCCTCCGTCATTTGTGACGACTCGGGAATAGTTGGTTTTTCTTTGGCGATAGGAATACTAGCCAGGAAGGCTGCCGTGTAGGGCATTCTCTGCACCTTGGAATCCCCGTATACCGATTCTCTGATCGAATTGCTCCCGTCGAGAGTTTGCGGCGTCTGGACCTGGTCAGACATAGCCCACTCGAGGAATCGATAGGCCTCCTTGGGGTGCTGTGACCCGGTCGGGATCAGGTAGGTTAAGCCTTCCAGTTGACTGGACCGCTGCGCTGTGTTCGAGGGAATAAGGCTGTAACCGATCTTGCCCGCGACCTTTGAGGTCGCTGGGTCTTCCAGGAGGTAGGCCTGGTCACTCCACAAGAGCCCCATGAATGCGTGACCCTGTTGGAGCGCTGCCTGCGCTTCATTCCAACCGTAGTTAAGAGTGTCAGGCGGACTGAGCGCAATCATTTTCACGTACTGCTGGGTAGCCGCGACATTTTGCGGAGAATTGACAACAATGTCGCCGTACTCCCAACCGTGTTGGGTGTCGAGAATATCTCCCCGAAATGAGTAGACGAAGTTGAGCCACTCGTACCAAAGCGCCAGACCCTGTTTGCCGGAAATATAAGTTCCATAGAAGTGATCGCCCGGACGAGTGAAGAACTCGGCTAACTGCACATACTCTTTCCAATTGGAAGGAACCGCAATCTCACGGTGATAACGAGCCTTGAACTTACGCTTGTTCTCAGGATCATCGAGAAGATCTTTGCGGTAGCACAGGTATGCGGTCAGCCCGGTATAGGGATAGCCGTAAATCTTGTCTCCATACCAACTGAGCTCGCGCCACCAGTTGGGAAAGAGTTGCTGTTGTGGTTGAAAGCCCGGGTCGTGAACACTTGGGTCAGTCAACAGAGAATCGATGGGTTGGATCTGGTGCTTCTGGATGAGCGCGCCGAGCAGCCTGTGCCGCATCACTACGATGTCATAACCAGCACCGCCTGCCGCGGCGCCGTGGTCCAGATCGTTCATGATCTTGCGGTCGTTGCGATCCAATACTTCCACGTGGACGCCGCGTCTTCTGCTCATAGGCTGCGATCATCCCCGTTTTGGTAAGGCTTTTCAAGAACCACTCATCGCCGGCGAGCCGGATGGTGATTGGCTGCTGGCGAACTCCTGCTGCAGCCGGCCGGCAACAAAACCATGAGGAACAGGACTGCGAGTGTGGCTTTGCAACAGGCCCTTTTGGCCAGCGAGTTCATTTGGGGAGGGAGGAGCCGGCAAACCAGAGGAACTTAACCGGGGTGTCGCCGGAATTAATATTGGAGTGGGTCATGGTGTCATCCGGCCTGATCATGTAGCCCATGCCTGGCGGCTGAACCCGCAACTGCGTACCGAGGAAAGCAAGGCTGGTGCCATCCATGGCGACCCAGATTTCTTCCTGCCCCGCACGATGAGGATGCGGCTCGCCCATCTGCATGGGATTGATGGTGACGGTAATGAAATCGCCAATCGTCGCCAGGCCATCTGCGCGGGAAAAAAGGTCCCGGACGATATGCGCCCAGTGCCCGGAAGCGCCGGGGAGTGTATAGGGCGAGGCTTCCATCGGCGTTCTTGGAGGAACTGTACTCTCGTCCGTCACCATCATGTCTTTGCGCGGAGTGAAGCCCTTGGGAACAGGCTCATTGACGACGTACATAGTAAGGTCTTCGTTGCCGGTGTTCTTCATCGAGAACTCGACACCTTCGGGTACGAAGACAGCAATGTCTTTATGCAGCGCGGCTGTCTTTCCGCTGCCCGTGATCTCTCCCACCCCGCCGTCGATATAGTAGAGCTCTTGTTGGCCTTCGAGCTTGTCAGATGTGGTTATATCGTTGGGCTGGAGACGCCCGTAGGCCACGAAATTCGCGGCCTGCAGCACTGCCCCTGGCTGCGGCGGTGTGAGGTTGTTTCCGTGGCTAAGGATGTCGCGCAGCACCAGCGACCCGTGTTCATGGCGCGGCATCGAATCGTGCCAATCCCCCATGAACCTGTCGATGAGCGTATCCTGCAGGCCGGGGCCATCCTCATAGCGGATGGCATTCGGTCCGGGAAAGCTGTTTCCGCCGGAAGCCGGCGTCTTCACCGGCGGCTTGGCAACGGTTTGCGCATAGCCGGAAGCGATCGCAACGGCGAAAACCGACAATACCAGCGAACCGAGACGTTTTCCGGATGGCGAGATCATTGGCTCCGAGTTCCTCGTTCACGCGGTGAATCCGGCTGCAAATGAACGGCAGCCGGACATTGCTTCCAGAAGCCAAACGTTAAGCCTGTTCCCCAGGCGGAACAAGCGAAATAGTACGAAACGCCCTAAGAGTGGATGGGAACAAACTGGATGCAGACGGGCACGTCCAGCTTGATCTCATTCCCGGTGTTTGTCAGGCGCCCGGTGGCGCGATCAATCTTAAACACAATCACGTTGTTCGAATACTGGTGGGCCACCAACAGGAACGAACCGGTTGGATCGATGGCGAAATTACGAGGCATGATTGCGCCGGACTTCGCTTGCTCAACCAGGGTAAGAGTTCCCTTCTCGGGATCGATGGCAAATACGCCGATGGTATCGGGACCCCATCCGGTGTCGCCTGTATTGCGCCGGTTGGACTCATAGAGGTATTTCCCGTCGGGACTTATGGCGATCTCCGCGCTGTGGTTCTCACCGGCAAAGCCATGGGGGATGGTTTCGGAACTCTGCAGGTGGGTCAGGGTTCCGGCGGTGGGATCCCAGGCAAAGGAATCGACGATGCCGCTCATTTCGCTCAACTGATAAGCAAATTTACCCGACGGACTAAAGGTAAAGTGCCGCGGTCCGCCGCCCGGCTTGACCGTCGCGAAGGGCGGGCCGGGAGGAGAGAGCTCGCCGGTCTTTTCATCAAAGTGGAAGATGAATATCTTATCCAACCCAAGGTCGGAAACGATGACATAACGATTGTCTGGCGAGACGAGAATGGAATGGGGATGCGGAGAGGTCTGGATAGCAGGATTTACGCTATGCCCAATATTCTGGATAAAGGAGGTGAGCTCTCCCAGGGAGCCATCTTCTTTAAGCTTTATCACGGAGACGCTGCCACTGCCGAAGTTGGCCATCAGCACGTACTTGCCTGTCTTATCGGTCGAGATAAAGCAGGTGCTGGTTCCACCCGTCGGCAAGGTATTCAACAGACGCAGCTTGCCAGTGGCCGGATCGATGGCAAACGAACTCACGTAAGAGGCATGATCGAGCGGCGGCCCTAGTGAGAGCGGATCTTCGGTGACTGCATAGAGGAAGCGATGATCGGGAGAAATCGTAATAAAGGAAGGATTGGTGATTTCCCCCGCCAGTTCCGGCTCGCTGAGAGTACCGGTCGAAGCGTTGAACCGGCTCATGTAGATTCCCTTGCTATGGCTCTCCCCCACTCCCTGGGTCTTGCTGTGACGCACGAAGCGGAATCCGGTATAGGTCCCAAAGTAGGCGTAGTAATCCTTGTCTTGCGCTGAGGCTGTGCGTCCGGCGAGCAGGGTCAATACGCAAATCAACATAAAGCAGAGCGAATACCGGGCTGTTTGCACTGGGCTTATAGCCTCCTTTGGGATCTGGATCAGGTTATACCACTGGTACAAATTGCAGACAGACGGGCGTGTCGACTTTGATTTCGCGGCCGGTCCTGGAAAGCATGCCCGTCGCCAAATCGACTTTGAATTGGACCACGTTATTGGATACCTGATTCAAGGCGAATAAGTATTGCCCAGTGGGATCGATCGCGAAATTGCGTGGCATCACTCCGCCCGATGGGAATTGCTGTATTTCAGAAAGCGTGTGTTTCTGCGGGTCAATGGCAAACAGACTGATGGTGCCCGGAAGGCGGTCGATCTTGGTGTGATCTTTATCGTTGAAGCGGCTAAGCCGATTCGATGCGTAGAGATACTTTCCGTTGACGCTTATTTGCATCTCGGCGCCTGCATTCCTAAGGCCGGGCGGGGTGATCGAGACTTCCTGGAGCCTGGTCAGACTCCCTTGCGCAGGGTCCCAGGCAAAGGTGATCAAGGTACTTCCCATCTCGTTAAGCTGATAACCATAGGCGCCCGCGGGATCGAAGAGAAAGCGACGTGGGCCGCCCCCGGGCTCGACCGCCGCAAACGGAGGATCGAGAGGGGAAAGCATTCCTGTGTTTTGGTCGAAGTGATAGATGAACACCTTATCGACCCCGAGATCGGAGACGATGACGTATCGGTTGTCGGGCGAAACCAGGATGGTATGGGGGTGCGGCCCCGATTGGACGGGCACGTCGGGACTGCCGTGTCCCAGATGCTGCACGAAGGCGGTTTGCCGTCCCAAAGAGCCATCGTCATTTACACGGACGATGGAAATGCTGCCGCTGCCGAAATTAGCCAGGAGCACGAACTTGCCTGTCTTATCCATAGAGAGGTGGCAGGTGCTGGTTCCACCGGTGGGGATGGTGTTGAGCAGGCGCAGCTTCCCGGTGGCGGGATCGATGGCAAAGGCACTTACATAGGACGCGTGATCACGCGGCGGCCCCAGGGAGAGAGGATCTTCCGATACGGCATACAGAAATCGATGATTGGGATGAACCGTCAAAAAAGAGGGGTTCACGATTTCAGCGGCCAACTCCGGCTCGCTTAATTCCCCGGTTGCGGCATGGAACCGGCTTACATAGATCCCTTTGCTGTGGCTCTCTCCTACGCCTATGGTGGCGCTATGACTTACAAACTTGAAGCCGGTGTAGGTGCCAAAGTACATAAGAAAGTCGCCGGCCTGGGCCACGGCGAGCTGACAAGCCGAAACAGTCAAAGCAAAAACAAAGAGCAAGCAAAAAGTGCGGCGGTTGCTTCTCACGAGCTTGATCTCCTTATTGCGGACCGGCGAGTGCGAACTGAAGACAGACCGGCGTGTCCACTATTATCTCCTTGCCGGTTTTGGCCAGCTTACCGGTCACAGGATCGATCCGAAAGACTACGAGGTTGTTGGATAATTCATTGGCGGCCAGCAGGTAGTTTCCGGTTGGGTCGATGGCAAAGCTGCGCGGCATGATGCCACCCGTAGGTGTTTGCTCAACCAAAGTCAGGGTGCCTTTCCGTGAGTCGATGGCGAAGGCCCCGATGGTGTCGGGCCCGCGCACATTATCGCTGCGAAGGCGCCGGTTGGACTGGTAGAGGAATCTGCCATTGGGCGAGATCGCGATTTCCGCAGTGTGATTGCTACCAACGAAATCAGGGATCTGGGTTGAGGCGTCTTGGACATTGGTCAGCGTCCCCTGGGTGGCATCCCAGGCAAACACGCTCACCACTCCATTCAGTTCATTCATCAGATAGCCGAATCTTCCGGCAGAGTCGAAGGCAAAGTGCCGCGGTCCGCTTCCAGCCGGTACCGCGGCAAAGGGCGGGTCAGGCGGAGAGAGGGTGCCCGTACTGGGATCGAAATGGTAGATGAGCGCTTTGTCCAGCCCAAGATCGGGTACGATCACAAACCGGTTGTCAGGCGAAACATCGATGGCGCTGGGGTGGGCCTGGGTTTGCGTTCCGCTATGCCCGATGTGTTGGACAAAGGCGGTTTCCGCGCCAAGGCCGCCGTCTTCCCTTACCCGCAGGACCGAGATGCTGCCACTGCCATAACTGGCGGTAAGCACGTACTTGCCGCTCTTATCGACGGATAGATAGCAGGTACTTGTGCCCCCGCTGGGGACGGTGTTCAACATATGCAGTTCGCCGGACGTTGGATCAATGGCGTAGGCGCTGATATACGACTCGTGATCACGCGCCGGTCCGACGGAGGTTGGATCTTCGCTGGCCGCATACAGAAAACGATGATCGGGAGAGATAGCCAGGAAGGATGGATTGCTGATCTTTGCGGCTAGTTTTGCTGGGGTAAGATCGCCGGTTGCGGGACGGAACCGGCTGACGTAAATCCCTTCGCTGTGACTCTGGCCGGCAGGATTCCCGTGCAGGACGTATTGAAAGCCGGTGTAGGTCCCGGAGTACAGAAAGTATTCCTTTGCCTGAGCCGCCGCCGGACGGCCGGTACAAAAGATGAGCGCGAGCGCTAAAGCAAGGACGATCGCTGTACGGCTCCCTTTCATTTTTTGGCAGGAACCGCGTGAGTCCAGTTGTCGCCCTGAGGAAAGCGGGCGAAGTACAAGAACTTCACCGGCTTATCGCCATCGTTAATGTTGGAGTGAACGGTCACTGCATCCGGCCGTAGCATATAGGCCATCCCGGGCTTCTGCACCCGCAGCTCGGTGCCCAAGAGCACGAGGCTGTTGCCATCGATGGCGGCCCAAACTTCTTCCTGGCCCGGCCGATGGGGATGCGGCTCGCCCAATGTTTTGGGGTCGATCTCTACGGTAATGACACTCTGTTCGGTTGCCAGCCCGTCGGCTGGGGAGAATATCTCTCTTACGATATGAGCCCAGTGGCCGGAGGCGCCGCCAACAATAAAAGGATCGGCAACGGCGGGAGTTCTCACGCGCGCAGCTCCCTCATCTTTCACCGCCATCTTCGTTTTGGGATGGAACGGAATGCGGTTCGGATTTCCGACAATTCCATTGTCGTCGGGCAGCGGCTCGTTGATGACGTACATGGTGAGCGGGTCATCGCCGATCGAGTGCATGACAAATTCGAGGCCAACCGGCATAAGCACGGCGACACCCTTGTGCAGCTTGGCGGTTTCGCCTGCGGCGGTGATTTCGCCCTCGCCACCGAGAATGTAGTAAATCTCCTGCTGGCCTTCCAGCTTCGAGGGGGTCGTCCAGGCTCCAGGGGCGAGCCTACCGTAGGCGAAGAAATTGGTGTAGTGCAGGACTGCGCCCTTTGCTGGCGGATCGAAGTTATCACCTCTGGTAAGGATGTCGCGCAGAATGAGCGAGCCGTGCTCCACGCGTGGCATGGACAAATGCCAATCGCTGATGAACATATCGATGCGGCGGTCCATCGGATCGGGAGCGTTTTGATATTTGACCAGGCCGGGTCCGGGATAGGAGTTGATGCCGTTAATCGCATTCTGCGTCCCGCTGCTAGGCGGGGTATTCTGCCCCACGGCAAACGAGCCCAAGGCGAAGGCCACCCCCAAAGCAGTGGGAAGCGCCGTTCGTAGACACAGCATGTTCACCGTCTCCCCTCGCATTCTATTTCCTGTCTTCATGCGGATGATAGCGGGCAAAGTAGAGGAATTTCACCTGCGAATCCTCATTCTGATTCACGTTGGTGTGGGGGGTCAGGTTATCCGGCACATGATAGAACGCCATACCCGGCGTCTGCTTGCGGAGCGAATTGCTGACGAAGGCAAGGCTGGTTCCGTAGAGCGCGGTCCAGACTTCTTCGATGTCGGTATGGTCTACCACGTGGGGTTTGCCGATGGTAAGCGGATCGAGAGTGACGGTCATCACGGTTTGCAGAGTACCCAGCCCATCAGAAGTCGCGAAGAGCGGCTTGACAATGTGGCACCACAAACCCGTGGTGGAGCTTACCGGGATCTTGTTTTCATCCCTGACCAGCATGGCCGTGTTTGGCCGGAAGCCGGGGGGCGTGGGCTCGTTGATGACGTACATGGCAAGGGGCTGGTCGCCCGTGTTCTTGAGGGTGAACTCCAGATTCGCCGGCATGAGGACGGCAATGTTCCGATACAGGTCAGCGGTTTCTCCGCCCGCGGTCACCGTGCCTTTGCCTGATTCTACGAAGTAAATCTCCTGCTGGCCATCGAGCTTGGTGGCCTTGGTCGATGCCTGGGGCGCCAGTGTGTCGTAGGTGTAGGAGTTCATATAGCGAAGAACCGCGCCCTTTTGAGGCGGGTTCGCGGCATCGCCACGGGTGAAAATATCGCGCTCTTCGAGCGAGCCGCGCACGGTGCGGGGGGTGGCATTGTGCCAGTCTCCGAAGTAAGAATCGATCTTTTCGCCGGTTATCTGCGCCATGGCGACTGGCGCCAGCAGTGCGCACAGGCCCAGGGATGCGACACACCTCCTTATCATCAATAGTCTCCGTATTCCTCGATCTTGCGGCATTTTGCTGATCCTGCTACGTAAACAAGTTTTTCCCGGCCGAACAAGCGAAATAGTGCGAAACGCATGGGGTGGACTTAAAGAGCCGCCTCCGGGACCTTCGACGATGGCTATTTTCTGGTTTCGTGCGGACGGTAGCGGGCGAAGTAGAGAAACTTCGCCTGGGATTCGCCGCTTGGGTTGATGTTGGTATGAGGAGTGAGATTGTCGGGTATGTGCAAGTACGCCATGCCGGGAGTCTGCTCATGCAGCTGGTTGCCGACAAGTGCGAGGCTGTTTCCGTAGAGCGAAGTCCACACTTCTTCAATGTCGCTGGTGTCCTCGTTGGGCGCCGGGTGCGGCTTGCCAATCGTCAGCGGATCGAGTGTAACGGTCACCACACTCTCCAGCGTTGCCAGACCATCCTGAGTGGTGAAGAGCGGTTTTGCAATGTGCGCCCAGAAGCCATTACTGGAGGCAATGGGAATCGTATTCTCATCGCGAACAATCATGTTTGCGTTGGGCCGGAAACCAGCAGGGGTTGGCTCGTTGATGACGTACATGGCGAGCGGCTCATCGCCTGTGCTCTTGAGAGTGAACTCCAAATTGGCCGGCATGAGGACAGCGACATTCCGGTACAAGCTGGCAGTCTGGCCGCCCGCGGTCACCGTGCCCTTGCCGGACTCGACGAAATAAATCTCCTGTTGGCCGTCGAGATGTGCGGGATTGGTGGATGCTCCTGCAGCCAGGGTGGCGTGGGTGTAGGAGTTGAGAAAGCGGAAAACAGCGCCGGCGCGGGGTGGATTCAGGCCATCTCCGCGAGTAAGAATGTCTCGCTCTTCGAGCGCTCCACGAATTACGTGTGGCGCAGAGCTGTGCCAGTCGCCAAAGTAGAGGCTGATGCGATCACCGGTTGTTTGTGCCGGGGCAAGGGGCGAAAGAGCGAGGCAACCAAGCAGTAGGATGAGAGCGTCACGCTTCATATCACGTTCATTCTCCGCCGCTTCGCGCGCGGTGACAAACACGTTTCGTACTATTTCGCTTGTTGGGACAGGAAATACTTGTTTAGGTAGAGGAGGCAAAGAATGCCGCTTTATGGCGACGGTCATGCGTAGGACTACCCTGCTAGTTTTCTTTTTCTTTATGGCCTTTTCCATGGGCTCTGCTGCTCGTTTTTTGCATGCCCAGGGCACTTCGTTTCACAATGCGCCTGCTTCGGCTGCAGCGGAGAAAAACCCCTATGCAGGTCAGCCATCTGCAATTGCCGCCGGTAAGACGAGCTATGCCAGCCACTGCGCCGCTTGCCACGGAGTAACCGGAGAGGGAACGGGCAATGTTCCACCGCTGGCGCATGGAGCCCTGCAAGGTGTACCGGATGGCGCAGTTTTCTGGTACATCACCAAAGGCGGAATGGAAAATGGAATGCCATCGTGGGCGGCGCTGCCAGCTGAGGAGCGCTGGCAACTGGTTACCTACATCCAGTCGATGAGCGCTTCGGCTGCGGGAAGCGCCGTGGCGCCTGCGCCAACAGCAGCCGCGCCGGAAATTTCCAACGCTCCACCACCGGAAGCTCCGTTCACGGATTATCGTTTTGAAAAACCGGGAACGATTCGCCACATTACACTCAAGGATCTTCCCCAACCCTACGCCTCCAAATCTGCAGTCGGCGGCCCGACGATTGTTCCCCGCCCCGAAAATGCCTGGCCCAAGGCGCCGGCTGGTTTTACGGTTGGCCTGTATGCGACGGGACTTACGAATCCGCGGATTCTGCGCAGGGCGCCCAACGGCGATATGTTCCTGGCCGAAACTACGGCGGGCGACATCAAAGTCTTCCGCGGTATGACGAAAGACGGTAAACCGGAAGAGGTGCACGTCTTCGCCACCGGCCTGAATACGCCGTTCGGCATTGCGTTTTATCCGCTCGGCCCCAACCCCCAGTGGGTCTATGTGGCTAATATGAATTCAGTGGTGCGCTTTCCCTATCACAGTGGGGATGTGGCGGCGACCGGCCCAGCGGAGCATCTCGACGATTTACCCAGCGGGGGACACCATCGTTCACGGGATGTCCAATTCTCGCCAGACGGCAAGACAATGTATGTCTCAGTGGGCTCGCAGGAAAACGTCGACGATACTCCCGCAGAGAAGGACCGGGCAGACATCCTGGCGTTCAACCCTGACGGATCCAATAAGCGCACCTATGCTTATGGGATTCGCAATCCTGTGGGGATCGCCGTCAATCCCAAGACCGGCGAGCTTTGGTGCTCCGTCAATGAGCGCGATGAGTTAGGCAACAACCTGGTCCCTGACTACATTACCCACGTACAGCCTGGCGGTTTTTACGGATGGCCGTGGTGGTATATGGGCCCGCACCAGGATCCCCGGCTCGCCGGGCAACGCGCGGATCTGAAGAACAAAGTCATTACGCCCGATGTGATTCTGCAGCCGCACAACGCCTCGCTCGAGATGACGTTTTACGACGGGACACAATTTCCCGCAGAGTATGCGGGCGATATTTTTGCCGCGGAGCATGGCTCCTGGAACAGATCACCGAGAACCGGGTATGAACTGATTCGTGTACCGCTCCACCAGTCAGGGCATGCGACGGGTGAGTACGAAGATTTTCTGACCGGCTTTGTGGTGGACGACAAGAGCGTTTGGGGTAGACCGGTAGGTGTGGCGACGGCAACGGACGGTTCGCTGCTAGTGAGCGATGATGGCTCCGGGTCGATTTGGCGTATTACTTACACCGGGAAATAGGCAGCCGGCGGTAGAGGAGACAAGCGTGAACAGGATGAAACGAGCAGTTTGCCTGGCCGGGTTGGCGCTGGTAGCAAGTGCTGCATCGAGAGCGCAACTTGCAGACAAGAAGGCGCTCACATTGCAGATTGCCAAGCAGGTGGCGGCGGCGGCCGAGCAAGCGGCCGCCGCCAACCACAATCACATGTTTGTTCTGATCGTGGATGACGGCGGCAACCTGATGTATATGGAACGGATGGATGACGCGCAGCTGGGCAGCTTCAACGTAGCCTTGGGGAAAGCACGCAGCGCAGTCTTCTTTAAGAGACCGACCAAGATGTTTGAAGACGCCGTCATCAAGAACGGCTACACACCGATTCTTAAACTCCCGGAGGCGATGCCGATTGAAGGAGGCATTCCTCTTATGGTGGACGGCCACATTTTAGGCGCGATTGGGGTGAGTGGTGGTACTCCGCAGGAAGATGGAAAAGCGGCACAAGCGGGAGCGGACGCATTCCCCGGCATTGTGCAAGGGCACTAATGCATACAAGACTGATGAGATCATGAAGATAAATCCTGACAAATGCGTGGCCTGCGGGAATTGCACTTATGTTTGCCCAATGGGAGCGATTTACGTTGACCCGGTAATCAAGCGCGCGACCATCAACCGCGACGAGTGCGTGGAATGTTACGCATGCTATAACGGGCTCAGCAACGAGCACCTGAATCCTTCCATCGTGCGCAGCATCCGGAAGTTTTTCCAAATGGGCCGGCTGCGTTTTGACCCTGAACCCGATGTATGCCCTACTGCGGCCTTTGAACCGGAGGAACTGCAATGGCCACGCGTGGTGCGGCGGGCCTTCTCTGATCCGCGCGCAACCCACGAATCGACCGGCGTGCAAGGACGCGGCACGGAGGAAGTGAAGACCAACGACGTGACCAACCGGGTGCAACAAGGGGAGGTAGGATTCACAATCGAGTTCGGCCGTCCTGGGGTCGGCGTATGGCTGCGCGACATCCAGAAGATGACCTGGGCATTGGCTCAGGCCGGGGTCGCATTCGAGAAGAGGAACCCGTTTACCCTGCTCATGACCGATGTTGCGACGGGAACCTTGCGCGAAGATGTTCTCAATGAGAAGGTCATGTCGGCCATCGTGGAGATCAAAGTAGGCGTCGAAAGAACGGAAGAAATCATCCGGCTGGTTCACAAGGTCGAAGAAGAAGTAGATACCGTTGTATCGCTGGGCGTGGGGACGCGTTGCGATGAGCATGGGGAGGAGACGATCGTCGCTCCCATCTTAGAGCGCCTGGGTTACAAGATAGAGCGGGCTAAGACAAACATGGGTTTGGGCAAAATCACTAACCCGGTTTCTGCCAACGGTGAGCGCAAAGAGGAGCCGGTGGGACACGCCCGATGACCAATACTCTCCATCGTTACGGTAGCGCGGAAAGCTTCGCGGACGACTACATCGTTTTCGCAACCCCCAGCAATGGTAAGAATGAGATCGATAGCTTGCCTAAGCTAAAGAAGTTTCTTGAGCTCGCGCTCCCTTTCAAACCTGTCAACATCGGGGACCCGGTTCATGGTGGCGCCCTGCGGCCGGCAAAAGATTTGCATACTTCGGCGAACTGGAAGCGCGATATGACGCCCAACTTCCGCGCGGTCATCGACGGGCTCGACGAGCCCGCGTCGGTGGTAGCGATCTTTGACAACCAGGCAGCGGCGGAGCAGTTTCTCAAGGTCGCGGCAGAGGCTGACCTGGGCCTCTCGGTCAACATGTCGGCATCTGTAGAAGGCGCGGTGGAGTGCTGCAAATTCGCCGGTATCACCCGCCATAGCGTCGGCTATTCGCTGGGCTTTGAGGGCGCGACGGAGAAGTTGCCCAACACGCAGGCGCTGGCTCTTTCCACCATGTGCGGACATGGGATGATATCCAGTAGCCTGGCCAAGAAGATGATCGACTGGGTGAAGGAAGGCCGCCGGACACCGGCAGAGGCGGTGACTTATATGACGCGATTCTGCTCTTGCGGTGTGTTCAATCCGGTCCGCGCGCAGCGCATTCTTGAGGAAGCCCGAACGAAAATGGAGTAACTGGTTACCAAATCCCCGCTAACTAGGAACGGAGTTTGATATGCGACGCTTGCAAGCTGCCCTGACGCTGTCTTCCCTATTGATTCTCTCCGGTTATATGTGGGCTCGGAGCCCGGCACGGGCCGGACTCTTACTGGTGGCCGTGAAGGGCGACACCAGCGTAGGCATCGTTGACTCGAAGACCTACCAGAAGCTGGCTGAGGTCCCCGAGGGCGGAGTGACGGGGCACGAACTTACGGTCTCGCCTGATGCCCGAAGGGCATACGTACCGATCTATGGCAATTCGGGCGTAGGGGAACCGGGGACAGACGGCCACAACATGGTGGTGATCGATCTCGCGACCCACAAAGTAGTAGGCAACGTCGATTGGGGTAAAGGCGTGCGGCCGCATGATCCTGTGTTTGGTCCGAAGAATGGCCTGCTTTATGTGACCACTGAGCTTAACCGCTCGATCAGCATCATTGACCCGGCTACGTTACGCATCATCGGCTCGGTGCCGACGAATCAGGACCAGTCACACATGCTCGTCATTTCCCGTGACGGCCACCGGGGATATACCGCCAATGTTGGTCCCGGTACGGTGTCGGTCCTGGATCTCGACGCACGTAAGACAATCGCGGTCATTCCGGTGTCTGGCCAGATTCAACGTATTTCCATGGCCGTAGATGGCAGCAAAGTTTTCACATCCGATCAGACGAAACCGCAGTTGGCAGTCATTGATACCGCCACAAATAAGGTCGTGAAGTGGGTACCGCTCCCGGATCTTGGCTACGGAACTGCGGTCACACCTGACGGCAAATGGTTGATTATTGCCAACCCCTTAATCCACAAAGTATCGGCGTTGAACCTCAGCACCATGAAGGTCGAACACGTGATTGACGTGCCCGTTAGGCCGCAAGCGATTCTTGTGAATCCGAACAACCAGGTCGCCTATGCCTCGTGCGATAAAAGCCGAAAGGTCGCGGTCATCAACCTTTCCGATTGGACCGTCAAGGATTTGATTGACGTGGGCCCGGGTGCGGATGGCATGGCCTGGGCAAAAGCAGAGTAAAGAAAGCGACTCACTTACCGATGGTGTAGTAGTCGTAGGTGTATTTCCAGGTAAAGTCTTTTCCGGGCGCAATGGACATATGAATGAAGGGCTCCATGGCAAGAATGGATCGAATCGACCAAAGCTCTTCACTTTCGAGAGGCTGATCGCCGGAGATCTTCATTCCGGCGCCGATGTGCTTGTTATCGATCGTGATCTTGTAGTCATCGGCGGTTTTTCCAAAGCCTTCGATAGCGACTCCAAACTGGTCGTGCCCCTCGAGTTGTTTTAAGTAAGAGATAGTTTTTCCGTTGACTGCGCCGAGTGCCTTCACTGGTTTGGCGGGGTGAATATCGAAAGGCAGGGTGACAGTGAAATCGGGCCCAATGCCCTGATGATCGAGGACCAGAAAGTTGTGGTCGTAAACGCTGCTTACGATGGGCCGTTGGCCAATATTCGTGAGGCGATGCTCGATCACCATTTGCGGTTTTCCGGTAACCAGTCGCACGGTCTTTTGATAGAGATAACCATAGCCTGAGGACGGATCCATGACTCTTTGGGTGAAAACGATGGAAGCCGGCCTTGCCTGAACCGACCATTGGCCGTGATCGACCACGTCGTAGAGTCGGAACATGCTGTATTTTGCATCGTCGGGTTTACGCAGAACGCCTACGCCAATTTTGAGGAACGTTCCGCCGGGCTTAGCCTCACTGAAGCCGAGCCCTTCATCGTTGGTGGAGAATTCTTCTACGGGTCCGGTGATCGCGCTGCAGGGTCCGGCAACGATATCAGCGCCCTGGTAGATGTAGTCGACCACGGTTGGACTCGTTTTCGTGAACCAGGGCCCGTAGTAGTTGTGACCGGCGTACTTGAGGCTCCCAATCACGCCCGACCAGTCAAAACGCGTTCCCTGATAGAAACCGGTGATGGGATCGGGAGGATGAATGGTTGCCTGAATGATGCCGTTGTTGATTTCGACATCGTGGGCTTGAGCGGTGCTTACGCAGCAGAGGCCCATGGGCATAAGCAGGAAGATCGCGACGCGCTTCGCTTGTGCAGTGATTCGTGAGGGAAAAGTAGACATCGGATTGGCGTCCTTTGTGCGGCATAGTTTTGACGGGATGCAGACACTTCTCGGAATCATCGGAAGTGGACATGCCGGAGTATTCAGAGAAATTGTCGGTGTACCTACGGCATAATATGATCGGGCTACGTATGAGGGACATCAGATTTTGAAGCCTCGGATTTTTGCCGCAGTTTTCGCTGTAGTCTTCCTTACCATACCACCGGTCTGGTGCCAGTCAGATTGGCCGATGTACGGCCACGACGATGGGAGCACACGGTATTCGCCGTTAAAGCAGGTGAACACCAGCAACGTGCAGAATTTGACCCTTGCGTGGACCTACCATATGAAGAAGGAGGGTCCCCGCCCACAGAAGATGGGGCCGGCGGGCCGGGGCGGCGGCAGACGATTGTCGGAAGCAACACCGATCATGGTGAACGACACTTTGTATCTCCCGACTCCCTACAACACCATCGTCGCGCTTAACCCTGAGACCGGCGACGAGATATGGACCTATAAGTTCGGAAAAGGACGTCCCGGTTCGCGCGGTGTTTCCTATTGGCCCGGGGATAAGACGACACCGGCCTCTATCTTGTCTGGAACCTCTGACGGACGGCTTCTGTCTCTGGACGCGAAGACTGGGAGACCCACGTCCGGTTTTGGCACAGATGGATATGTGGACTTGAAGGCAGGCGCGGATAACGGTTTTCCGCACTCTCAATACGATATGAACTCGCCGCCGAGTGTTTACAAAGATCTGGTGATAACCGGGGCTGCGGTTCAAGAATCGCCGGCGCAGGGTGCTTCCGGCGATATTCGGGCGTGGGACCTGCATACCGGCAAGTTAGTATGGCGATTTCACTCGGTACCGCAGCCGGGGGAAGTTGGCCACGACACCTGGCCGGACGACAGTTGGAAGAATCGTTCGGGAACCAACGTCTGGGGCCTGATGAGCGTGGACCTGAAACAAGGGCTCGTGTTTCTTCCCTTCGGCTCGCCGACCTACGATTTTTATGCGCCGGACAGGAAGGGCAAAAACCTCTTTGGTAACTGTATCGTCGCGCTCAACGCGGAGACCGGCAAACTGGTGTGGTATTACCAAACAGTCCACCACGATATCTTTGACTACGATCTGGAATCGGCTCCTGTCTTGATCGATGTAAAGAAAGGAGAAACGAAGATTCCTGCGGTTGCGGTCCTGGGGAAGAATGGTCTTCTTTTTATCCTGGATCGGCGCGACGGCACCCCGGTGTTTGGCGTGGAGGAAAGGCCAGTGCCCGCCAGCCTGGCGCCTGACGAGGAGGCGTGGCCCACGCAGCCCTTCCCTCTCAAGCCTGAGCCGTTGGGACGCATGAGCTTTCGTCCCGATGAGATTGCCGCGGTCACCCCCGAGCAGAAAAAGTTTTGCGAAGACCTGTTGGCCACGGAAGGTGGCATGGAGAACCGGGGCCCGTATACGCCCTTCGGATTGAAATTGACGATTCAATTCCCGGGCACGATTGGAGCGGCCAACTGGCCGGGAATGTCCTACGATCCCAAGCTCGGATACCTGTTGGTCAATACCAACAATCTGGCCGATGTGGGAAAGCTGGTGAAGAACCCTGAGGGGACGGACCCTCAATATGAGCGCCATAGCCCATGGGGCGACTACGCCCGTTTTTGGAACAACGATAAATTCTGGCCCTGCCAGCAACCGCCCTGGGGACTGCTGTGGGCGATCAATGCCAACACCGGCGAAGTGGCCTGGAAAATTCCTTTCGGCACCATCCCTGAGCTCGATGCAAAGGGCATACATGGAACTGGCTCTTTGAATTTTGGCGGCTCGATCGCCACCGCGGGTGGGTTGGTGCTTATTGCTGCTACAAATGATCACATCTTCCATGCGTTCGATGCCAAAACCGGCAAGCTGCTATGGCAGACCACGCTGGAGTCAGGGTCTTATACAACCCCCATGACGTATGAGGCCAAGAATGGGAAGCAGTACGTGGTGCTGGTGGCAACCGGCGGAAGCTTTTTCGATATGACGGCGGGTGATTCCGTCTACGCCTTTGCGTTACCGGGGGACTCCCCACCGCCAAAGTAGTGCAAAGTACAACTAACGCTACAGAGAGTGCTGCCAGCCAATCTCAAAGTACTCAAGCCCCGGCGCTCCCTGCGAATTCCCCCGCTATGCCGGATGGCGCCGGAAAAGCCATCGTGCAAAAACAATGCGCGGTATGCCATGCGCTCACCGTGGTCACCGCAAAACATGCTTCTCGCAAAGAATGGGAACAAGTGGTAAACCAGATGGTTTCGCGCGGAGCAGATCTTACCGACGATGAGATCGATACGGTCCTCGAGTATCTCACGAAAAACTACGGGCCCCTGGATCAAATGACAACGCCGCCGACTCGGCGGTGAATGGGAACGAGGCGAGATTGAGTCTTCTCTTACCTAATGTTGAATGAGAGTCAAAAGCTCGCCGCGAATTCTCTTAGACCGACGCGGGCCCGCTTTGTTGTCCTCGGGCTTATCGTAGCGGCCTATGTCATTACCTATATGGACCGAGTGAACATCTCCTCGGCCATGCCGGTAATCCAGCGGGATCTTGGACTTTCGGCCATTGCCGTGGGATGGATCTTCAGCTCGTTTCGCTGGGGATACGCTCTGTTTCAGATACCGGGGGGTTGGTTTGGCGATAAAGTTGGACCACGGCGGGCCTTGGCCTGCATTGTTTGCTGGTGGTCGCTCTTTACCTCCCTGACCGCGGTTTGTTGGAACGCGACTTCGCTCGGTCTTTGCCGATTTCTGTTTGGGGTAGGCGAATCGGGAGCTTTCCCCATTGCCACCCGTTCCCTCTCGCGTTGGATGCCGCCGGAAGAACGCGGCTTCTCGCAAGGACTGCCCCACGCGGCTTCTCGATTGGGCGCCGCGCTCACCCCGCCCCTGGTGGTCGCCGTCATGATCCACTTTGGCTGGCGTATGCCATTTTTTCTTTTTGGATTACTTGGCCTCGCGTGGGCGGCCACGTGGTATTGGTTCTATCGCGATCGGCCGGCCGATCATCAAAGGGTGAACGCCGCTGAGCTGGCCGTAATTCATCAGCCAGAGAGCGCGCCTTCCGGCTCCGTGCGTTCGGTACCGTGGCGGATGATCCTGCGAAACCGCACGGTCTGGATGCTGGCCATGATGTACTTCTGCTACGGCTACAGCATCGATATTTACCTGGACTGGTTCCCCAAGTATCTCTACGATTCGCGGGGAGTGAATTTGAAGCAGATGGGCTTTTATGCCAGCTTGCCGTTTGTCGCCGGCGCCGTAGGCAATCTTTTGGGAGGTTGGCTTTCTGACCTGTGGGCGGCGCGCACCGGCAATCTTAGAACCGCACGCCGGGTCATTGCGGTGCTTGGGTTCGTGATTGCAGCAGGATCGATTCTGCCGGCCACCTTTACCAGCCGCACCATCGCATCGGTTATTTTTTCCTGTGTTTCGGTTTTTGGGCTGGAGTTAACGGTAGGCGTGTCCTGGGCCATCCCGCTCGATATCGGCGGCGACTTTGCGGGTTCGATTGCTTCGATCATGAATACATTCGGAAACCTGGGCGGCGCTATCTCGCCTGTCTTACTCGGCTATCTGTTGGGGTCGTACGGCTGGAACGTGCCGTTTATCGTCTCCTCGGTGCTTTGTCTTGTTGCTATTTTCTTCTGCTTTGGGATTGATCCTTCTCATGCGGTGGCGACCGAAGCGCAGGGGGCTTTATGATTCCCGATCCTGTTCCGGCCGATCCTGGTCCGGTGCTGGCGCTGATCGACGCATTTCGTTCGTCGAAGGCGATGTTTGTTGCAGTTTCGCTGGGGGTATTCGATTCCCTGGAGCGGTCGCCCGGATCTGCGGCGAAACTTGCGGAGGAGCTTCAGGCACAAAGCGAACCGATGGAACGGCTTTTGGATGCGTGCGTCGGGTTGGGACTCCTCAATAAACAAGACGCCATCTACAAGAACACGCCTGTTGCCAGCACATATCTGTGTCGCGGTACACCGGCTACTTTGGTTGGGTACATTCTCTACTCCGACAAGGTGCTTTATCAGCTCTGGAGCAATCTGGAGAATGCGATGCGCGAAGGCGGACCACAATGGAAGCAGACTTTCCATCAGGACGGGGGAATTTTCGATCACTTCTTCCGTACGGAAGATGCTATGCAGACATTTCTCCAGGGTATGCACGGTTTTGGCGTACTGAGCTCGCGCCTGGTGGTTTCTGCTTTTGATTTGTCGCGGTTTAAAACCTTTGTCGATCTTGGGGGTGCGACGGGCCATTTGGCCATGGCTGCGTGTGAGCGATATCCCACCTTGCAGGCAATTATTTTTGACCTTCCTCAGGTGATCGATGCGGTGCGACAGCAAGTTTCGGCTTCGTCGATGGCCTCGCGGATCGAGCTCAGAGAGGGCGACTTCTTTCGTCCGGAAGAGCTTCCAAAGGCAGACCTGTTTGGTTTGGGCAGAATCCTGCACGATTGGCCGGATGCGAAGGTGAACGCACTGTTGAAAGCGATTTACGAACATTTGCCATCTGGGGGCGGCGTTCTTTTATCTGAGAAGCTGGTGAATGAAGATAAGACCGGCCCCATCGCGGCTCAGCTACAGTCACTGAATATGCTGGTGTGCACGGAGGGCAAAGAGCGGACCCTCGGCGAGTTCCGGGCCTTGCTGGAAGCTTCTGGATTCGTCCGGGTGCGCGGTTGCGTCACTGGTGCTCCTCTTGACGCAGTCTTCGCGGAAAAGCCGTAGGCTAAGTTGTCCTTTCAACAAACGATGGGTGCCCCACATCTCGCTCGTTTTTCGCGAGATTTGGGATACCACAGACCTCCATAACTCACCTCCAAAATCAGTAGAGAACCCCGGAGTTAGATAGAGAGAGTTGTGGTATCCCACATCTCGCGAAAAACGAGCGAGATGTGGGGCACCCATCGTTCAGTTGCGGGTCGGCGTCCCAAGGTTAGATGCGGTTGAGTAGTTGGCTGGCGGCACGTTGTCCTTCAGCAATTGCGGTGGTGTGGCCAGGATCGCCGGAGAGATCGGTGTTGGCGAAGGCTATGCGCCCGAAAGGCGCGCGGCGCAGGATCTCGCGCGGCGCCGGTTGCCCATCCGTGCCAAAGAAGAAGCCCGGCTGCGGGCTGCAGTAGGCGTGACCCCAGCGATTGAGCACGATACCGGCTACGTCGCGTTTGACGTCGAAACCAGACGCGGCAAACATCTCGGTTAGTTGCTCGCGCACTCGTCGTTCGTAGTCACGGAAAGAAGTCGATAGGAGTTCTGCGCGCCCCGCCTGCTGCTGCTCTACAAGAGAGAGTCCCGGACGGCAAAAAAGGACCTTGATGGTCATCACAACCGGCGAATCGGGTCCGATGGTTTTGTCTCTAGTCCCAAACGTTGGAGTCTTACGGACTGAACCGTAAACGCCAAGCCCGCTGTATATGAACGCTCCGGAAATGCCGAGTTTGTAAAGGAAACGCCAGTTCCGCAGAGCGATGTTCACGATCATGCAGGGCGAACGGAAGAATTGCGCATAAGCGGCGCGCTGCTCCGAGGGTAAGTCGGTAACGATGTGCTTCGTCGTCCAACTGCCGCCAGCCATAACAACCGCACGCGCCTTCAGGCGGTAGACCTTACCATTACGCGTGTAGGTAATGCGGACAAAGTCGCTGTGCTCGGCTGGGCCTTCGTGCTCGACACGAACCACCGTCGATCCAAGGCGGATGCGTGCGTGTTCGCCTGCCTTGTCGAGAGCGTCGAAGTTTACCCGGCCACGGCAGACAGCCTCCAACGTGCGCGGCCCCGGGATCGCCGCAGGAATCAGCGTTTTCACCATGTGACGCGCGAAACCGCCGTTCCCACCGGGAAAGGATTGAAGATCTGCCTCGTCGCCGTAGTTCATAGGGTCGCCGCCGAAACCGAAGGCGTAGGCGGAAAGTACATCCGCGCCGATGCCAAAGCCGTCACCCGGACCAGGGACGAGAAATTTTCGGATCGTCTCCTGGCTAAGTCCGAACTTCTGGATCATGTAATCTTCCATGGTGATCGCATCCATTTCGCGGGGATGCGCTTGACCGGGCTCGGCGCCTAATTGCCGGTATTTGAGGATCTCAGCCCGCATCGCTGCCGGCATGGGCGCACCCGCGAGTTTCTTACCCCATGGATCGACAACCCACATGCCCGGCTGGGGCCCGAAGTTAGCTCCGAAATAGATTCCATAGGGTGGGCGGATGTGTTCGAAGCTGCGACCTATAGGGATCTCCGGCGAGGGGCTTCGCCAGGATTGATACTCGAACTTGGTGGCATCGACGCCGACGGAGGCGTAGAAGTCGGCCATCGCAGTTCCAGGCTGCGGAGTATCGAAATGATCTGAGCCCTGGGGCGCCATCAGCCGGTGACCATCCACGACGAATTCATTGCGCTTTGCTTCGCCGCCAAAAATTGGATGATTTTCAAGTACCAGGCACTCGGCCTTCGGAGCCTTTTGCTGACAGTAGAGCGCGCTCGCCAGACCGCTGAGACCGCCGCCGACAATCACCATATCGAATACCTCGCCCGTGTCTTCAGCCTGGTGCGGCGGATCGGCGAAGACATGGTCCCGGATCTGGTGACCGGCCGTCATCACTTCGAAGGTGTTGCCGTGCGATTCGGCGTAATCCCCAACGCCACCGTAGCCGGTCCAGTTGTCTTTGCCCATCTGGGCGAGTAACTGGTGCGGCGTGAGCCCGCTCAGCAACGCGCCACCGGAGGCGAGCAGCGTGGCGTTCATGAAATCACGGCGGGAGATATCGTGATCCATACCCAGGGCGGAATCGTGCGATTGCTTCCTTGACTCGTCGGTCATGGTGTGGTGGACCTCATGGTTGGCATTCGTTCATTATCAACATAGATTGTAGTTAGTTATTAGACTATGATTACTATTCACGATGAGTTAGGAAGGAGACTTGGTGTTGCTTCGACGCCTGACCGTCCTTTGTTCCATGGTATTCCTGCTGGCCACCCCTGCGGCCTATGCGCAGTTCGTACACACACAAGGAACTGAGATCGTGGACGGCTCCGGCAAGCCGCTCCTGATCCGCGGCATCAGCATTGGGAATTGGTTTGTGCTGGAAGGTTATTTCTGGCGGTTCGGCGGTATCGCCCAATCGCAAACAGACGTGGAGTTCGTGTTTGCGGATCTTCTCGGACCTACGCACGCACAGGAATTCCTCTACAACTGGCGCCAGAACTTCATGTCGGAGGCGGACGTTCGCCGCATCAAGCAGGACGGATTTAACACCATCCGCATCCCGCTCCATGCCAAATATTTCAAGACAAATGATGATGAGGGTTTCCAACTCATCGACCGGCTGTTGACGTGGTGCCGGCAGGAGCATCTCTACGTCATCCTGATGCTGGAGTCCGGCATCGGCGGCTTTACCGGCGAAGCAAGCGATGATGGTCCCGACTATCCCTGGCTGCTGAAGGATGCCGGGATGCAGAAGTACGTTTCGGAAGTGTGGGAGAGGATCGCCGGCCACTACAAAGACGACCCTATGATTCTGGGTTATGACCTGATGAATGAACCGCTGCTGTGGTCCGGATATCTCGATATGGAAAGTCTGATTGAGCCGGAGTACCGCCGTGTGACGGAGGCCATTCGCCAGGTTGACACTCATCACATGCTGATTCTACAGCCGCCGCTGGGACGCTTCAGCGCGTTCGGCAAGCCGTTCGACAACAACACGGTTTACAGCTTTCATAGTTATGGCGCCACGCCACGGCCGGAGTTCCTGCAGCAGTATCTGGACTTCCGCGCGAAGTACCAGGTCCCGATCTTCTTTTCTGAAATCTACGCCGAGCGTTCGCCGGAATGGTCGACCGCCCACGTGAACCTGGCAGAAAAATACAACATTGGCTGGATGATTTGGCCGTATAAGAAGATGGCAGGCGACTCCCCCGGACCTTATACCTTCGCTTCGCCTGCCGATTGGCGAAAGATCGTCCTCTTTGCTCATGAGCCCCGCGACGACCGGGCTATCAGCGACAAGAACGCATTGCGGCCGCCGCAGAAAGACACGGACGCAATGTTTGCGGAAATCCTGGAGAACGAAAAGAACGAGCATATTACCGTTCATCCCGAGTTTCTTCAGCTTCCGGGCATTACTGCACACTGAGATCAATGATGATTACGACTGCTATCGGAGGATGGCTATGAATACAGTAAAAGCTTCGGCTGTTTGTGGGGCGGCTCTTGGACTGCTGTTTGCCGGCGCCGCGCCGACGATGTTTGCGCAAGCTCCAACCGTCCCCGCACCGTATACTCCGGGCAAGGCTCCCCATGTTGGCGGAAATAGTTTCGAAGGGCCGAAAGACGTGGTCTATTTACCCACGCGCCCTCTCGAAGATACGCGCGCCGATATGTACTTTGGCGACTGGCGTCACTCCGAGCCTAATGTTATGTTTGGCTCGCTGGTGGTGCGCGACATTCTTACTCCGGGAGATAACTTCAGTCCAACCTTCCCGGGCGCGGTGCTCGAGCACGCGAAGTTCCTTTCCTACGGCAAGCTCGAGCCGGGAGCACGGACGGTCCCCTCAACCTTAAAGGGCTTGCAAGTGTTTTTCTATGTGGACGGGGGCGAGGGTGAGGTGTCTGCGGGCGGAAAGACTGAGCCGCTTCACAAAGGCAGCGCTTTGTTGATCCCGGAGGGCCTGGAGTTCACGCTTCGCAACACCGGGGAAGGCCAGCTAACCGCTTACATGGTGGGCGATCCGACCTTTCCGGGCTTCAAGCCGCTTTCGTCGTTTGCGATCAAAGACGAAGCGCACCTCCCGCACAGCGCGCCGGCCGACCCCTCGCCGTTTACCAATCCGGGCGCCGGTGGTCACTGGGCGCACATCACTCATGGCTTCTTCAATCGAGGGAACGGGCTGGCCACGGTCGGGGCCATCATCACGGTCGATATTCTGCCCATGCAGCTTGGTGAGCCGCACCCCCATTTCCCCGGACACGAAGAGATCTGGTGCGAGGTCGAGGGCAAGAGCCTAGCCTTCTACGGTTCGCAACTGCGCATGCAGCATCCCGGCGAAGCTTACATGCTGCGCCCGGATAATCTCACCACGCACTCCAATATCAACTTTGAAGAACCTGGAGATAAACCGATCAAGTTTTTGTGGTTCAGCACCAGCACGAAAGTGTCGACGACGCCACACTAGACGTGAGCGCGAGGCAAGTCCGCGAAATATGGGCTCTACGACTCCACATTGAGCCTGGAGTTCCTACATATTTCGGAGCTGCGAATTGGCCGGCGGAAGAGATTTTGCCGTACTTGGATCAAAGAACTGCTTAAGCTGTGCCAGCCCCGGACTTCAGAGGCTGCGGAAAAACTCGCCGTTGGTTAGGAAAGCCGTACCTCAGGAACCTCAGGGGCTAAAGCCCAGCGTATTTTCAATCACTTACGGCACGACTAAAGTCGTGCCCTGATACAAAACATGAGTTTTTCCGCAGCCTGTAAAGGTCGTTCTATTTTAGGTGGTTAAGCACGGCCTGAAGCCCGTGCCCTTCAGCGAGCTCTCACACACCCTCTTTAGCCCAGGGTTGCAACCGACGCGCGGCTAAGTCCTTTGTTTCAAGCGACGCTTAAAGTTGTGCGTGTATTTCGCCTCCGGGGTGGTGCAAAATTGGCCGACGGAAATGGTGCGTGATATGCGTGGTATGCGTGGTATAGGGTGGTAAGTCCGACGGAAACAGTGCGTGATATGCGTGGTATGCGTGGTAAGTCCGACGGAAATGGTGCGTGATATGCGTGGTATGCGTGGTAAGTCCGAATCCAGGCAAGAGGTTGTCCGGGATAATCTGCCCAGTGAGCCGTTCTGGCGAGCCGCGTTTCATGCATCATCCACGCACGTGGCCGGCGAATGATTTGCAACAGCACAAAGTTATTGGTGTCCACACCTATATATATGCGGATTGGGGTCAGTTTTGCGGCAGGAGAAAGGCCTTTTTTCCGCAGCCTCTAAAGTCCGGGGCTACGCAGCTTACGCAGTTCGTGATCCAGCACGGCAAAAGGTCTTCCACCCGCCAATTCGCAGCTCCGAAATATGTAGAAACTCGAGATGTGGGGTCTACGACCCCACATGGAGCAGACATCCGGTTTATTGGCCATTGGTCGATACCAGCAGCAACTTCACCTGGCTATCTTCCGAGTAGTTGACGTTGGCCGTAGGTGCCAGGTTATCCGGCGGATGTTCATAGGCAATTCCCGGCGTCTGGCGCCGAAGGTACGGCCCGATGAAGGCAATACTGGTTCCGGAAAGCTCCATCCATAAATGCTCTGTGTTAGGCATCGTCCCGGTGAAGGGCCGCGTAATGGTCAGGTTGTCGAGGGTGACCGTTTCCACGCTGGTGATGGTTGCCAGACCATCGCTGGAAGTGAAGAGCGGCCTCACTAAGCGCGACCACTCCTGGTCGGCGGTGCTGATCGGTGTCGTCTTTTCATCCTTGACCACCAGCTTGGCTCCCGGCTGAAAGCCGCTGGGCGTGGGCTCGGTAATGACATACGCGCCAAGAAGATCTGCCCCGCTGTTCTTGATGGTGAAGGCCAGGTTGGCCGGCACCAGAACCGCGATATTGGTGGAGACCGGAGCCGAGTCGCCCGCGGCGGAGATGGTACCTATACCGGTGGTGAAGTAATAGACCCGCTGCTTACCGGAAAGAGTCGTGGGGGGCGCCGAGGCGCCTGGTGCCCAGGTGGTGTAGACATAGGAATCAACGTAGCGGAGGATGGCGCCTTTCGCTGTCGGCTTCATCGGGTCACCTTTGGTGAAAACGGTGTACTCCGTTACCGGACCGGTGGTTTGAGCCTTGGATGCATGCCAGTCGTTAAAGTACATATCGACGTATGCGTTGCTCCCTACCTGTAGTTCTTGCGCATGCACCAGAGGCGAAAGCGCGGTCGCGAGGAGCGCCGCCGTGATTAGTTTTCCGGTCATAGATTCTCCTGGTGAGTTTTTCGTGACCTGCTCACCTGCAACCACCGGCCCGTGGGCAACCGACACAGGCCGGTAACATTTGAGCGCTTTTTCCGGCGTCGAACAAGCGAAGTTGTGCGAAATGCGCCAAAAGAATTCCAGCCTATTGCTGTGCCGTCGAAGCAGGAACAACGTTCCACCCATCCACGTCGACCGACGGCTTGCCTTGCCGGCGAGCCCAGTCTGGAGTATCGCTGGATGTGCTTTCGAGTTGCAGGTCGGCCGTTTTATAGGTAGCCGTTATCTCTCGTTTCTCGCCCGGCTTGAGAGGGAAATAATTGTCCTGCCAAATTACGGGAAGCACTTCAAGCTCATTGTTCTCGGATTCGGGATCTTTAAATCGCGAAGGCTTCATCACCTTGAGATGAACGGCGAAAGCGAGAGTCTGCGTGGGGTTTTCCACCGTGACGCGGGTTGTGCCGTTCTCACCGTCGATTTCCGATTCGCTGGTTACGTTCACCTTGACCTTAGGGAGCGTATTGAGCGCGGTCAGGTCGTCAAACGATTTAGTGGGGGTTGTGTACCAGGTCGACTTATCCCAGTCGAGCACATCGGGTTTGGTAGAGAGCCAATAAAAATTCGAGCTCACCAGCTTACCGTCAGAATCCCGCAACGACAGGTCTAAGAAATACGTAGAGGTGAGACCGTCGATTGCCGGCAGGGTGGCGACCCTTTCCACACCGTCTGCGGGGATATCGAGAGTCGCCTGCTGGGAGTATTTTGCCGACATGTCGAGGTTGTAAACCTTGACCGTTGCCTTCAAGGCTTTGAAGGCAGTGTAGTAGGAATTGACGACCGCGATCGAATGATCATCGTAGGAATACTGAATGTGCAGTGGTTCGCAACCCTTCTTGGCGCCGAAATATCCACCGCCGGGGCGGAGAAAGTAGTCGTACAAATGCCAGATGGTGGAGGGCCACGCATTGTTGAGCATCCATTGAATCACTCCGGTAGCGGTGTATTTGTTGCGACCGAAGGCTTCGAACATCGCCCGCTCTCCTTCGTAGGCCATGACCTGCGCTTTCATGGTGTAGGCCTGCAGGTCGGTCGCCGCCCCGTAGCGGTGATTCATCGCATCGGTAAACACATCCAGATTTTTGAATGCGCTGCCGCCAGCGTGATAGTCCCACCATGAGTCCATGGGCCATAGGTGATCGTGGGGCAGAATGCGAATGAGACTCTCCACCGGCAGCGGTGCCGGCCCGGGGCTGGTCTCGGTGTTGAATCCATGGGCGCCTCCGTACTTTGTATCCAGCAGCCAATAGGAGGGCGCAACGTACTCATAGGGCCCGGTCATCTTTACGCCGGTATCACCCGTCACTGTGGTTGGCTCTGCCATGGCTGAGGACTCGTACGGGTTGGGCCAGTTCTGCTCTTTCAGTACAGCGATGTAATGCCGCTCGACATCCGGCGGTGGAGGGCCGTCACTTCCATTCATCCAATTAAAGGCCGATGGATGGTTTCTCAGCCGCCGTATCTGGTCCTTGAGCGATTCTGCTGAGATGACATGATCTTCGTCATCCCATTTCTTCCACTGTTCCCAGTGACTGCAGCACGACCAGCCTGCCATGATGAGGATCCCGTACTGATCGGCGAGATCAAGGAAGTGGTCGCTGACGATCTTGCCTTCGAGACGTACCGCGTTGAGGTTCATGTCGCGGACGTATTTCAGCTCTTGTTCCTCCCTGGCGGGCGACTCGCGGAGCATCATGTCTGGTGTGTAGCCGGCGCCGCGGATGAGTATCCTCTTGCCGTTGATACTGAAAATACGATGCGTCTCCGGATACCCTTGGTCATGGCCACTGAATACGCGCCCAGGAGTGGCCGGCTTTTCCACCTCGCTCGAAACCTCGCGGATGCCGAAATGGGTAGCAATCTGATCAGACGTGGCTCCATCGCTCTCAAACTGCAACGTTAACTCATACAGATTCTGCGGGCCCACGTTGACCGGCCACCACAGCCGCGGATTGGTTAGATTCAATTGGGTAAACCGGTCGGGAGAAAAGGTCACAACTTTGCTTTGCCTGGCGTCCAGGGTGACCGGTTGTGAGAAGCGGAGATCCTCAATCTGGCCCTTCAGCACTCCCTTAACCACAGTGTTGGTGGTGTTTTTTAACTCAGCGTTGACCGTCAGGTGCGCCTTGTCGACTGCGGGGAGATCCAGTTTCGTGATCACCTGCGGAAAGCGAATCGTCACTGCGCCGCTCGTGGTGAGGTAAACGGGACGCCAGATGCCCATATCCTTATCTGGGGGCGTGGGGTTCCAATCCACCCAGCTGAGGCCAAGGTCGTCGGGCGTTTGCGGAAATACTTCGACCGCGAGCGCATTGATGGTTCCCGGGGCCACCTGATCGGTTACGTCAAATTCGAATAGCCTCCACATGCCGGCCATAGTGTTTCGATCAGCGACCTGCCGCCCATTCAGCCATACGTTGGCGCGGAAGTTAATGCCATCGAAATGCAGCTGGACTTTTTTGCCGCGATAGCCAGCAGGAACGGTGAATTGCGTGCGATACCACCAGGAGGAGCGGAATGGACTTCCGGGCGGCATGGGAATTCCAGAGAAGGTTGTTCCGATGGCGTAGTTGGTTCCGGGAATTGAACGCAAATTCATGCCGAAGTAGGGGTCGGCATACACACGATCGGCTGCCAACGCGGCCAGCACGGTGGATGGCATCGTAGCGCGGTACCAATGTTTTGGTTGAAAGGCGGCCGAAGAGAGGACACTTCCCTTCTCCGTAACATCAGGGGACGGCTGGATATACCATCCGTCCGTGAGGACGAGCTTTCTCCCTCCGGCAGATTCCTGCACATCAGCGGCCTGGCACACGGAGACAATGCTCAACAGCGTCAAAAACAGGAGGCTCCGATTTCTCATCGAATTGCTTCGCTTCTCCAGGTTCATCCTCCGCCACAATTCTGATCGCAGGTTGCGCTACTTCGAAGGCAGTGCGAAAGCAAGAACTGAGTCCCCATTGGTCCGGTCAAAGAAGCTACCTCCCGTGTCTACGATCACCACGTACTGCTTTCCGTCTTTACCCATAAAGGTTGAAGGCGTAACGTAGGCTCCTGTCTCCATCTTGATATCCCACAGAATCTTGCCTGTCGCGGCTGCGTAGGCGCGGAAGTGCTGATCGATGGAAGCAGCAATGAACACCAGGCCGCCGCCGGTCGAGATGGATCCACCGTAGTTAAGCGATCCGGTATTGTGAACACCTTTGGCGTCGAGTTCCGGGACGGTTCCAAAAGGTTCCTTCCAGGCTACGTCGCCGGTGTTCACATTGATGGCCCACAACTGTCCCCAGGGCGGTTGCTGGCACGGCCAGAATTTTTCGCGATCCCAGAACAACGCGTAGAGTCCCCAGGGACTGGTGCGATCATAAGGAGGCTCGACGCCGGGCTTGGTGAGCGCGACCTTGCCTACGCCCGCCAGCTCGTTGGTGTTCACGAACAGGTAGCCGAGCTTTGGGTTATAGGACATGCCATGCCAGTTGACGACACCGACCGTACCGGGGAAGACGATCGTCAGCTTTGGCCCGTAGGGGGTGAACAACGGCCCACTTTGCATGCCACCCTCGGTGCCAAACATCGCCTCGCACAACGCGTGATGCTCCGGGGTTACTGTGGATAAATCGGCAGGCGTAAAGCCATTGCGACCCAACGGAACCGGCTTGACCGGAAACGGCTGGGTGGGAGAGGAGTGTTCTCCAGGGATGGTGCTCTGCGGTACGGGACGCTCTTGAACGCCGTAGATCGGCTTACCATTGCGGCGATCGAGGATGAACATCAGGCCAGTCTTGCTGACGAGCGCCACTGCAGGAATTTCTTTGCCGTGGCGGCGCACGTCGATCATCACCGGGGCAGACTCCAGATCGTAATCGTCGATGTCGTGATGGACGGCCTGGAAGTACCAGGCAAGCTTGCCGGTATCCGCATGGAGAACGACCAGGGTGTTGCCAAACAGACCGTTGCCGGCACGATCGCCACCATAAAAATCGGACGTAGGAGAGCCAAACGGCAAAAAGACAAGACCACGCTCGGCGTCGACCGATGAGAATCCCCAGACGTTCGTTCCCGTTCGGCCTGCTCCGGAATCGTCTGCCCATGTGTCGTGGCCGAACTCTCCTTGCTGGGGAATGGAGTGAAAGCGCCATACCAGTTTGCCGGTGTGCACGTCCCAGGCCCTTATGTCACCGGAGGGTCCTTTCGCCGGAGATTCAGGTAAGTCGGCGCCGGTGATGATGAGGTTCTTATAGATGGAAGCCGCAGAGGTCATAGAGTAGCGACCGTCTTTATTGGGATCGTCCGTCATCCCGGCCTTGAGATTGAGGAAGCCATTCTCACCAAACTGGGCGGTGGGCTCGCCCGTCTTTGCATTCAATGAAATCAGGCGGCCATCTGCAGTGCCAAAAAAGATGGAGGCAGGCGTGGTTTGGTCTCCGGGCCAATAAGTTGCCGAGCGTCCCAGGAAACGAGACTGCGCCAGCTTATAAGTCCAGATTAGTTCGCCGGTTTCGGGTTTGAGGGCGATCACCGAACTGTAGGGAGTTGCCAGATACATCATGCCGTTTACGACCAGCGGCGTGGCGGGCGAGGTAAGCATACGGCGGCCACCCCCAGCGATCGAGGCAGGCGTCGATTCGTGGCCGACCGGCCGCAGATGGTAGACCCAGGCCTGCTTCAGCTGATCGACGTTGGCAGTGTTGATCTGATCCAGTGGGGAGTACTTAGTTTGGCCGGCGTCGTGGCCGTAGGTTACCCAGTCCGACTGGGCGACACAAGGAACGGCACAGGAGAGAGTGACCATCGCGGCACAGGCCAAGCGACACTTCACAAATTGTTTCTGCATGGAGAGGAGAATTACCTGGTTGACTTAGTGAATTATCCCATAGCGTGCCGGTAACTGCTTCGACATAACCCGGCTTTTGCTACTTCGCGGCCGGGTAACTGTGCAGCAGCGGCCCCACAGTGTTCGAATAGCGAAAATTCTGTTTGCGATCGTCATCGATGGTCCAGAACATGGCGCCCAGGAAGGCCGGATAACCCTTCGGCTGCCGCAGTTTATAGTTCACCGGCGGGGTGGACTTACCGGTAATCAGGTACCGCATCGAATCTTTAACGATAGGCGGCGTCGTGTCGCTGTTCAAATAGCCGATGGCGACTTTATCGGGGGGCAGGGGATCAAAATGATGCTTCGGATCACGACCGACGTCGAAGCCGTGTAACACCAACTCCGTCGCCGCGGCATGGTAATCCACCGAGCCCGGCATGTAGAACTCGCCATCCAACCCTTCGATCGGCGGGCAGTTATAGTCCTGCGTATCCACAAACGCCAGAATGTCGCGGATACCTTCGACGATCGGGATGTAGGAGCCAAACTGGCCGCCATAGCCCGGATACGCGGCCGGAATCTGTGTTCCTTCCGGCACCAGGCTCAACATGAAGTCTTTACCAAAGTGATCGTGAATCTCGCGCAGTGCAGCGATCAGGTTGACCGTGGAAGGAGTGGTGGGATGCTTAAAGTCGGTATCCCCGGGGTCGAGCTCGAGCGAAGAGGTCTCGAAGTCGATATCGATGCCGTTAAAGCCAAACTGGATGCAGATGTCTTCCACTGTCCTGATGAAGTTCTGTTTTCCTTCCTCGGTCATCAGCGCGAAGTGCTGGCCGCCGCCGCCGAGTGAGATCATCACCTTCTTGCCTTGGCTTTGCTTCAGCTTGATGTCGTCTTTGAACTGCTCGGGAGTGATGTTGCCCCGCACCTGGTATTGCATGGTCCCTTCTGCAGCGCCCCGCAAAGGCGTCGCAAAGGCGACGATGATGACATCCCATTGCGGCGAGACCTCGCTTATCCGCCCCAACCCAGACCAGTATCCAATGAGGTGATGCCCGTTTGGCGCGCTGATGAGCGCGATTGGTGTCACTGTGGTCGGAGGCGCATCCTTCACGGCTCCAAACATCCCATCGTGAACATGCGCGGGGCACGGTTTCGACGGACCGCTCAGCGCGTTCGTGTTCGGAAAGGTGTACGCGGCCGAACTTGCCCCTGTGTACCACGAGAGCAGAGCCACGTTCTGCAGATGGTAAGACGTTCCACCCACATTCGCGACAAACGGCTTCGATGACGGGCGTCCTGTTCTTCCAGTTAGTGTCTGTCGGATCGTTCAGGAATAGATCGACGGCCAATGCGGTTCCGCCGCAATCACTATTGTCTGTGGGCAACTCGGTCGTACTTGGGGGAGGTACCCGCATCCAGCTGGGAAAGACGTTGCCTGGCGGAACCATGCCGCGATGCACCCGCAGCGCCGGCTCATGGAGCGGATCGCGAAACCATTGCGCCAGTTGCTGCGTCAGCGGCTGCATATCGCTGTCATCCTCCACGGTGTGCGGATCGAGATAGCTTCCCAGCACGAATGGCTGCCGAAACTCCTGCGTCGTATCCACTCCATGCGTCCCCCAGGAGCAGCATTCCGTCGCATCCGCGCTGGTATAGTAGGTCACGTTCTTGGTCATCGCGATCACCAGCTTGCCGGCACCCGTATCTTCCTTCGGCAGCTGCTTGAAAATCTCCTGCTGCATGAAGAGCACATCCACCATGGCCAACATCCGGCCAGTTTTTCTGGAAGTCAGCACATATCCCTTGCCGACAGGCACGTCGATTTTCAGCGGGACAACCTTTGGCTTAGCGAGGAGGGTATGCCAGTCCTTCGCCGCCTCCTGGTGGAAATCGGCACGCATGATCGCATCTGCATACTGCGTCTTTCCCGAAGCGAACGGGTACCGGGTGAAGATGGGTGAAGCGATCACCCTGGCCACATCCGGGCTTGCATCCAGCACCGCCTTTCTGCCGGCCGCGTCCATGGGCGCCTCGATAGTCAGCGTAATTGGCGCCAGCACGGTTGGGATCGTCGTGGTACCACCCTTGCCCGGATCAGCGCCAATCACGGTGTATGAGTAGCCGGTTCCACCGCTGTTGTAATTTCGCGTAAAGGTCGGCAACGCCATGTCCTGGGCGTAGGTGGAGATCGGCAGCAGCAGAATGCCAACAAGAAGTATGCGCAGAACTAACCTCACGAACGACCTCCGAGAAAATCTAACCGGATTCAACCAGCTTCTTCTCAATGAATTCTTACAGCAAGGAATAAACGGATACTGAGCTATACTCCAACGCGGATACCATCTCAGGAGTGCAAACAATGTCTCGTTCTCCTCACGCGTGGGTGCGCTACACACTGGTCTCTGCGACTATCATCATCGCCCATTTAGCACCAGGCCAGACCAACCCCACGGCGCCAGCCCCTTTGCCACCACCCGCTTCGCCTACCTGCGAAAACGTTCCCCACTCCGATCATCCGCACGCCAGGATTACGAACGGCCAAATGAACGCCGTCGTGTTTCTGCCCGATCAGGAGCGCGGTTATTATCGCGCGGCGCGCTTCGACTGGTCTGGCATTGTGGCTTGTGTTTCGCTCAACGGACACACGTTCTTCGGCGAGTGGTTCAATCGCTATGATCCCATGACGAACGATGCGGTGACCGGGCCGGCCGAAGAATTTCGAGAACCGATCGGGTATGAGGATGCGAGGCCCGGAGACCCGTTTGTAAAGATCGGCGCCGGCGTGTTGAAGAGGGTGGACGGCCAGCCGTACACCATCGGTGGGGCGTTCCCGATCCTGGATCACGGAAAGTGGACGGTAAAAGTTCATAAAGATTCGATCACCTTCCGCCAGGAGCTTCGCTCCACCCTCGGCTATGCCTACCTCTATGAGAAAACGCTATCGCTGGATAAAAAAACGGCTGGCCTGCAACTAACCCATCGCTTGAAGAACATAGGCACCAAGCCGCTCAATACAACGGTCTACGATCACGACTTCTTCATGCTGGATAACAACCCGACCGGGCCCGGCATGCAAGTTCATTTTCCCTTCGTTCCGGCGCCGGCCAAGCCGTTTCCAGACTCGGTTGAGATCGATGGCACAACGATCAAATGGGTAGCACAGATGCAACCTCACCATGCCCCGAGCGGCGAGATGACGGGCTTCTCTGACAAAGCGTCTGATTTCGACTTCACGTTCGAGGATACGGAACACGGCCTGGGTGTTGAAGAAACTTCGGATTCCCCGATGGTGAAGCTCTTTTTCTGGTCGACCCCAAAGACGGTTTGCCCCGAGGGGTTTATCGGTATTCACGTCATGCCGGGGGAGACACAGAAATGGAGCATCCATTACCGTTTCTTTACCAATACTACTTTAGGGACTAAGAAAACTGCTTCATGAGCCCAGGAGAAGAAACAGCAGGTCCCTCCACTGCGCTTAAGGCTTTTTCTCTTTGCAAACGAACCCTGGGTGCTCCACATCTCGCTCGTTTTTCGCGAGATGTGGGATTCCACAACCCTCTCTTTCTAACTCCGCCGGTTCTCTACTGATCTCGGAGGTGAGCTATGAAGGTCTGTGGTATCCCACATCTCGCGAAAAACGAGCGAGATGTGGGGCACCCAGGGTTCGTTTGCAACTACAAGATGGCGAGGCTGAGCGATTTAGAAAGCGATGCAACTTTGACCGGGGCGGTGAGCAACCCGGCCGCGGCGTCGATCTTCATGCTCAATACCGCATCGCTGCTTAAGGCCAGTAAAGTGCCGCCATCTGCGGTTACATGCAGCTTGGTGGCATGAACTTTTTCTAGTCCGGGCAAGGGCGTCAGTCCGCCGTTCGCTTGAGGCTTCCACGCCAGCAGAGCACTCCCATGCGAACTGAAAAGCATCTCGCCGGCGGGATGGATCGCCAGCGCCGCCACCGCTCCTATAACCGAGGTCCCTACCGTCTGTTTGTGCTCCAGTATCCCAGCTGCGTCGTAACTGTAGCTCGACACTGCGCCGTCGAGAGCGTGCCCAACATATAGCCGTCGGCCATCAGGATGCAGCGCCAGGTAACCTGGCCCACTGCCGGGAGTGACTTCACACCGCCCAGCCACACGAAGCCCGCCGTCGCTGAGGGTAAGCACGCTCAGCTTGTCATTGCCTTGGTCAGCCGTTAAGACGCGCCCTACTCTGTCAAACTTCACCGCGGAAGGATGTGCCGCATCCTGGAGGGGATGCGGTCCGGCACCGATCTCCTTGAAAATTCCGGTCACTCGCCCTAAACTCCCGTCCTCTTCAAGTAACAGGAGGTTGTAGGCACCGCCGCCGTGTACCGCAACCACGATACTGCGCCCATTCGGAGCAACCGCCAGGTCTGTGGGTGAAGTGGCAGAGAGCGACAAGGGGACTCGGTTCTTCAATGCGAGCTGCCCGGTTGTCGCGTTGATCGTGTAGGCCTCGACACTCCCGCGCGGCAGATTGCCGTGCTGAGACACGCCATTGGCCGCGTACAGGTACCCGCCGCTGATCGCCATCGCCACCGGACGCGCACTGGTCATCGTCTGCTGCAACACGAAGCGCCCATTCTGTGAAATCGAGTACTGGTGGATCGCCTGCTCCGCTCCGATGTACGCAAATCGTGCAGCGGCCGCCCGCTCTGCCGACCAGGCAACGGGACCGTCCGCCATACGCAACAAACATGCGCTCCCCGCCAGCTGCAGAAAACGTCTGCGATCCAATTCCATTAGCTGCTTCATCTGGCCCTTCCTCTATGCCCGAATCGACATGGCATGATGGAACACGTTATTGGGATCATACTTCTTCTTCACCTGCTGCAGGAACTCGTAGTTCGGCCCGTAGTAAAGCTGAGGCCAATAGGCATAATCGAGCATGTCTGCGTCGGGATAGTTGATGTAACACCCTTGATAATTTTCACCCGGGAATGGCGTTCCCTGATGGGATGCATCGACTTCAGAACCCGAGTACAGATCTTTGTAAATGTCTCGTATCCAGGCGATATGCCCATCGTCTTCCGCGGCATTCGCCCAATATGTTTGGAACTGCATTTTTATGATGCTCGACCGCTGAAATGCGACGGTTTCTTCGAGCATCTCTTTGCGGTTGATCGCGCCGCCATAGGAGTCAATCTCGACCACCGTATGCGAAAGATTGATGCCCGGCATCACCCGTGTGAGGTGTTTGTAAAAAACTCCGATCTCGCGGGCTGAGAAGTTCTTCTGCATGTAGGTGGATTTGTATTTGGCTCGGGTTACGCCGCGGCGGGCACCGCCCGCGGCCCCGGTATCGGCCCATAGGTCGTGGGTCATCTTATGAGGGCCGAAGCTCTCGGCAGGAGGATTATTGACCGGCGAAGCCGGCGACCCGGTGGATGGTTTGCAGTCGTCAAAGAGGGAGAGGAATTCATCCAGCACCTTGGTATTCCTGCAGGTGCCGTCCGGATTGCAGAACTGCACCGAAACGCGCAGGTAGCCCCTGGCCTTGTGATTTGCCTCAATAATAGAAAACAGGCCCCACGTTTCAGGATCCTTGCCCCGGCTGGCGAAGTAGCCGCCGAAAGCATTGAAGATCTTCGCGAACTTCTCTTCGGTCATCTCCTCCCAGGGAAAGATCAAATTCGAGGACATGACTTCTCGCGGAGCGGGTGGCAGTTTCTCAAAGACGTAGTCGACGATCACGCCAAAGTTTCCGCCACCGGCGCCACGGCAGGCGCGCAGCAGATCTGCATCCTGCGTTGCGGTACATCTGCGAAGAGCAGCCTCACCCTTGGAGTCGACCGTAATTATGTCAACTCCGGTTACCCAATCGGCGGTTGTGCCGTAAAGGCGTGAAACGAGGCCGTATCCGCCGCCGGTAATATGACCGCCCGCTCCGACGGAACCGCAGGTACCGCCAGGCAGGGTTACGTTGTAGAGCTTGTAGAGTTCCTGGTATGCCTGCCCCAATGTCGCTCCCACACCCACGCGATAGCGTGCATCCCCCGGCAGAGCGCCCACGTGGTTCATCATGGACATATCCATCAGGGTGCCGTTGGGATTATTGGCGTAGAAATCTTCGTAGCAATGGCCCCCGGAACGAATCGTCGGCCGCTGACCGGCGCTGACCACACGCTGCAACGCCACTGCTGCGTCATCGGCATTTAGGCACAGCACGACGTTACTGACTCCGTCGGCAGGGCTGGCCGGCCAGCGGGCATTCCGGGCTCGCTTCAGGTTGTTGAACCGGGGATCATCGCGAGTAATTAAAATCGCCAAGTTTGTTCGCCACCTCAACGCCTATAGAAAGCTTAAAACAGAAAGGGATGCGATTGCTCGCATCCCTGGAAGATTCGTCTGGGTTGGTTTAGAAGATGAACTTGCCGCTGATCTGGCCCACGCGAGCCGGGGCGGTGTTGGTGGCCTGACCAAACTGGCCGTTGTTGGCATCGCCAGTCACGCTCGTAAAGTTGGGGTGGTTGAAAACATTAAACATCTCGATCCGCAGGTTAAGTTGCATTCTCTCGGTAATCTTTGTGTCTTTCTCCACCCCGGCGTCGGTGTTGATGGCTCCCGGTCCATGGAACAGATACTGCTTCGCGGTGCCGGTCACGCCACAAGTCTCATAACCACAGCTTAGGCTGTTGTCGAAGGCTGAGGCATTGAAGAAGTTATGCCCCGCAGCATGAGGATTCAGCTTCTTCAAAGGCGCAATCTGGTTGGGATAATCCAGCCCGATGTTGGTCAACGCGATGTCACCGCCGCTCTTTAAGCTGATTGGGAAGCCAGTGTTGAAGCGGCTGATGCCTGTTATTTGCCACCCCTGGGAGTACCTATGGGCGCCCAGGAATCGGTCAAAGGGAAGATTCCAGTTATAACTGGCTACAAAATTATGCCGCATGTCCCACGATGATTGTCCGTAAGCCCGATTCGGATCGCGAGGATCCCACTTGGCAGCAATGTTATCGAGCGACTTAGCGTAGGTATAGGAGAGCAAGTAAGTAATATCGCGAGCGCGGCGTTCGGCCGATACCTGCAAGGAGTTGTAATTCGAGTTTCCCGAGTTCTGCAGGTAAGTCGCAGAGGCGAATGCCACTACCGGCCCTCCACTGGAGTTGGTGTAGTTCTTGCTGATGTCCTGGTTGTCGATGGCCCCGGTAAAACTACCGTAGTAGGTTTGGCCGCCGGTCTGGTAAACACCACCTTCACCGTTGGGCCCGCAACCGGGAAGCGACTGGCAGAGCGACGCAGAACCCCAGATCACGTCTTCGCCGTGCTCGATGTGGTGTCCCTGGGTCCCCACGTACGCCAGTGTCAAGACCGTCGCCTTATCGAGTTGCCTTTGGATCGACAAGTTGTAGTGCTCGGCGTTGGTGGTCTTGTTCTTGTTGTAGTAGCCGGGCACGTAAAGAGGCATGAGGTTGCCGAACTGGAAATTAGGAAACGGGCCAGGCCCCGAAGGGAAGGTAAAGGGGAATTTCTGCCCCTGCGAAATACCGTTGGCGCGCGTAATGTACGGACTGGCGAAGGTAGTCGGCTGGGGAGATGACCAGTAGAGGCCCCAGGGCGCATCCCCGAGGATGCCGAAGTTGCCGTTATCTGCTTGACCCAGGTAATAGATGCCGAAAGCCGCACGAATACTGGTCTTGCCTGCCGCGCCCCACAGGCCGCCTGAAGGTGCGTACGCGATACCGATACGCGGGGCCACATTGTTATAGCGCGTGGGAGAGACGGTACTCGGAACGCCCGGGTCGCCCGGAACCAGGTTGCCGGGCGGTGAGTTCGGGAACTTGACGGATTGCTCACCAGGGACCGGCGTCGTCACGCGACCATACACGTCGCTCCACGGCCGGGCCACGTCCCAACGAAGGCCATAGTTAATAACAAGATTGGGAGCCGCTTTCCAGGAATCTTCCCCGAAGAGCGCACCGTAACGGGCGCGGTTGTCGAGGAGTTGGATGGAGCATTGGACGAATTGGTTGGGCGCGCCGATAAAGTAGTCAGCCGTGTCCGCATTGGTTTCGCTTCCGTTGAAAACAAAGTATCCGTTGGGTCCGCAGGTGTTGCGCGCGTTCAATTGATAGTAGCGGAAGTCGCCACCGAAACTGAGCGAGTGATTGCCGATGGTCTTGCTCACCGTGTCGCCAACACCGTAGTTGGTTTCCGGCTGATAGAGATTCAACCAGTTGGTTCCGACGGTAAAGCTATTAAAGTACAAGGGCGGCAGGGACGATGGGTATCCTGGAGGTCCGCTGTTTACGAGACCACCGGTGGTCGGATCGGTATTGAATCCGTACTGTCCGTAGTCCTTAATGGCGGAACTGGCAGCCGGCTGGGCCGTGTGAACCGCGCTGCGGAAGAACTGGATGCGTGCCACATTGACAGTCGTTGCACCGATGGTCTTGGTGTTACTCGCGACGAACAACTGGTTGCGCGAGGGCTGAGTGGTTGGGTAGCCCGGCAGATTGTTACCGTAGATGGCCTGGACTGCAGTCGCATCGTCGTAGTGATAGTAAAACGACCAGTCGCCCGTCTTGTGATTGACGAAGTCGATCCGCTCGGCCATGTTGGTATCGATGATGGATCCCTTGTGGCTCGCGTCGTCATAATTGAAGCCGCCTGACTGATTCGCCTCAGGAATGACGGACATCGTCAGCTTGGCGACAGGGTCGATAAAGGCGGAAATGTTGTGGGCTGGTACTTGAGCGCCAGTGGGATCGGTGGTTACTGTCGGTGTACCCAGTTGGTTATACATCGTGGGCGTGCAAGCCGGTGGCTGGCACACGCCACCTGCACCGTTGATAATTCCGCCACCACGGCTCTGGAGAGTTGCGGCCCAGGCATCGCCCTGAACAGGCTTGTTGAGGATATCATCGGAGAAGATGCCGTTGCGTTCGTCGTTGCTGAGAACCTGCACTACTCCTGTGCTGGCCCCCGCCACCTGGCGGGTCTGCTGATAGTCCGTAAAAGTAAAGAGCTTGTCCTTCCAGATGGGGCCGCCGACCACGCCACCGTACTGATGGCGCTTCAGTTCGGCTTTTGTGCTGTCGAAGTAGTTGATCGCGTCCATCTTTTGGTTGCGATAAAATTCGAACACCGAGCCATGAAAGCTATTGGTGCCGGCCTTGGTCACCGTGTTCATGACGGAACCGGTGAACTTGCCGTACTCGGCGCTGAAGCTGTTGGTTATCAGGCGAAACTCAGCAACCGAGTCAGCAACCGGGATCATGCCAGCGCCCATATTCTTGGTCTCATTGACTTCGGCGCCGTTTACCAGGAAGGCGTTGGCCCACTCAGGCTGACCGTCAGTAGAGACATTGCCTGAAGAACCGTAGAGCCCCGACGCAGGCGACCGGTCGTTGTAGTTTCCATTGGTATTCGCAGGAGCAACACCCGGCTGAAGCGACAGCAGATCGAGGTAAGAACGGCCGTTAAGCGGCATGGCCAGAATCGTTGCCGACGTGATGGTAGTACCCAGCGACGTAGTCGCGGTATCGACCTGCACCGTGCTCGCATCGACCGAGACGGTCTGGCTTACGTTACCGACTTGGAGGCTGAAATCGTACTTCAGCGCGTCGTTGACGTTTAGATTGATATTCTCAACCACACCATTCTGGAAACCGGCCATTGACGCGGTTAAGCGGTAGCTTCCGGGAGGCAAAGCAAGAATGCTGTAAGCGCCCGAACCATCCGTAGTGGCCGTTCGGGTATAACCTGTGGAAGTCTGGGTGACGGTCAGGGTCGCGTTCGGGAGTACGGCGCCAGAGCTGTCACGGACGTAGCCGATGATGGATCCCGTGACGTCGGCTCGTAGTTGCACGGTACCGAGCAGCACGACCAAACAAAGATAGAAGTACCGCCAACGACGAAAGTCCATAGTGACACACCTCCCCAAAATTGCTGCAATTCCGCTGTTTGTACGACAATACTGATTTTTAATAGCCCCACAAGCGAAATAGTGCGAAACAGACTTGTGGAGTAGCTGAGAATGCTGATGGGTTTCTAAAGGGTCGCATGGAATTTTCCGGCCGTAACACTGGCGGTTTAGGTTTTCTGACTGATCGCGAAGGTTACTGGTTTCCCAAATCTTGGGAGATGGTGGGAGCAAGCACCGGGCATGCCATCTCAGCTACATCCTATGCGCGTAGCTCTGCGTGCTAGTTAGATGGGCAGGACCAGCCCCTGGCAATTCCGGATACGTATCCTATAGATAGAGGAGCCAGATAGAGGAGCGAATCGAGACTTTAAAGTTGCAAAGACAGAGCAACGGTATCCCACATCTCGCCAAAAACGAGCGAGATATGGGTCACAACATCGATGCTGGTTAGGACAGAGTCCGGAACAAGGCCTCATTATTTGGATCGTCGATTTCAGAAACACATCGCTACTGATGCGTTAAGGGTGTCGCAGTTTGGGACAGGTATTTCTTCTCGTGCTCCAGCAACCAGAGCTTGCGGTGCAAACCACCACCGTATCCGGTAAGTGATCCATTGGCTCCGATCACGCGGTGACACGGAACCACGATGCTGATCAGGTTAGCTCCATTGGCAAGACCAACCGCGCGCACGGCCGACGTGACACCGAGCTTGCTTGCAAGGCTTCCATAGCTGGTCGTTTCACCCACAGGAATTGACCGCAATGATTCCCAGACGCGCCTTTGAAAAGGCGTCCCACCGGTCGCTACCGGAAGCGATTGGATCCTCTCCAGGTCGCCTGCGAAGTAGGCTTCCAGGGCTGACGCGACACCAAATGGGTCGTCGGAACGTTCCATTGTGATCTGGGTCGACCGATATTGCCTCGACAGCAGCAAGCGCATCCGTTCTTCGTGATCCGCCCAATCGATTGCGCGTAGATTACCGGCTTCGTCGGCCAGCAACTGCAACTCGCCTAGGGGGGTACCTATTTTGTCGAGGAACAGGTGGAGTTTGTTGTCCAATGATTTTGTCCGTTTCTGCTGTCACTGTTGCCACAGCCGGGGTTCGGGGGGCTGCCCTCGGATACGCTCGAGCCAGCCACCGCATTCCTTAGTATGCGTAGCCGGCGCTGTGAAAGTCTCGCGGGATTCGGACCTAGTCATTCACTCGTCGCTTTGCTCTAATAGCCCGGCATTACGCAGGATGCGCCGGACCTTTTTGGGCGAGATCGACAGCCGATCGGCGACGCGGGAAACTTTTTTCCCTTCTCTCGCCCAGACTTTCGGTATGACGATTTCTGCAAACTCCTCGGCGACCTGCTGAAAACTCTTATCTCCGATCATCCCCTCTGACCAGGCACGAAGGGTCTCGTTAATACCGGAGGCGCGCAGAATATGCGACTTCAAGGTGATGAGCTCTTCCCAGAGATGATCCCGATCGTCGGAACGCAACAGCGCGGCCGCCCTGGATGCGCACTGCTTCGCCTCATCCCACTCTTGAAAGAAGTCGTTTGCGGCTGTCATCCCACGCACGATGTAAGCGCCCGCTAACAAGCGCCGGTTTTGCGTGTGCTTGGCCAACGTAACGGCTTCCTCAGCATAGCGCTGGGCAGCATTTGCGTAGATGGCCGTGTCTCCGTCCTCGCCTAGTTGTTCATCCACTCGTGCATTCTCAGCGAAAGCCTCGAGAATGCGCGATCGAGCCATCAAGATCTGGTCGTGCTTATCGCGCCCTAGCGTGTATGCCTTTAACGCCTCAGCAAGAGCCCGGTCGATCTCGCCCATATCGAGATGCAGCTGACCGGCATTCACCAGGACCGAACCCGCGCCGCCATGGTGCTCATGAAGGCGATAGATCTCACCCGCGCGGTCAAGTTGGGCCAATGCATCGCGGCACATGGATGCATAACGTGCCTGATAGTTCGGCCGCTCGGTTTCCTTTGCCGCTAAGCGCGGGTTTGCACTATTGGCCTTCGATTCGATACGTTTGCGCAGGTGCAACGCCAGCAACCGCTTCACGTAAGCCGCATTTACCAGGGTCCGGGCCAGATTGCGATGGTTGACGTCGCGACGGGCATAAATCGCGATCGCGCGTTCATAGTGCTCGAGAGCAACACTGTATCCACCTGTTCTGCGGATGATGCGGCCACGTGCCGACTCGATATTGCCCAGAGATATGGCATCATCCGTGTACTTCAGGCTCTCTTCCGAATGGCTGAACAGCTCCAGGGCCTTTTTGGCATCTCCCTTTTGAAAGATCAGCCACGCCTCTTGTACCTCTATTACGGCAGCCAGTTTATCGGCCCGCATGGTTTCGGCTCGACGTCGCGCCTCAACCACATGTTCGAACGCCTTGCCGTATTCGCCTTTTTTCCGATGCGCTCTGCCCTTCCAGAAATTGGCCAGGATGATAAGGTTCTCATCCGCCAATTCCCTCTCTGCCTTGAGGACAAACTCCAGCAATTCGATAGCCGTATCGGCATCTTCCCTCATCAAGGCCCAGAACGCTTCCGCAAGCCGCAACTCGAGATAGTCGCGCAACGGCATCCTGGCCCGCAGGGTGGGCGAGAACCGAGCCAGCAACGCTTCCACGCTCTTTCTGTCGCGATGGCCAACGTCCAGCCATTGCACGGCACGCAGGGCGATCGCAGCACCGCCGCGCTCGATGTCGGGATTCGTCCAGCCGGCCCCGGCATGCTCCAGCAGGCCAATTCCATCACCGATGCGACGTTCCTTGAGTGCCTCGTCCAACTGGTCAAGGAAATGAACAGAAAGGATCATATCGACAGATTTTAGGCCAGTGATCCGAAACGGTCGAGCATTATAACCCGGCAGACCAAAGATTCCGGTTACCAGGAAGCGATATTTGGAGCACCAGAAGAGGACTATCGATGACACACTACCCCTTCGGGTGCTAGGAAAATGGGTATGATCGGATGCTCGTCCGATTCGGACGTGTAATGATTGCGTTCATACCGAATAGTGCCTAAGTTTGACCTACCAGTTGGTTCCCTCCCTCTAAGGAGATTTGCACCATGACGCGTGTCGACGCGGAAACGGCCTATCCAGGCCGGCAAGATGGGCTTTTGACTGCAGAGGCGGTCCGATTCCTCTGCTCATTGCAGTCCCATTTTGCATCTTGCCGCCAAGAGCTGTTAATGGAACGCGACCGGCGCCAGCGCAAATATGACCTGGGTCAGGCACCCAATCCACAAGCCCGGAAAGAACCTCTCGGGGAAACTGACTGGGTCGTCAGACCACCCCTTGCCGGCCAGGAATTCGGACAGATTATGGTCGCTTGTGCGCCAGAGAGTGAGGTTCTTTCCCATGGCGCGAGTTCAGACGCGATTGTTTTGATCGCGGACTTCGATGATTGCCTCTCTCCAACCTGGACCAACTGCCTTAGAGGCCATGCCAGCGTGCTAACCGCGCTCGATAGAACAGTCGCACCTACCAATCACCCATCCCGCCGGGAAGCTGCGGTCATTTCAGTCCGGCCGCGCAACTTGAGCCTTGAGGAAAAACACTTTCTGGCATGCGGAGTATCGATTTCTGCATCGCTTTTCGATTTCGGTTTAAGCATCTTCCACGTAGCACGAACCATGCCGATACGCCCGAAGATGGCCCACTTCTCGCTGGCCAAGCTGGAAAGCCGCCAGGAAGCGAGGTTGTGGGCTGACATCTTTCGCTTCACCGAACAGCAGCTCGACATTCCGCCGGGGTTCATTCGCGTTATGGTGGCGATTGACACCATTTCCGCTGCCTCCGAAATGGAAGAAGTCCTGTTTGAACTTCGCGAGTACGTGACTGCTTTGGAGTGTTCGCCGGTCAACTACCTGGCAAGCTTTGTGCGCAGTTTTCGTGCTCACGGCGAGTCTCTCCTGCCTCAACGCAGCGACATCAGCATGAATCAACCATTTCTGCAGGCCTACCGGGATTTATTGGTTCACACTTGCCTCAAGCATAAAGTGCATGCGGTCAGCTCCGGTCTGCAACAGTTTCGGATTCAGGGCGATGTGAGAAGAGATGAACGGGAACTCGAGATCCAGCATGAGATCGAACTGGGGTTCGACGGAATTTGTCTCTCCGATCCCGGCCTTATTCCAGTGGCACTTTCGGCTCTCAGGCAAACCACAAGAAGACATCGTTCGACGGGATCGGCGGTGGCGAAATGTCACGTGACTGCTCGTGACTTGACCTCGCCCTCAGTGGGCAGAATCACCATGATGGCACTCAAGGAGAACGTAGAATCCGCACTTGTCTATCTGGAGGCGTGGCTCGCCGGGCGCGGATCCGCACTTAGCGTCACTGGCCTGAAGAGTATGGCATCGGCAGAATTGTGCCGGGCTCAGCTTTGGCAATGGCTTCGTCATTCCGCGCGTCTTACCGGCGGCCATCGAGTCAGCCGGTATGTAATCGAATGCCTCATCCGTGACTCGTTGGCCAGTGTAGAAACCCGAGTCGGGGGAACGGAGTTTGCTGCTTCCAGATTCCCGGCTGCGGCGGAGGTTCTGCTTAGTTGCTGCACTGATGATTTTGACTCTCCTCTCGCGCTCCGTGCCTACTCCCATCTCTGCTGATTTTTCCCCAACAACTAGTGGCCTGTAACAGCTGATTCAGGAGTAGAACCAAATCTGCGAAAATGCGCGACCCTTCTATGGGTCATGGCTATCGTGCTTTGTATCAGGGCCCGACTTTAGTCGGGCCGCAAAGGGCTGAGAAAGAATTGGGCTTTAGCCCCTGCGGCTCTACCAAATCAGCTGTTACGGTCCCCTAGTAGTTACCTTCCTCCTCAGGGATTGTGTCTCCCAGGGGGCACATCACTTATTTTGTGCGGGCGATGGTAGGCCGGATCGGACGACCGGCCAATTCGCACCTGGCCGATTGTGCTCCGAACCGGTTACAGATTCTACTCACCTCAGCAGGTTCGGTAAGCAGCCATATTCCAGTGATCGAACGGGAGACAGACAAATGGATATGAAAAGAACGAGATCCTACTACATTTACCGTTTTGGCCAAGCGGACGCGGAGGGCGATGGATCCATGCGCGAGGAGCTTGGAGGCAAAGGGGCCGCATTGGCCGAGATGACAAAGCTGGGTCTTCCCGTCCCCCCGGGCTTCACCATCTCTACCAGCGCCTGCAGGTTTTATCTCGAACATGGCGCGATGCCGGAATCACTCGAGGAAGAACTGGGGAACGCTTTGGGATGGCTGGAGTTGGAGCAGGCACAGCGGCTTGGGAGCCAGAAGGACCCTCTCCTGTTGAGCGTCCGTTCAGGTGCCTCTGTCTCCATGCCGGGGATGATGGACACGATTCTCAATGTGGGTATCAACGACGCAAACATAGGTGGGCTGGCTACCAAGCACCGGAGCGTCACCTTTGCTCTCGATTCGTATCGGCGTCTCTTACAGATGTTTGGCTCCGTGGTCTTGCAGATACCCAAACAAGCCTTTGATCAAGCGACTCAAGACGCCTCGACTGGTTACGAAGAGGCAAATCTCAGAAGGACGATCGCCTCATTTCAGCGAGTCATCAAGGACGCCTCCGGCAGTCCATTCCCCATGGATCCGCACGCTCAATTGCGGCAAGCGGTGGAAGCCGTGTTCCAATCCTGGAACAATGAACGAGCTCGACATTACCGTCGCATCCACAATACCCCGGAGAATTCCGGTACGGCGGTTACTGTGCAGGCAATGGTATTTGGAAACTACGGATTCAACAGCGGCACAGGGGTTGGCTTTACTCGTAATCCTTCCACTGGCGAGAAGAAGATGTTTGCGGAATTCCTACCCAACGCGCAGGGTGAAGACATAGTGGCCGGGATTCGCACGCCTATGCCCATCGCCGAACTGGAGCGAACAATGCCCGAGGTCTACCACGAGCTGCGGGCTGTGACTTCGCGTCTCGAAGCTCATTACCGCGACGTCCAGGATTTCGAGTTCACGGTACAGAACGGAGAACTATTCCTGCTGCAGACCAGATCAGCCAAGCGAAGTGCGCTGGCGAAGCTTCGCTCTGCCGTCGAGATGGCGGAGGAAGGCCTGATTTCGCGAACCGAAGCACTGCTCCGGGTCCTTCCCGCTGACCTCGAGGAAGTGCTGTCGCCGCAGTTGGACCTAAGCAATGGCAACCTGCAGCCAATTGCCAAAGGCCTGCCCGCGTCTCCGGGTTCGGCTGTGGGTCAGTTGGCTTTGACAGCCGATCGCGCGGTTGAGCTTGCCGGCAAACATAAACAATGGCCAATTATTCTTGTGCGCCAGGAGACGACCGCCGACGATATCCACGGCATGGACGCAGCGGTTGGCTTTCTTACCGCACGCGGCGGCGCAACCAGCCATGCCGCCGTGGTTGCCCGCGGCATGGGTAAATGCTGCATCACGGGCGCAGGGGGAATCGCCGCTGACGAGGTTGCCGGCGAGGTAAGAATCGGCGATCACATCCTCACCGAGGGGGACTGGCTTTCGCTTGATGGCTCGACCGGACGCGTTTTCCTGGGACAATTGAACCTGCATGCGAGCGAATCCTTCAACAATCCATTTCTAACGAAATTGCTCTCCTGGGCCAGGGAACGCAGTGTTACCGCGGTGTGGGCCAACGCGGATACACCGGAGGACGCAGAACGGGCCCGCGATGCCAGCGCGAGGGGAATTGGACTTTGCCGCACCGAACATATGTTCTTCCAAAAGGACCGGCTGGCGCACGTCCGCTCCATGATTCTTGCTTCGACCCCGGAGGCACGGGAACGGGCGCTTGCCCTTCTGCTTCCTGTACAGCAGGCAGATTTCGAAGAACTGTTCCGCGCAATGCCGGGTCTTCCCGTCACCATCAGGCTCATCGATCCACCGCTCCATGAGTTTCTCCCCACGGAGGCGGCAGCTAGGGAAGAGCTGGCTCAAGCACGGCTACAGCGGGCAGATCAGGAGAAGGTGTGCCGGCTTGAAGAGCTTCTGGTGCGGGTACAACAACTGAGCGAGTCTAACCCCATGTTGGGGCTGCGCGGCTGCCGTTTGGGAATCGTGCATCCGGAGATTATTGTCATGCAGATCAGGGCGATTCTACAGGCCGCGCTTCGGGTGGATGCTGAAGGCATCGCCGTTCTACCGGAGATCATGGTACCGCTGGTTGCCTGCGTCGAAGAGGTCCGCTTTCTAAGGAAGGTCATCGAGGGCACAGCGGCTGACGTCTTCCGGCAGGAAGGTCGCCGGATCGGCTACCGTGTGGGGGTGATGATTGAAGTACCACGCGCGACGGCGTGTGCGGACGAGATTGCACGGGAAGTAGACTTCATGTCATTTGGCACCAACGACCTGACACAGTTGACGTTCGGCTTTTCGCGCGACGACGCGCACAAATACCTGGATACCTACCTGGAGCGTGGCATTCTCAAGCACGACCCTTTCCTCACTATTGATTGCGATGGCGTTGGCTCGCTCATCCGATCGGCGATTCGTAAAGCCAGGATTGCTAATCCGAGAATCAAAATTGGCGTTTGTGGCGAACACGGGGGCGATCCAGCATCGATCGCTTTCTTTGAAGACATCGGGGTCGATTACGTTTCGTGCTCCCCGGCCAGGCTCCCGACCGCGCAACTCAGCGCGGCGCATACATCGATCGCGCGAGAACCCCTTGCGGTACAGCAAGAGAAGGTACCAACCGGTATGCGGCTGGTCTAAGCTCCACCGGCCGTGAGAAGAAACCGCAGATCTCGACCGGAGCGAAGCGTAGTGGAGAGATCTGCGGTTTCTTCTCAGTTCTCACCCAGACTCTGAAGGCCCACCGTGGCAACGGCCCAACCCACGTCCGGTCTTAGATCGAACAGCCCTTGCGCTCCTTCCACAAGCCGCGCGTGAAGTCAGGAAACTTGACCGGCGCACTGCCCTGAGCCAATGAAATTTTGCTTAGCGGGGTGGGCACTGACCAGGCTGCGCCGTCATACACATCCATGTCCGGCGGCAGACCTTCGCGCATGCACTGCAACAGGCGGTAAATCATGATGAAATCCATGCCGCCATGCCCGCCGGATGTGCTGGCCATGGCGCCTTCCTTGGCCCAGAGGGGACTCTCGTAGTCTTTCTTGTATTGGTCGATGGTTCCCCACTCTTCACCACCCGGCTGTCCGTCGATGTAGATTCGCGGTGGGTAGTCGGCAAAGACGCCCTTGGTGCCGCCGATCATGTTAATCCGGCTGTAGGGTTGAGGATTAGAGGTGTCGTGCTTGAGGGTGATGGTCAGGCCGGAGGCGGTCTTGATCAGAGATGTGTTCAAATCCCCCGTGATGTACTTTTCTTTCCACTTGGGGTCGTCCTGCGGCGTCTGCGCTTTACGATAGGCAGCCAGGCCCAATGCCGGCGTGCTCATGGAAACCATGTAGTCGAAGCGGTCGCCGCGGTTGATGTTCATGTAGTTGGCCACCGGTCCCAATCCATGCGTCGGGTAGAGGTTGCCATCGCTCAACGTATGGAAGGCGCGGCGCCATAAGCCTTCGCCCTTGTTAGAGAACATTTCTCCCCGCAGATCGTGCAGGTACGCCGCCTCGCCGTAGAGAATCTCACCGAGTACCCCCTGACGCACCAGGTTCAGGACCAGGGTCTCGGTGTAGCCGTAGCAACACTCCTCCAGCATGATGCAGTGCCGGCGCGTCGCCTCAGAAGTGTCGACCAGCTTCCATAAATCCTCCAAAGTGTAGGCGAGTGGGACCTCGACGGCGGCATGTTTGCCGTTTTCCAAGGAAGAAAGCGCCATTGGGGTATGCCAATTCCAGGGGGTTGCGATGACGACCAGATCGAGATCACTTCTCTTGGTCAGTGCCTCGTAGTCGTGCGGACCCTTGGTGTAGAGTTCGGGCGCCTTTTGACCGGCCTTCGCCACCAACTGGCTGGCATGCTCTGCTTTCTCCGGCACAATGTCGCAGACGGCAACGATTTGCGCGTTCTGTGCCAGGAACCAACCGAGCAGGCCGGTACCTCTTCCGCCAACGCCAATGAATCCGATACGCGGATCCTTGGTCGCGGCAAACGGCGTATTGATCATGGAATGGGACGAAGAGTCGGGATGCACCGCATCGCCGAGCGCACTCTGGTCGAGTTTGAACGCAGCGGTGACCATGGCGCCAAGCCGAAGGAACTGCCGCCGGCTGGGTTCGGTTAAATCATCTTTCACGGTCGGTTCTCTCCTGGTGGTGAAGTTATGCGCGGCTGGTCCTGCTCATATGCGAAGGAAGATCTTGCGACGATACATCCAGAAGAGAAACAGCCAGTAGAGCAACAGAATGGATGTTCCAAGAAGCAGAGGCTGCAGTCCCGGACCAAGGATCAGAAAAGTCTTTTCGCCCAGATTGGTAACGAGATTACGGGCCAGGAAATTCTCCCACACATGGGCAATGAGATAGGCGGCAATGGAGTTTGTTCCAATCACGACGAGCGGAAAGGCCCAGCCCCGCCACTGCTTTACGTCGATGATCCAACTGAACACGGCCAGGAACAGGAAGCATATGCCGCCGCTGAACAAAGTCCAGCTGGGAGTCCAAATGCGCTTCACAATCGGGCAAATGCCAGTGAAATGGAAGAACAGCCCCAGCGCGAAAAGTATGACGCCCGCGGTGAGAAACCTGCGGATGGGTTGTTTAGGGGCGGAGGCAAGAAACCATTGTCCGGCGAACAGGCCCAGGATCATGGTCCCCAATGTGGGGATGAAACTCAACGTGAGGTAGCCGCCCTCGTTGTATACGAACCTGTGATCGCGCGGGAACAGGTTCAGGAACCACACATCAAAGGCCTGGCCCAGGTTGCTGTTTTTGTTCCAATGGGCACGAAATCCGGTGTAAAGGTGATGCCAGTCGCTGGGAACGCCGACGGCTGCGTAGTTGAAGCCGGGTCCCGGAGCGGGATAGAGTGCCCAAGCCAGCCAGTATCCAAAAAGGATGGCACTGAACGCGATCCACTGATCACGCACCGGGCGAAAGGCCAGCAAGAAGAGAACGGTATAGCCTAAGCCGATTTGCGTGAGCGTGTCTTCAAAGGTGAAGTAGGTCTGACTGCTATAGAGAGAGCGAAGGAAGATGCCCAGCACAATCAGCAGCAACGATCTCCAGATGGTATGACCCAACATCCCGGCAAATGAAGCGCCTTTCCGTTGGCGGCTGCGGATCGAATAGGGGAGCGCTACGCCTACCAAAAATGAAAAGGAAGGCTGGATTGTATCGTGCAGCGAACAACCGAACCACTCGGTGTGGGTCTGGTTGAAGGCTAGAATTTTCCAGAAGAGACTGTGATTGTAGTAGGCGGAAACTTTAGCGAACTGCAGTACTTCGCCCATCATCAACAGCATCACCAAGCCACGGTAGGCATCCACCGCTACATTGCGAGCCGTGGGCAAAGACGGGCGGACAGTGGTGGTGGTTTCTACGCCTGCTGGTGTTATCTCCTCGGCCTGGAGTACTTCGCGCATCGTCAGCTCCGGATTTTATGCCTGAACAGGTTCATTAAGGGTATAACGCCGGCGCAGGCAGGCAACTGCACGACTTTTCCGGTGGCGCCGGCCCCGAAGAGACAGAATTTTTGCCATGCTCGTAGAACAGCGCTGTCGATATGAGCTATGATCGTATCGTTTATTTTCGAGCTGTCAACTAATTCTTTCGCTTTAGCCTTTGTTTGTCCTTCGATTGGATGAGCAAAGTAGGACCGATTTAGGGGATAGACTGTTGCCAAAGCGCAAGACAGCGAAAGGGACTGTGCAAACTGTGCAATCCGGCATGCGGAAGGGTCGCTCCACATCACACGTACTTGAGCAGGCGGTTCCTCAGACTGTGACCACGGACGATTCCACCCCGGCCCGCCCCCTGGATGGGATGATGGCAGAGGAACGGCGGACGCAGATCCTGCAGATCGTGCGCAGCGAGGGTCGTGCCCGGGTCAACGAATTGGCAAATCGCTTCAGCAGTTCAGCGGTTACCATCCGCAACGACCTGAATGAGCTGCATCAACGTGGTTTGGTGTTGCGTTCCCACGGTGGAGCTGTCCTTCCGGAAAAGATTCTGCGGGAATCGCCGGTCTATGAGCGCCTGAAGACGCACGCGGAGGAGAAGCGGCGGATCGGGGCGACTGCGGCCACACTCATCCAGGACGGGGAGACCATCATCCTCGATTCGGGCACGACCACACTGGAGATTGCACGCCAGATCAAAAACAGGCAAGGCCTCCAGGTGATCACCAATGGAGTGAACATCGCCGCCGAGCTCCTGGATGCGCGGGATGTACAAACGTTTATTGTAGGGGGTACGCTACGCGGCGACTCGGCGTCGATCGTTGGGCGCTCGGCCGAAGAGATGTTCGAGCAGTTCTCGGCGGACAAGGTTTTTCTCAGCGGCGCAGGATGCGACCCCGACTTTGGCGTAAGCGGCGCGAACCTGGACGAAACCATGGTGAACCGGGCCATGCTGCGCATCGCACGGGAAGTGATTCTGGTCGCCGACGCCAGCAAGTTCTCCAAGCGCAGCATGGTGCGGATCGCGTCATTTTCTGAGATTGACACCATTGTCAGCGACACTGGTTTGCGCACCGAGATCCAGGAGAAAGTGCGTGGCTTTGGATGCAATCTGATTCTGGCGTAGAGGCTCAAATCAAGCGATCTGGTATGGATGGCTAGAGGGCTAAGCTCCGGTCGGGATGACACATTTTTACAAGGAAAATGCCCAAAAGCGGCCAGAGGATTGGATCTCAACAGTCCAACAGAATTGTCATCCCGAGAGCCTGTGACTCTTTCGATCTTTTCGTGCTTTTTGCACCCGACCAGATGTTTTTCAGTCCCCTCCAGAAAGGCGTCATCCTGCCTGCCCCGGCTTGCCGTGGGAGCGAAGCGCCTCGCGGATCTATCGCATCACAGAGGGTTTTATGGCGCGGAGTCGAAGAGCCTGTCCCGAGCGTAGCCGAGGGAACCCCGGCGATGCTTGTTGGCAGGTGTTCTTCGGAGCTTTCCGGCCACAGACTACAAGGGAAATTAAGAAAGTCACAGCCTCCGAGCGAAGTGGAGGGACCTGCTGTTTCTCTCTTTCGGTTCTCACACACCCTCTTCAGCCCCAGTGGTACGTTCTATCTCGTTTCAGCAGAAACCGTTTATTTTTCCTCGGCCTAAAAAGCTCTTCCTCGTTCACGCGCGTTTGGTAGTGGATGCAGCAAAAGCTATCGTTGAGGCTTCATTGGCGTCGTCCAATTTCCTGAACGGTCATCTTTTACTCAGTCTTCGCCGCCACTGCCGTGCCCGCAACTTGCACCGCATGCGCCAGCTCCGGGCGCGTGCTATTCGCTCCGGAGTTGGTCTCCAGCGCCGCAGCTCTGTAAAACGCCCGGGCCTGGTCCGGAAGTCCTGCCTGCTCGGCGGCATTTCCCGCGCTCAGCAAGCCGTTGAGACGGTTGGGGCTCAGCTTTAGGGCCACTCTGTACTCCGCCAGCGCCTCCGCCGGCTTGTGCTCCAGCAGCAGAAGATCTCCGAGCATCTCACGTCCAGGGATATCCACCTCATCCTGCCCCAGCTTGTCCTGTTGATCGGCAGCCCTGCGCATCGCCGCCACCGCGGCTTCCGGATGATCTTCAGCGAAAGCCTGCCAACCAAGTAGCTCGTCGCGCTTGATACCCAGGCTGTTGGTAACATATGCCTCCAAGGGCGAGCCTTTCAGTGCCTCTCGGGTTCGATCAAGACCAGCTAATGCGGCAGCGGCCAGCTTCGCATCGTGCAGGTGTCCGGCCGCAATGCCCTGTCCCCAATACGTATCGCTGCTCTGAGAAGGTGGAGATTCGGCCACCGGCTGCAGGGCGGCCGCAGCTTTCCAGTCGTGCATCTCCACGGCATAAACCGTGTTGAGTTCGTTGGCAAAGAAGGGACCAATGTCCTTCATATCGTCCATGCCCGGCATCGATCCCATATGCTGCCCGATCTGGGGCATCCTGGCCGTCAATAACCGCGCCTTCTCATCCTCGCCCACCTGGAGATAGGCATAAACGAGGAACTCCTCCGCGTGCATCTGATGGGCCGCACCCGGCTCCCCGGCGGCCTCGGCTTTCTCCGATGCTTTCACCGATGCGAGGTTGGAATCGATGTCTTCCTGCCACATACCGAGGCGGGCAAAGATATGGCCAGGCATATGCAGCGCGTGGGGCGAGGAGGGTGCGATCCTGGCGTATTCCCGTGCCGCCGCAAGCCCGTCAGGAGCCAACGCCGGAGTGTCGCAGGTATGGATGATGTAGTGCGCCAATCCCGGATGGTCGGGATGGGAGGCGAACAGGGGCACGAGGATCGCCAGCGCCTGGTGTTCGTGGGTAAGCGACGTGTCGCCAGGGGGCACGGAGGTAAGCATCGCCAGTGCGTCGAAGGCGGCACCCTCCACGTCGTCGGGGAAGTTGGCGTGCAGCGCATTCATCTTCGCCTCATAGGCGTTCGCCCGTTCTTCGAAGGACGCATTCGCAGGCTCGAAAAAGGCGCTCAGCGCGTCGATATACGCCTGCTCCCGCGGAGTGATCTTTGCCGGCGAGGCGGCCAAGGCACGGGCTTTGGCCATCTCCTCAGCCCCCCGCTTCAGCTGCGCGTCTTCCGGGTGCTGCCACAGTTCCTGGAACTGGGTCATGGCAATGCCCCAATGCGCCATTGCGCAGGTTGGATCGTCCTTAGCAATGGCCTCAAACTGCATCTGGGCGATGGTGTAGCCGAATGAGTGCAGCAGCGCCACTCCGCGCTCCATCGCCGCTTGCGACCGGCTCGCGCATGAGGTGGGGAACGATACCTGTCCCAGCTTCTCGCCCCGCGCCGGCGCGTCGTCGTGATGGTGGTGATGCTCAGGCATGGGCGTCGTCGACTGGGCAAGGCAGTTGCCGCTCACTGCAAGGGCGCAGACAACAGAACAGGCAAATAGGAGGCTTTTCATGATGCAACAGCCTATTCTGCCGATCACTCCTCAGCAAGAGAGAATCGGCGAGAAAGTTCCGGTAACAAAAGAACCCGGCCGACCGGTTTTTATTCCCGACACTCCGAGGTCGGGCGCCAGGGCCGTCTAAGGTTGGGAATAGATAGTGACACCCTGCACCACACGATTGATCACGCCGTTTGGACTCGGATTGTCAGGATTCAGCCCGAGGCGAAGGCTAAGGTAGTATCCCAGCAGCTGAGGAATCAGGATCTCAAAAGGTGTGCGCAGGTCATCTGGTGCATCCGGGAGAACGGCAGGGATCACGTTATCAAAAAAACTGGCGTGCTCGGCCGGACCGGCGATACCAATCAAATAGCCCAACCTTTTGGATCGTAGCTCATGGATGAGGTCGAGTTCGTAAAGCCTGCGGGTTGGGTCGCTGGACAGCAGGCAGAGCACCGTCGTATCCGGCCTTACGAAAGACATGGGACCGTGGCGAAGACCGAGATAGGTTTCAGTCACAACCGGAAAATGGCCTGCGGTCATTTCCAGTATTTTGAGGCCGGCCTCCCTACCCCATCCCAGCAGCGGCGACGAACATAACACAACGATGCGGTCGCGGACGCCGGCGGCGACCCGCTGGCACTCCTTATCGATGATGGGGAGCAGAGTGCTGGCGCGCTCACTCGCCGGATCGGCCTGTTGAGCGGCGTTGTGGGGCTGCGCTAACAACAGACCCGCCAGCACGAGATTTGAAAACGCACCGGTCATCACCAGGCTGCGGTCGTTGGTGCGCGGATCGAGGACGATGAGACTATCCAGTCCCGATTGCGCCAGCAGACTCTCGTTATTGCAGGTGACGGCCAACTGGAGAATTTTCGGACATAGGGCGCGCACTCGGTCCACGACTGCGGCGCTCTCCGGGCTGTCGCCGGATCGAGCCAGCGAGATGACCGCACCGACATCGAGCAGGTAGCGCTCGGCATCAATGAGCAGATCAGTGGTGGGTACGGCGGTAGCGCCTGGCCATGCCGGTGCCACGCCCGAAGCCGCGTAAGCCGAACTACCGGCACCGGTCAGCAGTACGCGGGTATGGGAGAGCAAGCGGGTAAGGTTCATCTGTTCAGAGGCAGCGCGAACGCGAGCCACCGTGGTGGGCCACAGCAGTGGTTGCTGAACAATTTCCTGCAAGGTGTAGAGAGGGTCGTCCCGGCGATCAATTCCCGTGGTCATATGAAGAGATTCTGACATTCCTGAGGGTTCCACTCCTCTCCAAGGTTGCCGTCCGGTTGATTTCCGAACCGCCCAACCGAGTTGCTGCGGAAGTATATCGTAAGCCTACGTAAACACCAACCAAATCGATTGAAAGTCATCGGCGGCGTTCTTTCAGCCAATCCTGGAGACGGCCGCAAGGACTCCAGAACTATTGATAACAGGCCGCTTCAGAAGACGCAACGGGCCCGGCCAAAAACAGGATGATCCGCACGCGAGCTTCGTTTGCCTCCTTTCGCTTGCAAGTGAAAAGCTATTGACTGCCAGATGGATTGCGATTAATACTTGCCTCCTAACCCAACAGCCTATTTCGTAAGCACACGGCGATATTCGTAAGTGAAGCAAACTACCGGGGCCCAAGAGGGGTATGTGAGATCTGCCTTTGGTTTTGTATCTGGGCACGACTTTAGTCGGGCCGAAAATAGCCCGCAAATTGTTGGGCTTTTTTAGCCCCTGTTCCAATGCCGGAGCGGATTTGTTCATTACGACGGGAGCGTACCCGGATTTCCTGCCACGCAGCACTGGACAAAGCCGCGTGTGCGCCTTTCTCTTTAAGGAAAGGCGCACGAGTTCAGCCAACGCCACCAAGGACCACAGGAAATCCGGGGTTAGCAGAGCGCAGCGACCTGCTCTTTCTCTGTCGGGTTCCCACAAAAACTCCAACCCTAAGGTGCGTGTAGCCTGCCATTATGAAGACTTTGGATATCTCCATCGCAGGTGAAATCAACCTCGACCTGATCTTGTACGGACTACCTGAAGTGATGCCCATGGAAAGGGAGTTGCTGGGAACGGATTTCCAGGTCACGCTGGGAAGTTCGTCTGCAATCCTTGCACACAACCTTGCTGTATTGGGAACCCATGTCGGCTTCGTCACCCTGGTGGGGGAGGATTCGCTCGGCAAAATCGCCCTGGAACGGCTGGGCGAGAGCGGTACCGACCTAAGCCGTGTGCGCGTGTGTAAGGACGGCACCGCTACAGGCGTTACGCTGGTTCTGCCTCACGGAACCCCACGACACATCCTCACTTATCCGGGAACCATGGCGGATATGCGCCTGTGCGATCTGGATATCGACTACCTCAAATCTGCGAAACACTTCCACCTGTCGTCGTTGTTTCTCCAGCGCGCTTTGGAACCGGATCTCCCGGCACTCTTTAGAGATTTGAAGAGCGCTGGCTTGACGATTTCGCTTGACACCAACGATGATCCCAGCGGCCGCTGGGGTGGCGTGTTGCCCGAATCACTCGAATATGTCGACGTGCTCTTGCCCAACGAGGGGGAAGCCTGCCGCATGGCAAAAAAGGAGACGTTGGACGACGCGCTTAACGAACTCGCGCGGCTGGTTCCCTGCGTGGCGGTAAAGTGCGGATCGCGAGGATCAGTCGTTCGGCTGGGCGGAGAGACGTTTACGGTGCCTGCGGTCAGCGTGAAGGCGCTGGATACCATTGGCGCCGGAGACAGCTTCAACGCGGGATTTCTGTTTGGTTGGCTACAGGGGTGGCCTGCCGACCGATGTGCTTACGCAGGGAACGTCACCGGAGCGCTCTCAACACTTCGCGTGGGTGGAACGGAAGCATTTCGAGACAGAGATCTGGTGCAAAGCTTTTTACAGCTACATTCTTTTCCTGGACATGGGAGCAAGCAGTGACTGAATCCGGCTCGAATCTGTGGTACCTCTATAGATCACCCCCCTGAGCTCGTCGTTCATCCTGAACGGAAGGAGATCTGACCCCCGGATGACGACCGAGTCCAGCGATCCTCAGCTACGACGCAATTCGCTCGGGCTTCCGGAACTGCTGTTCCAGAGCGTTACCCACATCGCTCCGGCCAACAACATGGTGTTCACTTATCCGATCATCGCCCTCCAGGCGGGACCGGATATGCCGATCTCCTTTCTCCTGGCCACCACCATCTGCTTCTTTATTGGAAACACCGTAGCGCAGTTTTCCCGGTACATGCCATCGAGCGGCGGCTACTATTCCTTCGCCACCCGCGGGCTTGGGCCGCGCATCGGCTTCATGGCCACCTGGAGCTACTTGGTTTATGACCTGATTGGCGGCGCCGGGTCCAGCGGTTTTCTTGGGTACCTGCTTTCGGACACAGTGCGGACGGGATTCGGCGTCAACATTCCGTGGTGGGTGATTGCGTTGATTACTTTTGCCGTGATTTGGACGATCACGCACTATGGGATTCAACTTTCGGTCCGCATAACGTTGCTTTTGGGTGGGCTCGAGTTGCTGATCATGCTGGCGCTCGCAATCACCTTTCTGATCCATCCGGGGCCCGGTTCCAGCTACATTGCACCCCTCGATCCGTCGGCAGCGCCGCATCATCTTGGCGGCATTCTGGCGGGAATGGTCTTCTCCATCCTCTCCCTCAGCGGTTTCGAAGGAGCGGCGCCACTGGCCCAGGAATCCCGGCGGGCAGGAAAGTTTGTTGGCCAGGCGGTGCTTCTCTCGCTGGTCGTTATGGGCATTTTCTACGTCTTTACTTCCTACGCAAGCGCGATCGGTTGGGGCACCGGCGACATGGCAGCCTTCGCTGCTCACCCAAACCCGTACTATGCACTGGGTCACAAGCTATGGGGAATGGGCTGGTGGTTCGTGGTGCTGGCGCTGATTAACAGCGCCATCGGAGTCGGTCTGGCCAGCACCAACTCCGCCTCTCGAGTCATGTACACCATGGGCCAGGCGGGTACGCTTCCCAAGCCTTTCGGGCGCGTCCATCCGGTGCACCAGACACCCACGTTCTCCATCGCGATGGTGCAGATCGTCGGCATACTGGCGGTTCTGCTGGTGGGGATTTTGATGCGTCCCACCTATATCTTCGGCCTGCTGGAAACGATTGCCACACTGGCAGTCATCATCATCTACTGCGTGGCAAATCTGGCGCTCACGGCCTACATCCGCCGCGAACATCCGGCGAATTTCAACATTTGGCATCACGTAGTTTCACCCTGGATCGGGACCTTGGCGCTGCTGCCGGTGCTTTTTGTGACGGTGTACCCCGTGCCTGAGTGGCCGTATAATCTCGCGCCCTATTTTCTCGTGTTGTCGCTGGTGGTGGGATTTGGTTATATGCGGTGGCTGGAAGCGCGCAATCCGGGAGCGCTGCTGCGGGGCGCGACCATGCTGGTGGGCAATCGCAGCTCCGCTGAGGGCGACGTGGACTGGGGTGAGCCGATCGCTCCCCGACGAGCTTAAAGCGTTCGCGGGTGATTGAAATTACTGATGCTGATCAGACCAGGGACCAGACTCCATCAAGGCCCGGAGGGCCGACCGCTAAACGGTACGGTCGGGGAGCGCCATCGGCGCGGCACTCAATTGTCCTTAACCAATCTGCGTCGGAGAGGAGCCGGGGATGTCAGCCGTAGGATTGTGCGATGATACGCACTCCGCGGGGACGAGAATAGGGCCCTCACGAATGAGATTTATTCGCGTAGCGGAATAAGTTACAAACCGTTGACATCCTTGTGACAACTGCATCCAGCTAAGAACCTATCGTTCTCCTTAGGCAAGGAGAATGCGTTGCCCAAGTCCCGCAAAATTGTTTTCTTTTTCCCGTCGTTCGCTAGTTCCGATGCGACGGCGCCCCTGGGTATCCTGGCTGTTTCTACGCCCTTGCTTCGTGCCGGGTATGAAATTTGCCTCATCGATTCCACCATCACTCCAAACTATAAAAAACGCGTACTCGAAGAAGTGCGTGATGCCCTCTGCCTTGGTATCTCTCTTGTGACCGGACCGATGATCCGGGAAACGGTTGAAATTGCACGCGCCATCAAAGAGTGGAATCCCGAATTCCCCATCATCCTGGGTGGATGGCACCCCTCGCTCCTGCCGACACAGACGCTGGAGGCCCCGTATATCGACTATGTCGTTCGCGGACAAGGTGAAGATTCTCTGCTGGAACTTGTCAGCCACATTCAGAAAGGCTCAGCACCTGATTTTGTTGCGGGCATCGGCTTCAAACGCGACAACAAGCTGATCTTCACTCCGGAACGGCCCCTGAGGCCACTCGTTGACATGCCCCCAAAGGCCTATCACCTGGCGGACTTCGATGCCTATGAACGGTTGTGCGGAAAGCGCTGGGCAATGTATACCTCGAGTCTCGCCTGCCCATTCAATTGCGCCTACTGCACTAACGCGGGGGTGTATGGACGCAAGTGGAACGCGCTGCCCGCCGAACAGTTTGTGGAAGAAACAGTTGATCTCAGCCGCAGATACGGTTTGGAAATGCTGTGGATTGTCGATGATAACTTTTTGGTGGACCTGGACCGGGCGCGAGCGATTTCTGAGGGACTTGTACGTGCCGGCGCACAGTTCAAGTGGAGTATTCAGGCAACTACAAACCTCACCGCGCGCCTTTCTCTCGAAGACCTGAAGCTGCTGCACAAGAGTGGACTACACCAGATATGCCAGGGTGCGGAGTCGGGGTCCCGGAAAGTCTGGAAGGCCATGAATAAGGACTTTCAGGACTTCCCAACCATCTATGAAAGTGCGGCCCGATGCCTGGCCGCGGGGATTCGCCCATCGTTCAACATTATTTTCGCTTTTCCGGGAGAAGGGGCGAAAGAGCGAAAAGAGACCATCAACTTTGTGATGGACGTATGCCGGCGTTTTCCCGGAGCTGAGTTCTGGACCAATATTTTCACCCCGTATCCGGGCGCTCCCATCATGGATAAGATTGCGGAGCTCGGCGTCCAGACGCCAGACTCGCTGGAAGGTTGGGTCGACTTCTTTCCCCGCTACACCAAGCTTCCATGGTTGAATGGCCGCGATCATGAGGAATTGCAGGTAATGCGCGACTACCTCCGCATCGCCTTTGATCGCATACCCATCTCGGCGGACACGCGCAAACCCATTACCCGGCTGGCGCAGAAATGCATCTCGCTGCCCGCACGCTGGCGTCTGGACCATGGCGCTTACCGCTTTCCCGTAGAACTCTGGCTGAACAAGAAGCTGAAAGAGCATACGGCCGCACTCAAGCCTGCGGTCGATGCTAAGCGGCTGGAGCCAAACGCGGTGGAGGCTACATGCTGACCCGGGGAAAAGTCATTCTCTTCTACCCGGCTTACGACGGGCCGCCGCTTGGGGCCCCGCTTTGCCTGCTCGCCCTCGCCTCTACCTTGCGCCAGGCCAACTTCGAAGTAGTGATGATCGACGCGGCGATTGATTCTGATTATCGAACCCACATTCAACGTGAAAGCGTGGATGCACTGTGCCTCGGAATCTCTGTACTTACCGGCCCCATGATTCGGGGCGCCGTGGAAATAGCCACCGTGATCAAGAGCGAGCTTCCCAGGCTGCCCATCATCTTTGGCGGTTGGCACCCGACTCTGCTGCCGGATGAAACATTGAGCGAGCCCTTCGTCGACATTGTGGTTCGCGGGCAAGGCGAAGTCACCCTGGTGGAAGTGGCCGAGTCGCTGCTCCAAAAAAAACCACTGGATATGATTCCCGGAGTCTCGTGGAAGAACAACGGACGTCGCGTACATAATCTGGATCGCCACGTGGAACCGTTGGATGCGCTTCCCATTCCAGCCTTCGAACTGACCGATTTCGATGCTTATGAGAAGCTCAGCGGATCCAGAAAGATTGGATATGCCACCAGCGTCGGCTGCCCGTATGCATGCAACTACTGCACCGACATGGTCTTTTACAAGCGCCGATTCAATGCCCTCTCAGCCGAACGGGTAGTTTCTGAACTCACTGACCTGGTGACCCGTTATCGCATCGAAGAAGTTGCTCTGCTCGATTCAAACTTTCCTGTCCAGCTTACTCGGGCGCTCGAAATTGCCCGGGGATAATCGCCTCCGGAGTCAAGTTTCGCTGGACATTCCAGGCTTCCACTGACTTCCTCTGCCGCATGAGTGAAGAAGACGTGATCTTGCTGGGCAAGAGCGGGGTATCCCACATGGGCTTCGGCACCGAATCCACTTCAGAGGCGGTGCTGAAGTTGATGAACAAACGGCACCAGCGAGTGAACGAGATGTACGAAACCGCGCGCAAGGCCAACCTTGCCGGAATTCGAGTCACCTTCAATCTCATCTTCGCCTATCCCGGTGAGACCGAAGCCGACCGCACCATCACCTTTCAAACCATGAGCGATATTGCGAGGCAATTTCCGAATGTGAGCTTTTCGCCAAATATCTTTACTCCCTATCCTGGAATTCCTATCTGGCCGCAACTGCGTGAACTTGGCGTGCCCGAGCCTCACTCGTTGGTTGATTGGATGGAAATGCCGCTGGGCGCCAATATGCTCCCCTGGCTGAAAGGAAAAGAGCTTGCGCGGCTCAATCGCATGGTGGAGTACTTCCTGCTCAACAGCCAGATTTGCCGGCAGCCGGCAAACCTTTCGCGAGTACGGCACGCGGTTCAGTCCATCATCCGATTGCCGATCCGATGGCGGTTGAACTCGAACCGCGGCTTTTTTCCCTGGGAGCTTTGGCTTGCAGCTCTTTCTGAGAGATTCGCTCAACGGCGTTCACTCATCACCGGTCAAGAACTTCCTAAACTACCTGCAAGTGCGTGTTAGCTAAATGGACTCTTTGAGGTAACTTGTGGCGGATATCCTGTTGGCACATTCTTATCATCTCTCTTACGACCCCAAGCAGGTGCGGAAGATGCAACCGTATCCGCCGCTCGGTACGCTCTACGCGGCCACGGCTCTGAGAGAGCATGGATTTTCCGCTGCAGTATTCGATCCCATGCTGCAAGACCCCATCCGTGGCTTTCTGGAGATTTTGCGGCAGCAGAAGCCGGCGATCGTTGCGATCTATGAAGATGACTTCAACTTTCTTTCGAAGATGTGCCTGACGCGGATGCGCGAGCTCGCGTGGCAACTCGCACAGACAGGGCGAGACGCGGGAGCCATTGTGATCGCTCATGGATCGGACGCAACGGACCATGCCAAAGAGTACCTGCAGAACGGAGCCGACTTCGTTCTGGTGGGTGAGGCGGAGCAAAGTCTGGTGGAATTGTGCGCTTCCATCCTCGCCGGAGGTGCGCTCTCAAAAGAAATAGCTGGAGTCATTCACCTCGACGCTGAGGGAAAGCTTGGTCAAAGCTCGGTCAAGTCGCCACGGAACGCGAATTGGAAGAACCTGGTGAAGCCGGCGCGCGAGTTGGTCGATCTCGAGCCTTACCGCAATGCATGGGTAAAGGCTCATGGCTACTTCTCCACCAATGTTGTGGCCAGCCGAGGATGCCCTTACCGGTGCAACTGGTGTGCCAAACCGATTTCTGGGAATAAGTTTCAGCTCCGCCCTCCCCAGCTCGTGGCGGATGAAATTCGTGAACTCAAGGAAGTTTACGGAGTAGAGCATATCTGGTTCGGAGATGACATCTTCGCCCTCAACCTGCACTGGGTCAAACAATTCGCGGATGAGATTGAAGCACGGAACTGCGCATTGCCTTTCAAGATTCAATCCCGTGCCGATCTCATGGGCGCGGAAACAGTGACGGGACTAAAGCGGGCAGGCTGTGCCGAAGTCTGGATGGGGGTTGAATCCGGATCGCAGCGAGTGCTGGATTCCATGGACAAGGCCCTGCGCGTGGCAGAGGTGGAATCTGCTCGCGCGAGGCTTAGGGACGCAGGTATTCGCGCCTGCTATTTTCTTCAGTTTGGCTACCCCGGAGAGCAGTGGGAAGACATCCAGCAAACGATAGCACTGGTTCGCAATACCCGCCCGGACGATATAGGGGTTTCGTTTTCTTATCCTCTCCCCGGCACTGCCTTCTTTGACCGGGTGCAGGAGCAGCTTGGCTCCAAGAAAAACTGGACTGATAGCGATGACCTGTGCCTCATGTTCAAGGCGGCGTACAAGAACGAGTTCTACCTCTCGGTGCGCAATGCCCTCCACGCTGAAGTGGATTCGTGGCACAGCAACGAACCCGAGGTGGACCTGGTTTCTCTCTGGAGGAAAGTATTCGCACTGGAAGAAACCAGCAAAGAGTCTGAAGCGACCAGCTTCGCGCCGTATGAAGCATCTGCCTCAGGAATCAGCGCGGACCAGCTTGTTCATCTGCAAACCGCTCAACCGGGGCGATGAGGAAGGATACAAATGGCTGAGCTTTTACTGGCACACGGTTACTACCTCTACGAGGATCCTAAAGAGCTTCAGATCATGAAGCCCTACGCCCCCCTGGGCATTTTGTATCTGTGCTCACACCTGAGACAGAAGGGTTTCGACGTCGACGTATTCGACACCACCTTCTCCAGCCGGGAGGCACTCTTTCTCCATTTGCGCACCGAGAAACCTTCTGTCCTGGGGATCTACGCGAACCTCATGACTCGCAAGAACGTGGTCGAAACACTCAAGGTTGCGCGGGAGGCGGGCTGGAAGACGATTGTCGGTGGTCCTGAACCTGGCGCTTATGCATTGGAATACCTCCAGGCGGGAGCGGACTTCGTCGTGTTTGGCGAAGGTGAGCTCACGGTAGAGGAATTGCTGGAGTCATTCCGTAGCGGCGCCACACATTGCTACGCAACGATTGCCGGCATCGCTTACCTCGATTCCGCGGGTACGATGCAAGAAACCGGGCAACGTACCCAGATTTCCGATCTCGACAGCCAACCCTGGCCGGCTCGCCAGGCTATCGATATCCACCGTTACGTCAAGACCTGGCGGGATGCGCACGGAAAAGGATCGGTCAACTTCATCACCGCCCGCGGCTGTCCTTATAAGTGCCGCTGGTGCAGTCACCAGGTTTTCGGCCAGACCCATCGCCGGCGCAACCCGCTGCTGGTGGTTGACGAAGTGGAGTGGCTGCTGAATACCTACAGTCCTGACATGGTCTGGGTCTCCGACGATGTGTTTACCATCAACCACCGATGGCTTCGCGAGTACGCGGCGGAGATGCGATCGCGGAGTCTCCGCATCCCTTTCGAGTGCATCTCGCGCGCCGATCGCCTCAACTCTGAGATGCTCGATCTGCTTGCCGAACTGGGCTGCTTTCGCGTCTGGATCGGTTCAGAAAGCGGATCGCAGCGCATTCTCGACTCTATGGATCGCGGAGTCAAGATCGAACAAGTGCAACAGGCAGTTGCCATGAGCCGGGAGCGGGGCATTCAAAGCGGCATGTTCCTGATGTGGGGATACGAGGGAGAAGATCTGGAGGATATTGAAGCGACGATTCGACACGTAAGCACCTCGCAGCCCGATATCTTCTTCACCACGGTGTCTTATCCCATCAAGGGCACGCCTTATTACAAGAAAATGTCTGATCGCCTGGTTCAGCTGCAACCATGGGCAACGAGCTCGGACCGCGATCTGAAGATCAAGGGCAGGCACTCGCAGAAGTTCTATAGCTACGCTGACAGGCTGCTCAAAGAGGAAGTACAGCTTGCCCGTTTGGCAGGGACATCGGCAGCAAATTCGGAGAGCGCGGCCATTCTTCGCCAGAGTATCGATCAGGCTCGAGCCGGGCTGCTCTCGACGGTCTCGGAGGTGGAAGCATGACAGCCGCATCGATGGTCGAAAACCAGACGGCGCTGGCGTTCGACAGCCTGGCCGCGAAGTACGATGACCTTTTTACGCGATCGATGATCGGCCGCGCCCAACGCGGCGCCGTTTGGGAAATCCTAACCAACACGTTCGAACCTGGCTCTCACATCCTCGAACTCAATTGCGGTACTGGGGAAGATGCCCTCTTTCTCGCAAAGCACGACATTTCCGTTGTAGCCTGCGATGCATCGGAACGAATGATCGAGACCGCCCGGCAGCGCATGCAGTCCGAAGACCCGGGCGCGCCGATTCAATTCAAGCTTCTTGCCACCGAGCATCTGTCGAAGCTTGACCACGAAAATTTGTTCGACGGCGCATTTTCCAACTTTTCCGGGCTGAACTGCGTAGCGGACCTTAACCAAACTGCACGCGACCTGGCTGCCCTGGTAGCGATGGGCGCGCCTGTTCTGATCTGCCTTTCTACCCGGTTTTGTCTGTCGGAGATGGTCTGGTTTGCTCTCCATGGCCAGTTCCGCAAAGCAATCCGGAGGTTCTCAGGATTCGCAACCGTGAAAGTGGGGAATTTCACCGTCAAAGTAAATTATCCGACCTTGCGAGCGGTCAAGCGTTCATTTTCCTCATTCTTTCGCATGCGTTCGTGCACCGGGATCGGCATAACAGTTCCACCTTCGTATCTGGAACCGATCGTTCGCAGATACCCTCGGCTGCTCGACCTGTTTCGCCGGATCGACCGGGCGATTTCTCATCTGCCTTGGTTCCGAACGGTCGGAGATCACATGCTCATCCATTTTGAACGGGTGGAACCGCAATGCTACTAAGCCAGGAGATGAAAGCCAAGGACCATTTTCGGGAACAAGGCACAGGCATTATGCTGCGATGCCCACATTGCTTCGACTTGATCGGCTATCCTGCCGGATAGAGACGCTGTGGCACTTGACTGCTCAACCTGCATGTCGAGGCTGGTTTGTGAGCAAGGCATCTGGCGGGCGCTCTTACCGGAGCGTGCGGTTCGCTATGCCCGGTTTGTGCGGGAGTATGAATCGATTCGAGCTTCGGAGGGCCGAGGAAGTACAACCGACGACTACTATCTTGCGCTTCCCTATCGCGATCTTTCTGGTCGCCTCAGTGCTCAGTGGGCACTCCGCGCTCGTACTTTCCGCTATATCGAGCGGAAGATCTTGCCCCGCTTCACTCCCCTGTCGCACGATCGTCTGCGTATTTTGGACCTGGGCGCAGGCAATGGCTGGATGAGTTATCGTCTCGCAAGCCAGGGCCATGCACCCGTCGCGGTGGATCTACTCACCAATGATCAGGATGGTCTGGGCGCCGCCAGGCATTACAAACAGCGGCTGGGCACTCTATTCCCGCTCATTCAGGCGGAGGTCGACAATCTGCCTTTTGCCGATTCCCAATTTGATCTGGCGATCTTCAATTCCTCGTTTCACTACTCCGAGAATTACGAAAAGACCTTGGCTGAAGCGCTTCGCTGTGTCCGCGCTCGGGGTACGGTGATCATCGCCGACACTCCGTGGTATAGCGATGAGTGGAGCGGTCTGCGCATGCTTGACGAACGCCGCGCATTATTCATCAAGCGCTATGGCTTCCCGTCCGACGAACTCAAGAGCCTGGAGTACCTCACCGACCAACGCCTGGGGGCTCTCGAGCGTCGCTTCGATATTCAGTGGCAGACACATAGGCCTTTTTACGGGATCCGCTGGCATATGCGGCCGCTGCTGGCGAGATTACGCGGCACCCGCAAGCCGTCACGCTTCAGGATCTACTCCGCCAAGGTAGTGAAATGATCATCCTTTTCCACCCTCGAGCCACCAAGCCTCGCAACTGCCGGCTTCCGCTTGCTGTCCTGGCGCTTGCGGCGGTCCTGGAAGGCCGCGAGGAATACAGGATTATTGATGGCAACCTGGAGGAGGATCCTACTGCCGCAATTCTGGCAACGATCAATCTTCACCAGGTTGAGCTTCTGGGTGTTTCCTGTATGCCGGGGCCGCAAATGGTGGCGGCCATGGAAACCTGTCGCGAGATACGCCGCCTTCGTCCAAGTGTGCGTATCGTCTGGGGCGGCTACTTTCCTTCTCTTTATCCGGATACCACGCTCAATGCAAAATATGTCGACTACGTGGTGCGTGGCCAGGGCGAAGATACCCTGCTCGAGCTGATCGACGCACTGCGAGGAAAACGTGAACTCGACTCCATTCTTGGCCTTTGCTACAAGGATGTTTTCGGGTTTCATCGCACCAACCCCGAACGGCCGATGAAGGGCCCGGACGAATTTCCCTGGTCGCCCTTTCATCGTCTTCCGGTCGAGAAGTATCTGCGGCCCTCCTTTTTCGGCAAGCGCACCGCGGTCCATCATGCCAGCATCGGCTGCCCTTTCAACTGCAGCTTCTGCGGTGTCCACGCCGCCTATGGACGAGCAGAACGCATGGAATCCCCAGAGCGGACCGTCAGGATCCTCAACTATCTTGTGGCCCGCTATGGCGCAGACTCGGTCCAGTTCTACGACATGAACTTCTTCCTGCGAGAAGATCACGCGCGTGAGCTCGCCGATCGCCTGGCGCCGCTCAACCTGCGATGGTGGTGTGAAGCGCGCGTCGACATCATGGCTCGTTACTCCGATGCGACCCTGGAGGCGATCAAGAAGGCAGGCTGCGCGATGATTTTCTTTGGCGCGGAATCCGGCTCCGATTGGGTGCTGAAAGAGATGCAGAAAGGCATCACCACCGAGGAAACGGTGGCCATGGCCCATCGCACGCGGCAGTTCGGCATCATTCCTGAATTCTCGTTTGTCATCGGGAACCCGGGAGATCCGGAGCGCGATACGAGAGAGACGGTGAGCTTCATCCGCAAGCTCAAACGAATTAATCCCGACCTCTGAAATCATCATGCAGCACTACACCCCTACACCCCAGCCGGGCAAGATGTATGGGGATGTCGATAGCCAGATTGCCTTTCCGGATAGCCCTGCCGGATGGGCCGAAAAAGAATGGATGGATTACACCCTGCGCATCGATACCCACGCCCCGTGGCTGAAGACCAGGACTAAGAAGCTGATCGATAACTTTGAAACCGTGGTTGCGTCTCGCTGGCCCACGGTACAGGACATCCGTGCGCCGCAATGGAGCCGGGCGCTTTTGAAGGTGCTGAGCTGGTGGCGTTATGCGCTGCGAGTCTATTGCTTTCCAATCGAACTCCAGTGGGCCAACGCAGTTCATTCAACTGCGCAAGCCGAAGCGGGAGAGCTTATGAGCCAGCTCTCGCCGCTCCCGTCATGAGGTATTTGATAGCTGGGCGGAGGTTTATGACACCCTTCCGAACCCCCTGCTTTCGCTGGAACAGCGCGTTCTTGACCCCAGATTGACTTGCGTTCGCGGCTTGGACATCCTCGATGCCGGCTGCGGCACAGGACGTTGGCTGCACCGGTTAGCGCGCCGCTCTCCGAGGAGCTTGCTGGGCGTCGATATTTCTCCGGCGATGCTGCTCCTGGCAGCTGACAAGCTGAACCATGACGGCGATCTTCGCCTGGGGAGCTGCGACGCTCTACCAGTTCGTGACGCCAGTGCCGATATCGTGTTGTCTTCCTTTGTCGTCAGCTACCTCGACGATCTGAATACCTTCGCCCAGGAGATAGACCGCGTTGCCCGTCCCGGGGCAACGGTGTTCCTCAGCGATATGCATCCTGATACAGAGGCCTCTCTTAACTGGAAGAGAGCGTCTCCAGCGAAGGGTTCAGACACCTGCATCCAGGGGCACGGGATGGTCTCTTCAGCAGATTGCCGGGGCCTTTCGGGCTCGCGGATTCGCGCTTGTTTCGCTCCTGGAACCAACCTTTGGTGTCGAAGAGCGACAGATCTTCGAAGAGTCCGGCCGGCTTGATTTGTTTGCATCTGCCGCCGGTCTTCCGGCAATCTACGTCCTTCAGCTGCGCAAGTCCCCAAGTTCTCCGCGGGAACGAACCGTCGAGGCAGGACACTTCCGGATCCCTTCGGCTTACATGGGGCGCGCTGTGCGCGTGGGCCGGATGCAGCCATACCTGGCTTCTGTTTCGGTCATGGGCGGAATGATCCATCTAATGCAGAACGCGGCCTCTGCGGCATGATAGGTCTGACGTTCGTGCGGAAGCTACGATTGACTTGTCTGGGTTCCTGCTGCTTCCGGGGTTGATCAACGCACACGATCATCTGGAATTCAGCCTCTTTCCCAACATCGGGGATGGTCCTTATCGCAACGCGGCACAATGGGCGCAGGATATTCATGCCAACCAGGCTCCGCTGATTGCGCGGCATCGCAACGTGCCTCGGTCTCTTCGCCTATGGTGGGGAGCAATCCGCAACCTCCTCTGCGGGGTAACCACCGTCTGCCATCACAACCCGATCACCCAGGAGTTATTGAACCCCGGATTTCCCGTCCGCGTGGTCTCCGAATTTGCTTGGGCTCACTCGCCTTCGCTGGAGCCGCAGCTGGCCGGCAAATTCGCATCCAGCCGGACCGATCTGCCGTTTATTCTGCATGCTGCGGAAGGTATCGATGAGGAGAGCGCGCAAGAAGTCTTTACACTCGACCGCATGCATGCTCTCGATGAGCGCACGGTGCTGGTTCACGGCCTCGCGTGCACTCCCGAAGCGGTGTCATTGATCAACCGGCGCTGTTCCTCCGTGATTCTCTGTCCCACTTCGAACGAGTTTCTCTTTCACCAGTCGCCCTCTCTAGCGTTGATCCGCTCGCTCGACAGGGTGATGCTGGGCAGCGATTCGCCGCTCACCGCTGCCGGTGACCTGCTGGATGAGATCCGGTTCGCCGCACAAGCAGATTGGCCTCGATGCCAACTCGCTCTATGCCATGGTGACAAGCGCGCCGGCGGAAGTCCTGCGTCTGAACAGAGGAGAAGGCTACCTTAGACCGGGCTCCATCGCGGATATCCTGGTGGTCCGCGACCGCGGCCTCAGCCCGGCTGAAACGCTGGCCCAATTGACTATAGAGCAGATTGAACTGGTGATCCTGGCGGGCCGCATCCAGCTTGTGGGCCCATCGATCTTTGAGCGCCTTCCCGGCGCGCTCCGGCACGGATTGCAGCCTTTCGCGGTGAATGGTCAGCAACGATGGGTTCGTGCTCCCATCGATAAGCTCATTGCCGAAGCCGAAGAGGCCCTGGGATCCGATCTTTGTGTCGGTGGAAAGAGAGTGCGTCGTGACCCTGCTGCATGAGGAAGGCGTTGCCTCTTCCCGGCCGGTCCAGATGGCTTCCGGGCTGACATCCATGCCGATCTTGATTTTGAATGTCCACAGTCACTGCAACTGTCGCTGCATCATGTGCGACATTTGGAAGCGGGAGACGCATGAGCAGGTGCGGGTAGCCGACCTGGAGCGTCATCGCGCGTCGCTGCGCAATCTAGGCGTCCGGCAAGTGGTGCTGTCCGGTGGCGAACCGTTGCTGCACAGCGACCTTCGCGCGCTCTGCGAGTTTTTTCGCGCAGAGAATATTCGTCTCACGCTTCTCACCACCGGCCTCCTGCTGCTCAAACGCGCGAATGATGTCTCGACACTATTCGATGATGTAATCGTGTCGATCGACGGTCCCGAGGATGTCCATGACGGGATCCGGCGCGTCTCCTGGAGCCTTCGATGTAATCGTTAAAGGTGTCGCAGCGGTCTATAAGCACAAGCCAGAGATGAAAATCTCATGCCGCACGACGGTACAGAAAGCCAATCATCGTCATCTTCGCGCTACCGTGGCGGCGGCAAAAATGATCGGGTTTACATCGATATCCTTTCTTGCGGCAGACCTGACCTCGGAAGCATTCAATCGGCCCTTGGTGTGGCCAGGGGAGAGACAAAGCGAGATCGCGTTGACCGTACGAGGAAGTTGCCGAACTCGAAGACGAAGTTGAGCAGCTCCTTTTGGAACATGGCGACGATATTCGCCATAAATACGTCGTGGAGGGGGCAGAGAAGCTGCGCCGGATCCCGCGCCGATTCCGCGAACATTTAGGGCTAGCATCCCCGGAATCCCCGGTCTGCAATGCTCCCTGGGTTTCTGCCGTAGTGGAAGTCGACGGATCGGTCAGGCCGTGCTTTTTCCATCGCGCAGTTGGCAACATTCGTTCTTCTACCTTAGAAGAGGTTGTTAACGGTGAGGCGGCGCAGTTGTTCCGGCAGTCACTCGACGTGAACGAAAATCCGACGTGCCGGCGTTGTGTGTGCTCGTTGAACTATCAAGGCGATTGACATTGTTGATACAATGCTAAGTGAGGAACTATGCGAAACAACTCTAAGCTTTTGCTCTCCTGCTCATCGCGGGGCTTTGCCCCTGGAACGCAGTCACTGCACACGCAGCGGACATAAATTTGCAACCGGGAGCAAAGGCTCCGGCGTTCACGCTCCCCTCCCAGGATGGGACACCTGTCAATCTTTCGGACTACCGCGGCAAATGGGTGGTGCTCTATTTTTATCCGAAAGACAAATCCACCGGATGCACAATCCAGGCACATGCCTATCAAAGCGATCTGTCGAAGTTTGAAGCGCAGCATGCCGTCGTGCTCGGCGTCAGCCTCGACACGGCGGAAAGCCACAAGAGCTTTTGCACTCAGGACGGGCTTACCTTCAAGCTGCTCGCGGATCCGGAACGCCAGGCTGCCACGGCTTACGGTGTTCCGTTGATGACCTTCAAAGATATGAAATTCGACGAGCGGGATACTTTCCTCATCGCGCCAGATGGGACGATTGCCGAGGTTTGGAAAAAAGTAGATCCCCGTACAGACAGTACAACCGTCCTGCAGGCCATTGCCAAGCACGCGAAGAGCTAACGTTTCAACCGAGACCAATCCTGGCCAGGTTTGATCGCCGCGCCTTTCCCAACGCCGGCTGCTTGACACCAACCATTTCGGGCTTGAGACTCACGATGAGGAGATTGCTTCTCCTCATCGTGAAGTTCTCGTGCCTAGTGGATGACGTTGATCCATTGATTCAATGACCTTCACGTACCGGCCCGGAGGGTCGCCCCCCGGGAAGGCAGAAAGGTCTTCATGAGCTTTGGTTCGCTCGTCTTTACTCCCCTGGTCAAGAAGCTGCAGGAACGCTACGGCAGCCGGCGCCAGTACGAACGCATGGAGAATTCCGGGGCGACGCAGGATCGCTTCACTCCGTTCGAGACGGAGTTCCTCTCCCAGCGGGACAGTTTCTATATGGCGACGACTGGCGCGACTGGATGGCCTTATGTGCAGCACCGAGGCGGTCCCAAGGGTTTTCTGAAAGTAATCGACGACCATACGCTGGCATTCGCCGATCTCCGCGGAAACAAACAATACATCAGCACAGGAAATCTGCTTACCGACGATCGCGTTGCCCTCATTATGGTCGACTATCCTCGGCAGGCCCGGCTCAAGATACTAGGACGAACGGAAATCTTCGAAGGCAACAAGGCAGAGGCTTGGCTGGACCGCGTCCGTATACCCGGCGAGAAGACAGCCATCGAGCGGGTCTTCGTTATCCATGTGGAAGCCTACGATTGGAATTGCCCGCAACACATCACACCCCGCTATTCGGTGGAGGAGCTTCGTGACGGAATGAAAGATGTGGAGAAGCATTTGCAAACCCTGGAACAGGAAAATGAAGCCCTGCGCAAAGAGCTTGCAGCGGCTCGCCCAGGTTCGAAAGTTTGAAGGAGCATAACGACCATGAGCCCACGTCCCCCTTTTCCGCCGTTTAGCGAAGAGACCGCCATTCAGAAAGTTCGTCTGGCCGAAGATGGCTGGAATACACGCGACCCGGAAAAGGTCGCGCTGGCTTACACGGTTGATTCTCGCTGGCGGAACCGCGCGGAATTCCCTACCGGACGAGAGCAAATCATTGCGTTCCTGAAGAGGAAGTGGACCAGAGAACTGGATTACCGGCTGATCAAGGAATTGTGGGCCTTCACTGGCAACCGTATTGCCGTGCGTTTCGCCTATGAGTATCACGATGACTCCGGGAATTGGTTTCGCGCTTACGGCAATGAGAATTGGGAGTTTGACGCCGAGGGTCTGATGTATGCTCGCCACGCCAGCATTAATGAATTGCCCATCGAGGAGTCTGAACGCAAGTTTCATTGGCCCAGCGGGAGACGCCCGGATGGCCACCAAGGCCTGAGCGACCTGGGTCTTTGATACTCATAGATCCAGTTCAAGCTCTGCCAACGGCGTCGAACAGCAGATCAATACATTTCCCTCTGCAGGCCGGTCGAGGGGCTCGGGGGCATAGCGAACCTCGCCGCCGATGAGCCCTGACTCGCACATATGACAAACGCCCGTCCGGCACGACCACCGGACAGGAACATCGCAGGCTTCCGCGAATTCGAGGAGGCTTGGAAAGCGCGGGTTCCATGGCACCGACAGACCACTCCGGGTAAACGATACCGTCGGTCCTGATCCCGGATTTCCCTCCGGCGGATGCGGGGTTCTGGGCGCGGTGCTTGCAATACCCGGGGTCACTGCGGATTCTGTTCCGAAGGTCTCAGAATGAATGCGTGCGTACGGCACGCCCCAGGACTGAAGGCCCGCAGTCAGCTCAGCAAGGAAGGCAGCGGGCCCACAAAGATAGAAGTCCGCGGTCTCAGGCAGGCGGAGTTGTTGCAGCAACGAAAGGTTCAAGTGTCCGGGTGCATCGTAGTCCTTGCCCTGCCGATCTCCGTCTTCCGGTTTGCTATATGCAATGAACGAACGGCTGCGTGGGAGATTGGCAAGTAGCTCCTCGAGCTTCCATGGCAAACGGGTGTTCTTTGCGATTGCGAGCGCCGTAGCACCACCAGATCTCTCGCATGGAATGCACGGTCGCGAGTGCGTGAAGCATGGAGAGGACCGGCGTCGCACCGATCCCGGCGCTCAGCAGGACCACCGGACCTTCATTCGAAGCCAGCGTGAAGTTGCCTCGCGGCGCGCTCACTTGAAGTATGTCGCCGGGCTGGACGCGGTCATGGAAGAAGCGGCTTCCCACGCCGTCAGCACGCTTCACGCTAATGCGATACGTTCCTGTGCCCTGAGGGCCAGACATCGAATAGCTGCGTAGGATGGGTGCGGAGCGAGTGTCCAGTTTGAGCTTGAATACCAGAAATTGGCCGGCCAGTGGCGGCGGTAGAGGGGATCGATCTTCAGACTCAAGAAGAAAGGAACGCACGCCCACAGACTCCGGTTGAACCGCCGCAACACGCAGCGGCCGAAAGCCCTGCCACGCAGGCGGAGGCGACGAAGGCGCAAGCCCCGCGTTCCCTTGCTTGGCGTTGTCCCCTTCGGCTACTAAGGCCTGCAGAGATCCCCTCCAGCCCGCACTGAGTGTGGGAATCCGCAAGGCGCGCTGCAGTTGTTCGCGCGGATGGCCAGGCAGGTAAAGCAGCGCATCGATCTCGGCCACGGTAACCTGCTCCGGCCCCTCGGCGACCTTCACAATCTGGTCTCCTGCCCCGATCTCGCCTTCTTCAATCACGCGGAAATAGAAGCCAGGGCGCTTGTGGGAAACCAGCAGGCTCGGCATCTGCGGATTGGCCATGCGGATGCCGACTCGATAGCACGTGACGCGCGGCTGTGTCACCTCAAAGAGGGCGCCACCGATTCGGTAACGATCGCCGATACAGACTTCGTTGTCGGGAAGACCATCGACTGTGAGGTTCTCGCCGAATTGACCGTACTCGAAATCGTGCCGCTGCAATTGCTCTTGCCAGTGCCGATAGGAATCGAGCTGATAGACCATCACGGCCCGGTGCTCCCCACCGTGCCCTGCCAGGTCCCCTTGCCCGTCGCCATCCAGGTTCAGGCGCCGCGCCATCACTCTGCCTGGGACAGACTTCTTCCAGACGGCGGTGTGGACTACTTTGCCTTGCCATTCGACATCGCGTGGAAGACCGACATTCACCGAGACCACCGAATTCACGCTACTCACCTCCGGCGCGAAAGCGTACCGCACATTGGCGCCCAACGGGGCCCTGTCTTTCCATGATGCCCCAGAGCAAGCGATGGTCGCGAAGCCGGCCCCGGCTTCGATGGCACGCGCCTTTGCCGGAGCATTTGATGAAGGCGAAAATCATAGGGCGATTGTTATCGAATCCAATCAAACCAGATTGCCGGGTAGCTTCATCCCGGCAGCTGTGCTCGAAGTTGACTGACGGCGCGAGGCATTTCTTCCACCGACGTATTGCCAAATCCGAGAATCAAACCCTGGCGTGGAGATTTAGTGAGATACGACGGCGAGAGAGGCCACAACCATATGCCCTTGGCCGCAGCTTTGTGCGCAATCTCAAGGTCACTGAGACCTTTGGGCAAAGTCACTGCGAGATGCATGCCTGCCTGGGTGCCGTGGATTTCGAACTCTGGCCCCAGTTGGTCACGGATGCTATTGACCAGCGCGGTCCTGCGTTCGCCGTAAAGCAATCGCATCTTCCGGATGTGACGAGCGAAATGTCCTTCGCGCATGAAGTCGGTGATGGCTTCCTGATACAGGTAGGGCGGGAAAATGTCCATGACAGATCGCACCGCCGCGAAATGATCCACCAGATCTTCGGGGATAACGATGTAGCCCAGACGCAACGAAGGGAAAAGAACCTTGCTGAAGGTTCCGATATAAATTACCCGGGCATTACGATCAAGCCCCTGCAAGGATGAGATAGGCGCGCTTTCGAAGCGATACTCGCTGTCATAGTCGTCCTCGATGATCCACGATCCCGCACTTTGCGCCCAGTTAAGCAATTGCATCCGGCGACCGGCGCTCATGGTTGCGCCGAGAGGGTATTGATGAGAAGGGGTAACGTAAGCTGCGCGCGCTTTGGGGCATCGCTTGATCCCAATGGATACCACCAAACCGTCTTCATCGACGGGGACAGGTATCAGACGGCAACCCGCACCTTGGAAGACGTTCCTCGCCAGCCTATAGCCTGGATCTTCGACCCAAAGGGCGCTTCCCTTTCCGAGCAACACGCGCGCCGCAATCTCGAGTGCCTGCTGCGAGCCGGAAACCACCATCACCTGGCGCGGCTCACAGTGAACTGCCCGCGCGGTGCGAAGGTAGGTACAGATGGCCTCGCGGAAAGTCTCCGTGCCCAGCGGGTCGATGTTATGGATTGCGTTCAGGCGCGGGCTTCGACAGTGCCGCAAGATAATGCTTGACCATATCTGAAATGGAAAGCGGTCAAATGCGGGCTGATGCACGCTGAACGCGCCCCACCCGCCGGCCCACGGCGGGCGTTCGGCAGAGAGCAGCAACCCGCGCCGCGCAACCGGACGGGGTCCCGAACCCGCCTGCGCGGATTGTGGCGGTTTATCTTTACAAATGGTGAGGCTTTCGGGGAGAGCGTTCGATACAAACGTGCCCGCGCCTTTACGGCTCTCGAAATAACCTTCCGCCAACAACTGTGCGTAAGCATTGAGAACCGGGATGCGGGATATCCCCAACTCCTCAACAAGAGTGCGGGAAGAAGGAACTCGCTGCCCGGGTCGCAAATTGCCCCGGACGATGGCCATGCGAAAGCCCTCGTAGACCTGCTTATGCAGCGGGTCAGGGGCTTTCCTGTCCACGGCGATCACCGGGGCGATTGCTTCAGAAACCTTTGCCATGCATGGATGCTAGTGGCTATAGCGGCCAACCGGCAAGGGCTTAATGTCCCCGACCACTTGACAGGCTGACGAGAGTCTATTCGAGGCGCAGGGTTTCAAAGGGGCGGCCGAGTTCTGCGCACAGAGCTTCTACCGCCAACTGATGATCATTGCGCTCCGGCAGACCGGAGACGGTGACGGAACCAATGACGCCGGCTCCCAATACACGCAGTGGAAAGCTGCCCCCATGGCCCGCGTAGTCTGCAATCGGTAGCCCGTAGCGCTCGAAGAGATTGGACTTCTTATCCTCCATTTCCCGCCCGATGGCATAGGAACTACGATGAAAACGAGCGACCACATTGCCTTTGCGGCGCACCCACTCGACGTTGTCGGGAGTGGTACCCGCCAGCGCAGCGTAAAAGAGAGGTTGCCCAAAACGCCGGACGTCGACCACCAGGCTCAGCTTGCGCGCAAGCGCCAGTGCTCGTACATGTCCACCGAGCCTCCATGCCGTCTCTTCGTCAAAGCTGGCAAACTGGAGCTCTCGTTCCTGAAGTGCAATGCGTGCTAGGTCGTCGGCTATCGGCATGGGATTAACACTTAAGCTACTCTAGCACCCGGGCTATGCAACACCGTCCCGCGGAGCGGAACTCGGTATGCATTTAAGACGCTAATTCTTCGATTTCCATTGATCAACGAATATTCGATCAACGAATATTCGATTTGATACATCTTGGGCCGGTTAGGCAGTCGACTTTTGGGGCCCCAGGGAGAGGAAGCGCGGTGCAAAATCTTAATTCGTACTCCCTGCGGGTAATCGTGTTTATGTGCATCGCGTCTTCAGCGGCATACAGCTACTCTTCAAGCCGCGGCGAAAAGGTCGTGGTGGACGCCTGGTTTAACAGCCAGCAGCGGACCAACGCAGCTGGACAGCAGGAGTACTTCCACTACAAGTGGAATGATGTCAGCAACAGTGGCTTTTTTCTTTTCGGGCAGATCTTTCGTGGCTTCGGTGTGGAGACGGACACACTTTACAGCGCGCCAACCGAAGCCAACCTGAAGGGCGCGCAGTTTTACATCATTGTTTCGCCTGACATCCCAGCCAAGAATCCTCACCCTCACTACCTGCAGCCCGAGGATGCCCGGCAGGTGGCCCAATGGGTGAAGACGGGAGGAGTGTTGATCCTGATGGCCAACGATCCTGCCAATGGGGAGATCGAGCACCTGGATCAACTTGCTGACCTCTTCGGCATCCACTTCAACCCGGTGCTCAGCCACCACGTGATTGGAAACGCCCATGACACGGGCAGGATTCCGGTGACCGGCAAGGGCCCGCTGTTTCAACACCCGCACACGTTCTTCATGAAGGACACCTGCACCATTTCCCTCAAGAGTCCTGCTATCTCCTTGTTGCAGGACAAGGGCGACATTCTGATGGCAACGGCAAAATACGGTAAGGGCACGGTCTTTGCCGTAGCTGATCCCTGGATCTATAACGAATATACAAATGGACAAAATCTTCCCCCGGAATATGACAACCTTGCCGGAGCGGTCGAGCTGGTGAGTTGGCTGGAGAAGCAGGTCCCGTGAGACTTCGTCCCTCGTCGTGCAGTCTTACAGTAGTGGCGGCGATTGAGCAGCTCCGCTTTACCCGTAGATGACTGTAGGTCTTCGCGGATGATTTGATTCTGGTTGAAGGAGAACCACTTGAAGACCTATCTCTTGGCAGATCCCGTTCGTTATCCGCACATGACCACGGCCGAGCTTCGGGAGACGTTCCTCATGGACTCGTTGTATGAGCCCGGGGCACTTCACCTGGCTTATGTCGATTTGGACCGTACGGTCGCGGGGATTGCAGCGCCAACGGGAGGCCCACTTTCCCTGCCGACGGATCCCGATCTGCGCGCCCAGTACTTTACCGAGCGACGCGAGTTAGGAGCCTTGAATGTGGGTGGGAGCGGTTGTATCCAGGTGAATGGAAAATGCCATTCGCTCGAGAATCTTGACTGCCTGTATATCGGGCGGGGTAACGCAGAGGTCAGCTTCGAATCCAAAGACCCATCGTCACCGGCTGTCTTTTATCTTCTTAGCTATCCCGCGCATACCACCTACCCTGTCGCACTGGTGCGAAAGGAAGAAGCTAGTCCGACGGTACTCGGCAGTGCGGAGACCTGCAACCTGAGGACGGTTTCCAAGTACATATATCTCGGCGGCGTTCAGAGCTGCCAGTTGGTGATGGGTGTGACCCATCTGCATGCAGGCAGCGTTTGGAATACGATGCCGCCGCACACCCACATGCGGCGTTCCGAGGTCTATCTCTATTTCAATCTTGCCCAGGACGCGGTGGCGTTTCACCTGATGGGGCCGCCGGGGGAAACTCGCCACATCCTCATGAAAGAACTGCAGGCAGTCATTTCTCCCGGCTGGTCGATTCACGCCGGCGTGGGCACGCGAGCCTATAGCTTCTGTTGGGGCATGGGGGGAGAGAACCAGGACTATGGAGATATGGACGTAGCCGCGATCACCGACCTACGTTAGCGGGGAAAGTGTGCGCCTTATGCGCCTCCCGAGCCCTTAACTGTGGTAGTGGCGCTCGAAGGCGGAGAGGACACGCGGCCTCTTCTTGGCGTGCAGCCCGAGCGAGAGGGAAATGTCGCGACAGCAGCGCAGCAGGTGGTCGGCAATCTCGGGCATGTTGGGTGCCGTAATCCGCGAGGTCGGACCGGAGACACTGACGGCTGCGATGGCTTGATGGTTTTCATCGAAGATAGGCGCGCCGACACAGCGAACCCCCACCTCTATTTCCTGATCGTCGATGGCGTATCCACGGCGACGCACCCGTTCCAGCGCCTTCATCAGGGCCTCGCGGGAGGTGAGTGTCTTGTGGGTGTAGCGCACGAAACGGATCTTGGAGACTATCTGGTCGATGACCTCGGGCGGCTGAAAGGCGAGCATCGCCTTGCCCATGGAGGTGCAGTAGACAGGATTGGAAGTGCCAGTTTTCGAACTTACACACACCCGGCGGTTTGGTTCGACCTTGTCCAGGTAAACGATCGATGTTTTCTGGAGCACACCCAGGTGCACAGTTTCTCCTACGTGCGCCGCAAGCCGGCGAAAGTAGGGATGGACACGGGTACGCAGATCCACCTGCTCGACAGCCCGGTTGCCCAACTCATACAGCTTCAGGCCGAGGCGGTAGCGATTCTCCGGGGTTCGCTCGATCAGGGCACTCCGTTCCAACACCATGAGGGAACGATGGGCGGTACTTTTGTGCAAACGCAGCCGCTGGCATACGTCCGCAAGGCTGAGCGCAGTGTCGCTTTCACCCAACATCTCCAGTACAGCCACCGCGCGATCGAGGCTGTGCAACTGATACAGATCTGTGGATCGGGATACAGCTTCGGTAAGGGGACGATCACTGGCAAGAGCTTCCATCGAATGACCCTCAAGTTCAGGCGGATTTACGCATCACAGAAGTTCCGCTGCGCGGACTGGAATCCCGCTTTGCGGTATGTTCCACTGGGGAAATCATCCCGATAGCATCATTTTTGTTCGATGGTAGAGTTGTCAACGTTTGCCGCGCGGGTTGGCGCGAAAAGGCGCATAGCGTACCGCATAGCGGGACTTTGGTTCTATGCTCCCACTAATAGGCTTGCAGCTTGAAGTGCGCCGGGTATTCCCTCATCGCACGCATGACGGTCCTGGACATTCGGATTTGCCTGATCGGAACTATGTGGGTCAGAGTGTTCTTAGCACACGGCAGGGATTGCCGACTGCCAGGACTCCGGGCGGCAGGTCGCGGGTGACCACGCTGCCTGCACCAACGACCGTGTTCTCGCCGATGGTAACGCCGGGGCAAACAATCGCCCCGCCGCCAAGCCATGCGCCATCTTTGATCACTACCGGAAGAGCAAACTCAAGCTTGGACTGGCGGGTTTCTGCGTCGAGCGGGTGGGTCGCGGTATAGATCTGAACGCGAGGCGCAATCTGCACTTCGCGCCCGATGGTAATTCGATTGCAATCCAGGAAGACGCAGTCATAGTTGATGAACGAGTCTTCGCCGATCGAGATATTGCTGCCATAGTCACAGCGGAACGATGGCTTAAGCACCGCCCCGGCTCCGAACCCGTCGAATAACTCAACCAATAATGCACGCCGCTCATCGCCGGCATCCGGCCGAGTCATGTTGAAGCGGAATAGCAGTTCCTGCGCGCGCAGGTCCTCTGCCACAAGTTGAGGATCGGTCGCCAGGTACAATTCCCCAGCCAACATCTTTGCCTTCTGCCCGGTGGGTGGTGTCATCGAACCACTTTAGCAAGGGGCTCGCAGAGAAAACGCCTGGCCGCGACGATGGTCAACCAGACAAAAACCGCCAGGAGTGCAAGCTGAGCGATGAGGAATGGCGGCTCGTTCCCCTTCGGGGCCAAGGCGTGCAGAGCAGGGACCTTGAGGAAGGCCTGCACCACGGCTACAAAACAATTCAGGTACAGAGCGACCATGGCACAGACAACGTAGATCCGGCGCCAACCGCCCGCCAGGCGGCGAGAGTAACGCGCGAAGATCGCAACCGCCAGCACCAACAGGGAAAGGATCCCGACAATATGGGACGGCAAGAGGTGGACGAAGGGAAAGAGGAACCCGGTCAAGCTGGTCAAAACGGTAAATATCAGAAAGATCGCGGTCCAGCCATCCAGTCGTTTCCCGGCTACCAGCCCGTAAACTACGATGAATCCGGAAGCGATCCCCACCAAGCTCAATACGACATGGAAGAGAGTGAATGTCGATAACGTCATACCCAGGATCATGTGTCTTTCCTTTCAGAACCGGGATGTATTTCCGCTGGAGAGACGTTACCAACAAACTAATTGAATATCCATCAGAAAGCCCTTGTTCCGCCAGGGGAAAGAATGACTAACCGGCGCAAGCACATCCAGGTGCGAGGCATTGTGCAGGGGGTGGGGTTTCGTCCGTTCGTGTTACAAACTGGCTCAGTCTTTGGGGCTGACCGGGTATGTCTTCAACTCATCCTCCGGCGTAACGATCGAGATCGAAGGCGGCGGAGCCGAGGTCGAAGAATTTCTCAAGACGCTGAAAGCAGATCCGCCGCAACTGGCAGAGATCACCCAGATCGCCGTCTCCGACATGGAGATTCGGGGGGACGCCGGCTTCTCAATTCTTGGCAGCCGGGAGGAAGCCGGCGAATTCGCGCTGGTCTCGCCCGACGCGGGCACCTGCGATGCTTGCTGGAGCGATTTTGGGGACCCGGCAAACCGGCGCTACGGCTATCCATTCACCAATTGCACCCATTGCGGCCCACGCTACACCATCATCCGCGACATACCTTATGACCGTGCGACGACCACCATGTCGTCCTTCACCATGTGCGCTGCCTGCCAGGCGGAATATGAGGACCCTGAAGACCGGCGCTTTCATGCCCAGCCGAATGCCTGCGCGGTTTGCGGACCCTCGTTGCTGCTGGTGAAGAGCGTGGCGAGTGACGTGGATGGCGGCCGCGACGCCGGACTGGCCGCCGCGCCTCGCTGGGGAATTGCTGGTTTCAGGATAAAGATTCGCTGCCGATTCTTCGCCAGGCGCGCGCGCTGTTGCGTGAAGGCAAGATCCTGGCAGTGAAAGGGCTGGGCGGCTTTCTGCTGGCCTGCGATGCGACCAACGAGGTCGCGGTGGCGGAATTACGAAGACGCAAGCGGCGTCCGCACAAGCCTTTCGCGCTGATGGTGCGGGATCTGGCGGCGGCCAGGAGGCTGTGCGAGTTATCGGCGGAAGACGAAGCCAGCCTGCTTTCTCCACGGCAGGCCGATCGTCATTCTCCCGCGGCGGCCCGGCGCGAAGCTGGCTTCCGGCATTGCTCCGGGAGACAACACCCTGGGGGTGATGCTGCCGTACACGCCGCTGCACTATCTGCTATTCAGCGATTCGCCTCAGATGGAGTCCGAGTGGGCGGCGCTGGTGATGACCAGCGGCAACCTGAGCGAGGAACCGATCGTGATCAGCAACCACGAGGCAATGCTGCAGCTCGGCGGGGTAGCGGACTGGTTCCTGCTGCACAACCGCGACATTGCCACCCGGGTGGATGACTCGGTCGCTGCGCACGCTTCGAGGGCCGCGAACGAGTGCTGCGCCGCTCCCGCGGCTTTGTGCCCCAGACCATCGACCTGGGAATCGAGTTGGAAGAAGTGCTGGCGTTTGGTGGGGAGCTGAAAAACACTTTCTGCCTGACCAAAGGCCGTTACGCGATTCTGAGCCAGCATATTGGCGATCTTGAGAATTACGAAACCATGCAGTTCTTCGAGGAGACGCTTGCCAACCTTAAACATGTTTTTAAGGTTGCGCCCCGCGCGGCGGCCTATGACCTTCACCCCGGCTACATGAGCACCCGCATGGCTATGGCGTCAGGAATCGAGCACAAGATCGGGGTGCAGCATCACCATGCGCACATCGCGAGTTGCATGGCGGAGAACCATCTGCGGGGCAAGGTTCTCGGCGTGGCCCTGGATGGCACTGGATTTGGTACCGACGGCACGATCTGGGGCGGCGAATTTCTGCTCGCGGATTTTGCCGGCTTCACCCGGCGGGCACATCTGCGCAACGTCTTGCTGCCCGGGGGCGACGCGGCGGTGCGGCAGCCGTGGCGCATGGCGCTCAGCTACTTACGGGATGCTTTTGGGCAACAGATACCCGTCCGGCCTTAGCGTGTTTGCAAGGAATTGACGAGAAGCAAATTGCCCTGGTGGACACCATGCTCGCGCGGCGCATTCAGACGGTGGAGACGTCTTCATGCGGACGGCTGTTCGATGCCGTCGCTGCGCTGTTGGGTTTGGCCTCGGAGGTGACGTTCGAGGGCCAGGCAGCCATTGCGCTGGAGGCGGCGGCCGAGCGCGGGATCGACCAGTCGCTACGACTTCGAGATTCGAAGAGGACGAACCGATGATCCTCGACTTCCGGCCGGTCATCGCGGCGATCGTGAAGGATCTCTCCCGGGGCCGGCGAGCGGGAGAAATCTCTGCATGTTTTCACAACACGTTGAGCGCGGCAATCGGCGAGGTTTGCGGCAGGATTGGTGCAGCCGACGGGGTCGACCGGGTTTGCCTGAGCGGCGGGAGTTTCCAGAACCTGTACCTTCTGGGTCGGACGGTGGTAGAGTTGCGGCGTCGCGGCTTTGGCGTTTTCCTGCATGCCCAGGTTCCTGCAAACGACGGTGGTCTTTCCCTGGGGCAGGCCATGATCGCGAACCAGCGAATGCGCGAAGGAGATTGACATGTGCCTGGCGATACCCGGCAAAGTGGTAGAGACGTTCGATCAGCGCGGTATGCGCATGGCCAAGGTTCAGTTCGGCGGGATTGTGCGTGAGGCCTGCCTGGAATACGTTCCGGAAACGCAGGTTGGCGAGTATGTGCTGGTGCATGTTGGTTTTGCCATCAGCCGGATCGATGAAGCAGAAGCCGAGCGCACCTACCAGGCGCTGAGGGATCTGGATCAACTCACGGAACTGGAGTCGCCTGTGGTTGAGGAGATGGAACCCGGAGGTTATCGGCAATGAAATACCTTGATGAATATCGCGATGGTGACGTTGCGCAAAAAATAGTGGGCGAGATGCGGCGCATTCAGACGCGCCCCTGGGTGCTGATGGAGGTGTGCGGAGGGCAGACGCACTCCATTGTCAAGAACGGAATCGATCACCTGCTGCCCGAAGGGGTGGAGCTGGTGCATGGGCCGGGCTGCCCGGTTTGCGTAACGCCGCTGGAAATGATCGACAAGGCTCATGCGATTGCGCGGCAACCGAATGTTATTTTCTGCTCCTTCGGCGATATGTTGCGCGTGCCCGGCTCGGATGGCGATCTGTTCACGATCAAGTCTCTGGGCGGCGATGTGCGCGTCGTCTACTCACCACTCGACTGCCTGAAAATCGCGCGCGCCAACCCAGACAAGCAGGTGGTGTTTTTTGCCATTGGCTTTGAAACGACGGCCCCGGCGAACGCCATGCTGGCGTGGCGCGCACGCGAGGAGCAGGTAACAAATCTGTCGCTGCTGGTTTCGCACGTGCTGGTTCCGCCAGCGCTGGAGGCGATTCTGCAATCGCCCGATAACCGGGTGCAGGGCTTTCTTGGGCCGGGCCACGTATGCGCGGTGATGGGATATAGCGAATACGATCCCATCAGCGCGCGCTACCAGGTGCCGATCGTGGTCACGGGGTTTGAACCGATCGATATTTTGCACGGTACCCTGATGACGCTGCAGCAACTGGAAGAAGGCCGGGCGGTGGTTGAAAATGAATACTCACGCGTTCTGGGCCGCGACGGCAATCTTCCCGCACAGAAGCTGGTGAATCGCGTCTTCGAGGTGGGTGATCGCAAGTGGCGCGGCATCGGCACCATTCCCATGAGCGGCTACCACCTGCGCGATGAGTTTGCCCAGCAGGATGCGGAGAAGGTGTTCGACGTGGCGGAGATTGCCACGCTCGAACCGGAGATTTGCATCAGCGGCCAGATACTGCGGGGCATCAAGAAGCCGCACGACTGCCCAGCGTTCGGCACTCTGTGTACGCCGCAGCATCCGCTTGGGGCCACGATGGTATCGGCCGAGGGCGCCTGCGCTGCGTACTACGCCTACGGTCGGCATCTGAAGCCGCAAGGAGCCGAAACGCTGCATCAAATTCTTTCGCCGGTCAGCCGCCAGGGAGACACGGCCAATGGGCAGCTCTGAGGTTTCTGTTCCAAATGAGATAAAAGCCAGCCGACGAGGGAGCCGCGTCTCCGGTCTTTGGGTCTTGTCCTTTGCCCATCTTCGACCATCGGCAAATCGTGCTCGGGCATGGCAGCGGTGGCAAGCTTACGGCCGATCTGATCGAGCAGATCTTTCTGCCCGCATTCAAAAATCCTGTTCTTGACAAGCTCGATGACCAGGCCGTTGTCACGATCGGCGGCGCTCGGCTGGCTTTTACGACAGACTCTTTTGTGGTCACGCCCATCTTTTTCCCTGGGGGCGACATCGGGCGGCTGGCCGTACACGGAACGGTGAACGATCTGGCGATGAGCGGCGCTCGCCCGCTCTATCTGTCTGCGGCATTCATTCTTGAGGAAGGCCTGGCGGTGGACGATTTGCGGCGCGTGGTGGAGTCGATGCGTGCGGCCGCTGCCGAGGCCGGCGTGGAGTTCGTAACCGGCGACACCAAGGTGGTCAATCGCGGTAAGGGCGACCAGGTATTTATTACCACCACAGGCATTGGCGTGATCGAGAGCGGCGTGAACATCTCAGCCGACCGTGCCCGTCCGGGGGACCAGATCATTCTCAGCGGCTATATCGGCGACCACGGCATGGCCATCATGTCGCAGCGGGAGGGTCTTGAGTTTGAAGGTGCTATTGCCAGCGATTGTGCTTCGCTGAATGGGTTGGTAGCCAGCATGCTTGCTACACCACCCACTAGTGGAGCGGAATTCATCCACTGCCTGCGCGATCCCACCCGCGGCGGCGTGGCTACCACGCTGAACGAAATCGCCAAGCGTGCCAATGTGGGAATGCTTCTGCGAGAACAGTCAATTCCGGTGCGCGATTCCGTAAAGGGCGCGTGCGAGGTGCTAGGGCTCGATCCCCTCTACGTCGCAAATGAGGGAAAGCTGCTGGCCATTGTTGTGCCGGAAAGGCACCAGCCGTTCTGCAACAAATGCAACAACACCCTCTTGGCCGCGACGCCGCCATTATTGGAGAAGTGGTGACCCAACACCCCGGCATGGTGCTGATGAAGACCCAGATCGGCGGAACCAGGGTACTGGATGTGATGTTCGGCGAGCAGTTGCCGCGCATCTGCTGATCAATTTTGATGGCGCAATGATTGGATGAATCCTATCCTTCAGCCCGTGAAGGGATAGGGGTTCCTCCGATTGACAGGGCAGACCGGCCGAGCGTAGGTTCCTCTGGTTCGCAGCGAGGCCCGAAATTTGCGCACGAATTTTTCCGCTTTAGATTTCGCGTCTTCGGGGGGCAGGCCTGCCCTGCTTCCACCATTTCGTTCCATCGAATTTGGCCTGGCAACAGTTTGTCTGGCTCTCGCGTCCGATCATGTGAGTCAGGTCCGTTGTTTAGGTCCATCGCGCATAGCTCCGTTCCCAAGTCACAAGGCTGAAGGAGAATCACATGGCTGAAAAAGTAAGCAGTATCACCAAAGCTCCCGCCGTTTCCGACGTTCACATTCTCTGGATTACAGCCGGCCTAGGTTGCGATGGCGACAGCGTCTCGGTGACTGCGGCGGAACAGCCAAGCATCGAGGATGTTCTGCTGGGCGCGATACCGGGTTTACCCAAAGTCCATCTGCACAACCCCGTGCTCGCTTACGAAAATGGCGATGAGTTCATGAAGTTTTTCTATGAGGCGGAGAAGGGTTTGCTAGAGCCCTTTGTGCTGGTGGTGGAAGGATCTATTCCGAACGAAAAGATCAAGAAGGAAGGGTACTGGGCGGCGGTGGGCACCAATCCCGACACTGGCCAGCCGATTACCACCTGCGAATGGATCGATCGCCTGGCCCCTAAGGCGCTAGCGATTATCTGCGCGGGCACGTGCGCCACGTACGGCGGGATCCACGCCATGCAAGGCAACCCGACTGGATGCATGGGCCTGGCCGATTACCTCGGATGGGATTGGCGCTCGAAGGCCGGCCTGCCCATTGTGAATGTCCCTGGTTGCCCGGTGCAGCCCGACAACTTTATGGAAACTGTTCTCTACCTGCTCTACCAGGTGGCCGGTCTGGCTCCGATGATCCCGTTGGACAAGCAGTTGCGGCCAACCTGGCTCTTCGGCAAGACGGTACACGAGGGTTGCGACCGCGGCTCCTATTACGAGCAAGGCGACTTTGCCACCCACTACGGGTCGTCGAAGTGCCTGGTGAAACTGGGCTGTTGGGGACCGGTGGTCGACTGCAACGTAACCAAGCGCGGCTGGATGCGGGGCATTGGCGGCTGTCCTAACGTGGGCGGAATCTGCATCGGGTGCACCATGCCCGGGTTCCCCGATAAGTTCATGCCTTTCATGGATGAACCGCCGGGGGCGAAGCTTTCCACCAACGTTATTGGCACCTACGGCCGCTTCATCCGGACCATGCGCAGTATCACCAACACCACGGTGAACAAGGAACCGAAGTGGCGGCATCCCGGAGGTCAGCTGACTACCGGCTACCGCCCGACAACCTACTAGAACGATTCGTGCTATCCGTACCCTTGCCGAAGAACACGCTAAGGACTGGGCATCGACATATTTCTTACAGCTTCGACCAACTGACAGTTAACCGAAAGGAACAATTTCATGGCGACATATCCGGAAACGATTGCTGAGGTCGACAAGAAGAAGCGCAACCTGGTCGAGATGAATTGGGATCCGATTACGCGGATCGTCGGCAGCCTCGGTATCTTCACCAAGATCGACTTCGCGAACCGGGAAGTCGCCGAGTGCCACAGCACCTCATCCATTTTTCGCGGCTATAGCATTTTCATGAAGGGCAAAGACCCGCGCGACGCCCATTTCATCACCAGCCGTATCTGCGGCATCTGCGGCGACAACCATGCCACCTGCGCAGTCTATGCGCAGAACATGGCATTTGGCGTCAAACCGCCGCCTCTGGCCGAGTGGATTATCAACCTGGGCGAGGCCGCCGAATACATGTTCGACCACAACATTTTTCAGGACAACCTGGTCGGCGTGGACTTTTGCGAACAGATGGTCAAGGAGACCAATCCCGGGGTCTGGGCCAAGGCGCAATCAACTGCGTGCCCGAATGGGGACAAGCACGGCTTCAAAACCATTGCCGACATCATGACCGCCCTCAACCCTTTTACCGGGTCGTTCTATCGCGAGACGCTGGCCATGAGCCGCCTGACGCGGGAGATGTTCTGCCTGATGGAAGGCCGCCACGTGCATCCGTCCACGCTCTATCCTGGCGGCGTTGGCACCGTGGCCACGATCCAGCTGTTCACGGATTATCTGGTTCGCCTTATGAAGTACGTCGAGTTCATGAAGCGGGTCGTGCCGCTGCATGATGACCTTTTCGACTTCTTCTATCAGGCGATGCCGGGGTACGAGAAGGTTGGCCTGCGGCGCACCTTGCTCGGGTGTTGGGGGTCGTATAACGATCCGGATAGCTGCGATTACACCTACAAGAACATGGCGGAGTGGGGCCGGAAAATGTTCGTCACGCCTGGCGTGGTGGTGGATGGCAAGCTGGTCACCAATAGCCTGGTCGACATCAACCTGAACATACGGATTCTGCTCGGCAGTTCCTATTACGATGACTGGCAGGGTTCAGAGACTTTCGTCGCCCGCGACCCGTTGGGCAATCCCGTAGACAAACACCACCCCTGGAACCAGACGACCATTCCTCGTCCGCAGAAGCGGGACTTCGGCGGCAATTACACCTGGGTGATGTCTCCGCGCTGGTATGACCAGCGCACCGGCGATCATCTGGCGCTCGACACCGGCGGCGGACCGATTGCCCGGCTCTGGTCCACAGCGCTTTCCGGCCTGGTCGACATTGGCTACGTGAAGGCTACCGGTCACAGCGTCAAAATCAACCTGCCGAAAACGGCCATGCTTCCCGAAACCGAGTTCGAATGGAAGATCCCACAATGGAGCAACACGCTGGAGCGGGATCGCGCTCGCACTTATTTCCAGGCATACGCGGCAGCGACGGCGCTCCATTTCCTGGAGAAGGCGCTGGCCGAGTTGAACGCCGGCCGCACTTCTACCTGGAGTGACTTCAAAGTACCGGAGGAAGCGATCGGCTGCGGTTTCCACGAGGCGGTTCGGGGAGTCCTGTCCCATCACGTCGTCATCCGCGAAGGTAAGATCGCCAACTACCATCCTTATCCGCCAACGCCGTGGAACGCGAACCCGCGCGATGTCTATGGAACTCCAGGGCCTTACGAGGACGCGGTGCAAAATACACCCATCTTTGAAGACAATGGTCCGGAGAATTTCAAGGGTATCGACATCATGCGCACGGTGCGAAGCTTCGATCCATGCCTACCCTGCGGCGTACATATGTATGTCGGCGACGGCAAGATGATCGAAGTGAAGCACTCACCCATGTTCGGGGCGGCGGGGCCCGAATAATGGCGGCCAGCGCGGAGCAACCGATGGCAGCACCGCGGCGCGGAGAGTTCCGCGCCCAGAGCGACCACGTAGAGAAGCTGGCTGCCAAACTAGATCAGGCCGGCGACCCGGAGGTTCGGGCCGCCGCGCTGGAGCTGGTTCAGTCCGTGGTTGAGCTGCATGGGGCGGCGCTGCAACGGCTGATCGACAAGTGCCTGGAAACAGCGGACGGCGAACGGGTGCTTTCAGCAGCTCTCGACGACAATCTGGTTGCCGGCATGTTCCTTCTCCATTCCTTGCATCCGGACGATATAGAAACCAGGGTTGTGCGCGGTCTCGAGGCCGTCAGGCCCTACCTCAAATCTCACGGCGGAGACTGCGAGCTGGTCAGCGTGCGCGACGGCATCGTCCGGTTGAAGTTGCACGGGACCTGCGGTAGTTGTCCGTCGTCTTCCCTCACGCTCAAGAACGCCGTGGAAGAAGCGCTGTATGAAGCCGCTCCCGACATCCTTGAAATTGTCGCGGAGAATGTGGCGGCTGAACCTTCCGCTCCTTCCAACCTCGTCGTTCTCAAGTAGCTTCGCAAAACAGGAGAGATCACCATGCCGTATCCGGAAACAACGCGCAACAGGCCTTCGTTGAGGATTGAGCCCCTTGCCAAGCCGGTGGATCGTAAGGCAGACGACGCCACGGGAATCAATGTTGACGATCGCAAGCCAATTCACCCCAGCATGCCTCATATGCCGCCTGCCTGAGGGAGAACCGCACTCGAAATGACGAGCGAGATACTTGATGGACGTAAATGACAAGAACGCGGAGCGCAACGGGACACTTCCTTTTCTGAGGAAGATCGCCCGCCGGGACCCGGCCCTGGAACGCTGCGAGCTTTGCAGCGCGGCGCTGGTACCTTTGCACCAGCACCTGCTCGATCCAATCACCCGCCAGATTGTATGTTCGTGCGATGGCTGCGCAGTTCTCTTCTGCGGACAGGCAGGGGCGCATTACCTCCGTATACCACGCCGGAGCCGTGCGCTCCCCGACTTCCAAATGCCGGACTTGCAGTGGGAATCGCTGATGATTCCCATCAATCTTGCCTTCTTCTATCGCGATGGGGCGGCGGACAAGGTACGGGCCATGTATCCGAGCCCTGCGGGGGCAATCGAATCACTGTTAAGCCTTGAATGCTGGTCAGAGATCGCGGCGCAGCATCCGGCGTTGCAGAAGATGGAGGCGGATGTCGAGACCTTTCTGGTCAACCGCGTCGGCGCGCAGGCTCAGTACTACATCGTTCCCATCGACGAGTGCTATCGGCTGGTTGGCTTGATCCGCATGCACTGGCGTGGGCTTTCCGGCGGGGCCGAGGTGTGGAAGGAAATCCACCAATTCTTCGCCGACCTGCAGACCCGAAGCGTGGAAGTACGAGAACCCGCCCATGCCTGAACTGCATTTCAAAATCGAAGCCGCCGAGGCCGTGCCTCACGCTGCCGCTCCCTTGATTGCCTTGAAGCTACGGATCACAAATCTGCCGGCCGAGGAAGCTATCCACACCCTCACGTTGCGGTGCCAGGTTCAGATCGAGCCGGCCAAGCGACGCTACGTTGCGCAGGAGCAGGAAAAGCTGCTCGACCTTTTTGGTACGCCGGAGCGATGGAGCCGCACCGTGCGACCGCTCCTATGGATGAATACCACGGTGGCCGTCCCGGGGTTTTCCGACAACGTGTTGGTTGACCTGGAGCTTCCCTGCACCTTCGACTTCAATGTCGCAGCGACCAAGTATTTTCACGCGCTCGATGCCGGCGATATCCCGGTCTGCGTGATGTTCAGCGGGACCGTTTTCTACCAAGGCGCAGATGAGGCTCTCCAGGTCGCCCAGGTACCGTGGGATCGTGAAGCCAACTTCCGCCTGCCCGTCTCGGTCTGGAAAGAGATGATGGAGATGCATCATCCCAATACGGCGTGGCTTTGCCTGCGGCGTGATGTATTCGAACAGCTCTACGAATATAAGGTGCGCCACGGTATCCCCACCTGGGAGCAGGCAATCAGCCGGGCGCTCGCGGCCGAGAATGCGGAGGTCAAGGCATGAACTTCGACTCCGTAGAAAAGATTGTGGCTGCGATTCTTTACGAGGGGTACATCCTCTATCCCTACCGGCCAACCGCCATCAAGAACCGGCAGCGCTGGAATTTTGGAACACTCTACCCCCGGGTTTACGCACAGGCGCAGCGTCCCGAAGAGCCGTATCGGCTGGTAGCAGAATGCCTTGTCGTCGCAGATGAGAAGGCCAGCCTCGACGTCAGGCTTCGCTTCCTTCAGCTCGTCCGCCAAGAGCAGAGTGTGCCGTTGCTTACCGATCCCTCGCTGGCGTGGGACGAAGCAGTGGAACGCACTTTAGAGCACTCGAATCTTTGCATCCACGACCTGGTTACTTCCCCGCTCTCGCTGACGGTGCTGATCGATGAGGCTCCGAACTTGCAAATTGGCCTGACGATCGGCGCGCAAATGCTTGAGGATGGAGCTTGCAAGCTGCACCTCGAGGTGCAGAACACGAGTCCCCTGCCCAGTGGCGATGGGGCAAAGCGGGACGAAGCGCTTCCGTTATCCTTCGTCTCGGCACACCTGCTGCTGGGCGTCACAGGAGGAGAGTTTGTTTCCCTGCTCGATCCCGCGGAGGCGTATCGCGCATCCGTGGCATCCTGTTCCAATCTTGGTGTTTTCCCGGTGCTCGCCGGAGAAGAGCCAGATCGCAGCATGATGTTTTGCTCGCCGATCATCCTCTACGACTATCCGAAAATCGCGGAGGAGAGTGAAGGCGACTTTTTCGATGGAACCGAAATGGACGAGATGCTTACCCTTCGCGTGCTCACACTCACTGACGCCGAGAAGCGGGAAATGCAGATCGGTGATCCCCGTGCCCGGAGGATTCTGGAAAGGACCGAAGCGCTCACGAATGACGCTATGCTCAAGGCGCACGGGGTTATTCGCGGGCTGCGAGACATTCGAGGAGGTGGGCGAGGAGGTGCAAATGATCGGTGAGTGGAACCCTCTGGAAGAGGCAAGAGCTCAGGTCGAGAGCGTACACATCCAGGGTGTCGATCTGCGGGTTGGCGATCGTGTGCTTTTATGTCCCCGAAAAAAGGCCGATATTATGGACATGGCGCTCGCCGGCAAAGTTGCTGTCATCGAAGCCCTGGAGCAGGATTTCGAAGACCAGATTCAGCTCGCGGTGGTGCTGGACGACGACCCGGGACGGGAATTCGGCATGATGCGACAGCCAGGCCATCGCTTCTTCTTCTCTCCGGAAGAGGTGAAGCCAGCATGAAGATCTTAGTCGCATGCGTGGGCAACATCTTTCTCGGAGACGACGGCTTCGGGGTCGAGGTGGCTCGTTCGCTTGCCCGGCGGCAATTGCCGGAAGGCTTGTCGGCTAAGGATTTTGGCATCCGGGGGTTTGATCTGGCGTATGCGTTGCTCGATGCGTGGGACCTGGTCATTATCGTGGATGCGCTGCCGCGCGGCGAAGCTCCGGGCACGCTCTACGTGGTTGAGCCCGCACTTAACGGCCCAGCCTCGGCGGAGACAGCGATCAATCCGCACGGCATGGATCCGGTGCGAGTACTAAGTCTGGCTGCTTCCCTGGGTACTATTTCTACGCAAGTCCTGGTCGTAGGCTGCGAACCGCATGATTTTGGCGATGAGCTCGAGGGAAGGATGGCGCTATCGCCGCCGGTACAGGCTGCAGTCGAAGAAGCGTCGAACATGATTCTGCGGCTGGTGGCGGCCAGGCAAACGAATTCCGTGCAGTTACAAACAATGGAGGGGTGAAACGATGAATGCAAAACTAGTTTTGGGTGCACTCGGTTTAGTGTTAATCGGCTTGGCGGTCACGGTAGCTCCGGACCTGCGCCGTTACCTGAAGATCCGAGCGATGTAGGCGAAGGGATGCACGAACTTTCGATCGCGATCAGCATGATTGACCAGATCACCGAAGAGTCAGAGAGGCGTGGCGGCCTCGATGTCGAGGCGGTGCACCTGAAGCTGGGGATCTTCTCCGGTGTAGACAAAGACGCGCTTCTGTTCGCCTATCAGCTGGCCTGTGAAGGGTCGATGCTCGAGGGCTCGCGGCTGGTGATCGAGACGGTTCCCCTGGTCATTTACTGCGCGGACTGTGAGAAAGACCGCGTTCCTCCCTCGGTCTATCAGCTCAGTTGTCCGGACTGTGGGAGCCCGGGGCAAAAAATCGTCACTGGGCGAGAGATAGAAGTTTCGTTTCTGGAGGTAGCGGCATGAGCACACGCATGGTGGAGGTCAGGGCTAAGGTGCTCAAGCAAAACGATCTGCTCGCCCGCACTCTGCGTGAGCGGTTCCGCACCGAGGGTACCTGCGTGGTCGGCCTGGTCTCGAGCCCGGGTTCGGGAAAGACCGCATTTCTGGAAAAGCTGCTCGGAGGCCTGGCGCGTGACGCCCGGGTAGCGGCGCTGGTTGGCGATCTGGCCACAGAAAATGACGCAGCTCGGCTGCGGCGGGCCACGCCAAACGTAAGACAGATCACTACCGGAACGGTCTGCCACCTGGATGCGCAAATGGTCGAAAAAGCGCTGGAGTCCTGGCCGCTCGACAGAATCGATTTTCTCTTCATTGAAAATGTAGGGAACCTGGTTTGTCCCTCCAGCTATGACCTGGGTGAGGAATTGCGGTTCGTTTTGCTCTCGGCCACCGAGGGCGAGGACAAGCCGTTGAAGTATCCCACTATTTTCAATAGCTCCGATGTTGCGATCATCACCAAGATGGATCTGGCCGAGGCCGCGGAATTTGACGTGGCGGCAGCTCGCCGCAACATAGAGAGCGTTCGTCCGGGGATGCAGGTGTTTGAGGTTTCCGCCAAGACAGGATCCGGGATGCAGGCGGTGTTTGACCTGCTCCATGCTCAACTCGCCCGCGCACGGCAATCGCGGGTTGCGACTCACCCTCTGAGTTATCCCACTCCATGGAGCCTGGGTGCCCCATATCTCGCTCGTTTTTCGCGAGATGTGGGATTCCACTACCCTAAACCGAAAGTTCTTAACTCCCACAGCTATAAGGTTGAGATTCGTCGAATCCCACATCTCGCGAAAAACGAGCGAGATATGGGGCACCCGGCCTTATTTGGCAGGTGGCATTTTCCAAAACTGCCTTGTAATCACCCGTCTCCACCCTTTGGTCGATGCTGAAGATGGGCAATGGCGGGTAGGATGTTTCCTCGAAAGGACTTCTTCCCACCATGGCTTACATTCAACTTCCCGAGGGTCTTCCTGGAATTCGCGGTGCAATGGCTTTCCGTCCGGAGACGGCGAAACCGCTCAACGAATTAGTCGAAATCCTGCTGCACGCTCCCAACTCGCTCACACCGGGCGAGCGCGAGCTGATTGCGACGTATGTCTCCTCAGAAAATGACTGTTATTACTGTCAGACGATTCATGGCGCCATCGCCGCGGCCAGCCTCGATGATAACGAGGCGTTGGTGAAGAGGGTCAAGCATGACTTTCAGAACGCAGACATCTCACCCAAGCTAAAGGCCCTGCTCGTGATTGCCGGACAAGTCCAGAAGGGTGGCAAGCATGTGACCGCCGATGACGTCGCAAGGGCGCGGGCCCTGGGCGCCACGGATGTCGAGATCCACGATACGGTGCTGATTGCGGCCGCATTCTGCATGTTCAACCGCTATGTCGATGGCCTGGGCACCACTCAGCCGCGAGATGAAGCCATGTACCGCGAACGCGGGAAGCGGGTGGCGCGCGATGGATATGTCAGCGTCAGCAAAGAATATCTACCTGTGACCGTCTAGCCCAATCCAAGGAGAAATAGACATGCCCCACATTGATCTGCCCGAGGGCTTACCAGGCATCACCAGCGGCTTTGCCTTCCGCCCTGAGACCGCAAAACCCATGCGCGAGCTGGCCCATGTGCTGCTGCATGGGCCCAGCACGCTGACGGGCGGCGAACGCGAGCTGATTGCGACCTATGTTTCCAGCGAGAATGATTGTTATTTCTGCCAGACCAGTCATGGTGCCGCAGCCGCGGCTCACCTGGGAAAGGACGCCGCGTTGGTCGACCAGGTAAAGCGTGATTTTCTCAAATCGCCCGTCTCCGACAAGCTCAAGGCGCTCCTGGTCATCGCCGGCCAAGTGCAGCAGGGTGGGAAACATGTCACGGCAGAGAGTGTGGAGATAGCACGCCAACAAGGGGCCACGGATCTTGAAATTCACGATACGGTTTTGATCGCCGCGGCCTTCTGCATGTACAACCGCTACGTGGATGGGCTGGCCACCTGGCAGCCAAACGACCCGGCAATGTATTCCAGCATGGGTGAGCACCTCGCCACCCACGGCTATATGACTCCGTCGATAGAAGTGGTGCCGAGTTAGACTCGGCGTAGGAGAACCGCAGATCTCTCCACTACGCTACGCTCCGGGGTTCATGGGCCTGCGGCCTACCCAAGGTGATGAAAAACGCCCTGTGTCCAGCAACCTGTCCCGGCGTGCCGTGGACCCCTCTCCCTGGAAGCGTCACCCTCCCCTTTGTCATCTCGCCTGTCCCGGCGTGCCGTGGAGAGATCTCTGTGTTGACGACCTCTCCTGGAAATGTTTTTCGACAGGGCGTAGCGTAGTGGAGAGATCTGCGGTTCTCCTTTCTTACATTTCGAAGAAGATTAAGTTCTCAAGGCCATTCGCCTTCCTTATCGCGCCTTCGCAGCCTTCTTGGCGTGTGCTGACAGCGTCTTATGAGACACCGTCGAGTGTGGCTCCTTCTTCAGTGCCTGCTCGGTTGCACGTGACCGTTTCGCTGAGGTTTTCTTTGCTCCTGATTGTCCTTTGCGGTAGTCGCGTTCCGCACTTTCCCGCGTCGATTTTTTTGTTTTGCCGGGACTGGGTGGGGCAAGGGGAATACCGGCGCGGCGGGCCTTACTTAGCCCGATCGCAATTGCCTGTTGTGGAGAACGCGCTCCGTGCTTGCCTTCCCTTACGTGTTCTATCTCCTCGTGAACAAATTCTCCTGCTGCGGTCGAGGGCGACTTCCCTTCCTGCAAATCCTCTTTTGCCTGGTCGACTATTTCCTTTTCCGGCATAACAAGCCTCCTTCCTGCCTAATAGGATGCGCAAATACCGGCGTTAGCGGCGTGCAAGCAGGTCAAGCCGGTAAAGCAGTGCACGGCTTTGGAAAATCGGCTGTAGTTTGGAGGAGGTTGCGGCGATGAAGAAGGAAGCGGCCGCGCGGGGGGGTGTTGCTCGCTTAAGCGGCCCCGGCGTTCGGCGTAATAAACTCAGGCTATGACAGCGTTGCCTGATCCGAACCAGAAACTCCAAACCCTCAGCATCCACTCCGGGCGGCATGTGGACCCGGCTACCGGGGCGGTCATTGCTCCCCTCTATACCTCCACCACCTTTGAACGCGACCCGGATGGAGCATTCTCCCGTCATTACTTCTATAGCCGGATCGACAATCCCAATCGCGCCTCGCTCGAACAGTGCCTCGCAGATCTCGAGGGCGGCGTGGAGGCAGTGGCCTTCAGCACGGGGATGGCAGCGAGCCTGGCCGTGTTTCAGGCCCTGGCGCCGCGTGACCATGTCGTTCTCCACCGGGACCTGTATTTCGGCGTCCGCGAGCTTATCACCGGGCTCTTCGCCCGCTGGGGCCTGGAGCACTCGTTTGTCGATATGCGGAATGTCGAAGATCTTCGCCGAGCCTGCCGCCCGCAAACGAAGCTCCTGTGGCTGGAAACTCCGACCAACCCATTGATCGAAGTGGTGGACATACAGCCGGTGGCCGAGTGCGCGCGCAGCCTCCAGATTCCTCTGGCCTGTGAAAATACTTTTGCCACTCCGGTGCTGCAGCGCCCGTTTGAGTTGGGGGCGGATTTGGTGGTTCATGCCCTCACCAAATATCTGTCCGGGCACAGCGATGCCCTGGGGGGAGCGGTTATCTTCCGCGAAAGATCGGAATTGGCCACCCGGATCAAAGAGTTCCAACGTGTTGGCGGCGCTATCCTTTCGCCGTTCGACTGCTGGTTGATCCTGCGCGGCCTGCAAACGCTCGTACCCCGCGTGCGCCTGCACTGCGAGAATGCCCGCCGGGTGGCGGAATTTTTGTCGACCCACCCTGCAGTCGCGGTGGTTCACTATCCAGGTCTGCCGAACGATCCCGGCCATGAGATTGCTAGCCGGCAGATGCGCGATTTCGGTGGGATGCTTTCTTTTGAAGTGCGCGGTGGACGCGATGAGGCCTTTGCCCTGGCTTCGCGGCTGAAGCTGATTGTGCGCGCCACCAGCCTGGGAGGAACTCATAGTTTGATCGAACATCGCGCCTCGATCGAAGGTGTCCTTTCGCGCTCACCGGAGTCGCTCCTGCGGCTCTCGGTAGGCCTGGAAGGGGCGGAGGACCTGATCGCAGATTTGGACCAGGCACTTCGCGGCTAGGCTGGATCGGGAAAGCCGTTCTCAAACGCACGATCGGCATTGGCTAAGCGCTTATTGTGCAGTAGGATGGTAGGCATCAAAAGCGAGGGAACGATATGACGCGCAGGCTGACCATGGCGCAAGCCACCATTCAATTTCTCAAGGCACAATTCGTAAGCCGCGACGGAAAAGAGCAGAGATTTTTCGGCGGTTGCGTGGGCATCTTCGGGCATGGCAATGTGGCCGGCATTGGGCAGGCGCTACAGCAGAATCCAGATTTTCCTTACTACTTGTTTCGCAATGAACAGGGCATGGTCCACGCCGCAACGGGATTCGCGAAAATGAGCAATCGCCTGCGCACCCTGGTGTGTACTTCGTCGATCGGCCCTGGAGCCACGAACATGGTCACGGGCGCAGCCCTGGCTACTGTCAACCGGATTCCCGTCCTGTTGTTGCCCGGAGACATCTTTGCACGACGCAACGTGGCGCCGGTTTTGCAGCAACTGGAGTCAACCGGAAGCCAGGATATGTCGGTGAATGATTGCTTCCGTCCCGTCTCTCGCTACTGGGACCGTATCCAGCGGCCAGAGCAGATTCTCACTGCCCTGCCGGAAGCGATGCGGGTACTCACGTCGCCGACGGAAACCGGTGCGGTCACCCTGGCTCTGCCCCAAGATGTGCAGACCGAAGCCTACGACTACCCGGAAGAATTTTTCGAACGACGGGTTTGGACGATCGCCCGGCCCCGCGCCGATAGCGGATTGCTTAAACAGGCTGCCCAATGGATACGTTCCTCGAAACGGCCGCTTATCATCGCCGGCGGGGGGGTCATTTATGGCGAAGCTACGGGCGAGTTAGCCAGATTCGCCACCCGGACAGGCGTTCCGGTGGCCGAGACGCAAGCGGGTAAGGGCGCACTCCATGCGGATCACCCGCAATTGGCCGGCGCGATGGGAGTCACTGGCACTTCCGCGGCCAATCGACTCGCCATCGACGCGGATTTGATCATCGCGATCGGGACTCGGCTGGGCGACTTCACCACTGCGTCGAAGACCGCATTCCAGAATCCTGCGGTTCGCTTTGTAAACATCAACGTGGCCGAGTTCGACGCGTTCAAGCATGCCGCACTGCCGCTGACGGCGGATGCCCTGGTGACTCTGGAAGAGTTGGGCAGCGAACTATCATCGTGGCAGATTCCGCAAAGTTACCAGCGCGAGATTGCCCGTCTGCGCAGTGCATGGGATCAGGAGGTCGATCGGATCTTCGCCCGCAGGCACGGACCGCCGTTGAGCCAGGGCGAGGTGATCGGGGTACTCAACGCGACCCTGGGGCCAACCGACATTATCGTCAACGCGGCCGGGAGCTTGCCGGGAGACCTGCACAAACTATGGCGGACACGCGACCCCAAGGGCTACCACATGGATTACGGATACTCCTGCATGGGCTACGAAGTGGCTGGAGGGCTGGGTATCAAAATGGCAGACCCAAGTCGCGAGGTTTACGTGTTGATCGGCGACGGTTCGTATCTGATGATGGCCCAGGAAATTGTCACCAGCCTGCAGGAAAAGCTCAAACTCAACATCGTGCTCTTTGACAACCACGGCTTCTCCAGCATTGGTGGTCTGAGCCGCGCTTGTGGCAGTGGAGGATTTGGGACCGAGTACCGCTATCGCGAGGAAGGCCTGACCGGACCTGTGATTCGGACCGATTTCGCGGCTAACGCCGCCAGCCTGGGCGCTTATACCGTAACCGCTCGCACCTATGATCAGCTGGGCCCGGCGCTGGCGGATGCAAAGAAGCAGACTCGAACTTCTGTAGTGGTGGTGGAGACGGATTATAACGACCGCGTGCCCGGTTATGATTCCTGGTGGGATGTACCGATCGCGGAAGTCTCCGAGAGCCAGGCGGTGCAGGAGGCGCGAGCGGCTTACGTGGAAGCGGTTAAGAAAGAACGCTACTTCTGGCCCGCGCCACAAGCCCAGCCAGAGGAACAACCAGCCAACGCAGAAGTTCTGCAGCAACCAGTTGTTGCTCTCCCAGGTAAGCTCGCTAAAGATTAGGTGGCGGCCGTTTGGAGACGGCGCGCCACAACTCTTAATGAACGTTCAGGTATTGGTCCAGTTCCCACTGGCTGACGCTCTTGTGGTAGCTCTCCCATTCCTCCGTCTTCACCTGGATGTAGTAATCGGCATACTCTGCGCCCAGCGAATTGAGCACCACTTTGTCCTCTGACAGGGCTCCGACGGCCGCCTGCAGCGTGGCCGGAAGATGGCCGATGCCGCGCTGGTGCAGTTCTTCCCACGGCACCTCATATAGGTTGTCGTGACTGGCCACACCGGGATCGATGCGGTGATCGATACCGTCCAGCCCAGCCGCCAGCATTGCGGCGCATGCCAGGTAGGGGTTCGCAGCGGCATCCACCATGCGGTTCTCAATGCGCCCCGGGCCGGGGACACGAATCATCTGGGTACGATTTGCGCTGCCGTAGGTAATGTAGACCGGCGCCCAGGTGGCGCCGGAACGCGGCCTTCCGCGGATGAGGCGTTTGTAGCTATTCACTGTCGGAGCGAGGATCGCGCTGAGCGCCGGCGCATGCTTCAGAATGCCGCCCATGAACCAGCGTCCCTCGGGTGAGAGCCCGAGAGGATCGTCCTTGCTGTCGAAGAGATTCTTCCTGCTCCCAGGATCCGCGAGGCTTAAGTGGCAGTGCGAACCGTTGCCGGTGAGGTTGGCAAATGGCTTGGGCATAAAGGTGGCTACGAGGCCCTGCTCTTCGGCGAGGATTTTGACCATCCACTTATAGAAAATCTGCCGGTCACAGGTAGTCAGCGCATCGGCGTATTTCCAATTGATTTCAAATTGGCAGTTCGCGTCTTCGTGGTCGGCTGCGTAAGGCTCCCAACCCAGCTCCTGCATATACCCAAGCAACCGGGTCAAGAGGTCCAGGTTGCGATTGAGGGCGCGCATGTCGTAACAGGGCTTGGGCGCGTTATCCATGGCGTCCCAGGGCGTACAGGAGCCATCCTGCGCGCGCTTGAGCAACATGAACTCCGGCTCGGCTCCCACCATCAATTCGTAACCGCGCTGGCGCCCAATTTCGAGTTGATGAGCCAGGATTCTGCGTGGACAGTACTTCGATGGCTGATTCTCGACCTGGAGCATTCCCGGAACCCAGGCGATGTTTTTTCTCCACGGCAGCACCATCATGGCCTGCATATCCGGAACAGATACCAGGTCCGGGTCATGAGGGCCCTGGCCAACGTTCCCTGCGGCAAAGCCGGCGAAACCGGCGCCATCGGTCACCATATCGTCCAGCGCAGTAGCGGGGACGAGCTTGGCCTTGGGGATGCCACTCATTTCGACGAAGGAACACAGAAAATACTCAATGCCTTTTTCCTGGATGAGTGCTTTTAGATCTGTTGTCAAAAGCGTGCCTCCGTAGATCGTTTTATTGCGAGACCGAGGCGGCAGCTTTTTCTCCCAGCAACTTGCCGCTCGCGAATCGGGCCGGTGCAAATGGTTCCATCAAGACTGCGGGCTTGCCGGTGGCAATGGTCTCGGCCAGGCACTTGCCGGCGATCGGGCCGGCTTTGAAACCCCAGGTGCCCCAGCCCACATCCATAAAGAAGTTATCCAGGTCGCCGGCCGCACCCATGATAGGCGCGTAGTCCGGCGTCATGTCACATACCCCGGCCCACTGGCGAAGGATCTTGACGCCATGGAGTTGTGGAAACAGCTCCAAAGTATACGTCGCCATCTGCTCCAGGGTAGGCAGCGTGGAGCGTGTGCAGTAGGTTTGGTACGGATCGACTTCGGAACCAATCACCAGCTCGCCCTTGGCTGTCTGGCTCACGTAGACGTGCAGGTTCGAGGAAACGATGACGTAGTCCAGGAATGGCTCGATCAATTCCGTGACACAAGCCTGCAGAGGCTGGCTCACGATGGGCAGCGGCACCCCTGCCATATCTGAAATGGTTGTGGCCCATCCGGCAGTGGCATTCAAAATGGCGCCGGCAGATACGTCACCTTGCGTGGTTCGAATACAGACGACTTTGCGGCCCACCACCTCGAGCCCGGTCACACTTGTGAATTGGTGGACCTCGATACCCATAGCGGCGCAAGCGTGACCATAACCATGCACCACTTCATCATGCCCGATGGTCCCGCCGGGCGGATGGTAGAGGGCAGCGAGTATCGGGAGCCGGGGCCGATCAGACATATCCATTGCGGGTACCATTCGCCGCAGTTCGTCCCGATCAGCCATGCGGCTGTCGACCCCCATCAGCCGATTGTTTTCCGCTCGGATTCTCAGCCCGGTGATGGAAGAGTCGGTATGCGCCAGGGTGAAATGTCCGCTTTGGTTGAAATCAAGCGGGCAACCCAGCTCCTCAGTGAGGCCCTCGTACAGCCGAAGCGACGCGTCATAAAAGGCGATGCCCGGAAAGGTACGATAATTGGAGCGCAAGATAGCGGTGTTGCGGGTGCTGTTCCCGCACCCGATATAGCCTTTCTCGAGTAAAGCCACGTTGCGAATACCGTGAATTTTTCCCAGGTAGTATGCCGCGGCGAGTCCATGAACGCCCGCGCCAATGATCGCGACATCGTAGGTTGGCTTTAGTTCAGGCTGATGCATGGTTCCACCATTGCTGCTGTGCCAGCATCCCGAAAGGGCTGGCTCCTGCGTGCAGTAACGCCTGCCAAACATGTTCCGCCACGTCGCGCGTGTTCAAAATGAGAAACCCCTGGTCATGGAGGATGGTGGCGTTTACATGCGCCAGGCGTGTCTGGCGGGCGTCTCCCGCAGGCATGGCGGCCTCGCTCACGTTCAACGTAGTCAGCTTCTGCAGGGTGTCTCTCGATTTTGGGCCGGCCAGCAGAATCGCGCTGTAGAGGGAAGTAACGTCCGTGACTAATGGCGAGGGGGTGAAGTCAATAGACTGAGGCGATGTGATCAAGGAGTGGGTAGGCGTAAGCTTCCACACCCGGCCGGAGAGAGCCTCGGGAACTGGACCTCGGAAATCGAGCTTGAAGAGGTAACTCGCATCAGAAATGCCCACAGAAGTACGCACCTGTGCAAGCTCGCTCGATGCGTCGGTATACCTGGCGGGCAGCTGCCAACCGAAGAAAGTATTCAGCTGGGCGCCGGCCCCCAGATGACAACCGTGCAATGCCGATCGACGTTCCATCACATCTTCAGCCGATCGCCGGTGGGGTCGTAAAAGACTTGCTCGACCACATGCGCGGAGTAGTCGACCGCATCGCAGCGGAGAGTAATCGGCGTCCCTTGCCTGGCTTCAGCAGGCGTTACCCATGCCATGCCAATGATTTTCTTTTTCTCCCAAGAGAAGCGGACACTGGTAGCCCAACCGACAGGTCTGCCCTGGACCAATATCGGGGAGCCATCGGGAGGCGGAATGGTTCCTTCCATTTCAAAGCCCACCAGCTTGCGCTCCAGCGGGCTCTGCTTCAGCCGCGCCAAGGCAATTCTGCCGATAAAATCTGCCTTATCCAGCTTCGCCACCCATGCCATGCCTGCTTCATAGGGATTACTGAGACCATCGGTATCCACGCCCACGATGATGTGCTTTTTTTCCAGGCGCAGCACGCGCTGCGTCTCCACCCCAAAGGGACGGAGGTCTACCGCGACGCCTGCCTGCAACACCTGTTCCCAGAGATAACTTCCGTACTCGGCCGCGACCACGATTTCCCAACCCACCTCGCCCACGAAACCGATGCGCATCATGGTGGCCGGGACGCCGGCCACGGCTGCCTGGCGCCAATCCATGTAAGGAAAGGCTGCCGAGGAAAGATCGCAATCGGTGAGCTGGGCCAACACCCCGCGCGCCAGGGGGCCGGCCAGGTTCATGGAGGCGAGTCCCGCAGTCAGGTTGATGATGGTGACCTTCCAGCCCGCCGCGGCGGCCCACCATTCGAGCCACTGATGCACAAAGTCCACGTTGCCGGTGGTGGTGGTAAGAAAGTAGCGCTGCTCTTCCATGCGGGAGATGGTTCCGTCGTCGACGATGGTTCCCAACTCATCACAGAGCACCGAGTACCGCACCCGTCCGATCGGCAAGTCAGAAAATTTGTGAGTAAAGACCAGGTCGAGCAGGCGGCCGGCGTCGGTTCCTTTGACCTCGATCTTACCCAGGGTGCTGACGTCGATCACGCCAGCGCGTTCGCGCACGGCACGGTACTCCTGTTCGACACATTTGTCCTGATTACTGGTCCCAGCGCGGTCGTAATAGCGCGGCCGCTTCCAATCACCCAAATCCATCCATACCGCGCCCAGCTGCCCATGCTGATCGTGCATTGGCGTTCGCCGCACCGGATGGTGTCTCATGCCGGCAAGTACGCCGAGCGTGACCGGCGGGGCAGGGGGCCGGGCTACCGTGGTGCCCACCTGGGCAATTGTTTGCCCGGTGATCTGGGAGCAAAGATGAACGGCAGCCGTCTGGCACATGCGGCCCTGGCAGGCGCTCTTGCCCAGCTTGGTTACGCGCTTGATCAGTTCGATATGGCCCATACCGGCCTCAATTGTCTGCGCGACGTCGTGGCCGGAAACATCCATGCAGAGACAGGCGATTGCATCCGTAGACTGGGCCGACGATGGAAGAACATAGGTGTGGTTGGTGGAACCCTCTCCCGCCGCTGCACCGACGACACGCACCGTCTGCGGACGGGCAGCCCCAATAAAACCCGCGTCCGGAACCAGCGGACCACACATCACCAGCAAGTCGGCGTCATAGGTAACTGTATCGGTTACCACTCCAGTGACATGATCCGGGCCCCTGGCACTGACGACAGATTCGATGGGCAGGCTAGCCACCACTTCCACCCCGGCGTCCTGGAGGTCTATCTGCAACTGCGCGCACCTGTGGGCGTCTCCGGCGAGCACTGCCCTTTTGCCGGGCACGATCCCGTGACGATGGACCAGCCGCTCGACCGCGGTCGAGAGCATGACGCCAGGCAAATCGTTGTTGGCAAAAAGAAACTGGGTCTCGAAGGCGCCGGTGGCGACCACTACGTTGCCGGCGCGCAGGTGCAACAGCGTCTCCGTATTGGGCCGGCTATGATCGATTTGCACTGCGCTCACCAGATTGCCTTCATACAAACCAAAACAGCTGCAATCGAGGTAGGTTCGTATTTTTGGATGGGCCTGGACTTCTTGCGCAATTGCGTCGTATCCACCCAATCGGGGCTCTTTCTCAAGCAAAGCCACCTGCATGCCGCGGGCGGCGGATGCGAGAGCAGCCTCTAACCCGCGCAGACCGCCGCCGATCACAACCACCTCGAACTGGAGATAGGCGTGCTCATAGTGATGGTCGGCCTCGGCGAGGGCGGGAGCGGCCGGAAAGCGCTTGACGGTTGGGGAATCAAAGCCGCGGTAAACATTCTGGTTCTGCGATAGAACGCGCAGGCCGCTGCGCGCAGGCAAAGTGCAGCTGCGCACGTTGGGCACCCCATCCACGTTCACCATGCAGTTGGGGCACGATCCGCTAAGGCAGAGCAGGCCTCGAGGGCGGCCATGCTGATAGCTGTAGGTGAAGGTACGCAGACCGGAACGATACAGGGCCGAAGCTACGGTGTCGCCCGGCTTCGCTTCGACGGTGCTGCCGTTCCATTCAAAAAGAATCTGGTCCATTAATTGATGCCTGCAAAACTAATGTCCGAATCAGTCTGTTTCGAGCCAATTTCAACCAACGCTTTGTATCAGGGCACGACTTCAGCCGTGCCGTAAAAGCCACAATCGACGAGGGCTTTAGCCCCTGCGGCTGCTATTTCCCTCTCAGTTCGGTCCCAGGGCAGCGTTCCGCAGCTCAACCTGCCATGAGGACATTATTTTTGCAGCTTTCATTAGCCGCGCTTTTCCTCATCCTGCGGCAGCAGTGTTTGATGGACCTCATTGGTCAAGGTATTGCGGTTGGCCTTGAACCACTCGCCACAGCCACCTCGGTGGTACCACCACTCCCACTGCACGCCGGCAACGTTCCGCTTATAGAGCGCGTAGCTGAGAAAATCCGCATAGCCGGCCTGGGGAGCAGGCCGTTGCCGTATCTCTCCTCCAAAGCGAAATTCGTAGACGCTTCGCTCGCCGCAGTTGGGGCACTTCAGCAGGAAAGACATGAGGTTTATCTTCCGAAGACCTTGCGCGTACCAGCCAGGGGAATGCCGCAAATGATCGACGCTTCCATTGTCAACGCCGCCATGTCTTCCGGCTCGAGATGATGCACGTCGGATTTGCCGCAGGCGCGCGCCAGCATCTGGATTTCGAGCGTCATAGCGCGCAGGAGATTTAATGCTCGCTCAGCTCCCTGGTCAATATCGAGGCGCTTCATCAACTCCGGGTCCTGAGTGGTGATGCCGACCGGGCAGCGCCCGGTATGGCAATGATGACAATGGTAGGGCTCAGTGCCCAGGGCGCGGTAGTCCTCTACATATAAGGGCTTGTTGCAGTTCAGGCTGATCAGCGCCGCGGTGCCGATGTAAACGGCGTCGGCCCCCAGGGCCATCGCCTTGGCTGCGTCGACTCCGTCGCGGATTCCGCCCGCAATAATGAGCTGCACTTCGCCATACAAGCCACAATCTTCGAGGGCGGCGCGTGCCTCGCATACCGCTGCCAGCGTGGGTATACCGGTGTGCTCCTGCAGGATGGCGGGCGATGCGCCGGTTCCTCCCTCCATGCCGTCCACCACTACCACGTCGGCGCCGGCCTTGGCGGCAAGCTTGACGTCATCGAAGGTCCGGCTCGCGCCCAGCTTCACAAAGATAGGCACCTGGCCATCGGTTGCCTCGCGTAACTCTTCGATTTTGATGATCATGTCGTCGGGCCCGAGCATGTCAGGGTGCCTGGCCGGACTGCGCTGGTCGACCCCTACGGGCAGATCGCGCTGGTGAGCGATGGTCTCAGAAATCTTGGAGCCGAGCAGCAACCCCCCAGTACCAGGTTTCGCGCCCTGGCCGATGGTCAATTCGATCGCGCTCGCCCCGCGCAAATCGTGCACATCGATGCCGTAACGCGAGGGAAGCACCTCGTACACATAATCCTTGGCAAACTCCCGCTCCGCCGGGGAGAGACCGCCGTCGCCGCTGGTATTGGAGGTGCCCACTTTAGCTGCCGCCTTGGCCAATGCGGCCTTGGCGTTATAGGAGAGCGCACCCCAGCTCATGCCTGTGATCATGATGGGTATTTCCAGTTCCAGGGGCCGTTTGGCGAAGCGGCCCCCGAGGATTGTCCTGGTGGAGCACTTCTCGCGGTAGCCTTCGAGCGGAATTCGGGTGAGGCCGCAGGGCAGGAAGGTTAGATCGTCGAAAGTTGCCCAACGCCGCTGGCGTAGAGTGCCGTAACCGCGAATTTCGTAAATGCCGGTCTCAGCTTTGGTGTGGATGCCCTGCATCACCTCAGCAGTGTAGGTTCCGCTGGTTTGCAGAAGTGGGCGGGAAAGATCTACAACCGGCTCATCGATCAAAGCGCATCCTGCCAGGTTTTCCAATTGTGCTTGTCAAAGTTCCATAATTTGCGCCCGGCAACGACTTTGGTAAAGTCGCGGCCGGCCGGCTTTTTCGCACGCAGCGCAGGCGGCAGATGTTCAGCCAGCAGACGATCCAGCATGTCCGCCTCTTCAGCAGAGAGCGGCTCGATCACCGCATCTGTCCCCAGGGCGCCGATGGTGCCTCCCACATAGCATGTCGTCGCGTACATGGAGTCGGCAAAGGCCTGGCCCGTGTTGCCACAGACTACCAGGGTTCCCTTTTGGCCCATGAAGCCCGCCATGTAGCCGCAGTGGCCGCCAACCAGGACCAGTCCGCCCTTCATGGAGACGCCGAGCCGGGCTGCGGCATCGCCATGAATCACGACCGTGCCCCCGCGGATGGCCGCGGCTGCACCGTTACCCGCACCCCCATGGACAACCACCTGGCCATGGTTCATCGATTCCGCCAAACCCCAACCTGCGCTTCCCTCCACGTGAATCTCGGCGCCATCGATCAGGCCACCGCAGTAATAACCCACGCTACCTAGAAAACGTACCCGTCCCGGCTGTAGCAGGGCGACCGCAAGGTTGTGACGGGCATTGGGATTTTCTACGCAAATCTCCGCCACCCCGTTCTTCAGCCTGGCTCGGATCAGATTATTGACCTCCCGGGTGGAAAGGGTTGCCGCGTCGATGGTATCCGTCGCTATCTCGACCAAACCCGCACCTCCTCCACCTGGGCTTCCCCTACCTGGTAATCGCCCGGAATGGCCGAGCGGATGGCAATCTCCTCGGTGGCAACAGCAACAAACTCGCCGGTCTCAGCGACTACCAGCGGCTTGAACGCATAGGGATCCTTAACGAAACCCATCTCGGTCGCGGTCACGGCAAGACAACTGAAAGCGCCGTCCATATCCCGCAGCACTCCATCCAGGCCCTGGCGTAGCGTGCCTCCCCGGTTAAGTGCCTCGGCCAGGTAAACCGCCAACACTTCTGAATCGTTTTCCGTAACGAACCCCACGCCGCGCTGCTCATATTTGCGCCGCAACTGATGATAGTTGGTGATGTGCCCGTTGTGGACGATCGCCACATCCGCCGCCCCACGTCCCCAGAAGGGCTGAGAATGGCTGAGATCGACGATCGACTCGGTACACAGACGAGTGTGTCCAATACCGTGGGTGCCGGCAAAGGCGGAAATATGGTGTTTGCCCTCGAGGAGTTGCGGCGATCCAACCTCTTTACAGAGTTCCATCGCGTGACCGATACTGAGGACCTCGATGCCTTCCCCCAGGGACTCGATCGCGGCAGTAACATCCCCTAGCTTAATACCTCCCCCTAGCATGAAGCGCACATAAACACCGCTCGACGAGACAGCGGAAGCGCCGTCCAGCGTGCGGGCATAACTCTCGATCGCTTCGCGATTGGCCTGGATGGACTGGCTGGTCATCTCCAACTCGTCGCCGGCCTGAACGCGCACGATATAGCTGTTTCGATGCCATGGACCAACCAGGGCAACGCCGGCGGAATCGGGACCGCGGCGCCCAAGGGCCCCCAGCATGGTGAGTAAGGTAGCGCCCAGATGCTCGTCAGTGCCGGCGGTTTTTCGGAAGTAACCCAGGATTCCACACATAAAAGGGTCTTTAAGATACTTTTAGTATCCATCCAGTATACCAGAGGGATCGAGCATGGTACCCAGCGCCACGTTGCTGCTCTATTGTGAAGACCGGAGGGGCCTGGTCTTTGCCATCGCGGGCTTCATCCTCGAACATGGGGAAACATCCTGCATGCTGACCAGCATCAGGATGCGGTGCTGGGCCTGTTTTTCATGCGCCTCGAATGGTCGCTGGCCGGCTTTGATCTTGACCAGGACACATTTGCCGGCGCCTTTGCCCCCTTGGCGGACGAGTATGGCTTCCGCTGGCAACTGAGGATGCAGCAGAGGCTGCCCGCCGTTGCGATTTTCGTCTCTCGTTATCAACATTGCCTGATTGACTTGCTCTATCGTCAGCAGCTCGGGGAGTTGCGATGCAAGATCGCCATGGTGATCAGCAATCACCAGGACGCTCGCGATCTGGCCCATTTCTACGATGTGCCTTTCCATCACCTGCCAGTGGATGCGAACAAGGCCACTCAAGAGGAGCAGCAGATCTCGCTGCTCGAGGCAAACCAGGTTGAGCTCATCGTGCTTGCCCGTTACATGCAGGTTCTCTCCCCCGAATTTGTGAGCCGGTATCCACAGCAGATCATCAATGTTCATCATTCCTTTCTGCCCGCCTTTATCGGAGCGAGGCCATACCACGCAGCCTTTCAACGGGGGGTAAAGCTTATCGGGGCCACCAGCCACTATGTGACTCCAAAGCTTGATGAGGGACCGATTATTGAACAGGATGTCACTCGCATCTCCCATCGCGACCGGGTGGAAGATCTGATCGGAAAAGGCCGCGACCTGGAACGGGTAGTTCTTTCCAGGGCGGTGCGCTGGCATCTGGACCGGCGCATCCTCTGCTATGACAACAAGACCGTGGTGTTCGACTGATCCGTGGATCTTCCCCGTTTACCGTGGGGTTTCTACATTTCAAAAAGGATGGATAGATCGAAATCTGCGGAATGCTCGAATTTTTCGGGAGTCACCGCGCTGGTGCTTTGTATCAGGGCCCGACTTCAGTCGAGCCGATGAGGCCCGACAAAGATCCGGGCTAAAGAGGGTGTGTGAGAACCGGAAAAGAAACAGCAGGTCACTCCACTTCTCTTTCCCCCTTCATGGCCCGACTAAATCGTGCCCTGATACAAAACCAAACTCAGTTGAAATACCTACCCTTCGTTCCTGAAATATAGAAACTTCACGTTTACCGTAATCGTGCTCCAAGAATGGTACTATCCCGCGCAGATAGTTGTGGGTGATGATGGACTCTCGATGAGCCGAGGATCAAGACGACGCTGGGCAGCGCCTGCAATGCTCTTTCTGGTCTTCGTCACCGTCGCCCTCCATGCCCAGGAGACCCGGCAGAAGATCGGCCTGGTGCTTGAAGGGGGAGGGGCGCTGGGTCTGGCGCACATTGGCGTGCTGCAATGGCTGTATCAGCACCACGTTCCGGTGGATCTGGTGGCCGGCACCAGCATGGGAGGCCTGGTCGGCGGTTTTTATGCGACCGGCCGAACTCCTGATCAGATCAAGCAGCTGATTCAAAACGTGGACTGGGATCAGGCGCTCAGCGGCCAGCTACCCTTCCGTGACCTTTCTTACCGGCGTAAAGAGGATGCGGTTCAATATCCCACCCGCGTCGAATTTGGTCTGCGCAAAGGCGTTCTTCAGCTGCCGGCAGGCTTCAACGCCGGCCAGGAAGTAAGTTTCATCCTTGACGATGTCACCCTTCCCTACTCCCAGATCAAGAGCTTCAACGACCTCCCCACTCCCTTTGCCTGTGTCGCTACCGAACTCAACACCGGCAGGCAGCACGTCTTTCACGACGGCTCCCTCTCTCTGGCCATGCGCGCCTCGATGTCGCTGCCCGGGATCTTCACCCCAGTACGCTCGGGCAATAATCTTTACGCCGACGGCGGCCTGCTCAACAACCTGCCTGTCGACGTCGCGCAAAACATGGGAGCCCAGCTCACCGTCGCTGTCTACCTGCAAACGGCCTCCTTCAATGCGCAACAACCGCTCTCGAGCTTTTCTGTTCTAGGACAGTCATTGAGCGTGATGATTGCCGCCAACGAGCTCAAGAGCATCCAGATGGCCGACGTTCTGGTAACGGTTCCCCTGGATAAGTACACCGCTCTCGACTATGACAAGTCGGCAGAGATTGTCCAGCTCGGTTATGAAGCAGCGGAAAAGAAAAGCGCCATCCTGGGCAAACTTGCTGTCGATGATGCGAGCTGGAAGCAATACCTGGCCCACCGCGAGAGCCGCACCCTGAAAACGCCAGTACCCGAGTTTGTCGCGGTGACCGGCACCTCACCCGCACTAGCCAAAAGGATCGAGCGCAGGCTGAGCCCGGACATCGGGCAACCGGTGAGTAACGTCAACCTCGAGAACCAATTCATCAGGATCGCTGGAGCCGGACGATTCGCCGCGTTGAGCTACAGCATGATGGACAAGAACGGCAAACCCGGCCTGCTGGTTTCGGTGCAGGAAAAATCCTATTCGCCGCCCATTGTGCGTCCTTTGATCAACATCGATGGCACCAACTACAACGAGGTGTTGTTCAGCGCCGGCGCGCGCATTACCTTCCTGGACTTCGGCACGTTCGGCTCGGAACTCCGCAACGACGTTATCGTGGGCTCGGTGTATCGATTGGCGACTGAATATTATCATCCTTTCACGGCCAGCACACGATGGTTTGTTGCACCCCAGGTCGCCATCAACAGCAACAAGTTTTATTACTACTACGACAATCACATTGACTCGCAATACCGGAAGCGACAGTTAGGGGGAGCGCTCGACGTTGGATACACTTTCGGCAGGGTGGCTGAGGCTCGCCTGGGGTACCAGGCCGCCTATCAAAGATATTCGCCGGTGATTGGAGATAGGATCATCTATCCCATCCAATCCGGACGCGTCGGGGTTACGCGGTTACGTTACAATCTCGACTTGGGAGACGATCCTGTTCTGCCCATGCGCGGCATGTTGGCCACCTTCCGCGGGGAGTGGTGGGACTCGAACACCGGGACCAAGAAACCCTTCCCCCTCGCAGAACTACGGACCCACTTCCTCTTTCCCCTCAACACCAAGTCCTCAGCCTACCTGGCTGTGGCGGCCGGCACGACACTTGGCTATGAGGATACCGGCATTCCTCCATTTTCCTTGGGGGGCGGCCTCCAGCTCTCTGCCTTCGGCGAGAATGAGCTGATCACCAATCAGTACTATTTGTTTCAAACCGGCTATATTCGCCGGTTGGCCAAGCTGCCTCCCTTCCTTGGAGACAGCATATCCCTGATAACGACCTATGAGGCAGGCAAGACTTTCTTCGTGGACAACGAGCCGAGCGTTCCCATGGACGGCGTTGTGGGTATTGTGATTAAGACAGCGATTGGCCCTTTCGAGATTGCGGGAGCTGCCGGCAACGGGACCGACCACAAAAAAATCTTCTTTCAATTGGACCGATTCTTCTGATGGTTTCTACTTTGGCTGCGAAGCGAGCCACACGCAGGCTTCTCGAATCCTCGCCACCTGGACCGGATTGACCTTAAGAAAATAACGCTTTCCCTGCGTACTGGGCTGAAACCGGGTTGCACCGTTCGCGGCAACGGTTACGTCGCCCGGTGCGGATACATCAAAATAGCCGCGATCGGGCCGCAGATCGTAGAGCACCGTGGTCAGGTCCCAGGTGGGGCGGTCATACGGCATCTTGGCGTAGAGCCCGTATGCCTCGGCAACGGGATTGCCCTTGGGAAAGTCGTGCTCGATGCTGGAAGCGGGAAACAAGATGGCCTCTCCCACCTCGAAGCCGCTGATGTAAATATCGGTTGGCCAGGCGGCAAAGAGTTTGGTGGCCGCAGGAATATCGGTCATTACGTTGTACTCAGGTTTACTGGCGGCAAAGTTCCCCGCCATGATCGTAAGCACGCGAACCTTTCTCTTTACCAGTTCCATTCCGCTGAGATTGCTGTAGCGATCGGGCGCAGACTCCATCAGCCGCGCCAGGTTGGTTGAAAAACCCACCTGGATTAGGGTAACCGCGCCATCGCTCTCACCCGCCAACGTCTTCCTCAGCAGTTGGACAGCATCGGACACGACTGCCTTGTTGGGACGCCGGCCGTGGAGTTCACATACCTGCCTGACGTACAAGCCATCTTCCGGTGTCTTGCCATCGTGCACGATACCGACCGGGATAGTGGGTCGGCCGTAGTATTCGTTGACCATGCGAACATATTCAGCGGCCCAGGGATTGTCTTTGGTCACCGTGACGGCGAGGAGTTTCACCTCGCCCCGGGTAGCAAACGCATGCAGCATGGCCAATGCCAGAGCGTCGTCCACATCGTTGCCCATATCGGTGTCGAAGATCACATGGAGCGGGGTGGCCGCCGTCGCAGGAACGGCCATCGCCAGGGCGAGCAGGACCGCGAGAAAAAGCTTCGTCATTTCTGTGTCTCCTTCAACGGAACCATACGGTACAGCTTCAATCGGTCCCGGTCTTCACGGTCGAATACAGGAAAGTTCGCGACCTCGTCCAGACGGTACGCTGAGAGAGAATTGAGGATGTCCTGGTCGAGGTCGTTCCAGCCTACGTACCAGCCGGGCCGGTAGACCAGGACTTTCTTGTCCAGATCCTGATTACTGTATCCGTCATTGATCGAGGGAACACCAACCATCAGGGCAAGTTGGTCACCACTCGAACCCAGCAGCAAGCGGTGCGCCGTCGGGTTGGCATCCACGATTGCCTGGATGGATTTGGCTGCGCCGTAAAACTGATATTGGCGATGCGCCAGGAATCCAAAGACCTGTACCGTATCAAGCACCACGGCGACGCCGAGCGTAGCTGCCAATAGCAACGCCAGGTTGCGGTTCCGGATCTTCAACCCCTGCAAGGCGATGATGAGAGTGATGATGACCGGCACCAGCATGACCAGAAAGTATCTTGGAGCGTAATCATCCTGACGGCGAAGAATGTAGATGGCGTTCCCCGCGAAAGCAATCCAACATGCGGTAAACAGCGGGTTTCTCCACAGCTGCCGGCACCACAGCACGGCGAGCAAGAGAGCAGCCATCGCGGCCGGATACAAAACGCGGTCGATCCACATGCCGTGCCGGAACAACTGCAGCAGGAAAGAACCGGTGTGCCCTATTTCCACGTCCGCCAGTGCATTGATGTCGAAGAAATAATGAAAGTCGTCGGCGTATCTGGATCTTAAGACGACGAACAGGTAGGCGGCAATAACAATTCCAGCGATGGCGATTACGGCCAGAATCGCGCGCGGACTTTTCTTCCAAAGCAACCAGAAGACTGCAGGCAGCAGCACAAGCGCCGTGGTCTTGGTGAGCACTATGACAGGGATACCGATACCCAGTGCGAGCAAGGGCCAAACTCTTCCTGGTTCGGCGTAGGAAGCGACCCACATGAGCAGAATCCACTCAAAGACAATTATGGTGTCCAGCGTCGCCAGCCTGCTAAAAGCAAAGGCGAAGGAGCTCGCCGCCAAAATCAGCGCCGCAAGTGCGGCGGCTGTCCGTGCGGCGCCATAGCGTTGCATCAAGAAGTAAACCAGGGCTACGGTCGCAACCGAGAAAGATACATTGACCGCGCGCGTCGCCACGATGCTGACGCCAGTGAAATGAAAGACGATGGTCAGCAACGTGGGCCATACCGGAACAGCGGCCGCCGGATTGTAGTCGCCGGGAACCTGCCAATGGCCAAGGAGGAAATGCCGGACCGCCGCACTCGCCCACCAGCCTTCATCGGTGAACTTCGCCTGGTCAATCATCCAGGGCGAGTGGTTAGGAAAGTCTGCCCGAAGATACGCGAAGCGTACCAGGCAGAGAACGAGCGCAAGCAACAGGAATATCAAGTGCAGCCAGCGTTCCGCGATTCTCGGCGACATATCTCTAGAGCTCGACCTTTTAGCGAGTTCTGCAGCCTATACCCGGTGTATTGGTCCAGGGTACTTCGCTATCAACGCGTCCGCCGTGAGCAGCGTAATACCTTCAACCATTGCCTGCGCGATGAGGATACGATCGAACGGGTCTTTGTGAAGAGGAGGCAATCCATCCATTGCGAGTGCGTGATCGCTGCCGACCAGCAGCTCGCTGTAACCGTTGTCCAGCAAACCTCGACGTAACAACCGAGGATCCACGCGAAAATCGCTCCGGCCAAGACCTCGCTTGATCGCAATCTCCCAAAAGCTGGCGGCGCTAAAGGCGAGTTGGTTCCCAGCATCCTTCATCAGCCTACGGGCAGCGGGCGACAACCGATCGGGTTCCAGCGCAGCCCAAAGGAGCAAGTGGGTGTCCAGGAGTAGCCTCATCCCTCATCTTGGCCTTCAAAAAGATGTCTTATCTCGGCACTGCCCATTTCGTCAAAATCCTCGGGAATCGCACCCTGACCCGACATGAACCCTAGCCGCTGCACTTTTCTCGGGGTAGGAGCATCGACTGGAATGACCTTGACCAGAGGCTTCCCGGCTCTGGCAATGATGAATGGCTCTCCTTTGGAAGCCCGATCGACCAGCTTTGAAAGGTGCGTCTTGGCTTCGTGGATATTCACAGTCTGTATCGTTTTCTTCATAGACTAAGTCCAGTTGGCTTAGTCTATCTCGATCCGAGGCAGAAAGCACGGAGGAGACGGCTTTTTAGCGCTCCCGAATACCCCAAAGTTTCCCATGAAGCTCCTTGTAGCGGGAGACGATTTCTTCCTGCAATGGGTGGCGGCCATCGCGCACCACCCAGCGCCCATTCACCACCACATCACGAATGGCTGTCCGGTAGAGCGAAAAGACCACCAAGGGCAACAAATCTCCACCAGAATGGCCGGCAATCGACAGGTCATCCAGGTCCACGGTGAAAAAGTCGGCCAAGAAACCCGGTGATAGGACACCCGCGTTGACTCCGAGCGACCGAGCTCCGTTCACCGTGGCGCAGTCGAAGAGGCGCGAGGCTAACGTCTGCTCGCCAATCTGATCGAGGATGGCGCGTTGCTGGTGGTCGAGCCGCAAATGATATTCGAGCTCGCGCGCGTCCTCCAGTGGATCGATCTGCGCCTGGCTGTCAGATCCCAATGCGATGCCGATCCCCTCGCGCATGACCTGATCCGCGACAATTACGCCATCGCCAAGATTACGTTCCGTCGTGGGACACGAGCATATGGTCGCGCCGGAACGAGCAAGCAGCCCGATCTCCTCTGCAGTGATATGAATCGCGTGCACAGCGGTGAAGTCCGGACCCAGCAGGCCTTCCCTGCCCAATAGCGCCACCGGGGTTAACCCATATTCCCGTAAGCAGGCCTCATTCTCCGCAATCTGCTCGGCGACGTGCATGTGCAGAGGCAGTTTCCGCTCACGGGTCCATGCGGCAATCTGCTTGAGCTCACGCAGGGGCACGGCCCGTAAGCTATGCGGTGCTACGCCAACGGGCACGCTGGTCGAGGCGGCGAGCGCGTTCATATTTTCAATGAACTGCGCGGCAGATTCGAAGAACCGGATTTGCCCCGGATCCGGAGGCAGTTCGAACCCTGATCGCATATATGCCGAGCGCAATAACACGATCCGTATTCCGACAGACTGGGCCGCTGCGATGACTTGTTTGCCGAGCAGGTTTGGGTCGTCGTAGGGTCGGCCCCCGGGAGCGTTGTGCAGATAGTGAAACTCCCCCACCGTGGTGGTTCCGCTTAGCAGCATCTCGAGAAACGCCATGCGCGCTACGTCATAAACCTCTTCCGGTTCAAGATGGGCCGCGGCGTGGTACATGGTGCCGCGCCACGACCAAAAATCGCGGCCGCTCATCGCCCTGGACTCCGATTTACCGCGGATCAGTCGTTGAAACGAATGAGAGTGTGTGTTGACGAAGCCCGGAAGCACCGCTTTCCGCGGCAAGGAGACAGTCTCGGCAGAAAGGCCGTCACCGGCCGCTAAAATATTTCCTTCCGGGCTGATGAAAAAGGCCTGCCCACGCGTAAAGGCACCCTGAGAATAGAAGAGTTCAGGGCGAACCAGTGTGTTCACGAGCCGCGCGCCTGCTGCACCATGTCCACCAGCATCTTCCTGGTTTCTCCGGGGGTACTGACTTCACCCAGAAATGCTATGCGTGCGCCCTTCATGCCTTCTTGTGTCTTCATGCGCAAATGAAAGCCGAGGCGATCCACTGCGGTCATCACCGCCTCCTGAGCCGCAGTCCCGGCAAATACCTTCGCCAGCAGAATCAGCGCATCCTGATGATCGGCGTTCATATGCTGCAGAATTCCGGCCGCGGCATCCGCCAACGGGTCGGCGTGCGCATCGACATACTCCGGGGCAGCGACCCAGCCCATCACCCCGAAGCCGCCTACGTAGTACACATCGACCACGTCCATCCGGAAAAAAGAGAAGTCGTCGAAGTCCACCCAGTACTTACTGTTGGGATGACGTTCCAGGTAGAGCCCGCGCGCTTCCGCTATCTCTGGCGCGGGAAGCGTAGCCGCACTGCCCACCACCGTCACGCGCGCCGCGCCTAGCGGATCGCCTTCGGCCTCCGGCTGTGTCACCAAAAGGCTGGCGTGCGCATCCTGCTGCAGGTTTTGCGTGTGCATGGCCATGGTACTGATCAGGAAAAGTGGCCGTCCCCCGCCATCCAGGGCATACGGCATCAGAGACCCGAAGGGGAAGCCCGGCCGTTTGCGCGAAAGGGTAGAGAGGCTGCCGACGCGGCCGAGGTGCAACAGGGTGCGCGCCCGCTCCGCAAAGGATGGCTCGGGAGCGTGTGCCTGGGCACCCATTGGCCCCGTACCCGCGTGCCTGTTTGATGACATAGACATAGCGCCCCCCTCACAGAAGTCTAAATGGTATAAGACAGATAAAAGCCGGAGGACGCCCCCCATGTATACGCCCAAAGCCTTTGAGGTTACGGATCTCCCCACGCTTCACGGGGCCATGAAACAGAGCGAGTTGGCGACGCTGGTCACCACCACTCCCCGTGGATTAGTGGCGACTCATCTCCCGCTTTTGCTCGACGAGACGCGGGGTGAGTACGGAACTCTGACCGGACATGTGTCGCGCGCCAACTTGCAGTGGCGGGAAGCCGACCCTGAGGCCGAGGCGCTTATCATTTTCCTTGGTCCAGACGCGTACGTGTCCCCTTCCTGGTATCCGGCCAAACAGGAAACGGGCAGAGTCGTGCCGACATGGAACTACGCCGCCATTCATGTCTACGGCCGTTTGACCTTCTTTGAGGACCCGGAGCGGCTGAGAACGGTGGTCGCCGAGCTAACCAGGAAGCACGAGGCTGCATTCCCTGCTCCCTGGCAGGTCACCGATGCTCCGGCGGCGTACATCGACTCGCAGCTGAAAGCAATCGTCGGCTTTGAATGCCGGATACTGCGCCTCGAAGGCAAGCAGAAGTTCAACCAGAATCGTTCGCTCGAGGACCGGCTCGGGGTGATCGAGGGACTGCGCGAACTGGAAGATGAGCGCAAGATACAAGTCGCCGAGCTCATGGAAGGGATCGAATCCCAGCGAAACCCTTTGTGATAGGCTACGGGCACAAGGCTAGTGCCTTGTACCTCTTCCTGTTCCTACCCGCGTCGAGAGGAGATGTTCTCGCGTGAAAACCGCTCTCCTGCTCGCCCCGCTCGTCCTCGCCCCGTATCTGGCGACAGGATGTTACGGCGCATCCGACGATGTTGTTGCGTCGAACTGGAGTCAGGCAGCCGCTGCTCACTACCTCGATAGCCGCGAGACATGGTGGCAAAGTTGGGATGCGGCGAAGCGCGATCACGCGACGATTTGCGTTTCGTGCCACACCGTCGTGCCCTACGCGCTTTCCCGTTCCAGCTTACGCGGGTCGTTAGGCGAAGGGGCACCCACCCAGCAGGAGCAGATCATGCTCAACAACGTGCTGCGGCGGGTCACCATGTGGAATGAGGTCCAGCCCTTTTATCCCAGCAGCAAAGCTGGTCCCACGCTGGCGACGGACTCGCGAGCTACCGAATCGGTGCTGAACACTCTCATCCTCTCGACCTACGACCAACAGAAGAACCACCTGACTGACATTAGCCGCCGCGCCTTTGACAACATGTGGGCCTTGCAGATCAAGTCCGGCGAGCAGGCCGGCGCGTGGAACTGGCAAAACTTCCACTTAGCTCCCTGGGAATCGAGTGAGTCGCAATACAATGGCGCGGTGCTGGCGGCGATCGCGGTTGGGCGGGCGCCCGATGATTATCAGCACGACCCCAAAATTCAGGAGAATCTGGGGTTGCTGCGCGGCTTTTTGCGCCGGGAGTACGATGAGCAGCCGTTGCTCAACAAGGTTTACATGTTGTGGGCTTCCGCCAAGCTGCCTGGGCTGTTAGATGAGAAGGAGCGCTCCGCCCTGGTCGCAACCCTGGCTTCCAGGCAGCAACAGGACGGCGGTTGGAGTGTCAGCGATCTGGGCACTTGGAAGAGACGAGACGATACACCCGAGGAAACGAAGAGCGACGGGCTGGCCACAGGCCTTACGGTCTTGGCCCTGGAGCAATCGGGCCTGGGCGCGGCTCAAGCCAAGCGAGGCCTGGCCTGGCTGGCGCACAATCAGATCCAGGACGAGGGAAAATGGCCCGCGTGGTCGCTGAACAAGAAGCGTGATCCCAAGTCTGATATCGGGCATTTCATGAACGACGCCGCGACCGGATTCGCCGTGCTGGCGCTCGAAAACAGTCACTGAGACAATTCGTATTTCAACCGCACAGGCGGGATGACACATGAACGGGAATTCACCGCTTTTCAAACCGCAGCGCTCATGCTTTGTATCAGGGCACGACTTTTAGTCGGGCCGAAAACACTCTGCAAATTGTTGGGCTTTAGCCCCTGTTCTAACGCCGGATCGGATTTGTTCATTAAGACCGGAGTGGTCATGGGCCTGCGGCCCACCCAAGGTGATGAAAACCGCCATCTGTCCAGCGACCACTCTCCCTGGAAGCGGCACCCTCCCCTTTGTCATCTCGCCTGTTCCGGCGTGCCGTGGGACCGAAGCGTACCCAGATTTCCTGCCACGCAGCACTGGACAAAGCCGCGTGTGCGCCTTTCTCTTAAGGAAAAGGCTCATACCTACCTTCCCCCGCCTTCGCATTTGAAGTCGATGAGGACTTTAGCTGGCGCCGACACCTTCGGTCATGGGAGATAAGGGGAGATGATAGGTATCACCCAGAATTGCTGCAATAGGGTCGTCGCGCTTAATCGCCGTCGGTTTTTGTAAAATTCGATAAAATTCGATCTTTTTTTGGCTCTTTTGGCAGTGATGCTCGCTGCGGCGAGGTAAAAGTGCATGGGTTCCCTTTTCTTTTAGAAGCTCCGCGGCGCCGGGCAAAGGGGTTCTTTTTTATAGAGAAGGGGACTCTGGTGTCTGGAGCAGAAACGAACGCGGGGGCAGGAGGCGCCGATGGCGTGGCTTCCGAGGGGCTAAAGCGGTGGGCGAAGGCGGACTCGCTGGGGTCGGGGACCGTGCTGGGGGACGGAGGCGCGTCTCCCGCCGAGCCGGGAGTGGGTTCGGGCTCGGCGAGGCCCCACGGCTTGCCGGGGCAGGCGGGGCAGGGGGGCAGGCTTCATTTTTGGGCATAGGTGGCTCCGTGGAGTTGAGAAAGAGAAGATAGGGAGAGGGGTCTTTAGAGCAGTTTGGCAAGTGGCTGTGGTTTGGCAGGGGTCCGCCAGGTATGGTTTTTCCTAGAGAAAGACGACGAAAAGATCTATCGCTTCGGTCTATCGGTCTACGCCGATTGCGAGACTGCTTTACCGCGCAGGGAAGCACGGTGGGAACCCATAAAAAATCCCGCCGCTGCGGGATGCTTGTGAATGCTTGATTTGTGACAGGGATCGGGTGGGACACCGGACAGTGCTAACACTGTCCTTCGCTCGCGTGTAGGCCGAAACTACCGGCAGCTGTAGGCTAGAGGCGGTGAAGCGAGAATCCGCTGCCTGCCGAAATCGTCTTCTAACAGAATTATACCGTTGCGGGATCGGATATAAGTGCCGGGACGTATTTTCTGAGGCGGGGCTACCCTTTCGGAGATTACTTTGGTTTATTCGGGATGGGCGGGCGCAGCCACGGGGCGACAAAGGTTGGCTCGCAACCGAAGTGTGAAAATGCGGGTTGGCCTGGATTTCTCACAGCCCGGTCTGCGACAAAGCCCGGGTGCCCCATATCTGCCCGGTTTTGGCAGATGTGGGATTCCACAAACCTCAACCCCTGACTGTGCAGGGCGTAGATGGCCATGGACAAGATCTGTTGCTGGTAGAGAGTGATCGGTCGACAGCCGTTGAATCCCACATCTGCCAAAACCAGGCAGATATGGGGCACCCGTCACTCGTTCCGCATAGAGATCTCACTACTGGCAGCGATTACTTTATTTGTTTACCCAGGGGTCTGTGAGAAATGCGGGTTAGAACCGGAAGAGAAACAGCAGGTCCAGGTCCCTCCACGGCACGCCGAGACAGGTCCACTTCGCTACCCCAGATTTCCTGTGGACCTGGTGGCGTTGGCTAAACTCATCCGGCTTCAGAGGGTGTGTGAGAACCGGAAGAGAAGCCGCAGATCTCTCCACCCCGAGTTTGGTGGGAGCCCCCTGCTTCAGCAGGGGGAGCTGGACTTCAGTCCAGCGGAAAAGGGTTTCCTTTCTGAGGGAGGGCTTTAGCCCTGGATTTTCAAGGCCAGCGCTAAAGCGCATGATCAAAGTCGAACTTCTTTGCGCAACGCTGAAAACGTTGCTCCCCCCTGATAAAGCAGGGGGCTCCCACCAAACTCAGGGCTCCTTTTGAGTTCTCACGCAGACTCTTTAAGCCTTGGGGTACGCTCTCCATTTCGTCTCTGCCGACACCGTCCCTTTTTCCGCAGCTTTGCCCTTCGTTCGGAGAGTCTTTCTGGCCTCCAATCTGTTGACGTCCTGAAAAACCGCCGGCGTAGCACCGTGGTATCCCAAGGTCCCTCCGCAACCGCAAACGCTCAGTTAGTATGATTTGGCCTTGTTTTAGGCGAAGAGGAGAGCATGCAAATTCGCGAGTTGTTAGTACCTGAATTCAACTTTGAGATGAAGAAGATCCGCTCCACGCTGGAGCGGGTTCCTGAAACCAAGCTCGAATACAAACCACATGAAAAATCGATGGCCATCGGCAAGCTTGCCGCTCATCTTGCCCGTATCCCTTCCTGGATCGTCCCGATTGTCGATCTGCCGGAACTGGACGTCGCGACCTCGGGCGACACACCGCAGGTGATGGAGTCGACCGCGAAGCTCCTTCAGGGCTTTGACGAGCACGTCCAACAGGCCCGCACCGCCCTCAACAAGCTCGAGGACAACAACCTTGGAGACCAATGGAGATTGCTCTCCAAGGGAACCATCCTGATCCAGGGAACCCGCTACCAGATGATCAGGTCTCTGGTGCTCAACCACGCAATCCATCATCGCGGTCAGTTAGGGGTCTATCTCCGGCTCAACAACGTGGCGGTCCCTTCGATCTACGGGCCGTCCGCGGATGAGTCATAGCCGGATCACCGGCTCCCATTGGCGGTTTCTGCGGGCGTGGATTCCTCGAGCTCCATCTCCTGTGGACGAACCTTCACCGTCTGCTTACTCTTGGTCTTGACGGCCGCGCGTGTGCGTCTCTCCTGCGCACCGGCAACCACGCTCTCGATGCTCCTGAGAAACTCAGGCAGGTTCATCTTTTCGCGAAAGCCGGCCAGGTAGGGCTGGATCTTTTCGAATTGAAAGTACATCTCCTGGCAGGTATCGAAGATCAGGGCTTCATCCAGTGCGCCGTGAACGACAAATGCGGCGACCATGTCCCAATATCCGTACACCTGAAGGATGTGCCCACTCTGCTTACCGCCATCCTTCACCAGGCTCACAAATTCGTCCACTGACTTGGGCATGAACTCACCGCCCACATAATCGCGCGCCGCGCGCAAAGCCGTCTCCCGGCGAATTTCATACAGCTTGAGAATGAGTTCAGCCTGTTTCAGGGCGTTCTTGGTTTTCACATCCATCTCCTTCATTGACGGAAAAAATTACGGGCTATAAATAGCAGGTTTGCCGGCCGTTCCGCCAGCCGGCGCATGAGATAGGGATACCATTCGGTGCCGAAAGGAATGTAAACCCGCACGCGATAGCCCGCGGCTACCAGAGATCGTTGCAGGTCGCGCCGCACACCGTAAAGCATCTGAAATTCGAACTGGTCGGGCGAGATGCCGCGTTCTTTGGCAAAGCGGCAAGTGGCATCGATCATCTTTTCATCGTGGGTCGCGATGCCGTGGTAGATGCCACTGGGGAGCAGGATCTGCATCAACCTCACGAAATTCTTGTCCACATCGGCCTTGTCGGGAAACGCCAGGTCGGCCGGTTCCTGGTAAGCACCTTTGCACAAACGAATGCGAATTCCCTCCGCCAGCAGGCGGTCGATGTCCGATTTACTCCGGTAAAGGTAAGCCTGGATGACGACACCCACGCGGCCTCGATTCGCCTCCAGAGCATGCAACTTGCATACCATGTCGACGGTGGCCTTGGTGTAATCCGAACCCTCCATGTCGATACGGACAAAGGTGTCGGACGTCACCGCATGTACCACCAGGCCTGCAGCTATCTCGAAGGCCAGTTCCGGATCGAGATCCATACCCATCTGGGTGAGTTTGGCGCTTACATTGGCGTCCAACTGGCGCTGCTGTATGGCATCGAGCAAGCGATGATACACCTCCGCTGCCTGCTGGGCCTCCTGGGGAGAATGAACATTCTCGCCCAAACTGTCGAGCGAGGTCGACATTCCCTGGCGATTGACAGAGGCAGCTGCCTCCAGCACCTGCTCAACGCTGGTGCCGGCTACGAAGCGGGAGGACAGGCGACTACCGAGTGTGGAATTTTCCGCGAAACGACGCAACGACGAATTCCGGGAGAGCGCAATAAATAACGAGCGCAATATGGGCATGGGAACTGATTATTCTCGCACACGGCACGGCATCGTCCAGAAGTCTGAGAAAACCCTTTGCTGATTTATTCGCTCATACGTAATTGGAAGTTGCAGGTAACCATGGTTAATCAATGTGCTAATCCCAAGTGTGGCAAACCTCTTCATTACCTTCGTGAAGGACGAATTTTCGTATTTGACCTGCCGGATCCACATGTACCCGTACCGGCGCCCGGGGGGCGCGCCCGCCGTCTGCAACACTTTTGGCTCTGCGGAGTTTGCTCGGAAACAATGGTGATGGAGCAGACCAGCGACATGCAGATCAAAGTTGCGGTGAAGTCACGGAAGGTTGAAGCAGGGAAGGCAGAAATTCTTCCCGGGTCGCTCGCTTTGTGATCTAGCCTTTGACCACCGGCCATTCCGGAGTAAATTCGACCACGTTCCGATCGTAGGCACCGGCGAACGCTTCCCAGCGGATGTAGGCAATTTCTTCTAGCATCTTGATCCCGTCCTTAAGATAGCTAAGGCGCGAACGCTCGTCGTGTCCCCAGGTTACGGGCACTTCCTGGACTTTGTAACCACGCTTCAGCGCAATAAACAGCAGTTCGGGGTCAAACCCCCACCGCTCGATGCGCTGCAGCTGGAAGATTGTTTGTGCCACTGGGCGGCGGAAAGCCTTAAATCCGCATTGCGTGTCGGCGAAGGGCAATCCCATTACCAGGCGGGTAATGGCGTTGAAGCATCGCCCAAACAACTGGCGGTAGAGAGGTTGCTTGTGCGTCTGGCGCCGGCGCTGCAGCCAACGGGAGCCGATAGCAATGTCGGCACCCTGACGCAAAGCGTCAAATAAAAGCTCGGCTTCTTCCATCGGCGCAGAAAGATCCGCATCGGTGAACATCACGATCTCTCCCACGGCATGCAGCACCCCGTGGCGGACGCTGAACCCCTTGCCCCGGTTTTCGGCGTTGTTGAGCAGGCGTACTTCGGGATGAAGCTGGGCAAATTCCTGGACAATGGCCCCCGTGCGGTCCGTCGACCCGTCGTTGACTACCAGAACCTCAGCGTGCCAGTTTCGCTGCCGAACGCAGCGCAGAACTTCCCCTAAAGCTTTCCCTATGCGGGCGCTCTCGTTGTAAGCAGGAATCACGATACTGATTAAAGGTCGTTCCAAATCCGATCCTGAAGTCGTTTTGCAAACTCATTTCATTGATACGGGGTAAATTCTACGCTACTCTGCTCCAGTCTGGCGCATCTGTAGCTCACGTTCGAATAATGTCGCGGTCTACCGAATACCGGCAACCATTGTTTTATTTGACGCCAAATGACGGGTGTTGGTTATCGAGTTGCCGGATCCACAGGGAAAAGCGCAGCTCTGATTGTTTCCGATGTACCATCAAATTGCTGCATCTACTATAGCTGACACGGGTTACCTTTATACTTTGGAGAAGGCCGGACCATGACCAAAGCAGACCTCGTTGAGGAAGTAACCCAGCTGGGCGATCTGACGCGCCGGGATGGGGAAATGATCGTGGATACAATTTTCGATTCTGTGATTCACGCATTACGTACCGGTGACAAGATCGAAATCCGCGGTTTCGGCAGCTTTCGCATTCGCCAACGTAAGCCGCGAACCGGAAGGAACCCTAAGACCGGGGCCAAAGTCGACGTGCCCGCCAAGCGCGTGCCCTACTTTAAGCCAAGTAAGGAATTACGCGACTTGGTTAACCCCAAGGACAGGGCACCGGAACCGGATGAAACCAAGCCTGGCACGGGCAACGGGGAAGGACACTCGGCTGCCTAGGAATCAGCCCGGGCGACGCCAATAACGCTCATCATCCGTCCGGTAAACCCCCGTTCGATACGGTGGGAGAAAAACCGATCTGTGTGGCATCCGGTGCATTGTCCGATAAGAGCAATTGCGCCTTTTTTGAGCCCAGCCGCGAGCAACTGCCGCCGGTTTGCCTCGGCCAGATCCAGGTGCATACCAGGACCGATGGCGCTATGGCCAGGAGCGCGGGCGGTGAGAAATAGCATGGGATACTTCTCCCTGATCGGGTCTGAATCGTAGACCTCGCGGAAGAGTTCCGCGGCGTAGATGAATTGCGAGTCGAATTGCGCCCGTACTTCTTCTCCCACGGCGTAGCAGCACTGCCCTATTCCCGGCCCGATGGAGGCAATCAAATCTTCCGGTTTGGAGCCAAACTCCAAACGCATGCGCCCCACTCCGTTTTCTACGATGCGCGCCAAAGTGCCGCGCCATCCCGCATGAAAGGCAGCGACCGCCCGGTTTTTGCGGTCCGCCACAAGAATCGGTATGCAGTCCGCCGTTTGGATGCCCAGCAGCACCCCGGGCTCGTCGGTCATCATGCCGTCACCCTTTAGCACTGCCGGCATCCCGTTCTCCCGAACGTCCTTCGCCGATACCCTGCGGATCAGCGACGAATGAATCTGCCGTAACGTGACCAGGCCCAGGATCTCCTTGCCTTCGGTGGCCTCCGTGACAAATAGTCCGCGATTCGTAGCCACGGCATCCCGACGGTCGGAGTCGGTAAAACCTAGATTAAGGTCGAAGGCCCCGGGCCGGTACACAGTTGTTCTTCCGCCGAGGCGAGTACTGAATCCATGTATGAGCCAGGCGAGCTCCAGCTTACTGCGTCGTGACCAGCCGGCGACGCGGACGACCTCCAGTTGCGTGGCTTGCGAAACTGCCATTCCGCCTATTTTACGAAAGTCTGTCCATAGCAACGGAAATGTGGCGGATGGGACTCCAAAAAGCATTAGGCCCGCCTTCCGGCGGGCCCGCTCAAGAGGCCAATTGGGGAAGACAATCAGGGATTTTTCTGAGGAGAGCCCGCCGAGGCGGGGCTTCGTTGGGGTAAACAAGTACCTGGAGAGGAAGAGATTGAAGTAGCCTCTGTTGTTATCTACTGAGAATGCATTTTCTGCGGCAAAGTTGTTCGCTCAAAAAATATTTATTTTAGCCGCGCCGGCCGGAACATCCGCTCGATGGCGCCGGTGACCACCCTTCGCGGGACGAACCGCTGGGCGAAAACCTGGACGCTGCCAGCGAGATACGGAAGGACCCAGTGTTTACCGGCTGCAAGCCCTTCCAGCCCACGCCGGGCAACTTGCACCGCAGATTGTGCTTTCCGACTGTCACCCGAGCGCGACCCGGCTACTTGATTGAATTCAGATTCGGTGGGTCCGGGACACAGGGCACTCACGCGAACTCGGTGATGTTTCATTTCTTCGGCCAGTGCTTCAGCCAGCATGCGATCGAAGGCTTTGGTCGCTCCATACGTTGCCAGATAGGGAACAGGCTGATAGGAGGCGGTCGACGCCACGATCATGACCGCACCTTGACGCCGGGCAGCCATGGCAGGAAGAAATAACCGGCTGAGATGAACCACAGCGGAACAATTCACCTGCACCATGTCCACCTGCATCTCCAGGTTGGAGTGGAGAAACTCGCCGTATTCTCCGAAGCCGGCGTTGTTGATTAATACATCCACCTGCAGACCGGAACCCTCGGTTGCATCAAAGATCTGTTGCGGGGCCTGGCGGAGGGTGAGGTCGGCAACGACCACCTGCGCTTGTATGGAGTGCAAGGCCCGCAGTCGATCCGCCAACAGATCGAGCCGCTCGCGGCGGCGGGCAGTGAGCACCAGGTTGACCCCCGCCGCCGCCAACTCCGCCGCGATCGCTTCACCAATGCCGGCGCTGGCGCCGGTGACCACGGCCCACTTGCCTTGCCACGCCTTACGCAGAATCGCCGATGGCATCGCTTCCCTCCCCCGCCGCGGAGCCGGCGAACTCTTCGCCGACCCACTCGGCAAAGGCATCCATCCTTTGTTCGCGGCCGAGAAAGTCTTCGATCAACTGGGTTCCAGGCTTGGACCCACCGGGCTCGAGAATCGCTGCCCGGTAGCGCATCGCGGCCGGTCCCTCAAGCAAATTAGAGCGGTCGAACTGACCGAAGAAATCGAGCGCGATCACCTTGTCGAACATATAGGTGTAGTAATTCGAGGAATAGCCAATCAAGTGGGTGAAGCTCGAGTACATGCGGTTGCCGTCGACCCACTCGTAGGGCAACATGCGCTTGTAGCCCTGCTCGAGCAGCGCATCGGGATCGACCTCCTGGGGAGGCAGGTTGTGCACGTCGAGCGCATAGCTGGTGTAGAAGAGCTGAGTGCGCACTCCATCGGCTCTTCCGAAAGCACTCGCCCGATTCATCCGTTCGACCAGTGCCGGCGGGATGGGTTCGCCGGTCTGGTAGTGATGGGCGAACGACGCCAATAGCCGGGCATCGTGAAAGAACTCTTCCAACATCTGGGACGGCACTTCGACGAAGTCCCCTTCGGTAGCGATGCCGCTGACGCCCGCCCATGCCTGCTGGCCGCCTAGAATGGCATGCATCAGGTGCCCGAACTCGTGGAAGAAGGTGACGACGTCGTTATATTGCATCAATCCGGGATCGTGGCTGCGATCGTCCGTTTTGCCGCCGGGGAAATTGCAGACCAGAGCGACCTCGGGCAGTTGACGGCCCTCGATCCCTGGGATGAGCGGAGCTGCGCTGAACCACTTGTCTTTGCCTTCGCGAGGATGCATGTCGAGGTAGAAACGGCCACACAGCCGGCCCCGGTCATAGACGTCCCAGGCGCTCACCTGGGGGTGCCAGACGCTGGTCTCCCGGTTGCGCTGGAAGCTGACGTGGAATAGCCGCGCCGCGGTTTCCAGAATGCCCTGCTCCACGGCCGCGTAAGGAAAATAAGGACGGACGGATTGCGAATCGAAGTCAAAGGCCTGGCGGCGGTATTGTTCATACCAATAGCCACGGTCGCTGCTTCTGAGCGCCGTCAGTCCTGGCTGCTGTTTGCGGGCAAAAGCCAGCACCATCTCGTATTCCCGCGCAGCGCCGGCACGGGAAGCCTGCTCCAGCCCGCCAATGAACTTCTTCATATTGGCCGCTGACCCCATCATCTGATTGGCAGTGGCCAGGTCAGCCCAGGAGGCAAAGCCGAGGATAGAGGCCATCTGCTGCCGCAATGCCAGCAGGTCCAGCAATAGTTGACGGTTGGCCGGGTACGCGCGGGTGTTGTAGGCGCGGAACATGCGCAGGCGCAAATCTGCGTTGGTGGCAAATGTCATCACCGGCTGCATGTCGGGGTAGTCGGTGGTCAGAGTGATGACGCCCTGGTCATCTGGCGGATGATTGCGGATGTAATCTTCGGGCAGCCCGTCCAGTTCGGCGGTATCCCGGACTTCCACCCGGTTTACATTCTCCTGAACGTGCTTGGCAAACGTGAGTGACAGCTCGGTCGCCTTATCGGAGAGCTCCCGCAAGTGGGCGCGCGTGGCATCATCTTTGTCTACTCCGGCCAGCCGGTAATTCAAGAGAGTTTGACTCACGTAGTGCGTGGTCGCGGGATCGGCTGGGCTCATGTCGATGGCTGCAAGCGCCCGGTAGACCTCCTGATTGAGCGACAGGGCAGTTGCCGCCTCAGCGACCGCTTGGGTCAACTCCCGCGCTTTGTCTCGTACTGATTTGTCTGGATACACGCTATCCAGCAGCGACGCCAGGGAACCGGTCGCGCTCAGAGTAGCCACGGCATCGTCATAGGGACGAAGAGTATTTTCGAGTGTTTTGTGACCCTGAACGGCCAGCAGGGCGTCAATCTGCCGGCGCTGTTGTGCCAGCCGCCCCTGGACCCAGCTTTCCAGTCCGGCGGCGTCGATATCGCCGCGCTCGTCCCAGGGATGCAATCCTTTCATTTCTGCTGCCGATAATTCATTCAATGGGAATCTGCTCCTTACTCCACTTCAAGGGTACCCCACGGTAAGAAGGGGATTCCAGGGCAGTACAACACGGTTCTTGCATAGTGAGGGTGTGGCCGGTACAGCATATCCACTTCTCCTGTATAAAGAGGAACGCCTGCTAACGCGACTTTTCGTCAAGAAAAGACGCACATCGCTAAACCCGCCTGGGCGGCGTAGAAGTGGAAATGCGTTAAGATGTCCAGATTGTCATCATGAATTCTGCTTCATCTCAGTCGCAGCAATACTTACGCTCGCGTATGGGCAAAGTTTGCGTCGCGATCATTGGATCCACAGCCGGCGAAATGGTCGATCGCGCCACCGAGGCTATGCGCGACAGCCCTTTTTTGGAATTCCGTCTCGATTATCTGGAGAAGCCTCTCACCGCGCTACCCAAGCTAAAGCAATTCCTGGCCGAGAATAGTGTGGTCACGGCCATCGCCACCTGCCGCCGCGCCGCCAACGGGGGGAAGTTTAACGGTGCGATCGCTGCCGAATTGGAAGTGCTGCAGAAAGCGACTGCCTCGGGGTTTCACCTGGTGGATTTGGAGTTGCAGACGGCAGAGGCCATCAAGGGATCTGAACTGGAAAAGCTGCGCACCCGCGGCGCGGCCCTCATCGTCTCCTGGCACGATTTCCAGACGACCAAGGATCTGGATGGCATTTTCGAGCGCATCCGGCCCTACGAACCGGAGTTCATCAAGATCGTATGTACCGCCAGGTCACTTGCTGACAACGTGGTCATGATGCACTTCCTCAAGCGCAGCGGCGACATGGCCAATATGGTCGGCCTGTGCATGGGGGACCAGGGGATCATCAGCCGGGTGCTGGCCATTCGCGCGGGCAGCGTATTCACGTTTGCCGCCGCCAGCCAGGGCGAAGAGACGGCTCCGGGGCAAATTGAGGCACGCACCCTTACCGACATTTATCGCATTGCCCAGATCGACACCGCCACGCGCGTCTACGGTGTGGTGGGCAATCCGATCAAACATTCTCTCTCTCCCCTGATGATGAACACGGCCTTCCACCGCGAAACGGTAAACGCGGTTTACCTGGCGTTGCAAACCAGCAAACTCACTGACTTGCTGACTGTGGTCCGCGAGGTGCCGCTCTCTGGCTTAAGCGTAACCATGCCGCTCAAGCAGGAAGTGCTCAAGCACCTGGAGAACATGGACCCGGTCTCAGCCAAGGTCGGTGCTTGTAACACCATCGTTCGGACGCACGATGGAAAGCTCTACGGTTTCAATACCGATGTAGGAGGCATTGTGCGCCCTCTGGAGAAGCGGCTTACGCTGGCCGGCGCCAAGATCCTGGTATTAGGGGCCGGCGGTGCGGCCAGAGCAGCGGTCTTTGGCTTGGTTGACAAGGGAGCCGAAGTACTCATTCTGAACCGTACTCCGCAGACAGCGCAGAAGCTGGCACGCGAGGCTAAGGCAAAGGTGATCCGCAGAGAGCAGCTAGCGAAGACCAATTTTGATGTGATCGTGAACGCGACCGCTGTCGGCATGCATGGAGTGAAGCCGCATCACATCCTGGAAGCGAAAGAAATTAATGCGCGCCTGGTCTTCGATCTGGTCTACAACCCCGTGGATACACCGTTGCTGCGCATGGCTCGCGAAAAAGGAATACCCGTCGTGACCGGCGTCGAGATGTTCGTGCAACAGGGCGCACGCCAGTTCGAAATCTGGACCGGCAAACGGGCTCCGGAAGACGAGATGTTGCGGGTTATCGTCCACGCGTTGCGGCAACAGGCAGAAGCGCCTGCCGCCGGCCACTAGGTCGTATGGTGGACAAGAATGCGCAGTACTGGATCGATCACCTGGGACTGAGCCCTCACCCGGAGGGTGGCTATTACCGCGTTACTTATCAATCGGATCTGACGATTGTTCAGAATGCCCTACCATCCGCCTTTCATGGAGACCGCTCCGCGTCTACGGCAATTTACTTTCTACTGGCGGGAAAGGATTTTTCCGCTTTCCATCGCATTGCGTCGGACGAGCTGTGGCACTTTTATGCCGGAAGTGCGTTGATCGTTTATGTGATCGATGCTGAAGGGAATTATTCTGAGTTGCGTTTAGGTGATGCTTTCGAAGCGGGCGAAGTGTTTCAGGCGACAGTGAAAGCAGGTTGCTGGTTTGCTTCCCGCCTGAAGGACGCTGCCGGCTTTGCGCTGGTAGGTTGCACGGTGGCGCCGGGCTTCGACTTTGCAGATTTCGAATTAGCCGAGGCGTCCGAACTGGTCCATGCTTACCCGGCCCATCGAGAGCTTATTGAAGAGTTGACTCGAGCCTAGCTGCCCATTCCTCAAGCACGAGCATGTCAGGGTAGACGCCCCGATTATCAGCGAACACCAGGGTGCCCCACATCCCCGATTTCCTGTGAAGCTTGGTGGGTTCCGCACATTTCATGCGCCTTTCCTTAAAGAAAGCCGCACACGCAGTTCTTTCCAGGGAAGCGTGCAGGAAATTCGGGGTGGCGTAGTGGAAAAATCTGCGATTTTTTTTTGGTTCTCACGCAGACTCTTCAGCCCCTCAGGTACGTCTCTCCGATCGGTCATGTCCATCAACATGTCTTGAAAAAGCGTACCTCAGCGGCTATTGAATGTTGCAAAGGTAATGTCCTACTCGCAGGTTGAGCTGCCGAACGCTGCCCGAAGCCGAACTGAGAGGGAAATAGCGCCGCAGGGGCTTAAAGTCCGTCCTATCTTGGGTAGTTAACCTACGGGCTGAAGCCGTGCCCTGATACAAAGCATGAGCGCGGTGACTTGGAATTAGGTTCTCACGCACACTCTAAAGCCCTCCTCCTACTGGCCAATTTTCGGCACGACTGAAGTCGTGCCCTGATACAAAGCACTTTTCGAAATTGGCTCGAAACAGACTGACCCGGACATTAGTTTTGCAGTCATCCATAAAGCCGCACAGATTTGCAACCACTTACGGACGGCCTGAAGGCCGTGCCCTGGAGTTTCTACATTTCCAGGGACCAAACGTATGGTATTTCAACAAGAGTGGCTCTATTGGGTGCTGAGTTTTGGCTTTGTATCAGGGCACGACTTTAGTCGGGCCGTAAAGGAGGGAAAGAGAATTGGGCTTCAGCCCCTGCAATGGCAATCCTGCACGAAATGCATTGCGCATCTATGGTTCAGAGCCCCGTCCAAGGAGGACTGGTACACCTACTTGGCAGAGAGAAAAGCGCAGGGGCTAAAACCCTCATTCGTCCGAGTGCTGTGTGGCACAGCTGAAAGCGCTCAACAGCCCATGCGCAGTCAGAAAACGGCTAAAAGCCGGTAGCCTTCATGTGCTCAGATGGGAGCGGAACACGCTACCCTGTGGTTACGTCACGGGTATCCATGAAGGATTGGTCCACGGCACGCCGGGACAGGTTGCGGCGATCCCAGCCTTTTTCCTGTGGGGATGTGGGGCACCCAAGATTCCTGGGCAGGACAGAGGACTCAACTCCAGAAACTGCGATCCAGCGTGCGGTACTGTATCGCCTCTGCGATGTGCCCGACGGTGATATTGGGCTGGGCATCGAGATCAGCAATGGTCCGAGCGACCTTCAGTATCCGGTCGTGTGCGCGCGCGCTCAAGCCTTGCTGTTGCATGGCTCTCTCCAGCAAACGCTCGCACTCCGGCGATAATTCGCAGTAGGTGCGGATCTGGCGGGTGTGCATTTGCGCATTGGTAAAAATACCGTCGGCGGCGAACCGCGTGTGCTGCCGGTCGCGCGCCGACAAAACGCGCGCGCGGATTTCCGCAGAGCCTTCGTTCGCTGCGGCGGAACGAAGCTCCCGGTACTGCACTGCGGGGACCTCGATATGGATGTCGATGCGATCAAGCAGTGGGCCAGATATTTTTGAAATGTAGCGCTGCATCATAGGGGGCGTACACAGACACTCGTGCGATTTGTCGTTGAAATAGCCGCAGGGACAAGGATTCATTGCCGCCGCCAGCATGAAGCGCGCGGGAAAACTGAGGGACATGGCGGCGCGGGAGATGGTGACCGTTCCGTCCTCGAGTGGTTGCCGCATCACCTCCAGCACACTGCGGGGAAACTCGGGAAGCTCATCTAAAAACAGCACACCATTATGCGCCAGCGATACTTCGCCGGGACGGGGAATACTGCCCCCACCAATGAGCCCTGCGTCGGAAATGGAGTGATGCGGCGAGCGGAAGGGACGCTGTGTGACCAACCCTGCATCCGCATCAAGCACGCCGGCAACGGAGTGGATCTTGGTGGTCTCGAGCGCCTCTGCCAGGCGAAGAGGCGCGAGGATCGAGGGCAGCCGCTTGGCCAACATAGTTTTGCCCGACCCAGGCGGACCAATCATAAGAATGTTGTGGCCGCCGGCAGCAGAAACCTCCAGGGCGCGCTTGGCCGTCTGTTGCCCACGAACATCCTTGAAATCGAGCGCGAAATTATGATGCTCATCGAGAAGATGATGCGAGTCCACGCGAAGAGGCTGGGCATGGATACCGCCGTTGGCCGCAGCGTTCAACAGTGCACGTACCTGGATCAGAGTACGGACCGGATAGACATTTAGACCCTCAACCATCGCAGCCTCGGCGGCGTTGCGCTCGGGGACGACAAGATTGGCGATGCCACTCGCGTGCGCCGCCAACGCAATCGGCAGCACACCAGGAACACCACGCAGTGTCCCATCCAGTCCCAGTTCCCCCACCAGCAGAAACTGGCCGAGGTCCTTCAACTGCAAAGCACCATAGGCTCCGAGAATCCCGATGGCCATGGGCAGGTCGAAACCCGATCCTTCTTTCTTCAGATCGGCGGGAGCGAGATTGATCGTAATGTCGGTCGGGGGAATATCGAAGCCTGAGTTCTTGATGGCAGAGCGAACCCGATCGCGGCTTTCACGCACCGCAGCGTCCGGCAGCCCGACGGTGTGAAAGCAGTCGTCCTTTGTCTTGAAGCCGGAAAAGTCGACCTCGACATCGATGATGTGAGCGTCGATGCCATAAACCGCCGCACTCAGTGACTTGAAGAGCATGAGTGGCGCGAGTATAGCAGCGGCTGGACCGCCAGCAACATTAACCTCTGCTCATAATTGAGGCCACCCATTCGCGCTTATCGCTCGACGGCCATGGCCACAGAATTGCCGCCACCGAGACAGAGGGCCGCGACTCCCCGATGGACATCGCGACGCATCATTTCATAGATCAGCGCAACCAGAATGCGTGCTCCGCTGGCGCCGATCGGGTGTCCTATGGCAACCGCTCCGCCGTTCACATTCACCTTGGCCGGATCCATGCCGACTTCTTTCATCACGCCCAGTGCCTGGACCGAAAACGCCTCGTTCAATTCGTAAAGATCGGGAACCTCCCTGGACCAGCCCGCCTTTGCCAGCACTCGCTGGATTCCCAAAACGGGAGCGAGCATCACCCATTTGGGATCGATGCCGCTGCTAGCCTGGGCGCGAATGTGAACCATGGGCGTGAGACCGAGCGATGCGGCTTTGGCCGCCGACATCACCACCACTGCGGCCGCGCCATCATTTACGCCCGGCGCGTTCCCCGCAGTAACGGTTCCGTCTTTCTTGAAAGCGGGCTTCAGCGCGCGGAGGGCTTCGATCGAGGCGTCCTCACGCACGGATTCGTCGTGGTCGAAGGTGGTGGATGCTTCGCCCTTCTTCCCTGGTGGCAATTCGATGGGAAGAATCTGCGATCGCAAGTAGCATGCGCGCCAGGCTGCGGCAGCCTTGCGATGGGAGTTGAGCGCGTACTGATCCTGCTCCTCGCGGGTGATGCCGTGCTTTTCGGCAACAAGCTCCCCGGTGATGCCCATGTGATAGCCGTTGTAAATCTCCCACAGACCATCATGGATCATGGAATCGACGACGGTCGCATTACCCATGCGGAAACCATTGCGCCCCTGGGGAAGAAGGTAGGGCGTATTGGTCATTGATTCCATGCCCCCAGCAATGACAATCTCAGCGTTGCCGGTCTGGATCGCCTGCACCGCCAACCCAACTGCCTTCAACCCCGAGCCGCAGACCTTGTTAATGGTCATGGCGCTGACGGAGGGAGAAAGGCCTCCGTGGATTGCCGCCTGGCGGGCCGGATTCTGTCCAAGGCCGGCGGAGACAACGTTGCCCATGATGCATTCGTCCACTTGATCGGGATTGAGCCGCGCACGGTTGAGAGCTTCGCGCACCACAAAGGAACCCAGTTGCACAGCAGAAAAATTGGACAGCCCACCCTGAAACTTTCCAACTGGTGTGCGCACTCCGGCGACAATGACTACATCTTCCATAACGGACGGCCTCACTTTTTAGATGCCCAAACAACGGAACACAATAGCATGACGACGATAGAACCGGCGCAATCTGTTCTCGGGGGAACGTACGAGCACGGCGGCCTGGTGGCGCCGTGGTGGCACACCGCACTGATGGTATTGGTGATCATCGGACTTTCGGTGGCCGGAGTCAGGCGCCTACGCACCTTTGGCGATCAGCCCCTGCATCTGGTGACGAACTACTGTATGACCATCGCATATGAATGGTTTCTGGCGGGCCTGGTTCTGTGGGGCCTGCACATGCGCAAGGTTCCCTTGCGGCAATTGCTGGGCGAGAAGCGACCCGGCGGCCGGGCGTGGTTGGTCGATCTTGGTGTTGCGCTGGGCTACTGGGCAACTGCACTCCTTGCCCTCGCTCTCCTGGGCAACGTGCTGGTGAAAATCTCGGGATCGCACATTGACCCACAGAAAATCGGTGACGTGACCCAGAAACTCGCGCCTGTCACGGCGGTGGAGATGATGCTGTTCCTGGTATTGAGCATCTCTGCCGGCGTCTGCGAGGAATTGGTCTTCCGCGGTTACCTGCAGCAGCAGTTTGCGCGCATGGGGCGCAGGGTGTGGGTCGGTGTCGCGCTCTCCGCGCTGGTGTTTGGCGGTGCGCACGGCTATGAAGGAGTCGCCGGAATATTGCTGATCGCCGCCTACGGCGCCATGTTTGGCGTGCTCGCGCTGCTGCGGCGAGGACTTCGGACAGGAATGATCGCGCATGCCTGGCATGACTCGATCAGCGGCGTCGCGCTGGTGTTGTTGCGACATTATGGTGTCCATCTCGCAGGAAAGTGAGCGCATGGGGAAGTTGCAGGTTGGCTATAGCGATTCCGATCTGCGAATTGATCTTCACTATATGTGATTTTTTTCTTGACACTATTTTTTTAGGATTCTATACATTCGTTAACTGCAAAGTATCTCTTGCAGGTTCGATGTCGACTCGACAAAGGGAGAATAGAAACAATGGCAACCAAGAAAGCAGTAGCAAAGAAGCCAGCGAAGAAGGCAGCCAAGAAAACAGCAAAAAAGAAGTAGTCAGGCAACGTAACAGGCAACACAATCGGGGGACGCCAAAAGCGTCCCCCGATGTGTTTTTGCCGGAGGCTATATCTTCAGTGTTTATGCGGCTCCGGCGCACATTGCACCCAATCAGAAAGTTCTCAGGAGGTGCGCGAGTTGAGGATCGTGCGGGCTGCCATTCTTCGATGGGACCGAGGCACAGCGACTTTTTGCGTGTCTGTTTTTTCCGGTTTCGCCTCCGGGCCGACGCGCCGTATCGCCCGGGAGAGCTCCAGAAAATCTGGTGGGAGCCCGGGGCGAGGACGAAGGCTCGGGTTCGCCGGCAGAGGAAGACGCGCGCGCCTCTTACCAAAGTGGTACTGGGCCATGACACCTTTAGATGAGATGGCGGAGCGATGACGCGAAGACGGTGGATAGCCGATGACTGGAACGACCGTACGGCTTCCCTCAAGGGCGAGCAGGCGGCTCATCTGATTCGTGTGCTTCGTGCGCAGACCGGTATGGAGTGTGACATGGTGGCGGGGGATCGCGTGTGGCGCGCCGTCATTTCCGGCATCAGCGGAGACGCGGTGCAATTCAGGCTACTCTCCGAGGTCGAATCAGAGGAGGCACTTCCGGTAACCCTTTTGCTCTCGGTCTTCAAGTTCGACCGCATGGAGTGGATCATCGAGAAAGCGACCGAACTGGGAGCGGAGCGGTTGATTCCCATGATTGCGCGCCGCAGCGAAAAGCATCTGGTCCAGGCAGCGCCGGCCCGCGTGGAGCGTTGGCGCCGGGTTGCACGGGAGGCGGCAAAGCAATCGCGCCGATCGGATGTGCCGGCGGTCGAAGAGGTCGTGTCATTGAAGTCGGCGATGCATATCCGGGCAGCGCAGCCCGGATTGAATCTGTTGCTTGCCGAACAGGAGCGCTCCCATACTCTCTATGCAGCCATGCAGGCCGGGTTACAGCAACCCGCTCTGGAAAAACCTGCCATCCACCTCGCTGTGGGACCGGAAGGCGGGTGGACAGCGGAGGAAGAAGCTCTCTTCGCATCAGAAGGCTGGCAAGCAGTGAGTTTGGGTCCGCGCATCCTACGTGCCGAGACAGCAGGAATTACCGCCATGGCTGTGGTTGCTGCGATGCTGGGGTGAGATTCGGTTAGTAGTTCTGTCCGATTCGACAGCGATCGAGATTCCTGCAGCCTTCGTTGCTGGTGGAGTGAGACTGCAGATCCCTCCACGGCACGCCGGGATAGGTCCGCTCCGCTACGCTGTCTCGAAAAACATTTCCAGGAGAAGTCGTCAACACAGAGATCTCTCCGCTCCGCTTCGCTTCGGTCCCACGGCAAGCCGGGGCAGGCGAGATGACAAAGGGGAGGGAAGCTTCCATGGAAAGCGGTTGCTGGACAGAGGGTGTTTTCCATCACCTTGGGTGGGCCGCAGGCCCATTGACCACTCCGCCCGGGATGACAAAGGGTAGATTGAGTCAGACCGTGAGATTGGTCATCGGGGCAGTGGGGACCTGCTGCTCTCTCAACCAGCATCGAATGCTGAGGGGAAGTACCGGCCTCTCCTTTGTCATCCCGCCTGCCCCGGCTTGCCGTGGGACCGGAGCGTAGCGGAGCGGACCTGTCCCGGCGTGCCGTGGAGGGATCTGCAGTTTCACTCCACCGGCATCGAATGCCTTTGTCATCTGGAGGGATCCGCAGTTCAGCTGAAAAGGTCCTTCATTTTGCTCAGCAGGCTGCGCGAGGTGGGCTTGTTCTCGACATGCATAGTCTCGCCGAGCTGCCGAAGCAGTTCGCGCTGCGGCTTGGTGAGCTTCTTCGGCGTCTGCACCACAACCTGCACAACCAGGTCTCCTCGGCCGTGCTCGTTGAGATGAGGAATGCCTTTGCCGCGCAGCCGATACTCTTTGCCCGACTGCGTGCCCTCATGGATCCGGAGGGTGGCGTCTCCTTCAAGCGTCGGGACTTGAATCTCATCGCCCAAAGCAACCTGGGGGAAGGAAACAAAAATGACACAATAAAGGTCGTTTCCGTCGCGTTCGAAGAACTCATGCGGCTTCACCGACAGCACAACATAAAGGTCTCCCTTCGGTCCACCTGAACGCCCGGCGTCGCCTTCACCCTGATAGCGAATGCGGGTTCCATCTTCCACTCCCGCCGGTACGCTGACACTGATCGTGTGGCGGCGGTCGGTGAGCCCAGCACCGTTGCACTGCGGACAGGGATGGGTAATCACCTGGCCGGCTCCGTTACAGATGGGGCAAGTACGAGCGATGGAGAAAAAACCCTGCTGGTAACGAACCTGTCCACGGCCAGCGCACTGTTGGCAGGTTTCAGGTCCGCGGCCGGCCGGCGCCCCGGTGCCGCGACACTCGGCGCAAACCTCCGCGCGGCGGATCTGGATTTCTGTCTGCTTACCGAATGCAGCCTCTTCGAACTCGAGCGAGAGATCGTAGCGAATGTCGCGACCGCGTTGCACCCGCCCGTTGCGACGCCCACCGCCCATGTTGAACATCTCCCCGAAGAAGTCTCCGAAGATATCTCCCACATCGGCGTTGGCAAAGCCCTCGAAGCCCGAGCCACCGGCACCGCCAACTCCCGCGTGCCCGAAGCGATCGTAGGCCGCGCGCTTTTGCGGATCGGAGAGTACCTGGTATGCCTCGCTGGCCAGCTTGAATTTTTCTTCCGCTTGCGGATTATCCGGGTTGCGGTCGGGGTGAAACTGCATGGCCAGGCGCCGATAGGCAGTCTTTAGCTCCTGCTCGTTGCAATCGCGGGAGACGCCCAGAAATTCGTAGTATTCGACTTTAGTCACTTTGGATGTAGGACTCATGCTTCTTTCTGTTGCGAATTGTTTACGATACGAACCAGAGCAGGACGAAGAAGCCGGTCGCGGATACGGTATCCGCGGCGGACCTCTTCCAGTACCTGATGGTCGGGAAGGTCAGTACGGTCGACACTCTCGAGCGCCTCGTGCACACGAGGATCGAATCGTGCTCCTACGGTCTCGACCGGCACCACATTGAGCGAACGCAAAACATCTTCCATCTGTTTCAAGATAAGGTCGATTCCGGCGCGTAACTGCTCTACTGAGCCGGACGAACCGAGTGCCAGCTGAAAATTGTCCAGGACGGGCAAGAATTGCTCCACCGCACCAGAGACCGCGAAATCGCGGAAGTCTGTGCGTTCGCGCGTTTCGCGCTTGCGGGCATTCTCAAACTCCGCCTGCAAACGAGCCAAGCGGTCAACCAATTGGTCGCGTTCAGCTTTGAGGCGATCGACCTCGCTCTGCAGTTGGGCCGTGGCTTCTCCACCGCCAGGTTGGGTTGCGTCCCGGCTTTCCTCTGCGCCATCGATGGAATCGGCGACTTGATCGTTGTTCTGTTGCGCTTCGTTGGCGGTTTCCGTGACTTTACGTGACATAGTGAATTGGGTGAATAGCCTTTCGCATAACTTGATGCTGGATCTTCAATAACGATGCAGAGCCGCCGAGCGCTATCGCGAGGCTCTACACCTGAAAGAGGGATGCTCTACTGCGTCGGTAATATGCGGTCTGAAAGCTGCGCGATAAACGACACCGCGTTGATCGTCTCCTGGTAAGCGATGCGGGTGGAACCAATCACCGCGAGTGTTCCGAGGCTCTGCGTACCTAACCGCGCCGGGGCTCCGATGAGAACCAAATTTCGCATCTCCGGAATTGTTTCCTCTAGGCCAACCACTACACGCACCGATTGCTGGCGGGCGTCTACATAAGCGTCCAGCAGCTCGATCAACCTCTGCTTGGTTTCGAGGGCGCTGAGCAATCCGCGCAGGCGTTCTCCGTCCGCCTGGCCGGCAACCAGGTTGGCGACGCCAACAATAAATATCGATTGCACTGCCGTGTCCTGTTCCAGTGCACCCTTGCGGCAGAGTTCGTCAATCGATCGCATGAGCTGATCGTATTCACTCCGCTCCTGCTCCATGCGGCGGGCAAGCTCGGTGCGGATGCGCTCGATGGACCAGCCGCGGAAGTTTTGGTTCAAGAAGGCAGCAGCACCTTCCAGTTCGGCCAGTGATAAATCGCGGTCCAGAGCCAGAACACGATCGAGCACCACTCCCGACTTGGTCACGACGACCGCGAGCACACGCCCGGCGGAAATTCGCGAAAAATGGATGTGGTCCAACCAGTAAGTCTCCGATTGCGCAGCCATAGCCACGCCGACGCCGCTCGAGATCAACGCCAGCACGTGCGATGTGCGTTCCAAAAATTGTTGCCGGCTGCTCACCCCGGCAAAACTATCCTCGATCTGATCTCTGCGTTCCTGGGTAAGCGCGATCGGGGCCAGCCTGGTACTCCCGTTGAGCTGTTCGACATACAGGCGGAAGGCGCTTGCCGTGGGGCAGCGGCCGGCCGAGGTATGCGGCTGCTCCAGAAGCCCCGCGTCGCCAAGCGAAGCCATTACGTTGCGAATGGTCGCCGCGCTCATCCCATCCTTATTGTCTAATTGGCGCGCTACGGTTTGGGAGGCCACAGGCTCCCCGGTCGCAATATAAAGTTCGATGACCGCGTTAAGGACCAGCCGATCGCGCGGGCTGATCCGAAGGTCGGAAGACATTGCCCACCTGCCCTAAGGCGCTCATTCCACACTGGTTTAAATCTCAATCAGCGCAGACTTGCCACCAGTGATTCTAAAAGCTTGAGTGTGGCACTGTCAAGATCGCAAAGGGCTTCAGCTTATCTCAAAAATGTTCTCGTCTTTGGCCGATTGCGCGAGCGCGCGTTCGGCAACTTTGCGCGCTACCTCGAAGAATTGCCGGGCATGCGCATTCCCTTCTCCGGCCAGCACGATGGGCAATCCATGATCGCCTCCGTGGCGGATCTCCGGATCCAGCTCGATGGAACCCAGGAATGCCAGGTTGGCTTGCTTCGCCAGGCGCTCGGCACCGCCCCGGGAAAATATATCGATCACCTGGTTGCAGTGGGGGCAGGTGAACTGGCTCATGTTTTCCACCAGGCCTAATACTTCGACATTGACCTGATGGAACATCTCCAGGGCCTTCCGTGCGTCCTGAAGTGAGACATCGGAGGGTGTCGATATTATGACCGCACCGGTGAGCGGAACCGTCTGTACCAGGGATATGACCACGTCTCCCGTACCCGGCGGAAGATCGACCAGCAGAAAATCAAGTTCGCCCCACTGCACCTGCTGCAGGAACTGCCGAATGATCTGGTGCAACATAGGGCCGCGCATCACCAGTGGCTTATCGCCCGGGGAAATAAATCCGACCGAAATAAGTTTGACCCCATGGGCCATCAGCGGCTCGATCTGGTTGTTCTCGAGTACCCGCGGCTGCTGGCTGAGGCCCATCATGAGAGGAACGTTCGGACCATAGACGTCAGCGTCGATGAGACCGACGCGAAAGCCCATCTTGACCAGGGCCGCGGCCAGATTCACGGCAAGGGTGGTCTTGCCCACTCCGCCTTTGCCTGATCCGACGGCGATGATGTTCGCGACACCCGGCAGAATCTGCGGTCCTGGCGGCGTTTGCATGTGTGCCATATAAATCCCCTTTAAGAGCCTACGCGCGCGTTTTGTTTGCGCTCGCGCTCGTGTTGGCTTTGTTCGCGGCGCCGTCCTGCGTCCTGGTAGCGGCGTTTGTCTTCTTCTGTCTCCGGTTCCAGGGGAGGCACCCGCACGCGGCGTCCCTGCGGGTCGACCGCAACGAACGTAAGATATGCCGACGCAACATGACGCAAGACTCCGTCAATTGTATGTTCCACCCATACCTTGACGCCTACTTCCATAGAAGTTCGGAAAGCGCGATTCAGGGTGGACTTCAGAATCACCAGATTCCCGACATGAACCGGCGCGATGAAGTCGATGTGATCCATCGAAGCCGTGACGACGTATGTCCGGGAGTGGCGGTAGGCCGCGATTGCGGCGACCAGGTCGATGTAGTGCATGAGCCGGCCACCGAGCAGGTTGCCCAGCGTGTTGGCGTCGTTGGGCAAGATCAGCTCGGTCATCTCCGATTTTGAATCCGCAACCTTGCGGGGCGGAAGCACAGGATCGCCAGATTCCATATGGCTCAAGTGTGGACAATTGCGCCCATGAATGCAAATCAAGCAGAGAAATGCGCGCCCTGCCAGCGAAGGCTTAAAGTAGGAGAAATCATGGACAAAATTGCGATGCTTACACAAATTCTGGCGCAAAACCCTGCGGATGCCTTTGCCCGCTACGGGTTAGCCATGGAACATGCGAATCAAGGCCAGACAGACGCCGCCCTGTCGGAGTTTGACCAGTTGCTCTCCACTCATCCCGATTACACGGCCGGGTATTTCATGGCAGCACAAACGCTGGTGAAGGCAGGGCGCACGGATGAGGCGAAAACGCGGCTCGACCAAGGCATTGCGAGCGCCCGGCGGACCGGCAATCAACATGCGCTCAGTGAGATGGAAGCCTTGCTTATGGATCTTGAGTGACCGCCGATGGGATCAAAATCGGGACCTTGACCCTGGGCCGCGGCGCCGGAAAGGCGAGCATAATAACAGGAATGAAGATACCTTTGTTTCCGCTCGAAGTAGTGCTGTTTCCTGAAGCAGCACTACCGCTCCACATCTTCGAAGACCGTTACAAGGAGATGATTGGCGTATGCCTGGAGGAGAAGATCGGTTTCGGAGTGGTCTGCGCCCAGCGCGAAGGCCTGGCGGTGGTGGGCTGCACCGCCGAGATCGTTCGCGTGCTGGAGAGGTATGCCGATGGACGAATGGACATCCTATGCCAGGGAGCGAAGCGTTTCGAGATTGAGAACCTGGACAACTCACGCAGTTTTCTGCAGGCAGAAGTCGATTTCTTCGGCGACGATGGTTTGCCCGCTACCCGCGCAATGCGGGAGCAGTGTACGGCGCTGCATTTTGAAGTATTGGAGTTGATGGGTGGAGAAAAAACACACCGGGCATTCGATCTGGACGAGCCGGTTGCCTTTCGGCTGGCGTGGGCGTCGCCCACCGATCTTTCCTTCCGTATTGAGTTGCTGGCGATGCGGTCGGATGCCGAGCGCACGGAAAGAATGATCGACTTGTACAACGCAATGCTGCCCAAGCTGCGGCGCGGAGTGCAGGCGAGCACCATTGCCAGCCGCAATGGGCATGTCATGTAGCAGGGTAGGCTTCATGGTGTAAGGTGATCCATAGGGGCCGGCAACCATTTTGTCAGCACAGGAAATTCGCTCCAAGGAGCAAACTTATGTCTTCTCGTCTTCCCCAAACTCTGGGTGAGCTACAGAGCAGTAAAGAATTCTCCGAGGCGCGCCTGAAGAAGCGCAGCGTCAAAGACGAGTTGCGCGAGAACCTGATTGCCCGGCTTAAAACTAAGGAGCAAATCTTCCCCGGCATCGTCGGCTTTGAAGATACAGTTATTCCGCAGATTGTGAACGCGGTGCTGTCTAAGCAGAACTTCATTTTGCTTGGCCTGCGCGGGCAGGCCAAGAGCCGCATTCTACGCGGGCTGACCGAACTGCTGGACGAGCAAATGCCCTATGTCGCCGGCTGCGAGATACGTGACAACCCCTATCATCCGTTGTGCCGGCGATGCCGCGACCTGATCGCAGAAAAAGGTGCGGCAACACCCATCGCTTTCGTTCCGCGGCAGGACCGCTATGTGGAGAAACTGGCCACGCCTGATGTGACGGTGGCTGACCTGGTAGGCGATCTTGATCCCATCAAAGCGGCGCGTGCTGGTCAGGATTTGTCCAATGAGCTGACGATGCATTACGGCCTGCTACCCCGAGCCAACCGCGGAATCTTTGCCATCAACGAGCTTCCCGATCTTGCCGGCAAGATCCAGGTGGCGCTCTTCAACATCATGCAAGAAGGGGATGTGCAGATTAAGGGATATCCCGTCCGGCTCGAACTGGATATCGTTCTTGCCTTCAGCGCCAACCCCGAGGATTACACCGCACGAGGCAAAATCGTCACTCCGCTCAAGGACCGCATCGGATCTGAGATCCGCACTCACTATCCCGAGACCATTGAAGAAGGGATGGCGATCACCGCCCAAGAAGCCTGGGCCGAGCGTGGCGCAACCAAGATCACGATTCCGCATTATCTGCGGGAGGTGATCGAGCAGGTGGCTTTCTCTGCGCGCGAAGACAAGAAAGTCGATAAGCGCAGCGGTGTGAGCCAGCGTCTGCCCATCTCCACCATGGAACTGGTGGTTTCCAATGCCGAGCGGCGGGCGTTGCTTCATGGGGAAAAGGTAGTGGTTCCGCGGGTGAGCGACCTTTACGCCGCGATGCCAGGCATCACCGGGAAACTCGAACTGGAATACGAAGGCGAGATGCGCGGCGCCGACGTTGTGGTGCGGGACCTGATTCGTATCGCGATCGGCAAGATTTTCGACAAGTATTTCTCCGGCACCAATACTCAGCAGATCGAGCAATGGTTCAACCTGGGGGGCACGGTGCGCATCGACGACGATCAGCCGTCGCAGGCAATCCTCGAAGAACTGAAGCAGATTCAGGGGCTTTTTGCGCAGTTGTCGCCGTTGTCGGTCAAAGTCTCGGACGCGCCCGAGATCGCAGTCGCCGCGGCGGAATTCCTGCTTGAGGGCATGTATGCCCACAAACGACTGAGCCGCAGCGAGGAACGCGGATTCAGCGCCCAGGAGAAGGCCCCGCGGAAACAGGAGCGCGCGGAGGAACGGGAATATGACGAATATCAGGAGCAGCGGCGAAGCCGTCGCGGCTTTAATTAAATGAAACGAACTCGCTACACGAAATACACCGGCGACCCGGCCTCGGAGATGAGCCTGGAAGACATGCTCAAGGCGCTGTCGGAGTATTTGCTCGATTCCGGTTTTCAGGATCCGTGGTCACGTTTCGCCGAGCTTGATGGCGAGCACACCCTGGATAACCTGCGCGAGGCGTTGCGTCAGGCGCTGGAGGCGGGAGACCTTTTCGACGGCGATATGCAGCAGCGGATCGAGGAGATGGCTGAGAATGGCGAACTTGACCAGTTGATCGATAAGCTGATCGAGCGCATGGAACAGGAGAACTACATCTCCGTCCAGGGGCGCCAGGATCCGACCCGGCAAACGGCGGGCGGGCAAGCGGGCATGGCCGAGGGCCAGGTGCGGTTTGAAGTAACCGACAAGAGCCTGGACTTTCTGGGCTTCAAGACCTTGCGCGATCTACTAGGCTCCCTGGGCAAATCCAGCTTCGGCCGCCACGACACCAGGCATTTCGCGACCGGCATCGAAGCCAGCGGGGCCTCCAAGTCTTATGAGTTTGGAGATGTGCTAAATCTGGACACGACCGCTACGCTCAGCGCTGCCATTGCCCGCGAAGGCATCACCCTGCCGCTGAACCTCGAGTATTCCGATCTACAGGTGCACCAGTGCGAGTATCAGAGCTCTTGCGCCACGGTGGTGATGCTGGATTGCTCTCACTCCATGATCCTTTATGGCGAGGACCGCTTCACTCCGGCCAAAAAGGTCGCCATGGCGCTCTCCCATTTGATTCGCACCCAGTACCCCGGCGACTCTCTCTCGCTAGTGTTGTTTCACGATTCGGCGGAGGAAGTGCCGATCTCCCAAATCGCCCGGGTCAAGGTCGGGCCGCACTACACCAACACCCGGGAGGGTCTCCGGGTGGCGCAGAGGATTCTTGAGCGCCAGCGTAAAGATATGAGGCAGATTGTGATGATCACCGATGGCAAGCCTTCCGCCCTGACCCTGCCGGACGGACGGATTTACAAGAATGCATTTGGACTCGATCCCCTGGTGGTGAGTGAAACCCTGGAGGAAGTAGCCCGCTGCAAGCGCTCGAACATCATGATCAATACGTTTATGCTGGCCTCGGACCTGGGCCTGGTGCAGTTCGTGCAGAAGATGACCAAGATGTGCCGCGGCAAAGCCTACTTCACCACCCCGGACACCCTGGGCGAATACCTGCTCATGGACTACATGTCCCGCAAAATGAAAACCATCCACTAGCCCATTCTTGCCCGCATTCTTTCCCAGAAGCGGAAATTATTTACCCATATAGATAAAGCGCAGAATAAACAGCGCCGCCAGCACTAACAGCATCCAGTCCTGCCGGGTCACCTGTCCACGCAAGACCCTCAGCACCGCGAACGACGTAATCCCAAACGACAAACCGTTGGCAATCGAAAACGTCAACGGAATCGTAATCAGCGTAAGGAACGCCGGCACCGCTACCATCGGGTCTGCCCACTCAATCTCGGTGACGGCAGAGATCATCAACCCTCCGACCAGGATCAGCGCCGGAGCCGTCGCTGCCATCGGAATGGTAGCCACCAGCGGCGCTATAAACAAGGCCATCAGGAACAGCAATCCGGTAACAATCGAAGCAACCCCAGTCCGGCCACCTACAGCAACGCCTGCCGCACTCTCGATATAACTCACCACGGTGCTTGTCCCCGCCATGGAACCAGCCAGCGTCGCTGTAGCATCCGCAAACAGAATGCGATTCAAGCGCGGAATCCGGCCATCCTGTTTCACCAAGCCCGCCTTCTTGGTAACCGCTACCAGCGTGCCCACGTTATCGAACAAATCCACAAACAAAAACACAAAGACAACTTCCAGCACGCCGTCGCCAAAGTTTCCACTCAGGTGCAGAGCTCCCCGGATGTTGAGTTGAAACGCGGTAGCCGTCAGGTCTGCCAGGCGGTAGTGAACCGGATGCCACTTGACGATACCCAACGCGAAGCCCATCGCTGTCGTTCCGAGAATGCCCAGTAGCATCGCAGTACGCACCCGCCACGCCTGCAGCACGGCAATCGCAAGCAGGCAAACACAAGCCAGAGCAGTTTGCGGTGCGCGTAGATTCCCCATGCCTACCACTGTCGCCGCGTTGGGCACAATGATGCCCGCATCCCGTAAGCCAACGAAGGCAACGAATAGTCCCACCCCCGCAGCCACTGCGGCAAACAACTCCCGGGGAATGGCATTCACGATCAACTGGCGAACTCCGGCCGCCGTCAACAGCAAAAACGCGCAACCCGAGAGGAAGACGCAGCCCAGCGCGGTCTGCCAGGGAATCCCCATTCCCTTGACGACGGTGAACGCAAAGTACGCGTTGAGCCCCATGCCTGGCGCCAGGGCGATCGGATAATTGGCGATGATGCCCATCAGGATGCAGCCAATGGCTGCCGACAGGCAGGTAGCAGCGGCCACCGCGGGGATGGGCATGCCCGCTTCGCTCAATATGTCCGGGTTCACAAATACGATGTACGCCATGGTAAGGAACGTAGTCGCACCGGCAAGAATCTCGGTGCGTAAAGTCGATCCACGCTCCTGGACGTGGAATGTCCGCTCCAGGTAACTCAAACTTCCCGTGCTGTGCCCTGGCACTGTCGTGCTCATGGTTTCTCCTTTAGCTGAGAGCCCGGTATGTGATCCTGGTAGCGATCCCAATTCGTCACAATATTTGAGACGATAACGTTGCCCACGCGGTATGCCGCTTCGAGAGCGGGCAAATAAGCACTGTAGCGGTGTCCTGCACTGGCTGCGATGCTCTGGGCGGCTGTCAATCCAGTTGGCGGCTGATCGAAGTTGCTTACCGTGCGCAGCACCATGATGCGGTTGAAATCGACGCGTCCAGCGCGTTGAAGGAAAGTGAGCGATTGCAAGACGCCAGTGTCCTCCATGGCGGAAGTAACAAAATTGCCCTTCCCGTCGGTGTAATAGCTCACCCAGTCGTTTGCCCATTGGTCGAGCAACTTGCCGTGCCAGAAGGTGGAGGCAGACAGCGTGTCGCCCTTAAGAACGAACGGGGGACGATGCGCATTCGCTCCTTCGAAATGCGTCCTCGCCTCCTGCAAGGCGGGCGAATCGTCGAGTGCAACCGCCCTGGTTTGCTGATAAGCCCATTCCCTCAACCCAGGATTCAGGTGAAACATGGTGAAGTTTTCATCGTTATGCGGCTTTTCGTAGGGCACTGTCTTGTTCAGCGGAACATAGCCTGTGGTCCACTGCGGCGGAATTTCCCGGGCATCGACCTCATAAGCAAGATCTCCGTCCACCACCCACTCAGCCCAGACAGCGGAGCCCAACGAAGCATCCTGTGGGTCAGCCCCGGCAATGCCGGCGACCAACCAATACGCATTACGTAGGTCAAAGCGCGGATCGAGGCCAAGCGCCATGATGGATGCTGCGGCCCTGGCCGTCCCTACCCCTGCCAGCACGCCCAGGACGCCCTGATCGTTCATGCGCAGGTTGTGGAAGCCCTGGGGAAAGGGATAGATATGGTCGAGGTGTTCGCGTTCAACCCAATACTGGTACTCGCCCGGCGTGTCGCCCTGATCGGCTCCGGGCTCGAAGAGGGAGATCACCACGACTTTCACCGGGATCGGCGGTGGCTCAGCCGCACGAGCGCCGGCCACAGAAAAGACCAGGAAGAAAAAAGCCAGCAGTCGAGTGCTCATACGGGAGCATAGACGGAAGATGGCCTGCGAACCAACAGAAAAGAGTCTGAGACAGGTAAACCGCAGATCTCTCCCTTAATATGCGATCTTCGATTGGTGTTCCTGCCAGGCACGAAAATTCTCAATCGCGAGCTCCGGCAACAAACGCACCATAGGCAACTTACGTTTTCCGGGCGGCACACTCAGCTCCTCATAGATAAAGTGGTCGTCAAAGCCAATCGCAGCAGCATCATGACAGGTGTTGCCATAAACTACGGAGTCCAACCGAACCCAGTAGATCGCGCCCAGACACATGGGGCACGGCTCGCAGCTGGTGTACAGCACGCAACCCGGCAACTGAAAGGTTCCCAGCGCCTTACACGCTTCGCGGATGGCATTCACCTCGGCGTGCGCCGTGGGGTCATTGTCCGCAGTGACCCGGTTGACACCGGTGGCGACAACTTCCCCATTCCTGACCACCACCGCCCCAAAGGGGCCGCCCGCCCCGCTGCGCACGTTTTCCGTGGCCAGGCGGATGGCGAGGCGCATGAAATCATTCTCACTCTGCATGTTCATTTCTCTTGCACTCTCTCAAGGGGTGCCCGAATATCCGAAGTATGACACAGGCATTTATCTCCAGCCGCGTGGTCACGCCGGAGGGCGTGCGGCCGGCAGCAATCGTGGTCGAACAAGGTCGCATTCAGTCCATACGCGAGCCCGGAGATACGCCCGACGCGGCCCGCTTGCACCAGTTCGACGACCTGGTACTGCTGCCAGGCCTGGTGGATTCGCATGTCCACGTGAACGAACCGGGCAGGACGGAATGGGAAGGATTCGCCACCGCCACTCGTGCCGCCGCGGCCGGCGGCTATACCACGCTGGTGGATATGCCGCTCAATTGCCTGCCCGAGACCACAACCGTGGCTGCGCTCGAAGCTAAGCGAATCGCCGCCGCCGGCCAATGCCGTGTGGATTGGGCCCCCTGGGGCGGATTGACGGGGCTCAACCACGCACATCTTGTGCCGCTTGCAGAGGCTGGAGTCGCGGGGTTCAAGTGCTTCCTCATCCATCCCGGCATTGAAGGTTTCGCGATGATCGAGAAGGCGGAACTTGAAGCGGCTCTACCTACCCTGGCCCACACCGGCTTGCCCCTGCTGGTGCACGCGGAACTGGCGGAGCATCTCTACCCGGGCGGCGAAGGTGACGACTGGCAACAGTACTCAACCTACCTGCGCTCCCGCCCCGACCAGGCGGAGCTGGCTGCGATCCGCCTGTTGATCGACCTTTGCCGCAAATATTTGTTTCGCTTGCACATTGTTCATTTGTCTACGGCGCTGGCGCTCAAAGACCTGGCCTTGGCCCGCGCCGAGGGCTTACCTATCACGATCGAGACTTGTCCTCACTACCTGCACTTTTTCGCTGAAGCAATCCCTGACGGCGGCACCTTGTTTAAATGCGCGCCGCCCATCCGCTCGCGAGCGAACCGCGAAGCATTGTGGCAAGGTCTTCGCGATGGAGTGATCGATCTGATTGCGACCGATCACTCCCCCTGCCCACAATCCATGAAGGAAGGGAATTTCCGCGACGCATGGGGCGGGATTGCGAGCCTCAGCGTGGCCGTCTCCGTGATTTGGACGGAGATGCGCGCGCGTGGTCTGCCACTCGGAGACCTGGCACGTTGGATGTCCGCCGGGCCGGCCGAGCTTGCCGGCCTCAGCGAACGCAAAGGCGCCATTGCCGCGGGATACGACGCGGACCTGGTGGTCTTCGATCCTGATGCCGACTTCATCTTGAAGCCGCAGGACCTGCAGTATCGCCATCTTGTGTCTCCGTATCTGGGCGAAAAGCTGTTGGGGAAAGTGCGCGCCACGTTCCTGCGCGGCGCCGCTGTCTACCAGGAAGGTGGGTTTCCCGACCCGCCGGTGGGCATGGAACAACGGCGCGAGTCTAGAATCAAAGTTTGCCGGTAAGAGGAGGTCCCATTTGCAAACTCGCGTCGTGGGTGTCTCCGTTCCCCGCAAGGAAGGCCCCGCCAAGCTAACCGGACAGGCCCGCTATATCGACGATCTCTCGCTGCCGGGGATGATCTACGGCGCCACGGTGCGCAGTAGCATTGCCCGCGGGGCGATTGAAGAGATCCGATTCGGTGAAGGCATTCCCTGGCACGAGTTCACCATCGTGACCGCCAAAGATATTCCCGGCCGCAATGTGGTCTCGCTCATCGTGGATGACCAGCCCTGCCTGGCCGATGGAATGGTCAATCATCCTGAAGAGCCGATCCTGCTGTTGGCGCATCCCGATCGGCATGCCCTGGCAGCGGCGGTGGCGGCCGTCAACATCTGCTATAAGCCCGCACCCTCGATCCATACCATCGAAGAAAGCGAGCGCCGCGAGCTAATCATCTGGGGCAAGGACAATATCTTCAAGAGCTACCGGATGGAAAAGGGAGACGTAGACCAGGCGTGGAAGGACGCCGCCTGGATCGTCGAAGGAGAATACAGCACCGGAGCGCAGGAACAGCTTTACATTGAACCCAATGGAGTGATTGCACAGGCCGGAAGCACCACAGGCCTCACCGTCTGGGGCTCGATGCAATGCCCGTTTTATGTACACAAAGCTTTGGTGGCGCTCACTGGCATGCCCCCGGAAAGCATCCGCGTCGTGCAGGCGGAGACGGGCGGGGCGTTCGGCGGCAAAGAAGAATATCCCTCGATGCTGGCCGGCCACGCCGCACTGCTGGCCATGAAGTCGGGGCGGCCGGTGAAGATTATCTATGACCGCATGGAGGATATGGCGGCCACCACCAAACGGCATCCCTCGCGCACCCGGCATCGCACAGCGGTCAGCGCTGACGGCAAACTGCTGGCCGCGGAGATCGATTTCGCCACCGATGGCGGCGCGTATGCCACGTTATCTTCGACTGTGCTTTCGCGGGGCACAATCCATGCGGGCGGCCCCTACTACTGGCCTAATATCCGCGTGAACGCGAAAGCATATGCCACGAACACGCCGCCACATGGCGCGTTCCGCGGCTTCGGCGCTCCGCAAAGCCTGTTTGCGCTGGAGCGGCACATGGACCATGTGGCGAAAACCATTGGCGTGGCTCCCGACGAATTCCGACGCCGCAATCTCTTGCATCAAGGCATGACGACCGCGACCAATCAAGTGATCCAGGAGCCCATCGTCATGGACCAGATGCTCGATCGCGCACTCGAACTCACGAACTACCACGCCAAAGTGAAGCAGTTCGCGGCGCACAATCTCAGCAGCACCAAAAAGAAAGGCATCGGCATAGGCTGCTTTCTGCACGGCGCCGGTTTTACCGGTTCCGGCGAGCGCTATCTCAACGCGCTGGTCGGCCTGGAAGCGACAGCAGCGGGCGGGCTGCGCGTGCTGGTGTCGAGTACCGAGTTCGGTCAAGGCACAAACACGATTCTTTGCCAGATTGCCGCAGAGACGCTGGGATTGGAGTACGACGACATCAGCATGGCCCCCGTCGATACCAGCATCAGCCCCAACAGTGGCCCCACCGTGGCTTCGCGCACAGCGATGATCATCGGCAAAATTGTCCAGACCGCGGCGTTGAAGATGCGCCAGACTTTGATCGATAGCGGGCTGCTTGAGCCTTCCGGCGGCCGCGAGCAGTTCCTCGCCGCGTGCCGGGCGTACCGCAAGCAGTTCGGTGAGTTGCAGTCGTTCAGCCGCTACGAGGCGGCGCCGAATATTTTCTGGAATGATGAGCTGTACAGCGGCGAGGCTTATGGGGCCTACGCCTGGGCAGTGTACATGGCTGAAGTCACGGTCGATACTTCGACCTACAGCGTCACCATCGATGACTTCGTTGCCTTGCAGGAGGTAGGCAAGGTCATTCATCCGGTGCTCGCCGGTGGACAGATTGAAGGCGGAATCGCCCAGGGGATCGGCTATGCGCTGTATGAGAAGGTAATCTGGAAAGACGGCCGGATGATCAACAACCAGATGACCAACTACATCATGCCTACCGCGGAAGACATCCCACCGATTCGTGTCTACTTTGAAGAAGTGCCGTACCAGTACGGTCCTTATGGAGCTAAGGGAATCGGAGAGTTGCCTATGGACGGCCCGGCGCCGGCGATCATCAATGCTGTGGTGCAGGCGACCGGGATCGAATTTAATGCGATTCCGCTGCTGCCGGAAGATATCTTCCGCGCCATGACTGCGGAACCCGAGCGCCCGGCTGAGCCGCTGGTGACGGCGCTGGCGGCGGAGGGAAGCCAATGAATACCAACCCTGGTTCCGGGCGCGATGTTTCCTTCACCGTAAATGGCACCCGGCACACAGTGTCGGTCTATCCCATGGAGCGGCTGCTCGATGTCTTGCGCACAAAAATTGGCCTTACTGGGACCAAGGAAGGATGCGGTGAGGGAGAGTGCGGTTCCTGCTCCGTGCTGATGAACGGCGAACTGGTAAATAGCTGCCTGGTTCCGGTGCTACAGGCCGAGGGAGCTACCCTGTGCACGATAGAAGGGCTTGCGGACGAGAGTGGTCTTCATCCCGTGCAGCAGGCGTTTCTTAAATGCGGAGGGGCGCAGTGCGGTATCTGCACCCCGGGCATGGTCATGGCCACGGTTCACCTGCTGAACCACAATCCCACGCCCACCCTGGAACAGATTCGAGAAGGGCTGGGTGGGAATCTGTGCCGCTGTACCGGCTATACACGCATCTTTCATGCAGTCATGGAAGCAGCAGGTACAGAGTCATGAGGTCGCATCCTTCCGAGTATGAGCTCGTGGCGCCAGGCAAACTGGACGCGGTGTTGGCGTTGCTCGCGAAGGAACCGGGAGTCTGGCTGCCGATTGCGGGCGGAACCGAATTGATGGTGCAGTACGGCGCCGGGAGACTTCCAGCGCGGAAGCTGGTCAGCCTTTGGGGACTGCCTGAATTGCGCCAAATTGAAAGCACTGCGCAGGAACTGATCATCGGCGCCGGATGCACCTACACCGACCTGAGAAATCATCCTGTGGTGGCGCGCGAATTTCCCCTGCTCGCGCAGGCTGCTTCCTGGACCGGCAGCATTGCCAACCAGAACCGCGGAACCCTGGGGGGAAATATCGTCAACGCATCGCCTGCCGCGGATTCCCTGCCCGCTCTGATGGTCTACGAGGCCGAGTTGCTGCTCGCTTCCGAACGCGGACCGCGGCGCATCCCGTATGTCGAGTTCCACACCGGTTACAAGCAAACCAGACTGGCCGTCGATGAGATTATCCGTGGCATCGCCCTGCAACCGCGATTTGGCGATTATCACGCGTACTCGCGTAAGGTCGGTACTCGCAACGCGCAAGCCATCGCCAAGCTCTGCCTGGCTGCCCTGGGCAAAACCTCCGGCAATAAGATTGCAGAGGTGCGGCTGGCCATCGGTAGCATGGCGGTAACCCCTGTGCGCCTGCGGCGGACGGAAGATTTGCTATTTGGCCGCGAGTGGAGTGGGGCATTGGTTCGCGAAGCTCGACAGGCCATGGAATCTGAAGTCGCCCCGATTGATGACATTCGTTCCAGCGCTCTTTACCGGCTCCACGTCGCGGGCAATCTGCTGCAGGAGTTTCTCGAGGGTCTGTTCGCTTGAATCAGGTCCTGGCGCGTTGGAATGCGCTACCGTCCGAGGAAGCAGCGGCGGAGATCCTCTCCTGCTGCGGCTCCCGTGCCTGGGCCGCAAAGCTGGCAGCGCGGCGGCCATTCGCGCACGAGCAAACTCTCTCTGAAGCTGCTGACGAGTGCTGGCAGAATCTGCCCGAAGCGGACTGGCTGGAGGCCTTCCGCAGCCATCCTCGCATCGGCGAACAGCATGCTCAGAAAAAAACGACCGCCGTCTCCGCCGCCTGGTCGCGGTCCGAGCAGAGCCAGATGCAAGAAGCCAATGCTGCTATCCTGATGCGCATGCGAGAGGGTCATCGCGAGTACGAAGAGCGCTTTGGACGAATCTTCATCGTCTGCGCCAGCGGGAAGCAGCCTGCGGAGCTCCTGCGTATCCTGGAGAGCCGGCTGGCCAATGACCCGGCCCAGGAGTTGCTGGAATCGGCTGCGCAGCAACAGCAGATTATGCAGCTCAGGTTACGCAAGTGGCTGGCCGGAACGGAGGCCTCATGAGTCACCTATCCACCCATGTCCTCGACACCGCGCTAGGCAGGCCGGCGGCCGGCATGGTGGTCCATCTGGAATATGCCGGCCCATCCGGCGAATGGGAAAAGCTGAGCACCTGCCAGACCGACGGCGATGGCCGCTGCGCCAACCTTCTGCCGCAAGGCCAAGATCCTATTTTGCAACCCGGGCAATACCGGCTGACCTTCGAGACCGGGACCTATCACGCAGCGCAGATGGTCAAGGGGTTGTACCTCACGGTTCAGATCATCGTGACCGTGGGGCCGAACGATACTCACTTGCACGTCCCATTGCTCTTGAGCCCGAATGGCTATACCACCTACAGGGGAAGCTAGCCGGTGATTGCCCTCAAAGAGAACTCGTACGGAAAATCGAGCGTGCGCGTGATGAAGGTAAAGCGCGACCGGCCGCTTCATACCGTTTGGGAATGGAAAGTCGAAGTGCTGCTTACCGGCGACTTCAAAACCTGCTTCACCGACGGTGATAACAGCACCATATTGCCCACCGACACGATGAAAAATACGGTTTATTCGCGGGCCCGCGAGAGCACCGCGGAATGTATCGAAGATTTCGCCCTGGAGTTGTGCGAGTTTTTTCTGTCTCGCAATCCCCAGGTCGAGCACGTCGCGATCAATATCACAACCAGCTCCTGGGAGCATGTTTTGGTGCAGGGAAAGCCGCACCCTTCGACTTTTGCACGCGGTTCGAGTGAAGCGCAAACTACCGCTGTTACGTGTCCCCAGGGGGGCGAGGCTTCGGTCACCTCGGGCCTCGAAAACATGGTAGTGCTGAAGACAGCCAACTCGGGATTCGAGGGATACCTGCGCGACTCGTTGACTACGCTGCCGGAGACATCAGACCGTCTCCTCGGGACCTCAATGCGCGCGCAATGGAAGTACAAATCCGCTCCATTGGCTTTTGATTCACTCCGCGGCAAACTCCGTGACACCCTGGTGGAGGCCTTCGCCGAGCACAACAGTAAATCGGTACAGCACACGCTGTATGCAATGGCCCGGGCGGCGCTCGAAGCTGTCCCGGAGATCCTGGACGTGGAGTTGGCGATGCCCAACAAGCATTGCCTTCTGGTAGACCTCTCCCGGTTCGGGCAGACCAATCCCAACGAAATCTTCGTCCCCACGGATGAGCCCTATGGCAACATCGTGGCCCGTATATCGAGAGAAGTCTAATTTGGGAATCTCCTCGTGCGAGAGAACGATGGGTGCCCCATATCTCGCTCGTTTTTTGCGAGATGTGGGATACCGCGAAGCTTTATTTGTGGTTTCGACGGAGCCCAAAAATGGCGAGGACGGGGCCGTGGAATCCCACATCTCGCAAAAAACGAGCGAGATGTGGGGCACCCATCGGTCCTTCGTCAGGACAGAATCGCCGGGACACAATCTAATGGGTAATCTCAGCTATGCAAGCTGACAAAGTCATATCCCGTTGCCGCTACCTCGCGCAATTCAGTGAAGAGCCGGGCCAGATCAAGCGCACTTTTCTCTCCCCAGCCATGCGCGATTGCATGCAGACGGTGCGAGGCTGGATGGAAGCTGCGGGCATGCAGGTCGCAATCGATGCCGCCGGCAATCTCCGCGGCCGGTATCCAGGCGACTCCAGCACGTCGCTGATGATCGGTTCGCATCTGGACACGGTGCCCAATAGCGGCGCCTTCGACGGGGTGCTGGGGGTAATGATGGGACTAGCCCTGGTCGAGTCGCTGAACGGGGAACGGCTACCATTCTCCATCGACTTGGTCGGCTTCTCTGAGGAGGAGGGTGTACGTTTCCATCTTCCCTTTATCGGCAGCCGCGCATTGGCCGGGCGCGTCGATTCTGATTTCCTGGCAGCCAAAGATGGGAACGGAATTTCGATTGCCCAGGCGTTGACGTCCTTCGGATTGGATCCGCTGAAGATAGAAGACTGTCAGGTGGGCAAGGACGTAGCCGGATTCCTGGAGTTCCATATCGAACAGGGCATTGTGTTGGAAAGCGAAGATCTATCGCTCGGCGTAGTCAAAGCGATTGCCGGCCAAACTCGCGCCGAGATGACCTTTACCGGCCGGGCTCGCCATGCGGGCACGACCCCGATGCGGCTGCGTAACGATGCCGTGGCGGGCGCGGCAGAGTGGGTGGTAGAAGTTGAGCGTCTGGCCATCGATACCCCCGGCCTGGTGGCTACCGTAGGCGATCTCCGCACCCATCCTGGAGCCGGGAACGTGGTTGCCGGCCAGTTGCATGCCAGCCTCGATGTACGCCACGAGAAGGACTCCGTTCGTCACCAGGCAGTCGATACCTTACTGGCCCGGGCGGCGGCGATCGCCCAGCGGCGCGGTCTGACGGTTGCCGGTAAAATGCTGATGGACCAGCCCGCGGTCGCGATGGACGCCGGCTTGTCTGCGCTGGCAATGGAGGCGATCCGCGACGTTGGGCTGCAACCGCTCTCCATGGTCAGCGGCGCCGGCCATGATGCCATGATTCTGGCCGAACGCGTTCCCACAACGATGATTTTTCTGCGCAGCCCTGGAGGCATAAGCCATCATCCTGATGAGTCGGTTCGTCCCCAGGATGTCGAGAATGCACTGGCTGCCGGCCGTGCATTTTTGCGTCACCTGACTCAACCAGCAAGTAAGGAACAGAGTGTATAACCTAGGACACACGCGCAGCGATCGCCAGCCCACCCACCTGTTACAGACGCCGGATACCTTTATCGGGATGCCCCTCCCTGGTTTTGATTCTGTAACCATCATTGTGCACGCGGCGCCCGCCATTGGAGCCGCCTTCACCCAATACACTGCGGAGTTTGAACCCGGGGGCTCATTGGGCCCGGCGCATGGTCAGCGTTTTCTTTACGTGTTGGAAGGCGGCGTGTCCGTAGCTCTCGATGGCCAGACGCGGCAGCTTGGCCCGGGCGGATATGTCCATGTGCCCGCCAACCAGCAGCACTCCGTTAAGTCGCCGGCTAAGGCCCGCGTTGCGGTGATCGAGAAACCGGCGATCGCTCTGTTGAACGACGCTCCCGCGCCCGCGCTCTTCGGTAATGAACACGAAGTCGCGTCGCAGCCCCTGGGCGGCGATGAAGCGCTCCAGGTAAAGCAATTGTTGCCCACAGTGCCCGGCCTCGACTACGCCGTGAATACCATGCGTTATGAGCCCGGCGCTACGCTCGCATTGGTAGAAATCCACGTTATGGAGCACGGCTTGCTGATGCTCGAAGGCGGCGGTATCTACCGCCTCGGCAACCACTGGTATCCGGTCCAGGCGGGCGATTTTATCTGGATGGCGCCCTACTGCCCGCAGTGGTTCGGTGCACTGGGCAAGACCCCGGCAAAGTACCTGATCTACAAAGACTGGAATCGTCACCCGCTGCCTGGAAGGTGAGTACATGAACATTCATCGCGACCGCCTGATTTCTGATCTCGAAACGCTGGCCTCGTTTTCCGACGGCACGCCGCCGGGCATTTCTCGTCTGGTCTTCGCCGACGCGGATCAGCGGGCGCGCGTTTGGCTGAAAGCTCAATGCCGCGATACTGGTTTGACGGTGCGCGAAGACGCGGTGGGCAATATGTTTGCCCGCTGGGTTGGCGCCCAGCCCCAGTTGCCCGCCATCGGCACCGGCTCTCATATCGACGCCATTCCGCACTCGGGCAAATATGACGGCACGGTCGGGGTGCTGGGTGGCCTGGAGGCCATCCGCTCTTTGCAACAAAGCGGCTTTGCGCCGCAACGATCGATCGAGCTCTTGGTCTTCACCTCTGAGGAACCGACGCGCTTCGGCCTGGGATGCTTGGGGAGCCGGATGTTGAGCGGCGGGCTCAAGAGCGACGCGGACGCGCGCCTGAAGGATTCTGACGGCAGCACGTTGGCCGAACTGCGCGCGGCGGCCGGCTTCCAGGGTTCGCTCGACCAGGTACGCCTTCAGAATAGCTACTATGCGGCCTTTGTCGAATTGCACATCGAGCAAGGCCCCCTCTTGGAGAAGGAAGGCTTGCCGGTCGGCATTGTCACCAGCATCGCTGCGCCCGCGGCGTTGCGTATCACGATCGAGGGTGAGGGAGGGCATGCCGGGGGCGTGTTGATGCCCGACCGTAGAGACGCTTTTTGCGCGGCCGCGGAGATCGTGCTCGCAGTGGAAGAATGTGCCCGCGCAACCGGTGCAATCGACACTTGCGGTACCGTTGGCAAGTGTCATATCTTCCCCGGCGCAGTAAACAGCATTCCCAGCCGGGTGGAGATGGACGCGGATATCCGCGACACGGATGAGCAGCGCAGAAACCGGGTCCTCGGCGAGATCGAGCAGGCCTGTTCACGGGTGGCGGCCACGCGAAATGTGCAGGTGAAAACTAGCCGCATCAATGCGGATGCTCCGGCCACGTGCTCACCCCGCATCATCGAGGCCATGGTCGAGGCCGCCGCAGAGAACGGCCTCGCTTACAAGAAGATGGTAAGCCGCGCTTATCACGACTCTTTATTCATGGCCCGGATTGCCCCGACAGGGATGGTGTTCATCCCTTGCCGTGATGGCGTCAGTCATCGCCCGGATGAGTATTCCGCGCCGCAGGAGATCGAGAATGGCGTCAGAGTGCTGGCTGCCACATTGGCAAAGCTCTCGTCGCCTGGAGAGTTGAGAGAACAGCAGGTCCCTCCATTACGCCTGCCCTTCCACATCTGGCATGACAAGGTAGAGCAAGATAATGCCTGCGATGGCGAACATATGATCGGCAACCGACACGCCGGTCCATTCCTTCGACTGCCACATCAGGAACCACTCGCTGCCAACACTGAGAAAGGCCGAGAGCCACATCAGCAGGCTCAGAGTCAGGGCCACCACGCCCAGCTTCTTGGCAGCGTTGAAGACCGCGGCGCTGGAGTGCAAATTGCGTATCAGGCGAAATCCTGCCCACCAGCACAGAAGACCGGTCACAATTTCCCAACAAACGATGGACACAAAGAACATCAGTGGAACCGCAGGCGAATGAATTGCGCGCCACATACCGTGGTTTCCCGGGTAGGTGGTATCCATCAACAGCACGTGACGCACGAACGTCAGGTTGGAGTTGTAGTCATTGGTGTTGTTGAATACCACCAGCGTGTAATAGAAACCAAGCGCAAAGAGAAGCAGCGCCTTCGAGGCACGAATCGTCATTGTGGTCCTCCAGCAGCAAACGTAGCGAAGTAGGCCCGAAGTGCAGCAATGGTTTGGTCGTCATATCCGGGGCTGGCAGCCATTTTGCTTTGCGGGTTCAGCGCCTGCGGATTGCGTACATACCTGGCAAAGAATTCCGGACTGCTCTTGGCCATGGCGCCGATCACCGGCCAGGGGATGGATGCCATGTGGCCACCCTCTGCGCCCATGTTGTGACAGCGAAAACAGTTCTGTTGCGCGATCTTATAGCCGTTCATGACCGGGGAACCGGGAGCGAAGTTCCCGTGGGGTGCAATGGCGCCGAAGACCTGACTTTCGCTGCGGAAGTCGAGGTGCACGACCTGGAAAGGGATCTGGGCCTCGTCGGTGTGAGAAAGCACTTTGAAGGACGGAACAAAACTTGGATTTGCGATCACGTACGGTCCCAGCTCACCACCGTCGTGGGTCTTCGGCCAGCTCTCCTGTGCTTTGCCATCCACTGTCAACACCAGAACGGGATGATGCGCTGCCAGATACTCGGCCGGGTAGTTGCTGCGGTACCCGTCGGCGGCGATGGCGACCACCATATCAGCATTTCTACCGAACGAACGATTCAACTGTTCGAGAGAGACGCCACTGATGCGGGCGGGCGCGGGAAAATTAGAGTCGTTTGAAGTAGTAAAGCTCACCTGAGGTAAGCGGAGCAGATCCGGGTAGGAAATGAATTGGGAGTCGCCCACTTCGAGGTCGGTAGCGGCCTGCCGCGACGGGTGCAAGAGTGGACTATGCGTTTGCGCGGCAAGCAACAACGTGCCTGTGGCAAGGAGAGCGGCAACCACTCGTTTCATTGGCTCATACTAACAAGTGATATAGATTACGAACACATGAGTGCTGAGAAGAAACTACAGGAACTCGGAATTGTTTTGCCGGATCCGCCAGCGCCGGGAGGCAACTATCGTTCTGTCAAGTCCGCCGGAAATCTGCTCTATCTCGCGGGCGTAATCTCCACCGATGCCAGTGGAGTGATCACCGGTACCGCGGGCTCCGACCGAGGCATTGCCGAGGCCTACGCCGCTGCCCGCGCTTGTGCATTGACGCAGCTGGCGGTGCTGAAGCGCGAGTTGGGATCACTCGACAAGGTACAGGAGATTGTCAGTTTGAATGGCTACGTCAACGCCGTTCCAGGATTTCCCGATCCGCCTGCGGTCATCAATGGAGCTTCCGATTTGCTGCTGGCGGTTTTCGGAGAACCGGGCCGGCATGCACGCGCCGCCATCGGGGTAAGCGCGTTGCCTCGCAACGCGCTGGTTGAGGTGCAGATGATCGTGGCGGTATAAGAATCCCATGGCCGAACACCGGTTAACTGCTGAGCCCACTCATTCACGCTGGAACCGCGCCCTCGAACCGCGACTGACGATCTCATCCGGAGATACGGTGCACATGAGCTGCCTCGACGCCAGCGGCGGCCAGGTGAAGCCAGGCGCGACTGTCGAAGACTTTCTGGCCATCGACCGGAATCGAATTCATGCTTTGACCGGCCCCATCCGGATCGACGGCGCCGAGCCGGGTGACGTACTTGAAATTAACGTGCTGCAAGTAGAACACCGGGGTTGGGGCTGGTCGAGCGTGCTTCCCGGGCTCGGCTTTTTGAAAGACCAATTTCGTGACCCATACCTCTTTCATTGGACACTGGACCCCGAGGTTAGCCTTTCGCTGGGACCGGCTATTGTCCCGCTACGGCCTTTCTGTGGAGTGATGGGCGTGGCGCCAGCGGACGATGGGGAGTTCCGCACCCGGCCTCCGGGCCCGTTTGGCGGCAACATGGATGTACGCGAGCTTTGCACTGGAGCCACACTTTACCTGCCCGTGCTATGCCCTGGCGCTTTATTTTCTGCCGGAGATGCACACGCGGCCCAGGGAGACGGCGAAGTCTGCATTAACGGCATCGAGTGTCCCGCGGAAGTATCCTTGGGTTTCCGTGTGCACCGGAAGCAACCGCTCTCCGGACCGTTGATCGAGTCCGCGGAATCACGCACACCGGACGCGCCCGCCGATGCCTGGATCATGGTCGAGTCCGATGCGGACGCAATGCGGGCAGCTCGTCGCGCAACGGCACGCATGGTGGACTTGTTGATCGCCCGCTGGTCGTTTGCGCCCATTCACGCTTACCTGCTGTGCAGCGTCGTCATGAAGCTGCGCATCAGCCAGGTCGTCAACGAACCTATGATTACCGTGAGCGCGGCCTTGCCCAAATGCGTGCTGCCCACCAGGAAGATGTTCTGACTGCGATGCTGATCAACGACCCCGCCACTGTGGCCGAGTTGCGCGAACTCTATCCTCGCTATGAAGAAGCGTTGGTCACAAATAATGTAGAGGCTCTGATGAGCATGTTCTGGTCCTCCCCGTATGTGGCCCGCTTTGGCCCCAACGAAAGTCTTTACGGCATCGACGAGATTGAAGCCTTTCGCAAAGGCCGTTCGCCCGCAAACCTGGCGCGCACCATCACCCGGCTTGACATCGTCGCCTTTGGCAAGGATTTTGCCAGCATTACCGTAGCATTCGAGCGGGAAGTTGAGGGCCGCGTGACTCGCGGCCGGCAGAGTCAAACATGGGCCCGCCTCGGGGAAGAATGGAAGATCGTCTTTGCCCACGTGTCGATTCTGCCCTGAGACGACTGCCCGGAAATGCAGCATTTTTCCCAGTGCAGATGATCAGCTTTCTTCTAAGCGCAATTTTGCTTGGCTCCGTAGTTAAATTTGTTTTATCCTCGAATTACACTGCTTCCGCTCCTTCCCGGTTAGAGTTTGGGCCGTCACCCTGTCGTGACCTTTCTGGTTACACCGACCCTGTCGTCGCATAAGAAAAATTAGCGTCCGGTCACAGCTTCTCTCTCTCGCGAGGCATAGCCAAGATGTATCTATTTTCCAGAAAGTCTTTTTCGCCGTTAGCCGTGCTGTTTTCAGTGATGCTGTTGCAGACACAGGCAATGCAGGCACAACAAACCCTGGGTGGTATTACCGGAACCGTGGTCGACCCCTCGGGCAGCGCCGTTCCTGGGGTTGAGGTGAAGGCCACCTCGGAAGACACCAAGCTTGAGCGCACCGCGCGGAGCAACCCTCAAGGGACCTACGCATTCAACGATCTGCCCATCGGCAAGTACACCGTGACCTTTACTCTGGAAGGTTTTTCGTCCGAGCGCTACCCGGGCATTCTAGTGCAGGCTGACCGCACCGTCTCGCTTCCGGCGCAACTGAAAGTGGGCACCGTAGCTGACTCCGTGGAAGTGGATGTGAACCCCTTGCTCAATGCCGTCGACACTACGAATGGGTATGTTCTCGACCGGGCGCAGATTGAAGCAATTCCGCTACCGACCGGCAGCTTTACAGGCGTCGCTATCCTCTCGCCCGGTGTCAATGCGGAGCTGCCTGGCGGTACTGGGGTCAATTCCGGCTTGGGCAACGCACCGATCTGGGCCAACGGTGAGCGCGATACCAGCAACAGCTTTCTGCTGAACGGCGTGGATGCCAGCAACCTGTTCAACGGTAAGAGCACCAGCCAGGTTGCGTCGGCGCGTGTCATCAACAGCACAGGCGTAGGCAATAACGGCGCCGGCGGCGTCCTGCAGTCGAGCGCTTCTATCTATCTGGCGATCGGCAACTCTCTTCCCAGCCCAGCCCCGGAGACGATCCAGGAAGTCCGTGTAAATGCTTCGATGTACGACGCTCAGCAAGGCGCAACCAGTGGCGCGCATATCGACCTCAGCACCACTTCCGGCACCAATAACTACCACGGCAATCTCTATTTGCACCGCGGCACCAACTGGCTCAATGCCGCGCCGTTCTTCTTTAATCAGGACAACGCTGTTCCCGCAAGTGATAAGGTTCCGCAACTCCATCGCTACACTCTCGGCGGAACGGTCGGCGGCCCCATCATCAAAGACAAGCTGTTCGGGTTTCTGGCCTATCAGCATCTACACGTCAGCGACGCGGAGATCGGTGATTCGTTCCTGGACGTGCCGGTCGGTTTGACCGATGATCGCAGCCCGCAGACTCTGGCCGCCATCACCAATGACTCCTTTGGCGATGGATCGGTAACGGGCGCCATTGATCCGGTCGCGCTCGCCCTATTCAACGCGCCTGCGGTGAAAGGGGAACCTGGCAAGTGGCTTATCCCCAACGCGATCCCCAATACCACGTTTGCACCCAACGAAACGTTTAACGCCTATATCCCCGGGACGGCCACGTTCATCGGCGACCAGGCGGTCGCCAACCTCGACTACAACGCCACCGCAAAGGACACCCTGGCACTCAAGTACTACTACCAGCATGACCCTACGGTCGCCCCTTACGCCTACTCCAACGTTCCCGGCTTTACGCAACATCTTGACGCGGGCGCGCAGGTCTTCTCCATCAACAACACATACCTGGTTAAATCGAACCTCAGCACACAGGAAACGCTGGGTTACCTGCGGGAGAAGATCTACAACACCAATGAACAGGCTTTTGGGCCTTCGAACATTCCTGGAGGTAGTTATCCAAGTGCGTCTATAGACACGTTCGGGTCGAACTACTTTCCCGGGGTTTCCATTCTTCATGTGCTTGGTAAAAGCAAGGTATCGGGAATCAGCGACACGCTGAATATCGGCCCGAACGCCACCTCACAAGGGGCGAATACCGGCGTTTTCCAGAATCGCCTGCAGCCCTCGGGCAATGCGATCTGGACGCGGGGAAGACACACCATCGGGTTCGGTGGCAGCTACAGCTTCACCCAGCTCAACACCATCGATCGCCGCCCGGGCACCGGCAGCGTCGCCAGTGCGGATCTTGGCCAGTTCTTCCAGGGCGCCGTTACCCCTAATGACTCCTATAACGTCACTACCTTCCTGCAAGGCGATGCGAACCGCTACTTCAGGGCGAACCAGGTTGGGCTCTTCCTGCAAGACAAATTCCAGATCAAGCCAAACCTCACGCTGACGGGCGGCATTCGCTACGACTGGGACGGTGGAATGAGCGAGAAGTATGGGCGCATGTTCAACTTTGATCCCTCACTTTACTCCTACGTGTCTGCCACCGGTCCGCTTCCCACCGGTGAGTCAGCGGGAACACTTGGCCCCACGCAGAGCGGGTTCATCATCGCGGGCAACAATAAGAACGGAACCGCAGGTGTGAGCAAGACCACGCTCACCGGCCGCCAGTGGGGATTTGCTCCGCGGCTCGGCGCCGCATGGGAACCCACGCGATTCAACAACAAGGTAGTTGTCCGTGCCGGCATGGGCATGTACTACGACCGTGGGGAGCTCTTCAGTTACTTCTCGCCTGGCTACGCTATCGGCCTGGTTACGGGAGGACCGTTCGGCGCCAATCAGCAAGTCCCCTTCGTCACGGCGCAAACCTGCCCGGCCACAGTCTTTTATCAGGGTTACATTCCCACCTGCGGCGGCGGCACATCAGGCTCGCTGGAATTTCCCTATACCAATGTTCAGAGTCCCGCCCCCACCAATCCCAAGGCGTCGGATTTCTCGGCGTATCTGCCGAACGCTACCGCTATCTACAACGGGGCTGCACCGGTCTCGCTGGGCGTGTATGACCGGAAAAATAAGCTGCCCTACTCGATGAATTACACCCTGGATATCCAGTGGCAGCCGCGTAATGATTTAGCGTTTGATTTCGGATACGTGGGAAACCTGAGCCGCCATGAGGTGATTCCAGTCCCCTTCAACCAGCCCAACATCGCTTCACCCTCAGCCGCTGTTCACTCACAGAATTACTCCTACGGGTACACGCCGACGAACCCCGACGGCAGCTTTATCACTTTGGGCGACGGAACGACCGCACTGTACAACTATGAGGGCGGCAATATCGACCTTCGCGTTCCGTATATCGGCTACGCATCCGAGTCGATCTCCTACAAGGCCGCCGGCGTTGGCGCATACAATGCTCTGCAAGTCCATGTGGAGAAGCGCATGAGCCATGGTATCCAGGTGGGCGCATCCTATACCTACTCCCATTCTCTTGACGAGCAGAGCGGAGTGGGTCTCTTCTACAACGGCAACAATCCACTTAATCTCCGTGACGGTTTTGCTTCGTCCGACTTCGACCGCACCCACGTTTTCAACTTTAATTACGTCTACCGGCTGCCCGACTTCTACGGCAAAGACTCGCTGAAGGGACGGCTTACAGACGGCTGGTCGCTGGTCGGTCTGACCGTGTTGCAGAGCGGACAACCCTACAGCGTAGTCGACTACAGCGGGGCCGTCGGGAGCCTCTACTACAGCGTGTATGACGGCATCACCAATCCTATCGTGCCGTTGAACTATGCGGCGTGCTCTCCCAAGAAAGCACAGACCGGCCACTCCGGCGCCTTCGGGGTAAGCTACGCTCCTGCCCTGAACCCTCAATGCTTCAATGTTCCTCTCGTCACCTCGGCCAGCCCCAAGTTTTCCGCGGTTCCCGCGGGAGACACCTTCGAGACAGACTTCACCACCGGTCAGCGCAATATTTTCCGCCAGGCCTCTCAAAAGAGGGCCGATATATCACTGGTAAAGATGACCAACCTCACCGAACGCTACAACCTTAAGTACACCTTCGACGTATACAACCTGACCAACACCACTAGTTTCGATATACCCGGTAATGAGGTTTCTCAGAATCAGTATTACGATACGTTCCCTGCAGTTGGCTCCACTGTTTTACCTACCGGGTGCGATTCCAAAGGGAACCAGACCAACGAAAGCTTTTATAACTGCCCCAGCGGCCTGGGCTTCGTAACCCATGCCATCGGCAGCCCACGGCAAATCCAGATGTCGCTGCAGTTAACTTTCTAACGGGTTCGCGGTTAAGTAAGAGCCGGATGACGTAGTTCGTCATCCGGCTCTTTGTTTTGCCAGGAGTTCCATAGTGTTGCCGCGACCTGACGCCCGGCGAAACTTAGGGCAACGGGTAAAAGGTTAGATCGGGGAGCGAAAAGTCCCTGCGGGCCGTTTTTGGGCATTTTCCTTGCAAAAAATGTGTCATCCCGACCGGGTGACTTGCCGCGGCAAGTTGAGAGAGGAATGAACGGGAGCTCGCCGCTTTTTCAAAACCGCAGCGCTCATGCTTTGTATCAGGGCACGACTTTAGTCGGGCCAAAACAGCCTGCAAATTGTTGGGCTTTAGCCCCTGTTCCAATGCCGGAGCGGATTTTGTTCATTAGGACCGGAGTGTTCGGCGCCCCGCCGTGCCCCGGCGCACCGTGGGGCCTGCCGTAGGGCGTGCCGTGGAGGGACCTGCTGTTTCTCTTCTCTCTTCCGGTTCTCACACACCCTCTGTCGTCCCTGCGCTTTTCTTTACCATGCCGTGGTCAACCCCGAAACCATGGGCGAGGTCTATTGCTAGGTACTAAGGTTATCTACCCCATAGAGTACTCAAAGGTAGTAGCAAGTTTCGGCAGAATCAGTATGCTCGGTCTCAAGCGAAGATTTTGCAGATTCTCCCGTCGGCTTCCCGGGGAAGTGCTTCGATGATCGGGAACGCGAAAATTCGCTGTTCGGTTTTGGTCTTGCAGGACCATCCACTGCAATCGGTCCCCTCCTGCTTTTGGCGAAATGCCATGTATTGAAGCTTGCCCGCCTTGTCTGCCCACCAACCCCGGATAGACCTAGATGCGCCTGGACACGTCTGCGCCCAGGTCCCTTTTTGACTCGGCGGTCTGCGTATTCAGCACTCCACGAGGGCGACGCAGAATAACAAGGCTGACCGAAGAAGAGGTGGCGATGTCTCTCACTTTCACGGATGTGTTCGCGATTCAAGCTGCGATTGACGAGTATGAGAATAAGTTCCCGGGTAGGCCGGCTCCTTCGCCCGAAGAGGCGCTGGCTTGGCGGGCAGGCGGTCGCGGACGTAAGCCACAGTCGGGACTGGTGCTCCATGACGCCCTGCAGGACGTGCTTCTGCTCGGAGCAGGCGGCGGCGAAGTCACCGCTAAGATACAGCTTCGCGTGGTTCGGTCCGCCCAGACCGGCCTGTTGGACTTCTACTACCGCATCTTCACCGGACCCTCCCCACTCGGCGGTCCAACGCATATGGTCTTCTTCTGGTTTCCGCCGCCTGCCGGCATCAAGGTAACGCTGGCCGACTTTCGGTCGGAGGGAGTGGCCACAATTGCACCCGATGACTTCGTCTGTGGGCCGCCCTGGAACAACTACGGTTTCACATTCAGCAAGGGAGTTCCAGCCCATGCAAGCACGGGTTTCTTCTTCGTATCGACCAATGCGCGGGCCTTTGCCGCCAGTGGGGGAGAACTTGGAGGCGCTTACCTGCCCGGGACAACCACCATCCTTAAGATTCCGGGGCCAGTCGCCCCCATTGCTCGATAAGAGACGGTTCACCAGACTCAAGGTTGACGATTTGTATTTTGCTTTGACCCGACACCGAGCAGCTGCGCGGTTTTTTGGACGCTCTTCCCTAGAGCTTTGCCGACACTGTGAATAGCGCCTGAGACAGAATGAGCGGTGTTGCCAGTAGCCTGGTCCAGGGCCGTGGTTGTGCCGTTTTCAGCAACGACGAGTGCCGTATTTGTCGTACGAGTTCCCGTCATTGCGCCGCCGATTCCCGCGTTCGCTCCGAAAATCGCTGATTGTGCAGGGCGTTTCGCTGGATTCGCCAAGGCAATATCTGTGGCGGGTAATCGGTCCAGGCGATCGGTACGGGCATCCGTAAAGTCTGTCCTGCGCATTTTGTCCCGGAGCGGCCATCGCGATGAAGTCAACCAGATTGCGCCATTCATTGGCGTGGTCGACTCCCCAAGATTGATGACCTCTTCGACCTTTAAAGGCGTCATTCTGTTACATTGGTCGCCGCCGCACCCACGTGTGCAGAGCTCAGGATTCATAAAGGACGCATGCTTCGCTGCCGATATCCAGATACGAGTTCCATGGGTTTCTGCGTCGATGGTGCTCGCGCGTGCGATTTGGCTCGCATCGCAGACCGTGTCTTCATGCGCGGCCGCATACCAGTAAATGGCCTTCCATCCAGCTGAAGAATCGTTCACGGTATTGCCGATGAGAACCGACACATGCTCCGTATCGAGTGGGTGCCCCATCTCTCCGCAGTCTCTACGCCACAGGTGGTAATAATGCAGTTCAATCTCGCCGTGATGATTCTTCTGCGGAAACACCTGTCCATAAATCGTTCCGTCCTCAGCAACCACGGTAGGCATAGCGGCTTGAGGACGGAATAGCGCCGGCTTTGAGGAACAGTCCTCGCTGCTGATCATGAAGCCAGGAAGGAACTGAAGCAGAAGAGAGTGTTCCAGGTTGTCGCTCAGCCCATCGTGATCACTGTCTACTACGATGGCGGGAGCCGCGAGCTGGGCGACGGCTACCGTCGCTACCATAATGAGCCCACAAGCAAGCAGGATAGAGCGCATTTCGTGAATCCAACTCCTCAGTGCGTCAGCGTAGCGTTGATGAAGCCGCATATACTCGAGACAGTTGCTCATCTCAGCACGCCTCTCCCGGTCTCGCTATCTGATTATGGATGGTCCCGCGGCCGTTATGAAGATTTGGTAACGGAATAAAATTCCGGACCTTCTTTAGCGCGTGATCGTGACCGGCAGTTGCACCGGGGCGGCGGCGTGAAATCTTTCTTGCAGTTCCTCAACATTGCTGAAGTTCCTGCCTTCCACGTGGCGCGCAGGCAGGTTGAATACCAGCGACGACGCAGCCAAGGGATAGGGAGCAAGGCGGAAATGACGCTCGCCCAGCCGCTCGACCGTAACCCGGCTTTCGCCGCCGTCGCAGAGAGGCAGCGCATGCAGCAGATCGCCCGGTTGCGGGTAGTCGACGCAACTCAGCAGCGAGAGGTTGTCGCAGGCCTGCAGCAGGCGAAAGTGATTCTCGATCCGGGCCGGCGCAATTTCTTCTGCTGCAAGCTGCTTATCCGCCGCCAGCCGAGCCCGCAAATCCTGCTGGAATTCTGACTGCCGAGCAAGGAATGCATCGAGCAGCGGGAGTTGTTCCGGTTGGATGGTGGTCCGATCCGCGCGCGCCGTCAGCAGATTGTAGGTGTGCATCGACACCAGCAGGGCGGCATAGGGATCTTTCTCGGCCACCATGCGGACGGCGCGCTCGCGTACCGCAAGATAGTCGGCAAGATCAATTTCTTCGAAGGCGGAATACTTGCCTACCAGCTCGACGGAAAAGGCACTGGGCTTGCCTTGCCGCGTGATCTGCGGTTGTTGATCCCGGGTCGCCCAGCCATCGTCGTGGGTGTCGACGCCGCGCAGGACGCGCTTGCGGGGCTCTGGCTTGAGGAACATGGTGTTCCCCCATTGGGCTGCAAAGGCTCCCGCGAGATGTGCGTGGTCCACGTGAGTCACCAGCCACCAGCCGGTTTCCGATTGCAAACGAAGCATCCTGTCTCCTAGAACTAGCCCTTCAGCAGCTAAAGCCGAGTTCGTTTAACAGCAGTTGGTACAGTCTAAAGAGTCTGTGTGAGAACTGGAAAGAAACCGCAAATCCATCCGCTACGCTCTCTGTTCGCTACGAATCAACTCTGAACGAAGGGCCTGCCTTCAGCCCTGCCGTGGAGTTTCTACATTTCAAAGAGGATGGATAGATCGAAATCTGCGGAATGCGCGAAGTTTTCGGGAATCACCGCTCTGATGCTTTGTATCAGGGCACGACTTTAGTCGGGCCGTTAAGGTCCACAAAAATGAGGGATTTAGCCCCTGCGCTTTTGCTTTGTTAGATAAGTGTAGCAATATGGATACTCCTTGGCTGTATCGACCGGTCCTGGCTTGACAGGGTTCTGAACGATATATTCCCGACGCTGCAAAAAGCTTTGCCTATCAATTATGCGCACCTCAGAAAATCCGCGTTGCCACACCTCGCCTTGATATCCGAACTCCCTTTTCAAACGATAGGAGAATCGTTTCCGGAGAGGCATTGCGAGCAGGATGCGTCATAGCAGGGGCTAAAGCCCAATTCTCTTTCAATCCTTTACGGCCCGACTAAAGGCGTGCCCTGATACAAAGCATCAGCGCGGTGACTCCCGAAAAACTCACGCATTCCGCAGATTTGGATCTACCCTCTCTGAAATGTAGAAACTCCAGGGCACAATCGAACCCGACTTACCACGCATACCACTCTTACCACGCACAATTTCCCCACCACCAGCAGTCCCCGTCAGGGGGGGCAAAAAACAAAAATTGAGCACCTTGATGAAACAAAGGACTTAGCTCCCGCCGGCTTCAGCGTCTGTGCCATTGCAAAAGCATCGTTCGCTCCTATTCTTCCGTCATTGTGCGCGCGGACTCATGCCAATTGTGCAGGAAATACCATTCCAAAAACATAACTACGAAAAAAAAGGCGAAGCCCAGGACCGTCGCGGCCAGAACCAGGGCGAAGAGGTAGTCCGTTTGCAATTGAGCACTCGCGTACAGGATGGAATAGCCTAGACCGCCTTCGCCCACGCGGCTCGAACCGGCGAAGAGTTCCCCGGTAATGGCGCCTATCACCGAGATGCCGGCCGCAATACGAATGCCGACAAAAAGCGAGGGCACGGCGTGGGGAAGACGAAGCCGGGTGAGGATCTGTAACCGCGAAGCATTGTGCATGAGGAAGAGATGGATGAGATTCGGCTCCACACTGATGAGTCCCTGGGTGGTGTTGGCGATAATCGGCGCCAGGCAAATGATGAAGGCCACCAGCGTGACCGACAAAGTGCCGGGACCTACCCACATGAGAATGAGCGGAGCTACGGCCACGATCGGCACCGTCTGCAAAAGAATGGTGTAGGGATAGAGCATGCGGCGTATCCAGCGGGATTGGGCGAAGACTAACGCAATCAGCATCCCCACCACTATACTGGCTGCCAGGCCGCCTGCCGCCTCCTCGGCTGTGATGGCCAGCGATGCCATGAGCCCGGAAAAACGGGCGACCACTGCCTTGCCTACGGCCAGCGGTGGAGGCAGCATGTACGGCGGCAAATGCAGTAGCGTGTCGAGGCCCTGCCAGAGGAGCAGGAGCCCGGCAAAGACAGCCAGCGCATTGAGCAGGGTAACGGCGTACTTCCTCATGCGGCCTGCACCCCGCGCAGGGCTCGGGAAACCAGGGTCACCAGGGATTCGAACTGCGCACTCTCACGCGTGCCGCTGGTCCTGGGGAAGGGGAGGTTAATAGCTATCTCTTGAGCGATGCGGCCGGGTGACGGCGCCAGGACAATCACGCGAGTGGAGAGAAAGACGGCTTCGGCAACCGAGTGGGTGACGAATACCGCCGTCCAATTCTGTTCTGCCTTCAGGCGTAGCAGCTGTTCGTTGAGACGATCACGGGTCATCTCATCGAGCGCACCAAAGGGTTCGTCCATCAGTAACAGCCGCGGTTTAGTGGCGAGGGCGCGGGCGACAGACACGCGCATCTTCATGCCGCCGGAGAGCTGCCGCGGGTAGGCGCGCGCCACGTGGGTAAGACCAACCAGCTCGAGCAGCGACTGCACCTTCTCTTTCCGGGTTTCGCGGCTGACGTGCTCCAGCTCCAACCCCAGGCCTACATTGCTGGTGACGGTGCGCCAGGGCAACAGGGTGGCGTCCTGAAAAATGTAGGAAATGGTTTCCCGGGCATTGACTGGGGTCATCCCGTCAACCAGGATGCTGCCGGACGTGGCATTGGTAAGGCCGGAGATCAGCTTGAGCAAGGTGGATTTGCCGCAACCGGAGGGACCGATCAGGCTGACAAATTCTCCCTTGGCAATGGTGAGGTCGATTTGCTGCAGCACCGGCGGGCTACCCCCGTAAGTCTTGCCTACGGAAGAGAGGGTGACCTGCGGGACTTGTAATTCCGAAGTCATGCCGTGGCCGCCAGTGGCAGTTCGAGCCGGGAAGGATGAGCGGCGTCGTGCAGCACCATCTGGGTGGAGCGCTGCCAGTTCCAGGAATCCGCCAGCCACGGCCGCACCGGGGTGGAGGGATTGCGGTCATACAAAGGGAAGGCGCTGCTGGCCACTTCCAGGCGAATGGCATCGCCGGCGGCGAAGACGCAGGAAGTGGGCTCGAGATCGATTTGCCAGCAGTGGACTGCGTCCGCGGCATAGCCGGAGTCGCGGAAGAGATAGGAAGAGCGGGCGATACCGATGCATACAAAATCTGCCTGACCGTTGGGGCCTAACCTCACCAGCTTGCCGGTAAAGTCGGCATAGCCGGCGGAGGTAATCGCGTAGAGCGTGAGCCGCGGGGATCCGAATACGTGCAGCGATGCGGTCAGTGGCGGCGTGGTGTAGACCAGGAGGTTGTTGCCTAATTCCATCTGGGCCTGGTTGATCGGACCGGTCAAGGCAGCCGCGCCGCCCGGAGCGAGCACCGGTGTCTCCGGATCATAGACGAAGATATCGCGCGGCTCGTCAGAGGTGGGGGCCGTGGTCGAGAGCATGCCGTCTCCTTTGCGCGAGTCTGCGCGGCCTCCGCTGTGGAGGTAGAGAGGAAATGCAGGCGCCGGAAAGGTATCCGCGTTGCACCAGCGATTGGCGCCGAGGGCAAAGTGACGGATGCGCGGCTGGTGGGCGAACTCGCCGGTATTCTTGAGCCAGTGGTTGAACCAACGCAACAGCAGCGCATCGGTATCGAGCAAGGCTTCGGGGCCGAGGTTCTGCTCCCCAACCAGTTCTCCCCACGGAATATGCACCCAGGGACCCGCGACCAGGTATTGATGCTCCGTCTGTGCGGCCAGGGCCAGGAAGCCGGCCACGCTGCCCGACAGGTAAGTGTCGAACCAGCCGGAGATGTGCAGCGCGGGCAGCATAATCCGCGGCAGTGATTCGGTTACATCCAGAGCGGACCAGTAAGGGCCAGGCTCATCGTGGGCGAACCAGTCGCGCACGTAGGCGGGCAGGCCCTCATGGTGAAGCTGCGGGTGCAACCCGTAAGGTGTGACGAGGGGTTGGCTGCGGAGATCGGCCCAGGCTTTCTCCAGACCATCACTCGCAGCTCGCAGTTTGCGCCGGCGAGCGTCGGCTTTCAACATCTGCAGGCCCCAGCCCAGGCTTGACGCCAGCCGCAGAGCACCCTGGCGATAGAACCAGCCCTGATAGAGATCGCACGCGGTTTGCGCGGGCGCGATGCAGACCAGACCGTCCGGTTGCTCGGCCGCGGCGAGCAATTGGGTCAGGCCCTGGTAGGAGAAGCCATACATTCCCAAACTACCGTTCGATTCGCTGCGTGCGCGGAGCCAGCGGATAGTGTCTGCTCCATCCCGGCCTTCGTTGCGGAAGGGATAAAAGTCACCTTCCGAATCGCCGCGGCCGCGGACATCCTGGATTACAACGTTGTAGCCGTGGGCGGCAAACCAGATGGGATGCGCGTATACCACCGTGGAGGCGATGTCCCTGCCGTAGGGTTGTCGCATCAGCAGGGTCGGGTGCGGCCCGGAGCCAGGCGGGTAGTAGTGATCGGAGACCAGCACTACTCCGTCTGACATGGTGCAAGGCACGGCACGTTCGAGCCGTACGCCTGAGCCGCAATCGGTCGTCGTGGTCATGATTGACTCATCTATCGTTAACCGGTCAAACCCCATTCCCTCTTTGGCTAAAGTGCCTGCGTGAGAACTGCATTTTGAAATTAGTCCCGAAGGGACGGCTGAACTTAGCCCAGGACGCTAGTCCTGGGTACATCATGAAACATGATTGAGTCCCGGAGGGACGGCTGAGGAGGATTGCGTCGCAGCCCATTTTCAGCCGTCCCCTGCGGGACTGAGTCGTCCTTTCAAATCCAACCCAGGACTGGCGTCCTGGGCTAGGTTCAGCCGTCCCTGCGGGACTAAATTTATTATCCCGGTTCTCACTTTCGCCCCCGTTATGCTTTCCCGCCCTATCGGACTTTTTCCGCAGCGTGTGAAGCGGTGCCTTTCGTTCTGGCTCTTCCCCGCCGTCTCTTTGCCAATCATGGTTTATGCCAATTTTCGTAGGCGGCCATGGCGGTAAGGGCCGCGGCCACTTTTTTGGCTGCTTCTTCAATCCAGAGCGTGCCCTTCTCCGCTGTGGCGGGGTTGGGATCTCCCATCACGCCACTGGGCGCAATGTCCCTTGTCAGCCAGGCGAAGGTCGCCGGGGCATTTTCTGGACGCAAGAGATCGGGCTTGGCTATATCCGCGATGTAGTTCACCGTGTACTGGTCGGTGTGCACCAGCTCCGGTATTGCGCTTAGCAGGAATGAGGTTTCGACTTCGCCGGCGTGGAAGCCGTAGGTGCGCTCCTGTTCGCCTAACCCAGGAAAGGATGCGCCACCGGAGCCGAACAGGGAGAAGACATGCAGCCCTAACTCCGCCCGCAGATCGCGCGCCATCACATCGACCAGCGAAGAGTTTCCGCCATGCGTGTTGTAGAGGACCAGCTTTTTAAAGCCAGAGGCGGCAATACTCGCGCCCACATCGCGCAGCACGGCCATGAAGGTCGATGCAGAGACAGAAAGCGTTCCGGGGAAGCCAATGTGCTCGTTGCTCTTGCCGTAACAGATCGCGGGCAGGGCGTAGACGGGCGTCTCCTGCGGTAAGCGCGCCAGCGCGGCGCCGAGAAGAATGCTGTTAATCAGTGTGTCGGTCGCAAGCGGAAGATGCGGGCCGTGCTGTTCGATGGCCGCCGTGGGCAATACCAGGACTGTCTTCTCCCGGGAAAGAGCGTCCACCTGCTTCCAGGTGAGATAGGCGAAGTTGCGGGTGTCAGGGATCCAGGTCTTCATGCGATGGGCGCTCCCGCTGGGTGCCGCTCGAAGGTGACCATCTTGCCCGGATTCAAAAGGCCCTTGGTGTCGTAACGATGCTTGGCCAGCAGTTGCACATTGTCGCTCCGATAGCGGCCTCCGCCTTCCACATTGTTTACATGAGGATTGGCAACGCCCACGCCAATCTCGCGACAGTAGTCAATCATTTCGTTCAATCGCTTCTCCGTGCTAAATCGAACTACAGGAATGGCTCCGGGAAAAACCACTCCCTGGGCGTTCTTGATGAACTCAAGGTGCAATAGAAATTCGTCGCCGAAACGCTGCTTAAGCAGGGCAAACTGGTTGCGAGCCTTAATTGCGTCGAACGCGCATTGCAGGTAGGTGTATTCGGGGTCGTACTTCATGGCCCATAGGGTGGTGTGGTTCCAGGTGTAGTCGGAGAGCAGGGGCGCGGTGCGCAAGCCGCTGTAGGGCGCGGAGTAGGTCACTGCGCCTCCGGCTTCGCGGGCAGCCGTCTCCAGGGTGGTGCGCTGATGCTCCGCGATCATGAAGAAGATCAGCGCCTTGCCCTCGGGCGCCAAGGTATGCACGGGGCTGAAGAAGGAAGAGATGGGCCACTCAAACGTGGTGACCAGGCGCTTGGTCCACTCGTCTGAGGTGGCGACGCGCTCGCTGAAGTCGAAAGCCTGGTCGAAGGTAGGGAAGGCAATGGCGCATTGAGCCCACTCCACACTAGGCGTCAGCGCCAGCCAGGTGCGCGTGATAATGCCGTTGGTGCCCCAGGCATGGAGGATTTCGTGAACGGCCTCGCCTTCATGATGGACTACCCGGGGTGGGTCTTCCATGGTGACTACGTCGAGGGCGCGCACGGTGGCGAAGTCGCGCAGGCCGCCATGCGCCACTGACCCGATACCTCCGGAACCTCCACCCAGGAAGCCTCCCACCGAGGCCTTGACGACCGTGGAGGGATAGCAGCGCAGTTCCCACCCCGTCTTGCGTGCTTCGGCTTCCAACACGCCCAGGCGCACACCCGGCTGGCAGACTGCCACTCCGTCGGTGGTGATCGATTCAATCTGATCCATGCGCGACAGGTCGAGAAGCACTCCTCCGTGAAGGGGCACAGCCTGGCCGTAGTTCCCTGTCCCAGCGCCACGCGCCGTCACCGGGATTTCGTTGAGGTAACAGTAGCGCAGGACATCCTGAATTTCCTGAACCGTCAGCGGGTGGACGACCACATCGGCGACCTTGCCATCGAGCTGCTGGCGCAGGACGGGCGAGTACCAGTAGAAGTCGCGCGACAGGCGGTTCACTACCTGGGGAGCGGTCGAGACTCGCCCAGGATCCGCCACGATCGAGGCCAGAGACACTTCAAGCGTTGTTGTCATGCAGTGTGGCTGCTCCCTTGCTCTTATTCCTTGCGAGTGCCCCAGGTGGCGAAGGCCCCCAGCATCCGGGGGTGGGTAAACAGGGTGTTGCAGAGCTCACGCAAAACAGGCCCGGTTACGATGCATTGCATATCGCTACGCCGGGCAAGCTCGGCGGCCGGAATGTGGATCTGGCGGCAATACCGGTTCGCATCCTCGATCGTTGCCCCGTAGACGACCCGGTCGAGCCCCGCCCAGAGGGCGTTGGCCATGCACATGGGACAAGGTTCGCAGGTGGAATAAAGTGTATATCCCTGGAGCGAACAGCTCTTGCGCTTTTTTGAGGCCAGGCGCACGGTGCGCAGCTCGGCATGGGCGGAAGGGTCGTTTTCAAGAGCCACCGCGTTGCGCGCCCGCATGAGCGTCTCTCCGCTTTGGCTGTCGACGATCAGGCAGCCGAAGGGCACTGGCCGGGGAGTCTTGAAACTGAGTGCGGTGAATTTGACCAGCGCTTTGAGGTGGGCCTGGTCTACCGCAGAGACGTCATCGGCCGGAGAAATTTCAACGTTCATGCGGCAGTTTAAACCATTTTGTAGCGACCGCGGGTCGCGTGCGTGGTATACACAGTCCGATATGTCTGCTTTGACGGAATTACAAAACTCGTTCTCGACGCGAGGGCCGGCCGCAGTGGCGCGGGAAGCCTTTGCCCACGCCAACAGCAATGCGGGGCGGAATGTGTACCTGGCCATGGACCAGGAACGCACGTTCGCGGAAGCCGAGGCCCTGACCGCTCGCTTTCCCCAATCTGAAAAGAGGCCAGCCCTTTTCGGCGTGCCCGTCGGCATCAAGGACTGCTTTGATGTCGCGGGTTATCCCACCACGTGCGGCTCCCGTTTCTATGCGGCGAAACTCGGCATTGCGCGCACTGACTCCACAGTAGCTGCGCGGCTGCGCCAGGCCGGGGCCGTGATCATGGGCAAAACCCATTTGCATCAACTTGCCTATGGCATCACCGGCGAGAACAGCGAGTACGGCAACTGCGTCCAACCCCGCGATCCACTCCGGTTCACTGGAGGTTCTTCCAGCGGCAGTGCGGCCAGCGTGCAGGAGGGCTCGGCGGCGGCCTCGATCGGCACCGATACGGGAGGCTCCATCCGCGTGCCGGCGGCGCTCTGCGGACTGGCCGGTTATCGCTCCACCATCGGACTCGGCGGAGAGGAAGCGTGGGAGGGCGGGTGGCATCTGGCGGCGTCGTTCGACACTCTGGGATGGCTGTTCCGCGATCTGCGTGACGGGCCTGCGCTTGCTGCTGCGTTGTTTGGGCTAGAACCAGTGGCGCCGCCAAAGAACGTCATCCTTGCCGCCGTCGGAGCGCCTTTTCTCGACGACTGCGAACCGGCGGTGCTCGCCATGTACGACGGCTGGCAGGATCAGCTACGCAGAAGTGGCGCGCAGATCGAGAGGATGGCTCCCGATTTCTGGACGGATACGCGGGAGATCTTCCTCGGCATCCAGGGCCATGAGGCATCCGCGGTGCATCGGGGAAATTTTGAGCACTTTGAAAAGCCGATTGCAGAACGGCTGGCGTGGGGCGCATCCCTCTCCGACGCCACGGTCGCGGATCTACGCAAGCGCCACAGCGCATTTCGTGACCAGATGGATCAATTGCTCGAACAGTATGACTTTCTCATGCTGCCCTGCGCTCCCATGAGCGCGTTGACAGCCGGCATGGATCACTCGGCCGTGCGGCAAAACATCTTGCGCTACACCACCCCGATCAGCCTTGCGGGTATGCCCGCAGTTGCGCTGCCGGCACCCGGGGGCGGGGTACAGCTGGTTGCGGCGCGAGGCGCGGATGCAAAGCTACTCGCATTTGCGGCCAGCCTAAAGACGGGAGATGCTACGCTGCAATCATGACGGTGGCTTCGAGAACAATCACCATGTGCTTGCTCGGCGTCTGCCTGATGCTTGGGGGCTGCCGGCAGCAACCAGCCTCCGACGGGCTCACCCCGGTAACCCTGCAAACCGACTGGTACCCTCAACCGGAGCACGGCGGCTTCTACGACGCGCAGATTCGTGGGTACTACAAAGACGAAGGTCTGGATGTAAGGATTCTTCCCGGGGGCCCTTACGTCAACTCCGGTCAGGAGGTTTCCGTAGGCTCAGTGCAGTTCGCCATGGGATCCTCGGATAATATTTTGGAGTCCGTTGGCAACGGCGTGCCGCTGGTAGCCGTGGCGGCGACCATGCAACGGGATCCGCAGGCGATCATGGTGCATCAGGATTCACCTGTCCGCCGCTTCCAGGATCTGGATGGACACGCGGTTGCGATCAGGCTCGGCGCGTCGACCTGGTTCGAGTACCTGGTGAAGAGATACCAGCTTCGGGAGGTGCGAGAGATACCGGCGACTTACAGCGTCGCCAACTTTCTGAGGGACCCTGGGTATATTCAACAGATTTTTGTCACCTCAGAGCCTTTTTTCGCGCGCCAGGCTGGGGTACCGGTACGCACCTTGCTGATCAGCGAAGCGGGATACAACCCTTACCGTGTGGTCGCAACCTCGCGCTCGTTTCTGCAACAGCATCCGGAGATCGTGGATAAGTTTGTGCGTGCATCGCTGCGCGGGTGGCGCGATTATCTGGTTCATCCGGATGACATCAATGCGGCAATCGCCAAGCTCAATCCTGCGATGAGCGTGGCGCAGATGAGATTCAGCTACGAGGCTCTCCGCGATCAACATTTCATCGCGGGCGACGCGGGCAACGGGGCTGACCTGGGCCGGTTCGATGCGGCACGGTGGACAAGCATGTACCAGCAGTTGCTGGATCTGAAGGTGATAGAGAAACCGTTCGACCCGGCCATTGCCTACACCATGCGATTCATGCCCAAAGGGAGCTAGAGGGATGGGGGAGGAACCTGATCTGAAGCCTGTGCTTCAACGCCGGTTGGCTGCGAGGAGCGCGTTTTTCTTGACGTAAATTCGATAGGCCTTTGCCCCTGACTCAGCAGGAGGAAAACTACGATCGTCATACAGCAAGTACTCGTCGGCGAGCACTTGCTCGAAGAGAGGCCACGAGGCGAGCTTGGCATAACCTCGGCCATAGGGAAATAATCCGGTGCCAACCACAACCACCTGAGGCGTGTTGCTTTGAAACTGCCACCAGAACCTCCGGCGCAAGTCGCGGATGACTTGCTGCTGGGCCGATCCAAAGATCAGGTAGTCGTAGAAGAGGCCCGTGGACTGCACCAGCCGCATGCGGTACAGGGCGGAGTCGCAATCCGCCGGCATATCGATGCACTGCACATGACCTGAGAGCCGGCGGCCTCCCAGGTGGTTTAGATCAGCGGTAAGAGAATCCGAAAATTCAGGGTCCCACACTTTGTGGACGGCCTCCCTCACGTAGAGAGCCGCAACGATCATGGCGAAGCTGACTCCCGCAATGGCGAACATACGAACCATGCGCTGGGCCCGCAGTGCAGGGATGATTTGCAGCCCGGCCCACAGAAGCAGGAATGCCATCATGGGGTAGCGATGATAGGGAAAGGCCTTCCCTTGACCGAAATAGGATGCGAAGCCAAATAGAATTCCCAGGACCAGCAATTTGCCTTCCCAATTCCACCAATCCCGCTTCATCACTGCAATCGTCATTGCGATCAAAGCCAGGGTCTTTATCGACGATGTGGCCATCAGCGTCAGCAGCGTCGACACCGGCACACGTCCCAGGGTCTCGTAAAACGGCAGTTCTACACGCAGGAGATACCAGAAGGAGCCCAGGGCGTGTTTGGAAAACAGAAAGGCGCAAACGATCGCAAGCGGAGCCACAAAGCCGAGCAGCGCATAAAGCACAGGCTTCCCTACCGGCTCGCCCGCCTGTTTCCACTGAATCGCCACTAATACCAGAAGGACTAAGGCGAAAGGCAGAGGTGTCGGCTTGATCGTGCCTGCCATCCCGGCGCACAGCCCGAAAGCAAACATGGGCCACTTGCGGCGGCTGCGAAAACACTCGAAGAGAAAGGCGTACGCGCACAAAAGTAGCACGGCGATAATGAAGTCCCGCTGGCCCTCCTGCCCTGCCCCATCCCTGCCATGGAAGAGGATAAAGAGAGTCGCACCAAAGACCCCGGCTAGCCAATCGTAAGGCCACGCGATGGCGATCATTGCCCAGGCAGCGATCGCCATAAGACTAAAGTCAAACAAGCGCCATGCCGCTGAACCCGCGCCAAGCGAATGCATCACACTCCAGTTCACGAGATAGATGCCCGGCATGTTGATCTCGAAAAGGTCGCGATAGGGCGCCATACCGTGATCCATCAGAAAACAGAGGTAGTGCAACTGCGCAGGTCGTTGACCTGCTTCCAATGCGCGGTGCGGATACCAAACACGGCGACGCAGATCATGAAGTACAGGCAAATTACTATCCTGGGGCGCGAGAAAATGGGGCGCGAGAAAATGTGGCCGCGATTGAGGATCTTGGATTGAATGGAGGGATTGTGAAAAGAAGGAACAGCTAAAGCGTTTTTACCACCAATCATTGCACCGTTGCCCTGTCAGGTTGGCGTTATGCTTTCGTGTTTCCGAGCGATGTCTTGCACGATGAAACAGCCCCTGACTTTGCACCAGAGCCGTCAATATTGATGGACGCAGCCTTTATGGAATCTGGTTACCTGAAAAGGAAGAGTTTTTGTTGCTCCCGTTGCGGGCGCGGGGGGCGAGGGTGTTTGAGGAACCCTCGAGCAGCCGAAATCCTGCTCAAAGCATCTAAGGTTGGCTTTGGGCGAATCAGATTCTTACTGGACCAAGAAGGTGCCAATGGATCGAAAACGCGGAAAGGATCAAACATGCGACCGCAACTAGCCCATACTTCACCCTTGTAATCCGGCGCAAACCGGCGCGGCTCCAGACGCGAATGGCGGAGAAGATCGCGAACAGGCTTAACCCAAGCGCCAGGGCAGTTACGAAATTCATCAACATCAGATATCTATCCCAGGCAGAAGTGGGAGGCATTGCGTCGCTGTCTCCAAGCGTGACCAGAACGATGCCCAACGCAGAAAAAAGAATGATCCAGACCAGCGATGCCACCTGGGTGGTCCACGGCAACCAGCGAGTCCCCGGCTGTGGTGCAGGCAGAGGTCTGTGGCCCATGAACACTCGCCGGCCCTGGCGAACAATGGGCGCAACCACCACTGCCAGCAGAACCAGCAAGCTGGCCGCGACCGCGGTCAGTACCGGAGCCTTGTGTTCAAACCAGGGAACCCGCTGCAATTGAACTCCGGGGAAATCATAGGCAAGACGTACGATCTTTTGCGCCGGGTCACGAATGGCGAAGACTCTCCGCTGGCCGTCGATCTCCTGCCAAAGATCTTTGCCAATCGGCTTCCACTTGATGGGATGATCACGGAGATCCTTGATGTCGCCTAAGTGAAGAGCGCCCTGCTTGTCGACAGCTGCCACCCTTTGCGAGAGCAGCGCGAGCAGCTTCAGCCTGGTACTGTCTGCTCTCCTGGTTGATTGGTAGACCCCCTCGATAGCAGTCAATTCCTTCCGCGGCAGGCTAACAAAGGATTGCATGCCATGGCCGGGGAAATAACGATCGGTGAACATATCGATAATCTCCGGCCGTGGCTTTTCTCCACCGCCGGCCGAGTTATACGAAATGAACAGCATCAATTTTCTTGAAGGTTCGAGCATGAAGAGGCTGTGGAAGGCGACCAGATCGCCCTCATGGCCGATCCAGTGCAGATCATTCCGCCAGGTCTCATAAAAGCCCATAAATATCGGTGGCATCTGATCGCTGGAGCGAAACTGCGGGGTCCACATGGCCTGCAGGGTTTCTGGCTTGAGGATGCGATTCCCGTCAAGCTCCCCTCCATTGAGCAGGGCTTGAGCGAAGCGGCCCATGTCTGCGGCGGTCGATGAAATTCCGCCCGCAGGCACCGGGTTAAAGATCTCAAAGCCAATGGGAGGCTTCTCCGTATCCGTAGGGTAACCTTCCGACGGTAACCTGCGCAGTGGAGTCGGAGGAGGCTGGTAGAAAGTGGAGTGCACCATCTTGAGCGGCAAAAAAACATTTTGCTCGACATACTGCTCGAACGGCTGCCCGCTCACGCGTTGCACGATGTAACCGGCGATGCCCACCCCATAATTGGAGTAGGCCGGAACCATACCAGGCGCAAATAGCCTTTCCGGCTGGTTGCGCATGAGAAAGTCGCGCAGGTTTACGGCCTGCTTCGGATTCGTAACAATGACGTCGCGGTTTTCTTCTTCAAATCCGCCGGTGTGCGTCATCAGGTTGCGCAAGGTGATGGGCCTGGAAAACGCCGGGCGAATCTGAAAATCGAGATAGCGATTCACATCAGCATCCAGGTCGAGCTTTCCCTGCTCCACCAGTTGCATCACCGAAGTCCAGGTAAATAGCTTGGAAATCGACGCCAACCGGAAGATGGTGGCCGCAGGATCGACCGGTTTCCTGGTTTTCAGATCTGCATATCCGTAACCCTTCTGCAGCAACACCTGGCCATTCTGCATCACCAGTACTGAAGCCCCGGCTACATCGGAACGTTCCAGTTGCAAGGGGACGATTCCATCGAAAAATGACTCCAGATCAGAGGCTTCGAGCGCATGGTGCTCCGGAACACCGGTTTTTGCCTCAGCCTGCTGGGCTTGCTCAGGCGGCGCTACGGGTGGCACAGGCACTTGTGCCTGGGCAAACAACGGCAGTAGGAACAGCAGACAGGCAGCGCCAGATCCGTGCATTCGGAGACTCCGGGGGAGCAGGGTAGCGTGGATTCTAGCAGGGAGGGGTAAGCACTCCAGACCGGGCAGCGGTAACCAGGGGCACACCTGTCTTACCGGGCAAGTCATGCTAGTGTTTTCTTGCATGGTTACAGCACGACAGAACGGGAAGCGCGACACCAGGACCCAGGGTCCCTCGCGCTCAGCGGAAGGCGATGGGGTTCGCCCGGTTGCGGTGGCCACCTCATCGTACGTGAATATTATCGAGGCGCTGCTGGAGAACGGGTCGATGTCCCGTTCCGAACTGGCGACATCCACTGGGCTAAGCCGATCGGCGTTGACGGAGATGAGCCGGGTTCTGATTCAACATCAGTTTGTTGAGGAATCCCCTTCCGTCATCGACAAGCAGCGGAAGGGGCGGCCCTCCATCATGCTCTCGTTGAACGCCAGATACGGATACTTCGTGGGTGTGGGCCTCACCGAAGATCCTCCCCTGATGGCGTTGACGGATTGCCACGGAAACGTCCTGGCGGAGCACCAGATCGGATTAACAATGGAGCCCGAAGCTGTTGCCCAGGCGATCGCCCGAGGCATCCCTTACCTCACGCGGGCCTCGAACATTTCGCGGGAGAAGGTACTGGGCATCGGGGTCGCGCTCTCCGGGCATGTCAACCACGCCCAGGGGATGTGCCTGCATTCAAACCTGCTCGGCTGGCACAATGTGCCCATCGCCAAGATCGTCGAGCGCATCGCCGGTATGCCCACCTATATCGATAACGACGCCCACGCGGTGGCCCTGGGACAGAAGCTCTTTGGCCTGGCACGAGAGCTCAAGAGCTTCATGGTCATTATGCTGGGCAAGAAGATCGGCGGCGGCAGCTACATGCAAGGGCGGCTGTATCGCGGGCACACCGGAGCGGCGGGTGAAATTGGCCACTGCGTCGTGGCCCCCGGAGGTCCGCGGTGCGAATGCGGGAAAGAAGGCTGCGTGGATGTGTTCGCCTCGAGTTCTGCGCTGTTGAGGCGGGCCGCGGAACTCGATCTCCCGGTCAAGGAAATCGGTGAGCTTGAGGCACTCGCGACCAAGGGAGAGGCCAAGGCGGTCGAACTGCTTCGTTACGCCGGCTCCGCCCTCGGCATCGCGGTAGCGAACTCCATACAGATGAACAATCCCGAGCTGGTGCTCTTTGCGGATCTGGTTGGCTTCGGCAATGGGGTTTTCACCAGCAGCGCCCGGCAGGCGATCGAAAACAACATCATGCCGCATCTGCTTTCGACCACGCGACTTGAATTTCGTTCGGTGGAAACGGACTTTATGGTGCGTGGAGCCGCCAGCATTGCAGCGCACCAGTTTCTGATCGAGCGGGCGGGGTAGCCGGGTCAACGATGGCAAAGCTCCCTGCCGGATCCGATCGATGATCGCGCCTACGACGGTTAGGGAATGCCTCCCCGTTCAAACGTGCCGATAAAATAGAGAAGAATCTAGGATCTACGGTCAAGGATCAAGCATGGGTGTGGCTACAAGAATGGATTCTCTGCGATCACGGCTGAATTACGAGCCGCAAGAGCTGGGCTTCGGAACCAGCGGCCGTCGCGGCAAGGTAGTGGACCTGACGCAGCTGGAGGTCTACCTGAACGCGCTGGCGGAGCTCGAGTACCTGCAGTCACTGAGCCCCGCGGAGGGCGGTATCCAACGGGGCGACCCATTTTATTTCGCCTTCGATCTGCGTCCGAGCTCGAGCCAACTTGTCAGCCAGGAGCAGGGACGGGGCGAACTGGCACAGGCCATCGTCGCGGCCATCGGCGATGCCGGCATGCAGGCGGTGAACCTGGGCCGCATTCCTACACCCGCTCTCGCCAGCTTCGCCTTATCACGGAGTAAGGGCAGCATCATGGTGACCGGCAGCCACATTCCATTCGAGCGCAACGGATACAAGACCAACAGCAGCCGGGGTGAGTTGCTCAAGCAACAGGAAGCGCCCATCAACGAGCAGGTGAAGCAGGTACGCAAGCGGCTCTACGAGCAGCCGTGGGAGCAGTCACGATTCGATGAGCGCGGCATGCTGAAGGGTGGTCACCAATCCCTGCCGGAAGAAAATGGCGAAGCTCGTAGCGCCTACATCGATCGATTCACCAATTTTTTTTCCGGCTCGTCGCTTAACGGCAAACGCCTGCTGGTCTACCAGCACTCGGCGGTGGGGCGCGATTTGCTGGTGGAGATTCTCGAGCGCCTGGGCGCGCAGGTGGTGAAGGGCGGACGCAGCGAGACCTTCGTCCCAATTGACACGGAAAATATCGACGCCGCACAGTTGGCCGTGATTCAGGCCCTGGCCGATGAGGCCGCAAGCAGCGGACCGCTTCATGCGGTCGTCTCGACGGATGGCGACAGCGATCGCCCCCTGGTGCTGGGAGTGGATCCGGTGACGGGCCGAGTGCAGTTTTTCGGCGGCGACTTGTTAGGCATGGTGGTGGCTGAGTATTTGCAGGCGGACGCAGTGGTCCTTCCCATCAGCTGCAACGACGCGATCGACCGGGGAAAACTGGCGCCGGTGGTGGAGCCGAAGACGCGCATCGGCTCACCCTTTGTGATCGCCGGCATGGAGGCCGCGCTGGCGAAAGGTAAGCAGCGTGTTTGCGGATGGGAGGCCAACGGCGGCTTCCTGACCGGCTCGCCCATCACCCGTAACGGCGCTACACTGCAGCCGCTTCCAACCAGGGACGCGGGTCTGCCTATCCTGGGCGCGCTCTTCGCCGCGGAACAGAATGGGCTCTCGCTGATCGACCTCTTCGCCCGCCTGCCCAAGCGGTTTCAGCCGCGCCGCCCTGCTCAAGCAATTTCCGCGGGCAACAGCGTTGAAAATTGTCGATCGATTTTCTCCACCTGCGGCGGGTGAAGCAATCCGTAAGGATCTGGCGCAGTTCTTTCTCCCGGCCCTGGGCTTCGACAGCATCGCCGGGGTTGACTACACCGACGGAGTGCGCATTCTCTTCGCCAACGGCGAAGTGGCCCATGTGCGGCCTTCAGGAAACGCGGACGAATTGCGGATCTACGCGGTCGCCGATACCCAGAGCCGGGCAGACACGATCGCCGCGTTGGGAATCCAAGAACCCGGGGGAATCCTGCGCAGGATGGAGAAAGCCGTTGAAGGCTGAAGCGGGCCTACTCACTCTACGTGGTGTGGTCCAGCACTACGATTGGGGCGGCCACGAATATATCCCCGAGCTATTGGGCCAGAGCAACCCCACGCGCAAACCGTTTGCCGAATTGTGGATTGGGGCGCATGCAAAGGCGCCATCCATTGTAGAGTTTGCCGGGCGGCAAGAGCCTCTGGACCAGTTGATCGCCGAGGCGCCGGTGGCCATCCTCGGCCACGCTGCGAATGCCCATTTCGGCGGCCGGCTGCCCTACCTGTTCAAGATTTTGGATGTACACAAGATGCTCTCGATTCAGGCGCATCCGACGCTGGCCCAGGCCCGGCGCGGGTTTGCGCGGGAGAACGCCGAGGGCATAAGCATCGATGCCACCGCCAGGAACTACAAGGACGATAACCACAAGCCGGAAATCGGTGTCGCGCTGACGGAATTCTGGATGCTGCATGGCTTTCGGCCACTGGAGGAGATCGCCGAAACTCTTACCCAAACGCCGGAGCTGGGATCGCTCATGAGTGACTTCCCCCAGCGGCTGGCCGCGGCAGGCCACGATCATGAAGCGCGGCGGGGCTTGCTGCGCGAGCTGTACCGCAAGGTGATGACCATTCCCCAGGAGCAGGTGGACTCGCTGCTTAATTCCCTGCTCTCCCGGTTAAGAACAAGCCCATCCTCGGATAAAGACTGCGCAGATTATTGGGCCTTGCGGGCGGCGGAAAACTTCCCCCTGCCTGGCGGACACCGCGACCGCGGCATCTTCAGCGTCTATCTGCTCAACCTGATACATCTGCGGCCAGGGCAAGGCACCTTCCAGCCGGCGGGCGTTCTGCACGCGTATCTTGAGGGCGTGAACGTCGAGTTGATGGCCAACTCCGACAACGTTTTACGTGGAGGTTTGACCACCAAGCACGTCGACGTGGCGGAATTGCTCAACATTCTTACCTTCGAAGGCGGTACTCCGGAGATTTTCGATGGCCACCAGGTGAGCGCCCATGAACGGGTCTATCGCACCCCGGCTGAAGAGTTCGAGTTGAGCCGAATCGGGCTCCCTGCGCACGGACGATATGCCGGCGAGGCGACCTACGGCGCTAAAGCGCTGCTGGTGTTGCATGGCTCCGCAACGATCACGGCAGCCGGCCAAGGCACATCGCTTGGGCGCGGGTCCATCGTGCTTATACCCTCCGGTACGGAGTTTGTGCTGGAGACCAGGGCGGACGACCTGGTGGTCTTCCAGGCCGGTCTTCCACTTCGTGCCCGGGGCGCGACCTAAAATAGCCTGCCAGGCTTTAGCGGGCCTGAGCGAGAAAGGCTTCGACTTCAGCGGAAGAAGGGAGGGAGGGTTGGGCGCCGGCGCGGGTGACAGAAATTGCCGCGGCCGCAGAGGCGTATCTTGCAGCTTCGGCGGGTGGCTTTTTGCGGGTGAGGGCAACGGCGAAAGCCGCGTTAAAGCAGTCACCGGCGGCGGTGGTATCCACAGCGCTCACGGTGAATGCGGGAACCTGCTGCGCAGGACAATCGCGGCCGGCAAGAAAGACGCCCTGGGAACCCAGCTTGAGGGCAACATTCCGCACCCCCATCGCCAGCAATTTTTCGGCAGCAGCGGCGGGATCGATCTTAACCCGGCCCAATAGGATCTGCGCTTCGGTTTCGTTGGGCGTGAGCCAGGTGGTACGACTGAGCAAGACTTCCGGTAGGGGCGTGGCGGGCGCGGGATCGAGCATCAAGGGAGTTTTCGCCTCCGAGGCCTGTTCCGCCAGGCGAATGACCGCCTCCAGTGGAGTCTCCAACTGCACCAGGATCATACTTGCCCGCTGCACAGTTTCGCGATGAGCATCGATGTAGGCGGCGGAGACCAAACGATTCGCTCCCGAAATCACGATGATGGAGTTTTCCCCATTGTCGGCTCTCGAGATGTGCGCCACGCCGCAGGGACCTGCCACCATTTGGACCGCGTGGGTATCGACCCCGGCGGCTTTCAAACCAGACAGCAACCTATCGGTAAAAAGGTCGGTCCCCAGAGACCCAATCATGTCCACTGGCGCACCCAGTTTTGCGATGGCGACTGCCTGGTTAGCGCCCTTGCCTCCGTTGAACACGTCGAAGGTGCTACCTAGAATCGTCTCTCCCGGGGCCGGGAGGCGGTTGGCACACGCGACCAGGTCAATGTTGATGCTGCCGACTACCAACAACTTTTTCTGCACGTTCTTCTCCCCGCGCCTGGTCAACGGCTAAGCCGTCTGTCCGCTGGAAAAGAATATCGCACAGGAGATTTCCTGGGCTTAGGGAGCTGTAGTCTTGCATGATTTCTGACCAGGAAAAGATCGAAGGATGGAGGCGCGGGCCGGAATCGAACCAGCAATAAAAGGCTTTGCAGACCTTCCCCTGACCGCTTGGGTTCCGCGCCATTCTCAAGTGACCGCCCCGTTCGACTTCGAGACAGGTCAGTTGCTCTACTGAGGTCACTCTAGGTCGAATGTGATGTGGAAGACTACAAAGTTTCAGTAGCGTCGCTATCCTTGGTAACTGAAATGGAGTACTCAGGCACATCGCCGGTCAGCGAAAGCTCTTCATGATGGCCGGGCCGGTTCCTCCAATGGCGGTCTGCTCAAGGCGATCGAGGATCATGCCGGTTCCGGTTCTGAGGCTAACCAGGTGGTCCATCGTTTCCAACAACTGAATAGCCAACAACAACAGGATCTGCTGAACTTCCTGCGTTCGCTGTAAGCCGCGGCTGGCGAGCACATGGCGAGTCCGGTGCCGGCAACGAATCTCTTTCCTTGCCGGCCCTGGAAGAAGATACTCTTATCGCGGTTTAAATTTCGTGGGAGGACAGGAATGGTGTGGAGAACAGAGAACAGGCGCAGAGAATTTCTTAAGCTTGCAGCATGGGGCGTGGCAGGACTGACGACTACTTCCGCGCGTGGACTGTACCAGGCGCAGCGCGAAGCAATCCAGCGGCCGGAGACACCTGAGCGTGCCCTAAGCCTCATGGCCGAAGGAAATCAGCGTTTTCTGGCCCAGAACCTGGTTTCCTTCAAAGAAGACCTGGACATTCTCAAAGCGCACTCGGAAGAGCATCAGGAACCATTTGCAGCCGTGCTTTCCTGCGCCGATTCCCGGGTGCCGGTGGAATTAATCTTCGACCAGAGCATCGGTCATCTTTTTGTGATTCGGGTGGCCGGCAATGTTGCCACCCCGGATACCATCGCCAGCATCGAATACGGCGCGGCGGTGCTGGGCATCAAGGCGATCCTGGTGCTTGGACACACCAATTGCGGTGCCGTCAAAGCCACCATGGCAGGCAAGGCTGTACCAGGGCAGATCAGCACCCTGTATCAGTACATTCATCCAGCGATAGCCGGGGCCAAGGGCGACCTCACCACCGCCAGCCGGCAAAATGCCTCGCTGCAAGCCTCTGTGCTCGCCGATACGTCACCGGTTTTGGCAGACCTGGTAAAGCAGAAGAAACTGGCGATTCGCGCGGGAATCTACGACGTAGGCAGCGGAAAAGTCACCATGATCTGAGCTGTGGTTTCGAGCTCCCAGACGGGCTTTTGCCAAGGGGGGGTGAGAACCGGGTTCCCAAAATAAGTGCCGCAGAGCCTGCCCTGAGCTTGTCGAACGGGGACGTCTGAGCTTAGCCCAGGACGTTAGTCCTGGGTTTACTCGATCTGATCGGAGTAGTCCCGACAGGGACGACTGAAAGTTCCCCACGGCACGGCCCGGCGGCACTGATGTAGATCGACGCCTCTCTGCTTTCTAAAGAGATGTGGATGTCACTTCCTGGTACGTCTCTTTTCCAATTCGGCACAAAAGTTGTAGTGTTCCCGACCCAGTTTAGTAACTGGGATTAGAGGATATTTTTGCCCGATACGCCGCCGATAAGCGTGACAGTTGTCTAAGTCGGCGGAGCAATGTAACGAAGCTTGCTAACTTGCTGCAATGGTGATAATTGACTGCGCTTGGTGGGCTACCCAAGCTATGCCAATCTGCGCCTGAAGCTTGCCGCCTGAAACGAAGCGAACTCAGTACGAAAGGAATGCAGATAGGTAATGTTGGCTGAAATTAGGCCGATATCTCTAAAAATTGCGACAAATTGGGTATCCGTTCGTGGCTTGTGTCTGGTATACGATTCGCTTTGTCATGTAGCGATGGGCTTCCGAGAGACGAAGTTCGGGTTATATGTCAGCGATACTCTTTGGATCTGTCTGCCCCCCGTCGGCATTTCCCCGTTCTTCTAAGTGTAGCCGTGTTTTTGTAAGTGCGATCTGAGGATTCTTGTATGTGCCGAAACTCCAGGCTGCTCCTGTCCGCCTTGGTGGCAATTGCCACCGCTCTGCCGAATGCGGCACAGGCAGGCGCAGTATCTACGGTGACCACACTTGCCCTCTCTTCACCGTCGGTTGCTTCGCCCGCGGCAGTGACGCTCACTGCGTCGGTTGCGGCAGGCGGTGCGCCGGTAGCGAATGGCTCGGTTACCTTCTGCGATGCAGCAGCTCGTTTCTGCGAGGATGCCGCCATTGTGGGAAAGGCGCAGTTGATCGGGGGGAACGCGAAACTTAAATTCATTCCGGCCATCGGGGTCCATAGCTATAAGGCGGTCTTCAGTGCTACCGCAACCGAGGCAACCAGCAGTTCCACGGCACAAACGTTAACCGTGACCGGCCTCTATCCGACGACAACGGCGATTGCGGCAACCGGCAACCCCAGCGGCTATCAGTTAACGGCGACGGTCGTCGGCTTCGCAAGTCAGCCACCGTTACTCACAGGCACTGTGTCTTTTCAAGACACAACGAATGGCAACTTCGTTCTGGGAACCGCACCCCTTGGCACACCCACGTTCGCGCGGGGTTTCGCCCAGGCACCTAACTCGCCCGTCGCCACCGGCAACCAACCTGCAGCCGGTGGCGCGGGTGACTTCAACAGCGACGGGAAACCAGACGTGGCTGTGATGGATTCCGCGGAAAATGCCGTCAACATTCTACTGGGCAATGGAGACGGCACCTTCACGCCAGGCACAACCATCTTTGGCGTTGGAACCAGTCCTTGTATCTTTCCTGACCAGCCCTCAAATTGCGCTCTCGTCGTGGGTGATTTGAACCATGACGGAAATGCTGACCTGGCTGTCACCAGTGGCGGTGACAATACCGTGATCATTCTGCTGGGCCACGGAGACGGCACCTTCACCCAGGCCAACGGTTCCCCGATTTCCGTAGGCAGTTTCCCCGAAGCCGTAAGAACCGGAGATTTCAATAGCGACGGCATTCTCGATCTGGCAGTAGCCAATGCGAAGGACAACACCGTAAGCATCCTGCTGGGCAACGGAGACGGCACCTTCACCCAGGCCAGCGGCTCACCGGTTTCTGTAGGGGCCTTTCCATTTTTTCTCGCAGTCGCAGATTTCAACGGAGATGGCTTGGCCGACGTAGCAGTCAGCAACGAAAGCGATAGCACGGTGAGCATCCTGCTAGGCCATGGAGACGGCACCTTCACCGAGGCCAGCGGCTCGCCCATTCCTTCGTTCAACTACAACCCCGGCCAGGTGGTTGCGGCAGATTTTAACGGAGACGGGGTTGCCGATCTGGCGGTGGCAAACTTCACCCCGTTGTATCCCAGCACGGTAGGCAATGTGGTAGTGATGCTGGGCAAGGGAGACGGCACGTTTACCCCTGCCTCCGGGTCGCCGATTACCGTGGGAACGTTTCCCCTCGCCATGGTCGCCGGAGATTTCAACCAGGATGGCAAGACCGACCTTGCAGTCGACAACTACGGCGACATTACACAGCCCCAGACCCAGACCTTGACCCTGCTGCTGGGCAATGGAGACGGCACCTTCACGGCAGCCGGAACGCCGACTCCGCTCGGAGACTCCCCCAACGATCTGGTGGCGGCAGACTTCAACGGAGACGGCACGACGGACCTGGCGATTCCCGAATACGCCGACAACAGCACCACCATCCTGCTGAACGAGTTCACGCAAACGGCAACGGCCAGCATCTCGAACGTGACCATCGCCGGCACCGGTACCCATTATGTGGACGCCGTTTACGAAGGCAACACTTACTTCGCAACCAGCACGTCTTTGACCGTCCCTTTGGAGGGTTCGACTGTGCCTACCACGTTGACGCTGACCGCGACCACGGAGCAAATGGTTACCATGCCGGTTACGTTTACGGCGCAGCTGGCCGCAATCTCGGTCGAGCCCCCCTCGGCGATCCCATCCGGAACGGTCACTTTCTATGATCAGAGCATCAATGTGACGCTTGGGACCGCGCCCATGGGCGCAAACGGACAGGCGGTCTTTACCACCACCAGCATAGGGCCCGGCGTGCATAAGATTACTGCCAGCTATAGCGGAGATCCCAGCTACCTGGCCAGCAACTCGAATGCCGTCTCGGTCCAAATCGACGAGTTGCGCCTGCTGCGCGTCGGCAACAACAACACGACTATTCTGCCTGGCACCACGGTGGTGTATACGCTCCAGGTGGAGCCCCAGGTTGCAACTACGTTCCTATATAGCGTGAGCTTTACGGCCAGTGGTTTGCCCGCCGGAGCAGCCGCCACCTTCTCTCCCGCGACCCTGCCGGCCGGCGGCAAGGTAACCAACATCACGATGACGGTCACCACCGCAAATACTGCCTCGAGCGAGCCACCGCAGTCCCCCTTCGGGCGCGTGCCGCTCGCCCTGGGACTTCTGCTTCCTCTGTTTGGAGCAGCCAGAATGCGACGGCGGTTGCGGCAAATTCCCCCATTCCTGGCGGTGGCGCTCTTGGCAGCGCTCAGCCTGGCTGCAGTTACGGGATTGAGCGGGTGTTCGGGCGCGGGCCTTTTCGCAGCGCGAAAAGTTCCCTACTCCATCACGGTTACCGGCACCGAAGGAACAGTTCAACGCTCGGCCACGGTGCCCCTTGCGATCCAGTAGGCGGGGAAGGCTCCGCGGCGTGGGAGAAGGTATGCATAGATCTTTAGCCTTACTGTTTGTGGCGACGATGATGGGATTGAACGCGCCCCGGCTGCATGGCCAGGTGGCGCCGGGAGGAAGAGACTTCTCTTTGCCACGCGCGGAGGTCTCGTTCGCCTACAGTCCGACCGAAGCCAACGCACCGCCGGGCCAATGTGGTTGCTTCTTCATGAACGGCGTCAGCGCGGAAGGAAACTTTCGCACCTATCGCGGATACACCACGGTGGTCGATGTAACCGCGGCTCACACCGGCCAAATCCATAACACCGGTCAACCTTTTTCGCTGCTCATGGTGACTGCGGGAACGCGCCTCAACTTCAGGTTAGGACACCAACGGGAAGACGGATGGGATACCTACCACCGCGTTAAACCTTTTGTTCAAGGACTGGCGGGTTTTGCCCACGGTTTTGATTCGGCTTTCCCTCAAAAATCAGGCTTCATTGAACCGACGGCAAACTCCTTTGCGTTGCTGGTTGGCATCGGGTTGGATGTAAAGTACAGAAGACATCTTTCCTTCCGCGCGATCCAGGCTGATTACGGATACACCCGCCTGCCCAACCTTGCCGGCAACGACCAGAACCTGCTACGAATTTCTTCGGGCATCACGATCCACTTGCGGTAGGGCCGCCAACGTTGACGATCTGCGCCTTCCAGTCGGGCCCCTCGACATAGCTCGCCGGCTTTCATGATACTCGTCACGAAACCGGGCCAATTGTTAGAAGTTGAAGACTGCCTGGAGAAAGACGCTGCGGTTGCCGCCTGTGGAAGGCCCGAAGAATCCACCGCTGGCCAGCGACTGTGATTCACCGAAGAACGGCGACGAGAGGGTGCCGTTCGGCGGTCCCAGGTTCTGATGATTCAACAGGTTCGTCGCGTAGGCAGTGAGCGTGAGGTTGTACCTACGCGAAGTCGTCTGATCCAAACGTCCAGGTCCGCCACGGCTTCCACTCAGGCCGCCGGGACCGAGTCCGCCACCACCACCGCGTCCACCACCACCGCCGCCACCACCCCTTGCTGCGCGGCCTCCCTCGGCTTTGGGCCCGATCCCAATTACTTTACTCACGCGCATGTTCAAACTGGCATTGGAGGGACCGGTACCGATTCCGTACGGAATGATTTTTTCGTTGGTCCCGAAGGGGTTTGTATCGAGACAACCATATCGTGTGGTCACGACATTTGGTTGGCTGCAACTGGCGGCGAAGGTAGGCCGTGCGTTGAACTGGTTATTCCTGGTCAGATCGCTGCCGACGGTTACGTTATATGGCGCGCCGGAATTATAGGCAAAAAAAGGTGTCAGGGAGATGGCATACGGCGCAGAGAAGTTACCCAGGATCAAGAAGCGGTTGTGGACATCGAAGCTTGATCGCCCGTAGTCGAGCCCGGGATTCTGGGGCACGGAAGGCGTGTATGTGACTCCATTCGTATCTGCTTTGGCGGCATTGTAGGTGTAGAAAGTGAAGAAACTGAACCGCGGATAACTGGCTCTGCCTGAAACAATAATCTGATTTTGCCGGTAGACGCCTCCGGACTGGTACTGCAGGTTGTTTTCTTCCGCGCTCGGCAGCGGGGTATCCGGATAGATGCCGAGATCCGCAGTAGCGAACTCCGGCGCGCCGATGTTGTTGGTAAAGTATTGGTGCACACCACGCCCGTAAAGATAGGTCACATTCCCGGTGATCCTCTTAGCCAGCTGACGATCGATGCCCACGGCGGCCTGCATATCGGTAGATGCGCGAAAATGAGGGTCGATCGAATAGAGGGTTTGCGCCATATTCGAGTTCGCTACCGCTGTTGGATCAACCGGAAACGTGGGATCGGTGATGGTGGAGACCGTCTGATTGATTCCATTCTGGTGAATGGCCTGGATCACGTAGGGCGTGCCTGCGTTGGAGCCGAAACTATTGGGGACGGTAAAGCGCTGGTAAAACCAGCCATACCCCGCACGAAGGACCGTCTTCGCTGGCCGTTTGCGATCACCGCCATCGAGCGCGTAGGCAAACGATAGCCGCGGCGCCCAATCGCTTTTATCCCGGATCCGATTTTGGATTTCCCAACGCAGCCCGTAGCTGAAGGTAAAACGTTGGTTCACCTTCCAGTCGTCCTGGTAAAACAACGCAGCATCAAACAGGATCGCGCGGGCGGTATATTGGTTTACCTTGGTCACCTGGTAAATCTGAGGCGTCTTGTTCAGATACGCGTCCAGGGATTGAAAGCTATATTGGCCGTTGGTACCGCCGGTGGTATAGTCCGCATCGCGATAGGCACGCAGGCGGCCGCCGAAGTTCAACGAGTGATTGCCTTCAGCGGCTACAAAGTAGTTCTGCAACTCATAGATGTCCTGGTTATCGCGCACCACTCCACCATTGTTGCCGCCGGCGTTAAACGAGCCCTGCACGGTGACTGTCGGTGTATCGTTTTGGGCAATGTCCTGGTAGCGAAAGCGGCGGTATCGGAAACGAATGTCATCGACAATCTTCTTGCTTAGCACCAGGCTGTCACTTACCTGAAGCGTGTTCTCCATGCTTTGGGTGTTGGCAGCCTGCGTGGGCAGAGATAGCTGGCCCACCCCACCGTTGGTGGTGACCGCGCGGTAGAACTCGTAACGAAGGGTCAACGTGTTCGCTTGCCCAAGCTGCAGATCAAGACGAGGGCTGATGTCAATCCGAGAGCTTGGGTTGGGGAAGGGTTGGTTCAGGTGAACGCCGCTCGGCGTATCAGGCGTGACACTCGTTGGATCAATTGCATCGATTACGCTTACATTTTGCGTGTTGCGCCCGAAAACGCTCACATAATACGAGGCATTCTTTGAAATAGGGCCGCCAACACTGCCCTCCAGGTTGTAAGAGTAGTAGGGTGGCTCCTCCGTCTGCAGAATCGGATTGCGAGAGTTGAAAGAAGAATCGTTGCCCCGGGCTTCGATCTGGCCATGCAACTTATCGGTGCCCGGCTTGGTGAGGATTTCTATGCGCCCGTACCCGAGGCGATCGAACTCAGCGGAAAATGGATTCTGGTTAACGCGTATCTCCCGAATGGAAGACTTGGGCGGTATCTGCCCCCCGGTAAAGCCGTCAATGTAGATCTCACCTCCATTCGGACCAGCGGCCGGGCCAGCCAAAGCCTGCAGTTGATTTTCCAGTTCATCGGGATCGTCGGAAAGCGCATCCAGGTCTTTACCTTTAAGCACCACTGCGTTGGCATTCTGGTCCGGACTGGTATCGACGGTGGGCGCTTCGGACTCGACCTGTACCTGCTGCTTTTCCATTTGGATCTGCAGCGCGATATTCAGTGTTTTCGTTTGCCCCGTTGTGAGCGTGACCGTGGAGGAAAAAGGGGCGAACCCTGTCGTGGTGGTATTCACCGTGTAGTTGCCCGCCGCCAGGCCCCGCACCTGGTAAGACCCCCCACCGTCTGACACCGCGGTGGTGGTTTTACCTGAGGCCGACGTGATAGCGACTTGTGCCCCGGGGATGACCGCACCGCTGGGATCTAACACACGCCCCTGCAGCGTGCCGGTTGGTCCTTGACCGAGCACCCCCATCGGCCAGGTAAGGGCGCCCAGCAAGACCGTCATCAATACCAGCAAATACTTTGTTTTCTTCATTGATCCGGGAATCCGGGGACACGAAACACCCTGGGCCTTGGTGAGATTGACGGGCTGCCCTCGCTCTAAGTTTCCGATCTATGACCCCGGAGACGCAACCGGAGGGGAGATTTTGAGTTGATCTCCTCGATCCGTCTGGGTCTCCTGGATGGTGCCTGGGGCAAGTTCGAGCACGGAATGCGCGCAAACGCATGCCGACAGCCGCCACGGATATACATTGCTTCGAACCTTTCTTACTCGAAGGTCACGATCGAGATAGACCAGATCGATCGGGAAACGCATGCCAACCGTATGTACGGCCTGGCAAGGCAGAATCCAGAGCCCTTCCCCGGCGAACAGGGAATCACGTCCCAGCAATCCTTTTCTGCGTGCCGCGCTGTGGTCGGCTAGCTCTACGCTGGCGGCAAGCTCGGTCTCTCGAGTGACGTTCCAAATTCTGAGATGCACATTCGGCTTCGCCCGGCGGCGGAAATTGAAGCTAATCGTCATTGTCTTGCCCGAAAAACAGAGGGCAGCTTCCATCTTGCGTCAGAACTGTGGAGGTCAGCGAATAAAGGGAATGTGGGGAGGTCTATAAAGCACGGGGTGCCCAAATTGGAATGGTGGGACGATTGCCTTACCCACTGGCTTGGTTGTGGTCTCTTTTCGGAAGCGTCATCCACTTTGGCGGATCAAAAGAAGCTAACTGGAGAAGCTATGGATGCCTGCAAAAATAATGTCCGAGTCAGTCTATTTCGAGCCAATTTCAAGAAACGCTTTGTATCAGAGCACGACTTCAGTCGGGTTGTAATAGCCGCAAACGAGGAGGGCTTTAGAGGGTGTGTGAGGACCCTATTTTTGCAAGCTCTAGTCCCGTAGGGACGTCTGACCTTCAGACTTGTCCAAATTAGCTTTTTCGATCGTCTGATTTGGACAGTACTTGCTGAAAAGAGACCAGCCATGAAGGTGGATGGGACCAGCCTGCCCCGGCCTGCCGTGGGTCCCGAAAATAGGACGAGACGTTGAAAATAGCCCAGCACGCAGTCCTGGGTAGGTTGGAAAACCTGATTCAGCCTGTCCCGCTATGCCCCGGCCTGCCGTGGGGCGTGCCGTGGGTCCCGACAGGGACGGCTGATCCAGGGTTTACCGGCTGAGGACGAGGACAAACTCTGAACGAAGGGCACGGCTTGAAGCCGTGCCCTGGAGTTTCTACATTTCTCGAGCCTGGGGTATGGTTTATCGAGCTTCAGTTTTGGGTTTTGCTTTGTATCAGGGCACGGCTTCAGCCGTGCCGCTAAGGACCCGAAATGATCAGGGCTTTAGAGTCTGCGTGAGAACCCAATTCCAAGTCACCGCGCTCATGCTTTGTATCAGGGCACGGCTTCAGCCGTGCCGCAATGGTTGGGTCTGATGAGGGCTTTAGCCCCTGGGCTGCGTCTTCCCTTTTGAATGGCACACGCTTCAACCCGTACATAAAAGAAACAAAACGATGGGCTTTAGCCCCTGTTATGGCAATACCTGCGCGGAATGGCAACCGGAAGCAATACTTAGGAGCGCACGGGTATTTTTGCCACCACCAAGACCAGTATTCTGAGATGCATCCTTCAATCTGAACGCAATGCGGCCAGCAGAATCCCGTGAAAGCAGGGTTGGCGCAGTCTGCGGAACTATATCCCTACAGCTACACGTATCGGGCGCGAAAGAAAGCTGGCAGGGGCTAAAGAGTGTGCGTGAGAACCCAATTCCAAGTCACCGCGCTCATGCTTTGTATCAGGGCACGGCTTCAGCCGTGCCGCAATGGTTGGGTCTGATGAGGGCTTTAGCCCCTGGGCTGTGTCTTCCCTTTTTGAAGGGCACAGGCTTCAGCCCGTACATAAAAGAAACAAAACGATGGGCTTTAAAGCCCTGTTCGTTTCGAGTTCCGGCACGACTAAAGTCGTGCCCTGATACAAAGCAAAACCCAAAACTGAAGCTCGATAAACCATACCCAAGGCTCACGAAAATGTAGAAACTCTAGGGCACGGCTTCAGCCGTGCCGTATTGCGCTTGGGCTGTTAAGGGCTTTAGAGGGTGTGGGAGAACCAAGAGAAACAGCAGGTCCCCCCACTTCGCTTCTGCAGCATTCAATAACTGGAACGAATGTTATTTTGCGAAGAAACGGTAGCGAATCGTCCAACTCTTCGTTTCCCCGGGTTGGACGATCACGTGAATATACGCTTCCGGACAGATGGTGGTGCGGATCGACCAGAAATTTAATTGGGCGATGGGAGAGTCGGACGTTTGCTCGACGCCCACCCCGGTAGACCGATTCTCCACGGTGAAATCGTAGTCGGCAGGGTTGCTTGAAAAACCTGTCAGGTAGCTGCTCACAGACTGCCCTGGACCGGAGGTCAGTTCTTCAAGATAGACGATGTCTTTGCCATCGATTTTTGCGCCCGGCTCAAGCGGCCGTTTAGCTAAAGGTTCAAAGGGGAAATGAACTGCCATGCCAGGTCCGGTCGGAGCACCATCCAGCATGAAGAAATCGTGGTCGTAGACCTCGGTGTCGATCGGCTTGGTACCCGTGTTCTTCAGGCGATGTTCGAGGATCAGGATCGGCTGACCCTTATCGAGCTTCAATGTCTTCTCGTAGACATAGGCGTAGCCCAGCGACGATTGCAGACGATGGGTGAAAGCAACTTGAGTCCGCCCGGTGCGAACTGTCCATTTTCCTCCATCCACAATGGGATACGGGAAACTGAATTTATAGGGCGAATCATCCACCTTGCGCAGCACACCGACTCCCGGCTTGAGGAAGAGTTCTCCAGGTTTTGCTTCGGCGTAGTTGATAGAGCTGAGACCGTCGCTGGAGCGGAACTCTTCTACCGGTCCGGTAATCGAGTCGTTTAGTAATGGATCGTAGCGCTTGAACCAGACCCCAAAGTAGGTGTGGCCTTTGTAAGCCAGGCAAGGGACGACGCCCGACCAATCGAAACGTGTGGAACGGTAGTAGCCCTTCTGGGCATCGGGCAAATACACAACCGCCTTTACTGGCCCGTTAGACAGGATCGCTTTGGGGAAATCGCCGGCGGCCGCAGCAGCGCAGGGCGCTTCCTTATCCGCCCCGTTCTGAGCCTGGGCGAATGCGGTGGGTGGAGCGATTATCGAAATAAGCAGGGCTGCCAGAACTAGACGCAATGCGATCACCTTTAGAATTCAACGTGCTCAAATAATTACGACACTCGTATTACGACTAGCGAAGGGCAAAGGCAATGTATACGCCGCCGGAAGGTTTTTTGTTGGTTTGGCCGCCGCTCGCGGCAATCACGATATATTGCTTTCCGTTCACCATATAAGTTGCGGGTGTTGCCAGACCGGAAAAAGGCAGCTCTGTTTCCCACAGCAGCTTTCCAGTGTGGCTGTCGTAGGCATGAAACTTTTGATCGAATACCGTTGCCCCAATAAACAGCAGTCCTCCCGCAGTAACGACCGGGCCCCCATAGTTATCCGATCCGGTGTTGCCCATGCCCTTGGCAACCAGCTCCGGATATTCCCCGAATGGGATCTTCCACAGATACTTACCGGTGTTCATGTCGATAGCGCTGAGCGCGCCCCAAGGCGGGGCTGTTGCCGGATAATTTTCTGGATCAAGAAAGCGGCGAAAGCCGATCGTCTTATACGGCATGTCATTCTGGGTTTGCGCGGAAGACGGTTGGCTTGCGCTCTCAGGGCGTCGCTGCTGTTGTTGCGGCGCTCTCGTCAGGTAATGCACCAGCGACTCCACTTCCTGATCACTCAGGCTATTGAACGGAGGCATGCGGCCTTTTCCCTGGCGGATCGTGGCTGCAATCTCCTCGTCGGTGAGAATCCCCTCGATCCCACGCAAGGCAGGAATGGAGGGTGGAGTACCGGCGCGGTTGATGCCGTGACACATGCTGCATTGGTTCTGATAGATCTTCTCGCCCGGACTGCCAGGCGGAGGAGGCACCGTCAAGCCCACCAGCCATGCCGTGTTGTTCGAGTTGACGTAAAACACACCGATGGTGGGATCAACCGCGGGCCCGCCCCACTCGCCACCACCCGCGAAGCCCGGCATGTCGATGGTCAGCTTATCAACGCTGGGTGGAACGAACTGGCCGCCGCGGATGAATGTCCTGAATTGCTTCAAGGCCCACGCGTGCGCTTCCGGAGTCCGATTGGTCAGCGTATCTTCGCTGACACTCTGCTGGACGTACGGCTCCGGTAAAGTAGGCAGCGATTGGGTGGGTGACGTGACTTCACCCGGAACGTTGCTTGCCGGATAAGCAGACTCCTTAAGCGGGAAAAGAGACTGGCCCGTAGTACGGTCAAGGAGAAAGACGTAGCCGGACTTGGTCGTCTGGGCGATCGCATCCACTCGCTTTCCATTGTGGCTGACCGTCAGCAGAGCCGGCGGCGCAGGAAAGTCGCGGTCCCAAAGATCGTGGTGCACTCCCTGGAAGTGCCAGAGCCGCTTACCGGTCTCAGCGTCAAGCGCAATCAGTGAATCGGCAAACAGATCATCGCCGACGCGATCGCCCCCGTAGAAATCAAAAACCGCGGACCCGGTCGGCACATATACGACGCCGCGTTGGCTATCGAGCGTCATACCGGCCCAGTTGTTGGCAGCGCCGGCATTTTTCCAGGCGTCTTTCGGCCAGGTGTCATAACCAAATTCGCCCGGATGAGGGATAGTGTGGAACGTCCATCGCAGAGCGCCCGTGCGCACATCGAAGGCACGAATATCGCCCGGGGGCGCGGGATGCGTTTCAGGATTTTGACCGCCGACGATGATGAGATCTTTGTAAACCGTTCCTGGCGTGGTTAGCTGCACCGACTGCTCCTGGTAAGGCTCGCGGAGCCCCTTGCGCAGGTCGATCAGTCCTTCCTCGCCGAAGCTGGAAATCAGCTTTCCGGTAGTCGCGTCCAAGGCAAAGAGGTCATTGCGAAAGGCCGCGAAGATGCGGCTTTCGTGGCCATCGGTCCAGTAAGAAACACCGCGCGACCGGGCGAAGCCGGGCACGTTGGCTTCAAACTTCCACAACAGCTTGCCCGATGCCGCATCGAGCGCAATCACACTGTGACCGGGAGTCAAGGTGTAGAGAACGTTGCCCACAATAATGGGTGTGGCCTCGAGATCGCCGCCCTGTTCTCCGGTGTCATACTTCCAGGCGACGACCAGATCTTTTACGTTGGTGCGATTGATCTGTGACAGAGTGGAATAGTGATCCTGCGCTCCCTGGCCCCCGTAGACCGGCCAGTCGACCTGTGGGGCAGGCGCAGTTGGACCCGCGCCGTATCCCGTTACGCTGAACAAGCTCAGGCCCAAAGCAAGAAATGCGACCGCCGGTTTTCTGCTCATGCCCGCTCCGGCATTATGCTTTGGCTTCTGCCTGTGCCCGATTCTTCAACGCCTTCATATACGCGAATCCGTAGGCCTGTTCAGGAAAGTGGCCGCCGACTACTGTCGGTGTGTGGTCGAGGATGACAATGCCGTCAAACTTGACCGCCACCAGGGCTTCCATGATCTTGTACATATCGTAATAGCCATTGTCCATGAAGGTCTCCACAAAGTGAGGCAGGGGTGCGCTCACGTTGCGGAAATGGATTTTCCAGATTTTCTCCGGGCCGAAATAACGGATCATCTCCGCGGGGTCTTTGTGCATCAGCGCGGGACCACCTTCGTTCCAGCAGCCACAACATAGGCAGATGCCCACGTTCGGACTGTTGGCGATTTCCATGGCGCGTTTGTACCCTTCAAAATTCGCGAAGATGCAGCGCGGGACCCCAGCCAGGACCGGTTCCGGTGGATCGTCCGGATGAATCCCAATGCGGACACTGTTTTCTTCAGCAACGGGCGCAACCTGCTTGATGAAATAGGTGTAGTTCTCCCAAATCTCTTCTTTGGAAAATTCCCGGCCATGGGAGAGCGGCTCATAGAACTTCTTACCATCCCACACGCCCACCTTGTTGGGGCTTGCCATATCAAATTCCCTGGCAGAAGCTCCGCGAATGGTGGCCCTGCCGCTGCTCCAAATGCCGTTGCCCATGTGGGCGTATGTGGTGTAGTAGATACCGGCCTTGCCCAGGTTGCGTATGTATTCCTTGTACTCCTCGATCTTCTGGTCACGGCCGGGCAGATTGAGCGTGACCTCGGGCATGTTATGCACGCTGGTGTTGCCAATGTTCCAGACGGTGATGCCGGCATCCGCATAGCGCTTCTTGATTTGCATGAAGCCTTCCGCCGTCCTCAGGTCGGGAGTAGAACCCACGCTGACATACTCGGCGCCCATCTGTTTGAGAAAAAGTAGATCGTCGTCGGTGGGCTTGGCTGTCGCCTGCGCACACAATTTGATGCCCGGCGCACTCTGGTGAACGGTCGCCGATGCGGTGCGCGGCAATGCAAAAACGCCGGCAGCGCTTAGGGCGCCCCCGACAGCCAGTTTGACAAACTCTCTCCGGTCCGGAGAAAACCCGGTACTCGTTATTTCCGATGTCTTCTGATCGTTTTCCTTCTGTCCCATTTCACCTGTCCTTTTAAAACGCCCTCTTGCTCGCCATTATGCATAATAGCCCTTTCATTATGCTCCGCAGCGGGAGTCGCTGTGTGCGGGGCTTCCCCCGTCAGCCCACAAGAAACTATTTGAACCCCTGCGCCATCCATAACTGCTTACGCTCCACAACCTATGAAACCCGCTAGAAATTGAGCCGCAAGGCAAACTGGACGACCCTCGGCAGGTTGAGCTGAGAGCCGCTGATAACTCCGAATGAGGCATTCGATTTGTCAGTTGCGTTGCTGCAGCAAAGGGTGCTGGGCTGGCCGAACTGAACCCGGTTCCACATGTTGAAAGCCTCGGCACGAAATTGCAAACTGACCTGTTCGGTGATCGCGGTGCTTTTACGGAGTGCGGCGTCCCAATTGGCTATTCCCTGGGTGCGCAATGTGGAATCGGTGCGGGGCTCGTCTCCGAACCCATAATTGGAGGGCGCGGTGAAGCAATTGGTATTGAACCAACCGTTCAGCCTGGAAACGGCGCCCCCGGAAAGCTTCTTCTGGCAGCCTGGAACTACATTGGGGCGCGGTGTGCCGGCGCCAAACTGTTGACTGAGAAAGGTCGGCTGCGCGGTAAATATCAGCGGAAAGCCAAGCGCGTACGTGGTGATTCCGTCGACGCCCCACCCGCCCAAAACCTTGTCCACGATTCCCCCCTGGTTACCCAAAAAACGCTTGCCTTTGCCGACGGGTAGATCATACACATAAGCCGCCACGAAGCGATGGGGAACGTTATAGCTGAGCGGCCCATACTCAGCTTGAAGATTATTCCAGTCCTGCACTTCTCCGGGTTGAACGGCTTCCTGGAAGCCGGTCTGCGTATCCGCAGTGCCCATGTCCTTCGACCAGGTATAGGTGCCAAGCAATGTCCCGCCCTGAGAAAATCGCTTTTCTATTTTCGTTTGCATCGCGTTGTAGTTGGAACCGGCGGCGGTATTCGCGGCATTCCACAAATTGAAATATTGCGGATACGGACGCAAGAGCTGGCCGGCCGGTATGGTCTTACCAGAGAGGTTGCCGGTGGTGATCAATCCGTAGAAGGGGTTGGGAACCTGGGTCGTCAGCGCCGAACCCATCGAATCATATTGGTCGGGGAGTTGATCCAGACCCTGGCCGTTGTCGTTCAGGCCAGCCGGCAGTTGCTGATGGACTCCATGATTTCCGACATAGGCTATATCAAACAAAGTCTGGTGTCCGAGATCTTTCTCGACATCCAGGTTCCATTGTTCCGCATACGTCGACGGCTCCTTGGGCACATTCGTAACCACGGGTTGCCCATTAATCACACTCAGATAGTTGCTGCTCCGGCCCACTGGCTCCAGTACTCCGGTAGGGAACGGATTGCTGAAAGAATTGATGGGCACGGTCGTGGGATTGATCTGGGTAAACGCCAGGTTGACCGCGGCCTGATAGGGCTGCGCATCCTGCTGTAGATTGGCCGTCGGAGCAAAGAGGATAGAGAATCCGCTACGGACTACTATGCTATTGGTCAGCCGATACGCCAGGCCAAGGCGGGGCGAGAACAGGTCGTAGTGAGGAAGTAAGTTCGTCCGATGCGGGTAGGCCGGAGTGTTGACCAGCTCAACGTTGCCATGAAGATTCAAACCTGTCGGTCCGGCCAACGGATTCGCGTCGTCCGCGAGGAACACTGCCTGACGATCATGGCGTTCGGTCCAGTAGCCTGGATATTCCCAGCGAAGCCCAACGTTGAGCACCAATTTGTTAGTGGCCTGGAAACTGTCCCCCACATAGACCCCGCCGTAGTAGGTTACAGAAGCCGGAATAATCGCCAGTTCGTTCACCGTCGTTTGCGGTAGGCCCAGAAGAAACGAGGCAAATGGATTGCCGGTAAAGGCGTTCGTAAAACCAAATGCTTCCACCTGGGTGGAATTGGTCTGCCCATAATTGTTGGGGGCACGGCGGAACTCTCCGCCAAAACGGACGGTATGCCGGCCGAAGATCATCGTATCGCTACCCGAGATGGCATAGTTTTCTTCCGTAACGAAGATCTGTTGTCCGCCGCCGCCGTTGACAGTTAATCCCGACACCGCAACGCGAGGGATGACCGGGCCGCAACAATTCGTTCCCAGTGCAGCGATGGTCGCTGCCGGCCAACCCGTAAACGACAGATCGAATGGGATACCCGTGGCGCCGGTAAAACTGCTATCGCGAAAATAGGAAAGACGGAAATCCAGAATCTTTGTTGGGCTGACGGTGATGCTGTCTCCGAGCACAAACTGCTGCACTGCGTTATGGCCCGTGGACATATTGGGCAGATAACCATACGGCAACGCACTGGGATTCAGTGCATGGTGGTACGTATAGCGGCCGAAAATACGTTGCTTCTCGCTTGCATTCCAGTCAAGGCGCGCGATGTACTGATTCAAAGTTGGCTTGGTGGTGGCATTCACACTGTAGTTGTTGAGAGTGCCAGGCCCGTTCGGGAGGGCCCACCATTTGAACATCGCAGCCGAGGTAGGATTGATCCGATTTTGAGGAATGGTGTTGTTGGGAAAAACTGTACCCGGGGGAGCCGGGATGAAATTGCCGTTGGCGTCAAATTGACCTGGATCCTTGATCGGCGTCGAACTCGTAATGACCCCCGACTCCATGGCAGCAGTCGGCACAGAGTAGGTAGTGGTGGCGCCGATGGCCGCGCGGATGCCTTCATAGCTGCCGAAAAAGAATAGCTTGTCCTTCTTGATCGGGCCGCCGATGGTGCCGCCAAACTCATTCTGAATGAGCACAGGCCGTTTCAAGTGCGAACGGTTGGAAAAGAAATTGTTGGCATTGAGGACCGTATTACGCAGGAAGTCGAAAGCCGTCCCGTGAAAACCATTGGTTCCACTCTTGGTGACCATGGTGACGACGCCGTTAGTCGTGCCCCCAAATTCCGGGCCAATCGCGTTTCCCTCGACGCGGAACTCCTGGATGGAGTCTTGCGATGGTATGTACGAAATGGCGTTGATATAGCCGTTGTTGATGGGACCACCATCAATGAACTGCGCGCCGGTGTTGGGGATTCCACCTGAGATTTGATAGTTCCCGGTAGAAAACCCGTTGCCGTTCATGCCCGAAACAGCGTTGGAAGCCTGTGTTCCCCCTTGGGGCACGACTCCCGGTGAAAGCGAGAGAAGATTGAAAACATTCCGGCCGTTCAGGGGCAACTCAGTCACAGCCCTGCCCGCTACCATCTGGCCGAGGGTGGCTTGTTGCGTTTCCACCAAAGGAGCCTGCGACGAAACTTCGACTGTCTCGCTTACGTTTCCCAACTCCAGCGAAGCGTCCACACGCGTGGAGCCCTGAACCTGCACGACAACATTGCTGCGGATAAAGTGCTTAAACCCGCTGACTTCGATATCCACCCTGTAATTGCCGGGCACCAGGTTCACAAACTGATAGTCTCCGGCGGAGTTGGTGGTCGCCGTGCGGTGATCGCCGGTGTCAACATTGGTTAAGGTGACCGCTCCGCCGCTCACGACCGCGCCAGAATTGTCGGTGACGGTCCCAACGACCGACCCGGAGGTTTGTTGTGCTCTGAGCGTCACGGGGAACAGTACCAGCATGAAAACCAGGCCGGCCAGGCAGCGGTTGAATAAATGCCTGAGAGTCAGGATCTGTGTGGAATTCATTTTGATTGCCTCCAGCGTTCGGATGGCCCAGAAACTACCGCGTCAAACGGCCTCGCGTTTGATCAGTGTTTGTTACTTGTTCGCCCCGGAAGCAAAGACCCTATGCTCGCTGGGTAACCATTGTCAAGTGCGTATCACCTATAGGAACTAACCTCCGTTCCCTAATGAACTAATAGGCGTCGCACCGATGGGAGAGCCCGTTCCGGCTAGTTAACCCGGGGCTATAAGTTGCTGACGGGCTTTGGAAAACCCGGGCTGCTGAGTTAGGCGCTTACGTTTACTGTCGAGTCCGTGATCGGGCATCCGCGGCTCGCGGATCGATAGCAGTTCTAGCCCCCGTGTCTCTTCCGGCCGGATAGCAGATAACGTTATCAGTGGTCGCTTGAGGCGGATCCAACCATAACCAATCTTGTGCCGATGATCGATTGCATAGCTCCAAAAGGCCGAGCGAGAATCTCGACTCTTGAACCTGACTCGCGAACGTCAAGGAGCAAGAATCGTGAAGGGTTTACTGGTCTTCGGCGTGAGCTTTGGACTGCTCGCCAACAGGGTGTACCCGGTTCCAGCAGTGCTCAACGTAAGGTTGCTGAAACTCGCAACGCCATGCTGCGCGGCCACGGTGATCGTTCCTCCCAGACCTGTCCCGCCTTTCAACGCCAGCGTTACCAGGTTGCTGGCAGAAGTGACAGTAGCGCCGGTCGCGTCCTGAATTATCACTTCGACGGCGGGCGCCATGGTTGCCTGTGCCTTAGCATTCGAGGGTTGGCGCAGATATGCCAACCGTACTGCTGGTCCTGGGGTCGTCGAACTTCCCGCGGCCACCAGGGACACATCATCCAGGTTGAGGAAGGACGTGCCGCCGGGAGTTGTGTAGCCGGCGAAGACCACCACAGAGGTTGCGCTTCCAGAATTGAAGCTCACGGTGTACTGCGCGTAGTCGGCGCCATGTGTTGCGGGGCCAGGATCGGTGTTGGCCAGGACGGTTGCGCCAATATTCGTCCCACCCGTGGTGCGGACACCAAAGAGGCCACCCGATGTAGAGCTGGCGTCAATCCACCCGGTCAGCGTGTAGGGAGTGTTGGCGGCGACGGCGACCGTCTGGGACAGGTCCACAAGCTTTTGCGCGCCGGAATCGTCATAGATGTAACCGTCGTTGTTTCCAGAGTGAGAGTGGGATGAGGCGTCATCGACACCTGCCGCAGTTGGCTGACCGTCCACATTCCAGGAGGGGGCCAGCGAAAGGCCGGCTTCAAAGCCGGGATTCTGGACCAGATTGCCGGCATTTCCACTACTCGTCCCCGGCGTCAGGACAAGCAGGGCTACGCTATCGTTCGCCATGGCGAGCGTAGTGGTGAACGACGAGGCCGCGCTTTCCGTTGAATTGGTGACCTGCTGCAATGCCGCGGTGCTCTGGTTGTAGGCCCAGTTGCTATGGGTGGCGTCGACCAGGTATTCCGTCAGCTGGAATGCACCTCCCTGGAACGCGCTGGGTAGATTGTTCAGATTGACGGTTACGATCGATCCGGCCGTGTTCGTCAGCATCAGGGCCACGCCGCTGCTATCTTCACTGGCAAGAGGAAAAAGCGAGGACGTGCCGCCACTCACAGCGCTAGTCTCCACCAGCGTGTTTTTCCCCATCGCCAACATCTGGTAGACGTTATACAGGGGCAAGATCTGGCCATCTGCCGGGTTCTGCTGGTAAGGGACGAACATCGAACGGCTATAACGCACGTAGTCGTCTTCCGAAAACGGAAACGGCGTCACGATACTTGCCAGGTTCTGCGTTTCCAACTCTGTCCATCCCTCAGCAATATAGGTTGCGGCCAACATCAGCTCGCTGGGGGAAGGGATGGTGGTGATGTTAAACGCCGTGTAGCCCCACTCCGTCACCAACTGCAGTGTGTTGGGATTGAGGCCGGCCGATGAGAGTTTGTTCTGCAAAGTCCGCGCGTCAGTCCAAACGTTTCCGCCGTATTCATGCCAGGATAAAAAATCGAGCTCGAGATTATTCGCTCTTACAAAGGAAATGAAATCTGCCATCATCGGTGAGGCGGGGTTATAAACCGCCGGTCCACCCACCAGGAATGGAAGAGTACCGGAAGGCAATGCGGCGTTGACCGCTTGCACCGCCTGGGAAACATTCTGATAGAGCATCTGGTACTGACTCGGAGTTAGCGTATTATCCGGCTCATTCCAGACCTCAATGTATTGAATCCCCGGATACTTACTCTTGAGATGGTTGAGGCCATCTCTTACCAGGCGTTGGTAGTCACTCATGTTGGAAGGTAGGCCATTCAATTCGGCAGTCTCGGTGGGCTTTGCTGCATCCCAAGCGGGCTCTCCGCCAAAACTGATTACAGGTTGCGCTCCCTGGGCAATGATATTGTCCAGCACGGGAGAGTCAGATCCCCAGTCCCGGCCCGGCGCGGGGGCAGCATCCGGAAAAGGATTCGTCGCGGTGAAATTATACTGGCCAGGTCCCGCTTGTGCCCAAACGGCGGGCGACCAGAACGTACGTTCCAGGCGCATGCCCAGGTTCTTGACCAGTTGATCGTCTTTCGGCCCATTTGAGATCTGAGTGGTGGAGACGGCTTGATTCAGCCGTACCAATGCGCTTCCGGCATGCGAATAATCCACGGACACTGTGTTTTGCGCAATTGCTTGCGTGGCGAAGAAGCTCGCCACGAGCGTTAGGTTAGAAATGATGATGGTTGCTTTGCGGATACTTATGAGGCTGCTCATATGTATCCAATCGGCGAGGACGACTGCTGCACTTATGTAAAAGGCTGGTCGCGCAAATTGATTTTCCCGGAATGGTGAACTGACGGTAGAACGCTTGCACAGGGCCCATGAATTTCTCCTCCCGCGAAGCTACGAGGGATAACTCGTCCGTGACGCGAACGATGGCTTCGCTTACTGAGCAGATGCGAAAGAGTCTTTTGCGTTACCTGATGATTCATTCGCCAAAATTCAAAACGGTCCACAGAATTCCCAGAACAGCAGCCGCTGATTATTATTTTCTGAGGGCGCCTCTCATTCCACGAGACTCCAGTGGCACGGCATGTGGGTAATACTCCGCGTGCGCCGCCCCACGGCCGTGGGATATGCCGCGCTACCAGTGGACCGTAACAGCTGATTTGGTAGAGCCGCAGGGGCTAAAGCCCAATTCTTTCTCAGCCCTTTGCCGCCCGACTAAAGTCGGGCCCTGGAGTTTCTACATTTCGGAGAGGGTGGATACATCCAAGATCTACGGAATGCGCCAGTTTTCCGGGGTCAGCGGTCTGATGCTTTGTATCAGGGCACGACTTCAGTCGTGCCGCTCAAGGTCAACAAAGGTATGGGCTTGAGCCCCTGCGCTTTTCTCTCTGCCAAGTAGGCGTATCAGTCCTGCTTTAACGGGGTTCTGAACCATAGATAGATGCGCAATGCATTTCGTGCAGGATTGCCATGGCAGGGGCTGAAGAGTGTGCGTGAGAACCAATTCCAAGTCATCGCGCTCATGCTTTGTATCAGGGCACGGCTTCAGCCGTGCCGCAATGGTTGGGTCTGATGAGGGCTTTAGCCCCTGGGCTGTGTCTTCCCTTTTTGAAGGGCACCGGCTTCAAGCCCAATTCTCTTTCCTTTGCCGCCCGACTAAAGTCGGGCCCTGATACAAAGCACGATATCCGTGACCCATAGAAGGGTCGCGCATTTTCGCAGATTTGGTTCTACTCCTGAATCAGCTGTTACAGGCTACCAGGAAGGTGTTGCTTGCAGTACTTTGCTGGTGCATGAAACCAGCAGTTGCGCTATAACCATGAATGCCATAGCCGGCTCGTAGCGCGGCACGTTGAGCGTCATCTGGCGCTATTTCGTACTGGCCAAGGAGTATCCATTTGAAGCTGCTGGTGAAGTTCAACATTCTGCTGATCGTCGTATTCGGTCTGGGCCTCGCGGTGATCGCCTACCAGGCTCGGAGCTTTTTACAGGAACAAGCGCAGGCGGAAGTGCTTCGCGAGGCCGGGCTGATGGCAGCCAGCGCACTGGCCACGCGGAATTACACCGACCATTACATTACGCCTGTCATCGAGAAAACCACCGAGCACACAACCACCTTCCTGCCCCAGGCAATCCCCTTCTTCGCATCGACCACTACCTTTGATCAGATCCGCCAAACCTATCCCGACTACACCTATAAGGAAGCGGCCTTGAACCCTACCAATCTCCGTGATCGTGCCCAGGATTGGGAGGCAGATATCATCAACTTCTTCCGCAACAATCCCAAGGAAACCGAGTTGGTCCGGATGCGGGACGCAGCGACCGGACCAACGCTTTCCCTGGCTCACCCGATTCGCGTGGAGAGCGGATGCCTGCAATGTCACAGCCAGCCGGCAGCGGCTCCCCGAGCGCTGATTAAGCATTACGGATCGCAGAATGGATTCGGCTGGAACCTGGACGAGGTCATCGGAGCCCAGATCATTTCGATTCCCACCTCCGTACCCATCAAGATGGCCCAGCAAGGGCTGACTCGACTCCTCATTAACTTATCCTTGATTTTCCTGGCCGCCATTCTGCTCATCGATGTGGGACTGTATTTCATCGTCATTCGGCGCCTGGGAAAGATCTCCCACTACGCCGATCGCATCAGTCAGGGTGAGATGGACCTCGAGCAGCTCCCTGTTCGCGGCAATGACGAGGTCGCACAGGTGACGCGCTCCTTCCATCGCATGCACACCAGCCTGAAGAAAGCGATCGATCTGCTCAATGGTTGAGCCGGCCAGCACTCGCTACGCGCGCGGACGCGTGGCCAGAAATTTCTTCCGGTCTGCCTCTTTCTCGATCTGCTTGGACGCTTCGAGATAAAGCCGGTCGAGATCGGTGTACTGTTTCGCCAGCCGGCTCACGACCACCTTGGCGATCGGCCCAATAAATGTTGCCAGGTGACGGACCAGCTGATCGACGGGTGGAGGAAGAGGTCCGGTGGCGGGCTGGTTCACCCTGTCGGTGGTCGCCTCTTGCAAAGGGCGTGCGGGGCTGATGGTAGTTGTCCTGGCAAGATCGGGCATACTCTGTGACCGCAGTGCGTCCAGAAACTCGGCCGCGGTAGCGTACCGCCTGGCCGGTTCCTTCTCCAGGGCCTTGGAGACGATGTCCGACAATCGCACTGGAATGTCGGGCCGCAACTCGGCGAGCGGGGTAGGCGTCTTGTTGAGGTGAGCCATCATCAACTCATACGTGGTGGCGCCGTTCACCGGCGGGCGGCCGGCGATGAGCTCATACAGGGTCACGCCCAGAGAATAGATATCAGACTGCTGGGTTGCTTTTTCCCCGCGGATTTGTTCCGGCGACATGTGCATCGGGGAGCCGATCAGCGAGCCAGCCATGGTGAGTTCTACAGAGCCCTGCGATATCGCGATGCCGAAGTCCAGCACCTTGACCAGGCCGGCAGGGGAGACCATGATATTAGCCGGTTTTATATCCCGGTGAACCACGCCTCGGGCATGCGCGTAATCGAGCGCGGCAAGCACCTGCATGGCAAAATCCATGAGCATCGGCATAGGGATGCGGCTATTGCGGCTGCGAGTGCGCAGGTCCTCGCCCTCGACCAGCTCCATGACCATGATGAGCTGATCCCCAAGGTAGAAGGCGTTATGCAGGCTGGCAATGTTGGGATGATTGAGGCTGGCGAGAAGCTGGATCTCGCGGCGAAAGCGCTCCTTCATGTCTGGGGTTCCGGTCTGTTCCGGCAACATCACTTTCATGGCTTCGGCGCGCTGCGAGATCAGATGCATTGCCTCGTACACGGCGCCCAGCCCGCCGCGGCCCAGTACCCGCACAATCTTGTATTCCCCGACTACTTGCCCGGCCTCAAACGTCATCGATTGATGATACTGCCAGCTCTCTTTTCAGTAGGGCCTGCCTTTTATCGACCGCGGTTCCGGCGTAAACTCGGAGCGACTATCAAGGAGCCGGATCATGCCTCTACAAGTCTGTATGGGAGCGATGATGCAATGCAGCTTCGGATTGGCGCCGAGTTCGCTGGTGGTGTTGCCGACCAACAAGGTGATGACCAACATGGTGCCGGACGCGAACATCATGGACCACATTCCCATGACCAATATCATGCCTTTTGGCATGTGCACATCACCCGCAAACCCCACCGTCGCCGCGGCGACGGCGGCAGCCCTGGGAGTGCTTACGCCGATGCCATGCATCCCGAACACGCCCGCCCCCTGGGTCACAGGAGCACCCACCGTGCTACTGGGGAACTTTCCCTCGCTCGATAACGTCTCCCAACTGATGTGTATGTGGGCCGGTGTGATTACGTTCATTGATGCAGGCGAAGTGACGGTCGAAATACCGTAGGCGAATGGCGGCCGCACGCGCTTGCGGGCAATGCCAACGTTCTTCATCAACCGGGTCGATTTCCCATGCAAAAGAACCAGCTTCCTGTTAATTTTGGTCCGCCAGTAAATTTCACACCATGACCCAATTAGCCACACTCTCCCTGGTGTTTGCGGCGGCCACCGACATCGGCTGCAAGCGGACAAATAATGAGGATAGTTTTGGCTACAACACTGACCCCCATCTCTACGTAGTCTGCGATGGCGTCGGCGGCGCGGTCGCCGGCGAAGTAGCAAGCAATACTGCGGTACGCACCTTCATGGAGTCTTTTGAGGCGCAAACCCTGCATACGCAAGAGCCGGAGCTGCCGATCGAGAGCAGGTTGCTGCACTCCATCGAGGAGGCCAATCGCGCCGTCCGCGATCTCGCCGCAAGCAATCCGGACTTCAACAATATGGGCACTACCCTGGTATGCGCTTGCGTCGACGGAGCCCGTGCGGTGATCGGGAACGTTGGCGACAGCCGCGCCTATCTGATCCGGGACGGCGTTGGCTTTCAGATTACCCAGGACCACTCCCTGATCGAGGAACAGATACAAAACGGGTTGCTGACGCAAGAGATGGCAGAGAACTCCAGCCTGCGGTCGGTGATCACCCGGGCAATCGGAATGTCAGATGCGGTCGAGCCTGATTTTTTCGCGGCCACCCTACAGGCGGAAGATATGCTGCTGCTCGCCTCGGACGGCCTCACGCGTTATCTCACTCCGGCAGAAATAGCCTCCATTGCTTCCGTCGGCGTCGAACTGCCGATGATCTGTAAGCAATTCGTGGACTGCGCCAAGCAGCGAGGCGGAGCCGACAACATTACCTGCATCGTATTACGTCTCAATACGGGGCCAGCCTGAAGTCCTAAGACTGCGGAAAAACTCGCCGTTGGGTAGGAAAGCCGTACCTCAGGGTACCTCAGGGGCTAAAGCCCGGCGTATTTTCACTTACGGCACGACTAAAGTCGTGCCCTGATACAAAACATGAGTTTTTCCGCAGCCTGTGAGGCCCGTACCTGGAGCTCTACATTTCAGACAGCGCGGATATCCAAATCTACGGAATGCGCGAGTTTTCTGGGGTCACCGCTCTTGGTACTTTGAGACCGGGCACGACTTTAGAGCTGCGGAAAAAAGGCCTTACTCCTGCCGCAAAACTGACCCCAATCCGCATATATATAGGTGTGTCCACCAATAACTTTGTGCTGTTGCAAATCATTCGCCGGCCACGTGCGTGGATGATGCATGAAACGCGGCTCGCCAGAACGGCTCACTGGGCAGATTATCCCGGACAAGCTCTTACCTGGATTCGGACTTACCACGCATACCACGCATATCACGCACTGTTTCCGTCGGACCTACCACGCCATACCACGCATACCACGCATATCACGCACCATTTCCGTCGGCCACTTTTGCACCACCGTGGAGGCGAAATACCCGCACAAACTTTAAGCGTCGTTTGAAACAAAGGACTTAGCCGCGCGTCGGTTGCAACCCTGGGCTTTAGAGGGTGTGTGAGAACTACTTTTTGAAGGGCACGGGCTTCACGGGCTGCGGAAAAACTCATGTTTTGTATCAGGGCACGACTTTAGTCGTGCCGTAAGGATTGAAAATACGCTGGGCTTTAGCCCCTGAGGTACGGCTTTCCTACCCAACGGCGAGTTTTTCCGCAGCCCCCTCATTTCGTGACCGGGGAAACGCAACTCCCTCCATACAATCCCATGGGCGCCAAGACCAACGCGCCTGGACCCGAAATCTCAAAGCGGACGACTTCCGGAGTGCCATCGGGCAGCCTGAGTTGGCGGCCTGAAACCTCGAGCGGAAACTCGAGCTGCAGAGTCGCCCCGACCCTCGTTACCTGGGCCGTCGCTACCAACTGAAAAAGCGCCCATGGACCTTGAAACTGCAATGCTTCGGCTCCATTGTAGGCCAGGGAAGCCTGATGAGCGGTGGCGCCATTCCAGGTAAATTGCTGCGACGCCGCACCGGCAGGGATTCTCTGACCATCGACGACCAGGGTCGCATTTTCAATGCCTTTGCTGGGCACCGCGCGAAGTGTGAAGTTAAAGGCGGGTTTGTTGCCAGAAGAATAAAGGGCAGCAGAGATCGCTGCTGCATGATTGAAAAACTGCGCGAAGACGGGGCCCACATGCCCTGCCGCGTTGGGAGCGAGAACGTACTGCGTCCCCTGCCAGATCAGCCACGGCTTAAGGCTAGCGTTGTAATAGGTCCAAAGACTTCCCGTGCCCGGAGCGAAGACGCTATTCACCTCACCCAGACTAGCCTGATCGGCAGGGGTAAGATCCCGGTTGGCCTGGGCCTTAGACAAGGGTTGAAAGGGAAATTTGCCCAGCAGTGAGCACAGCGATCCCGGCGCTCCGGGAGGCGGCGGCGGAGGCGGCGGAACCGCACAGCGGATGGGCGCCTCCAGCAGGGCAAAAACCGTCTTCTCTGTGTGCATCTGCGGATCGACGTTGAAGGGTTGCGCGGTCTGCTGTACGGCAATACCGGCAGTGGAAACCGCCGAGCCCAGCATGTCTCCCGAGGTCTCTGGGTTCTGATTGAACTGGCCTACCGCATTCGAGAGAGACAACAGCGCATTCACATAGGCGGTGTTGCCCGGCCCGATAAAGCGAGCAGTCGAGTTGGGGTCGACCAGGGCCTGCGTTGGCTGAAAGATGGCTCTGATCTGCGGATCCGGCACCGCGGTGTTATACGACGCGGTACCGAAGAACTCCAGCAGCGGCGAATCAGGTCCAGCGAGTGCGTTCAGCTTATTCGGCAGTTCCTTGATTGGTCCACACGCGGTAAAGTGCGCGTCGTTCAGGAAGGCGTGCCACTCCTTCAGAAATTCAGCCGAGTACATGGCCGCCAGCTGCTTGCTCACGCCGGCGGTATCGAGCGAACGTGCTGCCTGGTCGCCCAGCACCCAGGTTTCCCCTTGAAAATAGCGCTCCGGATGCTGCATGGCCGCTTGCATAAACGCAAAGCCTGCGCGGGTAAATGAGCCCCGAACCAAATGCGACTCGATGATCGATGAGGCTGCGTTCGGATAGAGGCGGTTGAAGTCGACGCCCGGGCTGGTCTTGTCCGCTAGAGCGAGCATGTCCTGATAAATGCGCGGTACGGCTCCGAAGTTCGACAGGTATGTCCGGGCCCTCGCCACTGCCGCAGTATCGGGAGTGATGGAGTAGGGATTTTGACGCAGGAGCTCGCCGGCATAGAAATCGATTTGCTGCCGGGCCAGTTGTTGCTGCGCCGGATCCTTGATATTGGCGCCCATCCAATACTGCAAAAAGACCGGGGTAAGAAATTGAGCCTGGCTTTTTTCCGGGTTACTGGTGGTGATCAAGTAGGCCTTGAGCGGGTTGTAGGCGGCGGTGTAATCCGCACCTGGCGCCGGCGAAACGGGTAAGCCCCTCAAGTAGCCGGCAAAGTTCGCTTGGGTGGGATTGAGCAGCATCCCGCGAAAGCGATCGAAATAGATTCGCCGCGCGGGTGCGGCGAGTTTGTCTCCCTGGTACAGTCCGAAGCGGTACGTCCACGGAGCTCCGTTTTGCCGGTAGCCCTCTAACTGAGCAAGGATCTGCCGTAGCCGGTCAAGTGCCTGCAGGTCGCCCAGGGTGGGCGCTAATCCCGTAGTCCCGCCGGCGGCCGGCAGCGCCTGGGCAGCACTCTGGAGGTTGCGCTCGAGGGCCGCGTTGTTCAGGTAGGAGACCAGCAGCAACAGGGTACAAATGACAAAGACAAAAGCCAGTGAGGCAAAGAGGATCCTGCGGAAGAGGCGGGCCGGCGCCGTTTGTTGAGTTGCTGATAGCGCGCTCTTATCGGCAAGAATCATCTCCGAAAATAGCCGGGGAAGAAATGTCCATTGCGGCGCGCGCGTCGTCACCACTTGCTGGCCGGCGGGACGGTTCGCTCCCTGAAACTCCTGCAGGGAAAACATTCTTGTCGCGCCGACTTCAGCCGGTGCGCTCTCAAACGGAGCGGCCGGAGCAGCCGCCCTTTGCTCCAGGATCTGCGCCCGCAAGCCGGTAAAGAAAAAGCCTCTGAGGTAAGGATTGGCGCTGAGTTGACTGGGCTTGCACAGCTCCACCAGGTACTGGTTCAGGTTTTTGCGCAGCTTGCCAAACTCGCGGGGGAATTCATAGGCGCCGGGGGCATTGGCCGGCTCGGTTTCCCGGTTTAGCACCTCCACACGGAACTCGCCCAAAGAGTAAGTAAGCAGATCGAGGGCGCTCCCGAGATCACGCGATATCTTGTCGGCGTAAACACCCGCCGAGATTTCGTTACGAGGCAGGACAGTGCCGAGAACCTGCCGCACTTCTTCAGTGGAAAGATTGCGGACGTATTCCGCGAAGTGAGGGATGCGATCGAGCTTGGTGAAAATGACGTAGACGGGCAGGGCTGCGCCCAGCAATCGGCTGATCTCCCGCAATTGGGCTGCGATGATACGCGCGGAGGCAATGGACGAGGTAGCGGCGTCCGCTGCCAGAAACTGTTCCACGCTCACGCAAACCACGGCAGCTCGGGCAGGCGCACCCGATCCGAAAGTGGATCGGTACGCCTTGGGCCGAGTGCGGGCAATCAGCCTGCGCAGCACCCCGGGATCCTGACGCACTGCCTGCCCGGCTTCGAGGATGGCCGCCTGCCGGGTGAACCAGAGGTTGAGCACTGGGGTGGGTGAAACATCTGTTTCGCGCGGCGCGCTGCCGGCGATCAGCTCGGGGTCCAGTCCGGAGCGCATGACCAAACTCGTCTTAGCGGAGGCGGCTTCCCCAAGCAGGTAAAGGAGAGGAAGGCCGTCAAGCGACTTAGCGCCGGGCTGCCTGGAATTCCGCAATTTGCGATTGGCGTCGATGAGCAAAACATCGACCTCACTGCTACCTGCGGCAGAGGAGACTTCCCCGTCCGCGGCCTGGCGCTTCTTGGCGCGGAGATGGATCACCACGATGGCGATCGCGGCCACAACACCGGCAAACGCAATGAGCGCCGCAAGCACGATCAGGGGAACGCCATGCAAATGGAGAAAGGTTGCAGCGGCGAAGATGAGCAACCCGGCGACCACGAGAACCACGAGAGCGAGCAGATAGGCGAGCAAGAATCCTCCCGGCGGTGGCCGTCAACCCAATGGGGAAATTCCCGCGTCCAAAGCGAACCAGAAAGCGCCAAAAGCCAGCAACATGGTCAGGAACATGAGCAACGCGACAATACCCAAGGCACGGCTCCAACGATCCACCGCCGCAACCCGCTTGACTTGCGGCGCGGGAGCAGTCGGCCGAAACAGAAGAACCTGGCCGCGGATCCGACCGATCTTCTCCCGAATCTGGCGGATAAAGGTTTCGATCTCTCCCCCTCTGCCCAGCGCGTAGCGTCCCCGGTAGCCGAGCAAAAGGCACAGGCAGTAGACCTCGAGACAATCGGCGACTTCGTGTGAATCCTGTCGCGCGAGCAAGCCGCGCAGTTTTTCAAAGAAGACCTCTCCGGCGCTATGGTGACCGAAGAGCTCTTCCTGCAACGGACGCTGCGACCAATCTGCAAAGATTGGGCTTTGCAGTTTGAGCACGCTTTCATCCAGGAATGCGACCAGGGCAAAGACCGAAAATTCGATTATTTCGCTGCTGTAACCCAAACTCTTTGCTTGCTCCATGGCGGCCTTCAGCGCCGCCCGAACGTTGGTGCGAAACGCCTGGGACGATGGAATCGCCTGCTGCCGTGAACCCAGCCGGAGAATGGTGGTAAACGAATTCTCGTAGCAGGATGCCAGGTTGTAGGTACGCACTGCGAGATCATTCATGCGCGTTTTCCCAAGCGAACGGCTGCGTTTCTATCCACGCAACGCTGTCGGAACGGACTCAATTTGAATCACGCTGAGAATACCTCAACCGGCTGGGGGCAAGAGAAAAACTTCCAGCCCGCAGCGGACCACTCATGCTTAAGTTGTAATCGGTATGGTCAACTGCAGTGTTTGTAATCTTTACGGGGTCAACCGGGGAAGTGTAACCTTCAGCACATAGGAAGTCGCGACCATGAATGGGGCCAATCCTGATGACAGAAGATGGTAAGAAGCCCGGAGGGGAGGCCCCTGGCCAGCCCGATTCGCTCTCTGCCACGGGAATGTTTTTGAACGCGTTTCAAACCCAGCCAGACGAGGGTGTGGAGCAATCACAGGAAAGTGCGGCCGGGTTGTTCGCGGCGGAAGACAAAGCCGGGACTACCGCTCCCCAGTGGGGGCAGCCGCTCGACGCGCTGCCGCTACGCTCTTCGCCGGCCGGTTTATCCCCGGGCGAAGACAAACCACCCGCACCGGGCGAATTTACACGGATGTTTCAGAAGCTGGATATTGCTGCGCCTCCTCAGCATCCGCCGCAAGCCAGCCCTGCACCCCAGGCAGGCATACCGCCGGAAGCGCTTCGCCATGAGCCCGGTGAGTTTACGCGCATGTTTGTCGCCGCCACAGCCTCGCTGAAGCAACGGCCATCTCTCACCCCCGACCCGGCACCGTTCGCTCCGGCTGCCACACCGCGCATGAAGGGTTTTTCTACTCCTGGGGTATCCGACTCCGCATCCGCAGATGGCAGCTTTACCCAGCTTTTCCGGACGCCTGCTGCCTCCCCCCCACCCACGCCTCGGCCCTTCATACCGGCGGCCAGCGCGCCTCCGAGCGCGGTCGATTCTGCATGGCCATCGAGCCTGGATTCAGCTCCGAGCACAGATGGTGTGGAGTCAGCCGGGGCTACCCGGTTGTTTCGATCACTCTCGGTAGAGAATGAGCCGCCCGTTCAGCGCTTCGGTGAACCGTCCGATTCGCTGTTCCGGGGGCAGAGCCCGCAGCCGCCTGTCCCCTCCGCAGGCGCGCCTGAAAGCATCACCATGTTGATCCAAAGGCTAAACGAGGAACAAGCCTCCGCTGCCTCTTCCCTGCCACCGCCGCCGGCTGCTGGATCTGAGCCTGCCGCGCTGGGGGGACCGGGTGAGTTTACCCGGATCATCTCCGGTGGAATCGCGAACTCCGCCGCGGGCCAGGCATCTCCGGCAGCACCGGCCGCTGCCTCACCTGTCTTTCCCGCAGCTATTCCTTTACCGGCGGCCCCGGCCTTTGCGCCACCGCCGGTTCCCGCGGTTGCGGTTCCCAGGCCTCCGGCTCCCCCGCCACCGCCCCAGGTTATGGCGAGCGCACCGCCGGCCCAGAGCAAATTCCAGCAAATGCTGCCGATGCTGTTGGTATTGAATGCTTTCTTGCTGGTCGTTCTGATCGTGCTGTTAGTGTTCGTTCTTAGGTCAAAGTAGGAATGGGCTTACCCCTAACCAAACCTCTGTCCTGACCACACCCTGGGTGCCCCCAGAGCTTGTTTGCCGCTGTAAGAACTAAACCATCCTCTGCTAACAGACGAGGTCCTGGGTGCCCCCAGAGCTAGTTTGCAGGGAGAGGATGTAAATTCACAGACACTTAGCCGAGCAGGCCGTTTTCCTGCAATTGCGCCTCTGTCCGCTCCACCCCGGCGATAAGAACGACGCCCTGGGTGCGCGCCTTGCCTGCCCAGCGTGTGGCCTCATCTTCGCTGATCTTCAAGTTCATGAGCAGGCTAACCAAGTCATCAAGATCACTCACCTTTACCGGCTTCGTGTTGAGCCGGCCGGCATAGGGAACGAACACAACCTCAAAGTGACCCACCGCGCCCGACGATCCTGGATTTGCGTTAATCCGGATGGTACCGGTGACCTTTGCCATGGTCCGCTCCTTCCGCCGTAATTCGCGTCAAAGCACATCTTTTCATATCCAGGTTAGTCCGGCGCGACCACTACAAACCCGCGCTCGATCAATTTGCGCATCATTGCCAGACATTCGCGCCTCACGGTGTCAACGGGTGCGTTCGCACTGACTGCGAGTGCCTCAAAGGCCTGGTCGGCGGTACGCGTACCGTCGCAGGTCGCCAGGAATTCCGCCACCAGAGGCTGAACTTTCCAGTGAAAGGGAAAACCGCGCGTCAGCCGGAGAGTCAGCGATTCTGCGTGCCAGGCATTCCCTCCCTGGTGGCAAATCTGCTCCAGCCTCACGTGAGGAGACAGCGTAGGCTTAATCGCAAGCAGCGTTTCATCGCTCTCCATTTCCAGCAACAGGTCATGGGCAGCAAAAGTAGAGAGGATCAGCTCTCCCAAATCGCCAGTCGGTGTTTTGGGCACTTCTTCTATGCGCACCCAATTCTTCCCGTTGCGGCGCCGCATCACAATCAGGCCGTCGTGAATCGCTTGCACACCGCGGCTCCGGTAGTAATCCATATAGCCGTCATACAGCTCCTGATCGCGTCCGGTGTCAGAAGTGGTTTCGCGAATGCGATGTTGCGCGTATTCCTCCGGGTATTGGGTCAGCCCTTTCATGACCCACGCATCGCAACCACTGCCCTGGAGCCATTCGGCGACCCGCTCCTCCCATGGTTGCTCGCCCACCTGTGCCCATTCGCACAGCATCTGCATATAGCCGCCTTCATTCAGATGGGCCGGCGCTTCTCGAACCAGATGCCGGCAGAGCTGGTCCAGCTCCATGGGGTTATCACAAAATAAGTAGTCGCGTTTGGGGGTAATGAAAAAAGGTGGGTTGGAAAGAATCAGATCAAAGGTGCGCCCCGCAACTGGTGCAAATCCGTCCCCCATCCGCAGCTCGATGTTTTCGATTCCATTCAGACGTGCGTTGAAGGTTACAAACGAGGGCACCCTGGGATTAAGATCGGTAGCGATCACCAGGTCGCTGTGCGCGGCCGCTCCGAGACTGAGGATGCCGCTGCCGGTACCAAGATCAAGGGTCGCGCGTGCATGACGCCTGACCGCGAATCTGGACAAAAATTTGCTGGTGGGGTTCGGCCAGAGCACCATCTCGGAGTCGCCGGCAGCGATCGCCGCGGGATGGTCGGAAGCGACCAGGAATTTTTCTACCGGCAGCAGCATGGCTGTTGGCGTCAGCGCATCTCCCTTCTGCTTCAGCAAGCCTGATTGCAGCAGCAAGTGAAGAAGATCTTCCGGAACCAGGCTGGTGCGGGCGTCCGGCGATTGCGGCCAGCCCAGCCAAAACCAGCGGAGCAACGTATTGAGCAGCGTGACTTCGCGCGTGCGGTCGAGCAGGCGGGATTCGTTACGCAAATGCCGGGAAGGTAATTCCGCTGCACCAAGGTACCTAAGCAGGTTTACTTCGGTATAACCTGTTTCGTCGAACCAGGAGCGGAGCCGCCGAGAAGCATCCACGGACAATGGTCTTAGCATGCGCTTAAACCTTACTATCGCACAGGCCACGCGAAAACAAGCGATGGGCAACGCGCGTGTTTTTTAATTGACCGGCCCCTAGCCGCGTGGTATGAAGATTAGCGCCCCTGGATAACTGACCCTAACCGTTTTTTACGGTACTTTTTCGTCCCGATGCTGAATACGTCCTTCGTGTAAGATTCGACGAAACGATCAGCCACCCATTATCCCTATCAGTCGGAAGGAAGCAATTTATGGCGAGACAAAGTGCGCAGCACAAACTGGACCGCGTGCGGCCTCCCCGCGTGCAAATCACCTACGACGTCGAAGTAGGCGGCGCCATTGAGATCAAAGAGCTCCCTTTCGTCGTAGGAGTATTGGGGGATTTCACCGGCAACCCTGAACAGCCACTTCCTAAGTTGAAGGATCGCAAGTTTGTTGAAGTCAACCCGGACAACTTCGACACCGTCCTCGAGGGGATGAAACCCCATCTTTCCTTCGCCGTGGAGAACAAGCTGAGCGATGACCCTGACGCCCCGAAATTGAAGGTGGATCTGAAGTTTCGCAAGTTCGAAGACTTCGAGCCGGGCAATGTGGCCAAGCAGGTCAAGCCGCTTAAGGAAATGCTCGATCTGCGAAGCCGATTGGCAAACCTTCGCAGTTCTCTGCAAGGCAACGACAAGCTGGAGGAGTTGCTTTTGGAAGCGGTGGGAAATACGGAGAAGCTGGAAAAGTTGAAGGGCGAAATTGGCGCGAAGGATGGAGGCTCCAATGGCTGAAGCGGCCGCTCAGAAGGGATCGGCGCCCGCGGTTGTTGCCGAGGAATCGAGTCTGCTCGATCAGATCGTCGAGCAAGGCCGGTTCGGCAAAGAGACCGCGTCACGCGAGCGTGGCAAAGACTTGGTGAAGGAATTCGTAGCCCAGGTACTCGATGGCTCGATGACCGTAGCCAAAGACGCGGAGATGATGATCAATGCGCGCATCGCGCAACTCGATCACCTGCTTTCACTGCAATTGAACGAAATCATGCACCATACGCAGTTCCAAAAGCTGGAAGGCTCATGGCGCGGCTTGAAGTACATGATGGACAACACCGAGACCGGCGTTGGGCTGAAGATTCGTGTCTTCAACGCGACCAAGAAGGAATTGCTGCGCGACATCGAGAAAGCTCCGGAGTTCGACCAGAGCGCTCTGTTCAAGAAAATTTATGAGGAAGAGTACGGCGTTTTCGGGGGAGCCCCCTTTGGAGCGCTGGTGGGCGACTACGAGTTCGGCAAACATCCTGAAGACATGGCCTTACTTGAGGGCGTCTCCCATATAGCGGCCCAGGCGCATGCGCCGTTCGTCAGCGCTGCCGGAAACGATCTGTTTAACCTGGAAAGCTATACCCAACTCGACGCGCCTCGCGATCTGGCAAAAATCTTCGACAGCACCGAGTACGCCAAATGGAAGTCGTTCCGCCAGAGCGAAGATTCCCGCTATGTCGCGCTTACCCTTCCACGGACGCTTGCGCGTCTTCCTTACGGCGAAGAAACCAAGCCCATTGACGAATTCAAGTACGAAGAGCAGGTGGATGGCACCGACCACTCGAAGTACCTGTGGATGAACGCAGCCTACTCGCTGGGAACGAAGATGACGCAGTCCTACTCTATGTACGGCATGTGTGTAGCCATGCGGGGGGTCGAGGGCGGTGGGCTGGTGGAAGGTCTGCCGACGCATAATTTCGCGACCGACGAGGGCGATATCGCATTGAAGTGCCCCACCGAGGTACCGATTACGGACCGTCGTGAAAAAGAGCTGGCGGACCTGGGTTTCGTACCTCTGGTCCATTGCAAGGGCACCGACTACGCTGCCTTCTTCAGCGTGCAGACCTGCCAAAAAGCCAAGGTTTACGACACCGACTCGGCCAACGCAAATGCCCGTTTGTCCACCCAGCTGCCTTACATCATGGCGGTCTCGCGCTTCGCGCACTACCTGAAAGCGATGATGCGCGACAAGATCGGTAGCTTTATGTCTCGTGAAGAGGCAGAGAGGTTCCTGAACCGCTGGATAACCAAGTACGTGACTCCCGATGATTCCGCTTCACCAGCAGCCAAAGCTGAGCGTCCGCTGCGTGAAGCCAGAATTGACGTATCGGAAGTCCCGGGTAAACCGGGAGTCTATCGGGCGGTGGCTTTCCTTCGTCCGCACTTCCAACTTGATGAATTAACCGTTTCACTGCGGCTGGTTGCTGAATTGCCTGCCGGCAAGGGGTAAATCGAAGCGCACGTGATCCTGGACACGCACTGATGTCCTGCAATTTTCAATGCCGGGGCCCCGCACAGAAGACTTTGACAGGAGAAAGACAATGGCAGTCAATGCGTATCTCATTATCGCCGATCGTCCAGGACCCAGCACCAGCAAACAGGACGCTATCGACATCCTTTCCTTCAGCTTTGGCGCCAGCAACACGGCAGTTATTGGCGCTGGTTCGTCGGGAGGTGAGGCCCGGGCGGGCCGTGCCAACCTAGGCGATGTCACCATCATGAAGGTGCTCGACAAGACCTCACCCTTGCTTTTTGACGATTGTTGCACCGGCAATTACCTGACGAAAGTCGATATCATTTACGACAAACCGATGGGGGACAGTCAGGAAGATTACTTCAAGATTCACATGGAGGATGCGCTAATCACATCCATCCAGCTTTCCGGTTCCGCAGAGAACCCTGTGGAATCGATCAGTTTCGCTTTCAGCAAGGTTAAGGTCAGCTACAACCCCGAAGAGGGAGGCTCGCTGAAGGGCTTTATCGACAAGGGCTTCGACGTACTCAAGCTCAAGCCGTGGTAAGCCGCGGGCGAGCAGGGATACGGTGCCGGTAACCGCCAAAGAGCTGTTTGCCGCGGGCAAGGTGCGAGAGGCGGAAAGGATGCTCACGGCACATTTACGCGAGCATCCGGCCGACACAGCACAGCGCGTTTTTCTGTTTGAGCTGCTTTGCTTCTCGGGAGAATACACCCGTGCGGAGAAGCAGCTCAGCGTGCTCGCCGGCAAAAACGCCGAAGCAGAAACCGGAGCGATCGTCTACTACGCAGCTCTGCATGCGGAGAAGACCCGGCAAGAGATCTTTGAGAAGCAGACCTTCCCGGCGACACCTACGACCTCCCCCAGAGGCTCGCTGAACGGGAAAGCTTTCACCGAATTGCGCGATGCGGATCCGGATATTGGCTCACGGCTTGAAGTCTTCGCAGCCGGCGCCTACGTTTGGATTCCTTTCGAGCACCTGGCCTCGGTTGAAATGAGACCTCCGCAACGGCTCCGGGACACGCTCTGGACACCGGCGCTGGTGCAGGCCGCGCCATCGTTTCAAGGCATGGATCTGGGAGAAGTGCTGCTTCCAGCGATTTACCCATTCTCGTGGAAACATCCAGACGAAGCAGTCTGGCTGGGAAGAATGACGGACTGGGCGGCCGACGATGAGGGTAAGGAATATCCATCGGGCCAGAAGATGCTGCTGGTCGATGGTGAGGAAGTTCCCTTCCTCGAAGTGCGGTCGATCGAATTCGCCCAACCGACGGTTGCGCCGTCTGAGCAGTAAAGCTCCTCGTAGTTTAGGTTGCCGCCACTATGCCGCTTCGCGAAGATATCCTGGCTCCCATTGCCGGTGAAAACCCCAGTGGCATCGATCTTCGTTATGACACCAAGCTCCTGATATACGACAAAATCCGGGAAGCCCGGCGGCAGGACGACGGCCTGGCACAAGGCGACTGGCAAAGCGAACGCAAGGTTGCGAATTACCCGCTGGTCCGCCAGCTTGCCCAGGACATGCTTGCCACCGTCTCGAAAGATCTCCAACTGGCCGCCTGGCTCACCGAAGCCCTGCTGGCAACAGAGCAATACGCGGGCCTGCACCAGGGGCTCACCCTATGTCACAGTTTATTGACCAATTTTTGGGATACAGTCTATCCGGTGATTGAAGATGGAGACCGTGAACTCCGGGCTAAACCGCTCTCCTGGATCGGCTCCTTCCTCGACCTTCCTTTGCGTTCCGCCCCAATGGTCAGCGCGGGATACTCCTGGTTCGCCTATAAAGATTCGCGTTTGGTCGGGTTTGAGGACCAGGCGAAAACAGACAAGGATCGTAAAGCTCGCGCGAAGTTAATCGACGACGGTAAGATCGCGCCGGAAACTTTCGATAAGGCGTTCGCCGAAACCCCAAAAGCTTTTTATCTTAAAGCAGAGAAAGATCTCGACCGCTGTCTCACGGAACTGGAGAGTCTGGAGACCTTTTGCAATGAGAAGTTCGAGGACGATGCTCCGCCGTTTGGCAAACTCAGGACTGCCCTGACTGACGTCCGGCACACGATCCATGGGTTCCTCAACAAGAAGCGTGAAACCGAGCCGGACCCAGTCGAGGAGGTTCCAGTTGTCGAAACTCCAGTCGCGATTGAAACAACGGAGACCGAGGCGACGCCTGCGCCGGCTTCGGCTGCAGTTTTCGCCAACATGTCTGTGGCAGAGCCCGCAGATATCCGCCAGGCTGTAGCCAGCATTGCCGCCGGTGCGGCCTTTCTACGCAAGCGAGAGCCACTCAGCCCTGCTCCTTACTTGATTCTGCGCGGTCTGCGTTGGGGTGAGCTGCGCACAGCGTCGCGATTGGGAGACAGCACACTACTGGAAGCGCCACCCACCGAGCTTCGGCAAAAAGTGAAGCGGTTGGCTTTAGCAAAGAGGTGGAATGAGCTACTAGATGCTTGTGAAGATGCCATGGCTCTGCCTTGCAGCCGAGCCTGGCTCGACTTGCAGCGGCTTTCGGTCGCCGCCTGCTCTTCCCTGGGCGCTGAGTATCAACCGATCGCCACCGCCATACAGTCGGAACTTCGAGCGCTGCTGAATGACCTTCCGGAGTTACTGGAAGCGACCTTGCTCGATGACACACCGGCGGCCAATCCAGAAACCAAGGCTTGGCTAAAAAATTTGCAAGATGCACCCGACTCCGCCTTGGTCCGTGGCAGCGAGGGGGATGCTCCAGCGAATGCCGGCAGCAATGGAGCTGCCACATGGCTCTCGCAATCGGCCGACGCGTACGTTCTGGCCAAGGAGGCATTGGCTACGGGACATGAGGACAAGGCATTCGCCATCATGCGTGCCGAGATCGCCCGCCAGCGTTCAGGGCGAGGACGCTTTCGCCGCACCATGCAGTTGATCGACCTGGTGGTGGCTGCGGGTAAAGATGCCATTGCTCAACCGCTCCTCGACGATGTCGCAGCCATGATCGAAACCCACAAACTCGACGCCTGGGAGGACCCTGAGCTAGTCGCCAGTGATCTTCTGAAGCTGATGCGCAATAGCAAAAAAATCCAGGGCAGTGCCGGGGATAAGCAAAAGATGTTCGAACGTATCTGCCGCCTTGACCCTGTCCAGGCACTGGGCGCGGGGTAAGCCATGGCAAGGAACCTAGGCGAAACGACTGTCACCGTACCCGTCCTCGATCGGCTCATCGACCTCGAACCTGGCAGCCAAACGGAAAATCCCCCCAGCCGTTCACAATCGGAGCGCTTGCTCAAGCGCGCGGTGCGGCGCGATTTGGAGTGGCTGCTCAACACCCGCCGGATCTCCGACGTACCGGACGAAGGCCTGAAGGAAGTGAATCGCTCCGGTTATATGTACGGGCTACCTGATCTTTCCGCCCTGACAATGGCTACCTCCGGAGACCGCAACAAGCTGATACGCCAGATTGTGGCCGCCATAAATCTCTTCGAGCCACGGCTGGCCAACGTTCGCCTGACGTGGGTCGAGAACCCTGATACCGCGAAGAGCGAAGTACGTCTGCGCATCGAGGCCATGCTGCGCATGGACCCGTCGCCTGAACCTATTTCCTTTGATACCGTCATCGAGTTGAAGAGCGGCAGCTGCCGCCTTTCCGGAGGCGACGATGCGCGATGACTTGCTGCTCTACTACGAGCGGGAGCTGGACTATCTGCGCAAGTCTGCCGTGCAATTTGCGGAGAAGCACCCCAAGGTGGCTTCCCGCCTGGTGCTGGAACCCACAAAATGCGAAGACCCGCATGTGGAGCGGTTGCTGGAGGCCTTTGCGCTCCTCGCTGCTCGCGTCCATCTCAAGATGGACGACGAGTTCCCGGAGATCACGCAAGCTCTGCTCACAGTTGTCTATCCGCAACTAATCCGTCCGCTGCCTTCCATGTCAGTGGTCGAATTCCAACTTGATCCGGAAAAGGGCAAGCTCACCAGTGGGCTCAAGATCGACCGGCATTCACCCCTCTATTCCAAACCGGTGGGTGGCGTGCCTTGCACCTTTCGCACTTGCTATGACACAACTTTGTGGCCGCTGACCGTCACCGCCGCAGAATGGCGCGCGCCCAGCCGGCTGCAGCCGGCAGTCAAGAGCAACGATTCGGCGTGGGCCATTCGCCTGGAGCTTCGCTGCGCGCCGGACGTCACCTTCCAGGCACTCAAGATAGACCAATTGCGCTTCTACCTGGATGGAGAGAGCGGACTGGTCAACATAGTCTACGAACTCTTGTTCAGCCGTCTCAATCGCATCATCGTAAGGGATCTTACCCCGGGCTCACGGCTAGCCCCAGTAACGCTGCCCGCCTCAGCGCTGAACGCCGCCGGCTTTGCCCCGGACCAGGGAATGGTCCCCTATGCGCCCTCTTCTTTCGCCGGACATCGGCTGCTGATGGAGTACTTCGCCTTTCCTGAGAAATTCTTTTTTGTCGATCTGACCGGCCTGGAATCGATCGCCGCAGCCGGTTTCAAGAACGCCGTCGAAGTCGTCTTCCTCATCTCCCAGGTGGAAGGCGATGGCCGCATCCAGCGGCTGGAGCTTGAACTCTCGAAAAAAACCTTCCGCCTGGGATGCTCTCCGGTAGTGAATCTTTTTCCCCAGGTCGCCGAACCGATCCAACTGGATCGGCGCAAGTATGAGTACACCGTGACCCCCGATGTGCGCCGGCCCTACTCCATGGAGGTTTTCTCCATCGACGAAGTAGGTTCGATTGATTCAACCACCCAGAAGATCAACACCTACGAGCCGTTTTACTCCCTTCGTCACGCTGCGCAGAAGGATGACCGAGCCTGCTTCTGGCTCGCGCGCCGTCGCGCCTCGAGCAGGCCCGGCGACGAGGGAACGGAAGTGGCACTTTCGCTGGTCGATCTGTCTACGTCCAATGTCGACCCCGGGGCTTCGGTGCTTTCTGTGCGCACTACCTGCACCAATCGCGACTTGCCTTCCCGGCTGCCCCTTGGCAACCAGGACAGCGACTTTGAGATGGAAGGCGCGGCCGCCATGAAGCGGATCGTCGCGCTGCGCAAGCCCACCCAGCCAGTGCGTCCTGAACTGGGCAAAAGCACTTTGTGGCGCCTGATTTCCCACTTGTCGCTTAACTATCTTTCGCTGGTGGAGCAAGGCAAAGATGCGTTGCAGGAGATCCTCCGCCTGTACGATGTCGGCCGCACCGCATATTCGCAAAACGTTATCCAGAGTATTCTGCAAATCCGCAGCCGCCCGCACTTCACCCGGTTGGTTTCGGAACAGGGAGTCAGCTTCGCTCGTGGATTGCGCATCGAGATGGAGCTCGACGAGGACCAGTTCACCGGCGGCGGTGCATTTCTCTTTGCCAATGTCCTGGAACGATTCTTCGGTCTCGCGGTCTCGCTGAACAGCTTTACCCAGCTCAGCGTCACGACTCCGCAGAGAAAGGGGGCACTCCACGAATGGCAACCGAGATCAGGCCGGAAACTTCTAGTTTGAAGAATTCACCGCTGGGCGATCAGCTCGCTGCAGACTCCTGTTCCTTTGAATTTTTTCAGGCGGTCACGCTTCTGCAGCAACTCAGCGCGGGCCTGCGGCCGGTGGGAGGCTTCTCCAATCCCACTGAGGAGGCGGTGCATTTTGTAGTGAATCCGCGGTTTGGTTTTCCGGCGAGCCAGATCCAGGCGCTGGAATTCCGCGACGGTGCTCCGCCGGAGATGACGGTGAACTTCATGGGGCTCACCGGTCCTTCCGGTGCGCTCCCCTACACCTTCAGCGAGCTGATCCTGGAGAGGCTCCGAGCCAGGGATCACGGGCTGATTGACTTCTTCGACATTTTCAATCATCGCGCCATCTCGCTCTTCTATCGCGCCTGGCAGAGGTCCCGCTTTCCTGTCACTTATTCCGCGGGCCCCCGCGATCTCTTCACCCGCTACCTTCTCGACTTGATCGGGCTGGGTACAGAAGGCCTGCGTGATCGTCAGGAGGTGAAGGATGAAGCCTTGCTTCACTACACATCGCTGGTGGCAATGCAGTCGCGCTCGGCGACGGCGCTGGAGCAAATCATTGAAGATTATTTTGAAGTCCCGGTAGAGATTCAGCAATTCACCGGCGCCTGGTACCGGCTGGACAGTGCCACTCAATGCTCGATGACCGACCAGGACACACCATCACGACAAGTTGGCGGCGGAGCGGTGGTAGGCGACGCGGTTTGGGATAGGCAGGCGCGGGTGCGTATCCGCCTTGGCCCGCTCTCGATGGAGCGCTATTGCGATTTTCTGCCCGAGGCCAGCGCATACACTGCTTTGCGCAGCCTTACCCGGTTCTTCAGCAACCAATGCCTGGAGTTTGAGGTGCAACTGGTGCTCGCTCGCGCCCAGGCACCGGGCACTGAGCTCGATTTCAACGCGACAATTCCGGTGCGGCTTGGCTGGGTGTCTTGGCTCGCCACCGCACCTCTGGGTACGGATCCTGACGACACGATTCTGATTCTGTAAGGGGAACGATATGGGACTGAATCTGAAAGCACTCATCGGCAAGTTGAATGAGCCCGCCCGCCTGGCGCTCGAAGGAGCGGCCGGTCTTTGCCTCTCGCGCACCAATTACGATGTCGAGGTCGAACACTACCTCACCAAGCTGCTCGACAACGCCTCCGGCGATTTCGCCGCGATCATCAAGCATTTTGAGATCGACAAGTCGAGGCTCACCGCCGATCTCGCTCGCAGCATCGACAGGTTGAAATCCGGCAACGCACGAACGCCGGCCATCAGTCCTACGGTGCTGAAGATGCTGACTACTGCCTGGACCATCGGCTCCATCGACTTCAATGCGGGACAGGTGCGTACCGGATTTACCATCGTCGCGCTGGTCTCAGACGAAGAGCTGGCGCGTCTGGTCAACGATGTCAGCCGCGAGTTTCAAAAGATCAACGCTGACGCGCTGCGCAAGGACCTGCTCGGCATCGTTGCTCTCTCCACTGAGACGACCACGGCCGCTACTTCTGCTGCCGGGCCCGGCGACGCCGCAAAGCCGGCCGGCGGCAAGACGCCGAATCTGGACCAGTACACCGTCGACCTTACCGGCAATGCGAAAAAGGGAAAGATCGATCCCGTGCTTGGCCGGGACGCGGAGATTCGCCAGGTGATCGACATCCTCACCCGGCGGCGGCAAAACAACCCTATCCTCACTGGTGAGGCGGGCGTGGGCAAGACCGCCGTAGTGGAAGGCTTTGCCTTGCGCGTCGCGCAGGGCGATGTGCCCCCGCCGCTCAAGAATGTACAGGTGCGAACCCTCGACCTGGCGTTGCTGCAGGCCGGCGCCGGCGTCAAGGGTGAGTTCGAAAACCGGCTCAAGGGTTTGATCGAAGAAGTGAAAGCCTCGCCAACGCCCATCATTCTCTTCATCGACGAAGCTCACACCATGATCGGCGCCGGTGGTCAGGCGGGACAAAACGATGCCGCCAACCTGCTCAAACCGGCGCTCGCCCGGGGTGAGCTACGCACCATCGCCGCCACCACCTGGTCGGAGTACAAGAAATATTTCGAAAAAGACGCGGCACTGGCCCGGCGTTTTCAAGTGGTGAAAGTGGAAGAGCCCAGCGAGCACCAATGCCTGATCATGATGCGCGGGCTGGTGGCCTCTCTCGAAAAACACCACAACGTTCGCATACTCGACGAAGCGGTTTATGCCAGCGTCCGGCTATCGCACCGGTTTCTCGCCGGGCGCCAATTGCCAGACAAAGCAGTGAGCATCCTGGACACCGCGTGCGCTCGCTTGTCCCTGGGGCAGAACGCTACCCCGCCTGCGCTGGAAGACACCACTCGCCAGATTGACGCTCTTGAAGTACAGAAGCGAATTCTTGACCGCGAGACGGTGGTCGGCGCCGACCATCAAGAGAAGCTGGCGGAGATTGAGGAGCAAAAGACGGCGGCCACTGCCAAGCTCACAGCCTTGCAGGAGCGCTGGGACAAGGAACGCGAGCTGGTGGTGAAGATTCGCGAGCTGCGCGAAAAGCTGGAGGCTGGCCATGCAGCAAATGGCACGGGGGACGCCGCCGCAACCAAGCCGGCTGCGCTCAAATTAGAGCTGCAGGGCCTGGAAGGCCAACTGGCGGCATTGCAAGGCGAGACTGGCCTGATCCGGGTCTGCGTGGATGCGCAGATTGTGGGCGAGGTACTTTCCGCCTGGACCGGTATTCCCGCGGGCAAAATGCTCAAGGATGAAATCACGACCGTGCTCGCTTTGCAGGAGCACCTGGGCCGGCGCGTCATCGGTCAGCCGCACGCGATGGAAATTATCAGCCAGCGGGTCCAGACCTCGCGGGCATCGCTCGACGATCCCAACAAACCGGTCGGCGTTTTCATGCTGGTTGGTCCCAGCGGCGTGGGCAAAACGGAGACGGCGCTTGCCCTCTCCGACCTGCTCTATGGCGGCGAACACAACCTGATCACCATCAACATGTCTGAGTTTCAAGAACCGCATACGGTTTCCACACTGAAGGGTTCGCCTCCGGGCTATGTCGGCTACGGCGAGGGCGGGGTGCTAACTGAAGCCGTGCGTCGCCGGCCCTACTCCGTTGTGCTGCTGGACGAGGTGGAGAAGGCGCATCCCGACGTGCTCGAGCTCTTCTTCCAGGTGTTCGATAAGGGCAACATGGAAGACGGCGAAGGCCGCCAAATCGATTTCAAGAACAACATCATCATTCTCACCACCAACGCCTGCACCGATCAACTGATGAAGTTGGTGGCTGATCCTGAGACTGCGCCCAGTCCGCGTGGGCTGGTCGACGCGCTCAAACCGGACCTCAACAAGATCTTCAAGCCGGCCTTCCTGGGAAGGATGGTGTTGATCCCCTATTACCCCGTGCGCGATGAGGCTCTGAAGCAGATCATTCGCCTGAAGCTGGGCAAGATACAGCGCCGCATCCTGGAAAATCACAAGATCAAGCTGACCTATGACGACGCATTTTTGAACGAGGTGGCCAGCCGCTGCACCGAAGTGGAGAGCGGCGCGAGGAACGTGGACAACATCCTCACCAATTCCCTGCTGCCGGACATCTCGCGAAAGATATTAGGCGGGATGGCCGAGGGCGAGAAGATGACCGCCATTCACGTGGGCATTGGGGAGAATGGTGATTTTGCCTATGAGCTTCCCCATGCGCCGGTGGGCGTAGCGACGATGGCCTGAGAGGACCTTAACGCAAGTCAATTGGTTTTTAGGTTTATCGATGCCATATTCTCAAGAAGAACGCCTGATTGCCCTCACCACGCCGCTGGGCACGGACGTGTTGCTGTTGGCCGGTTTCAGCGGCCATGAAGGCATCTCACGATTGTTCAGTTTCAATCTCGATCTGCTCTCGGAAAAAAAAGGGCCGATCGATTTCTCTGACATCGTCGGCAAGAACGTCACCATCTCCATTACTCAATCGGACGACACGCCGCGTTATTTCAATGGTATTGTCAGCCACTTCGCGCAAAGCGGCGCCGACAGTCGCTTTACCAGTTACCAAATGCAGGTGGTTCCCTGGACGTGGATGCTTACCCGGTATGCCGACTGCAGAATTTTTCACAACAAGACGGTCGGCGATATCGTGCGGCAGGTCTTCGATGGTCGCGGGTTTCAGGACTACAAATTCCAGCTCAGCGGCAGTTATACCCCCATGGAGTACTGCGTGCAGTACCGAGAGACCGACTTCAACTTCGTCTCGCGCCTGATGGAGCAGGCCGGCATCTTCTATTTTTTCCAGCATGAGGAGGGGAAGCACACCATGGTCATCGCCGACTCCTCCAGCGCCCACGAGGCCTGCCCGGGCCAGAAGAACGCCGGATACAATCTCGCGAGCGGCGGCATTGATGACGCCGACGTCATCAACTCCTGGAGCATCGAGCAGGAACTACGAAGTGGTAAATACACCCTGACCGACTACAACTTTAAGACACCCTCGGCAAACCTCACCGCCTCGGAGGCGAGCGTCATCCATGTCGGGGGAAATTCCAAGTTTGAACTCTTCGATTTTCCCGGAGACCATACCACCCGCGCCGACGGGAACGCGTTCGCGAAAGTCCGCATGCAAGAGGAGGAAGCGGGGCACCTGCTCGCCAACGGCTCGAGCGTCTGCCGCGCCTTCACCACCGGCTATAAATTCGATCTCATCGACCATTATCAGGAATCCATGAACGTCTCCTATGTGCTGACCGAAATCCAGCATGTCGCGTCGGTCGGAGACGGTTACAGCATGGAACATGGTGAGAGCGGAGACACCTACTCCAACCACTTCACCTGCATTCCCCTGACTGTGCCCTTCCGGCCCGCGCGCCTCACGCCCAAACCCTTCGTGCAAGGGCCGCAGACCGCAATCGTTATCGGCAAGAGCGATTACTCAGACAGCAGTGGAGACGACGGCGGCGGAGACGGCGAAGAGATCTGGGTGGACAAGTTCGGCAGGGTGATTGTTCGCTTTCCGTGGGACCGCGCCGGCGCCTGCTCCTGCCGCGTTCGTGTTTCGCAGGATTGGGCTGGGCAAGGTTGGGGTGCGATCACCATTCCCCGCGTGGGTCAGGAAGTACTCGTGAGCTTTCTTGAAGGCGACCCCGACCGCCCTATCATCACCGGACGCGTCTACAATGCGGACCAGACCGTTCCCTATGACCTGCCCGACTACCAAACCCGCAGTACCTTCAAGACTCGCAGCTCCGAAGGCGGCGGCGCAGACAACTACAACGAACTCCGCTTCGAAGATAAGACCGGGAGTGAACAGATCTTCCTGCGCGGAGAGAAGGACTTCGATACCCGGCTGAAAAACGATGCCCGGGAATGGATCGGGAACAACCGAAGCCTGATCGTCACCCAGGACCAGATGGAAAAGGCGGGAGGCGACCTTCACAGCCAGGTCACGGGAAATGTCAACGGAAAGGTCGGCCAGAATCTGTCCCTTCAGGTAGGACAGAATTTATACGAGAAATCGGGCATGAACTTCGCCCACGAAGCCGGACAGGTCATTCACCTGAAGGCGGGCATGACCGTCGTCCTGGAAGCAGGCACCGAGTTGACACTCAAAGTTGGCGGCAATTTCATCGATATCAATCCAGCAGGCATCTCGATTGTTGGGACGATGGTGATGATCAATAGCGGCGGCGCTGCCGGGTCCGGTTGCGGATCAAGCCCCACCAGCCCGAAAGACCCGGACGAGGCCGACGATGGAAGCAAGGGCGGAAAAATGAATTGAGCATCGCTCGGATGTGCACGAGGTCCGCGCCTGGAACGCCCAAAACGGACGGGGAAACTCTTTCGTAGGAAGGCGACGGGCTTTAGAAGGTGTGAGAACCGGGAGTTAGAAATTTAGTCCCGAAGGGACGGCTGAACTTAGCCGAGGACGCTAGTCCTGGGTACATCAAGAAACATGATTGAGTCCCGCAGGGACGGCTGAAGGAGAATTGCGTCGCGGCCCATTTTCAGCCGTCCCTGCGGGACTGGGTCGTCCTTTCAAATCCAACCCAGGACTGGCGTCCTGGGCTAAGTTCAGCCGTCCCTTCGGGACTAAATTTCTAACTCCCGGTTCTCACACACGCCCCTGAGAATAAAGGTTGTGATTAAGGCACGATCCCTTATCCTTAATCGCAGCGCTTAGATTGACATGAAACAACTGCAACCCGTTCTCTGGACCAAGGGTACCTTCCTGACGCCGCAACACCTGCAACTGCAGGACCGGTTCCTCGAAGACAGCTTGAACTTCCGGCTGCAGGCGCTCAAGTTCTGCGCCTGGGGTTTCAGCGAAGTCGTGCTCGACCAGGAACAGCTGGCGGACGGGCACCTGGCGGTTTCCCGCGCATCCGGCATCTTCCCCGACGGTTTGCTCTTCGATATCCCCGGCTCCGATCAGCCGCCGCCCTCCAAGGCCCTGGCTGAGTTCTTCGATCCTGGCGTTCACGACCTGGATATCTATCTCACCGTGCCCGACTACCGGCAAAAAGGCCTAAACGTCTCGCCCGTCGGGCGGTCCGCAGGCTCTCGCTATCTTGCGGAGATTACGTCCGTGATCGACGAGAACACAGGGACGGGAGAAAAGCCGATTCAGATTGCGCGCAAGAATCTGCGCCTGCTGGCGGCCAATGAGACTCGCGAAGGAAGCTCTGCCCTACGCATCGCCAACGTCGAACGGACCGATGCCGGGGTGTTCCGCCTGAATACGCGTTTCGTTCCACCGCTGCTCGAGGTACGGGCCAGCGACTTTCTGCTCGGCCTGGTCAATGGGTTGCTGGAGATTCTCTCTGCCAAGAGCACCCAGCTGGCCGCCACCCGCCGGCAGAAGAACCTGAGCCTTGCCGATTTCTCGGCGTCCGACATCGCAAATTTCTGGCTCCTGTACACCGTCAATTCGCATATCCCTGTACTCAGTCACCTGCTGCAAGGGCAGCGCTGCCATCCGGAGGAGCTGTTCTCTGCGCTCACCGCCCTTGGCGCTTCCCTCACCACATTTTCCGCGACGATACGCCCCCGCGATCTTCCTCTGTACGACCATCTTGAGCTGAGCAAGGTCTTCAACGATCTGGATCAGAAGCTACGGCTCTTGCTGGAAACCGTGGTACCCACCAACGTCGTCTCGCTGCCGCTCAAGCATGTAAAGAACACCATCTATGCAACTGCGATCGACCAGGACAAATACCTCAACAACACGCGCATGTATTTGGCGATCTCCACCGATACCAGCGAGGACTCCATTATCCGCAAGGTTCCGCAGCTGGTGAAGGTGTGCTCGGCGACCGACATCGAGCGGCTGATCAGCCTGGCGTTGCCCGGGGTTGTCCTGAGTCACTTGCCCAGCCCGCCCAGTGCGATTCCCGTTAAAATGAAGTACCAATATTTCAGCCTGAACCAGTCTGGACCCGCATGGGAGTCGGTCACTCGCGCGCGCAATTTCGCCGCACATGTTCCTGGAGATTTCCCAAATCCACAAATGGAGCTGCTCATCCTGTTGCCGCAGGCGGGTTCATAGCCAATGACACTCTTGAACAAACCCGTCTGGGCGGAAGGGATGTATCTCGGCCCCCACAACTTTCAGGCGCAGAGCCGCTATTTCGAAGACTCGCTGAACTTCGTCACTACCAGCCTTTGGCGCGACGCCTATGGCTTCGCCGGACTCCAGTTTGACGGTGACGCTTTGCGCAACGGCATTCTCACCATGACGAGCGGCCGCGGCCTGTTTGAAGATGGGCTGGCGTTTGATTTACCTGGGTCGGATGCCGCGCCACCACCGCGCGAGTTCGGCGCCCTGTTTTCCCCGGTCGCCGACCATCTGATCATGCACCTTGCTGTTCCTCTCAATCTAAACGAGGGGCGCAATACAAGTCTGGAGAATGGCGCCTCTGGCTCCGTTCGCTACCACAGCGTGGAGCAGACGCTCCCGGATGAAAACACCGGGCGGGATGAGAAGAAAATTAAGGTCGGGCGGAAAAACCTGCAGCTTCTTGCGGAAAGCGAACTGACGGAGCAACTAGTGAGCTTGCCGCTGTTACGCATTGTGCGTGATGGCTCGGGCCGATTCGAGAGCGATCCCTCTTTTGTGCCGCCGTGCCTTACGTTGAGTGCCAGTGGATCGCTCACCGCCATGCTCCGGCGCCTGGTCGACATTCTGGATGACAAGAGCGCCGCGTTCGCGCGGGAGCAGCAGCAGCGTCATGGGGCGTTCCAGGCGGGCTTGTCGGCGCGCCATGTGGCCCAATATTGGTTTCTGCACACGCTGAACTCAAGCGTTTCCATGCTACGGCATTTCCTGCTGTCCAAGCACGTACATCCTCAAGAGCTATTTCGCGAGATGTCGCGGCTTGGCGGTGCCCTTTGCACGTTCGGCCTTGAAGTGCATCCCCGATCCCTGCCGGTGTACGACCACCGTGCGATTGGAGCATGTTTCGAGACCCTGGACGAGCACATCCGCCGCCATTTGGAGATCGTGATGCCCTCCAAGGCAATTACGATTCCTTTGCGTTCGGTCGGAAATTCCCTCTACGATGGCGAAATCAAAGATGAACGCTGTGTCGGAGCCTCACGCTGGCTGCTGGAGATTCGCTCTCCCATCGGCGAAGCTGACTTGATCGCGCGGGTACCGCAACTGGTAAAAGTCTGTTCGTCACGGTTCGTGGTTGAGTTGGTGAAACGAGCTTTGCCCGGCCTCGTTCTCAGCCACTTGCGTATGCCGCCGGCCGAGGTGTCTGTGAAAGTGGAAAGCCAGTACTTTGCTATCAATCGGACCGGACCGTGCTGGGAGAACATCATGCAAACCCGCAGGGCCGGCGTTTATGTGCCAGGCGAGATTCCGACTCCTGAGATGAGCCTGATCGTATTGCTCGACGAGGCAAGGTAAGGCCGCAGGCGCCCTGTTGCTCTCTAAGGCCCCGCCTCCATGCGAGTCCGTACGCCGGCCAGGCGTGTAGTACCCTGAATGACAACCATGACCCAGGCAAACAAGGGGGCTGCACCGGCTGTGAAGGTCACTGCAGAGGTGAGCCCCGGTACATGGTGTAATTTCCGCTTCGACAAACCCTTTAAAATTGGCCGTCTCAAAGGCTGCGATCTTTTCATCGACAACTCTTTCGTCAGCCGGACCCATGCCGAAGTTGTCTTTGAGAACGGGCATTGGGCCATCCGTGATCTGGGCAGCGCGAACGGACTTTTCTTCCGGGGACAGCCGGTCGGATCTGTCTTGTTAGATGGGCCCACGACGGTGAGGCTTGGAGTCGAGGGTCCGGAAGTCAAACTGGAAGTGGAAAAGCCGCTTCCGGAGCCCCCGCCGCAAAAGACTCTGCGCGTAAAAGACACCGCCATTGATCACTATATCGACCATTATTTCGGCAAGCCTGCCGCCGGTCAGCCTGCCGGCGAGCACACGATGTTCATCCGGCAAGCTTACGCCCAGGTCGAAAAGAAACAGAAAAAGAAGTTCGGCCTGATTATCGCAACCCTGGTTGTCTTCATTCTCGCTGCAGGCCTTTTGGCCTACCGCGAGCACCGGCAGCTCCTGCAGCAAAGAGCCACGGCAGAGGAGCTCTTCTATGCCATCAAGGCGCAGGACATCGATCTTGCCAATCTTGATCGGGCGCTTGCCAACACCAATAATCCTGCCGGAGCGGAAGAGCTGGCGAAATTTCGCGCCCGGCGGCAGGAAATGGAAAAAAGCTACGACAAGTATCTTGCCACGCTGCACATTTATAACCCGAAGTTAACCGAGAAGCAGCGGCTGGTATTGCGTGTGGCTCGGATATTCGGTGAGTGCGAATTGGACATGCCCCCTGAATTCGAAGCCGAAATCGACCGTTACATCGGGAGATGGCGATCGTCCGGCCGGCTCAAAGCAGCCATCCTCACCGCGCAACAGAATGGCTATACCGAGACGATTTCTCGCGACCTGCTGGCGCGCGGTCTGCCTCCTCAGTTCTTTTATCTTGCGCTCCAGGAGAGCAATTTCAACCCTTATGCGGTGGGTCCGCTTACCCGGAAGGGTTTCGCGAAAGGGATGTGGCAGTTCATCCCTGACACGGCGGTAAAGTATGGTTTGCACCTGGGACCCCTGGTTGATCAACCACGACCGGACCCCGCCGACGATCGCCACAACTTCGATAAGGAATCGAAGGCAGCGGCTCTCTATCTTCAGGATCTCTATGGAACAGACGCGCAGGCATCGGGATTACTGGTGATGGCTTGCTACAACTGGGGGGAGACGCAGATTCTGCCTTTGGTCCGAAGCATGCCGGCAAATCCGCGTGATCGTAACTTTTGGAAGCTGCTTTCAAAACATCGCGACAAAATACCACAGGAAACGTATGACTACGTTTTCTATATTGCTTCGGCGGCGGTCATCGGTGAAAACCCGCGGCTCTTCGGGTTCGACTTCGACAATCCTCTCGCTAATCTGCAGGCCAACGCAAAGGTGCTATCGGTATCAGAGAAATCTTCCTCTGCTCGCTAGCGACCTTCAAGCTGTGCGATTGAAGTGTTCAAGACTCGCGTGAGAACCTCATCTCCGAACAAATCTCTGTCCTGACCACAGATCCCGGGTGCCCCACATCTCGCTCGTTTTTCGCGAGATGTGGGATACCACAGCCCTATCTTCTTAACTTTTAAGCTTCTAGATGTCCTAAGCTTTGGATTCATCCTTCGGGAGCGCGCAGTTGAGGTCCGTGGTATCCCATATCTCGCCAAAAACGAGCGAGATATGGGGCACCCAGAGCTCGTTTGCGGGGACAGAGTGCAAATTCGCGGTTCTCACCTACACTCTAAAAGCCCTGATCGGCTTCGTACAGAGAGTTACTGTGGGCGCTTCACTGCATCGCCGACCTTCGGGGTTCCCGCGCCGTCGAATTTTCCTACTGCGGAACCGCTGTCCACACTGGTCACAGTCAACATTCCGATAGGCGAATCGATGGTGCGCAAAACCTTACCGCTCGCAGGATCCTTTACCGTACGAAGGACGCGGGTCACCGCAAGCTTGTCGCCCACGCGCACTCCTGCACTGGAGCCAACATTAATGATGATTTCCCCACTGGAGGCGTCGGCGACGAGGCCGTCAATCGGGGCCGCTGGAGGGGGGGCGTTTACAGGAAGGCTGGCGGCATGCTGATCCAGTCCCTTGGCTGTATCGTTGACAGACTGCTTCACTGCCTGGCCCAGGATGCTTTGGCTGAAGTTGGTGCTGCCCATGTCGAGTTGCCCGGCACCGCCCTTCCATCCGGAGTAGCCAGCGCCACTGGTGGTGAGTCCCTTGCGCTCAGACTCGCCGTGGCCGGTCACAGAAGCGAGGATCTCGCCGGTGTTCACATCCACCATGCGTGCGGTCACTTCGACCACTGCCTTTGATTTGCTCATGCCCAAAGAGCCGGCGCCTTGGCTCCAGATACTCCCGCCGCCACCGCCACCACCATAGTGCTTATCATCCCGGCCGAATTGGGTAACGTCGCCGATGATGATCGTATCCACGCCGAGCAAGCCACCGATCTTGGCTGCAGTGGCTGGGTTGGCTCGATCGCTGTTGGAGAAATTTTGCTCCTTGAGAATCTTATCCAGAGCGCTGCGCTCGATCACACGATAATTGCCGTCGTTGACCAGCTCGTTGATCAATAGATCAGAGATGCCCTTCCCGACATCCTGGTTCGAACCAAAGATCGCTTGAACACTGGTCATGACAGTCCCGTAGCCGAAGTCAAGCACCGCCACCCTGCGCTTTTCCTGCGCCATACCGGGCAATGCGAACAACAAAGCGAAGACCAACAGAAGAACCTTACGCATGATCTTTCTTCTCCTATTTGCCGAGGAAACTTTCCAGAATTGAGATTTCTTTATCGGCCTTATCCATATGGTTTTGGGCCGCGGTGATGTTGCCGCTATTCAACTCGTTGCTGGCAGAGCGTAGATAGCTATTCATGCGGGCGTAGGCGGCCGCCATGTCCTGGCGGAGCCCCAGGCCGTCTGCTTCCTGCTGGCGCTTGAGACCTTCTACACTCGCTGAAACAGCACTTGCGCGGGCACCGAGCCCGGTCATCTGTTCATGCGCCTGCTCCACTTCGTCAGCCGTTGGCCCGGCGTTTGCGGGCTGATTTGCAACGGTAGGCTGGCTTGCAGCAGGTGCCTGCTTTTCAGGCTGATAAACAGGCCGGGGCGACTTTGCAATGCTGTCAGCCTTGGGACGTGCCGGCGTTCCTGAGCCCGGTTTTGCCGGTGTTTGCGCAGTTTTGCCGGCGGCGCCGTCCACCGCAGATTCAGGCGGGGGCGGAGGAGCTGGTGTCACCGGGACGTCTGCAGCGGGAGCCTGCACCGCGGCCGCAGGGTCAGGGGTTGCGGGTGCAGGGCTGGCCGGCGAAGGCGTCGCCGGTGCCGTCTGAGCAATCCGATCGCCATCGCTTTCGGTTTTCGCGCTGGTGTGAAACAGGTGTGGCAGGCCGATAGCAGCGGCGGCCACAACGACCAGGACCGCGAGTGCCCCCACGGTGATCCACACGCCACGGTGCCCCGAAGAAGGCCCTGCGTACGCCGCAACCGGAGCGGCGGCAAAACCCGGGTCGGCCGACGGAGCAGCACCAGCAACGGAACCAGCGGCGAAACCAGGAACGGAACCAGGAACGGAACCAGGAACCACCACCGGGGTAAACGCAACCTCCGGGTTCCGGGTCTCGTTCTGCGCCGCTATCTGCCGCAGAGCATTACTGACAGCCTGGGCGTTTTGGAAGCGATTGGCCGGATCTTTCGCGAGCGCGCACAGGATAAGGTCGCTCAGTGCCGGAGGCAACTGTTGATTGATTTCGACCGGTGGCTGGGGGGCAACATTACATTGCTGGTTGAGGATGCTGTAAGCGGAATCGGCAACAAAGGGCCGGCGTCCGGCGAAGAGTTCGTACATCATCACGCCGACAGAATAAATATCGGAACGCGCATCGACAGTCTCGCCCCGCACCTGCTCGGGAGACATATAGTACATCGATCCCATGGTGGTGCCGGGACGCGTGAGATCCTGCTCCGCACGCGACTTGGCAATGCCAAAATCCATCAGCTTCACCACCCCGTGCGGCGTAACCATGATGTTGCCGGGTTTGATGTCACGATGGACAACGCCTCGGCCATGCGCGTAACTCAGCGCGCCTAGTACCTGCTGCAGGTAGTTGATGATGTCGCTCTGGGGAATGGGGCCTTGCTTTGCGCGTTCTTCGAGGGAGAAGCCTTCCACAAACTCCATCATCATGACTAATTGGTTGTCGACCTGGAAAGCGGTATGCAACTGGGCGATATTCGGGTGATCGAAACTCGCGAGCATGCGGATCTCGCTGATAAACCGCACTGCCAGGTCCGGTTCGGCAACCAGATCAGGAAGAAGTACCTTCATCGCCTCGGTGCGGTTCGAAATCACATTGCGGACCCGATAGACGCGTCCCATGCCGCCTACCCCCAGCATGCTGACTATCTCGTAGTCGCCAACGCGCTGACCTATCTCGAAAGCCATAAGGTCACCTCCTATCGCTTGCCGCTCCAAGGATGGTGCGGCAAGGAGGTCTTTCGTATCATTTTCGTGTCATTGGGGACCAGTAAAGCCACCCATACTATAGGCTTGGCCGCTTGCGGCAGACAAGAATATCCTCTACAACCTTTGCACAAAGGGAACCGAAACAGTCCCCGTCGCAAGGTATGCATCCGGTTAATAACTTAGGTGAAATCACGTCTACACCTGCGCAATGGCCACAAGCAAGAAAAATTGGATAAAGGGTAGTGGAACGGAGAGAGCAGATTACCGCCACGAGCCTCTGCGAAAGCGTATGACCTTCTTAGCGGCGGCCGCTTCCGCTGCCAGAGCGCGCAACTCCTCCTGCGCCGGCGCAGGGGCTAACTCCAGCCACTCCATCGTTTCCTTAAGGAGCGCTTCGGCACCCACACTGTCGTCCTGGCCGAGTAACTCGCGGGCCGCGCCAATGGCGGAAGAGGCCTTCTCTCCATATACCTGCTCGCACCGCCGGCGCAACTGCCTTTTCGTGGCCTCCTGTGAGTTCGGAACGTCCGAACTTGCCGGAGTGTTGAGTGCCCGCTTGAGATCTGCCACCCCCTGGGTCGTTCCCATCTGCGCATAGCAGCGCCCGGTTAAGCCGGCGAAGTCTGCTTCCGCCTCCTGGAGCTTCCTGGCGCGGCCCAATGCCTGATCTATACGTGGCAGCCGCTTCACCCCAGGCGATTGCTCCTCCAGAAGGGCCACCGCCTCAACAAACAACTCCATGCGGGTCAGATTCTCTGCCCGTTCCAGTGCGGCACCCGCTCTTTGTTCGGTTGCCAGGTGCTTCTGGTTAGCCTCGTCCAGTTGGCGATGCAAAACGGGCTCATCCACCTGGCGAAGCGCGCGGCGGAGCAGTTGCACCGCACCGTCGTAATCTTCCTCATCGATGAGACGTTTCGCCTGGCTATACGTGCGCTCGAGAAGTTCCTGGGAGATACGTTGGGAGGCGGTGGATTTTGCCAGCTCGAGCAGGCCGTCCACCTCATACGAGGAATAACCCTCTGCCTTGCAGCGCTCCAGAATTTTTACTGCTTCGAGATAGAGGCGATCATCGATGGCCTGACGAGCCTGGCCCAGCCGCTGTGCCAGCATCTGCTCCCGTGCCTGCCGCGCAATGCGGTCAGAGAGTGCAGACTCCAGACCGAACAATTGCTCATTTCCAGGGACTCGTATCAAAGCGGAGCGTATGCGCCCGACTGCTTCTTCCGGACTGAGCTCCGCGGAGCTTTTACAAACGTCGCGGACGAACACTTCGTCTTCCAGTTGTTTAATGCGGGGCTCAAGATTCAGCCTGAGGCGGAGAAGCGAAGGGTCATTGGGAAATTCCTTGAGCGCCGCGGCCAATTCCGTGGAGACCGAACGCAGCTTTTCCACGGTGGTGCTCAGTGCTGCCTTCTCTTCCAGCCGGCGCACAATCGATTTTCGCTTCTCTTCGGTCAACGCCGCGGTCAGTTCATCTTTCGCGCGCAGCACTTCGACATTGTCCGGAGCAATCGTCCCGGCTTTATCCAGCAACACAAAAGCCTCTTCGTACTCACGCGTCGACAGATGTTCCCGGGCAGACGCCATCACGGTCCGAAGCTCTTCTCTAAGGCGCTTCTCCTCTATTTCCTGCTCCAGCAATCGACAGAGCGCCAAGACCTGCGAATTGTGCGGATCGAGCCGCTGCGCGGTGGCCGCACGCGCCTGGGCACGAGTGAGCTCGCCCACCTTTCTCGCGTTCGCGCTCTCCGCCAAAAGCTGAGAGACTTTCTCCTGCGTTTGCTTACCTTCCACCACGGATTTGCGCAGTGCGACCAGGGCGTCATTCGCAGGACTTAGGCCAAGTGCTTCGTCACACAACGCCAGTGCCCGATCCCAGTCCCGCTCAGCCGTTGCCTGCTGCGCCAGCCGCGCCAGTTCCTGTGCTTTGCGTTCCTTTTCCTGCTGGGTCAATCGCTGATCCACGACCGACAACAGGCGCTTGCCGGCTATGTGCTGCGGGTCCAAACGCAGGAGCTGTCGCAGGGCGTTCTGGGCGGCCAGAAAATCGCGGTTACTGACATGCTGTTCCGCCTGAGCCAGCGATTCGGCTACATGGGCGCGGGTGATGCCTTCGGTCACCTCATGCAGATCCATAGCCAGGTCATCAGCATTCCCATACCGGTCCATCGGGGACTTTGCCAACGCACGGGCAACGATCGCATCCAGAGGGGCCGGGCAATTCTCTATCAGCCCGGAGGGAGCAGGCGGATGGGAGCGCATGATCTGGTCAATCACCGCGGGATATTCGGCATCGAACGGTAGCCTTCCCGTGAGCAGGAGGTATAAAAGCACGCCGGCCGAGAAAATGTCTGACCGGCCATCAATGGGCGACCCCCCAAATCGTTCAGGAGCCATGTAGGATGGGGTGCCGACCAGAGAACCGGTACCCGTAAGGCTGGTGTCTACGCGGGTTTCATCGCGGGCGATTCCGAAGTCGAGCAACTTCACGGTCCCATCCCCGCGGACGATGACGTTTGCCGGCTTGATATCGCGATGGATCACGCCATTGCGGTGAGCGTACGCCAGCGCAAGGCAAATCTGCTCCACCACACTGAGTGCATGCTCCAGTTGGAGGCGTTGGCGCTTGATGGCTTTGTCAAGGGGTTCACCCTCGACATATTCCATTACGATGTAAGGCTCGCCATCCTGATCGCCGGCGTCATAGACGATCACGATGTTGTTATGGCGCAAAGCTCCCGTCTGGCTTGCCTCGCGGTAAAACCGCTGCAGCATTTCCGGGTTGCCGCTGAAGCTCTCGGTCAACATCTTGATGGCAACGACGCGCCCCAGCCGCGAGTCGCGGGCGCGATAAACGACGCCCATCCCCCCGCGTCCGAGAACGTCGAGGATATCGTATTTACCGATCTTGGCTGGCTTCTGCGTGTTCAAATGTCATTCCAGTCATAAGCGACCCACCGAGTTCGACCGACTACAGCGGTTTAACATTGGTGTAGACCGAAGCAAAGGACCCTTTCGTGGTTTTCTCCCAAGGAAAACCACTCCTCGCGGCCTTTTGTCGGGCCACAGTAATTGTTAAACCGCTCTAGCTGAGTGCGGCTCACGAATCATGATTTCGGCGATTCACCGTAGGCTCGAAAGTTATAGTTGTCTAACAGAAATTTCTGAGCCCTCTTCCTCTCGGGCGTAGCCTGACTCGCCGTGGAGTTGAGATAAAGCATATACAACTCGGCGGCTCCGTCATTGTCGGCTTCGCTCGCCTTGCGGTCCGCTGTCTGCAGGATGAGGGGAGGCAAGCTGGTGACTTTTGCCTTGGCTTCGGTGAGCAGACGATCGCGAGCCGTATTTTCAACTCTTTCCAGGAACTGGGGTTCGCTGGGAACCTCGCCTTCAGCGCGTACCCCCATCGTGTCCTCCGGCTTCACATTTTCCAGGACGGTGAAGGGTTTCTCCTGGGTTTCGAGTATTGGGACAGTGGGAATAATGACGGTTTCAGAGGAGTCCTGGATTACGAACCCGAGTTCGACGGTCGCCTTTAGATGATTGACCTGCTCGGTGTAGGTGTAGGGCCGCTCTACCACGACATGGCGAAATTTTTGCAAAGCGTCGAGCTTGATGCGCGCCGCCTCTACTTTCTTTTGGGCTTCAGCTGCTTGCCTCTTTGCGTCCTCAATTGCACCCTTCTTGCCTCGTACTTCCGCGCCCTCCAGGGCACGTTGGTCGGTCTGCAGAGCGAGATTGGAGCTCTCATATTCACGATCGGCCGCGTTCCAGTCGTCATTGACCTGGTCTTGTTCGCCAGAACGGTATTTTGACGATTTTGCGTTCCGTTCAACAAAGTTCGAGATCGTGTTTTGCTGGACATCTCCAACCAGGTGGAAGTTTGGCTGCACCTTGGTCTCCTCGGTGGGACGGACTACCTTGATGTTTAGACCGGAAGACTCCAGGCCCGCGGCCAGGGAGTCGGTGAGTTGTGGAGCGAAATCAACCGCCTCCCGCCGTGAAGTCCGGTCGCGGAAGGTAACCCGCAGCGATAACCTGGATCGAAGCTGGTGCGCCGGATTGGCGAGCGTCATGGCATCGTGAATCGCGCCCGCATCTGCGCGGTTGTACTGTAAGGCCTCTTCAAGGTAGGCCCAACCAACATTGGCGCCGGTTCCGTCCGGACGATCGAGGTAGTGCTTCGCTTGCGCCAGATAATAATCGCTCAAGCGGCCGCCGAGGATGGCCATCCGGTCCTCAATACCAGGGTCGTTGGTCAGTGCGTGGCAACGGCCCAGGAGATCGTAAGCCCGCTGAACTCCCTGCTCATTGGCTACTCCTTTAATAGGAGTATTGATGCGTTCGAGGTCCTTCGCCCTTAGCGAAGCTGCCTGGACGTAACGATCCTTCAAGGAATCGAGCCGCTCCGCCACCGCTTTCTGCTGGGACGGTGTCAAATCCGCCAGAACCTCGTAGGCCTTGACGAAATCTTTGTCGTCTTCCGCGGCTGCGCTCATGGTGGAAGCCGAGGTGATCGCCGCCTTATCGGTGGTCTCCTGAAGTTGCTGCTGTGCGTTCCGCAGCAGCTCAGCTATTTCCTGAGTTGACTCCACTGCGGCTGCCTTTTGAAATTCATCCACTTCGCCTTGAAAATCACTTTTCCCCGCATCCTTCTTACCTTGCTCGACATGATAAGAGTAGAGGGTGTGGATCGAATCCTGAACCTTGGGATATTCGGTCGCGAACCCACGGAGCGGCTTGATCGCTTCATAAGCCTCGTCCGGACGGCGTGCCGATAGCTTGTTAGCGAAGTCGACCAGGTGATGATCGAGATTGGTTCTTTCCTGAACGCAGGCCTGGCTAAGGGAAGCCGTTTCTGGGGACCTGGGATCCAGACCCAAGGTATGTTGGGAAATCGTCTCCGCAGCGAGCAGGTGGGGATAGCCGCCAGCTTGTTTTGCCAGCGCATCCCGATACAGCGCGATTTCGCCCAGGCCCTTGCTATTGAGGTTTTTGGTCTCCCCGTTAATTCCTTTCGCCAAGGCCTCGGTTCCGTCGTTACTCGGTGCGCTGGCAATGGCTGCGTCCAGCGCAACCTTTGCCGCCTGTAGTTTGCCGTAGTTGGGCTGATTATCCTTCAGCGAGGCCTGGTAAGCTGCCAGGTCCGATTGCCCATCCCGGACGTAGAGCCCGGCCAGGGCGGCTTTCGCTTCACCGGAGTGGGGACCGGCGGGATACTTGCCCAAATAAGCCTTCCAGCCCGCAATGTTGGCGGAACTCTGCGCCAGAAGAAACTCGGCCAATTCCGTGTCCAGGGTGGACACAAGCACAATCTTCACCCCGGGAACGACGCGGGGAATGGTATCTGTGGAGCTGATCGACTTCCCGACGATCTGCCCGTGCAAGTCGGTCTTATCGGCCAGTTCGGAAGGGGTTGCTCCTTCATCCTTCTCTAGTTTCAAGTTGGCCGGGACCACGCACTCCGGTGCTCCCCCGCGGGTGAGGAGAAGCATTCCATCCTTAGCCCGCTCCAGCGACATCCCGGGGCCCAAGGTTATCTTGGGAAGTTTTCCGTAGCTATTTTTGCCAATGGACTGGACGCCGGTGCAGATATGAACTTCGTTTTTCGCATTCAGAGTGAAGCCCGAAATCTGAACGTACCCGTGCGCATCGCCGGTTGGATACACCTCGATTGCTGACAACTCCGGCGTTTTTGCGAAGGCCGAACCTGGCAAGAGACCGAGGAGCACAACCGCGACTGTGGTGCGGCAAAATGGTACCCAACCAACAAAATACCTTGACGACGCCATACTTCCTCGTCATAGATTTGCTTACCGCATGAGGAGGCTGCGACCTAAGGGGGATTTACTTAATGGCTAACCGGGGGAACGACTCAGAAGCTATCATTTCCCACATTCCGTTTGCAACCAAAGTTCTCGAGCACTTTTCCTTCCCCCTGGCTTGGGTCTTGAAGGCGAACTGGTAAGACCTTAATACCTATGCAAAATGTCACGGCCCCGGGCCGAACCGCCAAAGATCACTTCGAGCTGGTGATACGCCTGCAGCAGGCCAAGAGCAGTCCTCCGTCCACCAGCCCTCCGTCGGATGCTACCTGGCGTTTGCGGGCACAGGCACTGGTCAAAGACATCCTGATGAGCAGGTTGGAGGTGGATGCTGAGATAAATGCACAGGAATATGTGCACACTCAGGGATTTGACGATTTGGGGAAGGCTTTGGCCGCCAGCCGGGCCTTGCAGGTTGCCTTCGAAGGCTTCCGTGCCGTGGTTCCGGTCGCGCGGCCGAATCTGTCGATGATTCTGGATTCGTGTGCGCCCGACGAGGCGGCGTCCACCTACGCCCGGCTCTCGGTTGAGCAAAAGGAATTGCTGGACTCGGCAAAACCGTCCCAGGTTCTGATTACACAGTCGTTCTACGACAAAATCGCGCACTACCAGCCGGCTTTACGATCGTCGCCTCTGCGCGTGGGCATCTATGAATTTTTATGGACGAGTGAGCAGCGGCTGGACGAGCTGCAGGCCGAAGCGGAGTTGATGCCGACCCTGATCCAGCCCACGCTTTCCGCTGTGGAGACCGTCACCGTCCCGCCAGTTAAGCCGCCGGTTAGGCCGGCCGTCGAGCCGCGCTGGAAGGAACCACAACCAGAACGGGCTGCGGTTCCACCGCCACAGCCCGAAGCGGACGAGCCGGTGCCGGCCAAATGGCTTTCCACTGCGAAAATTCTGGCCATCTGTAGTGCTGTTGCGATGCTGGTGGCTATTGGCTATTTGGTAAATTTGCGCATTCTTGGTAACCGAACCAAGCCGGTGGTGCCGAGCAGCGTGCAAGTAGAGCAACCCCCGGTTACGCCTGGACCGGTGTCACCTCCGATAGCAACCTCCACCACGGATACACCAACCGCATCCGATGCTGACATCGGACAGACACCGGCCATACCGCCGGCTTCCGTCAAGCCACCGAGACCTAGGGTGACAACCCCGGACGCTGCTACGTCCTCCTCATCGGCCCCTCCGAAGCCTCCACCAAAAGGGCACGGATGCGCGATCGAAGGCGAGATCCCCGGTTATCTCAGCCTCGCGGAAAGTAACAAAAACAGGGGTAAATACGAGCGGGCAATTTCGGAGTACAACGCAGTACTTGCCTGCGAACCGGGGAACCGGCAGGCCAAGGAGGGGCTGCGGAATGCACAAGACGCGGAGAGGCTTTCCCAGTAGCTACGTCTGGAACTAGCTTGGTCCAGCATGGGTTGCGGGCATTCCGTGCAGAACGGAGCGCGGCGAAGGAAGTAAATTCGGGTCGGTTGTTGCAAACCGCCGACGCTATCAAGCGCTGCGAGCATGCGAGAATCTCAACCCTCCGCATCACGGGCGAGCCGCATGCAATCTTCTCGAGGCTATGCCGGCGCTCACCCCGGCCAACGTGCGCTACCGCATTTTGTGCCATGGGCCATCGCGCCCTCCTGGTTGGGCCAGGGTTCTCCGGAACCCCGCAGCCTAAATAGCAGCCTCGTCTGCCCGTTAAGGCACGGCAAAAGACTGCATTCGACGGCAAACCGAGGGAACGGCATCAATTCCGCTCTTCACTGCTTGCGCGCGCCCCCCGATGTCTTCCACTTTGTCGGTGCGGGCCAGGTTGACCGCAAATAGGAGAACCTTCATGAAAAGCAAAATGTTGATTTCGGCGGTGCGCGTCCTCTCACTGCTTTTGTTGGTTGCAGGCAGCTGTGCCTTGGCCGAGGTACGCAAGTCAGCGCACTTCAGCGGCCTGATCAACGATTATTCACCCTCGAGTACCAGTGTTAAAGGAAGCCCATGGGAGATGCATGGTCAATGGTCCATGGAGCTTTACCCTGAATGGGAGACCGCCGACTTCTCAGCAGATATGACGATGTCCGGCTATGGAACAACCACGTCAGGTGCCGTAGATCCCACGAAGCCGCTGGTCAACCCTCATACCCACCATATCCGGTTGACCAACATCAAGATCACCTGGAACATTACCGGCTGCCCCACATACGCTCCCCCTGCCGTCACGACCGGCTTTCAGTTGAAGGGCACGGTCAGTCTGTTGACGGGGAATGGAAGCATTGCCCCCTTCGAGACGAATCCACCTTCATCAACGCTGCAGGTCTGCGTCACCGGCGGGAACGAGACGCCGTACTCGATCCAGAATTCGAACATTACGCTGGTGTTCGGGGGGCCTGCGACTACTCACTTCGGGGCGCAGGCCATCCATGGCGTGGTGCGAAAACCTTAGCCGATCGATCGGACGGTTCGTGAACAGCGAGTCGGGATGATGGCTGCCATCCCCGTGCAGCCTTCCGACTGAACTTACGCAACCGCACCCGCCGTGGATTCGCGAGGTCAAGGAAGTAAGCGTTTGAGAAAAGAGATAGATGTGCCAAGAAACTGGACGTGCCTGGTATTGTTCAGTGCCGCGATCGTATTCGCGGCGCTTAGCGTGATGAACACAGGAAATGCCTGGGCGACGCCGGCTGTCGGTTTCGCGGCCACAACAATTTTGAGCGGACCGTTCGGTCAAATCGACATTTTTGGCAAACCCATCATCCCGGGTTCGAGTGAGAACGATCGACGGGCAAAGGCGTGGCTCTCTCTGCAGAAGACAACGGCACCGTCAGAGCTGTATGTCCAGAGCAATGTATGGCAGCCGGGAGGCAGCACCGGCTGGCACACCCACCCTGGGCATAGCCTGATCATCGTCGCAGCGGGAACGGTGACGGAGTACGAGGGCCCCGATCTCGACTGTAAGCCCCACGTCTATACCAAGGGGATGACATTCGTCGATCCCCACGGTGACCATGCACATATCATCCGCAACGAAGGGGACGCCGTGGCACGAACTTTCGCTATTCAGCTCATTCCGGCCGGTGTGGCACGTCGGATTGACTTTGCAGACCCGGGGAACTGCCGCTTCTGACGAGGAAAGGCTCGGCGGCGGCGGTTCCGAAACAACATGCCTGGTTCTTATCGCAGTTGTGGGCCAATCGCCTGGTTACTCAGATAACAAATCACCTTAGAAAGGCTGGGGGTGAAATCGAGACCTATTGCTTTAGCGTCGCTGGAAGGACAACAGGGTACTTTGGAATCATCGAGATTTCCGACCGCGGAATAACTGTCCAAACGTCAATAAAACCGCGCTTTGTTTCCCGCAAAGACTTTGCTGCTCTCTTTCCTTTATGGCCAGGATAAAAAGCCAAAAAGATTCGGCGGCATGAGCTTAATTTTTGCGTTAGCTCCACCTACGTCATAAGCATTTTTCATTGGCTAGAGCTACAGCCGTGGTCCTCAAATTAGGACACTACCGCCACGGGAAGTTACCGCTAAGCCGACTTTGCAGGCAGTTCAACAGGCCCCGCATGAACCAATACTCTGTGGCCAGGACAAACCCCATAAAGAGCATGGCTTGCAAGATTGACATAAACCATTATTAGAGTCACAATGTGATCCTAATGATCGGCGAGTTTGAATACTTGGTGCTCACCGCAGCCATCCACCTGGACGAAGATGCATATGGCGCGGCAATCCGGCGGGAGATCGAAGCGGCAACCGAACGCCGCTGCTCCATCGGAGCGCTCTACACAACCCTGGATCGGCTGGAGACAAAAGGCTTTGTGAAGACGTGGATGGGCGATTCGACGCCGCAACGGGGCGGTCGGGCCAAGCGAATGGTCCGCGTAACTGCAAAGGGGATTCGCGCCGCTTCCGCCTTCTATCTTGCGATCATGCGCGTGAGCCGGAATGTCTCATGGGAGACAGAATGAGCTGCGAGCCAGCTATCACTCGATTTCTGTGGTGGTTCGTGAATAGCTCGGCCCAAATGTTGGAGTCCGGTGAACGCGAGGCGGTGCGCGGGGACCTTGCGGAGTCAGGCGAGACTGGCAGCCAGGCTTTGCGCCATGTGGTTGGTTTAGTCATCCGGCGCCAGGTATCTATTTGGACGGACTGGCGACCGTGGCTGACCCTGATGGGTTTGGTCGTTCCGCTAGGCCTGTTGCTCTCGGTAATCTCCAGGCGTATGGCCGCCACGAGCGCCGTTTATATCTGGATGTACGCGAACAATTTTGACCCGAGCTTGTTTGGATATCGCGGTTTCTGGTACCAGTTTGCCGATACCGTGGCAGAAATCTTCAAGATGTACTTAACACTGGCTTGCTGGTCATGGGCCAGTGGTTTTGTGCTCGGGTCCGCATCGCGCGGCATCATTCGGGTTCACGGGTTTTTGTTTTGTCTCATGCTGGCATTCGGGGTGCTGCTAGGCGCGCCAATTTATAGTGCCTATTATCAACACTACCTACAACTTGCGATTGGCTTCCCCATCTTCGCGCACCGGCACTATGACCCGGTCAATGCGCTGATTTTTTACCGCGTAATGTTTCCCTTGATTGTGCAAGCAGTTCTTGTTCTGCTCCCAGCGTTGTGGGGAATGCGCGATGGCGCAAGAACAGTAAGATTTCGGCCATTGCTCCGCGCAATTTTATGGACGGCAGCGATCGCAGCCCTGGTCGCCATTGTGATCCAGAATCCGGATCTGTGGATGTTTCTGAAGTTATATAGGCGAGTGGGGAATTCGTGGCAGGGTTGGCAAGGACGCCTACTTCAACTTTTTGCGTACTGGCCACTTGTGTTCATGCTCGCAATCGCAATCGCGCGGCGGCGGCAGGGGGGCAGGGTTGTCTCTCATTCGATGCTGCCATAAAAACCCAACTTTTGACGGATGAAATTTATGAAAACCGTGCTGCACTCGTCATCACGGAAGCAACGAATGCTGTCCAGCATTTTCCTTCAGCACAACCTTGACTGGTCCGCCCAGTGAGAGTCGTGTGTCAAGACTGTTGGACAAGATAATGCTAACCATTCAAAGGACAGGAGGAAACTATGCAGAGCGAAGTACCAACCATCACATCGAAACATGCTGGCTCACAACCGACGCTTACGATTGCTGGTCTCATCATATTTCTTGCGTTTACGTGTATCACGCCGGCTCTCTTCGGTCAGCAGGATGTCCATGCGGCGCTTATACCCCCTGCCAATCGAAAATCAGCGCCTGCCTTTCAACTTGTGACTGAAGACGGTACGAAGATGCAGATCTCTGACTATCGAGGAAAGGTCGTTCTACTAAACTTTTGGGCTACCGATTGTGGCGGCTGCGTGCTTGAGATTCCATCGTTCATAGAGCTTGAGAATGCATACAAGGACAAGGGCTTTACCGCCGTCGGTGTCTCGATGGATATATCGTATGAAAGCCTAAAGGACGCCAACGAAGCATGGGGCAGGGTGAGGCCGTTCATGGCAAAGCACGGAGTCAATTACCCGATTGCAATGGGTGATGATGCAATCTCCAAGGCCTACTCATTGAACGCGTTTCCGGCCACATACTTGATCGACAAATCCGGTAAGATTGCGGTCGCCTATGTAGGTGTGCTCATAAACAAGGATAACGTTGCAACAAACGTCAAGAGCCTTCTGTCCGAGCGATAGGAGATAGGACCCCGCCCTCCTCGTCTGTCGCACAGGGGCCATTTTCGGACGCAAAGGCTTTGGAGAATAAAGAGCGTTGCCGGTTTCGCAGTGCGGCGGTTAATCAGCAATCCGGGCTTAATCACATCGCTGGAGATCTTTCGGGGACGGACGGGACTAGCACTTGGAACAAGATACGGTGACACGATACCTATTCACCTGAGCTTGCTCGGTCCGGGCCAAAGGCGATCAGTTAGATTTGCTGCATAGGTATGCTGTCACCGGACTAATCCCAAACTGGGAGAAAACTCGCCGGCGGCTGCACGGCCCGTCGGCTTTACGATCTTCGCCTCTGCGCGTGGGCATCTATGAATTCCTATGGACGAGTGAGCAGCGGCTGGACGAGCTGCAGGCCGAAGCGGAGTTCATGCCGACCCTGATCCAGCCCACGCTTTCCGTTGCCGAGACCGTCACCGTGGCGCCAGGTAAGCCGCCGGGTAAGCCGGCCGTCGAGCCCCGCTGGAAGCAACCAGAACCAGCACGGGCTGCGGTTCCACCGCCGCAGCCCGAAGTGGACGAGCCGGTGCCGGCCAAATGGCTTTCCACTGCGAAAATTCCTCGCCATCTGTAGCGCTGTTGCGATGCTGGTGGCTATTGGCTATTTGGTAAATTTGCGCGTTCCTGGTAACCGAATCGAGCTGGTGGTACCGTGGCATCGAACTCATAAGGGTAGCATCCACTCTGTTCGCCCGTGCCGCGATCTAAATCGGCATATATCGAGTGTGATCTCGTCTCCTGGGTGACCACATCCGCGGCAGCGCGATCCGTTACAACGCAACACGCGCATACGAATTCGTGGCCCATACGCTGCAATGTCATTGTCCTGGTCATTGAATCGAGTTCCGCAGAAAGGTGGTTCTTCTTTTTGGTTACTGGTAGGGAAAATCGATTGGAGGCCCATGGCTTGGCGAAGACATTCTGAGAGGGTCATAGAGCGGTGGATCATAGAACCGTTATCTGGGATCCTTTCCCTAGTGCTCGGACGGCGGCGTAGAACTTCGTCTGTTTCCGTCGCCCGAAGATGAAGACTGCCGTAATCCTGCCGTTTTGCCTCAATTGGTCTACCAGGCGAAGGCAGTTTGCACACAATACTTGCGCTGCGAGGTCAGCTTCCTTTGAAATTGTTGGCGCTTCGATACCCTTCTTCTTTGGTCTGCCGCAGCCACGACAGCGATATTCTGTCCGTTGACGGGGTGGCAGGCGGAGCTGAGCACAACGGGAAAATAATCTCCGCACGTCAAAATCCTCTAAGAAGCTCAAGCGAGAAACTCCTATGTGACAATCGATTCATTGATACTGAGATGGATTCCTGGTCTTTCTACCCTTCGGAGCGGCGAATTTTCCTCTTCTGATTGTTTTTCTGCATTTCCGATTTTTGGTGAGTTGACCAGAGCGAGATGGTCAGACTGTAAAATTGGGTCGCGACGCCGCTTGAGAAGCAGATGGAAGCCAATGAAGCCCTTAGGCGCCAAAAAAAAGCCCCACCGCAGGGTAGATTGAGAATCAAGGCCTCTCTTAACAGGTGAATGAACGGCTCCAGCCTTAAATCGACTGAGCGCATAGGTGCAAGTGATGCCAGCGGGCTGCTCGCGCCCCGCTACGGGCAACTCTTGGGCTGGGCTAAATTATTGACTCGCGGGGATATAAACAAGGCTGAAGAGATCGTCCAGGAGCTTTTTCTGTATATGGCCCTGGTGCGACCGGACTTGAATGGAATCGCTAACCTCGACGGTTACCTATACACCTGTCTCCGTAATCTCTTTCGTTCCAGCTTGGCACGAGCTTCCCGCGAGGCTTTGCACCTGATTAACGTGGAGGATTTCGATTCCTTTGCTTTTGCAGTCTCGGCCGGCGCTTCGGGCGACCTGCTTGCCCGGCAAAATGACCTGCGCCGTATTTGTGCCTACAACACGTGGCGCAAAGAATCGTCGAAGACAGCGAGCTATTTTATTCTTCACTTCTTTCACGGCTACGGCCGGCAGGAGCTTGCCGAATTAGCCAAGCTGCCGATTTCCGCAATTTACAACAAGCTCAAAATAGCGCGCACGGAAGTCACACTTTACCTGGAAGACCCCAAAAAGCTCCGGATCGTCAACCGGGATGCTCCGCCCATGCCGGCGCTGTCTTGGAGCCTGTTGCCACCTCTTGAACTTTTCCTGGAACTGCGGCAAATGATTCTGCGCTCCAGGCATGATGCGTGCCTGCCGGAACAGGAATTGCTGGCGCATTATCGCTCCTCCGGGTCAACCCCGATTTCGTGCCCGCTTCTGGCTCACATCGTGAGCTGTGAACGCTGCTTGTCGGTGATCGATCGGAACGCCCGGCGGCCAACCCTCAAAGATCGCGAACCGCTAGATGTGTTCGGCTTTTCTTCGCAGAGCGAAGGGCATGATCCGCCCGAATCAGAAGCCAGGCTCGACGCCATGTTGCAATCAGTCCACAAAAAATGGGCTCGGATCTATGAGCACCGGCCTCGCACCCTCTCTATTGCTCTGAACGGAGAAGTCATCGCATTTCATGATGTTCGTTCTGAGCACAGTCGCCTTTCGGTCCGTATTGAGAGTTCCGACAAACCCCAGTTCGTTGAGGTTTTTAGTGACCAGCATGTGCGCCTTGCTCTTCTCGACATCGGATCACCACCACCCGAGGGCGCCTGGGATTCCCTGCAGCGCGTGCGGCTGAGCGATCAACGCGGCCTTGAGCTTCGCATTGCTTACGACGGGTTGGGTTTGCACAGTGAAGTCGCTTACTTCGATCCTGCCCTCGCCGCGGTGATTACGGAAGAAGAGGCGGAAGAGGCGCCGGTATTTCTCGAGACCGCCGCACGGGAGCAGGCAAGCTCGCACGGCTTCTTTGATGAACTGCGGATTGCCGGCGGGCGTTGGTTCGACGGCCTCCGCGCCCCCATTCCTGCGTCTGCCGTTGCGTGGGCCGTGATGCTGACGATCCTTATCGCTGGTTCAGGTTATTTGGCCTATCGGCATTCGCAACCACAAATAGATGCTTCGCGGATCCTGAATGATTCCATCCGCCTGCGGAGCGCGAGCATGCAGGGACAAACGGAACACCAGGTGTTACGTGTTGAGGAAAGCTCCAGCAGCGGTGAGGTTCTACAGCAGGGCGTCGTCGTTCTGTGGAGGGATGGCGACGGCAACAGATATATTCGACGACTCTTTGACACGCAACAGCACTTGATTGCAGCGGAGTGGCGCAACAAAGACGATAAGACAGTTTCCCGCAGAGAAGTTCCGGGCCGGGTGCCGGCCGGTACGAGTTCCTCCTCTATGGATCAGTTCTGGGACCAGGATCTTTCTGCCCAGGCATTTGCCGCGATGGACGACCGTGTGCCGCAGGTTCGATCCAGCGAGGGCGGTTATGAGCTGATCAGGGTTGGTCCCACGCAGGCGCATCCGCAATTGCTTTCTGCAACATTGACGCTCAACCGCAGCCTGCAACCCATCCGGCAGACCATGCGAGTGCGTGTAGGCGGCGAAGTCCACGAGCTTCGTTTTCAAGAAGCGGAGTACGACCGGAAACCATCCGGGTCGGTGCCGGATGCAACGTTTAACCCCAATAACGAGCAGCTGCATGGGGCGCGGCGGGACCGGCGATCTTCCGCAGGCCGGCTGCACGATCTTGTGGGGACCACGAACCCGCAGCTGGCGGAGCTCCAGATTGGCGTTCTCTATCAATTGCATGCGATCCATGCGGATACAGGGGTACCGATTGAGGTCCTTAGAACTACGGATAACCGGATACGGGTTTCGGGTACGGTGAACACCGAAGCGCTGAAGGACGCGATCGATACGCGGCTGAAAGGCCTCAACGGGCACGAGCATCTCGATCTCAGGATTGTCTCGTCCGGGGAGTTTGTTGTCCCTCCCGGCTCAAAATGGTCCGCTCCTGTCGAGGCCTACGAAGTGACGCAGCCAGGCTTCGCGGCGAATTCCCGGATTCGCGGATATCTTCAGGCGAAAGGTCTCTCCGGGGATCGCTTGGATGCGGCTGTTGCGGAATTCTCCAGAGATGCTCTGCAACATGCTCAGCGAGGACTCCAGCATGCCTATGCACTCGATCGGCTGGGGACCTCCCTTTCCGCCGGGGAACTACGCTCCGTCAGCCGGAGTACTCAGCAAGAGTGGACGGAAATGGTGAACAACCACGCGAAGGAGTTGGAGAAGGAACTTCGCTCCCTGCGTGCCGAAGTGCAGGAGATATCGTCTGCAGGCGGTGAACCGGTCGCGGGAAACGTGGAGAAACTGGGTATGGATGATCCTGAGCACTTTGCGAAGGCGGCTGGTTTACTCCTGCGTCAGGTTCGCGATCTCAATCAGCAGGCCGGTGCATTCTTCGCGTCCAGCGGAAAAATGGTGAGGGAGGAAAATCTGGATGCGTCCTTAAAGGCAATCATGGGTGCTATTCCCTTGAAGCAGGCTGAGGAAGTGACAAGCTTTGCCACACGATTAGGCAACTCAGAAGGTAGCAAGAAAGATACGGCCCAGCGCTAATGATTTTGAGGACCATGGCATTGGCTGCACGCACTACCATAATCAATTCCCTATTCCTGGCCGTTCTATGTATCGGATCCCAGGCCCTTGCACAGTTCAGCGCAGCGACCGTAATCGGTGTGGTTCAGGATTCGTCGAGGGCCGCCATTACAGATGCCAGGCTGAAGCTCATCAATACACACACTGGCACTGAAAACGACTCCACTACGAACCATGAGGGTGGGTTTCTGTTGCCTGGGATCATCCCAGGTGTCTATACCCTCCAAATAGAGCGCGACGGCTTTGCCACCACGCAGGTGAACGGCATGACGTTGAACGGCGGCGATAACAAGAACCTGTTGATTCGTATGAAGGTCGGAGGCGTCACAGAAACCGTAAATGTCGATGCCAGCGGGCTCACGATGAACGAAACTGACGCTTCGGTCAGCACGGTGGTGGACCGAAAGTTTATTTCCGCAAGTCCGTTGAATGGGCGGAGCCTCCAGGACCTTCTTTCCGTGACGCCGGGAATCGTCACGCAGAACCCGCAGGCGGCGACCCAGAGTGGTTCGCAGACCGAGGGAGAATTCAGCGTCAATGGCCAACCAACCAATTCGAATTCCTTCTTTGTCGATGGCGTTGCCGCAAATGTTTATTCAGGGTTGTCACCCGGCAACTCGCGCAGCGGCGCAACCGGATCTATCTCAGGCCTGACTGCTCTTGGAACGACGCAAAGCCTCGTGTCGGTCGACGCTTTGCAGGAGTTTCGGGTACTCAGTTCGACTTATTCGGCAGAGTATGGCCGGACACCAGGCGGACAATTTAATTTTGTGACCCGTTCCGGAGGGAACGGAGTTCATGGAGCGTTTTACGAATACTTCCGCAGCAATCTACTCGATACTGCAGACTGGTTTGCGACGTCTCAGCGCTACCCCATTAGCCCCGCCAACTATAGTCAAAATGATGCGGGTGCCACACTGGGAGCGCCTATTGTCATTCCTGGGATCTACAATGGCCGCGATAAAAGTTTCGTCTTCCTCTCGTACGAAGGACTCTACGTAGACCAACAGACACCTCAAGCCTTTTTTTATACCCCCGTCGTTTGTAGCGACCCTACGGATCCCTACACTTGTAATGTTCGACCGGTGGTTCCAAGTGCGATGGAGCCGGTGCTGGCAACATTTCCTGGTCCAATCCTGGCATTTAACTTAATGCCAGGTTCTCTTTTGAATCAGACGGGACTTGCCCTTGCTCCTGTCGGAGGCGTGTCTTTCCCATCGCACGTTAATTCTTCGAGTGTCCGCATAGACCACACGTTCTCCCCTAAGTTCTCTATGTTCTTCCGCTATGGCGATACACCGAGCGATGGCCAGGCTAACCAGCTCTACTCCGTGACCACTTATCGAGCGGAGAACCAAACATTTACCTACGGGGCAACCAACCAGCTCTCGGCAACGCGCAATAATGAGTTCAGGTTGGGATATGCCACAGACCACGTGCGCGCTAACACCATCACAGAATCGGTTTTTGCCGACGGTGGCGGCTTGTCATTCATCGGACCTACAGGAGACTTAAATGCCGCACTCGGCATCCCTAATTCCTATGCTTATGCCGGCGCAGATGCCTACATCCACATCACAGGTACAGGCGACAGCGACAGCAACACGAATCATTTGCGCAGCTCTCTTAATCAATGGAACATCCGAGACACATTCAGCCTTCGAGAGCGGAATCACTATGTCAAAATGGGCATTGATCAACGACGAGTTGCCGCCAACCTAACGCCTGCGAGCCTTTCGGTCCTGGCTGATTTTTTCACTCGGGACTCGATGATGAACAACGCCGCGACGGACCTGGTTGTCACCAGAAGCCTACCCGCTAATCCTATTCTCGAGGCGTTCTCGGCGTTCGCGGAGGACGAGTGGAAGATTTCGCCGACGCTGAACTTATCACTGGGTTTGCGCTGGGACGTGAACCCAGCCCCAAGAGGACAGGATGGACAGGATGCTTACACGGTTCTGGGCGATGTGAACGAACCCGCCACGCTGCAGTTGGCGCCTAGAGGTACTCCACTTTGGCACACAAGTTGGAATAACCTCGGACCGCGTCTTGGAGCGGCCTGGGTGGCCAGGAATGAACCCGGTAAGGAATTAATTGTTCGCGCCGGCGGGGGCGTGTTCTTCGACACCGGAACACAGCCCGCGCTCAAGGCCTTTCAGGGGATCGGCTTCGCGACCTATGCTCATTTCCTCAATGCGCCTGTGCCGGCGACCCCGGCGCAAATCGACTTTTCCAACACGGTCGCGCCACCGTACGGCAACATGGAAGCGTTCGCGTTTGCCCCGCATCGTCAGCTTCCGTATAGCTGGCAATGGAACCTGGGTATGGAACAGGCCCTGGGCAAGAACCAGAGCATCACGGTTTCGTACGTGGGCGCCAGCGGACGCAGGCTGTTGGAAGAACAGCGGAGAAATGTTGGGCTACGCAATCCGAACTTCGGCAACGTCTCCTACTTCCCTTCTGGGCTGACCTCCAACTTTCAATCGTTGCAGACGAAATTCCAGCGAACTTTGCCGCGTGGGTTTGAGGCGCTCGCTTCCTATACCTGGGCTCATTCGTTCGATTATGGTTCGACAGATCCGGCCTTTCCGCTGAAATACGGCAACTCCGATCTCGACGTACGTCAGAATCTGGAAGCGGCTGCCTTTTGGAGCTCGCCCGAATCTCGGCACAGCTTCTTTAGTCGAAGAAGGTGGCTGGAAGGCTGGAATCTCGATGGACGGCTCATCGCTCGAACGGGCTTTCCAGTTGATTTATTCGGAAATTTCTTCTTCGACCCATTGACGGGCCGCCCATACTACAGCGGGGTGAATCTGACCGCAAATCGGCCGCTGTACTTGCATGGCTCCCAATATCCTGGCGGTCGCATTTTCAACGGCGGCGTAAACGCGACGAACCCAGCTTTCAGTCTGCCTGATGGTGGGGAACCGGGGGATGCCCCGCGCAATTTGATGCGCGGCTTCGGCACTGTGCAGGGCAACCTCGCCGTTCGGCAAACGTTCCGTGTGTACAACCAACTGAATTTGCAGTTAAGGGTGGAGATATTCAATGTCTTTAACCACCCCAGTTTCGGATATATCGATCCCTCGTTATCTGATCAGTTCTTCGGTCAATCCACCAAAATGCTCGACCAGAGCTTTGGTGCGTCGGGGGCTCTCTATAATCAAGGTGGTCCGCGGGTAGTTCAGCTTTCTATCAGAATGGCGTTTTAGGAGACAGGGGCCGTACGTATACGGTGGCAATGAGAGCCTGACCATAAAGGCACGCCCATCCTTGAACCGGTCCTTCGCGGTTGGTTTCGAAGAATGCCCCTGCCTGCCCGATAGGTCCAGGCCCTTCCTTAGCTCGCTTACGCCTCTGCGTCGCGCTTTCGGAAGGCGGCTTCTCCAACGTCGGACACCTCGACCCACTTCGCGACAGGCGAGGCCTCGGCGTCGTAGTTGTCGTGCCAGTTCCACCACTTGGAACAAGATAGGGTGATACGGTGACACGATACCTATTCACCTGAGCTTGCTCGGTCCGGGCCAAAGACGATCAGTTAGATTTGCTGCATAGGTATGCTGTCACCGGACCAATCCCAAACTGGGAGAAAACTCGCCGGCGGCTGCACGGCCCGTTCACGCCGAATCCGTTCGGCGAAACCTGCTTTCGAGACTCACCTCCGAGCAAATTTCCACGATGGTGCGAATAAGCAACATCCTGGGCGAAGATTGACCACACCTGCAAGCGCAGCAGCGGACTGCAACATCGCCGCTTTGGCACTGGAAAGGACAGCAGTCCCACTCGACTTCAAGGCGTTGCGGGCGTTACAAGCGTACCGCCCTGGCCAATGCTCAAAATATTGACCCGATTCTTCAGGCCATGCTAGCGTCAAACCATGGCGTTTTCCCTGCTTCGTTGTTGTCGCTGCGACCAGCCCTTCGTTGGGTGAGCCGCGACATTCTCAGATATTCCTGGAACGTCTTCTCCAAAGCTCATCCGAAATGGTCCATTTTGGTCCGTCGACAAGCCGGCATTCGTGCCGGGGCTTGTTTGCGACGATTTTAACTGTGGAGAGATCCTATGAAATTCGCTGCTTTCCCCGAACGCACCTTGGAGACATGCCATGGCGACAGATAAATATCTTGCGCGCGAGGCCAGCACCACACTGATAGAAGCGAAGAACCTATCGGCCGCGATCTCGAGAACGCCTGAGGAACTCGCCAACATCGTCTCGCTGTTCGCGTCGTCTGATGGATGGATGGAAAAAGTGCGGCTGCACGCCGAACGGCGCTGGTATGAGCGGCTGTATCACGGTCCGGACTATGACATATGGGTGATCAGCTGGCTGCCAGGGCAATCCACCGGTTTCCACGACCACGGTGCGTCCTCTGGAGCCTTCGTCGTAGCGACCGGGACTCTTGAGGAGCATCGTCCTGGTGAGCAGACCCGCGTGATACATCCGGAAAAGCCGCGCGCATTCGGCCCCGATTACACGCATGACGTGCGTAACTTCTCCCTCGCGCCGGCCATCAGCATTCACGCATATTCTCTCCCGCTTAGCGAGATGAACGAGTATGAGGTGGATGGGATTCGACTGGTTCCGCGCGAACGCGCGCCTGGGAAGTCTGAGACGCTCGATCAGGAGTCGCACGTACCGAGGCGGAAACCCCGGACCGGCGCTCTGAGCATTGAGCAGGTGCTTTGCGCGGCACGTGCCCGGCTGCGACGGCTATCTCCGGATGAGGCCTATGAGGCGGTGGCCAAAACAGAGGCGGTTCTGGTCGATATTCGTCCCGCAGGCCAGCGCGCGATCGAGGGCAGTATTGCGGGCGCATTGGTTGTCGAACGTAACGTGCTCGAGTGGCGGTTCGACCCGGCCTCCAGCACGCGGCTGCCGGTCGCGACCGATCATGACCTCCAGGTGATCGTGTTCTGTTCCGAAGGCTATACCTCAAGCCTCGCGGCCGCAGCTCTGCAGGATCTTGGACTCTGGCGTGCGACCGACGTGGTTGGTGGATTTCATGGCTGGCGCACAACGGGTATGCCGATTGTGCCGCCGAGCAAGGCTTCCGAGGACCGGCGCTTACATCGCGCTGCGAACGATCCTTCGCACAAGCTCGGTGGTAGATCCATAGACGAGGTGGGCAGAGAAGCGTAATACCAGTGCGGAGCTGGGCTGCTCATCGGGCGATGGCCCCAACTGAAGAACGGGGACGGCAATCAGGTCCGAGATCTTGAGGTGATGCGGAGCAGTGCTTGATTCGGTTTTCGCTTCCGTCCCGCTCAACCAGCCATCCAGCCGAACAGTAAGCCATCGTTCTCTGAATCTCCCGGCCCTCCCGAAGATCTCAGCTGAGGAATTTCCACACAGCATTCGTCAACCGATCGGGAACTGTCGTAACCTTCTTGGAAAGCGCATCTGGAGAACACCGTATGCCGATGACCCGACGTCATTTCCTTCAGCAGGGAGCGGCCGCGGCTGTCGCTCTGACCACAGCCCCTTCCCTGCTGGCCGATCCGCTGGGCCTGCCCATCGGCTGCCAGACCTATCCTGTCCGCGCCTCGATCAATCCGGATTTTGCCGGGACGATGAGGGGCCTTTCCGCAGCGGGCTTTCAGACCATTGAGCTTTGTTCGCCGTTTGGCTATAAGGATTTCTCCAGCCTGGCGCAATACAAGCCGCAGGAGCTGCGCCGGATGCTGCACGACTACGGTCTTACCTGCATCAGCTCGCACTTTGACACAGGGGAGTTGTTCAACCATGCGGAGGAGCGGATCGCATGGGCCAAAGAGCTTGGCCTGACCCAGATGGCCACGGCCAGCCTTGGCTTCGGCACGCTGCGTAAGGGCGTTCCGCCCACCGTGGATGACGTGCACCGCGTCACCGATCTCTTCAACACCTTTGCGGCTAAGGCACATGATGCGGGCATTGTTGCCGTGCTGCACAACGAAGGCTTTGAGGTATCCAGCATCGACGGCAAGCGGGTCTACGACATGGAGATCGAGCGGCTGGATCCGAAGACTGTGAAATTGCAGTTTCAGGTCTCCACCATGCAGGACGGGTTCGATCCGGTGGATTACTTCGCCCGCTATCCGCACCGCTATATCTCCATGCACTGCCAGGACTGGGTGATGAACTCCGACGGTAAAGCGAAACAGGTGCCGCTCGGTAAGGGCGTCGTGGACTGGAAGAAGGTCTTCACCGCGGCCGGGAAGGCTCGCATCGAAAACTACTTTGTCGAACTGGAACAGGATCCTGCACTGATGGCGCAAAGCGTCCCTTACCTGAAGAGCTTGCAGGTTTAAGGGGATCTTTCGGGGACGGACGGGACTAACACTTTGACGGATACATTGTGATTTGTTGCCAGCTCAGGTCGAGTGACGGACGCAGCAGGACAGCAGGATCAAGCGAGCTCTATTGTGAGTCGGGCAATAAGGCCGTAACCTGATCCACTTGATCTCCACGCTGGATTCTGACCGCCTGACGCCGGAGATGAACAACCGACTCGCTCTGGTCCGACAAGTCTTGCTCATTGGTTTGCTGAAACGTCTGCGTGATGACGTGCTTCACATGGGGATGAACAAATGCCTGAAGCTGATGTAGAGCGTTCCCGAGCGAGCGAGCCATGCCTTGATTATAGTCGCCTGCTCCAGGACGGTTCTTAGGGTTGGCTGCACTCAGTCGTGGAAAGACTGCTTCGTCGGCGGGAAAAAGGAGTGACGGGGTGATCTCAAGAAGGACGGGAAATCCGGGCTTGAGATTACGCCCGAAACTCCGAGGCGTGATCGGTGGCCCAGTCGAGGAACGTCCGTGCCGGTCTACCTGTGACCTCTGCCACTGTGGATGTCACGAATGCAGGCTGGCCGATTGCGGCGGCCCAGGCGTCCAGCAGCACAGCAGGGATGCACAACTCACGCCGCGCTTCCTCTGGCGAGATCTCTTCGACTTGTAGCGAGCGGCCGATCACCCTGCCGATTGTAGATACCTGCTCCAATTGGGTCAGCGATTGAGGTCCGGTCAGAACATATTCCGCTCCGGCGCGTCCGTCTTCACACAATGCACGGACTGCGACTGCGGCGATGTCACGCTCATCGATTGGAGCTGTGGGAACGCTGAGGTACGGCCAACGCACGACATCTCCCGCGCGAATTTGCGGCGCCCACCAGCGCCGGGCATTTCCGGCAAACATTCCAGGCCGCAGGAACGTCCAGTCGAGTCCTGAAGTCTCGATCAGCCGCTCGATTTGCTCGGCCATCGCTCTGACCGGATTAGGCTGTTGGAAGAAGGGATGTGCTGTCTTCAGCGGAGCTGAGAGAAACACGATGCGCTGGACGCCCTTCGCGATCCGCTCTAAAACGGCACCTACACTGGCCGGCGCAGCGGTCCACACCAGGAACACACTATCGATGCCAGCCAGGCATGCATCAAGGGATTCGGGAAGAGTGAGATCTCCGCGCACCACCTCAACTCTTGGCGGAAAAAGAGCCACTTCGGGGTTGCGCACCAGTACGCGGACTTGCGCGCTCGTGGTCGCTAATTGAGAGAGAACCCGGCCGCCCACGTTGCCGGTCGCGCCAGTGATGAGGATGCGACGCATCAGGACAATCATACTCGCAGAGGTCGCCTGCATCGACTCCGTGTCGTCCGCGATTCGGAAGCTACCTGCACCGGGGGATCTCAATGAACAAGATACGGTGACACGATACCTATTCACCTGAGCTTGCTCGGTCCGGGCGTCCTCAACAAGTGCGAGTCACTCATCGAGTTTAGATCGGTGTCGACAAGTCTTAGGCCTAGCTGAAATCCGGCAAATGTCCGATATACCGACTTGTCAAGAGTAATCGGCACGGTGCGGTATCAGAAACGCGCCCTTGTCTCATAAGTTTCATATCGCATCCTCTAGCGGGTGCGATTCTGATGCCACTCGTGTGGTGTAGCTCCAGTGACCCTCTTGAACGTCCGCGTGAAGTGGCTCTGATCTGCAAAACCTGTTGCCGCAGCCACCATGGAAAGGCTTTCTCCTTTCATGAGCAGTAGCTCCTGCGCTTTGCCGATCCGGGTGTTCAGCTGATAGCGATGCGGGGATACTCCTGTAGACGCCTTGAACATCCTCGCAAATTGCGAGGATGACAGGTCGACCAGACGGGCAAGCTGGAAAACAGAAGCGGATGCATCGAGATGCTCGTGGATGAAGTCGAGAACGAGACGGAGTTGTGAGACCGATAGTCCGGAGTTCTCTTTTTGGAGTCGCCCCTGGAAGCAGGCGCTCAGGAGGGCGACCGTGAGTCCTTCTCCGTACAATCCTGTACTCGGGTCAGATGCGTCACATTCGGCAGCAAGGAGCCGCGCGCACTCGACCGCTCTCTTGTCATGAAACATCAGCTCAGGATCTCCTGCTTTGCCCGGGTCCAGATCGGGGCCGAACCAATCTCTCAGAGATTTCCTGTCAAAGCTCAGGCGAAGTTCGCGTACAGACTCCATGTTGTCCGTATAGCCCCAGACCCTCATCTCAGCCGGGACAAAACTGATGTGATTAGGCCGTTGACGTTCCAGGGCAGCGGGACGATGCAGATTTGTGCGGGCCTCACATCTGCCGCCTATCTCCGCGAGCACAACTGTGAGAGTGTCCTGCGGACCCGACAAATCGTGCCAGGCACGGCCTGGGTGGTTGAAGTGCTGCAGGTGACGAACCGCTATGCCCGCGAAGGTTCGAAGTCTGCTGTGCGCCGCCTTCATACCGTGCGGAGAACGAAACTCAAATGTGTCCGATCCCTCAGAAACCTGCATCTGTCGTCCTCCTTTTGCGGCTCCCGCCCATAGCGTTTTCATACCATGGTAGCCGTTTCGTACAAGCCATTCTCTGTTCCTTCTAAGTATTTTGAGAGAAATGCCAGGAGGAAGAGTGGCCGGAAAGCTCAAAGGAAAGATCGTTACACTGGCAAAGAGAAACGAGGGAGAGAAGATGACAGTCGCAGAACTGATGCAGCACAACTTCGATAAGATCTTCATCGAGCTTGATCCAGTGAAGCGCGAAGCCATGATGCGCAATGCTTATACGGAAGATTGCGTATGGATACACCCGGGTGGCCGCCTGGTCGGCATTGCGGCGGTCAATGAGGCAGCATCGGAAATTCGTAAGCGCATCCCGGAGTACCGCTACACGGTGGTTGGCGATATTCACACGATGCACAATGTCGGGATGTGCCGTTGGGGGAGCGGACTTCCTGACCAACCGTTCCGCTATACCGGTACGGACGTTCTGGAGGAACGCGACGGCCGTGTTGCTGTGTTCTACACCTTCATCGATAGTGGAACTCCGCCGGTCTCGTCGACGGAATAAGGCCTTCGCTTGGATGGAAAACGTGGCTGACGCGCAGTAGCGCCGTTAGATACCTGCCGGACTCCTGTTGCGAACCAGCAGTCCGGCCTTATCCGTCCTCGTCAGCGGATGGATAACGACTAACGATAGGACCTATTCCTGTTTCGAAGGGCAAAGCAAGCTCAATGAGTGCTTATAGGGTGTTGGCCCCAATCGAAAGCGTGAGGCCGGTTGGCTTTTGCTGATGCAGTGCTATGAGGAAAGCACGGGTGTCCACTGCCGGAGATCGGGTACTGCGAGACGCGGTCTACTTGAGGGGGCGTGAGCCTGCGATGAGGATGTCCACCAGTCTCCTGGCGCTTTGCTGCCAATTAGCGCCGGAGCCCACATGCGAGACGCCGATCAGGGCTCGAAGCAGGTCGAATGCATCGAGATCTCTGCGCAGATCGCCACTCTTCTTAGCGCGCTTGACCAGCTCATCGATCGCGCCCTGGATCATGGTGCGTGAACCTTCATAGAGCCTGGACGGGCCTCCGACTACGCTATTGAGAGCGGGCGCAATGATGTGCTTTGCCGCGATGTAATCGACCAGCAGCAGCATCCAGGCTCGAAGCGCTTCGAGCGGAGACATGGTCTCGGCGAAGCGGGCAGCGGCAGCCGCAAGTTTCTCCACTTCATTCCGGTAAACACCTTCGATTAGCTCATCCCGCGAAGGGAAATGGCGATACAGGGTACCTGCTCCAACACCCGCCTGCCTCGCGATTTCATCCAGACTGGCATTGGCGCCTTGTCGGGTAAAGGCTGCCTTTGCGACTTCAAGGATACGCTCGCGGTTGCGCAGCGCGTCTGTGCGCGGTTTCCGGGCGGTCGTGGAAAGTTTCTTCGTCATCTCCAAAAATTCTTGCAACCGGAGGCTATCTCCGGTTATCTATTAATTCGGAGACTGTCTCCACTTTAGTTGAGACGGCATCCTTTGGTCAATCTTAGCTGGAATGAGATCAGGGAGGCACATATGAGGGTGTTCGTTACGGGCGCTACCGGATTCATCGGTTCTGCAATCGTGAAAGAACTCGTCGGTGCAGGCCACCACGTCCTTGGAATGGCGCGGTCGGATGCAGGCGCAAAGTCGCTTGAGGCAGCGGGCGCCGAGGCGCATCGAAGCGATCTGGAGGACCTGGAAAGCCTGCGCAGCGGAGCAGCGGCGACGGATGCCGTCATCCACACCGCCTTCCGGCATGACTGGTCGAGGTTTGCGGAGAGCTGCGAGCTGGACAAGCGCGCCATCGAGACCATCGGCGCCGTGCTCCAGGGCTCAAGCCGTCCGTTCATCGTCAGCTCCGGAGTTGGAGTGGCTCAGGGCCGCGCCGCCACCGAGGATGATCCGCCGCTATCTTCCCCCTCCCTTCCTCGTGTATCAGAGGCGACGGCTGTTGCACTGATGGAGCGCAGAGTCCACGCATCTGTGATGCGCTTGCCGCAGGTGCACGATACCGTAAAGCAGGGCCTGGTCACCCCGCTGATTGCGGTGGCACGCGCAAAGGGAGTCTCGGCGTATATCGGCGATGGTCACAACCGCTGGCCTGCCGCGCATGTGTCGGATGTCGCCCGGCTCTACCGGCTCGCGTTCGAGAAAGGCACAGCGGGAGCCCGGTACCACGCCGTCGCCGAGGAGGGTGTGCCGCTCAAAGACATTGCCACGGCTATCGGCCGCGGCCTGAATGTGCCGTTCATTTCCATTTCGCAAGAACAGGCCCAGGAACATTTCGGCTTCCTCGGGTTCTTCGCAGGGAGGGACGCCCACATCTCCAGTGCACAGACTCGCGCAAAGCTCGGATGGAACCCCACCGGCCCCTCGCTTCTGACCGATCTCGGAAACATGCGCTATTCCGAGGTTTGAACCTAACCCCACAATCACGGAGGAATCGACATGAAAAAGACATGGTTCATCACCGGCGCCTCGCGCGGGTTCGGCCGCCTCTGGGCCGAGGCTGCTCTTAAACGCGGTGATCGGGTTACAGCGACTGCCCGCAAACTGGCAGACGTCGCCGATCTCGCGGAACGTTTCGGCGATGCGGTGCTGCCTCTCGCGCTCGACGTCACCGACTCCGCGCAGGTGCATGACATGGTTCATCGGGCATACGCGCAATTCGGCAGGCTGGACGTCCTTGTGAACAATGCTGGCATGAGCCTGTTCGCGGCAACAGAGGAAGCGAGCGACGAGCAGATCCGCGGTCTCTTCGATGCAAACTACCTGGGCATGGTCCGAGTACTCCGAGCGGCTCTGCCTTTGCTGCGGAAACAAGGGAGCGGTCACATTCTCGGTGTCTCGAGCGGGCTTGGGATAACGGCATTGCCACTCATCGGCTTCTATTGCGCCACGAAATGGGCTGTCGAAGCGCTCCACGAATCCCTCGCGCAGGAGGTGAGGGCATTCGGGTTGAAGGTGACACTTGTTGAACCCGGAGCCTACGCAACCGACTTCGGAAAGTCCTCACAGATCGCGGATGTTCTGGAACCATATGCGGAGTTCCGGAAGCAGTTTCTGACGCACCTGGCGAATGTTGAACGCGGCGATCCAGAGGCGACGGCAGAAGCCATCCTGAAGCTCGTGGACGCGGAAAACCCGCCGCTGCGATTTGGGCTAGGCACTTCTATTCTGCCCAGGGCCCGCGCCGCGTATGCGGAGCGGCTGGAGACGTGGGAAGCGTGGGAGGACGTGTCTAATGCGGCGATGGGCGAGCCGAAGAAATCGATGGCAGCGTGGATCGAGCAACTGGCCCATGGAACTTCGGATCAGGCATAAGGATGGGATCTATACCTTTCATTAGCAAAGCAGATGAAACGATGAAGGCAGGAGGAGTAGCCAACTCACCGAGCGAAATCCTAAGGTAGCCGCCATTCTCAAGACCAAAGATCAGGTTAGATGTATGGAACAGATCAACTCGCTAAAAGCACACAACGTATCGGCACAGGTTGTTGCGTTGCCAAACGCTGACCATCAAATTGTCCGGACGAACGAAGCTGACGTCGTCCGCGCGATGAATGCATTTCTTGCAAAACTGCAGTGAGCGATTCAGCAATTTGGGGTCTCGGCAGAAGAGCCGTTGCAAAGAGAGAAGGTCCGCGAAGGAAGCTGACCAGCGGAAAGGGTAGGTTCTGGTTAAGCACGTTCGGCCCCTGGAAAGCCACCACCCGTTTCCTCAACAACAGCAGGTTTCGTCCGGCTGTGTCTTTCGCCGAAGCGATCGCACCGCCACGCCGGGATCTCAATCGATGGTGGAACTACGGCCGAACTGGCTGAAATCCGGCAAATGTCCGATCAAGGCTAACGACTTTTCGGCAACTTGACGGCGAGCATCAACGGTCGCAAATGCTGCCACTCTAATCAAGAGCAAACCCGATTTTCGACCCGGACTATGCATTCCGGCCGTATGATTCAAAGCCACGGAGATACGGTTATGAATTTAGGTTTTTGCACCGCACGACCCGAGTCTCGATCCGTAATAAACCGAAAATCATCCATACGGGGAAAGATGCCGAGACTTGTCACCATAGGGTGGCCGAGTTCAGCAAGGTATTTACAACATTGAGCAGCGCTTCCGGCCATCGATCAATCGGGGCGCATCAAGGTGTGGCTCCAATCAAACGAACGGGTTAGATCGGCCATCTCGCCGATCCCGAAAATCTTACTCGGTAGTCCGACCCCGTCCTGGCAAAACGCGGTATCGTTCGTTTCTTCCGGCGCCACGATTCGGTTCCTCTTCCAGGTCAGAAGGAGTTCGTGGCAATTCTATGGCAATCGAGACGGGATGCTCCAGGCTCGCCAACCGGTCGAACGGAATCCGCCAGTTGCTTCGATTGCCGTAAGCGCATTGCTCAGCCCGGCCCTGCATACGGCTCGATGCCCAGCTTGTCGATGGACGGGTGCACTATCCTCCGGCGGGAGCCGAGGTACCCTTCCTAGCCTATTGACTACCGCAGGTATTAGGATAGCGCCAATCCCCCTTCCTAGCCAGTTCCTTGCCCTTGGAATTGCGCGGTCATTTCCGGCAGTCAACGCGATCTCTGTTGGGAAGTACCGATCTGCTGCTATTTCCCAAATGTCAGGAAGATGTCAGCACCCTGCCATTGAAAAAGCAACTAACCGAAATCATTGTGAGGCGGTCCGAGGAGGTCCGCCATGCGATTCAGACTATCTTCATCCCTCTTATTTGCCCTTGCCTTAACCATTGCCGCGCAAACCACTACAGTACGCGCCCCCATGAAAAAGGTTTCGGGTATTGAGGTCGTGCAGGTTTCCATGAACGGAAGAGGACCCTACGCTTTCGTTCTGGATACAGGTGCAAACGTTACGCTGGTGAAGCGGAAGCTCCTTGAGGACTTGAAAATCCCTACCGCAGGACCCGTAACAATCGCGGCCTCTTTGGGCGACAGCCAGCATCAACGAGCCGATCTGGAGCGCATAACTCTTGCTGGTCTCGACGTGGAACATATGGAAATCAATACCGTTGAAAATCGTGAGCTCGGTACGATCGAAAACGGTGTGCAAGGAGTTCTAGGAGAAAACTTCCTCAAGCACTTCGACGTTCTCATTGATAACGACAGACAAGTCTTGATTTTGGACCAGACATCGGGTCTTGTGCGCACGCTTTCAGGCGAGCACCTTCAGCTTTCGAATTCGGGGTACTTCAATGCCACACCCACTGCCGACAGGATTGTCGTCCCCCTGAAAATGCCGGCGGTGAATGATCGCCAGATGCTTTTTCTTGTGGATAGCGGAACGAACACGGCTATGCTCTATCCGGCGAAAAGTGATTCATCACTCGTCAGATTGGGTGCAGCGCACGGTTCGATCCACTCCCTCAACAAGGATCAACGTTGTGGCCTGAGTCACACCGCCTTGGCTATCGGCAACCAGACCTACGGTGAGATCATGGTGGCGGCCTGCGAAGGCATGACCCGCGACAGGACAGATACAGATGGGCTGTTGCCGACCAGCATTTTTCACCGCCTGTTCGTCAGCCATAGCCAAGGCTACGTGATAGCCAATCCGAAGGGCGCTGTAAATGGCCAGCGATGATCAGGTCTTGCCGCTAACTGCGTCTAAGTCATTGATCATCCACAACTTGTCGCCAAACAGAATCTTGATTCGATGCTAGGCTGCACTCCTCGTTGGGGGCAAGATTCCGGCTCGATCACCCAAACTGGAGTGGGACGCGGCGAGACTCGCGACCCACCAAGGAAAAGATACTGTCCAGTGTCTTTCCTACCCTCTCCGTATAGTTTATCTTTGCATCGATCGAGATTGTTCGGCAATCTGCGCTCGTCGGGCGGCCCTGTTCACAGGACCGCTCCACTTCTCTATACCCGGCTTCGCAGTCCCAGAAGTAAGTCTGGCTTTGTTGCTCAGGCCAGAAAAGCGGTTCTGGCAAATGTTGATCCGTTTTGGTGAATGCATCCTCGATCTGGAGACCGCCGAGCTTCTTCGCGACGGCGGAAAGATTACTCTGCAGGATCAGCCGTTCGCAGTTTTGCGGATTCTAATCGAGAATCCCAACCAACTAGTAACCCGCGAAGATCTGGTGAAACGACTGTGGCCAGAAGGCACATTCGTAGATTTTGACCAGAGCTTGAACAAGGCGGTGGCCCGGCTGAGGGAGGCCCTGGGAGATGATGCCGACCAACCCCGCTTCGTGCAAACGCTGCCCCGACGAGGATATCGTTGGATCGCAACCGTGCGAACCGTCGAGACCGCCATCAGCTCTCGACTCCAGGCCAGCTTATCGTTTAGAGAGGCACAGCTGTCGAACGAAGTTGCCCGCTCATTGCGTTCCCGGGATCGGGGGCTGCATCCATTACCTTCGTACGTGCTGGCAACAGTGATAACACTTCTCGCGATGGCTGCCGTGTGGGCCATCGCTCGCGGGCACTTTGCCGCGTCCGGTGCAGTCAAGCCGATTCGGTCCCTCGCCGTGCTGCCCTTTGAGAATTTATCGCAAGATGCGAGTGACGAGTATTTCGTCGATGGAATGACGGACGAACTTATCACCGATCTTGCGGTGTTGCGCCAGGTTCGTGTCATCTCCCGCACCTCCTCCATGCAGTACAAGAACACACGAAAAGCGGCTCCTCAGATCGCCCGCGAATTAAACGTTGACGGCATCATCGAGGGAAGCGTAATGCACTTGGGAGATCGCGTACGGATACGCGTTCAGCTCATCTACGCGCCCCACGACCAACATCTTTGGGCTGCTGCCTACGAGCGCAGTGTTGAAAATATTCTCGACTTGCAGGCGACCTCCGCGCTGGACATCGTAAGAGAGCTCAAGGTTCAGTTAACCGGCCAGCAAATGGCTCAAATCTCAAGAACCCGGGTGGTGAGCCCAGAGGCCTATGAACTTTATTTGAAGGGCCGTTATTTCTGGAACAAACGAGATGAGACCGGACTGACTAAAGCCATCGAGTATTTCCGGCAAGCCATCGCCAAAGATAATGGCTACGCTGTTGCCTACGCGGGTCTGGCCGATGCATATATCCTTCTGTATAGTTACGCGCCGTCACCCCCGTCTGGCGCTCTCGAAAATGCAAAGGTCGCGGCGGAACAAGCTCTATATCTTGATGAGACCTTGGCTGAGGCTCATTCGTCGCTGGCTTTACTGTCCCCCTACTATGGCTGGAACTGGAGCTTGGCCAGAAAGCACTATGAGCGCGCATTGGAACTGAATCCAGGTTATGCGACGGCCCATCATTGGTACGGGGACGCATATTTGGAGGAGATGGGCAGACTAGACGAGGCACTTGCGGAAATACGCCAGGCCCGCGATCTAGATCCTCTCTCAGCGATTATCGCTACGGACTTAGGTAAGGCCCTTATTTTTGCCCGCAAGTATGACCAGGCCATCGCCCAGTTGCGGCAGACACTGGAGATATATCCGGATTTCGCTCTAGCGCACTATTGGCTTTTCTATGCATATACGGAAAAGGGAGAATACACCGCCGCCCGGCGGGAGTTGGATAAATCAGGCGCCCTGCTTGGTTTCGCGCGTCAGTTGGCCGAGCGAGCATTTCTCACCGCTAGATCGGGTGACCGGCGGCAAGCCCTCAAGATGATGGCTCAAGTAGAGGCGATCGCTCGTCACACGTACGTCAACCCATCGGCCATGGCGTACGGCTATATCGCTCTGGGGGATAACGAACGGGCCTTTTTCTGGTTGGAGAAAGGGTACCGCAACAAGCTTCCTTTTATGGGCTCTTTGAAGGTGGTGCCGGCCCTGGATCCCATTCGGTCGGATCCACGTTTTTCGAGTCTCGTGCGCCGACTTGGGCTCGATTAGGACGATAGGGGGCCGGTTCCGGAAACTCACCAAACCCGTGGCCGCTTTTGCATTCCAATGGGTTAAAAATGCGGGAGTCTTCATGACTAGCTTTATCGGGAACCCTCTGCGAATCGCGGTGGCGCATTCGATAGCGAACGAAGCTGGTCGATTATGGATTGGGCTGCCTGCTTAACATTGTCTAAAGCCGCCTCAAATGATTGGTTCGCCACGCCGGGATCTCAATCGATGGTGGGACTACGGCCGAACTGGCTGAAATCCGGCAAATGTCCGATATGCCGACAATGCTGGAGTTGGGAGTTGTTGCGATTGCCTCCAAACCCACTTCACCAGTGGTTCGCTATGCGTCTCTCAGGGCAATCATTGGGTCCACTTTCGTCGCGCGCCAGGCTGGAATGTAGCTGGCTAGAACGGCAACGGCAAGCAAAAGCAGAGGCACGATCAGAAACACAGCCGGATCATGCGGGCGAACGCCATAAAGCAAACTTGCCATCATGGAAGCAGTCGATGCAGAAACAACCACACCGGCAACG
>CAVQWB010000038.1:0-93837 GCA_963717225.1 uncultured Acidobacteriaceae bacterium | reverse complement strand
ACAATTGAAGTGACAGACGGGATGTTCACCTAAGTCCGTTGAGTACACAGGTGGTATCGTCCCGCCCGTCCCCCAGGTTTTCACGATTCTCAATTAGTTAGGGCTGCGGCCCGCCGTCCCAGCCGCGCACCGAGGTGGGTGTCAGCTTGACGAGCATTCCTGTCGCGCCGGGGAAATACATGCTGCCCCGGTAACCAGGCTGCACCGCGGTGCCCTGCGTCATCGCCGGGACACGTTGAGAGACAGCGAGCAGCCGGCCGGTACTCGCGTCGCGCCACACCACTCTATCCGTGGTATTGGATCCGGGGATCTCGGCGCCGGGAATGTCGGTGCCCACCCAGACGCGGTGCTCCTTCGGGCCGATCAGGGTCGCCCACTCGGTCGTGGTCTGCGTTTTCTTCCAGACGGTTTCGATGCCCGAGTCGCAGATACGGAACGCGGCCACCTTGCGGGCGAGCGTCTCCACACCATAGAAAAGGCCATTCTCGGGATCAGCTTCGAGCGACATATCGTCCCAGCTAATGGCCGGCAGCATGCCCGGAGACGCTTTGGCGAACGCGGCCGCCAGCTCGGGGGCCACGGGGTCTTCCTTGAATGGCTGCCGCGAGTAGTACTTCGACGCGTCGCCCTGGTTGATCGCGAACGTCGTCATGGCACCGGTCGCAGGGACGGTGTTGGTGTTCCCGACGATCCAGTCGTTCATCACGATGAGTGAACCGCCCGGCTCCTGGCCGTCGTTGCTGACCGCCGGCGGGGTCCATGACGTGTCCGGGGTGAATATGCCGTGGCTTACCGAGTAGCGCACCGGGAGGGCCGTATTCTCGAGGAGGTAGACATAGTCAACGCCGTGGTAGCGGGTGATGGTCGGCCGAGCCGGGGCGGGAGCCTGCAAGGTAAGGATTTGGATGGTCTGCATCGTGTGCGGGTTAATGGAGATCAGGTTCGACCGCGGCACGTTCCCGCTATTCGAGCACATTAACAGCGCGGAGCCCCCGTCCTTATCGCACCCCGCCACCCGGTACACCGACTTCACGACGATGGTTCCGTCCGGCAGCGCGTTGAGGCCGTTGTACGATGTGTTGGCTGAGTCGTCCGTGAGGAAGTCGTCGTAGGCCGCCGGCAGGGTGGGGTAGTTGTTGCGCATGTACACCATCGTCGGGAGCGGGAGCGCGTCGATGACGTGCCCGTCTTCCGGATGAACCTTGTATAGGTAGTAGCCCGAGACGACGTAGATCATGCCGTCGCTCTCGATCGCCATCCCGCCCGGGTAGTCCCACTCCTTCGCATCCACGGTGTTCCGTAGCTGGGTGTACCACTTGGTCTCGAGCGTCTTGGGATCGATCTTGGCCACGAAGGGGCCGATGGAGTTCTTGACATCGCCATAACTGCCGCCCTGGATGAAAGCCTCGTGCTCGTTGAGGTACGACATGTTGTAGCCGGAGGGATAGGCGCCGTCGGCGGAGCTGACCACCGCTACCCTGTTCAGCCCATCCAAGGATCCGCGGAACTCCGCTTGTGAGAATACGTGCGAGCGCGCTGAGTTGTAGTGCTCGAAGGCCTGCAGCGATGGGTACCAGGGCGGATTGTTGTCTTGTCCCTGGAAAGCTGCCGCGGCCACCGCCAAGATTATGGCTATGACGGAAACTGCCCCCAGGCGCATAAGGGGAGCGCCGCCTTTTTTGAAAAGGTTGACCAGAGCCTCGGCGTAGTGAGCATCCCAGGCATGGTTGTAGCGCCGTATCACTTCGATGAGCTTCATGGTTCTTATACCTGCAAGGTGAGATGAGAATCTAAAAATGGCCCGTAAAATTTAACCCCTGGGATGTGCGCGGCCATACCTCTCAGCTGCCGAGCGGAACTGCTTAGTGACTTTTTATCTTCGGTTGTGGTGTGCGGTCGAACGAAATCAAAGAGTCACGGGCTCTCAGGATGACGGTTTTGTGGGGGGCCGAAGAAAAACATCCGAATTAAGTTAGCGCTTATGGGGGTGCACAGGAGGAGGAGGATCCCGTACAGAAGGCCTCCGTGCACCCAGTCCGACATAAGTCTTCTGACCATGTTCTTAGTTCGTCGCTTTCTTCGACATAGTCTTCAGAATCTCGTCGGCAAGACGCTTGGCGTCCGCGTTGAGGGTTTCCTTTCTTTCCGCGGCCGCATGGGTAGCCACGCCGACCACACTGAGCGGAGGCAACGCCTTTGCTCCTTTGGCGGTCGCATCGAACTCCTTGAAAGCGACCAGGGCATCCTCAGTTTTCAACTGGACCACGACGTGAGCGGCAAGGTGGCTCGCTCCCAGGTTCATGCCTGCCATACGCTTGGCGGCGTTCCCTGGATCGATCGTCGTAAGACAACCGGCTAACACCAGCGTACCGGTTGCCAGTTCGTCGCCCGGCTGACCGATGCGTGCATCCATCTTCTTAGCCAGTTTCTTTTGCAGCTCTGCGCTGATGGTGTCAATCAGCTTCTGCGAATTGGTATCTGCCAGGTTATTGCCGGGCGTTTTAGGGCAAGCATCTCCGGACGCTCCGGGAGTGGCTGCAGCGTTATTCGCTACAGCAAAAGGGAGGATCAGGGCTTGCTTCGGCTTGGACTGCGCCGCGGTTGCATCCGCAGCATTGGCTTGACTGTAGGCAACGACGTTCGCTAGCGCCAGGCTGAAAACGAGGGTCGAGAGAGTGAGTTTCATGACTTATCTCCTGAAATGGTTTCGGTTTATGGAAACTCTTGCAACGACTCCGAAGTTTGCCGAAGCGACAGCAAGACAATTGCGGCGGCAGTCACAAACGTTGTCATATGCAGATAACGGCCGGGTATTGGGACAACCGGTGGTTTGGTCACATATTCGGTAAACAAAAGGGCCCCGCTCTTCAATGCTTCGAGAAGGAATATGGCGCCCAGAAAACGGCGCTCGCGAAGAGCGATGTACAGGTAAACGACTCCCCAGGCAACCTGGTTGATACCGGCGGCACCCAGCAGATAGACGATGTTGGGTGCGCTGGAAGTACTGAGATCCATACCGGCAATGCTCCCGGCACCGCTCTCCGGGGCCAACCAGTGAACACAACCCTGAAGAAGATTCAGGACGCCCAGCATGGCCAGGACGATCCTCATGAAAGGTTCCAGCGAAGCCTCATCTTTCGGCACCGCACTGTTTTGTAATTGCTTGTCCACGGGATTCGCTTCCAAAGGCCTGATTACTTGGTGTTGCATGGCCTAAAGGGAACACTGCCCGCGCCACTCGGAGAACAGATTCCGCCGAACGCGGATTTTCAGCATCGAGCGCGGATAGCATGAGGCGTTGTTGCCATACGATGAGACATGCTCCTTCTGCTGAAACCATGGACATTTGACCCCGGGCAGCTTTCCGGCTTCCGTCCAACCGCAGACGTGCTGGTGCTGGTGACCGTCGCCTTTTTCGTGGGGCTGATTGTTTGTGTGCGCCTGGTGAGGTTTCTCTGGGTGCTGCAGCGTCACACTGCGGTGGCGAGAGGCATGGTGTGGATGTGCACTGCGTTGGCCGTCCTCAACATTTGCCGTGCGGTACGTCTCGGCACCGTCTGGAGAGACACTCTCGTCCAATCGGTCATCGCCTCTTTGCCTGGAATCATTGGACTGGTCATCCTGCTCTGGGTTCCGGTCTATCTCTTTCAGGGTCTCGAGCAGCTTTCCCGGTCGCATACTTATCGCCGTTGGGGAAGAGTCGCAGCGGCAGTAGCCGCTGTGTTCTCTGTTTTCATCCTTGGCTCGCTGCTCATGGGACGCCACTCGGTGGATCTGTTCGTAATTTTGGCCGCCTTCCTTACCGAGTTCCTGCTGGTTCTCGCGGTCCTGCTCAAATTGCGGCAACCCGGAGTGCTCGTGCGCAGCCAGATTTTGTTTGTACTCTTTACCGCCAGTGGCCTGGCTCTGCTCGCGTGTCCTGCCGTGTTGGTCATTTTTTCTGAGTTTGCAGAAATGCCGGTCTTCCTCATGCGGGCGCTCGTCGAGGCGGGCATGATGCTGATCATTCTGGGAGCTTTTTTCGTCTTCTCAAGCCTTCGTTTTGCTGACGTATTGCTCAAAGACGTTCTGCACACCTATTGGTGGGGAGTTCTTCTGCTTCTTACGTGGTTTGGCCTTCAGGCAATCCTCCAACTTCCCTACAACACAGGGACGATCCCTGCAGCCGAGCGGGGTTTGCTTGCTATTGGATTCCTTCTCTTTGCCATGGCGCTGGTTCCCTGGGGTGAGCGGTTGCTCGATCGGGCCGTCTCGGAATGGTTATTCGATCAACCAGATTATGGCCGGCTGGTTGCGGACCTCTGGCGTAATTTGCAAAAGAGCGATGAGCAGGCGGTATGGTTTTCTGATGTAGTCGCGACACTCTCAAGTGGGTCCGGTTTTGCCGCGGCAAGAATCGTGGAGCTGAGTCGCGGTTCGCCGGAGGCAAATGCCTTTGCCTCGCCCACCAAGGAGGCGATCTTTCCGCAGGCCGGCGACCCACTCCGTTCGTTGACAGAGCCGCCGGCGCAGCTGCTGCTCCCTCTGCGCGTTCACGGGGAAGCGATCTACGCGCTGGCCGTGTCCAGGGATCCGCTGCAGGGATCGATTTTGCGCAGCGAATTTGAGTTCTTGCGCCGCATCGTTCGGCAACTGGAAGCCAGGCTCGAAGCTGCCCGGCTGGCCAGCATCCGCCATGAGCGTGAACAGCACGAAGAACGGTTGCGCGCGCAGCTTACAGAAGCTGAGCTGCGCGCCTTACGGGCCCAGGTGCAGCCCCACTTCCTCTTCAATGCGCTCAACACGATTGCCCATTTGACCATCGCCGCGCCCGAGCTCGCCGAGCGCATGACTACCATGCTGGCCAGCATCTTTCGCTACGTGCTCACCAGCACGGAAGATACGTTGGTTCCCCTGGGGCAGGAGGTACGATTTATCGAGGACTATCTTGCCATCGAGCAAATGCGCTTTGGGCGCCGCTTGACCACGGAGATTCTCGTCGACGAGCCGTCGAGGGCGATGCTTGTGCCACCGCTTCTTTTGCAGCCGCTGATCGAAAACGCACTCCTCCATGGCCTGGCTCCGAAAATCGAAGGAGGTTTGCTGCGTCTCACCACACGATGGGAGCAGCAACACTTCTGCATTCAAGTAGAGGACACGGGAGTTGGATTAGAGGTTTCATCCGCGAAGAAGTCCTTGGGCGCCAACGTCGGTCTGGCCAACATCCGCAGGCGTCTGGAATGCCATTATGGACCCTCCGCCTGGTTATCTATCGCTGCGCGTCAAGAGGGTGGCGTGTGCGCCAGCGTTCAAATTCCCCTCATGGCAGATAGCGTTGGCTCTCCGATGGGTATAGATGGAGCACGCAAGTATTAATAAATTAGTTGACATTTCAGATCAGCCGCGGTAGCCTTAATTCCGGGACAACTGTATGCCACCTAAAAAATCGCCCACGCTGACAGAAGCGGAACTCAGGCTAATGAAGATCCTCTGGGCGCGCGGAGAGTCAACGGTTAACGACATCGCCGCGGCGCTACCCGAAGAAGAACGCCTTAGCGTACAACTCCGTGCTGACCACCATAAGAATTTTGGAGCAAAAGGGGTATGTGCAGCATCGCAAGGAGGGTCGTGCCTTCTTCTATATACCTCTGGTAGCCGAGGCAGAGGCGGGCATCTCGGAGGTGCGTCTGGTGCTCAGCCGTTTCTTCGGCAACTCCAGGGAAAAGCTGATGTTATCCCTGCTGGGCGACAGCGATGTAACGCCCGAAGAGTTGCAGCGTCTAAGAGATGCGATCGAGCAGGCGGAGTGAAATAACCCGATGGAAGCGATTTTATTGCGGCACTTGATTTCGACTAGTCCGGCAGAGCTGCTGATTGCCAGCATCTGGCAGGGATTACTGTTGACCGCTATGGCTTGGGCCGCGCTCAAGCTCGCTCCCGGAGTGCGTGCCTCTACTCGCTTCACTTTGTGGCTGATCGTCTTCCTGCTGGTGGCTTTGCTACCCTTCTTTGCCATGGGACGCGGTTTATTCGGCGCTTATCCCTCCCCCGTCTCCCCCGTGATTCAAACCGCCTTCTCGCTGCACTTGAATGTTGCGTGGGCTTTTATTCTCGAGGTGGTATGGGTGATCGCTTCTCTCTTTTCACTCGCGCGTCTCCTGGTGAGCGGGAGACAGATGAGAGGCTTGCTCCGGAACTCTATCCCGATTCCCTTCGAGGCTTTAGGCGAAGAGGTTCAATCGGCTGTGACTCGGCCTGGCAGGCGTTCGGTTGAGGTGCGCCTATCGGATGCGGTCGATGCACCGAGCGTTATCGGGTTCTTCCGTCCCGCAGTGGTTGTACCTCGGTCCTTATGGAGCGAGTTGGCGGCGGCCGATCTCAAGCAAATCATCTTGCACGAAATGGCCCATCTGGATCGCGGCGATGACTGGACCAATTTGCTGCAGAAACTGTTACGAGCACTTTTGCCGCTGAACCCAGCGCTCTTTTGGGCCGAGCGTCATCTTTGCCGGGAACGTGAACAAGCCTGCGACGATGCCGTTCTGGACGCGGCCGGTAATGCACGTGCGTATGCGACCTGCCTGACCAAACTTGCCGAGAACAGGCTGGTACGGCGGGTGACTTCGCTGGCGCCCGGCTTCTGGCAGAGGCACTCGGAACTGGCGGCCAGGGTCGAGAACATCCTCCATCGCCGTCGCAACATTGGCCCGTTATTTTCTCGTGGGCTGGTAGCAGCCGGGCTGGTGGTTTCGCTCTCAGGTGTGCTCTTGCTGCAACGCTTCACCGGCGTGGTTACGTTTGCTGCGAACGATTCGGTTGCCGAGGCAGCTCCTGTGCAGCTCGAGCCTGCTTATCAGCGCCAACATGAGGGCCAACACCAGGCCCGGTATCAGGAAGCGGTTTTTCATCCTTCAGTGAGTCAGCCACGTGAACAAGCGAACGTTCTGGCCAAGCCTCGCGCTCCGCGGCCGGTTCGCACTTCTCATCGCCTTCAATTCGTCCAGTTAACAGAAGACCAGGACGGCGGAGGCATTACCTTGATTCTCTTTACCGTGGAAGTCCCGCAAAGATTGCAAGACTCGAGGGTCTCTCACGGCGTGTCCCGTCAAAGCATTCCCACACCCGACAACTGGATAGCTTTCCAGATTTAAGAAAACTTCACCCTGAAAGAGGAATACTCATGTCCAAAACAACTAATTTATTAAGAGCACAAGCCAAGGCCTACGCGGCGCCACTGTTGGCTTTTGCCCTCGTTCTGTCCACGGGAGCACTCATCGTTGGCCACAGGCACGTCAATGCCGCAACCGCCGCTGATAGCACGATCGCCCCCATCAACAATGCAAGTATCGATCCTTTGTTGGCCCTCGACCAGGCGACCGAAGCCGTGGCTTCGCGGGTAACACCAGCCGTGGTCAACATTGCTGTCACCTCCCACGCTCCGGAGCAGCCGGCAGAAGCTCAGGGAGACGATCAGAGCCAGGAGGATAATCCTTTCGCCCAGTTCTTTGGTCCGGGATTCGGTCAGCAGTTCGGCCGCCGCATGCCTGGTATGGGGCAAGGCCAACGGCAGATTGAGCACGGCATTGGCAGTGGTGTGATCATCTCTCCGGACGGATACATCGTGACCAACAATCACGTGGTCGACGGGGCGATGCAAGTGCGGGTTACGCTGCATGACCGGAGGACGTTCCCGGCCAAGGTAATCGGAACCGACAAACTTACAGATCTGGCTGTAGTCAAGATCGACGCCAAAGACCTGCCCACCATCGCCTGGGGCGACTCGACCAAACTGGTCGCTGGACAATCCGTGCTGGCCATCGGTAACCCCTTCGGACAGTTTCAGTTTTCAGTCACCCGGGGAATCGTGAGCGCCACCGATCGTTCCAACCCTTACACTGATGATCCGCGCAAGCCGGGCGATTTCATCCAGACCGACGCAGCCATCAACCCGGGCAACTCCGGTGGCCCGCTGGTGAATGCGCATGGTGAACTGGTCGGCATCAACACGTTTCTTATCTCCAACACCGGCGCCTTCTCCGGAGCGGGCTTTGCTATTCCGACCTTGACGGTGCACCCGGTCGTCGAGTCTCTCATCAAGAATGGCGTGGTTCATCATGGATACCTGGGAGTTGGTCTGAACGATGTAACTCCTGACAACGCGAAATTCTTCAACCTCACTGGAAATAGCGGTGCACTGATTGCTTCGGTAACCCCTGACTCTCCCGCGAGCCGCGCCGGCTTGAAGGAAGGTGATGTGGTTACGGCGGTGAACGGCCGGCCGGTAGAAACAGGCAGCGATCTGCAGGTGATCGTGAGCGAAGATGCGCCTGGATCGAAGATCCAGCTGGAAGTCATGCGCAATGGCCACCCGGAGAACGTTGACCTGACCGTTGGCGAATACCACAAGAACCAGGAAGTCGCGACGGCTGCCAAGGACGAGTCTGGTCACGCCAGGCTGGGCATCACGATTTCTGATCTCACTCCGGATGTACGCCAGCAGTTGCACCTGGACTCCGATTTACAAGGAGTCGCAATTGCACAGGTACAGCCGGGCAGCCCTGCGGAAGACGCTGGGTTGACGGGAGGCGATGTGATCCTGGAGGTTAATCGCAAACCGGTGACGTCGGCAGAGCAGTTCCGCAACGAGGTCAAATCGCTGCCCTCGGGTAAGGACATGCTGCTCCGGGTATGGGCGAACGGTGGGACCACCTTCCGCGTCGTTCACCCCGAGAGTGAGTCTGGCTCCAACGGCATGTAAGACACCCCGCAGAAACCTTGAGGGGGCAGCAAACCGCTCCCTCAGGGGTTTCTTTTGGGGGGAATGAACAAAAACCGCAGATCTCTTCACTGCGCCACCTCGGGTTTCCTGTGGGGCTTGGTGGCGATGGCGCGCTTCATCCATCTGTCCTTCTGGAAAGGCGCACACGCAACCTGGCCCAGTTCGACGCGACAGGAAATCCTTGAGCGCAGTGGAGAGGATCTGCGGTTTTGTCTCACCGCTTTCGGAAAGCTAGCCTAGCGCTAGATCTGCGAACAACTCAATGGGCTCAAATACAGATTGGAAATATTACTGACAATCTCTGCATCCGTATTCCCGGGCCGATGAGACAGTTCCTTCCACGTTGGGTCGGATCCAAACACCGCCCACTTCTTGTTCAGGTCGGCCACATCTTCAAACGTCAACATGTAGGTCAGGCTCGGCATGCGATGCCCGACCAGGGTGTCTCCGAAAAACACTGGAGCCAATCCCGTCCGGGTAAAGATTCCGATCTCCGCTTGATTGAACATCTGTACTTTGCGGAGATGCGCCGCGTGGCCGGTGCTCTCGTAGGTTCGCAGCTGAAAAATTCGCTTTTCACTTTTGGGCACAACCAGTTTTGGCCAACCAGCGAAGGCAGACAGCAGCGAACTCTCCACCCGCTCAAACGCAGGTGTGGCAGCCGGTGCTCCCCAGAACGCCGTGGCTGCTTTGAGAAATTCGACATCCTCAGCCAGGCGTGTGTCCAACGTAGCCAAGGTCTCCACTGACGTTGCCGGACTGAGCAGATAGTAGGATGGAGTCTCCGGGCCGATGTCCAGCTTGAACGCACCCACCGGCTTGATCGCCATCCGATTAAGCGCCGGAATCAGAGCGTGTTCGAAATAGGTTTGGGTCAGGGCCAGCTGGGTCCCGTTGCGGAGAGCATACTTGCGCAGCTGGTAGAACTCCTGTGAAGCCTGTGCCATCGCTCTTCCCTCCCCACCGCTCAAAGCGGCCCCTGCCATGGCAATGGCCGATGTAACAAAGTCTCGCCTCTCCAAAACGTCCTCCTAGGTGACATCCATTGTAACCAGCGCTACGGTAAAGCCATCGTACCCCTTACTACCCACGGTCTGGATGGTGGTGGCGCTCACGCGCGGCTCGGTGGCCAGCATCTCGTGCAAGCGCCGCGCTCCTTGCACGCTCGCATCTTCGCTTTTTGCATCGATTAAAGCTCCGTCGCGGACCACATTGTCGACAATGATCAAAGTGCCGCGGTGTGAGAGCTTAAGCGACCACTCCAGATAGTGCGGAATACTAGGCTTGTCAGCATCGATGAAAATCAGGTCAAACGGACCGGCGCCTTCCGCCGCGAGTGCCTGGATGCCGGCGCGTGCATCGCCCAAACGCACGTCGACCAGCGAAGAAAATCCGGCGTGGGCAATGTTGCGGCGCGCCACATCCGCGTGCTTGGGGTTGGCTTCGAGGGTGATCAAGCGGCGGCCGGGTCCGAGCGCGCGCGCGAGCCAGATGCTGCTGTATCCGCCCAGCGTACCGATCTCCAGAATGCGCGAGGCATTCGCCAGCTTGGCCAACAGCATGAGCAGCTTGCCTTGGCTGGGGGAAACACTGATCGAGGGCAGCCCGGCTGCCTCGCTGGCTGCCAGAGCCGCGTCCAGCGCTGGGTCTGGGGGTTGGAGCAGGTCTGTGGTGTACTGGTCGACTGCGGTCCATAATTGCTTGTCCATCGGAATGCTCCTAAACTATGTCGGGTAATCATCGAAATGCCCACCGCTTATAACCAGATTACAGGTCAGAGTCTGGAACGGCTTGCGGCCCTGAGCGACGGGATCTTCGCCGTGGCCATGACGCTGCTGGTTCTGGATCTCCATGTACCGGCCAGCGAAGTGATCCACAGCCAGGGAGAGCTGTGGCACACCCTCGCCGAAGCGGCGCCCCAGCTCATCAGCTACATCATGAGCTTCCTGACGCTGGGGATCTTCTGGAACGGCCAACAGGCGCAGCTGAACTCTTTTTCTCGCAGTGATCGCCATCTTTCATGGATTCATATTGCCTTTCTTTTCGCGGTGTCGCTCATGCCCTTCTCCACTCGATTGCTGGCGGGATTTATCTCTTATCGCAGCGTCCTCTTTGCGTACTGGGGCAATATTTTGTTGCTCGGGGTGATATTGTTCGGCAGTTGGCGATATGCGAGACGAGCCGGGTTGTTGCAGGACGAGATTACCCTGGACCGGCAGTGTGCCATCGAGCGCAGAATTGTGGTGGCGCAGGGTCTTTATGCCTTTGGCGCCGGCCTCTGCCTGTGGAGCACCTACGCGAGTATTGCCTTCATCATCCTGGTCCAGCTCAACTTCGCCCTGGCGCCGCGGCTGCCGTTTTTATCAGAAATATAGTTTGCTATAACCGTTCGGACTCTACGATATGGACGCCGGCGGGGGCAGAGATGGCCGCCTCCAGCAGAGCTTTGGCAATCTTGTCGGCGGGAACCACCCGGTAATGACGGGGCAGGATAGGCCGCAGCGTATGGAACATGCGGATGGTGCGCGCCTCCCAGGCACGATTTGGTGTGCGCGGGCCCAGGATGCCGGATGGGCGCACCAGGGTAAGCGATGGGAAACCGCCCGCGATCAGTCTCTGCTCCACCTCGCCTTTGACGCGCATATAAAATGCCCGCGCTTTCGGATTGGCGCCGATGGAGGAATTAAAAGCAAAGCTCTGCGCGCCGTGCTCGCGCAGCAATCTGGCCACGGTCAACGGATAGTCGACATCGACCTTGCGGAAGGCTGGATGCGAACCCGCCTGGCGCATGGTAGTGCCCAGGGTACAAATACCTCCATCCACCTGCCACCAGGGCGCATCGTCGGGCAAGGCATCGAAATCCACCAGGGGATTTTCCAGGCGGGGCTGGGGCGGCAGAGGCTTACGGGTAACTGCTACTACCTTGGCAACCCTGCTATCCGCAAGCGCCTGGCGCAGGACCGATTGGCCGACCAGACCGGTTGCGCCAACGAGTAACAGATCTTTCATGCTCTTGCTCCTTTGCAGCAATAATAGCCTTACACCATGGAGAACTTCCGTCTGCGGGTCTTTCGTGCGGTTGCTCATCATCTCAACTTTCGCATCGCGGCGGAGGAGTTGCTGCTGACCCAGTCCGCGGTGACACAACAGATCAAAGCGCTGGAGTCGGAGTTGGATGTTCCGCTCTTTGATCGAGCCGGCGGCCGGGTTTCGCTTTCGCCCGCCGGTGCGGTGCTGCTCCCTTTTGCTGAGAGGCTGGCTGCGCTCTCCGAGGAAGCCCGGGAAGCGGTCGCCGCGACCACCGGCGGAAGCGCCGGACGGCTGGCGCTGGGCGCTTCCCAGACCATTGGACAATATTTGCTGCCCCGGCTGATCGCAGGGTTTTTGCAAGAGAATCCTAAAGTAGAAATCAGTGTGCTGGGCGGTAACACGCAGACCATCCTCGAGGCACTGGTGGAACACCGGGTGCAACTCTGCCTGATCGAAGGGCCGGCCATGCGCAAAGACGTACAGGTGGAACCGTTCATGCAGGATCACATGGTATGCGTGGTGCCGGCGGGGCATGAATGGGCGGATGAGGAAATAGACGTAAAAGAATTACAGCAGGCAAAGCTGGTGACCCGGGAGCTCGGTTCGGGCTCGCGAAGGATCGTCGAACAGGCCCTCGAAAACGCTGGGCTGGAACTAAAGAAACTGCATCTGGTAATGACGTTCGATTCCACCGAAGGCCTTCTTAGCGCGGTGGAAGCCGGATTGGGGATTGCCTTCGTGTCCCGTTGGGCGGTGCGCAACCAGGTTGCGTTGGGAACTCTGAAGCTGGCCAGGGTACGAGGATTAAATCTGGCGCGGATGTTCTCGCTGGCCACCGTGGCCGGTCCCGAGCCCGCAGGAATTGCCGGCACCTTCCATCGTTTTGTGCTCGAGCGGGCGGAACAATTCGCACCCCGCGCGACCGGAAGAAAGCCCGCGGCGAGAGGTGGCTCAGCCGAGAGCAGATGAGGGTTGTAACCCTGACATCAACATGAAGGTAGATGTCGCCGGTTCAACTCAGACCCCAACATGAAGCTAGGTCAAGGTCTCAAGTCTAACCTCAACCATGAAGGGCAATTCGAGGTCTCAAGCCTGACCTCAACCATGAAGGGCAGGTTAAGGTCTCAAGCCTGACCTCAACATGAAGGTAGGTCAGGGTTTTACCCCTGACATCAAACCATGACTCCCCGAGGGCTTAAAGCCCATGGTTTTGTTTCTTTTGTATACGGGCTGAAGCCTGTGCCCTTCAAAAAGGGAAGACGTAGCCCAGGGGCTAAAGCCCTCATCAGACCCAACCATTGCGGCACGGCTGAAGCCGTGCCCTGATACAAAGCATGAGCGCGGTGACTTGGAATTAGGTTCTCACGCACACTCTTCAGCCCCTGGGGTATGCGTTCTTCAGCCAATCCTGGTACCCATGCCTGCGAGGGCATCAGGCATGCCGTCGAGCTGCGACCTGTAGTTTGTGTGGACAAACTGGTAATCTGTCAGCCTTCGCCGGCCCGGATTTTCAGCCACGTATTCGATTTGACTTCGAAAATCCTCCACATCGCGGATGCGATGGTCGTGGAAACCAGTTTGCCACACCTCTCCGGCGAATTGCTTCCGGACCGAGAAAGAGAAACCTCCCTTAATACATTGCACGCACCGCTCTTTCGTTTGCTCCCCTTCCGGTGTCAGCATCACGTGCAGATGTTCTGGCATAACAACAAAGGCGTGCAACAGGAATCTTCCCTGGTCTCTATATTTGAATATCGCGTTCACCAGGAGTTCCGCGTTCGCAGTGCGCAGAAAAAGGGGTCGCCTTCGAAACGTTACGGTGGTGATGGCATAGGTGTTGATGACGCACCTCGTATTTTGGTCGTGAGAAGCATACTTCAGGCGCAAACAGAATGCGGGATAATTTTTGGAGGCAAGGCATGGCATACGGGTTTGCGGAAAGAAGGGTGATTTCGGCGGCAAACGAAAGGAAGAGCATACCCCAGGGCCTAAGGCCAGATGATTTGGATCCCTGATGTACGGGCTAAAGCCCGTACCTACCAACCCGTTACATACCCGCTGCACCCTAAGTAACCCTGACCTCAACGTAAAGGTAGATTTCAACTCTGACCTCAACATGAAAGTAGGGTCAACATTTCAACGCTGACCTCAACATGAAGGTAAAGTCAACGATTCAACTCTGACCTCAACATGAAGGTAGGTCAGGGTTTTAACCCTGACATCAAACCATGACTTCCCGAGGGCTTCAGCCCCTGGGGTATGCGTTCTTCAGCCCCCTTCTGGCACCATGCCTGCGCGGACAAGAGGCATGCCGGCCAACAAAAGGAAGAGCGTACCCCAGGGCCTAAAGGCCAGATGATTTGGTTTGTTGATGTACGGGCTAAAGCCCGTACCTACCAGCCCCGACGACCCGCAATATTCTTCCACCCTCAGATAGATATGTAGTTGAAATAGATCGCAGCCAACGAGACGCCGGCAACAATCACCCAAAGGGCGACGCCCTGGATAAAAGGTCGCACTCCGACTTGCCGCAGCGTGTTCTTCGAAAGGCTGGTCCCGATCAGAAACAGTGTCGCAGTCAGACCGGCCTTGCCGAGATGATTCAACGTGCCATATTGAGCAGCGAAGCGTGGAAAATAGGTGGCCGCAGCAGCGGCAAGACAGAACAAGAAGATGAACCAGGGAACCTTGACCTTCGCCTGCTTGTAGGAGCGTCCCGACTTCGTCATATAGGCCGCGGCAAGCAGCGACACCGGGACGATCCAAAGGGCGCGTGCCAGTTTCACCGTGGTCCCAACGGCAAGCGCCTGGTTCCCATACTTTGCGGCAGCTCCCACCACAGAACTGGTGTCGTGAATGGCCAATGCAGACCAAAGACCGAACTGATTCTGGCTCAGGTGCAGGATGTGGCCAATCGCGGGGAAAATCAGCAACGCGACGGAGTTGAGCAGGAACACGGTTCCCATGGAGACACTAATCTCTTCCTCGTCCGCCCCGGTGATCGGAGAAATGGCGGCGATCGCACTTCCGCCACAGATCGCGGTGCCCGCAGCAATCAGGAAGGACGCCTTTCCTGCGACCTTGAGGAGACTGCCAAACAAAAGGCCCAGCATCATGGCACTGGTAATGCTGATCGCGGTGTAAAAGAACCCGGAGCGGCCCGCGTGCACCACCTGCTTCAGATTCATGCCGAACCCCAGGGCAACGACCGAGGCCTGTAGCAGCAACTTGGCCAGCGAATGACTTTCCAGGCGGAACGGATGCTCCATCGTGAAGCCAAATGCGATGCCACCAGCCAAGGCAACGGCCGGGGAGACCACGCCACTGGCCGCAAGCAAAAGGCACACGAAAAAGATGGTCCTGCTGTGCATAGACCTACTTTCCGGTATGGTGCCTGTCGGGGTCCAAACAGAAATACTGATGAGCCATAAGCCGGAGCCGGTTCGTAAGCGGATACAGGGGATCCGTTCTTGGTGTGGCCGCGAGCCGATCCGTAGCGATATTCGCTTATTCTTCGCCTATACTGTAGCTGTGACACGCGCGATCAAGCCAGCCAGCTCGAGCGCCCTGCGCTTTGAGCTCAGCCATCGCAACCGGACGAGGGCTGCCCGCTGCACGGCGGAGATGAGCTATGGGCCAGTGCCCAGCGTTATCTATGCGGAGAATGAAGCCGGCGAACACGGCAACTTCCTAACTGCCTCCTATAAGCGAATCCTGCAGCAGCCCGGCTGGAAGGCGCGGCTGGCCAAGGTTTATACCGGCTCGCGATTCATTCCCAGAAAGGCAGATCGCCGGCGAGGCGAGCTCGAATGCGCGAACAGCTCCGACGCGCTGCTCATGAACATCTTCTGTTATCCCGGAATCCTGCGCCGCGCGGCTCTCTGTTCCCTGCTCGGAATCGATCCAGGCATTCAGCCAATCTTCGGCTTCAGGCCGCGGATCCCGTTGAAGAACGGAGCCCACGATCGAAGCGAGGTGGACCTGAAACTCGGCAATCTCTTGATCGAAGCCAAGTTGACGGAAGGCGATTTCCAAACGGCACGATGCGATCTGATCCATCGCTATCGCGACTTCGATGCGGTGTTCGATGTGGGTCGACTCCCGATGCGGAAAGAAAAATACGGCTCCAGCCAATTGATTCGCGGAGCACTGGCTGCGCACGCCTACGGAGCATCGTTTGCCGTCGTATGTGATGAGCGCCGTCGAGACCTGATCGACGATTGCTTCGAAGTTATATCGGCAGTCCTGAACGCCGAATTGCGATGCCGGATGAGCGTGGTGACGTGGCATGAACTCGCCTTGGCGATGCCTCCAAAAGTACGAACTTTTCTGGTGGAGAAGTACGGAATCGGCGAAGAATGACACCGCGTGGGAGTGGAGATCAGTAGGGACTTTTAGCGCATTTTTTCTAGATCCTTCGTGGACTCTAGCGTGGCGTCCATTGCGGATGGCTGGTGAACAGACCTCCCAGAAAGCCTAACTGGTAGACGAGAAAGAATCCGAAGCAAACGCTGACGACTCCTGACGCGACGCTGAAAGCGCGGCTGACGCTGGTGAAGCGGCTTCCCGCATAAGCCAGCGGCACCGCCATCACCGCGGTCATACACATCATGCCCACCATGGTGCCCGCCCCAAAGATCAACAGGTATATCGTCGCCCACACCGGACTATGAATGGTCGATAGAACCAGCAGCGCAACCGCCGCCGATCCCGCCAGGCCGTGAACAATCCCGATGACCAGCGGCCGCACACATTGATAAACGCCGAAGCGGCCAACGGAGCGGTTAGGCAGCGTTTTCGCTCTGCTGAGTGTTGGGGCTGTCGCCGGTTTGCGATTACGAGTGAAATACGAAGTCACGCGCTGCATCACGCCGGTGAGATTCAGCACCCCGAGAAGGATCAGCATCAGGGCGACACTGAATTCCATCGAGAGGCCAAGACGCGGCGGGATCACCACTCCGAAGAGAATGATCATGCTCCCCACGGCAAAGATGGTCAGTGTATGACCGAGGCCCCATATGGTGCCGATCAGACCCGCCTGGCGGATACTACGCTGTTTGCTGACGATGGTGGAAACCGCAACCACGTGGTCGGGATCGGTAGAGTGGCGCATCCCCAATAGCAACCCCAGACCGGCGACGAACAGAAATGGGCCGAGTTTCTCTTTGCTCAAGCTATGGAAGTCAATGCCGGTGGTAAGGAATGCGCGAACCGCAATGCCTGCGCCGAGGATGGTCATAAATGCCGCAGAGGCTACCGGCAACCAGCGGGTAGTCAGAGGACCATTCGCGCGCATCCCGGCGATAAAGCGGCGTCCATAGACCATGAGCATGCCGAAGCCAATCAGAACCGCGGCCAGGCCGAGACTGAACGCGATAATGAGGAAGAACCCCAGGCCAATGCGGTGCAACGCGAAGGCGCTTAGCAACACCACCAGCGCCGCAGGGCAAGGGATGATGCCGCCGGTGATCCCCAGGGCGAAGAGCTGGTAGAGTGAAACGGATTTTGCGGGCTCCGTTGGCTCCGCCAAATCAGCGCCCTGTTTGCGGGAAGAAAACCAGTGGCTATGAAGTTGGCCCGAGGTGTGGGAGTGGTCGAGATCAAGACCGCTCCAGCGGCGGAGAAACATGTATCCGCCGAGTCCGGCGATGGTCAAGCCGGAGAATACGCCCAGCCACGGGTAGAGCTGCTCAGGCACGATGTAGCGTGACGCATAGAGGGTAATGGCGCCAAGAGCGAATACTCCCGCGGTGTGCGAGGCGGTGACGATGAGACCGAGCAGCAAGGCATGCCGCGCGGTGCCCCGCGAGCCGACCAGGTAGGCCGCGACGATCGTCTTGCCATGGCCAGGTTCGAGCGCGTGCAGGGCGCCCAGCCCGAAGGCAATGAAGGCGGCTGTGATCAGGAACCACAGACCCAGGCTGCGGGTCGTGATCAGCTCAGTGAACGCGCTGCGCGGGGTTGCTTGCTGATTAGCCTGCAGGCGCAGCGGCGCAGCAGGCCAGCTTGAGCAGGCGAGGTCACGCTGTGCGTTGTCACAAGGTCGGCGGGGACGTGGTTCTTGATGCGCGAGCGAGCCGGTTTGGGAGCATGAGCGAAAACAGCAGGTCCCTCCACGGCAGCCTCACGGCACGCCTGGCACGCGGTCCACGGCACGCCGGGACGGTCGAGCTGCCGCGGGCTTTCAATCGCGATCGGATAACGGAACTGAATCGCCGCGGACAAATCCTGTGGCGGGCTGTTGAGCAGGTCGGTGGGATAGTTGCTCAGCTCCGCGCTACGATCCGTTTGTGGCACAGAACTGCTGATGAAACTCGCCCCTGGCTGGGCAATGGCAACAATCTCTTTCCATCCTGCATGACCGGGGAAATTATTGTCTGAATACTGCAAGCTGGCCGAACCGTGATCGGGAGGATAAGGCGCCTGGTAGACAAAGCCCATCTTCATGGTCGGAAGGCCGCCCGCGCCGGGAGGAAAAATCACCTGGCTGGATACAAGATGCAAGGGCAAGTGCGTGCCGCCCACCATCAGGCTGAGGCCGCGTCCCAATTCCACGCCACGCGATTCAACAAAGTGCATAACCGCCGGATCTGCTACATTGGCTGTGACATTACCCTGCTGCAACTCCTGGTAGGTTGGGATCTCCGCCAAATCGATGATGTAGGTAACCCTGACGCCGTCCTTCTCGAAGGAGATCTTCGAATAGTGATTGACGCTGAAGTTGCCCATGGGATGGGCAAAGCCCCGCGGCGCCAGCAACAGGCCCAGGGCGAGCAAGGAGAAAAGGAGTCGCTTACGGAACATGATTCTGTCCTTGGCTTGCCGTCAACGCAGCCTGGTTTTCAAGCAGCTTCAATTGCTGCCTGGCGGCGCCCGAGTAGATCACGTGAAACTGGGGATTGATGCTCAGCGCAGTCTGCAGCCTGTCTTTGGCCACGGCCGTCTGCCCCAATCGGCTTGCGATCATGCCGGCATGAAAAAATAAAAGAGCATCCCGTGTACCGGGGCGCAACGCATGGTCCATCGCATCGCTCGCTTCCTGGTATTTGCCATTCTTGTATAAAGCCCAGGCAAGCGCGTCCCAGGTGTAAATATCGTGGCGTACTTCAAACTCCTTGTGCGCCAAGGCGAGGGACTCATCCAGCTTCATGTCGTGATCCGCATAAAACAGCGCCAGATCGCGATTGTGCAATACCTGGTTTATGTGGCCGAGCAGTCCGATGTATTCCACCAGCTGGTACTGCTTTTTGGCCTCCGCGGGGTTGCCGGTCTTGGTATACATGTCTCCCAGTTCGGCCACGTAGATGGGCATGGGCACGACAGCGATGGCGCCCTGGTAAAGCTTGATGGCCTCGGCGTAGCGGCCCTGGGTTCCGCGCAGCTTTCCCAGCCCGGCCAAAGCGCGATAATCGCCGGGATGAATATTGAGTGCAGTCAGGTACGCCTGGTTCGCGGCGCCAATATCCCCTGCCTGAAACTCATATTCGCCCAATTCGTAGTAGAGCCAGGCAAGATTTTCCGCAGGTAACCGTGCTTCGGTCCCGGCTGCCACCGCACTTTGCATCAGGCGGATCGCGCCGAGTGTATCGCCCGAAATGAATTTTAGGTAGGAGGTGCGGCTATCGCGGACATAGACATTGCGCGGCTGCGAAGCAGATTCCCCGGAGATGTCGAGCCGTGAGTAGGCGATGGCCGCTCGCTCATACTCACCCATATCCGCATTGGCATCACCCACAATGGCAAACGAGGAGAGGTCTCCCGAGCCCAGGGCCAGCGCCTTCTGCGCATAGACGATGGCGTCGCTGAAGCGATGCTCTCCCATGCACACTTCTGCCATGGTGGAGTACGCGGCATCGGCGGAGAAGTCCGCGTTGTTCAAGTCGAGCGATTTATTCAGTGCCTGCTCCGCCAGCTGAAAGTCTTCCACGTCGCCTGTCTCTCTGGCGCGCTGGAAAAAGGCGGCCCCGAGAGCGGAGTAAGCAGCCGGATCCTTGAGGCTACCCTGCACCCGGCTCTGCATCGTTTTGATGACACGCTCAGTGCCGGTGGCGTGTGGGACCAGCAACGCGGCCGGCACAGGAGAGAACACGACTGGCGAAAACGTCGCAGGGACTGTCGCCGGTTCCATGCGCTCGTGGTTCTCAGGCATCGATGGAGCTGGCAGCAGAGGTTTGGTAGCTGCATCGGTCTGCTGCTGATCGGTTGCTGCTTCGGTTGCGTCGATGACCGGCAGCAAGGAGTGCCCGGTTCTTGCCTGTTTCCGGATAACCCGGGAAAAGTTCGTCGGCACGCTGCAGCATCTGGCTGGCAGAATCCGTCTTTCCCATGCCGATCTCGATCGCTGCGATCTGGTTAGCAATTGAGGCCAGCTCACCATTCTCGCCCGGTGAGGTTTCTGCGTACGCGCGATCGAGCACCTCGATCGCCCCTTCACCATCGCCGTAGTGCTCGCGCAGCTGGGCGACGATCAGCAACCCGGGAACATTAAAGGGCTGCAGGTTCATCATCCATTGCGCCGAGGTCTCAGCATCCTGGTAGTTGCCGAGACCGATATACGCACGTGCCAGGTATCCATGGACCGTCGCATCGTCGGGGTTGTGCAGATTCAGATCCTTGGCCTCGTCCCTGGCTCGGGCAAATTCATGCTGCTCCAGCAGCAGAGCCACGCGTGCTTTCCGTAACTGAAAATCTTGCGGGGCGAGACTGAGGCCGGTGGCGATGGCTTCCGCTGCCTGGCGATCGTAGTCTGACGACGCGGTCTCGTGGGCCCGGCTGATGAAGGCCAAAGCAAGGTTGTTATAGGCTTCGGGCTTCTTGGGGCCGGAGGCGATCTGTTGCCTCGCGGCTGCGATTCGTTGCTCAGCGGGCGTAGCTTGCTGGGCCTGTGCGTTGCCCAGCAGCACCCCACCGGCGATAAGAATAATTGCAGAAGTCAGCTTCATCACGTGCCTTTACTGAAGAGCGAAGGTCTCCGGGCACCCCTCAGAGTGGAGTGCCCGAAAACCTTCGGCAGGTTTTTGAGAGTTACATGACAGGGCAGGTCGTGCTGCCGCCCTGGTTTGCCGGTGGAGCGTCGGCTTGATTACTGCTTTCCAGCGTCGGCTGATCACCGCAACCCGTCTCACTGGGGTCGATGTGACGGCTATCGCGGCCGCTGTAAGCGAAGTGCACATACGGGAAGGTCTCCTGTGTGGGCACATCGGGCGCAGCGACGCCATCGCCAATCAGGTTATTGGGAGCGACGTTGAACTTGGGGTTCAAGACGCCCGCAACCGCGCGAGCAGAAATGTCCACCACGTCGTCGGTCAACCGGCGTCCATTGGGGAAGCCTGCACCGTCGCCGGCGAGCAGACCCAGCCGGCTGCGGTTAGCCTCCGGAGTAGGTTTAACGCCGGTGTTAAGCCGCAACAGATCAGCGACCGGCCCTGCTGGTGTGCCTTTAGCGGCAATCGGCGGGGCGTAGGTCACGAGCGGAAGCAGATCGGTCCTCGGCGGAGCCGGAATGTTGATTCCGTAGGCCGCGTTGAGGACGCGTGCAAACGTCGGATCCAAATCGAAGCTGGCAAAGTTTGCATCGTTCGCCGGCTGCGACATGCTCCAGGTGTCTTTATACCCGGTGCCGATGATCAATTCGTTGATCAGTGGATTGCCGACACGCTGGATCTGGGAGAAGTTGCCGAAGTTTTCCGGTGGAGTGGGCGAGCGGCGGATGGTGAATTGTGCCCGGGAGGTTGTCGCCCAGGCTCCAATCGTCGCTCTCGGGTCAGTCGCCGGGTGCTCGTTTCCATCGATGGTCAGATAGTTGATCGGCACCTCGATGGCAATCGTGTTTACGTTGAAGCCTGAGACGGCATTGGGCGCAAGGTTGAGATAGTTGTCCTTATCCTGCGCTGGAGTCAATACTCCGCCTCCCGCACCGGTGCGGAAATTGAAGGTGTCAAAGGCCGCTCCCAAATCAATAAAGAAAGGATCAGCGACCGTGCCCGCAAACACGCGGATATCTCCGCGGTCTCCTTGCACGGTATAAATACCCTGCTTTGCCAACGCCTCATAGTCGGGCATGGTGCGGGGGCCAACGTTGGTGGGAACAGCATAGAGAGCGGAGCCGCTCACAGGAGTCAGAGGAATTCTCTGAGAACCCCGATACATGGTCACGCTGTAGGTCTGGCGCAGGCTCAACCCGGCCGCCCCTGGTCCATCGAGCGAGGTAATCGCCGGAGGAACAATGGGAGTGCCTGGAGCCACGGGTGCAGGCGAGTTCTTTGGAGCGTTGATTCCTGCACCGGCGCCGGCAAAGCCGGTAAAGAGCTGCGGAGCCCTGATCTGCGTCTGGAATTGAATGTTGAAGGTGACGTGGGCGAGAGCGTCGTGGCTGTTATCGATCTTGATCTGGTAGAGAACGTTGGGATCGAAAGGAAAGTAATTGGGCCCGTTACTGGGTTCGAGGAAAGGATCCACATTCATGATGAATGTGACTCGATCGGGGTGGTCGTAGCTGACAAACGCGTAGAAGTCCGTGATGTCTGCTGCGTGGTCGAGAGCTGTGATTGGTGCTTCGCGGTGACTTGATGCGAATACTCCGGGTGGGGTAATCAGCAACAGGCTCATCGCAAGTCCCACTAAGGACTGGCGTCTTGGCATGTGTGTCTCCCTGTATTAACTTGTCTCCGAATGGCGCAAGACTCGGTCATGCGGCTGGGGAATCGCAGGACGAACTGCACCATCGGTACTGAAGTTACGCACCCCGGATCAAACTGGATTGACCCGGTAATGATGAATCTTTGCCAAGTCGTAGGTCGTTGTTCTCAGACCTTCATAAAACTCAATAAATTGTTTATGCCATGGTGAGCACAACTGGCCGCGCGCATCCCGTTACAATCGAGGAATTGTGCGCGTAAGGAGAATATGAGGTCAGCAATGCACTACTTCATCACCGCAGAGGGAGACGGGGCACTCACTTCGAGCGCCTCCCCTGACGCCGGCGCCAGTGTGGCCTTCGGGCCCGGCAATCCGTTTTATGAGCCCAGCGCGCTGCCATTCCAGGCGCCCCCCTTCGACAAGATCCGCGACAGTGATTACCAGCCGGCGATTGAAGCAGGCATGGCGCAACAGTTGACGGAAATACGGGCGATTGCAGAAAACCCGGACCTGCCTACCTTGGCGAACACCCTGGTCGCGTTGGAGAAAAGCGGCCGCCTGCTGGACCGCGTGATGTCGGTGTTCGACGCGGTAACCAGCGCCAACACCAATCCAGAGCTGCAAACGGTGCAGCAGATCGAAGCTCCGAAACTCGCCGCACACCATGACGCGATTTATCTCGATAGCCGGCTTTACCACCGCGTCGAGGAGATCTATAAGCAGCGCGACGCGCTCGAGTTGGATGCCGAATCACTGCGCCTGGTCGAGTTCTACCATCGCGAGTTCGTACACGCCGGGGCCAACCTCTCAGACGCGGACAAAACCGTGCTCAAAAAAATCAATGAAGAGATATCGACCCTGCAGAACGGCTTCAAGATCAAACTCCTGGCCGCCAACCAGGAGCCTGCCTTTGCGACTACGGATAAAGCCAAGTTGGCGGGGTTGAGCGAAGCTCAACTCGCCTCGGCCGCAGAAGCTGCCACAGCGAGAAAACAGGAAGGCTGGGTTTTGACCCTGCAGAACACCACACAACAGCCCTATTTAGCCGACCTGAGCGACGGCGCGACGCGCCAGGCACTCTTTGAAGCCTCATGGAACCGCGCCGAACGCGGCGGACCAAATGACACCCGCGAAATCATTCTGCGTTTGGCGCAGCTTCGCATCCGGAAAGCAAAGCTGATGGGTTACCCGAATTTTGCTGCGTGGAAGTTGGAAGATCAGATGGCCAAGGTACCGGAAGCCGCCAAGCGCTTCATGGATGACCTGGTTCCACCGGCCACGGCAAACGCTGCCGGCGAAGCCGAAGATATTCGTCGCCTCATGGAAGCGGAAAATGGCGGCAATCAATTGCAGCCCTGGGACTGGGCTTATTATTCCAACCTGGTGCGCAAGGCAAAGTTTGATTTCGATGAGGCGGAGGTAAAGCCCTACTTTGAAATCAACAAGGTATTGGAGAATGGAGTCTTCTACGCCGCGAACCAGCTCTTTGGCCTCACATTCAAGGAACGCAAAGACATTCCCGTTTATCACCCGGACGTGCGCGTCTTCGAGGTGATCGATACGGATGGCAAACCGCTGGCCCTCTTTTACTGCGACTACTTCAAACGTGACAACAAAAATGGCGGGGCCTGGATGACCAATCTGGTCGGTCAGTCCAGGCTGTTAGGCACGCTTCCTGTGGTCTGCAACGTGGGCAATTCCCCCAAACCAGCTGCAGGCCAGCCAGCGCTCATCAGTTTCACCGATGTCACCACCATGTTTCATGAGTTTGGTCACGCGCTCCACGGTATATTTGCGGACTGCGCCTACCCCAGCCTTTCCGGCACCGCAGTGGCTCGCGACTTCGTTGAGTTCCCTTCCCAGTTCTACGAACACTGGGCCACCTATCCTGCTGTCTTCAACCGTTTTGCGAAGCATTACGAGACGGACGCACCCATGCCGCCAGATCTGGCAGAGAAACTTTCCCAGGCAAAGACCTTCAACCAGGGCTACGCGCTCACCGAAGTCCTGGCCGCGGCGGAACTTGATATGCAGTGGCACGCACTGAGCGCCGGCACGCAGATCGAAAGCCCGGATGGATTTGAACAGCAGGCGTTGAAGCGTACAAATCTTTCCATCAGCTATGTGCCGCCGCGATACCGTTCCACTTACTTCGCCCACATTTTTGCCGGTGGTTACGCGGCAGGCTACTACGCCTACCTATGGGCGGAGATGCTCGATCAAGACGGCTATCAGTGGTTCCTGGACAACGGAGGCCTGACGCGAGCCAACGGAGATCGCCTTCGCCACATGGTGCTTTCGCGTGGAAACACCGAAGATCCAGCAGCGATGTACAAGGCCTGGCTAGGGAGGGACCCCAGCATCAAGCCGATGTTGAAGGAGCGAGGGTTGGTGAACGCCGAAAGCTGAAAGTGGGTTGGCGCAAAGAATGAAGCCCTGTTCTCTGGACGGAACCAAGGACCGTGGTTTGGGAGATCGATGTTCAGTCGTCCCTTCCGGGACTCAGAACAATCTCAGTTACTGATGCTCTTTCAATATCTCCTCAATCTGTTCTTTGGGAACGGAGAGATGATCCTCATTCTGCTTCAACCATGACCGATAGTCCTGCTCGATCGCATCCGTCCATCGAGCGTCGATCTGCCCGGCCGTGTACTTCTTTTCTTCCAGCCTTTGATGTCCAAAAACATCCCGCAGGTGGGTCGACTCGGAACTCTTAACCACCGCCTCAGCAAGCTGCGGCGGAATGAAGATAACCCCGCCATTCCGGCCCAACACCACATCGCCCGGCATTGCCGTCGCGTGTCCGATCCGGGTAGGCGCATTGATGCTCACCATGGTCGAGTTGAGCAGCTTACCCGAGCGCAGCGATCCATAATGGTGCGAAGGGTCGTAATAACGAACGAAGGAGACAAAATTCGGCAGCTCGTCTAATCCATTGATGTCCCGCACCGCGCCGTCGTACACAATGCCGTTGCCGGACCTGGCATAAATGGCATTTCCAACATTGTCGCCAATGGAGGGACCGTTGACTTTCAAGCCAAAGTGATCGGCCACGTAGACATCGCGCGGCTGCAACATATCCACCGGCCACGCATTCATCGCGCCCTGCCTGTGGTCCGCCACACCTTGTTCTTCGATCAACTTCTGGATGTCCGGCGGCCCGGCATCCAAGTAGCGGTGAGCGCACTGGCCGACCAACACCTTGTCAGGATGGATGGACAGCCAGCCGTCTTCATATTCGTGCATGAAGCCCGCGTTTTGCAGCACTGCCCATGCTTCTTCCAGCGTCACCGTCTTCATACGGTCGAGGATTGCATCCGGCACCTTCGGCCGGCCGTCAGGAAACCGCTCCCCATGCCAGTCGGGCGTGTACTTGATCACGTCCTCGGGAGTGAAAAATCCCTGCTGTGCGTGGGCGCTGAGAACGCCACCCAACATCATCGATGCACAAACCATCGCCACTGAGGCACACCGCCGTTGGCGAATCAATGCGTTTATAAGCTCCACAGTCCCCGTCCTCTATTTGTTCGGCTCGAACCACGTTGTCCCCGGAATCTGCACCGTCTTGGCCACTTCTTCGTTCATCTCTACTCCAAACCCGGGCTTATCCGGCGGTGTCACATAACCCTGCTGGATAATCTCGCCCTCTTTGACAAAGGTCTTCCAAACCTCGAGATGATTGATCCAATGCCACTCGCAGACCAAATAGTTGGGAATGGTAACGCAAACATGGGCCGAAGCCATGGTGCCGATCGGAGAAACCACGCAGTGCGGCGCAAACGGAACATAATAAGCCTGTGCCATGTTGGCTATCTTGCGTGCCTCGGATAGGCCGCCTACCTTCTGGATATCAGGCATGATAATGTCGGCCGCGCGCTTCTGCAGCAGCTCGGTATAGCCCCAACGCATGTAAAGATTCTCACCGCAGCAGATCGGCGTGGTTGTCGAGTGCCGGATATCCGCCATGGCGTCGATGTCTTCCGGCGGTACAGGTTCTTCCAGCCAAAGCAGCCGGTAAGGCTCGAGCGCCACGGCGACACGCTTGCCAGTGGTTGCGTCATAGCGACCGTGCATGTCGCAAGCCAGATCCATTTCCTTGGGTATTGATTCCCGCACATGCTTTACCCAACTGACCATGCGATCGATTTCGCCGTTGCTGGCCGTCCAGTTCACCTTATCGAAGCGGGCCGGATCCGTAGCGTCGTCAAGGTCGATCTTCATCGCTGTGAATCCTTGCTCTTTGATCCATGGCAGCTTCCGATCGGATTCCGCGCCAACCGGATTCTCCATATCCGAATCGCAATACATGCGAATCTTGTCGCGGAACTTTCCCCCTAGCAACTGATAAACCGGAAGACCCAGAATCTTTCCCGCCAGATCCCACAGCGCAATCTCGACTCCCGTCATCGCGGTCACGTATTGGCCGCCCTGGGCGCCGGCGAAAATTCCCGAAACACGCATCCTCTCCCACAGCGCATCCACGTTCAGCGGATCCTGCCCGATCAGCATGCGGCGAAAGCCATGTACTAAGGATGCGGTGCCCACCGCGGCGTCCGTCGACTCCCCCTGTCCATAGAGACCGGAATCTGTGTAAACCCGCACGTGGGTTTGTGGACCGTGCACCAGCACCTGCGCGGTGCGGATATCTGTGATCTTGCACTTAGCTCTCTGCTGCGGCGTGCTGTTATCTTCAATCGCCCGCGCCAGGGAGGGGAATGCGAAGATACCGGCAGCAGGCAAGGCCGCAGCCGCGCCCTTCAACATTGACCTTCGTGTGAACTGACTCATGGAATGTCCCTTTCGTCGAGCGATGGCATAAGTGATCGTGATAGGGGCGCCGCCGATTTCAGCTCCGGTGGCGTCGTGCACGTTGCCCAGGATGGCCAACGCGCTTGAACATCTGATATCGCCTCAAAGAATTTGGTTCGTTTGCCACCCTCAGGATCACAGTAGCAAACCCTAAGCACCTCCCGGGATACGACGCTATGGCGGTTCCACGATTGGTATAACCGGCGAAGATGCTTCCCGACAGGGCTTTTCATCAAGAAAAGCCCCAGGTCGCAAAGGCCGATTAGGGCACCGTAATCGTGGCACCGCCTTAGAACGTGTACCTGGCGCCTAGCTCCAGTTCCCGCCCACCTCCATTTGCACTTCCCGGAGCTGCATTTGAGGTGGTGATTTTGCCCCCTGTCGACGAATTCACATATTTGTTGTTCGTAGGATTGCCTAGATTGGTGTGGTTGAGGGCGTTGAACGCGTCCAACCGGATTTGTAACTGGTGGTGTTCGTTGTAGGGCATGTTGAAAGTCTTGCCGATGGACATATCGAATTCTTGGTAGCCGGGGCTGTATAGCATGTTGCGACTCGTACTTCCGAGGAAACCCGGGGCCGGCTCCGGAAAGGCCGCGAGATTCACCCATTGGCCGCTGGATCCGGCCTTTTTGCCGGCCTGAAAAAAGCTCTGTCCGGGGACGTAATTCGGCCGGGTCGCCGGTGTGCCGCCGGAAATGGTGTTGGTACTGGCATTGTTGTCGTTGTACCCCATGTTGAACGGTTGGCCGGTCTGGAGGGTGCCGAGGACGCTGAGTTGCCAGCCGCCGATCACAGTATCCACGAGCTTCGACGCAGGCGCGTACAACATGCCTGGGCCGATGGGCAGGTTGTAAATGAGCGAGCCAACCACGCGATGCTTCACATCGAAGTCCGAAGGCCCGTATTCGCAGCTGAGGCAGAGGTCGTTCTGCGGGAAGAGCTCCGACGACTGGGTGCGGATGCCGCTGGTGTCGTCCAACGATTTCGCATAGGTGTAGGAACTGATGAGGTTGAAGCCGTTGCTGAAGCGCTTGTTCACCTGGAAGGTGAAGGCGTTGTAATTCGCGTTGCCCAGGTCGTGCACTAACTGAATCACGCCATAGTTCGGGTAGGGCGTACGCTGCAGGATGCTCTTAGGCGAACCGTTCGCATTGTACCCGGCGGCGCCGAGCAACCCAAACGGAACCGAATAATTGGCATTGCGAAAGCCATAGAGGTGATCAGTTTTCGAGCCCATGTATCCGGTCTCGAGCAGCCAATTCTGGCCGAGCTGCTTCTGGACATCGAGCAGCCAGACCTCACTGTACGTAGTTCTGTGCCTGTACGCATTGGCGTAGGAGTAGGGCGGCGGTATGTTGGCAACGGAGCCGCTGGCTACCGCGTTGCCCCAATTGATGGTGGCCAGGCCGGCAGTCCCACCCCCCGAGGTTGTCGTGACACGTCCGGCCAGGTTACGGGCCACGTCGAACCGGCCGTTGGCGGTGTCATTGTCGTAATACATGCCAAAACCCGAACGGATGACCCATGTACTGTTCGGCGTGAAGGCAATGCCCAGGCGAGGCGCGAAGTCGCGGTACGAGGTCTGCATGAGCGAATTGGGGAAATTGCCGTTGGCGCACTGCGGCGCCGGATTGACAGGGGTGCCACTGGAGGTGACCCAGCGGACGTTCACCCCCTGATACGGGTCAGTGCAGGTGCCCTGGCGTCTATAGAAGGGCCACTGGCTCTGAGGCTCCGGCCCGGAAACGAAGGGGCTAATGGGCGAGTTGTTGGTTTGCAAATCCACGATGAACTCATTGCCCAGGGTGTTGGTCCAGGGCGGAGTCAGCTCATAGCGGAGGCCGGCCGACACGGTGAGCTTGGGCGTGAACTTATAGTTATCGTCGAAGTAGACGGCTTCGACGTTGCGCTTGTAATCGGCCTGCGCGATCTGCACCGCATACACCGAGGTGTAAAGCTGGCCGAGGAGGAAGTCGGCGAACGCGGAGCCGGTTCCCTTCACCAGTTTCCCGGGAGAACTGGCCTCAGCGGTGGCGTTGGCCTGGGTGGTGAATGAGCCACGGGAGAACTGGTTGCCCAGTTCATTGAAGGTCTGCCGCTCGTACTGGAACCCGAAGGAGATGGAGTGCTTGCCATGCAGCCAGGTGATGTTGTCGTTGACCGAAATATTGGGGTCTTTGGTCACATACGGACCGTCGGAGCTGTCGCCAATCCCGCTGTAGATATCCCCCGAAAAGCCAAGGGCAGGAATGCCCCAGGTTGCAGGAATACCGGGTTGAAGGCCGGGGATCCCGAGCTTGGACACGGCGTCATTCACGCCCTGCGAGTACAGGCCGAGAGAATTGTAGAAGTTGGTCCAGCCAAACGTGGCCACGTTGACGACCGTGGGAGAGGGGGTCCAGGTGTGGGAGCCCATGTACTGCCAGTAGCTGGTGATGATATTGCTGCCGGTTGTCCCGCCCGCCGTCTTGAATTGCGCAGTGGGGTTCGTTTCCAGGCCATTGCTGAAGCGGAAGGCAAACTGCTGCTTCGACGACAGGTAGTAATCTCCGCGCACGTTGAAGCCGTCGTGAGTGTCCCTTGAGGAGGTGAGGAAGGTGTAATTGTTCTGGAATAGGCTGTTCTGGGCCGGGGCGTCGAACAACTGAATGAACTTCAGTGAAATAGGATCGATGCGGCTCGCCGGAATGACATTGCCCGGGAACTGTGTCCTGCCCGTGCCGTCGGGGTTCCCTGTGGCGGGATCATATATGGGAACGACGGATCCGGTTGCGGTTGTCTTGTATTGGCTGAAATCTCCTCCCAGCACAGCCTGCGTCGGCTGGGTATTCGCGGTATTCGAGAAACTGATTCGGGAATACCATTCGTCGTTGACCATGAAAAAGAAGCGGTCCTTGCCGTTGAAGACGTGGGGAATCGAGATCGGTCCGGCGAGCACGAATCCGTAGTCGTTATATTTGTAGGGAAGCGCGGCGGGTTGAGGAGTGGGATAGAAATAGTTATACCCGAGTGCATCCGCGTAGTTGTTGCGAAGGAAGTAGAACCCGGTGCCGTGATAATTGTTGGCGCCGCTCTTGGTGACCACGTTGACCTGGGTCGAGTTGTAACCGTATTGGGCGGGATAGACGCCGGTTTGCACCTTCATTTCCTGGATGGCGTCGATGGAGGGCTGGACCACAAAGGTGTTGAAGTCCACGTCGCTGTTGTTGACGCCATCGAGCGTGTAGTGGTTGAACATAATGCGCGAGCCGCCCACCGAGATGGTCTCGTTGGCGCGGGCGCCTCCCAGCCGTGCGCCGGCCTGGCCTTGGGTCGGTGACACGACGTTCGCGTTCGCCGAGATCGCCGCCAAGTTCAGGTAGTTCCTATTGTTCACCGGCATCTGGTCGAGGGTGTGAGTAGGAACCACGGTGCCAAGGGAGGAGTTCTGCGTCTGGAGAAGGGCGGCTGCTGCCGAAACGGATACCGTTTGCGTCACCTCACCGACCTGGAGCGTGAAATTCTGGGTCAACGATTGCTGCACCTGCAGTTGCACGTTCCGAGCGGCTGCGATCTTGAAGCCCGGATGGGTGGCTTCAACGTCATAGACTCCTGGCGGAACATCCGGGAACGTATAGTCGCCGTCGCTGGTCGAAACGGTGGTGCGGGTGGTGTTCGTGCCCGTGTTGGTCAGGGTGATGGTGACGCCGGGAACCACCGCGCCCGTCGTGTCGCCGACATGTCCTAAGATGGTGCCGCTGGTCTGCGCCAGCAGCGCGGAAGCTGCCAGCAACGAAAAACTCAGAAGTCCCCCAACGCGCCTTAACATTTGAACTGCCTCCAAAAAACTTTCTTTGACTACCGAACAAATTTGAACTTTTAACTTCTTCTCGGTTCTCTACGCGGGGACCGGCAACTGTCTGCTTCGCATAGCGCAACGGCCGATTCATTTTTGGCGGCCAAATTATCACGCCGAAGAAAACACCGTCAATCAAATCTTTTCGCCACGTCACTCCTTGAAGACTGCTCGTGACGGCGCGGCTTTACGGGAGACGGCGAGACTTTCCGCCCTCCGGCCGACTCTATCCTCTAGCCAGACGCCTGTGGAATTCATCGGTGGCACACATGGCGGGTGTAGCTTGGAGGAATCCGCCAGGAGCGGCTGGGTGATGGTGTGCACATACTGGTTATCAACAGTGGATCGTCGTCCATCAAATTTTCGATTTTCGAGCCGGCCCGAAACGCAAGCCAAGGGGAAAGGTTTTCCTGGCCGCGGGTCCTATTTGCCGGCGAAATTAGCGGAGTGGGCGGAGCCGGCCTCGGGTTCACCTTTCGCGATGCCGAGGGGCGGGAGCTGAGCAATGGTGCTCGGCAGGCCGAAGATGCATCCAAAAAGGATCCGATGACGCTGCTGGAGAACGCGGTGTGCAGTCCCGGCATGCCGCCAATCGACGCGGTTGGCTACCGGGTGGTGCATCCTGGTCCTCTGATCCATCAACATCAGAGAATCACTGAGGAGGTCCTGAAGGATCTACAGCAGGCGGTGGCGTTTGCCCCCCTGCACGATCCAGAGGCGATCAGATTGATTCGCGACATGCTGGGGAGATTTCCCCAGGCGCGGCATTACGCCTGCTTCGACACCATTTTTCACGAGACAATGCCCGCCGAGGCTTCAACCTATGCTATCCCCAGCGACTACCGCCGGCAGGGTGTCCGCCGGTACGGTTTCCATGGTCTTTCCTGTGAAGGGGTGGTGGGTGATATGCGAGCCGCCTGTGAACGGGCACAGACGGAGTTTCCCCGGCGCATGGTGATTGCGCACCTGGGCAGCGGGTGCAGCGTGACCGCACTGATCGACGGACGCTCGGTCGAAAATACCATGGGGCTGACCCCGACCGGCGGGGTAGTGATGGGCACCCGGCCGGGAGATCTCGATCCAGGACTGGTCCTCTATTTGCTGCGGCAAGCGAAGGGTGATCGTGACGCTGCCATGGACGCAGTCGAGACCATCCTGAATCACCAAGCCGGGATGGTGGCGCTTTCCGGGCTGCCTAACGACATGCGCGCCGTGCGTAAGGCGGCCATGGCGGGAAGCGCCGACGCCCGGCTGGCAATTGAGGTCTTCACCCGCAGTGTACGCAAAGCAATCGGTGCTTTCGCGTGGGTGTTGGGCGGGTTAGACGCCCTGGTGTTCACCGGCGGCATCGGCGAACACGATGTGCAGTCCCGGGCGGAAATTTTGCGCGGCCTCGAATCGAGCGGTGTGGTGCTCGATCCAGCCGCCAATGAAACAAGTGGCGATGCGCTGCGGCGAGTGAGCGGCGCTCATTCCCAGGTGGCGGTCTGGGTGGTAACCGCCCAGGAAGATCGGACGATCGCAGTACACGTGGATCAGATGGAACGAAATAAGGAGGAACTATGAGCAACGTCGAGACGCTTTCCGTGGCAGCTTCCAACTCGTCAAGCAAGCAAGGGCATTTCGAGCCTCTGACCGCCGATGAGGTCAGAAAGATGAACGCCTACTGGCGTGCCTGCAACTATCTTTCTGCCGGTATGTTGTATTTGTGCGCGAACCCTCTCTTACGCGAGCCACTCAGGCCGGAGCACATCAAGAACCGGCTGCTTGGCCACTGGGGGTCGGATCCGGGTCAGAGCTTTATCTGGGTCCATATGAACCGGCTGATCAAGAAGTACGACCTCGACGTGATCTATATTTCCGGTCCCGGCCATGGAGCACCCGCCACGCTTTCCAACTCTTATCTCGAGGGGGTCTATTCCGAGGTGTATCCGGATAAGGGTCAGGATGTGGCCGGACTGCACAAATTTCTGAAGGAGTTCTCCTTTCCTGGTGGCATCGGCAGCCATTGCACGCCGGAAACTCCAGGATCGATCCACGAGGGCGGCGAATTGGGATATAGCATTTCCCACGGGTTCGGCGCGGCGTTCGACAATCCTGATCTGATCGTGACCGTGGCGGTGGGCGACGGAGAGGCGGAAACCGGTCCCCTGGCCACCAGTTGGCATTCCAACAAATTTCTCGACCCGGTGCGTGACGGCGCTGTGCTTCCCGTCCTTCATTTAAATGGATACAAGATTGCGAATCCCACCATCCTCGCTCGCATACCTCCGGAAGAGTTGGACATGCTCATGAGGGGTTTGGGTTGGACCCCGTACGTAGTCGAAGGCGACGACCCGGATCGGATGCATGCCAAAATGGCCGAAGTTCTGGAGGGCTGCGTACTCGAGATTCACGCCATCCAGCAGAAAGCCCGCAGCGCTCCCAAAGGGCAACTCGTAGACCGGCCGAAGTGGCCATTGATCATTCTGCGCACCCCAAAAGGATGGACCGGCCCTAAGACGGTCGATGGACATAAAGTGGAAGGGTTCTGGCGGGCCCACCAGATTCCCATCCTCGATCCCAAAACCAACCCAGCAAACCTGGCCAAGTTGGAAGCCTGGTTACGCAGTTATAAGCCAGAAGAGTTATTCGACGAGTCGGGACGCTTGATCGAGGAACTGCGCGAGATGGCGCCGGTGGGTACGCGGCGCATCACCGCCAATCCGCACGCAAACGGCGGACTCTTGCGGAAGCCCCTCGATATGCCTGACTTTCGCGATTACGCCGTCAAGGTCAGCGCTCCCGGGCAGGCCGAAGCGTCGCCGACCGAGGTCGTAGCACATTTTCTGCGCGACGTGATGCGGCGCAACATGACCAGCTTCCGCGTCTTTGGCCCGGATGAAACAGCCTCCAATAAACTGCAGGCGATCTACGAGGCCAGCCCCAAGACCTGGATGGAAGAGATGCTGCCTGAAGACTCAGACGGCGGCTTCCTGGCCAACGACGGCCGAGTGATGGAGATGTTGAGTGAGCACACCCTGGAAGGGTGGTTCGAGGGCTATGTGCTCACCGGGCGTCACGGTTTCTTCTCTTCCTATGAGGCCTTCGTCCACATCATCGACTCCATGTTCAACCAGCACGCCAAGTGGCTGGAGAAAAGCAAGCTGGAGACCCGTTGGCGGGCTCCCATCTCCTCTATCAATCTGTTGATCACGTCGCTGGTATGGCGGCAAGACCACAACGGTTTCACCCATCAGGATCCGGGATTTCTGGATGTGGTGACCAACAAGAGCCCGGAAGTGACGCGGATTTATCTTCCCCCGGATGCGAATTGCCTGCTGAGCGTGACCGACCATTGCCTGCGTAGCACCAACTACGTAAACGTGATCGTCGCCGATAAGGCGCTGCATCTGCAATACCTCACCATGGAAGCAGCCGTAGAGCACTGCACCAAAGGCATCGGCATCTGGGATTGGGCGAGCAGTGACTGCGGTGAGGAGCCGGATGCGGTCATCGCGTGTGCGGGCGACATTCCCACCTCGGAAGGGCTGGCGGCCGTGGCCATCCTGCGCGAGCGCTGCCCGCAGTTGAAGGTACGGTTCATCAACGTGGTCGATCTCTTCCGGCTCATGCCGGATCGGGAACACCCCCACGGGATGAGCGATCGTGAATTCGACAGCCTGTTCACCACGAGTAAGCCGGTGATTTTTAACTTCCACGCGTACGCCTCCCTGATTCACAAGCTGACCTACCGGCGCACCAATCATGAGAACTTTCACGTGCGTGGATATAAGGAGAAGGGCAATATCAACACTCCCCTGGAACTGGCGATCTTGAACCAGGTGGATCGCTTCAACCTGGCCATCGACGTCATTGAACGGGTCCCTCAACTTATGGAGAAGGGGGCGCATACCGTGGATTGGCTGAAGGGGCAGATCATCAAGGCGATCAATTATGCCCACGAAAACGGTATAGACCAGAAAGAAATCCGCGAATGGAAGTGGCCGGCGTAGTAGCTGAACCGCAGGACTTGGTCTCATAACCGTACCAAAGGGAACTGGACGGGGTGCCCCACGTTCGCCCAACCCGCCCCGGCTTGCCGTGGGGCGTACGTGGGCCGAAAGAGATGGGCGCAGCCCAACGGACGCTTTTTCCAAATCGACGTGGAACTCCCGTGAGGTAAAGGGAAAGCATTCGAAAAATATCGTTTTCGGCCCATGTACGCCCCACGGCAAGCCGGGGCGGGTGGGGCGAACATGGGGCACCCGTCCAAACCCTGTAACCCTATTACGATACGGACCCGGAGCAACCCGAGGTGCCTTCCGCACCATTTCGTTGACTTGCCGTCCAGCCTCCCCTAGGCTAACCCTGGATGATGATCGTTGATCTCTACTTCGTGGTAGGACTGAGATAGATATCCACGTATGGCAGAGATAACCAGGCTCTCATTCAATCAAATCACCGTCTCCAACTGGACCGTAAGCCAGGCGGTCGAGGGTTGCGTGCGCCACGGCATCCCGTCGATCGCGCTCTGGCGGCACAAGATTGAAGAGGCAGGTCTGGCCTCGTGCGTTCGTTTGGTAAAGGACGCAGGGTTGCATGTTTCAAGCGTCTGCCGCGGAGGAATGTTCCCCAGCCCAACCGCAGCCGGCCGCCAAAAAAACCTCGAAGATAACTACCGCGCCGTCGATGAGGCAGCCGCGCTCCGGGCCGATTCCCTGGTGCTGGTGGTGGGTGGTGGCGCCGAAGTTGGCCTAACCGAAGCCAGAAAGATGGTCGCGGACGGAGTCTCTGCCCTGGTTCCCTACGCTCGCCAACACGGCGTCAAGCTCGGCCTGGAGCCACTCCATCCCATGTACGCGGCCGAGCGTTCAGTCCTGGTTACGATCGGCCAGGCGCTCGAACTGGCCTCGGCTTTTGCGCCCCACGAAGTAGGTTTGGTCCTGGATGTTTTTCACATCTGGTGGGATCCGCAAGTGCTCCCGTTGATCGACCAATCCAGAGGCAGAATCTACGGATTCCATGTCAACGACTGGCTGGTTCCCTTACCGGATCTGCTCCTGGGCAGGGGGATGATGGGCGATGGGGTCATCGATAATCGCATGCTGCGGCTGGCTGTTGATAAAGCCGGCTACGACGGGCCGATCGAAGTGGAAATATTCAACCGCGTTATCTGGGATACCGATCCAGACCAGGTGCTGCAGCAAATCGTCGATCGTTTCACCGCATTCGTTTGAAGATTAACCCAAAGGAGTTAGGTTGCAATCCAATCAAACCTTGAAAGCAAAGGATCTGTCCCCAGCTGTGCAGCGTACGCTGCAGCTGGCCTCGGATAAAACCCTGCGCCTCGACCGGCGTTGGAAAGCCAGTGATGGCGCCCCCGTCATCACCGTTGCCGGCCGCTATACCGCGCGCAGTTGGACGCAATGGACGCAGGGTTTTCAATACGGCAATGCCCTGCTCTGCTTCGAGCTCACGGGAAATAAGGATCTGCTCACCCTGGCCCAACGGCACGTCGTCGCCGACATGGCGGAGCATCTCACCCACACTGGCGTGCACGACCACGGCTTCAACAACATCTCCACCTACGGCCACCTCCGCCGTCTGATGCTGGAAGGGCGCATTCCCAACAACGCCGGGGAGCTACACTTTTATGAGCTCGCGTTAAAGGTAAGTGGTGCGGTGCAGGCCGCGCGCTGGACCCCCCTCAAGGATGGTCTTGGCTACATCTACTCCTTCAATGGCAGCCACTCCTTGTTTATCGACACCATTCGCACCCTGCGCATTTGTTGTATGGCTCACCAGCTTGGACACTCGCTTCAGGCGGAACAGGATCAGCGCGTCAACCTGCTGGACAGGGCGATCATCCATGCCAAAACCTCCGCGCTCTTCAACATCTATTACGGCGAAGGACGCGATCACTACGATGTGCCCGCGCTGCGCGGCCGAACCGTCCACGAAGCCATCTTCAATCCGGCGAGTGGCGTCTTTCGCTGCCCGTCATCGCAGCAAGGCTACTCGCCCTTTACAACCTGGACTCGAGGCCTGGCCTGGGCAATGCTCGGCTTTCCCGAGTTGATGGAGTTCCTTCAGTCCGCGGATGGTCCTGCCGACAAGCAGGAGACGCTGGCCCCGTTGGAAAAGGCCGCACGCGCCTGTTGCGACTTCTACATCCAGCAGGCCAGCGCACGCGATGGCATCTGCTACTGGGATACCGGCGCGCCGCAATTGCACCGGTTGGGTGACTGGCAGGCTAAACCGGCCGATCCATACAACGACTATGAGCCGGTCGACGCTTCCGCCAGCGCCATCGCCGCTCAAGGATTACTTCGTCTTGGTCATCTACTCGGCGCAGCCGGTGAAGTGTATACGCAGGCCGGATTCACCATCGCCGAGCAGCTACTGCAGGAACCTTATCTTTCGGTCGATCCCCAGCATGAAGGTCTGCTGTTGCAAAGCATCTACCATCGCCCCAACGGATGGGACTACATTCCGCCGGAAGCCAAGATTCCCTGCGGCGAAGCCTGCATGTGGGGCGACTACCATCTGCTGGAGCTATGTCTTCTCATCACCCGGCTCGGCAACACGGACTATTACACCTTCTTCGGAGCCGGCCATGCGAAATGAAGATCGGGTCGCGCTGGTAACCGGTGGTACCCGCGGCATCGGTCTGGGCGTTGCGCTCAAGCTCGCGGAAGCCGGCTTCACCCTTGCGATTACCGGAAGGCGTGCGGCCGAGCAGGTTCAACCGGTACTGGAGCAATTAAAAAAGCGAAGCCCACGCTCCATCTATGTCGCAGCGGATGTAGCGTCGGCGGTGGACCGCAAGCAACTCTTAGCAACCATCGAAGCCCAGCTTGGCCGGCTGGACGTTCTGGTCAACAACGCAGGCATCGCACCCCGCATTCGGGCCGATGTGCTCGATGCCAGCGAAGAAAGCTTCGACGAACTCATTGCCACCAATCTGCGCGGCCCCTATTTTCTCACCCAGAGCGTCGCCGCCTGGATGATCCGCCAACCGGGACAACAACGTTCGATTATCAATATCAGTTCCGTGTCCGCCACGGTTGCCAGCGTGAACCGGGGCGACTACTGCATCTCGAAAGCGGGCATCGCCATGGCTACCAAACTCTGGGCAGCGCGTCTGGCGGAGTACGGCATCGGCGTCTATGAAATACGTCCCGGCATTATCGAGACCGACATGACGGAGGGAGTTAAGGGTAAGTACGACGCTCTGATCGAGGGCGGCATTTTGCTTGAGAGACGATGGGGAACCCCGGAGGACATCGGTACCGCGGCCAGCATGCTGGCCCGGGGGGAACTCCCCTATGCGACCGGCGCGGTTCTGGTTCTGGATGGCGGTCTAACCTTAGCGAGACTATAGATGGAATGGATGAAGCAATCCCGGCCAGGCTCGGATGCGATCGGCGTCTCTACCCTTACCGAGGCCATATCACCACGATGGGGGTTCGCCGTCTCCTCCGGGATACTCGGCTGGATCCTCGATGCCTTCGACTTCTTTGTGCTCGTCTTTCTGGTGGATGTTCTCGCCAACAACTTTCACGTCGGCAAAGGCGACATCGTCTGGACCATTACCATCACCCTGGCGATGCGTCCGGTGGGCGCGTTGGTGCTTGGCTCCCTGGCCGACCGCTACGGCCGTCGCCGTCCGCTGGTCGCCTGTGTGCTGTATTTCTCTATCATCACGGCGCTCACTCCCTTTGCACCCAGCTACGCCGTGTTCGTCGCCTTGCGCGGTCTCTATGGAATCGGCATGGGTGGTTATTGGGGTATCGGCGCCTCCCTGGTGATGGAGAGCTCTCCGAAACGCTGGCGCGGACTCTTCTCCGGAATCATGCAAGCCGGCTATTCCGGTGGCTACCTCCTGGCCGCCATCGCTCTACGTGTCATAGAACCTCGCTTCGGGTGGCGCTGGATGTTTCTTTGCGGCTTGCTTCTCGCTGCCGTGATTGCGGTGCTTACATTGCTCGCGCCCGAGTCTGCGTCTTGGCAGAAGCATCGCTTAGCCAGTTTTGCTGAGGTGATCAAGGTCCTTTGGCATCATAAGAAAGATTTCGTCTACCTGGTGCTGATGATGACCGCCATCACTTGTTTGTCCCACGGCACCCAGGACCTGTATCCGGATTTCCTGAAAACCGTTCACAAATTCTCCAACGCAGTCGTCTCAAACCTGGCGATCCTGTACAACATCGGCGCCATCCTTGGTGCGCTGGTCATCGGCCATTACTCCGATCTCCTTGGCCGCCGCTTCGCCATCATCCTCGCCCTGACCGTCTGTGCTCTCTCCATCCCCCTGTGGGCGTTCGGATCGACCATCGTTTTGCTTGCCCTGGGCTCGTTCGCGATGCAGTTCGGTGTACAAGGAGCGTTTGGGGTAATTCCCGCCCACCTGAACGAGCTTTCCCCCAGCAGTGTACGCAGCCTCTTCCCTGGCGTCGTTTATCAGCTCGGTGTCTTGATTGCTGCGCCCTCGGTGGTGGTGGAATTCACTCTGCGCCGGCATTTCGGTTATCAGTGGGCGCTGACCATCTTCGAAGTATGCGTGATCTTTTGTTTGTTCCTGATTTTCGGTTTCGGTCCGGAACGAAAAGGCCTCGATTTCCATGCGTAGTTTTCGATTTCCCTGCCTTGCGGCGGCCGAAAAGGCTGCGAAGAACTCTCCAAAACAAAGGGCACGGCTTCAGCTTCAGCCGTGCCAGCCCCGGACTTTTAAAGTCCGGGGCTGGCACAGCTGGTCCAAATACGCAATCGAGCGCGGTTGGCATCATCCCGTCGGCGGACGGCTGAAACTTCGGACTGAAAGGTCCCTCCAAAACCAATCCCTACCCAACACCCTAAGATTAAAACGATGCTGACCGAAGAACAGCGCACGCGGGTTACTTTGGTGCTGGTGCGGGCGCGAAATCCCAATAATATTGGCGCCGTCGCCCGAGCCATGCATGGTTTTGGCTTTACCGACTTGCGGCTGGTGAATGACTACTCCGTCTCCCTGGAGAAGGCGCGGTCGGCCATAGATGCATCCGGCATCCTTGCCACGGCGAGAGAGTTTGTAACTGTCGCAGACGCAGTGGCGGACTGCAATTTGGTCGTGGGCACCACCGCAGTAGGGGAGCGAAAACAAGATCATCCGCTGGATACGCTGGCCCAGGCCGGCGGCTTGATCCGCTCGGCCTTGGAGACGGCACGTGTCGCCCTACTTTTCGGATCGGAAAAAACAGGTCTCAGCAACGATGCACTAAGCCATTGCAACTGGCTCATGACCATCCCCATGCACCCCAGCCCCGGTCTGCGTCATGCATCTATGAATCTTGGACAGGCTGCAGCCGTATGCCTCTACGAGTTGATACGGCAGGCAGACAACTCGACCCGGAGCGAAACGCCGCCGGGGGCGCAGGCAGAGGATCTGGAACGGGTGACCGAGCTACTTGCCCAGGTGCTGGCATCCATCGGATACGCTCGCCGCCGCCCCGCGAGCGCCGAGCCCATCGCAGTGCGGCGCATGGTGCGGCGCCTAAACCTGAACCAGTCCGACGCCCGCAAATGGATCGGCATCCTTCGCCAGCTATTGTGGAAGATTAACGAGTGATGATCACTTCGTAGAGGTTGTCTTTGGCCAGGTAAAACTTGGTGTTGTTGTAGGTCTCAAAGAGCTTCTCTATGGTTCGATTGGTATACACGTGCTGCACCGCGTAACCGGTCGTTTCCTGGGTCTCAATGGTATCGCTGTCGGTCACGTGATAACGGCAGAAGCCGGCGTCGGCGCCGGTGTTCCGGGTATGGAAGAACGTGAGTACACGACCGCCGGGACGCAGGGTGGAGCGAAGACGCTTGATCATAGGCCCGACTAGCGCCTGGGGCACATAGTCCAGGGTAGTCCAGAGCAGAATGACGTCGAATTCCCTACCCGCAAAATCGAGATTGTTATCGAGAAACCCTTCCACGTCGAATTGGGTCGCACCGTTCTCATCCGGGGCACTCGTCCAGTTGCCATGCAGGGCTTCATTCACCACGTCCGCCATATAGACTCCGTGGCCCAGCGTGGTGAGGAAATTGATGTTGGTCGGTGAGGTCGGGCCAATGTCCAGAATGCGCAATCCCTGCTCGGCTTTCAGAAACTTGAGCAGATCCTTCCAGGCACTGGAGTGTCTCGGCACCCGCGGACCAGTAAGGACCGTGGGACTTCCCGAAGCTTGAGCACCGTGCTGTGTCTTGCCGAATAGATTGCGCATCACGTCATCGGTTTTTGATCGCAGGCCAGTGTTGCCTGCGGGAAATATGCTCATCATGTCAAGGCCCTCCAGCGTTCGTTAGTGTTTGGCTGGAGAGGTTGCCACCGGAATTTCGGCGCCCTTCGCCGGTGCAACGCCAGCTGCCTTTTCGCCCTGTAGAGGTTCTACATTGCCACGAAAAACAGCGCTCTCCTCAATCGATAGGCGTGCGGCGGAGATGTCTCCGACTAAATCGCAGCCATCGCGTAATTCCACCCGCCCAGTGGCAGAAACATTGCCACTCAACTGCCCCAGCAGGATCACGTCGCGAGCCGACACGTTGGCGGCCACGTGGGCGTTCGGGCCGATCGTAAGGCGGCTTTCGACCAGAGTAATCGTCCCCTCGACATGGCCGTCGACCATCAGGTCTTCGCTTCCCTTTACCTCGCCGCGGATCTGCACCGACTTGCCGATTACGGCCGCGGCGCTATCTCCTGCATTCATCTGGTGCCTCCCTGCAGTTGCAGGCTCTCTGCCCGAACTATACGCAAGGAGCGAAGTCAACCGCAACCCGCAAAGCGTGTTAGGCGGGTGCAGGGCCCACAGATGTAAACTGTGAGGTATTGCCTTACGTCTTACTGGGTAACGTTATGCGACATATGACTCATTTTCCGTCGTTTTCGGGCGCATTTTGGGCTTGGACGGCCAGCACCACCCTCTTCCTGGGTGTGGGAGCGGCTTCGTTCGGCCAAGCCTTGTCCCCAACCGGGAACGCGGCGATTGATCCGCAAAAAATCGTCCGTGACGCCAGCTGGAACGAGCTACATGCCACCAAGCCGGGACGCTCTTTCACCTACCGGCAACACACAGTGGACCCCAAGGGCAGCATGGTTAAACAGATCGTCGAAACCAAAGATGGGGATGTCGCCCGCCTGATCGAGAAAAACGGCAGGCCGCTGCCTCCGGATGAGGCCCAGACCGAACTCGATCGCCTGAACAACCTGCTGGCCCATCCCGAAGTGCAGGAACATCGCCACAAGAAAGAGCAGGAAGATAGCGCCCGGGGCGACGAGATGGTGCGCATGTTGCCGGATGCTTTCTTATTTACCTTCGACGGCATGGTGGAAGGGCCCAACGGACCCTGTTACCGGCTGAAATTCCGTCCCAACCCCGCATTTACGCCGCCTGACCGTGAAGGTGAGGTGTACCACGGCATGGTCGGCGAGCTATGGGTAGATCAGGCCCAGCTACGGCTGGTCAAGATCGATGCGCACTTGATTTCCGACGTGAACTTCGGCTGGGGGGTCCTCGGCAGACTGTATAAGGGCGGCAGCATCCTGGTGCAGAACGCCGATGTCGGTTTGCATCATTGGGAAACCATCCACATGAAGCTGCAGCTGCAGGGCAAGCTGCTAATGATGAAGAGCGTGGATTACTCCAAAACGGAAGACTTCAGCGATTTTCAAGTCCAGCCCCAGGAACTGGGCTACCAGGAGGCAATCCGCCTTCTCCAGAAGCTCCCCGCAGCAGCCGAGGTAGCCTCCAAATAGACACCCCAGCGCGTATTGAGATTGGCCCGATTGTTTCGATATCAAAGTCTTAATAACGAAGATTGACAATTTCTGCCATCAGCGCCAAGGTAACGAAGTAGGAGTTAAACCCGTGAATGTCTCCCTTACTTCCGAGCTAGAAAAATTCGTAAGCGCCAAAGTCGAATCGGGCCGCTACAACTCCGCGAGTGAAGTGGTCAGGGAAGCACTTAGGCTGCTTGAAGAGCACGACCGTGCCCGGTCTGTCCAGCTTGCCGGGTTCAACCAGGAGCTGGGTGACCGCCTGGACACGCTTGATCGCGGCCAGCATGTCTCCCCGGCAGATGCCCGCGCCCGCCTCAAGTCGAAATCTGAGCAAAGTCGTGACGCCGTATCTCCTGAGTGAGGGCGCCGACCGGGACCTGGATGGCGGTGACCCAGGGCGGGCGTGACATTCCCGCCTTCCTGCACCACCGCTTTTCCCCGTGACGGATCGTATCGTGTTGGGGTGCTTGGCAAATGTTTACGCCAGGTCGTCGCCATCACTCGAGGAATCGTCGAAAGATGAATCATCGTACGACGTATCGTCCAGGCTCAGATCGTCCTGATTATCCCCATCGTCCCGCAGGTCGTCACTTGCCTGCTGCAGGTCCGCGGCATCACTCCCGCTATTTCCCAACCCGGTATCGTCAACACGCCCGTGTTCGCGTCCTGAGTCATCGTAGTAATTGTTGATGACGGTTTCCTCTGGCCTGGCCTCTGCGCCGCCGCCGCCGAACAACCCGCTACCGCCGCCGAAACCGGCCGAATGACCAAAGCCCCCCAGTAAGGATTCGACCCCCTGAAAGGCCAGCGCCCCGGCCGCAACACCAGCCGCAGTCGTCGCGGCGGTACGCAGAAAGCTCGAGCCACCGCCGGGCATCGGAGGCGGCGGTCCATACGACGCGCCCTGGTTCCAGGGCTCGGCATAGGGCGGTGCCCCACAACCCGGTGGCGGTGGGGGTGGCGGCGGGGGCGGCGCAGGATCCCTGTGACCTAACAAGTTCCCCAGAAAGCTGGTGGTGTGGGCGGGTTGCTGCTGGAGCGCCTGGGTTTGTTGGCGTAACTGGTCGAGCTGCGCCTGGGCTTGCTCCAGGGCGTATTTCTGCACCAATACCGTTTGCGACAGGATATAAAGCGCATTGGGATTTCGCCCGAGCCTCTGGTTCAACAACTGCTCAGCTTCCGGGTCTTTTTCCGTGAGTTGGGTTTGCTCGACACGACCGATCATGTCGTTCAGCATGGATTCTTCCTGGGGAGTCATTTCATCTCCAATCAGGAGACCAGCGCCATGGCCTTGATCTCCTCTTTACGGACGGTGAGCCGTTCGATCAGGTCGGTGCGCACTTCAAAGCCGCGCCCGGGGGTGTTGGGCACCCGAATCTCGCCGGCGGCGGATACGGTGACCTCGGGCTCGATGATGTCCTCGGCCCAGTAGCGTTTGGATGCGGAGACATCTCCTGGCAGTCTAAAATTCTCCAGCGTTGACAACGCAATGTTGTGGGCGCGCCCGATGCCGCTTTCCAACATGCCGCCACACCACACGGGGATCCCGCGTTCCTGGGTCGCATTGTGGATGGCGATCGCCTCGCTGAAGCCCCCTACCCGGCCGAGCTTCACATTTATGATGCGGCAGGACTCCATCTCGATGGCGGCCAATGCATCGCGACGGTTGCGGATCGATTCATCGAGACAAATGGCGGTTTCGAGACGCTGTTGCAGCATGGCGTGGAAGTAGAAATCGTCGGCCCACAAGGGCTGTTCGATCATCAGCAGGTTGAATTGGTCAAAGGTGGTGAGATGGTCCGCGTCTCGCAGTCGATAGGCGGAATTGGCATCGCAACTGAGAACAATCTCCGGCCATCGATGGCGAACCTTCTCGAACATCTTCACATCCAGGCCCGGCTTGCATTTCAGCTTGATTCGCTGATAGCCCTGGGATAATGCCTCTTCCACCTTCTCCATCAATTTGTCCAACGAAGACTGGATACCGATGGAAACCCCGCACGCGATCGTTTCCCGAGTGCCCCCTAATAGCTCGTACAACGGGATGCGGCGTATTTGCGCTTCCAGATCCCACAGCGCATTCTCCAGCGCTGCCTTGGCCATGCGGTGCCCCCGCACCGGGCGAAAAATTCCCGGGCACTTGCCGCCGCTCTGCTCTTCCGCGGCCGTCAGTAAGGGCACGAGCTCCTGCAAGATGGTTAACCAGGCCGTATCGGTCGACTCTTCGCTGAAATAGGGATGCTCCCCCGTGGTGCATTCGCCCCAGCCGGAGAGTCCTTCGGCTCGGACTTCCACCAGTAGTACGCGACGTTCCCTGGTTTCACCAAAGCTGGTGGCGAAGGGGTGGACCAAAGACATGCTTAGCTCACGGAGGACAATCGATTCAATCTTCATGAAAACTCGCTCGATACCGGTTGTTAGTGAGTGTGAGGGCCACTGGTGGCTCCCGAAATTCCAATCGAGGGCTGGTGGCGTTGTTCAAATTAAAAGCATTCAAACCTAAAGTTGGCTGCCTGGCACAGCGCACCCATGGTCCTGTCTAGTGCTCCGCAACAGAAAATTCGGGCTCCTGCCACTGCCCCAGCTGAAAGATGCCGTTACCCCTCGAATCGATCCTAAAACCAATCACCGCAAGGTGGCGTGCGAACGCCTGTTCAAAATGCTCCCGATTCCCGGTTTGTATGTCAAGAACGCGTTTCAGATCCGCGGGGGAGTGCCTCCACTGAGCGATTTGGTGGGGTACTGCGATTTCGTGTTCCACAACGGGGAGAGCAACCGGTTTGCCACCCAGGGCAGAGCAAACCCAATCACTATCCAACCACCATTCCGCGTAGAGCCGATCGGTCGGAACCTGACCATGCAGCCGAGATGAGGATACACCATAAAAATTCGCCGCGTAGCGGCGGACGATGGCCCCCAACTTCGCCACGTTGAGGAAGCTGTTCTTGATCTCCAGCGGGTCGAAGGTCCATTCCATACGCCGGATCCCGCGTGCCAGCGCCTCATCCCGCTGGAACAGCTTGAGCCGGCGCCCGATGCCCAGGTTGCGGTATTCAGGGTTCACCGCGAGCATGTGGGAGTGCAAATAAGGCCGGCCCTGGGAGATGCCAGGCAATGCCATGGCAAACCCGATCAGGCTGCCGGCATCGCCTTCCGGGTTTGTGCCCGGCCGCGCGGTATCAAACGCGCCGATTACCTGGCCGCCGATCCTCTGCCCGACGATAAACATGCGGCGTGGAACCACATCACGGTCACCATAACCCCACACTTCGACCTGCAGTTGCACGCAGGCGCTGAACTCCTCGAAGCCCACACAGGGCCGGATCAGGACAGGATTGGAATTCATCGTGGGGACGAAGCCGCCGCGATTTCGGCGAGCTTGGCCTGGCTCCAGAGCAACTCCAGCTGGGCGGCCGACAAGGCCTCGAGGGGCTGGGCGGACGCGGCTTCCATTGCCGCAAAACGGCGGCGGAATTTCGCGTTGGTGTGGCGCAGCGCGAATTCCGGTTCCACTTGCAGCCGCCGCGCCAGGTTAACCATGGTGAAGAGCATGTCCCCGACTTCGGAAACGATCTCCTCGGAGGCAACGCCCGCATCGGCTGAGGAGGCACGGATTGCCTGCCGCAGCTCTTCCGTTTCTTCCTCCAGCTTAGCGAAAATGCCTTCGACATCGGGCCAGTCGAAGCCGCTCTTGTGCGCGCGCCCTCCCAGCTTGGCAGCCTCAAGCAAAGCAGGAAGCGCCCGTGGAATGCCATCGAGCGCTGACGAGACCGGCTGCGCCTTTTCTGATCGCTTAATCGCATCCCAGTTGCGCAACACCTGGGATGCGTCGATGCCGTCGGTTTGGAGCCCAGATTCTACCCCGTTACCGGCAGCGATCGAAGCCTCCTCTCCGAAAACGTGCGGATGGCGGCGGACCAGCTTCCGATTCAGGCCTGCGATCACGTCCACCATGGAGAAGTAGCCCGCTTCACCCGCCATCTGCGCGTAGAAGAGCACTTGCAACAAGAGATCGCCCAACTCCTCGCACAGGTCGGGCCAGTTTCGCCGCTCGATCGCGTCGAAGACCTCATAGCTTTCCTCAAGCGTATATTTCCGTATGGTGTCGAAGCTCTGCTCGCGATCCCAGGGGCATCCATCGGGACCACGCAGCCGGGCCATGATGCTCACTGCTTCGGCGAAAAGCTCAGCCGAATCCGCGGCCGGGGGTCGCTCAGAACTCATATCAACAATGTAAACGATGGGCTTGAGAGGGTGTGAGAACCCGAGGTTTAAACTCCAGTCCCCGCAGGGACGTCTGAGCTTAGCCCAGGACGTCAGTCCCGGGTTGGCGCGGACGTCAGTCCTGAGTCTGGAGTTTCTCGAGCCCGGGGTATGATTTATCGAACTTCAGTTTTGGGTTTTGCTTTGTATCAGGGCACGACTTCAGTCGTGTCGCACCAGGCCAACAAAAATCTGGGCTTTAGCCCCTGCGCTTTTTTCTCTGCCAAGTAGGTGTACCAGTCCTGCTTTGACGGGGTTCTGAACCATAGATGCGCCATGCATTTCGTGCAGGATTGCCGTGGCAGGGGCTAAAGCCCAATTCTCTTTCCCTCCCTTTACGGCCCGACTAAAGTCGTGCCCTGATACAAAGCCAAAAACTCAGCATCCAATAGGGCCACTCTTGGTGAAATACCATACGTGTGGTCCCTGGAAATGTAGAAACTCCAGACCCAGGACTAACGTCTTGGGCTAAGCTCGACGTCCCTGCGTGACTGAAGTTTGGAGATCGGGTTCTCACACACACCCTCTTGAGGATTCCGCCACGACTGTTACTGTGGTCTTCACCCATGATGCCTTGCATCTTTTTTGGATTATTCGGTTTGCTGCTGGGAAGTTTCCTCAATGTCTGCATCGTGCGGCTGCCCGCTGGCGAGTCGGTCATATGGCCTCGCTCGCATTGCCGCCAGTGCGACCAGCCGATTGCGAGCTGGGACAATATTCCCGTGCTGAGCTGGCTGCTGCTGGGGGGCGCGTGCAGGAAATGCGGAGGCCGCATCTCCTTGCGCTATCCACTCATCGAACTAGCCATTTGCATCCTTTTTCTGCTGTGCTGCCTGCACTTTTCGTTCGGCTGGCTGGCAGGCTTCTGGGCCCTCCTCTGCTTCATGTTGCTGGGGCTGGCGGTGATGGATGCGGAGACGCTACTACTGCCCGACTGGTTCACCTTGCCCGGGCTGGTGGCCGGAATTGTGTTTGCCGGCCTGCGCCCCGGCTTCGAAAACGGGGTTTGGACCTATGCTGCCGTCCTACGCGCGGCGAGCCTGTCTCTGCTGGCCGCCGCAGCTGCGGCTGCGGCACTGCTGCTCATTGCTGGAGCCTATTGGCTGGCCCGGCGCCGGATGGGTATGGGGATGGGCGACGTGAAACTCCTGGCCATGCTGGGAGCGTGGCTCGGGCTGCGCCAGACGGGCCTCGTCCTGTTCCTGGCGGTAGTTGCAGGAGCCCTGTTCGGGGTGGGAACGATTTTGTTTCATCGCCAGGCGGCCACGAATGATCAATTGCCCCCAGGGCAAATGCCAGTCCCCTTCGGTACCATGCTCAGTCTGGCTGGAATCTACAGCATTTTCCTAGGCCAATGGACGTTGGGCTGGTATATGCAATTTTTCCACTAGATTCTCTCTGGTCAGTTTCAGCGGGACAGGGGCCGGCGCCACCTGCTCCGTCACCGACCGCAACTGGGGTACGTGGTGGAGTCCATGCACCACGTGAAAGCGGCGCCACTGATCAACCCGTAGCGGCCCAAGCCATGGATGGGTACCCACCCGCTCCATACCGAACCTGCGCCGGCAGGCATCAAGCACGGTATCCATGGCCTCGATTTCCTGGCGCAAAAGATCGCTCAGCTGTCGCCCACTCATCGCCGGAAAACGTCCCGGAGTGGGCATCGTTTCCTCCATTGCCGGCACTCCCCGTGGCAGAGCTCCGAACGTCAGGATCATGAACTGCAGCGACCACTGCAGATAAGTGCGATTTTGGTTTCGGGAAACGCGCCCTTTGTTGAGCCGCGTCTCGAGCGCACCCGTGGTCAGGCGGTAACCAAGCACCAGGTGCTCGATCACCTCTTGCGCATTCCACTTATATGCCAGCCCCCTGGGGTGTACCTGTGCCGCGTCGGCGTCAAGGTGACGCACTTCGCTGGCGATTTGGCTTACCACCCGTTCGAGGACCGCATGCATACGCGCGACTCTCCCTAACCTCGCGAAAGTGTAAAACAGGCAGGTGTCGAGAGAAAACTTAAAAGGCAGGATGCACCTGCGATGGTAACTACAACTTTTGTTTGCGGCTACCCGCCCGACCCCAGCGTTTTGAGCGCTTTGAGAGCCTGTTTGGCTTTCGGACCGTTCGGCACGATCTCCAGATAGAGCTGGTAGTTACGCGCCGCGTCCGCGTTTTTCTTGAGCATGCGCTGGGACTCGGCCAAACCAAAAATAGCCTCGACATTGGTGGGATCGGCCATCGTAGCGTCCTTGTAGCGAAGCAGGGCTCCCTGGTAGTCATGCGCCTTCAGGTAGTAGTCCCCCACCCCGGCATCTTTTTTGGCGCGCCCTGGGTCAGCCACCTGGTTGGGGGCCCTCGGCTTCGTTTTCGCCGCCATCGGGCCCACCAGAGGATTGGCTCGAACTGACGCCCGGGGGGAGATCGCTCTTGGCAGCGGGCGCCTGGTCAGGATCGTTCCCGGACGCCTTGGCGGCATCGCGAGACACGGCTTCAGGAAAAGGGTTGGCATCCTTCGTGGATGGCGGCGGTTTGGGCGCCGTCTTATCTTTCTCTGAGTCGGAGGGATGATCGGAACCAGATGAGTCGGCTGCCGCCTTGGCGGCGGCGTCCTTGGAAACAGCCTCAGGAAAAGGGTTCTCATCTTTCGTAGACGGCGGCTGTTTGGGCGCCGTTTTATCGTTGGGCGGGGAAGAAGAGTCAGAAGCCTGCGGCTCGGATTTGCTCTTATCCTTTGCCTGGGAACCAGAGTCAGAGGATTGCGGCTTGGCTGCCGGCTTCTTTTGCGGCTGGGGCGCATCCGGAACTGATTGGTCGCCATTGCTCTGCGTTTGCGCAAGCGCAGGGGCGCTGGCTGCGAAGGTAAGCAGAGCGGTCATCGAAGCGACGATCAGGGGCCGGGTACGCATCGTTGCTGTTCTAATTTTAGTCCTACAGCTTCGAGCTTTCCAGCGGCGGAAAAGCTTGCTAAAAATTGAACATGGGTTTGATGATTCGCTCTTCTTCGATACATGCTGCCGGCTGCTACACCACGTCGGCCATCCCCAAGGGAGTCAAGGTAGTGGAATACACCGGACCCCGGGTCAGCAAAAAACAGGCCGACGCCCACTTTAAAGACTCGAGGATTACCTACCTTTTCGGCATCGGCGACGGTTCCACTGTGATCAACGGTCATGGCATGGCCATGTATATCAACCACTCCTGCGATCCCAACTGCGAGACCGAAGAGTTGCGCGGGCGAGTATGGATCATGTCCCTGCGCCCCATCGCTCCAGGCGAGGAGCTGACCTACGATTACAACCTCTACGATGGCGATGAAGACGACGCTCGCTGCTATTGCGGAGCCAGCAACTGCCGCCAGACGATGTACTCGCCGGAGGAAGTGGCGCGGCGCAAGAGAGCCGCGAAACGAAAAGCCTTAAAAACGGCGGAGGCCCGGAAGGCCACGGGCAAGAAGGTGTCAGCGCGGCGCAAATAGCGTTGCGATCAGCAACGATCCGCCAATGCGGATCACGTCTTCCACCAGCGCCACCGGCGATTCCTGCTGCCATCGGCACTCGGGCTACAATCAAAGTTCAGAGGCCGCGCCCGGACCACGCCCGCAGTCTTAATTCCTTCCTATGGCTTACCAGGTTCTAGCCCGCAAATACCGTCCCCAACGCTTCTCCGATGTCGCCGGTCAGGAGCACGTGACCCGGACCCTGGGCCACGCTCTCGAACAGCAACGGGTGGCCCATGGTTACATCTTCAGCGGACACCGCGGCATCGGCAAAACGACCATCGCCAGGATCCTGGCCATGGCGCTCAATTGCCGCAACAGGATTGGCAGCCCGGAACGGCCCTCACCCGAACCCTGCGGGGTTTGCGACTCCTGTAACGAGATTCGCGCCGGCAACTCCCTCGACGTGGTCGAGATCGACGCTGCCACCAACCGCGGGATCGACGAGATTCGCGAATTGCGGGATGCAGCGCGCTATGCCCCAGCGCGAGACCGCTACAAAATCTATCTTCTGGACGAAGCCCACCAGATCACCGACGCGGCGTTTAACGCGCTGCTGAAGACTCTGGAGGAGCCTCCCGAGCACGTCGTCTTCATGATGGCGACCACGCAGCCGGAGGATATTCCCCAGACCATCCGCTCGCGCTGCCAGCATTTCAGCTTCCACGCCGTCAAGTTTGACGACATTGTCGCTGAGCTCACGCAGATTGCCGCGAAGGAGGGCATTCTGGCCGATCCGCAGGCGCTGGCCCTGCTAGCCGAGGCAGGCGACGGCTCCATGCGCGATGCGCTCTCTATCATGGACCAGGCCATCGCCAGCGCACCCATGGTGGACGGCAAGGCCACGCTCGACGGGGAGGAAATCAGGGAGCTGATGGGGACGGTGCCGGATGCGGTTTTTGAACGCATTCTGGAAGCCATCGGCGAGGGCCAAAGCGCGGCTGTGATGGAGGAGCTCAACCGGCTACTCAATGCAGGCAATAGTCCATCGCAGATGGCACGGCAGCTGGTGCGTTATCTGCGCAACTGCCTGATGGCCAAGCTGGGCGGAGAAAATACCGGGCTGTTACAGATCTCCGGGGATGAGCGCGCCCGCGCGGGGCGTTCGGCCGCTCTCTTCAGTGAAGAGGATCTGACCCGTTTTCTACAGGTGATCCTGCGCACCTTCGATGAGCTGAATTACCGCCAGGAACCGCGCTTGCATCTGGAACTAGGGCTAATGAAGCTGGTCCATCTGCAACGCCTGCTGCCGCTGGAGCAGATTCTGAGCAGCTTGCCGGCTGCTGGGCGCCCGCCCGCGGCAAACCCGAGGCCTGCGCAGTCGATGCCCGTGCAGGCGCCGCGGTCCGCTCCAATTGACACGCCCAAGCCGAAGCTAATGGCCCCTTCTCCGTTCGAGCTGGACCGCCAGCGTAAACAAAGTGCGGAGGACGCAGAGGAAATCGAGCAACCTGTCATCGCACCCGTCGAAGTAGCTGTTTCGGTTCCGGTTCCGGTCGCAGCACCGGTCGAGGTCGCAGCACCGGTCGCAGCCGAACCTGAGCCTCTGCCGGTCACGCCTGTGGAGACCAAAGCTGCCGAGACGGATCTGAGCAAACTACGCGACGCGGTCGTCGAAGCGCTCGATGAACAGGGACACAATACTGCGGCCTCTCTGCTGGCAGCAGGACGATGGAAACTGGACGAGGAGGGAGCCATCCAGGTGGAAGTTGGGGTCAAGAAAACCATGCTGGGCCTGACCATGAATGGCGAAGCGTGGAAGATCGTGCGCGAAGCGTTACGCACCGCGGGCGCTACGCAGAAGATGACCGTGGTGCCGGGCGAGTCGTCAGAGCCGGCGAGTGCGGCCCCGCGGATACGGTCGCACGATAGCATCGAAGCAGTCGCACTGGGTAACCCGCTGGTGCGGCAGGCTCAGGAGTTGTTCCATGCAGAAGTTCGCAGCGTGCTCGATCTGCGAGACAAAGGCAAAGGTTGAATAGGAGTAGGCTGTGAATCCTCTACAGATGCAGGAAATGCTGGAACAGGCGCGCCACATGCAGGACCAGATGCAGGAGAAGCTGAGCCAGACGGTGGTGGAAGCGTCCTCGGGCGGAGGCGCAGTAACCGTGAAAATGAACGGACAGAAGCAGGTGTTGCAGCTCAAGATAGACGCTGCGGCCGTGATGAGCCTGAGCTCAAGTCCGGCCGATGTCGAAATGCTGGAGGACCTGGTGACCGCCGCGTTCAACGAGGCTGGCCGGCGCGCGGATGAAGCCATGAAGTCCAATCTGACCGGGATGTTGGGCGGCTTGAATCTCCCTCCTGGACTTCTGTAGTCAGGAGCCTCTTTTGTCTCAATTTGCGGAACCCATGGCGCGGCTGATCGAAGAGCTGCGCAAATTGCCCGGGATCGGCGCCAAAAGTGCGCAGCGGCTCGCTTTCCACATTCTCCGTGCCAGCACTGAGGATGCCGGAGCACTGGCCGACGCCGTGCGCGAACTGAAAGCAAGGCTATTGCTTTGCTCGACCTGTAACAACATCACCGACGTGGATCCCTGCATCTACTGTGCCAGCCCGACCCGGAGCCAACGCGTAGTGTGCGTGGTAGAAGAGCCGGGCAACATTGCGGTGATTGAAAAGACCCGCAGTTACAACGGCGTTTACCACGTCTTGCACGGTACGTTGTCTCCCCTGCACGGCGTAGGCCCCGAACACCTGCGAACCGACAGTCTATTGGCGCGGGTAGCGCAGGGCGACGTCGAGGAAGTAATTCTGGCCACTAATCCGACCGTCGAAGGCGAGGCCACAGCCGTCTATTTGGCGGATCTGCTGCGCACCGCAGCCGTTCGTGTAACCCGCATCGCCACAGGCGTGCCGGCAGGAAGCGATATCGAGTATGCCGACGAGGTCACCATGACGCGAGCCATGGAAGGCCGCCGCGAACTCAAGTTTTAGCCGTGAACGAAACTTGCGTCCACTTCGTTGGGTTTGGTGTGCGTTCCTTGGCATTATCTTTCGTTGAAAGATAATGCCAAGGAACGCCCAAAGCTTAATCTGTGGAGACGGCGGTCTTGCCTGTGGCGGGGGAAAAAAAAGGACGGGGCGAACTCAGCGCGGCGGTCCTGCCACGACCACTCTATTTTGTGCTCTTCCTTCTCTCGACCTTGCTCCTTTACCCACCCCTGACTAAAGCCGCAAAGACAACCACACAATCAGCGCTATCCTCCGCCCTACGAAACACTCCCGCCGTAGCCGTGGTGCTCGACGTAAAAACCGGACACCAGCTGGCAGCAGTCAAACCAGGCGAAGCAGACCGCTTGCGAAGTGCACCCGGCTCCATCCTCAAACCGCTCTTCCTTGCTGCAGCCCTGCAGCACCACCAACTTCAACCGCAAACTACAATCTTTTGCCGTCGCGACCTCCGCATCACCGCCGGCGACCGGGACTGGAACCTGGCCTGTACCCATCCACAGACAAACGTTGCCTTCACCGCACAAGAGGCGCTCGCCTATTCTTGCAACCGTTACTTCGCCACCCTGGCCGATCGCATTCCCCCCGCGCAGGCCACCGAGGTCCTCGAACATTACGGCCTGTCACAGCTACGCACTCCAGAGACTCGGGAGAACAAGGAACTCCTGGTGTTGGGCTTGGCAGGAATCGCAGTCTCACCAAATCAAATCGCAGCCGCCTATCGCAAGCTCGCGCTTGAACTCGACAATTTTCACACCCCCGCTACGCTGGACCCGGTCCGCGACGGGCTCAGGGAGTCCGTGCGCTACGGCATGGCGCACAATGCCGGCGTGCCGGGCATGGACATCGCGGGCAAGACAGGCACGGCCAGCGACACCGCCCAAGGTTCAAGCCACGGATGGTTTGCCGGCATTGGCTAATCTCGACCACGAAAAAATCGTGATCGCCATCTATCTGCCGCAGGGCAACGGTGCCGACGCCGCACGTTTGGCGCAGCATTTCTTTCTGACCGCGAAACCATCGGCAGTGCCAGCGCCCGACAGCGCACGCTCGCTCACCATTGAGCTATGGACTTCTCGATCGGTGACCCACCTCACCGCAACGCCCATCGGCAGCACGTGCAAGCCGTTCAACGTGGATTGGCAGCACGACGGACTTCAAACCGCTCCCGGAAAGACCTCCAAACACCTCGAGCTAAGCGGAAACTTTCGCCTGCAAGCACCGGATGCACCGGAAGTTACCGCCGCCGGCAGCTGGGCCATCCGCTGGCAGCAAGATCGCCTGCGGGTGCTGTTAACTTTACCCAGCGAAAACTACGTCATGGCCGCACTCAGCGGCGAAGCTGCACCGGATGAACCGATGGCTTCGCTCAAGGCAATGGCCATCAGCATGCGCACCTTCGCCCTGGAGAACGCCGGCCGCCACCGCGCAGAAGGTTTTGACCTCTGCGACAGCACCCATTGCCAGGCGCTTCGCTTAGGCAAAGTCCGGCCCGAAGTGGAGCGGGCGGTGCGGGAAACAGCCGGCGAAACCCTGTGGTCGGGCGATCGGCGGGCACACATCTATTACACCCAGCACTGTGGCGGCATGAGTGAAGCAGCAAGTGCTGTCTGGCCCGCCGAGCGCTCCAGTTACCTGTCTGGCCATCGCCCCGACCCGTACTGCCTGCGCCGATCCTCTGCCCAGTGGCATGCGCAGATCGCATTGACGGAACTCGACAAAATTTTTCGTGCCCAGGCTTGGCGGACACCATCCCCGGTCGACAACATCCGCGTGATCCAGCGGAGCGCGACCGGACGTGCGGAACTTCTCGAAATAACCGGCCCGGGCGCCCCAGCCCAGCTCTCGGCCAGCAGTTTTCGCTTCGCCGTGGACCGCGCGCTGGGCTGGAACCAGATGCGCAGCGACTGGTATACAGCGACCGTGGCGAGCGGGGTCCTCGAGATCAAAGGCAGAGGCTACGGCCACGGTGTGGGCTTGTGCCAGGCCGGCGCTTTTGAAATGGCCGCGGAAGGCCGCAGCGAGGCCGAGATTCTCAGCTTCTACTTCCCTGGCGCCGTCATCGGCGTCACGCCGGCGGATCACGGGTGGCAAAAAATCGCCGGCGCAGGGTGGACGTTGCTAACCGCAGACCCGGCGGACGGCCTGTTGGCCGAAGGCAATGCCGCCTGGATCAGGGCTCGGTCGCTGCTCGGCGCACCGGCAGGTTCCCAGGAACCCACGCTGCAGGAGTTGCCCACCACCGAACTATTCCGGCAAACCGCCGGAGAGCCGGGCTGGATGCTCGCTTCCACTCGTGGCCACAACGTATTCCTGCAGCCAGCCACGGTGCGGCGCAAAAACGGTGGAGACGAAGAGCTCCTGTTGCATGAGTTTCTCCATGTGCTGGTAGAGCAGGAAGCGGGAGAAAACGCTCCATTGTGGTTGCGTGAGGGATTGGTGGAAACTTTGGCCGCCCCGGAAAAGCAGACGTGGAAGCCGGGGGACCTGTCCGCGACCGAGGTGGATGCGGCCTTAGCCCACCCCGCCAACGCCATGGTTTCGCGCCACGCCCACCAGGCTGCAGCACGAATGGTCGGTCTACTGTGCGCGCGCTACGGCATGCCTGCTGTGCGGGCTTTCTTGCGTAACGGCATCCCCTCGGAAGCCATCAAGAGCTTGGGGTCGTGAGCCGGCCAGCATCCGTGCCTCCTGCAGCTCCCAACGAAGTTTCTGGTTCTTGATCAGAAGCTCCCCAATAATCGCCCGTAAGGAACCATTTTCCTGCGCCAACTGCTGCCAATCCTGTGCTTCGTCGCTCTGGGGCTGGATATATGGGTTTCCCGTCATGGTCGGCCTCCTTGCATTTCTGTAACTGTGTAACCCGGGCCCGGTCCTGCTTATTCCCGTCCGCAAAAAGTTCTGCGCTTCTACAAAGTAGATCCAGCCTGAAAACCGGGTAAGCCCAATTGGAAGTGGTGGAAGGGGACTCTTTCGGAGCGTTCTGGACCACGCGAGAAACACTTTGGACTGATCGGATTCACCAGCTTTCCAATCGCGCGAGAAGATATCCTGAACCCGCCTTCGGATGCGGGCGCAAATCCCGTCGGCATAGCCTATCTTCAGTCAGGACGTTCTACGTCAAAACATTTGTAAATTCTGCGAGCCATTAGCCGCTTTCCCTTAATCCATGAGATAGGTAGGACACATGAAGATCAACGCAAAACATTTCCGGGTGCAGCCCGGCAAAAACGTGAAACTCGCGCAATGGCCCACTCTGCTAAAGCCATTTTTCAAGACCAAAGAAGAGTACGAGAACCTGCTGGCAAAGGACCGGGAGAACCTGGCTGCACTGCAAGAGCTTCACTACGCCTGCGACCGATACGCACTACTGCTGATCTTTCAGGGCATGGATTCGGCGGGCAAGGACGGAGCCATTGCCCACGTCATGTCCGGGGTCAATCCGCAAGGTTGCGAGGTCTCAAGCTTCAAACAACCGACCGTCGACGAACTCCAGCATGATTTTCTCTGGCGCTCGACTTGCCGCCTTCCCGAACGTGGGCGGATCGGCATCTTCAATCGCTCTTACTACGAAGAAGTGCTGGTGGTTCGCGTGCATCCCGAGCTTCTTCGCAACCAGGGGCTTACCGGCGAAATGAACGAACTGAAAGCGCTCTGGGAGGAGCGCTACCGCTCCATCGTCGACCTGGAGAAGCACCTGCATCGCAATCGAACCCGGATCGTCAAAATATTTCTCCACCTTTCCAAGGAAGAGCAGCGAAGGCGCTTCCTCGCTCGCATAGATGATGCCAGTAAGAACTGGAAATTCTCCGTCGCCGACATTCAAGAAAGGCAGTATTGGAAGGATTACGAGAAGGCCTACGATGCTTGCTTGCAGGCGACCAGCACTCGTCAGGCGCCATGGTATGTCGTTCCCGCGGACGATAAGAGGAATGCACGCTTGATCATCGCCCGCATCGTGCTCGACGCGCTCGAGGACCTCAAGCTGGCGCACCCCAGAACCACCGCCAAGCGGCGAACCGAATTGTTGTCGATTCGCAAACAACTGGCGAAGTAGCCCACAAAATTCAGGCCAATGGTGGTTTGGGGTGTCCTGGCAAATGAATACGCCAAACTGCTGTGATTAGACTTTGGCCCGGGCAAGTGCCATGTCCATCAGCGTCTGGTGGGTTCCATTGGCTTCCGGGCCAATCGCTCCCGGTGCCGGGCGAAGCTGCACATATTTTCCCTCTGGCTCGAGCACCCAGGCCTGCCGCTGATCGCGCAGGCAGATATCCAGAATCTCCCAAAGCCGCTGCTTCGGGCCCGCGGCCAGCACCGGTGTCACCACTTCAATGCGCTTGGAGAGATTGCGGAACATCCAGTCCGCTGACCCAATATAGAACTCACCTTCCATGGGATCCTGTCCCCCGTTCGCAAAGTAGAAAATGCGTGAGTGCTCCAGGAATCGCCCGATGATCGACCGAATATGAACGTTCTCGGTGTGCCCGGGCACACCCGGTCGAAGGCAGCAGAATCCGCGAATGATCATGTCGATGGGTACGCCCGCGTTCGAAGCCTCGCACAAGGCTTCGATCATATCCGGGTCTTCCAGCTGGTTCATTTTCGCGATGATGCGTGCCGGCTTCCCGGCTCGCTTATTTTGTATTTCACGATGGATCAGATCGAGAAGTCGTGGCCGCATGGTCATCGGAGCGACCAGGATCGATTGGAAGACGGGCTGATCAGCGTGCCCGGTGAGGTAGTGGAACAGATTCACCACATCATCCGTAATCCGATGGTCGCAGGTGAACAGTCCTACGTCGGCATACAGGCGCGCCGTCTTCACGTGGTAGTTGCCGGTGCCGATATGCACGTAGCAGCGTAAGCCCCGTGCTTCTTTGCGCACCACCAGCGCCGTCTTACCATGGGTTTTCAAACCGCTGACGCCGAAGGTGACGTGCGCGCCGACCCGTTCCAGTTCGGCCGCCCAATGCAGATTGCGTTCCTCATCGAAGCGCGCCTTGATTTCCATGACACAGGCGACCTGCTTGCCCCGCTCTGCCGCCCGTATTAGCGATTTGACGAAAGGTGTGTCATCCCCGATGCGGTAGGCAGTCATCTTGATCGAAACCGTCTGCGGATCGTCCGCGGCCGCACTGATGAAGTGCTCAACGCTCGCGTCGAAGCTTTCATAAGGGTGGTGGACCAGCAGGTCGCCCGTCTGCATCACGGCAAAGATTCCACCCGTTCCCTCTGGCAGGGATGCTGGCCACAGCGGAGTCCATTCGTGGTCGCGCAGGGTGGGCAGAGGAAGGCCGAGAAGTTCAAACAGCGAGGTGTAATCCAACTCTCCCTGCATCTCATAAATATCAACTGGGCCTAGCTCGAAGCGCGCTCGCAGCATCTCTGTGATGGCGGGGTCGGCGCTCAGGCAAAATTCCAGCCGCACCACCGGTTCATAGCGGCGTTGGCGAATCTGTTCTTTAACCAATGCGCGAAAGTCAGCCGCCGGATCGTCATCGACTTCTACTTCGGCATCGCGCGTGAGCCGCATGACGGTGACGTTGCTGATTTCCATGCCGGTGTACAGGCTTTGCAGATTGCCGCGAATAACCTCGTACAGGGGAACCAGCAGCTTTTGCCCGGGCTTGAGGTCCGCTTCCAGCGAAACCCACTGTTTCAGAGCTCCCGGCACTTTCACCCGGGCGAACATCGATTCGTCACGGCCCACATCGCGCAGCCGGAACACGAGCGAGGTCGACAGGTTAGAAAGAAAAGGAAAGGGATGGACAGGATCGATGACTAACGGCGTGAGCGCGGGCGAAACATCCGATTGGAAATATTTCCTTCCTTCTTCCTGTTGCCGCGGAGTGAGTTCGTTCCACGAGCGCAGGAACACTCCGTGCTCGGCAAGGCCGGGGACAATGATTTGCTGATAGCACTCCGCCTGGCGCAGAAGCGAGGTCAACAGCTTATCCCGGACCTGCTGCAGCAGGGCGCGCTGGGCATCGGTTGTTGCATGGCGAAGGACGGCCATGCGCTTCATGAAAAACTCATCCAGGTTGGAAGTAAAAATGGCGAGGAATTTCGCCCTCTCCAGCAGCGGCGTGCGCTCGTCGAGCGCTTCGGCAAGCACTCGCTCATTAAAGTCGAGCCAGCTCAGGTCCCGATCGATCCACACTGACTGCAGCCCTATGGGTAGCGAGGCGTTCAGAGCACCATGGTCGCCGACGGACGCCAAAACAGTAGTAGCCATAGAGATCTCCCTCAATCGCGTTCAGATTCTACGGCCCGCCTATCCTGGGAAGTGTGAATACCAGGTTTCATTGCGGCTCGCTCCTACAAGTAATATGGGTGCAATGGCAGTCCGCAAGATCGTCCATATCGATATGGACGCGTTTTATGCTTCTGTCGAACAGCGGGATGATCCTCGCCTGCGTGATAAGCCAGTCGTTGTTGCCTGGAAGGGGAACCGCTCGGTCGTCTGCGCCGCGTCTTATGAGGCACGGCGTTTTGGTGTGCGCTCGGCCATGGCGGCAGTCCACGCCGAGCGTTTGTGCCCCGAAGCGATCTTTGTCCCTCCTGACTTCACTCGCTACCGCGCTGTCTCCCAAAGCACGCGGGAAATTTTCAGACGTCACACCGACTTGATCGAACCGCTCTCGCTCGACGAGGCATACCTCGATGTAACCGAAAACAAAACCGGCTTAGCGACCGCGACGCGCGTCGCGCGAAGCATTCGCGAGCAAATCCGCGAAGAACTACACCTGACAGCATCCGCCGGCGTTGCCCCCAACAAGTTCCTGGCCAAGATCGCGTCCGACTGGCGAAAGCCGGATGGCCTCTTCGTGATTCAACCCGAAGACCTGGACACATTTCTGCCGCCATTGCCGATTGGGCGCATTCCCGGAGTGGGCAAGGTGACGGAAAAGAGACTCGCCGCACTAGGTATCAAAACCGTAGGCGACATCCGCAACCTCGAGCTAAACATTCTTGAAGACCACTTTGGACGCTATGGCGAACGCCTTTACGAACTCGCCCGCGGTATCGACCACAGCCCAGTTGTTGCCGACCGGCCGACAAAGTCTATTTCCGCGGAAGACACCTTTGAAACCGACGTGCCCTTATCCGAAACCGAGCCCATCATCCTCCGCCTGGCGGAAAAGGTCTGGGCGGCTTCGCGCAAGGAGACGCGAATCCCGCGTACTGTTGTGCTCAAACTCAAGACCAGCAACTTCAACATCCTTACCCGTAGCCATACGCCGGTCACGCCCCCCGCTACCTGTGAAGAGCTGACGACCATCGCGCTGGCTTTGCGAGAGCGAGTGAACATGAGCCCGCAGCAACGCTTTCGTCTTATCGGGGTAGGGTTGAGCAACTTCCGTGAATCCCAAGAACCGCCCGCCCAGGCAGACCTTTTTTGACCAAGAGTAACCTCCAGAACGATAACCGGCGACTCAAGAAAAGAGTCTCGGCGGGCCAAATCCGATTCCCGAGCGCTATATACTGTTAGGAGATGATTTCGGCAGCCGGCGGACTCTCGCGTCACCGCTCGCTGGCCGGCAGTTGCCGGTAGTTTCGGCCCAAGCGCGAGCGAAGGACAGTTTTAGCGCTGTCCGTTGTCCCTGTCACAAATAAGGCAATCCAAGCATCCCGCCGCGGTACACCCTGCTTTCCTGCGCAGGGCCTAAACCCCGGGTTACCCCAATCAGATTACACGCGCAACGGTGGCCGGGTCGGCAGCTACGCACACAACCAACGGAGGGTTTTCGCTGTTCAACTGGTTTTTCAACCAACCGCCGCCCCGCCGCCTTGCGCAACAACTAGTGCCACAGACAGCCAAGGGAATAGTACCGGATTCTCCGGCTGCCAATGAGAGGAGATAGATGATCTACGGCACGACTGAAAGTCCTCTCAGCGACGATGAACTTGTCGCAGTCAAACAAAATGCACAGGCGCGCGTCCACCTCTGGCAGAGGCGCGCTCTGTACTCTACCGGAGCGTTGATTCTGAGCTGCGGGTTGGTCTATCCGTTTTTGGAGGGGCACTGGCTTCACTCGCACTGGGAATCATTCGGCAAGTACCTGCTCTTCCTCCCGATGGTTCTGCTTCTTGTGTTCCTCTACTGTAACGGACTGTGGTGGGGTGCATGGCGAGCGAGACGTGATCTGGAGAAGGAGTAGCTGCAATCAATCCAGGAGCAGGCCGTCCCTGCGGGGGCGCTCTTGCGGGGCAGACCTTTATTTCGGCCCATGATGTTAGCCGGCGCCCCAATGTCTAGTAAACTTGCCGTCCGTCCCCCGGGTTACCTGTAGATCAGGTCAAGAACACAGCGCAGCAGGTGTCGGATTATTTGACAGCTCCGCGCGATCAGGCGTGCATGAGCGCGGCTGTCAACGGGGAAATTGCAAGCGGCGCAGCGGGAGGCGCGCTTTACGGCCTGGCTGGAACCGTCACAGGCCCCGGAGAGGCAGTGATCGAGCCTACCGCTATCTTAGGAGGTGCGACGATCGGCGGAGTATCCGGCCTTGCAATGGGCCTGAGCGCTTGCAAAACAGGTGGCGGAGTTGGGAGTGGGAATGGAGCAAGCACAATTCCAGGCAGGCCGTATACGGGCAAGGACGCCGCGAAAGAAGCCTTCAAACATCTGGAAAAGTATCATGGGATAAGCCCCGAAGTTGCCAGTGAGAGACTGCATAACATTAAGGCCGCTGCGGGCCTCGGGGCGGCTGATGATGTCGCAATAGGACGGACGGGCGACGTATATAACGCCGCCAATGGTGAGTGGATCGGATCTCTAACAGCGCGTTAGTAGGAGCATTTTTGCCGGACATGTCAATTGACAAGCCACACTCGAAGTATCTGCACATGTTTGCAGTCGTAAGGTATGACCTTCCGATCAGTCCCAATCATCCGCAAAACAGCATTTCTGTAGTGAAGACATTTTCGACAAGAGCTCTAGCCGAGGAAGAAGCTGATAGACTCCGCGCAGCAAATGAAGCCAAAGGATGCACCTACGAGGTCCAAACCACGCGCTTCGTCAAATGAATGGGGATCTGCTGATCCCGAGACTGGAGAAATGATAAAGCCGCCAGTTCCAGGAAGGACGATAGATCTGTGACTTTGCTTAAGTGGTGCTGTGCAGAGATGAAACACGCGGTGGAAGACCCTGATATTCCTATCATCTACGTAGCAAAGTTCAGGGAGTTCGGCATACGTGTACTTGATGGCGGATCCAGTAAGATTCTCTTAAAGTTCTGTCCATGGTCTGGGCGTTTCAGGACTCAGATCAATTGATGAATTTCTTGCTCAGGGAATTGTTAAATGGCTTTAACCTGGATCCGGCTAGACCGTCACATACATTTGGGGTTATTTCGTCCTGAATCTCCCCGGCCTCGGTCAACGGCAACACTCCGTGGACATTTACTGATTTTCAGGCGATGTACCAGGCCTGGAACACGGGGATTCTCCCACAGCAATTGAATTACGGTCCGTGGACTGTGGAGAGTATCGACATGTCCCATAACTGGGCAGTCAATCAAGCAACAGCTGCCTACATAAAGGCTGGATGCCCTGCCTCGTATGGCTTCAACGCAAGCCATATGGGGGCGGCAGTTGATTCGTGGGGCAATGTGGTTCTCGGTCAACCCGATTGGCTTGAGCTGCAAGTGGGAGGTTTTTCGGGCACGATAACAGGATCAGGCGGCGATGCCCAGTTCACAGTCAACAATTCGATGTCGAACTCATCGTTCAATGGCCAATCCGCCGCGACTGGTGGCCATAGTACAGACAACCCGAACGGTCCGAACGGTCCGAGACATAACGTGCAGCAAACCTTCAAGTGGTCAGAGCAGGGCTTATGTCAGTAGCAAAATGGATCGCGGCTTCGATCATATCGGTCTGCTTCTGCGTATGGTTCTTAACGCCACTCAGAAGCCCAACCAACTCCCAGATGGTTGGGCAGTATCGCGCCGAATTTCCGTGGGGACCCGCATCGTTGACCCTGAATGCGGATCATAGCTTCAAACAAACGATGAGAACTAAAACGGGAGAATTTCAAGAGATAACGGGAAGGTGGAAACTGGACGGAAGCTGGCCAGCCCATCTCTCCCTTGAGCCGTACTGGGACCTCACGCATTACGGCCCTGGGGGACGGTTGTCTGGTGCCTACCTGTCAGTCGAGTCATGGGGGTTCCGGGGAGTGCATATTGATGTTGACCCGGACTGGGTTCGCGGGTTCCGAAAACAATGATTCACTGAAGCGAATGCAAGTATGACGAGGGCTCTGCGCTTACGACTCACTCAAGAAGATGAGATGGGCCGATTTATGAGCCCTGACTGGTCGAGCGATCCTGATACGGTTCCTTAGGCCGAGTTCGAGAATCCCCAAAGTCTCAATCTCTATAGTTACGTGCGGAACAACCCGCTGACCAACAACGATCCTGATGGTCATGATTGCGTGGTTCAATCGAGGACGAGCGACACAACCGAAAACGTCTCGACTACCTCCGGCAACTGCGACAACATCAACGTCGGAGACGGGCAGACGAAGACCTACGTTCCGGGCACAGTTACTGGCATCAGTGTGAACGGCGGCAACAGCATCGACATCGGCTACAACTCTTACAGTGGCGACTCATCGGGTGTCACGAACGCAGGCGCGGCTCCGATCCCTGACAACCCCGGTCTTGCCTACAACTGGGGCAACAATGCTCGGGGGAAAGCCCGGGGGGTAAGCCCGGGTAAGCCCGGGGACGGACGGAAAGTTTACCGCATGGGTAAGCCCGGGGACGGACGGAAAGTTTACCGCATGACTTAGGGATTGGAGGATGACGAGGGGCTCACCTAAAAAGTACTTTATCTAACATTTTCTTGCTAGAGTTGGGTTGTGGGACGACTGGCCCGAGTCATAGCCGTTGGAGTAGCCCACCACGTCACCCAACGCGGCAATGGCCGTCGTTTCCTTCTTGATAGCGATGCAGACCGCCGGATTTATTTGGAGCTATTGCAAGAGAACCTTAAGTTGCACGAGGTGTTGCTGGTCGGCTACTGTCTAATGTCCAGTCACGTTCATTTAATTGTGATTCCCAGTGATGCGGAAGGGCTGGCAGTCTCCATGAAGCATACGCACGGCCGTTATGCGTCTTATTGGAACGTAGTCCACAACTCGAGTGGTCATGCCTGGCAAGGTCGATACTATTCGTGTCCGCTGGATCGGCCGCACCTGTGGGAAGCGTTGCGTTACACGGAACTGAATCCGGTGCGGGCGAAACTGGTAACCGAGGCAACGTCCTGGGCACGGTCGAGTGCAGCTGCTCATTGTGGAGCCGCCCAAGGGGATACATTCCTAAGCCTGGCGCTGTGGCATGCTCATTGGACGAATACTAGCTGGCGCAGGTATCTCGCTGAAGGCGAGACGGAAACAGAGTTGGGTAAACTCGGGGACGGACGGAAAGTTTACCGCATGACTTAGGGATTGGAGGATGACGAGGGGCTCACCTAAAAAGTACTTTATCTAAGTTTCGTGGGCAGACGGAACTGCACTTTTGCGAAGGTCGTGGAATCTAAAAGTGTCAGTTCCGGAAGTGGGCACTTTTTACGGTTAGCTGCTTCAGAGCCGAAATATTAAATAGCTGCTAGCCACCCGGCGAGATATTTGCATGGAAACACGATGCAAGAAAGTGTTTTGCAAAGTCCACTTCCGTCTATCACCGAAACTCTACATTTGTGCGCGCGAAGCAAGCCGCAGGACATACTTGTTCTATCGGGTAAGCCCGGGGACGGACGGAAAGTTTACCGCATGACTTAGGGATTGGAGGATGACGAGGGGCTCACCTAAAAAGCACTTTATCTAAGTTTCGTGGGCAGACGGAACTGCACTTTGCGAAGGTCGTGGAATCTAAAAGTGTCAGTTCGGGAACTGGCACTTTTTACGGTAAGCTGCTTCAGAGCCGAAATATTAAATAGCTTCTAGCCACCCGGCGAGATATTTGCATGGAAACACGATGCAAGGTGTTATGCAGAGTCCACTTCCGTCTATCACCGAACTCTACATATGTGCGCGAAACAAGCCGCAGGACATACTCGTTCTATAGCTTACAAAGAAGTTCGGGGTGTCGATCAACGTAGCGACGAGTCCACATCACCCTTTGGCCTGACCGCAATATCACCTGGTATTCGCCATGAGTCCATTTCTGCAATTCGTGTATGAAATCAATGCGAACCAACGAAGAGCGGTTGAGCCGCAGGAACTGTCCTGAGTCCACTTTCTCTTCAATGCTCTCGATTGTTCCTCGCACTGTATAGGTGCGGCCGTCGATGTGCAGTTTGACATAGTTGCGATCCGCTTCGGCCCAGTCAATTTGATTTAGAGTCAGTAATGTCCCACGGCCGTTCTCTTCCACCAACAATCGCGGCTGGCGTTGCGGTCCAACGTCTTTGAGTAAACGTCGCAGGCCAATGCGGAATTCAGCGACCTGCTCTTTCTTGTGCTGCTGTCTGGCATCGGCCATAGCTTTGGAGAAGCGCGCCTGATCAAACGGTTTCAAGAGATAATCGAAGGCATGAATTTGAAGAGCCCGCATGGCGTATTCATCGTGCGCGGTTACGAAGATGATCCTCGGAAGGAAGATATCTTCCAGCGCATCGACCACCCCAAAACCATCCATTCCCGGCATCTGAATGTCCAGAAACAGTAAATCAGGCTGAGTTTCCGTGACACCCGCAATTGTGTCCGGGCCATTACCTGCCTCTCCTACGACGAGAACGCCTGGCTCCTCTGTAAGGAAACGCAATAACTTTCTACGGGCGGGGGCCTCGTCGTCGGTTACAAACACGCGTGCCGCGGGAATGGAACTCATGTTGGCACCGCCTCAGTATGCAGCGGCAGGCGGATCGTTACACGAAGGCCGTTCGCATTTTCAAGAAGCATTTGTTGATGTGCGCCGTAGAGACTCCGCAACCGCTGTTCTGTGTTCGAGAGTCCTATCCCTTTCACGAGCAAGTCTTTCTCATGGACAGGTAGTCCTGGTCCATCATCCTGTACGCGGAGCAAAAGGTCGCCCTCTTCCTGCATCGCGGAGATATATAGGAAGAGCCGTGAGGTCTGGGGATTGCGAGCATGGCGCATTGAATTTTCGACCAGAGGCTGCAGAATCAATTGCGGAACCAGAGCCTGCATGACATGAGGATCCACCGTGAATTCAACCCGTAAATCGCCTCCAAATCGTTCTTCCATGATTGCGATGTAACCTCGCACCAATCCAAGTTCATCCTCCAGGGGAACCTCCTGCGAATGTCCTGTTCGCAGTGTGCGCCGGAGCAAATCGCTTAGCTGGGCCAGCATACTGTCGGCGCGGCGAACATCTTCATACATCACAGAAGAGATGGTATTCAGGGCGTTGAACAGGAAATGCGGTTGTAACTGGAGTTGTAAGTTTTTCAGTTGTGCTTCCGCCAAACGTGCTTCGAGGTCAGCGGACGCCAGTTGGCGATCCCGCGCCTCACGATAGGAGTCGAAGGCGTAAACTGCTCCCAAGGCGAACCAGAACAGAAGAACATGTTGCGCAAACTCCATCGGGTAGCGATATAGCATGATTCCGTAGTCGTATTGCCCCAGACCAAACAGCGGAGCCAGGAATCCCCGCACGACGCTCATGCCGGTTGTATCCGCCGCGGAAAAGGCGCCCATGATGAGAAGGTTCAACGGCACCGTGAACCACCAGTTGGAGTGGCGGATGCGAACCCGGCGTATCGCCCAAAGTACAAATGGGAAGAGGAAAAGACCGACGTAGGCCCCGGTCATCTCCTCAAAGAGCCGGATGGCAAAGGTGTGGCGCATCCCTCGGGCCAGATTATCCAGGTAGCGATACTCAAAATTGAGGAAGCCGAAGGCCGTGAATCCGAGGATTGTGAGCAGCCAGGAAGCCTTGGGCTTTACCCAGCGATTTCCATTGACGACGGGTTGGTCTCTCGAAACCATGACTGAATACACGTTATCGCAATCGTGCGGGTAAATGCTGACTTCAAACTTCAAAGCCAGAGCCTCGAGTCTTCACCATCCGTGTTGTCCCTGCTTTCGGCCCGGTCGTCCCGATTTCATTGCTCATCCCGGGTCTTCGCCTTAGTACTTTCTGTATGACACTTCATAGACGGCTGCACTTGGCTCGCCACACCGTACTCATTTTGACTTTGATCGGCCCTCCACTCTGTGCACGCGGCCTGGGAAGATCGGAATCAGACTGGCCAAACTATGGTAACGATCCAGGTGGGATGCGCCACTCTTCTCTTTCTCAAATCAACCAGGAGAATGTGTCAAGGCTGAAGGTAGCGTGGGTCTACCATACTGGCGACATATCCGATGGACGTGACGGGAGAAAACGAAGCAGCTTTGAGACCACTCCGATTCTCGTCGACGGGAAGCTCTATCTCACGACGCCGTTCAATCGCGTGATAGCTCTTGATCCCGTCGTGGGAAAACGGCTCTGGGCCTATGATCCGAAGATCGACCAGAGCCTCGACTATGGGGATGGCCTGATTAATCGGGGCGCGACTACTTGGCTCGATCCATTGCCTGCCGCAAATAAAGTGTGCAAGCGTCGTATCTTTGAATCGACGCTGGATGCCCGATTGATCGCACTCGACGCTCTGACCGGAGTTCCGTGTTCCGATTTTGGTTCGTCGGGACAAGTAGATTTGCGCAAGGTTCCTGGCTATCAACGTGCGGGCCTTGGCGAACATATGCAGGGCTGGTATCACATGACCTCGCCGCCAGTCACGATTGACGATATGGTGATTGTGGGATCGGCGATTGATGACAACAACCGGGCAGACATGCCTTCCGGAGTAGTGCGCGCCTTCGATGCCCGAACGGGAACCTTACGCTGGAGCTGGGACCCCATTCCACGGAATACCGGTGATTCGACCTCGCCGTGGCTCGCGGGAGCAGCGAATGCATGGTCAATCATGGCCGTTGATCCGGTACGCGATCTCGTGTTCGTGCCGACAGGGAGCGCCAGCCCGGATTATTACGGTGGTCTACGCCCAGGAGATGACAAATGGGCGAACTCGGTTGTAGCTCTTCACGCGAAGTCCGGAACGATCGCATGGGGCTTCCAGTTGGTTCACCACGATCTCTGGGATTACGACACTGCATCGCCGCCGTTGCTGGCCACGGTGCCTCATGACGGCAAGAAGATTCCGGTTGTCATTCAGGGAAACAAGACTGGTTTTTTGTATGTGCTTAATCGTGATACTGGGAAACCTGTTTTTCCCGTCGAGGAGCAAGCCGTACCTCAAAGCGATGTGCCCGGCGAGAAGGCCTCGCCGACTCAGCCCATTCCTCTTGCTCCTCCTCCGCTTGCTCCACAACAGGTGTCAGTGGATGACGCATGGGGACCAACGTCGGCGGATCGAGAGGCCTGCCGCGAAGCCATGCGAAAACTTCGCAATGAGGGCATATTTACCCCTCCAAGCGTGCAGGGCACACTCGCTGTTCCGGGCTACAACGGCGGCATGAACTGGAGCGGCTACGCCTACGACCCACAACACAACCTGCTCATCGTGAATACGAACAATCTGATTGCGCGCGTGAGGTTGATTCCGCGCGACAAGGTTAGTTCAGATCACGAAGACGGAGATTATGGTTCGCAGCGTGGCACCCCATACGGAATGCTTCGCCGCTTCCTGCAGTCTCCCTCGGATTTGCCGTGTGGAACGCCCCCATGGGGCACGCTGACTGCTGTTGACATGGCGAAGGGCACGATACGCTGGCAAGTTCCTCTTGGTTCAATGCAGAATTTCGGTGGCATACATGGATCTGTACCGCCGGGGTCCATTAGTCTGGGAGGCCCCATCACCACGGGGGGCCGCCTCGTTTTCATCGCAGGCACGACTGACTCGCGCATCCGGGCCTTCAATATCGATACTGGGGAAGAGCTTTGGAGTGCGGAATTACCAGCCACCGGAAATGCTACCCCAATGACTTATGAGGTCAATGGCAAACAGTACCTTGTCATTGCTGCGGGCGGGAATCAGAAGATACCAGAGGACCCTCTTGGAGACGTAGTTGTCGCTTTCGCTTTACCTTAGACTGGCCGCATCGAAGTTGACCCATTTCCTTTTTGATTTAAGGTTCGGCATAGACGCTTTTTACGAACCCAGCCGCGTTGGTATTGGGCCAGTCGGGATGTTGCGTCTTGAGTTCACTGCTGATCGTCTTACCCGCCTCGCCGGCAGATATTCCCTGTTGCTTGAGCGCCAGGGCACGGATGCGTATGCCTGAAATCAAATCTCGTTCTGCCCCCACCAGCGAACCGTCCCCTGGAGCGCTGTGATCGGGCAGCACATGTGCGGCATTCAGCTCCTCCACCTTATCCAGCACCGCGAGCCAGGTCGCCGGTGTGCCGCCGTCGCCAAAGATATTCGGCATGGTCTTGTTCTGCACCACGTCGCCTGAGATCAGCGTACGGTCAGGTTCGACAAAGGTTAACTCGTCACCCTTGGTGTGGGCTCCGCCGAACCACAGCAAGCGCGCCGTAACCCCGCCGCCCAGGTCGATGGTCGCTTCCTGGGTGAAAGTCACATCGGGTGGACGTAACTTCACGCCTGCCAATAGCTCTTTATTCTGTGCCGAACGCGCGCTGAACATATCGATCATTTCCTGCCCGTGCTTCTCCATTTCCTGCTGCTGCACAGCGTCACGGATCAGGATAGTGCCGGCGGGAAAACCAGGCTCACCGGCTGCGTGTTCAGGATGAAAGTGCGTCGTGGTAAGGAATAGCCTGCTATTGTTGGGCGCGAGTTTAGCCGCCACGCGCGCGATGGTAGCTCCATTCTTCGGACCCATTCCAGTGTCAACCACCAGCGTGGCCCGGCTACCGGCCACGATAGCGATGTTAGGAAAGCCCATGATCGCCCAGACATGATCGGAAATCTTAGTGGTGTTTTCACCGACCAGCGGCTGGCTCATCTGTGAGAATCCAGTGCCGGCAAGCAGCAGGACCAGGAACAGAAGTTTCGTCACCCTTTTCATGGTGACCAATATATCCCCATCATCCAAGCTACAATCACTCGAATGAAGCGAACACAGATGATTTGCGCCTGTCTCCTGGGGCTGCTTGGTTTTTCCGCGTCTTTGCTCTATGCCTCCGACTGCGACGCAATCCAGCAACTCAAGCTTCCAGACACGACCATTGCCACCGCCGAGCGAGTCACTTCCGGCGAAGTGAGCGGGCCCGGCATTGAGAAGCCACTACGGGAATTGCCGGTATTTTGCCGCGTGACCGGGGTGCTCCGCCCGAGCGCGGATTCTGATATCCGTTTTGAGGTCTGGCTGCCGGAAAAGGATTGGAACCAACGGTTTCTCGGTGTAGGCAATGGCGGATTTGCGGGTTCCATCGGGTACCAGAGCCTCGCCGGCAATCTGCGTCGTGGGTTCGCGACTGCCGGCTCCGATGCGGGCCACAAGGGGGGCGCCGAAGACGCCAGCTGGTCCTTGAACCACCCGGAGAAGATCAAAGATTTTGGCTGGCGCGCCGTTCACCTGACCGCGGAGCGGGCCAAGGACATCATCAAGGCGTACTACGGCAACCCAGTCCAGAAGTCATATTTCGATTCATGCTCAGACGGAGGGCGTGAGGCGCTGATGGAAGCGCAACGTTTCCCCGAAGACTACGACGGAATCCTCGCCGGTGCGCCGGCGAATGCCTGGACCCGCATGCTCTCCTCAGGGATAAGCGTTGCCCAGGGTACGATTGGCACCCCGCAGGAATACATCCCGAGCGCCAAACTGCCGGCAATCGAGCGCGCTGCCTTGGCCGCTTGCGACGCCTCGGATGGAGTTAAGGATGGGTTCCTAAGCGATCCGGCGAAGTGTCACTTCAACCCCGAAGTGCTGTTGTGCAAAGGGGCAGACTCCCCCGACTGCCTCACCCAGCCTCAAATACAATCACTGAAAAGACTCTACGCAGGCGGCGTAGACGATCAGGGCAAGTCTGTTTTTCCTGGCTATGTCATGGGCGATGAGGAAGGCTGGAAAGACTGGGTCATGGGTAACAGCCCCGGATCAGGCTCCGGTTCGCAATACGTAAAAAGCTACTTCCGCTACATGGTGACGGGCAATCCAGATTGGAATGTCCTGACCGCGGACGTGGATGCGTCCTGGCGCGCAGCAAGAACGAAAACTGCGGCTGAGCTCGATGCAACCAGCGCGGACCTGAGCCGCTTTCACGCCCGCGGCAGCAAACTGATTATCTATCACGGTTGGGACGATCCTGCGATCTCACCCTGGAACAGCATTGCCTATTACGGGAACATACAGAAAGCGATGGGCACCACGCAGGCCGAGTCGTTTGTGCGGCTCTACATGGTGCCCGGCATGGAGCATTGTGTCGGCGGACCCGGCCCCTCCGCATTTGGGCAACTCGGAATTGCCACCACCGGCGGACCTAAATACGGGGTCTTCGATGCGCTCGTCGATTGGAGGGAAAAAGAAGTTCCCCCAACGAAGGTGATCGCGACGAAATATGATTCCAACAAAAAGGCCACCATGATCCGGCCCCTGTGCCCCTACCCCGCGATGGCGAAGTATAAGGGCGCCGGAGATACGAACGATGCTGCTAACTTTGCCTGCAGCCAATAATCGCCATGCGCACTTGCCTCCTCTCACCACTCGTCGTTGTACTGTGGGCCGCACCGCATCTGCTCTGCGCGCAAGCGCCTGCCGCACCAGCTTGGGCGCAGCCTGGCTCTCCTGGTCACCCGCAAGTGGCACCGCCGCCGGATTTTCACCGTCCCAGCAGAAATTTCGACACGCCCATCGGCATCTTCGCAGGCCAATCCGACATCGGCAGCGCATTGGTGCCAGGAAGCGCCACGTATGACAACGGGCGCTACACCATCAACTCCGCCGGCTATAACGTGTGGTACACACGCGACGAGTTCCGCTATCTATGGAAGATCATGTCTGGCGATGTATCGCTCGCCGCTGACATATCATTCCCCGATCCGAAAGGCTACGGCGATCGCAAGGCAGTGCTTGTCATTCGCCAGAGCCTTGATGACGATGCTAAGGAAGTCATCGTAGCGCTGCACGGTGCGGGCATGATCCAGCTGGCGCAGCGCGCGGAGAAGGGCGTCCGCGTAAAAGACATGGAGTACCGCGTGGGCGGCCGCGGACGTCCCGGCGGCGCCAGCCCTGATAGCCTGGTGCCTGTCTTCGCCGAACGCATCGGCATTGAAAAGCAGGGTGACTTCTTCGCTCTGTTCGTGAGCCTGGAAGGCGAACCGATGCACCAATTCGGTCCACCCATCACTTTACATATCGATGGACCTTTCTACGTAGGCATCGGCTTTTGCTCGCATCAGCCGGAGACATCGGACACGGCAGTAGTTTCGAAGGTGGTGCTGGAAAACTCCGCGGGGAAGGTCCACTAGTGGCTGCTGGTTATTTTCAGTTCTCACACCCCCTCTTTAGGCCCACAAATCTTGATCCTCCTTCTTCGCCCCACGCGCATGCTAATGTGGACACCAGAGAAAAAGGAGTGTGCATGACAAAGTCTCGGGCGGCTTGCCTGCCTGCATTTTTTCTACCGGGTCTTCTGTTGGGGCACGCAATCGCCCAAACCGCCTCCGGCGCCAGTAAATCGACCGCAACGCCGGTCAAACACCTAGTGGTGATCTTCGACGAGAACATCTCCTTCGACCACTACTTCGGCACTTATCCCAACGCGCTCAACCCACCCCACGAACCCGCGTTCAAAGCCCGCCCGGGAACACCAGGGGTGAATGGCCTGACGTCCATGTTGCTCGAGCGCAACCCGAATTTCCTGAACGTGAAAGTAAATAAGGACTACGCCGTGAACCCCTTCCGGCTCGGCCCGGCGCAAGCCGCAACCGCGGACCAGAGCCACGATTACACCGACGAGCAACATGCGTTCCACGCCGGCCTGATGGATTCGTTTCCGCAATACACCGGGCTCCCTGCTCTCGCAACTCAGAAATTCCCACCCTCGAGCATGGTGGGCGCCCCACCGGAGTATGTACATCAGACCAAGGCGTTGGTGATGAGCTACTTCGACGGAAATACCGTGACCGCACTATGGAATTACGCCCAGCGCTATGCTTTGAACGACAACTCCTTCGCCTCGACCTTTGGCCAATCGACCCAGGGAGCGATCGAGCTGATCTCCGGTCAAACCAACGGCGTCACCGACCAGATCAATGCTGCCGGCTTCCTGGTCGATGGCGGCAACGGCACCTATACCGAGGTGGACGATGGTGATCCCATCGGTGACAAATGCTCCAACACCTCATGGGGTCAATTGCACTACACCGGGAATAACATCGGCCAGATGCTGAGCAAGCATGGCGTGAGCTGGGGCTGGTTTGAAGCGGGCTTCGATTTAACCAAAACAAATCCCAATGGAACCGCGGGCTGCCTGCGCAGTACCTACTCGAAAGTTACGCAGATATCTCCCGCGGACTACATCCCGCACCACGAGCCATTCCAGTACTATACCCCGACCGCAAACCTGCTTCACACCCGGCCCTCGTCGGTGCAGACCATCGGCAAAGAAGGAGACGCCGCCAATCACCAATACGACGCCGACGATTTCTTCGCCGCGGTGAAGGCGGGCAATTTCCCCGCGGTGAGTTTCCTCAAGGCTCCGGCTTATCAGGACGCACACGCAGGTTATTCAAATCCGCTCGATGAGCAGACTTGGTTGGTGACTGTCATCAATTTCCTTGAGCGCCGTCCGGAGTGGAAAAACACCGCCGTCATCGTGGCCTATGACGACTCCGACGGTTGGTATGACCACCAGATAGGGCCCATCGTGAACCAGTCCACCAGCAAGGCGGATGGCTTGACCGGGACTGGCCAATGCGGCGATGGAACCACTGCGCTTCCCGGCCCTGCTGTGGACCATGCCCAGGGCAGATGCGGTTATGGTCCGCGTTTGCCGCTACTGGTGATCTCCCCATTCGCCCGTCGCAACTACGTCGATCACAGTCTGACCGATCAGACTTCCGTCCTCCGCTTCATCGAAGACAATTGGCTCAACGGAGAGCGCGTCGGCGGAGGATCCTTCGATGCCCTCGCCGGTTCCCTCAACGCGATGTTTGATTTTTCCCATCCGGACCCAAGGCCATACATTCTGGATACGTCGACCGGCCAGGTGCTCAATCCCCGCCAGGTTCTTGAGAAGTGACCAGCCTATTTACTGATGTAGCTTATGAGCATCTTTGTGAACATGAACCGCATGATGGGAAAACACTTCGAGACCGGACTGCAAAATGTAAAGACAGCGGCAGAAAATTAACTGCAATTGCATTATCCGTAAACAGCCATGCCTATATGGGCGTAAAGCAAGAAGTAGATGTGTACGGTTTACTATCGGCATGGACTACCGGCAAATGAGGCGCCTATGAGTGAAACCAAGCAGTATCCTTACGAAACTCGCCTGAATGTTTTGTACAAACCACTGGAACTCATCAACGCCAAGGCTCTTGCCGACGCTTGCGAATTTAAGTGGTACAACCAGACGCTCTGCCAGGTAAACGACTCCGTCGTCCGCCTTGGTGTGCTGGAAGGTGAGTATCACTGGCATAAGCACGATGCGGATGACGAGTTCTTCTACGTCGTGGATGGCCAGTTGCTCATCGATCTCGAAGGGCGTACCGTCGCGCTCGATCCTGGCCAGGGCTTTGTCGTTCCCCAGCAAGTGGTCCATCGCACCCGCGCGCCGCATCGCACCGTGGTGCTCATGGTCGAGAACAAAGGCATCCTGCCCACGGGTGATCCGGTCGAGGAACGAAATTAGCAGTTCTGATATTTCCAGTTGCGCTGCTTGCCCTCGGCGATCCATTCCACCGCGGTAGCAATTCGTTTGTCCCGGGTCTCCTGCCGTTTTGCGTCCGCGATCCACTCCACGTACTCCCGCTTGCAGCTGGGGCTGAACGCGACAAAAACAGCCGCAGCCTTCTTGTTTCGTTTGATTGCTGCTGCAAACTCTGCAGGGGTCTCGAGAGAAGCTTTTGGCTTTACCACCTTGTGCCTGGCCGCGATTGGGCTCGTGTACTCGCCACTGTCCACGAAAGCGGCGGCCTGGCGGATCCAGCCCAGCATTTTCTTGTCGGAAGGCAGATCGGCAACGCTGGTAATGCGACCCAGTGTTCCCATTCCACCCTCCTTAATAACCCCGGCCTCACGGAGCACAGCGCCGATCTCCTCACCCCAGAAGCCGAAGCTGCAGTGCTCTTTGAACGCCGACATATTGCACAGGATCGCACCGCGATATTCAAAAAACGGACGACTCCACTTGATGGTTTCCTCGATCTCGGGGCAGGCCTTGTGCAACAGTTCGCGCAGGTGCTCCATGATCGGCTGCGCGAACGGCTGCGCCCTTTCGAGGTATGCGTCCACTTTGGGGTTTAGCTTCTGTGTCGCGATCATAGCCAGCTCCTATTTTGCCGTAACGCCCACCGACGCGATGTGCTTCTCCCACGCGAGTTGGATGGTTCCCTTATTACCGCCGGTGCTGCTGATCGTATACTTCAGCACTTCAATAGGAGCAGGGGGTTTGCTCATCTCCATCTTCACCCGGCCGAGGTCCTTCGAAGCATCGTACTTCGTCCCCCACTGCCCCGTCTCCTTGTTGATCACCAATTCCCATGCATCCGGATCCTTTACATTCACATACAGGGTGTAGTCGCCCTTAGGTACAACCAGGCCGCCCACAGTGACGCCGGCATCGGTGTGAAACGCCGTGGCGTCATTGGCGCCCGCACGCCAGATCGGCGCCGTGGGATCGCTCATCACCCGGCCGCCCTCGCCGAAGATCTGCCGTCCTCTCACCGACGGTGCGCAATACTTGATAACCAGCGTTGCGTTCCCGATCTTTCCTGTTGCCGTTTCTGGTGGGCTGTCTTGTGCCCACGCAGAATTCAACGCCATCATCAAACTCGCCAAAATCATTAAATACTTCATTTGCCTCTCCCTTTTTCTATAGACGCCAGCAGTGCCACTGTACATCTGGCGGAGCCAATTAGGAAGAGAGTCCGGCGGCAATTTCATCGCATCTACATCCGAGTAGATTGAATTGTTTTGGGGGGAACGAACGGGAAAGCTCGATGGAGAAATTGCCGTGATCACCGGGGGTAACATCGGTATCGGCCTGGCCACGGCCAAGCGCTTTGTGCAGGAAGGGGCTTACGTCTATATCACTGGCCGCACCCAGTCCGGACGAAATCGGGAAAGCCGCTGTGTTCCTGGCGTCGGACAACAGCAGTTACGTAACCGGGACCGAGCTGTTCGTCGACGGAGGCTTCGCGCAGATCCAGTAGAGAGATCTGCTGTTTCTTTTCGGTTCTCACACACCTCTAAAGGCCATCGTTTTGTTTCAATGTATGTACGGGCCGAAGTCTTTGTTGACCTTGAGCGGACGAGAGTCGTGCCCTGATACAAAGCATCAGACCGGTGCTCCAGAAAACTCGCGCATTCCGTCGATTTGGATGTATCCACCCTCTCCGGAATGCGCAACTCCAGGCACGGCTGAAGCCGTGCCCTTCGTCCAGAGTTTGTCCTCAGCCTGTAAAGTCTGGATCAGCCGCCCCTGCGGGACTTAGTTTAGAAACGAGGTTCTCACGCAGCCTCTGAAGCCCATACCTACCCTTCCCGTAGCTTCAGCATTGAGTTTTCCGCAGCTACAACTAATTCGGCGGGGCGGCCGGCGGAGCGACCGGTGTCGCAACCGGCGGTGCTTCCTGAGCCGGCGCAGGAGTGGGCGGGGTTGCCTTTGGCTCACTCTGCCGAGCCGCCACCGGAGCCGCCGGGGGCACAACAGCAGCAGACTGTGACGGCTCCGCGGTCACCGGCAGAACAGCCGTATTGACCACCGAAGGATCGTCCCGCAACTTGAGATAGAGCGTCCCATTCGGTCGTGGGACATTCAGGCTAGTATCCCCAAACCCTTCCGGCACAGTAACTGCATTCGCCAACTGGGCATCCGTACCCACTTGCTGCAACAAAAACAAATCCTGTCCCACCAGCGTGCACTGCGCCGCGCCCTCTACGCACTTGAGTTCCTTCAACTGCGGCACGCGCACCAGGGTAGCTAGAGGCTGCCAGTCCCCCGCCACACCTGCAACGTTGACGGGACGAAACCGCAGCGGGCCAAACGCTGACCCTCCAAAAGCCTTTGCCGGATCGAGCGTCACCAGCGCCGTCTTACTATCCTGCAGAACGATACCGCCCTCCCCTACCCGCAGAGTGGTTGTGAAGCTATTGTCGGCGCTGGCCACTTCGATTTTCTGATCCCTGGGAAACGACTCCGGCGACTGCACAAAGAACGTAAGCGTTGCATGCTCAGGAAGTTCATCCTGGCTACTCAACTGCACCACCGAAGCCGGCCCATCGGAATGGACGCTCTTATTCATGAGCTTCACACTGGGCCGCGATGACTGCACCGTCGCGTCCAAATCCAGAACTCGCCCATCCTTCAGCGTGAACTTGGCAACGATCTTGTCGTTCTGATGAAAGGATGTCGTATCCGGGCCTTTGAGTAACAAAGAGTCTTCACTGCCGTTATGAGTGAGCGGAGCAGCAGGCGAAAAGGTGGCGTTGTTGACCGACATAGAAGCGACCTCATCCAGACGCGTTCCCTTCAACACTCCCCAGTGATCGCCCGCATAGACCGTCAAGCTACCCAGCCGCCCCGCCTCGGAATACGTGTGCAACGGAACTTGGTCCGGCTTCTCTAAGCCCACTTGCTTTACCAGCAGGTTGACCGTACCTGCTTGCTCATCGTCGAGCGGCACGTCGATCTGGATTTCATTTGGCTTAACCGCCTTCCATGTCGCGTCCAGCGTCTTGCCCTCGGCGTCCTTCGCCGTCACCCCGTCCACGCATGAAACTTCAGGCGCATCAAGATGCACGGTATCCTTACGGCCTACGATCAACGCATGCTGGTCGGCGGAAGCCAGTGTCCACTGTTCTGCATGAGCGCTGGCTAAATGAAAGCTCGGCCCTTCAAACGGATCGAAACCCCAATACCCGTGCAGGGTTCCCGTCGTCCTCGGAGCCAGCTTCTGAGCTTCCAGAGCCGCGGCGCTCACCACAAACCCACCCCGCATAGCATCGGGTGTCGCCGGAATGTCGACGCTTTGTCCCTCCTTGTTTTGCACCCGGAAAACAAAATCGTGCGCATAGCCGGTAGCAAAGACATAAGGCGCACCTACCGCCGGCAGCAACAGGGGCTTGGTTTGCGCACACAGTGTGCTCTTCGTATCCACAGCATGCAGCACCGGCATCTCGGCTGCTTTCACTGCGGGGAAGCCGACCACCAGCACCGACTGCGGTTTGTGAAACGACGGTGGGTTATTCAGCTTAAGCGCCAGCGTATCGCCCTTCGGAATGGCGAGCGCGGGCAGATACTGGTATTCCGCGGTGTGAAAGCTATCGAGTATCTTCGCCATGTCTATCACCGTGCCGACGTACACGCTGTAGTAGCCGCTGCCTGCCTGCTGGGTGTAAGACATTTGCGCCAGCATGTCGCCGGCCGATCCCCCGGTAAGCTGCTGCACCACGCTCTGGCTGCGCCCATTGTCGAGCACCAGGCTGTCGGGATTCTGCACCAGGCAGGGCGCTTGTTGTTCCGTAGGTTTGTCGAAGCACTGCTGATCGATCTTGATATTGAGGCTGCGCGCCAAAAGCTTTGTCTGGTCTTCTACTACCTTCGGATCGCCCGTATCCACCGTCTTCACCGCAGCCAGGTAAGTATCCAACCGGGCTCGATCAAGGCTTGCCTGGTGAAGGTCCTGTGCTGCGCGTACAAACGCTCCGGGCCGGCCACGCACAGCATTGCGCAGCGTGGGAAAGTCCCCACCAGTCTCCGGGGCAAGAAACAGCAGAACCTGTTCCGCCCCTTCAGGAACGGTTACGTATAGGCCCTCTTCGCGAATCTTCTTGTTCCAGGTCTCCGCCTTGGTAAACCAATTCTCCGGAGGTGGGTTAACCGATCCACGGAGAAATGCGACTACCAGCACGTAGCGCGCGCCCGTCTTTTCAGGAAGGTCGGGATGTATCCACAAGCGGTCGCCCGGGGCCAGGGTTGCCACGGTGCCGATGGGCAAAGTCTTGCCCGCGCGCGTGACCTTCGCCTGAATGCGAGGCCCATCCAGATCGAAGGCCGGGCCGCTATCCGCGTGCGCCAGTCGAACAGCCAACAACAGCGAAAGACACCAAAGTAACCGATACATACGCATTCTATGATTATAGAAAGTTTTCGTCCTACGGTCAGATGCGGGTTTGACCTACGTTTGCTACCGGGATGCGGGTGCCCACTTTAGTAATATCCGGTGCGATGCAGTCTAACGGCAAGCACCACCCTGGTTCTTCGCCTTTAAATACTTCGATAACTACCTTCAAGATCACCTATAAGTTATTCCATCGATAGATCTTGCATGCTTATTGCTGGTGGCGGGATTTTCCCCGGTTACTTGACTCGCAGCTTAGTCCGCAACCGGCGCGAACCTGCCCCGGGGCTTGACATGCTCGGGTCAGATGACCTTCGGCTTGCCATGCTCGAGCAGAGCGGACCCGCGGGCGGCTTTTTCGACAGCAATGGAGTTTACTCGTGGTGACCGCTCTACAGCGCTCAGGGCTATTGCTTCACCGCGATCGCCGACATTTCGATCTTTGCACCGCCGATTAAGCCCGCCACCTGCACCGTGGCTCGCGCCGGCTTAGGATTCGGCATCAGCGCCTTGTAAACCTCGTTCATCTTCGGCACGTCATCGAGGCTGGTAACATAAACGGTTACAGAAACGATGTCCGACATCTTGAAACCGGCGCTTTCTACAACCTTCTTGACAGCGGCGATGGTGTTTGTGGTTTGCAGGGTGATGTCGGTACCCGTCACCTTTCCGTGTTCATCAGGTCCTTGCTGGCCGGCCACGTAGAGCGTATTGCCAGCAACAAAACCACCGCTGAACGGCATGCCCGCCTTGAAGTCGATCGCTTTGTTTTGGGCAAGCGCACTACCTGTAGTAAGGCCAGCCATCAGTCCGGCCAGTAAGAGCACTCGCATACCCACCCTCGAATACTGCATCTTCATTATTTCGTTCTCCTGTTTTGTGGATGCCAATTCTCTCTCTTCTTATAAACCAGTCATCCCCATTCCGCGATGAGTTTCTGCAAACAGAGTGCATTGGAGTAGGCGTGGGAGAGCGCTGTGTTTGTCAAAGATAACTCAGACGTTGTTAAGCGCTGCGATTCCGGCCGCGAGCGCAGCCAGGAACGGGTCCTCGTAGTCGGAGGCTCCTGGACTAAAGGAACGTCCAGCCCCACACGCAATCTGAAGAGGCCTAAGGGAGCGACGCCGGCGTAAGGCCGAGAATAAACTCCGTCCGCTGCGTGGCTACGTTTGGAGCGACCTCGTCTCCGGTGAGTCCCGTACCTGAAAAGCGTCGATAGACTGGCTGTTGCCCACCGGTCTCAACGAACTCCACCGCAAGCGGCCGATCAGGAATGCGCGCGCCAAACCAATGCGGATCGTCCCGCTGCGCCCAGGTGACCAGCGCCAGCACCGCGCCACTTGCATAGGTTGGAGCACGGCGGCGAGCCTCCACCGCTTCCATGGCCGCATCGTTGCCGTAGAGCGTCGCTGTCGTGTGGGTTTTGGGATCGACATACATAGTAATGGCGCCCCAGCCCAAAGGCTGGTGTGGCAGATCCGCCGCCACCACAGCGGCTGCTGCTGCGTTGTTCACCACCTCCACGCCCGGGACCGTTGCTGTCGTAATGGGAATGGTGTAGACGTAGTCGTTTCCCCGCAGCGGCCTGTGGCAGCCGGTGCACTCGTTCACGAACTGGGCGTCATTGCCATAGGGTTTCAAATCCAGGCCGCGCCAGCGTCCCCAATTCCAACCCTCGGTCTCTTTGTAGTCCCCGGCGTTTTTCACCATCAGCTCAACCTGGATAAAGTTGCCCGGATGCACCAGGCCGTCAGGGCCCGCTTCCTGCTGCCATGCAATCTTGGCAAAGCGTGCTCCGTCTGGCCAGGGCGAGATGTCGCCCGTTTGCGCCGCCTTCACCGCCACGCTATTCCCCAGGATGAAGCGGAAGGTGTTGTTGTCGCCGCGGTCTGTGGTGCTGAGCGGCATCCAGCTTTCAAAGCTGGGGTCGAACGCCAACCCGTTGGGTTCCGGCTGCACCTTTGTCAGCGCAATTGGGGCCCTGGTTTCTGCGCCGCTGGGCTGCGCGCTCGCGGAGGGCTGGAGTGGGGGCGTCCACGGCGCCAGGTAACCCTTCAGGGTTGCCAGCTCTTCGGGCGTTACCCTCGCCTCGGGATGCAGCTTAAGAAACTGTGGCAAGGGCATCGCGCCCAGTTGAACCATGTTCACAGCCTCATAAAGCGTGGCCTTCTGCGCCGCGGCCGGCTTCGCGCCCAGGGTGGAGAAATTGAGGTGCCCGCGCGCGGTAAGAATGTCATGCCGCACCAGCCAATACGCGGGCACGATCTGGTCAAACCATGACAACCGCCGTTCATTCGAATGGCAGCTATAGCAATCTTTTTCGAGCACCTGCTTGACCGCTGGGGGAGTATGCAGTTCAGCCGTAGGAGGCTTGGCAGGAATGCCAGGACGAAACACCTGCAGCGCCACGAAGACAATCAACCCCGCAAGCATCAGCCTGCCAGTTACCCTCATTCCCCCTGAACCTCACTCCTACGAGCCAGTGCCGCCGGCAACCACCGAGAGGGTGCGGATGAGAATCTTGAGATCGAGCCAGATGCTCCAGTTTTGAATGTACGCCGTATCGAGCGAAATGTAGCTGTCAAAGGAAGGATCCTGGCGGGCCTGTACCTGCCAGAGTCCGGTCATGCCCGGCAGCACGTCGAGGCGTCGCAGATGGCTCAGATCGTAACGCTTCACTTCGCTGGCGATCGGCGGCCGAGGTCCGACCATGCTCATATCCCCGCGCAACACATTCACAAACTGAGGTAGTTCGTCCAGCGAGTATTTACGCAGGAAGCGGCCGACGCTGGTGACACGGGGATCGTTGCTGACCTTGAAGAGCACTCCGTCGCGCTCGTTCATGTGCAGAACCTCCGCCCGGCGACGCTCTGCGTCCGCAACCATGGTGCGAAATTTCATGCAGCGGAACACCCGGCCTTTTTTCCCGATGCGATCGGAGCAATAGAAAATGGGCCCTGAAGAATCGAATCGCACGGCAGCGGCTATGGCCGCAATCAACGGCGAAAGGACGATGAGCGCAATCGATGAGAGCAGCACATCGAGAATCCGCTTGAGGAACAATCCGATCACCGGGGTTTCCCCGCGGTGCAAGGGAATGGTCGGAAACTGACCGATATATTCGATCGGACTATTCCACGCCAGGCCATCATAAAGCTCGGGGACGACCCGAATATCGACCCCTGCTTCGCGTGCCTGGGTCACAATGTCCGTGACCACGCGGGCATCGCACGGCGCTGAAAGAAAAATTTCGTCGGCGAAAAACTGCCGCGCCAGCGGCAACAACTGATCCAGGGAACCGAGAATGTCGCCCGCCATGGCTGGATTCTCAGCGTCGACTCCCGGTATATGCACGTAGCCCTTGAAGCTGTACCCCAGGTGTCGAATGCTATCGAGATGGTGACGCATCGCCTGGCCGACCCTGCCCGTGCCCACAATGATGATGTTGCGAACCTCAAGCCCACTCTCAAAACGGCGGTACATCATCATCCGCCATATCAGTCGTCTGCCGCAGAGCAACACTGTGGTTGCCACCACGGTGATGATCACCACGCCGCGAGAGATCACCTCGCCACGCACCAGGTAGAGCGCTCCTGACAGCAGAAGCCCCGCGGTAAGGCACGCCTGGATGGTGAGGCGCTGCTCGTGGAGGGTATTGCGCATCTGCATCGGGCCGTACAAGTGGTAGCGCTTGCTGACAAGGATGAGAGAAAGGATGAACCAACCCAGGCAGCCAAGCAGGATCGTGGGATGACTGTGGAACATCACATTGGTGCGGTAAGGCGAAGCCGCTCCGAAAAGCCCTTCTCCAAGCCAACCGCGAACCGCAATCATCAGGGCAGCCAGGACGATTAGTACATCGCCCAAAATCCACAACACACCAACGCGCGTGCCTTTGCCCTGAGTATTCGGTCGCTGGACCGCAATGTTTCCCGGCCTCGGTTCTTCACGGCCGTTTGTCGCCAAGCGTTTTAATAGTCCAGAGGTCGCCATCGATTTCCCCGCCAATCGCTCGAGGAGGGTGCAGAAGTCTATTTACACTTTGCCCCTCGCGAGAGCCGAACTCATCTAAATTGTCGTAGTTACGCGGTTACTAGTCAGGTACTGGGCCATCACCACGTGTTAACTGCACGGGTGGCTGGATTGGGTAGGCCTGCGAGACTTGGCACGTGGTGCGCCAGGCGCGGCAATCGAAGCAATACGTGAGATGCAACAATCGCCCAGAAGGATTTCAATATGGAAGTTAAAAAGTCGCGGTTGCATGGGAACTAAACCTTTGTTCTTCGAGAGTTACTCCTGATAGACCAAGACCCTCAAATGCTCCCGCGAGCATCCGACCGGCAGTCATTCAAGGGCACATCTTAAAAATGCAAGAACCGACCGAGGGGGGAGGTTTTGAACCCGGCTCCATTCCCAGTGAGCATACCATCGGGTGCCCAAAATGGGGCATAAGTAACGACTAAAGTTTGGTTACTATTTGGGGACTCTATAACCAGAAAGTTACTGCCTGTTAACAATCGCACCCGCCGATGAGGATTAGGCCTGGGGCAATACCAGCTTATCCATGTCGAGGAATTCCCGCAGGAAAGGGTCGCTTGTACTTTTAAGTTCGTCCATGGTGCCGAAGAAATAGGCTTTGGCTTCATGCAGGAAAAGCACATGATCCGCCAGTCGCTCCGCAAAGCGCATGTCGTGCGTGACCACAATGCTGGTGAGACGAAGTTGATGTTTTAGTTTCTGAATCAGATTGCCCAGCAGGCGGCCCATGAGCGGATCGACCATCGTGGTCGGCTCGTCATAAAGAATCGCTTCCGGTTGCGCGGAAAGAGCGCGCGCAATGGCCACCGAGCGCTTCATGCCGGTGGAAAGATCCGAAGGAAGCAGATCCGCCATTCCCGCTACGCCGACCATGTCCAGCAATCCGTTCACCACCTGCTGAATCTGATCTTCGAGCAGTTGGCCGCGCTCTCTTAACGGAAACGCAACATTTTCGCCGACCGACAGCGAATCGAAGAGAGCGCCGCTCTGAAAGACCATGGTGACCTTCTTGCGCACTATCTCCATCTGGTCTTCTGTAAATCCCGTGATGTCCTGCCCAGCCACCATGATCTTCCCCGAATCGGGTTTCAGGAAGCCCATGATCTGTTGCAGCGACACGGATTTCCCCACCCCGGAACGGCCGAGAATGCAAAGCGTCTCGCCCGCCTGGACAGAAAAGCTGACATCGTCCAGCACGTGAACATCGCCAAAGGATTTAGACACGTGCTCGAAAGCGATATAAGGCGGGTCCTGTCGCCGTACTTCGTCCTTCTCCGCGTCAGGGAACTGGCCGACGATCTCGATGGGAGTTCCCGAGGGAATGCCCATCATCGGTTCACCAGAGTCGGGAAGCATAGTCATTGACTCAAGACTAAAGCATTTCCCATGCCTGCCATATCCGCAGGGGTGTTGCAGTTATGGAACCAGCGGTAAAGAGGCAGCGGCGAAAAGGCAAGCAGTTGCGGATTGGCCGAGGCCACCAACTCTACATCAAAAACATCGATGGACTGGGATTGGGGGGACTGGGATTGGGGGGACTGGGATTGGGGGGACTTGGATTGGGGGGACTGGGGGGATTGGGGGGGGGGATTGGGTTGGGGGGAGGGGTTGGGGGGATTGGGATTGGGGGCCGGCGGCCGCCGTGATCACAGGCATGACTTTGTAATCGCCGGCCACGAGCGATGCGCTGATGTGGCCCAACAGATCTCGGTGGTACACGGCACACAGGGCCTGGGGCCAGCCGTTGATCCGGGGAACCGTCACCAGGGCTCCCGTCGTTTCGGCTCGCTGCAGCATCCAGAACAGGAACTGCGCCGGCAACAGGGGCACGTCCACCGGCAGAAAAACATTCAGCGGCCGGCTACTCGCCGCCAGCGCTGCCTCGATGCCACTCAAGGGCCCGCACCCCGGATGAAGGTCAGCAATGACGCCCGCATGGGACGACAGATCAGAACGTGCAGCCGCTATACGCGGCGCCGTCGCGAGAGGCAGGGTGCGAAGCTTGTCCAGAGCGACTTCGAGCAGGGGCCGGCCAGCCCATGGGAGCAGCGCTTTGTCTTGTCCCATACGCGTGCTGCGGCCCCCAGCAAGAACGAAGCCCTCGGCCACGGACTGCACCGGATCCTGCCTCACTTCCCTGCCCCCTTGCGGAGGTCGCCCAGTGGATAGAAGGTTCCCCGCCACGAAATGCCGCCGCGCCAGAGCGCAAGCAACGTGGAACGAACCATCGCGTACAGCAACAGGACAGTAGCCGCCGGAAATAAGAGCATTTGCACACCGGAAAAGTGTTGATAGGTACCCGCCTGCTGGTAGGCCAGGAGAAGCGCTATCAGCATGAGACCGGTTGGCCACCACATGGCTGGCCCCGCCAGGCAGGCCAGGAGCGGAAACAGGGTAAAGAGCGAAAGGCCACAGGCGAAGCCGATCACCAGTTCAGGCCGGAAACGGAACAGCGCAAAGAGATTTTTAGTCAGGTTGTCGACCACGCCAAACGCTCCACGCGCCCAACGCACCTTCACCATATCAACACCCAATGCCACCCGCTGAGCGTAGCCACTTTGCTTGACCCGGCGGCCCAACGAAAGATCTTCCAGAACCTCCACGCGGAGCGCGTCCCATCCACCAATGGCATCGTAGGCCTCACGCCGGATCATGTTAAAAGCGCCCACACCGACCGAATCCCGCCGCGCGCCTGGATCCGGCACGCGCCAGGGGCGGATGGCCCATATCGACAAGACCTGGAGAAACGCAATCATCATGCGCTCTCCCCAGCTCTGCATCAGAATCGTCGGCAGCAAAACCATGTGATCCGCTCTGCTATCCGTGGCGTACGCCAGCGCTCTTTGCAGGGCGTCGCGATGAAAGAGGACATCCCCGTCTGTAAACAGCAGCCATTCGCCCGTTGCCTGCTGCGCCCCCAACGCCATGGCGTGGGTTTTCCCTAACCATCCTGACGGAAGCTCGGCAACGTGCAGAACCTGGAGCGTCTTACCCCCGGCGTCCCCCTCGCTTTGAGCCACACCCTCCATGATGGTGCCCGTCTGGTCGGTAGAGCGATCGTCTACCGCTATGATCTGCAGCACGACGCGATCGCTAGCCAGCAAAGAACGCAGGGTTGCGGCGATATTCGCAGCTTCATTCCTCGCCGGAACAATCACCGTCAAAGACGGCAACGGTATTGGATACGGGTATTCGATTCGCGTCAGATCGGGGACAAACGGCAGCATGCGGCGCCATTCCAGCGCCCGCATCGTCCACGATAGAGCGATCACCCAGTCCAGCACCTGCACGGTGCGTAGAAGAAACAGCATCTCTAAAAGTCATAGCAGGAGTCACAGCCCCCTGCCCCAAAATCGTGGCCGGGCATCGGGTCTTATATACTGGGCTCCGGTCGCGATGAATGGTTGAAGAAAGAAGAAAAAGAATCAGCAGCGGTGCATTATGGATTGCTGCCGCGATCGCTCTCCTACTTATCTTTTTCGGTGTCCGCCGGCTTACGCGCGAGAAGTTGCCGGTGCGGGTGGCCGAAGCCCATGTGCAGGATCTGATCAAACCCAGCAGCACCAGTGGCCGGGTCGAACCGCTGACCATCTTTGAGGCGCACGCTCCAGAAGCGACCACCGTCAAGGCTGTATATGTCCACGTGGGCGAGCGGGTGCACCCGGGACAATTGCTGGTGACCCTGGATGACACCAATGCGCGGGCCCGTTTGGCTGCGGCAACGGCGGCGTTGCGGGCTGCCGAGGCCGGCTATCAAAGCGTGGAGAGCGGGGGAAACCATCAGGAACAGCTGGCTCTTTCCAGCAATCTTGCCAAAGCCCAGATCGATTGCGACCAGGCGGCCCGGGATCTCGATATTGTCCAAAAGCTGGCGGCCAAAGGAGCGGCCGCGCCCAGCGAGGTAGTCCAGGCGCAAACGCGCTTAAACCTCGCGCAGGCATCCTTGCATTCGCTGCAGGAACAAAAAACGAAGCCTTTCGCTCCCGTTGATCTCACCCGGGCCCATTCGACTGTTGCCGAAGCACAAGCCGCGGTCGACGCTGCAAACCGGGTGATCGCGCAATCCAATGTGCACGCCCCCTTTGCGTGTACGGTTTATTCCCTTCCAGTCACGCAGTATGGATATATCGCGCCGGGAGCAGAGATATTGCAGGCGGCTGACCTCTCCAAGCTCCAGGTCCGCGCCTATTTTGACGAACCGGAAATCGGCGATCTGCAATTAAACGACCCCGTCAGCATCGTCTGGAGTGCCAAACCGGACATGACGTTCCATGGGCACATCACCCGCCTTCCTTCGACCATCGAAAGCTATGGAACCCGCTTCGTTGGCGAAGTGCTGGTGAGCGTTGAAGATTCCAATGGAGTGCTTTTGCCCAATACCAATGTCGTGGTCACCGTCATCACCCAGGAGGTGCGCCATGCGCTCACCGTGCCCCGTGAGGCTCTGCATATCGAGGGCGGCCGCGACTATGTCTACGTTGTGTCGGGCGACACACTGCATCGCGCCGCGGTCCAGGTAGGCGCCATCAACCTCACCATGGTGCAGATCCTCAGCGGCCTGAAGGATGGTACGGTTGTCGCCCTGGGCACCACCAATGGCGCACCGATCTCCGAGGGTGCTCCCATTCGCATTGTCAATTGAGGATATCGGTGAGATGCGCCTGCCAGTTCGCGTTGCTGGGTATCGTCAGCCTGCTTGGGCAAACCGGCGCGCATGCCCAGATCTCCTTTTACACCGCCGTAGACCTCGCTCTGCGTAACAGCACCCCGGTGCGCATCAGCGCGGCCGATGTGCAACACGCCGAGGCCGCGGTGATGGAAAGCGTGGACGCCTACAAGCCCAGTTTTTCAGTGGGCTCCAGTCTGGGATACTCGTACGGTTTCCCGGTGGGCCAGCCTTCGATCTACAGCGTCGCCGCAAATTCGCTGGCCTATTCTTTTTCCCAGCCGGACTATATCCGCTCGGCTCGAGCAGCACTGCTGGCGGCGCAGCTGCAGTTGAAGGATACGCGGCAGCAAGTGATCCTGGACACGGCCCTCGACTACATCGAGTTGGTCACCCTGAACCGGCAAATGACCGCGCTCGATCAACAAACCGGTTTCGTACAGAAATTGGTGGCGATCGAGACCGAACGTGTCGATGCCGGGCTGGACAGCAAAGTGGAATTGACGCAGGCCCGGTTGACGGGGGCGCAGGTCGCGCTCAGGCGGCTCCATCTTGTGGACCAGGCCGACCTGGTGCGGCTGCGGCTGGCGCACTTGACCGGTCTTAACCCGGGGGACATTGTCTCCGAACCGCAAACCGTTCCGAGTGCGCCCGAGGTCACCGACCCAGTTGGATACGATGACAATAGCGGCGTGAAAGCCGCGTATGCCTCCGCCAAATCGAAGCTTTACAACGCCTTCGGTGATGACCGCCAGAACAATCGTCCCACCTTCGCCTTTGGTCTGGAGTACAACCGTTACGCCAAGTTCAATAACTACAACGAATACTACCTGCGCTTTCAGCACAACAACTTTAATGTCGGGGTGCAGATTACGCTGCCGCTGTTTGACGCGTCGCGTAAGGCCAAGGCGCAAGGTTCAAGTGCAGAGGCGGCGCAGGCCAGCGCCCAGGCGGATCAATTGCGCAATCAGACCGGGGAGCAGATCCTGCGGTTGCAGAAAAACATAACTGAGCTTGCGGCTCAGCAGCAGGTGGCGGAACTGCAAAACGAATTGGCGCAGGACCAACTCGATGCCATCACCACCCAGCTTCGGCTGGGAAGCGGCACTCCGGGTGGAGCGGCGCCGCTACCGAAGGACGAACAGGGCGCCCACATTCGCGAGCGCAGCTATTTTGTCGATATGCTCCAAACCCAATTCCAGTTGACGCAAGCCCGGCTCTCGCTTCTGCGCTCCATGGGGAGAATCGAAGACTGGGCCAAGGCGACACCGGCTCCCCACCCCTAGCAGCAAGAGGCCTCCGCTGAACGAAGGGCACGGCTGCGGAAAAAAGCGAATTCCTTGAAGGGGACGGCCCTCAGGCCGTCCCTAAGTGATTGCAAGTCTGAGCGGCTTTACAGGCTGCTGAAAAATTCGAAAACTGCAAGAAAATCATCCCTCAGGGGCTAAAGAGTGTGCGTGAGAACCAATTCCAAGTCACCGCGCTCATGCTTTGTATCAGGGCACGGCTTCAGCCGTGCCGCAATGGTTGGGTCTGATGAGGGCTTTAGCCCCTGGGCTGTGTCTTCCCTTTTTGAAGGGCACCGGCTTCAGCCCGTACATAAAAGAAACAAAACGATGGGCTTTAAAGCCCAAAATAGCTTCAAGCAGTTATGGCCCGACTAAAGTCGTGCCCTGATACAAAACCGAGTTTTTCAGCAACCTGTTTAGCCGCTGAGGAACGCCTTTCCGACGGTTTGTCGAACTCCTCTGTGACAACCGCATCTCAGATGTTTTGAGGCTGCGAGATCGGGACGCCGGTTGTGAAAACAGGACTTAGCTCAAGCGGAAGCGACTTAACCCTCTGCCAGCGTTGAATTTGCGAACCTTCCGGGGGGCCCCAGGCGTCTAAGTTCAGGGGGTGCTCTGAAGGATCCTCTTTTCGCCCCAGCACCTGCGGTGCTGTTAGACTGAAGGTTGAGCCTATGCCGCTAAGAACGCTACTCTTAAATCCCCCATCGTTTGAGAATTTTGACGGCGGAGCCAGTTCTCGCTGGCCTGCCACTCGCGAGATTGAGTCTTACTGGTACCCGGTGTGGCTTGCCTACCCGGCCGGGATGCTGGAAGGCTCCCGCATGCTGGATGCGCCACCGCATCATATTTCTGCGACCGAGACCATCGAGATTTCGAAGAGCTATGAATTTCTGGTTCTGTTCACCAGTACCCCGGGATGGACCGGCGACCAGAAACTGGCGGAAGCGATCAAGAGCGCCAACCCCCAAATCAAGATCGCCTTTGTCGGGCCGCCAGTCACCACCTCACCCGACCGCGCGCTCAACGAATGTGCGGCAATTGATTTTGTTTGCCGGCGCGAGTTTGATTTCTCCGTGGTTGAGTTTGCCAACGGCAAACCACTCGATGAGATCCTCGGCATCAGCTACCTCAAAAATGACACTGTGGTGCACAATCCCGACCGCCCCCAGGTAGATAATCTCGACCAAATGCCATGGGTCACCGATGTCTACAAGCGCGACATCGATGTGACTCGGTACAACGTTCCGTTCCTGCTCTATCCCTACGTTTCTCTTTACTCCACCCGGGGATGCCCGGCGCAGTGCACCTTCTGCCTGTGGCCGCAAACCCTGAGCGGCCATGCCTGGCGCAAGCGATCCACTGACGATGTGGCGGCCGAGATGGCGCACGCCAAGGAGCTCTTTCCCGACGTCAAGGAATTCTTCTTCGACGACGATACGTTCAACATCCAGAAAGCGCGAACGGTCGAACTGTGCGCCAAGCTCAAGCCCCTGAAGCTCACCTGGTCATGCACCTCCCGCGTAACCACCGACCGCGAAACCCTGAAAGCGATGCGCGAAGCAGGGTGCAGGCTGTTGATTGTAGGCTTTGAATCGGGCGATCCGCAGATTCTCAAGAACATCAAAAAGGGCGCCACGGTGGAGAGGGCCCGCGACTTCGCCCGCGATTGTCATGAGCTCGGCCTCACCATTCACGGCGACTTCATCCTCGGTCTTCCCGGTGAAACCAAGGAGTCGATTCGTAACACCATCAACTTCGCCAAAGCCCTTGACGTCGAAACCATCCAGGTATCGATTGCCCACGCCTATCCGGGCACGGAATTCTATGACTTCGCCGCCGAGAATGGATTCATCATCAACAACGGCGCCATGGTGGATGAAGGCGGGCATCAGCTTGCCCATATCGAATATCCCGGGCTGCCCAAAGACTACGTGCTCGAAATGGTGCACCGCTTCTACGACGAGTACTACTTCCGTCCCAAAGCCGCGTGGCGCATCGTGAGCAAGGCCATTGTCAATCGAGACCTCAAGCGGCTGTATGTCGAAGCCAAGTCGTTCCTCAAGCTTCGTGCCGCACGCAATAAGGTAGTGGCGGACGGTAAGATCAAGGCCGCCAATACACCCGGCCCCGCCGTCAACGCGGGGGCATGATCGGGTAGCACCTTGCAAACCATGACACTGCGTAGGTACGTAGTTTTGGGCGTAGTCACGCTCGCCTCCGCGTTCGGTGATACTTTCCTTTCGATTGGCATGAAGCGTCTTGGTCCGGTATCCCTGACCCATCCCGATGCGCTTCTTTCTGCGCTGCGAACACCCTGGGTAGTCAGTGGCGTGTTGCTGTTGCTGGTGTGGACGGCTTGTTATCTGACCGCCCTCTCCTGGGCCGATCTGACCTTCGTGCTGCCCGCCACTTCCCTCGCCTACGTAGCGGTTGCTGTTCTTTCTAGGTTTTGGCTGCACGAGCAGATCTCGCCCGCGCGCTGGTTAGGCATAGCCCTGATCACCGCCGGCGTGGGCTTCGTGACCCAGGGGCCGGCCTACACCCAGCGCGACTCGATCGATCCTGCACGATGAACCTGAGCTCCGGCCCAGCGATTGCAGTGATGATTGGCGCCATCGTCCTGACCGCCACTGCCGGCGATGTATTCCTTGCCTCCGCCATGCGCGCCGTCGGCGACCTGGACCAGATCAAGGCGGCCCGAGGCTTACCAGGCGCGATCTGGGCCGTCATCAGCGAGGGCCGCTTTCTGGGGGGAGTCGTCTTCATGGCTCTCAGTTTCTTCTCTCTACTGTTTTCCCTCAGTCACGCGGACGTAAGCCTCATCGCCCCAGCGGCAGGTTCCCTGACCTTCGTGACCAACGCCGTGGCCGCAAGATGGGTGCTGCACGAAAATGTCGATCGCCGGCGGTGGCTAGCGGCACTGTTCGTCTGCTGCGGCGTCGCACTGCTCAAGCACTAACGGGCAGGCGGGAACCGCACATCTCGGTTGAGGATGAACCGGTTGCTTCTGGGATCAGACCCCATCGAGGCCCGGAGGGCCGCCCGCTAAACGTCAGCCCAGCCCGGAAGGGCTGGGTAGGAATTCCGTGGCAGAAGAGCTTCGGAAAGCGAAACAGCGGTCTGGTGACACACGATTCCCGGAACGGCTCGATTGGCTCAGCCGCTCGTTGCTCGGCATTTCAGCCTTCAAGGATGACGAGCATCTGCGACTTTCCGCGAGGCCAAAGATGAAACCATCGCATGGCTGGAAATATTCTTGGTGAGAGCTTTAGTCCACAATCCACCCTGATAGTCACGGACACTTCTCAACAAATGGACCGTGTTGAAAGAAAACGACGGGGATACTTCCATCTTGAAGCGGGCCGGCTACCGGGCTCTGCTTAACCTCTTTCGCAGCAAGATCCTTAACGATCGCACCGACTTTAAGGAACTGAAAGTTGTCAAAATCGGTGTTTTTAACAACATCGATACAGTGCGACACGTAGTTACCTAGCTCCTGTCTTGTATATTTAAGCTCTGCGTTCATAGCGTTCACGCCCTTCTTTCGGAATTCGCCGATGAAGTCCCTTGCGAAGAATTCATAGAGAGGACGAATGGCTGCGAAGCTAGCAGGGGCGATCGCGGTGTGCTTGCGTCCTTCCGGGTTGATGACTCCCCAAGGACGCCAATTCTGAGTAGTTTCTTTCGTTGCGTCCACGGCAGGATTGAAGTTTACCGACAAGATATGCTTCTGGAATTTTTGGGCGCCGATAAGTCCGTAGACAACATAGTTGTCTTCCATGGTGAACGCAAACTGGCAGACTATCTCGTTAAGGTCAACTTCGGTAGACATGCCCTTTGTTTCAGTTAATGTCGGCACGAAGAGGATCATATAACGATGTCTGTGAGGCGCATATATTTTTTATCGCTTTTTTGCAGGGTTAATCCAATGCCTAGTGTTTGCGGCACTTTAATTAGGCGGCGATAAATCGCGAGTCACTCATCGGCCCGGTGACTTGAGTATCGAAACGCGGGTCACATGTCCGTAAAACCGGCTTGAA
>CAVQWB010000037.1:0-192121 GCA_963717225.1 uncultured Acidobacteriaceae bacterium | reverse complement strand
GAAAATAGGCTTCTAACAACCGGGCAGATGCGGCCATCCTTGCGTACATTTGGAGACTGGGCTGGTTGCGGTCATGGTCCGGATCAATGGTCCGGATCAATGTTCCGGTCAAAGTTCCGGTCAAAATTCCGGTCAGGGGGCGGAGGGGGCGCGATCGTAGCCGGCTTAGGGGCAGGATCGGGGGCAGGCTCCGGCTCGGGAACCTGGGGTGCGGCGGGTTGGGCTTCCATGGCGGCAGCGGGATCGGCTGGCTCTTCACCTGCGGCTTTGCCCTTACTAGCCGTCATCTGTGCGGACTCCTCTATGCGTGCCTCACAGATTTGGCAGGAATTGAGGAAAGTGCAGGAAGGGTCGTCGCTGTCAAGATTTTCAGAGATGCATCGTTCGATTCCGGACAGAGGAATCCGTACTCGGACAGTTGCACTTCGTTAGCTCTTATAAATCCTTTGTTGTTAGATGCATCTCCCCCGGAGTTTGGTCTTCGGCATGCTCATTTGCGTTTGCCAGTGCCGGCATCAGGAGGAGTGCCTATGCTCGCGGATTTGAAATACGCATGGCGGCAGCTCGAAAAATCGCCCGGGTTTGCGCTGACAGCGGTGCTGACGCTGGCCCTGGGAATTGGGGCAAATACGGCGATCTACAGCATTATCCATGGGGCCCTTCGCCTGCCTTATCCGAATGCCGATCGCATAGTAGGCATTGAGAATGTCTATCCCCAGGGATCCTACTACGCGGTCTCCTTTCCTGACTTCCTGGAGTGGCGAGACAAAGCCCACTCCTTTGCCCAGCTCGTCGCCCGCTCTTACAGCCTCGCGACCTGGGTCCCGTCCGGGTTTGGGAAGACGGAGCCCGAAGCTGTCGACATCGGATTGGTCAGCAACGGCTTTTTCCGCATGTTCGGGATGCAGCCCATTCTCGGGCGCGACTTTATACCCTCCGAACACCAGAAAGGCGGGGCGCCGGCCTGCGTTCTTGCAGAAGGCTTCTGGCGCCAGCAGCTCAATGCAAATCCGGGGGTGGTGGGCCGCTCGTTAGATCTGGACGGAAAGCCGTGCACCATCGTTGGGGTTATGCCAGTTTTCAGACAGCCGCAGACTCTTCCCACTCAGATCTGGCTTCCGCTTGAGCCCAATCGACCCTGGGACCAGCATGGGACGAATTACCTCTTCGCCAACGGCTTGCTTCGGCCTGGTACCACTGGGGCGCAGGCCCTCGCGGAGTTAACCGGCATTCAGACGCAGATCGATCGACAGTTTCCCGGTAACAAGCATGGCATCGCCGTGCATCCGCTCGAACAGGCGATTTTCGGCGACCTGCACTCGCTGATGCTCGTCCTTCTCACCGCCGTTGGGTTCATTCTGCTCATCGCCTGCGTGAACCTGGCTAACATGCTGCTCGCGCGCGCTTCCTACCGCTCGCGGGAATTTGCCGTGCGCCGCGCGTTGGGCGCATCGGCGCTGCGCATGGTGCGACAGGCCCTCACGGAAAGCCTGCTGCTCTCCTTCGCCGGAGCAGCGGTGGGGCTGGTGGTGGCCTTTGCGCTCACGCACATTCCCATCGCGGCCTGGCCTAAGGGCTTTGTGCCTCCCTCCGCCGTCCACCTCGATGCCAGTGTGCTCGCTTTCACTACGCTGCTTGGCATCGCCACAGGAATTCTCTTTGGTCTCTTTCCCGCGGTTCGCATGGTTCGCCAGCACCAGACATCCGCGCTGCAGCCTGGCCGCAGCATAACGGATTCGCGCGGCCACAGCCGCACCCGCGCGGTGCTGGTGATCGCGGAAATCGCGCTTTCGATGCTGCTGGTGGCCGGAGCCCTGAACATGGCGATTTATTTCCTCGGGTTGCTGCGCGTAGACTCCGGAGCCAATCCTGCCAATGCAATGGCTATGTACGTACAGCTGTCGCTCGGGCACTATGCGAAAGCGGACGATCAGCGCCGGTTCTACCACCAGCTCCGCGATCGGCTATCGGCCCTGCCGGGCGTCGTGGCGGTGGGTGGCAGCGTCGACATTCCGTTCACGGGCACCAGCGCGACCGGCGACTTCCAATATGAAGGCCAGCCCAATGGCACGGCCGACCGCAATCCATTCGCAGAGAAACACTACATCACCCCCGGCTTTTTCGCAGCGCTTGACACGCCCGTCCAGCAGGGCCGTGACTTTACCAACCAGGACAGGGCCGGTTCGCAAACAGTTGTCATCCTCAATCGCGGGATGGTACGAAAACTCTGGCCGGGGCAGAACCCGATCGGGAAGCACGTGAAGCTCGGTAATGACTGGGCAACGGTGATCGGCGTGGTGGCAGACATCCGCTTCAGCGGTCCTGCGCAGCCGCCCGGTTTCCAGATCTATCAGAGCATCGACCAGGCGCCAACGGACGGGCTCGCCTTCGTGTTGCGTACTTCTCCTCATTTCAGCGGCGATCCGCTCGCGCTGGCTGAGCCTGCGCGCCGCGCGGTCGCTTCCATCGATCCACAACAGGCAGTCGCGAACATTACCTCGCTCGCGATCTTGTCGGATCATTCCATCGCCGGCCAGCGTACTTCCGCCCTGGTCACGGCGATTCTCGGTTGCCTTGCCCTGCTGCTGGCCAGTATCGGTGTGTATGGAGTCATGGCTTACTCGGTGAGCCGGCGCGAGAGGGAATTCGGTATTCGCATTGCTTTGGGTTCTGATCGCGGCCGGATCCTGCGCCTGCTCTTCTCCTCAGTTTCGCGCCTGGTGCTCGCGGGCGTGCTTCTTGGTGCCGTCTTCGCAATCGCTGCGCGGGTCTGGATTGAGTCGTTGCTTGGCGGCGACGGAAACAATACTGCAGCCCTGTTATTGGCGGGCGCGCTGCTCAGTATGGTTGCCATGATGGCCGCTCTTATTCCTGTGCGCCGCGCCATGAACGTCGAACCCATGGTCGCTCTGCGCAACGAATAGCGCCGGCACTCTTTCTGCCGCAACGGAGGGGTTCGTCATTTCGCCCTGTCTTCTTGTCTCGAGATGCGCCGTCAAGTGATGACTCTTGCCGAGTGGCTACGAGCTATTCAATTTAGTCGTCACAATTTAGTCGTCAATTTAGTCGTCAGACGGGACTGGTGCTTTGCAAAAACAGAGCTGACAAAAATTCGGTGAGGAAAAGGCGGGACGGGACGTTATCGACGGAGCGACCCGCTCCGAAAATCCTCAGGCGTGCAGGAGGTATTTCGTTGCGGTCTGAAAGAGTGCCCGCGAAAACTTTCGGCTGAACTTGGCCAGCGGGCGCACCATCCTTGGCACCAGAGGGAGCGGGAGTGTTCTGGCCATTCTGCTGCCAAGCAACGCCCGGAGCGTCGGGCAATGTGCTTGCGTTCGCCTCCGGAGCGGGCGGCCCAGGTGCAGCAACGAGCTGCCTCTCCGTCCCCGGTTCGCTGGTCTCGCGAAAACCTTGTCCGACCGCCATTGTTCCAGGATAAAAGCCAACATACAGAATCAATACTGTGATCGATACAATGGTCAATCGCCAAATTGTCATATTCTTTTAGGAACTCGGTTTAGGCCCGCTCAGCTTTCAGGGTTTTATCGATCGATAGATGGGGGTTGCTGCACTTCCGCGGCGTGGAAGAGGCTCCGGCTCGGCAATGTTGTCACTTCGATACGGGTATCTTTTCGGAAAACCACATCGTGTCCCCGGGCCACCCATCGTTCGTAGAAAGATAGAGCGGCTGCATAAAAGCCGATTCCGGCCGATAGATTGCGCGAACTCGCAACGATGCCGACAACGCGGCCTACCATACCAAAGCCGTTAGAGGCTACCGCGCTATTACCTGCCAAGCTCCCGTCCTCATCCAAGGCGCGACCCGCCAGAAAAGTCAGAGCCAGGGGAACGGCGGCTCCCTTCCTGGATTTCTGCTGCACGCCACCCTCGGCGTCAAGCTGCAAGTCTGAAGACTTTGATGCGTCCGCGCCGGTGAGGGTACCATCCACGCGCTGGGAGGGACCTTCGGGTAGCTTTAACTCCCGGAAATTAAATCGCAGCTTCCCCGAGCGGCCGAACCATCGCGCCGGTTTGGCCTGCGTGATTGTTCCAACCAGCTGTGACCCTTGGGGGATCGCCAAAGTGTGGCCTGCGTCAAAGATCGGCTCGGCAACGACAGCCTCGAAAGTGTCTCCAGGCTTTTCCTTTGCCGAACTTATTGTCTCCTCGAGATAGGCGTGTAATTGTCGGGATCGCTCGTGCAAGGCAGGTGCGTCTATTCGCTGAGACAAAAAACCTTTGGAAGGTCCTGGGCCCACCTCGGCAGCAAAACTGTCGGGGCCTAGAGACAAAGGTTGTTCCAGAGACACTGTCCAGGCGGTCCCAGACTCAATTCTCTCCGGATGATAAGGCAACTGTCTGTAAATGGCCTGGACCAACCGGTCACCACGGCCAGGTGCAGTAACCAAGGCGACTGTATCCTTAGCTTGCTGCTTCGCGCGGTACAGTTGCTGGGCAAGAAACGAACGGCGGGTCGCCGAAGGTGCTGCAGAAAGGTGTATAACCGGTGCCCCATCCGTTGCATTCTGGCCCACGACAGGTTGCACGGATCCGTCAGGTAGCACCAGTTGATCAAATTGCACAACAGGAATGTGAAAAGGAGTGAAGTCCCCCCAAAGCCGGGAATGTATGCGGTGGCTTCGATCCGCATTGAGCTTGACCACCTTGCCGCGTAGTACGCTGCCTGCAGGAATCACCAGCCGGTTTTCGGCATACACCGGGTATAGAAGATAAGCTTGTAAGGGCTCGCCCTTTTTCATGGGAACATGTTTTCCAAGCTGTATTGGCAGAGGCGTGAAAGGCGGAACTTGAATCAACGCTTGTTGAGAGAGGGATCGGACCGGAGCAAGAACAAAAACCGGTATGACGAGAAGATGTATCAGGGCACAATTATTTTTCATCGAAATCTTCTACGCCTCTCCCTGTTCAGCCGAAAATCGCCACAGCTTCCACAGTCTTGCTGACTCATAGAACGAACTCGCCGGCAGTTTCAGCAACCTGTCTTTCATTGAAGCCGCAATGATGACTGCGGCTCATGCGCCAGGCGAATGGAGTTGCCCAAAGGCTGTTGCAGCGCTTACCCGCTCTGTCATTTCTGCAAGAACTTTGTTGTCGCTTTCGCGTGGAGGTTGCAGCCTTTGAAATCGACCCACTGGCTCGTAGCTCATGATGTTTCTGAGCTGATGGTCACAACCTTGCTGCGACATCGCGTTCGATCGTTGATCCTCTTCGAGTATCGTCTGCACCAGAGCACTCAGTCCGGCCCGAAGTTGCGTTCGCCGGATAGAGCCAATATGCGTCAGTTACGAATTAAGATCATGAACGCCCCCGCCGCCGTGACTCCGATGACAATTATGGCTGCAACAAAGAGCAAATACGCAGTGGGAAGATCTTCATCGTCTGCCACATCTGGTTCTCTCTGACGTTACTCTGTCCATGTGCACAAACATCATGCGCGGTTAATGATCAAAAAAAGAATCTACTCGCTACAAGTCTTAATCTGTTAAGACTGGATGTCAAGTACTTCTTTGAGAGAAGACTTGTTTGTGCCACCTTCTTTAATGGTTGCATTCAAGCGCTCATAATCAGGGTTGAGAGCCTATTGCGCATAACTACAGCTTACCTGAACCGCATCGCCATTGCCGTACCAGAGCACGATGTGCATGACGCATTCGTCGTCGTCGCAGAGAAGATGCTTGCCGACCCGCAGCTGCGGACTGTCTTCCGCCGCATGGTGCGCCGCGCCAACATCGCGCATCGCTATTCATTCCTCAATCCGCAGAAAGGTTCCGGCCAATTCTCGTCGCAGGACGCGCATGAGTTTTATCGGCTAGGCAACTTTCCCGACACGACCTTTTTCCGCAGCCTCTGAAGTCCGGGGCTGGCACAGCTTAGGCAGTTCGTGATCCAATTACGACAAAAATGTCTTGCGCCGGCCAATTCGCAACACGGAAATATTTAGAAACTCGTTGACGTTGGCACGAGAAAACCTGCAGCGCAATCGGCGAAGAAAATCTGGACAGGTTTTAGAAAAACGTTCAGGCCGTAGCCGTTGGATTCAATCCCGAAGAAGGTGGCCGCGGGGGGGCCTGGCCAGCAGAGGTCTGATGCCCTTGATAACCACACCATGAGCAGAATGGGTGGTCCGCCCTCATCGCCTGTCCGCATTGTGCGCACGGCAGCGCAATGGGCCGGCGGATAACAAAGTAGATAAGAAATCCAAGTAAGTTGGGGACGAAGGCGGCCATCAAAGTCGAAAGGATGGGCGCCATCGCGCGCCTGCGCGCATCCCCATAGACGTAGCCTAAACAAATCACCCAGACGGCTGCAAGCAAACCAATGCCGAGGCCGGCGAACGATCCCAGGACATACGAGGAGACACTAGCCGCAGCGATTCGACCGGCGCCTGTTCCTGAAAAAAATCCAGCGACTACGCCAATAAGTATCGCGCAGCTCACAATGATCGGCGCGGCGGTTCGGACAGACTTTGGTACAACACTCAACCATTGACGGAATCTCATAGCGATAACCTTTTCCTATTCAGTGAAACGGACAAGACAAAAAACAGCAGACAGAAACACGCAGAAGGGGCGATCCAGAAGGCGACCACTCCCAACTGTATTTGCGCAGCCGGCAGATGAAAGACTGGAGCGGCGAGACTGGCTAATCGCGATGCGGCCAATGAGCCCGCCATCGTGAGCACGAGGGCGGCCAGGCGACTCCACCACAGCGGCATGCGAAGGATTCGTCTGGTCTCGCTCGGTTGCCGCGCGAGGGATGCGAGCACTCTCTCCCGCAGGGCGGGATCGACATCGAAGGAAAAGCCTCCGAGGCTGGCGATCGCGCGATGGGAAGCGCCCAGGTACTCGTTGCATGAGGCACACACAAGAAGATGTTCGCGGAGTGTCTGTTGTTCCTTGAGCGAGGCTGTGCCTACGAGAGATTTGTCGATAATATGGCAGATCGGTTGATGGCGATCAGTTTGCATTTGGTCCTCCGTCCAACTGAGCCCGCAGGGCAGCGAGGCCGCGATAAATTCTGGAAGATACTGTTGAAACGGACGCTCCGATCACACCGGCCATTTCCTGCAAGGATAGGTCCTCTTGAAAGCGAAGGACGAGCGCTTCGCGATAGATCGGCTCCAGCATTTGCAGCGAATGAGCGAGCCGTTGGGCGTCCTCAGTTCGGGCTGCTTGCTCGAAGGGTGAGGGTGCGTTCGAAACAGGAGTGAGCGCTTCCAGCTCTTGTTCTGGAGAGTCGTTCAAATCGATGCTGAACACTCGCCTCTTGCGCATGTGGTCAATGGCCAGGTTTCGGGCGATGGTGAAGAGCCAGGGTTCGAAGCGAGATCGTCCATCGTAAGAGCGACCGCGCTCGAGGACGCGCAACCACGTTTCCTGAACGAGGTCATCGACGGGATCGCGCTTGCCGAGCAGATAAATGAGGTAACGGACAAGGCGATACTGATATTGCCCCACCAGCGCTCGCAGAAAATCGACATCTCTCTGCCGAAGACCACGTGCGATGTCTTGCGTGTCGATATCCACGGTCCCCGCCAATGTCAACTCGTATTCGAACATACGAGGGGTATACGGCGACAGGGTCCAAAATTACGCATGCATTCGGAGTCTTTTCATGTTTTTGTTGTGGGAGAGCCGGATGTCCTTTATGCGGCGCCGGCCAGCGCCGCATGTGCGGCTTTCTAAGAAGAAACTCACCCGGAAGCCGGAAGGGCACGACTGAACAGGGTGCGGAATAACTCGATGAATGAATAGGGTAGCGGGAATCGGAGTTCCGGCCGTAGACGTCTTCCGCTGCGATGGTCGCGATCAGTCAATGAGTTGAAAGTAGGGCATCCGTAGGGCTCTCTTATCAAATGTCAACGTATGCGGACAGCCCGCCCAGGCGTTCAGAGCACCGATCATTGCGTCCTCGAACTCTCCGGTACCGCGTTTGAGGGCGAACGCAGCCTCGAAGACCTGTTGGTCATTCTGAACTTCGAGAGAATCTGCAGCGAGAAGGTGCTCAAGATGTGTTGCGATTTCAGTAGACGTTTGCTTCAAAAGACTACGGAGCACCCATACCGTCTCGAGGACAGTAACGAGGCTGATGAACCCCGGGTTCCTGTCGCTCAGTACCTGGTCGAAGATATGGTTGACTAGAGTTGTCTGCTCAGGGTCATCCTGAAGCAGGTACCGCAAAATCACATTCGTATCGAGTCCGACCATCAGCGGAATCTCTTTGTCGCGGCGGCCTCAATGGCCGCATTCATCTTCACGACTGAAACCGGCCGGGAAGATTTTGGAACACTGCCTTTGAGCGCCGATGTGGGGATCCTGGGCAAGATCACAACCGCCCCATCGGGCTGAAAAAAGAACCTGAAACGGTCGCCGGGTTTGAGGTGCAGATACTCCCGTACCGCCTTCGGGATAGTGGCCTGGTTCTTGCTGCTGAGAGTGGCTTCCATGATGCTGCGGGCTCCTCGCTTTACATTTTATCAAAAGTAAAGCGACATCCACGGTTGCCATTCCGTAGAGAGCGAGCATTATCGGCGTATGCCAGGTAGTACAGTGAAACGGCCTCGAAATCCTCCACGACGGCCGCAAAGTGCTGGCGCAGGCCCGGCACAGATCTTAACTAGCGATTACAAGGCAATGCACGTTTCCAGAACGGTCGCGGTTGGAAACATGAGTTCGCGATTTCGCACCAATTTACTGGCGGTTGAATTACTTTCAGGAGAGTCGTCACTCGTGCCGCCACGGCCGCCTCTGTGAAACTCGCGGCGAAGCTACTGAGCTAGCGACTCCAGTGGCAAGAAATCCTCACACGTGCTGGCAAGAAGGACTGAGTCGCTCATCCGAGGATCAAGTTAAGCCCAGCACCTTCGGCAAACGCCCGGAAATCCCGGTCTCTGGTGATGAGCGGTACACCGCCATCGATACAACTCTGAGCAATCAACGCATCACCGAGACGCGCCTTTCGGTTCTTCACCAGTACTCGAGCCCTAAGAGTGCCGGCCCGCTGCCAATAGCCTGGACCAATGTCGATCAGCGGCAGATCCGAGAAGATTTGCGCCGCTGACGCAGGAAGCTCGGGATCACTCAGCAATTCGGTTAGTACTGCAGGCGCCATCACGATCTGCCGGTCCCCGAGCGCTCTAGCGAGCATCTGGACATCATTACCGCTGTCACCCTCAAGAAACGCGATCCATGTGCTCGTGTCGGACGCGATCATCTGTCTGCCTTAAGATCCGCCAGTGACCGCGAGAAGTGAATCTTTCCCCTGAGTTGCAACAAACGCGTATAGGCCCGGGATGCCGCGATGAGTTCGAGGCCCGTGCGAACGGTTTGCGTGATCCCGGCGCCGCTAGCTTCCTGCGCCCTTCTGAGAAGTTCCGCGGGTACCTCAACCGTGATTTTCCTTGCCGTTTCCATCTCGTCCGCTCGTACCATATTTTATACCAGCATTAAATATGGTATCGACATAGGAGAAAGCATCCTCGACACACCTTGCCATGGGACGCCTCCTTGGTAGGACGCATTCCGCCGTTGAGGCAGGAGTCGGCCCGAAATGGCATAAGTGTAGTGCGTCACTGATTTAGTCGCATTATGTTTCAGCCGGTACGAGCGAGAGAGCTCGGCTAAGCCCGCTGGGATTGCCAGCGCTAAAGCGCATGAATCGGAGCGGAAGACTTTCCGGAGCGCTGAAGCGCTCCTTCCCCCGCATAAATGCGGGGGCTCCCACACCCTGGACAATTCTCGCAATAATCGACAATATCACCGACGCACTACACAAGCTACGGGGAAGCGTTCGCTATGATGTGTTGGCATTCCCCTTGATGGGATTCCACTTAGCGTGGTGGACGCGGGTGGAATCGAACCACCAACCTGTCGATTAAGAGTCGAATGCTCTGCCAGTTGAGCTACGCGTCCGGAAGGGCCAGGAAGGCCGAATGTAAAGCGACATTCGGGAGACTTAGCGCATAGCGCCAGCCTCATGCCCAAGCAAAATATAACATAATCGGCACCCCTCTTCCGGAGCCAGTGCGCTCAAATACGAGCCCTACTGAGAATGTCCGGGTGAGAGAACTGAAATGTTTTGCAGCTTAAAACGAGAAGGAAAGACCGCCCTGAATCGACCGCTCGCTTTGCGCGAAATAGAGTGTGCTGCCATCGCGGGTGAGGAAGGGGCGGTATCCCTCCGCCAGTAGATTTTTAACGTCCACCAACGCCTCTGTTCCGTTGGGCAGCAGGTGGCCGCAGTGAAGCGGCTGACGGATCAGGAGGTTCAGGTATGCGCCCTGCCCGAAGCTGTCGTACACCGCTACCGGCGTCACGGTATTCATCGGCTGCCAGCGGTAGGATGTGTGCCAACCTGTTCCCGTACGCTTTACGCGGCCATCCAGCGATGCCGTAACAGCTTCCGTTCTACGTTGGATGAGGCCTTGCACAGCCTGGTCCACAGTGACAGCGGACTCGGGAATTTCGAAGGCCAGGGCTTTGCCATTCGCATACGAAAGCGTGGCCCAGGTCGACCCTACGATTTTTTGCGCGACCACCGCGCTGATTCCACCCGTGGTGTAGCCTGGGCCGGTCACGCGAAAGCCTTGCGAAACCGGATCGTACAGAAGGTCCCCTCCGGCGAGATCCTGCTGCGATACCGACCCGCCTCCGCCGATGACCGGGCTCTGCACTTCATCCTGATAGAAAGCCACCAGCGTGCGACGTGAGGCAGTATTGTCCTCAAACCGCAACTCCTGATGGAGACCGTGCTGGATGCGTACCCTGCCACCTTCTTCCGTGAACATGGGTGCGAGCGTTACGCTGTCGGCGACCGCTCCGGCGCTCTGCATCTGCGGTGATGTGGCAGCGCGGTAAGAAACGCTGATTCCGTCGTCGTGCCAGGCGGCATTGAGGAAAGGCAGGCTGGATGTCGTTTCGGAGGCTCCATGCACAGACTGGACCTCGTTGCCCAACTCCATCGACGCATTGGGACCCAGGTTTACCGCCTCGGCGCTGCGTAGCCGTAGCGCGTAAAAACCCTGGCTTCCCCCGCCCTCGATCGCATTCATTTGCTGAACCGTGGCCACATTGCGGATCTGGCGTTCCGGACCAAGCGCCAACTGGTATCCCGCCATGTACTCCGAGCCCTTCTCAGGTTGCGGGCTTAGGTTGGCACGCAAAATCAGATGGCCACCCACGGCGCTCGAGCGTTCAATCGCAAAGGCGTGATGGGGTCCACTTTGTCCAAATTCCCGCGATGCCGTGGTAACGGCCACCCGGGCCGCCAATTGGGGACCTGTGCCGTGATCATCTCCGGAAAGGACTACCAGTGGACCATCCTGGAGCAAACGCAAAAGCGGACGGTTGCTGGAGGAGCGCAAAGTCCATTTCCAGTCGTCACTCGGCTCATCGGGCGTTCGCGGCTGAGCCGGAAGCCATTGGATGGCCTCAAACAAGGTGCTCAAGGTGAGATTGACGATTACTTTGCTATGGGAACCAAGCTGGACGTCTTCACGTAATGTAGGAAGGAAGGAGTCGCCGGTCGCCTTTATCTGGTAGGTGCCGGGGAATATGCGATCGAAGGTAAAAGAGCCCCGGGCGTTGGTAAAGGCCCTGGCGATCACCGTGGCATTGGCGGCCAGCAACTCGACCATGGCGCCCATCTGCGGCGTGCCCCGTCCATCGCGCACTACCCCGCTCACAGTTGCCGGGAAAGGCGCGGCCGAAGCAGGCAAAAGGCCAGCCACGGTCATCACCATCAGAGCTGCGATTTGGCAATACCTTTTACGCACTCAATACGCTACTCACTCAAACGCATTGCAAGTAACCCAGTCCTGCTATCGCCGAACGGCTCTACTCCGGCCAGTCACGTTACTCTTTTGAGCTTATCAGAGCCCTAGTCAACCGTAAACGGGGCGGATTGCGCCACCTGCTGCTTGGATACATGGTCATTAACTGTAATGATGACCTGATACTTGCCTGGCTGCAGGCTGGCCAGGGGTACGGATCGCCTTACCGTCAACTGATCGGAGTTTGCGCTATTGTCTCCCAACGCCGCGCTGGTCTCCGAAGTATCCAAAATCGACTTATTAGACGCCAAATCCATGATTTGGTACTGAATCGTGGCGGCATTTTGTTTGCTCTTGTCATCAATCGCCAGATTGTAGACCTGCATCCAGAAGTTAAGCTTCTGGCTGCGGTGGAAACTGACGGCAACGGCAGGCCCTGAGCTGACCCGGGGCCGGACATAGGTATTGCCGAGGATGAACTGCCCGGTGCCAATCTGCTTGGTCGGCACCTGCTCCATCTTGTCGGCCAGAATCAGCGAAGACGCTGAGAGTTTCTCATCGTCATACTTGGGCACCACGATGCCCTCGGCCCAGGTACCGACGTGGTCGGGATTGTTGACGTCCTTGATCGCAATATCTACCCGATACCGCCCGGGTTTCAGAGGCAAAGCCCACCAGTGGACCGAGGCCTGATCGAGCGCCTTGCCCAACAGTTCGCTCGGCTCTTCCACCTCCAGGGTCTGTTCAAAGGTCTGGACCACGCGGTCGGTTATGGTGGCAATGCGTCCCAGAACGTTTACCTCGCCCTTGGCGACCCCGTCCTTAGTGTTAAAGGTGATGTCGCGGTTCCGGATCTGCAGGGTCAAAGGAACCAGCACCGTATCCTCGGTGACCTTCACATAATCGGTGCGGACTTCGAAGGGGAAGAACGGGCCGTTCAGCACCTTGTGGTTGACCAGGAAGGATTCCAGGTCTTTGAACTTGACCACCGGCGGGGCCTGCAGTTTGGAAAACTGCTCCAGGCGGTCGAACTCCTTGGCCTGGTTCGAGGTGGCCATCGGGCCGCCGCCCAGGTTTTCGAGGCCGCCATTGAAGCGGTCGGTCCGCTTCGAGGTACCCATCTGTTCGCCCAGTGTCGCACCGGCGCCCGGGACGTGCAGCAACGCGTCCTTTTCAGAGCGATCGAGGGTCATGTGGTAATCGCCGCACATGCAGGTATCGACGAACTCGATATCGATGTTTTCGCCGATGCCCTCGATGTACCGGTAGTGCCAAGTCTCAAAGGGGAAGGTTGAGGTCTCGCCGCCACCCTCTTCCATAGGCCGCTCGTAAGAACCGCCGCTGGGATGAGACTCAATGCTGTCGGGCTTGCCGTAGGCGATATACATGTGCCCGCGGTCGGTCTTCCAACCCGGCTTGCCCGCGGCAAAGTGCTCATTGGCATAGGCGATTCGCCGGTAGTTCTCTTCCCGGAATTCATTCTCGGGGGAATCGGGGTCGGGATTGCGCCGCCGCCAGAAATTCTCAATGAAGTTGTCCCGTTCCTCATCGTTCGAGAGGCTCTTGAAGGACTTGAGTTCCTGGTCGGTGATGATCCAGCGCACATCCTCGTCTACCCACTTCTTGTAGGGTCCCTTGAGCTCGTTTCGCAGTTCCTTTTGCTGCTTGAACTTTTCCTTGTCACTGAGTGGCCGGCGCAGCGGGTCCTGATTAGCTGGGGTGCTTTGGTTATCCTGCGAGGCGTTCGGAGTGCTGGACTGCGGCGCCGCAGTCTGCGCGATGACCATAGATGACAGGCCCAACGACAAGAGCAGAAAAAGGGTGGAATTAACCCTTAGCATAGGTTGCGCGATACTCCCCGTACGGCACAACAAGTTTAAGGTTCGGTAACTCCGAATTCAAGCGGGGAATGTGATTTCGCCCCTTATCTTCCGGCCGATAGGGGGCATCGGTAACAGACTATTTACGGGACTGCCGGAAAAGCCCGGAACCCTACCCCAACGTTCCACGTATGATATAGCCGAGGACGGGGGATACCGTTCCACCCATGAAACTGAAGAAAATTTTGATCATCTCAGGTGCGGTCGTGGCGGCGGCAGCCATCACCGGCTTCACCGTCGTTCGCGCTCAATCGGGCTATACCAAGGTACTTACCGGTAAGGTTGTTCGCCAGAACCTGGTCTCCATTGTGAGCGGGACGGGGCAGATCAAACCTAAGACCTACGTCAATATCGGGGCCACTTCCTTCGGCCGTATCACGCACCTGTACGTAAAGGAAGGTGATCACGTGAAGAGGGGCCAGGTGTTGGCTACGGTCGAAAGTGTGCAGGCCAAGGCCGGCGTGGAAGCGCAGGAAGCCAGCATCCGGTCCGCCGACACCGACATTTCCTCCTATCTGGCTGCAGAGAAGACTGCCGAAGCGACGGTGGATCACTCGGTGGCCGATCTTAACCAGAAGCTTCTCGACTGGCAGCGGGCGCAGGCGTTGTACAAAGCCGAGCTGATCGCCAAGTCAGAATACGATTCCAAGAAGGCGGCCTACGACACCGACGTGGCCACCCTAGCGCAAAGCAAAGCGGCCCTAGCGCAGGCAAGAGCCCAAACGGCGTCTGCGCGGGGTAAGCTGGGGACCGCCAAAGCCACGCTGACCAGCAATGTGGACGCGTTGAACAAGACCGTCAGCATCGCGCCGTTTGATGGCATTGTGACCAATATGCCGGTGCGCGAAGGGGAAACGGTGGTGGTGGGTATTCAGAATGCCGAGGGGAGCACACTGATGACGCTGGCCGACCTGTCCGTAATTACAGCGGAGGTCAAGGTTGACGAGACCGACATCGTGAATGTGTCCATGGGACAGAAGGTGGACGTCACGGTCGATGCCCTGCCGGGCAGGGTCTTTCAGGGCGTGGTGACGGAAGTCGGCGATCAGGCGATTCTGCGCTCCACCGGCATCGCCACCAGCCAAAGCACCACCGGCACGGAAGAGGCGAAGGATTTCAAGGTGGTGGTGACGCTCTCCAATCCATCTCCGGAACTGCGACCCGGGCTATCGGCCACGGCCAAAATTACGACCGCGCGCCGGCATAATGTATTGACCATCCCGATCCAGGCGCTAGCCATGCGCACGTCGGCATCGCTGAAGGCCGGCGCCTCGATGCAGACGGTGAACGCAGCGTCCACCGCGGATGGGGCACCGACCAGTGGACAGGATCCCGGCACCCAGGGAGTCTTCGTGCTGCGTTCTCACGGGAGCAAGATTGAATCGCAGTTTGTCCCCGTCACCACCGGCATCACCGGTTCCACAGACATTGAAGTCACCGGCGGACTTAAGGATGGGGATGAAATTGTCATCGGGCCTTATAAGGTGCTGCGCACGCTCAAGAACGATGTCAAGCTGAAGCGGGATAATGCAACCGCAACCCAGAGCACGGAATCGTCGTAAACGTACCAACCACGAGACAGGAGCGGAAGATGGCACTCGAAACCAGCAGCGCAGCGCAAGCCGACATGGCCCGTGATGGCGCCCAGGGAGAGGTCATCGTAGTTGAGGATCTGTGGAAGACCTACACCATGGGCCTGGACCAGGTGGTGAACGCGTTGTGCGGCATCAGCCTGCGTATCCACCACAATGAATACGTTGCCATCATGGGTCCTTCAGGTTCGGGCAAGTCCACGCTGATGAACCTGATTGGCTGCCTGGACACACCGACCAAGGGAAAATACTGGCTCAATGGGCACCTGGTCAGTGAATTGAACGATGACGAGCTGGCGCGCATTCGCAATCGCGAAATCGGCTTCGTTTTTCAGACCTTCAATCTGTTGGCGCGCGCCACCGCTCTGCATAACGTGGAGCTGCCGCTGATCTACAACGGAACCCCTGCCGGCGAGAGAATCGAGCGGGCCAAGGCCGCGCTGCGCTCGGTGAATCTTGATGACCGCATGAACCATAAACCCAACGAGTTGTCTGGCGGTCAACGGCAGCGGGTGGCCATCGCACGCGCCCTGGTGAACCGGCCTTCGATCATCCTGGCCGATGAGCCCACCGGCAACCTTGACTCGAAGACTGGCGATGAAATCATGGCGCTGTTTGATGAGCTGCATGCCAAAGGCAACACCATCATCCTGGTCACCCACGAACCAGACATCGCGGAATACGCTCATCGCGTGGTCCACATCCGCGACGGAATGATCGCTTCCGACGCGATTTCTTCGCGTGGGCGCCCCGTTAAAGCCTGAGTAGCTCTATTGGATGCTGAGTTTCGGCTCCGTTCCAACCCAGCCCTTCCGGGCTGGGCTGACGGTTTAGCGGGCGGCCCTCCGGGCCTTGACGGGATCCGGGCAGGGGCTGAAGCCCAATGTCACTTACTTTGCCTAATCTGCGCTGGGAGGATGATTTCCCGGATAGTATTTTCCGGAGCCCCAGGCAGCGCGGGGATAGGAGCGAGATTTGCTTCGTTTTGGCAATGTGGCCTTGCTAATGTAGATAAGGAGGCGTTCATAAGCCTCTTGGCGCTGCTGCTGATCTGGGGAACACAGTTTGCCAGTCATGGCATCCAGCAGTCCGTAGGCTCGGGTGAAGCTTAATTCTCGCGGATGCCGTCCGGCTCGCTGTGCGGCTTCTCCCATCAGAGCCCTAACGAATCCATAGGCCACCACGGCAATCAGCAACTCTTTTTCTACTGCTGCTTTGCTTTTGCCCTGCAAGTGCTTTAAACGCAGCGTGCCTTTCAGCGTCCGTAGATCCAGTTCTAAATTCCAGCGTTTGCGATACCAAGTTACGATCTGTTCTCGCTGGATGGCGTCGCTCAACGTAGTAAACAGATACCAGCTGTCGCGAAATCCCTTTTGCGTTACCACGATCAAGCGACCTTCGATTTGCGCGTCTGCAGCCAGCTCAGGATACTTTTTTCGCTCAAAGCTGCTCGGCCGCCAACAAACGCGACATTCCCCATTGGGGAGCAAGCGCTTAGCTCCCAGACCCTGGGCCCGCGATTTGACCAACCGGAAAAGTACTTCTCGCTTACTGTGCACCACGGCACGGGCGAAGGAAAATGTCCCAAAGTTGCCGTCGCCGATAATGACGCTGCCCACGGCAGCTCGTTCTACGGCTTGCTTGGCCAAAGCTTGTTCACTGACCGCCTCTGGTCCATACATTGGCCCCCAGGCCGGTCGCAAGGCTATCCCCGTGCGCACGTCGTGCAAGGCCACCCACTTCACAATCCCCCAATGGCCCAGACCACGCTGGTTATGCCCAGAGGGAAATGCATCCAGCAATCCAGACGTATGCTCCACACTCAGGCTGCTTCCGTCTAAAAGCATCACCGGGCGTTCTAGTTCCGCCTCCGGCTCGATGCGCTGGCTCAATTCGGCCAATACTTCATCGCATACCTGTTCGGTCGTTTCCAGCGAAACCCGTCCACAGGCCCGGGCGTATCCGCCCGTGTTCTGCGAGATCTTGCCCCCACGCACTCGTTTGCTATTCGGCAGCAGCCGCTCCAAGTGGCCCGCCGCTATCTGATCGACGGCTCGCTGCTGCGTCCCTCGCTCCTGAAACCGCTGCGAAAGCATCATCCATATCACTACTGGCAGACTATAAATCTGCCCCTTCCGCTTGCCTCCCAGCTCTTTCCACCTCGTTGCCGGTAAAACCCCCTCGAATAAACGCAATAACGACTGCTCGTCAATATCTCCCTGCATCCCGGCTCTTCCGCGAAAATTACCCGAGCTCTTCCAGATTCCGTCCTTTCTCTCCTCTCTGTAAACCCTCTTCTCCTTCTCCCCCTTGTAAAGTAAGTGACATTGGGCTGAAGCCCTCGTCATTGGCGGCTTGTACGGCACGACTGAAGTCGTGCCCTGATACAAAGCGTTTGTTGGAATTGGCTCGAAAGAGCCTCACTAGGACATTAATTCTGCAGGCGTCAATAAAGCCCAGATCTTTGCGGGCCTTTTTACGGCCCGACTCAAGTCGTGCCCTGATAGAAAGCATCAGAGCGGCGATTCCAGAAAACTCGCGCATTCCGGAGCCATCCCGTACCACCCCGCACCTTCAGTATTGAGTTTGCCGAGGGCTGTAAAGTCGTGCCCTTCGTTCAGAATTGTTTCATTGTGGCGAGAGAACGTAGCGGACCTGTCCGCGGTTTCTTCCCGGTTCTCACACAGACGCTTCTGAGCGCTTTTTCCGGCCCTTGTTACCCTCCTCATTTCCTGGACTCAACTCTTCTATGGCTCCGCCGATAAAGCGCTAAGAGCCGCTTTCAAAGTCGGGTTTAGACCGAAGCGGAGGAGCATGGAATGATCAATCAGCCGTTGCAACCGAACCGGGAACAAGGTCGTTGGGCTCCGCCGCGCCGGCCCCAGGGCAGCCCGTTGCCCGAGTTGGTTTCCCGATCGCTGGCTATGCGCCGGGTTAGCGAGCAGCTGCAACAGATCGGTCCACGGGTACGCCTGGCTCTGATTGAGGGGGAAGCCGGCACTGGGAAGCACTTGCTAGCGCGGCACATCCAGGCGCGGCACGCCTCTCCTGGCACGCTGGTTGCGGAAGAGGCTTCCGGTTTGTTTTTGGCCGATAGCCCCAACACCGGCGAGCCGCGCTCCGAGGCCCTGCGCGCCGCGGTCCGCAGGGCAGGGGAAGGCGTGCTGCTGATCCGCAACATCGACGAATTGGCCGCCGAGCCTCAGGCGCAGTTGTTGCGCTATATTCGGTCCTTTGAAACCTCGCTCTCGGCTGAAAAGCAGGGCGCGCAGCCCTCCCCCTCGCAGGTGATCTGCACCGCTCGCAAATCGCTGCGCAACCAAGTGCTGGGCGGCGGGTTTCTGCCCGAAATCTACTATCGGTTGAGCGCCGTCTCGTTCTCCTTACCCGCGCTCCGCGATCGCAAAGAAGACATCCCGGCGCTGGTGCAGATGTTCATCGATGCCGTTTCCCGAGAGCAGCAGAGGCCATTGCAAGGTCTCGGTCCTGGTTCACTTCCCATTCTGCTGCGCCACCTCTGGCCGGGGAATGTGCGCGAGCTGGAAAGCGTGGTCCGGGCGGCGTGCCAGTCTACCGAAGCCCAGTGGTTGCGGCCGATCGATCTGGTGATCCTGCCGCTCGAACCAGCCGGGAGCAAAGAAGGAGAGCCCGCGCTACCCGAGAACTTCACCCTCGACGGCGTAATCCGGCGCCACATTCTTCAGGTGCTGAAGGTATGCGATGGCAATAAAGCACGCGCCGCATCAAAACTCGGGATCAGTCGCTCTACGCTCTACCGCATGCTCGAGGCCGACATCGCCATGCCTATGCAAGCTGCCACCGACGCGAAGCACGAGGAACTGGTTACATCGCCTGATATTTCTCACCACGACTGATTTCCTTCACCGGAAAACAGCAAACGGCTGGCCTGCCCTGTTCGCCTGGGCGAATTGTCGATACACTTCGCTTAGAGCGGTTTAACAATTACTGTGGCCCGGCAAAAGGCGCGAGGAGTGGTTTTCCTTGGGAGAAAACCGCGAAAAGGTCCTTTGCTTTGGTCTACACCAATGGTTAAACCGCTTAGCCCCGGATTCCTGTACCCGGCACCATCCATGGTTGCGTGTGCGGCCCTTCTTTAAGGAAAGCCGCGTGCAGTTCGCGACCTTACCAAACCCCACAGGAAATCCGGAGACCAGCTTCTAGCTAGCCCAGGATTCCGTTTGTTACGCAAACCAACCTTTATCGCCATTCCTTTCGTGTTCTTCGCCCTTGCTGCCGGCGCAGGCGCAGGGCAAGATCTTCCCCTGAACAACCGCGTCAAAACGCTGAACACCATCTTCTCCGACTACTGGGAAGATCACCTCAAGCACGAGCCCGAGTTTGCCTCCTCGATCGGAGACAACCGGTATAACGATCAGTTGCGGGATTACTCTGTACAGGCCTATAACGACTCGCTTGCGCGCGATCGAGGCTTTCTCAGCCGGCTGGCCGAGGTGGATACCGCCGGAATGTCCGCTCAGGAGCAGTTGAGCAAAGATTTGTTGGTACGCCAATTGATCGAGGATCAGCAGGAAGCCCGGTTCAAACCCTGGGAGATGCCTGTCAATCAATTTAATGGCCTGCCGATCGATCTTCCCCAGCTTGTTCCTCAACTGACCTTCAATTCGGTTAAGGACTATGACGATTACATCGCTCGTCTGAAGAAGGTGCCGCTCGCCTTTCAACAGATCACCGACGACATGTCGATCGGGATCGATGATCATCGCGAGCCGCCCGCTTACCTGATGGAAAAAGTGTTGGTGGAGGTGAATGCCATCGCCAATCAAAAGCCGCAGGACGGGCCGTTCGCTCTCCCAGTGCGAAAGTTTCCGGCTTCTGTTTCGCCCACCCAGCAGGCGCGTATCAAGGAGGAGTTGTTTTCGGCGATCGCCGGGCAGGTGACACCCGCCTATGTTCGCTTCGGCAAATTCCTGAAGGCACAATACATTCCCGGCGGCCGCAAAGATCCAGGGATATGGTCACTGCCTGATGGCGAAGCCTATTACCGCTTTCTGGTGAAGCAAACCACCACCACCGACCTGACGCCGGAACAGATTCACCAGATCGGAGTCGACCAGGTAAAGCAGGACGAGGAACAACTACTGGCTATTGCCCACAAGCTGGGCTTTGCCGACATCAAGGCACTACAGAATGCTGCGGCCAGCAATCCCAAGCTGTTCCCAACCAGCAAAGAGCAGCTTCTTGACGCCTATCGCGGCTACCTCGACGGCATGCGCCCCAAACTACCGCAGCTGTTTGGGCGTCTGCCGAAAGCCCCGCTGATCGTCATGCCCGTGCCCGACTACCTGGAGAAGGATCAGGCGGCGGCTTACTACTATCACGGCGCGCCGGACGGATCCCGGCCCGGTACGGTGTACGTCAACACGTACAAATTTGAGACTCGGTCGCTTGCTGACGTAGAGTGCCGGGCTTACCACGAGGGTTTACCAGGGCACCATCTGCAGATATCCATCGCGCAGGAGCTCACCGGCATTCCCGAATTTCGCAAATATAACGACTACACTGCTTACACCGAAGGATGGGGGCTCTACGCCGAGCAACTGGGCAAGGATGTTGGCCTCTACCAGGATCCCTACAGCGATTTTGGGCGCCTGGAAGGAGACATCTGGCGCGCGGTGCGACTGGTGGTCGATACCGGCGTCCATTCGCAGCACTGGACGCGCCAGCAAATGGTCGACTATTTCCATCAGCACTCGAACGTTGAGGAAAGCGGCGTACAGGCCGAAGTAGATCGCTATATCGCGTGGCCGTCGCAGGCGCTTGGGTACAAAATCGGGCAGCTCAAGTTGCTGGAACTACGGGCCAAAGCGCAGCAAGCCCTGGGTGACCGATTCAGCCTCAGTGCCTTCCACGACCAGGTATTGGATTCTGGCGCTCTGCCGCTGGATTACCTGGAGCAACGCATCGACAGCTGGATCGCAGAACAGAAAACGCAAAAGTAAGGGAGACATCATGGGCGGATTTACAGCCAAGCAGCCGCTTGACGGCCTTAGGGTGGCCATTCTCGGAGCCGGGAAAATAGGCGGAATTCTGCTCCAGGCGTTCCTCAAATCAAAGGTACTTGAGCCGGAGCAGATCATGGCCACGGTGGAACACGAGGAGCGAGCCGGGCAGCTCTCTGCCCAGTGGGGAGTCGATGTATCGACGGACAACGTGGCTGCCGCCCAGGCCGCGGACCTTATCCTGATCGGGCTTAAACCGATTACTGTTCCTGAGGTCGTACGCCAGATTCGTCCCGCGCTCACCCCGCAAAAGCTACTGATCTCGGTCGCTGCCTCGGTGCGGACGACGGCCATCGAACACGCCGCGGACATGGACATCGGTGTAGTGCGGGCCATGCCCAATACCCCGTCTATGCTGGGTGCGGGCATCGCAGCGCTCAGCCGTGGACGCTTTGCCACCCAGGAACAACTGGACCTCGCCGCCTTTTTGTTCGCCACCGTCGGGCGGACGGTGGTGGTGGAAGAAAAGCACCTGGACGCCGTGACCGGTCTTTCCGGCTGCGGGCCGGCTTTTATCTACATCATTCTGGAATCGCTGGCGGAAGCGGGCGTCAAGGTCGGCCTGCCGCGCGATGTTGCCACCCTGTTAGCGGCGCAGACTACCTTTGGGGCGGCGAAGATGGTGCTCGAGACCGGCTATCATCCGGCGCTGCTGAAGGACGCGGTCACCACGCCGGCCGGCTGCACCATCGATGGCATTCTGGAACTGGAAGAGGGCGGGTTGCGCGTGACCCTGATCAAAGCGGTGATGCGCGCCACCCAACGCGCCAAGGAGCTAGCCGGGTAAGATGGGAAAGGGGTGCCGATGAGTTCTGCCCATGCCCTTCCGGCTTCGCCGGCCGCAACCCGCAACGTCTCTCGCATCTCAGTTGGACTGTCGCGGTTTGCCTGGGGAGTTCTGGTTTACAACGTGGCGGTGGTTTTGTGGGGCGCTGTGGTCCGCGCGACCAGCTCCGGCGCTGGTTGTGGTGATCATTGGCCGCTGTGCAACGGAGTCGTGGTGCAGACTCATCCGCGCCTGGCGACTCTGATCGAGCTGGCCCACCGCATGATGCAGCGGCGTCACCGTTATTGCCATCCTGCTACTGCTGGTTTGGATATTTCGTAGCACGGTGGCAGGCCACCTGGCGCGCATTACCGTCATCGCGGCGACCGTGCTCATCTTCAATGAAGCTCTGCTGGGAGCCCTGCTGGTTCTACTGCGGCTCACCGCAGACAACCGCTCCCCCGCACGGGCCGCTTATCTGTCGCTGCATCTGGCCAATACCCTGCTGCTGTTGGGCGCGCTCGCCCTGTGTGCGCATTTTCTCTCCGGCGGCGAGGCCTTTCATCGGCATAGGGTGCGTTTTACGCAAATACCGCAGGCTATTACCGGGCTTGTTGCCATCCTGCTGGTGGGCATGAGCGGGACGCTGGCTGCGCTCAGTGACACACTCTTTCCTGCCACCTCGGTACGCGCTGCACTGGTGCAGGACTTCTCCAGTGGCAGCAGTTGGTTGCAGCATCTGCGCTTTCTTCACCCAGTCACCGCGGTGAGTGCCGGCCTGTTTATCTGCTGGTTGCTGCTGCGCAGCGTCCCTCGTCCAGGGGAACGCAAATTGGGTATTGGGGTGCTGTCGCTCCTGGCCCTGCAGTGTGGCCTCGGGATCGCGGACGTGGTGCTGCTCGCTCCCCTATGGATGCAGATTACTCATCTTCTGGTAGCGGATGTGCTATGGATCGCCCTGGTTGTGCTGGCCGCCAGGATTTGCGTGGTCCCCAAGACGCAAGTCGCCGCTTGAAGTCTTTCCAGGTGCACGCTGATACGGATTTGGAAGCTTGCCGATTTACTGCCGTGGTATCCCACATCTCGCCAAAACCCCGAATTTCCTGTCGAGCTCGGGTGCTCAGGCAAACCTCCTGCGGCTTTCCTTAAGAGAAAGCCGCACCCGCGGCTACAACGAGTCCTGCGTGGTAGGAAATCCGGGGTACGAGCGAGATGTGGGCACCCGAGTGCTGTGGTTGGGAAAGTTCACAAAAAGCTTAAGGCTTGCCCTGCGCGTAGTCGGGGACTTTTGGCGTGAGTTTGCGGAATAGGAACTCACGCGCCAGATTATCCAGGGCATGAGTAGCCACGTTGAGGAAGCCATTGCCGATCGTCAAGCCCGCTCCGCGATCACCCGCGGGATGGTACAGGTTTGAGAGGCCGCCGGCGGCGAAGCTCCCGAGAACGTAGGAGTAGTTGGGCTGCATCTTTCCGTTATCTCCCCTGGTGATGATGGCCTGAGAAATGGCATACAGAGCTCGTGTTTTTTTGCTGCCGGTGCCGCGATAAAAGTAGCGTGGGTCCTGATGTAGAAGCGATGGCAGGATCGCGCTGCCGATCATTCTGCTCAGTGCCTCGTCAGCGTAGGCAGCGCCATATCGCTTGGCGTAGCCCTGCGCACCCTGGCCATATCCGGGAAAAGTATTCTGCCATTGCTCGCCAGCGGCAAAGGCACCCGTCCCTACAAACGAAAGCGGATCTACGAGCGAGCGTACGGCAAGCTGATACTTCTGCGGGGTGGACAGAGGGGCAGCGTCCCAGATGTAGCTGCTATAAAAATTCGGGAAAATGCCCAGGACCCGCTGCTGCTCCTGAGCCTTCAGTTGTTCGGTAGCCAATTCTGTCTGGGTGACCGAGACCTGAATATTTGTGGTCGTGGCCGCAGGCGAGAGCCGGAACTCCGGCACTATCAATTTCTCGCCGGCATACAAGACAATCTCCGAGGAGACGTACGGCTCGAGCCCAGTCGAGGTGACGGTGAGCTTGAACTTTCCGGGAGCCAAGTCAGAAAAGCTGAACCGGCCCTGGTCGTCCGATAAAGCCGTGCGGCTAGCCGCGTTATCCACGGCAAGCAGCGTCACCTGGGCGCCCGAGACCATGCCACTGTTTACGTCGAGAACTGTGCCGCCGATGCTGGCGAGAGGCGTCTTCCCCGAAGCGGTCTGACCATAGGTCGCCGTGATCAGGCTACAGAGCACGACCGCCATCACAAGACTAGCCGAATAGAATTTGATCATAGGGACGTCGCGCGCCGCGCCAGGTGGAGCGCATCGGCGGCCTATCGATAGTCTTAACTGCTTAAGACTATCGGGTCAAGTTTTAACATAGAACGCGAACCGAATTTTTCCGGTCAGATTGATTTTGCTGGGGGAAAAACGAACTAACCAGTCTTGCGCCGGCGGGTTGGTTTGGCGTCTGCAGCCGGGGCTGATTTCGGCGCCTTTTTCTTGTCCGCCTCGACGAGTGTTGGCGTGGCGGTCGCGCCCCGCTCCGCGATGCTCTTCTTGAGAGCTTCCATCAGGTCGATGACCGGAGCCAGTTTGGGCTTAGGCGGTTGACCGGCGACCACCTGACCAGCCCGCTTGGTTTCAATCATGTCCAGAACCCGCTGCTGGTATTCGTCTTTGTACTGCTCAGGTTCGAACTGAGCGGTGAGCTGGCGAATAAACTGTTCCGCCAGATCCATTTCCGGCTTCTGCAGGTTCATGGTCCCGGTCTTGCCATATTCGGCGATTTCCCGTACTTCGGCCGGGAAATATAGCGTGTGCAGCACGATACCCTGGTGATAGGGCCGCATCAGGACAATCTGCTCCCGCTGATGCAACGTGACCTTGGCGATAGCAGCCACATTCAGTTTTTCCATTGCCTGGAGCAGCAACCCATAGGCACGTTTGCCTGGATCTTCCGGAGCCGAGTAGTACGAGGCCTCGAAATAGATCGGATCCACCTCGTTCAGGCTGACGAACTGGGCAATTTCCATCGCTTCCGACGAATCAGCTTCCAGGGTCTTAAGCTCTTCCCCACTTACCAAAACATAACTGTCGCGATCGACCTGGTATCCCTTTACCAGCTCGTTGCGTTCCACGACACGCTCACAAACCGGACAAAAGGTCTGCTGCTTGATCCGGGAGCCGCAAGGTTCGTGAATCTGGTTAAAACTGACGTGCTGTTCACGTGCCGCAGCATAGAGGCGCACCGGCACCGACACCAGGCCAAACGAGATGTAGCCCTTCCAGACTGTGGATGCCATGATTCTCCTGAGGGAATAAGATACATTTCCGGTGCAAATCCGAGCAATCCAAAAATCAGCTTACCTGGTTATAGACAGAATGCTCCCGGCTCCCAATATGGATCCGGCGCAGAATCATGGAAGCAACGTAGGCGGCCCCGAATCCGTTATCGATATTGACCACTGTGACATTGGGCGAGCATGAATTCAACATGCCCAGCAGGGCTGCGATTCCCGCAAAGGCGGCGCCGTACCCCACGCTGGTAGGTACGGCAATCACCGGCGCTCCCACCATTCCCCCTACGACACTGGGCAGGGCGCCTTCCATGCCGGCGCAGACGATGACAACCTCAGCCTCCCGGAGTTCCTCCCGATGGGCAAGCAGACGATGCAGGCCGGCCACTCCTACGTCATAAATCCGCCTCACATTCGCGCCCATGACCTCGGCGGTCACGGCCGCCTCCTCGGCTACAGGAAGATCGCTGGTCCCCGCACAAAGCACCGCCAGCGCACCTGCGCCGTGGGTAGCATCTGCGGGCGCCTGGCGCAGAGCGACAACGCGGGCCACCTGGTGGTATTGCGCCTGCGGGACCAGGGCTTTCACGGCAGCAAACGCGGCCTCATCGGCACGGGTTGCGAGCACGTCGCCCCCCATAGCCGCCATACGAAAGAAGATTTCTCCCACCTGCGCAGCCGTCTTTCCTCCCGCGTAGATCACCTCGGGCAGGCCGGTACGCAGCCGGCGATGATGGTCGATCTTGGCGAAACCCGCTTCCTCGTAAGGCAGATTCGCGAGACGCTCCATAGCCTCTTCCGGACGTAGCCCGCCATCGCGCACCCGCTGCAGCATTTCGAGGATGGTCTCAGTAGTCATGATCTGGATCCCGCCTCCAACCTTGTACTCGCGGGGTCAAGGCCCGCTTGCCGTGTGCGCCAAGCGGCCAACGCCGCCTGCATGACGACCTTCAGCGGTACATCGAAGGCTATCGCCGCCCGGCGACAGTCCTCAAACTCCGGCGCCACATTCCACTCTTCTCCTCGCCAGGAGCCGGTCTTGATCTGGATCAGGCCAAACTCTGTTTTTACCTGAATGATCTCCCGGTCCAGGATGACGCGATCTTCCTCCCGCACGCGGATGCCCAGCGTGGAGGTTTCGCGGAATAGCAACTGCTGCAGATGGTCTCGATCGCCGGGCTTACACAGCACCGTAAGCAGTGTCCCCAGGCGACCCTTCTTCATGGTTACGGGCGCGCTCATGACGTCGAGTGCGCCCCGATCCAACGCCAACTGTGCCGTATGAGCCAGGACCTGTGGGCTCAGGTCGTCTAGCGCACACTCCAATACCGTCACCTTTTCCCCGCCCCACGGCAGCCCTTTCGCAATCTCGCCGATGCTCACCCGCAAGACGTTGGGAAAGCGCTCCGGATTGCGTGTCCCGGCCCCGTACCCGATCGCCCGGGTGCGCATCACCGGCGTCGACTCGAAGCGGCAGTCCAGGGCTCGCAGCAACGCCGCGCCGGTTGGGGTGACCAACTCTACCTGCACGTGCGCAGAATAGACGGGGAAGTTTTTGAGAAGTTCCGCAGTCGCCGGGGCGGGTACCGGGAAGCGTCCGTGGGCACAATTTACAAATCCACTGCCTACATTGACCGGGGAACAATACCACGTGTCCAGGTCGAGCGCATCGGCAGCCGCGGCAGAACAGGCGATATCCACGATGGCATCGACGGCGCCCACTTCATGGAAGTGAACCTTTTCGGGAGGAATGCCGTGGATGCGACCCTCTGCCTGCGCCAACAAGTGAAAGGCGCTCAGGCTGAGGTTGCGGGCGCGCTCGGTCAGGTCTGCACCCATAAGGAGCTTACGAATCTCCGGCAGGCCGCGACCGTGCTGATGTTCGTGCTCATGGTGGTGAGTTGGGTGCTCATGCTCATGCTTATGCTCATGGCCGTGGTCATGATGGTCATGGCCGTGCTCGTGCTCTATCGGCCCGGAATCGGCTGCGGGCTCATGCAATTGGCCGTTGACCACGACATCGATCTTGGTGGACTGAATCCCGCTCCTGCTTACCCTGGTGACGCGCAATTCCGCGCCTGGAGCCAGCGAAGCCGCGGTTCGCTGCAGCAGTTCTATGGGAGCGCCGGCATCTACCAGCGCGCCCATGAGCATATCGCCGCTGATACCGGCAAAACACTCCAGGTAGCCGATGCGCCTGGCCTCACTCATCAAAAACTCGCTCACCTGGGCCCGCCGCTTTGGAAGCCTGTTAATACCTCGATGGGCAGGACTTCATTCATGGAGCCGGAACGGTAGCCTTCGCAATCCAGAGAGACGTAGCGGAAACCTGCAACCCGAACCACAGCAGCCATGGCCTTCATCCTGCCCATTTGCAGGACGCCGGCCATCTCTTCTTCCGCGATCTCGATCCTGGCAATCGAGCCGTGATGGCGCACCCGGAATCGCTTGAGGCCCAGGCCGCGCAATGAATCCTCCGCCTGTTCGATCATGCGCAGGGCCTCGGGAGTCACGCGCCGGCCGTATTCCATGCGGGAGGAAAGGCATGCCGAAGCGGCCTTGTCCCAAACCCGCAGTTCGGCGCGCTGGGCCAAGGCCCGCACGTCGGCTTTGGTAAGGCCTGCCTCTGCCAGCGGAGCCGCCACCCGATGCTGCGCCGCCGCCTTATGCCCGGGGCGGAAGTCCTGCCCGTCATCGAGGTTTAACCCATAAGCGAGAGCCGCAAAGCCGGTGCGCTCAAGCTCCTGCTCCAGCACGCTGAAAAGTTCATCTTTGCAGTGAAAACAACGGTCCGGTCCGTTGACCGCATACTGTTCCCGTTCCAGCTCATGGGTTTCGATCGAGCGCAAGGGAATGCCATGTTCCCGGGCGAAATCGAGCGCATCGGTAAATTGCGAGCGCGCCAGGCTGGCGGAATCCGCAATCACGGCCAGCATTTGCGGTCCAAGGGCGACATGAGCCGCGTAAGCCAGGTAAGCGGAATCGACGCCGCCGGAATAAGCGACGATGACGCTCTTAAGCGAACACAATCTCGCGTGGAGGACTTGCGCTTTCTCCTCCAGGCTGGTGGCCTGCTCGAGGTTGGTTTCGGGGCCGCTTGTCTGGTTCATTTGTGTGTACGCTCCCGGCGGTGCAAACAGTCCACGGAGTTTAGATGATGGAATCCAAGTAAACTGAAATAGCGATGTCGTTCTTCGCTTTAAAGTCTCCTCTGAGCACCAGCGACCGGATTGAGCGGCGCCGTCTGATCCTTGCAGATACGCTGTCCATGGTTACCCTGTTCGCGATCACGGCCTTATTGGCCGTCGTGACAAATTATCTCTATCAATCTTACGCCTCTCATCAGGTAGAGCTAGCCGCCCGATGGCTGCAACGCGGGGAACAGGCTTTGCGAGATAACAAGCCGCAGGCCGCGATTGACGCCCTCAGCTCAGCGCTGGCTTTTGCACCCAATGATCGCAGCACGGCGATCAAGCTGGCCGAGGCGCTCGCGTCTGCCGGCCGTATCCAGGAGGCGACCGTTTACTTCAATGCGCTGCTGGAAAGCCAACAGGGCAACGGCCTGATTAACCTGCAACTTGCCCGGCTGGCGGCCCGGCAAGAGAACGAAAGCCAAGCCATCGAAGATTATCAAAAGGCAATTTACGGGAACTGGGAGGGCGACGGCTACGTGCGGCGGAGAGAGGTCCGTCTTGAGCTCATCAACTACCTCATCGCCCACCATCGTCTGAACCAAGCCCGCAACGAGTTGCTCGTGGCTTCGGGAAACGCCCCTTCAGACGACATCAGTGTCCAGTTGGAGATTGCGCGCACTATGGAACAGGCGGAAGACCCTGGGGATGCATTGCACGTCTACAAGACGATTCTGCACCATCACCCCTCTTTGCGCGAGGCTCTTGACGGCGCCGGGCATACGGCTTTTCAGCTGGGATATTACCTGCAGGCGAAACATTATCTCGCGCGCGCTCTGGAACTGCCCGCAACCGAACCAGGTTCTGACCAGGGGCCGGCCGGGGCTTTGCAGCAAAGTCGCGATGAGTTGGCAGAAGCATCCCGACTGCTGGCCCTCTACCCATCTTCGCGGTTAAACCCGCGGGAACGTAACAGCCGGATTCTTACCGCCCGTAAGCTGGCCATGGCACGATTAGCGAAATGTACCCAGGACAAGGCTGCGACGCCGGCGAACGGTCCGACGACGACCAGCGCGCCTGCACCGAAGAGTTCCTCCAACCCGTTACAAAGCCTGGCCTCTCGTTTTTCCCGCCAGCCATCCAAGCCTGCTGGGGACCAGGCGGCTGCTCCTCCCCCGATCGACCCCTTGCAAAGTTTGCTGCAGCGATGGCAGAAGTTACCGGCAAAAATCTCCCTGGCCGACCTGGAGAAAAATCCTGACCTGGCGCAAACGCAGGTTCAACTTATCAACGATACCGAGCTCATTACGCAGCAAGTCTGCGGGGCTCCTAAAGGGGACGATGCTTTGCTGTTGAAAATTGCCCAGGCGCCGAACCAGGTGGAAGAAGAATGAGCACGGCCACGGAAACGCCAGGGGTGAACCCGGTTCCCGGCGTACCTGAGGGAATCGACCCGGTGGAGGTTGCGGCGGAAAGGCGCTACCGGCCTAACCCCGCGGAGGTGCAGAGACTGGCGCCGAATCGCGACGAGCGACTCTTCCTCGTGCTTGCGATCTTCATCGGCGTCATCTCCGGACTGATGGTGGTCTGTTTCCGGGTGGCTATCAGCTGGATTCAGGTACTCACGCTCGGGTCATCGCCACACCCGGGTCAACTCCGGCTATTTTTTGTACCCATGGGTGTGGGGCTGGTGGTGGCGGCCCTGGTTCAGCTTGTCTTTCCCGGGGCCCGCGGCAGCGGCATCAACCAGACCAAGGCAGCGCTTTACATCTACAACGGTTACATCTCTTTCAGAATGATGATGGGGAAATTTATCACCGCGGGGCTTGCCATCGGTGGCGGATTCTCGCTTGGTCCCGAAGACCCTTCTCTTCAAATCGGGGCGGGCGTGGCCTCCATAGTCAGCCGCCGACTTAATCTTTCGCGGGAACGGCTGCGGATGTTTGCCCCGATAGGGGCGGCCGCGGGCCTTGCGGCAGCGTTCAACGCTCCCATCTCCGCCATTCTTTTCGTGGTGGAGGAGGTGATTGGACGATGGAGCGCGGCCGTTCTCGGCTCCATTGTGTTGTCCGCTATTTCCAGCGTCGTGGTAGCGCGCGAGTTCTGGGGCGCGGAGCCGATGTTTCGCATCCCGGTGGTCACGCTGAAAGGGCCCCAGGAACTTCTCGCCTACGCGGTTCTCGGCATCGCGGGTGGTGTCGCCTCGCTTCTCTTGTCCAAGGCGCTTGGCTATTTGCGGCCTCGTCTTCGGCGCCTTCCCCGCTGGACCTTCTATATCCAGCCACCGATCGCCGGTCTCATTGTTGGGGCGATCGCTTATTTCGGGGCTCCCCAGGTGATGGGGCCGGGATACAACGTGATTGACCAGGCTATGCACGGCCAGTTCACGTGGAAGTTTCTTCTTGCTCTCGCGTTGCTCAAGATTGTGGCGACGACAATCTCCTTTTCCAGTGGAACCCCTGGAGGCATGTTTGCCCCCACGCTGTTTATCGGAGCGATGCTGGGGGCATCGATTGGGACCTTCGAGAAGATCTTTTTTCCCAGCTTCCCTATTTCCGTCGGTTCGTATGCGTTGGTAGGCATGGGGGTTCTGTTCGCTGCGTTCTTACGTGTCCCATTGACCTCAGTCTTCATGGTGCTTGAAGTCAGCGGCAATTACTCCATTGTGCTTCCGGTGATTCTGGCAAATACCATTGCCTACCTGGTCGCTCGCAGTCTGCAGCCGTTTCCGATTTTCGAAACCTTCACCCATCAGGACGGACTCGATCTGCCTTCCATGGAGGAACAACGCGAGGAGAGCGTCTTGCATTTAGAGGATGCCTTGCGTCCAGTGACCCTCCCGGTATTTCCTGGGACGGCGACCTTGCAGGAAGTGTCCGCCCAATTGGCAATCGCCGATGCCCCAATGTTGCTGGTTAAACTTCGGGACGGTTCCTGGTACTCCATGAATCGAGGCGAATACACGTCCATCGCGGCGACGCAGACCCCGGACACCCCTCTCGAACGCGCCCTCAAGCCCGACCGGACACCGCTCCTCTTTCCGGATTTGCCGCTGGATAGCGCGATTCCGTACCTGGCACGCTGGCCTGTTCTGCCCATCCAGAATCGCGCCAGCAAAGGCACCCTGGAGGGCATGGTGACTCTCGAAGATGTGCTCGGCCGCTACCAGCGGCAGTGAGAGGGCGGAACTGTACTCCAGTGGAGCGTCGCCGCGGGTGAAAGTGTGCGCCTTATGCGCCCTATGCGCCCTATGGTGCCCTGCGACCGGTAGGCTAGGCTTGGTCCCGTGCTTCGCTATGGGAAATCTGGATCGCCTGGCACGCGCCGGGGCGAGCGAGATGACAGACGCGCGAAGTCGCTGAGGCAAATGGCTAAAACTGTTTGTAGTCCCGAGGACAGCGAAGCGAAGTGGACCTGTCCCGGCGTGCCGTGGAAAGATCTGCCATTTTCTTGGCTCACGCGCCACCCCATTGCTTCGATCGCACTCCTCACTCCGGCGGTGCTTCTGGTCCATGGTTACCACCCGCTGGCCGATGATGGAGCGGTCTACGTTACCGGCATCAAAAAGCTGGCCAATCCGAGCCTTTACCAATCCGACGCCGTCTTCGCCTTATCGCCCACGCATCTCTCGATTTTTGCCCATGTTCTGGCCCCGTTACTGCTTCACTGGGGATTCCTGCCGGCGTTGCTGCTGGTTTGCCATGTGGCTTCGATCTTTCTGTTCCTTCTCGGGTCATGGAGCGTAGCCATTCGAATATTCTCCACTCCCCGATCCTGCTGGGGTGCGGTGGTGCTGGCGGGATGCTGCTTCACTCTTCCGGTTGCGGGCACGTCGCTTTCCATCATGGATCCGTACGTCACGGCGCGCTCCTTTTCCACGCCGCTCAGCCTTTTCGCGTTGGCGGCAGTGCTCGACGAGAATTGGGCGAAGTGCTTCCTATGGCTCGCTTTGGCAGCGCTGCTCCATCCCTTGATGGCTGCCTACGCGGCGATCAGCATGCTAGCACTTACGCTTGCCCGGCGAAACATCTGGGGGGCTCTGGGCGCGGTCTTCGGAACGGGGTGGCTGCTGAGTGCAGTCGTCTTCGTAGCCACGCGTCATGCAGATCCCAGCCTCGCGTACAACCGCGCGACCCTTAGCAGGTCTTATTTTTTTCTTTCCAGCTGGCGATGGTACGAATATCCAGGTCTGCTGCTACCGCTGATGCTGCTAGGGTTCGCGGGCTTTCGCAGCCGCACGCCGTGGGCTGCCCGAACGCTCGCAATGGCAGCGACCGTGACCGGCAGTTGCGGGCTCCTTGTATCCCTTTGCTTTGTGCATCGCAGCGGAAGTCTCCTGTTGGCGCGACTGCAAGTGTTGAGAATTTTCCACTTTGTCTACCTGGCGGGCGTATTGCTGGGCGGCGGGCTGTTGGCCACGTTGGCGCAACGGCACAAGCGTGCGATCGCCGTGCTCTCTCTTTTGATTTTGGCGGCTCTCTTTACCGGCCAGAGGCTTACCTATCCGGAGTCCGACCATGTGGAATGGCCGGGGCTGACGCCACGCAATCGCTGGCAGCAGGCCTTCCTATGGATTCGCGCCAACACGCCCGGCGACGCCATCTTCGCGCTTGATAATGATTACATTGAAAGCGCCGGTGAAGACGCCCAGGGGTTTCGCGCAACCGCAGAGAGAAGCGCGGTGGCTGATTGGTTTAAAGACGGAGGAATCGCGAGCAACTTTCCCCAGGCGGCGCTTTCATGGGAACAACAATCCGGGGCCACAGCGCAGCTCAACAGCGCCACCGATAAGCTGCGGCTGGCTCGGCTTCAGCCCCTCGGCGTCACCTGGATCGTGTTGCCAGCCGAGGCAAGCACGGACTTCCCATGTCCATTCACCAATGCCCGAGTCCGCGTTTGCCGCCTAAGCGGAGCTTTGCTTCACCGCCCGGAAGGCGCAAAATAATAATCGGAAAAGCGCGGAGAGATCGTTCATGTTGACGCTGTATCAGAGACTCATTTTCGGTTACGTTCTCCTTCTCGCCCTGTTGCTTGCCGTCGGCCTGCATGATTCCCTGTCTCTCCACCAGGCAGCCGCACTCGATCACCACGCCTCCCTCTCCACGGCAGCGCAGGCACGTTCTGTGCTGGCCCGGCGAGCTACGATCATCACTACCCTGTGCACGCTGAGCGGAGTTGCGATCGCCGCCGGCTTTCTTTTCTCCATCATCCGGCCGATCCGGCGCACGGCCGCCGCGGCGCGCCGCATTGGCCAGGGCGATTTACAACAACGCATCGAGTGGCGAACCCGGGACGACCTGGGCACCATTGCGACCGAGCTCAACCGCATGGCGGTGCGGCTTCGCGACTTGCGCGACACGGAATATGGACGCAAGCAGATGGACCAACAGCTCTCGGACGCCGTGGTGCAATCGATTTTCGAACCGGTGATCGTCACCGACGCGAAGGGGCATGTGCTGAAAGTGAATCAAGCCGCAAGCGAAGTGCTGGGCGAAGCGGCCGCGGATCGCATGGCGCTGACCAACACGCCAGGAGGAGAGAGGATTCTGCGGGCCGTGCGCGACGCAGTGTCCATGCGGCAATCCATGAACAACGATAATGAAGCCGCCATGCTGCCGATGAAGCTGGGCGAGGGACAGCGCAGCTATCGCCTGCGCACGACACCCATGCGAGATCTCGAAGGCAAATTGCTGGGAGCGGTCAGCGTGCTCGAGGACATCACGCAGATGCAGGACATCGATCGCTTTAAGACTCGCTTCCTCAGTGTGGCCTCGAAAAAATTGCGCCAGCCGCTGGAACAGCTTCGACTGAGCCTGTACACGCTCACCTCAGGTTTCGCGGGCGAGCTGCGTCCCTTGCAGGCGGATGTACTCAACGGAGCCGAGGAGGATGCGGAGCGTCTCAACGACCTCATGTCCGATTTGATCGAGGTTTCCGAAATCGATACCGGGCGGCGCGAGATCCGCATGGATCGATTCCGGCCCATCGATATCCTGCGCGACGCCTACTCGCGGGCACGCGATGAAGTGCGGGCCAAGAACATCGATGTGCAGATCGAGGCATTTGCCGACCTCTCTTATGTGAATGGAGATCGCCGGGCTTTGCGGAGCATCATGGATAACCTGATGAGCAATGCGGTGCGCTACACACCGGAGAACGGCACCATCCTGCTACAGGCAAAGGAGGAGAAGGAAAAGGTGCAATTTTTCGTGCGTGACTCCGGCAGGGGTATCGAGACCGATCGGCTGCCAAACCTGTTTGGCCGCTTCAACGCGGCGCACGATCAGGGGACCGGCCTGGGGCTTGCCCTGGTGCGCCGGCTGGTCGAATTGCTGGGTGGCCAGGTCTCGGTGGAGAGCAGGCTCGGCCACGGAGCGACCTTCACTTTTACTCTTCCCGTCGCCACCACCGTAGCCACGCGGCATCCGATAGAGGTCGGTTAGAGCAGTTTCGCAATCACTGTGGTCTGATAAAGATCGCGAGGGGTGGTTTTCCTTGGGAGAAAACCACGAAAAGGCCTACCGCTTCGGTCTACACCAATTGCGAAACTGCTTTAGCCGTTGCAAGATTACGGTTCTGTAAATGAATGGGTTGATTGGGGAGCTTGGGGCATTTTCACCAGGGCTAAAGCCCGATATTTGCAAGATAAAGCGTCCTCGCGGGTTTGACCCTGGACTGAAGTCCAGGGCTTGTTCCCGGACTGAAGTCCGGGGCTGGCACAGATCATACTGTAGCCTGTCACAACTATGGTGCCTAGGGTCCGCTGCCTGTCGCCCTGGTCTTGAACATGAAGAGAAACTCCAGGGTCGCGACCAGCCGGGACCAGGTTCCTGGTTCCCCTTCGATCGACGCGCAGGGTGAAACCGCTGTTGGGGTTTCTCGCCTGATGCTTTAATCTTCGCAAGAGAGATGACCGAACCCTCGACCGACATCACACCCGCCGCGCCAGAGCCGGCAAAACTGCGCATCTACATCGGGGCCGCGCCCGGGGTGGGCAAGACTTACCAGATGCTCGAGGATGCGCACCTGATGACGAAGCAGGGCCTCGACGTCATCATCGGACTGATCGAACCTCACAACCGGAAGGATACGCAAGACCAGGTAAAGGACCTGGAACTCATCCCGCGGCGAGCCATCCCTTATCGATCGGTGGTTCTGGAGGAGATGGATCTGGATGCGATCCTCGCCCGGCATCCTCAATTTTGCATTGTGGATGAACTGGCACATACCAACGTGCCGGGATCGAGAAACCGCAAGCGTTATGAAGATGTACTGGAATTGCTGGACGCCGGCATCAACGTAATGACCGCGGTCAACATACAGCATCTTGAAACTCTCAACGATTCGGTTTCGCGTTCCGCGGATACCCAGATCCGGGAAACGATTCCGGATAGTTTCCTGAAGCGGGCCGATGAAGTCGTGAATGTGGACGTCACGGTAGAGGAGCTGCGATCACGGCTCAAACAAGGCAAGATCTATGCCGCGGAGAAGATCGAGCAGTCACTGTCCAACTTTTTCCGCAAAGGCAATCTCAATATGCTGCGGGAGCTTGCACTGCGCACAACCGCGGAAGAGGTTGGTTCCCGGGCGGCGGAATATCGCCGAAGCCAGGGTTTGGAACAGGCTCCTATACCGGAGAAGGTGATGGTCTGCCTATCCCCTCGTCCGGGAGCCGAACGCCTGTTGCGGGTGGGATCCCGCATTGCCGGGCGCCTGGCCACCAACTGGTACGCGGTGCGGGTTGAATCACCGGACGAGGATGCCCGGCATGGAGACGCGGAGGAGTATCAGCGCATGGAAGAGTATCAACGTCTGGCCCGCGAGCTGGGCGCGCAGGTGGTGGTGCTCAAGGATAAGCATGTCGCCGATGCGCTGATCGAGTTCGCGCAACAGGAGAGCATCTCGCACGTGGTATTCGGACAATCGGCGCGCTCCCGATTCGATATTCTTTTGCACGGCTCGGTCCTTAACCGATTTCTCGCGGAGATTCGGGATGCGACGGTGCAGGTAGTTCCCATCAGCAAGGCGCGGCGCTAGGTATTTAACGGCATTCGGGGGCTGCATTACGATAGAGAGCATTGCGCGGATAGGCAACGGCGAGTTGATGCAGCAAATCGCACCCTTGCCGATTGTTCTTGTCGCGCAACGCGGCTACAGCCAGCAGCAGCTTGGCGAAGGGCTTCAAGAGATCTCCATGGGCGGCGGTTTGCTCGAGCTCGCGAATTCCCTGCTCCTTGTTCGGATCGATGCCACCTAAGCTCAGCATCCAGCGCACCGGTGGCGGCTTGATGCCGGTCATGTAGTTTTCTACCCCGACGGCCAGCATAGCGTCGTACTCGTCCGGTTTTTGCCTCAGTAACTGTTGCGCGAGGATACGGCCTTGCTTCATGTACCGCAGCGAGGCAAAATCCTGCTTGTCAATCAACGCGGCGTAATCAGACCGCAAGCCAAGCGCCAGGACTTTGGCAAAGAGAGCGTTGTTATCATCGGGATGCTGCTTAAGCACCGCGTTCGCAAGCTGGTCGCCCCGATTGACGGCACTGTTGAACGCTTCGCGCACCCTGGGATCCGGAGCCAGCTTGGGCCGGGCTTCGAAGGTCTTGTCGTTAGTAAAGAACTGGCTTTCGAGGATGCCGAGACGGGCAAACTCACCGAACAGGTAGCCGGCAGCTTGCGAAACTGGTCCGAGAGGATCGTCCGGTTGTAGCCTTTCCCATGCAGAAAAATCCTGGTGGGCCTGGTCAAATTCCAGGTTATACATACTCTGGAAGCCGCGCTCGATCTCCGCGGGAGGCGAGGCATTGGCGATATACGCGGGCAAAAACATCAGCATGAGAACCACAGCGAACCGCTTGTGAGTTGCCTTCATAGCCCTTGTTCGACGCAATTCTTTCCTCGATTGTCACAGTTGAAGTGAACAAACTCAAGCTTGAGGGATGGTGAGACGATGTCCTGGGGGGTGGAGTTTGTACATTTCAAAGAGGATCGATAGATCGAAATCTGCGGAATGCGCGAATTTTTCGGGAGTCACCGCGCTGATGCTTTGTATCAGGGCACGACTTCAGTCGGGCCGATGAGGGCCGACAAAAGATCTGGGCTTTAGCCCCTGCGTTTTTTCTTTGCCCGTAAGTGTAGCGGCATGGGTTCTGCCATGACAGGGGCTAAAGAGTGTGCGTGAGAACCTGATTCCAAGTGACCGCGCTCATGCTTTGTATCAGGGCACGGCTTCAGCCGTGCCGCAATGGTTGGGTCTGATGAGGGCTTTAGCCCCTGCGCTCTTTTCTCTGCCAAGTAGGTGTACCGGTCCTGCTTTGACAGGAACCATATAGGCGCGATGCATTTTCGTGCAGGATGTGCCCTTCCAGGGGCTAAAGCCCAATTCTCTTTCAACCCTTTATGGCCCGACTAAAGTCGTGCCCTGATACAAAACCAAACTCAGTTGAAAAACCTGCCTTCCTGAAATGAGAAACTCTAGACCCGAGACGATGTCCTGGGTAATTTCAGTCGTCGCTCCGGGACCCGCGGCAGGCCGGGGCAGGCTGAGTTTGAAATTGGTTTTCGCAGTGCCTGTCAAAAGGGTGCCGCATGGGCAACCCGGATCATCGCTCGCTCCAGCGAACGCCACCGGTGACGGCCGGCGCGACGATGGTGCGCAGCCAATCGGCGAGGGTCCGATAGTCTTCCGCCACCTCCGAACCTGGCGCGTAATCGATCACCGTCATACCTTCCGCTAATGCCTCGCTCACCGCGGGGCTGCGACGCAGCACGAAAGGCAGGAGGCGATCGCCCAACTGCTGCTGCAGGATGGCGCGCACGTCGACATGCAGTGGCGACGAGGCATCGAACTGATTCAAGAGGTAAAGAGTCTTTCCCGGGCGTCCTCCCTGACCAAGCTGACTGAGCGGGCCGGCCAATAGTTCCTCGATCAGTCCCAGACTGGCCACCGAGCTCATGTCGGGAAGGACGGGCACCAGAACGGTAGGCCAAAGCGGCAGCAGCCGGTTCGTCATCTCGCGGCTGGCCGTAGCCACGTCTAGCAGGATGCGGCTTGCCCCGCGAGCATCGTGCAAGAGCTCTCCCAGCAGAGGGTCATCCTCACCGCGGTCGCCGGGAAGTGGCTGTGCCTGAAGGTTCAGCATCTGCACCGGAGCGTCACATTCCGGAACAAGGGGGGAAGGCGGAGGAGAGAAGGTGCGGACCACACCTGGCTTCCCTTCACGCGCGCCAAAATAGAAGGGCAACACTCCGCCGGCAGTTGTGTCGGCGATCAGTACGTGCTCCCCGAGTGCTGAGAGAGCACGCCCGAGCGTGGCTACCAGGCAGGTTTTTCCGACCCCGCCGGCAAGCGAGAAAAACATAGCGACGGGGGGCCGCTGATCGAAACTGGGCAGCGAAAGCGGATCCACAGGTATTTCTGCAGAGGCAAAGACAGAGCGCAACGCATACCAGCGGGTAAGCACTCCTTCGCTAGTTGGCGGCATTGTCCCGACCGGAGCCTTGCTGTCGGGGACGGGGGCGCCGTTCGGCTCGCTGACTGGTTTCGGTTGGACCTGGGATGTTTGCACCCGCGGTTCCGGAGCAAGAACTTCTTGAACGTGTGGCTGCTCAAACTGCGGTTGCTGAACTTGGGGTTCATTGAATCGGGGTTCATGAACTTGGGGTTCATGTAAATCGGGGTTCCTGAACCCGAACTTCCTGGATTAGTTCCTCGGGTTGGGGCGGCGACACGGGCCATGCCGGACCACGCCATTCCAGAGGTTCACGAACGATTCCGCGGCGGAACTTTCCCCGCACTTGCATGCGCGATGCAGAAAAGGCCCAGTATCTCCTCCCTTCCATGTGCGCCTGGGAGTAAAGCGTCGCGATATCCTCCGGTTCATCGGTCATCGTGCTTACTCGACGGCCCGCAAAAGTCGCGCGCGGGTTCGGGCCCGGGTAACGGGAACTCCAGTTCCCTAACATACCTTGCAATTGGTCACCGTGCTACTGTTTAGAGCTTGCCTGCCAGGGTCCAGCTATCTGGGGCCTTTGTGGTACTTTGGAAACTGTGCAGAGAATGAGCTCGTAGCTCAGTCGGTAGAGCAACGCACTTTTAATGCGTGGGTCGTGGGTTCGATTCCCACCGAGCTCACCACGTCTCGGAGCTACCTGAGAAGTTGGTTGGCGGGCAGTTCCAGAAGCTCCATTCGAACTCCTTTCCGGTGCCGTACATGCCCGCCAGCCCACCCGACCCCCTGCTCCTTAGTCGAACGCAGGTCACTTCGCTTCAGGACCGTTGCACAGGCGCCTGGCACCACGAGGCTCCAGCCGTAGCCCCTTCCCTGACTGGGTTCGAGCGCACGGTCGTGGAGCAGCACTTGGCCAACTTCGAGCTGTGGCACGCGGAGGATACGGCGCGCAGCCCACAAGCCAGCGACCAGGACATCGCCCGGATCAAACGGCTTCATTGACTGCGCCAACCAGCGGCGCAACGATCTCACTGAACAGTGTGATGTGCTGTTGTTGGACTTTCTCAACGGGCAGAACTTGCCCACTCCCGGCGCCGAACTCCATTCTGAGTCTCCCGGCCTGATCCTGGACAGGCTTTCGATTCTATCGCTTAAGCTTTTTCATACCCGGGAAGAGATCGACCGCCCGGGAGCGCCCAGCGGCCATGCCGAGCGCAACCTGGAACGCCTGCGCATCCTGACGGAGCAACGGGAGGACTTAGCCACATCGCTCGACCGGCTTTGGGAGCAAGTCCTCCATGGCCAACGAAGTTTCAAGCTCTACCGCCAGTTCAAGATGTATAACGACCCGGCGCTCAACCCGGCGGTTTACCGATCACGATCGAATTCCTGAGTCCGTCCCGCTATGGAACGGGTTCTCCCTGGAATTAAGACGTTCCCAGGCACCCGTGCTACAGTCTTGCCAAGGATGCCGCGCGATTGCCGAGTTGACGTATACGCTTGCGGTGCGTATAAAGACGAATCTGATAGCCGGTTGCACTCACAATGTTTCGATCTATGTATACTCCTGTCGCCTGACGGGTTGAAAGAAGAGTGGGTTATGCAAAACACAGGTCAGGGTATCCCCGCTCGGCGCAATCCTCGAACCATCGAGGGCAAGGCACGCCCTATGCCCAATGCTACGCACCAGAAATCTCTAAACGAATACCAGAGTGCGCTGCAGTGGATGCATGAAGGCAAATACGACAAGGCCCGGGTGGTCTTTGAAAAGCTCAGCCAGGACGGTCCGGTCGAGATTCTAGAGCGGGTCCGGGTGTATCTCGCAGCCTGCCAGCGCCGTGCACAGCAAAGCGGTCTCTCCTTCGGCAATACGGAGGAGCAGTATGACTACGCCATCTCCCTGTTGAATACGGGCTTCTATGAAGAGGCTCGCGACCAGTTCCAGGGAATTCTCAAAACCAACCCGGCTGCCGACTATGCCTATTACGGTCTGGCTATCCTCGAAAGCATGACCGGGCTGGCCGAACCCTGTCTCGAGCACCTGGCCAAAGCGATTGAACTGAGCCCCCGCAACCGCATCCAGGCGCGCAGCGATTCAGATTTCCAAGACATGGCCGATGACCCCCGTTTTACCGAACTGCTCTACCCCGAAGTTCCCTAAGCGCCAGGAATCTTCGCTGTCCCGGCTCCCGCTTTCAGGGAATCGCCGGAAGTCGTTCCCTGGCGTAGGGTTAGCTGTGTGATTGCTTTATGGTGAAAACTCTCTCCGCCACCCTGGCTAAGCCTCGGCCTGCGAATGCCAGCGTCAAGCGAAGGATCCCTGACCGTACCAGCATTCGTGCCGTGGCCATCGGCGGAGGCACAGGTCTTTCCACTCTGCTCCGCGGGCTACGGCGCTATGTCGCATCGCCGCATCCATCTTCCGCCGACTGCGGTGACGCCCCTTGCCTTATCTCCGATCTTTCTGCGGTGGTCACCGTAACCGACGACGGGGGCTCCAGTGGGAGGCTGCGCCGCGGCTTTAACATGCTGCCCCCCGGCGATCTGCGCAACTGCATGGTGGCCCTTTCTGAAGACGAACATCTGATCTCCCGCCTCTTTCGCCATCGCTTTACCACCGGGGAGGGCCTCGAAGGTCATAGCTTCGGCAATCTCTTCGTTGCCGCGCTGGTCGAGATCACGGGAGATTTCGCCCAGGCGATCAAGCTTTCTTCGCAGGTTCTCGCGACCCGGGGCCACATTTATCCCGCAACCAACGCCAACGTGTCTCTCGCGGCGCAAATGGACGACGGTTCCGTGGTACACGGAGAGACCAACATTACCGCCAGCCGCCAGCGCATCGTTGAACTCACGCTCGATCCAGCGGATGCCGAGCCGCTACCGGAGACGCTGGAGGCGATTGATTGTGCCGACCTCATCACCATCGGTCCCGGTTCGCTCTTTACCAGCATTATTACCAACCTTCTGGTCAAAGGGGTTTCTGAGGCTCTCGCTTCTTCGAAGGCGGTACGGGTGTATATCTGCAACTTGATGACCCAGGCCAATGAGAGCCTTAACCTGACCGCGTCTCAGCATATCGAGCGGATTTATGAACATGCGCACCGGCCGATTTTCGATTACGCCCTGGTGAATACAGCGCCGGTCTCGCGGGTTCTGCTTGATCGCTACGCGGGAGAAGGCGCCTCGCCGATTGTTGCTGATGTCGAGGCCATTGAAGCACTGGGGGTCCGTTGCATCGCCGGGGATTTTGCGGCTGAGGGCGATGTGCTCCGCCACGCCGCGGATCGAGTTGCGGAGGCGGTGCTTCGATTGGGCTCCGCGGGACGCGGATAGGCAAAGCGAATTTCCTTTGGTGCGGATCAAATCGAAAGATCGTCAGGACGCGGTTGCGGAATCCCACATCTCGCGAAAAACGAGCGAGATGTGGGGCACCCGTCATTGGTTGCGGCGCAAGATCCCCAAAAGCGTTCTTCAGGATAGGGCTGGTTGGATTTCCGTCAGGGTTCGCTTTAATTGACCGCAGGCGGCGTAGATGTCTCTGCCCCTTGGGCGGCGGAGAAAGGCGGGCACGCCGCGGGCGATGAGTCTTTGCTGGAAGGCCGCGACTTGCTCTGGTTCCGGCATCGAGTAGCTGATGCCCGGGCCTGGATTCCAGGCGATCAGGTTCACCTTTACCGGCATGGGCGCACTACGTGCCAGCGCGATCAACTGCTCGGCATGCTCCAGGCCGTCGTTCAGGCCGCCCAGCAGCACGTACTCGAACGTCACTCTCTCCCGCGGTCTTAGCGGTACCTGACCGGCGGCCTGGATTACGTCCTCGATCTTCCATTTGCGGGTGATGGGCATGATCGCCTCGCGGATCGAATCGTCGGGTGCGTTCAGGCTGATGGCCAGCCGCGGCCGTACGGGCTCTCCGGCCAGACGCAAAATGCCGGGCACAATGCCTGAAGTGGAAACCGTCATTCTGGATTCGGCAAGCGACGCCTCGTTCACCAGCAGGCGTACGGCGGCCATAAACTCGTCGTAATTCAGAAAGGGCTCGCCCATCCCCATAAACACCAGGTTGATCCGGTCCCGCCCCACCTGCACAGCCTGACGGTCCAGCACTGCGATCACCTGGCCTGCGATCTCTCCGGCGGAGAGATTTCGCTGCAGACCGAGTTTTGCCGTGAGACAGAACTGGCAATTCACGGCACAGCCCACCTGGCTGGAGACGCAGATCGTGGCTCGCAGGTTCCCGGTTTCCCGGGCATCCCCCTGCTCGGCTCCGTCACCGCCAGGCATCCAGACCGTCTCCACCGTCTGCCCGTCGTGGCCGGCAACCAGGTAGCGCTCCGTACCGTCGATGGAGCGAAAAGTCTCGACAATCCGGGGCCGGCCGATACCCCAGCCTGCCTCTGCCATCTCCTGGCGCAACCCGCGGGGCAGGGTCTGGACCTGGTCGAGGGAGCCGGTCCGGTGGCGAAACATGGCTTCCAGCAGCTGTCCGGCCCGGTAGGGGGGCTGCCCAAATTCGGACCATCAGATCCGTAAGTTGTTGACGGGAAAGGCCAAAAAGATTTTTGACTCCGGCCGCGGCTACACCGTCTAATACTCGGACGAGTTTTTCCCCACCAGGCATCGACGGCCACCCCAGGCCCATTTCGCAGCATAGCACCGGTTGGCTGCAGGAAATCCGCTGCACCCCGGGGAAAGCCGATACACTTAAATGGTGACAGAACGCAGCATTCGACGCACGGTCCTTCCCTCCGGCTTAACGATTTTGACTGAGCGCATGGAGCACATCCGCTCTGTCGCCATGGGTGTGTGGATCAGAGCCGGCTCCCGGCATGAGTTGCCGGAAGTGAACGGCATCTCTCACTTTGTCGAACACATGGTGTTCAAGGGAACGCAGTCACGCTCGGCAAAACGGATTGCGCGCGAAGTCGATGCAATCGGCGGCAACCTGGACGCATTCACCGGCAAAGAGACGATCTGCTTCAACCTCAAGGTACTCGATGAGCACGTTCCTACGGCACTCGACGTTCTCTCTGACCTGGTATTGAATCCGGTATTCAACAACGAAGACATCATGCGCGAGCGGGGCGTCATCCTGGAAGAGATCAAGATGGATGAGGACAACCCCGACTACCTGGTGCACGAGATTTTTACCCAGAATTTCTGGAAGGATCATCCGCTGGGGAAACCGATCCTCGGCACCAAGGAGACAGTGCGCGGTTTCGAGCAGAACACTTTGTTCGACTACTACGGCAAGCGCTTCTCCGGCAGCAACATGGTTTTCTCCGCCGCGGGCAACCTGGAGCACGATGCCTTTGTTGACCTGGTGGCCCGCCGCTTTGACCATATCGGACCCACCGCGGGCGACCTTGCCGAAACGGAGCCACGGACGGCTTCGAAGATCGTCCTGCGTAACAAGAAAGCCCTGGAGCAAGTGCAGCTTTGCCTGGGTGTGCCTTCTCCGCCTATCGCGCACGAGCTCCGTTACGTGACCCTGTTGCTTAATACTGTCCTGGGCGGTGGCATGAGTTCACGGCTGTTCCAGACGGTGCGTGAGGAACACGGGCTCGCCTACTCCATCTTCAGCGACCTCAATCCCTACCGCGACACGGGCTCACTGTGCGTGTATGCGGGCACATCTTCCACCCATTGTTTAGAGGTGATTGAGCTGATCATGTGCGAGTTTCGCCGTCTGAAGTACGAAGCTCTCCCGGAAGAGGAGCTTCGGCGCTCCAAGGACCAGCTCAAGGGCAACATCATTCTTGGTCTCGAGAGCTCCATGTCCCGGATGTCGAACCTGGCCCGCCAGGAAATGTACTTCGAGCACTTTTTCGGCGTAGACGAGATCATGGAAAAGGTCGAAACCGTTACCAGCGAGCAGGTCATGGAGATGTCTAACTTCCTCTTCGACCCGGACAAGGTTGCGGTCACGCTGCTGGGCCGGCTCGACGGGCTCAAGGTGAGCCGCGCACAACTGGCCTGCTGAATCTTTCGGTGAGCGTTTCTGGTAACGTCTGCGTCCATCTTATTCTTGATAGACTTGTAGCGGTCAGACGGGGCGGGACCGCCCTGTGGCTACAGGAATCGAGAACACCCATGAATCAGATCAGCAACACCAGCTCGACGAAACGCAACCGCCAAGGTGGCTTCACCCTGATGGAACTGCTTATCGTCATGTCCATCATGATCATTCTGATGTTGATTGCCATTCCCAACTTCATCAGCATGAAGGCGCAGGCGGACGAGACCTCAGCCATCCAATCGCTCCGGGCTATTTATCAGGCACAGATTCAGTATCAGACTAACTTTCCTACCAACGGGTTCGCCTGCGCGTTGCCCGCGCTGGGCGGCAACCCCAGCTCCGGTCCACCCACCCCGCAGGCGGCCCAGGTGCTGCAGGGAGACCTAGCCACGGGGCAGAAATCGGGCTACACGTTCAATATCATCAACTGCAACAAGGTCAATGTGAACAACCAGGACATGTACACCTCCTATGAGGCGACCGCGGTTCCCCAGTCCATTGGAAAGTCGGGCCATCGCGGCTTCTGCATCGACTCCGCAGGGGAGATCAAGGCGGACCTTGCGGGTGGCGTTAATTGCACTCAGCCAATTCAGTAAGCGCCCGCGTCCTGTTGCTGGGATTTCTTCTGTTCCCGCGAACAGGGTTGTGTGCCGACACGGCGCAGCAATTGGCGCAGCGGGTGGACAAGTACTACAACGGCCTCCATTCTCTGCGGACCGGGTTTACCGAGAGCTTTCACGGGATGGGCATCGATCGGGAAGAGAGCGGCACGCTGCTGCTGCGTAAACCGGGAAAGATGCATTGGAGCTATACCAATCCGGCGGGAAAGATCTTTCTGCTGGATGGCAAGCACGCGTGGTTCTATTCTCCAGGGGATGCGCAGGTGGAGCGTGTGTCCGCGTCGCAACTGGACGATCTGCGTTCGCCACTTCGTTTTCTTCTTGGCCACACACAATTGCAGAAAGAGCTTGAAGGGTTGACGCTCTCCGAAACGCCCGACGGGCTGCAACTCTCGGGAGTGCCCAAGGGCATGGAGAAGCGGGTGGAGAAGATTGTGCTTGGGGTGAGTCCCGACGGCGTAATCCACTCTATGAGCATCACGGAAATAGATGGCGCCCAGACTGCATTTACGTTTAAAGACAGCCAGGCGAACGTGCCGGCCCCGGACTCGGATTTTGTCTTTCATCAGCCGGCGGGTATTCCTGTGGTGGATGGGCTGCCTCCGATATAGGACTCAGAGGCAATAAAGGGTGTGTGAGAACCGGGATTTGGAAATTTAGTCCCGAAGGGACGACTGAACTTAGCCCAGGACGCTAGTCCAGGACGCTAGTCCTGGGTTGGATTTGAATGGACGGCCCAGTCCCGCAGGGACGGCTGAAAATGGGCGGCGATGCAATCCTTCTTCAGCCGTCCCTGCGGGACTCAATCATGTTTCTGTATGTACCCAGGACTAGCGTCCTGGGCTAAGTGCAGCCGTCCCTTCGGGACTAAGTCTGATCCCGAGTTCTCACACAGCCTGTAAGCCCATCGACAAAGGAAAGGGCGACGGTTGCATGGAAAGCAGTTACCGGACCGAGGACGTTCATCACCTTGGGCGGCCCCGCAGGCCGATCATGCGATTCATGAAATTTCTTATTTTTGCCGTGTTGGCGGCCCTGGCGGCCGGGGCGCAGAGTACGGGACAGAGCGGTCCCTGGGAACTCGAGGATAGCGGGTCGACTGCCGGCTTGCGGGGAGTCCATGCCGTTGGGGGTGGCGTGGTCTGGGCCAGCGGTACCGGGGGCACGATCCTGCGCAGCGAGGACACAGGATATCTATGGCAGCAGTGCGCTGTGCCACCGGGCGCGGGCAAGCTGGACTTCCGTGGCATCTGGGCGTGGGACGCGCAAAATGTCTTGGTTTTGTCGAGTGGGCCGGGCGGCCTGTCCCGCCTTTATCGGACAACGGATGGCTGTAGCAGCTGGAAGCTGCTCTTGACCAACCCCGATGCGGCCGGCTTCTGGGATGGTCTGCTTTTCCTCGACCGGCAGGATGGTGTCATCTATGGCGATCCAGCGCCAAGTCCCGGGCGTAATGATTATGAGAGGTTTGGTTTGTTGCTTACCCACGACGGGGGAAGCACGTGGCGCCCGGCGGCCGAGCTGGAGCCTTTGCCCGGAGAGTCAGTCTTCGCTGCCAGCAATAGCGCCATGACCAGCAATGAAGGACAGATCTGGTTGGGAACCAGCAAGGCGAGGGTTCTTCGGACCAGGGTGCGGAGGGGGGACCTGGCTTCGTGGCAGAGCGCGCAGATTCCTGTGGCAAGCGGAAATGACTCCTCTGGCGTCTTTTCCGTAGCATTCCGCGACCAGAATCACGGGATCGCTGTTGGTGGAGACTATCGGAAACCAGAGGAGGCAACCGGCATCGCAGCTTATACCTCGGACGGAGGAAAACACTGGAGCGCCGCCCACGAACCGCCCCATGGGTATCGTTCTGCCGTGGCCTGGGACGCTACCGGCAAAGCCTGGATCACGGTGGGCAGCAATGGATCCGATATCTCCTACGACGATGGCGACACCTGGCAATGGCTCGATAGTGGTAAATGGAACGCTCTCAGCCTGCCCTGGGCCGTTGGTCCCAATGGCCAGATTGGTAAGCTGGGAACGCTTCCGGCCCACCCGGCTGGAGTATCCCGGTAAACTGGTAGGGGGCCCATGGCAGAGTACGTAGTCAAGCTGGCGGATGAACGCGGACGCATTCAGGAGCAAGTGCAGATTGCCGGCTCCGCGGAAGAACTGCGCACCCGTTTCCTGCAGGCCGGGTATTACGTTTACTCAGTCCGGCCGCGCGGCATGCGCGGAGTGGGTGGCAGCCGCAAGCGCGCTAACCTGGAAGCTTTCATCATTTTCAATCAGCAGTTTCTTACCCTGATCCGCGCCGGCCTGCCTATTCTTGGGTCGCTCGATATGCTGGTGAAAGGACAGAAGAACCCGACCTTCCGGGCGCAGTTGGAAAATGTGGCCGCACGGGTGCGCACCGGAGAGTCGCTTTCCGCAGCCTTTGAAGCCCAGGGTGGGTTTCCGCTGATCTACACCACCACGCTGCTGGCGGGAGAGCGAAGCGGCCAGTTGGAAGACGTGCTGTCACGGTATCTTGCCTTTCAGCGTATTTCTCTTTCCTTCCGCAAGAAGCTGATGGCTTCCCTGCTCTACCCATGCCTGCTGATCACCATGGTGGTGGCGCTCTTCGTTTTCCTCATCAGCTTTGTGGTGCCACGCTTTGCCATGCTTTACGACCAGCTAGGCACGAATCTTCCTGCGGTGACCCGTATGCTGCTGACGGTGGGCAACAATTTTCAGCACTATATTCTTTGGGTGCTGGCGGGATTTGCGTTGATTGTCTACGGGCTGTTCCGCTACAGCCAGACCACTGCGGGAGCGGCACGGATCGATCACATGCGCATCGGCATGCCGGTATTTGGCAATATCTGGCGCAAATACCAGGTTGCCCTCTTTGTGCGCACCCTTTCGAGCCTGCTCACCGGCGGATTGCCTCCGGTGCCCTCGCTCGAGACAGCGGCGCGCTCGATCTCGAGCAACACCATTGCCAAGGCTGTGATGGCCTCGGTAGGGACAGTACGCGAGGGAAAAAGCCTGGCCCAGAGCCTGGAGAAGACGGGCGTCTTCCCCGACCTGGCCGTGGAAATGATCGATGTGGGCGAATCGACCGGAGCCTTGCCGCAAATGCTCAATTCGGTTGCAGAGTTTTTTGAAGAAGACGTACAGACGGCGCTGACAGCCGCATTGGCGCTGATTGAACCTGCCATCCTGATCGTGATGGGGTCGGTGGTGGTGGTGATCCTGATCGCGCTTTATCTGCCCATCTTCTCGCTGGGACAAGCGAGCACCATGGGAGGCCATTGAGGCCTCTTTGTCCATTTTGCGGTTAGGAGTTTTGTATGGCTGACAGCACCGTACTTGTCACCACGGCTGTATCGGAATCAGACGAGACCACGCGCGCGCAGGCGCTCGCCCATCGCTATCGCTGCGATTTCGTCGACCTGAAGAACTTTCGTATCCAGCACGAGCTCTTCCGCAGCGTGCCGGTGGACATGATGTTTCGTTATAACTTTGTGCCCCTGGAACAGATGGAAGATCGCCTGGTGATCGCAGTCAGCGATCCCAGCCGCCTGATGGTGCTGGACGAGATCAGTGGGCTGCTGGGGCAAAGGATCATTACCCGCGTGGCCACCCTGTCGCAGATCACCGATCTGCTTAAAAAGACGGAGCAGTCGCAGCGGGTGCTCGACGAGGCATCCGAAGGCCTCACGTTCGATGTGATTTCGGCCGAAGACAATCCTGATGAGAACATCTCGATCGAGAAGCTCACATCCGAGGAGGACATCAGCCCGATCATCCGGCTGGTCGATACCACCATCTTTACCGCTCTTGAACGCCGCGCCTCTGACATTCACCTGGAAACCTACGATGACTCGCTGGTGGTCAAGTACCGCATTGACGGCGTACTGCAAGCAGCCATGGCTCCGATCGCGCGCGAGCACCACTCCACCATCCTTTCCCGCATCAAGGTCATGAGCGAACTGGATATCGCCGAACGCCGGGTACCGCAGGACGGGCGTTTCCGGGTCCGCTACAAAGGGCGTCTGATCGATTTCCGGGTCTCAATCATGCCTACGGTGCATGGGGAGAATGCAGTGCTCCGCGTGCTCGACAAGGAGTCGATGAGCGAGAAGTTCCGCAAGCTCACGCTCGATGTGGTGGGTTTCGGTGAAGACGATCTGCGCCGCTTCCGGCGTTACATCCGCGAACCTTACGGCATGGTGCTGGTGACCGGCCCGACCGGATCGGGCAAAACCACCACCCTTTATGCCGCGCTCAACGAGATCAAGAGTGACGAGGACAAGATCATCACCATCGAGGATCCGGTCGAGTACCAGATTCGCGGTATCACCCAGATCCCGGTGAACGAGAAGAAGGGACTTACGTTCGCCCGAGGCTTGCGCTCCATCTTGCGCCACGATCCGGACAAGATCCTGGTAGGTGAGATCCGCGACCAGGAGACGGCGCAGATCGCCATCAACTCCGCGCTTACCGGCCACCTGGTGTTTACGACCGTCCACGCCAACAACGTCGTCGATGTGCTGGGCCGTTTTCTCAACATGGGGGTGGAAGCGTACAACTTTGTCTCTGCGCTCAATTGCATCCTCGCGCAGCGGTTGGTCCGCACCATCTGCGAACACTGCACCCGCCCGGTGCGGTACGACGATGAATTCCTACGCAATAGCGGACTGGACCCGGAGTTGTGGCGCAGCTTCGACTTTCATGAAGGGGCGGGCTGCATTGAATGTGGCGGGACCGGTTATCGCGGAAGAACCGCCATCCACGAACTGCTGGAGCTGACTGATCCCATCCGGGAAATCATTCTGGAAAAGAAGCCGGCCTCCGAGGTGCGTAAACTGGCGCAGCAGGGGGGGATGCAGTTTCTTCGCGAATCCGCCGTAGACCGCGCCAGCCGAGGCTTGACGACACTTAAAGAAATCAACAAGGTCACGTTTATCGAGGCCTTCCGCTAAAGACATGCTTTCCAACATCGCCAATCGCATCTTTCCGTCTGAAGCCAATGCGCTGCGTCCTCGCCTGGCCTGCGAGATCACCAGCGCCGGCGTGGTTGCGGGCCGGCCGGGTGAGGGTGAACAGGAAATTATCTCTGCCTTTGCTCCCCTGCGCCCCGGCGTACTGGCGGCCGGCCTGCAAACGCCCAACTTCAGCGACCGCGCGGCGGTTGCGAGCGCGTTGCGCCAGGCTCTGGATGAAGTCAGCGTCAAAGAGAGCGAGATCACCGTGGTCATCCCCGACGCTGCCGTTCGAGTACTGCTGCTGGATTTCGACCTGCTGCCTGCGAAGGCGGCCGAAGCGCTGCCTATTATTCGCTTTCGCCTGCGCAAGCTGGTGCCGTTTGAAGTGGAAGATGCGGCCGTCAGCTACCAGATCATGCCCGGCAGACCGGGGCTGGTGCGGGTGATTGTCGCGGTTTCCCCGGCCGCAGTTCTGGCGGAGTATGAAAGCGCGGTGCGCGAAGCCGGCTACGAGCCGGGCGTGGTATTGCCCAGCACGCTGGCGGCGCTGGCGGCAATCAGCTCGGAGGAGCCGTCGCTGGTGATCAATCGTAACGGCAGCTCGGTCACCACCGCCATTACCAGGCAGAATGAACTGCTGCTTCACCGGACTCTCGAACTCACCGAAAAAGAGTGGTCGCCCCATGAAAACTCTTTGCATTCCGCGGAAGAGCTGCAGCAGTCGGTCACAGTGGCGGTGGCCTATTTTGAAGACACGCTGGAGTCGCCACCACGCCAGTTACTGTGCTGCGGTCTGGGTGGCCCGGAAGAGCTTATCCGGCTGCTGGGCGATGAGAGAATTCCGGTGCGCGACCTGGTGCCCACGCCCTACAAAAACAGAGCCATGCCTGGCGGGATCCTTGCTGGGGTGGTGGGAGCGCTGGCCAACTGATGCGCATCCAACTCAATCTCTCTTCCCGCCCTTTCGTCGAGCTGGGACCGCTGTACCTGCGCCTGCGGGTGTTGATCGTTCTGCTGGCGGTGGTCGCGGTGCCGCTGTGGCTTCTACTGGCCACGGAAAAGCGAAAGGCGGCCGAGGCCCAGGCACGGCTGGACGCTGTGCAGCAGAAGATATATGCCATCGAGGCGCAGCGGCAGGCATTTCAATCGCAGATGCGGGAGCCACAGAATGCCTCGGTATTAACGCAATCGCAGTTTCTTAACCATGTCTTTGCCCGCAAAGCCTTCTCCTGGACCGCGGTCATGATGGACCTGGAAAACGTGCTGCCCAGTGGAGTGCAGGTTCTGAACATCGACCCGGTCGTTTCGTCGAAAGATGGGAAAGTGACCATTCGTCTGCGAGTCAGCGGCGTCCATGATCGCGGCGTCGACCTGGTGCGCAATCTGGAACGGTCCCACCGTTTTCTTTCGCCCCGCCTGGCCCGGGAGACGGCGGAGAGCAACCAGAACGGACGGCCGATCGAACAGGTGAGCACGGCATCCAACGTGAACTTTGATCTGCTCGCCGAGTACAACCCGCTACCCGAGACGAAGGAGAAGCCAGCCCCGGCCAAGCCGCCTAAATCTGTAACCAAGACTGCCCGGGCACCGCGAACTGCCCGCGCACCGCGGCCTGCCACCAGAAAGGCGGCCGCACAATGAAAGCCCTTCGCGGCAACCTGCTCAGTTTACTCAACCTGCATTTTGCCGGGGTTGCCCTGCTGTTGATTCTCAACCTGGTGCTCGGCGTGCGCCTCTTTCTTGCCTGGAGTACCTTGCGCGCCTCCAGCGCCGAACAGCTGCAACAACATCAGACTGCGTATCGGGCACTGCAGCTGGAAATGAGCCCTCTGCGAGGGTTGCCGCAAAAGGTCGCGCTTTCGCGCACCCAGGCGGATGAGTTTTATACCGCTCGCTTTCCGGGCGCATATTCCACCATTTCCGCGACCATCAATGACCTCGCCGCTAAAAACAATGTTCGCCTGACCAGCCTGGCCTATACCCCAACGCCCGCCCTTGCGGGCCTGGCGGAGCTGCGCATGGACGCCAGCCTCAGCGGAGAGTACGCACCACTGATGCACTTTATCAATGGGCTGGAACGAAGCAAGACGTTCTTTCTGATCAACGGGCTCACGCTCACGGGGCAACAGGGCGGGATGGTGAATCTGCGCTTGAAGCTCAATACGTATCTGCACGCGTCCGACTTGAGCCAGCTTCCTCCGATTGAGGAGGGGGCGTCCGCAGGGGAGGAAGACCGCTGATGGCGCTCAAAGTCGGTAGCGAAGATAAGAAGAAGGTGTACCTGGCGACGGGCCTCGGGTTGGTCATGCTCATCCTGTTGGTGCGTTTCCTGTGGCAGACCTTCGGGCCTTCTCCGGCAGCGCCCGTGGCGCCGCCACCGGTAGTCACGGTGGCACGTCCGGCGCCGGCAAGCGGCGAAACACCGGAGGAGAATACGACTTCCCCGGCATCTGGCCACCAGGCAGCAAAGGTGGGGGGTTTAGCCTCGCTTGACCCTACGCTGCATCCGGAGATCATGCGTCAGGCCGAGTCGCTCGAGTACACCGGCCATGGGAGAAATATCTTCTCCCAATTCTCTGCTCCTCCGGCGATCCCCAAACCGATTGCTCCCATCCGCCAGGCGCACGTCGATACGGGACCGCCGCCGCCTCCTCCTCCACCGCCGATCAACCTGGGGTTCTATGGCTACGCGGCAGAGAAAACCGGCCAGAAGCAGGTCTTCCTGTTGCAGGGTGATGACATCTTCATTGCTTCGGAGGGGGATGTCGTGGATCGGCGCTACCGGGTGGTCAAAATCGGCGCGGTTTCCGTCCAAGTAGAAGACATTCCGTACCACAACACGCAAACGCTACCGCTTCGCCAATGAGGGCGATGATGAAACCCAAAGGCCCACAATCCGGCGTTCGGCACGAAGATGGCTTTCTGCTGCTCGGCGTGCTGTTTATGATCCTGGTGATCATGATCATGCTGGCGATCGCGGCGCCCAAGATGGCTGACTCTATCCGCCGCGATAAGGAAGAGGAGACGATCCATCGGGGCAAGCAATATGCCCGTGCGATCCAGAATTATTACAACAAATATGGCCGTTATCCGAATACGATCGACCAGCTGATGAAGGCGGACAATCTGCGTTTCCTGCGTAAGCGTTATCTCGATCCGATGACCGGCAAAGACGATTGGCGCATCATTCACAATGGCGAGCAGAAGGTACCCACCATGGGCTTGTTCGGCCAGGCTGTGCAGCAGAACGGCATCACGCCTACCGGTGCTACCACCACCGCTGGTACAGGAACCGCGGGCTCGTTCGGATCCTCGTCACCGTTTGGATCGTCAGGGACTTCGGGGAGTTCGCTGGGCAGCAGCGGTTCGTCCCTGGGCTCTTCCTCAGGATCCGGGTTTGGCTCCGGGTCGTCCACTTCCCCTTTCGGCTCAAACTCCGGGTCGGCTTTCGGCAACAGCGGCTCCTCCACGTCGCCTATTGGCGGTACCGGCTCCAGCTCCGGGAGTGGGTTCGGTTCGTCCAGTGCGACCACAGGCGCCGCAGGAACGACCGGTGCGAACAATATCGGTGGCGTGCAAACGACCGGGGGTAGCAACGGGGGCTTTGGCTCCCCGGGGGCAACGGTGGGTGGGGCACCGATCGTGGGTGTTGGGTTGCTCGACAAGAGAGCATCGATCAAGGTTTACAGGAAGCAAGATCACTACGACAAGTGGGAATTTGTATTCGATCCCAATCAGAGCATTATTGATGCGGCAGGGGGTGCCGGGCATTGGGACGAATGGTAGCAATGGTAGTGGCTTGAATTCCGGTAACGGCTCTGGTGGTTTTGGGTCTAATTCCGGATCTGGTTTTGGTTCGAATTCTGGGTCCGGATTCGGGTCGAACTCTGGATCTGGTTTTGGTTCTAATTCCGGATCTGGATTCGGGTCGAACTCAGGATCTGGATCCGGGTCGAATAATGGGTCCAATAGCGGTTCTGGTTTCGGCGGATCGCCCACGAGTCCGTAGCCCTACTCCGCCGACCAGTAATTCTCCTCAGTAGATCGAGCTCGTCTCGAGCAGAAGAAACTGTGGTCCCTCACAGGCTCTCGGGATGACATCAAAATCCGCTCCGGCATTGGAACAGGGGCTTAAAGCCCAACAATTTGCAGGCTGTTTCGGCCCGACTAAAGTCGTGCCCTGATACAAGGCATGAGCGCTGCGGTTTCGAAAAAGCGCCAAGCTCCCGTTCATTCCCTCTCAACTTGCCGCAGGCAAAGTCAGTTGCTCGGGGTGACAAAGGGGAGGGTGGTAGGCGGCCTCTTCAGCGCTTTTGAAAGTCGGGGGAGCCCAGCAGTAAGCCAGCCACGAGTGCTGCTTGCTTGTCGGCTGGCGCCGGTATCGGCGTTGCCAGATCCATCACCTGTACGAACGCCGCCCGGACGGGCATGGTTCCGGCCTGCTTGGGGCCAGGTTTGGCTGGATCCGACCCGGGGAGTGCGATTGGTCCCTGGGTAGCCAGCTCATTTGCCTGCTGCAGAACAGTTTGCCGCGCCTGCGGATTTAACTGCCCATCCAGGAACACAGCTTCCAGTTTCATTTCCTTCTGGGCGGCAGACGCCGCATCCGGCCCCTTGATCTTCATGAGAGCATCCAGATCTGTAGCCGTGCCCAACTTATGGCTGGCGAGAGCCAGGGCTATATTGATGCGGTTCAGCAGGTCACCGGAATTCACCCATGGTCCAGCAGCCCAGGAGTAGCCATTCGGCGTTTGACAGCCGAAGAAAGGCATCCCCAATTGGCCCATCGCGTTCAGCACGATTGCCGGCCGGTCGACTTCCCCACCCGTTGCCCGCACGGCCGACAGAACAAACTCTTCCGGCGTTTTTACCTTGGCTCGATATGCCTCGCGCGACCAGAACTCTGGCGAGGCAAACATGGTGCGTAATACCTGGCGGATGTCGCCATCGGAATGAAGATAGGTCTTTGCCATGCGGTTGACCAGCGCGGGGGGAGGCGTGTCGCTCACAAAACGCTCGGCGAGCTGCTGGGACAGATGGTGGGCCGTCGCCGGGCTGGTCGCGAGCCGGTGCAGCACTTCGAGACCCTCCTGCTCACCATTCTCCTGAATCGTCTTGCCCATCACCACCTTCGGTCCCGGCTCATGGCGCCGCTCATTGAAGTTAAACCCCACGCCTAGCCGCGGCTCTTCTATCGTCCACCCGGTAAAGACCTTGGCCACTTCGGTCACATCTTTCTGCGTATACCCTCCATCGACGCCGAGGGTATGCAACTCCATCAATTCGCGAGCATAGTTTTCGTTAAGTCCCGGGGTCTTTGTTTTTGGCCGCGGGATTTGTCTGAGCACGCATGGCGGCGATCGAATGCGGTCCGATGCTCGCATGGTTGTCGAGATAGAAGAGCATCGCCGGACTTTTCGCCGTGGCCACCAGCAGATCTTCGAACTTACCCATCGCATGGGGGGCAATCACATTCTGTTCGTAATCCACCAGGTACCAGGGCGCAAGCTGCCCCTTCTTCAGAAATACGTTGAAGTGGTTCAGCCAGAAATCCGTCATCACCGCCTGGAGCTGCCGTTGACTATAGACGTCGGTGAGCAGCCGGGTTTGCAACAGTTCACCGGTCACCAGCAAGGTGGGGTTTATAAGCGCAACCACTGTTTCTTTTTGCTGTGCGGTCATGCCGGTAGTCAGCTTGGATCGTTCTTCCGGGGTCAGCTCCTTCAGGAAACCACGCAGCTGGCCCGGCTTCATGCTGACCAGGCGTGCCAAACGCTGATCGGGGGGCATATTTACGATCTGGGTCGAGGCCAGGTCCGCATATAGCTTCTGCTCATGAACGGCGATCGAGGGGGAGTTTGCGACATCTTCGAGCGCCATGGCATCAGCCATTACGCTTTCGGCGGCGGCCGCCATCTTCGCGCTGTCCTGACTATTCCCGGGCTGCGCTGCCGGCGCGGCTGCCATGTTGGGCTCACCTGCCGGCTGCCTGGCGGCTTCCTGCGCCTGCTTCTGCCGTCGTTCTTCATAGGCAAAGACCTGGTTTTGATAGATGGCGCGCTCCACGCGATCCGTGGGTAGGGGGATCTTTCCGTCGGCCACGGCGCGAATTAACCCCGCGGATGGGAAGGCCTGTACCAAGTCCTGTTGGCTCATGCGCATTGCGGGAAATGTCTGCAGCCGAGCATCGAGCAGGCTATCGTCGATCCGCTCCGGGTTGAGCTGCATCTCAATCCATTTCTTGATGCCAATCGCCTGTATTCGTTCCAGGTCGCCGGGTTTCGGCCCGAAGGTGAGGCGATTGAGAGCGTGGGAGGCGCGCTCCTCTTCCGTCAGGGCCTTGGCGGTGGCTTTCTTGCTATGCCAACCAGGCGCAGGGGCCGCCATGAGGGCTAACGGCCCCTGCACCAGAGAGAAAACAAGGCAGCCCGCCAGCAAGCGGGTAAACCGGCCAAGAGTACAAGTTGAAGAAAGAGACATGGTCGAACAACTCCACCAAAAAAATGGTCTAGGGTTTCAGACCCCCGGATGGGGTCGAAGTCGCGTGCCCTTGAAGGGTATTCCTGCAGGGGCCGATAAGTCCTTTATTTCAGGATGGTGGGGTGCGCCGCCTGGCCGGCAGATTGGGCGTGCGGTTGGAACGTACAATGGTTCAACGGAAAGGGAGAGCTGAGTCGTGCCTTTGACGTTTTTCCATAACACCCTGGTGATCATCTGGACTGTCTTCTGGGTTGCCTGGATTCTGCCCGCGGTGTTCGGGAAACGGACCATCCAACGACAGTCCTCTGGCTCCCGCATCCTACAGATTGTTCTGCTCGTCATGGCGTACGTTCTGATCGTCAATGGCCGCCTGGGTTGGGATTTGCTGAATCGGCGGGTGGTGCCGGCAGGCTCGGTTTCTCTCTGGAGCGGATACGGGCTGTTGCTGACGGGCATGCTGTTCGCGGGTTGGGCGCGCATTTTTCTCGGCGGCAATTGGAGCTCGAGTGTCACTCTCAAGCAGGACCACACCCTGGTTCGCTCCGGGCCGTACCGCATCGTCCGCCACCCTATCTACACCGGGCTGTTGGTTGCTTTGCTGGGCACGGCGATCGTGCTGGGTGAGGTCCGCTGTTTTATCGCGGTCATCCTGGCGGCGATCGCCTGGAAGATGAAGTCGATTACCGAAGAAGCTTTGATGGTGCAGGAATTCGGGGACCAATACACCCGCTACCGGTTACAAGTGAAGGGCCTGGTTCCCTATCTCTGGTAGGGCTCGCTGCAACCTCTCGCCCGCATACTGCACCCAACGGAACAGACCTGAAGAAACCACTCCATTGCGCTAAAACGAGGAGAAAGCCATGGCCACAGTCACTGCCCCTGTTGAAAAGACCATCACCCGTAAACAACTGATCGCCGCGCTCAATGAAGACCTTTCCCGTGAATACCAGGCGATCATTTCTTACGTGACCTATTCCCAGGTACTGAAGGGGGCTGCTTACATGAACATTGCGGCCGAGCTGCAGGTACACGCCACAGAAGAACTACAACACGCCATCACGGTTGCCAACCAAATCGATTATCTGGGGGGCATGCCTGTCGTGGTCCCCAAGCCCGTTAAGACATCGGAGAAGCCGGAGGAAATGCTGCGCTTCGACCTGGACAACGAGAATGAGACGATCCGCAATTATCGTCAGAGGATTCGCCAATGTGACCAATTAGGCGAGTACGCGACTGCAGAGCATATCCGGGAAATCCTGTTGCAGGAACAGGACCATCAGATCGCGCTGGCCACGGCGCTCGGCATCGATGTCCCTGATCTCAGCGAGCCATCTGCTTCCTCCCAGGAATAAGCCATCAGGCTGGGGAGGCTCATTCCCCAGCCGCCCGCCTTCGTCGGTTAAACTGAAAGCACCGTCATGTTTGAAAACCTATCCGACAAGCTGCAGCGGGCATTCAAGAATCTCCGCGGTCAGGGCACCGTCACCGAAGAAAATATAGGGGACGCCCTGCGGGAGATCCGCGTCGCACTGCTCGAAGCCGACGTCAACCTGAACGTGGTCAAGGAGCTTATCGACCACATCCGGGAGAAGGCGGTGGGCCAGCAGGTGATGACGGCCCTTTCGCCCACCGAACAGGTGATCAAGATTGTGCGGGACGAGCTGGTGGCCCTGCTGGGAAAGGATACGGCTCGCTTCAATTTCGCTTCCCGGCCGCCCACGGTAATCCTGCTGGCCGGCCTGCAGGGCTCGGGCAAGACCACCACAGCAGGCAAGCTGGCAGCCTGGCTCAGGAAGGGGGGCCACCGCCCGTTGCTGGTCTCGGTCGACGTCTACCGTCCGGCTGCCCGGGAGCAGCTCCGGATCGTCGCCAACGCCATCAAAATCAACCTGTACGAGGGCGACACCAAGGGCGAGGCACCGGGGTATGCCCTGGTGGAACGCCTGGCCAAGGAGGCGCGCCGCGAGGCCATCAATTCGGGTTGCGACGCGGTGATCGTGGATACCGCCGGCCGTTTGGCCCTGGACGCGGAGCTGATGGAGGAGATGCGCCGGCTGAAGAATCTGCTCAACCCGCAGGAGATCCTCTTTGTTGCGGACGCCATGACGGGACAGGACGCCGTCCATTCTGCGGGAGAATTTCATAAGCAGCTGGCGCTGACCGGAACCGTGCTCACCAAGATGGATGGCGATGCTCGCGGCGGTGCGGCGCTCTCGATTCGCCACGTCACCGGCCAGCCGGTCAAGTTTATCGGCACGGGTGAAAAATCGGACGCCTTTGAACCCTTCCATCCCGACCGCATCGTCAGCCGGATTTTGGGCATGGGCGACATGATGACGCTGATTGAGCGTGCGGAAGAGACCCTGGACAAGAAGAAGCAGGAGGAGTTTGCGCGTAAAGCTCTCTCTGGCGACGGCTTTTCTCTGGAGGACTTTCGCGACCAGCTGCGCCAAATCCGCAAGCTCGGTTCCATGCAGAGCATTCTCAAAATGCTGCCCTCGGTCGGCCCTTTCCAGGGTATCCAGCAGATGGCGGGGCAGGTGGATGAAGGGCAATTCACCCGGATTGAGGCCATCATCAACTCGATGACCAAACAGGAGCGGGACAAGCACGAGATCATCTCGGGAAGCCGGCGCAAGCGGATCGCGCGCGGGTCAGGAACCAGTGTGCAGGAAGTGAACCAGCTGCTACGCCAGTATGCCCAGATGCGTAAGATGTTCAAAACTGCGGGTAAGGGCGGGGGCATGCAGCGGCGGATGATGGGCGCCCTGGGTGGCATGAGGGGCATGGGCCGGTAGGTACGGGCTTTTAGAGCCTGCGTGAGAACCCAGCAAAACTATCTAGTTTCCGCCGCCCGTTAAGCCCGTCCCCATCAGACGAAGAGCCTTTCCCTAGCCCGCTTGTCCCATTGAGCAGTTTTTGCTATTGCTGTAATTTATTGAAACGAAACTGGATCTCGCCGCGTCCAAGGGGAACCTGAGCGTCTTAGATGGGCGTCTTAGAAACGGTTTAGAGCCATCATGTCGAAACTGCAAGACCAACTCGATCAGATTACGGCGAATACGCGGAACCTCGTCCAGCCGGAGCGTCTCGAAATCAGCGAGCGGGCGGTGGCGGAGCTTTATGCGGCGGGGATAGAAGACCGAATCCTGGCGGTTGGATCAAAGGCTCCGGAATTTGCGCTGCCGGACGCCGGCGGGCGCATTATCCGGAGCGCTGATCTGCTGGCCATCGGCCCGTTGGTGATCAATTTCTTCCGCGGACGCTGGTGCCCTTACTGTGTCACCGAGTTGGAGACCTGGCGTGATCTGTATGGCGCGGTGCGCAAGCGCGGCGCGTTACTGGTCGGGATTTCCCCGCAAACTGTGCGGCAAAACGACTTTACTGCGGTACAGCATGGGCTAGGCTTTCCAGTTCTCACGGATGCGGGATGCCAGGTGGCCGCACAATTCGGTTTGGCCTATGCAGTCGCGCCATCGCAACAGCAGTATTACCGCAGCATCCTGGTGAACATCCCGCTGGTAAACGGGGATGCGAGTTGGCGGTTGCCGCTTCCGGCAACGTATATCCTGGGGCGCGACGGCACGATCCTGTTCGCGGCCGCCCACGCGGATTTTCGCGTTCGACCAGAGCCACGCGACGTGCTGGATGTGCTGCTGCCGTAATCAACGAATCCAAAACATCCGAATATCGGGTAGGCAGGTTTGTTTGTCTATTCTTTTTGAGTAATGTGTGTTTAAATCTTGCTACTTCCCCGAGACTACTTCATTAGTAGAAAGGGGGATTAGCGTGTTCATAACTCCCAGCTTTTGTCCCTCGGCGTACCCACCCTACAGATATCTGAACACTGCTAATGTGCCTTTCTGTTCTCCTTTTTGGCGTCCGGGCAGGCATGTGCAGGTAACGCTAGTCCTGAATCAGCGCTGAGGGAGTGCAAAGAGTGATGGCAGCCGAACTACAGAAGCTCGCAGACGCCGAAACACTGCACGTCGGCAGTTTCTGCGAGAGTGCGCCAGCGCCCGCATGGAAGCGTCTGGTTAGCGAAGCACGGCTGGAAACGCGGATTCACTCCTTGACCTTGGTACTTGAGCGCTTGTGGGTATTCTACGAGGCGATGCGCTCCGGGAAGCCTCTCACAGGTGGCGATGAGTTGCTGGCACAAATGGGGAGCGCCCTGAAGGATGCCACAAGGACGAAACAAAGTTCTCAGGACGAAGAAGTCGCCGCAGGTCAAAAGCTACTTTTTCGATAGCCTTCGTCCTCTGCTATCGTGTGTCGGAAGTGAAATCTTTTTTGATAGGCACTGCACTTCTCACTCTCACAGCGGTTCCCCGCGCCCAGTCAGCGACAGTTCAGGACACGGTGGCGAACACCGCCCGCCAAATCGCCAGGGTGCGCGCAGAGACCGCGCCGGCGAATGCGCGCGCCCCTTTTCACTCCTCGTGGGACTCTCTTGCCCAGTACCGAACGCCAGAGTGGTTTCGCGACGCCAAGTTCGGCATCTTCCTCCACTGGGGCGTGTATTCCGTGCCGGCGTTTGCAAACGAGTGGTATTCGCGGAATATGTATGTTCCCGGCAACAAGGCGTTCGAACATCATGTGGCTACGTTCGGCGCTCAGACTGTATTTGGTTACAAGGACTTCATCCCCCTGTTCAAGGCTCAGCACTTCGACCCCAACGCCTGGGTCGACCTCTTTGTTCAGGCGGGTGCGCGCTATGTTGTGCCGGTGGGCGAGCATTGCGACGGCTTCGCCATGTATGACTCCGATATCACGCCCTGGAACGCAGCGCACATGGGACCGCATCGCGACGTGGTGGGTGAACTCGCGGCAGCAACTCGCGGCCGCGGACTGCGCTTCGGTGTTTCCTCACACACTGCCGAGCATTGGTGGTGGTACGGCCGCGGCCGCTCCTTTCCATCCGACGTACGCGAGATGACGCCTGAAACAGAAAAACTCTACGGACCGGCTGCCTACATGAATCTTCCTGGCGCGGACGGTGTCACCAACGATGAAAAGGAACCCGACCCCAGCCACCTGGAGCAGTGGCTCGCCCCCGACCAGGCGTTTCTCGACAATTGGCTTGCCCTCTCCAGCGAGATTGTCGACAAGTATCATCCCGACTTCATGTACTTCGATTGGTGGATCGGCCAGCCTGCCTTTAAGCCCGCACTGCAGGAGTTTGCCGCTTACTACTACGACCGTTCCGCGGAACGGCGCCAGCAGCCGGTACTCACCTACAAAGGGGAGTCCATGCCGGCCAATGTTGCTACGCTTGACATTGAACGCGGAAAGCTCGACACCCTTCGCCTTCTGCCCTGGCAAACAGACACTTCTGTCTCCATCCATTCCTGGGGTTATGTTGACCACGACGAGTACCGCACGGCGAAATCGCTCATCCATCAACTCATCGACACGGTTGCCAAGAATGGCAACCTGCTTCTGAATGTCGGTCCGAAATCCGACGGCACCATACCCGAAGAAGCACGACAGGTGCTGCTAGACATGGGCGCCTGGCTGCGCATCAACGGCCAAGCTATTTATGGCACGCGCCCCTTCACGGTATTTGGCGAAGGGCCCACGAAGGCTGGTGCCCACTCCACCGGGAAGAACAAGGACATCCAGGTTTACACCGCGCAAGACATTCGATATACCACCTCGAAATCCGGCTCAACACTTTATGCCACGGCGCTGGGATGGCCGACAGGCGGTGGCCTTACGCTGCACACCTTGTACTCCGGGAATCCTTATCTTCCGGGGCCGGTCTGCGCCGTCACATTGCTTGGCACTGGGCAGTCTATTGCTTTCCGGCAAGGGCCCGATGGCCTCCACCTGACGCTCCCTAGTACCGCGCCCGCTGCTCTCCCCAATGACATGGCTTACGTTTTCGTCATGCCGACGGTTTGTTCTGCTCCTGCTCAACCCAGATCACATTAGTTTTCCGGAGGGGGTTCTTTAAAAGGTGCGGAAAAAACTCTGGACGAAGGGCACGGCTTCAGCCGCACCGCACCAGAATCGAATTGATCAGGGCTTTATGGATGACTGCAAAACTAATGTCCGGGTCAGTCTGTGTTGAGCCAATTAAAAAAAGGCTTTGTATCAGGATGCAGACTAAATCAGGGCTGACTGCGCAAGAAGCTCTTGACGCTTTGTATCAGGGCACGACTTCAGTCGTGCCGAAAAGGGCCAGTAGGACGAGGGCTAAAGAGCGTGTGTGAGAGCCAAGATCTGACCAGTTCTAGTCTCAAATTTGTGCGCGATTTGAGGTTTTTTTGCCGGGTTGTCGGTGTGATCAAGAGTTCTACTGATCGGTGCCAGGACAGCTTGAGGCCCGATCGAGAGCGTTTCTGAGTTCATGATCGCTTTTGCGCCCAGCCTTAGCAGTTTACTTGCTATGACAAGGAGCCTTTTCTCTCTTCCGCATGCGACGACGTGCCCAGAGGGGAGAATTGTGGTCTTGTTCGGCACGTAGGCGGGTTAAATTGAATCCGGTCGCAGCCAAGGTAAATTCGATACCCACCTTCTCTAAACCGCGGAGACGGAAACGATGCAGGTCCCGTTCGCATTTTAAGACGCCAAATACACCCTCTACCATTCCTTTGCGTTGGGCATAAATGCCCCGCCCAGCGCTGGTTCGAAACTTGGCCCGCATGCGTTTCATCTCTGCGGCTCGGGCGCGTCCTTTTACCCGAACTCCTCGATTCAATGCGGCTGCCATATTGGAGTCGGGAATATAAGCATCAATGTTTTGTTGTTCCATGGCAGCTGCGTTGTCATTACTGTACAAGCCAGAATCAGCCACCACCTTGTCCGGCTTCTGATGACAGTTCTGTTCCACCGCTTGCACCATCGGCTGCAGCGACGCGTTGTCGGTAGCGGCTTGGGTGACCCGCTGAGCGAGGATGAATTGATCCTCAGAAACCGCAAGGTCGCCGGTATACCCAACCACAGATTGCCCTCGCTTATGCAACACACGGCAATCCGGGTCGGTCCGGGGTAAGCGTTCCAGCCCGCTCTTGTTTAGCTTCTGCAAGCGACTCGGCAGGGCCGTCAACTCTTGTTCCAACTTCTTTAGCTGCTCCTCAGCCAGAGGGTTTACCACCGCGTTCTGGCTGGCATCGCAGTGCTTCTGCCAACGTCTTATCTGCCTACGAATCTTAGCCCGCTCTTGGCGCAACTTCTTTTCCGTGTCGACCCGCGACTTGGCGTTACTGGCCTTGATCGGAGTTGAATCCACCGCCACCACGCCCAACCTAGCTAATCCTTGCTGGCGCACAAACTCCAACACCTGGGTAAAAACATCATTGAGAGCACACGGATGCTTGCGACGAAAAGCGCTTAATGCCCAGTGATCCGGCTTCGCCCCTCCGGCCAAATAGCGTAGCGGCAGCTCCTCGCTCACTCGTCGTTCCAGCTCCCGTGCCGATGTCAACCCCGTCGCATACCCATACAGCCACAGACTCAACATCATTTGCGGACAATACAGCCCCCCACCTTCCGCACTGTAGGCCTGTGCGAACCGGCTTAGGTCCAGTCGGGCCACCATCTTTTGCACGAAAAAACACAGATGACCTTCCCCTAATTCATCCTTCACGCTTGGGGGAAGCAGATAGGCTTGATCCGGACTGTAGGGCTTGAATCGTGACATGCACCTCTTTTGCACCACTTGTACGAGGAAAACAAGTATGTTCTCACATACCCCCCGATCGTCCCCTCCGTCCTGAGTTCTCACACACGCTCTTTAGCCCCTGAGGGCATGGTAGCCCACTCAAGCCAAAACAAGGCTTGAATGGGGCACCCAAAGGCTTTGGTCGCCGGTGAAAGCCCTCTAGCTACGGGCTTCAGCGCGTACTACAGGAAAACAAAACGACGGGCTTTAGGGGTGTGTGAGAACTGGAAGAGAAACAGCAGGTCCCTCCACTTCGCTACGCTCCGGTCGGGATGACACTTCTGTCGGACTGTTGAGCGAAGGGCGAAGGGCAAGCAGGAATCATTCACGGTGGCGACCGCCTCCCCTGGGTGAATTCAGAAACCAACGACAACTTCGCTCCCTTAACCGCGATGGACTGGCAAGTCCACATATACGGTGAGGCTGCACCCGAGATTCGAACTCGATGCGTGCAGCATCACTTGGCGCTGCACGTCTTTCCCTGGGTTCCTCCTTGAGTTAGCGGGCGCTGATGGTGAACTGACCCTCGACTCCCGCACCCTGGCCGGGCTGTGCCCCGCCCAGGAAGATTGTGTACTCGCCCGGCTGCATGGCCGTCTTGCCGTCGTGATCTACCTCGCTCAATTGCGCAGGTTGAAGGGTAAAGCGCACATGGGTAGTCTCGCCGGCCTGGAGTTTGACCCGTTGAAAGGCACGCAACGAATGAAAGGGCGTGCCGCCTGTTTGAGGCCCGCGAAGATAGAGCTCGGCAACCTCGTCGCCGCTCCGCTTCCCGGTGTTGGTTACGTCGGCCTCAACCATCAGTGGCTCTGCTGGTTTAAGAGTCGCCTGGCCCAACTTGAGATGGCTGTAGGCAAAGGTGGTGTAGCTAAGACCGTAGCCAAAACCATAGAGCGGCTGCCCGGAAAAATAACGATAGGTTCGGCCGGCCATGGAATAGTTTACAAACGGCGGAAGTTGATCGACCGAGTCATAGAAGGTGACCGGCAGGCGCCCCGAAGGATCGTTGTCGCCGGCAAGAGTGTCGGCAATGGCGGCGCCTCCCTCTTCCCCGGGATACCAGGCCTCGACAATGGCAGCGGCATGCTCTTTTGCCCAGGGCACGGCAACCGCACTGCCGTTCATGAGCACCACGACCAGCGGCTTACCCGTTGCGGCGACCGCCTGCAGCAAATCCTCCTGCAGCTGGGGCAAACCGATCTTGGTACGGTCGCCACCGCTGAAGCCATCCAGGTGCACCGGCATCTCTTCCCCTTCCAGGCTGGGCGATAGGCCTACGAAGGCCACAACCACGTCTGCCTGTCTGGCGGCCTCGACAGCCTGGTTGCGCAGAGGACCTGCTTCGGGCTGCCATTTGAGGTGCACGCCGGCCCCAAACATCGGAGCGGTGTGGGCGTATTCCAGTCGGATCACATGCGGCGCGGAGTCGCTAAAGTGCGTGCTGAAGGACGCATTGCCCGTGGATTGCTTGAGATCCCGGGCCCCCTCCAATACCTGCTTGTCATCCAGATAGAGCCGGAATTTATCAACCCCATCACAGGGGGAACAATGCTCTGGGGATACCTCAAACACGTAGTCGCCCGCACCCGGTACGGTGATGGAGCCGCTCCAGCGAACACTAAAGGCAGTGGCGGGAAGGCCCTTTGCCGGCGAGGCAGCCGCCCAATCAAAATCCACCTGCTTGTCGACTCGGGTCAGCGCCGGTTGCCCTTGCCACTCGGGGTTGTTGAAGTACTCGCCCTTCAGCCCAGCTTCATTGCCGGTGCGCAAGACAGTGCGTGGCACGACCACGGGAAACCCTGCGACATAGGAGGAGCCCGGCGCAAACAGTACCTTACTTTCCGCGCCGAAGCGGTGCTCGATGCCATCGAGCGGCAATACCGGATGGGTCGGCTGGCCGTTGTAATTGCCTTCGAGCGACTCGAGCATGGTGGCATTAGGACCGATGACGGCAATGGTCTTGCCCTTCGCTTGCAACGGGAGTATTCCATCCGCGTTCTTGAGTAGCACGATCGATTCCCGTGCCACCCGGCGAGCCAGCTGCCGGTGGGCTTCCGAGTCAACTTCACTCATGGGGATCCGCGCATAGGCAACGTCCTGGGGCGGATCGAACATCCCCAGGCGGAACCGCGCGGTAAACAGCCTCTTCACTGCCGTGTCAATGTCGTTCTCGCTCACCAGCTTGTCTTTGAGTGCCTGGTTAAGGGCTGCGAACTCCGGACCGCAAGTGGTATCTGTGCCCGCCTTCAACGCAAGCGCCGCGGCATGCTCCTCGTCCGGCGCAAACTTGTGGCCCTTCCAGATATCTGTCACCGCCCAACAATCGGAGGTGACAAATCCCCCAAACTGCCATTCTCCGCGCAACGTTTTTTCAAGCAGCATATCGCTGGCGCACGCCGGTGCTCCATCGATGGCGTTGTAGGCACACATGGTAGAAGCCGCGTGCGCTTCCACGATAGTGGTGTGAAAGGCGGGAAGGTACGTAGCCTGCAAGTCCTGGGGCGATGGATTCACATCGAACTCGTGACGCAACTGCTCCGGTCCACTGTGTACGGCAAAGTGCTTGGGCGTCGCTACTACCTTCAGATATTTGGGATCGTCCCCTTGCAACCCGGTGACGAAAGCCAACCCCATGCGCGAAGTCAGGTATGGATCTTCGCCGTAGGTCTCCTGACCTCGGCCCCATCGAGGATCGCGAAAGATGTTGATGTTCGGAGACCATATGGTCAGTCCGAAGTAAATGCGATGATTGCCGTGCGCGATGGCATCGGAGTATTTGGCTCGCGCTTCCGTGGAAATGGTGTCTCCCACCGAATGCATCAGGCTGGTATCCCAGGTGGCAGCCAGACCAATGGCCTGGGGAAAGACGGTCGCATAGCCGGAGCGTGCCACCCCATGCAGCCCCTCGTTCCACCAGGTATATTCGGGAATGCCCAGCCGTGGGATGGCGGCCGCCGTCATGGTCATCTGAGAGACTTTCTCTTCGGGCGTCAGGCGCCCCACCAGGTCAGAGACGCGCTGGTCAATGGGGAGCGACGGGTTCTGAAAGGGAAACTCCGCTGCGCCGGCGTGCCCTCCGAAGAGCCCCAGTAGGATCGCGGCCAGCCCCCATTGTCGAGCGTGTCTTCGCATCGTAAGCCTCCCCAGGGAACGTGAGAATGGTACCAGTCGAGAACGAAAGCGCGAAGGTCACTAAGCTACCCGCCGGCCCTGAGCGAATACCATGGCCGGCCGCTGAGTGCCCATGAAATAGGGGATTTCCCGGTAGTCGCCGGCTTCGTGAACTACAAAGTCGGCGGACTTGCCGGCTTCGAGCGAACCCACTTCTTTACTGAGGCCGAGGCTCCAGGCTGCGTTGATGGTCGCGGCGGTGATCGTTTCCGCCGGAACCATCTTCATCTGCGTACAGGCCAGCGACAACACTACGGGCATGGATGCAATGGGCGAGGAGCCGGGATTAAAGTCCGTGGCTAACACCACGGCGAGGCCGGCATCGATCATGGCGCGCGCCGGTGGGTAGTGCTTCGAGCCAATCGAATAGACCGAGCCGGGCAACAGAACCGGCTGCACCTTGGCCGCGGCCAAGGCGGCGATCGACGCTGTATCCGTGTGTTCCAAATGATCGGCGGTGCGAGCGCCGAGAGCCGCTGCCAGCATAGCGCCACCGGAGCAGCTGAATTGGTCGGCGTGGATGCGAAGCCCGAGTCCCAGGCGCCGCGCCGCTTCAAGAATGCGTTCTGCGGATCGTTGATCGAAGATGTGCGGCTCGCAGAACACATCGCAGAAGCGGGCTAGTTTCTCTACCACAACCAGAGGCAGCATCTCGTCGATCACAAGGTCGACATAATCGTTGGTACGGCCTATGAACTCATCCGGCACCTCATGCGCGCCGAGAAAGGTGGGTACACAGCGCAACGCCGTCGTTTGTTCGGTCTGGCGCACGACGCGCAGGATCTTCATCTCCGCTTCCCCGCTCAGCCCGTAGCCGGATTTGGCTTCAATGGTGGTTGTACCGCCGCGCAAAAACCAGGAAGCGTGCTTTTGGGCGACTGCCAGCAAAGCGTTTTCCGTGGCGGCGCGGGTGCGAAGCACCGTAGAACGAATCCCTCCACCCTGTTTGGCTATTTCCTGATACGTGATGCCGGCGCAACGCATCTCAAACTCATCTGCGCGATTACCGGCAAAGACCAGGTGGGTGTGTGCATCCACGAATCCGGGCGCCACCACTCGCCCCTCTGCGTCGATGATCCGGGCGTCCTTTGGCAAACGGGATTCGATCTCATTGCGCGACCCTACGGCCTCGATTTTGCCCCCACGGGTGAGCATGGCTCCATCTCGGATGATGGCTAGCTCGCGTAGCTCGGCCCCCGCGCGCGGGCGGTTTGGGCCAGCCAGTGTGAGCAATTGCGAGCAGTTCACCAGCGCGGATGGCGGGTTGCTTTCTAATGGGGTTCTTCTATTTGCCATGCCACAGAGAGAGTATCGTATAGCAAGGGCATGGGGGAAAAGCGCTCCTGGCCGGGGTAGTGGCTCCTCCTTTTTCGATGTTCTTCTAGTGCCTTGACGGGATAGTAATCCTCCGCGAGCAAGCTTACAGTCAACCCATGTTTGATATGGGTTCGCGACAATTGGAGCTGGTTCGCCCCCCTGGCTTGCCGTACGATCCCGTTCTACGACACGTTCGTTGCTAAGCCCCCCTGCTGATGCGAACGAGGAATGGATCCCCTCAGACGAGCGAGCTCGGCAAATTCCCCATCGAGAAGTCGCGCCGAAACGGTAAAATTTCAGTTTCTGCAAGTGCGTGGCCGTTTCCATTGCCTGCCCCACGAGGAGAATTTCAGTCAGGCTCGCTTCTGTGAGTAGCAATACAAAGAAGAGACCATGAAAATAGCGATCGTCAGCCAGCCGTTGGATACTGTCATGCCGCCGTATCAAAATTCTGTCGGTGCCTGTACCTACGGGGTCGCTTTGCCTCTTTCTGAGTCGGCGGAAGTTCTCATCTACGCACTCCAGGATGATCGCGAGAGCTCGGCATCTCTTCCCGCGGAGCACAGAATCAACTTCCGTTTCTTTACCGCAACCCGCTTAGACCTTTTCCTCTTCAGCATTCAGAAAAAGGCAGCCAAATTGTTCCATCGCTCGTCGCCGATCTCCACCTCGGAGTGGCTGTTCCCGAGATACGGCCGCATGGTCGCGCGTGATCTGAAGGAGCAACGGTGTGATGTCATTCATCTGCAGCACTGCTCGCAGTATGCTCCGATCATCCGCGCCGCCAATCCTGATGCAAGAATCGTTCTCCATCTGCACGCAGAATGGTTCTCGCAGAGCGATCCTGCCGTGCTCAAAAACCGCCTCGCGTCGATCGATCTTATTACTACGGTCGGCAACTACGTTACGAAGAAGACCAAGCGTGATTTCCCTGTCATCTCCGACCGCTGTGAGACCGTTTATAACGGAATTGACGGTCAGGAATTCGCGCGCGAGATGGATTATGAAGCCGGAAGAAGGCGCATGATCAAGCGGATTCTCTACTCGGGCGCAGTCTCTCCTCACAAAGGGCTACATGTCTTACTCCGCGCTTTTGTGATTGTGGCTCGCAAATACCCCGACGTACTTCTGGAAATAGTCGGTCCTGTCGGAAACTACCCTATCGAAGAGAACTTCGATCTAAAGGACAAGGCAGCGATCGAGAGTGTTAGACCCTTTTATGCCACCAGCTTCTGGTCCATCCTGAAATCAAAATTTTCCTCCTCCGTACCAGGGGAGGGAAAATACCTGTCCTATCTGAAGACGAATCTTCCGCCCGATGTTGCCGAAAAGGTCTCATTCCTGGGCTTAATCCCTCGAGAAGAATTGGTGGACCGGTATTATTCCTCCGACATCTTTGCGTTCGCGCCCATCTGGAACGAGGGTTTTGGGCTTCCGCCGGTGGAAGCCATGGCGGCGGGTCTGCCGGTAGTCGCCAGCCGTTCCGGCGCAGTCACAGAAACCGTGGTCGAGGGGCAAACCGGCTTTCTCGTGGAAAAGAACGATGCCGATGAGCTGGCGAACGCGCTCCTGGTTTTGCTAAAAGATGATTCCCTCAGAGAAGCAATGGGCCGTGCCGGCAGGCGGCGGGTTTTCCAGCACTTTACATGGTTTCAGGTTGCGAAACAGATGCGTGCTCGTTACGACGAGATGCTGTCCGCCTGAGCTTTTTTTCAACCCGCTGTCAACCCTTTCGCCACTCGCCGGGACGCCATTGCGGCGCCTGTATCGGCCACTTTAGCTTTTCCTCTCCATCCGGAAGCACGGTGGTCAATACCCAGTCGATGCGATCGGTCGCGTCTTTAAGTACCGACTGCAGTGACTGATCGCGCCGGACTGAAGTCGTATACACGATCGCGGTCAGTGCATTTCGGATATGGTGATTCACCTCTGCCGCAATTGCCATCCTCCGCGCCAGGATCATGCGCCGTCGTTTCTCATAAATCATGAGCAGATAGGAAAATACGAAAGCGACGACACAGGTATATAGATCGGACACATAGATCCGGCTCGCATGATGCACCAGGCGGTCGAGGCCTACGCCGCAAACGCCGATGAGCAAGCCTAGCAGCAATGCCGAAATAATGATGCGTACATCGAGAAACGTGCTCGATCTGAACCAGCCGGCCCTATCTCCACCGGGCCTATCTCCAAAGGATCTGAAGGCCGTTTCGGAGGCTTGGTCAGGCGCCTCTGAGCAATGGACGCTTTCCGTCAATCTAGTTAACATCAACAACCCCTCGGTGATCCTCAGCAGGATCACTCGCATCTCAGTGAAAGACGCCGAGACGTTTAAAACTGCTCGAGCATGCGCGTCTTCGGCTCACGCTGAACCCGCTCCGACGGCGACCGGAAGACATATTCGCTGTATGAGCCGCGGTAACCACGCAATCCAGCTATGGGGGCGAGAACCGGAAACAGCATTCTCTGTATGAGACGGGGAGGACTCAGGAATTGGATGACATCATCGAATTCAGTCGCTATCGCGGCCAACTGTAGAAGATTCGGCATGCCCATTGGATCCGTCTTGCCATCCTGCGCGAGGCCGATCATATTTCGTATGAATGCCTCGAAGCGTTTAGCCGGTCTGATGTCAATCTTCAACTTCGCGGCGACGATGCCGGCGTTCCAGAAGCGGTGAGGCACTCCGGGGGCAATCTCGATCATCCTGCCTGGCTCAGCAATCGAAATTGCATCCTTGATGATGATGCCAACGCGGCCGCTTACCACTGTCAGCCGTTCATGAATAGACGGATGCGAGTGCAGTGGGGAACCGAAGCCCGCTCCCCGCAGCTCCACTTCCGCTACCAACCGCTCGCCCCTCGTTTCACGAGTGCCAAGAAGGATGGTCGCTCGTTCGCCAGTGACCGGGTTGTTAAATACATCGCCTTGTCTGAACATAACCATCCCAGGGGCCACTTGAGCGTGCCCTGTTGTTTGCCTCGTGCCCAGGTGGATATTCTGGTAACTACCAGCTAGATGGACACCATTTCACTCGAGAGAACCAGGGTCAGCTAACCAGCCTTTTTCGCACGGCGTAAAGAACGATCTCGGCTGTATTGTGCACATTTAGCTTTTGCATCAGGTTGGTTCGGTGGCTCTCGACTGTGTACGGACTCACGTCCAGCAGTGTCGCCACTTCTTTGTTGGTTCTTCCTTCCGCAAGTAGTTGAAGCACTTCTTTTTCCCGGGTAGTGAGAAGGTCAAAAGTATCTGAGAGGCCCTGTTGCTTAAGAACCCGCATATAGTCCTCAAGCAGCACTTCGTTGATAGCTCGGCTAAAGAAAGGTTTTCCGTGAGCAACAGACCGTATTGCCAACAGAAGATCCTCTTCCGCTGACTCTTTCAACAGGTAACCTTTTACGCCCACGTGGAGCGCCCTCAATACGTAGCTCTCATCTGCATGCATCGTGAGCAAAATAACGCCGATCTGGCCATTCACCTTCAAGATCTGTTCGGCCGCTTCGATGCCGTTCAAAATCGGCATGGCAACATCCAGGACAACGACCTGTGGTAAAAGGGTTGCGGCCATCGTCACCGCTTCCCGTCCATTGGCCGCTTCTCCAACGACGACGAGCTCGGGATATTGCTCCAGCAGCAGCCGCAGGCCCTTGCGCACCACCCCATGGTCGTCCGCAATAAGCACCTTGACTATCATGTTGTTTGTGACCTTCTGGAATCCATCGCTTCTTCGAAATGTCGACTTGTCGTCCTGGACGGTGTAGTGCAAGGTTGATCATCGGCCCCCTCTCGTTGGAGAAGCAAGTCCTGCTCTAGCACAACGATAGGCGGAGGCGGGCCGGAAACGAATCCCGTGGAGGCACCATTGACAACCCTAAATGACAGGAGAAAATAGCGGACCTGTGGAAACCGGGTCATCCCGCGGCACCGGGATCGAACGCGGCAGGCAATTCCAGGCTGATCAATGTACCGGTACCGGGCTCTGACGATACAGACATACGCCCCTGTAAGGCGCGCACCCGCTCAGTCATGCCCAGCAATCCCAGACCATGGGTCTTCAGCAGGGCGTCGAATCCCTTCCCGTCATCGTGCACAGACGCTAGTACTCGAGTTTCATCCTGCTTTACGATGACGGTGACGCGGCTAGCGTCGGCATGCTTCCCGCAGTTGGTCATGGCCTCTTGAATGGCACGGTACAAACACAGCCTCAGGGCCTCAGGCAGATTGTCGAGTTTTCCTTCAATGTTCAAGGAAACAGGGATACCGCATCTGCGGGAGAATTCTTTTGCCTGCCAGTGCAGCGCCGGCTCCAGGCCCAGATCGTCGAGCATGGAAGGCCGCACCAGTAGAGCAAGATTCCTCACCGAGCGAAGGGCTTCTTCTGCCAGCCGCTTTACGCTTTCAAGCCGCTGTCGAAATTCTTCATCCGGGTTGTAATGCGACAGCGTTCCCAATTCCATTCGCAATCCGGTGAGTATCTGGCCCACTTCATCGTGAAGCTCTCGAGAAATCGTTTTTCTCTCCTCCTCTTGTACGCGCACCAGCTGGTTGGATAGACGCCGGAGTTCTTGTTCCGCCTTCTCGGCGCGCTTCCTCTCTGTCTCCGAGACTTTATCCAGCCGAAACATGAACGCCGTGCTGAATATTGCGATCGCACACTCGAGCAGGAGAAGCATGAATGTCGCGGCGATCGCGAACTCTCGCAGCTTCGTCTGTTGCCCTTCACTCTCTTGTTCCTGGCGGGCGAGGCTTGCCTGATTGAGCGCATCAATGCGCCCGGCCAGGTCGAGTACCCTTTGCGGCTGGTTTTCCAGCTCAGTGAAGAGTTTTTGTTGACCATGCTGCATTCGCGATGTGCTGAGACTTTGCTGGATTGAGCTCCAATACTGATCCAGCCCTTGCTGCAGAGCAAGAATTTGCGGCCTTTGGTTTGCACCGATCAGGTCAATCAGCGCGGCACAGTCATTTTTTGTGTTTAGCTGCAGCTCGGCGATTCGGGCGGTCTCTTCTCCCTTGGGATCGGTGAAGGCACTCTGTTCTATGAGAGCGCCCTTGTTAATGTTGGCCTGTATGTCCGAAATTGCGTCATCCGCCCTCTTGTAAATCTGGTGCGCGGTCCGGGTACGCTCATGAATCCTGGAAGCCTCGTGTGAGACAAGCCACGCGAAGAGTATCGAGAGCAAGATCAGTGCGCCAAAGGATACGGCGACTGCAGGCCAGAGTCGTGCGCGCATATGTCAACTTTACCGGACTGGCGAAGAGCGCGAGGCGGTGCTGGTGAGGAAAAAAGCAGTCGGCTACTGATGCAGTACGCAATGACTGTGGCCGGCAATTGAGCAAACGATTGGCGACCGCCCAAATAAATGACGGCGATTCTCCTCGATACACCCCATCGATCCCCCTCCCACGAAGAATCGATGTGGCATTTCGTGAAGAATCGCCGCTTGATATGTAGCCTACTGGTCCCGCCGGAGGACCTATTCGTCCACCGCCAAGTAGACAAACACATCAACAGAAGCGATCTTATGTGCGGGTTCGGGACCATTGCCATCCCGTCAAGACACTAGATCCAGGGGAAAAGGTAGGGTCTGGATCCGCAGCAGCAAGTGCGGAATACGGTGGAGCAGGCGGGCTCCACCTTGTTTGGGGCATTAGATCTGGTCTATTCGCCATCAGACTTGTCCAGATCAATCCGGAAGCTGTGGCGCATTTGATCTCCCACCTACGGTCTTTGCTTCTGGAAAGAGGTCCTCCCATGGAGAACCGGAGTGTCCATGGATAGATTGTCAACGGTTCACAACGTCGGGACGTTCTTTTTATTCGCTATGGTGACCGGGGCAACCGGGTAAGAGAAGCTGTCGCCCCGCGAGACCTTGCCGTTCTTATCGACCTGCGTCGTCGATCCGCTGATAGTCTTGGAATCGATCTCAAGCGTGATGAATCCCCAGGTCGTATCGTTTCCATAGCGCAACACTGCACCTGTATCGGGAGCGACATCGCCGGCCTTCGAATGCAACGCGTGCAAATTATGGTATCCGCCATTCCCCGTTACGATAAAGGGCGTTGGGCCGGCGGGTGCAATGGTTTTCTCTATGCGCTGATAATCATGAACGTGGCCTGCCAGAACCAGATTGGGCACGCGGCCCGTGTCCCGCACCGCGTTCTCCAACACATCTGCCATCTTTGAGCTTCCGCTATGAAAAACGTCGAAGGAATATATCGGATGATGCATGGCTAAGATAAGCGGCGTGTCCTTCGGTGCGGTGGCGAATTCATTGGTAATCCACTGCTGCTGAGTGGAATCGATAGACCCGCCTTCGGGCACGTTCGTATACATTCCAATAAATGTCGCAAACGGCGTCACCAGGGTCCAATAAGGATTGGGCAGATTCAAGCCCACCCGCGGGGCGTCTTTCGATATCGGATCCACATCGGGATGAGCCTGCATAAAGTAATCGACCCACCCGTCCAGTGAGGTCTGCTTGGTCGGGTCGTCGACCTCGCCGTCGTGATTACCTGGAATGGAAAGAATGGGGGTCGTGTAATGAGAATACGGCTCGTAAAACTGTGCGTAGTAATCATCATGATTCCCCGTGAAGTAAACAACGTCACCCACGTGGTAACAGAATTGCGGCGAGGCCGGGTCTCCGGGTGAAAGCTGCGCAATCATCTGGGCGACGACATTGGTCTGAAACTCCCCATCCACAACCCCACCTGAATCACCCAGTACGTGAAAAACCATTTTCTTCGCAGTGCCCAGGTTTTGCGCGATGCCGGGAAAATTATCCGTGAGTGAGTAGTGATACGGGGGTAAACCAAGTGGGCGGGGGAGGGGCTGAAAACTTGTATTCCGGCTTGCTACGGCGTCGAGCGGGCTAACACCGGGGTGGGCCTGGGAGTTCTTTGAGATCGAGTGTGGCCGGACCGCCCCCGGTTGCAATCTAGCTTGTAAAGGTGCTTGCGTTTGAGGGGCGACTTGGAGCGTTTTTGTAACCATCATTTTCCTCATGGGTAGTGTCTTTGCGCCGGCTACGCGCAAAGACCCTCCGTGCTTTGAGGAAAGGCCCTAACGCAGCACGCCAACGTTCGTTAGGACCGACAGTGAAACCGCCTCAAGGGGAAGTCAAGTAAATTTCTAAAGGCTTCCGGATAACCGTGAAAATATCATCATTCCGTAACAATACGTTTGCTACCGTGGTGTCGGCTTTTGCTTAGCGATCCCAGTGGCCGGCGGCGGTCGGCGCCCGGCACGAAGGAGTGCATTATGAATGCTCGCCGTACCAGCGTGGTTCGCGCAACGGGACGCGCCGCGGCATTGACCGCCGGGATGGCGCTATTGACGTTCGCGGCGCATTCGGCCTCGCTGACGGTCTCCGAAACAGGTTCTACTCTCATCCTCCCGCTGTTCAAAGCCTGGGTTACCGGATACGCAAAAGTCGATCCTGATCTGAACATGACGCTTGGAGCTACTGGCTCGGCGGCCGGCATCGATCAGGCCATCGCAAATCAGGTGCAGATCGGCACGTCGGACGCCTACATGTCTGACAACGAGGCAATGGCGCACCCGCACATCCTCAACATTCCGCTTGCTATCTCGGCGCAGACGGTGGTAGCCAACCTGCCGGAGCTCTCGCGGCAGCCTTTGCCAAGATCGGCGCGGTCGCAACCGCGTTTCTCTTTCCTATCCTGCTGGTCGCCATCGGCACCCGAATGCTGCTTTACGGCCTGATCGTCGCTTCGCTGCTTGGGGCAGTGGTGACCTGGCTGTACCGCATCGAGACCACGGGGGTCAATCTCGACCGGATCGGCGAGACAGCAACAAGCGAGCCGGAAGACCGCCGTAGGGCAGTCGCTTAAAGTCGATTAGCCAGCCCGCTGGCTGCCCGCTGGCAAGACTATACTTGAGTTCTAGTGCCGGCTCTGCGCAGTTGGCCGCACGCGGCTATCAACGCAGGGCGCAGGCATTGACTTGTCTTCGGAGTGCAACCATGAAATTGACAGGACTATCTATACTTGGTTTCCGTACAGGCTCAGCAACCAAAGAAGTCTTCCATGCTACGAACGCCCGCACCGGGGAACGCCTGGAGACAGACTTTTTCTCCGCGACACCAGAAGAAGTAGACGCGGCCGCGGTTCTGGCGGACGAAGCTTTTGCTGTTTACAGTCGAGCGACCGGCCGCGAGAAAGCGGCGTTCTTACGCGCCATCGCCGCCAATATCGAATCGATCGCTCCCGAATTGATCGAACGTGCGGAACAGGAAACGGCCCTCCCCAAAGCGCGCTTACAGGGTGAAACTGCGCGTACCTGTGGCCAGCTTCGCTTGTTTGCCCAGGTCGCTGAGGAAGGCTCCTGGGTGATGGCTCGGGTCGACCGCCCCGATGCAGAGCGTAAACCTGCTCCCAAGCCGGACCTGCGCTCGATGTTGCGTCCCCTGGGCCCGGTCGTGGTCTTCGGCGCGAGTAACTTTCCCCTGGCGTTTTCCGTGGCCGGCGGGGATACCGCGTCCGCCTTAGCGGCGGGATGTCCGGTCATTGTCAAAGCCCATTCGGCTCATCCGGGCACCAGCGAACTGGTAGGTCAAGCCGTGCAGCAAGCCGTGCGGCAATGCAATTTGCCCGAAGGTGTTTTTTCCCTTCTGTTTGGTCGCGGTGCACAAATTGGTGTCGCCTTGATGAAACATCCTCTGGTGAAAGCCGGCGGGTTTACCGGATCACGGGGGGCCGGCAGGCAACTAATGGATACGGCGGCCGCCCGGCCGGAACCAATCCCGTTTTATGCCGAGATGAGCAGCACCAACCCGGTGTTCATCCTTCCGGGTGCGTTGCAGGAACGTGCTGCCGGCATCGCCAGCGGGCTGCATGCTTCGTTCACCCTCGGAGCGGGTCAGTTTTGCACCAAACCCGGAATGGTATTTTTGCCCGAAGGCGCCGACGCTCCGAAGTTCGTCGACCAACTGCGGCAATCGGTGGATGAGTCGGCGCCATTCTACTTGCTCACCGGGGGCATACGTTCGGCTTATCAAACCAGCGTTGCCGATCGCAAGAGCCGGCAGGGTGTGAGCGTGGTTGCCGAGAAGTCCATCGCCAGTAACGGCCGGGAACTCGGTGTCGGCGCAGCCCTGTTCGAAACAGATGGCCAGACATTCCTGAAGGACGCGGAACTCGAGGAGGAGATTTTCGGCCCGGCAACCTTGTTAGTCCGCCACGCGAACCGCGAGCAAATGCTGGAGGCCGCACGTAACTTTGAAGGCCACCTCACCGCAACCATCCACGGTACCGAGGAGGACTTGCGCAGTTTTGGCGGATTTAATTGCGATCCTCGAGAACAAAGCCGGCAGACTTTTGATCAATGGTTTTCCAACCGGAGTAGAGGTTTCCCATGCCATGGTGCATGGCGGACCCTACCCATCGACTTCCGATGGGCGTTCAACCTCGGTGGGCAGCCAGGCGATCTACCGTTTCACGCGGCTCATCTGTTACCAGAATTTTCCCGACGCTGCGCTCCCCGCGGAGTTGAAAAACGAAAATCCTCTTCATATCTGGCGCATGGTGGATGGCGAGATGACCAGAGAAGCGGTCATGCAAGCACACGCAGTCCCACAGTGAAAAAAGCCTGCAGGTCTTAACCTGGATTTCTCAGGCCCCGTTCTGCAAAAGAGCCCGGGTGCCCCATATCTGCCCGGTTTTGGCAGATGTGGGATTCCACAAACCTCGACCCCTGAGTGTCCAAGGGGTAGAGGACTATGGACATCAGGATCTGTTGCTGTAGAGAGTGAGCGGTAAACAGCCGCGGAATCCCACATCTGCCAAAACCGGGCAGATATGGGGCACCCGTCATTGGCTAAAAGTAGAAATCTCACGATCGGCAGCGGTCGGTTACCCAGGGAGTCTGTTAGAAATGCGGGCTAACGTAAGGGCTAACGTTACTCTTCTTCCATCGGAAGCCGCAGACCGGAGGCGTGGGCGAAGTTTCGCGCCTCAGGATAGCCCGCGTCCGCATGCCGCAGCACGCCGATACCGGGATCGGTAGTCAGGACGCGTTCGAGGCGCTGCGCTGCTTCGTCGGTTCCGTCCGCCACTACCACCATGCCGGCATGCTGCGAATAGCCGATGCCCACGCCGCCGCCGTTGTGGATACTGACCCAGGACGCACCCGCTGCGGTGTTCACCAGCGCATTCAGCAGCGGCCAATCAGCAACCGCGTCGGAGCCGTCCAGCATGCCTTCTGTTTCGCGATAAGGAGACGCGACTGATCCGGTGTCGAGATGGTCGCGGCCAATCACGATCGGCGCCGAAATCTCGCCCGATCGCACCAGCTCATTGATGGCCAGCCCCAGCTTCGCCCGCTGCCCGTAGCCCAGCCAGCAGATACGAGCGGGCAAACCCTGAAACTGAATACGTTCGCCGGCGAGCCTGATCCAGCGTTTGAGCGCGTCGTCTTCGGGAAACAGCGAGAGCACCAGCCGGTCGGTCTTGCGAATGTCTTCCGGGTCGCCGGAAAGCGCAACCCAGCGGAAAGGCCCCTTGCCTTCGCAAAATAACGGCCGGATGTACTCCGGCACAAACCCCGGAATCGAAAAAGCATCTGCTACCCCGGCTAGCTGGGCATTGGTTCTCAGATTGTTACCGTAATCAAAAACCACTGACCCGCGGCGCTTCAGCTCCAGCATCGCCTCCACATGCTTGCCCATGGCGGCCATGGAGCGGGCAACATATTGGACGCTGTCCTGCTGCCGCAGCGCCAGCGCAGCGGCCAGGCTCATTCCGTTGGGCACGTATCCGTTCAAGGGATCGTGGGCGCTGGTCTGGTCGGTCACGATGTCAGGAATGACATTGCGATGCAGCAATTCGGGTAGTACGTCAGCGGCATTTCCTACCAGGCCGACGGAGAGAGCAGTCCCCTTATTGCCTGCTGCGGCCAGTGATTGCAGAGCCTCATCGACGGAGTGGGCGATGCAGTCGCAATAACCGCTGTCGACGCGCTTCTGAATGCGCTTCGGATCCACGTCGATGCCCAGAAAGCGAGCGCCGGTCATGGTTGCAGCCAGAGGCTGGGCGCCACCCATGCCTCCCATGCCGCCGGAGACAATCAGCTTCCCTTCCAGGCTGCCGCCGAAATGCTTGCGGCCGGCCTCGGCAAAGGTTTCGTAAGTGCCCTGCACGATGCCTTGGCTTCCAATGTAGATCCACGAACCAGCGGTCATCTGGCCGTACATCATCAAGCCCTTTTGCTCGAGCTCGCGAAACACTTCCCAGCTTGACCATTTGCCGACCAGGTTGGCGTTCGCAATCAGCACCCGGGGCGCCATTGCGTGGGTGCGCAGAATGCCGACCGGCTTGCCCGATTGGATCAGCAACGTCTCATCGTTTTCCAGGCTCTCCAGAGCACGCACAATGGCATAGAAGCACGGCCAGTCGCGCGCGGCTTTGCCCGTGCCGCCGTAAACCACCAATTCTTCCGGCGCCTCGGCCACTTCGGGATCGAGGTTGTTCATCAGCATGCGCAGGGCAGCTTCCTGCTGCCAGCCCTTGGTGCTCAGCCGTGTTCCTCTGGGCGCACGAATCGCGCCTTTATGCGGACCAGCTATCAAAGTCTCCATCGCGAATCCCCCTTGCTATGCGTTCGATATCTCCTGCAATGACCCGATCTTCCTCCAGCCGGGGAACCAGCGTGCGCACGAATTGTCGCGCGCGCTCGATCTCCGTAGCGGCTTTGAGCGGCTCGCGGTAGTCGAGTCCCTGCGCCGCCGTCATCAACTCAATAGCCAGCACCTTCTCGGCATTGTCGACAATCTGTTTCAGCTTGAGCGCCGCCGTCATGCCCATGGAGACATGATCTTCCTTTCCCCCGGAGGTCGGTAAACTGTCCACACTCGCGGGATGGGCAAGCACCTTGGCCTCATTCAACAACGCCGCCGCGGTGACGTGAGCAATCATCAGACCAGAAGAGAGGCCGGCCCCCTGAGAGAGGAACGGGGGTAGGCCCTCATTGCAGTCGGGGTTGATGAGCCGGTCGATCCTGCGTTCGCTGATGCTCATCAGGTCGGTCACGGCTATCGCGGCATAGTCCAGCGCCATCCCCAGGGGCGCGCCATGGAAATTGCCCCCGGAGAGCACGTCGCTCGAGAAAATCAGCGGGTTGTCGGTCGCGGATCCGGTTTCGATCTCGATCACCTCACGCACATGCTGCAGAGCGCCTCGCGCCGCTCCGTGGACCTGCGGCATGCAGCGCAGGCAATAGGCGTCTTGCACCCGGGGATCATTGTGCAGGTGAGACTGGCGAATCTCGCTGTCTTGCAGCAATGTTCGCAGGTGAGCAGCAGCCTGCATCTGGCCTGGGTGGGGCCGCGCCTGGTGAATGCGTTCGTCGAAGGCTACGGGAGTACCGCGCAGGGCCTCGAGCGCCATGGCGCCGGCCAGATCAAACAGCCGGTTCAGGCGCACGGCACGCAGCACTGCCAGACCGCCCACTGCGGCCATCGCCTGGGTTCCGTTAAGCAGCGCCAGGCCCTCCTTGGCCTCAAGCACCAACGGAGCGAGACCGGCCTGACCAAGCGCCACACTGGCGGGCATCCTGGCGCCCTGGTAAAACGCCTCACCCTCCCCGAGGAGCACCAGGGCAAGATGCGCCAGCGGAGCCAGATCCCCGCTCGCTCCCACAGATCCTCTGGCCGGGATCACGGGGTGCACGCGGCGGTTAAGCAAGCCGGTAAGTAGCTCTATAAGCCGGTAGCGGACACCGCTCAATCCTTTGGCTAGGACGTTGGCCCGGAGCAACAGCATGGCTCGAACCTCTGGCTCTTCCAGCGGCTCCCCCAACCCGCAGGCGTGGCTACGCACCAGGTTGCGTTGCAACTGCTGCAGGTCTCCCGGTCCAATACGGACATCAGACAATTTGCCGAAGCCGGTATTGATGCCGTAGGCGGTTTCGTTGCTGGCGACGATGCGCTCCACCACGGCTTGCGACGCTGCGACTCGCTGCCGTGCCGCCGGTGCGATGGCGACATCCAGCGAGCCGCCGGCAACCAGCCGAATCTGCTCCAGCGAGAGTGGTTGACCGTCCAGTTCCATCACGGCGAGGGAAACACCCGTTGTCATGCTGACCATCGTAAGAGCTTAAGCACAACTAGGCCAGCGGCGGGTCAATCTGCTGTGCAGGAAACCCATTGCCGACAGTACATCCGGTACGTAGGGGCTTCAGAGGCTCCGGAGAACTCGGGGACGGAGCGTACGGTATTTCAGCTGGGTTTCGGTTTGCATGAGGGCACGAGTTTAATCGGCCTGCACGCGCGTCCCTTTCAGGATGGCCGCCCCGCTAACCTTGCGCGGATTGGTTTCGACAATGGGGCAACCGGGCCAATCGATTTCAGTCTTCTTCGTTTGTGTTTGCATACGCGTGGGACTCATGCTCGCTCTATTTTAGCCCCCGAAACAACCAGAACCAGTTACCGTAACCGCCTCGTCGTAACCTCGAAATTCTTGCCATCCATGTTTTCCCTGTTGCGTTTCCCGTGTTTCCGTCAGAAACTGCGAGAAAGGGAAGAAACGGGGATTTGGTGACGTATGCATCCATCGGCTTTGGAGAAGAGTGGCTTTACTACAACTCTGAACATGGCCCTGAGTTCCACCGCTCCCGAGCGGTCGGCCGAGACGATTCACCGCAAACAGCTGGCCCGTTTCGGTAAGTGGCTGTATCGATTGGGTTTCGTCCCCGGTACCGCAGGCAATCTCTCGGTGCGCCTGACCCCGGATCGCATTCTGGCGACACCCACCGCGATGAGCAAGGGCCTGCTTAAGGCGTCGGATATGGTCGTGGTTGACATGGAAGGCCGCCGGGTCGGCGAGGGCCGTAATGTCACCAGCGAAATCGGGATGCACCTGGCAATTTACCATCAGAGGCCCGATGTGCAGGCGGTGGTCCATGCCCATCCGCCCATCGCGACCGGCTTCGCTTCCTGCGGTCTGGCACTCGAGGAGCCGCTGTGTTCTGAGATCATCATGTCGCTCGGTTCTATTCCGCTGGCACCGTATGCGACCACCGGAACGTCTGAGGTTGCGTCCAGCATCCAGCCGCTGATTGTCGACCATGATGCCGTGCTGCTGGCCAACCACGGTGTGGTCACTGCGGGGGACACCCTACAGGACGCCTTTATGCGCATGGAAACAGTGGAACATTTCGCCCACATCTGCCTGGTTGCACGCCAGCTAGGCTGCGCAAAGCCCCTCTCGCGCGACCACCTGCAACAGCTTGCCGAAGCTCGCTCCCGTTATCAGAGGAACGCCGCTCCGGGCTGTTGATCAGAGGCTGTCTATTCTTTTGCGACAAGTCACTTTCAGGCCGAGGTGGTTCCCGTGGACATTGAGCTGCGCCCTCTGAGGCTGGCTGAGATCCTTGACCGGATCTTCCAGCTCTATCGCGCGCGCTTTGTGCTGTTTCTCGGCATCGCGGGTGTAAGCACCATCCTCGAGCTGTTGTGGAATTTGATCAGTCTGGCGGAGATTCGCTGGATGACCCGGCACCATCTCGCGGTGACGACCCGGCAGTGGGCCACGAGCGTGTCAAACATTCCCGCCTGGACAGTTTTGTTTGCCGCCGCCGCTCTTTGCCTTGCAGCCAGCAACCGTGCGGTGGCAGCGATCTACGACGGGAAACCGACCGGCATCGTCAAAGCGTTTGCCGCACTGCGCTCGGGTTGGCTCAGGTACGTTTGGGTGAACACGCTGGGTTTTCTCATAGCCTGGGGTTCTGTAATCGTGGTTGTGCTCGCGGGTGTCACGGCCACGCTGCTTGCAACTCGGGCCAGGACGCTGGGGCAAGCCAATGTGGTCACCTTCGTGTTTGGCGCAATGAGCTTGCTGATCCTGTTCGCATTGCCCTTGTGCCTCTGGCTCACGCTCAGGTATTCGCTTGCGGTTCCGGCCTGTATTGAGGAAGGACTGGGAACGCTGCGATCGCTCAAGCGGAGCGTCTTCCTGACCCAGGGCACAAAAGGACGAATACTGGTGCTTCTGCTGATCGTGATGGCTGCCCAAGGGATGTTGGTGACCGCGTTCATGACTCCAGTTTTTGCGTTCATCGTCAGAGCGCGCGGGCAAGCCACCCCGGCGATGACCGCTTACACCCTGCTCGTGACCGGCCTCAGCAGCGCGCTGATCAAGCCGATCTACTCCATCGGGCTGACCCTTTTTTATTACGACGCACGGGTCCGCAAGGAAGGATTTGATTTGGAGAGGATGCTGGAGCGATCCTCGATGGAAGCCTCCAACGATGGCGTAGCCTCCACAGGATCGGCAGTGTGATCAAGCGGATTGTATTAGGCGTGTTTGCCCTTGGCCTGCCATACACCCTGGGGCGGGCGATTCCCACCGCCGGGGCCGGCACGTCTCTGCGACAGATCAGCCCGGATGAGTGCAAACAAGAGCTCGATCGCCTGCGTATGGTGGTAGAAGCCTGCGCGCAGGAAGTGCAGCAACGAACGACGGCGCCCAAGGCATGCGACCCCTCCCTAAGCGGCTCGGATGAAATCGTACTTATCGGCGCCGGCAAGCGAAGGCTGCAATATGACTGGCTGCGCGATAGCTTGCAGCAAGCCGCTGCAGCAGAGAACGCGAAACATGAACAAAGCGCGATAAGCAACGCCTTGAGCGGGCTGAGCGATGCCCGCGCCAGGCTCGAGCAGATGACACAGGAATTGGCAAAGCCGCCGGCCAGCGTTTATGGGCCTGGAAGATGTTGCAAATATCCGACGCCAGCTCGATGCCATTCTCGAGAGCGGAGACTACCCGCAAGCCAAACCGCCTTCCTACCTGGAAAGGATTTGGAACGAATTTGTGCGCTGGCTGTTGAGGTCCATGGTAGAGGCGATGCCTACGCTCCTCAAGCTCGGCAATCTATCTCCTGGAACTTATGGTGATCGCGATTCCCTGCGGGCTGCTGATCTGGTGGTTTATCCGCCGGCTGCAGGTGCAGCGGCTCGGGCTGCCGCGGGACAGCGCCCCTCATTCCTCGACCCCTTCAGCGTTGGACTGGCAGGAATGGCTGGAACAGGGCCAAAAACTGAGCCGTGAGGGGCGCTGGCGGGAAGCCATTCATCATGTGTATTGGGCCGCGATCTCCTGCCTTGAATCTCGCCGTCTGTGGCCGGCGGATCGGACCCGGACCCCGCGTGAGTACCTGGGCCTGCTGAGCGAAAACCCCGAAACGCGCGCCGATCTCCTCTCCCTGACAAAATCCTTTGAGCACAGCTGGTACGGGGAACTACCCGCGGGCGAGAAGGATTTCGCCGAGGCCTGCGGGATGCTGGAAAGGATTGCCGCCAGGTGAGATTGCTGGCTTCCATTGATCCCCGGGACAGAATGCTACTGCTTGGCTGTGCCGCATTACTGGGGACGTTGATCGTAGTGTTGGCTTTGTTCTCGCCGTCCAACGACGACCAGGACTGGACGCCATCCAGCTATTCCACCGCGCCTCACGGCGCAAAGGCTGCGTTTGAGCTTTTGCGGGAAGCGGGCTATCAGGTGGAGCGGCAGAGCGAATCGCTCGCCGAGATCGAAGATCGCGTCGATGAACATGCGACCGTGGTGTTCGCAGAACCGTTCCTGCCGAACGTGACCGACTCGAGAGAGACGGTGAAGACCCTGCTGGATAAGGGCGCTCGTATTCTGGTGACCGGTTACACCGGCGGGTTGCTTGTACCGGGCAATGCGGCTGAGGTCAATCGATATTCACGAACTCCGTGTGATGCCGAAGCCAATGGTTTCGGCCAACTCGCCGGCTCAGGCACCATCCGGATGACGCCGGAGGCGCGTTGGAAACAGTCGAATCCCCTGCAGCAGGTGGACTATACGTGCCGGGGAGACGCCGTCGCTGTGACATACCGGTCGGGCAAGGGCATGGTGATCTGGTGGGCCAGTTCTCTGCCGCTCGAAAATTCCGGGTTGCAGCAGGTCGACAACCTTGTTTTTTTCCTGAACAGCATCGGTCCGCCGGCAACCACGCACATTTTCTGGGATGAATCGCTGCACGGCGATACCCCTTCACTGTTGTCTTACACTCGAGGCACCCCGTTGCACTGGATCGGATGGCAGTTGATGCTGGTTGCCGCTCTGCTTCTGTGGAGTTATGGACGACGGAGCGGACCCCTTCGTCCGGACCCCCTCACCCCCAGAACAACGCAAATCGAGTTCGTGCATTCGCTGGGCTCTTTGTATCAGGCAGCGGGCGCGAACCAACTCGCTGTCAGCGGCGCCTATCAGCACTTCCGCCAACGGCTGGAACGATTGTTTGCCATTCCGCAAAGCTCTTCTGCGCAAGCCCTGGGGTCCGCCCTGGCACGGCATTTCGGCGCCGAGAGTGAGCAACTGCAACAGACCCTTGTGGCGAGTGAACAGGCCATGGGCACGGCGAGCCTATCCTCGAAGTCAGCGCTGACCAGGGTGCAAGCACTGCACGACTGCGATGATTGGATCGAACGACGTACACATCTAGCGAAACCGGGATCCCAACAGTGGAAGAAAACGCCGAATTAAAAGCAACGACCCAGCTGCTGGAACACGGCCGGCATGAGTTGAGCACCATCATTGCCGGCCAGAACGCCTTCATCGATCAAACCTTAGTCGTGGCCCTCTGCCGTGGGCATGCCCTGATCGAAGGTGTGCCCGGGATCGCCAAAACACTGGTCGTCAAATTGCTCGCGCAAGTGCTTGGCCTGGAATTTCATAGGGTGCAGTCTACGCCGGACCTGATGCCCGCCGACATTTTAGGCACCAGTGTCTTTCGCGGCGCCAGCGAGGAGTTCGTTCTTCACCAGGGGCCCGTCTTCACCAGCTTCCTGTTGGTCGACGAGATCAACCGCATGCCGCCTAGGACGCAGTCAGCTCTGCTCGAGTGCATGGAGGAACGGCAGGTAACCATTGATCGGACGGGCTATGCCCTTCCCGCAGCTTTCACCGTCTTCGCCACCCAGAATCCCATCGACTTCGAAGGTACGTACCCGTTGCCGGAAGCACAGTTGGACCGCTTCCTGATGAAGCTTCGCCTCTCCTATCCGTCTGTTGACGAGGAAAGGGTCGTGCTTCAGCGCCACCATGCCAGCACCGGACCCAAGGGGTTGGAATCCAGTTCGCTGCTCCCGATGGAACCGGGTCTGTTGGCCGCGGCGCAAGCGGAAGTCCGCCAGGTGCGGATCGAAGCCAGTCTCTATGACTACATGCTGGCCGTCATCCGCCGCACTCGGGAGTGGCCCTCACTCAGCCTGGGAGCAAGCCCGAGAGCCGCTGTTAGCCTGATGCTGGTGGCGCAAGGTTTTGCCGCCCTGGAAGGCAGAAACTACCTCATCCCGGACGACGTTAAGCAGGCTGCGCTCCCGGTCTTACGCCATCGTCTGATTCTGAAGCCGGAGGCAGAACTTGAGGGTTACGACACTGACCGCGTGATCGGGGAGATCCTGGCGGCCGTCGCGGTGCCCAAGCAGTGATCTCTCCCACCATTGTCGCCGAGCCGAAATTTTCGCCGGCGGCGCCGTTGGGCCGGTTTTCCTTCGGACTCACCAGGCGGGCCCTCCTTTTGCTCCTGGCCGGTACCTTGTGGTTCGTGCCCGCGTTCTTTGTCCGTCCCTTTGTGTGGGGGGTCGTGCTGTGGGACGCGACCGTGTTGCTGTTTGCCCTGATCGACGGATGGTTGTTGCCGGCTCCCAGGCTGATCGAGGCCCGGCGGAGCTGGATTTCAGCCCCGGCCCTAGGCAGCGCGAGCGAAGTAGAGCTGAGCGTCTTGCAGCGTGGCCGTCGCCTGCTCCTGTGCCGCTTGATGGACGATCTGCCCGCTGCTTTTCTGGAGGCGCCGCAATGGCTGGAACTGACCGCCTATCCAGGTATACCAGCGACGTTGCGCTACGCCTTCAGTCCCCGTGAGCGTGGGGATCATCCGGCAGGAAAGTTGTACCTGCGCTATCGCAGCCCCGTCGGGTTGCTGGAACGCTGGTCGGCTGCCGACCTTACCCAGACGGTTCGTATCTACCCGTCAACCCGCGCCACAGCAGATCAGGATTTATTTCTTGCCCGCAACCGTCAACTGGAACTGCAACTGCGCAAGCAACGGCAACGGGGCCTGGGCAGGGACTTCGAGACTCTGCGCGATTACCTGGATGGCGACGATCTGCGCGACGTTTGCTGGAAGGCTTCCGCCCGGCGGGGCGCCCTGATCACCAAGCAGTACCAGACAGAACGCAGTCAGGCGGTGTGGTTGCTGCTCGATGCGGGGCGTCTGCTGCAGGCGCGTGTGGGCGGGTACACCAAGCTGGATTATGCAACCGCCACTGCGCTCGCTATGAGCCAGCTGGCGCTCGCCTCCGGCGACCGGGTGGGATTGCTGGCTTACGGCCGCGAGACGCAGCAATTGATCGCACCCCGGCGCGGTGGTGCGCATCTTCGCCAGATTTTGGACGCACTGGCTCTGGTTCACGGAGAAACGGCGGAGGCCGACCATTTGCGGGCGACGGTGACGTTGAATCGGCTGCAGCCGAGGCGGAGTCTCGTGCTTTGGCTTACCGACCCGGCCGAGACTTCCATGCAGCCGGAGGTTGCGGAAGGGGCTGCCCAATTGATGCGAAGGCACCTGGTATTGTTTGTCGCCATCGAGCAAAGAGACTTGCGCAAGATAGCCGCAATGCGCCCGGAAAATCAACAGCAGATGTTCGCCGGAGCAGCCGCGCAGGAGATGGTGCACTGGAGGGAGCTTTTGTTGGCCAGATTGCGCCAACGCGGAGCCCTGACGCTCGAGACCTATCCGGAAGAGATGACTTCCCTGGTGCTGAACCGGTACCTGGAAATCAAGGAGAAGGCACTGTTGTAGCCCGAGTCCTCGTCCGTGCAACAAATCGCTGGGGCACCCAGGATTTCCTGTTATCTAAAAGAAGACGCCCTACTCATTGGAACTGGCTACTACCTGCCTATCGGGCGCCGACCAAAGCCAGAGCAGCAGCAAAGTGAAAAGCAGCAACGCGGTCACAAACTTCAACCACACAGGCGCGGACGATGGAGACAGAAACCCCTCGAGCATGCCGGCAACAGCAAGCATGGGCACCACCCCACTGACCAGGCGGACAGACTCCGATCCCGCTGCGGAGAGTGAATGAGGGCGGCTATAAATGCCGGGAAACAGCAATCCGTACGCGAGCCGGAAACCGGCGCCTCCGGCGATGATAATGGCCGGAAGCTCCAGCGAACCGTGCGGAGCCACAAAGCTCCACAGCTTCAAACTCATGTGAGCCTGGTGACAGGCAGTCGAAATTACGCCCAGCAGTATGCCGTTCCAGGCGATCATGTACAAAGTCCCAATTCCAGCGGTGATTCCCGCTGCGAAAACCGTAAATGTAACCGCCAGGTTGTTGGTCATGATCGCGCTCGAGGCCTGGGGCGCCATGGAATTGACAGACTCGGTCCACATTTGTCGTCGCTCGATGGTCTGCGTCATCGCGGGCCCGAGAAAATGCCGCTTGAACTCGGGGCGCACCAGCGTGAGCAAGGTGCCCACAACCGCACCCGCCAAAAACAGCATGAGAGACACGAGCGTAAACGGCAGGAGCTTGCGAAACAGACGCGGATACTCCCGGGAAAAGAATCGCCAAAAGTCAGAAAAGTCCGTTTTGCGTCTGGAATAGATAATTGCGTGAGCCTGACCGAGTAGCTGGTTCAGCTCGGCTTCAAGATTGCGTGCGCTACGCTCCTGGCGCAGCGCGGATAGATCGCTGGCGACCTGCCGGTAGAGCAATGCCATCTCGCGCAATTCCGCCGGGGGCAGGCCGCGCACCCCACCCGCCTGCAACGCGGCAATCAGCGCGCGCAGACGGTCCCAACATCCTCTACGCTTTTCTATCCAGCGATTGGATATCATGGTCTCCCATTCCATTCACGGTCAACAGGTGGCGGAGATGAGCAACGAAAGCATCGACCTGCGGGATCAGCTTAGCATCGACACTCCAGAACTGGTAGGGATCGAGTTTCCCCTTGCCGGCATTGGCAGCAGGTGCGTCGCGTTACTGGTCGATACTTGCGTGCAGGGCTTTTCCCTGGTGGTAATCCTGATCGTAGGTATCTTGATACTGGCCGCGTTGCCCCGCACATCGACAGTCCAGCACCAGGCGCACTCGGACGATCCGGCAAAGTGGGCGATCGCACTGATGATCCTGATTCCCTTTCTTCTGCAGTGGGGTTACTTCGCGCTCTTTGAGGCCTTCTGGAACGGGCAAACTCCGGGTAAGCGTGCCTTGCGTCTGCGCGTGATCCAGCGAAGCGGCCGGCCAATTGGCTTATTCGAATCGATGGGTCGAAATCTCATTCGGATTATCGATATGCTGCCCGGCTTTTACCTGGTGGGCGCCGTTTGCATCTTCGCCACGCGCCGCCAGCAACGACTGGGAGACATGGTTGCCGGTACCCTGGTCGTACACAGCGTTCCCGCAGAAACACCCATGCTGCCGGCGGGGGCCAGAACCTTTACCGCTGCAGCTTTTGAACCACCGCCACAACCGGTCTTCAGAAAGACCCTCGACCTGCCGGCGGATGCTGTCGCTCGTCTGTCGCGCGAGGACCTGCAGCTGATTGAAAGCTTCCTGGCGCGGCGGCTCGATCTGCCGCTCGATGTCCGCGCCGGCTTTGCAGAGAGGCTATCGCGCAGAATGGCAGAAAAAACAAAGTTGGAAGTTCCCTCCGGAACCACCAATGAAACCTTCCTCGAAGCCCTTGTCCTGGGCCTTCGAGAGGCCGGTATGCATTCATAATCCGCTGCTCCCAAATCCAGCAGACCTGCGAAGGCGCGATTCACGCTAGCATAGAAGCGGAGACCCACACGGCCGGCATGGCTACGCAAACTGTCGACAACAATGAGGTTCAGAGTCCCGGCCCGGTCAAAGACGGGACATTTTTTCGCGTCCTTGTCGCGGTGAGCTTTTGCCACTTGCTGAATGACACGATGCAGTCTCTGCTGCCCTCCATTTATCCCATTTTGAAGTCCGGCTTCCATTTGAACTTCGGTCAGATCGGGTTGCTGACCCTGACTTTCCAGATGACGGCCTCTATCCTGCAACCTTTTATCGGACTCTTCACCGACCGCAGGCCCATGCCTTATTCCCTCCCCCTCGGCATGGTATTCACCCTGTCAGGTCTGCTGTTACTGTCGATTGCGCCTACCTTTCCCTTGTTATTGCTTGCCGCTTCTTTAATTGGCATGGGCTCCGCGGTCTTCCATCCGGAATCTTCACGCGTGGCCCGTCTCGCGTCCGGTGGCCGGCTGGGCATGGCGCAGTCGGTGTTTCAGGTTGGCGGAAACAGCGGCGCCGCGATCGGGCCACTCTTGGCTGCGTTTGTTGTGCTGCCGCACGGGCAACGTGGGGTCGCATGGTTCTCGCTGGTGGCCATGATGGCCATTCTGGTGCTGATGCAGGTAAGCCGCTGGTACAAAGCCCGTCTGTTGCTTCTCCGCTCCCGGCCCGCGAAGCATCGGGATGCGGCGACAGGCTTGTCGCGCGCGCGCGTGATCTCGGCCATCACGGTACTGATCGCGCTCGTCTTTTCAAAATATTTTTATCTTGCCAGCTTCACCAGTTACTACACCTTTTACCTGATAACCCGCTTTCATGTAGGAGTGCGGAGTTCGCAGATCCACCTGTTTGCCTTCCTGGGAGCAGTCGCCGCCGGAACTCTGATCGGCGGACCCATCGGCGATCGTATCGGCCGCAAGACCGTAATCTGGTGTTCCATCCTCGGTGTCTTACCGCTTACGTTGTTGCTCCCCTACGCCAATCTGTTCTGGACCAGCGTGTTGAGTGTCGTTGTCGGCTTAGTATTGGCTTCTGCCTTTCCCGCAATTCTTGTGTACGCCCAGGAACTGGTTCCCGGAAGAGTAGGCATGGTCTCCGGCCTGTTCTTCGGCTTTGCCTTCGGAATGGGCGGCATTGGTGCGGCTGTTCTGGGTAGGATCGCCGACGCAACCAGCATTCTCTTCGTGTACAAGATATGTGCCTATCTTCCAGCAATTGGTTTGCTAGCGGGGTTTCTGCCCGCGATGTCACATCGGACGTCTGTTGAACATAAGGCAATTCAATAAGCAGGCGCCCCGGGGGAATCGCGAAGGTTTGTTCCGTTTCCCACGCACCCTCTTTAGCCCTTATCAACTGCGATGGCGGCGACTCGGTTGAAGTTGTGGACAAGTCTTACAGATCTTCGAACTTCAAATTCAGAATCGGATACTGTTTCCAATCCTTATAGTCGAAGTGCCACCACTCGGTAGGGTTGACCATAAACCCCTGCTTCTCCATGGCTCGTCTGAGCAGGGCGCGGCGGGAGCGCTCCTCGGGAGTTCCACCTGCGTAGTCGGCATAGGCGCGTGGGGTCATTTCGTCATATCCGCTGGGCATCTTCACCTCTTTGCCCGTTTTCAAATCGTACAAGGATAAGTCCACCGCGCAGCCGCGGTTGTGCCTTGAGCCTTCTGCCGGATTGGCGACGAAAATCTTCTTGTCGTTGGGAGTAGCCTCCCAGAAGATCTCGGTTACGTACCAGGGGCGATAGCCATCATGGATCATCAATCCGTACCCCTGTGCCACAAGCTCGCGATGGGCGCGGAGAAGCGCCTCCGCAGCCGGCCGCTGCAGAAATGCGCGCGCCTGGGTATACAAGGGCGTACCAAGAAAATCGTTCGTGGTGGCGTAACGGATGTCGAGTTTAATCGTGGGGTCGAGCTTGACCAGTTCCACCAGATCAGGTTTGCGGAAAGATCCCAGCTCGCGCGGCGGTGTCGCCTTAAGCGCCTCTGCGCGCAACTCCTCCACCGGGCGGAGCGGCGTGATGCGAAAGCTCACATCTTGCGCGTAACCGGCGTGCAGCAAAATTATCAGGCCACAAAGACAAAGGCGGCGGACGATCCCTGGCACATTTCCTCGTTTCGCAGTGAAGTCCGGAGAACACTGGGCCCGGCCGTGTATCCATTCCGACGAGTCAAGGATAAACCCGAATTTCTATGCCATGCCGAGCCATCGCAGTGCCCTCGACGCGAGATGCGGGCATTTTCCCGTAGAATGTCCGCGATTCAGTCGTTTGACAGGTCAGTGTGGCCGATAAACTATGTCCGCGAGCCTGAAAAGCCGCGCTTGGACGGACGCGTGCCAGATGAACACGCAAATCTTCGTTAGGAGCATCCATTGGAAAGCACTCGAAGAACATTCCTCAAACAAGCCGCGGGTCTCTCCGCTGCCTGCATGGCCGGCTTTGATGGGCGGTCCGGGGCAGAGACGGCCGCGATTTCGGCTGCAGCCGGTAGCCCTGGGACTGCGTCCTGGTACGACCGCCCCATGCGTTGGGCCCAGCTAAGCTTCGTCGAAGACGATCCCGGCAATTACGACATGCAATTTTGGCTGGACTATTTCCAACGAATCCATGCCGATGCCACAGTTCTGAATGCTGGCGGGTGCGTGGCCTTCTACCCCACCCAGATTCCCCTGCACTACCGCAGCAAGTGGCTGGGGAATATGGATGCCTTTGGCGACATAGCGCACGCTTGCCGGAAGCTGGGCATGAATGTCGTTGCCCGCACCGACGCACACGCATGCCATAAGGATGTTTACGACGCGCATCCGGACTGGCTGGCGGTGGACGAAAACGGCAAGAAGCGCCGGCACGCATCGGATCCGGACTTCTGGCTGACCTGTGCGCTGGGACCCTACAACTTTGAATTCATGACCGCGGTCCATCAGGAGATCATGTCGAAGTACATGGTGGATGGTATCTTCACCAATCGATGGGCAGGATCGGGCATGTGTTACTGCGAGCACTGCCAGAAGAACTTCCACGATTTTTCGGGACTCGATCTTCCCCGCACCAACAATCCGCAAGATCCGTCGCAACGGCAATACATTGTTTGGCATCAACAACGCTTATTCGAGCTGTGGCGGCTGTGGAACGGAAAGATACAGGAAATCAATCCCAATGCGAGCTACATTGCGAACGCTGGAGGCGGCGCGCTGAGCCTGTTGGACATGAAGACCATCGGCGAGCTGGCGCCCACATTGCTGGCGGACCGGCAAGGCCGAGCCGGCGTTGTGGCGCCATGGGCCAGTGGCAAGAGCGCCAAGGAGTTTCGTTCGACAATGGGACGAAAAGCCATTGCAGGTATTTTCAGTGTCGGCCTGGAGGATAAGTATCGCTGGAAAGATTCCGTACAGAACGGTGACGAGATCAGGCTCTGGGTGGCCGATGGCATGGCCCAGGATTTTCGTCCGACCTTCACAAAGTTCAACGCCAAGCCTTACGACAAGCGCTGGTTTCCAGTAGTTGAAGAGATCTTCCAGTGGCACTATGCGAACCAGGATTACTTCCGCAACGAGAAATCCCTGGCCCGGGTGGGCATGGTTTATTCCCAGCAAACCGCCGCGTTCTACGGCGGACCCAATGCGGCAGCTACCGTCGACGATCCCGCGCTGGGCTTTTATCAGGCACTCGTCGAAGCCAGAATTCCCTTTGAGATGGTTCACGACCATTTGCTCGATGCTGAGCATACGACTCAATTCCGCACCTTGATCTTGCCGAATATTGCAGCTCTTTCCACGGCACAGTGCGATCAGCTCCGTGCATTTGTGGAGCGTGGTGGCAGCATCGTCGCCACTTATGAAACGTCACTGTACGACGAATGGGGTGTGCAACGGCAGGATTTCGGGCTGGCGTCGCTTTTCGGAGCATCCTTCGCGGGCAGTAAAGAAGGTCCGATGCTCAACTCATACCTCTCGCTAGAGAAAGACCGATCCACCGGCCACTATCATCCTGTGCTGGCTGGATTTGAGGATGCGAATCGGATCATCAATGGAGTCCACCGGGTTCACGTAACAGCCATAGGAGAGAGTCTCTCGCCCCCACTGCGAGTCGTTCCTACTTATCCTGACCTGCCGATGGAAGAGTGCTTCGTGAGGCCTGGTGCGCCTCATGATGCGGGAATCTTCATGCGCGAAAGAGGTAAGGGGCGCGTGGTCTATTTTCCGTGGGATATCGACCGTACGTTCTGGGAAGTGCTGAACACCGATCACGCAAAGTTACTGCGCAACGCGGTCCTCTGGGCGAACAACGAGCCGGCTCCTCTATCTGTAGAAGGTAAAGGTGTCCTCGACGTTGCCGTCTGGTCACAGAAGAACTCCATGACCGTGCATCTGGTGAACCTCACCAATCCGATGATGATGAAAGGACCGGTGCGCGAGGCGATACCGATTTCCAGCCAGCAGGTGCGTATTCGTGTTCCGGCTGACAAGAGAGTGACAAAGGTCCATTTGCTGGTTGCGGGGGTTGAAACCCACTACGGCAAAGACGGCGACGCGATCCTGATCGAGGTGCCTTCGATCCGCGTGCACGAGGTGATCGCGCTGGACTTCGCTGTCTAAGACACCCAACCAGGGACACCCAACCAGGAACACCCAACCAGGTAAGGGCTGAGGGGATATGGCTGACATCTTCGACATTACACGCAGAGAGTTTATTCGCAACTCAGCTCTCTTGACCGCCGGCACAACATTGGCTCATGCGGCGGAGCTGGCGCAAGAAGCCGCCCCCGCGCAGCCGGCTTCGCCCGTATTTCCATATGGCGCCGTCTATTTCCGCAAGACAAATCCACCCCCGGAAGACTGGGCGCGCGACCATCAAACCGCGGCGCAGACCGGGATGAATATTTTCCGTCACTGGTTCATGTGGTCCGCCATTGAGGTCGCCCCGGGAAAGTATGACTGGGCCGACTACGACCGAATCATGGATCTTGCGGCGAAAAATGGAATCAAGGTCGTCCTCGAAGAATTGGTCGGGTGTGCACCGGAGTGGGCCTTTCGTAAGTATCCCCATGCACGATACCTGGGCAGCGACGGATTCGTCGTGGACAGCACCGTCTCGGAGAGCAGCGCCACAGGAGGCTTCCCGGGTTTGTGCCTCGACAATCCAGACGTACAGGCACTCGCACAGACTTTTTTAGTTGCCCTGGTGGAGCGCTACCGCAACCATCCAGCACTGTTCGGCTATGACCTATGGAACGAGGGCACCTCCTTCGGAGGAAATCCAAGGAGGATGTACTGCTATTGCGAAGGGACCAAGCGAAAACTGAGGGAGTGGCTGCGGGTCCGCTACGGGTCGCTCGAGAGCGCCGCCAGGGAATGGCACCGTTATAGTTACCAAAGCTGGGACGACATAGAACCCCCTCGGTCTTTCTCCGGGTATCCCGATAGTCTCGATTGGCTTCAGTTTCGCATCGACAACGCTTACAGCCTGTTCGATTGGCGGGTAAAACTATTTCGCAAGCTCGACCCCAGGCACCGCATCACCGCGCACGGGGTCTCAGGAACCCTCATCAGCCTGCCTTCTGCCTCCCACAATGAATGGCGTTCGGCTGCGGAAGTCGATATCTGGGGATTGACCTGGATCGCTGCCCGGCAGGGTGACGAACCGTGGAAACAATTCCAGGCGGTCGACCTGGTGCGCGCCGGAGCACGAGGCAAGCCGTTCTGGCATGCGGAAGCGCAAGGTGGTCCGCTGTGGATGCAGCCTCAAGTCATCGGCCGGCGCATCGATGACGGGCGCATTCCCGACCCCGAGGATGTACGCATTTGGAATCTGGTCTCCTGTGCCACCGGGGCCAAGGGAATCCTCTATTGCCGGTGGCGCCCGCTCCTCGATGGTCCTCTGTTCGGAGCCTTCGCCCCCTTCGCCATGGACGGCTCGCCCACGCCCCAGTCAGAGATGGCGGGGCGCATAGCCCGATGGGCAAACAGCCATCCGGAGATCTGGAAATCGAACCCGGTCAAGGGCGACATCGGACTGCTTTTCATCCCTGAATCTGAGCTATTCAACTATGTCCAGCAAGGCGACACAGATTTCTATTCCCAATCGATGCGCGGAGCCTATCAGGCCTTCTTCGATTCCAACATCCAACCGGACTTTGTAGCTCTGGACAATATCAACGAATACAAAATCATCTATCTTCCCTATCCCGTGATGTTGAAACAGGAAACCGTCACCAGGTTGCGCAGCTTTATTGAGCACGGGGGAACGTTGGTGAGTGAGGGGCTGCCGGCGTATTTTGGCGACCATGGCCACGTGGGGACCGTACAGCCCAACTACGGCCTGGACGAGGTATTTGGGGCACGCGAGAGCTACGTGCAATTTACCCCCGATATTTCCAATGACCTCATGCTCGAGGTCAAAGGCGCCAATATTTATGGCCGCTTTTTCCGCCAGGATTATCAACTGCACGGCGGCAACGCGGTTGGACATTACCCCAATGGAGCTATCGCCGCGGTTGAGCATCAATTAGGCCAGGGGCGCACTCTGCTCCTTGGTTCCTTCCCCGGGGCCGGCTATTACCTGCACCACGCTGCAGCTACAAAGGATCTGTTCGCAACCCTTCCGGCCATGGCAGGAGTCGCGCCCCAGGTGACCATCAACGATAACAGCGTGCAGGCAAGGCTTCATAAGGGAGCTGGCGGCGCTTACCTGTGGGTCACCAACCCAACGCCGGACAGTCGAAGTGTCAAGGTAAAACTCGCTGTGGGTGCAGAAAACTACAAATCAGGGGAAGATATCTGGGGGAAACAAAGCGTTGCCATCGACGGCCGGCAAATCACAGTGACGGTTGGTGGCCGGGATGCAGCCGTGATCGCTCTGCAATAGATCGCTGGAAAGAAACATGGGGGTGGCTCAATGATGAAACTCTGTGCTCTTCTCGCTGCTTCGATATCCTTGTCCGTCTTCTGCTCGACGGCTGCCGCGCAAGCGGCCGCTGCAGTCTCGTATTCACCGGATCAATTACTGCAGCTCGCACAACAGATGCGCGAGCAAGCCAAAAACTCAAAGGACTCCGGAACCGGCATCCTGGAGAAGCATTTAGACAGCTCCACGATCCTTGCCATTCGCGATAGAGACGGAAAAGCCGAGCTGCACCAGCAATTCGGAGACGTGTTCGTCGTCCTTCAGGGCACGGCCACGCTGGTCACCGGCGGTACGATTGCGAGTCCCATGACGTCGGCTCCGGGCGAGATACGAGGTGCTTCCATACAGGAAGGAGTTCGAAAAAAACTACAGGAGGGCGACATAGCGCACATACCAGCCGGTGTGCCACATCAAGTGGTCCTCGACTCCGGCGGCACGTTTACCTATTTTGTGGTGAAAATCCCGCTGAAATGAAAGGCGTGCGTCAGGGGTACTACCGGCGAGGGAGTTTGCGTGAACCCCCCAGTTCCAACTCAGTCCCGTAGGGGACGGCTGAGCTTAGCCCAGGACGTAAGTCCTGGGAAGGATTTGAAAGGACGACTCAGTCCCGCAGGGACGGCTGAAAACAAAACCCAGGATGCATCCTGGGTATCATAGATTCTCCCGAGTCCAGCAAACCCGCGGCCGCGCCTGGGCAACTTTCAGTCGTCCCTGTCGGGACTACTCCGATCAGGTCGAGCATACCCAGGACTCACGTCCTGGGCTAAGCTCAGCCGTCCCTGCGGGACTGGAGTTGGGACAATATCTAACTCATGGAGAGCGAGACTAATCGTAGTACTCCAACCCCAGGTGCGTAATCAGAGATTCACCCTTGATATGCCGGAGTGTGTTTTTCAGCTTCATCAATTGAATAAACAAATCGTGCTCCGGATAAAGCCCGGGAGCCGTCATCGGAGACTTCCAATAAAAGCTCAGCCATTCCTGAATCCCAATGTCCTTCAACTCCGGAGTGCGCGCAGCCAGATCCAGAAAGAGGACGAGATCCAAAGCGATGGGCGCGGCCAGGATCGAATCCCGGCATAGGAAATCAACCTTGATCTGCATCGGATAGCCGAGCCAACCGAAGATGTCAATGTTGTCCCAACCCTCTTTGTTATCACCACGTGGCGGATAGTAGTTAATCCTTACCTTGTGGTAAATGTCCTTGTAGAGGTCGGGATAGAGGTCGGGTTGCAGAATGAAGTCGAGCACGCTCAGCTTGGACTCTTCCTTGGTTTTGAACGACTCCGGATCATCCAGCACTTCGCCATCGCGGTTGCCGAGAATGTTGGTGGAGTACCAACCGCTCACGCCCAACATCCTCGCTTTGAACGCCGGCGCCAAAACGGTCTTCATGAACGTCTGCCCGGTCTTGAAATCTTTACCCGTGATCGGGGCACTGTTCTTGCGCGAAAGCTCCTGCATGACCGGCAGATCGACGGTTAAATTTGGCGCGCCCATGGCGAACGGAACGCCTTCCTGCAGCGCCGCGTAGGCGTAGATCATCGAGGGCGCAATATTGATGTCGTTCTCTTCCAATCCCTTTTCAAATGCCGCCAGGGACTGGTGGACGGCCGTGGGGGTGAGAAAAATCTCAGTCGAGCCGCACCAGATCATCGCCTGGCGCTGGGTGACTTTTTTGTAGGCCTGGATATCCGCCCGCAGCTGCTCTGCCAGGTCGCGTTTGTTCTTGCCCTTCTTAACGTTGGTGCCGTTCAGACGTTTAACGTAATACTGATCGAAAACCGCCGGCATCGGCCGGATGCCTTCGAGGAAGGGCCGAATGGTTTCCAGTTGATCCCGCTCCAGCACACGGGCTGTCTTCGCCGCCTCGAACATATTGTCAGCAAAAATATCCCAACCGGTGAAGCAGAGGTTGTCTAGCTTGGCCAGGGGAACAAAGTCCTTGATCAAGGGGCTGCGCGCGTCGGTGCGCTTGCCCAGGCGAACAGTGCCCATCTGCGTTAAGGAGCCGATAGGCTTGGCGATACCCTTGCGCACCGCTTCCACTCCGGCCACCAGTGTGGTCGCGACTGACCCCATACCGGGGATCATGATTCCTAGTTTTCCATTGGCGGGCTGAATCGATGAACTGTCAGCAGACTCGCGGCTGCTGCTCGTAGGGGTAGACATTTTCGTGCGGGTCCGTCCTCTCGCGTCTTTTTTGTGTGATCGCAGGCGCTTCTTTGAGCGCTGATCACCAACCCTTTCAGTCTCGTCTTTCATTCTCTGCTTTGGCAAACATGCGCCGCTCAAAGGAGAGAAAGCACGGGTTAATGGTAGTGAAGGGCGATTGGAAGCAATTTTCAAACCGCACTGGCAGGTTCCACCGCCCGTCGCTTCCAGTGCGACCAGACGAACCAGATAATGGCAACCAGCAATGCTGCTTCTACGCCCAGGTGAAAGCGATGAAAGATCGCCTTGAAGCGGGGATCGGTTTCCCACGAGCGGCCCAGTCTCATGCCCACGTAGGCGAGCACAAAGCACCACGGCCATGAGCCGAGAAAGGTGTAAATGTGAAAGCGCCATAACGGCATTTTGGCAATGCCGGCGGGCAGGGCGATAAAGGTTCGCACCACCGGGAGCAAGCGCGCCAGGAACACGGTAATGGAACCGTATTTCAAAAAGAAATTTGTGGTGCGGTCCAGGTCATGGCGGCTGAGCAGAACGTACCTGCCAAAGCGCTCCACGAGCGGACGGCCTCCATGTGCCCCGATCCAGTAAGCTACCGCCGAGCCCAGATTGCAGCCAATCGCGCCCGCCGTGGCCACCCACACCAGCTGAAACCTGCCGCTGTAAACCAGGTAGCCGGAGAATGGCATGATGATCTCCGAGGGCAACGGAATGCAAGCCGACTCAATCCCCATCAGCAGCGCAATTCCCAGATAACCCGTGGACGAAATGACGGTAATGATGAAGTGCGCGAGGATAGCTAGTATTTTCTCTGTCATCCGCAGGCAGTATAGCCGCTCGATCGCCCGCTTTGAGCACCCTCTTTAGGCCCCGAGCTGCGTCTTTTCCTGAAGGTAGGCTTTCGTCCCCGGCCAGAACCGCGGCAGGCCGGTTTTCATTCGCTTTGCTACCATGGAGTTTCAACAGGAGTACACCATGGCAGAGACCCTTATCCCCGAAGTTTCCGAGCCTACTCAGACCGCCCCCCAGACTGATCCTGCCCCGCAGCGTGCCTCGGCCCCTGCAAAGGAAGTCAAGCGGCAGACCATTGGCTTTACATTTCTTAAGGTGATGCCCGAGTGGCGCCGGCTCCCCGTGGCGGAAAAAGAGGCGCACCGCGCAGCCTTTGCCGAGGTCCTCAAACGCTGGAATCAGCCTGGACGCCTGCTCACGCTAACGTATTCCACCGTAGGACTTCGCGGCGATTGCGACATGGTGCTCTGGCGCATCTGCTATACCCCCGAAGATCTCAACCAGATGACGGCGGAGCTGATGGCCACGCCCCTGGGCGGATATCTGCAGACCGCATACAGCTACATTTCCATGACCAAGCGCTCTCAGTACCTGATCGGACACGAGCATGAAGGTCAGCACGATTCACGAGGCAGCATCCGGCCTGGGGGACAGAAATATATCTTTATCTATCCCTTCTGGAAGACCCGCGCATGGTACCTGTTGCCGGCAGAGGAGCGCCAGCGCCTGATGAACGAGCACATCCGCGTGGGGCACCTTTACCCCCGGGTCAAACTGAACACCACCTACTCCTTCGGCATCGACGACCAGGAGTTCGTGGTGGCATTTGAAACTAATTATCCAGAAGATTTCCTGGATCTGGTGCAGCAGTTGAGGGAGACCGAGATCAGCCCCTACACGCTGAAAGACACCCCCATCTTCACCTGCATTCGCATGACGCCGGAAGATATGCTGGCGCGGATCGGCTAACCGTTGATGAAGGCGGCGAAGTCCCCAGTCAAGAAGCCGAAAAAGTCTGCGGCAAAGAAGGCCGGGAAGCCGCGGAGAAATCCACTCGCTCCGGAACGTATTTCTGCCCTGCTGGAGCGTCTGGCGCAGGCCTATCCCAGCGCGGAGTGCGCCTTGCATCACCGCAACGCGTGGGAGCTTCTGGTGGCTACCATTCTCTCCGCGCAATGTACCGACGCGCGCGTCAATATGGTCACTCCAGGCCTGTTTAAGAAATTTCCCACACCCACTGACTTTGCCCATGCACCCTTAGTCGAGATCGAGGAGCAGATCCGCTCCACCGGCTTTTACCACAACAAAGCCAAATCCCTGAACGGCGCGGCGCGCAAACTCACCGCCGAGTACTCCGGCAAGGTCCCACAAACCATGGAAGAGCTCTTGACCCTGCCGGGCGTGGCGCGCAAGACGGCCAACGTGGTGCTGGGTGTGGCCTTCGGAAAAGCAGTCGGGGTGGTGGTGGATACCCACGTGCTTCGGCTAGCAAGACGTCTCGAACTTACCCAGGCTACCGAGCCCATCCAGGTGGAGAAGGACCTGATGAAAATTATCCCCCAGGACCACTGGATCGCCTTTTCCCACGAGATGATCCATCACGGGCGCCAGGTTTGTATCGCCCGCAAACCGCGCTGCGTCGATTGCACCCTGGAACCGTTGTGCTACTCGAGCGATAAAACGTGGGATAGCCACGACCGTGCCTCTGTGGCAACCGGGTAGTGCCATATCGCAACGGTTAACGCTTGTGGTTACTTTGGTAGCCTAAATAGGGCCAATCGATAGGGTTCATATGTCCGTTAGATAGCATAAGTGGAGGAATTTTTTGCACCACATCGTCTGTATACTGGGGGACGGCATTTTCCGTGCACCAGATTACGGGGATTGAGTTGGCCATAGGATGATTGAACAGACTCTTGGGAACTCTCTGCGCTTTTTGCGGGAGCAACAGGGCATTTCACTACGGGGTCTTGCGGAACGGGTAGATTTTTCTGCCAGCTTTTTGTCGCAAATTGAAAACGGCCAGTGCTCACCCTCCATCTCATCCATGGAGAAGATAGCCAACGCATTGGGCGTAACGTTGGGACAGTTTTTCCTTTCCGCAAATCAGCAAGTAGTCAATATCGTGCGCGCCAGCGACCGTGCCCACATGGCGCTTGACTGGTCGCGGGCTGAAATTGCCTCCCTTGGCTCCCTTTCCAACGGATCGCAGTTCCGCGCCTCCATGCTCATCATCAAGCCCGGTGGCCTCACTGGAAAGCATCCCACGCCGTCCATTTCCGATGAGTTCGCCATGGTGTTTGAAGGCAAAGTGATCCTCAAGCTGCAGGAAACCGAGCAGATCCTTGAACGCGGCGATTCGGTGACGGTGGTCGCCGGAACAGGCCGGCAATGGCGAAATGAATCCGACGGTCTGGTTGAGATTCTGATTATCTCCCTGGGGCCATACCGCTAACCAGCTTCGCGGTCCACACCTATCGATTCCCACCATCGAAACCGCGAAAGCACTCGCCCGTATGCGAAAGACGCCCTGCACAACGACTGGGTTTTGGGTCCCGAAGCGCTCCCGGTCAAGTTGCACATTAACGGACGTGAGCATCCGTTTTGAAGGGTACGGGCTCAGCCCCTACATTAACTACCCTGGGCTAAGTTCAGACGCCCCGTTCGACAAGCTCAGGGCAAGCTCTTCGAGACTAAACAGTTCTCACACACCCTCTTAGGCCCCTGGGTTGGAACCGACGCGCGGCTAAGTCCTTTGTTTCAAGCGACGCTTAAAGTTATGCGTGTATTTTGCCTCCAAGGTGGTGCAAAAGTGGCCGACGGAAAGGGTGCGTGATATGCGTGGTATGCGTGGTATGCCGACGAAAAAGAGTGCGTGATATGCGTGATATGCGTGGTAAGGTCCGAATCCAGGCAAGAGGTTGTCCGGGATAATTTGCCCAGTGAGCCTTCTGGGGGCCGGCTCTTCATGCATCATCCGCGCGCGTGGCCGGCAAATGGTTTGCAACAGGACAAAGTTATTGGTGTCCACACCTATATATATGCGGATTCGGGTCAGTTTTGCAGTAGGAGGAAGGGTTTTTTTCCGCAGCTTCTTCAGCCCCTGCAGGGGCACATCCTGCACGAAATGCATCGCGCATATATGGTTCAGCACGCTGTCAAAACAGGATTGGTACACCTACTTGGCAGAGAAAAAAGCCCGGGGGCTAAAGCCCAGATGTTTGTTGGCCTCTAACGGCCCGACTAAAGTCGTGCCCTGATACAAAGCATTAGATCGGTGACTCTGGAAACCTCGCGCATTCCTCGTAAGTGCCTCATAACAAAGTGTTTTTCCGCCTAACTTCGCTGCACGACAACACCCCACAGCCCCTTCGCATCTATGCTCGTTAGATCGCAAGAGCACGAAAGGATGACGCATATGAAAAATTTTTATCGTCTGGTGACATCGAGCACCCTCCTTCTATTGTTGAGCTCCCCGGCCATAATGCACGCTCAATACGCCCCGCAACAACCTCCGCCACCAGGGTACGGCGAGCACGGGGGATGGGATAACGCGCCGTCGGAATTCAACGATGCTCAACGGCGTGGCTTTCAGGACGGCTTGGCTGGGGCCCGCAAAGACTATGAAAACCATCGCCAGCCTAGCGTGAATAACCGCGATGAGTATCGCCATCCCAATGTGCCCCGTGAGCTTCGTCACGACTATCGAGAAGGCTTCCAACGCGGCTACGATGTCGGCGTTCGCCACATGATGGAGGGCGGACCAGAGCGCCGCTAAGTTGTACACCAACCTAAAAGGCCTGAGCGGCAAATCAGCTCAGGCCTTTGTTATGTAACGCCACCCTTACCTTTTTGATCGCGCCTGTCCCGAAGCGAATCGGAGGGATCTGCAGTTTCCGGGCTTTTAACGGTGGCTGTTCAACTTATCGAGGGCGCGCTTTAAATCTTCAAGCTTCTGCCCTGCTTCACCCAGCTTGCCCTCCGCTGTCAGGCGCTGGTAGTCGGCAAGATCCTTGGCGGCTTCAGAGATGGTTGGGTTGAGGTCCGCCGCTGATGGGGAGGGAGCAGGTGTCGATGGCTGCGCGGCGCGCTGAGGCTCCGCAGCAGTAAGAGACGAACTCCCGCCGCCGAAAAGTGCGCCCAGTGCTGCCTCATAGGTTGATCCGTACGCCAGCCGGTCCTGCAGCGCGAGCACCACCAGGCGCAGCTCCGGCATCGGGCTTCGCTCCGCCTGCAGGTAAATCGGCTCGGCGTACAAAAGTGCGCGCCCGGTGGGAATCACCAGTAGAGCTCCGCGCCGCACGTGCGAGCCCTGCTGATTCCACAATGTCAATTGTCCGGAAAGTTGCGCATTTTGATCGATGCGCGCCTCGATCTGCAGCGGTCCGTCGACTAGCTTGTTCTTGGGGAAGTTGTACACCACCGCAGTCCCGTAGTGTGCGCCGTCACTGCGGCCGCCAATCCAGCCAATCATGTTGTTACGATTTGCCGGGGTAAAAGGCAGGATCTCGACAAACTCCATCCCGGTTTCGTCCGGTAGTTTCATCAGCACGAAATTCGGCTGCATCGCCTGCGTGGTTTGTCCGCCCCCCTCACTCATGCCGACTTCGGTCGCGACTGTCCACAAATCCTCGCGGTTGTAGAACACCTCAGGATTGGTCATGTGATACAGGCCGTAGACTTCTCCCTGCAACTTGAGCAACAGCTCCGGGTAGCGCATGTGCTTGCGCAGCCCCGGCGGCATGGCTGCCGCATCTTTGAACAAGCTCGGAAAAATACGCCGATAGGTCGCGATGATAGGATCCTGGTCGTCAAAAACATAAAAAGTAGTCGAGCCGTCGTAGGCATCGATGACAACTTTTACGCTGTTGCGCATGTAATTGATGAGATCATCGCCCAAGCGATAATGGGTGGAATATGGATACTGGTCCGTGGTGGTGAAGGCGTCCATGACCCATGACAGCCTGCCATCGTCACCGACCACAATGTAGGGATCCGGATCATACGTCAGAAACGGCGCCAGGGTCGCTGCGCGTTCACGCACATTGCGGCGCATCAGCAGCCGGCTTTGCGCATTCACATCATCGCTGAACGGTAACTTTCCCAGATCGCCACGATCGAGCGCGAGCAAAATGCGGCGTAGGAAGCCGCCCACGGCAATGCCGCTGTCGCCTTGATACGAGGTAAGATTGTTGCTTTGGCCCTGGGGATAATTAAATTCCTGCTGGCGCGTCTTGACGTAAACATCGGTGTTCGTCAGCTCGCCAAAATAGATCTCCGGCCGGGTTACATTTAGGCCCGGAACAGTGCTCTGCACCGGCATATTACTCAGGTATAGAGTAGGCAAACCTTCCGTGGTGAACCCGTTCACCGGGTTCATCGTTATACCGTAGCCATGGGTATAAATAAGCTTTTCGTTGATCCAGTTGCGGCTGCTTTCGGGCAGCTTGTCGACATTCAGTTCTCGGACACCGAGCATCACCTGGCGCAAGCTTCCGTCGATTTGATAGCGATCGATGTCGATATCGGGAAAGTCATAGTAGGTGCGGATTTCCTGAATCTGACGCAGGGTGTCCTGGAGTGCCTGCCAATCCCACAACCGGATGTTTTGCAAAGTGGGTTGATTATTAGCCGGATCTGCCGCGCCCACAGTTGTCTCCGCGGGAAACTCATGTTGCGAGAAACGGTCCAATCCGTATGCCTGGCGCGTCATAAGGATGTTGTGGGCAATGTAGGGTTGCTCGCGTACCAATTCATTCGGTTTGACGATAAAGGTGCTCATCCACCAGCCCGCCGCTTGAACGCCCGCAAAACACAGCGCCGCTGGTAGAATCGCCGCCAACAACCAGCGTCCTCGCGCCCCCGTCATCGCATTTGCTGCGGCAGCCACCGCCCCGCCTGCCAGCGCTATACACACCAGCAGAAGACCGCCAAGCGTTATATGGGCGTCGGTGTAGGTTACACCCCCGAAAACCGTATGATCGTCGAACAAGAGATCGAACCGGCCGAGATATACACGTATCGCCAGGATCAGCAGAAGGAACGAAAATGTAATGGAAAGCCCGCGCCACGGAATCGTGAGATAACTCCGGCGGCCGGCAAACGCACCCATGCCGCCGGTAATGAGAATAAAAAAAATGGCCAGGATGCAGGTAATGATGGCCAGCGTGAGCAGCCACCCGGAGACCAGTTGCCAGGCCGGCAGGGTAAAGAGAAAAAAGTTTAGCGGCTTGCCGAAAATTGGGTCAACCACGCTACCCATGGCAGCGGGGGCGTACCAGAAAGCCGCGAAGGTTGGCCATTCTGCCATCATGCCGGCGCCAGTCACGAGGGCAATAACGACCGATCCACCGAACGCGATCAAGCGCATCACAGGGTCAACCGGGAGCTTTAATGGCTGTCCGCCGACGAAGATGGTGTGACTGCTGGGCAAATCGGGCAGGTGTGCTCGCTTCAAAGCGGCAAACGATCCGTAGAGGATACAAAACGTGGCTACGGTAAAAACAATGAAAATGATCCACTGAAGAGCCAAGGCCTTGGTAAACACGCTTCCGTAACCAAGTGACCTGAACCACAGCAGGTCAACAAAATAAGACAACGCGGTGCGGCTGCAGAAGACGATCACGGCGATGGCCGCGACTATGAGAAAAAAGCGTCGGCGCCGCCGGGGCGGGTTCTTCAGCGGCCAGTCAATCGATGTGGGCATTGCTACCCCTTATTCTACAGCCACGCGCCAGGGGCTTCATGCCCCTGAGGGCAACGATCCTCGACCGAAGCGGTAGGGCAATGAAGGACCTGCTGTTTCTCTTCCGGTTCTCACACAGACTCTATTGGCTGCACGATAGCCCGGCAATTGGGCAAGAACGCTGGAGCGCAAAAAGTAACTTTCGCGGTGGTACGCGAAACTTCCCTGACGCCCCGGACCGGAATATTATGGGCGTCGTACTCATCGGAGAAACCCCATGGCTCCTAAAAAATCGGCCCTGCGCTTGTCTTCTCAGCAGCGCGTTGTCCTCCCCGGCAGTGAGAAATCACCGCTACCCACGGCAACCGGCCAGAAACCGGCTTCCCCTGCCAGCGTCATCACCGTTTCTGTGGTCGTCAAGCGGAAAAGCCCACTCAACACCAGCCTGCTAGGCAAAGAGCGCCTCACCCGCGCTGAGTATCGTCAAAAGCACGGCGCTGATCCGGCGGCGATCAAACTAGTGCGCGCCTTTGCCAAAGAGTTCGGCCTCACGATCGGGAAAGACCAACCGAAACCGGAGCGGCGCACAATCAAACTCACCGGGACGGTCGCTGCCATGCAAAAGGCGTTTGACGTTAGCCTCGTGCAGACCACTCTCGATGGCAACACCTATCGTGTCCGTGAAGGCAGCATCCGGGTACCCGCTGAACTGGCCGACGCGGTGGAGGCGATTTTGGGACTCGATAATCGTCCCCAGGCGCAGCCGCACTTCCGCGTCCTGGGTTCCTCAATCAACACCCTGACGACCGGAACACAAGGCTTCGCCCGCGCTCATGCCGCCGCAACCAATACCTCCTATACTCCGGTCCAGATAGCACAGCTCTACCAGTTTCCCACCGGGGCAAGTGCCGCTGGGCAGACCATCGGCATCATCGAACTGGGCGGCGGCTACCGCGCCGCGGATCTCACTGCCTACTTCAAAGCCTTGGGCCAAAAAGCACCCCAGGTAACCGCAGTCTCGGTCGACAAGGGCAAGAATTCTCCCGGCGCCACGGACGGTTCCGACGGCGAGGTCATGCTCGATATTGAAGTCTCGGCGGCCGTTGCTCCAGGAGCGAAGGTCGTCGTCTACTTCGCGCCCAACACCGACCAGGGTTTTATCGATGCCATCGCCACTGCTGTGCATGACACTACGAATAACCCCAGTGTCATTTCGATCAGCTGGGGTGGGCCGGAGTCCACCTGGACCGCGCAAGCCTTGAATGCGCTCGACGCCGCGTGCCAGTCCGCGGCCGCGCTCGGCATCACCATAACCGTCGCCGCGGGCGACAGTGGCTCGACCGACGGAGCTACGGGCAATAACGTCGACTTCCCTGCCTCCAGCCCGCACGTCCTTGCCTGCGGTGGAACCACGCTTGAGGGCAGCGGCAACACCATCACCTCCGAGGTGGTGTGGAACGAGCAGGCAAATAACGAGGGTGCGACCGGCGGCGGAGTGAGCAATGTATTTGCCCTGCCTTCCTGGCAGGCCAACGCGAATGTACCGGCGCCCGCCGCAAGCACGGGCGGACGAGGCGTTCCGGATGTCTGTGGTGATGCCGATCCGGTCACTGGTTACCAGATTCGCGTTGATGGGCAAAATCTGGTCATCGGTGGCACCAGTGCGGTTGCGCCGCTCTGGGCGGGCCTCATCGCACTCAACAATCAGCAGAATGGAAAGAGCGCCGGATTCATACAACCCCAAATTTATGCCGCGAAAGCTGCTTATGCGTTCAACGACATCGTCTCGGGAAACAACGGAGCCTTTTCTGCCGCCCCTGGTTGGGATGCTTGTACCGGCCTTGGTTCTCCCAACGGCGCCAAGCTCATCGCACTCCTGGCCGCTTCCACTGCGACCAAGAAAAAAGGCGGGAAGAAGAAGCCCGTCCGCATGCGCCCGGCGAAGAAGAAGTTGGCTCGAAGAGTAAGAGCAAAATAACCGCGTTGCCCGAGGATTTGTCCACGCAAAGGAACCCTTGGGTGCCCCACATCTCGCTGGGACACCGGAGGGCACGGCTTTACAGGATGCGGAAAAACTCTTTCGTCTGAAGGGGACGGGCTTTTCAGCCCATACCCTTCACGGAAGGAAAGCGCAGCCCTCAGGGGCTAAAGTGTGTGGGTGAGAACTAAGAGAAAACCGCAGATCTCTCCACTGCGCTCCGCTCCGGTCGAGATGACAATTCTGTTTGAGCATAGAATTACGCGTTTCCAGGAGAGGTCCGCGGACACCGCAGATCCCTCGGCTTCGCTCGGGATGACAAGGAAAGGGTGACATTCTGAAGGAAAGTGGTTGCTGCACAGAAGGCCTTATCTAAATCGTAACTACAACTTTGGCGTAAAGTCGCATATCGATACATCCTTCACTTGTTACACACTCAGGTCTAGCATCGAGACGGGCTAGACCATGGGAAAAGTGGGCTGGAGTCTGATCGTTGGGGCGACAGCACTTCTCGCTGGTTGCAGCGCAGGCAGCAACGGTACAGGCAGCACAAGCACCGGCAACAGCGGCACGACCACGAACCAGCCCAGTAGCCTCACAGTCACCACGACCTCGCTTCCCGGTGGATCCGTAGGCACCGCATATAGCAGTGCGGTGGGAGCGTCTGGAGGCAGTACACCCTATACTTACAGCGCAACCAACCTTCCTGGCGGCTTGTCGATCAATAGTGCAACCGGCACGATTACGGGTACCCCGGTACAAGCCTCGATAGGCACGTCATCAGCAACCATTAAAGTGACGGATTCGACCCAGCCCTCATCTCAGTCGGCCACGTCCACCCTTAGCATCAAGGTCAGTCCCGCCCCCATTGCAGTGACGACCGCCTCTTTACCCGAGGGGACTGTCGCATCGCCGTATCCATCGACCACGCTCCAGGCCTCCGGTGGTGTCCCGCCCTACACCTGGGCCCTGGGTGCCGGTAACACGTTGCCCACCGGGTTGAGTCTGTCGACCGGAGGAACCATCTCCGGAACGCCGGCTGCAGCATCCAGTAAGTCCGTGACCTTCGTGGTGACCGATTCCTTCACCACCCCGGAGACCGCCAAGGCAATGCTCACGCTCACCATTACGGCTGGATCCACGCTGAGCCTGACCACCACTACGCTGGCGGACGCTACCCTGAACACGGCGTATTCGGCCATGCTCACAGCCGCGGGCGGGGTTGCCCCCTACATATTCACACTGGCAAACGGCACTTCCTTGCCCGCGGGACTAACACTCTCCACCGGAGGCGCAATCAGCGGGACGCCCACCAAAGCCGGAACCACCACCTTCTCTGTCGACCTGACGGATTCAAGTACACCCGCGCTTTCTCAAACCGGCAATTTAAGCCTCACCGTGAGCACGTCAGCAGGGCCGGCATGTGGCAACATGAGCACCGGCAACGGAGCCAGTCTCAACGGCTATGTACCCTTCCCGTCTTCCAATTCCTGGAACACCAACATTGCCTCCGCTCCCATCGATCCCAACTCCGCAACCATCATCGGTGCGCTTACCGGCAGCCATTTGCACCCGGACTTCTCCAACGTGGTCGATGGTAACTACGGCATACCCTACGTCGTCGTGGATTCCAATGCCACTCCAGGAGTCGCGGTGACCATGACCACCTATCAAGGCGAAAGTGATATCACGCTCTATCCGGTCCCCATCACGGCTCCCATCGAAGGCTTCCCTGCAGACTGCACCACCACCGGAGACAATCACCTCATCGTGATCGACAAAACCCGGTGCTGGATCTTTGAGACCTGGCAGACCCAGCGCTGCAACGGCACCTGGAACGCGGCCAACGGAGCCATATGGGACCTGACCAGCACCGAGCACCGTCCTTATGGATGGACCTCAGCGGATGCGGCCGGCCTGCCCATTTTTCCCGGGCTAGTGCGCTACGACGAGGTGGCTGCGGGAGCCATCCATCACGCCTTCCGCATGACGATGGCGCAAACCAAAAGCGATGCCAATGGCGGATATTTTGTGGCCCCCGCGACGCACGCAGCGGGAAACAATTCCGGCACCGACAACATCATGGGGATGCGCCTGCGGCTCAAGGCCAACTTCGACATTTCCACCTTCAGCGCTGCCAATCAGGTGATCCTCACCGCTATGAAGAACTACGGCATGATTGTCGCCGACAACGGCAGCAACATGTATTTCCAGGGAGCGCCGGATGCACGCTGGGACGACAACGACCTGAACGCGCTGAAAGCCATCGATGCCTCGCAATTCGACGTGGTGCAAATGGGAACAGCATACGATGGGGCGACGGCTCCCACCGGAGCTGTACCAACCATTAGCAGTTTCACCGCCTCGCAAACCACGGTATCCGCGGGAACCCCGGTGACGTTGACCTGGAGCGTGAGCAACGACTCCTACGACTACATTGACGTCGTGGGTCCCGTGCGTGGAGGCACGCAAACAGTGACCCCGGCCGCCACCACCATCTACACCCTGAACGCAACCAACCAGTATGGACGTTCGACCAAATCGGTTACGGTGAACGTTCAGTAGCCGGCGGTAACGTTTGCGTCCATGTTTGACCACAGCTTCGGCCTGGGCGGAGCAGAAACAACTGCCTAAAGTTGCGCGAGAAAGATCGAAAGTTCCCTGAACAATTTTTGCTTTGCTGCCGATAGTGGTTTTACCTTTGTCCGTCCAGAATTCGTTGGATTCTGAAAGAGGCCACTGTGTCCATACATGCGCTTTCATCCGCCTCGGTTTTAGATAGCTCGCTGGCCACCGGTTTGATCACCAGCACCAATCAGTCCAACTCCTCCAGCCCGGCGGTTGTGAATACGACGTCCGCTCCCATCAGCAGAACTTCTAGCAGCACTTCCAGCAATACGCCGGATCTGCTTACGCAAGACATGATCAATTTGCTGAAGGCCCTGGCCTCTGGAGATGTCACGGGAGCAAAGACTGAGCTGGCAAGATTCAAAGCGGATTTGAAGGCTCAAACCGCCAGCCTGTCCTTGAACAACCTGGCCAAAGACGTGACCTCGCTTTTCAAGGATCTGGCTGCCGGAGGTAGCTCGGCGGCAAAAACGGACCTCGCCAGGGTGAAGGTGGATTTGCAAACGCAGGACTCCGTGGCGGCTGCTCCCACCTATGCCATCAGCCCGCTCGAAAACCTGGTCGCCAAAATCTCCGACTCGCTCAGTGCGGGCGCCGTACCCAGCGCTCTGAAGGATCTCGCTGGTTATTTGGTACAAATCGGACAGGCAAGCGGTAGTCTCATCAATACCTCCGCTTAGCGGAACAAAAGTAGGGTCAATATTTCAAGACTGACCTCAACATGAAGGTAGGTCAGTGTTTTAACCCTGACATCAAACCTGGACTTCCCGAGGGCTTCAGCCCGTACCTTCAGCATTCGAACGCACCTGCTATTCCCTTCTCAGCGCCTGCATCGGATCGACCGCAGCGGCGCGGCGAGCGGGGAGCAAACACGCCGCGGCTCCCATCGCAACCAACACGCACACAGCGGTGGTAGCGATGGCAGAGTTATAAGGGCTTACCTGGAACAACAAACTGCCCACCACGCGCGCAGAGGCAAAGGCCACCGCGACCCCGGCAACAGCCCCCGCCAACACCGGCACCAGGCCATCATGCAGCACCATGCGATAAATATTTTGCCGTTGTGCGCCCAGCGCCAGCCGTAAACCTATCTCCCGCTGCCGCTGGACCACGGAATACGTCACCACCCCATAAACTCCCAAACCTGCAAGAAGCAGGGCGCTGACGGCAAACAATAGCAACAACTGCATCTCGAAGCGCCGATTCGCCACCGAGTCGGCAACCACACCGCCAAGCATGCGCACTACGGGCACAGGCACTTCAGGATCGACGCTCCAGATGGCCCTGCGTATCGTATCCGCCATCGTCGCCGGATCCTGACGGGTGCGCACCAGGAGCCCTGCCGTTGTGTCGCTGCGATACCAGTACGGCATGTACACCATCATCGGATCCGGAGTAGCAAGCGAGACCGTCCTTGCGTTGCCCACCACGCCGATCACCGTAAATGGGCTTTCATTCCTCCCTCCGCGGCTAAATTGCACGCCGATGGGATTCCTCCCCGGCCAGAGCGTCCTGGCAGTAAGCTCCGAAATGACCGCATAATGTTTGCCCTCGTCGCTCGGGCTCAAAAGACGCCCGGCAACCAGGGGCAGGCGAATAGTCTCAAAATATCCCGGGCTTACCCAACGAAAGTGCTCGGAAGGCACTTGCATGAAAGGCCTCGTATCCCCGGGAATTCGTAGCATATCGACCCATCGATCGCCAGACAGCGGCAACTCACTCACGGCGGCTGCGTGCTCCACTCCCGGAAGCTGAGACAGCCGGTCAAGCACTTGCTTATAAAACAAAGCCCGGATTTTCGAATCCGAGTATGACTTATCAGGCAGATCGACCATCGCGGTCGCGATGCGTGCGGCCTCAAAGCCGCGGTCCACGTGGAGAAGTCGAAGCAGACTCGTGGTCAACAGTCCGGTCATCAACACCAGGGCCACGCTCACCGCAACCTCCACGGCAACCAACATCCTCCGTATCCGTTTACTGCTCCGCGACTCGCTGGCTAGCCGGGATTCGCTGTGCAACACCTCCTGGGGCGGCGTGCGGGCGATCATCCACGCCGGGGCCGCTCCCGCCACCAGCGTCGCCAGAACGGAAAGCAGAAGAGCGCAGCCGGCGCCCGCCCAATCCAGATGCAGGGATCCGCGGAAATCCAGTGCCGGAGGAAGATAGCGTTGCAGGACCAGCATCATCGTTGCCGCCAGCAGAATGCCCAGCGCGCCGCCCACCGTGGCTAGCACCGCCGTCTCCCGCATCGCCAGGCGCAGCATCTCGCTGCGGCTCGCTCCCAAAGCTGCGGCCACCGCCATTTGCTGCCTCTTGCCTACCGCTCGCGCCAGCAGGAGATTAGTGATGTTAACGCAGCCAACCAGTAGCAGCCCCGCCACCGCCGCGAGCAAGATCAGAAGCGGTTTCTGATTGTTGCCCACCAGTGAGGACTGGAACGGAGTGAGGCTCGCGGAAAGCGTGGCTTTCTCATCCCCGGCCAGGCTACCCATGATCGTATGTTGCAGGGCGTTAATTTCCGCGTTTGCCTGGGCCACCGAAACCCCCGGCTTCAGGCGACCCAACCCGAAATAATCAAAATCGCCCATGACTTGCTGTAGCTGTTCCTTGGAAAAAGCCATCGGCAGCAACGCTTCCACCGGTTGCGGATGGTTTGTATCCACGCTGGACCACATCTCCAGGTGGGGCAGATGGAACGATGGCGGCATCACGCCAACCACCGTATAGGGGAACCCATTGAGAGTGATGGTTTTTCCCAGAATCGCTGGATCGTGTTGAAACTGGTTTCGCCAAAAGCTGTCCATCAACACCGCAACATGCTCGTGGCCCGGCTGGGCCTCCTGTGCCGAAAATGCCCTCCCCAGCAGGGGTGTGGAATCGAGCACAGAAAAAATGCCAGGGGTCGCGGTAAGTACCCCTATCTGCGAAGGGTGCCCGCCCACCCCCAGCGGCAGAGAATTTTCCGTCATCACCGCCATGGATTGAAAGCTCTGGCTGTGCTGCTGCCAGAAGGTCAAATGGTTAGCATTCATGGGCAGCGTGGGATAAAGGTCGTGGAACTCCGCCACCTGCTCTTCCATCACGAGCAGCTGCTCCGGGCGGCTATACGGCAGCGGTTTTAGCAGCACGTCATATACCAGGGTGAAGATCGCGGTTGTCGCGCCGATGCCCAGCGCCAGCGTCAAGACGGCGGTGACCGCAAACCCGGGCGATTTGCGCAACTGCCGTACCGCATAGCGCAGGTCATCAAGGAATGTCTGCATAGAACCTCCGGCAGATCTGGAGATGCATCTCATGAGCCCAACGGCACGCGATGGAGTGGTTACCGCTGAGAATCTTATTGGTTGGTACGGATTACGCCTAAACCCGGTTCCGTCCAAAATTGAAAATCACTGTCCGCAAAACGAGCACTCGAAAGCGCAGGCGAGCCGGTATAGTGGAGCGGAGTTGTCAGCGAGACTTCGGCTCCTAACCCTAAGGAGGCGTCCGCCATGGGGATTGAACAGTCCGGCAATCAGGCGGAAGATTCTGAACCTACGCTGGGCGTTGCTCCCACCTCAGACCTGAACGGGTCGTCCACAGGCGAAATCATTGGCCCCTGTCACCTGCTGCGGATCCCCTGCTCAAATCACTCAAGAGGGACCCTGCATTCGATGCATTGGTGCGGACGCACGCCGCCACGCTGGCTCCGCTCGCAATTAGAATAATTGCAGATGGACTTTCATTGAACTGAGGTCTTGCGCATGTGCCGGAACATCAAGATGCTATTCAATTTCGATCCTCCCGTGACGGATGAAGAGGTTCGCGCCGCCTCGCTCCAGTACGTCAGAAAAATCAGCGGTTTTAACAAGCCATCAAAGGCAAACGAACCTGCCTTTCTGGCGGCGGTCGATGAGGTCGCTGCTGTCTCGACCCGCCTTCTCCGTTCGCTCGAAACCACGGCGACCCCAAGGAGTCGAGAAGAAGAGGCAGCAAAAGCAAAAGCTCGCTCCGCAATGAGATTTCCCGCTTAACAGGCTGCGGAAAAACTCAATGTTGAAGGTAGCGAAGTGGACCTGTCCCCGCTATGTCCCGGCCTGCCGTGGGGCGTGCCGCGGAGGGACCTGCTGTTTCTCTTCCCGTTCTACGCACACTTTTTAGCCCCTTGAGGGCAGCGCCTTCCCCATAGCGTCGCGGACCTTAACCACGAGGGCTGAAAAGCAATTGGTTGCTCCTGAGACCCTCGGATCGTATGCTGGTCAACAGACAATCGTCTCCCCCATAGGTACAGCGGTGCAAACCGCTTCGGTAAGGAGCCTGCGAATGGTTGAAGTATGTCCTTGTGCTCGTGGACTGCGAGCCTATTCCGTTCTGGCTCTGATCTTGGTAGCTCTTTCCCCGGCTACCCCAGGCATCGCCCAAACTCTGAAGGTGCAGAATCCAGGCACCGGTTCGATCTCCCTTGACAAGGGCTGGCGGCTTCATTTGGGCGACGACCAGCAGTGGGCCGATCCCGCGTTGGATGATGCGAATTGGGAGTCCATCCGCGTCGATCAACCATGGGGACAGCAGAGCCATCCCAGCTACACCGGCTTCGCATGGTATCGGCTGCGGATCGCAATCGACGATGCCAACTCTACGGGAGCGAAGAATCTGGCGCTGCTGATCCCTCCGGTTCAAGATGCTTACGAAGTCTACTGGAACGGGCAGCAGCTGGGCACTTATGGCAGCCTGCCGCCGCATGCCAATTGGTGGATATTTGGCCATGAGGCTGTCTATCCGTTACCAGGGACAAGCGGAGTCTTGGCTCTCAGGGTGTGGAAAGCGCCCCTTTCGTCCGTCGATGCAGCAGAGTCTGGCGGATTTACGGGAGCACCACAGTTGGGGGACGCTTCAGTGCTGGCCGCCCGGGCGCAGTCAGTGGCCTATGCCACAGATGAGCGAGGGCTACCCAACATCCTGATCGCTGCCGTCACCCTGGTTATCGGGGCACTGAGCTTCCTGTTGTACCTGCGCGACCGAAAACAGGGCTTGTATCTCTGGCTCGCCCTCTACCTGGTTGCTTCTGGGTTGGTCGGAATCCGGACCTTGTCAGTCTTCCGCTTCAGCATGAGCTTCCACACCTATCAACTGATAACGCAACTGCTATCGAGTTCGCAGGACATCTCCCTCTGGCTGATCCTGCTCGCCCTGTTCGGAATGTCGCAGGAACGACGTTGGAGGCGGGCGACGGCGTGGATCGTTGCCATCTATTTGGCTGCCCAATTCGCGGATATTGTCACCATCTTCTTATGGCAGAGAGGCGGAGTGCTGCCGTGGATTGATGGCATTACGACCGGCATCTATTCCATCACTCCGCTTTATGTCTTTGTCATCATCGGCTTCGGTTTAACCAGCCGGAAAAGGCTTTCCCTCGGGCCTCTGATTGTTGTTGCATGCGCGACAGCGCTTTTGAATGTCATCCTCAACCTGGGTGTCCAGGGCATCCGATTTACCCACTGGACGTGGTTCAGCACCATTCAGAGCCTCGGCTTCCACCTCGGCGGCTACTTCTTCAACCCCACCTTTATCTTCAGTACGCTGCTCTTCCTGGCTTTGATCTTCACCATCGCGCGCGAGCAGTTTCTCGAGCGGGAGCGCCAAGCCCAGATCGAACTGGAAGTGAAGTCCGCCCGCGAAGTGCAACAGATTCTCGTTCCCGAAGAGACCCCGGCGATCCCTGGGCTATCCATTGCCAGCGTCTACCGCCCGGCAGAAGAGGTGGGCGGCGATTTCTTCCAGGTGATTGCGACCGACTCCGGTGGCGCATTGATTGCCTTGGGAGACGTGAGCGGCAAGGGACTGAAAGCGGCCATGACCGTATCTCTGATCGTCGGCACACTGCGCACGTTGGCCGACTATACCCAAAGTCCGGCGGCCATTTTGCAGGGTTTGAACCGGCGCCTGTTGGGACGAACCGACGGCGGCTTCGTCACCTGTTCGATCGCGCGCATCGATGCAAACGGCGAGACGACCATTGCCAACGCCGGCCATCTGGCGCCGTTTCGAGATGGTGAGGAATTGCCTGTCGCCGGATCGTTGCCGCTGGGCCTGGCGGCGAACGCGGCTTATGACGAGCTGATATTCGCACTCCACGAAGGTGAGACGCTCACTTTCTACACGGATGGCATTTTGGAGGCTCGGAATTCGGCCGGTGAGTTGTATGGTTTCGAGCGGCTGGCTACGTTGGTACAGTCTCATCCCACCATCGAGCGGATGGTGGAGGAGGCCTGCAACTTTGGGCAACAGGACGATATTACGATCTTCCGCGTCACCCGGCTGGCACAATCCGCTCCCGCACACGCTGCCCGGTTGAGCCTGGCCACGCAAATTGCGGGATCGTAGCTGTTGCTGCCCGCATCCTTATCTTGAGAACCGTTACGACGAATCCATGAGTCAGCTGACCATCTGGTTTGAACGCAGGTTTGACTTTTCGTTTCCTGCTGAATTGCATCCGAATCTTTGCGCGCGGCTGCGTGGCACTCCAGCCAGGCTTGAAGAAGTCCTGAATGGCCGTCCTCACCACATCCTTACCAGCAAACCACAACAGAAGTGGTCCGCGCAGGAACACGCTGGTCACCTGGTCGACCTTGAACCGCTATGGCTCGCGCGGGTGGAGGACTACGTGGTTGGCAACCATCAACTCACTCCCACCGACTTGAACAACCGCAAAACGGACGAAGCAAACCACAATGCGCGGCCTTTGCAGCACATTCTGGTAGAGTTCCGTGCCGCCAGAGAGAAGCTCCTCAAGCGTGTCGGCGAATTGGATCCATCTCTCTTGACTCGGGCGATTCCCCACCCTCGTTTGCAGACCCCCATGCGGCTGGTGGACCATCTGTTTTTTGTTGCCGAACACGACGATCACCATCTGGCGCGCATATGGGAACTGGTCAGCACGCCCCAGTCGTAGTCCGTTTCGGACGGATGGAGATCGGGCAGATGCGATATCCTATACCTGCCACGGAAAAGAGTTCAAATAGGAAAACCAACCGGCGGCTTTCACAAGTTTGGAGTCTTCCATTTTCACTATGCACGCAACTGCCTTGCGCCAAGTGTTCCTGCGCCTGCTTTGCCTTCTTGCCGGTGGCATATTCGCATTGCCTGCCATAGGCGCGAATGTTCCTCACTCTTCTGCGGCGGCGCCTTTGCCCTCAGCACCCAAGCCCTCCGTAGTCAGCAGCTCTTCTCCGCCGGAAGTGCACGCAGCGGTGGTTCACTCAAGCCACGTCGTCATTCCACGGCTGGAGAGTGAACCACGCCTCAGCGATTTTTTAAGCGGGATCGCGCGCTCGCAGGCAGCCAAACAAATGCTGCGTATCAGCGACTTCATCGAGCGTTATCCCAAAGATGGCCGGCCGGCCACCGAAACGACCGTCGCCTATCTGGGTTACACCCGCGAATATTTTTTCGCCGCGTTCGTTTGTAAAGACAAGACACCAGGGCTTATCCGCGCGCATATGTTGGCCCGGGATTCTCTCGGTGACGATGATTTTGTCGAGGTGATGCTCGATACTTTTGACGATCAGCGACGCGCCTTCATGTTCGACAGCAATGCGCTTGGTATTCAAAGCGATGGGCTCTATAGCGAGCAAAACGCCGCCGACTACTCGTTCGATACCGTGTGGGACACCTGGGGCAAGCGCACACCGTTCGGATATGTAGTGCTCATGCGCATCCCCTTCGCCAGCCTCTATTTCAAGAAGGCTGATCCAGGCCAGCCGCGGACCTGGGGCATTATCCTGCAGCGGAATATTTCTCACGCCAACGAACAAGCCTTCTGGCCACAAAGCCGGCACGCGATCGCCGGACGCCTTACCCAGGACATGGCAGCCGAAGGTTTCACCGATATCGAACATGGCCAGAATCTTCAATTTGAACCTTATGTATTGGGCCGTAACCTGCGGCAGATAAACACGATCGACCCCACGAACCCATACTTCGAAGATAAGCATTTTCAGGGCTACAGCGGACTCGATGCAAAGTTCATCCTGCACAACAGCCTGGTTCTCGATACCACCGTCAACCCCGATTTCAGCCAGGTCGGCATCGACAATCCTGCCATCCCCAACCAGCGCTTTCCTCCCTACTTCGCGGAGATAAGGCCGTTTTTCATTGAAAACAGCAGCTACTTCCAGACCCCCGTCAGCCTGTACTACACCAACAACATCGCTAAGCCCCAATACGGAGCTCGTCTCACCGGCAAGCTTGGCCCCTGGGCGATGGGCGTCCTGGGTGTGGATGACAGAAGCCCGGGACAGTCTGTTCCCCCCGACGACCCTGAATCCAACACGCGCGCGCATTTCTATACCGGTCGCGTGAATCGCGATCTGGGTACTCTATCCAACGTCGGGATCATTTATGCCGATCGCGAATATCTGGATTCGTTCAATCGTGCGGGAGGTCTCGACTATCGCGCGAGGTTGAAGAACCGCTGGACGCTCACCGGGCAAGCCGTAACCTCAGCCACGCAAAACGTCAGCAACTCCACCCAGGGCGAACAGGAGTGCGAAGTGCTTACCCTGACGTGCAGCGGCCAGTCCTATTCACAACAGGTGGCGTACTCCAGTCTGCACCACAGTTGGTGGCTCGAGTATGACGACACGTCGCCAGGTTTTGTCACCGACACTGGATTCTTTCGCCGTCCCGATGTGCGTGAGCCCAACGGTTCCTATCGGTATACTTTTCGTCCCAGCCACGGGATCATTCTTTCCCACGGGCCCAGTGTTTACGGGGAACGCATCTGGGATCACACTGGGACACCGCTCGATGCTTACATCAATCCGTCTTACAGCGTCTCTTTTAAATATCGAACGTCGGTCTCCGCTTACATCACCTCAGAACAAGACCGGCTAAGACCAGTTGATTACCCCGCCTTGGCGCAGGATGTCGAATATCAGAGCCACACTAGCGGCCTCAATTTCTACACGTCTCCCGGAGCTTACCTCTCGATTGGAGGTGGCGTACGTGGCGGAACGGTCATCAACTACTCTCCGCCGGCCAATGAGGGACCGGCGCCCGTGAACATGAGTTCACCGAACCTGAACGTCGAGATAAAACCGGTCAGTTCTCTCGATCTGCAAAACAGCTATGTGTATACGCACTTCACCAACTCGGAGAATGGCGATGTGGTTTACGACAACCACGAATTGATCTCGCGCTGGAACTATCAGATGACCAAGGCGCTTTCGTTTAACCTGATCGGCCAGTACATCTCCACGTTACCCAACCCGCAATACACCAGCCTGGCCAACTCCAAGACGCTGTTTGCGGACGCACTCGTGACCTACATGCCGCATCCCGGCACCGCCATTTACTTCGGCTATCTGGGAAACTTCGCCAACATCGATCGCGCTCTCTGTACCCGCGATGCGAACGGGCAGTGCGACACCAACGATCCGATCCTGCCGCCAACGTATTCCTCGCTGATCAATGATGGCAAGACTCTCTACGTGAAGGTAAGCTACCTGCTGCGCTTCTGAACTACAGGACCAATCGTTAAGCCCCTGAGCTACTAGGAAACGGACCCCTTGGGATCCACTCCGACGACCAGCCTCTTAGGTACCTTACCAACTTTGACGCGAGCGACGGCTCGACGTTCCTTTACATCAAAGATAGAAACATCATCACTATCCGTATTGCTCACGCAGCCATATTTTCCATCAGGAGAAAAGACGATCCAGTTTGGTCCATCGCCGGTGGCGAGTGGGCCGCTGAACTTCTTGGTCTGCAGGTCATAAATATAAATAGAGTCATCCAGCAAGCTGGTAACCCACAATTCCTTGCCGTCGGGAGTAAGTGCGAGACCATGAGTAAGCGTATCCGGTGTTTCGAACTTACGCGGTCGAGGGGGGCCGGCACGCCGGGCCGGCATCTCAACTCGCTCCAGAACCTTTTTCTGCGGAATATTCACGATGTCGAATCCATGTAAAAACGAGACTGCGACGTACATGGTCTTTCCATCGGAGGAAATTACATAGGGTCTGGGTCGTCCACCGGCAGGCACAATCGCAGAGAAGGACATAGTTTTGAGGTCGATGACGTTGACCGCATTCGATCCCATCGAACTCACAAACATGTAACGATTGCTGGCTGTACTGACGGCGTTGTGTGGCTCCTTGATGGGCAGTGTCTTCACCACCTTCTTCTGCATCACGTCAACGATGTCGACGCTATCTTTATCACGAATAGGCACGGCCACATACTTGCCATCGGGCGTGACCGCGCACTCGTTGGGCCGTCCGCTCAGCTTTATCGTGGCCTTAGTCTCATCTGTGCTGGTATCGACAAGTCGGAGCGTATGGTCCGACTCCACGGTCACAAAGAGTAGTTTGCCGTCAGGCCGTAACGCCAGGCCATGGATCAAGGAAGCGCCGATCTTTATGTCGTCGACGACCTTCAATGAGTTCAAGTCGATGACCGAAACTGTCTGATCGTTGCTGTTATCCACATACAGTCGATAGCCTTGGGCCCACAGAGGGGCGGCGGTTATCGTCACTGAACATGCAAGCCCAGCGAACATACACCAAGTGCCTGCAACCTTTAATTTCATGGAAAAGCTCCTACATTCAGAAGAGCGGCGGTAAGTCTACCTATGTGCCACATCTGTCGTCAATAACGACTCCGAAGGCGTTGGCCAGACAAGCCACTTCCACGGCAAAGTGAGTTTTCCTGTAGTCACCGCTCTGATGCTTTCTATCAGGGCCCGACTTTAGTCGGGGTGCTCAGGCCCAACAAACTTTGGGCTTTAGAGGGTGTGTGAGAACTCCCGTTTTGAAGGGTACGGGCTTCAGCCCGTACCGTTCAAAAAGCGAGTTCTCACACACCCTCTTTAGCCCCTTCGCGACGTTCCATCGCGAGGTGCTATTCTTCGGGCTGAGCAGGATACGTCAACGATCGACTCACGCTATTCCTATTTTCTCTCGCTAACCTTTCAACATGATGACGATTGGACATTCGACCCTTCCGATAGAGTCTTTCCTCCGTGCCCTCAAAGAGAACGACTGCAATCTGCTAGTGGATGTGCGCCGCTACCCGGGGTCACGGAGACACCCTCAGTATGGCCAGAAGCAGCTTTTCTCTTCTCTTGAGAAGGAGGGGATACAAGCAGCGTGGCGTGAAGGGCTCGGCGGCAGGCGTCCGGCAGAAAAGGGTAGCCTCAACACAGGCTGGCGGAACGAGGGCTTTCGCGGTTATGCGGACTATATGCAAACCCCGGAATTCGCGCATCACCTTGACTGGCTGATGGATCAGCATCCACTAAACAGAGTCGTGATCATGTGTGCCGAGGCCCTTCCCTGGCGTTGTCACCGTTCCCTGATCGGCGATGCCGTCCTTGCCCGCGGAGGCGTTGTGGAAGATATCTTCGTGGTGCCTGACGGCACATCTTCACGTAAGCCGCACGGCATGACGCCTTTCGCCCGAGTAGAAGATGGCCGGCTCTTCTATCCGCCGGCGAAAGCGGGCAACATGGAGCTCGGCTTCAAATAGGCGAATAGCCACGCTCTGGTTAGGATGTCTTGATGTCAGACCAAGATCTGCCAGCCTCGCTTGTGCGCAACGTCACGGGAGCTTTTGCTGACGGAGCCCGGTGGCTCAACGACCTGCCTGCTCTACTCGCCGCGTGTCTTGAGAAGTGGGACCTATCCGTGGCAGGTAAACCCTTTGACTTATCGTTCCACTACGTCGTGCCGGTTTTGCAAATGGGAAAGTTCCCTGCGGTACTCAAACTGGGTCTTCCCACGCTGGAGTTCTCCGCAGAGGCACGAGCACTCCGTCGGTTCGAAGGACACGGTGCAGTCGCTCTGCTTGAGACGGATGAATCGCTGGGTGCTCTCCTGCTCGAACGGGTCGATCCAGGGACCACCCTGGCCGCGGGGAAGGACCGCGTTGAGGCGGTGGGGATCGCCGCGCAGACGATGCTCAAGCTGTGGCAAGCCACCACCACTGACGCTGAATTCAGAAGTCTGGAGAGCTGGACCGGAGGGCTCGGTAAGCTGCGCCGCCACTTCTCGGGATCCACCGGCCCGCTCGATGCCGGCTTGGTCGATCGGGCGGAAAAGGTAAGAGCCGAGCTCCTTCAGGGCAAACAACCTTCCCGCCTGCTGCATGCCGATTTACATCACTTCAATATCCTTTACGGAAACGAACCCGGCTGGGTCGCCATCGATCCCAAGGGAGTCATCGGAGACCCATCGTACGAGCTCGCGTCCTTCCTTCTTAATCCCGCTCCTGAAATTTTTCTCGATCGGTCGATACAGCGGGCCAGAGTGACTATGCTTGCCGATCAACTCAATCTGGATGCGCAGAGGATTGTAAGATGGGCATTCTTCCAGGCGATACTGGGCGCCTGGTGGACGATCGAGGATGGTGGACGAGACTGGGAGATTTCCATCGCTGCCGCGCGCGTTCTCTTGTCCCTACTGAAATAGATCCAATGAAAAGTGTGCTACCGCGCCGCGCCAGAAAACTCCTCGTTCAGATGCAGGATCGCGCCTTGCTCGCGCAGCTTCCGCTGAAGTTCAGGGATCGCAACATCGTGCACATCCCGGTGACCTTTTACAGCAAGCGCTGCAGCCACACCGGCAGCCTGCCCAATGATCATGTACTGCGGCTCCATGCGCACGGAGGAGTACGCAGCATGGCTGGCAGAAAGGCAGACCGGCACCAGCAGATTCTCTGACTCGGATCGTTTGGGAAGGATGCTTCGGTACGCGATTTCGTACGGCTCGACCGGCACCTGTACATCTCCTTCGTTCTGCACTGTTCCATCGGGCATGGCGACCCGTTGAATGTTATGCGAGTCGCTGTTGTACGATCCCATGCCGATCGAATCCGGCTTGGTTCGCTCGGTCTGCAGGTCCGACTGGCGCATCACATACTCTCCCACTAGCCTGCGCCCTTCGCGGATGTAGAGCTGGTTCGGCCAGTGAGCCGTATCGGCGAACTCATCTTTCGCCAGGCCCCACTGATTCACCTCCGCCCGCAGGCTCGCCGGCACACTGGCATCCTGCGAAATGAAATAAAAAAAAGACTGCGTATACAGCAGGTGATCCTGCCACAGGGCAGCCTTCTCGGAGTAAGTGGCCTCGGGATACTTCCAGCTATGGCCGATATAGTCCGTCGAAACCGGACCATTATTGTTGAAGTCTGCCTTATGGTTAGGGATCATCACGGGATTGGTGATGTCGCGAAACCCGGGCGCATGACCCATGTGTTGCGGAAACTCGTTGAGATAGCATTCCAGTAAAGCGAAACGCGAACGATCGTATCCCCGCGGACGAGGAAACGGTAAACGATTGCCGGGATCATTGGTCAAGATGAGGCGGAAGTTATATGCCTGAACCTTCTTGTCCGCCGATCCGGGCGCAGCCAGGGGTCCCGGATCAATCTCGGGAAGAAGATGCTGGTGTTCGTCGTAGGCGGACAGCGGCCAAAGGAACTGATGCTTGGGCGTGTGGCCGCGGACTCCGGCTAAGTCTTCGCCATACTCAGCCGAGGATTCCCGGCCCCAGGTATAGCTAACCTTGGCCTCGGCCATCAGGTCGCCCTCATAGCTGCAGTCAGCAAAGATTTTTGCCGGCCAGTGCTTGCCATCCGCCGTTATCACGGAAACCAGATGCCTGCCCTGGAGTTCAACCCCGCCCTTCTCGCGCACGCGCTCATGAAAGTAAACCTCAACCCCGGCATCTTTCAGCATGGTGCGAAAGATCTCTTCATCCACATGCGGCTCAGACCGCCAGTTCTCTGGACGGTCAAGATCGTGCACTCCATAGTGAGCAGCGGCCTTCATGTAGAAGTCACGGGCGTATCCGCCAATGATGGTGTAGTGTCCCAGGTCTGTGGCCGACAGGCCACCAGTGACCATGCCGCCCACGTGAATGCCGGGTTCAAGCAGCACCACACGGAGTCCCTCGCGCGCCGCGGAGTAAGCAGTCATCACACCGGAAGCCGTGCCTCCGTAAACCACCAGATCTGGAGAGGATGCCGCTTGCAGTGATGGAGCGAGAAGAATCCCGAATAAAAGAGCCGCGATTACGAAGTGGCGAACACTCATAGTTGCTACCTACTAGCCGCTTACATGGCCTGCCATCAGCGCGGCACAAGCTGCGACTACTCCCGGGATATCGTATTGGATCGCTTCGCGGGCCGGCTCCCAATGATGCTGGCGTAACGTGCTCGTGGTGACGGGGCCGATCGAGACCGCCCTCAATCCCTGCGGCCGCACGATCTTTGCGGCAGCGAGTAGCGTAAAAAAATTGTTCACCGTTGAGGAGCTGGTAAAGGTCACCGCATCGGGCAGCGGCTTTCCTTCTCCAAACAATGTGCGAACCTGCTCGATCGAGTCCGCGGGAATCACCGTTCGGTAAGCCTCCACTACGTGAATATCTGCGCCACACTTCCGCAACTGCTCGGGGATAACATCCCGCGCCACCGCCGCGCGTGCCAGCAAAATGCGCTGCCCTGCCACCCTCTCCTTGAGCATGGTGACCACGGCCTCGGCCACGTACTCTTCGGGCATGGCACACACCTTCAATCCAATGCGGTCGAGGGCTGCTGCCGTAGCTGGACCAATGGCGGCAACCTGCAAATGCTGCAAGCCCTTCGGCTGAATTCTCAGAAACTGCATCCGGTCTGCGAGCGCCGCCGCTCCGTTGGCGCTGGTGACAATCAGCCAATCGAAGCCGCTGATCACTTCCAGAACTGCGTCCAGGTGGCTATAAGTCTCCGGAGGGACAATCTCGATCGTAGGCAGCCGCAACACCTCGGCGCCTTGTGTCTCGAGCGCCTCCGCCAGCCGTCCCGCCTGTTGCCGCGCACGCGTGATCAGGATGCGCTTGCCGGCAAGAGGCTGTGCGGTGCTCATGCCCGCTTTTCCTCGAGGCCAAGAATGGCGCCTGCCCCCTGGTCTAACAACTGCTGTGCGAGCTGCGTTCCTAACGTCTCTGGATCGGTGTGCTGCGCGGAAGCGCAGATCATCTGCCGGCCATCCGCTGAAGCCACTACGGCGCGGAGCGACAATTCGTCGCCGGCACGGTGGCAGTAAGCGCCGATGGGCACCAGGCATCCTCCGCCCAGGGCCGCGAGACATCTGCGCTCCGCCGTAATGGCCAGGCGCGTGTCCGGATCCTCCAGCGGCTGCAAAGCGGCGTGCATAGCCCCATCCCCTGCCCTGCATTCGATGGCCAACGCTCCCTGCCCCGGAGCGGGGCATAATACTTCGGGCGCAAATCGCTCGCGGATGACGGCGGTTTTCTGCAAGCGCTCAAGGCCGGCCGCAGCCAGGATAATCGCATCGGCTTTGCCTTGCGCGAGCTTGGCCAGCCGGGTATCGACGTTCCCGCGAAACTCAACGTATTCAAGATCAGGACGCCGCGCGCGCAATTGCGCCTGGCGGCGCAGGCTGCTGGTCCCCACCACCGCGCCTGCAGGCAGCGCATCGAAGCCTGCATATCGCTCAGAGACCAACACATCTCGAGCATCTTCCCGTCGGGGAATCGCCGCCAGCGTGAATGCCTCGCCTAACTCCGTTGGCAAATCCTTCAGGCTGTGTACTGCCAGATCAATGCTCCCCGCTAGTAATGCCTCTTCAATCTCGCGCGTGAACATCCCCTTGGCGCCGACCGAAGCGAAGGCGATGTTCTGCATGCGATCGCCAGTGGTGCGGATGATCTCGATCGAAACTTCATGCCCCAAAACCCGCAGTCTCTCGGCAATGTGATTCGCTTGCCACAACGCGAGCTGTGATCCCCGGGAACCGATGCGGATCAATGATTACGATCCCTATCGAGCGCAGTAGCGATATCTTCAAAGTCGTCGTCGTCTCGCTCGCTTTGACCCGAGGCACTCAATCCGAAGGCTTCGCGGATAGCCTCGACGGCGGCTGCATTCCCGTCGCTGGCGGCAGCCTTGATCGCCTGCACTGGCTGATGGAGAAACTTATTGATCAGGCCCCGAGTCAGTGCCTCCACCGCCGCCTGCTGATCCTGGGAGAGACTTTGCAGGCGGCTTCCCAGGCGGCGAAGTTCGGATTGGCGTATCTGCTCCGCCGATTGCTGCAATTGCACAATCTCCGGCCCTACGTTCAGGGCGTGCATCCGCCGCTGATACTTATTCACTTCGGCCAGGATCATAGCCTCGGCCAACTGCGCCTCTTTGCCCCGTTCTTTCAAGTGCGACCCGGCAACCGACTGCAGGTCGTCGATGTCGTAGAGGAAGATGCCGTCCAGCTTGTTGACCTCAGGGTCGACGTCGCGCGGCACCGCAATGTCGATAAAGAACATGGGCCGCCCACGCCGCTGCTGCAGAAAATGCTGCGCGTGCTCGCGGCGGAACACGGGACGCGCAGAGCCGGTTGAGGTGATGATGATGTCGGCCTGGTCCGCATGCGCGTACAGGTCGTCAAACTGAACCGCCCGGCCCCCGAACCGTTCCGCCATCTGCGCCGCCCGTTCATGCGTGCGGTTGGCCACCAGAACCGCTCCCGCGCCCTGGGCGACCAGGTGGCGAGCCGCCTGTTCGCTCATCTTTCCTGCGCCTACCAGCAGAACCCTCTTGCCGTCGAGCGAGCCAAATATCTTCCGCGCCAGCTCCACCGCGACCGAAGCAATCGATACTGAGGAGCTGCCGATCTGGGTCTCGCTGCGCACCCGCTTGGCCACCACAAAGGCACGCTGCAGCACTTTGTCCAGGTGGCCGCGAATGGCCCCCGCCGAGCGCGCCGCCAGGTAACTGCTCTTTACCTGGCCCAGGATCTGCGGTTCGCCAATCACCATGGAGTCGAGGCTGCACGCCACGCGGAACAGATGCCGTACGGCCTCCTCCTGCCGGTATTCATACATATGCGGAGCCAACTGCTGGCGGTCGATGCCAAAGTAGCTCCCAATAAAGTCCATCAGGTGCGGTGCGTCCGGCTCCTGGCTGGTGAGCAGCTCCACCCGGTTGCAGGTGGAGAGAATCATCCCTTCCACCACCCCCGGCGCTTGTACCAGGGAGCGTGTTGCCTCTTCCAGCTGCTCCGGGCCAATGGCCAGCCGCTCTCGCAACTCAATGGGCGCGGTCTTGTGGTTTAACCCCAACAGGACGATGTTCATGGGGCGGTGAACCTATGTACGGAGCTCAGCTGGTTGGCCGCCCACACGCTGATCACCACCAGAAACGTGAGGCTGGAAAGGTAAACAGCGCGCCGGCCGCGCAGGCCGGCCTGCCGGCGCACAAAAAGCATCACCAGGTAAAGCGCCCACATGGCGAAAGAGAGCAGCACCTTGGGGTCTTTGAAATACGCCGGGCCAACACTCTCCTGGGCAATCAATGATCCTGCCAACAACCCCAGCGTCATGAAGGGAAATCCGATGAGCAGCATACCGGAGGCGATACGTTCCATAGTTTCCAGTGGCGGCAGCCACGCCAGAAAATCGACATTGCTCTTGTTTTTAAGCCGTCGCTCCTGCACCAGGTAAAGAAAATTAGCGATCAGGCTGAAGATGAGAGCGGCATAGGCCGCCAGCAGCGCGATGATGTGCAAAGACAGCCATCCGCTGCGGATCTCAGGCGAGTGGAAAGTCCAGTGGTCCGGACCCATCGCCGGACCCAGCACCAGCAGTAGAGACAGCGGCAGCGCGATAATGCCGAAGGAGACAGTGCGGTAGAGCACGGCTACCAGCAGGAAGGCAGCGCAGATCAGCAGCGCCAGCAGCGATTGCACCTCGTGCATTCCTACCGGCAATGAGTGGTGAGAAGCAGAAAGCATCTCGATCAGCGAGACAAAGTGGAAAAAGAAGGCAGAAACGGCCGCCGGGACACAAACCTTCTTCCACCCGGGCCGGTCATAAAGCACCGCCGGTAGTGCAGAAACGCTGGCAACGGCGTACAGCACCGCCGCAACTCTTAACCACAATAGAAACATTACGATTCCCGGAACTTCTTAGTATAACCGCCCAGGTATTGGAGTGTTCCGGGCGCCCTCAGGGACTGACAATCCGAGAAAAAACGCAGATCTCTCCACTCCGCTTCCACGAGCCGGGACAGGTCGCTGTTCCCACGACAAGCCGGGACAGGCGTAGTGGAGAGATCTGTGGTTCCTTAGGGCATCCGATCGTCCGTTTCCCACAAAAAATCGCCAGAACTTTGACCCTGTTCAAGTTCTGGCTTTTCACCGAATTCGAGCCCCGGAACCGTGCATCCTTTCCCCCAGCCTCATCCTCCCAGCCGATGAGAGGTATTTTGCCCCGCTCCCAGCGGCCAGAGTTCCCCCACACAAAACAGGAGATTCAACAATGGACTATCGCGTACGCGCCGGAGAAATACCGGAAGATCAAACGACCGCCATGATGGAGAGCTATTCCGCCAAGTTGCCCACCAGCTTCTTTCTGGGCGCGGCCTTGACCTCAATCCTTGGCTCCCTTCTTCTCAAGACCAACGGCAAGGACCATCATGCCCTTTTTGTCGGGCAGTGGGCCGCCCCGTTCCTTCTCCTCGGAATCTATAACAAGATGATTAAGCAGCACGGCTCCGACGCCCAGGCGAACCAGGAACCGCGTATCGTCGCCTAAAGCCGGCGGCCCTTCCCCATTTTCCTTATCTTTGAACGCCGGCATGTCATTCACGATATGCTGGCGTTTTGCGTGTCTACTCTTCCTCCAGCTCCAGCGGCCGACGCTACCACTACGCCCCTCATGCGCCAGTACGCGGCCGCCAAGCGTCAGAATCCCGATGCCCTGCTGTTTTTCCGCATGGGCGACTTCTACGAGCTCTTTTTTGAAGATGCGCAGGTCGCGTCTCGGGAACTGCAAATCACACTCACGGCACGGGATAAAGAACGGTCGGTCCCCATGTGCGGCGTGCCCTACCACGCCGCCGACAACTACCTCTCGCGCCTGCTGCGCAAGGGCTACCGCGTCGCCATCTGCGAGCAGATGGAAGATCCCAAGCTCACCAAGAAGATTGTCCGCCGCGAGGTAACCCGGGTGCTCACCCCCGGCACCGCAATCGATCCGACGCTGGCTTCTGAACGAAACAACTACCTGGCAGCCTTGCACATTGCCGGCCCGGCGGCCGCCCTGGCCCTGCTCGATCTTTCCACCGGCGACTTCCGCACCATGGAGTTCATCGGTCCCGGGAGCATCGGCTTCTGCGTCGATGAGTTGATGAAGGCCCAGCCCAGCGAGTTGCTGCTCTCCTCAGAATTGCCCCCGCTCGATCCGCAATTGGAAGCGGAGATCGAAAAAATCGGCACCAAGACCCGCCTGGAAGAGTGGGTCTACACCGCGGATTATGCCATTCCACTTCTGGAAAGACAGCTGGGGGCCAATGGTCTTGAAGGCTTCGGATTAGCGGGTGCCCGCTCCGCCGCCATCGCGGCCGGCGCCGTAGTGCATTACGCGCGCAGCACCCAGCAGATCGAATTGCAGCACATCAATAACATCCGATTCTACGAGCGTGCCGAGAACCTGCAACTCGATGCCGTGACGGTGCGTAACCTGGAGCTGATTGAACCGCTCTTTTCCGGCGGTGCAAGCGAGGCCACGCTCTTCGCCAATCTCGACTGCTGCATGACGCCGATGGGCAAACGGCTGCTGCGGGCCTCACTGGTGCGGCCGCTCATCAACCAGGCGGAGATCGAGTCGCGGCTGGAAGCAGTCGGCGTCGCGGCCCATAGCCTGATCGACCGCGAGCATCTGCGCAAGACGCTGGGAGCCATCCAGGATATGGAGCGCATGCTCTCCCGCATATCGCTCGACAGTGCCGGCCCCCGCGATGCGGCTGGTCTGGGGGCTTCGCTCGCCCGGCTCCCGGACCTCCATACTTCCCTGCAACGGCTTCAGGCCCCACGTTGGCTGACCTGCGCAGCGCGGCTCGACCTGCTTGAGGACCTGCGGGACAAACTCGAGCGGACACTCTTGCCCGATCCCCCGGTGAACCTGGCCGATGGAGGCGCCATCGCCGCTGGCGTCGATGCGGAACTGGACGAACTGCGCGGGCTCGGCGCCAATGCCCGCCAATCCATCACCACCATCGAGGAGCGGGAGCGCAAGCGCACCGGCATCCATTCCTTAAAGGTTCGCTTTAACAATGTCTTCGGCTATTCCATCGAGGTCACGCGCTCCAACCTGGCGCTTGTGCCCGCGGAGTACGAGCGCAAGCAGACCCTGGCCAACGCAGAGCGCTTCACGACCCCGGAGCTAAAGCAGTACGAAGTGAGCGTGCTGACCGCGCACGAGCGCTCCATTGAAATTGAAAAGCGCATCTTTAGCGAGTTGCGTCAGACCATCCTGCAAGCCGCCGGCCGCATCCGCGTCACCAGCGGAGTGATCGCCGAGGTCGATCTGTTGGCGAACTTTGCTCACTTGGCTGCGCTGCGCAGTTACGTGCGCCCGCAGATTGCGCAGTCCGCTGTCCTGGAAACGGTAAGCGCCCGCCATCCGGTGGTGGAGTGCCTGCTGGAGGCGGCCGGCCAAACCAAATTCGTTGCCAACGACCTCTACGTCGAAACCGGAGGCCCTAGCCTGTTGCTGATCACCGGACCCAACATGGGTGGCAAGTCCACCTATCTACGTCAGGCGGCGCTGCTCGTCATCATGGCCCAGATGGGCTGTTTCGTTCCCGCCAAGAGTATGCGGCTGGGCATTGTGGACCGGATCTATACCCGCATCGGCGCCAGCGACAACGTGGCTCGCGGGCGCTCCACCTTCATGGTGGAAATGACCGAGACCGCCACCATCCTCAACACCGCCACCGCGCAATCGCTGATCTTACTCGATGAGATGGGCCGCGGAACCGCTACGTTTGACGGCCTGTCATTAGCCTGGGCCACACTGGAATACCTGCACGCCCAGGTCGGCGCAAGGACACTCTTCGCTACCCACTATCATGAGCTCACCCTTTTGGCCGAGCAGCTGCCGGGACTGAAGAACCTGCGCGTTTCTGTGAAAGAAACCCCCAAGGGCATTGTCTTTTTGCACGCCATCGAGCCCGGTGCGGCCAATAAGAGCTACGGCATTGAGGTGGCGCGGCTGGCCGGGCTGCCGCTCTCGGTTATCGAGCGCGCGCGCCAGGTGCTGCTGCAGCACGAGCGGTCCGAAAAGAGGAATGTCGCCCAGGAGACCGATGCGCCGTTGCAACTGACCATGTTCACCCCGCTCTCCCAGCGCATCCTGGACCGGTTGGAGCAGACTGACACCAATAGCCTTACACCGCTGCAGGCGCTGAACCTGCTGGACGAATTGAAGAACGAGATTCGCGGCCGGGGGAATGCGTGAGCGTCATGACGCTGCGCGAGGCTGCCGGCCAGGTGCTGGTGGTCGGCCTCGAAGGCACGCAGCTGAGCGCGATGGAATCTGCCTGGTTGCGTCTGCTGCGGCCCGGTGGAGTCATCCTCTTTCGCCGCAACATCGAGAACGCCGCGCAAACCCATGCGTTGATCCATTCCGCCATCGAAGCCGCTGATCATTCACTGCTCCGCTCGATCGATGTCGAGGGGGGCACCGTGGACCGGCTGCGCGATTTGATTGCGCCCATGCCGTCCCCCTTTGCGGTTGCGGCCACCAACCAGCCGGCGTTGTTCGAGATGCATGGCAGCCTCATCGGCCAGGAGGTGCGCATGCTGGGCTTAAACTCCACCTTCGCGCCGGTGCTCGACCTGCGAACCATGGCCTCTGAGGCTGTAATGACCACCCGGGTCGTCTCCGGAGATCCAGACCAAGTCACGCGCTACGCCAGGCACTTCCTAAAAGGATTAGCCCGCCAGGGGGTGCTCGGCTGCGGAAAGCATTTTCCCGGCTTGGGCAGTGGCCAGGTGGATTCGCACCACGCGACCCCTACCATCACCAAGCCATTCGACCAGCTGTGGCAGGAAGATCTGCTGCCGTATCGGCGGCTGGCAAAGCAACTACCCATGGTGATGGTTTCGCACGCGGCTTATTCCGCGTCGACCGCCGAGCCGGCATCCATCTCCAGTTACTGGATCAGAAAAGTCCTGCTGCAACAGATCGGGTACAAGGGCCTGATCGTCTCCGACGACATGGAGATGGGCGGCATCCTCAACTACACCGGCATTGCGGAGGCAACGGTTCGTTCGCTCGAAGCAGGCACCCACGTGGTGGAGATTTGCCGCGATCCCGCCCTGGTGTTCGCTGCCTATGAGGCCGTGCTGCGGGAAGCAGAAGCATCACCGCCGTTCGCCCGCCTGCTCCGCCGCGCCGCGGCTAAGGTACAGGCAGTCCTGGCTGCACGTCCTAAATGGTTGGCCCCTTCGCCTGGCAGCACGGCCGTCAAACGAATGCGAACCGCGGTTGAGCGCTTTACCCGGCAAGTAGCCAGGGCGACTCTGCCATGACTACTCCGCTGACCCCAATGACGGTGGCCGGCATCATGAGCGGCACCTCCGCCGACGGCATCGACGTTGCCTTTACCCGCATTACGCCGGACGGCAAAGATCCGGAAGCGCCGGCATTAAAACTTCTCAGCCATGCCGGCTTCCCCTTTCCCCCCGCCCTGCGCCGCGCTGTATTGGCGGCGATGAATGCTGAGGCCATCGCGACCGCGGAACTGGCGCGCCTGAATTGGCGCCTGGGCCAGGCGTACTCCGAGGCGCTTGCCGTCGCGCTGCAACGCCATCCCTGTAACCTCGATCTTATCGGCTGCCATGGTCAAACCATCTATCACCAGGCAACGCCCGCGCGCTATCTCGGCCGCGAGGCAACCTGTACCTGGCAAATTGGTGAGATGGCGATGCTGGCGCAGCAGAGTGGGGTTCCCGTGGTCTCGAACTTTCGCCCCGCGGATATGGTTGTTGGCGGCCAAGGTGCTCCCCTGGTCCCTTTGCTCGACTATGTGCTGTTTCGCCACCCCACCAGGGGACGCGTGCTGCAAAATCTGGGAGGCATTGGCAATCTGACGGCATTGCCGCCAGGCGCCGGGCCCTTACAGGTGGTGGCCTTCGATACTGGACCGGGCAACATGGTGATCGATCAGTTGATGCACCAGCTTTTCGACAGACGATTCGATCGTGGGGGCAAGACCGGCGCGCGCGGTGAAGTGATCAAGACGGTGGTGACCGCGAAGCTACGCGAGCCTTTCTTCCAGGCGCGTCCGCCCAAGACTGCCGGCCGGGAGCAATTCGGCAGCGAGTACGCCGCCCATTTTCTGCAGGCGTGCCGCAAAGCAGGCGGCAGCCCGGAAGATGCGATCGCGTCCGCAACCGCTCTAACCGCACAGAGCGTCGGCCTCGCCTATGCCGGCTTCCTGTTCAAGAACATGCGTCAGGCGCCGGTAGATTTCATTGTCTCCGGCGGTGGTGCTCGCAACCTGACATTGATGCAGATGCTGCAGGATCAGCTGGAGCCGCTCGGGTGTACCGTGCAGGCCAGCGACGATCTTGGCCTGCCGGCGGAAGCGAAAGAAGCCGCTGCATTCGCTTTGCTGGCCTATGAGACGTGGCATCGCCGTCCGGGAAATATCCCCTCGGCGACCGGCGCGGCGCGGCCGGCTGTCCTGGGCGAGATCACCTATGTCTGAGTGCCTCCGCTACCTCTTTGCCCTGTGCATGACGGTGGGTTTGATGGGTTGCGGGAGTAAACCGCCGTCGCCGCAAACAGTGACCATGGTCATTGAGAGCAGCCCCACCAGCCTCGATCCCCGGATCGGGATGGATGGCCAGTCGGAACATATCGCCAGCCTGATCTTCGATAGCCTGGTGCGCAAGAACGCTCACTTCAACCTGGAACCCTGGCTCGCCACCAGCTGGGAGACACCGGATCCTCTTACCTATCGCTTTCATTTACGGACCGGCGTTCGCTTTCACAACGGACAGGCGCTGACCGCCGCGGATGTGAAGTACACCCTCGATTCGATGCGCAACGGCACCGTGATCACGGGTAAAGCGCAAGCGCTGGAACATATCGATCATGTTGACGCGCCCGATCGAGCGACGGTGGTCATTCACATGAAGCAGCCGGATGCGACCCTGTTGTGGAACCTTTCCGACGGCGCTGTTGGGATTGTCCCTGCGGGAAGCGGTCGCGATTTTGGGCTTCATCCTGTCGGCAGCGGACCTTTCCGTTTTGTAAGCCAGCTGCAGGATGACGAGGTGATTCTCCAACGAAATGAAAATTACTGGCAGCCTCTTCCTGCCATCGCGAGGATTCGGTTCGCTGTAGTGCCCGACGCGATTACCCGCGCCCTCGAGCTGGAGAAAGGATCGGCCGACGTTTGCATCAATTGCCTGACAGCGGATATGGTGTACGCCCTCGCCAAGCGCCCTGATCTGTTGGTGGAAAGCGTCCCCGGAACGGTTTTGAACTACATCACCTTCAATGCGCAGGACAGCGTGCTGCGCGATGTTCGCGTGCGCCAGGCGATTGCCTATGCAATGAATCGGCCGCTGATCATTCACTCCCTGTGGAGAGACCGCGCCCGGTTAGCGGAAAGCCTGTTGCCCCCGGAGCACTGGGCATGGACAGGAGACGTACAGCAATATCCCCATGACCCGGCGAAGGCAAACGCGCTGCTCGATGCCGCGGGATGGAGGCGAGCAAAAGACGGCATTCGCTTTCGTCTGGCAATGAAGACCTCCACCGACGAGACCAGCCGGCTGCTGGCGATGATTTTGCAACAGGAATTGCGCGACGTTGGCATTGCGCTCGAGGTAAGGAGTTTCGAATTCGCCACCTTCTTCTCTGACGTCAGCAAGGGCGCTTTCCAGATGTATACCTTGCGCTGGCTGGGTGGGAATGAGGATCCGGATATTTTTCACACTTTTGACAGTCACAGGTTTCCGCCCCATGGGACCAACCGTGGCCGTTACGTGAATGCCGAGTTGGATGCGCTGATCAAGCAAGCCGGCGGCTCAGCTGATCAGGCCCAGCGTCGCACCGACTACGTCAGAGTGCAGCAGATTCTCGCCGCCGAGTTACCCTCGATCAACCTCTGGTATCTGGATGCAGTGCTGGTTCACACTCGTCGGCTGCAAAATATTCAGATCTCCGGTTCCGGAAATTACGATTTTCTCCGCACGGCTACGGTTGCGGAGAAGCGTTAGTCGCGCGGCTACTTAGTATCCTCAAATTGGTTGATTTGCACTTCTCCATCTGGAAACAGTGCACGAATCTGAAGGCTTCCCCCCATCGCCTCAATGTAGCGGCGGAGTGTCCCGATATACATATCGGTACGCCGTTCAAGCTTGGAAATGGACCCTTGATCAACTCTCAGAACCTGAGATAGTTCGGCTTGGGTGAATCGACGTGCAGTGCGTAACTCATCCAATGCCATTTCCTTAATTGCCTCACGTACACGCTCCTCGACGCGAGCGCGGCGTTCGGCTGAAATCTTCATCTGTAGATCTTTAAACTTGTGTGCCATAGGTCCTCCATGGGATACCCGCTACAAAATCATTCGCCGGCTGGTGAATCGGCATCCTTGTCAATCTCTTTCAAGTGTTGCGCATAGATTGCGTCGGCCCGGGAAACATACCCAACCCACATAGGCATTATGGCACGTAATCCATATGGCTTCAAGGCCATATACCTCTTCGGTCTCCCCGGCGCGCCGCGGGGCGTGCCGGGGAGGGATCTGCAGTTCCCTCCATCCACCGTCACATGGAAAACAATGAGGCCGCCAATCCGCTCGGCAACCCGCCACCGAGATGGACGCTCCAGATTCGAGCACTCATCAAAGAAGACCTGGTGATACCATCCGGCGTAGCAACAAACAACCCGTGGCGATCGATGAAAAACACGACGGCAAGCTGCTAACCGGGAGAAAACTCATTCGTTACCTTTCGTTCGCGACCCTAATGATCGTTGTTACCGGGACACCCTGCCTAGCCACCGACCTGGCGCCCACTCCTCCGATGGGGTGGAATAGCTGGGATTCGTACGGGCTGACCGTCACTGAGGCCGAGTTCAAGGCCAACGTATCCTGGCTGCATCAGCACCTGCAGCCACTGGGGTGGCAGTATGTGGTGGTCGATGAAGGTTGGTACCTGCGGCAACCGGGCCAGAAGGGCGCCGCGCAGGGATTTGTAATGGATGCCGACGGGCGCTACCTGGTAGCGGACAATCGCTTTTCGTCCTCCGGATTTAAGCCCCTTTCCGATTGGGTGCACTCGCAGGGGCTCAAGTTCGGTCTCCACATTATTCGCGGCATTCCGCGGCAGGCAGTGGAGAACAACCTGCCCATCGCGGGTTCTGCATTTCACGCGACCGATGCAGCCAACGTCGCCGATACCTGCCGATGGAATTCCGATAACTACGGACTGAAAGCAAATGCCGCTTCACAAGCCTATTACGATTCCATCATCAAACTCTATGCCGGCTGGGGCGTGGACTACATCAAAGTCGATTGCATATCCAAACCTTACCAGGCAGATGAGATTCACATGATGAGTGCCGCAATCGGTAAGTCCGGGCGAGCGATGGTGTTGAGTCTTTCCCCCGGACCTACTCCGATCGAGCAGGCAGACGATGTCAAAAAGTACGCGCAACTGTGGCGTATATCCGACGATATGTGGGATACATGGTCGGCCACTGAAGGGCAAACCTTTCCGGCCGGGCTGGTGCGCCAATTTGACCGTACGGCGCAGTGGGCTCCGCACATTTTGGCCGGCCATTGGCCCGATGCTGACATGTTGCCCCTGGGCTACCTGGGCCCCAGGCCGGGGTGGAAAGAGCCGCGGATGTCGCGGCTGACTGCGGATGAGTCGAGGACGCTGATGACGCTCTGGTCGATGGCTCGTTCGCCACTGGTGGCGGGCACAAACCTCACCAGGATGGATAAACCAACCGAGGCTCTTTACACCAATCCTGAAGTGATCGCGGTTGACCAGCATTCGACCGAAAATCGAGAGCGATCGCGTACCGGATCGTTGATTGTGTGGACCGCCACGCCGGAATCCGGAGGTGGACGTTACGTAGCAGTGTTTAACCTGGGAGATGCGCCGCAGGACGTGAGTTACTCCTGGAAAGATCTTGGTCTGCCCGAGGGCGAGCACGAAGTGCGCGACTTGTGGACGCGCAAGGATCTGGGCAGGACAGCCTCGCTCAAGACTGCGCTACGTCCCCATGCGTCCGTACTCTACCGGGTACGTTGATGACCGCCCGGTGACTTCTTCCGGTCACACTGGCTTCCCTTCGCTTTCCTGCCACCGCTCCATCAAGCGATTGCTGGGCAGTGATCTATCCATGACTTTATGCGCCGTCTCGACGCCCGCCACCGGCGATCCGTGAGCGTCGAGCACGCCAATCTGAACCAGCACAGAAGCCTGGTCCCAATAGATATGCTCGTGTGCCAACTTGTCGCCTTCGAACTTGACAATGGCCACCGTGGGGATTTCCACGACCCGCCCGGTCGGCGGAATTCCCGGCAGCATCCAATCAATCACCGCGGTATGCGTAAACTGAACGATGAATTCGTCCACGATCGTGTCCGCGCCAACCGTGCGGCTAATCGGCGTCAGTCGAAAGTCAGGCGGATTGACCGGTATGAAGTGATAAGCGTAGAAACGCCTCAACTGTTCGTGTCCCACCCCACCCGTCATGGTCGGCACGTGATTGACATAGGGCTGCGAAACCATGGTAGCCATCGTTGCATCGGCATCTCTCATCTTGAACTCGCAGCGGCAGTGTTCTTCCCAAAGTGCAACCAAGTCCAGCTTTGCCATACGGTGCTCCTATTTCGGTGTTGCTGAATCTCCCCATCGCGTACGAGCGTCTCCAGCAGTCCTGATCTCCCGGCGCGTCACCGCGCCAGGCACCCATCTAGACCACCCTATGAAACACCTTGCAAGCATCCGCACCAGGCGAGCCGAGATCAGATACCGGCGTACCACGCATACCCGCCTTCCGGTGAGGCAGAGCCCAGACCTTTGCCGAAATGTTTGAGCGTGTCGGTGACCGTCAAGCGGGTTACGTACTTAACGCTCTTGTAGCCCAGTTGGCGGGGCACGCGCATGCGCAGCGGACCGCCGAACGACACCGGGAGATCGCCATCGTTCATCCCCCAGGTCAGCAGTGTCTGGGGATGCAGGGCGTCGGCCATATCGATGCTTTCCCACCAGTCGCTGTCGATCGAGAAATAGACGACATAGCGCGCCTGCGGCAACGTCCCAACAGCATGCAGCACCTCAATCAGAGGCGTTCCAATCCACTCGGCGATATAAGACCAACCCTCTTCGCATACCACCTCAGTGATCTGGCTGCGGAAGGGCAAGCTCTTCAGGTCAGGCAGCGAAAGCGATGCTGGCCGGGCAACCATGCCATCCACCGCAAGTCGCCAGTCTGAGAACCCCTTGGCCTGGTGGCGCTTGAAGGGATCGGTAGGAGGTGGGGTTTCGTTAGCAAAAGGTTCCTTGGAAATCATGCTGCGCGAGAACTCGCGAGCCAACGAGTGCTTTGTCAGAAGCCGTTGCGCGGCGTAAGTCAGCGTTTGGCCCGGTCCAAAGAGGCCACCATGGTCGGGCGGGATCAGTCCATAATGCTGGGCGACGCGGGCGGCCGCCGTCAACCCCGCCACACCCGCGGTGGCGGCAAGGCCAGAGGTGATGAGGTTGCGGCGTGAGATAGGCTTCATGGGCGCTCCTCCGTTGGCTCAAACGTTCGTTCAAATATCGGCTCCAATGTATCCTTCGCGGGTACGCCGGCGCGGCCAGTGATCATGGCTCGCATCCGGCTCCTGAATCCAGCGAGAACAACCATGGTGACGTGAACCACCAGGAAAAGCAGGAGAGCGCCGGAGACAAAGAAATGCAACGTGCGCGCCGATTGCCGGCCACCCAGCACGTTGACAGCTGCGGGCACCGCGGAGTCGAAGGCCGGAGACAGGGCGAGACCAGTCCAGATCACCAGGGGAAACAGCACGAAGATCACCATCAGATAGACGGTTCGCTGCACCACGTTGTAGGACTGGGCTTCTGCTTCATCCGGTGGTGCGCGCCGAAGAGACTTCGCCATCACTTTCCAGAAAGCGTGCCACGTCCGCTCGCCCGGCGCCGGAAACATGTCTCTCAGGAAGTGGCCGGTCCACAGACTTACGATCGCGTACACCAGTCCGGTCAGCACCGCAGCCCAAGCAGCCTGAAAGTGGAGGGACCGGCTCCATCCATTCTGATCAGGCATCACGTACCCGAAGCCCGTCGGAACCGTATCCCTGGATGAGGGGATCGGCAGTGTGAACAGCGGAGTCATCCGCACATTGCCGGTTTCACCCCAATAAAACCGGGGGTGAGAAATCACGATCTCCGCGCCGCTAAGCAGCAAAGCAAAGAACGCGAACACTGTGATCCAGTGCGTCACGCGCACGAAGGCAGAATGACGGGGAGTTTCCGGATTCGATACCGAGCCAGCGGCGGACACACGCGCAGCATATCACACGGGCAATTTACTCGGGCAGGACCGATTTACCCCGAAAAGCAAACGCCCGTATCCAGAGGACACGAAAAACTTACCCATGTTACGCGCCGGGTGAGAACGAAGGGCACAGCTTCGGCCGTGCCGAAACGGTACAGAGTTGATGAGGGCTTTAATAGCCCCAGAGGGCAGCGCTTCCCCCAGAACGCCGCGGGGGTGGAGCCTGGGCAGGAAGCTCTTGATGCTTTGTTGAGGGCACGACTTTAGTCCGGCCAAAATGTTCTAATAAAGATCTGGGCTTTAGCCCCTGAGGTACGTCCTCTTTCCCTGAAGGGTACGGGCTTAAAGCCCGTACATACGGGAAACAAAACGACGGGCTTTAGCCCCTGAGGGCAACGCGTTCCTCAGAGCATCGTTCGCAAACCTTGGAATTGCTGCTGCAGTGAAAAACTCGAGACAACTGCGTTGGATCTGGACAGGCGTTAACCGCACCTGTCCGTTGAGGATGGAACGGTTGGCTCTGGGACCAGACCCCGATCGATGCCCGGAGGGCCGTCCGCTAAACGTCAGCCCAGCCCGGAAGGGCAGGGTTGGAATCCACATCACGATCCGGCCCGCCCCGCCAGCCCCGTCGGCCCGGGCGTGCCGTGGGGGCGCCATAGGCGCGGCACCTATTTTCTCCAGCTCGAACGATAAATGTCTTCATTTTTTGCATACAAAGTACAACCTCTCTGAGTAGGTCGAAGGGCGACTACGGTCAGTATCGATGACCGTGACTCTTCGAAAATGTACCTTTAAAGCGGCAACTATCTTGCTCGTTGGGAATGCGGCTTCCTGAATATTCTCCTCATGCAGCAAGTATCGATTGCCCTTCGTATTTTCAAACACCCTGATGTTCCAATTGGAAGCATGGTTGGGTGCGTCACTGACTTTTATGATCAAGAGATTATTTCCAAATGGGTGCACCCAGGCAGGTTCAGAAATATGCCGATTCAATTTCACTTGTGTGTTGACATCAAAGATAAAAACGCCTCCATAAAACAAGTGCCGAAACACGCTGGCGAACAGCTCCTTCCAGCCGGCAAATCTCAACACATGGTTGATCGAATCAAAAACACAGCAGACCACATCGAATCTTTCGGGCAAACTAAATCTCACCATGTCTTGCTGGAAAAGCCGCGCCTGAGGCACTTTCTTCCGGGCAACAGACAGCATTTTCCTGGACTGGTCTAGCCCGCAAACTTCGTATTCTTTCGCCAAGTGCTTCAGGACCGAGCCCGTACCACATCCGAGTTCCAAGATCTTCTTCGCCTCCGGACATCCCTTCCGAATGAATTCCCGAAGGCTCTCCGTTGCCTCCGCTCGATCTCCCATGATTGCGTCATAAAATTTGCCAAAAGTGTCGTAGCTCGCCATGGGTCCCAGTCCTTCCTGATCGTAGGCCGCTATCGAGGTCCACTACTATGCGACGTGGCCTAATTGGTAATTCGTTGCTGTATTCAGTACGAATCAGGAGCTCCCAGGCGCCTCCTGTGACATCCCGCACTTAAGCTGTTCTTCAGACAACTGTAAATCTACCGGACCGTTCTTACGGCAGCCGCTTCCGTGCTAATTTGTTGTTCTAAGGTGAAGTTCTCCCGGACCCTCCGCGGGGAGGGTGTCTAAAGGTCCGCCCTAATTGTCATCCCCACTACCTAATTGTCATCCCCACTAATTGTCTAGCTCTCCTTTTTCCGGTGGCGGAACCGTACAGAAATAAAGTAGGGTGGAAGCTCGATAGATCTCGACGTGCTTTTCCTCAGCAAGTGGGCGTACTCGTCTGAGCTGCGAGGTTTCGGTGAGGCAATTCCTTTGTTCGATTCTCTGCATAATGTCCAGCACGCTGGTGCGTGCATCTGAGCCTTCGAGCTTCCAATTCTCAGAGCCGCCCGGATCCTACAGCATCGGGTTTAGGGTCGTTCAGCAATATGACAATTCGCGTACCTACACCGCGACAACGGACGTGGCCGGGAAGCTCACCGCCCGTGAAGAGGTGCGGCCATTGCAGACATTGACCTGGTTTCCGGCACAACACGCCTCAGGGACCCCCATGATCTGTGGAGACTATCTGGATCTCTTTAAATCCGAGGACAGTTTTTCTCTCACTCCGCCTGAGGCTGCCGATGTTTTGCGAAAGAATCTTCATGATTATCAGGCGGATGCCGACGTCGCAGCGAAGATGCAGGCCATGAAGGATGCGAAGCCTGAGAACGGGAAGTTTCCTCTGGCAATCTATGCGCCCAGCTTCAGCGGACCCGACTTTGAAAATGCCGATCTGTGTGAATATCTGGCGAGTTACGGGTATATCGTGGTCGCGAGTCCCTCGATCGGCGCTCACTCGTTCGACATGACGGGAGGAGTCGAGGGAGCTGAAACACAGGCGAGAGATATATCGTTTGAGATTAGTTTTGCCCTCACGATTCCTCAGGTTGACCCGTCCAAAATCGCGATACTGGGTTACAGCTGGGGAGGAATCTCAAACTTTTTTGCTGCAGCCAAGGACGAGCGGATTACGGCTTTGATCGCCCTTGATGGTTCTGCTCGGTATTTTCCCGGCCTAATCAGGGACTCCAAGTATGTGCGACCGCAAGACATGACGATTCCACTACTGTTTTTCACGCGAGGCGAGATTCCTCTCGAAGACCTTAAAGATGCTGATCTTTCCGGAAATGTGCTGAACGAAATGACGCATAGCGATGTCTATATCGTGCGGATGCACGATATGCGGCACGGCGAATTCGACTCGATGCATCAGCGCTCGCCTGCATATTGGAAGCGCCATCCACCAGGAGAATATTCCCCCCAGGAGACGGCAGAGAGTTACGACTGGGTCGCACGGTACGCGTTGAAATTCCTTGATTGGACTTTCAAGCACGACTTGACCGCAGAGATGTTTCTGAAGAATCAGCCCGCAAAGAACGGCGTGCCTGACCATCTGCTGGCTCTGGATCTCCGACCTGCAAAGCATATTGAACCCTCGAATCACCCCTGAATGTGTCGTTCCAGCATGAACACAAATGGTGCGACCTTCATCCGGTTGACCTATGCAGTTTGTGAAGTTAAGACAACCCGAAGTTCAGGGTCTATACGTCATTTCCGTTCACGGCGTCAACGAATTGATGTATGCTTTAGTTGAAAGTAACTGCGTCCATGACGGATCACAGACAACATTCAAAGCTGAAGACTGCTGTAGTTTTGATTTTGTTGCTATCTGTGCTGCTTTTCCTGCTCCATCCTACGCACCTCGGAAACGCACCCGCCGCATTTATCGTTCTTGCTACATGTTTTCTGTTCGGTATCGTTCATGTTGCGGCTTGTCGCTTGTATTGGGAGGAAGCCCAATTTCTTCCCCGATTCGCGTTTCGGTCTGCACTATTTGATCGTCCTCCACCGTTCCTCTCCGTCTAGCTCCTCCCCAATTTTCTTCGCATGAATTGCTGTTAAGAGGCTTCCGTGGGGAGCCCTGTGCATTCGAGAGGAACTGATATGAGATCCCGTGTGGTGTTCAAACGTGGTTCCCTGTGTTGTGCAGGGCTCGCCATCTGCATGTTAGCGGCGAGCCCTCGTGGTCTAGTCGTATTCGTGCTTCTTACAGTTTGTGCCTTCTATATTCAGCGGGCGCTTTTGAGGAAGTACCGTCGCAGCGCAGGCAACAGATTCGGCTTCTTTCCCACCTATACCTCTGCCGGTAACGCTTTTCAGCAGCTTCAGATGCTTGCGGAGCCGCAGACAGAACATGTAATTCAGGAGAAAGCAATTGACGAAGCTGAAGAAAATGACGACAGCGAACCTGAAGATGAGGCGAACCTAATGCACCAGCTTAGGCAAATCCGGAACGGGGACCGAAGCTCTCAACTCGTCGTATCCAAGAGCGCCAGGCGAACTCAGGAGCCGAAGATCACTTCCCCGAAAAATGAATTTACGGACCCGGAGAAGATCACAGTGAGGAGTCTACAGTGAGTTCAGATTTTGTTGTCCTTGGATTTTTGTTGGCCCTCGCCTTCATCAGTCTCACTTACTTCCAGAAGCGACGGAGACCTGGTCCGCATAGCAGGAAGTCCCGGTTTGGCTTCCATCGTGGGTCGGCTGGAAATGCGCTCCATCAACTTCGCGCTTATGTGCACCCTCACGTAAAGCACGCCATCGTACAGATGCAAAAGCAGAAGGTAATTGAAGACAACTCTCTACATCATCAGGACCCAGTTGCCCATCTGCTTCGTCAGGCGGTCAGAATACAACAAGGGGAGCAAGTGGATCGGATAACGGCTCTAGTCCCTGATGAGAAAAGCCGCACCTGAATTTGATGCCAACAAGTCTGGGGGGTCCACTCCAGTTTGTCCCTGGGGTGTCCTCGCCTATTCCGCTTCCCAATCTTTCAGCATAATTCTCGGAATCACAAGTGAACGCGCAAAGTGGTCTTCCGGCTCGAACATTCGAATGATCACACGCGACTGCGGAAGTTGCGATCCATCAACTGGGAACTTCGCCAATCCGGACGGATCGCGGAATGGAAGGTTTGTGCCGAAGCGGTTCAAAATGTTGTGCCAGGGCTGGTCCCAAAAGGGTCCATAGTCTGACCTACAGGATGACCGTGGGGGATTTCGCGCTCCTGAGGACGCATTCTCAAGAAACACAGTCCCGCATATGGGCCCCTTTCCCGGTTCCATGCAGCGAATCTCCACCGCAGTTCCGGCTTCGTTCATTTTCGTCTTGCACCAGCCCCACGCAGGCATCCGCTGAGCGCCATCCAGCGCTGGCAGGGAGTAAGATCGGGAGAGTCCGAATAAAGTCAGCGAATAGTCGACTCGAACTTGCACAAGTTGATCCCTCGCATCGAGGTATATCTTCATCGGCACTGCAAGTTTCTGGTAGACGGGTGCTTCCAGGGGCTCGGGACCCTCCCGGGCGACTTTGAAATTATCTCCGGTTCCGTGGTAAACAAGCCGACCGTCTTGGCCAATCACACGCACTTCGACCCGATCGGCCAACAGAATCGAATCGTTGCGGACACCGGCAATTTGTAACGGTAGAAATACTTCAGCGTTGTCTTCGCCGCCACGGCGCTGGCTATTCTCTGAGGAAGCAACCAAGCCGGACGGCGACTCGAATTTTCCCCGAGCCTGATCAAATGTCACCTTAGCGTCCGCTCCAGCGCCTGGCTTCGGCGAAAGCCGCTCCTCGATGGCGAATGCAGGCCTCCACGGCAGAAACTGCGATGTAAGCAGCAGCAAGCCGAAGGCAATCACCAGCAAACGTGCCGTTACCGTCTTTCTGCGGAAATATTGAAGTCCAAGAATCATGCTGGCCGCAACCGCCACCAGTGTGAATCGGAATACCTCTCCAATCCATCCGACTCCGCTGTGTGTCACGGGAACAAGGGTCCCATGCGCAGATGCATTCATGTAGTCAGAAAGCGTCAGGAATACCCCCATGATGAAAGTACATCCGCACGCGAAAATGAACGCTTCCGTCATGTTCTTGGTTACCGAAGCGAAAGCGAAAATCGGCAGTATCAGGAAAAAAAGAAGAAAGATGATGTACGACGTCGCGGAGACCAAAGACGATCGCCACGAAAACCCGTTTGCAAGTCCTAGAAAGAGATTCGTTGCAAAGATTGGCCCCTCCACCATGATGACCGCAAACAGAAGCTTCTCTAGAAGCAAACCTCCGCGAGGAATAGGCCGCGTGAGCCAGTCCTGCCGGGCTCCGGGTATCGCCTCCAAGTGGACGATCGCCGCAATCAGAAACATGCTGCCAAAAAACGCAAGCTGCGGGACCGTTTGCGAGAGCATTTCAAGCATAACGTCTTCGCCGAATAGGCCGACTCTGAATATGATGAACGCTGCAATCCAGTGAAGTGACGCAACTGTGATTACGAAGACCCACAGCAGCTTCCAGTCTTTCTTGAAAATGTGCCAGACCATTTGCGCCCGCCTTTCCTTAAGCCCTGCCGTCGCGCGCCGCCCGCGCCAAGGTCGTGAAGATGGACCGCAGCGCCATCGGTTGCGAAGCGAACTCTCGCACGCCTTTGATTCGGGAATGAATCCGTTCGCTCAGACCACTTTCATCGAATTGCGTGTCAACAAATGTCAACACGTTCCCCATCGTTCGCATTTCCACCCATTCGTTGGGAGCCCGAGTCGGCCGTATCGCTTCGACATCGAGCGTCACATGCACTTCGCGGAACCGTCTCGTCAGGTCGCTCATTGCTTCCTGAAACAGTAGCTTGCCCTCATCGAGGAACGCGACATGGGTTGCGACGCCATCAATTTCACTCAGCTCGTGCGATGAGATCAGGATCGTCATCTCGGCGGCCTGATTGAGCAGCCCTTCCATGAATTCATCGCGTACCAACGGATCGAGCCCGCTGAAAGGCTCGTCGAGAATCAATAGCTTCGGGCGATATGGCAATGCGCACATCAGTGCCATCTTCATGCGCATGCCGTGCGACAGGTCGCCGATCTTTCGGTCGAGAGGTAACCGCAGTTGACGCGACATCGATGATTCAAGATCACGGTCCCATGTGGGATAGAAGCGCCGCAGATAGGTTGTATATTCCTCGACCGTCAGGCGCGATGGCATGCCTTGGTTTTCCGAGACGTACCCGATCTGCGCAAGCTCCCGCGCCGAAAGTTTCCGCGAATTGACGCCAAGCAACGTCGCCTTTCCGAGCGTCGGTTCGAGTATGTTCATCAGCACTTTGATCGTCGTCGTCTTCCCCGCCCCGTTCGCGCCGATCATCGCGAATGCACTTCCGTCGGGCACATCGAAACTCAATCCGCGAAGCGCGTCGAAGCGGCCGAATTTCTTCCAAAGATTCTCTATGTGGATCATTTGCGGCTCACCTCCCGAGGCCTTTCGAACTTTGCCCATTGGTCCTGAATCGCTTGCATCACATCCCGTAGATCGAGGTCCATGCGTTTCGCCTCGACCACAAGTTGTTCCACCTCGCGTTGCAAAAGACGCTTTCGGTCGCCGGGCCGCGGCTCTGGGATCTCCGCGACCACTGTTCCAATCCCCGGACGCACTTCGAGCCAGCGCTCTTGGATCAAGTGCTGAACAACTTTGTGCGCTGTGTTCGGATGGATTTTGAACTCGACCGCGAGCGTGCGAACCGAAGGAAATGCGTGCCCAGGCTGAAGTTCGCCGCTGATAAATGCCTTTTTAATGGCAAATACTAACTGGTCGAAGATGGACTCGCCCGGCTGCAGGCTCAGTCGAAATAGTGTCACATATGCACTGTGACACAGGTGAATATTCTAGTCAAGACAGGTTTCCTGACATTCCGGCCAGCGTTAACTGTCTTCTTTCGACGACTCGCGAACGACCAACTCACCGGCGGCCCTGCAGAATTTACTTCTCACGTTTTCTCCCACGGTACCTGGAAAGACCGGAGGACACTCCACCCGCCCCAGGCATCGCCACCAACAGGATGCCTGGGGATGAACCTTCCATCCCCCGCCGCCACTAAAACTGAAAATACGCGAGGTGATCCGAGCCGTCGATTAGGAGCAGGGTGAACATCTGGCACGTGCCCGCCATGCTCTTATCAGTCTTCCACACGTAGGTATAAGTGTTGGACGAAGGGTCGTAGGTGAGTCCGCTGTTACCAGCCGTGTCCGCTGGCATGGCGCCCCCTATCGGCGCCTCGCTCTTGCAGTCCACCTGCGTCACCGTAGGATAACCGGGAACGATCACACCAAGGCTCTGGTTGCCGCCCAGGCTGAAATTGATGGGAATTGCCTGGCCGGCATTTTCTGAGTTCACCGTGGGCGGATTCACCACTGGCGACTGGAAGCCATTGAACGGATAAAGCGCACGTCCGGTGATGTGGACAGGGACGATCTGCCACAGCTGACCTTTGTTGGCCGGAACGGTGAAATCGCCGTTGGAGGCTGTGGCCGGGGGCTGCAACTCGATCGATGCGGTGTCGTCCGTTCCGTTCGCGGTCAGCAGCAGCCCAGTGGCTTTATTGATAATCGTGTAATAGTTTCCTGTTGCTGTCAGCGGTGGAGTGGTGCAGTTTGACGGTGTGTCGCCGCAGTTTCCAGCCGACTGGATGTCCCACTCCTGGTTCGGGTTCCCGGTGATGGCGTTGGTGCCATAGCTCTCCGGATTCTGCACCACGGCGTTACCTGACCCACCATTCTGCGAATCCAGAACGTTCAGCCCGTTGCTCTGGTTCATGTTGATGATCTGGAAGTAACCGTCGCCGCGGTGATCCATCGGCGCGGGATAGATGGCACTGTTTTGTTCGGCGTTGCCATCCTGAGAAAGAATCTGCCACTGTTGGTGTAGCCCGGCAACCCCCGTCTTCAGACCAGTACTCAGCGCGGCGCCGGCTGCTGTAGATGCGTCCGTCGTCTCCAGAATGCGCCCGTTGGCGGCATTCACAAATGTGTAGGTCAGGGTGGGGTCCAATTTTCCACCCATTGCGAGCATTACGGGCATTGCCACATTGTCACGAGGGTCTCCGGCAGTGGTCATGTTATCGAACAAATCAACGCCACCCGTACCCCAATAACTATTCAATGGGCCGAGGGCGGAACCGGCAATGGATGACCCTTCCCCGGCCCACCACTCCATGCCCATGTGCAGATTGTTGGGCACGCTCTTCTGCACCTTGTTGAGATCGATCATCGCTTGACGGGCGAGCGCTGCAGAAGGTCCCGGTGGATTGATCCCGTACCACACGTCCTGAGGACTCGCGGTACTGTACTCGGACGCCAATGCGTATGAGACGCCATCCTCGATATTGAAGATTGGCAAACCAAGCTGAGTGGCTTCCTTGCCGAAGTTAGGCTCCGCAATTAGCTGGCCACTTGAGTGGTGCCAATTGTACTGTGCTTGTGTCGTGGCTCCGTGCCAGCCCGGATAGTAGCTCTCGCAGACGGCATCGAGAGGGATGCCATTTGTTGTCGCGCCGGCGTAGTACGTGTCGAGGTCACGATCCCCCGTGATGTGAATGCAGCGGATCGGCGGCGGCAGCGGTGGACCAAGGAGGGCAGGGTTTGATGTGTCGGATGCTGCGTCGAGGATCGCCTGCATGGCCGCCTTTTGTATGGCGATGAAACAGGTTCCACCTCCATTGTTATTCGTGTTGCAGTTTGTGCCGCTGAGGCCTGCGCTTCCCGCCGAATTGAACATACCGCTGGTGACTTCATTTCCGAGCGCAACCACATCAGGCCACGCGCCCATCGCCCGATAGAGTTCCATCTCGTCCTTAACGTAGTTGTACATCAGGCAATTTCCCGCAACGGTGCAGTCAGCAACGGAGGGGACCCCCGACAACTGCGCGAGAGTCTTACCTGCCCAGTTCCCTGGCGTATCGGATGTGTTCCAGCCATCGTAGAACAGAGTCACATTGACCGACAGGCCAAGCTTCTTCGCTCGAACTGCCAGGTCGATGCCCGACCAGTCTGTCTCCGCGTAGTCCCCGGCGCTTCCAGGGTTCCCGGTAGCCGTCGCGGGAATAATCTGGGTGGCTGGCGGAGACGCCAGTGTGTAGTGGTTATACGGGCCGGTCGTAATCGGGAAGCTTACGCCTCCGTATGTAACTGTGGTATTGATGGAGGCTGGGCGAACGCGAATCATGTTCATCCCGTTGTTCTTGAAGATTTGGAAAATGTCCTGACCGGGGAGATAGGCGTCGTGCCACCAGGGGTATGAGGAGGCATTGTCCGCTGCAACGCGGTCAAATTCCGCTTTTTCCTGAAGGCTCGAGTCGTTCCCTCGGAAAAACGTGGGGCGGAACAGCCACAACTGGCTTTGCGTTGGTGGACCCGAGAGTGACGACTCAATCAGTTGTGCTCCCGAAGCAAGGCTCGTGTTCGACACGTCCAGAACAAGTTTCGTACCAACATTCGTAACCACGTTGAAGCCGTTCTTCACGTAGGTGAATGACCACTCCTGCGTCGCGACATTGATGCCGCACGGGTTCTGGACGGTGTATGTGATGCCCTGCGAGACCACGCTGTCCACACATAGGCCGTTGAGAATATTACTGATCTTCCAGTTACCGCTGAGAGCCTTGGTAAAGGCCCATCGCTGGCTAAGATTTGTGAAGCTTCTCCCGTTGACAAGGATCTTGTCGCCGGGTGTGGCCGAGTTGTTATTCAAGTCTATTTGCAGTCCGGACAGTTGATTGAGGAGGTAATACATCTCGCCATTGATAGGACTTGGGTCGACCGGCTCCGGAGGTTGAACGATTTGGGCCTTAACGAGCGTCACGGAGATCATGCCAAGTAGGCATAGGACAACGCAGAACCACCGTACGGTGAGCCTATTGGTACGATGTGGCACAAGGATTTCTAAGTGCCTGCGACGAGCACAGGCCGCACCTTCCGGGTTTCGCATGGGATTCCTTTCCGCCTCTGCCCGAGATCGCTCGATGCTCCTGGGAACATCACAAGGGCTGTTGAAAGAAGCACGCGAACTCTACTCTTCGATCATTCACCTCTGCATCCGACTAAAGTCGGATTCTTTTATTTTTTCCGCCCATCCTGCCAGCAAATCGGGTGACAGACGGGCCGTAGCCGATGTGTACCTACGACAGGTATAGGTGTCAGAAGGTCTGGGAAATCTGGTTAGGAATGATTCATACTACCTGCCCTCTCAGTGGCATGGCGGCATTACGGTGGCTCCCGCGCAGGTCCGTATGGGAACTGGGATAAAGGAGGTATCTGACCGGGTGGAGTCACTTCAGGCGATTTTCAAGGACCGCAACTCTCTTTAGGAAACGGCCCGCATGTCACCGGGCTTCGTGTGCGAGTGTAGCGACAACATCGAACGCCTGCGCAGCGGCGTTACTATGATCCATCTCTATCGGAAGGCGTTGAGTCCATCAGGTACCAGGCCCAGTGTTGCGACATCTCCCCACAGCGGGGGCATTGCGTCTCTTCCCACTGGAAGTGGCACGCCGGGCAACGTCCTGAGGTCCAGAACGTGTTCCAATGGTGGCTACATTTGCAACCCCAGCGAAGGTCGACGGGAGGCCGGAAAAGGCATTTGGGACAACGAATCAGACGGCCGTCGGGGCTGCGCATCGTTGCGCCATCGGTCGCGTCGTGTTGCAACCTCATGGATGATCGAGAACCTGTGATTAATCGGCGCAGGGCTTCAGGGGAGTTGGGCTGGCGGCGGTGCGTGATGGTAGATTCAGGCACACCAGACAAAGCGGCGGCAAGCTCGATCGCGGCAAAGAGACGAAGGTCTTGGTCTGGGATCTGCTCCAGGAGCTCGGCTGCCGGTGCGCCAAGGCGCTTTCCCGCCTGGTAGAGAATGGTGCGAAATCGGCCAGTGGACGGCCAGGACTCCTTGGGCGCGTAGTTGCGCGTGTCCGGTGATGTGTCCTCGCGGTACTTGTCGAGTGCGTCCTCGACGGAGGGACCGAAGTTCCCCTGGCGGGTAGCGTCGATGAGGGCGCGCTGGCGGTCGAAGTCTTTGCGATCGCCTGTCAAGATATAGCCACCACCTCCGCAAGTTGCGCCCGCAGCCTTTCGCCGTTCCGCTTCTGCGGCCAGCTCTTCATTCATGGTCTCAAGGCCATTGGGATAGCGGCGGGCAGCAGTGGCCAGTTGCTCGTTCGTCTCGAGCAGTGACTGGGCGAGCCCGGGTTCAAGGCGCCGCAGGATATGGAAGACTTCGAAGAGATGATGCTGGCGCGGTGAGGTGAAGCGGACCTCATCCATGTAACCGGCGGAGCCTCCTGTGTCAGGCTCTGCAACCGATTGATCCACTACCTCATGAACGACGGAGAGGGCCTCGTCAGGGGCAAGCTCCTTCCAAAAGTGTCCGAAGGTACCGAGGAAATGGTCGCGTTGGTGGTTGTGGCGGGTATTGGGACTCGCGCGCCATACCTCTATCCCCCGGCGGAGAAGCGTCACACGACGAGCAGCGCTTGCGGGGTTACTCGGATCAAAATGGTGAAGCACGTTGGCTATGTAACCGAACGGAAAGGACGCCGGGTCGTCATGGTTGAGCAGGTAGTCGAACGCGGCCGCGATGTGGCCGTGTTGAATCATGGTGTGGACGATCTTCCCTGCCACAAATTGCTCGTGCGGGTTCGACCGGGAAATCGGGATTTCCGCTAAGAGGTCGGGCGCCACTGCGGCCGCGACCCAACGCGCCTCTTCGAGGAGATACTCCCGGTTAGGGCTAGGGAGGTTCCGAACCTGATTCATGGCCTGCAGCAGCGTCTGCCGTGCATGGGACATCTCCCCCGCGGATTCGACGCGTGCGATGCGCAAGAGCGCGGCAGCGCGCACTGACGGCTCCGCCTGCTCGGCTTGTCGACGCGCACCGCCCAAAAGGTCGTCAGACATGGCATCAGTTTAGCGGATTCTTCTTTACCTATCATGGATGTCCAGTTCGGCTCGCGTTCCAGCACGGACGCAATCGTGTCCTGTAGAGTCTCGGCCGGAAAGGCACGCTTTCCGGTTAGCAATTCGTATAACAGACATCCGAAGGCCCAGATGTCAGTCCGCTTGTCCACTTCTCTTCCGCGCGCCTGCTCCGGACTCATGTACCCAGGCGTACCGACAATCTGCCCTGCGACGGACTCCACGCTCTTCACGGCCGCGAACTGTGAGAGGTCCCGGTTCCCCTCCGGCCACCAGACCGCTTTTGTCAAACCGAAGTCCAGCACTTTCACCGTGCCTTGGGGCGTGACCTTCACATTGGCTGGTTTCAAATCTCGGTGAATGGTTCCTTTGTCGTGAGCCGCTTCCAGTGCTGACGCCACCTGGCATGCGCGGTCGAGCGCGGTTCCAATAGGGAGAGGGCCGCGCAAATGACTGGGGCAGGTTTCGGAGGACCACTGGTGGACATAGCCAGTGACAGCATATCAATGACTGGTTGACATGACAACCAGTCCGGGCATATCGTGGTTGATATGACAACCGAAGCAGCCTTCCACTCGCCCGGGGATGATTTCGAGTGTTGATCAGGGATTGGCACGACGTCCTTTCCGGGCTGGAAGCCGATTCGTCCCTGATTGAACTGGAGCAATTGCGAGATCGCCTGGAAGTGCTGGACGCCCTCGATGCTGGATTTGGAGACTTCGATTCAGAGCCGCTCAGGAACGACAGGAATGACCGGATTTATCACCGGGTAAAGACAATCCGTACGCGGTTCGAAGCCATCAATGCGAAACTTTACCAGTCCATCCGCTCTGAGATCGTGCATGGCGCTCAACGTTATGCATTGCTTCGGTGGATTCAGGGTCCGGCGAGCCGGGAGGACAAAGAAACCCCAGCTCCGGGCCCGGCCTACGACTACCGGGACGAGGTGCTTAGCGGTATTCTCCAGCTCCGCGAACCGAGCGAAGTGAATCTCTGCCCTGCACACGAGATGGTCTTCTATCAGCCCACACCCGTCCGCCATATCCTCCATCTGATTGGGGCTAGCGCTCTCTCTGAAGCCGACGTTTTTGTCGATGTCGGATCCGGATTGGGGCATGTGCCACTACTTGTATCCATGCTGGCTGGAGTTCAAAGCCTTGGCATTGAGGTAGACGGCGCGTATATTGCGAGCGCCCAGGAGTGCGCGCAACGTCTCCACCAAAGCCGCGTGCGTTTCATTCACGGAGACGCAAGGACAGCAGATTTGTCCGTGGGGACAGTGTTCTACCTGTATTCGCCTTTTATCGGATCGATCCTGATGGACACACTGGACAGGCTGCGAACCGAGAGCACAATTCGGCAAATCAGGATCTGTACGCTGGGGCCTTGCACATCCACGGTGGCGAGAGAGTCATGGCTCACAGCGACTGCGCTGCCCGATCCGGATCACATTACTGTTTTCCAGTCAGTTTTCTAAATCGGATGTAGTTAGACCTGCCGACGGAGGACGGTGCAACCAGTCTTCGACTGGGCTCGCGGTTTTGCGTCAGCGCATTATCTCCATATCATCGTTTCATTGATGAGTGAGTAGACTTGCAGACATGCCGAACGGCAAAATTCTGAACCTTTGGAAAAAGAATCTTGACATTGTTCCAGACGAGACTTGGAGCGATAGCGCGATTAACGTCCTAATTCTGGCGGACAATGCTCTGAAGGCAATTCCCCGGGAGGTCGGCGAACTGCAACATCTCAGAACGCTGGATTTGGGCCATAATCAGCTGACCGAACTGCCAGATGAGATTGGAAATCTTGTGGACCTTCGAGATTTCCTGTACCTGCACGACAATCAACTTGAGAGGCTGCCGCCATCCATAGGACGTCTACACAGACTGAGGTACCTAAACATCAGTGAGAACCAATTCACAATCTTCCCGGATCCGGTGTGTCAGATGCTCAACCTGGTTGAGTTGCGAGCAACTGATAACCAACTCATGGATCTGCCAGACTCAATTACCAAGCTATCGCGACTGAGGGAACTTCATCTCAGGAACAACAATCTTAGAACTTTGCCATCGGTCATCGCGGAACTTTCAGAATTGCGCCAAATCGATCTACGGGGAAACCCAATCGAAACGCTTCCCGAATCCATCCTGAACCTAAGGAGGCTTGAAAAGCTCGATCTGCGGTGGGTAGAAACACTGCAAGCGCCTGGATGGCTGGATACGCTGGAGGAGCGGGGCTGTCTCGTGTATAGATAACAATCGCGCATCTCGGGCCATCACGCCGGCACGCTCATCGAGAATGATTCGAGCGACTAGACCACATAGGTCCTGAAAAACGCGCATGGGACATGCCAACGAGCCAATCCAATTCGGTTTTGGAAACCTGGACACAAGCCGGCTTTATCAATAGGAATCGCAAATCCGTGGGCTTGGCTGCTTTCCTCTTACATCTATCGGGGAGGGCCGAAAAACGGGGGGCTCTGACACAAACGCGCGACTACGGCACGCGAAAGAGACCGGTGTCGAGTCCTTGGCGGATGCGCAAGGCAGCCAAGCGGGCATCGAGCCCGTCGTCGCTAATTTCGTTTTGCGGCCGGCCCTCGAACATCGCGTAGAAGTCGCGGTAGCGGGAGTAGTCGGGAATGCGGCCCACGGCGCGTTCGGCGGCGCGCTGCACACAGACGGGCAGGCTGGGCCGGAGGATGACGAGATCCAGAGGAATCTCCTTGAGGATTTTGCGGGCAGTGTCGAGGAAGTCGAGCGGAAAGGCGAAGTCGAGCAGGACCTCATATCCGCCGCGGGCGAGAGGCACGGCGGCAGCGGTCATGGAGCGCATGATAAGCCGGAAACGCTCGTGGCGCTGTTTTGCCTCGGGCTTGACAAAGAGCGACCAGAAGGTGTCGCCCTCGAGGTAACAGGTGGGAGCAGCCGCAAGGGAGAGCAACTCCCGGGCGACCGTGGTTTTGCCGGCGCCGATGGGACCGGAGAGCATGACAATACGCATGGGAAGCACCTGCCTGCGAGAATCGAAAGGGCAGATCGCCCCTCTTATTACAATAAGCTAAAGCATATATTGTGCCGCTGGCACCGTGAATATGTATTGAACTTTAAGGATTTTTCCTTGAATCTTTACTAAGCTATTACTTATTATTTTCGGCGGAGGTATTCATGCACCGTTCAACCGGTACTCCGACGCAAACAGAGGGTTTTTCCAGGCAGCAGGCGTGGTGGGTGTGGGGCATTGCAGCCGTGACGGCGCTGCTGCATCTTGCCGTGGCGAGCCGTTACGGCTATTTCCGGAACGAGCTGTACTTCATCGATTGCGGGCGGCATCCGGCATTTGGGTATGTGGACCAGCCGCCACTGATCCCGCTGCTGGCGGCGACGACGCAGGCCTTCGGGCACAACCTCTGGCTGCTACGCCTGCCTGCGGTGCTGGCGGCGGCGGTGCTGGTTCCGGTGACTGCGGCATTCGCGAGCTTATTCAGCCGGAGGACGGCCGTCGTGGTGACGGCAGCAGTGGCGGCGGCGTTGAGCCCGGCGTTGGCGGCGATGACGGCAACGCTGACCACTACCACATTCGAGCCGCTGGCATGGACGGGGTGCGCGTACTTCATTGCGCGGTACATTGTGCGGCACGACGCGAACAGCCTGCTGTGGGCCGGGGCGGTGGCGGGACTCGCGATGGAGGCCAAGTACGGGATCGTGATGTGGCTCGCCGGCCTGTTTCTTGGGCTGCTACTCTTCCACCGGGATGTGCTGCTGACGAAGAAGCTCTGGCTAGGGACGGCGCTCGCCGCCTTGATTGCGGCGCCCAGCCTGGTGTGGCAGGTGGCGCATCACTGGCCGTTCCTGGCGCTGATCGCGCATCACCGCGCGATCGGATTTGACCTGACCGGCGGGCCGCTGGTGTTCGAGCGCGGGCAGATCTTTGCTAATAATCTGGTGCTGGCGCCCTTGTGGATCGCCGGCGTGATTGCGCCGTTCGTGATCGAAGAGCTCAAGCCGGCGCGCTTTTTGGCGGTTGCGTTTGTGGTGGCGACCATTATCGATATTGCAACCCACGGTAAGGACTACTACCTTTTCGGTGTGTATCCGGTCATGTTCGCCGTGGGAGCGGGTGTGCTGTCGCTGCGGATTCCACGCTGGCCCGTCGCGGTGTGGCTGACGCTGGCGACGGCGCAGTTTGCGATCACACTTCCAGTGGTGCTGCCGGTGATGCGTCCGCAAAGGCTGGCGTTTTTGCTGAATCACTCGCATCTGCGGCCGCGGCCCGACGAGATCGCGGGGATTGGCGCTCCACTGACGCAGATGTTCTCCGACGAGATGGGATGGGAGGAGCTGGAGAAACAAGTGGCGGCGGTCTACGATGCACTGCCGGAACAGGACAGGCAAAAAGTCGCGATCTTTGCCTCGAGCTACGGCGAGGCTTCGGCCATCGACTTCTTTGGTCGCGCGGATGGGCTGCCGCAGGTGATCGGCGGAGGCAATCAGTACTACCTGTGGGGACCGCGCGGCGCGGATGGCAGTGTGATGATTGTCGTGAACGGCCACCCGAACCGCTGGCGTTCGGCATGCAATGATCTACAGATGGCAGGAACGTTCGGCGTGCCGCTGGCGATGCCCTACGAGCGGGATCGGCCGATCCTGGTATGCCGCGGCCTGCGTCGCAACCTGCAGCAAGCGTGGCCGGATTTCCAGCGGTACGAGTGACGCGCTCGGCAGGAGTTCCGCAAGACCGATTTCTATGAACGAGAAGCAGACGCCGAACCAGGAGGATGTGAATGCGGCGACGAAGGTGCGCCGCAGCGTCACTCACCTGGCACGCCGCCTGCGGGGATTGCGCTCCGATCACGGCATCAGCGGCTCAAAGCTGGCGATTCTGGGGTGGCTGTTCCGCACGGGTACATCGATGACCGCCAGCGATCTGGCCCGGCTGGAACGGCTCCAGCCGCAGTCGCTGACGCGGATCATCGCCGAACTGGACGAGCGAGGGCTGATCCGCCGAACGCCAGCCGAGGAGGACCGGCGGCAGATCCTGATCGAGATTACACAGGCGGGGAAGGATCTGCTGATTATCGATGCGTACCGCCAGAACCAATGGCTCATGGAAGTTATGGCGGCCAAGATGACCAAGGCGGAGCGAGAGATTCTTGCGATTGCGGCAGACCTGCTGGATAAATTGGCGACCGAGCCGATGGAGCCAGACCAGCCAAGCGAGCCGGACCGGACGGCTTGATTCCGCGCGTAGCCCGCACAGCGCCCGCGGCGCGCGGGTCAGGTGGCGGCGATGACGAACTCCTCGGAGCGTAATGCCAGGCCGGAACAGAAAACGCCACCCCGCTCTCCCTCACCGTCCTCCAAGCTCATCATGCTGGTGGTAGTTGGGATAAGGCGGTATCGCCGGCGTAGGCACCGGATGCTCCTTAAGCTGCTCCATCAAAATCGAAACCGCGCGCTCCAATTGCAGGTCGTGACCAGCCGCCACATCCTTAGGAAGCTCTTCCACCTCCACATCGGGCGCGATTCCGTGGCCTTCCACTTCCCATTCCCCCTTCAAACCATAGATCGCATAACGAGGCGCGGTGACCCCGCCGCCATCCATCAACACCGGATAGCCGCCGATGCCCACCAGCCCTCCCCAGGTGCGCACGCCCACCAGCGTGCCCAGGTTCGCCTTACGGAAATACCAGGGCATCGCGTCACCGCCCGAGCCGGCCGATTGATTGATGATCATCGCCTTGGGCCCGAAAATCGCACCCTCCGGATCATGAACCGGCTCGCCGTCGCGTTCAATCGCGCCGCTCAGTATCTTCTGGCCCAGCACATTCACAATGTAGTCGGCGATCAAACCTCCCTCGTTGTAACGCTCATCGAGCAGCACAGCCTGCTTATCGAGCTGGGCAAAGAAATAGCGATTGAAGTTCGAGTACCCTGCCCCGGCAGTGTTCGGCATGTAGATGTACGCGATCTTGCCCCCGGAGAGCTGATCCACCTTGCGCCGGTTCGCCTCGATCCAGTCGATGTTGCGCAGGCCTTTCTCTGAGTCCACCGGCACCACCGTGACGTCGCGCCCGTCGCTGCCATCGGGCTTGCTACCAACCCGCACTACCGTCTGCTTTCCCGCTGTGCCGTCGAAGAAGCTGTCAAGGTTGTCTGTCGCGTGTAGCTCGCGGCCGTTGACGGCGAGCAGATACTCGCCTTCGACAATGTGGATGCCCGGCAGAGTGAGAGGCGCAGTCAGCGAGGGGGTCCAGTTCTGGCCGTTGTAGATCTTGGCGAATTTGTACCGGTTGTTTTCAACCATGTAGTCCGCACCGAGCAAGCCCGGTTTTGGCCCATTCTTTGGCGGCTCCGGCCCGCGTACGAACATGTGGCCAACTTGAATTTCTCCCAGCATCTCGTTGGAAAGGTAAGTGAATTCCTCTCGCGAGGCCAGCCCGTCCAGGTATGGTGCGTACTTCGCTTCCACCTTGGCCAGGTCCAGCCCGTGCAGGTGCGGGTCATAGAAAAAGTCACGTTCAATGTGCCACGTCTCGCGATACATCTGCTTCCACTCGGTCCTCGGGTCGACCATCGCAAACATGCCGCCGTTATTCACCGGTTTGCCTTGCGGGGCCTCGGGGGAACCAGGTTTGAGATCCGCAATCGGAGCGAGAAACCAATTGTCACCGCGGCTGTAAAAGAGTTTTTCACCGTTGAAAGAAACCTCATAGTCGTTCAGCCCGCTGAGGATCTCTTCCGTCTGGCGCTTTTCAGTGGTAAAGCGCCACAGCGATCGTATCGGCGGGCCGTCCCCAGATGAGGCGCGTCCCACTGGATCGCCCTCCGCCAGGAAAAGCACGCCTGTCTTACCCACCGACAGACCGGTATAGTTGCGCGAAGGAATGGGCAAAGACAGAATCCGATTGCCGATTCCGGGGAGATCGATAACCGTTGGCTTCGGCTTCTCTTCTTCCTTCTTCTTGCTATCGTCCTTTTTCTCGTCTCCCTTGGCCGCAGCTTTATCCTTACTGGCATCCGTCTTGTCGTCTTTTTTGTCTGCGTCCTTCTTGTCTTCATCCTTCTTCTTGTTCTCGTCGTCGCTTTCCGGCGGCACCGGCGAGGCGCCGTCACGCGCCAACACGATCACGTACGCATTGCTGGTGGTGGCACGGTCTAGCGAGGAAAGGTCGATGCCGGCGTCCGACGGCCCGTTGTTCGTCGAAACCGTGAAGTAGAGATACTTGCCGCTAGGATCAAAGACCAGGTGCGCAGCATTGCTCATGCCGTCCGTGATCTGCGTTGAAGTGTGCGTGGCCAATGAATAGAAGAAGACTGCATGCAGTTGATTTTCCAGGTCGCGGGTGTAGGCGATCCACTGCGAGTCGGGCGACCAGGAGAGCTCTGTGGAAGGGCCGAAGCTGCCCCGCAAGCCGGTGTCCACTTTAACCGGCTTACCCCCGGCTGCGTCCACATACCAGAGCCTCAGGTGCTTGTCACTGAAGGCGATGTGCTTGGAATCAGGCGACCAGTGAGGACCATAAAAGAACGAGGGATCGGGCCCCAGGTCGATCACCTTGGGTGGCTGCAGGCCGTCCTGGTCGCGAATATAAAGTTGATACTCGCCCGAAGCGTCGCTGAAATAGGCGATGGACTTGCCATCCGGTGACCAGGATGGGTCGCGTTCAGCGGTGCCCGGCGTCTTGGTCAGGTTGCGGACATCGCCCTTCTCCCCCGGCAGGGTAAAGATCTCGCCATGTGCTTCCGCAACCACGCGCACTCCGGTCGGCGAAAGCGCCACATTCTGTACCTCTTTCGCGGGAATCTCGGTTAGCTTCGGAGTCAGCGCGGGCAGATCGCCATGGATCGTGACCGGCACCGCATGCTCCTGATGCGTGGCCAGATCATAGAGATGCAGCGAGCCAAACTGCTCGTAGACCAGCGCCCCCGGGCCCGCGCTCACCGTCTTTAAATCGTAACCGTGATTTTCCACCACCTGCTCCACGCGCTTGCTGTCTAAGTCATAACTGAACAGCGAGACGGGGCCATTGCGGTCGGAGAGGAAGTACACCACCTTGCCCTCCCACACTGGGTTTCGATCGTTCGAGTTATCCCGCGGGATCTTCTCCAGGTCGAGCGTCTTCATATTCACCAGCCACACCGGCGTGGTCTGCCCGCCCCGGTAGTGCTTCCAGCCGCTTTCCCATTGCGCCACAGGCACGTAGGCCAGCGTATTGCCGTCCGCTGAGAAGGTACCCGTGGTTGCGCTCGGTAGGGGCAGAATGGTCGGCGATCCGGTGCCATCTGCATGGGTGCGAAACAGCCGGGGGAAATCCGAGTAGCTCGCGTGCCCTGAGCCAAAGAGAACGTCTTTCCCGTCCGCACTCCAGCCCACGGCAAAGTTACCGGTCGGCTCCCAGGTGAGCCGCTGTGGCACCCCGCCTTCTGAGCTCACGACGTATACGTCGGTGAGTCCGTGCTCGAGGGTCGAGTAGGTGATCCGCGTTCCGTCGGGAGAAAAATACGGGCCTTCCATCACCGCATTGACTGAGGTGAGCCGCCTGGCTTCACCGCCCTGGCGCGAAACCGTCCACACATCATTTGCATAGAGAAACGCGATCTTATCGCCGCTGAGCGAGGGATTGCGCAGAAGCAACGGCGGAGACGTTTGACCAAAACCGCAAAGCACGAAAGACGCCAGAACGGCGGAGCAACCAAGCGCGAGCGACCTACGAAGCGAGAAATTCCATCCAGACATGCGAAGCTCCTCTGAGGGCACAAAATCACGGGAGTCCTCACGCCCTGAACCGCAACGCGCTCTAGCTGCGACCACAGTTACAACGGCTGGAAGTCTACCCGCAGAAGTGGCATAACCATACCACGGTGACGGCGTTTCAAAGCGCTCTCAAGCTAACGGGCCTCCATCCTCACCCCAAAACAAAGTGTCGTCCCGCCTGCCCCGCTATGCCCCGGCCTGCCGCGGGGCTTGCCGTGGGACCGTAGCGGAAGGATCTGCAGTTTCACTACACCACTAACCAATGCAACGGAAGCGCGCCATAAATATGAGTGGGTGTCAACTCGAGAAAGAAACAGCAGGTCCCTCCGCTACGGTCCCACGGCAAGCCCCGCGGCAGGCCGGGGCATAGCGGGGCAGGCGGGATGACACTTTGTTTGTACGATCAAGGTTTGGGACGAGGTAGGAGAACGGCTTCCGTTTGCATTGGTTGCCGGTTGAGTAATTATGTTTTATGGATGCTGCCTGTGCTTTCGCGTCTCCGGGTCACTATGCTGGAATCCAAAGCACTGTGCGCTGCATTGCTCTTTCTTGTTCTTGTCTTTGGCAGATCCTCAATGCTACGCATCCCTGGTGCAGCAAGAACGGCTACCAGGTCTTCTTGATTAGCGTATCGAACCCGAAGCCACCATTCTGATCCCGCGTCGCGCTGACCCCCACCCGCGGCGAGATTTGATATTGCCCCTGGATCGTCTGGTTTTGGGTCGACGCCACATTACTCGAGAAAGTCACGAACAGATTCCCCGTAACCCGTTGCTGGATGGTAACGTTCGCGCCGGGAGGCCCCTGGCTGGTGCCACCCGCAAGTACCGGATTGATGGATAACTGCGAGATCCCTGCAACCTTCGAAACCCTGCTGGTCACCTGGCTGCTCACCTGGGACGCTACCAGCGACTCCGCCGCTTGATTTGCCGGAGTGGAGGAAGCGTTCTCACTTGCATGCGCGGTGGTGCCAAATGCCAGAAGGTTGATGATGTCGGCTGCAGGTAAGGATGGGTCAGAGGAGTAGTCGGTGAGCAGCTGATCGACGGGCCCTTTGAACCGCATGGAGATGTTGTATTGCTGGATGGTGGTATTCAGGGCGAGATTCACCACCGGCTGCGTCTCCGAAGGATTGACAAATTCGATAGTCCCCCCGTTGAGGACAAATCGATCGCCATTGAGAATAATGTCACCGCCACTGAGGTTTACCCGGCCCAGGATCACCGGCTCTGCGGCCGTGCCCCGCACCCGCAGATTCGCCGAGCCGTTGATGCTGAGCGTGCGGCTCACCAGGTTGATATTGTTTTCCGAACTCACGCCCAGGTTCAACTGGATATTCTGCGCCAACCCTGGCGTTGGCGGAGCAGAAACACCGCCCGAGAACTGGTCAATGAAGCTGTTCAGATCGAAGGCGGGAGTAAACGAAAGGTCGGCCAGATTCACCTGCCCTCCCAACACCGCGTTGTCCGTCGTCCCCGCCAGCCGCAGATTAGCGTTCACGCTTTCGCGCACACCCTCGGGATAGAGCACACGCACCCCCTTGGCCGCTAACCCAAGATCAAACTGGACTCCGGGCCGATAAGCAACCCCGCCCTGAGCGGTCAGCGTCCCGCCCCCGACCGTGCCCTCGAATTTCGTGATATTGAGCCGGTCCTTGGTCAGCGTCAACACACCATTCCCGTGTTGCAAGCCGACTGGCAAATCGCCACTGGCAAAGTTGGCGTCTACGATTTCTACCTGGCCGCCCAAGTCGGGGCTGTTGGTCGCACCGCTCGAATTGATATTGAACTTCAACTGCCCCGAACTTCGGATATCGGGTTCGAACGCCTGGGCCAGGTGCAGGTCCACCGTGCCCAAAAGCAACAGCGACATAGGCGCGCCATTGGTAGTGGACATCGATCCCTGAAACTGCAGATCTGTATCCGTGCCCTTAAGCCCCGACCGCTGCAGCATAACCACCGTGTCTTTGTAATCCACGCGGATGGGCGCAGTCTCTGCCAACTGGATGGTGTTGCCGTAAGCCAGCTTCAGCGTCGGAACCGTAACGTGCGCCTCCAACAGCTTTGTATTCTTGAGTGGCCCGTTGACCGTAGCGTGTATCTCGGTTTGTCCACTCAAATCCGCCGCCTGCTCGGGAGCATAGATAGCAAAGATGGGCTGCAGAGGGATCGCCTGGGTATCGAGCGTGGCGTCCGCGGCGTAGTCGCCGGTTAATTGCACCTTCGCGTTAGCCCGGATGGCAGTACCCACCGCGGAGGAAGTCAGGTTGGCCGTTGCCAGGTGGTTGACTACATTCATCTGCAAATTTACGTCGGCGATTTTCTGGTTTTGAATATCAATTTGCGGTATCTGCAGCGTCGCATCGAGTTGCGGATTGTCGAACGTTCCCGCTCCCTGCGCGCTCACGCCCACCACTCCCCTGGCGTCGATCTTCTGCGCTTTGAGCGCCTGCAGTTGTTCGAGACGAATGCCCGAGGCCGTCAGCTGCGCGTTGTAACTCTTCTGCCGCGGGTGAAGGCTCACCTTGCTCTGCACGTCGCCTGCTGGGAGCTGGACGCCAAGATCGCCGTGCACTTCGTCTCCCGTACCGGTAAAGGTTAAAGTCGCAGAGGTGACCGGCTGCTCGTAAGCAGTCATGTGAGTCACCGAGACGTTCCCTTGTCCGACGGGGCTCAGCTCAGTGCCATGCACTTTCAGGTTCGCGCTCAGAGTTCCCGTAACCGGCACCTGTTGCCCGGAAAGCTTCACCAGATCCTGAACGTCTAATTGCGTGGCATCGAGATCCACTTGCAACGGGCTTGTTTCGCTGAAGGACCACTTGTGCAGGCCGGCGCTCGCATCGAAGGTGATTTTTCCGTGAGCGGACGGCTCCAGGTCTGCATGCTCCAGGCTAGCCTTGGAAGGGCTCACATCGACGTTGGTTCTTAGCACTCGCCATGCCGTTCCGTTGAACTTGAAATCAGATGCGGTCAACTGCCCCGTCAAGTGGGGCGCGCTGGTTGTCCCCCGAACCGTCCCTTGAAACAGCGCTGTCCCGGCGAGCCCGAGCGGCTGAATCGGCCGCCCCGGAGCAGGAGTGCGAAACAAGTCCGCGACTGTTTCCAGCTCACCCAAGTTGTTGGATTGAAATTTCACATCCAGGCTCGACCGCTGGCTCACCACGCCATTCATGGTCAAGGTGCTTTGCGACGTTCGCAGAAAGCTCTGCTTCAGAGCGAGTTCCTGGTTGCCGCCCGTATACGTGCCATGAATTGCGCTCTCCACCGGGACAACCTGCGCATTGCCGGATACCTTGCCTTGCACCGCGGCGTCCGCGTGCCCCACCACATCGTCGAACGTCTTCCCCCAGGCGGCGGTTGCTTGGGCATTCAGCACGCCCTCTAAGGAAACCCCTTTGGGCAACGCTGAAGATTTCAGGGAGCCGTTCATTTCTGCGAGCTGGATATCACGCACCTCGGCATTGAACTTGGAGCGCGTATTACCATCAATGTTGCTCATTTTGCCAGTGCTGGTAAGCTCACCGCCCAGAAGGCTGGCGCGGAAATCCTTGAGCGTGGCATCGCCATTCTCGATCGAGTAGTGTGCAGCAATGTTTCTGATCTGCGAGTGTAGCGTCGGCGTTTGTACTTCAAGCTGCGCACTGCTTAGATCTCCGCTGACCAAAATGGTGTCGAGAAAGGAGCGATTGGCGGTCTGCCGATAGTTGACCGAACCACTCGCACGAATCGTCCCCACCGGCACCGACGGGTTCTGCAGAATTCTGCGAAACTGACTGCCGTCCAACATGGCCACATACTGCGCCTGTACCTGGGGGTGGCTATAGTCCTGCACTGTCGCCGTCAATACCAGCTGCGACGTATCACTGGTCAACTTTGCGTTGGTTAAGTGGAAGGTCGTGGGCGTCGCATCGAACTCTGCATCCAGGTTGTGGGGAATGGTCTTGAATCCACTTGCCTGGAGATGGCCATCCGAGTAACTGAGTTTCCCTGAATACTTCTGCAGCAGGCTGTTGAATCCGGCGCGGAAATCGACGTTATGCAAGTCCGCAGAGAGCACGCTCTGGCGATTGTTATAGTAGACCGCCCCTTCATCAAGTACCGCATGACGAATGCCCAAATCGAACATGCTGGTGTTGCTGCTGCTTGAGCCGCTGCTCTTGATGACCGGGATGTTCGTCACGCCATGGGCATCGGTAAACACCTTCACTACCGGCTTGTCGACAACGAAGCTGTCCAGATACCACTTCTTATGAAGCACCGAGACGATACGAACCCCCACTTCGGCGTGCGCCACCTGGAGCAGCGGCGGATCCGGATAGGGGGCGGCTCCGTGCACCGTCAAGCCGTAAAGATCCAGGCTGAGGTTCGAAAGATGAAGTGCGAAATTTTCTAACTGGACCTTGGTGCCGATGCTCTCACTGGCTTTCTGCTGAACCGTACGGAGAACATAATTGTGAAAGCGAGCGCTATGCAGCGCCACCGTGACGGCAATGACCGCCACCAATAGGAGCGCCGCCACGCCACCGAAGACCCCTGCTCCTACCTTCCACAACCGCTTGTGAACAGACAATGCCGTATTCAAGTCGGAACCTCCATCAAAATGCCTGGCCAATGCTCACAAAGTACTGGGTCGATTTAACTCCCGGGACAGGGTTAAGGTTGTGTCCGAGATCGATACGCACCGGGCCCACCGGTGTTGCATAGCGCAGGCCCAGCCCCACGTTATTGGTATACAGTGACGTAAAGTCATGAAAGCCGACCGTGGGAAAAACGTTCCCGCCGTCGTAGAAAACAACTAGTCCCAAACCCTGCTTGATGGGCACCGGAATGCGCGCCTCAGAGTTAAGAATCAACTGCTCGTTTCCTCCGCTCGGTACCTGAATAAAAGAGCAGTCCGTCGAAGATCCTGAGCTGCATACTTGCACCTGCCGCTGGGGCCCCGCGCTATCGAGCGGAAAGCCGCGCAAGGTATTACCACCGCCGGTGAAAAAAGCTTCGCTCAGGGGCACGCGGCTGCTGGCGAAGGGTTGAGCTAAGCCGATGCGAATGCTGTTGGCCCACACAATATTGTGAAAGACCGGCCGATAGTATGCCGTCTGCTCAATCAACTTGGCGAAATTCACGCTGGAACCCAGCTTGGTCGCATTAAAATCCAGTTCGACCGACTGCAGCATTCCCTTGTGCGCGTCCAGAGGATTATCACGCGTGTCACGGGTAAAGTTACCCGCGATGGTCGAGAGCCGCACGTGCTGGTCCTGCGGAAGTACCAGATCTGGAATCTCAATCCGCGTTAAATCCGTTTGACTGAAGCTATAACGCATGAAGAAGATATCGTGCTTTTTCGAATCCAGAAACTTCTGCAGCTGAAAGCTGCCGTTTTCAATCTGTGAGGAGTAAATCGGATTTTCTTCATTGTGTTCAGTAAAAATAGACGTCGTCGCGCCCCATGATGACCAGCGAAAATTAGGATCGATGTAATAGCCGGCGACCCGCTGATCCAGGCGGCCGGCAAACGCCGTCGCGGACAGCGATTCCCCCTTGCCCCGTACATTGTTGCGCGTATATTGAAACGACCCTCGCGGCCCGTAGTAGGTAGTTTGGCTCACCGTGAAATTCGAAGGGAGGCCGACCGGTGGAAGACCAGGAAGGGCAACGGTACCGCTGGGAATGCTGCCACCCCGGTTGATTATCTCGAAACCGAATCCGTAGGTCATCGTGTTCCTCTTGGCCTCGTGCACTTTGACCAGGACATCCTCTTTGGTCTGGGTGGTGATCTGGCGCCGGGGATCCACTTCTGCCCAATCAAAGACTCCGGTGTGGTCGTAGAGCTGGCTTTCCGCGGTGAGCAACTGCGTCTCCGTCAGCGGTTGATTGGGAACAATCGTGGCTACATCCCGGTCGATGAGCCGCTGCTGGGTTCGCACCCGCCCCAGGGTGACCACATCCTGGGTATGGACCTGGGGGCCCTCGTAGATGTGATACACCACATTAATGTGGTGGGGGTCGCTCTTCGATGCCACGGTCGCGGTCTCGCGGAAGTTGGAGGTCAGGTAGCCGGCCTGAAGATAATGAGCAACGATACTGGCACGGTCTGCCGCAACCAATTTTTGCGAATAAGGCTTGTCCGCTGCCAGCTTGAGCCCACCGGGGGCGAACTTCGATTCCGGAAAAGTGTCGGCGCCCTCGATCTTTAGAGAGCTCACAATGTCTCGGGGCCCCTCGACCACATGGAAGGCCACGGTCAGATTGCCCTCCTTGTGGCTCACTGCGGGAGTGACCTGCACACTGCTGAACCCCTCGGATTGGTAGAGCGCGGTGAGATTTTTTGCGCTCGCGCGCACCACTTGCTCGCTGTACTTTCCCGGGGAAAACAGGTGTGACTTTTTAACCGTGACCAGGGCCATCAGGTCCGGCGTCTTGAGCTGGCTGTTGCCGGACACACTCACGCCGGTCACCTTGTGTTTCTTGCCTTTGGTGATCACATACACGATGGTGTCCACCGACTCCTGCTTGTGGAACTGAGAGTCGACGTTGACGTCGAAGAAACCCTTGCCCTGAAAGTAGGAAATCAACGCCTCGCGTCCCTCCTGCACCAACTCCGGATCGACGCCTACGCCCTGATACACAGGGAGTAGGCGCTTGCGGGTCCAACTCCAAAGGTGTGCTCCCTTTACCTGCACGTGAATGGTTGGACCGGGCTTGACATCAAAGTGGATATCCGCGCGATTGGTTTCCGCACTGTAGGCCGCGCCGGCCAGTTTCACCTGCGCCGCCAGCTTACTTTGCTTCTCCAAGCGTTTTTGCAGAAATCGCTGGGCGTTGTTCAGCGTCGCGCGGCGATAGTTCTTTCCCGGCCGGATCGCCGCTCCTCTCACCCGCGCCTTCAGCCCCTGCAGGCTCTTGCTCATACTGGCAGCCTCTTCCGGTGTGGTATCCGCAATGGCCACGGTGCCGAATTTGGCGCGGCGATTGAGGCTCACCATAAAGCGCACATTCGCTAGATTGTGAGCAGTATCCAGGTTTACCTGGGGACGCACCTCGGCTTCGAAATATCCTTGCTGTTGAAAGAACTCGAGCAGTGCGTCGCTATCTTTCTGCACTTCCCCGGCGTTGAACGGCCCCTGTGGAGGATAGTTTGCGACCTGCACCAGCCTGGAATAATTAAACCTCTCCGCGCCAGGAAATTCGAAGATGCCAAACCAGACCGCGGGCTCCGCAATCAGCAGCACGCGAACCCCGTTGGCCTCGGGCTCGATTTGCAGCTGCACTTCTTCAAACTTGCCGGCGCTTTTCAAAGTGGCGATGCTTTGATCTGTTTTCTCTTTCGAGAAGGGCTCCCCGGCATGCTGCTGCATAAGCGGCAGCAACTTGCTGGTATCCAAATCCGGACGGCCCGCAATCTCCACCGCAGTCACATTTTGGCCTTCATAGGAAGACAAGATGACCTGGCTCGCGGGAGCTGTCTTGGGAAGTTGGGAGGGTTGCTGGGTTTGCTGCGCAGCTAACCTGGTACATAGGGCGAGCAGGCTCGCGATCCAAAGGTTTATTCCTATTCTCCCCACCCTGGATTGAGCCGTCTTTCGAAAATGTCTCCCAAACCACTCAATCCACGCCATCTCCCCATCAGATGCAAGAAAGGTGGGCGACGTTTGATGCGCAACCACGGGATTGGCTGTATGAAAAAGGTCCAGGTTCAATTCAGGAAGCCGATGGAGTTGTGACCGTCGATGCACTGACAATCTCGGGTTTTAGTGCGCCGCCCGCTGCGGCCAGTTTCTTTTCCTGAACTGCGGCCTCTATTTCGCTATTGATCTCACCGCCAAGCAGCAGCATCAGACCGCTCAGATAGAACCACGTCAGCAGAATGATGACCGTCCCCAGCGAACCGTAGGTAGCCGAGTAGTTATTGAAGTAGTGGACGTAGAGGCGAAGGCCAAATGAGGCCACAAGCCAGCCCACCATGCCGAGAGCAGACCCGGGAGTAAGCCAGCGCCATCGGCTAACCTTCACGGCCGGCCCAAAATAATAGATAAGTGCGAACAGAAATGAAAGAAACGCCGTGGCTACCAGCCACCCAATGCTCGTCAGCGAGCCTGCAGCCAGCAGAGCCAAAAACCTATGATAGATGTGACGGTGAGCGAGCCGGGCAAGAAAATCCGCCGTCAGAAGCGATGCGAGCATAAGGGTTATCACGATCGAGAGAATAAAGGTAACGCCGATCGCCGATAACCTCGCCCTCCAGTACGGCCGATTCTCCTTTACCCGGTAGACCACATTGAGGCTCTCCTGAATGGCGACAAAGCCCACAGAGGCAGACCACAGGGCTGCCGCCAGGCCAAACGTCAACTTGCCGCTGCTGGCAGCGGCAGTGGTTTGATTAAATGCTTCGAGAACGGTTCCCAAGGCGGAGGGTGGAACCACCACGGAGAGATACTGCAGCAAATTCTCATAAAAGTGAAAAGCTGAGCGAGCAGCAAGGCCAAGTACCGAGCAGGCGGCGAACAAAGTCGGAAACAGGGCAAACAGAAAATAAAAGCCGAGCTCGGCAGAGCGGCCCAAAAGGTTATCGGCAAACATGGCGTTCCATGTGTTTTTCGCGACCACCCTTGGCGACACCCCCTCGAGATTCCACAGTGATCGCAACGGTGTAGCGGGAAACATAATTCCAAACCTGGTGGCGCAAGCTCCGGGTAGGTTCGCGGCCGTCGGTGGACGCGCCCGTGCTCACCGGCTCACTTAGTTTGCGGGCGCTGGTCATGTCGTTGCCCACGGAGGCTACTCCTAAAAATCATTTACTAATCAATGGCCCCAGGGAGAGAAGCGACGCGAACGCGTGTATAGAGAGATATCCGCGAAGCTGATTACGTTGCTCGCGTTCCAACAATGTGAACACATCTTGTTCATTGCGCTCACAACTGGCCGCGAGCATTTCGGCGGGACTTAGTGGGAACTTGGAAACAGGCGGGTTAGACCCGTTTTGGCCGGCCGATCAGATAAACCGGAGCGAGCCAACCACCTGAGGCGTAGCCTGCCATCCACTCATACTGAGGAAAGCCGCTGATCAGCTCCAGCAGTTCCGGCGGCGTCCGGGTGCGGCAGCAGGAAACCAGGCCATCCCACAAAACTACGAGCGGGATCAGGGGAACCAGGTAATTCAGCAACAATCTCGACCAGCGAAACGGCCGCATGCGCGGCGTAAGTACCCAGGCAAAAACCGGCATCAGCAAAATGATCGCGAACGCCCGCAGGGTCCGCGAGGTCACCTCAGCCATCGCGAAGCCATCCCCGCAGCGCACCGCATCCCCCAGTACCTCACGCGCAATGGTGTCGGGGAAATGATGAAAGGAGGAAAAGATGGTGCGAAACCCCCTGAGCCCTTCCGGCACCTGAGCGGCATCCACGGAAAAGTCCACGCTGCTAAGGGCGGAATCCTTGCCCAGCCGCGCGGACAGCACGTCGCTGGGAAACTTGTCAGTCAGAATTACCGTGAGCGGCGCATGCTGAACCAACGCAGCACGCCACCCGGCGCTCAACCACGGGCCCCCGCCACCGGAGCAAAGGTCCACTACGCGCTGGGCGCCGCAGTCACGAATAGCGCGGAAGATCTCCGCCTGGACGGGACGATAGATATCTGCGCGGCTGATGATGGCCTCAAGACAGTCGGTGGCTCCGTGGCGCACGGCCTGTGGACACCACGCCTGGTCCAGAACTTCAAAGAGTTGAAGACGCCGCAACCTCTATAGCCGATCTCTCCACAATGCCATCGCCCCCAGCAGCCCCTCCTCATTGGAGATGATCTGGATTTCGGGACCGTGATTGAGAGTCACTTTCTTGGAGTTGCCACCCCCAATGTAGAGAGTGTCCCAGTTGAAGGTAGCGGCGGTTTGCTCGATGGCGAGTTTGAGCAACTTATTCCAACGCCGTGTGCCGTACTTTGCCAGTCCACGCTTGCCCAGATATCCCTCATAGGTTTTTTTTCGCCATGGATGGTGCCCTAATTCCAAACCGGGACATAAGACGCCCTCAGTAAATAGGGCCGAACCCATGCCGGTTCCCAGGGTGATCACCAGTTCGACCCCTTTTCCCTGGACCACCGCATAACCGCCCACTGCACAATCATTGGCAATTCGCACCGGCTTGCCCCAGCGCTTTTCCAACGTCTTAGCCAGCGGGAAACCAATCCATCCCGGGTCAAGGTTTGCCGCAGTTAGCGTCTTGCCCTGCTTGATCACGCCAGGGAACCCAACCGAAACCCGATCGAAGAGGGGGACGCTCACCTTGAGCTCGTCCAGGCCGGTCAGAATGCCCCCGGTAGTTGCCGGTTCGGGCGTGGGCACACGCAGCCGTTCGCTGATCGGCTTGCCTTCCGGGCTGAGCGCCTGCATCTTCAGGCCACTGCCGCCGATGTCGATAGCCAGGGTGATCGGACCGGCTGCACCGTCAGTACCGCGTGCTACTGATTTGCCAACCTTAAGAGCCATAGACCTCCGGAGCCTAAACCACTTGTCATTCTACTAGTTACGCTAGTAGTTACATGTGGCCTTGGCTTCATGAGGTACCGCTCTTCTTACCCCTGGGCTTACCAGTTTCAGGATGCCGGTCTCACTTTGCCAGCGCACCTTTTTCACGTTTCGCGGGCTTTGACGTCGCTTCCGTCTTCTTTCCGACCCGGAATCCGGCTTCTTCTGCCTGCTCCACGGCGTCCTGAACCCTCTGCTCGATGGCCTTAATCGACAGGGTGGAACGCGAGGCCGCCGCCGGGCGTGGTTTCTTCTCCGCAGTGGCCGGCGCTGCCCCGGCTGGAGCCGCAGTCCGTAAAAGATCGGGCAACTGCCCCCACCACAAGATCTGTTGATGTAATTCCTTGTTGAAGTACCACGCTCCGCCTGACTCGTGCACCTTGAGTAGCCACCGTGCATCGCCATCGTCCCACATCTCGCGTGGTAGGCCGGCGAAGGCCTCTTCCACTTTCGCGGGTTTGGCGGCCGTCAGCGTCTGGGCCAGGAAAGCCAGCCTCACTCGCGCTGCGGCGCGCCAGCCATCCTCAGTTATTTCGCCGCCCCCGGAAAAGGCCCGGGCAAAAGCATCGCGCAGCCGGAGACGATCGAACAGAGCTAGCGCCGTGGCCGCGGTATCTTTGCCCCCTGTCGCTTCGGCCATACCCGCGAGCACAGCGTACCCGAGCGCCGGACCCCAAACTACACTGGCGTGGATCGCTGGGGCGTTGCTGGGCAACACCAACCTGGCTTCCCGTGACCAGGGCTCAGAGAACAGGGCTTCCATGCCCGGGAGCCCAATCACCGCATGCAACTGGCGGCAAATCGACAACCATAAGACCCTCCCGTCAACCGGTATCCCGGAGCCGGTCTTGCGGGCGTATATGGCTAGCCCTTCACCGGCGAAGCGCGTACTGAGCGCTTCCACTCGCAACATCAGTTGGGCCGCTGCAGTTGACTCCGTAGCCTCCTCACCGCAAGCGGGCAACCCGCCTGAGATCCCGGCCACTTCGGTCACCAGATCGGGTTGCAGCAGGGCCACCAGGGAGTCGTGCAATGGGGCCACTTCAAGGGCTTGGAGCGCGTCGTCCAGGTTCGGCACACCGCGGCCGTTGAGCGAGTCACAGAGCAGATCCCAACGATACTGCTCGTCCGGCCGGAACTCGCGCCAATTGAGAAAGACGTGGCAGTTGTAAGCATGCAGCTCCATCGAATAGCCCTGGGAGACTATCTTCGACGCTCGCTCCAGATGCTCCAGGCCGGTGGTGTTGTCGCGGAAAGCAAGGAACAGGTTGCCATCGTTGGGCAGGCCAAACGCGCCCCCCAGCGTCTGCTGGCGAAGATGTCCGGCCCCCTTGTCGGCATAGCTGGCAGACTGGTGGATCGTACCGTAGGTGCTGGCAAAGCGGTTGTGGTAGATGACCAATGCCCGGTGATCGCCGCGCCGGTTGGAGTAGGCGAAGACATTCTCATCCACAGAACCGTCGGGCCGATAAAAATCGAACAGCAGAAAATTCTCGCTCTCGGCGAACAGCCAGCGCTGGTGGAGAAGTGGTGCAATCTCCCGGTCGTGGCGGGCCACCAATCCTCGATCCGGATCCTCCTGGTAACGAGCGCGGCGGAATTCCATCCCGTACTTTTCCGTGAAGCCCTCGATCTGCCCGTGGCCGAACATCGGTAAACCAGGAAGGGTGGCCATCATGGTCGCGACCCCAAAGCACTTGTCCCCATTGCCGAACTGGTCAATCGCCGTACGTTCATCCGGATTGCTCATGAAATTAACGTAACGCTTGAGAATATCCGGGTCGAACTCAATGGTGTTCTTGATCACCGAGCGGTACTTCAAATTCTCCTCGTCGCGCATCATGTTCATGAAGGCGCTGTTGTAGACCCGGTGCATCCCCAGGGTGCGAACAAAATAGCCCTCCATGAGCCAGAAGGCTTCTGCCAGCAGCAGGGTGCCGGGAACCTCCTTTGCCACCCGATCGACCACCTCACGCCAGAATTCTTCCGGCATCACACGGTCGAAGTCAGCCTTGCTCATGCTGTACTCTGCGCGCGAAGGGATGGCCCCGCCCGTGCCGGGAATGGGAAACCACAAGCGCTGGAAATGGCGTTTGGCCAGCGTCATGGCAGCGTCAAAACGAATGATCGGAAACAGTCGGGCGACGTGCAGGATGGTCTGGATCACCTGTTCCCGCGTGGCCGGGTTCAGGTAGTCGAGCTGGGCGGTGTCGTTCCAGGGAAAACTGGTGCCGTCGTTGCCGTGATAGACGTAACGGGTATCGCCGGTCCACTTGTCGCGGCGGCGGAAGACTACGGCCGCATCGGATTGCTCGTAGTAGTGATCCTCAATCTTGATCTCTACCCGGCCGTCGCGGGAGAGGTCCGGGCCTTCAAAGCGGTAGGACGGATAGGGGCTGTCAGGGCGAGACATGAACCATTCCGGGTGCTCTATAACCCAGTTGGAATCGATGCCCATGTGGTTGGGAACCATGTCGCTGGCCAGCCTCACGCCGTGAGCGAAGGCGCGGTCGCGCAGGTTACTGTAGGCTGACTCTCCACCCAGATCATGAGCAATGTCGTATCCATAAAGGGAGTAAGCCGAAGCTACCGCATCGTGGTTGCCGCACATTTGCTTGATGGTCTGCGATGCCGTGCTTCTCTCCCACACGCCGATCAGCCAAAGAGAATTAATCCCGTGCCCTGCCAGGCGCCGAAGCTCTTCATCGGGAATCTGGTCCAGGCGATAGATATGGCGGCCGTATTGCCGCGAAAGCTGCTCCAGCCACACGTAGGTGCTCTTGGCGATGAGCACGGTGGTGGGCATCCACTCCTGGTCCTGGCTGAAACGCTCGCTCTCCTCGACTGCCGTGCTGTAGGACGGCACTTCCCCCCGCTTGTCGATATTCCAGGGGAAATTTCCCCTCCGTCCCGCGTTGGCGTCAGGGGGATGGAACCGCATCCAGATGGCAACGTCTTCTTCCTTAAGCACGTCGATGGCTAGCAGCAACCGCTTCAGCGCATCGCCAATTAAATCTGCCCAGTGCTCGACGATATACGCGATCTGGCCGCTGAGCGAGTCCGGCGAAGCCAGTGCGGGGGCTCGCAGCATGTCGATCAAGTTAAGGTTTTTCGCGCCCAGGGGCGGCCGGGTGCTAAAGAAGTCACGCAGCCCGGTAGTGATCTGCTGATAACGTGTGACCGCCACGAGGGACTGGTCCGTAAACAACTCAGAGAAGGGTTTGAAAGCCGGGTTGGCGTTTGCCAGCCACAACAGCATCATCTCTTCGAAAGCCATAGCCCGATGGGCGATGCCATCCGTTTGGCCCGCCAGCCACTCGGTGGGGGTTTTTTCCTTGCGATAGACATCAGCTGTGGGAAACCGCTCTACGAAGGCCAGGATGGTCTTGTCCAGTTCCTCTTTGCCGATGCGGCTGTCGAACCATTCCAACGCCCCAGCCATGACCTTCGTATCGATGCGCTGGCGATAATATTCGACCACGACGTGACTCATCTCATCGATCAGGCCCATGGCGTAGAGTGCCCCGGGCTGTATCGTCTGGGCCGGGTCTTTTTCCGCTCCCCGCCGCTCGTTCATGCGGAAGGCGAACTCACGGCTGGCGGCGAGATTGGCGAAAACTACGTTGCCGCTGAAAGCAAAAAGTGTCTGGTTGAACTCGTAACGGTCGCGTGCTTCACGTGAAACATGGAATTCCATTGGTACCCTTCCGGAACACTTTTATTGGGCAGCTTCTCTGTTCGATGCGAAATTTGGCCCGGGCAGGTACCTAAACCACCGCGAATCTGTCTTTAGATCCGGATCTTTTGCCACGCGGCACCAGCCAGGGATCACTATGTGCGGCCTTCTTTAAGGTGTCGTGGCCCCAGCAAACCCCACAAAAGATCCGGATGCAGCCCATAAGCCCAGGGCGGGATGGGAAATGAAGAAGACTTCCTCACCATCGACGGTGTTGTAGCCATCGTGCATTTTTGCCGGGTCGTACCGCGCGATCGTGCTGGCCAGGTCGGCATAACCGAATCCTACGCCTTCTGTCTCCTCCCGGCTGAGACCGCCCGGACAATAAGTAATGTGAAAGCGGCCTTCGGATGAGCTGTGGATGAGGTGAGCGGCGGTGCTAAGCTCGGCCGCCAGATCAGGGTTCTTCTTTACCTTGTCCAGCGTTGCCGGGGTGCCATGATAGCCATACCTGCGAATCAGGCGGTCGATGGTAGGGTCTTCTCCAAACTGCTTGACCCCGGGAGCGAGCACGATCAGCTCCGCGCCGTCGGCCAGCGCCATCCGGGTACGGTAAATGGCCTTGTTCCCCAGCCAGGTGCTGTGAAACTCCTCCGGATCCAGGTAGACAACAGCTTTGCGGATAGGCCGATCCATCAGCTTGATGTTCACCTGGACGCTGAGCTCCGAGGCCAGGCGGAAGCACTCGACATCATCCCCCACGAAGAGGCCGCGCACCACCAGCTCGCCCGCTTGATTCGTGCCCACTACGGTCAATACGTAGACGATGGGAATATCGCGAAGAAATTCATCGCTGGCGCGGTTCAGGACTCGCCTCACGGCATTGTCCGCCGTGCCCATGATGCGCTCCATGCCCACCACCGCGCCGAGGTAGTGACTGCGGCCAATGCTGAGCGGCCCTGCCGTACCGATGAGGATGTTTTTGTTGTAATTGGCCAAACCGATCACTTCGTGCGGCACCACCTGCCCAAGCGAAAGCACCAGGTCGAAGCCTCCTTCGGGAATCATGCGGTTCACCTGGGCCGGCCAGGTGTAATCGAGCAACCCGCCTGACTGCTCCTGGATGAAACTTGCCGGCAATTCGCCCAGCGTGACCACATCGGTTCGCCAGTTGTGCACCGCAAAAAGAGACTGCGGAATATCGCCGAACATACGCGTGAGCGCCGCCGGCGTCATCGCTGTATGCGTTCCCAATGCGGGCAGAACACAGCCCAGACGGTCACCATAATACTGGTAGGCATATTGGGTAAGTGGGCCGGCCTGGGAATGGAAGCGGCTGCCATCCGGGGGCACGGCCAGAACCTTGCGTCTACTCCCGAGCTGGGCAAGGGCTCGGTACAGGGTGTCACGGAGAAACGAGAGCGAAAGCTCGGCTTCGGGACCGCCCTCCTGGCAATAGAGACTCATAGCCGGTATGCCTTTCGGGCCAGCTCGTAGGCTAAGCCGTGGGCCACCTCGGCTGCTTCGTCTTCCTCCAGCTGATGTTCCGCTACCAGCCGGGCCAGGAAAGCGCAGTCCACACGGCGCGCGACGTCATGCCGCGCTGGAATGGACAGGAAGGCTCGGGTGTCGTCATTGAATCCAACCGTGTTATAGAAGCCGGCCGTTTCGGTGGTCAGCTCGCGAAAGCGCATCATGCCTTCGGGGCTGTCGTAAAACCACCAGGGCGGCCCCAGGCGCAAGCATGGGTAGTGCCCCGCCAGCGGCGCGAGCTCCCGGCTGTAGGTGGATTCATCCAGGGTGAAAAGAATAATCGTGAGCGACGCGTCGTTGCCAAAGCGATCCAGCAGCGGCTGCAGCGCATGAACATAATCGGTCGGCATCGGAATATCCGCCCCTACGTCGCGGCCAAAACGGGTGAATATCTGGCGATTGTGATTGCGCCGGCTACCCGGGTGGATCTGCATCACCAACCCATCTTCGACACTCATCCGCGCCATTTCGGTCAGCATTTGAGCGCGGAAGAGCTCCTGCTCAGCAGCGTCGCCCTCCCCGGCGATTACCCGGTCAAAGAGCGCCGCAGCCGCGGTGTGCGGAAGATCGGCTGTCCTGGCAGTCGGATGCCCGTGGTCGGTGGCTGTGCAGCCAAACTTTTTGAAGCGTTCACGGGCTTGGCGAAGAGCCAGCAGATAGCCTTGCCAACGCGAACAATCCTCGCCGTGCATCTCGCCCAGCCGCTTTACATTCTCGCGGAAGCCATCGAATTCAGGGTCGACGACCGAATCGGGTCGAAACGTAGGCACGATACGGGCCTTCCATTTTGAGTCGCGGATCGCCTGATGGAAGGTCAGCGGATCCAGCGGCGGGTTGGTGGTGGCCAGCACCTCGATGTTGAATTGATCGTAAAGCGCTCGTGGGCGAAAAGCCGGAGAGGCCAGTTTGGCGCTGATGGTGTCGTAATAAGCGCCGGCATTGTTGGCGCAAAGCCGCTCTTCCAGACCGAACAACTGCTCAAAGGCGAAGTCCAGCCACATACGTGTGGGCGTGCCGCGAAAAAGGTAATAGTGCTCAGCGAAGCCGATCCATATCCGCCGCGCCTCGTCGGCATCCAATTCCTTCTTGCCAATGCCCAGGTCTTCCAGTGCGACACCCTGGCTGTAGAGCATGCGAAACACGTAATGATCGGGAACGATGAATAGACTGGTGGGGTTGGGGAATGGCTCGTTCTCCGCAAACCACCGCGCGTCACAGTGCCCGTGCGGGCTGACAATCGGTAGATGGCGAACGGCTTCGTAAAGCCGGCGGGCGATGGATCGGATGGTTGGTTCAGAGGGAAAAAGACGGTCCTGATGGAGAATGCTCACGGCATCTATTTTCACCTGTGAGCCCGTTTTCTGCACGGGGTTATCCCCGTGACCGGGACTTCTTATTCAAAGACCCTCTCCTTACAACTAACCCTGGGTGTGCAGTCCCCGGCCTTACAACAAACCCTGGGTGCCCCACTTCTCGGATTTCCTGTGAAGCCCGGTGGGTTCCGCGCACTCCATGCGCCTTTCCTTAAAGAAAGGCGCACACGCGGTCCTTTCCGGGGCAGCGTGCAGGAAATTCGGGGCATCTCGCTCGTTTTTCGCGAGATGTGGGGCACCCAGGTTCTTTTTGCAGGTCAACTCAAGAAAATTCAGGCAATCTTGTCCAGGGCGCGTTTGAGCCTTTGGGCAGGTGGTTCCTGACGTTGCAACAGGTCGAATGCATTGCGGGATCTGGTGCTTTGCTCCACCCAATTCTTGGGACGCGCGAGCCGCACCAGCCATTCGGCGATCTCCTCCGGCCCTGAGCACGTGGCCGCCCCATCGACTCCCAGGCTGCGCACGAAGCCGCCCGTTGCCGAGGCCTTGTGGACCGTGCCGACGATGGGAAGTTCTACGGCCATGTAATCGAGAATGCGGGAAGGAATGGAGTAGCGGCTCCTGAGGTCCCCCTGGGGATCTTTCTTGGGACCGGGCAAGAAAGCGACATGAGCACGGCTGAGTTCGCGATCAAGATCCTGCTGCGTGGGGAGAAACCCGCGCACGTTGACTCGGTCCTTAATAGTAGTGTTGGCGCAGCGCAAACTCCTGGGAGAGCCCAGAAAAGAAACTTCGACCTTCAGCCCTTTCTGTTCGAGCAAAGCAATGGCTTGATCCAGATCGTCCAGACCCTCTGTGTAGCAACCAACATTGCCGTGCATGACGACACTCAGAGGGCCACGATCCCGGGAACTCGCCGTTACCAGGGAGGCATCTCGAGAAAACGACAACAACTCGCCATCCCTGCGAATGACAGAAACATCATCCAGCAGCGGTTGACTTACACAGAAGACGCTATTGGCCCGATCCACCAGCTCCCTCAGGGCGCCGCGGGAAACGTCACCATGCAACACATCCCACAGATGAAGCACATAAGGAACACCTATCAGGTCAGCCAGTTTAAGACAGCGTCTTGCATCGGCTTCGCCCAGCGGCGCCACATAAGCGCTGGAGACGCGTTCGCGATATTCGGTGACCAGACGTTCGGCGAGCCCGGGCCGCAAATCGCTGCCACTCCATGAACTGATGCGCAGCCATTCACAGACACGCACAAGTTTGGGGTCGTGGAGAAACGAATAACGGCTGAGAACGCAATTTTCAAACAGCACCGAGCGCGGGTCCAGCTGCTTGAGGCTACTGCTCCTCCAGTGAAAATGCAGCCAGTCTTGATGCGGATCCATCAAGCGCAGCGTTTGCACGCCAATCGCCGTGCGCGGCGAAAGCGAAAACCGGTTGATAAATAGAGGTACCCGATGATTCGAACCCATGGATCTTCCCCTGCCTACATATGGACATCATCGGGGGAAAGGTCACTAGCTGGTGCCTGAAAGTCAACCGAGTATATCAGCGGGCTTTCGCGGTCTTCGATTACCCAGGTGTTATTGGCTAAGACTTTGTGTGTAGCGAGCACGTCTGAAGCGTACCCGGCGCCACTAAGCCTTGAGTTGTGTCCGGTTGCGCATTAGCAAAAGGCTTCCCACACAACCTGCGCCGATCGAGGCCGCCAGGGTGCCAATCTTCGACATGTCGAGCAAGTTCCCATCGCCCAGCGCGAGCGAGGCGATAAACAGCGACATGGTAAAGCCAATGCCGCACAGCCAACTGGCGCCAAAAATCTGGCCCCAGGAGACCGATGCCGGCCGCGACCCGAGGCCGGTAAGAGAAGCCAACCGGGCAAACACGGTAATGCCTAGAGGCTTGCCCAGGAACAAACCCAGCAACACTCCCAGCGTGATGGGATGAGACACAGCCGCGCCAATCTTACCCAGAATATGCACCCCGGCATTGGCGAAGGCGAAGATCGGCATGATCGCAAAGCTGACCCACGGCTGCAGACCGTGCTCAATGCGGTGCAGAGGAGATTCGATCATTTCGCATTTCTGCTCCAGCGCGTGAATGGCATGATGGGCCTGGGCAGAGTTCAGATCATGCTTCTCAAATTGATCAAGCAGCCAGCGGCTTTGAGAAAGAAATTCCGTCTTGTCGAGCGAGTTGCGCGCGGGAATGGTAAAGGCCAGCAGGATGCCGGCGATGGTGGCATGCACCCCTGAGTTGAGCACCGCGACCCATACGCAAACCCCAATCACTGCATAGACAACGGGATTGCGGATGCCCACCCAATTGGCGGCAAAAGAAACAGCCACCCCTACAAAAGCCAATCCCAGCGCGATCAGGGAAATGTGTTTGGTATAGAACAGTGCGATGACCAGCACGCCGAAGATGTCGTCCACGATGGCCAATGCGGCGACAAAGACCTTCAGCCCGACCGGAACCCGGTGGCCCAGCAAAGCCAGCACGCCCAGGGCAAAGGCGATATCCGTTGCCATCGGAATGCCCCAACCATTAGCTCCCACGCCGCCCTTATTAAGGGCGACGTAAATCAGGGCCGGCACCATCGATCCACCGATCGCGGCCATGAAAGGAAAGGCGGCCTGCTTGAAGGTGGAAAGCTCACCAATCAGCAGTTCGCGCTTGATTTCCAAGCCAACCAGGAAGAAGAAGATCGACATGAGGCCATCGTTCACCCACTCGTGACGGCTCTCCGAAAGCGAGACCTGGCCCAGGGTAATGGTCGCCTGGGTATACCAGATCTGGTGATAACTATGCTCCCAACGGGAGTTGGCCCAGATGAGCGCGGCGGCGGTAGCCACGAGAAGCAAAATCCCGCCAGCGGCTTCCATCCGCGCAAACCGGGCAAACGGGCTGGTGAGGATGTCGATAGGAGGCCGTGCACTGGATCGCTGGTCGGTGGGCAATGACAACGTAACCTCTGGATAGCGTTGGTTCTCCAGAGCATACTAGCCGGGGGCATTTCTCGCCCGAAGAAGGACTCCGTTGTTTTATGAAGGCGCTCAAAATTTGGGCGTATTTCCGCCCACAGCCTGTTCATCCGTGCCGTGCATTGGCGGGGTTGATGATGGCTTTAGCCCATGAGTTGGAACCGACGCGCGGCTAAGTCCTTTGTTTCAAGCGACGCTTAAAGTTATGCCTGTATTTTGCCTCCAGGGCGGTGAAAGTGGCCGACGGAAATGGTGCGTGATATGCGTGGTATGCGTGGTAAGTCCGAATCCAGGCAAGAAGTTGCCGGGGATAATTTGCCCGCTGAGCCGTTGCCGGGCCGCGTTTCATACATTCCCCGCGCAGGTGGCCGGCAAATGATTTTCAAACCGCACAAAGTTATTGGTGGACACACCTTTATATATGCGGATTCGGGTCAGTTTTGCAGCAGGAGAAAGGCGTTTTTTTTGTACGACTTTCCAGGCGGGTTACCCGTGTCTTCAGATGGATCCTCTTTTAAAGGTGCATCGGTCGTGCGCCTGGTTTATGCATCGCATCGTCCAGAAGGAAAGGTGCCGCGCCTACGGCGCTCGTCGTGCTTTGTATCAGGGCCCGACTTTTAGAGGCTGCGGAAAAACTCGCCGTTGGGTAGGAAAGCCGTACCTCAAGGGACCTCAAGGGCTAAAGCCCAGCGTATTTTCAATCACTTACGGCACGACTAAAGTCGTGCCCTGATACAAAACATGATTTTTTCCGCAGCCTGTTTAAGTCGCGCCGCAAAGGGCTGAGAAAGAATTGGGCTTTAAGCCCTGCAGCTCTACCAAATCAGCTGTTACGGTCCACTTGCTCTTGTCTATCAGGACAGCGAACCAGCTTAATTGAACGGTGCGTAGCGCGGCAGCGAAGTCGGAAGGAAGTCTGCCGACAGGATTTGGAACGGTGAATTGATTCCCTGCCATACCGCGTTCAAATCAAGGAACTCAATGAGTTTTGCTCGCAAAACGAGATACCGTCGCAGTGCTGATTTCCTCATCTCCGGATTCATGGCTTTCATTGTGTATTCTTCTCGGGATCGGACAAATTGGTGGTTGCTGTTTTTCGTGAAGATTGCGACGACGGCAGAAGGGAAATTTTCACCATGAATTGGCAGTGGGTAGGGGACAAAGTGCGAGCGGGAAGGAAGATGTCGCCTTGGCTGGTGGCACTGGCGGCGTTTGCCATTGCGGTGGCGACGGTGAGCAGTGGGAGTATCGCGAGGGCACAGGCGGCGGCGACCTCCGCGGCTCCGGGCGCCACGCAAAACTCCGCACCAGCGCCGGGCGCGGCACAAGCGACAACTCCAGCAATGCCACCACCCACAGCGCAAGACATTGTGGGGACGTGGCAGGGGACGCTGCACGTTCCCAATGGAAAAGATCTGCGCATCGTGAACAAGATCACCAAAGACGATAAGGGCCAGTTGAAGGTAGTGGATTTCAGTATCGACCAGGGCTGGCAGGGCATGGCGGCGACCAGCGCCAGTTTTCAGGATGGAGTCTTCAAGTATGCGATCGCGTCCATCAATGGAAGCTATGAGGGCAAAACATCGGGGGACGGAAAGACGATCACGGGAGTCTGGACGCAAGGCCCCAATCCATTGCCGCTTGTGCTGGTGCGCGCCACGCCAGATACGGCATGGCCAATGCCCGAAGCTCCAAAGCCGATGCCGGCGGATGCTAATCCGAAGTTTGACGTGGTGACGATCAAGCCGAGCGATCCGAATCGACCGGGCAAGCTGTTTACCATTCGAGGGCGTCACGTGATGACGATCAACACTACCGTGAATGACCTGATTACGTTCGGCTACTCGATCCAGACTAAGCAGATAGCGAATGCGCAGGCGTGGTTTGAAGAGAAGTACGACATCGACGGCGTGCCGGATGTGGAGGGCCAGCCCAACATTCAGCAGATGCGCATCCTGATCCGGGACGCGCTGGTGGAGCGGTTTGGCCTGAAGTTTCATAACGAGCAGCGCGAGCTTTCGGTCTACGCGTTGACCCTTGCCAAGGGCAGCCCGAAGATGACCATCACTGCGGACAAGCCGAGCTCGCCGGGGAACTTTATCTTCCGCGGCCTGGGCAGGCTGATGGTGACCAACTCGACGATGAAGGACTTCTGCCACGGCATGCAGGAGGCGGTGATGGACAAACCGGTGGTGGACCAGACCGGGCTGACCGACCGGTATGATTTCAACCTGAACTGGACGCCGGACCAGTCTCAATTCGCGGCGATGGGCGCCAAAGTTCCACCGCCGAATGTTGATGATCCGAATGCGCCGCCTAGCCTGTACACAGCGCTACAGGAGCAATTGGGCCTGAAGCTGGAGAGCACCAAGGCGAATGCGGACGTCATGGTGATCGACCATATCGACAAGCCGTCGGCCAACTAGATCGGTGGTTGAAAACGGTGGATTCATCTGCCCCGGGGAACGGCTCAGTCCTCGGGGCAGTATGCTGTTGCGAGACAATCGGTGAGTACAGGGGTCAGGTAACGAAGAATGGCATTGCGCATCGCCTGCTGCAGGCGCGGACGGGCGTGAGGCGAGGCGACAGTCAGCTCGTCGAGGATTCCGCGAAAGATCATAAGGGCTACATGCCCGTGGTGGGCCGCTTCGGAGCGCGAGAGAGTGGGTAGCTCGCGCCGGAGCCGGCCCGCGATGAAGTCGACGAAGACCTGCCCGAGAACCTGTTTGTCTTCGCGGGCGGACGGTGACAGCGGTGCGTCGACCACGAGGGTGTGAAACTCGGGATGCTTACGGTTGAAACTCATGCACACATCGATCAGTTCAGCGACGGCTTCTGTGAAGCTCAACACGCCTTCGGGGTCAATAGCCCGTTCTGCCTCGGCCATTTCGCGCGCGTACCTTGAGGCGAGTGCGCTGGCGATGGCTTCCTTATTGGGGAAAAACTGGTAAAGAGTAGCTGGAGAGACGCGTGCTTCCGTGGCAATCGCGTTTGTGGTGGTCTGGTGGTAACCCAAACGGGCGAAGACTGCGGCAGCGGCGCGGAGGAGAGCCTGCTGGCGCTGCTCGCCACGCGCGTTGCGCTTGCGGTTTGGATCGAAGACGGTCACAGGAGGATTCTCGCAGAAAGGAAGCATATAAGTAAAAACTTGCATCTTTCTCAGAATGCAAGTATCTACTTGCATAGGAGGTAAACGACATGTTCACAGTGATGGGAATTACGGGCAAAGTTGGCGGGACAGTGGCGGAGAACTTGCTTGCAGCGGGTAAAACGGTGCGGGGCGTTGTGCGCGATTCGGGAAAGGCGAAGGCCTGGGCCGATCGCGGTGTGGAACTGGTGCAATCCGCATATGACGACGCGGCGGGGCTCGCAAAGGCATTCTCGGGGGCAGAGGGTGTATTCGCGATGATTCCACCAGACTTTGCGCCGGCTCCTGGGCTGCCGGATCAGAGGCGCACGATTGCGGCGATTCGTGAGGCGCTTGAGCAGGCGGCTCCTGGCAAGGCTGTGTTTCTTTCGTCTATTGGTTCGGAGCAACCGAGCGGGCTAGGGCTGATCACGTCAACCCACCTGATGGAAGAGGCGATGCGCACGCTGCCGATTCCGGTGGCATATCTACGCGCGGGTAGTTTCATGGAGAATTGGCTGGGAGCGTTGGACCACATCCGGGCGACGGGTGAGATGCCGTTCTTCTATGCGCCACTTGATCGAAAATTCCCGCTAGTCGCCACGCGAGACATCGGCCTGGCGGGTGCCAAGGTATTACAGGAGACCTGGACGGGCGAGCGTGTGCTGGAGGTCGACGGGCCTAAGGGTGGAACGGATTTGCAGGAAACGGCGGCCGCGTTCGGCAGGGAGTTGGGCCGTGAGGTGAAGGCCGTGCAGTTACCAGAGGCCGCCTGGCAGAACGTTTTGGAAGCGATGGGTACGCCAGCTGATCGGACCGGGCTCTATATCGAAATGGTGAAGAGCTTCAACTCGGGCTGGATCCACTTCGGCAATTCGGGAACAGAGAAGTTCCATGGGCCGACGACGATCGAGGCGTTCGCACGGGAGCTGGTCAAGTAAGGAGAACGGGCGCAGGGACTCTTGGAGACAATCAAATTCGGCATCTCGGAGGCGGCATTAGCTTCCGAGATGCGCGTTTCTCATTGACGAAGGCCTGTTTCCGTCCAATGGGAATCGCGTAAGATGCGCCTATTGGAGATCCCGATGCGGAAGAATGATTTCAAGCTCATCGCATTCGTCTTTCTTGTTCACCTTTGCCTACCCGGCGGAACACGCCAGGCACCGGCGCAGGCAAAGAAGGCTGCGTATCCGGCCATGGCCCCAGTGGATGAGTATTTGATCGCGGACCAGAATTCAGAAATCGCGCTGGCCCGCAGTGCTGCTCCGGCATCGATCGCAGACGGAGCCGAGGTGATGGTGCTTGGAAAGAGGGGATTCACGACCGCAGTCAAAGGCACGAATGGCTTTCTCTGTGTGGTGGAGCGATCGTGGGGCGCCCCCACCGACGATCCGGAATTCTGGAATCCCAAGGTGCGCTCCCCAATTTGCTTTAATCCAGCGGCGGCAAGAAGCTTTGCGCCGATCTTCTTGATGAAGACAAAACTGGTACTGGCAGGAGAATCAAGAACGGAAGTTGCCGCGGCGACCGCCTCGGCGCTGGACAAGAGAGAACTGCCCGTACTGGAGCCGGGAGCGATGTCCTACATGATGTCGAAGCAGCAGTACCTGAACGACCGCGGCATGAGCTGGCACCCGCATCTGATGTTTTTTGCCTCGGGCGACGCGGCCAAGAGCTGGGGAGCCGACGAGACAGGTTCGCCGATGATGTCGGCGAATGACCCTGAAGAGCGGGTGACCATCATGATGGTCTGGGTTGGCAACTGGTCCGATGGGTCGCCTGCTCCGCCGATGGAGCACTGACGCCGCGTCACCACTCATGTAGTTGAGATCCAGGCGCCGTTTGTCCTGTTCATTTACGGACACCTTTTGAATGAAACCGGACGCACAATTCGGTTCCCATGCGCCTGCGGGTCCGCAAGTCACTTTGTTTCCATAAAGTTGCATTCATGAACCTCTGGCTCTCGGATTGCCATTTTCTTTATCATCAAAATTGCCATCCCCAGAGCCCAGCCATGACCACCTTGTTGCAGGACCTGCGATTCACTCTTCGCCAGTTGCGCAAGTCTCCGGGATTTACCATCACTGCTGTTTTGACGCTGGCTATGGCAATCGGGGCAAACGCCGTAGTTTTTAGCGTTATGAATGGGCTCATTCTGCGCCCGCTGGATGTGCCTCAGGCGCAGAGCCTCTTTGGAATCGAGCGCGAGAGCGATAAGGACACGAGCCAGTCCTATCCCGACTATCTCGATCTGCGCGACCGCAACCACAGCTTTGACGGACTGGCAGCTTATTCGATGACTGAGGTAGCGCTGGACACGGGTGAAGGTCCATCGCGTGTCTGGAGCGTGGAGACGAGCGGAAACTACTTTGACGCATTACAGATTCGGCCGTATCTCGGCCGCTTCTTCCATGACTCCGATGAGCATGGTGCGAACAGCGCTCCGTATATCGTGCTCAGCTACGCATATTGGCACAGCCATTTCCACGCTGATCGTGGCGTTGTCGATCGCGTTGTCCAATTGAACAGGCGTCCCTTTACCATTCTCGGTGTAGCGCCGCCTGGGTTTCGCGGGACGTTAGTGTTTGTCTCTCCCAACTTTTTTGTGCCGATGGTGAATCAGGAGCAGGTAGAGGGGTGGGACGGCCTGAACGATCGCGGAAGCCATGCGCTTATCATGGCCATGGGACATCTGAAGGCGGGAGTCACTCCAGCACAGGCGATCGCCGATCTGAATGCGATTGGCTCGTATCTGGAAAAAACTTATCCCAAAGACGAGCGTCAAATGAAGTTTTTGTTGGGGCGTCCGGGGCTATTGGGCGATCAGTTTAGCCGCCCGTTTCAGGCATTCTTTGCGGGATTGATGCTGCTGGCGGGATTGATCCTACTGGCCGCATGCGCCAATCTGGGCAACCTCTTTGCCGCTCGTGCCGCGGACCGTTCCCGCGAAATTTCTCTCCGGCTCGCGCTCGGTTCGAGCCGCAGACGCATTCTGCGCGGTCTGTATACCGAAGCCATGCTGATCTCGGTCGCCGGAGGCGCAGTCGGACTGTGGGTCAGTCTCTCCCTGTTGCGCTGGCTCAGCGTATGGCAACCTTTTGGGAATTTTCCCGTGCACGCGCCTGTGAATCCGGATGCAACTGTTTGTGGTCTAGCTTTGCTGCTGAGCTTAGTCAGCGGATTTCTCTTCGGAACGGTCCCCGTACGCCAGGTACTCCGCACGAATCCCTATGAGGTCGTCAAGTCGGGATCGGCGGGCAGAATTGGGAGGCGGATCACTGCCCGAGAAGTATTGCTGGCGATGCAAATTGCTATCTGCGCCGTGTTGATCACGTCTTCAATGGTCGCGGTACGTGGACTGGCGCGCTCCCTGCACGACCATTTCGGTTTTGAACCGAAGAACGCGATGCTGGCCAGTGCCGATCTTTACATGGCAGGTTACGCCGGTGATCGACTGCTGGCCATGCAGAAGCGCATGATCGATGCCGTCGCGACGATCCCTGGCGTAGATTCCGTTGGATTGACCGATACGCTGTTACTCACAGACACGAACCCCTCGAATGTCTTTACCGATCGAACAACAGATCTGCGGCCGTCGAATGCCGCCGCTAGCGCCTTCATGTATCACATATCTCCGGAATACCTGCACGCGGAGGGCACCACGTTGCTGTCCGGTCGGGCTTTCACGTGGCATGACGACAAAGATTCGTCTCGCGTGGCGGTAGTGAATCGCGAGTTCGCGCGAAAAATCTTTGGCTCTGTAAAAAACGCAATCGGCGGTTATTGCAAAATGCCCGATGGAAAGCGCATACAAGTGGTGGGTGTTGCCGAAGACGGAAAATATGCGAGCCTCACGGAAGATCCGCACGCGGCAATGTTTCTCCCCATCTTGCAATGGCCTTCCGGCGCCGGGTGGCTGGTGGTACGCTCAGGCCGCGATCCCCATCAACTGGGGACGGCCTTAAGGGCAACGCTGCATCAATTGGATGCAGCGCTGCCAGTTACGATTGAAACGCGCTACGACGAAATGGTCACCGTTCTGTTTCCCTCCCAGATGGCAACCGTGTCGCTGGGTGTGATGGGCCTGATGGGCGCGATGCTGTCGATTACCGGCATCTTCGGAATGGCTGCCTACTCGGTCAGCAAGCGCCTGCGCGAATTGGGAATTCGTGTCGCCCTCGGTGCGCAACGTAAACAGGTTTTACAGGCAGCATTGGGACGGGCCTTCAAATTGCTGGCTTGGGGTTCGACAGCAGGATTATTCCTCGGAATCCTGGCGAGCCGGGTGCTGGCTTTCGTCGTATATCAGGCCACCCCCCGCGATCCACTGGTGCTGGCCGGCGTCGTTCTAGCTATGTCATTGCTGGGCTTGCTGGCTACTTGGATTCCCGCGCGGCGCGCGCTTTCGGTTGATCCCATGATATTGCTGCGCGAGGAGTAAGCTGCCGCTACGGATTGGATTCTTCGGCTCGCAGGATGTCAGCCGCGCGTTTCCATCCTCGTTCTGTAAGTACTAACTGAAGTCAGTTGTTGCCAACTGACCACTCCGCATGTCGAGGCATTTGATATTCGATTTCCGTGTTCTGGGCGGGTTGTCGGCTAACTGGAAGTTATCGGGCATCCTCGTCGAGATTAGCCCTGTGAAGTCTTAGTGGTGTATCTGGAGCGCCCGCAAGCGAAAGGCTCGTCGTGAGCTGCTCTTGATGGGCGCTTCAGATACAGCACTAAGACTTCTCGGTACTTGCCTGCGAACAGGGCCGACAGCGGCAGCATCTCGTTTGCCGCAGGAAGAGTGAACAACTTCTCAGCAAGGATCAGGTAGAGGGATCTCGTTTCAAATGTTCTCTGCCCCACGAACAGAGAACATCCAATACCGGGACCAACGTCCTTACCGCCAATCCGGACGGAACTCGAAAATGGCGTTTGTCCGGGTTGCCACCACCCTCCCGGAAATCCGCAAGGTACAATCTCGAAGAAAGCCCGCTCATTTAGTATGAACCATCCAACGAACCCCAATTGTGTAGTGGTCAATCGCTTCATTGAAGAAGGCATCAATCTAGGAAAACTCTGACTCCATCGCGCAGTTTGTCTGGGAGGACGTTGTAGATCAGGTTCCGTTTCCGGGTCAAGGCCCCGGCCTGGAAGGATTGAAAGATGTTCTGCGAGGTATGCGGTCGGCGTTTCTGACTTACATTTTTCTGTCGAAGAGCAGATTGCCGAAGGCGACAAGGTATTGACTCGGTTCGAGTGGACGGGTACGCACCGAAGCGCTTTCTTGGGTGTGCCTGCTACAGGACGGTCCGTAAAGGTTTGGGGGATGGTGCTGGACCGTCTTCAGGACGGCAGAATCAAAGACACGCGCATCATCATGGACATGTTCGGGCTCATGATGCAACTCGACGCCTTTACACCGAAAGGCTAAGAGCGTCTCCTGACGGTAGCGTTTCCCTCTATTTGTGATTGGTTGGCAGACACTCAAACCCAAGGAAGCTCGTGTCGCGGGATGCCGCACTAAATCGCTTTTCAGCTTGTCGACGGCGAGCCCGTACGAGCCATCTGGGGTAGCCGGGACTTCGATTGTATGACCGCCGATCCGGTAGCCTAACCGTTCGGTAAATTACGGATCGGCCACTACTCGATCGTTCGGAATTCCTTGGCGGGCCAAACGATGTCACACGGCAGGTACGTTCGTTGCAGAATCGATGTCGTTGATGGCCCATCATACTCGTCACGCGCAGTGCCAGAGAGCACTCCAACGCGGGTGCCCGGTGCGCTTGCTTGGAGAGCATTCAACGTGTCTACGAACCCGGAGAAAGAAATTCCACGAGAAGGAACTAAGTAGACCACCCGCTCCGCACGAGACTCCATCAATTGGCCGACGATTGCAGACAGGTTTTCGGTTGGTGCCGGCTCCGAATTCACCTTGGCCTTTCCATCTTCGAGAAGTTCGACAAACACCCAACGACCGTCGCAGCTGATGTCCTGGCGAGGCCGTCGAAACCTCAGAAGAGGCATACGAACCCCCATTGAAGCGGGCCGTTGTATAGCGAAGACGCACCCCAGAATAATCAGGAAAAGACTCGCCAGCGGTAGAGCCATCAACGTGCGGAAGCGTTCAAGGGCCACATCGTTTTTGGACACCTGATGTTTTGCAATTGTTCCTGAATGTAATCCCGGTCACATCTCATCCGCATATTCCGGGAGTATCACCGCCAAAACGGGAATAACAGAACGAAACTTCCGGATAGGCGACCATCCAGACCGGAACTCGGAAAAACTCCCTACTTCACGGCTCAATGAGCGCTTTGGCC
>CAVQWB010000036.1:0-77167 GCA_963717225.1 uncultured Acidobacteriaceae bacterium | reverse complement strand
TGGCGCGGCGGACACTGCCTGAGCGTGGACAGCCAGCAGCGGTAGCTGAGGTAAGGTTGGGTCACAAGGAAGGAGGTTCCTGTGACCCATTTACGCAAGAGGATGCTGGAAGAACTCCAGCGGCGCAACTATTCCGAGGGCACGACTCGAGCCTATCTGCAAGCAGTCCAACAGTTCGCCGTACACTTCGGAAAATCTCCAGACAAGTTAGGGCCAGATGACCTAAGAAGCTACCAGGCTTATTTGCTCGTTGAGCGCAAGCTGGCAGTGGCGAGCGTGGTGGCCCGGGTTGCGGCGCTCCGATTCTTCTTCGTTCGAACGCTCAAGCGACGCGAGTTCCGAGAGGAGTTGCCCTACCCGAAGTCTTATCGCCGGTTGCCGACGGTGCTGAGTCTGGAGGAGGTCGCCCGGCTTATCGATGCCGCCGGCAACCTCATGCAGCGCGCCCTGCTGATGACGCTTTACGGCACGGGCATGCGGCGCACAGAAGTTTCGATGCTCAAGGTGCGCGATATTGACAGCCGGCGCATGATGATCCGCGTGGAGCGCGGCAAAGGGGGCGCCAGTCGAGATCTGCCACTCAGCCCGGCGCTATTGGAAACGCTGCGTGAGTATTGGCGCTGGAAGAAGCCTCGGATCTATCTTTTTCCCAGCAGCATAGGTCAACGCGATCAGGACAGACCCATCTCCGACAAGACCGTTTGGTATGCCTGTAAAGAAGCTGCCCTCCATGCGCGCATCACCAAGCATGTAACGCCTCACACCTTGCGCCATAGCTGGGCTACCCATTTGCTCGAGGCGGGAACGGACCTGCGGACAATCCAGGTTCTGCTCGGCCATGGGGATCTGGAAACCACCGCCAAATATCTTCATCTGTCGCAACGGCACTTACAAGCAGTATCCAACCCGCTGGAGAGTTTACAACTCTCCAGCGTTAGCCAGGCAGGCCGCAGCTATCATCGGAAAAAAGTTAAATGATGCGGCCTGCCGTGGAGCTGGCTGACATCGTTCGGGCCCGGGGTGACTGCTTCCAAGAACAGAACCGCTCCTGGCTGGGCTACCAGCAGCTCAACGTGTTGCGGGCCATCACCGCATGTCGCACGGCTGCGCTGGGAGGCCATCTGGATACCTGCTCACGTTGCGACCACCAAGCCATTTCTTATAACTCCTGTCGCAACCGCCACTGTCCCAAGTGCCAGGCCCAGGCGCGCCAGCGCTGGCTGGCACACCGCGAACAAGATCTGCTCAGCGTCCCCTACTTCCACGTCGTCTTTACCTTGCCCCACCAGTTGAACCCGCTCTGTCAGCGCTATCCACGGCTGCTCTACGATCTGCTCTTCCGCGCCAGCGCTCAGACCATGCTTGAAGTTGCGGCCAACCCCAAGCACCTCGGAGCCAAGATCGGCTTCCTCAGCATTCTGCACACCTGGGGACAGAACCTGCGTCTGCATCCTCATCTCCACTGCGTCGTTCCCGCCGGTGGTTTCGATCCAAGCTACGCTCGCTGGGTTCATCCCAAGTATCCCTTCTTCCTCCCCGTCAAGGTCCTCAGCCGCGTCTTTCGCGGCAAGTTTCTCGATCTCCTTCAACGCGTATCCCGTCAACTTCGACCCGACTTCTCTTCCACCCTGGTGCACACGTTGCTAAAGCATGACTGGGTGGTCTATGCCAAGCCCGCTTTTGGCGGACCTACTCACGTGCTGCGCTATCTTGGCCGCTACACTCACCGCGTAGCCATCAGCAATCAGCGCCTGCTCAGCTTCGATGGTCACACCGTGAGCTTTCGATGGAAAGACTATGCTCACGGCAATAAGCAACGCATCATGGCTCTCACCGGGACCGAGTTCCTGCGCCGCTTTTGCCAACATGTGCTGCCCCGGGGCTTTGTCCGCATCCGCCACTTCGGCTATCTCGCCAGTGCTCACCGAACCGCGCTGCTCGCACTCGCTCGCACTCAGCTCGCCGGCCAACCTAGAGCCGATCCACGCATCGCCATCTCTCAGTTAGCCACCTGGCGCTGCCCACGTTGCGGAGCCAACATGTCCATCGGCCCCAACCTTACCGCGCCACAACTGGCCTTCCGATGCAAACCACCCGACACCTCATGATTCCAACCCAATCCAGTGGCTCTCAAACGTGTGTCCGCACGTCTTCGCACATCTACGTCCTAATCACCAAACTAAAGCCTTATCACTCGTTCCTGCCGACGGGAAGGTCGCGAAATTACCCCTGTCACCCACCCCCAACTCGCATAGCACCCTCTCCCGCCTCTTATTGCAAGACGCTTCCCCGCCTTCACCGACTTCAAGTCTCGCCCGCAGCTCCATAGCAGCGCCCACCACTGCCAGCGCCTTCCTTCAAGCCTCCTTATCGAAAATGCCTCGGAGCAATTTCTCGCTCCCTCAGCACCCTGCCCCGAGGCATTTCCGATCAAGGCTAACGACGATCCGGAAATCTTCCTTCCCATTGGTCCGAGACCGAATCCATGGGCCGGCCCAGTGTACGAGATGACACTATACGTCCAAGTGACGAGAGGCGCGTTTGAACGAAGCCACTGGCGCGGCGGAACTGCCGGATTCACACTCTTGGCGAGCTCGTGCTTAACCAGTAACTGACGGGTGGGCGACAATCCGACCGGAGCTCAAAGAACAGACGATACCGGGCTCGGTGAGTGCATTGGCGGAGATAAGTCATCAATTGAGTTGGAGCCGCAAGAATAGGTGGCGACAAGCCGACTTGTTCGAAGCCGCTTGGCGGCGGATGCATTCGCGTACAGCAAAACCGGACCGTTCCAGCAATTTCAATTACCTTGAAGCAATGAAATCAGCCCTTCGATTCGTCGGAACACTTCGTCGAAAGTCACGACTCGAACTCCCATTAGTCGCCCTCTGAAGCGTTCGAAAGAACGGCGCTTCGAATCGTTCGAGAGTTCTCTGGATGCGTCGCCGAGAACAACAACACAATACGACTGTGACGCTACAAAACCAGCATCTGCAACTCTTAGACTGTTGAACTCTGTCGACAGGGATTCACCATACTCGAGGACTTGAGAGATTGCACCCCCCAATTCGACCGAGGGCGGAAATGCACCATTTCGATACACGCCGGCTCACGGCTCTGGGTCTGAATCCGCTCCTGCGCCGGACGCGAGATGGCCCGGGCCCGTGGATTACCGATGAAGGCAATGTCATCCTGGACTGCCACTGCGGCGTGATCGAGAACCTGCAAGAGACCGCGGCGCAAATCCGCGGCATCGTGGGTGTTGTGGAGCATGGACTATTCCTGGGAATGGCCAACCTGGCTCTGGTCGCGGGCAACGACGGCCTGCGGGAACTGCGGCCCTAAGCCGGAAGGGCATCAGAAAGCAAACCGTACACCCAATTCCACTCGCCGGGCAGTCTCCGCGGTGAGCGGTGCGCCCAGCGTCGAGGAAGACAGTATTGTATTCACCGCTGTGACGTTTGTGTGGTTGACCAGGTTCGAGCTCCGTGCGTTGAAGCTGAGCGTGCGCGGGTGATCTTTGTCTCGTGGATTGAGCGTAAAGGTCCGGCTTAAATTCGCATCCAGGTGCAAGACGTCGGGCATGGTTCCCAGATTGCGCGGAACATCCCCGTTCACCGTATTGGTCGTGAGCAATCCAAAGCTGGTACTGTACACGCCGGGCCCGGAAGCAGACGCATAAGATGGCCGATCATTGAAAATGCCATCGCCATTCGCATCCGTGCCGATCGCCATGTTATAGCGCTGGCCATTTCTGGCATCCAGTATCCATGACCATTCGAGCTTATAGGGAAGGTGCAGAGCGCCCGAAGCGACAACCGCATTATCCGCGGCCCAGCTTACCGGTGCGATCTCGCCACGGTTACTATAGCTCGACTGCGGACTGCCCGCGCTGTCGTCAGCATTTGACTTGGTGTTGACGTGAACATAGTAGACAGAGAGAGTCGCCCGTTTGCCTGTGTTCCGGTCTCCCCCGCCGACGTAAATACACCCGTTTGCGTGGCCGGAATTTTGATACTCCATAACATTTTCGTTGGCGGCCCCTGGCCGTGGCGAAGCGAGTGCGGCAATTGGATCCGGGGGTATCCCCACGCTGCTGCCGATGATCGGGGCATTGATGTTTCTGGTCTGCAACACTCCCCAATTCGAGAAGCAATAGAGCGCTGTCGACACATGCCACCCATCGTGAAAACTACGCTCGATGTTGAGCATTGTCTGAAGCGAGGAAACCTGGTTGAGAACCCGCGGAAACTGATTTACCGTACCCACCTGGATCGAACCGGGAATCGGTACCAACGGATTGAGATAGCTGGGCGAATATACCGTTGTTTGGCGTTGCCGGACACCATTCAAACGATAGACTTCGGTCGCGTAGTTTTGCAGGTTTGGGTCGTGAAAGATTCCGGCACGGAGGTGAATGACCCAGGCCGATTTGCGGTCGGGCGACCAAGCCAGTCCCAGGCGGGGCGATAAATTGGCGAAGCTGCCGGGCGTCGTCTGCATTTGATAGCGAAGCGCCGTAAGTGCGGTAAGCCGCGGCGCCAGCTTGATCGCATCTTGCCCAAACAGAGCCACGCGCCACTGACTCAGTGGAACCAGAGGCGTACCCGCGGTCATCTGATACGTGGAAGGCGAGCCGCCGGGGAGGTTTAACAGTGCTCGCCGATACTGTTCCAGCCCATTGATAGAGATCGTCTGACCGGTAGGATTGTTGTCCGCGTCGAGGGCAGGAGCGCTGCCGCCCCCAAATACAAAGGCGCCGTTAAACGTGTTCGGATCGTAATCATGCACGAAAAAACCAAGCGACTGGACCCCAACCTTCCACGAGTGCCTGCCCTGGGTCACCATCAGATCGTCGTCGACTTCAAGATCGCGCTCACGATTGTTAAGGTTCTGGCCGGTCGCGCCGCCGCCCACGAAGAATCCCGCAACCTGCAGCGACGGCGAGGTCGAAAGCGGAGTCTGCTCGGTGCGCTTCCATGTGTAGCCGACTCTGGTTTCGTGCAACAGGTTGGGGCTAAGTGTGAGCACGTTGTTCCACCGCAGATCGTACTCACTCACCAGGCTGGAATAGCCGGCTTCCGCCAGGGTAAGTCCGCCCACACCTTGATTGCCGAGGTTGTTCACGTTCGCCGAGAAGGAAAGGGTAGCAACATCCTTCGCCGACATCTGCCAATCGTTGCGAGCCGATCCGACCCAGAGCCGCTGCGGCGCGGGCACAGTTTGTTGCAGAGGGACCTGACTGCCGTTTTGATCCAGCGTGACCGCGTTCACGATATTGAACTCATCGATGTCGCGCTTCTCCAACGCAAGCGCAAAGTCGCTCCTCTTCGGTACCACAGGCCCGCTCAGTTCGAAGCCGTACCTGCGTTTGCTTGCCGGCGTCCCCGTTACTGAAAACGGATCGGTCGCGTTGAAGCTTCCGTCGCTGTCGGTATAGAACAGCGCTCCGTGAACCGGGTCGGCCCCGGGCTTGGTAAATATCTCGATGCGCCCTCCGAGATAAGGAGCACGCTCATATTCGGCGGAAAACATGTCCGGATTGACCCTGATGGAAGCGATCGAACCTTTCGGCGGGAGCGCACTTGCATTTTGAAAGCCATCGACTGTAATCAGAGCCGAGCCGGGTATCCCGCCACCGGCGGCAGCCAGCGCCTGCAGCTCGCGGAGAAATTCGTCCGGGTCGTCGGCAAGCCGTCGCACGTCCTGCGAGCCCAGCGTGCGCGTCCCTGTCCCGTGATCGGCATCGATCGCGGTGGCGTCGTCGCCCACCACCACATCCGTCTCCACATGGGCCACCTGAAGTTGGATCTCGATGTGCGTGGCTTCGCGGCCAAGATCTGCTGAGCCGGGAGCGAACCCATCCGCCTGTGCAGTCACGGTATTCGATGATTCCGGAACACACCCAAGCGCGAAGTGCCCGGCCGCATCGGTAGTCGAAGTTTCGCTCCCGGCCTGCACGCGTGCACCCGGGATCACAGCGCCGGTGGAGTCGCTGACAATGCCCTCCACCCTACGCCCCTGGTTGCAAGGCTCCTGTGCCATTCCGGATGCAGCGGAAAGCAACATCAGAATCGCGAATCTCCTACCTGATTGCGTCCACATGGCCTCAACATAGGGGCAAAAGAGCGCTTCTCAAAAGCAACTGGGACGAGTCGTACTCACAGGGTGCTGGATCGTAGCGGCAGCGCGAAAGATGCTTCCCGAGCGAGTCGGCGCCGACTTACACTTTCAAGATGCACCCCTTCGCGAAGTACACTCGGCGCTTCCTGCAGCTCTTGGCGTTGTGGAGCACCGTTGTCGTTCTGTTCGCTCTGCAGGGGTACACCTATGACTCGCTGCACGGGCAGCATCCTCGTCCGCTCACTGACTACTTCCGTTGGCAAATGGAGCAGTGGTATACGTGGCTCCTGCTCTCACCCCTGGTGTTGAGTCTGGCAGCCCGGCGGCCCATCGACCCGCGGCATCCCCAGCGAGCGCTGGGCTTGCACCTGCTGGCCAGCGTGCTGTTTGCTCTGGTGGCAATAGTCATACAGTCGGTCATTTCACTGTTTTTTGAGCCCGGAGCCCAGTCTGTTGTCAACAACATGGCTCTGATCCTCAGTAAGGATCTGGCCATGGGCATCCTGACCTATTGGGGCCTCACCAGCCTGGCGCAGACCCTCCACTTCTACAAAGAAAACAGCAACCGGCAGGTCCGGGAGTCACAGTTGGAAAGGCAACTGGCGCAAGCGCAGCTGACGGTCCTGCAAATGCAGCTGCATCCGCATTTTCTCTTCAATACTCTGCATGCCATCGGTACGCTGGTCTATGAGGATCCCAAGTCCGCGGAGCAGATGCTGCTCAATCTGGGGTCCCTCCTGCGTGTTTTTCTGGAGCAGGAATCCGCGCAGCAAATCTCCCTGCGGCGGGAGTTACACCTTGTGGATCTCTATCTAAGCATTCAGAAAATCCGCTTCAGGGATCGGCTGACTGTGCGCTCTGTCATCGACCCCGACACTCTGGACTGTTCCATACCAAGTTTGCTCCTGCAACCACTGGTCGAAAATGCCATCGTGCATGGCATCGCCAGAAACCCCGGAAACGATGAAATCGAAATCAGCAGCTCGCGCCAACGAGACAAGCTGGTGATTCAGATCAGCAATGCCAATAGCACCCTTCCTGGCGAAGTGCGCCCGGATGGCGCCGGCTGGGGAGTCGGCTTATCGAACACTATGCAACGCCTGGCGCAAACCTATAACGGTGGGGCAAAACTCTCCATCCATGCGCGATCCCCGCGCGGCGTAGTGTGCGAAGTCTCTGTGCCTTTCGCCAAGGGCGCTTCCCAGCTTACCGCCGCAGAGGAATTGCTCGCCTTATGAGAATCAGAACCCTTCTCATTGACGACGAACCTCTGGTCCGGACCAGCCTGCTGCGGGCTCTACGCCATGATAAAGATATCGATGTGATCCGCGAATGCGGGGATGGCCTATCCGCGCTGGAGGCGATCAACCGGGAAAAACCTGATCTGCTGTTCCTCGACGTCCATATGCCCGGACTCACCGGCCTCGAGGTCCTAGGCGAATTGGAAGGTGCGAAGATGCCGGTCATTATCTTTGTGACCGCGCACAAGGATTACGCCCTCGAAGCCTTCGAGGCCAACGCCGTTGACTACATCCTCAAGCCTTTCGGCAGTGAGCGGGTGGAGCGATCGGTCGCTCGTGCCAAGGTTCGCCTGGCGAGTTCCCTCGACGACAGCTACGCCAGTCAATTGTTGCAGGCCCTGGCCGTCGTTCAGCGGCAACAACAATATCAGGAGCGCATCCCAGTGCCCGTGAATGGCCGAGTCCTGCTGGTCGACACAAAAGACATTTACTGGGTCGAGGCGGAAAGAAACTCCGTTCGCCTCCACGTTGGAAAGCTTACCTACGAACTGCGCAACACCCTCTCCAACCTGGAATCCAAATTGAACCCCAGGCAATTCGCCCGCATCCATCGGTCCACGCTGGTGAATATTTCAAAAGTCAAAGAAATCCATCCCTGGTTCCACGGCCACCATAAAGTGATCCTGCTCGATGGCAGCGAACTTCGCATGAGCCGCTATCAGAGTGAAAGCGCAAAGCTGCTTTTGGGTTATCTCCATCAGTAGACGCCTTCCCTGCAAAGTACGCAATTGCTACCTTGTGCAAGAACCGCGAAGTTGGACGACCCCAAATGCCGAATATCGTAATCAGTTAGACAGGGCGGCTTTCTCTCGTTGCGCGCCACGCCAATGGCCGGGAGGGACACCTTCCCACGCGCGAAAAGCGCGGACGAAGGAGTTGGAATCCTCGTATCCGAGCAGGTAGGCCGCTTCGTTTGAGTTCGAGCAGGGAGTTGTTGAGGAAGTGTCGGGCCAGTTGATGGCGGGCTTCCTCGATGACCTGCTGGAAGCTGCAGCCGGCATCCTGCAGTCGACGTTGCAGGGTGCGGGAACTGATGTGGAGTTCGCGGGCGATCTCCGCGATTTTCGGACGCTGGCCGGTAAGTTTTCTCTGGATGGCGGAGCGCACCCGTTCGGGAAAGGTCTCCTGATCTTTGTGCTCTTTCAGTTCCTGACCGAATTGAGGCGCGAGGATGGCGAGAAGCTCGGCATTGCGCGTGACGAAGGGCAGCGCAGCGTCGGTCGCCCGGAAGACCATGGCATTGCGTGTTGCTTTACTAATTAGGTGGCACACTTCTGAGCTAAATATTTGGCGCATCGGCTCCGAATCGGCGGTGGGAATGCGTGGAAACACACATCTCTGATGAGATTTCCGGGCTTCGGGCGATTCTTGGGATCCGCGGGGGTACACCAGAAAAGATAGTGTGCCAGATAATCCGAACAAGGATGTGTGAAATGAAAAAGGTTGACAAAAAAGGTTGACAGACGGGACGTTCACCCCAGCCAGTTACGTCTCAGTGGAGGTATCGTTCCGTCCGGTCCCCCCGGTTTCTACACGGAACCAAACCGTTCGTGTCTGCACATACAACGTAACCTCGTTCGCCCACTGAGCCTCACGGAGTAACTTCGCCTGCGCCAAAATATTGGGCATTACCAACTATCGATATCAATGTCGCGTGGCTCAGGCATCCATCCGCCGGGACGATGCCCACGCTCCGTCCACGAAGATCGAGCGAGAGTAAACCGGCCACATCGGCGATCACTTCCTTTGCGCGATGATGAGCTGGAAAAAGGTTGACAGACGGGACGTTCACCCCAGCCAGTTACGTCTCAGTAGAGGTATCGTTCCGTCCGGTCCCCCCGGTTGCTACACGGAACCAAACCGTTCGTGTCTGCACATACAACGTAACCTCGTTCGCCCACTGAGACTCACGGAGTAACTTCGCCTGCGCCAAAATATTGGGCATTACCAACTATCGATATCAATGTCGCGTGGCTCAGGCATCCATCCGCCGGCACGATGCCCACGCTCCGTCCACGAAGATCGAGCGAGAGTAAACCGGCCACATCGGCGATCACTTCCTTTGCGCGATGATGAGCTAGCGGAGCGCGCCATGGTTACCAAAATTATTTTTTCAGGCTATGGACACAGCCCCAAAACCGGGCTACTTTGGAAGCAAGCATCCACACGTCAGCGCCGTCTTCGCGGCGGCCCTGCTTGGCTTGCATCGGTGCGCTCCACCCGTGCAACTGCCGCCAACCACCGGCAACTCATCAGCGCTTGTCGGCGTGATGAGTTGGGTGTAGCAAACAGCAATGTGACATCAGAAGTGACGGATCAGACCTGTCCGCAGCATTTCTGCCTGTCCCGTTGCGCCCCGCCTGTCCCGGCTGGCCGCGGAGCTTGCCGTGGGGCCAGCCGTGGAGCGCCCCGCGAGGGCGCCCGCGGAGAGCAGGGTGCGCTCAGTGCGCCCCCTTGATTGAGCAGTTTTGACAACTTCGGAAACAGCACCCCACAGCGGAGCTAAAGCCTGTATAGGAGAACTCCGATGTTGGGTAGGTCCGGGCTTCCTGGCCGCAGCGAGCTTCAACCCGGACATCCATCCCCTGGAGCCATCGGCCCTGAGGCACCCTTCCCTTTCCATCCCTCAGCACTTATCGCGCTTATAGCGCTTCTAGCGCACTTAAAATTTGGCAAACCATCCCCTGGCACCGTCTCCGCATACGCGCCTTTGCCACCACCCAGGCAAGATGATCAATTAATTAATTTGATCATCTTGATCATCTTGATCATCTTCGTGAAACAAAGGACTTATCTGGCTCGACCCCCCCGCTGAGTCGCCAAACCTCAAAAGGACCCAAAAATATCAAATTTTACAAATAGTTGAACAGGCTGCACCCGGACGAGATAGGCCGACCTAATCCCTGCGTCTCTTCAAAAAAGAGACCCACCCCACCCATTACGCCCTTTACCGAGAGAGACTCCACCGCACTCCAGGACTTAGTTCGCTTAGTTCGCTTAGTTCGCACATTTCTACAGGAAAGACTGTGCGTGACAGACTGTGCGTGACAGACGGAGCGTTTACTCCACCCCTCAATTCACCGTTGTCCTGATTTCTCCGATGCAGCCAAGCTGGGCGATACCGAGAAGATCAATGGATTCAAACGCCTGGATCGCATGATGCAGCCGTCGAACAGCGAAGTCAGCCCACCAGCGGACTTGGATCGCGTCGTTCGGCACGACGCATTGCTCGGGGATGCCGATTCATACCTCAAAACCAGATTCATAATCAGACGACGCTTATGGCGCTTGAGGCGCACACTTCCACCCAAAGGGCGCATAGGGCGCTTAAGGCGCACACTTCCACCCAAAAGGCGCATAGGGCGCTTAAGGCGCATACTTCCACCCAAAAGGCATTCTTGACAGCGTGCGCTGATAGCATGGTGGTCGCGCGATCGACGCCCGGTGCAACCCACATGAAAAGCAAAGTCGCATTCACCCTGGTCCTGTTTATGTTCGCTGCGGCGCTGCCCATAGGAGCGCTGGCCGCGGAGCCGCAGTGGCAGGCGAGCTGGATTACCCATCCCACGGCTCCCCTACGCGAACCGATCGTCCTGCATTTTCGCCGCGGGCTGCAGCTGGAGACCAAGCCTGCGCGCTATGTCGTCCATGTGAGCGCCGACAACCGGTTCATCCTCTACGTAAACGGTGATCGAGTGGGCGACGGGCCGGCGCGCGGTGACCTGGCGCACTGGCGCTACGAGACCTTCGATCTCGCTCCGTACCTCACGGCGGGCGCCAATCTCGTAACCGCCACAGTATGGAATTTCGGTATTTACGCACCCACTGCGCAAATCACCGACCGCACGGCCTTTCTGCTGCAGGGCGACGGAGCCCTGGAGGCCGATGTGAGCACGCCAAAAGGCTGGATGGTGGCCATTGAGCCGGGGCGGATCGCCGTCCCGCGAGAATCGGGTGGCGTTCACGGCTACATGGCCAATGGTCCCGGAGAAGAATTGAATGCCGCGGCCTACGATTGGCAGTGGAATGCTCCCGGTGATCCAGGCAGCGCATGGGTGGCTGCCGGCGATCCCATGCGGGAAAACATCTATCCCTCGGCGGCGCGCGCCGGTCTTCAGGGGGAACAGGTCGACAACTACTGGCAATTGGTGCCCGATCAGCTGCCGCCGATGACGTACACCCCGACCGAGGCGGGAGAAGTGGTGCGTTCGGATCAGCCGGGCGCCGAAGCGTTTCCTGCGAAGCCTATTGCTATCCCGGCCAATCGCCACGTGCATGTGCTGCTCGATCGCAAGACGCTGACCACGGCCTACCCTCAATTAACGGTGTCCGGGGGGAAGGGAGCAAGTATCCGGTTGACCTACGCGGAGGCGCTCTATGACCGGGACCAGCAGAAGGGAGATCGCAATGATGTGGGCAACCGCCAGGCCCTGGGCGTGCACGACCGCTTTCTTCCCGACGGCGGCGAGCATCGCACCTTTGAGCCTCTGTGGTGGAGGGTGTGGCGTTATCTGGACCTCGACATTCAGACGGGCAGCGAGCCGCTGACGCTCGAGTCGCTGCGGGGGGAATACACCGCTTATCCCTTTGAGGAGCGAGCTTCATTCGACAGCAGGGATCCCGATCTCAAACAGATATGGAACATCAGCTGGCGCACAGCGCAACTCGATGCGCACGAGACGTATATGGATACTCCTTATTGGGAACAGTTACAGTATGTGGGCGACACCCGGATCCAGGCGTTGATTTCGTACGCGGTGACCGGGGACGACCGGCTGGCGAAGCAGGCGATCCAGAACTTTGATAACTCGCGCATACCGGAGGGCTTGACGCAGAGCCGCTATCCCACGTCGCAGCCGCAGATCATTCCGACCTTCTCGCTGCTCTGGATCGGCATGCTGCACGACTATTGGAGGTACCGTCCCGATCCTTCGCCGGTGAAGGCTGCGTTGCCGGGCACGCGCACCGTGCTCGCGTGGTTCTCGCAGTACGAACAGCCGGATGGATTGCTGCGCAAGCTACCGTGGTGGAGCTTTATCGACTGGGTTTCCAGTGGTGAGCTGCCCACCTACAGTGAGCACGGGGAATCCTGCACCACCACGCTCGAATATCTGGGAGCGCTAACGGACGCGGCAGAGCTGGAGCGGGCGATGGGAGACAAGGACCGTGCCACGCGAGAGGACCAGCTGGCGCAGCATGTGCGCAGCGGGCTATACGACAAATGCTGGGATGCGGGGCGCAAGCTGCTGGCTGACAACCCGGACCACACTGCCTTCAGCCTGCAATCGAATACGTTGGGGGTACTCTTCGATGTGATCCCACGCGGGGAGCAACAGGATGTTCTCCGGCGGTTGATGGACATCGCTCCAGGCACGGCGCCGGGCGGAATTCTGAGCGGCTCGTACTACTTTCGCTTCTATCTGGCGCGCGCACTGGAGCACGCGGGGATGGCGGACGAATATCTCGTCACCCTGAAGCCCTGGCGCGATCTACTGCCACTCCATTTCAGCACCTGGCCGGAGACACCGGGAAAGACGAGATCAGACTCGCATGCCTGGAGCGCGCATCCCATCTACGATCTGCTAACGCTGGTGGCAGGGATCGAGCCGGCATCACCAGGCTTCGCCACGGTACGGATTGCGCCGCACCTGGGAGATTTACGCGAGCTGTCGGCAGACTTTCCTCATCCCCAGGGGATGATCAAGGTGCACTTCGAGCGCAACGGCGACGCGCTCACGGGGACCATCACTCTGCCCCCGGGCCTGCAGGGCCTCTTCGTCTGGCAGGAGAAGGAACAGCCGCTGCAGGGCGGAGTGAACCGGATCGGGGATCAGCCTTGAAACTTTTCAAACCTCGGAGCAGATATGGAAAAATCGGTGTCTCATGTAAGCCGGCGTGAGTTTCTGACCGGGTCGGCAGCTTTGGCTGCTGTGGGAGGAGCGACGTTACCAATGCAGGGGGACACGCATCAGTTTGCTTCCTCGGAAGCCAGAGCCGAGTTCGACATTTATCAGCAACGCCTTCGATGGGAACTCTGGAGCCTGTTGGGTGATTTGCCCTGGGACCACAAGCCCGCGCCCCCGCGCTTGATGCGCACCGAAAAACATGATGGCTACACACTCGAGCGGTTGGTGCTTGACCTGAATGGGATCGAACCCGTTCCCGCGGTGCTGCTGATCCCGGACCGCCGCCAAGAGCGGGCGCCCGGGCTGCTCTTTATGCATTGGCACGCCGGCCAGTACGACCTGGGGAAAGAACAACTGCTGCGTGGCACTAGCGTGCAACCAGCCTACGCGCCGGTCTGCGCGGAAAAAGGCCTGGTGACGCTCGCCATTGATTGCTGGTGCTTCGGCGAACGAAAGCGGGAAGAGGTTGGACGCCAGGGCGAAGAAGACACCTTTAAGCTGATGCTATGGCGAGGTCAGGTGCTGTGGGGAATGATGATGTTTGATGAGTTACGCGCGCTCAGTTATCTGGCGAGCCGTCAAGAAGTGGATCCGGCGCGGCTGGGAGCCTTTGGCATGTCTATGGGGGCCACGAAGGCCTGGTGGCTGGCCGGCCTGGATCCGCGCGTCCGGGTCGCTATGGACGTTTGCTGCCTGACGAATTATCAATCGCTGATTGACGCACGCGGCCTGAGCAGGCACGGCGTCTACTATTTTGTTCCTGCATTGTTGAAGCACTTCGACACATTTCAAATTAACCAACTGATCGTGCCGCGCGCACACCTGAGCGTAAACGGGCGCCGGGACGACCTCACTCCGCCTGCCGGCGTCGAGCAGGTCCGCGAAAAGCTGCTGCCTCTTTACCGAACTTATGGAAAAGGCGAAGACTGTAAGATCGAACTCTTCGATTGCGCCCACGAGGAGTTACCGGAGATGCGGCGAGAGATTCTCGCATGGATGGATCAACACCTGGTCGTACCCTGAAGTGCCGCCTTGCGAGCGGCACATTCGGGAGTTCGTCATCGGGCTTGACAGGCTGCGGACGTAAACAGACCGCTCTGAAATGCAGAATCCGGCTGCGAACAATCCGTCTGGTCAGGAGAGAGGCACAAGAGTGAACTGTCGTCCCCGCATTCTCGTCTTTGCCTTTGCTCTTGGCTTGATTACGTGTGCCGCTCATGCAGCCTCAAAGACCTTTCTGGCCAACGACTACGGAGCGAAGGGCGATGGTTTAACACTTGACACCGTTTCCATACAGAAGACGATCGATGCAGCCACGAAATCGGGCGGGACGGTAACGTTCAAACCAGGTAACTACCTCACTGGCTCTCTCTTCCTGAAATCGGGGACCACGATGGATGTCGGCGAAGGGGTGACGCTCATCGGTTCGCAGAAGCTAGGCGATTACCCCATGTTGCCTACGCGCATCGCGGGAATCGAGATGACGTGGCCGGCGGCCCTGGTCAACGTCCGCGATCAACAGCATGTCACCATTCTCGGAAAAGGAACCATCGACGGCGACGGACCCATCTGGTGGAAGTCTTATTGGGATCTCCGCGCCACTTACGAACCAAAGGGACTACGCTGGGCCTCCGACTACGATGCCCGCCGGCCGCGCCTGATCCTGTTGCAGAATTCGTCAGACATTCACCTGGGTGGAGGCATCCTGCTAAAACGCTCCGGCTTCTGGACAGTTCACGTGCTCTACTCAGAGGATGTGACCATCGACGGCGTGATCATTCGCAACAACGAAGGTGGCAAGGGCCCATCGACCGACGGCATCGACATTGACTCTTCGCGTAAGGTGCTGGTGGAGCACGCCGATGTCGACGTGAACGACGATGCCCTTTGCCTTAAAGCGGGGCGCGACTCCGACGGACTGCGGGTGAACAGCCCCACCGAAGATGTCGTCATTCGCGACTCAATCATTCGCCGCGGAGCGGCGGCAGTTACCATCGGCAGTGAGACCTCCGGCGGCTTTCGCAATATCGAAGCCTATAACCTGACCGCACTGCCAGGCGTGCCCTCCGGAGTGCTCTTCAAGTCTGCCCACACTCGCGGCGGAACCGCCAGCGATATCCGCATTCATGACCTGACGCTCGAGGGCGTCGCCATTCCCATTCACATCACCATGAATTGGAATCCGAACTATAGTTACGCCACACTGCCGGCCGGATTGAAGAACATTCCTGCTTATTGGGTTACGCTTACCACAAAAGTTCCCGAACAGCAGGGGCGGCCGCGTTTCCGGGATATTCACATCTGGAACATCAAGGCAACTGGCGCGACGCAAGCCTTCAACGTCAGCGCTTATCCCAATGCCACCCTCGACAACTTCCGGCTTGACCACTTGGACATTGAAGCGAAAACGGCAGGCTTCATCGCCAATGCAAGAAACTGGAGATTTGCGGACAACGATATCAAGACCGCCGATGGAAGCAAAGTAAGTCTCACCGACGCGGCGGATACCCACGTCACGGGTCTGCCGTATGGCGAACGCAAATAGTCCCGGATAGCGGGACCACTGTTTGACAAGCCCATCTAGGCTATAGTACTTGTGTTTCCCATTGGAACTTTTCCAATATGGAACTCTCAAACCAAATCACATAGAGCAAGTAGCAGGGCAGGGGTGACCGACCCGAACGGCACAGTCGTTTCCGTTACACCGCCCATCTTTCGAGAGGTCACCATGAATTTCAGAAAGAGCATTTGCCATTGCAGACTGTCTAACGCAGCAGGTCCGATACTTTTGCTATCAGCCCTAGCCGTACTCATTGGAATTCAACCCACCATGCATGCCCAAACCGCCGGGGAGGGCACGATCTCAGGCACGGTGACGGATAGCACAGGAGCCGCTATCCCGAATGCCCAGATCACGGCTATCAACGTTGCCACGAATGTGCGTACGGTGCGCACATCGTTATCCGCAGGCTCATACACCATAGCGCCTCTTCCTGCGGGAACCTATTCCCTGCAGGTGACGGCTAGCGGATTCAAGAGCCTGAAACGAGACAACCTGACGGTAAATGCCCTGGGGGTGCTGGACGTCAACCTGGTGCTGGACGTCGGCCAAGCGTCACAGACGGTCGTCGTAACCACAGCTCCACCGGCGCTTGATACCTCCACCGCCACATTGGGCTTAGTGGTGGAGAATGAAACGTACGCCAATCTTCCCCTGCAGATGAACAATGCCCAACGGGACCCGACGGCCTTTGGAGCTCTCAGTCCCGGAGCCCAGGCAGGGAGCCGCCTTCCAGTGATTGGCGGTACGGGAAACTACCTGGGCCAACTTTACCTGGATGGCATGCCGGCGGAAACAGTCAGCCAGCAGGGCGACAACCGGCTGGTTGGCCAAGCTGTGAGCCTCGACGCCGTCGATCAATTCCAGGTGGTGACCAGCACTCCTCCGGCAGAGTATTCGGGCGCGGGTGCGATGAACTTTACCATGAAGTCGGGAGGGCTTGCCTATCACGGGCAGGTGTCGGACTTCGTTCGCAATACAGTCTTCGATGCCTGGTCCTTCACCGCCAAGGCGGCCACAACAAAGAACGCCGAGGGCCAAACAATCCCGGCTCCCAAGCCGGCGGAACATCAGAATGAATTATCAGCATCCCTCGGCGGCCCTGTTCCTCATACCGCGCACAAGCTCTTTTTCTTCTTCGCCTATGACCGATACTACGAGCGCAAGGGGGCTATCTATTCGCTCTACACTGTGCCCACCACAGCGATGAGAATGGGCGACTTCACCGAGCTGAATGGCAATGTTGGCGGGGGAGGACAGCAGGGTGAGGGGCCGGCCAATCCACCAATCATCTACAATCCGGCTTCCAACAGTTGTATCGGAAACGTCTGCACCCGGCAGCCATTCGCGGGTATGAAGAATGGTGTACCCACCTACAATGTGATCCCATCCAGCTCTATCTCCCCAATTGCGCAGGCTATGCAGTCATTCCTGCCGGCGCCCACCAACAACTCTGTCATCATGAACAATTATCTAAGCGGGCAGCCAAGTGGCTTTAACAATTTTGTAATCGATTATCGCGTGGACTTCGATCTGAGTGCGAAGCAGCGGCTCTCAACCGTTGGGGCGATGGGCACGGTAGATTACCTCAACAACTACGCGGCTCCTCTTCTGCCACCGCCCTATGTAGGTGGCGACCTGGCTTCTATCTATCCCAAAGTTTTTGATATCCAGCACACGTATACCATCAACAGCCGGCTGGTCAATCAGTTCAAGTTTGGCTATACCCGGTTCTTTCAGAACATTCACAATGCCACGCAAGGCGTAACGGCGTGGGGAGCTCCCAAACTCGGTATTTCGAACCTGCCGGCGGGACAAGCTTCTGAAGAGTTTCCCGGCGCAACATTCGCCACCACACCGGCTTATAGCGGTGTCGCAGCGACACCAGGAGGCCCAGCGAGCGTACAGACCACGTGGACAGGCTTCGGAAATGCGATCTCTACTCAGCTCACCACTCCGAATAACTACACCATGGTCGACAATCTGCAGTGGCTCAAGGGCAGACACGCGCTAACGTTCGGCATGACCCTTCAGTGGCAGCAGATCAACAACGCCAATCCCGCTACCTACACCGGCGTTCTCGACCTTACTTACAACGCCAACTCAACAGCAAACTTCGCCGCGAATTCGAATTCGCTGTCGACTGGCACTGCGAAGGCGCCCTCCGGCTATTCTTATGCCAGCTTCTTGCTGGGTGCAGTGGGTGGGACGCCATCCATCGGCTTGCAACCCGTAAGCGAATTAGGCGGACGATATCGACCCATATCACCGTATGTCGAGGACAGTTTCAAAGTCACCTCGAAACTAACCCTCGATCTTGGACTTCGCTGGGATTACTTGCCGCCCTACCACGAGGTTAAGAATCGATGGACATTCCTGAATCCAAACTTAATCAATGGAGCAACAGGGACGCCGGGCGAGCTACAATTCGCCGGAAATTATGGCGGACCGGGAGTGAGCTGCGGGTGCCAAACGCCAGTCCACACTTACTGGAAGAATTGGGGACCGCGCATCGGGCTGGCGTATTCGGTCAATCCCATAATGGTGATCAGAGCGGGTTTTGGAGAGGTTTTCTCACAGGCAGGCGGTGTAGGAGGACGTAATGGCTCTTTTCAGGGTACTGGCCAGACCGGCTTCAACGTTACCGCGACTGGGCCGGCCGAGGTCACGACCGGTGCCAACGCCGGGCCGTCGTTCTACCTGAATAGCGGAAACTCGTCACTCTTTGGCCCCGGCTATGTCTATCCGACTCCACCCACGCCGAGTGCCGCTTCGCAGATCCTTAATTCGGGCAACCGTTTGAACGCCGGCAAGTTCGTGACTGCCAGCGGTGTGTCATATGCAGACCCCTATATCTCCGGACGGGCGCCGGAATTCATTTTCTACAATGCCGGTATTGAGCGGGCCATCACGAAAGATATGACACTCGCGGTCAATTACGTTGGCAATCAAAGCCACTTCCTCAACGAGTCTACCTCCAGTGGCGCGAACGCGCGTGGATATTGGGCCAACCAGCTGGACCCGAAATACCTTGCCGCCCTCGGCAGTGTCACCGACAGCACCGGCTCGAAGCCGATTCTCATTTCAGCGGCGACGCCGGCGAACGTAGCGAAGGCGCAGGCAGCGATGCCTGGCCTCGCAATTCCGGCCTTCTTTCAGAATGCGGCGACAGTGAGCTCGACAGCCACGATTGCCCAGGGGCTGGTTGCCTTCCCGCAGTACAGCGGAGTCACCGACATCTGGGGTCAGAACGTGGGTAACTTCAGCTATAACTCGATCCAGGTCACGCTTCTGCAACGTCTCAGCAGAGGACTCACGTTTAACGTGAACTACACTTACTCGAAGAACCTTGGCGATGACGGCACGTTTCGCAGTGGCTTTCCAATCCCGGCCGGTGCCATCTCCGGCGGCGGCCAGAACTGGCGCCAGGACCGGATCGAACGTTCTTATGCGACTATTTCGACGCCGCAAAGTCTTCACGCCTTCGGTGTTTACCAGCTGCCTTTCGGTAAGGGGCACCTCGGCAACAGTTCATTTGTGGTACGTTCATTGGCCAGCGGATGGCAGCTGTCCAGCATTTATACTTACTCTTCGGGCACGCCCATGGCAATCATCTGGACTGGATGCACGTCCACCAACTACCCGGGTCAGGGCCAGTGCATGCCGGACCTCAATCCTGCATTTCCTGGTTATCACAACAACAATGCCCGTATTCATGGGAGCTACGGAACCGGGCCGCATGGAACGACTGCCTGCAATCTGGGCATCGGCCCCGGCTGCATCCCTATCCAGTACATTGATGTAAACGCATTTGCCACTCCGGAAAATGTCTCGACGACCACTACTCCACAGTATTTGATTGGAAATGCCCCCCGGACCAGGGCGCTGAACCTCAACAATCCCGGCACGCAAAACCTCGACAGCTCTTTGCGCCGGAGCTTCTCTCTACCCCACGAGACGTCCTTTGTGTTTGAGGTAGACTGCCTCAACACCTGGAACAAGGCGACCTTCGCACCTCCCAACCAAAGCTGGGCAGCAGGGTCGACCACCTTCGGCACCGTCACGGGAATGGCCACCACTTACAATCCCCGCGACTACCAGTTCGCCGCACACCTCAAGTTCTAGCGCCAGGACATATCGACATGCGACGTTTCTTCCTCCTGATGCTGATCATCGCCGTACCTTTATCCCACCTGCCATTGGCTCGGGCAGAGGATCCGCCAACATCCTGGGTGGATAAAGACACCGGCCACCGGGTTATCCGCTTGACCCAGGAAGCGGGTTCGTCAGGTTTGTATTTCAATGTCAATGCGTATTCGCCGGACGGCAAACTGATGATCTACGTAGCCCCCGATGGGATTCACACGCTCGAACTGACATCTCTCAAGACCAGGCTGTTGGTCCCGAATCCGCAAGATAACTCCGCGGCGCCCGGAAACCGGGATAATGTTCGCCGCGGGCTACATGCGATCGTCGTGGGTAAAAAGACCAACAGTATCTTCTTCACTAAGTCTGACCCCGGGACACATTCCACAGCGCTCTATAAGGCGGACATGTATACCGGCGCCGTGAAGGAGTTAGTGACTCTCCCCCCACGGGCGAGTCTCGCGACCATCAATGCCGATGAAACGCTTGGCGTGGGAACCTATGACGAAACGGAAGCCGGCGCCGCGGAGGAGTACGGGCGTGCCCGTCCATCGCCGCCTTCATCCGGTGCGGGCGCTAGCGGAGCACGGCCACAAGCCGGCAGTCTTGTTCAACCTGAGGGCAAGGGCGAGATGATGGAGCGCAGGCTCGCGGCACGCATCCCAGTGGTTCTCTACACCATCAACCTCGAAACCGGCAAGGTCACTCCGCTGCTTCACTCCACCGACTGGATCGGACATATGCTGTTCTCTCCCACCGATCCAACTCTGCTGATGTACTGTCATGAGGGCCCATGGCATAAGGTCGACCGCATCTGGATGATCCACACCGACGGTAGTCATAACACGCTGATTCACAAGCGCACCATGGCCATGGAGATCGCTGGTCACGAGTTCTGGGGGCTGGATGGCCACACCATCTGGTACGACTGGCAGTTTCCCAGGGGCGAGGACTTTTTTCTTGCCGGCTATAACCTTGAAACCCACACGCGCACTGCATACCATATGCAGCGAAATGAATGGTCCATCCACTTCAACGTCACCGAAGATGAGAAGCTCTTCGCCGGCGACGGCGGCGATCCGGGCCAGGTGGCCAAGGCTCCGGACGGCGAGTGGATCGAATTGTTCCATCCGGAGTTGCTGCCAATCACGGGCATCAACCAACCCGGGTTCTGGCAGCCAGGTGTATTTCATTCCGAGCACCTGGTTAACATGGACCACCACAACTATCGCCTGGAGCCCAACGTCCGCTTCTCCCCAGACAAGACGCTCGTCATCTTCACCAGCAATATGTTCGGTCCTAGCTATGTCTTCGGAGTCGAGATCGAGAAGAGCGCAAATGCAGCGTCGCTCAATGGCGCTGCGCATGAGCCTTTTTGATTTGTTTCAGTGGGGTGTTGGGGCAAAGGCGGGGGGCCCAGGTCTGCTTCCTTGGGAAGATACGGGGACCGCAAACTATTGCAACCCTTTACTGTTTGGCGCCGGCGGCCTCCGGGCTCAGCCAATAACTGCTTCTGGCCGTTACCTCGAGATTCGCATGGTTCGGCGTGCGTAGCGTGATGGCGTGGAGACCGGGGTGCGGCGATTGAGGCTGAAAGCTGAGCAGATAACGGTTGGGCAAGTGATTTGCAATTGTCACCAAGCTGCGATCGAGACTCTTTTCGTCGCTAAGCTTGAAGTATTCACCACCAGTGAGGTGAGCCACCGTCTCCGGAACATTCCGGCGCAGGCCATCGGTGGCGGCAATTGCCGCCGTTTTCGCCAGACCCAGCGGAGGAGCCAGTTGTGTAACGCAGTCGTACGCCTGCGCGAGCTTGCGGTGAGTGCCATCGGGATCAGGCTCGGGATCTTTGCCCATGCACCCATGAGGAGGATTCGGGTACTTATTGGTCAGTATCCAGCCCGGCTGAATTGGCAGTTCCCGGTAGGCATAGTGCGTAGCCTCCGACTTGGCGGTTGAGAATCCGATGCTGTAAATGGCAGTGTTGGTGTTGCTCAATGCGCGTACCGCTTCTTCCAAAATCAGACCGCTGCCTCGGTCGAGCGTTTCGCTAACCAGCAGGATAGCGCGCCGATAGTTGGGCGGTTGATTTCGCAGTAAGTCAACCGCAAAGCCAAGGCTGTCAAGAATCGCCGCTCCGTTATCGCCCGGACTGTGCCGCAAAAGCGCGACCAGGGAGCCCGCCGCTGCATCGCTCCGCGCGGTGAAATCCTGAATGAGTGACGGCCGGCTGTCGAAAGCCACAACCGCAATCTTGTGAGGCACGCCGCCAACGACGGAGTCAAGCATCGGGGCCAGGTGCCCTAGCTTATCGAACTCGCGGGCGCCCGCACCGCCAATTTCCACGACCACCACAAGTGCAAGCGGCTCACCGCCGGTTCCCTCTTCGAGTGTGAGTTTTTGTGGAACGCCGTCATCGGTGAGTTCAAAATCATTTGCGGTAAGAGTGAATATGACGTCACCGCCCTTGGTACGGACCAGCGCGGGAACGATAACAAGAGGAGCCTGCGTAGCGAACACGGCAGTCTGTGAATTCTGCGGGGCCGGGGCGTGGCCCAAAGCAAGCGTTCCCTTCATGGCGAATGCCAAACAAGCAAGCTCCAAGACTCCATGGCGCTTCATTTCGTTACGCCTCACACCTAGTCTAAATGCCGATTGCAGCGCATTGAGACTGCGTCGAAGCACCTTTTCTGAACGGTTGCCGCAACAGTCTTGGGCCGACACGTTAGTCGGAGTGGCGACGGCTGGAATTTTGTAAACCGGGGGTGCAGTTCCCGATTGAAGGCATCGGCGACGCCTGAGTGAGAGTGAAGGCCAAGGTATTGGAAATCACAGTTCCAGTCCAATAAGGCGTCAAGCCCGTACGTCTTACTGGGCGATTTACCGGTTGGTGGAAAGCATCAAGCCCCGTGTACTCTGCCTTGAGGGTGTAATGTCCGGGCGGGAGATCTGACGCCCAAATCACTTCCTCGTGAGCGATGTGGTGAACAATGTAGTCCTCAAGATCAATCGGTAAAGCATATATTGCGCCCGCGGAAAGGTGTACATCATAGGGGCTGGCTATCCCACCGATGACTCCGGGACCCAACAGGTCCAAGAGGAAAGTTTTGCCTTGCGCATCTGTCAGCAACAAGTGAACGGCGTCCGGATATTCCCTCCCGAACGTGAAGCCCAAACTGAGGATGAGCGGATGCTTACCAACGTTGGCGAATTTTACCAGCAAGCGTGACCGGGAAGGGTCCTGCACTTGAATCAAAGTGAGTTGAAGAGAACCGCTGTGCACGTGAGCGGGCGACTGTATGCTTTGCGATTCACTCTGAGAGTGGCCCACGCAACTTCCGAGAACAATCAAGCCAATTCCAACTAGCATTCGCAAGCTAGTCATGATCTTGCGTCTTCCGTGATCAAGGGCCTCATCCGATAGTCTTCTTAGACACCGCTACGTCGGAGAGAGTTCCACTAGGAAACCTAGTGGGCGGCACGCATGGAAATGACACGCCATGTCGCCATCGATTGTTTTAGATACACCCCAGGATCACCTTTGAGTCCGTAGCACTGGATACCGAACGGCCCTCGATACCCGGCCTTTGTGATCGTCCGGACCAACTCGGTGACATCGTAGTCGCCGCGGCCGAGAGGCTGAATCAGCGTGTTCCAATCCCGGCCCTGCCGGTCCGCTCCATTTATCGTGACCCCGTACAGGCGTGGAATCGCTTTATCCAATAACTGAGGAAACTCCGGATCAAATCCGGAGCGCAATTCATGGCACAGATTGAACGTGACGCCCACATTGCTTCGCCCAACTCGCTCCGCAATTCGCACCACGTCTCGGAACCGGGCCAGGTAAAAGCCATAGTGCGGATAGAGAGCGACGCGAAGGTTGGATCGAGCGGCGAGATCGGAGATTCGATCGACCGCCTGAATCGTCTGCTCTTCTGCTCCGCCGCCCCCAGCGTCTTCCCCCTGAACGGCGACCCATACGACAGTTCCCCGCCCTTGCAACGCCTCGATCGCGGCTTCCATCTCCTGGCTCATATTTGATCTGGCCATGGCTGATGTCCACCGTCAACCAAAGAAAGAACAACTGGAGATGCGCTTCGTCCAGGGCTCGCAACCGCTCGGGGATTTGCCGCGCATGATCGAAGACGGTTCCTGCAAATCCATACTCGCGCGCAAATCCGGCCTGCTGCTCGGGACTGATATCGCCAAACTCGTACGCAAAGACGGAGTTTGGCAGGCCCCCGGCCCCGCCGTCGTATCCTCTTGCCTCGAGGTACGCGAGCGCGATACAAGAGGCTGCGGCACCCTTGACAAACCCCCGACGACTCGTCAGCACCATGCTGCGCATCTCCTTACTGTGTAGCCTATCTGCTTTCGCCTGCTCCGTGGTGCCGACCTGGGTCCTGTGACACGCCGCGCGATCGGCCGGCTGAGTAAGCGCTCAAGCCTGCTGACGAAAATCCAGAAAATCCCCAGGATTTTCGCGGAGGGTTCAACTCACCTCGCGCTTTGCGCGTGATAGCCCTGCCACAGATACTCGAGCGCTTCTGGGAGCGTCTGCATCTTTACTGTGCGGTCCGTGTGTCCCGCATTCTCTGCAAACACAAACTGGTAGTGATACCCCTTCCCTGCCAGCACCTTCGCCATGCGCTCGTTGGCCTCGACCCAGTCGTGCATGTTGTCACGCATCAGGTTGGGATTGTAGAGATCTCTGTCGCCAACCTCCATCCAGAGCCGGATCGGCTTCCGTGGGCTCTCCGGAATCAGGTGCTCGTGGAACTCCCAAGCTCCATGCGGAGTCTTAGAATCGTACGGCCACTGCTGATTCACGTACGTCCCCGAATAGGTCAGTACGCGATGATACAGTTCCGGATGAAACCACGCCATAATCAGCGCGCACGACCCTCCTGAACTGCCGCCCATGGTTGCCCGCCCATCGGCATCGTGCGTCAACTTTACATGCGCCTTCTCCTCCACCAGCGGTAGCACCTCGTGTTCGACAAATTCTGCATAGCGCCCCGACATGGTGTCGTACTCAAGTCCGCGCTCGCTCCCCTGCGCATCGCCGCTGCCGTTGCCAATAGAGATGGCAATCATGGCCGGCAGCTTGTGTTCGGCAATCAGGCCATCCAACGCGGTGAAAAGCATTCGATCCGGGCCGTCCGCGCCGACGATGAACGGGACCACGGTGCCGGGCACGTAATCCTTCGGCACATACACCGCAACCTTGCGCGTATACGAAGCGGGATGACTTGTCGTCACCATGAGCTTTGCCGGATCATTCGGGGCAGGCGTACCGAACGTACCCTTGTCGCGCGCAATACCCGGATAGTACTTGCTATCGGCCGAGCTCATTGTGAATTCAACCACGGTGCCATGCGTCAAGTCCTGAGCCGTCATCTCCGTTGCCGGGGCGTGCGTCGGCCCGATGATGAAGTTTCCATCCTGATCCGGCGGCGGAACGATTCCGTCGGGCAGCTCCTTGGCTTGCACGTACCCCGGGGAATGTGGATCGCGCGTTGGCGGCACCGGCCGAGGCGTCTGCTGGGCTTGCGGGAGGGCTGCCGCCTGTCCAGCCCAAGCCAGTGCAATCGATCCGGTCAGAATCCCCAAGCCTATAAATCGTACTTTCCAACTCATCTGGTTCTTGAACCTCCAGTTCATCCGGCTTAGCTGCGACCTTGGCGGCACGAGGCGCGCGCATAGCTACGCCCCGAAAGAAGCATCGTCGTCGAGAGCATCACGCAACGGTTACCAAAATTATCGGTTCTGCCCCGAAACTCTTGCCAAAGGAATGGTACACGGGAAGGCTCTTTGCGTTCGCCAATCTTACCGAGCTCGACTTGAGGAAGTTGCGGGCACGGAGTGGAATGCACCCCTAGGCATCAGATTTTTTTCCACAGGGGTTACTTTCGGCACGGTTCTGGCCGATAAAGAGTCTAGATCTGCATGGAGGCAGTTCAATATGACTCTTCTTTGGTTATTAGCACTCAGCTCGGCTGGCCAGGTACACCATGATGCAATCGAGCGCCAGATCTCGGCCCACCTGCAGCGCCAGCAAGACGCGATTATAGAGTTTTGGCCACACGCTGGGCCGGGACTCCTTTCGGATTTTGCTAGGGCTAATAAGTGCTACGTCCAGTTTCATCTCTTTCAGGTTAGAAGCTGCCAGGCGGTGCTTTCCACCGTGGACCGTGACTTGGCTAAGAAGTCAGATGTCGAAGCACAATCGTATACCGATCCTTATTCTGATGACTCATCAGTCGCAGTGTCTAGCTTGGCCGCTCGTCAACACTAGGTCGTGCCCCTCGTGTCTAATGCGATAAATATTGAGAGACTCGGGCGTCCGCAGCAGACCAGGTCGCCCGAGTGGCATAATCCTTAACTCGTAAGGCCTTAACCACTCGTACCCCATTCTTTACGCATTGAAAAGGGGCAACACTTCGGGCTGGTAACCACGGTCCAGGGGATCTGTGTTCCACTGGGTCCCCCTACAGGTGGATTATTCAACGTCCCTGGAGCAAGTCTCTTTTCGGTGCGGAAAAAGTCTGTTCACTCAATCGGTACATCTCGGCCGAGATCGTATTTGGAGAACACGGATGAATAATTCTGCCCGGAGGTCTCACATGTTGCCCGCAGCAAAGGACGGGTCTGATCTCCTCCAATTAGAGGCGGGGGATCACCTCCGGTCACATCACGAAAACACCGAGCTCCGAGAAAATTGGGAGATGCCGGAATCAGTGGAAGAAGCGTTGCCTTACACGCCACGCCTATTGAATGACCCTCTCCTATTTTGCCGGCTGCCTAGTGAGACGCGAACAGCTCTTAGGTGTTTGTCGCGTGCCCCGATTGTACTGCAGCGCACCCCGGCCTTAACAACGTCGACGCCAGACATTGAGCGGGCGATTCAGCAGCTGACGGCAGAGTGTGGGCGGGCTCCAAGCGATGGTGACGTTGCCAAGAAGCTCCACATTGGACTCGAAGGATACCGGCAAATCCGAGAATACGTTAGGGACATTGAAGCTGGAAATTTATTCGCCAAGCAGAGCGAGCGCTCAGCGAACGAGGAGGCGCCTTATCTGCTGAACGGACCTGAAGATGATCCGCTTTTTCACTGCTTGCGCTCTGAGATGCAGGTTCTATTGAGAGAGGCCATCGAGCACGTTGCCGAATTCGATCACCTTCTCCTATCGTTCTATTATTCCGAAGAGGGGAACTCAATGGCACTAAACGCGAAGCTGGAATCAGCGGGACCTGCGGAACCTGAGACTCGTACGATGGCCTTCGTCGATGTACGAGCGTCGCTCGCGGATCGTGAGCTGCTCACAGGCTCAACGGTGAGACCATGGTGGGAAACCGATCCTTTCTCTCTACACACCCGCTCCGGCTTAAAGGTGAAAGCCACCGGCAACAAATGCGAAGACCGAAAAGAGACTCACTTCTTTGTGACTGGATCGCAAAGCGGATGGGTGCCGACGAAACGCTCTTGGAAACTCTTTGGATGGCGAGATAACTGGGACCGGTTCTTTATGAGCTGGTATCGCATGAATGAGAAACAGGAAATAACCCAAATACGAAGACAAGAACGGTATACCCGGCAACTGGGATTTTAACACCCACTCTGCCAAGTAGCCTCATGCAGATACTCGGCCCGGGTTCCAGGGCCGAGGATAGCCTAGGAGTTGCGAGCATAAATATTAATTAATGTGACTTCGGGTTTGTGCTGGAGTGTATTCTGTTGGATCCCGAGCATGGAAAGTCCAGCACATGTCTCGACCTCTGCCACCTGAACCGATCTTGCCTGCTCTAGAAGTTCTTCATCCGAGTCCCCAGTGGAACAAAATCGAACGGATGCCCGGCTCACAGGGCAACAGCACCTCACATCTCTTATTGGTATGTCACTGCTCGGCTCACTGGACGGCAAGCAAGGCAACAAGTAGGACACCCTCTGCTTGCGGGATGTGACTTTTGCATAGACTGTGTTGTCTTTATCAGTAACGTGCAAATAGTGGAGAGTGTTCCATGCCCGACGGGGTCGTAACGGTTTCGTCTTGCGCAGAGTGCCGACAACTGAACGCGCGCTTCGAGTCCGCGGAAAAGCGCTACGCACAGTATAGTTCCACCCGAAGTAACAGGCAGGCGGGCGTTTCTGTGGAACGAGCAAGGAATATTAGGCGAGAAGAGAGAGCCAACATGACGGTTCTCGCCCAGAGACTTTTGGATCATAAAGTTGCATGTCCATTGTGTAAGAGCGACACTGCTGTTCACTCCCACCGATAGCATCAACACTGGTTGCCCCCGCTGGTTGCCACGCGTTTTCCCTGAATTAAGCCATTCTCCTGCGGTTTCCTAGCTCAGGGCTGCTTTGTCTACAACTCATAGTTGTGCACGCGGCTACATACAAGCGCCCCACCAGAAAGTGCTCACATACCAGTCTCTCATTCTGGGATTGCTTTTGCTTGCGACCTAACCAGTGTTTGTTGCTGATCCGCAACACCCAGTCTCGTTTGATTTACCGCGCGCAGTATCGGTGAATTGAATGCGGGATGGTGGAGCAAAGTCATTATCTGGACCGATACTCTCCCAGGTTACTGCCCAAAATAAGTTTTAATTAATACATCCCGACGTAACTTATTGGGTATATTTGCGTCACCGATAAACAATACGTACTCGCCACTGTGGTAATGACATCTGCTCTACTTCTTTGCCTCGTCTGATTTTGCTTCTGAATGACCAGAGTCCGGAGGACGACTACCCAAAGCGCGACGGAACGGACCTTGGTTAGTTGGCCAAGCCGTCAAAACTCGTGGCTCTGTTGAGAACGTTTGGAAACTGTTCTTCTCTCTAATACCTGCTTCGGCTCCCGGGCCACGACTGCGCCGCTGTGTGTCGATTTTTCTCACGTTTTGTTAGCTAGTGTCTCGGCACATTTGGGGGAGCGGCAAGCACACAAACTATGATGCGCATAAACATTGACAGTCCAGCAGGCCCGCTGTGGGTCGCAACCTCGCTACCTGAAGCGTATTGTGTTTTTCCCTTCCTCAAGCCTCTCGATCACAGCCAGTGCAATAGGAAGGACGATCTTCGAACGGTTCGCGAAGAGCAGATATTGGAGCACATGCCCATCGTGCGCTCGATAGCACGCCGCATTCAGCAACGCCTTCCTCCGAACGTGTTAGGCGAGGATCTATTGAGCGCCGGCGTTATAGGTCTGATTGAGGCCCTTGAGAAGTTCGATCCGTCAAAGAAGATCTTGTTTTCCACTTTTGCGCAATGCCGCATCCGAGGCGCCATACTAGACAGCTTGCGGTTGCTCGATTGGGGACCACGCCGATTGCGAAAAAAGGGACGGGCCATTGAAGAAGCAATCCATAAGCTTGTGCGTCAGTTTCAGCGCCCGCCAGACGAGTTTGAGATTGCCAGAGAACTGAATATGGATCTGGCAGATTATCAGCAGTTGCTGGGTTGCTTGAAAGGCCTTGAGATAGGCACGCTGTACGTTGAGCGGTCACAGGAGTCCTCTGAAGAGGAGTTGGTGTACCTTCCGTGCCGACCCGAAGATGACCCGCTATTTCGCTGTCTAAGAGACGAGATGCGGTTGCTATTGGGGCATGCTATCGCCGCCCTGCCAGACCGCGAACGCTTGGTCATTGCCCTCCGCTATTTCGAGGAGGCAACGATGAAGGAGATCGCGGTGATACTGGGTGTCACCGAGCGACGGGCCTCTCAGGTGCATGCGTCAGCTGTTCTCCGTCTCCGTGCAACGCTTACTCACGCCGGTAACTCTGACAACTCTCGAAAAGCCCGCACGAACAGAGCCAAAACGAGCGGGGCAAGTATGGTTCGCCCTAGTCTACCCAGTTCTTAGGCCGGAGATCGTTACAGGTCATTAAAACATCTATACAACCCGCACTGGCCGAATTTGCGGTCATGCCAGAAGGAGACAGTTTGAGACGCTTTTATATGAGGACACCTCTTTTAACCGGCGAGAATAAGAGCTCGGCACGCACCATCCACGTTGAGGGTAGATCTGCTACTCCGCATACACAATTTGGCGAATCACCTGGACATAAGTTGCAGCCTCCCTCGATAGTTGGGGTGCTTCACAACTCTCCAGGCTTATTAAGGCAACGCATGAGGTCAGTCTTCCCCGTTGTACGCAGACGAGAGCCCATCAATTGGCCGAGCATTTCGAGTGTCGGCTCAGGCGATCCGGCACAATCGAGCCGAAATTATTTGCTAGGATGCGCGGGTTTGTTCTGGGGGCTTGCTTTTGAGGCAGCGGCGGGTATTGCCCTCGTCGCATGCTGGAAAATATATGTGTACCTCCATTAGGCCATCGCAACAGGAGACCAGGCATTGTAGTGCGTACTTTGAGGATCGCGATTCTTCTCAGATGCTCGCGGCGCGATGTGACGATAGCCCCGTGCGTGCCCTCAAGCGTCAGTCCAGCACGAACGCGGCGCCGGGGAGATCCTGCAGTCCTGGCATTCATGGGGATTTGAGGTTGCCGCAACTAATGCCTGGTTGCGCTGTGCAGCAATCCGTAGACATCTACTTCGTTTCGCGCGCCGACATATACTCGCCCGCCTGCCACCAATGGGATCGTGAACCGAACTGAAATACCTGCCCGGTCACGGTCGGAGTTTTCTTCGCTACTGTAAAGTTCGCGGGAAACATCGGTCGCATCGTAGGCGTGAAGTACTGCCAAACTCTCCGGTATCACTTCCCAGGATCTGGTACTGATTGTCCACACGATCCCGTCTCGGTCCGCATTGGCCGAAATAGTGGGGCTAGCGCCAGGATCCACGGGTGCCATGCTTCCGCTATGTGCCAATGTAAGCGTTCCGTTGCGAACCGTCAGCTGGTGAAGAACGTCACCAGCAGGGAAGACGTATAGATTCTGATTCCAATAGGCGGGCGCGCCAGCAAGGCCACCCTTTAGCTTGAGGGTTTGCACCACATCATCCGTCGCAGAGTGATACTGTCCCATGCGGTCGCGATCGATAACGAAGAGAGTGCCCTCCTTGCCGCCCACGACTGCCAAATGCGGATGCCCGCCGTTCTGATCGGGAAGGAGTACGGGACCATCCGATCCCAGATCCTGGTCTTTCTTGTTAAGCATCTCCTGATCGTGGGGCGTAAAGTAATCGCGAACAATGAGGTTACCCTCGCCGAGCGCGAGCTTAAGGATCGTGTCACCGTAATCGTGGCCATTATCCGGGTCGAACTCGCCATTTCCGGTAACCACGAAAACGTTGCCGTTGTCGTCCGCTGCAGGGCCTGTGTCACCTTGCCAAATCCCGCTCTCTTTGGCATTGGGAGAGGTATTGAAGGCCGCTTTCTGCCGCAGTGTTTGCGCGTCATAAGCCATGACCCAACCGTGATAGTCACCAGCGTCGCAGGAAGAGCCCCAGGACAGGTAGACCGTCCCGTTCACGAGCAACAGCGCGGCGCGCGGCTGTTCAACCAACGGATCGAAAGAGATCTCTTGCTGCTTATCGGCGCGCTTTCCCGCGGCGACGCTCGCCTTGATCATCACCGGACTACCCGAGATTTCTTTGCCCGTGGTTACATCCAGGGCGTGGAGGCGTTGCACATATTGGGCCGTTCCCGATGTTTGCTCTTTGGTGCGAGCGAGGACAAACAGTACTCCTAGCTTCGAATCGATTACCGGCGTGGAGGTAATGCCCACCTCGGGATTGATAAACGGACAGTGAGTCTCGCGTGCGGGAACCGCAGTGATGCCCCTCGCGGCATCAGTAAAGTTGCTCTGCCACAGCGGCGACTCTTTCTCTGTTGCGTCAAACGCATAGACACTATCGTGCTCCGTAGCAATGAAAACCACGTCGCGCTTTCCTCGGCCGGGAACCTGCAGCCCGGTGAGATAGAGCGGCTGCGCATACACGTCACCGTCGACCTTGAGCGCGAAGAGTCTTCCAAAATTGCGCGGGTTCACATTTCCAGGCTTAAGCCTGGTTTCACTCAGATACGCTCCGGTCCGCGCGTTATTGTACTGAGAGGTTGTGATCTGTGTCTGACCTGATGCATAGGACACCCCGGCCCAGCCTGCAATTATGCTGAAGACAAATGCGCGACCAAGGGCAGCGCGATGACTGAGTTGTTTCATGTCTCCTCCATGAAGCACAGGACGCTCACTGGAGTAGTATGCTACATAGCAGAGATCTTGTAAATCCGGTAAAGAAACAGGCCCTTGCCTCGTCAAGCGTCGTCAAGCAACGACCGCTTTAATCCCAGGAGCTATCAGTCTTTGAAATCGCTTCGCCCTCACCGCATTCCTCAAGACACTTTGAAATGGCGACGCGCAGACACGGGCTCTCCACAAAAGCTAAGCGGCGCTTGGCCGAGTAATCGTACATTTGAATCGCTTCCTGTTCGACCGTGATTCGCTCGGAACCGGACAAGGCCCAGCCCCTCCTGAGATCCATACGAAGAGGATCCAGCCTACTGGGCCATTCCCTGAAGTATGCCGGTGGTGAAGCTACTTTCGTTTCACCGTCCAACCAATCAATATTCCGGTGGCGATGCCTATCGCAATTCCGGTCCCCATGCCTATCGCAAATGTCGCGACCACAGTTTCGACAGGATGTCGCGTCAGACGCTTGATTGTGTCATCCATAAGCTCTTCAGCGGCGTCCCCGCCAAGTTTTGCGGCGCGCCGTGTCGCTCCTACGCTCTCCTCAAGTGCATCCACAAGGGCAGATGCCGCCCGGGAAGCCTGGCGCGCTGCTTCGGTAATTTGGTCGCTCGTCCATTCCACCACTGATGGCGCCATGATGTCTTACCTCCTTTTATCTCCGACAATCGATTTGCTTTCCTTACTTTACTGACAGCCTTTTGGCATGGCCGACCCAGTTTTGGGCCTAAAGGGCATTCTTTTCAGCTCTGCCACCAGCCTCAAGGCCGGTCTTAGTGAGATTAACCGCTCTCTCCTTAGGTTGTGCAACCGGCGCGGTGCAGCCTGGGAAAGCGCGGTTCGAACTCGAAGTCATCCCCCGGGGCGGACCGCGCCCTCGGTTCTGTGTAGCTCCGATACCACTGCCGTCCCTCCGGGAGAGAAGCCAATTGTACCTCGCAGTCCTGTACTCCGTCGTATCCCCGTGGTCCGCAAGATCAAGCAAGTAGTCGTCTGAAACAAAGATGGATCCGGTTAAACAATGGGCCGGCGCCTCGTCAAGCAAGGAACGGTATAATCGCGCTTTGGTGGTCTTTAAAGAGCATTGATGCAAAGACGGGGGAAGCACACATGGCTGAGATTGCCATTGATGTCATTCGTTTTGTCATTACTGAGCGGTTGTCTGGTCCACACCCGCACAGTAAAGCAGGCGAAAATGCCTCCCGTCGTGATGACCGCAAGCGCAACGCAACTCGTGAAGCTGGTGAACGACCGCTGCGCTGAGATCCATTCATTGAGTGCAACCGTGGAGTTCCAACTGACGGAGGGTGGTCCTCGGAAGGGGAGAGAGAAGACCTACACCTCATTCAGCGGGTACATCTTGCAGCGCAAACCGGGGTGGTTGCGTGTCGCTGGATATTTTCCGGTAGTGTTTTCTCCCGCTTTCGATATGGCTACGAACGGTCAGACCTTCAGGCTCTGGATACCACTTCGCAAAAAAGTGTTCGAGGGATCAAACACCGTAACGAAGGAGTCGTCGAATCCACTGGAGAATTTTCGGCCAAATGTTTTTGCTGACTCGCTGCTGATTAGTTGCATCGCGCCGGATGATCTGGTGACGTTAACGTCGGAGACGAGAACTCAGCTCGAACCGAAATCGAAGCAGCTTCTGATTCAACCGGACTATGACCTAACCGTGGTACGCCGCAAGGAGAACAGCCAGGAGCTCATTCCGCAACGCGTGATTCACTTCGACCGGCGCGATCTGCGTCCATATCAGGAAGATATTTACGACCCGAAGGGCGCAATTCAGACTCAGGCCATCTACGGTCCGGCACAGCCATTCGGGCAGACGAAGTTTCCTGGCACAATCACGATCAAGCGCCCGCTGGAGGAATTGCAAATTCTGATCACGATTCAGAAGCTGACGGCGAACTCTATGCTGACGGACGACAAGTTCGACCTAAAGATCCCCGAAGCAGCGTCGGTTCAGAAGCTGGATTAGTGCCCATCTGAGGCCGGAATCCTCATGAAGACTCGGCCGTTTTCCTCGTGAACTGCAATCCCGGGCTACCCTTCCCCAATCTAGTTTATGGAAGAGTTGGCGACAAACCGGCCGCAGCTTTGTCACTGAACGCATTGGCCTCCTGGCAACAGTGGAGCCCCGACCGGCCAAGTGAATAGCAAGCGGGCGAGGGACTGGCCGGGCGCGTTTTATTCGCAGCGCAGGGCGATCAGGGGATCCAACCTCATTGCGCGTCGCGCAGGGAGGTAACATGCGAGCAACGCTACCAATATGAGCAGAGAAGAAACCGCCGCGACGGTAAGAGGATCGGTTGAGGTAACGCCATAAAGCAAGCTCGAAAGAAAGCGCGCGAGTGCCAGGGAGCACACAATCCCAATCACGATGCCGATAAGGGTGAGTCGTAATCCTTCACCGATAATCAGTTTCAAGACATCGTCACGCCGCGCACCAAGCGCAACACGAATCCCGATCTCGTGGGTTCTTTGGGAAACGCGCTGCGAGAGCACTCCGTAAATGCCAACCGCCGCCAGCAGCAAAGCAAGTACAGAGAACAGGCTGAATAGTTCCGCTCGAAATCGCGGCTCTGAAAAGAAAAAGGAAAACGACTCATTAACAGTTTGAACCGTTGGGACAGGGAGGTTATTATCGATCGCGACCATAGCGCGCATGACTTCAGACTCAACCGCGCGCGGATCTCCTCTTGTCCGGACATACACGGAAAGTGAAGCCTCCGGCTCTTGCGCCAGCGGCCGATAGACGCAGGGCTCCTCGGAATATCCCATGTAAAGCGTCGGGCGGGAGACGTTCCCTACAATGCCCACAATCGTCAGCCAAGGCTTTTTGGAGTCGGTCTTGTCCAGCTTGATTCTCTGCCCGAGTGCGGCTCCCTTGGGAAAGAACTCTTTGGCAAAGTCCTGGTTGACGATGGCAACCTCCATCGATCCTGACCGGTCTAGGGCAGAGAACGCTCTGCCTTGCAATAGCGGGATCCCAGCCACTCGAAAATACCCGCTGCTTACGCGTTCGGGGCCCGATGCGGCCACGACTTGGAGCGAGGAATCGTCTTCAATGGTCACCTGGCCAGTTCCAAATCCGTTGGCCAAGGAAGGAGCGAAGGCGACACCTTGTACTCCCGGAAGTGAATCCAGTTTCAGTCTCAGGCGGTCCCAAAATTTCATCCAGTCATCGGCCTTGGGGTATGAAGATGCGGGCAGGCGGATATCAGCGGTCAGCAAGCCGTCGCGCTCATATCCGAGTGGAGCTTTGGTCAGACGGATCATGCTTTGAATCAGCAATCCGGCCGCCACAAGGACAATCAGAGACAGAGCCATCTCAGTGACCACGAGGTTACGGCTTGTGCGGTGGCTCAAGGCTGCGCGCGATGCGGCCGGCGTTGACTGCTGCAGTACCTCGTTCAGGTCCAGCCGCGATGCCTTCCATGCCGGTACGGCGCCGAATAAAATATTGGTCAGGATTGCCGGAACAAGTGTGAAAGCCAGAACTTTCCAGTTCACGGAGATCGGGTTGCCGGGTGGAAGCTGCATCGCCTCCTTAGTGGTGATGTAACGGACGCACAAAATGGCCAGAAGGGTTCCGAGGCCCGCCCCCAAAAACGAAAGCAGAGCTCCCTCGGTCAACAGTTGCCGGATGAGCCGTGACCGGCCCGCGCCGAGAGCGGCGCGAACTCCGAGTTCTTTCTGGCGCACCGTGGCGCGTCCAAGCAGAAGATTCGCGACGTTCACACAGGCAATGAGCAAGACAAAGCCAACGACTGCAAAAAGGATGAACAGACCGTGGCGAAGGTTTCGCCCCGTAAGCCAGGTGAATTCCGATTTCAGGTCGTCAAGGACCGGTTCAAGCTTCATCGCGGCCCAGCTGGGATTTTCGGCGATGATTCGACTTTGAAGACTTGCCAGCTCCGCTTGGGCGGCAGAACGGCTCACGCCCGGTTTGAGAAGGCCAAATGCGAGTACGGGCATATCCCATGGCTTCTGCGTAAATTTGCTGCCGGGGGTAATCAGCATCCACAGTTTCGTCTGTTTGGGATAAAAAGAGAAGTCCTCGGGCATCACGCCGACGACGGTGCAGGCTCTGCCATCAAGTATCAGGCTCTTTCCAATCCAATTGGGCGCGCCTCCTAATCGTTCCTGCCAAAATGGATTTGCGAGAACGACGGTGCAGGCGGTATTCAGGTCTCCAGCTTCAAATGTTCGTCCCTGCGCCGCGTGAACTCCGAGCATGGAGAAGAAGTTAACGATCACCGGGACAGCGACGATCTCCTGATTTTGTCCGTGCCACGAGAGGATTGTCTGCAGTCGCCCTGCCCAGGTTGCGGCAGCCATTTTTTCAAAGCTGTTGCTGTAATGACTCCACTCCTCAAATTCGCGGTAGGTATCAAAAATAGGAACTGGCTCCGTACGCTGATGCTGCGCAATCATCACGAGGCGATCCGCATTCCTGTAAGGCAATGGCCGCAACAGGACCGCATCCACAATGCTGAAGACAGCAATGTTGGCGCCGATACCCAAGGCAAGAGTGAGTACGACCACCGCGGTGAACCCAGGGGACTTCCATAGCATTCTCAGCGCGTAGCGCAGGTCCTGCATGAAAGTCGTGAAGAGGGTGGTGCCACGTGCTTCCCAGCATTGTTCTTTGATCTGATCCATTCCGCCGAATTCCAGCCGCGCGCGTCGCACCGCCTTTTCGCGACTGATCCCGGCGGCCACATACTTTTCGACCTGATGATCCAGATGGAATCGCAATTCCTCATCGAGCTCCTCCCCGACCCTGGCGCGGCGGAAGAGAGAACGCAGACGGATGTACAGGTCACTCAGCAACGCGCACCTCCTATACCGCCCGGAGCACTTGCGCCACAGCAGCAGTGAGCTTTTCCCATGCGACTTGTTCGGATGCAAGTTGCTTGTGGCCCGTCGTTGTCAACTGGTAGAATTTGGCGCGCCGATTATTCTCTGATGCACCCCACTTTGCCTTGATCCATCCACGCCGCTCCAGGCGATGAAGAGCGGGATAGAGAGAGCCCTGTTGAATGCGAAGAACATCGTCGGAGATTTGCTGAACCCGCTCCGAGATCGCCCACCCATGTTGTGGGCTGAGGGACAACGTTCTGAGAATGAGGAGGTCGAGAGTGCCTTGCGGAAGGTCAATGCGCTGGGTCGGCATTGCTTCTCCTTTCACTTCTACAGAGAAAATGTACGTCATCTCTTGTAGAAGTACAAGGGGTAACGTTCAGTCTCTGAGCGCTCATCGATTTCTATAGCAAGGAGGCACCCATGCAGGGCGTTTCCTACTCCGTCCGAAGCGCTTGCATGGGATCGACGGAGGCGGCGCGGCGAGCGGGAATAATCGCCGCGATCAAGCCGGAGACCGCGAGCAAAGCACAGACGGACAGGATTGTAATTGGGTCGTGCCGCCCGACACCAAAGAGAAATGCCTGAATGACGCGCGTGGCGAACCACGAGGCAACGAGCCCGAAGACGAGACCCAGCGCAAGCAGGAGCGCGGCCTTCTCGAGCACAAGCAGCATCACGTCCGTCCGCTGCGCGCCGAGAGCCATGCGGATGCCGACCTCGCGCGTGCGGCGGCTAACGGAATAGGCCATGAGGCCATAAAGCCCGACCAGCGCGAGGAACAAAGCGATGGCGGCGAAGACCGTGAGCAGCGAGGTTTGAAAGCGGCGCGGCGCGCTGGCTTTAGTCTCCAGGTCACCCATGGTTTGAATTCCGGCGACGGCGAGATTGGGATCGATGGTGTGCAAAGTGGAGCGAATTGCGGAAGCTAGGGATTTTGGCGGAAGCGTGGAGCGGACGGCGATGTATCCCCCTTGAAACCCGGTGTCCGGATGGTAGATTTGCGGCACTGGAGCTTCTTCCAGGCTGGAATGGCGCACGTCGCCGATGACTCCAACCACTGTGCTCCACTGAATATGATGTTCGTCTGTGTTGACGCGTCCTCCGATGGGGTTGCGATTGGCAAAATACTTTCTGGCAAAGCTCTGGTTGATGATTACCGTGTGGGCATCGCTGGAATAATCCTCATCGCTGAAGGAGCGTCCGGCCACGAGCGGAATGTTCATGGCGGAAAAATATTGCGGAGTAATCCAGCGCGATTCCGCCAATTGACTTTTCTCATTTGGATAGCCACCGACCATGAACATGCTCAGGTCTTCGGAGTTGCTAAGGGGCAGATCATTGATGGCTCCCACCGCTTGAACGCCGGGGAGCGCTTGGAACCTGGCAAACAGATCCCGGAAAAAGGCAATGCGTTGTTGCGGTTGGCCATAACGCGCATCGAGGCCGATGTTCATGCTGACGGTGGATGGGGAGAATCCGGTGTCGACGGACTCGACGTTGATGAAACTGCGAATGAAGAGGCCGGCGCCAGCCAGCAGCACCACGACCAGCGCCGACTCCACAACGATGAGCGTGCCTTGTAGCCGTGTGTGCGCAGCGGCAACGCTGCGTCCACCGGCAGCTGCAAGGAAATCGGTAAGATTGATGCGCGATACGGCCAGTGCGGGCAGAACGCCGGCAAGCAGGCTCGTCAGCACGGAGACCGCGACCGTAAACAACAACACGCGCGCGTCGAGCGATGCTTCATTGAGCCGCGGAATGTTACCGGGGTCGAGGCGCGGCAATACACGCAGGAAAACAAATGCAAGACCGATGCCAATGGCACCCGCAGCAAGGCCGATCAGGAGCGATTCGGTAAGAAGCTGCCGAACGATGCGCTTGCGGCCCGCTCCCAGCGCGACACGCACACCCAACTCGCGCATGCGGTTTGCGGCGCGCGCCAGCAAAAGGTTCGCAGCATTGCCGCAGGCGATCAGCAGAACAATGCACACCGCGCCCAGCAGCAGCCATAGCAGCGATCGCACGTGCCCTACCGTGCTGTCGACGAAGTTGGCGACGAGGGCGCCCCATCCGCGGAGTTGGGGATCGTGAAGCTTGTCGAGGCGCACCATGATGGCGGCCATCTCCGCCTGCGCCTGCGCGATGGAGACCCCTGGGCTGAGACGCGCAATGGCATTTCCGCTTGCGTTGTCGCGGTCGGCCAGTTCGTGCGATGTAAGGGCTAGCGGGATCCAGACTTGCGTGGTTTTGTATTGCGCTTCGCCATAGAGAATATCCGAGAAATGCGTATACTCGAAGCCTTGCGGCATGATCCCGACGATTTGGTAATTCTTGCCGTCGAGCAACAGCGAGCGATGGAGAACGTCAGCGGCCGAGCCGAACATAGACTGCCAGAGTGCGTGGCTGATGACAACGACTTTTTCGTGGCCCGGTTGGTTGTCGTCCGGAGTTATGGCCCTGCCGAATTCAGGGGCGGATCTAAGGGTTCGAAAGAAATCGCCATCGACGCGCGCCGCGCTCACCCGTTCCGCCGCGCCCTGCCAGGCGAGACTGAAGACTGACTGGCCGAAGGCGCTCATGTCTTGAAACGAATGGCTCTCTCTCTTTATGTCGTAAAAGTCGGCATAAGCCGGACCGAAAACTTCTACCGGAAGATTGAACTGCCGATTGGGCGTGTAGAGATAGACGAGACGGCTTGGATCACCATACGGTAATGAACGGATGAGAACAGCATTCACGAGGCTGAAGATGGCCGTGCATCCGCCGATGCCGAGGGCGAGTGTGAGCACTGCGGTTATTGTGAAGCCGGGACTCTTGCTCAATGTGCGCAGGCCGTAGCGCAGATCCTGCACGGTTTGTTCGATCCACAACAGAGAGCGCTCGTCGCGATGTGCCTGTTTTGCCTGCTCCACGCCCCCGTAAGCGCGTCGCGCGCCCAGCCGTGCTTCTTCACGCGACATTCCGCGGCGTTTGAAGTCGTCTTCGAGGAGGGTGAGGTGCGACGCGACTTCGCGCGCAAGGTCCTCTTCGGCGTGCTTGTTGGTGAGGAGACTGCGGAGCTGGGCGATGATTCTTCTCCAATGCGCCATGGTTACTGTTCCTCCGCGAGCAGCTTTTCAACCACGCCGGCCATCTGGCGCCAGCGTTCGGTTTCTTCATTGAGCGCCTTCAACCCCGCCCTGGTGATGGTGTAATACTTCGCTTCACGACCGTTTTCCGTCTTGCCCCAGGAGCCACGGGTCCAGCCGTGCTGCTCAATCCGGACGAGAGCCGGATAGATGGTGCCCTGGTTGAGATTTAAGGCGTCCTCCGAGACCTGCTGGAGCCTGTTGGCAATGCTATAGGCATGCTGCGGACCCATGGTAGCGAGGGTGCGGAGAATCATGAGGTCGAGAGTGCCTTGCAGGATGTGGATAGGCATTTTCTTCACTTGGCATTCAAGTGAACATGGTTACAATCTGGATGTCAAGTGGTACCCGGTTCGCCGCGCCCATGGTTCCGAAGTAGATGCCTTTGGGGGGAGCTTTCTGGACTGGCTTCACCGGGACCGCCTTCGTGCTTGCGGGCCTGGGCATTGCGGCTCAGGCGGAAGGGCTGGATAAGGTCAATGCGGCGCTGGAGGAGGCTATCAAGTCCAATGCGCTGGGGGGCGTGGCGTTTGAGTCCCTAGTGGATCTCTCGGCGCACCATGATGAGCTGGATCGCACCAGTGCTACTTACAGATAATCCTCTTTCGTCGTGAGGGAGGGTGGGTTTTTGGGGTTTGGCTTGTCGCGTCCCAGGTCTCAAAGGCGAGACCTGGGACGCCCCATCCAGTTGGTTGCGGATTGGTGCATCGTGGGCATGAAATAGAACCGCTGACCGCACCAGCCTTTACAGCCAATCTGGGGACGACCTAAGATTCTTTGGTGCTTTCTGCGAGGGCCCGCAATGCGTAGCTTGGCGTTGTTTGTGTTGCTTGCTGGAACCGTGACTTCAGCCTTTGCGGTGAAGCAGGTGACTGTCGCCCAGTTGGAGCAGGAAGTAACCGCCTTGCAGGGAAAGCCGGATGTTAAAGCGGCAGGGCGGCTCGCCGATCTGCAATTGACCGAACGGCTGAGCGCCGCGATATTGGCCCGGCTGAAGACGGAAACCCCTGGGCCAAAGGCACAGCAGACTCTTCTCATACTTGCTGACACATCGGCGTTCCTCAATCTTCCGCCTGCCGAAGTTCCGCAGACGCCTCCGCCGGATCTCCCCACGCAGAGCCGCATTCTGACGCAAACAATCCATTATGTAACTCGGACGGTCCATCAGCTGCCAAACTTTTCGGCCTCGCGCGTGACGACGCGCTTTGAGGACATGGCACAGGAGGACATGCACAGCGACACCGCCCGCGTGAGCTACAGCTATCAGCCGCTCCATCTCGCCGGCGCCTCCAACTCGCCCGTGGCCTTTCGCGATGGGCAAGAGGTCGTCGATGTGGCAGCCAAGAGCAAAAAGAACGATTCTGCCATGAACGGACTCACAACCAGGGGCGAGTTCGGGCCCATCCTTTTCACGGTTCTGCTGGATATCACGCACAGCACACTGAAATGGAGCCACTGGGAACAGGCTCTCGACAAAACACTCGCGGTCTTTGCCTTCAGTGTGCCGCCCCAGCAGTCCCACTACCAGGTGGGAGCTTCCGGTCTGCCGAATGATCCTTCCCATGCCCAGCCGCTTTCCGGCTATCACGGGCAGATTGCGATCGACCCGGCAAACGGGACGGTCTTCCGCATTGTCGTGCAGGCGGACCTTAAACCGACGGACCCGATATCGAGGGCTGACATTCTCGTAGAGTATGGGCCGGTTGAAATCGGAGGCAGGTCCTATGTTTGCCCCTTAAGAAGCGTCGCCATTTTAGTCGATAACACAGTCCCCACCTCCACTACACAGAGCTTTCGCACTGGGCGAATTTCGCCGGCCGTCAACGGCGATATTCTTCCACCGCACACGCTGACCCAGGTCGATGATGTTGCTTTCACGCAATACCACCTTTTCCGCGCTGAGTCGCGGATGATAGTTGGGGGCACGAGCGGTCAGCAGGAAGCCCCAGGCAGTTCTGGAGCGGCAACTGAAACCCGGTGACGAAATCTCTCCCTTCGTCCCTTTAACTCCTCATAGACTCATGGAACGCGCGTAACGGATATACAGGCTGCGGAAGAACTCTCTGTACGAAGGGCACGGCTGAACAGGCTGCGGAAAAACTCTGTTTTAGGGTAGGCCGGGGATTTATCCCCGGCGCAAACGCAATGTAATAATTGTCGGTTCCGGGAGACTGAATTGCAGGAGAATAAACAGGAGCAAGTTTCGGGAACAGACGAAGTAACCACCATCGGAAATGCCGCGCACCGGCAAAGCCTGGACGAATGGGCTCGCCAACGACAAATGATCGATGAAGCACCAGCGAAAAATGTCTCCTGACGAATGGGGACCATCCCGCCGAAGCCCCAGGAAATCCCATGCCGCCTTCTGCCGCGGCGCACGCAGAATCGCGTCCCGGCAAACTCATCTCAAGAAGGACGAGCGACCATGTCTTTTCGAATATCCTGGCCTTCAAAGAGTACCCTGCCATCGTTTGGCCGGAGCATTCCCGTAATGATCTTGACCGTCGTCGATTTGCCGGCACCATTCGCTCCCAGAAAGCCAACGATCTCGCCGGAAGCGAGCGTGAAACTGACATTCCGAATAGCGGGAATGCCACGAAACCTTCTCGAAAGGTTTTGTAACTCAAGCATGAGACCGGCATCCATTGTGTCGTTCAGTCACGGGTTCGCGGTATTCGTCTGTCAAGTCAGTCTTTCGCAAACAACTATTCGTAGCGCAGCGCCACTGTCGGCTCAACCTTCATCCCCGCCCGCGCCGGCAGCAGAACCGCCGCACCCGCCACCACGCAAAGCACTGCGGGAGCCGCCACAAACGCCAGCGTGTCATAGGTGCTCGTCTGGTAGAGCAGCGCCCGCAGCACGTGCGCCAGTCCCAGCGCCGCCGCCAGTCCCAGCACTCCGCCCGCCCCTACCATTCGCAGCCCTTCCCACGCGATCAGCCCGAGAACGTTCGCCCGCGTTGCTCCCAGTGCCATCCGTACCCCAATCTCCTGGGTCCGCTGACTGGTCAGGTACGCAAGGATTCCATAAATTCCCACGGTGGCCATCGCCAGCCCCATCAGCGCAAAAAATCCCAGCAGCGCCGTCTCGAATCGCGGCCGGTCCGCCAGCCTGTTTACCACCTCCGTCAACGGCTCCATCTCCACTGGAACCGTCGGATCCAGGTTGTACACCGCCGCTTGCAGCAATCCAGCCACTGTCGCCTCAGGCAGTGCCGAGCGAATCACCAGCACCGCCCGCCGATCCCTCCAGTCACTGGCCACGTCTCCGCGCAGGTAGTAGATCTCCGGGTCCTCATCGCTCGTGAGCCCGCCGTTCTTCGCATCGTCCGCCACGCCCGCCACAGTGAACCAGGCGCCGCCCGGTCCCCGCATCGAGTATTTTCCAATCGGGTCCTCGCCCGGAAACAGCCGCGCCGCGGCCAGCTGGCTCACCACCACGAGCGGCACATCGCGCGTGCTGTCTTCGTCCGTGAATCCCCGCCCGCGGATCACCGGAATACCCAGCGCCCGGAAGTATTCCGGCGTTACGCGCCGCCATGCGACCCACCCGCCGAAGCCTGGTGGCGTGGGTGGTCTACCTTCCACTATCAAATCCGAATAACGCAGCTTGGCTTGCCATCCGCCCGGCGGCGCGCTATCGCTGAAGGCCACCGCCGTCACTCCCGGCACTCCTCGCATCGCTTGCTCCACCTGCAGATGGAACTCCATCCACTTTGCATCCGTGTTGTAGCGGAATCCCGGAAGCGCAATCTGCGCCGTCATCACACCGTGCGTTGTGAACCCCAGTCTCTGCTCCTCGATCCGCTGGAAGCTCCGCAGCAGCAGCGCCACGCCTGCTAGCAGCACCACGCTGGCTGCAATCTGACCCATCACCAGCCCGCGCCGCAACCTCACATGTCTGCGCGATAGCGTGCTACGCGCATTCACCATCAGCCCATCCGGCCTGTGCAGTGCCGTCGTCAACCCGAACACCAGCCCGCACGCCAGCGCCAGCACCAAAGTGAACGCCGCAATGCGCAAATCCAGATGCGCCTTACCAAGAAATGGAACTCCCGCGGGAGCCAGTGCCACAAATACCCGCAGCAATCCCTGAGCCAGCGCCAGTCCCGCCGCCGCTCCGGCCAGCGCCAGCAGCAGCGCCTCCGTCAGCCCCTGCCGTGCCAGCCGCCAGCGGCTCGCTCCCAGCGCCGCACGCACCGTCAGCTCTCGCTGCCGCGCCGCTCCCCGCGCCACCATCAGCCCGGCCACGTTCGCGCAGGCAATCAGCAGCACCGCCGCCACTGCGCCCAGCAGGATCCACGCCATACGCCGCGCATCGCCCATCTCCCGCTCCCGAAGCGGCCGGATGCTCAGCCTCGTCAGGTTCCGCATCCGCTCCGGCAACCACGCCATCTCCGGATCGGACACCGGTTGCACCTCCGCCTGCGCCTCTGCCAGGCTCACCCCCGGCTTCAGCCGGGCAAAGGTCCGCATCGCGTCTCCGAATCCGCCATTCACGGTGTTCTGCACCGCAACGTTAAGCGCCATCGGCTTCACCACATCCGCCAGTTCCAGCGTCGGGAACTGGAAATCCCGCGGCAGCACGCCTACTACCCGCGCCAGATTTCCATCAATATTGATCTCCCTCCCAATGATCTGCCGGTCGCGGCCGTAATGTCCCTGCCACAGCGCATACGAAATCATCACCACCGGTGGCCCGTGCGGCGCATCTTCCTCCGGCAGAAAATTCCGTCCCAGCACCGGCGAAATCCCCAGCATCGGGAGCATCCCTGCCTGAAACGTCACGCACTCCAGCTCTGCCGGATCATTCTCCACCAGGTCGCACGGATGCGGCGCATCGCCCTGGCTGGCAATCGCTGCGAACGGCTTGTGGTTCGCGTGCCAATCCAGGTAGAACCTCCCCGTCATAAACTCCTCGGGCTCCGACGCGACTGTGAACCCCACCGAAGCCAGCCGTCCCGCATCCGCATACGGCAGTGCGCGAAACAGAATCGGGTCCACCACGCTGAATACTGCCGTGGTCGCTCCAATAGCCAGCGCCAGCGTCAGTACTGCGCTCACGGCAAATGCCTTCGACCGCCGGAATCCGCTCAGCGCGTACCGCACGTCCTGGAGCAACGTGTCTATCCACCAGCCGGGTTCCTGTTCCTGGCACCGTTCCCGCGCTTGTTCGACTCCTCCGAATTCGATCAGAGCGCTGCGGCGCGCTTCTTCTGGCGTCATCCCTTGAGCCATTTTTGCCGCGATCGCCTGCGCCACATGAAATTGGAGTTCTTCATCGAACTCGCTCGTGCGCCTCCGCGCAAGTAAATCCCGGCGGAGAAAGAATCGAAATCGACTGATCCATTCGCTGATCATGACGATGCCTCTGGAATCCGCCCAAGCACCAAGGCGACAGCTGCTGACAGACGGTCCCAGTCTTCCAGTTCGGTCTCCAACCGTTTCTTTCCCGCACGCGTAAGGGAATAGAACTTTGCCCGTCGATTGTTTTCCGAATTGCCCCAGTCAGAACGTATCCATCCCTTGTATTCCAGTCGGTGTAAGGCCGGATACAAGGATCCCTGCCCAATCTGCAATACGTCCTTCGACACCTGTTGAATGCGTTGGGCGACGCCCCAACCGTGCATCTCCCCAGTTGCCAGCGTCTGCAAAATGAGCAGGTCCAGCGTGCCTTGCAGAAGTTCCGTGGATGTCGGCACTTCGTCCCCTCGATCGTCGACAACAGCATTACGCGAGGCCCTGTCCGATGTCAAGGGGACTTCTAAACCGTCGCTGCTTATACGCCCTGGCCGATAAGGCGGCTGGGTAGCTTTAGGCATTTGTCGAACTTTTACTCCGGTCATTCCAAGCCTTTTGGAAGCGCTGAATCATCGTCTGAGGCGTGATCACCCCTTCAACGTGACGCACTTCACTCCGGCTCACGACTGGCAATATACCCGGATTCTTTCCAATACGCTCCAATACAAGTTCGAGCGGTTGGTCTGGATGTACATGTGCGTAATCTTTAATAACAAGAGTCGAGATTGGAGTAGCCGCCAGCCCGGACTGGAGTGCTTGCTCGATTTGAACCCGTGTGACCAGACCCGAGTACAACCCGTTGTCGCCAACAAGGAAACATCCTGCCCCATCTTCGGTTGCCACTCTCGCGGCATCTTCAACTGAAATAACTGGCGAGAGAAGGACGAATTCGCTCGTCATGATGTCCCTCGCCCGCCAAGTCCCAGCGGGCTTGCGGAAGCCAACTTTAGGCAGATGCACATGGTCCTGATGAAGCAACTCGCGGTACAGGGGGATTGGTTGATACCGGCTTGAAATCAAGAAACTGATCATATTGGCAATCATCAGCGGTACCAGAACCTGGTAATCCTGGGTGAGTTCGAAAATCATGAACACCGATGTCATCGGGGCACGGATAATTCCTGCAAACAGCGTACCCATGCCTACCAGGGCATAAGCACCCGGATCAGCGGTTGGAAACGGCGCAAAGCGATGCACCAGCACACCGAGGGCTCCGCCTGCCATCGCACCGAGGTACAGGCTGGGTGCGAAGATTCCTCCAGCATTTCCTGAGGCGTACGAGATAACCGTTGCCACCAACTTTGCTGCACACAACAACACCATCGTCCTCAGTAAGAGCCCGCCATTGAGCGCCTGATCGGCATACTCATATCCAACGCCGAGCGCCTGCGGAAAGAAGATCAGGATGATTCCAATCATCAAGCCGCCCATTGCCGGCTGGTAGATCCTGGTTCGCCCGGGCATTCCGAGAAACATTGCCCGCAGCCAAAGCAGACCTTTGCAAAAGGCCAGCGAAACAGCGCCACCGACGAGTCCAAGAACCGCGTAAACGATCAATTCGGCTGGGCTAACCAGATGATATTGAGGAACATGAAAAATGGGGTTATTGCCAAGGATGGAACGTTCGACGATAACCGAAGCCACTGATGCCACCACTGTGGAACCGAGCAAGGTCGCGTTCAGATCGCCGATGATCTCTTCCAGGGCAAACAATACTGCCGCAATCGGGGTATTGAATGCCGCAGACAAGGCTGCAGCTGACGCGACCGGAATTAAGCTTCGGGCGCGCTCGGAAGAGAGATGAAACCGCTTTCCGATCGAGGAGGCGATACCCGCCCCAATCTGCACCGATGGGCCTTCTCTCCCCATAGAATGTCCAGACCCGATGCAGAGCACCCCAGTCAGAAACTTTCCAAAAGCCACGCGAGCCGGCACGTGTCCCTGGTAGATGTGATAGGCGGCTTCAGTCTGCGGAACTCCACTGCCACGAGCCTCCGGGAAGAACCTTGCCAGCAAGAACCCTGTTACCAGGCTGACCCCTGTGGGAACCAGAATGTAGCGCAGCATGGAAGGGGATACGCCGAACAGCAGGTAGGTTGTGCCTTTGATGGCCAGGGTGAAGAGCACTGCAGCAAGCCCGGCGAAGATCCCGATCACTATCGTCAGTGCGAAAAAGATGTGATTCTCGCGCAGGCGCAACCGCTGTTTAAGAGGCAGGTCAGGAGCGCTCATGGCCGTGCACCATTGTGCTGGAGGCCAATCAGAAGCAACGCCTGATCCTGGACCGAAGGCTCTCCGCAGCCATCCGAGGCTGCCTTTTGCATCCTGAAGATGAGGCTTGTGCCGGCCCCTACCATGTCGGAATCCGGCAGATGCTTCCTCTGGTCCAATTTAGGCTCCATCGCGAGAGCCTCTGCTTTCAGCGACTGCAATTCTGCGGTGGTTCCGCTGTTGGAATTCTGGTTGAGGCAACTATCGAGCCTCTGGAGAGAGCGCTCAAAGTCCGGAATGAGCCGGCGCGCCCTCTCCTCAGCGGTGAGGTTTGGCGCCAGCGGGTCGTCAGCGAGCACCATCTCGGCGAGCGAGAGAAGCTGGCGCGCCTTTTCGGATTGTGGATTCAGATCCAGCGAGTCTTTCAGGTATTGCTTGGCCTTTGCGTAGTCCCCAAGCTGGAACGATGTTTCGCCCGCTCCCATCTGCGCCTCAACGTTGTGACTGTCCAGCCGAGCTGCTTCGCTGTAGTCCTTCAAGGCGTGCTGGGGATCCCCGGCTTCCGTGAAGAGCTTTGCTGTTTCTATCCAGGAAGGCGCCGAATCGGGGATCTCGGTTTCAAGAATGAGCAGTTCGGGAGCTGCCAGGTTCTCCTCCTGGTGCCCCAGGAGGAAACGAATGAGTTCAACCCGCAGTTGCCGTCGCCGCACATCGATTTGACTGCCACTCCATTGACCGTACAGAGCATTCTGGTAGTAGCGCACAGCGTCAGCAGATTCTCCCTGCTTGGCTGTCAGGCGAGCCAGATAGATATTGATCTCTGCATTTTCGGGATCGGCCTCCCGTAATCGAAGCAGTAATTGCTGTGCCTCGATATCGTGATTGCCGGCAATCAGCGCATCAGCCAGCGCCAGGGCATATTTCTGGTTGTACCGGGTGCCTGCAGTGGACCTGCGAAAGGCCTGAATTGCCTTCTCGATTTTGCCGGAGGCGATGTACTGCTTACCTTGGTCGTACCAGATGCGGGCAATCCGGAGTTCCATCCGCTGCTCTCTTGCCGCCATAGCCCTCGTAAAAACGAAAACGCCGACGGCGGCAACTGCGAGGGCCACCAACAGAAAGATCTCTTTGTTCAGGATGCGAGCTGTTACTCCCTCGCGCATAATATGCAGGCTCCAGAAGTTGACAATCGCGGCACCTATTATAGTGCTTTGACTCTGCAGTGCTCCTGGCTTTGCGTTGGCAGCAGTAGAGGGTGTACGCTAATACTCGCGTCGCGATGTTCTCACGACCCCTGCGATGGGTACTGCGGACGAACTTCGGGAATCTAACGTCTCCTTAAGAAACATTCTGTTCGCGATGGATTTCTCGCCCGATTCGCTACGGGCGTTTCCCTTCGCGGTTGGAATGGCGCTTCACTATGGCGGCAAGATTTTTGTCGCACACATCGTACCCGCGAAAGACGGCGACGCAGCGCCGCTGCGAGAACAAGCCTCTTTGGACAAGCTATTAGAAGCTTCCATGGAGGCAGGCTTGAATAATCCTCTCGGAAGTCTGCGGAGTGTTCCCCACGAAGTTCTCGTGGATCATGGCGACATCTGCGCGCGGCTTTTGGCAGCCGCTGACAAGTGCAGGATCGATCTGGTTGTAATCGGGACGCACGGTTGGCATGGGATCAAGAAGTTGTTGAAGGGATCGACTGCCGAAGAGATCACTTGCCTGGCAACCCGGCCAGTGCTGGCTGTCGGCCCCGAAGTTTCGGGCCGATTCGACTTTAAACGCATTCTCTATGCGACAGACTTTATGCCGTCCTCCATTCGTGCTTTGCCCTATGCAGTTTCGTTGGCGCAGGTGTACGGTGCCGACCTGCTGGTTCTGCACGTCAACGAGGGGGACAGCCGGGAAACACCTGTCGAGGCAGCACCAAAAACCTCGGAGTTTCTCCGTGAATACCTAACGGATTATGGTGCTAATCCCATGCGAGATAATATCATCATCGATTTTGGGTCACGCACTGAACTTATCCTGGAACACGCTAACCGCCGGCAAGTTGACCTTATTGTTATGGGGCTCCGTCACCTCGGTAGTATCAGGGCTCGAATCGCGTCTCACCTCCCCGGCTCAATTTCTTATGAGGTAATCTCCAAAGCGCGCTGCCCCGTCTTGATAGTGCCTCTACTGAAAGAGGCATTCTACAATTGAGAACAGCACAGGGTTCCTCCCACATTGATGTCGCCTCTCACAACGCACGGTGCATCTCTTGAGTCAAGAGGTTGAACTCAAGAGATGCCCCATGCTAAGCATGGTTAGCGACGAGAAATGTCTGGTTCGTTTCCATGGACTTGGTCAACTTCTCAAAGTCGGCCTGAGTGAGTTGAGCGGGCAGAAAATCTGTCCTGCCTTCCGGATGCACAGCATCCTTCATCATCCGCTCGTGGTGATACGTTGACACACTCAGCATGCGGCACGGATGTTCACTCTTGTTGAAAAATGTATGAGGCGCGTTGGGCGGCACCACCAGACTCTCCCCGGCTTCACACGCGTCCCACTCAGTGGCACCCTGGTTGTTCCAATACCCGATCGACAGATTGCCTTCCAGCACAAAGAAAAACTCTGGAAAGGGGTGTCTATGAAGGGGAATACCCATGCCCGGCGCGAGCGTGCTCTCGAAGATAGAGAACGTGTAGCCCGTGTTTTCTCCCAAGGCCCTCCAGAGCAACTTCATTTGCCCGACATCAAGCGCCGGGCGCCTGTTTTGTTGTTCTTAATAACATTGTGATGAATGACTTCTTCAAGCGGCGTGGGGAAGTTTGACATAAAACGATCCTTTCTTAGAACGAAGGTGATGCTCTGATGCGAACGCCAGAGCTTGTGGGTTGCGCAGCTAGCACTCCGCTAGAGCATTTTCACTTCTACTCTGCGCAGGAAGGTGCAGCGATGTGCGTCTTTTCTTGAGGAAAAGCCGCGTCGGGAGTGGTCCCTTTGTATACACCAGAAGTGAAAATGCATTAGTCCCGTGGGTTTCCACAGTTATCTGTCGCATGAATCGTTACAGGCCTTTACACAGCCGATCGGATCGCCTCGATGAGAGAGGTGGTTGATCCTCGCGGAGGCCTTGCTATGTGGTCGTCACTGTCACGGCCTGACGCACATACCGGCTGCTTTCCAGTTGCTGCACCATGAAGGCTGCCAGATCGGCCCGCCCGATCTTGTGCGCCTTCTCGCCGCCCTCCGTGCTCAGCACCCTGGCAACGCCGGTCTTCTCGCCGTCGGTCAACATCGGCGGCCGCACCAGCGTCCAGTCCAACTTGCTGCCTTCGATCTCGGCCTCCATGCCCGCCTTGTCTACCAGCAGACCCCGCAGAAACGTCCGCATGAGCAGGTGCTCGTTGAAGAAGCCGGCGTTCTTGACGCTCTCGCCCGCACCAACCACCGAAATCTTCAGCAACCGCCGCACCCCATTGCGCCGCATCGCGTCCACAATATTGTGTGCCGCGCTCGTTTCCATCGTCGTCACTTTCCACGGCGTCTTGCCGCCCAGCGCGTCGATCACCGCATCCTGTCCGGCGACCGCAACGTCGACCGCGGCCGCGTCCAGCACGTCGCCCGCAACAACTCTGACGTTTGCCTTCTTGTACTGCGCGGCACCGCGCACGAAAGCCGTCACCTTATGTCCGGCCGCCAGCGCCTCATTTACCAGCGCCTCTCCGCTCTTGCCCGCTGCTCCAATCACTAGAACTTTCATCGCATCCTCCTTTTGCCTCGTATTTGGCCGCCCATCCAAATGAGCGACCTGACGATTAGAGGTCCATAAAAACCATTGGTTGCAAATTATTCATTGGTTGCCAATTCTGAGAGGATCAATGCTTGCGCGCTCGTAGACGCATCAACCGCTGTGCCTAGCTCAGCTGGAATGAAAACGCGGCCAGGGCAAGATTCCGATTTGCCGGGCGAAGCGCTGCGGAATGGCTGATCGCCGGCCAAAGAGCCAGAGCATCGTACTCAGTTGGACCGAAACGCCTTGTGACACCGCTGAAACTTGGACCTTTCTACGGATCAGTACCGGACCGGCGATGAGCATCCCATGGTCATCCAAGGGGTTGTGCCCGAATTGCCTGACCAGGCTCTCGTCGTCGAGCAAACGATCGCAACGCTTTGGGCGGGCGTCCAGGCTGTTCCGCGATTGCCGAAGAGCGTAATCTCTAAGCGATCCGGCCGCAGTACGACCTTTCTCAAGCACCGATTGCCTGGTGGATCTTAGCTTCGAGCAAACCGAAGGACCTGGCGGATATCGGCATGCCTGAGCGCACCAGGTACCTGTACCAGATGCTGGGAACGACATGGAGGACGGGCCAGATGGCGGTCCCTTAGGGCTGCGATTAGCACTGATCAAGGGAGCTTCGCGAGGAAGTCATTCATTTCTCGAACGACCTCCGCCTCATTTGAGAGGTAAACGTAGTGGTCAGCATTGGGGATACGGACTACATGGGCGGAGGGGACTCCGGACGCGAAAGCGTCTGCCGACCGCCGTGCAATTGATACGATCGGCCGCCAGCCTTTTAGATTTCATCGCGGGATCGTTTTGGAAGGCACGATCCCAGTTGTGAGGACATGCGTAGATGGCGAGGATTGGAACCGGAATCTTTGTATATTTCTGCCCTCCATACGTAAGCGCGGCGATGATCGGCGAGCGAGGCGGTATCGGGGGCATGGATGCAACACCAAGGTTAGAGTCGTGCAGCGTCTTCTCGAATTGAGAGATACGTATTTCAAGGTCCAACAGATAACTCTTCTCGTCCACCCCGCCTGCTTCCACCTGATCGATTCGTCGCTTGAGGTCATTCATCTCCAGGTTCACGTCCGGATGGGCGGGATCATCGTAGGCGAATGCATAGGCGGCTTCGAGATAGATTAATCCGGCTACTCTCTCCGGGTAGCGGCTGCCGATGGAACTCAACTCTTCGCCGGCGAACGAGTGACCAACCAGGATGGGACGCTTGAGCTTGAGAGCGTCGATGACCGCGAGAACGTCGTTGCCCAAATGGTCAGCTGAGTAGTTCCCGTTTGCTGGAGCGGGTTTGCTGGAGGCGCCGAAGCCACGCCGTGTGATGCCGTAGACATGATATCTGGCCGTGAATTGCGGAGCGAATCGGTCGAAAGCGTGGGCCGTATTGCCCATGCCTGCCAGGAACACCATCGGCCTTCCGGTTCCACCCCAATCGAGCACCTCAAGCTTGACGTCTTTGTCGACGGAAACAAACTGTACGGTATGAGAAGAAGAGTCGGTCTGGTCCTGCGCGTGCGATGCGTTGGCAGACAGGGCAGTAAGAGTGAGAAGGCACAGCATCATGGTCTTCACGTGTAATCTCCCTTCGTCTATCAATGTTTTGCGATGGAAGCAGTGGCGAGCGTCCCGACGAGGCCCATCGTCTCGATTGCGGAGGAAGGAACGATTACCTCGAGTTTTGCCATCCGCTCCACATAAGAATAATGTACTAGTAGACTAGTACACTGCAAGAAGAAAAATTCGAGGGTTTGAAAGTCAGTTGACGCGCTGAATACTCAATCGCTTCGAGGCGGGTGATGCATCATCGCCAAAATGCATCTGTGACCGGTTTTCAATCTCTGTCTAGCTTTCCATCTCCGTTACTCTGTTCCACGCTTTCCATGCTGCCCAACTAAGCGCAGCGGTCGCGGCCGCGATTCCAACCACTGCGACCACTGCCTTTGCCACGCAGGGAACGCGCGTTCTCGACCGTGCCGGCTCACGCACATGCTCTGGGCGCGCGCCAATCCCAATCGCGTATCCGAGCGCACGGTGCACGCGAGGAATTCGCAAGACCGTCTTCACCTGCCAGGGAGCACGGAGCGGCCCAGGATTGTCAAAAATGCGAGCTAAACCGCGATGAGCCAGTAACTGAATCGCCTGGGTAACGCGGGCAGGAAACTCGCGCCGCTTTTGCACTGCGGCTAGCAGATCCTCAGTAAGACGTCGTTCGTGCAGCGGTGCGGCCAACAAGTTAGCGGTCGCAACGGCATCCTGAATTGCCAGGTTTATCCCCACCCCGCCTGCGGGCGACATGGCGTGAGCAGCATCTCCAATGCAAAGCAGGCCTGGCTGGTACCACCGCCGTAGCCGGTTGATCTTGACGGTCAGGATCTTGACTTGCTCCCAGTCATGCAGCTCGTTCACTCGTTCGCCCAGGTAGGGAGCGATCTGACGAATCGCGGCACGGAAGGCATCGAGACCGCGCGCTTTGACCTCGTCATACGAGCCCTTTGCGATGATGAGGCCGGCTTGAAAATAATCTGATCGATCGATCAGGATCAGCGCCTTTCCATAATTCACGTTGCCGAGTACCTGCGCCGCATCATCCGGCTTGCGGCTGATGCGGAACCACAAGACGTCGATAGGCACTCCGTGCTCGATTACTTCGAGTCCGGCAGCGCTCCGGATAAGGGAATGCCGGCCATCGCAGCCCACGACTAAATCCGCGGGGATCTGCATCTCTCCCCGTTCGTTCTGTACGACAACTCCGGTGATGCGGTTGCCGTCTCTCACCAGGCCGGTGGCTTCGTGCTGCAGGAGAAGTTGAAAGGAAGGAAACCGCCCGGCGTGGCCAGCGAGAAACTTCAGGAAATCCCATTGCGGCATGAGAGCCACGAATTTGCAGCGCCCCGGCACATGGCTGAAATCGGCGACATCGAATTCGGAGTCTCCGATAATCAGCCCAAGGGATGCCACCTCCTGGTGCGGCAATTCCAGGAAGTCCTTCAAGAGCCCGAGTTCTTCGAGCACCTCCAGAGTCGACGGGTGTACCGTATCGCCCCGAAAATCGCGGAGAAAATCCTGATGCTTTTCGAGCACCGTAACCTGGACCCCTTTACGTGCCAAAAGGTATCCAAGCAGCATGCCCGCCGGTCCACCGCCAACCACACAGCAAGTCGTCTCAAAACCTTCAAGTGCCATGCCCGAATTCCCTCCCGGCTTCAACCCGCCAAAATCTTGGATGCTGAATTACATAGCCCTGGATTGCCACTCAATCTGTCCACTTATTCCCCCTGGCGCTCCAAGGGAACCGCCGCCGTAGAGTTTGCGTACCCCTCTTCGGAGACACAATACCATCCTTCCCTCGGAGGAACGCATGCTGGCAGATATGCGCGACGCGCTGCGGCAATTACGGAAGGCCCCGGGCTTTGCGTTGACGGCGGTCATCACCCTCGCCCTGGGCATCGGAGCGACCACCGCGATCTTCACGCTGGTGCATCAGGTCATGCTGAAGTCTCTTCCGGTAGTGAAGCCGGAGGAGTTGTGGCGGATCGGCGACAAGATTCGCTGCTGCAACTGGGGTGGCTACGTACAGGGGGAGGACGGGGATTTCGCCTTATTCTCCTGGGAGGAATACAAGCATTTTCGCGCCCACACGCCGGAGTTCACTGACCTGGCGGCGCTGCAGGCGGGCAATGCGCCGCTGGGCGTGCGTAGAGCCGGATCGCAGGCTCCGGCAGATACCCGCAACGGGGAGTACGTCTCCGGTAATTTCTTCCGCACGCTCGGCATCAATCCCTGGATCGGGCGGATGATGACCGATGCCGATGATCAGGAGGGCGCACCGCTGGTGGCGGTGATGAGCTATCGCATCTGGAAAGAGAAGTATGGTGCGGATCCCACCGTGGTGGGCGCCGGCTATCAGATCAACGGGCATCCCTTCACCGTGATTGGCGTGGCGCCCCCGGGCTTCTATGGCGCGAGGCTCGGCGGCGGCAGCACACCCGAGTTCTGGCTTCCTTTGACCTCAGAACCCATCATCGATGGAGCAACTGCGCGGCTGAAACGGCCAGATGGAAGCTTTCTCGACCTGCTGGGCCGTGTGCGGCCGGGGGTAAGTCCGACCCAGCTTGAAGCCAAACTCAGAGTGGAGTTCCACGACTGGCTGGCCAGCCACGTGCCCGATATGCAGCCGGGAGAGAAGCAGCTCTGGCAACACGACACGCTGCACCTGACGCCGGGCGATGCCGGCGTCGCGGCGATGCGCGATCGGTATCAGGACGGGCTGACGCTGCTGTTGGTGGCTGCGGGCTGTGTGCTGCTGGTGGCCTGCGGCAACCTGGCCAACCTGATGCTGGCGCGGGGGCTGAAAGATCGCGCACAGACATCGATACGAATGGCCCTGGGCGCATCCCGCCATCGCCTGGTGCGCAAGGCTCTGGTCGAGTCAGTGCTGCTGGCTGTGACCGGGGGCGTACTGGGGATTGCGGTGGCCTATGCAGGAACCAGGCTGATTCTCTACCTGGCCTTCGAGGCGGGTCATCCCAACAACTATGTGCCGGTGAGCGCGTCTCCCTCATGGCCTGTGCTGCTGTTCGCGCTCGGGGTCTCGGTGCTCACCGGCATTCTGTTCGGGGTCGCTCCGGCGTGGACGACCTCGCATGCGGATCCGGTCGAGGCGCTGCGCGGAGCGAACCGCTCCGTAAGTGGGCGTGGTTCCTGGGCCCAGAAGTCGTTAGTGATTGGGCAGGCCGCGATGTCGATTGTTCTCTTGTCAGCCGCGGCTTTGTTGGGCAAGAGTCTGCGCAACCTGGAACACCAGAATTTTGGATTTGCGACTGAGGGCCGGTATCTCGTGTCGATCAACCCCACGCTCAGCAACTACAAGCCGGAACAAATGGAGCCGTTGTTCCGGGAGATCGACGATCGCCTGCGGCAGATTCCGGGCGTGCGCATGGTGGCACCTGTGCTCTATGCGCCCATGTCGGGCGATAGCTGGAACGACGGCGTTCGTATCGCGGGCAGACCCGAGCCCCCGGCCAAGGAAGACACGGGCGCAGGTTTCGCGCGCGTGATGCCGGGCTTCTTCGAAACCATCGGCGCGAAGATGGCCATGGGCCGTCCCATTACGGAGGACGATACGGCCACCACGCGCCCCGTAGCCGTGATCAATGAAGCCTTCGCCCGGCGATTCTTCAAAAACGAGAACCCGCTCGGCAAGCATTTCGGGCCGGACAAGATCCAATACGCGTCCAAGTATGAAATCGTCGGCGTTGTGAAAGACATGCGTTACATGACCTACGACTACAAGGACCCGATCCGGCCCATGTTCTGGATGCCGGAGGCACAGAGCACTCACTACGACGATCCTGCCTTTGAGGCTGGGGAGATCTGGTCACACTACCTGTACAACATCGTGATTTGGGCACCCGGCAATCCTTCAGGGATGGAAGAAAAGGTGCGCAAAGCGTTGGCGAGTGTCGATCCGAATCTGGTGCTGTATGGGGTTGATTCGTACGACAAGGTTGTCCGTGGAGACTTTCAGCAGGAGGACATGATTGCGACCCTGACCACGCTGTTCGGCGTGCTGGGCCTGGTGCTTTCGGCGATTGGCCTGTACGGCGTGATGGCCTACATGGTGGAACAGCGTACGGGTGAGATCGGTGTCCGTATGGCGCTGGGCGCCGATCGCGGAAATGTTTTGCGCATGGTGCTCAGGGGCGCCTTTTCCCAGGTGGGCATAGGATTGGCGATCGGCATTCCCGCCGCGATCGGCGCCGGCAAGCTGATGACGCAGCAATTGTTCAGCGTGAGACCCTGGGACCCGGTCATGCTGGCATCAGCCACGGTGGCGTTAGGACTTGCTGCCTTGCTCGCGTCGGCGCTGCCCGCATGGCGCGCTGCCGGCGTGGAGCCCATGGTGGCGCTGCGCAACGAATGAGCGATGGATGACTTGTTTTGGATGAACTTACTGCGGGATGTATTAAGAAAAGTAAATTCTTTTCGTGTGATCCCGGCGGCGGGGCGACATGGACTCTTCGCTCACCCGAGCCTTAGACCAGCAGGGTGGTCGTTTCTTTACCGCTTCCAGCAAAGTTCCAGTCCCCATCTGACCACAAATCCCCGATGGCTACGAGCTTGGCTCTGCGTGGGAACCCCTTTTCCAGCTCAGGCGCTACTACATTTCAGACCAAACAGAATGGAATCTATGGAAAGCACAACTCTTCTGGGTGTCACCGCGCTTATGCTTTGTATCAGGGCACGACTTCAGTCGTGCCGAAAAGGGGGGTACGGACGAGGACTTTAGCCCCTGCGGCGTTATCTCCCTCCCACTTCGTCTTCGGGTAGCATTCGCAGCTCAACCTGCCCGGAGGACATTACCTTTGCAGGAATCAATAGCCCTGCGTGAGAACTCCTACATTGGGTAGGTCCGGGCTTTACAGGTTGCGGAAAAACTCGTTTCCCTGATGGCTACGAGCTTGGCTCTGCGTGGGAACCCCTTTTCCAGCTCAGGCGCTACTACATTTCAGGCCAAACAGATGGAATCTATGGAAAGCACAACTCTTCTGGGTGTCACCGCGCTTATGCTTTGTATCAGGGCACGACTTCAGTCGTGCCGAAAAGGGGGGTACGGACGAGGGCTTTAGCCCCTGCGGCGTTATCTCCCTCTCACTTCGTCTTCGGGTAGCATTCGCAGCTCAACCTGCCAGCAGGACATTACCTTTGCAGGAATCAATAGCCCTGCGTGAGAACTTCTACATTGGGTAGGTCCGGGCTTTACAGGCTGCGGAAAAACTAAATGCTCTTGAAGGGTACGACCTTCAGGTCGTACGTAAACAATTGCAATTAGGCACGGCTTCAGCCGCTAGTCACCCTCTCGTGGAGTTTTTCCGCAGGAGTGGGAGCACTAAAACTGAATGGCGGTAATGAGAGCTAAAGATGGGGAACGTGGAATACAACTTGCTCAGCGTGTTCGACCACAGAGCTGAGCACGCAATCTCGAAGCGCTGCGCTCTGCCGTTGTTCAAGATATTTACTGGCTGCGCCAGTCCTGTTCTGACTTTGGTAAAGTAACGGCCACTGATCTTGCCCCCGAAACTTTCAAGCAGCTCAGGAATAAATACCGGCCGCTTCTCCATTTCGGGGTCTTCAGCTTACCCGCCAAGAGAGCACTTGCAAATGAGCTTATTTGGAAATGGAAAGGCGACGTGACAGAAAAGCGGTGAGGTGCCTGCTTTTAGGGTCATCTCCGCCTGTCCTGCCTATCCCTTACCGCTCCTGGTCCCAGTGATGGGCAACTATCGTTTATGACCTTAGTTTCACTTTTCCTGGTATCCGGTAACCCGTTCTCGACGAATACACTCTACCTTTCTGGTTCTGATGAAGCTAAGCTAGGTGCTCGCCATCCAAACGGACCCGCGCGCGAAATGAGTCTGAGGCCGGCGCAGGAGGATGACTGTGGCTAAGATTTTCGAGATGCATAGCTTCCGGAGGCGTAATGCATCTTGTAAGTACGCGACTGATTCCTCGCATTTCAGTCAACAGCATACAGAAAGTTTCCGATCGATCAACGTGCCAGATCGGGTATCTGGCGGCTCTTGGCCGGCATCGAGTTTGCTTACTCTATTAAGCACCGCGGTTAAGCTGCTGCCGCTGATTGCTGTCCTATGGGGGCTGTACCTTACCGGGATCGGTCGGAAGTCTGGCGAGGTCAATCCGAAGCAGGATGAACCAGTCAAGGCCCTCGGCACATCTCAGCCCGCTCGATCGGGCCCACCAGTTTCAAAACCCTCGCCTATCACGCCCGGTGCATCTGCCCGAGTGGAAGGTTCGATCGTGCCCAAACAAGCCCCTTACGCCGTTGCGTACTCGTCAGCATCATCGGTTCCGCGTGACCCTGCGATTCGATATGAGGCCACCCGCAAGAAGGTCTTTGGCGGCTGCACCGGTCAACTTGAACTTACCGGTTCCAGGCTTCAGTTCCGCTGCCCGAATCAAGCTGACCTCATTTTTCCCGTCGCAGCCATCGCAAAGGCGAACAAAGACGGTGTGATACTCAAATCGGGAGAGAAATACCACTTCCTGATTGCCAATCGTACGAAAGGCCAAGCGGAGGCAATTTTCTTTTCGTGGCTGAACAGGGTGCATCAGATTCCGCAGCCCACCGCATACGTCGTCCTTGCCAGCAGGGCGACGAAATAGGAATGGATGAGATCCGTGACTACCGGCCGAACAGACCCTTCCGCCGAAAGAGACTCGTCGTCAGACGGAATTGGTAGGTCTATGCGCGTGTCATGGCACGTCACGGAAAAGTGTTTAGGTGGCGATATTGGTGGCGCCGCCGGTTCCCTTTCATTCAGCACCATTCCTCTCTGGGGCCGGTTGGGTAGAGGCGTGGTCCTTTGATTCCCCTGGACTTCGATATGGCTTGTTTCTGCACCCTGCGTGCCAGCGCCTTGATTTGTATTCCGGAGGTGTCAACACCCCTGGCACGAAGTTCTGCGATAAATTGGTCGACCTCGTCCTTCGACGGACAATAGTGTCCGCTTTCGCCGTTAACGTAATCCAGCTTACCGTCAATCACCGTCATCATTCCGGCCGCAGCCGCTGGATTCCCTGCCAGGAATGATGAGTGATGCTCGACGTCCTGTTTAGCCGCCGAGAAGATTCGACCACCGCCATCCATCACATAGATGTACGACTCGTTTGATACTGTCTCCCCTGTGATGTGCGACGTTCTCGTGTCCAGCTTCCGCTCCGGATTGATCTTGTGGTAAAGAAGCCCTGCTTTGATTTCCACGAGGAAGCGGTTCCGCTGTTCCTCGCTCATGTATGTGAGCCCGCTCCATTGCGAGGGATGATCATCATTGTGCTGCCGCTCCTGCGCCAGAAATTCGTTGTTGAGATCTTTCCCTAGTCCTCCACCCTTTAGCATACCCAGCGTGTAGTACTTGTCCCCGGGACTTTTGTTCCTGGCAAGGAACACGGGATAAACGGGATCGGGTATCGAAACCTCGCTGTCGGGAGCCACTAACTCTCTGTGGGCAGTCACCCCTTTGCCTTTTAGCAAGTCGCGCTTTTCTTTCGCATCCGCAAGAAGTTGCTTGGCGGCGGCCAAGCGGCTGCCGGAATAGGTGCTCATCCACCGGGCGAGCACGAAACACAGGTTATCGAGAATGCTCAGCTGCTTCGGTTCATTGTTGGCACTCTGATACTCCTCAAGAAGCTTGTCGATCTTTAAGATCGTCGGCTCATGCTGGCCTCGCCGCGAAGAGAATACGGATTTCGTAGCAGATTGCCACGACGCTAAGGGGCCTTTCAGATCATCGAAAGAGTTCATCTGTTTCCGCAAGCGGCTCCAGTTTTTGAGCTGTGGGACAACGAGTGCAGCCCGATGCTCAAGCTGGGCTGACAGAATGCGCCAGGAGAACACTTGCCAATGCATCCGCGATCATCTTGTCTTCCCCGGGTTGTAAGTCGATCGCAGTCATTTCAATCGTGCTTGAACCCTCAGTGAGAACGATGGAAGGTTTCATCCTTGCAAGCTGCTCTGTAATGTCATGAGGGTTAGCGGAGAAGCGCGCCGGGTCCAGATGTATCTGAAGTGCGGGAAAATGATTGGCAATCTCCGGCACCTCTCGTGTCACTTTCACCCCGGCGATCTTTGATACTTTCGTCGATATCGTATCCAGTTGCCGCCACTGATCCTTGTCCAAAACTGCCTGATCTTCGGCCAGAAAGAGCTCTAGCGCCTTGACTACACCCACAATCTCTTCCTTGCCTACCTTAGTAGGCCGCCCCATGGTGTCCTCATTCGGACTCATGTTCAGCAACGCATTGTGCACCATATCCTGGCGTCCAATCAGCAGACCCGTACACTGTGGACCCCTGATTGCCTTGCCACCACTGAATGCGATCAAATCAAACCCCATGTTGGCGTAGTCCGACAAACGGGATTTCGGCGGTACGTCCGCAGCAGCATCAAGAAACGCCGGCACGTTGGCCGCATGCGCCAGCTTCACCCAATCGCCTCGCTTAATCTGTCCATCCGGGTCACTTAAATTCAAAAAGTGCATAGCAGCGGTGCGCTCGCAAATTGCTTTATGAACGTCTTCCACCGTCTCAACTTCCACCAGCTTTGCCCCAGTCGTTCGAATCTGGTGATCCCAGCCGCTGCGATGTGCCCGCTGGATAATCACCTCCGATTTCATCCCGGTTAAATCCGGAATCTGTTTGATATTCGTTTCATTACTGCCGGTAAGGATTCCTGAGTATCCATTCTGGATTGCCGACGCTGCACCTGAAGTGACGATCGCTCCATATCCTTGCGGTAACTTCAGCATCTCGGCAATCCGTTTTCCTGCCGCTGCTTCCAGGTCCATGATGACGACGAAATGCTGAGATGCCAGTTCCATCACTGCTTTTACTTCCGGACGTATTAACGAACCGCCAAGGACCGTCTCTGTTCCTTGGCCATTAATGACCGTCGTTAAGCCAAGCTCTTCATACACATTCCCAGTTTCGCCCAGGCCTGTGATCTTCCCCATCCGGGCACCTTGCTTATTCGAGGGTGCACCACGTGCTCCCCATAATCCCTGCCCGCCAAATATGGAACCGGCCAGAAAGCCCAGGCCGCCTAAAAATCCTCGACGATTCAATCCGTCCGAGCCAAATCTCCGCATTGGGTATTCTCCTGAACTGTGAAATAGTAACGCAGCCACCACTCCACCGTCTCGTTGGGGAAATTGTCTTCCCGTTCTTGTGCTTCTGTTCTTACCCGCTGCACACGGCCAGACCTGCGCTGGCTACGACCCAGTAAGGAAGATTGGGATAGACGATCGCGTCCAGGTAGCGCATCAGAAAACTGCCCTGGTACGAAGGCGCCCCGGCCCTGGCTTCAAAGTACTGTTCCGCCAGGGTCAGAGGGCATGGCCATGGACCCACTTCCGCCACAAGCCCAAGCACGTCTGAGCTCAAGGTATCTTTGGCGCTAAGAGGACCTCCGTTTCGAGGCGCTCCCTGAACACCCCGGACGGGTTGAACCTTATGAGAGTTTCGAACAGCTCCGCTTCAAAGTAGGGTGCGCGGTCGCCGAACAACGGTCTCGCTGCCCTCGAGCTCGAATACAAACAACCGAGGATCGATCCGAGATCGCGGGTGATTTCCCCGGCAAACTCTCGCGCCTTGAACGTCGAGAAGCACGCTGATCGTAGAAGGGAAGGTTCGTGCTCCGGTTCGGGGTGCATCTGCGGATGGCGACTGGGAGGGCCGAGGTACTTCGCTACCACCTTGTTCGCGACATCTTCCCAACTTTCTTGGGGACGACGCTTCCCAGGATTGACTAAGGCCAATCCCCCGCTTGCCTCGACAACCTCCGAAAGCCGGTGGAGCACCTGCTCGCGGTCCATCCAATGAAATGACTGGCCCATGGTAACGATGCGGAATTTGCCGGCCGTTGGCGGCAAGTCCTCCGCCCGGGAGCATCTCCATTGGATATTCGATCGCCCCCGCTCCTGAGCCAGCCTGCGCCCCTCCACGACCATCGCCGGGTCCGGGTCGACCGCCAGGACCTCGGCGACAAAGCGTGAGATCGGGATAGCGATTGTTCCAGGCCCACAGCCGAGGTCCAAGACGCGCGCGGTATCGTCAAGACCGAAGGCTGAGACGAGGTACTCGATCGCTTCGGGCGCATAGGGTGCGCGGTAGCGATCATAGTAAGTGGCCGCACCTTCGAACGGCGATGAAGCAGCGTCGCTTTGCATTCATTGAGTCTATGATTAGGCCATTGGGGCGAACAATAGGGGGCAAAGCGCGACAGACGGAGCTGGCGCTTTTGCGAATTATTTTTGCAGCTTTCAATTTTCAACGAACGCTTTGTATCAGGGCACGACTTCAGTCGTGCCGCAAAAGCCGCAAACGACGAGGGCTTCAGCCCCTGCGGCGCAATTTCTCTCTCGATTCGGCTTGGGGTACCGTTCCGCAGCTCAACCTGCCACGAGGGCATTATTTTTGCAGCTTTCAATTTCAACGAACGCTTTGTATCAGGGCACGACTTCAGTCGTGCCGTAAAAAGCCGCAAACGACGAGGGCTTCAGCCCCTGCGGCGCAATTTCTCTCTCGATTCGGCTTGGGGTAGCGTTCCGCAGCTCAACCTGCCACGAGGGCATTATTTTTGCAGCTTTCAATTTTCAACGAACGCTTTGTATCAGGGCACGACTTCAGTCGGGCCATAAAGGGGGCAAACGACGAGGGCTCTAGAGCCCATCGTTTTGTTTCTTTTAATGTACGGGCTGAAGCCGGTGCCCTTCAAAAAGGGAAGACGTAGCCCAGGGGCTAAAGCCCTCATCAGACCCAACCATTGCGGCACGGCTGAAGCCGTGCCCTGATACAAAGCATGAGCGCGGTGACTTGGAATTGGTTCTCACGCACACTCTGAAGCCCGTCCGTAATTACTTTGAAATGAATGTGGCTTTAACCACTGAGGGGACAACTCCGTCCAAGCAGACACTTTTTCCGCGGCCTCTAAAGCCCAATTCTCTTTTCTTGCTTTACGGCCCGGCTAAACCCGTGCCCGATACAAAACCTAAATGCAGATCTCACGCACACTCTGAAAGCCGTACCCTTCAAATAGATGAGTTTTTCCGCAGCCTGTTTAGCCCACCAACGCTCCCGATCCTCAGGAAGATACATTGCCGGGTTTCTCGCTTTGCCTCACTGCCTGCAGTTCGCGCCCGTAATGGTGTTTAAGATTGGCCGGAGTAAGCAATTGATGCTTGATGAAAACCGCCCGCGGAACCGGGATCCTCTCACTTAATATGTCGACGGCAAGCGCAATGAGCTGTTCGCCATATCGTTCAGGGAAATAGGCTACTGAGCCGATCAGTCGCGAGTTTGGGTGGTGCATTTCCAAACGAGCCTCTATCGAGCAGTTTTGTCCAACAACCGCACATTCATGAAGACGTCCCGCATCTTTAAACGCCTCGAGAGCTCCAATGGCGCTCGGGTCGTTGATTGTACTCACAAGGATCCTGCTCGCATTGGACGCATTGAGATGGCACCTGACTGCTTCGCGGCTTACATCGCGCCGCCAGTCTCCGTCCACCATCGTAACCTTGGCATTCGCTGAATTGGGCAACACTTGATGAATACCTAGAAGGCTTCCCGTAAGTCTCGCTTCGGGCAACGTTCCTCCTCGAGGAGAGCCGATCAACAGAATTTCGTCGACTTGTCCCTTCCAGTTCTGTTCAGCCCAGCGGGCTAAGTGCCGGCCCGCAGTGAGCCCCGCCTGACAATTATCGACTCCAAAGTAAATTGCGTTGGGATGAGGAATCTCGATGGCAATGAGTGGCACATTGCGCCGGTTTCCGCGTGCTGAAATCACAGAGGCAACCTGACCATAGGTGTGGAATTCCATAGCCAGATCGATGTTTTCAGCCAGCAGTCTTTTAGCGTTCGCTAGTGCGATCGCTGGGCTGTAATGGCTGTCAAGGGCCACCAGGTCAACACCCGCCTGGGTCGCACTTTCCACCAGCCCACGGGAGACGGCCCGGTAAAACGAGCTGTCGCCGGTCTCGGCCAGGTAGCCAATTTTGTACCTGTGCGCCGGAATGAGGCCGCTTACGAGCCGGTATCTACGTGCTGCGTCTTTCACAACGATGCCATTTGCTTGAAGTGTGGCAACCAGCCGGAATACAGTTGGCCTGCTTAAGCCGGCTCTCTCGGAAAGCTCGAACAAGGGCAAGCTTCCCTGGCTCTGAAGAATGCGCACAATGCGACAGGCTCGTGCCACAGATTCAATTTGATAGGGAACGACTTCCTTGGGGGCGTGCTCGGCAATCCGGCTTTTTGACACAAACGACGATTTCATAGACAGAAATCTACTGTCAAACGGCAGGCAGTGGCCGATTCAGGCACGCACCGCGCAATATTCACGTAAATTCCATACACTAAAAGAGTTAATCCACATCGTTGTTCCGCCCGTAGTTTCATGCAACGAAATATTTACTCGATCGAGCACCTAGCCTTGACGGGTGTTCAACCCCACGCCTAGTGTTCCATGGGTGACAAAGTTCGCTTATTGAAATCGCACATTTGCACTCGCCCCGGTTACGTAAAGATAAATTGATTGTTCAAACGATCTATTAAATTTCGAGAGGCAACGATTATGTCGAAAAACTCTGCAGGACGAATGGAGAGAAAGCCGGCCGCTTTTTGTCCGAAGATTTCAATCCTTCTCAGCGTTGTCATGCTGGTCGCTGGGGAAGCATTCGTACTTCAACCAGGATTTGCGCAAACCGAACTTGGCTCCATAACCGGAACCATCCAGGACAACACAGGCGCAGCAATTCCCAATTGCCAGGTGGACATCAAGAACCTGAATACATCGGCAGCCCGAACGGTGAAGACGGATCAAAACGGTTTCTACAGCGTCCCTTCGCTCACCGTCGGTCCTTATCAGATCACAGCGACCATGAGCGGTTTTCAGCGCGCGGTCAAGACGATTGAATTGACCACGAGCGGGGCCAATGAGGATATCCAGCTGACCGTCGGCAACGTCCAGGAGCAGGTGACGATCAACGCAGCTTCAGGATCGGTCGCGCTGCAGACCGACAGTCATGAGCTGGCAACCTCGGTTTCGTCTACCCAACTCGTCAACCTGCCCAACAACGGCCGCAGCATCCTGAATATCGCCACCCTGGGTCCGGCTTCGCAGCCCGGCACCGACGTGGGCGTGGACGTGGGCGATGAAGGCTTTTACAACCAGACCGCGGCATCGGTCATCATCTCCGGACTCGGCAACGCCCACGCAGCGTTTCTGCAGGATGGCGTCGCCAACACCAACCTGCTCACGCAGACGGCGAATATCCTCGCTTCGGTCGAGGCTACGCAGGAGGTGAGCACACTGCTGAACGGCGCGCCGGCCCGGTTCAGCCAGCCTTCGGTGATCGATGTGATCACCAAGGGCGGCTCCAACCAATTTCATGGAACCGCATACGACTTCCTGCAAAACGACGATTTCGATGCCACCGACTGGTTCGCAACCAGTAAACCCGCCAAGCGCTACAACCAGTTCGGGGGCAACCTCGGCGGCCCCATCCTGAGAAATAAAGTCTTCGCCTTTTTCGATTATTCCGGGCTGAGAAGCAGGGTTTCTAAGGTGAACCGGGACCGCGTGCCGACGGCCGCGGAGCGGGCAGGAAATTTTTCCGCCGACAATCTCACTCTGTATGATCCGTCCACTTACAGTCCAGTCACCGGGACTGACTCGCCATTCCCCAACAACACGCTGACGGCCATCAGTCCATTCGCTCAGCAATGGCTGGCCAACTATCCCCAGCCGAATACTCCTCTCGGCGCGGATAACGTCAACTATGTGATCAACCTCCCAAACATCAGCAACTACGACGAGTATCTCGGCCGCGTTGACTACAACATTTCGGCGACGGACCAGTTGTTCGGCACCGTGTCCAGGCTCGAGAACAATGTCGGCAGCGACAGCATTACGCCGGGGCTTTTCGGCATCTTCAACGCGCTCAAAGGCACCAACATCTCCGTCGCCGAAACCCACGTCTTCAACTCCAACATCGTCAATGTGATCAAGGCCGGTTACAACCGCAGTAACCTTTTCCGCACGCAGCAAGGCGAGGGTACAACCAACTACGCGGCGAAATACGGGCTGGTGAACGTAAATCCCGCGCCGCAGCAATACACGCCCCCTCAAATCAACTTGACCAACTACACCTCACTGGGCGACCCGTACTCGCCTCAGGGCGCAATCCAGAATCGTTTTCAGTACGGAGACGAGGTGACCTGGAAGCGGGGCAGGCACACCATCACCTTTGGCGGAGAGGTCGTCCGGACCCAATTTGACGGGAACTGGGTCGTTGGCAACAACGGAATCTATAACTTTGACGGCAGCGCGACCTCGGGCTACATCGGCGGGGTGCGTAGTACAACGGATCAGGGCAACGCCCTCGCCGACATGGAACTGGGCTTTCCCCGCACCGCCAATGCGGCGACAGGCGTCACGCTGGGCGATTTTCGGGGTTATGATGTCGCCGCTTACGCTCAAGACGACCTGAAGCTTACCTCCAAACTCACGCTCAATCTGGGGTTGCGTTATGACTTCAACGATCCGCCCACCGACAAAAATGGACATGGCGGTCTCTTCAACGTCGCGGGAAACCGCGTGATCCCCGGCACATGGAACACCAACTACAACGATTGGGGGCCGAGGGTCGGATTCGCCTATTCGGTGTTCCCCACTACCGTGCTTCGCGGAGGCTACGGGATGTACTATGCCCCGATCCTCTACAACAACCTTCAATTTGAACTGCTGTATTCGCCGAATTTCGTGAACCAGTCCTACACCTTTGACGTTGGCGGTCCGGTGGATATTCAGCAGCTGTTCGCGTCCGGCGCGTCCACTGCCGGGCAGCAAAATTACACCCTCACCAAGACGCTCAAAGACACATCGGTGCAGGAGTGGACGTTGAACGTGGAGCAGTCGCTGAATTCGACCACGCTCTTCACACTCGGCTACATCGGAAACGCCAGCCGCCATCAATCGGCGCGCGCTGATCTTAACCAGCCATACGCACTGGCGCCCGGCAATACCAGCGGGATTTTGGACCTTAGGCCAAATACTGCTGTTGGTTCCACCGATGGTCAGCTGAACGTTCTGCCGGCAAACTACAACGCCCTCATCGCCAAACTTGAGCATTCCTTTAGCGGCGGACTTCAGTTCCTCGCCAGCTATACCTTCTCCAAGGCAATGGATATTCTGGATGGCGACAACGCAGATATCCAGGATCTCTACAATCCTCACCTGACGTATGGGCCGGCGGGCTTCGATCGCACCAACAATTTCCTGCTGAGCGCGGTGTATCAACTGCCATTCGGCCCAGGTAAGAAGTTTCTCAACTCAGGCTCACTTGTCGATCGCGAGCTGTTTGGGGGATGGCAACTTTCAGGGATTCAGCAGTCTGCTACCGGCCAGCCGATCCAGATCACGGCCAATAACAACGCAGACACCAGCTCGGTGCACTCCGTTTTTGCGAACAAGGTGTGTGCGGGGGCACCGCCCGGCGGTCATCCCAGGCTGCAGTTCTACGATCCCGCCTGCTTTGTGCAGCCGGCTACTGGCCAATATGGCACAGCCAGAAGCGGTCCGCGCCAGCCAGGGCTGAACATTACAAATCTCAGCTTGCAGAAGGCTTTTGCCATCACCGAAACGCAGCAGTTACAGTTCCGCGCCGAGGCGTTCAGCGTCTTCAATCATCCGAATTTTGGCTCGAATAGCTACACCGTGAACAACCCCAGCGCCGGACTGCTCACCTTCGAAGTTCCGGCGGCGCCACGCGTGCTGCAACTTGCGCTGCGATATTCGTTCTAGTGGTGCGCCGTCATGTTTGAAAATAAGTATGCAAGCATGACGGCGCGTCCGCCTTCCAAGACTGTGAACTCTGTCACTCCGGATTTCCTACCACGCAGCGCCCGTTGTGGACACGGGTGCGGTTTTCAATATCAAAACTCTGTCTCGACCACGGAACGATGGGTGCCCCATATCTCGCTGGTTTTTCGCGAGATGTGGGATTCCACCGCCCTGTCCCCGCCCCTCTTACCCCCAAATTTACCTCCGGATGCGAAGGGAAAGCCATTGATGAGTGTGACACGACGTAGTTTCCTGATCGGCAGCGCCTACGGAACAGGGGTTGCCTTAACCGCGGCAATAGGGCCGCCCGTCCGGACGTTCGCCCGGGAAACGGCTCCTGAACTGGCTCCCTATTTGACCGGCATGAGAATGGCGGCCACCCCGGCATCGTCTTACCGCGCCTACCGTTCCAATCGATCTCATCGTGGAGCAAGGAAAAGGAGCGGAGTCTCTGGCCAAGCACCTGCAGGCAGACGTGGAATCGCCGCTGCACTTTACCGTGCGTGGCAACCCAGGCCAGAAGTTTATCCCTTATTGGCAGATTTCTTCCGAGGAGTTCACGTGCTTTCCGTCGGTCAGCGAGACGGCTTGGAAAGGACGTGGGAAAACTTAGGGTAGGCCGCGGATTTCATCCACCCCGAATCTGGTGGGAGCCCCCTGCTTCAGCAGGGGGGAGCTGGACTTCAGTCCAGCGGAAAAGCGGTTCATTCCGAAAGAACGGGCTTTAGCCCTGGATTTTCGAGGCCAGCGCTAAAGCGCATAATCAAAGTCCAACTCGTTCCCGCAACGCTGAAGCGTTGCTCCCCTCTGCTGAAGCAGAGGGCTCCCACCAAACTCGGCGCTCCTTTCTAGGTTCTCACGCAGACTCTTCAGCCCGGACGTTAACTCCCCAATATAGGACGGGCTTTAGCCCCTGAGGGCATCTTTTGTGTTCGCTTGAGCAGCCCTCAGCGGCTGAAGCCGATGCATCTTGACTGCTAAACGTACGGCCTAAAGGCCGGTACCCTTCAAAAAGCGAGTTCTCACACACCCTCTTTAGCCCCTCGGCATGCTTTCCTGCTCCATCCGACTTTTCCGCAGCCTGTTAACCCCAACCCGTGTGAATACAACCGGCAAAAGATTCCGGAAAATTGGGGGGTTACCTTTAGTTAACGACACCTGCATCCACATGTTTCTTATCACAGGTTCTTGTGCGCCAGAGCCACCCGTGGGATCGTTGGCTTGGACGGTTTCCTGAGGAGAATCATGCGGCCGCATCTTACCGGAACGACAACTCGGCCCGAAAAGCACCTTACCACGCATACCACGCATATCACGCACCATTTCCGTCGGCTGCCTCGGGCTGCCACGACTGTCACGGCAGAATCAAAGCACCTTACCACGCATACCACGCATATCACGCACCATTTCCGTCGGCTGCCTCGGGCTGCCACGACTGTCACGGCAGAACCAAAGCACCTTACCACGCATACCACGCATATCACGCACCATTTCCGTCGGCTGCCTTGCTGCCACGACTGTCACCGCAGAAACCGGAACATCGTCCCGGGGGCGGAAATTACGTGAAAGGTTTGAGCGCCTTCACACAGATGTGTCTGAGTCCCGTGGGGAAGCCAGACGATGCGCAGGTGATCAAACGCTACTACCAGGAAAGCGGCTGGCTTAGAGTCTTGGTTCGCAATGAATATTTTCGAAGAAAGCGAAAGGGGACGGGTCCCTGGACCCATCCCCCTTTTTCCGAGTTATGGAGAACTGGTTCGGCTAACCAGATTCACCCTCCATAGCCCTGGAGTCCTATGAATTACACGGGTGCACCCCGTGTCATTCGCTCTCTGCCAGGGCCATTTCGAGTGGTTGAGCCTCCTTCTGCCATCCGTGTGAACCGTCTCCGATTCCTTGGTTGACCATAGGTGCTCCTCCTTTGGGGAGGATTTCTCCTCCGCTAATAAATGGGAACCAATAAGGGCCGCCAAGGTTGGCTATCGAAGCATTGAGCCAAAAAAAACATCCGGGTAGATTTTCCACCGCTAGCTAGTCCGGCTCCTGGCAACCGAACTGGCTTCGATGAAAATCGCCCGATCATTGGGCCCGGCCGCCTGATTCGATACGATCGATGGGCGACTCCAGGTCCACATTCAAACCGCGATGAAAAACGTGCGCCCCACCTTTTCCTGGTCCTGCAATCCATCATGCAGGCGGTGGACTCTTGGGCAGAAAAACGATGGAAAGAATGAACAGCACGACAAGAACCAGAATTGGAACAATCCATTGCCCAATGCGCCGATCAGCGGACCTACCGGCGCTGCGAGGCGGCGTGCCGCTGGACGCAGAGCCCATGAGGCCAACGTGATCGCCGCCAGGACAAGGGGGGTGGCCCACTTGCCGGCACCGTCACCTACGAGAAAATGGGAGGCGGCCGCGCCTGTGAATTGAAAACTGCTCCGGCATACGCCCATTCCTTCAGTCGCAGAAACCCGGGAAGAAACAGTACGATCGCACACGGAATCTTCACACGCCGATGATCGCAAGCAGATACATCGGATACCCAAGATGAGCCAGTTCGACTCGAACGTACTCTATTCGCAATAGGTCCCAAATTCCTCCAGCCACCATCTCGTAGGCCACCAGGAACGTGAATACCCAATAGGTGATCGTGCGAATACTGCGCGCGGACTTTCCCCGACCCCAGGCGTCTTGAAAATATCTCGTGAGGCTCGTCATTCGTCCTTCCACCATTCTCGATCTCCTTTCCCTCCGCCGGTCGCGGATCCTATCATTAATGACCAAACACTCCGAAGAAATGTGACAGCGAGAGTCCTCTCGACGTAAGTGGGCAGCATCAAAACTCATTGCTTAGGAACCTTCGGGAGCCAGCAGAGGCGACAGGACGTACCCGAGATGCGCCGGCCTCACTCGCAGGTATGCAAAGGTGACCGCGGGCCGTTATCTTATTCAACATGAAGAACCAGCATCCCGGTGACCCGATGCCGGTAGACGTTCTGCTGTTTGGCGCGCATCCTGACGATGTGGAATGGGGTGCGGGCGGAAGCGCACTGATATTAAAGGCCAGGGGTTCCTCATACGGTGTTGTGGATCTCACAAGAGGTGAAATGAGATCTCGGGGTACGAGTGAGGAACGCGACAAAGAGGCGCAGGAAGCCGCATCCTCGATGGGTGCCCGGTTTCGTCAAATCTCGGCATGCCTGATTGCGGAGTCATCGATTCCGTAAAGAACCGTAAGCAAATTGCGAGCGTCATTCGGCGACACCGGCCGAAGCTGGTGCTAGCGCCGTATTGGAAGGACCGGCACCCCGACCATGCAGCGACCGGGCGTCTCATACGGAATTGGCCTCATTGCACTCTGAGAAAGTCGAACGACCGAATCCACCAGACAGCTTCGGCTTACCTGTATTACCTTTTGCACCATTTCACGCATTCCAGCATGGTCGTCGACATCTCCAACGTCTACAACCGTAAACTCGAACTGCTACGGATGCATGTTTCGCAGTTTGGAAAAACTGCTGCAGGCTTCGGGGTTCTGCCGCTCGGGATGAACGACTACCTATTGGCTGGAATCTCGCGACCGGTTCTTCGGCTCGCTGATCGGCGCCCATCATGGGGAAGCGCTCGTCAGTGAGGTTCCGTTGAAGCTCGGCAGTCTCACCAATCTTCTAGCAACGCGGGAGTAGATGGCTCCTGTTCGAGTGCCCCGAATCGGGCTTCAATGGCCCGACCGAACCACCCGCCAAGGCAGCCTGGCTGCGATAGCGAGAGTTTGAAAGGCCAGTGTATGCTGGCAGGCAGGGCACGCCGTAAACATGGGCCATGGTCGACGAAACCTCAGCCCCTGTTCCACACGGGAGGATTCTCGATGCTCAAGGGATGGCTGAAGCGCCTTCGCTTGCTCCTGGTTTCAAAGCCAACCCATGAGACTGACGACGCAGGCGCAGAAGAGCAACCCCGCGAAAACCGCCCTGGCTACCTGGCTGCAACCGTGATCCAGGACATTCGTTACAGTCTTCGGGGCTTTCGCCGGCACTCGGTGTTCACCTTCACCATCGTTGCAACCCTGATGCTCGGCATCGGAGCCACCGCGGCGGTTTTCAGCGTGGTCGATCGAATTCTGTTTCGCCCTCTTCCCTATGCGAACGCCGACGTCTGGTGTCGGTAGGCATGGCGCATTCGCTTGAGCCCACCGGGTTCATGTTGGGGTACTTCTATTATGATTGGCGGCGCGACCAAAAACCATTTGAAGAGCTCACCTCCGAAAATGCCACCACCAGCGAGTGTGATCTAACTGAGACCCACCCAGCGCAGATCAACTGCACGTCGGTGGAAGGCAACTTTCTTTCCACCCTGGGCGTTTCCTGCCCTGGGCCGCAACGTTCTGCCCGACGAGGATCTTCCGAACGGGCCAAAGGTCGCACTCATTTCCTATGGCCTATGGCTCAATCATTACGGTCTTGACCGCGGCCTCCTGGATCAGACCATTGACATCGACGGAAGCCCGATACGCGTGGTGGGCGTGTTACCCAAAGACTTTGAAATGCCAAGACTTCAATCCGCCGACGTGCTCTTTCCCAGAGCTACCGACGAGGCAGAGGACCGTACATCGAACAGCGGCCTTGGAGGTCCAAGAAGGGCATTCGCACGGTTGAAACCCGGAGTGAGCGTTCAGCAAGCCGAGGCGGAGTTGCAGCCTCTCTTTCGCCAGGCTTTGACGCGCATCCCGTCGGACATTCGTCACGACTTTCATCTCAGCGTTCGCTCTTTGCGGGATCGTCAGATGCAGGATGTTCGCCTGACGGCGTGGATACTTCTCGGCGCAGTGCTCACGGTATTGCTGGTTGCTTGCGCCAACGTTGCCAGCCTGCTCATGGCGCGTGGCGCATTGCGGCAGCGGGGAACTCGCAGTCCGCGCTTCCCTGGGGGCCAGCCGCACCCGGCTTGCCCGCCACTCATTGACTGAATCGGCCGTGCTGTCACTCGCCGGAGCCTTGACGGGATGCGCGCTGGGAGAGGGCTTACTGCGTATCTTCCTTGCCATTGCCCCATCTAGTATTCCCTACCTTGGCCAGGTGCAACTCGACCTGAGGATCGTATGTGTCACGGTATTTCTTTCCATGCTCTGCGGCGCTCTCTTCGGGCTGCCGTCTGCCCTGCAGCGACCCCAGGACGGAATATTGAACAGCCGCTCGTTTACGACGGCATTCCATGCCAACCTACGCAAGTGGCTGGTCATTATGCAGATCGCGGCAAGCATGGTCTTATTGGCCGGAGCTGTGCTTTTACTGCGCAGCTTCCGCAATATCGAAGATCAGCATCTCGGCATGCGCGCCGATAACAGTCTCAGCGCCGGCATCACCTTGGGAGAACACTCCTATCCCACGCCCGATAGCCGGCTCAACTTCTTTCATCAATTAACCACGCGGCTGCAGTTCGGGCCGGGCGTCACTTCTGTATCCGTCAGTGACTCAATTCCTCCCGGGCCAGGCGGCCTTGGTGGCCGTCTTGAGGAGACCGTCGTCGCCGGCAGAGCAAGGTCGGCGCCGGTCGCCACCGGCGTTCTCGCCTCACGGCTGGTCTCGCCAGGATACTTCCGTGCTTTGGATATCCCTATCATTGAGGGCGAAGGCTTCCGCGCTCAGGATATGACCGCAAGTCAACACCCGATTGTGATCAGCAAGCGCTTCGCCAGTCTAATGTTCCCAAACGAAAATCCTATCGGCCAGCGGATACGGGGAAACTACGACACGGCCTCCCTGCCGTGGAACACGATCGTCGGGGTCGCAGCGGATGTAAAAAACGGTGGGCTCACCAAGGAGGAAGTACCGGAGGTTTACCATCTCCGGCGAGATCTGCCGGCGGACTGGGAGGGGGGCGGCGTGTGGGGCAAAACCTCAGTCGTTGTGGTGCGAAGCTCTCTGCCGCCCGATCAGACCGCCCGCTGGATACGCGCGCAGGTGGCCACACTCGATCCGACCCTGCCGATCGATCTTGCCACCTTGCAGCAGAGGGTCAGCAAGCTGGCCGCCCCGGCCCGCTTCCAGACCCTGTTCGTCAGCTTCTTCGCCCTGACTGGCCTGGTTCTGGCACTCATCGGACTCTACGGGGTGATGGCTTTTCTGGTCGCACAGCGGACGCAGGAGATTGGCGTGCGCTTGGCGGTGGGGGCCGACAAAGGCGACATTTTTGCGCTGGTAATGAGGAGCAGCTTGAAACTCATTTTGTCTGGTGCTGCCGTTGGGATGGTTGCCGCCCTGGCCACGACGCGCTTACTTGCCAGCCTGTTGTTTGGCGTCGGGCCACACGATCCGGTTACGTTTGGCGTGGCAACACTCGCCCTTGTCCTGGTAGCCATCGTTGCCTCACTTATTCCGGCCAGAGCGGCCACAAGCGTCAACCCGATCGTCGCTCTGCGATGCGACTGACCTGGAGAGGGACTGTTTCTCGATGGGGAGGTCCAGGAACTTGTCGATGGTTGGTCATGCACGCAACCTAATATGAGTACGAGCTGAGAGTTGGTTATCAACTCGGTTTGCCGTGTGCGGTCTTTCAACCGAAGGGAACAAAACGCAGCAACCAGCAACGCCATTAGGCTTCCGGAAAAGTACCAGTCCCGCCTGACCACAAATCTCGACCACAAATCTCTTGACTACAAATCTCTTAATCCGAAAAGTTTACGTAAAAAAATATTTGTAAAGAAATGGGACCGCCTGAACCCTTCGGTGCGGCCGCTGCATCTTCTTCTGTGTAACAACATCTTTGACCATGCGAATCGGCCAACTGTTGTGTGCTTTCATCCTGAGTATTCTTCCGATCACGGCGCCCGGCCAGCAGATCGACGCGCCCCAGCCGCAGCGCGGAAGCATCCGTGGCACCGTGACTGATGTCGACGACGCCCTTATTCCGGGGGCAACAGTTACGGTTGATGGACCCGCCGGGAGCCAACACGGGACGCTCAAGACAGATGAGACAGGATCGTTCGAGCTCAAAGATCTCGATCCGACGGTTCCTCATAAGATCACTGTCAGTGCAAAAGGATTCGCAGATTGGACTTCGGCCGCTATCGTCCTCCAGCCTGGCCAAGCGTTGGAGATGACCGATATCAAGCTCAAGATATCAGTGGTGGAGACTACGGTGGCCGCCCTCACGACCGAGCAACTCGCGACTCAACAGGTTAAGGTAGAAGAGAAACAACGAATTCTGGGCATTGTTCCCAACTATTTTGTCGTCTATGACAAGCATGCCGTGCCGATGACGACGAAGCTGAAGTACGAGCTCGCTTTTAGAGCTGCCACCGATGTAGTCAGTGTCGCGGGCGACGTTTTTCTCGCAGGAGTGAATCAGGCCGCTGACACTCCCAACTATCAACAGGGTGCAAAGGGTTTTGGTCAGCGCTTCGGGGCTGCCTATGCCGATAGCTTTTCCAATGTCATGATCGGCGGCGCTGTGCTGCCCTCGCTTCTGCATCAGGATCCGCGCTACTTCTACCAAGGCACGGGTTCGGGGAAATCCCGTGCGCTTCACGCGATGTCATACGCAATTATGTGCAAGGGCGACAATGGCCGCTCGCAGATTAACTATTCGGCATCGGCGGCAATCTGATCGCGGGCTCCCTTACAAACCTCTACTATCCGCCGAGCAATCGCGGACCAGGATTGGTTTTCTCCAGCACGCTTATCAACGCCGGGGGCCGGCTCACTAATGCCTTGGTACAGGAGTTTATCCTGCACAAGTATACGACCAATGCGAACAAGTAACGTTAGAGCCTGAGAGAGCAATGCGTCCGAACTGGCCGCGAGTTGAAGGGCCTTGCGGTACATATTGGTATGTTTTTCGATTCATTTGTGCTGTGGCGGGAAGCTCATTGACACCAACCTTACCCGGAAAAACCAAGAATTGCCGAGTGTACCGCTTGCCAAGGCGCAAAGTCATCTACACGCACTTGTTGCCAAGGCTACAATAAACACGACTCACTCCGGACAGGAATCATCCGCGCTTGGGACGTGATTGTATGCGACAGCGAACCTGCAAGTTCTTCGTGTGTTACTGTTTGCGCGCATCCTGATGCTGCCGGCTTCCGGCTTCTTCATAGGCTCGCCGCCGGCTTTCAGTCAAAACACAGATAAACCTCTGCCACTCCTGCGGAGAAGAAACTTCCATTCCGGTTAAAGGTCAGTGGCAACCTGGTGGTGATGCGGGTGGTGGTGCGCGATGGGGAAGGAAAGCCCGTAGCAGGTTTACAAAAGGAAGA
>CAVQWB010000035.1:0-11191 GCA_963717225.1 uncultured Acidobacteriaceae bacterium | reverse complement strand
CGTCAGCCCGGTGGTCGATCCGGCCAGCGGCAGTATCGAGGTCATCGGCAGCCTGGAAAAGCCGTCACCTTTGTTGAAGCCGGGCATGTCCATGCAGGTGAAGCTAAGCGCGCGATGAACCTGAGCGAAGCACTCGACGCAGCTCTTCCCGATATTCCTCGCACCCGGCTCTCGCGCAAGAACCCACCCCGCATCGACCCCGACCTGATCATTCGCGAAGATGTGGCCGACGGCGAACCGATCGTCGCAGTCTATCAGCGGAGCAGTGCCAACCTGCTACGCCTGAAACCGACTCAGTGGCAACTCGCTCGCCTGTTCGATGGAGTCCGTACCTACGAGGAAATTGCGGCCGCATTCGAAGCCGAGACGGGCATCCCCTTGTCTGCGGAGGAGGTCCGGACTTTCGCCGAAAATATGGACGAGGGCGGCTTCTGGTACAAGAACCCGCAAGAGAAAAACATCGCCATGAATGAGAAGCTGGCGGCGCAGCGTAGCCGTCGCGTGCAAAGCGGCTCAAGCTTCAATGTGGCGCACATCCAGTTCTCGGCGTGGGACCCGGACCGGTACCTCACCCGGCTTGACCAAAAAATTGGTAAATACGTTTTCAACCGCTGGATGGTCCTGGTTGCGGTCCTCCTGTTTGTCTTTGAAACCGCCGTCTTCATCGTCAAATGGAATGTGATCGGCCCGGACATACCTGTCTACTATGACTTCGGCAGGAAGACCTTTTCGGATTTGGTGGAGTTTTGGTGGATGCTTATGGTGATCGGTTTTCTTCATGAGAGCTCGCATGGACTCACCTGCAAGCACTACGGGGGCGAAGTCCACAGCATGGGTCTGATGTTCCTTTATCTGACACCCGCTTTTTATGTGGACGTCACAGAATCCTGGATCTCTGCCAGCCGGCTGCAGCGCCTGGCCACGATCATCGCCGGAATATGGATTGAAATGATGCTGTGCGGTGTGGCTGTCATCCTATGGACGAACACCCAACCGGGCGAATGGATCCACGATTTCTGTTACAAGCTCATTCTGCTGACCGGGATCGCCGTGGTCGTCATCAATCTCAACCCCCTCATCAAGCTCGATGGCTACTACTTTTTCACCGAATGGGTCCGCGTCCCCGACCTCAAAGAGCGCTCCACTTCGTTTCTCATCGGCTGGATTCAGCGCCACATATTTCGCCTCGACGTCGACGTACCTGTGGTCTCCCGCCGGCGGGTACCGCTATTCGTGCTCTATGCCCTGGTTTCCGGCGCTTACAGCTACCTGCTGCTATGTTTTGTCATCCGCTTCAGCTACAACGTTTTCTTCCACTGGTTCGCCGAGCTTGCCCTGATACCCGCGGCATTGCTGGCGTTTGTCATCTTTCGCTCCAGGCTGCGGGGGCTCAAAAACTTCGTTTTGGGCTTCTATCGCACCAAGTCGGCCGAGGGCGTTTTCCGCCTCACCCCTTTGCGCGGGGTGCTGGGGGTCGTCTTACTGGCCCTTCTGTTTGTGCCGATCATGCGCGATCGCTTGAACGCCTACTTCGTCATTGAGCCTCGGGACACCTACCAGGTGCATGCCCGGGTTCCTGGAAGGGTTCTGGCGGTCTATGTGAAAGAAGGCGACGTAGTGCACAGGGGGCAAGTGCTGGCAAGGCTGCAGAGTCTGAATACCGCCAGTTCCAGCGAAGAGGCAACGGAACAGGTGGCCACCTCGCAAGCCCAGGTCTTCACCGCGGAGTTGCAGCATTCCGGGCTGGGAGAGGCCCTGGCTGCCCAGCAGGCCGCGCGGCGCAATAGCGACACAGCGCGCGAGGAAGGCGCACAGCTCGCCGTAGCAGCCCCCGGCGATGGGGTCGTGGCGACCAATGATCCACAGAGCCTGCTCAACCGCGATGTGACCACGGGGGAGCCTCTGCTAACGATTGCCGATCCGTCGCAGTTGGTGGCCAGACTCTACGTGCCGGTCTCGGAGATGGATCGCATTCGGGTTGGGGATCCCGTCTCCTTGCAGTTCTCATCGCAGTTCACCGAAATTCGCGGGCGCTTGCCCACAATGGAGGGCTCTGCCGTTCCTTTGCCGCCTGGCCTGCTGGCGGCCCAGGAATACAAGGGCATAGCGGTACCCACCTTTTACACCACGCGGATGCCCGTCAAGGAGGCTGGCTCGGCGATTCAGCCCGGCATGAGCGGACCGGCCAAAATCTTCGGCAGGCGCCGAAGCCTCGCGGCCCGGATCGTGACTATTTTCGCCAACCTGTTACGCACGCACTTCTGGTAAAAGCCGAACAGCATGGCATCCGGCAACAATCCTTACCAGCCAATCCTCATAGCGGAAACGACCTTGGTAGCCGCAGGTTTACTCGTGTCAACCTTCTTCACGGCCTTGCTCTTGGTTGGGGCGGCGGTCTTCTTGCTGACGAGAGATTTCTTTCCCATAGCCATCGTGATTTCTCCGGTTTGTTTGATGTGAACTGCTTTACGCATGACCTTAGTGCAAACACATGGCCAAACTCCACGCGATCCGTTGAGTCTACAAGTCATTGAAAGCATTGAGAAGGAATTAATCCTTTCCCCCTCCCACAGCCGAGCGTCCGGTGCAATGGCGAGTAAGGGTTAAAATTTAACCCCTGAGGGTTAAATAATTAACCCAACCACGGCGCCAACAAACCTAGAGAGAATATTTGCGGCAAAGGTATTTCATTCGTTGGGAATCCAGATGGAGCAGCCGTGCTGCCGCAGCTTTACTGCCGTCCGAGCGCCGTAGAGCAGCTGCCAGCAGCGCGACCTCCAGCTCCCGTATCTCGTCATCGAAACGCACGCCGTTCTCTGGAAGCAGAATCGCTTCGTGAGCCGTCACGCTCTGCGCCAGCAGCTGTTGCGGCAGGTGCTCGAGGCCGATGGTTGGTCCAGGCACCGTAATCACGAGCCGCTGGATAAGATTTTCGAGCTCGCGCACATTGCCCGGCCAGGAATGCTCCTCCAAAGCCGCCAGAGCATCCGGCGTCAGGCGCTTCTGCTCCAGGCCATTGGCCAACAGGTGAACGCGCAAGAAATAGTCGGCCAATAGTGCAATATCCCCGGTTCGCTCACGCAGTGGGGGCAGTTGGATCGGCACCACGTGAATTCGGTAGTAGAGGTCTTCGCGGAACTTTCCGCTGCGCACCATTTCTTCCAGCGGCTCATTGGTGGCGCAGATCAGACGGAAATCAATCTTGCGCGCCTGGCGTCCACCCAGCCGCTGCACCTGCCGGTCTTCGAGCACACGCAGCAGCTTGGTTTGCAGCGGGAGGGTCAGGGTCGCAATCTCGTCGAGAAAGAGCGTGCCTCCGTCGGCGAGCTCAATCTGGCCCGGCTTCGCTTCACTGGCGCCGGTAAATGCGCCTCGCTCGTGACCGAAGAGCTCCGACTCGATCAGGTTCTCGGGCAAGGCAGCGCAGTTCAGGCTGATGAACGCTCTGCTCCGCCGGCTGCTCAAGGCGACGATAGCGCGCGCCACCAGTTCTTTCCCGGTTCCGCTCTCCCCGCGCACGATCACGTTAATGCGGCTGTCTGCTACCTGGGAAACGGCGTCATACACACGGCGCATGGCCTCGCTCGCACCCACCAGGTCCTGGAATTTGCTGCGCTCGAGCACCTGCTGCTGCATGCGCGCGCGTTCCATCTCCTCCATGCGTGTCTCGATCGTGGTCTTGAGAACCAGGCGCAGCTCTGATGGATCGATCGGACTGTGGAAGTGGGCATCGCTGCCGGCTTCTGTGGCCTGCTTTTCGACCGCGCGGGCACGCGATCGACTGAGCGAGATCAGGACCAGACCACGCTCCAGAATGCGCAGCTCACGCAGCACCCGGGCGCCGGCATGGGCCTCATCGCCCTGGGTATCGATATCGACCAGCACCGCCTGTGCCCGCTCTTCGCGTATCCAAATCGCTGCATCCCCGTAGTGGTTGCGGTGGCGCACCTGGTACCACGGTGCCAGCTCCACCTCGATTTCTCCCTGAAAGTCCTCATCGGCCGTGATCAGGCAGACCGTTGGCAAGGTTTCCTCAGATAGGGTTCCGGAATCAGGGCCGGTGGGGCGATTGGGCATTGTGACATTCTACGGAGCAGGCTGACAAAAGAAACACAGATCATCTACTTCGCTTACCTTGCCACTTCGTTTACCTTGAGACGGACTTGGGTCCCTCGTCTCCCCAAACCTGCTGAAGAAAGAGATATCGCTCACGATGTTGGTCCGGCGCAGCTCCAGGGTCCGGGCTTAGACGCATTACCTGCCAGTTGCCCGCGGCGTCGTAGGTAGGCCAATGCGGCACTGGGGCACCATTCGGGTCTCCGGTCCGGGCAAAGTTCGTCCAAAAAGTCTGTATCAGCTCGGAAAGCTTGTAGTCCTCCGGCCTGAACGTCGCTCCCTTGCGCGAGGCCAGGTTGCCGAAGACATATTCAATCTCATCAGAGTGGAAGGCACCGGCAGATACAGGATGAAAAGGATCTCCGGGTGACGGGAGTGCGAACAAATATCGGTAGACCGGTGAGCCGCCGGTCTTAACCTGCGCATCCAGCCAGGCCCAGGTGGAATAAACGAGGAAGTTGTCTCCTGCAAAATCCTCCGCGGCGCGAAGTGCCTCAGCATCATCGTTCGCGTGATACACCTTGAGGAAGTCCTCCGCCCGCGGGCCAAACTCCTTCACCGCAGTGGCTCGCAGGCCTTCCATCGTCCCTTTTTCCGGTGCTTTTACCACGTCGCTGGTTCCTTCGTCCTGGTTCCAACCCGCAATCAGCGGCACGTGCGCCTGCTGACCCGCGGCATAAATCGCGGGAATGCTTTCCGGCAGAAAGTAGCCGTCTATATTCGGCCCGAAACGGGGTTTGCCCGGAGCCTTTTGCATGGCGAGCTTGAGGATCTCATCGCTACTGGCAGTTCGCAGCGCCGCCAGACTGCTGTCACTGAGAACGCTGTGAAAGTACTCTTCGTTCTGCTTCTCGAACTGCTGCAGGGGAGGAAAATTCAATTCCTTGCTGGCAAACGCTCCTCCGCTCTCTCCGATGGCACGCGCGAACAGGCCCTTTGCGAGTGGCGAAGCCATCTGCGCGCTGACCGCAAAGGAACCGGCAGACTCGCCGAAGATGGTTACATTGTTCGGGTCGCCGCCAAAGGCAGCGATGTTCCGCCGCACCCACTCGATGGCAGCCAACTCGTCCATCAGTCCGTAGTTGCCGGCCGCGTGGTGTGGATCTTCTGCGGCCAACTCCCGGAGGGCGAAGAAACCAAAAATGCCCAACCGGTAATTCATGGAGACAACCAGTACCCCTTTGTGGGTCAGAGCTTCGCCGTCCTGGCGCGGTTCCGAGGTGCCGCCTCCATTAAACCCCCCGCCAAAAATCCAGACCATCACCGGCAGTTTGCCTTTGGGCTTAGCGGTAGGCGCCCACACGTTGAGTGTGAGGCAATCCTCACTCTCACCCGGATCGCGAAACACCATGTCATCGAAATGCTCCTGCTGCATGCACCTCGACCCGAAGCTGGTGGCCTCCCGCACGCCCTGCCATTTGGCCGGGGGTTGTGGGGGCTTCCAGCGCAACGGGCCAAGCGGAGGCGCAGCGAAAGGGATGCCTAGAAAGTCGCGGGTCTGGCCGTCCGCGCTCAACTTTCCCTGGACCTTGCCCTGGTCCGTCTTAATCACAAGTGGGTTGCTCGCCTGAGCCGGCAAGGCGACCGTCAGGGCAATGATACCCACAGCTGCGTACGTCAACATCCACCTGGTGAACATCGGAACCCAATTTAACAGATGACTGCGGTAGCGCGATCGGGATTCAGTCGCTGCTACACTCAAAACCGGATGCAACCATGTCTCTGTATCTGATCGTTGTTATCGTGGCGTATCTGCTGGGTTCCATACCCTTCGGGTTTCTGCTGGTATGGTTGGTGCGCAAGGAGGATATTCGCGCCAAGGGGAGCGGCAACATCGGCGCCACGAACGTGCTGCGGTCGGGCGCGAAGGGACTGGGTATCCTGACTTTTGTCCTTGATGGAAGCAAGGGTTACGCCGCAGTGGCAGTGGCAGAATTTCTGGCCCGAGGCAAGGACCCCGCCACCGTCCACCATCTCGCCATAGTCGCCGGACTGTTCGTAATTCTGGGCCATATTTTTCCTGTGTGGCTGCACTTCAAGGGCGGCAAAGGGGTGGCGACTGCGTTTGGCGTCTTCCTGGCGTTATGCTGGCTGGCGGCACTCTCCGCGCTGGGACTGTGGCTCATTGTTGTGGCCCTGACCCGATATGTCTCTCTGGCTTCGATTTTGGCGGCGGTCGTGCTTCCCTTCCTCACCCTGTGGTTGTCGCCGGGCAGGTACGGCTACGCGTCCGGCGCGGCGGTCTTCGTCTGCTGCTGGGTGGTGATCGTGAAGCACCGGCAAAATATCGTACGCCTGATGCAGGGCACGGAGCATGGCTTTGGCGCCTCGAGGAAGACGAGAGCGTGAGCCGCATTGCCATCGTGGGCAGCGGTTCCTGGGGAACCGCACTCGCTCTGAGCCTGGCTCGTCGCGGCGACCACATCATCGCCCTGTGGTCTCATTCGGCCACGGTGGGCACGTACCTTCCCGGGTTTTCGATTCCTCCGCAGGTAGAGCCGGTAACGCACCTGGCCTCTGCCGTGGTGGGCGCCGATATCGTGATCAGCGCGGTGCCGTCGCAGCATGTACGCGCGATCTACCAGGAGATGGCCCCGTTTCTCGTGCGAGAGCAATTGATCGTCAGCGCCACCAAGGGCATCGAGGACCACACTTTTCTGCGCATGACGCAAGTCATTGAGCAGGTGTTGGCGGACCAGAACCTTGATGGCAGCAGATCAAGTGTGCTGAGCGGACCGTCGTTTGCTATGGAGGTAGCATCCGGCGCCCCCACGGCGATCACCATCGCCTGCGCAGAGACCGCGCTCGCCAACCGGCTTCAGGAGGAGCTCAGTGCACCCGCCCTGCGGCTGTATACCAATGATGATGTGATCGGAGTTGAGCTGGGCGGTGCGCTCAAGAATGTCATCGCGATTGCCGCCGGAATCGCCGCCGGGTTGGGGCTGGGGCACAACAGCGCCGCAGCCATCATCACCCGGGGAGTGGCCGAGATCACCCGCCTGGCGGTAGCCTGCGGGGGACGGCGGGAGACCCTGGCCGGTCTTTCCGGCCTGGGTGACCTGGTTCTCACCTGCACCGGGCCGCTTTCGCGTAATCGAGCGGTCGGGGTGGAGCTCGGCCGGGGCCACAAGCTTCCCGGCATCCTGGCGCAGCTCCAGGGCAAAGTGGCCGAGGGCGTAAGAACTACCTCGGCTGCGCTGGGACTAGCCAGGGCTCACCACGTCGAGATGCCTATCACCGAGCAGATGTCCGCCATCCTCGAACAGGGCAAGTCTCCCCAGGACGCGATCCGCGAACTGATGGCACGCCCCGGACGCGACGAATAGTCCCTCTAGCCTTCCTCTGGCCCGGATTTCTCACGCCCCGTTCTGCGAAAGAGCCCGGGTGCCCCATATCTGCGCGGTTTTGGCAGATGTGGGATTCCACAAACCTCGACCCCTGAGTGTCCAAGGCGTAGAGGACTATGGACATCAAGATCTCTTGCTGGTAGAGAGTGAGCGGTAAATAGCCGTGGAATCCCACATCTGCCAAAAACCGGGCAGATATGGGGCACCCATCATTAGCTAGGGGTAGAAATCTCGCTATCGGCAGTGGTCGGGTACCCAGGGAGTCTGAGAAATGCGGGCTAGTACACTCAGGTCATGCAGTATCGAGTGTCGCGTCGATGATCCAAACCCTTTTTGGCAGCCTGGAAGAGCCCGAGAAAAAGAGCATATTCGGCCGCATGAGGGAGGCGGTCTCGCGCACGCGAGAGACCCTGGCTGACCGGATCGAAGGCATCGTCGCCCTGACTCACGAAGTCGACGAGGCCGCTCTGGAAGAGTTGGAGTTGAGTCTCCTGGCCTCCGATCTGGGCGTCGGGACTTCGACCGAGATCGTCGATGCTCTGCGCGCGCGAGTGAAGCGGCACGAAATCCATAATGGTGCGGAGTTGAAGCAGCTATTGAAGGGGGAGATTCAATCCATCCTGGACGCCCGGGAAGAACAGAACTTCTTCAAGCCCCGGTACACAGCCCCGCCTTTCGTCATCATGCTGGTGGGCGTCAACGGCACCGGTAAGACGACAACGACGGGTAAACTGGCGAGCTATTTCCGCGGCCAGGGAAAAACAGTCTTACTTTGTGCGGCTGACACCTTCCGCGCCGCAGCCATCGAACAACTCGAGGTTTGGGGCCAACGCACGGGGGTGGAGATGATCAAGACCAAGCAGGGAGGAGATCCTTCCGCCGTCCTGTTCGATGCCATGCGCGCCGCCCAGGCACGCGCAACGGACGTCCTGATCGTCGACACCGCCGGCCGATTGCACACTAAAGACAACCTGATGGCTGAGCTGAGCAAGATGCGGAGAACCGCGGAACGGATCATTCCCAGCGCTCCCCACGAGGTTCTGCTGGTGATGGATGCAACCACGGGGCAGAACGGGTTACAACAAGCGCGGCTGTTTACCGAATCGGCGGGGGTCACCGGAATCGTGCTCACCAAGCTCGACGGCACCGCGAAAGGCGGAATTGCTGTCGCTATTGCTCGTGAACTTAAGGTGCCCGTCCGATATGTTGGAGTGGGAGAAAAGCTGGAAGATCTTTTGCCGTTCGATAGCAAGGCCTTCGTAGATTCCATGTTGGGCAATTAGACAAGACCGATGCCGCAACCTGACCCGCAAATTGACGAGCAGTGGATGGGGCGAGCGCTTGGCCAGGCTGAGCGCTCGGTCGGTCTCGCCTCGCCGAATCCGGCTGTCGGCTGTGTGCTGGTTCGGGGCGATGTTGTCGTGGGTGAAGGCTTTCATGAGTATGACCGGCGCGACCATGCGGAGATTGTTGCCCTCAAGCAAGCAGGCCCTCTGGCCCAGGGTGCAACCGCTTATGTGACCCTTGAGCCCTGCAATCACCAGGGACGAACCGGACCGTGCTCGGACGCGCTGATAGCCGCCGGAATCACCCGCGTGGTGGTGGCAACCGCCGACCCCAACCCCCTGGTTCACGGTAAGAGCATCGCCCAGCTTCGCGCAGCTGGGGTGGAAGTCAGCACTGGTGTGCTGCAGGAACCGGCCCGAAGGCTCAACGACGGCTTCGCAAAGTTCATCACCAGCTTTCTTCCCTTCGTCACCATGAAAGTTGCCGCTACGCTTGATGGCCGCATCGCGCCCGCGCCACGTTCCGCTCGTGGTCACTTTTGGATCAGCGGCAGCGAAGCTCGCGCCGAAGTGCATCGAATGCGTCACGCCGCGGATGCATTAGTGGTGGGGGTAGGAACCATCCTCGCCGACGATCCCTTGCTGACGGATCGCAGCGAGTTGCCGCGACGGCGGCCATTGTTGCGGATTGTGCTGGACTCTACGCTGCGCACTCCGCTGGACTCTCGACTGGTCAAGACCGCCTACCAGGACGTACTTATCTTCTTCAGCCGGGCGGATGTCGGCGCACAAAAGGCGCTTGAGGCTCGCGGCGTGCGCCTGCAGCAGATCGCCCATCACGGTCCGCGCATCCCTTTGCAGGAAGCGCTGGTGCGGCTGGCGGAGATGCAAATCTCCAACGTGCTACTTGAAGGCGGCGCGGAGGTCTACACGTCAGCCCTCACTCATGGGCTGGTGGATAAGCTCATATTGTTTTATTCGCCCACGTTTATGGGGCAGGATGGAGTCCCGATGCTTAGTTCGATCGAAGGACTGCCCCCGATGAGAGACTATTCGTTGCAACGGTATGGGCAGGATTTCGCATTAGAAGCCTGCCTCCACGACCCCTGGTCGGAGATGATCTAATTAAGCACAGATGTTTACCGGCCTGATAGAAACCACCGGCACTATCCTGGCCGTCGACGAGCGTGAGGGTTCGCGGCGGATCACCATCGCCGCGCCAATCGGTCGTGGCATCACGCTGAATACTGGCGACAGCATCGCGGTCAGTGGGGTATGCCTGACTGCACTGGATATCGAACCCGGACGCTTTCATGCGGATCTGGCTGCCGAAACAGTGGCGCGCACTTCGCTCTCTTTACTAACGCCGGGGTCGACCGTAAATCTTGAGTTGCCGACCCGGGCGGGGGCTCCCCTCGGAGGCCATGTGGTGCAGGGCCATGTCGACGGCACGGGCACGCTCCTGAGCCTGGAGCCGGTCGATGCCCACGCGGATCCCGCGCTCGCAGATTGGTGGCTCAGAGTGGCCGTTCCCGCACACATAAGCCGTTACATGGTAGAGAAAGGTTCCATCGCCATCGAAGGAATAAGCCTGACCATCGCGCGATGGGAGCGTGGCTCACCGCAAGGTGATGTAGTCAGCGTGGCGATTATTCCGCACACCTACGCTCGGACCAATTTACACCATTTGAAAGTTGGCCAAGCCCTCAACATCGAAGCCGATGTGCTGGTCAAATCATCGACCAGCGAGCCCTCGAATCCGCGTTCGACCTCTCGGTGGAATACCTGATAGCCAACGGCTACTAGTGCGATTTGAAGACCTTGAAGTTTCTACATTTCGGCCTTTAGCGGGTGTGTGAGAACTCTGCTCTAAGTCCCGAAGGGACGTCTGAACTTAGCCCAGGACGACAGTCCTGGGTAGATATAAGCAATCCGACCAGTCCCGTAAGGGACGGCTGAACACCGGGGACGAGGTTTCAGCCGTCCCTGGCGGGACTAGTCGAGCTTTTCCGGTGAACCCAGGACTCACGTCCTGGGCTAAGTTAGGCCGTTGCCCCTACGGGACTGGGTTTGGAATTGAAGTTCTCACACACCTTCTAAAGGCCGTCCTATGTAGGGTAGTTAACGTACGGGCTGAAGCCCGTACCCTTCAAAACGTTCGCTTCGACCGGCACTCATCGTGAAACGCCAGGTGCGCTCCCGGTGATATTATCAAGGGGTTCCGGGTCCTACGCGACGCAACCCCGCCCAGCCCGCAGGGTCCGCAACGCAAAGGCCCAGGCGGAGGGCGGAAATCCGGCGACCGTGAACGTGCGGCCAACGTTTGGCGTATCGTTTGCGGGCCGGTAGCGCGCTTGAGCCGGAGCTGCCGCGGTTTTCACTTCGGCGCATCCCTATGTTTGCTTTTTGGCGGTGTTGGCCGCCCCCCACAGCGAGCCTGGG
>CAVQWB010000034.1:0-160608 GCA_963717225.1 uncultured Acidobacteriaceae bacterium | reverse complement strand
GCGTAGTCTTCCACTTGATCGCGGTCGATCTTGCCCAGGCTGAAGTAGCGGGATTCCGGGTGGGCGAAGTAGAGGCCGCTTACGCTTGAGCCGGGCCACATGGCGAAGGACTCCGTAATCAGCATCCCGGTGTTCTTCTGCACATCGAGCAGATTCCAGAGGGGGCCCTTCTCGGTGTGATCCGGGCAGGCTGGGTAGCCCGCGGCCGGCCTTATGCCGCGATACTTTTCTTCGATGAGATCGGCGTTGCTCAGGCCTTCCTTGCGGCCGTAGCCCCATTCCTCGCGGACCCGCTTGTGCAGGCATTCGGCGAAGGCTTCGGCCAGGCGGTCGGCGATGGCTTCGGCCATGATTGCGTTGTAGTCGTCGTTTTTGGCGCGGAAGCCGTCGCAGAGCTCCTTTAAGACAGATGCCGCTGGTCACCGCGAAGGCTCCGATGTGGTCGGGCAGGTTGGTTTCCTTTGGGGGCGATGAAGTCGGCTAGCGAGCGGCAGGGCTCGCTGCCTTCGCGGTTGGCTTGCTGGCGGAGGAAGTGGAAGCGCTGGTGCACCTTGGTCCGCGTGTTGTCGGTGTAGAGCTCGACATCGTCGCCTACGGCGTTGGCGGGGAAAAAACCGTAGACGCCGCGGGCGGTGATCAGCTTCTCCGCGATGATCTTGTCTAACAGCGCGTTGGCTTCGGTGTAGATCTGCTTGGCCTGCGCTCCGTACTCCGGGTGATCGAAGATGCGGGGGTAAATGCCTTTGAGTCCCCAGGTGTGGAAGAAGGGCGACCAGTCGATGAAGTCGCGCAGGGTCGCCAGGGGAAAGTTATCCAGCGCGCGCACGCCGGTGAACGAGGGCGTGGGTATGTCTTCCGCTCGCCACTCTATCGGCGTCCTGCGTTTGCGCGCGGTCTCGATGCCTACTAGCTTTTGCTTGGGCTGGGCGTGGGACTTGCGCAGCTTCTCGTATTCTTCGCGATGCGCGACCACGAAGGCTTCTTTGCCATCTTCACTCAGCAGGCTGGTCGTCACCGGCACGGCGCGGCTGGCGTCGAGCACGTGGACTACGGGCTCGCTGTAGTTGGGGGCGATTTTGATGGCGGTGTGGGCGCGGCTGGTGGTGGCTCCGCCGATGAGCAGGGGGAGCTTGAATCCCTGGCGCTCCATCTCGCGGGCTACGTGCACCATCTCGTCTAATGAGGGGGTGATGAGGCCGCTCAGGCCGATGAGGTCGGCGTTCTCGGCCTTGGCGCGCTCCAGGATTTTTTCGCTGGAGACCATGACGCCCAGGTCGATGACCTCGTAGTTGTTGCAGGCGAGGACGACGCCGACGATGTTTTTGCCTATGTCGTGCACGTCTCCCTTGACGGTGGCGAGCACGATTTTTCCCTGGGCGCGGACTTCCTGGCCGGCCGCGGCCATCGCTTCCTTCTCCGCCTCCATGTAGGGGGTGAGGTGGGCTACGGCTTTCTTCATGACGCGGGCCGACTTGACTACCTGGGGCAGGAACATCTTGCCGGCTCCGAACAAGTCACCCACTACGCTCATGCCGTCCATCAGCGGGCCTTCGATCACCAGCAGGGGGCGGCCCAGCTTGACGCGGGCTTCCTCGGTGTCTGTCTCTATATAGGTATCAATTCCCTTCACCAGGGCGTGGGAAAGGCGCTCCTCTACGGTTCCGTGGCGCCATTCTTCGGCTTTCTTTTCGGTGACCGCGGTGCCCTCGCCTTTGAGCTTTTCGCCGAAGTCGACCAGGCGCTCGGTGGCGTCGGGACGGCGGTTGAGGAGCACATCCTCTACCAGCTCTTTCAGCTCCGGCTCGATTTCTTCGTAGACCTCGAGCATGCCGGCGTTCACGATGCCCATGTCCATGCCGGCGGCGATGGCGTGATAGAGAAAGGCGGAGTGCATGGCCTCACGCACTTTGTTGTTGCCGCGAAAGCTGAAGGAGATGTTGGAGACTCCGCCGCTTACCTTGGCGTGGGGCAGGTTGGCCTTGATCCAGCGGGTGGCGTTGATGTAGTCGACGGCGTAGTTGTTGTGCTCCTCCATGCCGGTGGCCACGGTGAGGATGTTGGGGTCGAAAATAATATCTTCAGGGGGGAATCCCACCTCGTCACCAATATTTTGTATGCGCGCTCGCAGATGCGGATCTTCTCGTCGTAGGTGGCGGCCTGGCCCTTCTCGTCGAAGGCCATCACGACTACGGCTGCTCCGTACTTGAGGACGGTGGCGGCGTTCTTGCGGAATTTTTCTTCGCCTTCTTTGAGCGAGATGGAGTTGACGATGCCCTTGCCCTGCAGGCACTTGAGGCCGGCCTCGATCACCTCCCACTTGGAGGAGTCGACCATGAAGGGGACCTTGGCGACCTCGGGCTCGCTGGCCAGGAGCTGCAGATAGCGGGTCATGGCGGCGACGCCGTCGATCATGCCTTCGTCCATGCAGATGTCCAGAACGTTGGCCCCGTTCTCCACCTGCTGGCGGGCTACGGAGACGGCTTCTTCGTATTTGCCTTCTTTCACCAGCTTGGAGAATTTGGGCGAGCCGGCTACGTTGGTCCGCTCGCCGATCATGATGTAGACGTTGGCCTGCTGGGTGAAGGGCTGCGAGCCCGAGAGACGGAGGGGCTTGGGCTCTTCGACGGACTCGGGGGCCTCGGGTTCGACTACGGTGGATTGCAGGGTCACGCGCGGCTCCCGTTGTGGTGGGCGTGGGATTCTTCAACCAGCTGCGGGCGCCACTTGCGCGGAGGCTGGCCTTCGAGGGCCTTGGCGATGGCGGCGATGTGCTCGGGGGTGTTGCCGCAACAGCCGCCGGCTATGTTGATGAGGCCTCCCTTGGCGAAGTCGCCGAGGTAGCGGGCCATGTCTTTTGGTCCCAGGTCGAAGCCGGTTTCGGAGAGCGGGTTGGGCAGGCCGGCGTTGGGGTAACAGGAGATGGCTACTCCGGCTTTCTCGGAAAGCTCTTCTAAGAACGGGTACATCAGGTCGGGACCGAGGGAGCAGTTGAGGCCTACGGAGAGGGGCTTTACGTGCTGCACGGCGTTCCAGAAGGCTTCGGTGGTTTGGGCGGAGATGATGGTTTCGCCTCCCCGGCCTACGGCGGCGGAGATCATGACGGGGAGTTTTATGTGGTCTTCGTCGAAGACTTCCTGGATGGCTACCAGGGCGGCTTTGGCGTTGAGCGAATCGAAGATGGTTTCTACCAGGAGTACGTCGACTCCGCCGGCGATGAGGGCTCGGGCTTCGTGTTTGTAGGCGGATTTGACCTGGTCGAAGGTGACTACACGGAAGCCGGCGTCGTCGGCATCGGGGGAGTTGGAGAGAGAGACGGTCAGGGGTCCTATGGCTCCGGCTACGAAACGTTGACGTGAGGTTTCGTTGGCTACGCGGTCGGCCCAGTTACGGCATTGCTGGGCGGATTTTTCGTTGATCTCCCAGGCCAGGTCGTTGAGGAATGGGTCTTCGATGACCTTTTGGTAGAAGGCGGGGTCTTTGCGGCCTCCGTGCTCGCGGGGGTCTTCTACGAAGAATTCGCTTTGGGTGATGCTGGTGGCTCCGAAGGTGTTGGTCTCGATGATGTCTGCTCCGGCTTCGAGGAAGCGGCGGTGGATGTCGCAGATCATGTCCGGCTGGGTCAGGGAGAAGAGGTCTCCGTTGTTCAGCAGATCTTTTTTCGAGTCTTGGAAGCGGTCGCCACGGATGTCGGATTCCTTCATGCCGTAGGTGCGGATGGTGGTGCCCATCGCTCCGTCGATGATGGCGATTCGGTTTTCGAGGATTTTTTGTAGTGGGTGTTGAGGGTTTGTCGTCATTTTTCCCCGGGGCGGCTTAGCAGGTCCATGCCGTTGATCGGTCATAGCTCGCCTTTTTTATTATAGCGAGGGCGTCAAACGGGGGTTTGGGATGTTGGGGGGGCGTGGGGAGCGACCCAGGTCTCAGGTTGCGTACAGGTCTCGGGGTTTGGTCGGTGGTATCCCACATCTCGCGAAAAACGAGCGAGATACCCCGAATTTCCTGCACGCATCGCCAGACAGGACCGCGTGTGCGCCTTTCTTTAAGGAAAGGCGCATGAAGTGCGTGGAATCCACTAAGCCCCACAGGAAATCGGGGGTATGGGGCACCCGTCCTTGGTTGCAACGGTGGCAGTCGTCCCGTTTCCGTCGTTTTCTGTTTGTTCGGTTGGTTCCCGTTGGTTAGTGACTTACGCCCAGGATTTTTCTTATTGAGGTTGGGTCGGGGAGGGTCTTTAGGAAACAGTCGGCTACGTCGGCACGCGGGATGTTGAAGCCGAAGGGCGGGAGATGGCCGTCGCGCACGCGGTATTTTCCGGTGTGCGGCTTGTCTGTCAGTTGCGGGGGCCGCAGGATGGTCCAGTCCAGGCGGCTCCCCGTAATGATTTGCTCCATTGCTGTCGCGTCGATCACCACGCCTGGAAAAAAGAGGCGGCCGAAGAGGTAGGCCGGAGGCAGGATCGTGTCTTTGAAGAGAAAGGCGGTTGATACCAGCACGATGCGCCGGACGCTGGTTTGCTGCATCGCGGTGATTAGAGCAGAGGCAAAGTCGCGGAGAAGGGTCGCGTCGGCTTTCGCTATGGGGAGCCTGGGACCGAATCCCGATAGGACCGCATCGTGACCTCGAATCGCTTCTTCTAACCCGGCAGGCTGGAGTAGATCGCCCTGCTTTACGACTACCTGGTCGCGAAAGGGCTTCAGAGGCTCGGGCGAACGGACAAATGCCGTCACTTGATGACGGCGCGCAATTGCCTGGCGAACGATTTCCAGTCCTGTTCCGCCCGTGGCGCCGAGGACCAGTAGTTTCATCGTTTCTCCGTGGCCGCGAGCTCGCGTGGGGAGGTCCACTCGCGCACCTCAACGGTGACGCCATAACGCAGGCCGGGATGGATGCGGGCGATCTCCATGGCCTTGTCTCTGCTGGGGGAGTCGAAAAACACGATAGTGACGAATTTTGGATCGCTCGAGCCGTTGCGAGAAACAACCTTGCCTTGCTCTGAGGCGAAGTTTGCTACAGGGTCGCCGAAATTTCTCGGGTCGAGCGTGATTCCCATGTCGGTGACGGTCTTGACCCAGGCGGCGATGTCGAGCGGGCGTTGCTTCTGCTCCTCGGGAGTGAATGAGCGGGTGGCATGGAAGATGAGGGCATAGTGTTGCATTGGTTTCTCCTGTGGACTGGCGGTCTGGGCAGTGATAGGCCGGCAACTCACGACGAAACAGGCGAGCAGCGCGAACAAGAAGAGTGGGTTGCAGGAAGGCGATCTCTCATGCCTCGAACATAGCGAACGGCAAGGGGCGGTTACTTGTAAAAAGTCGGCAGATTGTGAGGAGTTGCCCGGCGAAAGAATTCCTCTGGCGAGGCGCCGGTGAACAGGCGGAAGTCGTGCACCAGGTGGGGTTGGTCGCAGTAGCCGGCGGCAAAGGCGATGTCGGTGAGGCTTTTGCCCGCGTCCCACAAGCGGAAAATATGCTGCAAACGGGCCAGACGACTGAAGGTCTTGGGAGTGGCGCCCACGGCGGTGCGGAAGTGTCTTTCCAGCGTGCTTTGGCTCATGGCGGCGTGACGGGCTATGGCGGCGATCGATGCACGGCCCTGGGAACTGCGGATCAGGTTTACCGCGGCCTCAATCTGGGGAGAGATTTGGCGCGGAGAGGTTCCGTTTTGCCGTTGGAGTCGACTGGTGAGGAAGCTTTCCACTGCGAGGAACTGGCGGTGGACGGAACGCGTTTCGGCAAGGATGTTCTGGATATCGTCAATCTGCTGCCGTGGCAAGAGGTTGGCGAGCGGCATGGTTTCGTTGTAGAGGTGGTCGACACGGTCGTGCAGGATTGCCGAGGCGCCGACCTCAGTAAAGCGAACGATGATGAGCGCGGAGTGGGCGGCGTGCTCGACCAGGCGGGTTTGCTGTTGCAGACCGGAAAGGATGGCGTCTGGAAGGGCCTGGTTGGCTAGCGATGCCCGGCCCGATTGACGTAAGACAAGAGTGAGTGTGGTCTCGGGAAGCAGCATTTGCATCCGGGGACGTTCTGAACGGATGCAGAGAATCTCGCGCACGTAGCGCGTTAGATTAGCCGCCGGGGTGTGTACAAGGTGGCGCGCTTCGCTCATCCCCTGTTTGGATGAGCGGCTTTGGGGAGAAGATTCGGGTAAAGCCCGTACCCACCCTTCCGGACCCCTCAGCGTAGGTTTTTTCGCAGCGTGATTACTCAATCGGGAGACGCAGCAAATCCCAAAGGCGGCTTTGGGAATGCTGCGGGCGAGATACTCGGCGTGATCGGGTTTGATGAACTCGTCGTGCTCGCTTTGTAGGAACCTGGTAACCCCAGTTGCCACTGTGGCCGAGTCCGCCGTGCAGAAGAATGACCGGGGAACCGGACCCGTAGAAGGCGTACCAGATCTGAGCGGCGTCGTGGTTTTTCAAGAAGCATCTTGCCCTTCCGGTGGACCAGGCGGGCTTTCCGGGTTACTTCACTTTTCTGGTTTCGGGGGCGCTGTTGCCGGCAATGACTTTCTTTCCGGTTGCGCGGCGGTTCATCAATTGGCGCGCGCTCAGCCTGACGCTGTTCTTTATGCTGCTGGTCAGTCTGCTGTGGGAGGTCACTTTAGCCGTTCCCTACAATTGGTGGAACTTTCAGCATCGCCAGATGACGGGGATTTTTATTGGCGCCTGGTCGTATTTACCCATCGAGGAAGTATTTGTCTGGATCGCTGTTACGTATGCAACGGCAATTCTATTTGAGGTGATTAAGGTTTGGCTCGCGTCAGAACGCTCCGTGCGCGGAGTTATGCTGGGCACAAAGCAAGCAAGATCGTGAGCTCGTCAACAATCCCATGTGTCTCTGCTATGGCGGCAACTATTCTCACGGCGCATCTCCCGTGACCAGGCGGATCGTTCCCAGCAGCCCCGAAGAGACCGGCTTCACCTGGTCCAGATCCTGCATTTGAAAGCGGTCACCATATTTTGCGATCAGCGGCTGGTAATCGTGGGGCGGCAAGGATGCCCACGCATTGATAGCGGTGTTGTAGACCTTGATGACGAGGTGGTTCCGTCCCTGCTTCAGAGAGGTGGTCACGGCCAGCCTGTAGGGCGGATGCCACAGCGATCCCACGCGATGACCGTTGATAAAAACAATGGCGGCTTCGCGTACCGGGGGATCGTACCAGGCCCTCATGCCGGGTCCTTTGAGGATGGGTGGCGGGGCCACGGATGCGCCGCCTTCTATTTCGAGAAAGGCGGCTTGGTTGGGCACCTTGCTTAACGTGAAGTCGCGCTCATACACTGCTTCTCCGGAGTAGAACCTGGTGGCGGACTCGCTTGCCCAATCGGTCAGCGCGGGTTCCGAAATGGTTTTGTTAATCGAGGTGAAGGTGACCTTCCAGTCCGCGCTGAGATCGGCGATCTGGTCGCTGGCGCCAGGCGCCGCGGTTGCCGGCAATGGCATGTCGCTAAAAACAAAAATGGCTGATTCGTATGGAGACAGGTTGATTGGGATCCCGGACGGACTGGTGTAAGTCTGGCTGGGAATCGCAGTGCCCGTATCCGCATCCCAGCGCTGGCCAAACTTGTGACCGGTAGCGAAGGCCGCTCGCACACTGACTGGATGATTCGACGTATTGGCGACGAAGTAGATGTCTGCAGTGGGTAGTTTGCGGCGAATGAAACCGACGTCGTGGTTGTCGCCTTCGAGTTGGAAGTCGGGTGGCACGGCTTTGTGGAGGGCGTCTCCGAGAGCTGATTCATCCGCAACGAAGGTCGATTTGGAACTATCAAAGAGCCGGCGAGAGAGTTGCGCGATCTCCGGGACGCTTTGCCCATTTGCGTCCATCGAAGGAACCCGCCCGGCAGAGATGACCTTTCCTCCGGCAGCGACGTATTGCTGAATCTTACGCAGAGTTTCAAGCGGAATGCGGCCGGTTGGCGGAATGACGAGAATCGGATAGTGGATGCCAAGCTTTTCGATGGCATCGGCATCGATGTAATCGATGTTATAGCCGGCGGAGAGGATCGAGGACATGAGCGCCGGCGTGATGAGGTGATCCAGTTCTCCGGTGACGGTGACCTTGCCCGGCGAGAAATTTGCCCAGGCATCGTCGGTGGGCAACAACAAGGCCACCTGGTTGGCGGGTTGACCCTGGCGGAGAAGGAAGCTGGTGCGCTGGATGTAGCGTGCGACATCCGGCATCACGGGATGCCAGGGATTATGGTCGTTGAAAACAGCGGCGGCATACAGAGACCAGCCGGGCTCGCCTACCTGTGGAGGGGAATACGGCCAGCCATGACCGATGATCTGATTAACGCCAATGAGGAAGTGAAGATCCACCTCCGCCTTCATATCCAGGGGGGTTGCGCGAAAGGCGGGGGAGTGCAGCCAGGTAAACGTCTCCGCAGAAGTTACGTTATTGGCGAAGAGATGATTTGCGGAGGTAGCCCAACGCAAAGTGGAGAAAGCCTGCCAGTGTGGGCCCTCGCCTTCAGGCAGCGCCACCAATCGCTGGCTGGATAGACTCACGGCCGGTTCTCCGTAGGTTTGAGAACGGAACCTGGTGTGATGAGCGGTAGCCCAGGTATTGATCTGCGTGAGGTAATTTTCGTTGACCAGCTCGGTCAGAGTCACGCCCCAGTCGTGGCGAACGCTTTCCGCCTGGGGAGTACCGCCGGCAACCAGCTCAGGCAGATGGGGAAGCAAATCGTAACCGCGGCGGCGTTTAAATTCTGCGGGCAGGTTCGGCGTCCAATCGGCGCCATAGGCTTCGAGCGAATCGGAGAAGACGGCATAGGGCGGGGCCGGAGTAAACGCTTTGACCAGCGGCTCACCGACGGCGTTGAGGTGAGTGGCTACGGCCTGGTGGCTGAAAGGATCCAGAACCCAGCCTTCGGCGCCCACGGCGGCACGTTTTACCTGCTGCCCGGTATGGCCGGCGATGAAAACGAGCGCGGTGCGAGGAGCATCGCTCTGGGGTAAGTCTTTGGTTTGTCCTGGCGTCAGCAGCTGCGCGGACGCCGCATCCCAATGCTTTGGCTCTCCGCTGACCAGGGAAATGGAGATTACCGATTCGCCTTCCGCCAACTGAACGGTTGGAAGGCTCGCCGCTCCCGCAGCGACAGGAACTTCGGCAACCCGAAGGCGGCCCGCGGCTTCTTTGAGGGTGGTGGCCGGACCTCCGTAGGGCCAGCCGCTGCCTAGGGTTACGTCCAGGCGAAGGCCGAGTCTGCGAGCTTCTGTGGCGGCATAGCTCACGTTATCCAACATCGGCGAACTCAAGAATGGCTCATTCACCAGGTGTTTTGCCGGGTCGTCGATTACCTGGGGATAAACGAAAGCGAGCTCCGCTCCGCCGATGCCGTCTGCCTTCATTTGCTCGAGTTCGCGGCGGATTTCGGGCTTTTCGACGGCCAGACCGAACCACCACCAGCGCATCATGGGCCTGGTGTCGTCCGGTGGATTTTCGAAGTTTGCCTTCAGCTGCTCGATGGCCGTCTGGGCTCTCAGCAGGCGCATGGGTGTAGCGGCCAGGAGACTCCCGAGGAGGGCTGCGGCCAACAGAAACCTGTTACGAACCATGAACGGCTGGGTCATGTACTCCAAGGGACGGGCTCCAATAAACGAACCGGGGAAACGAACCGGGGAGACGAACCGGGGGACGAACCAGCCGAATTCTAGTCCATTGAAAAGGCCGCTTCCAGTCGAGAAAATCATTCGGAGCCCTTGATCGGCCTGCCTATCCCGCTACAATTGGATGCATGAGCACTCCCATTCAGAATATTCCTGTGCGCCGCATCACCGGCGAAGACACCAACCTTGGCGAGTACAGCGGAAAAGTCCTGCTCGTCGTCAATGTGGCTTCGAAATGTGGACTTACCAAGCAGTACGAAGGTTTGGAAAAACTTTACCGTGACTACCGCGATCGCGGTCTTGTGGTCGCCGGCTTTCCCGCCAACGATTTCAGAGCCCAGGAACCTGGCACCAACGCCGAAATCGAGAGCTTTTGCAGCAGTAATTTTGGCGTCGATTTTCCTCTGTTTGAAAAGATCACCGTCGTGGGAGAGGAAAAGCACCCACTGTATAAGGAACTGATCGCAGCCCAGCCAAAGGCTATTAGCACCTCCGACGTTCCGTTCAGCGAAAAGTTGAAAGGGCACGGAATCGAGCCGAATGATGAGCCGGAAATTCTGTGGAATTTCGAGAAGTTCCTGGTTGACCGGAGCGGCAAGGTGACTGCCCGATTTTCTCCGAACACCACGCCCGATGATCCGGCCCTGGTGAAGGCGGTCGAAGCGGAACTGGCAAAGCACTGATACAGGGGGGGCCACGTTGGACGCGTGCCCCCGCCTGCCGGACGTCTGTAGCGCAAGCCTCAGCAAGCAGCGCCGGCCTGTTGTGAGGGCCGGCGCCGGCTTGCTGATCCGGTTAGTTCAGGCCGCGGAAAATGGCCTGGTCAGTTCCTGGAGTGAAGGACACCCCGCGAAGCACCTCACCGAATTCAGCTCCCTGCACCTGGAAGAAGGGAATGTGCGCGGCCACGGAGGGATCCGTATTCGGGAGATAATCCACGACGACGAAGAGGCGATTGGGATCAGCTCCCACATCACCATTCCCGCTCACGGTTGAGCTGACCGCCCAGATGGCGACCAAGCCACCGGGGCCCACCAATCCGGTGATATTGCGTAGACCGTCGGTGGCCGGCGCCCACGGCAGGTTGGTCGCCGGATTGTTGCCGGTGGGATAGCTTGCCACTGAGTAGGGTGTGCCGATGCCAAGTCCGTTCTTGAGCACATAGGCGAGCTGCCAGGTCTTGGTAGTTGCATTGAAGACCCACTTCTGCAAGCCTGCTGTGGTCTGCGCGGCGGCATGGGTGTAGAGATCGGCGCCACCTGTGTAACCATCTCCTTCATCAGCAACGTACAAGGTGTTTGCGTCTGCAAACCAGAGGCCGAAGGGAAAGCTGACGGTGGTCGCCGTCTTCGCCAGCGCCGATGGAAAGCCGGCAAGAATGCACATGTTGTTCGGCAGACCGGTGGTCTGCAGCGTCGCCGGATTATAGGAGAGCGGAGCGGTGGGCAGCTGCGCGCCTGGCGAAGGCAGGCCAATTCCGTTGGGGCAGGCGGCGCCAGTGGTGTCGACGAAGTAGACCGTGTTGACGCCGTTGCTGCCGCTGCCTTTGGTGTAGTAGAGGACGTTGTTGAAGATGGTCATGCCGCGGAAGTTATCGTCTTTGCCGATCTTGTCCGCTTTGTCCCCCAGCTCACTGACGGAGAAGCTGGCAACTGGGGCAGGAAGACCCGGATCCTGGGCCTGCTCGCTTTGGGGCTGAAGCTGGACGAGCTGGGCGCCTGCACCCAGAATGATGCCGTTGGGCTGCGGATTGCCGCCATTGCCGGCGTTCCCCGCGGTATAAAACAAATCTGCGCTGTCATTGAAAATGGCGGCACGGCCGTTGTTTCCGCTGTACGCATTGGTCTCGGAAAAGCTAAACACTCCGTCCCGGCCCACCTTCGCGACCGCGCGATAAGCCGGCGTCTGGCCGTCGGGATTGGTGGCATCGATTGCCAACGGGGTGTTGGAGTTGGAGACGTCAATACTGTTGACGGGAGCGACGTAGCCCATGAAGGTAAGGAACTTGCCGTCGGTGGAAAGATGAAGCGCGAGCTCGGACTTGGAACTGAAGCTGGTTACGAGGTGATTTGCCGATGTGGGGATGCCTTCATCGCCGTTTGGTACTTCGATAGAACTGATCCTCTGGCCACTCAGGGTCACCTGGTCGAGATAAATTTTTGAAGTGATACCAAAGCTGGCGTCGTAGAGATCGTTGTTGAAGACAGCCGGGTAGGTCCCATTATAGGGAGCGCCGGTCGAGGCGGAACAGCCACCACTTGTGAGGGCACAATTCGGCGGAAGAATTTCGCCGACCGTTACATTGCCGGGATTGTTGTCGTAGACGCTACGGCTGACGACAAGATTGTTTGGATAAAACCCATTTGTAACTTTGAGCGGTGTATTTTGCGCGGCCGCCAGCACGGGCGAAAGCGCAACAAAACCTGCCAGCAACGTACGAGCGAATGGTAGAGATGCTGTGTGCATCGATGATCTCCTCGGGTTGGTAGCAGAGGTCTGCACCAACCGGCAAACTATACCGATTCGCTATGACAACTGTGTTACAGCCGGTTGGCCGCACTGGGGATACACCACCCGAGCGAATTATCCACAGTGGAAACCAAGCTAAACGTAACCATGTCTTTCACGATCTGAAAACGTGTTATCGGAGTCGAATTCTGAGAACGTCTAGTCTTTCTCCCCGCCGGATTCTTTTTAATTGGCGTTTGAGATGACTTGTTGGGTCTTCGGGTCCGCCATCACCGTCGTCTTCCGGGTCCTCATCGTATTTCTCTTCGAGAACATATTCGACCGTGGGCCGGGTGAGGACTTGCAGGTTCTGCATTGCGTTCCCGAGTGACGACGCGGATGGATAAAACCCGAGATTCTTCCGCCCCCAGCCTCTAAAGACCCATCGTTTTGTTTCCTGAATGGTACCGGCTGAAGCCTGGCTGAAGCCCGTACCATTCAGGGAAAGCAGGGAAAGAAAGACGTACTTCAGGGGCTAAAAGCCCTCATCAGACCCAACCATTGCGGCACGGCTGAAGCCGTGCCCTGATACAAAGCATGAGCGCAGTGACTTGGAATTGGTTCTCACGCACACTCTAAAGCCCATCGTTTTGTTTCTTCTATGTACGGGCTGAAGCGTGTGCCCTTCAAAAGGGAAGACGTAGCCCAGGGGCTAAAGCCCTCATCAGACCCAACCATTGCGGCACGGCTGAAGCCGTGCCCTGATACAAAGCATGAGCGCGGTGACTTGGAATTGGGTTCTCACGCACACTCTAAAGCCCTCATCTTTGTTAGCCACCTTTACGGCCCGACTAAAGTCGTGCCCTGATACAAAGCGTCAGGAGCTTCTTGCGCCGTCTGCCGCCCTCATCCATTCTGCATCGATGCGGTACGGCTGAAGTGTTGTCCTTCGTTGGGGGTGGGTCATGGGTTTACGCGGATGAGCGGGAAGCCTGTGCCTTCCGGGGCAGCGTCGCTGGTGCGGAATAGCTTCGCGTGGGTGGCGTCGACTTGTTCTACACGGAAGCTTACGAGCCAGCCGTCTTTGCGGTGCATATCGAAGGTCAGCTTTTCTGGTGCGTAGTTCAAGTTCTCCATGGGGCCACTCGCCTGGCCGCCCACATACGGATTGCCACCGTCAGAGTTTCGTTTGATCACGTAGAAAATGGCACTTCCAGTGGCTTGGCCAGCGTTCTGTTCGATGTTCAGATCGATGATGGGAAGATTGTTGTCCGTGGCGTGCCACTTGCCGATCAGGGAAGTCTGCCCATAGACGGCGATCGAGCCGGCCAGCAGGGATGCAACGACGAGGTATTTCTTAAATTTCTTAAGGCTTTTCATGGTGAATTCACTCCGTTTCTGATCGACCGGCTAACGCGGTTTAACAATTGGTGTAGATCGAAGCAAAGGACCTTTTCGTGGTTTTTTCCCAAGGAAAACCACTCCTCGCGGCCTTTTGTCGGGTCACAGTAATTGTTAAACCGCTCTAACGCTCGCGACTAATCGCTGCGGTGGCGAGCGTTCCGCCGAGGCCCATCGTTTCGACAGCGGTTGAGGGGACGATAACCATGGCTCCCTTCTCTTTCATGGCTTCGTAGAGCATGTTCATCGCGCGTAAGTGCAGGGCTCCGGGATTGTCGCCGTAGGTTCTGGCTGCCTCGGCAAACTTGATGGAGACCTGGGTTTCGGCGTCCCCGAGAATCAGTCGAGCCTGGCGTTCGCGTTCCGCCTGCGCCTGCTGGGACATTGCGTTTTCCAGGGCCTGGGGAATACGGACGTCGCGAATCTCAACCGATTGGATGGTGATGCCCCAGGGATTGGTCTTGGCATCGAGAATCAACTGCAGTTGCTGGCCCATGCTCTCACGCTCGGTGATCATCTGCGCCAGCTCGTGTCGTCCGATGGATTCACGAAGAGCAGTCTGGGCACTCATGTTGACGGCGTCGGTAAAGTCTTCGACTTCGAGAATGGACTTTTCGGCGTTCCAGACGAGCCAGAAGACAATCGCGTCCACGTTGACCGGGACGGTGTCGCGGGTGAGCGTCGATTCGGCGGTAACCGTAGCGACACGGACCCGCTGATCGACAAAGCGGCTGAGCGTGTCCATCACCGGCACGATGAGGAAGATGCCGGGGCCGCGGAGGCCACGGTAGCGGCCAAAACGAAGAACCGCAACGCGTTGCCACTGCTGCACAACCTTGATCGAGAACATAAGGTAGATCCCGACAGCGATGCCGACCAGGAGCGGCGCGGGCGAATGAACCAGTCTACTCACCGCAAAGCCGGCGGCCAGGCAAGCAAGGAGTGCTGCGATTCCCGGACCGCTGATATCGACGCTTAAGGTTTTACCCATGCTGCTCATCGTTTTTCTCCTTTTGGTTTCAGGGTCCTTCCCTGCTTGCCTTCTGTCACACGATCACGCAGGGCGGTCATCAATTCTTCAAGATTGAATCCGCCGGCGCCGGCCCTGGCAGCAAATTCTTCGACCAATTGCTCGAGGCCGCGGGAATGCTCGACCGCATCGCGGTCGATAGTCTGCTGAGCAACAAAGGTGCCGGTGCCCTGCTGGGTGTCGAGAATGCCGCGGATTTCCATTTCGCGATAGGCACGCATCACGGTGTTGGGATTGATCTCGAGATCGACGGCAACCTGTCGGACCGTGGGGAGCTGATCGCCAGGGACCAAGAGGCCCGCGGCAATGGCGGCCTGGACCTGGTCGATGAGCTGGCGGTAGAGGGGAACGCCACTCTGCATATCGAGGCGGAAAGTAAAGGGTCGCCGGACTGGAACCGTAATCTTCATGCAGATAAATGTTGTACTAGTGTACTAGTACATGTCAAGAAAAAAATTCCTGAGAGGGAGAGGGTAGGGTTTCCATTGGGATTGGGGAGGGGTGAAGGTGCACTGGAGAGGGCAAGTTTCCGGTCGGGACCGGTCCGCGGCAAGCCCCACGGCAAGCCGGGGCAGGCGGGGCAGGCGGGGCAGGCTTGGGGCACCCTTCTCGGGTTGCCTGTTCAGGGTCTGCGCGGTTGCGACAGTGCTGTGCCGAGCAGGGTGGCCAAGAGGGCAATGTTCAGCCAGGCAAACCAGTCGCCCCAGCGGGAATAAAGGGTCACATCGTGATGCACGGGCACCGATGTAACGACGGTTGCGAAGGGGAGAAACATGGTGTCCTGTTGGGCAAGCACACGTCCGCGATCGTCGGCCGCATAGAGGATGCTTCTCTTGGCTGAACGGGCGATGCTAAACCCACCTTCTACGCCCCGCATGATGGCAATGCTGCTGTGTGACCATCGATCCAACGAGAAGTCGAACGCTGGAACGATCATCAGCCCTACCCCATCCTTCGCGTACTGCCGGCTCAAAAGCGGGAAATCCATGTCCTTACAAATCTGCAACCCCCAGATGCCTGAAGGCTCCTTCACGGTCGAGCGTGTGGTTGCCGGCGTGAACTGGTCCTCCCAGTGCGGCAGCAGGTGATGCTTGTCATAGGTGGTAACCAGCTTGCCATCGGGCCCATAGAGCCTCTCCTCATTCCATGACACCTTTGGCCGGATACGGTCTACTCCAATGGCGACGAAGGCATTCGCCTCCTTGGCCATTGCGCCAAGTTTCTCATCCGCTGCGGCGACGGAGGCGTCGGTGATCAGACCACTGTGCTCGGGGAGCACGAAAATCTGAATTCCCTGCCCTTCCATAGACCGTATTTTTTTAGCGAACCGGTCGTACATCCCGAAGGTCTGCTCGGGTGTGAATGCCAGCACCATCTCCGAATCATCCGAGGCGACGAGCCCGACTTTGACGGTGGGTGCGTTTTTCGGCGATCTCGCCAGGCGCAGGAATCCGTAACCGAAGACACAGAGGAAGAACACCGCCGCCGTCGCCGCGAGAGCCTGCTTCTGCCGGGCCGGGCCGTGGCTCAGAAGGGCAGCCACCGCCGCGGCGAAGAAGAGGATGGAGAAACTTATCCCCCATATCCCGGTCACGGCGGCGAGTTGCAGAATGGGCGGGAAAAGCATCTGGCTATAGCTGATGTTTCCAATGGTGCCGTGGATCGATACCAATGAAGTCAGATATTCATACGTCACCCAGAAGGCGGGGACGATGAGCGTGGCCTGCCATAGCCGGCCCCGCACCATGCGGTGACGAAACAGCACAACAACTGTAGCAAATAAACATGCCGGGACAATCGCATTAAGCAGTGCGACCCATATCGGGGCAACAACCGACATGTAAAGCCAGATGTTTAACCCACCAAGCGCATAGGCCGCGGCGGCGATGAGAAACGCCTGTCCGGTTGAGACGCGTGGCGCGAGCCACAGCACCGGAATGGGCGCGAGCCACAGAAGGCTCCAGACCGGGGCCAGTCCGGTTCCAAAAAAGAAGAGGGCTGCCGACAGCGCGAGGCACAAGGCCACAAGGACATTAAGGGCAGGTTTTAAGACCATGAATCAACCTCCTGATCGAACGCCGTACTAACGCGCGAAATTCCTTCTCTGATAGAGCGAACCGGCCGCCGCGGTAAAGGGAAATATAACCGTGGGTATGGGCCCACAGTTCCATCGCTACCTCCCACACATCGTCCTGTTTCAAGTAGCCGGCTTCCATTGCTTTCTGCAACAGGTCGGCTACTGGATTCAAAGTGGGCGAGCGCCGGGCGCGGAAATCCTCCGGAAAGCGGCGCGCACCCGGCCGCGGCTCGGCAAATACGTAGTCGAAGATGCGCGGATGGAGGAAGGAGTAGTCGATGTAGGCGTCCATGCAGGTCAAGAGCCGGGATTCGTAGGTGCCACGCTGAGGAAGCGCCTGAAAGGAGTCCAGGTACCTGGTGAACTCGCGGTCCACCACGAAGTTCAGCAGAGCTCTCCTATCGGCGAAGTGGTGATAGATCGCCATCGGCGTGATCCCCACGGCGGTGGCCACACGCCGCATGCTTACCCCTTCTTCTCCGTCTGTTTCCAGAAGCCTGAGGGCCGTGTCCGCAATTCGTTCTTCGGTCGCCTGATCCATTGCCTATACAGTGTACAGGAGATCGGTATACGCTGTATAGGAAGATTAAGGAAGATTTGTTTGAGGGACCCAGGTCTCAAAGATCGAGACGTGCCGCACTCTCCTCACAGAACTCAAGTGGACCCTATAGACACATCTCAACTGCTGTCAGGGGTTACTTAAGTCCGATGACCATCGAGTCGGGTCCGACCAGATGCTCGACCCGGGTTTCGCGGAAGCCGGCTTCTTTCATCCAACCGGTACAGTCGCTGCCGGTGTAGTCAAAGCCGCCCGGGGTCTCGATCAGCATGTTCAGGCTCATCAGCAAACCAAAGACGTTGCTGGAGCGATCGTCGTCAATGATGCTTTCATAGACGATGAAAGCACCGCCCGGCGGCAACGCTTCCCAGGCCTTGCGGACCAGCATTCGCTTTGTTTCCAGATCCCAGTCGTGAAGGATGTGGCCCATCATCACCACATCGGCTTTTGGCAATGGCTGCTCGAAGAAGCTACCAGGCTGGAACTTTACTCGCGAGGAGAGCCCATTGGCTTGTACATATTCTTCAAAAATGGGAGCTACCGCCGGGAGATCAAAACCAACGCCCTCGATTTGCGCATTGGCCAAAGCCACCTGGGTGATCAGGTCCCCCTGGGCGGTACCGACATCGAGGGCGGTGCGGTAACGGTCCCATGGGAACTTGCGCGCGATGGCCAGGTTTCCTCCGTGACTCACGCCGGTCATGGCTCGCAGGAACTCCTTCAAGCGAGCGGGATCGGCATAGAGAGCCGCAAACGGATCGGGGCCGCCCTCTTTGGCTTCGTTTTGTGGCAGTCCGGTGCGCAATGCCGTGGTGAGGTGGCCCCAGAACGGATAGAGGCGGTGGTTGGCCATCTCGAGGATGCCACCGATGTAAGAGGGCTTGCGCTTATCAAGGAAGAAATCGGTGGAGGAAGTGTTGGAGTACTTACCGTCGCTCCGTTGGAGAAAATCGAGCGCGACCAACGCATCGAGGAAATCGCGGGCCGCGCGGCGATGCAAGCCAAGCCGCCCCTGCAGGGTTTCAAGGTCCTCGGGGTGTTGCGCCAGTTCCGTGAAAAGCCCCATCTCAACCGCACTCAACAACACTTTTGAAGCCCAGAATCCGGTACCGACCTGCAAGATATGACCTGGCTGTGGTTCGTTCATACGTGGCCCTCCTTTGGCCAATGGGAACTATTCAAAGCGGCGGGGCTCCTGGATATTACACGGAGATCACGGCCACGTTCCATCAAGTGGACAGCCGGGGACTTGGCACTGGTGCAACCCTGGAAAACGGTTTGGGATCCTAGCCACTAGTATCAAACGCGCGTTCCTCAGGGGCTGAATGGACGGAAACGAGCGCCACAAAAACTTCGAAAAGGAAGAAGTCCGCTGCTTCGGTTAACGGTCTTCAGTGAGTAGTACTTGATCTAAGTTAAGCATGGCTTTACACTCAATTACTGTCACCCTTCGGGCTTTTCGTCGTGCCGGTGCGCCGGATAGGCAATAGCAGGGGAGCCGAACGGCTCTCCGCGATGGGAGGGAGCGCGTGATCTTGAAAGTAATGAATATTTCTAAGACGATGACAATCAAGGAAGCTGCCGCCGTCTGGAACGATCCCCGGGCCGATTTTCTGGAGAAATGGGGAGAGACGCTCAGCGTGCGGCTGGACGAGATAACTCAGGATCACCTGGCGAAATATCAAAGGGAGCGGATCCAGGAGTCGCCGCAGTGCATTGTTGATGTGGAAGTGCGAGCGCTTACCGAATTGCTAAAACATGCCGGTCTTGGCCGATTAAGAGATCACGAGATAGCTTAGTTTCCCTCGCGTTGGACCCCATGCTCAAGCTGGCGCCGATAAGCGGCGCTGTCGTAATGGCCCTGGGACTGGGCAATCAAACCGTCCTCTCCGATGCTCCACATCTCGAAGCCGCTGATGCGCACCAGTTGCCCAGTCCCACCTGGCCCGGTGTTGGTGCGGAAGAGTCCTCCGGCAGTTAGGTCCGCTCCGCTGGGGGCAGCCATATCGTATAAGCTGTTCTCGCACGTGGGCATTACTGGAGGTTGCATGAGATTGAAGGAAGGCCTGTTCATGGCCATATGCGGGATCATGTTGAGCGCGGGCGCGGCAAACGGACAGGTTATCGTTCGCGGCGGGCCCCCGCCGGCGGTGGTTATCGAGCGCCCTGGACCGCCTCTGCATCGAGGTTGGGTCTGGATGCCTGGGTATTACCGATGGACTGGGAGACGGTATGTCTGGGTGGGTGGACATTGGGTGAACCCACCCCGGCCTCGCGCGGTGTGGATTCCCGGACGATGGGTTCCTCGGGGCGGGGGTTATGTGTGGATCAGCGGATATTGGCGCTAGCTGGTTTCCGGTCGAAGATGTTCGGAGGGGTTTAATGAGGGAGTGAAAGCGCTCCCTCGGGCCCTAACGGGTTCTAGGGAAGAAACGCGTACCTCGGGGCTTTAGAGGATGTGTGAGAACTACTTTTTGAAGGGTACGGTCTTTAGGCCGTAAGTTTTAGCAGTCAAGATGAATCGGCTTTAGAAGCCGCTGAGGGCTGCTCAAAGCGAGCACAAGAGATGCCTTCAGGGGCTAAAGCCCGTCCTAGGTTGAGTAGTCAACGTACGGGCTGAAGCCCGTACCCTTCAAAAAGCGAGTTCTCACACACCCTCTAAAGCCCCTCATTTGCGGCGGTTCATTTGCCACGGCTGAAGCCGCTTCGTCCAGAGTTTTTCCGCAACTTGTGAAGCCATACCCTTCCAAGATTCAAAACAGTCATAGGTACTAAGGTGGTTGGGAACACGACTCCTGGGGCCCGCCACCGCGTGCTTTGCAACCGAGGCACTTGCGCCCGGAGAGAGCTACCCGACGCAAAATACCGCACGGCGTGGAGCTTATGATCGTCTAACAGGCGTGATAGATGGGAGCGGGCTAGGGTCCCACGTCATGAGTGAGGTCTGGATGAAACTCCTATTATCATTACTGGCTACTTGCCTGGTGTTGCCGTTGGGGGCGCCAGCAGCGGAGATGAAAACCATGGCCACGACTGATGAGACAGCAGCGGTCGAGGGCAACAACGCGTTCGCAATTGCACTGTATGGTCAGCTGCGGAACCGGAGCGGCAATCTCTTCTTTTCACCGGAGAGCATTTCCACCGCCTTGGCTATGGCTTATGCCGGGGCGCGCGGCGACACCGCGTCACAGATGGCGAAGACATTGCATTTCACGCTACCGCCGGAGAAACTGCACCCGGCAATGGGCGCACTTCTGAAGGACCTCAATGCCACGCATGATGCCTACCAGCTCAGTGTGGCCAATGCTCTGTGGGCGCAACACGGTTACACCTTTCTCGATGACTACTTAAACCTGCTCAAGAACGACTATGGCGCGGGACTAAACCAGGTTGATTTCAAAGGCGCAACGGAAGCGGCGCGGCAGACGATCAACCGATGGGTGGAGCAGAAAACCCAAGACAAGATCAAAGACCTGCTGCAACCCGGCTCATTGAGGCCGGACACAAGGTTGGTGCTTACCAACGCAATCTATTTCAAGGGTGACTGGCAGACGCAATTTGATAAGGCACAGACAAAGAACGAGGACTTCCATCTATCCCCGGGGCAGACGGCGCCGGCGCCTCTGATGCACCGGGAAGGCAGCTTCAACTATTTCGACGGAGGCACCTTTCAAGCTTTGGAAATTCCTTACAAGAGCAAGGAGCTATCGATGATTGTGTTTCTGCCCAAAGATCCCGGCGGTCTTGGGGGGCTGGAACAATCGCTGACGGCTGCGAACACGCAGCAATGGTTGCGACGTTTAGCGCCGGTATCCAAAGTGATCGTGACCATGCCGAAATTCAAGATGACGCAGGAATTCGAGCTTGGCGCCACGCTGGGGGCGATGGGGATGCCACAGGCGTTTTCATCCAGCGCGAATTTCTCAGGGATGACCGGTCACCGGGATTTTGCGATTTCAGCGGTCATTCATAAGGCTTACGTCGACGTAAATGAAGAAGGGACAGAGGCAGCGGCGGCAACCGCGGTGACCATGAGGGCCCTGGCCATGCGCCCCGCAGAGCAGGCACCGCCTGTTTTCCGTGCCGACCACCCGTTTGTTTTTGTGATTCGCGACAATCGTTCGGACGGCATCCTGTTTATGGGCCGCGTGATGGATCCGCGGACTTAAGGTGAGGATTGGCGCCCGCCAATGCTTGAGTTCTGAGCGGATGCGGTTACTGCGGTAATACTTGCACTCATCGGTTTATATGCATCTTAGATCGAAAGTTGAAGCCTTCGAGATTTTCGTCTATTTTTCCCGAGTAAAAAGGTCTGGATTGGGTTTTATCTTGCTAGATATATCTATGACGATTAGAAACAGGACGAGCGCTCTGGTCATCTGCTTTCTGGTGACGGCCGCAACGAATGCCCGTGGGTCGGTTGCACTGCTTATGGAAGAGCCCTACGGCGGATTTGGCGCGATGAACCCCACCGGGCACGCCGCCGTTTATTTCAACCGGATCTGCGCCGAAACACCCACGATGCTTCGGCCATGCCACGACGGCGAATATGGCGTCGTGATCAGCCGCTATCACAAGATCGACGGCTATGACTGGCTCGCCATTCCGCTGGTTGGCTATCTGTACGCGGTCGATTCGCCAACCGATATTCCCGTAATCGTGGATAAAGCACAGGTCGCTGCACTTCGCGATGCCTACCGCAAAAAGCACTTGCTGGCCCTGGCACCGGACAACCGGCCAGGTGGGCCCCCCAAAGGCGAGTGGACCGAACTGGTAGGTGAGTCCTATGACCGGACCATCCATGGTTTCCAGGTGGAAAGCACGCCGGCACAAGATCAGCGCTTCATTGCTACCTTCAACGACAAGCGCAACGTCGGCCACTTCAACATCCTCTTCCACAACTGTGCTGACTTCTCTCGCGTGGTTCTCGACATCTACCTGCCCCACGCGATCCATCGTAATTTCCTTGCCGACGTCGGGCTGATGACCCCGAAACAGGTCGCCCGATCGCTGGTCAGCTACGGCAAGAAGAACCCCGAGCTCAACATGAGCGCTTTTGTGATCCAGCAAGTACCCGGCAACATTCCCCGCAGCCACCCGGTCGACGGGGTTGCCGAGTCGCTAGTCAAGAGCAAGAAGTATCTGCTGCCCATGGCCTTTCTGGTACCTGAGGTAACGGGCGGAGTCGTCGTTGCGTACCTGGTTGACGGGCGGCTGAAGCTGCCCAAGGGCACACCGACCTTTGACATCGGCGACGAGGAAACCACCAGCGCGTCATCGTCGCGTCGGACACTTCCCGTTCCCCCGCCAGTAGCGGTGCCCCTGTCCTCTCCTCCCGCGGCTCGCTGGCGTTAATTGCCTCGAAGGGCCACGGTTCGTTTGACACGGGGCTGTGTCCGCGGGTGAACACCGATTTACGATTTCGCACATTCCGGCGGTCTTTGCCTAATTGTCCTCTGGCTTAAGTAGTTGATAGCAATCTACTTTAGAGTAACAATTGGCACGCACGGCTTGGTACGTCAATTGCTTGTTAGCGACCGCAATCATCATCTGATCTGAGGAGAGGATAGCCATGGCGCACTTTGAGCGGATACGAGATGTAGTCTCAGGGCCATTCAGCCCATCCCTGATGCAGCAGCGGACAGCCGCCGGATGGCAATTGGTATCGATCGAGTGGCGGCGCGAGCTGCCCGGGGATGAGGGGCCGACCGAAGGCGCGTTTAGCGAAGACATCCCGTATGGTCTGCGCATCTCCGACGATTGCCAACGGCTGGAGTTCCATCCTCGTGAGCGCATGATCCTGACCCAGATGATGGATCTGATCGTTCAGGACTTTCCTTTCTCGAACATAGCCAGCGATCTGAACGAGAAGGGATTTCGAACCCGCGACGGAAAACTGTGGAGCCAGGTTTCGGTCTTCAATATGATTCCCCGCCTGATCGAAATAGGACCGGGCCTTTTCTCAACGGCAGAGTGGACAGCACGGCGCGAAAAGCTATTTCCTTCCAGGACCAGACTGCGATAAGTTTGCGCTGAATTTCTCTCGAATGGCGTGAGAGACCGAATTGGCAGGAAAAAAAGCGCAGGGGCTAAAGAGTGTGCGTGAGAACCGGAAGAGGAAAACCGCAGATCTTTGTTGGCCTTTTCGGCCCGACTAAAGTCGTGCCCTGATACAAAGCATCAGAGAGCGGTAACTTCAGAAAACTCACGCATTCCGTAGATTTGGATCTATTCGGCCTCTCTGAAATTTGGAAACTACAGACCGGGGCTGCGCAAGCGGCCCCTGGTGTTTTGCATGGGTCTCGTCAGGAATGCACGGTAATAGACGCTCGACTGTGAAGTGCGTCTTAACGCCATAAGACTTTTATTGAATTTTCATCTTCCGGCAATGCAATCAACCTGCGGGGTCTAGTAACCATTAATCCCGGAGGTAATGATGAAGAATGCAATTGCTGCACTAACCGTGTTGGCTGCGTGCTCTACTGTTTCCGCAGTCGCGCAAGACAATGACTGGGGCAAGGGTCCCATCAAGCACGTACTTCTGGTCAGCGTCGATGGCATGCACGCCGTAGATTTCGAGAACTGCGCGAAGGGGATCAGCACTGTCAACAATGGCGAGCCCTACTGCCCGGCTCTTGCCGCTCTGGGCAAGACCGGCGTGAACTACGTAGCCGCAAGCACGTCAAAACCTTCCGATTCATTCCCTGGCCTGATCGCGCATCGTGACCGGCGGCAGTCCGGCCCTGACTGGCATCTACTACGACGTCGCCTATGCCCGGAATCTTGATGCTCCGACCATCACTACCGGCAACGGCCTGGGCGCAGGCCCCTGCACTCCCGGCGCGGCTCCAACCGGCACTACCAGCGAGTATGAAGAAGGCATCGACCTCGACAAGACCAAAGTGAATGGCGGCGCACCTGGCGCTGCCCTCACCGACGGCGGCATCGCCTCCATCGATCCCAAGAAGCTTATCCGCGACCCTGCGAAGGGCTGCGCTCCTGTTTATCCGTGGCAATTCGTCCGCACCAACACCATCTTCAGCGTTATCCACCAGGCTGGCGGCTACGCCGCATGGTCCGATAAACACCCCGCTTATTCCGCAGTAGCGGCCGGGATCGGTCCCGCCGCGCTCGACGACTTTTACGGGCCTGAAATTAACTCGACTGTGGTCGGTCTGCCCGGTGTGAAGACACCGACCGGCATCTCCTGCTCCAGTGTTCCCGATCCCAGTTCGGACATTACCGCCTGGACGAACAGCTTCCAGAACATCCAGTGCTACGACCAGCTCAAAGTCAACGCAATCCTGAATGAGATCGACGGCAAAGACCACCTGGGCAACAAAACGACCACGGTACCGACCGTCTTCGGCATGAACTTCCAGGCTGTCAGCGTAGGCCAAAAGCTGATTGAGGAGAGCAACGGTGTCACGGGTGGATATGTTGATGCCGCCGGCACGCCTACCGCGGCGCTGCTGGGCGAATTCAAGTTCGTCGATGACTCCATCGCTTCCTGGGTAGCGGAACTGAAGGCCAAGGGTCTGTTACGATTCGACCATGATCGTGATCACTGCCAAGCACGGCCAGTCTCCGATCGATCCCAGCCGGTATGTCGGTCAGACGATCAACGGCACCTCGCCGGTCACCCTGCTCTCCAAAGCGGGCTACATACCTAATTCTGAATCCACCAATAATCCGACGGGCATTGGGCCAACGGAAGATGACGTTTCGCTGGTTTGGCTGAAGAGCTCTGCGGATACCGAGGCCAGCGTCAAGATTCTGGAAGACAACCCCTCTACCAGCACGGGTATTGGGCTGGGCCAGATCTACTACGGTCCCTCGCTCTCGCTCAACTACAACGACCCGACCAAAGATCCGCGCACTCCGGACATCATCGTCACCCCGAATGTCGGTGTCACTTACTCCGGCAGCAAAGCGAAACAGTCCGAACACGGCGGCTTTAACCATGACGACACCAATGTTGTTCTGTTGCTGTCTAATCCGTCGTTTGTACCCCACACAGTCCGTGCGGGCGTTGGCACCGCGCAGGTGGCTCCCACGATCCTCAAAGCACTCGACCTCAATCCAGCGTCGCTGTATGCCGTTCGGGTTGAAGGAACCAATGTTCTTCCGGATGTGAAACTCTCCTGGTAAACCCGCACAGCTAGTCGGCTCAGGCCGAAAAGGACGCTCCCGCAAGGGAGCGTCCTTTTTATTGAGTTACATTCGCAGTAGTGAGGTGCTCGTAGGTGAAATTTTCAAACTGGATGAAGGTCTGCCTTGCCCTAACGCTTGGCGGTGGCGCCGCTCTCGCACAGAACCCTGACTGGAACGCGCTGGGCAAACTGTGGTGGTCCCACGTTCAGTTTCTTGCGGACGACAGCCTCGAAGGCCGAGGAACCGGCAGCCCGGGCTTCGAGAAAGCGGCCAATTATATGGCTGAGCAGTTTCGTGCAGCGGGTTTGGAGCCCGCCGGGGTCGATGGTTATCGCCAGCCGATGGACTTCCAGGTGGTGAAGATTGACGAATCTCGCTGCTCTCTCGATCTGTTGCGCGATGGCAAAACGCAACCGGTGAAACTGGGTGACGATGCCACGCTGGGCGCAAGTTCGCACGCGGCGGAGAATGTGGAAGCCGGCGCCGTGTTCGTCGGCTACGGGCTCACGGTACCCGAATCCAGTTACGACGATCTGGCTGGCCAGGATGTGAAGGGAAAAATTGTAGTGCTGGTCACGGGCGGCCCTGCCGATATGGCAGGCCCAGTCAAGGCGCATTACCAATCGGCGGAAGAGCGCCGAAAGGCATTGGCGAAGGCTGGCGTCGTGGGGACGATTACCATCCAGAATCCCAAGCAGCGCAGAAGTACCATGGTCGCGCATTGCGGCATCGCGTTTCCAGCCACGCATGGAATTGACCGACCCTGGCCAAGGCGTCCCACCTCCGCTGCCGGTGAGTATCGAATTCAATCCGGCGCGCGCTGAAATGCTTTTCGCGGGCAGCGGTCACAGCTTTCAGGAAATTCTTGACCGCTCTCAATGGAGATAAGCCACTGCCACACTTTCCTTTGGCGGTGAAGGTCCATGCGCGGGTTGGGATGACTCGTTCGGAGGTGAAATCCGAGAATATCGTGGGTGTTCTGCCGTGGCAGTGATCCCCAGCTCAGGAAGGAATATGTGGTCGTCAGTGCGCATCTCGACCATCTCGGCATCGGCGAGCCGGTCAACGGCGACCGCATCTACAATGGCGCGATGGATGATGCCTCAGGCGATGCGTCACTGATCGAAATTGCCCGGGCGATGAAAGATGCAAAACCGAAGCGCTCGATTCTGTTCCTCTCCGTAACCGGGGAGGAGAAGGGTGAGCTCGGCTCTCAGTATTTTGCGGCCCACCCGAGCGTGTCTGGGCCGATCGTCGCCGACATCAACATGGATATGTACCTTCCGCTGTTTCCTTTGAAATACCTTGAAGTCCAGGGTCTGGGCGAGTCGACTTTGGGTGACGATATTCGCGCGGTTGCTGGTGAAGCAGGAGTGGAAATACAAGCCGACAAGGAACCGGACCATAATCGGTTCATCCGCAGCGACCAGTACAGCTTTATCAAAAAGGGTGTTCCGGCCCTTGCATTCAAGTTCGGTTGGGTGAGCGGCACACCCGAAGCGAAGATTTTCAAGGCGTGGTATGCGGAGCGCTACCATGGGCCTTCCGATGACCTGAGCCAGCCTGTCGACATCGAGGCCGCGGCACAATTTAATGTCATCCTCGCAAAGCTGGCATTGCGTGTTGCCAATGCCGATCACCGTCCGGCGTGGAAATCGGATAGTTTTTTCCGGCGGTTTGCGCAGTGACTTTTTGAAGGGTACGGGCTTTAGACGAATCAGCGTTTCCGCAGCCGTACAAGAGCCGTATAAGGTGTTCTCGTACCTTTGGAAAAAAATAATGGAATTGTACGAGGATTTTAGCGGCGTACGAGCGCTACCGCGGTCAGATCCTCATTGCTGCGTTGCCGGCGTGAAAACAGAAAGTCGTACACGTGCGACCAGGGATTGTTACCGAAGTCGTAGGCCTCGCGCAGCACGGTGTTGCAGATTTGAGAAGCAGAGTCTCCGTTGGAATGTTCGAGCAACCGCTCGATGCGCTTCACTCCGAATTCGGCTGCCCCCCGACGACTCTCGGTCACTCCCTTGGTAACCAGCAGGAGTTTATCCTGGGGTTCGAACGCCAGGACCGCTGGTTCATAGGTGACGTGAGTGAAAAGTCCAAGTGGAACTCCGCCGCGCTCGAGAACACACGCGGTCCTGGCATCGCGAAACACGGCGAGAACACGGCCCGCGTTGCAGTAGGTCAGAATGCCAAGGTTCGCGTTGAAACAGCCTAAAAAGGTTGGAGCAAAGCGCACACCGTTGGCCGCCTCCATCAGCGATCGATTTACATCATGCGCCAAGGTGGCCAGGGAGTCCGATTCATTGGCGTCCGCAGGCCCGAATAACTCCTGAGCCCTTTGCCGGAAGGCCACCTGGGCTTCAGCTGCAATCGCATGAGTCTCCACTCGCGGACCGGCGATATCCGTCAATAGAAATATGAGTCGAAAACCGATCGTCAGGCCATCAAAGAAGTCGCCGCCGCAACGGTAAGAGTGGTAACGAGCGCTTATATCCAGGCCTTTCAGCCTGGTCAGGTTGACCGGACACGGTGTAGGACCCGTGACGCCCAGCGGGCTGGTCATTAACTCGGTCAGAAAAGATGCCATCGTGCCCTTCCGCGAAAACGGGGACAGTGCTCAACTGCTGCGTGAGACAATTCGCAAAAGTAAGAAACCCCGAAATGCGTGTCTGAATTCCCGATGTGCTCGAGTTTCGCCAGTGACTGGCAAGGTACTACAGTAATTAGGCAGGCCAAATGGTCCCGGAACAATACACCAAGTGTGTGATTGCTCCGGGTTTGACGATTGTATGACGCGGAGACGAGGCTTCAGGAGATGCCGATGATGGCCGAGATCAAAATTCCAGCCATTCTCAGGATTGGGGGAGGATCCCTGGCAGGAGTGGCAGCGATTCTTCTGCGCCTCCGCTGCAGGCGGCCGTTGATTGTGACGGATCCTTTCCTGATGAAGACTCAGCTTGCTGAAAAACTGGCGACGCAGATACGAGATGCGGGCCTGAGCTGTGAGATCTTCCATGAGACGGTCTCAGATCCGACTACCGAGGTTGTTGATGCGGGTGTTCGCGTGTTTGTGGAGGGTGCGCACGATGGCCTGGTGAGCCTGGGAGGCGGTAGCCCGATCGATACAGCGAAAGCCATCGGCATGCTCGCAGCCAACGGGGGCAAAGTCCGGGACTATCGGGTCCCGCACCCGATTCCAGTGGCCGGGCCTGCACACCTGGCGATTCCGACTACCGCCGGTACCGGGTCGGAAGTTACACGATTCACCGTGATCACAGATGGAGAGACGGGAGAGAAGATGTTGCTTGCCGGGGACAGCCTGTTGCCGGCAGCGGCAGTGGTGGACTACGAACTGACGCTGACCATGCCGCCGAGGCTCACCGCCGACACTGGCACCGACTCACTGACGCACGCAATTGAGGCGTTCGTCAGCCGCCAAGCCAATCCGTTTACCGACGCGCTTGCCCTGGCGGCGATGAAGACTATCTGGCGGGAGCTTCCCGCCAGCTTCCACCAACCTGGCAATGCGCAAGCACGCGAGGCAATGATGTTGGCAGCCACCCAGGCGGGCATTGCATTTTCCAATGCAAGCGTAGCGCTGGTGCATGGAATGAGCCGGCCGCTGGGCGCGCATTTTCATATTCCGCATGGACTCTCGAACGCCATGCTGCTGCCGGCGGTAACGGCCTTCTCAGTAGAAGCTGCCCTGGACCGTTATGCCGAATGTGCCCGCACCATGGGCATGGCGCAGGCGCACGACACAGACCACTCGGCAGTGGATCAGCTGATTCAGGGTTTGTACAAACGAAACGCCGAACTGCAGGTGCCTTCTCCTAAACAGTTCGGAATCGCGGAAGAGGAATACAGCGCGCTGGTGGGAACTATGGCGGCGCAGGCACTGGCCTCAGGTTCACCGCAGAACAACCCTCGCATCCCAAGCGCCGAAGAGATCGAGACGATCTACCGCCAGGCGTGGCAATAAAAGCATTCTCAGGGGCTACGCCTGACGCCGCCGGGGGCGCACAAGTGCCAACGCTGTCAAATCGTTGGGCCGGCACCGGTGGTTTGCGCGCAGAAATCCGAGGAAACGGGACCAGGGATGATTTGCGAAGTCATAGGCCGCCCGCAGTACGACCTCAGAAATTTCTGATGCCGATTTCGTGGTGGAATTTCTTAGCAACCGCGCAACCCGTTCGACGCCAAACTCGGCTCCTCCCCGCCGGCTCTCAGTGACTCCCTTGGTGATCAGGAGCACGGAGTCCCCTTCCTGGAGGACTAGAATCGCCGCTTCGAATGTTGCATGAGTAAAAAGCCCTAAAACCATTCCGCTCGGCTCCAGAGCGCGCACCGTTCCACCCTCGCGCAGCAAGACGACCAGTCCCGCGTTGCAGTAAGTGAGGATACCCAACGCGAGATTGAAGCATCCCAGAAAGGTGGGTGCGGGTCGAACGCCGTGAGGCTCTATTACGGAGAGATTGACGGCATGAGCCAGGGCAGCGATCGCGTCCGATTCATTGACCTCCTCTCCTGCGAAGAGTTCCTTGGCTCTTTGGCGAAAGACATTTTGCACATCCAACGCCACGTCATGATCTTGTGATTCTGTGCCGGCGATATCGGTCAGCAGGAATAGGACATGCTGGCCGGTCGACAGGCCATCGAAAAAAACGCCCTCGCGACAGGATGCGTGGTGCTGGGCGTCGATATCCACGCCATGGAACTGTGACCAGTCAACTGGAAGCAGAGCAGGTGAGCCCACTCGCGTGCCTGGCCCCGCCACCGCACCATCCATCGTATGATCTCCCTGACTCGCATTTCGCAAGAGTGATTTCTGATTGTACTCATTGTAGGGGTGAAAGCCAGAGGAGAGGCTTTGGTCGGGGACGAGATTCCAGACATTAGCTGTTCGAAAGCGCACCCAGGGCTAAGTAGGTTGTGTGAGAACCGGAAGAGAAACAGCAGGTCCTTCCACGGCACGCCCCACGGCAAGCCCCACGGCACGCCGGGGCAGGCGGGGCAGGCGGGACAGGTCCACTTCGCTACCACGGAATTCCTGTCGAACTTGAGTGCGTTGGCGGACATCATGGGCCTTTCTGTAAGAGAAAGGCGCACAGGCGACTATGTCCAGTGCCGCGTGGCAGGAAATCCGGGTACGCTCTGTCGAAAAACATCTTCCTAAGGGGGTGGAGGAGGAACTAAAAAGCGCTCCCTCAGTGGCTAAAGCCGGACAGATTTGCAATCATTTATGGACGGCCTGAAGGCCGTCCCCTTCACAGCTGTTTTTCATCATCTTGGGTGGGGTTTAAAGCCCCTGTTATGGCCCCGCTTTAGCCCCTGTTATGGCAGTACTCATGCAGCTACACTTACCTGGCAAAGAAAAAACGCAGGGGCTAAAAGCCCTCATCAGACCCAACCATTGCGGCACGGCTGAAGCCGTGCCCTGATACAAAGCATGAGCGAGGTGGTTCGAATTGGGTTTCTCACGCACACTCTTCAGGCCCATGACCACTCCGGTCAGGGTGACAAAGTTGTAAGTTAGTTCGATTGGAAGGTTAGATCGCCGATCGATTTTGACTTAGTTATCCAAAGAGTGTGCGGGGGGTATGGAGTGGAGGCATACGCGATCCCTAGGCCCTCCACTCCTTCGACATGAGGGTTAGGCTACACGAGTCTCGCTGGCGCTGGTGACGTTTTCCGCACCGGTCTTTTCAAGAATAGTTTTCGCGCGTGCGATCCAATCCGCGTTATCTGCATGGACGGATAGAAGGATACCGCCCTTTCTCAGGCGGGTTTCGTACCGCTTGGCCTCAAACTCCGGCACACCGAATCCGACCAACGCGCCGGTGATTCCGCCGACCACGGCGCCGACGCCCACGCCTGCCAGTGCCGCCATGATTGGGCCGGCGGCAAGAAAGGGTCCCACACCCGGAATCGCCAGCGCCCCGACACCCACGAGCCATCCGAGCACCCCACCCACGACCGCCCCGGAGGTTCCTCCAGCGGTCGCACCTTCGGGTGCTTTGGTACTTTTAACAGTGCCGATATCGCGTATGCCGCCGAGATTTTCCGGGGCCAGGACGGAGATGTCCGAGCTGCGAAAATTCGCATCCCTAAGCGCTTGTACGGCTGCCTCCACACCCTGACGGCGTGTAAATTCCGAAGATCGAATGTCCTGCCATATCTGTTCTCCTTTTGTCGCTCGCCTTACTGAGCACCACTCGTAGTCAATTGATTGTCGACATCACCCGCACCGGCAATACTGGCCGCAGCAGACTCGACGGTTTGCTTTTCCGAATCTGACTTGACCCGGCCTTTCAAAGTTACCTTGCCGTCTTTGGTGATGATGGTTACGTTATGTGCTGCCGTGGAGAGGGATTTATCCTTGACCACCGCGCGACGAATGTTCCGTGTAATTGCAATGTCGCTCGATTGGTAGCGCACCTTGCCACCATTGGAAGACAAAATTTGCTCTGCTTCCGGGACCCGATCAGCATCACGTACGGTGACAATTGCACCGCCTGCTCTCAGATTACGGGTCAAGTAGGCCGCACGATCCGAAGGGATACCGGTTCCAGCGAGAGACCCTTCGAATTCGTTGTCAGATCGGCGTTACTGCGGAGCATAACGAATCCTTGTTTTACTGAGATGACGAATTCGTTCGCGCCGTTCACCCAAAAGGGCTAATTCCTGATCCGCAAAACAAAAATCCAAGTCTTAGACTATATAGGTGACCGGCCAGCCATTATTCTCAAGCTAAAAAAGGATTGATGATAAACCATCTGATCTGGGCCGCTGGGCTCCTCGGACATTTGCTACTTCTCACCGTACTTTTCACACGCAAGCGTGTTGGGCGGTTTCCCTGGTTCACCCTGTTGATCATTTTTTACCTGGTGCGCTCAGTGGGGCTGGCAGCGGCGCTACGGGTTTCCGGTCATCCTGCCCCCCTCTTCGCGTCCATGATCATCGACGTGACGGACATTCTGCTCCAGTGTGCTGTACTTATTGAGCTCACCTGGAACGCCCTGGAGAAACTGGGCGGCGTTCGCCGCTTTACCCTGCCCTTACTGCTGGCCGGGAGCGGCGTTCTCATCGTCATGCGTCTCGCCCCATCCGGTCACTCGTCACTGCGCACGATTTTGGTTTTGATGCATTTCCTGCTCTCCGTGCTCATGGTGGAGTGGGCAATCGTCCTGGCTTTTCTTCTTCGCCCCTTGAGGCTGTCATGGCGCAGCCATGTCGCAGCCATTAGCTTCGGATTCGGTGTCTATTCCGCTGCTCTGCTGGCCGGGGGTGGCTATTTCACTACCGGTCGTGAGATGCGCGACTACATCTTCTTTTCGTTCCTTCGCATCTCTGTTTATTTGCTGATCCTGGTTTTCTGGTCGGTTAGCCTGTGGTTTGCGGAGCCGACCTCCAGGGCATGGCGCACATAGGGCGTGAACATCACAGAGCGGGATGTGCGGGCTGCAGAGTCGGCCCGGGTTCAGCGCTTTTCAAGATAGGTAGGCAGAGGTGAAATCATTCCTTCGTCTGCAGCTTCAGCGATACTGTCGTTCCAAAGTGGTTGGCATGGACGATAGGAAAGAGATAAATTCACATCGACTCATCCCAGAAGCTGCTCCTCGCCCCGTCGCGCAGATGACGCGCTGACTCAGAGACCTGCCAGTGCACGGCCCGCAGCCGCGCCTGAGGCCCAGGCCCACTGGAAATTGAAGCCGCCGAGATGCCCGGTCACATCAACCACTTCGCCAATAAAGTAGAGCCCTGGAACCCTGCGGCTTTCCATCGTCCGTGCGCTCAGCTCTGCCGTGTCCACACCACCTGCTGTGACTTCCGCCTTCTCGTAGCCTTCGGTGCCCGGCAGGATAGAGGGTCCAGGAGTGGAGCGCCCTCTCCGCTTCTTCGATACCTCGGTTGGTCCAAGCGGAGAGCGGCTGCAACTCCAGCCAGCGGTCGGCAAGGCGGTGGGGAAGAAGGTCGCGGAGTGCGGTTCGGGCGCCCACTGGCGTGCGCTGCGCGAGAAAGCCGGCGGTCCAGAGCTGGTCTGGCGCAAGATCGACCACTAGAGCTTGACCAGGCTGCCAATAAGAGGAGACCTGGAGTACGGCCGGCCCGCTTAGGCCACGGTGGGTAAAGAGGAGCTTTTCCCGAAAGCGCCCGGCGCCGGCAGACACCACCACCTCGGTCGAGACCCCGGCCAGGTCTGCATAGCGATTGAGATCCTCGGTTGCGAAAGTGAGAGGCACCAGCGCCGGCCGGCATGGTTGCAGCGCCAAACCAAATTGCTGCGCGACCTGATAGCCAAACGGGGTGGCCCCCATTTTCGGAATGGATAGACCTCCGGTAGCGATGACCAGAGATCGTCCGGAGAAGACACCGCGGTCAGTGCTTAAATGGAAACCCTCGTGATGGGTCACTTCTCGAACAGGCGTCGCCAACTGAATGGTTACACCGGCCGCGGCGCACTCCTGCTCCAGCATGGAAACAATGTCGGTGGCAGCCCGGTCGCAAAAGAGCTGCCCAAGCTTCTTCTCGTGCCAGGGGATCTGGTGCTTCTCTACCAACTCCAGGAAGTCCGTCGGGGTGTAGCGGGCCAGCGCGGACTTGGCAAAGTGAGGATTCGCTGAGAGGAAGTTCTCGGCCGTGGTGTGGAGATTGGTGAAGTTACAGCGGCCTCCACCTGAGATCAGGATCTTCTTGCCAATGCGAGGGGCATGCTCGAGCAGGAGAACGCGACGGCCGCCACGGCCGGCATGCATGGCGCAGAACAGGCCAGCAGCGCCGGCCCCCACAATGAGGACGTCATAGTGGGAGCCGGCGTGATGGTTAGATATGGCAGGAGAGCGCGCCGCGAGCCTCGACTCCCCAAAAGCGTCCGGCGCCAGATGTTGCTGTCTCCATAAACACTCCGCCAGTCATCAGATCAGAAAAGCGAGATAAGAAAAGCGGGATGGGAAAAGCAGGTTTCCATCCGCCGCCTAGGGTCGCCGTGCCGGGGCGCGCTTGCGAACCGGGCGGGGTAGCGTGGCCGGTCCCGACCTGGGGCGGCGGGCCGGTTTCTGAGGCTGCTGTGGCAAAGTTGCCTTTCTGCGCGATGCCCGCTTCAGTTTGGTCACTTCGTCCTCATTGAGCTCGCGCATTTCACCCGGTTCCACATCGAGAACCAGTGGCCCAAAACCAACCCGCCGGACCTTCTCGACAAAATGGCCTACTTCCTCAAACATTTTGCGAATCTCGCGGTTCTTGCCTTCGGTCAAGACCACCTCGTACCAGGGATTGTCGGTGTCGCGGACCAGATTAATCCTGGCTGGTTGGGTCATCACGCGGCCCTCCCGTTCCCCTCGCCGGCCACGTTCAATCATCACGCCGCGGCGCAGTTGCTCCAGCTCTTGCTCCGTGGGTTTGCCGCTGACTTTTACCAGGTAGGTTTTTTCCACCTGGGAGGCCGCACTGGTCAGGATATTGGCCAGCTCGCCGTCGTTGGTCATCAACAGCAGGCCTTCGCTTTGATAATCCAACCGGCCAACCGGAAAGACGCGAGCTCCGGCGCGGGCGAAAAACTTCATCACCGTTGGACGCCCCTCGGGATCGGAGACGGTGGTGACCACGCCCTTGGGCTTGTTGAGCATGAAGTAGCGAAATTGTTGCGGTTTCTTGAGCAGCTTGCCGTCGACGCGGATATGGTCTCGTTCCGGATCGGCCTTCGAGCCCAGCTCGGTCACCTTCTGGCCATTGACCTGCACCCGGCCTGAGGTAATCAACTCCTCCGCCTTACGCCGCGATGCGATCCCGGCTGCGGCAACGATTTTCTGCAGGCGCTGTTGGTTGCGCTCGCCACCGCTCTCCTGGTTGAGGGTCATACCTGGTGCTCGGCTTGCGGCTCGGCTTCCGGCTCGGCGTCGTGCTCTGCGGTGGCTTGGGCAGGGGATTCCGGCACCGATTCTGGCGCTTCGGATTGGGGCGGCGGATCAGAGCCAAGATTGATCGCGTCATTGATCGCGTCATTGGCCGCGTCATTGGCCGCGTCCAGGGCTTCGCCCTCGGCTTCAGATTCAGCCAGCTCTCCCGCCATCTTTTCAAATTCTTCCATGCTGGGCAGATCATTCACGTCTTTCAGCCCGAAGCGGAGGAGAAACTCCTTGGTGGTCTTGTAGAGGATGGGCCGCCCGATCACCGGCTTTCTTCCCGCCGTGGTGATGAGCTTGCGGCTCACCAGGCCGCCGAGTACACCGCCCGAGTCGACTCCCCGGATCTCACTCACTTCAGGAGCGGTTACCGGCTGCTTGTAGGCAATCACCGCCAGTGTTTCCAGGGCTTGCAGAGAGAGTTTCATGGGCGGTTTCAGACTCTTTACAAACCCACGCACCGCATCGTGATATTCCGGTTTGGTCGCCATTCGGTAGCCACCGGCGATCTCCCGGATCTCCATGCCTCGCTCGCCGTTGGCGTAGTCCGCGATCAGTTCATCGAGCACGGGTTGCAATAGTTGGCGGACACGGCGGTCGCGATGGCGTGCCGCTTTCTTTTCGTCGCTCTCACTGGGTTCCGCGGCGGTCGACGTATCTTCTACGACCGGTGCTTCCTCAGGTGTGGGGTTTGTGGCGGGAGCGTCGGATTCGATCAAAGCAATCTGCTCCGCCGCCGGTTCGGCCGCCTCTTCGACAGGCGAGATTTCATCCCCAAAGATGGCAGCGAGCTGGGCCAGGGTCACTGGCTCCTCTGCTGCATAGATAACCGCTTCCAATTTGGCTTTTAAACTCATGGAGAACTATCGCGCCCCACAAATGCAGAGACGCCTTGTTTCATAGTATCGAAGCACTCATATTTTCGCTTGCGAGGGGAAAAGCAGGGGGCTGTGGAATCAAGAACCTCATGCGGCTTTAGGCTGTCGAAACACCTCAGGGGCTAAAGCCCTCGTCCTACTGGCACTTTTCGGCACGACTGAAGTCGTGCCCTGATACAAAGCACTTTTCGAAATTGGCTCGAAACAGACTGACCCGGACATTAGTTTTGCAGTCATCAATGAAGAGGGTGTGTGAGAACGGGAAGAGAAACAGCAGGTCCCTCCACTACCTATCAGCCCACATGCCAATCCGTACCTACTAGCCTGAATTTCTCACAGATTTCGCGACAACCGATAATTGCCATGGCGAGATCTCTAACCGTAAACAAGTGAAGGGTGCCCCGTATCTGCCCGATTTTGGCAGATGTGGGATTCCACTGCGCTAGACCGGCCACTTCTCTACTGCACGGATCCCGAGGTCCATGATCCTCTACACCCTGCACAGTCGGCGGTTGAGGTCCGTGGAATCCCACATCTGCCAAAACCGGGCAGATATGGGGCACCCCTTCATTTGTTACGGGTAGAGAGAGGCAGGTCTGTCAGAAATCCAGGCTATCGAGGCTAGTCCGTATGCCCGGCGTTGGGGTTTCGCAGGGGAGGAACGGCCGGACAAGCGAAAGGCGCCCCGATGAAAAAATCGAGGCGCCTTTCGTTTGTCGTACCGGCTGAGGCCCTGCTAGCCCTTGGGGGCAAATTGCACGAAGACCCAGAAGAGGCCGGCAGCCATGAGGGCCGCCACCGGCAAGGTGAAGACCCACGCGGCTGCGATGTTGCGGATGGTGGACCACTGCAGTCCGCTCTTGTTGGCCATCATCGTTCCGGCGACGCCAGAGGAGAGCACGTGAGTGGTACTGACGGGCAGGCCGTAATTATCGGCCGCCCAAATGGTAAACATGGCCACAATTTCGGCCGAAGCGCCCTGGCCGTAAGTGAGGTGTGTTTTTCCAATCTTCTCGCCTACCGTGACGACAATGCGCTTCCAGCCAATCATGGTGCCAAGGCCGAGAGCGATCGCCACGGCTACCTTGACCCACGGCGGGATGAATTTGGTGGAAAGATCGAGTTTCTTCTTGTAGTTCGCCATCACCGCCGCTTCTTCCGGGGTGAATGCCGGCTTCTTTGACTTGGCGAAAAGGCGGAGAGCCTCACTCGAGATATACATGTCGTTGCGCACGTTCGACTGCTGACCGGCGGGCACACCTTTCAGCGTTTTGTATTGATGCAACCTCATGCTCGATCTCAAGAATCATCTGGCGTTCCGCCAAAATCGTGGTCGGTGTCTGTTTCTTGGTCTGGAGGTATTCGGTCAGATCAGCCCGCGGATCATCGATGACGGCGTTCGAGTCAACGTGCGCGCTCATTACCTTGGCCGCCTGTTCGGATACGGCGACGAAATCCTGGACCTGGCTATAGCCGACCGCGTGATTGAGGGCATACGCGGTGGGCACCGTGCCGATCAGGATCAGCATGATGAGTCCCATGCCCTTCTGACCGTCATTCGAGCCGTGGAAGAAGCTCACACCGGTGCAGGTCAGCACCAGCAGGCAGCGAATCCAAAATGGCGGCGGGGCGTCGCCCTTTGGCGCCTCAAAGAGCCGCGGATCCTTGATTACGAACTTGAGCACGAGTAATAACACAGCGGAAAGGACGAAGCCGACGATGGGAGAAATGAGCAGCGAACGGAAGACGTTGCCCACCTGCGACCAATCCACGCCCGAGGTGCCCGTGGAACCTGCCATCAACTGATTGGCCACGCCGACACCGATGATCGAACCGATGAGGGTATGCGAACTGGAGGCCGGCAGTCCGTACCACCAGGTGCTCAGGTTCCAAAGAATGGCCGAAACCAGCAGGGCGAAGACCATGGCGAATCCAGCGCCCGATCCTACCTTGAGGATCAGCTCGACCGGAAGCAGCGAGACTACGGCGAAGGCGACCGCCCCGGAAGACAGCAACACCCCGATCAGGTTCCACATGCCCGACCACATCACGGCAATGTGAGGTTCGAGCGAGTGAGTATAGATCACGGTAGCCACTGCGTTGGCAGTGTCGTGAAATCCGTTGACGAACTCAAACCCGAGCGCGATCAGCAACGCAATACAAAGCAGGGTGTAGGCCATCGCCGAGGCGCTATGCGGCACCGAAAACAGGTCGCCAAGGAGCTGGGACGCCGCCCACCCGATGCCGCCAACAAGCACAAGCCCGAAGATGATCATCGGGATCTTGCCCTGCTTTCGGTTCATTTTGTCGTGTACAGAACTTTTGCCGGGGGGAGTCAAAACCGCAGAGGATCCGTCGTTCACGCGCGCACACTCCAACACTTGTAGGTGTTGGCAACCGTACCAAAGTGCGTCTATTGGGAGTATGAATTGTGGTACCCCAGAATATTAAAGTTATGTGAATTGGGGAGCGGTGGGGTGGGGGTAGAGTGAGAACGTCGCAGATCTGCGGTTTTCCCTTTGACGCTATTAGCGCCAGTCGTCCTTGGCTTGTAGACCTTGATCGATTACCGACTCGAATGACGCGTGCTTCTTGATGTAAACCTCGCTGAAGTTGTTGTCCTGTCTCAGCAGAACTGCCTGCAAGCGCACCAGCTCGAGGAGGGCGAGAAACATGCAGATAAGCGCTCGCTCCGAGCGCGTATTTCGGAGCAGACTGCTCAATGACACCGGCCGATCTTCCATGATCAGACGGCGGCGAACATAGTCAAGCATCTGGGAGACGGTTACGGCTTCCTCATCCACGTCGAGCACCGGCCTCTGGCGTGCCCGATCGAGAATTTCGCGGAAAACGCGCACCAGGTCAACCGTGTCGGCCGCGATCTCTGGCTCGGACCCCTCTTCGGTACTAAATTGCCGGATCGCCGGATTGGTCCAGGTGGCGGCTTCGATCTGTTGCTTCTGCAGCAGCATCTGGGCTGCATTCTTGAAGCGCTCATGCTCCAGCAGCCGTTCAACCAGTTCACGCCGCGGATCTTCCTGCTCGCCGTCGGTTCCTTCCGCCGAGGTCCGGGGCAGAAGCATGCGGCTCTTGATGTGGATCAGCAGCGAAGCTACGTAAATGAAGTCCGCCGCAGCATCGACCTCGGTCTGCTTCAGGCCCTCCACGTAAGCCAGAAACTGAGCGGTGATCTTGGCGATGGGGATGTCATAAATATCGATGTCCTGCTTGCGGATCAGGTCCAGCAGGAGGTCGAGGGGACCGTCATACACCGCCCCAACGCTGACGCTATAGGGCGATGCGCTCTCGGCTGCTTCCCTCTTCTTGTCGCGCGTTTCGTCGCTCATTGGGCGCGCTCTCCAGACTCGGGCTGCACCAGATGCATTGCTTCCCTCACCTGCTCCATGGTTTCTTCGGCGCGGGCCCGGGCCAGTTCTGAGCCACTATGCAGAATGTCATGGACCAAGCGCGGCTGGTCCTCATATTTCCTTCGCCGCTGTTGCATTGGCTCCAGTTCGGCCACGATCGCGTCTGCGGCCCAGCCTTTGCACTCGATGCAACCGATGCCCGCCGAACGGCAACCGGCATAGACCTTCTGCAGTGTGTCCGGGGTCGAAAAGACCTTGTGCAGATCGCCCACCGGGCATACATCGGGGTCGCCAGGATCGCTCCGCCTTACCCGCGCCGGATCGGTCACCATGGTCTTCAATTTCTGGCGTATCACCGGCTCCGGGTCAGTAAGCAGGATGGTGTTGCCGTAGCTTTTTGACATCTTTCGGCCATCGGTGCCGGGCAGCTTTGGAGAGGGAGTCAGCAAGACCTGCGGTTCGGGCAAAATCTCTGCCCGGCCGGGATAAAAATGGTTGAATCGCCTGGCCACTTCCCGGGTAACTTCCACGTGCGCCACCTGGTCTTGCCCCACGGGGACAAAGTCCGCTTGATAGATCAGAATATCCGTTGCCATCAGCAATGGATATCCGAGAAAGCCGTAGGTAGCGAGATCCTTATCTCCCAGCTGCAGTTGCTGCTCTTTGTAAGTCGGTACCCGCTCCAGCCAACTGAGCGGCATGATCATCGAAAGCAGCAGGTGCAACTCTGCGTGCTGCGGCACCAGGGACTGCACAAAGAGGACGCAGCGCTCGGGATCCAACCCTGCCGCCAGCCAATCCATAGCGACATCCACCGTATTTTGCCGCAGGTTGGAGGTGTCGGCGTAATCGGTCGTGAGGGCGTGCCAGTCGGCGACAAAAAAGTAGCAGTTGTAGTCGTGTTGCAGGCGAACCCAGTTGTAAAGGGCGCCCATGTAATTGCCGAGATGCAATTTGCCGGTAGGCCGCATGCCGCTCAGCACGCGCTTGAGTTGGGAACGATTCGGGTCTTGATTCACTGCCTCGATTGTACGGAAAACCTTCAAATCGAGAGCAGCAAAACGCGGAAGAAGCCGAGCACGGGATTCACCATTGCCATGGTCACTCCACCGCCAAAGAACAGCATGAGGAAGAGGCTCAGGATTCCCAACCGGTCATAAACCGGCAGCCAACGATAAGGCAGCATGTGGCGGAAGATGTGGCTTCCGTCCAGAGGGGGCAGAGGAAGTAGATTGAATGCTGCCAGGAACAGATTCAACAGCATGCCGATGTAAAAAATCAACGACAGCGGATAAGCGACCGGGCTCACGGCCAGGAGCTGCGGATCGAGCCCGCTTATGCCACGCATGGCGACCGACCGCACCGAAACCAAGCCGACGGGAGATGTCTTGGCGATGATGATCAGAACGATTAAAGAGACCACAGATCCAATCACGTTGCTGACCGGACCAGCCAGGGTGGTGAGGATGTCGTCGCGCACGAAATTCTTGAAGTTGCGGGTGTTCACGGGGGTCGGCTTGGCCCAGCCAATCAGAGGGATGTGGGTGACCATCGCCACCAGGGGCAACATGATGGTGCCCACCGGATCGATATGTTTGACGGGGTTGAGTGTAATCCGGCCCAGCATACGCGCCGTCTGGTCACCCAGACGCGAAGCCATCCATCCGTGTGCCGATTCGTGAAGGCTGAGCGCGAACAGCAACACCACAAATTCACATACGTTCAGAGCGATTTCAGGAGTTCCCATCGGAAGCCTGATGGTAGCATGCCAGCCGCGGCCTAAATACGTTTACAATCTTCGCGGTGACTCACTTCTTGACCCTGATCTGGCGGGCTGGAATACCTCCCCAGACGGCATGCGGCGGCACGTCATGGGTAGCGATGCCCATCGCGCCCAGCATGGCATCTTCGCCCACCTTGATGCCGGCCATCACTGAAGAGTGATAGGTGAGGCGCGCGGCAGGGCCGACCTCGGTGGTGCGGTTGTCGATATCGTGAGCATCCGTAGAGTCATGCCAGTGGGAGTACAACGCCGCGTAGTCGGAAATGGACGTCCCTTTGCGGATGATGAGCTCGCCGCGGTCATCCAGCATGACGTATTTATGAATGGTGCAGTCGTCTTCGACAGTCAGGTTGTAACCGAAACTGAACTCAACCCCGTGAAAGATCTTCACGTTCTTGCCCACGTGTTTGAAGATGTGTTTGGCCAGCATCTTGCGGAAGCGAAAGCCCAGCCAGTGATTCAGTCCCAATGCCGACCGGTCGAACATTTGCCAGAACCAGATCAAGGGCTTGCGCTCGCAGTATTTTTCGACGTCGACATCGCCGTAATACTCCGGTTCCAGGGTGACGTTTGCCGGGTCTAAGATTCATCTGCAAGACGTTGCCGGGCAATTCTGAAATGAGCGATGTGTTGAGCTTGCCGCCGTGGGGGCGGCCGAGATAAATCTGGTGCAACGCATCGCGGACGATTTCTCCCCGCAGCCGAGATTCTTTATGGCGGGTGAATTCTTCATCCAGATGGCACAGCCAGCGCCGATAGAGGTCTTCGGCTTCAGCGGTCGGTTTTAAATCGCGATACTGGTATTTCGCCATGGGTTAGCGTCCCTTTCGTTCCGCATACGATGCCATCCTATTGAATACTGAACACTGCATAGACCGTAGCCGAAGCAGTAACCTTGTGCGCGTTGATGCTTAGAGGCGCAATCTTTGACCGACTGTGCCGGCGCAGCAAGCCATCGGGCGGCGCCCATCCTCATGAGGGGCTGGGGCTCGCGCGCGGGCGCCTCGTTACTGGCGTACACCAAGGGGCCCAGGGTGGCACTCAGACCGGCCGCCATCTGCTGCGCAATCTGCCGGGCGCGTTCGATCGCGAGCTTGGCAGCCTTGGCCTGCAGTCCGTCCTGGTCGCTCGACACTCCAAGTCATCTGCCCGCTCTGGTTGGCGCCTGCCTTAACCGCAATATCCAGCACCCGGGCGGCGTTTGCCGCTGCGGTTTTCACGAGCCAGTTTTGCTGCACCTGGAATTTGCGCTGGGCTTTCTCGGCCGGGGTCCAGTTCTGATCGCCACCGTATGCCTGTACTGGGGAGATGTTCTGCGATTCACTCTGAATGGCATCCTGCGGGATCTCAGCCTTCTTCAATGCAGCGGCAATGGCATTCGAAGTCCTGGAGCCCAGGGCATAGGTCGAATCCTGGTCTGCCCCATAAACGATGAAGCCGACCTGGACGGTCACTGCATCAGCATCCGCGCTGGCATCGGCACTGGTCGTGACGGCAATCGTCCGGTTGTCTTTGTTGACCACGATCTGCTGCGCGTGGCTGGTGATTGCTACTGCCGCCAGGAAAAGGGCGGCAACGGATTTTAATGGGATGGACATGGTGCAAACTCCCTTACGGCCGGTCAAATAGCAATCGCACGGCTAGCAAATTTGCGCAACTGCGCCAGCAGCCGCAGACCAGCACCTGAGTCTATCGCGTTGGCAGCGGAGCGGACACCGCCGGCAAAATCGACCGCACGGCCGGCGATGACCAGGGCTGCAGCGGCGTTCAGCAAGACTACATCCCGCCTGGGGCCAGGTTCGCCTTGCAGAATTTTTTCTATCAACGATGCGTTGCCGCCGGCGTCACAGCCCGCCAGAGCGCTGAGCGGCGCCTGCTGCAAACCGGCGTCGCCCGCTTCCAGGGTAAAGTTGCGGACGGTGTGCTCCCGCACCTCGGCCACGTCGCTTACGCCGTTCAGCGTAAGTTCGTCCAGGCCATCTCGTCCGTGAACCACGAATGCGTGGCGCACACCCAGCCGAGCCAGGCTTTCGGCCACCAGATCCACGCCGGCGAAAACGCCTACTACCTGGGCCTTGGCTCCGGCGGGATTGGCAAGCGGACCGGCAAGGTTGAAGATGGTGCGGAAACCCAGTGCCCGGCGTACAGGTTGCACCCGCTTCATCGCCGGATGCAGGGCAGGAGCGTAGAGAAACATGAAACCGGTCTGGCGCGAGACACTCGACAGCACGCTCCGGCGGCAACTCCACCGGGATGCCAAGCGCCTCCAACACATCGGCTGAACCGCATTTGGAGGTGAGGCCCCGGTTACCGTGCTTGGCTACCTTGACTCCCGCAGCGGCCGCCACCAGGGCGGCGGCGGTGGAGATATTGAAGGTACCCTGGCCATCGCTGCCGGTGCCGCAGGTGTCGACCAGCTGATCCCGTTCCGGCTCGCTCAATGGGATCGGACGGCTCATAGCCCGCATGGCCTGGACAAAACCGGACAGCTCTTCGACCGCTGGTCCGCGGGTCGCGATCGCGGTCAACAAGGAGGCGATTTGTATATCAGTCGCATCGCCTTCGAGGATTTCCCGGAGCGCCGAGCATGCCTGTGGTTGCGTCAGGGTGCCATGGTCCTCGACCACATGCTTGAGCAGCTCTGTCAGTTGAGACATGGATCTTTTTATCCTAGAGCATTGCCACCAACAGCCGAAAAGGGCAGGTTTTTGCCGTCAGGGCCAATCCCCTTTAGTATGGAAGTTCTGTCTAAAGACCAAAACGAATGAAAATTCACGAGTATCAGGCAAAAGACATCCTGGAGCGGTACGGGGTCGCGGTTCCCAAGGGTGAGGTGGCCAATACGCTGGAAGAAGCGCTGGACGTGGCCAAGCGGCTCTTTAGTGCGGGCGCCAAAGGCGTGGTGGTCAAAGCGCAAATCCACGCCGGCGGCCGAGGAAAGGGCGGCGGCGTCAAGCTGGCCAAAACGCTCGCGGAAGCCGAGGAATATACCAAGAAAATTCTCGGCATGCGGCTGGTGACTCACCAGACCGGGCCCCAGGGCCAGAAGGTGCAACGGGTCCTGATTGAAGAAATGTCGCCGATCGCGCGCGAGTTGTACCTGGGCATCGTGCTCGACCGAGCCGCCGCCAAGCTGGTCTTCATGGCCTCGCAGGCCGGCGGCATGGAAATCGAAGAAGTCGCGGCCAAAGATCCCGACGCGATTTTCAAAGCCTATATCGACCCGGCAGTGGGCTTCCAGCCCTACCAGGCCCGTAAACTGGCCTTCGCGCTGGGCCTGAAGCCGAACCAGATCAACGAAGCGGTCAAGTTCATGACCGGCCTGTACAAAGTATTTCTGGAGACGGACGCTTCCCTGCTGGAAATCAATCCCTTCATCACCACCACCGACGACCGCCTGTTGGCGCTCGATTGCAAAATCAATTTTGACGACAACGCTATCTTCCGCCACAAGGAACTCAAGGAACTTCGAGACACGGCGGAGGAAGATCCGTTGGAAGTGGAAGCGTCCAAGTATGCGCTGAATTACATCAAGCTGGACGGCAATATCGCCTGCATGGTCAACGGCGCGGGCCTGGCGATGGCGACCATGGACATCATTCAGTACGCCGGGGGCTCGCCGGCAAACTTTCTCGACGTGGGCGGCGGCGCCAACCAGCAGCAGATTGAGCACGCCTTCGAAATACTGCTGTCGGACCGAAACGTGCAGGGCGTGTTCATCAACATCTTCGGCGGCATTCTGCGCGTCGATACCCTGGCGCAGGGGGTGGTGGAAGCGGCTAAGAAGACCAATGTGCAGGTTCCCGTCATCCTTCGCCTGGAAGGCACCAACGTGGAACAGGGACGAGAAATCCTGAAAAACTCGGGTCTCAACTTCATCATCGGAGAGACGATGCAGGACGCGGCAGACAAGGCAGTCAAGGCAGCCAGGCAAAAAGCCTCAACCAAGTGAGCTGGAGCAATCTATGTCGGTGTTAGTGGACGAAAAAACGCGGCTCATCGTGCAGGGGATTACGGGCAGGGAAGGAACTTTCCATGCCAAGGGCTGCGCCGAGTATGGGACCAAAGTAGTGGGCGGAGTGACGCCGGGCAAGGGCGGCACTGTCCATGAGGGCTGGCCGGTTTTCGACACGGTGGCGCAGGCAGTGGAGAAGACACGGGGCTAATGCCACTGTCATCTTTGTGCCCCCGCCGTTTGCCGCAGATGCCATCCTGGAAGCCGAAGATGCCGGACTACCGCTCATCATCTGCATCACCGAGGGCATCCCCACCAACGACATGGTCAAGGTGTGGAGCGTCGTGAGTAAGTCCAAATCGAGGCTCATCGGACCCAACTGCCCGGGTGTCATCTCCCCCGGCAAAGCCAAGATCGGCATCATGCCTGGCCGTATCCACAAGCAAGGCAGCGTGGGCATCGTTTCCCGCTCCGGCACCCTCACCTATGAAGCTGTCTATCAGCTCACACAGCGGGGGATCGGGCAGTCTACGGCAATCGGCATCGGCGGAGATCCCATCATCGGCACCACTCACGTCGACGCGCTGAAACTGCTCAATGAGGATCCGGAGACAGAATCGATCATCCTGATCGGCGAAATCGGAGGCACGGCGGAAGAAGCTGCTGCCGCGTACGTCAAGGCGCATGTGAAGAAACCGGTGGTTGGATTCATCGCCGGCCAGACCGCGCCCCCGGGGCGACGGATGGGCCACGCAGGGGCAATCATCTCTGGCGGCCAGGGCACTGCAGCCGACAAGATGAAGGCGCTGACTGCGGCCGGAATCCACGTAGTGCAGTCCCCTGCCGCGATCGGCGAAACACTCGCCAAGGTTATCGGGAAATAGGAAGCCAGGAACATTCCATATGCAACGCACGTTCAGCATCATCAAGCCCGACGCGATTCGCAAAGGCTACGCGGCCGCGATTCTTGCAGAAATCGAGAAGGCGGGCTTCAAACTCATCGCCATCAAGAAAATGTTTCTGTCCAAGGCGCAGGCCCAGGGCTTCTATGCGGTACACGCGCAGCGGCCTTTCTTTGATTCGCTCACCAGTTTTATGTCCTCGGGCTCGATCATAGCCATGGTGCTGGAGAAGGAAAACGCCATAGCCGACCTGCGCAAGCTGATGGGCGCCACCAATCCGGCCAATGCGGAAGCGGGCACGATCCGTAAGCAGTTCGCCGGCTCCATCGAAGAGAATGCGATCCATGGTTCCGACGCTGAAAACACTGCGGCATTCGAAATCGGCTACTTCTTCGCCGGCTACGAGCTGATCTAAGCACCAAAGCCACTGGGGCGCGGCCGGGAGGCCAGCCCTTCCGTATCAAACTATCGAGCGGCCGATCTCTGCAACCGAGTGGAGCGCCGCCATTTTTTCGTTTGACGGGAAACGTTACCGTACACGTGTGGGATTTGCCGTGTTCTGGTTGCCGGCAGGCTGCGACATATAAAATAAAAATCGATACACCCACTGGGACAATCTGTTCAATCAGGACAAGGTTGGCAGGACAAGGTTGGCTTGATTCGGAGCCGGCATCTACCGACATCGCCAGGATTCAACTTCATTACCACCGAGGGCTACCACCGAGGATCCGTGGATGAAAAAAGAGAGGCGTGGAATTCGCTTGATTGCGGAGCTTGCCGGCGTCTCTATCGGGACGGTGGATCGGGCACTGCACGGACGCGGCGGAATCAAGGACGCTACGCGTCACCGCATTCTGCAGGTTGCACGGCAGACGGGTTATACGCCGAATCTTGCTGCGCGCGCTTTGTCGGGAACCCGGGAAAATGTTTCCATCGGAGTTTGCATACCCCGCGAGATCCATTTCTTTTATGACCAGCTTTGGAGCGGAGTCCTGGACGAAGCCAAGCGGGTTTCGCACCTGGGTGTCCACTTTGTGAATCGCCCGGTACGAGTACTGGGAGAACACGACACCGAGGCGTTTCAAGAACTCCTCAAAAGCGGAGTCAAAGGGATCGTCTTGACAGCCGGCAATCCAAAGGGGCTTCAACCGCTCGTGGATAAGGCGGAAGAGAGGGGCATTCGCGTAGTTTGCGTCTCGACCGATGCTCCTGAGAGCCGGCGCTCAAGTGTTGTCTACGTCGAGCCCAGACTGAACGGCTGTCTCGCGGGTGAGTTGATGGGCAAGTTTGTTCCGCCAGGCTCTAAAGTCGCGGTCGTGGCCGGCATGTTGAACACTGAAGACCATTTCCGGAAGACGGACGGTTTCTCGGAGGCGTTTCCGCAACATTGCGCCGGGGGGAAGATCGTCAAGGTACTGGAAGGGCATGAGGATGAGGATGAAAGCTTTCAGAAAACATTCGATCTGCTTCGCCGTGTGCCTTCGCTCGCTGGGCTGTATGTCAACACCGTGAACTGTCTGCCCGTCTGCCGGGCACTGGGAGCGCATGGCATGGCTGGAAAGGTAAAGCTGATCACCACGGATCTCTTCCCCGAAATGGCGCCCTATTTCCAAAAAGGCACGATTACTGCTTCCATCTACCAACAGCCGCATCGTCAGGGGCAAATTGCGGTGCGCCTCATGGCCGATCACCTGGTCAGCCGAACCCCCCTGCCTCCGAATGTTCGGCTGAGTCCGGGAGTAGTCATGTCTTCCAATTTGAATCTCTTCCGTGAAATGAGATTCGCGGATGCAAAATTCGACGATTCTGCTCTCAAGGCACTGGCTGTTTCCTAAAGTCCTTAAGCAATTACTTTGCCTGCCGTTCAATTCAACGTTCCTTTGCCCCCCTGTAATTCCGCAACCCCCCCGTAAACAAGCATCATTACCGCGAATGCTGCACCTTAAGCAGGTCATCGTAATTATTTTTCCTTGACAACTATACTTCGCACTGAGTAAAAGCCTACTGCATCGTTAACGGTACCGGAAACACAAACGAAACGACAGGACCAGTTGGCGATCGACAAAAGAGAGGCAGGTAGACCTATGGAGACTTGGGTGGCCAGAAGTGTGCAGTTTTCCCGGAAAAACGCCAAAATATTCACCTTTATCGCCCTATGCCTATTGCCGTTGGGGGCGCCATTGGCCGCTTCCGCGCAGCAGGCAACCGTTGTCGGAACCGTTACCGACCCGGTGGGTGCAATGATCCCCAACGCGACCATCACGGCAACCGCGGTCTCCACCGGCTTGGGACGCACCGCTACCACTACCGATGCCGGCCAATACGTACTGCCGGATCTTCCGATCGGCCTCTATAACGTCAGAGCCGAAGCGACTGGCTTCAGTGTCGAGAACAAAAATGGCCTTGTGCTCAATGTCGGCGACCGCTTAAGGCTCGATTTCGCTCTGAAGGTCGGGCAAACACAAGAGACGGTGACGGTCGCGATTCCCGACGTAAAGCTGCAAACCGAATCCGGGGAAGTCAGCGACGTCATCACCGGAAAACAGATTACCCAGCTTGAATCGAACGGGCGGAGTCTCTATTCGCTGGCTAACCTGACCCCGGGAGCATCGAGCTTGCAGGCGGATTTTCAGGTTCCCACCCCAATGGGCGGCGACGCGAACATCAGTTTCAACGGCATGCGCGTGGGCCACAACCTGTGGAAGCTGGACGGCGGTGAAATCTACGATCGGGGCGGCGGCGGCAGCGCGGTGGTGATGCCGTCGGAGGACGCACTTGCGGAATTCCGCCAGCTTACTTCGAACTACAGCGCCGAATATGGACTCTCTTCGGCGGCGACCATCGACTCGGTCATCAAATCCGGCACCCGGCGTTTCCATGCCTCAGGATGGTGGTTTGGCCGAAATGATGCGTTTGACGCGCGCGGCTACTTCAATCCCCAGTACAACGCCAACGGTTCACATAATAAAATTGCGAAATTGCGCTTCAATACCTGGGGTTTCAATGCCGGCGGCCCGGTCATTTTCAAGCACACCGACAATCCCAAGACCTTTTTCTTTTACAACATGGAGTGGCGCAGCCTGATTCAGGGCAACAACTTCAACGTAGGAGTTCCGTTCGCCGGCACCTATGGCGGTGACCTGTCGCAAGCCCTGAGCTCAGGCCTTGTGACCACCGGCATCCATGCCCCCTATGCGTGCCAGGTCTCCGCAACCGTTCAAGCGCAATTCGCCGGCGCAGGACAAGCGCTGAGCGGCTGCACCAACGGCGCCCCGGACTCCACCAAGGCGGTGGCGTTCAATAACAACACTATTCCCGGCTCGCTACTCGACCCCAATGCCCAAACGCTTTTGAAGGCGGGCATCTTTCCCGCGCCCAACAGCGGAGCGCGCTTCGTAGGCCCGGCCAATGCGCCGACCAATGTGAGAGAAGAGTTGGTCCGCATCGACCACACGTTCAGCGACAGGTTCTCTATCTTTGGCCACTGGATTTCAGAGCAGGTGTCCCAAACCGACCTTCCCACCCGTTGGAGCAGTTCAAACGTGCCCACGGTTGGCGATACGTTCGGCAACCCGTCGTATAGCGCAGTGATCGGGACTACCTATGCGATCAGCCAGAGAATGCTCAACGAGACTCGGTTCACCTATGGTGGTAACCGCATCAACATGGTCCCGATCGGGCTGAGCACGCTTCCCTCGGGATTCAACTCCGACCGGATATTCAATGGGCAGACGGATATTATCCCGATTATTGCGCTCAGCAAGCAGACCGGCGCAACCTTCAGCAACAATTGGAATCCCTGGATCAACAAAGCGGATTCTTATGGGATCTCCGACAGTATTGCCTGGACGAAGGGATCGCAACAGATCAAGATTGGCGGCAGCTGGCAGTACTTTCTAAAGGCGCAACCGTTGCAGGTCAGCACCCAGGGAAATTTTGGGTTCAACGGCAGCTTCACCGGGTATGACTTCGCGGATTTTCTTCTCGGGTATGCTCAGTCCTACTCTGAGGCTGCGTTGAAGGATACTCGTCACTGGGACAGCAAGTCGTATGCGCTCTTTGTCCAGGATGACTGGCGGGTTACACAGCGGCTCACACTGAACCTTGGCCTCAGATGGGATGGGATACCCCATACCTATGAAGCCAACGGTCAAATGTCAAATTTCTATCCCAACCTATACAGCCAGGCGGCAGCACCTAGCTTCCTTCCGGGCAACAGCCAGATCTCCCCTAGCAGCGCCGGCCTGGGCACCAGTCCTAACCCGGTCCTGCAGGGCTACCAGTTCTACCTCAATGGCATCGGGATACCCGGCGTTACCCCCGGTGTCTCCAAAGGACTGGTCTCAAACCACTGGGCTGCCTTCGGGCCGCGTTTCGGCTTTGCGTACGATCTCACCGGCAACGGCCAGACCGTGGTTCGCGGCGGATTTGGGATTATGTACGAGCGCATCCAGGGCAATGATATGTACCAGGCGGGCGCCAACGTCCCCTTCAGCTCCTCCGCTTCGCTCAACAACGTCTCTCTGTCGAACCCTAAACAAAACGTACAGAACGGCAGCCTGATCAGCGCTCCCCCTTTGCCCATCGTGGTGCCCACGATTACTCAACTTAACTCCTCCAGGTATCAGCTGCCCGAGAGCTACCAATACAGCTTTGGTGTTCAACGGGCATTGGCAGCCCGGTCTGTCCTTTCCGTCGCTTATGTAGGCAATGTACAGCGCTTCCAGAGCGATGCGGTCAATACCAACCTTCCCCCAATCAGCCAGTTGCCGGCGTTGGCCGTCAGCTCGGGCTCATACAACACTCTTCTTCCATATTTGGGCTACCATGCCATTCTGACGGATCAAGATGAGGGGAACGGAAGCTATAACTCCCTGCAAATCGAGCTTCACTCCAACCTGCGGAATGGTCTCCAACTCCAGGCCGCTTACACCTACTCTCGCTCCATTGATCCCTCGACCGGTACCGGAGGCGATGGCTTTGACCTCGATCAAGTCTCGAATCCATACGCGGGCTGGAGCTATGATAGAGGGCCGTCGGCCTTCGACCGCACCCATGTTGCCTTTGTGGATTTCATCTACGACATTCCTTTTTTCCGCAACAACGGAAACCGTTTCATGAAGTCAACCCTTGGAGGGTGGCAAACTTCAGGCATCGTCAATATGGAATCGGGACCGCCGCTCAATCTCGGAATTTCAGGGTCTACCGTTTGCAGTTTTGTCCCCGATTGCGCGGTGCGGCCAAACCTGACCGGGAAGATCTCCTATCCCAAGTCAAAGACGACGCTGTCGAGCGGTAACAATACCAAGCAGTGGTTTGATCCCAGTGCATTTTCCATCGCTCCGGTAAGCCAAGGGTCGTCGGTAGCAACCTTTGGCAACCTCGGCCATAACGCTTTGCGCGGTCCAGGGCGCGACAACTGGAATATCGCACTGTTCAAGAGTTTCCCTCTGGTGGAGCAAAGCCACATTGAGCTCCGGGCGGAGAGTTACAACACCTGGAACCACACGCAGTTCAGTGCAAGTACCGTTGGCGGCGGCGCCAGCGCTGGTGTTGGCAGTTCGTTAAACGGCACTGATTTCGGCAAAGCCAATTCGGCCTTTGACCCCAGAGTCTTCCAGTTCGGCGCCAAAATCATCTGGTAGATCCAGCTGCGCGAAACCCCTTCGCTTCGTTCGCGCCCCCCACGGGCGGAGCGAAGGGGCAGACTAAGATTTAAGTCAGGATGAACTGGAAGTTAAGTTTGGCGCTTCTCGCGCTGCTCGGAGCAGACATGGGGAGCGCCCAAATACCGCGTCCCTCCGATGCTGTGGCTCTGGAGCAGGAGGGAAAGCTCGCGCAAGCGACCGCGGCCTGGCGGTCCATCGTCACGGCAAATCCAAAAGATGCCGAGGCCTTTGCCAGTCTGGGCTTCGTCCTTTCCGAGCAGGAACAATATGAGCAAGCTGTTCCCGCTTATCACAGGGCACTTGCGCTCAATCCAAGACTACGGGGCGTTCAGCTCAATCTCGGCTTAGCCGAATTCAAGCAAGGCCATTTCGCGGCGGCGATCTCCCCGCTTACGGCCGCATTACATGCGAATCCCAACAGCCTGCAGGTGCAAACCCTTTTGGGCATGAGTTACTACGGGGCGCAGCGGTTTAACGAGGCAGCGCGCTACCTCTCCGAGGCGGTGAAGGCAGACGCGGGAAACGTGGAGTTGCACCAGGCCCTGGCGCAGAGTTGTCTTTCCGCCAGGAAATATACCTGTGCTTTAGACGAGTACCAACAGATTTTGCGAAAGGAGCCAGATTCCGCTGCTGCGCACATCCTCTCCGGAGAGGCGCTGGACGGTCTGGATCGGACTCCCGAGGCCATCGCTGAATTTGAAGCTGCCGCAAGGGCTTCGCCGCAGGAGCCGGAGGTGCATTTTGGCCTGGGTTACCTGCATTGGAAGCTGCTTCAATTCGATAGCGCGAAAGACGAATTCGAGGAAGAATTAGCCATAGACCCTAACCACGCGCAGGCCCTGGCGTACCTCGGCGACATTGAATTGAAGCGGGGCAATCGCGAGCAGGCACTCCCCCTGCTGCAAAGGGCAGTGCAGTCGAGACCTGACATGCGCATCGCCTATCTCGACATAGGCACGATCCGCGCTGAGCAGAAGAGGTACCCCGAGGCAATCGCGGCCCTGCAGCGTGCCGTGGAACTGGACCCAACCCAACCCGATGCGCATTATTGGCTGGGGCGGGTCTACCAAGGCACAAACGATGGGGCGGCGGCGCAGAGGGAGTTTGCCAAAGTGCGTGCGCTGCACCAGAAAGCGGAAGATGACGTGGCTTCCCAAATGTCTCGCCTGAGCAAAATAAAGCAGCAATGATGGCGACCCTATTACCCGGCTCAAGCTGCTAAGCTCTGATTGTGCCTTGACATGTGGCCGCAGGCCAAGCAAACTTGCGCACAAGGGGCTTCCGTCGGTAGGCCCAGCGCGGCACACGAGGTCAGGCAATTGGGCGGATCACAGGCTAGCAAGGTTACCTACACACTGGAGTCCTCGCTTGACAGCGTCAATCGCGTGGAACAAACCGCGGAAGAGATGGCTAGAAAGGCTGGCCTGGAGGAAGAGGAGATCTACCGCGTCGCCATGGCGGTCCGCGAAGCCGCGGTTAATGCAGTGCTCCACGGCAACGCCTACGACCCTGAAAAGCGCATGACTGCGTCGTTCGAACAGACAGCGAATGACCTGGTCATCCGCATCGCCGATCAGGGAAAAGGGTTGAACCCGGAAACACTGCCCGATCCCCTGGCGCCGGAGAACTTGCTGCGTGGGTCAGGACGGGGTATCTTTCTGATTCGGTCGTTCATGGATGAGGTACACTTTCGACAATTGCAGCCCGGCACTGAACTTACCCTCATCAAACATCTAGGAACCGCCCGTTCCGCTATCTAAGGAGGAGTATTCGTGAGCATGAAACTTAAGTCCCGTCAGGTGGACGGGATCACAATAATGGATTGTAGCGGCCGCATTACCCTGGGAGAAGGCAGTGTCCAACTGCGCGACGCCGTGAGGGATCTTCTCAGCAAAGGCTCCAAGCAGATCCTTCTCAACCTGGGTGACGTGACTTATATCGACAGCTCGGGAATCGGCGAGTTGGTCAGCGCGTTTACCACCGTCCGCAACCAGGGCGGCGACCTCAAGCTACTCAATCTCACCAAAAAGGTCCACGACCTGCTGCAAATCACGAAGCTCTACACCGTTTTCGACGTCAAGGACGACGAGGCGAGTGCAGTGGCTTCCTTTGCTCGCGCCTAAGCGAAAGGCGAGATGAGTTCTTAGAAGAGTCGAGTCCCGCCAGGGACGGCTGAACTGATGGTATTCAGCCGTCCCTGCGGGACTCATTCGTTTCTGACGCCCGTTTTCGACGTCCCCTCGGCACCTAAGGTCATAAACGAAAGGTCAGAAGCTGACCTTAGGTACGTTCTGAGCGCCCGGACTCGCCTGGAAATAGTCGTTGTTCCGTTGGAACCCACCCATCCCGGCCCAGATGCTGTTGGGAAACTGCCCGATAAACGTGTTGTACTCCTGGATGTTCTGGTTGTAGCGCATTCTCGCGACGCTGATCCGGTTTTCAGTGCCGGCCAGTTCGTCGGAAAGGCGCTGGAAGTTTGTATTCGACTTTAGATCGGGATAATTCTCGGTCAACGCCAGCAACCGCCCAAGGGCTCCATCGAGCGCGCCGTTGGCCTGAATGGTGGCTTTAGGATCGCCATGCGCGTTCAGTAGACCCGCTCGCGCATTGGCGATATCGCCGAATACGGTTGTCTCCTGCTTGGCATAGCCTTTGACCGTCTCCACCAGGTTAGGGATTAGATCGGCACGCCGCTGCAGCTGATTGTTAACCTCTCCCCAGGAGGCCGTGACTGCCTCCCGCTTGGTCACCATCTGATTTTTTGCGCTCACATAGCTGCCGAAAACCAGCAGCACCGCCAGAAACACAACCACCAACGCCGCGATTGCTACCCAAAGCCCGCGTCTCATTCCAAAGTTCTCCTTATCTTGCTTTGCTGTAATAGCCTACCAACTGCCTGAGGCCCCACCGCCACCGGAACTACCGCCCCCAAATCCGCCGAAGCCGCCGCCATCTCCTCCACCGCCGCCGCCCCAACCGCCTCCGCCTCCACGTCCGCCCCAGCCGCCTCCTCCGCCACCCCCCATGAACATTCCAATGAGGAAGCCAAGCAGACCGGACCCGCCGAAGCGCGCCAGGAAAAAGATCACCAGCAGAAGGATGATGCCCAGCACCACGACCTCACCGAGCGTAAGCGGCCTCGCCTGGGGCGGCGGAGCATAGCCAGGCCGAACTCCATTGGTCAGAGTTACTCCAGCATCCGCCGCAATCACGCCGGCGATCTGGCGGACAGCCAGGGTCACCGCAGCGTCATAGTTATTCTGCTGCAGATATGGCACCATTTGCCTGCCGATATCGCCGACCCTGCCATCGGGCAAAATACCCTCAAGGCCGTAGCCCACCTCGATGCGGTACTTGCGATCATTGGGTGCAAATATCAACAGCAGGCCACGGTCGGTGCCCTTCTTCCCCACCTTCCACTTGTCTTCGAGCGCGGTGGCGAAATTCTCTATAGGTTCGCCGTCGAGCGATTTGATGGTGACCACCGCAATCTGAGCGTGGGCCGGACGGTCCACCTGCGCACACAGCGCATTCAGAGAAGTCTGGGTCGCCGGGGAGAGCACACCTGCAAAGTCACTTACGTAGTTCGTGGGTGCCGGCAGATCCTGCACTTTTTCCGCCGGCACCAGACCAGACCAGGCGAGAAAAAGCAGAAAGAGTGCAAGCAGGCATTTACGCATTGCCCCATTGTACTCAGACACAGTTGTGGAGTATTTACATTTCAAAGAGGATGGATAGGTCGAAATCTGCGGAATGCGCGAATTTTTCGGGAGTCACCACGCAGGTGCTTTGTATCAGGGCCCGACTTCAGTCGGGCCGATGATGCCCGACAAAGATCCGGGCTTTAGCCCCTGCGTTTTTTCTTTGCCAGTAAGTGTAGCGGCATGGGTACTGCCATAACAGGGGCTAAAGAGTGTGCGTGAGAACCAATTCCAAGTCACTGCGCTCATGCTTTGTATCAGGGCACGGCTTCAGCCGTGCCGCAATGGTTGGGTCTGATGAGGGCTTTAGCCCCTGGGCTCCCTGGGCTACGTCTTCCCTTTTGAAGAGCACACGCTTCAGCCCGTACATAGAAGAAACAAAACGATGGGCTAAAGCCCAATTCTCTTTCAACCCTTTATGGCCCGACTAAAGTCGTGCCCTGATACAAAACCAAACTCAGTTGAAAGACCTACCCCTCGTTCCTGAGATGAAACTCAGACACAGTTATGCCCGCCGCCCAGTGAAACTGGACGAAGCGGGCACAAGGTTAAAGCGGCAACAATTTACTTGCTGGCCATGTTTACGTTCTGGTCCTTGGCGATCTGCTGGATCATTTGCAGGTGTTGTGAGATGACCTGGCTACCCTGGTGCGCAGCATCCTTCACCGTCTGATCCTGACCGGAAGAGGCTTCACTCTGGAATTCGCTCAGATCCTGCTTGTGATCCTTCACCATGTCGCGAATGTAGGCTTGGTCGTAGGCTGATCCGGAGAGGGCTTGCAGCTTCGCCATAGTTTGCCTGTCCTTCTTTGAAGGCTGATTAGGAGCAGAGACGCCAAGCTGCTGGGCGACAGGTTTCATCTGGTCATTCAACTTGGTGTGGTCATCGATCATACGTTGGGCAAACTGTTTCACCTGATCGTTATTGCTTTTCTGTAACGTCAGTTGGCCCAATTGGACTTCCGCCATGCTACCTTCCATCGCTTTCCTGACAAACATCTTGTCGATCATCGAGGGTTGCCCCGCAGCCGCTATTCCATTCATCCGAGAATCCATGGCCGGGTTGTTTTGGCCTGGGTTTTGGCCTGCTGGGCTGCTGGGCTGCTGACCCACTTGTGCCAATCCCATACTTCCACCAAGCAGGATCGCGCCAGCCAAGGCCACCATGCTTTTGCTGCCAATCGGGGGATTCATGCTGTTTTGCTCCTCGAAAAGTATGATGCGCGACGGCAGCCGCCGGCAACCGGGGTTTTGAGCGGATGCACAACTTCTCCCCCAGCCAACGATATATCCTTGATTCATATATGACTTCTTCCATTGTTGTGCAACCACCGATCGCTCGAAGACAGGAAACTATCACCACCATTCACGGACACCGGTTGGCCGACGACTACGCCTGGCTGCGGGAAAAGACGAGCCCGGAAGTCGTTGCCTTTCTGGAACAGGAGAATGCATATACCCGGGCGGTGATGAAGCCCACCGAAGAGCTGCAGGCCAGGCTCTATGCGGAAATGATAAGCCACATCAAGGAGACCGATATCTCGGTTCCATTTCGCGATGGAGCTTATTTCTACTACTCGCGGACAGAACAGGGCGCACAGTATCCCATTTACTGCCGCAAGCACGGCTCGCTCGACACCGGCGAAGAGATCATGCTCGATATGAACCAGTTGGCGGCCGGCGAGGCGTTCATGGCATTGGGCGCACTCACCGTCTCCGACGATGGCAACCTGCTCGCCTATTCGACCGACACCACCGGCTTTCGGCAATATACGTTGCACATTAAAGATCTGAGAACAGGGGAAGTGCTCACCGACCAGGCGCAGCGGGTTGGCTCTGTCGTCTGGACCGCAGATAACCGGACCCTTTTCTACACCGTGGAGGATGAGGCCACCAAACGGCAATTCCAGCTCTTCCGCCACGTCTTGGGACGGCAGCAGGCTGAAGACGCCCTGGTTTACGAGGAAGCCGATGAGCGCTTCAATGTCGGAGCCGGCCGCACCCGCGACGACAAGTACATCGTGCTCGAGAGCGCCAGCCATACCAGCAGCGAAGAACAGTTTCTACCCGCGGATGATCCGGAAGGGCGCTGGACATTGATCGAACCGCGCCAGGAGAACATCGAGTACTACGCGGACCACCGGAACGGACTCTGGTACATTCGCGTAAACGACACAGCTAGAACTTTCCGCATCGTCACCGCACCGGTAGCCAGCCCCGGCCGCGCCCACTGGCGCGAACTGATCGCCCACCGCGACGACGTGATGCTGGAAGAGTTGGAGCTCTTTCAGTCGTTCGCCGTACTGGTCGAGCGCTCCAACGGCCTGCCACATATGGGCATTAAATTCTTTGACAAGCAGGGAGCGTTTTCCGGACCTTCTCCCCGGATTGCATTTCCTGAGCCTACCTACAGCGCCCATCCACACGTTAATCGCGAATTTGTAACCGACACATTTCGCTACGGGTATCAATCGCTGGTTTCCCCTACATCGGTTTACGAGTACAACGTGCTCACGAATCAATCGACATTATTGAAGGAGTTGGAAGTACCAGGGGGATTTGACCGCACGCTCTACCGCTCGGAGCGCGTGTTCGCTACCGCCCCTGACGGGACGGGAATTCCGGTTTCCATCGTCTACCGCAAAGACAAGAAGGGCGACGGTACAAACCCTCTCTATATCTATGGTTATGGTTCCTACGGATATTCCCTTCCCGTAGGGTTCAATTCCAACCGCCTGAGCTTACTCGACCGTGGATTTGTGCTTGCCTATGCGCACATTCGTGGTGGCGGCGATATGGGTAAACCATGGCACGACGCAGGGCGGCTGATGAACAAGATGAACACCTTCACAGATTTCATTGCGGTGACGGAATACCTGACAGCCCACGGCTACGGAGACCCACGGCGCGTGGCCATGGAAGGCGGCAGCGCCGGTGGCCTGCTGATGGGGGCGGTAGCCAACATGAGGCCCGATCTGTACCGCGCTGTTCTCTCCCACGTGCCCTTCGTGGACGTGATGAACACCATGCTCGATCCGACGCTTCCCCTGACCATCGCGGAGTATGAAGAGTGGGGCGATCCCAACCAGGAGGAGGCTTTCGCCTACATGCTGCAGTATTCACCCTACGACAACCTGGAACGCAAGGCTTACCCGGCAATGCTGGTCAAGACCTCGCTGCACGATAGCCAGGTAATGTATTGGGAGCCGGCCAAGTATGTAGCCAAGCTGCGAACGTTGAAATCGGACGACAGACTGTTGCTGCTCGAAACCAACATGAGCGCGGGCCACGGCGGCTCCTCCGGGCGCTATGACTATCTGAAAGAGATTGCGCTCGACTACGCCTTTCTGCTGCAGGAGTTGGGACAGGGATAGGGCTGGGATCAAGAAAGTACGGCCCGCAGCAGATGCTGCGGGCCGCGCTGTTTGGGCCGTAGAGGCTAGCGGTGTTCGTGCTCTCCGCCGCCGCCGCCGCTCGGATGCGATTCATTGTGCGGTTGGCCGCCAGCCTGATGAGGCGGCTGACTGTTGTGAGGCGCGGTCGTGTAATGCGCCTCGTTGTTGGTAGGGCCCTTGTAGGCATTGTTGTTGTAGGCCGGCCGGGTGTTCGCGTTCGCGTTGTAAGCCGGATGATTATTGGCATTCGCGTTGGCGTTAAAGGCCGGACGGTTATTGGCGTTGCCATTGGCGTTGTAGGCCGGCCGGCTGTTATTGTTCACCGCTGCGTGATTGGCGAAGTTGGCTGACGTCATAGGACGGCTTACGGCCGGGTTTGCGGGCCTTCCGCCATTCACGGAGGCAAAGTTCTCCCGGTTGCTGCTAGCAAAGTGTTCGTGGTTCATCTGCTCGGAGGTCGGCTGAACATGCGATTCGCGCATGGCCGCCATTTCCTGGCCATTAGGCCGGGCGTCGACCCCGTGGGGCCCATTGAAGCTGGTGCGATTGATCACGGTTGTGTTGTGGATCACCGTGTTGTCGACGTACGTGTTGTGGACAACCGTCCTGTCAACGTGAAGCACGGCGCTGTTATACGCAAAATGTCCACCCTCCCAGCGACCGCCATAGAAGCCTACCCCGCCATAGCCGTAGCCGTAGTTCACGCCACCGTAAAAGCCGACATGGGGTCCCCAGTAACCGGCATGCCAGAGGTAAGCACCGCCACCCCAGCCCCAGTAGCCAGGTGTCCAGAGAAAGCCGGGCCGGGGAGCTAGTGCCCAGGTTCCGGGCACCCAGAAGTAGCCCGCATCGCCATAAGCCCAGTATCCAGGGGTCCAAAGATAGCCGTCCCCCGGACAAACCGGCTGAGCGTAAACCGGCAGCACCGGCGGAGCAATGGTGACTGAAAGGAATACGCCGGCAAACGACGACGCCGGCACGATAGATACCAGTGATGCGAGGAACAAAGTTCGAAGAGCCCGGATTGCACGCATTGGATTGCTCCTTAGCTGAACCCCCACAGCGAACAGCGCCTGGGGGTCGCCGGCCCTTTGGCCGGCACGTTCTGTATTAGCGCGATGCCCAGGATTATGTTGCTGGCAGGTTTAACCGGGCGGGTAATGGGCGGACCCAACCGTGCTGAGGGTACCGACCATAGATGTAGGTGGCCATACCACGTTTGCAGCAAGCGGGCCTTGAAAGTAAGCCTAGCGGCGACTAGAACCGCCCAGCAGTGATCCAAGGACCCCGCGCACGATCTGCCGTCCTACGGTACTCCCAAGCGTGCGTGCAGCGCTCTTGGCCATGGTTTCGGCCAGACTGTCGCCACGCCGGCCACTCGTTGACCCCGAACCCAGCGATAAGAGGTCGCTATACCACGTGGTCGCCCTTGGTGCAGGTTGTTGAGAGGAAACGGGTTGTGAACCAGCCACCGCCCCTGCCTTGGCGGCGCGGTCTTTCAGCAGCTCATAGGCCGATTCGCGATCGACTACTTTCTCGTAAACCCCGGTAACCAGGGAGTCGCGCATGATTTGCTGCCGTTGTTCCGCAGTAATCGGGCCGATCTGACTGCGCGGCGGGCAAACCAATGCGCGTTCCACCATCGCGGGCGTTCCCTTCTCATCCAGAAAAGAGACCAGCCCTTCGCCCACTCCCAGCTCCAGAATCACCTGCTCTACATTGACCTCGGGATTGGTGCGGAAGGTCTGGGCTGCCGCCTTTACCGCTTTCTGGTCTTTCGGAGTAAAAGCACGCACCGCGTGCTGAACCCGGTTGCCGAGCTGACCCAGGATACCGTCGGGGACGTCAATGGGACTCTGGGTCACAAAGAAGACACCCACGCCCTTGGAACGGACGAGGCGAACCACTTGGTGGACCTTGTCTTCGATCACCTTGGGCAGGTCGGAAAATAGCAGGTGCGCTTCATCAAAGAAGAAGACGAGCTTAGGTTTTTCCGGGTCGCCCACCTCGGGCAGGCGCTCGAAGAGCTCGCTGAGCAGCCACAACAGGAAAGTGGCATAAAGCTGGGGTGAGTTGATGAGTTTGTCTGCCGCGAGAATGTTGACAACCCCGTGACCCTGGGCGTCGGTCTGCATAAGGTCGTCGAGGTTGAGCGCCGGCTCACCCAGAAACTTGTCTCCACCTTGCTGCTCTAACGAGAGCAGGCCCCGCTGCATCGCTCCGACGCTGGCCGCAGAGATGTTGCCGTACTGGGTCTGAAACTCCTTGGCATTCGCTGCGGCATACTGCAACATCGCCTGCAGGTCCTTGAGATCGAGCAGGAGCAAGCCCTGATCATCCGCAATCTTGAAAACAGCATTCAACACGCCGGCCTGGGTGTCATTCAGGTTCAGCAGCCGGCTGAAGAGCAGGGGACCCATGTCCGAGACCGTAGCGCGAACCGGGTGTCCCTGCTCGCCGAAGACGTCCCAGAAGGTCACGGGGCACCCGGCGAAGGAGAAGCCGGTCAGGTTGAGCTTTTTGACGCGATCGGTGATCTTGGGGTTCTCCACCCCCGGCTGACTGATGCCGGAAAGATCGCCCTTGACGTCCGCGGCGAAGACCGGGACGCCAATCCGGCTGAAAGACTCCGCCATTACCTGCAGTGTTACCGTCTTGCCGGTGCCGGTTGCTCCGGCAATCAAACCGTGACGATTAGACATGGCCGGCAGCAGGTAGAGCGGGCTTTTGCTCTGGGCAATCAGCAAGGGATCGGGCATATTCGAGGATTCTATATGGATGGAGTTTAGAGCGGTTAGCAATTACTGTGGCCCGACAAAAGGCCGCGAGGAGTGGTTTTCCTTGGGAGAAAACCACGAAAAGGTCCTTTGCTTCGGTCTACACCAATTGCTAAACCGCTTTACCCGCAAATAGCAAGCGCCCGAGAGCTTTTAGCTCACGGGCGCGCTGAAGAGCAGCCCTCCCCCAGAACTGATCCTCGAGGACCACAATAGCGGCGACGTTGAAGGTTGGCTACGTCACCCTGGTTACACCCAACGGTGACTCGCGGTTGATTACCTCACGCGACCCAACGGTGACTTGTGGTTGATTACCCCGCTCGCGGTTCAGCTGATCATTTGTGTGATACATCCTTGTGGTACCCGCAAATGACCCTCCTCCGCAGCCTCTACGCAGTCACGATCTTCCTGAGTGCCTTCCTGCTCTTTGTTGTGGAACCAATGGCAGCGAAACAACTGCTTCCCACGTTGGGAGGGTCGTCTGCGGTGTGGACCACCTGCCTGGTCTTCTTCTCCGTGGTGCTTTTGCTCGGCTATCTGTATGCGCACTGGATCTCGTCATTCTTCAACCCGGCGAAACAGGCGGTGATCCACATTTTGTTGCTGACAGCGGCGCTGCTGACGCTGGGCATTCACGTCCGACCCAGTCCTACGGCGGTCAGCTACCATCCCGCCCTGACCGTCTTCCGGGTACTGACTGCTGTGATCGGTTTACCCTATCTCGCGCTCTCTGCCACCACGCCCCTTCTCACTGCCTGGTTTGCCGGCAGCTTTGACGGCCGTTCGGCGTATCGGCTCTTCGCCCTCTCAAACCTGGCTTCCCTGCTGGCTCTTACCAGCTATCCGCTGCTAATCGAACCGGGCGAGACCATGAACCAGCAGACGGCGTGGTGGAGCAGAGGGTTCCTGCTCTTTGCGGTGATCTGCGGCGCCCTGGCTTGGCAGGGCCGCAAACGCATAGTTTCCGCCACGCCGGAACAGGCCGTCTTGCTTGGCCATCCGGAGCCATTTTGGTTTTTGCTGGCCCTGGGCGGCGGGATGATGCTGACCGCAGTGACCAGCCACATGAGCGCAAACATTGCCGCCATTCCCCTCTTGTGGCTGCCGCCTCTGGCGCTGTATCTGCTGACGTTCATCCTGGCTTTTCAGAGGGCATGGGGCCCGGTACGCCAATTTATGCTCCGTTGGGTGCTGATTACGGTCGCATCCATGGCTTACGCGCTGCGGGATATTCGGACCCAGCTGCCAATCGCCGTAAGTGTGCCGCTGTTCCTGATTGGGCTATTTGTGGTCTGCTTTTTTCTCCACGGGGAGCTCTACCTACGGCGCCCGGTTGCGTCAGCGATGACCAGGTTTTACCTGGTCGCGGCGGCGGGGAGTGCCGCGGGAACATTGCTGGTAGGGGTGATCGCCCCCCTGGTGTTGCGGGCGAACTATGACCTTGCCTGCACGCTGGTGGCGGTTGCCTTGATCGCCCTGGCGGCAACGTGGCACGACGGTTGGGGTTTACGCATGCTCTGGATGGTTGGAGCGACCGCTGCGGTGGTGGTCTTGAGCACCCAGGTAAGGCAATACGACGACGACGCTGTGGCCCTGATGCGCAACTTTTATGGAACCCTGCGGGTCAGGGAATCGCATTTGCCGCCGCAGTCCGATACCGATCGCCATGCTCTTGAACGGAACCATCGAGCATGGCGCGGAGTGGTTCGCTCCCCAGTTTCTAGGGCAGCCATTGACTTACTACGCTCCTGACTCCGGCCTTGGCCTGGCGATGCGGCTGTGCTGTGGCGCAGGCCCAAAGCGGGTAGGCGTGGTTGGACTAGGGACGGGTACGGTCGCAGCCTACGGCAACGCCGGCGACATGATGCGATTTTATGAGATCAACCCGCTGGTGGAGCGGTTGGCGAGGCATTGGTTCACGTTTCTCCACGATAGTCGCGCACAGACCGACGTAGTCATTGGTGATGCCCGGTTGTCTTTAGCCTCCGAGGCTCCACAGCACTTCAATGTGATCGTGGTGGATGCCTTCTCCGGGGATGCCATTCCGGTGCATCTGTTGACCCGGGAGGCACTGGCGCTTTATCGCCGGCATTTGCAGCCGGATGGAGTGATTGCATTCCACGTGTCCAACCAATATATCGACCTGGAACCGGTGGTTGCCGCAATCGCCCGCAACGCCGGACTTCGTGCCTTGTCAGTGCACTCCCACGCTGACGAACAGAACGGTTTGTATTACGCGGATTGGATTCTGGTGACGGCGAGCGAAACGTTTTTGAATCAACCGGAGATTGTCAACAACTCTTTCCCAACGCCATTACAGGCGGATGTACGGCTGTGGACGGACAATTACAGCAGCGTGTTTCCGCTGCTCAAGTGGCACACCAGGTAAGGCAAGACCGCAGGTGTGGACGAACGGGCGGGGTTGGGCTAAACAGAACTCTGCTCTAAAAGGGACGTCTAACTTAGCCCAGGACGACAGTCCTGGGTAGATATAAGCAATCCGACCAGTCCCGTAAGGGACGGCTGAACACAGGGACTAGGTTTCAGCCGTCCCTGGCGGGACTAGTCCAGCTTTTTCGGTTAACCCAGGACTCACGTCCTGGGCTAATTCCAGCCGTCCTTACGGGACTGAGTCCGTTGGTTCGGTCTACACCAATTGTTAAACCACTTTAGTCGCCGAAGTTGATCCGCAGCCCGAAGCGGGCGACACGTGGAGATGCCAAGGTGAGGGTGGGAGTCTTGCCTGCTTCGATCGAGCGATCGAAGAGATTGTCGCCGGCTGCGAAAGCTACCAGGTGGTGACCAAAATCATGGGAGGCATAAGCCCCAAAACGGAAGTAGCTGTGCAGGAGAAATTGATTGGCATCGTCGTCGTATTGGCGTCCGCTGATACGTCCCTGCAGGCTGAGCAAGCCCAGGCGCCGATGAGAAAAGGCCAGCTGGGTGGTGGCCATATTACGGGCCACCTGCGGAATCCAGTTGCCGACCAGGTTCGGTTGTTGGGCGTTGCTGGTGACCGTAGCATCCGCATATTGGTAGCCCCCTTCGAGGCTCACCCAACTCGCCGGCCGGGACGCAAAATCGACCGACACGCCACGGCTCTCGATCTGGCCCAGGTTTTCGCGCTTCAGCAGGGAGCTAGTTGGGGTGGTGCTCAAGGTAAGGGCCGTAATCGGCCGGTTAATCTGGGTCCAGAAATAGCTCACCCGGACGGTGGACCCAATCGACGGTAGATCAGCGTGAACCCCTGCCTCCCACCCGGTGGCGCGTTCGGAACGCAAGGTTGGATTGGGCTGAGTGGTCTGCGATCCGACCTGCCCGGTACGATAAAGCTCATTCTCCGTCGGCGCGCGGTAGGCGCGAAACGCCGACGCACTGACAGCCAGTATGGTTGTGAGGCGTCGTGTTATACCGACGCGGGGATCGAACACGGTCTCATTCAACTGAGGCAAGGTGAGCGGGGCGGTCGCGGTTTTGTACTGGCTGGCATCGAAGTTGGAGAAGTGATCCACCCTGCCCGAAGCACTGAGGGTCCATGCCGGCGGGGTAAAGAGTACCTCGCCATACAGGCCGCTCTGACGCTGCCGGGCGGTGGTGTTGAGGTAGCCCTTGGATGCAGGAAACATCGTTTCGTAGTCGGCGGCGCGCACGTCATGAATATCGGCGCCGGCCAGCAGAAGCAGATGCGTACCAACGGGCTGATGCCAGTGTCCGGCTGCTCCCAGCTCGTCGGCCGGGTCTTTTCCGATGCGGGTCAACGTCTCTGAGGTGCGAGAAGCAGCGATGGTGGAGAAGGTCTGCGAATAATGCTCATTGTCGCCATAGAGGCGGACCACCAGATTGCTCCAGTCTGCTCCCCCAGCGTAGCGCCAGAGACGGGTGCTGTTGATCTGGATCGGAGTGCCATTGTGGCGATCCTCGTTCAGGACGCTGCCGCGCAGAAAAATCCGTCCGGCGTGGCTCAACCCGTGATCGAACTCCGCCAACCCATTCTGGGCATGTACGTTGTACGGCTGATCGATGGGCCCTCGGACGCTAGGAGCAATCAGGATGTAGCCGTCCGTGCCAATAATTTGCGAGCTCACCAGGCCCGACCATTTGCCTAGTTTCAAGGATCCGAGCAGTGAGTTATCCGTAGTGGCCTCGGAGCCGTAGCTGGTGGAGAGCTGAAACCGGTTCGCAGCCGGCCGGACCGGGATGATGCTGATGACGCCGCCGATGGCGCTCGATCCATACAAATCGGAAGCGCCCCCGCGTACTAACTCGACAGAATGAATGACTGGCGGAGGCAATTCCTCCCAGTGAATCCAGCCTCCAAAGGCGTCGTCGATGGGAATTTCATCAAATACCACGAGCGAGCGGCTGGCCGCAGTCGATCCTAACCCACGCAGGGAAACGCCCTCGGTGGTGGGGTTGGCGACCAGGGAACTGGTACGGCGGAATAATTCAAAACCGGGCACTTGGCGCAGCTTGTCGTCGAGCGAAATTCCAGCCGCCTCTCGCAAATGCTGGGCGGTGAGAATGCGCGTGCTGGCAGGACTATCACCCGATGCGAGAGGCGACCGGTAGGCAGTTACGGTAACGCTTTCGAGGGGATGCTCGAGAAGAACTTGAACCGGAGAAGGCCCTTCCAGGTTGACTGATGTTGGCTCAAAGTGGGGAGCAGCGATCTGCACCCGGCCCGATCCTGCGGGCACGGTGAAGCTCCCGTCAGCGGCCGTAGTGCCCAGTAATTGACCTGCATCGCCAAGAATCCGAGCCCCCGCCACCGGTTGGTTTCGGGCATCCACAATGGTGCCGGAGATGGTGCCCTGCTGCGCCTGCCCGGACAGGAACGGCAGGAACAAAAGCCACACCGAGAGGATCGGGACGCAGCGGTACCAACGGAGATGAGCAACCAAGTTTCGGGGATCCAATTACCAGATCATACGATATTTGCGGCCGTCAGGGCTTGGCCGCCGCTACGCCGGCTTCAGCCACGGTGTGGTCATCCTTGCCTGAGCCTCCGCTGACACCTATGGCGCCGACCACCTGTCCTCCTCGCTTAATTGGAATTCCGCCGGCGAAAATCATGATCTTGCCGTTGTTCGAGGCGTGGATACCAAAGAATTGCTGGCCGGACTGGGAGTTCTCACCCAGCGACTTGGTGTCGAGATCGAAGGCGCGCGCGGTAAAGGCTTTCTTTTGAGCAATGTCGATGCTGCCAATCCAGGCTCCATCCATACGCTCGAATGCCACCAGATTGGCGCCCTCATCGACTACGGCGATGTTCATCATCACCTTGATCTCGTTCGCTTTCTTGATGGCCGCGGCGATGATGTGACGCGCTTCTTCCAGTGTGATGCCAAGTGCTTTTCCCATTAGAAATACCTTTCTTCGAACATTTCTGTGACGCTCTATGCTTACCACGATTGCAGCATTTCCCGATTAGATTGAATTGGAGTGCGAACCGATGCCCCCGCTGCCGTTTGTTTCGGTTTGATGCTGATGGCCGTTTTTAAGACACTCGGCCTTCCTCTGGTTGCCAGCTCTCCCGGGCCAGTGCGAATAATCGCGAGCGTATTTAGAGCGGTAGCCTTACTATTTTGTTTGGATTTTTATGATAGACAAACAAAGCCGGCAAGGCCGCCTGGACGCGCTGACGAAGATTTGCCTGGCGCTGCCAGAGACAAACCGGGAAGACAAGGGATCGCACGCAGCCTTTTTGGTTGGCAAGAAGACCTTCGCTTATTACCTCAACAACCATCATGATGACAACATCATCAGCGTGTGCTGTAAGGTCCTGCCCGGTGAGAACCATTTCCTCGTCGAATCGGGTCCCGGCCGGTTTTATCTACCGGCATACATCGGGTCGAGAGGATGGATTGGTCTCCGCATGGATCGTGCGACGCTGAATTGGACTGAGGTCAAAGAATTGATTCGTGGAAGCTATCTACAAATTGCACCGAAGAGACTTGCGGCACTTGTAGACGGCTAAGATTTATTTCAACTCTTCAAAGAGCTTTTCACCTTCGCCCGGAGCAAGGAAGCGATTGGCCTCGAGGCCATGCTGCCGGGTGTATAGGTCGTGATAGCGGCCTTCGAGAGCGTAGAGGCTGGTGTGCGTGCCGCGTTCCAGAATGAGCCCACCCTCTACCACCAGGATCTGATCGGCCCTGCGGATAGTGGACAGGCGGTGGGCAATCACGAAAGTGGTACGCCCCTGCATAAGGTAACTGAGACCATTCTGAATCATCGCTTCCGATTCAGAGTCGAGCGAAGACGTAGCTTCATCCAGGATCAGAATGCGCGGGTCGGCCAGAATTGCCCGGGCAATGGAGAGGCGCTGGCGTTGACCGCCAGATAGCTTCACGCCCCGCTCGCCAACGATGGTGTCATAGCCTTCGGGAAAGCGAGTAGCGAATTCGTCAACGCGGGCAATGGTGCAGGCATTGAGAAACTGCTCTTCGGTGGCGTTGGGGCGAGAGAAGACTACATTGTCGCGGATCGAGCCATCGAAGAGAAAGGATTCCTGCAGGACCACACCCAGCTGGCTGCGATAGCTGTTGAGGCGCACGGTCGAAAGGTCGGTGCCGTCGACCAGCACCTGGCCGGAGGTGGGCTTATGAAAGGCGCAGACCAGGCTGATAATGGTGGATTTGCCCGATCCCGAAGAGCCCACTAACGCAGTGACTGTGCCTGGACGCGCATGGAACGAAATGCCATGGAGAACTGGCTTGTCGGCTTCGTAGGCAAAGTGTACGTCCTCAAATTTTACGTCGCCGTCAATGGGTCCCAGGGTCACGGTACGGTCAGGCTCGGCGTCTTCTTCTCTTTCCGCAAGGATCTCGCTGGTGCGGTCGAGGCCGGCGATAGCCTCAGTCAGCTGGGTGCCGACGTTCACTACCTGGAAGACGGGCGCGACCATGAAAGCCAGGAACATGGTGTAGGTGAAGTAGTCGCCGAGAGTGATCTTGTGAGCCATCTCCTGGCGGGCGCCGAGCCACATGACGGTGGCGCCGACGATGCCCAGAATGGCGGTCGCGGCCAGCGAAAGCAGCGAGGTGGCAGTGAGGGAGCGCACGACGTTTTGATAAAGCCGTTCCACGCCGGTGGCGAACACTCCGGCTTCGCGCTCTTCCGCATGGTACCCCTTGACCACACGCACGCCGCCCAGCGATTCGGTCAACCGGCCGGTGACCTCTGCGTTGATGCGGCCGCGCTCGCGGAAGATGGGACGGATCACACCGAATGCTTTACGCAGAATCAAGACGAAGGTCAGCACGAAAGCAAAGGAGATGAGGGTGATGCTGGCGCTGATGCGCATCAGGATGAAGAAGGCGAGGACGGCGGTCAACAGTCCCCCGACAAAGTCGACCAGGCCGGTGCCGATGAGGTTGCGTACGCCTTCCACGTCCGTCATGATGCGCGACACCAGGACGCCGGTGCGGGTGGCGTCGTAGAAGCTGACGGAAAGACGGCCGATGTGCTGCTGCACCTGCATACGCAGATCTGCAATGAGCCTCTGGGCGGCTTTGGAGAGTAGCTGGGTCAGAGAAAATGAGGTGATGGCCTGTATGGTTGTCGCCAGAAGAACCGCGCCGACGATCCAGGGCAGTTTGCCGGCTTGCTTTTTGACCAGGACGCCGTCGACCAGGAACTTGGTCGACGCGGGTAGCACCAGCCCGGAAACGCGATTGATGACCATCAACACGAAGCCAAACGCCAGCAGCCATCTGCGCGGCTTGATGAGTGTCCAGATCTCGGGCAGCACCTTACGCAAGGGCGGCCTTTTTTTCTTAACCTCGTCGCCTGTCGCACCGGTCGCAGTCCGGGTCGACCGCTCGGCCCGCAAAGACGTACCGGCCCCGGCGCTGGATCGCAAACTCACGGTGGAAAGGCCCCCTAGACCCCTAGACCCTGGTGCGGCGCGCAGCAATGAACGAACGCACACAGAGTAGTACATAGATGAGCATGAGGGCCGACATCGCTGCTTTTTCTTCAATAGCCGCCGGGTAGGGGAACGGCTTGCCTTTGACGAGTTCCACCACCTGAACCAGGGCCGGAGCGGTGGCGAGGAAGCCCAGCAACCCAATCGTTACGGCAATATGCATGAACAACATACGACGGCCTGGAACCGGGGTTTCGGCCATGCGGCCGAAGGTAATCAGCAGAATTCCGAAGGCTACCGGAATGAGCGAGGTGGGAAATTTGTGGCCGGTGAGAAGAAAGCTCGCCCCACCCAGAAGTATGAGAAGAACACCGAAGAGAACTGTGACTTTCGCCATTAGGGGCGGACGCCTCCGAAAAGCTCAAATCTCATAGCACCGCCAAAGCTCGTCGAGGTCGAGGGTGAAACCCTCGACGGGACCCTTTCCGTCGACGGCATTGCCAGATATGGCGGCAGCTTCCGCGCCAGGCTCATAGACGTAGACCTTCTTCTTGTAAGGATCGATCAGCCAGCCGAGAGTGGCCCCGTTTTCAATCCAACGCTCCATCTTTTGCTGGGCCTTGGACATGCTATCCGATACGGAGAGCAACTCGACAACAAAGTCTGGGCAGAGCCGGGGAAAGCCTGTTAGATCATCCTTCGTCAGACCTCTTAGTCTTTGCGGCAGGACGTATGAGGCATCAGGATTGAGCATGGAACCGTCGGGAAGGAAGAACCCGCCGCTCGAATCGAACAGCATGCCTCGCCGATGGGTCTTCCACCACGAGCGGAGCTGCCCAACAATTTCAGCATTTCCACTGCTGGTAAATCCTCCGGCCGGTGAGTGCATTAGAATTTCCCCTTCTCTCGTGCGCTCAAAATAGATGAGTTCGTTGGCGGCGCAGAGGGCTTCGAACTCAGCATCGGTCAGGGGAGGATCGAGGACCAAGCTGCGGGGCAATTCTGCTTCAATTGAAAGAACGGTGTTCACAGCCTTGATTTTACCTCCGCGGATAAGGAGCGGGGCGGATTCCTTATACGTCGACCTTACCTTCCACGGTCAGAAGCTCATCCAGGATTTCCTGGACGATCTTCTCCGGCGGCCCTTCCGCACAGACCCGCATGAGATCGGGGGTCAGTTCGAGGGTGTCGAGTTGACTCTGCAAGAGTTGTGGACTCATGTAATGGTTCTTACGTTCCTTGAGACGCTCCTCGAGCTCCTGGCGCGAAACGTCGAGCAGGATGAAGCGAATGTTGACCGACGGAATTTGCGGGGTAAGCTCATCCCGATAGCTCTGCTTCAATGCAGAGCAGCCAAGAATGCCGCTGATTCCCGCTTCATACCAACCCAGCAGTAGATTGTGCAAGGTAGCCAGCCAGGGCTTGCGATCCTCATCGGTCAGCGGGATGCTGGCGTGCATCTTTGCCTTGTTGGCTTCGGAGTGGAAGTCGTCGGCGTCGGCAAACCGCCAGCCCGTTTCCGCAGCCAGCAGTTTGCCAATTGTGGTCTTGCCAGACCCGGTTACCCCCATGAGCACGAGAATCATAGCTTCCTTCCAGAGCATTCCCACTTCTATTCTGCACAGGTTAGTTTAGCGAAGGGCGGCCTTTATTGAGGAAAACCCGCGTAAGGATTTCCTGCTTTATACACAACAAAAGCAAAAATGCTCAATACTGGCGTGGTAGTCAACGCAATGGCTATTCGCCAGCGGCCTGCTTTATATCATCAACGACAGCGGAGGGGCTCCACTCATTGCTCGGATACCAACGAAAGATCTTGCCGCTGGGCGTGATGATGGCCGTGGAAAGTGTGTGGGTGAGGGTACTGTTGCTGCCGGGGCTCACACCCACGTCAAAGAATTGGTCCACCGCGTCCAATTCTGAAGAGGAAGGCGCGGCGAAATCCCAATGAGAAAACGCCTTATCGCCGTGTTCGCCGGTGTAAGAGTTGCCGTAGCTGCGCAGCACTTTAGGAGTGTCGTGCACAGGATCAAAGCTGACGCTGAGCAGATGGGTCTTATTGTAAAGTTCCGGGTTGGCGGAGAGCTCGTGTTGGATGGTGGCGAAGTTGCGGCTCATGCGAATGCAGTAATCGGGGAGCGGACAGCGCGTGTAAATAAAGGTGACCAACAATACTTTGCCGCGAAATTGCTCGATCGCGATCGTCTTGCCGCCTTGGTTGAGAAACTTGAAATTGGGCACTGTCTGCCCCGGTGTGGGAACGTTATAGAGCTTCTCTGGCTTGTAGTCCGGTTTGGCCTGTTCGGTTACATCGATCTGATCCAACACACTTGCGGAAGATGAGATCCGCAGCATCGCGGTTACGTGGTCTCCCGGGTGGAGCTCCGTGGCTATGCCCGGCTGGGCGAGTTTGTAGGGCATGGTCATTGCCCCCATGAGGCCGGGGATGGCTTCGGTGTCGATGGTGACTACGCCTTTTGCGGAATCGGAAGAAACCACAATTCCTCTCAGCTGGTAGGTCGCGGTGTCGCTGACCGCGGTGGGCTGCTTCTCGTCCGACTGGTTGCCGTCACGACAGCCGATCAGCAGGCTCGCTCCGAATATGAACAAGATCATGGAGCGACTTACTCCACGAACAAATTGCCGCATGTTCCCTCTCTTTTTCTATCCTAGAGCCTGGGGTATTGAGATTGGAAACCGGGGGGCTCACTACTCCGGCTTGGATCTGTCGAAAACATTCCCCAGGAGAGGTCCGCGGAAATGCAGATCCCTCCAAGGCAGGCCGGACAGGTCGGCTGCGTTCCTAAAGATAAAGGGGAGAGTGGGGTTTCCGGTCGAGATTGGTTGCACGGATCCCAGGTCTCAAAAGCGAGACCCCACGGCATGCCGGGGCAGGCTGGGGCCCCCTTCGGTTTGTTTCCGACGCAGCGAGTTGGGTCATCAAAAGTGGAATCGGTAGCGCACCTCTCCATAGATCTGGCGCGGATCGTTGTAGTGAAAACCGCCGAAGGTGAGACTGTTGTCGAGGAGCAGCCTCCGGTTGGCAACATTCAGTGCGGTCGCCGATACAGAGAGGTTGTCGCTGAATTTCTTTCGCAGAGACAGGTCGAACGTCGTGTGCCCGGGAAGGTAGTCCCCGGAGTAGGGCGACGGCGGACCAGGATACCCGTTGCTAAAGCCAGAGCCGTAGTAGACGTTGGTCGAGCCCTCCACATGCCACGGCAGCGTGGCGTTGAAGCCGAGGTTGAGCGTGTTGCGCTGATCGTGGTCCACCGGCGTGTAGTCGAAACCCGCGTCGCATGCGGGCGATCCAATCGGAATGCAGATGAGGCCGCCTGTGATGTTTCCCCGCTGCTGCGCGATCTGGTTGGAATACGCAAGATGAGCTTGGCCGAAGCGCCAGATGCGCGGCGAATGCAGGGTCAGTTCCCAGGCCTGGACCAATGCCCCGTCCACAGTGACGGGATAATAAATGCTCGAGGCTCCTATATTTGAGTGGTCAAGAAAGTTGTTGACTCGATTCTGAAAGGTATCCGCATCCAGGAGCCAGCCCTTAAAAGGGATCTGCACGCCAAACTGGTACTCCTCATCCCGCTCGCCATGCAGAGGAACGAAGCTGGTGTCGTTTGCATTGGCATAATCCACTACGGGTCCCGATGCGGTCAAGAGCGGCGGGGGCTGGTAAAAGCGTCCATAGAATCCGCGAAACACCCAGTGCAGCTTGGGGATCTCTACCGCGATGCCTACGCGGGGATCAACCTCATTTTCGGTGAAGCTGGAAATAAAGTTCGCCTGGCGCAGGCCGCCGATGACCGTAAGCCAAGGAGTGGCCTTGAAGTTGTCTGATATGTATTCCTCAATGAGACCCCCCGTTGCGGAATCGGGAATGCTGAAATTGGTATAGCTGGCATCGTTAAAAATCGAGCCAAAAACGTAACTATCATGTTGACCCCAGCTATAGAAGCCGCCCTGGATGGTATTCCTGGCAATATTCGTCGTGATGTTTGCCTGGACACCACCGTAATTGGAGGCGCGATCCGAAGTTGTGGCAACGGGAAAGTCGTTTGGCTTGGATTCGTAGTCGGCTTTGTTGTAGTGGTAAAAGGGCGAAACCTCGAGCAGGGTTGAAGCATTGAAGGTATGCGCCCAGGTAAAGGCGACCATACCGTCCGTCTCATGTTGGCCATCGCGAAGATCGTACGAGGGAATCAACTGGTTTCCATAGCTGTCGGGATCCGGATCGTAAGGAATCTGAAAGTAATCGGTGCGGAGCTGGCTAATGAGACGGAGTTGATCATGCGGTGTCCGGTTGTCGATGAGAGATACGAATCCACCGTAACCGTTGGCCGCGTCATGGAAGATCTGCCCAACCGGCGGGGCCAGGCCATAGTCGGTGCGATTGCCGTTAACGCTGGCGTAGTAGGCAAACTTCTCTGAATGGTCGCCAAAGTTCAACTGAGCGTTCGTCTGCCAGAAGTTACCCGCGCTGAGCACCAGTTCCGCCTGGCGGTTTCGTTCGAAGCCGGTGCGAGGCGAAACGTTGAAGACGCCGTACGTGCGATCGCCGACGTCCGCGTTGTAGCTACCGCGCTGGACTTCCAGGTAATCGATGTCCTTAGGATCGATCTGAGGGCCGAGGTTGCTGGCAATATTTGTATTGGGGATTTCGATGCCATCAATCAGCCAACTCACCTGGTGCCCGCCGCGCATGTGAAGCATGTCATGAGTCATATAAGAGCCGGGAACATAGTCGGTGATCATCTCCATTCCGTAACTGCGGTCCGCTCCGGGTGTCCGCTCGATGTCCTCGCGGTTCACTGTCGTCGTGGGCGTCACGGAGTCGATGTTCACGCCACTCGCTTGGCCGACGATCGAGATTGATTCTTTAACCGTCTCTATAGGCAGCTCGAAGTGCAGGATAGGCGATGTGCCCGACGCGAGCGCGACCGGTTGGGTTAGCGAGGCGAAGCCGGGTTGGGAAACCGTAATGACATAATCGCCGAACGGTACGGTCTGAAAGCGGAACGCCCCCTCCTGGTCTGTCGTCATCGATTGGCTCAGGGCCGACGTAGAACTCTTCAGGACCACGGTAGCGCCGTTGATAGGCCGATGTTGCGGATCATGAACTATACCCTGGACTTCGCCAAAAACTGTGGCGTGTGCATACGATATGGGGAAAAGAAATACATACAGGAGTGCGAGCGGGAAAGACCCTGCCACCTTGCGCATAAACACATCGACCTCCCCGTCACGAGCGTGACGAAAAACAGCGTTGTGAAGCGTTCGTCCTGGCGATGCCTATCTGGATGATCCGCGGGCGCGGGCGAGCACGTTCACCAACACACCCAGCGGGACCTATCTTCGACAGGAACCCTTGTCCCCATCATGACGGGGACAAGTTTGAAAGCGACTGCTGCCTTGATCTAAACGGAGAGGGATGAAGGCGGTCCGCGGGGAGCGAAGCGGCGCAACACGCGGGAGGCGATTGCATCGGCAATCAGCTGCCGGTCGAGGCTGGTTACGACAAGGTCGAAGCGGGTGCGCCAGGTTAAAACGGCGCTAATCGAAACGTTAGTGACCGCGTGAAGGCTCTGGCCAAACGGGCAACCTGGCTGGCGCAGCGCGGGAGCGGGGTCGGAAGTTGCACTGGCGACTGATCCCATAACGCAGGCATGCGCGCCGTGAGCGCGGCAGCAGATAGGCACCAATTGCTGTGGCGCGGCGAGCGCCATCATTGTCGCTGATGGCAACAATGCCCCAAAAACGCACAGCAATACGAACGCCGCAATCCGCCGCATGCAGTGAGTGTACACGCGTTGGCAGGCCAGGCGCAGAAGCTGTCCTTTGCGGTATAAAACAAGGATGCAACTTCCCCCGGCAATCGCCGCAGCAATTGAGGTTGGCGATACGGTGATTGCCTCCAGCGCACGGGCTGCACGTGCGTTGCGGCGGCTTCACGGCGAGGCACAACGCCAACAGGGCTTGGAAACCTGGCAATCACCGGACATCCTGGATTGGGAGAGTTGGTTGAACCGGTTGTGGCAGAAGCGCCTGCGGTCCGGCAGCGAGACACGACTCTTGCTCACCACCCTGCAGGAGCAACAGGTCTGGGTGGAGTTAGTGAGACCAAGCATCGAGGGGCTGCGGCTGATCTCTGTACCCGGGGTCGCCGAACTTGCACAGCAGGCGTATGCCCTGCTGTGTGCCTACGGCGCTCTCGATTTTTTGAGCGGAGAAAAACCCGGTGGCCCGGATGTGGAGAGTTTTCGCAAATGGGCTCGCGGTTTTGAACACAAATGCCGGCATGAGGATTGGCTGAGCCGCGGCAAGCTGCCGTTGGTGTTGCGGGAGGCGGTGCTCGCCGGCCAGGCGGAGGCGAACTTTCGGTTGATGCTGACCGGCTTCGATCGCATCACACCGGCGCAGCAGGACTTGATCGACGCTCTTCGGGAGCAAGGTCACGACATCGCGCTGGTGGAACCTGCCGAAATCTCGCAGACGCAGACGAACTTGCTGGTCGAGGCCGTTGACAAACGAGATGAGATCGCTACCTGCGCTCTCTGGGTGCGGCGCGAGCTTGCCGCTGCCGCCGCCGCGGGGCAAACATCCCGCATTGCGGTTGTAGTGCCTGGAGTTTCGAGCGAGCGCCCGGAGATCGAGCGAGCCTTTCGCCAGATACTTGCACCCGAGGCGGTTGCGGTTGGGGTGCGCGACTTGCCACTTCCCTACGAATTCTCTCTTGGGGTTCCGCTCGCCGACGTGCCTATGGCACGTAGTGCCCTGCTGCTGTTGCGCTGGATGAATGAAGCGCTTGCGCAGGCCCAGGTCAGCTGGTTGCTGCTCTCGGGCTTCATTGGCGAACAGCAGGACGAACTGCTCGCCATCGCCGAGTTCGACGTCAGCTTACGACGCCGAGCGATGAGACAACCGGAACAGAATCTGGATAGCTTTCTGCAGTCGGCTTATCCGCTGGAAAAGCTTCGCCGCAGGCTACAGGCTGGGCGGCGGTTACTGGCCCACAACAGCGCAATGAATTTTGCCCAGTGGGTTCATGTGGCTGATCAAATTCTCGATGCGGTCCACTGGCCTGGAGCACACGTCCTCGAGAGCGAAGATTATCAGGTGCAGGCCCGATGGTCACAATTGCTCGATAGCGTGGCCGCGCTTTCGTTCGATGGACGCCTGGCCGGTTATGCGGAGTTTCTCGAAGTACTGGAGCGGCAGGCAAAGCAGACCATCTTCGCCCCCGAGTCGCACGATGCGCCGGTACAAATCCTCGGACCTTTGGAAGCAGCGGGTCTCACCTTCGACGCACTATGGTTTCTTGGCGCCGACGATGCCGACTGGCCGGCGGTGGCACGGCCTCACCCCTTCCTTACCCGGTCTCTGCACCGCACACACAACATGCCGCACGCCGACAGTACTGCGGATTGGAAGCTTGCTCAGCAGGTGACCACGCGCCTGGAGAAAAGCGCGGCGAAATGTGTGTTCAGTTTTGCATCGCAAAATGCGGAAGGTGTATGCCGCGCATCGACCCTGGTGAGTTCCGGAAAACAGAAGATGGAGGCCAAAGCTCTGCGGATATCGATCGGGGCCAACGAGTCGGTGGCCCTGGAACAGGAATTCCCTGCCTTGCAGCCTGAAGAGGAACCAGCGGCCGTTCTTCCCTGGCCCAAGGAGCAGGATGCTGGGGGCGCTGAAATACTCCGCCGGCAGGCAGCTTGCCCTTTTCAATCCTTTGCCACCCGGCGGTTGGGCGCCAGGCCTATGGATGCTACCGACTGGGGACTGGAACCTCGCGAACGTGGCTCCGTGGTGCACAAGATCCTGGAGAGTCTGTGGACAGAGTTGAAGACTCGCGATGCCCTCCTCGAGGCTGGCAGAGAAGGCCGGCTGCACGCCATTGTGGAGCAACACGTCAAAGCGGCATTACAGAAATATCGGGAACGTACGCCAGAGCACAGCTGGAGCCAGGCATATCTCGACGCGGAAGAAGAGCGGATTGTTTCTCTCATCGAGGAGTGGTTGGCTTACGAAGCCCAGCGGGCAGACTTTACCGTCGAAGCCGGCGAAGAGAAGCTTGCCGCAACCGTGGGAGATCTCAAACTCCAGGTACGGGTGGATCGTATTGACGCAGTCGACGGTGGGCGGGTGATCATCGACTACAAAACGGGCCTGCTGAATAACGTTTCCTGGGACGGTCCGCAGGCCAGATGAACCGCAACTGCCACTGTACGCCGGGTTCGGCCAGATCGACCATTTGAAAGGCGTGCTGCTGGGAAGGGTCCGCGAAGACAAAGTCAAATTCATCGGCCGCGTGGAAGACGCCAGGCTCGTGATGCCCGGCGACGCTAAGTTGACCAGGCCGCCCTATGGCGCCGCCATGCTGCAAAGCTGGCAGAACGTCTTGCTCGATCTGGGGCAGCAGTTCCTTAACGGCGAAGCGCAGGTTGACCCCAAAGCAGTATCCCAAGACTTGCGAGTTTTGCGACCTGCCCGGACTTTGCCGGATTGCCGAGAGTGACCCCGTCAATACCGGCGATGAGGACGAGAGTGACGACTGATCAGGCCCAGCAGCCAGTCGACCAAAGCGCCCGAGCGCAGACGCTGGAGACGAACAAATCTTTTCTTGTCCAGGCTCCCGCCGGCTCGGGCAAGACGGAGTTGCTGACTCGCCGGCTGCTGAAATTGCTTGCGGAGGTGGACGAGCCGGAACAGATCCTGGCCATCACCTTCACCCTCGCCGCCACCGCCGAAATGCGGGAGAGAGTGCTTAACAGCGCTGCAGAGAGCCCGGGATACGACTGCGTCAAGCGATGAACAACCCGATGTCCAACTGGCGCGCGGCGCCCTGGAGAATGATGCCCGGCGAGGATGGAATCTTCTGCAACAGCCGGAGCGACTTAATATCCAGACCATCGATGCCGTCTGCCTGGCGATCGCGCATGAGACTCCTCTGCTTTCGCGCCTGGGTGGCTCGCTTTCCCCAACGGACAAACCGCAGCCCCTCTATACCCTGGCGGCTCGGCGCACACTGGCCCGGCTGGGTGGGGAGGAGCCGCTATCGAGCGCCCTGAATGCGCTGTTACAGTTGCGCGGGACCAGCCTTCCTGATTGCCAGAAATTGATTGCCGAGATGTTGGATAAGCGGGACCAATGGGGCCGCGTACTTCCTCTCGGCCAAGCGACGCTCGATTGGCCCGTTGTCCGCGCAGCCCTCGAAGCACCTCTGCGCCGGACACACGAGCAGGCTATCCAAAAAGCACAGACCCTGTTCGCCGGATACCCTGGCCTTGCACGGGAGTTGACGGAGGTCCTGGGCCATGCGTGCGGCAACGTCGATCCGGATTCCCGGTTGATCGGGCTGCAGGAGGTCAGTGATATCCGGGACTTGACCAACCACTCGCAGTGGAATTGCCTATGTCATTTTTTGCTGACAAAGGAGGGCACCTGGCGGAAAAACGTCACTCGCGAGATCGGATTTATTTCGGGCAAACACGGCAAAGCGGCCAAAGAACGCTATACGTCTCTCATCGAGAGTCTCGACGCCCATCCAGAATTCCTTGCCATACTGGCTGAGTTGCAAGCGCTTCCGCCCCAGGAATACAGCGAAGAAGAGTCGCAGATGTTACAGCATATGTTGGTCATCCTGCGTTACGCGACGGCGGAGTTGCTCCTGGTTTTCGCGGAGCGCGGGGTCGTCGACTTTGTCGAATTAGGTCTGGCCGCGCGGCGGGTCTTGCACGACGACGAGGGCCAGTTGAGCGAATTAGCCGATGTGGTTGCCGCCCGGTGGCCTCATTTGCTGGTGGACGAGTTTCAGGATACCTCGCGCAGCCAGTACGAGTTGCTCACCCTGATCGCGAGCGGGTGGGAATCCGCGGGCCGGGGTACCTGCTTCCTGGTGGGCGATCCGATGCAATCGATCTATATGTTTCGCCAGGCCGAAGTAGAGCTTTTTGAACGCACCAAGAGGTATGGGCTCGGAGAAGGCACGGCGGTCGTACACTTGACACCTTTACAGTTGCAAACCAATTTTCGTTCCCATGCCGGATTGGTGGATCGACTGAACGAAATCTTCGTCCAGGTCTTCGGATCCGGCGACAGGGGAGGAATACCATGTCACCTTCGCCCCGTCGAAAGCAAGTTGCCCAGCGCCACGCGGCGAGCCGGGTGTCAAAGTGTGGCCATTCTTCAGTGTCTCCCGGCCCAGCCCAGAGGAAAGACGGGCAGCCGAAGACACGGAAGCCAGGCAGGTGGTCAGCATCATCCAGGAACACGGGGCTGCCAGTCGAGACAGCGAAACGCAAGCGCGGCGAGTTTCGCATCGCTGTCCTGGTTCGGGCTCGCAACCACCTGGAGCTCATTGCGCGGAAACTTCGCAAGGCAGAGATTCCCTTCCGCGCGGTAGAGATTGAGCAGTTGAGCGAACGACAGGAGGTAAAGGACCTTACCGCGCTTACCCGTGCACTGCTGCATCCGATGGACCGCATCGCATGGCTCAGCGTGCTTCGTGCGCCATGGTGCGGTCTTACCGTGAAGGACCTGCATTCACTTGCCGGCAGCGACACGAAGGACTACAACCAACCGGCAATGCTGACGCTGCTCCGCGAGCGGACGTCCTTACTCAGTACGGACGGACAAGGCCGAGTAGCGCGCGTGCTTTCTGTACTGGAAGATGCGCTGCGCGGGAGGCATCGCCAGGTCTCTCTGGCACAATGGGTGGAACGTACCTGGGCAACCCTGGGAGGACGAGCATGCGTAGACCGCGCGGGCTATGCAAATGTGCATGCCTTTTTTGCCATGCTCGAGCAGCTTGGCCCGGGCGCCGATGGACTCGAAGAACAGATCGCCGAACTTTGTGCTCAGCCCGATCCCGCTGCGAACGAACGCTGCGGGGTGCAGCTGATGACCATCCATAAAGCAAAGGGGCTTGGCTTTGAGGTTGTGATTGTGCCTGGCCTGGGACGCGCAACCCGGACGGAAACACAACCGCTGCTTCGCTGGCTGGAACAGACCAGGCTGCTTGGTCCGACGGAGGAGGAGGAGCGCGAGTTCGTGGTTGCGCCCATCGGCCGCAATGGAAAACAGGGCGGCATCTATGCGTGGATCGGTGAACTTCAGGGCCGGCGGGAAGACGATGAGGCTAAGCGCCTGCTTTATGTGGCCGCCACCCGCGCCCGGAAGGAGTTGCATCTGCTGGGCACCGCAACCGTCCGAAGAAGCAATCAGGAATTAACTCCAGGCTCGAGTGGAACCCTGCTCGGGATTGCGTGGACGGCTCTGAAACCGGATTTTGAGCGTGCGCGTGAGGAACAAGCGCCGGCCGCGGATCGGACGCCTCAGCAAGCAGAGTTTTCGTTCCCTCCGGCGTCGCCAACGATACAGTTGCGCCGCCTGCCGGCGAACTGGAAGCCGCCGGAATACGCCGCCGCGCGAGAGACCCAGGAAGAAATCCTGGAAGTCGTCGAACGGCCCCGCGGCTCACTGGCCGCTCGTGCATTCGGCACCGTTGTGCATGCGCTGCTCGAAGATCTGACAAGGCTACCAGGCGTCGACGCGGCAGGAGTTTCACCGGCTCTCCTCGACGAGCTGCGCAGCTGGCGCCCCCGGGCCCTGGCGATGCTTCGCTCGGCCGGCTTACCGCGGACGGAGGCCGAACCGCAAGCGGCAGAGGTAGTGCGGGCCCTGCAGGGCGTCCTCCAGGATGCAAAAGGACGCTGGATTCTGGGAGCACGGGCGGGCGCGCAGACCGAGACCTCCTGGTCCGGGTGGACCAGCTCGAAAGGAGCAGAAATCGTACGCACCCTGCGCGGCGATCGCATCTTTCGTGCCGGAGCAACACCCTGCTCCGGCGAAGAAACACATTTATGGATTGTGGATTACAAGACAGCCCGGCATGGCGCATCCGGCCTGGATGCCTTTCTCGAAAGTGAAAAGGAAAAGTATTTGCACCAGCTGGAAGCTTATGCCGCCGTCATGCGCAAGGTTTACGGAGAAAGCCAGCCGTTACGGTTGGCACTCTACTATCCGCTGCTGACCAGGCTGGTGTGGTGGTAGAAAATTTTCAAACGTTTTCGCGATGAATTACCCCCGAATTGCTTTCTTTCCTTGAAGGGTACGGGCAGGCCGGGGATTTATCCCCGGCGCTGGAGTTTCTACATTTCAGAGAGGGCGGATAGATCCAAACCTGCGGAATGCGCAGTTTTCTGGAGTCACGGCTCTGATGCTTTGTATCAGGGCACGGTTTTAGCCGTGCCGTGCATGGCGGGGTTGATGAGGGCTTTAGAGGGTGTGTGAGAACTGGAGAATCCAAGCTCAGTCCCGCAGGGACGTCTGAACTTATCTGAACTTAGCCCAGGACGTGAGTCCTGGGTTAACCGAAAAAGCTGGACTAGTCCCGTAAGGGACGGCTGAAACCTCGTCCCCTGCGTTCAGCCGTCCCTTGCGGGACTGGTCGGATTGCTTATATCTACCCAGGACTGTCGTCCTGGGCTAGGTTCAGACGTCCCTTCGGGACTCGGAGCAGAGTTCTCACACACCCTCCTTAGAAGCCCCTGGGTTGCAACCGACGCGCGGCTAAGTCCTTTGTTTTAAGCGACGCTTAAAGTTATGCGTGTATTTCGCCTCCAGGGTGGTGAAAAGCGGCCGACGGAAATGGTGCGTGATATGCGTGGTATGCGTGGTAAGTGGCCGACGGAAATGGTGCGTGATATGCGTGGTATGCGTGGTAAGTCCGAATCCAGGCAAGAGCTTGTCCGGGATAATTTGCCCACTGAGCCGTTCTGGCGGCCCGGGTTTCATGCATCATCCGCGCACGTGGCCGGCAAATGATTTGCAACCGCACAAAGTTATTGGTGAACATACCTTTATATATGCGGATTCGGGTCAGTTTTGCGGCAGGAGAAAGGCATTTCTTTTCCGCAGGCTCTAAAGTCGTGCATTCCGTAGATTTGGATCTATCCGCCCTCTCTGAAACTCCAGCGCCGGGGATTTATCCCCGGCGCAAACGCAATGTAATCATCGTGGGGTTTTAGAGTCTGCGTGAGAACCTAGATTATGCGCTTTAGCGCTGGCCTCGAAAATCCAGGGCTAAAGCCCGTCCTTTCGGAATGAACCGCTTTTCCGCTGGACTGAAGTCCAGCTCCCCCCTGCTGAAGCAGGGGGCTCCCACCAGATTCGGGGTGGATGAAATCCGCGGCTCATTTTCCCGGTTCTCACGCAGGGGCTAAAGCCCAGATCTTTGCCGGGCCTGATGGGCCCGACTGAAGTCGTGCCCTGATACAAAACATGAGTTTTTCCGCAGCCTCTGAAGCCGGTGCCGTGCGTCCGGAATCACGAACTTCCCAGAACGTAGCTCGCAACTTAGTAATACAAATACTTCCGCCACTTGTGATCGGAGTGGCCGATCATACGCATGATGTGCCGGCTGGTGTGCAAGGAGAAGGGACGGGGCTCGCGCAGTAACTTAAGATCACTCAGTTCGCAGAGCAGATGATTTCCTTTTCTGCGATTGCAGGAGTGGCAACAGGCAACCAGATTCTCCCAGGTGGATAGGCCGCCACGCGAACGAGGCATTACATGGTCGAGCGTAAGTTCGCCCGCCGGCAGCACCACTCCGCAATATTGGCAGCTGTTGCGGTCGCGGAGCAGGATATTTTTGCGCGAGAGAGCGCGCGTCTGGTGCGGAATGCGCCGATATTCGAGCAGGCGGATGACCGAAGGCATGGGAATGCACAGCAAAGCAGCATGCAAAATGGCGCCTTGCTCTTCCTCGGTCTTGGCCACGCCTTTGAGAACCAGAATCAGCGCCCGGCGAGCGCCACAAATATTGATCGGCTCGTAAGAGGCATTCAACACCAGCACCGGCTTCTGCATGGTGTAGGCAGAAGAAACCCGCTGCCCCGGCCATCCTTCATGCGGCTCAGATGCTTCGTGAGCCAGCGCACGGGCCTGTGCGCTCGCTTTCGGTTTGCGTGCGTGGATCATGGCTTTTCCCAAAGACATCTTGATCCTCCGTTTACCGTCTCAACTTACCGTTCTCAGAAAACCGGTGTCCCACGTAGCCACGCCCTCGCGCTGAGCGCGGGCGACGGTCGCCACCCGGACCGAGGCAGCACCGCCATTCATCAACATCCGGCTGCAGGCGCGCGCCGTGGCCCCCGTGGTGTAAATATCGTCAATCAGCAATACGTCCCGTCCAGCCAGGCGTGCAGGATGAGGCGCAAAAAAAGCGCCGCGCAGATTCTGCCGGCGCTGATGGGTGGTCAGGCCTGCCTGACTCACCGTCACGCGCACCCGTTTCAGTAGACCTGTTTCCAGGTGCAACACCCATTGGGGATGGCGGCGGCGCATCTCTGCGATGGCTGCGCGGGCCAGTAGCTCAGCATGGTTGAAGCCGCGCCGGCGCTGCTTTTCCGGATGCATCGGCACGGGGATAACCAGCATCGGCGTTGCGGACCCAACAAACGGTTCCAGACTGTCCGCCAGGAGCAGACCCAACCGGCGGGCGATGGGCTGCATACCCTCGTACTTAAGCAGATGGACCAGCGAGCGAAGCTCACCATGGTAGCCGCCATAGGCAACCGCTTTGACGAAAGCGGGAGGGGCTAAGCGGCAGGGCTGGCAAAGCTGGGGATCAGAGTCGTCACGGGGCAACGGAGAGAAATTCGCGATGCCTAGATCTTCCCCGCAACAAGCGCAAAGAATACCTGGTTGCGGAGGGAGTTGCGCACAGCAGAAATCGCAGATGGGGACGCGGGTAAAGCGCAGGAGAGAGCCGCCGCAGAGGGCGCAGGGACAGGGGAACAATGCACAGGAAAGGCTGTCTGCGGGACTTCGAAGCACACGAACAACAGCACGCCAAACCGAAGTTTGCGACAGCGGGACGTCGGGAGTCAGGGATACAGTCTGACCAGAAAAGACGCACCTCACAGCCGGCCGGCGAGGCTAAGCCGCTGCCCTGCCGCCGATGAGGAGAGTATACGGGTAAGTCAAGCCCGAACGCTAGAGCGGTTTCACGATACCGTTCACTATCCGGCATTAGAGAAGTGGGGCTTTTCCTGGTGAAAAGCCCCGCGTGAAGCATTTCAACCGGCTACATCTATCGTGAAATCGCTATCGCACCGGTTTAGGCCACTTTCTCGACAGGTTCACGCCGTGCAACACGCCTTCCCGCGATTGTGGACGCGACCCCGGCCACCACCAGCGCGGCTCCCGCATACTGGACCGGTGTGGGACGCTCGTGGGCCAGCAGCGAACCCAGCAGCAGGGCTATCAATGGGTTGACATAGGCATAGCTGGCAACGCGAGTGGTCGGATCCCGCGCGATGAGCCAGACATACGCAGTAAACGCGATAATCGAGGCAAATACGATGAGATAGCCCATGGCGAACGCAAGCTGCCAGGTCCAACGATGGGAAAGACCCGGTATGGTGCCCAGTTCCCCGGTCGCGGCAGAAAGCAGGAGAAGAAAGCCGCCCCCCCAGGCCATTTGCAGCCCGGAGCTCATGCTGAGTTGCCTGGGCAGCTGCAGGTGGCGGCTGGCAACGGTTCCGCCCGCCCAGAGGAAACAGCCAAAGAGCAGAACCAGGGCCGATATGGTAAAGCCGTTGCTGTGCAGTCCCGCAGGAAGCATAAGCAGGATCACTCCCCCGATGCCAAGAACGATGCCGGCGAGGGCTTTCGCCGTCGGCCGTTGCGAGCCGGCAAACAACCACTCGCCGAGCATGACCCAGACTGGAATGGTCGCGGCAATCACAGCCGCCAGGCCCGAAGGCACCTCCTTCTCCGCCCAGAATAGGCAGCCGTAGTCGCCGGCAAACATGACCAGGCCAAGCACGGCGGTGCTTATCAGCTGCCGCCTATCCGGCTGCGGCACCCCTTTCCAGCGGCTGTATGCGTAGAGAATTCCCCCCGCACACAGGAAGCGAAAAGACGCGGCAAAAAAAGGTGGGGTCACCGCCACTACCTGCCGAATGGCCAGAAACGACGCACCCCACAAAAAGTAAATTGCGGCATAGGCGAGGAGCTTGCGCATGGCAATAGATTAGAGTGTTTCCATCCGGAGGCACGCCGAGTGCAAGAAACGCAGGAAGATCTTCAGCCTTACGTCTCCCCTACCGAAAACCGCCCTGAACTGACAGCCCGCGCGCTGGTACTGGGCTGTATTTTTGGATTGCTGTTTGGCGCGGTGACCGTCTACGTGGGACTCCGCGCGGGCTTGACCGTAGGAGCGTCCATCCCGATCGCTGTTCTTTCGATCAGCCTGCTGCGGGCGTTCGGGCGGGCCTCGATTCTCGAAAACAACATTGTTCAAACCACTGGCAATTCGGGACAGTCGATCGCGTCGGGAGTGATCTTCACCCTGCCGGCACTGATTTTTCTTGGCTTCGACCTCGAGTACTCGCGCATTTTCCTGTTGGCGCTCCTGGGTGGACTGCTGGGAGTACTCTTCATGATTCCATTACGGCGACAGTTGATCGTTGAGGAACACGGCCGGCTCGCTTACCCAGAAGGAACCGCATGCGCCGACGTTTTGTTGGCCGGCGAACGCGGAGGCTCCTTCGCCGGGCGCGTCTTTCTTGGTCTCGGCTTAGGTGGCCTCTACACCTTTTTCCAGAACGAAAATTTGTTCGGTGCGTGGCCAGGCACACCGGATTACCAGCCGCAGTGGTTTAAAGGCTCCGCTATCCGGGCCGACGTCACCCCTGAATACCTGGGTGTGGGCTACATCATTGGTCCCAGAATTGCGGGATTGCTGTTTGCCGGCGGCGTCTTCTCCTGGCTGGTCCTGATGCCCGCCATCTACTTCTTCGGTTCTCATTTTCCCCAGGCGATCTACCCCGGTACCAAGCCAATTGCCCAGATGTCTCCCAGCGATCTGTGGGCTTCGTACATCCGTCCGATGGGCGCCGGGGCGGTGGCTGCATCCGGGCTGATCACGCTGATCAAGACCATGCCTACAATCTTCAGCGCGCTGCGCGGAGCGGTGGGAAACCTGCGCGCCAGCGGCGGCGTGAAAAGAGCACCGCTGCGCACTGATGACGATCTTCCCTTCAGCGTAGTGGTCGGCGGTTCGCTGGTTCTGGTTTTGATGATGTGGATCTTCCTGACTTTCAAGCCCGTACCTGGCGCGCAGGTGAGCGGGCTCGCCAATTTCGCAGCTGCATTGCTGGTAGCGTTCTTCGGATTTCTTTTCGTAACTGTCTCCTCGCGTATCTGTGGGTTGATTGGGAGCTCTTCCAATCCCGTATCGGGAATGACGATCGCCACACTTATGGCAACGTCGGCAATCTTTCTGGTGAAAGGGTGGACGGCACCCGCGTTCGGCGCCCTGGCCATCACCATTGGAGGCGTGGTGTGCATCGCTGCCGCCAATGCGGGCGATACCTCGCAGGATCTCAAGACTGGATTTCTGATCGGTGCGACTCCGCGCAAGCAGCAGATCGCGTTGGTGATTGGCGCCTGCGTCTCTACGCTGGCCATTGGGGCGACGTTGCAGTTGATGAACCAGGGGCTGGCGGAGTTCCGGCAAACCATGCGAGGCCATGGGATATCAGCGGTGTTCACAGTGGGGTGCAGGTTGAGGAACAGCACTTCCACCAGGCGCAGATCCGGGTCATGAGCGCCGGCAAACTCGTCGACACCCGTCCGGGCAATGGTTATGTTCTGCTGAACGCGCTCAATTCTCCCGAGCTGGCAGACGGCAAGTATCTCTACAATCCGCAGACGCAACAGATCGAGGTGCAGTGGATCCAGGGGATCGGCAGCGAAAAGGCTGCTGCGCCGCAGGCTCGGCTGATGGCCACAGTGGTCAACGGAATCCTGGGCCGCAAGCTGCCCTGGGGCCTGGTGTTGCTGGGCGTGTTTCTGGTGATTGCGGTGGAGATTTTGGGAATTCGTTCTCTGTCATTCGCAGTCGGTGCGTATCTTTCGATCGCGACCACGCTGGCGATTTTTGCCGGCGGCGTGGTGCGGTGGATGATCGATAGGGCGGTCGAGAAGACCGAAAGCGAGAGTGAGGTTAGCCCCGGCTCGCTCTACGCCAGTGGACTGATCGCAGCAGGCGGCATCGTGGGGCTGATCGGCGTCGCGCTCAAGCTTTATGAAACAGCAACCGGAAGGCAGGACGTGCTGTTGTTTCCGGCGACCAATCCTCTCCACCACGACTGGGTGTCGGTGCTGATGTTTGTAGTGCTGGCGGGATCGCTTTATTACTTTGCGCGCAAGCCGTTGAAGGGCGGAGAGTGAAGGAACATCACTACTACGTCTACATCGTCGCCAGCCGGACTCATGTCCTGTATGTTGGGGTCACCAACAGCGTGTGGAGACGCACTGAGGAACAATCCGCAGCTGCTGACGATGATGCTGAACTTAGAAGCGGATCTCGCCCCCGAGTTGTATGTTCCTGTTTCCCGGGGCGGGCACGATGGCGCCGTTCGCAGCGTAAGTAGCGGTGGCTCCCCCGCTGTAATGGTGATTCAGAAAACCCGAAACGGGGGACTTGAGAACGTCGTCCAGGTAGGCATCTGGCGTAGCGTAATAGGCATGATTCAATGCGTTCCACGCGGTTATCTGCAGCTGCATCGTGACCCGCTCGGTCAGCCGGACATCTTTATAGATGCTGGCGTCTAGTGAGCTCCAATTCTGGCCGCGAAGCGTATTTCGCCCTACGCCGGGATAGGGATTATTAAGCGCTGCCGCCTCGTATTGATTGTTGTAGATCCAATGCACATCGTTGCGAGAGATGGTCTTGCCGGCGATCGCATAATCCATATAGCCGTTCCCGGTATTGATGCCTACGGATCCGATGGGAGCCTTAGGATTGGCCAGCACAGGGCGGCAGACATCGTAACCGGAGTTGAAGTAGCTGTTGAAAGCTGAATCACAATTGCTGAGATAGGTCTTGGGATCGGCGGAATTGATGTTGGGCGACTGCGAGAAGGCGCTTTGGAACGGAGTAAAGGGTTGACCAGTGTTGTAGGTATAGAAGGCATTCACGCGATAACCACCCAATGCTCTTCCCAGCACTCCTCTCTGCTCCTTGTAGAAGGGGAAAGTGTAGGTGATCTTTGTTCCTATGTCGTTGGTGTAAGACTGTCCACTCACACCGCGCTCACCATAGGAAAGATCCAGCGGGTTTTGCGCATAGGCAATCGTAGTCCCTCCGGCGAACGTTGGGTCTATCTCGCTTGCGTTATCGATCGTACGGCTGTAGGTATAGGCGAAGGAACCACTCCAATTGTGCAGCGATCGAGTGGTGAAGGAGGTTTGCAGTCCGTTGTACTGCGAAAAGCCAGTGTTGGCGACCGTGCTGCGCAGGGAGTAATCGCAGTTAACACGAAGATACCCAGATTGAGTTGGGTCAACGCACGTCGAGCTACTGCCGATCAGCGGATTGGAGTTAATTCTTTGGAATTCGTGAGCGACGTGGTTGCCGACGTAACGAATTTCTACGGCACTTTCCCGGCCAACCTGGTGCTGGACGCCCAGGGTCCAGGTTTCGACGAAAGCGGTACGGAAATTGGTTGGCACATCCTGTTCAGGGCTGGTGCGGGGATCACCCCCTGCGGGGATCAGCGAATTGTTCAGTGCGTGCACATTCGCATAGGTAAATCCGCCATTGGGCAGGCATGTCACCGTTTGCCCATCACAGCTGAAGGTGCCTGAGTTTACGAATGGGCCACCTGAGGCTGTGGTTTCGAAGATCTCGTTGAACCACGGATCGGCGTTGACGGCAAAACCGCCGCGCACCACCAGTCCCTTATCTGCTTCCGGGTTGTAGGAGAACCCGATACGCGGTTCGATATTGTTCCAGTAAGAACTGATTTTGGGAAACGTTGTTGCCGAGAGGGGCAACGCCGTGTTCCAGAACGGATTGCTGCCCGTTTGTTGGGCCACAGTAGCGTTATGCAAAAAATTTGCGGGCTGACCAAAAAACTCATAGCGAAGGCCCAGGTTGGCGGTGAAATTCGGCGTCAATTTGAGGTCATCCTGGAAGTAGACAAAGACATTGGGCGCGGTGAAGTGAGTGACAGGATTACCCGCCGTGAGTGAAGTAAAAGACACTCCTTCTAAAAGAGCTGTGTAGCCGTTGTAGGTGCTGCTCGAGCTCGACGTATTGCGGAGCGGGTAAGAAGAGGCTCCTGGAGTGAAATTGAAGACGCCGGCTCCATTGGGAAGGCTGATATTTGGGTTGTTCTGGTAGTCGAATTCTCCGCCGAAGCTGATGTTGTTGCGGCCCGCAACCCAGTTCGCATTGTTCTGCACCTGCGTTACCTTCGCAATGCGGCCGACGGGAAAGCCTACGGGATAGCCTAACGTCAGAAAGGAGCTGCCGAAGCTTACGTTGGAGGGGCAGGGATTCAGATCATTGATGGTGCAGGTCGGAACACCTCCGGCGTCAAACGCGAGCCGGGCCTGCTGGAAGGAATAACGCAACTGGTCTACCCATCGTGGGGAGAAGGTATGCGTCCAGTCGCCACCTATCGAATGGGTTGTGCTTTGTACGTTGACACTTTCACCGGCAACCAGCATGGCGTCAAAATAGGCAATGAGCGGCGTGTCTTGATAGATATAGCGGAGATAGAAGTGATCCTGGCTGGTGGGCTGGTAGTCCAGGCGGCCCATCTGCTCCTGATCCAAGTCGATATTCGCCACACTGCGCGCTACCTGAGCAGTTTCGATGGGGACAGTGATATTCCCGTCGGTGACATTGACGAGAGAGGTCGGGCCGAACGATTGTGGATTCCCCGCCTTATAGGCAAAAGGGCCCTGGTATACCAACTCCTGCATACCTGGGTTGTTGGGAAAGGCGCTTTGCAGTTCCGCGAGCCCATTGGCATCGGGGAATAAAGTCCCTCCGCTGGTGTAACGCGTGGCTCCCTGAAAGGTTCTCACCCACCACGTGCTGCCGAAGAAGAAAAGTTTGTCTTTGAGGATGGGGCCGCCCAGGGTTCCGCCATAGGCATTTTCAGTGAAAGCGGGAACATCAGGCTTGGTGCAGCCGGTCGACGGACTAACGCCCGGCGGGCAGTAGCCAAACTGCGGGCCTTTTTGACCTGCGGTAAGCGACGACAGCCAGGTTCCGGTGTAAAACTCGAAGCCCGATCCATGGAATTCATTAGTCCCGGTCTTTGTGATGTAGTTGACGATGCTGCCGGCGTTGCGGCCGTATTGGGCGCTGAAGTTGTTGGAGATGACCTGGATTTCCTGCAGCGCGTCCTGGTTGGAGAAGTAGATCTGTGGGCCGGTGATCAAGAGATCGTCGTTTGCCTGTCCGTCCAGCTCTGAATTGTTGGATCGGGACCGCATTCCGTTAGAAGAGTAATCGGTGCCATTCGATTGCGCGAATCCGTTGGAATGGGTGGAGACAATACCCGGAACGAGCAGGGCCGTGGTGTCGAACCCTCCATAAACGGGGAGTTCCTGAAGGGCCTTGGCTTCAATGGTGGCCGAGCCCTCGGAGGTCGTCGTGTCCAGCAGGGAAGCAGAACTGGCTGCCACTTGCACCGTCTCCGTGGTGGAACCGGTCTGAAGTTTTTGGTTGCCGATCGATGTGGTGATGCCCGCGATCACGCGCACATTTTGCACGGTGGCTCGGCCGAATCCAGCAGGACTCATGATGGCGACGTTGTAGTCTCCGATCGGAAGGTCTCTCAGAGTGAAGGTTCCGTCCCCACCGGTCGACGTTTTGAAGACCGCTTTCGTGCTGTTATTTACGGCCACAATGGGAACGTTCGGAATCACCGCTCCGGACGAATCCTGGATGAAACCGGTCAAAGCGCCGGTGATAATGCCCTGGCCGTAGGTGGGTGCCGGGTTGAAGAGTTGTAGACAGAGCGCGATGCAGCATGAGCTAACGAAAAGAGAGATCTTCGCGATGCGTGACACTGGACTCCTCCATGATCCCGTACGAAGTGAGACGGCCAGCTTTCCCCGAACAGGTAACTGCCCTAAGCACACAACGCCGGTGACAGTTCTGAAATTGTCACTACCTGTTATCTATCGATAGTCTTCGTGTATCTTTTGGACATACCGGCTTGAGCGCTGTACGAACGAACCACCGCGCCCTTCTAACCCCGAGGAACTCTGCGGACAATTCGTCCTGATGCCGTCCCGGTGAAAAAGGTTGGTCACAAAGCTTTCAGCTCAGCTCGGTTCGTTCTGACGATCGATCGAGCCAGGTCGCGACCCTGATGGATGAGATCGGGCAAGCCCACTCCATGATAGGCGCTCCCCACAAGGTGCAGACCGAGTATACGGCTCAGCACGGATTCCAGCTCCGCCATTCGGTCGAGGTGACCAACAGCGTACTGTGGCAGTGACAGAGGCCAGCGTCGCACTATGGTTTCGGCAGCTTGCGGCAATGGACCCAGAACGCGGCCCAGTTGCAACCGGGCGCGTTCAATGAGCTTATCGTCGGGCTCATCAAGCAGTGCTTCGCCCGAGTGACCGCCGAAGAAGGCCCGCAGTAAAGTTGCTCCAGGCGGAACGCGGCCGGCAAACTTCTGGTCCACGAAGGTGCAGGCCAGCAGTGAGTGCTCTTCGCCGGAAACCTGGGGAACCACGAAACCAAAGCCACGTGGAATGCGCAGGCGCGCCCCTTGCCCGGCAGCGAAGGCCAGCGCTACCACGATCGCCGACGTAGCCTCCCGGGGCAGCAAATCGGCCATGCGGCCGCCCTGGTTCAGCCGTTGCAACAAAGGACCGGTAACGTCAGGCGGAGTGGCGAGGACCACCGCGTCAAATTGTTGGGAGCCGCCAGCGGTCGTGACTCGCCAACCTCCCTGAACGGACTCAATCCCCAGAACTGAATGATGCAGACGTAGAGATGTATCCGGTAACCTGGCGACCATGCGATCGACCAAAGTCTCGAGACCACTCGCAAGGGTGGTGAAGATGGCGGGAGAGGATTGCGGAACCCGGCGCTGAACGGCTTGTATCAGGCTCCCCTGCTCTGCTTCCATGCGAACGAAGGCGGGCATGACAGCGCGAACACTCAGCCGCCGAATGTCGCCTCCGAATACCGCGGCCAGTAGCGGCCCCGCGATGGTGGAGGCGACTTCCTCGCCAAAGTGACGGCTTACGAATTCGGCGACTGATTCGTCATGAGCAGGCGCGGACTGCTTGAGCTCCTCGGCACGTTTCGGCTCGCGCAAATAGGCCAGCCGAGCCTGCCAACTGAAAAGCGGTGATTCCAGCAGCGGACCCCACCTGGCTGGAACCATCATGCGCATTCCCTCCGGGATCGGGACAAGCTGCGTGTGGCGTACGCTGCCTTGCTGCACATAGGTGCGCCGCCATTGATCGTTGGAGGCTATGATCTGGTCTTCGAGGCCGAGTTCCACGGCCAGTTCGCGGGCCCAGGGCTTTTCGGTGACCCAGGAGTCGGGCCCGCACTCGATCACGAACCCCTGGCGATGAACGGTTTCGACAATCCCGCCGAGCCGCTCTGAGGATTCAAAGAGGGTAAAGGCTACCCCATCGCAGGCCAGTTGATAAGCCGTCGCCAGGCCGGCAATGCCTCCACCCACGATCGCGATCATAAGGCGGTCGCGGACAGGGCCTCGGGATGAATCCTGGCCGCCAGCCGGGCGAAACCTCGCCGGGCCAGATCCTCCAGCGTCGCCGTAAGCAGCGGAGAGTCGTTGAGCGACTGCGGGACGCACGACCTCAAGGCCGATTCCGGCCGCGAAGTCACGGAAGCCGATATCGATGTCGTAGAGAATCTCGACGTGGTCGCAAAGGAAACCGATGGGCTGGATCACGACCGCGGAGTGGCCCTCCTGACGCAGCGCGGTGAGGGTGTCCTCCACCGTCGGACCGATCCAGGTTGCGCCGGACATGCCCTGGCTTTGAAAAGCGAAGAACCAGTTGGCGGCGGTGAGACCTAAAGGCGCGAGGAGCGCAGCGACGTTCGCCGCCGTGCGCTTCGCTTCGACGGGATACGGGTCGGGACCGGCTGACGGCGCCGGCTTTCCTTCAGCATCCGCGGGTTGCGACTGGATGGTTCTGCAAGGCACGCTGTGGGCGGTAAAGAGCACTGGGGCCAGGCCGCCGATCCGGGCGGAGAGCCTTTGCCACACTGGCTGCAGCCGTTCGGCAAATGCCTGGGCGAGCAGTGGATGGTCGGCCCAGGCATCGATGAAGTCCATCTCGATGGCCCCCGCGGCTTCGGCAAAGGCAGCGCGGCGATAGAGTCCGACGCTGGTACGGGAATTTTGTGGCGCCAGGCAGATAACAACCGCCGAGGTAATGCCGTCCTCTTGCATTTGGCGCACTACGTCGGCGATATAGGGTTTCCAATTGCGCATGCCGACGTACACCGGCAGGCCGAGTGCCTGGGATAGCAGGCGCCCCTGTTCCATGGTGAGCTCGGTCAGCGGGCTCGATCCGATGAGACTGTAACGGTGACGAATCTCTTCGATGACAGATTCGGGCATGGGGCGCCCGCCGGTGATATTGCGCAAGTACTCGGGAATCTCATCCAGTGATTGGGGCGTTCCGTGGGCAAGCAACAGAACTGCCTGGCGATGCGGTGCAATATCAGGCACGGGGATGGTCTCCGGTGATGGCGCTGAACTCGCGCACATACTGCACCACTCGCTGCACATTTTCGACCGGCGTACCGGGAACGATGCCGTGGCCCAGATTAAAGATGTGTCCAGGGCGGCCGCCGGCCTGCTGGAGGATCTGGCGCACGCGTTTTCGGAGCAGATCTTCGTTGGCGAAGAGCAGGATGGGGTCGAGGTTGCCTTGCACCGCAACTGCGTGACCGAGCGCGGACCAGCCCTGGTCCAATGGTACCCGCCAATCAAGCCCGATAACGTCGGCGCCGGTTTCGCGCATGGCCGGCAGCAGGGTCGCGGTGTCAACGCCGAAGTAGATGACCGGTACGCCCAGCGCCTGTACACTGCGCACTAAACGCGTGGTGACGGGCAGAACGAAATCGCGGTAGTCAGTTGGGCTGAGAGCGCCGGCCCAGCTATCGAAAATCTGGATGACGTCGGCTCCCGCCTCCACTTGTTGGGCGGCGTACTCTTCCAATACCGAAGCGAGTTTTTCAAGCAGTAGCCGCCAAATGGATGGTTCACGGTACATCATGGCCTTGGTGAAGATGTAGTTGCGTGAACCGCCGCCCTCGATCATGTAGCTGGCAAGGGTGAAAGGCGCTCCGCAGAATCCAACGATGCCGATGCGATCCTTGAAATGGGCCACGACTTTGCGTATGGCCTCGGCCACGTAGCCAAGCTCGTGCGCCCGATCGATGCGCAGCTTCTCGACATCGGCTGCGGTGCGCACCGGATGATGGATCACCGGACCCTCCCCGGCCAGGAACTCAAAATCGAGGCCCATGCCCTCCAGTGGCAAAAGAAGATCGGCAAAGATGATGGCGGCATCGACGTCAAGCTTCTCCGCGGCGGTGATGGTTACTTCAGCGGCAAGCTCAGGGTTTTTGCAAATCTGCAGCAGCGAATGGTGGCGGCGAACGGCCTGGTACTCCGGCATGTAGCGGCCGGCCTGACGAAGAAACCACACCGGTGTCTGGTCCACCGGCTGGCGCAGACAGGCGCGCACAAAGCGACGTCCGCTGGAGAGATCTGAGCGCTGGGCCGAGTCGGGGTTGAGTGCGGGACTGAGAATTTTTTCAGGCATGCTGGGCTTCAATTTGAAGGGTAGCATCCTTGCCCCGGCGGCCGGAAAAGGGGCGGACGTTGGATTTTCTGCTGTGAAAATCCATCGTTCTCTGCCGACAGAACCCTAAGAAACAGAGGGTCGAGCGCAGTGGTATCCCACATCTCGCGAAAAACAAGCGAGATGTGGGGCACCCGGCAATCCTGCACGAAATGCATTGCGCATCTATGGTTCAGAACCCAGTCAAAAGCAAGACGGGTACACCTACTAGGCAGAGAGAAAAGCGCAGGGGCTAAAGCCCAGATTTTTGTTGGCCTTGTGCGGCACGACTGAAGTCGTGCCCTGATACAGGAAATCGGGGATGTGGGGCACCCGGCAGTCTGCCGCCTCTGGGTAAGGTGTACACAAGGCCCGAAAGCACCGGGCCGGCAATCAGGGCGCGGTGGAGAAGCCGAACACGGTGACGCTGTGGTAGGTCTGCCCGGGCTTGAGTTCGCTGGTGGGAAATTTCGGGTGATTGGGAGAATCCGGAAAGTGCTGGGTCTCCAGGCAAAAGCCGGCGTGCTTGTTGTACACGTGGCCGTGTTTGCCATGCAGCGTTCCATCCAGGAAATTGCCGGAATAGAACTGCAGCCCGGGCTGCGTCGTTTCCACCGTGAGCACCCGGCCGCTGGTCGGCTCGAGGACGCGCGCAGCCTCCTGCAACACCCCGGCTTTTCCATTCAACACGTAGTTGTGGTCATATCCCCCGGCCAGGCGCATTTGCTCGTAATTGTCATTGATCCGCGCTCCGATGGCCGTTGGGTGATGGAAGTCCAACGGCGTTCCTGCTACCGGGGCCAGTTCGCCAGTGGGGATAAGCGATGCGTCGACCGGAGTGAAGCGGTCGGCCGGAATCATCACCCGGTGGTTGAGAATATCTCCGTGCCCCTCGCCGGCAAGGTTGAAGTAGCTGTGATTGGTCAGATTAAGGACAGTGTCCTTATCGGTGGTGGCGAAATACTCGATCTTGAGTGCATGCGATTCGAGCGTATAGCGGACCCGTGCCGTGAGCGTGCCCGGAAAGCCCTGGTCGCCGTCCTTGCTCACCAGGGTGAGCTCAACTCCATTGGGAATTTCATGCCCCTGCCATACAAGCTTGTCGAAGCCTTTAATGCCCCCGTGCAAAGTGTTGGTGCCATCATTTGCCGGAAGCTGATAACGCTTGCCGTCGAGGGAAAAGCTGGCATGGGCGATCCGGTTGCCGTAGCGTCCAACGATGGATCCAAAGTAGCTCTTGGGGTCGGCGGTGTAGCCCGCCAGGGATTCATAACCGAGGACGATGTCGGCAGTCTTGCCGCTGCGATCGGGCACCTCGAGCGACACCAGCCGCGCGCCATAGGTCATGACACGCGCTTTGAGCGCACCCTCTTGGAGGGTGTAAATCTCCACCTTGGTTCCATCGGGCATACTGCCGAACTCAGACTTGGTCACCTTTGCCTCCAGACGCGATGCCAATGGCACCAGGGTAAAAAACAAAAAAATACAGTTAAATGCTTTGCTTTGCATCGACCGGTTGGCCATGAACAAACTCTCCTGATTGGCTTGCTGCACTGCGAGGTAACTCGCGTCTTCAAACCGTAATGGATACTAAAGCATTTCGATATTTGCTGTCTGACGGAGTGGGTAATTTCGCCGGCCTCGGCGGCGCGGGGATCGATATGGGGACAAGGGAGTGCTCTAAAGCCATGATTCCATGCGGTAGAACGTGGCATGGCCAGGCGGAAAAGAAGGTGTAGACATTACCAACTGCGAGTACTTTTATCCCGCCCGTTGTTACCCAATAGTTGTAGCCGGAGAGGCATGAGCGGCTATTCTACGAATCAAGCGGTGGTTCTCTGTACGACTGCTTGTTGATTCTTCGGGGGAGGGATTCAATTGAAGCTGCCGGCCACGAACCACCGCGAATACATTTCAACCAGTATCGAGGTCACGCTCGACGATGCCCGGGCGACTGCTCTGGAGCGAATCGTCAGCCTGTCGATGGACTACAACCGCGGCGTCGGCCTGGTGCAATTCCGTAACGGCGTAGATGCGGTGATCGCGTCCACCGGATACCGGCAACTGATCGAGAAACTGCTTGAGATCCTCTAAATCCAAAGCCGGATCATGCTCGACCGTGCGGCGCCGGCAGGTGCTCGCTGGTTACCAGGATCAAATTGTGTCTCTGTTGTGGACCAAGCCGGTCCAGCTGAGCTTGCACCTCGCCAAACTTTCTCTTTGACCTGAAGCGCTCCGCCACCATTTCTGCCTGGGTTATCATAAAGCGGCTGCGGAGCCACTATGGTCAATTATCTGGAATTGCCGGTCGGCGAGAAGTGCCCTGAAGTGATTAATACGGTCATTGAGATTCCGGCCGAGGGCATCAACAAGTACGAATACGACAAGACGCTTCACGTCTTCCGCCTGGACCGCAATCTCTATTCCCCGGTGCATTATCCCGGCGACTACGGGTTCATTCCCTCGACCCTGAGCGAAGATGGCGATCCGCTGGATGTGCTGGTCCTGGTGGACGCGCCCAGCTTTGTGGGCTGCGTAATGCAGGTACGGCCCATCGGCCTGCTGGAAATGCTTGACCAAGGGGTACCCGACGAGAAGGTTCTGGCGGTGGGCAAGAACAACCCACGCTACGCCGACGTGTGGAACTACTCCGAGATTTACCCGCACATGCTAAAGGAAATCACTCACTTCTTCGCCATCTACAAGGATCTGGAGGGCAAGCGGGTAGAAGTGAAAGGCTGGCACGACGCGGCCTTTGCCCGGACCAAGGTAGTCGAAGCGGTTAATCGCTTCAAAGACAAGAAGGTCGAGTCAGAAACGGGTGGAAACCGCTAGCCAGGCCGCAGCTTCGGATATAATCCGTCAAGTGAACCCCGGAGAGATGGCCGAGTGGCTGAAGGCGGCGGTTTGCTAAACCGTTGTAGGGGCTAACACCTCTACCGGGGGTTCGAATCCCCCTCTCTCCGCCAGCAATCTGCTCCAGATTCCCAGCCCAACAACGCTTCAAGCCGATGCGTGATCAGTACTTTCGACTGGAAAACCGGGACATCAGCCCCAGGGTTATTACGTGGGTGCCAAGCCTGCCACTACAGCGATTGCGTCTGGCGTAGCGTTCAGTTATTCCTCCTTGAGTAACGGGGCTGCGGACCGCAATGGAATTCCGCGTTATCTGGGAAATTGACATCGAGGCCGGCAGCCCTGAGCAAGCGGTCGAAGAAGCGCGCGCAGTGCAACTGCGACGTGATATGCCGGCCACTGTCTTTGAGGTTTGGGACCACTCAAAGCAGAAGATGCATCGGATCGATTTGGAGGCATCAGCCGGGATGCTGGACGAGGAGGAACTGGCTTCGGTGCGCGCCGCCTTCCGGCAGCTTCAATGCACACCCGGCCTGAGGCCCGCGATGAAAAACCTGCTCTCGGTCATGCTTATTTTCCTGGACGCGGAAAAACGACGCTATTGATAGGACGCCGGAATGGCCTTTCCCCTGCCTGCCGCGTTTATAATCGACCACCATGAAGGCGCATGTTTACGTCACGCTGAAGCGCACTGTCCTCGACCCGCAAGGGCAGACGATCCATGGCGCACTCAAACGAATGCAATACACCGGCATCGAGGATGTACGCCAGGGAAAATACTTCCAGCTCACGCTGCGCGCCATGGATACCGCCGATGCGCGAGGCTGAAGTGGAACGCATCGCGCGCGAGGTGCTGACCAATCCGGTGATCGAAGAGTTTACCTACCGCCTGGAAGAGTAAGCAGCCGTCCGACCCGGCACTATGCCGACCGTACAATGAGAATCTATGTGCGGAATTGTGGGATATGTCGGTCCTAAGGACGTGGTCTCCGTCATTCTTGAAGGCTTGAGACGGCTGGAGTACCGCGGATATGACTCGGCCGGTATCGCTGTGGGATCCGCGGGACACGGGCTGGAACTGCGCCGCGCGCCGGGGAAGCTGCGCAACCTGGAAGAGGTGATCCGGCAACACCCGCTGCACGGCACCTACGGCATCGGCCACACCCGCTGGGCCACCCATGGCAGGCCAACCGAAGAGAACGCCCATCCCCATAGAGACTGCACCGGGCGCATCGTGGTGGTGCATAACGGCATCGTCGAGAACTACCTGGAATTGAAGCGTGAACTGGCAGAAGAAGGCCACACTTTTGTCACCGAGACAGATACCGAAATCATCGCCCACCTGATCGAACAGGAACTGCGCTCGGCCGAGAGCTCGGGCAAGACGATGTTGCTCGAGGAAGGGTGCGCCGGGCGGCGCGCAGGTTGACGGGCGCTTACGCTATCAGCGTGATCTCCGCCGATGCGCCCGACACCATTGTTACCGCGCGCAATGGGCCGCCGGCGGTGGTCGGGCTGGGAGAGGGAGAATCGTTTGTAGCCTCGGATGTGCCCGGGATCCTGCACCACACCCGCATGATGTATTTCCTGGCCGATGGTGATGTGGCTGTCCTTACGCCGCAGGGCGTGAAGTTCACCAACCTGGCGGGCGACCCCGTCGAGCGCAAGGTGGAAAAGATTCTCTGGGACCCGATCCAGGCAGAGAAGGGCGGCTACAAGCACTTCATGCTGAAGGAGATCTTCGAGCAGCCACGTGCCGTTCGCGACACCACGCTGGGCCGGATCTCACTGGAGACGGGCGAAGTGTTCCTGGGCGAAATGGAGATCACCGACGATCATTTCCGCGCGGCCACGCAGGTAAACATCGCGGCCTGCGGAACCAGTTGGCACTCTGCCCTGGCGGGCAAGTACATGATCGAGCGGCTGGCGCGCGTCCCCACCGAGGTAGACTACGCCAGCGAATACCGGTATCGCGACCCGATTGCCGATCCAAACGCGCTGGGCATGCTGATTACGCAGTCCGGCGAGACGGCGGATACGCTGGCGGCGCAACGGGAGATGATCGCCAAGGGATCGATGACCGTCGCCATCTGCAACGTGGTGGGGTCGATGGTGGCGCGCGAAGCCCATGGAACCATCTACACCCACGCGGGACCCGAGATTGGCGTCGCCTCGACCAAGGCATTCACTGCGCAGTTGACGGCGCTGTTTCTCTTTGCCCTGCACCTGGCACAGAAGCGCGGAGCGATTCCGGGCGCCGAGAGCGCGGCCCTGGTCGACGAGCTCAGCCGTATCCCGGGAAAGATCGAAGAAGTGCTGCGACAGCGGGACGGCGAGTGCCGGATTCTGGCCAAAGGGTTTGCGTCTGCCTCGGACTTTCTCTTTTTAGGCCGCGGCATCCACTTTCCGATTGCGCTCGAGGGAGCGTTGAAGCTAAAAGAGATCTCCTACATCCACGCCGAAGGCTACCCAGCGGGGGAGATGAAACACGGGCCCAATGCGTTGATTGATGAAGCATTGCCGGTAGTGGTGCTGGCGACCAGCGATGCAGCAGAGTCCGGAATCGATGCTGCGATATGAAAAGACGCTCTCGAATATCCAGGAGGTAACGGCGCGTTCGGGCCGTGTGATCGCGGTGGCAACCGAGGGCAACAAACAGATTCGCGAGTTGGTAGAACACGTGATCTACGTGCCCGAGGCGCCCGAATTGCTGGCGCCGCTGATCGAAGTGGTTCCGTTGCAGCTTGCTGGCGTATCACATTGCTGTACGGCGCGGTTGCGACGTGGATCAGCCACGGAATCTGGCCAAATCCGTGACCGTCGAATAATGTGGTAATAGGCAAGTCAAGAGTTGCGTTCCATCCGAGGTGACGGATATTGTCCCGGCCAATCTATACTGCGCGGCTAACGCGCAGACTTCTGCTATCTGAACCCGCCGCATGTTTCCATCTTGAATTCACCGTAGAGGAGCTGGAAAAATTCGATTTCCAGCCAGGGCAATTCGTCTCATTCCTGGCCCTCGACCCGGTGGGAAAGCATCAGACGCGGGCCTACTCGATCGCGTCGGCGCCCCGTGTCAACCAGTTTGACGTGTGCGTAAACCGTGTGGAGGGTGGGTTCTTCTCCAATTTGTTGTGCGATCTCGAGGTGGGACAGAGCCTTCAGTTTCATGGACCGCATGGGTTGTTCTTGCTGCGCGCGCCGCTGACCGACAGTATCTTCATCGCCACAGGAACAGGCATCGCACCCATGCGGAGCTTTGTCGAACACCTCTTCCCGGAGGATGACGAGGACCGCAGCCAGGGGCGAAGGTTCTGGCTGGTGTATGGAACGCGGTATGAATCCGAACTCTACTACGAAGACTATTTTGAGCGGATTGCAGCCAGCAGGCCAAATTTCTTCTATTACAAGACCCTGAGCCGTCCCCAGGACAGCTGGGAGGGCGCGCGCGGCTACGTGCAGGAACTCGTGGAGCAAATTGCCATCGAGCATGGGCGCCACAGCGCGATAGAGCCGCGGCCAGTCGATGGAACGTTATACAGCATCCACGCCTATATTTGCGGGTTGAATGAAATGGTGGCGGCTAACCGGGATTCCCTGAAAGGCCTGGGTTGGGATAGAAAACAGATCATCTTCGAACGCTACGATTGAGCGTTCTCTACGGTAGCGCGAAGGCGACGTAAACACCACCTGAGGGCTTTCTGCTCGATTGGCCTCCGCCGGCTGCGATCACGACGTATTGCTTTCCATTCACCATATACGTCGCAGGTGTGGCTAAACCGGAGAACGGCAATTCGGTTTCCCACAGAAGCTTGCCAGTGGTCTTGTCATAAGCGTGGAACTTCTGATCAAACACGCTCGCACCAATAAAGAGCAGGCCACCTTCGGTAACCACCGGACCTCCGTAGTTATCCGATCCGGTATCCGACATTCCCTTGGCTACCAACTCGGGATAAGTTCCAAAGGGAATCTTCCACAGGTACTTGCCGGTACTCAGGTCGATTGCGCTGAGCGTGCCCCATGGCGGCGCAGTGGCGGGATAACCCTCAGGATCGGTGAAGCGGCGAAAGCCTATGGTCTTGTAGGGCATGTCGTTGGTTGTTTTTCCATCTGCACCTTCAGCTGCTACCGGGTCCGCAGCAGGCCCGGCCCCGCGTGCAGCCCGGGGAGGCCGCTGTTGCTGTTGCGGAGCTTTGGTCAGGTAGCGCACCACGGCCTGCACCTGCTCGTCACTGAGGCTGGTGAAGGGTGGCATGCGGCCTTTTCCGCCACGAATGGTGCTAGCGATCTCCTGTTCAGTGAGGATGCCCTCAATACCCTGTAAGGAGGGGGTTGCTGGTGGGGAACCTGCCCGGTTGATGCCGTGGCAGCCGCTGCATTGGTTCTGATAAACCTTCTCGCCCACACTTCCAGCCGGGGGCGGAACCGTCAGTCCAACCAGCCATGCAGTGTCATTGGCGTTGACGTATAGCACTCCGGTAGATGGGTCGACGGCCACACCACCCCACTCCCCGCCTCCGGCAAAGCCCGGCATGTCGACGGTGAGCTTGTCCACGCTGGGTGGCACAAACTGTCCACCGCCGATCATGGTATTAAACTGCTTCACTGCCCAGGCATGCGCTTCCGGCGTGCGGTTGGTCAGGGTATCGATGGTGGTGCTTTGCTGCGTGTACGGCTCGGGCAAGGTGGGGTATGGCTGCGTCGGTGAGGTGACTTCGCCCGGCACATTGCTGGAACCGACAGGAATTTCCTTGATGGGGAAGAGCGATTGCCCAGTGGAACGATCGAAGACGTAGAGAAGGCCGGACTTGGTTGTCTGTGCTATGGCGTCCACTCGCTTCCCGTCGTGAGTGACCGTCACCATCGCCGGTGGCGCGGGAAAATCGCGGTCCCAAATATCGTGATGCACGCCCTGGAAATGCCAGATGCGCTTGCCGGTCGCGGCATCGAGCGCAATCAGCGAATCGGCAAACAGGTCGTTGCCCACGCGGTCGCCACCGTAGAAATCGAAGACCGCCGATCCGGTGGGCACATACACAACGCCGCGTTCCTGATCGACCGTCATGCCGGTCCAGTTGTTGGCGGCACCGGCATCCTTCCATGCGTCTTTGGGCCAGGTGTCATAGCCGAACTCGCCCGGACGCGGAATGGTGTGGAAGGTCCAGCGCAAGGCCCCGGTGCGTACATCAAAAGCGCGAATGTCCCCCGGAGGGGCCGGATGCGTCTCAGGATTCGAACCGCCGACAATGATGAGATCCTTATATATGCTGCCCGGCGTGGTGAGGGCGACCGACTGTTCCTCGTAAGGTTCGCGGAGTCCTTTGCGTAAGTCGATTCTGCCGTTCTCGCCGAAGCTGGGGATCACCTTGCCTGTGGTTGCATCGAGGGCGTAGAGGTAGTAGCGGGCGCCGGCCAGAATCCGGCTCTGGTGGCCGTCGGTCCAATAAGCGACGCCCCGGGTCAGCACGAAGCCGGGGATGTCAAACTCGAACTTCCAAAGCAGCTTGCCCGAGGCTGCATCGAGGGCGATCACGCTGCGGCGCGGCGTGGTGGCATAGAGAACCTTGCCCACGATAATGGGGTTAGCCTCGATGCCTCCCTTTTCTCCCGTGTCGTACTTCCACGCGACGACGAGATTTTTCACGTTGTCACGGTTGATTTGCGACAGGCTGGAGTAGTGCGTGCCGTCGTGTCCCCCGTAGGCCGCCCAGTCCTGCTGTGCATATGCCGTCCACGATCCCGCAATACCAAGACCCCATCCCAGCGCCACTGCAACTGCTGCCTTGCACTTCCCCATTTGGTCGCCAACCTCAAGCCAAAAATAAGTAGACCGGGCCGGCAATTTCAGCCGCAGAAACGATTCTCTACCCGTATCCGCACGATTCTACAGGATGCCGAGGCGCCGGCACCGGAAGGGGCAGCCTATGACCAGGGACACCCAAAATCGTTGCGCTGCCGTTGCGCAACGCGAAACTCAGCTAGTGATATCGGCGTTCGCCCGAGGACAGTTCAAACATTTTGAAACGTTGCTCGCTATTTGGGCCCAACGGCGGGCAGCCATGCGTCAGTAAGGCTGCCAAAACGATGTAAAGTGGATGCGTTGTCCAGTTGCCTTGTACCCGGCTTTGAAGCGGTGCCCGGAACTGGCGGAATGCAATGCGCACCAAGAGGAGAAGACCCATGAGTTCTGATTTTTCGAGAAGAGCCCTGATGAAGGGAATCTGTTCGACTGCTGCGCTGTCGGCCGCGTTACCGGCTGCCGCAGTGTTGCCTGCTGCCGCTGCAGACGGAACCAAATACAAAGGTCCCCACGGCCCGGGGATGCCGCAGGAAGGGCCCGATACACCCAAGATCTGCGCCCCGCTTGGCGGCCGCGAAATCACCGACGAGGCGATGCGAAGAGTCAAGCAGATAGGCGTCAATAACGTCTTAATGGGCGGCCCGAAGATGCCCTGGGAAGAGGCTGATCTGCAGGCCACGGTGGACAAACTCAAGACGGGCGGCCTTACCGTGGGCAACATGATGATTGCGGGTTTTAACAACTGCATTTACGGCCGGGCTGGAGCGGCGCGTGATAAGGAGATCGAAGACTTCAAGACTTCGGTTCGGGCCGCGGGCAAAGTAGGTCTACCGGTCGTCGAGTACAACTGGTACGCGCATCGGGCCATCGAGGGTTATTACCTGGAGGAAGGACGCGGGGGGGCGGGATATACCGCATTCAACATCAATAGGGTGGAAAACCTGCCCACGATTCCCGCAGAAGGTGTTCACTCAAACGAAGAACTGTGGAAGAACATCACGTATTTTCTGCAGGCAGTCATTCCCACCTGCGAGCAATCCAACGTACGTTTAGCACTGCACCCGAACGATCCGCCGATAGCAGTTACGCGCGGGTCCGGCCAGATTATGGCTTCTCTCGACGGCTGGAAGAAGTTGATCACCGTGGTAAACAGCCCGGCGAACGGCATCACTTATGAATGCGGCGTATCCCGCGAGATGGAGGTCGATCCAGTCGAGGTCTGCAAATACTTTGGTACACGCGACCGTATCAATCATGTGCATTACCGCAACCCGGTGGTGAGAGTGCCGCATAACGACTACACCGAAACCTTTATCGATATGGGTGAAAATAATATGCTGGCGGTGATGCGGGAGCTGATCAAGGTGAAGTACACCCGCCTGATCTACCCCGAGCATGAGCGCGCATTGGACTACGACAAGGCGGTCGGCATTCGCAATCAGTATCCCGGCGGCGGCGGATACACCGGGATGGTGTATGACATCGCCTATGCGCGGGCGATGTTCCAGGCCTCCATCATGTTGGAACGGGGCACGGAGTGGAAGGAATTCTAGCTGTTTGCCGGTGTGCGTTTGCCATCCTTGTGGATGTCACAGCAAGGATGGCAGAGCATTAAGACCTACTTCGAACCCGGCCGCAACTTAAGCAACTCCGACCCGATGCTGTATCTCCGGGTATGTGGGTTCTGTTCGATATAGCCATACACTTGTAACGAAACCAGCAGCCGATGCACGTCACTGGGCAACAGGCCGGTCCGATGCGCGATCTGGGTCACCCCGAGCGACGATCGTCCGTTGAACTCAGTAAGTATCCGGCAAACCTTGGTAACGGTTGTGGCAGTCTGGCTCAAAAGGTCACCTTTCCTGCGAGGTTGATGATACGGCTGCCGCCGCTGGTACCGGTTACCAGTCCGAAGGATGAACTTCCGAACTGTGTGTTGGGAAGCGAGAACTGGGGCGTGTTGGTCGCGTGCAGCCATTCGCTGCGAAGCTCCAGGTTGAATCGTTCCGTGAGCTTTACGGTGCGGAAGATCGAGGCATCCAGATTGAAAAACCTGGGGCCGGAAAATACATAATTGCCAACGTCTCCCTGGGTCCCTGCCGGCGGCGCTGAAAACACGGTGGTATCAAACCAAGGAGAGGTTAACGTGCGATGCAGTCTGCGGAATGCACCGTTGATATTGGGGAACGCCGTATTCATAGGCGTATTGAAAGACGAGCAGGTGCAGGTGAAGGGCAAAGGAAATCCGGATGTGGTCTCCCAGACCCCGGTGAGCTGCCAACCTCCAAGAACCGCTCCAGGAACCCCCGAACTGACCAGATGAGAACCCGCGCCAATAGGAAGGTGCCAGATGAAACTCTCATTAAAGATATGGGTCTGATTGAAGTCAGTCGGCGCATAGTTGCGCCGCTGATTGACATAGTCGAGTAACCCGTTCGGATAGTCGGCGGCTTCGCTGGCAAACCCCAGGGCCTTGCTGTAGGTATAAGAATTCGTCACCGAGAATCCGCGAGAGAACTTGTGATCTAACTTCACTTGCAGAGCGTTGTAGTTAGAGCTATAGCCGACGAAGTACTCAGTGGTGGTCGCTGTGCGGCCAACGTTCGCATTCGGACTTCCGCAAGCGGCGCAAGGGCCATACTCCGGTTGCCCAGCAGCACCCTGACCGTACAGAACCGCAGCGTTTGCGTTGTACTGGATGGGCGTATGCACGCCGTGATTGCCTACATACGCAATATCGATTACCCAGCTTCCTGGAAGCTGACGTTCGTAAGCCAGGTTCCAAGTTTCGAGGTAGGGATTTTTCCAGTTCAGGTTAATCGCATAGTAGCTCTGATTGAGCAGCGCAGGCGTATTGGCCGGAATGATCCCACTTGATGGAGGCACATACGCGGGCAAAGCTGGAAACCCTTTGGAGAAGGTAGCAGGAGTGTTGTCGGAGAGGATTGCCGGACCGAAGCTACTCAGACTGGAGTATTGTTGGGTCGGTTCTACCGGGTAGTTATAAGCGTAAAGATCAATAGGAAACGACATAGTGCTCATGCCGAAGCCCACGCGAACAACACTGTTGGAGGATATGCGGTAGTTCACTCCCAGCCGCGGGCCCCAATTATGATAGTCAGGCTGCATTCCCAGGTTTCGTGGAACACTCCCGATGCCAGCCAACTGTAGGGTGTTGGTGCCAGGCACGTAGTTCGAAAACCCACCAGCGAAGTGGGGAGTCGGTGGCCCATAGTATTCCCAGCGCAATCCTGCATTGAGCGTCAGCTTTGAGGTGGCCTGCCACTTATCGCCAAAATATACAAAGATCTGGTTCTGGCGATACGCAGGAAAGGTGTTTACGTAACCACGATTAATACTGTTAGGAACACCCAATAAAAAGCTTGCAAACTGGTTGGCTTGACCGCCCGACTTCCCTCCGTTGAGGGAAGTCTGACCGGAGGTAAAGGAAAACTGGCCCGGAGGATTGCCGACCAAAAGCAGGTCGTCGCGAACGCGGTGATAGTCGACACCCCAGTCCAGGGTGTGGTTGCCGCGAACCTTACTCATATTTTCCACGCCCTCAATGATCGTTCCCGCGCGGTTCCACGGGCAGTTCGAACAACCTCCGATCATCGGATCGGAAAAGCCTTCCCCGTTGATAGCAGTGATGCCGCTGGTGAACTGGCTTATGTTGGCGCCGGGAATGCCGGCTTGCTCGGCAAGAGGCAGCCCGTAGCCGGTGGGATAGGCAAGGTTATCGAAACGGCTCACGCCGAAGCGGGCCTCAGAGAGCAGAGTGGAGGCAAAGGTGTGGACCCAATTCACGCCGGTGGAGTAGATCTTTTCGTTGCCATAACCTTCGGCGCCTCCGATGCCACCGCCGGAGATAGGTCCGCCTGCGACGCCAAAGAGCCCTGCCTGGTTCAAGGTAGGCTTCTCAAAACTGAATCGGCCGGAGATATGGTCGTTGTTATGAAAGAATCGGTCGATCTTGGTGTCGATGAATGGAGTATTCTGCGTGAAAAGACTGCTGGTGGTCAGGTTGTTCGAGTACTTTACCACGCCGGAAGCACCCTGGTTGGCGTTGGGCGGTGGAACGTAGGCCAACAGCTTGAGGGCAACAGGATCCAGTCGACCGGGAGGAATTACATTGAGGACACCGTTATAACTGAATTGCTGTCTGCCCGTGCCGCAAAGCTTAACATTACCGCCAGGGAGACAATCGGCAGTATCGCCGGTCATAGGGTCATACACAGCCGCTAGTACGGGATCGCTGAAATCACCGCCGCGCATAGCCACCGTCGGTACAGAAACCGGAACAAATTCTCCGATATGCTGCGTGTGCTCCAGGAAGCTGGCGAAGAAGAACATCTTATCTTTCTGAATCGGACCGCCTAGATTACCTCCCCAATAGTTGTCTACGGCGTGATGGTTGGGGGTTTTCTGGGTGTACAACCTGGCCTGTAGCGCATTCCCCGTATAGAAGTAGTAGACCTCGCCATGAAAGGCGTTGCCGCCTGACTTGAGAATCACATTGGTGACGGCGCCGAGCGCAGATCCCTGCTGGGGATCGTAATTGCTGGTGGAGATGTGCACTTCCTGAATCGCTTCGATCGGCGGGATATAGATTTGCAGCAGGTTGGTGCGCTGGTTGTCGTCGATGCCTTCGATATCGAAGTCGTTGTACATGCTGGAATTACCATTCACGGTCGTGGCCATGCTCAGCTGCGGATTAAAGAATGTGGAGTGGTCTTTGACCGTGTACCCAGCGCCCGGCACGGTGTTCAATAAACTTTGAAAATTGCGCCCGGTCGAGAGTGGTAACTGCGCGACGGGCGCTGTATCGATATCTCTGCCAGTATCTGCGGTATCGGTCTGCAGCGCGGGAGTGACTTCACTACTGACGCTAACGGTTTGCGTAACGGCGCCGGGATCGAGCTTGGCATCAGCCCGCACCGTGTTGTCGACGTAAAGAGAAATTCCCGTATGTACAGCGGTCTGAAAGCCCTCTTTTTGAACGGAAACCCTGTAGCTGCCAGGGGGAAGATCAGGCGCTGAGTAGTAGCCGCCAGCGTCGGTTTGCACGGCATGATTGACGCCAGTGTTTACGTCAGTGATGGTAACGCTGGCGCCGGGGACAGAAGCACCTGTGGAGTCTGTAATGGTACCCACAATAGTACCGTTTACATTTTGCCCGTATACGGCAGTGGCAGACAGGAACGTCAGGCATAGGCAACGCCGCAGCCATCCACTGATTACACCCTTATCATTAGCGTGTAGTCGCATGTCTATCCCTCCAAAAATGATTCGCTCATCGTTTTTTCATCAGGTCGTTTCGTATCTTCGGTTCTATTCGCCAGATGAATTAAAACCCTTTCTAAATGGCTGAGACTTTATGCTGCTTTTCGCACCAGTGTCAAGCGCATACCGCTATATGGGATCGTTCCCTTTATGTCTTTATGGATCTTTACGCAGGTGATGGCAGTATAGGTCTGGGTTTGGTGGGCCACTTCAAATGCCCGGGATTGGAACTAGCCCCTTACTTATAGAAAGAGGCACACGCAAACTTTTTGGCTGCGTGGCATGAAAGCTAAGGTCGATCTTCTCCGCCAGTAGAGTCAGGATCCGTTGCTGCGGGAGCTACTGATCCGAGCCCCGTTTGATAGCGTCCGCCAATAGCTGATCGAATTCGGAACGAGGCATCTTCAGCTTCTCAGGATGCGCATCGATATATTTGGCCAGGCCTTGAAATTTGGCCGGCGTCCAACCGCCCTCGAATTCGGCGCCGTTCTTGCCTTGGCGATTCAACTCGAAGTTGTAGTCGTCCATAAGGTTGGTAAATTCCGCATGACTTACTGCCGCCTCAGCCATGATCGCCGGGATAAAGATAACCCCGTCCGTTTTCGCCAGTACCAGGTCACCCGGCAAAACGACAGCGCGTCCAATGCGAATAGGAGAGTTGATCGCGGTCAACGTCATCTGCTGAATAAATGACGGATCGTAACCCTTGTAAAACCCGTTGAAATTGGGAATTTCACGATTTTCCTCTTGATCTCTTATGCCGCCATAAAAGACAAAGCCGGTGTGTGTATGGGCAGCGATACCGTTCCCAAGATTGGAACCGATCAGAGTTCCATCGATTATCTTGCCTAAGCCGTCGGCTACATACACATCGCCGATCTGGAGCTCATTGATCGGCCAGCTATTGTTTCCGCTGACTCTTCCTTCGGCCTTTCCCTCTGCAGCGATCGCCTTCGCCATGTCAGCTCGAACCGGCATGTATTGTGCCGTGAGCGCCCGTCCGGCGAAAGGCTTTTCGATATGGAGCGCCTGCCAGTCACCCTCGAACTGATTGCGGTAACCTTTCTCGCGTAGATAGTCCCAGATATCTTCGATCGACACATCCAAGGCGCGCTTGAGCAGATCGTCCGGCACCTTCGGCCGACCATCCGGGAATCGGTCGCCCTTCCAGTCCGAGGTATAGAACATCATCTGGTCCCTGGTCATCTTTACCTGAGAGAAGGCAGTGGAAGCCCCCATCGCAGTCCAGATCATCAACGCAGCCACGATCACTTTTTTCATAGGTGTCTCCCGCCTCGAACACCATATCATTCGGGGAATTTCCCGCCAAGGTTGGGTTAAACGTGCATCCACCGATAACAGTCAGAGAGTCACTTTTGCAGAGGCAGTAACTTCACGCTTCTGAACTCGATCTTGTTTCCTGGTTGACACTGAAATCCGATCACACCTTCGGTGTGCTTTGTGTCGTGATCGTCGAGGATCGTTTTGCCATTGAGAACGATCACGTAGTGATCACCATCCGCCTTGATATCGTAGTCGTTCCACTGATTGTCCAGGATCTTTACCGGCGCAGCCTTAAGAGAACCGACCAGACTGCCCGTATCGTACCCAGCTGGCTGGTAATCCCATATTTGTAATTCGTAACCGGTCTTGTGTGGTGCGCCCTCTTTTGTCGAACGGAGGAAGACACCGCTGTTCACTTTCTCGCTGCCCCGAAATTGTAGTTTCAGTTCATAATTTGAATACGTGTCATTGCTGGCCAACCATCCAGGACTGGTGCCGGGACAAAGGATTGCGCCATCGGCTACGCTCCAATCCCCGGTCGCCGGCGGCTTCGATGTACTGTAGGGTTGCCATCCATCCAGACTCTTGCCGTCGAACAGCAGCTTCCAGCCGTGAGAGGCCTCTTTCGAAGTGAGCGTATTGGGTGTTCCCTGAGCGCAGGCAACGCCGCCCGCCACGCTGAGCATTCCCAGAACGAAACAGCAACTGGCGATGATCTTCATAGTTCCTCCCGTCAGAGCTTCGGCACTGTGTGAAATCCGGCCTTGTCGTTGAATCCGCCAAGGCCGGATATACAAATCTTAGGGTGCGGGCGGAGTGGAAGGGCCGGCCGGCGCAGCACGCCGTTTGAGTCTTTCCGCCATGAGAGCATCGAACTCGGAACGCGGCATCTTCAACTTCTCGGGGTGCGCATCGATGTACTTGGAAAGACCCTGATATTTTTCCGGTGTCCAACCACCTTCAAACTCAGCGCCGTTTTTTCCCTCCTTGTTGAGTTCGAAGTTGTAGTCGTCTTCCAGACTGGTGAATTCGGCGTGGCTGATTGCGTCTTCGGCCAGGATCGCAGGGATAAAGATGACTCCGTCCGTCTTTGCGAGGACAAGATCCCCAGGCAGCACCACAGCTCGCCCGATGCGGATAGGTGCGTTGATCGCAGTCAATTCCATTTGCGCCCAGGCAGAGGGATCATAGCCTTTGTAGAACCCATTGAAGTTGGGGATTTCCCGATTCTCTTCCTGGTCCCTTATGCCGGCGTAGAAAACAAACCCGGTATGGGTGTGCGCCGCTATGCCGTTGCCCAGGTTGGAACCGATCAGCGTACCCTCAATGATCTTGCCAAACCCGTCGGCAACATACACGTCGCCGAGTTGGAGTTCATTGATGGGCCAGCTGTTGTTTCCGCTGACCCGGCCTTCCGCCTTACCCTCGGCGGCAATGGCCTTGGCCATGTCTGCCCGGGTTGGCATATATTGCGCCGTAAGCGCACGGCCGGCAAAGGGTTTTTCAATATGGAGAGCCTGCCAGTCGCCCTCGAACTGGTTGGCGTACCCCTTCTGGCGTAGAAAACCCCAAATATCCTCGATGGTACAATCCACGGCCCGCTTGAGCAGATCGTCCGGCACCTTCGGACGCCCGTCTGGAAAGCGATCACCCTTCCAGTCGGAGGTGTAGAACATCATTTGATCCTTCGTCATCTTTACCTGAGAGAAGGCCGCCGAAGCGCCCACCATCGTCCAGAGGATCACTGCAGCCACAATTATCTTTTTCATCAAGGTCTCCTGCCTCGAACACTAAATCATTCGGGGGATGTCTCGCCAACCAGCTACGCAACCGTGAGCACGGGGAAGTATCTTGACGTTGCCGGGTTCCATTTTGTTTCCTGCTGGAACCCTGACGCCCTCAAATCCACTTCGGCGGTCTATCAGGACGAATGCGCAGAACGAGTACTCAGAACGAATACTTCAAAGCAAATTGGAGCTGCCGCATCGGTCCGGCACCGGTGATCACACCAAAGGTAGCAAGGTTGCGAGGATCATTCGCCGGTACATTCCAATTTGGCCGGTTGAGCGTGTTGAAGGTTTCAAAGCGGAAGTTCAGCGAGTGGGCCTCCCAGATGTGGATGTCTTTGGAGAGAGACGCGTCAAAATCCTCGCTTCCCGGCGTGAAGAGAGTATTTCTACTCTCGTTGCCCGGACGATAGCTCAACGCCGGATTGGTGTAGTTGAACGCCGCCGGATTCCAAAAGTGGTTCACCGAGCGATTCGAAGGAACTGGACTGACTCCCCCGTAGTCTGGCTGGTTTCCCAACGTACCCAGGCCGGCCGTATCGCCGAGTTGGGCGACGTTGTAAGGCGTGCCGTCGGCCAGCGTAAGAATGCCTCCGAACTGCCAACCTCCAACGATCTGGCTGAGAAAGCCCCCGGTAACAAAGGCCCTGCCCGGCCCAAAGGGCAGATTGTAAAGATAAGAAGCAACAAACCGGCGGGGCAAGTCGAATTGCGAGAGACCGCGCTCAGCACGCAAATTATAGGAGTTAGTCGGCCACAGAGTATCTCCCGTATTGCTGCGAAGAGCGCTCCCTCCATCAATGGATTTTGACCAGGTATAGGCGATCACATAGAGCAGCCCACGGGAGAGTCGCTGTGAGAGCTTGATCGTGCCCGCATTGTAGTTAGCGTTATCAAAGCTGGCCGCTTGCTGAATTGGGCCGAACTTGGGAAAAGGTCTGCGCGAAGTGGTGCTGCTGGTGTCCGTCGGCCCGGTCTTGGGGACGGCCTGGTTAATAACAAAATCCCGATCCAGGTGGTGCCCCTCATTACCGAGGTATCCGATCTCCACCACGATGTTCTGAGTGATTTGCCGCTGGACGTTGGCGATCCACTGCTCGATGTATGGCGTTCGATTGTTTTGAAAGTTGGCGTTGATCTGCGGGGCGGCGATACACGGGCCATTAAATCCTGGACACGAGGCACTCCCCTGTTCCCCTGCCCAGGGAGCGCTCAGGTTGACGCTGCGGGCATTGTTAGCCACCACAGCGCCATCCTTGCCGCCCAGGTTGCGAGACATATCAAAGACCGCATTGCCTATATCAGTCGCGTAGAAAATCCCGAAGCCGGCGCGGAGGCTCCATTTCGTGCCCAACGTGTAGTTGATCCCCACCCGCGGTCCGAAGTTCATGTTGTTGGGGTTGACCAGAGCCTTGCCCATGTACTGATTGCCACGCTGCACGGGTTGCCCGGCGGCATATCGGAAACCAATGCCCTGGTAGAAATCGCCGCTCCCGGGCCGGGTAAGAATCGGGGATGCGGCGTTGGGAATAAGAGTCGATACAGGAGTGGTGAACCGAGGCGTTGGAGAAGTAGTCACGCCCGAAGTGAACACGTCCGCGTTGATCTGTTGTCCATACTTGTCGACCCAGGGCCGAATGTTTTCGTAGCGCAGCCCGAGATTCACCGTCAGCCTGGGAGTGACCTTCCAATCATCCTGAACGAACACAGCATAGTTTGTACGCCGCAGCTGTGCATTGGCCAGCGAGGTAACGCGGTAATACTGCGAGGGCACGCCAAGCATGAAATCGGCGAATAGGTAACCGGTCTTGTTCGGGTTGCCGGGGTTATTGGTGGATTGACCGTCAAAATCGAACTCGCCCTCTGACTTCTGATTGCCATTCTGATTGTAGCGATCGCGGCCAATGCTACCGCCCACCTTGATGGAGTGAGCGCCCTTGATCATGGAAAGGCTATCGGTCCATTGGAAGAGATCGTCGCGAGTGACCCATGGGGTAATTCCACCGAAGCTGTTCAGGCCGTTGCCGAGTCCTATTGCGGGGACGCCGTAAGCAGCCGCGCTGGGAGCGACCAGGCCGTCAATGCCGAGCAGCGACTGGACGTTTACCTTGTTGGCAAAGTATCCGGTGTAATCGTTATTGAACTGAGCCCAGGCAAAGCGTGCCTCGTTGACCATGGACGGACTGACGATGAACGTGTTCCCCAGCACCGCCTGACGCACGGTGGTGTTGGTAATTGCGGTATTGGCCTGCTCGAACAGCGTGGCCGGCGCACTCGAATCCGCTTCCCAGCTGAAGCGGCCAAACCAGCTCGACTTCACGTTTTCGACCCAGTCGATGCGCTGATTGAACTGAGTTTCGTCGGTGGGCTGCAAGGCCTGGCGTACATAGTTCGCAGACAGGTTGCTGCCGGGCGTGGTGGGAAGCGGGTAGTAGTTGAGCAGGGCAATGGCCTGAGGACTGAGGCGCGACTGGGGAATGACATTGCCGGGAAATTGGGTTGCCGTCCCTGAGCTGGCGCCGGTAAAGACGCGGGTGTCAGGATCGTAAATCGGAGGTAGACCAGAAGCCGAGAAGTCACCGGAGCGCATCGCAACGGTCGCCGTGGAGCCGACCTGCTGGGTGGTTAGCCGGTCATGCAGGGTTTCGAAATTCGACATGAAGAACAGCTTGTCCTTAGCATCAAACAGTTTGGGTATGGAAAGCGGGCCGCCTAAAGTAAAGCCGTAGTCATTGCGGCGGAATGGATCTTTCTTACCCACTTGCCGCCATTCCTTGGCATCGAATACGTCATTGCGGAGGAACTCGAAGGCCACCAGGTGGTACTGGTTTGTTCCGGCACGAGTAGTTGCGTTGATCTGCGATGCTCCTTTGCCAAACTCCGCGGAATAAACGCCGGTCTGCACACGAAATTCCTGAATCGCATCGATCGAGGGGTGGATGATGTAGGAGTTGAAGTTCGGATCCGTGTTCTCGACCCCATCGAGCGTATAGTGATTGAACTCCAGCCGCTGCCCGGCAATGGCGATTGCGGTGGCCGAGCGCACGCCTCCTTGCAGGCCGCTGCCACCGGAGGCCGGAGCTTCAGAAACCACGTTAGGCGTGAGCGCAACCAGGGAAAGATAATCCCGCCCATTCAGGGGCAGGCCAGTAATCTGCTTCGAACCAATCACTGTCCCCAACGAAACTGATTCGGTAGTAAGCACCGGTTCACCCGTAGTCACCACCACATTCTGTGAAACCGTGCCCACCTCCATGGTGAAGTCAATGCGCGCCACGTCGCCGACCTGAACATTCACGCCCGGATGAGTGATGAGCTTGAAGCCGGCTTTTTCTGCACGCAGGTCATACACTCCGGGTTGCAGGTACGGAAGAGTATAGGTGCCGGTGTCGTTGCTGGCCGCGCTGCGCACCTGCTGCGTAGCCGTATTGGTAGCCGTCACATTCGCTCCGGCAACAAGTGCGCCGGTAGCGTCAGTGACGGTTCCAGTTACTTCTCCGGTCTGTTGGCTATAAGCCCACAGGCCGGGTAATGTCATCAGCGAAGTGATCAAGAGCGCCCTGAGGGTTTTCACGCTATTTCCTCCTTGCTCGACCGGTCCTTTGAAAGAGAAGGGGCAGGGGCCGCGTTACTCAGTAGGGTGGTGGCCGATTGGTGTACTTGCGGCCAATGGCAGCAGTCTCAGCGCTGGCCGGCCCCACCATGACGCCTTCCTTGATCATGTCCACCACATCTTTTGCGCTGAGAGAATTGAGGAAGAAGATGTGGTTTGCCTTGCAGGCGGCCAGCACCTTGGCTCTTGCGGCAACCATCTTCGGGTCTTGAACTGCTGCCTCGCCATGCGCGCGGACACCGAGCGACATAGCCATGTCTCCGGGACCCCATTCCGCCATACCGATGCCGGGTACTTTCAGGTTCTCGTCCACATTCGCGAGGGCGTATTTATCTTCCTCCTTGACCCCGAGTAGCAGTTCGCCATTGGGGTTCAGGGGCCAAACGTCAGCCTTGTCCTCGTATTCCTCCTGCGAGACCCCCCAAATTTGAGCAGCATTCGGGACCCCGTGCACGCCGCGGCGACCCTCGGGAAGTCCGTCCCTCCCAACTCCTTCGTGGTGAATTGGAAAGCGCACGGCTTCGACAAAGGCCCGGATCGCGCCGGGGTCGTCTGCGTGGGTGAGCATAATGCCGTGCACCCCAGTGGCAAGCACCTGGTTGAACATCCAGGCATTTGCATGGACCGCTGCCGCATCCAACCCATTCACAGGCACGTTGACGATGACCGCCGGAGTACGATGACCGCTTCTGTCGGGACCGCCGGCAACCAGCCCGCGCATGTAATCCTGCAATCCCTTTACATCAAAGGGGGCATGCTCCATGTCGTAGCTGATGTAATCTGCATAGGTTTGCGCATCCTTGACTCCTTGCTCGTAGGTGCCGGTGGTTCCAGAGTGGGAACCGGTGTAGTAGATAGGCTGGCCTTCGGCCAACAGCTCGATGGCTTGATTGATGCGCTTCGGCTTTGCCGTCTGGGCCGCGATGGTTGCAGTAATGGCTGCCAGCAGAACAGATGCCAGCACGAAGAACGCTTGCTTCCCCATCTTCTTCACAAACACCTCTCAATCCTAGTGTTATCCGCCATCGACTACTTACGGAGAGGGATGCTATTCCACTGACCCCAGGGTATGCAAAGAAAAATATCCAATGGCCATGTAACCGCTTTCACGGAGTTGCCCCCATCCAAAACAGCCGGAAACAACTGAGCACGAGGGTATGGCCCGGCTACGAGAATTGTTCTAGCCTGGATTTCTCACAGCCCGGTCTGTGACAAAGCCCGGGTGCCCCATATCTGCCAGGTTTTGGCAGATGTGGGATTCCACAAACCTCAACCCCTGACTGTGCAGGGCGTAGATGGCCCTGGAAAAGATCTGTTGCTGGTAGAGAGTGATCGGTGGACAGCCGTTGAATCCCACATCTGCCAAAACCGGGCAGATATGGGGCACCCGTCACTCGTTACGCATAGAGATCTCACTACTGGCAGCGATTCGTTTATTTGTTTACCCAGGGATCTGTGAGAAATGCGGGCTGGCCCTATAGGTAGTCGCTTCACACAACCGGTCTCACATTGTGGAACATGCATTCCAATGTTTGGCCCGAATCTTGACAATGCTATTTCCCGGTGTGTTAGGGTTGTCCGCGCAAGCCAACGGGCACCCTCACGAAATCCATGAGGTTGGCTGCAGTTTGTACAAGAGGTGACCGTCATGTATCGCACGGGGACCAATCCATCCACATTCGTGACTAGCACTGGGGCAATAGTGCGCCCTCTCGGAATAGTGATCCTGGCCTTAACCCTGAGCCTGGTATGTATAGCGCAGGTGGAGCGCGCGACCATTAGGGGGGCCATTACAGACAGGAACGGAGCGATTGTTCCCGGGGCCACGGTGCGGATCACCAACGAGAGTACGAATGAAACCGCAAATCTGCAAACAGACAGCGCCGGCGAGTACACCTCCAGCAACCTGAACCCGGGCAGCTATACGATTGAGATCGAAAAGAGCGGATTCTCAAAGCACATCAACAAAGGCTTTGTCGTCCAGGTTGGACAGATTGCGCGCCTGGATGTCGTCATGGATGTGGGATCCGTCACCCAGTCGGTGGAAGTGACCGGAGCCATTCCCGTGCTACAAGCCGAAAATGCTTCTGTGGGACAGGTGATTGCCCCCACGGCGATCGAGCAACTTCCACTCAACGGAAGAAATCTGACCCAGTTGGCGGTGATCGCACCCGGCGTTACCGGATTGAATTATGCCCCGACCGGCACCATCGGTTCGGGTGTGCGGCCGGATGAGCTGCGGCCTGGTGGCACGACCATAGAGGCCAACGGCGCGCGCGATAGCGCGAATAAGCTGCTTTTGGATGGCATTGACAACACGGAAATGATCGCGCAAACGCAGATCGTTCGCCCGAGCGTGGAATCACTACTGGAATTCAATATCATCACCAGCAATGCCGGCCCGGAATACAATCGCGGGGCTGGTGCGATCCTGGTAACCAGCACACGTTCGGGCACAAACGCCCCCCACGGTTCCGTTTACGAATACATCCGCAACTCTGCCGTCGATGCCAAGAATTATTTTGTGCGCCCCAATACACCGATTCCCCTTTACCGGCTGAACGACTTTGGAGGAAGATTCGGCGGTCCGATCAAGCGCGATAAAGCGTTTTTCTTCGTGAATTATGAGGGCTACTATGAGCAAACGGCAGGAACACAGGTTAATTCTGTGCCGACGATGGCCGAGAGGCAGGGGAATTTCCAGGGGGTGGCCAATATCTACGACCCTCTCACTACTGTGGCCTCGGGCTCAGGCTACAGGCGAACTCAATTTGCGAACAATATTATCCCCGCAACCCGATTCGATCCCATCGCTTATCAACTTATCAACGCCTATCCTCTGCCACAGACCAGCGCGCTGGTGAATAACATCGTTACCTACCCGCTTAAGAAGAGCAATGACAATCGCGGAGATGCCCGCGTGGACTACCAGATTTCGCCCTCGCAGACATTCTTCGCTCGCTACTCCATCGACGATACGCAGATACAAATGCCGAACACGTTCAATGACGTGATCGGCGGCAGCGAAGGCGCGTTTTCCGGACCGGAGGCGGACCGAGGCCAACAAGGAGTATTGGCTTATAACAAGGTCATCACTCCCCACGTGGTTGGCGAATACAGATTCGGGTTTAACAGGTTCACCAGTTTTTTGCTGCCTTCGCAACTGACTTCTCCGATCTGGGCGGAGATCCCGGGAAAACAACCTCAGCCTGGCTTTCAACCTAAGGGGTCGGGCCCAGGCCCGGTAGCACCGATCATTAGTCCATCCGGCTTTGGCGGCCTGGGAAACTCGCGATCAGAGCCTGAGATCCGCCGCGAGCACCTATGGGAGAACATAGGCAACGTCTCCTGGCAGCGTGGTAGACACAATTTCAAGTTTGGCATCGACACCCTGCATCATCTGATCAGCGAGACCGATTCACCGCCGGGCCAAAGCCCTTTTGGCCGGTTCAACTTCGACAGTAATTTTTCTAATAATCCAGCATCCACCACCGGTACTGGAAACGCGATGGCTTCGTTTCTGCTTGGTTATCCCGCTTCCACGGTGCGCGACTTGTTTCTTCCTGGAACGGCGCATGTCTTCGGAAACGAATATAACTTCTATGGAGGAGACAATTGGCGTATCACACAAAAGCTGACGCTCAACATCGGCCTCCATTATGAAATCAACACGCCCTACGCCGATGCACACGATTATTGGGTGAACTTTAATCCCGCGAACGCGGCGGTGGAGGTTGCCGGCCAAAACGGCGTGTCGAAAACAGCAAACTGGCAAACAGATTACGGATCGATCGGGCCGCGTCTCGGTTTCGCTTATTCGGTCAACGAGAGGACAGTGCTGCGCGGCGGTTATGGCGCGTTCTATGACCCGCAGGCTAACCAGGGCACGACCATCAGGCAAGAGCGGCAATGGCCATTCGATCTGATCTATACTGTTTCGCCGGGCACCCTATTTCCATCAAACACTGTTTCCCAAGGGTTTTTGACCCTGGGACAGATTCCGCCTGCTACCTTCGCCAATCCATTCGGCAGCCTGAAGGGGATTAACCATAATTTCAAGAACGCCTCCGGCCAACAATTCAATCTGAGCCTGCAAAGGCAGTTAACCGGGCACTCCTCCTTCACCCTGGGGTATGTGGGTTCCATCACCCACCACTTGTCGTGGAATGACCCTATCGATCAACCGTCTCCCGGTCCTGGAAATATCCAAGCGAGACGACCATTCAACGCGCAGTACCCGAATGTTACGGCCATCGCTTACTACGAATCAGTGGGCGTGGGTTCGTACAACTCGCTGCAAGCCAGTTTCCAGCAACAGTTGTCGCGGGGATTCTTCCTCACCGCAAACTATGTGTGGGCCCACGCGCTCGACAACGCTCCCTATGACGGTGGCGTGAATGGCCCTATACCCCAGGATCCGACGAATCGGAACGCTGATTACGCCTCGTCCGACAACGATATCCATAACCGCGTGAATGTATACGGAACCTACGAATTGCCGTTTGGTCCGGGGCGAGCGTTTCTTAACAGCAACTCTTTCCTGGATCGGTTTGTTCTGGGGGGCTGGCAGGCAAATGGCATTTTTGTAGGGCAATCGGGTCTGCCGTTTACCGTGACCATCAGCGGCACCGCCACCAATACGGGAGCGGGCGCTAGTCGAGCCAACGTCATCCCTGGAGTTGCCCAATACCCCGCTAACAAGACCATCAGCCAATGGTTCAATCCGGCTGCGTTCACTTCTCCCACGCCATACAACTGGGGGAACGTGGGACGAAACACGCTACGCGGACCGAAGGAGGTCAACCTCGATTCCTCGCTGGAGAAACACTTCCCGATCACGGAAGGATCTGCCCTGTTGTTTCGAGTGGAATTCTTCAACATGTTCAACCATCCACAATTTCAGGTGCCTGCGGCTGTGATCAACTCGGGAGGGGCGGGCACGATCACATCGACCTCTAACACAGCGCGTCAAATACAGGCTGCACTCAGATTGACCTTTTGAAGAAATGAGCTTTCTATAGACTCCATAACTGCTTACGTCCGCCGGGGGACTCCGTCAACTCACATGCATATCAAACTGAACCGTGTCGTTGTACCGGGAGCCGCTCATGATGAGTAAGGTGGAGAGACGAAAGGCCCTGCTTGCCATAGGGCAGACTCAGCCGGCGCCCGCGGGAGATGCTGGACCGCTTGCGATCTCTGAGGTACGGGCTTTTGCCGTACCACCATCTGGTACGGCAAGCTCCTATATTGTTCTGCAGGTACGAACCCGATCGGGCGTGGTCGGCTACGGCGAGTGTACGGAGTTCACCGGCCACGATCTAAAGGCAACGAATGCGGTCGTGACAGGACGGCCTGCATCGGGGTATGAGACGCTGCGTCCGCTGGTGCCGCAAAATGCACAGGGGGCCATCGATATGGCCTTGTTGGATATTCTCGGCAAGGCTACCAAGGCTCCCGTATATCGTGTGCTCGGCGGTCCCACGCGGACCAAGGCACGCGCTATTGTTCGACTGGCGGGCACTTCGGACGATGAGCTGCAGAAGGATCTTCAGCAACAACTCTCCGCAGGCTTTGCCGCGTTTCTTGTTCCTATCCCAATGCCGGAGGCTCGCAATCAAGGGAGCGCCTATATTCATGCGGGCGTAGCACGCTTCAAAGCCATGCGTGCGGCGGCTCCGAATGCAGACTTCGCCTTCGAATGCGGCGATCAGCTCACTCCTTCCGATAGTGCGAGCTTTGCCGCCGCTGTAGAGTCAATGCACCCGCTATGGTTGGATGCACCTTGTCCGGTTTCGAATTTATCTACTCTGCACAAGATTGCCGATGAGACCGTCGTTCCCCTGGGCTTCGGCCGCGATATTGCGAGCCCGGGAGCATTTCAGGATCTGCTTCGTGATGGGTTAGTTGATTTGCTTCGGCCCAACGTCGTAACCCATGGCATTTCCGGCATTCGCCGCCTGGCTGCGATGGCAGAGACCTACTATGTGGCAGTTTCCCCCTGGCATGCCGCAGGTCCTATTGCCACCGCCGCAGCTCTCCATGCGGCCGCGAGCATTCCGAATTTCTTTATCGTCCAACTGCCTAACTCGGGAGCTGGGTCAGCCACGCCGCGTGGCGGATTCTTCGAGTTGCCGAAAGGGCCCGGCCTGGGTGTGGACGTCGATGAAAAGACCCTAACGAGGAACCAGATCGCATGAACCGCAGGAGTTTCTTAGGTGGAGCGACCGCGCTCGCGGCCACATTGCCCGGCGCACGCATTGCAGCCGCGGTTTCCATTTCGCGCCCTACGGATTACTGTGGGTGCGATCCGTTCGTCCAGGCCGGCGGCGAACAAGCTGCCCGCGCTGAGGCTTTTCGTGACATAAGCACGGGATTGAAGGTCACGGGCCTTAAGGTCTTCGGCGTGTCCTTGACCCCGAATTCTGATCGACCGTATGTTTTCGTGAAGCTCGAGACCAACCAGGGCCTGGTTGGCTGGGGAGAGGGCACTCTCGAAGGCAAGGCCCAGGCCGCTATGTCGTGCATTGAGGACTTTCGCGACTTTGTCGTGGGCAAAGATCCAATGCAGGTCGAGCATCACTGGCAATCCATGTATGTGCACAGCTTCTACCGGGCAGGGCCAGTGATTGGGTCCGCCATCTCCGGCATCGACCAGGCGCTTTGGGATCTCCGTGGCAAGGCCTTGAATGTTCCGGTTTATCAACTTCTAGGCGGCCCTTATGATGCGAAGGGTGTCCGCGGCTATTACCATGCAGAGAATGCCCGGACAGATGAGGATCTGGCACGGCTACGCGAGACCGCACTGCAGGAGGGGGTGTCATGCTTCAAGATCGGGCTGCCCGACCAGGACTATGAATGGATCGAAACCCATGCCAAGATCGACCGGGCCGTCAAACACATGCAGCGTATGCGGGAAAAGTTGGGCGACTCCATCGATATCGCCGTAGATTTCCATGCAAAAACAAGTCCCAGCGTTGCGTCTATCATCGTTAAGGAAGTCGAGCCGCTGCATTTGCTCTTTATCGAAGAACCTTGCCCTCCGGAAAACGTGCAGGCGATGGGCCGTGTCGCCAGCCGTTCGACCACGCCCATTGCAACCGGTGAACGCCTGGTCGCGGCTTATGGCTGCCGTGAACTCATCGAGATGGGAGTCGTTGATATTTTGCAGACAGACATCAATCACGTTGGCGGCGTCACAGGATTGTGGAAGGTAGCAGCCATGGCAAACATATCGAACGTCTCGATGGCCCCTCATGCTTGCGAGGGGCCAATCGGAGGCCTCGCCACACTGCATGTAGATTCGGCAATGCCCAACTTTCTCATCCAGGAGATCTGCAGTTTTGTGCAGCCTGGCGACAAGGAGAAGATTTGGGCTGAGTGGTTCGGCTTCCCGACGATGCGCATGGTCAACGGCCGATTTCCTCTACCCTCGAAACCTGGCTTGGGATTTGACCTGACGGAGGCCTCTTTGAGCAAGTATCCCTTCGGGGGATCAAAGCCCATGGCGCGCGTTTTCCATCAAGACGGTTCTGTTGGAGAGTGGTGACTCATGACACCTGCTTCGCTTGAAGGAGTGTTCGCGGTTCCCCCGCTCGCACGAACGGTGGGAAAAACCAGAGCGATTGATTTCGAACAAAACTCGGAAATCGTACGCTACATCGCGAACGGCGGGATCACGCGCTTTATCTATGGGGGCAATGCTTTCCTCTACCATTTGACCTTGGACGAATATGAGCAGCTGCTGGAATGGCAAGCGACGATACAACGGCATGGGCTCTGGCTGATTCCGAGCGCGGGTCCGTCTTACGGACGATTGATGGATCAGGCCAAATTATTGCGCCGGTTTGCCGTTCCGTGCGTGATGACGCTGCCCTGCGCAGATCCGCGCGATGCGGCTGGACTGGAGCGCGGCTTGCGTGAATTTGCCGAGGCAGCCGATGCTAACCTGATCCTATACCTCAAAGAAGAAACAAATATGGGAGCGGATCGTATGGCCGGCCTCGACGTGGTCGCCAGGTTGGCCGACGAGGGCGTTTGCATCGCAATCAAGTATGCCGTGGTGCGGGCGGATGCAACTCAGGATTCTTACCTCGACGAATTGGTCAAACGGGTCGATCGACGCAAGGTGATCAGCGGAATCGGCGAGCGCCCCGCCGTGGTGCATCTCCAACAATGGGGCTTGCCTGGATTCACCACCGGCTCTGGTTGCCTGGCCCCCACCCTGAGCGCCGCGGTCTTCTCCGCTTGTCGCGCCAGCGACTACACGGAAGCCGAGCGGATCCGCTCTCGCTTCCTGGACCTTGAAGACCTGCGCGATGCGTGGGGACCTGCGCGTGTTCTGCACCATGCGGTAGAGTTGGCCGGCATTACTCGCACCGGTCCGATTCCTCCTTTCGTTTCAGAGCTCTCTGCGGAGCAGAGAAATCGCTTAGCACCGGTGGTACAGGAGCTCCTGACACAGCAGCAAGTGTTGGTTGCAGGGGATTGAGGGGCATTGTGAGTGAGGTAAGCGGCTGGTCGCGGCGTGACTTTCTCAAAACCGCAGGCGGCGCAGCATTTCTCGGTGGAGCGGGGTGGATCAGCGGGCTTCCTGCCCTCGCCGCTGCGGTAACGGCTTCGACAAAAATCAGCGATATCCAGACCATGACTTTGACCGGACCTCGCACCTACGTGCTGGTCAAGGTTGTCGCCGACAATGGACATTACGGTATCGCTGAGGCATACGGCCTTCCCAGCATTGGTGTAAAGGAGCAGATTGAAGCGCTGAAGCCGCTGCTGGTGGGCAAGAATCCTCTTGAGATCGACGCCATTTACACCTTCATGGGTATCGGCGGTCCCCAGCTTTCGGGCACGCGCACGGATGGCTCAGCGCACTCTCTCATGCGCGCGGCCAGCGGCATCGAGATGGCGCTTTGGGACCTGGCGGGAAAGACCCTCGGGGTTCCAACCACGACGCTGCTGGGTGGAAGGTTTCGCGACAAGGTTCGCGTGTACGACCATGCGTCGCCTCGCGACATGCTGGACAAAGCTTCGTGCCGCGAGTGGGCGGCAAAGATCAAGGCCGATCCCAGCGGCTTTACTGCACACAAGATCGGTTTCCGCCACACAGATACGGCGACAGATAGTGCCCGGGACCCAAGCAATCGCGTTCTTACTACCAAAGAACTGATGAATATTGCTCAGGGATTTGAGAACTGCCGCGAGGCCATCGGCTGGGAACACGACATCATGGTTCACTGTCACTGGGAGTATGACCTGCGAACCTCTATTCAGCTGGCAGACGCCGTTGCATCGATCAAGCCGTTGTGGCTGGAAGATCCTCTGCCCGTGGATTACTCCGAATCATGGAGAAGATTGTGTGCGAGTTCCCGTGTCCCCATCTGTACGGGTGAGAACCTGGAAAGGCGGGGGGGCTTCAAGGACTTCATCATCTACCAGGGGTGTGACATTCTGAATCCGGATCTGCGCAACAGCGGCGGATTCCTGGAGACGAAGCGCATCGCCGATATGGCTGATACCTTTGGATTGCCGATGGCAACGCACAATACCGGAAGCCAATTGCACACCTGGGCCAACTGCCAGTGGGCGGCGTCGATTCGGGACTATATCGCTTGTGAAACGATCACCGGCCAGGGTGGTTGGATGGACCAGTTGCTTGTTCTGGATGGTCCTTATATCAAGGACGGGCACATTAGCGTAAGCGGAAAACCCGGGCTCGGTGTGGAGTTGAACGCCGACGTGGTCAAAGCTCATCTGGCTGCAGGCGAACAGTGGTGGGGATGAAAGGATGTCAATGAACCGTCGTACATTGTTGAAGTCTATCGGGAGTGCGGGCCTGGTTGGTGTTGCTTCGCCTCTTTTGCGGTCGCAGGAGCAGGTTGCGCGCGCCACTCGGGGCATGGCAACACCCCGTATCAAGGATATTAGCGTGATTGAGTGTGAGCCAGCGGGCGTGCGGCTCACGGTGGTCAAGATCACTACTGATCAGGATGGGCTTTATGGCTACGGCTGCGCTACCTTCACTCAACGCGCTGACCTGGTGAAGCCGGCCGTCGAAAAGTATCTGAAGCCGTTTCTTTTGGGTAAGACCACGGATCGGATCGAAGATATCTGGCAATCTTGCTACGACAGCTCCTATTGGAAGAACGGTCCGGTGCTGAACAATGCCATTAGCGGTGTCGATCAGGCTTTGTGGGACATCAAGGGCCGCCAGGCGGGCATGCCCGTGTATCAGCTTGCCGGCGGCAAATGCCGGGAAGCTGTCGACGCCTATACGCACGCTGACGGGCCTGACTTTCAAGCCGTAGTCGAAAGCGCAAAAGGTTTTATGGCCCAGGGTTTCCGCAACGTTCGGGTGCAGGTTGGTATTCCGGGAATGTCGGGTTATGGCTCCCGGCATAACGACGACACCAAGCTCAAGGCGCTGACTGACAAACCTCTGTACGAGCCGGCTTATGATTTTCGCCGCGCGTTGAAGTTGCTGGAAGTCTGCCGCCAGGAACTAGGCGAGGAGGTTGAACTGCTGCACGATATGCATGAGCGCCTGACGCCGAACCTGGCGGTGCAGTTTTGCAAAGAAGCAGAGAAGTTCCACATGTTCTTTCTCGAAGATCCGCTATCGCCCGAAGACCTCGGATATTTCCAGCAGATCCGGCAAAACTGCGCGACGCCCATCGCAATGGGAGAACTCTTCAACAGCCCGCACGAATGGCAGCCGCTGATCGAGGGGCGGCTTATCGATTACATTCGTGTACACCTTTCCCAGGCCGGTGGCTTCACCCCGTCACGCAAGATCGCGATCCTGGCGGAACAGTATGGGGTCAAGACCGCATGGCATGGACCAGGCGATGTCTCGCCGGTGGGCCACATGGCCAATGCCACGCTGGATATTGTCAGCTATAACTTCGGCATTCAGGAATATTCACCCTTCAACGAACGGACAAGGGAAATCTTTCACGGTTGTCCGGAGCTGAAGGACGGATATATCTGGGTGAGTGAGAAGCCAGGATGGGGCATCGAGATCGATGAGCAGGCCGCCGCCAAGGCTCCGTTTACGCCCGGACGAAACAACCTGGATGGCGGGTGGGGAGAAATACGGAAACGGGATGGCACGGTGATTAAGCAGTAGGATGCGTTTTAGCAAATGGAGAGCGTTGTCCCCCGAGAGAGAAACCCCCTGTTCGTTGGTAGGTGAAAGCTAGATATGTTAGAGCCGAATCCTGAAAAGCCCGTTCAGATGCGCCGCCGCGATATTCTCAAGCTACCGGCTATGGCCGCGGCTTATGGGCTGCTTCCACCCTCCGCTATGGCGCTCCCCGCTTCGCAGGGAGCGCCGTTCGACGAGGCAGATCCTGAGGGCACGAAGATCGCCATCAAATTCACCGTCCAGCACACTACGGACGAGGAACTACTCTTCCTGAAACAGATTGGGTTGCGCTGGCTGCACGCCGATTTCGGCGAGGAAGCATCCTACGATTTCATCAAGACCACGCAGGACCGTTTTGCCCGGTACGGACTCAAGATCGACTGCGCGCTGATGGAGAAGTATCGCTCGGTAAGGATCCAGCTGGGCCAGCCTGGCAGAGACGAGGATATCGATAAATTCAACGCCTTTCTCACGGATTGCGGGCATCTGGGCATTCGCACGTCTCACATTGATTTCCATCCGGGAAATACCTACACCACCAACATGATCACGACGGCTCGCGGCTACACCGCGCGCGAGTTCAGCGTCACCGACTTCCGGTCGAAGGTGGAAAAGCGAATGTTTGACCGGGACTACTCTGCCGAGGAAATCTGGGCAAACTACGGATATTTTCTCGACGCTGTTCTGCCGGTAGCAGAGAAGGCGGGTATCAAGTTAGCCCACCACCCGGATGATCCTCCGATTACCCCGATGAACGGAGTAGCCAAGGTCTTCATCAACTATGCGGGCTACAAACATGCCGAGGATGTAGTCGCAAAGGGCAGTAAGAACTGGGGACTTTGCCTGTGCCTTGGTACCTGGCTGGAAGGGGGCGACACCATGGGTAAGGATGCCGCCTCAATGATCCGGGAGTTCGGTGGGCGGGATAAGCTCTTTACTATTCACTTTCGTAATGTAAGCTCGCCTCTGCCGCGATTCCACGAAACTTTCCAGGACGACGGCTATCAGGACATGTATCTCCTCATGAAAGCCTTGCGAGAGGTGCGCAGCACAGCGTCGCTCATACCTGATCACTATCCCGGAATCGTTAGCGACAATAATCTTCGCATCGACAATGCCTATATGGTTTCTGCGATGCGGCAGATGCTGCGCCGTGCCCATGAAGAAGTGGGATGACGTCGATGCCAACAGGAGCGGGATACGACGCCCATCCCCTTATAAAGATCTACTTCGCCCCCTCTTAAGAGGCAATCGTATAAACTTGGTCGGGTACGGAAGATTTACCCCAACGGAGCACCCTATGCCGTTCACTCCTTTTGAATCGATCAAATCTCCCGAGGCCGTCGCCCCAGTCGTGCCTGAAGAGCTCGTGCGCAACCGAGGCTTGATCGCCTGGTCCAGTTTCTTCTTTGCCCTGCTTCAGAGCATTTGCGGAGCGATCGTGGCCATCAACGGTCTCCGCCTAGCAATCGGAATAGGCTCGCTAGCCCTGAGCACGGGTGCAGGAGCAGCGATGGTACGATTTCATACCGACGCGATTCGGGTTCCAATGATCGTGATCGCCCTCCTCGGTTCGCTGCTGAACCTCGCCATCCTCATGCATGTTCGCCATCTTCGCAACCGCCCTGCCTCGCAGTGGCGGCAAAAGCCATTGAGTGTCCGCCAAAAGCGGACAGAACTCGCCCAACTGGTACTGTCTCTGGCCACTCTCGTGCTTATTGGCGTGGAAGAGTATCTGCATCTCACCTTGCACCACTCACTCTAGCCGGTCATTTCCTGGTCGAGCCGCGCATGCAGACGCTCGCTGAAGCCGACGGGCAGTTCGAAAACCAGATCGTCGGCGGTCAGGATCAAGATATTGCGCGTTGAATCCAGGACCGCCGAACAGATTTCGCAGTGGTCCAGGTGCTTTTGAACCACATCTCGCATCTCCGGAGGCAACGCATCGTCTAAATACCCGGAGATGCAGTCCCAAACATGCTTGCAGTCTAAAACCATGGGATCCATCTCCTCTTTGGGGTCACATTTCTCAGCAGGGGTGCCAACTGCTTTTGCAGCATCATGCGCGCGCGGTGCAGCCGTACCTTCACGTTTCCGACAGTGATGCAAAGAGCCGCCGCAGTTTCAACGTTATTTAACTCCTCCACATCGCGCAGTAGAAAAACCTCACGGTATTTTTCAGGGAGGCTTGTAATCGCCTTCTGCAGCATTTCTCGAACCTCCTTGCGCTCCAAAGCTTCGGAAGGAACTTCCCGCCAGTCTCGCAGAATCCCGGGGGAAATATGAGCGCCATCCTCCCTCGTATCGTCGATCGATTCCATTCGCATAGACCCCTCGTGCCGGAGGCGGCTCCGCGCTTCATTCAGGGAAATACCCACCAGCCAGGTACTGAACTTTGCCTCCGCGCGAAAACTCGCGAGATGGTGAAAAGCCTTCAGGAATGCCTCCTGAGCGACGTCCTCCGCGTCGGCCTCGTTCTTCATGTAGGACAAGGCCATCATGTAAACGCTGCGCTCATAAGGGCGAATAAGTTCGTGATAAAGTTGCGTTTCTCCGGCGAGAATGGAGGCGATCATCTGCGCCTCGTCCCTGGGTTCGCACGTCCCCGTCATAGATCCTAGACCTGCACTTCGAGGCGCTTCGCAACCAGCGCGTCCACCGAAAACAAACCTGCGCCTAAGATAAGCACCATGAGCGACGCAAACAGAAAGGTGTAGGGATCGGCCACATAAAACTTTCCCGGATCGGAGAAGATCGAAACCAGCGCCTCATGATCCGCTGTCCAGTAGGCCACGAGCATGTTGAATGCCAGCAGCAAGCCAGTAAACCGGGATGCAAAGCCAACGATGAGGAGCAGTCCGCCAAAGAATTCCAGGCCCGATACGAAGTAGGCGTTGAAGGCGGGAAATGGAATGTTCAGGCTCATGAAGAAGCCCGTGATCTTTCCGATGTGGTGCATCTTACCCCAACCTGTCTGAGCGAATTGCCAGCCCCAGTAAAGGCGCACAGCGAGCAAAAACGGCGACCGCAGATAAGAGATCTTCTCTGCGGTAAGGGAGTAGTAACGGAGCAAGTGTTTCATTGTGTCTCTTTCTTCGCGTCAACAGGAATCATCAAAGCTCATCAGTAGTTGCATTCGTTGTTTGCGGGGTCCATCGCTTTGGTTAGAGCGCGACAGCCCCTGAATAGTTACAGAGAAGAAGTGCTTCAACACCTCCAACTACTTGCCGACGTATCGGAAATCTTCACAAAAAAGTTTGTAACTTGCGGTCTTGTGGTCCGTCATACAGTCACTCGAAGTAAGACGGGAGATCATGGGACAATTTCGCCGAGGGTGTCTTTGTTTTGGCCGCCGGCTGACGTCGACTTCGCACTACTTGATAACCGCACGAACTATATCGAGCTGCTTTCTGCTCGTGCTGATCATGCCGGCGCATTCAAGAATGACCACCACTTCCGCCCCTTCAATTCAGTTGGGCGTAGCCGACTTGCAAATTGATTTCACGGGTATAGAACCCGACCTTCCTAAGAGCTACATCATCGCTAAGATAAGCAACTCGGCCCAAGCAGTGGCGGCTTACCATGGAAGGTTTCCTGTTTCATCGGCTCGCATCGTGATCGTCGTGGCAGCCGGTGAACATGGAGTTTCGCGAGGAACCACCTGGGGAAATAGACATGGCTTTCCAGCCGAAACTCGGATCGTGATCGGGCAGCACACCACCCTGCAGGATTTCGGTACAGACTGGATCGTGACCCATGAGCTGGTTCACATGGCGCTGGCATCGCTGCCAGATTCACAGCATTGGCTGGAAGAAGGTGTCGCGACGTATGTCGAACCGATCGCACGCTTACAGGCAGGTCAACTGAGGACAGAACGGGTGTGGGCGGATATGTTGGGCGGAATGTGGCACGGCGAACCGGGAGCTTTCGACCGGGGCCTGGATCACACACATACCTGGGGTCGCACGTACTGGGGCGGAGCTTTGTTCTGCCTGGTTGCCGACGTTGAGATACGGCGGCAGACGGACAACACCTATGGACTGCAGGATGCACTCCGCGCGATTGTCGCAGCGGGTGGGACCATCGACAAAGATTGGCCCCTCGCTCGCGTCCTAGCTGTTGGCGATAAAGCGACGGGTACCCGAGTGCTTGAGGATCTTTATCGCAAGTGGAGCGAAACTCCGGTTCGCGTAGATCTTCCCCTTCTCTGGAAACAACTAGGTGTTCATGAAGAGGGTGGCCACATTGTCTTTAACGCCGCAGCGCCCCTTTCGCGGGTGCGGCTCGGGATCACTGCACCGCGACAGCCGGACATTGGGCGCGCGCCTTGAAGAAGAAAAAACGATTGCTTGTAACTTTGCACTCGCTGTTCGTTCTAACACTCGGCAGGAGAGAAGGGTCGAGACAAACTTCTTCACTCCTGCAAAGCAATTCCCAAGACAAAAACGTCCGGCGCACACGGTGCGCGGGCCCAACCCTGAAAGGTATTCATCCATGAAGAACCATTCCGCAAATACCCTCGCCCTCGCCGCTGCGTTTGCAGGTCTGCTCGGCGGCACGGCTGCTCGCTTGAACGCACAACCCGCCCAACAGGGCAGCACCTCCGCCGTGAGTGCAACCTCCAACCCAGGCGTGTTGCTGATCGCCCAGAACCAGCCGACCCCCGACACGACCAAGCACTCGTGCAAAGGCAAGAACGATTGCAAGGGCCAGGGCGGAGGCAAAGACGCAGGCAAGAACGATTGCAAAGGCAAGGGCGGCTGCGCCACTGACGGCTCCACCCCTCCAAAGGCTAGCTAATTCCTGTGTGTGTTGGAGGCTTGTGGTCGCTCAGGCCTCCAACTCTCACTCTTCCGTAAAAACAGGAGCTTATGATGCCAGCCAACCGATTTAATGCCTTCACCGATTACGGCGTCGGTATTGGCCTGCGGGTCCCACATTACGATCACATCTTTTCCGAGAAACCGGTCGTCGATTGGTTTGAGATCATTTCGGAAAACTACATGGTCGATGGCGGCCGCCCGTTAAAGATCCTCGACCAGATTCTTGAGCAATATAGAGTCGTTCAACACGGCGTCTCCATGTACTTTGGCTCAGCGCAGGCGCTCGATCGCGAGCACCTCAAACGCCTTAAGGAACTCACCCGGCGCACCAGGACTCCATGGCTTTCGGACCACCTGTGCTGGGGTAGCGTAGACGGACGGTACACACACGATCTGCTCCCGCTACCGTATACCTTCGAAGCCGTAAAGACGACTGCGAGCCGCATTCGCCAGGTGCAGGACTTTCTCGAGATCCCAGTCGCAGTCGAGAACGTGAGCAGCTATGCCGAGTTTCACGAGTCCGAGATGACAGAGTGGGAATTCCTGAACGAGGTCGTCCACGCGGCCGACTGCGGCATCCTGCTCGATGTGAACAATATCTACGTCTCCTCGCAGAATCATGGCTTCGATCCCTTGCACTATGTGAACAGCGTTGATGTGGACCGTGTGGCCCAGATACATATCGCCGGCCACTCCAAGTTTGAGAAGTACACGCTCGACACCCACGACCATCCGGTGCTGGACCCAGTCTGGAAACTGTACGCTCGTGCGATCGAGCGCACGGGCCCCACGGCCACGCTCCTGGAGTGGGATGACAATATCCCTTCCTTCGCTGATGTCCATGCGGAAGCGCTCAAAGCAAACCGCTATCTTACGGCGCCGGCGGAACACGAACCGGGGTTTCACGCCCATTTGAACCCTGAACATTTCGACGAGGTGCCCGCATGAACCTCCTGGAACTCCAGCGACGTATGTCACAGGACGTGATGCGTCCCTTGACGCCAGACTTCGCGATGCAAGCCATGACCGAGCAGGGTTTGCCCTTTGCCGAGATCGCGGCCAGCTATATAAAACCTAATTCTCTTCTTACCTCGTTTGAGCGGCTCGAGATCTACAACCGGCAGTACTGGTTTCGCGTGATCGCTGCCGTATCGGAAGATTTCCCCGCCCTCAATGCGGTTCTCGGCCAGGAGAGATTCGATTCGCTGGTGCTGGCTTATCTGCGTGAGAACCCGTCTACTTCCTTTTCGCTGCGAAACCTGGGGGCCAGGTTGCCGGTCTGGCTCGCATCTTACCCTGAACTTGCCGGCCCTCAACACAACCTGGCAGTGGACGTTGCTCGCCTGGAATGGGCCTACGTCGAGGCGTTCGACGGACCAAGGCGGATGCCTTTAGGCTGGGAGGAATTTGCAGATTTGGGGCGAGACTCCACCCTTCGCTTGCAGCCACACCTGCAGTTATTGGACTTGCAGTATCCGGTAGACGAAGTCGTCCTCGCTGTCCGCAAAGTGACTCCTGAGATCGACATCGTCAGCAACGCGGTTCTTGAACGCCGGCAGGCTTCGGGTGTGACTCTGCCCGAAGTGAGCAGATCCAGTGTCCACCTGGCTGTGCATCGCTTCGAAGACTGCGTCTATTACCGCCGTATCGAGCGCGAGGAATTTCTGCTACTCGCCGATCTTCGGGACGGTGATTCGATCGCCACTGCCATCGAGCGTGCGTTCGAGGACAGCAAGCTCGCTCCGGATCTACAAGCCGCCAGGATACAGGAGTACTTCGCGCATGCCTCAGAGCTCGGCTGGTTCTGCTTGCCGTAGCCCGTCAATGCGAAAGATGCACTAACAAGCGGGACCTGCACCCATTTTCTGCTGGTCTGCGAAGCCATTTATGCGACAGAACTCCGGAAGCCCGAAAAACCGCGATATACAACTTGCCTACGGCCTCCTGCGCGGTACGCTCGGCCTAAACATACTTATGCATGGCGTGGCCAGGCTACTCGGGGGAGCAGGCACGTTCGCTCGAACATTGATCCCTATGTTCGCCAGCACACCACTGCCTAGATGGTCAGTCTACGATTTCGGGATCGCGCTGCCATTCATCGAGGCCATCCTGGGAGCGCTCCTGTTGGTGGGGTTAAAGACACGCTGGGCCCTGATAAGCGGCTGCGGACTCCTCTTCGTGCTCACCTTCGGATCGTCGCTTCGGCAGGACTGGGAGACTACGGCGCTGCAGTTGATCTACACCGCTCTGTACGCCGCCCTACTCGCGGGCATTCGTTGGAATTCGATCTCCATCGACCTGATGCTGCAACGCCCTTCGGACGATTGCTCCCGGTGCTCGGTTTCGGGCAGCTCCATGGAAGGATATTCGTGAAGACGATACTCTATACTCTGTTACTGGTGCCGCTCATCGCCTTCTCGGCCCCTGGGCAAGAAACGAAAAATGAGACCGGCTTCCTGCTTGGGTCAGAGCAGGTTCCGGGTTTTACGACCACCACGCGCGCGCCGCTCAGTGTGGGAGGCAGTGTGGCCTTTTCGTTTGACTACGCCCGCAAACTGAAGGGGGAGCGGACCGCGTTGTTTGTCGAAATCCCGTTCGCCGCTGCGCCGAGCCACCATGGAAGCTCTGCTCAGGCTGGCACGGCAACCAGCCTGGCCACGTTGTACATTGTTCCCTCAATACGATTACAGGCCTTCGCTAACCGGCGTTTTTCGCCCTGGCTTTCCGGAGGTTTCGGTTACGGCTGGCTGCAGACAAGCGCCACCCTTAACAACGGCGCGCCTAATCCGGCGGTCAATCAGAATACCGGAACAGCGCAGTTCGGGGGTGGCGTCGACATCAGGACGCCGATTCACATTCTTCTCCCTATCTCTCTGCGGGCAGAGCTGCGTGACTACTATGCCGTCAACGCTGCAAATTACGGCGCATCCCTTCGCCAGCAGGGTCAGCACGATATAATTCCGGCCGGAGGATTCGTCATCCACTTCTAAGCCGGCCGATCAGGTTAAATCCGCGGGGGCCGGCTGTAACTTATTCGCTTGCCCAGGCTCTAATGCGACAGATTCTAACCTCGAGCACTCGCGGAGAAATCAGTGACATTCAAATCCCCATCATGGCCCCTACTTCTACTGTGTGGAATCACCTCTGCATTCCAACCATGTGCCCCCGCCCAACATATAATCGGCCTGCAGCCCGGGGTCAAAGCACCGGAGATTGCGCTTGCCGACCAAACCGGCAAACCACAGAGTTTCAGCACACTGACCGGTCGGAATGGACTACTTCTCCTGTTTTTTCGTTCCGCCGATTGGTGCCCTTTTTGCAAGGGTCAACTTGTCGATCTCGAGCGTGCGCAGAAACTATTTGCCGCTAAGGGAATCAATGTGGCAGGCGTCAGCTATGACTCCCCTGAAGTACTGGCTGAATTTTCGCAGCGGAAATCGATCACCTACCCACTTCTTTCCGACTCGTCGTCGAAGCTTATTGACGCCTTCGGTATTCGCAACGTTGAGGCCACCGGAGCCCAGGCCGGCATCCCAGTCCCGGGCTACTATTTGATCAACCAGCAGGGGGTAATAGAAAAGCGATTTTTTGAAGACGGCTACATAAACAGGTTAACCGCCAACAACGTTTACCAGAACATCTTCGGAGACGTCGCTCTTCCGCAACCTATTCGGAATTTATCTGGCCCACATGTCGAGCTGGCAACTATGCAGTCTGATAAAGAGGTGACACCGGGTGAGTTGGTGCGGGTGACGGTCACTATCACCCCGGACCGTGACACCCATGTCTATGCCCCTGGCGCTGAAAAAGATCACTATATCGTGGCGTCGCTCACTCTCGATCCTTCCAATCTTTACAGTGTTAAACCCACAACGTATCCGAAACCGGAAATGATGCATTTCCCTGAATCGAACGAAACCGAGCCCGTTTACACAGGCAAGACTATCCTGGACACATCTGTGGCAGCCATCGTCAACAAGGAGACCCTTGCCATATTCGCAAAAGATCCTTCGCTGCACATTACAGGCAGCCTGGAGTATCAGGCCTGTACGTCGAAGGTCTGTTACCCTCGCGTGAAGGTGCCCCTTACCTGGACAGTCCAGTTGACAGAATTAGATAGAGTGCGCGCAGCGTCGGCAAAGGTCAACTAGTTGCACGCTTTCTCCATATTTCACTGAATCGTTGGCAGCCCTCGCCCACAGTAGGCGTGTACGCGAGAGGCAGCATCTGTTCCACATTGCCAACCACCATGGCATAGAACAGGATTTCATTCGTATCCTGCAGATCGCGGAGAAAAGCGTACTTGCTAAAGGGAGTCGGCTGCCGCTCCAGGGCGCGCATGCGGCGTGCGAGCTGTTCGTCAAGCGTTCCCACATGCGGTCGCAGCAATCCGTGCAGGTCAAAAACATCGCGTTCATCCTCCGAGAACGCTGTCCCCTTGTTAAGCCGAGGCGAATTGATCAGGTCGAATCCCGAGAGGGAAACCTGAAGAGCCTGTTGATTGGCTGTCTCTTCCACTTGCGGGGTCATGTTTTGTCCCTCCTAATCCCGTTGCCTTTCAGCGCAGGAGATTGGTCTTTGCTAAGTCGATCACCTCATCGCCGCGCCCGCTCAGTACGGCGCGAACCATATAAAGGCTGAAGCCGAGAGCCTGGTCGAGGCTGATCGTTGGCGGCATCGACAGCTCTTGCCGGTTTACCACCACTTCCACCAACGCGGGCCCATCGTGAGCGAGTGCGTTCCTCAACGCCGGGCGCAGCTCCTCCGGCTTCTCCACCCGAGCGCCAAAGACATCCGCCGACTCAGCTAATTTCGCGAAATTGGGATTCACCAGATTCGTTCCGTAGTCGACCAATCCGGCTGCCTTCATTTCCAGTTCCACGAACCCGAGAGAGCTGTTGTTGAACACCACCACCTTCACCGGCAACTTGAGTTGGCGGAGCGTCAGCAGATCGCCCAGCAGCATCGCCAGCCCCCCATCTCCTGAAAGCGTGATGACCTGTCTCCCCGGATGGCTGGCTTGCACACCAATCGCCTGGGGAAGAGCGTTTGCCATGGAGCCATGAGTGAAGGAGCCGAGAAGCCTGCGTTTGCCGTTCATATGGAGATAGCGCGCGGCCCAAACCGTTGGCGTGCCTACGTCGCAGGAAAAAACTGCATCTTCTGCCGCCAGCTCATCGAGAATCTTGGCTACATATTGGGGATGAATCGGCGTGCGGCCCGGTTCGCCTGTCGCGAGATCATCCAGGCTCTTACGGGCATTCTTATAGTGGCCCAGACATGTGTCGAGATACGATCGATCGGTCTTGCTCTCGAGCAGCGGAGTCAGCACTTCGAGCGTGTCCTTCACATTGCCAATGAGGCCTAGATCGACTGGGGTGCGGCGTCCAATCTGTTCGCCGAGCCGGTCTACCTGAATGATCTTTGCAGTCTCCGGGTAGAACTGTTGATAAGGAAAATCTGTGCCCAGCATGAGTAGAGCATCACAGTTCATCATGGCGTGATAGCCAGACGAGAAACCGAGCAGTCCGGTCATTCCTACGTCGTGAGGGTTGTCGTACTCGATGAATTCCTTGCCCCGCATCGCATGAACAATCGGTGCCTTCAACCGCTCGGCTGCTGCCATAAGTTCTGCGTGGGCACCGGCACAACCCGCACCGCCAAGAATGGTGACTTTTTGCGCGTTGTTAAGAATTTCAGCGGCCTTGCGGAGTTCATTGTCCGACGGAAAAATGACTGAGGCAGAATCTTCCATGCCCAGTGACAGCGCGTTCGCAGGACAATCACGCAGGGCCACATCCCCGGGAATGACGATAACCGCAACCCCGCGCTTGGTGAGCGCTGTGCGCATCGCGATGCCCAGAACCCGTGGCATCTGGTCCGGCTGTGAAACCAGTTGGCAGTAGTGACTGCAATCCTCAAACAGGTGTTCCGGATGAGTTTCCTGAAAGTAGCCACTTCCCAACTCGTGGCTGGGAATCTGCGCCGCAATGGCGAGCACCGGCACCCGGCTCCGGTGGCAATCGAACAGGCCGTTGATGAGGTGAAGGTTGCCGGGTCCGCAACTGCCCGCGCACACAGTGATTTCACCGGTAAGGTGCGCCTCGGCGCCCGCCGCAAAAGCGGCCACCTCTTCATGCCTCACATGGAGCCATTCGATCTTCTTATTTTTGCGGATGGTGTCAGTCAGGCCATTTAAGGAGTCGCCGGAGACTCCATAGACTCTTTTTACGCCCGCTTTTACCAAGGTCTCGATGAATACTTCGGCTACATTTTTCGCCATACGCGTGTCTCACTTCGCTTGGAGCGATAGGAAATTGTTTCAAACATCTGCTGACTTTCGCAGAGCTGAGCCTGCGAGCTAGCAAGTTTGATTCCCGCTGGGAAAGGAACGGACCTTGGATTTTGCAAAACTTCGAACGACAGCTACGCGAGCGGTGATCAGTTCTAACGTAGGGCACGGCTTCAGCTTCAGCCGTCGTACAAGAATCGAAAAGATGAGGGCTTTAGAGGGGTGTGAGAACTACTTTTTGAAGGGTACGGCCTTTAGGCCGTACGTTTAGCAGTCAAGATGAATCGGCTTCAGCCGCTGAGGGCTGCTCAAGCTCAAGCGAGCACAAGAAATGCCCTCAGGGGCTAAAGCCCGACCTATGTTGGGTAGTTAACGTACGGGGCTGAAGCCCGTACCCTTCAAAACGGGAGTTCTCACACACCCTCTTTAGCCCTGAGGTATGCTTTTCTTATCAGTCCTCGCACTCAGTCGCTTGGAAGTGGCAGCAAAAGCCGTATCTCAGCAGCTAAAGCCGACTATCTAGACGGCTTTTACGGCACGGCTGAAGCCGTCTTCGTACAGAGAGTTTTTCCGCGGCCGGTAAAGCCGTGCCCTTCGTTCGAAACTTCCACAGGAAGCACACGTACACTGGGGCAAAGTGGGGCCCCTCCGATTACCTCATGAATTGGCTTTATAGCTTGAAGAGTTCGCGCAGGCGGCGAGTCTGCGCGCGGCTGACCGGAATCTCGGTCTGCTTGCGATCATCCATACGCAGCTGGTAGCTGCTCTTGAACCAGGGCACGACTTCCTTTATGTGGTTGATGTTCACCACGAAGGAGCGATGGGCTCTCCAGAAAACCGAGGGATCGAGCAGCTCTAGCAACTCTTCGATCGTACGGCACTTGGAATGACCTTCGAGAGTGGGCGTCACAACGGAGATGACGCCTTCTTCAATCGCAGCAAAGCAGACATCCTTCTGGTCAACCAGGAAGAGCCGGTTATGTGCCTGCAGAATAATCTTGCCGCTACGTGGGCGGACGCCTGCCTGTTGCTGTTCAATCAGACGGAGTAGCGCATCGAGCCGCTCATCCGATGGCTTGACGCCGGGCAAAGCATCGTTCTCCGGCGATGGCTCCTGTTCCAGCTGATGCGCCTCCTGCAAGCGCTGGCGAGCCCGTTCCAAGGCCTGCAAAACCCGTGCACGGTCAAATGGCTTGAGCAGGTAATCGATGGCGTTGACGTCAAAGGCACGCACCGCATACTGGTCGAAAGCGGTGGCAAAGATGATTTGCGGCATGCGGTCGGCGTCGTCTCGCTCCAGCAGTTTCTTGAGCACGGCAAAACCGTCAAGGCCCGGCATCTGCACATCCAGAAACACCACATCCGGATGGTGAGTGCGAATGAGGTGGACGGCCTCGATTCCGTTCTGGCCCTGGGCGACGACCTCGACTCCTCCCGCGGAATCCAGAAGGTATTTGAGCTCCTCGCGCGCAAGCCGTTCATCGTCGACGATCAGCGCAGTCATCGGCATGTTATCGGAGCTCTTCGTAGCGATTATGAGTATAGGGAGCGGGGGAAACCCCGGTCAATGCGGACTGGATCAGGATTGGAGGGCACGGAGGCGGGACGGCATGTTATCCGAAGCCAGGCTGTGGCCGCAGTAGACGCAGTAGAGGTCAGTAATGCGCACGCCGCGGTAGCAGTTACCGCAGGCCGCAGAGACCTGGTAGGCGCATTGAGGGCAGAAATGAAACTCGGTGTGAATGCTGGCGCCACAAGAGGGGCAGCGCGCAACCACTGGCTGGCGAAGCAGAAAGTAAAGCACCAATCCTATGCCACCCTGCATGGCCAGACAGATCACGACCCACAGGCGCGTGCTCATGTTGCGGCGCGGCGCATCGCGGCTTACGTAACCAACCATCAGCACATATAAAGCGGCCAGAGTGCTCCAGGAGAGGGCGAAGTAGAAACGAACGCCAACAGGGGCGGCGATGGGACGAAAGTGGAGGGCGGCCCGATAAGCCGGCAGGATTACCCAGTACAGGTACTGCATGAAGACGAAGACGACGGTAGCCGCGGCGATCGACCATCGCGGGATGAGCTTAACCTCCTCGGTAATGGCGGAGGCCGCTTCAGCGTTGTGTATCTGTTTGGTCATTTCTCAATGGGAGGAAAGGTCTCAAAACCGCGCCGATCATGCTGCACGTTATGCTTTCCCTTCCAGACAGCTATGAGCGCCGCCAGCATAGCAAGAAACAGCAGGGTGATGAGAAAAGCGATCTGCGTAGGCATATCGAAAAGAGGCTCCTCGCCCAGCAGCTCTTCCACCCCGGTCCAGACGGCCGGCCCAAGCAACACCAGCATGGAGACAAAACCGAGAATAACAAATCCTAAATTCCGGCGTTGCCGCGTGCGCTGCTCCTGAGTGGAAATAACGGCATCACGAACCGCGCGACGGGTCTTTTGTGCCAGCACCAGGTTGGCCTCGCAATCGGGCCAGGCAATCGAGCGCGCAGCGTCTGCGGGGCGCCGATTTGCGCCCCCGGTTGGGGTAACGTTCATCGCGCCACTCCCTCTGGGACGGAATTCACCGCTGCCGTAATGCGAGGCTTGAGTGCCGAGAGGCCGCGGTAGAGCCGCGATTTCACCGTGGAAAGCGGGGAACGTGTGACCTGTGCGATCTCTTCGAGCGAGAGCTCTTCATGGAAGCGGAGGACGAGCACTTCACGGTGCAACGGCTCGAGCGTCAGCAAAGCTTCGGCGACTCGCTGCCCATTCTCATTGGTCTGGTACATCTCGAAAGGAGATGGCCCATCGGCGGCCACATCGAAGGAGCGGCCGTCCTCGCCCGCTTCGCGCATCGCCTCCAAACTACTCATCGTGCGCTTGCGTCGCACATCGATCACCAGGTTGCGCGCGATGGTGAACAGCCAGGTATCGAAGCGGGACTTGCCGTTAAACTGGTCGCCGCGCTTCAAAACCCGCATCCATGTTTCCTGAAAAATATCTTCCGCCGTTTCCCGGTTTCCGGTGAGGTAGAGCAGGTAGCGCAGCAGGCGATGCTGATACTGCACGATCAGCTGATCGAGTAGCTCCGGATCGTGGCGCTTGAGTCCTTGGGCAACGATGGTGTTTTCGTTGCACTGTTGGTCCACGACGGTAATCGAAGCTGCACGCATATCATCCTCAGAGACGTGGGCAATGTCTCCAAAGACCCCCCCGGCGACCACTTTTTTGAGCTTGTTGGCAAGCACCGCAGCCCTCCGGGACGACCCAAGTGCATACAAGAATATAGGAATTAGCTCCATGAAACCACTCGGATGCACCAGAGTCTAAACTTGGCAGTATGGAGATTTTGTTCGGCCTGCACCCTGTGGAGGAGGCTTTGCGTTCCGGGACGCGAAAGTTCGATCACATTTGCATCGCCCGCGAACGACAGGATATCCGCCTCGAGAAGCTGATTCAGGCCTGCCGGGACGCGGGGGTGAAGCTGCGCCTGGATACCCGCGACCAGCTTACCAAACTGGCACGGAGTGAGGCTCACCAGGGGGTAGTGGCAATCGTCCGGGCGCGGCAGTTCCTGGACGTGGACGACCTGCTTCAGGACGGCAAGCAAAATCGGCTGCTGCTGGCTCTGGACGGGGTGGAAGACCCGCAGAACCTGGGTGCGTTGCTGCGCACGGCTGAGGGTGCTGGCGTGGATGGGGTGGTGGTCACGGAACGGCGGTCGGCTCCCCTCAGCCCGGTGGCCGTCAAAGCCTCGGCCGGAGCGGCCGAGCACGTGAAGATCGCCCGGGTGGTGAATCTGGTGCGCACGCTGGAAGAGTTGAAGCAGCGCAACCTGTGGATCATCGGCCTGGACGAGCGCGGAACCACGAACTATGACCAGTTCGATTTTTCCGTCGGTTGCGTTCTGGTGCTGGGCCGTGAAGGCGCAGGGCTGCATGACCTGGTCCGGCGCACCTGCGATCACCTGCTGCGGATACCAATGGCCGGTCGGGTGGCCTCGCTAAACGTCAGCGCCGCCGGCGCCGTGGTGCTCTACGAGGCCGCGCGGCAGCGCCGCCATGCCGCGACCGGGGTCAGCGCCATGCCATCCTCAGCGCGGGCTAAGAAGCAGAAGGGTTTGGGTTCATGATGTATTTGTGGTTTGCAGCCGTCACGGCGGCGCTGGTTTCCGCCGCCGGGGCGCAACAGGTGTCGCCGCCAGCCGAAGTACCAGCCGAACATCCCGGCACAGTGATTTTCTCTCGCTCTGTAGAAGACAGCGCCACCCCGGCAAAGCCAGCTGCCGGGCCGGCGGTGACTCCGCCGAGCGACGTGGAACGGCAGGCAATCACCTTCCTTTCATACGATCTTGATGTCCATTTGCAGGCCCGGGAGCACGCGATGGCCGTGCGCGCGCGGATTTTGGTGCGCAACGACTCTGGTAGCCCGCTGGGCCGGCTCGTTTTGCAGGTTTCTTCCAGCTTGCGGTGGACCAGCGTCCGCGTAGCCGATGCTCCGGCTACTTTCCAACAGCAACCGGTCAACAGTGATATCGACCATACCGGGGCGCTGCGCGAGGCGATTATCCCGTTGGCTCACCCTCTTGCTCCGCAACAGAACGTGGCCGTCGACCTTACCTACGAAGGGACTGCCGCACTTGCCGCGACCCGGCTGGAGCAGATCGGCACCCCGGCCGAGGTCGCGGAAGCGTCTGACTGGGACCGAATCTCCGACGAATTCATTGGGCTCAGAGGCTTCGGAAACGTGGCTTGGTACCCCATAGCCTCGGTCCCGGTGGCCTTGGGAGACGGGGCCAAGTTCTTCACCGAGGCGGCGGCCGAGCGGCAACGTCAAAGCCAGGCGACCGTGACCATGCGAGTGACGGAGGAGTTTTTTGGGGAAGCCCCGAATCTGGCCGTATTGGACGGAGAACCCGTGACTGTGACTCCCACTTCCCTGCCAACGGCCGCCTCGGTACCCGGCATTGTGACTTGCACGCTCTCACCAACCCGGTTGGGATTCGCCTCACCTAGTTTGTTTCTGGTCACCCGTATCGCGCAGGAAGGCAATGGAGTGAAGGTCTTCGCGCGCACGGAGGATGCCGCGAATGCGCAGGCCTATGTGTCCGCGGCTACCATCGTGGCACCCCTGATCAATCGCTGGTTAGGCACTGAGCCCCGAGGCGTGCTTAACATCATCGATCTGCCGGAGCGGGGGGATTCTCCTTTCGAAGATGGCAATGTGCTGTTCACGGATGTACAGGACACGACGCCAGATAAACTTACCCCCGTTCTCATCCATTCGCTGACTCACCTCTATTTTCGTTCCCCTTACGCCTGGCTACAGGAAGGAGTGCCGTCGTTCATGGGGTCGTTGTGGTTGGAGCAAAGTCGCGGCCGGGACATTGCCATTCAACAATTGGACAACTCCCGCGGAGCGCTCTCATTGGTGGAACCGGGCGACACTGCCTCGGCGGCCACTGCCTCGGCGAACACTGCTTCGGCGAACACTGCTTCGGCGACTATCGATCGTCAGGCTCTGCTGGTGGCGAGAGACCCCGTCTACTACCGTACCAAGGCGACCTACGTTCTTTGGATGCTGCGGGATCTGGCTGGGAGTGAAGCACTGGCGCGCGCTCTGCGAGGCTATCAGCCCGGGTCAGATACTGCCGGAAACGGCTTTGAGCAGGTGCTTGAGCGGGCCAGCGGCAAAGATCTGAAGTGGTTCTTCGAGGACTGGGTCTACCACGATCGTGGCCTGCCTGACCTTTCCATTGTGGGAGTCTACCCCAACAAGGCCAGCGTGCCCGGGTCCTATATCGTAGCGGTGGATGTATCTAACAGCGGCACTGCTGAGGCACAGGTTCCGGTGTCTGTTTCCTCCGGCACAACCACGGTTACGGAAATGCTACGGATCCCGGCAAAATCAAGAATAAGCCACCGCTTTGTGCTTCAGGGGAAGCCGGCGGAAGTCGCGGTGAATGATGGCACGGTTCCTGAAGTCGAGGCCAGTGTCCACCGCCAGACCCTTTCAATGCCGGCAGCGCCGGAATAGCGACCTCGTATTTGCCGCCGGATTCTGGGTGCCCCAAAATCCGTGGCGAGGAAGGAAGCGCAAACCGCCTTAATTCTCGACTTCCTCTCCCGCCGTTTTTACTTCAGGGTGCTCAAGCGTACCGGTAATGGCGACGGCGTCCGCAGCCGATCCTCCTCGCAGGTCGATTTCACGACCGAAGGAGATTGTGCCCGACAACGGAATCGCATCTTTACCGCGGGCCAGCAGGCTTTGCGTGATTTTGATAGTGCTGTCTGCAATGGTGGCGTCGGCGCTCCATTGATCGAAGTGAACGAAAGGCTGGGCGGCAATTGGCAGCGGAGCTTCCGTAGCTAAGCCCCCTTTGGTCCAGTTCCAGTGCAATGTACCCGTGGCAGATTGCGCAAGATCCTGAGCGTCGAAGCCCGACATCCGCAGGTGGGCGGACAAATTGGCCACGCCGCTGCCCCACCGCTCCTCGAATATATTAGCCAGCGCGCTGGGCGAGGCGTTGGTAATCTGTGCATCCAGCTGATAGTCCGGCTGACTACCGGAGGCGTCCACCACGCCGGCGAGATGCATGGTTCCGTTGGCAACGCGGCCGTTCAGCGACCGTATTCTGATCGAGTTTCCGCTAATATCGATCGCGCCAATTGCGTCGCGCACCACTAGCTTGCCGGTTGAGAGTTCCCCGATCTGGACGATACCGGAGAGATCGGGCCATTTCACCGAATGGCGGTCGATACGATGGAGTAGCTCGCGTAGCAGTTCACCGCCCTCACTGCTGCCCAGTAACGTGGACTGCAGCGCACCCAGGTCCAGGGCCGCGGTGATGAGCGAGAAGTGCGCCAGCACATGGAGGGCTCCCAGTGCACAGGGTCGGGTACTCCAGGGTTCCCTGGGCCTCCAGCTTGCCGTAGCTGATGGATGCATTTGTCCATGCAATCTGCGTAGGGTTGAAGACTCCCTGCGCCGAGGCAATCCGGAGCGGCTGGGCCAAATACGACGTAGTCAACTCTGCATTCCTGACGGCAATGCTGCCTTCCGCCGTCGATGAGGCGATAGGGTGATCGGAGTCTTGAACGGGCAGCACCCATTTGCCGCGCACGTCCAGGTCCAGAGCGGCGGTCCCTCCGCCGCCGAGGCCAATCGAACTGGCGCCCGCAGAAGCAAGCAACGAGCTGTGGGCGCCGAGCAAACCAAAGGACTTATTGAAAGCCTGCAGCCGGGCCAGGCTGGTCGCCCCGCTTAAGTGGAGGTCGAACCCCGCAGGCGTGAATCGACCATCCACAGTCACTGGGACCGGCGCGCCCATCGACAACCGCACCGGCTGCAGCAGTAACGCAGGGGGTCCGCCATTGCCCGCCTCCGTGCTATCGCACTTCAGTCGTACCGGGGCGAACAGGAATGGCCGGCTTGCGTCAGGCGGTGTCAAGCTCAATGAAGCCAGCGCTACTTCCCCCGAGATCAAAGGCTGGCGTTCGCTTTGCGATGTGTAGTGAAAATGCCCATTGACGGCACCGGCGGCCTGCACCCCTCCGCCCAGGCCATTGCGTACTTCCTGCAACCCGGCCAGCACCGCCGCAGCGGGAACGCGGTTAATCCCCAACGTGAGGTTGGCCTGGGGCACGGTTAGCCCATCCTGTACCGAGCCGGTGAGTAAGAGCGCCCCATCACCCACAGGGGAAGCACAGGAGATATCTTCCAGCGATCTCGATTCCTTCCGGAACGAGGCCTGGCAAGAGGTGGCAACATCCATCGGACGGGCGGGAGAAAACTCAGAGCGATGCAGACCGGCGACCTTCAGGCTAGCGTTGATCAGTGCAAGCTCGGCGGTCCCGCCAACCAGCGCTTCGACCTCGAGACCGCCGCGCCAGTCTATATCCCGGCCCAGGGTAAGCCGGCTCAACTGGCCCAGGGGAACCCCGGTCCACTCCACCTTAAGGTTCAACGGCATCTTGCCCAACAAGGCCGCCCGATGCAGCGTACCGTCGATGCGCAGCACGCCGGTGTCGGCAAGGGCGAGATCGAGATCTGTGCGCACGGGTTGCGCGCTAAAGTGCACCTCCCAATCATCCCCGGGAGCTAATGAAATGGAGAGGTCGGAATTTAGGAAGGAGAGTGGCTTCTTCTCGTTGCCTTGTTTGAAATTGATGCGGGCGTTTTCCGCCTCGATATAGGGGAAACGCGGCGTTCCGCCGGCATAACGCTGGCCCGTCGGGGCATTTGGTATGTGCGCTGCCTGGACCAGGATCGAAGCCAGGTTCCAACCTCCATTGGGCTCGCGGACAAGATTCAAACTAGCGTCGTCGAAATGGATCCGGGAAACTTCAAGCCGTCCCCGCCACAAAGACAGGAGTCGCAGGTAAGCCACCACGCTGCCGGAATGAAGGATGGGCTCGGAGCCGAACTGAGGATTTTCTTCAACCGAAAAATCGGAGAACTCAAAACCGGGGAGGGGCAGCAAGCGCAGCTTGACGGAAGAGATATGTACCGGCCGGCCTATGCTGCGGCCGATGCCGTCGGCAATCCTGTGCTTATAGCGGTTGATGTTAACCAGCGGCGGCAGCACGAAGGCCACCACCGCCAGCAACATGGCTGCCAGGAGAATCCAGCGCCGGGGCGAAGGACGTTTCTCTTCGCCGCCCATCCTAACGGACCAGATGCAACGTTCGGCGCCACCGGGTTTGATCGAAGAAGTGAAGGACCACGTGGGTATAGAACGAAAGCTTGTCGCCCAAGCCTACTTTTTCATACTCATTGTCGGGCTCGATAAACGACCAGTAGACGAACAGCGGGCGGCCGACGATATTGGCTCGCGGCACGAAGCCCCAATAGCGGCCATCGAGGCTGACGGTACGGTTATCTCCCATGGCAAAATAACGGCCCGGGGGCACCACGAGATCCTCGCCCTGAATGTAGTTTGGAAGATCGGCGGCCCAGGTTGGGGTCACGTCCCCGCTTTGCGTTGGGGGCACGGCGGGAAAGTCATCGCGGTACGGAAAGTAGTTGCCGTAATCGGGCATGGCTGCCTGCGGCTCGTGTTGCGGCTGTCCATTGAGAAAGACCACGCCGTTGCGCAGGTGGATTCGGTCGCCAGGGACGCCGATCACGCGTTTCACCAGGTACAGGTCGGGCTCGCCCGGCTTGAAGAAAACGATGATATCGCCGCGACGGACATTGCGGTAGTAGACGAACGGAGCCCACGCGGTGCGCGGGGCCATCGTAATCCGATCTACGAGCACATGGTCGCCGACCAGCAGAGTCTTTTCCATGGAGGACGACGGGATTTCGAAGTTCTGAAAAATAAAGGTCAACGCAAAGAGTCCAATGACCAGCACTGTACAGATGGAAGCAAATGCTTCCAGCGGCGTCTCTTCCCTCACCTGCTCGGTTTTGATCTCAGTTTCAGTGGCTTCCATACTAATGGCCAATCGCCCTCACTCAGTGAATGACCCGGAACATGCGGCTCCATCGTGCGAAGTCCATCACGGCGTCGAGCGGGCTCTTCTCGTGTCCGAGTCTATCATCCGGCAGCGTATTGGCATCGGTGGCTGAAGGCTCGTGCAGGGAGAAGTAAATGAAGAAGGGCAAACCCACAACATTCGCGCGCGGGACAAACCCCCAGTAGCGGCTATCGCGGCTGTGGTTGCGATTGTCTCCCAGCACGAAATATTTGCCCGCGGGCACTACCAATTCGCCATTCTGGACATCCTGGCGCATTTGCATCCACCAATGCGTATCCACCCCCGGGTCGGTGTAGAGCTTGGCGGGAAACTGATCGCGGAAGTTATCTTGATACGTACCTTCAAAGATCGCGAACGGCTCGCTCTGCTTCCGCCCGTTGACGCAGACCACGCCATTCTGCAGGCGAATGCGGTCGCCAGGAACGCCGACCACCCGCTTGACAACATGATCCGACGGATCCAGCGGGAAGTGGAATACGATCACGTCGCCGCGCGCCACCTGCTCATAAGGTAAAAGCCAATGCCAGGCCCCCGCTGTCGCATAAACGGCCTTATTCACTAACAGAAAGTCGCCTACCAACAGAGTCCGCTCCATGGATTCGGAGGGAATGCGAAAGGGCTGCACCACGAAGGTGAGCACAAAGAGCGCAATGACAATGATGGATAACAGCGAGCGAAAGGTGTCGAGCAGGTTGGGGAACACGAGATGAGCGTGGCCGTGGTGCCCCGGGTCGCGCGCGATCGCAGCCGTTACTGTCGCGGTGGCGACGGATTCCTCCGTCGTCACGCGGAAGAACTCCGCTGATGGTTGCCGGGTCAAGAACCATTACCTTTCGCCACCGGTTCGGCAGCAGGACCCTGCTTCCGGAGCTTCTCAAAAGCCCGGCGGGCCGCCTCCTGCTCGGCGCGTTTCTTGGTGGTTCCAACTCCGCGGGCGAGTGCTTTGGGGCCGCTTCCCTCCGCTACTCTCACTTCTACCAGAAAGCGCTTGCGATGATCCGGCCCACTTTCCGCCTTGAGGACATAATCCGGCGGCCCGGTCTTCTTGGCTTGCAGCAATTCCTGCAACGCTGTTTTGTGGTCTCCCAGCGAGACGCCGAGATCGAGCGCATGGCGTAAGTCGTTCACGTAGGGCGCGACCACGTGCTCGTTTACGAAGGCTTCTACCGGAGCCAGACCACCGTCCAGGTAAAGCGCGGCGATGATGGCCTCAACGCAGTTTGCCAGCAAGGTAGACTTTTTCCGGCCCCCGCCCCGCTCCTCTCCTCGTCCCAGCCGCAGATAGCTTCCGAGATCCAGCACAGACGCTACTTGCGCCAGATGACGGCGGCTCACCAGGCTGGCGCGGAGGCGGGTCCACTCTCCTTCATGAAGATCGGGGAAACGGCGGAAAAGGATCTCTGCGACGACCAGGCCCAGAACCGCGTCTCCCAGAAACTCCAGTTGCTCATTGTCTTCTTCGCGCGAAGAATTGCCCACCGCCTGACGGCCTTCGAGGGTTTGCTCGTAAGCAAGCGAACTATGGGTAAGCGCCTTCACCAGCAATTGCTGCTCGCGGAAGGTGTGGCCCAGCGCTGCCTGTAGCGTGTTGGGAGCCGACTGTGACATCAACCTGATTGCCCTGTCTCCTACTCTATTGCATTAGCGGAAGAGATCGCGGGCCGATAACACGATAGGGGCAGAAGACGTTAATGGGGTTGAGGGTCTGGAGCCGAATCATCGTCGCGCGCCGGCTCGGTGTGTACCTGCTGGGGTACTGCATATGGTTGTTTCAGACCTTTCTCTGCCGCCAGCCTGGTGTCCGCCTGGCCGTCGCGCACGGTAAGCGCGGCGCGGTACTCGGTGACCGCTTGATCACGCTGATCCTGTATGTCGTAGATGCGTCCAAGATAAATGTGCGACCAGGCCAGCATACGAGGATCCTTGGAGAGCCGGATGGTCTCTTCGAAGTCGTGCTGGGCTCCCGGGACATCGCGATGCATAATGGCCACGCGCGCCAGGATGAAGTTCGCCCTTGCCGGATCGCCGGATTTGTCGGTCACCGACTGTTGCGCCAGAGCGCCGGCCCCATCCGTGTCGCCCTTCATCAATTTCATCTCTGCGAGGTCAAGACCCCTCAGTTCTCGCGGCGAGCGATGAACCACGTCGGAGGAGCTTTCCTGGTTAAAGGTAATACTCTTCACCCGGCTTAGTTGCTGGCTCACATCCATGCCGTAGACCATCTCACCAATACTTTCCTTGAAGCTCTGCGGCTGTCTTTCGAAAGCAGCGAAGGCGTTATAGAAGTATTCCGTCAGCACATAGCCATCTGCCATGGACTGCTGCACCGCACGGCGGCGGACGGCTTCGGCTGCCTCGACCGACGCGTTGTGCTGGTGGGTGGCTGCTTCCAGATCGCTGCGCCGGGTATCGGCAGCAATTTTGTAGATGGTGACTCCGGTATCCATGGTCCGAGCCTCGACCGCCCGGATCATGCATTCCACCACCAGGGCCACAATGTCGCTGCGATAGGTGTAATCGAGAGGCGCGTCCTTAACTGTCTTTAGAAAGGGCAGAAGCCTGTCCAGGACGGTAGCACGCGCGTACAGCAAAGGTTCAATCTGGTAATGGAGGTAAGCATGGCGAACCTCCCGCATGTGGATGGTTCCATGGACGGGGGAGGCCACCACTACATAGTCCGCTCCGTAGACCCGGGCATTCGTTTGGGCGGGGTCGAGCAGAGGCTCGATCACCACCAGAAAACGACGCCCGTTGGTCATACCGGCCGGCGTTTTCAGGTAGATGCCGGTGTCGTCAATCATCTTGGTCAGCGAGTCGTGGAGCTGGCTGAGCTGCCTGTCATATTGCGGGCGGACCTTGAGCCAGATCAGGTGCAGATCGACGAGCTGACTAAAGCGGCGTAGTAAGGGCAGTATGTTTTCTACCCCGCTCGCATCCGGCGGCATATCCGCGCCTTCGGCGCTCGGGGTCAGCTCAGGGGCCGGCGTGACGTAGAGCGCAAGCGAAATGTACTGAGCCAGATCGGATCCGCTATCAGAAAGCCGATGCTGTTCGATGAACGTGCAAATCTGATCATGCGCATCGCGCGCATCCGCTGAAGCCTGGAGCGCCTGGTTGACCTGCTCTCGAACCTCCTGACGCACGGGGTCAGCGGTAGTGAGCCCCTGATCATAGCCGCACGCATTCAGCGCCGCGGCGATATCGAAAAGAGCCTCGCTGTTCTGCAAGCTGATGTCGGGACCGGCTGTGTCCACTAAAGCCGGTGACTTTGGCGCGGGGGGTGGGCTCCCCACCGAAGGTTGTGAGTCGGAAGAGTTCTGAGCGCGCACGGTTGGCGCACCCAGGAGGATCAGCAAGGCAAAGAGGCCAGCCAGGACCTGTTTCTGGAATGGGGTAAAAACCCGGAACGAAACTTCTGACGGCTTGCCATGGTACTGCATAGATTGCGGCGATTGACCCACCTCCAAGTCTATGCACGGACGCAAGGGAGGGTCAAACCAACCACGGTCTTGTTGGGTATTTTCCCGTGAACGGAAGGGTTTTTCGGAGCAACCACTGTGGCTTCAGCTAGCCGCGGACGGGAACACTGGAAAAGGAGCGGAGTACTGTACCCGGTACCGGCTGTCCAAAGACCTCCGCCGGGGCAAAAACACTGAAAACCAGGCTATCTTCCACTTGGGAACGGGTCTTGGGGTCCGCGTTGCCGGAGATGATTTTGTAGTCGTACACCCGGCCTTCTCCGTTGATGAAAGCCAGAACCACGACCGGATTGTTACCTTCGGCAACGCCTCCGGCGGGCTCCACCGAGGTGTAAAGGAAACGGGGGCTGGAAGCCTTGCCAAGGGGTTCATCCCGCGCCAGCAAGGGCTCGGGTGAGGCGAACATTCCGATGAGCAGGGCAATCCCGCCCAACAGCGCAACGGTGCTGGCGAAGCCAGCCGTAGCCCGCCACACCAGGGGCAGGAAGGTATTTTCCCAGCGAACTCGTCCGCGGGCGAATTTCTGCTCGACTGTGTTGGCCGATTCCTGGGACAGGGCGACACGAAGCCGAAGACTCAGATTGGCTGGAGCTTTCGCCGGTCCGATGGAACTTATCAGTGATTGGGTATTCCGCCATTCCGCGAATTCAGCCGCACACCCGAGGCAGACTTCAAGATGCCCGGCAATCTCATACATAACCGCGCCGGTCACTGCGCCATCCAGGTATTCCGAGAACTGCTCGCGAAAATGCGCGCACTTCCTCACTTGGCCCCCTTTACGCTCATGGTGAGCGCTTCCATCGGCTGAAAACCAGAACTTGGGCGTTTTGCCGCTGCTTCGGCGAACCCCGCCAACCGAGCCTTCAGATGTGCTCGGCCCCGCATTAGACGCGATTTGACGGTGCCAAGATTCACGCCCAGGATTTCCGCGACCTCTTCGTAAGAAAAGCCTTCGATATCGCGCAGAACAACGACTGCGTGGAACGGCTCGGGGATGTGCCGCAACTCTTGCTCTACCCTCGCCCGCACTTCCTCGTGGGCCGCCCGGTCAAAGGGCGATTCATGAGCATCGACCAGGGTATCTTTGAGGCACAACGGCTGGCCGTCGTTGGTCTCTCCGAATTCGCTTTCTATAGTCACTTCCTGCCGCTTGTGGCGTCCCCACCAGCGGCGCTGGTTGCTGGCCTCGCGCAGGGCAATGCGGTAGATCCAGGTGCGCAGGCTGGAGTCTCCATTAAACCCGCCGATTCCGCGATAGATTTTGATGAATACATCCTGGGTCAGGTCGGCAGCGTCCGCAGGGTCAGGAATAGTCCGCGCGATCAGACTATAGATGGGCTGGTGATACTTGGCGATCAACCAGGCGAATGCCTCCTCGGAACCCGCCTTCAGTTCAGAGACAATCCCGGCTTCTTCCGACGGTACGGTTAGGACGCTGGCGATATTTCCCAAAGCTATGCCTGCCTGCATGCAAAAGTTCTCCATACCATAACAGGAAGCGTCCACTTCCGTCTCCGAATTGCGCAGACAAACCCTGCGCGGCGGCAAGGGCCATCCCTGCCGCGTCATTATTCAGGCTCTCTCTTTACTTTAGACACCACCGGACGGACAAGTGCTTCTGCAAAAGCGATTACTGAGGTGCCGGGGTGGGGGCCGGTTTCTTCTTGCGCGGCTTCGGATTTTCAGGGCCATCATCGATCACAATCTTGGGTGGGGCGGCGGGCGCGACTGCGGGCTTCGCGGCGGCGGTAGCTTGCATGTGAGCGATTTGGGCGTCCTGGGCGCTTATGGACTGGAGTAACCAGGCGCCGAGCTTGGCCCGGCCATCCTCGAGCCCGGCGCGGGCATCTTCCAAGCTGCCGGCGTCGGATCCGGAGCCGGCAAGTGCTGCCGTTTCCGTGACCCGAAGCAGCACGTCATAGAGAGCATCCAGATTACGGAAGACAGCAAAAGCCGGGGAAATTGCCGCTGGATTTGCCTCTGCCTGAGCCATAAGACCCGGCAGAGTGGCATTGAGGTCCCGTTGCATGGAGCCGATATCCTGCTGGACGGCTGAACGAGTCTCCCCCGGCGCCTTCCAACGACCGACACTCAGGCTAGAGATGGTGGTCTGTACATTAGCCAGCGCCGGACGTAAGCTTCCGATCGCAAACCCAGTAGGCGGCGCTGGAGCCGGAGCCTGGGCATAGACGGCCGTGGAACTGAGAAAAACACCGCTGGACATGAACAGGGTTAACAGCAAGAGTTTCGATGGCCGGGGGGACGCGAACATTCTTTCTCCCGATGACAACGGCGAAGGATAGGTTGCCACGTGCAGAGCGTTTGACGGATTAGACATGCTCCGCCAGAATAAAGGATGTTGTTGCCTTTGTGGGCCTGTGGCGCAGCTGGGAGCGCGCTTCCATGGCATGGAAGAGGTCATCGGTTCGATCCCGATCAGGTCCACCATAGAATCAATAACTTACAGCCTCCCTTCCTTCCAGCTTGGTGTCATTTGGTGTCAAACTTCCAAACACCTTCACCGACACAGCGCCGCGCTTGAGCACCTTCCCTCCCAAAGCCACCGCATCCGGCAATGGCTTCACCGTCTTTCGGCGTTCTTTTCCGACGACTTCCTCAGCTCCCGGTTGATGGAGTTAACCGTCGCCTGCACGCTCTCGGGAATCTCCTGCATGTAGACATCGGTTGTCGTCGCCGTCCGGGAGTGCCGCATCACGCCCTGCACGTCTTTGACTGTGCCCTTCTTCTGAGCCAGAGTCGCAATCGTGCGCCGGATGACCTGAAACGTCAGTTTCGGCAGTCCCAGGTTGCGGGCCAGCTTGTGAAGCACTCGCTTGCGATAGTTGTCGGTGTCGAGGAACCCTCCATCTTCGTTGGCGAAGATGAAGTCGTCCGGAGACAGCTTCGGCGACTTCTTCTTGTCTTTCGACGCTGCTTCCCTAGCTCGCTCCTCACACTCCACACGCCATGTCTCCAGATCGTCCGCGAGCTTCTGCGGAATGTGGATGACCGTGAGACTCTTTTTGGTTTTTCCCCAAGGACGAATCTTGCCCTTGTAGACGGTCTCCATGATCTTCAACGTGGAGGCATCGTAGTCGAAGCACTTCCACCGGAAAGCGAGCAACTCACTCGGACGAAGAGCATTCGTCATATCCAACTCCAGCAGGATGCGATCCCGCAGAGTCAGTTCCATGAGAGCAAGGCCGAGCTGATCCCAGGTGAGCGTTGTTGTGTCAGTCTCACGCAGTTGCGTGGGCACCTTCACTTTGCGAGCAGGGTCTTTGGTAAGGAAGTCCTGATCGACCGCCTCAGCGAAGATGTCCCGAAGGTATGCGCGCATCTGCAACACCGTGTCCTTGGATCGTGTTGTAGCCAGCTTGTTTAAATGAAGCTGCAAGCTGAACTTGTCAAAGTTGATCAGCGGAATCTTTCCCAAAATATCGGTGAGATCGCGCTGGATGAGTAGCTTCTTGATTTTGGCTGTCTCTTCTTTCCAAACAGCCTCTTTCAGTGGGATAAACCGATTGGTGACAAACCATTCAAACGTCACAGAACCATCATTCATGATCCTGTTCGTGGAACCGGATTGTCCCAACTGTTTTGTGATCTCACGTTGCAGTGCATCCCGAGCTTCGGCCTTTGACATCTTTGATCGATGCCCGAGAATAACTGTGATCCGGTCGACCTTCTCTTCGTTCGTGACCGGATCATGGACGACATTGCGGAAATACCCGTACCACTGCTTACCGCGAGGGGTGACGAACCCCCGTTGGCGCGATGTACCCATTTGCTCCCTCAGTTCTGTGGCGGGAACGATTGGGGCCTGCCTTTATTTTACTGGCGTTTGCGGCACTTTACCGTCGTTTGCGCCGTAAAAGAGAGAGGCGTTCCCGTTCAATCACGAACTCCTCAATCTGGCTTGTTCGGTACCGAAGAGTACCGTCACCAATGCGGATAACCGGCAAATATGGGGCCTTGCGCGAAGAGTGATCCCATACCCAATCTTTCGTGACATTGAGCCTTGCGGCAACCTCTTCCGCGGTCAGGAGAGGATCCTTGAGGGGCGTTCGTTCGACAATTGCAGCTAAAGCCATGGGTATCTCCAGAGTGCCAGCAGCGAAATACACCGGGAATGGCGAAAAATCTCAATACAATTCGCCGTCCGGTCTTCGTGTACACGATGCCCGACTGGTCGCGTCCGCGAGATGACCAGACCACCAACATGGTGGCTCGCCGGACGGCCCCGCGCGGTCACGTCATCGACGTACTTCCTATCTACCCCGCGAAGTTCGGAAACATCAGAGGCCCCCGCGGCTCCGGCCTGCGCTTTCTAATTGCCCTACAAGGTTCACACCGTGGCTCGGTTGGCCTGCGACGAAGGGTATCTGCAACCCTCACTGACAAGCTTCGCTCCAGATGGACCGGCGCGTCTAATACTTAATAGAGATAACGAAACATGCCCCGGAGAGATGAAAGTTCTCACGAAGGAATAACCTCGCACTTTCTCATGAACGCTTCCTTCGTAGAATGCCGATTGCTAAGATAGAGATTGAGGGCCTGATAGCTTTTCCCCAAATTTGCGACATGCATTCCTCCTATTCCACATAAGGTTTTGGATATGCGATCGGCCATCTCATGAAAAACTGGATTTTGATCTGGAACGAAAATTGAGCCAAATTTCCTTCGCTAATTCCGTCCTTAGACATGACGTTCGTCGGGGGGGTGTGTGCCCAATTGGTTTACGCAATCGAGAGTCGATTTACCATAATAGTAGTCCAACAGTAATGGGGGACCCAGACGGATTTACCAGCAGACTGCCGCCGCATCGCTGAGTTTCGGAAGGGCTGGATGAGCATCTATGACAATTTGGAGTTCCGTCACCTAAAGTACATTGTTGCAGTCGCGGAACAACGCACATTCACGGCAGCAGCTCTTAGCGTACCTGTGGCTCAGTCGGCTCTCAGCAGGCAAATTGCCGAGATCGAAGAGACTTATAACATACAAATCTTCCAGCGGGTCCGAGGTGGTACCGGCGCGAGTCTTACGCCTGCAGGAGAAGCTCTCCTCATGTTTGCACGTCAACTTCTGCAAACTCGAACGGAAATCATCGAGGCAGTCCAGGCGATTCACCAGAGCACGCTACTTCCCTTCCGACTAGGCTTTTCTCCTCTTATCGAAGAACAAGTTGTGGACACCGTTTGCCACGCATACCATGAACTATTTCCCAAAAGCGAAATCCGGCCCGAAGGTGCCGACACAGAAGACTTATTTGAGCGTCTGGTGCAGGGAACGCTAGACGCTGCTCTCGTCACTCTCCCTGTGGCCGGGGAAGAAATCAACGTGCAGTCTGTTATGCATCAGCGGGTTGTCGTGTGCATTCGGGAAGATGATCCTCTCGCCCAGCTTTCCGAGATTCCGCCGGCAGCATTGAACGAAAAGCTCAGTATCTTCTGTGATCCGCGGCAGCATCCACGCGCTCATGCGCGCCTTTTGGAGACACTGAACGAGCAAGCAATCATCCTACGGCTGACGAATCCGACCTTCAACGCGGTCCATGTGCAATGGATGGTAAAAGAGAGGATCTGCTATGCCCTCATCCGCGAACATGAGCCTCTGAGGGAGGGCCTCACGACGAGACCGATCCAAGGAGTAAGTTTCACGGTCGATTCTGCAATTGCGTACAAGTCGGAGAGTGAGCAGCTCGCGTTGCCCCTCTTGCTCCGCGACCTTGAGAAACGGTTCCCTCTGGCAAATACGCGGCCTCAAAGAAAGCCGCCGGTATCGGTACTCCGTGAACCAACTGCGCAAACCTCTCTTGCATTTGATGACTCACTACAGAACGGCCAGCACGCAAGGAAATGAAAAAGGGCGACCGCGGCTCTGCCTTATCGCTAAAAAGCATTATCGGTTATCTCAAAGAAGATTAGACGAGCACAAAAAGCGTAGCTAGCCTCTTGGCATATCACGGCTGCTCGCAGTCGCTGGAGGTGTCAAATGCAGGTCAGAGTCGGAATCACAGCTCTCCAAACTCGCATGCAACGACTTTGGCAGGTGCTCCGGTACGTCGGGGCGTTTGGATTCTTTCTTCTCCTTTTCCCTATCAGTGCACAAGCTCAGGCCGGCTCTCCGTTCGACACCGGCTTTACCGCACTGCAAACACTCTTTACCGGCACGGTCGCTAAGGTCGCAAGTCTGATCGCAATTGTGATTGGCGGTTACGGTTTTGCGCATGGTGAACCAGGAGCAAAGAAGGCTCTCGCGGGCGTTGCCGCAGGTACAGGCATCGCGGTTCTCGCCGTCAATGTCCTTACTTGGCTTTGGGGCGTCTAATCGCGTGCCCAGCCACGTCCTTGCTTACGTTCCAATCGCTCGCCAACCGGGGGGCCTATGGCAGATGTGCAACGACAGAAAGCCCGATCCAACCGCGTTTTCAAGAGCCTGCATAAGCCCCTCACCTATCTGGGTGTAGAGCGCACGCTGTTTTACCTGGTGTGCGTCGCCGCCGTCGGCGCCTTCAATCTCTTCGACTCCATCCTTGCTGGACTGGCCGTGTTTGTCGGCGGTTTCGCTTTCGGGCACTGGGCTACAAATAGCGACCCCGCCTTCCTCGTCATTCTTGCCAAGTCCGAGCGCTACAAACTTCGCTACGACGCTGCCAAGCAGCAAGTCCCCCGTGTGGAGGTCCGCTGAATGCTGCGACTCGATAAAGTCATCAAACCGTGGAAAGACGCGGCTGCGCTCAATGAGCATATCAACCTCTATGGCTTCTGGAACAAAACCACCTTCTTAACCAAGAGCGGAGACCTGGGGATGGTTCTGAGCGTGCCCGGCGTAGACTACGAAAGTCTCGACCGTACAGCCCAGGAGTATGCGGTCAAGCGGCTTGAAGCGGCCCTCAAAGCCTTTGGTCCCGGCTTCCACGTCTATCAGTATCTCTTCAAATCGAATCGCCCCGACATACCGTTCGCTCACTACGATGACCCGGTTGTGGAGGCTGCCATCGAGCAGCGCCGGCAGTTCTTTGAGTCTAAGAAGGATCACTTGTACCAGATTGAAATCTTCTATGCCATCGTGCTAGAGGGATCAAGGTCGAAGACCGGCGTGGGCGCCGCTCTCACCCGGCTCCTCCGCGACCCTGCGGGCGGGATCGGAGAACTCAAGGCACAGTTCACCAACAATGCGATGAAGGTGTTGTTGCGTGCGCAGATCGAGCAGGATTTCGGGCGGTTGGACCAGCGAGTGAAAACTTTCGTGCGCCAGCTCAACGACCTCATGCGCATTGAAGTGCTCGACGACCAGGGGCAGTTGCGATTCTTCCGCCGGTTGCTCAATTACGACGACTGGCGCATAGCAGGAACACCGCAGAACACGCAATTTCTCGATTACCAGGTGGTCAATTCCAACATCGAAGCGGAACGTGATCACTTGCGCGTCGGGGATCACAACGTGCGCGTCCTGACCATGAAAGAGGTCATCGGGGAGACCCGGCCCTTGGTTCTGGATCAACTGTTGAAGATACCGGGGAACTTCTACGTAGTAACCGAATGGACTCCTCTTGCGATGAACAAGGCGCGCAAGGAGATAACGAAACGACGGCGGCATTTCAACATGACCAAGACAGGGTTTATCCGCAGATGGGCAATGACACGACCAAGGTCAACCCCAGGGATGTGCTGGTAGACGAATCGAAACAGGACGACATCGAAAACCTCGGAGACTGCCTACGCGCCCTCGGCGATGGCGAATCGTTGGGTGACTTTTCGCTCACAATCGTGATATATGCGCCCACCAAAGGAGAGCTTGACCAGCTCATGGGTGAGTTCAGTGCAGTGTTTAGCAACGCGGATGGCAATCTATTCGTCGAGACGTACAACCAGCTCAACGCGTATTTGCCACGGTGCCTGGCAACTATGCGCAGAACTTGCGCAAGCTCTACTTGTTGAACACCAACTACGCGGACCTGTCTTTCTTCTTTACGATCCTCGCCGGCGAGAAACACAATGCCCATCTGGACGCCGAGTATCTCGCGGTACTAGAAACAGACAACTCGACGCCGTACTTTCTTAACCTACACAACGGGGAAGTGCCGCATACATTGATTCTAGGGATGACTGGCAGCGGCAAGAGCTATTTCTGCAATTTCGTGTTGCAGAATGCGCAGAAGTATAACCCACTGACTTTCATCTTCGACATCGGCGGGAGCTTCCAGTCGCTCACGTCCATTTTCGGCGGTTCCTATTTGAATGTTGGCCAGGAATCGCGAGATTTCACTATCAATCCGTTTTCACTCCCGCCGACCAAAGACAACTTCCAATTTCTCTTCAGCTTCTGGCGCGTGCTCATTGAGGGCAACGGCCAGCGTTACCGCATGGAGTTCGGGCAAGAACGCAAACTGTGGGATGGGATCGAGCGGATATATGTTCTTGAGCCGGAGCAGCGTACTCTCTCCATTTTCTGCAAGATCGTCGGAGAACTAAAGGAGCGCCTACACCGTTGGACCCAGGGTGGCCAGTACGGTTTCCTTTTCGACAATGAACGAGACACGCTCTCTTTCAGCCGCTTTCAAACCTTCAATTTTCACGGCTGGGACGACGCCCCGGAAGTCTTAGAGCCGCTGCTCTTTTACGTGCTCCACCGCGCCACCGCTGAGATTGCCGACCCAAACAAGCTGGCCACATTCAAAATGTTCCTGTTGGACGAGGCGTGGCTTTTCATCAAAAACGAGACCATTCGCAACTACGTCGTACAGGCTCAGAAAACCTGGCGTAAACACAACGGCGCCATGATCCTGGCTACTCAATCTCTCAAGGAGTTTGAGGATCGGGATTGCTGCCCATCGTATCCGAAAGTTGCCCCACCAAAATATTCCTTGCCAACCCGGAGATGGACCGCAACGTATACCGTGACGCATTCCACTTGAACGATACCGAACTGGATTTGATCGCCGGGCTCATACCACCGGGACAGATGTTGATTCGCAAGGCGCAAACCTCCAAAAAGGTCCAGTTGAACGTCGATTCGATCTCGCACTGATGGCGACCAATCAATCCGCGGGACAACCTCAAAAAGCGGGACTATTTCAAGCGTTTCGGTATCGCGGATGGTCTACGCCACCTCGCTCAGGATCACCCTTTCCAGCCTCAAAAGCTGGCCGTTGCTAACTCGAACTCCACCTCCAACCGCTAAGGAGTTATCGTATGCGCAGCCTGAAATCCACCACCGGAACCGTGCTGGTTCTCTTGTCGATTTGTGCCGCCGCTCAGGAATCGGCCCGCACGGTTCAATACCACTCGCAGGACATTATTCCCATCCGCGCCAAGGTGAAATACACGACACTGATCGAGCTGCCATCCACCGAGAAGATCATGGAAGCAGCTACCGGCGATAAGGATTTCTGGATTGTCGATGTAGTCGGGAATTTCTGCTTCGTGCACCCGGCCAAGACAGGCATCAGCTCCAACCTCAACCTCATCACCGACAAAGGGAATATCTACAGCTTCACCTTGCAGGATGTCTCCACATCTGTTGGAGAGCCTGATCTGAAGGTGATTGTCCAGCCCGCTGACCGCTCCGCGATCGTTGCGTCGAGTGGCCCGCCGCAGTTTGTACCTGCTG
>CAVQWB010000033.1:0-49997 GCA_963717225.1 uncultured Acidobacteriaceae bacterium | reverse complement strand
TCCATAAACCTGAGTTGTTCTCTGATAGCTTCTCCGGCGGGCGCACAGAGTCTACCCACGTGTAGCCTGAATCCGGTAAGCATGAACCTCGCATCCGGCGGAAGCGGAACCGCCGTGCTGAATGTGACCACGACCGCAGCTTCGACTGCATCGGCACGACTGAACTTCTGGCCCATGGGCGGGGGTTCAATGTTGGCAGCTCTGATCATGTTCGGCATACCGTCGCGACGTCATCGCTGGGCATCGGCACTGATGGTGTTGTTGATCATGGCCGGTGGGGGAGTCATAGGATGCGGAGGGGGTGGAGGAGGTGTGAGCCAGAAATCTGCGCAACCCAGTACGCCGGCCACAACCGCAGGCAGCTATACATTTACCCTGACGGCGACAGACGCAGCCAATTCGAAGCTCACAACCTCTACAAACGTCACCATCACCGTGGAGTAGCCCGTTGCGTCTTTGGAACTTAATCAACGACGAGGGATTTGATCGAATCTGAATTGTTGCCAATGCACTCATTTGAGTTGTCACTCTGACCTGAGTGCGAGCACCGGATTGACTAAAGAGGCGCGCAGCGCAGGTCCAGCGCAGGCAAGCATTGCTGCCGATATGAGGAGCACGGTGACGCTGAGAAAAGTCATCGCATCGTAGGGCTTTACGTCATAGAGAAGATTCGACATCAGGCGCGTAAGTCCGAGCGCCGCGACGAGACCCGTGCCTGCTCCGAGGAGAATGGTCTTTGCCCCTTCAAGCAGTACCATTCCGACAATGTGGCTGCGATCAGCTCCGACTGCCATGCGTATGCCGATCTCTTGAGTTCGCTGTGTAACCGAATAGGCAACTACTCCGTAAATACCGATTAGGGCCATCAGTAGGGCTACGAAAGCAAAGGTGCCCATCAGGAACATGTTGAAGCGCCGTGGGGCTATTGAGTCCGAAAGGGCTTGCTGTAGAGTCTGTACACCATAGACGGGCTGAGTCGGATCAATGCTCGCTATGACCTTTCTCAGTCCGTCGGCGTCTGGTGCAGATCTTCCATCTACCCGGATGAAGAAACGCACCGTCATGGGGCTCATAAGCGGCGCAAGTTGATAGGAGGTATATACCTCGGGAATTGGTTCGGCATCCATCTGTGAATATTTAAAGTCGGCTACCACGCCTACAATTCGCCCATTGAGGAAACCCCCTGTAACCTGTCGGCCTAGGAGCGTTCCCTTGTCAGAAAGGCTTCGAGCAAAGCTTTCATTGACGATCGCTTCATCAAGCGCTCGATTATCCGATGGCCATTGTCCAGCAATCAAAGATACGCCCATAGCTCGAAGATATCCGGGCGAGACCCCACGTACGGCTGCGAATGTTCCTTTTGAAGTGTCAGAGCCGAGCCCCTCAATCTTCACCGTTGTATTCAGCGTCTCACTGTCTATGCCGGCAGCCTGCACTCCAGGAAAGGCTCGTAGCTTATCGAGCGCTGTTTCGATATAGGACTGCTGGGGAGTCCATGTGGCATATTGCCTTCCGGCCAGGGAGACACGCATCGCTAAAATGTTTTCAGGTTCGAAGCCAGGAGCGTTCGCAATCATCCGGGCAAAGCTCCTGAGCATGAGTCCAGCGCCGGTCAACAAAACGATGGCAAGGGCGATCTCGACGGAGATCAAAATTTTTCTCAATTGTGTATGGTTCTTACCGCTCGATGACGTCTGGGAATTACCTTTTAGGGCTGCGTGTAATTCATTTCCCCACATCAGCACTATCGGCACGAATCCAAATAAGAGCCCGGTGAGGCAAGAGAGCACAATACTCAGCAGAACGACCGGGGCATCGAGTCGCGCCTCGTTCAGTCTCGGAATGGCTTGAGGCCAGCTGTGGATCATTACCGTAAGAGCCGCTTCGGCTAACAGTAGTCCTAGTGCTCCTCCGATGAAAGAGAGCAGCAGGCTTTCGGCAAGGAACTGCCGAGTGACCCGTGATCGCCCTGCTCCCACGGCAATGCGGACGGCGATTTCTTTTTTTCTAGCTGCGGACCGCGCGAGGATGAGATTTGCGATATTCGCGCTCCCAATAAGCAATACGAAAATGACGGCGGCGGTGAGGACGAAAAGAGCGCGTCTTGTGCCGCCTTCCAGCTTTTCAAGCAGGAGCGACATGCGCCAGCCAGTGAACTCGTCATACACATGTTGGTAAGGAGAATGCCCACGAACGATTCCGCTATAAATCGAATTCATTTCCGACTGAGCCAACGAGAGTGTCACCCCAGAGCGAAGCCTGCCCAGAACACCGAGGGAAGTCGGTCCTGGTCCCACCTGCTTCGTCAGCTCATCCCATTCATGAGGGCCCATTAGCGGCGAATTCAGCATGGCTGTAGGAATTGGGATATAGGCGTCGATATCGCGTACTTCATCTCCATGGAAGGCTTGCTGGGGAAGAACAAAGCGGAAGTGTTTGCTGAGAACGCCCACAACGGTGAAGGGATAATCATTCACCGTTACAACCTGACCTATGGCCGAAGAATCACCGTGAAAAGCCTTCTGATACACTGCGTCCGATATGACGATGGCGTGAGTCTCACCAGGTTGGAAGAGCCGCCCCAACTCAGGCTCGGCTCCCGTCAAATCCCAAAAGTCTCCCGTCAGAGATAGGATTCGCTCCTGAGAGGGTTCTCCATGGATCATCAGGGCCAGGTCCCTATTGCCGTATGCAGATGTTTTCTCGAATGCTCGAGTTTGCTTGCTCCAGGCCGTGTAATCGGCACGTTCGATCCAATTGTCATTCTCTGAATGATAATCCCGATCAAAGGCCGCCAACCATGCAAGTCGATTCGCTTCCGGGTACGGCAACGGTCGAATCAACACTGCTTCGACGACACTAAAAACAGCAGTGTTCATACCGATTGCAAGTGCAAGAGTAAAGATTACTGTTCCCGCGAATCTACGGTTGCGAAACAAGGACCGGAATGCATATTTGGTGTCTTGCAGGAGTTGTTGTACCCAGACGGGATGCCATACGTTGTAGGTCTCCTGATGAATGAGCGATACGTTTCCGAATGCCCGCCGGGCTGCGCGCCTTGCCTCATTTGGGTCCATGCCGCGATCTAGATTTTCTTGCGTCATAGCGTCGAGATGATCTTGGATATCCCGGTCCAGATGGTCCAATGGTGTCTGCTTCCGCATCGCATGACTCCTAACTGTTCGGCTGGAGAACTCGACCGATTGCGCGTGCTAACTTTTCCCATCGAGACGTTTCCAGGGCAAGTTGCTTCCGGCCCTTTGCCGTCAAACGATAGAACCTGGCTTTACGGTTGTTCTCCGAAACACCATCCTCAGCGGAGATAAAGTTTCGCTTCATCAGTCGGTGAAGCGCGGGATAGAGGGAGCCTTGCTCAACCACGAGCACGTCGTCTGAGTTCCGCTCAATAGCTTTCGCAATCGCGTGACCGTGTACCGGCCCCAAAATGAGAGTTCGCAAAATGAGCAAATCGAGGGTTCCCTGAAGGAGTTCAACTCGCGTGCTATCGCTTCTGGTAGGCATGCAAGGGGAGCATACGCCTTTCACTAGTAGAATGACAAGGGGTAGCGAACGACAGTCGTCTGCTTCTCCGATAGGGGTACTTTGGAGAAGCGTGAAAAGGGCCAAGACCCGAACAATGTGGCTGCTTCCGTTGTTGTTGACGAATCACAGGCAAACAGGAAGCAATCCACCTGGACGAATAACGTCATTACAGCAATGTGGATCGGCCTGAATCCGGGGCGCTACGGCGAGTTGGCAGGAATCGAGCCCTTCGAATCAGTAGGAGAAGTCAGTTGCTGTCGCGCATGATCGTCAGAGGGTCTACGTTGGAAGCGCGACTCGCGGGAATCACGCTCGCAATCATTACGGCTAACGCTGGCAAGAGCGGGGCGACCATCCACACCCAGAATGGTGGTGCAGTGATGCTTACTGTATCGGCTATCAATAATCTCAAGAGCGCAAGAGACACTAAGCTCCCTATCACAGTGCCGAGGAGGGCAAGCCGGCCTGCATTTTTTAGGACCTTAAAGACAATGCGCCAGCGTTGGGCTCCGAGCGCAAGGCGAAGAGCCAGCTCGCGCAGGCGCTGACGTTCAGCATCATTCTGGGCGCAAAATAGACCAAGGATACTGAGTATCAGCCCACTGGATGCTGACGCGCCGCCTATCAGCGTCGTGATCCGCAACGGCGCGAAGGCCGATTGAGCCAACTGCGTATCGAGGGTTTTTATGACCGCGGGAGCCAAGTCACGTCCGGGCACGGACTCAATCCGGCGCCGAAGATCGGCAAGTACGCGGCCGTTCCGCTTCGAACTTTTGATAATCAGCGTCATGCGCGGCGGCCGCTCCTGCCACATCGGAAAGTAAATGGTAGGTTCTGCGTGCTGCTGGAATGTCCCGAACACCTGTGACCCGACTACCCCGATGATCTCAGTTCTGGCGAGGCGGTCGTCGACGATACCAGCGCCGAGCGGTCCGCCGCTGAAGTAAAGATCAGCGGCTTCTTGATTGATCACGCCCACCCGCCCCTGACCAGGGACTTGATGTTCGGTGAACCCCCGGCCGGCGATCAACGGCAGGCCGAGTGCACTGAAATAGGTCGGTGACACAACGTTCGCGCTTAACTGGATCTCCGTCAACGGCGAGAGAGGTGCACGAAAATGCGCATGCCTGATTGGATTCGGTGCGTCTGAATGATCTATATAGCCGTAGTAAATAATTGGGCGTTTTTGCTGCAACGCATACTTTGGACGTCTCTTGACCACGCCGATGATTTCGATCGGCACCCCCGCGGGGTCTTGTACAACCACGCCGACCGTCTCTCGGCGAAAAGTTCTGCGGACGCCTCCTCATCTATGACCGCGACCCTCGTTTGATCCCTTAAGCCAAACATCCTCCCGGCAATGGGTTGTTTGTCTAACAATTCGAGCGAGCCAGGTGTAAGCCACTCAATGTCCATCTCCACGTCGCGAAGCTGTAAAGATGGCGGCTGAACTCTAAAAGAGCTCCACGTAGGTCGATTGCCGGGAGGCAGATCCGTCCAAGCCAATGGTGACAGATTGGTCGCCGCCGATTTTGCCCTCCGCTCGACTTCGTTGAAATAGTTGGGATCGGCCTGCGCTTGTACGGTTGCCAGGATCGCATCGCCGAGGCGATGTCCGGCGTTCGTTTCCAGCGCCGAGTGAAGACCTTCGAGGAGAAAAGCCGTACAGACTACGAGCACGCAGCAGGTCGTAATTTGTCCAACGACCAAGCCGGCTCGCAGACGTTCCATTGTTTTCGATGGCAGCCCGCTTTCGCGTTGAAGAATGGTCCACGGGCGATCAGTTACTGTTGCAAAGACCGGCATCATTCCGCATGCGACGGTAATGCCCACAGATAATATCGCGGCCGTAACGATAGAGAGCAAATGCGGCGCGAAGACGAGGCGCTCCGCATCCTCTTCAAAGAGCAAAGCCGGGATAACACGCGCTGTCCAAACGGCTAGCAGTATGCCCAAAGCTCCACCGGCAAGAGAGATGACGATACTATCCGACAACAACTCCCCCATCAGTTTGGCACGGGTCGCGCCGAGCGCGATGCGAAGAGACGTCTCATGTGACCGCCTCAAAGCTCGTCCAAGCAGGAACGAGGCAACGTTGATACAAGCGATGAAAAATACGGCGCCAGACGCGCAATTAAGTAATGTGCCGATGCGCGATAATCCCTGGACCATTCTCGGTGCGGTGCCGGTGAAAGGAATTACACTCATCTCACTGGAGTCGAAGTTCCGGCGAACAGCCGCCTGTGCTTGACTGGTTGAAACGGCACGGCGAAGACGCGCGAGAACCCACAAATCTCGCCGGTTTCGATCTGCGCGTTGCAGGCTTCTATCTTGTAAAGGTATCCAAACATCTACGATGCGGTCGCCATATAAACCTTCCAGGCGATCTTTCGCAATCCCAGTGATCCGAAAATCTGTGTCGTTGACCCGAATCTGGCCGCCAATAACGTTGGCCTTGCCGTCGAACTCACTTTGCCAGATGTGGTGGCTGATAACTACCCCGGCTCCTGGCGATAGGTCGAGGACTCCGGCTACATTGGGCGTGACGGCGGCGACAATCGCGATCTCCGAGCGGTCATTAATCGTGATGTCGCTGGGTGTAATTCGGGCCGCACCGATCCAATCAAACGCATCAAGACGGTTTTTAAGCAGCAGATATTCGTTACTTGAGAGTGGTCCTGTCTCGCGGAGGCGGCCTTGCCTGAATATCGATACAATTCTGTCAGCGCCTCTAAGCGGAGAACGGGGGTGAGTCAGTCCCTGGACGAACCCGTACACGGAAGCATTGCTGCCTACCCCAAGCGCAATCGTGAACAGCAGAGCGAGCGACAGACCCGGCGCCCGCGCGAAACCTCTCGCTGAAGTGCGAATAGTGAAAAGACTTCGGGAGATGATCACCTAATCTACAGTGCAAGTGAGACACCACAAAGAACAGGCATTTTCTTTGATTTACGAGAGCTTAGCGGGTCTTTTGCGTCCAGTTTCGGCTCTACGTGTCCATATGTGGACAGGTAGGTATACTGTCGGTACATTTCGGTCCATTTGCCTTGGTGCAGCTTATCCAGAAAGCCCATCACTGGGCAATTTCATGGATGTACTGTCGAAGTTCAGAGATTGAGGAAACTACGCTGTTAAGTGTCATGGGTTGGCGTGCATGAGGGTCCTTAGCAGAATCTCCCAGTTGCTGCTTCCGCTGGTGCTGGTCATCGCCGCGTCCATCGGCTGGAGCCAGATTGCAGAAGATCCTGGGCGCAGTGGCGGAGGGTTAAGCCCGCAGGCAAGCAACCCACCCTCCCTCAGCGGAGTGGTCGTGAACAGTATCACCGGTCAGCCCATCTCACGCGCGCTGGTGCAAATAGGTGAGCACGCTGCACTCACCGGCCACGATGGGCGTTTCGAATTTGAGAATGTTACCGAAGGCGCCGGCGCGCCCACTGCGTCTAAGCCAGGGTATTTCCCCAAAGACAATGGCGTGCCTCCACAAAATCAGCCCATCGTTCTCGAGCTTATCCCCGAGGCTATTATTTCTGGCACCATCACTGATGCGAACGGCCAGCCAATTCAGGATCTACGTATCCAGCTCAAAATGCTGCAGGCGACGATCGGGCTTAACCATTGGCAACAGATTCAATCCACCACCACCAATGTGGAGGGAGAGTTCCGGTTTGCTGGGCTCGAGGCGGGAAAATATTCCCTTGCCACCGGCTTCCATGTCGAAGGCTTGCCGGAAGCAGCGTCTTCGGTTGCCTTCGTGCCCACCGTCTACCCCCCGCTCCAAGGGGATGGAAGCAGTGGCGCCCTCACACTCAAGCCCGGCGATCATATAGAAGCGCAACTAGACCCTCCGGTCGAGAAACTCTACGCCGTGACCGGAATTGTCTCTGGCCCGCCCGCGCGGGGTGCAGGGTTCCAGGTAGAAACGCGGGACGGCGAAATGGTCAATCCTCCCATCCGCTTTAATCGAGCGAGCGGCACATTCCGCATGATGCTGCCAAGTGGCTCCTATCGGCTCATATTACATTCCGCTGTCGAGGGCGCACAGCTCATCGGCATCCAGGAGATTTCGGTGGGTCACGCTCCGCTGGAAGGGGTCACGGTCAACCTTAGTCCGCAGCCGTCCATTCCTGTCGAAGTCGAGTTCCAGGCCGTCAACACGGGTTCGCAAGATACCAAAGACACCGATCCCCGCTTGGTCCACGTTTCCCTGCGGGATAACGATACCGTAGGACAAATGCGCATATTCTCCACCCAGCCTGCAGGGCCGGCCGGCGGCCAGGCATACGATAGTGGACAACCGCTGGTTATCCGGAATGTTGAACCTGGCCGTTACGAGTTACAAGTCTTTACGCCACCGCCGTGGTACCTGGCGTCGGCATCGTGCGGCAACGTGGACCTCATGCGCGATCCTCTTGTGATCGGAGTGGGTATTGCCCCGTGCACCATCCACGCCGTCCTCCACGATGATTGCGCCTCGTTGAAGTGGTCTATCACTACGGCGGATGCGAGTAATCACCAGGGCGGGACCGGGCGGGTCTCGGTCATCGCGATTCCGCTGGGAAACCTGACCCAGTCTGCGAAATTCGCAGGGAGTCAAAGGCCTGCGACAGGGGGCTCTCCTGCTCAAGGGTCGTTTGAGCACCTCGCCCCCGGCCGCTATCTGGTCATTGCGCTTCAACATCCGCAGGAACTACCTTACCGCGATGCCGCCGCTCTCGAACGGTACTTGCCTCTCGGTAAGGAAGTCACGCTCACACCAAACGCGAAGTCGGAAGTGCAGCTGGATATGGTAGCAGGAGAACTGTAGATGTTCTGTTTGCCAAACGAGCCCATTCCCCGATCATGCCCCTCGAACTACAGTGGAAGAGAAAGAACGCATGCATCCTTTCCGGGACGCACATTGCTTGGAGTCGCTTCGCTGGTGCTGGCGTTGGTTTGTGCAACGGCGGCGCAGCAGCAGGAACCTCTCCCTTCCTCTTCCTCCGCGACGTGGCGGATAAGTGGCAAGGTAGTCGATGCGCGCAGTGGACAAGCCCTCGCACGATGTGTGGTCGGGATCGGCCCCAGCCAGGAGCGCACGCAATCCGTATCGACGGTGACCGGAGAAGATGGGCAGTTTGTGTTCACCGGCCTGGAATTGGGGAAATATCGGCTCACTGCCGCGAGGCGCGGCTATCTCACCCAGTCTTACCAGCAACACGAAAGCTTCTCCACCGCGATTGCCGTAGGTCCGAATCTCAAATCCGAAGGGTTGATCTTCAACCTGATGCCCCAGGCGGTGTTTTACGGGGTTGTTACCGATGAGGCCGGCGAACCGGTACGCGGCGCCCAGGTTCGACTCTTTGAGGATCAGGGCCGCAGCGGCCTTCCATCGATTCAGGGGCGGAAGATGGCGAGGACGGACGACCGCGGGATGTATGAGATTGCTAACATCTCGCCGGCTAATTATTTCCTGGCTGTCTCTGCTCAAGCCTGGTATGCCCAGCAATTAAGGCGGCCAGCGCCCGCTAACACACCAGGCGAACTCGATTCCAGTCTCGATGTAGCCTACCCCACCACCTACTATCCGGCTGTAACTGACTCTGACGAAGCAACGCCGATTCCGGTGAAGGGCGGCGAGCGCATCCAGGTGGACATGACTTTGACAGCTCAGCATGCCATGCGCCTTCGCCTGCCGCTTCCTCTGGGCAATCGTGTGGGCTATGGCGTTTTGCTCACCCAATCCGTCTTCGGTGAGCCGGAACAGGTGCCAACTGGGATGCAAGTGTTCAAAGACGGTTTTATGGAAATTGAGGGCGTGTTTCCGGGTCAATACGACGTCACTGTCACAAGATTTGGCGCCGGTCCTCAACCAGCGTCGACGCATTTCACGGCAGAAGTCGCTGCCGGCACAGCCGAGTTACGCGAAGAGAGCGGCGCCGCGGAGGCGACGGTCGCCGGCAACGTGATCTCACTCGAGAGCAAGATCCCGTCTGGCAGTATGGCCCTGGTTTGCCTGCACCCGCGTCGGGAATATACCGCCGAGATCAACCAGGCCGGCGAATTTTCCATGAAGGTGCCGGAGGGTGAATACGAGATCGTCGGCCGGATTCCCCAAAATTACCTGGCAGCCATTTCCTCGCCGAACGCGTCGGTGAAGGGGCGCATGCTGCAGGTCAAGGCCGGCGCAGTTGCAAAGTTGCAGATCGTGGCGGGCACAGGGTACGGTCAAATCGACGGCTGGGCCGAGTTAGCTGGGCAGCGGGTTAGCGGAGTCATGATCTTACTCGCGCCCGAGGATGCAAAGGACAACCACATCCTATTCCGTCGTGACCAGAGCGATTCTGATGGCTCCTTTTCTCTTCTCAGGATCATCCCGGGGCGTTACCGGCTGCTGGCAATTGCGAACGGATGGGACCTGGAATGGGCTGATCCAAAGGTGCTTGATGCGTTTCAGAAAAAGAGTATTCCGATCGTGATCCATGCAAACGAAAAATTGAAAGACACTGTAGAAGTCCAGTCACGGTAGGGATAATGCCCGTACTCGGGTTTGGCACCCTGATTCCCGATGCAGCCGGCGCGATAAGTGCTACTAGAGACGCGCTGGAAGCTGGATTTCGACACTTCGATTGTCGATGGAGGACTTGGGCACGCCCGTGGCGCCCGAGATCATGTACTCATAATCGCTGGAGGAAGGTCCGGCTCGTAATTCTGCGCGACTGGTATGTTTCGAGATGGTCGAGGTCACACCTTTGTCATCGTGGGGGCGGAAGCGGGCATGCTGAGAATGACCCGAGTACCTTTCCCTGGCTGGCTAACAATTTCCACCTTGCCGCCGTGCAGCAGCATGATGCCCTGCACGATTGCCAGCCCGAGGCCCGTGCCGCCCGAGGCTTGTGAACGTGATGGATCCACACGGAAGAAACGATCAAATACCCGGGGCAGTGCCTCCGGAGGAATGCCGATGCCTGTATCGGTGACCTCGATACGAACGGCGGCACTTTCGGAACTGGTCGCCATCACCACCGATCCGCCCGATAGTGTGTGTGCCACCGCGTTGGAGACGAGGTTTCCTACCGCCCGCTGCATCAGCGTCCTATCCAGTTCTGCGACCACCGGTTCATCGCCCAATCTTGTACTCAAGGAGATTCCGACGTCAGCGGCAGAAGCTTCGTAATATTCCTTGACACCCTCGAGCAACTCGGCTAAGTCGACCGGCTCGCGGCGCAAATGCGCCAAGGGACTTTCGGCGCGGGCAAGGAACAAGAGGTTGCCAATCAAGTCCGACAGGCGCACGGCTTCTTCCAGAGAGGACTCCAGCGCATCCCGGTATTCATCGATGGTGCGAGCACGCGCCAGTGCAACTTCGGCCTCACCGCGAATGTTGTTCACAGGAGTGCGCAGGTCGTGCGCAATATCGGCAGAGAACCTGGAGATGCGATCGAAGGAACCTTCCAGTCGATCCAGCATCTCGTTGAAGGTGCCGGCGAGCGATGCCAGCTCAAAGGGATAACCTTCCGCGACAATTCGCTCGCCGAGGTGGGTGGAGCTGATGCGTCTCGCCGTGGCTGCGATCTCTTCCACCGGTCGAATGCCCTGGCGCGCGATCTGATAACCGGCCAGAGGGAAAATCACGAGAGACCCCAGAATGATTACCCAGAAACCTAACCGAAAACGCGCCAGGAATGCTTCTTTTTGCGAGACGTCGATGGCAATCTGAATGGTGATGGTATGCATTGGAGGTGAGCCGGCCTGGGCAAACGCGGTGGTCACGCGAAATTCCCGGCCGTGGTATCCCCTCATCGGAATCGCTATATCGGGACGTCCTCGTGTCCGCCGGGCGAGTTGCGCAAGATCTAATTCTTCCGCCATGCCGGGTGTTGTCAATATTGGAGCATTCCGTTCATCCAGCAGGCGAATATAGAATTGCTCATATCGCCGGGCCGCCGTTTCCAGCTCAACTTCTTCCCGCAGCGCGTCGGTATCGTCCGGCCGTTCGCTCAGCATGGTGCGGAGCACGTGCAGCTTGTCGCCCAGGAACAACTCCGTGCTCTTTTCTAATTCAGAAAGCAGCACGAGGTAAAGGCTGGCGGTGGCCAGTATCACCAGAACCAAGCCCGCCAGCGCGTATCCGGCGGTCAAGCGGAACGCCAACGTCCGCCACAGCCGCGATATTGGTGTGAGGCTATGAGGCAGCTTCCAGCACATAGCCGGCGCCGCGGATCGTATGGATCAGTTTGTGCTGGAAGGGGTCGTCCACCTTGCTGCGCAGTCTCCTCACGTTGACGTCCACCACATTCGTGTCGCTGTCGAAGTTCATGTCCCAAACCGCTTCGGCGATGAGAGTTCGGGACAGGACTTCGCCGGCACGCCGCGCGAGGAGTGAAAGCAAAAGGAATTCTTTCGAAGTCAACTCCAGCCGCTGGCCGGCACGCGTCGCACGATGGCGTAACAGATCGATTTCCAGATCGGCCATGCGGATCGTATCCTGCGGGCGAGAGGGCATCCGGCGCAACAACGATCGCGCCCGCGCCAACAATTCAGAGAATGCGAACGGCTTCACAAGGTAGTCATCAGCCCCCAGTTCGAATCCTCTTACGCGCTCGTGGATCGCGTCTCGAGCGGTCAGTAAAAGTACCTGGGTCGTCCGGTCTGCCTGACGCAAGCAGGTAAGAACCTGCCAGCCATCCAGGCCGGGCAGCATTACGTCCAAAATGATCAGGTCGAAATCGATATCCTGCGCCAACTGCAGCCCGTCCAAACCATTTCCCGCCACATCGACGACAAAGCCTGCTTCTCCCAGGCCTTTTTTAAGAAACTTGGCTGTCTTCACTTCATCATCCACGACCAGAATTCTCATATGCGATCCAGATCCACGACTTTCGACATATAGTGGGGGATTGTTAATGCGTGATGGCATTGCATTGCGGGGGAGATGAATTTTAAGGCGCGGTTTGGTAACGTCAAAGAGTCCCCTGGCCCGAATTATTGTTCACTGCGCTAAAAGATACATCTCTAGTCACAGAACTTTAGCTTGAAGATTACAGCTTCGTAATCACGCCGTGAGATTTGTGGATGGCTCAATCGGTTCTGCATCTTCCCGCGACGAGAAAGGTTGACTCACACCATGACGGTGAATGGCTCCAGCAGCCTGCGCTGCATACTGCTTCTTTGTATCTCGATATCCACCGGGCTCTCAGGCCTCGCGCAGGTTGACCGCGCGGGATTGAATGGCACAGTGACTGACCCCTCCGGACGCGTTTTGCCGCACACGCATGTCACGGCAATCCACAATGCCACGGGACTTCGTCGGGAATCCACGTCCTCCTCGAGTGGAACCTATGACATTCCCGAGCTACCGGTAGGGGCATACACTGTTACGTTTGACCATGAAGACTTCAAGCCGCTCACATTTGTGAATGTCCAACAAGTGTTGGGCGAGACCCGCACTCTTGACGCGACGCTGAATGTATCCGGCAGTCTGGAGCGGATCGAAGTGTCAGCCAGCTCTGAGCAGATGGACAAAACGACGGATGCGCTCGGTACCAGCATCAGCGATGTGCAGGCGAAAGAACTGCCGCTCAATGGCCGTAATTGGGCAAATCTCACATCGTTTCAGCCCAGCGCCGTCGATACCGGGGGTAGTAACCAGCGCTCTATTCGATTTGCCGGCCGAGGGCGCGACGACGACAATTTTACCTACGATGGCATTGACGCCACCAATATCATCAACCAGCCTCAACAACCCTACGTGCGCCTGTCGATTCCCCTCGATACCATTGACGAGTTTCGCGTCGACTCCATGCTCTCCACCCCGGAAGTGGGAGCAACGGGAGGCCCGCAATTATCCGTAACCTCCCCCTCGGGCACCAATCAGTTCCACGGCAACGCTTTTGAATTCTTTCGCAACAATGTCTTTGACGCTTTGCAACCTGTTCCTGTTTCCACGACTCCGCAACCGCCTTTTCATCTGAATCAGTTCGGAGCTTCCGTTGGCGGACCGATCGTCCGGGACAAGACTTTTTTCTTTCTGGCCTACGAAGGCTATCGTCAGAACTGGGGTTTTCCGCTCCTGGGCTACGTTCCCAGCGCTGCGTTCAGAGCCCAGGTGGCTGCGGATTCTCCCACCCTCGCCCCCATTCTCAATGCTTTTCCGCAAGGCCAGACTCCGACCAGCGATCCTGATATCAATGTATTCACCAGCGATGGCAGGCAGGTGGTCTTTGAAAATTCCGCCATGCTCCGGCTCGACCATCGTTTCTCCTCCGCTACCACTTCATTTGTCCGCTTCAACTTCGATCGAGCGGTAAATACCCAACCGCTTGCCAGCTCCGGCAATTACCTTTTGGATCAACAGCAGCTGACCTCTGCGCCGGTGAACGGCGCCATCGAGCTCCTGCATGTTTTTTCCCCGGGCCTGGTCAACGAGTTCAAATTCGGTTATAACCGCGGCACCGCCAATACTTACGACATCAACCAATCGGGAATACCCTACGCAGTCTCGGTTTCCGGTTTTACCAGTCTGAATAGCAACCGGGTAAGCATTGGCGTCGGCAACTCCTTCTCCGGAATCGATAACCTGACCTGGATCAAGGGCCGGCACACGCTCAAAGCCGGAGTCGAGATTCGGCGCATTCAACTGAACCAGGGAAACACAGAAGCTGGAACGGTCGCATATGCCTCCCTCACCGCCTTCGACAAAAACCAGGTCAGCACGGCTACCCTGAACGGCGCCCTGCCCATCAACGGCTTACGCAAGACCCAGTATTACGGCTACATCCAGGATGAATTTAAGTGGAGGCCCAACGTTACCTTCAACGTGGGCGCACGCTACAGCTTTTTCAATATTTTTCACGAAGTGCTAAACCGGGCCAATCCCTTCGATTTCGCCACTTGTGGTCCGCAAGGTTTTTGCGGAGTGGGCGCCAGCTTCGGCCGCCCGAATTACGGCGACATCGATCCACGCCTCGCAATCGCGTGGTCGCCGGGCAGAAGCGCGCAGACCGTGATTCGCGCCGGCTTTGGGCTCTACCACGAGGACGGCCAGCTGGACGATCAGAACCTTCCCATCAGCAATGAGGTCTACGCCTACTCTTTGTCAAACAAGACAATTCCCAATCTCAGCTATCCCATCACTCCGTTTCTTGCGGATACTCCCGGCATCATATCGCCACGTGACGATGACCGCCGGCGGAAGGACACCTACGTCACACAGTGGGGAGTGTCAGTGAAGCAAGCCCTGCCTGCTGATTTTGTGGGGACCATTTCTTACGTGGGGAGCCAGGGCACAAACCTGCTGACGCTCTCCGAGGTGAACGTTGTCGACCCGCTCACCGGAGTCCGTCCTTATCCGAATTTTGGCATGGTGAGTTGGCGCGGCAACAAGGACAGCAGCAGCTACCAGGGACTTGCTGTCTCCTTGAAGCGTTCCTTCTCACGCGGCTTCCTGTTGTCAGGGAATTACACTTGGTCGCATGAAATCGACGACGGTTCAAACGGCAGCGGCGATGGCGACTCTCTGGTGCCCCAGAATGTCGCTTGCCCTCAGTGTGAACGCGCCAGCGGTTTCTGGGATGCTCGCAGCGTCTTCAATGCCAACACCGTGTACCAGCTTCCTTTCGGGCCGGGCAAGTCCTTTCTGAACCAGCCGGGACTCGTCAACGCCATTGTCGGTCGCTGGCAATTCACTTCAACGCTGGTGGCGCGCACCGGATTCCCGGTAAACGTTCTGGTCAATCGCTCCGCTTCGCAAACGCCCGACGGCAACACCAACGATCAGCGTCCCGATCTCGTGCCAGGAGTTTCGATCACGCCACCGGAGGGTTCCACCGTCGGCCAATGGCTTAACCCCGCCGCCTTCGTCGCGCCGGCGAACGGTACATGGGGCGACTCGCCGCGCGATGTGGCCCGTGGGCCGGGCGTATGGCAGATTGACATGGGCATGGGGAAAGAGTTTCCAATGACCGAGCGGGTGGGACTCCACTTTCGTACCGAGGTGTTCAACATTTTCAATCATCCCCAGTACGGGTTGCCGAATTCGACCATCGTAGTGAGCAACTTCGGCAGTATCACAAGTACGGTAAACACGACTACGCCGGTTAGCCCAGTGGGAGCGGGTACGCCGCGCGAAATCCAGTTCGCGCTGCGGGTGGAGTTCTAAAGAAAGATCGTACGCGTGTTTGTTCACGTGCGAGAGCAGTGACGTGCGGCAACAATTCATTCAGCCATTTACAGGCGTAGGGATCGGCCATGCAAGCTCTCGTTTCGAGCGGTCTTGTGCGGTGCCGTGGAATCCAGGTAGAAGAGAATGAGATCGACGCATTCGTCCGGACTTTTGGTAACCGTGTCAAGGCGAATCTCTGGAGCGTCTGGCGGCTGGTAATCGCTGTCGATCCCGGTGAAGTTTACCAACTCTCCGCGGCGAGCTTTGGCGTAAAGCCCCTTGGGATCACGACGCTCGCATTCTTCGAGGGAAGCGTCAACATAGATCTCTACAAATTCGTCCGGCTCAAACCGCGAACGGGCAAGGTCGCGTTCTGCACGATAGGGACTGATGAATGAAACGATGACAACGAGACCGGCGTCTACGAACAAGCGGGCGACCTCCGTCGCCCGGCGAATATTCTCCACCCGGTCAGCATCGCAGAATCCCAGATCCCGGCTAAGCCCCTGGCGTATGTTATCGCCATCGAGAATATAAGTGTGTCTGCCGCAAGCGAACAGCTGCTTTTCGAGGAGGTTCGCAATTGTCGATTTGCCCGCGCCCGGCAAACCGGTCAGCCAGAGGCAAAACGGCTTCTGCAGCTTCTGACGGGCGCGGGCGTCCTTGTTGATATCCGAAACTTGCCGGCAGGTGTCGGCCGCGCGATGGAGAGCGAATTTGGTCATCCCGGCTCCGAGAGTCTGATGTGTGCAGTGGCCGCTGTTAGGATAGACCGGCATTGGAAACGACATTGTGTTTGATACGTGAAAAAACAGCCCTTTCCCCGCTTATTGGGGAAAGGGCTGTTACAGGAGGAAAGTAGTTTAGTCGTCCAGATCACCAGCGGGTGCTGGCTTGTTAAATTCGCTCGGAGGGCGAACCTTGCTCTCGCCGGGATAGGGCCGCGTAAACCCGGTCGCCATGTACCAGTTCAGGTGGTTGACCGCGTCCGGGTCTTCCGCGTCAGGCTTGGTAAGTTTGCCCGCGAAGATCTGCTGCTTCTTCTTGAGCCACGCTACCTTCAGGGCCTTAACCGCGGGGCTGAGCGGTTCCTTGGCTACGGACGCCGCGGTCGTCGTGACACCCTGGTCCAGCGGGACCTGGTTCGGCACGTGCGTCCACGGGTTAAAGTTGTCCGCGGGTGGCGTGCCCTGGACGAAAGCCGTCGTCATCGGCGACGCCACCAGGTCGAACTGGTTCATGGGCGGCAGACCGAGGATTTGCTCCATCGTCCGAGTCATGTTGACCTGCGTGTAGTGGGTGCTGTCGGTGGGTCCGTTCTGCACCACGTATGGGCTAACGATATAGCCCGGGCTGCGATGACCGTCGACGTGATCGACGCCGTCTTGCGAGTCGTCCTCCTCAATAAAAATTGCCGACGAGGACCACACGTTGCTGTGGCTGATGTAGTCGATGATGCGCCCAACGGCCAAATCGTTATCGGCCTGTTCGGCGTCCACATTCGGCGGACCGCCGGTGTGATCGTCCATTACCCAAAGGATGCTTAGCGCCGGCACCGTACCGGCTGCGACGTCCTTGTTGAAGTCCTGCAGCCACACATCGACGCGGAACTGGTCGGGGATGCCCAGATCGAACTGCGGGAAGTTGGTGATGAGGTGGTTAGATACAGCCGGGAGAGAGGATTGTGCCTGGACCGTATTCTGGTAGTACAGCGTCTTCTCGGCCCCGGACTCGAAGTTCTTAGAGTCGGTGTAAAACTGGCTCCAGGTGGGCTCTTTGGTCGACCCATTCGGCTGTAAGAACGTGTCGTTCTCGACGTATTCGCCGTAGATCTTCACCGGCAAACCCTTGGCAGACGCTTCCGAGAACAGGAAGCCCTTGTTCTGATAAGCCAGTGCATCGCCTGCGTTCCCGCCTGGATAGCTTCGGACCCAGTCAGGCGACTGGATGTCGTCGGCATAGGGCGCCATGCCTTCGATGATCCATTGGTGACCGTCCGCCGATTGGCGGCTCGGATCGTAGAAGTTGTCGAAGAGCGGGAAGCGCTTCACCAGCGCGTGCACGTTCGGGGTGTCCTTGCCGCCGAACACTGCCAACGAGCTGTCGCCGTTGCCGGCAGCCACGTCGCCCAGCATCTGATCATAGGTTCGGTTTTCACGGACGATCAAGAACACGTGCTTGATCAGCGACGGATCGCCGATCTTGGCCGGAACTGCGACCGCCGGCGTATCCTGGGTGCCTCCGGCGGCAGACTTGATATTCTGCGTCAGATCCCAGTGGTTGTTCTCGAAAACCTGCGCCGTCATCGCAGTCAAGGTCTTGCTATTCGGTATGGGGACAATGCTGACGGTACCGTTGTCCTGGTGGGTATTTAAGCCGGTGACCCCGTGGTCGGTCTCGAACGAATACAGCGTACCGACACCCTTGTCGTTGGCAACGATAAGTGCGTTATCGGCCTGGTCCAACACGACCGAGGCAGGCGCATAGGCTACTGGAATCATGCCCATGACGGCATTCTTCGGGGCGGCGTTGAGGTTGACGACCGCAATCGCGTTGGCGTTGTAAAGCGCCACGTAGGCAATGCCTGCCGTGGCGTCGACGGCGATTGAGTCCGGCGCGGCCCCATAGGCAGCCCCGCGTTGGCCGGGCACTTTGATCGGCAGCTTAAGGTTGATCGTCTTCGCCACCGCGTTGGTGGTCGTATCGACGACCGAGAGGGTGTCGCTGTAGGTATTGGCAACTAATAGGTAACCGCCATAGAATGCCATCCCGGTCGGGTGCAGACCGGTCGAGATGTTAGCCGTGACCTTCATCGACGCCAGATCAACCACAGAAACTGTACCGGTAATCGCGGCTCCAACCACTGGGTCGGCGACGATTTCAGTGCCGGCGGAGTTGATCTGGAAGTCCGCCTGTGTAGCCGCCCGGCCACCCTCGTTGCTGACGTAGGCGGTCGTGCCGTCGCTGGAGATCACGATGCTGTGCGGCGCGTTGCCGACACGGATCTGCGTACCCTGTACCGGCGGGTTCGCGGTGAGGTCGATCTTGGCGAGCGTATTGTTCTGGTTCAGCAGGGCATAGGCACTCTTGCCATCACTCGAGAGCGCGAGGCCGCCGGGATAGGAAGTCTTCGCAGAATAGAACGAGCCGCAGGGGTTGGCATAAGCGGCCGGCGGGCTGTTCGGAAAGCAGGTGATGAAGGAATTGTTCGGCGGCACGCTGACCTGGGCGTCGTCCTCCAGCAAGCCCTCTGCAGTAACCTTGGCGATGGTGACGTTGCTGCTATCCTGGCTGAACACCAGGTACTTGCCGTCCGCCGAATAGGCTATGCCGCTATAGCTGCCGCTCGAATCCTGTCCCAACGTGAGGTAATCCTGCAGGACATCGCCGGTTTTGGTGTCGAACACCTCGACTGCCTGCGTCGCGCCCATGGTGAGGACGGCGGCGGTGTGCGTGGCCGCATTGGGGTTTAACGCGATGGCCTTGGCGCGGACCCGGATGCCCAGATCGACTTGTGTGCCGGCCGGGGTGATGACCTGGCCACTGCTCACGACAAAGGAGCCGTCCGGCTGCGCGCCGGTGGAGTAGGTCGGGAACGGCACGGACTGAGCGAACGCCGGAATGCTCAGCCCCGTCGCCAGCAAACCAGCGAGCGGACGCAGGCGGTTGATTCTCGATTTATTTCGAGTCGCGTTTCGGATCTTCTTCCTGGACATCGATTCTTCTCCCCCGGATGGTTATCGAGCAATTTGAGAATGCCGGCCGGCGATACGGAGATGGGAAGGTCTAACTCCGGCCGATGGTTAGGGACAAGCAGACAGATGCGGGTAGCGCTGCTGGCTGCCGGAGATGCAGATGAACGGAAGCGCAACGCTTCCTTTCAACGCGCCCCAAGTATCACAAAGGGTTTCTGACGGACGGGTGACGGTCACATTACATTTTTCGTAATGTGGGCTGAGCCTTTTTTCGAGGTTGATTTTGTGGAAGGTCTTTGTGTCTTTCCGGGTGGGAATTCAACTCGTACGTTAGCTATCCAACACTGGACGGGCTTTCACACTTGTCCAAATTAGATATTTCAGGTGGCCAATGAAACTTTCACTGACCTCTAGAGGTTGCCGAAGAACCTCATTTCCAATCATGTCTCTGTCCTGGTTACAGATCCTGGGTCATCTGATTCCGAGCCGTCCTCGACAAGCGTGCGCAGGGCCCCCAGCCAGGGTGCGTAACGTCGCCAGCGTGCGACAGAGTTGCGATAGATCGGCTGCCGGGCCTGCCACCTGCTGGGGGTCCTCACAGCCCGAGGATTGGATTCGGGCCGCAGGCACGCATCGTGCCACGTCAGGCCGCAGGCCGCGATGATCCGCCGGATCACCGGTTCGGGCGCGCGGGTTAGCTCCTCGTAATCGACGTCGAGGAAGCGATCTGCCGGCAGCACGCTCCGCCAATGGTCCATGAGCCGCTGGTAGCTGTGGAAATACATGACCAGTTCGGCGCCTCCGGTCGGAAATGCCAGGCTCGGATGGAAATGTGTTTGATGGATCGATAACGCGGTATCGACTGCGGCGCGGCGGCAATGGAGGATGACTGCGCGCGGAAACGCCACGTGGATCAGCCCGGCCCAGAGGAAGTTGAACGGCATCTTGTCGGTCACTCGCGCCGCCTTCGGCGCGATCGTACGCAGCACGCTGAGATAATCGGCCGCGTCTTTGGTGAGGAACGGCGTACCGGTCCCGGCCAGATCGGAGCGGTGCCACGCCGCCCCACGCTCGTTCCAGAAATGCAACTCGCCGCCTGCTCCGACCTCGGGATGGTTGGAAACGATCTGCTCCACGAGAGTTGTGCCGGACCGCGGCATGCCGAGGATCAGCACCGGCGTCGCATCGCAGCTGCCTAGTTCAAACGCTCGCGCGATCCATTCGGGTGTGCAGCGGGCAATCAGGCGGTCGATCTCGACGGCGAACGCGGCCGAGTCGAAAGACAAAGAGCTCCGGCGCACGGCGTCTGCGGCGTCGAGATGATGCATGGCCAGAGCGTAGTCGCCAAGATCATCTGCCGCCTTGCCGAGTGCGAGGTGAAGCCGCACGCGTTGGGCCGATTCCAGTCCCGGCGTGTCGAGCGCGGCTTCCATCTGTTGAAGCAGACGGTCGTCATCGCTCGTGACCGGGCGGCACCGGACCAGATCGTAATAGCATCCCGCCAGCAGCGGCGCGATCGCGATCGCGCGTTGGAAGCACTCGTAGGCTTCGTCGAATCGGCCGAACTCAGAGAGCAGATTGCCCAGCAGATCATGCGCCATGGCGTTCTTCGGATCGCGCGTCAGCGTCCGTCGCAGCACCTGTTCGGCTTCCTGATTGCGGTTCTCGGTCAGCAGCGCCCGAGCCTTGCCAAGGCGGCCAAAGCTGGTCTCACCTCCGGTCGCGGCGGCGCGGCGGAAACAACCGATCGCTTCGTCGCGATGGCCCAGCATGTGGACCAGGGCGCCGGCGCGGAACCATGCCTCAGTCAGGGATGGGCGGAGCTCAGTGGCGCGGTCGTAGGCAACGATTGCCCCGCCGTTGTCGCCGAGCTTCTCCAAAGCGACTCCCAGGCGGAAATATGCATCGGCATAGCGCGGGTTGGTGGCGACGGCCCGCTGCAATGCCGCGAGGGCATCCGGTATGCGGCCTACCTCGAGGCAGGCGAGGCCGAGATCGTGCTGGATGATGGGATCGGAAGGCTGCAGCAGCGCTGCTTCGCGCAACGGCGCGATCGCATCGGCTGGTTGCCCGGCCCTGAGCAACCTGGCAGCCAACGCAAGCAGAGGCGCCACCTGCTGCGGCGCGGCTGGGTCTTGAGACCGGTACATGGCGCGATCCTAACATCTTCGATCTAACTCCGTGCATAGCTCACCTCTTTGATACATTCCAGAATTCGTAGATAGGCCCTCGCCGAACGCGTCGATGGGAGCTGGAATGGGCTGATTCAAAGGTGCTTGATACTTTTCAGAAAAAAGAGTATTTCAATCGTGATCCATGCAAACGAAAAGTTGAAAGACACAGGGGAAGTCCAGTCACGGTAGGGGATAATAGCGAACCTTACGATCATTGGGCCAAAATACAATAACCGGAGCTTTTGCGAGGGAATGGCGTCGAGCGATCAGTTGTTACTTTTGATCGATCTGTTGAGAAAGCCCAGGACTGTACTAGCGTAGAGCGTCGGCGCCGCGCTGTAGGTTGTGTCGTGAACGGCGTTTGGGATGACCACGAGTTCTTTCCGATTATCCGAAATCACGGAAAGAATCTGTCGTGCCTTGACTGTTGGCACGATCCAGTCCCGTTCGCCCGATATCAGCAGAACAGGAACTCTGATGCGGCTGGCCGACGGAATAACGGACAGCAATTTCGGGCCGAGGTATATTCCACTGCGGTGAGCTACGTTCTTCAAACCTGCAGAAATGTCTCCGGACGAAGGGCACGGCTTCAGCCGCTGAGGGCTGCTTAAGCGAGACACAAGAGATGCCCCCAGGGGGTAAAGCCCGTCCTATCCTGGCAGTTAATGTACGGGCTGAAGCCCATACCCTTCAAAAGGCGTTTATCCATAGAAGTTCTATGGGAGTATACTGCTTTCACATAGAACTTCTATGGGAGAACTCTCATGGGGGAGCAGAAAGCTAACCAGCAACGAGATGCTTAAGGGAACCCCGGACATGATGATTTTGCGAACCCTGCTGATGGGCGGCTCTCACGGGCATACGATCGCAAAGATCATAGAGCGGAATTCAGACGACGTTCCGCAGGTGGAGCAAGGATCGCTGCACCGGATCGAGAACCTCGAACCCGTTTCATCGTATTGGGGGACGAGCGAAACAATCGCAAGGCGAAGTTCCGTCGTCTCAAAGTCAAGGGGAGAATGCGGCTAGCGGTAGAGACGGGCAGATGGCGCGGGCGATCGGCCTGGTGATGGGAGAGTCACTAGTAAATGACGGGGGCAGATAAATGAACTGGCGTAGATTCTTTCAGCGTGCGAAGAGAGATGCAGAATTGCAGCAGGAGATTACCCTTTACATACAAGAGGAAATTGCGGAGAACATCGAGCGGGGCATACAGCCCGAGGAGGCGAGGCGACGGGCCTACATGAAATTTGGTAATCCACAGAGAGTGAGGGAAGAAGCTTGGCAGCAAAGCTCGTTGATCGCCGCAGAAACCTTCGCGCAGGATGTGCGCCACGGATTCCGGAGGTTGGCGAAGTCGCCGACTATGGTCTTAACGGTCGCGATCTCACTCGGACTGGGAATCGCAGCGAACGTATTTATCTTTACCGCGGTGAATAAGCTGGTACTGCAAGGGCCTCGGGTGGGTGATCCGGCGACGCTGTTGAATCTAAATCCGACCACTCATCATGGTCAGAGCTACGGCAGATTTACACAACAGATGTTTGACGACCTGCGTGGGCAAACGAAGTCGTTTTCTGGTGTGGCGGCATACGATCTTGTTCTGCCCGCGACGATCGGCGGCCAGGGCGAGCCACAACGGGCATGGGGCCAGAGTGTGACGGCAAACTTTTTCGAGGTCGCCGCGCTGCCAATGACCCTGGGGCGAGGTTTCCTTGGCAATGAAAAACGGGAGCCGGTAGTGGTCCTAAGCAACAGTCTGTGGAGACAGGATTTCAACCAGGATACCGGGATCGTTGGGAAAACGATATTGCTGTCGGGAAAGGTATTTACCGTGGTCGGTGTCACTGCGCCGGGATTTCGGGGAATCAATAAGCTGTTCGATTCCAGGTTCTGGGTGCCGGAGGAGGAGCGAAGAGAGCTATCGGGTGATGCGCTGAACGATCTGGAAACGCGCCTGGGAGGGCGGCTGGACGTGATCGCGCGATTGAAGCCGGGCGCGAACCGAACGCAGGCACAAGCCGAGTTAGATGCAATGGCAAAGCGGTTTGCCATCGCTTATCCGAAAGAAGATGATGGGCTCGGATTTCACATCGAGCAGGCGGGCAGCTTGTTGCCGCCGCAAAGGGCGATGTTTGCCGCTTTTCTCACGGCGTTGACCTTAGTTACGCTCCTCATACTCTGCATCGCCTCCTCAAACGTCGCGAACCTGCTTCTGGTTCGCGCTGCTGCGCAAAACAGGGAGATGGCGGTAAGGATTGCCCTGGGCGCAACACGGCTACAGTTGATACGGCCAATGCTTCTGGAGAGTACGCTTCTGGCGCTGGGCGGCGGCGTGTTCGGCGTTGCTTTTTGTTTGACAGGAGTTCGCGCCTTCACCGCGCTTCATCTGCCTTTGGCGGCCCCTATGGATTTGAGTTTAGCTGTTGATTGGCGAGTGATGCTGTACGCATTCCTACTCAGCACGGGAACTGGGATATTGTGTGGGATTGCACCCGCCTTGAGCGCGTCGCGACCGGTGCTGCCCAACTCGCTAAAAGGCGAGAGCGCATTGAATCGTCCGGGACGGCGCTGGAGCTTACGCGGTTTGCTGGTAGTGGTGCAAATTTCGTTGTGCCTGGTGCTCTTGTGTACGACCGGGCTTTTTCTGCGCAGCCTCGAAAAGTCAGCTGGAGTTGACCCCGGTTTTCGCACCAGTGGCGTGCTGATGTTGTCGATCGATCCGGCGCACAACGGCTACACCTGGGAACAAACCTCTCCGCTGTTACGGCGCCTCCACAACCGGACCATGGAAATACCGGGAATCATATCCGCAGCCTGGACGGACAAAGTGCCGCTTGCGTTCTATGGACAGGGAGGTGAGTTTCACAAGTCGGGCAGCAAAGTGAACCCGGACGGTGAAGTCCATTCGCAGATATATGGAGTTGAAGAAGGATTTTTCGAAACGATGGGAATACCGTGGGTCGCTGGCCGGGACCTTAGCACCACGGACCCGAATGCTCCCAAACAGGCGGTGGTCAACCAAAGATTTGTGCAGATGGTATTCGGCGGTGGCAACGTCATCGGAGAGCATGTGACAAGCGCAGATAAGACCTATCAGATCGTCGGGGTCGTAAAGAACACGAAATCGACGACCATCGCTGAGGTTGACGAGCCGATTGTGTACCGTGTTTTAGAGCAAGACGTGCGCGCGGCTGCGCCCTTCATGGGATTCTCGTTGATGGTGCGTTACGAAGGCAATGCAGCGGAAATCATTGCGGCCTTAGAGAGGGAGATTCACGCCGCAGACCCGACGCTAGCGATCTTCGGTGAGAAGACAATGAGCGAGCATCTGAGCGAGGCGTTGTTCTTGCCGAAGGTGGCGGCCGCGGTCTTTGGTATCTTCGGGTTTGCTGGACTATTGCTCGCGTCAGTAGGATTGTATGGCGTCATGAGCTATGCAGTGAACAGCAGGACCCGGGAGATTGGAATTCGCCTGGCGCTGGGAGCGACTCACGTTCGGGTGCAGCGTCTGATTGTGCGCCAGGGAATGATACTCGCGTGCGTTGCGTTAGGCATTGGCCTACCCATTTCATTGGCAATGTCGAAGGTTGCGGCAGGAGTACTCTATGGAATCGCTCCGTTCGACTGGGTGACCTTTACTGGGGTACCGTGCTTTCTAGCCGTGGTGGCCCTGCTGGCGTGCTGGCTCCCGGCACACCGGGCGGCGGCTGTTGAGCCCCAGACCGTGCTGAGACGCGAGTAGAAAAACACTCCTTGTATTCAGGAGGCCGGAGAACTCGAGAACCGTTACCCACTTTAGTTGTGCAGCCTGATCACTCGGTCTTGCGCACAGCCACCAATTGTGTTTCCAAAGGCACGTCATTCCAACGTCGACTCGCAGCAGCGCTTCAAAGGGTTTCAGATCTGCCCCGCTGGCAGCATTCAGGCGATGCAGAAGGTCTTCCAGGGAACTCTTGTTGCAAACATAATCGACCGCGGCCTGGGTACCGACCGTCGAAGCACCCGCAAGGATCAGTGTCCACCGGGCGCGGTCTAATGCGCGCATCAGCGTGATAACGGCATAATCCACTTTCATGGGCCTTGTCTGCGGAGTGGGCAGAAAGATGGCCTTCTCGCCAGGTTGCGGATGAAGATCGACAATTCCTTCTTGCCAGCGGTTCGGACCCGAAGGCAGCCGCCGGAAAACGAAGTCGCGGGTGTTTGGGATTTCTCCCAGGGTAAGATTTTCCGTCGGGGAGCCCACGAAGATCAGGTTATTGTTGCGCGCATCGTCAAGCGTGAACAAACCTCCTCGTTTGATGCGGAACCGCCGTCCCAATTGCCGGAATACGCGGTCTAATTGCAGCACTCCCATCACTTCTCCGACTCCGGTGTAGTGTTGCGTAATCTGACCACGAGAGTCGCGAGACGGGTCGAAATAACGCATTCCGGTTTCAGCGTTTCCAACGAAAGTCGCGTTGCTGAAAATCACAAAGGGATCCTCCGGCGCAGAGAGGAAAGGCCTCCAGAAGCTGCGGAGGGCCGCCGGTGTACGGACAGTTTCATTTTCAACAACTGCGGTTGAAGCTCTATTGCGGTGAGGGCTATAGGCCAGGACACCGGCGACCAGGAGGGCACCCGCCAGTATCGCCAACCCGACAACCGCTCTGCGAGGACGGCGGGGCGATAACGCCGGACCAATCGGTTTGGACCCAAGCGTCGGGATAGTCTCCGGCTCCGGCGCGGAAATCCTGGGTCGGAATGAGAGACTGTATCCGCCTTTGGGCACCTCCACCAAAATGAGGTCGTTGGCGTCGGCCGACTTGTAGTACTCAGCAAGTTTGGTGCGCAAACGCCCCACTTGCACCCGGACGCTGGAATCAGACTGCGGGTCAAAGTCCGACGAGCGTCCAAAGACCTCAATGGCGATTTGATATTCCTTCAGGTGGTCTGCGGGAAAGTTCAGCGTGTGATGCGCCAGGTATTGCAGCAGCTTGCACAGCCCCTCAGAGTGCTGCAATAGCGGATCGCTGATCAAACGATCGATTTGCAGGAGACATTCCTCTTTCCCCAGAAGGTCCCCGCGGCCAGCCTTTAACATTTCGGTAACGTGGCCTGTATGTGTCGAAGAAATCAGGTTGTTACCAGCTGTAACAAAGTCCTTAACATGCTTAGACATGAAGAAACTTCCCAGATTTCAAAACGCTCACCTAGTCTTCGCCTGCCAAGAAGCTTACTGCGTTAAACGAACGCTGGCAATGGAGAAGGGCTTGATCGACGGTGTTTGCGCACGGACACGCGCGGTGACAAATCACGGGCTTGCAGCAATCAATCATGGCGTCGAAGTCGAAAGAAAATGAAGAGGCTGAAACACCGCGAGAAAGAGGAATGCGATTGGAGACTGAACCTTTAAAAGGAGAAACCACGTGACAAAAAGGATCTGCTCATCATTCTGCGCACTATTTTCAGCCTGGTTGTTTCTCGGGGCACCCGCGTATTGCCAATCCGACAGGGCCACCATTACCGGAACAGTAACTGATTCGTCTGGTGCTGTTGTGCCCAGCGCTGCCGTGACAGCAACCGAAACCGCGACCAAGTCGGTATACACGACCACCACCAACCAAAACGGCGTTTACAGTATTCCGGGTCTGGTGGTCGGCGTTTATACGCTGACGGTAAGCCACCCCGGTTTCGTTAACTACGTGTTCACCGGGGTTTCGCCGGAGGCGACCCAGGTTCTCCAGATCAATGCCCGTTTGCAGGTCGGCTCGACGGCGCAGAGTGTGACGGTGACGGGCGGAGTACCTCTATTGCAGACGCAGACATCCAATGTGACCACAACCATGGAGGAGTACGCCATCCAAGAGCTGCCTCTCAACGCGGCCGGGGGACGCGACGCGACCCAGTTGATTCTGGCCACCACCCCGAACATCGGCCAGGGTTACACCTGGAACACCGGCGGACAAAACTGGGTTTCGATCGCAGGCGGGGAGACCATGTCCAACTCGGTTTTCATCGACGGCGTGGATGCGACTGCCGGAAACCAGGGCTCGATCTCAACTCCGGGGCAGGACGCTCTGTCGGAAATGCAGATCCAGACAGCCGTCACCGACGCACAACTGAGCACGACCGGGGGCGGAGCGATCCTCTACGAGCTGAAATCCGGGACCAACCACTTCCACGGCAGCGCCTTTGAATTTCTGCAGAACGAAGACCTCAACGCCAATACCTGGGCAAACAATCAGTTCCTTTCCCAGTGCACGCCCGGGGACGTTGCCTGCAGGGCGCCGTACGTCAGGCAAAAGGATCGCTTTAACGATTTTGGCGGCAGCGCCGGCGGCCCCATCTGGAAAAACCACACCTTTATCTTCGGAGCCTATGAGCGTTACCAGCAGAGCAACTGGCAAACGAATCCAACCGGTCTGACTGTTCCACTTACGCCGATGTTGACGGGTGATTTCAGCGCCCTGCTGACCCAGGGCGCGAAGCAAGGAGAAGTTCTACAACCCGACGGAACTGTATGGATGAATCCCTGCACCGGCCAGCCTTACCTGTTTGGTCAAATCTTCGATCCGTCGACCTCCCGGACGGTAGGCGGAGTGGTATGCGCTACTCCGTTTCCGGGAAACATTATTCCTCAGGGGAGCATCAGCCCCGTTTCGCAGAAAATCGCCGCCGTTTACGCCCAGTACTACAAGCCGGTTGTCAACCGCTTGATAGGGGGCAATTTCCCCTCCGTGATTGCCGGGCAACCCCAAGTGACGTTGGAGCATTTTGACGTTAAGATCGATCACAATTTCTCCCAGGAGCATCACTTCAGTGCTTCCCTGAACTGGTTGTATGCCAACGATCTGGAAAACTTCGGACCATTCACCTACAACCGGGGTCCGTTTGCTTCTTTCTGGAGTTTCAAGTCTCCCGGCAATTATTTTACCCGGGTAATCGATACCTATTCCTTCAAGCCGACGCTCATCAACACCTTTGCCATCGGATACGACTATATGCCCTCCGACCAGGCGCCCGAAAACCGTACCGATGTGACCAGTTATGGCCTTCCGGCCGGCAGTATCTTCCCCCAAGTCTCGTTCCAGAGCATTAACAGCAACAATGTCAGTGGCGGCGGCGTCAACGGTGTCAACTTCAGTGGAATTGGCGCCGGCTGGGATCTTTACATGAGGTTCCAGGCGTTCCACTATCAGGACACAGTGGCCTGGCAGAAAGGACGCCACAGCTTTGCTTTCGGCGGGGAGTGGACGGCCAATCTATTGAATTCCGCTAATTACACCCTGGGCGAGCAAGGTTATACCTTCCAAAGCGACACCGGTGGGCCCGTCGATCCGGGTCTGACGCCTTTTGTAGGAAACAGTATGGCGAACTTCATGGCCGGGGACGTGAACTTTGCGCAACTCTACCAGCGGAACGGATATTATCCACGCCAGAAGACGATCGATCTGTTCGCTCAGGACGATATAAAGTTGACACCCAGCTTCACCCTGAACTTGGGCATTACCTGGAACGACACGCTGCCCGGCCACATGGCCAGTGGCAATTGGGAGAACTTCAGCCCTTCGGTGACGAACCCGAACTGGGCGCCATACGGGGGCGCCTGGGTCTTTTCCAGGAATTCCGGTACCACCTTTGAAAACAACACCTATCAAAAGTTTGGACCCCACGTGGGCGGCGCCTATCAACTGCGAAGTAAGATGGTTGCCCGCGCATCCTACGGTCTGTTTTATGTTCCGCTCAGCGCATTTTCTTCCGGAGGAGCAGACTATTATCCAGCCAATCAGGATCCGCTGGCGGTCGGCCTGAACCAGGAGCTGACGAATGTTGTAGGCGGCTCCGTTTACAACTGGAGCAACGGCTATCCCGGCAAGACAATCCTGCCGGTGCAGAACAGCACCGCCACGACCTTTGGCGACAGCAACAGGCCGATGTATATTGCTCCGGACACGCTGAACCTGGGCCGCGTTCAGACCTTCTACGCTGGGATCCAGTACGAGGTGGCAAAGAACGTTGTGCTGGACGCAAGGTATGTGGGAAACAGAGGCGGCAATCTGCACGACTACGGCCATTCGGTGGATCAGTCGTGGCCTACCAACTTCAGCCAGTACTCCTCGCTCCTGGCAGCCGGCAACATCAACGCGCAAGTCAATAATGTGAGGGATGCGGCGGCCCTGGGGATCACGTACCCATATGCGGGCTTTAGCGGTCCAGCGTATGCTGCCATCTCGCCCTACCCGCAATTGGCAGCACCAGGATTCACGTATGAAACGATAGGCGATTTTTCCAGATGGGGCGCTGTGAGTGCCTACAATGCCTTTGTGCTCGAACTGAACGTGCGCAGCAGCCACGGAGTGTACGCCAACTGGAGTTACACCGTTGCCAAGCAGACCACAAACCAGAATGGGCTGAACAACTTCTCGAACAACTGGGGTTCGATCTTCCAAAGTCCGACCGATTCGCAGGGGTCCTCGCATTGGGTGACTACCAACGACCAGCGGCAGTTGGCCAAAGGATACTTGACCTACGACCTGCCCTTTGGACGAGGGCAGTTATGGGCACACAATGGGGAGCTGATGAATTATGCAGCGGGCGGGTGGACGCTCGGATTCTATGGCTCCTATGGAAGCGGACTCCCCATGGGCAGGTTCCTTTCCACCTACCAACTGCCTTACTACTATGCGGGCAGTCAGAGGGACTTCTTTGCCAATGGGGCGAACGCAACCAACATGAAGAACCACTTTCACGGCAAGCCGGATTTGCTCAATCCGCAAGCAGCAAGCAACAGCGATTTCAGTCCAGACTCCTTCCAGGCAACCGGCGCTACGGCGCCCTTCGGCGATACCCCATACACATATAACAAGTGGCGCTGGAACCCCGGAGCGGCCAGCGAGAACATCAGCCTCGTCAAACACTTTGGGTTCGGACCAAGTGAGCGCTACCGGATGGAGGTACGATGCGAATTCTACGACGTCTTCAACCGGCACTACCTCAAGCCGCCGGACACCTATATTGGGGACTCTACTTTCGGTAATGTGACTGCCATCGCCCCCACCAATCCTGCTGGAGGGTCGGGGAGCCGTGTCGGCCAGCTTGGCGCCCGGTTCCAGTGGTGATCCACCCACCGCGGGAGGGGGTGAAATTGGGGACACTCAGCGGCCATTAATGGAGTAGGCCGATGCGTAAGAAGAGGAAGAGTTACAGCGCGGATTTTAAGCAGAACGCGGTGAGCCGGATGGGCCAGGCTAAGACCATCACCGGCCTAGCCAGGGAGTTAGGCGTTCGGCGGAAGTTTCTCTATTAAAATTCCGCCGGGATCGCAAAAGTGCCAACTCCGTCTATCCACGAAATCACCGCGTTTCTCCTGCACAACCAGCAGCGATTATCGCGGCAGATAGAATTGAACAGTTAGGGAATAGTTTTGCCTGTTGTGGCTTTTACCGCGTCGGCCAGCTGGGTAAAGGAATAGCTCCCCCAAGGACCCATGGTGTACTTCTTCTTCAAATACGCCTGAGCGTTCGTACGGTTTTTTGGGTTGGGCTTAAAGCCGCCGTTCCGCAACCAGCGCAGGTAGCCAATACTGCGGACCTGAGTGTTAAGGCAGTCGTTCCAGTCCTGGTCGCCGTTGATCCCATAGGTAGTTTCGGAGAAGGCGTGGTCCTTCATAGTCTGGCAAATCTTGCCGGCAGTTGATTTAAGCGGCTTATTGCTCCATACGTAGCTCTTGTCAATGAAATCGTAGTCATACTTACTTGTTGTGTTCTCAAGCGCGTTGTGAACTGATGTCGGAAGTGCTGAAGACCGGCTCGGTGCGGCGCCCTGCGTTTGACCGGTCGCAGATAGCGCACACATCAAAAAGAGCCCGGCGATTACGCCCGGACCAGGTATTGTTTTCAATGGACTGTCCTCCCCTAATTTGAAATTGAGTCGAGCAGCGGAGATGACTTATCTTTGCCAATCCGCTCCCCATTGCTCAGCTGTCGCTGGTGAAGTCCTCGGGCCGGCTTGATCTTCCTCAGGAAGGCGCCTGCCTCTCTCCCTTGTTCACAGAAAATGAACAGTAGCAAGGTCTTTTCCAGGGATCATAGTGCATCTTTCGTGTTAGAGAAACAAAAAACCACGCGCATCTACAGTCTGAGGCACTAGAAAAGTTGATTGCGGGAGACCGCGCAAAACTTCCAGCCGGTGCGGCAAGTTATTTGCCTTCATGCACTTCTGCCATTTCGATTGTTTCCAATTGGTTGCCTACCATTACTTAACCGGGTTCCTGCGTAGTACACACCTCCTGCGGCCGAGCTTGCGCTCTTCTTTAGCGAGTCTGCAGGGAACTCCCGGTAGAAATACCACTGAGAAGGGGAGATCGTGTCTGCAGATAGAGGGCAGCCGGAACCGCGAAGATTACAAATAAAGGCCACAGACACTGCCTCTTTTGGTGCAGGCGGGAGAGCGACCTCCTCCTCTAGGATCATAGGGACGGTCGTCAGCATTCTGTCCCGGGAGCCCCTGTGAGAGCGATTGCTTTGCTGTTTTCAGTTCTGATGGTGGGCGCTGCGTCTGGCGAAGCGAAGGTTGCCTGTAAATTACCGATGTACATTCAAGCATCGCAAGCCCCGGGTAACGGCGCTCCTACGGAAACAGTGAACTTGTTTCTTTACGGCCTCAAATCAGCGGTGAGGCAACATCAGGGATGCGTCGTTGACAAGATGACTGATGCCCATCTGGGCCTCTACTTCACAACCGTAAAGCTCGTCAATGCTGAGGGACGCAGCGACGCTTCCGTGATAGCGGTGGCGCTGGCTGTTCCGCTGAATGGGGTCCCAGTCTATATGGATCACTACCTGCTCATTCTCCGTGAAACGGACAGCATCGACGGGCAAGTGAACGGGTTGCTCGAAAGCATCGGTGAGACCCTGGACAGGCATGCCTCACCCGGTCAATGATCGGCGCTTGGCGAACCCAGGAACAGACGAAAAGTAACACCCGACTAAGCCACCTGCGCGAATAGAGCAGCCTCAAAGTTTCGCGGGAGCTCCATGCGGAAGCGGCCGCCCTGCGTGAGCATTCGTCAGCTCGCCCGCGTCAATCGCGAGTTGCCCATTCACGAGCAGATAAACCACCCCGGTTGCCAGAAGCTTGGGTTGTTGATAGGTCGACCGGGCGCGGATGGTCTTGGGATCAAATATGACCACATCGGCAAAATAGCCGGCCTTTAGACGACCGCGGTCTTTCAGGCCCAGCGTTTCCGCCGGCAACGAAGTGCTGGAGCGGATGGCGAAGGGCAGCGTGATGACATGTTCGTCGAAGACATATTTGCGCAGTTTTTCCGGGAATGTTCCATATTTCCGCGGGTGGCCAGGGCTGCCATCCGAGCAGGTCATCACCCAGTCCTGACGCATGAAATTTTTGATGTCGCTCTCCTGCATATTGAATGAGGCAACGTCTGCGCCTCCTTTTTGAATGATGGTCAACGCTGCCTCAATCGGCGAGGTGCCGCGTTCCTTCGCAATCCTGGCCAGAGTCTTGCCGATAAACTCTTTGTCCGGCGCCGCTGTCATGAGCAGAGAATCCGGGCCGCCGCGACGGTCGAGATTTTTCTGCATCTCGGCCATCAGCCGGGGCTTCACCGCTGAGTCGCCAATCCGCTGCAACAATGCGGCGGAGCCTCCAACCTCCGCCCACCGCGGTATCAGCGCAGCTTCGACGCTGGTTCCCGACGCATTGTAGGGGTATTGACTTGCCGTCACCCGCACGCCGTCAGCCCGGGCCGCATCGACCAATGCGATCACTTGCGAGCTCTGCCCCCACACGTCCCGGCCCAACGCTTTGATGTGGGAAATCATGACCGGCAGGTGTGCTTCCCTGCCGATCCTGATGGTTTCGCGCACTGAAGCCAGCAGCCCGATATTGTACGTGCTCTCGTCCCGCATATGGGTGTCGTAGATGCCACCGTCAGCAGCCGCGACCTTGGCCAGGGCAATCACTTCCTCGGTGCTGGAATAGCTACCCGGCGCATAATACAGGCCGGTGGACATGCCGATCGCCCCTTCCTTCATGCCGCGATCCACCAGCGCCTTCATGGAATCCATTTGCGCAGGTGTGGGCTTTGCATCCGACATACCCATGACGGCGCTGCGCACCGAGCCCTGGCCGATAAACAAGGCGGCGTTGGTGCCAATGCCTTGCTGGGCCCACTTGCGCAGCGCATCACCAATTTGCAGAGGACTGCTTCCGTCGTTGCCGGTGACTACCGTGGTCACGCCTTGCATCAGATAAGCATCATTACGGCTGCTCGCCGGGTTGGAGAGGTCTTCAAAGGTGTGCGTATGGGGATCGATAAATCCCGGCGCGACCATCAGACCGTGTGCATCAATGACGCGACTGGCTTTTTGCCTTAGGTTTTTTCCAATCAGAACGACTCTATCCCCGCGAATACCAATATCCACCTGTCTGGCCGGGGAGCCGGAGCCATCGAGAACGGAGCCGTTGCGAATCACGAGATCGAGGCTCTGCGCCCACGAGGGGATCGTCAGATAAAGAACGAGTAGTGCTGACAGGATCCTGGGAATTATCGCCGCCTCCAAAAAGCGTGCAGTGAGGTGCTTGTGCCCCCAGCAAGCGATTGTATTTGCTGGGGCTGAGAAGGCAGCAGCCCAGAATCACCTACAGACTCAAGAGACTAGAAATTCACCTTGAGTGCTAGTTGAAGGATACGTGGCGCCACAGCTGAGGTTTGGATGGCTCCGAAGGTCGAGTCGGTTTGTCCCATATCAGGGTCGGAGAATTGTGGGGTGTTCAAAAGGTTGAATGCTTCCGCGCGAAACTCAAAGTTCGTTGCTTCATTCGGCCACCGCAACCCGAACTTCTTGGAAACGGCTGTATCGACATTGTATTGGCCCGGGCCTTGCACGATCCCGGGCCTTGAGTTACCGAATCCGGTGGCAATCCCGTCGGCGCCCACGATCGGATAGGTACCGGTAAAGCAGCTGGCATTCACGTAATCGTGAATCTTGTTTTTGATGGCGCCCGGGGTCACATATTGAGCGGGCGTGCAGGTGCCGCTCAGTTCCGCGAAATCGCTCGCGATGCCAAGCACGTTGTTGCTATTGACGCCGGTAACCGTAAGCAAATGTCCGTTCTGGAGTGTAACCACGCCAGAGAGCATCCAGCTGCCAAGTGCCCCTTTCATCAGCGTGTTCCTCCCCGAGAGGCTGGACATCTGATAAGCTCCGCTGAAGACGAAACGTTGCGGCCGGATGAAGTTGTCAGGACCGTAGTTATGAGCAAGATCCAGCTGGTTACCAAGTTCCGAGCCTGCGGTTATATTATTCACCGCACTTTGAGCCGTAGTGAGATCTTTGGCCCAGGTATACGAAGCAAGAAACTGCAACCCATTAGCGAAGCGCCGGGTAAGACTGGCCGCTAATGCGTTATACCAGCCCTGGCCGGTGGACTGGATTTGATTATAGGAAGCTGGACCAAACCCCAGCACAGGAAGACGCTGCGTAATATTCGCGATCGTGTTGGTAGTGACTCCGCGAAGCGGAGAGCCCGGACTCGCATACAATGCCTGGTCGGGCGAGGTAATGACGATAAGGTGCTCGTGGCGGCTACCGATGAAACCCAACTCCAAGATCGTATTTTTGGCCACCTGCGCCTGCGTGTTCAGACTGTAACGCTGAATCACGGGCGGCCGTATATTCTGGGCGAACGCAGTGCCGCTCTCCAGCGTCGTAGGTGAGTAGGGCAAAAAAGTTGGGAACGACGGCGGCGCCGGCTGGAACGGGCTGGCAAAGGACGCGGTGGTGGGCTGCACTTGAACGCGCAGCGCTGCCCATGGTTGTTGAAAGATTAACTGGACAGTCGGTTGGCCACTAAGAGCCTGGTGAAAAACACCGTAACCGCCCCGGAAAACCACGCGATCCGTGCCCGGCAGCTGCCATGAAAACCCTATGCGCGGATTGATAGTGTTTTGCCCATCTCCACTATAGGCAAGCTTGCTACCGTGAAGAACCGTAACCCCTGGTGGAGGAGTCCCGGGATAATTACCCGCAACTTCAAAGCCCTCCAGTGTGCCGGTAGCCGGAGGATCGGGATTTAATGCGGCAAAGTTGGTGTTGGCATTTCGGCCATTCACCTCCTCCATGCCTCCCAATCGCTCATAGCGGAAACCTGCGTTCAATACAAATCGGCGTGTAAGCTGGACGTCATCCTGTATGTAAAAGTCATAGTTGTAGATATCGAAATTGCGATCGAGCACGCCGGGCACATCCAGGTTCTCGAACACGTTGCTATAGGGCGTGCCATTGCCCCCGGTTGCCGCCGAGCCGGCGGGCCGGCCGAGCAGGAAGTCGGCGAAGCTCAGAAATTGGATACCACCGTAGAAGCGATATTTGTCATAAGCTACCTGGTCAAGATCTATCCCTCCTCCAAAACGCAGAGAGTGCCGTCCCTTGGTAAACGAAAGATTGTCCACAATGGAATATTGGTTTTGCACGTTGATGTTTTCTTGCCCATTGCCTCCTAGACCAAAGGCGCCAACGACTGCTAGCTGAGGCAGCACGTTATCGTCTATGTCCGGGCCTTCGGGCGCACTGACGCCCAGGTCAGACCAGGCAAAGGGTGTGGACTGCTCCGTTGCCGCGACGATACGGTTATAGCCAATAGCCGCCTGGTTTAGGAGCCGCGGGCTGAAAACGTAGGAGTTGGTGAGAGTGAAATTACGAAAGTGATTTGGATTGTTAGTGGCAAAGCCCGGGACCGCACCCCCGCCCAAGCCTGCCGGATTGAGGGTGAGCGTCGAATGGCTATTCACGAAGAAAAATCTCTCTTGCCATGTGCTCTTGGCCGACTGATCCCAATCCGCATTGGCCATGTATTGATCTTCGTTAAACGGGCAGGTCTGGCTGAGCACGACCTTGCCCGCGGCCGCAGGATTGGTCGCTCCCGTATTGATCGCCTGCGCATTCGGCACCATGTATTGACCGTTCGGCAGCTTGAAATTCAGGGTGGCAATCGCCTGCGGACTGATATTTGAGCCATCGGCCTGGATCACGTTCGCGCCTCCCCCCGTTCCCGCAATTCCAGATTGTCCTGCAAGCAGGGCGCCCAGGCCGGCCGCGGTGCGATTGTTCGCTGTAAGTGCCGGCTCACTGAAGCTGCTCAGGCAGGTGCCCGAATATCCGTTAGCCTGCCGTGTTCCCTGGTAGGCGGTAAAGAAAGTAACCTTATTTCTTACAATTGGACTGCCAAAGGTAAAGCCAAACTGATTCTGCTGCAACACGGGCCGTGGACCGTTGACCTGCTTGAGGAAGAAGTCGTTGGCATTCATCGCGGTGTTGCGGAAGAATTCGAAAGCGCTGCCGTGAAACTGGTTGCTGCCGCCCCTGGTGACGACGTTGACATTGGCCCCCGAATTATGACCGTACGACGGGTCGTAGGCGATGGTCTGCACGTTGAATTCCTGAATGGCGTCCGGGTTGGGAATGGGGTTACCACCACTGAAGGTGCCGCTTCCCTGAACGTCGTTCACCTCGACACCGTTCATCTCAAAGTTGTTGTCCTGGATCGAGCTGCCGGCAGCGGAGAGTGACTGCTGGCTATCGCCGCGGCCAAGAGTGGCCGCATTTGTCACTTCGCTATTCACTCCCGGCGAGAGGGCGATGACTTGCACAAAATTCCGCGTGACCAGGGGGAGGCTCTGCAGCTGCTCGCCGCTGGTCACCGCCCCCAGGCTGCTTGTCTGTGTCTGCGGTTGCAGGTTGCCGGCGCTGACCTGGACCGTTTGGCTGGCGCTTCCCACGGAGAGCACGATGTCCAGCGCCTCGGTTTGCGAAACATTCACTACTTCATGGGTGTAGTTGGCGTCCCTGAAGCCAGACTTTGAAACGGTGAGGTTGTAGATGCCGGGCTGAAGAAGAGCCGCTGTATAACGTCCACCCGAGCTGCTTTGGATGAGGTGCGTCTCGCCGGTGGCCGTGTTCGTAATCCTGATTTCCGCGTTCGCTATCAGTGCGCCTGTCGGATCACTGACCACGCCCGCGATTGCGCCCGTGCCTGCGCTCTGAGCCAACGCGAAGCCGGCGGTCAAGACAAGAAGTTGAGCGATCAAGAGGGAACGGAAACACTTCAAGGAACACCTCCTCGAGCTTGCGGGACGAGCAAGATTCAGTAGATGGGCAGGTCTTGTTGTGTTCAGGCACTCGTCAACGTTTGGGCTGCTTCCGCCGGCGACACTGGCGACGGTAGGTTCCCAAGTCGAGCCTTCTTATCTAACGGAACAAATGCAGCGATCGGTTCACCTGTTCCACTGCAAAGTAGCATAGGTCGTCTGCGGAGGTCAAGGCTCCCGCTGGCACAGTTGCTATCGGATCAATAAACTGTTCAGATGAGCGGCAGAGCAAAGGCTCATGTCTCACCCATGGAGAGGCAATCGGCAAGAATGACTTCCAAGTTGCCCGCTAAGAACCATCGGCAGATCCAAGCCAACATTTCCACCAGGATCGCAAAACTCACTGCCAGCCGGCAGGCCATTATCCGTCCTGTCCTCGAAAGCCCGCGTGAGTTTGTCCTTCTGAACGTCCGCGATCTGGCTCGCAAGCTGAATACTGGTCCCACAACCTTGTTGCGGATTTTGAAAGCGCTGGAATTTGAGGGCTACAAGGACTTTCAACATTACCTGCACGAACTTTGCGTATCCAGCGCGACTCTGCTGGACACTTTCTCCCGTCCCTCTCCGCCTGTGAAGATGCCCGCCTTCCTCAGGGGAGCGGCGGATCAGATCGAGAATAATCTGCTGACCTTACACCGCAGTCTCGACATCGATCTGGTGCTCAAACTGGCCAGGCGCATGTCTGAGGCCAGACGCATTCTCTTGCTGGGCGGCGACATCGCGCTGACCTTGATCACTTATATGGAGTATCACTTAACCATGGTCGGACTACCGGTCTTCGCGGCTGGCGCTCCGGGGCGGGCCACGCATCTCGTGCGCTCCATGACCAAACAGGATGTGGTCATCGGCATCACCTTTCATCGGGGCCTGCGGATGACGATCGACGGATTGGAGAAGGCCAAAAGCAACGGCGCCTACTGCGTGGCGGTAACCGACTCCTTACTTTCTCCGCTGCTCCGGTTTGCTCACGATTTCTTCATCGTGCCGGTGCAGAGTCATTCCTTTGCCTCGAGCTACGTGGCCCCCATCGCATTGATCGATTCCCTCACCGCTGCCGTCGCGAACCTTAACGGGAGTCAGATTCTTGCCCGGTTGAAGCAAGCCGATGAAGAGCAGCGCCACGGATACCGCTGGTACCACGTCGAATCCTGAACCGATACCTCCCAGACTTAGGGAGCGACGGCCTTGTCCAGCAAACCCTTGACTCAGCGCAGCATCACGACGGAATAACCCCGCTTGCGGGCGTGCTGATACAGGACCCTATCAAAAGTAACAAGCGTGGATTGCAAGCCGTTCGTAGATGCGAGGAGCCAACCGTCGCCGATCCATTTGGAGGCCGGCCTGACGCTGAGGAACTCGGCTATTGAAACCTGCAAAACTAATGTCCGAGCCAGTCTGTGTTGAGCCAATTAAAAAGAGCTTTGTATCAGGGCACGACTTCAGTCGTGCCGAAAAGATCCAAAATTATCTGGCCTTTAGGCCCATCGTCTTGTTTCTTTTATGTACGGGCTGAAGCCGGTGCCCTTCAAAAAGGGAAGACACAGCCCAGGGGCTAAAGCCCTCATCAGACCCAACCATTGCGGCACGGCTGAAGCCGTGCCCTGATACAAAGCATGAGCGCAGTGACTTGGAATTGGTTCTCACGCACACTCTTCAGGCCCTGGGGTACGTTCTTTATTTCCTTTCCGCAGCCTGTTTAGCCCCTGCGGCGCTATCTCACACTTCGGCTTCGAGTAACATTCGACAGCTCAACCTGCCAGGAGGACGTTTGTCCCATTTATCCCACGGATGCGTTAGAGCTATCACCTAGTATGCCCGCTTACCTCAAACTTCATCAACAGCGCTGCCGTCATGGCGAGGAGCCCTAAAAGGATCAAGGGTAGCTCTACGAATAAAGCGGCTGCGAACCCGCCGACCAAACCCGACAGAGCTTCCGCCCCCACCTGTAGGGCTTGATTGTTCCCCAATACGCGTCCCTGTTCCGCCTCACTGGCCGCCTTTGAAAGCAAAGTCGCGCATGCCGGCAAACAGATTGCCAGCGCTGCGGACGTCAGAAACAGGGTTACCCAGAGCGATCGCGGGCTATGAATTGCGACGACGACGATCATGAAGGCGCCGGTGAGAAATGCCGAGTACAGGGTCAGAGTTCTGGTCCTGAAGCGCGCAGCGAGAAAACCGGTGAGCCAGACGTTGGCGATCACAATGGGAACGCCCACCCATGCCACAAACTCCGAAACCTGCGACACGCCGAGATGGAAGCGGTCCACCAGATACATTGGATAGCAGCGAAAAAATCCAAAGATCGCAAGATAGAAAGCGAAGTTGAGCCAATAGAGCCGGCGTAGACGGTGATTGGAAATGACACCCCGAAGATTGGTGAAGGCCTGCGAAAAGCTGACTGAGTGGCGTTGCGCGGGCGGATTTGTTTCGCGAAAGAAGAACGCCGTAGCTGCCGTTGTGATCGCGAGCACAATCATCGCTGCCCAAAACGGGGTTGCATCGCTGAACCACGAAACCAGATCAGGATCCGCTAATTTTCCGCCCACCAGCGGCCCCACAATATACGCCGAGCTCGCGCTCAGATAAATGTAGCCGAAGAATCGGTTGCGCTGTTCCGGGGTTACAACATCAGCGATAGCGCTCTGCGCTGCCACAACGTTGGCTTCCGCCAGGCCCGCCAGCAGCGAAGCCGAAGCAAGCAGAGCGAAACTCCTGAGGTAGAGTGCGACGCCGATGAGCGCGTAGCAACCGGTCGTGAAACAGAGCGAGATCATCAAAACCGGCTTGCGCCCAAATCGATCTGACAGCGCGCCCAGCACCGGCGAACCGGCGAATTGACCCAGCGGATAAAGGCAGAGCAGAATTCCGAGCAGGATCACGCGCCTGCCCATCGGCTCATCTGCCCGAAGCAGCAAATCGTGGTTGCTCATGATCATCGGCGTGAAGACCGTGATCATCAGGCTATAGCCCACGAAGCCGGCAAAGACGACCGCATACAACGGCAGCAGCGGCTTCAGGCTTCCAGAACCTGCCCTTCGGTCTGCCGGCGGCAATCCCATCTCAGCCCGGCCGCCCGGGCCTCTCTCCTCGTCCACATTCTTCGCACTTGCCATCAAAATCCTCTTCGCATATCCCTGGCCGGCAATCCAACATTTTCAGCAGATTAGGGAGCACAAATTGTATCTCGCCTCATCGCGCGTGGGTAACCGGCTACCTGGCACGGTGACTCGGCGTTATGGATCGACGATTCTCGATCGAATATTTTTAGCGACAGCATTTCCGATTGACGTACTATACAAAGCGGCGATCCGGCGCACTCTGACGACGAGCGCCGATGGCCTCTGATGCCCAGCATGCTCTCGCCAATCCTCCAAGACGATAATGCGGAGTTCAGGCCGCAAAAACCCTCCCCGGAATGGAACGCGAGATCGTGAAAGCAGCAGCAGCGCCATCTTTGCGAGAAGAGCGAAGCGCAACCCGGATCGCACGTGTAAAACCAGCCAATCTGACTTATTCGGTCGATGAAGCTCCGCCCCTGCCACTCACCATCGTTATGGGCCTGCAGCATGTCTTTGTCATGTCAGTCGGGTGGATTTTTGTAGTCGTGGTAGCCACGAGCATTGGTGCTTCCAGCCTGGAAACCGGCACGATGATCCGCTTTTCGATGATCGCCTCCGGCCTGGCGACCATCTTGCAGGCCCGAACCAGGGGCCCTGTTGGCTCGGGATATTTGTGTCCGTTTTCGTGCGGTCCCGCGTATCTCTCCGCTTCCATTTTGGCGGGCAAGACCGGCGGCCTTTCTTTGGTTTTCGGCATGACGTCATTTTCAGGGGCATTCGAAGCCGTGGTCTCCCGATTGATGAAACGCATGCAAAAGCTCTTCCCGCCGGAAGTGACCGGTTTAGTTGTGGCCATGGTGGGACTCGATCTGGTAAGCATCGGCTGTCCGCGATTCATGGGCTATACGCCAAACAGCCAACATCTCGACGTGCGAGCGATCCTTGTCGCCCTGTTCACGCTGGCCGCAATGGTTGTGCCGACTTTGTTAACCAGGAGCAAGCTTCGACTCTATCCAGTGCTGCTCGGCCTCTTTCTGGGATATTTGACCGCCATTCTGACGCGGACTCTGACCTCCGCTCAGATGCGGCAGGTTTTGGATGTTCCGCTGCTCAGCTTTCCCCGGCCGCCAACAGGTCACCATTTCAGTTTTGCAATGACTCTGCCTTTCATGATTGCCAGCGTCTGCTCGATCCTCAAAACAGTCGGCGACCTGACATTTTGCGAAAAAATCAACGATGCGCAATGGAAGCGCACGGATATGAAAGAGATCAGCGGCGGAATCCTTGCCGGAGGTATCTGTTCTGTGCTTTCCGGCCTGCTCGGAGGATTGGGCCAGTCTACCTTCTCGAGCAATGTAGGACTTTCCCTGGCTACCGGCGCAACCAGCCGAATTATCGCCTGGCCTGCCGGACTGATCTGTATCGCGCTTGCCTTCTTCCCCCGGCTGGCGGCGGTCTTCTCGATCATGCCGGCGCCGGTCATGGGTGCGGTCGTCGTCTACGTCGCCTGCTTCATGATCCTCGGCGGAGTTCAGGTGATGTTATCGCGCATGCTCGATGCGCGGCGCATCTTCGTAACCGGTCTGGCATTGATCTTCGGGCTGAGCGTGGCGATCGTGCCTGGACTTTATGCTGCCGTGCCTGCAGAGATAAGCCCCCTCTTTAGCTCGCCGCTGGCGCTGTGTACGGTGCTGGTGGTGGTGCTGAACCTGTTGCTTCGATTGGGAACTTCGAAGCGTAAGGTCTTTGAGATCGACCCCACGACCAGTGCTCAGGAGGATAGCGAGGTTCGCAGAATTATGGAGGTCGAGGGCGCCACATGGGGAATGCGGCCGGAAGTCGCTGCCCAGGCGGCGGAGTGCCTGCATGAATTAATGATCTATCTCAATAAAATCGGGGTGGCCCCGCCGGTCCGGATTCAAATGCAGTTTGACGAATTCAATCTTGATTTTGACATTCAATATACGGGGCCGCCGATCCGGCTCCCTGACGAGCCGCCAACGTTGCAGGCGATCGCATCTGAAGTCGAGGCGATGCCGCTCCTCAGCGCATATATTCTCCGCAGATCCGCGGATGCCTTCAGCGTCAGTTCGCAAGCCCAGCGATCACGAGTACACCTGCACTTCGACCACTAAGAACTGCGGCCTGGGTCTCAGATAATCCCCGATAAGCCGGCGAACGAAGCCACGGCGCAATATGCTCGGGGTAATACGGAGATTTTTTCGTTGACGCTGAATCTGGATCACTCAAATGCCACCTTCCAGCGCGTCGGGAATAGCAAGCGCGAGGTGCTGATAATCCTCGGCGGTCACGCCAGCGTATAAATTTTCGCTTCCCAGGGAAATATCGGCTCCTGGCCCACTTGGGCGGGAACAACGGGGCGAGCTTGGGTAACTTCGCGCCATGAGCGGCCGGGCGGCGTGGGCGGCCAATTGTTGACCACGTACTGGGCATTGGGGTCCGTGAGTCCGTTAGGCGTGGCGTAATCCGAAAAATTGGCGACCACCACTACCGGGTCTTGCCCCGCCATGCCCCGCTGCCAGACGAGTACGCGCTTGTTATCGTTGAAATCCACCTGAATGAAGGTGGTGTCGTTGACGGAGAGCGCGGGCTGCTTGGTTCGAAAGCTCACTAATCGCGAAACATAGGTGACAAGCGCCTGGCGCATCGAATCCCCTCCGAGCAGCGCGAAATGGACAGGGTCGATTTCTTTGCCGCTCGCGTCGGTGACGTTGCCATTGGAATCGAATAGCTCGTTTTGATCCGCAAACTCCTCGCCGGCCAGAATCATCGGAACGCCATTGGCGGTGAGCAGGCACACGAATGCCAATTGCACGCGCTTTTGCAGATCCTGCCCGCTGAATCCGGACTTGGTCAGCATGGTGCAGAGGCGCTCCCGCCGGTATCCTTCCACATCGTGCGACGTGACATAATTGACGGCCTGCGTGAGATCGGTGAATCCCACGTTGCGGCAATCGATGGCGTTGCGCACGGTATATTCGAAATTTTCGCTGCCATTGTTCTCGGCCAGGATGGCGGCCCGCACCCGCGCACGAAAACCGTCGTTCCAAAGACCGTCCAGACGACCTTGCGTAAGCAGAGTCATTGGCAGGCTTAGCTCTTCGCCGATGACGAGGAAGCGCGCATCGGCGCTACCGCCCAGCCCCGCCGCCGCCCACCGCTCGGCGAACAATGCCCGAGCACGGTCTCTGTAAGCGCCAACGAAATCCCAGTTAGCCACGTTCTGAATGCTGTCCATGCGCACGCCGTCGACACGAAAATCGCGCATCCAGCGCGTGATGTAGCTGTACATGAGCCCTCGCGCGGGCGCGACCGTGCTCGTCCCGCCGGAAATCGGATCGTAAGACGGATTCGCGAGCGGGCGCGTATAGCGGAAGAGCGTGCTGCCGAATCCATCGCGAGGCGGCTGGCTGCCGTCTCCTCCCATGGATCCGAGCGCATCCGGATCGCTGGGCGTCAGACTCGGATCGGCGATATAAAAATCGTCGAAATCGATCCACTGATACGCTTCGTTTCGACCGAATGCCATGACTGCGTCGATGAAAAAGCGGATGCTGTACTGGTGACAGGATTGGACCAATGCGGCCAGATCGGAATTGGCAGTGGAGGCGATCTGCCCATCGGGAGATCCCAACTCCCAATCGGGCGCGAGGAAATGCGATGTATCGTAGCCCCATGTTCGCTTGAAATAACTGTCGGCGGGCGGTAGCAATTCGAGCGCGTTCACGCCCAAATTGCTCAAATACGATTGGCCCGCGGCGAGAACCGCGAGGCCCTGGAAATTCGCTCCTGTTGCGTTTTTGTCTACCAGGGCCAGCACATCCTTGAAGCTCCCCACGGCCCGATACTGTTCTCCGGGACGAGACGAAGGCGACCAAGCGGTGGGCAGCTCGTAGATGACCAGTTGGTTGTTGGCAGGAAGATGGTCGGGCGTTGGATCGTTGGAGAACGAGGGTGTTTCGCCCATTGGATCGACGGCCGAAAGCTGGCCGTTTTGCCACTGCACGACGGATGCGGGCTGAAGATCGGTCAACAGATCGAAGCCGGCCGGCAGACTGGCCGGCAACAGCCGCCAATCAACCGTGGTCGAAAACGGATCGGTGCATAGAATCGGTTGCGCCGGGAGATTGGGCTCCGTATTTTGGACGGAAAACCAATAACTATAGATGCCGTCGGCCAAATTGCAATTCGCGGCGGCGATGGTCCACAGGCCGGGCTTGCCGCTCGGAAGCAGCGGGATCTTGCGCGCGCTGGCAAGGGTGTTGGGATTTCCCGGCTGGAAAACGCCGATGACCAACACGGGCGGATTGGCTCCCCCGCTCGGGTTCCACAAAGCGAAGCTGGTTTGTCTGACTTGAAGAAGATCGGCAGCAAGCAAGGTCGTCACCTCCAGTTCGATCACCTGAGCAGAACCCCATGGTTGCCCATCCTGGCGAGGGGCTCAATAGGCCGTATTGGTTGGACCAGCCCAACCGGGTTCTCAGATCAAAGATTTCCTGGAACAACAGCTTTAGGAATGGATAGACATAAGTTATCTGCATCGCTACATTCGGACTGGAAGGAGCGTTCTGATGGCAAGATAAGAAATTGTGTCGCTGTCAATAAGTGTCCATCGTTGTGTTTGCCAATAGGTTAGGGCCCACACCCGAGTTACCGTAACTCGCATTGATTGCCCTCCCGTTTCCAGGATGAGTTCGCGCTTCGGTCTCCTGCGATTGCAGGATCGATCGAAGATCAACCTGCCGCCACTTGGCCGCATGTTGGTCTGAACCTTGGCTGTTGTCCGAGAAGCACTCTGTTCCAATAGTGCGTATCAGCCTCGGCGCGTTTCAAAACTTTTCTTATTTTGACAGCGATGCGGTGTTAGGTCAGATCAGATCTCTGATCCGCTGAAGCAGATCAACTGGGTGGATCGGTTTGGCGACCAGAGGAAAATCGTACCCTTGTTCTCGGGCGGCCCTAAGCAAGTCGTCCGTTTCAGCCTGACCGGAGATTAGCAAAATCTTGCAATGGGGCCACGTTTCTTTGATCTGAACGGCAAGGTCGACACCGGACAATTCCGGCATGAACACATCGGAAAGTAACAAGCTCGGCGGAAGTCTACGAGCCTTTTCCAGAGCCTCGCGTGGACTTGTGAAGGAAGTCACTGTGAAACCATTCCTTGCTAGGATGACGGCTAGCGTTTCTGCAATTGCTTTTTCGTCATCAACAACAAAGATTTGAACAGCGTCTTCTCCCGACACCAGATAATCCTCCGAGTTTTGGCCTGTCGCTTGCAGAGACTGCACGCGGTCGCACGCGTAGTGTGCCCGAGACCATCCGCCCATCACCCATCCACCTTTACGGGGGACCTGCGTGGGTCTGGAATATCCGGTTTGGCGGAACCTTTCGTTGCTCATAGAGAAACTGTGCCGGAAAGAAGACGGAAACATTTCCTTCGAAGTGCACCATAACGCCGGTAGGCAGCCATTCCGAGAAGACGATTGGAGAGGCATCGAGTGGATTCATCACCGGATTCCCTATGTGCTATGAAGTGAAGGTGGCATCGACATCCGCATAATTGTCCAGGTAATTCTTGGTCATGTCGTAGCACTCGCACGCCCTCTGTTCGAGCCGGCCCGGGTCAATGATGCGAATGACGCCACGGTTATACTCGATCAGGCCCTCTTCTTTGAGCGTCCCTGCTGCTATCGAAACCGTAGGACGGGTACTTCCGAGCATGTCGGAGAGAAATTCCTGCGATATCTTGAACGTCTCGGTGTTAGCCCGATCACCGCAAAGCAGCAGCCATCTTGCCAGGCGCTGCTCCATGTTGTGCTTGGCATTACAAGCTGCCGACTGGGCCGCCTGAACGAGTTGAGCCTGCACATACCGCAGCATCAACGCCTGGAAAAGGCCCCCGCGGCCAAACTCCGCTCGAGCGGTCTCGATCGTACAAGAAAAGCCGCGGCCTTCGATTTGCGTGTAGATGCGGTAGAGGCTGAGCTTTGTCCCCATGAGAGCGGGCACACCAATCACGGATGCGTACCCGAACATGCCCACCTCTACCTGTGAGCCATCTTTGAAAGTTGTTGTCATGGAGGCCATTCCCTCTTCAACGAAGAAAAGATGTTCGATCGGCCGCCCTGGATATTCAATCTCATGCCTCGTCTCAAAGGTCACTGATTTGAGAGATAGGCGCTCAATGATGTCCCCCTCCAGACGCTGCAGCAGGGCGTTCTTAAACTTGCTCAAGTCGGCGAATCCGTTCCAAACGCAGATTTTGTAGCTTACCTGCTCATCGTACTCTATGGACTGTGGGCGCCTGTGTTCGATATCGAACACAGCGCATGAGTTCCTAACTCTGTCAGCCCACCTACTCCCGCGGATCATCATGGTGCTTCAGAGTATTTAAAATCCCACTGTAATCGATTGTTAGCAACCTCTCGCCAACCGATAGCTTCCTAAGGCTGGATGTAGGAGGCGTTGTGAGCACTGCCCCACAGTGCATCACTCCATCGTTCCGTTAAAAAACACAATTTCAACGAATCGCGTATGAGGCGATAGCATGAGAAGCTTGTGCTAGCGTCTGCGTGATAACTCTATTTCCAAACTCCACAGATTTACCCATGACGCCAGTTCTGGGTTTGGAGTTTCTACATTTAAAAAGAGGATAGATAGATCAGAAAGCTGCGGAATGCGCTAATTTTTCGGGAGTCACCGCTCTGATGCTTTGTATCAGGGCGCGACTTTAGTCGGGCCGTGGAGGCTCAAGAAAGACTTGGGCTTTACCCCCTGAAGTACGTCTTTCTTTCTCTGAAGGGTACGGGCTTCAGCCCGTACATACAGCAAACAAACCGATGGGCTTTCGCTCCCGAGGTACGTTCTCATTTCATGAAGCGACGGGCTTGAGAGTCCGGGTGAGGACCGCATTTCCATACTCAGCCTGCCCCGCCTGCCCCGGCAAGCCGTGGGGCCTGCCGTGGGTTCCGTAGGGACGACGATAAGAACGCGAGCCATACTCTGGGTTCATGCGCCTCCGATTCGATACTCGATGGTTCTCATAGAGGGGCAGCGAACTTTACAAAACTTCATTTCTCTTCACCAATCTTTATCGCATGCAAAGTTCACCAGTGCTGAAATCGAGGAGTGGCAAAGAAGTTGGCCATCACCAACTAACATATCGAATTCGTTGCACTGCACACCGAGGAGGTTCTATGAAGCGCATGCCTTCAATCATCGCCAAATCGCTCTTTGTGATTCTGATTAGCGGCGGCTCGTTAGCGTCGACCGCACGTGCCCAGTTCGATCCGGCAATTACCGTCAACATTCCCTTCGCGTTCTCTGCCGACGGCCAGGAATTCACAGCCGGTACCTATCAACTCCAACTGATCTCAAGTAACTTTCTGTTGTCCGTTCGCAAAGCGGGCACGGGCCACGAGCAAATGATTACTGTGCGCCCGGAACAAGATCGAAAAATCGCAGCGCGAGGTCACCTCACCTTCCGAGTCTGCGATGGCCAGAACTTTCTTGCGCAAGTCCACATCCCCGGCACAAACCTGTTCAGTGAGACGTTGAACGGAGACGGGCAGAAAGGCGCCGAGGCAATCGCTTGCTCAAAGCATGCTTCGATAACTGTCGCTCTGCGGTGACCTCGATTACAAAAGGGCGCAAGCGAGGAGTATCGAACAATCAGATATTGGTGGCCGCCCGGAAAATGAGCCGCGGATTTCATCCACCCCGAATCTGGTGGGAGCCCCCTGCCTGCAGCCTGTTCAGCCGTGCCGTAAACGCGCGAGTTGCTGAGGGCTAAAGAGTGTGCCTAAGAACGGGAAGAGAAACAGTATTTCCAGGGCGAACGCGGAACAGACGAAAAGTACCCCAATGAGTGAGGCCCATGGCATTGCAAAACATCCCCGCCTTGATGGATTACGTTTCGTCTGTCCTAGGATCCATTACTAACCTAGCCACATTTGCATAAGTCAATACTCCACGATAAGAATCTGAAACGCTCCTCATGGTAATGCTTAAGTGCGTTGCCACCGATTTCAACCAGACAATTTGCTGAGGCTCACCGTCCCATCGATGGTGAGCCCGAGAATCTTCTCTCATGTCGCTCTTTCCCTCAATCATTTCGGCATCGGAATCGACACCGCCTTCCCGGCGCCGCGTTCGGCGACCCAGATCGTGTCGCCCGCAGGCTCGACTGCGGTTGGTGTCTTGAGTCCTTCCTTGATTACCATGACGCTGGCCTTGTCACCATTGACAGTAACAACCGAAATCTTGCCGCTGCCGTTCTCAGCAAGCAGTAGCTTGCCATTCGCTGCGCGCATGCCATCCGGCCCTTTCACCGGCTGATCCATCCAGATATCGACAGGTTTTCCGGCCTTGCCGGCAGCGTCCACCGGGATACGGTAGAGATTGTTCGAGAACACATTGTTGACATACAGCGTGCCGTCCAAAAAGGTGATCCCATCAATGCCGTAGAGCGCGTGATCTTCCAGGAAGAGTTCGGCAGTCGTAGCACCGGCCGGTAGCCGGTAGATTTTGCTGTTGGCGGTGTCGCTGATGTAAAGCGCCTTGTCTGGTCCGACCGAGAAATCGTTGCAGACACTGTTGTCACCAGGCAGGTTCCAACGAAGCTTTTGGGCGCCGGTGGAGAGATCAAAGCCCCTCAGGGCGGTATGACGCTGGACCGTGCCTGGCACCGGGGTTAGCTGGCACGCCCACAACGTGTTGGTAGCGACATCGGCAAGCATACCGAAGAAAAAGGTGCCGGCACCCTCAGCGCTGGCATCCACGAACTTCTCAACAGTGGTCGACCCCGGGCGCACCTTGTAAATGAACGGAGTGCTCGCGCTACCGACAATCAGTATCCCACCCGGTGCGACCGTCAAACTCTCTGGCTGGGATTTATCGTCGACGATAAGAATTTCAGCGGCAGACGCAGCCTGTGCAAGGCCCGTCAATAACACGACGCAGGCGGCAATCCGTCCCGCACTTAAATTCGGCATACTCAAATCTCCTCACTCTTTTGGATTTTCAATGCAGAACCGATCACGAATCGATGCCTTCTTGTCAAACCAGTACTCTTCAAGCCATGTATACAGGGAGATACGTTGACACGATACCATCCCCTGTCTTCGTTCTTTTATAGTAGTTTGCCATGATGACCCGGCTTGCTCGCATGATGGTTGCTGGCCGGTCCGACAAATCGAATCGATACACCGCCCC
>CAVQWB010000032.1:0-13477 GCA_963717225.1 uncultured Acidobacteriaceae bacterium | reverse complement strand
ATTTGTCCCCGCCAACAAACCCTGGGTCACCCGGCATCAACGTCATGTCCTTGAAATGAATGTGTCATCCCGACCGGAGCGGTAGCGGAGCGGAGGGACCTGCTGTTCCCCCTTTCAGCCACTGCATAGTCTTTCGGACCAGCCGGTCGAAGGCCTGTACAGCCAGCTCCAAATGCTCAGTTTTAGTGTTTTCCGCCGGGTTATGGCTTAGGCCGGCAAGTGATTGGGTAAACATCATCACTACTGGAATTCCAGCCCGCGCCACCTCGGCAGCGTCGTGCAGCGGCCCCGAGGGTAGTCGGTGGGAAGCACCCGCGGTTTCCCGAACCGCCTGATCACAAAGCTCAATAAGCCGCGGATCAAACGGGATCGGCTCGATGCTCCAGATCCTTGACCATTCGACGGTACAACCTTCCTCCGCGGCGAAACGCCGGCTCACTTCCTGGGCTTCGGCCAGCATCGACGCCAGTACTCCCGCATCCAGGTCACGCATGTCCAGTGTGGTTTCGCAGCGGCCGACGACCGCAGTCCCGATGCCGGGAAAGGTTTTGACGCTGCCCATGGTTGCGACGGCGTCAGGATGTTTGCGCGCGATGGGCCGAATCTCGAGCGCGAGCTTGGCCGCAGCAGCGAGCGCATCGCGCCGCACGGCCATCGGAGTGGATCCGGAGTGCGCCTCCTGGCCATGAAAAGTAATCGCGTGGCGTTCCACGCCCTTGGTGCCGAGCACCACGCCCAGCGGCAACTTCATGGCTTCCAGAACCGGTCCCTGCTCAATATGCAATTCCAGGTAGGCCCCGGCCTGACCCCTCTCAACGCCCGCGTCGCCGATGCGGTCTACGTCGACATGGCATTGGCGCAAAGCATCTTCCAGGCGAATGCCATCCCGGTCCGTTCGGCCCCGGTCCGCTTGGATCGTGTGTGTCCCCGCAAATGCCGAGGAACCGAAGAGGCTTCGGCCGAAACGCGCGCCCTCCTCGTCGGCCCAATCCACCAGGCGAATGGTGACCGGCGGCTTGCCTTTAAAGTCTTCTGCCAGACTGCGCAGCACCTCGAAGCTGGTGAGGACTCCGAGAGAGCCATCCAACCAGCCCCCGTTGGGCACCGAGTCAAGATGACTGCCGAGGATCAGAGTGCGATCTGAGTCGCCCCGAAGCGTCGTCCAGGAGTTTCCGGCAGCGTCAAGGTGGTGTTCCACCGGCAGCTGGGCTAGCTTGCTCTGAAACCAGGCGCGCGCCTTGAGCCAGGTTTCGGTCCAGGCAATGCGTTGCGCCCCGTGATCGTCTGCGGTGAGCGCCCGAAGCTGCTCCAGATCGGCAATGGTTCTGTGTGGGTCTACTGGCATCGGACCCTAGAATAACGCAGGCAGGCGATACCATGGGGCATGCAACTTCCTGTAAATCCGCCGGTCCTGCCGATGCTCGCCAAGCGAGTGGGTGAATTACCGGCGGGCAACACGTGGGTCTTTGAACCGAAGTGGGATGGGTTCCGCGCCCTGGTGTTTCGCGATGGAGACGAAATCCTCATCCAGAGCCGCGACCAAAAATCGCTCAATCGGTATTTCCCCGAGTTAATCGAGACTCTGCGCACACAGTTGCCGGAACGATGCGTACTCGACGGGGAAATCGTGATTGCCAACGAAACCGGTCTCGACTTTGAGCTCCTGCAACTGCGCATTCATCCCGCCGCGTCCCGGGTGAAGCTCCTGTCGCAGCAAACGCCGGCATCGATCGTGTTCTTCGACTTGCTTTGCGAGGGAGACCGGGATCTGTGCGGCGAACCATTTCAAGCGAGGCGCAAGCAGATGGAACGGCTGCTGGCCTCAGCGGCGCCCCCGGTACACATCACCCCGGCAACGGACGAAGCGAGTGTTGCGTCAGATTGGTTTCGCCGGTTCGAAGGCGCCGGACTCGATGGCGTTATCGCCAAGCAGATGAGCGGGACCTATGAGCCCGACAAGCGAGTCATGCTCAAAATCAAGCACGAGCGGGATTGTGACTGCGTCGTCGCCGGGTTTCGTTGGCACAAGACCGGTGAGGGCAACGTCGGCTCACTGCTGCTGGGCCTGTTCGATGATGCCGGCTCTTTACAGCACGTTGGCGTATGTGCAAGTTTCACGATCGAGAAACGCCGCGAGCTGGCGGAATTCCTCCTGCCTTATCGGCGAGATGCGCTGGTGAATCACCCTTGGAGCGGCTGGGCGGAGCTTGGTGCCGGTGAGCAACGCATGCCCGGCGGTCAGAGTCGCTGGAGCCAGGGGAAAGACTTGTCGTGGGAACCGCTTCGACCCGAACTGGTGGTCGAAGTCGCTTACGAGCATATGCAGGGCGCCCGCTTCCGCCACATGGCTCAGTTTCGCAGGTGGCGCACAGACAAGAAGCCGAGCGACTGTACATACGCGCAACTGGAAGTGGTTCCACCGCAGGAGCTGATGGAGATATTCGCCAGCGGGCGTTGATGAAACCCGAGGTAACTGGACGGGTGCCCCTCGCCCCGGCGTACGTGGGCCGAAAAAGATGGGCGAAGCCCCACCTTAGCTTTTGCTGAATCAGAAGCTTCTGCTCGCGGTGCCCCACATCTCGCAAAAAACGAGCGAGATGTGGGGCACCCAGCATTGCTTGCAGAGATAGATTTCTAAATCTCACTCAGCTTTTCTTGGCAGCTCGCTTCGACGCCCGCCAGGCCCGCCAGGCGCGGGTTGGATCATCGTCAGGGTCGGGAGTTTCCTGGGGCGGCCTTAGCTCTTCGGGAACATGGCGCAGATTGATGCGGATGCGCGTCCAAGTCGACGACGTGCCGCGCATGGAGTCGACCAACACGTCGTCTACGGCCAGCAGTGCAGCCACTTCGGGGTGTTTGCTTTTCCATCTCTCCAGGCCAGCCAGGGCATCCTCCTTGCTGGGAGAGTTCGCGATCACGATCAAAGGCATCTTCGTCCGCGGAGCCTTCTTCGCGGCCGTCCTGGCTCGCGACGGCGCCACCCGCGGTGCTTCCCCTTCCATCTTGCGAAAGTGCGGCGGCCAGGGCGCATCGCCCAATCCAGCGGACTCGTCCTTGGCCGCGAGCTCCAGCAGTGTTTCGAGCGAACCGGGTGCGGAATCCATGCTTGCGTGGGGGTCGCCGATCTCGGCAAAACGGCCAGGCATCGTGAGCACAGTAAAATCCGCAGGCTCGCAATCCGGCACCTCGTGCCAATGAAGAGGTGCGGACACGCGGGCATCGGGGAGCGGCCGCACTGAGTACGCGGAGCAGGTCGTCCGATCCTTGGCGTTCTGGTTGTAGTCAAGAAACACGCCGTGGCGTTCTTCTTTCCACCATTTCGAACTCGCCAGGGAAGGGACACGCCGCTCTACCGCACGCGACAACGCGAGCGCTGCGCGCCGCACTTCACTGAACGTCCAACGCGGCTCGATGCGCACATTGACATGCATCCCGCGGGAGCCGCTGGTCTTAGGCCAGCCGCGAAGCCCAAGCTCTTCGAGTAGCAACTTCACTTCGAGCGCGACCTGGCGTACATCGGTCCAGCCCACGCCAGGGCCGGGGTCGAGATCCACTCGCAACTCGTCGGGGTGGTCAAGATCGGAGGAGCGAACCGGATGCGGATGTAACTCGAGGCAGCCAAGATTGATGATCCATGCCAGCCCGGCGGCGTCATCCACGACGATCTCTTCGGCCGTGCGGCCGGAAGGAAAAGACAGCGTCACCGTCCGCAGCCACGAGGGCCGATCACTGGGCGCGCGCTTTTGATAAAACGCCTCCGCTTCGGCGCCGTTCACAAACCGTTTAAGGACGATGGGGCGGTCCCGGATTCCGGCAAGGGCGCCCGGCGCAACTGACTGATAGTAGCGAACCAGGTCGAGTTTCGACAGCCGCGTCTGCTTTGAAAAATAAGGCTTGCCGGGGTGGGTGACGCGGACCTCGCGTCCCTCGATCGAGAGCACCTCAACCGCTTCTTCTTTGCTCACGAAAACAGCCTACCCTTTCGGCCGCGTTCTCACCAGATCTTCACTCGATCCTGGGGAGCGAGATAGAGAGCCTGTCCGGGCTGAACGCCAAACGCCTTGTACCACGCATCCACGTTGCGTACCGTGTCCGCACGATATTCGGACGGAGCGTGCGAATCGTTCAAGACCTGTTCGCGCAGTGCCGCAGGCCGCGACTTCGATGCATAGTTCTGGCCGAAGGCGATGAAAAATTGCTGGTCTCCGGTAAATCCATGATCGACCTGAGCGGCTTTGCCTTTCAGCGAGGATTGATATCCATCGTAGGCTGCAGAAATACCGGCGATATCCGCAATATCTTCTGCCAGCGTCTGCTTGCCATTGACCGAAAGGTCAGGGAACGGCTTGTAGGTGTCATACTGGGCGGCGAGCTTTGCCGTCGAAGCGCGAAAGTGCGCGAAATCCGAGGGCGTCCACCAATTACGCATCCGCCCTTTGGCGTCGAATGCGCTGCCCTCGGTATCGAACGTGTGGCTGATCTCGTGCCCGATCACGGAGCCAATGGCGCCATAGTTCACAGCGTTGGGCGCCGCAGGGTCAAAAAATGGAGGCTGCAAAATGGCGGCCGGGAAGTTGAGTGCATTCTGCAACGGCAGGTTGACCGCGTTCACTGTCTGCGGCGTCATCGACCACTCCTTGCGATTCACCGGCTTTCCGATGCGCCCAACGTTGAAGTGATAATAAAAGAGACGGCCGCGGCTCCGGTTGCCGGCGATATCATCAGGCTTCACCTCGTACCCGGAATAATCGCGCCAGCTTTCGGGGAAGCCGACACCCACATAAAGTGCGTTGAGCTTGGCAATCGCTTCCGCTTTGGTTGCCGGCGCCATCCACGACAGGTTGCGGAGCCGCTCGCGATAGTCGGCGATGATGTGCGCAACCAACGCCTCTGCGTCCGCTTTCGCTTGTGGGGAGAAATACCGTTGCGCGAAGATCTGGCCCACAGCGTCTCCCAGTTCATTGTTGACCAAGGCCACGCCTCGTTGCCAGCGGGGACGCTGCTGCGGCGTGCCTGAAAGAACCGGACCCACCAGTGCGAAGTGTTCGTCGGCTATCGTCTTGGGCAGCACATCCGCATAGGTTTCGATCAGATGGTAGGCCAGCCAATCCTTCCACGCGTCGAGCGAAGTGGAACCGACCAGAGCCGCTTCGCCAGTGAATGCGCTTGGCTGCCAGACGATAAACATGGATTGCTGGCTGAGGCCGGCGCCGCGAAAATATTCCTCCCAATTAAGCCCAGGGGCTTTTACAGGAAAATCGCTCCGCTTCCAGGGGTTATTGGCTTTTGCGACCTCCTGGTTTTCGGCCAGGCTCCAGTGCTTTTCTGCGATCGCATGTTCAAGGGCGTAGATGCGCGCCGCCCGATCATCCACATCGGCGAAGCCGGCAAGTTTCAACATTGCTGCAATGTGGGCCTGGTATTTCGTCCGAATCTTACGCATGCTATCGGTGTCAGAGAGATAGTAGTCGCGATTGGGTAGCTCAAGGCCCCCCTGCAACAAATAGGGCGCGTAGTGGGCCGAATCGGAAAAACCTGGGGCCACCCACAATCCAAATAAATTATCCGTGTGAAAGTTGGTGTTGTTGAGGGCGTCTACATCGGCCCGCAAACTTTCGCCCAGGGCGCGTGCCAGTTGGTTCTTGTCACCAATGGCTGCGACCGCTTTGAGCTCTGGCTCAATGGGGCTCAGACCACGGGACTCAATGCCGGCCTGGTCCATGTACGAGTGATAGAAGTCCGCAATTTTCTGTGCATTGGACCCCTCGGGCGCCTTTGCTTTCCCCGCTTCTTCGATCAAGGTAAGGGCGCGTTTGTTGCTCAGATCATTCAGTGCACTGAACACACCGATCCGGCTGCGGTCGGGCGGAATCGCGGTGCGCTTGATCCATTCGCCGTTCGAGTAAAGGTAGAAATCATCGCCCGGCTTGACCGAACGATCCATATTGGCGATAGAAATACCGTGCGTCGCCTGTTCGGCCGGTTGCGCATGAGCGAGAAGGGTGAGTGCCAGGGCTCCCAAAGAGACGCGGACACGGAGAGAGGGATGAGGCTTCATAGAGGTCGCGTCTATTAGACGAGAGAAATCACCTCTATCGGCTGATCTTTTTTGCGAATCACTTCTACTGTATTGCGCAAGGGGCGGCCGAAGCCTTCGAAGTGGATCTCCATCACATCTCCGTCCTTGAGCTCGATACCCTGCCCGAAACTCAGCGAATGGGCGCCGAGAAAATGTATGTGCACGTCTCCCGGGCGTCGATGCAGCTCAAACTTGAAATGGTGGTGCTCCAGGTTGCGCAGGCTGTGGGACATTTCCTCTTCCCCACTCGAGATTGTTTGCGACCAGAATTCCTTGCCGTTACGCGTAATGGTCACCGTGCCGGGCACGCTCCGGAAATCCGGATCGACAATTAACTCGGGTCCAATCGAGCAAGTGCGCAACTTCGATCCCGCCAGGTTGAGGTAGTTCTTCTTCTCGAAGCGATGGTCTGAAAATTCATTACCCTGAGTCATGCCGACCCGATAGGGCCGACCATCGGGACCAATCAGATAGATGACCGCGATTTCAGCTTCCTCGCCACCGTCCTCTGCGTAGGCGGGAATAAGCAGGGACTCCCCAGGCGCGTGCACGCTGGAGCCATAGCCCTTGTGGAACCACTCCGGAGCAATTCCGATTTCCCCCGTAGCCGGGCGGCCGTCTTCCAGGCCCCAGCGAAACATCTTCATGCTGTCGGTGAGCTCCTGCTCCTTGGCCATGTGCATGGAGGCTCGATCGCGCGCGCTCCCCAGGTGGGTCAAGCCTGTGCCCGATACCAGGCAACGGGCTATCTCTTGTGGGTGATCGATGGGCGCGAGCAGCTTCCATTGGCCGCTGCCGTCATAAACCGGCTCATAGTCAACAAAATCATCGGTAAGATGATTGGTTGCCACGCTGGTCAGTTTGCCGCCGCTTGCAATCGCCGCCTGGGCCAGGGCGTACATCGAATCAAATTCGCGCAGCAAGCGTAGCCTGGGTTCTTCCACCACTGCGACGCGGCGCGCGTCGCCTGCTTTCAATTGGACAAATCGCATGCATCCTCAGCAAATAAACTTCATCCGTTCCGCGTCTGTGGGCAAAGGGCAAACTTCATATCGGCCGGTCAGCCGATAGCGGTTGCGGGCGAACAGTCCATAGGCCGCGTTGCGTACAAAGCCGGGCACTGCCCGCAACAAATATCCTAGGACCCGCCAGCGCCCGCCAAGAAGGCGCAGCATGTTGACCGTTACGTCGGATCGTGTCAACAATCTTTGATGCTCGGAGCCGGCGTCGAGCACCAGGTAGACGGTATTGCTTTTGATCATCGTTTCCCGGTCAATGCCATGCCGCCTGAGGATTGCCGCGGCAAGGTCAGACTGTAGAGGCGCGAAACGAAAACGATCGGCATGATCACGCTGGATCACCCACTGCACAGCGCTGTTGCAAAGGCCGCATAGCCCGTCGAAGAGCATCAACACGTGGCTGCCCACTTGTTCGCTCAGCACGAGTTCGCTTGCCGTTGCGCCTTGGCTCATAGGAGGCCCGCACTATCTTACATGGTCCCAGACCGCCGCAAAAAGACCCGTAAATGCTTTTTGATAGTTATGGGCAGCCCAGACGTTGCCTGCACGATGTCGTCGTTGTTGCGCGCTGGATTCTAGTACTTTGGAAACGATCGGAGTTTTCTTGCCATGAAATTAGCCGTCGTTACAGGGGCTGCCCAGGGTATCGGCCGCCGCACCGCTGAGATCCTTGCCGCCGCTGGCTATTCTCTTGCTCTGTTAGATCTACAATCGTGCGCTTCCACTCTTGCCGCTGTGCGCGCCACCGGCTGCGAGGCCGGGGATTTTCCCGGTGACCTCTCCGACGAATTGGTGGTCGAGGCCGCGGCGGAAGCGATCCGCACCAGATGGAACCGCATCGACGTGCTGGTAAATAATGCCGGCATCAGCTCGATTGCGCCGGCGGAGACGATCGACGCACGAACTTTTCGGCGTGTACTCGAAGTGAACCTGGTTGCTCCTTTTCTGCTTGCTCGGGCGTTTGGAAAAATGATGCTGCAGCAGCGGTCCGGCAGCATCGTGAACGTAGCCTCCATTGCCGGGCTTGCCGGCATCGCCGATCGCGCCGCGTATAACGCATCCAAGCATGGGCTCATCGGACTCACGCGCACGTTAGCTGCGGAGTGGGGAGGGCGCGGCGTGCGTTGCAATGCCGTTTGCCCGGGGTGGGTCAAGACGGAAATGGATGTCGCCGATCAGGCAAACGGAAGTTACACCGATGCCGACATCATCGGGGTGAACCCGATGGGCCGCTTTGCCTCACCGGACGATATCGCCAGGGCCATCCTGTTCCTGGCCGATCCAGCGCAGAGTGGATTTGTGAATGGCCATGCCCTGGTGGTTGATGGCGGTTGGACCACCGATGCTAGCTGGGAAAGCCTGCGCCTGCGTCACCGCTAGGCGGATTTTGGCATGGGATTGCCGAGAAAGAACTGCTGTTTACTCCACCAGCCGCAGCACTCTCTCCACCTGCTCACGCAACTGCGCTACTTCCTGACGCAGTGCCGCGACCTCTGCTTCGAGCTGCGATCCACCTCTCCCGGCACTTTCTGTCTCCACTGCGCTGGGAAATGCCTCTGTCACCTCACCCGATAACAGATGCGCGTAGCGAGCTTCCTTGGTCCCGGGCTGGCGAGGCAGCACCGTCACCAGCGGCGGCTCGCGCTGCATCAGCCGCTGCAGCGTCGACTGGACGTCGCTCAGCTCCTCAAAGCGGTGCATCCGTTCCGTTCGCCCCCGCAACTCACCGGGTGTTTGCGGCCCGCGCAGCAGCAGAACGCACATCACAGCGATCTCTCCACGGGTAAAGTTGAACACCTCCTGCACGCGGTGTTCGTACTTGGCGACGCGGCTCTCCGTGCCATGCGCGGCGCCAGCGAGCCCGACGTCTTCCAACCCGTGCAGTGCCTGGCGGATCTCGCCCTCGTCCAGGTTGGTCACCGGCTCGCGGTTATTTTTCTGATTGCAGGCGTTGGCCAGCGCGTTCAGAGAAAGGGGGTAATACTCGGGCGTGGTGATCTCTTTTTCTACCAACGATCCGAGCACACGAACGGCAATAGGGGAGAGGTCCATGGTCACGGCATCCATAGTACCTTGATGTAGTAGAAGTCAGTCGCCACCTCGAACTGGTCTTTGTCCAGTTGCGTTGGCATCGTTTGCCAGGTGGTCGTCGGCTGAATTCTCCGCCAGTGCTGCCGGCTACCCACCAGCACCGGCATCGCGAATCCCGGCTCATCTGCGTGCCACCGGTAGCGGACGCTTCCTCCAGTTGGATCCCACTGCAATTCCAGAACCGGCAGCGCCGTGTGCCGGAGATATTGGTCGAAGATGGGCGTCAGGTTCATTCCCGTTTCCTGGTTGAAGTACCGCACCACGTCCTCGGTCATGATGTTCTGATACTTGAAGTGCTGGTAGAAGCCGTGCAGCAGAGCCCACCAGCGTGGATCGTCATCGATTACGCTGCGCAGCGTATTGAGGAAGAGCGCACCCTTGAAGTACTGGTCTTCCGGCGGCGTGCTGTTGACTCCCCGGGCGGAGACAATCGGCCGCAGGTTCTTCACCTTCGACTTCAATCCATTGAGATACTTCAAAGCATCGGCGTGCCCCCAGCGCGACTCCACGTAAAGGCTTTCCATGTAGGTCGCCCAGCCTTCGTGAATCCACATATCCGATCGGTCGGCAGCCGTGATGCTGTTGCCGAACCACTCATGGGCGCTCTCATGGATGATGATGAAGTCGAACCGGAGGCTGATACCGGATCCGGCCCAGTCCCGCCCGAGGTAGCCATTCGTGAAGTGGTTGCCGTAGGTCACCGCGGTCTGGTGTTCCATCCCGGAATAGGGCGCCTCGATTAACTTATAGCCGTCCTCAGGGAAGGGATAGTCTCCGAAATAGTGCTCGAATATCTGCAGCATTTCTCTTGCCTGGGGGAATTGCTTTTCCGCTTTCGCCTTGTCTTCCGGCAGTACGTAGAAATCGAGTGGCAGGTCGCCCAGCTTATCGGAGAAGTGCACATAATTTCCGATATTGAGAGAGACATCGTAGTTGTTGATGGGGTAATGAACCATCCAGTCCCAGCGCGTGTAGCCGTTGCCCAGGTCGGTTTCGCCCATAAATTTTCCGTTGGAGACATCAACCAGGCCGTTGGGAACGGACACGCTGACCTGCATGCTCTCTACTTCATCCCGCCACTGGTCCTTGTTCGGCCACCACACGCTGGCCCCGGTCTCTTCGCAGGCGGTGTTGATCCAAGGATGGCCGGCGGGATCTTTGCGGAAAGTGATGCCGCCAAATCGGCCCGTCTCCACCGGATGGCCGGAGTAGTAGAAATCGATGGTGTATTCGCGTCCTGCTCGCAGAGTTTCCGGAAAGTCGACGAAGACTGCTCCTGAATCGCGCTTGTACCGGAGTCGAACCTCACCCAGAAGTATCTTGTCGATTTGGAGCGCGGGGTGCAGATCGAGCTGGATGCGCTTGCCGTCCTTAAGCATCCTAAAGCGGATGGAGTTCTTGCCCTGGAGGAATTCCTTCTCCGGATCGACGCGAATATCAAGGTGGTAGAAGAGCAAATCATTGTTCGCGCGATAGGCTCCGTACGCACCGCGCAGAATATCGGCGCGCGTCGCCCCATCAGCGGAAACCACGGTTGCGGCAAATACCAGAAGCAAGATGAAACGACAGAAAGAGGCGAGTTTCAAATGCGGACAACCCTCGAGCCAAGAGTAATTTACCGTCCAGACCTCGGTTGGGCAAGACCACAAAAACAAGCAAGAGCGATAGACTGAAAACTCATGACCCTGTTGCTGACCCAAATGGCGATCGTCCTGTTGATCACGGTTGGCTGCGGGTGGCTGGCACTCAAACTCGGCCAAGCGCGTGTGATCGGCGAGATTATCGGCGGCATCATCATTGGACCATCGGTCTTTGGACGCTTTGCGCCCCATCTCTCCGCCAGCCTTTTTCCTCCCAATTCCTTCGGCCCGTTCGAAACGCTTTCCACGGTCGGCCTTGTACTCTTCCTTTTTCTCATAGGAATGGAGCTCGACTACGAGCAGCTTTATCGCCGGCGTATGACCGCTGTCATGGCCAGTGGCATGAGTATCCTCCTGCCGTTCGCTATGGGCGCCTTACTGGCGCATTCGCTGCGTATCCGTTTCGCGCCCCATGGGATCGGGAGCCTTCCGTTCGTGCTCTTCCTCGGCATCGCCATGAGTATCACCGCTTTCCCGGTGTTGGCCCGCATCCTGGAGGAGCGCAATCTGCAGGGAACTGCCCTGGGTACGACCGCGATTCTCTGCGCAGCGGTCGATGATGTCGTGGCGTGGAGCCTGCTCGCCTTAGCCATGGCGCTCATCGGTGGCGAGGACGCTCCCTCCTCAATGCTGTTCCGCCTTACCGGACTGGGTATCTACCTGTTCCTCATGGTGGGCGTGCTTCGCCCCCTGGCCGCGCGCCTGGTGCGCCGGTATAAGAAGCCGGAAATGACATTGGAGTTACTGGGGGTCGTGGTCGCAGGAGCGCTCCTCTCTGCGGCGGCCACGGACAAGATCGGAGTCCATCCGCTTTTCGGAGCCTTCCTCGGCGGGGTGTGCTTCCCCCGCATACCCCATTGGCAGCTGGCCCTGCGGGAGCGTCTCGACATGCTGGTTTCGGTGTTGTTGCTACCGCTTTTCTTTGCCCTCACCGGCATGCGTACCCGCCTGGATCTGTTGAACGATACGTCCATGTGGCTTTGGGCGTTGGTCGTCTTGCTGGCGGCGGTTTTCGGCAAGATGGGAGGCGCCGCGCTGGCCGGCCGCTGGACTGGGCAGTCCTGGAGAGACGCGATTGCTCTGGGAGCCCTGCTCAACACTCGGGGTCTGGTGGAGCTGGTCGTACTCAACATTGCTTACAGCGTAGGCGCTTTTACTCCTACGCTCTTCACCATGCTGGTGGTCATGGCGCTGGTCACCACCATGCTCACTACGCCGATCCTTAGCGTGCTTGGCATTCGCGGCACGGCGAAGAAGCAACCGGGTTCAGTGCCCGTCTCCGTGAGCTAAGGAGAGACACACTGAAGCGCCGGCCGGGGCGAGCCGGACTGGCGCTCGGACGGAGTCTAAAGCCGCTGGCCGGTGGCGGCCGGGGCAATTCCCGCCTGGCTCGCCGCCAGCGCGCCAATAACCGGTAATTGGAAAGTCTTGCCTTGGTACGCCGAATACATCAGGTAGATCCAGATGCAGAACCCGCCGACCGTCACCAGCAAGTTGATGGGCAGCTGGATGATGAAGAACAAGCCATGCGAGACGGCGCCCAGCACCAGGCCCACGATCATCCATACGACCCAGAAGGCGATCCATGCCAGGTTGAAGAAGATCGACTGGAACGCATGAAAGCGAACAAAGCGATCGTTCTTGAAAGGATCGATGACCAGAAACAGGATTCCCGTAATGGCACCCACCAGGTAGGCCAGCGCGCCGGCAACATTGGGGGTAATGCCGGCTCCGGCGGCGGGCAGAGGCGCAGGCATTGCGCCAGGCGTGGGACTGTAAACGGGTCCAGGACCCGGCATCTGGCCGGGTATCGGCCCGGGAGCGGCACTCGATGCAGCCGTCCCTTGGGCAGCTCCACACGCAGTGCAGGTCGGACTACCGTCGGGCAAGCTGGTTCCACAGGTTTGGCAAAAGCTCATCGTCTTGTCTCCTTACACTCCTATGGCAGGGGGTTGGCGGCATGTACTGTTGCCATGGGCAAGCAGTTTACACAATGCCGGTGGCACTGTCTCGCTTATTGTGCAATCGAAGGGTTCCCCAGCGCGGTGCGTAGCCTCCCAGTCAACCCCGGCACTGCTAAGCGCTCTGACGGCAAAGACCAAAAAACGCGGTAAGCGTCCCTTTTGGGCCGAACCCCGAATTTCCTTCAGCTACGCTCTCTGGTGCAGCGTGCAGGTAATCCGGGAACCCGATAGCATGCGTCTTGGATGACTGGCTTTAATCGGACGATTGTCGCGCAACTTGGTTCTGCAGTCCAAGCATTTTTCTGGCCTCTTGCGATCTTGCTGCCTTTACTCGGGACTCTTGTCTACCCGCTGTGCGCCCAGCAGCCAGTGAACCAGAACGCCGATTGGGGAGGGGAGTTGCGCAATGCTGCCGGCAACCCCTTGAGTGGGGCGCTCGTCGGACTGGTTGTCTCTGGGCGTACCGTGACCACCGTCACTCGGCCGGACGGCAGCTTCTCGTTCCGTCAGCTCCCGCGCCTTCGCTACGCGCTTTTCGTCACCGTTGACGGCCACCGCATCGCTTCCCCTCTATTCATCGACCTGGCCGGGCCGCAGGCCGATGTTCTGCTCACCCTTACCGGGCAAGGAGTGCTCACCATGGAAGCGCTTGCGAACGAACAGGAAACCACAGGCGGGGTTGAT
>CAVQWB010000031.1:0-176540 GCA_963717225.1 uncultured Acidobacteriaceae bacterium | reverse complement strand
ACAACCAGCCGGGGTACGTTTCGTCCATCCCCAGCAAAACAGGTCTTGCAAAAGCGACAAGCACATTGAACAGCTAAGTTACTGGCGCTTGTCCAGGCAATGAGCGTTTACGCTCTTACGGCGCTCGCCCGAGCGGATATTTTTGATATTTGGTCTTACATTGCAGAGGACAATGAGGCCGCCGCCGATCGCGTCGAACAGGCGATTTACTATGCCTGCGCGTTTCTTGCTGATGCTCCCATGCGCGGCTATTTCCGCCCCCATAACCTGGGGACCCGTCCCCGGGTTTCCCCTGTAGAAATGTGCGAACTAAGCGAACTAAGCGAACTAAGCGAACTAAGTCGTGGGGTCCAGTCCAGATGCGATGGAGCCTCTCTCCGTAAAGGGCCCATTGGGTGGGGTTGGGTCTCTTTTTAAGAGACGCAGGGATCAGGTCGCCCTATCGCGTCCGGGTGCAACATGCTCAACCATTTTTAAAATTTGATATTTTTAGGTGCTTTTTGACGTTTGGCGACCCAGCGAAAGGGGATGGGGCTCAATAAGTCCTTTGTTTCACGAAGATGATCAAGATGATCAAGATGATCAAATTAATAATTTGATCATCTTGCCTGGATGGTGGCCAAGGCGCGTATGGGCCCTAGGAGACGGCGTTCCAGGGGATGGTTTGCCATACTTAGGTGCGCTACAAACGCTACAAGCGCGATAGGTCCTGAGGGACGGAAAGAGGAGCGCGCTCAGGGCCCGTTGGCTCCAGAGGATGGATGTCCGGACTGGAGCTCGCGGCGGCCCGGACGTGCCCAGCATCGGAGTTCTCCTATACAGGGGGGTTTAGCTCCGCTGTGGTGCTGTTTCCCAAGTTGTCAAAACTGCTCAATCAAGAGAACGCACTGAGCGCACCCTGCTCTCCGTGGCACCCTCGTGGGGCGCTCCACGGCCAGCCCCACGGCAAGCTCCACGGCCAGCCCCACGGCAAGCTCCACGGCACGCTCCGCGGCCAGCCCCACGGCACGCTCCGCGGCCAGCCGGGACATGCGGGGCGCAGCGGGACAGGCGGGGCCAGCGGGACAGGCGGAATGCCGCGGACAGGCTTGACCCGTCACTTCTGATGTCACATTACTGTTTGCTACACCCAACTCATCGCGCCGATAAGCGCTGATAAGTTGCCGGTGGCTTGGGGGCAGTTGCACGGGTGGAGCACACCGATGCAAGGTCAAGCAGGGCTGTCGTGAAGACCGCGCTGACGTGTGGATCCTTGCTTCCAAAGTAGTACGGTTTTGGGGCTGTGTAAAGAGCGAGAAAAAATAATTTTACCTATCATGGCACGCGGTTACCGTCAAATGGTTACGGGGCGATTCGTCGGTGTTACCCACCCGGGGCGGCCGCTGGGCAGCACAGAGTTTGTGCGGGCTCTCGAAGGGTCGATGAGGCGGCGGTTGGCCCCGCACAAGGGAGGGCGTCCCTCCTAAAAGCCGTTTTGATGCGAGGCAAAGCAAACTGGCCTTTGAGCCAGAGGAGATCGTGATCCATGATGGTTGTAACTGTCATCATGTCGAAATAGATTACTTCCCGTCACCCGGTTTTTGGCGTTAGTTTTGTTCGGTTGGTTTCAAGCTACTGTGCTCGCCGCTGCAATTGGACTGAGATTCAAGAACTGATGTGCCATCGGCTGAGGCAGTCCCCGATGCCTGTAGTTCCTCAGCAGCAGGCACCGGCGTGATCAGCGACCTCCACGAGCCCATGATCGTCTCCCGAGTGATGTGCTCGGAGGAGTTTCCGGGACAGGAAGCTTAACTCCCATCCGAGGTGTTTCACAAGCGCTGCCATTCGGGCACCCGCAACCTAAAAATAAGTTCATAATTCGCTCCCCTCGACGGGAGGGGGGCGAGGACATCTGCTGTCTCGTCCGTCCGCTGTCTGGAGCAAGCAAACTGCATCGCGCTATTTTGTGAGGTAAACGTCCCGTCTGTCACTCATCGGCCGTCACTCATCGACCGGTCGGAGACAGATAACGAAATGCTAAGTTATCGTAGGTCGCCTTCTCGATCTTCCGGGAGCTAGTTATTCCGATGCAGTATCCGTAGAGCAATAACCGCGTCATCATCAGCGGGTGATACGCCGACAGCCCTCGGCCGTCCTTCCGTTCGTACTCAGCATAGATGGCAGACAAATCGAGTTCATTGACTACATCCGCTATAAACCGTGCCAAGTGGTCTTCCGGCAGCCAGTCTTGTAGCGAAGGAGGCAACAAAAACTCTTGCTCTAGGCTACAAACTCGAAACCGCTTGCTCATAAGTGAATCATACGAAATTCCTGCGCGCGCCCATAAAGGTTTTTTCGCTGATCGCCTATCTATCTCCGACACACTCTCAGGCCGTCCCAATTCCCCCCAGGCTGTCCCCCTTTTCCGCCCAGACGGGCTATGGCCGCATAGACCGTTTTAAGCCGCCCACTTGCTTCCACAAGGCGGTCCACTCCTGATTGAGTTCTCCTAGCACTTTGTCAAGCCGACTCATTTCGTCAGGCGAGATCTTCTGGGTAACGAAAATGTGCATCCCACGCTGAAATCCCAACCGGGATTTCTTGCCTTTAATTTGTTGAAGTCGATCGTACACTTTCTTCGCTACTGTTCGGTCGATGAAAGTGATTTGTGCTGTGACAAAGGCCTCTCCTTCATACCATTCCTGGAAGTAGCTCTGCGTCCATCCTTCCTTTTTGCTCCGGTCTATCTTCACCCCCAATGTCGCCCACTCTCCGTCGATTTCCTTCGTAAATGATTCCGGCCATGCGTAATTCTTTATCTCCGCCCTGGTGATCCTTAGAGCCATGGCCTCAGCGATGCTAGCAATCTCATTGTTCAGAGTAGTCCGAAATACCGTCTGGACCTCCCGACAGAATTCGCTGATGGCGGCCAAAGCCTGTGGATACGATCTAGCACCCGCAATTAGAAGTCCTCCTGTGCTCTTGTTCTTAGGAACGCTCACGACGTTTCGCCTTTCAGTGAAATTAGGCTCCGTTCAATGTGGGCGGCGGTCCGAGCGTAGAGCAACGACCGCCCGTGTCGCCCCTTGCCGGGGGGAACTAGGTGCAACAAGTTAGTTTCTACCGCGCTTATGAAAGCCACAAACATTGCGGCTGCTACAACGCCGCGCCGATTTTGGATATCCAGCAAAATCCCACGAAGGCCAATGCATAAATCCTCCCAGCTCAGTGACGTAAATCCCTTGCAATGCTCCTCATTTGCGCTGCCCACAGTCAGTAGCAGCGGATACTTCGTTTGGGCAGTTTCTTTGCCAATCCAGTCGCAATAGCCGGTGTGTTTTTCTATTTCTGCGATCTCGGCGGGCGTCTTCTTGACCTCGATAACAATAAGCGCCTCTTGCTTGAAGCGAACAACAATGTCCAGACGTCCACGAGGAATCTGGTACTCGCGTTCTACCTCATACGACACACCTCGACAGGCTCGCGAAAGTTCCGGGCTCCAGATGTGGAGCAGCTTGAGTACATCATCGCCACTGTCAAGTTCCTCCAAGATCCACTTCAACCAATCCGAATAGGCTTCTTCTCGGTCAGCAGCCAGCCACCGATTCAGTCCTATATTCGCCCGCAGCGGATCACAAAGCGGTTTCAGATGACGGTCTGATTCTTTGAGCAGTCTAGATAGTTTGCTTTCAGATTGTCGTGATTGAACCTTGGCGGCTTCCAAGATCGCTTCAACCGACGCCCACCGGTCCAGGCCGTCTGGGTTCCTGGCCGCGTCTGATACGGGGATACGATTGTTGACGGGCGGGATCTTTTCCATTGCAGGTATTAAACTTATCCAGCACTCAAAAAGTCAATAAGAGCGACAAATGGCTATCCGAACACGCAAGGCGATCTGCGCTCCGGGTGAATAGAGGGACAGCCTGATCCGCGTGATTAATTTGCGTTGCGGAAAATTGCTCAGATCAGGCCGTCCCCGTTCTTCCTGAATCCGGTTCGGGCCCGACTTGTGTCTCGTGCCCAGGAATGGACGTGGTCGAGTGTACGAGCACACCTTGCCGGTGAGGATGACAGCCTGGTGTCTGTGCGTCCCGTGCTCGACCGTTGGCCGACTTTTCGGGATTTGTTGTTAGAGGATTGTGAAGAAAAGTTCATCTCATTGAGAGAGGCGGAGGGCATCGGACGCCCGCTGGGAACGGCAGGCTTCGTAACCGAACTGGAACGTCGGCTCGGCCGACCGATTGCCCGTCGCGCTCCGGGGCGCAAGGCCCTGGCGATCCCGGGGGGCGAGCAGCTGAATTTGCTGCAATAGATAAGCTGTCACCGTATTAGCCCGTATTAGCCTTATCATGGATGTCACCGATTTGTCAGACAGGTTCTGCGACTTGAGAAGAACTCCCTTCCAGGATTATTTCAGGCAATGTCGCGCCGAGGGTACCTGGGTCCCGATAAATGCGAACGACTGCTTCGAAAGTCGACCCTTGAAGCTTGCCAAAAAAGATGGCTTCGTCTGGTAGCCATTCACGCCGAAAGTTCATTTTCAGGCCGGTCTCCAAAGAACCGACAGCTTTAGCGTAGGCGAGAAACGGAAATGAAATTACGCGCTTTGCTATGCGAATATCTATACCATGCGCGGTCAATCGGTATGGTGCAAGAACACAAATGTTTCCAAAATCGACAACTACGCGGCCGTCATAATCAGCCCTGGTTTCCTTCGCCGGGCATTTACACCCTTCGCTCCACTCAACACGGTCGGTAACCTGTGTGTAAAAGCCAGTCAGCTCGGGCACGGCCGCGCCCGCTTTATGATCCCAAATACTTGCCTTGAACAATCCGCCCTTTTTGTAGATGGAAAGATCGTAATCGCGCACTAGTTGGTAGATGAGGATGTCACAACTCCCGCATGCCGGAGGATCGCACTCGTAGGTGAACTCCTCGCTTTGGGCTTGCGACCAGTTGACCGTCAATCCTACGTTGGCCTGAAGGGAAGTCTTGAGGGAAGCAAGTCCAGATACACCCAAGCTGCTCTCGATGGAACCTTGCAAAGTTGCTGAAGCGCCCGCGGATAGTCCTTCTGTCTTAACGAGCTTCAACGTAACCTTATTCCCACATTTGCAATCAAACCCGCGTCTGAACTCCCAACGTTCATAAATCGCGCACATCACTTTGATCTTGTCCGGCACGATCGGAATTTCGAACAAAGGGCGAATCAGGCGCCTATCGGCATAGTATTCGGCCATCTTTGGCTCCTGGCGACACGTATTTCACACTCATGGTGTTTTTGGGTCGCCACTACTCTAGTGGCTCACGCGTATTCAGTCAATCTTCATCTGGAGGACGGCAAGCACTTGGGCAATCATGCCTTTTCGGGGACGGGCGATTCGTGGTCAGGTGATTCGCGGTCGGGACGGGACTGGCACTTTGCGGGGGAAAGTGTAAAGCGGTCGCTGATTTTTTGTTCTTCTGTACCTGGCGGTACCAATCGTCACAGACGGCAAACTGAATCCTCTAACGGAACATTAACGCCTTTTCATCTTTGTAGAAGGTGCGGCGAGAGATCCCGCGGGGACAAGGATGGCGTAAAGATCATGAGCGGCAGGGCGGGGTGATTCCGGATGTGGTTTTCCTGTCATGGGACGATTCACTCGGGTGGTTGCCGTTGAGGTTGTCTGTCACCTGGTTGTCTGTAGCTGTTGTTGTGCGGGTGGGGTACGTCCTGTCTGTCACCTGGTTGTCGAACTCTTGCAAGCGTGCCCGCAACAATAAATCTGCCTGAACGGGCGTGCTCTGCTGCAAATAACGGTAAAAGCCCGCACGACTCACTTCGGCCAACTGGCATTGCCGCTCCACGGTCAGTCCTTCTCCTTCGAACGAGAGTGAGGCTTCGATGCTGCGATAGATCCCTTGCCGCCATCGCTGATACGATTCCCCGCTGCTCCCCTGACTTGTTCGAAGGCTCGTTTGAAAAAATCCAGCTCCAGTTGCTTGCGGCCCAGAAGCCGTTCCAGTTCAGCGATCCGCGACTCTGCCGCACTGGGTGTGGGCTGCGAAACGGCTTTCGACGGTCTGCCTGCCGGGCGACCTCTGTGCCGCTCCAACGCTGCTTTGCCGCCGGCCCGCAACTGATCACGCCATTGGTATAAAAACTTCCGCCGGATGCCCAACTCTCTCGCTAAGCCGGTGATGGTCTCACAATGTTCCATCCGGCTCACCGCATCCAGCTTGAACTCCGCGCTATAGCGCCTCTGTTTGCGCATCGGTCATCTCCACTATGACCGCTGAGTGTCCCCATTTTCCCCCTACCGCCGTGTCTCACTTTTGGGGTGCATTACATTACATCCTGTCCCTGACCACTAAATTCTCGAGTAACAGTTCCGTCTGACCACTAAATTCTGACCACAAATCTCTGCGCGCCCGGGCGGCGCGCTATTTGGAGAAGTGAAGCAGCAATTTAGTCCGCCCAGACGGGAATGGCTTCCCAGGATTTAATCGCTGCTTGCACTGCTTCGAGATGCTTTCCGGGTAAAAGCCGAGCTTCCGGCGCGCCTCTTGCAACACGAAATACCCAACGCGGCCGGTCACTCTCGGACCAGACAGCGACGTGCCATTCGACTCCGTCGTCGTATCCATATTGACTTCCAAGAACTTCATAATCTTCGAAATCGTTATATGTACGCATAGACTGCAAAAGCGTTCTTGTCCTCATTTTACCCGCCTCGCACTGATTATGAGCTCGTCAGTCGCCGCGAATCAACTGCGCCCGAGCACGCTCCAGCTCTGGACGACCTCCAGCAGGAACAGAGCTGCTAGGTTGCCCTCCGCGTTAATGAAAGCCAAGTGCTCCTCGTGAATCTCAGAGACGCCCATGATCCCCTCTTGTTGCCGAAAGGGTAACGGGATCGACTTCAGACGCAGCACGGTGAGAGCATAGCGGGCATGGTTGATTCAATAATTGCCATTTTGCTGGGCGTCCTTCTAATTGAATTTGCGCGCTTCGGCGGCCACGTTAGTGCCAATCCACCAGCGGACCCACCGCAAGCCCGACGTTACACTTGGCGTTTCCGCGGCTATGCCGTCGCGGCAGCAATACTTACCATCGCGCAAGGTGTACGGCTCTATCAGGCTTCCCAGGAGTCCCATCGCGTGCAGGCATCTCTAAACAATTCGATCCGCGACTTGAACGGTGAAATACAAAAATCAGATACCGCAAGCCAAGTGGATAATGCGTATCTAAAAGCCAAACTTGAAGATGCCTATAAAGTCAACCAAGAACTTACGGGATTAGCTCCGGCATTGTTAAAGGTGGCGCAGGTCAGCGCAGACTACACGAAAAAGCAATACGAAAATAAGGTATTGAGTGACAAAAAGCTTTTGGAGTTCACTGCCCAAGCTGTGACCAAAATTCGTGAAATACAGAGCAGATGCGACACAGGAACTCAGAAAGCAGAGTCAATAATATCGGTCCCGCCGCCTACCGAACCAATGAGCCAAGAACAAAGAAATCAATATCTCATCAATCGGCAGCGGCAGTTTGCTATGGCATATCAGCAGAGTCAATCAGAATGCGAACAGACATTCCGCAACGTCGTACTGGGAGACGCTGCGTACGCACGACGAGAACTCCTTAGTAGGATTGGCGGAGATGGTTTTCTGCTCCCTCTCGAGCGATCGAAGGGCATCGCGATCGACGGAGTATTTGCCGGGGTTCGCCCAGTCGGAGCCTCTGCCGACTATTTGGAGGCCCTTGCGAGGAAGCTATCGCAATCAGACTGACTGTCTACACTGCGGCCCCGAGAAAAACGCTCGGTTGGTCTCTACAAAAATAGCCTTCTCCCACCCCGGGCTTCGCAGGTGCTGCCGCCGGAGATAAGGGGACGGGAGATAAGGGGACGGGACGGAACTACCCCCAACGAAATCTTCCCGTCGGTGAAAAGTCTTAGATAGTCATCTGCTGGCCGAAGGAAAATGTGTCCTGGCGTTCCTCCCGATGCGAGCAGTTCTTTGGAGGGTACTTCCGTCCGTCCCATTATCTCATCGTCCGTCCCCTTGTCTCCTCCGTGGGTCTGCTTCAGTGCCTGCGCGAGACCATCGACTTTGTGAGGAATCGCGATCAAGTGGATATGGTCCGACATGAGGCAATATCCGATGAGGGCGACGCCGTAGAGGACGATGTTCTCGCGCAACAACTTGAGGTAGGTTGTTCGATCGGCGTCGCCGTCCAGGACGAGGCGCCCCCGTTCCCACACTGCGTCACATGGTGCGGTACGTCAACGGCAACCACACGAGTGAATCGTCCCATGCCAGGAAACGATATCAGGAATCATTTCGGCGTACCGCAGGTTCTGCAAAGGTGAAAATGCGTTCATGTTGTGCCGGCGATGCGAAGCGCTAAAACTTCTGAAAAGTGGTGCACGGTTTACCACTTCGAGCAAAGTTCCAGTCCCGTCTGACCACAAATCTCTGACCACAAATCTCTGACCACAAATCTCTGGTGCCCTTCAGAAAACCCGGGGACGGACGAAACGATACCTCTCCTGAAACATAACGGACTGCGGTGAACGTCCCGTCTGTCAACCCTTTTAACCCTTTTTGTCAACCCTTTTCTGTCAACCCTTTTCAATGCCGGCAAGGTCTATTTCTGCCGTCTCGGTAAGGCGAAGGCTGTGCGGTCTGCTAATAGCTTCCTGCCGCGCGCGATAATGCGCTCAGCGTCAAACTTAGCGAGCCGGCCCTCGGCCCTTCCGGGCTAGGCTGACGTTTAGCGGACGGCCCTCCGGGCCTCGATGAAGTTTGCTCCCAGCTCATCAGTTTCCAACGAAAGGGAGCGTCATCCTGTCGTTTGTGACATAATCATGGCATGGCAGTCCGCACGACTATCGATATCCCCGAGCCGCTGCATGATCGGCTGCGTGACCGCGCGGAACGTTCCGGCACTTCCATCCGCTCGCTGATCGTGCGGGCGATTGAGCAGACCTACCCGGGCAGCACCAAGGGGCGTCCTGTGACCGGCCCTCTCATTCGCGGCTCTAGAAGGCGCGGCCCGCAGTACCCTACGGACGAGAATCCGCATGACGTTATTTTTTCCTGACCTGAATGTCTGGCTGGCCCTCTCCGACACCGGCCACATACATAGCACCGAGGCGTGGAAGTGGATGAAGATGCTGCCGGAGGATGCGCAGCTCATCTTTTCCCGTTACACCCAGGTCGGGCTCCTGCGCCTTCTCACTAACACCTCCATCATGGGCGATCAGACCCTGACACTCCGCAAAGCATGGGGCGTGTACGACCGCTGGCTCGAAGACCCGCGTGTCGAGTTCTATCCCGAACCGCGCAACCTCGATGCGGCGTTCCGTGAGATCACTCAGCCGTTCGCCGCACAGCAGGCATCGAAGACCGTCGGCGATTGCTTCCTGCTGGCCTACGCAAGGGAGCTTCAGGCCGCACTGGTCACCTTCGACCGTGCGCTGCATGGCCACGCTCGCGAGCATGGACACGCCTCAGTCATTCCCGCCTGATAACTCTTCGGAATCGCCTTCGCGCAGAATGTTCCAACGATAGACTCCGAGAAAGTTTGCATTTTCCGGCAGCGGATGCCAGCGCGCGTCCGGGTGATGTAATAAATCGCTCAACAGCAAGCGGCGCATTTCGCCTTTGCCGCGGTGAATGGGCCCGGTGTGATACACGACCCCATCTTCTCCACAGAAGATCATGGAGTGAAACGGAGAATGATACTGGGTGGCGCCCGGGACATCATACGGTGAGTTCTGGTCTAACTGGCGATAAAAAATGAGGTCGCCGGGGCGGGCCAGACGAAGGTCGCGTCCGACAAGAAAAGTGTTTCGTTCCATGAGTGTTCGCGCATCCGCGAATTGGGCGAAGCTGCCGTTGCCGAGGTCTTCGGGAAGGAATGGGCCCGGGCGCACGCGGAAGAGATTTGCGCCCAGCGGGGTTTGGGGATAAACGTACTGCCGGATGGAGGGCCGAGGGGATTCGGTGGGATGGCGACTAAGCCAGGTTTCGTCGTGGGCGTGCAGCGCCTCGCGATAGGCGAAACGCAGGAGTGCGGCGCAATCGTCGATCTCGGATGGCAGATTGGGCCGGTCTACCTGTGCCTCCGCGATGGAGGTGAACCAGTTGCGGAAGGCCTGGCGGTCCTGGGCGGTGTGGAGGCGGAGAAAATCCGGGGTTCCATCTCCAAAGCTGTCGCTGGGGTCGAAGAGGAAGGTTACCGGCACGAGCAAGTTCTGGTGGCGCCAAAGGAGATGAAGTTCGACCTGGCCGGGAGTGACGGGGGTTTGCAGGATGCCATCCAGAACGGTGTGACCGGAGGAGCCCTTTGATTCAAGTAGCCGAAGTTTTGGGCCGCTGACCACGGTCACGGTACCGCTGAACCACGACCGAGGCACGCGGATGCGGAGCGCGTCGTGTTCGCCTCCGTCGGCCGGGAGCGTCAATTGGGTGGGCTCGATGATTAGGTGCTGGCGGTGGTAAATGAGGAAAGCGAGAGCAACCAAGCCGAGGGTGAGAATCGCTAGCCATATGGTCCGGGGAAACCTCATCTTCGTTGCATTCTGCACTTGCACCCCAGATCTCTAAGCGGCACGCCCCACGGCTTGCCGGAGCAGGCGGGACATGTCCACTACGCTACGCTTCGGTTCCAAGGTGTGAGAACTTGGCCGCCGTTGCGATGCAGCCCGAGCATCGATGCGGTTGCCCGGGCTCTTTGTGCCGTCTCTTTGGGACTCGATTTACATGAAATCCTACCCGGCACTCCCGTGCCGGGCTATAGGTTATGCCGTCCCTTCGGGACTGGTTGCATCGGGTGACCTGCGGTTCCTATTGCGGAGGCGGTGTCTTCATTAGCGCAACGAACATGGTGGTGAACTTTGCCAGATCCAGGTCTATCTGCGCGTGCACCAGTTGCACATCGGTGTCGGGCTTAAAGGGGGCGCTCCACGTGAGCGTATCGCCGTAGCTGGGTCCGTGGCTCAAATCGACGTCCATGTAGAGCTGGCGCTCGCCGGTGACGAGGGAGGGATCGAGCCAGGCGCAGACGGCAAACTCGTCCCACATGTAGTAACGCTCCTGAGAGTAGCTCGCAATATACCGCGCCGCCGGATTGGGCGATTGGGCAATCTGATCGACTATCTGCTGCGTGAATGGCGCCTTGATGGACACGTCCGCGGTGGTCACATCGATGCGCGGCCAATGGGCGCGCAGCACGATGTGCGCCGCTTCGGGGTCGAACCAGAAATTGAACTCATGGCGCGGGCTGGTGGAGAACTCAGGATCGCTCGTCTGCGGATTGAGACTCCCGCCCATGAGAACAATACCGCGCGTCAACTCGGCAAAGTGAGGATCGATAGTCAGGGCAAGAGCAATGTTGGTGAGCGGGCCCATGGCGCAGATCGTCACCTGATGAGGATGAGCATGCACCTGGGCAATCAGAAAGTGGGCGGCATCCTGGTCGAGGGGAAGCGTGTGAGGCGCCCCTTCCCGCAGTGGGGGCACAAAGTATGGATCATGGCTGCGCGAGAAATCAGCCTTGTTTTCGGATTGGTGTGCGAGATCAGTAGGCCCTTCTCCCCAAGCGCCCAGCCACGTCACTTTGCCCACCAGCGGAGTGGCCAGACGTGTTCCCTGCTGCGTGCGCACCAACGGAAAGACCGCGCCTGGAACCACCGGCACATCGGTTCTCTTGATCAGCTCCAACATCCGCAGAGTGTGCTGCACCTCTTCATCGCGCCATGCATTGCCGGTCACTATGGTGATGCCCAGCACCTGGGCGTCTGGCGACTGCAACAGCACCATCATCGCCATCTGGTTCGATCCGCCGGGACCGGAGCCATCCTGATCGATGAGGACTAGACGCTTCTCCCCCAACGCCGGGGGTATAATACCAGTAAGAGCAGCGCAAACAAGACAGGCTTCATGAGGCTTATTCTTTCATCGGGTGGACGAAGCCGGGCTATGGGCATTGGGTCCCAAATCATATCAGGAGTTACGAGGCGAGAAGACAGGGACGCTTTGGGTGGAAAGTCCAGCCCGGCACCAGGTACTGCATCGCTGTGCGGTCGTCGCGTGCGCCCAGCCCGAGTTTCTGATAGAGCGCGTGTGCGGTTTCGATGCGTTCCATATCGACCTCGACACCCAGCCCGGGACGATCTGGGAGCTCGATAGCACCGTTGATAATCCGGAACGGCTCCCGGGTCAGCCGCTGGCCGTCCTGCCAGATCCAATGCGTATCGATGGCGGTTACCTTCCCCGGAGCAGCGGCCGCCACGTGGGTGAACATGGCCAGGGAGATGTCGAAGTGACTGTTGGAGTGCGATCCCCAGGTGAGGCCCCAATCGCGGCAAAGCTGGGCCACTCGGACGGAGCCCTGCATAGTCCAGAAATGCGGATCGGCCAGGGGAATATCCACCGCTCCCAACTGCACCGCATGTTTTAGCTCACGCCAGTCAGTGGCTATCATATTGGTTGCGGTGGGTATTCCAGTGGCTTGGCGAAACTCCGCCATGATCTCCCGGCCAGAGTAGCCATCCTCCGCCCCGCACGGGTCTTCCGCATAGGCCAGCACATGCTGCTTGCCGCGGCAAAGAGCCACTGCTTCTTCCAGTCGCCACGCCCCGTTGGGATCGAGTGTGATGCGCGCCCGGGGAAACCTTTCCGCTAGCGCGGTCACGGTTTCCATCTCCTCCTGGCCGGCAAGCACGCCGCCTTTGAGCTTGAAATCGTGAAAGCCGTATCGTGCCTGGGCTGCCTCGGCCAGGCGCAGCACAGCCTCCGTGGTAAGCGCCTCTTCATGGCGCCATCGCAACCACGGGTCGGCAGCGTGTACATCGCTGGCATAGGGCAGGTCAGTCTTCTCCCGGTCACCGACAAAAAATAAATAGCCGAGGACCGGAACACTCGAGCGCTGCCGGCCTTCACCCAGCAACGCAGCTACGGGCACGCCCAGGAACTGCCCTAGCAAGTCGAGCATCGCGCACTCGACTGCCGTGACCGCATGCACCGTGATGCGCATATCGAAGGTCTGAAGGCCACGCCCCGCGGTGTCGCGATGGCCAAAGCGGGTGCGCATGGTTTGCAGAATTTCATGGTAAGAAGCGATGGGGGCGCCGACGATTGCCGGGGCAGCCTCTTCAAGGACCTGGCCGATCTGAGCTCCGCCTGGCACTTCACCGGCGCCCGTATGCCCGGCATCGTCGGTCAGCACCACGACATTACGGGCAAAGAACGGAGCATGGGCGCCGCTCAGGTTCAGCAACATGCTGTCGTTGCCGGCGACGGGAATGACACGCATGCTGGTTATCCGGGGAGAGGACGCGAGTTCCCTGTTGGTATGCACCACCGAGAGTATTTCAGATCTCTCCCTCCGGTGGAGAATCAGACGCTAAGCCAGCAGTGTGGAGGAGTGTTGTTGTTTCCTGAGCAAGGAATAGGCGGCCTCCGGCCTGAGCGGCCGGGCGAGAAAAAATCCTTGCATGAATTCGCATCCAATCTCGCGCAGCTGCCGTAGTTGTTGTTCGGACTCCACGCCTTCGGCAACCGTTTTCAGCCCCATCTGTCGTGCCAACGTGGTGATGGCACGAACGGTGGCAAGATGGGCGGAGGAACCATCGAGACGCTGAACGAACGAGCGATCGATTTTGAGCGTGTCCAGGGGTAGCTCCTGCAAGTAATTGAAGGCCGCGTATCCGGTACCAAAGTCGTCGAGGGCAATGCCGATGCCGAGATCGCGCAGCTTCTGCAGGTTGGCGGCGGCTCCGCGAAGGTCTGCGATGACCCAGCTTTCCGTAATCTCGAGCTGCAGGCGGTCCGGTGCCAGACCGGTTCGCGACAGCGCATCCGCAATTTTCAAAGCGAAGTCGGGCCGTGCCAACTGCACTCCGGAAATATTCGCGAACATCTTGACCGGGTGTACATCGTTGGCATTCCATTCCATCGCCTGGCGGCACACCTGGTCGATGACCCAATCGCCAATGGCCACGATCAGGCCGCTTCTTTCCGCACTGGGAATAAATTCCAGGGGGCTGACCTGACCCCACCTAGGATGCTTCCAGCGCAGCAATGCTTCGAAGGCAAAGATTTCTCCGTCCCGGGCAAAGATAGGCTGGTAAGCGATGCGGAATTGGTCCTGGGCGAGGGCTTCGACCAAGGCTCCCACCATCTCTGCCGCGCGCCGGGTTTGCCGGCCCAAAGCCGGAGAATAGATGCGAGCTTCCCCTCCACCGGCGAGTTTTGCCTCCCGGAGGGCCATATCCGCATTGCTTAGCAGCAGATCCGCCGAATCACCATGGTCGGGAAAGATACTGATGCCGATGCTGGCGGTGATGGTGAGCGAGTGGCCATCGACCAGAAAGGGCTGGCTCAGGTCCTTGAGGAGTCGACGGCAAATGCTAACCGAGTTTGAAATTTCTGAAAGATCAAACAGCCCCAGGATGAACGCATCGCCCTCCTGGCGCGCAAGGGTGTCGATCTCCCGAATCGACCGATTCAAGCGCTCGCTAATCTGCTTGAAAAAAGCGTCTCCCAGCTCATATCCGAGGTTGTCGTTGAATTGTTTGAAGCGATCCAGGTCGATACAACAAACTCCGAGCAGCTTGCCCTGCCGCTTCGCGATGATCATCGCCTGCCGCAACCGATCTGCCAGTAAAGTCCGATTGGGCAACCCGGTCAGGCGGTCGAATTGCGATCCCTGAACAACCTCCTCGTGGAGGTGGCCATGTTCAATGGCCATGCGGGCAAGATCGCAAAGGCCCTGGATTGTGTCCCGCGTTGAGGCGTCCAGAGGACCCCTGCTGCCGGTCGAATACAGTGAACGCGCCTCTCGCTTCTCCTGAACCCGAGATCAAGGGCGACGCCATGCAGAGCTTGACCCCGGAAGCCAATATCTGTCCCAACGCCGGAAGGGCCCCAGCTGGGTCTTCTCGCGCTCCGGCTGCGACGAGGACCGGTGTGGTGCGAGCAGCGGGCAGTTGAAGCACGGCCCCGGGAGGCCGGTTGGGTAAGCCCGCCTCGGCCTCGATGTGGAGCTGAGGGCCTGAAAGCAGAAAGATAGCAACCCCCTTGGAGGGGCACAAAGTCACGAGGGTATCGGCAACCATCTGCAGGGTCGCTGGCACAGAGTGGTGGTTGATAATGGCCGAAAGTATCTCGTGGGAATGATGCGGCATGCCCACAGGTTCATCCGTGGCCCATGCCTGCTGCTCCGGTACCGTCGTTTCGACGCTTTGCTGTGCAGTTGCCTGCTGGACGCAACTCTCTGCCCTAACACCCGGAATGTCCATAGTGGCATCATCGTCAATGCAGGACGTTGCTTTAGCGCATTTTCACTTCTACTCTGCACAGGCGGGCTCTAGCGAGGTGCGTCTTTTCTTGAGGAAAAGCCGCGCCGGGAGCAATCGCCTTGTATACACCAGAAGTGAAAATGCTTTAGCCGATGCCCACTATTCAGGTTGGCCTATCGATGTTTCCGGGCTGGAGCAGGTTTCTTAGCCGGCTGAGACTTCTTCACCGGTTCAGATTTCTTATGCACTTTGGCAGGCGCCTTTGCCGCGGTCTTTTTTCCATGAGTGTTGCTTTTTGCGACTGGCTTGATCGCCGACGCCGCCTTCACGACCGGCCGCGGAACTACTTTATGTGGGACTGACTTGGCCGGAACCGGTTTGGCTACCGCCGCCTTTGCCGGAGCCGCCTTCATGGGCGTTGCCTTCTTGTGCACCGAACTATGAGTATGACCGTGAGGATGACTGGGAGGGTGGCTGACAGCAGCACGGGCCGGCGCGGGAGGCGACGGTTTAGCCGGCTTCGCCATGACGTGCACCTTGGCCTGTTTGCCTGGCGCAACGACATGAAGCGTGGGACCGGGCGCCGCCTTTGCCACTGCTGGGCTCGCTTTCGCCGCAGGCGCCTCGGTCTTGACTGAGGTGGATGACTTCGCCGCCGCGGGGACTGGCGTGGTTTCCGGGAGAGATTTCTGGGTTGCCGAGGCGCTTTTTTTCGCCACCGGCGGAAGGCTTACCGGGGGTTCACCCTCGTCTTCTTCCGAGTCCTCGACCACTTCCTCGCCTGCCTCCTCCTCGTCCAGGTCCAAAGCATCGCCATCGAATGCGGCCTCGAGCGGGATCTTGTTTTTTGCTTCCGCAGTTTTCCTGGAGCCTCGGGTGCGGCGTACCGTCACCGGCGGCGGAGGAGCCGGGGGTGAATAGGGTTCGAGGAAGGCACGAAGTTGCTCTTCAGTCTCCAGGTGGCCGTCGATGACGCCCAGGAAAAGCCGGGAAATCATCTCGTCATAGCCCGGCACTTCCGGCGTAATCCGCAGTTCCTGCAGCAGGGCGTGTGGAATCTTCTGCCGTGCTTCCGGCCAAACGGTGAAGAAATTCTTGTATTTCGCCTGAACCGCTGGGACCTTGGAGGTCAATCCCAGCCATAAAACGGCTTGCGGATCGGCCGAGGTAAACAGTTTCCAGGTGGCCGACGGCGTCGCTGCCTCTTTGCCGGTGAGTTGCTTGTTGAACTCTTTGGCGGCGTGGTCGAGGTGATTCCATTCCTCGACGAAGCCTGGGCGAACAAACATCGACTTGAGGGAGGACAAATCTTTAGCTGAGAGTTTGGCTGTGAGGTAGTGCATTGAGGCTGCAGAAATGTCCGGGCTCACACCCTGCATCTGCAACTGGGTCACCAGCTTACGCATTTCCTCCAGGGCCGCGGCATCGGCCGACGCCGTGGTCCAGGCAGGAAATAGAGAGTGCATCCACCCTTCCGCTTCCATGGCGGCAAGCACGCGCAATCCGTCTTCCTCGTGGCCGATTTCTTCCAGTTCATAGCCCCGGTTGTAGGCTGAGAGAGCCTCGATGGCTTTTTCTTCCTTGGCGTTCTGGAATCGTGTCTGGGTGCGCTCGTCCAGCTCCCACCCCAAACGCGCGACCAAACGCGTAGCCCGGAGAAGGCGGGCGGGATCCTCGATGAAACCGTAATTGCTGACCAACCGCAGCTGCCGGGCTTCGATGTCCGCAACCCCGTTCAGCGGGTCCATGAGCAAGCCGTAAGAATGCTCGTTAAGTGACAGGGCCATGGCGTTGGCCGTGAAGTCGCGGCGGCGCAGGTCCTCAAGAATCGTGTCCCAGTGGTACACGGGTTTACCCGGCTTGGGGTATTCTTCGCGGCGGGCGCTGGAAATCTCCACCGTCACGCCGACCGGGAAACGGAAGAACAGGGTTCGCGAAGGCTCGTGTTCACCCCACAGCTTTCCTCCCATCTTCTCCAGCGTTTTCTTTAACTTAAGGGCATTTCCCTGAACCGTAACGTCAAGATCGAACACAGGAGAGCCGCTGGTGAGATCACGGACCGCTCCGCCCACCAGGAAGACGGTCATCCCGGCTTCGCGCGCTGCCTGGCGAATGTGGTCGAGGGCATTCCGCTGATGGATTGAGAGACGGTTTTTGAGAAGATAAATATAGTCGGGCATGCCTTACGTTCAGCTCCACCCGCTCACGAAATTGTGGCTAACATTCGCCATGTGAACACCTTAGCGGCAAACTCGCGCTGGAAACGAATACCTAACTTAGCATACTGAAGACGCGCTTGGCTACAGGCTTGCACTGTTTCCGCTGCCCTCGGTTGCACGATTCCCGGTGCGCTCGGAGGAGATCACATGCGACAATCCAGCCGGTGGTGATTTTTCCATGCCTGTCAGCCGGAAGAAGGTCATAGTACGAAAGTTGAGCAGGGATTGGCTATCTGGTTACCTTCCCCCGTCGGCCTTCGTGGCAAATGAGCAGGCGGAAATCCTCGATCTGGCGGGCAAGCTGGTCTCGGTGCACATGGCGGAAGTGAAATGGATCTGCTTTGTGCGCGACTTTCAGTCCGGGGACGTCAGTCAGCCGGAGCGTTTGCTGCGTAAAACCTTTGTCACTCGACCCCGCAGCCAAGGCCTGTGGGTTCGAGCGCGGCTGAAAGATAACGACCTGATTGAGGGTCTGGCACAGAACGATGTGACCTTGCTCGAGGGGGAGGGGTTGTTCCTCATTCCGCCCGATACTCGTTCCAATACGCAGCGGATTTTCCTGCCCCGGCAGGCGGTGGCGGAGCTGGATATACTCGCCGTGATCAAGACGGGTTCCCGGCGAGGGCCGGCCGAAGTGGTCCAGGAGAGCTTGTTCAAACAGCAGAATTCGTGATCGCGAGTCCGGTACAATCCCCAGCATGAAGCTTGCCGAACTCGCCCGCGTACTTGGCGCCACCTGCCATGGCGACGAGGAACAGGAGATCACCGGGGTCGAGGGGATCGAAAAGGCTGGTCCCGGCCAGCTCACCTTTGTGGCCAACCCGAAATACACTCCTTTTGCCCGCACTACCAAGGCGGGTGCGGTTCTGGTGACCGAGGACTTTGAGCCTATCCCGGCGGCCACCCTGCGGACACCGAACCCCTACCTGGCCTTCGCCCGGGCTATCGATGTGTTTCACCCTGCCCCGCACTATCCGCCTGGGATTCATCCCACCGCGGTGATCGATCCCAGCGCCACCATTGCCGAGGGGGTGCATATTGGAGCCTACGTGGTGATAGGAGCGGAAGTGGTCATCGGCCGGAATACGACGCTCTTGCCACATGTGGTTATCTACCCGCAGGCGCGCTTGGGAAAGGATTGCTTCGCCCACGCCCATGCCGTTGTGCGCGAAGGCTGTCGCCTGGGCGATGGCGTCATTCTGCAAAATGGCGCCGTGGTGGGCTCAGACGGATTCGGATTCGCCAAGGAAGATAGCGGCAAATGGCATAAAATTACACAAAGCGGCGCGGCGTTTCTCGGGGATCGGGTGGAGGTACAGGCAAACTCCTGCATCGATCGGGCGAGCGTCGGTAACACGGAAATAGCCAGTGGGGTGAAGATCGACAACCTGGTGCAGGTTGGCCATGGATCGATCGTGGGCGAGAATACTCTTCTTTGCGCGCAGGTAGGGCTGGCCGGCTCCTCCGGGGTAGGAAAGAACGTTGTGCTTGCCGGACAGGTTGGGGTCGTGGGCCATAGTTTCATCGGTGACGGTGTGGTGGTAACCGCGCAATCCGGGGTTCCGGGGGATGTACCAGCGGGTAGTATGATCAGCGGATCACCGGCGTTTGAACATCGTCGCTGGCTGCGCAGCGTGGCCGCATTCAGCCGTTTGCCAGAGCTCGTCAAGCAGATGCACAAGAAGACGTAAGTATCTATCGAATATAATCTTGTGGGCTTGGCAGCTGGTTTCCTCAAGGCCGCATCTTATCTGGGTCTCTCGCCGGCAGAAATGAACCTATCGGCCAATCGGGAAGGGAAGATTTTGCACCTGGTCGAGAATCCTATCCGCGTGTTGCTCCTTGACGATGATCCAGAGAATCTGCTCCTGCGAGCGGCAATCCTTCGCAAACATGGTTATCTGACGGACACCGCGAGCACCGTCGGCGAAGCGGAGAAGTTACTCAACACGATCGATATTGCCGTTCTCGACTACCATCTGGGGGCTGGGCAGTTCGGTACGGAGGTGGCGTCTGTACTTCGCGGGCGACGGCCGGAAGTGCCAATTATTATCCTCTCCGCCACCCTGGAGCGACGCTTTGGCGGGGTGGAAGACATGCACCTGCTGAAGGGTTACAGCTCGGTCGACGATCTAATCACCGCCTTGCGTTCTTTTGAAGCCAAGCACCGCGGGAAACCGGTGGTGGTCGATGCGCGCGACTTCTTTTACTCGCGCATCAGCATGGCTATCGGAGAGGACGTGGTGTTGGAAATCCTGGATGCCGATGGCGAGTGGATGTATGTGAACGAGTCCTGTGCGCGTTTGCTGGAACGGCCGCGGGACTGGTTTCCGGGGAAAAACATCTTCGTCGAGATGCCCGATCTGGCGGCGGACTGGAAAGAGATTCTGCGCACCGTGGCGGAGAAGAGAGAAACCTACATCGATCGCACCTATCGTGGTTTGTTGAACCTGCCGCGGAAGGGTGAAGAGTGGGTGTGGAATGTACTGGCGTTCCCGCTCACGCTGCACAATAACGAAACCGGCGTAGTGCTGACTGCGCGTATTCTGGAACGGAAGAACTTGCTGTGAATGCGATGGATGTCAGGCTGCGGAAGGTTTCTTTCACGGAGGAAGGGCACGGCTTCAGTCCGGGAAAGCGGGTTTTCAAACCCGCGAGAACGCTTTATCTTCCAACGACCGGGCTTTTAGCCCTGGTGAGAATGCCCGAAGCTGCCCAATCCGCGCGTACGTTCTTCGTGACCTCGACCACAGCCGGACGCCGCGCGGTTCTCCAATCCGATCGCATGGCTCAGCTTCTGGTGGAGAATCGTCGAAAGAGCCGCTTTCTGCTGCATGAATTTGTGATCATGCCGAATCACTTCCATCTGCTGCTGACACCTGCAGAGGAAATCCCGCTGGAAAAGGCGCTGCAATTCATCAAGGGCGGTTTCTCCTATCGCGCCAAACGGGAGATTCATATTGCTTTTGAAATATGGCAAGCAAGTTTCGTGAATCACCGCATTCGCGACGCAGAGGATTACAAACACCACCACACATACATTTGGGAGAATCCGGTCAGAGCGGGCTTGAGCGAGAGACCAGAGCTTTTTGCCTGGTCATCGGCGTCGCTTGGAATGGAATTGGACGCCCCGCCACCAGGGCTAAAGCCCTGAATTTATATACCGGAGCGTTCACGCGGGTTTGAAAACCCGCTCCCCCGGACTAAAAGTCCGGGGCTGGCACGGTTTAACCTAAGCTGTTCGTTGATCCAAGTACGGCAAAATGTCTTCTGCCGCCCAACTCGCAGCTCTGAAATGTAGAAACTCCAGACCCAGGACTAACGTCCTGATGCTCAGACGTCCCTGCGGGACGAGGGTTGGGAATTGGGTACTCAAACACCCGCTTTTAGAAGCCCCTGCGGTACGTCGTACATGAACTGAAAGCCGTACCGCAGCTTCTAAGGCCGTTGGTAGATTATCCATTTGCGGCACGAGTAAGCCGTGCCCTTGCTACAGAGAGTTTTCGGCCGTCTGTGAACCCGAACGAGGCTCGATTGCATATTCCGTTTCGCGTACCTACTGGCTTCTTGTTGTTAGCACTGTGCGTGATGGCTGGATGCCGCTCGCGCCTGGTCGCGGTCACTATTGTGAATCAGGGGCCGGCAATGCGCGTGATGGAGTTCGACTATCCGAGTGCCAGCTTCGGCACGAACGTCCTGTCGACGGGCGCCAAATATGATTACCGCTTCAAGATTCAGGGATCCGGTCCAGTCTCGCTCCAATACGAAGACGGGTCGGGAAAAACCCGCACGGCTCAAGGGCCGAAGGTAGAACAGGGTGATCAGGGGTCGCTTCTGGTCAATATCGACGCCCACGGCGCAGTGACCTGGACCCCCAAGCTCACCAATCCGAAATAGACTACCGGACGACAGACTGAAACAGGGTCGACTGCAGCAGACTCGAAAACTGGCTGTCAGAGGAAGCAAAGCGCACGTCCAGAGTGCCACCGCTCGAGTTGATAGTGGTGTTGTCGATGGCCTGCTTCTCCGAAGGAGTACCACTCACTTTCTTGTAGAGAGCAGCGGCATTCAGCAAGGACGCCATGGTTGCAGCGGAAATCGTGTCCGGCGTGATGACATCGAGCGAAAACCTAACTCCGTTGTCGAAGTTCATCGAGTACCGGGAACTCAGCAGCCTCTTCTTCACGGTGTCATAGTCGGTCAGCTGCGAAGCGTCTCCCAGCACCGAGCGCATCATGGTTTGGGTTCCCTCCTGATCGAGGACACTCCACACGGCGTCGGTATCGACGGATTGCATCTGGCTCAGCATGGCACTGTTGTTGAGAAAGCTAGGCTGCAGGCCGTCGCGCGCATCGAGTGCCGACTTGAGCGCCTCGGTCTGTCCAAAGACCATCGTGGTGGGATTCAAGAAGACCACCTGCATGCCGGACTGGCCCATGGGGTATACGCGATTGTCGCGATAAACAATGGGCTTTACCTTGCGCTTCTTGAAGTTGGCCATGATGTCGTCGAGCGAAAACTGGCCCTGCGCCAGGCCTACAATGCGGGTTTCGCCGCCATGGCGAAACGAAGCAAACGCCAGCTCTTCAATGTCGTGGTTCTCGTCGAGACCAGAGGTACGGAGAGCCTGCTCAAGTTGCTTGAGCTCCGGAGGCAGCACACGGGCCTTGAGATCCATGGCCGCTTGCGAGTTCTGCATGGCGTGATAGTCGACGACAATCAGTTGCTGAACATCTTTGGGAATAGCGGCGCGCGCGTCTTGCCCGAGCTGAGCGGCAGTAGCGGGTAAAGCCAGCGCAAGTGCGAGCCCGGCGAGGGTGCTCGTTTGCATTTTCTTCGTGACTTGCTTCAATGGGTCATTCCTTCCCTGGGGGGACTACATTCAAAGATGTAGCAGTGTCTAACCCAGCTACTCCATCTTATGCCTTATATGCCTGGCTGGAGTTCGGCCATTCCAGCGGCTGCTTCAAGCGTCGTTCGAGGATCCTCTCCTCCGGCTTGAATCCTCTAATTAGACGCACCCACTCACTATCACGCTCAAAGGCATCTTCCGGAAGTAGACCGATGAGTTCGCCGTCTACAACCTTGGTGCCATGGGTCGCGGCCAGGCGATTCACGGCGGCGAACACCCGGCCTACCGGGGCGATGCGGAAATCGGTGATGTTAAGCGAAACCTGGGCCCGTCCATGGACCAGCACGCCCATGGCCTTAACCCCATCAAGACCACCACTTGAGGCTCGCAGGGCCCGGGCAATCGCCCGTGCTGCGCTGACGTCAGGCCGGTCCAGATAGAGGTTGTAGGCGATGAGAAACTTGCGTGCTCCGACGGCGCTGGCGCCGGCAGTCGGGTGTAGTTCCGGGCCTCCCAAATCGGGACGACGTGCCGCATCCCGCAACACCAGCTCGCGCAAACCTTCAAATTGTCCCTGACGGACCTGCTCCAGCAGAGCACGATCGGGACGGGACGCGGCCGCCTCGTAGAAGTAGATGGGGATATTGAAGCGGCTCCAGATTTCAAGCCCGGCCTGACGCGCGAGGATAGCGCACTGGGCCAGCGAGATGCCGGAGACGGGAACGAAGGGAATGACGTCGGTGGCGCCAATGCGGGGATGAACTCCCCGCTGCGCGGTTAAATCGATGAGCTCCGCGGCCCTGCCCGCGGCGCGAACCGCCGCTTCCACAACCGCCAACGGAGAGCCGGCGATCGTCACCACGGAACGATTGTGGTCGCCGTCGAGCGACCAATCCAGTAAGGAAACACCGTCCACGCGCATGGCGTCCACGATGGCATGCACTTTGTTGCAGTCGTTGCCTTCGGAAAAGTTAGGCACGCACTCGATGACGATTTCTTGCATAGGGGTCACTTCCACCACGTATAGCCGATGGAAAACTGCACACTCGCATTCACGCCGGGATTCGCATCACCCATGCTGGCGTTCGAGATATGAACGGCATTGGCGGAGAGTGAGATCGACTGCCGTGGCCTGACGAAATAATGTACGCCTATCCCAAACTGCGGGGTGTAATTAAAAACGCTGGTGCCCAAATGCCGCGGCAACGGATACGGTCCTACCGGAGGGAATTTGTGATTCGTCCAGATGAGGCCACCCGCACCCTGTATCCAGGGCAGGAAGCGGTGGCCGCTCACCAGGTTCCAACGCAGGATAGCCGGAGTGATGCTGACACCGGTGTAGGTGCCCCCGGTGGGAAACAAGTTGCTGCAAGTGAGCGGGCCACCTGGCTGCTGGTAGCAGTTGGCGCGGAGATACTTTGGCGTGTAGGCCTGCCAGAAAGGAATCAACTCCGCCGCGAGTTCGAACTGGCCGCGCAGCATCCCCTTACCCAAAGGGCCAGTGAGGACTTTGCCCGCATGCAGGCCGGCCCAGAGAAACTTATAGTCGGCACGGTTGCCGGTGCCGAGCCCCCCGTTGACGAACGGTCCATATTCCCAAGGTTGACCGGCCAACAGACCACTGCTTGGCCGGGAATCATCATTGCTATTCGTCGCTGCCGTGGGAGCCTGAGCGATGGCTGCCGGGGAGAGAAGTCCCAGCGCGAGAACAAGGATGACTCCGGCAGCGATGCGAGCTTTTTGAAATGTGATACTCACCTTCCCTTCTTTCCACCTGGCATCGAGAAGGCGTACACCCGCGGTTCTCGGGCCCGATGGGCAGACACGGTAAGCTTTATGGAATTCCACAACTCGCGAACAAGCAGCGAGTGGTGAACGCCCTGAGCTTTGGCAACAGAGCTTGGGGCAAGGACAGATCTTGGGGCAAGGACAGATCTTGGCAATTGAGGGATGAGACAAAGGCCTGACGCGATCGGGCGACTTAGCCAGCGACTTCTTCGTATTGAGTGGCGTCCAGATCGAAATTCGAGTAGACGTTCTGCACGTCGTCCAGGTCCTCCAGGGCTTCGAGCAGCCGGATCATCTGACCGGCGACCGTGCCCTCCAGCTTGGTGTAGGTGGACGCAATCATCGTGATCTCAGAGACTGAGGTTTCGAGCTTGGCCGCCTTGACCGCATTCGCCACTGCTTCGAATGCAGAAGGGTCGGTGAGGATTTCCCAGTTTTCACCTTCGTCGTTCAGGTCGTCCCCGCCCGCGTCAAGAACGATATTCATTAACTTGTCTTCATCAGCGGCCGCCTTGGGAATGGCGATCAGACCTTTCTTGGCAAACATGAAGCGGACTGAGTTGGGTTCACCCAGGTTGCCTCCGTTTTTTGAGAAGGCATGGCGAACCTCACTGACGGTGCGGTTGCGATTATCGGTGGTGACTTCGACGATCAAAGCCACGCCCCCGGGACCATAACCCTCGAACGAGATCTCCTCATAGATGGAACCGGGTAATTCGCCGGTGCCCCGCTGGATTGCTCGTTTGATATTGTCGGCCGGCATGTTCTCGGCTTTGGCTGCGGCGACCGCGCCCCGCAAGCGGGGATTCGCATCTGGATCCCCCCACCCTGGCGGGCAGCCATGGTGATTTCCCGGATCAGACGGGTAAAGATCTTGCCGCGTTTGGCGTCGAGTGCGCCCTTTTTGTGCTTGATTGTGGCCCATTTGGAATGGCCGGACATGGGTACCTCTACTGCCTGCTGATTTGGCCGTAACTCTCGCGGCGAAAGGCGAGTATAGCACTTACGTGTGGGGGCTTTCTACGACACCCGGATTTCCCACCTCGGGATGCCGGCGAGGCCCGCGGGTGCGGTTTTGCTTAAGAAAACCGCACAATGTCGATCAAAGTCACGGATCTTGACGGGAAATGCGGGACAGGGGACGAGGCCGGCGGAACGCATAAACGACGGCGAGCAAAGGGGGCGCGAGCAAAATTCCCCAGAACGGAATAACGATCCCGAGCACGATGGGCGCCAGGATCGAAGCCCAAATGGGCACGCGGGTCACTCGCTTCATGATCAGGGGTTGCAGCATCAATTGATCGATCACCACAATCACCGCATACAGCCCGAGCAGGAAACACAGACGGTACATGCTGGGTTGGCTGACCAGGATGGAGAAAGCAGGACCCAAAAGCGCGATCACCCCGCCGAAGTTGGGGACCAGGGTCATCAGCCCGGCGACCAACGCCCAGACTGGGGCCAGGGGCACGTGGAGTAATAGAAGCCCGATCAGCCATAGGACGGCGACGCACAGCCCTTCGATGGTGACCGCTCGCCACCAGTTGACCAGAGCAGAACCGGCAGTCCGCAGGTGAACTGCACTTCTGGAAGCTAATTGACCTGGAGTCTGTCTGGGTGCAGGGATCTGCGGCAATCTGGACGGTGGCGCGGCCGGCTCCAGGGCCGGGAGATCTTCGGGAATGGGGTCCTCTGGCACGGGATTTCCCATTTGCTGACAATACTCCAGCAAATGGGCCGAATCCAAGCCAGCCAAGCTTATCTGCCAGGCGCAGATGACTGGTAGCCCCGCAGGCACTCCCTCAAAGAAGCAAAACTGCTAGCCTATGTAATATGAAATTCGGTGTGCTGGTCTTCCCTGGCTCCAATTGCGACCACGATGCGTTTCACGTTGTACGAGAGATCGCGGAGCAGCCGGTGACTTTTCTGTGGCACGAGTCGGAGAATCTGGAGAACTGCGACGCCATCGTGGTCCCCGGTGGATTTGCCTACGGAGACTATCTCAGAACTGGGGCGATCGCCCGGTTCTCCCCGGTCATGCAGTCGGTAAAGAAGTTTGCGGCGGCTGGTGGCCTGGTGTTGGGCATCTGTAACGGTTTCCAGATTCTGTGCGAGAGCGGCATGTTGCCGGGAGCCTTGCTTCGAAATGCCGGGCTGCGCTACATATGCAAACAGGTCTTTGTGCGAACCGAGACTGCCAACAGCCCATTCACCCAGGCGCTTACACCGGGTCAGGTGTTGAAGATTCCAATTGGGCATATGGAGGGCAATTATTTCTGCGATACCGCCACGCTTGCTGAACTGGAGCGCGGCGACCGGATTGCCTTTCGTTATTGTACCGAGACAGGACAGGTTACCTCCGCCGCCAACCCCAATGGCTCCATTAGTTGCATTGCCGGGGTGTTTAGCGAAGGTCACAATGTGCTGGGAATGATGCCCCACCCGGACCGGTCGAGCGAGGCGATATTAGGCTCGTCGGACGGATTGCTGCTCTTTGCGTCGCTGGTCGGAGCGATGACCAGGTAAGTCAGGACTTCATGATCGATATACACCACCATTTGTTGTTTGGGCTGGACGATGGGCCGAGCGACATCGAAATTTCTGTGGCCATGGCTGAAATGTCATTGCAGAACGGGGTGACGCACATCGTCTGCACCCCGCATTCGAGCGAGCATTTCAAGTTTGACCCCGAATTGAATCTTGAACGGCTGGAGATGGTGCGCCAGCGACTGGGCAACCGCATCTCGCTTGCCATGGGGTGTGACTTCCACCTCATGTTCGACAACATCGAGGATGCCGTTGCCAACCCAGCTAAGTACTCCATCAATGGGAAACAATACTTGTTAGTGGAGTTCCCGGATCACTCTATTTCCCAGAATATGAGGGAGATTTTCTTTCGTCTGGGAATGGCCGGGCTGACCTCGATCATTACGCATCCAGAACGCAACCCCATTTTGGCACGGCATCCGGAACGGATGGCGGACTGGCTGCGCGCCGGCTGCTATATACAAATCACCGCGGCGTCCCTCACTGGCCGCTTTGGCAAGATTGCGCAGCGGGTCTCGCACGAATTGCTGCGCCGCAATTGGGTGAACTTTATCGCTACCGATGCCCATGACCTTACCTCTCGCCCGCCTATGCTGCGCGACGCCTACGAGTTCGTAGCCGACAAATACGGCGTCGAGACCGCGGACCGGCTGTGCAAGCACAATCCACGCGCTGCCTATTTCGGCGAGACCCTACCCCCTCAGCCGGAACCCGAAGGACTCCATCCCGAATTGGACCCTAAGCATTCCTCGGGGCTACTCAATAAAATGTTCGGCTGGTAGTGGGACGACCGCACTCAACGAAGGGCACGGCTCCAGCCGTCATGGGCTAAGTTCAGCCAGAGAGGCTGCCCAGCACTGCGTGCTGGGCTACTGTCGCCGTCCCTATCGGGACTGGTTCCGTTATTTCCACCGGCCATCGTCTACACTCTCGGCACCGTTGTGCTTCCAAGCAAACGTCAGCATAGAACCGTCGAAAGCCGTCGCTTCGGCACTCATTTTTCTATTGAGCCGTAGAGAACTCTGCGGTTTTTTTACAGCCCTAAACCACCATCGACACCCAGGATCTGCCCGGTGATAAAGTGAGGGCCGCGGGCGAAGAATAGAACCGCCTCGGCAACGTCGTTGGGAGTTCCATTTCGCTGCATCGGCGTCTTGTCGGCAAAATGCTCGTAGTTGGGGTCGACCTCTCCATTCACGATCATGCCGGGCGCTACGCAGTTGACGCTGATCTCCGGTGCAAAGGCCTTGGCCATCGTTTGGGTAAGCATGTGAAGGGCGGCCTTCGAGGTGCAGTAGTGGGCATGCGTGGGCCAGGGATGCATGCCGCCCAAAGAACCAATGTTGATGATCCGTCCCCTGTTTTTATGCAAGTGAGGGTAGGCCGCCTGGGCCATGAGGAACGGGCCGCGTGTATTGGTCTCGAACATGTTGTCCCACTGAGCCAGCGTGATCGATTGCAGCACCGCGGTCTCAAAGGTGCCTGCATTGTTGACCAGGATATCGAGCCGGCCGAATTCCTCTACCACTGCTGCAACCGCAGCGGTAACGCTTTCCAGGTTGCGCACGTCGCATTGGACAGCCGTGGCCCGCACTTTGAGCTTTTGGAGTTCTTCCACGGTGGCCTGCGCTTCAGCGGCAGAACCTCGGTAGGTGATGGCAACATCCGCGCCGGCGGCGGCCAGACTCAAGCCAAGGCTCCTCCCGATCCGCTTGGCGGCGCCGGTCACCAGCGCTGTTTTTGGATGTAGGTTTTCCAATCTATTGCGGCAACGGCGTCTGGGGAGAAGGTTTGGCGCTGTTCGATTCGCCTTTAGGCGTGGTGGTATTGGGGGCTGTGTGACTATCACCATAAAGCGAATATTGCTCGCCCGGCCTCTTCATCTTGACGACGATGTCTTTGCTGTCGGTGTCGATCTTGTAGTCTTCGCCGTATGTCTTCCAGCCGTCGGCGATCACCTGCAAACGCACCGTGTCTCCAATGGGGATGACTTCAATCGTAACCTTGCCATCTTCGTCGCTCTTGAGCTCAAGCGCGCCCTTGTCCCGATCACCCTCCATGGGATGAAAGACAACTGCGGCGTTGGGAATGGGCTTACCATTGGTCGCTCGCAGCACCGTGACTTTGATGGTGGCGGTGGCCGGCGGGGGGTATATTTGCGGCCTTTCTGATTGGCCCCGGCACAAAGCAAGGGAAAACCCGCAAACAACAGCACCGCAGTCGAAATTCTGAGGCAAAACCGGATACCCATGGCAGGAAGTATAGATGATTTCGATATGAGCTGGCAGGGGTTCACACAGACGCAATATTTGAGCCACTTTCACTCACATTTTGGTTTTGACGCCTTGACAAGAGGACCTCGGGTGATTATCTTAGCAATTGAAGAGCGAGAGTGCTAATCGCTTCCCTACGGATCTGACCGTTTCGCTCTCAAATCAACCTCAACTTGACTGGTAATCAGCCGCGAGGTAACCCTCGTGCAAGGAGAAGTAACGCAATGCCAACTGCAACAGCATCCGTAGCTACCAGCTTTACACCGCTTCACGACCGCATACTGGTGCGCCGCGTCGAAGAGGGCGAATCAATCCGGGGTGGCATCATCATCCCTGACACCGCCAAGGAAAAGCCCCAGGAGGGTGAAGTGATTTCCGTTGGCAAGGGCAAGTCGAATGACGAGGGCAAAGTATTCCCGCTCGACGTCAAAGCCGGCGACAGCATTCTGTTTGGCAAATACTCAGGGACTGAGATCAAAATCGATGGCGAGGAATTCCTCATTATGCGTGAGGAAGAGGTTCTCGGCATTCTGAAGAAGAAATAGGCGCATCACGGTTACACCGGATGCGCTTTTTTGCTGCCTTTGAGGCGGCGCACATTGTTAAGGAGAAACAGGAATGGCAAAGCAAATTCTGCACGGAGAAGATTCGCGTCAGGCAATTCTGCGCGGCGTGAACACGCTCGCGGACGCGGTTAAGGTGACGCTTGGGCCCAAGGGCCGCAATGTGGTCATCGAAAAGAAGTTCGGTTCCCCCACCATCACCAAGGACGGCGTGACGGTCGCTAAGGAAATCGAATTAAAAGACTCGCTCGAAAACATGGGCGCGCAAATGGTTCGCGAAGTGGCTTCGAAGACGTCGGACGTAGCGGGGGACGGCACCACGACGGCAACGGTTCTGGCCCAGGCGATTTATCGCGAGGGGGTCAAGACTGTGGCTGCCGGCGCTAATCCGATGGCTCTGAAGCGCGGCATCGACAAGGCGGTTGAGGCGGTTGTCGGCAAGCGCGACGAGCACGGCACGGTGATCGGTGGAGCATTGGCGAAGTTTTCCAAGCCGGTGACCGGCGAAATGATTGCCCAGGTCGGCACCATTTCGGCCAACAGCGATTCCACCATCGGCAACATCATTGCCGAGGCCATGAAGAAGGTCGGCAAGGACGGCGTGATCACAGTTGAGGAGTCGAAGACTCTGGAAACCCAACTGGAAGTGGTCGAAGGCATGCAGTTCGACCGCGGCTACCTGAGCCCCTACTTCGTGACCGATCCGGATCGCATGGAAGTATCGCTCGAAGAGCCGTACATCCTGATTCACGAGAAGAAGATCAGCTCGATGAAGGATCTTCTGCCTCTGCTGGAGCAGGTTGCCCGCAACGGCAAACCGCTGGTCATCATTGCTGAGGATGTTGACGGCGAGGCGCTGGCGACCCTGGTGGTGAACAAGCTGCGTGGCACGCTGAACGTAGCGGCAGTGAAGGCTCCTGGGTTCGGCGATCGCCGCAAGGCAATGCTGGAAGACATCGCCAAGCTGACGGGTGGCAACGCAATTACCGAAGACCTCGGGATCAAACTCGAGAACGTCAAGATCGAAGATCTTGGCCGGGCGAAGCGCGTGACCATTGACAAGGACAACACCACCATCGTTGAAGGCCGCGGCGACTCCAAGGCCATCGAAGGCCGGGTGAAGGAAATCCGCAACCAGGTGGAGAAGACGACTTCCGACTACGACCGCGAGAAGCTGCAAGAGCGCCTCGCCAAGTTGGTTGGCGGCGTGGCCGTCATCAAGGTAGGCGCCGCGACCGAAACCGAGATGAAGGAGAAGAAGGCTCGGGTTGAGGATGCCATGCACGCTACCCGTGCGGCAGTTGAGGAAGGCATTGTCCCGGGTGGTGGTGTAGCTCTGTTGCGCTCCGCCAAGGACGTCGATGAGCTGATCAAGAAGCTCGAGGGTGACGAGAAGATCGGCGCCACGATCGTCCGTCGTGCCCTGGAAGAGCCTCTTCGCCAGATCGTAGGCAATGCCGGTGAGGAAGGTGCTGTGATCGTGGGCAAGATCAGCGACAACAGCAATCCTCATTTTGGCTACAACGCTGCGACCAACCAATACGAGGACCTGGTCCAGGCCGGCGTCATCGATCCCACCAAGGTGGCTCGCACCGCTCTGCAGAATGCAGCCTCGATCGCTGCGCTTATGCTGACGACCGAAGCGATGGTGGCCGATATTCCCGAGCCGAAGAATCCTGCTCCGGGTGGTGGTCACGGCGGCGGCGGTATGGGCGACATGTACTAGGCAATACGCAGTTCCCAAAGAGGCCACCCGCAAGGGTGGCCTCTTTGTTTGCTCTCTCGAATCAAGCCCTGATCGACACGCTTGAACCTATACACATAAATGTGAGATTCTTACACATCAGGGGTTTTAATGCGAACTAATATCGAAATCGATGACCAACTGGTACAGCAGGCGATGCGCAGCACGGGTGCGCGCACCAAGAAGGCAGTGGTCGAGGCCGGGCTGCGGCTGCTGGTGCAAACCCACGCGCAAACAGGCATCCGACAACTTCGCGGCAAGGTGCGCTGGCACGGAGATCTGAACCAGTCTCGCCAGGACCGGATTCGAAACTAGGTTGTCGGCATGACGATTGTAGACACGACGGTCTGGATCGATTACCTCGGAGGAATCGCCAACCCGCAAACAGAGTGGCTTGATCGGGAGATCGATCAGCAGCGCTTTGGGTTGACCGATCTCATTCTGTGCGAAGTCTTGCAAGGGATCCGGGGAGATTCGGAGTTCGCTCGTGTGCGGCGCGAGTTGTCGACGTTCGAGGTGTTCACCACCGGAGGCGAGGATTTGGCGGTCGCGTCTGCGAAGAACTACCGATTGCTCCGATCACGTGGTTGTACGGTTCGGAAGACCATCGATTGCCTGATCGCAACCTTTTGTCTGATCGAAGGTCATTCCCTTCTCCATCGGGATAGCGACTTCGAGCCATTCGAAAAATATCTCGGTCTCCGCATCATTCGTCCGTAGGCCTTAAAGGCAGAGATAATTGCAGGACGAAGGGCACGGCTTCACAGGCTGCGGAGAAAGGTCGAATAGGAAGCGAAAGCCGCTCCCTCAGGGGCTAAAGCCGGACAGATTTGCAATCACTTACGGACGGCCTGAAGGCCGTCCCCTTCAAAGAATTCGGGTTTTTCCGCAGCCTGTAATGCCGTGCTCTTTCTCGCAACCTGCCCGGCTAGTTGGGATGTAAGGCTAAAATAGAGCGGAGAGGTCCACAATGCGTTTGAGCACGGTGCAAGAAATCGAACGCGCCATAAGCGCGCTAAAGCCGCAGGAGCTGGAAGAGCTCTACTCATGGCTTGACCAAAACTGCCCGCAACCCATCGACACTCGCGTTCAGTCCGATCTTGCGACGTCGGCCTTCGACAACGCCTATTCATCGCGCCTTTGGACGACGAAAAGAACGGTCGCGTCCAAGCCGCTTTAATCACTGGAGAACGCCACGGATTCTAGAAGGAATATCAGGTCCCCGCAGGAAATCCGAACTCGGGCCGACCAGAAATTTTCATTGCTCAAGGCTAACCCGGCACCTTGATTCCCTAGTCTCGTGAGATTTCGCCCGCCAATATCAGCGCAAGGTCGTTTGGACCGCTATTTGTTCCCCGCATGCCCTATGGCCAAGCGCAAACCTACACGGAAAGTAAAAGGCAGCGATGGATATCCGATCGGGGCAATTTTCTTGTTGCTGGTGAGATTGTCGAGCTGGGCATAAGCGGCTAGCCAGGAGAGGAACTGGTAACTTCCGCCGAGATCGAGCTTGGTATAACCAAAATCGAGATTGCGATTCGGTAAGAGCAGCGAGTTGCCTCCCGCAAAGTCACGGCCGGCCAGAAACGTGGAATCGTCGCTGCGGGTGGCAACGGCGGCCGTAAAGCCCACCGAATATTGTTCTCCGTTGTAGCTGACCGCGGCATAACCAGTGTGCGGTGGCCGATGGAACGGGCGCGCTCCACGAAGCGGGTCAAACGCGCCGATGGGCACGTTGGAAAATGGCGGGGCCGGCTCGCCCGGCAGGCCGGTGTTAAACGAGGGTCCCAGCGCGTCGGAGGTAAAGGACCGCTCCACCACTGCATCCAGATAGGTATAGCCTGCGCGCAGAAACAGATTGCTGAACACCGTGTATTCGGCTTCGCTTTCGATGCCTTGGGCGCGAAAGGCCTGCGAGTTGAGGTCGAGGTCCCCGGCGTTGCTCAGCAGGCTTTCCAGTTGCTGCTGTTGGCTGGGGCTCAATTGCGGCAAGAGCGCGGGCACTTCCGTGGCCGGCACCGGCTCGATCTGCCTGCCGTACTGATTGTGGAAGTAGCTGACCCGCAGTAGGCCGCGCTCGCTGAGAAAGCTCTGCGCCACCCCGCCCTCATAGGTGCGCGACTGCTCCGCAACGATGGGCGTAACGTGGAACTGCTGAATTGACTCCCCGCCTCCCTGCTGCGTGAGCAGGAACTTGTAAAGGCTGCTGAACTGCTCATCGAGCGACGGCTCCTGGTAGCCATTGGCGAAGTTAAAGCGGATCTTGGTGCCGTGAAACAAGCCGTGGCCAGGACGAACCGGATAATACGCCAACCCGATGCGAGGAGTGCCCACCGTCCCAAAGAGCTGGTTCTTCTCTGCCCCTCCCCCGAGTGAATAGTAGAGCCGGTACTTGTAGTTTCCTTGAATTTGCGCCGTGTAGTCGTAGTTGCGCCGATCCAGGGTCTGGTCGATCCCATAGGCCGCAGACTTCTTCGCGCCACGCTCGTCCTGGTAACGAAACGTGAACATGCCGAGAATGTTCTGGGTGAAGGGATAGTCACTCTGAAAGTAGACCTGGTCGCGATTGTTGACCCGCTCCACCGAATTGGGATAAATGCCGGGGAAATTCAGGACTGCCTGTCCGGCTACAGAGTCGCCGTTGGCTCCCCGGATGAGGGTATTGTAACCGTAATAGTTCGTCGAGTTGATTCCATCCGTGGTGGTGGTGAGCGGAATGCCCGCGGCATAAAAATTGACCTCCTGCTCCCGCTTGCGCGTCATGCCATAGCGCACCAGGTTGTGCCAGCCGCCGCTCGTCCGGTTCTCGAGCGACGCTCCGAGGTAAATATCCTGGTTCGACTGCTTGCCGGCGTTCGCAATGCCGTAGAAGTTGAAGGCGCCGGGAGTGCCAACCGCCGCATCGCTGTTACGCGCGACAACCCGAAGCTGGGTTGCGGAAGTGAGTGCGTAACCCAGGTTCGCGGTCGCCGTGTCATCGTGAAATTCATTCATCTTGACGGAATTGTCGCTCTGAAAGGCGTCAAATCCACCGTAATAATCAAACTTGTTGTGGGTGCCTCCGAGCTGCGCCATGTTGCGAAAACTAGTGAACGTGCCGGCATCCCCCTCGTAGAAGAATGACGGAAATCCAGTGCTGCCCCGCGGCGTGCTGAGGCTGACGACTCCGGCGGAAGCATCGGACCCATAGAGCACGCTGTTGGGTCCCCGATAAACCTCGAACTCTCCTATGCCGGCAGTCGACAAATTGCTGAAATCGAAAGCGCCCCCGACATCTCCTATGGGAACACCATCCAGATTGACCTGGTTGGCATCCGCATTACTGCCGCGAATGAAGAGCGAGCTCAGGGCGCCGTACTCGCCCTGGCGCACCACGAAAACACCCGGCATCTGACGGAGCGGATCGACCAGGTCGATGCGATTGCGGAACTCACCATTGCGTTGGGCACTGATGGCCGCGCTCACCTGCGCCTCAGGGAGAGGGGTACCGGTAGCAGAGGTGACCATCTCCTGCTTTTGGTTCTCCGCCTCGAGGACCACATTTTCCTCATGACTGTCTACGGGCCCGGCATAGAAGCTGAGGCTGGTAATTTGCTTGAAATGAGTGGCAGAGATGAGGACGTAGAATCGTCCGCTGGCGCTGCTGCTGATCTGGTAAGTGCCATCGGTACGGGTGAGCGCCAGGGCCAGAATCTGCCCATTCTGCACCAGTACAACGCTGGCATGGATGACGGGCAGGCCCAGTGGATCAGTGACGACTCCGTGCACAATGGCGGCTTGCGCCGAACGGCATAGGAGAAAAAGCCACAGCAGTAAAAGATAAAAGCCAGATTGGAGGACGCACACGCGCCGCGGTCGAACCGGCATGGAAATCCTTTTTCTCCCGGAACGAGAGGTGGCCTGCACCTCGATAGACGGCGAACGCCGGTCGGACGCGCACGCCGGTTCAACCTGGGCAGAATAAATGGTGACCCCGGGAAGACTCGAACTTCCGACAAACAGTTTAGGAAACTGCTGCTCTATCCACCTGAGCTACGGGGCCCCGTGTCTTAACTGACTGGCATGATATGAGTTTACCGCAGGATGCGATGGGGAAGGCGTTCGCGCCGCGATACGCCCGACCGGACGGGGCGCCGATTTTGAGCAGGACCCACGATGGTCAACTTCCTGTATTTGCAGCAGCCCTGCTCAACGCTCCGCATGGCAGGGTTCAAAGCGAATCATGAGCTTGGAACCGGTTGCCTTGGCCAAGCGCTGAAGAGTCTGCAGAGACGGCTGTACGCGCCCGCCTTCCATCCTCGCGACGACTGGCTGGGTCGTTCCCATCTTCCGGGCCAGCTCGATTTGGGTGAGGCCTGCCCGGTTGCGGGCGGCAATGACCGCTTTGGCTACTGCGAATTCGTCTTCAAGAGTCTCGTATGCCTTCCGATACTTCGGCTCCTTCATCCAACGCTTATGCAATTCGGTAATGCGCGCCATCGCGTTTGCTCCTCAGAGTATTGTCTTCGCGCGTGCCAGAGCGAGTTCTATTTCGTGCCGCGACGTCTTCTGCGTCTTTTTGATGAAAGCCCGCACAATTACGACGCGACGGCCTGTTGCCGCGACATAAAGCGCCCGCGAGATCCCGCTTCTCCCTGTCAAGCGCATTTCCCACAAACGACCATCCAGATGTTTCAGGTGCGGCTCGCCCACTCGTTCGAGGCCCATCTCCTCGATCAGCTTTGCGATATGTGCAAGCCGCGCTCTCATGTCTGCGGGCAACGCTTCCACTTCCGCATCTACGATCTCGTTGAGGGTCTCGACACTCCACTTCATAGGCAATATACCACAAAAGATATAATCACGCCAAACCTCGCTGTGAATGGCTTAGCTCTGGCGGATTGACCGGAGCCTGCGGCTAGACGAAATGATCTTAGCTCCCGCAGGTGCGACGACGCGCTGTCTTGGCCTGCCGCGCGGTGATGAGGGTAAGAGCTGCGAGGAGCGCCGCAGCGAAGTTATGCGCCCAGGCGTTTCAGGCGGAAGAGCGCCGCGATCAAAGCATCGATATCCTCGAAGCTGTTGTACAGAGCCAACGACGGACGCACCGTGGTCTCGACCCCGAACCTGCGTAGCGTAGGCTGAGCGCAGTGGTGGCCTGAGCGCACCGCGATGCCCTCACGGTTGAGAGCGGCGCCCACCTCTTCGGTACGAAAACCTTCGAGCACGAACGAAAGCACGCCCGCTTTCTCTTTGGCAGTGCCGATCATGCGTAGCCCCGGCACCCGCAACATGCCCTGAGTCGCGTAGACCAACAGCTCATGCTCGTAGCGGGCAATATTGGGCATGCCGATGTGATCCAGATAATCGATGGCCGCGCCAAGTCCGACCGCATCGGCGATATTGCCGGTGCCCGCTTCGAATCGTCCCGGAGGAGGCTGATAGGTCGTCTTCTCAAAGGTGACGTCGACAATCATGTTTCCGCCCCCTTGCCACGGCGGAGTTTCGGCCAGCACCTCAGGCTTGCCATAAAGCACGCCGATGCCAGTAGGCGCGAAGACCTTGTGGCCAGAGAAAACATAGAAATCGCAATCAAGAGACTGCACATCGATGGGCATGTGGGAAACGGCTTGCGCGCCGTCGAGCAGAACCCGGGCTCCATAACGATGGGCCATTTGTATCATCTGATGCGCCGGAGTGACGGTTCCCAGGGCATTCGAAACCTGGGTGAACGAGACCAACCGTGTCTTAGGGCTCAGCAGCTTCTCGTACTCATCGAGCAGGATCTGGCCATCGTCATCTACGGGTGCCACGCGCAGGCACGCGCCCTTTTCGGCGCACAGCATCTGCCAGGGAACGATATTGGCGTGATGCTCAATCCAGCTGATAACAATTTCATCGCCCTTGTTGATGTGGCGCCGGCCCCATGCCTGGGCGACCAGGTTGATGGCCTCGGTCGCGCCGCGCGCGAATACGATTTCTTTCGAGGACGATGCATTGAGGAAGTGCGCCACCTTGGTGCGCGCATCCTCATACGCATCGGTGGCACGCGCTGCCAGCTCATGGGCAGCACGATGAATGTTGGAGTTCTCGTGCTCGTAAAAATACGAGATGCGATCAATTACGCTCTGCGGCTTTTGCGTGGTCGCCGCGTTGTCCAGCCAGATGAGCGGATGGCCATTCACCTGTTCATGCAGAATTGGAAAGTCGCGCCGCACAGAACCGATATCGAATTGCTGCCGTGGAAGCTTGAGATCGCCGATGGCCGCAGGGTGCGTCGTGGCGTCTTTTGTATAGTTGCCCGGCCGGTCCACCAGGCCCCCTCCCTTCAGAAAATAAAAAGGTGAGGATTCCGTCAACACAGCTTGGGCATCGTCTTCGTTTCGTAGCCGCGGCAGGGGGGCCAGCTTGGGCACTCCTGTTTCGAAGGATGGAAACAATGTTTGGTCGAACTCGGGCATCGGTAGCGAGAAGGGAGAAGACGGAATGCCGGCGGCGACGCTACGCGGGTCATACTGCAGTGTGGGCTGCCGTGTGGGCGCCGCGAGGGACGATAACACTGGAGCTACTCCGGACCCATTGAGACCCCCAGCATGCTCCAGAAAGTAAAACGGAGACGTGGCCGTCAACGCTGATTTTGCTTCGTCCTCAGTCCGTAATGGCGGAAGGGGCGGGATCGCCGGCAAACCGGTTTCGAAGGACGGAAATGCTGCGCCGAACTCGGGCATCGGCATGGAAAAGGGAGACACCGGAAGCCCTGCCGCGGCGCTACGCGGATCGTTCTGTAACATTCCCATTTCCGGAATCGGCGCAGTCGCGGGAAGAGCCATCGCTGCCGCAGGCCCGGGCATGAAGGGGGACAGCTCCGTCGCGCCCGTCGAAAGCACCGACATGTCGGGGGAGGTGGGAATCTTACCAGCGGATGGTATGGCGGGCATCGCCGGCAAGGGCATGCCGAATTCGGGCAGCCGAGTCTCGAACGCTGGAGTCAGATCCTGTGAATCGGGCATGTAGGGGGCGACCGTTGCCGGATAGCCCTGCCCAGGTTGCGCACGGAAGAATTCGTTGGCCATACGGGTCAACATATTCACATCCGGCGGCAAACCGGGAAGGCTGGTCTCGTCCACCGGCATCGCTGGTTTCAACCGGTGATCGAAATCCGCAGTTGAGAAACCCGCAGTCGGGTCCTGATCACTTGTACTCATGGTATTGTCCGACTTCTACATTCTCGAGCACACCCAGCGCATCTTCAGTGAGAACCGCTGCGGAACAATACAGTGACACCAGGTAAGAAGCTATCGAGTTGCGGTCAATACCCATGAAACGCACAGAAAGTCCGGGGGTTTGTTCGCCGGGCAGACCAGGCTGAAACAGTCCTACCACGCCCTGCTTTCTCTCCCCGGTGCGCAGCAAAAGAATATTGGTCTTCCCTGCCCCATCGATGTTCAGCTTGTCGGTGGGAACAAGTGGAATGCCGCGCCAGGTCAGGAATGGCGATCCAAAGATGGTTGCGGTGGGCGGAGGAACGCCACGGAACGTGCACTCCCGCCCAAAGGCGGCGATGGCGCGCGGATGTGCCAGGAAGAATGCCGGTTCCTTCCAGATGCGCGAGAGCAACTCATCCAGATCATCTGGTGTGGGCGCAGCACTGCGCACCGGAATCTTGAATGCAGGATCAACATTATTGAGCAAGCCATAGTCGGCGTTGTTGATCAGCTCGGCCTCCTGGCGCTCCTTGACCTTTTCCACGGTCAGCCGCAACTGCTCCTGGATCTGGTCGTGTGGATGACTAAAGAGGTCGGAAACGCGGGTGTGAACATCCACCACGGTAGAGATGGCACTCAACGTATATTCACGCGGAGTCTCCACATAGTCGACAAAGGTCTCAGGCAAAGTCCGTTCATCGCGCGATCCGCAGGCGACTTCGATTTCCGAATCGTTCCTAACCTTGTTGACTCTGTAGGTACCAGATTCGACTGGAACCCAGCCCAGCAGCTGAACCAGCCAGCGCGGTGTTATGGCTGTTAACTGTGGCGGCGTTTTGGTTGTGTTGGCTAACTGCCGTGCTGCTACATCGCCTAATGCTCGACGATTCTCATCTGCCATTGGGGATTGTCCTTCCTTGCTCACACCAGGGGCATCATAGCCGTCTTGACAGCCACTCGGGAATCACCGATGTATGAAATTCGATGGATTCTGGATAACAAATAGCGGGCGAGGCAGCGGCTTGACCTCATAATCTAAGGACAACGAGCAATACTTCGAGTTAGCCTGTTGATAACAACGAACAGGTGACTCCATTGACTGGATTGATACATCCTTCCATTGACGACATCGATTGCGAAATTCTGGCTGAGCTTCAGGCCAACGCTCGCATTGCATTCGCGGAACTCGGACGGAGGGTGGGATTGTCCACCCCGGCGGTGATTGAAAGAGTCCACCGGCTGGAGGAGAGCAAGGTGATTCTCGGCTATAGGACCCTCGTCGATCCGGCTCAGGTCGGGCTGCCTGTGCGGGCGTTTGTCCATGTAACCGTCGCGGGAGATAAGCTGGCAAAATTTGCCGCCGTAGTGCGGAATCTGCCGGAAGTATTGGAGTGTCATCGGGTGACGGGCGCCGAATCATTTATCGTGCAGATCGCGGTACGTGACGTGAGACACATGGAAGAGGTAATTGATTCGATGATGCCTTACGTCTCCACCAACACTTCTATGATTCTTGCGTCTCCGGTGCCCTGGAACAGCATCCTGCCGGCCGCGCGCTACGGCAAAAAGCCACGGCAGCGCAAGGGCGATGCGTGACCTCTTTTGCTGGACCAGAGGCCCGCGGTTGGGGAGACAGTTCCCGTCTACAACTAACGTCCGCGGGCTATAGCGCCAACGCTACCTTCTCAATGACGATTTAGTTTGTTACACAAGTACTCGTCATCACGCAAGGAGTGTTATGAAATTCGCAACCATAGCCATAGGATCAGCGTCTCTTTTTTTGATCGCGGCAGCGGTAGCTCAAACGGCACCGCCTCCCGGAACTGCCGCGCAGCGTAAAGCTAACCAGCAAGCGCGAATTGCCCAGGGGGCCAAGAGCGGCCAATTGACTGCTCACGAGACCGCCAACCTGGAGGCTCGGGAAGCGAGCGTGAACAAGGAAGAGCGCAACATGCGCGCCGCCAACAACGGGAAGCTCACAGCCGCAGACAGGGCCGCGCTGAATAACCGCCAAAACAAAATTTCCAATTCCATCTACAAAGACAAACACAACGCGGCCGTACAGTAGCCGGGTGGCTATTTGCGCAACGCCCGAATAAGATCGGTGATGATCGGCGGGGTAATGGAGCGAATTGCCTTCTTGATCCGAATCGTCGCTTTGACGGTGTTGATACCGGGACGTTCTTGAAATGCCACCTCATGCCGATGGGTGAGTTCGGGGTCTTCTTCCGGACGGCCATTGGAGTAGTAGTACGTCGCAATCGATTTCCGATTGCGATCGGGCGGGCATGCCAGTGGTATGGGATGACCGTGAAACGACACGCTCGTCGTGCTGAAGATGGCGCAGCGGTTGAACACGGGAAGAATCTTCTTCTCCGCTCGCGTCACCTTCTGATCCCATAGCTCGAAGTGCCCTCCATACTCCTCTTTCCACTCTTTGTTCAGATAAATCAAAACGTTGATGCGCCGGTCCAGTCGTAGCCCGTTGTGATAGCTGAAATCAGCATGGACCTCCAGGAGGCCGCCAGGCCTTATCTGATGCAAGCCTCCGCCGGTGTAATAAGGATCGGGCAGCACACTCTGGATGCCCGTCAGCCTTTCGAGAAACTTAAGCATCGGCCGGCTGTTGAGGAAGTAAAGTACGTCGCGAATCGATGGCGGCAGCTTCTCCACCACATCGAAGGCCAGTTTCTTGCGTTGGTTCACATCCGTATAGGCATGCCAGTCCGCCTCTTTCGGCTCGGGGAAATCCCGGAGTGCCGCCTCGGCCACTTCAATGGGCAGGAAATTGTCGAAATAGATATGGGGATATGGGATATTCGACTTGTATTCCTCTGCCTTGGCTTGGGCCAGGGTCTCGAGTTTGCCGGCAAATTGGTCGCTGAGTAAGGCGTTCAATACTCTGGTGTCGCTGGGGGTCTCCACCGCGAGCGCTTCTTTGACCGATTCGGGCATGGAAGGCCTCCGTTAAGCGTTACTAGTCCCGGCTTGACCGCCGGACCTGTGTTTCCAACCTATTCATGCGCCAAAGGCGTGTCAAGATGAGGGTCGGCACGGGGCAGTTGTAAACTAGAAACGAGGGCTATATGGCGGAGCTGCAACGCAGACAATCAGTGACAGTTAAGGTGGGAAATGTGCGCGTGGGATCTTCCGCGCCGGTCGTGGTGCAGTCGATGACCAACACCGATACCGCCGATGTGCAGGGTACGATTCAGCAGGTTGCCGCTTTGGCCACCGCGGGGTCGGAACTGGTGCGGGTGACGGTCAATAATGACGCTGCGGCAGTGGCGGTGCCGGCGATCGTCGAAGGGTTGGCCAAACTGGGAATTGACGTCCCCATAGTTGGGGACTTTCACTACAACGGACACCAGTTGTTAAAGAAGTATCCCGGGTGCGCGCGCTCGTTAGCCAAGTACCGCATCAATCCAGGCAACGTCTCCATTGGCCGCAAGGACGATGACAACTTCCGCACCATGATCGAGTGTGCCGTAGAAAACCAGAAGCCGGTACGAATCGGCGTGAACTGGGGTTCGCTGGATCAGGCTCTCCTGACGCGGATGATGGATGAGAATTCCAAACGGGCGCAGCCGGCGGATGCACGGGACGTGATGATCGAAGCGATGCTGGTAAGCGCGATTGACTCCGCGCGCGCTGCCGAACGATACGGGTTGCGCCGCGACCAGATCATCCTCAGCGCCAAAGTGAGTGGGGTGCGCGACCTGATCGAAGTTTATGAATTGATGGCTGCACGCTGCGATTACGCGCTCCACCTGGGGCTCACCGAAGCGGGCATGAGCATGAAGGGCATCGTCGCTTCGACAGCCGGCCTGGCGCCGCTTCTGCTCAAGGGCATCGGCGATACCATACGCGTTTCCCTGACTCCCAAACCCGGCGGGGATCGCACCGAAGAGGTGCAGGTGGCGCAACAAATCTTGCAGTCGCTGGGCATCCGCAGCTTCGCCCCACAAGTAACGGCCTGTCCCGGATGCGGACGCACCAGCAGCACCTACTTTCAGGAATTGACCCAGGATATTCAGGGCTACGTACGCGACAGTATGCCGGTATGGCGGGAGCGGTATCCGGGAGTAGAAGAGCTAAAGCTGGCGGTGATGGGTTGTGTGGTGAACGGGCCAGGCGAGTCCAAGCATGCCAATATTGGCATTTCGCTCCCCGGCACGTTTGAAGATCCCAAGGCTCCCGTGTACGTGGATGGACGACTGATGACGACCCTGCGTGGGGATAACATCGTGAATGAGTTCAAGAAGATTCTGGACGACTACGTCGCAGCACGATATGGTAGCGGCTCCCGTGAGGAGCAGTTAATCGAAGTGCGGTAGGCGAAGGGTACGGGCTTCAAACCGTCGACAATTATCCCGCCCTGCCTAGCTCCTCGAAGAAGAGAATGACGGACTCGATACCGCGGTAAAAGTCGGCGATGTGAAATTTCTCATTCGGGGCATGAAGGTTGTCATCGGTCAAGCCAAAGCCCATCAGGACGGTGGGAATTTTAAGGTGCCGTTCGAAATCCCCCACGATGGGAATCGAGCCACCGCAACGGACAAAAACCGTCTCCTTCCCGAATACCTGGTGCAGAGCACGAGTCGCCGCCTGGATGAAACGATTGTCCGTCCGCACCACGATCGGATCGCCGGAATGGATGAGCCGGACGCGTAGTTCGATGCCCTTGGGTTGCAGCGACTCAACATAAGCCTTGTACTGAGCGAAAGCCTCCTGCGAATTCATGTCGGGAACCAGGCGGAAGGAGATCTTGGCGGTGGCCTTCGCCGGGATCACGGTCTTCGCGCCGGCCCCGGTAAAACCGCCGGGCATTCCGTGTACATCCATGGTGGGCCGAGCCCAGACGCGCTCCAGCACGGAAAAAGCCAGCTCTCCAGTAAGCTCCCGGGAACCGACTTCCGCGCTACGATACTGCTCCTCGTCGAAGGGCAGGGTCTTCCAGGTTTTGAGCTCGTCGGCTGAGGGCGCAGCCACCTTGTCATAAAAGCCGGGAATAAGAATGTGGCCGTCCGCGTCTTTCAGCTTTGCCATCACGTGGGCCAACGCTATGAAAGGATTGGGCGCCGCGCCGCCAAATGTTCCGGAATGCAGGTCGCTCTTCGCCGCGTAGGCTTCGAGTTCCGTATAGATCATGCCCCGCAGGCCGACGGACAGCGTCGGCAAACCTGGAGCAAACATCGAGGTGTCGGAGACCAGGGCAAAGTCGGCTTTTAGCTGTTCCGGATGCTCGCGCAAAAACTGGGCAATACCCTCACCCCCCACCTCTTCCTCGCCTTCGATAAGCACCCGCACATTGATGGGCAGGCTGCCTCCAGATCCCTGAAATAGGGACTCCAGGGCCTTCAGGTGGCTGTACATCTGCCCTTTGTCGTCGACCGCGCCCCGGGCATAGAGGTTGCCATTGCGCTCGGTGGGCTCGAAGGGGGGCGAAACCCACTCGTCGAGCGGGTCAGGGGGCTGGACGTCGTAATGGCCGTAGGCCAGGCAGGTGGGCTTACCTGAGGCATGCAGCCAGTCTCCGTAAACCAGTGGATGACCGGAGGTTTCGATCACCCGCACGTGTTCCAGGCCAATTCGTTCCATTTCCCGGGCCAGGCTTTCGGCGGCACGGCGGACGTCGCCCGCATGTTCAGGAAGCGTGGAAATGGAGGGAATACGCAGCAGCGATTTCAATTCCTCCAGAAAGCGCGCCCGCTGGCTGCGGGCAAACTCGAGCGGGGATGGCATGGGTAAGGTTTCTCCTGATGGGCAAAAGGCAGCAAACATTTAATTTTGAGCGATTTCGCGACAATAGTGAATCTCTTCCGGCAAGTCTCGCCGGCGGCGCTGACGGCTCCCAAGATGTATCCTATCGTTTGGAGTATTCATGTTCGACTTGGAAATTACGGCTCGCGATGTGGCAGCCCAGCTTAAATCCGGGGAAACCGGCCTTATCCTGTTGGATGTTCGCGAACCATGGGAGTTTGCGACGGCACAGATAGCCGGCTCGAAGCTGATGCCGATGGGCGAGATTCCCTCTCGTGTTTTTGAAGAATTGGACGCGGAGGCGCATATTGTTGCGGTCTGCCACTCCGGTGTCCGTTCCCTGAATGTCGCGGTGTGGATGCGCAATCAGGGTTTCGAAAAGGTGCAGTCGCTAAGTGGCGGGATCGATAGCTGGTCCCGGGAAGTCGACCCAACTGTACCCCGGTATTGATCGCAGTTGCACCCCCTCCCCCTTACGTTGCAGACCCGTCGCCTCTGCGCCTATGCCGAGCAGATCAGGGGCGTGATACAAGCAAGATAGACAACCTTCAGAAGAAAGTTCAGAGCAGCTATGGGTGCCACCGAAAGAGTATTGATTGTTGAAGACGAATTGCACGCGCTGGCGGGACTGGCAGAGTTAGTGTCCGGCTGGGGCTACCGTACGGAAACCGCGCGAGACGGCATCGAAGGCCTGGAAAAGGTAGCGGAGTGGTTTCCCGGCATCATTGTGACCGACCTCAAGATGCCCCGTATGGACGGTTTGGAATTCCTGTCGCGATTGAGCGAGATGCAGTTGAACGCCGCGGTGATCGTATTGACCGCGCAGGGCAGCATTGAACGTGCGGTCGAGGCGATGAAGATGGGCGCCTACGACTTCATTCAAAAGCCTATCGATCCCACCCGGCTGAAGACCGTTCTGGCCAACGCCAGCCGCCAGCGTGAGACCGAGCGCGAGCTTGAAGTCACTCGCCGCAAACTACGGGATACCGGTTTCCTGGGATCGCTGGTGGGCAGCTCGAGGAAAATGCAGGAAATGTTTGCCATGATCGAACGGGTTGCCCCCAGCACCGTGTCGGTGTTGATCACCGGGGAGAGCGGGACCGGCAAGGAATTGGTGGCACGAACCCTGCATGAGCTTAGTCCACGCCGCGGCAAGCCGTTTGTTGCCGTCAACTGCGCCGCCATTCCCGAGACCTTGATTGAGAGCGAGATCTTCGGTCATGAAAAGGGCTCCTTCACCGGGGCAATGGAGCGCCGGGCGGGGTGCTTCGAGCTGGCCGAGGAAGGTACTCTGCTGCTCGATGAGATCGGCGAAATGCCTGTGGGCACGCAGGCCAAACTGCTACGGGTACTGGAAGACAGGAAGCTGCGGCGCCTGGGCAGCAAGGTCGAAACCCCAATGAATGTACGTGTATTGGCGGCGACCAACAAGAATCCGGAGGAAGCGGTCGCTGATGGGCACCTGCGCGGAGATTTGTACTACCGGCTGAACGTTTTTAACTTGCACATGCCACCTCTACGGGAACATAAAGAAGATATCCCGGCCATTATCGAAGCCCTGTTAGCCGACATGAATACCAAGCACGGGCGAGAGGTCAAGGGAGTGGACAGCGAGATGCTGACCCGGTTCATGGCTCACGATTGGCCGGGCAACGTCCGTGAATTGCGCAATACTATCGAGCGGGCGGTCATTTTGTGCGGTGAAGGATACATGGAAACTCGCCACCTGCCGCCTACGTTCGGACAACGTTTCGTGCGAGCGGATGCGGGGACCACAAACTACAGCGACAGCGGCGTTCACGTGGAAATTGGCAGCACGGTGGATGAAGCTGAGCGCATGCTGATCCTGAAAACCCTGGAGTCGACCCGCAACAACAAGACGCGGGCGGCCGAGATCCTCGGCATCAGCCTGAAGACACTACATAACAAGTTGAAAGAATACGGTAGTGCGACCAGCAACGAGACATTGGAAGAGAGACCGGTAGTCTAGCAGGCTGCGGAAAAACTCGCGTTGGGTAGGAAAGCCGTACCTCAGGGGCTAAAGCCCGACGTATTCTCAACACTTACGGCACGACTAAAGTCGTGCCCTGATACAAAACATGAGTTTTTTCCGCAGCCTGCTGGGGCCCTTGGCTCAGCAACGAAAACAGGTACCTATCGGCGACTGCTGGATACGTCGATAACAGAGTTCGAGTGATTCCCCATGAGACTGAAGACGAAGCTCGTGCTCGCAATCACCGGACTGGTATTCCTGGTGGTTTTCACCCTGTCCTGGATATTTCTGGGCCAGCTTCTGCGCCAGCGAATGTCTCAGGCCTACTCCGCAAACGACATGGTGGCGCACCAGATAGCGCTGGCGACCCAGCGAACGCTGGTGACGATGCGCAATGTCAACGCGAATGATTCCAATGCTCTGCGGGCCGCAGTGGCTAAGGCACTGCGCGGCGATCCCGCGCTGACCGAGCTGCTCAACTCGGCCATTCGTTATGCTCCAACCGTCTTCGACGTCACCATCGCGGACAGCGAGGGCCGCGGGCTGCTGAGTACCGATCCCACTAATCTGGACCACCTGGTACCCCATCGGCCGGAATACGCCGAGCTGGAAAGCGGCGGGTTGTTGCGGCTGCTGGAAGTGGTCTTCGGACCGCCTCGCGTGTACAACCTGACCCTGCCTCTGGAAAGAAAGTCAGAGCCTTTCGGAACCGTCCCATTCGCCACCGTCCGGGTGGGTGTGCGGACGACCTTCCTGCGTTTTGTGGTCGAACCGTGGTTATACGCAGCCCTGATGTATACCGGGATAGCCATCCTGTGCTCGTTGATCTTCGCGGCTTTCCTGGCCAATCTGGCCCTGAAACCGATCGAACAGATCGGAGCTCGACTGGATGCACTGGCCCTGGCGGAGGCGGAAGGAGCCGGCGAGGCAACGGGAGCCCGGTCGGGCGATGCCGTGGTGTTGGTATCGCACAAGATCGAGCGCATCGGGCGGCGGATGCGGAACGTGGAAGAGGTCTTCTCCGCCCTTAAGGAAAATCTCGACCAGATCATGACCAACTTGCAGGACGGCATCCTGCTTTACACCCACGATGCCCGCGCCGTGCTGGTCAGCGATTCGGTGGAACGCTTTCTGGGGATTAGCCGGGCGGAGATCCTGGGCGCTAAGTTACATGAGGTCTTCTCCCGCAATACCCGGCTGGGCCGGCTGGTGCGCGAGTCCTTTGACGCACGCATGGCGCTGGTGCAGGAGGAAATCACTACAGAGACCGGCCGGCACGTAGAGATCTCGCTCGACTTCATCCATGACGATCGGGCGGTCTATCCCCAGGAAACTCTTGGTGCCCTATTGACCCTGCACGACGTCGAATCAGTAAGGGAAATAGAGAGCGACCTGGAACTCTCCCGGCGCCTGGCGGCCATCGGAAGGTTGACGGCAGGTGTTGGTCACGAGGTAAAGAATCCGATCAATGCCATCGTGGTTCACCTGGAGCTGATGCGTAACAAACTGGGCGAAAGCGACCACAAGGCAATGCGGCATCTGGAAGTAATTGAAAGCGAGATCCAAAGGCTCGACCGTGTAGTGCAAACCCTGGTGGACTTCTCGCGCCCAGTGGAATTGCAGCTCAAGGATCAGGATCTGCGTCGCGTCGTTTCTGCGGTTTTAATGCTTGCTTCTGCCGAACTCGAGACACGCGACGTTCACGTCCAGAGCGATCTGCCTGACCACCCGGTGATGGCCAAAGTGGATGCGGACCTGTTGAAGCAGGCGCTGCTGAACGTTGTCCTCAATGGCGCCCAGGCAATGGCCGAGGGAGGAAAGCTGGAAGTACGGCTGGCTGAAGACGGGCGCATGGCCTTGCTCAGCATCCACGATCAGGGCGCCGGTATAGCCGCTGATGTCAGGGACAAGATTTTCGACTTATACTTTACTACTAAGAAAGATGGCAGCGGCATCGGTTTAGCAATGACTTACCGTATCGTCGAGCTGCACAATGGTTCGATTGAAGTAGAATCGGATGCAACTCACGGAACTACCTTTATTTTGCGCTTTCCTCTGAACACCGTTCAGGAGAGTAGAGCGCGTGGATACCTTATGCCGGATGGGAGTAGCTCAGCGGGATCTATCGTAGCCAAGGAGCCCAGGGGATGAGGGCAGCCAACCTACGCTCGTTGTTGGTGCTGCTCACCGTTCTATTCACGGGGTGTTCGCACAAAACCTCGCCTCCGCCGCAGCAAGCGCAGGCTCCGCCGTTGCAGACCGGAAAAGGTACGTTGAACCCGCCCAAGACTACGCAGCAGGCGGAGAAGACAGATACGCCCCTGGCTTCGCCTTTGCCGCCGCCATCCACGCAAAGCGTGCCGTTGCCTCCTGAACCGCCCCCTAAAAAGGTGCGGCGGACCAAAAAACCCCCAGCCAAGCCTGCTGACGCCACGCCACCCGCCGCAGTTACCCCAGTTGCGTCTTCTCAACCAGCCTCGTCAGGCGCCGGCTCGGCGACTGCGCAATCCATTGCCGCGCAACCATCAGGGGCTGGTGGAGGGAACGCTTCCCCGATTGGTCTGTTGACCACCGGTGACAGCGCTTTGGGAGAAAGAACGAAGCATGAGACGTCGGATCTGATCGTCGAAACCCAACAGGGATTGAACGGGATCAAACGGTCCCTCTCTAGCGATGAGAAATCCACGGCGGCGCAGATACGCAATTACCTGAAGCAGGCGCAACAGGCACTGGACAATGGAGATACAGATGGCGGGCATCTGCTGGCGACCAAAGCCAAGGTGCTGCTGGATGAACTTACCAAACCCTAGTATCTGCAATTGCCATTGCGCGATAGTCTCAGTTGCTACTTAAGTACATGTCCTGACCACAGATCCTGGGTGCCCCACATCTCGCTCGTTTTTCGCGAGATGTGGGATACCACGACCGTCAACCGGCCTGCTCCAGAGGATGAATCGAAAACTCAGGGCGTTTTGAGGTAAAAGTTACAAAGATAGGGCTGCGGTATCCCACATCTCGCGAAAAACGAGCGAGATGTGGGGCACCCAGGATCTGTGGTCAGGACATGTACGGGCTAAAGAGGGTATGTGAGAACCGGAAGCGTCATCAACGTTCGCCCCAACTCAGCTTGGAGCGAAGCACGTCGAAGAACCCTGTTTGGCCCAAACGAACCAGGTTGACGCTGTGCTCGGAACGGCGACAGCACACCCGGTCTCCAACACGAAGCTGCAGGGCCTCCTGTCCGTCGACAGTCAGGAAAGTAAGATCGGGAATACCTTCGACGCTGACAATCACGTGCGCATCGCCGCGGACGACCATCGGACGAATGGTCAACAGGTGCGGGCATATGGGAGTGATCACCAGAGCATCCACGGAGGGCGCGAGAATCGGTCCATTGGCGGCCAAGTTATAGGCGGTGGAACCGGTGGGTGTGGAGATAATGACCCCGTCCGCCCGAAACGACGCCGCCAGCTGGTCGAACAAATGAACGCTGAAGTCGCCCATCCGGGCGATCGCCCCCTTGGCGATCACCACATCGTTCAGCGCCTCGTACTCCTTGTACAAAACCCCGCCGCGCATGACCTCGGTGTGCAGTAGGGCGCGGGCGTCGATGTTGCAGCAACCATCCCTCCAACCCTCGAGGGTGGTGTACAGATCAGCCAGCCGAACCTCGGTAAGAAAGCCCAGCGCACCGAGGTTGACGCTGAGAATCGGGACATCGGTCCGGGCAAAGGCACGGGCCGCTGCCAGCAACGTTCCATCTCCGCCCAGCACTACCACCAGCACTGGCTTCTGCGCCGGCAGTTCATGACGGGGAACGATGCGCGCGTCCTGGGTGTAGCTTCCGCTCACGTGGTCCAGAATGGGTTCAAAGTCGCGCGCCCGCATCCACGCGACGAGCTCGGGGAGAAGGGTGGCAAGCTCTTCCTTCTGCGGCTTGGAAATGATGGCGACAGGTCGCATGGAGGCTTTTAGTGTACGCGATGGGGCTAAAGGACTTAAAAGCGGCCAAAGAGAAGAAACTCACGATTCCCTTTAGCCCCTCCGCCTCGTACCCCACCTCCTCCAATCAGGGGCGAATCCGCAACTTCCGTCTCCAGGGCGCCGAGGTCGAGGATGGCCGTGCGCACGCGATCGATCGCGAACTGGTGTGCAGCTGGGTCGTGCACGATGCCGCCCTTGCCGATGTGTTCCCTGCCCGCTTCGAATTGAGGCTTCACCAAAATGACGGCCTCGAGTGCGATTCCTGGCCTCTCCCGCACTGCGGCGAGCACCGCGGGCAAGACCTGGGTCGCGGAGATGAAAGACACATCCATGGATACAAAACTGATATCCGGTCCAAGATCACCCGGCTTGAGATAGCGCGCATTGGTGCGCTCGCGCAAGCTCACGCGCGGATCCCTGCGCAGGGTCTCGGCGATCTGGCCATAACCGGTGTCCACCGCGATCACGCTGGCCGCGCCATGCTGCAGCATGCAATCGGTAAATCCACCGGTGGAGGTGCCAATGTCGACGCAGTGCCGCCCGGTGAGGTCGATTTTCCACCGGGTAAGGGCAGCTTCCAGCTTCAATCCGCCGCGGCTGACGTAACGCTGCTCTTCTCCCAGAACCCGCAGCAGAACACTATCGTCGACCGAAGCGCCAGGCTTCTCGATTTTCTGTTGATTGACCAACACCCGCCCGGCGAGGATCAGCGCCTGCGCCCGTTCCCTTGACGGCGCCAACCCACGCTCGAGCAGCAACTTATCCAGGCGGTTCCTCATCTAGAGTGGGGGACGGCTATCCGTCTGATCGCGATGGACGCAGGTTATTGTACTCGTTGCTGCCTGGGTACTTTAGTTTGGCTCTTTCGGTACCACAACCGTAGAATAAGTTCGGCTTGATCGATGCCAGACCAACCACCCAATCCGATTGGCGACTCTGATCGTTCTACTATCAGAGATTCAAGCCTCAGCGTCAGAATGGCAGACGGAACGGCCGCTCCAGCAACAGACGACGGTAGTTTGGTGCAGCGTGTCCGCCAAGGGGATCAGAGGGCGATGGCGGAGATTTTCGACCGCTATGGCAGGGCGGTGTATTCCGTCGCGCTGCGAATTCTGAAAGACACCGGACACGCGGAAGACGTAATGCAAGATATCTTCTTCCAGATCTGGCGGAATTCTGACTCGTTTGTGCAAGGGCGTGGATCCCTGGGTGCATGGTTGGTGGTGGTGGCCAGAAATCGATCAATCGATCTGCTGCGGCGCAGAAAGCCCGTAGATTTCCTTGATGACGTGATTCTGGCTTCTCCCGGCAACCTGGCTTCCGAGGTCGAGCACAACGCGATGATGGAGAAGGTCCAGAAAGTCCTGAAGGACCTTCCTGCAGAGCAACAAAGATCGATGGAACTGGCATTCTTCGAGGGGTTGAGCCATTCGGAGATCGCGGAGAAAACAGGCGATCCCCTGGGCACAGTGAAGACACGTATTCGATTGGCGCTGATCGCGTTACGAAAGGCATTTCAGGCATGACGGGCAACGGGCACCATACGCAGGAGGAGTTGGCTTCCTATGCGATGCAGGGTCTCCCACCGGAGGAGTCCGCATCCATCAGGACACACCTGCAGACCTGTCTCCCTTGCCGTACCGAATTGGCGCAAGTTTGCGGTGATCTCGCCTTGCTGGCATTAGCGGTCGAACAGCAGCCTCTGCCAGACGGGGCGCGGGAACGCTTCCTCAAGAGGATCGCCTCGTCGCCGGCATCCGAGCCTCAGGAAAAGCCGGTCGAAATCACTCCGATTGACGTCAAAGCCAAACGTCGCGGAGCAGGCTTCTGGGTTCCGTGGACGGTAGCTGCCGCTATGGCGATCGCAGCGATCGCACTAGGCGTGCAAAATAAGGCTCTGAATGATGAGCTGAACGGTGAATCCATGCTGGTGAAAAATCTGGCCGCGCAAGCGTCGAAGGCGCAGCAGGTGCTGGAAGTTCTAACCGCGCCCAGTGCGCAACGGGTGACCCTTACCGAAGGTAAAGCTCCCGCCCAGCCGAGCGCACGCGCCACTTATCTGCCGGAGCGGGGCGGGCTAATCTTACTGGCGACGAATCTGAAACCCCTGCCTGAGGGCAAGACCTACGAACTCTGGGTAATTCCTGCGAATGGCAAGGCTCCCGTCCCTGCCGGGCTCTTTCACCCGGACGCCGCGGGTACGGCCGCACTGGTGCTGCCGCCTTTGTCTCCGGGAATTGCAGCCAAGGCTCTCGCTGTGACGATTGAGAACGCTAGCGGTGCAGATTCGCCCACCATGCCAATCGTTCTTTCGGGAGCGACCGGGATCTGATCTGCAGCTCCGCTCACAGCAACCGTCGCTATTTGCCGTGCTTCAAAGCGACCAATGGGGTCGCCTGAAAACACCTGGCTCCAAAGCCACAGGGTGCTCCGCTGCCACTCGCATGGCTGACATTGATCGCATTCGCAACCGTGCCTGTCGTGGAGCTGTTGGCGGCCACCGACTGGGCGCTGGTGTGCACATCGACGCCTGTCCCATCCAGTTGAATGGAGGCTGAGACCTGGTTGGTGTCCGTGCGAATTACGCTCATATAGGGTTGATCAGAAGAAAGAACATAGATCTGGCCAAACGGAGTGCTGAAGGTGGAGGCCATTGAAATGGGATGGCCGGTGACGGGAATGGTGGCCAACACCTGGTAGTTGGTGAGACTCACCACGCTAACGGTGCTGTCCTTCTGGTTGGCAACGTAGACCCGGCTTCCATCGCGCAGAATCGTGAGCGTCGCCGGTCCATTGCCGACGGGAACCGTCACCGCCTGGCCAAACAGGGCAGAGTCATTCCCGAATTGGTCAAGGCTGGTGTTGATGATGGTGATGGTATTGGAGTCGTAATTGGCGGTGACCAGTTGAGACGCAGGCGCGTAGTAGTCGGCAAAAACCGGACCAGCATTGAAGCCCGCGACCGGCGTGCCGCTCGGCGGCGGCAGCAAGAGCGTGCCCGTGGCCGGGTCGAGATTTTGCCGGCCTGTCGTGGCATCGAGCTCGTTGTACTGGCTATTAATGACGGTGACGGTGCCGCTCCCTCGGTTGAGAATGAACACCCGGTTGTTGTCAGTAGAACTTATGCCATAGACGGGGCAGATACCAACGGGCAGGGTGCGCGAGATGGTCACCGTGGAGATCTCGATCGATTGCACCTGGCCTGGAGTTGTGACCGCCGCAGGGGTCTCACAATCTCCGAAAGCGACCTGGTTGGCGCCGTTGTCCTGAGTGATGGAATAAACACGGGCCGCATTGGAGTTGCCGGCCAGGTTGATCGGACTGGCGGGAACTGGGAGCTGCTGGGTGAGCTGAAAAACACCGCTCGAATTATTGGACAGTACTGCCACGGCCGGGACATTGGGTTCGGTGATGAAGAGATTGGTTGCGGTCGAGAGCAGGTTTACCGGCTGAGCAGGCTGGAGCAGGGTGCTGCTCTGGATGTTCTTGGTCTGCAAAGTAACCGAGGGGGTGAAGGTATTGACGGTGCCGTCGGTGTTCGCGGTGGTGGCGGAACCGGCATTGGAACTGAGGGTGAGCGCCAGCGGATTAACGCCCAGGGAGGCCTGGGTCAGCAAAGTATCGCCGGAGGCGTCGAAAACATTCGCCAGACCGGCTGCGGAAGGGCCGGCGCTGGTGGTCACAACAGCGTAGCTCTGCGGCTGGGGGGCGGGTGGGGTCACGGCGACGGGAGTCACCACAGGCCGATATTGTTCCCCGCAACCGGCCAGCAATAAAGCAACCCCTACGGAACAACCGGTAGCAATTCTGTGGAGAACCCTGAAGGACAACTCTGGCAAACGCACACTCCGCCGGCTCCATGACTGGAGCCATGCAACGCTAAGCACCCGTGAATACCTCACTACGTTTCATTTCGCGTTAGAAAGATGATTGTAAATGGGACTGCGCATTCAGCGATACGCCGCGCCTAAAATGAACGATGCAGGTTCAAGAACAGCAAATGCGGTGGCAATCCTGGCTGGTGCTGGCCGCGGTGATACCGTGGTGCGCGATAGCCATCCTCCGCGGTTCCACAGTGGCCCCAAATGGTGCGCTTTGGAGCGGAACTACCAGAACCGCTTTGAGCATCAGCCTGGCGTTGGCGCTGCTGGTATATCTGGCGCGTGCGGCCACGCCGTTCGCTGCGTTGACGGGGGGCGTAATCACTGCGGTCCTGACGCTTGCTCCTCTTCCATCGTCAGGTTTGCCCTCCTGGTCTCATTCCGCCCTGCCATCCCTACTAGCGCTCTTTTTGCTTACTTTCGCCGCGACCAGATTTGGCAGAGGCAAGAAACAAAGTCTGGGCGTAGCGGAAGACAAGCGCGGCCGAAACGCCGCCCAGATCGCGGCAAACCTGGGAGTCGCCGGGTTGGGAGCCGCCGCCGCGCTTAGCCACCCGTTCACACGTCCGTGGCCTGGCGCGGGGTATGCCGTGATTGTTATAGCAGCCCTGGCCGAGGCGACCGCCGATACACTGGCCAGCGAACTGGGCGAGGTGCTGGGCGGTCAGCCTTTACTAGTGACCACCTTCCGCCGGGTCGAGCCGGGCACTGACGGAGCGATCAGCCTTGCCGGAACGGTTGCGGGAACAGCGGGAGCCTTCCTGGTGGTGCTGGTAGCGATGTTCACCCTCGGACTAGGATTTGGCGATGCCGCTTGCGCAGGATTGGGGGCGGTTGGCGGCCTATTTGTCGATTCTCTCTTGGGCGCGACCGCTGAACGGCGCGGCTGGGTCAACAACGACGCGGTGAACTTTCTTTCCACCCTCGCGGCTGCCGTCCTGGCCATCTCATTTTTTCTTTGGCGATGATCTGCTCCGTTCCGTTCGGATTCCTGGACGAAGCCCCGAGCGCGGCCATGCGCCCCCGGACGCGAGGGGACTCCGCTTTGCCCTCGGCACCATGCATCTGGTAAGACTTAGCTACTTCTAATTCTGGGGCTCCGATGCTCGTTATCCTGCGTAAGCTGCTGGTGTGTCTGATTCCTGCTTTCGTTTTTTTTATGAGCTCCGGCTGGCTCAATGCACAATCCTTGCCTGACGTTTCAGTATCGCCCGCTGCCCAACAGATCTCGGGACGCATTGACGAATCGAATTTGCAACGGCTCACAGGTAATCCGAGCCCCTCCACCAGGACAACTACCGACTTGGGCCGCGTGCCCAATGACTTTCCTCAACAGCACATCCTGATGATGCTCAAACGTGGAGTAACCCAGCAGCAGGCGCTCGACCAATTTATGAAAGAGCAATACGATCCGCATTCGGCCAACTTCCACAAGTGGCTCACGCCCGAACAGTACGGCTCGCTTTTTGGTCCGGCTACCGAGGACATACAGAAAATCACCAACTGGCTTACGCAGCGCGGATTCAGCGTAAACCGGGTTGCAGCTGGGCGGACATTCGTTGACTTCAGCGGCACGGCGGGTCAGGTTGCCGAAGCCTTTCACACCGAAGTCCATCGCTACCAGCGATACGGTGAAGAGCATTTTGCGAATGCCAGCGATCCCATGATCCCAGCAGCGCTGGCCAATGTGGTTTCCGGATTTCGCGCCTTAAACGACTTTTTTCCTAAGGCGATGGCGCATAACCCGCGGATGGCCCGCCTCGATCGAGCTACCGGCAAGTGGTCGCACGGAACGCAAGGTCACTTCACGACGTCTTACGGCGCGGGCACGGGAACGGCCTACGTCATCGGTCCCCAGGACTTTGCCCAGATCTATGGCGTTAACCAGGTCTGGCAGCAAAGCCTGAACACTCCGTCGGGGCCGCAAAAGCTCGTCGGTACAGGCCAGACAATCGGAGTCATTGGCGACACGGATCTCGACTCAGGAGATATCCAGAACTTCCGCGATCAGTTCGGCATCACGGCCCTCGGTCCAAACGGTTCCGTGGTGGTCGATCATCCCCCCACCACCGTCTGTGCGGCGCCCAATCCCACGGTTGGCGATCCGGAAGGTTACGCCGACGCGGAATGGGCAGGCGCGACGGCACCCGACGCAACCATTGACTTTGTCACTTGCGCCAACAGCGGGGCGACCTCGGGAACAGATCTGGCCGCCAGCTACATCGTGCAGGATCCATCGCACGCGAAGCAGGATGCTGTTCTGAGTTCGAGCTACGGGTTCTGTGAACAAAACCCTCAGAGTGAGTCCAACCAGTTCTACGTTCAGTTATGGCAACAGGCTGCAGCTGAAGGTATTACCGTGGTGGTTGCCAGCGGAGATGCGGGGGCGGCGGAATGCGACGAACCTGTCACTTATACCTACGTCACCCACGGTCTGGGAGTGAGTGGCGAAGCCTCGACTCCCTATAACATCGCGGTGGGCGGGACGGACTTTAGCGACGTCTTCAGCGCAACCACCGCCAACTATTGGTCGGCAACGAACAGCCCCACTCTGCAGAGCGCCAAATCCTACATTCCTGAAACCCCCTGGAACGAAAGCTGCGCCAGTCCTCTCGTGCTGCAGGGATTCAATCAGATGAACGGCACCAATTTCGATTCGAGTTCGGGTGCAAATGGTCTATGCACTTATGCCTCGCACCTACCGCTGGACATCTTCCAGGTTTCGCCGACGTTTGTGCGTGATGCGGGGAGTGGAGGATTGAGCACTGTCTCCGCCCGGCCTGGTTGGCAGAGCGGCGTCTTGGGACTGCCCACAGGCAATGCACGCGCCCTGCCGGATATCTCTATGTTTGCCTCCGGCGGCATAACGTGGGGACATTCTCTGATTTATTGCTACTCCGGCACGGACCAAGGTTGCGACTTCTCAAATGCAAATACCGTACTTCTCAATACCGATGGGGGGACCTCATTTGTAGCTCCGGCATTTTCCGGCATCATGGCGCTCATCAACCAGAGGACTGGCGATCGCCAGGGACAAGCCAACAATATCCTCTATCCGCTGGCTGCGCAGCAGTTCATCAATAGCAACAGCTCAACCCAGCCAAACCTAAGCACCTGCGCCGCTTACCTGGGGACCGGTGTGCTTCCCGCCTGTTACTTTCACGACATCAGTGCGACCCCGAACCCCGACTCTGCAACGCAGCAACAAACGCCTTTCCTGATGGGCACGACGGCGGTACCCTGCACCGGAACCGCCACCAAAGCGGGAGTCTTTACGGATACAAGCACCGACCCGGCCTCGAATTCCGAGAACTGCTATGGGTACCAAATCACTGTCACCGGATCGGGGAACTCCTTAACCACAACTCCCAACTACTACGGCGTGCTCTCGACTGCCGACAATGCCACCTCTCCCGCATTCGCGGCTACGCCTGGCTATGATCTCGCCACCGGATTGGGCAGTCCCAATGTCTATACCTTGGTGAACGCGCCCCAATGGTCTCGAATAGCCATCACCAGCACGACTTTGGCCGAGGGTGTGGTGGGCAGTGTGTACTCGCAAACACTCACGGCCAGTGGTGGAGTTACACCCTATACCTGGAGCGTTGTCTCCGGCACCTTACCTGCCGGCCTCGCGCTCGCCCCCGCGACCGGGATCATTTCCGGAACCCCGACGGCGGCTGGCACCTCAACCTTTACCGTGCAGGTCGCGGACTCAGAGGGCACACCAGCAACCGCGACGGCCCCATTCTCGTTGAAGGTGGCAGGTGCGCCAGCAGCCAGCACGACAACGCTTACGTCCTCGTCGGCAACGGTGGGAACAGGAATGAATGTTACGTTCACCGCGACTGTTTCGGGCGCCGGAGGCGTGCCGACCGGCACAGTGACCTTCTATAACGGATCGGCATCCATAGGAACTGGTACGCTGGCGAACGGCGTGGCGACCCTCACGACATCTTTTGGCAGCGCAGGCACAGCCACCATCACGGCAACCTATGGCGGAGATACGAACTTTACCGGGAGCACCTCGGCGCCTTTAACGGAGACGATCGTAACCCCAGGGTTCACCGCGACCGCGAACCCGGCCAGTCTCATCATTCCGTTTCAAGGCTCCGGGACCGTTAACCTAACGATCACGTCGCAGGGTGGTTTCACTGGCCCCGTGAACTTTGCCTGCGGAACGCTTCCCGCATATTTCTCCTGCAGCTTCGCCACCCAATCGGTTTCATTGACCTCATCCGGCGCAACGGTCACAGATACACTCACCATCCATGCCGCCACCGTCTCGACAGCTTCGGCGAAACCTTCTAGCGGCTCCGGTGGCAGAATCTTCTTCAGCGCTGCCGCGGTTTGGCTGCCGACACTTGCCGTGCTTCTGGTGGGTGACGGCCGCAAACGCAAGACCCCGGTAGGTCGTATGCGCATGCTCGCGTGGGTTTGCATCTGTGCAGCGGTCCTTGCCGCGATGAGTGGTTGCGGCGGCCGGGGCGATCATGAAGCTCCCATCGGCAATTACACCGTCCCTGTCAATATCACCTCGCCGGGAGCGGCGAGCCAGACAATCACCATCGCAGTGGTAGTGCAGGTACCGGGGGTTCAGTAATAAGTAGACGGCATGGGAAGCTATGAAGAAAATCCGTCACCCGTAACTCTGGCCTGACCACGATCGACAAAACTCTGAACTGACCGCCACCGACGGGTGCCCCACGGTTTGTTGAAAAATCAAAAAGAGGATCCGGTAACCCGGCTAGTGCATGGTCAGACGCCAAAGCGAGTAGCTCAACATTTCATGCCGGGTGCCCCATATCTGCCCGGTTTTGGCAGATGTGGGATTCCACAAACCTCGACCCCTGAGTGTCCAAGGCGTAGAGGACTATGGACATCAAGATCTCTTGCTGGTAGAGAGTGAGCGGTAAACAGCCGTGGAATCCCACATCTGCCAAAACCGGGCAGATATGGGGCACCCGTCATTAGCTAGGGGTAGAAATCTCACTATCGGCAGTGGTCGGGTACCCAGGGAGTCTGTGAGAAATGCGGGATAACCACGATCGACAAAACTCTGAACTGACCGCCACCGACGGGTGCCCCAGGGTTTGTTGAAAAATCAAAAAGAGGATCCGGTAACCCGGCTAGTGCATGGTCAAACGCCAAAGCGAGTAGCTCAACATTTCATGCATCAACCGCATGGCAGAGTCCCAGAAGCCGAGTGGCCGGGATTCCGTACGGGGAGAAGTAAATACGTTCAGCCCCATGCTGGCGCAGAGGGCATGGATACGAAACAAGTGAGTTCCATCGGAGACAGCCAGAATACGGTTCAACCGATTCTCGCGAGCAATGCCGGACAGGCGGGCAGCGGATTCTTCGGTGTTTGTGCTCTGGGTCTCGGCAATGATCTGGTTCTCCGGGACCCCATGGGCCAAAAGGTAGTCATGGCCGACGCCCCCTTCGGAATCTCGCGGACCGCCGCCGCCACCCAGAGTAATGACCAGCGGAGCGAGGCGTTCGCGATAGAGGGCGAGAGCATGATCGAGCCGGGCGCGCAGCACCGGCGAGGGACGACCGTCGTATTCCGCCGCGCCAAAGACAGCGATAGCGTCGGCGGGCCTTGCTTCATCATGGGTGGCGTAGAAATGGATCCGCCCGTACAGCCAAACAAACCAACCCAGAATGGCGATCAGACCCACAACCAACAACAGGCGAAGCACCCGTCGGCCAGTTAAGGGTTTCCTGTTGAGATTGGCGGCGAACTTCATGCGGCTTTCCTTGGGGCAAGCCGCGCAGCATGAGATCCAGTCAGCAACGCTCGGTTCTTGATGGTCGGCCGCATGGGACTTTCCGCTCAGCGCTGGAGGGTCAGGGCTATCTCGTGGGTAGGAATTGCTCCTTCCCGAAGAACCTCCCACGGACCATCGCTAGAGAGATCGACGATGGTGGTAGCAACGCTGCGGCCTGTCGGACCACCGTCCACGATAAGCGGAATGCGATTGCCAATTTGATCGCGAACACAAGCGGCATGGTTGCACTCGGGTAAGCCCTGCAGATTAGCCGAAGTGGCGGTGATGGGCAAGCCCAATTTTTCCACGATGGCCCTGGGAATGACCGCGTCAGGCACCCGCAGGGCCACGTTGCCGGTATTCGCCGTAGAACGCAGCGGTAAGCGCGAACCGGCGCGGACAATCAAGGTAAGCGGGCCGGGCCAAAAGCGCTCTGCCAAACGGTCGAACCGGACGTCGATATCGCGCGCCAGCTCGTAGGCCTGGGCCGCTGTCGCGATCAACAAAGACAACGGCTTGTGTTTGAGACGGGTCTTGATCTCGTAGATTTTTTCTACCGCACGAAGATTGACCGGGTCGACCGCTAAACCATAAAAGGTATCGGTGGGAATGCCCACCACCTTGCCGCTTCGCAGGCAGGAGACGATGTATTCGATCCGTTCCTGCTCCGGTTCATCCGGATGCACGCGCAGAATTTCTGCCAACAAAATAGTCCACCCCGGGACAGATTTGGTGCAATTCATCGAGAGTACCAGACCGGTATCAGGTGGCCGATGGCGTCCGCGGGATGGGCGCCCCACCCCACCACTGGACTGCTTCTCCCTTGCCGCAGTCTACCCCGTAATGGTTTCCGCCGCTATGCCACATGACGGTGCCCGGCCATCGCAGGCACCTGCGGGTACAATCGCGGTGAGTTCACGAAGTATGAAATCGCTTGCAGAACATGGTCCGCGGAGGGTGGAAAGCCGGCAGAATGCCCGGATAAAAGAATTGCGCGCAGGTTTGTCCCGAGGCGCCAAAACGACCCACAACCATATCGCTGTGGAAGGCCTGCACCTGGTGCAGGAAGCAGTTACGAGCGGCCTGAATTTGTACACTGTGTTTCTTCAAGAGGGCACCGAGGGGCTGTTGCAACAGTTTCCGGTGGGGAGTGCGGAGGTCTTGATCGTAACCAGGGAGGTCTTTGCCAGTGCGACCATGACGGAGCACCCGCAGGGTGTGGCCGCACTTGTGGAAGCGCCTCAGTTCTCGATGCAGGCGATGTATCAAAATACGTCCGGGGGAATCCCCCTGGTGGTGATCGCGGCCGGCCTGCAGGACCCGGGAAACCTGGGCACCCTGGTTCGTTCGGCGGAAGCGTTCGGCGCCACCGGCATGATCCTGCTTCCCGGCACGGTAAACCTGTGGAACGCCAAGACGTTGCGCGCGTCCTCCGGGTCCGCCTTCCGCCTTCCGGTGGTGGCCCTGACCGCGGACGATGCCTTTGCCACCCTGCGCGCCCGAGGGATAAGGATACTCGCGGCTGTGGCCCGGGACGGCGACAGCGAGGCCGATCTGCGCGGGCCCAGTGCGCTGCTGGTAGGCAATGAGGGCTCCGGACTACCCCACGCCTGGATCGAAAAAGCCGACGCACGGGTCACGATTCCCCTCCCCGGCGCAGTGGAAAGCCTGAATGCGGCGATCGCGGGCAGCGTGCTCCTGTACGACGCGATGCGCCAGCGCGTGGCGACGCGGAAGAGGGACCAGGTGCATGCATGAGCCTGTTTAGCCAGATCCCCGACGAAGGAACGCTGAAGAGCAGCGGCACCCGGACAGCTCCGCTCGCCGAACGCATGCGTCCGCGAACCCTGGAGGAGTTCGTTGGCCAGGAGCACCTGCTCGGTCCCGGCAAACCCTTGCGGGTGGAGATCGAGCGCGACGACGCGGGGTCCATGATTCTCTGGGGACCGCCCGGAGTGGGCAAGACTACGCTGGCCAAGATTATCGCCGAGGCCACACAAGCCAGCTTTATTGAATTCTCCGCGGTGATGGGCGGCATCAAGGAGATCAAGCAGGTGATGGTCGACGCGGAAAAAGCTGCCAGCTTCGGGTCGCGCACCATTCTCTTTATCGATGAGATCCACCGCTTCAACAAGGCCCAGCAGGATGCGTTTCTGCCCTATGTCGAACGGGGCACGATCCGTCTGATCGGGGCAACCACGGAAAACCCCTCCTTTGAAGTGATCGCCGCCCTGCTTTCCCGCTGTCGCGTATACCGGCTGACTCCGCTCAGCGATGAGCAACTAATACAGTTGCTAAAGCGGGCGCTGGCCGACAGGGAGCGCGGTCTGGGTACGCTCAATATCACCGCTCGCGAAGATGCGGTGGAAATGATCTCCAGTTATGCCAGCGGCGATGCACGGTATGCTTATAACGCGTTGGAGACAGCCGCCAAACTCGCGGCCGGCGGCGTCATCACCCGGGAGATCGCGCAAAACGCCTTGCAGCAACGGGTACTGCTCTACGATAAAAAAGGCGAAGAGCACTTTAACCTGATCTCTGCGCTGCACAAAAGCATACGCAACAGCGATGCCGACGCTTCGCTCTATTGGTTGGGACGCATGCTGCGCGCCGGCGAAGACCCCATGTATGTTGCCCGGCGATTAGTACGCATGGCAGTGGAGGACATTGGGCTGGCGGCGCCTGAGGCACTGCGGATGACATTGGCGGCTCGCGACGCAATGGATTTTCTGGGCTCACCGGAAGGCGACCTGGCCCTGGCCCAAGCCGCGGTCTACCTGGCGTTGGCGCCCAAATCGAATGCGCTCTACACCGCCTACGGAGAGGTAACGGCGGAAATCGAAGCTCATCGCGCGGAGCCCGTACCGCTCCACCTGAGAAACGCGCCCACGCCGCTGATGGAGCAGTTTGGATACGGCGAAGGCTACCAGTATGCGCATGATCTCGAGGGGCGGGTAGCCGATATGGACTGCCTGCCGGAGAGCTTACGCGGGCGCGAGTTTTATCATCCGACGGCGGAAGGGCGGGAAAAACTGATGGCCCAGCGGATGGACGAAGTGCGCCGCATCCGGGCAGCGAAGCAGGCGGGTGGAAAGCGAGAACCATAGGGGAGGAGCATGGATCAACAGGCGGATCCGCAGTGGCTGAGTTGGACCAAGCGGTTGCAGGCAATTGCACAGACCGGGCTGACCTTCACCCGGGATCATTACGATCACCAGCGCTATGAAGAGTTGCAGGCGATAGCCGCCGAAATGATGGCTGCCGGGAGCGGCATGCCCGACTCAAAAAAGATTCTCGATCTTTTCCGCGGCGAAAGCGGATATGCGACCCCGAAGATAGAGGTTCGGGGCGCCGTGGTGCGCGAGAATCAAATTCTGCTGGTGCGGGAACGCGAGGACGGGGGATGGACGTTGCCCGGCGGTTGGGCCGACGTGGGCGAGTCGCCCAGTGCCATGGTAGTGCGAGAGGTGAAGGAAGAGTCGGGTTACGATGTAGCGCCGCGCAAGCTGGCGGCATTATTCGATCGCAACCAGCATCCCCATCCGCCGGAGCCAACCCACGCCTACAAGATCTTCTTTCTGTGCGACCTGCTGGGGGGCCAGGCCACGCCCAGCTTTGAGACCCCAGAGGTAAGATTTTTTCCACGTCACGAGTTACCCCACCTTTCGGCCGCGCGCATCACCGAATACCAGATAGAACACATGTTCGACCACGCGGCGCATCCCGACTGGCCAACGACGTTCGACTGAATCTGACTGTCCGAAGAGTTCGCTGCCGTGGTGCGTCGCCTATGGCAGCGATGAGGGCGTGATCACGCGGATCCACTACGATGCGCACAAAAGCGAGAGGGCGGACTCTCTTGCGAGACCCCGCCCTCTCTATTCCGATTTTTCGGAGATCTGGTTCGGCTTCCAGATCACAACATTTGCAACCCCGAAATCATTCAGCAACCACGAGCTTACGCCCGCGTTTTCCTCATTCTTCCGTGATCACTCACGCTGCAAAAGCTTTTCACTGCCATCCGTTTCCAGTTGCCCGGACTGAGTCTCGTTACCGATTCTCTGAGATGGCCGTTAGTCCGCTTCCCCCGCTGGAAGATTTCTCTTCCGTTGAAAGCAATACTACTCTTCACCAACGGGAATGCTAGTGGCTCTAACAAATTTCTGCTGTGGAAATGACGTAAGAAAAGTGGAAATTCGGCGCGTAATGAGCTAAGAAGCGCCCAGGCATGTCTGTCGCGGAGTGCGATACGTCTCTCACTTCTTGGGTCGAGTGGCCGCACCCATCGTCAGTCCTGTGTCGTAGTCCAGTTCACGCGGCAGATAGCCGTCATCCTCACGCTGCCGGGTGTAACCGGCGTTCTCCCAGGTCACGGGAAAGTCCGGCCGCCAGGCACGCCGCCCCCAGTAATACCCGCGGAAAGCATCGCGCGAGGTATTCATCCACTCCAGCAGCCGGCCATGCAGCGCGTCGCGTAGGGCTGCATGCTCTCCCGAGTGGATGAGGTTGTGGGTTTCCGAAGGATCCATCTGCAGATCGTACAGCTCGTCCGTGGTCATCAGGTTGATGATCAGCTTGTGGCGCCCATCGCAAACACAGCGTATCGGTTGGAATGCCCCAAACCCGTCATGGTCCACTTCGTAACGGCTCCACTCGATGAAGACTTCTTTCTGAACGGTTGTATCTGGATCCTGAAAGAGCGAGAGAGCACTGCCGCCTTCCAGCGTCTTGGGCACATCAAACCCGAAAAACTCCATCATGGTGGCACAAAGGTTAATGTGCGACACCAGGCTCTTCGAGCGCGCATTCGCCGGCGCGTGTGCGGGCCAACGAACCAGGAACGGAATCCTCGTGATCTCGTCGTACATTGCCGGCCCCTTGTCTGTGAGCCGGTGCGATTCAAGAAAAACACCATGGTCGCTCGTGTACATCAATAAGGCCTTCGGGGTATGCGCGTCCACGCTATCCAGTACCCGGCCAATCTCGTGATCAATGAACGTATGTGCGCCGAAGAAGTGCGGAGCCTTGATGGGCGGTTGCGGATGCTCAAGCCGCGCCCCCGCCCACACGCGCTGTTCCTCGGGTTTGTTTTCAAGCGGGTCATTCACGTTCACATTCGCCGGAAAAGTGAAATCCTTATACATCCGCGTATACTCAATCGGGCATAGCGCGGGCCCGTGTGGCTCGTCGTACGAGATCACCAGCAGAAAGTCCTCATCCTTATGTTTCTCCAGGAACTCCAGAGCCCGCTGGGTACAGCGGTACCCATAACATTTGTCCGCAGTCCACGTGGGATCATTACCGGTATCGGGATTGCGGGAACGCACCCGGTCTGCGGGTGTGAGCTCGTCCAGGTACGTCCGCATGTCGTACCAATAGTGCGGATCCCAGCCCGCGGCTGGAATTCCGGTGTCAAAATAATCCGTACCACTCAGATGCCACTTGCCAATAAACGCGCAGTGGATGCCTTGGTCTGTCAGCCGCTGACCAATAGTGTGCGCCGTATTCCCGAGTGGCATGCTATTGCCCAGAACGCCGCTGGTATGCGGATACAGACCCGTCCAGACAGTCGACCGGGCCGGCGCGCAGACAGGCTGGCAATTGTAAGCCCGCTCAAAACTGATTCCGGCGGCAGCGATGCGATCGAAGTTCGGCGTCTTCAATCCCGTCTGCCGGTTGCAGTTCAACATATCGTAACGAACAGACTCGCCCAGGATGATGATCGCCTGTCTTGGGGATTCTCTCGGCCGATGCGAAAGTACCGGAGGAGCAGGCTGCGAGGCGCAGTCCACACCGGCGGCGCCGAAAAGTCTCAGAAAGTCCCTGCGATTGATCACGAGTAAGCCCTCATCCTGTCCCGGATTCTAATGGCCAAAACCTGGCCGGCGATCGCTAGTGCAGCGGAAGCAGCGCCGGCATCGGGAACTCATGGGGCGGCGTGGCTCTCATCAGCTCGGTGATGAAGTAGTCCCATCGCCGCCGCATCATGTAAGCACCCGCAGTGGGTCCGTATCCGTGGTGCGCCTCGGGAAAGATCACCAAAGCGAAATCCTTATTCGCTTTTTCCAGTGCATCGATCAGGAGCATGGTGGTCGATACCGGCACATTGTCGTCCAGCATGCCGTGCGCGAGCATGAGCTTTCCCTTCAGATTCCCAGCGTAGCGCGCGTTCGCCTGCGAGTCGTAATTAGTCGTTCCGTCCGGTTTCGTCTGCAGCAGCCCAACCCACTTCTCATCCCAATCGTCCTCATAATTCCGGTTCTCGTGGTTGCCACTCTCTGCAATGCCGACCTTGATGAAGTCCGGGTAGCGGAGCATCGCCGCCACCGTAGCGTTGCCACCACCCGAATGCCCCCACATCCCCACCCGATCCAGGTCGATCCACGAATAACGCCGGGCTAGTTCGCGCAGGCCGCTGATCTGATCTGGAATGGCATTCATGCCGATGTCGCTGAGGTACTCGTCATGAAAGGCCTTGGACCTCTTGGGATTCCCCATACCTTCGATCTGGACCACAGCGAACCCAAGCTCCGCCAGCGCATTGCTATCGATACGGGAGGCTTGAAATCCGTGGGTTCCAAAAGAGCCGCCCTGCGGCCCCGGATAAATGAAATCGATGATTGGGTACTTTTGCGAGAGGTTAAGGCCGGCGGGGCGAAAAAGAAGCCCGTATACGTCGGTCTTACCGTCGTGCCCTTTCACGTGAAAGGTTTCGGGCGCGTTCCATCCCGCCGCCTTCAGGCGTGTGATATCGCCGTGCGCCAACTCTTCGATCGCCTGACCGGAGCGATCGCGCAAGACCATCATTTGGGGCTTCTGCGGCGTGGAATAGATATCTACGATAAATTTTCCATCACTGGATACCGTTGCCACGTGATCGGCGTCTTCCGTCGTAAGCAACTTCAGGTGCTTGCCGTCGAGGTTCGCGCTATAGACGCGCCGATAGTAGGGATCTTCCGATGGCTCGCGACCGGTGCCGGTCACGATCATCTCACCGCTCTCCGGATCCACGGAGAGAACCTCGTCGACATTCCAGTCGCCCTGCGTAACCGCGTGCTTCAACTTTCCCGTGCCGGCGTCGTACAGATACAGGTTTCCCCAGTTATCGCGCTGGGAGAACCAGAGAATCTCATTTCGCCTGGAGAGATAGCGCCAGTTCACGTGCTCATAGCCGCTTTCGAAGAAGGTGGGCACCGTCTCTGTGAACACATCGCGAACCTCGCCGGTGGCCGCATCCGCTATGCGCAGGTTTTCCGTTTTGTGATCGCGTGAGGTAGAAACAAAAGCCAGCGTCCTGGCATCGGCTGCCCACTGTACGTCCTCCCATCCGGCGTGGCAGACCAGGTTATCGCACAAAGTGGAGCGATGCTGGTCCGGGGGCATCCTGAGCCGCGTCACCTTTGCTGCGTCCACGTCGATGATGACGCGCTCGATCATGGTCACGTCTTTGTCGCCGACCAGGGGATATTTCCACGTTTCCAGCTCAGGATGTCCGATGCGGGAGCGGACCGTATACATCTCTCCGGTTTTGCGCTGATCCTGCTGAAAGGTCGCGAGCATCTTTGAGTCCGGCGACCACACTACGATTGCGTGTTCGCTGTGGGCCCAACCCGCATTGTCCGTGGCATACCCGAAATTTTTTACACCATCTGTGGTGAGTTGCTTTTCAACTCCGGTGGCGATCTCGCGCACCCACAGGTTCCAATCGCGAAGAAAAACTGCTCGCTTTCCGTCTGGAGAAAAATCCGCCAGGGAGGTGTCGCTCAAGCTCGATTTTGGCGTGCCTGCCGGACCGGCAAATTCCGCCCGGCAACGATACTCCGCGCCAAGGGTACATCTGTATCGAGTTCCACTGATCGTTATCCTGGCGGTTCTGTCATTGTCGAGGAGATCGAACGCGTCGGGCCGGATGCGCTTCGGATCCGTCTCGTCCAGTCCAGCCGCATGCAGTGCCGTTGCCATGCGGAGCGGGTCGTACGCTGCGGATCTGGTTCGCCTCGCCGCGTCGGCTACCATGAGGGTGGGCAGTCCATTTTCATAGTCGAGATACCAGAAGCGATCGCCGAAGAAGAAGGTAGCCTTTTCTACGGCATGATCGACAAGTGAAATGGTTCCCGCATGCAACAGATTCGCGGCCCGGCTGTAATCATCGGATGTATAAATGCGGCCGGTTTGCGCCTGCGCGGAGAGGCCGATCCCCATCGCGGCGAAAATGGCAGCTACCCGAGTTGCATTTGAGATCAATCGGGACGCTCGGTTTCCATCCATCGAAGACTGCTGCGTTCGGGCCAAGAGTCACACCTCCAGCCGAAGTATTTCACGACCGGTGGCGACCTGACGGTGGCGTTCTGTCCTGGCGGAGTGCTGGCGACCCGCACTCCTTCCACAGTTTTTCCCAATTCCAGATCCCGATCGCCACCGGCTTTGGCAATGGGAATCCGAGTTGATGGGCGAGCAAACATACCTGCCCACGATGGTGGGCTTCGTGAGCAAGCATGTAGCACAACATTTCCAGCCCAACCGGCCAAGGCGGGGCCCAGCCGTCTCTGCGAAATTGTTCAACTCGGCCCCCACTATCGCCGAGCGCTTCGGCGAGCATCTCCGTGCAGCGAGCGGCGCTCTTGGCTAATCCCGCACGGGCCTGCTGCGGTGTGCAGTGCGCGCGGTTGAGCTGTGGCGGTACCTTCAAGTGCGGAGCGGTAAGCCTGATCCATTTGGAGCGGACATTATGCAGGTGGGTGAACATCGCCGCAATGGTGCGGACGTTGCCGGGTGGTTTGGCCCTCCAGGCGGCAGGGTCCAGATGTTCGATCAACATCTGGTTCATCCGATCATTGGCGGCAAAAATCTGCGCTGCGGATTGGCCGGCTTGAGTGCGAACCTTCTGTTGACGCGTGGTCACGGCTCCCTACTCCTTGAGCTATCGTACCCTTCTGATCGCACCCTAGGGCATCACATCGGTAAAGATGAAGTCATGCCCCCACATTTCGCCAAATCCGTGCTGGCGCAGATGAGTCGCGAGCTGAGCCCGATGCTGCATACCGTGAAGCAGGGCTTGACTGAACATTTTCCGCTTGCTTGCCTTGATACCCGCGAAACCTACTTCCTTCACTTCATTCCAATTTTCCGGCTGTGCTGACCGAATAAACTCACGGAACTTCTTGACCGCATCTTCGCTCGCGTCAAATAGATGTTCTGTGGCATGAGCCTGCAGCTCTTGCCATCCAGGTCGAGGACTATCTGATACAGCATTCGCAAACAGCAGTTCCACTACAAAGATGTGAACCAGTAATCCTCGTACGTTGTTTGCATTCGCGATCGGAAAAGGAACCTCGAGCGCTTCAGGATGTGCGCCAAACCATTCCTTCCAGCGTTTCGTTTCTTGCTCGCTGTAAAGCAACAATTCGGTAAATGTAATCGCTGAATCCATTGGCCATCCCTCCGGACTGCATGATCCAAAAATAAGATGACAGTATACCGAGTGCAGGAAACACAACTGCCGGGTGCCCCACATCCCCGATTTACTGTGAAGCTGCGGAATGCGCGAATTTTTCGGGAGTCACCGCGCTAGAGCTTTGTATCAGGGCCCGACAAGGATCTGGGCTTTAGAGCCCATCGTTTTGTTTCTTTTATGTACGGGCTGAAGCCTGTGCCCTTCAAAGAGGGAAGACGTAGCCCAGGGGCTAAAGCCCTCATCAGACCCAACCATTGCGGCACGGCTGAAGCCGTGCCCTGATACAAAGCATGAGCGCGGTGACTTGGAATCAGGTTCTCACGCACACTCTTAAAGCCCAATTCCCTTTCAAACCCTTTATGGCCCGACTAAAGTCGTGCCCTGATACAAAACCAAAATCAGTTGAAATACCTGCCCTTCGTTCCACCCGAGGTTGACGGCTAGTACAGATTTTCACTTGATGACGGGAGAAAGTGCGATCGAGGTCAGTCCCAGCAGAAAGCAAAGAAACATCAGAGCGAGGTAAAGCCGGACACGGCTGCTGGCCCCGCGAAATTCCTTCCACACGAAGACACCCCACAAGGCGGAAATCATGGTGTTGCCCTCACCCATGGAGAAGGAAGTTGCCGGACCGATCATGGGCACGTAGGAGGCAACGAAATTGGCGATGGTTCCCACACCCCAGATAAGCCCACCGGCGATGCCCCAGGCATGCACCTTCCAGGTCCCTTTGCCGTAATCTTTCAACACTAGTGGGGGGCCACTGATAGGCCGGCGCAACAGCAGATAAATCATGGGTAAGGCAGAGGCCGCAGCTCCCAGGGCAAAGACGACGTTCACCGTATAAGGTTGCAGATGGCCCGGGCCAGTGAGTGATTTGGCCACCAGAGGATAGAAGAGCCCGGCGCCAATCCCTCCGGCGAAGCTCAGAAGAATGCCTTTTCCCGATGCCGCGCCACCGCGGAACATACCCTTATAGGCCAAAGCATCCAGGAAGATCGCGATGCACACCAGCCCGATTCCCGAGAAAATCAGCACCGGATTCCCTGCCGGCGAAACAACATAGTTGAGGACCGCCCCCAGCACCAGCGCGAGGCCGGCGCCGATGGGGAAGGCTACGGCCATGCCCGCCACCGAGATGGCGGCCACGATCAAAATATTCCCCACACTGAAAACAGCTCCTCCGGCAAATGCCAGCAACAGACTCCGCGGGCTAGCGGCCCGCAGATTCAGGAAAAAACTGTCCGGCGATGAAGGATTAATCTGCCCCAGGGTCAAGCCGATGATGAGAGCAAAGGCAAGCAGGCCCAGGGAGTAGTCAAAGTAATACAGCTCGAAGGGCCAGCTGCGAGTGATTTTTTGGGTGTTGGCCCAGCTTCCCCAGCAAAGCATGCTGAGGGTCATCAGGAGGAGCGCGATGGAATAGGTTTGCGGCGTGAACATGCAGATCCCACGAAACGGTGATAGTTCGCCTTAGATTCGCGCTGTACGTTCTGTATGCAGGTACTGTACGTGCATCATGGTGGCACCTGATAGAAGATTTTGACGGGCCCCCTTGATGGTCCCGGCTTCCTGCCCGGGGGTACCAGCCGGTGTAAGCAGATGTCTACAACCACCGCCGCCGCCATCGAGCTGGAGAAGGCCCACACGCGTGTAGATAGGTTCTACCGCCCTGGCCTCGATATTCTCCGGGCCCTGGCTTTCCTGCTGGTATTTGTTGCGCATGGCCTGGTGTGGAACCTCGATAAGCCCACTCAGCTCGGAGCCATTGGCCGGGCCGGAGAATTTGGCGTCTGCATCTTCTTCTTTCTTAGCTCCTATCTCATTACGGAACTACTGCTGCGCGAAAAACGCGAAACCCATACCATCCACATTCCAGAGTTTTATGTGCGCCGAATTCTTCGCATCTGGCCGCTCTACTTCGCCATGATCGGCGTCGGCTGGTTCTACGGCCTGTTCTCTCCAGCCCATACGGTCTCCCTTGCCTGGGGCGCGGCGCTGACGCTGCTCTTCACCAACTGGTACACCATTGGCCACGGCTACCCGCCGGGATTTCTCTTCCCGCTGTGGAGTATCTCGCTGGAAGAACAGTTTTATCTGCTGTGGCCGTGCATCGTGAAGTACCTGAGCCCGGGGTCGCTGCTGGGCGTAAGTACCATGCTGTTGACAGCCGCGTACTTGACCCTGGCCCGGCTCCTCCATCAGGGTCAAACATTGGATCCTGGGATCTGGGTAAATAGCCTGGTGCAGTTCCAGTTTTTTGCTCTGGGAACCATTACGGCGATTGTGCTTCGCGGGCGCGTCCCCAACCTTTCCAAGCCCGTGCGCTGGGGATTATTCGTTGCCGGACTGCTGTGCCTGCGGGCGGCGCAAGCGGCTGTCTATAGTGACGATCGAGTCCTACCCCACACTTTCCAACACATCGCGCCGCGTTATTTCATCGCGCTGCCGGGATGTCTGTTCCTCTTCTTCAGCTGTCTACAATTGCCCGACGGCAAATTGCAAAAGCCGTTTATCTATCTGGGAAAGATCTCCTACGGCCTGTACGTCTTCCACGTGCTCTGGCTGGGTCTCGCGAAGGATGTGATCGGGCATTTCACCGGCGACCGCATCCATCCCCTCGCACCCCAGCTGGGTGTGATGGCCATTGCCCTTCCCGCAACGATCGCGACAGCGATGCTCTCCTACCGCTACCTGGAGAGCCCCTTCCTGCGCTTCAAGAAGCGATTTACGGTCGTCCGCTCGCGGCCCATTTAGAAGCTGTTTATTTGATGTAGTACCCGACCACCCGCCAATAGCCTTTGGCGAAGGCCAGCGTCAGCGTCTCCACAGTATCTTGCCGAATGGCAAAGTTTGAGTGGTAGTGCAGGATCACATATTGGCCCTCGGGAGCCCCGGGCACCGTAGTGGCATAGCTGGCATCGATCATCTCCCGGGACTGCAATGCGCCGGTCCCAGTGCGTGCCTTCTCAACTTGAGACGCAAATTTGTCGCGGTCGAGCTGGGCCCGAATCAGCATGCCGGTGTAGGCATAACTGTCAGCGTAGCGCCCCTGGTCGAGATAACCGAGAAATCCAAGAGCCTGGCGCTCAGCGGCCTGCTCCTCGGCGGCGTGCGCGTCGTCCGTTTGCTGTGCCCCAGGCTGCGGGGGAGGCTGCGGGGGCTCCTGCATGGCGAAGAGAGGCATCTGTGCGAGGCCGCCTGCCACCAGGCCGATCGCCACCCAGCGAAATAGCGGAAGAGACATTAGTTTTTCACCTGCTACTGCCAATACTTCACCGAGCAGCCGTAGGGACGGGTTACAGGAGTCTGCACTGCCTTCCCAGTCATGGCTTCGGTCAGCGCGGCGGAGACATAGTTCTTCGACGATGGAACGTCAGAAAGCTCGGTGGTGGGATGATCGTCAATGGCGCCAGCATAGATCAGTTTGCCGCTGGGATCGATCACGAACATATCAGGTGTGGTCTTGGCTTGGTAAAGATGTCCGATATCGCCTTTAGGATCGAGGATGGCCGCAGTCGGCTGAGCGCCCATTTTCTTCAGGTAGGCATTCTCCTGGCCGGCATCCATGTAACCCTGCTCGCCGGGTGCAGAGGAAATGACGGTGAACCAGACCACCCCTTTCGCCGTCCACTGCTTCTGTAGGGATTGCATGTTTCCACTCTGGTAGTGCTTCGCTGTGTAGGGGCAATCGTGGTTGTGCCATTCCAGCACCACGTATTTGCCTTTGTATTGGTCAAGGCTTTGCGGCTTGCCGGTAGAGTCGGTTCCATGAAAGTCGGGCGCCGGGCTGCCGATCTGGGCAGCGCGAGCCGGGGTGGTGGAGAAAATGGTCAGGGCGGCGGCCACAATCGCGGCCAGGTGTGAATGGACGGTAGATTTGCGGTTCATCGGCTGATCCCTCTCAGGGTTGCTTACGGTTGGTGTTGTTCCAGCAGAGCCTGGGTACTCGGCCTGGGATGATTCGGGAGCTGGTCGAGCGCTCCAAATACGACGCCCGGTGTGAGCACTTCGGGCAGGACCAGGGCGGGCCGCCCGGGAAGGTAAAAGACATAAGTGGGTACGCCGCTGCGGCCCAGTTCCGTGAGCGCCGAGGCGATGCTCTCGTCATGCTTGGTCCAGTCAGCCCGAACCAGCACAATCCCGGAGTCACGCAGGCGACGCCGAACATCACCGCGATCCAGAACAACCCGCTCGTTGACCTGGCAACTCAGGCACCAGCGGGCGGTGAAATCGACAAATACGGGACGGCCCTGGGCACGGTACTGCTCGATCGCGTTGCGGCTGTAAGGTTCCCACCCAGCCTGATTGATCCCGACCCCGTTCCCGGCATGAGCAGTGGTGGCGTCGGCTTGAGGAAACCTCCACAAAGCATAAAGCGGCGTGGCCACTGCCAGGATAATGACGCAAACGGCAAAGACCGAAGCCAACCGTCGTGCCGGCCAGCGGCCGAGAATCCAACCGGCGATCGCCAGCAGCAGAAAGGCCGCCAGCAACGCGGCGAGCGCATCGACTCCAGCGGCGGAACCGAAGAGCCAGACCAGCCAGATGACCGTCCCGAAGATGGGCGCCGCCGTGGCCTGCTTCAGCACTTCCATCCATGCTCCGGGGCGGGGCAAAAGACGCATCCAGTTGGGATAGAACGTCAACAGCACGTAAGGCGCGGCCAGGCCGAGCGCCAGGGCGGTAAACACGGCGAAGGCGGAGGCAGCGCTCTGGGCCAGGGCGAAACCAATAGCCGCTCCCATGAACGGAGCCGTGCATGGAGTAGCCACCACCATGGCCAGCACGCCGGTAAAAAAGCTGCCGGCATAACCCTGGCGTGCCGCTAGGCTCGACCCGGTATTGGTCACCGTAAGGCCGATCTCGAACATGCCGGCCAGCGATAAGCCGAGGAAAAAGAGCAGCAGCGCCATGACGGCGATAAAACCGGGCGACTGGAACTGGAAGCCCCAGCCGAGTTGACGCCCTCCAGCCCTTAGCCCTAACAGCAAGCCAACTACGGCCCAGAAAGACACCAGAATTCCCAGGGCATAGACCAAGCCGTGGGCTCGGACATGGCTTTGGGAGTGCCGCCCAGCCTCCACCAGGGAAAGACCTTTGATAAACAGGACGGGAAAGACGCAGGGCATGAGGTTCAAAATCAGCCCGCCCAGGAACGCCAGAGAACAGAAGCGAAGAAGTTTAACCAAGCCGGCAGAAGCTCCCCCGGCAGCCGGCAATGCGCCGGGAGGAGCGTGAATCTCGTAGGCCGTGCCGTCACCCAGCAAGACCACTCCGTTCAGTTGCGCCAGCTGCGTACGGAAGTTCTCATCCCTCTTGAGCGAGATCTCCACGCCGCCGTTCACGGCCCTGACGGGTTGAGGGGCGGCATTCACAATCTGGTTCTGGTCGAGCGGGAAAAATTCGGCGTTGGTAACAGGGTGGCCGGTAACGGCAAGCGCAAAGCCACCGGGAGTCGTTCCGAAAACCGCCTTGGACGAGGACGGGAGCGACTGCGGTAGAAGACTACGAAAGCGATCGAAGAGCGCTTGCCGCCCGGGATCGCCGGCGCCTTTTTGAGGGGTGACCTGCAGCGGAAGGGCCAGGTCGGCCTTGCCCGGAATGCAAACCTCCCGGCATACCAGCCAATCGACATGGGCATTGAGCTGGGCGGTCGACGGCACCTTGAGAGTGGAGCCGGCACTCAGGGTTATGGGGAAAAGCACTTCATCCTCATAACCAAAATCCATCAGCGGCCCCAGAGGTAAGCGGCGGGGCGCTGGAAACTGCATGGCGCCCGCAGTGATACCAGGCGGAAGATTCCACTTGATGCGTGGTGGTTCCCCTGAGTCGCCGGCATTCACCCAATAGACATGCCAGCCCTTGTCCAAGGTAAAGTGCAGGCCCACGACCTCACTCCCCCCAGGCTGGATCGACCCATCGAGTGGAAGCAGTTCGACCGTCAAGTGCTGGGCCCGAACCGGTCCTTCCACGGGGGTGGCCGCAGCCGCGGCCATGGTAAGTCCCGCACATAAGATCAAGGCGACTTGGCGCAGGCTACGCATACTTAAAAGATAGACAGACGACCCCTCTCATGATTGTAGACGCTGGGCCGCACCACTATGTTACAAAGCCCGTCCCAGGCTTTTGGGCAGCACGCGATCCGTGACACGTGAGGACGGATTAGGGTATCTGAGAACCCACTTTCTGAAGGGTACGGCCTTTAGGCCGTACGTTTGGTAGTCAAGATGAATCGGCTTCAGCCGCAAGCGAGCGCAAGAGATGCCCTGAGGAGCTAGCCTGGATTTCTCAGGCCCCGTTCTGCAAAAGAGCCCGGGTGCCCCATATCTGCCCGGTTTTGGCAGATGTGGGATTCCACAAACCTCGACTCCTGAGTGTCCAAGGCTTAGAGGACTATGGACATCAGGATCTGTTGCTGGTAGAGAGTGAGCGGTAAACAGCCGTGGAATCCCACATCTGCCAAAACCGGGCAGATATGGGGCACCCGTCATTGGCTACGGGTAGAAATCTCACTATCGGCAGCCCGTACCCTTCACAAAGCGAGTTCTCACCCACCCTTGGAAGCTCAGGCATGAGCCAGGCGGGCATGTTCCTTATAGATACAGCGGTCCATCACCACCAGCACCCCGTCGGCCTCCGCCCATTGGACTGCCTCCTCGTGGCAAACACCCTCCTGTAGCCATAGATAGGGGATCTTGAGGCGCATGACGTCTTTGACAATCTCCGGCACATATTGGGAAGCACGAAATACGTCCACCAGGTCGATTCGTCCCTCGGCGGCATAGGCGGCATCGAGGGAGGGATAAGCCGTTTCTCCGAGCGCCCGCGAGGCTCCAGGATGAACCGGAATAATCCGGTAGCCTGCCTGCTGCATGTAGCGGGAAACGTGAAGAGCCGGACGGTCGGGGTTATCGGAAAGCCCGAGTACGGCGATGGTCTTGGTTTTTTCCAGAATGGTGCGAATGGTCTCAGGCTCGTTCAACGCATTCCTCAACATGAAGCATTGGATGCTAGTCCACGTCGGCGGGTTCCTCGATCGCCGCCGGCACGCCCCCCTGCCGGCGCATGATCAAATAGCCGCGGATGAACGGGTCCAGGTTGCCATCGAGCACGGCGTCCACGTCACCTACCTCGACCCGGGTACGCAGGTCTTTGGCGATGCGATAGGGCTGTAGCACATAGGAGCGGATTTGCGAACCGAAGTTGATATCCAGCTTGGAGTCTTCCAGCTTCTTCGAAATCTGCTTTTTCTTTTCCAGCTCGTATTCGTAGAGTTTCGAGCGCAGCATCTTCATCGCCCTTTCGCGATTCTTATGTTGGGATCGCTCATTCTGGCACTGCACCACAATGTTGGTGGGCAAATGAGTGATGCGCACGGCGGAGTCCGTGGTGTTGACGTGTTGGCCGCCCTTGCCGCCGGAGCGATAGGTGTCGATGCGCAGCTCGTCGGGCTTGATATCGATGTGGATGGAGTCGTCGATCTCAGGCGAGACAAAGACGCTGGCGAACGAGGTGTGGCGACGCTTTGCCTGGTCAAACGGTGAGATGCGCACCAGCCGGTGGACTCCCGTTTCCCCCGCAAGCTGGCCGAAGGCGAACTCGCCGCTCACGGTAAAGGTGGCCGACTTGATGCCCGCTTCTTCCCCATCCTGGTAATCATTCATCTCTGTCTTGAAGCCATGACGCTCAGCCCAACGGAGGTACATGCGCATCAACATCTCTGCCCAATCCTGAGATTCTGTGCCCCCGGCGCCCGGGTGGACAGTGACGATTGCATTCAGCGGGTCGGTCTCCGCCGAGAGCATGGTGCGGGTTTCGAGTTGCTCCACGAACTCGCTCAGCGCCTTAATCTCGCGCTCCAGCTCGGGCTCGATTGATTCCCCTTCGCGGGCAAGCTCGAAGTAAGCATCGATATCGCCGGTGCGGCGCACCAGTTCGTTCTCCATGGCCTGTTGGCCTTCGAGACGTTTGCGCTCGCGCATGAGGACCTGCGACTCGGCGGAGTTGGACCAGATGGCGGGATCGGAAAGCTTCGACTCTAAGGCAGCCAGTTCCCTATTGATTCTTGCGTGGTCAAAGATACTCCCGAAGGTCGCGAACTTTATCGCGGACCGGAGTGTAGGAGAATTCGAGTTCGTTCAACATGATGATTTTCAGTGCCGCCGCAGGCTAGCCCACACCGTGGCGGCGACGATCCCCAGTGTGATTATCCCACATCGATAGGCGAAGAGATCGCCGCGCACGGTATAGAAGGCCACGGCGATAGCCTTGCCTGGCGGCTCGCGAGGTAAAGTGTGCCGGCGGAAATGGTGCGCATCTTTAATTCCTTCCCCACCATCTACAACCTACCTAGCCAGTACTTCTTCTACGTGTAAAACTACCAACCCATCACACCTCTTTACCCCCTTCCCGGCATACACTGGGGTCCCGAGTCACAGGAAAACCAGGATTGTCTTTTTCATGCGAGGGCTGCTTTCAGAGAGGGGGTGGTGAGGGTGAGGGTAAGTACGGTGATGTCGTCGTGCTGGCCGAATTGCCTTGCGGTTTCGGCGATGGCGCTGGCGGATTGGGTGCTGATGGCCTGGGTTCGGTGAAAGCCGAAGAGCTCGCGACGTTTGTTAGTGGCTTCTACGACTCCGTCCGATACGAAGGTGAGGCGATCGTTTGGATTGAGCTGGAATGTGGTTTCGGAGTAGCAGACATCCGGCGTGATGCCGAGCGGCAGGCCGGATTCAACATTTAGTTCTTGCCCATGGCAGTAGGGCGGGAGGTTTCCGGCGTTGGCGAGGGTCATGTTGCCGTTGGCGGCGATAAGCGCGGCGGTGCAGGTGACGAAGCCTGATATTTGGCCGTGGAGAACGCGGTTGAGATGAGCGAGGACTTCGGCGGGTTTTCGCACCGAGCAGCCGCGCAGCGCGCCGATGATGGCGCCGACGGTCATGGCAGCTTTGAGGCCCTTGCCGCTGACGTCTCCGACGACAACGAGCAGAGAGCCGTCGCTGGCGGGCATGATCTGGAAGAAGTCACCGCCTACTTCACTGGCGGGAAGATAGACGCTTTCGATGGCAAAACCGGGGGTGATGGGCGGCTTTGCTGGGATGAGCAGCGATTGAATGTTGCGGGCAGACTCGAATTCACTTGAAAGGCGCGCTTCCTCCTTCCGGGCGAGCGAGAATCGCCGAATCAGAAATAGAAGAAGGGCAAAGATGAAGATCGTACCGGCGGCCGGACCAGGCGTCAACACGAACGGCTTAGTTAGCAATGGGAAATCCCAGTATAACGCCCATCGCTGCCAGCCCAGTTGCCACGTGATGAGGAGGATGTTGTCGATGAAGGGAAATCCTTGCCAGAGAAGCGTGGGAACAAGCAGAATGAGCGCGTCGCGATCGCGTTGGAGCGCACGCTTAAGCAGGGTCACGAGAATCCAGACGGTGGCAGGGAGCACAGCCAGCGTGGTAAGCAGGCTGGCGAATCCCACGGAGCTGATATTGAAGACGTAAAGAAAGACCACTGGCGGACAGATGAACAACAGGGCGGCGACCAGCCACCAGGTTCTGGAACGCGGGGCGCGCAGCACGACGGAGAAAAAAGCCAGGGCGGCAAAGAGAGCAGCCGATTGCACTGAGCCATCGATAAAATCAAATACCGGCATAGGGATCAGAGCAAGTAGCCGGCTGATGTTTAATCCAATGTCTATCGCGTTCGCCAGTAGAAGCAGCGCGAACCACAGATATTCACGCTCTTCGCGGCGGATGAAAAACAAGACGAGCACGACGAGGCCGACGAGCGTGCCGAGGACGGCATAGGTGTATTCATCGACGAGCCTGTTCCACTGAAGCGAGCTGGCCGTCGCCGCACGTTGCGCGATGAGGCGGGAGTCTCCGAAATAGCTGCTACCGTAAAACCCTCCCGGCGCATAATCGGCCCAGACGGGAGCGTGCCAGGAGCGGATGGCAATATGAAACGTACGCGGGGCGGAGGCGGCGGCGGGGGATATGGCGAAGGCGCGGCTTGAAGCGGAGTAGGCCCAAGAATTGAGGATTGGGCCGTATGAACCGGCGAGGCGTCCGTCGACGAAGAGCTGATAGCCCGTTTCCATGGGTCCTAAGTAGATGGACCAGTTCCTACTACCCTCAGGCACCGCGACGGTGAAGCGATACCATGCGAATCCGCCATAGTTCTTATAGCCCTGTTGGCTCCAAGCCTCATCGGAGCGGAGCAGAGGCCATTGCGAGTCGTCGAAATTCGGGTCGGCCCATGCGGGATTGTCTCCGGTGTGAAAACGCCAGAGGCCGTCGAGGGAGGCGACGGGCTCGCGTCCGGTTTGCAGGTTGAAGTTCTGGGCATGGAGGCCAGAGGCCGCGCAGAGTAAGAACGACAACGAGGCTAGCGACACCAGCAGCACAGAGAACAGCGAGCGTCTCATTTGTACCTCTCCGGGGGTAGGACAGAATCTTGAGGAACCTGTCGACGACCTTTTCGAATGCCTCTTCGCATCCACGCCGGTAGGTTTGCGCTAGCCCTGTTCGCACTCATTGATGCCCAGCTTCCGGTTTGATCGTGGCTCGGGAGCAATTGGGAACAGGCGCCTTCCATTGTGTGGAAGGACGACAACTGGAGAGTGGATCCGCTTCGAGTGGCCGATCCGCGAAGAAACCGTGCCGCAATTCTGCTGGTGACCCGACCATCGCGGTCCAGGCCAACGATTGATGGAGTGCAAGGCTCGCCTTGACGTCCTCTCTTTACGTGTACGCCTTCTCTCCGCCGACCTGCGAATCCCAATACGTCGTAGGATCGGTGAAGAACTCACCCTGCCTGCAGAGGTTGCGCATCGCTTCTTCATTGACTTTGATGCCCAGGCCCGGTCCCGTCGGAACGGGGATGTAACCCTTAACCACGAGGTCCCCTTTGTCGCATAAGTCTTTGTGCCAGGCTGGCTGCGGCTGGTGCCATTCCATAGCGAGGAAGTTTTCGCAGGCGGCTATCGCGTGCGCGCCGGCCGCGTAGCCGATCGGGGTAGCGTTGCTGTGGACCATCATCCCCACCGAATACTTGGCCGCCATGTCGGAGGTCTTCTTCAATTCGAGACAGCCGCCGATCACAAGGTGATCCGGGTGGATGTAGTCGACTGCACGCGCCTGGCAAAGCGGCTCGAGCGATTCCACCAGGTAGGCGTCTTCGCCGGTTAAGGTGGACACCTTGACCGAATCGGTGATGAGTTTCCACTCTTCTACCCGGAACCACGGGACCATGTCTTCCAAAGTCGAGGGATTGACCCTCTCCAACGCATTCGCCAGCTTGATGCAACTTTTCACGGTGAGGTGCCCGAAATGGTCGTGACCCATGGGAACGTCACCAGCGTCGCCCATGGCTTCCTTAATCGCAGCGACGTGGTCGGCGACGAGTTCACATCCCTTGTCGCTGATCTCTAATCCCTCATAGTAGTTCTCGGGGGGGACACCCCCCGGCTCCCCGTAATAGTCATTCGGAGCATAGATCGTGCCCGGCTTGCCTCGGAGGATGGGAACTACGGGCAGGTCGTATTTGAGCATCGTAAACCCCGAGGCGACTCTCTCCTTATAATCGGCGGCGATGTCTGCGATGGAGTTCGAGCGCGGGTCACCCTCGCTGTACATGCGGATCTTGTCGCGAAATTTCCCGCCAAGCATCTGGTAGATTGGCACGCCATAAGCCTGGCCGGCCAGATCCCACAACGCGTTCTCAATCGCGTTCACGCCGCTCCCCTGACGGTTATATCCGCCATGCATCTTGATCTTGCGGAAGATTCTGTCGACGTTGCAGGGATTCTCGCCGAGTAGCCGGGCCTTATGCATCAGAATGTAGTTCGGCTGGGGGCCGTCCCCGATCGCCTGGCCGTAACCCGAAATTCCCTGATTGGTATCGATCCGGACGACGATCGTGCCGCCAGAGGCCGCTCCCGCTCCGGGAGTCGCAGGAGGCATCGGTCCCCTGGGGGGGCCGCCACGGCCGCCGGGGCCGCCCACGCCGCCGGAGCCGCCCGCGCTGCTCGGGCCGCCATTGCCCTCCCGGACTGCCTGGCCTCCCGGCCCTCTCAGAACGGCGATGCGCATGTCCGTGATTTTCAAGTCGGACGGAATTGAATTCCGGTTGACATTCTGGGGATACGCTTCCAGGTCGGCCAAGAGGCCAAGCCCCGCGGCTGCCGCGCCCATGCTCAGAAACGAACGCCGCCCAATTTTTGTAGACATTGCTCTCCTTTTCGCCACCAAGACCGACTCGCGTGTAGAACCGGTTCATTGTATTCGAACTTATGGATACGAGCTTAAATTTCGAAGCAGATGCTCGCCCGCCCGCAGGTTCACTTTTTTTACCCGCTCAAGGCCGTCCGCTGCTTATGTCAGTCGGACGATCTCAACGATGTATAGCCGGATCGCTTTTCATTCCTGGGCTTGTTGGGCCGGGTCCGGGCGTTGACATGTGCAGCACATGCAACTATGTTCATAGCATGGCAGGAATGATCCAGGTTCGAAATGTCCCGGATGCTCTCCATCGCAGCCTGAAAGCCAGGGCCGCGATGGCGGGCATGTCGCTTTCCGACTATTTGCTCGGTGAGTTAAGAGAGATCGCGGAGCGTCCGACGCTGGCCGAGTTTCGTGAGCGGCTGCACAAGCGAAAACCGCTTCCGGTCGTTCTCAACACCGGCCGGCTCTTGCGCGAAGAGCGTGCTGCGCGATGATCGTGCTCGATGCCTCCGCGGCTGTCGACTGGCTACTTCAAACCCCAGCCGGACAACGCATAGAGGAGCGTATCTACGCGCGCAAGGATACCCTGCACACCATTCATTTGCTCGATGTGGAGTTTGCTCAGGTGCTGCGGCGTCTGGTGCGCGAGGGGACGCTGGCACGCAAGCGGGCCGAGGAGGCTATGGAAGATCTGATCGCGGTTCGTGTCACACGGTACGCCCCAGTCTTGCTCCTCAATCGGATCTGGCAGCTAAGACAGAATCTGAGTGCTTACGATGCAGCCTACGTGGCACTTGCCGAAGAGTTAGAGGCGCCTTTGATCACGCGAGACCAGAGGGTCGCCGCGGCCCCCGGCCATGCGGCCACAATCGAGGTCTTCTAGGTGAACATCAGAATGGGCTAGGATGGTTTGCTGTCCTGGTTGGTCATGCCCTCGCGCACGACTTCGACTCGGCTTCTGGTCATTTTTGCCAAAGAGGGAACGTCCGCATTGAGTTTTTGCGCAGCTGCCGGAAGCAATCGCTCACGGAACCGGCGTCACACTTATAAACTGCGACGCCTGCAAGCCACCGCCGGCTGACATCGATGTACTCATCCCCGTATATTGTCCATACGTCGCCGAGATATATCGGTAGCCATAGGTTCCGGTTCCTACCGTCGGCGCGATTCCGTTACAGGAACTGCCGCAATTCCAGAATCCGTACGGAAACGATGGGTGCGTGTCATTGCTGTCGGTAACAATCCAGTATGCTGTGCTGGCGGGCAGCGTTCCGCAGCCGGAAAGCGTTACCGTGATCCACGCGCCCGCGCCATGGGAGGTTGGATTCGTGTAGGTGGCATGGCAGAGCCAGCTCGAGGATTTCGTGGCCGGCGTGGGCGCGAGGATCAGTCCGCAGTCGATCCTGGCTCCCTGGGTTACGGTGCCGGCCGGTTGATAGAAGCCGCAGGAGCTTACCGTGTAACCGTGAGCATTACTCCCGGTTGCGGCATAGGTCGCGTTGATGTAGTTGGCGGCGTCTGTCCCGGCGGTGGAATAGGCATTGGTCCCGAGATAGGGATTAAAGGTGTAGGTTGCCGTGGCTACTGCGCTGTTGGTATAGCCGGATGCGACGGAAAGCGCGTTGATCGTCGTGGTATTCGTAACCGTGATTGCGCTGTGATAGATGGAGCTGGAAGTCGTGGGCATGCTTCCGTCGGTGGTGAAGTAGATCACCGCTCCCGGCGTGGCATCGGAAATGCCCACCGTCTGCGGAGTGGAGTAAGTTCCCGGAGCTATGGAGAAGGTCGGGGTCGCCGTTTGGAAGGGCGTATTCGACCCCAGGGTAACGAACTGAGAAGCCTGATATCCGGTGGTGGCGGTCATGGCGCTGCTTAGTCCCGTGTATTGGCCATAGGTTGCCGCGATATAGCGATAAGGATAGGTCCCGTTGCCCACGGCCGGTGCGGGGCCGTTGCAAGTGCCGCCGCAGGACGAGAAGCCATAAGGAAAACCTCGGATCGGGTCATTGCTGTCGGTGGCCACCCAGTATGCGGTTCCGCCTGAAAGCGTCCCGCAGCCGGAGAGAGCGATTGTGATCCAGCCGCCGGCGCCGGACGCTCCAGGGTTAGAGTAGGTAGCGTGGCAGAGCCAACTGGAGGATTTTGTCGTCGGGGTCGGCGCCAGGATGAGGCCGCAGTCCATCCTGGCTCCCGCAGTCACCGTTCCACCAGGCTGATAGAAACTGCAGGAGGTGACAGTGTATCCGCCCGAGTCGTTCCCTGTAACCGCATAAGTCGCATTGATGTAGTTGGGGGAATCCGTTCCGCTGTGCGAGTAGTCGTCGTCTCCCAGGTAAGGAGTGAACGTGTATGTTGCCGTGGCCACGGGGCTCGTGGTGAACCCGGATGCGACGGCGATGGCGTTGACGGTGGTGGTTGCTGTGACCGTGAAGGGATTCTGATAAACGGCGCTGGAAGTGGTGGGCGTGCTTCCGTCCGTGGTGTAGTAGATGGCCGCGCCTGGCGTGGCATCGGAGATCGTGACGGCCTGGGAACTGGCAAACGTGCCTGAGCCAGGAGTGAAGGCCGGCGCGGCGGTGACTGGAGTGGAGCTGGATGCGACGCCGGCCAGCACTAATTGAACCTGGTTGGCGCTGTTAAAGATCGAGGTCATCGACTCGCTCTTCGTCCCCGGCGACAGGGGCGCAAAGCTTGCGGAGAAGGCGCAAGATTGCGCCGGCAGGAGCTGAGTAAAGCTGAGACAGGAAGAGGTGTTTTGTACCTGGAAGTCTTGCGTGTTTCCACCGATCGAATACAGGTTGCCGCCAGGGGTCGCCGGCTTCAAAGCGCTGTTACCGATGCTAAGGATAGCCGCGTTCTGGGTGGGGCTCTGCGATCCGGCCACGGTCTGGGGAAAGGCAAGTTGAGACTGCGAACCGCTTACCTGAGCAACAATGCCACCAAGGTCAGTGACCAGCAGGCTGTTGGCGCCCGCAGGGAAGACCATCTTGCCGGGGTGGGCGAGGTTGGGAGAGGCCAGCGGCACGCTATAAGGCGTTCCGTCATTGGGAGGCACGATGGTGAACTGATTGAGATTTTCCGCGTCCAGGACCCAGAGCTGGCCGGCTGGATCCACCGCCAAACCCGCAGGAGTGAGCAAGCCGGGGATATTGAGCGCCGCCGGGGCGGACCCGTTGGCTGGAACCAGAACCACTTGACCATGGTTCCCGGCTGAGTCTCCTCCATCTGCGATATAGAGGTTGCCGGCTGAATCCGTCATCAGAGACTGAGGAAAGATCACATTGACGGCACCGGTGTTTACTTTCGAAGCCTGACCCCCAGGCAGAATCTTGACCACGAAGCCTGGGTTTGCGCTCGTCCCACCGCCTAAGCCGCCGGGGCCCGCGTCTCCGACGTAGAGGTTGCCCGCGGGATCGAAGGCGAGGGAGACAGGGTGATCGAACGCAAAAGGGGTCGACAAAGGATAGGGCAGGATGGCGGTGTTCGCAGGCACTACGACAATCTCTCCGAGCCCGTCGTCTGCGATGAATAGATTGCCCGTCCGGTCGAGCGCGACGTCAGCGGGAGAAGACAAGGTAACCGGGGATGTGGAGACCGCGGTAAGCCCTGAGTTGGTTCCGTTCAATCCTTTCCAGGAGAAGACGTAGCCGCGCTTCCTGTCCGTGATGTAGACGGTGCTGTTTTCACCGGATACGGTCAGGCCCCGCGGCTGCAGGAGGCCAGAGGCGACGGTGCTCGTCAACCCGGGAGAGATCCATGGCGCTGAAGCCGTACCGGTTTCCGTGAACGGCGTGCTGAACAGGAGCTTGTTATTGGTTCCGAGAAGATTGATCGCTCCATTGCGAACTCCGGGAAAAGCGGGAGTTCCCTGGACGTTGACCAGGCAGACAAAAGGATTGAGCGGCGAAATTGGATTGCCGCTACCGGCGGGCGAATCGGTGTAGCTCTGAAGCTGACAGCTGGTTCCCGCTACGAGGGACACCTCGGAAGAGGGATCGCCCTGCATGGTCAGTTGAAAGGCGGCGAGGGTTTCAGGCTGGTTCAGCTCATAGTTGATGGCAGCCGGCGTGCCCGTGCTGCCGACGCTAAGCTCGCCCAGATTGATCGCGTTCCCGTAGATAACGCCCTGATTGTCCACGTTCCCGTAGATAAGTTGAGTAAGATTGTTGTTGGTCACGTCGGTGACATAGAGATTTCCTTGCGGATCAAGCGCAAGGCCGCTGGGAGTGTTTAGGCCGGTAACCGGGACCTCGTACGGTGGAGCGATGTCTACCGGCGGCACCTCAATGATGCGTGCATTCAAGCCGTCGAGAACGAAGAGATCGCCGGCCGTATCGAAAGCGAGCCCGGATGGTGAATTCAAGGTAAAGCCGGTGGGTGTTACGGCTTGCGCCGTGGTTCCTCCCGCGGGCAGTTCGTAAATATTCTTTGAATTACCATCGGCAATATACAGGTTGCCGGATCCATCGGTGGCAAGAGCTTGGGGGAAGAGGTTGGTCACATTTGTGATGGCAAGCTGAGTGACCGTCCCTCCGGTTACCTTGTACACCGCAGTATTCTTCGCATCCCCTATGAAAACGTTGTTCGCAAGGTCCACGGCCACCGTGATCGGGAGGCTAAGGGTTGCGGGCCCGGCAACCAGGATGGGATTTCCACTGACTGGAACCTCGAGAACGCGGGCATTGTTCCTATCTGCGATGTAGAGATCTCCGGCAGCGTCGACAGCGAGGCCGCCGGGAGCGTTCAAGGTATAGCCCGTAATGTTCACGGGAGTCACCACGCCGGAGTTGGAGATGGTTACCACCCGGTTGTTTGCTGTATCGGCGACATAGACCGTCCCCGTGCTCGAAACAGCAATCCCTTGCGGATTCCCTAAGCCGGAAGCTAACGTTATCTGTTCGTCGGCAACAACGCCAGGAGCTTTAGGTCGAGTACTAGCCTCAGCTATCTGTAATCCAAGAACGATGAGGCAGGCGGAGAAAAGTGCGCGATAGAGCGAACGCGTGCGATGAAAGTTCAAGTAGGCCCCTCAGCGACAGCAACCAACCAGGGTTAGGTGAATGAGTTCGTTGATCGACGGTTGAGGGGCGCTTAGTCCGAGGCTCACCTTAGCCGAGGAGGAATTGCACACACAAGATAAAATCGCGACGAAATCAGGACTTTCGTAACTGAGACTGTGGTTACGGCCGAGCGGCAGGGATCTGGGCAGGGTTACTGCTCCTACCATCTTCGATCGCACACGACCAGATTGACGGTTCCAAGTGAAATGCGCGTCGACATGTTCCCTATTGCACCCATTTCAGTTACATAAGGGCGCCGCAGGGGCTAAAGAGTCTGCGTGAGAACCGGGAATTTGCATTCTCTCCCCCGCGAACGGACCCCTGGGTGCCCCACATCTCGCTCGTTTTTCGCGAGATGTGGGATACCACAGCCCTGCCGTCGCAGCTTTTAACCCTCTAGACGCCCTTAAGCTTTCGATTCATTCTCTGGAGGCGAGTGGTCGACGTTCGTGGTATCCCACATCTCGCGAAAAACGAGCGAGATGTGGGGCACCCAGGGGGTCCGTTTACGGGGGAGAGAATGCAAATTCGCGGTTCTCACGCAGACTCTTTAGCCCTCGTCCTACTGGCCTCTTTTCGGCACGACTGAAGTCGTGCCCTGATACAAAGCTTGTTTCAATTGGCTCAATACAGACTGACCGGACATCAGTTTTGCAGGCATCGATAAAGACCAGCCTTTGTTGGGCGTACAGGCCGCAAATGACGAGGGGCTGAAGCCTGTGCCCTTCAAAGAGGGAAGACGTAGCCCAGGGGCTAAAAAGCCCTCATCAGACCCAACCATTGCGGCACGGCTGAAGCCGTGCCCTGATACAAAGCATGAGCGCGGTGACTTGGAATTGGGTTCTCACGCAAACTCTTTAGAAGCCCCTGGGGCCGATTTCCCTCTCAGCCGGACAAAGTTTTTTGACGCTTGCTACTATATTGTAGTAGATTCAATTACCTGATAGTAGGTTGTCCCTATGCCCCATCCAAAGCTAAGCAAGCTCGAACTTCAAATCCTTGAGGCTCTCTGGGCCAATGGGAAAGCATCCATTCGGGAGATTCAGGAGTTCTTTCCGGAACCTCGTCCCGCCTACACCACCATTCAGACCACCGTGTACCGCTTGGAGGAGAAGAAAGCCGTCCGCCGTGTCCGCAAGATCAGCAATGCCCACATCTTTGAACCGCTTGTGGCGCGGGACGTGACGCGGCACCGGCTGCTTGATGAAATTCTGAGTTTCTTTGGCGGGCGGGCGCAACCGATGATGGCCCAGTTAGCCGAAGCGGGGAAGCTTTCGTTCGAAGATGTTCGCGAATTGGAGAAGATGCTCAAGAAACTCGAGTCGGACCGAAAAGGACCGGTGAAGAGAAATGCTCAGTGAACTGACGAACCACGTCTGGCAATCAACGATTTTCGCTCTTCTGGTAGGGCTTATGACTGTCGCCTTTCGCCAGAATCGAGCCGAGGTGCGTTACGGGTTGTGGCTCAGCGCGTCCTGCAAATTCCTCGTTCCGCTCTCGTTGCTAATGAGCCTCGGCAGGCGGTTCGAATGGACACCAGTCACCCAAAAAATAGGTGTTAAAACGGCTGTGCAATTCACGCTGCTGCAAATCAGTCAGCCATTTCCGAGCACCTTAGAGCAGCCACCCACCACGAGAGCCACACACGATTGGGCCAACCTCGCGATCTTTGTCATATGGACGTGTGGAGTCGCGGCCATAGTTCTGCTAAGATTCCGGGGCTGGCGCCGCATTCGCGCCGCAATTCGCCCGAGCACTCTGCTTCCTATTCCGGCGCCTATAGAAATCCGTTCTTCGCCTGGTCTGCTGGAACCCGGAGTCGTTGGGTTGTTCCGTCCGATTCTTCTGTTACCTGCAGGCATCACGGAACGCCTGGAGCCGCCTCTGTTCGAGGCAGTGCTTGCGCACGAACTGTGCCACGTCCGGCGGCGCGATAACATGACTTCCGCGATCCACATGATCGTCGAAGCGGTCTTCTGGTTTCATCCGCTGGTGTGGTGGATCGGGGCGCGGCTGGTTGAAGAACGCGAGCGAGCCTGCGACGAAGCGGTGCTGAGCCTTGGCAGTAAGCCGCATGATTACGCCGAAGGGATTCTCCGAATCTGTAAGAGCTACGTGGAATCGCCCTTGTCTTGTGTGTCCGGCGTAACCGGCTCCGATCTCAAAAAGCGTATCCAGGCGATCCTGATGGGGCGCGTAGCATGCGAATTAAGCTTGGCGAAGAAAGTAGCCCTGGCCGTTGCCGCAATGGCAGCCATAACGGTCCCCCTCGCAATGGGCGTTATGGGTGTTCCCCGCATCCAGGCGCAATCGCAGCCAACGCCACAATTTGAAGCCGCTTCCATCAAATCCTGCAGTACTTTTAGCAGAAGCGCATACCGGGACTTGCCTCCCGGAACGTTCAACTCGGGTTGCACAACTGTGCAGCGCCTCGTCCAGCAAGCTTATGGTCTCTTCGCGGATGGGCAGATGAATCCCGGATCGTCTCTCACGGTTGTCGGGGGCCCGGCCTGGACCGCGTCTGACCTCTATGAAATCGACGCGAAAGCGGCGGGTCCCCAAAACCATTCAATGATGAATGGACCCATGCTGCAAGCGCTTCTCGAAGCTAGATTCACGCTGAAGGTCCATCGCGAGACTAGAGAGCTCCCGGTCTATGCGCTAACAATCGCCCAGGGCGGCCCCAAACTGCAATCATTTCAAGGGAGCTGCACTCCACGGGACTTTGACAAGCCACCCTCAGACGCCGATTGTGGAGCGGCTCGACGCTATGGAAACGGATTTCAAATGAAAGCTGCAACGATGGCAGAACTTTGCGCGGGTCTCTCGGTCTTACTGGACCAGCATGTAATCAACAAAACCGGAATTGGGGGTAGGTTTAACTTTGACGTGGATCTGTCCGCAGAAGACTCTGGACTCCTAAACCGTCCTCGTTCCCTCCCTGCGGTAAGCGACCCCACGACGCCACGACCCCCGCCTATTCTCTTCCACGCGGCAGAAATCGCAATGAAAAAGCTCGGCCTGAACATTGAGCCGACTGGTGGGCCAGGCGAGTTCCTCGTCATCGACCACATAGGGAGGCCTTCCGAGAACTAGCGCTCTCGACTTCCTGGGGACGACGAAACGTACACCGTCAAGAAGTGCCGTTCTGTAGTGCCGTGTGCTTCACTCATTGGGGTACTTTTCGGTCGTGTGCGACCTTGTTTCCTGGGTTGACCCGTACCACGGCGGGCGCCAATGGAGGTTTACCGGCGGTTGTTTAGTCCCCTGAATGTGGGTAACTATCTATTAGACTTCTCACGGGAGCGGGTCAGCAAAGGATATGGTTTGCGGACGGACATGATGAAAATCGTCGTCATCGGTGCGGGGAACATGGGTTGTGTTTACGGTGGCAATCTGGCACGTATCGGGCAGGACGTTGGTTTCGTCGACATTTGGCCTGAGCATGTACGAAGCATTCAGGAAAGCGGATTGAGGATGGAAGGTCTCAGCGGTTCTTTTACCGTTCGGGTGAAAGCCTCCACCGATCCTACCGGCGTGACGGATGCCGACCTGGTACTGATCTGTGTCAACTCCTATGCCACCCCGGCAGCAGCGAAAATGGCACAGACGGTTTTGAAGCGCGGCGGATTCTGCGTGACGCTTCAAAACGGAGTTGGAAACGTGGAAATTCTTGAAGCTGAACTTGGCCGCGAACGTGTTCTTGCCGGACTCAGCTTTCAGAGTGGTGACTTGGCCGGTCCGGGTTGCGTCCGCCACACCAACAACGGTCCAACTTACCTGGGCGAGCTCGACGGCAAAAGAACGGAGCGGCTGGTTTTGCTGGAACGTTTGCTAGCGGAGGCTGCTCTTAACCCTGTTTTAGTGGATGACATCGTGGCGACCATTTGGGCCAAGTTCGTCCATAACTGCGGGATCAACGCGATCTGCGCAATTACCGGCTTGCGTCCCGGGCATATTCGCGAAGTGCCCGAACTCGATGAGTTTCAAAGCAGGATTGTTGCCGAAGCTGTGGCCCTGATGCGAGCCAAGGATATCGCGCTGCCCGACGCCGATCCTTCTGCTGCGATCAAGGAATACTGCTCACACAAGTTCCACCGGCCATCCATGATGCAGCATCTCGATCGCGGCCAGCAGACGGAGATCGATTCGCTGAACGGGTACGTGGCTCGAGAGAGCAAGCGGCTTGGTTTGCAGGCACCATTCAACACCGCACTTACCATGCTGATCAAAGGACGGGAATATCATCCGGGCACCGCTCATGAATCCTGAACGACCCTCGCCGAACTACGTGAGGTACCTGGTTATCGTTGCTTTGGCGGGGTGGGCGCTCGCATCGTACGACATCAATCTACTTGTACTGGCGCTTCCGGATATCGCCAAAAGCCTCAACATCTCAGAGGCCGGGATTGGCATCCTCGGTTTTTTCGTCTACGGTGCGCAGTTCTTGATTACGCTATTGGCCGGTTACGCGATGGACCGGTTCGGGCGCCGGCGGGTCTGGATGTTTTGTCTTACGGGATCGGCGGTTTTCACCGGGCTGACCTATTTTGTGCAGGACTTCCAGCAGCTCGTACTGGTACGGGCATTGGCATCCGGGCTTGCCTACTCGGAATTGGCGGTCTCGATCACCATCGTTAATGAGCAACTGCCCGCGGAGCGCCGCGGACTGTTGTATTCCATCGTTCAAGGCGGCTGGCCGCTGGGCGTTTTCCTGGCTTCAGGGGTTTATCTCGCGTTTGGCAGGTTCGGCTGGCGTGTTGTCTTTTTGTTGGGCGTGCTTCCGATCGTAGCCGTGATCGCGGGCCGCTTCTTCGTGCGTGAGTCTGAGCGGTTCGAGCATGTGCAAGAGGTGAGGAGAGCTGTGCGTGAGGGAGATCAAACTACCCTCGATACATTGCTGCAAAAACAAAGGGTCCAGGTCGAGCCGGAGGGTCACGTCACGATTCGCCAGCTGTTTGCTCAAGCGGGTCAGATCCGCCGTCAACTGATCCTGCTGTCGATCACATGGATCTTTTATGGCGCGAGTTGCGTGGCAACCAATTTTTACATCGCGTACTGGCTGACGATGTACAAGGGTTTCAGCCGGTCGTCGACCAGCTCTCTCCTTCTGGCTTGTGGCGGCATAGGCTTTTTTTTCTACATCCTGGGGGGATGGCTCGGCGAACGTTTCGGGAGACGCGAGGTCATCATCGTGACCGGAGCACTGGTTGCGCCGCTTACGCTCCTTTTCCTTCTGGCGCAGCAGAGATGGATTGTGATTCTGGTCTACTTCTTCCTGTACCAAGCTACGAACGGCACCTGGTCGGGTGCGGGCTACGCTTACCAGGGCGAGAGCTTCCCTACCCGGCTCCGTGGGACAGCGGTGGGGTTTCTAGGCGCAGTGCAGGTGTTAGGTTTTATCTTTGGCAGCCTCTTGTGGGCTGGGCTATCCGGCTTCGCGAAACCTATGCTCACCTGGCTGATCGTCGCGACGGGAATGTCGCTCGGCATGTGGACGTCCGTGCTGCTCAGGAGGATTCCCCCTGGGCAGGAACTGGAAGCCATTAGCAACTAACAACAAATAAAGATGTGCTTTGGTTGGTTGTAAGTGCGGGCCGCACCCGTCGTTCGGATCCCTGTCCCTTTACCCTCCGGAGAATGGATCATGGTTTCTTTTCAGAATTACAACGCCGCCTATTCGCTGCTTTTTTCACCACCAAGCACCCAGGAGTAGCCCATGCACATGCGGGCATTGCCATGACGTTGGAAGCGCGGTCTCCGCCGAAACCTGGGACCACTCATGTGGTCGCGGCTACTCCTCGATAGCTTCGTAGCAAGTGCGCGCGGGCGTGCATCGGGAGAGGTGTACGTAGTGTTCGTCCGGGCCGGCCGGCCCCATGGTGCGCAGGCACCAGTAACTGGACGAGGTGTCGACGCCCGGGAGCCACGATGCAGCGTTTTGCGGAGTGGAGCCGTAAGGATTCTTGGTACGGAGGCATTGGCAGGGTTGCGGTTGATGTTGGGTGGCGCTCATGCTCACTTCCTTTCTGCGGGGCGCGCCTTTCCGGCGAGCGCCCGCGGGTGGTTAACCGGCAGCGCTGGGGTCGCGGCCCATTTGTCCGGCCGCCAGCAAAACCGTGCGGTAGATGGCAACCGGAAATAGCTGCACTTTGTAGGCATTCATGGAGAGCGGCATGGCGCCATGCATAGAAGCCTGTCCGGCAGCACGGGCAAGTTCAGGGGTGATGGTCTTGCCAGTGAGAACAGCTTCCGCTTCCCTGGAGCGACGCACGACCGGCGAGGCCGCGCCCATGGTAACCACGGCGCGGCGGCAGAGGTTGCCATCCATTTCGAGCACGATGCCAGCATCCGCAATGGCCCAGTCGTTGCTCTCTTTTTCTCCATATTTCTGGTAGGCAGAACGGGTGCCTGCCGCTGGTTTGGGAACGTAGATGGCGGTGAGCAGCTCGTCCGGGCCCATCACGTTGTAGCGTTGCGGATTGGCGTCCGGTTGGACATAGAACTCGCGGATGGGGACCAGCCGTTTGCCTTTGGCGCTGGACGTGAGCTCCAGGTTGGCGTCCAGAGCAAGGAGAGCGACCGCTCCCGAGGAGGGTGCGACCGACGGACAACCGCCGTAATCCATGATGGCGTGGTATTGGTTCAGGCCGGAGAAGGCAAAACAAATCTCCTTGCCTTTACGCAGGCATTCAAATTCGGCGGAGCGGAAGTACCAGCACTGCAGCCGCTGCAGCAGGTTGCCGCCGAGCGTGGCCATGTTGCGGATGTGGGGGGTAGCGGCGTGCCCGCACGCATCGGAAAGCACCGCGTACTGAGCGCGGACGATGGGGTGGCCGCTGACTTCGGCAAGCGTGGTCAGCGGGCCGATGGTCAGTCCCTGCTGTGTGACGTGGATGCCCCGCATCGATGGGATATTGCGGATGTTCACCAGACGGGCCGGCGTATCGGTGCCATTCTTCATGCGATCGAGCAGGTCGACGCCGCCGGCTTTGACGACAGCGCCGTCTTTCAACTGCGAAAGAGCGGCTTCGACGGTAGTGCAATCTGCAAGAGTGAAGGAATTCATAGAGCCTCCATCGACTGTTGGGGCTGGTTAAGGGCTGCAAGCACGACCGCGGGGGTCATGGGCAGTTGGCGGATGCGCACTCCAGTTGCGTTGTAGAACGCGTTGCCGATGGCGGCGCCGGCGGAGATAATGCCGGCGGCTTCCCCAATCCCTGAGGCATCGGTTGAACTCTGGCCGATATATGATTCAGTGAGCTGGACTTCGATCTCAGGCACTTCATACGCACCGGCAATCTTGTAGCGATCAAGGTCGGGGTTGACCATCAGGCCGTGGTTGGGGTCGAGGAGCCGGTGCTCGAACAGAGTGTAGGAGATGCCCTGGATGACACCGCCGCAGATCTGGCTGATGACCTGGTTGGGGTTCATGGGGCGGCCGCAATCATGGACGGCCAGAACGCGCTTTACGTGGATGCGTCCGGTCTCGGTATCGACGGCCACCTCGGCGACATCGACGCCTCCATACGTGTCGTATTTGCTCGGATCGTAATCGGGGGTACGCATCACCTGGGCCGAAACCTCGCCGGTATTCATTTTGGCCGCAGCCACGCGGAAGGAAATGGGCTTGAACTTGCCCGAGGCGCTGCTCACCATGCCATGGGTGAGAGTCAGATCGGAAGGTGGACTTCCCAGGGCTGGGGCGATGCTGGCGAGGAATTTCTGCGAGGCCTGCCAGGCGGCATCGCGTACTGCCGGCGTGAGCGAAGCGGTGGTGACGCTGCCACCGGAGTTAGGGCCCACCGGGTAGTTGCTGTCGCCGACTTTGACCGAGACTTTGGCCGGCGGCACGCCGAACTGCTCGGCAAGAATTTGTGCGAGAACTGTTTTGATGCCGCTGCCAATGTCTTGTACGGCGGAGAGCACTTCGACTGAGCCGTCTTTGTGAACGCGAACTTCAGCGCCACAATTCATGTTGAGATGGCGGTACCAGACGGACTGGGAGAGGCCAATGCCCCGCTTGATGGGGCCCGCGTCCGCGTTGGCGCGGGCACTGCGTGACTTCCAGATGGCACTCTCGCGGATGAGCTGGCGCTGCACCCGGCGAACCGGGTTCTCGTCGATGCGGTCGCGCAGAACGATGGGATCCATGCTGAGCCGGTCGGCAAGATCATCGATGGATTGCTCAAGAGCGAAGGCCCCCTGGGGATGACCCGGCGCGCGAAAGGCGGCGGCTGGACCCGCATTGATGAAGACGTCGTTCTCCTCAGTGTGGAGCGAGGCCCACTTATACAGGTTGGTGGCTGGACCGGCGCAGCCCGAACCCGTGCCGCAACCGGCCGTGCCGTAACTGATGAGCTGAATGGCCGTGATGTCGCCTTCTTTGGTTGCGCCGATGCGCAGGTGCTGATCGGAGCTGGGGCGATTGCCGACGGAAAGGTGCTCCTCCTGGCGGTTGAGCATAAGCCGCACGGGCGCTCCGGTTTTGCGAGACAGGGCTGCTGCGACGACTCCTTGATTGCCGCCTCCGAACTTGGCGCCGAAGCCGCCGCCCATGAATTCGGTGATGACGCGGACCTGGGATTTGGGCAAATGGAAATAAGCGGCTAATTCCTCGCGGACGCTGGCGATTCCCTGGGTGGAGGCGTATACGGTGAGCAGCTCGGGCTTCCAGTCGGCGACCACGCCATGGGTTTCGAGGGCGGAATGGGTCTGCACCTGGGTGTAGTGATGGGTATCCACCACCACGTGTGCGTCTTTGAAGCCCTGCTCGGCGTCGCCATGTTTTTTTACCGAAGGCCCGTGAACATTGCCGGTTTGGGGAATACCGTGTGCGCTTCCTCCTCCTCCGGCGGTTGCGGCCTGATCGGCCGGTCCGGGGAACACCTGGGGTGCGTTGGCTTCCCGAGCCTTGTCCATATCGACGACGAAGGGCAGGGCTTCGTACTGCACCTTGACTTTGGCTGCGGCGTCGTCCGCTGCCTGGGGACTAGTTGCAGCAACGGCAGCGACCGGCTGCCCGGCGTAGCGCACGATAGGGTATTTCGAAACATCGAGCGCCGGGTTGCGCAGTACCGCGCCGCCAAGGAGCGTTTCGATCACATGCACGCCCTTCACACCCGGACAGCTCTCGGCTGCGGAAGTATCGATGGAGACAATCTTCGCGTGCGGCACCGTGGCGTTCACGAAGCTGGCGTAAAGCATCCCCGGCAGCTGCACATCGGCGGTATAGCGGGCGCGGCCGGTGACTTTGGCATGGCCATCCCAGCGCTCAGGCGATTTGCCGATGTAGTCGAGATCTTTGTTGACCGGCAGCACTGGCGGCTGAGAAGCCGGTATGGTGCGCTGTTCCTCATGCAGGGTAAAGCCGGGAACGCCGATGGGCATACTGACAGTCTTCTCCGGAGCGCCGGAACCGTTGGCAGCAGCCGCGAAGAGAGGGTCAGGAACGAGATGTGTGGTGTCGGTCGCCATGGTAGTTTCTCCTACGCTTTGCGGGTCATCTGGTTGGCTGCGTCGAGGGTGGCGGCAAAAACTTTGGGGTAAGTGCCGCAACGGCAGATGTTGCCGGAAACGGCGTAGCGCACGTCGGCTTCAGTGGGATGGGGATTGTTCTCGAGCAGCGAGGCGCAGCTCATGACCATACCCGGCGTACAGAAACCGCACTGCATCGCATCATGGCGGACGAAGGCAACCTGGACAGGATGCAACTGGTCGCCGGTCGAGAGCCCTTCAATGGTGGTGACGTGGTGACCGACGGCGTCGAGGGCCAGCGTCATGCAGCTGTTGACGGGGACCTTATCGAGCCATACGGTACAGCTGGAACAGGCGCCGCGGTCGCAACTGACTTTGGTGCCGGTCATGCCGGCCTGGATACGCAGGGCATCCGCGAGGGTGGTGCGCGGCTCGACCGATAGGGTGCGCTCCTTGCCATTGATGTGCAATTGAATCGCCACAGATTCAGTGCCGTATTCCTTCACATCGCTGTGCGTGGCAGCCAGGGCCTGGCTGTGAAAGGACTGCACACCATCGAGCAGCGCGGTTCCGGCGGCGGTGACACCAGCGCCTTTGAGAAAGCCGCGGCGGGTGATGCCGCCACCGGGCGAAGATGCGGAGTTTGGTTGCGGCTCTTTTGGCGGTAGCTTTTGGTCTGACATGCTTTCCTCCTCTTGAGTGACGGAGCAGGGCGCGATTGAGTTTCCCGATCAAGTTCCCGTAGATCGCCGTTGCGGCGAAGAGAACCGGAAGATGCGCTGTGCGTTTCCTGGCTGGGAGGGACAGCGCTCCACTCCCGATGGAAAGACTTAACGGGAACAAGCTGTCTGAAGCGCGACAGGGAGTACCCGCAGAACATCGCGACATACAAATGATACTCCTCTCTTTGGGGTAATGTTTGCTGAGTTGGCGCTCACAGGAGCCCTGCCGGCAGCCAGCGTCAGCGCAACAGCTAAAATTATCGCAATAAGAATGTAGAATTCCAGGTCGAGAGTAGTACGTCTCCACGGAGGCAGGGATGTTCCTTGTGCGGCGAATATTCCTCACTCTTGCGGTCATCGCTTCCTCGTCTGTAGCCGCACAAGAAATGCACGATCACCGTACTCCCGAAAAGCTAGGCGTCGTATCGTTCCCGATCTCCTGCAAGCCTGAGACGCAGCGGGAGTTTGACCGAGGAGTTGCGCTGCTTCACTCGTTCGCCTACGCGGCCGCCGAAAGTGCATTTAGAGGCGTGGCAGAACTGGATCCCAAATGTGCAATGGCCCATTGGGGCATCGCCATGACGTACTTTCATCAGCTTTGGGAACCACCCCTTCCGTCCGAAACGATTCCGATTGCGCTAAGGGAAATCCAGCAGGCTGAGCGGATCGGAGGCAGTTCCGAACGCGAGCGCAAGTTTATCCATGCGCTCGCCTACATGTATGAGGGCTCGGCCACGCTTCCATATGGCACGCGGACGATGAACTACGAGCACGCGATGAGCGATCTCGCAGCGGAGAACCGGAACGATGTCGAAGCGCAGGTGTTTTACGCGCTCGCGCTCCTGGCGAACGCGTCGCCATTCGACAAGAAGCATGTCAAGCAGAAGCAGGCGGCCGATTTGCTTGAGCCGCTTTTTCACACCTACCCGGAGCACCCCGGAATCCCTCACTACTTAATCCATGCGTACGACAATGCGGAACTTGCACCGCGAGGCCTGTCCGCGGCAACGGTCTATTCCAAAATCGCGCCTTCCGCACCGCATGCGCTGCATATGCCATCGCATATCTTCACTCGACTGGGCTTATGGCAGAGTTCTATAACCAGCAACATTGCCGCGAAGGACGCGGCACACCAGCAGGGCGACACAGGGGAAGAACTGCACGCGATGGACTATCTTGTGTATGCCTACCTGCAAAGCGGACGTGATGCAGACGCAGCCCGGTTGATTCAGCAACTCAAAGTCATGCCGCATGGGAACAATGACGATTTCAAGATAGGGTACGCCATTACTGCGATGCCAGTCCGCTATGCCCTTGAGCGGCGTCAGTGGGCGGAGGCCATAAGTATCGTTCCCCCGGCTGCACCGGCCCTGCCTGAGGTGCGCGCAATTGCGATATGGGCGAGGGGGCTGGGACTCGCCCGAGGCGGACACGCCGGGGAAACTCACAAAGAGATCGAAGAATTAGAGCAGATCGAAAACCAGCTTCGCACATCGGGGGACGACTATTGGGCTGCCCAGGTCGGTATCATGACGCGCGAAGTCATGGCGTGGTCGGCCCAGGGAGATCACCAATCCGATGAAGCCTTCAACTTGATGCGCGCAACAGCCGATGAGGAAGACGCGATCGAGAAACTCCCAGTGACTCCGGGGGCGATCGTTCCCGCCCGCGAACAGCTTGGTGACTTGCTGGTGGAGCAGGGCCATCCAGGCCGAGCATTCAAGGAGTTTAAGACAGCACTCGCCAATACACCGGGGCGACGCGGGGCATTGCAAGGAGCCGCAAATACTGCCCAGACCTCCGCTCAGAAATAAATGTCTTGCTTGGAAGGAGAGACTAGTGTTTACCCTTGACGGTGTTCGGAAATTCCATGGCTGGACTCACGCCAGCCTCAATATTGTGCTGGATCACTTGTCCACAATGCCCACAGGCGATTATGCACGGGAATTGCCGGGTTTCGGCTTCCGCACCCTGCGGGAACAAGTGATGCATATCTTCAACTGCGAAGGATTCTGGATCCACACGCTGCAAGGGCTCCCGTATGTCGACCGCAAGCCGGCCGAATTTCCAGCTGTCGCCGATGCGAGAGGATTGAAGCAGGAAGTCAGCCGGCTGACTCACGCATATTTGTCGGGCTTGACGGATCAACAGCTCAACAGTGATACGGATCTTCATTTCCCTGATGGAGATATCGCCGTCCGTACTCCTGCGCTCGTCCTCCATCATGTCCTGACACATGCCTTTCATCATAAGGGCCAGATCGTCGCGATGTGTCGGGCGCTCGGTCATCCTGCGAGTGACACCGATCTGAACCGGTTCTTATGAGGAGCTGCCTCATCAGGCCCAGCCATTGCGGCACGGCTGAAGCCCTGCCCTGATACAAAGCATGAGCGCGGTGACTTGGAATTGGGTTCTCACGCAGACTCTTTAGCCCATCGTTTGTTCCAATGTTTAGCCCGCATCCGCGAGGAAGAGCCGACGGTCCGCCACATCTTCATTGAAGCTGATTCGCTTAAGACCATTTCTTCGCAAACCGCGGCTTGACACGCCTCTTCCCTTCCTTAATCTTCTCTTGTAGTGCCCAGGCACAACAACGCAATGTGGATCGCCTACTGTCTCACCACCTCACTCAGACTGCCAGACATCGTAGGCTCGTCGTGACGCGCCTTCTTTAGCAAGGCGCAGACCTCGGCGTCTGTCGTCTGCTCGAAGTTGCGATAAAAACTGCCCACGGAGTAGAAGTGCCGCGACACACTCGCGCAGATGACCTCGTCGGCTTCGCTACGGAGTTCCTGGCAGGTACTAGTGGCTGCCACAGGCACGGCAACGACTACTTTGCGCGCGCGGGGGCGAACAGCCCGCACTCCAACCAGCATGCTGGCTCCTGTCGCCAGCCCGTCGTCCACCAGGATCACCAGGCGTCCCTCGATCTGCGCCGGCGGACGGCCATTTCGGTATGTACGCTCGCGCCGCTCTATCTCTCGCGTCTCCCGTTCGGCGGTTGCGTCGATCACCTCCTGGGGAATACGGAATTCGTGGATAATTGCTTCATTGGTAGCGACCGTCCCATCACTCGCGACCGCTCCCATGGCCAACTCTCCAAATCCCGGTACTCCAAGCTTGCGAACGACAAGGATATCCAGGGGAAGGCCGAGCGCAAGGGCAACTTCATAAGCTACTGGCACACCGCCGCGTGGCAGCCCGAGGACGATTCCATCCTGACAGTCACGCCCGGCCGCGGATGCCAGGATGGTGCGCGCCAGTACCTGGCCGGCATCTCTGCGGTCCTGAAATATCCCTTGCCCTAACAGCATGGTTCGGCACCTCTCTATCCACGCGATGCGGTCCATCGCTCGATGGATGTCCGCCCTTTGTGGGCAGCTACGAATGTAAACCGATGTGCAGGTCAGGAAGCCGGCGCTATCGAGAATTCCAGCTGCGGATTAATGACGAGCGGCTTCCTTCAACAACAGATCTCCCGCCTGCGCCAGCGTGACCGTATCGGGTATCTGCTGGAAATGACTGCGCGTTTCATCTTGTTCGACACCGATGGTTTTGAAAAACAGGGCTTTTCCTTTCATGCTTACTTTGAGTCTCGTGATCTCCCAGTAATCTGCACCCACCCGGTCCTGGCGGACATCGCACGTGCCGCCCTGATCCAGGTGGCCCAGAATTCCTCCACCGAATTTGACATCGTGCATCAGGCGGCCGTTCATTTCAGCCAGCCGGTCTTCTTTCCGATTCAGCGTGAGTTTGCCCTCCATCTCATGGAAGACGTGCGCTTCCCGGGTTGAAGGATGAAACCCCGGGTTCGGTTTGAAGTCCAATGTAACAGTCTCTCCCGTGTCTCCGCTGCCTTGCTCATAGCTGAAGACGAAAGCGTCCGGCAGCATGGAAAGCAACTGTTTCGTTTTGGCTCCATCCTCCTGCGCGGCTCGCTTTTGCTTTTGCTGCTCTCCCTGATCGTGAATGAACGAATCCATTCGTTGTTCCTCCTGCTTTAGCTGGTCATCCGTGAGGGGATGATCATTGCGCGCGATCAGAAGGGCGAGAGAGCCATCTTTCGTTCCTGCCACTACTTTTGTCTCTTTAACACCCGCCTTTGCGATTTCCAGGTGATACATCCAATGGCTGTGGTCCTGGTCTTGCCTATGCAGTTCGTTCGCAATCACGCGGCGCACCAGATCGTTCGCGGACAGTTTCTGATCCGCAGAGGTTTGAGCAGCCATATGGGGGACAAAAAGAAGTAAGACCGCAACGAAATACTTGAACGGCATGACGGCTCGAGTAGATGGGTGAGACTGAGCGAATTGATGGAAGAGCAAACCCACGAAACCCTAACTACAGAACCCTAACTGATGGCGCGCGCCCGCTCGGTGGCTATAACGGCGCGTGAGGTGCCGCGATTCCGCCGGAGCAGGGTCCGATTTCACGGTCCGGCACCGACCTTTTTGATTAGATGCCTGCAGAGACACCAGGGTGATCTTTCAGTGGCGCCGCAGGCGAGCCCAGACCGCGGCGGCGATGATTCCCAGGGTGATGATCCCACATAGATAGGCGAAGAGATCGCCGTGCACCGTATAGAATGTCAGGTCACTGCGATAGCCGAACTTGGCCGCCAGCGAGGTCAGCGCGTGGCGCTGCACACTGGCCGTAAGCCGCCCGTAGGGGTCGATGATGGTGGTGATGCCGGTGTTGGTATCGCGCAGCAGCCAGCGCCGATTTTCAACCGCGCGCATACGCGACATATTGAGCGTTTGCCAGGGCGCGCAGGTGTCGCCGTACCAGCCATCGTTGGAGATGTTGACCAGCACCTGGGCGCCCTGCTTCACAAACAGCCGTATCTCATCACCGAAGATTTCTTCGTAGCAGATGAAGACCCCGAAGCGGTGGCTATCGGTCGCAAAAACAACGCGCCGCCACCCGTGGGTCATATCACCGGCTTGCTGGGTCAGGTTCTTGGCAAAGGAAAAGAACGGCTTATACGGGATGTACTCACCCCACGGAACCAGGTGGACCTTGTCGTAACGGCCTGCGACCGAGCCATCCAGGCCCACGAAGATCGCGGAGTTATACATATCGAAGCGGGCGCCGTGAGGGTCATAGGAAGTGGTGCCCGCGATTACCGGCGCATCCATGGAAAGCGCCAACGTGCGCAGAGCGTTCAGGAAGCGTGGGTCTTTGTCTTGAAAAGGTGCAGGCGACTCCGGCCAAACGATGATGCCTGGAGACACTGGGTGCTCTGGACAATCGGGAGTAACGGGATAAGCCAGGTCGTCGAGTTCGGGCATACCTGCCAGGAAAGGCCCGCAGGTGCGGCTGCTGAGTTTGATGAACTGCTTGAGGTGCGCATCGTATTCGTCCCCAAGCCAGCGATTGTCCTGGTTGACGTTTAGATTTTGTTGCAACAGGACGGCAATGGCCGAAGTTGGAGCCGCGCTGGGAGCAAAATGATCGCCGTTCTGCAACACCAGCACGGCGAGAAAACCGCTTATCAATAGCGCTGTACGCCGTTTCGGGGTGGAGGCCAGAAATCCCCAGGCGATGAGGGCGTTGCCGGCAACAAGGACAAAGGTGATTCCATAAACCCCGGTGTAGGGAGCCAGGCTGGTCAGCAGAAAGTTGTTGATCTGGGAATACCCCAGCAGGTCCCAGGGAACCTTGGTGAAGCGCGCCGACAGCAATTCCAACGCGACCCAGAAAAATGGGGCGGCAATGAGAGCGTAATGGCGGCTGCGGAACGCCCTGGCCGTAGCAGTGAGCAAGAACCCAAGAGCAGCAAAGTAAAGCCCCAACACCATGCTGTAGCCGACCAGAATGCCGGCGGAGATGAGTGGAGGCAGGCCGCCGAAGTACAACATGGTTTGGTAGATCCAGTAGCAATTGCCACAAAACCAGAGAAAGCCCATGAGGTAGGCGGCTAAGGTTGCGCGCAGTAAAGCCTTTGGATGGCGCAGATTCTGTTTGGACAGCAGGCCGCAAAACAAGGGCACGAATGCCAGCCAGGCAAAAACCGTGCGCCAGAAGGGCACCGGACCGATAATCGAAAACGGCAGCAGGAGCAGACCGGCAGAAAAGATGCCGAGCAGCCAGGGTTGCCGTGCCAGTCTTGCCATGGCCGAGAGTCTACCATCCCTTCTCTATCATCTCTTGTGCTATGAGCCTCTTGCACAATATGAGACGAGGAAAGGGATACAATCAATGACTATGGTCGTTGCCATCTTTTTCATGCGCCTTTTCGAGGTGATGTTCTTTGCCGGCGTCGCGGGTTCGGCGGTGGTGGTAGTGATTAGTTTTATTGAAGATATTCAGTTGTTGGTAGGTGATTAAATCAGGCTTCTGGCTTGCGATCCGTCGTTGACCTTGAGCGGCAGGCAACATAGACTCAGGTCTGGCTTCGATCCAGGCCGCCGACTTCCCCCAGTCACGGAATTGACACACTAGCCTATATCGAATGGCTTCCGAGCGAACAACGAAAGCGCCTTCTCTTCCCTCCAACCGGGTAAAACTGGTCGTCGCCTCCTCGGTGATGCTCACGTTTATATCGTTCTGGCGTGCCGCGGCGGTGGTGCTGAACGATCTCGGTTCTTCGGCTTTCTACGCCGGTGGGATTGCGGAAGAAGCCGTAGGCAAGTCGGCCCCCTGGTTCATCCTGGGGGTAATGCTGTTCTCGTTTGCGGTACGCGCCGTTTACGTGGAGAGCTGCTCCATGTTCACCCGCGGGGGCGTGTATCGCGTGGTGAAGGAGGCTCTGGGGGGCACCTTTGCCAAGCTGAGCGTTTCCGCGCTCATGTTCGACTACATCCTCACCGGCCCTATTTCGGGGGTTTCCGCAGGGCAATACATCACCAGTCTGCTGAACGAATTGATGACTGTGGCGGCCGCCCATAGCTGGCTCCCGGGCGCCATGCTCGGCGCGCACCATATGGCACCGCAACTTCGGGTGGACTATAGCTCGGCGGCATTTGCCGCAATCGTCACCATCTATTACTGGTGGCAAAATCTAAAAGGGATTGAGGAGTCGAGCGACAAAGCCCTGGAAGTCATGAAGATCACGACCGTGATGGTGGCGATCTTGCTGGTTTGGGGAATTTATTCAGCTTTTCACGTGGGCGCCAAGCTGCCGCCGTGGCCCACGCCGGCGACCCTGCACTTCAGCCAGGATGCTCTCGGCTTCCTGAAATACACCAAGTTGCCCGCTATGTTGGGCTTGTTCGGCATCATCATGGCCTTCGGCCATTCGGTCCTGGCCATGAGCGGCGAAGAGACGCTGGCGCAGGTCAATCGCGAGATTGAACACCCCAAGCTCAAGAACCTGAAACGCGCCGCAATCGTCATCGCGATTTACAGCTTTCTCTTTACCGGGCTGGGTTCCCTGCTGGCGGTGATGCTGATCCCTGACTCGGTTCGGGTGCCGGTTTACCGGGACAACCTGATCGCTGGGCTGGCGATGTACATGGTTGGCCCGCAGGTGCTGCGGATTATTTTCCGCGTGTTTGTCGTTCTGGTTGGCTTCCTTATTCTGTCCGGCGCGATCAATACCTCGATCATCGGATCCACCGGCGTACTCATGCGCATCGCAGAAGACGGTGTGCTCACGGATTGGTTCCGCCGGCCGCATCATAAATTTGGCACCAGCTACCGGATCGTCAACCTGGTTGCGGGAATGCAGCTATTCACCATCATTGCCAGTCGCGGTAATGTCATCGCGCTCGGTGAAGCTTATGCGTTTGGAGTGATCTGGAGCTTCACCTTCAACAGCCTGGCCATGCTGGTGCTGCGCTGGAAGTACAAGGGCGAACGCGGCTGGAAGGTGCCGCCGAACTTGCGTATCGGCAAGCGGGAGATCCCGATCGGGCTCATTTCAGTCTTCATGGTGCTGTTGACGACCGCGCTGGTAAACCTTGTCACCAAGTCGGTAGCCACCGTCAGCGGCATTCTGTTCGCCACTACATTCTTTATCATCTTCACCATCTCCGAGCACGACAACAAACGCCGTCGAACGAACACCGAACTGCAGATGAAAGAACACTTCCAGCTGGAACACGAGGACGCCGTGGGGCGCGACGTGCTGCAGATCGATCCCGGATGCGTGGTGGTCACGATGCGCGATGCCAATAACCCCTTCGCGCTGAAGTGGACTCTGGCGCGGACCAATACCGGCGATCAGGACGTAGTCGTGCTGACGGCGCGCATGGTGGGCGCGGGCGGACCGGAGTTGCTCTCCACCACCGATCAGCTGTTCAGCGAATACGAGCAGATGCTGTTTACCAAAGCGGTATCGGTTGCGGAAAGCTTTGGCAAGCACATCTCGTTGCTGGTGGTGCCGGCGGGTGACATTTTTGCAGCCCTGGTGCAGACTGCCAATTCACTCGAAGCGGCCGCCGTCGTTTCCGGACTTTCGAGCAAGATGACCGCGCACGAGCAGGCCTACCGCGTGGGCCAGGCATGGGAAGCACTGCCGGAACCGAAGAAGCAGATCACTTTCTACGTTGTTTCCGCAAATGGTGAGGCGGAATCATTCCATATCGGCCCCCACGCACCGTCTCTCCGGGCAGATGATGTGGAACTGGTGCATCGCCTGTGGCTAAACTTCCGCCGTGATCCGGAGATGCAGAACCTGCACCATAGCGATATCGTGACCCACGCGCTCACTCGGCTGGCGGCCGAATATGCGCGCGACAAGCAGGAAACCCTGCTTGGACTTCGCCGCCGGGTGCAGGATGGCCCCTTGACTGCACGGCTTGGACAGGTGCGCAACCCGGTCACCCAACCGGGAGGCGATTACGCCGTGCGCGCGCCCCGCCCGGACGACGAAGAAGCCTGAGAAAAATCGCACTGTAATACTTCGTTTGTTACAGATTAAAGTTTGATGTGCTGAAAGCCTGGCGGGCGGTGGTAATTTTCAGTCGTCGCCTGCGGGACTGATTTGCTTTTCATCTACACCCAGGACTGATGGTTCTGTGTGAAGACGCGAAATTAATTGCAGATTTCCAGGGGCACTATTCGTCGTAAGGCATGAGTACCCGATTATGGACGCCGTACCTCAGAGGCTTCTAAAGAGCCCTCATCAACGCCCCCATTTACGGCGCGGCTGAAACAGGCTGCGGAGAAAGTCGGATCGGGCAGGAAAGCAAGGAAAAAGGCCACCTTGACCCGCCCTCGAGAGCAGAGTAGGCTGATCTTACGAGGCGAACAAATGGCGAAACTAGCGCAGGCCGTCAACCGCAATCTGGAACTCTTCCCTATCTTGTCGCGCTTTCCTCCCATGGCGGCTGATTCGCCCCTGAAGGGCATTGCCCGGCTGGCGGCTGCTTCCTCCCCGGCCGGGGAGGGGCATCGCATGGAACTACGCTCGCTCCAGGTTCGGTCAGTGCTGAACAGGACTGTTTCCCGTCGAGGACTCAGCTTTGTCTGGAGCATCAATCCTTACCGTGGCTGCGAGTTTGCCTGCCGCTACTGCTATGCCCGCTACACCCACGAGTTCATGGAGCTGCCGCCGGAGGATTTCGAACGAAAAATCTTTATCAAACAAAATGCAGCCTGGCTGCTGGAGCAGGAATTGAAGCAGGTTCGCCCGGGAGAGGAGATTGCCCTGGGCACGGCGACCGACCCATATCAACCCGCTGAGCGCCGGGAGAGGGTCACCGAGTCGATCCTCGAAGTGCTGGCGCGGCAACATAGTCTGCGGATCGGGCTGGTAACGAAGTCGACGCTGATCGAACGGGACATTCCCCTGCTGCAACGGGTCGCGGAGAGAAATACGCTGGTGCTTCATTTGACGATTACCACCCCGAACACAGCCCTGGCTCGTGTGCTGGAACCGCGGGCGCCGCGGCCGGATCTACGATTGCGGACTGTGGCTCGGCTTCGCCAGGCCGGTCTGCGAACGGGCATCCTGTGTTCGCCGCTACTGCCCGGCATCACGGACACGGGCAAGGCGTTGGATGGGATGGCGAAACGGGCAAAAGCCGCCGACGCCAGCTTCTTCAGCGCTCAACCGCTCTTCCTCAAGCCCTGCTCGAAGGAGATTTATCTCGGGTTTATCCGGGAGCACTTTCCAACGCTCGAGCCGATGTACCGGCAACGTTTCGACAGCGAAGCATTTGTCTCGACGGCTTATCGAAAGCGAATCGAGGCGCTGGTCAAGGCGGTCTGCGGCAAGTATGAGCTCGGCCGGCGTCGCACCGATGCTTTGTTGACGCGGGAAGCGGGGGGCGGGGCACAGCCACTCGAGTGGCCGGGTTCAATGAGCGGTAGTCTCGCGTTCTCCGGAAGCGGCTATCGGGCGGAATCTGACGCCCACCGCTCGGCTAAGGCAAATAATTAACGTGGCGAGGACGGGGCTTCGGGATTAGATCCGGCGGCAGCTCGTGGCTCTGGCCCGAAGCGGGGATAGTGTCCATGGGGCTCATCTGCCTGGAGGGTTTTCCACTGTTCCGGAGTGAGTACTCTTCGCAAACCAAGGAGCATGCGGCCGTTCGCTTTTTCGAGTTCGGCGCGAGCCTGCGCCACGTGATCGATCTGGGCCAGGATTTTGCCCTCGTCCGGCTGATCCGCAGCGAGCAGCGGTTCCATCGCCATCTCCTCTTTTCGCACGGTGGCGCTGAGGTCCATCAAGTTGGGACGACTCTGCTCGAAGACGGCCTCCATTCTCTTTTGCTGATCTGAGGTAAGGCCAAGCTTTTGCGCGAGCTCGGGATTGTTCCACCAGGGCCCACGGGGACCCAGGTGAAACGCGCGCTCCATGGGGGGACGACGGCCTACCATCGGGGGTGGCCCCATCCCCTGACCCGGTCCATTTGGCGGCGGGACGGTTTCCTGGCACAGGACAGCACCAGATGCCAGAGCCATCGCCAGCGCGACCGTGGGCCATCGTACCGTTCTGCCGTTCCAAAGGCTAGTTGGTCTGGACAATGTGTTTGCTCCCTGGTGCAGCGTTAGCCGAGCCTGCGCTGCTCTGTGTCGACACCAAGTGGGTCAGCGACTCCATGGACGAGGGAACGGCCACCGAGACTTGTTCATCCACTTCCTCCAGCAACGCGTCGTCGCTGGGTTGCAAAGCCGGATGGGCAACCCGAGGGCTGGTCAAATGGAACGGAAGGAACGCAATCACGAGTAGCACTAAGGGGATAATAGCGGCGACGGCCCAGCGCATAGCGACGGCGGGGAGCCTTCTCGTGGAGACCGATTGCAGTTGTTGCGGACGGGTTGCCAGACACTCCGAGCTCCATTCCACGGCTGCGCTCCGGAAGACGTCCACGCCATGCTCCAGTCGCGCCACGGCGGACCGGCATCCGGCACATTCGGCAAGGTGGCGAAGCACCTGCGGACTCTGCTGTTCCGTCCCTTGATTCAGGACGTATTCTTCCTGCTGCCAGGCTGACAGATGGTAAGTTTTCATCTTGTTTTCTCCATCGCCTTGCGTACCGCCGCGAGCGCGCGGTGCAGGTGGCTTTTTACCGTCCCCACGTGCAACCCCATCGCGGTTGCGATCTCGGCCAGTTCCATCTCATCCACAAAGCGCAGCAAAAAGACGCTGCGCTGTTTGCCGGGGAGGGTGGCCACGCTATCCCAAATCTTCACCAGTTCCTCCCTGACTACCAGCGCCGTCTCCGGGGAAAGCCCTGGAGCACGGAGGCGGTCTGCTACGGCGCCTGCCTCCACTGCCGTGGCGCCCGCCATTTTCCAAAATTGAAACCTCCGCGAACGCGTGGCGTCGCGAATGAGATTGGTCGCGATCCGCGTGAGCCACGTGGGCAGGCTGCAGTCTCCGCGAAACTCGTCGCGCGCCCGGTAGGCCTTGAGGAAACAATCCTGGGTCACACTTTCCGCCAGGTCAGGATCCCTTAGAGAGAGCAGCGCATAACGATAGATGCGAGACCGGTAGGTGGCGCAGAGCGTGTTTATATCCTCAAGCTCTGCAATCATCCGGTCTCGTCCGGGTGAAAGCTCTCCAGCGTAGATAAGCGGCTCCAATGCTTCCATAGACGTGCCTTCTGGGCAGCAGTTTACGCCGAAAGCGCTGCCCACACCGGCCGGGTTATCGCATCGGCCCTCCAAAGCCTGGGCCACGCATCATATGCTCTTGTTCCAGCTCGCCAAACTTGGTCTTCTGGTCGGCGGTGAGAATGGCGTAGAACTGGGCCCGGGCAAGGGCGTGGGCGGCTAGCGTCTCGCCCTCCATTTGGCCCAGGGTGTTGGCCGTCGACTGAATGGTCGCCGTATCGTTCGCCTTAATGGCTGCGTCCAAAGCCTGGTGGGCAGTACGTTCGCTGGCCCGCGAATTCTGATGTGCCGTGGCTTCGGTGGTAAAGAACGTAGTGGCCTGTTCGACTTGAGCGGGAGTGAGGGAAAGCAGCGTGGTATACCGCTGGACCTGATGCTGGGCCATCGTCGCTGGAGACGGCGGAGTGTGGGGCGGGGTCTGTGCCAGGGCCAGCGGTAAGAGCCCCAGGGCGGCAAGAAGGGCAAGCGAAGACTTCATACTTCCTCCTGAACGGTTGAGATGGTTTGAGCCTTCTCGCCCCAATAGACGATAGCCGGAACGGGCGCGTTTACAGAGAAAGTTCAAGGCCGCCTGGTCTTAGGTAGCAGCAAGAGCACTCCCAGCCCTCCACACCAGGCACTGATCGCACAAGCCAGCATGACGGAGTGAAATCCAGCGAGAAACGCCTGGTCGAGCAGTCGCGCAGCCTCGACCCGTTGCGGCTGGGGAAGGCCTGCCGGGATGGGAATATCGTGCAGGCGAGCCTGGTTGGCCAGCATCTGTTTACGTGCCTCCACGGGCAAGCTGGAGTCAGCAAGCTGGGCGCTGAGGCTGGCGACAAATCCGTGAGCCAATAACAAGGCGAGGAGAGACACCGCCAGCAGCCCGGCAAGCCGGGAAAGTGCGTTGTTGACGGCGGACGCGATGCCCGTTTGCGTCTCAGGGACTGATGACATAACCGCATTGGTGAGCGGCGCAACGCAGAGAGTCATTCCGCAGCCAAGGATGAGGACGGCGGGCAAAACAGATCGTGCATACCCATGCATACCGTCGAGCCAGGCAAAGGCGGCAAAGCCAGTACCGGCCAGCGCTGCCCCAAGAAATAACAAGAACCGTTCTCCAACCCAGGGAACCAGCGCGCCGACCCGCGCGGAGAATAAGAACATAAGCAGGATCAGGGGCAGGAAGGCAGCGCCAGCCGCTGCCGGCACGTAATGCCGCACCTGGATCAGATAGAAGGGGATCACATAGAGCGTGCCCCCCAGGGATCCGTACAACAAGAAAGTAAGCAGGTTTGGCGCCAGGAATCGTGGGATGCGGAAGAGGGAAAGCGGCATCATCGCATTGGGCCGGTTAGATTGGGAGCGCAGGAATAGGGCGAACAGGACGAGGCCCCCGAGTAGGGGCCAGGTTACGAGGGGATTCCGCCAGCCCAGTTGCGGCGCAAAGGAGAGCGCGTAGACGATGGCTGCGAAGCTCGTCGTGGCCAAAGTGGCGCCGAGGCGGTCCAAAGAGTGCGCCGGTCCGTCGCCCAGAGCGCGACTTTCTGGTATCCGGGGCGCCAGGAGCATGATCACCAGGACGAGGGGTAGATTGAGGAGAAAAATCAATCTCCAGGACCACGCCTGCATAAGCCACCCGCCGACTACCGGGCCAATCGCCGCGAAGACGGTGATCCACGCCGACCAGGTGCCGATGGCACGGCCACGTTCCTCTTCTGGAAAAGATGCCGAGAGAATGGAGAGCCCTTGCGGGATGAGCAGGGCGGCTCCAACTCCCTGAATAGCGCGCGCGGCGATGAGCTGAACCAGAGAATACGAGGCCGCACACGCAGCCGAGGCAACCGCAAACAGCGCGACTCCTATTAGAAATGTACGCCGACGACCGTAGCGGTCCCCGATGGCGCCCCCAAGCAACAACAAGGCCGCCCCGAACAGAGCATAACTTTGCACCACCCATTGAATCGCAGCCGAAGTAGCGTGGAAGGTGGACTGGAGAGTAGGGCAGCGCGACGTTGACCACCGAGCCGTCCATGAAAGCCAGGGCGGAGCCTAAGATGATGGCAATCAGAATCCACTTGCGGTCAAGCGGGGCACACGGTGCTCCGGCAGGCGCGGCGCCCACCTGGGCACATGGCGGAACGACATGCGACTTGGGGACTGCGGCTCCGATCACTGGAAAATCCGCATGACGCTGTCCTCGCCATCAATCATGGGATACCACGATTATCCATGGTCGCATGTTTGGGATCGAGAACTCGCTGGTTTCGAGTTGTGGGGCCGCGAGATCAGCGGCAGGTGCGCGGTTTCGATTAAGTACTTGTTCAAAGATGTTCGCGGTCACGTCTTCCAAGACCGTTACACCGGTTCGCGATGGTTCTTTACACACGGGTTCGCGATGGTTAAGGTGTTTGGGGACGTGCCGCGGGATGCGCCGAAGGAAAGGTAGACGCCGCTGTTAAAACTTCATTTGAACGCACTGGACTACGGCATCGTGGTTGCCTATTTTCTCGTCATCCTGCTGATCGGACTACGCCTGCGGCGCAGCAACAACACCTCGCAGCAATTCTTTGAAGCCGGGCGGTCGCTGCCGCTGGCCATCACCGGCATTGCCTTTGTGGCCGCGAACTGCGGTTCGCTGGAAGTGATGGGCATGGTCTCCACCAGCGCGAAATACGGCTGGCGCGCAGTGCATTTCTATTGGATCGGCGCCGTTCCCGCCATGTTGTTTCTGGGCTTGATGATGATGCCGATTTACTACCGCAGCAAAGTCCGCAGCGTGCCGGAATTTCTGAAAGTCCGCTTTGGCGAGCCGACGCGTGTTTTCAATGCACTCTCGTTTGCCGTGCTTACCATACTGGTGTCGGGCGTCGGTCTGTATGCGATGGCGCTGATCCTACAAGTCATTTTTGGATGGAGCTTCTTGCTGTCGACCGTGATCGCGGCTGTATTTGTGCTGGCGTATATCCTGCTGGGCGGTTTGCGCGCCACGATGTACAACGAGGTGCTGCAATTCGCCTTGATTGTGGTTGGGTTCGCGCCGCTGGCGTGGTACTCGGTACGGTACTGCTGGGGGAAACCGACGCACATCTGGGCCGGCATGCATGCGGTGGATCCGCATGGGGCGACGATGGATGGCCTGGGGATCATCTTTGGCCTCGGCTTCGTATTGAGCTTTGGCTACTGGTGCACCGATTTCGTGCTGGTGCAGCGCGGATTGGCTGCTCGGGATGTTTCCACCGCATCGGGCACTCCGCTGGTAGCGGCTGCGGTCAAGCTCTTCTTCCCTCTCCTGGTGGTGGTCCCCGGGATAGCAGCAGCGGCCATCCTCCCCGCGGGTCTGGCCAGCCGCTTCGACCTGGCGCTGCCGGCCATGCTGGAGCGCTATTATCCTCACGGTTTGCTGGGCTTGGGGGTGACCGCTGTGCTGGCCAGTTTTATGTCGGGAATGGCGGGCAACATTTCTGCGTTCAACACCGTGTGGACTTACGACCTGTACCAGGCCCACCTCGCTAAGGGCCGTAGTGATGCCCACTACCTCCGGGTTGGGCGTATCGCGACCATTGTTGCTACAGTACTCAGCGTCGGCACATCTTTTGTGGTGTTGCGCTTCAATAATCTGATGGATTACGTCCAGATGCTGTTCTCTATCTTCAATGCACCGCTGTTTGCGACCTTTCTGTTGGGGATGTTCACCGGTTGGGCTACGCCGGTGGGCGCGCTCACCGGACTGGTCATCGGCACATTGGCGTCGTTCGGGCACTGGCTGCTGTACCAGCATGGGATATTGAAGTACGGCAGCGATATGACGGCAAGCTTTTACGGCGCGGGCGTCGGATGGCTGGCTTGTTTTGTGATCACCATCACGGTCAGCCTGGCGACGAAAAAAAGCCTGCTCACGGTTCCGGAGTACCGGCCGCCAGGAGTCCGGGAGGGACCTGCTAGTCTCCCGCTGCCCTTGCTGCTTTCCGCCGCAGGCATCCTGCTGGCGCTTGTTTTCTTTAACCTCATGTTTGCTTAGCGGAGCGTTCGGCAATGAGAATCAAGGCTTTGACAGCAGTGGTTTTGTGGCTTTCGGCATTGGGCGCATTCTGCCAGAGCTGGACCATCGGCAATGACAGAATTGAGAGGGTGGTTTCGTTCGACCCTGTATCTGGCCTGGTGACAAAACGGCTTGCCGATCTGACCACCCATACGGAATTCGTCTCTCCGGGAAAGTCCCAGCGGACACCCACCCTGGAATTTTCGTTCGCGTGCAATGGGCAGACCCTGACGGGGGCGTCGTTTCAACTGCTCAAGGCCGACGAGAGCACGCTGCCAGACGGAAAGTCGCTCACCATCCATCTGCAGAGCAAAGCATTTCCCCTTGAGGTATCGGTTGTCTACCGGGTTTATGATGGTCATCCTGCCATACGCAAATGGCTGGTATTAAAAAATACGGGCTCGACCCCGTTGCATCTTTCCCATCTGAATATCGAAGCTATCGCACCTTCGGTAGGTCTTTCCAACGAAACGGTTTTGAACGCCCAGTATGGCGCCATTCCAAGAGAGACTTTTTATACCGGCCGGTCGGAAGATGCGGGCCTTTTTGTGTCTAACGCGCGCACCGGCGACGGCTTTGCGATTGTTAGCGAAGTTCCCGGATACATGAAACGGACAGAAATAAATGCCTGGTACGATCCCGGGCGGGTGCACATTGGCGTCTTATACGACACCGACCTGATGCCGTTCGAACGATCACTGGCACCCGGATCGGAATTCAAAACGGCGGCGGTCTCGCTACTTACGTTTCGTAACGGAGATGGTTTTAGCGATCCGCATTGGGTACTTCCCTCCTACACGTCCTCGGTTCTGCAGCGAAAGATTCTTGCCAGAGGCACACCGTGGATTTACAACACCTGGGAACCGTTCGAGAGGAAGATCAATCGCGAAACCACGTTGCAGTTAATCGACGTGGCCGCGGTGATGGGGATGGACATTTTTACCATCGACGACGGTTGGCAACAGGAATATGGCGAGAACACGGTTGATACTACTGCCTTCCCCGGAGGCCTTGACCCCATACGGGAAGCCGTGGAAGCCAAAGGCATGCGTTTGGGATTATGGATTCCCCTGGCGGCCATCGGGCTTAAGACCGCGGATTATGTGAAACACCCAAACTGGGCAGCCCTCGATGAATCGGGCAAGCCGAAACTCACCCGCACCATGGCTGGTTCCAAGGTCGTGATGTGTTTGGCCAGCCCCTTTCAGGACGCAGCGGCTGAGCGGATCAACGATGCGATCGAGCGCTTCCATCTGGCTTACGTGAAGCTTGACTTGACCACCATCTTCAATGCGTATGGCGAAGCTCCTGGCTGTTGGGCGAAAGGCCACTATCACGGTAATTGGGCCGAGTCGTTAAACATGATCTACGAGGGCATCAGCCACGTCACCAGCAAGGTTTATGAAAAGCATCCGGACGTTCTTCTTGACTTGACCTTTGAGCTTTGGGGTCAGAAGCATGTGATCGACGCGGGACTCCTGGCGGCCGGTGATCTGGACTGGATGAGCAACGTCAGCGATGGAACGCCCGATGCGGCGGGGACGCTGCAAGCCCGCACGCTGCTCTACCAGCGGGCGCCCTCCATGCCGGTGGAAAGCATGCTGATCGGGAACCTTCACGCAGATCTACCGAACCCCCAGGAAACCTTTGCAACTGTTATTGGTTCAGCTCCACTCTTGCTGGGCGATCTGCGAAAGTTGAGTACCGCCGATCAGCAGTGGTACCACGACCACATCCAATGGTTCAAACAACTTAGAAAAAGCACAGACATCAACCAGAGCTTTTTTCCGCTTGGCGACTGGCGCCAGCCGTCGTCGGCCACATGGGATGGATTTGCCCGTTTGTCGCGTACCGGTGACGGCGTGATCGCAATCTTTCGAAATAAGTCGGATACGTCTATGGTCAATCTTCGGCTGCCGCTTATGCCGAATGGTAGATTCAAGGTGCACTCCGTGATCACAAACAAGGATCTCGGCACATTCACCAAAGACGACTGGGTGCGCGGCGTGCCGGTCCAATTTGCCGGCTCCCAGACCGTCGAGATTCTTGAGGTCAAAAATGAGTGACCCGGGCCTAATCCGCCAGGGGACTCGAGGGGAAAGACGGGACATTACCTCGCAACATCCATTGCGACAATAAAGGAATCGTCCCGTCCGTCCCCGTTCGCTCGATTCGTCCCCGTTCGCTCGATTTCCTTTCATTCGTGCCACTTCGAGTCAGCGTCCTTGTCCCATTCCGCGCGCTTTTTGGTGAACCAGGCAAGGGCCTCTTTGTATCCTCGCCTGACCTCGGGATCCGATGAGGCGGAATGTTGCACCTCTCGCCGCTGGGCTGGTGTGAGCGACCAGGAGAGCGGATCGGTGTGGACATCAGGAATGGCGTGACTGTCGGCGAAGACAACCCGATGGACGTCAAGCCTGTCTGCCAGTGCATGTTCCAGTTGCGCCAGTGCGAGACGGTTCCTGCCGGTTACACTTTCGTGGCCGGCCTGCCATAGACCCAGAGGCGGGGCGAATAACTGGGTCAGGAGATTAGCAGGCGCACTCGCAGACGTATGGTTTGGCCATTGGTCAAACTCCCCGCCTAAGTCATCACCGCTGTTACGAATCTCAATGAGCAGGATACGCAACTTGCGGCTGCTCGCCTTCGTCTCCTCCTCTTTGCTCCGTGCTTCGCAAACGTCCTTGCCTGCGCCTGGCGTCCGGGCAAGGGCGTAGCGAAGAAACTCGATCACGGAGGCAGTTCCGTCGTTGTCGTAATACCCTCCATCGACGAAATGGGGCGCATTCACCTGGTGGTCGACCGACAACGGCACTCGGGCCGCTGAGGAGATATAGGGAAAGGCGGCCGACAACTGCGCGGCCGTGGCCAAGGGCAGGTCTGGTGTGAATTCGCCCGCCTTGCGTTTGCCGGTGGTGTAGGTCGCCAGAAAGGACCTGGCTTTGTAGTTGGGCCGCGTATCGGGCCAATCCTCGCCGCTTTCCGGATCAGGAATTCTGTAGTTGGCCAGCAGGAATCTCAGCCCGTCCTCGTAGCTGGTGGTGTTCATGGTAAATGCGGGAAAGAGGTTGTGCTTGCTCGGGAGGAGGCTGCTCAGGGTGAGGTTTCTGTCCAGCTCTTCCGCGTCCGACTGGTGCTTCAGCCTCGAAGCCAGCAGCCGCCGGAATCCGCCGCTCACAGGTTCTCCCCGATCGCGGTGCCAGGTGTCCACACAGAATTCGTTATCAGCGTTGCGCGCGAAGGCTTTACGCAGGGACCAACTCCGGTCCTTGAACAGAGGGCTTTGGTTGAGGTCACCGTCCCCGGTGGACGGAGGGATGAAGTAAGGAAGCAAGGGGACAAAGGCCTTGGGAAGGTCATAGTAGGCGAATCCCCAGCCGACCGCCTCCAGGCTGGAACACTGGGCCGCAATTTGCATACGGGTGTAGTCCGCAACCCAACCCGGTTGGATTTCCCGCAGGTAAGAGAGCAGGCCCACACTTCCGCCGGAGACTGTGCTGGCGAGCAGGAGAGAACGGTGAAAGCTGCCCGGTGACGGCTGGTCAAAGGCCGCTTCCAACCTTGCCAGAACCGCGGCCGTCCATGCCGACGCGTGCAGCCCGCCGCCGGTGGCAGTGACAATGATCAAAGGACGGTCCTGCTCCGAGTCGTCGAGCTGATCGGCGCTGGCCGTGAGCCGATCCAGCAGGATGTCCTTTGGGGTGGGAACGCAGCCGAGTCCGGGCTCTGCGTCGGTGATGGAAAGATAATGCTCTTCCTGCCCGTAGTCCCAATGCATGAGCCGGGGAGCGATCGTGATTACCAGAACCACGGTGATCACGGGGAGCCTGTAGCGGTCGAAGAAAAACGAAATGCCGCAAAGTGGCCAGCAGAGCGCCATGGCCACGATGAGGGTGGTGGCGAGAATCGGAAAGCGCTCGGCGTTGGTGAGGAAGTAGAGCAAGGCGATGGACGCCACAAAGGCAACCACGGCGGTCGTGAGCCCAATTTTCCAGTGGCGGAGCGCTTTGACACGCGCGGCCGAATTGTCCTTCCACAAGAACCACACCAGCACTCCGGCCACAAAGGAAAAAAGCCCAAGGGCGAAAAGAGACCAGCGGAAGGCCGGGACGGGGGCGGCCATGGGCCACAAGAGCAGGTAGATACCGAGGAAGATAAACGCGCCCAGCGCGGAGAAAACGTGACCCTCGTAAATGTGCCCTTCGGAGCCCACATAACCAGGAGTGTTGAGCAGGCCGGCGAACCATCGCAGCCAGCGCGAGAGCGGGGTGGCTTTTATCCAGGTGGAGGCGGCCTCCAGAGTTTTTTGTTCCCGATCAAAGGGATCGCCAGGCTTTGCCAGGCCGAAGAGGCGGCGGGGGAAGAGCAGCGTCCGGGCGGCGTTCTTTTTGAATTCGACTTTCTCGCTTGCCGCTACGGCTTCATAGGTCAGGTAGTACCATGCGTTGGCGACCCACCACAAAACGACTGCCAGTGCGGAGCCGATCAGCAAGCCGAAGAAAACTTCGCCGATGGGCACCCCCGAAGCAATCGCATTCCAGGTGAGATACAAGGAGACGAAGCTGTTGGGCAACTGGGAAATCAGTAACGCCGCCCACTCCCGTTGTCCCCTGTCATTCACCAGCAAAAGGGTTAACGAAAGTGGCCGGCCGTCATCGAATTCGTCGTACGCCTTGTCCCATCTTTCCGGTCCATTGATCAGGACCACCCGTGCCGTGATCAAGGCAACAAAACCGGCTGACACCAGAAAGAACCCAACACAGGCATATTGCTGGATGGTTTCCGGAGTCATGATGCCGCTGGTCAGCGTCCTGGCCGAGGAGGTGTTCAGCCAGCAAAGAATCGGCGCGAAGAACCAAAGGCCCAGGCTGAATCGCATAAAGTAGGCGTAGCGCACCCAGCGCATCGCTTGATGAAAAAACGCCATCAGCCTGGTCGGCATTGGTCCCTCGGGCTTTCGAGCTTTTAGGAGATCCTACCGGAATCATCTGGAATTCATCTGTTGGGGCTGTCGAGCCAGAGGGCCAGGATTTGTATCAGGGCCCGGCTCAAAGAGCCTGTGTGAGAACCTCATTTCCAAACGAGTCTCTGTCCTGACCTGGATCCTGGGTGCCCCACAGCTAGTTTGCAGGATAAAATGCTAATTTCTTGGTTCTCACGGACACTCTAAAGCCCTCATTCGTTCATCAATCCAGGCCAAAAACTTTCCTTTCGGCCCCAGTCCTAACCAAAAAATCCAGCCTATCGAATCTCGTCCCTCGTGCCGATACAGCACATAGGCATTACCAAAGTTTGATGGAGGGAACAAGAATGAGAATTTCACGGAACAACGATTCTGCATTTCTGCGGTGGCGCAGGCTCGTCATCGTTCAAGACGTATCGGAAAAGAGAGATCCTGGCGTCGCACTGGATAGAGCGCAAATACCCCATGTGGTCGGTTTTCACTACCGCTATGAAACACCGACAGGCAAACCGCGTGAAGCGGAACAATGGATCATGGTTCCTTTTCAGAATTACAACGCCGCGTATTCGCTGCTTTTTTCACCACCAAGCACCCAGGAGTAGCCCGAGCACAGGCGGGCATTGCCATGACGCCGGAAGCGCGGAGATTCGCGTATGCCTCGTTGCTGATTGCGTACGAGAACATCCCTATTCCAAGTGATGTTTGCGGTGGGCGGAATATGCCTGCGTATTTCGCTGAATCAGCCGCCGGTTTTGGAAGTTGAACAGCACCTGGTCGGCTGCGATCAAGAGATCCTTAGCCATGCGGCGATGGTATTTCAACATCCACCGGGCGACCAAGCCGTAACATCTCAGCCGTTGCCACGGATCAAGCGGGGAACGAGCCACGGAGAGGAGAAACTCCTTCGCAGCATTCCACTCTGGAAAGACAATTTTGCGCGCTTTCGTCGGATCCCACCATTCGAGCGCCGGCAAGGTACCGTAACGCCGCGTTAGCCGGAATCCCTTGGCTTTGGTTCTCTCCGGCATAGTCCAAACCGACTGGCCCGAATGACTGGTGCTAATGAACAAGGAATGCGGAACTTCGTAGAAGCGTCCCAACAGTCCGAGCCGCAACAGGAGCACACGGTCGCTATGAGCATAGTTGCCGAAGGATGGAACCTTGTGCAGTGCGTCCATGCGTATAAGGCCGAAGATCGGATAGCATCTGTGACCTCGGAGCAACAGGTCTCGTGCGCGTTCGACTGGATCGAGTGAGCCGGTGCGTAACCCGTCATCGTAGTTCTCGATGAATTGTCCGTTCTCGTCGATAACCCGGGTCAGACTATGGGCGAGAATGAATGAGTCGTCTGCCTCCAGAGCGTCCAGACAAAGGCGGAGGAAGTCCGGCTGAATCATGTCGTCATGTGCGGCAAGCTTGAAATATTTCCCGGTTGCAAGTTCAAAAACCCGTCTGCTGTTCCAACCTGCCCCCATGTTCTTTTCGTTGCGGTAGTAGTGTATGCGCTGGTCGCGTGCCGCATATTCGCGACAGATCTCCTCCGTGCGGTCGGTCGACGCATTATCTGAAATGATCAACTCAAAATCGCGAAAAGTCTGCCGCAATAGAGAGTCGAGAGACCGGGGCAGAAAGCGTTCACCGTTGTAGACAAATAAGCCGATGCTAATGGTAGGGCGTACTTTCACAGGAGTCATTCCTCCGGCCACAACTCCCGAACAGCGCGTATCTGTGCTGAAGGGGTAGTGACTTCACTAAAAGCCAAGTTTGCCTAGTTAAGACCTCCCCAAAAGCGTTTCAGCAAAGGGTGCCCGGCAAAAGGAGGGTAGGGGTCTGGCCACATCTATGTCAAGTATAACTGAACACTCTTTAGTTGCACTGAACGAAGGTTGCAGCAGCATCCTATCGTGCTGTTTCCGCCAGGGCGACTTGAGCCATCTTGAGCGCAACAGGGTATCTTCTTCTTTCCATTGAAGTTCGAACCGAATGATTTATCTTCAGCGGTTTGAAGAAGTGTCGTTCAGAAGGTGGAGGATAAGTTCCGAGCAGTTGATCGGCTATCCGGAAATCGGGACCAAACAGGTCACGATCATTCCGCTCGCAAGGCGTGCATCGGGTCGATCGACGCAGCGCGTCCGCTCTTCTCGACCCATCGGCCCTGGATCCAGCCGCGCCGCTCCAGCCGGTAAAGCAACGGGTAGAGCGACGCTGCATGAAAACGAAGCTCGCCGTGCGATCTCTGCTCAATTAGTTTGCCAATCTCATAACCATGGCGTTGCGGCCCGTCAAGCAGTGAGAGCAGCAGCAACTCGGCGCTGCCCTTTTTCCATTCGCGATTGTTAGCTGGCTCTTCTATATGTTTCACTGCCATATGTTAGAGCGAGGAAATGTTTTGCGTCAACCAACGTTGACGGTCAGCGAAACTGAAGCGTCGCCGGAGTAAGCTCGCGACTCTTTCCAGGACTTCTCCAGCTGCCTGAAAGGTAGGCCGTTCTTGTCGCAGAATTGAAGAGAAACGCGGAACGGCCGATTAGGGGCGCCGTGCAGCACATCCTGCACGCTTCCGGTGAGCGTACCGTTACCCGAGGGAAATAGGCCAGGAAGAAAAGGAAGACAGCTGTCCTGCCTTTCTTTGCTGACACCACAGTTCATGGCTTTTTCATGGGTCCGTAACCAATTCAGACCACTACCAGCTCCTCGGTATGCGCCAGATGGCGCCATAACTGTCCGACGAGCGATCAAAACAGGAAACAAGCAGAAGTTTTCACATTTATCTTCTCGCGACTATTTACATCTGAGGCATGCACATTGAGGAAAAACTTACGCGCCGTAGACCTTTGTAATGATCATTGTGAAAACTCGCTACAGTCGCGGCAAGAAAATACCCACCAATCCGGTAATTCTTCTATCAGAAACAGGCCACAACCAAGTCAGGGCAGTTGTCATACTGTGAAATATTGATCTCTTGACCTAAGATCTCGCTCTGCTATGGTAAGTGCATTGCTTTTCCTTACTACCATCGTAGGTCCAGGTATCTTGTGTCTACACTCTGGGTGCATGCTTGAATTGCAGGTGCCACGGTACATTCCGGCACGAGCACACCTTTGAAATCACTATTCGATGAGTTGTTTATTCTCGCTCTAACAAACGGTCTGTGGGCAGCAATTCGATTCGTAGCGTTGGTCGCCCAATAGATTGTTCCTTGGTAATTCCACCCAAAGAGGACAAGTTGCATGAACACTTCCCTAACACAGGGAAAGTTGTTTTCAGAATCTCCGTCTGAAATCAACTTTCCGCCTTCTGGCCTGTCGCACCCTGATTCATGTGGTCCGACCCGCCGATTCAGAATGCACTGGCAGCACGTCTCGCAGGTCTTCATTGTCGCGCTTCTTTGGTTGCTCAGCTCGTCTATTGCCAAAGCGACCGAGTGCTCAATTACGTCGTTTGGCGCCGTAGGTGACGGGGTGACAAACAATGCGAGTGCCATTCAGAATGCCTTCAATTATGCGGCTTCTAACAAATGTACCGCGTTGATTCCGGCCGGCACATTTGCATACCGGGGGACCCTCACCGCCAACGGCATTGCCGTCACGGGAACGGGAGCCGGTTCGATCTTGAAGGCGCAGGATACCAACAACGAGGCACTGACCCTGACCGGTAGTGGCGGCTCAATTTCAAACCTTGTCATGCTCGGCACGGGCAGTAAGCGCAATGTGACCTACCAGTCAGGAATGATCTGGGTGAATCGTGCCAGCAATTTCACGATTCAGAATGTGCTTATCAATGGCGGTTCCTGCGTTGGCATATTCGATGCCGGTGGACAGGCTGGGTTGATCCAGAACAATACGGTGGAGAACACATTAGCCGATTCCATCACAAATACAAACGGCGCCGCCAACATCACGATTAAAGCAAACCATGTCGTCAATTCAGGCGATGACGGAATCTCCAATAATAGTTATCTATCTGATCCGGTGACTGTCCACGGCATTACGGTCCAGGGAAACACTATTATGCATAACAAGTGGGGACGTGGCCTTGAAGTATCGGGAGGAACCAGCATCACCTTCCAGGGCAACTATGTCGACAACCTGGATGGTTACGCTGATATGTATATTGCCTCGGAAGGGGAATACAAAACCCAGAATGTAGCCACCGTCCTGGTTAGCGGAAACACTTTCGTCGACGGCGGCCCGAATCAGGGCTCGGCTATCGTTTACAACTCTGAAGCCGGCTCCACTACAATTAGCGGCGTCACCATCAGCGGGAATCAATTCGTAAATCCGAAATTAGCCGGCGTACAACTTGCTGGGAACGGGAGCGAAACCGGGATCGTTGTTCAGAACAATATGGATTATTCGACCAAAGCGTTTGGCTTCTCCAGCAATAAAAATGCAAAGGCAACCGAGACTGGAAACCAGGTCATGGCTCCTTCTGCCTACACGACGCCCATGGCTCCTCAGGGGGGCGGTTGTTCCTTCTCCGGATGCTGAAGTAATTGGCTATTAAAGACGAAGCTCCTTATCCATCCAGGACCCAGTCTTTCGACGAACTCAGAAGGGAAAAATGGGATTTAGCGGATAACTACAAGTTACTAACCACCTACTAACCAATGCCTGCTCGTCGAGTTCCTTGATGGGCAGGCAGCACCACAAGGGTCACCGGCCGAGAGACGATCCAGTGCGCCCGGCTGTGACGACCTTTGGGATCGAGGACACGGGATCTATAGCCCCGATTCTGCAAAGATTTCCATGGCGGCTTTTGCCTAAGAGACGCCAAGTCTCGCAACTCTTCATTTTGACCTGTCCCAGTTTGAGGCCTTCAGCCGTCCGTTCGGGACTAAATTCTAAATCCCGAGTTCTCACACACCCTCTTCAGCCCGTACCTATCCTCCCGTACCTTCAACATTGAGTTTTTCCGCAGCCTGTTCAGCCCGCTAGACGACATCCATCGAATCCGCATGCCTACAGCGCAGCCACCCAACCTCATCACGCAGCTCCTGATTTTTCCGTAACAACTCGGCAATCAACAACTGCAGCCGGCGGCATTGATCCTCGAGTGCGGTCAAATCGCCCTGCAGCCCGGACGCTGCATGGAAAGCAGCGTCCACACCCCCCGGCCCTCTGGTCTGAGGACCGGCAAACCCTTCAGACCTCATCAATAACCCGGGCCGCACGATCAATTGCCTCCGCGACTTTGCGAATCTGTTCCGATGAGAGGTTTCCCCGCTCGGTTCGGATTTTTAACGCATACCGGAGATTCATGATCGCCCGCATAATCTGCGGCGATCGACCCCGTCCGAACGCTTTCCCCGCCTGCTCCATTCGTCCAAAAATGGCTTTGAGAACGACCTTGTTCTCCTTCAGATATTCCAGCCCGCTTTCCGTGGCTGCGTACAGCTTTTTGCTTCCCTCGGTAGAGGAGACAGTGGCATAACCTTCCTCCTCCAACATGGTGAGAGTGGGATACACCACCCCCGGACTGGGTGCGTAGGCCCCGGAAAGCCGTTCTTCAATGGCCTTGATGATCTCGTAACCGTAACTTGGCTTATCTGCGATGAGTTGCAGAATAACGAACCGCAATTCTCCGTTGTCGAAGTGCCTTTCGCGGCCACCCCCACCACCGAAACCCCGGTCGTGACCCATAGGGCCACCGAATCCTCCATGACGCCCACGGTGACGCTCCATCCCGTGGTGGAAACCTTCCCCGTGGTGCCGTCCTCCCCGCCTTTCTTCAAACTTCTCCTGGTCAAACATATTTTCTTACTCCTTTTAGATATATCTTACGATATATCTTAGATTGTCGGAAGTCAATAGGGATTCAACGATTTGGAAAAATTCCACAACTTTTCGCTGCGCGGTGACCCTTTGCTTTCTCCCGCCTGCTGATGCAGCTAAGCCAAACCCCACAGACCTGTGGTAGCCTTCTGCTGCTTTGCGGAACCTTATCCATTCCGCCGCCTGCCTCGGAGCAATCGGCTTGGCCGGGCCAGCTTGAGCTCATCCTGCAAAAGACTGGCGCCATAACCGGGCAGCTGCCGCGCGTACCCAATCTGATTTGCCGTGAAGACGTTGCCGAAGAGACGCAACCAGGCCGTTACCCTTCCGTAGAAAGAATGAGTGCATCCTAATATCTGTGCTGATCCATTTTGCGAAGTGAGGAATACGCAATGACTACAACATCATCACTCCCGGAAGTCATGAAGGCAGCGGTCGTGGATGCAGCCGGGCCAGCCAATACGATCCACATCAGAAACGTACCCGTACCCCATCTCTCCCGCAATCACGTCATCATTGCGCTTGAATATGCCGGACTGGGAATATGGGACGCCTCCAAGCGAGCGGGCAGCTACGGATCGGTAAAGCCGGGAACCATCCTCGGTTCCGATGGCTGCGGAACGATCGCCGCCATCGCCGCCGATGTCAAAAAATTCAAAGTCGGCGATCGCGTCTACTCCTATAGCTACGACAACCCGGCCGGAGGATTTCATGCGGAGTATGTGAGTGTTCCCGCCGACCGGGTGGGGCATGTTCCCGAACAACTGGAAATGAAGGTTGCCGGGGCTATGCCCTGCGTCGCATTAACGGCGCAATCCGGGCTTGAACTGTCGAAAGTGAGCAGCGGTCAAACTTTATTCGTGTTTGGCGCCAGTGGGGGTGTTGGTTCCTTCGCCGTCTGGCTGGCGAAAGCGCGCGGCGCAACTGTCGTCGGCTCGGCGCGGCCAGACGCGCAGGAGTATGTTCGTTCGCTTGGCGCGGCACACACCATCGATCCAAACTCCTCGCAGCGAGCTTCGTTCCTGAAGCGGGTTGCGCCGGCAGGATTCGATACTGCTATGGTCACCGCCCCCGGTGACACGCTTACTGCCTTCTTATCGCACCTGAAAGAAGGCGCGCCGTTCGCCTATCCCAACGGAGTCGAGCCCAAGCCACATCTCAGTGGCCATAGCGCCCTGGCGTTTGACGGTGAGATGTCGCGCAAGGCAATCGACCATTTGAATGCTGCCATAGGTTCGCGGACCATCCCGCTAAAGGTCCAGGAATTTCCGCTCAAAGACGTGGTCGAGGCGCACCGGACGATCGAACAGGGTCACGTCCTGGGGAAGATCGTACTCCGCATCCGTTGACGTCTAAGACTGTTACCAAAGTAGTTTCACCCCGAATTGCACCTGACGAGCAGTGGTCGACGTGCTCGAGATAGCTCCCGCCGTGCCGGAAACACCCGTGGGTGTGAACACGATGAGATTCGGTGTGTTGAAATTGGCCCGGTCCAGCAAGTTAAAGATCTCAGCTCGGAACTGCAGATTCAGCCGTTCATGAAGAGCGGTCTCCTTCACCGCCGAGAAGTCCCAGGTCGCCAGGCCAGGGCCAACCAACGTGTCTCGTCCCAGGTTGCCAAAGAAACCACTGTTTGCCGGCGGCTGCAGAAAAGCGTTCGGATCGAACCACTGGCTCGGTTTGCCGAGGATCGCAGACCCGTGGAAGTCCGGATTCGCAAAGGGCCTCACCGGATTGCGCGTGTCGCCGTTATTAGATGGGTTGTAACTTAGTTGCGGCGTGAACGGGAAGCCCGCCTGCAATACGACAAGACTGTTCACCGACCAGCCACTCACCGCTCCATTACCGAACTTACCCAGCCCAGCCGCAAACCGCTTTCCATTGCCGAATGGCAACCCATACACCACGCTGATTACTCCCAGGTTGCGCACATCGTACGTGGCTGGGCCCCAGTCTGCTTTGATGTCATTCGGGTTTGACACTAATCCCGGCGCATTGCCTGCAGCGGTCGCATTCAGGGAGTCTCCATCATCCAGTGCCTTAGACCAGGTGTACACGCCGCGAAGTGAAAGATCATGGCTGAAGCGATGGTTCAGATCAACCTGCAGTGAGTTGTAACTGCTGTCTCCACGAGAGAACCAGGTCCAGGTGTTGGCGATCGTGGTGTTGCCCTTCGGCCTACCGGCCGGAATATAAAAGGAACCCTCGGGAACCGGTGTTCCCGCCAACCCTACGGGAAATGATTTCGGATACGTCGCCGGACACGGCGAGTCCGGACAAATCGTCGGGACGGGTGTGTTGCCGTCGATGCCGACGAGCTCATGGTACCCATGCGATCCCACATACCCAACCGTTAACGACGTATTCGGAGTGAGGGCTTGTTCGATTCGCAACGAATAGGAGATCAACGCCGGCATCTTCAAGTCGGGTTGCACGCCGCCAGGGACCAATAGTGCGTTGGAGGGCGGGGCGGATTCCGTTGACAGGGGCAGCTTCGATACCGGCAATGCTGCCACGCTATACGTAGGATTAAAGGGCGCGTTCTGATCCGCTCGATATCCCAACGCATCTTGCAATTCGTAGTACATGCCAAACCCGGCGCGCACCACGGTTCTCTCTGAGTGGGGACTCCACGCGAAACCAACCCTCGGTTGGGGAAGAAACTTCGCATTGTTAGTCGTGAACAGGTTGCTGGAGATACGCGGTTGACTGGAGATTACTCCGTTGGGAAATAAATAGTTTGCCGCTCGTCCGTGAGCTTCATTCCATCCTGTCGAGAACTCACCTCGAAACCCCAGGCTCAGGGTGAACTTGGGCCAGAGGCGAATCACATCTTGCGCGTAGACCGCTCCGAACAGGGATCGCCAATTCATCTCCGTCGGCGAAGGACTGTATAGGAAGCTGCTGGTGGTGCCGGTAAGAAATGTCTGCAGGCTGGTAAACGTAGCCTGACCGTACTGGCTCAGGTTGATCGTCTCATTGGATTGGAACTGCTGAAACCAGGCGCCGAAGCTGAGTTGGTGCGCACCGCGCGTCAGTGCTACACGATCTTCATACGTATACAAATTGCGATCCACATTGAGGTTGCTTCCGTTGTTGCTCCCGGCCAGGCCTATTTGTGCCTGCGGATTCGATGCCGCGCTGCCGCCCACTACTACCGCACCGACCAACCGGCCTGTTAGAAAACCGGGCACTCCTACCGCCGGTGTGCCAGGCGTTGGTTCGCCGGTGAAGAAATAGCCTGCGCGAGAATACCCGAAGCGGGCCGTATTGAGCAGCCTCGGCGACACCACGTGAGTCTCCTCCACGCTCGCGACCTGCTCGCGAAGATTCAAGATGTCGGTGCTATACGGGTTAGCGGTCGTCGGTGTGAAATCTGAGCCGTCGTCCGCGGTATAGATCCCTGAAAGGCTGTCCTTGCCAGAAATAATGTGGTCCAGTCGCGCCGTTCCAAAGTCTTCTCGTATTGTTTGCAACGGACTACTCGAGACCTGCGAAATTCCGCTGAAATCGGGATCACTGGCCGCCGGAGTCAGCCAGAGATTCAGGAGCGGCTGGACACTGGGTACCGCAGCCGCGCGGGATGCCAGATCGGGTACAAACGCAACCGAGGTCTGGTGCAAGTGCTGACGCAGGCCCTCGTAGTTCGCAAAGAAAAATGTCTTGTCTCTCTTGATAGGTCCACCCAGGGCCGCCCCGAACTGGTTACGCCGAAAGGGTGGAGCGGACCCTTCATCGAAGTAATTCGGAGCATCCAAAACGTTATTGCGCAGAAATTCATAGATGGAACCGTGCCACTGGTTGCTGCCCGATTGGGTAACGATATTGACCTGCGCTCCCGGCCGCTTGCCGTATTCCGCGCCGTAGGAGTCACGCAACACATTGAATTCGCGCACCGCTTCCACGCCCAGCAGATTTTGACTTGCCCCGCCGGGTTGCATGTTGTTCTCTGCGGCGCCGGTAAACTCGATCCCGTTTAGCAGAAACAAATTCTGCTGCGGACGATTCCCCGACACGGCGAAGTTATTCCCCGTGGTTGAATTGGAGACTCCGATGCCACCCGTCTTCTCCCAGGTGAAATTGACCACGCCAGGATTGACGGTGAGCAGCAAATCATAGCTCCGTCCATTCAGAGGAAGTTCCTTGACTTCCCTCTCCCCCACTAAGCCGGAGATGTCCTGTGTGGTTGTGTTGACAATCGGAGCATCCTCGACCACCCTTACCTGCTCGCTTACGTTGCCCACCTTCAAACTCAGATCCGCAGTCGCATCCTGGCCCACGACCAGTACAATTCCTTCGCGGATGGAAGCCGCAAATCCTTCTTTCGTCGCGTCCACCTCGTATCTCCCGAGCGGGAGAGACGGCAATTCGTACCTGCCCGCAGCATCCGTGACCGTCACCCGGGAGACTCCCAAGTCCGTGTCTTTCGCGGTTACGGTTGCTCCCGGCACTCCAGCGCCGGTCTGGTCGGTAACCCGTCCGGATATCGCTGCAGAAACTTGGGCCATAGCTGGAAGGGAGAAAACAAGGAACAGAGACAGCAGCGAAAAACAACGATGACGGGTAAAGGACATCTCGCCTCCAAAACAAATACAGCAGTGTGGCCGTGAGTAATGGGGATCGCGTGACCCTTGAAGGGCCTTGCCGTAGCGGGATCAAAACAGACGTGCCGGGCACTCGGTTGAATGCCTGCGTCGTCCTGCGTACGCCGCAGCCGACTGATATCGATTTAAACGGATCAATGCGTTAAAGTCAAACGACTCTATACCGATAGACAGAGATAACCGAAGCAGACTTGATCAACGTCCGCCATCGTTCAAATGCGCGAATGGTGGAATTCCCGGGATCGTATCCCTATTCCTCTGTTTATCGCTCCGAGGGCAGAAAAACGTACCTCAGCGGCGAAAGCCGACTATCTAGACGGCTATGATGGCACGGCTGAACAGGCTGCGAAAAAGCGCGGTTTTAGGGTAGGCCGGGGATTTATCCCCGCTGGAGTTTCCACATTTCAGAGAGGGCGGAGAGATCCAAATCTACGGAATGCGCGAGTTTTCTGGAGCCACCGCTCTGAAGCTTTGTATCAGGGCACGACTTTAGTCGGGCCGCACAAGGCCAACCAAGATTTGGGCTTTAGCTCCTGCGCTTTTTTCTCTGCCAAGCGGGTGTGCCAGTCCTGCTTTGACGGGATTCTGAACCATAGATGCGCGATGCATCTCATGCAGGATTGCCATTGCAGGGGCTGAAGCCCAATTCTCTTTCCTTCTTTTACGGCCCGACTAAAGTCGTGCCCTGATACAAAGCCAAAACTCAGCATCCGATAGAGCCACTCTTTTGAAATACCAGACCCTTGGCCCCCTAGATATGTAGAAACTCTAGGGCCGGAGATTTATTCCCGGCGCATTTTGAATGCAAGCCTCTTTCACAACAACGGCGGTGTAGAGGACGCTTCGCTAGAGGCAACAGGCTTCTTCCAATCACTCGTGTCTGAGGGAGACCATCGGATCGATACGCGATGCACGATGGGCAAGCACATACCCCGCCAGTAGAGCTGAAGCTAGAACAATGAAGATGGCCGCCGCGATCGACGCGGGGTCTGCGGCGGTAACTCCGTACAGCTTGCTGGAGATCAGTCGAGCCATTGCTACGCCACAAGGTAAGCCAATAGCCGTTCCGGTCGCTACCATCCACAGAGTTTCACCAAGCACCATCCTCATTACACCGGCAGCTGAGGCGCCCAAGGCCATTCGTATACCGATTTCATTTGTACGACGGGCCATGGAATAGGACATAACACCATAAAGCCCAATGGCCGCCATCAGAAGCGCGAGCCCGCTGAAAAACGCCGCCAGATCCGCCACTAATCGCTCTGTAACTAACCGCCTGCCAATCTGCTGGTTGACAGTACGAACCGTCAGGATGGGCAGGTTTTGATCGAATTGCCGTAGCAGCTTGCGAGCTTCGGAAGCAACACTCGCCGGATCTCCGAAAGTGCCTAATATAAAGGTCACCTCTCCGACTGTTCCGATCGGATGGGAAATGTTGGCATAGAATCTAGGTCTCTTGTTCTCGTCCGGCGCGTGTTCTTTGGAATCTGCGGCGACGCCGACGATCTCAAAAGTCTCGCGAGTGGTGGGATACTCATCCGTGACGTGCTTGCCGATCGCGTCCAGGTCTGGCAAAAAGCGCCGCAGAAATGACTCATTGATCACACAAACCGGAGCACCGCGCGCGGCGTCAGCCGAATCGATTTCACGTCCTCGTAATAGGGGTGTCTTCAGAGTCTTGAAATAATCCGGGCCAATTTCGGTCCAACGCGATACGAGTTGTTCAGAGTCCCGCACCGGCGAACCCTCGATTGCCACGTGATCGCCTGAGTCGCCGGCAAACAGCCCTCCACCGGAGAGAGTGACGTCGCGTACGCCGGGAATCGTTCGCAATTTTGCCAGCACACTTTCGTACATAGCCGTTACTGACGCGCGTTTGTACCCAGCCGCCACCGGATCGACCGAGACCATCAAGAGATGGTCTCGGTCATATCCTAGTTTTTGCGTGAGCATGTTATGCAGTGCTCCGCCCATAAGCAGGATTAGCGATAGTGCCACCTGGACCACAACGAGAATTCTGCCTGTCCGAACACGACCACGCCCTGCGATGGAATCCCGTGCATTGGCGGCCAAAGTTCGATTGATATCGAGCCGAGTTCCCCGAACCGCGGGCGCCAAGCCAAACACGAGGCCAGTCAGGAGCGAAACGACCGCCGTGAAAATAAGAACGTGGTAATCAACGGGAACCTGAAGTCCGAGTTCATCAACGCCAGTCGAGACTACAGCTAAGAGTAGCCGAGCGCCGACGACCGAAAGAGCGATCCCCAGAACGCCTCCCATTCCGGCAACCAGAAAACTTTCGGTTAGCAATTGTCGAACCAGTCTTCGGCGAGCCGCTCCCAAGGCAAGGCGGACTCCGATTTCGCGCTCCCGCCCACTGGCTCGCGCCAGCATCAGGTTCGCGATATTGGCGCAGGCGATCAGTAGCACCACACCCACCATCATCATCAACAGAATCAGAGGATCTGAGAACTCTCCGCGCAACTCCGAAGCGCCGCGAGAGCCGGGCCGCAGTTCAATCTTTTCATTGAGCATGTCCCGCCGTTCCCTTGCGGTTGGCAAACTGGGCGCCCAGTCTCGTAAGGTCTGCTGGAATGTCGTGTTGATGCCAGCCTCGGCTGTCTGTGGTGGGATTCCAGGGGCGAGGCGCGCCATCACTTGCAGCCATAGCGTGTCCCGCGGCTTCAAATAATCCCGGCCGGGGAGTACCTGCTCCTGCATGCTGATCGGAAACCAGAAATCCACATTGGAGCCAACCAGGATTCCGTGAAAACCAGGTGGTGCGACACCCACAATCTGAAAAATGCCTTGCCCCACGCGTATGGTGCTTCCAACGATCGGTGAATTGCCGCCAAACTCCCGTTGCCAATAGTCATAGGAAACCACCGCCACCGGGTTGCCGCCGGAAACCTTGTCTTCTTCGGCCGTGAACACACGCCCGATGATGGGTTGGATTCCGAGCACATGAAAGAAATTCCCCGACACGAGTTCCGTATGAGCTTTCATCGCTTGCGATGCGGTACTACCGCCCGGAAATACATCGCTGTCGTTCACCTCGCTTTGCGCCGCGAACATGCCCGAAAAGACTGTGTTGTGGAACCGAAGCTCCTCGAATTCCGGATAGGACAAGATCGAACGTATACCGCGTTGCGTTGTATCGACGTCTACGCCGCTATCAGAAGGATCGGTCAGAAGCACCAGTTGTTCGGGATGCTGCACTGGAAGCATCCGTAGCATCACGGCATTGATCAAGCTGAAAATCGTCGTGTTCGCACCGATACCGAGCCCCAGCGTCAAAACCGCTACGGCTGTGAATACCGGGCTCTTGCGCAACGTCCGCAGGGCATAGCGAAGATCTTGGATTGTCGACTCGAGCCACATCGTGCCGCGAGCGTTCCGGCATTCTTCTTTCACCTGCTCAATGCCGCCGAACTCCTGGCGTACTTGTCGGCGCGCTTCGCCTTCGCTCATGCCAGCGCTTTTGAGTGCGGAGATCCTTTCTTCGATGTGGAACTGGAGTTCGCGGCCGAGATCTTGCTCCAATTTGTCGCGCCGCCACAACCGTGACCACCACATCATCGGGCACCCTCCTCGGCCATGCTCAGAATCAAGCCGACCGCTTCGGCTAATCGTCGCCAGCTTGCAGCCTGCGCATTCAAATGAGCCCGCCCCTTGTGGGTCAAGCGGTAGAACTTCGCATCACGCCCATTGTCCGTCTCTTTCCATTCGGATTTGAGCAGGCCCCGATTTTCTAATCGATGCAGAGCGGGATAGAGGGAACCTCCCGGAACCTGAACGATCTCGCGGGAAATCTGCTGCAGCCGCTGTGCGATGGCATAACCATGTGTCGGCTGGACCGCGACGATTTTCAGGAGGAGGAGGTCCAGCGTGCCTTGGGGAAGATCGGACTTGGGAGAGGGATTGGCCATAGCTTTCGCTTCTATCTATTTGTAATCTCAGGATAGATAGAAGCGCAAGCTATCGGATTGGATTGGCTCGCCTTCAGCCTGTGGAAAGACTTGCATGAGGATCGGGCCTTTACGGGCACTTAAATGAGGGTCAACCCCGCAAAACCTGCGGAAAGCTCTGGACGAAGGGCAACGGCTTCAGCGGTGCCGTAAAGAGTGCTGAATTGATGAGGGCTTTTACAATCTTTCAATGCCCATCCCACCTCGTTCAGATGGGAAGTCAGGACATGAGCAAATGCTGGGTGCCCCACATCTCGCTCGGACCCCGGATTTCCTACCACGCAGCGCCCGTTGTGGCCACGGGTGCGGCTTTCCCTTAAGGAAAGCCGCAGGAAGTTTGCCTGAGCAGCTGAGCTCGACAGGAAATCCGGGGTTTTGAGCGAGATGTGGGATACGGCGAACCTCAACCTACGTCTCCAGGATCTATCGAAGTCCCAGGTGTCAACCACGGACCGATAGATTGAGCGCTCCGTGGCGGCTTTTCATCCACCGCAGCAGCCGCGGCTTCCACCAAAGCCAGAACCCACTGAGAATAACGACGGGCATGGCAATGAATCGTGTGAACCACGCCGCCGGAGGGATCGTGGCAACTGGTCCATAGAGATATCCTAGAATCGGAATACTCAGCAACAGATGCATCGTGCGGATGACGTTGCGCTCGCGGGCTGCATTCATAAGGCGATCCGAAGCCGGTCGACTGATTTAGAAAAAGCGAATTCTACGGAGACCGCACCCAGGTGTGGACCCGCATACCGTAGGTCACCGGCTGCGACCTTTAAGGAAGGGTTCGTCATGGTCTCTGCTCCTCCCCGCGCCTGCCTGGGTCAACATTGTCGACCTGGCGCCACCTTGCAGGAGCAGCCCCAGAAATACACCACCCATCGTTGAAAGATTCCAGAAAAGTAAGTACGCATAGAGGAGCATCGGATTTCTCGCCTCTCTCAAGCCGCAACAATACCGACAGCCAGGTGATCACGAAACGTCGAGCGAGTTGCGCCTAACTTACAGACGCGAGTTGTCTGCATGTTTTAAACGTTCGCTCATTTTGTCCAACCGCGAGTGCCACCGTTCCTGTAGCTTGTCGGCCTTCGCCCGTTGCTCCGGCGTCAGGACGGTGGTGTAGATTTTGAACTTCAGCTTCTCCTTCTCCACCAGGAACTTGGCTAGCGTGGTTCCCTGCCGGTCGGCAATGGCCTGCACCTTTCCCTCGTCGAAAGAATCCTGCATGCTAACCGAGTCCATCTCTTTGTCTTCTCCGGCGAACTCACCCGCCAGCGCTGCGACCGTCGGTTTCTCCGCCTGCCAGATCGACTTGATCTGCGACTTCTGCGTTCTACTCAGGTCTAACTCACGGGCTATGTGACGGAGAGGGCCGCCGCGATACCATCTGTGTCCGATCGGAGAAGAGGCGCGAGCGAACACAACCCCGAGCCCAACGATCACAAGAACCACACCCAACCAAACTAAACGCTGTTTCATGGTTATCCTTACCTGATACTGCATTCCCATTCCAACATGGCCACAAATGGCGCGCGATAAAGATTGGTTTAGCTGGGTAAAGTTTTGTAAAGGCCTCATAGCGCAATCCGCCGTGCACTAGCATTGACTAAGGAGATAGCCGGGCCTCAGCAATGGAACGTGTCCTGATCGTCGACGATGATGTAGGTCTCTGCGAACTTCTTGCCGAGCGGCTTCGTGCGGATGGCTTTGCGCTCGAAGCTGTGCACGACGGCAACAGTGGTCTCGAACGGGCGCTGTCAAGGGACCATGCTCTCGTGGTCCTCGATCTCATGTTGCCGGGGTTGAGTGGCCTCGACGTATTGCGCAGCCTCCGCACCCAATCCCAAATGCCGGTGCTGATCCTCACCGCGCGAGGAGAGGATATAGACAGAATCCTCGGGCTTGAAATCGGAGCCGACGATTATCTGCCAAAACCGTTCAACCCGCGCGAACTCATCGCCCGCATTCGTGCCATCCTGCGACGAACCACGCGGCCTGAAATGCCCGCGAGCCCGCTGGTTGTGGGCGCGCTCCGCCTCGATCCTGCGTTACGCGAAGCATGGCTCCACGAATCCCGGCTGGATTTGACCAGCGTCGAGTTTGCGCTGCTGGAAACTTTTCTGCGCAATGCTGGACGAATCCAGAGCCGCGATTCTCTGACCGAAACCGTGCTTGGGCGAAGGGCTGGCCCCTTCGACCGCGCAATCGATGTGCACGTCAGCAACCTGCGCAAGAAGCTGAGCGCGGCCCAGGAAGGCGAATGGATCAAGGCGGTGCGGGGGAATGGCTACCTATTTGCCGCACGGGGCGGCGATCGATGAAACTCATCGCGCGCAGTCTTTTTCTCAGGATCTTCTTATGGTTCTGGATGACTGTGATTCTCACCGGCATCTCCCTCATTCTTGCCTTTATCCTGCAGCGCGGATCGATCCCCTCGCACTGGAATGGCATGTTGAACAATACCGCGCGTTATTCCGGAAGCATTGCCATCGTGGAGATGGATCACGGAGGAGTCCCGGCTGTATCTTCTTATATCCAGCAACTGGAGCGGGAAGGACATCTGCAGGCATGTCTCTTCGATAGCTCGGGAAATGCCATTGCGGGCCAGCATTGTGCCGGCTTTCAGGACATGGCCCGTGGCGTGATGGGCGGGAAAACGCCGGTCTTGCGCATGAGGTTTGGCATCATGCGGGCAGCCATGATGCTGACGGCGAGCGACGGCCGCACGTACATCTTTGCTACCGAGCTCCCCTGGGGACCGCGCGCCGCTTTCGGCGCCAACCATTTTTCCTTCCTGACGGAGTGGGGCGTCGCCCTTTTGGTCTCGGGATGTATCTGCTATCTGCTCACTCGCTACCTCACCGCTCCCATCCTGCGTCTGCGGGAAGCATCGCAACAATTGGCGGCGGGCAATCTGAGCAGTCGCGCAGCGCCGGAAATGGCGCGCCGGCGCGATGAACTGGGAGAGTTGATAGGCGATTTCAACGGGATGGCGAATCGTATCGAGCAATTGGTCATCGGGCAGCGCCAGCTCATCGGTGATATTTCCCATGAACTACGGTCACCGCTGGCCAGGCTCAATGTGGCCCTGGACCTGGTGCGCGAGGGAAGCAGCAGTGATTTAGCGGTTGATCATATGGAACGCGATCTCGAGTGCCTGGACGAAATGATCGGACGCCTGCTGACCATCGCTCGGCTGGATGCTCCCTCTGCACCAATTCAGTTCACGACAGTCAACCTGGGAGACCTGATTTCGCAAATCGTTCGCGACGCCGAATTTGAGTCGCGCAAGCGCGGGATTCAGATCAGCGTGAACGCGGGGGAAGAATATTGGATCGAGGGAAATCCCGAGTTATTGCATAGCGCCCTCGAGAACGTCATCCGAAATGCTATTTACTACACCCAGACCGGCACCTCGGTCGAGGTTCGGATCGAATCCTCCGGCACACCACCCCCCTTGTTGGTTCAGTTGATGGTCCGCGATCACGGGCCCGGCATTCCAGAAGCGGAACTTGTCCATATCTTTCGTCCCTTTTATCGCGTAACAGAAGCCCGGGATCGCCAGTCAGGAGGCGCCGGACTTGGCCTGGCGATTGCCGAAAGGGTGGTCCGTCTGCACCACGGAACCATCCGGGCAAAGAACGCTGCTCCCCACGGACTCCAGGTGGAGATCGCACTGCCCCTCGTCCACGAATGATAGACCGCCCCTCCATCGGGATGCGCTTAAGGGGCGGTCGAAATGGGTGCCGCAGTGCGACTGCCGAAGCCAATCTCCATGGAGGTGTCCCTGGGAAAAGAAATGTTGCGCCCGCGGCCGAAGAAGTTCACATAGATAGATCTGCTTCCCCCATACGCGCTCATCAGGATGCCGATCGTGTGTGAGCGAACCGCAAGCCCGACTGCAAGACCCACTAGCCTGAAGGCCACAGCGCCGCCCGCAGTTGGGCCGGCTAGGCCCACGTCTCTTCTTCCCCCGCTGCCGACCATCGCCAAACTTATCGAGATAGCGGTATTCACATAGCGCGATTTCGGATTGGTCGCTTTGGTCGCGCCTTCGGAATCGAGCTTTGCGCCCTCTCCGGCCTGTAGGCCTTCGATGGTTGTATCCACTCGTAAGGGTGTTCCGCCGGGCAGAACCATCTCATGGAAAGCGATGCGGAGTTGCCCATTGCGCTTCATGCTCCGGGCTGGCCGCACCTGCAGAACCGATCCGTTCAACAGCGTTCCCTGCGGCAGTATCAGGCGATCACCATCGAACAGCGGCTTGGTGACCATCGCCTGCACCTCTGCGCCGCGTTTCGTACTACCGGAATCGAGTGGCGTCATCAGTGACGCGCGCACCACACTTCCCACCGGTGGCGCGGTGCCAATCGACTCCACCGCTTTTGCATTCAGCACCTCATGTCCGAAAGCCAGCGGTTGCTGTAACTCGGCGAAATATAAGCTTCCCGCATCGATGTACTGCGGATGGAGAGGAAGTTGCGCTATTCCGATGCGAAACGCGCGATGCAATTTACCGGGCTGCTTCACTTCCGTCATCGCCTGGCGCAACTGCTGCCTGGCCGCATCCAGCTGGGCACTCAAGCCATGTTTTGCCGGGCCCTGCGTCGAGGCACTCGGCTCAATCAACCGGATTACCTGGCCGGAGCCGGGCAAGATTGCGGCGTGTAGAGGCAAATTACGTCCGTCCGCAAGCAATATGCGATCGAACGTGACCTCGACCGGCCGCGGCGGTGAAAAATCTGCATTCAAAATAGAGAAGGTAAGCTGCTTACCGCCAGGGCGGCCAATCCTCGATATGTGTCCATCTACTTTGCTGCCGGCCGGCAAAACCAACTGATCGAATGCGTACACCGGCTGCACCAGACGCGCGTGAAGCGGTTGCCCCGCTTTCTTCACCCGCACTTCGCGGTCCAGCACAACCTGTAGCGGAGTTCCGACCGGTACGGAAAGATCGACGGTCTGCTGTCCATTCCGATCGGCAGTAACCGCGGAGTTCGCAGCATTCCCGGGTGAGGGCGGCCCCTGTGCAGTCGCATTGAGAGCAGCGAGTGCAATCAGCAGAAGGGTGAATGAACTACGCGCTCCATTCATGCTGCAGCCTCTATGGGTTTGGGACGATGCCGATTGCAACGCATAAGCATAGACCGCACCCGGGTTGGAACCCTGCGGGGGCACAATAAAGGAAAAAACGTTGCAGCGACGCTGACGGCAACGCATGTGCACCACGATCAGTCTAGGAGCGATTGATTAAGCCAACCTTAAGCCGCCGAATCGATATGTTTTAGGGAATAGTTTGATCTCGCCGCACCCCCCTCTTCTCCTATTGACAATCTATACGGCCAGGTATCATGCTCATATAGACGTTCAATACGTCTGGTCGAATGAGCTCAAAACAGACAAATCTCCTCCAAGGCACCCTCGATCTCCTGATTCTCAAGGCGCTCGGTCCCGGTGAGCTGCACGGCCTGGGTATTTCGCGCCGCATCGAACAGATCACCCGGGGAACATTCCTGGTCAAGCCCGGTTCGTTGTTTCCCGCTCTTCACCGTATGGAGGAAGCGGGGTGGCTGAGTTCCTTCTGGGGCGAATCAGAAAATAACCGTCGCGCGAAATTCTATCGGCTCACCAAGGCCGGAAAGAGCCAGCTACAAGTCGAAACCGAGCAATGGACACGCGTGGCCGTCGCCATGACGAATGCTTTGACCGCAACCTAGGGGAAGAAGATGAAACTCTGGAGCCGAATCAAGAGCGCCGCGCGAAACCTCTTCCGGAAGCAGCAGGTCGAAACCCAACTCGACGATGAGGTTCGTGCCTGCGTGGACATGATGATTCAAGAAAGGATCGCCGCTGGAATGTCTCCACCCGAGGCTCGCCGCACTGCATTGGTAGAGTTTGGCGGTGTCGAGCAGGTCAAGCAGGCGGTGCGTGGTCATCGCGCCGGTGTGGGGTTGGAGCGTCTTTGGCAGGATGTGCGTTACGGATTGAGGCAGTTGTGGCGCAATGCTGGTTTCACCGTGACCGTCATCCTGACCCTGGCGCTTTCCATTGGCGCCAACACCGCGATTTTCTCGATCGTCAATGCTCTCATGTTGAAGAGCCTGCCCTATCCGCACCCGGAGCGGATGGGCACGATCTACACGCGGGTCACCGGAGTCAGGTCCTGGGATGGGCGGCACAAACTCACTTATGAGCAATGGGCACTCTTGCGGGACAACGTTCCTGCCCTGACCTCGGCTGTTTCCAGTTCTCGAACTTCGGGCGTCAACCTCCAAGCCGGCTCTCATGTGCAATATCTCCAGGCAGGACGTATCTCGGCCCACTATCTCGATGTGCTGGGCATTCAACCCGCCCTGGGTCGCAACTTCTCCGATGTGGAGGACCGTTCCCACGGGCCAAATTCGGCCATATTGAGCTACAGTTTGTGGCGAAATACCTTTGGCTCCGATCCCAATGTTCTTGGGCATGCCGTCCTGCTGAAAGGCGCACCGTACACCGTCATCGGAATCCTCCCCGAGGGGGCGATTACCCCCTTGAATGCCGGCATCTATACGGCGCTCCAACTCGGCCCCGAAGGCGAGGGGGGCGGAACAAACTCAGAGGCCATCACCCGGCTCCGCGATGGCGCAACCTGGCAGGAGGCAGACGCCGAGATCAACCGCGCCTGGTCCCACCGTGCTCACCGCTACGAGTTAGACGACGACCCCAGTGCCCAGGTGACCTACCATTCGGTGCCGTTGCAAGAGGGTGAGACAGCTACACTGCGTCCGCAGGTTTTGGCTCTGATGCTGGCGGCAGGGTTCATCCTGCTGATTGCCTGCGCCAACCTTGCCGGTCTGACATTGGTACGCGTGCTGCGGCGCTCGCCCGAATTTGCCACCAGACTGGCGCTGGGGGCTTCGCGCTGGCAGATTCAAAAGCAACTCTGGATTGAAAACCTCCTCCTGGCATCCTTGGGCGGGATGGCTGGCATAGCCGTCGGTTTCGTCGCCCTACGCGGGTTGCTCCAGCTTCTCCCGGAGCATTTTCTACCTGTGGCCACAGTACCCCTTGATGGCCGCGTACTGGCATTCACACTTCTCATCTCCCTTTTGACCAGCGTACTTTTTGGCATGTTTCCTGCCCTTGCCATGCGCAAGTTTCGCCTGCGCTCCGCCATCGCCAGCCATTCCGCAACCGGAGGCGACCCTTTGCATTTGCGGCAAGCACTGATCGTAAGCGAGGTTGCCCTGACCGTCGTGCTGCTTGCAGCTTCGGGCCTGCTCATTCGTACTCTCATCCACCTGCAAACCTTGCCGGCGGGTTTCGACCCAGCGGGGGTGATCATCGCGAAGGCTTCCCTGGACGATGAGCAATATCACAACACAGCGACATTCAGAAAGCTGCTGAGTGAAAGCACCTCTTCCATGCAGCAGATCCCGGGGGTGCAGAGTGCAGCTGTCGGCCTGAGTTTGCCGTATGAGCGCGCCTTGCTGAACGGAGTGACGATCAGCGACGGCAGAGCAGCGGGACAGCACGGCATGACCGATGAGGTCTACATCACCCCCGATTATTTCGCGGCATTGCAGATTCCTGTCCTGGCCGGGCGTTCGTTCACAGACGCAGACGGGCCGGATACGCAGCATGTGGCCATCATCAACAAGACGTTTGCGCGCAAGTATTTCCATGGGGTTGATGCGGTGGGCCACTATATCAATAACGACACGAGAATTGTCGGGGTGGTTGAAGATGTAGCCATCGCGCCCGGGTTGGATCCAACCGCTCCTCTTGCCGGCGAAGAAACAATGTACATCCCTGCCGCGCAAGCGGATGCCCAGTTACTCGCACTGGTCCACGTCTTCTTTCAGCCAAGTTGGATCGTCCGCGCAGCCGCTCCGGTAGAAGGATTGACCACGCAGATGCAGCGCGCTCTGGCAAGTGCCGATCCTAACCTGCCTTTCTCCGGCTTCTACAATATGCGGGACCTGATGGCGAAGACGCTGGCGACGCAGCGTGTCGAAGTGGCACTCCTCGGCACGATGGCGGCTCTGGCGCTGCTTCTCAGCACGATCGGCATCTTTGCCTTGGTCGCAAATATAGTTGCACAGAAAACGCGCGAGATCGGCATCCGTATTGCCCTGGGCTCGAGCATTCGTCAAGCCATGGTCCATATCGGAGCTCCAGGAGTACGGGCCTCGACGCTCGGACTCATCCTGGGTCTGATTTTATGTGCAGGGGCCTTGCGCGCAATGCGCAGCGTGCTCTACGGAGTGAGCGTCTACGACGTGCGCACCATCCTCGCGGTCATGCTCATACTCGCATCTGTAACCATTATCGCTACCATTGTGCCCACGTTGCGGATTGCGAACACCAACCCTGCAAGCACCTTGCGGGAGGAATAGTTCCGTTGGGTGGCCCATTCAAGCCCTCTCTTGGCGTGAGTGGGCTACGCACCTGACTCAGAGATGACTTGCCATCGCGGGCTCTTTCATCCCCGGGAGGAATGAACCTTAGCTCCCACCGAACCACCGTCGCACCCGGCTGGAGCCAAAATGTTCTTTCTCCGCCGCCAAGGCCACCGATGGCGCCTGGTAGGTGCCCGCAGGCTTGGGCCCAGCCAGAAACTCCACATCCACCCGCGCCACCGTATCGTTGCCAAACTCCAGGTAACACGAGCCCAGGCCTCGATAATCTTCGGCCGCGGGCCCTTTGCCGAACTGCGCAATGATCGCGGCCGCAACCACGCGGGCTGCCCCTTCTGCGAAGACGCCTGCCTTCGGTGTACCTATGCCATTCACATCCCCAACCGCATACACTCCGGGAAAACTCGTCTCCAGGGTCTTTTTGTTCACCGGAACCCAGTTAAAAGCATCCGCGGCAAGCCCGGACTCAACCACTACCTGGGGCACTCGATGCACCGGAATCCCCAGAAACAGTTCGTAGGGCAATTCCGTCCCATCAGTCAGCATGGCCACTTTGCGCGCCGGATCCAGCGCCCGCACCAGGTTGTCTTTGATGAACCGAATCCCCCGCTCGGCAAAAGCAGCAAGAATCGCCTGCGATGCGTCGGGCGACGGTGGAATGGGCGTTCCGAAAGGCATAACCACCGTGATCTCGGTGGCTTCGCGTCTTCCCCGAGTCACAAGGTAGTCGTGCAATAGCAGCGCTGTTTCGCTCGGCGCGGGCGGGCATTTGAACGACTTCCCCGTCACCCCGATGATCGTCCCGCCGCGCTCGAACCGGGGAAGAATATCGCGCAGGGCAAACGCGCCAGGCACAGAGTAGAACTCATTACCGCCTTCCAACAGCCCAGGAGTTGTAGCAGGATCGAGATCCGCACCCAGGGCAACCACCAGTACATCCGCGTCGAAGCTTCCCCGGTCGGTGACTACGCGCCTGGCGCCAGGGTCAATGGAACGAACCACGGTCTGAATAAAACGCACGCCTGGCTTAACAAAGTGCTTGTACGAATGACGGACTTCGTCGGGCAACTGCCTGCCGAACATCACATCCAGCTTCGAAAATCCAAAAACAAAGGAATCGGCTTTGTCGATGAGTACCACTTCGGCCGTTTCGCCCAGGCTCTCGGAGAGCAAGGTTGACAACTCAAGGCCGCCAAACCCGGCACCAAGGATAACTACGCGTTTTTGCATCACGTGAGGGTATCAAGTTTTGATTTACCACGCAGTAAGATTTCGCCCTCAACCCGCCTTGTCGAGCCTCTGCGCGGCAGCCGGCGTCGGTGCGGCAATTGCCCCCATTCCGTGCTGCCTGGTAATAAACTGCACCATCCACCGCAGCATTACAAAGAGGCGGTTGGCAAAGCCAATGAGGAAGTAGATGTGCACGCCGGCCCACAATAACCACGCTACGAATCCGGCCGACTTCCAAAACCGCAAATCGGCCACCGCAAATGCGCGTCCTACCACCGCCAGGTCGCCCTTATCCCAATACCAGAAAGGCTCTGGCTCCCTCTGGCCCGTCGTTCGCCGGCGAATCAGGTCCGCCACATACTCCCCTTGTTGTATGGCGGGCTGCGCCAGCCCCGGCATCTGCACTCCGGTCCCGCTCTTCAGCCCCACCAGGTTGCGGGTATTTGCTATCACCAGCGCCGTGTCTCCAATGGCAAAAATCTCCGCATGCCCCGGAACCGACAGGTCCGCATTCACCTTGACCCTGCCTGACTTGTCCGCGTCTGCCCCGAGCCAGCGCGCCGCCGGCGAGGCCGCCACCCCCGCACTCCAGATCACGGTCCGGCTGCGGATGCGCTTACCATTGGCCACGATCCCCTCTGCATCCACGCGTTCCACCCGGGTTCCGGTGAAGATCTTCACCCCCAATTGTTCCAGGTGGCGCTGCGCTTTCGCCGAAAGCTCCTCGACAAAACTCGGCAGTATACGCGCCGCGCCGTCGTACAGCAGGATCTGCGCTGAACCCGGGCCAAGGTGGCGAAAGTCATTAGCCAGCGCCATCTTTGCCATCTCGGCAATGGTGCCCGCAAGTTCGACCCCCACTGTGCCCGCTCCCACCAGCACGAAGGTGAGCAGCTCCTGGATCAGGTCGTGGTCGGCGTCCGCGAATAAAGCCTGCCGCTCTGCCTCTTCAAACGCCATCAAAAGCCGGCCCCGGATCTGGTCTGCATTCTCCAGCGCATCGAGGCCCGGGGCGATGGACTTCCATTCGTCGTGGCCAAAGTAATTTACCTCGATGCCGGTCGCCAAAATCAGGTAGTCATAGGGGAGGTCGCCTTCAGGCAGCAGGACCCTTCGATTGGCGGTATCCACGCCAGTCACTTCAGCCATCACCACGTCGACGTTCTTCTGCTTGCTGAAAAGCACCCGCAGAGGCGGAGCAATTTCGTCTGCGGAGAGAAGTCCGGCAGCCACCTGGTACAACATTGGCCGGAACAGGTGATAGTTACGCCTATCCACCAGGGTGACTTGCACTGGAGCCTTAGCCAGAGCACGGGCGGCGTAGAAGCCCCCGAACCCACCCCCGACAATCACCACCCGCGGAACCTTCGCCATGGCCAGCCCTTCTCGCATGGAAGCCTCTGCAGTCGTCATTCTGCTTGTATAGATGTTCGCCGGGGTGCAAGGTAGCGGGAGAAGAGGGTTTTATCTCTTCACTGCAGTTCCATCACCTTTCCAGCCCGTGCCTTCATACTCGAGCAGGCTGGCGGTCTCTTCCGCTTGTGCAGGCCCGAAGTAGAGTTGCACTATATGGAGTGCAAGATCGATTCCGGAACTCAATCCCCCCGCTGTAAAAATCACCGGGCTGCTTTGCACAAAGCGCCGGTTCTTCTGCAACAGCACATCCGGGAAAGCCGCCTGGAATTCGTCGTAGTACAGATGATGGGTTGTTGCCTGCCTGTGTTTTAAGACTCCCGCATCTCCCAGCACCGAGGCTCCCGTACAAACCGACATCACCACTTCGCTCTGCGTGGTCATCTTGCGTATCCAGTCCAACATTTTGGGCGACCGGCCGCGCTGTGCCGGGACCACCACAATTGCCGGCGCCGGCGCGTCATCAAACGTGTAGTCCGGAATAATCCGCATTCCGCCAGATGTTGTCACCGGCTCACGCGAGTCAGACACCGTGTACAGGCGAAACGCGGCTTGCTCCGCCATTGTTTTGCCCCGATCTTTAACAAAGACATCTTTGAACACCTCCCAGGGGCCGGAAAAATCGATGGTGACTGCCTGGTCCGTAATGACAAATGCAACCGGAATTTTCTCCTTAGCTGGAACGTGATAATGAGTGGCCTGGGAAGAGGAAGTTCCCATTTGCTGCCCTTGAGCGAGCGCCGGGAAAAAAGAAGCTGCCAAGGTGACGATCAACGAAAGTCTGCGATAAGCGGTCATATGAAGAGCATTATTGGCGTCGCTCTTGATGGATGAAAGGCGAGTGCCTGCAAACATCTGTTCGCTCGCTGCATTTTTCGAATGCGGGCAGTAAGCTCCCCCGTGCACACGCCGCGGTATAGGCCTATCCTTATGCAGAACACGTAAGGAAGGGACTCTCCGGTTCACATGTCGAAGCAAACTTCAAAGGGTCCAAGCCGGCGTGCATTCCTGAAGACGTCGGGGCTCGCCGCAGTCAGCACCGTTTGGATGGAGGAAGGTGTCGTTCGCGCCGAGCTCGGATCAAGCGAACCAGGCGCCGAATCATCCAGCGCAAGTATGCCGTCACCGCGCGACCCCGTCGCCTGGGTCAATATCCTTCAAGGCACAGCCTCCACGCCGGAATTCTCACGCGGCAATACGCTGCCCATCGCCGCTCTCCCGTTCGGTATGGCCCACTGGACCCTGCAGTCGCACGACGACACACCATGGATGTTTCAGCCCGGCGTTCGCCGTATCCAGGGGTTTCGCTGCACGCATCAATTGAGCCCTTGGCTGAGCGACTATGGGCATGCAACATTCCTTCCCTTTCGGGGAGACATTCATCCCGAGTCCGCCTCGCGCGCCTCATCCTATGCAACCGAGCAGGCTCATCTTTCGCCCCACTCCCTAGAGCTTTTCCTGCTTCGCTATCGCGCTCACGTCGAGTTGGTTCCGACGGATCGAACCGCCGTACTAAGCGCAACCTTTGAAGAAGAGGAAATCCCGCAAACGATCGGCCTTCTCTTCGATATCCCAGGCTCTCAGGCGACGATTGAGCCCGATCCCGCGACCCGAAGCATCCGCTTCACCTCTACAGCAAACTCCGGTGGTGTGCCCGAAAACTTCGCCGCTTACTACCTGCTGCAGTTGCAAAGTCCGTGGGATAGCTTCGAAGTAAAAGAATCCGGCGCACACCGCATCGGTATCCTTCGCTTTCGCCAGGGCCTGCATATCGAAGCCCGCATCGCAACCTCCTTCATCTCCTTCGAGCAGGCAGCACTGAACCTCCGCAGCGAGATTGGGCAGCGTTCTGTGGAGGAACTGCGCAACTCCGCCGCGGCCAGATGGAACGATCATCTCAACCGAATCGAAATCGAAGGCGCATCCGAGGAACAGCGGCGTATCTTTTATTCCTGTCTATACCGCACGCTCCTCTTTCCTCGAACCTGGCACGAGCCGGATGCAGACGGCAAAATGCATCACTTCAGCGCCTTCAATGGCAAGGTCATGCCCGGTGTGATGTATGCCGACCACGGCTATTGGGATGTATATCGTGCCTGGTATCCGTTGATGTCGATTCTCTTCCCCGAGCGGTTGGGCGAGATCCTGCAGGCCTGGGTCAATGCCTACCAGGAAGGCGGCTGGCTGCCTCAATTTCCTTGCCCGGGATACCGGGCCTGCATGACGGGAAGCCTGATCGACTCCGTATTTGGTGACGCGGCGGCGAAGGGAATAACCGGCTTCGATCTTGAAGGCGCCTACCAGGGGTTGAAAAAACACGCCACCACGCCAGGAGACCCGGCCAAAGGCTACGGCAGGGTGGGACTAGAGCAATATCTCAAGCTGCAATACGTGCCCGCCGATCACGTCCCCCAATCCGTCGCGGAAACCGTGGACGCAGCCTACGGCGATTTCTGCATCGCCCAGGTAGCCAAGGCGCTCGGTAAGCAGGAAGATTACGCAGCCTTCATGAAGCGCTCAGAGAACTGGCGAAATGTCTTCGACACCAGCGTAAAGTTCTTTCGCGGTAAGAACGAAAATGGCGCCTGGATCACTCCGTTTCATCCCTTTACCTGGGGCAGTCCGTATGTGGAAGGGGCCGCCTGGCAGCACCGTTGGGACGCACCACAGAACCTCTCCGGCTTGATCGACGCCATGGGAGGAGAAGCGCAAGCAGCGAAGGCGCTTGAAGACATGTTGTCGACCCCGCCCATCTTCCACGTCGGGGTCTACGGAACCGAGATTCACGAGATGTCAGAAATGGCGGCGGTGCCCTTTGGACAATATGCCCACTCCAACCAGCCGGTACACCATCTTCTCTACATCTTTGCCCAAGCGGGGCGCCGGGACCTCACCCAGTTCTGGGTGCGCAAAGTAATGCGCGATCTCTATACTCCCGAAACCTTTGCCGGCGACGAAGATACCGGCTCCATGTCCGCATGGTTCGTCCTGAGCGCGCTAGGATTTTATCCACTTTGCCCGGGAAAACCGGAGTATACCCTGGGCAGTCCCCTATTTGCCCGTTCCACCCTCCACCTTTCCGGTGGAGTTAACCTCACCGTGGATGCCCCGGGAAACTCTTCGGACGCCGTCTTTGTCAAGAGCGTCTCCCTGGCCGGACAAGTCTTAACCGGCAACCGTGTCAACCACTCATCCCTGGTGAAAGGCGGTTCCCTTCATTTCGAGATGGCCACCAAGGCCGCAACCGGCGGGAATCCCGGACCCTCCACCTAGCCGCATCATGGATCTCGGGCCGCCCTTTTAGGCACGACTGAAGTCGTGCCTGATACAAAGCTTTTTTTGAAATTGGCTCGAAACAGACTGACTCGTACATCGGTTTTGCAGGCATCCATAGCCCGTCGTCCGGCGCCGATGGAAGTGTCACTCCACCCTTTGGCATCCTTGGGGCCCCTGGATCTGCTTAAATCAACACCAAAACCCGACCAAAATGCATCTAAGTTTTAAGGGGGATAAGTGTCTGCCGCGGGAATAGGTGTCCGCCACGGTTTCCGCACCGCCTTGGCGACAAATTGGGTCCGGGCATAGGATAATAAGTAGACCTGCTGGACTGGAACCTCCCAATTCCCTGGCAAGTGTAGACGGGCCCCTGTGTCGTTTCAAAGAGGAGGCCGTCATGCCGAGCCTAGCGTCGCTACTCCCCCAGGAAGAGCTGCAGCCAGCCGTAACCGAAGATCAGGACGCGCAGCTTCTGGAATTGCGTACCGAGGGTGGACGCGTGTACGTTCGCCCGTCAAAGTGGGAGCGCATTCGCCTTAATTGGACATTCCGTCATTTCCACGTCCTTCCTCCCCAAGTTCTGAGCCGGAGTGATCAACGCCTGATTGAGAGACTGTCGCGTTCGGCAGTCGTCACCCCAGCTCTACCGGTGCCCAGCCACGCTGTGCTTGGAGTGGTCGAGAAGGTTCGCTTGAAATCGCCGCCACCTGCGAATCGAGTAGTCCCCCTGAGAACCGAACCGGCAACCCAACCATTTCTAGTGAAGTCCGAATTCGCGGGCTTATTCGTGAAGCCAACGGAGGCCAGAGAGGGGCCCGGCGCCCCCTTCCGCCAATGGGGAGCTTTGGGAGCCCTCGCCGCTGTCAGTCTTGCCATAATCGCAGTCGTCTACGGAATTCCTCTGCTTTCCGGTAAGCAGGTTGCGAACAACGTAAACCCGCCACGTCCCCAGCCGGCTACGGTCAGGCCATTGCCGGTTGCGCCGAAGGTCGCTGCATTACCCCCCGTTCAAAAACCCAAACGCTCACTGGCGGTTCCACGGTCGCAGGCCGCGCAAGTTCAACCAGAGCCAGCGCCCCTCGCGGGCGAACCCGTTTTCCCCGCTCCCGTTATTGCCACGGTTCCTGCTACGATTGTCGAGCCGCATCCCGTCATCTCTTCAACCACAGCACAACCACTGTTTGTTTCTGAACTCCCTCAGGGCCACTTTGCGTATCCGGTCGTGTCTGAACCCAACCTGGTTGGTGAGTTGCGTCTGAAAGCCTTGATCGGCGCAGATGGCTCGGTAAAAGAAGTTACGCCCTTGAGTGGGAACCCCAAACTGGCAGAAGTCGCCATGCGCGCGGTTCGCCAATGGCACTACCGCCCCTATCAAGTGCTTGGCAGTCCGGTCGAAGTAGAAACACAAATCAAAATGAACTTCTTCGGTCAGGACGCAGTCTCGATCGCTTCGGTCGCCAACGCACCCGGTTCCTTAAGGGAATCCCCTGCCGTCGATCGTGGTGCCGCTGCCAACCTGCGGCCTTAGGAATTTTTCTTGAGCTCGGAACCACTGCTCTCTCCGCTGAACGGCTCTACCGCCCCAAACACGGTAGACCCTTCAACGGTTGGTCCCGATCAGGAGAGCTCCTATCTTCGTATCTTCAAGTCCACCGTCTTCGTACGCAACCATGATCGAAGCTTGCAATTCTATGTAGGCCAGTTGGGATTCAGTGTGCTTGCCGACACCCGTTTTGAATTTGGCGGACGCTGGGTGGCCGTGGCCCCTCCGGATGGCAGTGCGATTCTCGCCCTTGTTGCTCCTAAACGCGGCTCGGAAAACTACAAGCTCATAGGCCGGAATACCCAGATATCGTTCATCGCCGAAGATATCAATGCTACGTTCGAGCTGTGGAGGAGCCGCGGAGTCCGCTTTCTTCATCCCCCACAGAAATCTCTTTTCGGCGGAGCCTCTGCCGCTTTCTCAGATATGGATGGGAACTCCTTTGAACTGCTTGGTTCCGATGAGATGAGCCGCGAAATCGAGGCCCAACGCCAAGCCATCGCTGAGAAATTGGAATCTGAGCGCCGCGCCGCCCAGGAAATGGAAATTGCCAAACAAGTACAGGCCAGGCTCTTCCCGCAAACCCTTCCGCCCCTCAAGAACCTCGACTACGCCGGCATTTGTATTCAGGCTCGCCATGTCGGCGGCGACTACTATGACTTTCTTGCTCTGGGGCAACAGCGGCTTGGTCTGTTGATTGGCGACATTGCCGGCAAGGGCATCGCGGCTGCACTCCTGATGGCGAATCTCCAGGCCAACCTGCGCAGCCAGTTTGCCCTAGCCCGCGAACACCCGCGCCTCCTCTTGCGTTCGGTGAACCGGCTCTTCTACGAAAACACCGCAGACAGCGCGTATGCCACTTTCTTTTTCGCGGAATTTGACGAAAGCGCGCGGCGCTTGCGCTACGCAAACTGCGGCCATTTGCCGGCGCTTCTCCTGCGTCACGATGGCACCTTGGAAAAGCTTCACTCCACCGCCACGGTTCTGGGCATGTTCGAGCATTGGGACAGCCCCGCAGCGGAATGCCAACTCCACCCCGGGGACACGCTCGCCCTCTATACCGACGGCGTCACCGAATCCTGCAACGTCGCGGGAGAGGAGTTCGGGGAGCAGCGTCTGGTCGAGGTATTGCAGCAGCGCCGCGAATTGTCCGCTCATCGGATGCTCGGGTCCGTGGTGGAAGAAATACAAAAGTTCAGCCCCCACGAGCAGCTCGACGACATCACTCTGATCGTAGCCCGATATGCGGTGAATTCCTGACCCGCAATTCAATTACGCCTCGTTCTGCATCCCTTCCTCGCTATGCTAGTCTGGCTGCCTTGGAAGGGTGAATATCTATGACGTTGGCGGAGCTATCCGTCTCTTTGTTACTGGTATGTTTCTTGCCCGCATGGGCATCTGCCCAGCAGGGTGGGGATGCCGCGCACCTCACGGGGGACCAACTCCAGGCCCTCAGCGGCGAGTTCACCTTGACCGATGAGCCTGATCTATCCGTCAGTTTCTATGAACAGGATGGCCAACTGTTCACTGAGTCGGAACGTCGCTTACCCTCCCCGTTGACCGTGGTGTCGCCAACCGAATTTACTTCCAAAGGTGATCGCTACAGTTTCTCTCTGGGTGCGTCCCACCGTGCTTCCGCTGTCACCATCGTGAACCAGGGTGATCCCACGAAGTATGTCATGACCCGCATCGGCGAAGCCGTGCACCATGCCTTTCCGCCATATGAACGGCAGGAAGCCACCATTCCCATGCGCGACGGAATCAAACTTCACGCCGTCATCCTCAAACCTTCGGCCGCGCCTGGGCCTCTCCCCATCCTGATGGACCGCACTCCTTACGGAGTGGACGGCTTTACCATGGCCAACCTATATAGCCGGCGGCCTGAACTCGCGCGCGCGCAATACATCTTCGTCGAAGAAGACATTCGCGGGCGATTCAAATCAGAAGGTAGATTCGAGCTGAGCCGCCAGGTCGTCGATCATGCCGATCCAAAGGTCACCGATGAGAGCACCGACGCTTATGACACAGTAGCGTGGCTCATCAAAAATATCCCAGGCAACGATGGCCGTGTAGGAGTCATCGGCACCAGCTATGACGGAGCACTCGCCATGGCAGCGGGCATTGACCCTCACCCTGCTGTCAAAGCGATTTCTCCCCAGGCGCCCATGATTGATACCTGGATGGGCGACGACTTCTTTCACAATGGCGCCTTTCGCCAAACCTATGGTTATGACTATGCCATGGGGCTGGAGCAGAATAAGCAGAACTCAGACGTAAGTTACGGCAAGAATGTGGACGGCTACAATTATTTCCTCGAGCGTGGCTCGTTTGCCGAAGATGTTCGACGCTCCGACGCAAAAACACCCGAAGGCAAAATCCTGCCCACGTGGCAGATCTTGTTACAGCACCCAGCGTATGACAGCCTCTGGTACGTGCGCGCAATGCAACATCACCTCACGGCCGTGACCGTGCCTACTCTGGAAGTCGGCGGCTACTATGACCAGGAAGATATGTGGGGGCCGCAGGAAGTTTATGCTACCCTCGAGCCGCGCGACGCCCGGCATGAAAACTTTCTCGTGCTCGGACCCTGGCGGCACGGCTCCTGGTCTTCATCGACGCGTAGCCTTGGGGCCCTCAAATATGGGGAACCTATCGGCACGGAATATCGCAAGCAAATCGAGGCGCCCTTTTTCGCCAAATACCTGAAGGATGAGCCCGGCTTCGACCTGGAAGACACCGCCAGCTTCCAAACCGGCTCGAACCTCTGGAAGCGCTACCCGCATTTTCCCCCGGCGCAATCCTCCCCAACGAAGCTCTACCTGGGCACAAACAAGCAGTTGCGCTGGCAGATCGGTAAGCAAACACTCAGCGTCTCATATCTCTCTGATCCTGCCGATCCCGTGCCCTACCGTCATCGGCCCATCCAGCCGACCTACGCTGCCGACTCACAATGGCGAAACTGGATGACAGAAGACCAGCGCTTTGTGACGACGCGTAAGGACGTGGCAATCTGGACCACGGGAAAGCTGGACCATGACCTCACCATTACGGGCGATGTCGTGGCCGACATATTTGCCACCACCACAGGCACCGATCTGGACCTGGTAGTGAAGCTCATCGACCAATACCCCGAAGACGATAGCGATCCAGCCATGCAAGGCTATCAGCTGATGACCAATGAGGAGATCTTCCGCGGGCGCTACCTCAAAGCCTTTAACAAGCCGGCCGCACTAACGCCAAACAAGCCGCATGAATTCAGGTATAGCCTCCATGCAGTGGATCACGTCTTCAAAAAAGGGCATACGCTTGCGGTTGAGGTGCAGAGCACCTGGTTCCCTCTTTACGACCGCAACCCTCAGACCTTCGTTCCAAACATCATGACCGCCCATCCACGCGACTACCAAAAGGTCACAGTCACCATCATCTCTGATAAAGCCCATCCATCAGCGCTCATCCTCCCGCTAGTCAACAGCAAATAGGAAGCGCTGCCCCTTAAAGCTGTGGGAGCAGCCAACTCGGCGTCGCAAGTGAGGACAGGAAAGACAAAGCCCGCAACCAGTCGAAGGGGTGAAATCGAAGGGTGCCCCAGCCTGTCCCGGCGTGCCGTGGGGTCTCGCTTTTGAGACCTGGGATCCCTGCAACCGACCCCGCATGGACGCCCAACTCTCCCCTTTGTCACCCCGCCTGTCCCGGCGTGCCGTGGGACCGGAGCGAAGCGCAGCGGACCTGTCCCGCCTGCCCCGGCAAGCCGTGGGGCGTGCCGTGGAGGGATCTGCAGTTCTCTCCACCAGCAACCAACCCCAATGGACCCTCACCCTCAAAATGAATTGTCACCCCGACCGAAGCGTAGCCAGATTTCCTATCTCGCAATGTTCCCAACATCCACGTATGTGGCTTTCTTTGAAAGAAAGCCACAGGGAGCTGACCACGTCCGTCTACTAAAACCTATGAGTGAAACTGAGAAAGTTTCTCGTTGCACTCCGCAACACCACCGTCCACGTTGCACTTCGCGTACAGCGCGCGCGCCTGTTCGAAGAGTGATTTGGAGGCGTCCACCTTACCCAATAATTCGTTCACCAAAGCTAATCCTCGCAAGGCATTTGCCAGATCAAGCTCAGCCCCTTCGCCCAGGTCCCGGTAGATCCCCGCAGCTTCCACATAGAGTGGTTCGGCCTCCGCAGGCAGACCGGCTTCGCGGAGTATGTCTGCCTCATGCCGGAGCGCATACGCCAGTCTTTCCGGCGGTCCGATTTCTCGGTACAGCACGACTGCATTGGCATAGTGGTGACGCGCCGCCTCCAGGTTTCCGATACCACGCTCAGCTTGTCCTAAACCGCAAAGCGCCTCGGCCAGATCAGGCCGATCCGCCTCCTCCGAAGCACTACGCACCGCCTTAAAGAAGATCGCGCGTGCATCCGCCAGGCGACCTTCTCTGCGCGCCTGGTAACCCCGCGCAAACTGCTCTTTGAAGGTTTCCGTCATCGTACCGTAGCTTAGCATTTTAGAGCGCGTCCTTCGGCCCCGTGTCGCCCGAACCGCCCCGAAAACCTTGAAGCGATGCGCCTCCACCGTGCATCTAACACCGCGGATATTCCATAAAGAGGCCCATCGTGCCAGTCATTCGAACCTGTACTCAGTGCAACCAAAAGAACCGCGTCACCGCCGGGCACCTCGCCAGCACCGGCCGATGCGGCGCCTGCAAAGCCACGCTCGCTCCCGTCGCAGAACCATTGGCAGCGGATCCGGCCCTCTTCGACGAAATCCTGAACAACGCTACGGTTCCCGTGCTGGTGGATTTCTGGGCAGAGTGGTGTGGGCCCTGCCGCTCCGCTGCACCCGAGGTCGCGCGCACCGCGCAGGACATGGCAGGAAAAGCCATCGTCCTCAAAGTCGACACCGAGGCCCACCCTGAATTAGCAGCGCGCTTCGATGTCCGCGGTATTCCCAACTTCGTCGTTCTTGCCGGAGGCCGCCCCGTGTTTCAACAGGCCGGTCTCGTGGGCCATGAGCAAATGGAGCAATGGCTCCGCTCGGCCGCGGCCTAGACGAAATCTCAAGCGAATCTGTACCCCAGGAATGCCAGGCAAATGTCAGGATGGTTCAGAATTACTCTGGAAGTATGAGCAACCTCTCTCCGTCCGATTTCGCTGATCTCCAGGCTGCAGTCGCAAAACTCGAATCCCAGAGTTTCGCCATGAAGGTCGCTTCCAAGCTTGGCATGCCGGTCGAAGCCCTGCTGCATCGGCTCCCAGGCCCCGCGCAATCGGCCATACGAATCACCGTCGACAAAGCCCTGGACCAGTGTTTGCGGATCGCGGTCAAGGCCCACAAAGCAAAGCCGACCGCCCTGATCTACAAACGCTCCCACACCGCCGCTGCCGCCGTCACTGGCGCGGTCGGCGGCTTCTTTGGACTGCCCGGTTTGCTCGTCGAGCTTCCGGTCACCACGACCGTTATGCTGCACTCCATCGTTGAGATTGCCCGTAGCCAGGGAGAGGACCTCCTCAACCCGGAAACCGGCCTGGCTTGCCTGGAGGTCTTCGCCTTGGGGCCCGAAGACACGCATGGAGACGCGAAGGAAAGCGCGTACTACGCAACCCGGGCTGCATTGGCGCAGGTCACACGGGAAGCCGTCTCCTATGTCACCCAAAAAGGAATGGCCAAAGAAAGCGCACCGGCCCTCATCTCCTTTCTGGGCAAGATCGCATCGCGATTTGGCCTTGAGGTAAGTGAGAAAGTAGCCGCCGAACTTGTCCCCATCGCTGGCGCAGTCGGCGGCCTCACCCTCAACATCATGTTTAGCCACCACTTTCAAAGCCTTGCAGAAGGGCATTTCACTGTTCGCCGCCTTGAACGCAAATACGGCAGCCAGGCGGTTCGTCAGGATTACGATCTTGCCCATTCTCTCCCTGCAAAAACTTCCGCAAAAAAGCTAGGCCTATTCAGGGGATGAGCCCGTCTCGGTCCAACGCCCTCCAGTTGACCACCATGGTGCGCCTTCAGCAGAGCTTTTTCCCTTTCCCCGGCCATTGCCGATATCGCTGATAAAAACAGTAACGTGAGAGTCAGAAGGGAAAGCAACGGTGATCGCCAGGGCGCCTGACCGCAAGACAATACGCAAGAAAATTCGATTGTTCGGCTGGCTTTTGAGTTTTCCACTCTTCCTGGCTGGGACCGTGCTGATGGCGCAACAAGCGGATATGCCAGACGTGCAGAAGAATCCCTTTGCCGGCGACCCTGCCGCCGTCGCCGCCGGTAAAACGCTCTATGCGCAAACTTGCCAATCCTGCCATGGGGGAGAGGCGCGGGGTGATCGCGGTCCGGCCCTGGCGTCGGGAAACTTCACTCATGGCAGCGAAGACACTGACTTGTTTCGCACCATCCGCGCCGGCGTGCCCGGCTCGCAGATGCCCGCATTCGCTCTCCTGCCCGCGGACAATGTCTGGCGCATCATTACCTATCTCCGCAGCCTCGACACCAACCACGCTGCCGACGGTGAGACCGTAGCGGGCAATGCCGCCGCAGGCCAGCAGATCTTCTGGGACAAGGGCGGCTGCGGCCGGTGTCACGAAGTGAACGCCCGTGGCTCGGCGATTGGACCCGATCTCTCCGACGCCGGAAAGAATTCCGCAGACTACCTGCACCGCATGATCATGAACCCCAATGCTCCGACCGCAGCCGCACAACGCTGGTTCAGGCCACGCGGCGTGCGGGTAAAGACCCGCGCCGGCGAAGAGGTCATCGGCATCCAGCGCGCTGAAGATAATTACACCGTGATCATGACCGACTTGAACGGCCAACTGCGCCGCTTCGACCGGAAAGACCTTCTCGCCGAGCAAGTCGAGCCTAAGTCGCTGATGTCCGATAACTACAGTCAGCTGCTCTCCCCGACGGAAATTCAGGACCTGGTCGCCTACCTGAAAACCCTGAAGAGCCGCGATCTGACCAAAACCATCCAGGTGGATTTACCCGGCGGTTTAAGTTTCGCCCGGCTCCGCAACGCCGCAGCAGAGCCGCAGAACTGGCTTACCTATTGGGGCAACTACCAGGGACATCACTACTCCGCGCTGAACCAAATCACTCCGCTCAATGTCCCGCGTCTGCAGGCCCAATGGTCCGTGCAGATGCCCCCGGGACCTGTGCTCGAGGCCACGCCGCTGGTCGTCGATGGCATCATGTACACCACCTACACCACGGCAGCCTCGGCCGGAGTCTATGCCGTCGATGCCCGGAGCGGCCTCACCATCTGGAAATATGACCGGCGCCAAAAAGCGACGAATCCGAATCAGATCAATCCCTTTAACCGTGGTGCCGCAGTGCTCGGGAATCGCGTCTTTTTCGGCACCCTGGACGCGGCCCTGGTCGCCCTCGATGCGCGGACCGGGCGCGTCCTTTGGGAAACCCAGGTAGCCGACACCATGACCGGCAACTCCATCACCGGGGCTCCCCTCGCCGTCAAGGACAAGATCGTGGTTGGCGTGGCCGGGGGCGAGTTTGGCATCCGCGGCTTTATCGACGCCTACGATCCAGCGACCGGCAAGCGGCTATGGCGCTTCAACACCATTCCCGGCCCCGGAGAATTTGGTCACGACACCTGGAGTGGCGAAAGCTGGAAACACGGCAGTGGCGCCGCATGGCTGACCGGTAGCTATGATCCCGATCTCGACCTGTTGTATTGGACGGTTGGCAATCCTGGCCCCGGTATGAACGGAAGTGAACGCGAAGGCGACAACCTCTTCACCTGTTCCGTCGTTGCCCTGGATCCGGATACCGGTCAACGAAAGTGGCATTACCAGTTCACTCCTGGAGACACGCACGACTGGGATGCCAACGAAGATGTAGTACTGGCAGACAGCGTAGAAGGAGGGGTTAAACGCAAACTGCTGTTGCAGGCGGACCGTAACGGAATGTTTTATACGCTTGACCGCACCGACGGAAAGCTCATCTCAGGCAAACCCTACGTCAAGCAGACCTGGAACAGCGGCTTTCAGCCCGACGGCCGTCCTATCGTATTGCCCGATTGGCAATCGACGTCGAAAGGAAACATTGTTTCTCCAATCCTGGTGGGCGGTAGCAACTGGCAAAACCCTTCCTACGATCCCATCCACTCGATGATGTATGTGGTTGCGCTCAACGGAGGCATGGGATACCGCAGTATCCCCGTGAAGTATGAGCCAGGGCGGCAGTATATGGGCGGCGCACCCTTCCCCTCGGGTGAAGCCGCCAGGAGCAGCCTGTTGGCCATCGACACCACCACCGGCTCTGTCAAGTGGGAATACCCGCTCTACCGCATCTCCATGGGCGCCGGTGTCCTGGCCACCGCCAGCGGGCTCGTCTTCCTGGCAACAGGAGATGGAAATCTGATTGCTTTGAAAGCCACCACAGGTAAATCACTTTGGCATTTCCAGACCGGAGCATCCATCTCTTCCGCGCCCATAAGTTACGCTATCGAAGGAAGGCAATATGTAACCATCTCCGCAGGAACCGCCCTCTACGCCTTCGCCCTTCCAGACGAGAATGAAACGAAGCCGTAGAAAATCCCTCCCTCACTTTGTAAGATCGTCAGTTCGCGCTTGGCCTGTCAATGGATTCAACAACCAATGTCTCTACCGAACCCTTCTGCGAGACCAACTTCAAGCCAAGCTGCTCTTCGAGCGCTGTAAATAAACCAGGACCAGAATTATCAACCGCAGGAGCGCTCCCTGCCGGCCCACCACTCTCCGGCGTCCACTTGAGGGTGAAGTCATAATTACCCGTCAGTCCGGTCTTGTTGATCACCACTCGCCCATCCGTTTCGGGCACTCGCGAGAGCGGACCCGAAGCAAAAAAGTCAAGCGTCGCACCGTCACTGTGGAGTTCGCCCGGGCCAGCATTAAGAAAACCGCCGCCCCGCGGTTTTTCTCCAGCGTGAGGGGTCTCGTTGCCCATCGGTGCTGCCGTCGATAGCTTCAACTTCGGTCCCCCCTTTGCAATCACCAGGGCATAAACAGGAATCTCACTCATGCGATGGCTTACCTTGAGTTGAAAACGCTCCGCAAGCAGCGCCTGGACCATCAGTCTCACTTGTCGAACGCGGTCGTCCATAGGTAATTTCTCGAGCGCCGCGGTAGTCGGTTCATCTTCTTTCGCATCGAGGTCGTACACCGCTGAGGTTACCCAGTCCGGATATCCGGAAATCTGCGAGGTCGACTTTGCGTCGTAGGCAAACATAATCACGTCTCTGAGAGGCATGTTCTGGGTAGTAAATTTTCCCAGCGACATCATCATACTTCTCCGGCTGCCCGCCGCGTCGCCCGGCTTGATGGTCGCCACTTCGAAACCAAATGCCGCGTTCCCTCCGTCTCGTTGGACCAGGGACGCGCGCACGCGTGGCGCATCGACAAACCCAAACACAACCGGACCGAGAACTGCAGCCGCTGCAAGTCCAGCCAGCAGCAACTTGCGCGAATGCGTCAGACTGCGCACAGGATTATTCATCAGGGGCTGAAGCCCTCATTTTGATCCCGCCTTGCGGCACGGCTGAAGCCGTGCCCTGATACAAAGCATAAGCGCGGTGACTTTGGAATTGGCCTCTCACGCACCCTACAAAGCGCTGCCCCTTAGGACGCAACGACTGCCTCAGCCGCTAAAGAGCATGTGTGAGAACCGCATTTCCAAACTCACTCCCGCAGGGACGGCTGAAAACTACTCAAGACGCAGTGCCGGTCACATCTGCGGCAAACCGAACCACGCGCACTCCAGCGTACCCCGCCCTTTGAATCCCTACCGCCCGAGCGAGTACACCACGTTAACAGAATTTAGGAGTCAGCTGAGCATCTAGAGCTTCTGTGTACCTGGCTTCCAGAGGGCAGAGGCAGAAACCCAATCGGAATCTGAGCATTTTGCTCAAACTCTACGTCCATGCAACAGGCGTACAATTTCGCAATCATATCGAGCCCATCTCCGAGGTTGTCCGATGCCGACGCTCCTCCGCAACCTTCGTTATGCCGTGCGCATGTTGGCCAGGAACCCCGGCCTCACCTTTACCGTTCTATTCACTCTCGCCTTGGGCATCGGCGCGAATACCGCCATCTTTACCGTGGACTACGCCACACTCCTCGCCCCCCTGCCCTATCCGCAACCGAAACAGTTAGTCATGGTCTGGTCCAAAATTAAAACCTTCCGCAATGGGATCTCCGCCGGAGACTTCACCGACTGGAAACGCCAGAACTCCTCCTTCCAGGATCTCAATGCCACCACCGGTGGCTCCTTCAACATCGCCAGCAAAGACCAACCCGAAAACATAGATGGCGGTCAGTTCACCCCCGGCTACTTCAACATGCTCGGGCTTCCCTTCTTTCTCGGCCGCGATTTTCTTCCCGAAGAAGGCGTCGACGGCAAGAACCACGAGGTGATCCTGACCCACAAGCTTTGGTCGCACCTCGGCGCAGATCCCAGGCTGATCGGCCACTCCATGCGCATCAACGGAGAGCCTTATACCGTCGTCGGCGTCCTTGCCCCTGGCATCTTCGATCGCAGCCAAGCCCAGATTGCGGTGCCCCTGGCTTTCAAACCCGAACAGCTGAATCACGACTTTCACTGGCTCGTCTCGATGGGCCGCCTCAAGCCTGGCGTCACTATCCAGCAAGCGCAGGCCGACATGGATTCTGTGGCCAACCACATCGCCGCGGCATACCCAAAGAGCAACAAGGGCTGGGGCGTCATCGTTGAGCCGCTCAAGAACGACTTTCTCCCCAGTGAACGGAAGCAGACCCTCTGGTTCCTTCTCGGCGCGGTCGGCTTCATCCTCTTGATCGCCTGCGTCAACGTGGCCAATCTTCTCCTCGCCCGCGGTATTGCCCGCCAGAAGGAGCTGGCCGTACGCAGCGCGCTTGGCGCCACACGCAAAATCATTTTTCAACAGCTCCTCACCGAGAGCCTGCTGCTCTCCGTGCTTGGCGGCATCTTAGGTATTGGCGTGGGCTACGCAATGCTGCGCGCTCTCATTGCCACCATGCCCCCGCACACGCTGCCGATAGAGGCCGACCTGCGGCTCAATCTCCCTATACTGCTCTTCACCATCGCCGCCACCACCCTCGCAGGGCTTCTCTTCGGGAGCGCGCCCGCCTGGTACGCCTCCCGCATTGATCCCGGCGAAACCCTTAAAGAAGGCGGACGCTCAGGCATGGGAGCAGGCCGCCATCGCTTGCGGCAGAGCCTCGTCATCGGTGAGCTTGCGCTCGCACTCACTCTGCTCACCGGGGCAGGCCTGGCCATCCACAGTTTTCTCAACCTGCTTCGCGTGGATCTTGGTCTGCACACCGATCACGTCCTTACCTTCTTCCTTCCCGTTCCCGACTCGCGCCCCAAAGATCCGGAAAAGATCATCGCCTATTACCGGCAGATTCTTTCCCGCATCCAGGCTGTGCCAGGCGTTCGCTCCGCCGCCGCCATGACTGGCTTACCGCTCTTCGGAGCCGGCTTTGGTATGCCTTTCACCATCGTCGGTAAGCCCGCCTTCAGCGATCCCTCCATGCGGCCCGGTACCGGCTTCGGCATGGTGACTCCGGACTTTTTCCGAACCTTTGGAGTTCGCCTCGTGAACGGCCGCGCCTTCAACGAGCAGGACACTGCCTCCGGTATGAAGGTCGCCGTGGTCAACGAGGAGTTCGTGAACAAATACCTCAAAGGTACAGACCCGTTGCAACAGCGGATCTCCGTCGAGCAACTTATCCCCGGAGTAACCAAGCTCGGTCCCCCCGTCGATTGGCAGATCGTCGGTGTTTACCACAACGTACGCGAGGGTGGCCGCGACGATAACCCGGAGATGCAGATTCCCTTTTGGCAAACTCCCTGGCCCAACGCAGGCATTGGGGTGCGAACGGCCGCCGATCCCGCTGCCATGGTCAAGAGTATTGCCGCCGCGGTCCACTCCGTCGATCCGGAAATCGCTCTGGGCAGACCACGATCCATGGATGAAGTTCGCGACCTTGTTCTCTCCAACGATCGTTTCACACTGATCCTTTTCGTGAGCTTCGCCATCGTCGCCTTGCTGCTCGCGGCGCTCGGAGTCTATGGCGTCATGTCTTTTTCTGTAGCTCAGCGCGCGCATGAGATAGCCCTGCGCATGGCATTAGGCGCAGATCGCAATCGCGTCGTCGCCCTCATCGTTCGCGAAGGCATGGCGTTGGCTTCCATCGGCCTGGGCCTGGGCCTCATCGGCGCCTACTTTGTGGGCCGCGCCATGCAAAGTACCTTATATGGAGTAGGTAAGATTGACCTTTCCGTCTTTGCTTCCGTCGCATGCTTACTGCACTTTGCCGCAGTGATCGCGTGCCTTATCCCCGCGCGTCGCGCCGCCTCGGTTCATCCCATGCAAGCCCTGAGAGCCGAATGATCCTGGGAGACGATAAAAATCAACTGAGGACCCCGATGGCTCGCCTTTATCGCCGCGCTTGACACCCCTATTCGTCTATGGGTACTCTGCTCTCGTCTACGCTGAAAGGCGTAAGTGCGATGTTGCGGTACGCATGAGGGAATACCATGTCGCTCTTTGGTCGCATCTCGAATCTGTTTTCTCGCTCCAGAGTAGATCGCGAAATCACAGCCGAACTCAAGTCCCACATCGAGATGCGGATGGAAGACAGTATTGCTGAAGGTATGTCCCCGGAAGAGGCTCACCGGGATGCTGTGCTTCGGTTTGGGAACCCTACGTTCATCAAGGAACGAACCGCGGCTGAAGATGCGGTGCTGCCGGTGGAGAGCCTCGTTGCGGATGTTCGCTATGCCTTTCGTCAGCTTCTGCGGAATCGTGGGTTTGCCGTCATAGCAATGCTGACGCTCGCGCTCGGTATCGGTGCGACAACAGGAATCTTCTCGATTCTGAACGCATGGATCATCCAGCCTCTCCCGCTCAAAGACCCTCAGCAGCTTTTGATCTTCTGGCGAGCCGCACCTGCCAGCCCCAGTGAACCTGCCTATTACTTCAATTGGCGTGACTATACGTACTTCCGGGAACGAAGCCATGCGTTCCAATCGCTCGGCGCTTCCTTCGAGCGCGGATACGCACTGACAGGCAGCGGCGAGCCGGAAAATCTAAACGGCGGAATACTAAGCAGGACACTTTTTTCCACTCTCGGTGTGACAGCCTTCCGGGGCAGGCTATTCATGCCGGACGACGAAACCGGACCGCCGGTCGCGGTGATCAGTCATGCTCTGTGGACCAAGCGGTTTCATCAGTCCCTGGCGGTGTTGGGTGAGACGCTCACGCTCAATGACAAGCCGTTCCAAGTCGTCGGGATTCTTCCTCCAGGATTCTCGTACCGGGTTCTCGACTCACCGCATGACGTCGATGTGTGGACTCTGATTCAAGCCGGCGATCCAGAGTACAAGCAGGACTCCGCCGCTGCCGTCGCCATCATTGGACGGCTGAACCCTGGAGTAACACTGAATCAGGCGCGGTCAGAGATTGCTCTTCTCCAAAAGGAGAACGACCGGCGCTATCCAGACACCCCTCCGTCAACCGCACTGCTTGATGGACTCCAGCGGGACAACACACGCACGGTCCGGTCATCCCTCATTGTGCTCGGGGGCGCGGTCGCGTTGCTGCTTCTCATCGCTTGCACCAATACCGCAAGCCTCATCCTGGGGCGAAATATCCAGCGCGAGAAAGAGTTTGCGATCCGCGCTGCTCTCGGATCGAGTGCGAGCCGCCTTCTGGTCCAGTTGCTTATCGAGAATCTCGTACTCTATGGGATCAGCGGCGCCCTGGGTCTCCTGATTGCCTTCGGCTCGGTGCGCGGCTTTATCGCCTGGAACCCTTTTGGCGCACTCCCGTCACAGCCGGTTACGGTCAGCCTGCCGGTATTGGCAGTGGCCGCAGCGCTGACCGTGTTGTCGGGGTTGGTCTTTGGAGCATACCCGGCGTTTAGAGCAGCGCGGCTCAATGTAAATCTGGCTTTGCGTTCCAGCAGTTCTGGTGCATCCGCCGCCGCAGGCAAGTTGCGTTCAAGGAGCATCATTGTGCTGACGCAGATTACCCTTTCGGTCATCCTGCTGATCGGCGCATCGTTACTGTTGACTACCTTTCTTCGCTTGAATGCGCAGCCCCTTGGATTCAACCCCGCGGATACCCATGTAATCCAGCTATCGCTGCCGCATAAGCGGTACGGTTCAGACGCGCAGCTTACCCGGTTTGCGGATCGTTTGTCGGATCGCCTTCGGGCGCTCCCCGGCGTGAAAGCCGCAGGGATGAACTTCTTTCTCCGGTTGTCGGATGCCGGCACAGAACCGTTTCAAAGGGATAGCCGAAGGGATCTTGCCGGCGAGCATTTGCCGCAGGCAGTTCCAGTGACGATTGGACCAGGCTATCTTCAGGCAATGGGTATTTCCACGGTTGCCGGTCGAGACTTCTCGGACTCCGATGGAGAGGCGACGCGGCCTGTAGCCCTCATCAATGAAGAGGCGGAGCGGCGGTACTTCTCGGGCAAGAACCCGATTGGCGAGCACCTCCGCATCGGAGACCCGAAGGACCCGGAGACACAGAAGAAAGCCTGGCTCGAAGTGGTTGGCGTCGTGGCGAGCACGAAATCGACCCGTTACAACCAGATCGCATGGGAGGCGCGCCCGGAAATTTATATCGACTATCGTCAGCAGCAGGTCCATCAGTATTTTGAGAATTGGGATTACACCACCATGTTCTTTGTCGTGCGCACCCAACCAGGTGTAGTGCTGGCTGACGCGGCCATTCAGAAAGCAGTCTGGAACGAAGATCCGAATCTGCCGGTGGGTACGATCAAGTCGCTCGGCGATATGGTGGCGGGGCTTCAGACTCAGCCGCGAGTACGCGCAAAATTGATCTCGATCTTCGCAGGTTTGACCTTGCTGCTGGCCGCGATCGGTATCTATGGGGTGATGGCGCAATCCGTGGCGCAACGGTATCGGGAGATTGGTATCCGCATGGCGCTGGGAGCTGACCGCCGTAAAGTGCTGTTGCTGGTCTTGAAGCAAGGTCTCAGCCTAACCCTCGCGGGTCTGTCACTCGGATCGGTGGTTAGCCTGGTCGTCGTCCGGTTTATGAAGAGCCTCCTGTACGGCGTTACGTCAAACAGTCCCGCAACCTATTTCGGAGTCGCGGCTATGGTCTGCCTGGTCGCGTTGGGAGCCAGCTTTTTACCAGCTCGTAAAGCGGCATCGGGCGATCCGGCGCGTTCACTCCACACCGAATAACGAGAAAGACCCCAAGCCGATCTCACTGAGACTAACTGAAATCGATCATCTTTGGAGCTTGACGAAATCCCCTGGTTTGGGGCGGCAAGATAGGCAGCGCCGATCACGAACCAGAAGCTGCCTGCCACTTTTGCCAATTCGTTCAAGTTCCACCAGATCGCCGCGCAGAAAAGGCTTTTGTTGGTTTCGAGACGCCAGGGAAAGGCGTCAAGCGCCTGGCCGATGCGTTGGGCGGAGGGATCGATGGGGGCGGTGTCGAAGAGAAGGCGAGCACTGGCGCGGCAGTAGTCCCATACAGCCAAGGCGGCCTGGAGGTGGCAGGCGTCGATGAGCGGGGTGCGATCCAGGGCCGCGTAGATGGCGCTCAGGCGAAGGACCTGGGCTTCGGCGCGGCTGGTGGCGGCGCCGAATGCGTCCTCACGACCCTGGCTCAAGGCCACGTAGCCATCGTTCCATAGCTCGCTGGCCGCTGGGGTGATCTCGGCGTACCGCAGGTTCTGCAAAGGTGAAAATGCGTTCATGTTGTGCCGGTGATGCGGAGCGCTAAAACTTCAAAAAAGTGGTGGCCGGTTCATCACTTCGAGCAAAGTTCCAGTCCCGTCTGTTTGACCACAAATCTTCTGACCACAAATCTTCCGATCGGCGTCGCCGTCCAGGACGAAGCGCCGCAAGCGTTTGACAAGCTTTGCAGATATATTGTGTAAGTGCGTCCCCGAACTCCTCTGAGTTATTGCTTCGTTCTGGTCACGCTCGGGTTGATGCTATCGCTCGGGGCCTGTTCCCAGTATTCCGTCACTTTTCCCGATGATGACTACAACCTTTCGCCGTCCTCGCGCACCCTCGCGCCCGTAGCCGTGCAACGGATCCACGGCGGGGTCAGTTCGTCCGACCAGATGCTCAGCGGCGGGACAACGACGATCCAAGGCATGGGGAGCTATATCGTCCTCGATTTTGGCAAGGAGGTCGGTGGCATTACCTCACTGCAGTTCGGTGCTGTGAGTGATAGTGCACAGAGCGTGTTCCTGGCTTTTAGTGAATCCGTACTCTACACGGGGCCGCAGAGCGATCTGTCTGTCGGACCAGGCCCGGATGGCAGTCTCAGTGCTAACGTGATTGCGAACGGGACGTACAGTGTCCCCCCGGAGAAGCTGCGAGGTGGCTTCCGTTATCTCACCGTTGGCCTGGAGACGAGCGGGTCGGTGGAGTTGACGGGAGTGACGATTTATTTCACCCCTGCTCCCACTCTTTCGGATTTGCGCGCCTATCGCGGCTCGTTCCGATCGAATGACGATCTACTGAATCGTGTTTGGTACGCTGGCGCCTACACGGTGCAGATGGATACCATCGACCCACTTCAGGGAAAGACCTGGCCGCCGGTGCCATCAAGCTGGCTTAACAATGGAGTGAGTGGCTCGGGCGCGACGATTCTGGTCGATGGTGCGAAGCGAGACCGATGGGTCTGGCCTGGCGATCTTGGGATCTCCGGGCTGACGGCGTATGTTTCCACTGGCGATACCCTCTCAGTGAGGAACGATCTCAATACTCTCTTCGCTCACCAGAACAGTGCGGGAGGCCTTCCCTATGCTGGCCCACCGGGCGACGCCGGCGATATTTTCTCCGACACGTATCACTTATGGACTCTGATTGGAGTGATTGACTATTTCCTTTATTCCGGCGATCGTTCCTGGGTTATCTCGCATTGGCCGCAGATCAAGAAAGCGGTTGCCTTTTCCACTGCGAAGATCGGAGCTGACGGACTGCTTTCGGTCAATTTGCCGCTTGACTGGGGCCGGGATGTTGCGGGTGGAGAGGAGATATCCGCAAACGCGCTACTCTTCCGAGTGCTTCAAGGCTCGAGTTTCCTGGCTTCGATTGCAGGAGATTCCACGGCCCAATCTCTCTATAGCGAGTCTGCAGCCTCTGTCCGTTCGGCGATCAATCTCTATCTTTGGGATGCAGGCGCGGGAATGTATATGGATGTACCGGGCAGTTCGCTTCACCCGCAGGATGGAAACTCTCTGGCGGTCTGGTTCGAGGTCCCAGATTCGACGGCAAAGAGCGTCTCCATCTCCACCGCGTTAAAAGGGCGCTGGAATCAGTTTGGCGCGGCGACAGCAGAACGCTCGAATGCTATCGCGAACTTCCCGGGTTCGATGGAGGTGATGGCCCACTTTGTCGCAGGCGATGATGCAACCGCTCTAAGCCTGATTCGTCTCCAGTGGGGATATATGCTGTCGAGCCCGAACGGCACAGGGAGCACATTCTGGGAAGGGTACCGTCAGGATGGCTCATTCGACTATGATCCACCCTTTATGAGTCTCGCGCACGGGTGGGCGACTGGGCCTACCTCGGCTCTTACGAATTACGTTGCCGGCATTGGTCCGGAGTTGTCCTCAACGGTGCCGTTTTACGTTATCCCCCATCCAGGTGATTTGACGCAGGTATCCGCAACTGTTTCCCTTCCCGAAGGGACGGTCTCCACCTCCTGGAAGTATTTCCAGAACGGCAGCTCATTTCTCGAGACCATCAGAGCACCGGAGAGCGTAGCAGGACGGTATGGTATCCCCACGGGCGGTAAGCCGATCACTATTTCGATCGACGGGCAGCCGGTGGCGAGCACCTGTCATGGGGGAGTGGAAGTCTCTTCCAGCATGACCTTTGGGAATGTCTTTCTGGAGGGAAGCTACGTCTACCTAAGCAGCGTTGCCGGAAGTCATACGGTGATAGCGAATGTCTGCCATAGCTAGAAGCTATAGATTTGTGGCCAGACGGGACCTGAACTTTGCTGGAGCATGGCTGAGCAGCGACGGGCAGCGAATGTCTGTCGTAGCTGAACGCAAAGCAGAGAACAGTGACCCTTTCGCCGGGATGGTATTGTCCTGGGCCGGTCCTCCTACCCAACTTCCGGCGCCTTCAATTTGTCTCTTGCGCCGTGGCGAATATGGAGCATGTCAACCCGCTTCCGTTTCTCAACAACACGAAATATGACACGATAGACGTGAGGCTTGTTGCCGTAGAGGAGATGGCGGAGTTGCGCTTTCTCCGGCGTCATGGGGCAGCGGTTTGGCAGTTCTTCCAGGCGGAGAACAGCCTCCTTAAGCCCTCGGTACCACTTCAGCGCGGCATCGGACTCCCCGGCATGGATCTCCCGGTACAGGCTTGCCAAGTCGCGCTCTGCAGGGCAGTGATGTTAACGAGGTATGCCATTCTTGGCTTCAAACTCGTCGAAAAACTCTCGAGACCGGTCGTGTACGGCCACGTGCTACGTCATCGAGCCCCTGGCGAATATCACGTCCTCAGCATCGGCGCGCGCGGCAATGTCGAGCAGACGCTGATAGGCTTCGGCGTCCTGCACGACGGCTGCCGCTTTGCCGTTAACCGTGAGCACTATCGGGCGTTTGGTCTTCTTGAGCTGTTTCATGAAGTCGCCGGACGACCGGCGAAATGTAGTCAGCGACTGAATGTCACGAGTGATGTCCAGGATATTCATGACCCCCTGATGAGTGGCACCTAATAACAGTGCTTCCAGAATACACGACGTAGACAAAAGGGAAAAAAGAGCAACGCGCTCTTGGCCGCCCGCCCGGTCGAGCCCAACGAGGGATCGAAGAAACAGAGCAAGACCATTTCGCGTTTCGCAACACGCTCCCCGCGCCGCGCAGAGAATCCCACCCACTGATTACCAATACCCGCAGGGAGTAACCTCCATTTAACTACCCCTTCTTCCTCATGTTTATTTTCAAAGCTGCTTGTGCGCCAGAAACAACCCGTGGGATCGTTAATCCAGCAACCAACTGAGGAGTTCGTAACCACCACAGAACCTCTATGCATTTTTGCGAATGGTGTAGACCAGGAAATCGCCGGCCGGGGGGCTTATCTCTCTTTCTCTCACAAAGTGCATTCTTTTTTCGGAAGCTTGGCGCAGTCCGGAACACCTCGAAGTGATTCATGAATCTCGGAAAACGGCCTATAGGGCTGCAAGCCCACCCTTCAAGAATCGGGATTTTTCCGCAAGCTGTTCAGCCGTGGCACGCTGGGCAAAGACCGATGAGAGGCTTTAGCCCCTGACCGGCGTCTTTCTCCTCCCCACGGTGGGATCCTGGAGCGGGATTCATTATCGGCACAACGATGGCTAACCTGACCGCCCCGGGCCGCGGCGCGGACCGCACTCTTGCAGCGTGCCGGATGGGATGCTAGATGAATTGTCGGTAAAAAAGCTGATGCAGGAAGCCATGCCAAGAGCGGCGATTCCGTTCGCGCCAACCGGCGTCCCCGCGGCATCATCCAATCGATATCGGCCGTGCAACAGCCGCGCCTCCCGGAGGACAGACGCGCCTGCGCCTCCCGAAGGAGGCGCAAGACGAGGAAGAAGCTTTGACTCGGCCCCGCGGTCTGAACTGCGCAGACGCGCCAGCAGATCCTGCGGGTGTACGGGCTTGGCCAGAATCTCGAATTCGTGGCCCTGGGAACGGGCGCGGCTCGAGAAGATCCGCAGTGGCCGCCTGGCCGGAAAAAAGCAGGATCTTGCACGCCCGGCAGCATGGTCCGGATAAGTGATGGCGGCATCAATGCCGTTCATATCGGTCATGATGACGTCGGAGATGAGCATATCCGGCCTGATGATGCGCGCGGCTTCCACCGCCTTTTCGCCGTTGTAGACGGCGGTGGCTTCAAACCCGCTTTGGTTTAGGATGATGGCCAGCGTATCCGCGATCACGCGTTCGTCATCAGCTACCAGCACTTTTGGCTTTGCTTGTTGAGTGATCATTTGCTCCTGGGTGACGGCCTAAGTTGTTCTGGGCCTGCCGCTGCTCCACCATTCTGATCGCCCGGAAACAGGTCACGATAGGTGGTACGACGGAAAATAAGAGCCAGCGGAAGTATCATTGCGAATCATACGCCTCTGTCTCAGATGCTGTTTGTTGTACGGGTTAGCCGTTGTCGGCCTCCGTTCTGCATATAAGATTAACCTGACCACCAATCTCTTCGTTGGACGTTTGCCGATGGCTGAACCGATCATTCGCGCCCAGCAAGTCGAGAAGTACTACGCCCAACCCAGCGAAAACCGGATCCAGGTGATCGCGCCCACCGACCTGGCCATTGTGCAGGGAGAAATCGTCGCCCTGCTGGGCCCATCGGGCTCTGGTAAGTCTACCCTGCTGCGCATGCTGGCGGGGCTCTCCCGGCCCTCCGCCGGCGAGGTTTTCTGGCACGGCAAGCCCATTTCCCAGGCCGAGGTCAACGTTGAGCATCGTCTTTCAAAGCTTTGCCCTTTTCCCTGGCTGACCGTGCTGGAGAACGTGGAAGCGCCACTGATTGCGCGCGGCATCTACCAGCGAGCAGCGGCGCGAACAGAGCCTGAAGATCCTCAACACCGTCGGCCTCGACGGCTTTCAGGCAGCGTACCCAAGGAGCTCTCCGGGGGAATGCGGCAGCGGGTGGGATTCGCCCGCGCGCTGGTGGTGCCAGCCGGAAGTCCTGTTTATGGACGAGCCGTTCTCCGCCCTCGACGTGCTGACCGCGGAAAACCTGCGCAGCGAACTGCTGGAGCTGTGGCACAAGAAGACGATCCCACGCAGTCCATCTTTCTGGTCACGCATAACATTGAAGAGGCCCTTGCTGCTGGCCGATCGCATCATCGTGCTGGGGCGCAACCCGGGACATGTGCGGGTCGATTTGCGGTAACACTGGCCTCAGCCGCGCGACCGCAAAGCGCCGCCTTCACCCAACTGGTGGATTACATCTACAAAGTGCTCACCCGGCCCGACGTGGCGCCCTCCGCCGTGCCCACCAGCGGCTGAGCCGCTGCGCGATCAGCGGCAGATGCACTACCAGATGCTTCCCATGCCCGCCCGGGCGGCATTGCCGGGCTGCTCGAGCTGCTGATCGATTACAAAACGGCCGGGCCGAATCTATCGCCTGGCCGACGACCTGGCATTTGAGATCGACGACCTGCTGCCCATTGTGGATGCGGCGCAATTGCTCTGCTTCCTCAAGGTAGAAGAGGGCGATGCGGCCATTACTCCCGACCGGCGGGAGTATGCCGATTCGGAGATCCTGAAACAGAAGGAGCTGTTTCGCAAAGCCGCCGTCGAGAACGTGCTGCTGTTGCGGCAGATTACCCGCGCCCTCGATACCAAGTCGGACCACACCGTCCCGGAGGAGTTTTTTCTCGACATGCTCGATGAGCAGTTCAGCGCGGAGGAAACGCTGCGGCAGTTGGAGACGGCGATCAACTGGGGCCGATACGCGGAGCTGTTCGACTTCGACGCATCACGCCGGCGATTCATTCTGCCCGAACAGGAAGAGACGGCGGAAGCGGTCGAAGAGGCCCGGCCGAATGATCGCGCCGCCCAGATCTCCGCTCGCCCACGCTTGCCCGCTCGCTGGTATTGGAGCGGACCTGGCCCTTTTTTCTCGACCTGAGCGTCGCCGCCTGCGGGCTGGCCCTTTTCTATGGTGTCTTGCGCATTGCCCAATATTGGATGGGACATCCCGTTCCCGCCATCGACATTTCCCCTTCGGCGAAGATGCTGCCGCTCTACGCGTTCTACTCATCGTGCGCATCTTTTGTCGCCTACTTCCTGAGCTTGACCTTCGCCGTGGGCTACGGGTATATCGCCGCCTACAACCCCCGTGTCGAAGCCTTCATGATCGCGGTGCTCGATATTCTGCAATCGATTCCCGTCCTTAGCTTCCTGCCCGCCGTGATGCTGGCCATGATCTCGCTGATTCCCGGGCGCCAATTGGGTATTGAGATGGGCGCCATCCTGCTGATTTTTACCGGGCAGGTGTGGAACATGGCCTTCAGCTTTTATTCCTCGCTCAAGACCCTGCCGCGCGAACTTCGCGAAGCCGCCGGCGTCTTTCGTTTCTCCGCATGGCAGCGCTTCTGGCAGCTGGAGCTGCCTTACTCAGCCATTGGGCTGGTATGGAACTCGATGGTCTCGGTCGCCGGCGGATGGTTTTTCCTGATGGCATGCGAGATGTTCGTATTGGGCGATCGCGACTTCCGTCTGCCTGGCCTGGGCTCTTACTTGCAGACGGCGGCCAGCACGGGCGACAGTCATGGCATGTTGTGGGGATCGGTAACCATGATCCTGATCATCGTGGCGACCGATCAGCTGGTGTGGCGCCCGGTCATCGCCTGGGCCGATAAGTTCAAATTTGAACAGGGCGAAAGCACCAGCCGCAAAACCTCGCCCATCCTTTACGCGCTGCAGAACTCGAATGCGCTGGGTTGGTTAAGGCGGGTGACGTTTGTGCCGGCGAGCGAACGCATCTATTGCGGCATCGCGCGGCGAGGCAGCGGGAGTTTATCACGCGCCCCATCCATGAGCGGCGCCAGCCGTCCCAACTGGCTACGGTAGCGCTCATCGCTGCGGTTACCCTGCTGGTGGCCTTTGCCGCTTTTCGCGCGCTGGAACTGCTGCGCCATGTGCAGGGGGCGGAGATCGTCGAGCTCTTGAAAGGGGCGGGCGCAACCTTTCTGCGCGTCAACGCTTCCCTGCTGATCGCGTCCGCCTGGACCATCCCTACCGGTGTTGCCATCGGCTTTCATCCCAAGCTCGCCAGAATCGCTCAGCCGCTGGCCCAGATCGCCGCCTCTTACCCGGCAACGGCGATCTTTCCCATCCTGCTGATCGCCCTGGTCCGCTGGGGCGGCGGCTTGGGAATCGGTTCAATTGCCCTCATGCTGCTGGGCACTCAGTGGTACATCCTCTTCAATGTGATTGCCGGCGCCACGGCCATTCCCTCCGATTTGAAGGAGGTCGCCGAGCTCTTCCACTTCTCGCGCTGGCAGCGTTGGAAAATCGTGATTTTGCCGGGCATCTTTCCCTACCTGGTCACCGGGCTGGTCACCGCTTCCGGCGGGGCCTGGAACGCCAGCATCATCGCGGAATATTTTCACCTGAAAGATCGTACCCTGCAGACCCTGGGGCTGGGCGCACAGATCAGCGCGGCCAGCGACCATGGCCAGTTTTCCATTCTGCTGCTGGCTACCATCATCATGTCGCTCATGGTAGTCACCGTGAATCGCCTGGTATGGCGGCCCATGTACCGGCTGGCTGAGACCAAGTTCCGCCTGGATACGTAGTGCTGCCGAAGCTGCCACATTTGTTTATCCCATACTTCCCTTCGTCCCTATTTGTATGGGTTTTCTTTCAAGTCGTCCGGTAGCACTGAATACTTGCCCAGCATCTGGTAGGTCTGAATGACGGCCCAATCGACGATACGCTCTCCAGCGCCCACCTCAACCCATGTGCTCGCGCTGGCGGCGCCATATCCGCCGCGACTAGCCGCCTGGATGGTGGGGAAATATCCGTGGTAGCCGTTGGTATAACCGAAGAACAGGGCGGTGGGAACAGGGCATCGAGCGCGCCAGTTCTCCTGGAAATAAACGAACGCATCGCCGGGAACCGATGCGATGGCGATCTGCCTGTCGATGAGGACGGTGGTAACCCGCGCATCAATGATCGGGGTGATCGGGGAACCCATCAACTCCAGGGTCTTGGGGCCTAAGGTCTTAAGCAATGCAGCATGAAACTGCTCCGGATCCCAGCGCAGTTTGAGATGCATGGTCTCCTCGCGGAAATCGATGCTTGCCGAAGGATCGCTTGCGGTATGAATAGACTTGGCCACACGCGCGGCCTCCTGCCCCAGCCGTTCGCCCGTCCAGTCACGCAGCTTGATTGCATCCTGCGCGATCGGCATATTCGCGTAATAAGGATTGATATCACCGGACGCGCCCTGAACGAAAAAGCTCTCCGCGCTTCCGCCTAGAGCCTTTTCCACCACGCGATTGGTGATGGCTGGAAAATCTGCGGAGTACTGGGGATTGTCGGACCCGAGAACGACGGGGTGACACGCATAGTTGATGAGGATGGCGAGAGGAGCGCCTTGAGCCGTATCGATGCGAAGGACTGTGACAGTGGGGTCGACGGGCGACGTGGGAATCATTGTTGGATTGCGCTCAAACCAATAACCGTTCCGTCATCGTTCACGTGGAGCCGGTTATGCCCGAAGCACCGAGCCCGTACCTACACCGATACGCGCGTCCTGAAGATGGTTTGCCGCATCGCTGATCGCAGCAGCAATGCCGTCCAGCGCCCTACGCTCCCACTCCGGCGGGTTCCCCTTATATTCATCCTTGACCGTCGGAGCGGAGTGCGTATGGGAGGCCTTACCAGCAGACAGGAGATAGCGCTCGACTTGCGGACCTCTGCCTGCAGCTGATCGAGCGACGCCTCGCCAAAGCTGCGGCCCAAGTCAAGGGTGACGATAGCCAGCCGTTTTCCGCCCGCATCCAGGACTAACACGCGCGCATAAAGACGATCGAGTGTGCTTGAAGCAGGCTCTATGCGGTCCTCGAAGCCCCACATCACTTCATGTGTTTTAGGCGTGATGTCTACTTTACCGACAGCCGCCCTGAGACCTGGTTGAGCTGACGCGCGTAAGGAGCCGAGCAGAAAACACAGGCTGACCGCTCCCAGGACAGTGGACCTAGCAAACATAGACACGTGATTTCTCGGAGTAGAAGAAAGTGGGCCGGACAGTCGGATGCTAGAGCCAAGGCGGCAGGAAGCAAGGTAATATCGTGCGTTTTTGTCACTAACTGAGGCAATGAGACATCCAAGCCTAGCTATTATTTTCGATAAAGATAAAAAACATTGACAGGGTGGGACAGGTATTTCATACTCTCCTCGTTACTTATCCCAGAAATCCAGCAACCGCCCGAATTGAGTGATGTTATCCCACGTCGGATTCCCACATCACTCCCTCCGGAGACTTAGTGCCAGATTTGTCCTGAATCTATCCAGGCGAGTTGGTTCACCCGGAGCCCGATTTGCATCATGCGACCGGTAGTCAGCAGACTGCCGGGATCCGTTCTTAGGCCAAGGGTGAGTTGGAGCCGGTCCCAAGTCGGACTTCAGGCTAGGCCATTCTCAAGGAACAGCGTTCATCAGTTGTTGCGGGGTCCACATCGCCCAGGGGACGTCTATGATGCCCCGGGAATCGGCCGGCATGAAATGCCCTGACTGGAGTGTTCAGATGAGAGTATGGAAGCGCACACGGATCTATTGGTTGTTCCTGCTTCTGACAGCAATCGGCCTGGCGCCCACAGCCGGAATAACTCAAACCTATTATGGATCCGTAGTAGGTACAGTGACGGACAGTTCCGGTTCCGCTCTTGTCGGCCTGACGGTGGCGCTCACCAATCAGGGAACCGCGGAGCGCAAAACTCTCCCGACCAACTCGCATGGTGATTTCCAATTCGTGAATGTACCTCCGGGAATCTATACACTCGACGTCGAGGGCCCTGGCTTCAAACGCTTTCGACGCGATTCCTTTCAGGTAGAAGTACAGAGCGTGGTGCGTATTGACGCCGCAATGCAGATAGGAGAAGTAAGCCAGGTTGTGGATGTAACGGCGCAAACGCCGCTGATCGAGTCAGACACCACCTCGCTCGGCCAGGTAATTGAAGGGCGAGCCGTCCAGCAGATGCCTTTGAATGGCAGAAACGTGATGAACCTGATTGCGCTGGCGCCGGGAGTGGTCCCTCAAGGTCAGACGCAGGGTAATCCAGCTATTAATAATGTTAACGGTTGGGGTAACTATCAGATTGGCGGAGGAATTGCGAATCAAAGCGCCGAGTACATCGACGGGGCCCCCCTCAACGTGAACTACGCTCATCTTCCTGCATTGATACCGGCTCAGGACGCGGTTCAGGAATTTCGTGTTCTGACGAACAATCTAGGTCCGGAATTTGGAGACACTTCTGGAGGGATCGTAACCCTGGTCACCAAATCCGGAAGCAATGCATTTCACGGCGCCGCCTACGAGTACCTGCGCAACAAAGTTCTTAATGCAAATACCTTCTTTGGCAACGAATTTGGCCAACCGCGAGCGGCTTTTACGCAGAACCAATATGGAGCCGAAATCGGCGGCCCCATCCGCAAAGATAAGACGTTCTTCTTCTTCGATTGGGAAAACTTCGCCTTGCGCCAAGGCAACACCTATGTCTCGACGGTGCCGACCAGCAGGCCATGCGCGACGGTGATTTTTCGGCCGCTGGTTCTCCTATCTACGACGCACTCACCACCTGCGGCCAGCCGGGAACGCCCGATTGTGCCATCGGGCAAGCGACGCGGCAGGAGTTTGCGGGCGACGTCATACCTGCCTCCCGTATCAGTCCGACAGCAGCAGCTTTGTTGAAATATCTCTGGCCACTGCCGAACGCGTCCGGCGTTTCGAATAATTTTTCTACGACGTACAGCTCGGGAACCAACAGCAAGCAGTTCAATGGCCGCGTGGATCAAAACTTCGGCGAAAAGCAGCGCATCTTCGGCCGCTACTCATTCTGGTCATCCACTTCTCCCCCGGTGGATCCGTTCAACGAAGGCAACGGCCTGGGGTCAAGTTTTCAAACCAATCAGTTCGTCCTGGGCGACACGTATGCTTTCTCGCCTTCGACTGTGGGCGAGCTCCGTTTGGCTTTTCTGCGCGTTCCTGTTTAATTTCACTCCGCAGAGTTATGGCGTGGACCAGACCAAGTTCGGGTTACCCGAAAGCTACAACGCACAGGAACCGTTGCGTAACAACCCGGATCCCTGCGTGGCTGGATTCTCTGACTTCTGCAATCAGAATATGGCAGTCATCGTTTTGGACACCAACAACAGCTACTCCATCATGCCCGGCGTGACGAAGATTTTGGGGCGCCACACCTTTAAGATTGGCGCCGAGCTTCGCCGCATGGAGTTTAATTTTGCTCAGACCACGACGGCGAGTGGCTTCTACAATTTCGACAATCTGATGACCTCCATCAACCCGTTCTCACCCGGAAATACTGGCTTCGGATTGGCTTCTTTTTGCTGGGTTATGGATCGAGCGGCAGCTTAACCCAGCCGGCGCTCACGGCTGGACTGCAGTATTACCAAGGCTACTATTTCGGGGATACCTTTCAGATCAGTCAAAAACTCACCATGAATTATGGGGTGCGCTGGGAACTGCCTGGCCCATGGACTGAGCGGCACGACCGTCAGGTTGTATTTCTGCCCGACCAGGCTAGTCCTCTTGCGGCAAGCACGGGCCTGCCGCTCACCGGAAATGTTGCGTTAGTCAACTCGGCGGCCTACTGGAGCCGCTACAGTCAGCAGTTCCACTACTGGCGCCTTTTCCCCTCGTTTCGGACTAGCTTATCGTCTCAACGAACAGTCCGTTGTGCGGGCGGGTTATGGGATTTTCTTGTCCCCGATGACGCTTCGTTTAATGACGCGCCGTGGACCTCACCGATCAATGCGGCCTCCACTCCGTGGCTGGCCTCACTGAATGGCGGCGCCACGCCTAACGCGACCCTGAGCAATCCCTTTCCCAGCGGGATCCTGAACCCGGTTGGACGCAGCGCGAACTACCAAAGTACCTTATATGGGACAACGATGTTCCTGCCGGTTCCTAAAGGATCTTACGGGTACACGCAGCAATATAATTTGAACTTCGAACACGACCTCGGCCACGGTGCGATGTTCGGCCTCGCTTACGCAGGGTCGAAGGGAAGCCATCTTCCTGGAAATTCTCAAAACATAAACCAGCTTCCAGATAGCGATTTAGCCCAGGGCACCCAGTTATCGCAGCAGTCACCGAACCCGTTCTACGGGTTGGTCCCAAACGGCACACTGCTCTCGACCCCCACCATCGTCCCCAGCCAGCTGCTGCTTCCCTACCCTCAATTTTGGGGGGTCTTTTCGGCTGAGCCCTTCAATCGGGCGTCTTCGTACAATTCGTTTCAGGCCAAGTTTGAGAAGCGGTTTAACGCGGGCGGAACTATTTTGGTGGCTTATACCTGGGCCAAGCTAATCACGAATGGGGATACTTTAACGGCGTGGTTGGAGGACGGCGGATGCGGTTGCGCTGCCCAGATTCAGGACAACGACAACCTTAAAGGCGAACGTTCGCTCTCCCAAAGCGATGTTCCACATCGCTTCGTCGCCAGCTATGTACTTGATCTGCCCGTAGGTAGGGGCAAGAAGTTTCTCAGCAACATCGACGGCCCGCCGATAAAATTCTTGGCGGTTGGGGCATCAACGGGATAACGACGGTCCAAAGTGGATTCCCGCTTGCGATCGCCGCCGCGTCCAATCCCTTGTCGCAGTTTAACTTTGGCAGTCTGCGCCCGAACGTCGATAGTCCTAACAAGAAGATCACAGGCTCTGCGCAGAGCCGCGTCAATGAGTGGTTCAATGTCAATGCTTTCAGCCAGCCGTCGACCTTCGCGCTAGGAAACGAGCCTCGCCTGGATCCCCAGCTACGCTCTGCCGGCATCGCTAACTGGGACTTTGCGGCATTCAAGGTGAT
>CAVQWB010000030.1:0-3607 GCA_963717225.1 uncultured Acidobacteriaceae bacterium | reverse complement strand
GGGACAGCGATATCGGAGCCACCTCGCGCCCGTAGCTTATGCCCGGTCGCGGGGGCGCAGCGCCTTGTTATCTCGTAGGAAGATGGGGTAAGACGCAAGGCGGCCCTGTGGATCATCTATGGCAAGCATAGAATGGGCGGATCATTCCCAAAAGCTCTGTTTCAGATAAGTTGCCACTTACGGTGCGCTGTTCCCCGGTTGAGACCGAAGCAGCCCGTTAATGGTGATGTTTGCCAAAAGAGTGACCGCCGCCAAAAGAGTGACCGCTGCCGCCGGAGTGCCCGCCACCGAAGCTCTTGCCACCGCCAAAGCTTTTCGCGGAGTGCCCTCCACCAAAGAGATGGAAGCCACCACCGGACTTCGGCGGCTTATAACCGGAAAAGGCTTTGCCCCCGAAGGGCGCGCCCCCAAACGAACCGCCCCCAAACGAACCAGAAGACCGCTGCGCAAATTGGCGATTCTGAAAGCTCGCTGCCGGTGGACGATAGGCCCCCTGCCCATTGCCATAGAATCCGCCCCGGTTGTTATAAGCGCCCCCTTCAGAAAAGCTGGAGCCATACCCAGGACGCGCGTAGGGCCGCGCTGTATTGATTGCCGCCTGCATGTGGTTATAGGCCTGCGGTACGGGCCGGGCGTAACCCACTCCTGGTGCCTGGTATCCGCGGTTGAAGCCCTCGATGGGCCGGCTGCCCGCGAAGGTTTGCGGCGCGCGGCCGAGCCCCTGTCCATAGCCTGTGTTGTATCCGCCGCGCGGCTGCCCATAGTTACCGGGTCCCCGGTTAAAGCCGTTGGAGCGCCCATACATGGTCCCAGGCTGCGAAAAAGCACGCCGGCCTCCGTGGGCAAAGCCCCAATCCGCCACTGTCGTACTGTGCGAAAAATAGTTCGCATGGTTGAAGAGCACGGCTTGGGCCAGCCAATTCAAGCCCCACCCCAGCCAGCCAAACGGTGTGTTGTTGAAGGCCGCCATCGCAATCCCCAACCCGAACGAGACCGGGCTGGAACCGAAAAATGATCCCAGCGCGCCCAGCAGAGAGAAGCCAGGATAAGGGGAAACAGGCTGCCCATAGACGGACCAGGGGTTATACGCGGGCACGTACACCACCTGCGGATTGGCGGGCGCCAACTCAATATTGCCCTGGTCATAACTCACCGTCTGCTGTGGCGTGTTTTGCAGATTTCCCGCGGCCTGCGCACGCTGGCGCATCAATTGGACTGCTTGCATTACATCTTGCGGCTGGTTGTAGTAGGCATTGCCGAGATCAGTGGTCCAGCGCGCATTCCGGTCCATCTCCGCCAGAACCTGGGGAACCGCGGTTAACGCCTTCACGCTGGGATCCCAGTTCTGAGCTGCGGCTCCGGCTGCGATCTGCTCCGAAGGTGCATAACCCTGCGCTTGGCGCCATCGATCCGCATCGGCCACTTGTGTCGGGTAGGTCGACGCAGCCAGGACCTGGGCCACCAGCGCGTCCGGATAAAGTGCGATCGGCGCTACCAGCTGTTCCAGCTGGTCGGCATTGAGCGGCTGCACCTGGTTTTGTGCATAGTTCTGTGCATAACCTTGTTGGTTGTATGACTGTCCGTTCGATGGATAAGGTGGTTGCGAATACTGCTGCGGATAGGCCTGCTGCGGATACGCCTGCTGTGGATACGCCTGCTGTGGATACGCCTGCTGTGGATACGCCTGCTGTGGATACGCCTGCTGTGGATACTGTTGCGGGTACGCTGGTTGCGAATATTGCTGTGGGTAAGCGGGTCGTGGGTATTGCGATTGAGGGTAAGCAGGTTGCCCATACGGTTGTGGCTGCGGATAAGCAGGCTGCCCGTAGGCAGGTTGCGGATAAGGGGCGTACTGGCCGTTGTACGGACCGTACTGCTGGGCAAAAAGTTCTGTCTGCCCCAGCGGTACCAGCATCACGGCTAACCCGAGTGCCATGAACCGTCTCAGTGTCTGCGTTCCTTTTATCTCATGCGTGCCGGAAGAGGAGTGCGATTCGTGCAGGGGGAGTCCAGGTTTCATATTGTCCCTACTTCCGCCGCCCAGGACACGGCCACTGGTGTTGACCCAAACGTCCGGCGTTAGTTCCGGCAGTGCACAGCAATGATTTTACAGCTGCAGGAGAGGTCGCGGTGAGAAAGAAAAATCCTCCATAATATAGACACGCAGACGAAAGGATATTCGGTCCAGAATGACAAACCTCACGCAGCTTAGCCCGGACGATATCACCACAGCTAGCCAAAGGCTTCAGGAGAACTATGATGCCTTTAAGGCTCGGGGCCTCAAGCTTGACCTGACCCGAGGAAAGCCCTCCGCGGCCCAGTTGGACCTGGGCGCTGGGTTGCTCTCGCTTCCAGGTGCGGACGATTACGTCGCCGAAGGCGCCGTGGACACCCGCAATTATGGCGGACTGCAGGGGCTGGTGGAAGTGCGCAGACTCTTCTCCTCGATCATGGGAGCAGCACCGGACCAAATCATTGCGGCCAATAACTCCAGCCTGGCGTTGATGCATGACACCGTTGTTTACGCCCTGCTCAAAGGGACCTGCGATAGCGTCACACCCTGGTCGAAGCAGGGGGAAATCTCCTTCTTGTGCCCAGTTCCAGGCTACGACCGGCACTTCAAAATCTGCGAGGACTACGGTATCCGCATGATCCCAGTGAAGCTGCGGGAAGATGGTCCGGACATGGATGAGGTGGAGCGCCTGGTAGCCCAGGACGCCTCCATCAAGGGGATGTGGTGCGTGCCCAAATACAGCAATCCGACGGGGACCGTTTATTGCGATGCGACCGCGGAGCGCCTGGCGGCGATGAAGACCGCGGCGCCGGACTTCCGGTTGTATTGGGACAACGCCTATGCAGTCCATCACCTGACCAGCGAGAACATAGAGATAGCCAACATCCTGGAACTGTGTGCCCGCCATGCAAATTCGAATCGGGCATTCGTTTTTGCGTCGACCTCTAAGATCACCCTGCCGGGAGCGGGATTGGCGCTGTTTGCCGGCTCAAAGGAAAATGTGAAGTGGCTTCTGGCGAGAATGCAACCGCGGACGATTGGTCCGGACAAGATCAACCAGCTGCGTCACGTTCGTTTTCTAAAGGACAGCGCGGCAATTCTGCGTTTGATGGAGAGACACCAGGCGGTCATTGCACCTAAGTTCCAGAAGGTGCTCGACACCTTCGCGGAGAAGCTGGCTCAGGTTCCTGAAGTCAGCTGGACCCACCCCAAGGGTGGTTATTTCATCAGCCTTGAAGTGGGCCCGGGATGCGCCAAGCGGGTAGTTGCGCTGGCCAAAGATGCAGGAGTGGTGCTCACCCCCGCTGGAGCGACCCATCCGTACGGGAAAGATCCAGAGGACCGCACCATTCGCATCGCGCCGACGTTTCCTGAGTTAACCGAGGTTGCTCAGGCTGCGGAGGGCGTAGCGATTTGTGTTCGGTTGGCAGCAGCTGAAAAGGCCCGCATAATGCAAAACCCCAATTGACCACAAACGCTGGGTGCCCCACACCCCCGATTTCCTGTGGAGCTCACTGGATTCGATGGACTTTATGCGCCTTTCCTTAACGAAAGGCGCAGAGTTTGAATTATGGTCAGGTGCCCAATTCCAGG
>CAVQWB010000029.1:0-5468 GCA_963717225.1 uncultured Acidobacteriaceae bacterium | reverse complement strand
ATAGTTGCGGCGCAAGCGCTCGGCCGAGAGCCTGGATCGGGGTAAGCGGGTTCTTGATCTCGTGCGCAATGCGGCGCGCGACATCGGCCCAGGCGGCCTTGCGCTGCGCCGACAGCAGCTCGGTGATGTCGTCGAAGGTCACGACAAAGCCGCCGGTCCCCTCGTCGTCGCGCTCGGCGGCGATCCGCACAAGGAGCGTGCGCGTGCTGCTGCCGCCGACGATCTGCAGCTGCGTCTGGGCGACGCGGTCGGGGCGACGCTCGGCCTCGGCAAGAAGCACGGCCATGTTCGGCGCGACATCGGCGAGATGCTCGCCGGCCATCTGTTCGAGATCGACGCCGATCAGCGCCGACGCCGAACGGTTGGGCAGATTAATGCGGCCCTACTTTTTAGAACGGTAGTGCTCCTGCAACACATGGTTGCAAACAGAGTTGACAAAGGGACCAAGCCGGTCGGGCTGCCTTAAGCCTCCCTCTCCACGCAGCAGGGCCAGCACGCGCATGAAGGTTTCCTGCCTGACATCTTCTATAGCTTCTTTGGAGTTCAATCGCGAGCGTAATTTAAGACGAATCAGCTCGCTAAAGTAATTCACGAAATGCCCTTCGATATGCGCGTCCCCAGAACGCAGTCTTTCTATGTAGGACGCGTCGAACGCAAAGAATTCCAATCGCGATTCCTCCCCGGCGGCAGCGGGCGGGTTCAAGTTTACACCGCCGGGTGAGGCTGCTAAGCGGACTCTGGGGTCAAGGTTTGGTCTTAAGGGGCTAAGCCCTTTGTAGCACCTGGGATGGATCGGCCGTTGGCTTCTACGAACTGTGGCCAGCGATGAGCGATTCTCCATGGCGAGTAGTGGCGGGGAAAGACCGAACGTTACAGGAGTGCGAAGGAAATTAGCGATGCCGCGGTCGTACCCCTGTTTTTTACGAAAGGTGATGTAACGATCCTCTGCCTGAGAGCACTACCCTGATATCCGTTCACCGCACATGAGGGGAAGGCAGCGACCAGGTAAGAGCGTGGCCTACCGCCCTTTGTTTCCATCGCTTACTCAAACAGAAGGATGCGACATGGCGCAGCTGAGTTTTGCGGACGTGAGATTGAATCGGCACGGCATAAGCGCTTATCTCTCTCTGGTTACTAGTCCGATAGCGCCGCTCAACGATAAAGCGAGCGACACGGCTCGCTACTTTCATAGCCTTGGTCTCCATTTTCCCTGCCAGATCGGAAGCGCGAAAGCGCGGCAACCCTCAACCTGGCAGTCCCCCACCCTCACCGATTCGGGTTTCAAGCTTGGGCGGCTCTCGCCAGTGCTCGATTCCCACGGAGCAACGGAAGACGTAGAACCCTGATTCACCGCAAAGGAGAAACGCTCATGACCACCAAGACCGCCACTACCTTCAGGCTGGGACGGCTCGCCCGTTCCCATGACAAACGTATTCCCATGTTGCACACGCTGATGGCCGGCAAGGCGCTCGAGCCGGTCGTTCCTGCTGTGGACTACACCAAGGGGATGCCTGCCAACCTGGGGGTGATGAAGAACGACACCCTGGGCGACTGCACCTGTGCCGCCTACTATCACGCAATCCAGGTATGGAGCTTTAATGCTCTCCAGAACATCGATACCGAGCCCGATGTCGATGTTCTGGACCTGTATGAACAGGCTTGTGGTTACAAACCCTCCCAGGGGGGAGAGGGTCCCGGCGGCAATGAACAGCACGTTCTTACCTACATCCTCAAGAAGGGTGCGCCATACGGGCTGAATGGGAAACAACGGCATAATATCGTTGCGTTTGTTGAGGTGGACGTGAAGAACATCGACAACATCAAGCGCTCGATACACGACTGTGGTGTGGCCTACATCGGCTTCAACGTGCCGCAGTACATCATGCCGCCAGGCGAAGACCCGCTCAAGGTGTGGGATGTCGACCCCAGGGCGGACAACACCATCGTCGGCGGCCATGCCGTGGTTCTGGCCGGCTACGACGCCAAAGGAGCGCGGGTCATCTCGTGGGGCGAGTATTACACCATGACCTGGGCCTTTTTCGAGAAGTTCGTGGACGAAGCGTATGCCCTCGCGGACCCGGAGTGGATCAACGCAAAGAAGACGACTCCCGCCGGGCTTACGATTCAGCAACTGGAACAGGCCATGGAGGCGCTTAAGCAGTAAAGCACGGCGATTCGCAAGGACGGCGCGAAAGTAGCCCGAAACCTTCTCGGAAAATGCCAATTCTAGATAGAAGCTTTGGCCTGTGCGGCGCGAAATGCCTCGTAGCGGGCCTTGGTTTCCGCATTTGCGGGGTAGAGGCCAGGTAAGGGCACACCGGTCTGCACCTCGGCCATGATCCAGGCTTCGAGCTTTTCCTGCTCGGCTGCCGCTTCTACGACTTCGTTGAGCAGTGCGCGAGGAATGACCACGGCGCCATCTTCATCGACCACGATTACATCGTCTGGAAATACTGCGACGCCGCCGCAGCCAATCGGCTGCTGCCAATTGACGAACGTAAGACCAGCGACGGATGGGGGCGCAGCGGCGCCCTTGCACCAAACCGGCAAGCCGGTGCCGAGCACGCCGGCGACGTCACGCACGACGCCATCGGTGACCAGCGCGGCGACTCCGCGCACCCGCATCCGGGCGCAGAGTATATCCCCGAAAATGCCGGCATCGGTGATGCCCATGGCGTCGACAACCGCAACGCAGCCGGGCGGCATAGCTTCGATGGCAGCGCGGGTGGAGACCGGGGAACTCCAGGATTCCGGAGTGGCCAGATCTTCGCGCGCGGGGACGAAACGCAGGGTGAACGCCGGGCCGACCTGGGGCTTCTGGCCGGGCCGCAACGGTTTGGCGCCGCGCAGCCAGACGTTGCGCAGGCCCTTCTTCAGCAGGACCGTGGTCAGCGTTGCGGTTGCTATGGAGGAAAGTGTTGCCGTCGTTTTTTCGTCTAAGCCCGGTGTCATTCCTAGATGCTCGCTCCTAGATATATTCCTAGATACAAGGGATCATGCCGCCGTCGACGCGGACGACGGAGCCGGTCATATAGGCCGCGCGCTCACTGGCGAGAAACGCTACCACGTCGCCGTATTCTTCGGGCCTGCCCAGGCGGCCGAGGGGTATGCTGGCGATATTTTCGGTTTCTACGTCCGCCAGGCTGCGGTTTTCGCGTTTGGCTTTTGCCTCGTCAAGAAATTTTATGCGGCCGGTCGCGATGCGCCCAGGGAGAATGACGTTCGCGGTAATGCCGTCTTTGGCGACTTCCCGCGCCAGTGTTTTGGACCATCCGAGCAGGGAGAGACGGAGGGCATTGGAGATGGCGAGATTGGGAATGGGCGCCTCCACGCCAGAGGAGGCGCTGGTGATGATGCGGCCCCAATGCCGGGCTCGCATCTTCGGGAGCACGCGGTCGGTAATGGCGATGACCGAGAGCACCATGGCTTGAAAGTGTTTCGACCATAGCGCTGGGTCTTGACCACCAGCTGTGGTTGGTGGCGGGCCGCCGGTGTTATTCACGAGGATGTCGACCGGGCCTAGCTCGTTTTCGATTGTTGCGATGTGCCTGTCGATTTGGGTTAGTTCGGAAAGGTCCCATTTCAGAGCGAGGCTCTTGATGCCGATAACGGTCAATGCGGATTGCGCAGCTGTGATCGAATCGGATCCTATGCCGGCTACGGCGATGTTTGCGCCTTCCCGTGCCAGCGATTCTGCAATCGCGCGGCCGAGGCCGCCTCCACCGCCTAATACCAGGGCTGTTTTATTCTTGAGGCCTAAGTCCATGGGGTCATTCTACTTGGGGTTTGTGGGTACTGCTTGTTTCTCAGCTACGCTGCGATGTGTTCTCGCGAGATTGGACACGAACCTCAACGTGTTCTGATCGTTGGGGGGTAGGGGCGTAGGGTGGTGGTATCCCACATCTCGCAAAACACGAGCGAGATGCCTCGAATTTCCTGCACGAGGCAGTGGACAACGCAGCGTGCGCGCCTTTCTTTTAAGGAAAGGCGCATCCTGGAGTTTCTACATTTCGGAGAGGGTGGATACATCCAAGATCTACGGAATGCGCGAGTCTTCTGGAGTCACCGGTCTGATGCTTTGTATCAGGGCACGACTTCAGTCGTGCCGCTCAAGGTCAACAAAGATATGGGCTTTAGCCCCTGCGCTTTTTTCTCTGCCAAGTAGGCGTATCAGTCCTGCTTTAACGGGGTTCTGAACCATAGATAGATGCGCAATGCATTTCGTGCAGGATTGCCGTTGCAGGGGCTGAAGCCCCATTCTCTTTCCTCCTTTTCGGCACGACTGAAGTCGTGCCCTGATACAAAGCAAAACCCAAAACTGAAGCTCGATAAACCATAACCCAGGCTCGAGAAAATGTAGAAACTCCGTGCGCGCCTTTCTTTTAAGGAAAGGCGCATCAACCTCGCGTAACTCACTAAGGTCCACAGGAAATCGGGGGTTTGGGGCACCCGTCGTCTTTTGCTGGGACAAAGTCTCGTTACCACCTCGTAGCGCGGCTTACTTCCAGGCGTCCGCTTGGAAGCGGGCAATTGCTTTTTCGTCGAATTGATAGCCCAGGCCAGGTTCCGTGGGGAGAGCCAGGCCACCGTTTCGGATTTGCAGTTGACGGTCGATGATTTCGCAGAAGTTGAATACCTTTCCGTCGGGGAAGTATTCGACGAATTGGCCGTTCGGCGAGGCCGCGACCATGTGTACGTGCAGATCATGGAACCAGTGGGGGCAAATGGTCACACCATAGGAATCAGCCAGAGCGGCGATGCGGCGGAATTCCGTAATGCCACCACAGACCAAGGCATCGGGTTGCAGAATCGACGCTGCCTGCTTGTCCAGAAGCTCCTTGAAGCGCCAGCGTCCGGCCTCGATTTCGCCCGTGGCTACTGGGATGCTGATGGTTGCCGCGAGTTTGGCGTGGTTGTCGATTTGATCGGGGTTGAAGGGCTCTTCCACCCAGTAGGGATCGTAGGGCGCATAGCGATCGATAAAGCGCAGTGCCGTGGGTACATCGGACCAGGCATTGTTGGCATCCAGCATGAGCAATACATCCGGGCCGATCGCCTTGCGCGCCGCCGCGATCCTTGTCTCTTCTGACTTTGGATCACCGCGGCCGACCTTCATTTTTACGGCGTCCAGGCCAAGGGCCACGTAGCCGGCCATTTCTTCGCCCAGCATTTCGGGCGTCTTTCCGTCGAGGTAGTACCCGCCGCTGGCGTAGGCCGGAACGGTCCCCTCGTAGGCCGCGCCGAGATACTTGTAGAGGGGTAGATTGGCCGCCCTGGCGTTTCTGTCCCACAGGGCGGTATCAAGAATACTGAGCGCCCGCATGACCGAGCCGACGCGGCCATGCAGTAACACTTCCTGATACATATTCTTCCAGTGCAGCTCCGTGGCGTAGGGGTCAGCGCCGATCAGCATGGGCGCGAGCATTTCGCGCACCGCGGTGGTCACCACGTTGCCCCCGGAATGGCCG
>CAVQWB010000028.1:0-24843 GCA_963717225.1 uncultured Acidobacteriaceae bacterium | reverse complement strand
TTCAGTCGTGCCGATGGGGCCGGGACAGATGAGGCCTTTAGGCCCTGTGAGCGTTTCACCCCATCAACCCCCCTGGAAATGTTTTTCGACAGAGTTGTCCATGGGCCTTCGACCCACCCAAGGTGATGAAAAACGCCTCGGTCCAGCAACCACTCTCTGGGAAACCATCGCCCTTTCCTTTGTCATCCCGAGTCGGAATCCCTGTGGCAAGTAAGACGGTAGCATCCCGCAGGATCAGGAGGAACACATATCCTTGAGCATTTTTCAGTTTCCGGATACGGGCATTGCGGTGAAGACACGCTGGTCGCCGCGGCCGGTGAGTTCGCGAATCAGGTCGACTTCATGCTGGCGATAAGGTGTGTCGTCCTGCTTGAAAACATCGTGGAACCAGATGGTTGGCTGCAGTTCAACGTAGGGGCGCAGCCAGGAGTCCCAGGGAAGATAGGTTTGTGTTTTTCCAGCGACCAGGCCCCAGTTGATTGCGCCTACATGGTACTGCTTGGCCACGGGAAGAACGCCATCGAAGGTAGAGCCGGCGCCGCGCGCCATATACTCCGTGCAGATGAGCGGCCGGTCCTGGGCTTGAAGAGTCTTGACGCGTGCTTCGAAATCCTCGGGCCAGCTGTAGTTGTGAAAGGTGATGACGTCGGACTCGCTCAGCTGGATTTTTGTGGTTGCGCTCTCCAATGCGGGATCTCCCCAGTTGCCACGATCCCATACGCCGCTGGTTAATGGCTGCGTTGGATGCACAGAACGCGCCCAGGCAAAGGCTTTGGGAAGCAGCTCATCCACCCGCTGCACCTTGGCGGCAACGTCCTCGATCTTGTCCCCACCCCGGTTGTCAGGCTCATTCCAGATATCCCAGCCCAGAATGCGGTCATCCTTGGCGAAGGCGCCAACAATGCCGGTTACATAAGCTTGCAGCTGGGGTTCTACAGCCGGATCGTGCAAGCGAGCTTTCCCGGGACTCTGCACCCAACCGGAGTTATGCACCCCAGGGATAGGGGGGTGTTGAGGACCGAGCCTGGGATTGGTCTCCCAACAGGAATCGAACAGCACAAGCAGCGGTTTGATGTGGTGCGAGGCTGCAATCCCGAGAAAGGTGTCAAGCCGCTGCTTGAAACCTTGAGGGTCCTGCTGCCAGAGCTGATCCTGCAGGAAGACCCGGACGGTGTTCATGCCGATGCTCTCGGCCATGCCCAACTCCTTGTCATTGATGGCTGGATCAAAGGTTGCGGCCTGGAACATCTCCAATTCATTGATGGCGTTGGAGGGGATAAAGTCCGCTCCCACGAGCCACGGCTGCTGCTTGTACCAGTCGTTTGCCTTCTGGGCAGACCAGCGCTCCGACGGGCTGTTTGTGGACTGCGCCACGCCATGCGGCATTGCTGCTGTCAACATCGATAGCGTCATAAGGGAGAAAGAACAAAGCAGAGAATGCCTGAAGATCATTACGGTCCTTTCGGTTCCCATCGGGTCGCTGGTTCCGTCGTCGCCGCGAATGAGTTGCAAGATCCCTTGCACGGCGCAGCGGCATCTTGTCCTGACTGTTTTAAACTGTTATTGGACGGCTGCGTGGTTATCCTCGTTGTTGTCTTTATACCCTGAGCTTTTCCAGTTGGCATTGCGGACGCTCACCAGGCGTTTGGCCATCTCTGCACTCTTTTGCGTGTCGCCCAATTGCGCATAAGCCTTAGCAAGCAGAAAGTAGGCTTGCTCAGCACGGGGATTGTCCGCGATGGCGAGATTCAGTTGCGACACTGCTTCGGCGGGGTGGTTCTGGCTGAGGCGGATTCGTGCCATTTCGATCAGCGCCGGCCCGTAACGGCTGTCGATCGAGAGAGCCTTTGCGAGTTGCTCCTCGGCGCCCGCCTGATCTTGTTTGGACTGCAGAACCAGGGCCAGTTGGCAATACGTCCGCGGCTGATCGGGAGACAACCCGATGGCGAGTCGATACTCGCTGGTTGCCTGGTCGACCTTGCCCAATTTCACCAGGGCGTTCGCGAGCAGAAAGTGTGCTTGATAGGAATCTGGATCGATCGCAATTGCGTGTTGCAGATCATCGCGCGCCGCATCGTAGAGGATGGAATCATATTCGCTTTCGGCCAGAGTAATCAGAAAGGCTGCCGACCCCGCATACATGCCCCGCCTGGGGTTAAGCAGCGCTACCACATCTTTGAATTTGCCCTGTAGCTGCAGGGTGTTGGCAAGCGTCACCAGGGAATTGGCCGACGGATCGGCCTTGTAGCCCGCCTGGGCCACGCCCTGGGCAGCCACGAGTTGATGGCTGGAGATAAATACCAGCAAGGCTACTTTCATTTCCTGCAACGGCGTGGTTGGTGTTGGACGGAAATGCGCCAGGGCCTGCGCAGCTTTATCCACCTGGTGATTGCCCATGTATTCGCGAGCCAGCGAGGCCGCGATGCTGTTATTGGCCGGCCAGGCAGTGTGGGCGCGCTCAAGAGTTTGCTGCGCAATGGGCAGATCGCCGCCCACCTCATAGGCTCCGGCCAGCAACAAACTGACGCGCGGATCACAAAGCGGGGTGGACGGCGGCCCCAGGAGAGCGGCCGCCCCTTTGAAGTTTCCTTGCTGCATCAAGGCGCTTGCATTGCCTAGGGTCATGTCTATTTGTGCTTGCGACGGGCACCTTTTGCCGGTTTCAGAGTAAGCCGCAGAAACCACGTGCGCATTCGTTTCGTTTCCAGCGTCTTCCGCCGCTCTTGCGGCTGAGGAACTGCCGGTGAGGCAGACAGCAGCCAGAAAAACAGCGGTGAACGCCCGTCCCACTCCAGATGATGGGAAGGGTTGAGGCCTAGAAGGTGAAGCGCAGGCCGAGTTGGATTTCACGCGCCGGGTTGGCGTTCTGCAGATACCCAAATTTGCTGTCATTCACTCCCGTGTCCAGGTTGTAAAAGTTGACGCGGTTAAAGGCATTGAACACGTCTGCCCTGAAGGTTAAACCATAGCGTTCGGCGATGCGCCAGGTCTTATCACCGGAAAGATCCCAATCGGCGTATCCAGGATTGGCTATGCTTTGCACCGAAGAATTTCCCTGCACGCCAACAGCGGTGACTGGATGCACATTCCCCACGTTAAAGTAGGGTCCGAGTTTTCCGTTCCTGCCTAAGCCACCATGCAGATTGGAATTGTTGACCGGACCGGAAACGTCAGGCAAGGCGTTGACAAAGATGCCCAGGGATTGACTGCTGCCCAGCGTCGACCAGACCCCTGTGTGATACGACACGATCGCGGCCAGTTTCCAGCCCCCAACAACCGCATCTGTGAGGCCGCCGTTATTCAGGAAGGTCTTACCCTTGCCAAACGGCAATTCGTAAATGGAATTGACGGTGAGTACATGATTGATGTCCCACTGGCAGTGACCACGATCGAGACGCATATCGAGGGGATGCCAGGAGAAGACATCCTGCCAGGGCCAACCGAGGCACTTGGAGAAGGTGTAGGAGCCGAGTAGAGAGAAGCCCGAACTGTAGCGCTTTTCCGCGCGAAGGACCAGGCCGCTGTAGAAGGAGCTACCCGAGTTGGTGTTCTCCTGGACTCCATTCCATCCCGGGAGGGGATAAGTTCCGTCGGTATTCTCAGGATCGATATTCGGACGCTCTTCATAGTGATGGGCGGCATTCCCCAGATACGCAGCTTCAAAAACCCAGTGTTTAATGGTGTGGGCGATGGAAAGATTCCATTCGTAGGTGTATGGAGTCTTCCCGTCCGGTTGAATAAACGAAGCCGTGGGACCTCCACCGGGCACCGTGGGACCGAAGAGTTGGTTGAGCGTGTAGTTCAACGGCTTGCCGATAGGAGAATTGCCATAGCTCTGGATCAAATAGAACTTGGTGGTATCGACCATAACCTCGTACTGGTTGATGTTGGGCTGGATGTAGAAGATACCGAAACCACCTTTGATATCGGTGTTGCTCTTGTCGAAGGGAATCCAGTTGAAGCCCAGCCGCGGAGAAAAGTTTGTATAAACCGGCTTGACCATGGCTCTGGTCAGTCCCAGAGCGTTGGTGTCGGGATAAGAAAGATCCTGGTTGGTTGCAAGATCAAAACTGCCGACGCGGTTTCTGGTGTCGACAGGTTGTTTGTTGTGTTCCCACCTACCGCCCACAGTCAGGGTGAGACGGTTGCTCATCTTGAAGTTGTCGCTTACATAGTACGACTGGTACCACATCCTCAGGTTGAGCGTGGGGTCACCGAGCGCGGTAGATCCATTGTTGGGCACGCCCAGGAGCAGATCGGCGACTGGGTCCCCGGAGTATGAGCCGTTGAAGGAAAGGTTGGTGGCCGCCCAGTCTTCGTACATAAAGATGGGCTCGTAGCGGATGTCCAGGCCCGCTGTGATCTGGTGCCTGCCTTTCTGATACTGCAGCGCCTCCGTCCACATATTGAGGCCTTCGCGGACGATATCCGTTCCTTCCGTCGAACCGGGATTGGCATAGTTGGTCACGGAGAAGGATGGGGGACCATAGGAACCTGGCTGATCTACTTCTCCGATCAGGCCAAGCGGATTGGAAGCATCCGGGTTATAACCGTCGGCCCGTTGCTCCCCGACCGCGGTGTGCGCCCAGCCATAACGTACGTTATTGACGAGGGCAGGCGAGAACACGTGTGTCCATCCTACGCCCAGATTCTTGGGGCTGGACGGGTAGACGATTTCTCTCGATGGTGTGATGTCGGTCACGCTGGTGGTTTGATTCTGGTTGGTGAAGCGGGCGAAGATCGTGTCATTGTTGGAGATGTTGTAATCCCAGCGAATGTTCTCCTGGTCCCAATTGTCGGTGGTCACGGAAAGGTAGTGGTAGTTCTGGTTGCTGGCATAGTTGCCGTTTGGCGCCGGGTAATAGCTCAGGATCTTCTGCGCCGTGGTGTTGAACAGATTAGACGGGATCTGGTTGCCCGGGAATGGCTGATAGGCGCCGTTCACAATGTCAAAAGGGTTGACCAGCTGGGTGCTATCTGCGCTAAAGTTGCCTGCGCGCTGGGCGGCCGACGGAACATTGGCAAACGTGTTGATCGGCGAGATCTGTCGGAAACCCTCATAGTTGCCGAAGAAGAACATCTTGTTCTTCTTGATCGGACCACCGAGGCTGGCCCCAAACTGGTTCTGGTGAAAGGGCGGCGGACTGCCCTGGTCGAAATAGTTGCGCGCGTCGAAGTCATTGTTGCGCAGGTACTCGTAGGCAGCGCCATGGAATTGATTGGTGCCCGAGCGGGTAACCACGCTGAAGAAAGCTCCGCCGTTGCCGAACTGGGCCGGCGCTCCGGACTGTTCCACCTTGAATTCCTGCACAAAGTCAGGCGATGGGAGCAGGCCCGCGGCACCGTACCATGCATTGCGGGTTTCAATACCGTCATAGAGGTAGCTGTTATCGTCTTCGCGCAACCCGCCGATTACCAGGGCGACGGTTTGCGTTCCCGTCCATTGCGAGGCGGGAGAGCTCATGCCTTGTACCACCGGCACAACGCCGGCTGACAGCTGCCCCAGCTGAAGAACGTCACGGCCATTGAGCGGCATGTCGTTAATCTGCTGGCTTTCGATGACTTGTCCCTGGTTGGAGGTCTGGGTATCGATCAAAAGAGCATTTGCAGAGACGGAGATGCTTTCGGTAGTCTGGCCAACGGCCAACACAATGTTCTGCGAAAACTGCTGATCGACAACCAGATTGAATGGCTGGCTGTTCTGGGTCTGGAACCCGGTCTTCGAGATGCTCATGGTGTAGGTGCCAGGCGGAAGTTGAGTGACATGGTAGGCACCAAGGTTGTCGCTGCTGGCCGAGTACACCACACCGGTTGCGGTGTTGTTGACCAGGATGTTGGCGCCGACAACGATGGCGCCGGTCGGGTCGGTCACGGTGCCGTTGACCCCGCTGGTGGTGCTCTGGGCACGGCCGAACATAGAGCTGAAAAGGAAAACGACGAGCGTGACCACGAAGGTTACATTCTTCATTTGCCTTGCACCATGCCCGTTCAAAGACATTCCCCATGTTTTTGCGTGCTTCATGCCTCCTCCTCTTAAAGTTGTCAAATGTAGTTAAGACGGTTTTCTATTCTTCTTTTTGGGATGCAAACGGTTACATGAAGGCCCCGGCCAGCCTTTTAGTGACGTCGAGAAGAGTAGCGGTCGCATCGCAGAACACACAATAGGGTAGGTGAACCCATTCGAGGTGGTACAGATGAACTACGCGTCATTTCGTGCCTAAAATCAGCCTTACTCTTCACAGTTTGCTCACACACACTATTTAGCCCCTGAGGTAGGCTTTCCCGCCCTTCTCCGACTTTTCCGCAGCCTGTTCTAGTGGTAGAGCTTTCTCGTTCGTGCGCTGCATCGATCTCTCCTGAGAGAATGGCGCTGCAGGCAGGAGGCGCCTGTTGCACGTTCGCATTCAAAACTACGATGATTCTGAATTTAGGTACTAAAAAAATCTCCCGGCGGCGTGTGCTTCAGCAGCTTGCGGCTGGCGCATGCAGTTTGGTCGCTCCACGGGCGTGGCCTGGCTCCAGCACTCGGCAGGCTCCGGGCCTTTTTGAAGAAATACCTGCTGCCAGTAGTGGCATCCACTGGGTGCATATCGCGGGCAAGTCGCGGATGAAGTATTTGCCCGAGAGTAGCGGGGCCGGCTGCGCCTTTCTCGACTACGACAACGATGGCTGGATGGACATCTACCTGGTGAATAGCGGGAAGTGCGATTTCTACAATCCGCCCAAGCCTCTGCGCAATGCGCTCTATCGCAACAACCGCGATGGCACTTTCACCGACGTGACAGAAAAGGCCGGCGTGCCAGGCGGCGGCTATGGCATGGGGGTCGCGGTGGGCGACTATAACGGCGACGGATTGCCGGATATTTACCTGACCCAGTACGGGCAGAATATTCTGTACCGCAACAACGGCAACGGCACCTTTACCGACGTGACTCAACAGGCCGGGGTAGGGCTCTCCGGTTGGAGTACCAGTGCGGTGTGGTTCGATTACGACAATGACGGGCGGCTCGATCTGTTCGTCGGCCAGTTTTGCGAATTCAACAAGAGCCTGGGCTGCCCGGTTGACCCAGACGGCACCCGCCACTACTGCATTCCCCGTCCCTTCAAGCCTCGACCTAATTGGCTGCTGCATAACAACGGAGACGGCACGTTCACCGACGTAAGTAAAGAGACGGGGATTGCCGGCGCCTTGGGCAAGGCATGGGGCGCCGTGGCTGCCGACTTCAACAACGACGGGCGCATGGACCTCTTTGTCTCGAACGACACCGTGGGCGACTTTCTGTTCATGAACCGCCGCGGAAAATTTGAAGAAACCGGCCTGTTGGCCAATGTCGCCTACAGTACCGACGGCTTTGCGCGGTCAGGCATGGGCGTGGACGCAACGGATTTCGACCAGGACGGCTGGATCGATCTGTTTGTCGCCAACATCAACGAGGAGCTCTTTTCGCTTTATCGAAACAATCACGATGGAACCTTTGAGGATGTTGCCGCCAAAGCCGGCATCGGCAACGCGACTCGCTGGATGAGTGGGTGGGGATTGAAATTTTTTGATTATGACAATGACGGCAATCCTGACCTGATCTTATCCAACGGATTTCCTGATGATCTCATCGACCGGGAGTCGCATTTTGTAACCTACAGAGAACCGCTGCTGCTGTTTCATAACCAGGGAGGCAGGTTTCAGAATGTGAGTGCGCAGGGCGGGACTGCTTTCGCCAAGCGATTCGCTTCGCGCGGCCTGGCGACTGGAGACTTCAACAACGACGGCGCGGTGGATGTATTGATCAGCGTGAACGACGACCGCCCCGTGCTACTCAAAAACAATGGGGCCGCAGGAAGCCACTGGCTGGGCGTGAAACTGGTAGGGCGCAAATGCAACACCGACGCGATTGGAGCGCGTGTCCGCTATCAGGCGGGAGACCTGGTTCGCCGCCAGATGAAGACCGGCGGGGGCAGTTTTCTTTCCGCGCATGATCCCCGTCTGGTCCTGGGAGCCGGACCCCACGCCAGAATGGATTGGATCGAGGTTAACTGGCCGCAACCAAGCAGGTTGGTGGAACGATTTACAAATTTACCCATCGATCGCTACATCACCCTGGTGGAAAGCACTGGCGAGGCGGAAGCGAAAGCCGCTACGGGGTAAACCCATTCCATTTTTCCCTGAGCTCTTTCACAGGCTGCGGAAAAACTCATGTTTTGTATCAGGGCACGACTTTAGTCGTGCCGTAAGTGATTGAAAATACGTTGGGCTTTAGCCCCTGAGGTTCCCTGAGGTACGGCTTTCCTACCCAACGGCGAGTTTTTCCGCAGCCTCTTCATGTCAGCGAGGGCCTTGATGAAAACACCACCCACCACACAGCGAGCCTGGAAGTGGAGTGCGACCATGCAGCTGCCCGGAAGCGCCTGCACGCCGTACAATGGCTGGCGATGAAAAGACTGCCATGGCCGTGGGCAACTCCGAAGCGAATCCTCGCGGTGGCCGTCGTGCTCGCCGGCCTCGGGTTTGCCGGGTGGTCGTGGCTCCATTGGACGCGCGCGGAAAACGTGGTCCCTACGCACTCCTTTTCCTTTCAGGCGGGAGAAATGGGCGAGTGGAAGGCGATCGGTGGCAGCTGGGATATGCACAAAGACGTGGTGCTCAGCATGTCCACCGAACGCGGCGCCAAGCTGCTGGCCGGCTCACCCAATTGGGGCAACTACACGCTGGTGTCGGATATCCGGTTTGAAGGCGCGGCTGCTGATATGGGGGTCATCATACGGTCGAACGATGAGACCGAGGGCACTGACGCATACAACGGATACTTTGTCGGCGTTCGTAGTCTGGACGGTAACCTGGTGATTGGCCGGGCGGACTATGGAGCGTGGGTCGAGGCCGGGCCGGTGCGTATGCCGGGCGGCATTTCTCCTTCTGTGTGGTACCGGTTGCGAGTGACCGCGTATGGCTGTCATATCGCGGCATCCGCACAGAACCTCAGCACACTGCAAACCTCCTGGGTCGCATTTGAAGAGCGCTTGTGTGTCAGGCACGGGCGCATCGGACTGCGATCGCTGAACGCCAACGGCATGTGGCGGAACGTTAGCGTGACCCCGGCCAATTGGAGCGACTACCAGGCGCTGGCGCAACACGCAACGTCGGTCGAGCAGCCGGTGGTCTTCGAGGGTCCGCCGTGGTGGACTCCCTGGCACCTGGGCATGCTGTTCGCCGGGGTGTTGGGCTTGGCCTTGCTCACACAACTGGTTTACTTTCGCATGCAGCAATGGAAGGCGTATGCGATTACGCAGGAGCGGGAGCGGTTGGCGCATGAAATTCACGACACGATGGCGCAGAGCTTTGCCGGGGTGGGATACCAGATACAGGGGATCCGGCGCAGCGTAATGCGCGACGGGCGGCAGGATTCACGGCTGATTGCCGACCAGCTCAGCGTCGCCTATCAGTTAGTGCGCAAATGCCATGAGGAAGCCAGCAGAACGATTGCGATGTTTAGTGCATCGTCCCCGCTCATCCAGAAAAACCTCTTAGGGGAGTTGGAGAAAACCGCACGCGAATTAGCAGGCAACCAGATCAACATTGTTACCCGGCTGACCGGCAGCACCACCACGCTAGCACTACGGCTGGCCGATGCGCTGCTCCATATTGGTCAGGAGGCGATTGCCAATGCGGTCAGTCATTCGGATCCTACGGAGCTCACGATCATGTTGGCGTACGAAGGGAACAATCTAAGCCTGACCGTAGAAGACAATGGCCAGGGATTTGAGTACCGCCAGGAAAACGCCGGATTCGGGATACTTGGCATGCAGAAAAGAGCTCATGACGTAGCCGGGAACCTGCAGATTGAGAGCACGCCAGGACATGGGACGATCGTGCGCGTGACCGCCAGGCTGCAGGAGGAAAAGCCGCAAAAACGATTGTTGCAGTTGGTGAAGAAGCACTTGATGGAGGTTGTGCCTGGTGTGGAATCGCGGTGAGGTTGGCCGCCGATGCTGGGAACTAACTACTCAGCGATGCGAATGAGACCGCGCTTGATGGCAGTAGTCGCGGCCTCCGTTCTGTCTTTCGCCTTCAGTTTCGCCAGGCAACTCGCTACGTGGTTGCGGGCCGTTTTGTCGCTGATGAAGAGGCGTAAAGCAATTTCCTTGTTGGTGAGTCCCATGGCGACGAGGGTGAGCACCTCCAGTTCGCGCTGGCTCAGCTCCTCGCGGGCGATGGTTTCGAACAGGCGCTGCGCGATATTGGGGGGAACGCAGCGCTTGTCCTCGTGAACCATCTCGACGGCTCTGACAATTTCTTCCTGGGGCGTGCTTTTGAGCAAGTAACCCATGGCTCCAGCCTGAAGAGCACGTAGGACATATTCGTCGGCCTCGTAGTTGGTGAGGACGAGAATACGTATTCCGGGCTGGATCCGGCGCAGCTCCTCGATTGCCTCAGTGCCTTCCATTTCGGGCATGCGCAGGTCCATCAGCACAACATCCGGCTGCACTCGCTTCACTTCCATCAGGGCGTCCTTTCCAGACCCTGCCATGCCGCTCACGGAAATGTTCTCTTCACTTTCGAGCATGGTCCGCAAGCCAAGCCGGACCACCGGATGGTCATCGACGATCAGTACTTTGATCGCACTCGCTCGCTTCGCCATATTTAGACTCCAGGTTTCTGTCCAGTATGCCGCATAGAGGACCGAGCGACTCAATTGTCAGCCAAAACGGAGGTGGGGACCAGCGACGTACGCCGTACTGCAAGACCTGCTACAAAAACCCTTTGATTTGTCACGGCCTGGCATACCGCGGCAGCTTGAATCGGGGCCGATTATAAACGAGGCACCCAGGCGCTGTCTCAGGGGCGAGCAGTCCTCTGCTTCGACACGTTGCACAATTTCGCTAAGGCCCACAGTATTTCTGCCGATTAGTTCAATACGTGTGGTGCAACAGCGGTTGTCATAAAAACCCGCGGACTGCTTGTCACCAGGTTCGACTGTTAGTCCGTTGCGCCGGTTGACTGGCCTGCCCTCACTTGCATTCGTGGTTCATGAAGATATGTCGAGACGGAGCGAAGTAACGAAAGGTGTGCGCCGTCGCGCCATCCGAGCCGCGCTCCTCGCCCTCTTGACGTCCCTCACGCTCACCGCGTGGCCTCAACAAAAACCAGCCGACCTCAGCAGCCTGAGTATCGAAGACCTGATGAATCTCCCGGTGACCTCCGTCTCGAAAACGGAGCAAAGCCTCTCCCGGGCGGCTTCGGCAATCTTCGTAATCACCCCGGAAGCCATTCGCCGCTCGGGTGCAAACAATATTCCGGATCTGCTGAGAATGGTTCCCGGGCTGGATGTGGCCCGGATCAACGCCAATACGTGGGCAGTGAGTGCACGTGGCTTCAACGCACGGTTCAGCAACGAACTATTGGTGCTGGTGGACGGCCGAACTGTATATACGCCCACGTTCGGAGGCGTGTTCTGGGATGTCTTGGACCTTCCGTTGGGAAACATAGAGAGAATCGAGGTCATCCGCGGCCCCGGCGGTTCAGTCTGGGGAGCGAACGCCGTAAATGGTGTCGTCAACATAATCACCAGTAAGTCTTCCGCAACTCAGGGCGCAGAGTTAGTTGCCGGTGGCGGGAATGTCGAGCAGGGATTTGGGACGATCCAATATGGCGGCAGCGTAGGTAAGCGCCTGGACTACCGCGCGTACACGAAATATCTCAACCAGCCCCAATTTCCCAGTAAAACGGGCGCGGACGGAGGAGATGGCTGGCGGATGCTTCGCGGAGGCTTTCGCAGCGATAGTGTGCTTTCTTCGAAAGACACCCTGATGTTCCAGGGAGACATTTACAGCGCACGCGAGGGCATTCCTACCAGCGAGTTTGTGCTCATTCCCAGCCCCACGATGCAGGACTTCTGGCTGATGGCCAATGTTCGGGGCGGCTTCCTCCAGGGTGCCTGGGATCATGCCTCGTCTGCCCGCTCGAACACCAGCCTCCAGATCTCCTACGATACCTACGAACGCAATGATCAACTACGCGAGGGTCGGCACACATTCGATGTCGACTTTCAGCACAACCTGAACGTATGGGCTCGGCAGAGGATCGTCTGGGGAGGGACGTATCGCTTTTCGACCTCCCGATCCGACGGATCTTACAACGTCTCACTCGTTCCCGCTAACCTCAACACGCAACTGTTCAGCTCGTTCATACAGGACGAAGTGGCCATCGTTCCGGATCACCTCTTGCTCACGCTGGGGGCGAAGCTCGAGCACAACCACTATACGGGCTTTGGCGCCATGCCGGGCGCTCGTTTGGCCTGGACACCCACTCAGCGCCGCACCATGTGGGCAGCCGTCTCAAGAGTGGAGCGGACCCCCAGTGAGACAGACGCGGCCCTCCGTGCAGCAATTGGAGCGTTTTCAGGTCCCGGAGGAATTCCCGTATTGGTGACCCTCTTCGGTAATCCGCTGGTCGGCAACGAGGAGTCTACCGATTACGAAATGGGTTATCGAACAAGCTTTTTGCAACAATTGTCGATCGACTTCGCTGCCTACTATAGCCACGACACTCACCTAAACACGAGTGAGCCCTCGAAACCATTTTTCGTCGATGCGCCGTCGCCTCATCTTGTTCTGCCCTTGACTACCGAGAACCTGATGCACGGAGAAACCCACGGCGTGGAGATCGCGGTGAACTGGAAAGCTGCCCGCCGCTGGACTCTGAACCCTGGCTACGCCGTCGAGCAAATACACACGCATTTGGCTCCCGCGAGCCAGGACACGATCGCCGTGAGCGAAGCGCAAGGAAGTAGCCCAGTCAACGCCGCACAGCTTCGTTCCCATTTTGATCTGGTGCGGGGCCTATCCTGGGACACATCTGCCTACTTCGTAGGCCGCTTGACCAATCCGAGCGAACCCTCTTATACGCGGCTTGACACCCTGCTGTCGTGGCCGCTCAGTGAAAGGATAAATTTGAGCCTGGCTGGCCAGAATCTACTACGAGACCAGCACGAAGAATTCGTCGACTCGACTGGCAGCACCAAGAGCACACTGATCAAGCGGAGCGCCTACGCCAAGCTCGAATGGCGGTTCTGATCACTCGCCTCATACAGGCTCTAAAGCCCTCATCAACCCCTCCATTCACGGTACAGTCGAAAACTAAGTCGTACGAAAAACGCGTTTCTCCTGCTGCAAAACTGACCCGAATCCGCATATATATAGGTGTGTCCACCAATAACTTTGTGCTGTCGCAATTCATTTGCCGGCCACGTGCGCGGATGATCCACGAAACGCGGCCCGCCAGAACGGCTCAGTGGGCAAATTATCCCGGACAACCCCTTGCCTGGATTCGGACCTTACCACGCATACCACGCATATTCACTCACCATTTCCGTCGGACCTTACCACGCATACCACGCATATCACGCACCATTTCCGTCGGCCACTTTTCACCACCCTGGAGGCGAAATACGCGCATAATTTAAGCGTCGCTTAAAACAAAGGACTTAGCCCGCAAACAGACCCTGGGTAAACAAATAAACGAATCGCTGCCAGGAGTGAGATCTCTATGCGTAACGAGTGACGGGTGCCCCATATCTGCCCGGTTTTGGCAGATGTGGGATTCAACGGCTGTCCACCGATCACCCTCTACCAGCAACAGATCTTGTCCATGGCCATCTACGCCCTGCACAGTCAGGGGTTGAGGTTTATGGAATCCCACATCTGCCAAAACCGGGCAGATATGGGGCACCCGGGCTTTGTCGCAGACCGGGCTGTGAGAAATCCAGGTTAGCCGCGCGTCGGTTCCAACCCAGGGGCTTTTAGCCCCTGAGGTACATCCTTTCATCCACGGAAGGCCTTCAATCCGTACCCTGTAAATCCGAAATATTCCCCCGGAGTATAACGTCATTTCCAATTGCCACCGGCCATGACCTGACGAATCTCCTGCGCTACCAGTTCGTACTGATCCGACGCGAGATAATCGACATGCGCCGCGATTGCGGCGCGCCAGCGCAAACGAGCCGTATCCAGCGAGCCGAAGTTGTAATTACGGAACCAACCGTTACAACTGAGCTGCGCCTTGGTTGCGCCATCGAGCGTGTAGAAACGTATCCACAGGCCATTGGCGTGCGCCCGCTCTACCAACGCGCGGAGCCGGTCCATCTTTGCCGGCGTCCATTCTCCTGCATTTGCCTGGCCACCGGCCTCAACCACCTTCCACGGATTGTTCCACCACCGGCGGTAGTTCGTGGCTTTCCCTGGATCCATCGCCTCGGGGGCCGCGGACGGATCCTTATCTTCTGTGTGAATCGCGCCGAATAGCAATACGCGATCACCGGTTTGCAGCTGATCGTAAAATACCGTTTGCTGCACATCCGGTTCGCCCGTCAGTACCAGTATCGGTTTCACATCCAATGGCTGGACGTCTGTTTCGTTGGTTGCTTTCACAGAGGTCGTGAGCCATGACTGGTATTTGCGCAGCAGAGCCAACACAGCCGCAAGGTGTTCCGGCTTATCGTCTTTGAAATCGAGATTGAGCGTGATGATTGGCCAATTTCCGTGGTTGCCGTCCCGAAGTGCCTTCTCTACCGTGGGCCGTACGCGTTCGAAGAAATAGTCCTCCATGGTTGGCTCATTGCCGTGGGTCGGCTCCCCATGGGTCACCACAGACCAGCTGCGGCCAGTCTTGGGGTCGGTATGCCATGCCAGGTCCTGCTCGATGGCCAACGGAGTGCCCGCAGAAAGAGCACGGTCGATGCGGTCTCCCCACCATTCGAAGTAGGGATAGCAATTGTGCGCATCCATAACCGTGCGCGAACCTGGATGGGACAGCTGTGCTGTGAGCGACGAAGAACAGAGCAGGAGACCCAGCACTAAGCCGATCGTCCGCTGATAGGCAAAAGTTCGCATCGCTTATTCCTCAGGAAAATTGATATACAGCGGGCTACTGATCAACTCATCGACGCCTGCGCGGTCGCGCACCTCCAAACGCAGGTAATGCCGGCCGGCGCTGAGTGTAAGCGTAGTTTTTACCGTGGAGCTGACTCGCTCGAGAGGAAGCGGTGTGTTCGTGTCCTCACCATCGAGCAACACGTGAACCACAGATCCTTCAGCCGCAATGGTATGAATGCGCAAGGAGATGACTGCACCTCCCGCGGTGTGCAAAGTACCGCCCATTTTTGCGGAAGCGCCCTGCGCCTCAGCCTCGAAGTCCAGCATCTTGTCTCGCGAAGCAGTCAGATCGATAAAGGTGCGCCCGGCACGAATACCATTCAGGATCGCCGGTACTGAAAGTTCATCGGCCTCGACGCCTGTAGCCGGCCAGCCGATCGCCCCAACATCTCCCGGTGGCGTGGTCGCGTTGTGATTGTCGCTGCCGCCAACCGCTGCCAGGCGGTACCCAGCGCGTAGTTGAGAGTCCCAATACTTGGCGCTCGAAAACATGATTTCGCCGTAGTTGATCACCTCGACAGCGCTAAACAGGCCCATGTCTGCGTCGGCAGCAGGCATCCAGCGGCAGCCCATGCAGTCTTCCCCTTCGGGCGCCTCGGCATGGTTCACGGAAGCGATACCGCCCTTGGCGCGTGCATCACGCAGCACCGCATTCAAATTGAGGCCGCCTTCACTTATTCGCCAGTCCATGAATTGTGTGACCCCGAATACATTGAAGTGCCCATGAAAGGTAGTCATCTCGCGTCCCGGAATCAGTAGCAGGTGATCGAAGAACGGTTGCAGTTCGCGCAGTTCATCATACTGGGAGTCGGTGTTGTGGTCTGTGATCGCGATGAAATCCAGGCTGCGCGCTGCCGCCGCTTGCACCGTTAAAAACAAGGGACAAGGCACCTTGTGGCCGCTTTGGCTCCGGCAGCTGCCGTCGCTATGCGCGGTGTGCATATGCAGGTCGCCGCGATACCAACGAGTTCCAGTGGCTAAGGGGAGCGTGGTGAAAGCCCCATCTTCTGCCCGTGCGTTAAAGCGTATCTCCGCCTGGTAGTGCGAAACCACTTGGGCGCGCATGTTGGGCACAGCGATGATCAGATGCCACTGTCCTGCCGGAATCGCCCCTGGAAGATACGATGGAGTGGCGTCCGTTTCGCTGATGGTGAAGTGGCTTTTGTTTCCTCCACTTTCACCGCGAAAGCGCTGTGGGTCGGCGATGCCGAGATCCAGGGTGGCGCGCTCGTCTCTTCCTGTGTAGTGAAAGTCGACACTGATACGGTGGATGCCCGCAGGCACGGTGAAGGGGACTTCGAAGTAGGTTTTGTTCTGCGCACCCCCGACGTCGCCCTTAAGCACCAGATCAGGCTGGTTTCCCTGCTGAGCAGTGGCCGCGAGCGCAAATAAAAGCAAAACAAAACCCAGACACCGAGGTTTCATGATCTTCAAAATAACAGCATTCAGGCGAACGCAACCGCCACCCATCTCATAGCCAGCAGGATTTATTGAGAGATCAGTTTTCCCGGGCCATGCCGTGCAAAAGTCAGCTCGATCCTTTACCTCACACCTTGCTTGTATTATCGAACTCGTCGGTGACCCGAAGGACCACCCGTGTCGTGTCCGCCCCGTCGGCAACCAGCGAGGTATCGTCCGCCAGGACGGTACGGCCTTTAGGCCGTATATTGGAGTTTCTACAATTCAAAAGAGGATGGATAGATCGAAAGCTGCGGAACGCGTGAATTTTTCGTGAGTCACCGCTCTGCTGCTTTGTATCAGGGCACGACTTTAGTCGTGCCGTCGAGGCGCAAAAAAGATTTGGGCTTTAGCCCCTGAAGTACGTCTTTCTTTCCCTGAAGGGTACGGCCTTTAGGCCGTACATAACTACTTCGAAATGAATGCGGCTTTAGCCGCTGAGCGTACGATTTTCCCGCAGGAGGGACTTTTTCCGCAGCCTCTTCAGGCCAGACCAGCAAGAGTAAATGATTTTCGTCTTTGTAGACGTGCGAGTCCCGTCGGAAGAAACCGCTTGGCTACAGCGCTCTGCCCCGCGGTCCTGTCCTTAAGTCTCGATTGGTCCTTGGGGCAAACGGTTAAGCCCTGTCCAATCCACATCTCCGGGTATCAATAGCTTCAACGAACAACTCGGCTCCGTGAGCAAGTAGAATCCGCATTGCAGGAGGTCTCAACAAACTCATGTTTGTTCTCAATCGGCCCCTCTTCCTATTTATCATCACGTTTCTATTATTGTGGCTCGCTGCCTGGATCGGCATGCGGCTTCGTTCTCACCGGCATCAGCTTCCAGAGAGCATGCGCTCAGACTACGGCGTTGTTGTCGGAGCGACGCTCACGTTGCTGGGTCTTCTCATAGGTTTTACCTTCTCCATGGCCACCACGCGGTACGACACGCGAAAAACCGTTGAGGAGGAAGAGGCTAATGCGATCGGTACGGAGTACGCCCGCCTGGACTTCTTACCTGCTGAGAAAGTGGCTGGGTTGCAAGCGCTCTTGCGGGAGTATACCGGCCTGCGCATTCGATTCTATGTAACGCGCGATAAGGCGGACTTGCAGAAGATTAGTGCCGCTACAACCTCCATTCAAAATCAGCTTTGGGCCACCGTTGCCGGAGCGGCAAAATTACAACCCACCCCGCTCTCGGCGCTGGCCGCATCCGGAATGAATGATGTTTTAAATGCGCAAGCGTACACTCAGGCAGCCTGGTGGAATCGCATTCCAATTGCGGCATGGATGCTGATGTTTCTTATCGCAGCTCTCTCCAACATACTGCTCGGCTACGGAATGCATGGCAAAGCTACGGTACTCTCCATAGTCTTGCCGCTTGCCGTCTCCATTTCCTTTTTCCTCATTGCAGACATCGACAGTCCCCGAGCAGGAGTGATCCGCATTCACCCGCAGAACCTGTACGCGGTGACGGAGAGCCAAAAAGAGCAATAGCCGTTAGTTCGACAGCCTATATTCGCGACTCCCAAGACCCGGAAAGAATGTAAGGCGTATACTCCGTCGAGCCCTCGGAGGGGTAAATCATGCGCATGATCATGATCGTTTCAATCCCGGTAGAGGCCGGGAACGCAGCAGTTCGTAATGGCACCCTGGGATCTACAATCCAGCGCATCCTGGCCGGCTTAAAGCCTGAGGCTGCCTATTTTGCTGAAGACGATGGAAGGCGAACCGGATTCATATTCTTCGACATGAAAGATTCGTCGCAGTTACCGGGAATTGCCGAGCCATGGTTCCTCGCATTTAACGCCCGTCTCAGCGTCCGCCCGGCCATGAATGCCGAGGACCTTACCGCAGGTTTGGCCGGCATGACGAAGGCCGTTGAGAACTTCGGCAAAAGCACTCCAGCTTGAAACCGGATTGACAGGTGTATCTCCCCCGGACTATCTATCTTCCGGAAAGACATATGCCGCGCAATCGACTCTATCGTCGGAACTTTTCGCCGACGCACGCCCCCATTCTGTTTCCATCGCTGCTACTCGTGTTTTTTCTCTTGGGTGAAGTCAGCCCGGCACTACAGACCTTACCCCGCGATTGGACCACCTGGGGCTACGACCAGGAACACACCGGCTGGAACAGGGGTGAATCTTCGCTTGGCAAGGACAACGTCTCGGGGCTCAAGCTGCTGTGGAACACGCAACTGAGCACGCCGCCTAATGGCATAGTTCTTTCTACACTCACCGCACCGTTGGTGGTGGAGGGCGTGAGCACAGCGCAAGGCTCCAGAAATTTGGTTTTCCTGCTCGGCGCCGATGACACCGTTTTCGCGCTCGACGCAGATACAGGAAAAGTTTTCTGGCAGAAGTCGTTCGCCAACCCGGCCACCCCGATGTGGCCGGCCACTTGGCTGTGTTCGAATACAGTGAACGCCACCCCGGTGATCGACAAGCAGATTGGAATTCTTTTTCTGATCACCAGTGACGGTAAGCTGCGCGCCCTTAATTTGAGCGACGGTGCGGACCGCATGAAGCCGGCCGGCATGGTCGAACCGTTTGCCCGGGCTTGGAGCCTGAACCTGATCGACAACGTTGTTTACACCACCAGCGGGCGCGGTTGTGGGCAGCTACCAGCAGTGAAAGGTGCGAAGTCTCCCGTAGTGCCCGGCAGTGTCTCAGCGATGGATGTGAGCGATCTTGCTGACCCCAAACTGACGCGCTTCTATACCAGTGGCACGAAGTATGCGGGCCCCTGGGGGCGGGGCGGGGTCACGAAAGGTCCTGACGGTACCGTCATTACGCAAACAGCCGACGGCTTGTATGACCCGGCAGCTGGTGACTTTGGCGAGACCGTGCTGAAGCTCGCCCCCAAAGCGACGCGGCTCCTGGATTCATTCACCCCCTCGAATTGGCAGTATTTGAATGCTCGGGATCTCGACCTGGGTTCGGCGAGTTCAGATGTTTTTACTTTCCAGAACCAGACGCTCATCGCCGTCGCCGGCAAGGAGGGATTCCTCTATCTCCTCAATGCTGCCGATCTCGGCGGTGGCCGTCCGAACCACGCAACCCCCCTATACAAATCACCGCAGCTCGGCAACGATGCTGCCGAGGGGCGCAATCCGGGTGAGGGAGTTTGGGGCTCCATCACCAGCTATCAGACTCCACAAGGCAGTCGCTTCCTTTATGTGCCCATGTGGGGCCCGCCTTCGAAAAATGCGCCAACCTTCAAATCGAGCGGCGGGGCTGCAACCCACGGCAGCATCATGGCGTTCCAGGTTGTCACTGAAGGTGGTAAGGTGTCGTTGATTCCGCAATGGACGTCGCCTGACATGATCGTGCCCGATCCACCGGTGGTTGCGAATGGTGTCCTGTATGCGATCCAGACTGGAGAGCAGACCATCCAGAGTCCGGCAGATGTTCATGGAACCCAGGATGAAATAAATCACAACCCGTTATCCGCGAAATACCGATCCACTCCGGTCAACCATCTCACTCTCTTTGCATTCGACGCGGAGACGGGAAAACAAATCTATTCCAGCAATAAGATCATCACCGGCTGGGTGCATTTCAGCGAACCCGTGGTTGCCCTGGGCAAAATCTTCATCGTGAGTCATGACGCCCGCGTCTATGCTTTCGGACTTAAATAAATCTAAGGGATGGAACATGCGCAGTCTGAATAGGCGGGAGTTTCTTTCTTCTATGCTGGCGAGCATGGTGAGCGGTTCTCATCTATGGGCCGCGGCTCTCCAATCACTCGATCCACTCGATCCCTACATGCGCTTTGGCATCACCGGCGCTTTGTGGGGCGATTGGCCAAACGGCAACCTGCACATGTCGACCGATATGCAGCAGATCGTCTCTGACACGGCGCGCTTCGGCTTGCAAGGCATCGAGCCCTACGGGAGACAACTGGGAGACTTTGTGGGCAAGCCGCTGGCACTCAAACAAATGTGCGAAGCGGCCGGGATCAACTTGATTGACGTAGGAGATTTACCTCCCGCTCGACCACACTCCAACGCCGGACCACAACAGAGCCCGCAGCAGAACCCACAACAGAGCCCTTGGATAAGCGCTGACGGGAACACCGAACTCATTGCCGCGATGGTGAGCTTTGCCCGCGATTTTCTCGCGCCGTGTGGTTGCGACCATTGGAAGACCAACATGGGCAGCCGTCCGGAAGGTGGCCCAAGTGACGACCAGCTCAAGACACTCGCCCATACGCTGAACGAAATCGGTAGGCAAACCATAGCTGTTGGGGTTAGGCTCGCTCCCCATCCTCATATCTGGGGACCCATGGAAAGGGAGCATGATATGCGCCGGGTGATGGAGCTCACCGATCCCAAATATGTGTATCTCACCGCAGACACGGCACACTTGACCCTGGGCGGTGGGGACGCAGCGCAGATCATCAGCGATTATTTTCCGCGCATCGCTGAAGTGCATTTGAAAGACACGTATGCCCGGTATCGAGGGAATACCAAAACGCCAACACCGGCAGAACACGCCAAAGCCAGCCTTTATCACAATCTCGGCGCCGGCGGCGTCGACTTCCCGGCCATTTTCAAGCTCCTACGCGAGCGAAAATTCAAAGGCTGGGTGGTCTACGATCTCGATGCGCCGCGGCCGGGAGACGGCACCGGCAGCATTCACGATAATCTTGCCGTGAATATCAACTACCTGAGAGATGTGCTGCATGTGAAGCTCCCACCGCCGCCCCGGCACACCTAACCTCATCGTGGGTTTACGGCCGCTCCGGCCACGAGTGTCGCGGATAGCGTCGCATCAGCTCGCGCCGCACTTGCGGATACAGCCGCTCCCAAAATCCCGCCAGATCAGAAGTAGTTTGTACTGCCCGCTGATTGGGCGCCAGCAGGTGGACCACCACCGGTGTCTGCTCCGGCCCGATCCGCGGCGTCTCCTGCATTCCGAAAAAGTCCTGCAACCGGGATGCAATCCACGGCGGCTTGCCCGGCTCGTAATGGACTTTCGTCTGCCGCCCATTTGGCAATCGAATGCGCGTGGGAGCGATCGGCTCCAGCCTGCGCCCAACCATCGTTTGCTCCAGCAGTGGCACCAGGTTCTTCGCCGCGTTCTTCAACTCCGTGAAACTTCGCAATCCCAGGCACAAGTCTTTCAGCGCCTGCGGAATGTCGGGTGGATCGAAGCCGGCGAACTGAACCCGCGCCACGAATTCATCCAGTGTCTCTCGATCGACGAAACGATCGATGCCGGCTTCCAGCGCTTTCTGTGCCAGCAACTGGGCTGCGGCCTCCGCATTCGGAATTGCGCCTCGCGACTCCTGGATCACGAGCTCGTCATACAGCAGCGCACTCACTGCTTCCACCCGCTCGCCCAGGCGGTTCCACTCGACGGCGGATTTCTCCCGCACCTGATCCGGAAAAAGCTCGATCAACCACTCCGGCTCGATACGTGCCGTCAGACGAATCAACGGCAGCGGCTTATCCTTGCGATCCTCGGCATCAACCGCCACCATGAATTCATATTGCGGAGGGTCGCCTGCCACCTCCGCCGAGCCGCCCGTCGAAAGCAGCACTTGGTTGCCTGCGCGCCGCCGCGCCACGCGATCGGGAAACCCCGCCAGCACCGACATCAACAATGCGTCGTCGTTGTGTTCCGCTTGCCTGGCAGGACGTGCAATCCTGCGCAGCTGCTCAACCTGCTGCCGGGTTCGGTAATCCTGATCTTTTCGGTAATCTTGGTCCGAGTCGATGGCTGCCAGCAGGTCATTTTTCTCCGCGCGAGCGCCCGACCCGAGCAGTGCCGCAGCGATACAGCCGTCCTCACCCACACCCCGCTCCATGGCCGCCATCAGAATGCGCGACAGCCGCGGGTGCAGCGGATACCGCGCCAATTGATGAACCCGCTCGTCCGTCGCGCCCAGGCGATCGAGCAGCGCCTCCGCGCTTTCGACCGCTGCCTCAGGAGGAGCATCCAGCCACTGGAGGTCATCGATCCGCATCGCTCGCAGAGCAAGGCAAAGCTGGGAGAGATCGCTCCGCGCGATCTCGGGCGCATCGTGTTCCGGCCGGCGCTGATAATCCTCCATGCCGTAGAGACGCAGCACCCGGCCTGGCATGGTACGTCCCGCTCGTCCCGCTCGCTGTTTTGCCGATGCCTTGCTCACCCTCGCCACATGCAGTGTCGGCAGGCCGGTCCACTGGGAATAGGTTGCAATGCGCGCCAATCCGCTATCGATCACCGCGTTTACACCCTCGACCGTCACTGAGCTTTCCGCGACGTTCGTAGCCAGGATGACCTTTCGTTGTTGCGCCGGCGTAATCGCACGATCCTGTTCCGCAGGTGAAAGGTCGCCATGCAAGGGCAGTACCAGCAAACCAACCCGGCGCGCGACCGCCTGGCTCTCGCGCATTGCGCGCCGAATCTCCGCGGCTCCAGGCAAGAAAGCCAGCACATCGCCAGAGGGTTCCTCGGCGATCAGCAGTTCAAGCGCATCCGTTAACTGTGCTTCCAGGGTTTTAGGGGAGTACGGCAGATGCCGGATCGAAACCTCGAATAGTTGCCCCTCTGACCGCAAGATCGGACAGCCGCCAAGGTATTGCGCGACTTGGTCGGTATCAAGCGTTGCCGACATGACGATGATCCGTAGATCGGGCCGCGTCCATTGCAGGCGCTTGAGCAACGCCAGCGCAAGATCGCTCTCCAGGTGGCGTTCATGGAACTCGTCCAGCACCACGGCCGCAACGCCCTTGAGCATTGGATCGGAGAGCAGCCGCCGGGTCAACACTCCTTCCGTGACAAAACGCACTCTAGTACGTGCGCTGATCGCCTCTTCAAACCGCACCTGGTAGCCAATCGTCTGGCCAACCTGTTCGCCCATCTCCCAGGCCACACGCCGAGCCGCGAGGCGGGCAGCAATCCGGCGCGGTTCCAGTACAACGACTTCACTGCTGACGATATCCAGCAGTGCAGGGGGCACACGGGTCGTCTTACCCGCGCCAGGCGGCGCTTCAATCACAAGGTTAGGAGAGCGCTTGAGAGACGCGATCATCTCCGGCAGAATCGCGTCCACTGGAAGTACAGCTTTGCCTATCACCAATTTTCATCGAAACACGCCTCACCGCAAGCGTCAACGCTACCGCTTCTAAATCAAACGGCGAAGCCCCACCAATGCTCTTACTCAACCCCTTAAACCTGCAACAAATGACGGGTGCCCCACATCCCCGATTTCCTGTGAAGCTTGGTGGGTTCCGCGAACTTCATGCGCCTTTCCTTAAAGAAAGGCGCACACGCAGTCCTGTCCAGTGCAGCGTGCAGGAAATTCGGGGTATCTCGCTCGTTTTTCGCGAGATGTGGGATTCCACCGCGTTCCGCCCGGAGGTTTTGGGTTTCTAAAGATATACCGTTAAGATTCGTTGTGCCCGTTGCAAGCAGAAGTTCTGGGTGGAGTTCGTTTCCCTCCCACCCCACCGAACAACCAACCCTTGCAGCCTCCACGCCTCAATGACTAAACTCCTCCCCATGAAGTTCGCGATGTCGAATACCCTTCGGCTCACCGTCGCAGTCCTGCTTCTTTCCCTGGTGACCGCTCCTATCCACGCGCAAGACTGGGCAAAAGCCCGCCTCGATGCATCTCCCCGCCATCACGAGTACGTGGCTCTCAAGCACGGAGATCGCACCGTCCAGGCCTTCGTGGTCTATCCCGAAGTGAAAACCAAAGCTCCGGTCGTCATTCTCATCCACGAGATCTTCGGCCTCAGTGACTGGGCCAAGGAAATGGCCGACGAACTCGCCGCCCAGGGCTTCATCGTAATTGCGCCCGACCTGCTCTCCGGCTTCGGGCCCAACGGCGGTGGCTCCAGTGAATTCGCTAGCCAGGACGCAACCATTAAAGCCGTCTCCGGCCTGAATCCAGACGTCATCAACGCCGATCTCGACGCGGCAGCCGACTACGGCAAACACCTCCCCGCAGCCAACGGCAAAATCGCCGTCACCGGTTTCTGCTGGGGCGGAGGCAAGTCCTTCGCCTTCGCTACCCATCGCAAAGGCCTTTCCGCAGCTTTCGTGTTTTACGGTCCCGGCCCCGCGGACGTGACCACCATTACCGCGCCGGTTTATGGTTTCTACGCCGGCAACGACGCTCGCATTGACGCCACCGTTCCGGTCACCGCCGCGGCCATGAAGGCCGCCGGCAAAACCTACGAGCCGGTCACCTACGACGGCGCTGGCCACGGCTTCATGCGCGCCGGCGAAGACCCCACCAACACCATCCCTGGAAACAAGGCTGCGCGTGAGCAAGGCTTCGCGCGGTTAATCAAACTGCTCAAGGGGATGTAACACGAAAGGGAAAATAATGGCCAAGGTCGTCTCGGTCGAGGCGCGTACCGTCCATATTCCGCTGCGGCAGGCGACTGCCTTTGCGCGTCGCAAGGTAACCTCACGGGATTACAGCCTGGTAAAAATCCGTACCGATGACGGGGTCGAAGGCATTGGACATTGCTACGCC
>CAVQWB010000027.1:0-23911 GCA_963717225.1 uncultured Acidobacteriaceae bacterium | reverse complement strand
AGTGAATGCCTTATAGTGTAACTATGAGCGCAACAGGCACAGACCGCTATCTCTTCGGTTCTTTGGAATCGAGCGCAAAGAATCAGGAGAAGGTCCGCGAAGTAAATTTCGGTTACGAGCAACCTGAGGGGGTGGTTATGACCTCTCTGGATTTTGCGGTCAACTGGATTCGCAAGAGTTCGGTGTGGCCAATGACGTTTGGCTTGGCCTGCTGCGCGATCGAAATGATGTCGATGGGCGGAGCTCGATTCGACGTGGCGCGTTTCGGCGCAGAGGTCTTCCGGCCGTCCCCCCGGCAATCTGACCTGATGGTGATCGCGGGGAGAGTATCGCAAAAAATGGCTCCGGTCATTCGCCGGCTTTACGAGCAGATGCCGGAGCCGAAATGGGTGATCTCGATGGGTGCTTGCGCCACTTCCGGTGGAGTGTTTAATAACTATGCGCTGGTCCAGGGAGTGAACCAGATTATCCCCGTAGACGTATATGTACCGGGCTGTCCGCCACGGCCGGAACAGTTGATCTATGCGATCACACTGCTGCAAGAAAAAATTCTGCGCGAACGGGGAACCGCAAAACGCGCATTAAACTTCCAATAATTGTGCAATTGTAATAACTTTGCTGGGCGGTTCTTTTTACGTGTGGGCGGAGATGGCTTGTTGACTAAAGAGGTAACCAAGCTCTTACTCCCTGCGCAATCCCACCGTTAAGATGTTGAGAATTAAGGCTAGTCGAGATTAGAAATATGCTGTAGATTACCGGATGTGACTGTTTTGCATCCTAACGGTCTGGATTTCCGTGATGCGAAATTGATTTTGACTCGAGCCCGTCCCATTTTGGCTCGATGGCCTTGTTGAAAGACTTCCAGGTTTTTGTATGACTTTCCAGTGGTTGCGGAGGATAGACGCATGCACTCTCGCCCCTTGACTTCACTGGGCCGAATTCTACTTGTAGCCAGTGCTGTGGGACTCGGTTCGGTGAGTCTCCTAGCGCAGAATTCGACCAGTACAGCCCCAAAGCCGGCAGCTCCTGCGGACTCGCCAGCTTCACGCATTGACATTTTTCTGGGTTACTCGTACCTCGCGCCGCATGGCTCGGTTACGATTCCGTCGGGCGCCAACATTGGCGTCAGTGGCCCGGTTTCCTATTCGTCCATCAACTACGGCGCAATCGGGAGCGTCAGCTATTTCTTCAACCGTTACGTGGGTGGGCAGCTCGAATATGCCAATCATCCCGACGGAAACAATGACGGAGCCTCTACCGGACAGCTTGGTATGATCTTCCGTTACCCGACTGCGGAAATTACTCCGTTTGTCCATGCAGACGCCGGGTTTGTCAGGTTGGGTGGCCCCTACCACCAGCCTTACACCTATGGCCCTGCCCTGACAGTCGGCGGCGGAATGGATTACGCTTTGCCGTTTCTGGGCGGCCACCTCGGGTTGCGCCTGTTTCAGGCAGACTATGAGTACTTCCATGCCAACTTCGGCCCCCAACCGCCATATCCGACCGGCGGCCGGGCGAACCTGAAAGTTGCGCGCCTGAGCACCGGCTTGATCTATCACATGGGCAGCATCGTTCCGCCGCCTCCTGTGGCCTATTCCTGCACCGCGTCTCCGTCCCCGGCATTTCCCGGCGACCCAGTCACGGTCACCGGCACGGCGACGAATCTGAACCCGAAGAAGACAGCAACCTATAGCTGGACGGGCGGCGAGGGCGTCAAGGTCACCGGCGACAACACCACCGGCGCCGTAGACACCACTGGTCTCGCGCCCGGTAACTACACCGTTACCGGCCACGTTTCCGAAGGGCAGAAGGTTGGCCAGTTCGCGGATTGCACGGCGAACTTCACCATCAAACAGTACGAGCCTCCGACCCTCAGCTGCTCGGCTAATCCAACCACGGTGCAGCCTGGCGGCACATCAACAATTACCTCTCAGGGGGTGAGCCCGCAGAATCGGCCGCTGACTTATTCGTACAGCGCGTCCGCCGGCCAGATCAGCGGCAGTGGCAATACCGCTACGCTGAGCACCACAGGAGCACCTGCCGGCACTATCACCGTCACTTGCACCGTGCAGGACGACAAGGGTCAAACGGCGACATCGACCACGAACGTGAGTGTCGAAGCGCCGCCGCCGCCGCCGGCCCCGAAGACCAAGACGCTTTGCTCGATCAACTTCGATCGGGATAAGAGGCGCCCGGCTCGGGTCGACAACGAGGCTAAGGCTTGCCTCGATGACGTCGCTCTGAACCTGCAACAGCAGACCGATGCCAGCGCCGTGCTGGTTGGCGAGGCGGCTTCCACTGAGAAGAAGGCCGACACGCTGGCTGCACAACGCGCTGTCAACACGAAGGACTACCTGGTGAAGGAGAAGGGCATTGATCCTTCCCGGATCTCGGTACGCACCGGAACCCAAGGTAACAAGGAAGTGGAGAATTACCTTGTACCTGCCGGCGCAACCTTCGACAGCGACGTACAAGGCACCACAGCAGTGGACGAAAGCACGGTAAAGGTTCAAGCAAGAACCGCACCTGCCCGTGCCCACCGCAGGAGAAAGGCAGCTCCTCCGGCGCAGTAAGCCCGGGGTAGCTAAACCGGAAAGGGTGGCCAATTAGTAATGGCCACCCTTTCTATTTGTGCTTGACCCTGCCCCTCTCGCCGATGCACGGTTAAATGCGGATAATCTAGTCGAGCTCTTCCGCATCTCAGGCACACAAAATAGAAACCAATGACTACATTTATCGGGCGTACTCTCTCCTCGGCTTTCCTCCTGGTCGCGCTATTTCCTAATCAACCAACCCTGGCGCAGTCTGCTTCGTGGGCTCCCGTGGGACCCGATGGCGGGGACGGGCGAAGCTTTGCCGCTGACCCTACCAATCCAAAGCATCTTTACCTGGGAACTACCAACAGCTGGATCTACCAAAGCGACGACGGTGGCGCGAGCTGGCAGCGGCTGGCTAAGTTGGCCAAGACCGACGATCTACTGGTGGATAACATCCTGGTGGACGAGTCCGATTCTAAGACTCTGCTGGTTGGCACCTGGGTAGTGGATCATCCGGACGGCGGTCTCTTCATCAGCCACGACGCCGGTAAGAGTTGGACCGCGGTCGAAGGCATGAAGGGGCAATCAATTCGCGCACTCAGCCAGGCGCCGTCCGATGCCAAGATCTTTATCGCGGGCACCTTGAAGGGTGTATTCCGCAGCGAAGACAGCGGCGTGCATTGGAACCAGATCACGCCCCAAGGCAGCATGGACCTCCATGAAGTGGAGTCCATTGCCATCGATCCCAAGGATCCGCGGACAATCTATGCGGGCACCTGGCACCTCCCCTGGAAGACAACCGATGGCGGCGCCAACTGGCACAACATCAAGCAGGGGCTGATCGACGACTCGGATGTGTTCTCGATCATCATCGATCCCGTCGTTCCCAGTGTGGTTTATACGAGCGCCTGTTCCGGCATCTACCGCAGTGACAGCGCCGGCGAGCTCTATCACAAAATTCAGGGCATCCCCATGACCGCGCGCAGAACCCGGGTCTTGATGCTGGATCCAACCAATCGAAACACCGTCTATGCGGGCACCACCGAAGGTTTGTATAAGACCCTCGACGGCGGAACTACCTGGAAACGGATGACCGCCCCGGAAGTCATTGTCAACGACGTCTTTGTCGATCCCAAGAATCCGCAGCACGTATTGTTGGCAACTGACAGAAGCGGGGTGCTGGAGAGTGAGGACGCAGCGGCAACCTTCAAGGCCTCCAATACCGGCTTTTCGCAGCGCCAGGTTGCGAGTCTGTTGATCGATGCGAAGACCCCGCAAACCATACTGGCCGGGGTAGTCAACGATAAGACCTATGGCGGCGTGTTTGTCTCCCACGATGATGGCGTCACCTGGACCCAACAGAGCAACGGGCTTCAGGGACGCGATGTCTTTGATATGTCGCAGTCTGCGGACGGCGTCATCCTGGCCGGAACCAACGCCGGTATCTTTCGTTGGGATGGCGCCAACTGGCAGCCAGACGGAAAGATCGTCAAGCCAACAACAAAGACTTCTTACGTAGTCCACAAGGGCAAGCGCACCAAGGTAGAAACAACCGTGATGGTGCCAGGCGGTCAGCTCGACGAGCGGGTGAGTGACGTCGACGCTGCTGGAAGCGTCTGGTACGCCGCAACCGCAAATGGAGTTTACGCAAGCGCCAATCAGGGCGCCACCTGGGTTGGTGGGCCGGTACTCGGTAAGACAGAGTACCGTGCGGTCGCTGCTTCGGGACCCCTGGTGGTGGCAGCGCAGCGGACCGCGCTCGCCTGGTCCGAGGACGGCGGAAAAAATTGGCAGCCGTTAGCCATGCCCCACAAACTGACTTGGCTGCAATCCATAGCGATGGCTGGAAACGGAAGCATATGGCTGGGCGGCCGGGAAGGTGTCTTCTACAGTGAAGATCGCGGTCAGAACTGGACCGAGCTATCAACCCTTCCCATCTCAGACATCAGCGGCCTGAGCTACGACTCAGATCTGAAGCGGATCGTCTTAACGTCGTGGTCTTCCAGTTGGGTGCTGGCCGTGGATCCCGCGGACCGGACCTGGAAGTTTTGGGATCCTGGCTGGAAGGTGCGTCATGTGCGCTCGATGAACGGGCGCCTGTTGGCCGCAACCTCCTATAACGGAGTCGTTCTAGAGCCGCAAAAAACCACGTCAAAGGTAACCGTTGCCCGAAATCCCTAAAGCCATCAGGTCATGACTCGGCTGCGCAGTTTTCAACCGCGTGACCTGGCGGCGTTGTACCGGTTGGATCATGTCTGTTTTCCAGACGAAATTGCGTACTCCAAAGCAGAGCTGCAATATTTTCTGACCCATCCCAGATGTTCATGCTGGATCGCCGAGCAGCACGAGAGCAAGCTGGCCGGCTTTGTCCTTGTTGAGCGCTCCAACCGCAACGCGCTCCCCACGGGGCACATCGTGACTCTTGATGTGGACCCTGCCGAGCGTCGCCGCGGCGTTGGCAAGCTGCTGATGCAAACCGTCGAAGAACAGATGAAGCAGGAAGGCGCCGGAGCGATAAGCCTGGAGGTGGCGCAGAATAATGCAGCCGCGCTCCAGTTCTATCGCAACCTCGGGTTTGTCACCACGGGAAAAATCGCGAAATACTACGCCGGAAAAGTGGACGCCGAAGTGATGGAAAAGGCAATTTGAACTTCCGCTTCCCGGCATAAACAACGGATCCCGAGGTCCATGATCTTCTACACCCTGCACAGTCGGCGGTTGAGGTCCGTGGAATCCCACATCTGCCAAAACCGGGCAGATATGGGGCACCCTTCACTTGTTACGGGTAGAGAAAGGCAGGTCTGTGAGAAATCCAGGCTAGAGCCACTACAGGCAATGTGGCATGATTTCTCAGCACAGTCTTGGCTTGGCCTGGCATGGAGCGACGATTTTAGGGGGAAAGCTTTCGCCGGGGTAGACGGAAACTCTACACAAGTTCGGGAGAGAGGTTCTTGCAATACCGGGGGAGCAATCTGGGGGGAGGGCCGATGCTGCGGTAGTGAAAAGCCGTGTTGCTTCGCGCGCTACGAATGCAGTTCTTCGCTCAACCCTTCTCTAGTGCACTAAGAGTTTCCAGCACAGAACCGCAACGCCGACCAATGCTACCTGGAAAGCGATGGCAAACACTATGCCGCGCGCACATCCCAATTTGTCTTCGTAATAAAGCTGCTCCGGATTATCAGTGCAAACATCCGCGACGTTCAGGGAAACTATGGACTCCGCTCTGCGCACAATGCGCAGCTCCGGCCTCATCGATTGCCCCGCTAAATTTGGAAATACTTGGATGCCCATGGTTGTTCCCCTTTCAGTTACTGAGTGTAGCGGGAACAAGCCGCGTATTCACATCGCTGATGTACAACTTTGGTCGGGTAACACGCGTCGGCTTCCCAGAACGGTACCGTAATGGTTCCGAAATGGTTAGTTTTTTGGGTTCGTTTGGCTCATCCTTCTCCAACTCCATTACCCAGGTAAGCGAAGTACCAGAGCCGAAGAGTAGACGAAAGAGTGCCCTAAGTTCTACAACTCTGTCTGTGCTCGTTTGCGTCTGGATTTCAGACGGCGAATGTCTCGACATCAGCCTTGGCTGAGCGTGATCACCGTGATTTCCGGCGGGCAGCGAAAGCGAAACGGCAGATTGACTGCACCAATCCCTCGATTGACGTAGAGCTGCATCCCGTCGCGCAACCTGAAAAGTCCATGCACGTACTTGGTCCCCATGTCCGGGAGAAACAGCGGCGGTAGGAAGGGAAGAAGAATCTGGCCTCCGTGGGTGTGACCCGAAAGTATAAGATCCACTTGGCGACCGACGGCATGGTCCGCGAAGTCAGGTTCGTGCGACAACAGGATGACCGGTTCGTGGCCAGGTCTTCCGCCGGTCCTGAGTGCGGCATCCAAATCCGGCTTCTGCAGTAGAGCATCCTTGAGTCCGGTGAGCCAGATGCGCTGGCCGTTGCGCTCCAGGGGTACCGAACTATCGGCTAGCACGGGGAGGGCGTGCGTTTGCAGCGCATCGGTGACTGCATGCGACCCGACCAGGACGTCGTGGTTGCCCAAAATTGCGAAGCGCAGTGGGCATTCGATGCGGCCAAGAATTTGGGCGCAATGGTAGCTGAGCGTGGTCGCAAAATGCCGTGGAAGCGGCTTCGAGCTAACGAAATCTCCGGTCAGCACCACCAGCTCGGGTGCGAGCGCGTTCACCTTACGGACGACGGCCTCTAAAAAGGTCGCTTCGGTGTACTCCTCTAAATGAAAATCGCTGATTTGCACGACCTTCATGCCGACGAACGCATCCGGTAGCCTGGGGAGCTTGATCGTCACGTAGACGATTTCGAGTTCGTGGCGTGCGATTTCACCGGCATAGAAAGCCAGCCCGGCAGCAGAGCCGGCAGCCGCCCAGAGGAAATTTCTGCGGGTCAACACGGTGTCGTTAAGGGACGTCGTCTTAGCAGGTGTGGCAACCAGGGTGGGTTCCATTAAGGCGTGATCACCCCTCGTTGGCGGCACGCTGTCGATATCGCCACATCTGGAATCAGAGTCACCCTCTAAGTTTAAGCCATTCAACCAATGCGCCGGGTACCACAAAAGGGAACAGAGCCTTTCTGGGAAGATCGGCCGCTTAGAGCGGATTAACAATTACTGTGGCCCGACAAAAGGCCGCGAGGGGCGGTTTTCTTTGGGAGAAAACCACGAAAAGGTCCTTTGCTTCGATCTACACAATTGTTAAACCGCTTAGCCTGGATTTCTCAGTGCCCGGTCTGCGACAAAGCCCGGGTGCCCCATATCTGCCCGGTTTTGGCAGATGTGGGATTCCACAAACCTCAACCTGTGACTGTGCAGGGCGTAGATGGCCATGGACAAGATCGGTTGCTGGTAGCGAGTGATCGGTGGACAGCCGTTGAATCCCACATCTGCCAAAACCGGGCAGATATGGGGCACCCGTCACTCGTTACGCATAGAGATCTCACTACCGGCAGCGATTCGTTTCGGCCCGTGCTTCGGCCCTCAGGTGGGCTGGGTGGGGAAGATTTCCTGTAAAGCAGGATAAACGCGGCGGTATTTGGCGTAGCTCTCCTCCATGACGAGTACCGTCTCCGGATTGACCGCCGTCCGCTTGGCAACATGCACCACTGCGTCGCAGGCAGCATCCACAGAAGACCAGACGCCCGCACCGACGCCGGCCAGGAGCGCAGCCCCGTAGGCGGCGCCTTCTTCCGCCCGCACGGTCTCGACCGTCTGCCCATATACATCGGCCTGAATCTGCCGCCAAAGAGGCGAGCGCGCACCGCCTCCGCCCACGCGAATGGCCTTCACTGGAATGCCAAGCTGCTTGAAGATGGTCAGCGTGTCTTTGAGGCTGAAGGCGACGCCCTCGAGGATCGCCCGGACTATGTGCCCGCGGGTGTGGTCGGCAGCCAAACCCAGTAATGCGGCACGGGCGTCGGGATCCAGGTGGGGCGTCCGCTCTCCCATGAGATACGGAGCCCACAGAACTCCTCCCGCGCCGGGAGGAACCTGCGCTGCCTCTGCGCTCAACTGATCGTAAGACTCCGTAAGTACCCCGAAGTTGTCGCGAAACCAACGCAGCGAAAGGCCGGCCGCCTGGGTCACTCCCATCACATGCCAGCGACCGGGGATCGCATGGCAGAAGGTATGCAGCCGTCCTAAAGGATCGGTGACCGGGGCATCGGAGGCGGCGAAAACAACCCCCGATGTGCCGATGGTCGCGCTCACGTCGCCGGGCCGGACGATGCCCATTCCGGTTGCCCCCGCAGCCTGATCGCCCGCGCCCGCAACCACCGGAGTACCGGCCTTCAGTCCCGTAGCCGCGGCGGCGGCCTGCGTGATCTGGCCTACGACCTGCTGCGATTCATAGAGAGCAGGCAGGCAGTCAGGGCTGAGCCCGACCGCATCCAGCATGGCATCGGACCAGCGACGATGCGCCACATCGAGCAGCAGTGTGCCCGAGGCGTCAGCCACGTCAATGGCGCGCACTCCGGTGAGACAAAGGCGAACGTAGTCTTTGGGCAGCAGAAAGCTGTGGAATCTCCGCCAAATACCGGGCTCGTTGGTGCGCACCCAGAGAAGTTTGGTCAGCGTGAAGTTGGTAAGCGCGGGATTGGAAGTCAGCTCAACCACGCGTCGTTGCCCGATGGTGTCGTTGAGATAGCGGCACTCCGCCGCGGTGCGCTGATCGCACCAGATGAGCGCGGGCCGAAGGACCTCCTGGTTCCGATCCAGAAGTACAGCGCCGTGCATTTGCCCGCTAAGGCCGATGCAAGCAATCTCCGAGGCAGCGATCGAGGAATCTGCGAGCAGCTTACGGACGGCGCCTTGACAGGCCTTCCACCAGTCGTGCGGATCCTGCTCCGCCCACCCGCTTCGCGGGGATGCGAAGGGTTCATGTTCGTAGATAGCGGAAGCGACGACCACGCCTGATTCGTCGATCAAGAGGGCGCGCGTTCCTCCTGTGCCGACATCGATGCCTAGCAGCTTGATGGCTTTCCCCCCGGTCCCGAACCAGTGTAGCGAAGAATACAGCGCCTGTTAAACCACATCCCGTGCCGAGTGGCACGGCATCCGCCGCGCCGCAATCCCACGACGAAGGGCACGGCTTCTTACGCTGCGCCGTTCCATAGACCATCCGCAACCTCTCGCGGATGGTCCCAGCTCAGAACTGGTTCCATAGGAACTGGTTGTAGACATCGTGATGGAACTGAATCTCAGGAACCTTGATCAGGCTACCGAGCAGCCGCGGACAGCGATCCGCCGAGGCCTCCTTGAGATCCGCGTAACGGGCCTTGACGTCCGCGCCGAGAAGGGTCGTGGCCCACTTTGATTTCCGGAAATCGTCGATCGCTGTGTACACGTTGTCCGGCAGGTAGCGCTTGGCTTGGCGCAGGTCCTTGATCTTGGAAATATCGCCTTCGATACCGGTCCGGAAGATGGAGTAGAGCGCCATGTAGGGATTGGCGTCCGGACCGACCGACCGCACTTCGACCCGCGAACTTTTCTCGTTGCCGATAGGCACCCGCACCATGGACCCGCGGTCGATAGGGGACGCCTTAATCTGATTCGGCGCTTCAAAGTGCGGATCGAGCCGGCGATAGGCATTCACGCTGGCGTTCAGCAGCAGGCAAATATCGTTCGCGCTGGAGAGAATGCGATCGATGAACGACCAGGCCATGGGGCTCAGTTTTTCTTCCCCGGAGGGATCCCAGAAGAGATTCTTGCCCTCCTGGCTGATGGAGACGTTGGTATGCATGCCGTTGCCATTGACTCCGATCACCGGTTTGGGCAGAAAGGAGACGGAGCAGCCCATGCCGGTTGCTACCTGGCGGCAGATGAGTTTGTAGAGCTGGATCTGATCCGCGGCGGCGACTACCTCGCCGTAGCCATAGTTGATTTCAAACTGTGAGGGCGCGACCTCCGGGTGGTCCTTCTCATTCTCGAAGCCCATTGCGCGCTGCACCTCGGCCGTGGTGTCGATAAAGGTGCGCAGCGGGTCGCCAGGAAGCGAGTGATAGTACCCACCGGTATTGACATACTCGAACTTGCCGGTTTCGGGGTACCGCCTCTCGGCGTCGACACCCTCAAAAAGGAACCCTTCAATTTCGTTGGCGGCGTTGAGCGTATAACCGTGCTTCTCGTGCTGTTCAAGGGCAAAGGATTTGAGCACGCTGCGAATATCGGCGGGGTAGACCGCTCCGGTCCTGTCGGTGACGTCGCCGAACACGATTACCTTGCCGGCTCCGAAAAAGTCGGCCGGGACCCAGTAAAACGCGCTCCAATCAATGCCCAGCCGCAGGTCGCTTTCCCGCTGAGCGGCGAATCCACGGATCGAAGAGCCGTCAAAGGTCAGGTTGTCCCAGCTCTTGATGATGAATTTCTTGTCGTAGTCCAGCATGTGCAGGCGGCCTTCCAGGTCGCTGAAAAGAACGGTGACGGCCTTGATGCCTTTCTCGTCGGTGAGGTACTTGATCCGTTCCTCCCGGATCTTGTCCTCGGGAACACGATTCTTCCGCTGCTCTTTAGCCTTCAGGTTCAATTCTTCGAGCGCTTCATAAGGGAGCGTGAGAAAACTGCGCAAATCGGTCGACATGGATCTCCTTTAGGGTAGATTTTGCGGTGTTTGCCGCCCAAGTGGCGGGCGGCACATCAAAATCAGGATATCGCGTGCCGTTACCCGGTATCATGCTGAAATCATGCCGAGGCGTTCCTTGCCACCAAACCAGATGCCCGGCAGGCCAGGGATGCAGCCGGCGGTGACGCGGTGGGCGGCCGGTATAGAATCGACCACCTTGCTGATGGCGCTTGAATTAGTATCCGCGACCGGCTAGAAAGCTTATGCTGGTGGCGGCGTTATTGAATCATTAAGGAGCTGAGACCATGGTCACATCGCCAAGCAGCGTATTAGCAAGCGGCGCTTCATTTCCAACCTGGTGGGCCATTCTGCTGATTATTGTCGGGTTCTTTGCGTTGGCTTTGCCCTTCGAGGCGGGCGTCGCGATTGCCATCGCCGTCGCCGTGCTGGTCATTATCGCAGGCGTCATCCATTTGGCGGGCACCTTTGCCGCGCGCACCACCGGAGGGTTCCTCTGGCGTTTGCTGGTAGGCTGCGCCTATCTGATTGCCGGCGTTTACCTGCTGATGCACCCCAAGCTCAGCCTGGTCTCGCTCACGCTGGCTTTAGCTGTTCTGTTTTTCGTGGAAGGCATTTTTCACATCGTCACCTATTTTCAACTCAGGAGTGCTCCCGGTTCCGGGTGGCTTCTGTTTGACGGCATCGTGACCCTGATCCTGGCAGTCATGATTTGGAAGAGCTGGCCGGCCAGCGCGGTGTGGGCGTTGGGTACGATTGTCGGCATTAACCTGTTGATGAGCGGCTTCACCCGCCTGATGTATTCTAGGGCACTGCGTGCGTCATGACCCTGACCGATACTGAGAAGGCTGCTGCGGCTCGCAAGAGCCTGGAATACGTCAAGGATGGAATGGTCGTCGGGCTGGGCACCGGATCGACCGCAACCTTTGCGATCCAGTTTCTCGGGGAACAGGTCCGCGACGGATTGAAGATCCGCGGCATCCCCACCTCGCGGGCCAGTGGCGAGCTAGCGCGCTCGCTGAACATTCCCCTCACCAGCTTCGATGAAGTCGGGTACACCGACGTGACTATCGACGGCGCCGATGAAGTCGCTGCAGGCCTGGCATTGATCAAGGGCGGCGGAGGCGCGCTGCTGCACGAAAAAATCGTGGCCACTTCTTCGCACCGCCTGGTGATCGTGGCCGATGAGCATAAAATCGTCCAGCGGCTTGGCCGCTTTCCACTGCCGGTTGAGGTGATCCCCTTCGCTGCCTCGCCGGTCAAGAGACAGCTAGAGAAGATGGGGGCGAATCCGGTGTTGCGTTCCGGGCACGACGGCTCGCCATACATCACCGACGAGGGCAACTACATCTTCGACTGCCACTACGGAGAAATTCTGGATCCGCCTGCCGTAGCCCACGCCATCAAAAGCATCACCGGGGTGGTCGAGCACGGGCTTTTTCTCGGGCTAGCTTCAGTCGCGGTTGTCGCCGGTCCCCAGGGCGCGCGGGTCATCGACGCATAGGACGACCCACTGGAAGCGGACAAATCGTCCGAGCCAACAAGCCTGAATAGCGACAAATGAGTGCGGTGTGCGCGGCGCACTTTTGATGACACGGGTGAAGGAGTACGCACGAAGCGGCTGAAAACGAATGAGCATGCCTCCATCATTCGGACGCGAGCGGCCAGGATGGAAGAGTCATTGCTCACCAGTCGTCACCATAACATCAGGTGACCATTCGCCGTAACAGACTCTCCAGCAGGTAGTCCTTCCTTACACCTTTCGTGGTACGTTTCTCGTCTGCGCTGTTCTCTTTCCCTTTGGATTCGTGGATTATCAAAAGGAAAATTAATTTAGTAATCAAGACTGTGTCACTTATGATAGCCGAAGTACCAGTTATTCTCTGGTCTTCGTAGCAGCGGTGCATGTAGCTTGAGAATGTCGCACAATAGCCACGATCTTTCCCAAAAAAAACTTAATTCGTCGGGTGATGGGTTCATTTGCGATCTAAGGTTATGCAAACACTAGGGTCTCTCTCCTCAGGTTGCAAAAGGAGTTTTACATGTCGTCGAAGAAGAATGTTTTTATGAAATCGAAAACGAGTCAATGGAGGCGGGAGATTTCCTGCCTCCCCGCAGTCGCTGCCTTGTTTTGTACCTCTCACGCCTTTGCCGCGGTTCCGGCTGTCGTGGCGGACGCACAACAGACTATCGGGACGGGTAACTTTAATCCACCACAAGTGGCAGTCGCGCCAAACGGCACCGTCTATGTTTCCGATACCAACAATAACCGCGTGCTGCAGTTTATTCCCAATTTGCCGAGCCAGGTGAACGGGTCGCAGGTGAGTACACCGGGCTACACGCTGGCTTCGCCGCAGGGTCTCGCGGTCGATGCTGCCGGGGATCTTTACATCGCCGATACTCCTGGACTGGGAATCACCTCGCGGATTATCGAAGTAATGGCAACCAGCAATGGGAGCCTGGGCACCACGGTCAAGCAGATTTTTCGCGGAGGGTTCTTCCTTACACCCTTGGCGATGACCGTCGACAGCGCTAATACCTTGTTCATCGGCGATGCCGGCGTGTTCGGTACGGGCGCTCTCTACTCCATCGTGGCCGGCAGCAGCACGCCAAAGAACGTAGCCACCGGCCTCACCGGTTTTACCCCATCCGCGTTAGCCAGAGATGGATCAGGAAACCTGTATTTCGTGAACAGCGCAGCGGGCAGCGGTGGCGTTTATAAAGTGGCCGCGACCGGTGGAACAGCGCAGTCTGTGAGCGTTGGATCCTTTAGCATCAGCCAGCCCGCAGGGTTGGCACTCGACGGCGCAGGAGATCTTTTTATCCTGGCAACGGTCGGTGTGGGGCGCAATTCGGCGCTGGATGTTTTGGAGATTCCCGCGAGCTCTCCATCGACCCCATACATCATTCCCACGTCAAATCTGCAAAACAGCACCAGCATCGCGTTAGACCCGAGTGGTAACCTCGACCTGGCGGGAGTGAGTTTCGGTTTCTTTGGCAGCACCTCTGGCAGCGTGACCCAGCTTAACTTTAGCAATCCTGTCGATATGGGCAGTGCGAGCGTCTCTGGAAACGGAACCGGGATTGTGTTTAATTTCGAGTTCAACGCGCCCGCCACGCTCGCCGGCTTCCGTGCGGTGACGGTCGGCGACCAGGGCACCAGCACCAACAACACCCTGGCCGACGTGGTTGCCACCAACAGCGGCAACTGCAAGAATCAGACCCTCTCCGGCAGCACTACGGCCCTTGCGCCCTATACCTGCAATCAGTCCTTCCAGGCAACACCGCAATATACGGGCATGCGTCCGTCGGCGATCCAGGTCAAGGGTCCGGTCAACGCCGGCGTGACCACCATCCTCGATTCCACAGCGGTTTACGAGACCGGCCTCGGAGCAGCACAGGTTACCTACCCGCTTGATGCAAAGATCACGGCGACGGGCTTGATACAACCTCAAGGAATCACCGCATCTGGCTTTGACCAGACGGTTTATATCGCAGACCTGGAAGGCGGTAAGGTCTATTCCACGGGCGGTCTGGGCGGATCTTCGCTGCATGCGGTATCTACCGGAGATATTGCCCTTGAGTCCCCGTCGGCCGTCGCCATCAATGCAGAGGGCGACTTATTCATCGCCGACTTCGACCAGGCCGAGGTGATCGTAGTACCCACGACCACAGGGCTCGCGCCTCACGTGTTGAACACCGGGAACCTGTTGCAGCATCCGACTTCGCTCACGGTCGATTTCCTGGGCGACTTGTACATCGGAGACGCTGGCCCGAACGGTATGTATGCCGGCAGCACCACTCCAGGTTACGTGGTGGAGGTGCCCTACAAGGGTTCGGCCTTTAAGCTGCCCACTCCGGGAGTAACGATCATTTTCCCGCAGGCGCTGGCAGTAGACAGCATCAACGGCGACTTGATCGTAGCCGATGGCGGGGACGTGTCCACGGGCCTTGGCGAGACCGTAAGGGTCCCGGCAAATGGCGGCAATGCGACGGTGGTTTCCATCACCGGCGAGCCGGCACCAACCCAGCCTTCCGGCGTGGCCTTTGATGCTGCGGAAAATCTCTATGTTCTTGACTCTGCCACGAACACCATCACGGTAGTGCCTTCAACCGGAGCGAGCCACCTGTTGAGCTTTGATGGTTCTTCGCTCATGAATCCCAGCGACCTGGTCAGTTCGGCCGGTACGCAAAGCTTCATCATTTCCAACATTGGCAACGGAAGCGACAACAGCCTCCTTTATCTAAATGGGAATAGTGGAACCCTTGCGTTCGGAAACCAGGCGACTCACACCAGCAGCCAGACGCAGACGGCAACGGTTGCCAATATCGGTAACCAGAACCTGACGCTTTCGAACCCGTACTACAGCGGGGCCAAGAGCAACCAGGGATTCACTCTTCTCGGGAGCAGTACCTGTACTGCCCACCTGGTCCTGACTGCGTTGACCACGTGCTCGATGAATGTGCAATTCCAGCCCACGACCACAGGCGTAAAAAGCGAGCAGTTGACGATCAACAGCAACGCCTACAACGCCGGCAACGAAACTTTTCCTGTCACACCGCAGCTCAACCTGACAGGAACGGGAACCAGCACAGCAGGTCAGGCGCAGGTCGCCGCGTCCATCATCAAGGCAGTATCCCAGACGCACGTCAGCCAGGGAGGGAAATCGAAGAACCTACTGGGCCGGAGGAACTTTTCAAAGTAGCCCAGAGTCCCGTTTACCTGTTCAGGCCACGCTGGAGTGATCGAGCGTGGCCCTTCTTTTTTGGTTCGAGGTCTGTCCCCCAACTTCTTTCTGCCGCCGTCTCTCACGATGGGTATTCGCTTCCATACCTATCCAAATTGGCGTTTTTAAAATGGCCGATCTAGACACCACCCGCCGAAGCCCTGATTTCCTGCCACGCAGCACTGGACAAAGCCGCGTGTGCGCCTTTCTCTTTAAGGAAAAGCGCATGAGTTCAGCTAACGCCACCAAGGTCCACAGGAAATCCGGGATGGCGAAGTGGACCTGTCCCGCCTGCCCCGGCGTGCCGTGGGGCTTGCCGTGGAGGGACCTGCTGTTTCTCTTCCCGTTCTCACGCACACTCTTCAGCCCGTACCTAAACCGAGCAAAATCATCTGGCCTTTAGCCCCTGCGCTTTTTTCTCTGCCAACTAGGTCTACCCGTCCTGCTTTGACAGGGTTTCTGAATCATAGATGCGCGATGCATTTCGTGCAGGATGTGCCATTGCAGGGGCTGAAGCCCATCGTTTTGTTTCTTTTATGTACGGGCTGAAGCCTGTGCCCTTCAAAGAGGGAAGACGTAGCCCAGGGGCTAAAGCCCTCATCAGGCCCAACCATTGCGGCACGGCTGAAGCCGTGCCCTGATACAAAGCATGAGCGCGGTGACTTGGATTGGGTTCTCACGCACACTCTTTAGCCCCTGAGGTATGTGTCATCATTTCCAAGTCTCTGTCCTGAACACAGATCCTGGGTGCCCCATACCCCCGGATTTCCTCTCAACGCCATGAACATTGACAGGAAATCCGGGGTATGGGGCACCCAGAGCCAGTTTGCAGGGACAGGCAAATTCACAGACGGCTTTCAGCCGCTGAGGTTCGAGATCGGATGCGGACTGAACACATGTGAAAAAATCGATTCGGCATACATACGAACAGAACCGGGTCGGCCTCCCGGCAGACCCATGACCAAGGCACGGGGGGAATAACGATGGTTGTAATCAGCCGGCGGGCATGGCTCCAGGGAGCTGCTGCCCTGGCGTTCACCTCGGACATCTGGGCGGCCACAGCAAAGCCGCTGGACCTGCCTCATGCGCGGCCACCTGTGGGGGCGCGGCATTTCACCAGCGAATCCGTCGAGACCGTCATCCAACGAATAAAAAAGCAAATTCCGGACGTACCGCTCGCCACCATCTTCGAGAATTGCTTTCCCAACACACTGGACACCACCGTCTTCCCCGGCACCCACGAAGGCAAGCCGGATACCTATATCGTCACCGGCGACATCGATGCCATGTGGCTGCGTGATTCCTCTGCGCAGGTAATGCCATACCTCACCCTGGCAACGCACGACAATCGGCTACGCGAGCTCCTGGAAGGTGTCATTCGCCGCCAGGCGCGCATGATCCTGATCGATGCCTATGCGAACGCATTCATGCGCGATGCTACGGCGGCGCCGCTCGAGTGGGCAGTGAAAGACAAGACGAAACATTATCCAGGGGTGGCCGAACGCAAATGGGAAGTGGATTCGCTTTGCTATCCCATCCGCCTGGCGTACGGCTACTGGCAGCAAACAGGGGACACGGCCCCCTTCGATGCGCAGTGGAAAGAAGCGGCCTGGACGATCGTGCGCACCTTTCGCACCCAACAGCGTAAGCAGGGACCGGGCCCCTATTCCTTTCAGCGCGCATCGGAAACACCGACGGATACGTTAGCACTCGATGGATTTGGTAACCCTGCAATCCCGGTGGGCATGATCTTCTCCATGTTTCGCCCATCGGACGATGCCTGCACTTATCCTTTATTTGTTCCCGCAAATCTCTTCGCGGTGGTGAGCCTTCGCCAGCTCGCGACGCTGGCAAACCAGGTTCTCAAGGATGCTCCGCTGGCCGAAGAAGGGCAGGCGCTGGCTGCGGAAGTGGAAACAGCAGTGAACCGGTATGGCAAAACCAGGCATGCCAAATACGGCGAGATCTGGGCCTATGAAGTCGACGGCTACGGAAACGCGCTGATGATGGACGATGCCAATGCGCCGGGACTGTTGAGTCTGCCATACCTCGGCTGTTGCCATATCGATGATCCGCTCTATCGCCGTTCCCGGCAATTTGTGCAGAGCGAAGCCAATCCGTATTTCTTCCGTGGAGCAGCGGCGGAGGGGGTGGGCGGCCCGCACGAGGGATTGAACATGATTTGGCCAATGTCGATCATCATGCGCGCGCTCACCTCCACGGACAACGCGGAAATTCGCCGGTGCCTAAGCTGGCTGCGCAACACCACAGCCGGCACCGGCTTTATGCACGAGTCTTTCCAGAAAGACGATCCCAAGGTATTTACGCGGGCGTGGTTCGCTTGGGCCAATACTCTCTTCGGCGAGCTGACGATGAGGTTGGCATCCGAACGGCCACACATCTTCATGGGTGACGGCAGGTACTGGAGCTGAGGTTGCGAGGGAGACCGCAAATCTCCTCCAGGGCGCTTCCCGGATTGCTGGTGCCTCCACGAGTGCTAGAATTGCAGTCGCGAAAGTCCCCCTATGCCTCAGACACGTCAGAATGGCGCCAGGACCATAGCACTAGCGAAAATAGCAGGGACCGAGGAAGACATCGCCCTGCTTCAGCAGCATGTCAAGGAAGTGATTGAGGGGGAAGCATTTAAAGGCAGTCACCGTAGCGGGCAGTTTCTTCAGTACATCGTCGACCAGGCGATCGTTGGCCATTTTGAATCCCTGAAAGAGCGGGTTATTGGAGTCGAACTGTTTGGGCGTTCTCCTTCTTATGACACGGGTGAGGATGCTATTGTTCGCGTCACCGCAAGCGATGTGCGCAAACGGCTAATGCGGCATTATGCCAGGTACGGATCAACCCTGGAGTTCCATATCAGTCTGCCTCTGGGGTCATACATTCCTGAAATATCACGTGTTTTGCCCCATAACGCCAGTGCACCGCATGTAGAAGAGATACAAGGGCATCGCAATAGCGCCGCCGCGACGCAGCCGGAGGCTCTTCCAAGTTTCAAAGTAGCCCCTGTCACGATTCCGGTTCGCCCTGAAACATACACCGGTCCGAGTCAGGGAGGGCGCCGCCGCAGATGGCTCGCTGTCTGCCTCGCCCTCACAGTGCTGAATGTCGCACTTTGGGGCTTCTTCTGGAACCACTTCGAGCGCAAAGCCAGCGCCGCGGCTTCGACGCTCCCCTGGTCCGCGCTTTTAGATTCGACTCGTGTTTTGCAACTCATTACCAGCGATCCTGACATCGCGGAGATTCAGGGATACACCGGGCAACCCATCTCCGTTTCCGACTATGCCAATCACAACTACATCCCCGATCCGAACAAGCTGACACCCGAGACCACCCTGATTTGCCAATCCCGTGCGCGGAAACAAGGCATCGCTGGTTGATGCCCCAATCGCCGTCAGGATCGGGGAAGTTGCACTCGGCCATGCAAAGAGAATCGATGTACATCCCGCTCGAAGCGGCAGCTTTCCGGCCTTCAAACCGACGATAACCTCGTTCTTCTCGGTAGCCCCCGCTCCAATCCATGGGGTGCGTTTTTCAGCGATCAGCTGGATTTTCGCTTTTTCTATGACCGGGATTCTAAACAGGAAATCATACGCAATGTTCATCCGCGTCCCCACGAGCAGGCAGAATATGTCCCTACAGCTCTTGGATGGGCCACCGGCCAGTCTTATGCCATCGTCGCCCTGGTTCGGAATCCCGACCAGAACGGCCACGTATTGCTTCTTGCGGGCGCCAATGCTGAAGGCACAGAAGCGGCGGGAAAACTTGTCACTGAACTACCGCGCCTGACGAACGCGCTCAAAGATTGCGGCATTCCTCCTACCGGCGGGCTACAGAACTTTGAATTGTTACTGCGATTGAACCTGATGGCGGGCTCTCCAACCAATGTGAATGTAGAGGCTTGCCACATTTTGCCAGGGAACCCCATCCACTGACCTGCTTTTAGAAGCGAAAGCGACCTCCTTTCTGCGCGATTCATGGCACGCTTGACCAGCCACAACTCACCTGCGTGTTGTCTGGGAGCCGACTGGAACTTCTCTAAATGCGCGTTTGCCAAATCAGGTCGTTTCAGCTTCGCATAGACACGCGCTAGTAGAAAATGAATCTGGGCATCGCTGGTGCCGAGTTCCGGCAAAGTCAGGGCCCGTTCTCCTTCCAGCGCAGCCTCTTGAAAGTCCCCTCGCGGCCGAATCCTCTCGCCAACTCATAGTGCGCATCGCGGGACTCGGGGTGTTCTTCAATGGCCTGTCGTTCTTTTTCGATGCCCTCCTTGAACCTGCCCATCAATGACAAAAGTCTCCCGTAAGCAACAAGAATGGATGCGTGGTCCGGTGATTTCTCCGGTGAGAGATTCTCAGCTTGCTGGTAGAGCTCCAACGCTTTGGCCGGGTTTCCCAGCGCTTCCTGGGTCATGGCAAGATAGAACACGGGCAGGGGACTTTTGGGGGAGAGCGTTTGCGCCGTCTGAAGAGGTGAGATCGCCAACTTGAAGTCGTTTTGCTGGTAGTAAAACGCGCCGAGGAAAAATTGCGCCTCTTCGGATGTTGGATCGGCTGTAATGGCCGTGATAAGACAGCTCTTGGCAACATCCGGACGATGAGCAAAGACCGCCATCCGGGCCTTGAGAACCAAGGCCGGAACCATGGCTGGGTTCTCATGCAGAGCCGCATCGACTTCGCTCACCGCTGCGGAAAATTCTCGTTGGGCAAACTCCTGTTTCGCCTTCTCATAGTGTTGCGCTGGACCGACTGCGATTTGGAATGCGAGAAGCCAGATCATAGAAGCTTGCCCCCGAGGCACCCACTGAATGGGCCCTTAGAACTGGATTCTCGCAACAAACTCGCCACTTCTCGGAGCCAAGTTTCCTCCTGCATTGGAGATGCCGTTGCCGAAGAACCCGAACCCGCTGGAAATGCTTCCATCGCTCCCATACTGAGGAGTCTGGAAAGGATTCGACGTATTGTTCAGGTTGGGATATGCCCAGCGGTTAAAGACATTGAAGAGATCCGCGCGGAGAGAGAACGTCACGCCCTCCTTGATCGGGACGACCTTGCCGAAGCCCAACTGCTCGTTGGGATATCTCGGAGCACGATAATCGCCGTAGAACGGCTTGGAATTGGCGTAGGTCCCTGGTGCCGGGTTAGCCCACGCAGCGGGGTTGAGAAAGAACGTAGTGCGCGGGTTAACGTTGTGGCTGTTGAGACTATGCAAGAAGAGCGGCTGACCCGGAACGCGATTTGCACGAACAGAAATGAGACCGCTGTTGGCCCCATTCGCAAAAGTCACCGAATCCAAGGGGCTCGTGGAATTCGGTGTTTGTAGCGGAAAACCGCTCTGGTAATGGAAGATGCCATCGGTTGTCCAGCCCGAAAGCAGGAGGCGCCTCCACCCGGTCTGCGAGAAGCTGAATCGCGGCACCTCGTAGTTGAAGTAGAAGTTCAGCGCCTGCGGCTGGTCAATCGTCTCATAGGATTTCTGGCTCTTGGGTGGGAGGGAGGGATCCTGAATCGGTACCGTCGTAAGAAAGGTCGCTTGAGCCGAGGTTGCCCCCACGCTCGTGGATGACCCCACTGTCCCCAGATTCTTCGACCACGAGTAACCGACGCCGCCCGATAATCCATTGTTGAGCCGCTTGACAACCATGATTTGAAGCGCGTCGTACCACCAATTGCCATTGTGCTCGTAGTAGTCGGAAACTCCTCCGAATTGCGGGTACGGCCGTAATGCCTGAGCCAGGGTGGCTCCGGACGGGAATGTAGAGTACGGCGCCGTGAAGCCTCTTGCCGCCACGGCGGGAGAAGAGACCGGCTGCGTCAGCAGGTTGAAGTCGTTGGCGTTGGTAACATCTAAACCTTTCTTTAAGAGCATCGATGGCGTGAGTTCGTTGGTAGTATTCGTCAGCCCGTCGGAGTTGAGCCAAACACCACGGTTGTCGATGTACGAGATTTTGACCGACAGATTGTTCATAACTTCGCGCTCAACGCCAAAAGTTGTCTGCTGGAAACGTGGCGGACGGCCATTATTGGGAACAATGAACGCCGGGGGGGAGTTGAGTTGACCGACATTCGGATAGGCGCCAGGGTCGAAATTGGTGGCAGTGATAGCGGCCGGGGAGTAGGGTATGCCATTAGAAAGCTGGCCGGCGGCAATGCCGTACGAAGGACTGTTCAAAAACGCCTGGTTGAAGCCAAATCCCTGGTTGCTATAGTTTTCTTCATTCATGAAAAGCTGCGGGCCAGAATAGAATCCCCACCCCGCATGGACCACGGTCTTTGGATTCAGTTGATAACTCAATCCCAGACGGGGCTGAATCATCCAGGGATAGAACTTCTCGAAGGTGCAGTTGCAGCGGCCCGTCCCATTCCCCTCGTATTCGGTTCCACCCAACAGACTCCAGCTGACGGATTCACGACCGTGGGACTAAATTGCGTTTCCCGCAGATACTGTTCGCGCTGCATCTGTTGAGATCCCGACGCAGTCCGTAGCTCACCGTGAGTTTATTTGTCGCCTTCCAGGTGTCCAGTGCGTAAAACGCGCCCTCTATGCGATGAAACCATTGAATGTTGTCGTTGCCGATACTTGCGCTATCGATTAGGCCAAGAGCAAAGCTGGCGAATCCATCGCCGAGGCTGGCTCCATAAGGTTTTTGCCTGCCGCGGACTGCTCAGACGTTTCATTGGCGCTGAAATTGTATACTCCGGCTGACGGGTCGCTGTGAGTGCCAAACAGTTGATGACGGAAATCGCCGCCGAATTGGAAAGTGTGGCGGCCGTGAACCCAGATCGCGGATTCAGTGTTGTAGTAATTGTCGTCAATGAATGGAGCGTTGTTGACTTCCAGATTTGGGATGGTCGAGTGATTTACGGATGGGGTATTGCCCCAGGAGAAGATCGGGAAGGTATTCGCTGCTCCGCCCGGCATATTGGCCGCCGTGTTCAACCCAATTGTCGTCGCCTTGAAGTTCTGGACCGCCGAATCCTGCGCAGCGGCATGGCGCGTGAAGTCGAATCCGGCGTGGAGTACAAGATTCGGCGTGGCTGTATAGTCCGCATTGAGATACAGCTGGGGGGCGGGGGTTGTGTTCCAGCGGGTCGAGGCTGCCACGCCATTAATTCCGTCCGCCGCATTGTCCTTGTTGGAATACTCGAGGATGCCGTAACCCGACAAGTGCCATTTCTCACCGATCGAGTGATCGATTTTGATGCTCGTCAGGTACTGGAACTTGTTGTTGGGCTGCAAATTGGGGAAATTTTCGGTCAGCGCATTGGCAGTAGCCCCGGACGGGGAAGGCCAGTAGCCAAGAACCTTCTGGGCCACCGGATCCCATGTGCTGGGATCACCAATGAAGTTATTCGGAAACGGTTCCCGGACCGTTTTGATTGAGCCGTCCGTGCAGGTTGCTACTCGGGTCGTCGCCGGGTTATACACTGGCCATTGATCATCTGCCGGCCGAGGCACCCCGGACCGGATTCCCCCGGAATCCACAATGGGACCCAGCAAGTTAAAGCTTAGATCGCCATTGCGATAGGCTGCCGTGGGAACCGTAATGGTTCCCTGGTTGAGGGTTTGCGCGTTGTGGTACTCCTCGTACGCGAAGAAGAAGAAGGTTTTGTTGTGGCCGTTGTAGACATGAGGAATCCACGCGGTCCACCGAAGGAGCCGCCAAAACCAAGCTCCCGCTGCACGGGGTTATACTTCTGGCCGCTTGAGGTATCGTTGAAGGGCTGTCCAGCGTCCAGATCCTCATTCTCAATGTAGCCGAAGGCCGTCCCGTGCACCCTGTTGGTGCCGGATTTCGAGGTGTAGTTGAAGACTCCGCCATCGGACTCGCCGAATTTAGCGGAATAGTTGTTAATCATCACCGATTCTGAGCCGAGCGATTCGACCGAGGGTTGTTGTTCATCGGAGATGGCGCCCTTGACCGCCAGGTGTCGTCCAGGCCGTCCATAAAGACACGGTATGTCGTTTCCGGCGAGCCGCTTATGGGGTATCATTCCACCCGCCTGGATGGTGTCCGGCACCAGGCCGGTAAAACCCATCGGGTCACGCACAGCTCGAACCCGGTCATGTTGATCGGATGTCATTCAAATGTCTCGTTGATCACCTGCACATTGTTCTGTGGGCTATCGGTTTGGAGCCGGGGAGCATTTGCCGTTACCGTAAACGACAGTTGTGGCTTGCCCTACCGCCGGTTGGAGGTTAGATGGTTGCCGTCTGCCCCACCGAAACGGTGATCCCATTGCGGATCAGCGTGCTAAAGCCCGTTGCAACGACCGTAACGTTGTACTCGCCCGCGGCCGACTCCGGGACCGTATCAGCGCCTGAACCCGTCGTAACGGTAGAGTTCTGCGTGCCCATGGCGGTATTTGTGACGGTTACCCTGGCCCCCGCGATCGCGGAGCCTGATGGATCGGTCACAACTCCCGATATAGTGCCGCGGTCCAGTTGTGCCAAGCACAACTCGCTCCCGCAATATAGCGACACGAAGACCACGCTCAAATGGATGAATCCCACACCAACCTTTTTTTTGCATACCTTTG
>CAVQWB010000026.1:0-37160 GCA_963717225.1 uncultured Acidobacteriaceae bacterium | reverse complement strand
TTCAGTCGTGCCGAAAACCAGCCTGCAAATTGTTTGGGCTTTAGCCCCTGTTCCAACGCACCAACCCGTGCGTTCATTCCATGCGCAGGGTCTGCATCGGCTCACTGGAGGCGGCACGACGAGCTGGCCACCATGCGGCCAAGAGGCCGGTGAGCAGCAACAGGCAGCCCATGGCGGTGAACGTGAACGGATCATACGGTGAGACGGCAAACAAGAGACTACGCAGGAATTGTGCGGCAAGGAGTGAGGCCGCCAGTCCCGCCGTCAAACCCAACACTACCAACAGGCCTGCTTCTCGCAGCACCATGCGGAGGATGTTGGCTCGATTGGCTCCGATCGCCATGCGCACCCCGATCTCCCTGGTTCGGCGAGCTACGGTATAGGACATCACACCATAGAGGCCCGCGGTCCCCATCAACAGCGAAATGAGCCCGAAACATCCGAGCAAGATCATGGTGAAGCGTTGTTGCGCCATGGAATGACTGATCACTTCAGGCATCGTTTGCACAGCGAGCAACGGGGTACGTGCGTCGTTAGCGAAGATGCGCTCGGCGGCGGTGGCCACGTCTACCTGGGCCTTTGTGTGCACCACCCAACTTACGCCCAGCAGCCCCATTTGCATTTGCGCCTCGCTGTCTGGAATCTGTGCTTGCGGCAGATACAAAATGGCAGGCGCCGGGGCATCGAGGCCAGAGTTCCTGGTGTCTCCGACGACGCCAACGACTTCCCTCACCTTGTCGTGAAAATCCCGCCCCATGGCCATGCCGATACGGAGGTACTGCCCAAGCGGGTTCTGCCCCTTGAAGTAAGCGCGAGCAAGCTGCTCATTGATGATGACGACTGGCTGGGTATCCGGGCCGTCCGAAGGACTGAAGGGGCGCCCGCTCACAACCGGGATACGCAGCGCCTGGAAGTAATGAGCGGTGATGGGCATATAGTCTTCACTGCCACTGGCGTCGGGGGGCTTACCGAGAATGTTGAAAGGCATGGTGGGCGTAATTTGGGTGGGCAAAGTATTGACGGCGGCAGCGGCTTCAACGCCTGGCTGCGCTTCAAGACGCGCCGTGATGTCGTTGAGACGCTGCCCGAGCGCAGCACCCGTGACGCCGTGTTGATGGGTGAAGATGCTCTTGAAGGTGAGGACATCGGTGGTGGCAAAGCCAGGGGAAATATGAACCAATTTCCAGAAGCTGGTAAGCAGCAGCCCCGCGGCGACCAGCAAAACAAGGGATATGGCCACTTCGCCAACCACCAGGAATTTCTGCGGCAAATTACGGCCGCCGGCCACCTGGGCGGAATTCATCCGCAACGCATCATTCAATTGCATGCGCCTGCTTTCGAGCGTGGGTACGAAACTAAAGAGAGACGCGCAAAGCAGCGCGAGTCCCGCGGCAAAGAGCAGCGCGGTAGCGCCAAGGTGCAAATTCGCAAACTGCGGAAGTGGCAAGGGGCTCAGGTGCAGCAGAGCAGGCGTCGCAAATGCAGCCAGCAGGACCCCAAGCACGCCTCCCAGTATGCAGAGTACAAGGTTCTCGACCAGAAGTTGGCGGAGGATACGCCAGGCCGGGGCGCCCAATGCGGTCCGCAAGGCCATTTCACGGCGGCGGGCAATGGAACGGGCTAAAAGCAGGCTGAGTATATTTGCCGAGACCATCACCAGCACAAGGCCAACGGCCCCCATCAGTATTTCCAGGGCCGGACGCATTTGACCCACGAGCGAGTCGTGAAGATCAGCGACTAGGACGGATTCATAGCGGTCCCACAGATCTGGATAGGTGTTCTTCAACTGCAGCAAACCGCGGCGGAGATCATCCTGAGCCTGTGCGCGGGTAACATCAGGCTTGAGCCGTCCGACGAAGTTGTACATATTGCTTTGATCTTCCGGATTCTCTGCGATCGCGAGCGGCACCCAAACGTCGACTCGGGTGTCCAGGCGAAAATGAGGATCGGCCACGCCAACAATGGAGTAAATTCCGTCACCCAGAGTGATAGATCTGCCAAGAATGTTGGGGTCGCCGGCAAATTGCTGACGCCAGGTAGCATCGCTGATCACCGCAACACCAGGTGCATGGGGCAGCATGTCACCGGGGAGAAATCCACGACCTATCTTCGGTTCCATTTGGAAAACGTGGAAGAAATCGGAAGTAGCACGCACCGCCTCCAACGGGATGACCTGGTTGCCCTGGAGCAGATTCTGGTGGCTGGGTATGTAGTCATAGGCGGCTGCGGCTTTGAGGGTTTGGCTGGTGCGGCGCAGAAATAGCGCTTTGGTTCCTGAGTACGCTGGAACCACAGTGTCATGCAGGACAGGATAGAAACGGCTGATGCGCACTAACTGCTGTGGTTGAGGGAAAGGCAATGGGCGGAGCAACACACCATAGAGGATAAGAAAAATGGTGAGGTTCGCGCCGATACCAAGGCCTAATGTGAGGCAGACGGCGGTGACGAATCCTGGAGACTTAGTGATCTGCCGCAGCGCCAGCTTTACGTCGGCCCAGATGTTCTCGAGTGTCGGCCACTGCCAGACTTCGCGGCCGCGCTCTTCCATCAAAGTTACATTTCCGAATTCCTGCCGCGCGGCTCGCGCGGCTTCTTCTTTTGACAGGCCGGATTCCATCAAATCCTCAATCTTTTCCTCGAGGTGCTCCTGTATTGAAGAGGAGAGTTCTTGGTAGCGGCGCCGGCGCGAGACGATTTTCTGAAACCAACTCATAAGGACTCCCCGGCCATGGCCAACACGCGGCTAATGCCGGAAAACATCTGCCTGAAGCTCGATATTTCCGCCTGCAGATGCTTCGTCCCTGCTGCGGTTAGCTTGAAAACTCTCACCGGGCGATTGCGCGATGAAGTGCCCATTTCCGATTCCAGCCAACCCGCCTTCAACATGCGCTGCAAAGCGGGGTAGAGTGAGCCCTCTTCAATGCGAAGACAGTCATCTGAAACGGATTTGATGTACTGGGCAAGCGCGTACCCATGCATGGGTTTTCTGCTCAGGGTCTGCAGGATCATCATCTCGAGTGCGCCAGGGAAAAGGTCACGGGTGGCAGGCGTTCCGGTCATGGCAATATACTATGCTTAATACACTATGTGTGAAATAGTATTTGTGAAATAGGAATCCGCTCAGCCGGCCGTCGTGGCAGGGAGAGAATGAGGGTCAACCACTCTGGACTGCTTAAGCCACATCGTGAGCACCAACGCGGCGGCAAAGATGAGCGCCAGGGTCAGGCCGGTCCACAGGCCGTAGATGCCGAGAGAGGTTTTGAAACAGAGGGCATAGCCAATGGGTAAGCCGATGACTCCGTAGGCCACCAGGTTGATCAGCATGGGGCCGCGCGTCTTGCCCAGCCCGCGGAGTGCCCCGGTGCCGACGCCCTGGATGGCATCGAAGACCTGGAAGACGGCGGCAACCGCCAGCAGGCGAACACCGACGGCAACGGTTTGGCCATCATGGGTGTACACGTGGATCAGGCTTTGGGGAATGGTTAAGAAGGCGGTGGCGGCCAGAGCCATGAAGGCCGTCCCGATGCCAATAGCCATGGACCCGTTGCGGCGGGCGAGGGGCCGATTCCCTGCCCCAACGGCATGACCGACCGAGATAGCGGCTGCGGCAGAAACGCCCAGGGGCACCATGTAGGTGAGGCTGGCTGAATTCAGGACGATCTGGTGCGCGGCGAGTATATCGGGCGAGAGACGCCCCGCCATCAGGGTAGCGAGGGAGAAGGCGCCTACCTCGAAAAGCAATTGCGAAGCTGCCGGCCATCCGAGCAGGAGCAACCGGCGGAACTGCGACAGGCCGCAGGCCAGGCCAGTGGGCAAAGAGCGGGTGTCCGCGATCGCGCTCATGCTTCCAGGCCCACCAGACCAATACGCCGGCCATGTAGATGCGAGCCGCGACGGTCGAGAGCGCAGATCCCCGCACGCCCATGGCGGGGAGGCCGAACTTGCCGTAGATGAGGGCCCAGTTGCCGAACCAGTTGACGAGGTTGGCGGAGATCAGGGCAAAGGTCACCGGCCTTACCTTGCCGACGCCCTGCAGGTAGCGCCGGAACGCGACGTAGATGAGCAGCGGCAGTGCGCTCAAATTGAGCAGTTGAATGTATTCCCGGGCGGGCGCGCGCACGGTTTCGGTAATGCCCAGGAGGGGAAACAGATGAGGGGCGAAGCCGACCATCAGCATGGCGATGGGCGTGTAGGCGATGGCCAGGTAGACTCCCTGCGCCAGCGCGCGATGGCAATCGTCAAAGTCTCCGCGGCCGTAGGCTTGGGCAACCAGGGTATCGAGGCCCAGCAGCAACCCTATGCCGAACAGCGCGGGGGTATAGAAGATGGCGCTGCTGATACCTACGGCGCCAATGGCAGCCGGGCTCAGACGGCCGACCATGATCGTATCCACGATCGACATGGCCATCCAGCCCAGCTCGGAAAGCACGACGGGGATGGCTAACAGCAACAGAGCCGCCAGTTCGCTGCGGAAGCGCGCGGTGGGGGACAACTGCGGGGCTGGAGCGCGGGAGAGCATGGTTCTTGTTCACATTAACTGATCTGGAGCAGATTCCGGTGTGTGGGGTGGGGTGGGGGGTGAATCTTTGCGGGGGGCAAATTCAAGATGGTAAAGTCAAGGAGGCGCCCTTGTGGAGCGTGGTTTACCGGCGCGGCAATCGCGCGGTTGCGCTCACAGACCGGGAGAGATGGCCGAGTGGCTTAAGGCGCACGCTTGGAAAGCGTGTGTACCGCAAGGTACCGTGGGTTCGAATCCCACTCTCTCCGCCAGATGCACGGAAGAAACGAGCTTCTTCAAGCTTCTAGCCCACCTTCACCCGCCCAGTACGATGACTATTTTTCGTCAGCGCTTTCCAAGAGTGGATGAATAATGATATCGCGTTTGCCGTGCAATACGCGGATCACCCGGAGTACATCTTCCGTAACGAGGTAGTAGACGCGGATGGCAGGAAATCTCTCAAACCCGTGTCCGCGATTGGGGTCTCTGGAGAACCTCCGAGGCTAGGCGATGCTCAAGCTCGTAAAGTGAGACTGGCACCCGCCCGGCGCGATACGGAAGGTATCTTAGCCTACCCGCGGACCGTAAGGGCGCTCAACCGACCGTAGAGCGTTAGTTTTTGCTCGCTCGTCCAACCAGCTTGACGCTTCCGTGCGTTTCTCCTGCTGCTCAGAACTCCTCAAAATTTCTTGACGGGCATAAACGAACTAGCTACGATGCTGCGCGGAGGAAGGGGCATGAAGAATATAGCTTTTTTGTGGGCCATCCTCGCTGTGTCGGTCGGCTTGGCGCAGGACAAGCCCTCCTTGGCTGGCAATTGGAAGCTGGATATTTCGCAGAGCGACTTCGGCTCCGAACCAGCGCCCAAATCAATGGCGGGTACCATCTTTAAAGATACGCCGCAAATGCTGTCATACCGCGTTCACGGTGTTGACGATAAAGGAAAGGCGTTCTGGTATTCATGGAGCGGACCGGAGGACGGCAGTAAGCACCCGACGTTGGTGAACGGAAAACCCACTGACCAGACGTTTTTCACGAGAGACCAGACGGTATGCTGGTCCAGCACAGCGAGGATGCAGACGGCTCTACGGGCGAAGGCCACATGTCGCTGTCGCCGGACGGCAACACGCTCACGATAGAGGGTAACTCAAAATCGAAGGACGGCAAGGAGGGCAAAGACAAGCAGGTATGGCATAGAGTAGGTAAGCCTGCATCTTAGCGGCGCGCTGATGCTGGGACACCAGGTCGGGTATGATGCTCCGATGAGACGATTGGTTAATGCATGGTGGCTTTGGTTACCCCTGGCTTCGAGTGTAGGGGTTTGGTGGCTGCTTCGCACCTGGGTACATCATGTGCGCGCACTTCCAATGCATTGATGACTGCGATGCCTGAGCCAATGCCCTATAAACCACCCTATGCCTTCAGCGTGACCATTGGGGAGAACTGTACCCGGCAGATGCGGACGTTTCAGGACCTGGCAGAGAAGCTGAAGATGCCGGTGGAGGACCTGATGAGACAGTGCAACGGGAAGGTCTCACTGTCCAAAGCGCTGGTCAAAGGGCTGGCGAAAGAGCTGGCGAAAGAGCTGGACATCGATGATGCGTTCCTCAACCGGCTGGCTGATGAGGTGCGGAAGGATCTCGGTTAGGTGTCTTTTGGAAAGGCGACGCCTGGGAAGTACTTGAGCGCCACATTGTCGATGGCAATCGATCGCCGCCGTTGGCGAACCCACACTTTGGTCAGCTCCTGAAAAAGAAACATCAATAGTCTTCTCTGTGCTTTGCTGAGATGCTCGAAATAGAGAGTTGTGCCGATGCCAAATACGTCCTCACCGCACAGTCGTTCTGAAATGGTCTTGAGCTCACGTTCCAGATCGAGATCGGTAACGAACTTCTTCCACTTGCATATTCGGCCCTCTTGACGACAACGCCTAGCGCTTTCGATCTCGCATTCGAAGTGTCGATACTGTAGCGTGCCGGCAAGTTCTGGATGCTCTGCAATCCAATTCACTGCGCGCCGTTCTCTTCGCTTCCATTCTTTGCACGCGTTGCAGAGCTTGCTATTGACTGCGGTTCGCCTTTGGTAGCCATTACATCCACACCATTCACAATGGGGCCGGCTCTCCATGTTGGTCAGCAGATCATTTAGTCGCTGTTCGAACTCCTCAGTGGTGATTGCCATTAGGCCAGCGGCTCCTTCCTGGCGTGATTATCTGCCAACATCTGCGCCGCTGGTTTCACGGTTTTGGAATCGACCTATTTACTTCCGAGGTACTCTTGCAGGTTACCTATAGCCTTCACGGGTGAACGGGCGAAGAATTGCTCAGGAGGGAAGAGCGTATGACCTTGACCGATTTTCCCGATTCACAAGTTCTCGCCAGCTTTTGCTCGTCTGCGACGGGCGAGCCTTATTGGCTCTTTCAGATCGTCCGCGAAGATGCTGCCCCGCACGTCTATCGCTTGCCCGAATTTCCTTCTGACTGGCCGGCCGAAGCCCGGTGGACCCACGTAGAGGATTGCGAACCTCTGCTTTCAGTCGCTCGAAAGCGCACGATCGTTTTCTAAGACCGGTCCTCTGGTAAACGGCACGGTGAATTATGATGTGCTGATGAAACGCTTGGTCAATGCGCGGGCTCTCTTGCTGGTCTTGGTTGTGAGTGAGCTGGTTTACTGCTTCCTTCAGGTCTGGGCATTCCATCTACGGGCGACCGTGCCCAGGTAACCGGATTTAACTCGCCAGAAAGGCGTGAACAGACGGGACGTTCACCCGTCTTTATCGATTGTGCGCCTATAGGCCGACAGAGATTCTTAGGTGAACGTCCCGTCCGTCCCGCCTTCCCCCGTCCCGCCTTCCCCCCGTCCCGCCTTCCCGATCCAAAAACCAATAGCGATTTATGGGTCGCGCCTCTCACGGCGGAGGCACAGCTCGCTGGGCCGCCCTCACCGTTCGCCAATACGGAGTTCAGCGAGCAACAAGGCCAAGTCTCGCCTGACAGCCATTGGATCGCGTACGTCTCGGATGAGTCCGGCAGGCCCGAAATCCATGTCCAGGCTTTTCCAGTGCCCGCAGGCGGCGGCAGCAAACATTAATCTCCCGCGATGGCGGCACCCAGCCCCGCTGGCGGCGGGATGGTAAGGAATTGTTTAATGTTTCGCTCGACGGCAAAATGATGGCAGTGGACGTGAGTATGAGTAGTGGACAAGCATTCAAAACTAGCGTCCCAAAAGCCCTTTTCCAGGTGCCCATCTATGGTGATGACTCTGCCCCGAGTCTCTTCCGTTGGGATACCACTGCCGATGGCCAACGGTTCCTCGTCGATACAGTCGAGTCCGCCCCCGAGCTCCTCACCATCGTGGAGAACTGGACAGCAGGAGTGAAGACGACTTCGAAAGCAAACTAGGCGACCGGTGAATCCCTCAGGCTCGTTGTGGAGGAAAGAGAAAAGACAGCAAGTCCGATCACGCTCGCCAACGATCTGGATTGCTTTCCCCAGCGCATTCTCTATATATATTACGGTGGCAATCTATCCAAAATGAACTGGACGCGGGCGCGTGTTTAGATCTATCTCTTTCCCGCACATGGCTGAGATGAAATCCTTCGGTCGCTTCCATCGCCTTCTGCTCTCAGCTGTCTTAGGTTGCTGCAGCATTGCTGCGATCGCACAGAATGGCTCCATGCTGGGCCGAAGCATTACATGGCAGCCCGTTCAGTCACCCTTTACGCCGGACCAGTCGAACGGGGCAATAGCAGGCGGCCCGGGCTCCGACCCCAATCCAGGTACTCCGATGTTTATCTGCCACGCGCAGATCCAGGGGAGTGTTGTGCCCGGCAAGTGGGTCCAGGGTAATTGCAACGTGCCCTATGGCGGGTCGGAGCAGATCATGCATTCCTATGAAGTCGCGTACGGGAGCGCCCGCTGGGGGCCTTATCAGGGCAGCGTCTATGGTCTTGCGCAGACAGGAAGCAACGCTGACGGAAGCCCACTCTATTCATGCCGAGTCCGCTACTCCAATTCCGGAACCGATTACGGCTACCAGCCCGGCAAACTGGTCTCCGACGGGACGTGTCATATCCCTATGGGAGGGGGCGAAGTCGTGCAGGCTCCGCCGTTTGATGTGCTCTATGCTACCGGTGGCGGACGGCCGCCGTATCCTTATCCGCCCTATCCATACCCTAGTCCTTACCCGATCCAGCCAGTGCAGCCGGCGCAACCGTATCCGCCGTGTCGGGCCAGCGATCCATTGGTCAAGCGGGAGATACAGGGAGGTACAAGCTGGTATGTTGGGCCGCGCTGCTCTTCGATTGATGCTTTTGGAGACGTCCAGCCTAAGTATCCCCAACCTGGAGATGACGCCCCCCCTCCTCCATACGACCCGGGACCAAGCTCAGTGACCTGGCAACCGGCACAAACGCCCTTTGTTCCGGGAGACAACGCGGTTAAGGGAGGTCCAGGCAACGGTGGCAAGCCGAATGCGCCGCTTTACGTCTGCCGTGTCTACGACAACAACACTCTCATTCCTGGCAAGTGGGTCGAGGGGGCGTGCAACTACGTCAATGACGCAGGAAAGGAAGACGTATCGAAAACCTATGAGGTGGCTACTGGCCCTGCGGAGTGGCGCAATTTCGATGGCAACATAGCAGCGCTGGTGCCTGGCGGTTACCTTGTCGATGGCACTCATCTTTACATCTGCCGCAAGCAGATCAGCTACTTCGGCAACAAGGGGTATCAGCCAGGATTTCTGGTCAACGGCAAGTGCCACATTCCTTATGGCGTTGATAATGTCGAGGACCCGCCCTTTGACGCTTTGTACAACGTCGTTTCCGCGCCCTCTCAGGCAAGTCAGCAAGGGCAGGAAGGGCCGCCAACTGTTGCTGCAGGGCCGGGGCACCCGCATGGGATTCTGATTTCATTTGCGAGTGGCACTGGCGCCACCGAGGGTACGGTCAGTGTGACCAACGGGTCCACGAACAGCACGGTCACCAAGCCGTTGCCGGCCAACTCTACTCCACAGCAATGCATGGAGATCGTGCAGCAAGCTGCTTTTCAGGCGGGTCTTCAAATTCAGGCCCAGCCCGATGGCGGTCTGCGGGTCTTTGGGACGAACAATACGGTCAATGTTACGCAGGCTTCGATTTCGGTGAGTCAGTTCTAAGCCGATTGTGCAAGCGAGGCTCCGGAGTCATGGTTTCTCCCCTTTACGCCCTTGAAAGAGGTAATCCCGCCTCATGCGGCGTCACGCCTTCCGCCTGAACTTGGCTCCGCCAGGCCGGCGCCTCGAAGGGATCCGCAAAATACTGTGTCTCGTGCACGACCTTACCGTTGGGGAACTCCATAATGCTCACTGTGCATGCTGGTCGGCCCCTGGTAGGTGATTGTGTATTCCGTAATCCAGAGATCACCTTCTCCGAGAATTCGCGTTTTGCCCACATCCGGCCTGCACCTGACCTCCGCCGGTTCAGGACTTCGGACTAGGGAATGTGATTCCGATATCAGCCTGATGAGTCTCTGAGGATAAATGCACTTCCACGTGCCGACAAGGTTGACCATCGTGGGGAAGGAAGGTAGCGTTTTGAATAAGCCACTTATTCAAGAGTGACGAATCGTATCGTCTACCTGAGAGCGCTGCCCAAGCGTTACGCAGGGCATCAGCCTGGCCCGCCCGCGTTTCTTGACCCGCTAGGATCAGTCGCCCGAAAGTGAACTGATCCCCCTCGTCAATGCTTATCGTTAAGACAACTGTGCCTCGGTCTTTATCGAGTTGAAGGTGCGGAACCGCTGCGAAGTTGATATAGCCGTAATCTCCATAAAGCTGCCTTAACCGTTCAAGGCCTTTGCCTACAGCAGTGTGGTTGAACTTGCCGCCTGTCGCGACATTGAACGTGTCTCTTAGTTGCTCTGGGGAGAAAGAGCGGCCACCTTCGAAAAGGACTCTTTCAAGCCGATATTGCGAGAGGTCTGGAGCAGGGCTAGAAGATGGTCTGCCCGAGGTGTCGGCTGTTTGGCAGAAGCTGGCAATGGGAAGGAGGAGAAAAAGTACCGTGAGAACGCGAAAACGGTTCATGCCAGCCTCTGGACAGTTGCCATTATAACCACGCTGCCCGTGTGCTGACCTCTCTGTGTCTCGAGTCACGGGCGGGCGGCGCAAGAACTGAGAAGCGAGAAGGGGGACAATTTTTAAGTGCGAGCATATACTCGTGGCGAGGTGGAAGGGATGAATAGCAAATGGATCAAACGCCTGAATGCCGCTCGCGGTTGGATTCTCGGCGCGGGCTTGCTCCTTGCTGGAGTTGCTTGGCTTAGTTCAACATTGACCCGTTAGAGATCATAAAAGCGTGAAACATGGAACAGACCGGGGACTTAATCTTGCTTTTGAAGTTTGTCGTGGTATTAGCTCTATTGACTGATACCGCAGAGCAGATCGCTGCCAAGATGAACAAGCCCTGGAAGACGCTTGAAGCGCAGACCCACTAACGGAGCCGGTGACAGCGGGAGTTAACCATCCTTCTGTAACGGTAATTATCACGTAGACCTCCCGTCCCGTCCCCAGGTTTTGGCCACTTAGTTCGCTGAAGGCGGCTCGACACGATCGACGACTAGAACCTCCACCGGAGCCTTTGTCGGTACCAGTTTCAGCCCAAGTTGCTGCTGAAGCGCCGTGAAGATTGAGACCGTGAATTCATCCGGCGGAGTTTGCCTCGCTCCAGGAAGTGCCGATGGTTCCGCGGATATTCCATTCAGCACGAAGTCGTAATTCCCTCTCAGGCCCGTCTGGTCGACGACCACGCGGTTCCCCATCTCCCCTTGGGATAAGAGCCAATCTGCGAACCAACTCATCCGGCAAGCAGTTGCGGTGACTTGATTAGGTCCCGTCTTTCTGATCTCGGGATAGGGTCCCCGCGCCAGCGCCACCTTGGGTAGGGAAAGGGCGGAGCCCTCAGTTGGCGGTGGTGGCGGCGGCGGTGGTATGGCTGCCGAGGAGAATCCAGGAGAAACCGTCACTTCCTTGAGTCTGGGGCCGCCTTTTGCAACTACCAAAGCATAGGCAGGAAGCTCCTGTAACTTGCTGGTGACCTTCAGTTGAAACCGGTCCTCCAGCAATGACTGAAGCATCAGGCGGAATTGCTCGATTCTTTCCATCACAGGAAGTTTCCGCAGTGATTCGATTTCGGCCTCTCCCGCCTTCGCCTCGACGTCAAAGTACTCCCCGTTCATCCAACCTGATGCACCTACAAGCTGATCATCTAATTTGACTTGATATGCATATTTAACGAGCTCTGTGAGAGATATTTGCGTTGCGGCGTAGTATCCATCGCGGGTTAGCAGTTTCACGGTCGGGATTTCATCCGGCTTGCTCGGCTTGATCGTCGCTACTTCGAAGGACGGACGCGGGCCGGCCGCCACCAGAATCTGGGAGTACGCCGGAATTCGCCGCATCAGGCCGAGCGCCACTGGGCCCAGTACCACAACCAAACCAAGCGCGCACAGCACGAGCTTTGTGCTTCGGCTCAATCTCTCCAGCCGAAGCGTCATGATCGACTGGATCCTCCGGTCCAAATCCGCACCCGCGATACCGCAGATGCAGGTCAGCGGCGACTCAATGGACAAACGGCAGGCCTTCAGAAGGCTTTCGGCGTAGACGTCGGGCCGACATCCGAGCTGCACGACAGCTTCGTCGCAGGCCCGTTCGCGCTCCTCCACCATGTGCCTCTCCACCCACCAAACCATCGGGTGAAACCAGAACGCGGCTTCCACAAACATATGGATCAACGCGACAAGGTTGTCATAACGCCGCGCGTGCATTATTTCGTGGGTCAGGATGGCCTCGATTTGCTCGTCGTCCAGATGCTCAGAGAGCCGCTCTGGCCAGAGCAGAACCGGCTGAAAGGTGCCGAAAATCCCCGGTTCCATCAGCTGCTGCGACCTTCTCAGCAAAACCCTTACGCGCGATGGCCCACTAAGGCTCTCCAGCCGGCGGAGTGTTTGCATCTCGCGCCCGTCCTCAACGGGAATTGCCCTCCGCATGACCGCGGAGACCTGGTCCCAGCGCGTATACCAGACCAGAAGCACGGTCGCCGCGCCGCAGAGCCATACGGTAAAGAACACGACAGGCAGCCACGCAGCCATGGCCGCCACGAGGCCTGCAGCGTGTGCAGTAGGAGGGACTTGCAGAGGAGCCATATCTGAGAACGGCTGACTGGCTATATCAAGCGCGGAGTAGACGGCCGTCCCTGGCGCGCTCCCGACCCGCTGCGGCTCGGGCAAAAGGGCGCCGAGCCCAATCAGCAGCGAGAACGGAATCAAGAACTTCAGCGATGCCGCCACCCAGAGTCCATAGCGCACCTGCGCCTGATTTCTGCGGAGCAGAAACGTCGTCAGCCACGCCGCCGTAGCGAAAACAGTTGATTGCCAGAGATGATTAGCCAGTGCCGGTCCCGTGCTCGTCCACAGAGTCGCTGCATGTCCAGTGATCATGCTTTCTCTCCTCTCCGGGCCGCCTTCAGCGTCTCCTCGGCATACTCCAAGTCCTCCAGTGTGAGCTTTCCCGCCCCGATCAAATGCGCCACCACGGGGCGCGATTGGCCGCCGAACATGGCAAGCAGATCGTCCACAAGCCTCCGCTGTGCGCCTTCTCGCGAAACGTTCGCCACAAACATATGGAAGTTGCCGACCTTGCGAACGCGCCGCAAGACCTTCTTGGCCTCCATGCGGTAGACCGTTTTCTGGACCGTGGTGTAACCGGGACGCTTCTTTTCAGGAAAGGCTTCCTGCATCTCCCGGATGGATGCCTCGCCACGGGTCCAAAGCGTCTCCATAATCTGTATTTCAAACCTCGTCAGTCGTGCGCCTATCACTTTTACGACTCCGGTCATTTTATTTACGACGTGTGCCGTAGACTGTACTGTAAGAAACTCGTAGCTGTCAAATACTTGCCTCGATCGCGGGCAACGCGTGAGCGGTGCCTGAGCCATTTCAGCAAATTGTGGATCTCCCTTCTCCCAGGTGAGGGTGAATCTCATACCCTGTGGGGTTTTTTCGCAGGAGCGGGAGCACTAAAACTGAATGGTGGTAATGAGAGCTAAAGATGAGGAAGGTGGAATACAACTTGCTTAACGTGTTCGACCACAATGCTGAGCGGGGCCAATCTCCGGAGCCGGTGACGGGAAGTCCACCATCCTTCTGTAACGGTAATTATCACGTAAACCTTCCGTCCCGTCCCCAGGTTTTCCCCGCTGCGCTATACTGTCATCCCCTCGGGAAAAAACCGTGAAACGAAGACGAGAAGAAACTTTATCCGTGTAGAGTGTGGGGTTTCTGCGCTCGTTCACGCAACTCCCGGCGCGACTGCCTCTCGTTTTGCTGGCAGAAGCGCTAACAGGACAACTCCGATCACAAGGGATACGATCACATCAGTAAAGTTCCTGTGGACGCTGTGAATCCACGCTTCCACTGTTTGAATAGCCATCACAGCGCCATGGGAGATGTTCCACCAAGCTGCTAGAGCAATCATCGAGCGATGCTCAGACGGTCTCCTTGCGGCTATGAGTAGAAAGACTCCGACCGGAATAAAAAAGCTCAGAAACATCGGTTCGATCTCGTTCTTCCCCTCCAAAAGCCAGCTGGAATGCCGCAGATCTGTATATAGAAAATAAATTAGGGCGAGATTGAACAGCCCCACGATCACCAGGACGATCTGTGTTAGGCGTTCTCTTTTCACATTGACCTCATTGAGCGAATTTGAGTAATTCGGTAGCCACGGCATTCATCACGGATAAAAGATGGTCAACGTTGCTTCCAGTAGTTCCCTCGCTTGAATGCCGTCAGACGTATTCGCGTGTGTTCGAAGATGACAAAGCAAACAATACTGGCAATGAATGAGACCCACAAGACCCAGTCCGTTGCTTCCGACCCGTGCAATTCGACCAAGAAAGCCGCTTGAAACAGAATTGCTAGCGACACAGCTACCCACATCCAGATCCGCAATGATCTGCCCTTGGCCATCAAATTCACTGTGGGGGATCGAAGTAGTCTACTAGTTCTTACAACGAGGGTCAAGCATCAGTTCGCACATACTACCGGGGCGCCAAAAGCCAAGGTATATGAATTTAGTCGCCACATCGGCACTCTGTGTGCGCGTCGGATGCTGAATGTCTATCAACTCGGTGAGCGAATGAAGATTGACCCGACTGTGTTACGGTTGCACCTGTTCCCGCTTCCATGAGCCTCCATCCGACCTGCACGATACCGTTGACGGATAGCACCAGACAGTTTGGAATAGACGGCTGAGCGGAGAGGGGCCTAATACGGACAGCTTACCTATTGCAGCAATGTGAAGGCCGCATTCTTGGGGACTATAATTGCCCGCACGGATGGCCCTAACCTCTGGCACCAAACTCGGGCCGTATGAGATCGTGGAACTGCTCGGTGCTGGCGCGATGGGGGAAGTGTATCGCGCCCGCGACAGCAAGCTCGGGCGCGACGTCGCCCTGAAAATCCTGCCGCAGCAGTTCACGACGGACGCCGATCGCGTGGCCCGCTTCGAACGCGAAGCACGACTGCTCGCGTCGCTCAATCATCCGCACATCGGCGCAATCTACGGTTTCGAGAGTTCCAGCAACGTGCTGGGTCTGGTGCTCGAGTTGGTCGAGGGCGACACGTTGGGCGATCGTGTGTGCCGGGGACGGTTGCCGCTCTCGGAAGCTTTAGCCATCGCACAACAGATCGCCGACGCTCTCGACGCTGCCCACAGGGCCGGGATCGTCCATCGCGACCTCAAACCCTCCAACATCAAGATCACGCCCGATGGAATGGTCAAGGTTCTCGATTTTGGGATCGCGAAAGCCTTCGCAGCCGAGGGATCCGGTCAGGATCTGTCGCAGTCCCCGACTATGACGGCAGGGGGGACAATCGCAGGGACGATTCTCGGTACAGCCGCGTACATGAGCCCAGAGCAGGCGCGAGGTCAGACAATCGATAAACGCACCGACATGTGGGCCTTTGGGTGCGTGCTTTTTGAGATGTTAACCGGCTCTTCAGCTTTCGTACGCGGGACTCTCACGGACACGATCGCCGCCGTCGTCAACGCCGAACCAGAATGGAAGTCACTGCGGGCCGATACGCCGGACAGTATCCGACGTTTGCTGGCTCGTTGTCTTCAGAAAGATGCCAGGCGGCGGCTTCACGACATCGCAGACGCGCGGATCGAGATCGAAGACTCGATGGCGACTCCTGCGGAGTCAGCTCCCGTGTTGACACCGCGACGGTGGTCCGGCCTGGCACTCTCAGCTCTGTCGGCCGGGACTGCGACCGTCCTCGTCCTCGTCTTTCTGTGGGCGGCGCACGGCCGGTTTGGGAAGCCGGTGGCGGAGCCGTTGCCCCGTGATATTCGCGTTGTACGTCTAACTGATCTCCCCGGCCTCTCCGAGTCTCCCGCCAGTTCACCAGACGGCAAGTCGGTCGCGTTCACCGCCGACATGGGTGGCAGGCGGCAGGTCTTCGTGCAGCTCATTGCGGGCGGCGCACCGCTGCAAATTACGCGCGATACAGTCGATCACGAGTGCCCTCGCTGGTCGCCCGACTCGAGCTCGATGTTCTATTTTTCACCGGCGGTACCGGGCACTGTTCAGGGGAGCATCTGGGAGATACCTGCGCTTGGCGGTGTACCTCGACGGGTCATCAACAGCGTCGGATGTGCCGACGTCAACTCGACGGACGGGAGGCTTGCGCTCTTCAGGCTGGCGAAGGAGGGCATCCAGTTGGGGACCGCGCCAACGGATAATTCCAGATTCGACGTGGTCGCCAAATTCACACCCGACGCCTACTGCTTTTATCCCCGCTGGTCGCCGGACGGCAAATGGATTGCCTTTCAGCGGGGCGACAGCATCAGGTTCGACATTTTCGTGGTGCCCGCAACTGGCGGAGAACGGCACCAGTTAACGCATGACAACAACATGATGAGCGGTTTTGCATGGCTGCCCGACAGCACGGGCATCGTCTACAGCTCAGGCCGAGGCGAAACGATGCCTTATTTGCCGACGTTAGGCCTGTGGCAGGTTGCATTGCGTGATGAGAGCGTGCGGCGGGTTACTTCGGGCGAGATGTCGTACGACAGCCCAGACATCTCCAAGAGTGGCGCAATATTGGTGAGCCGCCTGAAGCTGAAGAGCGATATCTGGAAGTTCCCAGTTGACGGTCTGCCCACCGAGAACGTACGGCGCGCCGTTCGTGTGACGCGACAGACCGGGCAGGTCCTTACCCCCACGGCCAGCCCCGACGACAAAGAGATCGCGTATCTCTCCGACAGTGGCGGTCATGCAAACCTGTGGATCGTGAACACCAAGAGTGGCGGACTGCGCCAGATCACTCGCGAGCGCGATCCGCATGTGGCCGTGGGCGTCCCGGTGTGGTCGCCGGATGGCCGCTCCATTGCTTTCGTCTCCTCGCGCGGCAATCAGGGATTGACTTTTGGAGTCTGGCTGGTGGATTCAGATGGAAGCAACCTGCGCAACATCGCGAACCCCGGTGTCGGGCCTGCCTGGTCGACCGACGGCCGTTGGGTGTACTACTCGACGTGGGGCGCAGAAACGGCCGCCGATGTCGTGCTGAAAAAAGTGCCTGTTGACGGAGGGCCGGCCGTCACTGTGAGGGCGGAGAGGTTACGCAACGTGATCGGGCTACACGGCGCCACTCTGTACTACACTGTTGAGCGGCCGCTCGTCGACGGCACGCCGGAAGTGGAAATCCGGGCCGCCACTCCCGAAGACGCGCCGTTTCGTGTGCTCGCACGCATCCCAGGGTCACGCGTGCCGATCTGGCAGATCGTCAATCCCGCACTATCGCCCGATGGGAAATGGTTGGCGCAAGCACTGACGGACGGGTTTACCACCAACCTCTGGGAGCTCTCAACAACGACCAGCGAATGGCGCCAGGTTACCGATTTTGGCGAACGCGCGACGTTCATCGCCCGCCGGGTGTCCTGGTCGTCCGACGGGCGCTCTATCCTGGCCGCGGTCGCCGAGGGCGATTCCGACATTGTTCTGCTGGAAGGACTGACGAATGCCGGGCGCGAGTGAGAGAACAAAATTGGGCTCTTCATTGCAGGATTCTGCGCGTGCAATCTAATCTCGGATTCGACAACTATTCCGGGCCAGACGGTTTCTTGGACATTATGCGCGATGTTGGATAAAGGACATTATCGTTCATGAAGCAGCAATCGACGCTCGTGTTGGAACATGAGGAGCTCGGCTTTTTGCCATTAGTGTCATTTCCGTCTTTCCTGAATTCTTTCGCGGATAGAAAAATCCCCGCACTACACATATCCGAGGCCTGCGAAACAACTGCTCAACAGGGGACGCCAATTCATGAGGAACAATAAAAACGTGTTGTCACCAGAACAAAGGAAAGAACTGCTCGGAGCGTTGAAAGCCCGTTTTGAGAAAAACCTGAACCGCCATCAAGGTCTTGAATGGCCGAACGTACAAGCAAAGCTGGAGGCGAATGCTGAAAAGCTGTGGTCACTCAATGAAATGGAAAGAACCGGCGGTGATCCGGACGTTGTTGGTCATGACAAAAAGACGAGCGAATACATTTTTTATGATTGCTCGGCGGAAAGTCCCCAAAGTCGCAGAAGCCTTTGCTACGACCGTGAAGCGCTGGAATCAAGGAAAGCGGACAAACCACACAATAGCGCAATCGGTATGGCGACTGCCATGGGCATCGATCTATTAACGGAAGAGCAATATCGAAAATTGCAGACATTTGGAAATTTCGATACGAAAACATCGAGCTGGGTGAAAACGCCTCCTGCGATCAGAAGACTTGGCGGCGCCCTGTTTTGTGATCGCCGCTACAACGCTGTTTTCGTGTATCACAACGGTGCCGAATCTTACTATGCCGCCAGGGGGTTCCGCGGTTCACTCAGGGTCTGAATTCGGATCCCGTACAACCCCCAGGGCGTCGTGCAGCAGCTGCCTCGACGATTTTTTCTTTGGTGTGCACGGCGCCAGTCGCGCACACGACAACTCGTGCGATCAGCTGTTGATGAGAGCGGAGACCTCGAACATGAAGCCTAACGAACCCAGCCGAACAGCCCTGATAATCGCCCGACAACGAGCTGCTCATCAGGTGCTCGATCATGGCTCAATCCTCTATGACCCATTTGCCTTAAGGATTCTGCGTGAAGACGAAAAGGACGTACTTCTATTCGCGAGCGAACACCCCTTGGCCAGCATCGGACGTCTGTTCACCGCCGCGCGAAGCCGGATTGCGGAAGATGCTTTGTCAAGAGCTGTCGAAAGCGGGATTCGGCAGATCGTCATCCTTGGCGCCGGACTCGACACTTTCGCTCTCCGGAATCCACATGGCGCACGACAGATCCGTATCTATGAGGTGGACCACCCCGCGACGCAGACATGGAAGGGCCAGCGCTTGGCTGAAGCTCAAATCGCACTTCCGCCATGGCTTATTCTCGTGCCAGTCGATTTCGAGCGGGACGACGTGGGAGAGAAGCTGGTCGCCGCAGGCTTTCAGCAGAACTCGCCCGCGTTTTTCACTTGGCTCGGGGTTGTGCCATATCTGACACAGGACGCTATCGGCCGCACTCTGGACTACATGTCGTCAATCCAGAACTCGGAGGTGGTGTTCGACTACTTGGAACCTCCCGAGGCATTCTCAGAAGAGCTAAGGCAATTAGAAAAGGAGCGGACCGAACAGCTTAAGAAAATTGATGAACGTTCGGTCAGCCGTTTCGAGCCGGCTGGTATTGCAGCGATTCTTCGCTCGCACGGATTTTGTGCCATCGTAGACATCAATTTCCAGGAGATCGCGTCCAGGTTCGGCCGCGCCGTTCAAGGACTCGCGGCCGGACACGCTGGCGTTCATGTTGTCCACGCTAAGCACTAATTGGACGCAGTCATCTATTGCTATTCAAATACAGAGCCCGTCCCGGGTTTGTCGGGCTGAGCTCCGGCAAAGCTCCCCTCCCGACGGCTGTGGTGAATTTCCACAACTGATTTCAGCGATAAGATGGAGGCGAGGCGCGAGGTGCCCCCTCTTCAACGAAGGTTGCGCTATGGTGATTCTCGTCCCCTGGAAGCCGGTCGCGTTCGTGTTCGGCCTCTTAAGCGCCTCAAGATTGGTCAGTTATTTCGGATCAGCGCTTCTAAGCGGAAAAGATCCCTTCGCAGTGAGCACGGGGCATTGGCGGCCCGCAACCGCGGAGTATGCCAAACGACATTCCACAAGCCCAATCCCAATCGCGCGTCGTAGCGAATCGATAGTCCAATCGATCGGCGGGACTGTCTCAACGAACACAACAGACTGATGGCTTCGGAACGCGTCGGTCAAGAGTGAAGGAGATAATCATGAAAATCGTAGTGATCGGCGGCACTGGTCTCATCGGATCAAAGCTCGTCAACAAACTTCGTGAACACGGACATGAAGCTGTAGCGGCAGCACCCAACACGGGGGTCGACACTCTTACGGGCGAGGGGCTGGCCAAAGTGCTGAAAGATGCCTCGGTAGCTGTTGACGTATCAAACTCTCCCTCCTGGGAGGACGCAGCAGTGCTGAAGTTCTTTGAGACATCAACTCGTAATCTCCTCACCAATGAAGCGGCTGTAGGGGTAGGACATCATGTTGCGTTGTCGGTTGTGGGAACCAACCGGCTGTCCGAAAGCGGTTACTTCCGGGCGAAGATTGCTCAGGAGAGACTGATCAAAGGATCTTCAATCCCCTACAGCATCGTGCATGCGACGCAGTTCTTCGAGTTCCTTAAGGGTCTTGCCGACATTTCCATGGTCGACGACAAGGTGCATTTGCCTCCTGTGCTCTTCCAGCCGATGGCTGCCGACGATGTCGCGAGTGGCGTGTGCAGGATTGCAATCGCTCCGCCGGCAAACGGCATTATCGAAATTGCAGGACCGGAACAGTTTCGCGTGGATGAACTAGTCCGGCGGCGTTTGGCCTCGCTCAAAGATCCTCGCGAAGTCATTGCTGATCCAAACGCGCGTTACTCCGGAGCGAAACTCAGCGAGAAAACGCTGCTTCCGGGCAATAACGCACGACTCGGCGAGACCCGTTTCGAAACCTGGCTGGCTCTGCCCGCAGCGCAAATTCCGAGTACGCACCCTCAGCCCAGAGCCGATGCAGTAGTGACCAAAGAGAAAGAGATTCATAAAAAAGTGAGCTGATTTCGCCGAGGAATGCAGGACAGACGGAACTTACCCTAATGCAAGCTATGCAATCCTGGCAATGCCGACAATCACTATCTCAACGTATTCTCGCCTCCCGCGTTCGAGGGTTTCCTGGAAGCGATTTCGGTGCCTGCGCCGGACGGCGCAGGCGCTCCTCTTGACCCGCCTGCAGTTCCCGTTCAGAATGTCGGCGACCTCCTCGCAGATTATGGAATTCAGTTCTCTTGATTCATGTCGGCGCTGAAAAATCGTGCCACGCGCATATCTGGTGGACCAAGCTTCGGTGCTCGTCCAAGTGGGCCCGCTTGGTCCTGCCAGTCCGCAGTGGCGGGTGTCGAGCAGCCCAGAAAGCTGTTTTTTCGCTTTTGGTCCGGCTTTTGAGGTAGAAGATTGGTACGTACGATCAGGCGGGAGGCGTCCTCTTTTGTCTATGATTCGTTCAAGATGAGGAACCGGACCCATGGATAAAGCGGATGGTCACGACACGGCAGACCGCCTCTCTGCAATTGTGGCGAACTCCCTGGATACTCAGGCGAGATCCCAGGATCTGGCGCGCCAGGCCTACCAAAGCCGCACGCAGTTCCACAAGCTTTTCCGAACAGTGGTCGAAGAAACTCCGGGAGCCATGCGACGACGGCTCTTGTTGGAAAGAGCAGCATATCAACTGGCACATACTGGAACGTCGGTCACGGACGTCGCCCTCGACGCCAATTACAGTTCATTGGAGGCTTTCACTCGCGCTTTCCGTAAAGCTTTTCGGACGTCTCCCAGCCTTTACCGGCGCATGCGTGATCCACACTTTCACTTGCCGGCGTCTAACAAAATTCACTTTCTTGCCCCTGGTTCCCCAACAAAAGGAGGAGGAGACATGGATCTATTCGATCGCTTTGCAGGCAACGACTCGTGGCACACGCGGCGTTTGTTGGAATACGCGAATACTTTGACAGCGGAACAATTGGATCAGCCGCTGCCCTCGGTCATAGAGGTGCTGCCCTGGCGGGAGTCGAATAAGACGTTAAGGCAGCTGTTGGAAAACATTATCTTTACTAAAGAAGTCTGGACTGCCGCGCTGTCCGGAGCCGATATGGATATGAGCGGCCCTCGCAAATCGCAGCGCTCCCCGCAAGCGATGCTGCAAAGGCTCGAAAAAACCGATGCTGAACTGCATCGAATTTTGAGGGACGTCCGAAACCGCTCCGCATGGGATGATACGTTCGTCGACGCTCTGTGCGAACCCGCTGAGACGTTCACGTTCGGTGGCGTCTTTGCCCATATCATGACGTTCAACGCGCATCGCCGATTGATGGCCTTGGATGCCCTACGCCAACTTGGCGTCCAAACCGAAGGTTTCGGCGATCCCATGGAGTATGAGGAAAGTGTGGCACCCTGGAACCAACGGGTAGCTCTCAAAACGCCCTGAGAGCCCCGTTGATTCCAAAGTCCCAGCGGAGCGGCTACTTCTGGGAAGGTACGGTGCTAAGTAACTTGAGATCTCGAAAACAGAAGAGTGTAACCACGAGAAGAACGGAACTGCTGCGATTCAACGGCACTGCTGAGCGGGATCCCGCCATCGATGCGTGGATGAAAGAGCATGCAGGTGGACTGGGAGCCATCGCGCATCAGTGGTTTGAGGCGATGCGAAAATGCGGCGACGAAGTACGGGAGCTTTTGCACGACGGCTGTCCAGTTGCATGTTTGGGAGATGCACCGTTCGGCTACGTCAATGTATTCACTTCGCACGTAAACGTGGGGTTCTTTCACGGCGCAGTCCTACCAGATCCGGCCCGATTGTTGCAGGGCACTGGCAAGTTCATGCGCCATGTGAAACTGAGACCGGGAACGGCCACAAACGCCGCAGCGCTAAGCAGGCTCATCGATGCGGCGTACTCGGATATAAAGGCGCGCGTCGAAAACGGCTAGTTCGCCCTGGGAGGCCGGCGCGGATGAGTATCGCCAGATCAATAACGATATGTCGCAGAGCTGAACAACCTGTCACGGCCAACAACCGCCAATTCCTGGTCGGAGTCTGCATCAAGGTACACCTTCCTGGTCATGATCAGTCCTACTCTCGTTCGTAAGATTCCCTGATGAGGGCACTCCTCTGGCACAAGGGCGGGAAGCGAGAACGGCAAGATGACCTCATCGTCCGGGTGCGTTGAGTCGGTTGTCGTTCACCAGGAAGGGCATACGGATGCTGACGTGACCGGCCTCCATTTCGAACGAGTCGGGCAAAGCAGCTGAATTCACTATTGTGAAGCGGGCTCCCGGGTTTTACCGAGGTGGCCGTCCAGTGCGGCGCGTGCAAGTTTTGATCACCGAAAAGCATCGTTATCGTGAGCCTTATGGTGATTGCTGTGACCTAAGGTTTGACAGAACATGAGCGTGAGGAGATTACAACGATGAACGATCAGGCATGGCTGGACGGCCAGAAGAATGGGCGGAGTGACCGGTTTCGGGGTGACAAGAATGAACATGCTTGGGTCGTTGTACTTAACGAGGGATATTCCCGGAGTTACTCTCTCGGATACCGCCACGGTTGGACGCGTCCGAATGAGGGTGCACTGTGAGAAAAGCAGGCGTACACGATACAAATAAACCCCTACCGTTATAACGTGCCGCGAATTGACCCCTTGTGAAACGCTGTTAGGTTGGCCTTCCTACTGGCAGTGCCTGCTTAATGTGCGTGTTTTGGATTTCTTAATGGTGGTAAGGTCTCCCACGGGTTGGACCTACATTTCAAAAGAGGATGGATAGACCGAAAGCTGTGGAATGCGCGAATTTTTCGGGAGTCACCGCTCTGCTGCTTTGTATCAGGCCACGACTTTAGTCGGGCCGTAAAGTTCACAAAAATGAGGGCTTTTAGCCCCTGCGCTTTTGCTTTGTTAGATAAGTGTAGCAATATGGATACTCCTCGGCTGTATTGACCAGTCCTTCCTTGACCGGGTTCTGAACGTTACCCGACGCTGCCAAAAAGCTTTGCCTATCAATTGTGAGCAGCTCAGAAAATCTGCGTTGCCACACCTCTCCCTGATATCCGAACTCCCTTTTCAAAACGATAGGAGAATCCTCCTTTGATCAGTTGCATCGCCTTTTCGATGCTAAGTTCGCCAGGAAGTGTCATCAGCAGATGCAAATGATCAGGCATGATCACAAAGCCATCCAGCCCGAAACCTACCTGCCGCTACCTTCGATCGCAGCACGTCGATCAGAAGCATCGCATTCCGTTCAGATTGCAACAAGCGTCGTCCCATGCTGGTCTTCGTTGTGGCAAGAAACACCCGTCTCCACTGCTCAGAATCGTTTCCGCAGAGGCATTGCGTGCAGGATGCGTCATAGCAGGGGCTAAAGCCCAATTCTCTGTCAATCCGGCCCGACTAAAGAGGCTGCAAAAAGGTCGAATAGGGAGCGAAAGCCGTTCCCTCAGCGGCTAAAGCCGGACCTGTTTCCAATCTTTTACGGACGGCCTGAAGGCCGCCCCTTCAAAGAATTCGGGTTTTTCCGCAGCCCTTACTAAAGTCGGGCCCTGATACAAAGCACCAGCGTGGTGATTCCCGGGAAATTCGCGCATTCCGCAGATTTCGATCTATCCATCCTCTTTGAAATGTAGAAACTCCACGTTTCAGCGCTTTTGCGCTGAAACAATCCTGGAGTGTCGCCAGGTTTTTAATTAGGTGGGCTGTCCAGCGCGATGCGGAAGGCATAGGCGTAGTTTTCGGAGGGCTTCGAGGGTAGTTGGATATGTAACCCGTCCGGTTGCAGTTTATACGTGAGCGCGGCAGTGGTGCCCAGCAATGCTACGCTCCGGATTTGCTTTCCTTTGAGGGCGTCCCCGGCCACGGAATGAAGGATGGCTTCGTTGCCGGAGGGCCAGGCGAGCTCGATTGCGTACAGGTCGTTGCCCTTGGTGGTGAAGCGGAAATCCTCCGCGGTGTATTCCTGGGTCTTGGTGTCCTGGAAGGAGCCTGCGGCGACTTTGGTCGGACCTTCGCCGTAGGTGGTCCACGGCCTGGTTCCGTAAATGGCATCGCCATTGATCTTGAGCCAACCACCCACGTCCAGCAACACTTGCTGCACTTCATCAGGGATCGTGCCGTCGGAACGCGGCCCGATATTCATTAGCAGATTGCCGTTCTTGCTCACGATGTCCACCAGCTGATGCACGATGAATTCGGGGGTCTTGAAGGTGTCGTGCTCGATGTATCCCCAGGACTTGTTGCTGACCGAAGTGTCGGTCTGCCAGACGCGGCCGAGCTTCTGATCGAGCTGGCCTCGTTCGATATCCAGCACGCCCGAGTCTTGCTGCATGGCGACCCACTTGTAGGTGATGATGCCCACCCGTCCGCGTTTGCTGGACTCGTTGTAGTAGTACGCGGCGAACTTCGCCAGATAGGGACGGACATAGGGCTGCCCAATCCACCAGTCGAAAAAGATGATGTCGGGGTGGTACTTCTGGACAATCTCCGCATCCCGCGCGAGCCAGTCGTTGGCGTAGGCAGGGCTGACGTAGGTCCAGTCGTCGGCTAGATTGCTTCCTCCCTTCTTATCCTCGAGCTGGATCTGCGCCGGCCCGTACAAAGAAGCGTTCTGCGGATCGTTCACGTCGGAGGCGATGCTACGGCCGCCGTCCATAAACCAATCGTGCTCGATGCGATGGGAAGAGGCGCCAAAGTAAAGGCCCTGGGCTCGGACGGCCTTCTCGAGATCGCCTACCAGGTCACGATGCGGTCCCATCTTGACCGCCGTCCAGTCAGAGAGGTTGCTGTCGTACATCTGGAAACCGTCATGGTGCTCGAAGACGGGGACCACATAGCGTGCGCCGGATTCTTTGAAGAGCTGCGCCCAGGCCTCGGGGTCATACTTCTGCGCCTTGAACATGGGGATGAAATCTTTGTAGCCGAACTTAGTCAGCGGACCATAGGTGCTCACATGATGCTTGTTCTCCTCCGATCCGGCGAGGTACATCTGGCGCGGATACCACTCGCTGCCGAATGCGGGAACAGAATACACGCCCCAGTGAATGAAGATGCCGAACTTCGCATCCCGGTACCAATCGGGGACCTTGTATTGGGAGAGAGAATTCCAGTCCGGACGGAATGGTCCATCCTGGGCGCCACGTTCGACGTCGGCGAGGAGTGCTTTGCGCGGGCCGTCGTATTTTTCGGTCGCCTTCTGCCAGACGTCGGCGAACGATTCAGCGCTGTTTGAGGCGGTCGGTGCGGTGCTCGACTGCGCCGTTGCACGGAATGGAGAGATCGCGATGAGGGTGGCTACGAGCAGGCATACGGTCTTTATCGAGCGCTGAGCAAACATGAATCAGGTCAGCCTTTCTTGAGTGGGTGTTCCGAGTACAGAGAAGCGGGCCGATTCTAAAAGCCAAGCGCCAGCTTTGCTGTAAAGCTGGCGCTTGCGATCATTTGGTATCCAGAACAAGCACGGTGGCGATGGGATCGAGCGCCTTCGCGGGCAGTTGAATATCAACGCCGCCTCCGGTCTGCGTCACCTTCAGCGGCTTGTGTGCCGAGTCGCCAAGCAGGTAGGCACTGGTCACTGTCCGTGGAACGCTATTCAGACGAAAGCTGCCGTTCGGCCAGGTGAAAAGCTCGATGTAGATCTTGTCCGCCGTGGTAGTGGAGCGCCAGTTCCAGCTGGGAATGAACTTGGGCTTGCCCTCTTTGTTCTTCTCCGTGGTGCTGAAGCTGCCGGCCTCCGGCCCGAAGAGGGTGGCCTGGGTGCCATAAATCGAGGCGCCGTTGACAGCGAGCCACTTGCCTACCTGGTGCAGACGCTCGACCTCTGGCGCAGGGACAACGCCCTTGGAGTCGGGTCCTATGTTGAGAAGGTAGTTCCCGCCTTTGCTGGCGATGTCGATGAGGTTGCGCAGCAGGGTTTCTGTCGACTTGAAATTCGTGTCATAGGACTTATAGCCCCAGGTGTCGTTCATGGTCATGCAAGCTTCCCAGTCACGGCCGGGATAGCCCTGCGCCGGGATGTACTGCTCGGGTGTTTCGGTGTCGCCCTTGTAGCCTCCGCCGAGCCGGTTGTTCCAGATGAGGTTGGGATGCTGGTTAAGCAGGGTGACGATCTCACCGGCAAGCGCCGGCGTCATGTCTGGGGTTGGGGTATCGAACCAGATGACGACGGGAAAGTCGCCGTAGTTGGTGAGCAGCTCCTTCATTTGGGGGATGGCCTTGGTATGAAGGTAGGTGGCAAAGTCGCCGTCCTGGGCCGGGTCCCAGTGGTGGGTGGGAAGGTCGTGATTGCCGGTCTTGTAGGCGGCGCCGCCGGGTGCCGTCCAATCCTGGTCTTGCGAGTAGTAAAAGCCAAGCTTCATGCCCTGCTTCTGGCACTCCTCGGCGAGCTCGCGGATAGGATCGCGATGAAAGGGTGTGGCGGCGACGATGTTGAAGGGATCCGCCTTGGAGTCGAACATGGCGAAGCCGTCATGATGCTTCGAGGTGATGACGATGTATTTCATCCCGGCGGACTTGGCGAGGGCAACAATGTCGTGGGCATTGAACGACGTGGGGTTGAACTGGGAGGCCAAAGCCTTGTAGTCCTTCACGGGAATGGAGGCGTTGTTCATGATCCACTCGCCGATGCCCGGTATACGCTTGCCGTCCCAGGTGCCTGCCGGGATGGAGTAAAGACCCCAGTGGATGAACATGCCGAAGCGCGCATCTCTCCACCAGGCCATGCGTGCGTCACGCTGCGCGGGGGTTTCGGTATCCTGAATCGCGGCCACGGGATGAGCTGAAGAGACGGAGATACGCTCACCCTCCACCTGGGCAAATGTGGGTAGTGCGCACCCTGCGAGCAATAGGGCGGCGGTGGCGATGGCGATGGAACAGTGGGCTGATTTCAAGGACGTATCCTCACGATGAAGTAACGGCACGGGAATTGTATCGCTTCTCCGCGACAGGCCACTCGTTGACGCAAGTGTGGCTCAATCCTCTGCAAGTACTCATTGAGGTTTGTTTCCCGGTTCGAGAAGGCGGAGTGCCTTTGCAACGTCCTCATCTCCTGGCGACAGCTTCTGTGCTTCGAGCAGCTCGATTCGGCCCTTGGTGAAATCTCCGGAGTGACAATAGATTAGACCCAAATCCTTGTGAAGCTGCGACAACGCACTGCAGTTTCCGCATAGATTGAGGGCTTCCTTCAGATGCGCGATGGCTTGCGGCCAGTCATGCGCATCGGCCGATGCGAGCGCAAAGTTTCCCAGCGTTTGCGCGCGATCCATGATGTGTTGCTGCGCCTGCAGTTCCTGGAACCGGGCCGTCAGGCGCTTCGATTCCTGAGGATCGGATTTCATAAGCAGCCGCGCAAGACTGAAGATAGCCTCGTTGTATTCGGGACGGATCTCAATTGCTTTCCGCCATCGCTCAATTGCCCCGGCGTCATCGCCTTTGCGTAAGAGCTCCTGCCCCAGTATGAACAGGGCCTCCGCGTTGTCCGGCTTTGCGGCAAGTGCCTGCTCAAACTGATGGATCGATTCGTCCGTGTCGCCCGCCTGCCTCGAAATCAAGCCCAGCAGATACCACGAGTCTGCGGCGCTGGGATCAAGACGCGTGGCCGCTTCCAATTCAGGTTTTGCCTCGCGATTGTTCTGCAGATCGAGCAGAACGCGACCTTTATTGTAGTGCGCCACCGCGCTGTTGGGATCAAGACGGACAGCCTCGGAAAACTCCGCCAGCGCGCCGTTCAGGTCAAACTGATCCGCCAGGGCGAATCCCAGGTTCAAATGCGCTCCCGGCGATTTTGGATCCAGTTCCGTCACCTTGCGAAGCAAGGTCAAAGCATCGCTGCCCCGCTTCAGGCGCACCAGAACCATTCCGTATGCACTGAGCGCCCCAGGGTTCTTTGGCTCAAGCTGCACAGCTCTGCCAAGCGCCTGGGCGGATTCGGAATACCGCGATTCGCTGGCCAAAATCAGACCCAGATTTGCAAAGGCCTGACCGTACTGAGGATTGTTTTCAGTGGCCTTGCGGAACAACTGCTCCGCTTCGCTGTTTTTGCCGAGCCGGCCATAGAGCACGCCCAAGTTGTTTTGCGCTTCGGCATATTGCGGATCGAGCGAGATTGCCGTCTTGAACTGATCTTCCGCCTTCGCAGTCTGGCCCGCCTGCAGATCAAGAAAGCCCAGCTGATTGTGAACCGGAGCGAGGCTCGCGTCCAACTTCACGGCCTTCTCTAAAGCCTCGCGTTCTCCGGAATAGTTGCCAAGCTGGTCTAGCGCAAGCGCGAGGTCATAGTAGGTGTGGGCATTGTTTGGATCGTTCGCTAGCGCCTCCCGGTAAAGAGCGACTGCCTTTTGTGCCTCCCCGGACTGCAGGTCCTGATTGGCCTGGTTGGCCTTGACGCCTGCCACATCCTGCTTCACGTCTTCGGCCTTTTGCTCCTGGAAAACTTTCAATTCCTCGCGAGCCTGATCCGGCTGTCCCATCGCGCGAAGAACGGATGCCAATTGAAAGCGTGCCTCGGAGGAGCCAGGGTCCAGCGCAAGCGCCTTTTCCAGCTCCGCCCGCGCTTCGGCAAGCTTCTTTTGTCGAGCGAGCGCGAAGCCCAGATGATATCGGGCCTCAGCATGATTCGGATTCAGGGCCACGGCTTGACGAAAGACCTTCTCGGCATCTGCATAGTTGCCCAAACCTCGTTCGACCACGCCGTCAAAATACAGCGCTTCGAAATCGTGCGGATGGTGCTTGAGATAATCCCTTATGATGGGCGCGGCTCGGTCGAATTGCGCGATCGCGGCCAGGGCTTTTACATACGAGAGGCGCGCGGCATCGTCTGCTGGATTCAGGCGCGACGCTTCTTCGAATTCCTGAGCCGCCTCCCCGAATCGTTTCTGCTGGGTATAGACAATTCCAAGGTTCATGTGGGCCTGGGAATAAGATGGGTGCTCTTTGACGATCTCGGAGAGTGTTTGCAGCGCTTCATCTGTATTGCCATTCTTCGAATAGGCGATAGCCAGATTCAATCGCAGTACTTCATTGGAGGGTGCGTTCTTGAGTTCGGAGATTGCCGCCGCGTATCTGCCTTCGGCAATCAGCGCGTTTGTTAATCCATCGAGCGCCGGGACTGACTGGGGATCTTGTCTTAGTACCGTCCTGAACACATCGATGGCCGCTTCCTGCTGATTCAGCTCACTGAGTGATACTCCCAAGGGCAGAAGAATTTTTTCCGTGCCGGGCTTGAGTTTGGATGCGGTCTCGAGTTCATGGGCGGCGCGCCGGGGATCGCGATTGCTGAGCAACGCGATCCCGAGATCGTAGTGACTATCCCACGAATCGGGCGCCAGATGAATTGCAGACTCGAAAGCCGAAATGGCACAGGAGAATTGGTGATGGCTGGCAAAGTAGGCTCCGAGCGCATCGAATGCGCCCGGTGAAGGGCTTGAGGCGAGCGTTTGTTCAAGTGCGGCAGGTCCTTTGCAGGAGGAAACCTCCTGCGCTGCCAGGGCCAGCGGGAGCGCACAAAATGCAGCCAGCGCGCGTCGCAGGAAAGGCGAACCCGGTCTTCGGCGCCGGGCGTGAGCAAACTTCCTCTTCACCCTGCAGACGAATAGGCTTGGTTCACCCGGGCACCATCCGGATTGCGATTCATCGATCGGAAAGATCGGAAATAAAAGGGCCTGTGCGCGATCGGTCATGTACAGCGCCTAGACTACCGCTGTTGAGCGATCTTCAGCAATCGCAACTGGCCTCTCTGGCGCACCCCTGTGCCATCCGTCACAAGGTCCCAGGTGGCAAAAAGTTACTGCGAAGCTGGGGAAACTGCCGAGTGCTACAATCCGCCAAAGATGAAGAAGCGTTTCCTCACGCCTGCGTGGCATCCTCTCCCTCTCCTCCGCTTCTCGATCCTCTTGGTCCTTTCAGGCGCGGTTCTTTCATGCGCGGTCCTTGGTCACGCTCAGATAGGAGTGGCAACCGGCAATGGCGTAGCGACGCCCGCCAAACCACTACCTCCTGGAATGAAGCCGCCGGCGGTGCGATATGAAGACATTGCGGCTCAGGCCGGCTTGACGGGTGTGAATGTCTCAGGCGCGGAAAAGAACAAACAATACATCGTTGAGACCACCGGAAATGGGGTCGCAATCTTCGACTACGACAACGATGGATTGCCGGATATTCTCCTGGTCAATGGCGATCGTTTCCAGCAAGGCGGAGCCGCACCAACCCCTTTGCTCTATCACAACCTCGGTCGCTTGAAGTTTGAAGATGTCACCCGCAAGGCAGGGTTGACGCATACAGGCTGGGGACAGGGAGTATGCGCAGGCGACATCGACAACCACGGATTCGTAGATATCTTCATCACCCAGTGGGGACAAAATGTGCTCTACCGGAATCAGGGGAACGGAACCTTTCGCGATGAGACTCAGGCCAGAGGATTGTCGTCGCCGCAAACGCGTTGGAGCACAGGATGCGCGTTTCTGGACTTCAATCGGGATGGTTTTCTTGACCTGGTTGTTGCCCACTACATTGAGTTTGACCCCGCCCGCACTCCGCATCCGGGAGAAAGGTCGCAGTGCGAATGGAAAGGGCTGCCGGTGATCTGCGGCCCTCGGGGTCTGCCGGGGGAAACGATCTCCCTCTATCAGAATGATGGGCACGGTCACTTCACCGATGTTTCGGGTCTAATGCACATCACCACGCCCAAGGATTATTACTGCTTCACTCCGCTGGTCGCGGACTTCGACAATGATGGCTGGCCGGATATCTATGTCGCGTGTGATTCTACTGCCAGCCTGTACTTTCATAATCTAGGGAGTGGTAAGGGTTTCGAGGAAATGGGCGTTCTAGCCGGTGTGGCCTACAACGAAGACGGGCGCGAGCAAGCCGGCATGGGAGTCGCGGCTGCCGACTTCAGTCACGACGGACGGCTGGATATCTTCAAGACCAACTTCGCGGACGACACCCACACCCTTTACCGTAACCAGGGAGAGAACAACTTCACTGACGCGACCATCGATAGCGGCCTCGCAGTCAATACGAGGTATCTAGGATGGGGAACGGCCGCTTTGGATATCGATAACGATGGATGGAAGGATCTGATCCTGGCCAACGGGCACGTGTATCCCGAAGTGGACTCAGGACACACCGGAGAAAAGTTCAAACAGGGCCGTCTGCTCTACTGGAATCGCGGAGACCGGCAGTTCTTCGATCTGTCTCCGCAGGCTGGAAGCGGCATCACCGACGCGCACTCATCGCGTGGGCTGGCGTTAGGAGACCTGGACAACGATGGCAACGACGAGATTGTCATTGTCAATATGGGAGAGGCACCCTCGTTGCTCAAGAACCTCGCTCCCCCAATCGGACATTCCGTTCTGATACGCGCATTGACGTCAACTAACCGCGACGCAATCGGGGCCCGGATCACTGTGACTGCGGGAGGGCAAAAGCAGATCGACGAAGTACGCAGCGGCGGTTCCTATATCTCGCAAAACGATTTCCGCTTGCACTTTGGCCTTGGCAAAGCTGTTTCGGCGAATCTGTCGATACGCTGGCTCGATGGCAAAACCGAGAATTTCTCCGAAGTTGCCGCGGGGCAATTCGTAACCATCGAGGAAGGCAAAGGCATCGTCAAAAAACAAGCCTTCACTTCCGGAAAGCCTTAGAAGTCCAGGCGCTATTTTCTTTGTGTGGAGGACCGAACCACCAGTGTCGGTTCAAGGATGATGGTTCGCGCGCGCGGCATTTGTTCGGACTCGACCAGGCTGAGCACCAGTTCGGCAGCGCGCTGGCCAATCATCTGGCTTTGTTGGTCGATACTCGACAGCGGAACCCGAAGGCAGTCATTATTGGGCAAATTACCGCAGCCGATGAGAGCAATGTCTTCCGGAATCCTCAGGCCGGATTCCAGGATGGCGCTCATCGCTCCAATCGCGAGCGGATCGTTGAAGCAGAATACCCCGTCGGGCTTCGGGTCTCGGTCCAGTAGAAGGCGCATGGCCTCCGCACCCTGGCGGGTGGCTTCGGTATCCGTGTGATTGGCACGCACGACGTAGTCTTCTGAATAGGAAACTCCGCGATGCCGTAGCGCCTGCCTATAGCCTTCGATTCGCCCAATACCTGTGCTGTTATCTCGTCCGCGGATGTGCGCCACACGGCGGCAGCCCATATCAATCAAGTGTTCTGTTGCCAGCCGGCCGACTTTTTCGTCATTGATACCAACGAAGTTCGCCACCAGGCCGGTGAGATCGCGATCGATAAGGACGTAGGGTTGAGCCTTATTGTCCATTCGCTTGAGCTGCTCGATACTGGATCCTGCCGACGCGATGACCAGCGCATCCAAACGCCGCGCGAGCAGCCGCGATATTTCCTCCTTCTCGAGCTCCGGATCCTCCTCCGACGAAGACACGATCAGAGAATAGCCTTTGTCCCGAATTACGTTGGAGAGGGCTCTGGCAATCTGTGCAAAGAATGGGTGAAGGAGGCTGGGGGCCACCAGGCCAATCAGGTAGCTCCGCCCCGTAGCCAGGCTGCGGGCGAGGGAGTTGGGCTGGTAGTCCAGCTCTTTTATCCGCTGCAGCACGCGCTGCCGGGTCTTCGCGCCAATATCAGGATGCTCGCGCAGAACCTTTGAGACGGTGGCCTGCGAGATGCCGAGATCCTTCGCTATGTCTTTCATTCGAATCATCATTTGCAAAGAATTCCGGTTCGTTTCTAGGGGGCTTCGGCCCCTGACACATGCTTTTGAATTCTCTCATCATGAATGCCCCAGAACCCCAATAGAGGATGGGGACCACTTGATGATTATATGAGACTCGTGAGCTTAACCGCATACTATAGCGGATTCTCCGCTATGCTTACAAATCCGGGGACAGGGGGATGTCGGCCCAGGAGGGATAGATTGCCACAAAGCGATCCCCTACGGAAAGTTGAGAAGGAGTTCCACCTAAAGGTTGACGTTTTTGCTTGACAACCGGTGTTGGGTTTCGTTAAAAGTTGGTCGCTGGACGGAGTATCCGCAAGAGTAACGGTATAAGTAAAGTGCAAGAGCCATAAATCGCAAAGGCTCGCTACGGACCCCAGTTTAAGACCCACGACACTTTGAGAGAGGTCATCCATGCACCATCGCGCGCAAGATTTCTCCAGGCAAGCCGCGAATTTTCTCCCCGGCATGCGCACCATAGGTTTGCTCAGTTTTCTTTTTTTGCTCCTCGCGGGGTCGGCAAACGCCCAAGTCTCAACCGCCTCAGTGAATGGTGTGATCCGTGACCCCAAAGGGTCAGTGATTCCGGCCGCAAGCATCGTCCTGTCCAGCGTGGATACTTCGGTCCAGCGCACATCCGTGTCCAACGGTTCCGGCGAGTATGTCTTTCTCAACATTACGCCGGGCAGATATACGCTAAGCGCCTCAGCCCAGGGGTTTAACCCCCAGAAGGTGAACGAGTTCGTCCTCGCCGTCAGCCAGATCGCCACATTTGACTTTGCCCTGACAGTGGGAACGCAGACCCAGGTGGTGACGGTTGAGGCTACGACCGCACAGCTGGATGTAAGCAGCGCCAGCCTGGGCACCGTGATTGCAACCAAACAGGTAAATGATCTCCCTCTGGATGGCCGCAACTTCACCACATTGCTTTCGCTCACTCCCGGTGTGGTGCCCATCATGGTGGGGCAGAGTAACGGAATGCAAAGCAACGGCGGCTTTGGCGCTGCCGTTGCCATTGGTTCGGACTACTCCTTCCCCGCCATCAATGGGCAGAGCAACCGCAGCGACTTCTTTCTGATGGACGGATTGTATGACTACGGTGCGATAGAGAGCACTTACGCCATTGCGCCGATCATCGATGCCATCCAGGAATTCAAGGTGGTTTCGCACACCGACGACGCGCAGTTCGGCTCCGTGCTCGGCGGCGTGGTGAATGTGGTCACCAAGACCGGCACTAACAATCTTCACGGTTCGGCCTGGGAGTATCTTCGCAATACCGTTTTCGACGCACGCAGCTACTTTCTACCTCCAACGCAAGCCAAGGCTGCTTATCATCAGAACCAGTTCGGGGGCTCGATAGGCGGCCCCGTCTTGATTCCAAAGCTATACAACGGCAGGAACAAGACCTTCTTCTTTGGCGCCTATCAGGGTTTCCGATACTCACAGCCTGAGAATACGAATCTGCTGGTGCCTACTGACGCGGAGTTGGCCGGCAACGAGGCCGACAATCACCAACCACAAATCTACAATCCGTATGCCACGACGGTAGCCGGCAACGGCTTCTCCCGTCCGCCATTTCCGGGCAATCAGATTCCCGCGGCCCTTATTGACCCCAGGATGGTTGCTTATGCTAAGTTTGTCTTCCCTGCCGCAGGCCCCTTTTTCGGCACCCCCAACAGCAATGGTTCGTTCCCGTCCAACGCCATCGACACCACCCCGTTGACGCAAGTCCAGAATGAGTTCGATGTCCGCGGCGACCAGACCTTCGGGGCGAAGGACTCAGCATGGTTCCGCTACAGCTTCATCAATAGCACTGTGAACAAATCGGGAGGTCTTCCCAATTTGCTTACGCATCATCCTATCCAAGCCCGCAACTTTGGGGGCAGCTACGTCCATACCTTCAGCTCCACATCGATTGTGCAGGGGCAGTTTTCGCACACCACGGTCTCGGACAACAGCACTACGCGCTTTACCGCCTCGACAGCGAACATTATCGGCGCAGTCGGATTTTCTTCGTCCTTTGCCAGCGGTTTTGCCGCCCTCAATGGCGGTTCTTTGCTCCCATCCCCAGGCATCGGCAGCACCGGCAGCGGGGCCGGCGCTTTGGCGGACGGCGGTGAGAGCATCGACGACACGCCGAAGGCTACGGATAGCTACGAGTATCGCGGGACCTATACGCGCATCATGGGAAACCACGAAGTTAAGTTTGGCCTAGGATGGGATACTGCTAACTTTGCCAGTCCGCTGTCCCAGATTTCCCTGAAATTTACTGCTCCGCAAACAGCTGCTCCCCAGTTTCCGAATTTAGCCACGGGCGACGCGCTATCTTCCTTTCTGCTGAACGTTCCCTCCGCTGCGAATCGCCGCAACGTGAATGAGCTAGAACGACCAGGCGGCCTCCTGAGCGCCTTCCTCCAGGATTCCTGGAAGGCCACGCCGCGCCTCACCTTGAATTATGGGCTGCGCTACGACTACCCGTTCCTGCCCGCGTATGGAACCAATGCGACCATCGGCAAGCAAGGTGGGATTGAAAGCGGTGACATGGATTTCGGAAACGGCACTTTTATAGTGCAAGTGTTGCCGCCCCCGTGCACCGTTCGCGGCTTTGCTCCCTGCATCCCGGGTAATGGAACCCTGCCCGATCATGTCGTGGTAAGTCCCAACAGAAAGATCACCCACAACGTGCACACCAACTACGGACCGCGATTCGGCTTCGCCTTCAAAGCCAGCGACAAAACAGTGGTCCACGGCGCCTTCGGCATCGTCTTCGACGACTGGGCGGCAGTTACCCAGATGGCTCAGAACTCGAGGGCGCATGGCCTGATATCGGTCAGCAGATTCTGGCTTCCACTGCGAATCAACCCACTACCGCCTCGCCGACACCGACGATAACCGCCCAGGATCCTTTCGGAGGCGGAACCGGAGGCGGACTCTTCCCGCCTGCCACACCATTCACCAACAACCAGTGGTTCTTCGACCCCCACATCAAAAATCCCTACTCTGAGCAGTACAACTTTGGCGTGCAGCAACAGTTGAGCCCTTCATTGGCCTTGAGGATGGATTACGTCGGCTCCACGTCGCATCGCACCAACGTCGGCGGCGAATACAACACCGCTCTCACACCGGGTCCTGGCGATACCCAACCAAGGGCGCTTTATCCCTACAGCGTTCCAACCTATTATGACCGTAGCGTCGGCACCGGCAACTACAACGCCCTTCAGGTGCAACTGGACAAGCGCTATACCAATGGCTTCACTTACCAGATAGCCTACACGTGGTCCAAAGCGGAGGCGGAAGACGACGGCTGGTTCGGCGTCGAAGGGACTGTGGTGCAGAATCCTTATGATCCCGGAGCTTCTCGCGGGTTGTCCGGCACCAATGTCCCCCAGGTGTTCTCTGCCAACGGTCTCTATGAGCTCCCTATCGGCAAAGGCAAGAGCTTTTCCACCGGCAACCGCTTTGCTGATTACGCCCTGGGCAATTGGCAAATCAACAGTATTTTCACCTGGCGCAACGGGCAACCTCACACCGTGACCGACAGCGCGGATATAGGGAGACATCGGAAACACGGGCTACGAACGCGGCAACCAGGTGGGAAACCCGAGACTCAAATGAGTCCAAAGCGGAATGGTTCAATACTGCAGCCTGGGCGATTCCTGCCCAATACACCTACGGAAATGGGGGCCGCAACACTCTGCAAGCTCAGAGGTGGATCAATCTCGACTTATCTGTCATTCGCTCGTTCCCAATCAAAGAACAGTTCCATTTCGAATTCCGTGCAGAATCCTTTAACCTCGCCAACCATACAATCTTCGCCGCA
>CAVQWB010000025.1:0-20513 GCA_963717225.1 uncultured Acidobacteriaceae bacterium | reverse complement strand
CTTTGAGCCGGGATCAAGTGATGGCTTGCGCACCGGATACAGACCGAGTCTTCTTCAAAGTTCCTAAGGTCATCGAGCGTTAGGTTCTATCCGGCAATATCCACCAGCCTCGTTGCAGCAAAAGTGCTACGCGGATGCTTCCCTCACGAATGATAATGGAAGTATGAATTGGAAGCAGGCCAGCGTCTCTCAGATTAAAGCCGCGGTGCGCGATGCGAAACCAAGCGCGGTAGCGTTGGCGGAGCTCTGTTTTGAAGAGATCGAAGCTCGGAATCCGGAAATCAATGCTTACCTGGCGGTGAGCCGCGAACGCGCGCTCCACGCAGCCGCGGCCGTTGATCAACTTGCTGCACAAGGCAACCCGCTGCCCCCACTCGCTGGCGTTCCCATCGGTATCAAGGACGTGTTGGTGATGAAAGGCTCGCCCGCGACGGCGGGCTCCCGCATACTCGAAGGCTATCGGCCACCCTATGACGCGACTGTGGTCAAGCGTCTGGAAGCTGCAGGTGCGGTGTTGGTAGGGAAGCTGAACTGCGATGAATTCGCGATGGGGTCATCGACGGAAAATTCCGGATATGGACCAGTGCGCAACCCAGTCGCACTGGATCGTGTCCCTGGCGGTTCAAGCGGCGGATCGGCCGCAGCGGTGGCCGCAGGCATGGCCGTTGCCGCTCTGGGTACCGACACTGGCGGCTCCGTTCGTCAGCCTGCATCTTTTTGCGGGGTCGTCGGCGTGCTTCCGACGTACGGACGTGTATCACGTTATGGCTTGATCGCCTTTGCCTCATCGCTCGACCGCGTTGGCCCGATTACCCGCGCGGTCCGCGACGCAGCCATTCTGCTGGGTGTGATCGCAGGAAGTGACCCGCTGGACGCTACTTCCGCGGATGTCCCGGTACCGGATTACGTCCAGGCTCTCGATCAGCCGGTGGAGGGCTTGCGCGTGGGTGTTCCTGCAGAATATTTTGCCGAGGGCCTCGATGCTGAGGTGCGTGCCGCCGTGGATTCGGCGATCGAACGTTTGCATGAAGCCGGGTGTTCGATTCATCCCGTTTCGCTGCCGCACACCAGGTATGCGGTCCCGACCTATTACCTTTTGGCCACGGCCGAGGCCAGTGCAAACCTGGCCAGGTTTGACGGCGTGCGCTACGGCTTCCGAGCCAAGGATGCCAATACACTTACAGCGATGTATCGCAAGTCGCGCGACATGGGCTTTGGAGCCGAAGTGAAGCGGCGCATTCTGCTCGGAACCTATGCTCTAAGCGCGGGCTATTACGACGCCTACTACAAAAAAGCGCAGCAGGTGCGCACGCTGCTCACCCGGGATTTTCTTGACGCATTCCAGCAAGTGGATGTGTTGGTGACACCAACTGCGCCGACCCCGGCATTCAAACTGGGCGAGAAGACAGACGATCCGCTTTCCATGTACCTGGCCGACATCTACACCGTGACCGCCAGCCTCGCGGGAATCTGCGGAATATCTGTGCCATGCGGAAAGTCGTCGCAGGGCTTGCCTATCGGCGCTCAGATTCTGGGCAGGCACTTTGATGAAGCCACGGTCTTACGCGCCGCGCTTGCGATTGAGAATGCCACCAAAGCCGCTTAGAGCGGCTGGTAGTATCGCGCCTCGGGCGAGGCGCAGGAGAGGCAGAGTGTCCGCCCCTCCCGCACCAGGAAGCGGTCGTAGTTGATGCCTTCGCCACATTGAGCGCAGGCCACGCGTTCTCCTTTGTATCCGGGAAATTCCTTGGCGTCGAGCGTAACCTGCACCCATTGCTCGTCGAACAGGTCGTGGTCGCTCATCTCGCGGTATGCGGCCATTTGCTGCATGTTCTTATTTTCTATTTCCGGGTGCAGCTCCCGCGCCAGCGTCTTGGACGATTCTCTGGCGGCAATGCGAATCGCGCGATGAGTCTCGAGGTCGACGAAGGTAGCCGCCATCTTGCCCCAGTCGCGAAACTTGAGTGCGCGCTTGCCTAGCCGGCAACCGGTGACGACGCCGATTGCATCGGTTGCGCACCGGTCGATTTCCACGAAGGTGACCAGCCGCTTGCGGTCTCGCCCGCGCGGATCCTCAATGCCCAGGCGGGCACATCCCAGCATCGCTAAGCGAACGCCCAGAACTTGCCCTGCGCAGAGATGTCCGTGGGCTTGTTTGGCTTCTTCGAGAAGATGATCGAGACTTGGCATCGGTTCTGGCATACTTCGATGTTAGTCTATGTTCCCATCGGAGGTTCCCTCCGGCTGCGTTCAAGCCGGCGCAGGGACTAATTGTTATTGGTTAGCCCCGGCAGCGGTGTCATCATTCCCGTCGCCATCTTCGACCAGCACCGCGGATAGCCCAACCAGGTCGTAGCTGATCGCCGTTGCGCCCGATGGTTGGAAGGTAACCCGCAGCGGCTCCTTCTGCCATACGGCGGTTGCGCACGCCGGCGGTTGGTTCTCTCCCGGAGACCATGCCGAGATCTTTTTCGCCAGGACTGGCTTGCGAGCTGCGATCTGGGCGACCACGGCATACAACTGCTTGCCGCTGGCAGTGAGGCCGCAGTATGCGGCATAGTCCCGGAACCAGGTAACGTTCGAAATGGCAGGGTCATAGTCCGGCAGATGCAGAGCGGTGATGCTGCCCTTCACTCGATCAACCATCAGCCAGGGGCCACGCTGCCATATCCAGTGCTCGGCCTTGTCCCCCGGAAGTGAATCGTTGAGACGCAATGCCCGGCGGACAACAAAACTGCGGTCTGTGATGGCGTGCGATTCGCCGGTGGTCCATTCCCGGACCTTGTCATCGATGAGAAGAGGACGAACGCGCAACTGTTTTTCAGTGGGTAAAGCGCCGGCAGGATCGCCAGCCGCGGAGTAAGGAACGATTTTTCCGGAGCCGAGGAAAACAGTGTGCACCTTGGTCGCCGCCAGGGAAGGCGATAGCGCGATCAAAAAGAGGACAAGGCATCCAAGGATGTTGCGCATGGGGCACAGCTTAGGAGTGGGCGCGAGGAAATTCAAGTTAACAAACGCTTATATTTGCTGCTGGGGTATTCTCGACTATGGAGCGAAATGGTCGAAAAGGTATTGACTAAGAAATCAGGCACGGAATGTCCTAGGTTCATCGCTTTCTACCTGCCGCAGTTCTATCCAACACCATACAACGACGCCTGGTGGGGTAAAGGCTTCACGGAGTGGAACAACGTCGTCAAGGGCCGGCCGCGCTTCCGCGGTCACTATCAACCTCATCTGCCTGCCGATCTCGGGTTCTACGATCTACGCTTGTCAGAAACCCGCGAGGCTCAGGCAGAGCTGGCGAAACAATTTGGCATCTTTGGATTCTGCTACTACCATTATTGGTTTTCAGGCAAACGGATATTGGAACGGCCATTCGATGAGGTACTTTCCTCGGGCAAACCGGATTTTCCCTTCTGTATCTGCTGGGCGAATGAGACCTGGAAAAAGAGCTGGATCGGCCGTTCCACGGTTACTTTGCTGGAGCAGACCTTCTCCCTGGAAGACGATCTGGCCCATATTCGCCATCTTCTTCCGGCGTTAGGAGACAGCCGCTACATCCGCATCGAGGGAAAACCACTGCTTCTTGTCTATCGGGTCGAGTTGCTGCCCGAACCCCGCAAGACCGTGGACATCTGGAGAAACGAAACGATCAAGGCGGGCTTGGGCGACCTCTTCCTTGTCAACGTGCAGAGTACGTACCGCGCAGAGGGAACGAACCCGGAAGCGGTGGGCTTTGACGCGGCCATGCGCTTTGAACCCAGGGCACAGCCCACATCCCCGGCCATCGTTCGCGCCTGGCGAACCATAAAGTCGCCGATTCACAACGATCGGCTCACCCATTATGGGCAGGTCTATCGTTATTGGAGAGATGCTCCACAGACGGCTTATCGGCACTTCGAATGCGTAACGCCGATGTGGGACAATACGGCTCGCCGGCCAAGAAGAGCCGGAATCATCCACGGTTCTACTCCGGAACTGTATGAGCGCTGGCTGGCCCATGCGGCCGAGCGTTCGACTCCCGACCGCGACCATCAACGATGGGTTTTTATCAACGCCTGGAATGAATGGGGTGAGGGATGTCATCTGGAGCCCTGCCAAAAATGGGGCACGGCTTATCTTGAAGCTACTCAGCGCGTGTATCAGCAGACCGCTGCAGAGTGATCACGAAGCCATCTTCTTCAATGATTCTGAAACCGGCATCTGTCAGTGCACGCAGCAGCAACTGATTCTTGTCCTCGCCGATCAGGCGGGCATGTGTTTCCATGATGATGACGTCGGCCTTTTTCAGCACTTCGATTTCCTGGCAGACCAGATCGTATTCTTTTCCCTCAATGTCACACACCAGGGAAAACTTACCAAATCCATGTTCTGTCACCAGCCTGCCCAGCTGAACTGCTTTAACGGTGACTGGCTGCTCCGTTCCATACAATTGCGTGCCGTCCGACTCAATGGAATTGGAAGCCAGATCCACGGTAGGACAAAATGTGACTGCATCAACGCCATAGGCGATGGCGCGGTTCACTATCTCAAATGCGCAGTGATTCGACTCCTTGTTCAACTGCAACTGGGGAATGGCTAGCGGATTTGCCTCCACCACCACGTGGGCCGTGGGGTCAGCGAGCAGTTTGTTGGTAATGCAAGCCACCACTCCCAAAGCTCCACCCAACTCGATGACCGGTAGATCCCGCCGTAGGTGCTTTTTGACCGCGCGACGCTCGGGCAATTCATACTGGCCGTCCAGAAGGAAGAGTTTGGTGAGCGAGTCAGGAATAGTCTGCAGGCTGAAGTTGCATCCGTCCAAATCCGCACTCTTCCTATGAGCCATCGCCTTTAACCGCAACCGGAGCCACAGGCTATTGTGGATCTCTCGGATAACAGCCTGAGGTCCTTCGGTTTCGAGCAGGTGCTTGGTCTTGGCAAGTCTTCGTGTCAGCATTTCACAATCCCTTTTGAGTGTACCGAGTGCGAGCGGGTCTTCAACCAGCCTTTACAGGCGAAGGCGATCTATCTGCCTTCGCCTGTCTAATAAGACGGAGGCTGATAGATCCCCAGCCGCTTGGATTGGCGCAGAATCTCTGGCGCGTGCTTATCCAGTTCATCGAATCTGGGACCTTGGCCCTTGATCGGAAGAATGGGGCCCAGCGTTGACCCGGGGCGTTCGTAAGCTTGCATTCCGGTAACGATTTGGCCATCGCGCCGCGCCAAAAAGAACCATGCCCGGCGATCCATGACCAGAGAGAACAGAACCACACTGGCAATCGTGACCAGGAGTGTCCCATTGCGAACGGAGGATCGGTTAGGAAGAATGAGAAACTCCTCGACGAAGGCGTACCACGCGAAGATAAGAAACAAAACAGAGTAGATCGCGTAACGGGAAGCGAGGCTCTGCGCTATACCGAAGTCAGATCGAAGCCCGGCGACACCGATCGCCGTCAAAAATAGAAATAAGACGCAGTAACAAACCAGCGGATTTCTCTCGGCATACCCTCTTCTCCAAAGAACAATGAAGAAGCTGCACAGCAGAACCCCTAAAAGAAGGCTCGCTTGTATCTGCAAGCGGGGGAAGTGTCCTGTCAGGGGAGAAGACGCAGTATTGCCGATAAAAGCGATTACATAAAATGGCCGCGGCCGCAGCACTGTCGAAAGTACCGACGCCTGCATCCGGCTCTGCGACGACATGACGTTATAGCGGTAAGCATAAGCGGCAATACAGGCTGCAGAAACCAATAGCCAGATAGCGATACGCTGGTAATGACGACCTGCAGCAAGAATCAGCACTCCGATGGGAATGACAAAAAAACCATTACCAGACGCTGCGACCGCCAGCATCAGGCAGACCAAAGCGCCGTAAAACGGCAACCGGCCTGCTCGTAGCAACAAATAAATACTGCCGAGCGAAAATAGCAGGATAGGGATGTTCTGCAGCGACGGCATGGCCCAATTGAGTGTCTCGACATATTCAAGCTGCAAAAGACCCCAGGAAACGGGGATGAAAAATATCAGCCGGTCCCCGAGATCCCTATGGTTGGGTAAGAACATCTTCCACAGCAGGATCGCGAGCAAGAGAACGAATGCGTTGCCGATAGCACAGAGCACTCGAATGTTCACGTGTCCGAAAAGGCTAAGTTGCAGCCAGGCGACCACATGACCGAAGTAGAGCTTGTACTCGTTATATTGCGAAGAGAAAAAGTAGGAAGTTTTTGCAGCAAAGCCCTTGAGCTCAACGAGCTTATTCAAAAAATCCAGCAATGCTTCGTAGTCGTCGTCGAGTGGGAGATTTATCGCCCTGCGAAAAAGAATGGAGTAGAAGATTACTGCCGGAAGCATCACGCATAGGGCGGCTATCGGCACTCGGAAGCGTAAACGTGGAAGCACAAGTGCCGGCATAGTAATTCCAATCGAAGCCAGTCAGGTGGGATGACATATTCTGATGGTCGCGTTGTAAACTGCGAGGCGTCGTTCCAGGGCGGTCGCGATGTTCTTAATCGAGCGCTCCTTGCTGGAAGCAGCCTGGAACCAACGGTACTACGCCTCATCAATTCTCGGCAAGTCGGCCCTTGGGCCATCTGCCTACTACTCTCTGTAGGCTCGCATAATACAGCTCCATGTGGTGGTGCTTCCTCTTACAGCGTGCGTTCACCGTCATCGTGGCCGGCTGCGTAGAATATCCTTCAGCGCGCTCTTAAAACCCAAAGCATGCCCTGCATACCACGAATGCTTCTTGAGAACCGGAGCTAACCGGCTGAGGCGTCGTCGCGGCAGGTTACACCGGAAAGAGGCAAATCGCAGCCAGGCTTGATAGGAGGAAAGGATGCCACATCCCCGTTCATCCAAAGATATTTTCGAAAGAGTGTTACAGACTTCCTGAGCAAATTGTACATACCTGGATAGGTTGTTCCAGTACGTCTTTGTTTTTTCGCCCTCTACAAGCGTATTCCAGTGGTCTTTCACCTTCCATCGAGGGTTCACTTCGGAAGGTGATCCGATTTGTTGGGAGGCGTGCTGCCGATAGCAAATCAGCTGCTCGTTGATCGGCCTCAAATCCGAGAAAGCCGGAACGAGAGCAGCCATCCATTCATCGTGGACCCAGCCTGGACGTAAAGGCAAACAGCGGTCGCGTAAAGTTGCCCGGAACATAACGGTAGCTCCAGTTACAAACCGGTACTTTAGCAACAGATCGTAATTTCCCGCTAGCAGACGACTCATTTTTGTTTCCGTGAAGGCATACGATTGCCACAGCGTCTTCCCCATGGCTCGACCCTGATCGTCAATGATGTCCCCATCGGAAAATACCAGACCAACTTCCGGATGTGCCAGGAGTTCCTGCTCGGAACGCTCAAGCCGCATCGGATACCAGACATCGTCCTGATCGCTTAGCGCAATCAGGTCACCGGAGCAGAGTCGTATCGCCTGCTCAAAGTTCTTCGAGGAGCCCAGGTTCTGTTCGTTTTCGACGACTTTGACGGAAAAGGAAAAGGACGCGGCGAATTCGCGAACGATGTCGAGCGTTCGATCTGTCGACCGATCGTCGCAGACCACCAGTTCGTCAGGCAGCCTGGTCTGCTGCTGTATGCTGGCCAGCTGTTTGGGAAGAAATCGCTCGCCGTTATAGGTGCATAGTGCGACCGAGATCTTATTTTGCCTGGAAAACGACATCCCCGAACCAGCTTCCATGCATGATGTCCATCAACAAGTTGCTGACGCCACACGCCGCAGGTCCTGACCGGCACACTGCCTCCTTATACTATAGAGGAAAGTAAATTGGGGATAAGTGGCCGGATACAGTCTGGCAGATTCCGGGAAAAGTTTCGAATCCTAGGGGCATCATCCTTCCAGGAAAACCACGAGATGCTCAACGTGAAGGCACTGACGACGAAAAACAACGTCACTCCTGTTGCGCCGAAAAGTATCAAGCCCGGCTGCTCTGCTGGTAGCCTGTTGGAGATGAGATCATATTGGAGGATCACCGCTTACTGGTCTGAACCTGAAGGAAGTCTCCGGCCAAAGGAGTCATTTATCGAAACTCTTATGCTCAAGACGAAAGTATCGACGGTTTATTGGCTTTTTCGCGAGGGAGGAGTTAAGAAGGTCTACGACTATTTGCGGCTCAGGCTGCAAGTATTGGCAAGGGGGCATAAGAAAGAACTACGTCTCGACAGATGCACATTCAGCATGGAGGGAATCGACGACTATGCAACGAGGATCGAACTGATCACGAATAAATATGAAGCGCCGGAACGCCGTGCCGTCGCTCGATACGTACGACGGCACCTGCCTGTAGTCGAATTGGGCGGTTCTATGGGCGTGGTGGCGTGCATAACCAACAAACTCCTGAAGGATCGGACGGCCCACTTAGTCGTCGAGGCCAATCCACTGGCCATCCGGCACCTGGAACTCAACAGGAAATTGAACCGCTGCCAGTTCGAAATCGTGAATCGAGCCATTGCTTATGGAGCCGACACGGTTACGTTCCGTCCTTCCTCCAATATGTGCGGAAACTCGATAACGGTCGACGGGGACCTTTCGCCCGTCACGGTGCAAACGGCCCAACTCCGTGATCTGGTGCGCGACCGTGGATTCAGTAGATTCACTCTTGTCTGTGACATTGAGGGCCTGGAGTACGATCTGGTTTGTCATGAAACGGAGGTTCTGAAAAACGCCGACACGATCATCATGGAAACTCACGCCCGGTTTATCGGGGAGGATAAGTTTCGCTTTATGATGACCAAACTTGAGGGCCTTGGTTTCAGAGTCGTTGAGGAGACCGGGTTCGTGGTCGTTCTGCAGGGATAGCTTCTTGCTCCGGGAAAGCTGCGGCCAGATGCCAAATGTCTCATAAGCGAAAAATACTTCACGGCTCCGCTTCCAACATCTTGCGCGTGACGCTGTCGCTGCTGGTTTCGCTGGTGCTGCCGCCCTTTCTCGTGCACCGCATGTCCACCGCAGAGTACAGCGCATGGGTGCTGATCCTGCAAGTGAGCGCCTATGTTGGCCTGCTTGACCTGGGACTGCAGACGGCGGTCGGCAAGTTTGTCGCCGAGTACCATGCGCTCGACGACCGGGTGACGAATTCCCGCGTGCTGAGCAGCTCATTTGTCATTCTTTCCATCGCCGCACTGGTGGGCGCGGTGGTCATCGCGATCATCAGCTGGCTAGTGCCACAACTGTTTCACCAGATGCCGGTCGCTCTGGTACCAAGCGTGCGCGAGGGCGTCTTGGCAGTCGGGTTATCGGTGGCCCTGGCGTTGCCCTTCGGGTCCTTCCTGGCCGCCTTTACCGGCCTGCAGGAATACTGGTTCCCTACGGTCGTATCCACGCTGAGCCGGATTTTGTCGGCTGCGGGGCTGGTGGTCCTTCTGCTGATGCACGGCACCCTGGTGCAATTGGCATTGCTCATAGCCGCCTTCAACGTGGTCATCGCCCTCATGCAGTTTTTTGGCTGGAGAAAGTATCTTCGGGAACGGGTCGATTTCTCGTTTGCTTTTTTTGATCACGTGACTGCGGTCCGGTTAGTCAAGTACGGAGGCCTGCTCTCCGTCTGGACGCTGGCCGGTCTGTTCGTCAGCGGGCTGGATATCCTGATCGTTGGGCACTACGACTACAAAAGCACAGGGTTTTACGCGGTCGCCAGCAGTGTCACCAACTTCATGCTGGTGGTGGTTGCGAGTGTGTTTAGCCCCTTGCTGCCGGCGGTGTCCTCGCTCCAGGCCAGCGCCACGCCCGGGCACATTGGCGACCTCCTGATCCGAGTCACTCGTTATTGCAGCCTGCTGCTTTGCCTGCTCGGTGCGACGCTTCTGATTGGAGCGTACCCGCTGCTTTCGCTTTGGGTAGGGCACAATTACGCGACCCGAAGCGCCTTGTACCTCGAGGTCCTGGTGCTGGGCAATATTGTGCGGCAGCTTACCTATCCATACTCCCTGGTGGTGGTAGCCACCGGGAAACAGCATCTGGCCACCATCGCCGCGATCAGTGAAGCGACCGTGAATATCGTCGTGAGCCTCTTGCTGGTTCAACGGATCGGCGCCGTTGGAGTGGCGATCGGAACGCTGGTGGGAGCCTTCGTGAGCCTGGGGATGCATCTTGCGGTGAGTATGCACTTCACCCAATCGACCATCCTGGTGCAACGGACGCGCTTTGTTTTGCAGTCGCTGCTCCGTCCGCTGTTGAGCCTCACACCTTCTCTACTGCTCTGTCCGTTTTGGAGGAGGTTCAACCTGGTCCCGGCGAATCCTGCGCTGCTGGCCTTGTGGGCGGTGCTTACCTTGGCCATCATCTGGCAGGTTGGTTTGACGTCTGAAGATCGCCACAGCGTCATCAACGGAGCGTCCCGATTGCTATGCTGGCGGCTGGAGAACACCTAGTGCTTCGGTGATATTGTCGATTGTTGCGAGAAGGTCCAGGAGGTGGGAGCCCCCGCATTTATGCGGGGGAAGGAGCGCTTCAGCGCTCCGGAAAGTCTTCCGCTCCGATTCATGCGCTTTAGCGCTGGCAATCCCAGCGGGCTTAGCCGAGCTCTCTCGCTCGTACCGGCTGAAACATAATCGATTAAATCAGTGACGCACTACACCTAGCTAGTGCGTCTTCACTTCGGCGACTACGTTGCGTCAGTCCCCCGTGTTGAGCACTGGTTGTCCTTCTAGTGCTTCGGAGGCAGAGTATATATTTTTTCCCGAATAGCCTCGGTCAACACGCCCTGTTCGAAAGCCTTTTCTTGAGGGGCGGACCTTTCTATGCGCGGATCGATCATGGGCGAGTTTATGTCAGGCCTGGCACGATACAACTCAATCCCTGCCAGAGCCATCCTGCGCCGTTCCCCTAGCCCTCTGTAGGCGCAAATATTGGCTGCCACGCCCAGACCGGCAGCGATCACAATGGCTGCCAGGTAAAAACGCCTTCGCTGAAAAGTGGACGAGCGGCCAGGTAGATAGTGTGCGAGGAAGGAATAACAGAAGATCAGCACCAGGCAGGAATAGATACTGTACCGCGAAGAAATCCAATAGCCGGCCGCCCCGCGCACCCAGGCGGCCAGGCAATCCGTCGCCAGAATCCACAACATGAAATAGAAAGCGACCGGATTGGTTCGATCAAAGCGGGAGCGAATCGCAAGCAAAATAATGGCTAGTAACACAGTACCCAGCAAAACCGCGGGTCGAGGAAGCGGGATCACACCCCCAAGAAAGGCCAGAAAGAAAAGCGGTCTCGTGTGGATGAATCGATGCGTTGACTGAACCGGAGGAGCGTAATGATAGACGTAGGTGGCTAGAGGCAAAACGAAGCTAGCGCACCACGCCACGGACGCGGCAAAGGCGCGCCTAGGCAAGAAGATCAAGAGACCCACGGGTCCCAGCAAGAAACCATTAGCCGAAGAAAATGCTGCCAGCGCAGCCGCCAGGCACCCGAGGAGCAGTTGAGCGTGAGACAGCGCCTTCGTGGGCGCCACAAGATAAATGGCAAGAAGACTGAAGAGAATCACGGGCGTATTTTGCAGCCCAGTCATCGCCCAATTGAGGTTCTCCCAATAAGTGAGCGAGAAGAAGCAAAGGCTGATCGGCACAAATGCCAGCAAACGGCGGTTCAGGCTGCTCTCATCATTTCCATAGGTTAGCCACAGAAGGTAACCGAGGGGCAGCAGGAGCAGATCGCCCAACGCGGTCAAAAACGCGAAGTTCAAATGGTGGTGGAATTCCAACTCGCTAGCCACGATGAAATGTTCAAAGCTGAGATGGTACTCATTGTGTTGTGCGGTTGCGATGTCCACCACCTTCGATTTCAGGGTAGGCAATCGCTCGTAGCCGGTGGCGAAGGCTAAGATCGCATTGTAATCATCCTCGTATGGGATCGAGAGCCCTTGGCGATACAGGATCCCGAAGGCGACGAAGGTCGGCAGGAGCACTGCAAAAACAAGCAGGATCGTAATCCCAGGCCGGGCCGCTATGGCTCGATCTTCAAATGGTGTCTCCATCTCTTTCCTCTTGAATAGCCTTGAGTAGCATGGCTGAGTGTATCCAGCGGCAAGCGTCTCGGAACCGGATTGGCATTATTCACTCTGGAAACCGCTGGAATGGCGGCCCGGCCCGTCCGATTCTATCGAATTTGAAGCCGTGATGCTGCGCTCATGATCTCTTGCCGATCCTCCGCTGTTAAGCCAACTCGCCACGCGATGGCCAAAGTGAGGACTGCCGATATCGCCAGCAACGCTGGATTTGCCGGGAGCATATTGAGTCTCTTCCAGAAAGGAAAGAAGAGAAGGGAAGGCGTGATGCACAAAAGTGGACGCAGCAGCGCCCGTAATACGAAATGCGACCGTCGTATGAGGATGGTTGACTGGGTGAAATGCATGCTTATGGAAATGTGCATTCCCAGGCTGACAAAAGCTCCTACGAGCGTACCCAGAGCCACGCCAATCGCCCCGATTCGTTGCACCAGCACCACGCTCACAACCACATTTACCACGGCTTCCGTGATAGCAGCGATGGTGGCCAGGTGCTGTCTTCCCGTGGCCACCACCACCAGGACGTACGGATAGGTCAGCTGCCGGATAACATTGCCCAGCACCAGGACCTCCAGATACAAGGCGCTGCGCGCTGCATAATTGTGCCCCACCCAGAGCGAGAGCAGCGGGTAAGCTCCAAACACCAGCGGCAGTCCCATCAGGCAAAGCAGCAGGGTGCAATAGCGCGTCGCCCGGGCCAGAAGGCCACCAATACGGTTCGGCGTGGAGCCCGCCTGAAGGGAAGACACTGCGGGCAGCAGGGGGCCAAAAATACTGCCGATGATCGTGAGCATGAAATTGGTCACGCTGCTCGCGATGGCGTAAAAGCCGGTGTGCTTGTAGTCGTAGTGTCCGACGATGAGGATATCCAGCCCGCTGACCATCAGCCCTGCGACCATCCAGAGAGAGAGCACGCCGGCGTATCTCACCAGGCGGACTGCCGTCTCGCGATGGAAGAATGCGAGCGAAAAATCGACCCGCGCCTTCACATACTTTCTCCAGCCGAGAAATTCCATCATGGCTGTGACTACGTTGAAGGCGGCCATCACCAGGGCCAGTTCCACCAGGGTGCCGTGCACCAGCAAAAGCGCGACCAACGTTGCCCCGGTGAGAACCCGGCTCAGCGTGGCTAAAATAGTAGGGAACCAATATTCCTGCAAGCCCGTGAAGGCAGCCATAAAGGCCCCAAACGGCAGGGTTAATGCAACCGATAATCCGACTGCTAAAAGACCCTCGCGCACACTCCTTACCAGGTCGCGAGGCATTTGGTGAAACAGTTGCGGCACACGCCAGGTCAGGAACGCGATGACCACCGCCCCCACCAACGCGGTCATAGCAAGAAGGGCGAAGGACGTACTCAATACCCGGGTGCTCGTTTCGCGGTCACCTCGCGCATGGTGCTCGGCGACGAACTTGCCCACGCCCGTTTGCAAGCCGAGATCAAGCAAATTGACATATCCGCTCATTTGCATGATCAAGACCCACGCGCTGTACTCAGCCGTAGACATGCGATGCACAAGAAAAGGAGGCACCACTAACGAGACCAACAGCGACAGGATCACCCGCACCAGGTTGGAAGCTGAGCCTTGCAGTATCTTGCGCTTATGCGACATTTAACACTTTCACAGTTACTGTTATGCAACCGCTCGCCGGACCGGGTCCAGCCTGCTTTTGGAGGCCGGCGTCCGAGGCCAACTTCAAAATGTACTACGCCGGCCTCGGCTCCGGCCCGCAAAGCGACAACTACATCGGCGTTGCTTTCTCCAACGACGGCATGTCCTGGAAGAAATTCCATTATCATGTGCCATGAGCCATTCTCAGGAGAAGATTTCGGTCGCTCTTTGCACGTATAATGGCGAACGATTTCTAAGCCGCCAATTGGCGAGTATGAAGCAGCAAACCAGGTCGCCGGATGAGTTGGTTGTCTGCGACGATTGCTCCACTGACAGTACCATCGAGATCCTGAACGACTTTGCAACATCAGCTGGGTTTCCGGTGAGGATTACCCGGAACGAACACAATCTGGGTGTCGTCGCCAATTTTGAACGCGCGATTCGGCTGTGCCAGGGGGATCTGATTGCACTCAGCGATCAGGACGACATTTGGGATCCCATGCGTCTTGAGCGATCACAGCAGGAGTTCATCGCACATCCTGAAGTCGGACTGGTTTTTTCCGACGCGGACATCATGGATGATCAGGATCAGTCGACGGGAATGCGCTTGTGGCTGAACTTTGGCTTCGAAGGGGAACGAAAGCAGCGTCTGTTGGCCGGAGATTACACCGTGCTGGCCAAGAACAGGTTCGTGACCGGAGCGACCGTGATGTTTCGCAGCCGCTTACGCGAGAACTGTCTGCCTGTAGGATCGGGGTGGCTCCACGATGAATGGATTGCAGCGACCGTGGCTGCAGTCGCAGATCTGGCGCCGATCGAATTGCCGCTGATTCGCTATCGTAAACACACGTCGCAGCAAGTCGGGCTGAGTCCAAGCCCCAGCTTTCGGGAGAGGCATCAACGCCATTGGAGCGAGCTTTCCCGGCAGATCGGCCTGCTTGAAGAGATGTGCGGCAGACTGTCTCAACAATCTTTGACCCCACGGGGACAGGCCCTTTACTCCAGTTATCAGGCCCATTTGCGATTTGCCCGCTTTCGCTACGCGCTCCCAGCGAGGCGACTCGGGCGGTTGAGCGCGATGCTTCGGGAATACGCAAGCTATTCCACCCTCGGATCGGGCGTACGCAGCATGGCTACGGATTTTGTCCTGAGTAAATAGCGATCGCCCACGCAGCCCGTACATAAACGCAGCAAAATCATCTGGCCTGTTTAGTTAGGCCCCTTGGGTACGTCTTTATTTCGTTTCCGCAGAAACTCTTCATTTTTCCGCAGCCCTGTTTAGGCCGCTCTTAGATCACAGCAATCCTGGCCCGCTTGCCCACGCGGATGGCGAGATGTGCCGGCCGCTTCTCCAGGCGAATCAATTTTTCTGTCGAGGTTACGCCGTCGATATTCACTCCAGCAGTCACCTGTCTCTCTGCTTCCGTGCGGGAACTCTTCAGGCCCAGGGCTACAAGCAACTTGGCTACATAAATATCGACGGGCAGGTTCGGGTCGCTGAGGGCAGACTCCAGGGATGCGGCAACCGCCACCTGCCTTAAATCCACCGCGACTTCTTCGGCCACCGCTTCCACGTTCCGCTGCTGGAACTGCAGGGCCCAGTCCTCATCGGCTTTGCGTGCAGCGGCCTCCGAATGGAACCCGGCGACGATGGTGCGCGCCAGCCTCTTCTTCGCTTCCATGGGGTGCAGAGTGCCACTCGAAACATCCCGCTGCATCTGGTCGATCTCGCTCTGCCGCAGGTCAGTCAGGAGAATCCAATACCGCCACATGAGCTCATCGGAAATGGACATCAGCTTGCCATACATCTCTTGGGCCGGCTCGTGAATGCCAATCGCGTTGTTGAGCGACTTGGACATCTTCTGGACTCCATCCAAACCCTCGATGATCGGCGTCATCAGGACGATTTGGGATGGTTGGTCGTAGTGCCGTTGTAATTCCCGTCCGCGGAGCAGGTTGAATCTCTGGTCCGTACCTCCAAGTTCCACATCCGCGCGCAGGGCCACGGAGTCGTAGCCCTGCGCCAAAGGATAGAGCATCTCGTGCAGAGAGATCGGCTGCTCGTCATTGAACCGGCGATGGAATTCCTCGCGCTCGAGCATCTGTGAGACGGTAAAGTGTGCGGCCAGGCGAATAATCCCTTCAAAACCGAGGGTAGACAGCCATTCCGAGTTGAAGCGAACTTCAGTTTTTTCCCGGTCGAGTATCTTGAAGACCTGATCGGTATAGGTTTTTGCATTCTGGTTAACTTCTTCGCGGGTGAGCGGCTTACGAGTCACCGACCGCCCGGTAGGATCACCGATCAGCGAGGTGAAATCTCCGATGAGAAAGATGACCTGGTGGCCCAGGTCCTGAAAGTGCTTGAGCTTGCGCATCAGTACCGTGTGGCCCAGGTGTAAGTCGGGCGCGGTGGGGTCAAACCCCGCCTTGACGCGCATAGGTTGGCCGGTTTTCCGGGAAAGATCCAGGCGCTCTTGCAGGTCGGAGACGCGGATGATTTCCGCCGCCCCCTTCTGCAAATAGTCCAACTGCTCATCAACTGGCAAAAAGTCCATGTCTTCAGCAGTATAAGGTTTCATAGGGAGAGACCCATGGCGGAGGATTGGGACATCGATCGGCTGCGGGAAGAGACCGCGGGCTGTGAGCAGTCGGCCTTCTTCAATAATGCCGGCGCGAGTCTGCAGCCGCGACCCGTAGTCGCGCGTGTGATCGAGCACCTCCGGCTGGAGGAGCAGCTTGGCGGCTATGAGGCCGCCGACCGTGTCGCCGCTGAGCTTGAAGGGGTATATGGCAGCGTGGCGCGTCTGTTGCACTGCGCTCCAGAGGAAATAGCTCTGTTTGAGAATTCCACCCGAGCCTGGGAAATGGCTTTCTATTCCCTGCGCTTCGCCTCCGGCGATCGCATCGTGACCGCGGCCAACGAATACGCCAGCAACTACATTGCGTTTCTGCAGGTGGCGCAGCGAACCGGGGCCGAAATTTGCGTTGTGGAGAGCGACTCAGCCGGAGAGGTGGACCTGGAGGCTCTGCGGAAGTTACTCGACCATCGTGTCAAATTGATCGCCCTCACCCACGTGCCCACCAATGGTGGCTTGGTACAACCCGCCGCCCGGGTGGGCGAGCTGGCCCGGGAATCGGGCATTCCCTTCCTGCTCGATGCGTGCCAGTCGACCGGGCAGATGCACCTGGATGTGAATGCCCTGGGCTGCGATATGCTCTGCGCGACCGGTCGCAAATATCTCAGGGGCCCGCGCGGCACCGGGTTTCTCTATGTGCGAAGAACGATGCTGGCGCACATGGAACCGCCATCGCTGGACCTGCACGCAGCCACTTGGGTCTCACCTGGCAAGTTTGAGGTTCGTAGGGATGCCAAAAAATTTGAGACCTGGGAATCGTCTGCGGCTACCCGGCTCGGGTTTGGCGTGGCCATCGAATACGCATTGGCCTTGGGTCTCAAAAAGATTGAGCGCCGGGTTCAGGCTCTGGCCGCACGGCTACGGCAGCGGCTGGCCGAAGTGGAGGGCGTGACGGTACGCGATCTGGGACGGGTTCGCTGCGGCATCGTGACCTTTACTTGCGACGGTTATTCCGCCGGAGAAGTGATGCAGCGTCTACAGGCAAAGGGCATCGCGGTGCGAATTGTAGAACGGTCGTCTACCCGCATCGACATGGAACGGCGGGGTCTCGATGAACTGGTGAGAGCCTCGGTGCATTACTACAACACCGAGGCAGAGATCGAACGCTTGTGTGAAGCGTTACGCTCTATCAGCGTTAAGGTGTTTCATTTCAGGAAAGAAGGCTAGGTGTTTCAACTGAGTTTGGTTTTGTATCGGGCACGACTTCACAGGCTGCGGAAAAACTCATGTTTCGTATCAGGGCACGACTTTACAGGCTGCGGAAAAACTCATGTTTCGTATCAGGGCACGACTTTACAGGCTGCGGAAAAACTCATGTTTTGTATCAGGGCACGACTTCACAGGCTGCGGAAAAACTCATGTTTTGTATCAGGGCACGACTTTAGTCGTGCCGTAAGTGATTGAAAATACTTTGGGCTTTAGCCCCTGAGGTACGGCTTTCCTACCCAACGGCGAGTTTTTCCGCAGCCTCTTTAGTCGGGCCATAAAGGGTTGAAAGAGAATTGGGATTTAGCCTGGATTTCTACCGCCCCCGTTCTGCGAGAGAGCCCGGGTGCCCCATATCTGCCCGGTTTTGGCAGATGTGGGATTCCACAAACCTCTGCCCCTGAGTGTTCAAGGCGTAGAGGACTATGGACATCAAGATCTGTTGCTGGTAGAGAGTGAGCGGTAAACAGCCGTGGAATCCCACATCTGCCAAAACCGGGCAGATATGGGGCACCCGTCATTGGCTAGGGGTAGAAATCTCACTATCGGCAGCGGTCGGTTACCCAGGGAGTCTGTGAGAAATGCGGCTTTAGCCCCTGTTATGGCAGTACCCATGCCGCTACGCCTGCCTGGCAAAGAAAAAACGCAGGGGCTTAAAGCCCAGATCTTTGTCGAGCCTCATCGGCCCGACTGAAGTCGGGCCCTGATACAAAGCACCAGCGCGGTGACTCCCGAAAAATTAGCGCAATCCGCAGATTTCGATCTAGCCAGCCCTCTTTGAAATGTAGAAACTCTATCAGCGTTAAGGTGTAGACGATGGATGCAGAAAGCCTTCGGGAATACCTGCTGCGGTTGCCCCATGTGGTTGAAACTATGCAATGGGGTGCAAACCTCGTCTTCTGGGTTGGAGATAAGGCAATTGGCGGAAAGATGTTTGCCGTGCTGAACCTTGACGACGACCATAAGGCGGTACTTTCCTTTGCGGCCGGGCCGGACCGGTATGCCGAGTTGCTGGAAACGGAAGGTGTTTTTCCCGCTCCCTATCTGGCGCGAGCCCATTGGGTGGCGATACAGGATTTCGGCGTCTTTCGCAGCAGCGAACTGGAAAACCTGCTCGAACGCGGGCGCCGTCTGATCTACGACAAACTTCCGAAAAGAACGAAGGATGTGCTGGCCATGCCGCCATCGGCTCAGCGAAAGCTGTTGCGGGATCGAAAGAAGCTGCTGGCCGCACGCGTGACCTCCCGCTAAATCCGTAAATCCCGGTTCTCACACATGCCCCTTTAGCCCGACAGAACGGATACGTCGTCACGAATCGCAGCACCCCCGTGCCCTAACGGGACGGTTTGTACAATTGCCTCAGGAGAACGTGAATGAAACTTGGGGCCCGGAGACACGGTTTGCGGATTGCCTGCCTGCTGATCATTCTGACTTTGCTGCACCCAGCCGGAGCCCAGAACCAGGACGCTGTGGCGAACCAGAAGAAGGCTCGGGAGACCCTGGATGCCATGGTCACCGCCCTGGGCGGCCAGCGGTGGATCACCCTCACCAGCACCATGCAGCAGGGCCGAACTTCGGGCTTTTACCAGGGCAAACCTACCGGGGCAACCTCAGATTTCTACGAAATTCAGAAATTTCCCGATCAAACGCGCATTGAACTGGGGAAGAAGCGAGACGTATTCGAGATTATCAACGGAGACCAGGCCTGGGAGGTCACGTACAAGGGCAAAAGGGAGCTGCCCAAAGACCAGGTCCAGGAACTGCTTCGGCGTCGAAACCACTCCATCCAGACGGCTATGCGGGTTTGGCTCAAAGATCCCAGGACCATCCTCATTTATGGCGGTCAAAGCCTGGTGGAGCGCCATCTGGCCGATCAAACGACGCTCATCAATGCAGAAAATGACAGCATCACAATCCAGACCGACGCCGAGACCCATTTACCCTTGCGGCGTAGCTATCAGTGGCGGGATCCGCTCTACAAGGACAAAAATACCGACGCAGAGGAATATGACAACTACCAGCTGGTGGAGGGTCTGCCGACCGCCTATACCATCACCCGATTTCACAATGACGACATGACCAATCAACGGTTCCTTTTTCGCGCCGCCTACGATATTCCGTTGACGCCAGGCATGTTCAATCCTGATCAGGCCGCGGCCAAAATCAAGAAATAGCCATGTGGATGCTCTACAATATGCCCTGCGACCATGGAAGACGAAAATCCCAGGCCGGAGGCGCCGCGCGGGTTGGACATACGCCAGATCATGTCCATTTTGCCCCACCGCTATCCCTTTCTGCTGATTGACCGCGTGCTCGAAAGCAGCCCCAAAAAGCGCATCGTGGCAATCAAGAACGTGACCATCAACGAGCCGTTTTTCCAGGGTCATTTTCCTGACTACGCCATCATGCCGGGGGTGCTGATGGTGGAAGCAATCGCCCAGGCAGGTGGGGTGCTGCTCCTCCCCGAGGTTCCGGAACATGAAACCAAGCTGTTGGTCTTCTCCGGTATCGACCGGGCTCGCTTTCGCAAAGCGGTAACGCCCGGCGATCAGCTGCGCATCGAAGTGGATGTGTTGAACTGGAGGCCTCTGGCCGCGCGGCTGGAGGGCAAAGTCTACGTGGAAGGCAAGTTGGCGTGTGAAGCGACCATCATGTGCGCGGTGGTGCCCCGGCCGTCCAAAATCGTCGCGGAAGAACCGCCCCCCACCGCGATGGCCGACCCGCCTGTTGACCCGGTCGTCGATCGGGCCTTGGAGACGGTGAGCCACGAGTGAGTATTCACCCAACAGCCATCGTGGCTGCTACGGCTTCCATTCCTGAGTCCTGTAACGTAGGCCCCTATTGCACCATAGGTCCTGATGTCGAGCTGGGCGAAGACTGTGAACTGGTTTCCCATGTGGTTCTGGACGGCAAGACCCGCCTGGGAGCCCGCAATCGCGTCTATTCCTTTGCCTGCTTGGGCGTAGCCCCCCAGGACCTCAAGTACCGCGGCGAAGCGACGGCCCTTGAGATCGGCGACGACAACAGCATCCGTGAATACGTGACCATCTCGCGCGGTAC
>CAVQWB010000024.1:0-129276 GCA_963717225.1 uncultured Acidobacteriaceae bacterium | reverse complement strand
ACAAAGGCGCAATTGCCAGAAGCCAGCTGGAGATCGCCGATGATGGCGAGCAGGATGCGAGGTCTGACTTGCTGGCTGCCGAGCAGCAATTGCGCGTGCTCGGCGTGGACAAGGATCACCCCGCGGCAACGGTCAAGGTCTACTCACCCGCGACCGGTGTCATCATTACCCAGAATGTCACTGCTGCCGCGGCCGCCGGGGTCACGTTAGCGGGGTCACCCAACGCGTTTACCATAGCCGACCTCTCCCACGTCTGGGTCATCTGCGACGTCTATGAGAATGACTTGGCGACCGTTCACGTCGGCCAGAGCGCAGACATCCATTTGAATGCCTACCCTGATCGTCTTATCCGGGGAACGATTGGCGAGATCGACGCCGTGCTCGACCCCTCCATCCGCACTGCCAAGGTGCGCATTCAGGTCCCCAATCCTGATCACCTGATGCGCGTGGGTATGTTTGCTACCGCTACTTTTCACGGACGGAGGCTGGAGGGGCACACCTCCGTGCCGGCTTCGGCCATCCTCCACTTGCACGATCGTGACTGGGTTTATGTGCCGGCCGGTGATGGAAAATTCAAGCGGGTTGGGGTAGTCGGCGGAGCCATGATCGCTGACGGAAAGCAAGAGGTAACCTCCGGCATCGCGCCTGGCCAACAGGTTGTGACCAATCCGCTCGAGCTGCAGAATTCGGTGGATCAGTAATGATTCGTGGTCTGGTTGATTTTGCACTGAACAACCGGTTCATGATCCTGGCGATCGCCATCGTGTTGTTTGTCTGGGGCGCCATCTCGTTTCACAATCTGCCCGTCGAAGCCTATCCGGATGTCGCCAACAACTACGTCACCATCATCACCCAATGGCCGGGACGTGCGGCCGAAGAGGTGGAGCAGCAGGTGACGGTGCCGTTGGAAATCGGCATGGCGGGCATTCCTCACATGCAGCATCTCCGCTCCACTTCGCTGGCCGGCCTCTCCAGCCTGACTCTCATTTTCGATGATGATTCCGTCAACGACTGGAACCGCGAAAAGGTTCTCGAACGGCTTTCCCAGGTGACTCTCCCCGCTGGCCTGCAGCCGCAGATGGGCACCGACTGGAGTCCCGTCGGCCAAATCTACTGGTATACGCTGCACAGTACCAATCCCGCGTACGACAACATGGAGCTCAAGTCGATCCAGGACTGGTCTTTGGAGAAGCAATTCAAATCCGTTCCTGGAGTGGTGGATGTCTCAAGTTTCGGTGGCATCACCCGCGAGTATCAGGTGCGGGTCGATCCCGCCAGGCTCATCGCTTATGGTTTGAGCATTGGCCAGGTGGAGCAGCAGCTGGCGAACAACAACACCAATGCAGGTGGCAGCTTCATCGAGCAGGGTCAGCAACAAGTCAACGTCCGTGAAGTTGGCCTTTATCGCGATGTGCAGGATATCGAGCGAACCGTTCTCAAGGCGCAGAATGGAACCGCGCTTAAGGTCAGCGATATCGCAACTGTTGTGCAGGGCCCGAAGATTCGCCTGGGCCAGATCGGCAAGGCAATTCACCGTTCTGACGGCAAAGTGCTGGACGACGGCGATGTGGTTGAGGGGATCGTACTGCTGCAAAAGGGCGACGACTCCGATTCAACCCTGGTGGGCATCCATGCCAAGGTCGATGAGCTCAACCATCAGATTCTTCCCACCGGGGTCAAGATCGTTCCTTTCCTGGACCGCAGCGACCTGTTGCATTACACCACCCATACGGTACTGCACAATCTGACAGAAGGCATCATCCTGGTGGTAATCATTCTCTTTCTTTTCCTGGGGAATGTTCGCGGCGCTTTGATCGTTTCACTCACCATTCCGTTCGCGTTGTTGTTTGCTTCAATCTGTCTTGAGCTGCGCCATATTCCGGCCAACCTTTTGTCGCTGGGCGCACTTGATTTTGGCATGGTGGTCGACGGCGCGGTGGTCATGGTGGAAAATATTGTCCGCCATCTCGGTCGCCGGCGTGCCGACAGCAGTAGCCCCGCGGAACAAATTCGTGAAGCGGCTCACGAGGTGCAGCGCCCGGTTTTCTACGCCATCGGCATCATCGTGACCGCCTATCTGCCTATCTTTACTTTGCAGGCGGTGGAGGGCCGGCTGTTCAAGCCGATGGCCTGGACAGTGGCGTTTGCGCTATTGGGTGCTCTGATCTATTCCATGCTGATCGCCCCGGTGCTGGCGAGTTTCCTGTTTCGCAAGGGCGCCCGCGAATGGCACAACCCGGTGATGGCATGGATTACAGATCGCTATCGCCATACTGCGACCTGGGCCATCGAACATCGTGCCGTTACGGTTTCAGCTGGCTGTAGGTGCGCTTGTTCTGGCAGGTTTCCTTGGATTCAGCGGAGTGATTGGTTCCGAGTTTCTGCCCCATCTGGACGAGGGCGCCATCTGGGTGCGCGGCACGTTGGCTCCGAGCACCGGCCCTACGGCCAGTATCGACCTGATGGACCGGGCGCGCGTGGTGCTGGCGTCCTTTCCTGAGGTCACCAAAGTGGTCAGCCAGGCAGGAAGGCCCGATGACGGCACAGACACAACCGGTTTCTTCAATACTGAATATTTTGTCGACCTGCTCCCCAAGGAAAAGTGGCGCCCAGTGTTCAACCAGAACAAAGACGAGTTGATTGGCGCCATGGATCGCGAGCTGGAGAAAATGCCCGGGGTAGTGTGGAACTTTTCCCAGCCGATCTCAGACAACGTAGAAGAGGCTGTCAGCGGCGTCAAAGGCGAGTTGGCGGTCAAAATTTACGGCGACGATCTGAAACTGCTGGAGACAAAGAGCGATCAGATCGTTGCCATCATGAGCAAGATTCAGGGGGTGCAGGATCTGGGAGTCTTCCGGGTGATCGGCCAGCCCAACCTCGACTACGTAGTCGACCGTCCAGCTGCTGCCCGGCACGGTATCAATGTAAGTGACGTACAGGATGCCATTCAGACCGCGGTGGGAGGTGGCGCCGTCAGTCAGGTGTTGCGGGGGGAAGCGCGCTACGACCTCGTCGTCCGCTACCAGAAGCCCTATCGTGATACGCAGGAAGCTATCAACGACATTCGGCTGCTTTCGCCTTCCGGTGAGAGAGTCTCGCTGGCCCAACTAACCCAGGTGAAAGTGGAGGATGGAGCCGAGGAGGTGTATCGCGAGGCGAACCAACGCTACGTGGCCATCAAGTACAGCGTCCGGGGCCGCGATCTGGGTAGCACGGTGGAAGAGGCCATCGCCAAGGTCGACAAACAGGTCAAGCTTCCACCCGGCTACCGCATCGACTGGGCGGGCGAATACCAGAGCCAGAAGCGCGCCAACAAGCGCCTGATGCTGGTATTGCCGATTACCATCACGTTGATCTTCGTCATCCTCTACACCATGTTTCGTTCGGTCAAATGGGCGCTGCTCATCCTGTGCAACGTCATCATGGCCCCGGTGGGCGGATTGCTGGCTTTGTTATTCACCCACACCAACTTCAGTGTGTCTTCGGGGGTGGGCTTTCTTGCCCTCTTTGGCGTCTCGGTGCAAACCGGGGTCATCATGCTGGAGTACATCAACCAGCTCCGTGTGCGCGGGCACTCGATTGAGGAATCTGCGGTGGAAGGCGCGGTGCTGAGACTGCGTCCTATCATGATGACTATGCTGGTGGCTACATTGGGTCTTCTGCCCGCGGCCACATCCCACGGCATCGGTTCCGATTCGCAGCGTCCTTTTGCCATCGTCATTGTGGGCGGCCTGATCGCTGCGTTGGTGATGAGTGTCTTTCTGCTGCCAACCCTTTACGTGTGGATTGCGGGCGAGCATGACGTGCTCCCCACGCCGGAAACGGAGTTTGAGAATTGAACTCCGGCACACGAATGCACGTTGTTACTCTGCATGGCGCTATGTGCCGCGCAGATAAGCTACGCGCAGGCCCCCCCTCGCCCACTGCCCCGATCACCATGCAGCAGGCGGTGGATCAGGCGCTGGCGCATAATCCCGTGCTGCTGGCGGCGCAACAGAACCTGCTCTCCATGAAAGGGCAGGAGGTTGAAGCCGGGCTGCGTGCCAATCCGAACTTCGCCATTACTGGCAGCGACATCACGCTGCCCGCAGATAATCCCGCCAGCCCCTATTCCTATTACTTCCAGCTTTCGCGGCTATTCGAGCGAGGGCAGAAGCGGCGCTGGCGCCTGGATAGTGCGCGGGCAACAACGGCACAAACCGAGGCGCAATATCACGATCAAATAAGGCAGACCACTCTGCAGGTCAAACAGAGCTTTACCGCTCTGCTATTGGCCAAAGCGACGTTGAAACTGGCGCAAGACAATCTGAGCAGCTTCCGGCACGAGCTGCAGATCAACCATGATCGTTACAACGCGGGCGACATTGGCAAGCTGGATTACGAGAGGCTCGATTTGCAGCTTGCGCAGTTCGAATCAGACGAATCCAGCGCCGAGATGAACCTAGTGCAGGCCAGTGACCAACTACAGACCCTGATGGGCATTGACCAGCCTAGCCGCACCTTCGATATTGCGGGAGATCTTGTTCCGCCGCCGCTCTCGACAACCTTGACGGACCTGGAGCAGAAGGCGCTGGCGGCGAGACCGGATTATCAGGCCGCTCAGGCAGCGGTGCGCGTGGCCGATGCGAATGTGAAACTGGCTTATGCCAACGGAACGACCGATCCCACGCTTGAAGGCGAATACGACCGGACTGGCATTTACAGCTCGGCCGGCTTCAGTGTCAGCATTCCGCTGCGCATCTTTGATCGTAACCAGGGAAACAAAGACACCAGCAAATACCTCGCGCAGTCCAGCCGGTTCAGCGAGGTAGCGGCGCAGAATCAGGTCTATTCCGATGTGGATCAGGCATGGATCGGCTACACCACCTCCAAAGTGCTTTCCGACCGGTACAACGGCCACTACCTCGCCGAAGCAAAAGATGTCTTTCGATTGCACAATTTGCCTACGAGCACGGCGGTCTGGCGCTGCTCGACTATCTGAGTGCGCTGCAGGATGACCGGACAACCAGCTTGAACGCGCTGAACTCCTACGCCCAGACCTGGATGGCGATCCACCAATTGAGCTTTGCCAGCGCAACCGATGTCCCCCTAGTTACACTCGCTCGGCTCTCCAGGTTACGTGCCCCAACCAGCCCATATGGCGAAATGAGACCTTAACAGGCTTGCGGAAAGAACGTCGAATCCCCATGCACAGCGGAGACGGCCTTCAGGCGTCATAATTGCTTTGTAGCTGAGATCGCGGCGTATCAGCCACTGAGGGAACGCACCCTCCTAAGCCGATAGATTCGCTGCCAACGCTCTTGGCTTCGAGTTCAGCCCAGCGTGTGTATAGCTCATCGAGAGCGTTCTGTGCCTGCTCCATGGCAAGCAGGGCTTCTTGCAGCCGCACGGCGTCAGTGGCCACCGCGGGGTCTTCCATCACACTACGCTCGCGGGCAACTTGTTCCTCAGCAGCGGTTACTCGATCTTCGATGCCCGCAAACTCGCGCGCTTCCAGGTAAGAGAGCTTCTTTTTGGAGGTCGGGTTTCGCTTCTCCTGCGGGGCAGTCTGCTTGACCTCCTGCTGTGGCTCACTCTGCCAGGCGTCCCATTGCGAATAGTCGGCGAAGCGCTCGGCGCCCCCGCGACCATCCAGTCCCAACACGCTGGTGCTTACCCGATCCAGCATGTAACGGTCGTGCGTCACCAGCACCAGGGCTCCACGAAATTCCAGCAGGCTCTCTTCCAGGATCTCGAGCGTGGGAATATCAAGATCGTTGGTGGGCTCATCCAGCAGCAACAAGTCGGCCGGCTCCAGCATCAGTCTCGCGATCAGTACCCGCGCCCGCTCGCCTCCTGATAGCCGCCCGACCGGTTGGTTGAGCTGGTCGCCCGAGAACAGGAATCTTGCCGCCCAGGAGGCGACATGAATCACCCGGTCCTGATAAATGACTGAATCACTATCGGGAGCCAAAGCCCGCCGTAGCGTGACGTCTGGTTCCAGAATGCGGTTCTGGTCGAAGTAGACCGTACGCAGCGCGGTGGCGCGTTTGATCGAGCCTTCGATTGGTTCGATCTCACCACGCAGCAGCCGAAGCAGCGTGGTCTTGCCGCTGCCATTCGGTCCTACCAGGCCGATGCGCGTTCCTGCTGTGAGCACGAAGTTGAGGCCGGCGAAGAGTGAGCGTCCGTCGAAACCGTACTTCAAGTCTTCCAGCTCCACCAGTCGCTTGGTCTGGCGGTCCGTGGCAGAGAATTCGATAGCGGCCGTTGCGGTGCGGTTGCGTCCGGAAACTTCAGCCAGTTCACCGATCAATTCATTGGCTCGATCGATTCTCGCCTTCGACTTGGTGGTGCGCGCTTTCGGCCCGCGGCGTAACCACTCGATTTCAATGCGCACCCGGTTGGCAAGCGCATCCTGGCGCTTGGCCTGCGCTTCGAGAAAGGCTTCTTTCTTTTGCAGAAATGCACTGTAGTTACCATCTACGCGTAGCAGTCCTTCAGGGTAAGCACGGTTTAGCTCTACCGTTACAGTGCACACATTTTCCAGGAAGTATCGGTCGTGGCTGACCACAATGCAGGCGAAGGATGAGGTATTGAGCAAGTTTTCCAGCCATTCAATTCCATTGAGATCCAAATGGTTAGTTGGCTCATCCAGTAACAGAACGTCGGGTTGCTGTACCAGTGCCTCGGCAATGGCCAGGCGTTTGCGCCATCCACCGGAAAGGCTCGATGCATCGACGGCGAAATCCTCGAAACCCGTTCGCCCCAGCGTTTCGCCGATGCGCCCTTCCCACTCGGCTGCCGGCGCTGCGATGCGCTGGAGGGAAGCTTCGAGAACTGCCCGCACCGTAATGCCGGGAGCAAATTCCGATTGTTGCGCAACGTAGGCAAGCCGCGTGCGCTTGCGGGTTGCCACCTCACCGCTGTCCGGTTCGATTTCACCGGCGAGAATGCCCAGCAGAGTCGACTTGCCCGAGCCGTTGGGCCCGATAAGTCCGATGCGCGCGCGCTCTTCGACGGTGAAGGCGACGTCGCGCAAAAGGGGATCCGCCCCAAATGATTTCGAGATTCCCTGGGTATTGAGGATCGGAGGCAATACTGTTCCTTTTTCAACTTCTCAACCGCCAACGAACCCCGGGTGCCCCACATCTCGCTCGTTTTTCGCGAGATGTGGGATACCACTGCTCTAAACCGGCGCTTCTCGCATGCAAGAAAGAAAGTTGAGGTTCGTGGTATCCCAAGGTCCTAAGCAAGGACAGAGTTAGATCACAGAGGTAGACCCTACCGTCGTGCTGCGGCGGTAGCCGTCATGTATTCCTCGTATGGACCCTTGAAGTCATCGATCGTACCTTGATCGAAGTGCCAGATGCGGGTAGCCACCTCATCGATCAGGTCATGATCGTGGGTTACCAGCAGCACTGTGCCCTCGTAACGCTGGATGGCGATGTTCAGCGCATTGATCGCCTCCAGGTCCAGGTGATTGGTTGGTTCGTCGAGGATGAGGATATTCGGCTTCTGCAGCATAAGCCGGCAAAAGATCAGCCGCGCCGACTCTCCACCGGAAAGCGCTTCAGTCTTCTTCAAGCCCTCTTCGCCACTGAACAGCATCTGTCCCAGCAGGCCGCGGATATCTTCCTTGGTCACACGGGGATCGAATTGATGCAGCCAATCGGACACCGTCATGCCCTTCTCAATGGAGCCCGTATGGTCCTGCGGGAAGTAGCCAATCTGTGCTTCGTGCCCCCACTTGACCGTTCCCTGGTCAAGAGTAAAATCCGGTTCAGCCTGATCCATCTTCACCAGCAGCGATTTCAGCAGTGTGGTTTTGCCCAGGCCGTTGCGCCCCATCAGACAAACCTTCTCGCCGCGCATTACTGCCGCGCCGAAATCATGGATAACCCGCTGCTCGCCGTACGACTTGCTCAGGTGCTCGAATTCCAGAATGTGCTTGCCCGAAGGCCGCAACAGATCGAAGCGAATATAAGGGCGTTGGATGTTGGACCGCGCCAACTCGGTGGTTTGCAGCCGCTCTACTTCCTTCTTACGCGACGTCACCTGGCTGGAACGGGTGCCGGCTGAGAAGCGCGCGATGAACTCGTTGAGCTGTGCGATCTTCTTCTCCCGCTGAGCGTTCTGCGACTCCAAACGAGAGCGGATCTGGGTCTTAGCCAGGACCATCTCGTCATAACCGCCGCTGTAGGTAATGATGGTCTCGTAATCGATATCGGCAATGTGCGTGCAAACGCTATTGAGAAAGTGCCGGTCGTGGGAGATGGTGATGAGCGTGCCTTCGAACTCCATCAGGAAGTTCTGCAGCCAGTGCACCGAATCAAGATCGAGCGAGTTGGTAGGCTCGTCCAGCAGCAGGGCTTGTGGCTTGCCAAAGAGTGCCTGGGCCAGCAGTACGCGCACCTTTTGCCCGCCTTGCAATTCGCTCATCTTTCGTTCGTGGAACTCATCTGGTATATCCAGTCCCTGCAGCAGGATGGCGGCATCGCTCTCGGCTGTATAGCCGTCCTCTTCGCCCACGATGCCTTCCAGTTCGCCCAGCCGCATGCCGTCTTCGTCGGTCAGCTCGGACTTTTCATAGATTGCATCGCGTTCCGCGAGCGCCTTCCATAATCCTTTGTTGCCCATAATGACGGTATCGATCACCCGGAAGGCGTCAAAGGCGTATTGATCCTGGCTCAACACTCCAACCTTCTTGGGCCGCACCACCGTCCCCTTTTGGGGTTCCAGTTCCCCGGAGAGGATCTTCATAAAGGTCGATTTGCCCGCACCATTCGGGCCGGTCAAGCCATAACGGCGCCCAGCAATGAACTGGGTCGAGACCTCCTCGAACAGGAGCTTGGACCCGTAACGCATAGTGACATCGCTGACAGAAATCATGATTCAGTCTCTTGTTTTCTTAGATTCACTTCTATTTTCGCAGATTTGCTTCGAGCGAAGGACGATGGGCTAGAGCATTTTCACTTCTGGTGTATACAGAGTAGAAGTGAGAATGCGTTAGAAGATGCGCGACAATATCTGGTTTGCCGCCAATGCCGCCATGTAGGCCAGTCCCGTCATATAGAAAAACTGCACTGCCGGCCATTTCCAGCTGTTGGTTTCCCGCCGGACCACGGCCAAAGTCGACGTGCATTGCATCGCGAAGGCAAAGAAGACCACCAGCGCGATGGCGCCCCCAATCGTCATGTCATGCCGCAGCGCTGCCTGCAGCCCGACAGACTGGGTGGCGGGGTCGGCGCCATAGAGTGTTCCCAGGGTGCCAACGATTACTTCGCGCGCGATGACCGAGCTCAGAAGCCCGATGCCGATTTTCCAGTTGAAGCCCAAGGGGTGCAGTACGGGTTCGATAAAATGCCCCAACCTGCCAATGACACTTTCGGTCAACGGCGCGACCGTGCCGCCGTGGAAGGGCACTATGCTCAGCAGCCAGAGCACAAACGTAACCGCCAGGATTACGGTGCCGGTCTGCTGTACGAACACCGTGCCCCTGTCCATCAGCCGCAGTCCAATCGAGCGCAGCGTTGGCCACCGGTACTGTGGCAATTCCAGGATAAACGGGGCCGCATTGGCCTTCAGGATGGAAGACTTGAGCAACCGTGCCGTGCCCAACGCGGCCAGGAAGCCCAGCAGGTAAAGGCTCAACATGACCGCGGCGCGCAGGCCAAAGAAGTTGCCCAGGATAGGCCGGTTGGGAATAAACGCGGCAATGACGAGGGTATAAATAGGCAGCCGGGCGGCGCAGGTCATGAAGGGCGCGACCAGGATGGTCGCCATCCGGTCACGCTTGTTTTCAATCGTCCGCGTGGACATAATCGCGGGCACCGCGCAGGCATAGGCTGACAGCAGGGGGATGAAGGCCTTGCCGTTTAAACCGATAGAACGCATCACGCGATCGGCGATCAGCGCTGCACGTGCCAGGTAACCGGAGTCCTCGAGCACACCGATCACCAGGAACAACAGCAGAATTTGGGGCAGGAAGACCAGGACAGCCTGCACTCCATTCCATAAACCATCGCGCAACAGAATTTGCAGCCAGGGCCAGGGCAGGAAGTTGACCGCTGCCGCACCTGCCTTGGTAAAGATCGCGGTGAGCCAATCGCTCAGCGGAAGGCCGGCGGCGAACACCACCTGAAACACACCGACCACCACCGCCAAAAAAATAACCGGTCCCCAGAATTTGTGCAGCAGCACGGCATCGAGTCTGCGCGTCCAACCCGGCGAATTCGGCGCCTTATATTTGGTCCGCGTGCTTACCTGCGTTGCCCACTGATGGCATGAAGCGGCAGTCTGCAGCACCGGAAGCTGCATGGGTTGCAGGCGCGCTTCCGCGGGCTCGGAGAGCCGGGTGAGGAAGCGGTCGATAGCATCGAACCCGGCGCCCTTGGTCGCGCTGATCAGGGCTACGGGCGCACCCAACTCGCGGGCCAGCGCCAGGGGATCAATTTCTCCTCCGCGCGCGGTCATCAGGTCCGACATATTCAGCAGCACCAGGGTCGGCAAACCCATGGCCAGGATGGGAGCGGCGAGCATGAGCTGCCGGTTCAGGTGCAGTGCGTCGAGCACCAGCAGGACTGCGTCCGGAGCGGGAGTACCAGGCATGTTGCCCTGCAGAACGTCAATCGCGACCCGGGCATCTTCCGAGGAGGATTGCAGGCTGTAAATACCCGGCAGGTCGATCAGGGTCAAGTCCCGGTGGCCTATACCACCCATCCGGCCAGAGTGCTGCTCTACCGTCACGCCCGGATAGTTAGCCACCTTTTGGCGCATTCCGGTGAGGCGGTTGAACAAAGTCGATTTGCCCGAGTTCGGCGGACCGATCAGGGCGACGGTACCGATTTTGTCGCCGACTCTGGGAGGGCGGGGCTCGACGGCGACGCCGCCTCCGGGACTGCAATGGCTCATTGCTCGGCCTTTCGCACGGCCACACAAACACTATGGACGGAAATGAATTGGGCCGTCTCTTTGCGCAGGGCCACTTCGGCGCCGTCCACGCAATAAACCGTCGGGTCGCCCGCCGGAGCGCGGCGCAACGCCAGGACCCGGCTCTCCGGGACAAACCCGAGATGCATCAGCTGCCCCTGGATCTCCTCGGGGAGTTCCAGAGAAGCCAAGGTGGCGCAGGATCCAATGGCGAGCTCGCTCAGAGCTGTTGATGAAAGCGGGCGTGGCATGGCGGTAAAGGGGTCGTCCTCGCGATCCGGGGAAGCCAAATGCGACCGTTGAGGTCGCATATCTAATATACGACCCCGAGCCCCTGCATGACAATGCCATTCACCTGGCCCGGCATGGACAATGTTGAATGGATTCGAGTTCTTCTCATCGGCGTAGAATGCGGCCATGACGATTGAGGAATTCCGTGAATCTCTGCGGGAGCCGATGCCCGCGGCAAGCCTGCCCCCTTGCTGAAGGCGCTTTGGTGGGATGCCAAAGGGAATTTTGACCGCGCTCATGAGATTGCGCAGGACGAGGAGTCCGGTCAAGAGGCGGCCTGGGTCCATGCCTACCTGCACCGTCGGGAGGGGGACCAGGAAAACGCGGGCTATTGGTACAAGCGGGCGCACCAGCCCCATCCGGAAACATCGTCCGATGACGAATGGCGGCAGATCACGACCGTGCTGCTGCATCGCCACAGGGCTTGAGAAACTGCTGGACTATTGGGGGTAAGGGCCTTATTCTTTACTGTAAGGATCATAGGTAAAGATGCCACCGGGCAGCACTATCAGCAGCAAGGGCCAAATCACAGTTCCGCTTGAAATTCGTCGCCGGCTGGGCTTGAAAGAAGGCGATCGAGTGGAGTTCGTGGCGGAAGGTGAGCGGACGATCATTCGCCCGGCCCGCCCAGCGAAGAATCCTTTTGAGAAATACGCTGGGGCGCTGCCCGCTTTTCATTCCGAAGGCGAAATCAACGCATGGGTAAGGAGTCTTCGGGATGAGGAACCAGCGGGCCAGTGAGAACAGCGATTGATACAAACATTTTGTCCGCGCTGTGGTCCAACGAGAATTCAGCTGCAAATCTGGCTCTACACCTCGGTGAGCGAAAAAACGAAGGGGCTTTATTGATTGCGCCGGTGGTGTACGCTGAACTGCTCGCCTACCCAGGAGCAACCGAATCCTTTGTCGACGGTTTTCTTGCCGATACCGGAATAACTGTGGACTTTCAGATAGACGGCGCAGTTTGGGTGGATGCTGGCAGGCGGTTTGCGGATTACGCCGCCCAGCGCCGGAAATCAGGAATCGGAAACCCCAAGCGCTTGTTGGCAGATTTTCTCATCGGCTCCCATGCTCTCTTGCAGGCGGACCGGCTCATGTCTCTTGATGCAAACCGATACAGGCAGTATTTTCCGGAATTGAAACTGATCTAGCAGTCGGGTCTAGGCCGTCAGCAACGTGGTTACGTACGCCGGGGTCAGCGGGATCCGGCGAGGCGCCACACCGGTGGCGTCGAAAATTGCGGCCACTACCGCCGGCGGGGCCACGGCGTTCGGGGCTTCTCCGCCGGAGCCAAATCCTTTGTCATCGCGCGATAGCTGGACCACTTTGATCTCCGGCATTTCTTCCATGGTCAGAATCTTGTAGCGGCTCCAATCCGTGCTGGTTACTTTTTCCTTATCAAAGGTGACTTCTTCCTTGAGTGCCTCACTCAGGCCCATGACGACTCCGCCATGCATGCATCGGTCGAGCTGCCGCGGATTGATGACCTTGCCGCATTCGACACCGATGGTGAACTTTGTTACTTGTACCGCGCCGGTAGCCGGAATGACCGTAACCTCGGCGATTCCTACCCAGTAGCCATTTTCGCGGACGACGATGGCGACGCCGCGGCCCGTTACGGGGTCTTTTCCGGTTCTGCGCGCGCCGGGATGAGGCGAGGGCCGCGATTCCCATCCTGCCGCTTCGGCCGTAGCCTTGAGGATATTGATCAGCCGCGGGTCCGACGTATGCTGAAGCCGGAACTGGATTGGATCGGCCTGTGCGGCGGCGGCCGCCTCGTTGATCAGGGACTCCAAAGCGAAGTTCTGTTGTCGCTGGCCGGGCGTGCGCATGATCAGACCGCGCAGCCCTCCGAACGGCGACTCCGCCCCCACATTGGGCATCGCAAATACCTGCTCCAATCTGTTCTCAATCTTGTCGTAAGGCCATTCCGTTGCCAGGAAGCCGCCCGGCTTGGTTGTACCCGCGGGCATACCGGCAAGCATGGCGCCGAGAGGCCGCGCGTCGAACATGTGAGGCGAATGGAATGCGCTTTGTACCGCTTGCAGACGGCCATTCGCATCGAGTCCGCCCTTGATATCGGAGAACCATGCCGGCGAAGCCCCGGACCAACCCAGATCTTCCTGCAGAGTCCATTGCACCCGCACCGGTTTACCCGTCAACTGCGACAGGATGACGGCATCCGCTTCAGCACCGTCACCGCCGAAAGTCTTGCGGCCAAACTGGCCGGCATGGCTCAGCCAGTTCACCACAACCTTTTCCACTGGTAGGCCCAGGATATTGGCGAGGCGTGCGCGCGACGCCTGCAGATGCCCTGCCTGGGCCCAAATGGTGGCAGTTCCATCGCTGCGAACATCGGCCACGGCGAGAAATGGTCCAATCGGCGCATGCTTGATGTACGGCTGCTCGTACGTTGCCGAAATCGTTTTGGACGCCTTCCCCAATGCAGCCTGCACCTTGCCGCTATCTCCCCGGGTGGCATCGGGCGCGGTCCACGGGTAAGCGCGAATCGCCTGGGTGAGATTGTCACTGCCCGGAAGCCCGGACCAGGCACTCCACTTGGTGCCGGCGGCGACCGATCGCACCGCGCTCACGGCCTCCCACTCATTGGTCGAGATCACCGCAACCAGGTTGCCCTTACTCACCACCTCTGCGGTCGGGAATCGTTTCTTATCAACTTCCCCAACCGAGATCAGGCTGGAGCCCAGCGTCGGCGGTCGCACCATGCGAGCATGCAGCATCCCGGGCAGTGTCACGTCGCAGCTCCATTGCGTCTGGCCGGTGACTTTGTCGCGAATGCCAGGCATGGGATAAGACATGCCGATGATTTTGTACTCGCTCACCGGTTTCATGGGCGGATCTCCCGCTACCTTCAAACCGTCCATGCCCGCCCAATCCAGTCCGGCCACACTTTCGCCACCCGGTGGTGCAAATTTTATGGGTGTGCCCGTGACCGGGATCTTTAGATCGAGCTGGTGACCCTGAACGAGCTGCCCGTAGCTGATGCTCTTTCCCCCACCCGACACCATCCCATCGGTGACCGTTAGAGCAGAAGCGGGAATATTGAGTTGCGTGGCCGCCAGCCCTAACAGCGCCTGGTAGGTATACGCGGCCACCTTGCGTACGTTTGCCGCTCCGTTCAGAAAACCCGCGGAGTAACCCCCGTCTGGGGTCTTATCGGTATCGCCCATCACCAGGGTGATGCAATCCGGATGGACCCGCAATTCTTCGGCAATCATCTGCGGATAGAATGCGCTCATGCCGGTGCCGATTTCCGCACGGCCGGTGCGCGCCAGAATCGTATTGTCACTTCGAATCTCGAGCCAGGCCTCGAGTTTGCCGGCCTCGCTTTGTTCGTGTTCCGAAGGCGTGTGGCTCTCACTAGTCCTGGCGGAGAGCCCACGCGGTATAGCGAGCGAGACAAACAGAGCCCCGCCTGTCTTAACAAAGCTGCGCCGCGTGAGCGCAGTCGCCATGCCCACTGCAGGATTGGAATCGTCGAGCGTTGCGGGCTTTGGAGGCATAGTTGCCTTTACGCGGCCATCGCTTTGGCAGCGCGCTGAACCGCAGCGATGATCGCAGTGTAGGTGCCACAGCGGCAAAGATGGGGGGATGGCGGCGTGTTCGTGAATGCATCATTAATCTCGGCCACAGTCGGATGCGGATTCTTCGCTAACAATTGCACCGCCGCAATCATCATCCCGCTCTGGCAGTAGCCGCACTGCGGTACCTGTTCATCGATCCATGCCTGCTGAACGGGATGCAGAGTCCTGGCCGCGTCTTCAGCGCTCAAGGCTTTTTCTATTGCCCACGCTGCAGCCAGCCCTTCGATCGTGGTGACTGCTTTGCCCGCCGTGGAGGAGACGGGTGTGACGCACGAACGAACTTCCTTCCCATCGACCAGAACTGCGCAAGCCCCGCATTGTGCGAGTCCGCAGCCGAAGTGAGGACCCCTCAATTTCAGATCGTTGCGCAGCACATACAGCAGTGGCGTTTCCGGCGCAGCCGAGACAACGTGCTGTGCGCCGTTCGCGGTCAATGTAAATTCATTAGCCATTCGTTGCCCTTCTTGGTCCCGTCTCTCAGGCTCTCCGTGCCGTTGCCACCAGGTACCACGCGGGCCAGCTTAGCGCCCAGTTGGGAATCCACGCCCCGCCACTGCCCCACATAGGGATGGTGAGTGCGGTTACTGCAACAGCGAGAGCGATGGCTGATCGGCGTTTAATCTGGGCTATCTGCAGTCCTCTGCGGGCTCCCCAGAGAGCGATCGGCAAAAACAGAAGCAGGCAAAGCCGCGATAAGCTCTCCACCCGGAACCGCTCCAGGCAGAACACGCAGGGAGCGAACGAGAAAGCCGCACTCACCCAAACCGTTCGCCGCGAGACCGATCCTACGACGAAACCACCTGTCCAGGACCAGGCAGCCAGGAGCAGGACGTTACACAAGAACAGCATGAACCCGGGGCCCACAGCAACGCCGGTTGCATGGAGTAAGGGCACGCCTATGAGCTGTTGATAGGCACGGCTTACGGAGAGTGAAAACCCCATGAGAAGAAAACTGCTCGGTAAGGCGAGGCCGAACGCCGCCAGCCACGGCCGCCAGTTTCTCCATAGCGCCGCTTCCCGCCGTATGACCAGGCCCGTAATGCCAACCAGCGATTGCCACGCGCTTTCACCACCTTCCAGCAAATCGCCCAGTACTACTTCGCGCTCGTGAGGCTCCAGCAGTTGCGAAACAAGATCCGCCAACCGGGAGCCGGTCCTGGTGAAAAAAGGCTCCGCAATCATGACGGCACCCGTGTTCGGTTTGCGGCCCAAGACACTCCCCGGCTGACGCTGGTGATCGCATCGTAGAAGTCTTTGGCTGCCTGTACGCCTTTTGGCGTGACACGAACCATTCGTTTGGAGCGGCCACCGCGTTGCGCCGTAGCCTCGCCCATCCAGGTCTTCAGCAAGCCTTTGGTTTCCAGGCGATCGATGGTCGTATAGAGCGCGCCAATGGAGCACTTTCGTCCCGTCGTGGCTCCCAGCTCCTCGCGGATGACCGCGCCATAAGCTTCGTTGCCAAGTCGCGCAGCGGTGGTAATCAGCAGGTACTCGAATTCGCCTAACATAGTTAGAGCTACATTGTGATACTAATGGCCGATCGCGTCAAGCCCCGTCGAGAATTTGCACGCTCTCCCCCACAAACAAACCCTGGGTGGCCCATATCTCGCTCGTTTTTCGCGAGATGTGGGATACCACAGACCTATCGTCGTAGCCCTTAGTCCTCTAGACGCCCTTGAGCTTTCGATTCATTCTTTAGAGGTGAGTGGTCGACATTAGCGGTATCCCACATCTCGCGAAAAACGAGTGAGATATGGGCCACCCAGGGTTTGTTTGTGGGGAGAGAGTGCAAATTCTCGGCATCAGAGCGGTGACTCCCAGAAAACTCGCGCAATACCGCAAATTTGGATCTACCCACTCTCTCTGAAATGTAGAAGCTCCAGCGCCAGGTCTCGATCCAGAGACCTGGGCTCTCGTTCTAAATGGATAGGTTCAGCATGCGGTTGAGCCGTTGCACAAACACAGCGGGATCCTGAAGGGGTACGCCTTCCATGAGCAGGGCCTGATCGAAGAGCAGCCACGCCGCATCATCCGCCACGGCGTCGTCGGAGCGGGCCAGCAGCTTCTTGACGATCTCGTGATCGGGATTGATTTCGAGCGTGGGTTTTAGCTCGGGCATGTCTTTCTGTCCCATAGCCCGCAGCATCTGCTGCATTTTCATCGAGGGCTCATCCTCATCGGAGACGATGCACGACGGGCTGTCCGCTAGACGCACCGAGGCGCGAACATCTTTTACCCGGTCGCCCAACGTGGCTTTCAGCTTTTCGATCAGCGGCTTCAGCGCATCCGCCTTGTCCGGCTCCGCATCGTCTTTCAGGTCTTCGCTGGTAGACGCTTTATTCACCGCCTTGAGGTCGATATCGCCGTACTTCTCGATGCCAGAGAAGACAATCTCGTCGATCTCGTCATCGAGGATAAGAACCTCGAGATCCTTCTTCTTGTAGATTTCAAGCAGAGGTGACGTGCGGAGCAGGGAATCGGCGCCGCCCGTGAGGTAGTAGATGCTCTTCTGGCCTTCCTTCATGCGTGACTTCACGTCTGCCAGGCTGGTGAGGCCCTCCACTTTGGTGGATTTGAAGCGAACCAGTTCGAGCAGCGCGTCGCGATTGGCATAGTCGCTGTACAGCCCCTCCTTCAGCGGCCGGTTGTACTGGGTGATGAACTTGAGGTACAGCTCGGGCTGGTTGGCCGCAATGTTCTTCAGCTCGGAGAGGATCTTCTTGATGCTAGCCGTCCTAATGCTGGTGAGTATGCGATTCTGCTGCAGGATCTCGCGGCTTACATTGAGCGGAAGATCTTCGCTGTCGATGATGCCGCGCACGAACCGTAGGTATTGCGGCAAAAGCTCCTTGGCATCGTCCATGATGAAGACGCGCTTCACGTAGAGCTTCACACCCCCTTTGTACTCAGCCTGGTACAAATCGAGAGGTGCCTTCGACGGCACATAAAAGAGCGTGGTGTAATCGAGACTTCCTTCCGCCTTGGTGTGGATCCAGAAGAGGGGATCTTCCCAGTCGCCCGCGATCGATTTGTAGAGCTCCTTGTAGTCCTCGTCTTTGAGCTCGCTCTTGGACCGGCGCCACAGAGCACTGGCAGCATTGACTTGCTCCGTGGTCCGCTTCTTGACCGATTTTTTCTCCGCCTCGTTCCACTCGCTCTTGTCATAGGTAAGAAAGATAGGGAACGCAATGTGGTTGGAGTACTTCTTCACGATCTCCTGCAGGCGCCAGCTATTGGCGTATTGCTGGCCTTCCTCGTTGAAGTGGAGCAGTACGGTGGTGCCGGCGACGGCACGCTCGGCCGGTTCGATATCGAAGCCGGTTTTGCCGTCGCTTACCCAGCGCCAGGCCTGGTCTTCGCCGGCCTTGCGTGAGACCACCTCGACCTTGTCGGCAACCATGAAGGCACTGTAGAAACCCACGCCAAACTGGCCGATGAGGTTCGAGTCTTTCCTGGCATCGCCAGAGAGTTGAGAGAGAAAGCTTTTCGTCCCCGAGCGGGCGATGGTGCCCAGGTTTGACGCTAGTTCCTCCTCGTTCATGCCGATGCCGGTGTCGGAGATGGTCAGGGTCTTCTTCTCCTCATCGAGTTCCAACTCGATGCGCGGATCGAAGGGAAGACTCTTGTAAGCCTCATCGGTAAGCGTGAGGTGGCGGAGCTTATCGAGCGCGTCAGAAGAGTTGGAAATCAGCTCGCGGAGAAAAATCTCAGGATGGGAATAGAGGGAATGGACGATCAGTTGCAGCAGCTGACTGACTTCAGTTTGAAATTCACGTTTCGACATAGATCCTTATTATGAACAAAAACGGAGATCGAAACCGGCATTGGGCGGGTTCAATTTCGAATCGTGCCCAACTTTTCTTCGAGCTTCCGCAAAACCACCCCCCCGATCCCGCGGGCGGTACCCGTTTTTCTGTTGCCATTCCCGCACTTGGCGGGCCGTGGCGCCCGGCCGGATTTCCTGCCATGCGGCGCTGACATAAGTAACCTAATCGGAGCCTAAACCCTTTAAACGTGGCGGAGGGCTCCCGTGGGCAAACCAAGGTGGGATTGTCGACACCTCGAACCTCGCGATACCGTTCGCTATCACTGACCACAGGTGGAGGGGGCTTACCTATGGAGGATGTCGCGCGCTTCTCGAGTTGCACAATAAAGGTTGCATTACTCACTTTATCCGTACTCGGCGCCAGGGGCGCTTTCGCTGTGCCCATCGTTAACTCCGAGGTCAAAATGGATTGCAAGGTTTACGAGCAGCAAGAGCAAGCTAATGTGGAAGCCTTGAGGCGAGCCAATCCCTCCATCCATGCGGAGAGGTTCGACACTGTTTTCTATAGCGCGAAGCGGAATTCCTGTCTAGCCTCGGTATTCTTTATCAAGGGCGATGCTACCTATGGCGGAATTTTAGACATTGTCGAAGGTCGAATGTTGTGGGCGAAGAGCTACAGGGGGACGAGTTTTTCCCCCGCCAATATCGTCGCAATGGACGAGGATATGGATGACGAAATCAAGGCGATCGAGTTCGCAACGCCAGGCAGGGCTACTTCCCACTCTTTTGATTTCCTGCCCTCGTTCCTTGACCGAACGATGAATACATTTCCTGCAATTAAGAACGCCTTTACCGAAGCGCGGTGAAGCCTACGGCAACAGGTCATGTTCTTTGTAGTATTCGAAATCATCAATGCGGCCGGTCGGCTTCATCATCTCGTTCACTTCTGCTCTATTCAGGTGTGGGGCGAATGCGGCCGCTGCGTTGGCGATAGCATAGGTCGTTGCGATCACCGTAGCATCTCCCTGCAGCAGTGTGGCTTTATCCACTGAGTCGAAAGTATCCGACGCTTTATGATGAAGGGTCATGTATTTGGTCATGTCTGTCCAAAGCACCAGGGTGGGAACGCCAAGAACATCGAAGCCAATATGATCGGTTTCAAGAAGCTCCCGCGTTTCGGTGGACGTGCTTCCGGAGCCCAGCCCTGACAGCAAGGGTTCGACCTGCGCCAGCGCTTCCTGTTCATCGGTCCGGCCCATCAACAGCCAGCCCTTGGCAAGCTCCGCGCCGGTGTCGGTAATGAGCACGGCATCGATCTTGTCCATTTCCGTGCGATGCTGTTTTGCGTAAGCGACGGAGCCGACCTTACCTTGCTCTTCACCGCCGAACAGGATGAACCGCACCGTGCGTCGCGGCGCGTGTCCTAGCGACTGGATCTCGCGTGCGGCATCGATCACGGTGGCCACTCCCGTTCCGTTGTCCTGGGCGCCGGTCCCCGGGTTCCAACTATCCAGGTGAGCTCCGAGGATCACTACCTCATCGGGCGCTTCACTGCCGCGGATCTCGCCCACTACCTCCGGTACTTCCACTGCTTTGCTGCAATGATTCGTGAACTGCAATCCGATACGCACCGGACCGCGGTCCAATAGCCGCTTGAGGAGGAGGTGGTCTTCAGGGCCGATCTGGGCTATAGGAAAGTCCTGCAGGGCGCCTCCTGGAACCAGATAGCCCATGTTTTCACTTCCATTCGGGCCACCCCGAAGCAGCAGCGCAGCCGGCCCCAGGGAAGCGAGCGCGTTTGCTGCGCGGAAGTATTTTGCCATCACCATCGGCTGCGGCAGGGAACTGATATCGAAGAAGACGATCTTACCGTGCACCTGATCCCGCATTTTCCTTACGCCCTCTTCGGTGAAACTCGGCAAGTAGACGAGTTCACTTTCCACTCCTTTCGCGGGCGTCGAAGGGCTCCACCCATAACTCCACAAGTGCAGGGTGTGATTTACCGGTGAGAGCACCTGGCCGGATGCGCCCGGCTCCGGCTCCCAGGTATCTATCCGGAAGGTCTCGGTGTGCACGTTGGTGAGGCCGAGCTCCTTGAACTTCTGCTTTCCCCACGTCACCGCCTTAAGGTAGTTCGCCGAACCAGTGAGCCGCGGGCCGATCTCATCAGCGAGCTCGCGGTCATATTCGTAGGCCTGCCCATTGACGAGCGTATCTCCGATGATTTTCTGCACCGTTGCCCGCGTCTCGATGGATACGGGCATCGGCGCGGTTTTTGAAACCGGGCCCGGCTCCTGCTTCTGGGCCAGGATGGGAAGGCATAAGAAAAATGCGATGGATATCAGCGGCTTTCTCATCTTGGCACTATGGTAGATCAGGGTTTTAACCTGACACTATAGTTTCCACATTTTCAGAGCGGATAGATCCAAATCTACGGAATGCGCGAGTGTTCTGGAGTCACCGGCTCTGATGCTTTGTATCAGGGCACGACTTTAGTCGGGCCGTAAAAAGGGGCCAACAAAGATCTGGGCTTTAGAGTGTGCGTGAGAACCAATTCCAAGTCACTGCGCTCATGCTTTGTATCAGGGCACGGCTTCAGCCGTGCCGCAATGGTTGGGTCTGATGAGGGCTTTAGCCCCTGGGCTGTGTCTTCCCTTTTTGAAGGGCACACGCTTTAGCCCCTGCGTGAGAACCGGAAAATGAGCCGCGGATTTCATCCACCGCGAATCTGGTGGGAGCCCCCTGCTTCAGCAGGGGGGAGCTGTACTTCAGTCCAGCGGAAAAGCGGTTCATTGCGAAAGAACGGGCTTTAGCCCTGGATTTTCGAGGCCAGCGCTAAAGCGCATAAAGTCCAACTCTTTTCCGCAACGCTGAGCTCCCCCATCAACCCCATTCGCATCCCCAGTTCAAGTTCCTCTGATCCCGCCCCAAGGGCCGGCCGCAGCTACATTTCAGAGCGGATAGATCCAAATCTACGGAATGCGCGAGTGTTCTGGAGTCACCGGCTCTGATGCTTTGTATCAGGGCACGACTTTAGTCGGGCCGTAAAAAAGGCCAACAAAGATCTGGGCTTTAGCCCCTGCGTGAGAGCCGGAAAATGAGCCGCGGATTTCATCCACCCCGAATCTGGTGGGAGCCCCCTGCTTCAGCAGGGGGGAGCTGGACTTCAGTCCAGCGGAAAAGCGGTTCATTGCGAAAGAACGGGCTTTAGCCCTGGATTTTCGAGGCCAGCGCTAAAGCGCATAAAGTCCAACTCTTTTCCCCAACGCTGAGCTCCCCTGTCCCCAGGGCTTCAGCCCCTGGGGGATGCGCTTGACAGCCGTGCTAGTAGGAGAAGGGGAAGGCACTATATCGTATGCGTGCAGTCGGGCCGATCATCTCAGCGCCTCGTCCGCAGATGTGTTCAGGCCGCCCTTGATGGCAATGACGATGGGTTGATAGAACATTGTGGTGTCCGGCTCTAACCACCGGATGTTAGTGAAGCCTGCCGCCCGCAGTGCCTGGTTCAGATCTGATCGTCGAAGGGCGCGATATAAAGAAGCGAAATGCTTGACCTTCCAACCGCTTTCCGTCTCCAGCGTCAGATAGATGTGAATCGCGTATTGCTCCCCATGCCATTGCCAGACCTGGTGAACAAACCGGATTTTTCCATCTTGCTCGCAGAACGCAGGCTCCTGCACCGTAGGCCGGGTGGAAAGCAATTGGTCATAGTCTCTGAGCGTGGCCATCAGGATTCCGGAGTCTTTCAGCTTGGCTGCAATCTCTACAGTTGCGTGTTCGAGGTCCTGTTGTGACAAAAGATGAGGCAGCGCATTGTCGGCGACCAGGACCGCATCGAAGCCGGTTTCTGGAAGGATGCTCAACTTACGCATGTCCGCGACATGAAATGCAACGTCGAGATCTCGGATGTGGGCTTCCGTTTTCGCGCGGGCGACTGCCGATTTGCTCAAATCGGAGCCAACCAGGATATGACCTCGCTGGGCCAATCCAATGGTTTGAGTTCCGATGCCGCACGCACAATCCAGAACATAAGGCGAAATCTTACCTGTGTAGCGTTCCAGGATTGGACCGAGGAGGGCAGCTTGCCTGGCTATGCTTTGGTCCCAATTCTCAAACATGAGGTGGTACGACTCAGCCAGGTCATCATAGAAGGCTTCTACCGATTCGCCCATGTCGGCTCCCAGACAAAAGCATACGCCGGGTGACCCAGTCCGCCGGAGCTAGCGTAGTGCGTCACACAGATACTCGTTTATCGAACAATGAATAAGGCTGCCCCATCCGGATACAATTTTCCCGTGACTAGAGAACGTTGGGCTCAGATAGGAATCACGACTCAATTCCTTATCGCTGTCAGGACACTAGGTGAGATCTTCCGGCTTAGGCACATCTATGGCGCGGAGTTCTCAGCCGCAGTCGCTATGCCGTATGTAAGAGGCGCTTTAATAGCTAGTTGCTCTTGCTGGGTAGGGGTGACCCTCTACTTCTTCCGACGCTACACTCTGTCCGCCTGGATCGCGCTAGCGACCATACTCATTCTCCTGGTGTACAAAATTGCCGTGATCGGCTGGTAATGGTGGCTCACTTTGACGATTGAGCCGAAAGCCGGGCAGATCGCCCCGGTAGGGTTGACCGTGGGATGAAAGCGAAGGCCCCGGTTCAGACAGGGCCTTAACTAAGTCGGGTGGAACCAATTCCCCAGCCCAATCGTAAAGAGAGATGATATGAAAAGAGATGATCGACTGAACGGTCCCTGCTCCGCCCAGTTGTGGACCTACATAGGAGCAGCGCTTTTCCTTGTGGCGCTCCTCGGGTCGGCAATTGCGATTCCCGGACTCCGGATTCTCCACTCCTTCCAAGCGCTGATCTACATTGCTGTCGTCGTTCTTGCGCGCCGAAACAGCCCATGGGGATATGGAGCTGGATTTGCAATCGCGATCGTTTGGAATGGGGTGGAACTCGTCGCGCACGTAATGCAGGCGGATGCAGTTGCCGTCTGGTCATCGCTGCGCACCGGGCACGTACCGCCGGTCGTACCGATGACGGTGATGCTGGGCGGGGCCGCACATTGTATCCTCGTCGTCGCCGCTCTCTTTGCGCTTATACGTCACAACACAGAAGCCGGAAAGTGGTGGAAATTCGCGGGCGGCGGCGTTCTTTCCATCGCGTATTTTGCTTTGATTGTCGCCTTTGCCCGGCCTCACTGAGAACGCGACAGCAAGGCTATACATGTTGCCCAACCGCCTGAGATCTGCGAAAAACGCGCTGTTCGCGAATCGCGGCATGGAGTGGATGTGGAATTTTCCTCTCCGGTGCGGTCGGCGGGCATTGTTCCCACAACGATCGTCGAATTGGGAGCGCTCATGACCGACCTCGAGGCGGACCCGTCCGTGAAGGTCGTAGTGTTCCAGTCGGCGAATCCCGATTTTTTCATCGCCCATCTCGACGTATCCAAGGCAGCTGAACGGCCAGAGGTGCTGGGCCTTTGGCGCGACTTTGTGCCGCGCCTCTCGTCCACGCCAGTCGTGAGCATCGCCAAGATTCGCGGCTGCTCGCGAGCACTTGAGATAGTGCTCAGAGGCGACGATTTCGATGCTGATATCGCCGAGCGCTATGGCTGGGTGAACCGCACGTTGGACGATGACGACCTCGACTCGTTTGTCGATGCGCTCGTCCGGCGTCTGGCCTCGTTCGACCGTGAAGTGCTAGCCGCGGCGAAGGCCCAGGTCAATCGGTTCGGGACGCCGACAGCTACGAGCTTCAGTTGAGCAACGACATGTTCTTCCCAACCCTGGCCTCGCCCAGATTTCATCCACCCCGAATCTGGTGGGAGCCCCCTGCTTCAGCAGGGGGGAGCTGGACTTCAGTCCAGCGGAAAAGCGGTTCATTCCGAAAGAACGGGCTTTAAGCCCTGGATTTTCGAGGCCAGCGCTAAAGCGCATAATCAAAGTCGAACTTCTTTGCGCAACGCTGAGCTCCCCCATCAACCCCATTCGCATCCCCAGTTCAAGTTCCTCTGATCCCGCCCCAAGGGCCGGCCGCAGCTACATTTCAGAGCGGACAGATCCAAATCTACGGAATGCGCGAGTGTTCTGGAGTCACCGGCTCTGATGCTTTGTATCAGGGCACGACTTTAGTCGGGCCGTAAAAAGGCCAACAAAGATCTGGGCTTTAGCCCCTGCGTGAGAACCGGAAAATGAGCCGCGGATTTCATCCACCCCGAATCTGGTGGGAGCCCCCTGCTTCAGCAGGGGGGAGCTGGACTTCAGTCCAGCGGAAAAGCGGTTCATTGCGAAAGAACGGGCTTTAGCCCTGGATTTTCGAGGCCAGCGCTAAAGCGCATAAAGTCCAACTCTTTTCCGCTTCGCTCCTGGCAAGATATGCACGCGGTTGTTGGGAAAGTGCCGCAGGAGCCTCTCCCGCGAGTAAGTGTTGCACTCCGCTCTGGCCGCCTAAGCCGATGACCGCCTCAAATCGCGCCGCGTGGGGTGGGGCATGCCCACCCCGGACGATCACAGAATTTCCACTACAAGCGTGGAGCTAACCCTGAGATTTAGCGCGTGTCTCTATTACGAACCACCTCAGCGCCGCGCCAATTTCGGCGGGCGAGTCCTCCTGCAGGAAGTGCCGGCCTTTGACGGTCACTTCCTGCAGGTTTTTCAAGGTCTCGCAGAACCGCCGGTTTGCGCTGCCCGCCGTGATAACCGCTCCGGGTTCGCCGGCGATGAACAGTTTCGGAATCTGACTTTGGCTGAGCCATGCCGAATATGCCTGGACGATCGAAGTCACGTCCCCGGGTTCGCCGTCAACAGAGGCCTGTCGCGGCCAAATCAACGTCGGCAGCCGTGCTTCGCGCTCGGCGAAAGGAGCACGATAGGTGGCCATCTCCTCCTCGCTAAGGGACCGAATGATCCCCCCTGGCAGTACACTTTCGACGAAGAAGTTCTGGTCCAGAACCAGGTGTTCGCCTTCGCTCGATCGAAGCGCGCGAAAAATCCCTTCTGCTTCGCCGAAATCCTCCCAGGTGAACGGCTTGACTACTGCCTCCATATAAGCAATCGCCGCGATTTGATCCGGATAGCGGTAAGCGCGGTGAAAGCCGAGCGCCGAGCCCCAGTCATGGATGACCAGGATGACCTTGCTCAAGTTCATGGCGTCGAACCAGGCGTCGAGGTACCGCGCATGATCGGCGAAGCGGTAGTAGTAGGTAGGCGACTTGCCCGATTGCCCCATGCCAATCAAGTCTGGAGCAAGACACCGTCCAATGTCGCTGACGTGCGGAATAATGTTCCGCCAAAGGTACGAGGACGTCGGATTGCCGTGCAGAAAAACGATGGGCTCGCCTTCGCCCACGTCTACATAGCTCATCTCCGTATCGAGGACTGCTACACGCTTTCTTGGATGTGGATCGGATGCTGTCATGTTTGAATCGAGCTATCTGAATCGATTTAGGTCTTCGGTAAGTTGCTATATAACGCTCCAACCGGCTGTTCAGACAGAATCGTTGCCAAAAATCGGGGTTAATTGCTTGGTTATTCTTGCACAGTAGGGAGTAATCACGAGTTTACTACCCGCTCTTCCACATGATTATTTCCCAGGATCATGGACGGCGGCTCCCCAACATATTACTGTCGGCCATAGGACAAGATTTTTATGCCAAACCGTTCGCATGGACGCAACCGTCCTCACCCGATCCCTGCACCGAGAGCACCGCGCAGCCCAGCCTGGAGCAGATGGCTGCGTGACTGCCTGCAACCTGGCAGCCAGACCCAGAGCTCCATCGAGATAGCCGCCGAGCGCGATGGTGTCTGCATCGCCACCCTGCGCCGCGCAAAATTCGATATCGGCGTTCGTAGCTCCAAAGATGAAAAATCAGGTGCCTGGTGGTGGACTTTGCCAGCTCCGGAGGATTAGTACCCGCCGCTCAACGAGGCAAGATGCTCAAATAAATTACTTGAGCACCTTGAGCATCTTCATGAAACAAACGACTTATTTGGCAACGTTGCCAAAATCCCAATCTGAAGGCAAATGAATGTCACGGCTTTTGAAAGTGGTTGCCGAAGTAGAATTGCCGCAATTTCTGCGCTTCCATTTCGAACGCGCGGTGAAAAGACTTCTCTGCAGGTGGCTTCCCGCTGACAAACCCTGCATCGATCGAGAACTCATTGCCGCGTCTAGCGGCGTTTACCCATCCAATAACGTCCGCTTTCCAAAGCAATGGCATGGCGTAGTAGCCGAGTTTTCGTTTGGAGGGTGGGGTGTATGCCTCAAATCGATAGGCCCAACCCCAGAAGTATTCGAATCGACGTCGATCCCATACCAACGGGTCAAAGGGAGCCAGAAAGCGAACGACGTTCTCTGGCTCTCTGCGTTTCAATCGGTCAGCGGGCCACAGGTAACGAACTCCGCCCACTTCAATGCTTTCCACCTCGCCAGACTTCAAGAGCGCGGCAACAACATGGGTTCTCCCCTGCAGATCAGGAGCCGCGTACCGAAGATGATGGAGAGCGGCGCGGAGGCTGCTCTCCGGTACCGGCGCCAGGATGCCGGCGATCAGCAACGCGAGCCGCCTGAGCCGCTCGCTAGGGTCGATGGCTTCGTGCTTGGGAGCCGCCCGTTCGTAGAGCCTGATGCCCTTTTCGCGGCCCGCAATCCGTATCAGGCCGAGGTAGTGCAGTTTATGAAGACTTCGAGTCGTGGATTTCGAGTACCCGCCCCATGCATTGGTCTCGCGATCTCTTCCCAGGCTAACCTCGAGTTCGCGAGGGTGCAGGCGCTTGTTGCTGGATACGATATCGAGCACCCTTTGCTCAGCAACCGTCAATGTCCGCTGTGCTCTGGGGTGAAGCAGCCGCCAGGTGCTTATCGGCATGAAACCATAAGCGTAGAGGTAATCCTCTTCCAGTTTGAGGCTTCGGTAGCTTCGATCAAGGTCGTCAATCCGGTAATCCGTCACGCGGTGCCGCAGGATCAAGTCCTGAGCGCGCGCGGGAGAGCGGATCGGGTCGGCCTGAACGAAGCCGAGTTTGCTTACGGCCCGTCCAAGCGTCGTCGCAGGAAACAGCGTGGATGCAATGGCGTGGTGTTTCAGGTCGCGCAATGTAACCATCATGTTTACGATGAACTATTGAGCTTGCCGTTGACTGGAGTAGAGGCTGAGGCCGTCAGGCTCGCGAACCAGGTAGCAGTTCACGAATCCCAGGCGGGTAAGCTGATAGGCACTACCAGTGACCGGGGTGATTTTCATTCCGTTCATTCGATGCGCACAGCCTCTCTAAGGAGCAACATTCGTGGCCTCCCATTTCCGCTTTCGAGGTCAGGCGCAAGTTATTCACTTCATCCTGAAGTCGTGGAGAGCTTGATCTCGAGGGCCTCTGCGCCTCTAAGAACGCGGAACGCCTTTATCGTTGGGTTGGGCTTGTTGAGCATCCGGCGCAACGTGGATTGGGAATCGATTGCCACATCGTCGATGGCGACAATAAGGTCCCCCTTGCGAATGCCGGCATCCTCGGCGATTCCTCCCGTCTCAACCGCGTGCACCAGGACTCCGGGTACGTCCGGAAGTCCCACGGCGCGCCTCCGTTCCAGGGCAATTCGAGGTTGCAAAATGACCATGCCGTAGTGGATATATCGCTGATCGTTGCTATTGGTCTCGAGGGCCAGGGTCCATTTGCGCAGCAACCGAATCAATTCGGCGCGATCGCGGGGCGTGAGACCTGAAAGCAGACGCTCCTCGTTGAGCAGGTGCTCAGGGACTATTCTCTCCAGCAGGTTGATGCCTTTCTCCGTGATTGCCACCAGTGTCGCGCGCCTGTCCTCCGCGTCAACTTCTCGGGCTACCAGGCCCTCGCGTTCCATCGCATCGATGCGGACGCTGATGCTGCCCGACGTGCGCAACAGATTCTTCATCAACTCCCGCTGCGAGAGCCGGTACGGTGGGCCGGTCCGCTTCAGGGTAGCCAGCACATCGAAAGAGGCGCGAGAAATGTCGAACTCACCAAACTTCGCCTCCAGAGCGCGGTCAACATACTCGAAAATTCGGCCTATCCGGCCAATGATCTGCACCGGCGCCAAATCATAGTCAGGACGCTCCACGCCCCACTTTGATACCAACCGGTCGACATGATCCCGCTCTGTCATGGAGTGAGTTTACGTTAAGGATAATTTGCTTGAGCTCAAACTACTTGATACATTAGCAATTAAGTGGAGTTGGCAAGAATTTCGGGAGAGATCATGCGCATCATTGCCTTCGATCGGTTCAAGCCGGGCGTTACGATGGAACAAATCACGCCCTATTTGCCAGACGAGGTTTCCAACGTTTGGCGGTTGTGGAAGGCAGGCATAGTCCGCGAAAACTATGCCCGCGCCGACGAACCGGGCGTCGTCATCGTCTTTGAACTCCCCAGCGTGGAAGCGGCGAAGGCGTACACAGACGACTTCCCATTGAGCAAAGCCGGCATGCTTGAATGGCATTTCATTGCCCTGCAGATCCCCCTCCCCATCGAGGCTCTGTTCCGCAGCGAGATCGATATCAACCCGCCCTTCGATCGCAGCCCAAAAGAGGAGCAGGGGGCGGCTCATGCCTGACGTCCGTGGCCTGTCGATACCGATGCAGCTTGCAGATCTGTGCCAGCCGTCTCGGACGGCACTGATCGTCTATGACATGCAAGTTGGGGTGGTTTCGCAGATAGACGAAGGCCAAGCCATCACCGGACGCTGCGTCGAACTATTGGCAAGCGCCCGCAACGGAGGCTACCCCGTTTACTTCACGCGTCATCGCTGGCTACCCAATCGCCTGGCCGGGATCGGTCAGCTCCGCCGCGCCATGATATGGCACCGCACTGACGATCCGATGAGTGTCGCACCGCCCTTTTCACCGGGATCGGCCGGCTTCGAAATCGTGCCCGAACTGATGCCCCGCGAAGACGAATGCATCATCGACAAGATCACCATGTCAGCGTTTGAAGCCACATTTCTCGACATAGCCCTGCGCGACGCCAAGCTGGAGGCCTTCATCATCGCCGGCATTGCGCTCGAGGTTGGGATCGGGCCCACCGTCCGCCAGGCACTCGATCTGAACTACGTCCCAATTGCCGTCTCCGATGCGTGTGGAGCAAAAACCGCGCAAAACAAAGATCGCGTTCTCACAGAATTTGCCGACACCGGAGAGGTAATCGTCGTGGATACCAATATGCTTCTACCGCTCCTCGGTTAAGGCCGGCCCTGTAAAGGAGCGGACGTGAATAAAGCCAGGGTGGAATCCTTCAGTGACGGAGTCTTCGCATTCGCGATCACGCTACTGGTGCTCGGGTTTCAGGTCCCGAATCTGGATTCGGCCAACGACCCGCTGCTCGAGAAGGCCCTTCTGGCCCAGCTCCCCCAACTAATTCCTTATGTCACCAGCTTCGCGACCATTGGGATTATCTGGCTCAACCATCACACCATGTTTCATGAAGTGGACCACGTGGAGCGTGGAACGCTCATCTTGAATCTCTTACTCCTGCTGGTGGTTTCGTTCATCCCCTATCCCACGGCGGTTCTTGGCCGCTACGGGCCATTGCGCTCCAGCACCGTGCTCTATGGGGCAGTGCTCACTATACTGGGAATTACCTACACGCTCTTGGGGCGCCACATCGCAAGCCGTAAGTTGAGCCGGGATTGCGAAGATACCCAAAAGCTAACTGCCAAGACTCACCGCAACCTCATCGGAACCTTTGGATATCCCACCGGAACGATGATCGCCTTCTTCAGTCCGAAAACTGCCGTGATCATCTACATGGCGCTGGCGGTGTTCTATTTTCTCCCCGCGACCACACGGCGTGTGGTTGGAGATGATTGACCTGGAGAAACAATGCCGGATACAGAATCTTTATTTGATCCCTGCAAAACCAATGTCCGAGTCAGTCTGTTTCGGACCAAACTTCAAAAAAAGCTTTGTCTCATGGCACGACTTCAGTTGTGCCATGAGAGATTTCAAAAGAGGATGGATAGATCGGAAGCTGTGGAATGCGCGAATTTTTGGGAGTCACCGTTCTGATGCTTTGTATCAGGGCACGACTTTAGTCGTGCCGTTAAGTTCCACAAAAATGAGGGCTTTAGCCCCTGCGGCGCTATTCCCCACTCAGTTCGGTTTCGGGTAGCATTCGCCAGCTCAACCCGCCAGCAGGACATTACTTTTGCGCTGCAACCTCTTTCTGGTATGCGGCAGAGAGTGTCCCCTTGCTGGTAGCGATTGGCAACAGCGTTGGATAGAACTGAACGAATGTGGTGTCTACAGCCGCGTGGGAGGCGTGGCAACTGTAGCAGTCCCTAGATGTTGGGATCATCGCGGCGGTCTTGCCCGCACCGAAACCAAAGAAAGCCCATTTGCCCGGGAAGCGTGTTTCGTCCTTTACATGAACCTCGATCGCCATAATGTCGCCCTGGTAGCTTCCTTTCTGATTGATCGAGCCTTTGCCGTGCGCGCCGCGGCCCTCCACCACCAGCACGGTCTTATCCGGCCACGTGCCGGTCTTCACAAATGCCCGGTAAGCGGCCGGATTGACGAAGACATTGTCGAACATGTGATGGCCATCCATCTGCATAGAGGCGGTGTAGCTCATATCAAAGCCCGAGGTCAGGTACACCCAATCCCGGTAGTGCTCGGGGAGCTGAAGTTGACCATCGCGGGTATATTGCGGATCCGTCGCCTCCTGCACTGGGGAAGCGAGGGAAAATAAAAGGGTCGCAAGCAACACTGTGATCTTCATTGTCGTGAGCATGTCGGCAGTATCCCTTAGTGACGGCCTCTAAAGCCAGACCAGCGGCTGCATAGTTCCGGCGATTCACTGCATCATAGCTTTGGCACAAGCATTGTGGAATACGATGTTTCTATGGAGATGAACCCTACCCGTTCGCAGGCCCACCGCTGGATGTGGATTGCATCGATCTGGTCCGGTTTCGGACTGATTGGTGCGGTGCAGACCGTCTTCGTCATGCGGGCAGAAGGCATGCACCACGCCTGGGTTCGGCTGTTCTTAACCCAGATGCTTTCCGTTCTGCCCTGGATCCTGGCGACCGATTTCGTCATGCGCCTCGGGCGTCGATTTCCTCCGGTAAAGGTGAAGCCCCTGGCGGCCTGGTTCGTGCACCTCGCGTCCTGCGCCGCCATTGGCCTGCTCTTCGCGGCGTGGACAATGTGGCTGGACGCATCATTCAATCCCTACGCAATCGCTGCGCCCCCCGCGCCATCTCTGCATCAATGGCTCAACAGGTTCTACAACGGAGTTATTTCTTCGCTGGTTCTGTACGCCGCCATCCTCGCGGTCAGTTATGTATTGGATTCCAAGTCGCGGCTTGCCTATCAAGAGACCGAGACCGCGCGTTTAAACGAGCAACTCTCCAAGGCGCAACTCGACGCTCTCCGGCGGCAGATCGAACCACACTTTCTGTTCAATACCCTCAACGCCATCGCCGGCCTGGTGCGGGAGAAAAATAACGATGTCGCGGTCAGCATGATAGCCGGGCTCAGTGACTTTCTCCGCCGGCTCCTGGAGGACTCGACCCGGCAACAAGTGCCGCTGGGCGAGGAGGTGGAGTTTGCCCAAAAGTATCTGGATATCCAGAAAGTGCGCTTTGTGGAGCGGCTTCAGTTTAGTGTGGATGTGCCCGGGGATCTACTGCTCGCCCAGGTTCCGACGTTAATTTTGCAACTCATGGTCGAAAACGCTGTCAAACATGGCATCGCACAACGAGCCCAGGGAGGTGCGATCCGGATTGCAGCGTTTCGCTCCAACGACCGGCTAACGGTTTCGGTTTACAACGATGGCCCGGCAGTGAAGTGGGAGAACATGCGTTCCGGGATAGGGATGGCGAATATGAGAACCCGCCTGCGCAGCCTCTATGGAGACGCATTCGACCTGGACATGCACAACCATGACCCCAGCGGGGTGGAAGTATCCGTATCTGTCCCGTTCAAGGAATGAAGTGACCGTGGAATATTCTCCCATCCGAACTGTTATTGTGGATGATGAACCACTCGCGCGCACCAATTTGTCTGTGCTCTTGCGACTTGATCCGGAAATTGAAATCGTGAGCGAGTGTGGCTCTGGGTTAGATGCCCCGGAAGAAATCCGCAGGGCCAAACCAGACCTGCTCTTCCTTGATGTGCAGATGCCCGAATGTGACGGCTTCGACGTACTCGAGTTACTGGGCAAAGACGTGCCCCCCGCCGTGGTCTTTGTCACCGCCTATGATCAGTACGCATTGCGCGCGTTCGAGGCGGGCGCACTCGACTATCTTTTGAAGCCTTTCGACGATGCTCGCTTTCACCTGGCGGTCGAGCGCGCCAAACAAAAGATCGCACGGGGCAAAGGTCAGCCCAAAAGACTGGAGTTCCTTACCATAAAGTCCGCCGGCCAGGTGGTGTTTATCCGCCAGCCGGAAATTGATTGGATCGAGGCAGCCGATTACTATGTAGGTTTGCATGTCGGACCGAAAACTCACTTGTTGCGACGCAGTATTTCTGAATTGGAGCAAGACCTGGATCCGGCCCTGTTTTGCCGCATTCATCGCTCGACTATAGTGAACCTTAACTGCGTGCGGGGTCTCAAGCTGAATGAAGACGGCGAGTATACCGTGCTGCTCGAAAGCGGAACCAGCCTTCGGCTGAGCCGGCGTTATCGTAAGCCGCTGCAGGCTCGCCTCGGCCTGACAAAACAGCCTTCGAGTCCCGAGTGGCGCGGTCGACCCCCATTTTGTGGGGCTTGAGTTTGCCTCCAAATAGGGTATCGAAAACTTCGGGCGGGGCGCGAAGATTGGTAACGCGCATCTCAAAGCGGATGACCACAGCCCCGGGAAAGAGCAAGAACCAATGGCCAGTAACCCCAATAGCGAGACTCAAGCCGGCGCCGTTATCGACGCGGATGCCCAACGATGGGCAACTCCGCCGGAGAAGGCGACACCAATATCCGAGATAGTGACGGCCCTGCGAAATGTTGACACCCTGCAGGGGCTTACTGATCGGGAATATCATTGGCTGGCCTCCCACGGTGGTGAAAGAAGGGCCGCTCACCGGGAGGTAGTGGTGCGCGAAAACGAATCTGCACACCATATGCACATCATTCTTGAGGGTGAGGTAAGCGTTCATCGAGCAAATTCGGGCTCGGTCTCGTTGTTCATGGGCCGCACCGCACGAGTCACTGGAAAGCTTCCCTTTTCCAGGATGAAGTTCTGGGGCGCCACGGGCTATAGCTCCGGCGATTTGTGGGTGCTCAGTTTTCACGAAGACCAATTCCCCGCAATGCTTGCCGCCATTCCTTCGATGGCACAGCTCTGCGTATCGCTGATGCTGGATCGGGTGCGGGACTTTACCCGTGCCGATTTGCAAGCGGAAAAACTTGTCGCGCTGGGTCAGTTGGCAGCCAATCTATCTCACGAACTCAACAACCCGGCGTCTTCGGCTCAACGAGCCGCCTTGAGCCTCTCATCAAAAATCGATAGGGACTACGAATTGTGCAGACTGGGTCGCCTATTCCGCTCAGAGGAAGAATTGGCAAAGTACGTCGACTGGACCGAGCGTTGGTTGCCGTCCATCAAGAGCCAAACCTCGGACGCGGCGGCTCAAAGTCCTCTGTCGGAGAGTGACCGTGAACAGAAGTTTATCGACTGGCTGGAGGATCATCGAGTCCCCGAAGCATGGGTTGTGGCGCCGGCATTGGCGCGGGCGAACTTGTCCATCATCTCGCTGGACGAACTAGCTTCTATCGTCAGTCCCAATGCCCTTCCCGCTGCGGTTACAAGCTTTGCCAGTTCTCTGAACGCCCGTAGCATGGTCGCCGCGGTTACCGACTCATCGGATCGCATTTTTAACATTATCAACTCCATTAAGGATTACTCCTACATGGACCAGGCTCCGGTCCAGGAGGTCGATCTGGTCCAATCGTTGGAGAACACGCTCGCACTGTTGCGTCCACGCTTGCAGAAGATGGTGATCGTTCGTGACTTCGAGCCCTCCCTGCCCGCCGTCGTGGCGTACGGCGGAGAACTGAGCCAGGTGTGGACCGCGCTCATAGAAAACGCGATTGATGCCACAAAGGGACAAGGCACTCTCAAGCTGGTTACTGGGCAGGAGGGCGACATGGCTTTAGTCGACATCTGGGATGACGGCGTAGGAATCGAACCTGCACTCTCGTCACGCATCTTTGAACCGTTTTTCACCACCAAGCCGCTCGGGCAAGGGCTCGGCCTTGGGCTCGACTTGGTGCGACGCATCGTGAACAAGCATTTCGGCTCGGTCGCCATGCAATCGAAACCGGGTTCTACCTGTTTTCAGGTGCGGCTCCCGCTGGATCGTCCGCAAATCTACTAACGAGGGGTGAGGCATGCATGATGCGGAGATCGCGATCAGACGAGCGGGATTGATACTGAAATTGTAGAAGTCTACTTAACCCCTTTATCCGGATCCCAGACGCCCTGCAGTTTGCGCACGTAAACCATTTGCCCGATGTGGTAAGCATTGTGGGTGCCAATGTGTGCAATCCGCGAAGCCCACAGCGAAACTTTGGCATCATCCGCGGCTTCGACAGCCTGCTCCCAATCCGTCATTACCTCATCGAGCTGCTTGACGGTCACATCCCAGCTCTTCGCATCGAAGTTATTGAAGGTTTCATCATTATTACCATCAAAGTTCACTGGCTTCTCGCCCTTGAATTTCGCCAGCGACGCACGATCCCAGAAAACCAGGTGATTTGCCAACTGGCCGACCGAATGATTCCCACTCTTGTCTGTCCAACTTGCCTGCGCCGGCGCATGCACACACCTGATATGCACCACAATTTCCCCGTACACCCCGGGACCGTCGCACGGTTCCCGCAGTGTGACGCCGCACTTAGCCGCATTGCGAGTTGGCTGCGGGCGACACTGGCCTAGACCACCGAGCTTCGCGATGAGACTTCCCCGCGCTACGCTTTGGGACGTTAGCGATGGGAGCACCAGCCGGCTAAATGACAGACACGCAGGAGCAGGCCTGTGTGTGGAGCGTAAAAAGGGCCCGCTCAAAATGAGTGGGCCCTGCTGTCCGGCTTTCAGCTCTCTCTAGCGGTGACCGCCGCCATGGCCGCCTGGGGCTCCGCCATGGCCTCCCCCCGAATATCCGGGGGTATGTTCGCTGCCTCCGTCATGGCCGGGATTGCCGACATGGCCATGCCCGTCCTGCGCCTCGTTAGCGTGGAAATGGCTGAACGCCTGTTCCCCGTGGGCAGGATAGGGTCCGCGGTAGCCGTGACGAGGATCGTAGCGGTTGTCCACATGGCCATAAAACCCGCGCGGACCGTGAAACCATGGTCCGGCCCCGATAAACACACCCCCGACAAACCAATCCGGCCCATAGTAACCGTAGGGAGCACAGTCATAGGGAGCAAAGTCGAAGTAGCCATAGGGGCACACTGGTGCCACCCCGATGTTGACGGATACCTGCGCTGGTGCACCAGAAAAGCCACTCAGCATGGCCGCAGCGAGAGCAGAAAACGCAAGAAACCTTAAAGTACGCATTCTTTCCTCCTGTAACTATCGCTTAGAGCACGGTTTGCGGCAGGAAGTTGTGCGCGGTTGTTAAAGTATGTCGTACACCTGATCCCTGGTCCTTCAAACGGCACAGAACACAGGGTTAGCTCTCCTGTGGGTTGGCAATCTACCATGCGAAATGTCCGCTTGCTATTCTAGGCGGGTTCACCACCCGTCCCAACCGCGAAGCCCCTACCGCTGCAGTTGGGTGCAACCACCTTCTTCGAGGGAAAGATGGCCGCATTAATCGACGCAATCGACGTAAAGCGCAAGATGTTTGTCGAGTTTGAGAACGTACCCTTCCACTGCCTGGAGGCTGAGATATCGACCCCTACTGCCAGGGGCGGCCAGACGCTGGTCCGCCTCAAGATGCGTAACATGCTCACTCGCGCAGTGTTTGACAAGACCTTCAAAGCCAGTGACAAGTTCAGGGAACCGGACCTCCAGACCGTTGAGGCCTCTTACCTCTACAGCGACGGAGATGGTTCCTATTTCCTCGATCAGGAGACCTTTGAGACGCTCACGCTAAGCGAGCAGATGGTAGGGGACTCGTTGGACCTTCTGGTCGAAGGGGTCATCATCCACATCGACAAATACAACGGTAATCCCATCGGGTTGCAACTGCCGGCTCAGGTGGAACTCGCGGTTACTTACACCGAGCCAGGTGTCCGTGGCGACACGGCAAGTGGAAGCGTGACCAAGCCCGCCAAATTGGAGACGGGCATTGAGATTCGGGTACCCGTTTTTATAAAAGAAGGAGAGAGGATCAGGGTGGATACAGAAACCCGCCTGTTTGCCGGGCGGGCATAGTAATTCGGCCTCATCTGGAGCAGGTGACTTGCCTGTGGCAAGTTGAGAGAGAAATGAACGGGAGCTCACCGCTTTCTCAAACGCAGCGCTCATGCTTTGTATCAGGGCACGACTTTAGTCGGGCCGAAAAAGCCTGCAAATTGTTGGGCTTTAGCCCCTGTTCCAATGCCGGAGCGGATTTGTTCATCGGGAGTTGCCCATGGCTCGTCAACTCGTGGTCTTCCTGGATGGAACGGGGAACAGATTCAGCCATCGCCCAACCAACGTACTTCACATTTTGCGTGCGCTGAAGCACGATCCGACCCAGGTACTCACTTACTACGACCAGGGAGTCGGCACCTTCGGGCTCAAAGAAACTCTGTTTGAGTGGGAAAAGGTGCCGTCCCGCGTCTTCGGGCTGGCCTTTGGCTGGGGCTTGGAACGAATCATCGCTGGAGCTTATCAATTCCTGGCAGGGAACTACGAAGATGGAGACGAGATCTACATCTTCGGATTTTCACGAGGCGCCTACGCCGCCAGGGCACTGGCCGCCTTGGTGCGCGCGGTTGGTCTGTTGCCGATGCACCAGGTTAACTTGTTCGATTATGCGTGGGCCATGTTGCTTTCGCGCGACCGCCAGTCGAACAAGCCGGACTTTCGGTTACAGGCGGAATTCAAATCAACATTCGGGCGGCCCATCAGGATTCGCTTTCTCGGCCTGTTCGATACCGTCAAGTCCGTTGGGTGGATCTACGACCCGGTGAGTATTCCCTACACAACTAACAATAATGTTGTTGATTTTGTGCGGCACGCGGTTTCGATCGATGAGCGCCGTTGTTTCTTTCGCCAGAACCTTTGGAGCCCGGAGCATTCTGACAAGACTGATTTGAAGGAGGTCTGGTTTGCCGGAGTCCACTCCGACATTGGTGGAGGCTATCCGCCGGAAGGTGCGCAATTAGCTCGGGTCGCGCGGCGATGGATGATGGCAGAGGCTTTTTCGTCCGGGCTCAACTTCGACCCGAAACGATCAACGGAGGAACTGGGACCGGCGGGTGAACTGGCGGACGATTGCATCGCTGCCATGCACGACTCGATGACCGAGGCATGGAATCTTGCCGAGTGGGCGCCTCGTCTCGTTTGGAGTGGGGCCGATGAGAAGCGGCATCTGCAAATCGGCGCCATGCCACCCTTTGGTTCCCCCCACCCTCGCTTTATTCCGGATAATGCCTTCATCCACCGGTCCGTCGAACAGCGTTTGCGGATGATGGCGGACTACCGTCCGCCCAACCTTCCCAGCTCGCCAACGTTCGTTGACGACTCGCCGTTTCCGATGGAATAGCAATCAATCGCAGTTGGGAAAACCGCTAGAATGGCCTGATGTCCAACCGGCAAAACTTTGCACACGCCATACAGTGCTTTGCTGACCCTCGAAAACGAGATCAGTATTTCCGTCTTTATTCAGACGACATAGTTCTGCACGGATACCAGGGTGTTGAACCGGGGCTGGAAAGTGTGAAGCAGTTTTACCAGGCTTTCTGGGCAGTATTCCCTGACGCCCAGGTGACTGTTCAGGAAGTACTTGAAGAGGCCGACACGCTGGTTGCCCGTTATGTAATTACGGGAACGCAGCATAAAGCATTCATGGGCGTGCCCGAGGCCGGACAGCGGATCGAGTTGCCGGGTATTAGCATCATGCATTTTAGAGGCGGTCGCTGCTTTGAGCGATGGGCTTGCTCAGACTCTCTGTTGCTGTTGAGTCAAATCGGAGCGCCGATGCCCGCTATCTCCTGAACAGGCTGCGGTTCACACTGAGCTTCGGTTGTTCCTGAGTTCCATCCGACTCGACGATTGCGGGTCCGAATGATTGGCCATTTCGCTGTCGACAACCTGACCTCACGGCGGTCCATGCTGGGAATTTGTCGGAGGCACTCCGGCGTGTGGGGCTGCGGGCGGAGGCTGAATTCCCTGGGCCTTGAGTGCTCGATCAATCGCCGGCCACAACTCCTCCACCGGTTGTGCGCCACTTGGGAGCCGCTCCCCATCGACGAACACCTGGGGCGTCGCTTCGACCTTGAGCGAACCACCGAGCTTCAGGGATGAATTCACAACCGACTCATCCTGCTTTTTCAGGCACATCGCAAGTTGCGTTTCATCGACCTTGCTCTCTGTACCGATGGTGCCGGCGATATTGTCTAAGGCGATAAATGATTTGGCTGGGTCAGGCTGGGCACCGCTGATGTCGCGGGCATGGCTGTGCACGTAATCGACATAGGCCCAATATGCCGTGTCGCTCAGAGAAGCAAGGCAATTTGCATCCACAGCCGCACGCCTGGCCCAAGGGTGGCCTGGCAGCGGGTAATCCTTGTAAACGATCTTGATCAGCCCCTTGTAGTGGTTCATGGTTTCGGGCAATATCTCGCTGTTGAGCATGCCGCAATAGGGGCACTCGAGATCGTCGAAGTTGATGATTTCCACTTTGGCCGTGGCGGTTCCGCGCACCGGCCGCTTATCCACATCGATCGCCATGGCCGGGTCTTTGTCGATGCTGAATTTTTCAACTCGCGCGAGCGTGTTGCCGTCTTTGGATATAAGAAAATTAACTATCGTCTGTTTGTCGTTACGGATGAAGGTGACAGGCAGGTTGTCGTAGCCGGCAGTGTCGCTCGGAGTTCTGGCGCCAAGCACCATATCGTAGTCGGGCCGCACGGAGAACTGTGAGCGAATGAGCACTTCGATGCGGCGGTCGAGTGAAGGGCCGGCCGGATCCCGCGTAATTGGAGAAGTGGTGGCTGGACCCTGGGCGCTGCTGGTCGTGACTGCGATGAGTACCAGGCAAACCCCAAACAGACGAATGAGTGGCAGACCTTTCATCCTTCCACCTCCCCAGGATTATCTCAGAGGGAGCGGCTGTTCAGTTTCGAACACACAACCTCGATTATGGACACGATGTGCAACGCTAACGGAGCTAACCCCTGCTTTTTCAATCTCTCCGTTATTCTGAATGCGGTGCGCTGCATGCTTAGGAATTGAATTGTCCGTCACAATGCTCGCGAACCCCGGAGGGTGCGAACCAACATGCTGACCGATCTGAAATACGCATGGAGGCGCTTGCTGAAATCACCCAGCTTCGCCATAACCTCAATCCTGACCCTGGCGTTAGGGATCGGCGCGAACGCCGTGGTCTTCAGCGTTCTAAATGCGTTGGTTCTGCACACTCTCAATGTGCCCAACTCGAAGAGCTTCTACTCGATCGAAGAGCGGGGCCAGTCTCTGAACTCGTACCCCGATTACCAGGATCTGCGTGATCGCAATCGTAGCTTCGATGGCGTTCTCGCGCTCAACTTCGCTGCGGCGGGGTTGGATACGGGCGGCGACCCGTCCCAGATCTGGCTCTATGAGGCCAGTGGAAATTACTTCGATACCTTGGGCATCAAGCCTTACCTTGGCCGCTTCTTTCACACCTCCGATGAGCATGGCCCCAACAGTAGTCCGTACATCGTGCTCAGCTATGCCTATTGGCGCGATCATTTCCTCGGCGATCCAGGGGTGGTAGGGCGTACGGTGCAATTGAACAAACATCCCTTCACGGTTCTCGGCGTTGCCGCGCCAGACTTCCGCGGCACTGAGCTGTTCTTCGCCCCGGCTCTATGGGTGCCCATGGTGGACCAGGAGCAGATTGAGGGTTATAACGGTTTGAACCAGCGTACCGGGCGGAGTCTCTGGCTCATCGGACGGGTGAAACGTGGAGTGACGGCGGAGCAGGCGGAAGCCGATCTGCATTCCATTGCGACATTCCTGACCAGAACTTACCCAAAGGATGACGACGGACTAAGCTTCTCCCTGGCGCGTCCTGGGCTTCTTGGCAACTTGTTGGGCCGCCCGGTCCGGGCGTTTGTTGCCGGCCTGATGCTATTGGCGGGGCTGATTCTGCTCGCGGCCTGTGCCAACCTGGGCAGCCTGTTTGCGGCGCGCGCCGCAGACCGTTCCCGTGAGATTGCTTTGCGCCTCGCGCTGGGGTCGACACGGCGCCACGTTCTGCGCCAGCTTTTGACTGAAGCTATTCTGGTCGCGCTCCTCGGTGGGGTACTGGGCATTGCGGGCAGCGTGGTTCTGTTGCGCGGGCTGAGTGCCTGGCAGCCACTGTCCACCATCCCTATCAACCTGCCAGTGCATCCGGACGCGCTCATCTATGCAGTGGCGTTGTTTCTCGCGCTGCTGAGCGGCCTTCTCTTTGGGCTAGTGCCGGTGCGGCAGATACTCAAGGCCGATCCCTGGCAGGTGGTGAAGACCGGTTCAACAACCGCGGTGGGTGGCCGCTGGTTTGGCACACGCGACGTGCTGCTCGTAGTGCAAATTGCGCTGTGCGCGGTCCTCGTCACCTCTTCGCTGGTAGCCGTGCGCGGCCTGGTGCGATCGCTACGCAGCAATCTCGGCTTCCAGCCGCAGAGCGCTCTCCTGGTCAGCACCGATCTCAACATGGCTGGCTACCATGGCGACCAGGTGCCGGTAATGCAGCGCCGCATGCTCGATGCCGCCGCAAACATTCCCGGTGTCGCTTCCGCGGGACTGATTGACAACTTGCCCTTGGGTTTGGGCTGGAGTGATTCTGAGATTTACGCCAATAACACCACTGACCTGCGTCAGTCCAACTCGGTTGCTGAGGCGGTGACGTACAACGTCTCGCCCTCATACTTCCAGGCGGCGGACACGAGCTTGCTGGCGGGAAGGACGTTCACCCTGCGGGATGATAAGGACGCGCCAAAAGTGGCGGTGGTGAATCGCGAGTTTGCGCGCGAGGTCTTTGGTTCCGTGGCCCAGGCAGTCGGCGGCTACTTCAAGACCGAAGCGGGACATCGAATCCAGGTGACTGGAGTGGTGGAGGATGGAAAATACAAGACGCTGACCGAAGATCCGCGGCCGGCGTTCTTTCTTCCCCTTCTGCAATCGCCCTCCACCGCCGCTTGGTTGGTGGTGCGATCCAGCGGCGATCCGCAGAGTTTGGCGTCCTCAGTGCATGACACGTTACGCGGACTGGATGCGGGCTTACCCCTTACTATGATGACCTGGCAAAAAGAGCTGGACAGCGCTCTGTTTGCGGCGCGCACAGCGACGGTTTCTTTAGGAATTCTGGGCTTGCTCGGCGCGATGCTGGCGGTAACGGGCATCTTTGGCATGGCCTCCTATTCGGTGAGCAAGCGGCTGCGCGAACTTGGCATCCGGGTGGCTCTGGGTGCGCGAAGCAAGGAGGTATTGCAGGCGGCCCTGGGCAGAACGTTCCGGCTCTTGGCGGTGGGTGCAGCGGCAGGCTTGCTCCTGGGCATGGCGGCCACACGGGTTCTGGGCTTCATCGTTTATCAAGCCTCGCCTCGGGATCCGGCGGTGCTCGCCGGAGTGATTTTGACCATGCTCGTACTGGGCCTCCTGGCCGGCTGTGTTCCGGCACGGAGGGCGCTGGCCATTGATCCCGCAATCCTGTTGCGGGATCAGTGATACCACGGTCACCAAAGCTTAGAAATCTCGCCGCTGTATGACTTTGATGGAAACCAACGTCAAGAGCGCTGCGATCGCGACGAAGGCCCCGGCATGCAACCACGGGACTGGTCCGATAAACTGAGCGGTGCGCCAATGAAAGTAATCATCTCCCCGCATGAATGCCCAGGGGCTATAGGTGCTGTATTTTTCGCCGCTTAGCTCGTAAGCAAGCAAGATGATCGCGCCGCAACTCACGACAGGCGCGGTGTACTCGCCCTCCACAAATGAGGAAATGAGAAAAGCGACGGCGAGAAACAATACTCCGCCCCCTAGCAGCAAAAAGAGATGAAGGCAGGCTTGTGAAATAAAGTACATCTTGCCTTCAGCCCTCGCGGCAAACAACATCGCCATCCAGGGAAGAATCCCCAGCAAGATGGCCTCCAGCAGTCCTATGCTGATACGGACTGACATCAAGCGCAATCGGCTCACAGGTAGAGAGAGTGTAAAGGAAGATGTGCCAACCGCCTTTTCGCGGAGGAGGCCGCCCATCATGATGAGCGTAATTGCCAGGAGCCATACAGAGGCAAGAGTGTCATTGGTTGCATGAAGCACCTGTCCCAACTGGTTGGGCGCCCCATGTTTGAGGAACACAACCACTAGCCGTGAGCACAACACTGTAGAACCAACGAGCGCGATGAGGAATCGCGACCGAGTCTCCAACCAGGCTTTGTACCAGAGCATTGTTTAGTTCCCCTTCACGGTTTGCAGAAAAATCTCGCGTAGACCTACCGGAGACACTTCGACCGAGCTGGCGTGTAAATCGTGCGCACGCTCAATGACCATCTCTGCATTTCTACTAACCACAACGCTCATGTGCCGGCCAGTGGCCCGAATACTCTCCACCCCCGCGAGCCGCACGTCAGACTCGTCTGGAAGAGATGGAAACACAAGGTCAATTTGACGATAAGACTGACGCATATCCTCGAGCGAGGCGTCGAGTACCAGGCTTCCACGGTGCAGCATGCAGACATGGTCTGCGATGCGTTCCACCTCAGGTATCTGATGTGAGGAGAAAAAGACAGTGGTGCCCTCACTGTTTTGCGCCACCAGGCTCTCCAGCATCAATTCAATGCCGATTGGGTCCAGGCCCTCGCTCGGCTCGTCAAGAATCAGTAACTCCGGTTTTCTCGACAATGCCAGCAGCAGGGCCAGCTTCGTCCGCATCCCTTTGGACAGAGATTTGATCCTTCGGTTGGTTGGCAGTTGATAGGCGGCTAGAAGTGTTCTCTCCCTATCCAGCCTCCAGTCAGGGTAGAACGGTCTTGTAAAACGAATAATCTGCTCCACCGTCATGTAGTCGTAGAGCTGCTTGTTCTCGCTGACATAGGCGACTTTCCGCCGTAGGGCCACGCTCTCGTTCTCATCGTCAATGCGATGTCCCAGCACCTGGCCTGTTCCGCCGCTGGGTCGAATCATCCCCAGCAGCATCCTGATCGTGGTGCTTTTTCCTGCTCCGTTCAGGCCAAGGAACGCAGTGATCTGATGCGGCTTCACGGAAAAGCTCAAATCTCGAACGGCTTTGACCTGCCGGTAAGACTTGCTGAGGTCGTTGGTTTCAATTACCGGAATGTTCGTCATTGTTTACTCAACACCTCAGTCGGATATAACAGTTCCGCTTCAAAGATCCGGCGGATTTCATCTTCCTGGAGTCCCGACGCCCGCAGGTTACTGATGAGCTTTCTTACCTGCCCGCTCGCCTCATGAACGCGTTGCATTTGGTTCAGCCCGCGCCGCTTGACCGAGATAAATGCGCCCGCGCCCTGGCGCAATTCAAGCAGTCCTTCATGTTCAAGCTCTGAATAAGCCTTGGCGACCGTGGTCGGGCTGACCACAAGGTCTTCCGCGAGTGTGCGAATACCCGGCAGCTGATCGCCTTGCTGCAAAGCCCCGTTCTCCACCGCATGGCGTATTTGCTGCATCAGCTGCAGATAAAGCGGTTGGCCGGCGGAAGGGTTTAGCTTGAAAAGCATCGAGTTTTAACTGTACTGGTGTATACATACAGTAAACGAGACAGGTTCGTCAAGAAATGACGATCATGACCCTCGGGAGAGGCAGTTTTCACGAGGTGCGATTATTGAATGCTGCAAAGGTAATGTCCTCCTCGCAGGCTGAGCTGCCGAACGCTGCCCGAAGCCGAACTGAGAGGGAAATAACGCCGCAGGGGCTAAAGCCCTCATCGACTGCCCTTTTCGGCACGACTGAAGTCGTGCCCTAATACAAAGCACTTTTCGAATTGGCTCGAAACAGACTGACCCGGACATTAGTTTTGCAGCCATCGTTAGCCAACCAAAGGCATTTTGCGCTTGAAAACGCCGTTTTCTGATATTCTCATGTCAATAACTGAGGGGAGAGATCTCTGACGCGATCAGACGAGCTGCTGCAGGGGACCCTGGACCTACTCATTTTGAAGGTTCTGACGTTGCAGCCGATGCATGGCTGGGCCATTGCGCAACGTATCCGCCAGCTATCGGACGATGTTTTGCGAGTCAACCAAGGCGCTCTTTATCCTGCGCTGCACCGGCTCGAACATCAGGCCTGGATTGAGGCTTCCTGGGGCGAATCCGAGAACAATCGGCGTGCAAAATACTACGCCCTGACCAAGGCGGGCGCGAAACGCCTGGGCGCAGAGGAAGAGTCATGGGACCGGTTGTCAACTGCGGTCGAAAACGTTCTCAAGTTATGCGAGTGAGGTGCCGATGCGTTTTTCAAATAGTTTGCTTCGACGCTGGCGGTCGCTACGGCAAAAGGAAGCGAATAACCTTGCCCTCCGTGAAGAATTGCAATTCCACCTGGATCGGCAAACAGACGAAAATATTGCCAACGGAATGTCTTACGATCAGGCGCGAAAAGCAGCCATGGCTACTTTCGGAAATCTCGCGCTGGTTACCGAGCAGACTTATCACGCGCGAGGAGTGGCGTGGCTAGATAATTTGCAGCACGACCTTCGCTATGGATTGCGGGGGCTGCAGCGTAATTTGAGCGCAACCCTCACCATCGTTTTATTGCTTTCCTTTGGGTTGGGCGCCGCGACACTGCTCTTCACCTGCGTCCATAGATTGCTACTGCGTCCGTTCCAGGTCTCACATCCGGAGACGTTGGTGCGTGCCGCAATCAAATGGCCGTCGGTTATTGGGCGCATTAGCTTTCCCTACGCAAGCTATCAGTCCTTGCGGCATTTGAGAAGCCTACGCGACCTCGCGGCAGTGGCTGACTTCGATACAACCATTACGACTGGTGGTAGCTCTGAGCTGGCCGTCGCCAACATGGTCTCGGGCAACTACTTTCAGATGCTCGGGGTTACTCCGCAACTTGGCCGGGTTCTGGGGCCGGCGGATGAACAACAAGGTTCGGGAGGAGCAGCTGTCGTCATAAGTCACAAACTTTGGATGAGTCAGTTTGGCGGATCGAATGCGGTGGTCGGATCAGTCATCTCCCTGGAAGGCCAACCGTTCTCCATTGCCGGCGTAATGCCCCGGGACTTTGTGGGCACCTCACTCGACTCGAGTCCCGACGTCTGGTTGCCGTTTGCTGCCCAGCCGTTGCTCTCCAGGCTGTCCCTCAGCGACCCGCAGCCGGACCGCTATTTCAGCTTGATCGGTCGTCTGCAAGAAGGCGCATCCAAGAGACAGGCCGAGGCAGAATTTGACGCAGCCTACCAAACTCGGGAGCAAGCTGTGAAAGAGACGAACCCGGGATCAGCGTTCCTGGAGCCCATTACTCAAGCGGCCTTCGCACTGCACGATTCATTTCAATCTGCCCTCTCTCTACTCTCGTGGGGTCTAGCTGCGTTCCTGGCCATGATCGGCGCCAATGTCGCGGGTTTGCTGCTGGCCTTGTCGATGAGACACGAACGGGACACGGCATTGCGCGTTGCCCTGGGCGCCAGTCGAATGCGCGTGGCCGCGCACGCGATCATTAGATCGCTCATGCTGGGGCTTGCCGGGGCTACAGGAGGGCTGCTGCTGTCCTATGCTTTTGCACCTTTGTTGAAAAGGTTATTGCCTGTGGAGCTCGCGACAGTACCGTTGTCGCCGGGTTTCGTCGCCTGCTGCCTGGCGGTTGCTTTGGCGGTTGGTGTCAGTCTAGCCTTTGGTGCGGTTCCCGCCTGGGTCGCCTCTCGCGTGGCGCCGGAACACGCCCTTCGCCGCGGCACTTCTACCAGGCGCGCCGGCCGTCTAGGCAAGAGCCTGCTCGTTATGCAAATCGGTTTGACGTTTATCCTCCTGGTTGGTAGCGGCCTCTTGATTCGTACCTACTATGTGCTTCGTGACACCAATCCGGGTTTTGAGGTAGAACACCTTGCTGAATTCACGCTTAATGCACGTGTGATTGGAGCCTCTGAAAAGCTTCCGCCCACGCTACCCTTCGCGTTGCAGGAACGGGTGCAGAATATACCCGGAGTTCGCGAAGCGAGCCTTTCAAGCGGCGCTCTTATGAGGAGGATTGGTTTAAAAACATACGTGGCGCTCCCAGGACAAAGAGTCGCCAAACAGGGCTTCCTCAATGCCACGATGAACCGGGTATCGAGCTCATATTTCGATACGCTACACATCCCGATTGTCGCTGGCCGCATTTTCACACCGGGAGAATTGCGGGAAGAGGATTTGGACTCATCGACGGGGCCACCCATCTCCGTGGTCGTTAACCAGGCCTTTGCCAGAAGGTTTTTTCCTAATGAGAACGCAATTGGCAAGACCTTTGGCCACGCACGCCCGGGTCAGGTAGCGACCGCGCAGTATGTTGTTGTTGGCATCGCCGGCGATTCAAAGTACCGTTCCCTAAGAGAACAGATGTTGCCCATCTTTTATCCGCCACTAGTACCGAGCCTGAAGTCTTCGTCTTACTACGTGTTGTATGTAAGTACGCAGGCTTCGCCGGCCGCTGTCATTGGCGCCGTAAAGCGAGCCCTGTCTGCCCTGGACCCGCGGCTCCCATTTGCTGACGTGGTCACTATGCATGATCGGGTCAGAGATTCGCTCTGGCAGGAGCGCTCCCTCGCAATCCTCTCCCTGGTGTTTGCGTTGATCTCTGTGTTGATGGCTGTTATCGGGCTGCATGGGCTTCTCTCTTACGACACGACTCAACGGACAAGGGAGTTCGGCATCCGCAGTGCGCTGGGAGCACAAAAGCTGGATGTGGCTACGATGCTGGTCCGCGAGCTAGCTCGCATCCTGGCGTTCGGCATTGCCATCGGAGCTGTAGTCTGCCTGCTGGCCTCTCGCGTGATCGCCTCTCTCCTTTATGGCGTCCGCGCTCTCGATCCCGCTTGTGTCGGCGTGGCACTGGCCATAGTGGCTTGTACCGTGGTCGCTGCGTCATGGCGGCCGCTGCAAAGAGGAATGGATTTGGATCCGGCGATCGTCTTGCGAGAAGAGTAAAGTTTTATGCAGCACGATCGCCCTTTGAGGCAATATGACGTCCTGTATACGATCCAAATTCACCGGCGTACTGCTCGCGTCAGGCGCCTCCCTCGCACTGGCTGCAGCCGTGGCCGGGCAAACCCAGCGGCCTGCGCCCCCGCCTTCTGCGGCTGATCGTGCCGCGATTGCCGCCGCGTCCCGCGCGGAACGCGATCGGGAGCTCAAGCTGCTCGGCATCACTGAAATGCAGCCTGGCGCGACAGCCTACGACATCGGCAAGCCGGGCAATGCCAATTACGATGAGTCCAAAGCCAACCCTTATCCCAAACTGCCCGATGTCCTGATCATGAACGACGGGACCAGGGTGACGACAGCGGAGCAGTGGAAGAAGCGTCGCGCCGAAATCAAGGTGATGTTCGATGAAAATGTCTACGGCAAGTATCCCGCGCACATTCCCACGGTAACTTGGAAGGTAGACAGCGTCGAAACAATGACGGTGCAGGGAATTCCGGCCATCGTCAAACACATCACCGGCCACGTCGACAACTCATCCTATCCGGCGATTACCGTCGACATTCATGCCGACGTGGTCACCCCGGCCAGCACCAAAGGTAAGAAGGTGCCGGTCATCATCGGCGGCGGTTCGATTCACCCGCGACCCAATTTTGCCCGGCCGCCTGCTGCTCCGGGCCAGGTGGTGCACATGCTCTCCTCTCCACGCGATGCGCCGGATTCCGTGAAGTTGCTGCTGGAGCATGGCTGGGGCTTTGTCGGCCGCAACTCCGGCGATGTGCAGGCCGACAATGGAGCGGGTCTCGACAAGGGCATCATCGGCCTGGTGAACAAAGGGCAGCCGCGCTCGCTCGACGACTGGGGTGTTCTGCGCGCCTGGGCCTGGGGCGACAGCAAGCTGCTCGACTATCTTGAGAACGATCCCGATGTCGATGCGAAGAAAATCGGTGTGATGGGCCATTCGCGTGGCGGCAAGGCGGCGCTGGTAGCCGAGGTGGATGATCCGCGTTTCGCCATCGGCTTCATTTCCTCTTCGGGCGCGGGGGCGCCGATCTCTATCGCCGCAACTACGGCGAGACGATGGGTAATATTGCCGGGGCTACGGAGTTCCATTGGTTCGCCGGCAACTTTATGAGATATGCCGCCGCTGGTCATTCCGCCAACGAAATGCCGGTAGATAGCCATGAATTTATCGCGCTGGTGGCGCCGCGTCCCATTTTCATTGGCGGTGGCGCGCTGCTGACCGACCCGGTATATGTTCCCGGCGATGCCTGGCAGGACGCACAGGGCATGTTCATGGCAGCCGTGGCCGCCAGCCCGGTCTGGAATCTGCTGGGCGCGAAGGGCCTTGGGACAACCACTTTCCCGCCGATGGGCACTCTCATCGACTCGGGCGACGTCGCCTTCCGCCAGCATGAGTATGGCCATACGCCCGCGCCAAACTGGCCCTATTTCATCGAATTCGCAGATAAGGAGTTCAAGAAGCGTTGATAGAATTAATGCCAATGAGCGGGGCAAAAAAAACGTGTTGGATCGGTCGATCTGCCTGGGCGGTAGTGGCGATATTTGCTATTGCTCTGGTGCTGATTCTGTCCATTGCGATTACCCTGGGCGCAGGTCACAGCTTCCACCAAATCACGCTCGCGTTGCCTGTCTTCTTTGTGCTCCTGTTCCTGGCCACATCGATAGGCGACTGGCTTGATCTTGCAGACTTCGTCTTCGAGCCTCAGCTACGGCTTTCCCCCTCTTTCACCCGCGGACCTCCAGCATAACTCTCTTTCCAGCCATCCCTTAGGCAGTCTCTATTTCAGAGTTCTGCCTCAATTTGCGTGGCGCCGGCAACCGGTAAATCCAGGAAGGAAGAGTGTCTCTTGTCCGAAGAAAATATTGAGAAGGCGTACGTCCCAGCAATAAAAGGGGTTGGAATAGTCCAATCAATTAAGCAAGCCCCTGAATTTGTGGCAAGTGTGCGGCAGGAAATGAAACTCGTACATCGTCCGAGTTGGCACGAAGTTCGCTCGACCACAGTGGTGGTTTTTGCTTTTCTAATCCTGTTTCTACTCTATTTCTACGTACTCGATCGGATCTTTGATCCAATCTATCGTTGGCTCTACCTCCGCTGACAATGGCTCGCGCCGAAACAAAGGGTAGGGCAAGGGAACATCCCTGCCCTACCCGATAATTGAAGCGGTTTAAACCAAGGCGACGTGGGTATATCCTTCAACAGGACGGCGCGCATTTGCGCAGACTGCGCTCTTTCGCCGGCCAAACAAAACCTGAGTCATCGAGTTATTCGCCCAGGTTGAAGACCACGTTGATCGTGGTTTCTACTTCGACGGGCTCTCCGTTGAGAAGATAAGGTTTGTACCGCCAGGAACGGACCGCATCTATGGCCGCTTGCTGCAACATGGGAGGCCCACTGATGACTCTGAGATTCTGAATCAAACCGTTTTGGGATATCGTGGCTTGCAAGACAACGGTTCCTTGAATGCGGGCTTCCCTGGCAATCGCGGGGTATTGGGGCACAGTCTTCTCGAGCAAGTTGCCGACCAAAAGGCGCGATGAGATGCTTAGTTTCGTGGGGGCTTCCCGTTTAACTACCACGGCCGGACCGGTCCCGACACTGTCGATAATGGCGCCTATGCCGTCAGGAGTACCGCTGCTTAGACCTTCCATGCCTCGAACACCAACCATTGCGGGTGGGGTGGCCGCTTCGTTCACAGGTTTATTCTCTTTCGGGATCCTGCTCGGCGCCTGAAACTCGTTGCTCAGCATTTCAGACTTGATTTGAACCTTAGCCGCCGGTGCCGGGGGTGGCGGCGGAGGCGGCGGCGAGGGGGCAACCATGAGTGTGGCCATCATTTGCGTAGGCAATGCCTCGGGATGTAGCAACGGCCAGATGATAAGTGCGAGCAATGCTCCGCCATTGACGAGGAAGGCAAGAAGCGACCACCTGCTCTTCGCTTTTATTCTGTTATCCGACTCCATCAAAGAGTTTTCAAACATCACTTTGCCTCGATCCATTCGAAGGTCCATTCGAACTTATGCTTACTTAGACACCATGCCGGATGTTTTGATCCAACTTATGCGAGGCCCTTTCTCAGATGCAAAAAAGATACAAACCCGGTTAGTATCTGGTGGCCTATTCGACTCTCGTTACGGGATCGCGGGAGTCTCGTCGCGCCCTTTGTCATCCGTCTGCAACGAGGATCTCCTACGGTCCCGGCGTCCGCGCCTTGGAAAGGTCCGGTGTGGAGTTTATTTGGCCCCTGTGTTTTTTCTTTGCCGGGTAAGTGTAGCGGCATGGGTACTGCCATAACAGGGGCTAAAACCCAATTCTCTTTCAACCGTTTATGGCCCGACTAAAGTCGTGCCCTGATACAAAACCAAAACTCAGTTGAAATACCTACCCTTCGTTCCTGAAATGTAGAAACTCCAGACCGCGCCTTGGAAAGGCGCGGTAAGAAGTAGCAATTTTGGATTTCGTGGCAGAGGGAGTAATATCCCAAGCGAAAGCAGTTCGCGAGGCACATTCACGGAGGTTTCATGGCTGATACCGTCGCCAACGCCGAGGGAATCAAGCCGCTCAGTGAGGTGGAGCGGGTACTCGATACCTTCATTGCTCCTTCGAAAACCTTTAACGACATCCCGAGAAGCACAAGCTGGTGGCTGCCCTGGTTGCTCGGCGTTCTGGTCACACTGGGCTTCGGAGCGGCAATACAACAGAAGGTCGGATGGGAGAAGACGTACGCCAATATTTTGCTGCACAGCCCGCAGGCACAACAGGACAGGCTGGCGCAACTTCCGCCGGATCAACAGGCAAAACAGAAGGCGATCGGGGCGTCGTTTGTGAAGTACGTTTTCTGGGGCACACCAATTCTGGCGCTGCTCTTTGCGGCCATCGCCGCGATCGTGCTCCTGGCTACACTGAACTTCGGGCTCGGCGCCCATGCAACCTTCAGCCAGATGTTCGCTGTTTGGATGTACGCGACGCTGCCGTTTATCGTTCAGGGCTTTCTGAGCATCCTTACGCTCTTTGCCGGCCTTGACGCCGATTCGTTCAATCTGAAGAATCCGGTAGGCACCAACGTCGGGTATTTCTTGCCCCTGGACTCGCCCCAGTGGTTGACGGCGCTCGCAACCTCCCTAGACGTATTGACCATATGGGTGCTGATTCTGCTTACCATCGGCTGTGCCATCGTGGGAAGAACCAAGAGAAGCACGGCAGCGATGGCGGTGTGGGGTTGGTGGATTTTGATCACGTTGGTGAAGGTCGGTGTAGCAGCGATCTTCTAATTTGTCCGAAGACAAATGAGCGTGTTCTGCCACCTCGTGTCCGCAAACGAACCCCAGGCCGCGAAAAACCAGGGAGTGTTTCGACTGCCGCGGCGAAGGATTTACTGGTCGCGGAGCCAATACTGCGTCCGGCCCAACAACGACAACCCGATAAAGCCACGTACTTTCAGCTTCGTCCCGCCGTCTTCGATCGAAAGGAGACATTTGTATGTCTTGCCGCTCTCGGGGTCGAGTATGGTGCCCCCCGACCAGGCATCGCCGTCCTTCTGCAAATCCCATAGAATTTTTAGCCCGATGACCGGCCGCCCCTTCTGCTCGCCCGTGCACGAGGTACACCGTGGATTCGGGTCGTGGGGATCAGGGTCCACCAGCTTCTGGATTCGTCCGTACAATTTGCCGGCTTCCTCCCATATGGTTACAACCGACTTGACCTTGCCTGTGGCATCGTCCACAGTTTTCCACCGCCCAACCGGCGAAGTCTGGGCTATCCCCTGGGCGCTGGTTTCCGCCCCCCGCGCTGGAGTGGAGGCCGATCCGAGCGCCACCAATAGAACTAGACACAAGACGAGAGACGGCCCCATGAGGTCCTCATACTTCCTTGCTGGTTGGATCGTAAGGAACAGCTACCGCGTTGCCTTCCGGAATCCAGTCGGCCAACCAACTTCACGGTTCTGCTGAAAGCCTTGCAACCCTGGGGACATGTTATACATCACCACGTTCGCCGTTGCATCATCAAGGCGAATCTGGCCGGAGGTTTGGCAGTTTGACTAGTATAGGGCCTATTGGTCCCGCAGGGTCACCATCGGGTCCAGCCGCGCGGCGCGGTATGCCTTAGGCATATACCGAACAGGCCTAGACTAAAATAGTATGTGGAAGGGCGTCAAATGGATTCGTCACCGACGCTTGCAATCAGGGTGACCCCCACTCGCGGTCCACAAGTCCTGTCTCAAGTTAGCTTCCCTTGACAATCGACAAGAGCCGGCGTAATTCTATTGTCGAGTATCGAGGGGAACATGCCGCCGTCGACTGACCTCCTGCAGGGAACATTGGATGTACTGATTCTGAAGACGCTCGCTCTTGAGCCGATGCACGGCTGGGGCATCGCTCTGCGCATTCAACAAATTTCAAAGGAAGTGTTGCAGATCGGCCAGGGTTCGCTGTACCCGGCGCTTCATCGTCTGGAGTACAAAGGGTGGATCAAGTCGGATTGGGGCACGTCGGATAACAACCGGCGGGCCAAATTCTATTTGTTGACTACAGCCGGCCGAAAGCAGCTGAAAACTGAACTCGAAACGTGGGATAGGCTTTCCGGTGCCATCGCTTTGGTGCTGGGGCAGGTTCCCGAGGCATCCTCATGATCAACGAGCTCTTCACGCGGGTGCGCTTTTTCTTCTTCCGCCACAAGCAAGCCCAACTCGAGGAAGAATTGCAGTTTCATCTCGAGCAAGCAACCGAGTCGAACATCGCCGAAGGGATGACTCCTGCAGAAGCGCGGCGACAAGCGCGGGTTCTCTTTGGCGGTGTGGAGGCTGCCCGGGAGCAATGCCATGAACAAAAACCTGGCTGGTGGTTGGGAACTCTGACGCAGGACGTGCGCTACGCCCTACGTGGCTTCCGTCGCAACCCTGTCTTCGCTCTTGCCGTGATTGCCACGTTGGCACTCGGCATCGGCGCAACCACAGCCGTTTTCAGCGTGGTGGACCGGATACTTTTTCGCAGCCTGCCGTATGCGCACGACGATCGGCTGGTATCGGTCGGACTGGTGCAGTCCCTTGCGCGGCAGGAGTTTACGCTCGGTGGTTTCTATTACGACTGGCGCGACAACCAGAAGCCATTTGCCGCCCTCACCTTCGAGAGAGGCGTCGATGATTGCAATCTGACCGAGGCCAACCCCGTTCACTTGCAGTGTGCCGCAGTGGCACAGAATTTCCTGACGACACTCGGTATCGCGCCCATTCTGGGGCGCAATTTCCTTCCCGAAGAAGACATGCCCAACTCTGGCAAGGTCGCGCTTATCTCCTATGGTTTGTGGCTGAGCCGCTTCAACCGGGATGCGAGCGTCTTGAATAAGACGATTACTATCGACGAGCACCCGGTGCGCATTGTCGGGGTCCTTCCTGGAAATTTTGAAATGCCCCGGCTGCAGGCTGCCGATATCGTTGTTCCCGCTCAAATGGATGTAGCGGCGCAGCACACGGTCAATAGCGGAATTGGCTATCCCATGTGGGCGTTCGCCCGCCTGAAGCCAGGCGTGAGCGTGCAACAGGCAAAGGAGCAATTGGAGCCTCTGTTCCTTCATACGCAGCAGTGGATTCCAGCGGAAATACGCAAGGACTTCCATCTACAAGTCCGTTCCATCCGCGACCGCCAGATGCAGGAGGCCTACACCGTTGCCTGGGTGCTTCTTGGCGCAGTCCTGGCCGTGTTGCTGATCGCCTGCGCCAACGTGGCCAGTTTGTTTTCCGCGCGCGGGCTTGCGCGGGAGCGTGAGCTGGCGGTGCGTTCCGCGCTGGGCGCCAGTCGCGGCCGGCTCATGCGGCAGACCCTGACCGAGGCGTTGCTGCTGACAGTTGCGGGAGCCGCAGCCGGGTGTTTGCTGGCCGAGCTTCTATTGCGCGTGTTTATCGCCATCGCTCCCACCGGTCTTCCGTTCCTTGCCCAGGCCCAGCTCGACCTGCGCATCATTCTGTTCACCGTGCTGGTCTCGCTTGTTTGTGCTCTGCTCTTCGGCATTATGCCCGCGCTGCAAAGGCCGAATGTAACCAGGCTGGTGGCCAAACAAACCAACTCCAGGGGACAGGTCCGTCTGCGACGCGCCCTGGTGGCCGCACAGATCGGCATCAGTGTCGTCCTCCTCTCCGGCGCCAGCCTGCTGCTGAAGAGCTTCCGCAATCTTGAGCAACAAAACCTTGGCATGAAGATGCGGAATGTGATCAGGGTGCGTATTGCTCTGAACGGGGAACGCTATCCATCTGCCCAGGCGTTGATGGATTTCTATCTGCGGGCCGAGAAAGCCTTACAGCGTTTGCCCGGCGTCGCCGCGGTGGGCATGAGCGACTCGCTGCCTCCCGGCGGGAACGGGTCGCAAAGCGGAATGCGCTACTCCGACATCATAGTCGCGGGCAGACCGCACACCCCCCCGGGAACCGGCGGATCGGTGGTCTTGCGTACTGTCACTCCGGGGTACTTTCACGTCCTTCAGATCCCCCTACTCCAAGGGCCAGGGTTTACCGAAGTAGATCGGCAAGCGAACGGCCACCCCGTCATTCTGAGCCAACTTCTCGCTGCCCGCCTCTTTCCTGACGGTAACGCCATCGGGCAGCATATGCAGCGGGCAGTGTTCAACCCCTACCTGACCATGGATGGACCAGTCTTCACCATAGCCGGCATAGCAGGAAATGTGAAAAACGGAGGTCTGGCCGGCCAGGATGATCCGGAATTTTATATCCTGAGGACCAGCCACCCTGACAACTGGGACAGTCATCATTTTTTCCTTCTCGAGACCGCATTCCCCAGCTCCGTCATGGCTCCGTGGATCCGGACCCTAATTGCACAACTCGATCCCACCGTCCCGGTCGAGATCGCTTCCCTCAGCCAGGATGTGAGCAAGTTGGCCGATCGTCCTCGCTTCGAGACTGCCTTGCTCGGCTTCTTTGCCTCTTGCGGGCTCCTCATGGCCGTCATCGGCCTGTATGGTGTCATTTCGTATGTGGCCACGCAGCGCACTCAGGAAATTGGGGTCCGCATGGCGCTCGGCGCAACCAGGGCAGACATCTTGCGGCTCATTGCCATGGAGGGCATACGCCTTATTTTGCTTGGCAGTGTATTGGGCCTGGGGACCGCGTTGGCCACGGCACAGTTACTCAAAAGCTTGATGTTCAAAGTAGGACCGCGTGATCCTGCTCCGTATGCCGCAGTCGTGCTGCTTTTAGCCCTGGTTGCTTTGGCAGCGACTCTGATTCCGGCGCGCGCCGCAATGCTGATAGACCCGGGGGACGCCCTTCGCTACGAATAGTTGCCGATGCCCTCAAAAACTAGAGCAGGCTTGTCACAACATCGACGGCTATCCTGTCTAGGAATAGGAATCCGCCTTGGCAGGCAGGTTCGCAGGCGCACAGCACGGGGGAAATATTGCCGAATCGAGATGATCGCGACGCGATGGCCGAGACGCTGCCTGTCGATCCAGAGGTGCCGATCCGGCTGGCGACCTTCGATCAGTATCGCAGCTTGCTCTTCTCCATCGCCTACCGCATGTTGGGCAGCGTGGCCGACGCTGAAGACATGTTGCAAGAGACCTTTATCCGCTGGCAGCAGGCGCGCGAGGAAGAGTTCCGATCGCCCCGCGCATTCCTGATCACCATCATCAGCCGCTTGTGCATCAATCATCTGCAATCGGCGCGAGTGAAACGCGAGGAGTACGTGGGTCAGTGGCTTCCCGAACCGATCGTCACCGGTCCGGGAAGCGATCCCCTGGAAATCATACGGGTGGATGAGTCCCTGTCCATGGCTTTTCTTGTCATGCTGGAACGGTTGACGCCGGTGGAACGGGCAGTGTTCCTTCTGCGCGAGGTGTTCGAATATGAGTACCCTGAAATCGCCATGGTGCTGGGTGAGAGCGAGGCCAATTGCCGCCAGATTCTGCACCGCGCCCGGCAGCATGTCACCGCGATGCGCCCACGCTTCAAGACTTCGCAGAGGCAGAAGAGCGACCTGCTGGAGCGCTTTCTGAAAGCGACGAGCAGCGGCGACCTGGAAGGACTGGTCGAGTTGCTTGCCGGTGATGTCGTTCTTCACACCGACGGTGGCGGTAAGGCAGTGGCTGCACCCAATCTGATTCGCGGCGGCCGCAATGTGGCCCGCGGGGCAATAGGCACTTTCCAAAAGCTGGTGCCGAAAAATCTGGTCATTCGCCTGGCGCAGATCAATGGGGAGCCTGGAATCGTTGGCTATCTCGATCGGAAGCCGTACTCGGTTCTCACTTTTGACGCCAGCGAAGGGCACATCGAGACGATCTATGTCGTGACCAATCCGGAGAAGCTCGCCCACCTGCCCGATTTGCCTGCGGATCAAGCTTAGAGAGCTTTGTCACAAATCGCTCCCGCGGATGGTCTTCTATTCGGGGGATGCATACGCGACGCACTTACTCGTTTCGCTCTTGATCGCGAGGACGAACGAGGCCCAGCGTGCCGATCCCGCGAAGATACCCGGACACCACTGGAGAAAACGCAATCATGCAAACACAACAGAGCCACACAGCAATCAACGTTCCCGACTCCGCAGATCCATTTCTTCCACCCATCGAAAAGCCGGAAGGATTGATGAAGAAGTTGGTCTATTATTTTGTTCGCCGTCAATATGGCAAAGTACTTACTCCCGTAAAGGTAATTTCCGCGCGACTGCCGTCTTCGTTCGGTATGTTTACAGGAAAGATCGCTCAGCTGGACAAGAAGCTGCAGCTCCCAGGTGAGACCATTTTTCTAATTCGGGAACAAGTGGCGCATCTGAACGTTTGCTCCTTCTGTATGGATATCGGCAGGTTGTTCGCCATCAAAGCGTCGATGAACGAGGCCAAATTCGATGCGCTCGAACAATACGGCACGAGCCCGCTTTTTACCGAGGCAGAGCGCTCCGCATTGGACTATGTGACCGAACTGACCAGGGATAAGAGGGTCAATCCGAAGACATTTGCTCGCATGTCCAGGTTCTACTCGGAACGCGCGATCTGCGAAATCGTCTGGCTTGTTGCCAGCGAACATTTCTACAACATGACCAATATCGGCTTGAATATCCACTCCGATATGCTCTGCGACTTCACCAGGAAAAAGAAGTAGCGAATCGGCGCGGATTACCTAAGCCTATTTCATTCGGCGACGCGGGTTACCTCCCGTCGGCCCCGCCGAACAGGGTGCGAGAAGGCCCCAGGGAAAGCCCGGGTTGACGTCAACTCAGCAAGTTAAATCGGGCGGCAACGATAAAATCCGTGTACGCGGGAGTGTGGCCAAGGGCGCGCATCTCAGTAGCAATCTGGCCTCGATGATATGTGGAATGCATCAGAACATGTAGAAGTATATCCGCAACAGAATTGGTGAATGATTGGCCTTTGGAATTCCTGTAGGCCACAGTTGCCATTAGCTTCGAGGGGTCTAGCGTGTTGATGAATTCCTGCCACATCCCCCGTAGCGCATCCGCGTGCTGTTCGCACTGCGCAAGGGTAAGTTCCGGCCAAATTGCTAGTGGTGATGCCTCTTCTTTGATTCGTGCACACCACTCGTACTGTGTCCCCACTATGTGCGCGAGCAGAGCGAGGGCGTGACCGGAAGTCATGTCAGCGGTCTTGAGGGCGCCCGACGCCGCTTGATTCGCCCAATGATCGTATTGGAACAATCGCCGAAAGTCTGTGGGCTCCATAAGGGTGGGTGCTGCTTGCGCGAACTGGCTCATGCCGGCAATGCCGGGCATCGCTCCTGAACCCGCTATACACACGATTGTATTCCTGACCCCATACCCCGGACCAGGTCCGATCAAATGCCCATCGAACGCCAATCGCATGGAACACTTACATCAAGACGCGGCGGACGGGAACCGGGAAGCGAGAAAAAGCGTACATCCTACGGGAAGCCTCGCCACTGCTTCGTAGGATGGTGAAATGACAATTAATTGGCTGAATCTTTCAATTGGGTTCGTTTTGGGCGCAATTCTGGGCGTGATCGCCGATTGGCAGATCCGCGCGAGGTTCCAGAAGTGGGCTGATCTGCGGGCGCTGACCAAAGAGTATGGTTCTCTGGGTGGCGTCTACGTGAACTACCACGTCAAGGACGACGGAACGCATGAGCCGACCGGCGGGACCATAGACATCACATGGCAGCCAAAGGAGGGCTTCCTCGAAGCGTCGGCATTTGACGTAACCGGAAACCCGGAATGGCATAGCTATATCAGAATGAGCCGCGATTACGCCCGGACGGGCATCGGTCACTACAACAACTCGAATTCAATTCACGGCGGAATTCAACAGGTCATCTACTCGAAACAAACCCGCTCTTTTAATGTCATGGCAATTAGCGGTACGCGAAAAGAGTTTGCTCATTTCTGGAAACCCAAAGAATAGATTGGATGGCGTCCGGGATACGAGAAATCCACACCGACAGCATCGAACCGCCAAGGTGCGAGCGGGTCCGCACCTGCTATCGTAAGTCATCGATGAAAAAGTTGTTGGCAGAAACTGCGGAGCGAGCAACACGATACCTCGCGGAGATTGCAGATCGGCACGTCGCACCCTTGTCCGAAGCCGTAGCTCGATTGCAGGCGCTCGCAGGCCCACTGCCTCAGCAGCCGTCGGATCCCTCAGAGGTATTGGCCCTGCTGGATGACGTTGGGTCACCCGCAACAGTGGCCACCGCAGGGGGCCGCTACTTCGGATTCGTCATTGGCGGCTCGCTCCCCGCGGCGCTTGCCGCCAACTGGCTGGCCGGAGCCTGGGACCAGAATGCCGCGATGCACGTCATGTCTCCCGTGGCGGCGAAGCTGGAAGAAATAGTCCTCGAATGGATGGTAGACCTGCTGGGTCTCCCGTCCGCGTCAGGAGCGGGATTTGTTACTGGCACAACCATGGCAAACTTCACCGCATTAGCTGCAGCGCGAACCGCACTGTTGCAGCGTGTTGGATGGAATGTCGAAGAGGACGGATTATTTGGCGCGCCACCAATCCGCGTGGTGGTGGGCGAGGAAGTCCACGTTTCGCTGCTGAAGGCGCTCTCCATGCTGGGGTTAGGGCGTTCGCGAGTGACGCGGGTCCCGGCCGACGCTCAGGGACGGATGAAGCCAGAGGCACTGCCTGCGCTCGATGACCGCACGCTCGTCTGCATTCAGTCGGGCAACGTGAATACGGGTGCGTTTGATCCTGCGGAAGAAATATGCGCCCGCGCGCATGATTCAGGCTCCTGGGTGCACGTGGATGGCGCCTTCGGCTACTGGGCGGCCGTCTCCCCACAGTACGCACTTTTGCTGGCGGGCGCCGGCGCTGCTGATTCCTGGGCGATTGATTGCCATAAGTGGTTGAACGTGCCCTACGATTCCGCGGTCGCCGTGGTGAGGACCCCGGAACATCTCAAGGCTGCCATGGCGATGACCGCCGCTTATCTGACACCGGGCGGCGGCCGCGAGCCCTGGCACTTCGCACCCGAAGCTTCGCGGCGGGCACGCGGTGTCGAGTTATGGGCTGCGATCCGCTCGTTGGGGCGCAGTGGGTTGGCGGAACTGATCGAGCGAAACTGTCTTCAGGCGAAGCTGTTTGCGGATCGTCTCCGTGGAGCCGGCTTTTCCATCTTGAACGACGTGGTCTTGAACCAGGTTCTGGTCTCCTTCGGCAGTGACGAGGAGACGCGAAGGGTCATCGCGAGTGTTCAAAGCGATGGGACCTGTTGGTGCGGAGGAACGCAGTGGCACGGTCATGCGGCCATGCGCATCAGCGTGTCCAGTTGGGCTACGACGAACGAGGATGTCGAGCGCAGCGTCGCGGCAATGATCAGAATTGCAAGCCAGGGAGAGTAGGTGGATCATGGACCTCGGGATCCGTTGCAGTAGAGAAGTGGCCGGTCTAGCGCAGTGGAATCCCACATCTGCCAAAACCTTGGCAGATATCGGGGCACCCGGGCTCTTTTGCAGAACGGGGCGTGAGGCAAATCGCAGGCTAGACGTACGGCCTAAAGGCCGTACCCTTCAAAAAGTGGGTTCTCACACACCCTCCTAAAAACCGTCATCTGCCCTGGGGTATGTTCTTTTATCTTGTTTCCGCAGATGCCGTTCATTTATCCGCAGCCTCTTCAGCCCGTTAAACGAACTAGCTGCTCGGCCTCGATCCTCGTTCCCAAAATAGACACCTTGGGAATCTGGCCGCGCGCCATCGCCACTTCATCACAGCGGTAGAGTCGTGGGCAATTCTGACAATCTTTGTAAATCTTATCGGGCAGGGCCGTTCGATCCTCCACCACACGAAAACCGTGCTTGAAGAAGAAGTCAGGGATGCGCGTAAAAAGACACACACAGCCTACACCGTGGTCCTCGCCCTCATCCAGGAGCGACTGCAGCAACATCCCACCCGTGCCTTTGCTCTTGGCTTCAGGACGCACCACGATCGAGCGCACTTCCGCCAGGTGGGGACCGTAAAGATGCAACGCGCCGCACCCCTGAAAGATGCCCTGGGCCGACTCCGCAACGGTAAAATCACGCACGTTCTCGCAAATCTCCGCGAAGGCGCGCCGCAGCAGTGTGCCATCCGACGACAGGCTGTTCACCAGTTCATATATGTTTGAAGCGTCCTGTAATCTGGCCTTACGTATTTCCATCCATCTGTCCCATCGCAGCAGAAAGTCTAGCCTCCTGTGCTGCTAGAGCCTCACGCACCCGATTCACCGCCGTGCCACCAATCACGTCGTGGCAGTTGACGGTAGCATCGAGGGTGATGCTCGAAAAAAAATCGTCTTCGAACTCCGGCCCAAACCGCTTCAACTCGGTGAGCGTGAGGCCATCCAGTTCGCAACCCTTTTCCAAACCATAGCGCACCGCCAGGCCAATTTTCTCGTGCGCCTTGCGGAAGGGAACTCCCTTGTGCACGAGGTAGGTAGCGGCCGCCATGGCATTAAGATAGCCGGCCTCGCAGGCACTCCGCATGCGGGCCGTGTTGAAGCGAAGAGCAGCGGCGAACCTGGCCAGCAAGGCAATCATCCGCTCCGCCGACTCAGCCGCGGCAAAAAGTGGTTCCTGGCTCTCCTGCAGATCCTTGTTGTAGGCCAGCGGAAGCCCCTTCAGCAACATCGTGACTGTCTGCGCCGCGCCATTGATCCGTGCCACTTTGGCGCGCACCAGCTCGGTCAGATCGGGGTTCTTCTTTTGCGGCATCGCGCTCGATCCGGTCGAAAATGCTTCCGGCAGCTCGACAAACCCGAATTCCGCCGTGGCATAAAGCGTGATTTCTTCCGCGAACCGGCTGGCGTGCAAAGCAATTAACGTTAGCGCCTGCAAAAACTCCAGTGCGAAGTCGCGGTCGCTGGTCGCGTCCATGCTATTGGCGGTTGGCCCCAAAAAGCCAAGTTCCCGCGCGGCAATTGTGCGGTCCAGCTTCAGGGTAGCGCCGGCCACCGCTCCAGAACCCAGTGGACAATAATTCAAGCGACGGCTCAAATCCCCCAGCCGGGTTATGTCTCGCAGGAGCATCTCCCCATACGCTTGCAGCCAGTGACCCACCAGCACTGGTTCCGCACGCTGCAGATGGGTATAGGCGGGCATGACCGCGTCCCCTGCGGCGACGGCCTGCGCGGTCAGCGCGCGCATCCAGTCCCCGAGGCGGCCGGTGATCGATGCGCACTTTTCCCGCACGAACAGCCGAAGGTCGGTCGCAATCTGTTCGTTGCGGCTGCGTCCGGTGTGCAGCTTGAAACCCAGGTCCGCGATCCGCGCCACCAATTCGAGCTCTACAAAGTGGTGAATGTCCTCCGCTTGCACGCAGCCGTAGATATCGCTGGGCGGACGCTGCGCGTACTCGTCGCGGATGGCGTCGAGTGCGCCCACAATCTTGTCCAGCTCCGCCGGGGTCAGGATGCCCGCCGCGGCAATGGTCCGTGCATGAGCCTTGCTGGCAGCCACCTCTTGAGGAAGTAGCTGCCAGTCAAATGCCAGAGATCGTTGCCATTGTTCGAAGTCCTGGTCGAGTGGCTCGCGAAAGCGGCCAGACCACATCTTCACTGGACAGCCTCTTTCTTCTGCAGCAAGCGCGCCCGGGTACGGGCAGGCAGGCCCAGAATCTGGATGAAGCCCTTGGCATCTTTCTGGTCGTAGCTATCGCCCATGGTGAACGAAGACAAATCATCGGAGTAGAGCGAGTACGGTGAATGCCTTCCAGCCACACCGATGTTGCCTTTGTACAGAGAAAGCTTGACCGTGCCGGTAACCAGCTTCTGTGTGTTGTCGACGAAAGCGTCCAGTGCTTCGCGCAGGGGCGTGAACCACAGGCCGAAGTAAACCAACTCGGCATACTTGAGCGCGACCTGCTGTTTGTAGTGCATCACTTCGCGATCCAACGTCAGAGCTTCGAGCTCGCGATGCGCGGTGGTGATCAAGGTGCCGCCGGGGGTCTCATACAGTCCGCGGCTCTTGATGCCCACGAAGCGGTTTTCTACCAGGTCGATGCGGCCGATGGCATTCCGCGCGCCGATTTCATTCAGCAGCTCCACAATTTGCACCGGTTCCAGCTTCATGCCGTCTACCGAAACAGGCTTACCCTCGATAAAGCCGATCTCCACTACTTCCTCGCGGTCGGGCGCTTCCTGGGGCGAGCGAGTCATCACCCATGTGCTCGGCAACGGAGCATTGCCGGCATTCTCCAGTTCGCCACCCTCGTGGCTGATGTGCCACAGGTTGCGGTCACGGGAGTGAATCTTCTCCCGGCTTGCCGCCACGGGGATGCCATGCGCTTCGGCATAATCCAGGCAGTCTTCGCGGGACTTCAGTGTCCACTCACGCCACGGTGCGATCACCTTTAAATCCGGAGCCAGCGCCTGGTAGGCGTGTTCGAAACGGACCTGGTCGTTGCCTTTGCCGGTGCAGCCATGGGCAACGGCTTCGGCGCCTTCCTTAAGCGCCACTTCCACCTGGTGCTTGGCGATGACCGGCCGTGCAATCGAGGTACCCAGCAGATACTTGTGCTCGTAGATTGCGCCGGCCCGCACCGTCGGATAGACGTAGTCACGCACGAACTCATCGCGCAGGTCGAGAACCACCGCCTTCTTGGCGCCGGTAGCGTAGGCTTTTGCGACCACCGCGTCCAGATCCTCGCCCTGTCCTACATCTGCAATCATGGCGATTACATCCATACCGTAGTTCTCGTTAAGCCAGGGAATGATAATCGAGGTGTCGAGACCACCAGAGTAAGCAAGAACAACTTTCTTCGACATGCCAAACTCCTTTACAAATTCTGAAAACTCTCTGAACAAAAAGGGACAGGTGTGAGCAGCGCCGGTTCCAATCAAGTCTTTGGACTACAGATCCGGGTCCACATCTCGCTGTTTTTCGAAATGTGCGCACTGGAGCCGATCTTGTAACTTTGACCCTCAAGACGCCCTAAGTTTTCGATTCATCCTCTGGCGGCGACCGGTTGAGGTTCGTGGCATCCCACATCTCGCGAAAAACGAGCGAGATGTGGAGCTCCCAGGATCTGTGGTCAGGACAGAACCTGATCGGACAGTGGTCGGTTAATTTGTCATCGTATCCCGCGATCCGCCCAGACCGCCGCCCAGCAGCAATACCATCAACGCCTTCTGGGCGTGCAGCCGGTTCTCTGCCTGGTCAAAAACAACAGATTGCGGGCCGTCCAGGACCGCGTCCGTCACCTCGGCATTGCGATGCGCGGGCAGGCAATGCATGAATACGGCGTGAGCTGCAGCATGGGCCATCAAAGCCTCGTTGACCTGATACGGTTTGAAAATAGGCGCGCGCTTGGTTACCTCATGCTCAAACCCCATGCTGGTGCAAACGTCGGTATACACCGCATCCGCGCCGCGTACCGCGGCGACTACATCGTGGGTTAGGGTAAGCGTCGCTCCGGATTCCGCTCCAATTTCCTGCGCTTTAGCGATGATCTCCTGCTTCGGGTAGTACCCCTTTGGCGAGGCTACCGTGCAATGGGCGCCCAGCAAGGCAGCGGTCAACATCAATGAGTGACAGACGTTGTTACCGTCTCCCACATAGGTGAACTTGAGGCCGCGCGCCGTGCCGAAGCGCTCTTCAATGGTCATGAAGTCGGCCAGAGCCTGGCAGGGATGCTCCAGGTCGCTGAGCGCGTTAATCACCGGGCACCGGGCGTATTCCGCCATCTCGGTGATGGTCTCGTGGGCGTAGGTGCGCAGCACGATCAGGCTCACCCAGCGTTCCACATTGCGCGCCATATCCGCCAGAGACTCGCGCTCGCCCAGCGGTGATTGGGTCTGGTCCACGAACATCGCCGAACCGCCCAGGGTATTCATACCGGCCTCAAAGGTCAGCCGCGTGCGCAGCGAAGCCTTCTCGAAAAACATCACCATCTGCCGCGCATCGAGAGAGAAGCGATAATCCGCCGGCGATGCTTTGATGGCATGGGCGAGTTCCATGATAGCGGCGATCTCCAGGCGGGAGAGATCGGCAATGGAGCAGAGGTCGCGGCCGGCGAGGCTCGCGGTGGCTAGAGCAAGCGTATTGCCCTCCTGATTTCCCGGATGTACTGCTTTTTCATCGACCAATAAAGTCTTGCTAGACATTGCGTGACCCCCCTGTGTTTTGATGCGCCGCCGCGAAGCTCGGCGTGCCGGAGGCTTCTTCGGTCAAGATTTCGTTCAACGCAGAGACAGCCAGATCCACGTGCTCCCGGCCCATGATGTAGGGCGGAAGAAAACGCAGGACGGTCTCGTTGGTGCGGTTGATCAGAATTCGCCGCTCGAGCATCCTGGCCACGATCTGCTTGGCCAGGTCGGCGGAGTTCATGTCCATCGCCAGCATCAAGCCCATACCCCGCACGTCGACCACGCTCTCGTGCTTCGCTGCCAGATCGTGCAGCTGGCGCTTGAAGTAAGCGCCCGTCTCCTGGATATTGCCGAGCAAACCTTCCTGCTCGATCGCGTCGATGACGGCGATGGCCACCGCGCAGGCCAGTGGACCGCCGCCGAACGTTGTCCCGTGCAGCCCGGGATGGATGGCGCGCGATGCCTCCTCCGTGCAGAGCATGGCGCCCAGCGGCAATCCGCCCGCCAGCGGCTTGGCCAGGGTTGTGATATCCGGCCGAATTCCAAATTGCTGGTAAGCACACCATTTGCCGGTACGTCCCAGGCCGGACTGAATTTCGTCCGCGATGAGGAGCGCGCTGGTCGATTGCGTAAGCTCGCGAGCGGCCGCAAAAAACTCTCTGCGACACGGGCCGGATTCCGCCCTCACCCTGAACCGCCTCAATCAAAATGGCGCAAACCTCGTTCGAGAAGCTTGCCCGCAGATGTTGCACATCGTTGAAGCGCACAAAGTCCACTCCGGGCATCAGCGGCTGGAACGGCTCCCGATACTTATCCTTATGGGTTGTGGACACCGAACCCATGGTGCGCCCGTGGAAACTGTTTTCCAGCGCTAGAAATTTGGTTCCCAAGCGCGTGGCCTTCGCTCCGCTTCATCGCCGAGTATGCGCGCGCCAGCTTCATCGCCGCTTCCCAGGCCTCCGTGCCGCTATTGCAGAAAAATGCGCGGTCGAGGCCGGTTCTCTCCGTCAGCCGCATGGCTAACTCAGCCTGGCCTTCATGGAAGTACAGGTTAGAGATATGCACCAGCTTGCGGCTTTGGCGACTGATCGTCTCCACCACCGCGGGATGTCCATAGCCCAAGGCGTTGACGCCAATTCCGCTCAGCAGGTCGAGATACCGCTCTCCCTTGTCGTCAACCAGGTACATGCCAGCCCCGTCGACAAAAAGAATCGGATTGCGCTCATAGGTAGGAAGCAGCAGTTTCGCCTCTGCCGCCTGGATTGCTTCGAGCTTCATGCCACCATCACCTCAGTCCCTTGAAGTACTCTCGTCGAACACAGATCGGGTAAGACTGCGGCCGCGTCCGCAGGCAAAATACGAACCCGCTTAACACCGGCCAGCAACGCCTCCCGGCAGGCGCTCAGTTTGGGCAGCATGCCTCCGCTGATGACAGCATCCTGCGTAAGCCCGGCAATCTGATCCACACTTAGCCAGCGCATCACCTCGCCGTTCGATCCTCTAACGCCCGGCACGTCGGTCAGAAAAACCAACGCATCGGCCTTGCAGGCAACGGCGCACGCTGCCGCCATCTCGTCCGCGTTGATGTTGTAGTATTCGCCGTCAAAACCCAGTGCCAGGCTGGAGATCACCGGCACTGCGCCCATCTTCCAGATGGCATCGAGCCAACGCGTATCAGAGGCCACGATCTCGCCTACGAAGCCCAGGTCCGGCGTGGTGCGTTTCTTTCGCGCGCGGAAAATCAACCCATCTCCACCCGAAAGGCCTACACCTGCCTGGCCATGACCGCCGAGCGCTGCTACCAACTCCTTATTTACGCGGCCGCCCAGGACCATGAGCGCGGCATCGCGGGTCTCTGCATCGGTGATGCGCAAACCGGCAATAAACTCACTCTGCTTCCCCATCTGCTTCAGGATGCGGGTCAGCGCAGCGCCGCCGCCGTGTACCACAGCGACCTGGTTGCCGTCCTGCGCGAGGATGGCAATCGCACGCGCGCAGCCGTGAAGCAGGCCGTTATCTTCCAGCGCGGAACCACCGAGTTTGACCACGAATTTCATGCCAGCCCCTCCGCTTCGTCCCATCCGCACATCAAATTCATATTCTCAACCGCCTGGCCGGCCGCGCCCTTCAGCAGGTTGTCCAAACAGGAAACCACGATACATCGGCGTCCATCCTTCGCCAGCTTGAACCCAATGTCGCAATAATTGGTGCGCACCGAGTACTGGATCTGCGGCAGATGACCGAATATGCGCACCATTGGGCTTGATGCGTAAAACGTTCGGAAAAGGTCGTCCACCTCGGCCGCTTCCTTCTTCTCCCGAAAGGTCACATAGGTGGTCGAGAGAATGCCCCGCGGAATCGGCAGCAGGTGGGGCGTAAAAGTCATCTGCGACTCCTCCAGGTTCAGCTGTTCCAACATCTCTCCCATGTGCCGGTGACCAAAAACCGCGTAAGCGGAGAGATTGTCCGCGGCATACATATAGTGGGTGGTGGCGGTCGGTGCCTTACCCGCGCCCGAAACGCCCGATTTTGAGTCGCAAATGATTCCCCGATCCAGATCCACCCAGCCGGCAGATAGCACCGGCTTCAACGCCAGAATGATCGATGTGGCATAGCATCCAGGGTTGGCCACCAGTTGTGCATTACGAATGCACTTGCGATGCAGTTCCGGCAACCCATAGACGCTCCCCGTCTGGACTCGCTCGGCTAACATGGCATCTTCGTCGTGAAAGCCGTAGATGGCACGATTTTCGCTCGCCCGCAACCGCCAGGCCCCACTCAAGTCCACGACCCGCAATCCGTGCCCCAGCGCTTCCGGCACCCAGCTCCGCGATTGCGCATGCGGTGTTGCCAGGAAGAGCAGCTCTACCCCACGTTTTTTCAGTAATTCCCAGGAGAAGGGTTCAACCAGCAGCTCGGCGCTCCCGTTGTTATCGGCCAGCTGAGGATGCATGTCAGTCAGCCGAACCGGCTCTGCGTCGCGGCCGACAAAAACCGGCGGCCGGCCCTGCAAAGCAGGATGACGCAGCAGCAGGCGCGCCAACTCCATGCCGGCATAGCCGCTCACTCCAGCAACCGCGGTTTGTATTCCATCCTTGTGCATTAGCCAATCATCGTTTCCAGGCGATCTCGCAACACGGTCGCCCGCTTTTGGTCTGGACAAATGATCAGAACGGTATCGTCCCCGGCGATGGTCCCCACCACCTCCGGCCAGTCTTCGCCGTCGATTGCCAGGGCGACCGGCTGCGCACTCCCGCTAGTGGTAATCAGCACTAGCTGATTGATCGCCTGTTTTACCCGCAACCCGAAACTGTTCAGCAACTCGGCGGTCTGGGGCAGATCGTCCTCTTCTTCAAGCGCCACGCCGTTGGGTGCCGCATAGCCATGGGGTCCCTTGTAGAGGTGCAGCTCATGAATATCTCGCGACAACGTAGCCTGGGTCACCTCGAAACCGCGCTTGACCAGCCGGCGGCGCAACTCGTCCTGGCTGCCGATGGGCGCGCCTGCGACGAGTTCCCGAATTGCCGTATGCCGATCTTGCTTCATAATGTCCTTACGACCATTTCTCACGTCTTTTGCACCAAAGCCAGAGCGCGGCCCTGGGCCGCGCTCTGGGTGTGCATAAAAATACATTTACATGTATAAATATACAGAGGCGGCTTGTCAACGAATGGATGTCTTTTTTTAATAAAAAACGCTCATTAGCCGTTGCCCTTTGTGGTGCAAAAGAAATTTTTATTGCCAGCTGCTTGTCAACGAAACGGGGATTATAGTTACGTATGGGTTCCTTTGCCTCAAATCAGCTGGAGCGCAGCCTTACCCCTAACCTGCTCGATCCCCGTTTTGACCACGACTCTTGCGGTGTGGGATTCGTGGCCACACTACGCAATCAACCCACCCATGAAATCCTGACCCAGGCGCTCACCGCGCTGGCGCGTCTGGCGCATCGCGGAGCCATTGCCGCTGACGGCAAGAGTAGCGATGGCGTTGGCATCATGACCGCGATCCCGCGGGAATTTCTACTGGCGTCCACAGGGCTTTCCCTGAGCGCCTCCCAGCCGCTGGCGGTGGGAGTGGTGTTTTTCCCCGGCGAATCTGGTCCCGGTCAGCAGGCTCTGGAGCAGGCGCTCGCCGCCCAAAATCTTGATGTGCTCACCTGGCGAGTGGTGCCCACCCGGGAAGAGGTTTTAGGCGAGATTGCGCTTTCCAGCATTCCTGTGATCCGCCAAGTGCTGGTGACTGCTACAAATCCTGAACATTTTGAGCGTCGCCTCTACCTGGCGCGTAAGCAGTTCGAGCGCGAGGCCGCCACTTCCGGCTACGTTTGCTCGCTCTCTTCCTGTTCGCTGGTCTACAAGGCAATGTGCGCCGGCCGTCTGCTGGCCGACTTTTATCCTGACCTGGCGGACCCGGCTTATACCACCGCGTTTGCGATTTTCCATCAGCGCTATGCCACCAACGTTCTGCCCTCGTGGGAGCGCGCCCAGCCCTTGCGGACCTTGGCTCACAACGGGGAGATCAATACTGTTTGGGGGAACCGGGGCCGCATGGACGCCCGGGCCTCGACCATCCCCGCGGAAAATCATCCCATATTGTCCAAAGACGGCTCCGATTCGACCAGCCTGGACGAGATGGTCGAGTTGTTGGCGCGCAACGGCCGCAGTGTCGCTGAAGCGGTCAGGATGTTACTGCCTCCAGCTGGCCGGCAGAGGGAATCCGCGTTTCTTCGCTACCACGCGGATTGCGTAGAACCCTGGGACGGGCCGGCAGCGCTCGCTTTTGCCGATGGGCACCTGGTCGGTGTGGCTCTGGATCGAAACGGCTTGCGCCCCTGCCGCTTCTTTCTCACCGAAGACGCTCTGGTGGTTGCCGGATCGGAAGCAGGTCTGGTGGACCTCGATCCGGAGAGAATCATCCACAGCGGCCGTCTCGGTCCCGGAGAGATGCTGGTCGCCGATTTGGATGCGCACCAGTTACTTGAAGACGATCAGTTGTTAAAGGAGTTCGACCGCTTCACCAAGTACAGCACCCTGGTGGCGGATACCCCTCTGGCGCCGGTCTCTTTCGCCCCCGCAGTCGACGATTTGAACCATCTCCAGCAGGTGTTTGGCTACACCCGGGAAGATGTCCGCATGGTGCTGGCCCCAATGGCGAGTGACGGCAAAGACGCGGTGTGGTCCATGGGCGACGATACCCCCCTGGCTCCTCTGGCCCACGCGCCGCGACCGGTCTACGCCTTCTTCCGTCAACGCTTCGCCCAAGTCACCAATCCGGCGATCGATCCGGTACGCGAATCCATTGTCATTGAATTGCACACCCGCCTCGGCCCGTGGCCGCACCTTCTCGACACCAAGGCGCGCATTCCCGGGCTTTCGTTGGAGTCGCCATTTCTCTCCCTGGGCCAGATGCATGCGCTGCGCAATCGAGAGCACCCGTTGGCCGAGGAGATGCCGCTGGCGGTCCTGGACTGTGTCTTTGCGCCATCCTGCAATCTCAAGCGCGCCATTGACGATCTCTGCGCTCGCGCCATTGAGTTAGTCCGTGGCGGCGCGGCCATTTTGCTGCTCAGCGACCGTGCCATCGCCCAACCGGGAGCGCGTGCCGAGATGCTCCCTATCCCCATGGCTCTGGCTACTGGGGCTGTGCATCACGCCTTGGTAAATGCCGGGGTGCGCACTTGCGCCGGCCTTGCGGTCGAAGCCGGCGATTGCCGCGACCTGCACCACGCGGCTGTTCTTTTTGGCTTCGGAGCGGGCGCCGTTTGCCCCTGGCTCGCGCTCGAAACAGCGCGCAATCTCGACACGGAAAAGGGCGAAGCCAACATGCTTCACGCCTTCGACCTCGGCCTGGCCAAAATCATGTCCAAGATGGGTATCTCCGTGCTCGATAGCTATCGCAGCGCGCACCTCTTCGACATACTTGGCCTCGACCACGAAGTGGTGGAACTTTGTTTCTTCGGGACGCCATCGCCTATCTCCGGCATCGGCTTTGCCGAGCTTGAAGCGGCTTTACGTGACGTCTGGTCCGCGGCCCAGGAAGAGGACGTTCAACCTGCCTTAGTCAACGTCACTCATCAGGATTCGCAACCGCCCACAGCCACCGTACAGCAGCCGGTAACGCCGCGAGAAGCCAAGACCCTTCCTGATTATGGCTGGGTTCGCTTCCGTAAAGACGATCGTGCCGAGCCGCACACCTGGCAGCCACAAACCGTGAAGGCTTTGCAAGTAGTGACAGGCGCGGCCCGTGGTGCGGCTGGTGCCGGCCTGTCGCCCATTCAAGCCTGGAACGCCTTCGGCACCCTGGCGATCGAAAACAAGCCCACGGTGCTGCGTGACCTGTTGGAGATCCGTCCTGCCGCGGCCCCACTAAGCCTTGACCAGGTGGAATCGGCTCCTACCATCGTGAGCCGCTTCATTGCTTCCGCTATGTCTCTGGGTTCGCTCAGTCCGGAGGCCCATCAGACCATCACCGAAGCCATGAATCAGCTCGGTGGCCGTTCGAATACTGGTGAGGGAGGGGAAGATCCGGCCCACTTCCCGGCCTATCCCGGGGCTCCGGCGATCCTGAATAACAAGGTGAAGCAGGTGGCGTCCGCCCGCTTTGGAGTTACCACCGAATATCTCGCCCATGCCGAGGAGATCGAAATCAAAATCGCCCAGGGCTCGAAGCCCGGCGAAGGTGGCCAGCTCCCTAGCCACAAAGTCACCGAGTTAATCGCCCGTCTGCGCCATGCCCAGCCCGGCGTTGCGCTCATCAGCCCTCCGCCCCACCACGACATTTACTCCATTGAGGATCTTGCTCAGCTCATCTTCGACCTCAAGAGGGTAAATCCTCGTGCCGCCATCGGCGTTAAGTTGGTATCCGAGTGTGGTGTTGGCACGGTTGCCGCTGGCGTTGCGAAGGCCTATGCAGACTACATTGTCATTGCCGGTCACGCGGGAGGCACGGGAGCATCTCCTCTCTCCAGCATCAAGTATGCCGGCAACCCGTGGGAAATAGGGCTGGCGGAAGCGCAACAGGTGCTGATGCAGAACGGCTTACGAGGACGCGTGCGCCTGCGGTGCGATGGTGGTCTACGCACTGGCCGCGATGTGCTGATCGCCGCTTTGTTGGGTGCCGACGAATTTGCTTTCGGCACTGCGGTGCTGGTTGCACTGGGTTGCGATATGGCCCGCCAGTGTCACCTCAACACCTGTCCCACCGGTATCGCGACCCAGAGACCCGATCTGCGCGCCAAATTCCGTGGCAAGCCTGCCAATGTCGTGCGCTTTTTCGAGGAGCTCACGCGCGATCTGCAAACTCTGCTGGCCTCTCTTGGCTTGCCCTCGCTTGAGGCCGCCATCGGGCGCGTCGAGTTGCTGGAGCAAGTGAGCGCTGCCGGAGGACTTGACCTCAGCAGGTTGCTCGCGCCGGCCCGTGAGGGGCATGTGCGTTGGCAGGGCCAGCGGAACCGCCGCCCTGCCGATCACGCCAACATTGATAACGCCTGGGTCCAGCCGGCACTTGCGGCCCGCGCTGCCGGTTTACCCTTTGCCGTCGAAGAGACCATTGCCAACAAGCATCGGACCCTCGGAGCGCGGCTGGCTGGGGAGCTGGTCTGGCACGGACTGCATCACAAAGACACTCCCCTGAACTTCAAGATGAAGGGCGTTGCCGGACAATCCTTCGGAGCTTTCGCTGTGCCTGGCATGCAACTCGTTCTCGAGGGTATGGCCAACGATTTCGTCGGCAAGGGGCTTTGCGGAGGAGAACTGATTCTCCGCGGCCAAGGCCGCGCGGCGCGGGAAAGCGAGTTGCACGTCATTCTCGGCAATGTCGCTCTATATGGTGCAACCAGTGGCTCCCTTTTTGCCGCCGGGCGGGCCGGCGAGCGTTTCGCGGTGCGCAACTCCGGAGCACTCGCAGTGGTCGAAGGCATTGGCGACCATGGTTGCGAATACATGACCGGTGGTCTGGTAGCGGTGCTCGGCTCGACCGGGCAAAACTTCGGTGCCGGCATGACGGGCGGTCTGGCCTGGGTCTTTGACGAGGATGGCGCCTTTGTCTCCCAGACCCGTTACCACACCAGCTTTCTTACCCCGGAGCCCTTATCTCAGCTGGACGAGGCCGCAGGCGAAGAGTTGCGTCAGCTCATTCAACTGCACGCGGAAAAGACCGCCAGCACCCGCGCTCACCGGATTCTCTCTGACTGGTCCAACCTCTCCTCGCGCTTCCTGCGCCTGACCCCGCTCCCGCAGGCCTGAGGATAGACCTCTAGAGGGTGTGTGAGAACTCTGTTCTAGTCCCGAAGGGACGTCTGAACAAAGGGGCCGGGGTTTCAGCCGTCCCTGGCGGGACTAGTCCAACTTTTTCGGTTAACCCAGGACTCACGTCCTGGACTCACGTCCTGGGCTAAGTTCAGACGTCCCTTCGGGACTGAGTTTGGAATTGAAGTTCACACACACCCTCTCTAGCCTTGCAACCACCGAACCACACCGGCGACCGTTCACCCTCAAGAAACTGTCCAGGAAACAGGACGGGTGCCCCACGTTCGCCAAAGCGTACGTGGGCCGAAAACGATGGGCGAAGCCCAACGATCGCTTTTACTCAATCGGCCAGTAAGTTCCGTATCCTCAGCTCCTCTAGATTCCCCACCCCACCTTCACACCCCATCCATGGACCGCAGTTTACAATCTCCATTCATGTTCAAACTTGAGACCTTAGTAGACGTTGTCGCCCTGGTCGAGGCCAGCAAGCGCCAGCGAGCTGTGCTGTGGCAGGATGTATCAGGTAACTGGCTTCCGATATCAACCGACGACCTCCTGTCTCGGGTCTACACCCTGGCAAACGTCTTTCTTTCCTGGGGCATCCTCAAGGGCGACCGCATCGCCCTCGTTGCGGAGAATCGCTGGGAGTGGCCAGTAGTAGACTTCGCCGCCCTTGTGCTGGGCGCAGCGGATGTGCCCATCTATCCCACGCTCACCGCCGAGCAAATCGCCGTCCTGCTGAATGATTCCGGAGCACGCATAGCTGTCGTATCAACCGAGACGCAGTACCGCAAAATCGCCTCCATTCGCAGCCAGACCCACCTTGAGCACATCATCGTGATGGACGACATCACAGACCTGGAGCCCCCCGCGGTCACCCTCGCATCCCTGCTCCAGGTTGGCACCGCTCCGCTCCAGGGGGCCACTGCTCCCCCGGTCGATATGCAACAGTGGCTGCGCAGTTTCGTGGTCAAGCCGGAAGATCTTGCCACCCTCATCTATACTTCCGGCACCACCGGTGAACCCAAGGGCGTCATGCTCACCCACGGCAACATCGCCTCCAACCTCAACTACTCCACCCGGACATTTGATTGGAACCCTGATTCTTCCTGCATCTCCTTTTTACCCCTCTCACACATCACGGCTCGCCATCTCGACTATGCTCTCTTCTGCTACGGCGCGACCCTTGCTTATTGCGGAAACTTCGACCGGTTGCCCGCTTCCATCGCATCCATACGGCCAACAGTATTCGTCGCCGTGCCCCGGGTCTACGAGAAGATTCGCGATGTGGTCGAACGCCGTTCGGCGAGCAAACCCACGGTCAAGAAGCTTTTCACCTGGGCTCTCGCGACTGGCCGCCGTCACCGCGAAGAAATTCTGCGCGGGCAGACACCCTCTGCCCTCCGCTGGCGGCTGGCCGATCGTTTGGTTTTCAAAAAAGTTAAGCAGGCCTTTGGCGGCCAGGTCCGCGACTATATCGCCGGGGGAGCGCCGCTTGGCGTGGACACCGCGGGCTGGTTTGCCGACATCGGCATTCGTATATTCGAGGGCTACGGCCTTACCGAAACCTCGCCCGTAGTGGCCCTGAACAATGCCCAAAATCACCGCATGGGGTCCGTAGGCAAGCCCATCGAATCGGTCGAGTACCGTATCGCTTCCGATGGAGAACTGCTCGTAAGAGGACCGTTTGTGTTTGTCGGCTATTGGCATAAGCCCGAAGCCACCGGCGAAGCCATCGAAGCCGATGGCTGGTTCCACACTGGGGATATCGGGCGGGTCGACGAAGATGGGTTTCTGTACATCACAGACCGCAAGAAGGAACTTCTCAAGACTTCGGGCGGAAAGATGATCGCTCCCCAGCCGATCGAAGCCAAGCTGAACAACAGCCCGCTGGTAACCAACGCAGTCATGGTTGGCGATCGGCACAAATTCTTAAGCGTGCTGATCGCGCCCAACTTTCCGGCGCTTGAAGACTTTGCGCGGCAGCAGGGAATTGCCTTCTCCTCACGCGCCGAACTGCTCGGCAATCCGGCTGTAAATGCGGAATACCAGGCCCTGGTTCGCCGCGTCAACGAGAGCCTGGCAAACTTTGAGACTATCAAACGTTTCCACCTGGTTCCCGACGAGTGGTCGATGGAGTCCGGCGAATTTACCCCCACCATGAAGCTACGGCGACGGGTGGTGGTCGCGCGCTACGCCGACGAAATTGCCGCCATCTACCACGATGAAGCAACCGCCCAGCGGTGAAGAGCAGCATCTAATTCAAGGGGACAGATGCGTTCATGAAGAAACATCCGCTGATAAGCATTCTCGTCGCCGTGGTCGTTGTCTTGCTGCTGGCTGTTCTTGTCGTACCCCTGTTCGTCAACGCCAATACATTCCGTCCTACGCTCGAAACGCAGCTCTCTACTGCTTTGGGCCGGAAGGTGACGCTGGGCAATCTAAGCTTCTCTGTCTTCTCTGGGAGCCTGGTGGCCGACAACATTTCCGTTGCCGACGACCCTGCCTTCAGCTCGAAGCCATTTCTCCAGGCACAGTCGTTGCACATCGGGGTGGAAGTCGGGCCTCTCCTCTTCCATCGTCAGTTGCTGGTTACCAGCTTTGTGGCCGATTCACCCACGATCAACCTCGTTCACAACGGCCAGGGAGTGTGGAACTTTTCCAATATCGGAAACACCGCCGCAAGCCGCACCCAAAACGCGCAGCAGGAGAGCTCGCTGCCCAACTTTACTGTGGGTCAAATGAAGGTGGTGAACGGCACCGCTGTGGTCTCTGACCTGCCGGTCACCAGCCCTCCCTTTACCTACAGCAAGCTGGATCTTTCCCTACAGCAATTTTCTTTTGCCAAAGCTTTTCCCTTCGTGCTCTCCGCCAGCCTTCCCGGTGGCGGCTCGCTCGAGGCAAAGGGTAACGCTGGCCCGGTAGACGCAAAGGACGCCTCCGCGACCCCGTTTGGTGCGAACATAACCATTAAGCACTTTGACCCGGTCGCGGCCGGCGTGGTTCAGAAGAACCAGGGAATCTCCATGCTCGCCGACATCGCCGCCCAGGTCACCTCTAATGGCCACACCCTAACCAGCAATGGAACAATCCACGCCGCCCGGCTCCAACTGGCTGCCGACGGCTCTCCCACGCCATCCCCGGTCGATATCAACTACACCGTCGACCACAATGTGGAATCCAGGAGCGGACAGATTGGCGATTTGGGCATCAACACCGGCGGCGTCACCGTGCACGTGAACGGGACTTACGCGATGAAGGGCTCACAAACAAATTTGGCACTTCATTTGGCCGCGCCCAATTTGCCCATCAACCAGGTTGAGACACTCCTGCCTGCGGCCGGCGTGCGTCTTCCCAGCGGGTCGCGCCTCCAGGGAGGCACGCTTACAGCGACCCTCGCGATCACCGGGCCAGCCACAGCTCCAACCATCAGCGGCCCGGTACAGGTCGACAACACCCGGCTCACCGGCTTTGATCTCTCTTCGAAGATTGGCGGGTTGAAGCCGGTCTCCAGCTCCCAAGGCGGCACCCAGATCCAAACTGTTCGCGCCAATGTGAACTCCTCGCCCCAAGGCACGCGGATCGATGATCTCTACACCTCAGTTCCGCTGCTCGGCACGGCCACCGGCGCCGGAACCATTTCTCCTGGCGGCGGACTTGACTTTCAAGTGCTGGCCAAGCTCAACACCACCTCCGGCGTAGCCGGTCAGGCCCTAGGTGGTTTGAGCGCAGGGGGCGGCTTCTTAGGTCAGGCGGTCAGCACCGCTGCTGCCAACGGAATTCCCATCCACATCACCGGTACCACCTCCAATCCGGTGATTCAGGCGGATCTGAGCAAATTGTTGCAAAAGAATGCGGGCAATCTTCTCAAGCAGCAAATACAAGGCAACGGCAACAACAAGCCCAACGTCGGGGCGGTGTTGAATAAGCTATTCCATCACTAGAGCTTTAGCTATCAAACCTATCTGCAAGTTACGTAAGGGCTTCAGAGGATGTGTGAGAACCCACTTTTGAAGGGTACGGGCTTACTGCTAAACGTACGGCCTAAAGGCCGTACCCTTCAAAAGCGGGTTCTCACGACATCCTCTTGAGCACTTACATAAACCCAGCAAAATCATTTGGCCTTCAGGGGCACGCGGAACCAAAAGCCGACATCGTGGATATGGGTAAAAACTCTTCCATCGCTAGAAGTTTCTCTGCTGTGTCATTGCAGCATAGCTGGTTAGCCCGCAACACTTAGCCGTCCCCGATCCTCGGCTCACTCAAGAATGATCATTCCGGATTCCACCATGACCTCTAAAAAAAACCCGGTAAACATCACTGGTGGCGCTCAAATTTCCCTCCTATGACGGTCGCATTTATGATGCACAAGGCACAATCTGAACCTCTTCGCGGGATCTTGCGCGAATATGTTGCGCCGCTAATTTTAGGAGAGATCAAGTTGCGCCGCTAATTTTAGGAGAGATCAAAATGCGAGTTGGAATACTGACTGGCGGCGGAGACTGCCCCGGACTGAACGCGGTAATCCGCGCAGCTGTACGCAAAGGCATCTTCCACCACAAGGACGAGTTCGTTGGCTTCATGGAAGGCTGGCGCGGTGTGGTGGAAAACAAGACCATGCCTCTGAACATCGACACCGTCTCGGGAATACTGCAGCTGGGCGGGACCATCCTTCGTACCTCGCGCACCAACCCACGCAAGATGGAAGGCGGCATAGACAAGTGTCTCGCCAACATCAAGGCCAACCGGCTCGATGCGCTCATCACCATCGGAGGAGACGACACCCAGGGCGTTGCCAATGCACTGGTGCAAAAAGGCATCAAGGTGGTGGGCGTCCCCAAGACCATCGATAACGATCTGAGCGGTACCGACGCCTGCTTCGGGTTTGATACCGCGGTCTCCATCGCCACCGAAGCAGTCGACCGCTTACACTCGACCGCCGAAGCTCACAACCGAGTGATCGTCTGCGAGGTCATGGGACGCGATGCCGGCTGGATCGCGATCACCTCCGGCATCGCCGGCGGCGCCGACGTTATTTTCGTTCCGGAAAAACCGATCGACATCGACCAGGCGGTAAAGATCCTGAAGGAACGGCATGAGCGGGGCAAGTTCTTCTCCATCGTGGTGGTCGCCGAGGGCGCGAAACTGCCGGGCACTGACAAGCAGGCGACGCAAGGAGCAAAGGTGGACGCCTTCGGTCATGCTCGCCTCAGCGGTATCGGCCAATCTGTCGCAGAATTGATTGAGGAAAAGACCGGCTACGAAACCCGCTCCGTAAATCTCGGCCACACCCAGCGCGGGGGCACACCGACGGCTTACGACCGGATGCTCGCGACTCGTTATGGCTCCGCTGCCATCGATCTGGTGCACGAGGGCAAGTTCGGCCGTCTTGTCGTGCTGCGGGGCACAGAGATTACCCACATACCGCTCGAGGATGCGATCGCAAAAACTCGAACCATAGGTGACGACTTGATTGCCCTCGCAGCCGGACTGCAACCGGAATTTTAATAAATTAAAGCTGCTTTGCCTTTCATCGTGGTCGCGCTTAATAACCAAGAATGAATGGGATAATGGAGATATAGAAACTTGAAGATTAACGATCCTGTCGCGGGGATCAGGTCGGATACGATGTCCTTGGTAACCGCTTCTGCGTCGCAGGTAATGCTTCGCGCGGGCGCGAATTCTGTTACGCTCCTACCGGAACTAAACAAAACCGTAAGAGCGGTATCACAGTCGGTAGAAACCGAAGGGAAAGGCCCTGCTGTCGGTTTTCCCCAAAGAAAACCACGCTGCGCAAACCCAAATCGGGTATGAAAACTGCGAGACCGCTCAAAACCCTGAAGACTCGAGCAATACGAGATAATTTCTTGTATTACGGGGTGAAAACGCGGTATAAGCACAACGGCGGGTATGTACTCTCGCCCGGTCCCGCAGTTCCCAGAGGAGAGCACTTCGATGAGAACCACACCGGCGAGAGATGAGGTTCGCGAAGTCATGGACATTCGCATGGCTTCCGACTACCTCGGTATCAGTCCCGACACTCTTTACAAATACGCATCGGACGGTTTCGTCCCAGCGTTCAAGCTCGGCAATCGCTGGCGCTTTAAGCGTTCTCGATCTGGATGAGTGGATGGATCAGCAGTCGTCTCAGGGTGCGCAGCCGCGCAAGGCAGAACCGCAACCCGACGTGGGACAGCCCAGAAAGCCGCAATCGGTCGCTGCGCGCCAGAAAAGAGCCGTAAGCGGTGTTCGCTAACTCGCTCTTCCTAGCGGAGGTGGTTCCGGAGAATCACCAGCAAAACACCGGCGGCGATAAAAAGCAGCAGCGTCAGCGTGCTATAAGCCACTTTCAGGCGGAGCTTTTCTTTGACCGATGGGCGGCCAAAAGCCAGCCGGATCTTTTCCCGGCGAAACGACATCGCTGTCTGCTGTGTGCCCAGAACCAGCATCACCAACGCCGCCAGAAAACTGACCGGCAGATGCTCGCGACTGGAGTTGTTGTATGCCCGGTAAAAGAACTGGCCTGTCAATACCGAGAGCCCCAGTATGGTGGATAGTTCGAAAATAAGAGCGAGCTTCAAAAAGCGCAACAACGGACGCCTCCAGGGCCTGAAGCGCTTTCACCATAGGTGTACCCGGTAATTGCCCCGCGACAGGGCTTTCCGCCTGAATCGCCCCGCTTCGTGGAGGCTGGATCGGGCTACAGAAATCGTGAAATTGCTTTTTCCAAGCTAAGTTTAGTAAGGATCCTCCAAATGGGGCAAGACGGATTCCAAAAAAAGAAAACCTTCGGGACCGTTACCGCGCGCCGCCCGCGAGAACAAGAGACAATGAAGCCATGACGGCTTCCCCGACAACCGGACAGATGGTAAGAGGTGGCCTGCGCTCCTCCCTGCTCGGAATCGTCATCAACCTGGCCCTAGCCCTGGTCAAATGCCTGACTGGCCTGTTTGGGCATTCCTTCGCCCTGTTAGCCGACGGCATCGAATCGTTCCTCGACGTCATCAGTTCTACTGTCGTCTACTGGGGGCTGCGCCTTGCCATCAAGCCGCCGGACAGGGATCATCCCTACGGCCATGGGAAGGCAGACCCGATCGCCGCGGCAGTGGTGGGCGTAGCCATGATTGCGGCTGCCGTCGGCATCGCCGCAGAGAGCATTAACCTGATACGCACCCCGCATAAGCTACCGTATCCGTACACCCTTTTAGTTCTCCTTTGCGTTGTTCCGATCAAAACCGTGCTATCCAGGTACGTCTCGGGAGTTAGCCGAAAGATTGAGAGCTCTGCCTTGAGAGGGGACGCTTGGCACCATCTCAGCGATGCGATCATCTCCGCGTTTGCTTTTGTCGGGATCTCAGCGGCGCTGTTGACGGGCGATCCGACGGCAGACGACTGGGCTGCCTTGTGCGCCGCTCCTGTGATCCTCCTGGGGGGCTGGCAGCAGCTACGCAGACCGGTAGCTGAGCTACTGGATACCGCGCCCGCACCCGAGATCGAGCAGCAGGTGCGGCGTGTGGCGGCGGCGGTGCCGGCGGTGTTTGGAGTAGAAAAGTGTTTTGTTCGCAAGGTCGGCTTCCGCTACTACGTGGATCTGCATGTGGTCGTCAGGGGCGACCTTACTGTGCGCGAGGGGCACCTCATCGCCCATGCAGTGGCCGACCAGGTGCGGGCGCAAGTGGATAAGATTGCCGAGGTCCTGGTACACATCGAGCCCGAAGAAGAGCTGCTGGGAGGCAGCCACCCGGGCGAATTGATGGGGGAGGAAGTAAGAGAAGCTCCTCCCGCCCGGCGCTTGCCCTGAATCCTACTTCGTGAGCGAGGGGTAAGGGGGAAATTCGCGCTCCAGCTTGCGTGTAGCCCTGTATTTCAAACCGACCCATCCGGCATAACCGAGTTGCACCACGATGGTGATGACGTAAGCAAGTACGAGATGACGATGTGCCATGAATTCCTTTTTTCAACGGTCGAAGTTCGTTCCTCAGCCCGTGCGGACGCCCTGAAGGCCGTTCCCTAGAAGAATCCTCAGCGGCCACCCTGAAGCGTGAAGGGCCAGGGCTTTGGCCCGTAAATAAACCTTGAGGCAGCAATTTCCTTAAAGTGTAACTTCAAGGCTCGCTTCCAGAGCATGGAGGGCCGCATGCTGTTCAGCAACTTGCCGGCGCCGCTCAATACTATATCGCCAGCCGGCCAGGAGAATCCCCCACGCCAGCCATGCCCCCAGATTCCACCAGACAGCAGGCCACATCGCTGGATCAAGCCCGGAGTTGGCATCGCCCCCGATCACCGGAGCAGGATGCTGGGTGCGCCACCAGCGTGTCGAGAAATAGACAATGGGGACGTCGACGTAGCCAAAGATGGCCAGCACCGCGGCCAGGGTCTGCATTTGCGGGCCGTCGGCAAACTTACGCAGCAGCAGGTAGCTGGCATAGATGAGCCAAAGCACCAGGGTCGAGGTCAAACGCGCATCCCAGGTCCACCAAATACCCCAGACCGGCCTCGCCCAGAGTGGACCCTGGATCAGCACCAGGGTACAAAAGACCATTCCCATCTCCGCCGAGGCGAGGGCTGCGGCATCGGCGCCAAGCGCACGCTGGGGATGATTGCGGCGGGAGGCGAGGTAGACGATGGAAGCGACAAAGCTGACAAAGAAGAACAGGAACGTCATCATCGCCGAGGGGAAATGGTAGTAGAAGATGCGCTGAATGTCGCCCATGGTAGCCTCGGTAGGCGCGACATACATGCCCTGGTAAAAAGCGTAACCAAGCAGGCCAAGAGTGATAGCCAGCCATACCCAGCGGAAGATCTTCATCACGCAACTCCTCAAGCGAACAAAACCAGTTTAGATCATTCCGCAGGGGGTGCGCAGAGACGAAAATGAAGCTTGTGACGGAGGAACATCCATGACCTGGTTAATGCTTGCGGTAGGTTTCTTCCTGCTGCTCTCCGGGATACTGAGCCAGGCCTATAGTCTTAAGACTAAGCGGGGCGTTCTTCCCCCCAAGACCCGCATCTGGCGGGTGCTCACCCGGTTGCTGCTTTTTCTTGCCGGCCTGCTGCTGATGGCCATGGCGGTCGGCCGGATCGTGCTCCATCATGCTCCCGCCCGTCACTGAGTCGGTTACTGCATCGCCGGTTTGCGGACCCATTGGGGGTCCGAGATCAGCCCCATGGCGAGGAAGATGGAGCCCAGCACCATATGGAAGATGTGGTCACCGGTGTGCAAAAGCATGGGGCCCAAATGCCACGCCCCGCTCATGGCAGGGTTCCCGATGATCAACCCGAGAACCGCCAGCGTTAGATAGAAGGCGCCGGACGCGATGCAGAAGCGCTTCGCCGCTGTCGCCCCAAGGAAGCTGACGCCCAGAGCCAACCCGCCCCACAGCAGGGTCATGAGGTTGTGGTATTTGTCCACAGGCAAGCCGCCCACCGCCACAAGTATGCCTAGGACGACGAAGATTCCACCAAAAAACCGGCAGGCCATTTTGGCGTTATCCCCAGCGCTCTCCCGCCCGCGAAAGTTCTGAACCGTGGCAGCCAGTCCTGCGATATCCGTCAGCAGGAGCGAGCTGATCTGAAGGACGGTGCCGATGAAGATGCCGGCGGCGAACTTGCCGACTTCATCGGGATGGTTAAGGCGCAGCATCCCCTGAGGTAGCCGGGCAAACCATCCCGAAGTAACCAACAGTGCAATGAGTGAACCAATCATCGGTGTCCACCACCAGCGCGCCCCGAAAACAACGATCGCCGCGGCGCCGACAAACACCACCGGCCCGGGTGGAAATTTCGGATACGCCGGATCACCGGAGAGCCACTGCGTCCACAACGCGATCGCGACCGCAACAAGTCCACCCGCTGTCAGCTTCGTCAGAAATGTCAGCTTCGTTTTCATCTCCGTTCTCCGTTTCTGTCCTCAACCGTTTGCGGCGAAGACTCGTAAGAATCACGTTGAGAGTTGTGATTGGCCGGTGCATCCCGCACAGGCCGCCTCATAATGTGCCGGCATACGGCAGAAAGAGGTGCGTCTGAATTGATTCCAGCATTGGCTTGCCGCGCATGCGATAAAGATTGGTTAAGGCTCATAAAGTTTTGTAAAGACAGCTCCGGCCCGCGCTCGCTGAACTATCTCCGGCAGTGACTGAGCCATCTTTGACGACCTTGTTCCGGCCTCCACCAATTTGGCAGTCGCGCGCAGGGGCATAGGCCCGTAGGGGCGTCCCCCTCTGGTTCGAGTCTCATCTGATATTTATCTGTGAAGAAAAACGCCGCGCCGCACGGCCTCGAGGTCAAGATCCTCCTGCCTCGGGCGGTGTGGGCAAACTTCCGGTAAGCCGTTCACTCAGAGGAACGGGAAGATGAGATGTTTTAGGATGCCGCTGAAAGCGCTACCAGTTTGTTGACTGCCCGGGCTTCAGTTTCCGGACATGAATTCCGCTTCCGGAAAGCTTCTCCTGTAACTGTTCCGGGTCACCGGTAAGCATGGGGAAGGTTCCGTAATGCATCGGGATAATCTCCTTTACGCCCAGCATCCGGCCGGCGAAAGCGGCCTCGTCCGGACCCATTGTGAAGTGATCACCCACGGGCAAGAACGCCAGCTCTGGATGGTAAATCTCCGCGTATAGTTTCATGTCGGAGAAGATAGCGGTGTCTCCCGCAAAGTAAGCACGGCGGCCATCCTTGAGAGTCAGGATATAGCCCGCGGCTTCGCCTCCGTAGAGGAGGTTGTCACCGTCTTTAATGGAAGAACTGTGCAAAGCGTGCGTCATGGTGAGCTTTACAAAACCCAAATCAAACGTGCCACCCTTGTTCACGGCGACTGTGTTCTTCACACCTTTGGAGCCAGCCCAGGTGGCGATCTCGAAGATGCCAACGACCTTGGAATCGAATTTCTTCGCCAGCTCTACCAGATCCGCCATGTGGTCGAAGTGTCCATGCGAAATGGCAATGGCGTCTGCCTTCTTGATCTTGTAGCCGGCCGGATAGGCTGGATTTCCGGTAATCCACGGATCCAAAATCAAAACTTCTCCGGACTCAAATTGAATCTCAAAGGTAGCGTGTCCCAGCCAGGTGATCTGTATCATGCTCGATCCTTTCGTTACGTCCTCGTGAGTTCGATGCTAAGCCGCATCAGCAGGTTTGGTCGACGTTGCCTTCCCTGGACTTCTTCTCTGGACTTCTTCAGCATCAAATCGGTTCGCATTTGTGGCCTGTCGTGAAAACCGCTTTATTGGATGTGCACATGAGGCAGATTCCAATGCCGCCACACGCTGATGATCCGCAGCGTGAAACAGACAATTGCTCCTAGCACCGCCGCCGGAGTTTTGGGAACCTTCATGCGAACCGCAAGCACCATGACAGCCGCGCCCGCCAAAGCGGCCGTCGCGTATACATCAGCGCGAAGGACGGTAGGTACCTGTGCCAGCAGAACATCCCGTACCGTTCCGCCTCCTACACCTGTAATGCCGCCCATGAGAATCGCGATAAACGGGTGGACGCCATAGGCCAGTGCTTTGCCCGCCCCGGAAACGGCGAAAAGGGCCAGGCCTGCCGCGTCCAGGCTGAGAATGAGTGGGTTCGGAATTTGCTGAACGAAATGATGGAAAAGGAAAACGATCGCGCCCCCGAGGAAGGCGACCGACCCCAAACGCCAGTCGCGAATTGAACCTGGAGGAATAGCCCCAATCAACAGATCGCGGATGATTCCACCACCGAGCGCGGTCGCGAACGATAACACCAGCAGGCCGAATAAATCGAGATCGCCCTCGACCGCCGCCAATGCGCCCTCCAGGGCAAATATAAAGGTACCCATCATGTCGAGTGTTAAAAGCAGCCTGCTCGGATGCGGCTTCTCGGTGTGAGTCATCTCCTTGACCATCGATCCTCCACAGGCCTGGGCTGCACAGGCCTGGCTTTGATAAATGAACAAGGCACTCCGTCCACTAATTTGCCCTCTCCGTCATCCCTTCGTTGCCTGTGCCATGCTCTCAGTTACCGGCCGCACTTTGCCTTGCTGCTCACTTTTCGATGTCCATCGATTTAATCAATCCATCTTGAAAGCTGTAGACATGCACGACCTCGCCATCCATTAGTGTCTTGCCTGACAAATCTCTTACTGTTTGCTGTACGCGAACGGCGATCTTGCCATCGCGTCTGTGTTGGAGGCCAATTGGGACCACGGTGGGGTCGACTGCGGCCCATTGGCGGATCCAGTAGGAGCGCACCTCGTCGCGTCCGGCCACGCGGCCTCCCTCCCATCCGTTTGGCCAATCAACCGCTGGGTCCATCGCGGCCAGTACGGTATCGATGTCTCTCCGGTTGAAGGCATCATAGATGCCACCAAGCAGTTTCTCTGGTTCAATCATTCAATCCTCCCGTTGATGCTGGACCAACCCTTGTTGTCGACTATATCCGCCAGGCTCTCGACCACAACCCGGAAGGTTGGAGCAGAAATTCATGGCAGATCGTTTAAACCGCTTCACTCCGCGTTGAGGATGGTTGAGAACAACAGCAAGCTCACCGTGGTGAAGATGATGTCGTAGCCGGCCAGAAGCTTAATCCAAAGCGCGGGTTCGGATTCGCCCGTTAGGATTCCGGTCGTAGCCTCAACCATGCCCAGCAGCGCCGGAATGAAGATGGGAAAGAGCAACAATGGAAGCAACAGCTCCCGATTCCGGGTGCGCAAAGAGAGTGCGGCAAAAAAGGTTCCGTTCACCACCAGCGCCCATGTGCCCAACGGCAGAACCAGCACCAGGAGCCACGTTTCTCCCAACGGATGGAGATTGTAAAAAATGGCAAACAGCGGCGCCAGAACAATCTGCACCAGGGTCACGAAGATAAAATTGGCAATCACCTTGGCCAGAAAAAGTGATGCAGGAGGAGCCGGCGCCATGCGCTGCGCGTCGAGAACCTGGTGGCGGAGTTCGCGGGTCCAGGCCTGGTTGAGCGCAGTCACTGAAGCGAATAGAGTCGCAACGCAAAGAATGCCGCCGGCAATCTGCCGGGAGAGGGCCGCTGTGGGATCAAAGGCCAGGCTGAAAAGCACCACCACCAGCAATGCAAAGAAAAGCATGCCATTGATTGCGTCCTTCGATCGCCATTCCAGGCGCAGGTCCTTGGCCAGATGAATCAGCAGATAACTCACGAGCGCGCTCGGTCCTTAGTCAGGGCAGCGACCGTGCCGTGGGCAGCACGCAGGTAGTCCTGGGGCGGGAGCAGGATTTGCGTACCACGCTGGCCGGCCGAGACGGAAATGAATTCGAAGAGCTCGATGGTTTCGTCGGCGAAAACCGGGAAATCCTTTTTTGCCCCGAAGACCGTGACGCCGCCGCGGATATAGCCGGTCAACGGCTGCACGTCCTTAAGGGAGACCATCTCCGCCTTGCGAGCGCCGGCTGCGCGGGCCAGCTTCTTGAAATCCAGTTCCGCGTCGCCCGGAATGACAGCGAAGACGTATTGATCCGGCCCGGTGACCGTGAGCAGGGTTTTGAACACCTGTTCGACCGGTAGCCCGATCTTCCGCGCCACGTTGATGGCGGACAGGTCTTCGGGATCAACTTCATACTCTTGCAGAGTGTAGGCGATGCCCAGTCCTTCGAGGATGCGTGCGGCATTGGTCTTCATAGCGGCTGCGTCTGGATGTTGGCTGGCCCTTCCGTCATGGAGATTAACTGTCCCGCCTCCATGGTTAGAAAATGGTCAGCCAGAGGTTCGGCGAGCGCTCTCTGATGGGTGGTGAGAACCACGGTGCGGTTCGCGGCGCGAAGCTGCCCAAGTAGAGCCACCATCTTGCCTGCGCTGGCCGCATCCATGTTAGAGAACGGCTCGTCCAGCAGCAGCAGTTGAGGCTGGGGTAACAGTACCCGGGCCAGGGAAGTTCGCTGGCGCATGCCCTGTGAGAACTGGCCGACTGGCCGTGTCAACGTCGGATCGAGTCCCACAGCAAGCAGCGCCTCGGCCGGCGTAAGGCAGGAGCAGGTACGGTAGAGGCCGGCGAAGTAGCGCAGGTTTTCCATGGCGGTTAGTTCGTCATAGAGCATCGGGGCATGGCTCATGTAACCGATGCGTGCTCGCTGGTTGGCAATCTTTTCCGGCTTGCCGTCGCTCAAGATGCGGGCGCTCCCCAAGGTCGGCTCCAGCAGTCCAGCCAGGATCCGCAGCAGGGTGGATTTGCCCGCGCCATTCTCCCCCAGCAAAACGTAGCAATGGCCCGATGTGAAGCTGATTGAAACCTTGCGCAGGGCAGGGAAGCGGCCAAACATGCGCGATACGTTGTCGAGCTGAACCAGAACCATCCCATTGGAGTATAGAGCGCGAAGGCTCTTACTCTATTTGGGCGCCGTCGCTACCGGAGATTTGAGGGAAGCGGTGTTGGGTGCAGGCTTGGCGGCCGCATATTTCGAGGCGCACTTGGCTTGTAGTTCGGTGGCATGAAACACACCATCCCTGCCGTACGTGCCCATGGCAAGCGCCTGGGACCCGTCTTTAAATGTATCCGGCGGAGGCTCTACGCCCTGATAGGCCACCCGCAGCGTGTGACCCTGTTCGGTCAGGACAAAATGGGCGTTGGTACCGCTACGCTCGATCGAATTGGGCGCCACATCGCCGGCTACACGAAGATGACGGGTGTAGGCCTTATTGCCCATCGCCTGCAACTCGCCAATGGTGACGTAGTAGCTCTTGTCCGCTTGAACGCCGCTGATCGCAAGATAGATGATGGTGCCAAGAATGATTACGGTTGCGGCGCCGATACGGAATGTCTGCCCGGGTATCTTCATTGCTTATGTAAGGGTAGGAGCCCGTGGTCGCTTCCGTCAAGCGCGGCATCTGAACGTATAATTCTTCATGAGGCGATTCGGCAATGAGCAGCAATGGAAACGGCACGGATGAGATTTTGAAGCCGCGGGCTGAGTGGATCGTAAAGCGCAAACTCGAAGCGGCCCGGACGGGCGATACCAACATGTCCCAGATGCACTTCGCGCGTCGGGGCCAAGTCACGGAAGAGATGGCCTTTGTCGCCCAACGGGAAAAGATTTCCGTAGGCTTGATCCGGGACGAGATCGCCGCCGGCCGGCTCATCATTCCTGCCAATATTAACCACCCTGAGCTGGAGCCCATGGGGATTGGCGTCGCCACCAGGTGCAAGATCAACGCCAATATCGGCAACTCCGCGGTAACGTCCAATGTCCGCGAAGAGCTGGACAAGCTCCATACGGCAGTTAATTTCGGCGCCGACACGGTTATGGACCTCTCGACCGGAGGCAACATTCCGGAGATCCGGGAGGCGATTCTGCGCCACAGCCCGGTGCCCATTGGTACGGTGCCCATCTACGAAGCGCTGAACCGGGTGAAGAAGCTCGAAGACCTGAACATCGATGTCTACCTGGAAGTGATCGAAGAGCAGGCGCAGCAGGGGGTGGATTACTTCACCGTGCACGCCGGCGTGCTGATCCAGTACGTGCCCATGGTGGCCAGGCGAATCACCGGTATCGTCAGCCGCGGCGGGGCGATTCTCGCCCAGTGGATGACCCATCATCATCGCCAGAATTTTCTCTACGAACACTTTGACCGCATCGTGAAGGTGATGGCAAAGTACGACGTCAGCTTCTCCCTCGGCGACGGTTTGCGTCCCGGCAGTGTCGCCGATGCCAGCGACGAAGCCCAGTTTGCCGAGTTGAAGACACTAGGCGAGTTAACCAGGTCGGCATGGAAGAGCGATGTGCAGGTGATGATTGAAGGCCCCGGCCACATCCCATTGGACAAGATCAAGGAGCAGGTGGAGAAAGAAGTAGAGCTCTGCGATGGGGCGCCGTTCTACACCCTGGGGCCACTGGTGACCGATATCGCACCGGGGTACGACCACATCACCAGCGCCATCGGTGCCGCCATCATCGGCTGGCATGGCGCCTCAATGCTCTGCTATGTCACACCGAAGGAGCACCTGGGGCTGCCCAATGAAAAAGATGTGAAAGACGGCATGATTGCCTATCGCATTGCTGCCCACGCGGCCGATATTGCCAGGCATCGGCCAGGGGCCCAGGATCGGGACGACGCGATCAGCTACGCGCGCTATACCTTCGACTGGAATAAGCAGTTCGCGCTGTCACTCGATCCCGAGACGGCGCGCTCCATGCACGACGAGACCCTGCCCGACGACTACTACAAGGAAGCAGCATTCTGTTCGATGTGCGGTCCCAAGTTCTGCTCCATGAACTGGTCGAGCAAAGTCGATGCCTTTAATAAGGAAGTCCACGGCTTGGAAAAGAAGGACCTGACCGAACTAGTGACACTGCAAGCCGAGACCCTGGCTAACCGGGGATAGCGGGGTGGAGGAAATGCGCGAGTTTCTCGGAGTCACAGTGCTTGTGTTTCGTATCAGGGCCCGACTTTAGTCGGGCCGTAAAGGAAGGAAGCGAATTGGGCTTCAGCCCCTGCAATGGCAATCCTGCACGAAATGCATTGCGCATCTATGGTTCAGAACCCCGTCAAAACAAGGCTGGTACACCTACTTGACAGGGAAAAAAGCGCAGTGGAGGGACCTGCTGTTTCTCTTCGAGTTCTCACACACCCTCTAGAGGCCCATCGTTTTGTTTCTTTTATGTACGGGCTGAAGCCTGTGCCCTTCAAAAAGGGAAGACGTAGCCCAGGGGCTAAAGCCCTCATCAGACCCAACCGTTGCGGCACGGCTGAAGCCGTGCCCTGATACAAAGCATGAGCGCGGTGACTTGGAATTGGGTTCTCACGCACACTCTAAAGCCCAGATCTTTGTCAGGCCTCATCGGCCCGACTGAAGTCGGGCCCTGATACAAAGCACCAGTGCGGTGACTCCCGAAAAATTAGCGCATTCCGCAGATTTCGATCTATCCATCCTCTTTGAAATGTAGAAACTCCACAGAGCCGTGACCCCTGACTACGGCACTTGCTCCAAAGTCTCAGTAGCGCGTACCAGCGCGGCCGTAACACTCGCCATCTGTAATTGGGCGCGAGCCGCATCCCGGGCGTCGATGGCTTCATTCACTCCCGGGATGACGACCGCGGCATACCCTGTGTACTCTCCCGGCGCGAATATGGTGTGCCGGAACCAGGGCCGGCCAGGAAGACCCTCTGGCGCCAGAAGATCTTCTTCCACCGCACGCAACGAGGCGTTCAGCGTAGTCGTGTCCCCTTTGGCCCCGAGCTGTTTGGCCAGCACCGACGTTGCCTCCCCGGCGAAACGGTTGGCTGCTCCCAGCGCAGCGTTAAAGTCTACGCTCGCCATACCGGCATCCTTGGCGCGCGCCTGTGCGGCGAACAGGTAAGCCTGTATCTCCCTGGCATAAGTGACGTAATCGTAGGGCAGCACATCGGTATCCGCCATATGCAGTGCTTCCAGGCCGAAAACGCGGGCCATCTGCTGCTCGTACACGAAGGTAGGATCCGCATTCATGATGAACCAGGCGTAGTTGTCGAAGACGGAGTGATAAACGCCGTAAGCACCGGTGGAACCGATGTCCGTCGAAGGAACACCCAGGTGCTGAATGAAAGGTGTGTAATCCGAACCGCTGCCCAAATCTCCGACCCTGACTTCACCGCCGCCCACGAGCGGAACCGCCGGGGCATCGTTGAACTCTTTGCCCGGATGCCGCCGTGCGGCAGCACCGCTCAGGTCTTTTTTCCACTCGTCGTAGACGGACCCACCTTTAGGGCTGGCCACCTCCATGGTGACTTCGCGGACGAACTGCTTCAGCGACGGCACTGCGGAGGCCTCAAAATGAACCCCGGAAACGCTGGCGTCCGTATTGATGTAAACCACCGCATGGGCCAGTTGTTTGGCATGTTCCTCGGCCCACTCCGTAGACCCGATCAGACCTTCCTCTTCCGCATCCCAGCTGCAAAAGTACATGCTGCGGCGCGGCTTCCATCCTTGCGCCAGCAACCCACCGACGCCATGGACGGCCTCCAGCATGGCCGCGGTACCACTGCTGGGATCGACCGCGCCAAAAACCCAGGCATCGCGGTGATTCCCGGCGACCACCCACTCATCGGGAAGTTCGGTGCCGGTTATCTTGCCAATCACGTCCCACACTGTGCGTTGTGCGTAGTCCATTTTGAGGCGCAGGTGCACTTTTACTAAGTTCCCACCGCCAACGTGGTAGCTGAATGGCAGGGCTCCCTGCCACTCCCTGGGCGCAACCGGGCCACCTATGTTCTCCAGGATCGGGGCCGCATCGTGGTAGGAGAGCGGCATCGACGGCACAGTGGGCAGGCTGCTTAACTGGGAGAGCGGCAAACGCCGCGATGCGGGCAACCCCGGCGTAGATGCGACATCCGGCGTGGTGGCGTCGCCCGGATACTTGAACATGTACTGCACCGACCCGCGCTGTACCCCGGTATCCGGACGCCACGGCCCGTGGGGGTACTTGTCACCCTGGAAGTAGCCGTCATCGGCAGGATCGGAGTAGATGAGGACGCCGGCTGCTCCTCGCTGCTGCGCCAGGTAGACCTTGACTCCACGGAAATTCATTCCGTAGCGAACCAGAACGATCTTTCCCGCCACGTTGATGTGCATCTCTTCCAGCTTCTTGAAATCTTCCGGCCGCCCGTAATTTGCATAGACAGCCTCAGCCGTCAGGTCACAGGAGGGGGAAGAGCCATTGAAGGCCGGCAGCACGCGGGGATCATCTTGATAGGGATCGTTATCGACATGCTCGCGGGTGGGTCCGCTCATCAGGATCTTCCCATCGGCGTTGGTAGCCTCGAGAAAGACCTCCTGGGGAAGATTCATCCACGCCTTGTAAGGAACGATCTCGGTTTCGAGGCCGGCGCCCTTGAACTTGCCTGCCACATAAAGGGCCGTATCGTAGTCCTCTTTGCTGGCTGCAACGTGCGGAGCGGCAGTAAGTATCTTGAGTTCTTCCTGGGCCGACCTGGCATCGGGGATTGCCAGGAAATCCTGATCGATTTTGGCTTGCCGGGTGAAGTCGCGAAATCCCAAAACTCTGTCGGGAAAAGGTGAAACCTGAGCCACGACAGGGAAGTGAGCGACGACCAGCAGGAAGCAGAGCAACCGTTTTGGCAATGAGAAGGCGATAACAAAGTTTATACGAAGGGACTGCTGCCCTTGAGAAAGCAGTCCCTCAGCAGACTAGTTACGCGACGAGTTGAGCGCAATGCGAACAGCGCTTGGCCCCGATCGGGATCTCGCTCAAGCACTCCGGGCACGGCTTGGTGGTAGGCGCCGCAACGACCTTGGGCCGAAATCTGTTCAGCAAGGTATTGACCGGCAGCACGACCAGAAAGTAAATGGTCACGGCGATAATCAGGAAAGAGATCAGGGCGTTGAGAAAGTCGCCGTACTTGATCGCGCCGCCATGGAGATGAAGCACCAGGAACGAGAAATCCGGCTTACTGACGATGGCCGAAATCAGTGGGTTGATAATATCGGCGACCAGGGCGTTCACAATGGCCGTGAAATGCGGCGCCGATCACGACCGCGACGGCAAGATCGACCACATTGCCTCGCAGGATAAAGTCGCGAAATCCTTTAAGCATTGGTTCTCCTGAACAGGGGATTTTGTTTGGCCGGTCTGCCCGAAGATTCTACTTCAGCGCGAGCAAGTAACAACACTCTAATGTTTTTTTGAACGTGCACGCGATGAAACGCTATAACAGCCATCGCCCATAGGGATATAGAAGCAGAAAGAGGATCATGCACAGGGCCAGGATGTCCATGTAAATCAACACCACCACTGCGCCGTGATAAAAGCTCCAGCGTTGGCGCAGGCAGCGTATCGTATCGCAGGTTCCCAGCGTGGCGGCAAATGTGGGAATGAGTAACTTAAGCGAAGGGCGATCATCTGGAAACCCAGCCAGCAGAAAGGCGAGAAACAGGCTGCCGAGAACCAGCGCGATTCCTCGGGGTAGCGAGCGATTGCGCGGGTTAAAAACGTTCAAGACCATGGGACGAAAGCCTGCGCCTTAACATGAACGAAGGCGACCGGTATCACCGAGCCGAGGCGACTGCGGGCTCCAGGCCTTTCAGTGCTTCTCCGTAAGGCGGGCGGAGAATGCCACGCTCGGTAATGATGGCGGTGACATACCGGGCCGGGGTTACGTCGAATGCCGGGTTTTCGACCCCGACCCCGTGCGGGGTCATCTGCTTGCCGCCATGATGCGTCACTTCGATCGGAGAGCGTTGTTCGATAGGAATAGCGTCCCCGCTCGCGGTCGCCATATCGATGGTCGACCAGGGGCAGGCGACGTAAAACGGGATGCCGTGCTCCTTCGCCAGGATGGCGACACCGTAAGTACCGATCTTGTTGGCTACATCGCCATTGGCGGCCACCCGGTCGGAGCCGACGATAACAGCCTGGATCTTTCCCTGGCGCATAAGGCTGGCAGCCATGTTGTCGCAAAGCACGGTGGTGGGTATGCCGTCGTGCATCATCTCCCACGCGGTAAGCCGGGCCCCCTGTAGGAAGGGCCGCGTTTCGTCGGCGTAGACGCGCAACTGGTGGCCGCGTTCCACGGCAGCGCGGATCACTCCCAGCGCCATCCCGTAACCACACGAGGCAAGTGCACCCGCATTGCAGTGGGTCAATACTCCACCCGATGCAGGCATCAGTGGAGCACCATAGGCGCCCATGGTGCGGCAGGCTGCGATGTCCTCGTCGTACATGGTGCGTGCCTCGGCGATCAGCCCGTCCTGGATGGCGGCAAGACTCATGCCGGGCTGGCCGGCGAGCGAGAAGAAGCGACGGCGCATGCGTTCGATGGCCCAGAAGAGATTGACCGCGGTGGGGCGCGTGGCTGCAAGCGTCTTGGAAATCCGTTCCAGGTCTTCAGTTAATGCCGGAATCGTAGTGGCCGGGCTGTTCTTCACTCCCAAAGCGGCGCCCATGGCGGCAGCGACGCCGATCGCCGGAGCTCCCCGCACCACCATGGTGGTGATGATCGTGGCCACCTCGTCGCTCGTGGTGGCAAGCACGTAAGTTTCTTCCAGCGGTAAGCGAGTCTGGTCCAGAAAGCGGACCCCGTCAGCGGTCCATTCAAGGGTAGGTATCATGCCACTTCCAGTCTAAAGCACTTGCCGCCCCAACAACGTCCGGGACTTCAGACTTTCATGCCGCAAAAGGAAAGCGCAGATCTGTCCGCTGCCCAGGATTTCTTGGTGAGATTGGTGAGGTTGACTTCCATAAATGAAAGCCGCACGCATGATCGTGCCCGTTGCGGCGAAGCAATAAATCCGGGTACGCTCTGTCGAAAAACATTCCCAGGAGAGGTCGTCAACACAGAGATCTCTCCACGGCACGCCCCACGGCACGCCGGGGCAGGCGGGACAGGTGCGCTCCGCTTCCACGGCAGGCCCCACGGCACGCCGGGGCGCAGCGGGGCAGGCGAGATGACAAAGGGGAGGTGGCGAAGCTTCCAGGGAGAGTGGTCCCTCGACCCGGCTACTTTGAGCCTTCCAACGCCTCAGCCATGGTCATTAACTTGTTGACGGTGTTCCAGTTTCTGCCCGTAGATGCGCATTGCAGCGTCTTCTCGATACGGACCAGGGGGATCTTAGGATGAGCCATTCCGTTGGGATAGTAGATATAAACCTCGCGGCCGTTAATACGCAGTTCCTCTGGGGCGCAGGGAATCCGGAGCAGCTGATCACGGGCTTGCCGCGTTGGAGCACTGTCCATGAAAACGACCAACAACCGGTTGGGCTCGATTCCTGCGCGTCCGGCAAAGGGATTCTTCGTAATCACTTTGCGCAGCTCAGAAGCAGTACGCACGATGACCGAGGGGCGGAAGCCAAAGCCGGCTTCGATAGCTTTCTCCAGCCTGCGCGCCAGCGTCCCTGGATCCTCGCCATCCTCGCGAAAAACCAGGTTGCCGCTTTGGATATAGGTCTGTACATCTCGCAGCCCGAGCGAGGTGCATAGCGTCTTGAGCGCATCCATTTTGATCTTTTGGTAGCTGCCAAGGTTGACTCCACGCAGCATTGCGACGGCCATGGTTCCTCCAGTATGCACATCAAATCGATGTATGGTGAAGAAATGCAGGATCCCGTCTGGATAAAGTCGCTGCTAGGCGTGCACATCGCCGCTGGATCCACGGCCTTTCTGATGGCCCCACTCGCCTTGGCCACCGCCAAGGGAGGAAAAGCCCATCGTCGCTGGGGCAAGATTTATTTTTGGGCCATGGCGGTGGTTGGATCGACTGCTTTGGTGCTCGCCCTCTACCGTCCGATCCTCTTTCTGGCGCTGGTGGCGGTATTCAGCTTTTATGCGGCATTTTCCGCCTACCGGGTTTTATTCCACAAAAACCTGCCCCGAGGGGAAAAGGTGACTTGGCCGGACTGGAGCGCTGCCATCCTCACGTTCGCTTCCAGCTTCGCTCTGGCGTTGCTGGGTGCAGTGAAGCCGGCGCTGGTGCGAAATCTGAGCATTCCAGCAATTCTTTTCGGCTTTATTGGCATGTGGCTCGCTGCCAAGTCGATGTGGAAGTTCCTCCATCCGCCTAAGGAGAAGATGTTCTGGTGGTACGAGCACCTGGGCAACATGCTGGTTAGCTATATCGCGGCCTGGACTGCATTCAGTGTGACCACGATCGGCCGCCTGGTCCATGGCGGGTGGGTGATCTGGGTGCTGCCCACCGTCATTGGAAGTCCGGCGATTGCATTGACCACCGCCTATTACAAAAGAAAGTTCGCGCCCCGACCTAAAATCGGAATGGCTTCGAACGCTTGATGTCTTCAGCGATTGTCTTTCGCGCTGCGTTGCCCGCCGATGCCTATGCGCTCGCCGAACTATCGATCATGGCCGGAGATGGCCTCTACGAATTCCTGCTGGAAGAGATGGCGCCGAAACAGATGCTGGCCGGGCTGATGGCGCGCAGCATGAAGCAGGAGGCGGGCGGCTTCAACTGGCGCCATTGTTTTGTTGCGGACGACAAAGGTGTGGTGGGGATGGTCAACGCATTTCCGGCCGCCTGGCTACGGGAGGAGGACCAAGACATCCTTCCCCAGGATCGGGTGCGGATCCTCGAACCGATTGACCAGGCGCAGGATTGGGAAAGCTTCCTGATGAATGGGGTCGCGGTTCGTCCGCCATATCGGCGAAGAGGGATAGCGAAGCGGCTCCTGGAGTGGGCCATCGAACGGGCCAGGGCAGGCGGTTACGCCCGGCTCACTGCTAATGTGTGGGAAGATAATGTTGCCGGTCGTGGATTTTTCGAGAGCCAGGGCTTTTGCCTGCAGACACGGGTCCAAGTAGCAGCACACATTGGGCTTAGCCATGTGGGTGGCAGCTTGCTGATGGTCCGGCCGGGGCTTACGTTTGGGTGATTCAGGCGTTCGTTCACCGCCACGGAAGGGGAATTGTGGGTTTTCCTGTAACCGTTAAGCTCAACCTATGACTCCCCTGCTCAGTGCTTTCCGGAGGCCGCGCTCGCTACACGTTGCCCTGCTGACGCTCGGCGTCCTCGCCTTTGGTTTCTCTCCGTCCCAGGCGCAAGTTTCTGTCGTCGCAGCAGCCAATAATAGTCCCGGGTTGCCCAGCGGACTTTCTCCCGTGTGCCAACTTGTAGTGGAAGGTTCTCAGTTGGCGCTGGACGGTAATGGAACCCTCTTTCGCTCAGACGATCAGGGAAGGCATTGGCACCAGGTCAAACAGCAATGGGATGGGAAAGCAGTTGAGCTGTTGGGTATACCGGCTTTGACATCCGCACCTGGGAGCGGCCAGGCTCCGAGGTCGGACGCTGATCAGGCGTTGTATGCTGCAGTTCTTCTGAAAAGTACCACCGCATTGCATTGGGTCAGCGTGGATCGGGGAAAGACGTGGAAACCCTCCACCCTCGATGACGTGCGGCGTAACGACGTTCGCTGGTCCGGCCAGTAACCACTTCCAAACGGCAACCACCTGAAACACTCACTGGACAAGGCCGCCCTTGCGGGCCATTCTGGCCTGCAGCGGCCTCCAGATAAGCCGGTACGGTGTACCCTTGCGCACATTCGCAACCACTGCGGGCCGAAAACAGGCTATGCAGGTGCCGCCTTCGCGGCGCACGCTCGGATAGACGATGCCCAGCGATCCAACCTCCATCAATTCAAGCGTGAGTTGTTGTGACCGCACGTAGCTGGTGGGGCTTAAGGCCTCGTCCGCAACCCCTCGGAGGTCGTGGAAGGTGGCAGTGAAGTCCGCCAGGTAGTCGTCGTACTGAATCTCTTCGCGCTCCTTCCAGTCGATCTCCGCGTATTCAATGCTCTTGTGAAAGATCACTTCAGCCTTGGCGGTCGCCAGCTCGAACGCGGCATACCAGGCGCCGCGCTCCGGGGTGGAGAATCGCCCCCCAAGCGGATTGGCGTGGGTAAAGGCGGCGTTAATCACGCGATAGTTAGGCACATCGAAGACGAGATCGTGTGCACTGATGCCCAGGCTTCCATTCTTCTCGGCCAGCAGTCGGGCATTGGTCGCATTGTCAAGCTCAAACACGATCTCCAGATCCTCGTCACTGGCGATACGAGTGAGCACGGAATCGTAGTTAGGTGAGTATTTAGCCGGTAATAATCGATGCGTATCGAACTGGCGTATGTTCGAAACCGGAACGGTGACCATGTCTAACCGCCGCGCCGGGCATCGAGCAGGCGGCGCAGCGTGTCCAAAGCCGGCATGCCTCCGCTCAGGATGTAATCGAGTGGCGTGCGGCCCGCAAAGATCGGGTTGGTATTGGGGAGTTGGATCCATTGGTCGGCAAGCCGCTGGCTGTAAAGGATGTTGAGCGACTTGAAGATGCCAATCAGATACGAAATGCGCCTCAGCTTGTCCTGGTCCAGGCTCTTGCCAGGGGTCCGGGGGTTCTTCTTGAGCTGATAGTAGGCTCCATTGGAGATGCCGCCAAGAAGTTCGCGTGCATCCTCGTCACGGACTTTCCAGTGTTCGACGATCTTGAAGAGCGCTTTCAAAGCGGACGCGGATAGGCGGCGACGCTCCTCGGCACGGGAAAGATCGGGCAGCACGGCTGCAGAGTAGCGGGTTTCGGGGTAGGCGAGGACGCCCGGGCGCGATTTAGGCATGGAATCCTGACTCTCCAATTATGGAGAATTATAACTCCATTAGTCCTTTACCAGGAAGTAGACCCCGGCGGTGATGGCGGCGGTGAGGAATACCCACGCGAACTGGTACCAGTAAAAGAAGGGGAAGCCAAAAAGTGCAGGAGTCTCCCGTGCGTAGACCGCGGGGAACAGCAGCCCGATGGCCGGAAGGAGCAGAAGCCAATTCCAGTGGGCGCTCCGCTTCTTGCTGCCGGTGTCGGTCATGCGAAGGATTATAGACTGAAACCATGAAGCGCCGGGTCATTGAGCACTATGAAGTAGTTCGCAAGCTGGGCGCCGGCGGCAGTGGAGTCGTGTATCTGGCCAACGACACGCTGTTGATGCGGCCAGTAGTGCTGAAGATATTAAAGCGAGGCGCACTGACGATAGAGCAGATGCGGAAAACCGTGCTGCGCGAGGCGCGGCTGGCATCTGCCATTGAACACCCAAACGTGTGCGCCATCTATGACGTGGGAGATTTAGAAGACGAAGCCTACATCGTTATGCAATACGTGCCCGGAGATTCGCTGGACAAAATTATCGCTAACGGCCCGGCCAGTGTTCAACTGGGGCTCTCGGTGGGCATTCAAATTGCGGACGGGTTGAGCGCAGCCCATCGGTTGGGAATTTTCCATCGCGATCTGAAGCCCGGCAACGTGATGCTGACCGATGGCGGGGTAGTCAAGATTCTGGACTTTGGTCTGGCGAGAAGAATCTCGATTGCTGAGGCAGAGTTCGATCCGGCCAAACCGCGTCGCGCCCAGGATGCGTCCAAACGCAAGTCGCGGATGACCTACACCGCGCATGGCGGCACCATCGCCTACATGGCGCCGGAGCAGTTCGTGACCGGGCAAACCAGCGTGCAGAGCGATATCTTCGCCGTGGGCGTGACCCTCTATGAATTGTTGAGCGGCCGCCATCCGTTCGTGCGGCCGGAGGCGGAAGAGTTTCAGAGTGTGCGCGCGATTCAATTTGCGGAACCGCAACCGCTTATCGAGTGCTGCCCCCAGGTGCCCGTCGAGCTGGCTAGTGTGATCGCGACCTGCCTGCAGAAAACACCCAGTGGACGCTACTCCTCCGCCGCAGATCTGCGGGAAGCGTTGAGAACCATCATGAAGACCATGCAGCTCGAAACCGGCATTTTGCCCGGCGATACTGCGACCAACTTGCATGTGCCTGCCGCCGAGCGCGAAAAGCGGACAACAGGATTTCTTTCCCTGCTGGCGGAGCGCTTTCGCGAGTCAGCCGATGTGCAGCAAAAGCAAAATACCATTCTCGTTCTCCCCTTCCAGAATTTCGGACAGACGGGTGAGTCGCCGCTCTACGGCTATGCGCTGGCGGACGCGATTGCCGCCCGGCTGGCCCGCATGTCTTCGCTGGTGGTGCGGCCTTCCAGTTCGTTAATGCAGTTGCCCGTGCCCGTGCAGCAAATGGATCCATTGTCGGTGGGGAAAAAGCTGCTCGTGCAGTGGTTGCTTGCAGGTAATTTCATGCGCTCTGAAAAGGGGTTCGATCTCAACTGGCAGCTCCTGGATGTGGCAGGCCAGAGTGTGCGCGCCGGCGGCACCATTAGCGTGCCTTCTTTCGACCTGATCGCAGTCCAGACGGAGATTTGCAACGAAGTGTTCGCGACGTTGCAGGGGCTGGGCAAGCTGCAGCAGAACGGGGAGGCGACCCGCAGCGCGCCAATGGCGGAAGCCTTGTCGGAGGAATATCTGCAAGCCAGGGCGCTGCTGTCGTCATTCATGTCGCGCTCCGGCGCCCGCAGCGATTTGGACAAGGCGCGGGAGATGTTCGAGAGCGTGGTAGCGCGTGACGCGGAGTTTGCTCCGGGATGGAGCGGGCTCGGCATTACCCACCTGCAATACGTGCGCCACGGCTTAGGCGGCCAATTGCATTTGCTGGCCGCGCGGCGCAGCTTCGACCGCGCCCTCGAAATCGATCCCGGGTCGATCGAGGCCAATCTTTATCGCGTGTACATGCTGCTATCACGGGGCGAGAAGGAAAGCGCGCGTCATGGCATCGAGCACCTGCTATTGACCGCGGATAATAACTGGAACGTGCACCTCGTAGCCGGCCAGACTCTGCGCCTGGATGGGATGTACGAAGAAGCCCTGCAGCAGTTCAACCGTTCCCTGCAACTGAACCCCTCAAACGCGCCGATCATCTATAACCACCGCGCACGGGTGTACCAGTATCAGAACCAGTTGGAACTGGCAGAGGAAGAGCTGCAGAAGGGACTGACACTCGAGCCGAGGCATCCTTTGCTGCGCACCTCGGTCGCCTACCAGAGAATGCGCCAGGGAGATATGCAACAGGCCATCAGTATTCTGGAAGCGGTGATCCATGACGATGAGAGCATGCGCATTGCCTTCCCTACGCTGGCTTTGTGCTATGTGCAGGTAGGGGAGCGGGAGCGGGCCACGTCGCTGATCGAAGAAGATTCCCTGTCCGCTGCTGAGGCGGATAGCGAGATGGCTTATCGCCTGGCGACCTACTTTGCGGTAGAGGGGGATGAGAGCGAGGCCCTGCACTGGCTGCGGCGCGCGATCTATCTGGGCAATGAAAACTATCCCTGGTTCTCAAAAAACCCAGCCTGGAACAGACTGCACGGGCACGCGGACTTCGAACGCATCCTGGAAGATCTGAAAAAGAGCCACAGGGTTAACCAGAAGACCTGGCGAAGGCTGCTGGAGAGGGTGCCGACAGAGAAGCTTGCCTAGGAATCGATAAACAGCAGGTCCATGAGCACTCTGTCGAAAAACATCTTCTTAAGGGGCGAGAGAGGAGCTAAAAGCGCTCCCTCAGCGACAAAAGCCGGACAGATTTGCAATCACTTATGGACGGCGTGAAGGCCGTCCCCTTCGCACTCTCAAAAACTCTGCGGCAGCAACTCTGTCTTCTGATCTTGCGCAGGAGTCAGAAACATCGGATCGGTAAGGCTGAACACAACCGTAGATTGAGCCGGCAGATTTGCGGACCAGTTTGTCCGCAGCCAGTGCGCAGTGACCACGCCGGCCCCAACGGCCGTGCCCACCACGGCGCCGACCCCTCCACCGACGGCTGCGCCCAGAATGGCGCCACCACCGGCACCCATACCGAATTCAGCGAGGGTGCGTTTTCCGTGCTCATTAGCGACAATATTGCCTTCGCCCTTAGCCTTGGTGTTCGAGCCAAAGGTATCGATGACCTCCGCATGCAGATGGTAGCGGGTGCCGTCAGGCAGAACGAATTCGTCGGGGCGCAGATGGATGACAGAGCCCCCATTGAGGCGATTACCAGCGGCTGCATATACGACCCTGCCGTGCAACTCGGAACCGACAGGGACAATCACTTTGCCGTTGCGCATTACATCCTCGGTGACCGTGCCCTTGAAAGGTGTATTCGGCGTCGTGGAAGCCGCGTCGATATCCTGCAGCATGCGAACCTTGAACACGGTTCCCGCAGGTAACGCATTCGCGGGTCCGGCAACATAGGTAACGATGCCGTCATCGCGATTGTCCGCTGGAGTATCGAAGCTGCGGCCACGCAGTGCGGCTGCGCGGTGAGGCGCGTAGTCATCTGCCGATGGGGGTAGCGGTGTTTCGATAATCCCCGCGTCGGGATTGCTTTGCGTGGCTGGAGGCGGTGCAGGCCGCGCTGCTGCCGGCGCGTGCGGCGGCGTGTTTACCGCCGGAGGAGTAGCAGGAGCTTGCTCCGTGGTGTTGATCGTATCGCTTGCCGGTGGCGTTGAGACGCCTTCATAAGGGCTGGGTTTGGCTTGCTGTGCAATCAGAAACGGCGAACTCAGAGCCAAACTCAGAGCTGGGGTGGCCGCGGCGGCCAAGGAAAAACGTGTCTTTTTCATAGCTGTCCCTAACCTGAAACCTAAGCGTAGTAACACTGCACTTACAGATTAGTTCAAGCTTACATCCGCAAGGCCTAACAACAAAAGGAAAGAACCACGGGGGTAACATGCGATGCATGCAAACCCGCTTTCACGGAAGTTGATGCTGCCTTTGTTAGAATTTGATCTGATCGAAGATGGGAAGTTTCATTCACACCATTGCCGGGGCAGATGGAAAAGCGATTGCCGTCGATCGCCGGGCCCCCCTCAAAGACCGTTTACGACACCGCATTACAAGGAGTGATATGACCGAGATTGTTGCCATTCACGCGCGCGAGATTCTGGATTCCCGGGGGAATCCCACGGTAGAAGCCGATGTGCTTCTCGCGAGCGGAGCCATGGGCCGGGCGGCTGTACCCAGCGGAGCCTCTACCGGTGAGCACGAAGCCGTGGAGCTGCGCGACGGCGACAAGGCGCATTACCTGGGTAAGGGAGTGCTGCAAGCAGTAGAAAATGTCGAGAGCGTGCTGGCCCCCGAGTTGGCTGGCATGGATGCCGCCAACCAGCGGCTGATCGATGCCACCATGATTGCGTTGGACGGCACGGAGAACAAAGGAAAGCTGGGCGCAAATGCGATCCTTGCGGTTTCGATGGCCTGCGCACGAGCCGCTGCCAACGCGCTTGAGATTCCGCTCTATCGCTACCTGGGTGGAGTGAATGCGTCGGTGCTGCCAGTGCCGATGATGAACATCATCAACGGCGGAGCCCACGCCGACAACAATGTGGACTTTCAGGAATTCATGGTGATGCCCACAGGCGCAGAGCGTTTTGGCGATGCTCTGCGTTGGGGGGTCGAGGTCTTTCACACTTTAAAAGGTGTGTTGAAGAAGAAGGGATACTCGACCTCGGTGGGCGATGAGGGCGGCTTTGCTCCCTCGTTGAAGTCCAACGTGGAAGCCATTGAAGTGATCCTCGAAGCGATCGAACTGGCGGGATACAAGGCAGGAGAGGAAATCGCCATTGCACTGGATCCCGCAGCCAGCGAGTTTTTCGATAAGGATAAGGGGCGATACATCTTCAAGAAGAGCGACAAAAGCGAGAAGACCAGCGAAGAGATGACTCGTTTCTGGGAGAACTGGGTACGGCAGTACCCAATTATTTCGCTCGAAGACGGATTAGCCGAAGACGATTGGACCGGTTGGAAGTTCCTCACCAGCGAGTTGGGCGAAAAAATACAGCTGGTGGGCGATGATCTGTTCGTTACCAACACGGATCGGCTCCAGCGGGGCATTGAGGAGAACGTAGGCAACTCCATTTTGATCAAGGTGAACCAGATCGGAACCATCAGCGAGACTTTCGAGGCGATCGCCCTGGCTCGCCGTTATGGATACACCTCTGTTATTTCCCATCGCAGCGGCGAAACGGAAGACAGTTTCATTGCCGACCTGGCGGTAGCCACCGGCGCCGGCCAGATCAAGACCGGCTCTGCTTCGCGCACCGACCGCATTGCGAAGTACAACCAGTTGCTGCGCATCGAGGAGGAACTCGGGCAAGGGGCGGAGTTTCCCGGCCGCGCGGCAGTCAACGCTGGGGAGTAAGGGTGGCGCTGAAAAAACCGGTGGTACTCACGATTCTGGATGGCTGGGGCTATCGTGCGGATAGCTTCGCCAATGCTGTAGCCCTGGCGCGCAAGCCTACTTACGACAAGCTCTTAGCGGAATATCCTCACAGTTTGCTTCATGCTTCGGATCACTTCGTTGGCCTGCCCGACGGTCAGATGGGCAACAGCGAAGTGGGCCACCTGAACATCGGGTCAGGACGCGTGGTGCACATGGATATCACGCGCATCGATGACCTGATTCGGTCGGGTGAATTCTTCCGTCATCCGGTGATCGTGCAGGCGCTGAAACACGCAGGTGAGAAGGGACGCGCCCTGCATCTGCTGGGGCTGGTCTCCGATGGTGGCGTCCACTCTCAACAGGAGCATCTCCACGCCCTGTTGCTGGCGGCAAAACAGCATGGTCTGGAGCGGGTCTTTGTCCACGCCTTTCTCGATGGCCGCGACACCCTGCCCACCAGCGGCGTAGGGTATCTCGAAAAGCTGCAGCGCAAGATCAATGAAATCGGAGTGGGCAAGATTGCCAGCGTAGGCGGCCGCTACTTTGCCATGGACCGGGACCGGCGTTGGGAGCGCGCGAAGAAAGCCTTTGACGCCATGACTGGCAAGACGGAGGGCGGGGCATATAGCGATCCCATCGCCAGGATCAAAGAGTGTTATCACAACGGGGTAACCGACGAGTTCGTAGAGCCGTTCGTGGTGGTGGACGCAGGGGGGCAGCCGGTCGCTCCGGTGAGTGATGGAGATGCCTGCATCTGCTTTAACTTTCGCGCCGACCGCGTGCGCCAGATCACGCGAGTCCTGGCACGAAACAGTGGGCTGACGAAAAATGATGGGAAGGAACTGCCCGGGGCAGAGGATCTGGACCGGATAATTCCCCCGGCCGAGGTGCCAAAGCAGCAGCACTACGTGTGCATGACGCAGTACGACAAACAGTTCTCCCTGCCCATGGTGATCCTGCCCGAGTCCATGGAGAATCTCCTGGCGGACATGCTGGCCCAGGCTAACCTCCGCAATTTGCGGATTGCCGAAACCGAGAAGTATGCCCACGTGACTTACTTCTTTAATGGCGGCATTGAGAAGCCCTTTGCGGGGGAAGACCGCGTGCTGGTGCCGTCGCAGAAGGTGGCAACCTACGATCTGGCGCCGGAAATGAGCGCGGCGGGCATTGCCGACGCGGTGATCAAGGCGATTGGCGATCCGGCCTTCGATCTCGTGGTGGTGAATTTTGCCAACGCCGATATGGTAGGGCACTCGGGCAAACTGGAGCCGACGATTCAGGGGGTGGAGACGATTGACGCCTGCCTGGGTCGTATCTATCAGACCCTAAAGCAGCGGGGTGGGTCGATGCTGATCACCGCAGACCATGGCAATGCCGAGTTGATGATCGACCCTGGTACGGGGGGACCGCATACCTCGCACACCACCAACCCGGTACCGATTATTCTGGTCACCGAGCAAGCGTCTAAATATCGGCTGCGCGACGGTGGTTCGTTGCGCGACATTTCTCCCACGCTGCTGGGCATGCTGGGTTTAGAAAAGCCGGGACGCATGACGGGCGGCGATCTGCGGGTCCAAACCAGCCCGAACCCGTGACCTGTCAAATGTACAAGGAGAAGAGGTACGGGAGGGAGGTACGGGCTTCAGGCCCCTGAGGGATCGGCTTTTCCTCCAACCGAGACTCTTTCCGCCGGTAAGCACTCACTTTGCAGCCGAAGCGGGACTGGTTGCGGATTTCTTTTGGCGGAAATCGTCGATCTTTTTGTCCAGAGCTTGCCCCAGGGTCGAATCCACTTTGTAGGTTCCGTCAACCACGCTGGACTTGGCGTAGTAGGTGTCCTTGTCCTTGCGCACTTCAAGTGTCTGCACGCCGGTATCGCCAGTCAGCTTTGCTGTCGCCAGCGGAGTCGCGCGGGCAAATGCCGCTGCGGCATCATTGCTCGTGCTGAGATCCATTTTCGCGGTTGTCGCGGCGCGGACAAGGTCATTGACCGCGGTGCTATCCGCTGGCGATGATGAGGGCTTTAGAATTTGCCACCCGTCTTTGGTGCGGTCAAACTCCAGATCTGCACCCTTCTTGAGTACCTCGACCCGGCTTACCTTGTCAGCGTTCAAGGTTAGCAGGCTTTTGTCCCGCAGATCATTCAGGCTTTTTGCCAGGCTGCTTTTGTTATAGCTCGCGATAGTGAAAACCCTGGGATCACTGGCTAGCGCGGCGTAGACATCGCCACCGGCGGGCGTGTCGTCGCCCAGTAGCAATTGCCGCATGGCATTGTCCTTGCCGAGAATATCCAGCTCGACTCGGGCCGGGTCGAGACCGTATTGCTTGCGATTTGAGGCTTTGTCTTCAATCACCCGATCGGCATTCAGCGCCGAAAGCGTCGAGAGCACGCCTGCGACCGCCTCCTGATCGGCTGGGTAAGGTCTTGGTTCGGTAATCTGCCACAGACCGGCCGCAGTCTTCTTGAGCGCGACCGGTTCCTTCTGTTTAATAACCAGCTCAGTTACGTTTGCCGGTTCGATTTTGACGATCACGGGTGCGGCATTGGGGGAAGTCCCGGCGCCCGCTTCCTCAGCCGGCTTGCGGTGCTGCGACCAGTAAAGAACGCCCCCGAGTGTGGCGAGAATCACAACTGCAACGATCAGACCACGGAAATTCATAGGCAAACGAAGCCCTTATCTTCTCTTCCACCACACCAGCGTTCCGGCAATCACTACCAGCAGAGGCAACACGAACTGGCTGGTTGCTCGCACCAGAACCAATTGGGCCCTCGTCATCGTAATGCGGCGGTCATCCTGCGGCTTGGGCCGGATGGAAATCAGATCCTCGTCCGACGACAGCCAATTCACGGAATTTAATGCCAGATCACCGTTTCCGTTGAAGCCAAGGAAGCGGTTAGCAGCCCAGGAGGAGCTCCCGGTCACTACGAAGCGGCCCTGGGAGTTTTGCTTGCCGGTGTTATAACTACCCGCCGCCGCAATGGTGAGCGGCCCTTTGCGATTCTTGGGGTCAGCAACGCTAACCTCGGGGGAACTAAGGTTAAAGGTGGCCAGACTACTGCTGGACGAATCGAATAGTTTCTCGACACTCGTCTTGTCGGTGCTTTTTATCTCCATCGAGCGCGACAGAGGGAAGCCGACGGCACTCCCGCGCATCTGCGCTACGATCGGCTGAGACGCGTAGGTGGTCACGAGCGCCACCTGGGGCCCAAGCCCGGCAAGTTGGCCCACAGGGTTCAGATCGAGAATCATATCTTTGTCCAGGGTCACGCCCCAACTCTGCAGCAGGTTGGTCAGGGCATCGTTTGCCGCAATCTCAGAACGCCCGAATTGAATGGGCGGATCGAGCATAAAGAACCCGCGTCCACCATTTTCGACATAACCCTTGATGGCATCCACCTGCGGTTGCTGGTAATCGTGCGTGGGGCCAGCCACCACCAGGGTCGTGCAGTCGGCCGGTACCTCAGCCTTTTGCAGCAGGTCGATGCTTTTGGACTGATACTCATCCTTGGCTAACAGATCCTTGAATTGTGACAAGCCTTCGCGCTCGGTGTCGTCAATGGCATGCTCTCCGCTGCCGGTGACGAAACATACGGTGCGCGTCGTGCCTTTCATATCGCGGATGAAGGCACCGGTGATCCCTTCTTCCGTCATGCTCTTGGCGGTCTCTTTCTTATCGCCGATCTGCACCACGGCTGTGCCGAAATCCCGGATTCCAGCTGCGCGCGCCAGCTCTGGGTTCTTGTCAGGATCGACATACCTGATGTGTACCTTGGGCGAGAGGCTCGCATACTGGTCTAACAGGTCTTTCCCCTGCTGGAACCGTGTGCTCTGGTTGAAATAAGTGATGTTGGCATTTTGCGTGAGCCCGCCTACGATCTTTTTCGTCTGATCGGACAGGCTGTACCGTTTGTTCGAAGTAGTATCGAAAGACTTGTTGTACCGGCTGGCCAGCATATTCGCCACCACCACGATGGCGATGACCACCAGGATGTAAATTGCCGCGTAGGCTCCATATTTCGTCTGCCTCGCTCTTATCCACTGATTCGCCATCTACGACCTCCAGCGCAGGGATTCCATCGAGCGCGCAGTGAAAAAAAGCCCCAAAAAGATGCCGGTGAGATAAAAGATCACGTCTTTCACCTCGATGACTCCTTTGGCGAAGGATTCGAAGTGGGTAATGACCGAGAGATAGGCGAGCACCGTAGCCCAGGTTGCGGACTCATAGCCACTCGTCCACTCCAGCACCCAAAGCAAGAGGCAAACGCCAAAGGTGGCAGCTCCGGCAATAATCTGATTTTTGGTTAAGGTCGAGATGAACGTTCCCAGTGCAAGCAACGTGCCCGCCTGTAACAGCAAGCCGAGGTAGCCGACCGCCAGCGGCTTCCAATCGGGCTTCCCGTAGTGGAAGAGAAAGGCAAAGTTGATGGCGGTAAAGAGCAGTAGGCACGCGTACAGAATCATCGCCGCCAGCCATTTTCCCACGATGACCTCGACGTCGCGGATCGGGGAAGTGGCCAGCAATTCGATCGTTCCGGAACGCTTTTCCTCGGCAAAGAGGCGCATGGTGATCATGGGAATAAAGAAAAGTCCCACCACACTCACGTTCGAAAGCAGCGGCCGGATGATTTGCTCGTTGATGTTCATGGGAAAAGCCTGGCCGCGCAGCTGCATCTCCATCCCCTCGATCACGAAATAGCCAAGGGCGTTCCAGAAGAAGAAGCCGAAGATCAAACCGAACATAGTCAACAGCAGATAGGCGATGGGCGATACAAAATAACTCCGGAGCTCTTTGCTGCAGATGGTCCACGTGTTTCTCATGGTTGCGGAGCCTCGCCTCCGGTGAGCTGAAGGAAGATCTCCTCCAGGCTTCTGGCAGCAGGACGAAGTTCAGTGAGATCCCAACCCGAAGCCACGACAGCGCGCGCCAGATCACCCCGGACCAGTTGTCCCTTCTGGCTTTGCACTTCAAAGATCAGGCCCGTACCTTTGCCGTCGGTACACAGCACACGGCTAACGCCTGGAATCGCCTCGAGTTTCTGCTGCACCGTCAGGGGGTCGAGCTGGCCGTCGCGGACGGCGACTTCGAGCACCAGCGATTCGGCATCGCGCGCCCGCGCCTGCAGGTTGCGTACTGAATCGGTCGCCACCAGCTTGCCCTTGTTGATAATCAGCACTTGCTCGCAAGTCTGTTCGACCTCGGGAAGGATATGAGTGCTGAGAAGGATGGTATGGTCGCCGGCCAGGCCCTTGATCAGGTCGCGGGTTTCGTTGATTTGTTTCGGATCGAGGCCCGCCGTGGGTTCGTCAAGAATCAACACGTCGGGATTGTGAATGATGGCCTGTGCCAGACCTACCCTTTGCCGATAACCTTTAGAGAGCTTGCCCAAAAGCTTGGTTCTGACATCTGTGACGAAGCAGCGCTCACATACATAGTCGACCCGCTTTTCAAGCTCAGCCCCCGAAAGGCCCTTCAGCTTGCCCACGAAGCGCAGATATTCTGTTGTCTCCATTTCAGGGTAGAGGGGCGGACTTTCGGGAAGATATCCAATCCGCTTCTTGACTTCGAAGGGTTGTTCCAGAACATCGAAGCCTGCAATTGAGGCCGTGCCGGCCGAGGGCGATAGAAAGCAGGTGAGTATGCGCATCGTCGTTGTTTTTCCGGCGCCATTGGGCCCCAGAAATCCAACGATCTGGCCCTTGGCCACAGAGAAGGAGATTTGATCAACGGCAACTGCGCGCGCGTACTTTTTTGTGACGTCTTTGACTATGATCATGGTTGGCAGAATTTTGCCGGCAACCCGGCTTTAGAGATCCTCGAAGCATTCGCAGAGGAACTCTATGAAAAACAACAACACGACCATCGTAAAAAGGAGATTCCGCCATGTCAATTCCAGCAGTCGGAATGGCTTCCTACTGACTCCAGCAGAATTCGAATCAACTCTCCCGCTCCGCGCATCCCCTATAGGCTGATCTAGTCGAAACCGGGAATCCTGATTTCTTACCGCACTCCTGCACAACGCCTTCGCCAAGGGATGGAATGAGCGCCGCCTCCGCCACGCTAACTCAGGCAGATCATGACTGGAAGCCAAAGACAAATCCCTGGCTGATTGCCTTCGTGGTTTCGCTGGCAGCCTTCATGGAAGTACTCGATACCAGCATCGCCAACGTAGCCCTGCCCCACATCGCCGGCAACCTTGGCGCCAGCCAGGACCAGAGCACCTGGGTACTCACCTCCTACCTGGTTTCGAATGCCATTGTCTTGCCCATTAGTGGCTGGCTGGTAAGCGTGTTCGGGCGTAAACGCTTCTTCATGACCTGCATCGTCATCTTCACCGTCAGCTCCCTCGCTTGTGGCATCGCGCCCAGCTTGGGGATTCTTCTGGTTGCACGTGTGATACAGGGGGCCGGCGGGGGCGGCCTGCAGCCCATGGCGCAGGCAATCCTGGCGGACACTTTTCCGCCGCGTCTCCGCGGGCTCGCTTTTTCCCTGTATGGCGTCACCGCTATCTTCGCGCCCTCAATCGGTCCCACCCTCGGTGGTTGGATCACGGACAACTACACCTGGCGGTGGATTTTCCTGATGAACCTGCCGGTGGGCATTCTGGCCGTCTTTCTTGTCTATACGCTGGTTGAGGATCCACCCTATTTGACCCGGGCGCGCGCTTTGGGCAGGCGGGTAAAACTCGATTACGTCGGCTTCTCGTTGCTGGCCCTGGGGGTTGGGGCTCTGCAGATCCTGCTGGACAAGGGGCAGGAAGATGACTGGTTAGGCTCGAACTTTATTGTCACCTTGATCGTGATTGCGAGTGTGTGCCTAACCATACTGGTAGTTTGGGAGCTCTACCAAAAGAGCCCCATTGTCGATGTCAGGCTGTTCGGGAATTTCAACTTCGCTACTTCGAGCATGATGATGTTCGTGGTTGGCGGTATGTCGTTTGCGACCACAGTATTGGTGCCCCAGTTTCTCCAGGTCAACATGGGATACACCGCGGAGTCCGCGGGTATGGTTCTTTCCGCCGCGGGCTTTGTTTTGCTGGGGGCATTGCCTTTCATTGGCATGCTGGCCGGTCGATTCCAGGGTCGTTATCTGATCGCGGCAGGTTGGCTTCTGCTGACCTTCAGCATGTTCTTATCGACCCGGCGCATCGATCTGCTGATCAGTTTCAACTCGGCGACGGTGCTGCGCATCGCGCAATATGCCCCCTTGGGCCTGGTCTTCATCCCCACTACCGCGGCTGCTTATTACGGCATGCCCAAGGACAAGAACAATGCCGTTGCCGGGCTAGTGAATTTTATGCGAAATATCGGCGCCAGCGTGGGAACTTCGGTGGTAACGACGGTGCTTGCGCGGCGCGATCAATTTCATCAGGAAAGGCTGGGCAGCAACATTACGGCCGGGAACCCGGTTCTTCGCGGAACCCTCAACGGCCTCGCCCAACGACTGCAACAAGGCGGTATGAGCGAACATGACGCGCTCAACGGCGCTTATGGACGTGTCTATCAAAATCTGCAGCTACAGGCCTCCACGTTGTCGTACATCGACACTTTCTGGCTTCTGACGTTGGCCGCCGCCGCCATGTTTTTCCTGACGTTCGTGTTGAAGAAAAACGATCCCCGCGGGGGTGAGAAGGTCGTGGCCCACTAGGTGCTTCGCAGGTGTTAGGCTGCGAGCATGGAACCTGTCGTTGGATCGACTCTGGATGCCCATGGCATGTTAGCCATCGCGTTGGAACAAGCCCGCATTGGCTTTGCCGAGGGCGGTGTGCCGGTTGGCGGAGCGATCTTCCGCACCGACGGCACCTTGCTCGGCGTGGGGCACAACCGCCTGGTGCAACAAGGCAACGGCTCACTTCATGGCGAAACCGACGCCTTTCGCGCGGCAGGGCGCCGCCCGACCTGGCACGATACAATCCTGGTCACCACGCTAGCCCCGTGCTGGTACTGCAGCGGCCTCATTTATCAATTCCGCTTCCGCCAGGTGATCGTGGGCGATAGCGTGAATGCCCAGGGCGGCATGCATTGGCTTAAGGAGCAGGGCATCGATATTGTCGATCTACACTCCCAGGAATGTATCGACCTGATCGCCGGGTTTCAACGGATACGCCCGGATCTGTGGAAAGAGTGCATAGGGGAGGCCTGAGTTGGAACCGCTGAAGGAGAAAATGCGTGCCACTTGGATGGCCGGCGACTTCGGCAAGATTGCGGAACATAGTGCCAAAGATGCTGAGCGTTTTGTCGACGTCCTTGGCATCGCAACGGGAATGCGCGTGCTCGACGTCGCCTGCGGTACCGGCAACCTGGCCATACCTGCGGCCCGCAAGGCTGCGCAGGTCACAGGTGTCGACATCGCAACCAACCTCCTGAGTCAAGCGCGCCAAAGAGCCGCAGCAGAGGGTCTTCAGATAACTTTTGAAGAAGGCGACGCGGAGCAGCTGCCCTTTTCCGATGCCATGTTCGATGTGGTTATGAGCATGTTTGGCGCGATGTTCGCGCCAGATCCGGAACTAGTCGCGTCTGAACTCGCCCGGGTCTGCCGGCACGGCGGGAAAATCGCCATGGCCAACTGGACTCCGGAGGGTTTCGTAGGAAAGATGTTTCGCCTAACCAACCGTTACCTGCCGCCTCCAGTGGAACTCCCTGCGCCCACGCTCTGGGGGGATGAGGCCGTGGCCCGGCTACGTCTAACCTCCAACGGCGTGCGAGTAGAAACCACTCGACGCCGCACAATCGTATTCGACTATCCATTGCCTCCCCGCGCCGCGGTGCAATTCTTTCGCGACTACTTCGGACCCACCAAGGTTGCCTTTTCGCGATTGGACGAAGGCCGCCAGATCGAGTACCGAGACGATCTGGAGAAGTTATGGTCAGAACATAACCAGGCTCGGAGCGGAAAGACTCTCATTCAAAATGAATATTTGGAAGTGATTGGCACGCGCTTATGACGAGCGGGGAATTCTACCCGTGGCGGAACGTCGGGTGCCTCACATCTCGTTTTTCGCGAGATGTGGGATACCACGAACCTTAACTTGCCTTTCGTTAAGGCGAAAACTTGCAGGTCTAGGACTACTGGCCGCACTCTGCCAGCGGTGCAAGGTTCCGGCCATAGTGGCGCAGCGCAGTTTGCAGCGTGGCCGAGGTGTGTGCCCAGGTTTCGTCGGCGGCGTCCACCTGCCCGTGCAGGCCGGTGAACAGCAGCGTTTTGCTGCTGCCGCAAACCTCGATTTTCTCCGAGGGGCGCGAGGGTCCCGTCTTTTCCAGCACTTCAGGATCGCCATAGAGAGGCTCTCCCCCCACCATCACCAGCATGACCTGTGCGGCGGTTGCGTGGGTCAGCGTCCAGTAAGCGTCGTGTTTTTGAGCATCGCCTTCCGGCTTAATCACCAACACATCGGCATCGTGACCAGGTTCGAGCGCACCCAGACGATCGCTCGCCCCAATCAGGTCGGCAGGAGTGGAAGTAGCCATAGCTACCAGCTCGCGATCGGTGAACAGATGGGGCGTCTGAGTATCGTTCCAGGCCGCGGCAAAGTTCAATTCCGCCAGCAGGCCGTCGCTGCCGGTGGGGCTCCAGTCCGGCGCTAGCGCAATCTTAACGTGTGCGGTCTTGGCGGCGGCGACATCGGCGGTACTGCCGTAAAGCTCCAGATTGCTGCGGGGCGACCAAATCAGGTTGACTCCGTGAGCGGCCATCTCTACGTAGTTGGCAGATTGCAGCGCAATCCCATGGATCAGCGAGACCCCCGGAACCAGCAACCCGCGGCCCTTCAGCATCTCGAATTCTCGCGCGGCAGATGCATCCTCGTGACCGCCTTCGCTGAGATGAATCAGAAACGCGTGGAGTTGATGGCTTCCGAGCTTCTGGCGAATGGGAGTGAGGTCGCTCTCAGTCATCTGTAGCGGAAATACGTTGTACGCAACATGCCACTCGTCTTCGGTATCGAGGTTATGCGCGAGCCCGGTGCTGCAGGCGTTGGCCAGGCTGCCGACCGCGGCGGTCTCGCCTTCGGAGATGGCTTTGACTTCAGCGTAGCGCTCCATCTCGCATTCGAGGCCGTCGGCCACCATCGCCTTATACGGGGAGTCTAGCAAGATCTGATAGATCGGTTTCTGCTGCCAGTCGTAGCGGTTGCCGAACTCTTTGACCGGATGCCAGCGAGGAAACACATTGTAGGTGAGATGGTTGTGCAGGTCGATAAGGCCGGGCGCGATGACCCCATTGGTGTCGATCACGGTCGTATTTGCCGGCAGCTTCACCTTGGTCCCGACAGCTGTGATCTTGTTTTGCTGAACCAGGACGGTCCCGTTCTCGACGATGCCGCCGGGCGTGACCAGGGTGCCGCGCAGTGCGAAGCCGGCGGACGGGGATTGGGCTAACAAAGGACAGACGCATAGCCCCAGCATTAGCAGCCGGATGAGATTTGGCATTTATCCATTATGGGGCCTGGGCCACGCTCATTGAGGCTTGACGGGTAAGAAGAAATCTACGGAAAGGTATGCCGCAGAGCACAATGACCACCCCAATCAGGGCCGGTACGGGATCGTGCAGCAGGATAAGTAAGGCGATCAGCGTCGACAAGACAATGAACGCCAGCGGGGCGGCTGGAAACCACCAGCCTCGAACCGGCTCGCTTAATCTGAAAAGCGTGGAACCGGCAAGCGCGAGGAAAATCACCGCTGAAAAGATGATATAGGACAGCACCCGGTCGAAGGCGCCAAGAAAAAGCACCGCGAGCGCAAGCCCGGTCTGCAGAACGATGGCATTTGCCGGTGTGCCAAACCGGGGGTGCAGTCTTCCGAATACTGAAAAGAAGCCGCCCGATTGCGCCATGGCATAGCAGACGCGGGGTGCTGCCATGGTGATGGCGGCTATACCGCCGCAGACGCATACCAGCACACAGGCGGATAGGACACGTGCGCCCGCTGTCCCAAACAGCACCCCACCGAACTGGGCGACAAAAGCGGTATTCGACGTGACTCGGTCAATCGGCAGTACCGCGAGGAACGTAGCGCTGATAAGTAGATAAATAACCGTGACGATGGTGACGCCACCTACAAACGCCAGAGGTAATGTCCGCTTCGGATTGCGGATTTCCCCCGCTATCTTGCTCGCCTCCCACCAGCCACCGAAGTTGAAGAAGGCGCTCATCACACCCCCCGCTATCGCCGGAAAGAGCGCGTCCGAGCCGGGGCGGCGTACCCCCAGGGGCAGTAGGTTCGACACATGGGCGTGACCCGAAGCAACTGCCCAGCCAACCAGCGCGAACAGGATCAGGAGCTTGAAACCATTAACGAACGACATAACTGCTGCGCTGAAGCGAGTACCGATGAAATTAATCACCCCGAATAGGCAAAGAAGCAGGGCAGGAACAGCAGCCAGACCCACCCGGCCCGCCTGTCCCGGCGTGCCGTGGGGCGCGCCCGGAGGTAGCAGCTGGGCCACATACGGCGCGGCACCCACGGCCAGCGCAGCGGCCACTCCGGGGTACATGACGATGGAACTCGTCCAGCCATAGAGGAAGGAAACTTGCTCTCCATAGCCGGCCCGCAGATAGACGTACTCTCCTCCGGATTCGGGGAAGCGAATTGCCAGCGCGGAATAAGAGAGCGCGCCACACATGGCCATCAACGCAATGCCGAGCCAGACCAAGCCAAGCAGCAACGGCGATCCTAACGACTTGGCCATGGCCGCGGGAGTAAGAAAAATCCCCAGGGCAATCGACTCTCCCGTAACTACAGCGATGGCTGCCGGCAGACCTAGCTGACGTTGTTCCTGCCCTTTTTGCTGTTGCATGTGGCGACTATCCTACGTTGCCTTTCCCACTGGCGCCTCCATCGAGAGGTTGGCTTTGCTACCCACCTGCGGGCTGAAGACAATATCGCTGGCGTTATGTAGATTTGCCCCGCACCCCCAGGTAGAGGGCATCGATAACCTGCGTCTGGAAAAAGGCTACGCCGTGAGCGACGAACGCCATCGCCTCACTTTGTACGGAGAAGCCCAGCTGCCGTGGCGGTTTTCACTGGCCCCGATTTATACCTTTGGCTCAGGGGTTGCCGGGGACACCTTCCTACCCGGAACAGGCAACATTAACGGCGCGAGCGGCTCTCGTCTGCCGTTGCTGCCGCGTAACGCGATTGGCCGCGAGGTCAAAAATACTAGTAAGCTGAATGCCGCAATCGACCGCTGGAATGCGTTACCGCCTTGCCCCGCTGCATACCCGTGCCTCGGCGGCACATTGCAGAGCGTACCCGCGGGCATCAATTTCTACAGTCCATTTAGCTCCCTTGATCTGCGGCTGAAAAAGGACTTCCGCCTGGGCGAGCGTGCCTCAGTCAGCCTGATCGGCGAAGGCTTTAACATGTTCAACGAGACCAATATTCGCGGGTCAAGGAATGCTAATTGTGCCGGAGTAATATCTCGATCGGCCCCTACCAGGCGGCACAGAACGGCGAGCCCGCACAAACGGTCCAGACCAACTTCTATTCGGCTGTCAGCACGGCAGGCGGTTTCTTCGGCTCCGGCGGACCGAGGGCCTTTCAGTTTGCCGCACGCATCGAGTTTTAAGAGCAAACACGAAGCCCACCTCCCTTGGACGGGTACAGGACGGGTGCTGGACGGGTGCCCCATGTTCGCCCCAGCGTACATGGGCCGAAAAAGACGGGGCGCAGCCTTTCCAACGCTTCTTCTCCGCGGGAAGAGGCCTTTTGCAGATTCAGCGCGCGCATCGCCGAGAAAGGGCTACCTACACAATTGAGAATCCACAAGGACTGGCATTCCCGTATAGCATCCTGCCTGCTGTTGGCATTTGCTTCCGCTACAGTTACCACGTCCGCACAGACCGCGGGCGAAACCGCCGGACACGACTTCATTCGTGTGTCGCTCGACCATAGTTTTGCCGTCACGGTTTCCGGGCGTCTTCTGCTGTTTATCGCGCCCAACACAAGCGATGCGAAATCCGTTGACATGAACGAGATGTCGCCGGCGAGCGTCTACGTCGCCGCCAAAGAAGTCCCGCATCTGGCTCCTGGAGACTCCGTTGATATCGACGCGGATGACATCGTCTTTCCCGGGCCGCTCTCCAGGGCGCCTGCGGGCAGCTATCGCTTGCAGGCCGTCCTCGATGTCTTTCACAACTACAACTATCAAGGCCGCGTCGCCGGTGACATCGTCAGCGCGCCGGTGACTGTGAACGTGCCGCTGGGCGCGGCTCCAGCTGTAACCCTCTCCCAAACGGTTCCGGAACCGCCCAATCCGTTAGCGCAAAGGCCGGACGTGGATTCGTCACTGAAGCCCCTGGACATGATTAGCCCTGTGCTTACCCGCTATTGGGGACGCGAGATTCACATGCGCGGATGGGTATTGTTGCCGCCAGGGTACGCGGCTCATCCGGGGGACCACTATCCGACGGTGTATTTCACCCACGGCTTCGGGGGCACTCTCCCAGGCCTGCGAGAGCGCTACGCACCCATTCTCTACGACCGCATGAAGCAGGGTCGCATGCCGGAGATGATCTGGGTGTTGCTCGATGAAAGCAGCCCGACCGGTACCCATGAGTTCGCGGACTCGGTGAACAATGGGCCCTGGGGAGCAGCTCTCACCACGGAGCTTATCCCCACTATTGAACATCAATACCGAATGGATGCGCGTCCTTCGGGACGCTTCCTGCAGGGACATTCCTCGGGAGGCTGGGCGACGCTGTGGCTGCAAACCCGCTATCCGAAAATCTTCGGAGGCACGTGGTCGACCTCGCCCGATCCCAGCGATTTCCATTTCTTCAGTACGGTCGATATCTACGCCACCCATGCAAACATGTACCGCAGTCCTGACGGCACCCCAAGCCCGATGATTCGGGAGCACGGCCAGCCTCGTGCCACGATGCAGCAGTTGGCCCAGCTTGAGGCCGTCGTTGGGCCGTATGGCGGCCAACTCGCGTCCTTTGAATGGGTCTTCTCCCCGCGTGGTCCGGATGGCCGGCCGGCGCCTCTTTTCGATCGCGTGACCGGTGAAATCGATCCAACCGTTGCGGCCTATTGGCGCGCACACTACGACATCGTGCAGAGACTAAACAACGACTGGAAAACCATCGGCCCTGATCTGCAGGGAAAGATCCACCTCATCGTCGGCACAGACGACACCTTTTACCTGGATGGAGCCGCCCACAGTCTGCAGTCCACGCTCGACCACCTTGGCGGCCATGCGCACTTCACCTTCCTCCTTGGGCGTTCCCACTTTGATGTCTACCGTGACGGAGACGATCGCTTCGCTCTGTTCGATCGCATCGCGGCTGAGATGTATCGCGTAGCCCGTCCCAACAATCGCTCCCGCTGACTTTGCCCCACTCCTATGGACATCGCAAAGGAGACCGTGGTAGCTTCTTTGGTGTATCCAAAGGAGCGGCCATGGGCGCCAATAAATCGGAGGTTTTGCAGGGAACGCTGGATCTCATGGTACTTAAGACCCTGCATGCACTGGGGCCCTTGCACGGCTTTGGGGTTGCCCGGCGTATCGAGCAGTTGAGCGAAGATGTGCTGCAGCTGAATGAAGGCACCGTTTATACGTCCTTGCTTCGCCTGCAGCAACAGGGCTGGATCGCATCCGAGTGGGGGACCTCAGAGAACAACCGCAAGGCCAGGTTTTACTCCATCACCAGGCGTGGCCTGAAGCAGCTGGCGGTGGAAAGCGAGAACTGGGAGCGCATATCGGGCGTGATTGGCCGTGTCTTACGGCTTGAAAGGCAAGGATGAGCACCGGCGGCCGGCTGCGCATCCTGGTTGCAAAATTCAAGACCTTGTTTACGCAACGCCGGATCCATAGCGAGTTTGACGATGAGTTGCAGGAGCATCTACAGCTGCTCACCGAGCGTTATCTTCGCCGGGGCATGTCCATGGAAAAAGCCTCCCAGACGGCCCGCCGTCAATTTGGCAATTCCTCCTTGTTGCGCCAGCGGCATTACGAAGCGCGTAGCTTTCTCTCGCTTTCTACTTTTCGCCGGGATGTGCAATTCGGGGCGCGCCAGCTGGCGCGCAACCCGATGTTTACGGCGATCGCCATATCATCCCTGGCGCTAGGCATCGGTGCCAACACAGTGATCTTTAGCGCTGCGAAGCGAGTGCTGCTCGACGCCCTCCCGGTCAGCAATCCGCATCAACTGCGCATGTTGACCTGGGTTAGTGGTCACGAGCAGCCCGTACCGCAGGTGTGGGGCGATGTGTGGTCCACCGATAGCGGCGGCCTGGCCAGTAACGCCTTCTCCTATGTGGTTTTCGATGAGATGCGCAAACAGACAGATGTCTTTCGGGACCTCATCGCTTTCAAAGACATCAAGATGACGGCGAGCGTCGATGGGCACCCTGAGCTGGTCAACGGGGAGATGATAAGTGGAGACGCTTTCGGCGCCCTCGGGATAGAGCCCATTCTGGGCCGGGTGTTGAACTCCGCGGACGATGCCGGGCCAGGCAAGGGCCCAGTGGTAGTGATTGGCGAAGGATATTGGGCAACGCGATTTGGTAGCTCTCGTTCGGTGCTCGGCAAATCCATCGTTCTCAACGGGGTTCCCCTGGCCATCGTGGGCGTCGTCCCTGGTCAGTTCACCGGTTTGCAGATGGGCAACGTCGCCCAGGTGTATGCGCCGCTCACCATGCAGCCCGTGATTGCGCCGCGAGCCCAGTTGGGGAAATCTGGTGACACTTCTCTGCTCAGCAATCCACAAGCGTGGTGGATAAGTATCATCGCCCGTCTGCGGCCGGATGTACCAGAGGCGCGCACCCAGGCTGCACTCAATCTCATCTTGCGCCGGACCGCGATGGATACGCTACCCAAGCCAAAAGGAATCGATCAGCTTGGTTTGCGGCTGGATCCAGGCGACCGTGGATTGGACGATCTCCGCGGGCAGTTCACCAATCCGTCGTATCTCCTCCTCGCGCTGGCCGGCCTGGTGTTGCTGTTGGCCTGCGTGAATCTGGCCAATCTGTTGCTCGCGCGCGGTGCAAGCCGCCAGCGGGAAATCAGTACCCGGCTGGCTCTCGGAGCCTCGAGAACGCAGATTTTGCGTCAGGTGCTTACCGAGAGCCTGCTGCTTTCGAGCCTCGGTGGTGCGGCCGGTCTCGCGCTCGGATTTCTTGCGCGTAACGCTATTCCTGGTTTGCTTGCTACCTACTCCGGCGGGCCCACGATAGAGGTTCATTTCGACTGGCAAGTGTTGGCCTTTACCGCGAGCATTTCGCTCACCACCGGTCTTCTGTTTGGCATTACACCCGCATGGCAGGCCATGCAAACGAACCTCAACCGTTCGTTGAAAGATGCAGGAAACTCGACCGCCGGCCGGAACAAGGTATGGCTAGGCAAAGGCCTGGTAATCACGCAAATTGCGCTCTCCACAATTCTGTTGATTGGTGCAGGGCTTTTCGTGCAAACACTGGTTAACCTCAACCGGACGAGGCTTGGCTTCCGCACGGATCAGCTTCTTCTCTTTGAGATCGATCCGCCACGCACTCGCTATTCCGATGCGCGGATGACCACGCTTTACCAGCGGCTGGAGGAGAAAATTGCCGCGATACCGGGTGTTCGATCCGTCTCCATGAGCAATATCGCCATCATCGGCGACGGCGGTTCGGGTACAACCTTTCGTCTGCCAGGGCGCTCTCCGCAAGCGGCAGAACAACAGGTACAGATCAACAGTGTCGGGACAGATTTTTTTCGCACTATGGGGATTCCCCTTCTCCAGGGCAGGCCTTTCAGCGCGCACGACACGTCTGCCTCCCCAACTGTCGCCGTGGTGAATCAGGCTCTCGCACGAAAATTCTTCCCCAGGCAGAATCCGATCGGTCAGATATTCGAAGCGGAGTCCGACGACGCTAATGGACCGATTCGGATCATCGGCATCGCAGCCGATACCCGTTACGCCGATCTGCGCACCGAGACCCCGCCCCTCTTTTATTTGCTCTACCAGCAGCAGCCTAATGCCAGTCACATGGTAGTCGAGGTGCATACTGCAGCCGAGCCCGGCAGCGTCCTGAGCCAAGTGCGCGCATCGGTCGAATCCCTGGATCGTGAGCTTCCGATGATCGATGTACGCACCATGACGGATCAGGTTGCGGCCAGCCTGTCCGCGGAACGCATCTTTGCCAGTTTGACCGCTGGCTTTGGCCTTCTCGCCCTGGTCCTTGCCAGCATCGGAATTTACGGCATCATGAGTTACACCGTTTCCCGGCGGAACCAGGAGATTGGCCTGCGGATGGCCCTCGGCGAGCAGCCTGCTTCTGTTGTCTGGATGGTGATGCGCGAGGCCTTGGCAATGCTCGCCCTGGGAGTGGTCGCAGGCATCGGCTGTTCCCTCGCGCTAAGCCGGTTTGTAGCGGCGCAGCTATTCGGTTTGCAGGCGACGGATCCATCGACCTATGGGGCAGCGATCGCCCTTCTGAGTGCAGTAGCCGTCGTTTCAAGCCTGGTACCTGCGCGACGAGCCAGCGCCATCGATCCGCTTTCGACCCTGCGCTATGAGTGACGGCAGATACTTGATCTAACATAAACAGCGGGACTGTTTATTCCGTCGCTTCTCCATGGCAAAACGCAGCGCAGGTCTGCTGATGTATCGATTTCGCAGTCACGATCTGGAGGTTTTCCTGGTGCATCCAGGCGGTCCTTTCTGGGCTAAAAAAGATATGGGTGCATGGTCCATTTCGAAAGGGGAGTATGTAGACGGCGAGGCTCCCCTCGAAGCTGCGAGGCGTGAATTCCAGGAAGAGACGGGCTTTGCTGCGCAGGGGACCTTTCTCGAGCTCGGCACCGTGCAGCAATCGGGGGGCAAGGTTGTCGTTGCGTGGGCATTTGAGGGCGATTGCGATCCGGGCGAGCTGGTTAGCAATCGCTGTCAAATAGAATGGCCGCCGCGCTCCCGCCGCATGATCGAGATTCCCGAGGTGGATCGTGGAGGTTGGTTTTCCATTGGCGACGCGCGAGGACGTATTTTGAAAAGCCAGGCGCCATTCCTCGATAGGCTCTGTCAGATGTTGCATTGCGCGGACTAATATGCGGCTTTTTGTTGGGATTCCACTCGCGGCTGCGGTGAAGGACGAACTGTCTGGGATATGGATGCAGCTTCAATCGGGTACGGACGGACTGCGCTGGTCCGCTCCGGAATCATGGCACATTACTCTGCAATTCCTGGGCTACACCCCGCAATATGACTGTATAGTTGGTCGCCTTCGCGAGCTGCGTTCGCCGTCCGTTTCTATTCAACTGGAGGGTCTGGGATTCTTTGAGAGCGCTGGGGTTTTCTTTGCCGCGGTTTCACTCACTCCCGAACTGAAGGCGCTTCAACAAAGCGTCACCGCTGCTACCGGACTCTGCGGGTTCATTCCCGAGACTCGTCCCTATCATCCCCACATCACGCTGGCCCGTAGTAAACGCAAAGGCGCACGCGGGCTCGGGGAACTCAAGAGCAAGATCCATCGAGAGCCAAACTTTAGCAACTTTGTCGCGAACGAATTCGTTCTTTACGAAAGCGTCCTGGGACGAGGCGGCTCCCGCTATGAAATTCGCGAGCGGTTCGGTCTCGCCGGCTTCATTTAATCCGCAGCAAAGTCGTCCTTCTGCTGCCCCTTCTTTCGAAATGGATTCCACGGCCAGGGCCCTCTCGTTTTCTCAGCGCGATAAACGACAGCCGCCGGCACCTGCAGATCGATCTGCGTCCCGCCATTCCTGGAGCCCACGCGCAGCTCGCCACGCATTTTGTTGGCACGCTCCCGCATACCCGGCAGGCCCCAGTGACCCTTCCGGTAGCCCTCCTTCAGCACTCCCTCATCAATGCCGCGCCCGTCGTCACTAACCCGCACACGCAAAGCAGTGGTTTCGTACGACAGCTCCGCCAGGATATTCTGCGCACCCGAGTGGCTGAAGGCATTGGTCAGCGCCTCCCGCCCGATAAGCAGAATCTCCTCCTGCACAATTGCGTCCAGTCGCCGCGGCCTGCCTTGCACGGAAATCTGGAAGTTTGCCGGGTGAATGGCCCGAAGCTGCTTGCCAATCTCCGCCAGTGCGTCCGCCAGGCTGGCGCTCTCCGTATGCCGTGCGCGGAGGTTCAATACCCGTTCCCGTCCCTCCTGCATCACTTTGTCCGATTGCTGCAACGCGTCGTCGAGGGCCTCACGCGCAGGGTCGCCGGCCGGCAGCCGGTTGGCAGCGGTGTGAAAACGAAGCGTAAGCCCGAACAGGCTCTGTAGCAATGTGTCATGCAGCTCCCGTGCGATCCGCTCGCGTTCATCCACTCGTTCCGCAAGCCGCTCCTGAAGCTGCCGCGCGATGCTGCCGATGCGGAGCCGAATCACCCATCCCAGCAGGGCGGCAGCGGCAAGCACCGCCAGCCCCACGAACAACCAGGTCTTATAGAAAGCAGGTTTGATGACCACGCCAAGAGTGGCCCCAGTCTCATTCCATACCCCATCGTTGTTGCACGCGATCACGCGAAAGCGATAGTTTCCCGCTGGCAGCTGGGTGTAGAACGCTTGCCTCCGGGTGCCGGCATTTTGCCATTCTGAATCCACGCCCTCCAGCTTGTAACGAAACATCACCCGCTCGGGAATGGCGAGGCTGAGGGCGGTGTAGTTAATTTCCAGCCGGTCGGTGTGTGGCGGAAGCGTCAGGTCGCTCGAACCGGGATAAGCTTTTCCGTTGGCGATGACGGAAGAGATCATCACCGGGGGCGGTAAGTGGTTGCGGTTCTTGTGCAGCGCCGGCGGGTCGAGCCATGCGATGCCCCGGGTGGTCGCGAACCACAACCTGCCATCACGCCCTTCAGCCAGCGAGGGCTCGGGGATTCTCTCTGCTGAGAACCCCGGAAGTCCATCCAGCGCATCGAAGCGTTCAGCGGATACCGCATAGGTCGGGTCGTGCAGCCACCGCCCCAACTCGCCTGCAGAAACATGGGTGACGCCGGAAGCGCCGTTCATCCAAAGATCGCCCGTCTCCGTCTCGACCACGCCGGAAACCCTTCCAGGGAGATCCTGGTTTTTCCAACGCACCAAGTAGAAATTTCCCTTGGTAAACAGCTCTACTCCGCCCGCGCCCCCCAGCCAGACGTGATCACCTTTGGCCGACATCGTTGTTTCCGAAACTCCTCGAGCGCCGTTGGGAAACGAGAATCTCCGGTAGCCGCTTCCATCCCATTCGACCAGGTTGTTAGAGAAACCAAACCAGACATTTCCCGCCTCATCTCCTGCCATTGCTCCGAGGATGCCCGGCTTTTTTCCAAGGATCTCGTTCTGCCTGCGCCACGTGCCCTGGGTGAAATGGTAAGCTCCCCCGGTAGCCGTAGAGATCCATAGCTCGTGATTGCGATCCACAGCGAGAGAAATAACCGGCCCCAATTCTTCCTCCGGATAGGGCATGGGTTCCCAGCCTGCCCCTGAAGAACGGTACAGGCGGGCGTCCACCCCACCCGCCGACCAGATAGTTCCATCGCGGTCTTGTCGAAGACAAATGGTCCCGAGAGTCTTGGGAAAGGTGGTGATGCGACCGTCGGCCGCCACATGGGTCAGAGGGAGGCTCCTGTTCCCGGTCCAGATAGACCCGTGATCTCCGGCTAAGATGCTGAAGTCGTGCTCCTGAGCGGGGGGAAGCGGCAGGGTCGAGATCGCGGTGCGGTGAAGGCGGTCGAGGCCGGAGTTTGTCCCGACCCATATGCTTCCCTCGCGATCGATCAGCACCTTCCATACTGCATCGGAGCTGAGTCCCTGGCGGGTGGTGAAGCTCTCGCCGGGAGCGCTTTCCGTCGCCTGCGGCTTGGTCCACTGGTCGACACGGTCAAAACGCCGCAAGCCCTTATCGCTCACCGCCCAGATAGAACCGTCGCTCGCAAAAGTAAAGTCTCCGAATTGAATATTTTCTTCTTTTCCCAGGGACTGAGGCACCTGCAGCATAGGCGCACCCCGGGGATTGGTCACGCGCCGGAGTCCGTGATCGTCCGAAAGCCAAATGGCGCCATCCGGGGCCTCATGGAGAAAGGTATTATGCGTAGCCGTAGCCAGGACAAAAGCGGCAGAGGTGGCGCCGGCGTCATACTCCATGCGCTGGAACGTGGATCGACCGCGAGGTAGAAACAGAAGAGCGCCGGCCAGCGTTCTTACCCAAACCGTTCCTTCACGATCCACAAGAATGGCCGCTGGAAAGCCACCCGGATAACCTTGTTCCCCCCCAATCTGCTCACAGCTGGAACCCCGCATATGGAATAAGCCGCCCGATGCCTGGATCCATAGCGAGCCATCCCGGTCCTCGGCTATTCCTTCCATTTGCAGAACCGGCGTGCATCGCCGGTCGGTGAACGTGGTTAACCGTCCTTCTTTCCAGAAGAGAAGGCCAGCCGCGCGCGTTTTTAGCCACACCCCGCCGGAAGCGGAAAGGAAGACGGCATGGATTTCGCTGTTCGGTACGGCTCCGTTGGTGGCTTCTTCGACAGATTGGAAGCGCACTCCGTCGAAGCGGAAGACACCGGTCGAAGTGGTGAGCCATAGATATCCATCGGCCGCTTGCTGAATATCGAAGACCGCTCCGAGACCATTCTCGGAGGTCCACATAGTGTGATGGAAGTCCGTCACTTCGGGAGCCGCGGCCCACGCGGCTGGATCGCGCACACCACTTGTCACAGCGAGGATCGCGGTGAGCAACCAACCTGCCTTCTGTAACAGTCTTCCCATAAGGCGACACGGAACGATTCCACTATGCGGCGGGTCCAACAGATGGGCTGGGCGGCATGATTGTGCTGCCCAATCTCCAATTGTAGCCCCCAGACGATGAAGGGCTTTCCGCAGATTTCCTGTGACATGCCCACAGAAGATGTGGCATGCTTATGTGGGATTAACACAGGAGCTGGCCGATGGCGGAATCGAAGCTTGATCTACTGCAAGGCACCCTCGACGTTATGGTTCTGCAGACGTTGGTGACCATGGGGGCGATGCACGGCTATGGTATTGCCCGGCGAATAGAGCAGGTGAGCAACGATGAAATCCTGCTCAACCAGGGCACGATTTACGCCTCGCTGGTGCGGTTGCAGCAGCGAGGTTGGATTGCCGCGGAGTGGGGCACGTCGGATAACAACCGCAAGGCAAAGTACTACTCCATCACCAGGAGCGGCCGCAAGCAGCTTGCCGAAGATGCGGCCCATTGGCAGCGGTTGACTCGGGTGATGGGACGTGTGTTGGCCATGCCAACCGAAGGGGAGCTGTAATGGGAGCGTTGCAAGAAGGTCTGCAGCGGATGCGGTCGTTTTTCCAGCACCGGCACCGGGACACGGAGCTGGATGCAGAGGTAGCAGCGCACCTGGAACTCGCGGTCGAAGAGAATATACGGCGCGGCATGTCTGCCGAAGAGGCCCGCCGCCAGGCGCTGATTCGCTTCGGTGGCATGGCTCAGGCAAAAGAGCAGCAGCGCGAAGCGCGGGGATTGCCATGGCTCGATGTGCTTCTGCAGGATATGCGCTTCACCTTCCGCACCCTGGGCTGTGGATCTTGGTTTCGAGCCAAGCCAGGCCGCCTCCATCAGCGTGGACTATAACGACGGGGGCGATCCAGTGAAGCGTAGCGTGATCTGGCAGGAGGTTCTGCGCCGGGTGGAAGCAATCCCCGGCGTGGAGACCGCGGGCATCACCGACAACCTGCCCATGAGCCGGAATCGAAGCTGGAGCATCCAGGCAAAGGGCAAAGTCTATCGCAAAGGAGAGTTGGACGACACATTTGTCTATGTAGTCTCGCCGGGGTACCTGAATGCTATTGGCATGCACCTGGTCAGGGGACGGGACTTTCGCTGGGATGATAACGACAAGAAGCTAGGCGCCGTCATCATCCATCGGAAAGACACTGTTGCTCGCGCTCATCGGAATCGCCACCGGGACGGTAACGTCATTCGCAATCTCCAGTTTGATTGCGTCGCTTCTGTTCGGAACGCGGGCCAACGATCAGGCTACCTTTTTGAGCATGATCTTGTTGCTGCTGCTGGTGGCGCTGCTGGCCGGCTATATACCGGCGCGACGCGCCTCGCGCATCGACCCAATGATTGCTTTACGCAACAACTGATGACACACACTCCGTAAGAACGGCTGAAAACCACCCTAGGATCGCACTCATCTCCCCGGCTTATTTAGTTAGAATTACCTCGGCCTCTGCCGCCAGGAAATGTCATGTCTGGAAAAACTCTTTGGATCTTCGTGCTCACTGTTGCGTTTCTTCCTTCTCCTGCTTTGGCACAGCCCGCTGCCAATATCGTCATCGAGCACAACGTCGCCATGAAGACACGCGACGGCGTCACCCTCAAGGCCGACGTCTATCGACCCGCGGGTGACGGCAGCTTTCCCCTATTGCTCGAACGCACGCCCTACAACAAGGACGGCGGCGCCGACTTCGCGCGCAAGGCTGTCGCTCGCGGCTTCATGGTCGTGATCCAGGATGTACGCGGCCGGTACACATCCGCGGGCGAGTGGTACACCTTCAAGCACGAGATAGACGACGGCTACGACACCGTGGAGTGGGCCGCGGCCCTCCCCCATTCGAACGGCAAAGTCGGCTTGTTTGGTGGATCGTACGTCGGCGCTACGGTGATGCTCGCCGCCATCAGCCATCCGCCGCACCTGGCCGGTATCTGCCCCGTCGTCACAGCGTCGAATTACCATGAAAACTGGACCTACCAGGGCGGCGCATTCGAACAGTGGTTTAACGAGTCGTGGACCGCGGGCCTCGCGCAGGACACGGCGAATCGCCTGATCCGCGAGGACACAAATGCGCTGGTGGGCGACCGAGTCTTGCCCTTGAGCGACTTCCCGGTCTTCAACATCAAGCCAATTACCGGCGGATTGCAGTTGACGCACGAGCTCGCGCCTTATTTTCTCGACTGGCTCACGCATCCCACGTACGACAGCTACTGGAAACAGTGGTCGATCGAAGAAAACTATCAAAACATCCAGGTTCCCGGGCTCACGATTGCGGCCTGGTACGACCTGTTCCAGGGCGGCTCGCTGCGCAATTACCTCGGGCTCAAGGCGCATGCCGGAAACCAGGCGGCACGCGACGGGCAACATCTGATCATCGCCATCGGCGGCCACTCCGGCTGGAGCCGCAAAGTCGGCGATGTCGATTTCGGCCCTGACGCGGCCTTTGACGAGGATGGCATTACGCTCGACTGGTTTGATTATTTGTTGCGGGGCAAGCAGAACCAGTTCGCGAGCAGCAATCCTGTCAGGATTTTTGTGATGGGCAAGAACGAGTGGCGTGATGAGCCCGCGTGGCCCCTCGCGCGCGCCACCGAGACCCGTTACTATCTCCAGTCCGGCGGGAAGGCCAAGAGTGCTTCGGGCGACGGTTCGCTTTCCCCTGCGGCGCCAGGAAACGAGGGCACAGACGCTTTCGTCTACGATCCGGCCAATCCTGTTCCCACCGTGGGCGGTCCACTGTGCTGCGATTCCGAACATCTGGCGCCAGGACCACGCGATCAGAAAGACGTGGAAGCCCGCTCCGACGTGCTTGTCTACACGACGCCGCCGCTCGATCAGGATATAGAAGTCACAGGCCCTGTCACGTTGGATCTCTTCGCGAAGTCCTCTGCCGTCGACACCGATTTCACGGGTAAGCTGGTGGACGTCTTATTGAAGTTTTAAAGATGCCCTCTCGAACTGCTAATTTTCTAGATTCATTTATTATTGGAGGTACTCATGGATACATAATAAGTAAGAAATGTGCAGTAAAGTTTATGAGGGAAATAAATAAAAATGGAATGTCCAGACCCGTGGATGCCTGGATGTTTGATAGAATTCAGAAATATAATCTGGGAATGCATTCCTCATCTTATCTTTGCAGATTGGGTGGAATCAGAGTATCAATTCAAAAGTGGATAGCGATATTCAGAGGGATACAAATGCTGCAAAGTTTGAATAAATATATTATATTATTTGCAAATAATATAATTATAATGGTAATTTTTCCATTCCATCAATTCCAGTAAATATAAGATTAGAAATTCGGACTTTATTACAATATTGAGGGGGAATTAATTGTTGACATGTATTAACTGGGCTATTTTGTGGAACGATAATGTAAAGCATTCTTATTTGGGGATATCGAGATAAAATAGTTACTAATCCTGAAGATAAAGTATTTTTATTTAAAGCTCCAGTTACTCGAAATCTT
>CAVQWB010000023.1:0-8163 GCA_963717225.1 uncultured Acidobacteriaceae bacterium | reverse complement strand
GCTGCGCGCACCAGTTTTGATTTTCAAGAAGAATCGACGTCAATAACCCACGAAGGTTGAGCTAAGGAAAAGGCCGGCTCCGGCCGGCCTTGGTTTTCCCCACCCCTCCGTGATTCGAGGGGTCAACGTCGCGCATCCGTGAATTGAAGCGGGAAGAGTCCGTCGGTTGCTGCGATTCTCCTTGGCCGACGGCAAGCAGAGGAAATCGCGAAAACCTGCTCCCCTCCCCGCTCAATCCTATTCGCCATGCGAACCTATTCGCATGGTGCTGTTAATAGAGATGCTGTCTGGTGGGCGGGTGGTGGCCTCAGCCTTTGGGGGTTCCCGCCTGCCTCATAATGAAGGAGTTGAAGCGCCTGCTGTTACCGCGTCGAGGTCTTTGAGCTGGTTTGCGACTCTGCTAAATCGAATTGATCCGCCATTTGCAACCCTTACGCCATGTTCTATAGTCGAGGGTGGATTGTTCAGCGATCCTGTGATCGCAAGCGGAGCAGAATGCGTCGCCATACCAGGCTTTTGTCGTGTCGTAGCGCCCTCTCGAGCCTTTTGTTCGTCACCCCACTTCTTTTCGGCGCAAGCGCTGGGCATGCGGATGTTACTCCGGCCAAACAGGCGGAAGCCGCCAAGGCAAACAACCTGGGCACGGCGCTCATGAACCAGCAATTGCTGGAAAAGGCGGCTGGAAAATTTGGGGATGCGTTCCAGTTGGACCCGTCGCTCGTCCATGCTGAGGTGAACCGCGGCATCGCGCTGGTCTATCTGCAGAAAATGCCGGAAGCTAAGCAGGCGCTCGAACACGCTGCAGCCCTGGATCCAAAGGATCCTCATATCTGGTACGCGCTGGGGATTTTGTACCGCATCGAAGCGGAATATCCCCAGGCCCTGGAAAGTTTCCAGAAAGTAGCCGCGCTCGATCCAGATGACGCTGACACACACTACTTCCTGGGTTCCGTGCTGCTTGAGCTGCATCAACCGGACCAGGCTCTGACCGAGTTCCAGACGGCTTTGCGGTTAAACCCCATTCATGCGTCGGCCCAGTTCGGCCTGGCCAAGGTTTTGCAGCGCCTGGGCAAGCGAGAAGAAGCGGCAACGGCTTTTCACCGCTTCGAACACCTGAACCAGGAAAAGATCGGTGCCCCCCTCGCCCATACTTATGGAGACGAAGGGCACTATTCGCTGGTACAGGATGCGCGGACGCTGAACCCAAAAGTGGGGCCGATGATTCCGGTCACCTTTACTTCACAGTCGCTTGACCACCTGGCGGCTTCGCCGGAGAAGCCGAGCGACCAGCCCCGCGGAGGAGCATGCCTGGTTACGCCCGCGGGCGAACATGCCTATCTCCTGGTGATGACCTCCGGCGAAGATGCGATCCGCACCTACGCGCAGTCGGGCAGTGGGAGCTTCGCGCTTGTGCCCAGCGCCCAGACGGGCCTGGTCGCCGGCGGTACTGGCGTGGCTTGCACGGTAGGCGACTTCGACAATGACGGCATACCTGATGTTGCCGTAGCCATGAGCGACCGCGTGCTTTTGTTCAAAAACCGTGGCGGTGGCAAATTTACCGATGTGACGGCAGCCACCGGGGTGCAGCCGGCCAACCGTCCGGCAGGTATCACCTTCGTCGATTACGACCACGATGGCGACCTGGACCTTTTTGTGACTGGCCAGGGATCTGCTGCAGGATCGAAGCCCAATGTTCTGTGGCGCAACAACGGCAATGGCACCTTTACCAACTGGACGGAGCAAGCGGGCCTCGGAGGCGAAGGCACGACCGTGGCGGCGACCCTGTCTGACCTCAACAACGATCGAGCCGTCGATCTGCTGGTTACCGGCTCCGGCCAGGCGCCCACATTCTTTGCCAACCCGCGTGAGGGACTGTTCAAGTCTTCTCCTCTCTTCGACACTACCGGCCTACCCCCCACAGTGGGAGCCGTGGTACTCGATTTCAACAAAGATGGATGGATGGATGTGGCCCTCACTCACGCCGGCAGCCCGGGCATCACGCTCTGGCGCAATGTGCAGGGCAAGCGCTTTGAACGCGTTCCCTTGCCGGTCGAGAACGCAATCGCCGGCTGGGGGTTAACCGCCATCGACCTCGACAACGATGGCTGGCTCGACCTGGTCGCGGCGGTGCAAACGAAGCAGGGACCGGAATTGCGCGCACTGCGCAACCTGGGGCCCGCCGGCTTTGAGGATGTGACGGCGCGAGTGAAGCTCGACCAGGTAAAGCTGGTGGGGCCGCGCGCCCTGATTGCCGCCGACGTGGATGGCGATGGGGCTGCTGACCTGATCGTCACCCAGCCGGATGGAAACCCTTTGCTCCTGCACAATGAGGGCGGCAATCGGAATCACTCTTTGCTGATCGCGATGAAGGGGGTTGCCGACAACAAATCAGCCATCGGCGCCAAGGTGGAAGTCTTTGCCGATGGCGTGTGGCAGAAATTCGAGATCGCCGGCGCCTCCGGCTATCTCAGCCAAGGAGCACAGCAGCTTCTTGCCGGCCTGGGTACCGCCGAACATGCCGACCTGGTGCGGATACTGTGGCCAACCGGTGTTCCTCAGGATGAAACGGAATTGGGCACGAAGAGTTCTCTGAACATTACCGAGTTGGACCGCCGGGGCAGCTCTTGCCCCACGCTGTTTGCCTGGAACGGTAAGAGATACGAATTCATTTCCGACGTGATCGGCGCAGCGGTTATTGGGCACTGGGTTTCGCCCACTGCAAACAACAACGCCGACCCGGATGAATGGATAAAGGTGGAGGGGTCGCAGCTCAGCCCTCGCGGAGGGTATCTCAGCTTGCGCTTCGGTGAACCGATGGAAGAGGTCAACTTCATCGACCAGGTTCGACTGGTGGCGATCGACCATCCCGCAACTACCGAGGTTTACCCCAACGAGCGTTTTCTGAATGAACCTCCTTTTGCTTCAGGCCGTGCCATCCTCAGCACGGACGCGCATCCTGTAGCCGGAGCATGGGATGACAAGGGCCGCGACGTGAGCGAACTGCTGCGTACCCGCGACCACAACTACGTGCGCGACTTTACTAATTTGTCCTTCGCCGGTTTCGCCAACCAGCATGCGCTCACCCTCGACCTGGGGCAGTGGACGGCCGCTCATCCTCTACGGTTGCTGCTGCATGGCTTCATCGAATATTTTTCCGCCAGCTCCATGTATGCCGCATGGCAATCGGGCCTTACGCCCATGCCGCCGTACGTGGAAGCGCAGTTGCCGGACGGCAGCTGGAAGCGGGTCATGGATGATATGGGCTTTCCCGCAGGGCTCCCGCGCACCATCGTAGTGGACCTTACGGGCAAACTCCCCTCGGGCACGCGACGGATTCGACTGATCACGAATCTGCAAATCTACTGGGATCAAGCCTTGATCGACAACGGTCCCCCGGCGCCGCAGCTCATGCGCCAAACCGAGCTGCCGCTCGCCTCCGCCCACCTGGCGTTTCGTGGCTACCCGGAGCAGATAGATGGCAAAACCCCAGGCGATCTGACGTATAACTACGAGCACATCAGCCAGACAGGGCCCTTCATACGCTCACGCGGCAGCTATACTCGCTACGGAGAGGTCACACCCCTGCTGAAGTCCATCGATGAATCCTTCGTGATCTTCGGCAGTGGTGAAGATATCGACGTGGAGTTCGGCACCGCTTCCCTTCCTCCCCTGAAGCCGGGCTGGAAGCGCGACTACTTTTTTTATGCCAATGGCTTTGTCAAGGATATGGACTTCTATGAGGCCAGCCCTTTCACCGTTGCCCAGATGCCGTTCCACCGGATGAGTACATACCCTTACCCCGCAAGTGAGCACTATCCGCAGGACGACCAGCGAATGCAATATGAGCTGGAGTGGAACGACCGGTTCGATTCCGGCCGGGGTGCGCAGCACTATGGATTTCACTACTTGCCCAAGTCCGCGCAGTGAATGGTCTCACCGTTCTGCCTGCGGTTGAGCTTCTGGCCATGCTGCGGCGAAAGCAAATCTCGCCGCTGGAACTGGCCAATGAACACATTCAGCAGATCGAACGATTGAATCCTGACTTACGCGCGCTGGTTGATTTCGATGCCGACCGGGTGCGTGAGCAGGCCCGTGCGTTGGAAAGCTCCACCGGCGCCCGCGGTCCGCTCTTTGGTTTGCCGATGACCATCAAGTCTTCCATCGCGACCGCCGGATACCGGTGCGAAATCGGCAGCCATCTGCATCGGGGCAACATCCCGCACGAAAATGCAACCGTGGTGGACCGCATAAAGCAAGCAAGCGCGCTGATCCTGGGAACCACGAACTGTCCGGAGTTTTTGATGGCTTACGAGACCGACAACCGGCTCTATGGGCGCACGGCGAATCCATGGGACAAGGAACGAACCGCGGGAGGGTCCAGTGGCGGTGAATCGGCAGCGATCGCCGCCGGCCTTTCGGCCGCAGGACTGGGCAGCGACAGTGGTGGCTCTGTGCGCGAACCGGCCCACTTTACCGGCATATGCTCGCTCAAGCCCACACCAGGCCGTATTCCGGGCCGCGGACATCTGCCCGCGTGCGATGGGCCGTTTGCGATTCTGGGCGCTATCGGGCCCATGGCGCGAACCATTCGTGATCTCACGATGCTCTTCATCTCCCTCTCCGGACAGGATCCACTGGACCCGGTGAGCCCGCCGGTGGGGCTGAGGAATGAGTCGCTGGAAGATTTGAAGCGAGTCCCCATCGCTTTCTTTGAAGACGATGGCCCGGTAACTCCAGAGACTCGCCAGGCGGTGCGCGATGCGGCGCGGACGCTCGAGGGTCAAGGGTTCAACGTGCGTCCATTCAAGCCGGGTGCGCTCGAAGAAGCGCGGAAACTATGGTGGCAGTTTTTTGTCCGCGGCGGAGCCATGCTTCTCGATCCGCTGGTGAAGGGACGGCATGCGGAGCTGAGCCCGACGTTTCTTGACTTTCTCTCGATAGCACACCGCGAGCCGCCGCTCTCCGCGGAGGAATTGCTCTCGGCCTGGATGGATTGTGATCACGTGCGCCGCAGACTGCTGGCTGAGATGAAAAACTTTCCCATCCTGCTTTGCCCGGTGTGCGCGATTCCCGCCTTTCGTCACGGAGAACGGGCCTGGGATGTGGACGGGCAGCGACTCGAGTATCTGGACGCGATGCGGTACACACAGTGGTTCAACCTGCTGGGCGCACCGGCAGCGGTTGTGCCGGTTGGGCGCTCTCCTGAAGGTTTACCAATTGGCGTTCAGGTTGTGGGGCGTCCATTCGAAGATGAGCGAGTACTCGGTATCGCCGCCGCGATTGAGGCGGAATTCGGATACAAGCCTCCGCCTCTGACTGTGGCCTAGATGGCCGCTGGACTCACGTCCTAGGCGGCCGTCCCTGCGGGACTCAGTTGGAAATGAGAACTCTCACGCAGGCGCATCAAACCCATGGCTTCGGCGCCGCCGCGGCGAAGCTAAAAACCTCTGGCGTGCAGGTAGAAGACAAATCCCGAAGCGAGCAAGCAGTAGATCCCAAACAAATACCAGCGACCACTCTCAAGCCAACTGCTTAGCCATTTGAGCGCTAAGAGTCCTGCCAGGAAAGAGAAACCCATACCCAGCACACTGAAGATCAGCGAGCCTCTCAGGTCAATCGGAGCACCAGCAAGCATGGCAGTGTGTGCTGCCTTTCGTAACCGCAACGCTTCCACTCCCACCACTGCCGGCGTTAATACCACGGCCATTGCGAAACTGAAATGCTCCGCGCGCTCCTTGGTAGCCCCAACCAGCATGCCAGTGGAGATTGTAGAACCGGACCGGGAAAATCCTCGAAATGGCAGAGCCAGGCCCTGAATCATACCCATCCAACCAGCCTGCCGAAAGGTCACGGTATCGTTCTTAACGCCCAAGGCGCCGTCTTTGGCCGAGCCTAAAACGCCATTCATGACCTGGTATCTCTCAAGCACGCCGGCGATGAGGATCAGAACTCCGGCGGCAGCGAGTGCAGGCGCGATCAGGTCAAGACGGCTAAACAGCTGCTCGATTTCAGCCTTCTGCGCGCCGCGGAACAAGGTCGCTTCTATGATCTTTTTCATCGCTTCTCCTATGATCCCCGTAAGCAACGTGGCCCAGAGTAGGAGGACTGCAAATCGGCTAAACGACTCGGTGCTCGAGAAGTAGGTCTTCTTCCACGTGCTGGAGAAGAAGATGATGACGGCAAACATGGTCCCGGTATGCAGCATTACAAGCAGGAGCGTCATCTGCGGAGACGAGGGATCGAGCCCCATAAGCTTTTCGGCTACGACCACATGCGCAGAGCTTGAAACGGGAAGTAGTTCGGCCAAGCCCTGCACTACAGCAAGGATGATTACTTTCAAGAGGTACATTGGGCCAGTCCAAGACAGAAATGAGATGTTTACGTTCAAGCATCGGATCAAAGCCAAAGGTATTAGCTTGAAAAGCGACCGATCGAGAAACCATGGCGCCTAAGAGGTGGCAGCAGGCGCATTGCTGAATCTTAGGTGGTGATGTGGTGGCGAACGTCGGCGCCGCGCACCCAGAAGATTACATCTTCCGCGATGTTGGTCGCGTGGTCGCCGACCCGCTCCAGGTTGCGGGCAATCATCAACGCATGGAGCGCCTGCGGGGTGTAGTGCGGCTTTTCTTTGATCAGATTAGATAGAGCAAAAAACGCGGCGTCGTTGAGCTTGTCCACGCTGTCGTCCATGGTCAACACAGACGTCGCCATCTCCGCGTCGGCCTCGATAAAGCCCTGCAGGGCTTTACGCACCATGGCGGAGGCCAGAGACGCCATGCGCGGAATGTCCACCGGCAAATCGATCACCGGAAACGCCTGCAGATCCCGTACCCGGTCGGCGATGCTGACTGCCTGGTCACCCACGCGTTCCAGATCGGCATTGATCTTGATTACCGCCAGAATGAAGCGCAGGTCGATCGCCATCGGCTGCTCCATCGCCAGCAGGTCGAGCGCCATCTGGTCAATCTCGCGCTCGAAGCTGTTGATGGACATTTCGCTGCGGACCACCAGGTCGCAGAGCGAGATATCGCGTACACGGTAGGCCTCAACGGCTCGCTGGATCGCCTGCTCCGCCATGCCGGCCATGACCAGAAGGCGCTCTTTCAGATCGTCGAGTTTCCGATGAAACCGAATCCGTGTCATCCGAACCTGCCTGTAATGTAATCCTCAGTCCGCTTGTCGGTCGGGTTGGTGAAAATCTTATGGGTGGCGTCGAACTCCACCAGCTTCCCGTTCAGAAAGAAGCCTGTATTTTCCGCGACCCGCGCCGCTTGCTGCATATTATGCGTCACGATCACAATTGTGTACTCGACTTAAGCTGAAAGATGAGATCTTCGATTTTTGCCGTAGAGACCGGATCTAGAGCCGAGGCCGGCTCATCCATCAGCATCACTTCCGGATCTACAGCCAACGCGCGGGCGATACAGAGCCGCTGCTGTTGACCGCCGGAGAGGCTGGCGCCTGACTTCTTTTTCAGATCGTTCTTCACTTCATCCCACAATGCGGCCTGCCGCAGTGAGCGCTCGACCACTTCATCGAGCACTTTTGCGATTTCGAATCCGTTCAGGCGCAGGCCGCAAGCCACGTTGTCATAGATCGACATTGTGGGGAATGGGTTTGGCCGCTGAAAGACCATCCCGATGCGGCGGCGAAGCTCAACTGGCGAAGCCTGCCGTACATTTCCAGGTCGCCCACTCACCGTACCGGTAACCCGCGCAATGGGATTGGTTTCGTGCATCCGGTTCAGGCATCGCACAAACGTGGATTTACCGCAACCGGAGGGCCCGATCAGGGCTGTTGCGTGGTTCGCCGGAATCGTAGGCTGATGCCCTGCAGCGTGTGGTTGCTGCCATACCAGGCATTCAGGTTCTCACTTCGATTTCTACACCCACTAGCTCGCCCCTTTCAGAACTCCGCGGCCCGCTACCATACCTGACGAGTGCGACGGATACAACAATGAGCACGATGAGCACCGGGCGCCGGCCCAGGCGAGGCGATGCCATTCGTCATAGGGAGAAGGGCGGCGCGTTAAATCTGCAGCGGAAGAGCCGCGATCGGCTGATTCACGCTGGTACTCCAGAACTGGTTCCCAAGCGCGGTAAACAGCAGCGGCGCATTTTCTCCCGCTACCCGGGCAAACGCCAGCATGCAGCCGGTGATGAC
>CAVQWB010000022.1:0-56158 GCA_963717225.1 uncultured Acidobacteriaceae bacterium | reverse complement strand
GATGGCGAAGGCAACGGCCAAGACCCAGAGTCCCGTCCTTGCCGCTCCGATTCCAGCTAATCCACCCAAGAGAACCTGTGCTACCCCGAAACGTGGATCTCCTCCGACGAAACGCCATCTACGCTGGTTCGCCCGCTGCCTCAGCGACGGGTATCGTCCGACCGCGATAGCGACCAAGCCAAATGCAACACCTGTTCGTAGACTTAGGAGTGAAACCATGACGGCAAGCGGGATCAGGAAAGTCATGTCCTGCGTGACGAGCAGCTTCCACCCTGCTATCGGTAGGAGACGATAGCGCAGCAATGCTCGCCCTTCATCCAGACGGAGCATGCGTTGCCCAATCGTGCTCATTGCAATACCCACGAATAACGACAGCATCGGAAATGCTTCGGGCTCTGGTGCCCGCCCGAACAGTCGATAAAGGGTTCCGCTAACAGCTATAAGCAGCGCGGTCCAAAAGTCGAGGGTTCCCTGCAGCTCCCGCCACATTTCTTGCGCGATTCCGCCGACCTTCAAGGGCGTCCTTGAGATGTTGAGACCTGCAGGCGTCCTTAGCTCGAACGGGAGACGGCCAACGGCGTATACCGTCCCATGGACGATTAGTGCCAGTAGAACAAAAAAGAGACCCGCGGCTAGGCCCATCCAGAACAGGTAGCCAAAAAACAACACTATAAATAATGGATTCAACGCAAAACTTACGGAACTGAGCAAGAGTCTTTGTGTACGTGTCAGCGGCCACGTAGCGACTCGCTCCGGGGGCAACCTATGCTGTGTATCTACGGAAAAAGTAACAAGCAGAGGCGCAAGGAGGACAATTTGAAAGAGGAGCGTACTCCAGAATGCTGCTTTCGGTGCCCTGCTTTCAAAACCCGCGGCCATAATGAAAAGGATGGAGAACAGGAAGTTGTTGAAACGCACGGAGGAAAAGCTGCTCAGTTCCTTCAACATCAGTTTCTTCAACAAGAACAGAAGGGCTAGGATCTGAGCCAATCCGGCACCTCCGGCTGTGGTTCGCCAACGATGCTGAAATACACCTCCTCAACTCCTTCGTCTGCCGTGGACGGGTTGAAATCTGATTCAACTCGACCTTGGTGAAGAATGACTACGCGGGTGGCTATCTTCTGCACGATCGACAGAATGTGAGAGGTGAGCAAGATCGTAGCGCCATCGCTGGAGAGTTGGCCAAGCAGCATCTCAATGACCGCGGACGATGCGGGATCAATACCTTCAAACGGCTCATCCAGCAGCAGAACCCTCGGCTTGTGCAGGAGGGCCATGGCCAAGGCGGTCTTCTTCCGCATGCCGAACGAACAATTGCGTGCAACGGTGTGGCGTCCTTGCGTAAGATCGAGTAGTCCTAGTAGGTTCGCTGCTCGTGCTGCTGTTTCGCTCTTCGTGAGTCCATAAATGGGTCCAATTGCCATCAGGTTCTCGATGACGGTCAAAGACTCGAACAGCCCGAGCCCCTCGGGGAGTACACCTAAATTCCGCCGGATTTCAACTCCATGATCCCGGAAACCCAGTCCACCGATGAACACGGAACCACTGTCTGGCTCCTCTAATCCTGAGAGCAAGCGTAGCAGCGTGGACTTGCCAGCGCCGTTAGCCCCTAATAAGGCACAAATGCCAGGTTCTACAACGAGGTCTATGCCTCGGAGAACAGGTCGAGAGGCATAGCTCTTCGTCGCGGCTCTGCAGTCGATCACTCTGTTGTTCCCCACTAATCAGTTAACCATACGAAAGCTCAACAGCCGTCTATCGGCTGTCCGAGGTGGAACTCGCTTTTCTCGCACATGCGGGCCGGCTTTCATTCTCTCTGCACTCAGTCTGGAGGGAATCGACCAGAAGGTTTCGCCATGCCGGTATTGGCCGCAACGGCGCAGCAAGATCGTCGAGGGAATCGTTCCGCCGATCAAAGTTGATCGCTAGTTCCAGCATCTCGTCGCGGAATCTGACATCGTGCCGCTGTCTCGTGTCAGGTTAGGATGTGAGCGAACCACCGTTTTCGATCCTTCATGGGATGGCCCTGTATTCACTCCGTTCTCAGCGCTTCCATCGGCTCTGTCTTCCCTGCGCGTATCGCCGGCCTGAGGGTAGCCACCAGCAGGGGCGCCAGCAGGACCAGCAGGGATGCAAGGTAAAGCCTCAGATCATCCGGTTGCACCCCGTACAACTGACTGCGTAACAGCCTGTTCGCCGCCAGCGAGACCACAGTACCGGTCGCCAGGCCTATCGCTGCCGGGACCATCGCCCGCCGCACGAAAAGTCGTGTAATGTCACCCCGCGTCGCTCCGAGTGCCATCCGGACGCCAATCTCCTGCGTGCGCTGCGCAGCAAAATACGATACCACTCCATAAATTCCAACGCAGGCCAGCAGCAATGCGATCCCGGCAAATGACGCAACCACCGCTGCGTTCAGCCGTGGTTGCGCCACAGCATCGCTTAGTAGCTGATCCATCGTCTCGATCTCGCCTACCGACTGCCGCGGGTCCGCCTGGTATACCTGCTCGCGGATCGACTTTGCGACTTGTTCCGGCGGCACATTCGTCCGCACCAGAAAGTAGCGATGCCAACTGCCATCGGCGTTCGCAGGCCAGTAGACAGCCGGTCCAGGCTCCGCCGCGATCGCTCCCGATACCCCTCGCACATCGGCAACCACCCCCACGATCTCGTGCGCCTGTCCATTCAGGAGCAGGTGATGTCCGATTGGATTTCCCTTCGGCAGAAACTCCCGCACCAAGGCCTCGTTCACCAGTACCGGTGGCAGTGTCGAAACCTGGTCCTCCGCCGCAAACGCTCTTCCCGCCAGCAGTGGTGTCCCCATCACCACCAGCAAATTCCCGGCGATACTCCGGTTCTCCGCGCTGATTGCCGGCTGATTGGCAACCTGCGGCAGCCAGTCCGCGTCGTAGCTGCCGCGCAGATGAAAGCCGATCATCGGCGGCCCATTGATCTGCCCCGCAGCCTCTACTCCAGGGAGATTTTCAATGCGTTGTTGCACGTCGTTGTAGAAATTGCGTACCACTTCCGGCCTCGTGTTCCCCGGCAGCACCAGCCGAAACGTCAGCAGGTGTTCCGGCTCAAATCCCAGTGGCTGCTTCATCAAGTTCCACAGCGACTCCGCCAGCAGCGACGCACCCACCAGCAGCACGAGAGACAGACCTACCTGCACCCCCACCAGGACGCTGCGCAACCAGTCGCCCGATGATCCTCCGAGGCGTGCCTCACCCTGCTTGAGCGCCGAATGCAACTGCACCTTCCGTGTTTCCAGCAGCGGAACCACTCCGAACACGATTCCAGTTGCCAGCGAAATCAGCAGAGCGATCCCAATAACAATCCCGTCCATGTGGATCGTGCCCGGCCGCCCCAGAATCCCCGGCAGGCTAGTAGCGGCGGTGCGAGTCAGCGCGAATGCCAGGAGGATTCCCGTACCGCCGCCTGCCAACGCAAGCAGCCCGCTCTCCACCAATAACTGAAAAGCCACGCGCCGTCCCGAGGCACCCAGCGCCCGCCGCAGCGCAACCTCCCGCTGCCGAGCCGTCGCGCGAGACAAGAGCAGGTTGGCCACATTGATGCAAGCGATCAGCAGCAGCAGCGCCGACGCGATCAGCAAGGCCACCAATGCCGGTTGCTCGTGACCGTACCGGTCCTCGCGCAGCGTCTCGCTCGTGAACCGCCACGCGCCGTCGGTCGACGGATACTCCCTCCTGAGTTGCTCCCCGATCCGATCCAGATCGCCTTGAGCCTGCGCCGGAGTTACGCCCGGCCGCAACCTCCCAGACACAATGATGACCCGCAGTCCGTCGTCCCGATAATTGCCCCAGTTATTCGGAACAAACTGCGCCGCGTGCCAAAAGTCCACGCCTCCCGGCGCAGAAAAATCTCGCGGCATCACGCCCACAATCGTCACCGTCTGCTGATCCAGCGTCACCTGTTCTCCGATTACGTTCGGATCGCCTCCGAAAAGCCGCTGCCATCCCGGATAACTCAACACTACGGTCTGCGGTGCATGCGGCACGTCGTCTTTCGCATTAAATACCCGCCCTAGCATCGGCGCTGTGTCGAAGACATCCCAGAATCCTGCATTCGCTCCCGCTGCCTTCACATAGATGGGCAACTTCTTTCCCGCAATCAGGGTGCTCTCGTCGAAGTAAAAGAACGCCAGACTGGAGAAGCTCCGGTTTCGCGCCTCAATGTCATAGAATCGCGGACCCGTCATCAGCCCCCCAGCCGACCGCCCGGCAATCCGTGTGTCGTGAATCGCGACAATCCTCTCCGACTGTGGATAAGGCAAGCTCCTGAGCAGCGTCGAATACACCACCGTGAACATCGTTGTCGTCGCCGCAATCCCCAGTGCCATCGTCAACACCACGACGAGCGTGAACCCCGGCGAACGCCTCATCTGCCGCAGCGCGTAGTGAACGTCCTGCCAAAAACGCTCGAACTGCGCCGTCCCCCACGCCTCGTGTGTCTGTTCCCGGATCAGCGTAGGGTTGCCGAATGCGCGGCGGGCCGCATAACGCGCTTCTTCTGCCGACAAGCCTTTCTCACGTTGCTCTTCTTCTTCGAGCTCCAGGTCGTAGCGCAACTCGCGCTCGAGATCGGCATCGCGCTTTCTGATCTGCCACCAATGCATATCAGCTCTCCTCGGCAGTTGGCCACATCACGCTCGCTACAGCTTCGGCCATTTGCTTCCACTGGGACTCTTCGACCACCAACTGCTTCTTGCCCTTTTCCGTGAGCCGGTAGTACTTGAACTCCCGATTGCGGTCCGGGGCGGTTTCCCATTTGGAAACCACCCATCCGCGCTTCTCAAGGCGATGCAACGCGGGATAGAGAGAGCCATGCTGCATTTGTAAAAAGTCGTTAGTGGTGCGCTGAATGTGCTTGCCGATTTGATGTCCGTGAGCAGGACCGTAAAGGAGCGTCCGCAGGATAAGCATGTCCAGCGTGCCTTGGAGCAGGTTCGACCGTTGCCGCGTCAGTCCTACCATAGAAGACGTTCGACCCTCGATGGAATGGGATGGTAGTCCGTCTACCATCAATTATCAAGACTACAAGCTCAATTCAACTCTGGAATGATGGCAAGGCCAAAGCACTCGTCGGAAAGGCCAGGAAACGAAGTTAGGGACGCTGTTAGAGGCGATCGTTCGCACGGAGATAAACATGCCAGATGCAAGCAGCGAAAATAGCCGTTGATCTGGGATCAAGGCGAGGCGCTCGTCGGATGCGAGAAGTAGCGGTCATGTACGCGAAAGACCCCATGAATATTGACCTGGTTCCGGACGCATATCTGGATATGAGTCTTGCGGCGAAATCCCGAGTTGGCGTAGACGTGTTCTCCCTCGGTGAAGACTCCGCGGACGGCATCGAAGGGCTCGTCCCCGGCTCTTTCGCGCGCGAAATGAAGGAAGTTGATGACGGCGCAGTCGAGTTTACGGAGACGAAGCTGGCCATGATAATGAACCTGGCCACGGTAAGAACATTGCGGGAGGCAGCGGTGCATCCGCCAGCGTCAGCAAAGATTCAGGGAGGCGGCGGAATCGGTCACAGGCCTGTGGCAAATTTGTACTGCGGAATCACTTTTCAGGCCGTTTGAGCCGTTCTGGCAGCCGTTAGAATCTGTAAGTTAAAGAAAAATCGCGTGTTCGGCGGGTTCGACTCCCGCCGCCTCCACCATAAGTTGTTTATCAGTAATAACTTACACCTAGTCCCCTCTCGGGGTGGGCTTTTTGTTCAATTCGAAAGTGCCAGCCCAAGAACCATTCATTCTCTTCGTCTTAACTTCAGGAGGCAGGCGGGTTTTACGCCAGGTGAGGCCTTGGTCTCGTTTCAGTGGCTCACGGGTCCCGTCAAATCAGCTCCTTTTCACTCATAGCCTTCCGCACGTAGGTCAAGTCTCTGCGCATCGCGTCGATCACTTCCTGCTTCGGAAGGGTAAGTGTCTTCTTACCGTTCTCGGCACCTCCCAGTGGATATTCAAAGTGAAGTTGCACCGGGCCTGAGAAACTACCGCCCGCTTTCAAGATGGCAAAGAACCCGGAGAAATTCACCATGCCCTCGCCTGGATGACACCAGTGTGGAACCCAGGCGTCTTGGATACCCAGTGACTTATCAAACGGGTCGGAATGAATATTCCTTCCTTTGTTCTGCTGCCAGGTGAAGTCTTTAAGAGCAATCCCTCTCATTTGAGGCATGACCAGGCGAGAACTGTCAATCCAGCCGCCATAGCCGCCTTCGACCGTCGCGTGGCCAATGTCATAGTTGACTCCAATCCATCGCGGGTCCAGACCCTGGAAAAGATTCCACAGATCCCAAATTGGCGCCCCAACAAGCCCGGGGCCGGAATGCGTGTGATACATCCCGCATATCTGATGTTCCTGGTTTAGCGCAGCCAGAGCTTTCACCTGCGGCCTCAATTCCACTAGCCTTCGAGCGATGCCCTTGTCAGCAGGGTAGGTTACAAATCCCCATCGATAATTGCGAATACCAAGGTGGTTGGCCGTTTTCAAGACTGCATCGGCATAAGGAGTCTGGACACTCATGATGTCGGTCGTGATCATCGGAACTGTCAGGCCGGTCCGGCGAACAGCCTCGACGGCCGCTGGGAGATCGGTCTCAACTCGTTCGGGCGAAACATGACCGCCGGCACGCACGGTAACGTCAACGCCGTCAAAACCGATATCCCGCGCAATCGCGGCCGCATCGCTAATGCTGGCCCATTGTAAGTGCTTAGAGAAGATACAAATCTTCAGCTTGTTCAGGTTGCCGGACTTAGTACCTGCTTCAGCCTCATCTCCGGGAGTGTCTTTGGCAAATGCATGCAAGGCGCTGGACATAGCTGCACCCAACAGTAACGCACGACGAGACATTACGCCTTGTGAGAAATCGTTAATCATTTTTAAGTCATCCATTCTGCGGTGCGATTTATGGAGGCGGCAGGGCGAAAGACAAAAAATACTGAGCGGGTTTGCGGAATCTGTTGGAGCAAGCGAACGTTTCCATCCAGACCCTGGAGTTGCTGGTCAAAATTGGCTCGTCCAGGGGCAAAGCCCGGGAGAGTTTTGCCATTCCGCACGACTAGCGTGATCCAGTTCATAGCCTAAAGTGATGTGCTGATCGGGTTGCACCAACACAGTGTGGATCTCATCTGCTTCATCCTGCTGTCTACTTCCGATAGATCCGCGCCCTTGGACGATCCCCCTCCGTGAACCATGTGGCAAGACCCGCGATTACCCTTGGCCCAGAAAAATTGGCAGTCCAACGCCGCACCGCGGGAGACAATAGTCTGCGATGCCGGAGAGTCGAGTAAATTGATAAAGGCTGCGATAGCATCGAGATGATGTGGAAGCAGCGATGCAAACAAGCATCCCTGCGGCCGGGATTCCAGAGGAGATAAGATTGCGCAACTGCTCGACCACCGCCGCATATCGGAATTGCCTGTGAGTTTGGGGGCATGACCGGTTCCCAAAATGTCGGGCGCCATGGCACCCGGAGCAACTACACGCGTACACTGTTTTTCCGCCTTGAATTAGTGCTGCTTGCGGAGACGCCGGCGTCTGGCAGAGCACCGAGCCAGGAAGGAAGAGGGCAACCAGCAAAAGATAGCGGCCCATTTGCACGCCACGCCGGATTCCGCCGTTGTCAGAGTTAATCGTCACTCTTCTCCCTTGACGAGAATGGAAGCAATGATATATCAGTTTCTACATGTCGCGCAATAAAGAATCGAACTTATGAACAAGGTATCCCAGATCGAACCCGTTCCGTATGACGATGGCGCTGGTCGCGGGAGAGGTTCCCTGGTGGATGCGATGAGTAGCCCGGCAGCATCCAAAAACCGCTGGGTGATGTTGGCTTTCGCATTCGTGGCGACGGTCATCAATTATCTTGACCGGCAAACGCTCTCCGTTCTTGCTCCCGTGTTGCTTGAGCGCTTCAAGATTTCAGCCACGACCTACAGCCACATCATTTTTGCCTTCATGCTGGCCTATACGGTGATGAATGGCGTTTCAGGACCGCTGCTCGATCGACTCGGAACCAAAGTGGGGTACGCCCTGACCATAGCGTGGTGGTCGGCAGCCGAGATTCTCAGTGCGTTTTCAGCCGGCGCGCTTAGCCTGGGGATATTCCGGTTTCTGCTCGGCGTTGGAGAGGCAGGTAACTACCCCGCGGGAGTCAAGGTTATCGGGGAGTGGTTTCCACCACAGGAGCGTTCATTAGCGTCAGGAATTTTCAATAGCGGCGCAGCCATAGGAGCAATGCTGGCACCTCCATTGTTGGCGTGGACAGTGTTGGAAATGGGCTGGCAGGCGTCGTTCGTCGTAGTGGGCGCCCTGGGGTTCGTCTGGCTGGGAGCCTGGACAGTCTACTACCGCGCGCCTCCGATCAACCCAGGAGAAGTTGAATCCCCTCCTCCTGCTGTCTGGGCACTCGCTAAAACCCGCTTCGTCTGGCAGTTTACGTTATCCAAAGTCTTCGCTGACCCGGTCTGGTACTTCTATACATTCTGGTTTCCGCAATACCTGAAGGTCGCCCATGGATTCACCATGAAAGAAATTGGCCAGACGGCATGGATTCCCTTCTTCACCGCAGGCATCGGCAACTTAGCGGGAGGTTTTTTGTGCAGCGGGCTGCTTCGAATTGGATTGCCCGCACAAATTGCTCGCCGCGTTGGCGTCCTGATTTTCTCGGGGCTGATGGTCGCGGCGGTTCCATCGGCTATGGTTCATAGCTCAGCGCTTGCTATTGCGCTTATCTCTACAGCTACGTTTGGCTATTGCGGCGCCTTGGCCAACGTTCTTGCTATCCCACGAGACCTGTTTCCCAAAAACGCCGTGGCTTCGATTTGGGGTCTTGCGAGTATGGGCTCAGGCATTGGTGGCATGTTCTTCAGCCTGGTTACCGGATGGCTGGTCGACCAGTATTCGTTCAAACCAGCCTTCGTGCTCTTTGGTCTGACTCCCATCATATCCGCATGTCTTATCTGGTGGCTGCCTCGAACCCCACTGCCCACTTTGCGTACTTCGGCCTAGGATGCGACGCATAATTTGATATGTCAACATCTCTGTTTTCCCGCAGAAGAGAAATCGATGTTACTATCTGGACGGTCTAGATTGACGTCCCCCCAGAACGTCCGGAGGTCACCGATTAAGCTCCGAATAGAGAGGCTGGCTTGAAAAAACCTGCATTAGTATCTAACCGCCTTAGACGTCCAGGTGAGTCACTCGCCGGACGGGCGTACCAGCAGATCCGGGATGAGATTTTAAAAGGTGACCTGGCGATCGGGGATGTACTGTCGCGGAGAAAGCTGGCCGACCGGCTCAACATGAGCTTCCTGCCAATCACGGAAGCCATGCAACGTTTGGAAGTCGAGGGTCTGGTCGAGAGCAGGCCGCGCATCGGAACGCGGGTCCGTATACCTACCGAGCAAGACATTCGTAATAGTTATGTGATCCGCGAGGCGCTCGAATCGCAGGCGGCGCGGCTTTGCGCGGAGCACATCACGGCTGCGGATAAGAAACAGCTGCTCATTAGTGCCCGGCATCTTGACAATCTTCATAAAGTCTCGGGGCCCGAGGCGGAAGACTCAAGATTCATGTTTTCCGTACATACCTATCACATGCAATTTCATATGCGCATCGCCGAATTGGGCAAATGTCCAGGCCTGACCAGCGCCATTGAGAAAGCCCAGGTGTTAGTGTTCAATTGGCTATACGATACCGCTGCGGATAACAACAAAACGCCGCCGCGATTCCACTCAAATTTAGCGGATGCTTTGTGCTCCGGAGATCCACTAGTGGCTGACAGTGCAATGAGAACCCACATCCGCAATGGCCTTGACTGGGTGCTTGAACGGCTGGCCAACGCTGAACATGGTAACAGCTGGCGCCTCAAGACCGGCCGGAGCTAGGTTCGGTCCCGCACTGCTGTGTCGCCTAGCGTGACGTGCCAACGTCTATGCCGATCTTAGCTAGCGGTGCAACCGCCAATTGTTCTTTGAAGAGGATGAATCTTTTGCCGTGTCTCCGGAACTTCAAACTGCACGTGGGCGCACATGGGCTGGTCGGCGACCAGCGGATCGGTTCCTGCGACAGTCCGGATCAGCTAGCTGTGAAATAGCGCGGCAACGTGCGCCGCTCAGCGATCTCGAAGAATCAGTTGTGCACCAGCACGTTGTTCCTCTCGATGGCCCGGTGTAGTTCCGAGCACCGCGCATATTCGGCAATGCGCACATGCAACTCGAAATGATGGACATGCACTGCGAATTACAACTCCTGATCGTCGTCGCCGTGAAAGCGAAGATAGTTACGTGTTCAACTGCTCCGCCTGCGCTGCAGATCCACCCACTCTTTCATGCTGGTCTGCAAACAGCAGAGTCGCGCAGACCGCATCTCCAGGGCCTCGCGACACAGTGCACCGGCCCCGCACCCCTTCCGGGCGTCGGGCAGAATGAGCTCAGGAATAAGCAGGTAACAGTGTTAGTGAGACGGGATTGATTCGCTAAATCTTCCGCGGGCGTAAGGGCGATCACTTACAGAAAGTTATTTGACTTGATTTAATTTGCAATGTTTGAGTATTTATTCATTGACGTCCCCCGCTTTTCGCCCTAGCATACTGGCATATCACGTGAGATCAGCATGCTGGAGAATCAACATGAGATCATCCGTCGTCGCCGTTTTGCTCTGTCTGCTCACCACCTCGGCAATGCCGGCAGATTCTCCGTCTAAGGTTTCAAGCGAAACCATGCTTCTTGTCCTACGCACGCGTGTCAAGCCATACCATGCCAGCGAGATCTGGACAGAAGCCAATGTTGAGCAAGTGTTTCCCACCGCAAAGGCAGCAATCATCATCACCGATATGTGGGACAACCACTGGTGTGAGGGTGCCGCTGCGCGGGTGAGCCAGATCGCCCACAGGATGGAGCCGCTGCTGCAGAAGGCCCGCGCATCCGGCATTCTCATCATTCACGCTCCGTCTGAGACCATGAGCTTCTATGAGGGCACGGCCGGCAGAAAGCTGGCTGAAGATGCGCCGCACGTTCCCACCCCCCCCACAGATCCCCTGCACGATCCGCCATTGCCGATCGACGACAGCAACGGGGGATGCGACACCGGCAATAAGTTCTACCGTGCCTGGAGCCGGGAGACATCCGCATTGACAATCGCGCCTGGGGATGTGATCTCAGATAGCGGCGCGGAGATCTTTAATGTGCTCAAGCAGCACGGCATCGATACCGCCTTTTTCATGGGTGTGCACGCCAACAAGTGCATCCTAAACCGAACCTTCGGAATCCGGCAGCTGTCCCGATGGGGGATACGCTGCGTGCTTGTTCGTGATCTCACTGACGCCATGTACGAGCCATCATCGCGGCCATTTGTCTCGCATGCTGCCGGAACCGAACTCGTCATTGAATACATCGAACAGCATTGGGCACCGACTGTCACCAGCACCCAGATTTTGCAGGCGCTATCAGACAAGAAGCCGGACGCACACGCTGCAGAGACAGCCCAATAGCGGCATGGCTCTTGGGGAAGCAATCTGCCTTATTACGGTGGGACTAAGGCGGGCGCATTCTCAGGCGAAGGGCGGACGTGAGCATCCGTCTGATCTATCAAGAACTGGGATCCGGCTTTCGACATACACGTGTATGCCATCTTTCATCGATGCCGCGTCTTGGTCACCGCCATGCAGGGCAAGAGCGAAGGCGCCATCGTGTTCGTCTCATCCGCAGCCGGCGTGCGAGGCTGCAAGAATGCGCTCGCCTTTAGCGTGGCCAATGGAGTTTTCTGCAATTCACTCGCAGCCTCGTGCGCGAACTCGCTGACACCCGCCGGGTCAACTGCGTTGCTCCCGGCATTATCCGCACCCGGTTTCGGAACTACCGTACGCGAACAAATGAGTGCAAATCATCGCATTCCACTCCATTTAGAATGCCGCCACAAGATGTCCGCAGAGCTGATTAGTACCTTGGTGAGGAATGACTACTTACCGGCGAAACTATCACTCTTGACGCTAGCTTGACGATGCGCATCGCTGAAGAGCTCTGTCCGCCTCGCCACCAACCTGATCACCAGCGGAAGCGTTCGATCCGTGTGGAATCATCTGGATTGCAGCATCGATACAGAATCCTTGATTCTACCCTGCTGTTCCTGCTCGCCTGACCCACTTTCCTTGTTAGCTGGTCAGCATCCCAGGCTTCCATCCCCGGCGTTCTGTGATGCACAGCTCCATTGAAGTATCAAATGATTTGTGTTTGAGAGAAATTATCTTCCACTACTCCCCTTCGGGCTATATGTAACTGCAAAAATTCTTCTTGACTTTTTTGTAACTGTATACTGTCATATCAGTTACCACCGGGCTAAACAGACAATTCACCACACCGCTACGGAGGCCTCCAGAATGCTCTTTTCCATGTGCATCAGATTTAGGTCTAGTAAGGACCTTCTACCTCTTCGGGCCTTGTGTCTAGTCATGATCCTCTGTTCGGGCGGTTATCTCCGCGCCCAAATGGGGGTGGCGACGCTAAGCGGTGTCGTCACTGACCCGAGCGGTTCCCTGCTTCCGGGCGCTAAGATCACTTTGGAGAGCGCAACCGAAAAAGCAAGCCGCGACACGGCCACCAATTCGAGCGGCGAATATGTAATTCCCGCGATCCCCCCGGGCACGTATAAGTTAACGGTGAACGCAAGCGGCTTCAAGTCGCAAACATTGACCGGCATAAACCTTACGTCCGGCCAGGGAAGCACTCTCAATGTAGCTTTGACCCTGTCTCAAGCTGTACAGGAAGTTACGGTTACCCAAGCTCCTCCGCTTCTCGAGACCACAACCGCCACGATCGGATCTTTGATTGACTCGCGCCAATTCACCGAATTGCCTCAACTGGGTAGGAACTTTACGACGATGATCGATATTTTGCCCGGCGTGGCTAACATACCCGGGCCCGATAATTCATACGCCGGTTCAGGTGTCGGCAGCTCAGCGGTCGTACCTTCTCTTTATGGCCAGCGGCAACGCGACAATGACTTCACCTTGGATGGCGCCACCAACGTCACTCCTAATTTTAGTCGTATTGGCATGATCCCGCCGCCGGAGGCGATCCAGGAAATGAAGGTCTCTTCCGGCACGGATTCGGGCGCTTTCGGCTGGGCGTCCGGCGCTAATATCAACCTCGTCACAAAGTCCGGCACCAGCGAATTCCATGGGGACGCGTGGGAGTTTCTACGCAATTCGGACTTGAATGCCCGAAGCTACTTCATCCCGAAAGTGGGCGCCTTTCACTTCAATCAGTTTGGAGTCACCGCCGGCGGCCCTCTGATGATTCCACATATTCTGTCGAGGAATAAAGGATGGTACGTCTACGGATGGTACGAAGGCATTCGCATTCATCAGGCCGCCAATAACACTACCCTTGTTCCAACTTCGGCTCAACTCAACGGCGATTTTTCTAGCGGTCAGCCCATTTTCGATCCCTACAGTACTGTCGTTGCGACGAACGGTACTATTGCAAGCCGGAGCCAATTTGTCGGCAATCAGATTCCTGCAAGCTTGCTCAATCCGGACGCTCTTGCGCTGGCCAAAGCGCTCTACCCGGCGCCGAACTCCTCAGGCATTCCGGGAGTGAACTTCCTGAATACCACGTCGAACACCAACACGTCAGACCAGTGGAGCGGCCGTGTGGACCACCAGTTCAGCCCCAAGGATAATTTCTACGCGCGCTATAGCGACTGGATTAATGACGCCGTATCTTCTACCCTGCCCACAGTACCGGGTTTCGATAATCAGCGTTACACCAACACTGTCGGAAGCGAGACCCACCTATTCAACCCGAGTTTTCTGTTCACCGCAAGATTTGCCGTGATGAGATTCACAGAAGTGCAAACCACAGGAGGCCCCGACGTCGCTCAATCGACCGGTTTAGTGAGTGTCTTTCCTCCATTCCGCGGCAAACCCTTTCTACCCCCTTTTAGCATTGCCGGTTACGCCTCACTTTCGCAATCAGGAAACTTTAGAGGTCCTGAATACTATCTGGTGCCAACCATAGACTTTCAAAAAGTCGCTGGACGTCATACGTTGGCCTTCGGAGGCGGCTATACGTATACGACATTTTTGACCGATCAAACTCACGGGGGGGAGAGTTTCTCCTCTGCGCAGACGGCCCTCGGTTCCGGAACCGGGGATGGGTTTGCAAGTTTTTTGTTAGGGCTGCCTTTTACCGCGAACCGCGTCGGCGGGCCAACGGCATGGACCTTCACTTTTCACAGCTATTCCTGGTACGTTCAGGATACGTTCCGCTTCAATCCAAAATTGACCGTCAACTACGGTCTGCGATGGGATTACATCGCGCCGATGTCTGAATCTCCCGGTCTTGGAACCCTGGATATAAATACGGGCATTTACCTCTGGGATCACACGAATCCGATTACGGGTGCGCCGGCTAATCTTCGATCTGGAGGCGTTGAACCGGATTATCGCGGCTACCAACCACGTTTCGGAATCGCTTATCAATTGACTTCGAAAACGGTACTTCGATCCTCTTTCGGGATCTTCGATGATATCTTCGGGGCCAATCAACAGAGCCCTACCGGTACAGCGGGAAACTGGCCTTTTGCCTTCCCCCAGACGCTGTCAAGTGTAAATGCCACACTGCCGGACACTCTCCTGCAGAATCCGTTTCCCGGACCACCGGTGGGTTCCGCCACACCTCTGGGATGCGCCCAGTGCCAGAATATCGACAAAGATTCCACCAGGAACCCCTATGTGGAGGAGTGGAGTCTCTCCTTACAGCAGCAAATCACTCCGTCTGTGAAAGCGGAGGCCGACTATGTTGGCTCTCACGGCGTCAAACTGACGGGCCAGATTCTGGATAACCTCGCTACCGCTCCCGGACTCACTCCGATTGCGCAAAGAACCCCATGGCCCAATTTCCCGCCCTTCGTCAACAACGGATATAACGAATACACATCCAATTACAATGGACTGGTTTTAAAGCTGGACAAACAATATTCGCGGAATCTATCGGGTCTGTTTTCTTATACCTGGTCCAAGACGATGGACCAATCGGACGGGTTAGGCGATGGGGGCATATATGGCCAACCGTCGGCAAATCCCACAAGGTACGGCCTCTCGCAGTTCTACGGGCCGGCTGGCTACAACGTGCGCCAGCGCGTGACTGCCAGCTACTCTTACGATATTCCCGGACAGACCGGCAACAGGTTGCTCGATGCGGTCGTTGCCCACTGGCAGACTTCGGGGATCGTCAGCGCCGATAATGGAGTCCCCTATTTTGTCTATCTCACGACCGACAACGAGAACATCGGGACCGCCTCATTCGGTTCTCCTCGATATACGGAGTTCCCCGATCTGGTTTGTAATCCGAACACCGGGTTCCACCGCTCAGCAGCCGCACGGTTTAACACGAGCTGTTATCAACTGCCGCAATTCGGTACTGCGGGTGATGCGGGCAGACACGCACTCTACTCACAGGGATTGGTGAACTGGGATGCCTCCATCAACAAGCAGTGGCCTTTGGGAGAGAAGAAAAACCTGCAGTTCAGATCGGAGTTTTTCAATTCGACGAATTCAGCAACATTCGACCCTCCTGGTGTGTTGTTTGGGACTGCCGGATTTGGCAAAGTCTCCGCTACAACGCGGCAACCCGGACGTCAAATACAGTTCGCTCTTAAATTCCACTTCTAGGGCATGTTATGAACTTCTAGTGGAACGCCGTTCGTAGTCCTGGCTATGTGTAGAAGCGCCGCTCGACACATAGCCAGGGACAGCAGAACGAAGCTGCGTTCGGCCTCTGTATGCTTAACAAGCTTTAGGCTTGGCGCCAATTAGGGGAAAAATGAATAGACGCGAGTTATTGCAAGCTATGGGCCTCACTCTAGCCGCCCACGGTTTCGCACAGTCTGCAACTCCTCCAGACTCTGCAACGCTTCCAGACTCTGCAACGCTTCCACAGACACAACCGCTCACTTGGGAAGGCGATTTTTCTGAAAAAATGATGGACGGCGCGCACCAATACGTCGAGCGGAAAATTGTGGAGTCCATAGAGGCGCGGCAAAAGTACTGGAAACGAGATCTTTCGTCCCGAGCGGCTTACGAGAAATCAATTGAACCTAACCGGGGTCGGTTCTTGAAGCAGATCGGTGTCGTGGATGCGCGTCCTCCGGTGATCATGGAATGCTTTGGCGATGCTGACAATCCGGCATTGGTCGCGGAGACGGACGCGTATTCTGTTCATCAGGTCCGCTGGCCGGCTCTCGAGGGTGTGACCGGAGAGGGTCTTCTTCTAAAGCCGCACAAATCTCCGGCCGGTTATGTTGTCGCGCTTCCCGACGCCGATCAGACTCCGGAACAGATCGCCGGATTGGCTTCGGGAATTGCCGCCGAAAACCAATATGCCCGCAGACTGGCTGAGAACGGTTTTGAAGTATTGATCCCTGTATTAATCGACCGCACATCGCGCTGGGCAGGTCATCCGGACATCCACATGACCGATCAGTCCGATCGCGAGTGGATCTACCGCCAATCCTTTCACATGGGCCGGCATATCATCGGCTACGAAGTTCAGAAGGTGCTCGCAGCCGTTGACTGGTTTCACCACAAGCGGCAAGGAGAGGCGAAGATCGGCGTGGCTGGTTACGCCGAAGGCGGTTTGATTGCGTTCTACGCCGCTGTTGCGGACACACGGATTGACGGGGCTCTGGTTAGCGGCTATTTCGATACACGCCAGCACGTCTGGTCCGAGCCCATCTATCGCAACGTATGGGCGCTATTGCATGAGTTTGGCGATGCTGAACTGGCTACACTCATCGCTCCGCGGGGTCTGGTCGTCGAATATAGCCACGTCCCGGACGTAACCAGCCCAAGGGGTAACCTCCGAACTCCAATGTTCGAAACTGTCCAAGCGGAGTTTGACCGCATCGGATCACTTATCAGCGTAGGATTTCAATCACGCGATCTAGTCCACGGTGAGGGAGACGCACCGACCGGACCCGGTTCGCAACAAGCTTTAGAACGCTTCGCACAGCAATTAGGCGCAAAGTTACAAATACCGCTTTCCAATCAGCCCCTCAGCGATCGCCGTCGTTCCTTCGACCCTGGCGAGCGTCAGAAAAAGCAGGTAAGAGAACTCGAGACTTTTACCCAAGCGCTGGTTCGCGGATCAGAGCATGTGCGCCAGCAGTTTTATTTATACAAAGTAATGCCCGAACTGGCAGACGAAACCTGGACTACCGAGCTCCGTCACAAGACTTATTCGCCGAATAAATTCATTGAGGCATCCAAGTGGTATCGCCAATATTTCTGGGAAGAAGTGCTGGGGAGATTCGATGAGCCATTACTGCCGGCCAACCCTCGGACGCGTCGTATCTATGACAACTCAAAATGGGTGGGCTACGAAGTGACACTCGATGTTTGGCCTGAAGTGTTTGCTTGGGGCATTCTTTTGTTACCAAAGGACATTAAACCAGGCGAGCGTCGACCGGTGGTTGTCTGCCAGCATGGCCGACGGGGTGTGCCCAGAGAAGTCATTGAAGGCGACAATACCTATTATCATAACTTCGCCGCTCGCCTTGCCGATCTGGGTTTCATTACCTTTGCGCCCCATAACCTCTATCGAGGCGAAGACCGATACCGATGGTTATGCCGTAAGGCCAACGGGGTGAAAGCGTCTCTGTTCTCCGTCATTATCGGCCAACACGATCAGGTTCTACATTGGCTGCAAACGCTACCGATGGTGGATTCCGAACGCATCGCGTTCTACGGACTCAGCTATGGGGGGGAGACTGCTGTTCGCGTGCCAACGATTCTGGAAAATTATTGTCTATCTATATGTTCCGGCGATTTCAATAGCTGGACCCGTAAAGTGGCGGCCACGGATGAGCGGTTCAGCTTTATGTACAGTATCGAGTGGGAAATGCCTTACTTCAATGAGGGCAGCACTTTCGATTATGCGGAAATGACTTACCTCATGATTCCTCGCCCCTTTATGGTGGAGCGCGGCCATTGGGATCAGGTGGGAAGAGATCAGTGGGTAGCGTATGAGTATGCAAAGGTCGCATGGCTCTATGCTCAGTTCGACCTGGCAAATGCTACAACAATTGAATATTCTGATGGAGGCCACACCATTCAGGGAAAAGGCACATTCCAGTTTCTACATAAACAGTTGAACTGGCCAAATAGAAACGGCTAATGCTGCGCCACCTTTAGTCCAACTATCGGAACTGACGTCGCAAACAGCGGCGTCGGCAGCTAATGGCCATTTGTCTTTAGAAAACCTGCTCTTGTTCATAATCCAGACTGCTGGTTTTATGTAGCAGGAAATTCAAAGTGCCAAGCGATCAGCCCAGGAAGCCCCGCAGCAGTTAAAGATCCCCCGCGATATAGTTATGGAGATCCGGTGTGAGAACCTCGCTTTATTCCGGTGCTCTCAATGAGCTGGATTTCAACATCTTAAAGACCTTTTACCTCCGCGAGGGCATATCGCTCGAATTCCATGCAGAAGCTTTCAACCTGTCATCCGAGCTTTTCCGCACCTTCCACCAATATCGACTCAAGCTCGGAAGGTCAGGTAAGCTCCACGATAAACAATTCAAGAGAACTCCAGTTTGCCCTAATGATTTATTTCTAGCGGGCTTCTCAGTGTGCGGTGATGCCTCATTTGCCAACGGGGAATGGAGATTGACGACGTGACGGTTTTCTTCTGAGGTATATGCCCGTATCCATTAGCGGTAGAGTTGTTTTGATTCTGGGTGCCTCCAGCGGCATAGGGCGGGCAGCGGCTGTGCTCTTTGCTCGTGAGGGGGCACATGTCGTGGCGGCGGCGCGCCGCGAAAATCGATTGCAATCGCTCAAAGAAGAGCTGGCGAGAGAGCGATGCGATATCATGGTTCGGTGTGCGGACGTCTCCAGTCCCAAGAAAATGCAGCAGCTCGCACAAGAGACGCTTGATAAGTTCGGGAACATCGATATTCTCGTGTACGCGAGCGGGATAAATACACCCGATCGATCGATGAAACGCCTGAAGCCGGGGATATGGGACTCGTTAGTGGATGCCAATCTTAATGGAGCCTTTTACGCCACCTACGCCGTGCTTCCCACGATGCGTACCGCCCGTTCGGGACTTCTGATCTACATCTCATCTATGGGCGGAGTTATACCTGACTTATCCGGTGCGGCGTACCAGGCATCCAAACGCGGAGTTCTCGGCCTGGCGCATGCCGTTCGTATGGAAGAGAAAGTGAATGGTATCCGCACATCAGTAATCTGCCCTGGCTTAGTCAATACGGAGCTGGTGGAACAAAGACCGGTAAAAGTATCGTTAGAGGTTCTGGCCCAGGCGCTGCAACCTGAAGAGGTTGCGGAAACGATTGTGTACATCGCTAAATTACCGCCGCGCGCTGCTATCCCCGAACTGCATTTGGTGCCGGCATCTCAGTAGCAACCCAGTTCCCTCACGGCGGCGACAGTAAGTTGATATGTCAATCTAGACATTCCCGGCATGTGTCGGCCGCGGGTTGGAGGCTCGAATGGATTTGAAAGGAAAGGTCTGCCTGGTAACCGGAGGCACCAGCGGTATTGGGGCCGCGACTGCTCTCACCTTAGCGAACAGAGTTTGCGTTCTATGCGTTCCTGACAGCGCAGAAAGCCAGCCGAGGAAATTGGATCGGGGGCGTCCCAGATGATGGCGCCGTATCGCGGACAGCAATCGAAATCGGTGAATTAAAAACCGAGGGGGACGGACGGGAAGATAACGTAATAATTACCGGTACATAATGACGGTGAACTTCCCGTCTGTCACGGCACCGAGTGCGCGCGTGAATTTTGGCAAGCTGCTGGACCGCGTTGCCGACGATCCCGGTTCCCTTGTCATCGAGAAGCGCGGTACACCGAAAGCTGTCATACCCCCAATATCGTTAGACGGAACGGCTTCTTGTTATCTTGTTCTTCTGCGTGGGGAACATCCCTTCACCGATTTTCGTCAGTTCCGCCGCAAGCCCCTGGTTGAGGTTTGCCCCGCAGCGTGAGTGTGTGTCTCACCAAGCTCTGATCATCGATCACCGCGCTTGGTTCTCTTTGTGTGTCGGCGATTTCAGTTGCAATGGCGATACCGTCGATGACCTCCGCTTTGGTGATGACGAAGTCCTCAATGACGTTCGAAGTGCCGCCGCCCGGTAGCGCGATCGTCAGGTTCCTGATGCCGGAACCGTCCTTGTTCACGGTGTAGATTCCGCTGATGCCGAACCTGGCGATCGTCCGGGTGCCATTGGGGCCGGGCTGGTTGGCGAGCGCGCCGCCGGTAGCGTTTCCCCGTCCGTCGTACCGCTCATGCCCTAAGCCCGCCGCAATGTTGGCCCCGTAGGTCACCACCGCTCCGTAATCTCCGCATAGACTAGCGAGCGTGTATTTTTGGTTTTCGGCCTCGGCCACTGCGAGGTTCGAGATGGATGCCAGTAACCCGATGGCGAGCGCGGCGGCCCATTGAGAACGATTACGTTGCGCGTTCATGATTTCCTCCTTATACGTTCGCACAAAACCGGGGACAGCCGGGAAGTAACCTATGTCGACATGATGACAGTTACAAACATCATGGATCACGATCTACTCCGGCTCAAAGGCCAGTTTGCTTTGGCTCGCATCAAAACGGCTTTTAGGAGGACGCCCCCTCTTTTGCGGGCCAACCGCCGCCTCATCGACCTTCGAGAGCCCGCACAAAGCCTCTGCTGCCCAGCGGCCGCCCCAGGTAGGTAACACCGGCGAATCGCCCCGTAACCATTTGACGGTAACCGCGTGACATCCATGATAGGTAAAATTATTTTTTCTCCCTCTTTACACAGCCCCAAAACCGTACTACTTTGGAAGAAAGGATCCACACGTCAGCGCGGTCTTTACGACAGCCCTGCTTGACCTTGCATCGGTGTGCTCCACCCGTGCAACTGCCCCCAAGCCACCGGCAACTTATCAGCGCTTATCGGCGCGATGAGTTGGGTGTTGCAAACAGTAATGTGATATCAGAAGTGACGGGTCAAGCCTGTCCGCGGCATTACTCCGCCCCACGAGGGTGCCACTTAGACAGGGTGCGCTCAGTGCGCTCTCTTGATTCTGCAGTTTTGACAACTTGGGAAACAGCACCACAGCGGAGCTAAACCCCCCTGAATAGGAGAGCTCCGATGCTGGGCACGTCCGGGCCGCCGCGAGCTCCAGTCCGGACATCCATCCTCTGGAGCCAACGGGCCCTGAGCGCGCTCCTCTTTCCGTCCCTCAGGACCTATCGCGCTTGTAGCGCTTGTAGCGCACCTAAGTATGGCAAACCATCCCCTGCAATGCCCATCTCCTGGGGCCCATACGCGCCTTGGACACCATCCGGGCAAGATGATCAATTATTACTTTGATCATCTTGATCATCTTGATCATCTTCGTGAAACAAAGGACTTATTGAGCCCCACCCCTTTTCGCTGCGTCGCCAAACGTCAAAAAGCACCTAAAAATATCAAATTTTAAAAATGGTTGAGCATGTTGCACCCGGACGCGATAGGGCGACCTGATCCCTGCGTCTCTTAAAAAAAGAGACCCAACCCCACCCAATGGGCCCTTTACGGAGAGAGGCTCCATCGCATCTGGACTGGACCCCACGACTTAGTTCGCTTTGTTCGCTTAGTTCGCACATTTCTACAGGAACAAAAGATGCCGGAGAGTGCGGCAGATTTCGGAATGCCGAAAAGGGTTGACAGACGGGACGTTCACCCCAGACCGTTACGTCTCAGTAGAGGTATCGACGTCCCCGGGTTTTCCGACGTCCCCGGGTTTTCCGTTACGCGTATTCGATCCAATCCTGAGCGCGAAACGGTGGGTTAGTTGGTCTGTTACCGAAGCCTAATGCGTACGAGGAAGCAATGACTTCGATCCAACTTTAACGGTTACGTTCCGTCACTGGGTTTTCTCTCAATCGTTAGATCCGATGTCACTGGAAGCGGTTGCTGGGATTGCTCCGTCATACGCGATTCATCGAGTGAGAAAAGCGTATGCACGCCAGCTGCGGTCAGCTGCACATGATGTGTCCCTGGCTTCAGGTTGGAGAGGTCAAGCTTGTAAGCGGAGCCGGTCAGCGAAGAACCGACGGGCTTTCCATCTAGCGATATCGAGAAACTACTTGGCGCCTTTCCCAGGAAGGCCCAGCGCAGATCAATGGAGCGTACAGACGGGTCCAATGGCGCAGTAGGGCCAGATAGGGCCAGAACCGTGATGTCTGGTGTTTTTCCTCGATAGAGAGAAATGATGGCGCGGGTCAAATTGTAGTAGTAGTAGCCCCAACCACCGCAGCCGCGATAGGTGCAGGCATGAAGGTCGGTTGGCTCTATGTCGTCACTGAGCTGCAGGTTGTACTCGTCGCCGTAAGCCTCGCTGGGCGGCGCTGGTTTTCCCCCGGAAGGTTGTTGGCCCCAATAGTCGGCAGGGAAGCCGTGACCATTTTCCTGGCCCGCAAACTCGTTCCACTGGTGCACCTGGATGAACTTTGGCCTATATGCAAACGCGGCCTTCCAGCTTTCCAGATAGGGCACACCATGATCTCTGGCGATCGCGGATGGGTTGGTCCACCCTTTGCCCGGGAACTGGAATGAGGAGGGCGTGACGACGATCTCTTCAGGCTTTCCGTCCTGGCGGGTCAGGACTTGCGGAATTACACCGTCCATCCATGACCACATGCCGCATTGCTCTGCATGGTTGTCTTGAAGCTGGGTCGCCATCCATCGAACGGTGAAGTCTTCTGTATGCAGTTTTCCGGTGGCAAGAGTCTCCTGCAGTTGAGCGCAGGGATGAGGCGGCCAATAGAGGACGGCTAGCAGCGGCTTGCCGCCATCGTATAAAAAAAGATCCTTGTATTCGGGGCGGTCGAGATAATTGGTCTTCAGCCAGGCAAGAAGTCTGTTGAACCTCTGGATACCGTTGGCGACCGGGGGTCCATTTTGCAAGCCGGCCATGAATACGAGTTTGGGCGCGTACTTGCCCTGCTGGCGTAGATGCAGAGCAGTCTGGAACAACACAGCCGTTTTGTCCTGGAGCCGGCGAACATCACCTGCATGCTGTTCCCAGTCGGGCTTCATCCACAGCATGTTGCTCCAGTCAATTAGCAGCCAGTCGAAGCCGAGTTGCTGAAACTCCGCGTAATGCTTGGCGACCGTGGGTTCGTCGGTGGTGTAGCGTCCGAGTTTTGGAATGGCTTCGGCAGTCTTCCAGGACTCGGGCCCATAAAACCACTGCTCATATTGAATGCCGATCAGCGAGCCCCGGACATGTTGTGCATCGAGCACCCCGTCGGGCGTGGCGCGCTGCGCAAAGGCGGGACTTATGGAGAGGATGGCCATGATACACGCGAGCTGGATCGGCGCAGAAAAGAGCAGCTTGCAATTACAGGGACGGCCCAAGGATGACCTCATTTGGTTTTTCCGGATTCAAACAGAAGACCGCTATCCAAGCTATACGAAATGATGTCAATAAAACAATCGCTACCACAGTGCGGCATTGCGTTGTCTGCTTACTAGAGGTTTAATCGGCTGGGTGTGGAGTGAGCCATCAAGAGAGAAGGTGTTGTGGGGACAAAGATCAGCCGGCGCGAAGTTCTGAGATCAGCGGCTCTGGGGGCGGCCGCAATGGGCATTCCGCAAAACGCTTTTGGCCTGGGCCGGATCGGTCCAGATACCGATGCAGACAAACAGATCAGCGATTTCGTCCAGCCCCAAGATGATGCGCGCCCATGGGTCTATTGGTACTTCATGGACGGCAACCTGAGGCGCGAAGGCATGGACGCGGACCTTGTCGCGATGAAGCAGGCCGGCATCGGCGGAGCTATCTTCCTGGAAGTCGGTATCGGGATCAAACCGGGTCCGGTCGAGTTTATGAGTGATCCGTGGCAGCAGCTGCTTGGGCATGCGTTTGAGATGGCCGACCAGCTCGGTCTGCAGATGGCTCTTGGCGCAGGGCCCGGCTGGTGCGGTACCGGCGGCCCGTGGGTGAAGCCGGATCAGTCGATGCAACACCTGGTGGCCAGCAAGACATTGGTGCAGGGGCCGGCTGAGTTCAACGATGTATTGCCCCAGCCTCCGCCGCGCACACCCTTCTTCGGTGTGGAGACACTCTCTCCTGAGTTGCTGAAAATATGGCAGGAGTTTTACCAGGATGAATTCGTGCTCGCGTTTCCCACTCCGGCGCCTGGCGGTGCCATAGCGGATATCGACGAGAAGGCCCTCTATACCAGAGGATCCTACTCCTCGCAGATTCCCGGCCCGTTTACGAAACGCCCGTGGGTGCGCCCTTTTTTGCCCAGCGATGCCAACTATGAGATCGTGCCCGCGCAGCGCTGCGTGGCCTCACGCTCAGTCATCAACCTGACGGACAAGCTTTCGCCGGATGGAAGGCTCAGGTGGAATGTGCCGGCAGCCCACTGGACCATCATGCGGTTTGGCCGCACCATCACCGGGCAAACCACGCGGCCGTCGCCCCGGCCGGGGCTGGGGCTCGAGTCCGATAAGTTCGACGCTGCCGCGATGGACGCGCATTTCGACGCGTATATCGCTCCTCTGCTCAAGAAGACGGGCGCGCCGCAACATCCGGGTCGCGGGCTGGTGGCCCTGCATTTCGATAGTTGGGAGATGAGCTCGCAGAACTGGTCGCCGCGCTTTCAGCAGGAGTTCAAGCGCCGCCGCGGTTACGATCCGCTTCCCCTACTGCCCACATTTGGCGGACTGGTAGTCGATACACCCGAAGTTTCAGAGCGCTTTCTTTGGGATATTCGCCAGACGGCCAGCGAACTGGTCTGCGAAAACCAGGCTCAAAGGCTGCGTGAGCGCGGGCAACGATACGGGCTCTTTCTGGAGCTTGAACCATACGACCTTAATCCCTCGGCCGATCTCGACCTGGGGGCCACCGCGGATGTACCCATGGCCGAGTTCTGGTCGAAAATCGGAGACGCTCCACCGACGGATTTCAGCCTGGCGGAGGCAGCCTCGGTTGGTCACACGCAAGGACACAAAGTGATCGGGGCCGAGTCGTTCACGGGACTCATGGATGAGCGAGGGCGGCAGCATCCTGCGTCGATGAAGGCTCAGGGCGACTGGGCCTTTTGTCAGGGGATGAACAAGTTTGTCATCCACCGCTACCAGGCGCAGCCATGGCTTGACCGCTTTCCCGGCATGACCATGGGGACTGACGGTGGCTACGGCGTCCATTGGGAACGGACCCAAACATGGTGGGATTTCGTCTCCGCCTATCATCTCTATCTGACTCGCTGCCAGCAGACGCTGCGCCGCGGGTTGTTCGTCGCCGATATCCTTTATCTGTGCCCCGAAGGCGCACCTAACGTATTCTTTCCTCCGCGTTCCGCATTCCAGCCCGGGCTGTTCGCCGATCACCGCGGCTACAACTTTGACGCGTGCGCGCCAGAGACGCTGATGGCGCGCGCCTCGGTAAAAGATGGCCGCGTCGTCTTTCCCGACGGCATGAACTACCGGCTGCTGGTGCTGCCGCGTGTGCAAACGATGACGCCGCGCATTCTTACCAAGATCATCGCGTTGGTTGAAGCGGGCGCCACCGTTCTGGGTGCGCCTCCGCAAAAGTCCCCCAGCCTGTCGAACTACCCCGATTGCGATCACCAGGTCCGCGAACTTGCTGCTCGGCTATGGCCTCGGGAAATGCAGTCCGAACGTAAGGTCGGCCGTGGCCGTGTGGTGTTAGACGCAGGAGCCTCGCATGCCCATTCGGAGAACCCGCTGACCCTGGCTAAGTGGATCTCGAGCGGTCAGGACGACGCTGTCTCTGCTGCTGGCAGCACCGTATACTTCAGCCATGAATTTTCTGTCGAGGACCCGCGCAGCGTTAAAACTGCAGTTGTTACCATCACCGCCGACCCGAGCTACCATCTATCCCTGAACGGCCGCTTCATCGCGAATGGGAACGCGGAGGCGCGTGTACGCAGGATTGACATCTCCAGCTTGCTTCACTCCGGCGGCAATCGGCTCATTGCCTCGGTCAAGAAGAACAGCGGGCAGTCTGGCCTGATCGCCTCGCTGGCCATCGAGCATCGCGATGGAACCCGCGTTGTCATTGATACCGACAAACGATGGACCTGTTCGTCCACCGAAGGCGGCCCGCAGTTACCTGCCACGGAGTTGGGCCCGTACAACATGGCGCCATGGAATCTAAATGATGCCTCAATCGAGCAGGGCGATATCTATCCCTGTTACATCTTCACCGCGGAATTACTGGAACGGATGGGTGTTCAGAACGACTTCGAGGCGGATGCGCCCTTCCGTTTCATCCATCGCGTGGATAACGGCGAAGACATTTACTTCATTGCTAATGGTGAGGACCAGCCGCAGAGTGCCACCTGCCGCTTTCGCGTGACGGGCCGTCAACCGGAGTGGTGGGATGCCGTGACTGGAGAGGTGCGTGATCTGCCTGAGTTCTCGCAAAAGGGCGGTCGAACGGACATACCCATTCGACTGGATCCATTCGGGAGCGGCTTCGTGGTCTTCCGCAAGCCCGCGTCCTCTCATCCAGTTGGAACGGCGTCGAGCCGCGGCGCAAACTTTGGCCGCTATGAAACGGTCACGACACTTTCCGCGCCGTGGCAGCTCGGCTTCGATCCAAAATGGGGTGGGCCGAGGCGAATTGTCTTCTCTCAGCTCGAGGACTGGAGCAAGCGGCCGGAGCCGGGAATCCGATACTACTCGGGCAAAGCAGCTTATAGGACTTCGTTCGATTGCGATCGACCCGATTCCAGCACGCGTTACTTTCTCTCGCTGGGACGCGTGGCCAACATTGCCTCAGTCAAGGTCAACGATCATGACCTGGGAGTGGTTTGGTGCGAGCCGTGGCGGATTGCCATTCCCGCCGGTTTGTTGAAGCCGCGCGGTAATTCGCTGGAGATTATGGTTGCCAATCTCTGGATTAACCGCCTGATCCGCGACAGCAATTTGCCCGAAGACCAGCGACTCACGTGGATCACAGGAAATCCGTTTCACCCAGACGACCCACTTCTGGAATCAGGACTGCTGGGGCCGGTTACGCTGCAGGCATTCAAAAAGGGTTAAAAAGGGTTGACAGAGGCTGCCGGAAAAAAAGGCCTTTCTCCTGCCGCAAAACTGACCCCAATCCGCATATATATAGGTGTGTCCACCAATAACTTTGCGCTGTTCGAAATCATTTGCGGGCCACGTGCGTGGATGATGCATGAAACGTGGCTCGCCAGAACGGCCCAGCGGGCAAATTATCCCGGACAACCTCTTGCCTGGATTCGGACTTACCACGCATACCACGCATATCACGCACCATTTCCGTCGGCCACTTTTGACCACCCTGGAGGTGAAATACACGCATAACGTTAAGCGTCGCTTAAAACAAAGGACTTAGCCGCGCGTCGGTTGCAACCCAGGGCTAAAGAGGGCGTGTGAGAGCCCCAGGGCCTAAAAGGCCAGATGATTTTGCTGGGTTTATGTACGGGCTGAAGCCCGTACCTACCCTCCCGTACCTTCAGCATTGAGTTTTTCCGCAGGCCTGCCTACTTGTTCCGAAGGGGCACGGATCCTAAATGGAGACTTCAACGCAGAAACTGATCCACGAAGCTCTCCCCCAGACCGGCCGCGGTATAGTGTTTGCGGCAAAGATCGATCTTCGTAAACACATCTTCATAGCCAAGCATGCGGCCATCCGGGTCCACATAGATCATCGCCCCGTTCACCTGGAACAGCGTAATCATCTCCGGAACATCGGCTTCGACCACCAGCGTATGCGTCTCCCCCGGAGTCTCATATACATAAGACCCTTCCGTCGCCGTCCAATCATGTTCCAGGTAGTGCCAACTGCCCTTAAGCACAAAGCCGTGGACAGGCTGAGGATGACGATGCCGCGAAAGCACGCCCGACTTGCGCACCCGCAGGAGGTTCATCCAGTAACCCCGGCTGGCCGAGAGGCAAAGCGGACGAAACCAGACATTTTCCTGCTGCGGCACCCACAAGCGCTCATCCTCGGGGATGGCGTTGGGAATCACCAACTCAGGAAAGCATTCCTTCGGTTGCGGATGCCGGTAGGGAATCCGCGCTTCAGCTGCGTTGCGCTCCAAATCCGCATGGTTCACAGCGACATCGCTCATGGTTCTCTCCTTTTCACATTGCTGCGTAGCCGCCATCCACCGGCAAGATTGCGCCAGTGATGAAGCGTGCTGCTTGGGAACAAAGAAACACTGCGGCTCCGGCGACGTCTCCGGGCTCGCCCCAACGCTGCATGGGCGTCCGGCCCAGAATCGCGGCCGACCGGCTGTCATCTTCAACCAGGCCGCGCGTCAACTCCGTCGCAATCCAACCCGGAGCAATCGCATTGACCCGAATGCCCTCAGCCGCCCATGCCACGGCTAATGCCTTGGTCAATTGTGCCACCCCGCCCTTTGAGGCGGTATAGGCAGGAATCGCGGGGCCGCCGAAAAACGACAGCATGGACCCCGTGTTGACGATGGCGCCCTGGGCGGCGGCAAGCTTGGCACGGGCGCCGACACACATACGCATGGTCCCAGTCAGATTCACATCGATCACTTTCTGAAACGTCTCGATATCGTACTCGGCACCGTTACGAAAGATTACACCCGCGCAATTGATCAGCGCAGCTAACTCGTCGAACGGCTCTAACACCGCCGCCACCGATGCGGCAGAGGTCACGTCCAGCTTGACCGCCGAGAGATGCTGCGTCGCGGGAACGGCAGCTACTTGCTCGTCGGTTAACCCAGTCACGGTTACGTTATAACCGGCGTCGACCATTGCGCTTGCGATGCCAAAACCGATTCCTGTTGTACCCCCGGTGATGATTGCCTTTCGCCTCATGGCTTGGCCGGATGGATCCAGATAGCGTTGCCGCCACCGGAGACCATGTGTATGTCGAGAACCGTACTGCGATCGACTGCGCGTTTACTAAAGGTAGTGTGGGTCGCGTTGCTGCCAGCGTCCGGAGCATCGGCATAGATCTCAGCCACGTACTTGCCTTTGCCCAGGAAGCTGAGCGGAACCTTTGTGTCTCGCTCCTCCCAGTTGGTCAGCGAGCCAACATACCAGTCCCTGCCGCTTCTCCGAGCCAGGGTGATGTGTCGCATGGGGAGCCCATCGATCACGCGCACTTCATCCCACGTAGCCGGTACTTGCTTGATGAAGTCGAAATCCTTCTGCCCTTCGTATTGTTCCGGGTAGTCGGAAACCATTTCCAGGGGACTCTCGAAAACCACATACAGGGCCAACTCCTGTGCCCGTGTTCCCAGCGACATCGGCATCCGGTGACGCGCGATGAAGTGTTCCAGGTTGGTATTGTTAAAAGCTCCCGGTGTGTAGTCCATCGGACCGGCCAGCATCCGGGTGAACGGAAGTGTGGTGTTGTGGACCGGGGTCACCCGGTCCGACCACTTCGAGTACTCCTTGCCCATTACGCTTTCGCGCGTGATCAGGTTCGGATAAGTGCGGCGCAGGCCATCCGGCTTGAACGCCCCGTGGTAGTCAATCATGAGATGATGCTCGGCGGCTTTCTCCACCACCCGGCGATACCAATCCACCATCCACTGATCGTCGCGGTTCATGAAGTCGATCTTGACCCCGGCGACGCCCCATTGTTCAAAGAGCGGGAACGCCTGGTCCATATATTTGTCGACTGAGGTCCAATGCGACCACAGCCAGATGCGCACATTCTTTTCCTTGGCGTAGCGCAGCAACTCCGGAAGATCGACCTTGGGGCTGAAGTGAGTAATGTCTGCCAGGTCGGCATAATCGGCGGGCTTGGCTTGCGGCGTCGGGGCGGCCCAGCCGGCATCGATCAACATGTAGGGAAAGCCTGATTCCGAAGCAAACTCAATGTAATGCTTTAAGGTTTCAGTGTTCATTCCCGGAGTGAAACTTACCCCGGTGGCCTCGTCGCCCGACCACCAATCCCAGGCGGACTTGCCAGCTTTGATCCACGAGGTATCGGCGATCTTTGAAGGCGGGTTCAGGTTGAGGAGGATGTTCGACTCGATCAGGCGCCCCGGCGCGTCCCCAATCATGAGCACCCTCCAGGGGCTTTTGAATGGGGCTTTGGTCTCGACGGCGACGCCGGGGAGATCGACGTTGGGCGACAACTCGGCCTTCAGAGTGAAAAGCGGCTTGTCGCTGCGCAGATACATGCCCGCATAATTCTCGATGTCTGCTTCCGTGATGGCGACCCAGCCGGTGCCGGGAACCTCCGCCAGCAGCGGCAGCGCGACCAGCCAGTCCTTGTGCAATCCACTGACCGTCCGCATCTGGTAGTCGTCTTCGTACGAGGACTGAAAGCCATTGAGCACCAGCGGGTAGAGAGTCGCATCTTTGCTGTAGCGGAACTGGGTACGCTCCTGGGTGATGCGAACGTCAGTGAGAGACGGCTGCTCCGGAACCACATAGCGAAAGGCCACGCCGTCGTCGAAGGCTCGTACCTCAACCGACAACTTTGCCCCGGACTCGGTGGAGAAATCCGCAATGAGAGAGTTGTAGTGGTCTCGGACCTGCTTCGTCTTGCCCACCGGGATGGTGTAGCTTTCATCCATGCTGCCCGGCTGCGCATTCACGTATCGCCAACCAGGACCAGCCGGGGGTTGACCCTGAATATCGAGACCCAGTTGCGATGGGTCTATCAGGGGTTTGCCTCGGAAGCTCACCGAGTATTGAAGCACCGCCTGTGCGGACAGGGTCAACACGATCTCTCCATTGGGAGAGGAAACCTGTAGAGGATTGGGCCCGGCGTTTTGGGCAACGGCGACGGAGACCACGGAACACACCAGGGCGACACGAAGAAGGAGCATAGTTTCTCCGGTCGAATAGTATTACAAACCGTCGCGGGGCTGCGCTATTGGACCACTTCCAGGCCTAGAGCTAAAGGCCGTCCCCTTCAAATAGATGAGTTTTTCCCCAGCGTTTGCGCCGGGGATAAATCCCCGGCCTACCCCAAAGCCGAGTTTTTCCGCAGCCTATAGAGCGATGTTGAGCTGCTTTGCCGCTCATCGACGATCCTTCGTTAGTGCCGGTTAAGGAGCCCGCCCAAGGCATTGCCCAGAGGATTGCTCTGCGTCCCATTTTGCTTGCCGTTGGTTTTTCCTTTTAACGCGCTCGCTCCTATGCCCGATGCCAGCCCGGCCAGGTTGGGACTAAAGGTTGGGTTGCTGGTCGTTCCCCCGATAGCAACCGGGATGCCGTTCCTTAGTACTCCGCCTGCAATCCCACCGATCGAACCCAACCCCCCTGCCGCCCCGCCTACCCCGCCGGGGATCATCCCCGCGAGGCCACCCAACAACGCGGCCTTGCCTCCTCCGCCGCTCGCCGCAGAAGCGCTGTTGCCTGCTCCCCCGACCAAGCCGGTAAGCTTGAGGACTACGTTGTAGTTGAGCGCCCCAGCTGCACTTACGCTGCCGGCGCCGGTCGCTGTTCCTACGCCCGCCACATCCAGGGCGATGTTATCGGTCTGTATGCCACCACCGGCCTCGCGGATATTCATGCTTAGCGAGCGAATGTTGGTTCCCGAGCCGGTGGCGCTGCCGATCTTGCCACCTGTGAGCTGCGAGAGCGTTTGCAGTTTCGAGCCCAGGTCGAAGCCGGCCAGCTGGGTGTTATTCAGACGGACCGGCCCGCTGATCACTGGATTTGCCGACGATCCCGAAACCGTCAGCGCCGTGGTTAAGGTTCCTCCCTTGAGCTGCGACCCCTGCGGCAGGCGTACACCCAGGGCGGGCAGAAAGGCCACCAGCTCATCAATCGGTACGCTATCGCCGATCACTTTCAAATTAATCGCTGTCGTCGGACCGCTCGCCTGGTAGGTACCGGATGCATTGATGGTCGCCCGCCCAACGGTGAACGTCGCCTTTTGGAGCTGTCCGGTCATGGCCTGTTCATTCTGTGCCACTGCAAACTGCAGCTGCACGGGCTTGGCGGAAGGCTGGCCGTCTTTTGCCAGCTTGATTCCCGCGATTTGCGTCGCACCGGTGGCATTCAAGGTTTGCCCATCAGACTGCACCTGGGCCTGCAGGTCAGCAATGCCACCGATGCCAGCGTCCGGCGGCAGTATTCCGGACGAGCCCAACTCCACGTGCTTCAGCGTCACCTGTGCATTGAGAGGCGTCGCCGCGTTGTTCGCCTGGTTAAATGGCCCCACCTTTCCGTTGGCGCTCAACGAGCCCCCGCCGGGAAGTTGCCCGCTCACATTGAAGGGCGACGAAGTCTTTGGGGTGAGGTTGGTAATCTGCGCATTCAATTGTTGATAGACGGCCGCGCCTGTCTGCCCCGCGGTGGTCAGCGTGACTGATCCATTCTTGATCTGGGCGTCGTCCACCGAGAGGTTTTGCAGCATCGTGGTGCCCTCGGGATTGGCTCCCGCGGGCGCCGGCGGCTTGGGTGCATTGCTGCTCACCAGCTTTAAATTCGGACTGTCCACCAGCAGCTTGGTCACATGCATCTGCTGCCCGTTCCAGCTGGCATCCAATATCATGCTGTTCACCAGGCCCGTGACGCCGTCCGAGGCATCCACAAACCCGGCTGCCAGTGGATCGATATGCTTCATCTCCAAATGGCCAGAGAAGGGCGTCGCCGATGCATCCTGCTGATTGATGGGCCCTGCCTTTCCACTCAGGCTTACCGTCCCGTCTGCCGGCAGGTGAGCGGAAACCGTGAATGGGAATGCATTCCTGAAGCCAAAGTCCTTCACTTCAAGGTTGACCTGGTCATATACCCGAGCGGGAGCACCCGCTGCCCCTCCGGCTGCCGGCTGTGTGCCCACCGTGAATCGCCCGTTTTCGACCGTGACATGCCCCACCGTCAGATCCGGGAAGGCTTGCTTTGTGTCCGCATCCTGGGCAGTCGGCGCGGACTTCCCAATCGTCGAGTAGTTCCAGGTACCGTTGGCCGCACGAAGCAACTGCACCTTTGGCGACTGCAGCGAGAATCCCCGTATGTGGATTTGTTTGCTGAAAATCAGGGAAGAATCTCCACCCCGATCTTGACGCTATCTGCTTGAATAAACGGCTGGGTGCTGAACGCTGGATCGTCGGCGACCGCGGCATTGGTCGCGACCAGCCCGCCCGACCATACGGATAAATCCAGTTTGCCGATAGTCACCTGACGGCCAAGCGATTTTGTCAGGGTAGATTCAATCCGCGCGCGAAAACTGTCTGCGTTCAGGAACAGCGGTAGGCAAATCGCCACGAGAATGACGAGCGCCACGACGGCGCCGACGGCAATGAGGGCGAATCGGGTCGTTTTTCCCATTGAAATAACCTCACAGTTTTCGTTTCACGCTGGGTGCTCTTGGTAACTTGGATGCGCTCCGTGCGGGGAGCGAAGGAAATTGCAGTCGAATTTCAATATACTCGCGATCGCTTGCGTCCCGCCGCCACCGCAGTTCGATAAACTGAGTTCGCCACCAAACTTGTAGCAATGTAACCGGCCATGCTCGGGACCGTTAACGGTAGCCGCCGCCGGTCCTGTGTCGTTTTTGGCGGAACCAATCCGCGGGTGCCCATCTGCGCACCTGCTCGGAAGTTGCATTTCCGCCGGCAAATTATGGAGATTAAATGGGACGAACACTTTGACGATAAAGGATTTAGAGACGTCAATTGCGAGGTCGCCGGCTGCCAACCATGAAGATAAAGCTTGACTCCGATCTAACAGAAAAAGTGCTGTCCCTGACCAATGAGTACGGTTACGCGCCGGACGAAATCATCAGCATCGGAGTCGCACTGGCTACTGTCCTCTTGAGGGAGAAGAGGCTGGGCAACAAGGTCGTGGTCGTCGACCCTCACGGCGACACCGTGGCGGAATTTAAAGAGGTGGAACCGCGGGCGATTCATGAGATTGCCAAAGAGTATGTCCGCAGTATCTGCCCGGAAATGACGGAAATGTCAGCCACCCTCCTGGTGGCCAGGCTGGAACGCGAACGAGATTTGGAACAGCGTCAGTGCGGATAGGCGACATTCCTGGTGCAGGAATGCCTCTTATAGAAAACTACGTTGCCCCGGGGCCGCTCCTGCCAGAGACAATTCCCATCTGCCGTCCCGCGCATTGTTTAATTCCTGCAACATTCCAGTAATTATTTGACAGAGCGCGGCAGACTGAACTTTCAATGGGTTGGCGGATGGTGTAATTTCCATTAACTTATAAGTTAAAAGCGCAATAACTTCGAAAATTAATCAACCAAATCACGGTAATTCGACAAACCAACTGTCGCCGTGGTCCTCTTCGGTAACCCGGTGTTGCCATGTGGGTTGACGCGGGGTTTGTGAGCTGAACCCCAAAAGCACTTTTCGCAACATCAACAATCGCCTTTACGAATCCACAAAATATTCCTAAATGTAACCGCGGATGTAAACAAAGCGGTATATGCTCCGCTGTGTTGAGGAAGATGGGCCACAGACACTGCGCCACGACGGAGGTTTTATGTCAAACACTCTGCTCTCCTCTTTGTCGTCTACGCTCAAACTAACCAACCGGGAAGAGATTGCCAGAATGCTGGGTGAATCTGAACCTTCTATTTCGAAGGGATTGCAGCTTGCTACAGCTGCCATCTTCGACGGGCTTCACCGTCAGACGGGGCAGTCAGATGCGATGCGCCAGGTAATCGATCTGGCTTCCAAAGCGCCTGCGGATTTGAGTGCGGCGTTGAGCCCAGGCCAGCTTGCCAACCCAAATTCTCCGTTGATCTCCAGTGGGAAAAGATTTTTGACGTCTGTTCTGGGAAAAGGACAGGACGCGACCCTCAACGCGGTAAGTCGCGAGTCTGGTTTGCGAATGACCTCGACGGCAACTCTGCTCGCCGTGGCGGCACAATCTGTTCTTAGCTTCATCGGAACGCGAGTGCGCGATGAGGGGATGACCGCCACCTCACTCGCGACATTCCTAAAGCACGAAGGCGCGAGTATGCGGGATTCATTGCCCGCAGGATTCTATGAGGCGCCAGCTGTGCCTCCGCTAACTCAGCCCAAGGAGACTGTGACCACCAGGCGAGTCGAGATTGATCCAGTGATTGCACAAACAGTGCAGAAGGAGCGGTCATTCTGGGCCTGGCTCTTGCCTCTGTTGCTCATCCTGCTGGGTGTTCTCCTCTGGTTTCTTTTCCGGTCGCGGCCCGCACCGGTAGCGGAGGCTCCCGCTCCAGTCGAAACTAAGGCTCCTGCAGTGCCCTCGGCGCCAGGGTTGGGAAACTTTGTGTCCAAGCAACTGGTGGACGGCACAACGCTCAATATTCCGGAGCGCGGTGTCGAGGGGAGATTGCTGGCGTTCATTCAGGATCCCGCCACTAAGCCTGATAAGACAACCTGGTTCGATTTTGACCGGCTGTTGTTTAGCACCGGCTCTGCAACTCTTCAACCACAATCTATGGAGCAACTTAACAACATCGCGGCCATCCTGAAGGCTTATCCGGCTACCCATCTCACTATCGGTGGTTACACGGATAACACGGGGGACGCAGCCAGCAACCTGAAGCTTTCTCAGGATCGAGCCAACAATGTAATGGAAGAGTTGGTAAATCTTGGTGTCGCCCAAGATCGTCTGGTGGCGAAGGGTTACGGCGAAGAACACCCCGTGGGCGACAATGCCACGGAGGCTGGCCGCGCCCAGAACCGCCGCATCTCGATGCTGGTTACCCAAAAGTAAGTTACACAGTAATTTCGAGGCGATACATGGTCGACTCTCGTAGCGATGGCACAAGCACGGCTATAGATACAACGGAGTTGGAATCCCCAGCGGATCATTCCCGCGAAACCGTTATTCCACTTTTTCAGGAAGAGCTTTCGGTCTCTAAGCGAGTGGTTCCAACCAGCCGCGTACAGGTTTCGCGGGTCACCCATACTCACGAACAGCTGGTTGACGAGTTACTAGAGCGGGAACAAGTCGAGGTGGAGCGAGTCACCATCGACAAACCTATCGATCGCATGCCGTCAGTGCGGCAAGAAGAAGATTGCATCATTTTCCCCGTGGTGGAAGAAGTGCTCAAGATTGAACGGGTTCTGATGTTGAAAGAGGAGGTCCGGATTCGCCGCGTTAAAGGGACAGAGAGATACCAGGAACGAGTAACCCTTCGCAAACAGGAAGCAGCCGTTAACCGGCTGCCAATTGACGAAACAACAGCCGCCCAGGCTCACCACGGAGAAGTTTCTGACGCAAAGGAGAATCTATGAGTTACGAGAAGATCGTCACCTTATTCGACACCGCACAACATGCAGCAGCTGCGAAGAGCAACCTTGCCAAGGCAGGCTTTTCGACAGACGACATGAGCGTAGTCAGCAGCTCAGAATTGCCAAAATCAGGTACTGCGCTACGTGAACCGGGGCTCTGGCACCGGCTCTTCGGCAGTGAGATTGAGCAACACGAAGCGGAAGTCTACGGCAAGGCAGTAGAAACCGGAGGCGTTGTGCTCACTCTGCGCGTAGCGGACCCAGACGTGCCAAAGGCGATGGGGATTCTTAATCAACACAACATGGTGGATGTGCAGGAAAGGGCAGTCGAACACGGGCTGCTTGAGAAAGACGAAACTGTGCCTGTCGCCCCTGCGGTAGCTGCGGCCATCCCGGCCAAACCACTTACGACTGATATGAACAAGGACCAGGTTCTCCGCCTGGCTGAAGAACAGTTGGAAGTAGGAAAGAAGTTGGTTGAGCAGGGAACAACGCGCATTCGCCGCTTTGTGACCGAGAAACCTGTCGAGGAATCGGTGACGCTGCATGAGGAGCACGCGGAAGTCGTCCGGCGTGCGATTACCGATCCTTCTTACGTGCAGGACATTGACTGGTCCGACAAGACAGTTGAGGTCATCGAGACTGCCGAACAGGCTGTGGTCAGCAAGTCTTCACACATCGCGGAAGAGGTCGTGGTGGGCAAGACGGGTTCCGATCACGTCGAAACAGTCCACGACACTGTACGCCGGCAACAGGTCGAAGTGGAGCGTGTGCCCTCCACCCAGACCGTCCGCAAGGCCTAACTCCCGATCGTCTCCGTAACCGGGCGGCCATTGGACCGTCCGGTTACGTTGCCTTCCCCCTTGAATATCCCTTCGATACAACATCCTAACGCCGGTTCATCGGCAGATCCGAGCGTCCCCGCCAAGTAGGTTGGCTAAGTCACTGGTCCGGCATCGGCGCGCCTGGGAGTAGCATTGTTCGACGGGATGAAGAGGCTGCTCGACGGAGTATATGTCTTAGGCGTAGAGTGTTGGGCAACTTTCATTTCATCCTAAGGGGGCTCCCATGTTGAAGCCTTTCCTGATTCTCTCCACCCTGATGCTCACCGGCGCTTTTGCGTCACCCCCGCTGGCACAGCAGTCCGCCAGTCCTGCTCCGGCAGCCGATGCCAAAATCCCACTGGAAGCCGTTAACGAGGTCAATCCGGTCAAACCAAACCCTGAATCTCTGGCTCGGGCCAAGAAGATATATGGCTACGAGTGTGCCGCGTGCCATGGAGATGACGGGAGCGGCGCCGGCGACCTGGCGAAAAACATGAAGGCAAAAATGGCTGATTTTCGCGACCCTTCAGCCCTGAAGGGGGATACCGACGGTGTACTCTTCTACATCATCGAGAAAGGCAAGGGCGAAATGGAGGGTGAAGGGCCGCGCCTCAAGCCGGAGGATACCTGGAACCTGGTGAACTACCTCCGGTCTTTCTCGAAGGGGCAGGCTACAGCCGCAGCCCAGGGACCGTCCTAGTCCGCCCGTCTTGACCCTTGATTTCGAGAGCGAAAGACGAGGGGCGAAGTTTGTCTTCCCCGAAGTTTGTCTTCCCAAAGAGCAGCACTTATGCGTAAACTGGTGGTCAAGATGCAGGAAGCGTCACGCCAGTTTTCGTTTAGCTACCGCTACTGGTATCCAGTAGCGGCTCCGGTGGTGTGCGCGCATCTTCGAATCTGATTTTCTGATTTAGAGCGCATTTTCCACCCCAGGGCCGCGACCAAAGTCGCGGCCCTTTTCATTTCTAACCAGAATCCAAGGAGACCAGGAATATGCACGGCCTTACCGTAGAAACCCGGATCCAGTCAGTGCCAGCCAAGGCTCCCATTCCAACGCTCGAACTATTCAGCAGTTCGAGGGTGAGCGGGCGAACCGTGGTCCAAATAGGGTCAGTCAAAATGGGGGCAGGTCAACCGGTAGTGATGGCCGGGCCTTGTTCCGTGGAATCCTACGAGCAGCTTCTGGCAACCGCCGAAGCGGTGAAATCGGCCGGGGCGGTGATCTTGCGAGGCGGTGCCTACAAGCCGCGCACCTCTCCCTACGACTTTCAGGGACTCGGCGTAGAGGCACTGCGCATTCTCAGCCGGGTGCGGCGAGAAACCGGCTTGCCCATTGTTTCGGAGGTCCTGAGTACGGACGATGTCGAAATTGTTGCCGAGCACGTGGACTTGCTGCAGGTGGGAGCCCGCAACATGCAAAATTTTGCCCTGCTGCGGCGTCTGGGACAGTTACGAAAACCGGTTTTGCTTAAACGCAGCCCGGCAGCAACGGTGAAGGAGTGGTTGCTTGCCGCGGAATACCTGCTGGCCGGCGGCAACGGCCAGGTCGTGCTGTGTGAGCGTGGCATCCGCTCTTACGACCCCGATCTGCGCAACACGCTCGACCTGGCCGGAATGGCGCTGGCACGGCAGTTGAGTCATCTGCCGGTCATCGCCGATCCCTCTCATGCGACCGGTAGGCGCGACCTGATCCCGGCGATGTGCCGCGCGGCACTCGCGGCAGGTGCGGATGGCCTTATCGTCGAGGTACATCCGGATCCCGCAAACGCTATCTCTGACGGAAAGCAATCTTTGGATTTCCCCTCCTTCGCGCACATGATGAAGACCATGCGCAATTGAGCGTCCATCTGGCGTGGCAAGTGATCCCTCCCTCGCGGTAGGAGGTTCTTGCTCCAGCAGGTTGGTCTGGCGGAAACCACGTTCATGGTTTACAAACAGCAAGAGGTTTTTCAACTGGAGAGGGCAATCGATTAGGGAGGGCGTGAACGTGGGCGTTGAGGAACGGCGTGTTGTTGTTACGGGGGCTGCCAACGGCCTGGGGCTAGCCATCGCGCGCCGCCTGTGCGGCGGCGGAGCTCATGTTCTCATGGTGGACAGCGATGAGGCGGTTCTCTCCAGAGTCGGCGAGAAGGATCTCCCTTCAACCAGAGCGTTCGCTGTGGTCAAGGACTTATCTGAGCCGGATGCTGGTTCCTTTGTATTCGAGCAGGTGACTAGAACCTTAGGCCTTGCTGACACGCTCATCAATAACGCGGCGTCAAGCTTCCACAAGCCCATGTTGGAAGTCACCCAAGCTGAATTTGATCGCCTCGTGGGTGTAAACCAGCGAGCTCCTTTTTTCCTCGCTCAGGAATTCCTGCGCCACATTGTTCGAGCGACCGAGCGTCCGCGCGACCCTGCGATCGTCAACATTGGCTCGGTGAACGCGATGGTTGGCAACGCGAATCTTGTGGCCTATGCCGGTACGAAAGGAGCATTGGTATCCATGACCCGCGCTATGGCGGTAGAGATGCAGCACTTCCACATCCGGGTAAATGCGATCAGTCCAGGCGCAATCAAAACGTTTGTCACGACCAACCTCATTAATTCGGGCGTGATTGATCCACCGAAACTGATGGAGAAATATCTGGTAAAGAGGTTTGCCACCTGCGAAGAGGTCGCCGAACTGGTTGCCTACTTGTGTAGCAAAGCGGCAGGAGTTGTGAACGGCGCCAATTGGGAGATTGATGGCGGATATCTCGCGCAATAACTCGAGCGCTCGCGGCACGAAATCAGTTGGATGATCCGGTTCTCATGGCTGTATGTGAGATACAAGAACGGAAGCCTTTCCGAAAGCCAATCGCGAAGACTTACTCAGCGGCAACGCTATATAGGCTCGGCTGATGGGCAGGGGCCCCTCCAGAGCATCGACGCGGATTAGCTGTCCTGAATCATCGAAGTACAGGCTCAGACGCCATCTGTTCTTCATATTTTCGTGAGCGCCCCTATAAAATAGACAGGTGCGGAGATTTCGCGTTCTGCAAGTGATGAAGGGTGATTTCGGGAAGACAGTTGAAGCGAACGGGCACGATTGACGATCCAACGCCAACGGAGGTATAGCCTGCCATGGCACCGTATTTCCATGGCCCCGCTCCCATGCGTCGCGGCAAAACCGAGTCCAAAGTAAGCGGAATGGAACCGGGTAGGCATATCTGTCCCCCATGAGTATGCCCGCTCAGCATGACCTGAAAGCCTGCGTGAGCGGCCTGCCGGTAGATTTCCGGCGTATGCGAAAGCAGAACGGAAACCCGTTCACTTGGAATTGCGGAGGCCGCCTTCTGGATATTGTCGGCGCGGTAGTAGTGGGCGTCGTCAACCCCAGCCAAATGGATATGCTGATCACCGCGAACAATCGTTTCGGATTCATTGAGCAGCATGCGAATCCCCATCGCTTCGATTTCAGGAACCATCCTGATCGTGTCGTGATTGCCGAGCACCGCGTAAACGGGGGCTTGAAGGTGGTTGCGCACGCTTGCCAGGCCATCAAGAGCAGCCTCGAAGGGGCCGAATGTTTGGCCGCGGAAGTCTCCTGTCATGACACAGATGTCATATCTAAGCCCTGGGAGGATCTCTATCAGACGTTGCATAGAGCCCGGATTCATGTCTGCGTGCATGTCGGTGATGTGAAGTATCGTGAAGCCGTCAAACGATGTGGGTAGGGCCAGCAGCTCAATGACGTTGTGTCGTACCTGTATGCGTTGAGTATTGTTGTGGCCACGGCTGTAGAAACCCGTCAGCTGGAGTGCAACTCGAAGGATCGAGTGTGCCGAATACCAGTTCTCAGGATGAAAGAAGTTAATGCCGTGCCCGAATATGTCCTCGTGATCTTGCTCAATTCCGAGTCGCTGCCTCGCATGCACTCGCCCCAGCCGCTGCTCCAGCTTTTCAACAATATCTTGCTGCATGGTCGGTTTTGTCCCCCAACCAGTGTGCTATGCATTCGGTGTGGCGTGACCAGCTATTTTCTCACTTCGGGCATCTCGAGGAGAGACCAGTGTTCGTCATCGTAGACTCCCTATCGTCGTCGTGAGGCGTTGGACCGACCCGGCCATAAGTGGCGCGTAGTCGAGGACCCGCACACGTTCGGGACTCTCGTCCACACGTCCACTTACAGAATCAGGTTCTGCCCGCCGAGGGTTTGCCATCGACGGACATTTGTCACCATAAACATCGAAGCTCGATTTCTATGGTCGGCTGCCCGCACAAGAGGAAAGCGGCAGATCGTTCTCACCATTGAGTGCCGGGGAATCCAGTCTCAAACTGCCGGCTCTTAGAACGAGATCTCCGCTGCTTATGTTGCTGGCGGGGCGGGGAACTGACCGTAATCGACCAATGAGCCGAATATGCGCCGGAAGAGGGGCCGACGGATCTATTTGCTACAATTCAAGGACGGGACATGGACAGATGTTCTGGGTAGGGATCACCTGCAGTATAGGCATTTGATGGCAGATTTTCATGCTGTCCATGCTGTCCATTAATCACGGAATTTGGTTAGATTCCGTGGAAATGGTGGAAGCAGGAGAAAAAGTAGACAGCAAGGAAAGACAGCAAAATGTTGGACTTGCGGTAAGTCTATGAAAACAAAAAGGGGACGTAGCTCAGTTGGTTAGAGCGCTGCCCTGTCACGGCAGAGGTCGCGGGTTCGAGCCCCGTCGTCCCCGCCATGAATCTAAAGGACTTAGGTTCATGGGTGACCCCAAAAAGACAGAGGTTCCGGGTTTGATATGGGTGCAATAAGCATCCTACCCCGCCTTTTGTGGGTGTTTTTCATCCTGTCGTTTCACCCAGATTCGGAACCATCATCCTTACTACCTTGCTTTGTGCGGCCCGCTTGTTCGAGGTCGTCGCCTGCGTATAAACCTCAAGCGTGATCCTGCTGTTGGCGTGCCGTAAAAGCTCCTGGACCGTCTTCACATCTTCCCCATTCGCCTTCAGGAGTGTGCCGAAGGTATGGCGGAAGGTATGCCAGCCGATTCGTTTGTGAATGCCGATTGCTTTCGCAACCGGGCGGATATGGCGCTTCATCAGATTGTCCGGCCAGTACGGTTGCTTACCCCGCATGGCCTCACTGGCAAAGACATAATCGTCAATCAGTGGATAGGCGCTCTGGCGACGCCAGCGCAGCAGATCATCCGCCATATAACTATCGAGCGGAACCGGCTTGGCTGATGCCTCCGTCTTGCAGTCGCCCACCACCTGATGCCAGATGGAACGGGTCACGTTGAGTTCAAGATTGTCGAAGTCCACATCCCGCCAGCGCAGGGCCAGGAGTTCGCTGACGCGAAGCCCAGTTCCGGCGTCCAGCAAGATGAGGGTCCGTTCCCGAACACCAAGCTTACTGAGCAGGAGTTGAATTTCGACAAGTTCGAGAACGTCAGGAATGCGCTCGCGTTTCGCGCTCTGTCGAACGAGCTTGATCGGATTCTTGTCCGACCATTCGTATCGCATCGCGTGAGTGAAGAGTGCGCTCATGAGGTTCCGAATCTTGGCTCGTGTGCCCTTTGCCCGCTTGATCCCGTCCAGCCACTCTTCGACTGCTACGGGCTTCACCTGGTCGAGCGTGTGATCTCCCCAGCGAGGAAGAATCCAGTTCTCCAGATTGCATTCATAAGCAGATCGTGTCGAGAACGCTTTTCTCCCGTTACGCTCACCGGCCAGCTCTTTCAACCTGTAATGCGCAACGAGCATTGCAATCGTGCTCGGCCCGGCTCCTGCCTGCGGGGTTTCTTGGTTGGCGTCGATGCGCAACGCTTGCGCTGCCTTGAGGGCTGATGTCTCATTTGCGAGGGTATCTACTGTGCCGACGATTGCCTTACGATACCTGCTCTTGCCGTCGGTTCCAGTCTTCATACCATCGAAAAACCCATACATCAGGCCCGCTCCGCCGCTTTTCGCGTTGCACGCTTCCTTGTTGATACCGTGTTCGCCTTGACATGATTTTCTCCTGTCTCAGGCGCACCGGATGGCTATTACTAGCCTAACGCTGCGCCGGGCAGAGGTCGAGACCTTTATCGTGTGGATTAACCAGCTAACTGCCGCTGAATCCACTCCTCGATTACGGACGCGCGAAAGCGCCAGAGCTTTCCGACATGAACGCCGCGCACAACACCCTTCCGGGCGAGCTTTTGCAACGTCTTTGGATGGCACTTCATGATGGACGCCGCCTCATCGCTGTCAAGCAGTCGTTCGGGGATGAATACGGTAGCAGAGGACGGCGGTTTCTTTGGCGTCGTGGTCGGATGATCGTCGTGCGCAAACTCAGAAGGCATTGGAACCTCACATCATCGCAGGATTGTGCTGCTCGGAACGCTTCCACTAAGCTCGTCCTCAGTGATGAACGTTCGTTATCCAAGACTGCTCGGGGATTCCTTCGTAGTCCAATACTTCCTACCAATACTGCCCAAAGTTTCACTTATAGAACGCAACAGGATAGGCACTAAAAAGTGCCTAGTTACCTCTCAAGGTTTTCAGGCACTCACAAGTTCCTAATTGACTCGCGTGGTACACGGGAGAACGATTAGTTATCCACAGCCCCCCATGTGGACTGTGGATCGGCGTCCTGCCAAGACGGAGTATCAGGGCCATGTCAGATTCCGTAGAGTTTCGCCATCTTGTATATCTGCTTGCCATCTATGAACGAAGGAACTTCACCAAGGCTGCCGAGCGGGTTTATCGATCTCAGCCAGCAGTGAGTCAACAGGTTCGAGCGCTCGAAGAGGACGCAGGGTTTCCAATATTCGTCCGTGGCGGGCGTAATGGCGTCTCTCCTACTCCCTCTGGCCAACTCATTCTCAACTGGGCCGACAAGGTTGTAACAGAACGTCGTGAAGTCTTTGCCATGGCGCGAGCCATCTACAACAACCAAGTGCCACCACTGAGGCTGGGATTCTCTCCCTTCGTCAACCCACTTCTCCTGCAGGCACTGCGGCTTGCCTATGAAGGACTTTTCCCCTCCTGTGAGATCCAATTATCCAGCGGAGACACAGCGCACACGCTGCAACGACTCGGCCATGGAGGACTCGATTGCGCCATCCTCCCGCTGCCCGTTGATCGAGATATGTGGACCGTGCTACAGGTAACCCAGTCCCCGTTGGTCCTCTGTATGCGTGCAAGCGACCCTCTTGCTTCAAAAGCACAAATTGATATTCATGAAGCCGCTCCTCGAATCAAGATCTTCCGTGATCCAGAGCTACATCCCGCCGCGCATTGCCGCCTGTCGGAGATGTTCGCCGAGGTCGGGATTCCATTGAATCTCACAAACTCAGCCGCGACACCATCCGACATGCAATGGATGGTGAAAGAGAACTATGGTCTTGCTCTCATTGACCAGCTTTCCGTATTGGAAGCGGGCCTCATTACCCGTCCCCTCGCGGGTGTGAATTGGACCGCAGATACCGCATTTGTGACCAGTAAAGAGAGTGCCCATATCGCTCTTCCTCTTTTGGAGAAATACCTCAGAGAGAACGGTCTCAGTCCCCAGCGAAAGCAGCCCCGTCCAGAGAAGATTCGACCGCAGCAGTTGAAACTAATCGGCTGATCAAGCTGCTTCTATAAGTCGAACTTTGGGTGTTATAGAAAATACGTCTTGGACGAGCGAGAGAAATCGGCCTACTTTCCGTGACATGGCAGTACGAAAACACGCCATCAGGAGAATGCCGATGCCAGTTCGTTTCAATTTCCAAAAACACATCATTCATCGAAAGCTACTTCATGCAGCGCACGTCATGGGGCCGACGCTGGTTGCTCTCGCCTTCGCTGGCGTGAGCAGCGGCGTTGCTCACGCCCAGGGAACGATGGACTTCTCTGGCGCTCAAACGTTGATGACAACCTTCAAAACTTTCGCCATGTACGCTGGGGCCGTTATCTGCCTTGGAGGGCTCATTTTTGCGGGAATCCGCATGATGAGCGGGCGATTTCAGGATGCTATTCCTGGACTCTTCGGTGCGCTGTTTGGTGCCGGAGTCCTGGGATGGGGTGCGGGCTGGATCGGCAGTTTGACCGGCCAATCCATGTGAGGTGCGCCCATGACCAAGCGGGGAGAACCGTTACCGATCAATCAGGCGCTGAATCGACCGAGAGCCAAACTTGGTCTCGATCTTACAGCATGGATGGCGATCGTATTCGTCTGCGTAACGGTTTTCCTCGTTGGGTTTCGCCTGCTGGCGATGTTGGCTTTCCCCACGCTCGCCGTGGGTGCGTGGCTCATCGTCCGTAAACACCCGAAGATGTTCCAGCTCTGGGGCCTGAGCCTCAGCCAGAAGTCCTACTATGACCCGCGTAAATACTGAGCAAGCCAAATTCGTTCCGTGGTTCGCCAAGGCCGGAGCCGCGTGCAGCATCGTTCCGATTGCACGCTTCATCGGTCCGAACATCTTCGCCTTGAAGGGCGGCGGCTACGGATGCCTGTTTGCGCTCTCCGGCGTAGATGAAGAGGGGTTGACCGACCAGGAGCTTGAATCGCAGCTCCGCATGATCGAAGGCGCATTGCGCGGGCTGCCGGAAGGCGCTTGCCTGTATCAGTACACGCGCGTCCGCTCTGGATTCGAGTTGCCTCGTCAGCAGAGCTATGCGAATCCAGTAACGCAGGAGTTCGTCGAAGACCGCCTGCGATTTCTCGAAACATCCGCAGGATTCCGCCGGATCGACCAGCACTGGTGCCTGACGCTAGAGTCGTCGAAGCTCAAAGGGTTCGACCGCACGCCACAGGAGAATACCGCCGCAACGTCGCGGATGCTGGCAGAGCTGGAGAAAACGGCCACGCTGCTTGCCGGGAATCTCGGCAGCACTATCGGACTTCGCCTGCTCGATAAGCAGGGTGTTTTTCAGTTCTTCAGCTATCTCTTCAATCTTGAGGATTGGGCGAACAGGCCCAGCTCCGCGACGATACGCGGCGTGGACCGGCAGATCGTCGCAGTGCCCGGTCGCCTGGGAAGCGATCATCTCCGCATTGGTAAGCGATTCGTGCAGATGTATTCGCTGAAGACAACGCCGGAGGCATCGCGGCCATGCCTCTTCACCGACCTGTGCAAGCTCGATTGCGACAGCATCCTGTGCTCGACATGGAGGCCCAAGTCCACGGCGACGGCCCGGCATGAGATCGACCAGCAGGAAAAGTTCATCAGCTTCTTCAAAGTCGGCGTGCTCTCCCGCGTCATGGCGGGCAAGATACGGCATCGCTCGATACCGGAGCTGGTGCGAAGGCCGCGAACAACGCCGTCGATGATCTCGGCGAGTGATCCGCTCGCTGGATAAGAAATCGCAGGGCGAATACTCTCTGCGCTCTGCTCATAGCTGCCGGAACAGTCACGGAATTGCGCTCCCTCGCTCCTGCTGTGCATCGCGTCTTCGTCGAAGCACGCGCACAGATCATGGAAGAGACGCTTGGGCAACCTCTCGCGCGTTCTACGCGATGTTCCCCGGCAATGGGAAGTTCAATGTCTTCCCGATGTGGCTGGCGGAAGACCACCATGCGCGGCTGTCTTCCGTCTTCGCGCCCACATCGGGCATCCCCGCTCCGATGACCTCGACAACGAGTATCTGAATATCTTCGAGACACGCACCCGGACGCCGTTCTTTCAGGATGCCTATGTGGATGGTGTGCGGGTGCAGCTCATCCTCGGTCCCACGGGCAGCGGCAAGTCGGTGACCGGCAATGTCACCATCGCCCATGAGCAGAAATATGGCGGATTTACCTACATTTTCGACATCGGCGGCAGCTATGAGAGCGTCGTGGAGCTGTATGGCGGTCGTGTTGATCGTATCGGGAAAGATGGACCGCGCGTGAATCCGTTCACGCTGGAGCCGACCGAGAGCAACATCCAGTTCCTCTACAGCTTCATCAAGTTGTTACTAACCAACGGCGGTGCGGAGCTGGAGCCCGAAGACGATGATGTGATCCACAAGGCCGTGCAGGATATGTACCTGCTCGACCCTGCGAACCGCCGCCTCTCCAATCTGTACCTTCCCAAGAAGCTCGACAGGTATCTCTCGAAATGGGTTGGGAGAGGCGTCTACAGCGCCATCTTCGACAACGTAGAAGACAGCCTTTCGTTGTCGCGCATCCAGTGCTTCGACTTCCAGGGAGTGAACAACGCGCAGTATGCCGACCTGATCGAGCCGCTGATGGTTTGGCTTCTCCGGCGCATCAACGATGTGCTCTACAACCCCGCCAATCTTGGAGTACCGAAGCACATCCTTATCGAAGAAATCTTCTCTTCGATGAAGAACAGGCAGCTTCTCGAAGCGGCGCTCTCTTCCATCAAGACAGTCCGCAAGAATCTTGGCGGCGTGACCATGATTGGCCAGTCCGCCGAAGACCTCGGAGCGAACGCCGACAGCATCGTGAACTCCTGCACTTCGTTCCTGTTCCTTCGAGATGCCACGTTCAATCGGAAACGCTACGCCGAGCTGTTCAAGATGAACGAACAGCAGCTCGCTCTCTTCGAGAGCTTGCAGGACCGTGAGGCGCTGTACATGCGCCGCGACGGACTCACCAAAGTTGTCGGCTGAATCTCGATAGCCGCAGCTATGCCGTGTTCTCCACCAAACCAAAAGACCGGGTGCGCCGGTCGAAGCTGATTGCCAAGTACGGACTTACCGAGGGCATCACGCGCTTTGCCCAGGGTGATACCGAGTAACCGAGAAAGGACCAGGAACCATGAAGCCACTCATCCCCGTCATCATCAGCCTCGGCGTCGCCGTTGGCAACGATGCCCATGCGTCGCATCCACGCCCGACGCACCCTCTGGAGCCGAACTCGCCGCGCACCGTCACGGTCTCGGAGTCGCAGACTCCGCCTGTGGTCCGTGCCGCGCTCCTGCAATCGACGCTGATTGTGCTTCCCGCCGAGGAGAAGGTTGCCAACGTCTTCGCCGGTGACACCGTGGATTGGGTGTTCGATGGCGGGCATGTTGCCAGCCGCTTCATCAGCATCAAGCCCAAAGTCGCCGGTAGCACCACCGACGTGCATATCGTCTCCGATCACGGCAACGAATACACGCTGGAGCTGCGGGAGGTTTCAGGCGACGAAGATCCCCACTTCGACTCCAAAGTCTTCATTACCCCAACCGACAAAGCCGCAAAAGACAGGCTGATTGAACTGCCTGTCTTCGTGCCCGCCGCCGAACTGGACCAGGCCAAGCAGCAAATTGCAGCGGCGAAGGCGGCCGAAGCCGCGACGCTGAAAGCGGAAAAGACGAAGGAAGAAGCATATCGCAGCCAGTATCCCGGCACCCTGCACTTTGACTACACATGGGACAAGTCAAAGGGCAAAGAGCTTGGCTTGCAGGAGATATGGCGCGATGACAAGTTCACCGTATCTGCGCGGCCAGTTTCAGGAAACGCCAGCTCTCTATGAGGTGAAAGATAAAAAGCCATCGCTCATCAACTTCGATTTCTCGAATGGCCTCTATACCGTCCCGAAGGAGCTGGACAACGGCTATCTCGCCATCGGCAAGCAGAAGGTGGAGTTTCATCGCACCGAGGAAGCGAGGTAGCCATGCCGGAGCCAAATCAGAACGTCCCTGCGACCGTGCCGGAACAGCCGGAGGCGAAGCCGCCGCTCAAGAAGAGTATGCCGGTCGTCATCGCCCTGGTGGTCATCATTGGGCTTGATCGGCATCGCCAACCTCTCCAGCCTGTTGAGCGGCAATAAGAAGATCCGCTCCGGCGAGCGCCATGCCTATGCGCCCGGCAGCGCCGAACGCACAGCAGGTAACGAGCTTCGAGTCGCAGCAGCAGTTGCAGGCGCAGCGCGACGCCGAGGCGCGGCAGCATCAGCAGGAAATGAACCGCCGCGCATGCAGCAGTTGCAGCAGAACGAAGGTGCGCCCGGCCCAGAGGCCGCAGGCGCGCCGCCGATGACCGCCGCGCAGCGGACGGCGATTTACGGCAACAGCGCCAACGCTCCGCAGCACACCTCCAATATGTCCCGAGGCACAGGCCGAGGCCAAACAGAAGGAGCTTGCGAAGGAGAAGCAACAGCAGGACGCCATTGACAGTGACACCGTGGCCATTGACTTTGACGCACTCGGGCACCGCTGTCTCCAACGACGACGGCGGAAGCCGCGCAGGAGACGGCTGCTGGCGCAGCCGGCGGCGCGGCTCCGGCAAATCCAGTCAGCGTCGACGGCAAAAGCCGACAGCCAAGACAAACCCGATGGCCGCATACGACTTCGATACCTACGATGGCCGTCTGTACCGCGTCTTCGAGGGCACGGTGCTGGAAGGCGTCGTCACCAACCACATTGACGGCGGTTTCAGCGGGCCCATCATGGTGTCGCTGACGACCGACCTGTACTCCCACGATCATCAGCAGCTTCTCTTGCCGCAAGGAACGCGGTTGCTTGGCGACGTGCAGAGCGTCGGCAACGCCCAGCAGCGCAAGATGTTCGTCACCTTCCATCGCGCTATCTGCCCGGATGGTTTCTCGCTGGAGTTTGCCAAATACATCGGCCTTGACCAGATCGGCACGACCGGCCTTGCCACGAAGGTAGATCACGGGTACTTGCAGGCCTTTGCCGCCGCCGCTGCGATCGGTGGTCTGGGTGGACTCGCACAGATCGGCAATAACGGCAGCGTTCTTGATCCTTCGGTGCAGATTCGCAACGGCATCTCCGAGCAGTCCGCCGTCGAAGGCGAACAGGTGTTGAATCACTTCCTCAACCGCCTTCCCATCATCACGCTCAAGGAAGGATCCCGCGCCCGCATGTATATCGGCACCGACCTCTTGATTCCGTCCTACGCGGAGCATCGCGTCGATCCCACGCTGTAGAGAGGAGCTTTGCTGATGAATGACCGCTATGAACATCTGCTCCGCAAGTCCCGCGACGCAAAGAGCGGCGGCCACGACGCATGGGCCGTGCAATCCACCGGCGAAAAGGTCGCCGTCGCGCTCGTCCTCAATCGTGCCGATTGGTTGTCCGACGATCCAGTACACCATTGCCGAAGCCATCGAGCGGAGTGGCGCGGAGTGGGTTGCAATCATCCCGCAGGTCGCTCGTCAGCTTGCGGACGAGGAGTGATGACCATGCAGACGATTCCACTCCATCGCTTTTATCAAGTCTCAGGAATCATAGCCGCTATTCTGCTGGCTCTCCTGCTCATTGGGACAGCTACCGGCAGAAACACGCTTGCGTGGATTTACCTCCAGTCCACCGAGACCATGACAAACGCCACACATATCCACGCAGTTTCCCTGGACAGGTTGGACCCGACCTGCCCGCAGTGCATGTAGTTCAACCCAAACCGCAGGAGGCTTTATGAAGATCAATCCGACGAATCGCGAAATGGCTCATCGGGCGGCGCGGCGCTGCTGCTGACCGCAACGCCGAGCTTCGCGCTGTTCGGGATCGGAGATATTGTCTTCGACCCCACCAGCTACGCCAGTCTCGTTTCGCAGCTCACGACGCTGGAATCGCAGTACAACATGCTGAAGAACAACATCACCCATTTTTCGGTCAAGCAGCAGTGGCAGACGACGCTTCACGCTCTTGAAAATGTGAACGTCGCCAATATGTTCGGGGAGACGGCGGGCATGAGCATCGCGCTCAATACCAACTCGCCGGCGCATCGACCACGGCATGGAAGGCGGCCACGGTCACCATGAACGGCAGTGCTCCGTCCTATCTCGCCAGCTCAGTCTCTCGGCAGCTGCGCGGATGTCGCAGCTTGCCATGATCGAGACCGCCGATTCAGTCTCTCCCGACTGCCTGACCGCTGTGGGCCAGTACCGGAGCAGCGAGAAGCACCAACGCCACGGCGAACAGCTCGCTGCTGTCGCAGCAGTTCGACGGCTCCGACTCCACCAACAGCGAAGTCCAGCAGCTCAATCTTCTCAACGCTTCCGAAGCGCAAAAGATGGCCGAGATGCAGTCGCAGGGCACGTTGCAGACGTGCCTTGCCTCGCAGATGACGGTCGCCAACATGCAGCGTCGTAACGCCGCCGCTGAAGACCTCAATACTGCCGTCTTCGTGCAGCAGCAGCGTTCCGTCAACGACACGAGCGCCGCCAACGAGAGCAGCACCTGGGATACCTATCTGCCTTAACGAGAGACACCGATGCTGAAAGCGATCAACACCAAAATCCTGCTCGCCATCCTTGCGGCCCTGACCGCTATCGGAGGCGCCTGACCTACCAGCGGCATGAGGCGGCGAAAGCCGCCGCTGCCGCCGCCAAAGCAGCGGCTATTCTTCAGCAACAGCAGAAGGAGGCCGAGGAGCGGAAGGCCGAAGATGAGGCATTCCGGCAACGCGTCGAGGCGGACAAGAAGAGGCACAGCTCCGCCGCCGCCCATGAAGGCAAGACCTGGCAGAAGTACATCCCCTAAACCTGACTCGAGAGAGTTGCGATATGGTTTCCGTGGCATTGTTGGCACAGGCATTACCGAGCACAAGTTCCGGCGTCGATTGGCTGTATCAGTTCACCAACAATCTGACCAATCTGACGACGCAGAACGGCGGCGCGCTCACTCAGCTTGGACTCACGGAGCTGAGCTGCATCTCTCTCTTCACGCTCATCAGCATGGTCATCAACTGGAATACCATCGAGCATGACGCTCCGCTTCCATACCCATCCCGTTCACGCCGGCGATCTGACGAATTTCCTGCTCCGGCTCATCATCTGCTGCCTGCTTGAGAATTATTGGGTCAACCCGTTTCCCGGCGCGAGCTTCGGCATCAATCACTTCTTTTCCTATATCGCCCAGGCGATGGTTGCCGCCTTCGATCAGAACTCGCTCGACAACCTCTCCAGCTTGCTTAAGACGGCTGGCGACAATACCGCCGATGCCGTCGTTTACGGCTCCGATTCAGATCCTTTGCTACTTCGTCGTGCAGGTCATACTTGGACTCGCCTCTGCGATCCTCTTCGTCATCAATTGCAGCGCCTTCATCCTGTATGGCGTGACCGCTCTATTTGGCCCCATCTTCGTTCCGCTGCTGATGACGCAAGACCTTTCGCGCCAAGTTCTTTCACTTCCTCGACGTGCTTATCAGCTTCGCGATGATTCGCGCAGTTGCCGCCGCTTTCATCTTCGTGTGGGCTGGATTCATGAATGGCTTCATCCAACAGACCTTCAATGGCAACTATTCGATGGAGATGTGGCTTGCCAATCTCATCCCTTGCTTGATGGTTTTCGTCGCGTTCATCATCAACATGCTGTTTATTCCGAGCATGACTCAGGCCATCTTCGGAGGAGCTGCGGGACTCACTTCCGCCGCAACGAACACTGGCGGAGGCATCGCGGTCGCTGTCAATGCAAGAGCGGGAGGTGCATAGACAATGTGGGAATTTCTGATTGGCTTTTTGTCTGCAGCGCGCAATTGCGCTTGGATCGGTTCGTTCGCTCCTTGCTCGTACTTTTTGCCATCGGCATCCTGATCGCCGGTGTGATCTACACATGTCGTCGTTTTCGAGCCGCCAGCGAAAGGAGCCATGCGCCCCATGTCCACGCACACCATACCCATTGAAGGACAGCTTACCCCGGAGCAATCGCTGCTTACCGACCAGATCGGTAACGAGGTCTATGCCTCGCACTATGCCGAACGAAAAGCCTACCGGCTCATCATCGGCTGCGGAACGGTATCTGCTCTGCGGTTCGATGTGGCTCAACTTCTCGCTGGCCCATCGTCCAGTCGTGAATCGCTACATCCGTATCGACGAGATGGGACGCGCCCAGGCCATCCAGTACAGCGACCTGAATTACAGCCCGCGCGAGGGTGAAGTCCGGACCTACCTGATCGATTGGGCCAACTACCGCTACACCATCAGCCGCGACACCATCGCCAAGAAATATCCGCTCAACTACTACTTTCTCTCGCAGGCCCTCGCCTCGCAGTTGATGACTGAGGACAACCAGAATCACCTTGTCTCGCAGGTCATGGGCGGCCAGATCGAGCAGAGCGACGTGGAGGTGAAGAACGTCACCATCACCTCGATGTCTCAGGAGACCGTTCAAGGCGCAATGATCGCCCGCGGAACGGCTCTCGTGGCCATCGACAAGCTCTATCGCCCAGGACATTCCCGTGAGCCGAGGACCGAGCATTGGATGCTCAGTATCACCTACTATCTCAATCCGAAGCAGGTCAGCGATCAGGCCAAAATTTTCCCGCAATATGAGTTGATCAATCCACTTGGATTGACCATCACGGAGTTCCACGAAAACCGCGTCTCGGTCGATCCCATTGCGCCCGGTACGCCGGCACCGTGCCGGGGGTAATAGCGCAGCCGACCGCAGGAGCAACCGGTGAGTTTCGAGCTGATACTCCCGTTCTTTCCCGAAGAGTTGCGGGCGCTGTTGCTCGACCCGTCTATCTCCGATCTTATGATTAACGGGACAACGGGAGTCTTCGCGGATCGTGGCGGCGTGGTCGAGCATATTGCGCTCTCCGCGCCATACACTAACGACCGCTTGCAGGCGGCGATTGAGCGCGTCGCCCGCATTCTGGGACAAGACCTCACCAGCCAAAATCCCATCCTCAATACGCGCCTGCCGGATGGCTCGCGCGTGGCTGTTGTCGGCCCCCCATCCTCGATCAATGGCCCGACGTTGACTGTGCGGAAATTCAATCGCTGGTTCACCTCCGATGAGCTGGTGAATCGGGCAGTTTGCCGGAGATACTCGCGATGCTGTTGTCGAGCTATTCATGCGCCGGAAGAACGGCATCATCAGCGGCGGAACGGGTTCGGGCAAGTCCACCTTGATGAAAGCCTTGCTCGACCATGTTCCGTTGCATGAACGGCTCGTGGTGATCGAGCAGCCCGCAGAGTTGAAGATTGCGCATCCGAATGCCGTCCGCTGGGAGGCCGTCGATGCCATCCCCGGCCAGGTTGCCATCACGCCAAGCCAGCTTGTAGCCGCCGCGCTCCGTCATCGTCCCGACCGCATCATCATGGGCGAAATCCGCGACGAGTGCGGCTACGACCTGCTGCAAGCCATGAATACCGGCCACGGTGGAACGCTCTCGACTATTGCACGCCGATTCCGCCGTGGATGCGCTGGACCGGCTGGCCGACATGGCCCTGAGTGCAAGAACGAATTTGGACCAGGCATTCGTCCGATCGCAGACCGGCAAAGCCGTGGACTTCGTGCTGCATTGCGAGCGCGATACTGCGGGCCGTCGCAGGGTACGCGAGCTTATCACCGTGAAGGGCTACAGTCATGCGGACCAGTCCTTCGAGACCGAGGAAATCTATCGTGCTTCCTCGGCGTCGCGGCAGCATGAGTTGAGGATGGAACCGGAATCCTTATGGCACGTCATTCACCCACAATCACGAACCGAATCTTCCGACCGGAGGCGTGAGCATGAGCATGGCAAGCACAGCCGAAGACATGCGGCTTTGCTAACCGATTGCCGCTCTTTGCGGAGCCTCGGTGGGGGTGAGCGAACGCTCGTTTGCCGGAGAAAGGCATCGTCAGGAAGCGAGACGAAGAGGATTGTTCAGGCGGGTGTCTCCCGTCTTTATCCCGCTTTCATGCACGGTCACTGCTTCGGGGTCAAACCGACGCCCGGCGGCAGGCTCGTTCTTCTGCTTCGGCTTACGTCGCCTTCGGTTACGGTTTCCATCTGCGACGGACCCTCCGTAAATGCAGAACTTCGGCCTTGGGAGTCGGACCCACTCGCTAGGCTTCGCCAGGTGTGACCCGAGCAGATCGGGAATTTCAAAACGGAGACACAATCATGTACCTGAACAAGCAATCCTCATGGGCTTCCTCGGCGGCGATGCCGTCGTTCACACCGGCAAGAACAACAAGCAGTTCACCACGCTCTCCCTTGCGACCAAGGAGTCCTGCAAGAACAAAGAGACCGGCAAGTACAACGAGCGCACCGAATGGCACAACCTCATCGTCTTCGGCAAGCTGGCCGAGTTCGCAGCCAAGCTCAAGAAGGGCGCCCACATCCAGATCGAGGGCAAGATTCAGCACTCGGAATACAAGGGTGTAAAGACCGACACGATCCGGGTGACTTCCATCCTCAAGCTCGACCGCGCAGAGCAGGTTGCCGCCGAGGAGATTCGATGAGATTCCTCGACGAGGAGTGGCCGCATAGGCCCTCCTCTCCAACGGAAGCCCGGTTAAAGCCGGGCTTCTCGCCCGCTAAAGGCCTGCAGTATCGCATCGCAATGCGATACCTACTAGAGTCCAAGATGAGCCAAACCGCCAAGACTTTCTCACCCGTTGCTTCGCGCCGGGTGAGACGATTGCTCTCCTGCTGCGCAGAGAGAACACCGCCGTCCGACGCAACGGATCGTCCGCTGGAACAGGTCTTGCGCCGCGCTATCTCGGTTGGCTCGCCCACGAAAACCAGCTCCGGTCGCAAACATCTATGTCGCTGCCAATCCGCTTCGCCCTGGCAGCCGGAAGCGCACGAAAGACAGCATCGCATCCGTCCGCCATCTATATATAGACATCGACACGGATGGCGATGCCCGGTCGCTGCGCTCCGGGCATCCGATGCAGTGCCGCGCCGACGGTGATTCTCTCCACTTCTCCCGGCAAGTACCAGGTGCTTTGGCGGGTCGAAGGATTCGACTTTGCCACCCAGGAACAGACGCTTAAGCGCTCGCCATTGCCTTCGGCGGCGATCCCGCTTGCACCGATTGCAACCGGGTCCTTCGCGTCCCCGGTTTCCTGAATCGTAAGTATGATCCCGCCATAGAGTCACGGTCGAATATCCCGGCGATTCCATCTGGACTCCCGACGACTTTCAGCTTGACACTGGCATGGTCGATGCCCTGCTCTTTGACCATGCCATCGCGCCACGGAAACCGCCCGAAGCATAGTCATTCGGAGAGCGATTGGGCATGGGTTTCCGATGAGCTTGCTCACGGGAAAGATGCCGTGAAACTGACGCGAGAGCTGGCTTCGCGGCGCGCTGATAAGCCCAATCCTCTGTATTACGCACAACGCACGGTCGATGTCGCTTCGGCCCGTCTCTGGATGATCGAAGGTATCCGCTTCGACGACGTAATCATCATGCTTGAATCCCCCTGCTGGTTCGAGCTTCCCACCGCACTTTGTTCCGCTCGTGCGCGGGAGATTGCAGCCACAGGCAGCGCATGATTTCTCGCAAAAAGTTTGCTTGATCTTGTCAC
>CAVQWB010000021.1:0-20810 GCA_963717225.1 uncultured Acidobacteriaceae bacterium | reverse complement strand
GCACCGTTTCGCCTTCTTTGAGCTCACCGTACCGGCGCTCTTTGATAGAACGGTCTTCCTCTTCTGTCAGCACGCGCCGGTCGACCACCACATCTTCTTCGGTCACTTCCAGCTTGATAATGCGGCAGCGAATCTGTTGCCCCACGAGCTTTTCCAACTCAGCGGCGTCGCGCGCTCCGCTTCGCGAGGCGGGCATGAAGGCCCGCACACCCACATCCACGGTCAATCCGCCCTTGACAACACCGGTCACCGTGCCGGCGATCGGCGCCTTGTCCGCGAAAGCCCGCTCTAAAGCAGACCAGTCCCGAGGCTGTTCTACCTTGAAGCGTGAAAGCTCATAGTAGCCTTCGGCATTTCGGCCTTTGACCGCCACGAGGAACTTATCGCCAGGCTTTACTTCTTCGTTCGCGCTTTGGAATGGGGCCAACGGTAGAACCCCTTCTGTCTTGTAACCGATGTCAAGGTAGACGGAGTCAGCAGAGACGGCAACGACCGTACTTTCTATCTGTCTGCCGCCGGCCTCTGCCTGGTGCGCATGGCGCTGCTCATACTCTTGAAAGATTGCGTCGAACGATTCGCCGCTTTCCAGTTCCGTATTGTCAGGATGCGGATTGTTGCTGGTTGGCATGTGGACCCAAGCTGATTTCGCTCAGGATACCACCTCATCCTCTGGACGCTCTCGGGGCACGATCATAAGGTGCTTAAGCGCGGTGCCGCGGAGCAGGCTCACGTTCTGTGGCTTACCCGCGCGCTCCGTGGTTAGTAGACGATGCAGATCGTCTATGCCTCCCACCGGTTGGGTCGCAAAGCCTACAATTACGTCTCCTTCCTCCATGCCCGCGTTCGAAGCGGCGCCATCCGGCGCCAATGCCGTGGCCATCACGCCCGTGGGCATGGGCAGCTTGTATTCATAAGCGAGCCGCCGCGGGATGGGCACATTCTGCGCGGCAATCCCAATCGAACTCCGGCGCACCCGGCCGTGCTGCAGAATCTGGGCCACCACGTACTTCGCGGTATCGATCCCGACCGCGAACGACAGGCCCTGGGCGCCAAGAATGGTCGCGGTGTTCACGCCGATCACGCTGCCGTTGGAGTCCAGCAGCGGTCCTCCGGAGTTGCCGGGATTGAGCGGCGCATCGGTCTGGATGATCTCTTCCATCATGCGGCCTGAGGCTGCGCGCATACTGCGGCCCAGCGCACTCACCACGCCCGCTGTCACCGAGAACTGAAAGCCGAACGGATTGCCCACGGCAATCGCAATCTGCCCAATGCGCAATCTTTTCGAGCTGCCAAGCGGGGCAGGGGAGAAGACGGAATGCTCAGTTCTAAGCACAGCGATATCGGTATCACTATCCTCGCCGATGAGCACCGCGCCGCTTCGACTGCCATCCGTAAAGGTGAGCGAAAGCCTGGCCGCACGGTGAATCACATGACTATTGGTCAGGATCAAGCCATCGGGAGTAAATACGAAACCGGAGCCTGACCCCTCCTGTCCCGGCCGATTGGCCCGTCGCGCACTCTGCACGTCAATTTTTACCAACGATCCGCTTACCCGCTCGACAGCTTGCGTCACCGCGCGGGAGTAGTTGTCCAGCAGATCGGAGTCGTCCACACGGCTCGAGACCGCACCGTCGACGCCGGAGACTACAGATTTATGTTCCATTTCCTTCCCCTTAAATTGCAACCAGACCCCGTGTCATGCCAATTGTCACTGCTTCTGTACGCGTTCGAGCACCGAGCTTGGCCAGAACGGAACTCACGTGAAACTTGGCCGTATGCTCCGAGATTTTGAGCTGTGCCGCCAGTTGCTTATTTCTGAACCCTCGCGCCATGAGCCGCAAAACCTCCACTTCGCGCGCGGTCAGGTCCTCCGTAATGCGCATCGCCTCCCCCATGCCGGAAGACGGACGCGGAATCGTGACCGCAAGCCCCGCCACTGCGGCGGAGATTGCGGCCACCAGTTGCCGGGTGGTGGCCTCCATCGGCAGCACGGAATAGATGCTCATGCGGGCGGCGCTACGCAGCGTGGCCGGGCTCGCCTCTGCCGCCAGCAGCACTGCCGGCGTCTCGGAAAACACTTCCCGCAATGCGCGGCGCTGGGTCGTCCGCGCCAGAAAAGCCTCGCCGGCAGCAATCACAACCACGTCCGGATTTTCGCTCTGCACGCGAAACAGCAAAGTTGCGGGCAGTGCGACAGCCAACAGATGCAGCTCCGGCGCAGCGCGAAGTGCGGTGAATCGGCCGGCGTGGATCATCGAGTCCACGGTGGGCAACACCACGAAGGGTATTGCAACCGCCTTGTGATCCTCAGCCACGATCCGCCAGAACTACCGTTAGATCCATTCTTACCCCACCGCGGATGACCGCGACAGCCACCGGATCTCCGACTCTAAGACTGGCTAGCTGATGCTGAACGTCGTGCACATTGTGAACCAGTTGGCCGCCGACTGACAGCATAAGGTCGCCCACCAGGATTCCAGCCGACGCGGCGGGCGCATTGGGTTCCACGTGCAGTACGAGCAATGCCTCTTCCACTCCCTGGCCAAAATGGGAGCGCTGCGCTTCCGGTACTGGAACCGCCTGCATTGCGGCGCCGAGAAAGGGTCGAGGCACGTGGCCTCGTTCGAGAATTGCATCCACCACTCGGTCGATGGTCGCCGCCGGCACAGTGATCACCGCGTTTCGCGCCAGCGCCGAGCTATTGATGCCCAGCACCCGACGCCCTTCGTTCACCAGCGCGCTCCCGGACTGGCCCACGTAAAGCTGCAGATCTGGACGGATGAGTGAATCCATTTGCCCACCACGCCAAGTGCGCCAAGCGGAACCAAGACGGGCAATGATCCCTGAACTGGCCGATATGTCGCCCAGAGCGGAACGGCCTACTGCCAAGATGACCTCGCCTACGCGAAGAGGCTGGGCGCTCGTGGTGTCCGCAGGCTTGGCTGCGCCTGGATCAATGCGTAGCACGGCGAGATCGGTTCCCGCATCGGCGCCGGCGAGCGTGGCATGAAATGGTTCACCGCGGAGAGCGACCTGTAGGGAGTCGCTGCGGCGGAGTCCCTGACGCACGGTCACGATCACTCCCGGACGCCAAACCACTCCGCTCGAGGTCGAGCGGCCGCCGCCATGCACCGCCACGATGCTGTCCTGAACGGCTTCCACTGTTTCTGCAATTGACCTGGAGAGCCCACTCCAGACGCCCACGTTCTGATTTGCTGTTTCCATCATGTTCTCCAATGAGTACAAGATGATGGAAACACTTCAGTGGGCTTCGGCACATCACCCAGATGACTAGGGGCCTTTAGTCTTTTTGGTGGAAGATCGCGTTGTTGATGTCCGGCCACACTTCCTTGAAGACGAAAACGCCGCCATCGATGCAAAGGTTTGTGATCCAGCGCTGATAGGTCTTGGTGAAGGTCCGCTCCTGGCTCGGATAGTAGAGATTGGCTACGCCGGAGAACGCGCCCGCTCCCACGATCTCGCTATAATTGATCGCCCGATGGCCTGAATCCGTGCGCGTAATGACGACGCGTGTGAACGCATACCCGATCCGTTTGCCGAATTTTCCCTTCCCCAGCGTGTAGTATCTCGTGTCTTGATGCAAAAGCGAGGGGATGATGAACTCGACCCAGGTGTTTTCGTTAATCGCATCGGCTAGTGTGTGCCAGTAATATCTGCCATATCCTTTGGCGCCCTGGCCAAAATCATGGATAGGAGTTTGTCCACTGCGCGACCCCGGCCTGACCCGCTACGAAGATGAACGAGGAGTAGTCCAGGCTATCCAGCATCGCGGTTTTGAATTTTTCTTTAACCGTTTGGGGAGGCAGGTGTTGATCCGCACTCACGGCGCGAAAGTTGGGAACAACAAAAAGAATCCGCTTGGTTTGCCTCCCCTGGGCGAGCGGGTCTTCAGCGGGCTTTGTGACTGCTGGGGGAGGAGTGCCGGACCCTGCCTGGACCTGCTGCTGCACGCCGGCGCCCGGGTCATCGGGCAGCTCCGCATCCGCTGCGGGCTGCGGCGACGACCTCACGTCAGAGTGGCCACGGTGACCGGCTGCTCCGGCGCCTGTGTCTTAAAGGTCAAAGAGAGAGTTTCATCCGCACTTGCTCTCGCTCCTGGAGAACAGATGCCTCCCAGCAGAAGCGAAAAAACAAGCAAAGATGATCTCTTGGAGAACTTCATACAAGCCCTTTGATTCCGGTGGTGTGAGTTTGGGTGCAAACCGCTCGTATTTTGTGGGATATACTTCCGCCGGAGCCAGGGACTGGTGACTGTTCGCCGACGCACTACCGGGCGCAACCTAATTGCGCTCACTCACGATGACGTTTCTCATAGACGAAGGTCTCATATTTGACGCGCGAATCGAAGCAGAAGTGTGCAGTCCGGGAAAAAAAGTTCCTTTGGAGGAACTACCTGGCTACAACCTTTAGGGGACCAGATACTTTTTGAGTGCCGCCAAACCCTCTTCAATGGCCTGGGGATCGATGGCATAGCCAAAGCGGACATGCCCCTCTCCCTGCCCCCCAAAGACCACTCCAGGAACGGTGGCCACATGTGCCTTGGTGAGCAGCATCCGGGCTGCGGCGCGGCTGTCTTTGCTGATCCTGGTCACCCGGGGAAAAGCGTAGAAGGCCCCCTGCGGCATCTCACACGGCAAACCCGCTTCGTTCAAACCGTTCACTAAAAGGTCGCGTCTCTGCCGGTACTGCTCGCGCCGCGCATCGATCTCGCTGCGCGGAATACGCAGGGCCTCGAGCGCCGCCCATTGGGTCATGGTAGAGACTCCGTTTACGGAATACAGAACCAGCTTTCGCAAACCGGTCATAAAAGGTTCCTGGGCTACCGCATAACCCACACGCCATCCGGTCATGGCGTAGGTCTTTGAAAAGGTGTAGGTCGAGATCGTGCGCTGCGCCATTCCTGGCAGCGACGCGATTGAAAAATGTTCGCCGTCATAAACCAGATCTTCGTAAGCCTCGTCTGCTATCACAATCAGGTCGTGTTTTCTGGCGAAGGCTGCTACCTCTTCCGCCTCCCAACGAGAGAAGACTGTGCCGGTGGGGTTCTGCGGAGTGTTGTAGTAAATCGCCCGCGTATGCGGCGTGGTAAAGTCTTCGAGCGTTCGAGTCAGGCCCGAGCTGCGCGCCGTCGCCGTGGGCACCAGCAGCGCCCGTGCCTGGCAACCCGTGATCATCTCCCGAATCGGCGTCCAGTAGGGAGAGAAAAGCAACACATCGTCGCCCGGGTCGAGTACCGTCTGAAACGCAACATAGAGTGCGTGCGCCCCTCCGGCGGTCACGATTACATTCTCTGCGGAAACTTCCAGCCCGTTGCGCTCTTTCAACTTCGAAGCGATCGCGTGACGCAGCGGTTCTATGCCTGAGGAAGGCGCATACCGGGTCTTGTTCTCGACTGCTGCGCTCAGCAGCGCATATTTCACCGCGCTGGGTGTTTCGAAGAAGGGCTCGCCGCCATGGAAAGCATGCACCTTTTGGCCGGCAGCCCGCAGCTCCATGACTTTGTTCCGGACCTGGACAATTTCCGAAAAACCTACTTCATCCAGTCGCTTGGCCAATCGCATTGCATCTGCCGCCATGATTGCCCTCTCTCCGCAGCATTGCTAACTTCAAGGTATGAAGTCCAGATACCTCTACCTTGCGGTGTCCATTGCCTTCCTGGTGGCTGCGGTGGTCGAACTCCGGTCTCCACGGAACATCACCGCGGCCGTTCTCGATGCGGCCGCAGGCGCCATCTTCCTCTTTCTGGGAGCGGGTCCGCAACGACGTGCATGAACTAAATTTTGATGAAGATCTTCTTCCGGTACAGCAACAGGACCGGGAGGAAGCAGACAAGAACGAACGCAATGGCATACATCAGCGATCCGAAAGATGGATTGATGATGGGAAAGAACCAGTGCTGGTAGATGTATTGTTGCAGGTCGGTGATCCTGGCGCCGTCATGCACGCGTATGGTCGAAAGTGCGGCGGACAAGAGCTCCGAGAAAACATACGCGGTGATGGCATTGGATCCAAAGACCAGCCAGGGAAACGTCCAGCCACGGGTCCATTGCCTGATCTCCACTGCATAAAAACAGAGTGCAAGAAGCAACAAAGTGCAACCGGCGGCGAACAACACATACGAACTGGTCCAGAGCTTCTTGTTGATGGGGAACCACACGTTCCATATATTTCCCAACACCAATCCGCTAATGGATGCAACCAGCAGGCCAACTGCCTTGGTCGAGAGAGATTTGGGCCGGCGCAGCCAGATGCCGGTGAGGACACCGAACAAAATGGTGCCCATGGCAGGAATGTTGCTTAGCAGCCCTTCCGGATCGCGTACTCCCTCGTAGAGTCGCCCGAGCAAGAGTTTGCGGTCCAGATAAGCTACCCAATTTTGGTTGGGATCAAGCAGGGGCACGCTGTGGGTGGGAACGCCGATACCCGGAATCGGGACCCAGCGCATCAGGATCCAATAACCCAACAATGCCACCACCGCGGTGGTGGCGGCTACCCAGGCCCGGCTGTTCCACAGGTAAAGCAGGCTGGCGAAGAGAAAACAAATCGCGATGCGCTGCAACACCCCATAGATGCGAAGCGTCCCCAGGTGAAACAGGGGAAAGCCGTTGACCACCAGGCCAAGCAGGAAAAGGATGACTGCTCGTTTGAGCACATGCAGGCGTAAGGCGTTTTTCGACTCTCCGCGCGCCACGCGCGCCTCGTTCGAAAACACGATTGAGATACCGGCGATGAAGAGGAAAGAAGGGAATACCAGGTCAGTCAGTGTCCAGCCGTTCCATGCGCTGTGTTCCAGCTGCCGATAGCTGTATTTCCCGCTGCCCCCGTTGTTCACCAGGATCATGAACGCGATCGTGATTCCCCGCGTCACGTCGAGTGAGACCAACCGGCGCATAGCGTTTACCAGGTTCTGCGGAGCTGTCGTGGTGGTTGTTGCCGCGCTCTTGGTAACCGAGGTGGCCATGCTGGGAAGTGTATCTGCTGCGTTGAAGCAGTGTCGACTGGTAATCTCGTGCCATGCGGGGCTCTGTTATCTGGTTCGCGCTGGCAGCCGCCTGGGGGCTTGACAGCGGGCTGGCGTTCTTCCACCACAATTTATTGCAAGGTGCGCTCACCGGCTTTTTCGCCTGCTGCTTCTTGGCCGCTGGCTTGGCCTTCCGTAAACGGGAGCAAGCTTCCCCTCGCTACAAATGAATGCAATTCGGGATCTGTCCTTACCAAACCACGGGATTCCTTCGACGGGTGCCCCGCATCTCGCTCGTTTTTCGCGAGATGTGGGATACCACTGCGCTAAACCGAAGAGTTTCGGCTCCCAATAGGGACTCACGATAGAGAGTCGCGGTATCCCACATCTCGCGAAAAACGAGCGAGATGTGGGGCACCAGTCAGTCCTGTGGCAACGACGAGAGAGTTTCGAAGGTAAAAGTCAGGCGGAGAGCACGCCGGAGTACACCGCCATTCCCGCGACCGCGTCCACTCCGATCGCGTCCAGGGCATCGATCTCAGCCTGTTCGCGGATACCCCCGGCCACAATCAGCTGCCGCTTGGTCGTTTGCCTAAGCTGCTGGGCCACCGCGATAGGAAAGCCCTGCATCGTCCCTTCCCGGTCAATATGGGTATAAAGAAAGGCGCCGCAATACGGCTCAAGCTGAGGAATGGCTTCCTCCGGGGTGAGCTCTACCTGGTCCTTCCACCCCTTTACCGCCACTCGACCCTGTTTCGTATCGACACTGAACACCAGCCGCTCCATGCCCACCGCCTCGGACAGCGTGCGCGCAAAGCCGGTGTTCACCAGCTCGGCTCCTCCGAAGAGAGCCGAGCCCACAATCACTCTCCGGGCTCCCGCGGACAGCACCGCGGCAGCCTTACCCACAGTTGCGATGCCACCCCCTACCTGGCAGGGCAAGCGGAGGGCGATCCGGGTGATCAGCTCGCTATTGTCCCCCTGCCGCATAGCTGCGTCGAGGTCGATCAACTGCACCAGCGGATAGTGTTGAAACCGGCCAATCCAATACTCAAAATCGTCAAAAGCCAGCTTGAGTGTCTCGCCCCGCACCAGCTGCACGATCCGCCCGCCCATCAGATCAATCGATGGAATCAGCATGGCAGCCTCACCGGAACCCCTTGCCGTGCCAGCTCCTGCTTGAGTGCCCGCACATCGGCAATGCCGAAGTGGAAGATGCTCGCTGCCAGCGCCGCATGTGCCTTGCCTGCCTGAAATACCTGGGCAAAGTGTTCCGCCGTCCCAGCGCCGCCCGAAGCAATCACGGGAATCTCCACCGCCTCACTGACCCGGGCAGTCAGCTCGCAATCAAATCCTGCGCGGGTGCCGTCGGCGTCCATCGAGGTCAACAGAATCTCGCCGGCTCCTCGCTCTTCCGCTTCCCGCGCCCATTCGATCACCTTCCGTCCGGTACGGGTGCGCCCGCCGCTTACAAAGACCTCCGCTTCGCCCACCGGGTCGGCGCTATCCTCGTTCCGGGCTCGCCTGGCGTCGATGGCCACAATCACCGCCTGGGCGCCAAAGCTTCTCCCGATTGCGTCAATCAGGTTGGGATCTGCGATTGCCGCCGAGTTGACACTCACTTTGTCCGCGCCGGCATCGAAGACGGCCGCCGCCTCATCCGCCGACCGTATACCGCCGCCCACCGTGAAGGGGATGAAGAGCTCCTTTGCCGTCCGCCGGACCGTTTCCAATAAAGTGCCGCGGCCCTCGTGGGTTGCCGTAATGTCGAGCAAGACGATCTCATCAGCGCCGGCCGCCGCATGCCGCCGGGCCAATTCCGCCGGATCTCCCGCATCCACCAGGTCCACGAACTGCACCCCCTTCACCACCCGCCCGCTGCGGACATCCAGGCAGGCGATGATCCGCTTGGTTAACATCGAAACTCCAGAAAATTCTTCAGAATCCTGAGCCCGGCGGCGCTCGATTTTTCCGGATGAAACTGCACCCCCATCACGTTCTCGTGTTCCACTGCCGCGGCGAACATCTTGATGTAACTGGTGCCGGCCGCCATCGGGTTCTCAGCACCATGCTGGCCGGACTCGTTTCGGCGGATGGTCGTGGGAACGTAATAGGAGTGGGTGTAATAGACAAATTCGTTCTGCTCCACGCCGGCGAACAGCCGCGTAGGGGATCGAGGTGCGGGCCTGAATCTGGTCCCAGCCCACGTGCGGCACCTTTTCGTTTCCCTCCGGAAAGCGCTCGCACCAGTCCCTCGAAATGGCCCAGTCCCGGCTGTTCCGGCGCCTCCCGGCTGCCGGTCAGAAGCCACTGCATGCCCACGCAAATCCCCAGGAACGGCACGCCCCGGGCGATCGCCTCGCGTACGGCCGGGGTGATCCCGGTCTCGTCCAGCCGGCGCGTAGCCGCGAAATGACCCACGCCCGGCAGGATCACCCGGCTGGCTGCACTTACGTCTTCCGGACGATCCGTTACCGTGACCTCGGCGTCCAGATAGCGCAGCGCCTTGACGACCGAAGTCAAGTTGCCGGCCTTGTAGTCGATGACGGTGACAGGTATCACAGCAATCCCTTGGTGCTGGGCAACATCTCGCCCAATTGCTTATCCCGGGAGCAGGCCACGCGCAGCGCCCGGGCGAACGCTTTGAACAGGGCCTCGATCTTGTGATGGTTGGATCGGCCGTACATGGTGGCGATGTGCACGTTGGCCCGCGCCCCGCGCGCAAAGCCTTCGAAAAAATCCTCCACCAGCTCGCTTTGCAGATCGCCCACCAGGCGCTTCTTCACCTTGGTCTTGACCACGCAGGACACCCGTCCGCTCAGGTCGACGGCCGCGACGCCCAGGGTCTCATCCATCGGCATCAGGAAGTATCCCGCGCGCAGGATACCCTTCTTGTCGCCCAGAGCCTGGTCGAAGGCCTCGCCCAAGGCAATGCCGACGTCTTCCACCGTGTGGTGCTGATCGACATCCAGGTCGCCATCGCATGCGAGCTCCAGGTCGAAGGCCCCGTGGCGGGTGAACAGCTCCAGCATGTGGTCGAAGAAGCGAATGCCCGTCTTGACCTTGTAGCGCCCGGCTGCCTTCCACCACCAGTTTCAGCGAAATCCTGGTCTCAGTCGTCTTGCGATCGATCGTGGCTTGGCGCTTTTTCTTCGTGACAGCTTTCTGCTTTGCCATCATGCTTTCTCCCACCCGATCTCGTTCAGCGCTTCCGCCATCGCGGCCACGGCCTGCCTCATTTGATCCCGCGTCCCCACGGTCAAGCGAACACACCCCGCGCAGCCCTGGTCTTTCGACCGGTCCCGCGTAAGTATGCCGCGGCGCTGCATGGCCTGCACAAACTCGGCGTGCCTGGGCCCGATCTTCACCAGGATGAAGTTAGCCTGGCTGGGCCATTGGGGAACGCCGAGCTGGCGCAGGCTCTCCACCATCTCCGCGCGCGCCGCCTTCACTTCTCCCACATACCATTGCAGATACTGCTCATCGTCCAGTGCCGCCGGCAGGCAGGCCAGGGCCAGCGAGTTCACGCTGTAGGGGGAGATGACCGTCCGCAGCCACTGCTGCATGCCCACTGGGCGCGGCAAGCATCCCCAGCCGCAGCCCGGCGAGTCCATAGGCTTTGGAAAAGGTGCGGGCCACGATCAGGTTGGGCACCTGCCCCACCAGGTCCATCACCGTCTGGCCGCAGAAGTGGTAGTACGCCTCATCCACCAGCACCACTGCATGCGGAGCACGATGGAGAACCTGCAGAATCTGCTGCCGGCTGGCCACCGTGCCGGTAGGGCTATTGGGGCTGGCAATCGCGATCAGCCTGGTTTGCGGCGTGATGGCCGCCAGCAGCGGCTCCAGCGGGAAGGCAAAATCCGCATCGGAAGGTACGGTCTTGACGGAGGCATCGGTGCAGGAACCGTAGACCTCATACATGGAGTAGGTCGGGGTGGGAAAAAGAAATTCGTCCCCACGATCCAGATACGTCTGGCAAAGCACATGGATCGCCTCGTCCACCCCATTTGTCAGCAGCACCTGGTCGGGCGCAAGCCCCAGGTGTTGGGCGACCCTGGCTTCCACCTGCGCCTCGCTCAGGATACTTGGCCAGATCTGAGGCGGCGATCCTTGCCCAACGCTTCCAGCACCCGAGGGGAGCAAGCGACGGTGTTCTCGTTAAAGTCCAGGCGCAGTCCTTGCCGTCCGCTGAGCGGTGGGTGATAGGCATGCATCCGCTGCACTGCTGCCCGCGGCGCCGGTGTTTGCTGCAACACAGTCTCAGCCATCGATCCCCCTTGCTCGCACCGCCTCAGCGTGGCCGTGCAGACCTTCCGCATTGGCCAGAGTGATGGCGGCCGGTCCCAGCCTTTGTAACCCGGCGAGCGTGTATTCCTGAACCGTGATCACCTTCAAAAAGTCCATCACGCTTAACCCGCCCCGCACCTGCGCAGCGCCACCAGTGGGCAGGGTATGGTTGGGGCCGGAGACGTAGTCACCCATGGGTTGCGGCGAGTATCGGCCAATAAATACCGACCCTGCGTTGCGCACCCAGTCCAGGTCCTCGCTGGCGTCGATGGTCAGATGCTCCGGGGCCAGCCGGTTGGTGATCTCGCGGGCCTCGTCTACAGAACCCGCGACGACTGCCAGGCCATTTCGCTCGATCGCCTGCCTGGCAATGGAATTGGTCTTGACCCGCTGTGTAACCTCTTTGACCACTTCGCGCGCCAGAGAGCCGTTGGTGGTGACCAGGATGGCCAGGGCTTCAGGATCATGCTCCGCCTGGGCCACCAGGTCTGCGGCGATGCCCACTGGGTCGCCGCTTTCACTGGTCACGACAATCTCCGTCGGCCCGGCCAGCATGTCGATGGCACAATCGAAGGCCACCATTTTCTTGGCCGCGGTCACATACCAGTTGCCCGGGCCCACGATCTTGTCCACGCGGCGAATGCTTTCCGTGCCAAAGGCGAGCGCCGCGATCGCCTGGGCGCCACCGATACGATAAAAGTCGCTTATGCCGAGCATGAACGCGGCGGCCAGTGTCTCCTTGGCGGGCTTGGGCGACACCACCACGATTCGCTCCACCCCGGCCACCTGCGCCGGAATCGCCGTCATCAGCAGCGTGGAAGGCAACGGGTAGCGCCCGCTGGGCACGTAACACCCCACCGCGCCCAGGGCCCGCACCTGCTGCCCGGTGGTGAGCCCGGCCGCGGTCGCACTCCATTGTTTCGGCATCTGCCGTGCGGCGAATCGCCGGATATTGCCGGCCGCGGTTTGCATCGCCGCCTGCAGCGGCTTGGGCGTCGCCTCCCAGGCCTGCTCCATCTCGGCACGGCTTATTTCCAGAGGCTGTCGCGGCGCAAGGCCGTCCAGCTTCGCCGCGTAACGGCGCAGCGCCTGGTCTCCACCCTTGCGCACATCGGCCACAATGCGCTGGACCACGGGCATCGCACGCGCCGTATTTCGGGCGCCCCGCAGTTCCAGTTCACTCAGGATCTGCAGCGTTTCCTTACCGCCGCGGCCCTGTGTCTTCACCAGCCTCATGCAGACGCTCCTTGAATGAGAATTTCTACCTGCAACGGCTGCTGGGTGCCCCATATCTCGCTCGTTTTTCGCGAGATGTGGGATACAACAGGCCTTGACCCGACGCGTCTCGGGTGCCACAGGCACTTACGGTCGAGATTCGTGGTATCCCATATCTCGCGAAAAACGAGCGAGATATGGGGCACCCAGCAGTTCTTATCGAACCGCACCTAGAAAACAATCTTGTTAAGCGGATACTCGACGATCCCACTGGCGCCCGCACTCTTAAGTTTGGGAATTACGTCCCGCAACACGCTCTCTTCCAGCACCGTGTTCAACGCCGCCCACCCCGCATCGCTCAGAGTGGAAATGGTCGGCGAATCCAGTGCCGGCAGCATCGCCAACACCTGGTCCAGGTTTTTCTTCTCCACGTTCATCATCAATCCCACCCGGCCTTTGGCCGCAATTGCGCCATTGAGCATGAGCGAGATATTGTCGATCTTCTGCTTCTTCCAGCGGATCGCCGTAAGCGGCTCGGTTGGCAATCAAATGGGTTTCGCTTTCCATCACCGTATCGATGATGCGCAACCGGTTGGCCCTTAGGGAACTGCCCGTCTCGGTCACTTCCACAATCGCGTCGGCCAGCATGGGTGGCTTTACTTCCGTCGCCCCCCAACTGAATTCCACTTTCACGGGAACATTTTTGCCCGCGAAGTAATTCTTGGTCACCTCCACCAGTTCGGTGGCGATCACTTTTCCGCTTAGCTCTTCGGCCCTCTGAAAAGGAGAATCCTCAGGCACCGCCAGCACCCAGCGCACCTTGGTCCGCGTCGCCTTGGAATAAGTCAGCGAAGTAACGCTGACCACATCGAGCCCGCTTTCTACCACCCAATCGATACCGGTGAGGCCTGCATCCAGAACGCCTTTCTCCACATACCGCGCCATCTCCTGGGCGCGGATCAGCATGCACTCGATTTCGCTATCGTCGATGCCCGGGAAATATGAGCGGCCGTTGGCATAGATGTGCCACCCGGCGTTCTCAAACAGCTCAATGGTCGCATCCTGCAGGCTTCCCTTGGGAATGCCGAGCTTCAACTTACCTGCCCCATTGCGCGCCTCCATTTTCGCAGCGGCGGGCAATTCGATGGCGTTGGTAAAGCAACTCACCGTTCCCTCGTGGCAGACCAGCCCGTCGCCTTCGACGATCACGCGAAAAAGCAGCGTATCCTGGTCGCAGTCGGTGGCAGCCGACACTACCCTCAAGCGGTTTCCGCTGGTTTCGCCCTTCATCCACAGTTTTTGCCGCGTTCGGCTCCAAAATGTCACAAATCCTGTTTCCAGTGTTTTGGCGTAACTTGTGTCGTTCATAAAGCCCACCATCAGTACCTCGCCGCTTACTGCGTCCTGCACGATTGCAGGCAGCAAACCTTCCATCTTTGCAAAATCGAGTTTCACTGCTTCGGTCATCGCCAGACCTCTCCTTTTTACTTTCTCTCCGAGCAAACGAAAAAAAGCCCGCTTGCGCATTTCGCGCCGGCGGGCTCTTTCTGATTCTGGTTTCCTGGCCTCTTATTGCTGGCCGGAACCGTCCGCCGACACGCTCGTCACGTGATGATGATGATGACGATGATGGTGGGTGCGGACTTGCATATCTATTAGAAAGCTAACCGCGTCTCTACCCGATGTCAACCTGCGGTCTGCTACCATGCCGCCTGACGCATTTTTGCTATTGGCATACTCGAGGAGACTATTCTGAACGCGGCCGTTCCGCCAAAGAATGGCCGCACCTGGCGAATCCTGCCAGATCACCTGGAATAGTAAAAATGCTTTATGGGGTCCATGCAAACGAACCTCGCCAAACTTCCGTATCTGTTGCTGGCCATATTGGTTGTGGGTTCGTCGCTCTTTTATGCGGCCAGCACGGCAGCGATCTTCGACAGCTTTCTCAATCCCGACCGCGCGCGGCCCCCACTCGACTACTCCCGCTACGCCCGTTTCCCGATTCAGCCTGAGGCGAAACGCGCGGGCATGCAAGCCGAAGACGACGTGATTTCCGTCAATGGAGTTCCGTTCATCGGAATGGCCGGGCTGATTGGCCAGACCTTTCACGCCCGGCCGGGAAAAACGTTCTCCATCGTTTATCGCAATCGATTGGGCGGGATGCATACGGCGCAAGTGCAGCTGATGGCGCAGCGCAGCGATCCTCCCAACCTCTCCGGCTGGCTGATCAACATCGTATTGGTGCTCCTCTTTCCTGCATTCTGCCTCTTGCTTGGCTATTGGGTGGTACTGGCCAGGCCGCTCGAGTGGAATGCCTGGTTTCTGCTGGGCATCATGAATGTGGTTCCCGCGTTCATCGGCCGAACCGGATATTTTCCCGGCTTCCTCGCGCCCTTCACCATCTTCTGGCAAATCTTCGCCTTCCAATGGATGTTCGTCTCGCTCATCCTGTTCAGCATCTACTTTCCGGTCCGCTCCCGTACCGACATCCGCCACCCATGGATCAAGTGGCTCATCATTGTTCCCCAGATCGCGATCGTCCCCGCCCAAATCGGGCTGGAATACGGCCGGCTTTACCACGGTCCGCTCCATCCAACCCTACCTTTCCGCAATCGATCCTCTGAAGCTCGCGGAAAATTTCTTTGCCGCGATTTCTCTGTGCATCTTCATTGCCGCTATCGTCGGCAAGCTCTTCGCCGTCCCCGCTCCCGCGCCGGATGCCCGCCGCCGCCTGGGAGTGGTGGCCGCTGGTTCGCTGCTCGGGCTTGGCCCGTTGCTAATCCTGCTGGTAACCTCCACCCTTTCGGAGCAGACGGTCATGGAGATGGCGCCTTCCTGGGCCCTCCTCACCGTGGGGGTTCTGTTCACATTCTTTCCCCTTTCCCTCGCCTACACCGTCATCGTGCAGCGCGCCCTTGATCTGCGCATCATTCTGCGCCAGGGCACCCGCTACGCTTTTGCCCGGGGCACGTTATGGGTGCTGCAAGTGATCGTCTTTACCTTCCTTGGTTTCCGGCTCTTCCGCCATTATTTAGCCCATACCTCCGGGTGGCCCAGCTGATCACCCCAGCGGTGTTCGTCGTTGTCGTCCTGTTTCTGCGTCTCCGCGTTGCGCGGCCTCTCTCCCTCTGGATTGACCGGCGCTTCTTCCGCGAGGCATACTCCGTCGATCAGGTACTGGTGGACCTTTCCGAGCAGGCGCGGACCTTCACTGAGACCGAGCCCTTGCTGCGGACCATTACGGAGCGCATCAGCCAGACCCTGCACGTGGAACAAATCTCCTTTCTTTTGCGCCAGGGGAAGCTCTTTCAACTGCAATATGCCCAGGGGATTCCGGATGGGGTCGATGTTTCCCTGCCGGAAAACTCCTCCACCATGCGCGCTTTGGCCATTGACCGTAGTCCCAAGCGGGTCTATCGCGAGCATCCCGACCCCTGGCTGGCGTTGGCCGCCCCGGCCGAGGTCTCGGTTCTCGACCGGCTGGAGGCGGAGTTGCTGCTGCCATTGCCTGGCCGCGCCAGTCTGATAGGGGTCATGGCTCTGGGGCCCAAGCTCAGCGAAGAGCCATATTCCCGCTCCGACCGGCGGTTGCTTTCCTCTGTGGCTTTGCAAACCGGCCTGGCCATCGAAAACAGTGCGCTGGTGCACCACCTGGCCCAGGAGTCAGCGCAACGCCAGCGCATTGATCGTGAAATCGAGATCGCCCGCCAGGTGCAGGAGCGCCTGCTGCCCCAGATCTATCCCTTGGTAAAGGGCATCGACTTCGCCGGCTACAGCCGCACCGCGCAGGAGGTTGGCGGGGACTATTACGACTTTATCGCCCTCGAAAACGGCCGCCTGGGCATCGCCATCGGCGACGTTTCCGGCAAAGGCATCTCTTCCGCTCTGTTGATGGCCTCTATCCGCGCCGCCCTGCACGGGCTTACTTTCAGCGGCACGCTCACCCTTGCCCGGCTGATCGAGGGTCTCAATCGCATCATCTACGACTCCTCCACCAGCAATCGCTTTGTCACTTTTTTTTTCGGCGAATACGATCCTTCTACGCGCACCCTGGATTACGTGAATGCCGGGCACAACGCGCCCGTACTCTTGCGTCCCGCGGCACCGGGGCTGGATAGTTTCTGCAGCCCGGAGGGTCCGTGCATGGTGCAGCGACTGGAAACCGGCGGACCGGTCCTTGGCATCTTTACCGATGTTCAATATGAGCAAGGCCGGCTACAGCTGCAGCCCTACGACATCCTCATCGCTTATACCGATGGGATTAGCGAAGCCATGACCACCAGCTACGAGGAATGGGGAGAAGATCGCCTGCTCGCGGCGGCCAGAATGAACACTCACCGCTCCGCGCAGGATATCGTCACCGCAGTGGTTCAGTGCGCCGACCGGTTTACCGCGGGCGCAGAGCAAAATGACGATCTCTCCCTGGTCGTCCTGAAGGTGCTCTGAATGCCTTTCCCTCGGCTGGTTGCGTGGACGTTTTTGTGTTTGGCCGCCGCCGCGCTCCACGCCCAAACGTTACCGGTCGAGTACGCCACCTTCATGAGCCATGGCAAGCCTGTCTCCTGCGTGGTTTATGACGCTCATGACGCCACTGCGACGATTATCTTTTTGCGGGGTTCGGGCCCTTCGGATCTCGCCCTTGGCCGGATGCAGGCCCGGTTCTTCGCCGAACACGGTTTTCGTGTCTTGCTGGCCGACTACTTGACCGTTACGCCCACAGTCGAGCCCGACCGCCGCAAACTATCGCCGTTGGGCCCAGGTGGTCGAGGATATCGTCGCCGATCTGCGCTCTCGCCCCGTGCCGAGGACGAGGAAAATCGCCATCATCGGACAGGGCCTGGGAGCCTCCGTCGCACTGCTTGCCGGTTCCCGCAAGACTGGGTGTCGACGCCATCGCCGAATGGTCGGGCCTTCTCCCCAACCAATTTTTTTCCCAGGTGCAAAACCTGCCTCCTCTGCTCATCCTTCACGGCGAGCAGGACAAGCAGGTTCCGATCGTCAACGCCCGCCAGCTTGTCCGCCTCTGCGAGCTCAAAGACTTCACCTGCGAAGCCGGAATTTATCCCGACGAGGGCCACATTTTTAGCAGCAAAGCGACGGACGCCGCCAACCAGCGCGTACTGACCTTTTTCCGGACCTACTATGGGCAAGCCTGCCAACCAAAGCCGAGTAACGGCAGTTGTGAGAAAGGCTCAAGAAGAGCCGGGGAAACAGTCTTTGGACGAAGGGCACGGTTTCACAAGCTGCGGAAAAGCTGGGTTTAGGGCAAGGCCAGGGAACTATCCGGGCGCAATCCGCAATGTATTCATTGCGGGCTTAGTCCCTGGGTTTAATGTACGGGCCTAGAGAGGGTATGTTCTCAACGCAGACTGTCAGCCCCTGTTCGGGCACGTCCTGCGCGAATATGGTAAGAAGAGCGCAGTGGCTTAAGCCCAGATCTTTGGTGGGCTCTTACGGCCCGACTAAAGTCGTACCCTGGTACAAAGCATTAGAGTGATGCCCCGAGATCTTTCGTTCATTCTGAAAAGCCAGTTGAGCCGCTGTAGATACCGGCTTCAGCCCGGACCTAAATCCCGTAAAATCTGCTTCTCCGCAGGAGAACGATCCTTGCTTTTCACTCTTACCACTACAGCAACCGGGCCAAGTCCTCCGCAGGATCTTTGAGCCCCAGCCCCGTCATGTGCCGCCGCGAAGACTCTTGCATGTAGTAGTGCAATCGGTTCGCCGCCGCCGCGTATCCCAATCCCTCTTCCCGGATGTTCGAGATGCAATTCCGCTCCGCGTCTTTCCGCCCGGCCGCGGCTCCCAGGTAATGTAAACCCCCAGAGAGTCAGGTGAGCTTAATCCCGGCCGCTCCCCAATCAGCACCACAGCCAGGGGTGCGTGCAGCGCCTCGCCAATCGCGTCCCCAATGGCCACGCGGCCCTGCTCCACCACGCACACCGGCGCCAGCCGCCAACCGGCGATTAAAGGCAAAACCTCCCGCATCAGACGCAGCGCGTGCCGCTCCACGGCCAGGGCCGAGAGCCCATCCGCGACCACGAAGACAACGTCGTATTCTCCGGACTCAGCAGCGCCGCCGATCCTCGCTCAATGCCCGGCCCAGGTCCGGACGCCTGAGATACGTGCTCCGGTCCCCAGCCTTGCTTTCCAGTGCCAGAGCCGGCAATCCAGAGCGCCGCAGTTCATCGCACAACATACGCACGTCGATCGCCGCATGCACCGCATCGCGCGCCCGCGCATGCGCCAGCTGAAAATCGAGCAGAGGCCGTGTCGCCAGGCTCACCCCGGCGCGTTCGAGGCCCAGCCGCGCGGGGGTATAGCTGCGCAGTGCCTCGCGCGCCGCGAGGGACATTTCCGCCAGCGTCACATCCGGAACAGGCTGGATCTGATTCGTCTTTTGAGTCCGTTTAGCAAACATGACTATGCGAGAAACGCCGGTACATTCAACCGAAACCGCTCATCACTTTTCAGCCACGCCTCAAACTCCGGCGCCGGCCTCAGGCCCAACACCCGCCGCAAATACAGCGCATCATGAAACGAGGTGCTTTGATAATGGAGCATGACATCGTCCGCCCCGGGCACCCCCATAATGTAGTTCACGCCGGCCGCGCCGAGCAGTGTCAGCAGCACATCCATGTCGTCCTGGTCGGCTTCGGCGTGATTGGTGTAGCAAACATCGCACCCCATGGGCAGCCCCAGCAGTTTGCCGCAAAAATGGTCTTCCAGCCCGGCGCGAATAATCTGCTTGCCGTCGTACAGATACTCCGGCCCGATAAACCCCACCACGGTATTCACCAGCATCGGCCGGTAGCGCCGGGCAACGGCGTAGGCCCGTGCCTCACAGGTTTGCTGATCCACCCCATGATGGGCATCGGCGGATAGCGCGCTCCCTTGTCCGGTTTCGAAATACATCACGTTGTCGCCCAGGGTAGGTTTGCCGCCACTGTGCTAGCTAGAAAATCGCCCCGCGCTTGAGTGCCCGCGCCGCCGCGCAGGCTTCATCCAGCAACGCCAGGTTCACCCCGAACGAATGGTTGGCGGCTTCCGTCCCGGCAATCGACTGAAAGACCAGGTCGACCGGAGCGCCCTTTTCCAGCGCCGCCATCAGGGTAGTGACGTGCGCCAGCACACAGCTCTGCACCGGGATCGCATATTTCTGCCGCACATGGTCGATCATTTCAGCAGCGTCTGCACGGTGCGCACATTGTCAGACGCGGGATTGATCCCGATCACCGCATCCCCTGAACCCAGCAGCAGCCCATCGACCATGGCGGCGGCGATGCCTGCGGGATCGTCTACCGGGATGGTTCGGCTGCAGCCGGGTCGAGAACCTGCCCGGCAAGCCCACCGTGGTCCGGAACTGCGTCACCACCCGTATCTTGCGCGCCACCAGGATCAGGTCCTGACCCGCATCAACTTGCTGACCGCCGCGACCATCTCCGGAGTCAGACCGGGCCCAGCGCGGCCAGCGCCGCGCCGGTCGCCTCATCGGAGAGCAGCCAGTCGCGAAACTCTCCCACCGTGAGCGTCGCCTACCGGAGCAAAGGCGGACAGGATTGTGGCTGTCGGCGATCAGCCGGGTCACTTCGTCCTTCTCGTAGGGGATCAGCGCGTGCTGAAGAAAGGCGCGCAGGGGAAGATCGGCCAGCGTCATTTGCGCTGCGGCGCGCTGTTCCTCGCTCTCGGCGGCAATCCCGGCCAGCGCATCTCCCGAGCGGTAAGGGCTCGCCTTGGCCAACAGGTCGCGCAGATCTTCGAAGTTATAAGTAACCTCGCGGATCTTTCTGCGCAGCCGCATATTTTGACCCAATACTAATACGCAACAAAGCGCGCCCCAATTGGATCTGCTGATATTCTGCAAACCATCTTGGCCTTCCGATACCTGTTCCTCATCCTGCTTGGGATTTTTTTGGCTTCGCGTCGGGTCCTGCGCTGGCGCAGACTCCGCCTGCGTCGCACCCCATCGTTCTCATGCCGCGCGCCTCTCGATATAGAAGCGGGTCGCGTTCTTTCCCCCGGCGAGGTCCTGGTGGAAGGGGAAAGATCGTCGCTGCCGGCTCGTCCGTAGCCCATCCCGCCGGAGCGGAGACCGATCGATCTCGGCGACACGACCTTGATGCCCGGCCTGATCGACGCCCACGTCCATCTCTTTCTCCACCCCGGCGCGGAAGATCTTCAGACCGTGATCGAGTCCGTGCCCCAGCGTGTGATTACCGCCACCCTGGCGGCCAAAGCCGACCTTATGGCCGGCTTCACCGCCGAGCGCGACATGGGCACGGAAGGTGCGGGGCCCGGCCGACTCCGCCGTTCGCAATGCCAT
>CAVQWB010000020.1:0-59148 GCA_963717225.1 uncultured Acidobacteriaceae bacterium | reverse complement strand
ACCCACGGTTGGACCACCCAAATTGGGGCGGGTCTGCACTGGTGAACCCTGACTGGAGGCCACCGGTTGACTCGGCGGCGCGCCGGCGGGCGGTGTGGCTGCAGGCGGACGAGCCGCGGCTGCTGAGGGCACACCTGGGGCCGGGCTGGCCGTTGGGGAGGCAGAGGCTATGGGGTGAGCCGGTGCAGCAGGCTTGGCCACCGGGGTCTGGGGAGCGGGAGGCCGCTGGGCTATGGCTGCAGCTTCATCTTTTCGCTGCTGAATTGCCTTGAGCACGTCGCCTGGCTTTGAAACTCGCGACCAGTCGATCTTCTGCTTCGGCTCGCTGTCTGCGGCCTTCGCCGCCCCGGCGCCGTTCTTCCCGCTACGTTGAAAGTGCTGGCGCACCCGCTCAGCTTCATCTTCTTCCAACGAGCTGGAGTGGGTTTTCTTCTCGGTCACGCCGACGTGCGTCAGGGCGTCAAGGATCGCCCTGCTCTTCACTTCCAGCTCGCGTGCTAAATCGTTAATCCGAACTTTGCTCATCCGTCCCTTTGTGTCGTACCCGCAGCCATTCAGACTCTCATTGCAACCTCACGGCCGTGGGAATGACAGGTATTATTATTATCCTCTGAAAACGTGGAATTGCGTCATTCAACCACGCGGTGGCGCTCATTTAAGTCGGTCCGTCCAATTACGCTGCTCTCGAGAAAGATCCAGAGGTGTGGTTTTCTTCGGGGGAAACCACGTCAGGGCCATTTTCCCGTCTTAGACCAATTGCCCGACCGCCTACACGCCACCTTCGTCTACCTTCGAGTCCTGCCGGCTTTCCTGGCTGGGTTCTTCCACGTTTCCTTCATCCACGGTCTCCGACCGGGCTATCTCATAGTTGGGGACATGGCTGGCCAGCGTCTTGCTGGTATCTTCCTGCCCGGGAGCCTCGGAAACCCCGCCGATGTCGTCCAGGTCCGGGCCCGATTCCGTCAGTTCTTCCATGCGCATCCGGGCTACGTCATCGCTGATGCGGCCCGATCCGTCCGCGGTGTCCGGAGCTTCCCGCTCCCCTTCCTGATCGAGGGTAAGGGCGTCGATCTCCTCGCACCTGGGCGTCTTCAATCGCCCGGGCTTTGGCGACCAGCTCTTCGTCTGACTTGGCCAATGCTCCCTCCGCGGCGGGACGCTCTTCGCCGGGCTCGTATTCGCCGAAATAATGGCGGACCGCCAGGCTGATCTTCTCCAGCGTCTTTTCTCCGATGCCTGGAATCTCTTCCAGTTGCTCCGGGGTCATGTCGGCCAGTGCTTCGACCGTAGTGATGCCGGCAACCACCAGCTTCTGGATGATCTGCTCGCCCAGCTCCGTCACCTGCTCGATCGGCGTCGAAGGCCCGCCGCTCATGGCCTGCATCTGCTGCTCGACTTCCTGGCGCTTCTCTTCCTCGCTCTTGATGTCGATCTTCCAGCCCAGCAACTTGGCCGCCAAACGCACGTTCTGGCCCTTTTTGCCGATGGCGAGCGAAAGCTGGGAGTCGTCGACGATGACCTCAATCTGCTTCTCCCCCAGGTCGGTGATGCTTACCCGGCTCACCTTGGCGGGCTGCAAGGCCTTTTCGGCGAAGGTGGTGATCTCCTCGCTGAACTCGATGATGTCGATCTTCTCGCCGCGCAGTTCGCGAATGATGGACTGCACCCGCATGCCCTTCATGCCCACGCAGGCGCCCACCGGGTCCACATCCTTATCCCGCGACAGCACGGCGATCTTGGTGCGCTCCCCGGCTTCGCGGGCGATGGCCCGGATGACCACGGTGTTGTCGTAGATCTCCGGCACTTCGCTCTGGAAGAGGCTTTGCACCAGCTCCGGCACGGCACGGGAAACGATCACCTGGGGGCCCTTGGCGGCGCGGTCTACCCGCTGCAGCACCACCCGCACGCGCTCCCCGATGGCGAACTGTTCCAGCCGCGACTGTTCCCGCTTCGGCATCCTGGCTTCGGCTTTGCCCAGGTCGAAGATTACGTCCTGCAACTCGAGGCGCTTGACCGTGGCGTTCAGCACCTCGCCCAGGCGATGGGCGTATTCCTTATAGACCGTGTCCCGCTCGGCTTCCCGCACCTTCTGGAAAATGACCTGCTTGGCCATCTGGGCGGCGATGCGGCCCAGCACGTCGGTCGGCTTGTAATAGCGGATTTCGCCGCCGGTCTCGACTTCCGGAGCCAGCGCGCGGGCGTCATCGAGCGTGATCTGGTTGACCGGATCTTCCAGCTGCTCGGGAGCCTCGACCACCGTCTTATAAACGTAGGCCCGGATCTCACCCGATTCCCGGTCCAGCTCGGCCCGCATGTTCTCCTGTGTCTTGTAGTACTTGCGCGTGGCCAGCGCAATGGCGTCTTCCACCGCGGAAACGACGATCTGCGGATCAATTCCCTTGTCCCGGCTCAACGCTTCGATACTTTGATAAAGAACACTCGCCATGATTTTCTCTTCTACCTGTTCGCTCTAAATTTCGGGAGCCAGATTTGCCTTTTCGATATTGGCAAAGGCAATCTCGACCGTCTGCACCGGCGCCGGCCCCTTTTTGCTCGTTTTTTGTTTCTTTGCCGTCAGGTCGAGCACAATCCCTTCCGGCCTCACCTCTGTGAGCTTTCCCAGCCAGTGGCGGTTGCCTGCCACCGGAGTGAAGGTCTGCACCTTCACCGGACTGGCCTGGAAGCGCTCGTAATCGGCCCGTGTTGCCAACTTGCGGTCCAACCCCGGGGAGGAGACTTCCAGGGTGTAATCGTCGACCGGGACCAGCCCCTCGACGTCGATGACCGTGCCAAAATCCCGGCTGAACCGTTCGCAATCCTCGTGCGTGACCCAGGCCAGCTGGTCGAGCGCGATGCCTTCCGCTCCCAGGTGCTCCAGCAGGTTTTGTTCCGCTGGCCTCCTGGGCCGGCGGGCGCGCTGTTCGGCGTTTTGCTCGATAAATACCCGCAAAACCCGATGCTTGCTGCCACCCAGGTATTCGATTTCGACTACGTCCAGCCCGTGCGATGCCGCCACCCGATCCGCCGTATGACGGATTTGCTTCAATACTCAATGCCATAGTTGCCGCTTCAAGTGAAGATGCCGCCACGGGGCCGGGCCCCCCGGATTGCCTGTCAAAATTGTTAGCGTTGACCAACTTTATGCGGCTTTCTTTACGGAAAGCCGCACACATTACCGTTGGTGATTGCCGCGTGGCAGGAAATCCGGGCCGCACCAAAAGAAAAGTGGGCTTTCGCCCACTCATTTCTCCGTGTTTCTCCGCAGTGCCTTAAGGCGAAGCCAAAGGACAAATTCGTCTGCTTTTCAAGAATACGCCGTTTTCGGGTGAATTTCAACGGTTCGGCGTGGCCTCCTGTAGGTTATAGGATTAACAGTAACGCCATTTTATGATCCAGACACCAGTACCGGAAGCTCTTACCTTTGACGACGTTCTGCTCGTCCCCGCATACAGCGACGTTGTTCCTGCCCAAGTAAGTACCCAGACCCTGCTGACGCGCTCCATCTCCCTGAATACCCCGCTGCTTTCCGCCGCCATGGACACGGTGACGGAGTCGCGCCTGGCCATCGCCATGGCGCAACAGGGCGGCCTGGGCGTGATTCACCGCAATCTTTCCATCGAGCAGCAGGCCAGCGAGGTGGACAAAGTAAAGCGGTCGGAGAGCGGAATGATTGTCGACCCGGTCACGATTGAGCCGCAGCAGCTTATTTCCGATGCGCTGGAGGTGATGCGGCGTTACAAAATCTCCGGCGTTCCGGTGACCCAGGGCAAAAAGCTGGTCGGCATTCTCACCAATCGCGACCTGCGTTTTGAGACCCGCACGGACATTCCGATCGGCGATGTGATGACCAAGGAAAACCTGATCACGGTTCCTGTGGGCACCACGCTCGAAGAGGCGGAGAAGATCCTGCACAAGCACCGGGTGGAGAAGCTGCTGGTGGTCAACGGCAATTATGAGCTCAAGGGCCTGATCACGGTGAAAGACATCCAGAAGAAGCTGAAATACCCCAACGCGGCGAAAGATGATCAGGGCCGGCTGCGGGTAGGGGCGGCGATTGGCGCAACCGGTGACTTTCTGGAGCGAGCTGCAGAGTTGGTCCGTTTTCGGGTCGACGTGCTCACCATTGATTCGGCGCACGGTCACTCAGACCCGGGTGCTCGAGGCGGTGCGTGCGGTCAAGAAGCGTTTCCCTGAAGTCGCGCTGATGGCGGGGAATGTGGCCACGTATGAGGGCGCCAAGGCGTTGATCGAAGCCGGCGCGGATACGGTGAAGGTGGGCATCGGGCCGGGATCGATTTGCACTACGCGCATGGTCACGGGCGCGGGAATGCCGCAGATTACCGCAATCAGCGAATGCTACCGGGCAGCGCGGGAGCATAACATTCCGGTGATTGCCGATGGCGGGATCAAATATTCCGGCGATGTGACCAAGGCGATTGCCGCCGGGGCGAACGTGGTCATGATCGGCTCGTTGTTTGCCGGGGTCGATGAGAGCCCGGGGGAAACGATCCTTTACCAGGGACGCAGCTTCAAGACGTACCGTGGCATGGGTTCCCTCTCGGCCATGTCGCAGGGGTCCGGGGAGCGCTACTTCCAGGGAAAGGGTGATATAGAGGACAGACCCTCGACCGAGGGGGTAGTGGCCCGTGAACGCAACGGGGAAAACCGGCTGGCCAAGTTCGTGCCGGAAGGGATCGAGGGCCGGGTGCCCCATCGCGGGCCGCTCGAAGCCATGGTCTACCAGCTGGTCGGTGGTTTGCGGTCCGGGATGGGGTATGTGGGCTGTAACTACGATCCAGGAGTTGCAGGAGAAGTCCTGTTTCATTCGGATATCCAGTGCCGGGTTGCGCGAGAGTCACGTGCACGACGTGATCATCACTCGCGAGGCGCCGAACTACCACGTCGAGTAGGGCAGGGTTTCGCCGAAAGTCACGAGGATCCCATTTGCGGATTTCAGTTCGTCCTCAAAGGTTCGGGCTACCCTGTTTTCCTCGCGCTTGCCGACTTGAGCGCGGTTAGCATCTCGCGCCGCAGGATAGCGTTGATGCGCGACTGGTAGCCCTTTCCTTGAGCTTTGAGCCAGTCCAAGATGTCGGCGTCGACGCGTGCTGTAATCTGCCGCTTGAGAGGACGATAGAGGAGACCGCGCTCCCCATTCTTCCACTGCTCGTCCGTCATTTCAGGGACATCGCTTGTGTCGATCTCGCTGTCTGGACGGGCTGCCAGTGCCCTGAGGTTGGCCCGCTGCTTCCCGGTCAGCGACGGCAAGGTCCCAAAAGTGTAGCTAACTATTTTCTTCTTCATACCGCCGCCTTTCCTTCGGTGTCGCGCGTCGAGCTGAGATGATGCGAATGACCTCTGTCGTTGTGCCTTGCTCATCTTCCTCTCTGAGTGCGTGTGCCACCGTCAGAAGGAGCAAATCTCCGGCAATGCCGATAGTCTGCCATCGCTGCTCACCACCCTCGATGCGGTCCTTCACTAAGACATAGATGGGTCGCGGAATACCTGGCTGGCTTCCTCAAAACGCACGCTGTGCTTGCGCTGGTTGGCCCGGTTTTTGGCCTCATCCCATTCAAGCCGCACGCCCGTCACTTGGATATTGTAATTACAATTTTGTAGTTATGCAAGTGCCGGCTTTGTGATGCCATGCGCTCAATAGATCAGGACTTGAAGAAAGGGGATGCACTTCACAACATGCGGGGGACTACTAGATGCTCATGCGACATAGTTAAGGAAGAAAGAGCCCAACAATAGCGGGCGTTCACTCGCCCGTATCCTGACCTCGCTATTTCTTCTTGAGCACCTTCCCCGTATTGGCGTCAACGTAGGCAACATAGCCGGACTTCTTGTCCCCCCACATCAGATACCAGACGGGCGCCTGAAACCTGTAGGTGTTCCCAAGTTCAAACGATGAGGGTTCCTTGCCTGGATTTTTCTTGAGCCAGGCCGCAGCATCCGCTGTTGCGGCTTTGTACGCTGCATCCGAATCGATATTGAAACTATCAGGCTCAATTGGCATAGCATCGCGCGTTGGGCCGCTCCAGGGCATCCGGAGGCCGGCAATCACGCCCTTGTGAACGTCGGGCGGGACGTTGGCGATGGCGTAAGAGTAAACCCGATACTGATGCAGGCTGGGCGAGGCAAAGGCCGCCTGCCACATGGCCGCCTTGCCCGCTTCATTCTTAAACCCAGGGACTTCGCTGGGCGTGAGCCTGAGTATTACGAAATCGGTAGCCCAGTTCCGGGCGGAGGTGTACATCGGCCAAAAGGCCGTCTTGGCAGTCACAACTTCCGCAGGACCCGTGGGCTCTTTTGCCGCTTTCGATTCATTGCCGGCTGAAGGGTTGGTCGATTGGGAGCAGCCCGCAAGCAGCACTGCAAGAGCCATTGCCCCAACCGCGCGTTGTTTGAGCGCAGGTTTCATCGGAATCCTCCACCTGCTGCCCCTTCTCGTTGTTCTGTGGACGAGGTGCAATCTGATCTTCGGGCGCGGTGTAGCAGCAGTTAACCGCCGGGCACGGAGTCTGCCTGATAGTGCCGTACGTTTGCGTGCTCAAGCGAGCGGCATTGGCCGGTATTTGCGACGCGCAATTATAACTACCTCGACTTATTGATCGGAAGAGGGTACGGCCCGTTTTCTTCCCGAGGAAGCGACCTGCCTAGGCCAAGTTGAGGATGGAATGAACATGGGAAAGCAGTGTTTGCAATCCAGGCCCAGAGGGCCGTCCGCCAAACGTCAGCCCAGCCCGGAAGGGCTGGGTATACAAAGGCAGCCGGTCGAGCGCCGGAGGTGCGGCACCACACTCTTCGTTTGTTCATTAAGAGCAGCTGACTTGCCTGGGGCTAAGGATGGAATCAACATGGGAAAGCGGAGTCATGCCTGAAATCTTCAACGAACCCGACTAACCTTTGGGCGAGTACTCCCGAGCAAAAAAAAAAGCATCTCGCCACTAACTTGCAACCTGGAAAAAGCATATTTCAGAGTAGAGGATATCGGCAGGCGACGGCTTCTCACGCGACCGCGCCTGGCCGGCAGTTGCCGGTAGTTTCGGCCTTGAGCGCGAGCGAAGGATAGCGTCACCGCTGTCCGGTTCCACACCCTATCCTCGTCACAAAATCACCAACACCATCCATGACTGGTTATCGCGGCCCTTTCTGTGTCACCAGTGTGGGCCGGGAACCCCGTCCCCAATCTCCAGCAAACCGAGGAAAGAGACTACCCCATGCCCAAAAATACTGTTAGCGACCTCATCACCGATCAGGAAATGGTCTTTGCTCGCCTGATCATGTCCGGAACCATGAATGACCGCGCCGCCGCGGAAGCCGCCGGTCTCAATCCCCGAACCGCCGCCTACACCAAAGCCAAGCCCCGCGTCCGCGCCTACATGAACGAGCTCCGCGCAGCCATGAAGGAAAAGCTCGTGGATCATGAAGCTGACCTGTCCCGCCTGGCCGCGGACCGTGCCGTGGAGCGGCAGCGCAAGCTGGACCTTGTCCGCGGCCAGGTCCTGGACCGGCTCTGGGAACTCGCCGCTCTCAGCCAGGAAGCCACGAAAGGCAGCATCGCCGGCCAGATCAAGGCGCTTGCCATGATCGCAGCCATCGAAGGCCTCATTCCGGACCGCCGCCTCTCCCCATCCGCGACGCAACCCGCGGCCCCGCCCGTCAAGCCACAAATCTATCAATCTGCGTGGCTCCGCAAACAGAAGCAAGAAGCAGCTGAGGAGTCAGGCGATCCCGTTGCCGACGCAGAAGCCCAAACCGAAGACCCCCACCTCCCCGACCCTGAGCCTGCTCCCAATCCGGCCCCCGAGGCGGCGAACGCCGCGCACCCTGATCTGAACCCTGACCGCAACCTGCCCACCCTTCCCGACCCCCTCATCCAGCCGGCGCTGAACCGGGTTCCCGAAGCGACCAACAGCGGCTTCGATGTTTATCTGGACACCACCAGCCCATTGAGGCAGCCCTTTTCCATAAGAACAGGCCCCTTTGCCCGACGCCGCTAAAGTCGAAAAAAGGCCAAATTTTATCGAATTTTAAAAGCGATAAAGACGACAGCACACCTATTGCCGCAATTTCTGGGCCCGGGCATGGAATGTCACCTGGATTCCAGCAGCGGAAAATGCCTGGCATCGAGCTTCGTCCGGGGTTGTTCCGTCCTGCATAAGCAAGCGTCAAAGCATCCCGAAAAAACTGCGGTTGCCTTTAGTCAACGACACCTGCATCCGCATGTTTGTTATCCGAGGTTCTTGCGTGCCAGAGTCACCCGTGGGATCGTTGGCTTGCACGGTTTCCTAACGAGAATCATGCCAAAGCGTCTTACCCAGGGGCGACTTACCACGCATATCACGCACTATTTCCGTCGCCGCCTTCCGCCCCGAGCATCACGGCAGCAAGGGCCTGGAGGCCAGATGATTTTGCTTGCGTTTATATACGGCTAAAGAGTGCGGACCTACGACAAAACCGCTGATATCCCCAGGTTCCTCCACGCCGCGGTACCTCAGGGACTAAAGCCCTACGTATTCCCAATGGTTTACGGCCCGACTAAACAGGCTGCGGAAAAACTCATGCTTTGTATCAGGGCACGGCTTTTAGTCGTGCCGTAAACGATTGAGAATAGGACGGGCTTTAGCCCCTGCGGTATTGCTCTTCTACTCGTCGCGGACTTTTTCCGCAGCCTCTTTAGTCGTGCCCTGATACAAAACCTAGTTTTTCCGAAGACTGTTCGGTCGGGCCGAAAAGGCTGGAAAAACCTGGGCTTTTAAGCCCCTGTCCAGACCCCATCGAGGCCCGGAGGGCCGCCCGCTAAACGTCAGCCCAGCCCGGAAGGGCTGGGTTGGAAATCCCGTCATGATCCGGAGCGCCATAGGCGCGGCACCCACGCTGTCCTCAAACAAAACGTCTTTCCGGTCCGGTCCCAAATTTTTCCGCACCCTCTGAAGTCGTGCCGCTGGAGTCTCTACTTTTCAAGAGGGCGGAGAGATCCAAATCCACCGAAGTTTCTGGAGCCACCGCTCTCATGCTTTGTATCAGGGCCCGACTTCTAGTCGGGCCGGTCAAGGCCAACAAAGATCTGGGCTTTAGCCCCTGCGCTTTTTCTCTGCCGAAGTACGCGTACCAGCCCTACTCTTGAGGGGTTCTGACCATAGATGCGCAGAGCGTTTCGTGCAGGATTGCCATTGCAGGGGCTGAAGCCCAATTGTCTTTCCTTCCTTTACGGCCCGACTAAAAGTCGTGCCCTGATACAAATACCAACGATTTGTCGCTGGATATGTACGAAACTCCGGGGCACGGCTGAAGCCGTGCCCTTCGTTCGATGGTCTTCCGCGGCCTCTGCATGCCTGGTTTTTACGGCGCCGATTCACGAGACGGTTTGCAACTGCTTACCCTTGGACTCTATGGCAGTCAGCAGGTTTTGCCAGGATTCATCGAAGGACTTTGCGCCCTGCGATTGAAGGTCGGCCGCCAGTTTATCGAGATCGATTCCGGCTTTTCGAAAATCCGCCAGAACCGCTTCACAGTCGCCTCCGTCCCGGGGAAGAGTCCCGGATAGCTTGCCGTGATCGCCGAATGCCAGAAGAGTTTTCTCTGGCATGGTATTAACGGTGTTGGGCGCAGCCAGAGCACTGATGTAAAGAACGTCAGAGGCCTTTGGGTCTTTGGTGCCGGTACTGGCAAACAGGAGTCTTTGGGGCCGAGCGCCGAAGTTGGCTAAACGCTGCCAGCGGTCGGAGGACAGGACATCGCGGTAGGCTTTGTAGACCTGCTGGCCAACGGCGATGCCGAGTTTGTCGCGTAACGGGGCGGGTACTTTTTCCATGGTCGCACCATCCCAACGGCTGAGGAAGACCGAAGCTACGGATCGAACGTCGGGACTGAGGCCGGCGGCAATCCGCCGCTCGAGCCCACGCATGTAGGCTTCTGCCGAAGCCTGATAGTGCTCGCGGGAAAAAAGAAGGGTGACGTTGATGGCGACACCGGTTGCGATCGCCTCTTCGATCGCCGGATTCCCTTCTTTGGTGCCGGGAATTTTAATGAAGAGATTGGGCCGATTTGCTTTCTTGTGCAGGGTTGCGGCGGCGGCGGCCGATCCTTTGGTGTCATACGCGAGAAGAGGCGATACCTCGAGCGAAACGAAACCATCGTTGCCCGCCGTACGCTCGTGAACGGAAGCGAAAAGATCGGCGGCTCGGGTCAGATCCTGTATGGCCAGTTCAAAGAACAATTCCTCGCCGGATAGACCCTTGGATAAGAGACGGCCAATTTCCCCGTCATAGGATTTGCTCTTGGAGATGGCATGCTCAAAGATGGTTGGGTTTGAAGTGAGCCCGGTGACGGATAACTCGTCGATGTAGCGCTTGAGGGTTCCGTTATCCAGCAAGTCACGTGTGATGTTGTCGAGCCACAAGCTTTGCCCGAGATCGTGGAGTTCCTGTGTTGCCTTCATTGCTCCTCCTTCGTTTGCGTTGGTTACCAAGGGCTGCCGCCGGTTGCAATCATTCTGCTCCTACTGCTCTTTTTGCCTCTAAAGGCTTTGCTTCGTCACCACCCAGACTGAAAAACCACGGCACGGGAGGATGAAAGAAATGCTGATCAGAGCTTGAACCGATGCCGGGTCCCGGAGGCTGCCGGTTCAGGTTTGTGGTCAGATAGATGAAACGTCCGGGGTTCGTTTGCTGGTGGAGGGCGAAACCTCGAGTTCGTGTCACGCGGCGCGATGGGGCAGGGTCCAATTGGGCCGGATGTAGTGGCAGGTGTAGCCGTTTGGATATCGCTCCAGATAATCCTGATGTTCGGGCTCAGCTTGCCAAAAGGGTCCTGCCGGTTCTACCGCGGTCACGACTTTTCCGGGCCAGATTCCTGAGGCATTGACGTCGGCGATGGTGTCTTCCGCGGTGCGTTTCTGCTCATCGGTGGTGTAAAAGATGGCAGAGCGATAGCTGGTACCGCGGTCGTTTCCCTGGCGATTCATCGTGGTGGGATCGTGAATTTGAAAGAAGAACTCGAGCAGCTTGCGATAGCTCAACTGCTGCGGGTCAAAAACGATCTCGATGGCTTCGGCATGAGTTCCATGATTGCGATAGGTGGCGTTGGGAACATCTCCGCCGGAATATCCGACGCGGGTCGAGATGACACCGGGGTAGCGGCGCAACAGGTCCTGCATGCCCCAAAAGCAGCCACCCGCCAGGATTGCAGTTTCGTGGGTTGATGACATTTCTATTTCTCCTTGTTTTGCTCAAATAGTTTGAGGTATTGACCGTAGCCTTCGCTTTCCAGCTCATCCACCGGAATGAAGCGCAGAGACGCCGAATTGATGCAGTACCGCAATCCACCAGCATCCCTGGGGCCATCGTCAAATACATGACCCAGATGGCTGTCAGCGTGGCTGGACCGCACCTCAGTGCGGCTCATTCCGAGAGTGTTGTCAGACCGCTCCTCGACGTTTTCAGGGTCAACGGGCTTGGTAAAACTGGGCCAACCACATTCGCTGTCAAATTTGTCGAGGGAAGAGAAGAGCGGTTCGCCGGAAACGATATCCACGTAAATGCCTGGCGCATCGTGATCCCAGTAGGCATTCTCGAACGGACGTTCGGTATCGCCCTGCTGGGTGACCCGAAATTGTTCGCGAGACAGGCGAGATATAGCGTCCGCATCTTTGCTGTAGTTGGCCATGGGTCCTCCTGGTTGATCCGACTCAACCGCGGGCAGTCATTTGATCCTTTGGCTGGCGGAATGGATGCAGGGCAAATACAGGGCACTGCAGGAAGGCTGATTCCCTATGGGGCGCCGGGCACGCCAGCTTGCTCCACCAAAACCCGCCATGAGGGACCCCCAATCCGCGACCCTCCCATCCGGCTGATTCGGCTCCGTAACTATAGGATACGCTGGGTTTATCAGGGGGACGAGGCTGTTGCCGGAGCTTGCACCGGAGATTGAGCCAACGCTCTGGAGCCTTTGACTGAGACTGGATATGGTGAAGGATATAGGCCGATTTCGCCATTATCTCTACACAACCGAAGTGAGAGGAGTTCTTCGACAATGATCGGACTGAGCGAGATTCGGACCATTGCGATGAATCTGCCGGAGGTGGAGGAGGGGCCCCCAGTGCCGGCAGCGCGACGAATTGCAGGCTACAAGGTTGCGGGAAAGAGCTTCGTTGGGGTGGAGAAGGGAGGTGTGACCATGACCGTTAGCCTCGCCGAACAGGAGGCTAAAGCTCTAGCAGCCGCAAATCCAGATGCGTATGAGGAGATCTGGCGCAATGGGAAGCAATTCATGGGGCTTCGCGTAGATCTGTCCAGGATTCCGGCCCGCCGGGTGCGGGAGTTGATCGAAACGTCATGGCGCCATAGCGCGCCAAAACGCATCGTAGCCGCTTACGACCAACGTATCCCGCAGACCTAGGGCTTTCGTCCACCGTTTGCAAACCAGGAGCTGGAACATCAACGGGTTGCCGGATGAGGCTGGAGCATCCCGTCCAGACGAGAGTAACTGGCTTCCATCCCGCCTGCTCCATCCCTGTCGCGAGCATTGCGGCCCGTGTCTGGGCGTCGGGCAGCGTCATTCGCATCGTCATCAACGTACCTGCGCCATCTGGGTCGAATCGTGTTTCCACATGATTGTCCGGTGTAGCATCCGGCAGGTGCATCCGTTCGACATGGACGATTCTACGGTAGGGCTCAAGTTCGAGATATTCTCCGGTGAGGTAGAACCCACCGCCTTTGCCGTTGGTCCACTCGTAACGGATCTTGCCCCCTGGCTTGGCTTCATTGATGCAGACGGGCATCGTCCAACCTTCGGGACCGAGTAACCATTTCTGAACAATTGCCGGATCTGTGTGCGCGCGGTAGACGAGTCTCCGGAGGCGCGGCGAAGCGCCTCTGAACGATCACGTGTGTATCGCCTTCTGTCTTGAGTTCCAGTTTGTTCATCGCGATTCCCCTTTCTGTGTGTGGTGACAACGTGGCCAGAACGTTGTCCAGCCGGTCATAGTTTTGCTCGAAGGCTTTTCGGAGCATCGCCAGCCATCGATCCATGGCTTCAATGCGGGCCTTCACAAGACGACGGGGGCGTTTTGTTCCGTCGACTCGCCGGATGATTAATCCGGCATCTTCGAGCACCTTGAGGTGTTGAGAGATTGCTGGTTGCGTTATCTCGAAGGGCACCGCTAGTTCGTTGACGGTGGCCTCCCCTTTGGCAAGGCGCGCGAGTATCGCTCGCCGCGTGGGGTCGGCCAGGGCAGAGAAGGCGGAGTCGAGATTCTCTCTCGCTTTCATAATTAATACCTTATATAAGAATATACTTATTGTCAAGAAGAAGGTCAGAAAATTACAAGCGGCTCGCTCGCGCGAAAGCGGCAGCGAGGCTACTGTGCTTGAAAGAAAAATTCCGAACGCCGGGCGCCCATTGTTACAGGCCGTCTTAAGGTCACATTTCGAATCGGAGTCAGGCAGCAGCCGGCTTCTCGAAAAACACGCGCCAGTGAGAGCCCAAAGAGGGCTCAGCCACAACCTATTCCCCGGGATGGGGTCTGCATAGACGTAATGGACGTCGATTGCAAACCAAGGAGTAACTTATATGCGTAGTTTCTTTTCCCTCACTGGCTCTCGGAACTGTGTTGATCGTTGGACTATCAGGCAATGCACTGTTGGCCCAGGACCAAAGCACGCCACCCGCCCAGCCGCCTGCGGCATCTGCACAGCACCGGGCTCACGTTCCCAACCCCCGGCACCAGGCAAAAAGGATGGCGAAACAACTCGGCCTCACGCCTGACCAGCAGTCAAAGATCGAGCCGATACTGGCCGACCGCGCTCAACAAATGCAGTCCGTACGGTCCGATAGCACGCTTGCGCAGAACGACCGAAAGGCCAAGCTGCACGGGATTCGCCAGGATAGCGACAGCAAAATTGAGGCGATCCTGAACGATACGCAGAAGCAGCAGTACGAACAGATGAAGCAAGACCATAAGGCCAACCGGCGACAGCAGGCCCCTCCCTCTAACAGCTAACGCCACGCAACTGTTATTGCGACGTAAACCTGCCGGCCACAGTTAGCGAATCGTTTACGGCGACCATTCCCCGGGTACGCCTTTCGAGCGCAGCTGTGGCCGGCAGCGCTTTTGCTCCTGCGGTTGTTTCCGATGATTCCAAATCCTTCCAATGGTGAGGTTGAGCTCGTGGTATCCAACATCTCGCGAAAAACGAGCGAGATGCCCCGAATTTCCTGTACGCTAAATTGGGACAAGACTGCGTGTGCGCCTTCCTTTAACTATCAGGGAGGTCCCATGGTTCCAATTTCTCTTTCTGTATAGCTGCGAGGGCAAGTGATCGACTGGAAGGCCACGCTCATGGGGATCCCGGGAATGCGGCGGGTTTCCACCCTTCGGAGCAAATTGTCCGCACAATGGTTTGACTGGCGTTATCAGGTGAAAACCTGTGGAGACGCAAGATCCGCGGAAATTGGCCTTGTTGGCGAGAACGCCTCTCACGCGATCCCCTATATACCCACAACCCCTGGATCCGGGCGGCACATGCTTCGCGATCTGCCGGTTACCGATCTTTCGGGCTACACATTCATCGACATGGGATCGGGTAAGGGCAGAATGCTGTTGCTCGCCGCCGAGCTCCCCTTCCGCCGCATCATCGGCGTCGAGTTTTCTTCGGACCTTGATGCTGTTGCCCGGAAGAATGCGAAGAGCTATCGAAATTCGAGGCAGGCTTGCTTCCAGATTGAACCGGTCAACATGGACGCGACGCAGTACGAATTTCCACCTGAACCATTGCTCATCTACTTTTTCTATCCATTTGACCGGTTTGTTATGGAGCCGGTCGTCCAAAACCTTAACCGATCTCTCGCCGAGCACCCGCGTGATGTGATCCTGGTGTACTTCAATCCGATTTTGTCGGAGGTTGTGGAGGCGGCAAGCCATTTGAAGGTTTACACCAGAAACAGCTATTTCGGAAGCCGCTACACCGTTTTTCGAAGCGTTGTCTAGTTGGCGGATTTTACTTCCTCGACGGAATAAGCCGGCGAGCTTGCAGGTACTTGTAGACGGGCTGAGGAGTCTGCGTGAGAACTGGCCTGATGAAATGGAGTCCCGAAGGGACGCCTGAACTTTCGCTGACCCTAAGAGCCCTGGGGAAGACACTCTCGAACGAAGGGCACGGGTTCAGCCGTGCCGTAAGGGTTTGCGCGCTTGACGGCTTTACAGGCTGCGGAAAAACTCATGTTTTGTATCAGGGCACGACTTTAGTCGTGCCGTAAGCGATTGAAAATACGCTGGGCTTTAGCCCCTGAGGTACGGCTTTCCTACCCAATGGCGAGTTTTTCCGCAGCCTCTTTAGCCGCCGAGGTACGCTTTTCGAAACCTACAGGGCAAAGTCATCTCCTTCCGCTTTTGAGTTCTCCATAGAAGATTGGAAAGACGTACCTCAGGGGCTAAAGCCTCACCAGAGCGAGTATTGTGGCACGGCTGAACCCGTGCCCTTCGTTCATCAACGCAACTCGAAACTGGTTGCCAGTTAGACAGCACCCGATCAACAGAAGGAACCCGATTTTGTTCGGCTAAGCTCCGTCAAAGCAATCAATAGGTTACGTCTTCAGAAAACAACTTCATCCGCTAATTTGGACAGCCCTGAAGTCCAGCCGTTCCTGCGGGACTTATTTTGCATCCATTAGGGCCTCACGCAGGGGCCCGTCCCCTTCGAACCGCATCAAAGGCGAGTATCGTGATTCGCTATCGAGACAGGCCCGCAGCGGATTGTTAGGTGAATGTCCCTCGTGTGAGCGGAGTTTTAATGAGTATGCTGTCGAGGTTTTCCGGGCAATCGCAGCACTTAGAAAATGAGGATCCATACGAGAGCATGACTTTACAGATGTTCCACCCCTTCGATCAGCTTGCAGCGAAGCTTCTGGATGCCTCCGTGAACGATGAGGACGGAGCGCACGATCTGTCCCACATGGTGCGGGTGTGGCGCAACGCGAAGTTGATCCATGGGGAGGAGGGCGGTGACCTCGAAGCGCTGGCGGCGGCGGTTCTGCTGCATGACTGTGTTTCGGTGGCGAAGGATTCTCCTTTTCGCAGCCAGGCATCCCTGCTCGCGGCGAATGAATCGCGGGTTCGCCTGGAAGCACTGGCGTGGGAGCCAGCGCGCATAGATATGGTTGCTTGCGCAATCGAGAGTCACAGCTTCTCTGCCGGAGTGGCGCCGACGAGTATCGAGGGCTGCATCCTGCAAGACGCCGATCGCCTGGACGCCATCGGTCTTAGCGGCATCGCCCGATGTTTCTATACCGCAGGCCGTATGGGCTCACGTCTGTATGATCTGGCCGATCCAGGAGGCAAAAGCACGCCCGCTCGATGATGGCCGAAACGCGTTGGATCACTTTCCTAAGAAGCTGTTGACTTTGGAGGGGAGCTTCAAGACCCGCAAAGGCCAGGAGCTGGCGAAAGAGAGACATCGGCGGGTGCATGAGTTTTATTGCGCCATGCTCTCCGAGGTGCAAGAGTGATTCAACGCTTGGTCTCGAGTACCAATACGCACGATCCCACAATTACCAATATTCGCTGACAATGCCGCGCCCGCGAGTGCCACATTCCCGGTCAGTGCGGGCGACGTGACGAACGGCCGGTAGACGGACTGAGGCAGCTGAAAGATTCCCCACAACAGAAAAATGACGGAATATAGTGCGCTGAGCGCGCCGACAATGAGAAACGGGCGGCGCGTGGCTCGCTGCATCGCGTCGCTATGCCGCCTGGTCTGAGCGCGACGCCAGATCATACCGGCAGGCGGAAGATCGAGCTGCCGTTCCGCCTTTGCAGCATCCTCCTGCAGGGACGACGCAATCAACTCGGTTTGGGTGCATAGCGCGCAATCTCGCAGATGCGCGCGCAATGAGGAGGCCCACACTCCGTTGCGGGTTGCTTCCACGACTTGCTGTTCCCTTTCACACTTCATGAACGGCTCTCTCCTTTTGTGCCAGCAACTCCGCCGCCCTGCGGCGCGCGCGAAGCAGCAAAATGCGAACACTCATCGATTGCAGCCCAGTGGACTTTGCGATTTCGCTGTGCGTCATGCCCTCGACGTAGGCTAACCAAAGCAATTGGCGCTCCCTGGGCTTGAGTTGCTGCATCAGATCACGAACGTCGATCTGGGTGTCGAGGTCTCGTTCGACGCCGAGTTCCGGAGGTTCGGACCAGGTCGTATCCTCGCCGTTGCGCCATCGGTCGTGCATCAGATTGGTCGCGATGCGGAACAGGTAGGGCCTGGCTTCCGCTAGCTCTGCCTTTCCCCTTTGGGATGTCAGGAAGCGGCAGTAGGTCTCCTGCAGAAGATCGTTGGCCAGGTCCGGGCGGCGAGACATGCGCGCGATATATGCCCAAAGAGGTTTCGCGGTAGCCGCGTAGAGCGCGTGGAATGTTTGCTCTTCCATTCCCGACGACTCCTCATCGCACTCAAGGCCAATTGCTGCCAGGCCACGCATCATGCGGTCACCGTCCGTCTTGCCGGCTCAAGAGACCAAAGGAACGCGAGAGGAAGTATGAGACTGCAGCGGCCACGCCGAATCCAAGTCCGAGAGCGAGGGCGAGCGTACCAAAGACGAGCGGCCCTTCGTCGCCGATGTTCCAGGCGTGGAGCCGCAACAATCCCCCGCCAAGAAAGATGAACACAATACCTGCCTGGACCCCTTTGAGAATCTGGCTGTAGGGCGTACTTCGATCGATCTCCATGCTCAGCTTTTGATAAATTGGCTGCCGGCATCGCTCTGGGCATAGCCCAAGAGAGTATTGGGAGAATCGAATCGTTGCAGTAGAGTGCTTTGGATATCTGCCTGGAGCTGGGCTACTTTGTAGCGGCGAATGGAAGAAAAAAGCACCCATGCGACCCAGCTGATGGTTGAAAATACCGCGATTACCGGAATAGTGTCCCCGCCCATGTTCATGCCTCCGTTTGCAGCTTCACCCTATACAACGTTCCTGGAGCCGGATGGTTAACAGGTGATACGCAAATTCAGGACAAAAGGATCCCGGTTTTTGATATTCGGCGATTGGCAGTTCCGGTGAGCTTTGGTACGCGGTCTATGGAGCGCTCGCCGTGTGGAGCCCACGGCGTTCGTACCAACGGAGCACCCGCAGAGCCCGGAGTGTGTTCCAGCGACTCGGTTCATCGGCCGATTCTCCGAAAGGCAAGGCGAGCGCCTCGTCGTAGGCGCGATCGAGGAGCCAACGACCGTCGGCCCGCCTCCTGCTCTCGATGAGATGGACAGCATCGCTGATGCGCGCGTCGGGCTGGACATCGGCGGCTCTGAAGTAGTCGAGCGCACGAAGAATGTCGTAATGGTAGCGGGGCGGGAAGGCGAGCTCCAGGAACTCCGGATTAGCGATGTCGCCGGTGGAGCGCCGCCGGAAGAGGCTACGCTCGAGCAGATACTCCTCGCCGCGCCGTCTGGCCGCCGCGATTTCTGGCGCCGAGCCGACGGCACGCTCGTACTCGAGCAGCCCCTCCAGCACGCAGATGGTGGTGTGGAAAGACGAGCGCACACTCTCTGGCGCTTCGCAGTTCCAGCCGCCGTCATCGAGTTGCTCGCCGACGAGACGATGCGCGAGGTTGGCCGCCGGGCGCCCGAAGTAGCCGCCAAGTGCGAGCGCGCCGCCGTTGATGCAGGGCTCCACTTCGCCCTCGAAGAACGGTTTCGCGCCGGATTCCACCCGACGCAACTCCCAGCAGCCGTCCTGGTTGTCCCACCGCAAGCCTGCCTCCAGGCGCGCCACCGCCGACTCGACGGCAGGTTCGGCGCGGTCGACGCCGGTCGCTCGCAAGAGGAGAAAAGTGAAGAGGGTCGACAACCAGACAGGCTTATCGGCCCGGCGCCACGAGCCGTCCGATTCCTGGCGAGCCAGAATCGCAGCGCCGAGCCCTTCGCGCGGGACGCGGGCGCGCTCTGCGGCAATCGCTGGCGGGGAGGCATTCGTGAGATCGCGTATCGCCTGCCAACGGATGGCGGGGTCCGCCTCGAGTAGCCAATCGATGGTGTCCACTGGGCTATATTACCTTTTCAGAATGGCCGCTCTACGTGGACACCTTCCTGAGTGGCGTATTTTTTCTCACTACTGTGGCGCGCTCGAGTTGTGTGCAGAGGGCGAATCGGCAGGTGCAAACCTTGACATGGTCAGGGCACATCGCCGTTGACATAGGCTGTGATCTCCGTGCCCTTAGGGATGGTCATATCCTTCCCGTGCATGAACAGGAAGAGTGGAGCGGCGGGGAAGAACAAAAGACCTGAGGCGACCATGGCCGTAGTCATGATTCCCACGTGTCCACCGGCCTTACCACCTTCCGTAGCCTTCATGGCGGCCTTTTCACCGTCTGCCAGACGAATGCTCTCGAGCTTTAGTTCGAGCGTGCCGGCTCGACCCAGATGCCTCTTGTGCTCTGCAGCCGTGACGGTGGCTAATGCGACGGCGCCCACCGGGATTATCACCACGTTGTTAATTTTGACTTCTTCGGCTACTTCGAAATCTACCGGGTTACCGGCTTTTTCGCTTGCTGAAGAGATGGTTCGTCCGAGCCGAAGCCTGACAGGCGTACCGTCCATAAGGGTGTTCGGGACCGTGGGTTTAGGTAGCTGGGCCGCCGCCGGTGGAAGGGATGAAGTTGCGGACGGAGCCGCCGTTTGCTGGCAGTTGACGGGTTGGGCCGAAACCAATAACAAGGCAGAGCACGCGATACAAGTGAATCGATGTTTCAATCCAGGCTTCCTCATTTTTTGACACAAACAGCAGGATCATAGCATCCGTTGGCGCGGGTAGCCACGTAACTATCGTTGCATGGCTATCGGACGCGTAGTAACCGCGGTGCCTGTATCCCAGGTCTACTTTCTTGCGGTCAATTCACGGATGGTTTTTCCGCGTGGTCTACGACGAGAACCTCGATCGGGGCTTTTGCAGATACGAGTTTGAGCCCAAGTTGTTCCTGGACGAGCGTGAAGAGTGACGGCCCATCCGGTTGCAACATTGCGGTGGCGGCACCTTTTAGGGTGATGTCGAAGACTCCTTTGACGCCGGTACGGTCTACTACGGGCCGGTCGATGTCCCGTAACTGCGATAACTTCTCCGCGAATTCAGGCATGGAAGTATCCTGGAAGACAAAGTTCCCATCGCTGACTCGTGGCAGCGATTCGCTGGAGTGGGCACCAAAGATCTCGCCTTCAGCTTTCGGCGCAGGGAGTTTGGGCCCACCTTTCGCAGGGACCAACTCATAGACGCCGAGCATCTTCGTCTCCCGATGAAGCGTGAGGTTAAATCTCTTTGCCAACAGATCCTGAAGCATTGCTTCGAGCTGGCTGAGCGGGACCGGACCGTCTGCCTTCGCAAAAATATCGTAGCGTTCGGTCTTCAGTGAGTTCAGTCCCGAGATTCGATAAAACGGAATGCCGTACGCCCACTGTATGCACTCACTCAGATCGACGTTACGCATCGTAAGGCTGTCCGCAGCGAACTCGATTTTGGAGCGGTAACTTCCCTCGCCTCCGGCCTTCGAGGCCGAGTTGGGTCTGATCGACGCGACTTCGAACGCCGCAGCATGGGAGGCCGACAAGGATTGGGCCCCACCAGGAGATGCGCTTCCTATTGGAGCGTCCCCAGTAAGGGCCCCTTCAACCACTTGAATAATACCGTGGCGTGAGATGGACGATTGCATCGCCAACAGGGTCGAATCGTGGACAGAAGAGATTGCCAAGGGCAAAATTTCCTGAGCTTGCGCAGCACATCGAAAGGACACAGCGATCAGAATTCCGGTCCAAACGCCACGCATCGTCCGCTCCATTTCAGTATGTACTTCTCTCTACCTATGTAGCATACGCTATAGAGGGGATACCGATCTAGAGAAGGGCTGGCGTGGAGAACACATATAACCGGGCGCACAGTGGATCACTCGATAAACTGGAACAGCAGGCGACGGCGCCGGACATTGCAGAAGAGGGGAGACTGCCTGAGGACGCGTGCCAGGGTGTTCCCTTCACCGTCTGCCTCCGGCTTATTGGCGGGGTGCGTTTGGCCTGGCGTTTCCTGCCCCCGAGTAGTCCTGATAACTCAATCTCGAATTGTAGGTACGACACTGTCGAGAATCGTTATGTGTTCCCCGGTGGTGAGAGCGCCTACGCTTGATTGCGTGACCAGTATGGTTACGCCTGGGAGAAGTGCGGCTCTGACGGCCTCCAAGAAGGCGCCTGGCATGTGGACGCGGTTGAGGGTGGCCTCGTCGAGTTCGCGGCCTTTGTCGTTGTCGTGTCCGGGCAGACCAACATAGATCCAGTGTTTTTTGCCGTCAGCGCCACGGGTCAGGGTGATGACGTGAGATCCGGGATCGTCGTCGTTGATCTCAGCCACACTGCGGCCGATCTCGACACCGTTGCGCAGGACCACGATCCGCTGGTCATGCTTGGAGACAATGATGGTCAGAGGCCCGGTCGGCGACTTGTCAGGTTCCCAGCGAAATTCCGCCCCGCCAAGATGTTGTTGGGTTACTTTCTGTCCCATGACGTTCATGGGAGCGAGCAGGCTGGCGTCTGTGGTGGTAATGTGATTGGCGGCATCGCCTTGCACCACAACGGTGGCACCGAGAGTGGTGATGCCGAAAAGTTGTTGGGAAAAGGTGTAGGGAAGGTGAACGCATCCATGGCTCTCGGGATAGCCGGGCAGGCCACCGGCGTGGAGAGCCACCCCATCCCAGGTGAGGCGCTCCTGGAAGGGCATGGGCGCGTTGTTGTACTTCTTCGACCGGTGACTGGCGTCCTTTTGCAGGATGGTGAAGACCCCGGTTGGAGTTTCATGTCCGGGCTTACCGGATGAGATGGTGCTGACGGCTATGCGCACTCCGTTGCGGTAGACAGTGGCGCGCTGCCGCGAGAGATCGACGTAGATAAGGATTGGACCGGTGGGCGCGACGGACGGGGCCCAAACCCATTCGCCGGGCTGCAGAGCGTCGGCGATGCGCGCAAGCTCGGCGGGTGAGCTGACCTTCGCTCCCTGGGCATATAACGGCACACTGCTCGCAAGGGCGCCGGCCAGCAGCGCCATCATCCATGCGCGGAACCAGCGGCTTGCTTCGCTCCGACACTCACTCTTCATGTCTTTCTGTGCCACCTTGATCTCACGCATTGTCACACGAAAAGGTCCCGGCTACCAGACTGATGGCCTTGAGACCTTCGGAATAGTCCCCAGGTTTCTAAATGCCACTACAGGATCGACAATGGGCCACACTTCGGCCATACTTCCTATCCAAGAACCAGAGAGATGTAAGGGAGAGAGGTAGTTTATGTGCGATGAATTGATTCACCAGGGTCTTATCCATGATCCCACTGTTTCGCGCAGGGCGTTTGGGCTTGGGGCGATCGCGACCATGGTGCTGAGTTCTTCCGGGGCCGCGGCAGAGGTAAAGGTGGTGCAGAAGGACGTAGATGTCCCCATGGCAAGTGGTGTTGCCGACTCGGCGCTGTTCTATCCCGAGGGCAGGGGAAAATGGCCGGCTGTGCTGGTGTGGACCGACATTCTTGGGCTGAGACCGGTGTTCCGCGAGATGGGGCAAAGGCTCGCCGCCGAAGGCTACGTGGTCCTGGTGCCGAATCCGTTCTACCGTAATGCAAAGGCGCCGGTGGTCGATGGTTCGTTTGACTTCAGCAAGCCGGAAGACCGCGCCAAGGTGATGCCGATGGCCGCGGCATTGACAGCCGATGCTAACATCAGCGACGCAAAGTCGTACGTCGCCTTTCTTGACGCGCAGCCGCAAACGGACAAGAAGAAAAAGATGGGGGTGCAGGGGTACTGCATGGGCGGGCCGCTGACCTTTCGCACGGCAGCCACCGCACCCGAGCGCATCGGCGCGGCTGCTACCTTTCATGGCGGTGGCCTGGTGACCGACAAGCCGGACAGCCCGCACCTGCTGATCCCGAAGATGAAGGCCGAGATGCTCTGTGCGGTGGCAGACAACGACGACAAGCGCGACCCTGCTGCCAAAGACAAATTGAAGGAGGCCTTCGCGGCAGCGCATCTGAAGGCAACGGTTGAGGTCTACGAGGGCTGCAATCACGGCTGGACGGTGCGCGGCAGCCAGGTCTACAACGAGGCAGGAGCAGAGCGAGCGTGGGCGGAACTTACCGCACTGCTATAAGCGGAACCTCGCTTAAGGGATGGCTTTTGCATCTGCTACCAGACACGACAGCGGTTTTCACGGACCATCGGCTGGCCTGCCTTGCAGCTGAAGGCCTTCTGGAATTGATCCATATTCACCATACCAGACGCGACAGCGGTTTTCACGCACCATCGGTTGGCCTGCTTTGCAGCTGAAGGCTTTCTGGAATTCATCCATATTCACCACCAGCCCGTTTACGCGGTACTTGCCCGGTGAGTGCGGATCGGTGATGGCGGAGACACGCAGATTCTCGGGGCGATCGTTCTCGCAGGCCCACTGTGCGTTGCCAACGAAAAAGCGCTGTTCCGGCGAGAGTCCGTCGCGCGAATCAAGGTTCATGTTCCTGGTTTGATCCTTCCAGGCCATCCATGCAAGGAGGAGTCCACCGAGGTCGGCGATGTCTTCGCCTTCGGTCAGCGCGGAGTTGATCTTGATGTTGTCGACGACGGTGTACTGCGCGTACTGATCGACGATGCACTGGGCTCGATCGGTGAAGTTTTTTGCATCGTCCCTGGTCCACCAGTCTTTCAAGTTGCCCTGCGCGTCGAACTGCCGCCCTCGATCGTCGAAGGCGTGTGTGAGTTCGTGGCCGATGGTTGCTCCTGTATTGCCGTAATTGGGTGCGTCATCCATCTTCGGGTCATACAGTGGAGGTTGCAGCACGCCGGCGGGAAAGTTGATGTCGTTCATTTGCTGGCTGAAATAGGCATTGACTGTAGGCGGAGTCATGCCCCACTCGCCCCGGTCAAGCGGTTTGCCGATCTTGTTCAAGTCGCGTTTCGACTCAAACTTGGTGGAACGCTGCACATTCCCGAAAAAATCGTTGGGCTTAATCTCGACAGAGCTGTAATCGCGCCATTTGTCGGGATATCCGATCTTATTTACGATCATGTGCAATTTGGCGACCGCCTGCTGCTTAGTGGCCGGGCTCATCCAGTCGATGGTGTTGATATCCTCTTCCATGGAGTGCTCGATCTGCCTGGTCATGGTGCTGGTTTTTTGTTTTAGCTCAGGGCTGAATGCGCGGGCGACGAATTCCTGCCCGAGCGCCTCGCCGAGTTGATCGTCCACCAAGTCGACACAACGCTTCCAGCGAGGACGAAGCTGCGGAACGCCGCGCAACGTCTTCGAAAAAAAGTTGAAGTTCTCGTTCACGAAATCGTCAGAGAGGTAAGGCGCGGCCGCGGTCGCGGTGTGCCAGCGCAAGTAGGTCTTGATGTCCTCGAGGTTGAGCGTCTTTAGCTGTTTGCCGAGTTCCGCGTAGAACGCCGGTTCGGTGACGTTGAGGGTATTCTGCGCGGGCAGCCCGATGTCTTTGATGTAAATGGACCAATCGAAATCGGGCGTCATGGCCTGCAATCGCTGGAAGTCGACCTTGTGGAACCGCTGGTACGGATCGCGGCGTTGCACGCGAGTGAGGGATGCCTTGGCGAGCGCGGTTTCGATCTCCATGACCTTGGCGGCCTCGGCCTTTGCGACGCCGGGTTTGTCGCCAAGCAACTCGAACATTTTCTGCACATGGGCGAGGTACTTGTTGCGGATGTCGACGGAATTCTCGTCGGTCTTGATGTAGTAGTCGCGGTCGGGCAGGCCGAGGCCGCCGGCATCGGCAAACGCGATCACATTCTGCGAGTTCTCGTAGTCCTGGTGGGAGCCGAAGTTGAAGAAAAGACCTCCGGTTTCGAGCGAGGTATGCAAGCCGGCGAGCAACGCGGGCAGGTCTTTGGCCGATTGCATGGCCGCAATCTGATCGAGATACGGCCGTAGCGGCTTGGCGCCGAGCTGGTTGACGACAGCTTCATCCATGCAGGCGCCGAAGTAGTCGCCGATCTTCTGCTGGTTGGCGTTGCGGCCGCTAGCCTGCCTGGAGAGCTGGTAGAGAATGCCCCAGAGGAATTGCTGGTTATCCTGGGAGAGTTTGCCGTAGACGCTCCACCTCGCCCGGTCAGCAGGGATAGGATTGTTTTTCTTCCATCCACCGCAGGAGTACTGGTAGAAGTCGACGCAAGGGTCGACGGTCTTATCCATGGAGGTGAGGTCGAGTCCTGGTGTGTAGGGGAAGGAGGTGAGGGGTTTTTCGGTTTGTGCTGATGCGGTAAGGGTGATGGCGAGGAGGAGCAGGAGGCTTTTCATGGATGTCTCCGGGACGAAGAAAGAACGCAGAGAGGCGAGTTGGTCCGTCCCTTAACTTCCCCCGCCCACCGCATCCTGCTTGAACTCCGCAGAGTAGTGTACCTTCTGTTTGCTCATCGGTCACCTCCATTGTGACGGCTGAGTGTCGCCCGTTTTTTCTGCCTAACTCCGTGTCTCAGCTTTGGGGTTCACGACAAATGGCTGCTGTCACCCTATTTCACATATAAGCGCCGGTGAAAGTGTGCGCCTTAAGCGCCCTATGCGCCCTAAGCCCCGGGCTGGCGACTTTGGGGATACCTCGCTGCACTTTCAACGCCGGCAACGAAGCAGTCCGAGGCCGCTTCGTTGCCGTTTAAGCGAAAGCTGATTACTTGCTGGCAATCTCTATATCGTTGCCGATGTTTGTTGGAGCCTGGGCGACCCGAAGCTCCTGCTCTTGCTTGGTGGCGGGGAAGACCATCGCCTGGCTCCCCGTTTCTCCCAGGATCTCGGTCAGGAAGTACTGGCTACCGTAACGATGGAAGATCAGCTTGTCCGTCTTCTTAGACGGAGATTCTCGCCGGCCCATCGCCACCACGGATGTGCCGGTCTGGACATTGCGGACCGTGACGAGGTTGGTGCCAAGTTGGTTGTGAACGCTGTAAGTGCCGGCCGGCATTTGCGTCGTTCCTACCTTGAAAGCGAACGGCACATTGGCTCGAGTTGCGGATTGAGCGTGGGCTCCGGCGACGGTGAGCAGCAGCGACAGAACCACAAGCGATGACTGAGCGATTGAGTTGCATTTCATGACATCCTCCTTGGGGCTCCTTGCAGTGGAACCCAAACTGAATTTGTCTCTCAAACTCTCAGCAACCCTGGCTTTGAGTTTGCCCTGACGCAGTGCCCTATTGCATGCTGCGGACCAAACACTGACGTTGGGTCCTGACGATCGGTGCTCATCTGTTTGCAACAACATACGTGGCGGCCACCTTGCGGGAGGCGGGGGGAATGGTAGCCTAACGGCTACCGCGCGAAGCCGATCAGTTCTGGCGGCGGCTTTGCCGACTACAATCTTTGTTATGGCCACGACGTTGGGTAACGCGCTTCATCAGCTTCAGGCTTTCGTTCAGCCATACGTCAAACACGTCATAACGCAGACGTTTGAGCAGGCGGATGAAGGATTCCCAAGTGACAAGAGCGATACGGCTGTCCATCTGCTTCGTCAAGCGATTCGCATTCAGCGCGGTGATGAAGTTGACCAGGTCTCGGCTTTGCTGCCAATAAGACGGCTCGAAATGCGAGAGTAGTTAGCAATGGATCTCCGCCTGGACAAGCTGAAAGAGTCTCTGCAGTCGGCGGTGGAAGGCATGTCCAGCGAGCAATTAAGCTGGCACCCCCCAGGCAAGTGGTGCGCAGTAGAGTTGTTGGAGCACCTGTATCTCACCTACACCGGAACGATCAAGGGCTTGGAGAGAGTCGTGAGCAAAGGAAAACCCCTGGCGTCGCGGGCCTCCGTGGCGCAGCGCGCGCTGACTTTGGTCGTCGTGGGATTGGGTCACATGCCTGCCGGACGCAAAGCACCTGCGATCGTGATGCCGAAAGGCTTGCCGGCGGAGGAGGTGCGCAACGAGATCGGGGCAAAGATTGTGGCGATGGATGCGATCATCGGGCAGTGCGAAGCGCGCTTCGGGCGCCGGGTCCCGCTGCTCGACCATCCGATTCTGGGCCCGTTGAGTGCGACGCAGTGGAGAAAGCTTCATGTGGTGCATGGGCAACATCACCTGAAACAGCTTCTCCGGCTTCGCGAACGCACGACGAGGCTAATGGACTTGGGTAAGCTGTCAATGCTCTCACCCTATTCCCCTGAGCAGGTTAAGGAAAGACGGTAACGACTTGTAAGCGAGGGTAAGACCAAGCAAGCTATGACCGCTCACGGCCCATACCCCCAGAACCTGGGTCCAATCGAGCGGCAATTTTTCAAGGATGACCATGTCAGAGGAAAAGAATTGCTTCTTACGTTGAACGCGATAGGTGCCGGTCGGTATGAGCAGGCAGCCAAAACAATACTACGAAAACGGTTGTGGTGAACCTTTCCATCCGGGTTCTTTGGTTAAGCGAGTAGTTCGCTTTGCCATATCGCTGTCTGCCAATCCCACGTGTGACCCCTAAATGGCCAACCTGGCGCCCCCGACGCTTTTCGGCTTGAACTTCTTCTCGATGGAAGTTTTGCTTTATTTCGTCTGAATCAATCCCACGACTCAACAGTGCCGCTGTCAGTGCCCGCTTCGCATCCTCCGTAAGCTGGTAGGACACCGATGAGAGACGTAACAGCTCTTCATCTGTCTTATTTTCGTATTCTTCGGCAAAGTTAATAGGCTGCGTAGGAAGTCCCCGGCGGTTCAGTTTAAATGAGCCTCTAGGGTTAGGGCAATCGTCTCAAGGGTCTGCCTTACTGTAACTTATCGGATGACCGTCTGGTTAACTGCGTGAGGGACACAGTTGCGCTTTGGGGCCAATTATCTATATCTCGTAGACGCTTGTTTTTCGTCCGCGACAGTTCCGTCTGTTTAACGTCGAGACACCATTGGAACTCTCCGTGATTCGGCGGTGTCTAAGAAGCTGAACGAATTTCTCGCTCGCTTTCCTCCTCAGGAGGTCGCTATGAGCCGCACTAGCAGGTTGGCGCTCATTCTCTGTTTCACCTCGACAGCATCATTGGCTCAAATCGATGTAAGGGATCGCCCGTTGGTGCCGCTGGGATGGGGAGGGGGGGTGACATGGCCTCTGGTAGTTGCTTCCCGCATAACCATTCAGCGATCGCGCCGGTTGCCGACCGTCCCGAGACGTCCGAAATTACGGAAAGTTTAGACCTTAACCGGATTGTGGATTATCCGAGATCGAATGCCTCCACCGCCCGAAGGGAAGCCCCTGCAAGACAAGGACAGCTAGCAGAGCTTGACGACATCCTGGGTCCGCCACCGGGCCCTGTCCTCGTACGCCGCAGCTCGCCCGACTCAAGGTGGTATGCCTGGGTGATCAGCTCCGCTGCCGTTAATTCTATAGATCTGGAATCCGTGAGCTATGCAGACGGCACAAGCTGGCACGCCTCAAATGGAACGCCCTGTAGAGTATCAGTACAGTAGGCTCTTCGGTCTGGTAATACTCTTTGCCGTTGTCTATCAGATGGGTTTCGTGCACTAGATACACGCGCCGCGCGCCCGGTGAGCTCTCCGACATGTGAGGAACCGTGACTTAGCCTCGCAGACAAATTCCTTTAGGGCATTTCTGTCCGTCCCCGATTAGGGTCCAGAATATGCTGAGATCAGCGGGCTGGCTCTACTGCTGAGGCCAATCTTTGAAGGGCATGTTCAGGTAGAGCTCAGAATGCCCTGGCAGATGCGAAACGTAAATCTGTCCTGTAGAACCCTCGGCGACTTGGCGTTCCACCTGAAGGAAGATCACGTCTCCGAAACTACGGGAAGTTTGGCGGCGTCCCAGGCGGCTAGGCCGCCGGCCATTTCGATGAGATTGGTGAGGCCGTGCTGATGCAGAATGCTGGTGGCTATCGAGGAACGGTAGCCGCCTGCACAGTGGACGGCGATGCGGCGGTTGCGGGGAAGTTCTGGGAGGCGGTCCTGCAGGTGGTTGAGGGGGATGTTCAGGCTTTGCGGGATGTGTTTGGCTTTCCACTCGTTGGGATTGCGGATGTCCAGGATCATGGTGGGCTCGGCGGTTGCCAGTTCTTCCGCTACCGTTGCTGGGGTGACCCGTTCGGTTGCCCAGACTAGGTCCGGCCTTTCGGCGAGGGCGAGCATGCCCCCTTCGAGATAGCCTCTCACTTGATCGAAGCCGATGCGGCCCAGGCGTAGGGCGGCTTCCTGTTCCCTTCCCGGCTCGGCAATGATCAGTATCGGCTTGGCGCGATCCAATAATGTGCCCGCCCAGGTGGCGTATTGGCCGCCTAGTCCTATGTTGATGCTGTCGGCTAGATGGCCCTTGGCGAATTCGGCCGCTTCCCGCACATCGAGCAGGTGCGCTCCCTCGGCTCCCAGGCGGAGCACTTCTTCTAGCGCCACTGGGTGAAGAACCTTCTCCAGGTTGGTATCGAGCGTTACCCGCTCGCGGGTGTTCAGGATGGCGTCGTAGGTAAAGTACTGCGGGGCTTCCGGCTGGTCGGTTGTCACCAGGCGGATGAATTCTTCCTTGGCCATCGGCTGCAGGGCGTAGTTCAGGCGGCGTTGCTCTCCCAGCGTTGAGACCGTGTCGGAAGAAAGGTGCTTACCGCAGAGAGAGCCGGCGCCATGCGCGGGGTAGACCAAGGTGGCGTCGGGCAGGGTCAATAGCTTGTTGTGCAGCGAGTCGTAGAGATGCGCGCCGAGATCGTTGGCGGTCCATCCGAGCGAGGCTCGCAGGTCGGGGCGGCCTACGTCGCCGATGAACAAGGTGTCTCCGGTGAGCACGGCTTGCGGGTGCTTCAAGTCTTTCTGCGGATCAAAGACAAGGATGGAGATGGACTCGATGGTGTGGCCCGGGGTTTCCAGTACCTGCAGGCGCAGACCGGGAAAGTCGAGGGTGTCTCCATCGGCCATGGGCACAAAGGCGTATTCCGCCTTGGCGCGGCTGCCCAGATAAATGTTGGCGCCGCAGCGGTCGCGGAGCTCCAGATGGCCGGCGATGAAGTCGGCGTGGAAGTGGGTTAGAAAGACATGGCGGATGTGGAGGGATAATTTTTCCGCGTCGGCCAGGTAGTGTTCGATGTCGCGCTGCGGATCGACGATGATTGCGGTGGCGGTGGCCTCGTCCCCGAGAAGGTAGGAGGCGTGGGCCAGGCAGCCTAGATAGTACTGTTTTAGGATCATGGGGGTTGCATGCTCTATGCTACCGCACGGTTGTGGTTGTCTTCGGTTGATGGTTGGGTTCGGTTGATGGTCGGGTTCGGTCCACGGCACGCCCCACGGCCTGCCGGGGCAGGCGGGGCAGGCGGGGACACCCTTCGCTTGCTATGGGAGATTCGTTCCGAGGAAGGTGGTCTAGTTCCTCTTAATGAACAACCCACGGCACGCCGGGGCAGGCGGGGCAGGTGGGGCGAGGGGCACCCGTCCGATTTTCTAGTGTCCGAACATAGGGAAGCCCGCGCTTGCGGCGCGGGCTTCTCGGAATTGCCGACAGATTAAGCGTTGGTGTCGCTTCCGCTTCCGTCGGGTGGGGGGTTCTCGGACATGGCCTTGTCGATTTCTTCGCGGCGCTTGGCGCGGGCTTCGGCTCGCTTCTGGCGCTTCTCGTCCAGCTCTTGCTCGGAGCCCAGAAGTTCGATGAAGGCCTTTTCGGCTCCGTCGCCTTTTTGGAAGCCGGTGCGGACGATGCGGAGATAGCCACCGGCACGGTCTCCATAGCGCGGGGCTACGGTGTCAAACAGACGGGAGACGGCTTCCCGGGTCTGCAGATAGGAGAGGGCCAGACGGCGGGAATGCAGGTCGCCTCTCTTGCCCAGGGTGATCAGCTTTTCTACGTGCGGACGCGCGGCCTTGGCCTTGGTAATGGTCGTCTCTACCCGGTCCTCGAGAAGAATGGACGTCACCAGGTTCCGCAACAGGGCGCGGCGATGGCTGGTGTTGCGTCCTAGTTTGTAGCCTGCATTGCGATGTCGCATGGGTTTCTCTTTCCTAAAAATGTTGCAGTGACCGGTGAGTTCCCTCACCGGCCACCGCGAAAGACTAGAAGTTCTCCGGCTCGGACTGGAGGGGAATGTCTACGCCCTCGAGATCTTCGTCGTCGTCATCCTCTTCGTCGTCGTAACGGTTATAGCTCGCGGCCAGAGTTGCGGCCGGCAGTACGCTGGTCGGTCCAGGCACCGCGTTGCCGTGCTCGTCGATCTTCATGCCCAGGGACAAGCCCATCTGCGCCAGGATTTCCTTGATTTCGTTCAAGGATTTGCGGCCGAAGTTCTTGGTCTTGAGCATCTCGGGCTCGGTCTTCTGTACCAGCTCGCCGATGGTCTGTATGTTCGCGTTCTTGAGGCAGTTGTAGCTGCGCACGCTCAGTTCCAGCTCCTCTACGGAGCGGTTGAGGTTCTCGTTGCGCAACTGCATGCGGCCTTCGTCGTGGGCGCTCTCAGCTTCGATCTCTTCCTCGAAGTTGATGAAGATGCTCATATGGTCTTTGAGCAGCTTGGCTGCGAGGCCGAGCGAGTCGGCGGGCAACACCGAACGATTGGTCCAGACTTCAATGGTCAGCTTGTCATAGTCGGTGATCTGCCCCAAGCGGGCGGCGTCGACGGTGTAGTTGACCTTGCGTACGGGCGAGTGGACGGAGTCCACGGGAATAAAGCCGATGCCCAGGTCGGAGTCGAAATTCTTGTCAGCAGAAACGTAACCACGGCCGCGCTTTAAGCGCATTTCCATGTCCAGCTTGCCACCTTCGCTCACGGTTGCGATGTAGACGTCCTTGTCCAGGATCTCGACGTCTCCGTCGGCATCGATCATGCCGGAGGTGACGACTCCCGGCTGGTCCGCACGGAGATAAAGAGCCTTCGGGCCTTCGCCGTTGAGCTTGAAGGGAATCTGCTTGAGATTCAGGATGATGTCGGTCGCGTCTTCGACTACGCCGGTGATCGATTGAAATTCGTGCAGTACGCCTTCGATCTTGACGGCGGTGACGGCCGCGCCCTCGATGGACGAGAGCAGCGTCCTGCGCAGCGCGTTGCCAATGGTGGTGCCGAAGCCGCGCTCAAAAGGCTGGGCGCTGAACTTACCGTATTTCTCGGTGAGTGTTTCGGTATCGACTGCAAGACGTTTCGGTTTTTGGAATCCTCTCCAAAGCATATCTGTGGTCCTCTCCATGCACGGCAAACGTCGCGAAGCATTCTGCTACGGCCGCGCTTGTTTCTCCTCGTTGATTGAATCTGTACTCTGCAACTACTACTACTGTTACTCTGCTACTACTTACTGTAAAGTTCGACGATCAACTGCTCGTTGATGGGCATGTTGACGTCTTCCCGCTTGGGCAATGCCAATACCTTGCCGGACAGATTGGCGTGGTCCACTTGCAGCCACCGTGGCGGTTGCTGATGGCTGGCAAATTCTGTCGAGGTTTCGAGTACGGCAAGCTTCTTGCTGCCTTCGCGGATCTTGATATCGTCGCCCACGCTCACCTGGAAGGAAGGAATGTTGACCTTGCGGCCATTCACTTCGACGTGACCATGGCGCACGATCTGACGCGCCTGACGACGGGAGCTGGCAAAGCCGAGACGGAAGGCTACGTTGTCCAGACGGCGCTCGAGTTGCTGCAAGAGCAATTCACCGGTGACGCCCTGGGACCGCGAGGCCTTCTCGTAATAGGCGCGGAACTGGCTCTCGAGGGTGAAGTACATGCGCTTGGCTTTTTGCTTCTCGCGCAGCTGCAGACCGTAGCCTACGATCTTGGGCTTGCGGTCGCGGCCGTGCTGGCCAGGGGCGAAGTTGCGCTTCTCAATGGGACACTTTTCGGAAAAGCACTTGGTGCCCTTGAGGAAAAGCTTGGAGCCTTCGCGACGGCAAAGGCGGCAGACGGGTCCGGTGTATCTTGCCACGTATTTCTCCTTACTTCAGAGGCCGACCGGTTTACGGATTTAATCCTTCGTCCCGGTCCTGCTTAGTTTTGTTCAGCGCCGTCGCTATACGCGACGGCGTTTCGGTGGACGGCAGCCGTTGTGCGGAATCGGCGTGACGTCACGGATAGAGCGGACATCGAGCCCGGCTGCGGCCAAGGCGCGCACTGCGGATTCACGGCCCGAGCCCGGACCACTGACGCGGACATCGACCGAACGCAGACCGTGATCGCGCGCCTGGTTGGCGGCGTTCATGGCTGCCTGCTGGGCGGCAAACGGGGTTCCTTTGCGGGAGCCGCGGAAGCCGAGGGAGCCGGAGCTCTTCCAGGAAAGGGTGTTTCCCTGGCCGTCGGTGATGGTCACGATGGTGTTGTTGAACGAAGCCTGAACGTAAACCAATCCGTACGGGACGTTCTTCCGCTCACGCTTCTTGAATTTCTTGTTCTTGGCTGCCTTGCCGGCGGCCTGCTTCTGCTCTTGCTTCGCCATTAGGTCTTCGCCGTCGCTTTCTTCTTGCCTGCGATTGTGCCCTTACGCGGTCCCTTGCGGGTGCGCGCGTTGGTGTGGGTGCGCTGGCCGCGGACGGGGAGGTTGCGCCGGTGACGCAGGCCCCGGTAGGACTGAATGTCTATCAGCCGCTTGATGTGCATGGAGACGTCTTTGCGCAGATCACCTTCAATCTCGCCTTCGTTCTCGATCACCTGGCGGATGCGGTTCACCTCGTCCTCGCCGAGATCCTGGACTTTCTTAAACGGGTCTACGTTGGCCGTTTCCAGGATGTGACGGGCGCGCGGGATGCCGATGCCGAATATGTAGGTCAGCGCGATTCTTGCCTGCTTTTGGCGGGGCAGATCTACGCCTGCGATACGTGCCATACAGAATCCTTTTTCGTTCTTGCTCGAAGTGGCTTCGCCGCTTCTTGCGGTTTTGCTGCCGGTTAGGACAGCGGGTGATCGCTACGGGAGAGGTTCAACGCAAGCCTTTATGGCTAACTAGCCTCTCCGGTGCTTGTAGTTACTGAGGAAACCCCTCAGTTTGGATTTGTGGTATCCCACATCTCGCGAAAGACGAGCGAGATATGGGGCACCCGTCATTTGTTACGCCTACAGAGTTTTGACTCTTCGTTTGTTGCGCCTACAGAGTTTTGACGTTAGCCCTGGCGCTGCTTGTGCTTGGAGTTTTCGCAGATTACCCGCACTACTCCGCGGCGATGAATCACCTTGCACTTGTCGCAAATCTTTTTTACTGAGGCTCTGACCTTCATGACTGCTCCTGACTTTCAAAAATCTACTTGTAGCGGTAAACGATCCGCCCTCGGGTCAGATCGTATGGACTGAGCTCTACCGCCACCCGGTCGCCGGGGAGGATACGAATAAAGTTCTTTCGCATGCGTCCCGAAACGTGGGCGAGAACCTGATGCTTGTTCTCAAGCTCAACTTTAAACATCGCGTTCGGCAACGTCTCAACCACAGTTGCCATTACTTCAATCGCGTCTTCCTTCGACAAACGTTATCCCGATTCTGCCCGCGATACCTATCCCGCTGGCTTCTTTACCTACTGCGTCAAAATCACAGCGCCCTCGGCCGTCACCGCCACGGTGTGTTCGAAGTGAGCGCTCAAGCTTCCATCCTCGGTTACCGCCGTCCAGCCGTCGCTCAATACCTGCACACCCGGCTTGCCCACATTCACCATGGGCTCGATGGCCAGCACCATTCCTGCGCGCAGCTTGGTACCCACACCCCGCTGCCCGTAGTTGGGAACCTGCGGATCTTCGTGCATCCGGGTCCCGATTCCATGGCCCACAAAGTCCCGCACTACACTGAACCCGTCCGCTTCCACCACTTCCTGCACCGCGGCGCCAATATCACCCAGGGTTGCACCCGGCCGCACTACCTTGATGGCGGTCTCGAGCGAAGCCCTGGTTACGTCTAACAGACGCTTGGTCTTCGGCTCAACAGCGGCTCCTACCGGAACCGTAATGGCCGCATCCCCATAGTAGCCATCCAGCACTACACCGGTGTCGATGGAGACGATATCCCCTTCGCGCAGGATCCGTTCCTTGGAGGGGATTCCGTGGACCACCTGCTCGTTCACCGAAGTGCACAACACACAGGGGTAGCCGCGATATCCCTTGAACGCGGAGGTGGCGCCAAACTCAGCCATCTTGCTTTCCGCCGCATTCTCCAAATCGAGCGTGGTGACGCCGGGCTTGACGAGCGCCCTCACGTGCTCCAGCACCTCACGAACCACCGCTCCGCTGCGCCGCATTTTTTCAATTTCCTGCGGCGTCTTAATCATGATGGCCATCGGCCTGTTCAACTCTCTCTTCTAGGTCTGGGACCTGAGTCGCGCCACCGCGGCCATGATGCCAGCCATTACTTCGCCCGCCGGCTGTTCGCCATCGACTTCGACGAACCGGCTGCTGGCGCGATAATGTTCCACCACCGGCGCCGTCAGCGCCGCATACGTGCGCATCCGTTCATGGAAAACTGATTCCACATCATCCGCGCGCTGGACCAGCGGTGTGCCTTCCACATCGCACACCATGTCGAATTTCGGCGGCTGCAGGTAGACGTTGTAAATGCGCTGGCAGGTTGGACAGTTGCGCCTACCCGTGATACGACGCAACAACTGAGTATAACTTACCTGGATGCTAACTGCAATCAGGGGAAGCCCTTCCGGGACGGCCGCCAAGCGTGAATCATCTGATTGTTGATCACGCAAGCGTGAATCAAGCCACTCTGCCTGGGCCAGGGTGCGGGGGTAACCATCCAGAATGTAGCCACGCACGGTATCCGGCCGGCCCAGGCGTTCCGCCACCATCTGGTTGACCAGGTCGTCGGGAACCAGCTTGCCGGCATCCATCAATAACGTGGCCTGGGCACCCAGGGCGGTTCCGCGCTCGCGGTGATCGCGCAACAAGTCGCCGGTCGAGATGTGGGGAATGCCCCAGGCGGCCATGATGCCTTTGGCCTGGGTTCCTTTGCCCACTCCGGGCGCCCCCATCAGCAGCAGGGGGCCGGGGATAATTTCCTTCCACGAGGTTTCTTCCGTAGACGTCCCGGTTTGTGACCCTTCCGCCACCTGGACAGGCTTTACCACGACCGCCTTCCGCGGATCCGGCCGCTACGCGCGGAGAAGCCATCGTAGTGGCGCATGATCAGCTGGGACTCGACCTGGTTGACCGTATCCATGGCCACGCCGACCACGATCAGGAGCGAGGTTCCACCAAAGTAGAAGCTCACATTGAGGCCGTGGGTGACCCAGGTGGGCAGGTTTTCGAAGAATCCGCCTACCAGCCATAGGTTGTTGAGGTGAATGCCGCTGATCAACATCTGCGGGATCAGCGAGATGACTACGAGATAAAGCGCGCCCACCAGGGTGATACGTGTCAAAACGTCGTTGACAAAGTCTGAAGTGCGCCGCCCGGGACGAATGCCGGGAATGAAACCGCCATACTTGCGCATGTTGTCGGCAATGTCATCGGGACGGAAGACGATGGAGATGTAGAAGTAGGCAAAGAAGACGATGCCTACAATGTAGAGCAGCTCGTACCAGGGTTCACCGGGGCGCAGCCCGTCGAAAACGCGGGTCAGGAAGCCGCTGTTGCGGACGTAGCCGGAACTGGCAAAGAGCAACGGGGCGGACAGAATCGAGGCGGCGAAGATGACCGGCATGACGCCGCCGGAGTTCACCTTGAGCGGCAGGTGGGTGGATTGCCCCCCCATCAGGCGGCGGCCGACGATGCGCTTGGCATATTGCACCGGGATGCGGCGCTCGCTGCGCTCCACAAAGACGATGAAGGCGACGATGACGATCATCATGGCCACCAGGATCACCAGCGCCGGGACGGTGAAGGATCCCCATGCCTGGGTTTTCGCCTTATCGATGAGGTCCTGAATGCCGCGGGGCATGCCGACCACGATGCCGGCGAAGATCAGCAAGCTCATACCGTTGCCGATGCCACGGTCGGTGATCTGCTCCCCCAGCCACATGATGAAAGCGGTACCGGTCGTCAGGGTCACCACGGTCATCAAGATGAAGCCGGGCCCGGGGTTCAACACGTAGGAGACGCCGCCCGAGCCGTGGGAAAGGGTGAGCGCGATGGCCACCGACTGCACGATTCCCAGAAGTACGGTGACGTAGCGGGTCCATTGGGTGATTTTTCGCCGCCCCAGTTCCCCTTCCTTCTGCAGCTTGGCCAATGGTTCATAGACCACGGTGAGCAACTGGAAGATGATGGAGGCTGTGATGTAGGGCATGATGCCCAAGGCGAAGACGGTCAGGCGGCGAAGGTTGCCGCCACTGAACAGGTCGACCAGACCGAGGGCGCTGCCTGCCTGCTGGTCGAAAAATTGGGCCAGTAGCTTGAGGTTTACGCCCGGGGTCGGGATCTGCGAGCCCAGGCGGTAGATGGCCAGGATGCCCAGCGTAAAGAGAACTCGCTTGCGCAGGTCGGGAATGCGGAAGATATTGCGAATGTTCTCAATCATAAAAACGATGCCTCAGGGGAGAAGGCCCCCATTCATCTTGCCGGTTCACGTACAGGGCTAAAAGCCCAGATCAACCCAGTTTAGTCCGGCACGGCTGAACCCGTGCCCATCGTCAGGCGACCAGTATTGCCTTGCCGCCGGCGTTCTCGATCTTTTCCTGCGCCGACTTGGAAAACTTGTGGGCGTGCACGGTTACCGCGCCCGTCAACTCACCGTCGCCCAATACCTTGACCAGACCGTTCCGCTTTTTGAGCAGGCCCTTGGCGGCGAAGGCCTCGAGGGTGAATTCCGCAAGACCTTCCGCATGAAGTTCCGCAATGCGGCTGAGGTTGATGACGGAGTACTCGGTGCGGAAGATGTTGGTGAAGCCGCGCTTGGGCAGGCGGCGATGCAACGGCATCTGGCCGCCTTCAAATCCACGCATCATGTGGGAACCGGAACGGGAGCGCTGTCCTTTGTGTCCTCGGGCGGAAGTCTTGCCCATGCCCGAACCCATACCGCGGCCGACACGCTTCTTGTTGCTGTTCGCTTGCTTGGGCGCCCTTAAATTGGAGAGATTCTTTGCCATATTTCCTCGCTCAACGCCGGCTGGCTTTGCCAGTCCGACTCGCTTATGTGTGTCTATTCTACGATCCGCACTAAATGGGGCACGGTCTTGACCATGCCGCGAATCGATGGTGTGTCCTCGCGCTCGACTATTTGATTGAGCCGGGTAAAGCCCAACCCCTTGACCACCAGCTTGTGCTTCACCGGGGTGGAGATCTTCGACCGGTAGTATTGCAGGCGAATCATCGCCTTCGCTTGCTTCGGAGTCGCTGCCATCAATATAGCTCCTGTACCTGCTTGCCGCGAGCGGCAGCCACCTCACCACGGTCGCGCAACTGCACCAGAGCATCGAAGGTGGCCTTGACCACATTGTGTGGATTGGCTGAGCCCAGACTCTTGGTGAGGATGTTTTGCACGCCGACCGAAGTCATCACCGCGCGCACTGCACCGCCGGCGATCACGCCCGTGCCTTCCGGCGCCGGCTTCAGGAGCACATGCCCGGAACCGAAGCGGCCTAGTACCTGGTGCGGTATGGTCGTTTCGGAAAGATTGACGTGGACCAGGTTCTTCTTGGCCGCCTCGATGCCTTTGCGAATCGCCTGCGGTACTTCCTTCGCTTTGCCGGAACCAAAGCCCACCACGCCGGCCGAGGGATCCCCGACGACCACCAGTGCCGCGAAGGACATGTTCTTGCCGCCCTTAACCACTTTGGTGACACGATTGATGGACACCACCTGATCCTTCAGGTTGTACTGCCCGGCGTCCAGTTTCCGCTTAAGTATTGCCATGCTCTTGTCCGATCCTTCCTACTGCCGCAGAACCTAAAATTCCAAACCTGCCCCTAAAATTCCAAACCTGCTTCGCGTGCCGCATCGGCCAAAGCCTTGACGCGTCCGTGATAGAGATAGCCTCCGCGATCGAAGACCACCTTCTTGATTCCCTTTTCGATCGCCCGCTCGGCCACCAGCTTGCCTACTTCTTTGGCTGCTGCCACGTTGCCACCGGTCTTCGCCTTGGACGCGAGGCTGGAAGCGGAGAGCAGTGTCTCGCCCTTGGCGTCGTCGATGATCTGAGCGTAGATGTGGTTCAGCGAACGATAAACATTGAGCCGGGGACGCTCCGCTGTGCCTTGCATCTTCTGCCGAATGCGAAAGTGCACTCGCTGGCGAATTACATTTCTTTGTCGTATCGGGAGCATTGAAATCTTCCTTTCCTAAAAGCGGAGCTGCCCTGCAGCCCCGTTCGGTTACTCGGCGCCGGGCATTTACTTGGCGCCGGTCTTGCCGACCTTTTTCTTCAAACGCTCGCCCATATAGCGCACGCCCTTGTTTTTGTAAGGATCGGGCTTACGCAGGGAGCGCATGTCGGCGGCTACCTGGCCTACCTTCTGACGGTCGATGCCGCTTACCGTCAAGTGCGTCTGCTTGGGATCGATCGCCACCTCAATGCCGGTAGGCAAAGGAAACTCAATGGGATGGGAGAAGCCCAGGGTAAAGACCACGATTCCCTTCCCTTTGAGCTCGGCGCGGTAGCCGATGCCCACGATGTCCAATTCCTTGGTCCAACCCTTGGTCACACCCTCGACCGCATTCGAAACCAATGCGCGCGTGAGGCCATGCAGAGCGGCGAGCTCTTCCTTCTCCCGTACGGCAATCAAGTTGCCATCCTGTTTCTCGAGCTTGATGCCCGTAGGCAACATGGCGGTCAGTTTGCCCTTGGGACCCTCGACCAGCACGGTGTTGCCCTGCACGGTGTACTTGACGCTGGTGGGTAACGGAATCGGTTTTTTCCCTATACGCGACATAAAATGTTCAACCTCTCACGGCTTGCGAGTCGCGGCGCCGGCTGACCGGCGACCGTTCCACTGCAGCCAGAGCGCAGACGTAAGCTGCGCTCAAATGCCTTACCAGACTTCGCAGAGAATTTCGCCGCCGACGCCTTCGCGCCGTGCCTGCCGTCCGGTCATCACGCCGCGCGGCGTGGTCATGATACTGATGCCGAGCCCGCTTTGCACGCGCTTGATCTCATCCCGGCCGACGTAGACACGGCAGCCCGGGCGCGAGACGCGCGACAGGTCGCGGATGGCGGCTTCATTGTTGGCGCCGTACTTGAGGTAAACCCGGAGCACTGCGCGGCCGTTCTCTTCTGCCGCCTTGTAGTTGGCGATGTAGCCCTCTTCCTTGAGGATGCGGGCGATCTCGGTCTTCAGCTTCGACGCCGGAACATCCAGCTTTTGGTGGCGCGCACGGATGGAATTGCGGATGCGCGTCACAAAATCGGCTACTGGATCAGTCAAACTCATTCTCTCTCCTTCACTCCCCGTTCGCTCCGGCTTCGCAGCCGCAGAACCCGCGGGAATGTTGTACAGGCCGAAGCCCGTGCCTTTAAAAAAATCTAACCTCAGGGGCTAAAGCCCTCATCGGCTCAGCCGGTCGGAGGTATGGGCTAAAGTTCCCATACCTACCAGCCCATGCCTACCAACCGTGCCCTGATACAAAGCCTTTACCAGCTGGACTTAACGACACCGGGGATTTCCCCCCGAAGCGCCAACTGGCGGAAGCACAAGCGGCAAAGACCAAACTTGCGCAGATAGGCACGCGGCCGACCGCAAATTTTGCAGCGATTGTGCTGGCGGCTGGAAAATTTCGGCTTGCGGGCGTCTTTAACTCGTTTCGCTGTAGTTGACATTCGTCTCCCTTGAATCCTCTCTACGCAGTTTGGCGGAAGGGTATGCCGAACTGCCGCAGCAGGGCACGCGCCTGGTTATCGTCCTTGGCTGTCGTCACAATGGTGACGTTCATGCCCTTCAACTTCTCCACGCGCGCATAATCGACTTCGGGAAAGATCAGCTGGTCGCGCATGCCCAGCGTGTAATTGCCTCGCCCATCGAAGCTCTTGGTGGATACGCCGCGAAAATCACGTACGCGGGGAAGAGCTACGGAGACCAGGCGGTCGAGGAATTCGTACATGACGTCGCCGCGCAGGGTCACCATGGCGCCAATCGGCATACCCTCGCGCACCTTGAAGGCGGCGATGGACTTCTTAGCCCTGGTGGTCACCGGCTTTTGCCCGGCCACGGAGGCCAGATCAGCTACCAGCGGATCCATGATCTTCACGTTTTGCGTGGCCTCGCCCAGGCCCATATTCAGTACGATCTTTTCCAGGCGGGGGACAGCCATCAGGTTATTGAGGCCAAGCTCTTTCTGCAGGGCAGGCCGAATTTCCTTATGGTACTTTTCCTTAAGTCTCGCGTTTACCTTTGCTGCCATAAATCCATCTCTTTCTTTTCACGGTCCCGGAGTGGGTTTTCAAAAATCCCGTATACCGTTGCGTGACTACTTTTTCTTCGGCGGCAGGGTCTGGCCGCACTTTTTGCAAACCCGAACCTTGGTATCGCCTTCGAACTTGTGACCGACTTTCACCGGGCCGCAGGAACCGCAGACCAACATCACATTGGAGATCTGGATGGCTGCTTCCTGCTCGGCAATGCCGCCCTTGATGTTGCGCTGCGGATTGGGGTGGACGTGCTTCTTGACCACGCGGACGTGCTCGACCAACAGCCGGTTTTCATCGCCCAGCACGCGCAGCACGCGGCCCCGCTTGCCCTTATCGGCGCCGGTAATCACTTCCACCGTATCGTTGCGCTGTATATTCAATGCCATATATTCCTCGCTTCCAATCGCCTTAGATCACTTCAGGGGCGAGCGACACAATCTTTAGAAACTTCTTTTCCCGCAATTCACGGGCGACCGGACCGAAAACGCGCGTGCCCACCGGCTCGCCGGCATCGTTGATCAAAACCGCGGCGTTCTGGTCAAAGCGGATGTAGGTGCCATCCCGGCGGCGATATTCCTTGCGCGTCCGCACCACGACTGCCTTGACGACCACGCCCTTCTTGACCTGGCCATCGGGAGACGCTTCCTTTACGGAGGCAGTAATCACGTCGCCCAGGCCGGCCTTCTTGCCGCTCGAGCCACCCAGGGGCAGAATCATCTGCAGCCTGCGCGCGCCGGAATTATCGGCGACCTCCAGCATGGTTCTCATTTGTACCGCCATACTCGTCTCTCCTTGTGCTGCCCTCAGGGGCTAAAGCCCTCGTGGGTTCTGGCTGATGGTGTATGGGCTAAAGCCCATACCTACCAGTCGTGCCCTGATACAAAGCCATTTCAAGCCCGGCCAGTGCCCCTACCCGTACGTACCAGCTCGCACCCCTCAAGAAAAACGTACCTCAGGGGCTAAAGCCCTCATCAGCTCGGGTCGAATGCGGCATGGCTGAAGCCGTGCCCTTCGTCCGGACTTTTCTTCCACCTGTGAAGCCTGTACCCTTCGTCTGACTTTTCCGCCTCCTGTGAAGCGTGTGGCCTTCAGCGGGTTTTCATATACGCCGTCCTAAACAACCGGCTGGGCTATTTCTTCGGCGTGCGGCAGCGAGGAACGGCGAATCACTTCTTCCAGTGTCCACCGCTTTAGCTTGCTCAATGGCCGGCTCTCGCGAATCCTTACTACGTCGCCGACGCGAGCGGAGTTCTGCTCGTCGTGGGCATAGAACTTCTTGTTCAGTTTGATCACGCGCTTGTACTTGGGGTGGGTTTTGCGCATCTCCACCTGAACCACGATGGTCTTCTGCATCTTGGTGGAAACGACGTTCCCGATCTTTTCCGTGCGGTGTGACTCCGGCTTGGTTGCTGTGGCTTCCGACATGGCTAACGAGCCTCTTTTCTGGCCGGCTTGGCCTTCTTGGTTTTCGCAACTGCCTCAGCGACCGGCTTCAAGGCCGCGCCATGCAGGCCGAGTGCCCGCTCACGGGCAATGGTCTTGATCCGGGCTACGTCTTTGCGCAGAGTCGCGCAGCTTCTTCACGCCTTCGTTTTGCCCCAGCTTCATCTGAAAGCGCAGGCGAAAGAGCTGCTCGGCGGAAGTTTTCTCCTGCCGCTGAAGCTCGTCGTCGTTGAGGTTACGAATCTTTTCCGTTTCCATGGCTCTTCTTCTCTCTACTTGACTACTGCAGTGGGCTTGACGTCATGGCGCATGACAAACCGCGTCTTGAGAGGCAGCTTGTTCGACGCCAGCCGCATGGCCTCAGCCGCCATCTCCGGAGAAACGCCTTCCATCTCGAACAGCACCTTGCCGGGGCGAACGACCGCAACCCAATGATCGGGAGCGCCCTTGCCCTTGCCCATACGGGTTTCGGCCGGCTTCTTGGTCACCGGCTTGTCGGGAAACAACCGCAGCCAGATCTTGCCGCCACGCTTGATAAAGCGGGTCATCGCAACACGGCTGGCTTCGATTTGCCGGTCGGTGATGTAGCCGCATTCCATGACCTTGAGTCCATAGTCCCCGAAGGAGAGCTCGGAGCCGCGCCACGCCTTGCCGCACATGCGGCCGCGCTGCTGTTTGCGGTACTTGACCTTCTTTGGCATCAACATAAAAATTCGCCTCGTTTACAACCCACTCTAGAACCCGCAAAACCGGTTCCAGGATGGGCCCAACTTTTATTAAAAACTCTAGAAAACTCCGCTGGTGCCTGCCGGCTGTGGCTGGCGGCGCTTCTGCTCGTAAATGTCACCGCGATAGATCCAGGTCTTGACCCCGATCACGCCGTAGGTGGTGCGCGCCTCGGCAAAGCCGTAGTCGATATCGGCACGCAGGGTATGCAGCGGAAGACGGCCCTGCAGATACCACTCCGAGCGCGCGATTTCGTTGCCGTTCAACCGCCCGGAAACGCGAACCTTGATGCCTTTGCAGCCAAAGCGCAGCGCCGAATCGACTGCCTTGCGCATGGCGCGGCGAAAGCCAACGCGCTTTTCCAGCTGCAGGGCGATGTTCTCGGCCACCAGCTGTGCATCCAGTTCCGGCTTGTTCACCTCGAGTATGTCGATGAACACGTCGCGGTTGGTGCGCTTTTGCAGATCGGTCTTGAGCTTCTCGATCTCGGCGCCCTTGCGGCCGATTACGATGCCCGGACGCGCGGTGCGGATGATCAGGCGAAGCTTGTTGCCTGGACGCTCGATCTCGACGGAGCTGACACCGGCTGCCTTGAGCTTGTCTTTCAACTCCTCGCGCAGGTGTACATCTTCAATCAGCAATTTGTCGTAGTCGCGCTCGACGAACCAGCGTGACCGCCATGGCTTGTTGACACCCAGTCGAAAGCCGTAAGGATGAACTTTTTGTCCCATAATTTCCTCGAATCTACTTCGCGGCCTTCTTCCAGTTTTTTGCTGCGTTCTTCTTGGCTACGGCCTTCTTGGCAGCAGTCTTCTTTGCCGCCACGCCCCTGAGCAAACGCTTCTTGGCGGGTGCTGCTTCCGGCTCCGCCGTCTCCACCAGTCCAGCCCGCTTGCGCTCCGCCACCGCGATGATAATGTGCGCCAGCCTGCGCTGATAGCGGAAGGCCCGTCCCATCGGCGCCGGGCGGATGCGCTTCATGCGTGGTCCTTCGTTGGCCAGCGCGGTTTTGACGTAGAGGTTATCTACATCCACATCCAGATCCCGCTCCTGGCTGAGGTAGTTGGCGTTCTGAATTGCGGCGCGCAATACCTTCTCGACCAACGGCGCGACACCCTTCTTGGTGAAGGCCACTGTTTCCAGTGCTTCGCCCACGCGGCGCCCCTTGATCAGCTCCAACACCAGGCGAGCTTTCTGCGGCGATACCCGCTGAAACTTCGCTTCGGCCCGGAATTCCTGTGTTTCCAGTTGCATTGGCTTCTTCCCTTTAATTCGTTAGCGGGGCTTGGCCGACGACTCGGCCGCTTTTGCCGAGTGACCCTTAAACGTCCGCGTGGCGGAAAATTCGCCCAGCTTGTGCCCGACCATGTTTTCCGTCACGTAGACCGGAATAAATTTTCTGCCGTTGTGCACCGCGATGGTGTGTCCCACCATATCGGGATGAATGGTCGACCGGCGCGACCAGGTACGAAGGACTTTCTTGTCATTCGTCGCATTCATCGCTTCTATCTTCACCATCAGGTGCCCGTCGATAAACGGACCCTTTTTCGTCGAACGTGCCATGCTTCGCTGCTCCTGACTATTTCTTCGCGCGGCTGACGATAAACGTATCGGTCCGCTTGTTGTTGCGTGTCTTGTAACCGCGGGTCGGCTGTCCCCACGGGGTGACCGGATGACGGCCTCCCGAGGTTTTGCCTTCGCCGCCGCCGTGCGGGTGATCGACAGGGTTCATGGACACTCCACGATTGCTGGGGCGAATGCCCTTCCACCGATTGCGTCCCGCCTTGCCGATGGATACGTTCTCATGATCAGTGTTGCCTACCTGGCCCACCGTCGCCATGCACGCCACCAGCACCCGGCGGGTTTCCCCGGAGGGCAGCTTGAGCAGTGCGTAATCGCCTTCCTTGGCTACCAGCTGCGCCGAAGCGCCTGCGGAGCGCACCATCTGCGCACCCTTACCGGGACGGAGCTCGACGTTGTGCACCGTGGTGCCGGAGGGGATGTTCTTGAGTGGCAATGCATTGCCTACCAGGATGTCCGCCTCGGGCCCACTCATGATCGTCTGCCCGACCTTCAGGCCGACGGGCTGGATAATGTAGCGCTTTTCGCCGTCCAGGTAATGTACCAGCGCAATGCGGGAGGAGCGGTTGGGATCGTACTCGATCGAGGCCACTTTGCCCGGCACGCCGAACTTGTCCCGCTTGAAGTCCACCAGGCGCAGCTTCTGCTTATGGCCACCGCCATGGTGACGCATCGTCAGGTCGCCGGAATTGCGGCGGCCTCCGGTGCGCTGCTTCACAGCCAGCAGCGGCTTGTGGGGGCGATTCGTCGTAATGTCGTCGTTTACCAGTGTGGTCTGGAAACGCAGCGTGGGTGTGATCGGTCTGTATGTCTTGATCGGCATCGTTTTAGCTCACTTACATCGCGTTGACGTAGTCGGGCATCTTCTCACCCGGCTGCAGACGAACGTAGGCCTTCTTCCAATCGGGGCGAAAACCGGAGAACTTGCCCCGGCGCCGTTCCTTGCCCAGAAAGTTAGCCGTACGGACGCTCCGTACCTTTACCTTGAACAACGTCTCGACGGCCTGCTTGACTTCGGTCTTGGTCGCATCGGGAGCTACGTCGAACACCAGGGTGCTTTCGGTTTCCTTCACGCCCAAACCCTTTTCGGTAATCACTGGCCGCCGGATCACGTTATAGATAGTCGGCATCAGGCCACCTCCGAGCCGGCAAGCTTGCGCCGGGAAACTGTCTTCTTCAACGTCTCCTGCAATTGCTCAATCGCGGCGCGGGAAAAAATGGCGCGTTCGTAGCGCAGCAGGTCGTAGGGGTGCACTTCCTTGGTCAGCATCAACTCCACCCGGGCGAGGTTGCGCGCACCGAGCAACAACGCGCGGCCGGGCTCCTGGCCACCTTCTACCAGCAAGGTGGTGCGTTTGGCGTCGAGCTTGTCGAGCGCCGCACGATAGGCCTTGGTCTTGGCATCCGCCAGCTCCAGGCTTTCGACCACGGTCAGCTTGCCGTCGGCCAGTTTGGAAGCTAACGCAGAGCGCAGGGCGCCGAGTAGCTTCTTGCGCGGGAAGGCGTAATCGTAGCTGCGCGGCTGGGGCCCGTGAACGGTGCCGCCATGGCGCCAGATCGGCGAGCGCACCGAGCCCACGCGCGCGCGGCCGGTACCCTTCTGCTTCCACAACTTTTTGCCCGAACCGGAGACCAACTTCTTGTTCTTGGTGGCGGCCGTACCTTGCCGCATCGCAGCACGATAGTGTTTCACTGCCTCCCAGAGCAACGCCTCGTTGATCTGTTCCGGCGCGAAGATTTCATCCGCCAGCTCCAGCGAGCCCACTGTCTCTCCACCGAGATTGACTACATCAATGTGTGCCATATGCATTTCCTTAAGAGGGCGGGTTAAAACCCTTGTCGCCCCTCAGGGGCTAAAGCCCCTGATATTTCCCCGCACTTACGGCACGACTAAAGTCGTGCCCTGATACAAAGCCCTAGTGCCGGCGCTTTCGAACAACGTCCCAAAGCCTTGCCCTGATCCAAAGCCCAACTTCAATCCACGGTGGAACAGGGTACTATTTCCTCTTGGCGCCGGCTGAGGGCTTGGCGCCGGAAGCCTTCTTCGAGGCCTTCAACGGATCGACTGTGCCCCCGCCGCCAAAGCCACGACGCTCACGCGGCGGCGCCTTGGATTTCGAAATCATCACGTATCCATCACGGGGACCAGGGATCGCACCTTCTACCATCAGAAGGTTCTCGTCCAGGTCGATGCCGCGAATGCGCAGGTTCCGCACAGTCACTTGTGTGGCTCCGAAATGACCTGGCATACGCTGCCCGGGAAACACACGCGAAGGAAACGAAGAAGCACCGATCGAGCCTTGCACCTGGAACATGTGTCCGTGCGCTTTTGGACCACCCCCAAAGTGATGGCGCCGCACGACTCCTGCGAATCCACGGCCCTTGCTGGTGCCAATCACGTCCACGTATTTGGCGTCTTCGAAAATGTCCACCAGGACCTTGTCGCCTGCCTTCAACTCCCGGGTCTCGCCATCGGGGGAGAGCGCCGCAAGCGGGACTTCGCGCATCAGCTTTACCGGGGGAACATTGTTCTTGGCGAAGTGGCCGGCCATTGGCTTATTCACTTTGCCACCCTTGACAAACTCAATCAGGCCAATCTGCGCAGCGCTGTAGCCGTCGCCGGCCAGCGTCTTCAGCTGGGTCACCACGCAAGGCCCCGCCTGCAACACGGTGACCGGGTGCACTTCACCCTTGTCATCGAACAACTGCGTCATCCCGATTTTCTTGCCCAGAATCCCTGTCACCGACATCGTGCTCTCCTTACTTCTCGAATGCCTTAATTTCGACATCGACGCCGGCCGGAAGGTCGAGCTTCATCAGCGCATCGATGGTCTGCTGGGTGGGCTCGAGAATATCGATCAGCCGCTTGTGGGTGCGGATCTCGAACGCCTCGCGCGATTTCTTGTCGACGTGCGGGGAACGCAGCACGCAGTACTTGTTCTTTACGGTCGGCAGCGGAATAGGACCCGCGACCTGGGCGCCGGTGCGCTTAGCCGTCTCGACGATTTCACCGGTCGAGGTATCAAGTACGCGATAGTCGTACGCCTTGAGTCGAATGCGAATTCTTTGTCCTACCATCTCAAATCCCTTCGTGCCACTTGCCGATATCTGTTTGGGCTTTGTGCCCACTCAAGCCAACAGAGGACTTGAATGGGCCACCCTAATTGCGTGAGTTACTTGATGATCTCGGTGATGGTTCCGGCGCCTACGGTGCGGCCGCCCTCGCGGATGGCAAAACGCAGGCCCTTCTCCATGGCTACCGGGGTGTGCAGCTCAATTTCCAGCTGTACATTGTCGCCCGGCATCACCATCTCCGTGCCTTCCGGCAGCTTCGCCGTCCCGGTCACGTCGGTCGTACGGAAGTAAAACTGGGGCCGGTAACCATTGAAAAACGGGGTGTGACGGCCGCCCTCTTCCTTGCTCAACACGTATATCTCACCCTTGAACTTGGTGTGCGGCGTAATCGAGCCCGGCTTGGCCAAAACCATCCCGCGCTCCACGTCTTCCTTGGCGATTCCGCGCAGCAGCAGACCGGCATTGTCCCCGGCAAGCCCTTCATCCAGCTGCTTCTTGAACATCTCGACCCCGGTCACGACCGTCTTGCGGGTCTCCCGGAAACCGACTATCTCCGACTCTTCGCCCACCTTCACCTTGCCCCGCTCGATCCTGCCCGTCACCACCGTGCCGCGGCCGGAAATGGAGAAAATGTCTTCAATCGGCATCAGGAACGGCTGGTCAATGGCACGCGCCGGCAAGGGCACATTCTTGTCCACCGCATCCATCAACTCGTCGATCTTGGCTTCCCACTGCGCTTCCCCGTTCAAACCACCCAGGGCCGAGCCGCGAATCACCGGCACATCGTCCCCAGGGAAGTTGTACTTCGACAGCAGCTCCCGGACTTCCATCTCCACCAGGTCGGTCAATTCCTCGTCTTCGACCGCATCGCACTTGTTCAGAAACACCACGATGTAGGGAACCCCTACCTGGCGGGCCAGCAGAACGTGCTCCTTGGTTTGCGGCATCGGACCGTCGGTCGCCGCCACCACCAGGATCGCTCCATCCATCTGCGCCGCGCCGGTGATCATGTTCTTGATGTAGTCGGCGTGACCAGGACAATCCACGTGCGCGTAGTGACGGTTGGCCGTCTCGTACTCTACGTGCGCGGTCGCAATCGTAATGCCCCGCTCCCGCTCCTCCGGCGCGTTGTCAATCGAATCAAACGAACGAAACATGATCTTCGGATTGTGCTTCGACAATACCTTCGTGATTGCCGCCGTCAGCGTCGTCTTGCCGTGATCAATGTGCCCAATCGTCCCTACGTTCACGTGCGGCTTGGACCGGTCAAACTTCTCCTTCGCCATCTCGTCCCTCTCTCCTGCTTAAATCGAAAAATCTTTAAATTCCGAGGGTCTGATCCCTCAGGGGCTAAAGCCCTCATCTACCTGCTTTACGGCCCGGCTAAAGTCGTGCCCTGATACAAAGCCAATTCACGTACCCTTCACTACAGCTCGTACCCTTCCGGAAAACGTACCTCAGGGGCTAAAGCCCTCGTCAGTCCCTGCTGTACGGCACGGCTAAAGCCGTGCCCTTCGTTCAACAGCCTTTCCGCAGCCTGCAAAGCCTCTTCAAAAACAGCAAACCTACTTGCCCTGGTTGCGGCCGATGATCTCTTCCGAGACCGACCGCGGCGCTTCTTCATAACGGTTGAAGTGCATCGAGTAGTTGGCCCGGCCCTGGGTCGAGGAGCGCATGTGGGTGGCATAGCCAAACATTTCGCTCAACGGCACATTGGCCTTGATGACTTGCGATCCGGCACGGTGCTCCATGCCTTCGATGCGGCCACGGCGGGAGTTCAGGTCGCCGATGATGGTCCCCATGTACTCCTCAGGAACCACTACTTCGACCGCCATCACCGGCTCCAACAGCACCGGCGTCGCCTTGCGGGCTGCTTCCTTGAACGCCATCGAGCCGGCAATTTTGAACGCCATTTCGTTGGAGTCGACATCGTGGTAGCTGCCGTCAAACAGGGTCGCCTTTACGTCAACGATCTCGTAGCCGGCCAGCACCCCACCCTGCAGCGCTTCACGAATGCCCTGCTCGGTAGGCTTGATGTATTCCTTGGGCACCACGCCACCCTTGATGTCGTTAATAAACTCGAAGCCCTTGCCGGCCTCGTTGGGCTCGACCCGGATCTTTACGTGGCCATAGTTGCCCGAACCACCGGTCTGGCGGATGTACTTGCCTTCCGCCTCAGCATGCTTGCGAATGGTCTCGCGATAGGCCACCTGGGGCTTACCCACGTTGGCTTCGACTTTGTACTCGCGCATCATGCGGTCGACGATGATTTCCAGATGCAACTCGCCCATGCCGCTGATGATGGTCTGGCCCGAGTCAGGATCGGTATGCACCTTGAAGGTGGGATCTTCCTGCGCCAGCTTGGCCAGGGCCATGCCCATCTTTTCCTGATCGGCCTTGGTTTTGGGTTCCACGGCAACGTGGATGACCGGTGCCGGAAAGTCGATCGATTCCAGCACAATCGGCGCCTTGTCGGTGCAGATCGTGTCTCCGGTGACCAGGTTCCTGAGTCCCACGCAGGCGCAAATGTCACCGGCATAGATCTCAGTAATCTCTTCCCGCTTGTTGGCATGCATCTTGAGCAGGCGGCCAATGCGCTCGCTCTTGCCGGTACGCGGGTTGAGGACGGTGTCGCCGGTCTTCAGGTGGCCGGAATACAGCCGGATAAAGATCAGCTGGCCGACAAAAGGATCGGTCATGATCTTGAACCCGAGCGCAGTCAGGGGCTCGTTGTCGTCCGCATGGCGGAGGATAACCTCCTCCATGTTGTCGGGATTGTGGCCTTCAATCGGGGGAACATCGAGCGGGCTGGGCAGATATTCGACTACCGCGTCGAGCAAGCGTCTGCACACCCTTGTTCTTGAACGAACTGCCGCAAAGCACCGGGAAGAGCTTCATCCCAATGACGGCGCCGCGCAATGCCTTGCGCAACTCAGCCGCAGTCGGAGTCTCGCCTTCGAGAAACTTGTGCAGCATCTCGTCGTCGTTTTCAGCTACCGATTCGACCAGTTGCATGCGGAAGGCTTCCGCCTTCTTGAGCAGGTTCGCCGGAATCTCTTCCACCGAGTACTTGGCTCCCATGGTCTCGTCGTGCCACAGGATGGCGCGCATCTCGATCAAGTCGATTACGCCCTTGAAGCCAGCTTCCTGGCCGATGGGGATCTGAATAGCGACCGGCCGGGCGTTCAGCCGTTTGCGGATGGTGTCGATGGCGTGCTCGAAATCGGCGCCCATCTTGTCCATCTTGTTAATGAAGCAAATGCGGGGGACACCGTATTTATCTGCCTGCCGCCAAACGGTCTCCGATTGGGGCTCCACGCCATGCACGGCGTCAAATACAGCGACGGCACCGTCGAGCACGCGCAGGCTGCGCTCGACCTCGGCGGTAAAGTCCACGTGGCCCGGGGTGTCGATGATGTTGATACGGATATCGCGCCAGGTGCAGGTGGTGGCAGCAGAAGTGATGGTGATGCCGCGCTCCTGCTCCTGCTCCATCCAGTCCATCGTCGCTGTGCCTTCATGCACTTCGCCGATGCGATGGGTGATGCCGGTATAAAACAAAATGCGCTCCGTCGTTGTGGTCTTTCCGGCGTCGATGTGCGCCATGATTCCGATGTTCCGGCAACGATCGAGTGGTACTAGACGAGGCACGGTATTTTCTCACTCTCGCGCGAGACGTTAGACTCGCGATTCTTCTTGCTGCTCTGGTTGCGCCCGCCACCGTTCGGCCTCGGGCCCTTCTGTCTTACTTGCTGTTACCAGCGGTAGTGCGCAAATGCCTTGTTCGCCTCAGCCATGCGATGGACATCTTCTTTTTTCTTCATGGCTGCGCCGCGGCCGTTGGCCGCATCCAGCAGTTCGCTGGTTAACTTGTCGATCATGCCTTTTTCGCCCCGCGCCCGGCCGTAGGTCACCAGCCAGCGGATGGCGAGCGAAGTACGCCGCTCAGGATTCACTTCGATCGGCACCTGGTAATTGGCGCCGCCCACGCGACGGGTCTTGACCTCGAGCAGGGGCTTGCAGTTCTCGACTGCCTTCTTGAACAGCTTCAGCGCTTCCTCGCCGCCTTTTTGTTCCAGGTTGGTCATAGCCTGGTAGAAGATGCCCTGGGCCGTCGACTTCTTGCCGTCCCACATCATCGAGTTGACAAACTTTGTCACCAGCGATGAGTTATAAACCGGGTCAGCGGCAACTTCCCGTTTCGCGATATGTCCTTTTCTCGGCATAGTTTCCTTCTACTGTGAAATCCTGTGGACTACTTAGCCCCGCTCTTGGGGCGCTTAGCGCCGTACTTAGAGCGGCTCTGTTTGCGATTGGCGACACCGACCGAATCGAGCGTTCCGCGCACCACGTGATAGCGCACCCCGGGGAGATCCTTCACACGCCCTCCGCGGATAAGCACAATCGAGTGCTCCTGCAGGTTGTGGCCGATCCCGGGAATGTAGGTTGTGACTTCCACACCGTTGGTCAGGCGAACACGCGCCACCTTACGCAGGGCCGAGTTCGGCTTCTTAGGGGTTTGCGTGTAAACGCGGGTGCAGACACCGCGCCGCTGAGGCGAACCCTGCAGCGCCGGCGATGCCGTCTTGTAGCGCGCCGCTGTCCGGCCTTTTCTCACGAGCTGACTGAATGTAGGCAAACCTTACTCCTTAAAGACTCGCAAAACACCATTTCGCCGCACATCACCGGATCAGCGCCTGAACCCGGCGCTTACCGGTGCACGAAGCCAGCGGCTGCTGCCCCCTGCCCTGTTACAGACCAAGACGAGAACTTCGACGGTGACCGCGCGTTTCTTTCTCTGGATCCAGGCCAGGACAATTGCGCTCGCGCGCTGTTATGCCTCGTGCCGGATCAGGCACCGGAAAACCGGGCACCAGAAAAGAAGCCAGTTCCGTTTCGAAGTTCCGGCCCGCATAGCCTTCCCAGGTGGAAGGTGTCGCAAAGGCCGATGCGATTGTTTCCCTGCATCACGCGAGCGTTTTGGAGGGACCCCGGATGAATGGGCCGCAAGGTATTACTGCCAGCTTTGAAGAGCGCCTTGCTGCGGGTAGCCGCAGCACATCGTTCAAGCACGCACTTTACTGGCAAATGCGGAACCTTTTTAAGATACCAAGAGGTGCTCGTGCCGTCAATGGCAGGTGATCAGGTGGTTGGGGACGGAGGAAAAGGGGTGTGCTAGCATCCCTGCTACATGTTCGCGTCTTGTCCCCCGCGTTGTGTCTTCAGGCTGCGCGTCCGCGTCTTTGCCTACGCCTGTTTTGCAGTTCTGGCCATTGCTGCTGCCAGCCGTGGCGCTGCCGCATCTCAGACACCGGTTGATCCGCGCATCGCGAGTGTCATCGCCGAGTTGGAAAAGACACGCGACATTCACCAGGTGGCACTGTCACCCGATGGCCAGATGATTGCCTGGGCGGTCGATGCGCAACCGGGAATCGAGATTCAGGTTGCCCCCACAGCCGATCCGTCCCACTCCCGCCGCTTGACTGCTGGAACGGGGGCGGCCTGTACGGAAGAGGATCTGGCCTGGTCGCCAGACAGCAAATTACTCGCGTTCACTTCCGACTGCAACTCCGCGGCCGGCTCGTCGGACCAGGCGGATGTCTATCTGGTGACCCCGGCGGCGACCGGCGCTTCAGCCCGGAGGCTGACCCATCTGCACGGTGGCATCACCAGCCTGGCATTTTCCCCTGACGGCTTGCACATTGCCTGCCTGTACATCGAAGGCGCCACCCGTCCAGCCGGGGCGCTGGCTCCCATGAAGCCGCCGGCTGGGGTCATTGGGGTGGAGGGGCTGGAGATCCAGCGCGTGGCTATCGTGGAAACCGCCTCCGGTGAACTCCGCCAGATCAGCCCTGCCAATCTTCATGTGTATGAATATGACTGGGGGCCCGATTCCCGGCAGCTCGCCTTCGTCGCCGCGCCCCCGCCAGGAGAAAACAACTGGTGGGTGGCGCAGCTTTACACCCAGCCACTGACAGGCAGCCAGCCGCGAGCGATTCTCGATCCCGAACACACGCCGGGTCCGATGCACGGCCTGCAAATCGCCGTACCCCGCTGGTCGCCCTCTGGCGATCAAATCGCCTTTATTGGCGGATTGATGAGCGATCAGGGAGCCACGGGCGGCAATATCTATTTGATACCTGCCTCCGGGGGAGAGCCGAAAGATATTACCCCGAAGGCGGACAAGACCGCGGCCTGGATTCACTGGCTCAAGCCCTCGCCGTTATATGGGGGGCCCCTACAGCCGGACGGTTCCGCCGCCCATGACTCGCTACTTGTTTCCTGGGTCAAGTCCGGACAAGTGGAGCTCGGCAATTTGGATGCTGCCAACGGAGCAAGTAAGAGCTATCAAACCGTGCCCGCTTCGGTCAGCGACGGACGACTGGAACAGAGTCTCTCGATCGCCCACGGCGCGATGGCTTACATCAAGAGCTCCTTCTCGGAAGCACCCGAGGTTTACCTCGACGTGGGCCAGTCGGCTCACCCGATTACGCACTACAACGATGGCCTCAAGCCTCTGTGGGGCAAGTTTGCATCCATTCAATGGACCAGCGACACCTTCCCTGTCCAGGGCTGGTTGCTCTACCCGGCGCACTACGACCCGGCAAAGAAGTATCCCCTCATCGTCAGCGCGCACGGCGGGCCTTCGAGCGAGGTGCAGCCCCGCTGGCCGGACCTGGGCTACAATCCCATCGCTTTCTCCGCTTTGGACTACTTTGTGCTCATGCCCAACCCCAGAGGCAGCTACGGTGAGGGCGAGGCGTTTACCCAGGCCAACCGCAAGGACTTCGGCTACGGCGATCTACGCGACATTTTGGCCGGGGTCGACGCAGTGAGCGCCAAGTTTCCCATCGATCAACAGCGCATCGGGCTTACCGGATGGAGTTACGGCGGCTTCATGACCATGTTTGCGGTCACCCAGACGCAGCGCTTTCACGCTGCCGTCGCCGGGGCAGGTATCTCGAACTGGCAGAGCTACTACGGGGAAAACTCGATCGACCAATGGATGACCCCATTTTTCGGTGCTTCGGTTTATGACGACCCCGCAGTCTATGCCAAGAGCTCGGCCATCGACTTCATCCGCAACGTCAAGACGCCCACGCTGGTAGTGGTGGGGGACCGCGACGGCGAATGTCCCATGCCCCAGTCTTTCGAGTTCTGGCATGCGCTGCGCGCCGAGCATGTGCCCACCGAGCTGGTGGTGTACCCGGACGAGGGTCATCGCTTCGACTCGCCGCAACATCGCCGCGATGTGCTCGCCCGCGCCCTGGCGTGGTTCGAGCAATACATGCCGGCGCAGCGCTAAAGCATTTTTCCTAATACGGTGGTCTGGTGAGGTCGGTTATGTGCGGCCACTCTTCCCACCCCAGCCAGCTTCGCTGCCGGGGGCCCCGGGGCTTCGACGGAATGGCCGCGTCAGGTGCAGTTACCTGGTCTACAGCATTAGGAAAAATGCTGTGGGGGTTGCGATCGCAGAGCCGCCCCTGTTGCCTCGTAGCCCAGTCCCCTCTACACTTAGGACGTTGACCACGCACAACTCTGCGCGCGCATCGAAGCGGTGTCCACGGTGCCGGCGATCAGGCAACGCACAGTCGCGCTCCAATAGAATTTGGAGAATAGGCCTGGAGCAGAGGTGGCGGAACAGTTCAGGCAAGAGAGCGATCCCCGATTGCTGATGCACCACCGGAATACGCGAGAAGTGACTTTTCCTAAAGGAAGAGCCACGTGGAAGACAGCGGCTCCGGCGTACATATATCGGGGATTCGTTTCAGCAGTTCATCAACCGCCGGGAGCGGCGACACCCGGCGGGGAGGTTTCATGCAGCGGTTTTTGACTTTTGTGGTTTTGATTCTTCTTACCATCCCCGTGGGTCTTTCGCTTCAGGGTTGCGCCAACAAGAATTCAGATTATTGCAACGGCGTCGGCTACGGCTACAACAACACCCAACCGGTCTCCATCTCTTTGCAGCCGCAGACTACGGGCCTCTCGGTCGCGTTCTCGCAAACCTCGCAGCTGCAAGCCCCCTCGTCGCAGAATTGCAAAGGCGGAGCAGCTTCGGTGGGCACCTATACATACGGCACTTCCGACCGGACGATTGCCGACGTTTCGCCCACGGGCGCGATCTGTGGCGGCACTTGGAATCTGCATACGCCGGCAGTCGCGGCGTACACGACTTGCCTGCCCACGAACAAGACTGGCGTTGCGTACATGACCGCCAGCGCCGGCGGGTTTACCAGCAACCAGGTCGCGGTGTATTCCCATCCTCCGCTGACCAGCATCTCCATTCAAGGGCCGACGAGCGGGAACACGGGGGCGCCACAATGTCTTTCCCAGACCCAAACCAAACAGCTGGACGCCACCGCCTATTGCTCATCGACCGGCACGACAGGTTCGTGCCCCAGCCCAACGGTTCCGGTGGGCCAGCCGGCTGTGCTTTGCAGCCCCGATATTCTGCCGGGTGGAGGATATGGCCCCACTGATTGCAACAATGTGATCGGCCACCTTACCTACGCCGCAGCCAGCGCGGGAGTGGTCACGATCGACCAGAATGGGGTTGCGACAGCGCAAGCACCAGGCTCGACCCTCATCACCGGGACGATTGCCCAGACCAGCAGCAACGCCGGCTATTTCTATACCTGCCCTCCCGCCAAGATCGCGCTCACCGTTGGCTCGACCGGCGCCACTAATGCGAGCGTCACGCTCAACACCCCGTTGTCCCTGACCGCTACCGTGACCGACGTGAATAACAACGTTGTCAACGGCCTGGCCCTCAGCTATGTATCCACCAACCCGGGGAGCATTGCCGTCAGCTCCACCGGCGCGGTCACGGCGCAATTTCCTTCGAACTCGGCGATAACGGCGATCTGTCAGCCCACCACCTGCAATCCCGCTCCGATCAATGTGATGGGTACCCTGGGCACAGGTGTGCCGGTCATCAGCAACTTTGTACAGATCGCATCCCCGGGCCAGAACAGCAATTACATCTGGACGGCGAGCCCGGGTTCGCCGTACTTCGTGCCCATCGATCTTTCTACGGGAACCATCGGCACACAGGTCAAGCTCCCGTACTCGCCCAACTCCATGGTCTTGGATCCGACCGGCACGACGCTTTATTTCGGCAGCTATCGCGAGCTGATGACCTATTCCGCAGTCACCAACAGCCTGTCCTCAGAAGTCCCCAACGTACCTGGTGTGGTGCTCGCTGTCTCGCCCACCAACTCCTCCGTGGTGGTCAATGATCAACTGCGCGGGGTTCTCTATATCTACACACCGGCGACCACCAGCGGGACAGGAACCACGGCGACGACCTCCGGGGGGAGCTATACCTCGTTTGCGGGAATCGGACAGAAAGCCGCCTACACTGCCGATGGCCAGACGGTTTACATCGTGGGCAACGGTGTGCTCTATATCCACAACAACTTCACCGGCTGGTCGGTCGAAAACCTGCCTGCCAATCAGGCCACGCCGACGACCGGCATCTGCCCTGCGACCAACACCACCAGTCCTATTCCCCAGGATCCGACAAGTTATCCGCCCAATACCACAGCGAACCCCAATAACACCTACAACATGTTCTGTTCGCCCGATCTCGCCGTCACCATTCCGGCGGCGGCGGTCTTTCTTTCCGGTTCAACGACGGCGGCCTATGGCGCGTGCCCGGATACCACGGTAACGCCGGTGGTGAATTATCCGGAAGCAACGACGGTCGCCGCTCTCTCAGACCATGTAGCCGCGACGACGGATGGCCTACACATTATCGGCGCCTCCGCCAATCCGCCAGTGTTGTCGGATTTGTCGATTGGTACGCCTGCCGTACCTAGCCTACCTACGGTGCCGCTCACTTGCCCGGGCAACGCGAACTCCCAGACCACCGGCATTACGTTTAACCCTCCTCCAGTGGTCAATCAGATTTCGCTGGCTAACTACGGAATTACCAACATCAACGAGGTAGTTGCCGCCACCAACTCAGTCGAAGCCTTCATCACCTATGGGAGCGCCGCCACCACGCCTCCGGCCGGGGGTGCGCTCCTGCCGGTTTACAAGCCCTCGGCCACGGCGGGTTCTCCGGGTACGCTCAGCAGCGTCACACTGGCCGGGAAGGCGCTGGCGCCTGTGGCCGGAATCTTCTCCCCCGACAACACTCTCTTTTTTGCCGGCACCACTGGGGACAACGTTCTGCACGTGATTGACACCACGAAGCTGGTGGACACCAGGCAGATCGATCCCAAACTGACCGATATCAATGGCAATCCGTTGCCGCCGGTGTTTCTGGCGGTCAAACCTCGTCCGACCACATAGGGTGATGGGGTCCTGGGTTAGGTTGCGAAGGGGTTCTCACGCGCAGGGGTGTTGCCGGGGAAGGGATAAGGATCGATTAGTCGCCGGCGAGCGAAACGGTGCCAGCGGATCCGCTTTTGTAAGCCCCGCCGTCCCTTTCCCAGCCCAGGATTTCTGAGATCTGGTCGGCGAGTGTGAGGGGGTCGAAGGGTTTGGAAAGAATCGCGGCCGCTCCTAGTTCATCGAGCTTGCGCCGGTCCTGACCCTGTACTTTGGCGGTCAGCAGAAGCACGGGAATGTGAGCCGTGTTCCCATTCTGCTTCAGAATCTGATAGGTGGTTGGGCCGTCGATGTCGGGCATCATGACATCGAGCAAAATGGCATCCGGCTGTTCCAGGGAAGCGCGGCGTATGCCTTGTGCCCCGGAAGGGGCCAGGATGACCTGCCAGCCGGCAATGGTTTCCAGGCTGAGGGCAGTCACCTCGCGTATGTCGGCTTCGTCGTCAATGATCAAAATACGAGGAACCATGCCAGCGCCCGCTCTCCAGAGTGTTGTTATCACTCTAGGTTCGAGGCTCCCGCGCGTACATAACACTTGATGTGCATTACCTTGATAACACGCCATTTAGCCCCCTGGATCCGCAGCTTCCAATGGTCGACAGTGACGGTTACGTAATAGCAACTCGTGGCTCTCGATGGCGGGCTTCGCGGGGCACACAGAAGGATGTTTATGAGGTGAGGCAGGCAGATCGGTTATGCTAGCGGTTGGCCGGAATCCCGGTCAGGACGCGAGGAAAAGAATGACCAGATTGTTCACAGTATGCGTAGCAGCACTGCCCGCGTT
>CAVQWB010000019.1:0-1727068 GCA_963717225.1 uncultured Acidobacteriaceae bacterium | reverse complement strand
CGTAAAGAATTTTGGCTCGTTCATCCTGCGCCCGGGCCAATCTCTCGTCGTTGACCGCTTTCAGGTATTGATCGAAAGCGCTGGATATATCGGTGCTCTGCACCTCCATCAGCAACTGACCCTTCTTGACCAAGGCACCGATTTGGGTGTGAATCGCAACCACCCGGCCGGAGGCTATGGAAATAACAGGGATCTGACGGGAAATATCCGGATTGACCGTTCCGGTGACGTTGAGCGTAGAAGTCGACCTGATATCCCGTGGCCGTGGCAATGGGAAAACGGTTTGGGCGGTCGACGGTGATGAGGCTGACGCCGCCCTCATTCTCCACTTGCACAGGCGGCGGCGCCTGGGCCGCCTGATCATGCTTCGCGCTGCCGCAACCAATCAACACGCACAGGCTGAGCGCCGTTGCGATGACCACGGTGTACTTCATGAATAGACCTCACCAGCCAATGCAAGATTCCCATCTTTCCCAGGCAAAGCTCCAGCCGGGCGAACCCCATCGCGGTGCCTCAAAAATTGTCCCGGGGAGTAGTTTCCTGCAACGGAAAACCGCGAAAACGGCTTTCGCTTCGGACTGCACTCAGGAAACAACTCTAGCTGACCGAATTTGTTTGCAATGTGTTTGTAACAATTGGACGGAACAGAGGGCAGAATCGGGCACACACCATTCAGCGAAGCCTCGTTGCTGATCGCCAGAACCATCCTTTGGCAGAAATTGGGTTTCACCATGTCTTAGGACATAGTGCACCCTGCCGGAACACTTGCCGCCGGATTTCGCGCTGGGCGGGGTTCGGCGACGCCACCACCAGACTCGATGTTACTTGAGACTAAGGGCCACGATTGGCCAGTTCCAGTTATCTTTCGATTTAGACCCTACCTGTTAAGTTGCAACGCTACGTCAAACCTGCGTGAGCAATCCACAAGCACGAAACGCCGCTTACACCTCGATCGTAACCGAGATAGATTCCTGCGCCCGATTGACCCATGCGTAACTTGCACATGTCCTGTTTTTGATTAGATTCTCGACCCAGATTTCAAGCGTGCACTTGATTTCCTGGGTCCACGCACCCTCGGCCGTAGAATAGGAGTTGGATTGAGACCATCACGGGAAAGCCCTGAAATGCCCTTCCTTTCCATGTTCATGTGGGGAAAACGCCGGACGTCGCTGCCGATTGCCGGCCTGATGATCGGTTTAATTGCGGTGGTCGATGCGCATATCACTGCGGAAATCCCACTCGGCTTCCTCTATATGGTTCCCATGGCCGTAGTCGGCGCCTCTTTGACTCGTTGGGATATCGCCGCGGCAGCCGCGATTTGCGCCTGGCTGGCAGAGGCGTTCGATGCGTTTTCGTGGGGGCCCAACACTGGCCTGCCACGCGATCTTCTCTACCTTTCTGCTTTTTTCTGCATGGGGCTCTTTATGCACGAGGTGACGCGCAGCCGGAAGCTTTCTTTCCAGCACATGCGGCAGCTCGAGGCCGAGATGACGGCGCGACGGGACGCGGAGGAGCAACTGAAAGTGCTTGTGGACAGCAGCCCCGCCGCCATTTTTACCACCAGTTCCGACGGTCGCGTGCTGCTCGCCAACGACGCAGCGGACCGTGTTTTCGGGCTCGAACCAGGTAGCCTTCCCGGCAGGCCGATCCGCGATTACCTCCCGTCGCTGATCAATGTGCCCGCCCTGGACAGGAATCGACAGGCTTTTCGCACCGCGATGCAGTGCCGCGGACGCAGAGCGGACGGCGAGGTCTTTCAGGCCGACGTTTGGTTCTCCACCTACGTGACCAGTGCCGGACCCCGATTGGCGGCCATGGTGCTAGATACATCCGAAGACCTGAGAACCCATGAGGAGTCGAGCTTTCACCAGATGCTGGCCAGTTCACGCATCATGGTGGCCGCTGTTTCGCACGAGGTTCGTAATGTATGCGGGGCCATTGCCCTAGTCCATGAAAACCTGTCCCGAAGCGGAAAACTCACACAAAATAAAGACTTTGAAGCCCTGGGTACGCTGATTGTGGCGCTCGAACGCATTGCCGCAATGGACCTCAGGCAGAATACGAGCCAGGCCTCGGGCGTGGAGGTTCCGCCCTTGCTCGACGAGCTGCGCATTGTGATTGAGTCTTCCCTGCGCGATCGCGGCATCACGAGCCGGTGGGAAATTGAGGACGATCTCCCGCCGGTATGGGCCGACCGTCAGAGCCTGATGCAGGTGTTCCTCAACCTGACTAAGAATAGCGAGCGCGCCATGGAGGACCAGGAACGGAAGGAACTAACCGTGAGCGCGAGGAGTGAAGGTATCCTGATCGCGATTCGCTTTCGCGACACCGGGGGTGGAGTGGCTCATCCGGAGCGGCTTTTTCATCCGTTCCAATTAGAGGCCCAATCGACAGGTCTGGGTCTTTACCTATCGCGCGCCCTTATGCGCAGTTTCAAGGGTGACTTGCATTACGAACCGGAGGCCGGAGGTTCCACGTTCGTGGTACAGTTGTCACCCTCTCTGCGAGAAAGCAAGAATGATAACTATGAGCAGCAAAATTCAAGTGTTGCTAATCGACGATCACAGCCTATTCCGCGAGAGCCTCAGCCGGCTTCTCCAGACCGAGTCTGACTTCCACATCGTGGGCACCTGTGCTTCGGCAACTGAGGCGTTGTCCCTGCCTGAGCTCAAAAACATTGACGTCGTTCTGCTGGATTACGATCTAGGCCACGAGCAGGGCTCGCAATTTCTCGACCGCGCGGGCAGTTGCGGTTTCGCCGGCCGCATTTTGATGGTGACCGCCGGTATGAGCGATGGTGTGATGCTGCGCGCCCTGGAGAACGGTTCCCACGGAGTGTTTCTAAAGCACAGCCCCCCGAGCCGCCTGGTCGAAGCGATACGAAAGGTGGTCGGAGGAGATGTATGGCTCGACCCTGCAGTGACCCGTTCCATTATCGCCGCAGCCACCGGCAATGCCGCCACGCCCCGCCGGGCACAAGGGTTGACACAGCGTGAGCAGGCAGTGCTCAAGGGAGTTTTTGAAGGGCTGACCAATAAGGAGATCGGGGCCCGGCTGGCAATCTCAGAGAGCTCCGTCAAGGCTGTGCTACAGCAGCTTTTCGAGAAGACCGGCGTACGCACGCGCAGCCAATTGGTGCGCATTGCCTTGGAAAAGCACTCAGACGAGTGGCTGACCAATCCCACCTGATCATGAATGCCGGCGCTCAACTATGGGACGCGATTGTAGTGGGAGCGGGACCGGCGGGTTGCGCGGCAGCCTACGATCTCGCCATCGCCGGTCAATCCGTACTACTGGTTGACAAGAGCGAATTCCCGCGACCCAAAGCCTGTGCCGGCGGGCTGACGATCAAGGCCGTTAAGGCGCTGAGATATTCTATTCAGCCGGTGGTAAAACAGACTGTTCGACGGGTCCGGCTGGAGGGTGGAGGTTTGTCATCCTCCTTCAAGAGCCGCGATCCCATCTGCGTGATGACGGTGCGATCTGAGCTCGACGAATACTGCCTGGGGAAAACGATCGCGGCGGGCGCTTGCTTGCGAAGGATCGGCAGCCTACGACAGATTGCGCGCAGCGGAAATGGGGTGCAGTTGATCACTGCCGGGGAGACCTATCAAGCCCGTTTTCTGGTCGGCGCCGATGGCGCAAGCGGCCAGGTACGGCGCCTGTGCACGCAAGGTTCCTGGTTCTCTCAGGGCTTTGCGCTTGAGGTCCGAACCGCGATTCCGAACGAGGAGCCGGATCTTACGTTTGATTTTGGCTCCATCCCTGACGGTTACGCGTGGGTTTTTCCCAAGGGAGACCATCTCAATGTAGGGGTCTACACTCAATCGTCTGCCGCCACTCTGACCCGGACCCGGTTGCTGAGCTACGTAAAGGAGAGGCTGGGCACGAACACGCTGGATCATGTTACCGGGCAATACCTGGGTATCGGGGCAGGCGGATGTGACCACGAATGCGTTCAGCCGGATTTGCGCGATCGCGTCCTGTTGGCGGGAGATGCAGGCGGCTTCGTCGATCCCCTGACGGGGGAAGGCATTTACGGTGCGCTGCTCAGCGGGCAAGCGGCGGCAAGCGCCATCCTCTCCGAGACTCGAGGCGAAGATACCGCCGTGAAGGCCTTCGCCGCCTGTCTTGACCACTATCGCCAGACGCTGCGCTTTTCTGCCCGGGCGGCGACCGCGTTTTATGCGGATCCTGCCCGCGGAATCCGGGCCATGCGCATGCCCTTCGTACGCCAGTCGCTGGTCAAAACCTATACCCATGGACTGAATGTCAAGAGCCTGGCCGTGCGCATCGCAATGTCACAGTGCTGAACCATCCCCTTGCCGGCGGCAGGTGGAGCGCGACCAATGAAACATTCGTGGATACAGATAACAGGAAGTCAGGGACGAAAGAAGCTGTAGAGCAACACGGTAAGAACGATGGCGCTGACCACGACATAAATCCTGTCTTTCTGAGCCGCAAAGCTATACAGGCAGAAAGCCACGCGCATGATGGGGGTCGCGATTAGAAGCAGAATGCCCAATCGGATGATGCTGCGACTGTCGAGGTGACGAATTCCCTCGAAAACCGGCGCAAGCCGGTCGGCGGGACTGGGAACTCCGTGAAAATGCCGATAATCCGGCTCTATTCCATGCGCCCGCCACAGGTACAGAATCCAACCAATCAGGACCACGACCGCAGCCAGGGTGACACCCACCCGCAGCATCCGGCTGATGGCGAGGTCCATTTTCAGATCAGTCTCGGATGCCATCAGATCACAGCCTTCCGGTGGCTCCGCTGTAGATCATTTCCACGCCCAGCGCGACAATGACCACAGCGAAAATCACTCTGAGGATAGGTACACGCAACCTGACCAGTATGCGCGCCCCCGCGAGCGAGCCTGCTAAGACTCCCAGCATGACCGGCGCCGCTAAGCCAGGCGCGATATAGCCCCGGCCAAGATAGATACCAGCGCTGGCGGCAGCGGTCACGCCAATCATGAAATTGCTGGTTGTGGTGGAGACTTTGAATGGTAGCTTCATGGCGTGATCCATGGCCAGAACCTTGACCGCCCCGGAGCCGATGCCAAGAAGACCGGACAAAATCCCGGCAACAAACATGATGCCAAAGCCGGCCGGAACGTTCTGCGCAACGTAGGCCTGGCGGCCTTTCTCCGTCGGGTAGTCTCCGCTTAGCTTCAATTTCCCGGCCAGCTTATCTTGCCCGTGTTGGATGTGATCCTGTTGGTGGCGAAGCCCGCTCCAGGCCGAGTAAAGCAACGTGATGCCAAAAATAATGCCGATGGCATGGGTTGATATGCGGGCCGTAAGATATGCGCCTCCCACGGCGCCCAGCGTAGTGGCCACCTCAAGAAACATTCCGATCCGCACATTGGAAAATCCTTCCCGGACGTATGAGACAGCAGTGCCCGAAGAAGTAGCGATTACGGAAATGAGCGACGCACCGATGGCGTAGCGAAGATCGATATGAAAGAGGAGGGCGAGCGCGGGCACGATGACCACCCCACCGCCCAGACCGGTGAGCGCTCCAAGCAGCCCGGCCAGAACCGAGATGAGGAATACACTAGACGTAAAATCGATCAGACCCATGCTGATTGTCTTACTTGCTTCACGTCCCAGGCCCTTCGAAACAAAATTTATTTGTCGGCGAGACTCGGTTGCAGTTTGCCTCGGCTAGTAAGCTATCTTCTCCTAGTGTGCACCAGGGTTTCTGTTTGGCGAACGGCAAAAAAAGAAAATTGAATAATTTGAGCGGAGGGCTCTGAGCACAATTTTGCAGGAATAAGTGAGTTTCACGAACTTTTGCCAGGTTGGGGCTTTCGAGTGTGTGTGAGAACCGCAGATTTTTGAAGACAGTATCCATCGGAAGACATGAATACGATTTATGAAAGCCGTACCACAGGGGCTAAAGCCCTCATCAACCCCGCCATTTATGGCACGGCTGAAGCCGTGCCCTTCGTTCAGAGTTGTTTCGTAGCGGGCAGAGAGCGTAGCGGGCCTGTCCCGGCGTGCCGTGGATGGATCTGCGGTTTCTTTCCGGTTCTTACACGCAGACTCTTTCGTCCACGGCAATATGCCGGCGGAAAAATTTCTTAATACAGCTTCTTCACAGCTTTTATGCGCCGGCGGGAATAGCCAGTTCTCTGCTTACGCTCCGCTTGAGCACCCATTCATAGATCTTGATCATCTGCGCGTAGTTAACTTCCGCGGTGTATTTGGTCTCATAATCCGACCGGGCCTGGGCTCGCATCAGGGCGGCTTCCGCGGGGTGGGCAGCCCACCATCTCACTGCTTCCGCCAGGCCGATGGCATCGCCGGCCTCAAAGTGCAGGCCAGTACGTTGATGATCGACAATGGACGCCATGCTTCCCAGTTTGCTGGCGATTACAGGCAGACCCACAGCGAAAGCTTCGGCAATGATCATCGGAAAGCCTTCATACCAGGTAGAGGGCAATATAAGTACTGACGCCTCTTTCATCCGTTGCAGGATCTCGGCTCGCGGTAGCCACTTCAACCAGGTCACGCTTTCCATTGCGTCGCTCGCCCTCTCTACTTCCGGGGCCAACGGACCATCACCCGCAATTTGCAGAGGGAGTTCACGCCCAATTTCCCGCCAGGCTTCGAGCAGCGTGCCGATGCCCTTCTCCGGGGTTAGTCGCCCCACAAAAAGGGCATAGTTTCCTTTGCCCTCGCCGGGCATAGGATCCGTTTGCAGGTAGTTAGGCTTGACGAACAATTTTTCCGGCGGAAAGCCGCCCTGGATAAATTTGCTGCGGGCGAAATCCGTAAGGGCGATATAGGCGGAAACGTATTTGCTCCACGTCTGCTTGTAGTTGTGGGTAGCCAGCATAGCCGCTCCAGCGGCGGTAGCCAGCCTGCTGCCGCGATAACATCCGTGCAAGACCCCGGGCCAGGGCACTCGCTTACCTAAACAGTCTTCACATACATGCCCATCGCGGAAGAGCGTGGCCGCGGGACAAAGCATGCGGTAGTTGTGCAGGGTTTGGACGACCGGAATGCCTTCTTCCTTAGCCGCATAGTAGATAGCAGGAGAGATTGCCGGGAAAGTATTGTGAACGTGAACGATCTCCGGTCTTTCCCGCTGCATCAAGGCGCGAAGCTCGCGATAGCTCTGCTGGTTCCAAATCGTATTGCCCAACAAGACGAGTGGATTTTTGCCGGCCAACTGATCGTTGCTGCTCTGGTACACGAGCACCTCGTGCCCATAGGAGCGCAGAAGATCGGTCTCCTGGGCAAAGACCTGATCCTCGCCACCGGGCTTCTGGTACGAATTGTGCACGGAGAGAATCTTCATCTGGATCAATGGATCTGTTTGCCACGGACGGCACGGCTGACCATCTGCTTCCATACACTCTGGGTCAGAAGCAGATCGACGGCTCGCTGAAAAAAAGGAAGGGGGAGACGGTTGGAGTAACGCCAGAACCGATCTACCTTCGACTCCCCTCGCAGGCCATAGCGGCACAGATCGTTATATGCCTCACGCGTGGCTGGGTGGTTGTTCAACCGATGCCGAATGTAGTTCATTTTGAGATAAAGCGGATTGCGGTTCATGGGGGGAAAGGAGTGGGCGAGCAATGGATCGACGCCCTCAAGATAATGCTTCTGCTCAAGCCAGAGCGAATCCATGAACTTGAGCTCCCGCTCGAGACGGCGGGGTGTGATACGGGTGGAGTTCTGGTCGTTGTGGCCGTGCAATTGCCAGCGCGCCATCGGGGCTTCGATGGCACACAGTTCTGTCATCAGCGGGGCCAGGCGGTGAATCATCTGCTCGGCGTAACCAGTGTATTCAATGGGTATGGGAAAAATCCGGGCGGCAACTTCGCGGCGAAGCGCGAGGTTGGTGGTGGGCGGCAAACCCATCAGTATCCCGGAATTGTCGTAGGTGATCTGGGCGCAGTCTCCCGATGGGAGAGCGCTCAACAGAGGATAGATGCCGCGTGCTCGCTTTTGACTATCCACCATGCTGGCGGAGTGGATGGCAAAACCGGCTTGCGGATGGGCACATAACGCGTTCACCACCGCTTCGATCTTTCCCGGCAGAAACGTATCATCCGCGTCGAGCAGGCAAATGACGTCTCCGGAACAATTGCGATACGCGGAGTTAAGCGTCGCCGCCATGCCGCCATGCGAATTGCGCAGCAACCGTACGCTCCGGCTGCGGCTCATATAGGATTCAATCACCTCGCAGGAGTTGTCGTAAGAGTCATCATCACTGACGATAATTTCCGACGGGGCGTAGGTCTGGTCAAGTGCGCTTTCAATGGCTTGGCCAACGTAAGCCGCGTAGTTAAACGAGGTAATCAATACGGAAACCGAGGGCTTGAGCGGAAGACGCTTCAGTGCGATCGGAACGAGCTTGCTCGCAGCAGATGCGACTGCCATGCTGAAAAGTACCCCCGGTTCATACTCTCAGATCAATACAACAGCCCTCAATTCCCCTGAGGGGTCAGACGAGAATAAAAGGCGCGCCACGCATCCACAAAGTGCTCCTCGGAGCAGCCGGAGGCGGCCAGCCGGGCCCGTTGGCCCATGGCATGGCGATCGTCCGGAGTGAGACCCAGGACGCGCTCCAGCCCCTCTCTCACCCCAGCAACACTGGTTTTAATAAGAAAGCCGTTGTTTCCGTCCACTAGCAAATCTTCTACTCCGTAAAGCTGGGAAACCACAATGGGGAGTCCGGAGGCCGCCGCCTCATAAGTAACCAAAGAAAAGGTCTCGTAAAGCGACGGAAAGACAAAGACGTCGGAGCTCCACAGGTAGGGGCGGACATCGGACTGCATACCGACGAATTTCACCCGGTTACCAAGCTGATTACTTGTAGCCTCATCGCTGTAGCGCGCGATCAGATCAGCTTCACCGCCAACCACGATCAACTTGATCCGCTGCATCTCCGGCGTGCCAAGCGCCTGCAGCAGAAGGGGCAAACCCTTACGCTCGAACTGTCCCAAAGCTACAAAAAGACCCACCAGATCCCGATCTTCTATACCCAGGTTCTGACGAAATGCCTGGCGGTCGAAGTCCGCTGGCATTTGTAATCGCTGCAGGCTGATAGGGTTCGGCAGCACCGTCAACCTGTCCTCGATATAGGGAAATTCCGTTTTCAGCTCTCTTGCCAGGCCTCGGGATGGAACCACAATCTGCCTGGCGCGAGGATAGGTGAAGTTTTCCATCCAGGCGTGAAGCTGATGATCGAGCCACCGGAACCAACCCCGCAGCCCCTTCGCGCCGGACCTGCTCCAATGATGTTTCAGGTACATGCCATGGCAAAAGTGCGAGTAAAGAAGGTCGCCAAAAGCCAGATTGCTCTCCAGGGCCTGTACGAGATCGGGCTTTGCGCCGCCACGAACCCGGTAAAGCAGATAACAGAGGGGCGCCATGAAGTGATAAACGACAAAGAGCAGGGCCAGGGGACGGGTGGGCGAAGGCACGCGGACAAACCGTATCTTTTGTGGGCAGGGATTTTCGAACTCGACAGCGAACACGGTAAATTCATGCTCCCCCGCAAGAGCACGAAGCATCGCCAGGTGGCAGCTCCCAATGGGATTGTTGCGGGTTATTTTGTAGTCGAAGATGGCGATGCGCAAGGGACCGTTTCCTTTCGAAAGCAGAGCACTGGCAAAGGCGATGGAAGGGCTTACCATCACACGTATGCCTCGAAGCGGTGAAGAAACCGGGCCATTCTGCCCAGAGTACGAACTGCAGACCTGGCCCACAAGAAGATTTGTCATGTTGGCCGGGGCGTAGCGCACTGGCGGGAATCGGGGTTCCCTTTCGGAACTATTGGCGGGAGGGTTCCGGGGCGCACCTATTCGCCGCTATCCGGGCGAACGCGCGAGTGCGCGCTCCTCCATATGGGACGCAGCTCTTCGGTTAAGACAAAGCTGGACGCAGCGGACTATAGAGGCTGCGGAAAAAGGTCGAATAGGAAGCGACAGCCGTTCCCTCAGCGGCTAAAGCCGGACAGAATTGCAATCACTTACGGACGGCCTGAAGGCCGTCCCCTGCAAAGAATTCGGGGTTTTTCCGCAGGCTGTTTAGAGATGAGAGATGGAGTCGGAGAGAAGGCTGGGCCTGGAGGCGTTATCCCACATCTCGCGAAAAAACCAGCGCGATGTGGGATCGTTTGGACTCGAATTTACGCCATTTTGACCAGCGAAAGGCGGCCCGGGCGGGGCACCTTGCTGACGATCTTCTTCGCAATCTCGAGCGAAGCGGTCGCTGCAGGGGAAGGAGCATTGCAAACATGGAGGGAGTTTTTGCCTTCCAACAGCAGGAAGTCGTCAACCAGGCTTCCATCGCGAAGCAGAGCCTGCGCTCGCACGCCGCTCTTGCTTGGGATCAAGTCATCCGCCTGCACCTCTGGCACCAAACGCTGCAAGCTTCGGGTAAACGCGGTTTTGCTCAAGGAGCGAAACATCTCCTGAGCTCCTTCGCGGTAATACTTCGAAGAAAGCTTCCAGAAACCAGGATAGGTTATGACTTCAGAGAGATCTCGCCAGCTGAAGTCTGACTTGCGATACCCCTCGCGTTTGAAGCTCAGCACGGCGTTGGGGCCGGCGTGAATGCTTCCGTCCATCATGCGCGTGAAGTGCACACCAAGGAAAGGAAAAGCCGGATTAGGGACTGGATAGATGAGATGACGCACCAGGTGGCGGCGCTCGGGCTTGAGCTCGAAATATTCACCGCGGAAGGGAACGATCATGGCCTTCGGTTCCATGCCGCCCAGCTTTGCTACCCGGTCGCTGTGTAGACCTGCGCAGTTGATCAGGAAGCGAGTTTCAAGCGAGCCCCATGAGGTCTCAAGCAGGTGACCCAAAGGAGTGGGAACAATGTGGAGAACCTCAGTGCCAACCTTGAGCTCTCCTCCCTGCTGTTGTATCTCGTGCACCAGCGCGTGGCATACCTGACGATAATCGACAATGCCCGTGGTGGGCACGCGGATGGCGGCAATGCAGGAGACATGCGGCTCCACTTCTTTTACTTCTTCCGGGCCAAGCCGTGTCGCTGGTACGCCGTTCTTTAAAGCCCGATCGAAGATATTGTCGAGCTGAGGAATCTCCTCAGGCTTAGTGGCAACGATCAGCTTGCCGCAAACGTCGAATGGTACGCCATACTCGTAGCAAAAGGCGCGCAGGGACTCGTTCCCGGCCAGCGCCAGCTCAGCCTTGAGGCTGCCTGGCTTGTAGTAGATGCCTGAATGTATGACACCGCTATTGCGGCCGGTCTGGTGCTGAGCAAAGCCAACCTCCTTTTCCACCAGGAGAATTCGCGCGAAGGGATAACGACGGCCAAGGGCAGCGCCCGTCGCGAGACCAACAATTCCTCCACCAATTATTGCGAAATCATACATAGATAGCCTTTAAGAAGCCTCTGCACAGGGGCAAGGCTGGATTTGTAATCAAACGGAGACAACCTCAGTAGACAGGCCCATTTTCTCGAGATCGGCTTTGATCTCGGGCTGGTAAATCGGATTCATGGCAATGGCCAGGTCGGGTTTGTACCGCTTGAGAAAGGCCGGCGAGACAATCTCCTGCCCGGTACCGGCCATGTACTTGCCTTCACGAAATGGATTGATGTCGACTACATATTCGATCTCGCAGCCGGGTGTGTGCAGGTTAAGCGCAGTCAGAAACGCTACGCCCTTCGATCCGGAACCCCATACTACGGCCTTCTTGCCGCTGTTCCTGGTTTCTTCGAGTTTGCTCCTCCACGACGCCATTCTGGCCGCCTGGTGTTCGGTGAAGAACTTGATATCTTTGTTCAACCGTGTGGGATCGGGCTTGGCAACAGAGGATGCAGGCGTGCGCGATGGCTTAGCCGTAATCATCAGGTATTGGTCGTCGTAGTCGGTCCAGACATCGAGCACGTCGAATCCCGACTCCTTAAAGAGGAGCGAGAGCGATTCTGCGCTGAAGTACGAACAATGTTCGTAGTAAATATCCCAAAAGGCCAGGTCTTTCAAGACGCGGCTCATGTCGGGCACCTGGAAGAACACCACGGTGTCATAGCGGTCGCCCACGGAACGCCGCACGGTGCGCACGAAATTGGCAGTGTCGGGTATGTGCTCGAGGGTCATTTTGCAGCACACGAAGTCGCCTTGCACGTGGGCATATTTTTCCCCGTAGAAGTCGGCCACGAATTCAACCTTGGTGTCGCCGGCGGAAGGATTCCGCTCGCTGACAAAGGCGGGGTCGAAACCCACGCCGCTGTTGTTGCCCATCTCGCACAACAGGGAGAGAAATTCCCCTTTGCCGCAGCCAATCTCGATCATTTTCTTGCCGTGGAGGTCGTATTTGTCGATCATCTCGGCGGCCAGGCGGCGATGGAAGGCCTGAAAGGTCCCGGAAAAGCCCTGTGTTTCCTCGTATTGCGCGGAGTAGTTATGCACGGTTGGATCGAACACCGTGTTGGCAATAAAGCCGCAGTGGGAACAGTGCCCGAGAGCGATGTCACCCTTGGGAAAGTTCACCGCGACTTCGCGGGTGGGCATCAGCAACACGCTGTGCACCGGCACCCGCGGAACTTGATAAAAAACGCTCATGTCGCCTTTGAGGCAGTTTGGACAGGTCTTAATCTCAGGCATTTCTTGGTCCCCGTTCAGAAGAATTTCGTCACTGGCTAAGGTTTAAAGGCATGTCCCAGCGCTCTCACTCCGTGAAGTGGGCTGGTGCAAAAGTATGACTGTTCGAGTTATTCCTGAAGCTCGGACGGCGGCAGATCTCTCACTCGACGATTCAACAGGTGAGCTTCGCTTAGGCTCTGGTGGCCGTTCACGATTGGTGGTATCCCACCCTAAAGGGAGGCTGTAACGCGGGGGAAAGTGTGCGCCATAAGCGCCGTATGCGCCATAAGCCCCCCGGAAAGCCCCAATCTGAGGATGGGATACCCTTTTTACGATTTACCGGGCGCCTACGACCTCGGGCCGATAGACCTTGACGCCGTCGGCGACGTCAGGGCTGTCATAGGCCGCAGCAACATCTTCCGGCAAAGGGCTCAGATCAGTTCCCTTCATGAAGTCGCGGAGCGAGGTTCCAATCGGGTGCGAATCGATATTGGGAGCGCCGTTCCTGGACTTCACATCGATCAGGCTTACGGTGCGGAAATCGATGCTGAAGCGGGTTTTACCGGACGTGTTAGGCACGGTGGAATGCATGTTTGCTGCGGAAAAGACCAGCGCTCCACCGGGCTCCGAAATTACACGAACCTGGGGATCCAGTTCCATGGGCTGTTCGGGCTTTGGCTGCTCGCGGGTATCGGATTTGATGTGCTTGGCCGCGTCAGCCCGGCCGGTGCTGTTCCAGGCGTAGTAGTTGAATTTGCTGGAGCCGTTCTTGACGGCCTCGTTCCAATACCGCGGATGAAAGGCCATCGAGCTCTCGGAAGACATCTCGAAGATAGGCAGCCACCAGTTCAGCTGGCACATCGGAGCCGAGTACCAGGTGTCACGATGGAGGTGGTGTGCATATCCAACGCCAGACGTGAGGTAGGCATCCGAAGTGACGGCGCGCAGACGCGGCACATCGAGGTAGGTGGTTTCCATGTCGCAGCCGAAGTCTTTCAGCATTGCCTGGATCAGGCGTTTGGACTCCGGGTGATGGATGAAAGCCGGCTTGAGCGGCGCGAAGATCCGGACAAACTCTTCCACCGGCATGTCGTACTGTGCCGTGGTCGGATCTTCTTTGCCAAACGCGTCCTTGATCATTTCTGCGGCGAAATTAGTGAAGGCGAGCGCACTGGGCCGCGGCGAGTAAACAAAGAGTTGGCCGTCATACAAATGCCGGCGGCGCTTCTCGTCATCGAATTTGGAATCTACGTAGATGCTGTGCATTCAGTCCATCTCCTTTAGACGACCGCAGGCGTCGGGATCGGAATAATGAATTTTCCGCCGCGAGCCTTGTAGGCGTGTTGTTGTTCCATGATTTCGCCGGCAAAATTCCACGCCAGCACCAGAACGTAATCCGGTTTGCTCTCCAGCAACTTGTTCGGAGAAAGAATGGGCAGGTGATTGCCGGGCATGAACCGGCCCTGTTTGAATTCGTTCAGGTCGACGACGTAGTCGAGCAGCTCCCGGTCGATATTGCAGAAGGCGAGCAGGGTGGTGGCCTTAGCCGCCGCGGCATAGCCGGCGATCGACTTCCCTTTGCCTTTCAAGTCCTTCAGCAGCGCGGTGAGGTCGTCGCGGACCGCATGCACCCGGTCGGCAAAACCTCGATAGTACTCGATGGTCGAGACTCCCGCGTTCTTCTCATCGGCGAGCAGCGCTTTCAAGCGCGCGGTCGGAGTTTCTACCGGCTCGACAAACAGCCGGAGGGATCCGCCGTGAATCCTGGTGCGTTCTACGTCGTTCAGGTAGAGGCCGTGATCGCGGAAGAGCCGCGCCAGGGCGGTCACGGAGAAGTAGCAAAGATGCTGGTGATAGATGGTGTCGAACTCGCACTTCTGGATCAGATCAACAATGTAGGGCGCCTCAATGACGGCCACACCTGTGGGCTTCAGCAAGGCGGCGATGCCGTCGACGAAGCCGTTCAGATCGGCCACGTGGGCGAGCACATTGTTGGCCAGGAAAACGTCGGCTTTCCTGCCCTCGGCAGCCAGCTTTTCCGCCAGCTCTCTGGTGAAGAAAGTGTTGATGCTGTTGACGCCGCGCTCATTCGCGGTGCGCACCTGTTCCTCGGCGGGATCGATACCTAACACCGGGATTCCGTGGTTCACAAAGTTGCGCAACATGTAACCATCGTTGGACGCAGCTTCGATGACCAGGCTATTGGAGTCAAGGTTCCGGGCCTGGATGACCGCTTCAGCACTCTTGGCGAAATGTTCCAGAAGACTCTTCGACACAGAAGAAAAGTAAGGATAATTGCGGCAAAAGAGAATTTCCGGTGGAACGGTTTCGGTGATCTGCACCAGCGAGCACTCGGGGCAGAAGACCAGGTCAAGGGGCGCCGTAACTTCCGGCGACCCCAGCTGATCGGCTGAGAGCAATGCATCCGCAAGCGGAGTGGTTCCGAAAGAAAGGATTGGAATGCACTGCGAAGAATTGCAGGCGCGGCAATGAAAGGTGGCTTGGGTCATACCGTAGCGGCTCCTGCGACTACGGGGGCGGTCGCTTGCTGGTTGGTCCAACGCAGAGATGAGTCGAGAATCCCTTCCTCGATCAGCTTCCGAATATGGGCGATGCGTTTGAAGCGCGGTCCCTCGAAGTCTTCCAAGACGAGACCGATCTTCTTGTAGGTTTCGTGCAGTTCAACCGCGCCCTTGCGAGCATCCCAGGCGGGTTGGAACTCCGGCAGCACTTTGCGGATCTTGCTGCAATCCACGCGATAGCAGCGCTTATCGGGCCCGGCATCGGCTGCGTATTCAATCACGGTGTTCGGCACCGTCTCCTTGACGATGTCGGCCAGCTCGTAAATGCGGTAGTTGTCTTCGTTGCGTCCGACATTGAACGCTTCGTTGTGGACCAGGTCAATCGGAGCATGCATCGCGGCGATAAAGGCCCGCGAGATGTCAGCGATGTGCACGATCGGTCTCCAGGGAGTCCCATCGCTCTTGATGTACACCCGGCCGGTGGCGTAAGCCCAGGCCACGAGGTTGTTCAGCACGAGGTCAAAGCGCAACCGGGGCGAAACACCGAAGGCGGTGGCATTGCGGAGAAACGTTGGGCTGAAGTTGTTATCTGCCAGCTTGGCAACGTCCTGCTCCACCATGACCTTGGAAGTACCGTAGGGGGTGACTGGGTTGAAGGCAGAGTGCTCATCCAGCAGGTCGTCGCCGCCGGCGCCGTAGTTGCTGCAGGAAGAGGAGAAGATAAACCTCTGGACCCCGGCCTGCTTCGCCAACTTGGCCAGCTTGACGGATGCCTGGTGGTTGATCTCGAAGGTCAGACCCGGATTCAGGTCGCCCAGGGGATCGTTCGAAAGACCCGCAAGATGCAGAATGGCATCGAAGCCTTTGACATCAGACAGGGTTGCATCGCGAACGTCCTTGCGGATCTCGGGGATCTGTGCGATCCCATCGCTGAAGGTGCTGCGCTCGAAAAGATCGGTATCGAGCCCAACTACTTCATGCCCGGCCTGCAACAACATTGGTACTAAAACCGTTCCGATGTACCCCGCGTGGCCCGTTACTAATACTCGCATTCGTATCCTCCCAAGTTTGCCATGGTGCGTTGCCCGATTCCCAATACGTCTCCAGGATCTTCTTCTCGCGAATAGTATCCATACACTGCCAGAAGCCGGTGTGTCGATACGCCATTAGTTGGCCTTCGCCCGCCAGGCGCTCAAGTGGTTCCTTCTCAAAGTGGGTACTGTCACCGTCGATGAAGTCAAAGACCTCCGGCTCAAGTACGAAAAACGCTCCGTTGATCCAGCCTTCCTTGGTTTGCGGCTTTTCAGAAAATTCGGTGATCTGATTGCCGTCCATTTCGAGGTGACCGAAGCGCGCGGTCGGTCTGACTGCGGTCAGCGTGGCGAGCTTCCCATGAGAGCGATGAAAGGCAAGCAAGTCATTCAGGTTGATGTCGGATACTCCATCACCCCAGGTGAGCATGAAGGTTTCGTTGCCCAGATAAGGCGCCAACCGCTTGATGCGGCCGCCGGTCTGAGTCTTCATGCCGGTATCGACCAAGTCGACCGTCCAATCGGGAACGACTCCGCCATTCATCTTGACTTTGCCGGTCTTGAGCGACACGCTCAGATCCCGGTTCAGCGAGCAATAGTCCAGCATGTATTTCTTGATGACTTCGCCCTTGTAGCCCAGCGCGATCGCGAATTCATCGAGCCCGTAATGGGCATAGTGCATCATGATGTGCCAGAGAATTGGCTTGCCGCCAATCTCGACCATGGGCTTCGGCTTCAGTTCTGTCTCTTCGGCGAGACGCGATCCCAACCCCCCTGCAAGAATTGCAACCTTCATAAAGATTCACCTCCACTGGTATTTAGATCGAGAGAGCCTATTTTGGTGGATGCATCGGCAGTTTGGGGGGGCTTGGCTGCCATAGCATGCCTGTTTTGGAAATTGAACAGCACCTGATCGGCGGCTACCAGAACATCCTTAGCCATGCGGCGGTGATATTTCACCACCCACCGTCCAACCAGGCCGTAACATCTCAGCTTTTGCCATGGTGTCAGTGGCGAATGAACTACGGAGAGGAAAAACTCCCTGGCCACGTTCCACTCCGGGAATACGATCTTGCGCGCCTTAGTCGGATCCCACCACTCCATTGCCGGCAGCGTACCGCAGCGGCGGGTCAGGCGAAATCCTTTGGCCTTGGTTCTTTCCGGGAAAGTCCAGACTGACTGACCCGAATGGCGGGTGCTGATGAAGAGATACTCAGGAATCTCGGAGTAACGTCCAAGCAAGCCCAGCTGTAACAGAAGCACTCGGTCACTGTGGGCATAGCTGCCCTGGGGCGGTAGTTTGTGGAGCGCGTCGAGGCGGATGAGGCCGAAGATGGGATAGCATCTGTGACCTTTGAGGAGCAGGTCTCGTGCCCGCACCACCGGGTCGAGCGAACTGGTACGCAATCCGTCATCGTAGTTCTCGACGAACTGGCCGTTCTCGTCGATGACCCGGGTCAAGCTATGGGCAAGAACGAGGGATTCATCGGCCTCGAGTGCATCCACGCACTGGCGGAGGTAGTCGGGCTGAATCATGTCGTCGTGGGCGGCCTGCTTAAAATATTTTCCGGTAGCCAGCTCGTAGACCCGGCGAACATTCCACCCCGCGCCCATATTGCGCTCGTTGCGGTAGTAGCGAATGCGGGAATCCTGAGCTGCATAGCGCCGGCAGATCTCATCGCTCTTATCGGTAGAGCAGTTGTCGGAAATGATGAGTTCGAAATCTCTAAAGGTTTGATTGAGGAAGGATTCGATGGCGGCTTCCAGAAATCGATCCCCGTTGTAAAGAAAGAGCCCGATACTGACGAGAGGCTTAGTGCTCATTGACTGGTGCTCCGATCTGGGATGCTTTGGCGGCGGGAGAAGGCCGCCGGAAAAGAAGAACCGCAAATGTAGCAAATTGCTCATGCGATCTATTGTCAGGACATTTTTTTTAAGCGTGAAATCAATTGTTTGATCCAACTTTGCCGAACTAAGAGATTGATGGCGAATTCGAATACCCGGTATGGCAAGTAAATGGAAAGCTTCCAAAACCACACATGCTTGGCGCCCGGCCCGATGATGAGGCGTGCGATATAGCGGTCGTAATATCGCCGCTGATCGGGATCTCTGCTCAGACGGGCGTGGATATAACTTGCGAAGGCAATATACCCATTGCGGTCAAGCGGCTGAAGCTCCAGCCCGAGTTCGGGGTCCATGGTCGTCAGAAAGCGCTTTTGAGCTTTCCAGAGGACCTCACAATAATCCAATTCGCGTTTAAACGAGGCCGCGGACACACGGTCCGGTCCGTAGTTGTTTCCGCCGTGCAAACGATACTCGGATAAGGCTTCGTCTTCACGAGTCACCTTGGTGAGCAGCGGAGCGAGCCGGGTAATCAGCTGATCCGGACAGCCTACCAGTATGGGCTCGGTGGAAAGCGGGAACATCCGCTCGGCTATGTCGCGATGAAAGCTCAAGCCCGACGTCGGAGGCATGTAAGGCAATATGCCGCCATCCTGCAGCAGGCTGGAACCATACCAACCGCACGGTAACGGGGCCGACATGGGCCATACTCCCTGGCGGCGGCGGTCCGCGCTCATGCGGATCACGCGATGGAGACCAAAACCAGCGTCGGGATGCGCCTGAAAATCAGCGACAATCTTCTCGATTTTGTGCGGCAGAAAACAATCGTCGGAGTCGAGCAGCGCGAGAAGTTCACCTCGGCTGGCAGCGAACGCTGCATTGAAACCCGACGCCTGCCCTCCGTTTGCTTTGCGGATCAACTGCAACCGCGGATCTTTGCGTTGATAGTCCTCTATGATGCGGACCGAATCATCCGTCGAACCGTCGTCGCAGATGATGAGTTCGATGTTGGAATACGTCTGGTTGAGCGCGCTCTCGATCGTTTCGCCTATGTAGCAGGCATAGTTGTAATTCGACACCAGGATCGAAACCAATGGTTGCGGCGATAGAGGGCGAAGCTCGATCGGATGCAGTTCAGTTTTACTTTCCACAATAGGCATAGGCAAAAACTCGGTGAGAGGGCTCGCCGTCAAGAAAATCACAGGAGCAAAATTTGGTTCAGCCTTCCCTTCGGGACTGTTCTGATTGTGTCTGGTAGCCCAGGAGATATAGGCCTGCTTCTTTGGTGACTCTGATGAACGCAAGTTACTGATTTCCCTCACGGGAGGCTGCGGAAAAACTCGCCGTTGGGTAGGAAAGCCGTACCTCAGGGGCTAAAGCCCAGCGTATTGTTTCTTTTATGTACGGGCTGAAGCCGGTGCCCTTCAAAAAGGGAAGACACAGCCCAGGGGCTAAAGCCCTCATCAGACCCAACCATTGCGGCACGGCTGAAGCCGTGCCCTGATACAAAGGGGGGGGGGGGGACATGAGTTTTTCCGCAGCCTGTGAAACCAGTGTTTGACACCGGTTTCAGTAAGCTCCTACGCCCTTTACCACCAGACCGGGCGTTGCCAGAATGATTTTGATGTCCAGCAGCAACGACCATTCGCGGATGTATTGCAGGTCGAGCCGCACCATCTCTTCAAACGGCAGTTCACTGCGGCCATTCACTTGCCACAGGCCGGTAATGCCGGGATACACGGCGGCCCGTCCTTCAGACCAATCGGCGAATTCCCGGCTCATTCCGTCCGGTCCCATGTCGGCCGCCGGCAACGGCCGCGGTCCTACCAGGCTCATCTCCCCACGCATCACATTGATCAGTTGTGGCAACTCATCCAGGCTATAGCGCCGAATGAAGCGTCCAATCGGGGTCACGCGCGGATCCTGTTTCATCTTGAAAATATGACCCTGTTTTTCATTGGCATGGGCCACGTGGCTGCGATCCATGTTGGTGTACATGGAGCGAAACTTGAGGAACATGAAGTGACGGCCGCCCCTACCCACGCGGGGCGCCTTATAAAGGACGGGTCCCTCTGAAGTGAACTTCACCAACGCCGCGATCACCAATAAGGTGGGGGCGAGAAAGATGAGCGCAATCGCCGAGGCTACGATGTCAAAGGCCCGCTTGACAAACTCCTGACCTTTGGTAAACGCCATGGGCCGCAACTCGACCAGCGGCAAACCGTATTGGTTCACCACATTGATTCGGCCCGGTTCCGGGGCAAAGTCAACCGTGCAATTGACGATGACACCCATGCGCTTGAACACCTTATTGCATTCGTCCAGTTCGTCTCGTGAGATCGAGCCATTGAGAAGAATGATGCGATTGAGGTGTTCGCGATTGATTACTTCGGCCAGCTGTCCAGTCGATCCCAGAATCGGCATCGGCAGTGACAAGCCCTCCGCAGTGTGGCCTTCGGGGAGAATTACGCCCTTGATTACGTTGGCGACATTGGCTGTGTTCATGAGCGCGACCAGGCGACCCGCGTGAGGACCGTCTCCAAGGAGTGCCGCCCGGATAGGCGATGGCCAATGCCGTTCCGCCGCCATAGCCGTGACCAAGCTGACGCACCGCGCCAAGCCTAAGCTAAAAAAGCTGAGGGGCGCGAAGATCATGAAGAATGCGCGCGAAACGTCGGTGCCAAGTTCGCGGGAGAAGAAAGTGACGATGACGATAATGCAGCTGGCTAGCAGCGCGCCTTCGGCCGCATTAATGATGCTGTTCCAGAGACGGATACGACCTTCAACGCGATAGAACCCGAGCCGCCACGCCATGACGATCCACAACACCAGGATCATCATCAATGAGGGCGCCCAGATCGAAGCATAGGTCCAGCTGACTCGTTCGGTAGCCAATGGATTCAACAGCACCCGCATCTGAATGGTGCAGCTCCAGGCAACTGACACCGCGAGTAGATCCAGTACGAATTGCATGGTCTGATAAAAGCGCAGATTCCGTACATGCATGACAGCGATTCTCCCCATCGCCCCCCGCCGATTGCGCGGGAAGCGTTCCTTTTACGAAAGCAGTCAAGCCTTTTCCTGGCCGTGGAAACAGATCAACAGGGGCCCTTTGCAGCCACCGTCGCAGGAGAAAGGCGATAGAAGAGGGAACATTGGCTAACGCAGACACTCTTTAAATTCACGAAAGCTCGACCTGGTTGCGACTTGAAAGCCAATCCCTGGTGAACGTTCGCCGGTGTCTTTGTTCCCTTGTAGTTTGCAGTTGGTCTATGCAGCCGATGCAGCGCGGCGGGGGGGATTCCGTGCGCGCGGACTGCTTACGAAGGTGCTCGTAAGCCAACTTTAAGGTATTAAATCAATTTCCAACTTACCGGTTCTCACAAAGATCGTGAGCCGTGGTTGTAGCTTTTAGAGCATTTTCACTTCTACTCTGCCCGGGAAGCTACAGCGATGTGCGTCTTTTCCTGAGGAAAAGCCGCGTCGGAAGTGGTTGCTTTGTATACACCAGAAGTGAAAATGCATTAGCCGCGTGCTACGCCGGCGTAGCTGTTGTAGTGGTTAACGTAGGATGGATCTTCGATACGAAGATCGCAGCCATTCAGGATGGTGCCAATGACCGGAGTGCCATCATCGGCCAGCCGCTCTCTGGCTTCGCCCAATTGCTCCGGGCTGGTCTCTCCGGCGCGACTGATCAGAATCACACCATCGGCGTTGCGGCTCAGAAGCCGCGCATCGGCCATACCCATCATTGGCGGAGAGTCGATGAGCACGAAGTCATACTCCGACCGCGCCAACTCGATCAGACTATCCAGATACGTTGAATGAAGAAGCTTGGAGATGTTGGCAGGCTCCGATCCACCGGGCAACACATAAAGCCCGGGGACGGTGCTGGGGCGGATCACCGATTCCAGAGTGATCGTTCCATTGCCCTCGGCCAGCAGCGCATCGCTCAAGCCAGTGGCAAATTGCAATCCGAAGAGCTTACCCAGACGTGGCCGCCGAAGGTCGCCATCGATCAGGAGCACTCGCCGTCCGATTTCTGCCAGGCTGATACCAAGATTGGCAACCGTGGTCGTCTTGCCTGCCTTGGGGCGGGGACTGGTCACCAGAATGACCCGGGGACTGACTCCGTTCACGCGGCTGAGAAGAATCGACGTGATCGCGGACCGATAGGCATCCGCCATCATGGTTTCGTCCTGGCACCATTGCACCATCTCTTTGTCGACGGCCGCCGAGCCTGCCAACAATCCGTTCTTCGCCTCGAGCGCGGCGGTGGCCCCGTTCAAATTGCGCAGGGTGAGCGGAATGCGCTCGCTGTTGCCAATGCGCGCCGAGGGAATCACAGCCAGCTCAGGCACATTGAGGTGCTTGACGCTCTGGCCAGGCGAACGCAAGCTGGCATCGTTGCGCTCCCGCACCAGGACGTAGCAGGTGGTGAAGGCAATACCCAAGAGCAATCCCAAACCCAGGTTCAGGGGCAAACTGGGCAAGTAGGTGGATTTGGCCGGGAGCGCGGGACTGACTACGCGCACGTCGCTCGATTTCAGCGCAGCAACGATGCTCGCTTCTTTTACCCGCTGCATCATGGACTGGTAAATGTCGCGGCTGGCATCCACTTCCTTTTTCAGAATGTTGTAACGCACCTCTTTGACCGACTGGTCGGAGACTACGCCCAGCTGCTGCTGATAGGCCTGGCTCAACAGCTGCTTGCGGCGCGCCGTTTCTGAGTTCTGCACCCCAAGGCGGTGAATGATGTTGGCGCGATGTTGGGAAGACTGTTGTTCCAGATCCGCGATCTGGGCGTTTAACTGCTGAATCTTGTAATTCGCCGGCGTCAGCGTCACACTCAGATCGGAAAGCTGACGGCGAAGGTCGGCCAGCCTGGCCCGATTGTCCCGCAACGTCGGATCATCCAGGACCTGGGGCATGGCCTCCGCAGGGCTGGTTTTCGAAGTTTCGACCTGCGCTTTGGTATCCGCTTCGTCTGCTTCTGCCTTGGCCAAGTCAGTTTGAATCTGCCGCAGTTTGTCTGCTGCAACACTCTCCTGGGAATCGCTGGGGATGACGATGCCGGTCTGGCGGGCATAATTCTGCAGATCGTTTTCAGCATCCTGCAGTTTCTTGCGGGCGTCTGCTAACTGCACAGTCAGAAACTTGTTCGTGCTCCCGGCAACATCGCCGCGGGCATCCTGAGCTTGTTCGATGAACTGTTGGGTCAGGGTGTTGGCGGTATCTGCGGTCAGCTGTGCTTCAGGACCAAGAACGGTCAATGAGATCAGATCTGAAGTTCCATCCACCTTGACCTTGGCGGCGTCGAGCATCTTCAAAACCACGCCTTCACCCTCTGCCGGGGTGGCGGCAGCGGGATCGCCGACCCAGCTGCGAAGGGTGCCGACGATGCCCTGGCTGGCCGCGATAGCGCCGGGAACTTTGGGGCCCAGGATCTGTGCTGTCCGCTGGACAACCGGCGGGCTCTTCAAAAGCTTGGTTTGGGTCTCGATGTACTCGTCGCCGGTAATCTGGTTGGAAGTAGGATCGACGCTTTTGGCATTCATGAAGTCCTGGTTGATCCCAGTCACTTCCAGAATGACTTCCGATTTATAGACCTTGTGCGCAACCAGGGTATACAGCACGCTGAGCAGAAGCGTACCGCCCATGATGAGGGCGATCGCGTTGCGATGGCGGCGAATCAGCGCCGGGTAATTGACGGAGGCTTCTGGTTGGGGCCGATTGATCCCCATCGGACGCGACAGTTCTATGGCACTGCCGCGGCCTGCGTTCCGGCCTTCGGGCGAGCGAGGTCCGGGAATGATCTGTTGGGTCGGAGTCATCTTTTTGTAGTCCTTTCGGATTTGATCGCGTTCGATGGAACCGATCTCAATTCACGGTGTAGTTCGCTTTAGAGAAAGTATGGCCCCCCTCGATTCGGGGGTCTCGCCATGAGGCCATACCTGGAATTTGGAATGGAAACGGCTAGCGCCAGATAGCAAGGCCTGTACCGACCGAGATGGCTGTTTCAATGCCACGCAATCCAATCTGTTTACCCACACTGTTGGGGACATACAGGATGTCATCGGGCTTCAGCATCAGGTCGGGCGATTTGTTTTCCATGATTTTTTTCAGGTTCGCGGGAATCTGCTCGCGCTCTGGGCCACCGGCGGCACGCAGAACCTTGGCACCCGCAATTCCTGCGGTCGTGGACCATCCGCCTGCAAGGGCGACCGCCTGGGAGATGGACATGGTCTCGTTGTCTTGAAGGACATAGCCACCGGGCTTGCCGACACTGCCCAGGACGTAGATCATGCGCGCCCGGGGAACCGTAACAACGTCATGGGGCTTGATCATGATGTTGCCCTCTGGGTCCTTGCCACTCATCACTGCGCGTATGTCGATGTGGGCGACCGAATACTTGCCCGAGGGATCGGTGAACGCACCGGCCACCGGAATGGGCCCTTCGCTCAGGTTACGGGTGATCAGCACACTGTCACCGGCATCGACGCGCAAACCGCCGGCCTGCCCGATCACTTCCATGAGGTTGCGATTTCCCTTCAGCTGCACGACACCCGGGGCGTTCACGTTGCCGGCTACCGATACGGGTTGACTGCGGAAATCGTTCACCTGCACGCTGACTTGCGGATCTTTGAAATATTTCTTGTAGGCGGTCACCAGGTTGGCCTGGAATTGCTCCACGGTCAAGCCAGCAGCATGGACGTGCCCGATCATGGGCAGAGTAACCGTGCCGTCATTGTCGATCTGCACCGGCTTGTCGGGAATATCGTCCGCGGCAAATACACGAACAGTGATCTGATCTTCCGGACCGAGTACATAGCTGGTCGAATTAGTTGAGGCCGGCGGTGGCGTAGTCGGTGTAAACGCGGCCGTAGAAACGGCCGGGCTATTCGACGGGGCATTCACGCGACTATCCACGCGACCATCCACAGCTGCGACGCTCTGGGCTAAGACCGGAACAAGCAACATGGATGGAACACAAAGAGAAAACAGAATCGTCTTGGCTGGAGACTTACGCATAGATTCACTCACCGTTTGTAGCTTGGGATCCCGCCGAGAAATACCTCCGGCGGGGACGTGCTCCGAAAAGAGCGTCATTGGGACACGAATCGATTTAACACTCGGGGGGGACCAATTCAAGGGACGGCAAGGGGGACGTACGAAACCAGCACTAGAGGACACACCGGGCCGTACCTTACTACGGGAGAACCAAATAACGGGATAGACAGAAGACACAAAAGTACTGCAAGGTAACAACTACGCCATCCTGCGCTCCAACGCCTCTGGAGCATAGGGCGTCACCCATTCCGGGTGTACTTCGACCAGCACCGAGCGGCGGAGAAGATTGACCGAAAGGATCAACCGCTGCGAACGGCGGACTTCGACCAGTATTCCGGTCAGCCCCGCCAAGGGACCACGCAGAATGGAAAACGAACCCGCCTCGCCGACCTCAGTGTATGGCCAAGCCTCCAGCGGCACATCGACGCTCACGGTTTGCTGCAGCGCCTCGATCTCTGCTTTGTCCGCGGGCAGAGGGTTAGTTCCCGCGCGGACCACATCGATCACCCCGCTGGTCATGAGAACGGGCACGATCGAAGATCGTTTGGTAGAGCAAAAAATATAGCCAGGGAACAGCGGCATCTCGACCACTTTGGTCCGGTCGGCCCACTGTCTTTTGGACTTGTACAGTGGCAAAAACTCAGCAAAGCCTTTTTCGCGCAGGGCAATCGAAACTTGTTTCTCGTGCCGAGGACGAACGCGGAAGGCAAACCATTCGTTTGACTCGTCGGACCCTAGAGTGCGATACATGCGTATCTCCGTTACAAGAGTGAGCTTGCCTGCTGCAATTTCCCGATGGGATCTCACTTCGCTTCGAGGGGGGCGATGCGAAACTTTGATTTGTTAAATTGTTTTCAATCCTTTAACCGACCAGACGGGCTTCCGCCATCTCAGTCACAGGACCTGTTTGACTTCTATCGGAAAATCGCTGCCGAAATGTCAAACCGCTTCTGATAACAGTCCAACTAAATGGTGCTATACCCCGTCGGAACGTGTCAATGAAATCCGCATCCGGGGACCGCGCCAACTTGCGACATGCCCAAATCGGGCCCGATTCCTTCACATCAGCAAGGGCGTTCGGCGGCATTTCAAAGCTTCGCCATCTCAGTCACACGGACCGAACCCATTGCATTCTTAATTGTATTCGAAAGACCGCCACTATAGGGGGGTAAGGGGCTGATCAACGGATTTAGTCTTTTTGACGTCAACCGTCGCCGGTCTTGCAGTACCTACATCACGTAATCTAACCGCAGCCGTAGGCGGTGTCAACACTTCATATGCCCGTGCAAGACTCTATTGTGCGTTACCAATGGGAGAGAACCTGGCGCCCTTCCAGGAGTGTGAAATCAGCCTCTTCCTGCACCATTCTCTGTGCAGTTTACCCGGTTACCAAATCCCGCGAAGAAAATGAATCCAGGCAACCCCAAGTTTGACCCGAATGCGTGGACCGGAAGGTACTACAACTGCAGCGTCTCGTTCATCAGGTTCTACGCCGACCGATGTGTAGGAATGCCCGGAACAACCTCGGTCTCGTGACCTGTCGCCCGGTTCATCACCTCCGCATACAGCTTATTCATCATCTCAACCCGACGCGTCCATGTTTGCCCCTCTGCAAAGGCAAGCGCCGCACGTGACATCTCCGGTCGCCGTTCCGGATTCTCTGCAAAAGCCTCAAACGCGCAGGCCAGGTCGTGGATGACCTGTTCGGGGGACACGACTGACACTTTGATGGAAGCATCCTCGGGAACAAACGCTCTCACTCCCTGATGATTGAGAGCAATGACCGGAAGTCCGTTCGACATGGCTTCGAGGATCACGGATCCGAAACTATCCCGTAAAGAGGTGAATACAAATCCGTCACAACTCTGAAAAAGAGTGGTCATTGTTTCGTGCGGAACCCACCCCAGGAACTCTACGCGATCGGACAAACCCAGTGAGCGGGTCAGGCTCTCCATCTCGGTCTGCTCAATTCCGGAGCCGGCCACCAGGAAGCGAATTTCGCGGTACTTGCATTCGGCGAGGGCACGCAAGGCGATGACCAACCCTTTTTGGGGCTCAAGCCGGCCGGCCCAGAGCAGTGTGAGCTGCCTGTTTGCGATTCTTGGGGAGGGTGTGTTGAGATGGCGGTCTATGCCGCAGTCCAGAAAGAAATCAACCCGTTTTGCGCCCGCCCGCTCGAGCAGGTTCTTGGTCTCATAGTTGGTCGCCAACACCAGGTCGGCGCTGCGCAGACTTCGGTGCAACTTCGGCGCCAATGGAAGCAGCATCAGGTTCAGGCTTCTTAAAGCCTCTTTGAGCCGGTGATAGCGCAGATGCGCAACGAAGGCCAGGGGGAAGGACTGCCCCCCGCCAACCGGGCCCCAAACCGCCGCTACCGGTAGTTTCCAGAAGGGGGGTGGTACTGCAATCGTGGACCAGCTGACGTGGTGAACGATGTCGAAGTGTACCTGTTTGTAAAGGCGAGCCGCCTGCCGGTACGCCTCTTTGATCCAAAGCCAATAGTGGAAGCGAATACCCCGCTCCTGATCTCGGCCCGGGGTCCAATAGTCAAGCCGGCTTTGCGGAGTAGCCCAAATGAAGTGGAGGCGTTCGTTTGGATGGGCTGCGAGAAACCTGTCCACTCGATCTTTGTACTCAGGATGAGCAATCACCCACACCTGGTGGGTGCGGGACAAATACCACGCCCAGTTCCACGTAAACCCGGGCTCGGATCCTAGTTCCGGACTGCACGCATGGCCAACTATAAGGATCTTCATCACGCGAATTATCGGCACGAAGATCAATCGCATCATGCAATAAATCGGAATAGCGCCAGTTGGGGTTCAAGCGTTTTACCAAAGAGGACCGCAAACAGAGTCGAGAACCGCGAATGCTTAAGCCGTTTTCGCGGGTGCGGGCCGAGAGTTCGATTATGCCAGCAGTCCCTGGTCGGATGGAAAAAGCGATCGTAGGGCTTCCCCCGGATTTCCTGTCGAACGTGATGGCGTTGGCGAACTTCATGCAGTCCCGGCTGGCCGGGACCGCACACGCGCGTGTTGGTGGCGCCCCGTGGCAGGAAATCCGGGTCGCCCATCTTTTTCCGCCCATTTACGCCCCACGGCACGCCGGGGCAGGTGGGGCGAACATGGGCCACCCGTCCGATTTTCCTCCGGCATTTGCCAGGACAGAGGAGCTCAGCGGTCGCTGCGGAACTGAGTGCAAATTCGGCATGGGAAGCCTGTAGCGGCTCGGGCCGGATTCGTAACAGACAAAGGACAGAATGGCGAAGCGCTGCCCCCGGCTTGAGCAAAGACCGCGCTGCCCGATACGGCATCGTGACGGTGACGTTACACGGAAAGAGATAATAAAGCGGTCATAAAAGCATAGGAGCCCATCGTTTTGTTTCTTTTATGTACGGGCTGAAGCCGGTGCCCTTCAAAAAGGGAAGACACAGCCCAGGGGCTAAAGCCCTCATCAGACCCAACCATTGCGGCACGGCTGAAGCCGTGCCCTGATACAAAGCATGAGCGCGGTGACTTGGAATTGGTTCTCACGCACACTCTAAAGCCCGATTCTCTTTCAACCCTTTATGGCCCGACTAAAGTCGTGCCCTGATACAAAACCAAACTCAGTTGAAATACCTACCCTTCGTTCCTGAAATGTAGAGACTCCGCGCGCCTTTCCTCAATGAAAGGCGCACACGCGGACCTCTTCAGTGCAGCGTGCAGGAAATCCGGGGTATGGGGCACCCAGCGATCCAGGTCAGGACAGAAACTTGGAAATGGAGTTCCGTCGGGTGAAGGCCTGCCACGAAAAAACTACCACTGCGACGTCAGATTTGTTTTACGCCGACCGATGCGTGGGAACGCCGGAAACAACCTCGGTCATTTCACCTGTCGTCCCCTTCGTCATCTCTGCATAGAGCTTGTTCATCGTCTCAGCACGATGCGTCCAGATCTGCTTCTCTGCAAAGGCAAGCGCCGCACGTGACATCGCGAGCCGTCGTTCGGGACTGGAGCCGAAAGCCTCAAATGCGAGCGTCAGATCGTTGATCACTTGTTCGGGGGACTCAACCGGCACCTTGATAGACGCCTCATCGGGAACAAACGCTCTCATTCCCTGATGATTGAGAGTAATGACCGGAAGTCCGTTCGACATGGCCTCCAGGACTACCGATCCGAAACTGTCGCGTAAGGAGGTGAATACAAATGCGTCACAACTCTGAAAAAGAGCCGCCATCGATTCGTGCGGAACACGCCCCAGAAACTCTACGCGGTTGGACAACCCCAGTGACCGGGTCAGGCTCTCCATTTCGGTCTGTTCAGATCCAGACCCGGCCACCAGGAGGCGAATTTCACTGTACCGGCATTTGGCCAGTGCGCGCAAAGCCATGGCCAGACCTTTCGTTGGCAGGAGGCGACCGGCCCAGAGCAGCCTGATCTGCTTGTCATCCGTTTTTGGCCTGGCTACGGTGAGACGGCGTTCTATGCCGCAGTCCAGAAAAAACTCAACCCGTTTTGCACCTGCACGCTCGAGCAGGTTCTTAGTCTCATAGTTAGACACCAACACCAGGTTGGCGCTAGCCAGGCTTCGGTGCAACTTTGGCGCAAATGGCATCAGCTTCACGTTCAGGCTTCTTAAAGTCTCCTTGAACCGGTTACGGCCAAGAAGCGAGCCGAAGGCCGAGGGGAAGGTCTGCCCCCCGCCAACCGGGCCCCAAACAGCGACTGCAGGTAGCCTCCAAAAAGGTGGTGGGATGGCAATCGTGGACCAGCTGACATGATGCACGATGTCGAACTGCACCTCTTTGTAAAGAGCAGCTGCCTGCCGGTAGGCCTCCCTTATCCAGAACAAATAGTGGATGCGAATACCCAGTTCCTGATTCCGACCGGGGGTCCAATAGTCAAACCGGCTTTTAGGAGTAACCCAAATGAAGTTCAGGCGTTCGTTTGGCTGCGCTGCAAGAAACTTGTCAACTCGATCTTTGTATTCGGGGTGAGCGATGACCCAGACCTGATTTGTGCGGGACAAGTACCACGCCCAATTCCATGTGTTTCCGGGTTCCGAGCCTAGCCCGGGACCGCACGGATGGCCAACTATGAGTATCTTCATGGTGCGGGTATCTGCTCCTTAGCCGAAAACCGAGGGACCACTTTGCCTGGCAAATTCCGATGATCGCTCACAAATCCACAGGAGCTCCGGGAACCGGCGAATTAAAGGCGGCGAGACACGCCGGCTCTCATCACATTTTTCACGGCCGGCAGATTCTCGACGACAACAACTTTCCCTACTCCCGGGCATAAGCCTCGTCAAAACCGTTAACGGCGGCAAGTTCTGGGGACTCGTCGCCTAAAGAGTGCATCGGACGCCGTACAGGGTGAGCGACGAGGGAAACGACCGGCGCAACCAGCAATCCGATCATGATGTAGAGCGGGATAGCGCCGCTTGGGGTTTCAAGCACATTGCCAAAGAATGCTGCGAACAGGGTTGAAGCCCAAGCCGCGAGTCCGAAGGCTTGGCCGGTCACTCGATACAAACGCCACAGCATCATAAAGCAGGAAATCTGGAGGGCGAAGAATATGCAGACACCGGCCCAACCGCTATAGCCAAGGGCAAAGTAGAAGATGTTGTGCGGTGTTCGGAGGTCCATCCCTCTCAAATAGGAGACGAGATTTCTTAACAGGAATCCGTAGCCGGGCCCAATGATGAAATTCGTCGTGTTTTCCTGAGAATTGTTCCAGATCGCGTGCCACCAGTTTTCTCTCCAGGAAATCGTGCCTGCGTAGGTAGCGGTGTCTTCCGAGCCGGTATAGTCTTTCGCCATCTCGGGGTTGATCACTGACAGCCCGCGGGCAAGGATCTCGCGGGAGGATATGGCGCCTCCGCGGCTTGCTGGAGAAGGAAGGTTTACATCAAAGACGGCGCCAAGAAGCAGTAGCGCGACAAGCCCGAGAAAGAACATGGCAACGGGCTTCATCTTCTTTTCCAGAACGCCCCAGATCATAAAAGACAAAGCCGCGCCGAACCAGTCGGAGCGGACCTGGCCTGCCAGGAATATCATGGCGCCCACAGTGATTGGAAGCCAGTAGCGGGCCAGTTTTGATTCGAAACACAGTAACCCGAGGATAACGAAAGCGCCGCCACCAGCCTGACCAAAAACCTCTACGTTATCGGATCCGGGCATGGTGAGGGTAACTTTATTTAGAACGAGGAAATAAAGTGGGCCGTAGATGCAGAGACCCCAGGCATAGAGCTGTATCAACCTGCGCATGAGCTCGGGCCTGCGAGCACCGACCCACAGGCCGAGGAAAAAGTACATTGGATAGATATTGAAAACCAGGTTCTGAAAGGCGACGAGGGGCGAAAACCCAACGAGAATTCCGCGGATGGTCTCGAAAATTCCATAAGCGATGGAAATCAGCAAGACCCAACCGAATGGTGCAATTGGACCACCCTTGGTGAGAGCTGAAAACCAGCGATCAAAGAGTTGACGCGGGCGCAAAAGGATAAATGCGGCCAGGGTCAGGTCGCCGATGAAGAGCTTTGCCGGAGGAATACCAAGGTAAGAGAAGCTGCGGCCGGTAAGGCAAAAGCCCAAGAGGAATAGCAGCAGATACTTGGACCATGCATCCCAATCACGAAATCTGGTCATCTCCGGCGCGGCTTGGGTAACACTCATCCGTAATCTCCAGTGCCGGCCTCGCCATTGGGCTGCGCCGACATTCCTTCCACCAGGCGGTTTCCCGTCCGCTGTTGAGACTCGCGGCGGAATCGAGCCCAATTTCAGCTGTCAATTACATTGTCCGAAATGGAGCGCGAATCAGTAGATTCCGAGGCCTCTGTGGGGGTTACAGGGCTGCTATGGCCAGGCAGACAGAGCCTGGTCAATCACTAAATCTCAAACTCCTACTCCCCGTAATCTACCGGCCTCGACCCGGGCTGTCAACAGTTTCGGCCACCGCGAGGACCCCAATCCGGGTCATCCGGGTTACCACTACTGGGTACCTCGGTCACCGCCGATTGGCTGGTGCAGATACTCCATAGTGTGCGCTCCGCACTTCGCTGGGGACAAATCCGTAGCCGCGCGGGTAGCTTGTGGGGTTGGCGCCGCTTCCCCACATCCCAACCGCTTTTACCGTTCCGGGAGCGTCTAGTTTGAATTTTCCACCACTTGATAGCTGCTTGGCGGTTCCCGAACCCGGGACCGGAGTGCTTCCATCAGTCGTATACCAGATGGAAGTGTTGCCCTGCGGCCGCGGTCCGCCCGTGTGTCCGGGGTCGGTCACGGTGACCGTGAGGGGGTAGTTGGCGGCTCCGCTGGGGGGATCAATGGTTGGGGGAGCGCTTTGCACTGGGGAACAGCTCGGGCTTTGAATATTTCCGGCGATGCTGGAGGGCGTGGGATAGCTAGGATTCTGGGTCACGACGGACTGCCGATCGAACCATGGCCCGCAGACGTAGTTATTGTCATAGTGTCGCGGATTGTCCCCGAATCCCCACGCAATAGCAGGTACCGAAAAGGGGCCGCTGCTGCAAGGTGGATTTGCGAACTTGCTAAACTGCGCGCCGTTGTGGCCTTCCACCATGTTGTTGCTGAAGGAAGCCCGCATCCCGTGGGCTTCGATACCATAGCCGGTGTAGCTGGGGCAGGGGGAGTTCGGGGTGTTTTGAATCAGCACGTTGTTGTTGACGATCAAGTAGGGCGCGCTTGCTCCGTTTTCGCAGCACGCGAAGGACAGATCGAAAGTCCCAAAGAATGGTACGTAAGGGTCGTGGTAGCTGTTGAATTCGAAATCGACGCCCGAGGTGGCCTGCGGCTGCTCTTCCCAGGCTATGCGATGAACTCCGGCAAAGTCGTTATACATGGCCCTGACATTCCTGGTCGTGACGCCGGCAATACCGTTGCCAGATGTTGCCGCGGGCTCGCAGGGATACTTTCCTCCGGGGGGAGAAGGGCATCCGAATGCCACTCCTTCTCCGATATGGACGGTTCTGTTGTTTTCAAAGACGAGCCCGTCTACGGAAGACATGAGACGCATGGCGGTACAGTTTCCTGCCACATCCTTTGAGCCGTCCCAATTTTCCATAGCCCCCGTAGTTGGACTCTCGCAGGAGTTTTGGTCGGCTCCGAATATATTCCAGGTGACGGTCGCATTGGATAAGACCTGCGTCGTGTTGCCCGCCGCCTGGGTGCCGTCAAAATATATACCTGAATCGGTGGCAGTGTTGTTACAGCACGCCATGTTCGTAAACTGGTTGTGGGTAATGGTAATGTTCGTGAACGATGTCTGGACGTAAATGCCGCCCGTGTTTTCGAAGTTGAAGTATTCGATAGTGGTCTGCTGAGTACATGGATTAGCCCAGCCAGAACCTGAATAAAGATTAAAGATCATAGCGCTCTCGCGGGGAAACGTCGCATTCAGGATGGCTGTCGCAGGAGTCGCTATCGGGCCGGTGTAGGTGATGCCGCACTTCAGGTGGAGGCTCTTAGTGATGTTGTACGTTCCGGCTGCGAAGGAGACAGTATCGCCGCGCGCGGCCCCGCCAATGACTCTTTGGATCATGGAACTAGTCTGTTCAGCATTGACGTTGTACGTTGTTGCACCCGCCATAGGACAGATAACCAGCAGGAGCAGCGCCAGTCTCTTGATCATGGGAAGACCACTTGATTGGTGGTTGTGGGGGTATTGCAGGTCACTGTCTTCGGCGTCCGTGTTCCGGTAATCTGGCCCTGTGGCATGGTCAACTCGTCTTCCTCAAGACGCGGCTACGATGAACTCGTTAAATATACGGGACTGCGTGCCCGGCGAATGGTTTGTCGGGGTACCCCGGAAGGCAGGACTTCCACTTGTGGTCCGCAAGTAGATTAGTCCACATGCCATCACAGGTGCTATAAAGTCCACAGGAAATCGCGGGTATGTGGCACCCAGAGGTATTTTGCAGGGACAGAAATGCATGGCCCGACTAAAGTCGTGGCCTGATACAAGACCAAACTCAGTTGAAATACCTACCCAACCTGCAAGCACCCCTAGGGAGGGCCCTTCTGGCCGCTCATCAAATACTCCCCGGAGGATCCCCAGAGGCGAAGAAAACTGAAGAAGACGGCGGCCCCGCGCTGATTGTTCGCCTGCTCAAAAAAACTCTCGCCCTGGCCAACTTTATTCTCCCTCCGATAGACTCCGGCAGGGCCACCGTGAGACAGTTCATCGAGCTCTTCTGAAGCTAGTTGAGAACGTCTTCAGATCTCAAAATTGATCGAGCAGACGGTCGTTCTTACCTAACGGGACCCGCGCCTTCAAACCTGAAGCCGTCGGACCGGATTAGTTTGCATCATTACCGGGCCTGCTACTAAAACCAAAACCACGTTTTGCTGGAAAGAAGGAAAAGCTATGAGCTTACTCTCAGGGATTGGTGACCTCCTCAAACAATATTCAGGAACAAGCGCCAATGCGGCTAACAGTCCGGGTGTGGAACAACACTTCGACCAGGTAGCGCAGGCGGTGCCCTCGACCACGATCGCCGGTGGTTTGGCGGAAGCATTTCGGTCCAACCAAACTGCTCCATTTCCGCAGATGGCTGCGCAGCTATTCGCCAATGGGAATAACCAGCAACAGGCGGGGGTGTTAAACGGTCTCGTGGCCGCACTAGGACCGGCAGTGATTTCCCAATTCGCGGGCAGCGCTCCCAACTCGCCGCTGGCGGCGCTGCTGCAGTCCGGTTCGGTTACGCCGGCGCAAGCAGCGAGCGTCAGCCCCGCGGATGTGGAAGCACTTACCTCTCACGCCCAAAATCAAGACCCTTCGATCATCGATCGAGTAAGCGCAATCTATGCCCAGCATCCGGTGCTCATCAAGAGTCTGGGCGCGGCTGCATTGACGATCGCCATGAAGAAGATCGCGGACTCGCATGCCGCGTAGGGTTTTCAATCGACTGTGTGTTGTGGAATAAAATCACGCTCTAAAAGAAGGAGAAAACGTTATGGCAGATCTTGATCAGTTGAAGCAAAAATATTCGCCCGTGATCCAGACGATTGAGGGCTTTGGCGATATAGGCGCGAAAGTGGACTCGGTAAGTCTGGATGGGGAAAAACTATACCTGAAGGGTTCCGTACCTTCACAAGTGGTAGCAAATCGAGTATGGGATGTGATCAAGCAGGTTGACCCGCAATTCTCCGACCTGCACCACGAAATCGCCACCACCGGCGGGCCGAATCAAAGCTACAGCGTCAAGAGCGGGGATAACCTGTCTAAGATCAGCAATCGCTTTTACGGGTCTCCGAACCATTATTCCAACATCGCCGCGGCGAGCAACATTTCCGATCCGAACAAGATCCAGGTCGGTCAGCAAATTACCGTACCTCCGCTTAGCTAACTGGAACCCGGTGCCGGCTGTGTTCTGCTCCGCCCGGAGCGGCACATGGCCGGCGCAACGTTTCCGGGCTACTTTTCAGGCTGCTGAAATATTCGAAAACTGCAAGAAAATCATCCCTCAGGGGCTAAAGCCCAGCATATTTTCAATCACTTCCGGCACGACTAAAGTCGTGCCCTGATACAAAACATGAGTTTTTTCCGCAGCCTGTAAAGTCGTGCCCTGATACAAAACCAAGTTTTGCAGCAGCCTGTACTTTGCCCGATTTTTCCTGTTTTCCGCCACCCTCCATAGCTTCCCTTCCCGCCCTATTCCTGTCCGATTTTCCGCAGCAAGCCCACAGCAAGCCCCCATTCCGCGAAGGCTCGTCCGAAGCCACGAAAAATCCACACTATCGTGCCCCGAAATGCTCGGTTGTCGAGCAAAAATTTCTCTTTCAACCCATTTGCAATCAATCATTTACAAACTTACGTAATACCTAATCGGTGTGATTGCCGCAACCCCGGACACACGCGGATAGTAGCACCAACAGGACAACAAATTTCGCCGGCGGCACCAACGTATCTCAAAGATGCGAAAGCCCGTTCGCGCCTTTGAAATGGCCCCTTTCCCCAGGCCGCGATGATTCGAATTTCCAACTGACGAGGCATTCGATGCGTATTTCCCTCACGCCACAGGTGTGTTCCGGGCTCCTGTGCAGTTTTTTGATTTTGATAGCAGGATGTGGTAACCCCTCGTCCCAGACCCTCGATTCTCTGACGGTCACAGCAACGCCTTCCACTTTGCCCGTAGGTGGCGCGGCAATTCTGAAAGCGGTAGCCCATCTGAGCGACGGTACAACGCAGGATGTAACTGCGGGCACGCAATGGACTTGTCCAACACTGCTCTAGCGACGATTGGCAATGGATCGCCTTACCGCGAAAGCGGCAGGTACGGTGACCGTGCAGGCTGCCTATGTTGAAGTTGCGCCGGCAGGCACATCCCCATCGGCGGCAACGGCGTCGCCTCAGAATCTGAGCGCATCGACACAGATCACCATTACCGCGGCGGGTGCGGCGGGTACGAGCAACGTTCCCACTATCACCTGGAATGCGCCGGCGGCAATCTCATACGGCACAGCATTGAGCAGCACGCAATTGAATGCGACGGCCAACGTGCCCGGAACCTTCGCCTACACACCCGCGGCCGGCACCGTGCTCAAGGCGGGAAAGCAGCAGCAGCTTTCCGCCACGTTCACTCCGACGGACACAAAAACCTACACTGCGGCTACAGCTTCTGTGCAGCTTACAGTTAACCAAGCCACTCCAGTGATCACCTGGGCTGCACCAGCCCCCATTGCGACAGGAACCGCCCTCAGCGCGACGCAATTGGATGCCACAGCAAATGTACCCGGCAGTTTCATGTACAACCCGGCGGCGGGCGCCGTGCTGGCTGCAGGCAGCCAACAATTAACGGCTGTATTCTCACCGACCGACACGACTGACTATGCGTCAGCCACGGCACACGCCTCGCTCACCGTAGGTCACCCTCAAATCCTCCCAGCAATCCCAACCCTCCAGCAATCCCACAGTGGCCCGGTCGGTGGACCGATTGGGCCCGCTCCGGTTGGTTGCGGAGGTCCCACGATCAACGTGAACAGTAGCATGAGCACAAGCACGCTGCAGAGCACAATTTCCAGCGCTCCGAGTTGCGCACTGGTTGTGTTTGCGGCGGGCACTTACAACGTCACAGCCCCAATTACGTTGCAATGTGGCGTTACTTATACTGGGCCAGTGGCGAACCCAGCGACTGCCATCCTGAATGCGACGTTTAGCCGCGAGAGCGCTACGATCTTCAGGCTTTACTCCGGCTCTGGCCGCGCTAATCCCTGTAGCCAGCCGACCTCTATCGATTACTTTCACTTCGAAAATGCCGGCGGCATCTATGTCCAGACGTCATTTCACGAATCTCACTATCAGCCATAACCAATTCACGAATTTGCCTTGCTGCAATAACTCGGCACCACTCAGGGATCTGTTTCGATGGTGGCGGAGCATCCAACAACACCATGCGATGTTGTCCAATACCACGGTGACCTGGAACGTGATCGGAGCGGACATTAACTCCTGCGAGACTCCTACGACTGGAGCGATGGAGAATCGGAATGGGTCGATGGATGTGGCAGGAAACTGTACCGCCATGCGTGTCGTGTCTTCCGTAAACGGTCTAGTTTTCGAGAACAACAAAATCGTCCATATTGGAGAAGGAGTGGCATTCGCATGCCCCTCTTCCCCGGGAGGCAAGTATCCCTGCGAGCCGCGGCGTCCTCTGGCGGCAGTCGGTGGCTGGCGTCACGACCAGAACGTCACGGCCAGGTATAACGATTTCGCGGGGTGCATCGCATTGCGTGGGAAGAACAGCCGCATCAAGTTCTGGGGTCGATTTCGAATACAACACTTAACACGATCCCTATGTGCCGTTCTTCGGCAATTTCGACCTGTCGTTTGCCTGTTGCGAAAATGGAGCCACTGCCCCATATCTGAAGGTCAATAACAACGTGCTGATCCAAAACAGTCCGGCTAATCTCCATGCCCGAGCTACATAGGCTATGGGATTGAAGCGCATGGCACGCAGGCCAGCTATCCAACAATATGGTCCAAGGATTGAACGGCGCGCAATATAACCACATGACTGCGGTGGCTCTAGTCCAACATCGGTGCCGGGCATCGCCTGTGGATTCGGCGCGAATCCGCGACATTATGACGATAACTACATTTGCGGACCATGGTTTGATGGGGACTACATCGTAACTGAGCAGGGGGCTATGCCTACACCGTCGAGCATGGTCGGGAACAATGAAGATTCCACCTGCATCTGCGACAACCAGTGTGGCGCCTACTATTTCCCCATCTGGTGGATCGCAGACCTTCCCGCTTACTGTCACACTCACCGATCCGGGCTACACCTCGGGGGCACAACCATTAGGCAATACTTCGATCTGCTACACGACTGACGGCAGCACGCCGACGCGGGATCTGTACGGCGCTGTAATATGCGAGTGGCGGAACGTTATCGCTCGCAGCCGCCGGCGACTTTGAAATGCTGTCGGGATGTGGGGATCAGGGGCCAATCCAACGAGCTATCCAGCAGGCTATGGATTTGCGCCCAGTGCAGTAGTGTCGGCAAGGTACACCAGCGGAAGTATCGCAAAGCCGGGGCGAGGGCGAAAGTGAGCTCTGCTACCGATACAAGCGAAGCGTCGAGCAGCCGGGCCAAGGACCTTGTGCCAGTGGGGAACGATGCCGCCGCCGCAACTGTGCAGTCGGTGACCATTACTCCCTCCAAGCCAGTGGTGGCCATCGGGAGCACAACCCAGTTGAAGGCGATCGCGACCTTTAAGCGATGGTTCGGTCAAAGACGTCACGGCAAACTTTGGCTGGCAGTCGTCGGACGCGCGCACCATCACGGCCAATGCTTCCGGCGTGCTAGCCGGGGCTCGCCAGTGGACCAGCGATCATCTCCGGCAGCTACCAGGGAAGCCAAAGCTTCGGTCTCTGCCAGCAGCGCCATCGGCGAAGTCGATTGGAGCGGTCCGATCGTCATCACCGAAGGCGGCACCTACTCCGGGAATTGGCAGAGCACAGATGCCAAGACCCCGGCGGTTACGGTGTCGACCACGGCGCCGGTCGTCATTGAGAACTCGCACATTCGCAGTGCGGGCAACTTGATTGCAGACCACCGTCGCGGGCAGCAATCTGACCGTGCGCAACAGTCTCGGTGTGGCCGTGAATGCGGCTGTAAAGGGCCAACCGAACGGCACCTTCCTCGAGGTCACTTCGCCGGCGCGGCTGGATGTAGAAAACAACTACATTGAGAATGCGCAGGGTGGGCGTCATCGTGCATGGGTATGCGGGCAACCGGGATGGAGAACAGACCATCGTGATCCGCGCTAACCGGGCGCGCAACCTGAATGGCCTGCTCAGCGACGGCAACGGCGGTTATTTGCCGGGAGAAGGCTCCAACCGCAGCCAGGCGCGCTTTATCCAGTTCGATAGCGTGCAATCTGTGCCCGGTATCGACGTGGGCTGGAATGAAGTCATCAATTATCCCGGCCACAGCCTGGTCGAAGATAATATCGACGTCTACCGGTCAGGTGGAACACCCAACCGTCCGCTCGAAATCCACGACACCTATATCCAGGGCGCCTATCCCTACCAGGCCGCACAGGATGCTTACACCGGTGGCGGCATCAAGACCGATGCCAAAGCCGGCGATAGCGCGCAAGAGGTTCCTGCCTTCAACAGCATTCACGATAACCAGGTGGTGGGCACGGTGAGCTACGGCATTCAGTTCGCTGCCGGGCATGACAACGTCGCAGCCAACAATCGTGTTATCTCGAGTGGTCTGCTGGCGGATGGGACCAAAATCGCAGCGCAACAGGTGGGCATGGCGAACAGCGATGTCACCGGCGCCGCTGTCGCCAACGGAAGCATGTACAACAATGCCATGCACGACAACCTCATCGGCTGGACGTGCTGGCAATCCTCTTGCGCACAGCGGGGGTACCGCAAGGATCAATTCTTCCCTGCTGCACCCGCAGACTATTCCACCAACTCTGTCCTTGCAGCACGACAGATCACGCTCGACATGGAGAACAACGAGTACCAGATCTGGGTTAACAAGATGGTCTCTGCCGGTGTTGCGGTAGGCCCGTCGTTCTAGTTATCCCTTACTAAACGCAGTGCAACAGGCGCGGCTTTTCCCCTCGGGAAAAGCCGCGCTGTGAATTTATACATGTTTTTCGAAAGAGTAACCGATGGGCCTTCGGCCCACCCAAAGTGATGAAAAACGCCCTCTGTCCAGCAACCTGTCCCGGCGTGCCGTGGGACCGAAGCGACCTGTCCCGGCGTGCCGTGGGACCGAAGCGACCTGTCCCGGCTTGCCGTGGAAGCGAAGCGGACCTGTCCCGGCTTGCCGTGGAGAGATCTCTGTGTTGACGACCTCTCCTGGAAATGTTTTTCGACCGGGCCTAGCGAAGTGGACCTGTCCCGGCTTGCCGTGGAGGGACCTGCTGTTTCTCCTCGAGTTCTCACGCACACCCTTTAGTCCCTGCGTTTTTTCTTTGCCAGGTAAGTGCAGCGGCATGGGTACTGACTGCCATCACAGGGGCTAAAGCCCAGCGTATTTTCCATCAGTTACGGCACGACTAAAGTCGTGCCCCGACAAAACATGAGTTTTCCGCAGCCTGTGAAGTCGTGCCTAATACAAAACATAGTTTTTCCGCAGCCTGTGATGTCGTGCCCTGACACAAAACCAAACTCAGTTGAAATACCTCCCCTTCGTTCCTGAAATGGAGAAACTCCATGGCGCGGCTCTTCCCCTCGGGAAAAGGGGCGCTTTTCTTTTTGTAGATGCACCACTGAAGATGCAAAAAAGGTGTAGCCTACGCCATCTTGTTCCCGGGAGCCTGCTAGCCAATAAGGGGACGGCTGCATCGATCGCTCTTCGGTTCCGAGAGGAACTTCAACATCACCGGGGAACCCTGCATATCCTTTCCTTGGGCAACCTTAAGTTGTCTGCCGTGATGTTCTTACGAGGAAGGAACGAGGCAGGTAACCTGGTCCGGATTACCGGGATCATATCTTTGTCAAGGAAAATCACACCGGCGGTGTACCGCGGAAGTATACTTCTGGTTCAAACTAGTGAAAGTGCAAAGCCGGTGGAGGCTCTCTCTTGCGTTCAGCAACTGACCAGTATTTGAGTGAAGGCATCGTACCGCCGTTATCCGGGCAGGAGCGGGTGAACATTCTCGGCGTAGGCGTAAGCGCCGTAAACATGGAGACTGCTCTTCGCCAGACCGAGTTCCTGCTTGACCGGGGAGCACAAGGCTACGTGTGCGTGACCGGTGTGCATGGAATCATGGAGGCGCAATCGGACGACGCGTTCCGGGATATTCTGAATCGCTCCTTCCTGACCACACCCGATGGAATGCCCACAGTGTGGCTTGGCCGTATTCACGGATTCAAGGACATGAACCGCGTTTACGGTCCCGACTACATGCTCGGTCTCTGCGAGCGTTCGGTAGAACGGGGATACAAACACTTCCTCTATGGCGGGAAGCCGGGTGTAGCTGAGGAATTACGTGCGGAGCTGACGCGGAGGTTCCCCGGGCTCCAGATTGTCGGTACCTACACTCCGCCATTTCGCCCGCTTAACCCTGGTGAGGAGGATGAGCTACGCGCCCAACTGGAGACGTTGCAGGCGGATGTGTTGTGGTGCGGTCTGAGCACGCCGAAGCAAGAACGGTTCATGGCGGCGTATGGCAACCGCATGCCAGTCAAGTTGATGGTGGGTGTAGGCGCCGCTTTCGATCTGCTGAGTGGAAATCTCAGTGAAGCACCAGATTGGATGAAGAAAGCCGGATTGCAATGGCTATACCGTCTGATCAAGGAACCCAGGCGCCTATGGCGTCGCTACCTGCTCAACAACCCAAGATTCACGTGGCTGACGTTCCTACAACTGACCGGCCTGAAAGGGTTCCGCCTTAGCTAAATGACTTGCTCGATCGGAGCATAGCGCCGAATTTAACGTCTTGTTACTCCCTGATCACCAGTCTTTAACACCGCGACATTAATGCTGTATGGCGGTCGTTAAGCCGGCCTCGAAGGGAGCACTGATGCAAAAGCTCGTAGCCACGTCGTTAGCCTCGTTGATGTTCGCCGGGATCACTTATCAATCCGGTGGCAACTGAGGCACAATCCGGGACCAGCACACCGATCAAACATCTTGTCGTCATCTTTCAGGAAAATATCTCGTTCGACCACTACTTTGGCACCTATCCCAAGGCTCTGAACCCCGCCGGACAGCCGCGGTTTAACGCCAAGCCGGGAACGCCCTCGGTGAACGGCTACACCGACGGGCTGCTCTACAACAATCCCAATGCGCTGAACAGCGGCAACGGCACCGGTGCAACGAACCCATTCCGGCTCGACCGATCCCAGGCCTCAACTGCCGATCAGGATCACGATTACATGCCGGAACAGCAGGCATTGGATAGCGGTTTGATGGACCTGTTCCCCAAATACACCGGCACGCCTGGTCCGCCCCCCAACGGCCAGACGACCAATGGACTGGTGATGGGCTACTACGACGGCAATACCGTAACCGCGTTCTGGAATTATGCGCAGCGGTTCGCCATGAGCGACAACTCCTATGGCACCAACTTTGGTCCCTCCACCGACGGCGCCCTCAACCTGATCTCCGGTCAGCTCAATGGCGTGGTTGACCAGATCGAACGCCAGCGGAGACGTGATACCGGACGGCGGCGGCGGCTTTACCCTGATCAGCGACGCTGATCCGGTCGGGGACGTTTGCTCCACCACTACGGGCGCGGTTTTGAGTATGAGCGGCACCAACGTCGGCGACCTGCTCAATGCCGCCGGCGTCAGCTGGGGCTTTTTCGAGGGCGGCTTCGACCTCACCCTCAAGAACGCGAACGGCACCACCGGCTGCAGCCGCAGTACTACTTCCGCGGTCACAATGACCAACAAGGCGGACTATATTCCGCATCACCAGCCCTTCCAGTACTACGCCTCGACGGCCAACCTGAAACACACCCGGCCGTCTTCGGCAAGCACGGTGGGCACGAATGGCGACCCTGCGAATCACCAGTACGATATTCACGACTTCTACGACGCCATCAACGCCGGCAACTTCCCCGCCGTCAGCTATCTGAAGGCGCCGGGCTACCAGGACGGCCACGCCGGCTACTCCGATCCGCTGGATGAGCAGACATTCGTGGTCGACGTTATCAATTTTCTGCAGAAGCAGAAGGACTGGGCCAGTACCGCTGTCATCATCGCCTACGACGACTCTGACGGCTGGTATGACCACCAGATGGGTCCGATCGTGAACCAGTCCGCCACTACCATGGATGCCCTGACCGGCCCCGGTCTATGCGGGACCGGAACTGGGGCGCTTGCGGGTGTCACCATCGAGCATGCCCAGGGACGTTGCGGATATGGCCCGCGTCTGCCCCTGCTGGTGATCTCACCCTATGCCAAGCAAAACTATGTCGATCACGTGGTGACCGACCAAACCTCTATTCTGCGGTTCGTGGAAGACAACTGGCTGAGCGGTCAGCGGATCACGGGATCTTTCGACAACATTGCCGGGCGCCTGAATACGATGTTTGATTTCAGGAACCCCGACACCACGCCATACATTCTCGACTCCTCCACTGGGCTGGTAATGAAGTAACGACAGGAACCAATTTGTTGTTTCGTTTCGACAGGGCAAAGGGCTTCGTCCCTTTGCCCTGTTAATTTATTTTGCTTTTAACGCATTTTCACTTCTACTCCGCACAGGTGGGTTTTAGCGAGGTGCGTCTTTTCTTGAGGAAAAGCCGCGTCGGGAGCAATCGCTTTGTATACACCAGAAGTGAAAATGCTCTAGTGAGGCTTTGATTTGATTACACGCCGCAGGTTCCTGGAGCGAGCCGGGATTTTGGCCGCCGGGATTTCCGTCAACCCATTGCCGTCTCCGCAAGATTCATTGACAACGCTCGATCCTGATAAATTGACGCCCTGGGTCGACCCACTCCCGGTCCCCCAAATTGCCCAACCCAGCGGCATGCGGCCCGACCCGGACGATCGCTCGCGCAAACTTCCCTACTACCGCATGGCCATGCGGCCGGTTGAATACAAGGTGCACCGCGACCTGCCCGCGACCCGCATGTGGGGCTTCCATTCTTCCTCACCTGGGCCGACGTTTGAAACCCGCAGCAACCAAGGACTGCTTGTTGAATGGGTGAACGAGCTGCCGCAGCGCCACTTTTTGCCCATCGACCATACCCTGCACGGAGCCGAAGCCAGCCTGCCTGAGGTCCGCAGCGTCATTCACCTTCATGGGGGTAAGACACCGCCCTCGAGCGACGGCTACCCCGAGCATTGGTACGTCCCGGGCAAGTCGGCTACCTTCCATTACCCCAACCGGCAGGGTGCAGCGATGCTCTTCTACCACGACCACACCATGGGCATCAATCGGTTGAACATCTACGCCGGCCTGCAGGGCCTGTATTTCATTCGTGATGAAGCGGAAGAGGCGCTGAAACTTCCCCAGGGAAAATACGAGATACCGTTGTTGGTGTACGACCGCTTTCTTCTGGGCAACGGTCAGCTCGAATATCCCGTTTCCCCGAAGCCGAACGCGCCGTGGGTGCCTGAAGTCTTCGGCAACGCCATCCTGGTCAACGGCAAACTCTTCCCTTTCCTGGATGTCGAACCGCGCAAGTACCGCTTCCGGCTGATGAACGGGTCCAATGGCCGCTTCTATCGTTTCTCCCTGGGTAAGCTACTTCCCTTCCAGCAGATCGGGACTGAACAGGGGTTCCTGCCCGCACCCGTGACCGCCCAACGAGCGGTCATGGCTCCGGGGGAACGGATTGATTTTGTTTTCGATTTCGCCGCGCACGCCGGAGAGAATATTCTGCTGCGCAGCGATTCGTTCGACATCATGCAATTCCGGGTTGCGGCCAAGGGCGCTCCTGATGCCCGTTCCCTTCCTCCAGAGCTGAGCTCTTATACAAAAATTCCTGAGAGCCGCGCCGTCAAGACCCGCCGCCTCACCCTCGACGAGAAAATGAACCTGGTGCAGGAGTCGATGGGCATGTTGCTGAACAATACTCCGTGGCACATGCCTGTGACGGAGAAGCCGGTCCTCAACACGACGGAAATATGGGAGCTGGTGAATCTCACAGAAGACGCGCACCCCATCCACATTCACCTGGTCAAATTTCAGATCCTCGACCGCCGGCCATTCGATACTTACCAATTTCAGGACAAGGGGACCGTACGCTTCACCGCGCCCGCGATCCCGCCCTCTCCAACAGAGAGCGGCTGGAAAGACACGGTTCGCGCGGAGCCGGGCGTCATTACTCGCATCATCATTCCTTTCGAAGGCTTTACCGGCCGCTACGTGTGGCACTGCCATATTCTGGAGCACGAGGATAATGAGATGATGCGGCCTTACGAGGTGGTGAGCGATGGGGGCGCGGCGTGAGTCGCTCGAATGCTGTGCCTTGACCGTGCCGGCGGCGGAGCCTTCGATTGGATCTATATGCGCATAGCGATCGATACGGGTGGCACGTTCACCGACTGCGTCTATTTTCAAGATGGCAGACTTCAGGTTGTCAAACTTTTCTCCACCCCCTCCGATCCCGGCCAGGCGGTGTTGGAGGCCTTAAGGCGCATCGGCGCTTGCGGAGAAGTGCTGGTTCGTCACGGAACCACAGTGGGCACCAACGCCATGATCGAGCGCAAGGGTGCGCGCGTCGCCTTCGTTACCACGTCGGGGTTTGAAGATACGATTGCGATTGGCCGCCAGGCTCGGGCCAGACTCTACGACTGGTTTCAACCCGCGCCCGATTGCCTGGCTCCGGAACATCTCCGGTTTGGTGTGGAGGAACGGGTCAGCGCAGAGGGCGAGGTGCTGGTGGCGCCCGCCGGGACAGACATCCAGCAACTTGCTGAGCGAATACGGACCTCCGACGCCGGGGCGATTGCCCTTTCGCTGCTCTTTTCCTTTGCCAATCCAGTCAACGAGCAGGCCGTGGCTGCGGCACTGGCAGAGATCGGCATTCCGGTTTCGATTTCCCATCGCGTTCTGCCGGAGTTCCGGGAATATGAGCGGGCATCGACCGTCGTCGCCAATGCATATCTTTCCCGCATTGTTGGGGACTACATGAAAAAGCTGGTGGCCGATGTTGACCGCGAGTTTCATGGCCGCGTGGACGTGATGCAGTCTTCCGGGGGCACGATACCCGCTCGACTGGCTTCGGAAGAGCCGGTGCGAACCATGCTCTCCGGACCGGCGGGGGGTGTCATGGGCGCCTATCAAATGGCGCGGTTGGCAGGCTTCGATCGCATCATTGGCTTCGATATGGGAGGCACATCGACCGACGTTTGCCTGGTGGATGCCGAGCGCGGTGGTCCTCAACTCACATCCGAGGCGGTTATCTCGGATGTGCCCATCGGGATTCCCATGCTGGATATCCATACCGCCGGGGCTGGTGGCGGGTCATTGGCCCGCTTCGATGCGGGTGGCATGCTTCGCGTGGGGCCAGAGTCCGCTGGGGCGTCGCCTGGACCTATCTGCTTTGGCCGTGGAGAACAGGTAACCGTAACGGATGCCAATCTGATTCTAGGCCGGCTTGACTCGGAAAGCTTTCTGGGGGGTGCAGTCAGCCTCGACCGGGAGCGCGCCAGGGCTTACATGGAGAGGGCTCGCGGAGCCATTGGGAGTGTGGAAGAGTTTGCAACGGGCATCCTGCGGCTGGTTGAGACATCGATGGAAAAGGCCATTCGCGTGATCTCTGTAGAACGGGGGTACGACCCGCGTGATTTCACGCTGGTCGCTTTTGGGGGCGGGGGTCCGCTCCATGCTTGTTCTCTGGCCCGCGTTCTCCGCATTCCGCGGGTGCTCGTCCCGGCCCTTCCCGGAGCACTCTCCGCCGTGGGCATCCTGCTCGCAGACGCGGTTCGCGATTATTCGCGTACGGTTATGCTTCACGCTCCAGCCGAACTGGAAGATGTGTTCGCCGAACTGGAAGAGCGTGGCCGGTCTGAATTCGAGGCCGAACAGCTCGAAGGGTGTTCTTTACGTTCTCTCGACCTTCGCTACCAGGGGCAGGGCTACGAGTTAAATGTCCCGTTCGGTCCCAAGGTTCTCGACGCTTTTCACGACCTGCACCGGCTTCGTTACGGGTTCGCAAGGGACGAGCACGAGGTGGAAGTAGTGAACGTTCGCGTGCGCATGGTTGCCAGCAGCCAACCGTTCCATCCAGACAGGAAGCCGCTCGTCCATGACGACGGACAGCAGGCGGGCGACGGACAGCAGGCGCTCACCGGCCATCGACCGGTCTTCTTCCACGGCGCAGCCCATCACACACCGGTATACAATCGCGCGGCGCTGATCCCGGGGGATACATTTTCCGGCCCTGCGATCATCACGGAATACAGTTCGGCAACGATTTTGCCCCCGCGCGACAGCCTTCGCGTTGATGAGCTGGATAACCTGATCATTGAGGTTCATTGATGGAGGTGCATTGATGCCGATTGCGAACAATATTTCCGATCCGGTCGCTCTGGCGATTTTTCAAAGCTCGATGCATTCGATTGCCGAGGAGATGGGGGCCGCACTGCGCCGCACCTCGATCTCGCCGAATATTATTGAGCGCCGTGATTACTCCTGTGCGGTCTTTGATGCGCGGCGAAGAGTTATCGCCATGGGAGACCATATGCCGGTTCATCTCGGCTCCATGCCCATGTCGGTCAAAGCGGCAGTGGATGCTCTCTCGCTCGAGCGTGGCGATGTGGTTATTCTGAACGACCCCTATGCCGGGGGCACCCATCTGCCTGATATCACACTGGTACTTCCAGTATTTGTGGAACACCTGCCGGATCCGGTATTCTATGTCGCTGCGCGTGCCCATCACGCCGATGTCGGAGGCACGTTCGCCGGTTCCATGGGCCCGGGGCGGGAGATATTTCAGGAAGGCCTTCGCATCCCTCCCATCCGCATCGTGCGTGGGGGCAAAATTGATCGGGAGGTTCTTTCCCTCATCCTGCACAACGTGCGCACACCCGTGGAGCGCGAAGGCGATCTGGTGGCGCAAATTGGAGCGTGCAGGGTGGGCGAGCGGCGATTGCATGAGGTCGTACAGAAGTATGGACTCGATTTGATATTGGCTCTCACGGAAGAACTGCTCGATTATTCCGATCGGCTGATGCGCTCAGAGTTGCGCAAGCTGCCGGCGGGCGTCTTCACTGCGGAAGATTTCCTCGATGATGACGGTGTCGGCGACGGACCGATCCGCATTGCCGTTTCCATGCGTATTGAACCCAACGACGGCACAGTGCTCATCGACTTTGCCGGTTCAGATCCGCAGGTGGGTGGCAGTGTCAATGCCGTCTATGCCATTACGTACTCGGCCTGCTTCTACGTTCTGCGCTGCCTGCTGGCGGAGGATGCGCCGGCCACCGCGGGCCTGATGAATGCAGTGACGGTGCTCGCTCCAGAGGGCACGATCCTGAACGCGCGCATGCCGGCCGCGGTTGCGGGAGGCAATGTGGAAACATCGCAGCGCATCGTCGATGTTCTGCTTCTCGCGCTGGGACAAGCCGTTCCCGAACGGGTGCCGGCGGCAAGTTATGGCACCATGAGCAACCTGACCATAGGCGGTGTTGATCACCGGACGGGGCGGCCCTTCACCTATTACGAGACGACCGCTGGAGGAATGGGCGCTCGTTCCGGGCTCGACGGAATCTCCGGTGTTCACTGCCACATGACGAACTCGCTGAACACGCCCATTGAAGCGCTGGAATACGCCTATCCCTTCCGTGTGCATTCCTATGGCTATCGAAAGTCCTCGGGTGGAAAGGGCTGTTTCCGCGGAGGAGACGGGCTCATACGGGAGATCGAGCTGTTGGCCGACTCACAGGTCACGCTGCTTTCTGACCGAAGAAAGTTTCAGCCCTATGGGCTTGCGGGGGGCATGCCGGGCGCAAGCGGAAGCGCATCCCTGATCGAAAGCGATGGGAGGGTACAGATTCTTCCCTCGAAGTGCAGCGTCCAGGCACACAAGGGTGACCGCATTCGTATCGAAACACCGGGCGGGGGCGGGTGGGGCGAGCCGTCCGACGCCTGAGCCCGCTGGCTGATTGCTGGTTCTTGAGACTGAGGTATAACAAGGGATCTCTATGGTTTCGCCGCAAATTCCCGAGGTCGAGAACGTATCGCCGGCGAACGGCTTATGGATCCGTCAACTTTCCACGCCCGAGCGTGCGGCCTTTATCGCGACGTTTGGGGGCTGGGCGCTCGACGGCATGGATGTGATGGTCTATAGCCTGGTGCTTCCCACCCTGCTACTGGAATGGCATATCAGCAAAGGGCAGGCTGGTTTGCTCAGCACATCCGCGTTATTGCTCTCATCCCTGGGCGGCTGGCTAGCGGGCATTCTTGCCGACCGGGTAGGCCGCGTGCGCATGCTGAAGGTGACCATCATCTGGTTTGCTTTCTTCACATTTCTCAGCGGATTCACACAGAATTTTGAGCAGCTACTCGTCGTCCGCAGCCTGCAGGGTCTGGGTTTCGGCGGAGAATGGGCAGTGGGTGCTGCGTTGATGGGAGAAAGCATTCGCACTCGCTTTCGCGGCCGTGTGGTGGGTACGGTTCAGGCGGGGTGGTCCATCGGCTGGGGAATCAGCGTCATTCTATTCACCTTTCTTTTCTCTCGCCTGCCTCATGAAATAGCCTGGCGGGTTATGTTCTGGATCGGGATTCTACCGGCTCTGCTCATCGTTTACATTCGCAGCAAGGTGCAGGAACCGGAGATTTATCGGAGTAAGAAACAGGACGCCGGGTTCCTCGACTTGTTCTCGGGCGCCCACCTGAGCACCGCTCTGCTTGCGGCCGTCGTAGCTTTGGGGGCGCAAGGTGGATACTATGCCGTCACCACGTGGCTGCCGCTTTACTTACGCAGCTCTCGCGGCCTCAGTACACTCAATACCGGGTCCTACCTCTTGGTCGTCATCACCGGAGCCTTCTCCGGCTACCTGACCGCCGCTCACCTGACCGACGTGATTGGCCGAAAGCGCACTCTGATTCTGTTTGCCGCTTGCTCTTTTTTGGCGGTGATCTTCTACTCCGGCTTTCCGATCTCGGACCATCTGATGTTGGTGCTCGGGTTCCCTTTGGGCTTCTTCCCTTCCGGATCGTTCAGTCCAATGGGCGCTTACTTCAGCGAACTTTTTCCCACATCCATGCGAGCGTCGGGGGCAGGCTTCGCGTATAACTTCGGTCGCGGAGCCGGAGCTTTCTTTCCTACGCTCGTCGGCTACGTCAGCGGACATGCTTCCCTTGGTTTAGCGATCTCTATTTTTGGTTCAGGCGCCTATCTGATCATGATCCTCGGGGTTCTGTTTCTTCCCGAGACCCGTGGTCAGCATCTTGAAGCCTGAGAGCGCCAGTGCAAGACAAGACCTGAGGCAGTTGAGGTTTATTAACAATAAGTCTTAAAGTCTTATGATATCGTATTTCGATAACGAGAATCGATATGAGTGAAGACCGCGACCTCTATTCCGGAATGATTCGCCTGCATATCCTGCATCATGCGGGAGAAGAGCCGATTTTTGGGGCTGGAATGGCCCGGGAGCTGGCGCGACACGGATACAAAATCAGTCCCGGAACGTTGTATCCGATTCTTCATGGCCTCGAAAAGCGTGGGTACCTGCGATCCGGTAAGGAACGATCGGGGAAAAATGTCCGTCGCGTCTATGGCATTACGAGCTCCGGGCGCCGCGCCCTCAACAAAGCCAAACAGCGTGTGCGAGAACTCTTCGGAGAGCTGATTGAAGGCAAATAGGCCAATCCGCTGGATCATCCGAACAGTTACCGTCATTTCCCTGTTTGCCGCAACGGCTGCGTGGACGCAGGCGCTTTCGATCGTCACCGTAGTTCAGGACGCAGAACGTGACTACCCGCTCATCCACGTGACGGAAGCAGAACTCAACGCATCGGTTGCAAACATACGCCTTTCGCGCACAGCGTACCTTCCGCGCGTGGATGGCATTGCCCAGTTCAACCGCGCTACCAGAAACAATGTCTTCAGAGCGCTTTTACCCCAGAGCATAGTACCGTCGATGTCAGGCCCGGTGATCGATAGCAACAACGGCGGGTCTGTTTGGGGGAGCGCTACCGGGTTACTGGTGAACTGGCAGCCATTCGATTTTGGTTTGCGGCACGCGAACGTGCTGTCTGCAGTCGCGGCCAAAGACAAAGCGGACGCAACCGCCAGAAGAGCGCAGCTCGAAGTCTCCACCGCAGCTGCGGACGCCTATCTAACCGTTGTGGTCGCGGGACAGACCCAACAAGCCGCACAGGCGGCAGTGGACAGTTGGGAGACCCTCCGTCAAAGCGTTCATGCGCTGACCTCGGCGCAATTGCGACCAGGCGCCGATGAATCACGCATCGACGCTGAAAAGGCAGTGGCAAAAACACAAGCCGCTCTGGCTCAGGAAGCGGTGGATACGAGCCGCGCGACTTTAGCCAAATTCCTCGATAAGGCGGATGCTGGTAGCGCGGAATTGGCGTCCTCACAAGTCCTCGCACGGCTGCCGGTTTCGGTGGACGACACGACACCTCTTCAGCCGGCGGCAAACCCGATCATGGCGGAGCAAAAAGCATCGGTGACTCAATCAGCAGCACAACTGCACGCAACCGAGCGAAGTTGGGTGCCTCAATTCAACCTGGAGGCGGCAGGCTATGGGCGGAGCTCAGGAGCCGAACTAAACGGTGAGAGACTTTCCGGTGCGAACGGTCTGGCGCCGAACATCGGCAACTATGCCGTGGGCTTCAACATCACGTTTCCATTCACGGACTTCGCAAGTATCCATGCCCGCGAAGCGTCGCAGGCCTCCACACTGGTTGCTGCACAGGCCCAGGAACAACTCGCCGGCCGCGAGCTGCAGGAACAGTTTGCCCAAGCCGAAGCGGCCTTGCGCGCCACCCGCGCTGTCGCCGAGAACACTCCTATCGCCTTATCGTCTGCTCAAGCCAGTTTCGCGCAGGCGAATGCGCGGTACAAGGCGGGACTTTCGCCGATCGACGACCTAGCCCAGGCACAGCGGCTTTTGGTGCAGGCTCAAATCGACGATTCGATCGCGCGACTTAACGTCTGGCGCGCCTTTCTACATTTACAAGCAATTCGTGGTGACCTTCAGCCATTCCTGCAAGCGGTCAGTCAATGATGAGCCGGGGGATCGATTGACATGCGTTTAGTGCTGCTCGCCCTGAGTCGACCCCTCACCCTGATTGTCGCGCTCATCGCGATCCTCGCCGGATTTTTCATGGCGATTGACCGTATGCACATGGATATCTTCCCCCAGGTCGGCAACCCGGTTATCTATGTAGCGCAGCCCTATGGTGGAATGAGCCCTGCGCAAATGGAGGGCTTTCTTACCTACTACTACGAGTATCACTTCTTATACATCACAGGCATTCAGTCTGTGGATAGCAAGAGCGTACAGGGAGCCGCCCTGATGAAGCTCACCTTTCGCGAAGGCACCAACATGGAGCAGGCCATGGCAGAGACCGTTGGCTATGTGAATCGTGCCCGTGCATTCATGCCCCCCGGCACCGTGCCACCTTTCATCACGCGCTTCGATCCTGGAAGCGTCGCCGTTGGGTTACTGCTCTTTACCAGCTCCACCCATACGCAGGGTGAGCTGCAGAACTTTGCCCTCAATCAAGTTCGGCCTCTGTTTGCAACTTTACCGGGAGTTTCCGCACCGCCTCCTTTCGGTGGTAACCAGAGAACGATTGTGATCACGCTGGACCCGGATAAGCTGAGGCAATATGGCGTATCTCCGGAGCAGGCCATATCGGCTGTAAGCACGGGCACGGTGGTTGTCCCTTCAGGCAATTTGTATGACGGTAAGTTGAACCGGATCGTAAGGACGAATGCCACCCTCGGGCCTGAACTGAATGATCTGATGGGCACACCCATCCATCCGCATTCAGGCACAAACATCTATTTGCGCGATATCGCCACGATCGAGAACGGCACCGACATTGTTACCGCTTATGCACACGTGGACGGGCGCCGCACAGTCTATATTCCGGTGACCAAGCGGTCCGATGCCTCAACCTTGGCTGTGATCCAGGCAGTCAAGGCGGCGATCCCCAGCTTCAAAAAGGCAATTCCAAACGACGTAGATGTGCAACTTGCCTTCGATCAATCCGGCTACGTTTCCAATGCCATCAACGGGCTCATACGCGAAGCAGTGCTTGGGGCTACACTCACCGGCATCGTCGTACTGTTGTTCCTTCGCGACTGGCGCAGCGCACTTATCGTGGTAGCGAACATTCCCTTCGCGCTCTTTTGCGCTGTACTTCTGCTGTGGGCGACGGGGCAGACGATCAACATCATGACCCTCGGCGGCCTGGCGTTGGCAGTGGGCATCCTGGTGGATGAAGCGACGGTCGAGATTGAAAACATCCACACCCAAATGCTTCCGGGGGTTTCCCGCGCCAAGGCCGTGCTCGAGGCTTGCCGCCGCACGGTCACCGCTCGCCTGCTCTCGATGCTGTGCGTGCTCGCGGTGTTCGTTCCTTCATTTTTCATGAGCGGTGTCGGCCGCCAGCTTTTCGTGCCGCTTTCGCTCGCGGTAGGTTTTGCCATGATCGCCTCCTACTTTCTCTCCAGCAGCCTGGTGCCGGTCTTCGCGACCTGGATGATGAAGGAGTCACATCTCGGAGAAATACGCGAAGGCGCATTCGGCAGGCTCCGCGACCGCTACGACCGTTATCTCGAGGGCGCGCTTCGGTGGAGATGGCCGCTCATTGCCGGCTACCTGGCGTTGACTGCGATCATTCTGTTCCTGGTGGCGCCGCTCATCGGCACGGAGATATTCCCGGACCCGAATGGGCCAGTGCTGCGCATGCGCCTTAAGGCCCCGGTGGGCACCCGCATCGAAGAGACCGAGCCGATGGTCCTTCAGGCGCTGGCACTGATCCGGAAAACCGTCGGCGAAGATAACGTTGAGATTACGTCGGACTATATGGGAGTCCAGCCGTCGAGCTATCCCGTGAACTTGATTCACCTTTTTACCAGCGGCCCGGAAGAAGCTCTGGTTCAGGTGCAGCTCCGCCGCGGACACCCGAACGATGAACCCCTCCGAGAGTCGCTTCGTTCAGCCTTTCAGCAACAGATGCCCAATCTGAAGATGTCGTTTGAGGCCGGAGACATTATTTCCCAGGTGATGAGCTTCGGTTCGCCCACGCCGGTCCAGATTGACGTGCAGGGCGTCGACCTCGATCAGGATTACGCCTATCTGGCGAAAGTCGAAGCCGCGCTACGTAAACTGGATTTCCTACGGGATATCTCAGTAGTTCAATCACAGGCCTACCCGATTGTGGACGTGAACGTGGATCGCGACTACGCCGGCCAATTTGGCCTGACGATGGCGGATGTAAGCAATTCTCTTGTGCCCGCGACCGGATCCTCGCGCTTCATCGCTCCCAACTACTGGCGCGACCCGAGGACCGGCAACTCTTTTCAGATCCAGGTGCAACTCCCCCCCAATCGTATGCAGGGACTCGGCCCGCTTTCTGTGCTGCCGGTCATGCGCGATGGCGAGTCTCAGCCGCTGCTGGGACAGGTGGCCAAACTGCAGTACGGAACCATGCCAGAGACCATCGAACGCTTCAGCGGGCAACGTATCGTGAGTGTCACCGCCAACCTGCATGGCATCGCGTTGGGCAAGGCACAGCAGAGGATTGAGGCTGCCCTCAAACGGATTGCTCCACCGGGCAAAGGTTTGACGGTTGTAGTGCGAGGTCAGATTCCAGCATTGGAAGAAACCACGTCTGGGCTGCGGACTGGCCTGCTGCTCGCCATCGCCGCCATCTTTCTGCTGTTGATGGCATATTTTCAATCTCTGCGTCTCCCGCTGGCTATTCTGTCGACAATTCCGGGCGTGCTCAGCGGCGTTGTTCTGATGCTCCTCATCACCGGAACCACGCTCAACATTCAAAGCTTCATGGGAGCGATTATGGCGGTCGGCATCTCAGTCGCGAACTCGATCCTATTGGTAAGCTTTGCCGAGCAAGCCCGGCGTGAGCCCCAGAATATAGAGACGGCCACACGGGCCGGAGCAACCGGCCGCATACGCGCCATTCTGATGACGGCAACGGCCATGATCTGCGGCATGATCCCGCTGGCCATCGGCATCGGAGAAGGAGGCGCCCAGTCCGCGCCGCTGGGCCGCGCTGTGATCGGTGGTCTCCTCTTCTCCACGTTGACCACACTGCTGGTGCTTCCCGCGTTTTACGCGCTCCTGCAAAAGAGGGCGAGCGTCAGCTCCAACTCTCTCAATCCTGAAGACCCAATGAGCCGCTACTATGTTCAGCCATAAGCTCTGCCTACTTCTACCCTTCGCCGTCTGCGCGTTTGCACAGAACACCACGCACGTTGAATTGGTGAAGGTAGAGAGTCATCCGGCATCACGGACCATTCCGCTTACCGCGGAATTAATGCCCTACCTGCAAACCGATATAGAGGCACGTGTTCCTGGCTATGTAGAGAAGGTTCTAGTCGATCGGGGCAGCGTGGTTCGCCGGGGACAGCTCATGGTCCAGCTGTCAGCCCCGGAAATGCGATCCGAGACAAATGCGTTAGAATCGGCGCTGCACCAGGCTGAGGCAGACGAGGCACAGGCGGTGGCGCAAGCGGCGGCCGCGGCCAGCACCTACGGCCGCCTGCAAGAGGCTGCCAAAACCCCGGGGGCAGTTGCCGGGAACGAATTGGTGCAGGCAGAAAAGCAAAAGGACGCGGCGGATTCACTGCGGCAAAGCCGAACGGCGGCAGTCCGCTCGGCAAAGGCCAGAATGGTGGCGGCGGGCGATATGGAATCGTACCTGCAGGTGAGCGCTCCCTTTGATGGCACGATCACGGATCGCTTTGTGCATCCGGGCATGATGGTAGACGGCAATGGGCATACCCCGCTCTTGAAGCTTCAGCAGACGGCGCATTTGCGCCTGGTGGTTCCAGTACCCGAAGGTTACGTGGGCTCGATTGTCAAAGGCAGATCTGTGGTCTTCCATGTGCCGGCTCATCCCGGCAAAAGCTATACCGGCAAGATCGCGCGCATTGCCAACGCGCTCGATCAACAAACTCGGACCATGATGGTCGAATTGGATGTCTCCGACAGCACCCTCGCGCCGGGCATGTACCCTACTGTGGAGTGGCCCGTGGGTGCAAATGACACTGCTCTGCTCGTTCCTGCTACGAGTGTGGTAACTACGACGGAACGCACCTTTGTAATCGCGGCGGTCAATGGGCACGCTCATTGGATCGACGTACGCAAAGGGCCGGCAGCTGGGAACGAGGTGTCCATTCGCGGTCCGGTAACGGAAGGGCAGCTGGTGGTCAAGCGCGCCACGGACGAGATTCGCGAAGGAGCAGTGCTCAGGTAAGATGGCCGCGCTGGGGGATACAAGTTTGAACCGGGATGTGCGGATGGATAAGTGGCTCTGGGCCGCCAGGTTCTTCAAGACGCGCGCGCTGGCCGCACGGGCATGTGAGCTGGGCAAAATTACTTCGAATGGGCAGCCGGCCAAAAGCGCCCGCCCGGTTCGTGTGGGCGATCTGTTACAAGTGAAGAACGAGGGCGGAGACTTTCAGGTGGAAGTGCTGCTGCTGAGTGATGTGCGAGGTCCGGCGGCGGTGGCGCAAACGCTGTACCGCGAAACCGAAGCCAGCCGCGCTCTGCGCCTTCAAGTGGCGGAAGAGCGCAAAGCGATGCCTCGCTTCGACACCCTGAGTGCAGGCAAACCGTCGAAACGCAATCGCCGTGTACTCAACCGGCTTCGGGGTAGAGCGTAGCATGGGTTCACCGCCACAGCATCCCACGTCCCGCACAGCCGCCGTACTCGGCGAGATCGGCCTTCCGGCGCCTATCTCCCAACTGGCGTCGCAAACATGGGACGTCATCGTGGTCGGCGCCGGTCACAACGGCCTCGCCTGCGCTACCTACCTGGCGCGCGCCGGCAAGCGTGTCCTGGTGCTTGAGAGCCGGCAGCGTGTGGGCGGCGCCTGTACTATCGAGGAACCCTTCCCCGGTGTGCGCATGTCTCCTTGCGCATACCTTGCCGGGCTTCTCCATCCCCTGGTGGTCGATGAATTGGGCCTGGCGGATCGCGGTTTTCATTGGACGCCGGCTTCGAACGGCCTTTTTGTGCCCTTTCTCGACGGGACGAGTGTTCAATTGTGGGACGACGACGATGCCTGCGAAGAAGAGATCCGCCGCTTTGCCCCCGGCGATGTGAAGGGGTGGAAAGCCATGACGGCCGTGATCCAGCGCCTGCGCAATGCATTGCGGCCTGCGGGTTGCCGCGATGTATGGATTGGCGACGCACCCTCTCCCGAAGAAATCGACGCTCGCCTGGGCAACGATGAGGAAGCGCGCCAGGTGCTCTTCCATTGGTCAATGGCAGAGTTTGTGGAGCGCTATCTCGATGACCCGCGGCTGCAATCTGCCTATCTTGGCCAGGGAGTCATCGGCACCAAGGCCAGCCCGTTCGATCCCGGTACAGCTTCCATCCGCTATCATCACTCCTCCGGGCGGCTAGGCGGTCTTCCAGGCATGTGGGGTTATGTGAAGGGTGGCATGGGCATGGTGTCCTTCTACTTCTGCGATGCGGCGCGCGAAGCCGGGGCGGTGGTGGCCGCGGGAGTGGCAGTGGCAGAGATCTTGCCTGGCGAAGGCGTGTTGCTCCAGGGGGGCGAACGCATCGTTGCCCCGGTGGTAGTCTCGAATGCCGACCCGGTGGCGACACTGCGTTTGCTGGGCAAATCCGCGAGCTCCGATTTCCGGTCAAAGGTCGAGCACCTGGCGATTGAAGGCTGCACCGTGAAGCTGAACGTGTTATTGCGCGAGCTGCCGGACTTTGTGGCCAGACCCGGCCAGTTGCAGCCGCAGCACTACGGTCAGATTAATGCTCCCCTCACTCACGCGGAATGGAAAGCCGGCTTCGCCGCCAGCAGCAAGGGAGAATTGCCTGAGCATCTGTGGTGCGAAATTTATTTCCAAAGCGTGCATGACGCCAGTGTCGTTCCCGCCGGCCAGCACACCATGAGCGTCTTTGCCCAATACGTGCCCCACACCTTCGCCAGTGGCACATGGGATGATCACCGCGCGCAGGTGCGTAACTTGGCGTTCGATTCCATTGGCCGATTTTGTTCCAACCTGCCCGATGCAGTGTTGGAAGCCCAGGTGATGGGGCCCCCGGATATTGAGGAGAAGGTCGGTCTTACCGGCGGACATATTTTTCAAGGTGAGTGCCTGCCGGAAAACATGTGGAGCAGGCGTTTCGCGGCTCGGACCTCGATGCCGGGAGTCTATCTTTGCGGCGCCTGCACCCACCCCGGGGGCAGTGTGATTGCGATGAACGGCCGTAATGCCGCCATGGCTGTGCTGAAAGACATGAGATAAAGCCATGACGGAAGAGAAGCTGAAACGGGAACTTGGTTTTCGCGATGTCATTCTCTTCTATATCGTCAGCGGCCTCAGCCTGCGCTGGATCGCGACCGCGGCGGCGGTAGGGCAATCAGCCATCGCGATCTGGGTGCTGGGCTTTTGTGGATTCTTCCTGCCTCTCGCCGGCTGTGTACTCGAACTCTCATCCCGCTATCCCCAGGAAGGCGGCCTCTATATCTGGACCCGCGAGGCCTACGGTGAATTTGCCGGCTTTATGGCGGCGTGGACCTATTGGATGAGCAATCTTCCCTACTTCGCTGCGGTGCTCTATTTTGCTGCCAGCAGCCTGCTCTTCACCACTCCTCGAGCCCAGCATCTGGCAGATGCAAACACCTACTTTCTGCTCTTCACCACCGGCATGCTGGTATTGATTACGGTGCTGAATGTACTCGGCCTTAATATCGGCAAATGGCTCAATAACCTGGGCGCGGTGGGCATGGCGCTGCCAGTTCTGGTTCTGATCCTGCTTGGTCTCCTGTCTTTCTTACGCTTTGGCTCCGCCACCCATTTCACACTGGTGGGCGCCATTCCCCATGCACAGGTGAGAGACCTCATCTTCTGGTCCACGATCTTTTTCGCTTTCAGCGGCAGTGAATGCGCTTCGTTCATGGGTGACGAAATTAAGAACGCGCGGCGCATCGTTCCCCGAGCCCTGGTTGTAGCCGGCACCATCATCACCGTGAGTTACATCGCGGGAACGGTGGCCATGTTGGTGGCGCTGCCCTCAAGCAGCATCAGCGGATTGGGTGGCTTTATGACCGCCATTGATTTTCTGTGCCGGCGGTTGGGGTTGGTTGCGCTGATTGTGCCGGTTGCCATCCTGGTGGGCATCAGCAATGTAGGCGCCGCTGCGGCTTATCTATCGTCCACCGCGAGGCTGCCGTTTGTGGTAGGGATTCACCATTACCTGCCTCCCGTCTTTGGCCGCATTCACCGGCGATGGAAAACTCCCTATGTCGCCATCGTTTGCTCTGGTGTTGCCGGAATTGTGTTCGGCCTGCTGAGCCAGGCAGGCACCAGCGTAAAAGGCGCTTATGACTTGCTGGTCAGTATGAGCGTGATCGCTTACTTTATTCCGTATCTGTTCGTGTTTTCCTCCATGATCCGGCTGCAATCGCGTCCTGCTGTGCCCGGCGTACTTCGCTTGCCCGGAGGCAAACGGGTCGCTATCCCCCTTGCGTGCGTTGGGTTTTTCTCAACGGCTGCCGCTATCTTCCTTTCCATGTTTCCCGCGGAGGATGAACGAAATCCGGCCACGGCTCTGTTCAAGATTGTGGTCATGACCCTGGTTCTGTTGTTTTCTGGCATAGTCGTGTACTGGCGCGGACATCGCTCAATTATCCGGGCTGCGGCTCTGAGCGAGGAGATTGCGCTATGAACGAGTCTCTCGCTGACTTGCTGGCTCTTTACGATGAGGACGCGCCGCTCGAATACGCGTCCACCATCCCGGCTGCGTGGTATGTGGATGAGCGTATCGGGCAACTGGAGCGCGAGCAGGTATTCGGCAATAACTGGATCGCCGTTGGTCGCGTGGACCAGGTCGCCGCCGCGGGGCAATTTTTTACCGTTGATCTGGCAGGGGAGCCGCTTGTCGTTGTTCGCGGGGCTGATGATGAACTGCGCGCGTTTTACAATGTTTGCCGCCATCATGCGGCGGCTGTCATGACGGCGCCGTGCGGGGTCGCACAGCATCTTCGGTGCCCTTATCACGGATGGACCTATGGGTTAGACGGTTCGCTCAAGGGCACACCGGACTTTGCTGGTGTTTGTAATTTCGAGCGCTCTGCGAATGGACTGGTTCCGGTTCGCGTGGCAAGTTGGGAAAGCTTTGTCTTTGTCAATTTGAACCAGGAGGGGCCTGGGCTCGGAACTTATCTAAGCGACCTTTGGGAGCGGATTTCTGTCGGCGGGCTCAAGTTCTTTACCCGCAAGAGCTATACGCTGGCTTGCAATTGGAAGGTTTATGTCGACAACTACCTGGATGGCGGTTATCACGTGCCGCACCTGCATAAAGCGCTCAACAGCGTACTCGATTACAGCGAATACACTGTTGAAAACGGGCCCAATTATGTGCTTCAGTCAAGCCCCATGGTGGTTTCGCAAGATGCGTTGGTGGCGCAGACACGCACCGGTGACCGCGCGGACTACTACTGGCTCTACCCAAATTTCATGATCAACTTGTACGAGGGAGTCATGGATACGAACCTGGTCCTGCCGCTGGGACAGGAAAAGTGCCTGGTGGTGTTTGATTTTTTCTTCGGCGACACCAGCCCTGAGTACAACGCAGAGAGCGTCGCGGTAAGTGACCGCGTGCAGGCTGAGGATGTGGACATCTGTGAGTCAGTACAGCGCGGTCTGCATTCTCGCTCCTATGGCGCGGGTAGGCTGTCCGTACGCCGGGAAGCCGGAGAGCATTTGTTCCACCGGCTACTCGCCCGCGACCTCAAGCGTGTTTAAGTAGAGGTTCGATTTGGGGTGCAGCTTTGCTGCAGATGAAGTTTCTACATTTTTTCGAGCCCGGCGTATGATTTGTCGAGCTTCGATTTTGGGTTTTGCTTTGTATCAGGGCACGACTTCAGTCGTGCCGTAAGTGAGGCGAAATGATCTGGGCTTTAGCCCCTGGGTTTTTTCTCTGCCAGGTAAGCGTAGCGGCATGGGTACTGCCATAACGGGGGCTAAGGCTCTAAAGAAGCTGCGGAAAAACTTGCCGTTGGGTAGGAAAGCCGTACCTCAGGGGCTAAAGCCCGACGTATTTTCACCATCACTTACGGCACGACTAAAGTCGTGCCCTGATACAAAGCATGAGTCTTTCCGCAGCGGTTAAGGCCCAATTCTCTTTCAACCCTCCATGGCCCGACTAAAGTCCTGCCCGGATGCAAAACCAAACTCAGTTGAGATACCTACCCTTCGTTTATGAAATGTAGAAACTCCAGGGTGCAGCTTTGCTACAGATGAAGCGAACTGCAGATCCCTATTGGGTAAGCGCACTGTCGGCAATCGCCAGGGATTGATCAAGCTGCTCTACTGCGAAATCGATCTCCTGCTTCTCAATGATCAAAGGCGGCGCGATCACAAAGTGGCTGATCCAGGCCTGCATGGAAACGCCGCGCTTCATCATTTCCGCGGCCACGCGATCCACAACTGTTGCCTTTCCGTCCACCTTATCCTGGCTGGTATTGAAGGGTGTTTTCTTTTCCTGGTCCTTCACCATCTCCAGTGCCCAGAACAAACCTAAGCCGCGTACCTCGCCAATCGAAGGATGCTTGGGCTTAAGCGCGTTCAGCTTTTCGCCCATGTACTTACCTATCTCACGAGCCCGGTTCACCAGGTCAAGCCGTTTCAGCTCATTGATGGCCGCCACGGCGGGCGCCAGAGTAATCGGGTGCGCTTCATAGGTATGCCCGTGAGAGAAGAAGTGGTCCTCAAAGTATTCTGCGATCTTACCTGTGGTGGCGCAGAGCCCAAGCGGGACGTAGGCCGAAGTGATGCCCTTCGCGGTAACCAGAATGTCCGGCTTCACCCCCCAATGGTCCATGGCAAACCATTCACCCGTGCGGCCCCAACCCGACATGACCTCATCCGCGATCAACAAGACACCATGACGATCACATATCTCGCGCAACTTTGGCATGTATTCGGGCGGGGGAACGAGCACGCCGTTGGTGCCAACCACCGGCTCTACAATGACCGCGGCCACGTCGCTCTCGTTCGAGATCATGTGCTCCAGGTAATCAGCACAGGCGATTCCACACTCCGGATAGGTGTGTTTGATGGGGCATTTGTAACAATTTACCTCCGGCGCAAACAGAAAACCCTGCCCCTTGCCGCCCGGCTCCATGGCCCAGCGGCGAGGATCGCCCGTAGCAGCGATGGAGGCCATGGTCGACCCGTGATACGACCGGTAGCGCGCGATGATCTTGGTCTTGCCCGTATACATGCGGGCGATCTTGAAAGCAGCCTCATTTGCCTCCGTGCCGGAAGTGGTGAAAAAGAACTTGTTCAGCCCCTCAGGCAATACCTCTAGCAGAAGACGGCTCAACTCCGCGCGGGTATCGGTCGCATACGAAGGCATGATGTATGCCAGTTTCCGCGCCTGCTGCTCGATCGCCTGAATCACAGCTTGATTCTTGTGGCCCAGGTTGCAGCACATCAACTGCGCCGAAAAATCGAGGTAGCGCTTACCATTGCCGTCGGTAAAATAGCAGCCCTCGGCATCGACAATATGCAGAGGGTTCCAGCTCTTCTGGTATCGCCAGGTGCCGTAGTTCAGTTTCTTGGTCCACTCGGAAACTTCCTGGCTGGTCAGCGTGATGTCGGTTAGGGTCTCGCTCATTCTGATTTCCTCTTAGGTCTTTTACTTTACAGCGCCCAGGCCACCCAGGCAGAGTCGATGCAGTTTTTATCACGAACTCCTGCTTCCGGGACGAACAGGCGGGGAGACGTTTGTGGTGCCCCGAGATCTGGCTAGAGTACCGGCAGTCTAGTGGGCAGCAGCAGCGGAGAGTTCTCCTAGCTCCGCTGCTGCTGCGCTCAAGCCCTCTTCCAATACCTGCAGAGCCTGGTTGAATTCCTCATCGCTAATGGTCAACGGCATCAGCAGGCGAACGATGTTGTCGTATGTCCCTGCGTTCAGCACCAATACCCCATGTTGCAGACAATGGTGCACCAACTTTTTTACGGCCCTGGGACACGGCGATCCACTGGCATCGACAAACTCCATTGCCTGCATGGCGCCAACGCCGCGAACATCGGCGATAAAGGTATGTTGGCGTTGCCATGCGGCCGCCTGACGCTGAAATTGCTCCCCCAGCGAGCGGGCGCGCGCCAGTAACCGTCCATCGGCAAACTCATCGAACACAGCCAAAGCCGCTGCGCAAGAGGCGGGGTTGCCACCGAACGTACCACCCAGACCACCGGGTCCAGGAGCATCCATGATCTCTGCACGGCCAGTGATTGCCGCCAAGGGCAAGCCGCCACCAAGAGACTTCGCGGTGAGGATGAGATCGGGCTCGATGCCGAAATGCTTACAGGCAAAGAGTTCACCGGTGCGGCCAAAGCCCGTCTGCACTTCATCAGCAACAAAGACGATGCCGCGCTCACGGCAGATCTCGACTAGCGCGGGTAGAAAGCCGCCTGGCGGAACGACAAAGCCACCTTCCCCAAGCACCGGCTCAACCACAACTGCTGCAACCGATTCAGCTGCCACCACACGGCGAAACGTCTGATCGAGCAACTCGTTGACCTGGCCCTTCGTCATCGGCGCGCGGTTCGAGAGCCGCGCACTCGCGGACACTCCGAAGGGAATGCGATAAACATCCGTCAGGAACGGACCAAAGCCCTCCTTGTACGGGTGGGTCTTGCTGGTGAGCGACAAGCCCATCATGGTGCGGCCGTGAAAGCCATCCTCAACGGAAATGACCGCCTGGCGGCCGGTAAAAGCGCGCGCGATCTTCACTGCGTTCTCCACCGCTTCCGCCCCGCTGTTCACCAGGAAAGTCTTTTTGGCAAAATTACCCGGCGTAAGCTGATTGAGTTTCTCCGCCAGCGCGACATAGCTCTCGTAGCCGGTGACCTGGAAGCAGAGATGAAGAAAAGCATCCAGTTGTGAGCGCAGCGCGCTGAGCACTCGCGGATTGCGATGGCCCACGTTGGTGCAGCCGATGCCGCCGCCCAAGTCGATAAAGCGGTTGCCATCGACATCCTCGAGCATCGCACCCTCGGCATGGCGCACAAACAGCGGTGTGGAGGCATAGACCCCGCGAGGGATAGCCTGCGACCGGCGGGCAGTCAACGCGCGCGAATTGGGTCCCGGAATTTCTGTCTTCAGGCGAATGTTGGACATGGTTTCAATACCATCCAATCGGCGCTTCGTTCAGATTGATATGCACCTGCTTGGTCTCGAGATATTCGTCGATCCCATGGATCCCCAGTTCCCTACCGAAGCCCGATTGCTTAAAGCCGCCCCAGGGAGCTTCCACGTAGGTGGGTTGCATGTGGTTGACCCAGACAATTCCGGCGCGGATGGCCTTCACCATGCGCAGTGCGCGATAGATATCGCGCGACCAGACGGCTGCAGCCAGTCCGAAGGAGGTGTCGTTCGCAATTTTGAGCGCCTCACGCTCGTCCTCGAAGGGGATAACGGCAGCCACCGGGCCGAAGATCTCTTCCCGCGCGATCCGCGAAGAATTGTCAACGTCGTAAAAGATGGTCGGCTCCACGTAGTAGCCGCGGCTCAAAGAAGCTGGCCTGCCTCCACCAAGCCCCAGCTTGGCTTCGGACTTGCCCAACTGCTGATACGCAGAAACCCGGTCGTACTGCTCGCGGCTTACCAGGGGACCCATCTTGGTGGAGCGATCCAGCGGTGGCCCCAGCTTGATGGTGCGCGCTTTTTCAATCATCGCTTCGAGAAATTTCGGATAAATCGACCGCTGCACCAGGACTCTGCTGCCGGCAGAGCAAACCTCGCCCTGGTTGATGAAGATCCCGAAAAGCGCGCCATCGATCGCCGCCTCAAAATCGGCATCCGCAAAAAAGATGTTGGGCGACTTGCCGCCCAGCTCGAGCGTAACCCGCTTGAGGGTATCGGCTGCCGATTTCATGATCAGCTTGCCCACTGCGGCAGACCCAGTGAACGCAACCTTGTCGACGTTGGGATGAGCAACGATGGCGGCGCCCGCCGTTTCACCCAGGCCGGTCACGACATTCACTACGCCGGCAGGCACACCGCACTCCGCCAGCCAGCCGGCTATCTTCAACATGGTCAGAGGTGTCTGTTCGGCAGGCTTCAACACGCAGGTGCAGCCGGCAGCGAGCGCCGGCGCCAGCTTCCACGCGGCCATGCCAATGGGGTAGTTCCAGGGAATGATCTGCCCGGCAACTCCGACCGGCTCTTTCAACGACAGGCTGAGAGCATTGTCAGGAACAGGATTGACCAGACCGGAAACTTTGTTGGCCAGGCCGCCGTAGTACTCAAAGCAGGTGGCGGCATCTGCGATGTCATATTCCGATTCGACGATCGGCTTGCCGCAGTTGCGTGACTCCAGTTCTGCAAGCTGTGGAGCTTCCTGGCGAAGCTTGGCCGCGATGCGAAACAGGATGCGGCCTCGATCCTGCGCCGTGGTTTGGGGCCAGCCACCCTCGTCGAAGGCATGGCGCGCAGCGGCCACGGCTGCATCGATGTCAGCTGCGACCGGCGTCGGGAATTTCAGCGATGACCTCTTCGGTCGAAGGATCATACACAGGAATGCGCTTGCCGGAAGAACCTTCCGTCCATTCCCCATTGATAAACATCGGTTCACAACTGGTCTGCGAGACAGCCATAGTGGCTCCTTTCGAGAGCTAGGCCCGAGGAATGTCATCCTCTGGCCGATTTGGCACCCAGTTTTGGTTGGCAGCTAAACAGGCCGCCGAAAAATGCTTGTACGAAGGGCACGGCTTCGGCCGTGCCGTAAAATTCTCAGCTATGCGCGGCCTTAGCGGCTGAGGTACGGCATTTGCTTGCCGTTTCCAAGCGACTGAGCGCGAGAAATGACAAAAAAACGTACCTCGGGGGCTAAAGCCCTCATCAATTCGATTCTTGTACGGCACGGCTGAAGCCGTGCCCTTCGTACAAAGCATTTTTCCGCAGCCTGTAAAGCCCAAAATAGTTTCAAGCAGTTATGGCCCGACTAAAGTCGTGCCCTGATACAAAACCTGGTTTTTCAGCAACCTGTAAAAGCGCTAAACCAATGTCTCTTGCGGCGCTTTGGTTTCCTGTTGAGCCTGGACCAATGCCGGCGCCACCTCTTCAAAGGCCGAGAGGTGCTTGTCGACGTCCGCCATGGAGTGGGCGACAGAGATGGTCCACTGCTCATCCCACCAATAAGGCTGAGCCATCACGCCGCGATTTAACATACCGAACCAGTAGAGCCTCCACAGATCGGTATCTACGGCGTGCCATTCTCGATAGTTACGAATCTTGCGCCGATAGAGCAGCATGGCGCCGTTCGACCCCGCGCTCTCCACGTAGGCTTCGAGACCGGTCTTCTGCACAATCTGCTTGTAGCCGGCAACCAGGGCGTCGCTCACCTTGCCGATGTGGGTGTAGCCCGCTGGCGTGAGTACGTCTCGAAGGTGGCGAGACCGGCCGCCATGACCAGTGGGTTGGTCGCATAGGTGCCGGCATGGAAGACCTTGTGCTGCGCGATCACATCCAGCACCTGCTTGCTGGCCGCGAAGGCGGCCAATGGGAAACCCCCGCCAATGGACTTGGCAAGGGTCACGATATCGGGCTTGATCTTGAAATACTCACAGGCTCCGCCGCGACCCAGCTTGGCGCCGGTCTTCACCTCGTCGAAAATGAACAGCGCGCCCTCGCGGGTGCAGATCTCGCGCAAGCCTTCCAGGTAACCCGGCTCGGGCATGCAGATGCCGACGTTCATCATGATGGGTTCCACGATGACGGCAGCAATCTGGCCTGGATTTTCTTCAAAGAGGCGATTCACTGCCTTCAGGTCATTGAACTGCGCCACCAGCGTGTTCTTCACGGTATCGGCGGGGACTCCGCCCGAGGCCGGAACCTGGTTGGGCCGATCCGGATCACCAACCAGTTCGAGCTTGGGCTTCATGCTTACCAGCACCGAATCGTGCACGCCGTGGTAGGCGCCTTCCATCTTGATGATCTTGTCGCGGCCGGTGAACCCACGGGCGATGCGGATGGCGTGCATGGTCACTTCGGTTCCACTGCTGCCGAAACGCACCTGCTCCACTGGAAAGCGCTGGCAAATCTCGTCTGCAAGGTCGTACTCCAGGGTGTGGGGCATGCCGTACATAGTGCCGGTAACCAACCGCTCCTGCACCGCCGCGACCACGGCCGGATGGCAGTGCCCGGCCATCAGCGCGCCAAAGCAAAGGTTAAAGTCGATGTATTCGTTGCCGTCGAGATCGTGGATGTGCGTTCCCTTGGCGTCTTTGACAAACAGTGGCCAGGGCTCGTAACTGCGGAAGTTGCTGGCGACGCCAAGCGGCATGCGGGGTTCGGCGCGCTTGAGCGCGGCTTTCGAACCTGGGGTACGTGCTTCAAAGCTGGCGAGTTCCTTCTCGAGAAGGTGGTGCATAGGGGTTCATCCTTTGCCTATAGGGCTGTCAATGATGCGGAGGCCGAAAACGGTCGAGTACGGCTAGAAGAATGCTCTAGCGTTCGAGGAGATTGGGGTTGGGCCGCCGGCACAGCCGGGCTTCGCCGCGGGCGTAGCGGAGAAACCACCGCATCCGGCAAAAGGTGCCGGAAACGCGGGGTGTTGCGAAATCAGAATGAGAAGACATTCGCTTGAGAAACCTGCTTCGCATTATATGACCTGGGAAGTCTCCCAGGAAAGACGTTGCCACGGTGAAACCCTTGTAGTAATTTCTGGAAATTAACCAGTCTGCTCCTGACCTTGTCCTTCTTACACTATCCTGACCACGGCCCCTCGGGCCACAAGACCCGGATTTCCTGTCGGGTTCGTTGGGACAAACAAACTATGATCGAAATCATCAGGGGAGAAGGTATTCCACATCTCGGAGCCATATTTGCTAAGTCTGCGCGCGAAAACATTCATCCTCCTATGCAGCGTTGCGGCGCTCAGTATCCTTTCCGGGTGCAAGAAGGCGCAGCCCACGTTGAGCCTGTTGGTGTGGGAGGGTTACGCCGATCCTTCCTTCATCCAGGGCTTTGAAGCCAAATGCCAATGCAAAGTGACCGCGGCCTACATGGGGTCAAGCGATGAACTGGTGGCGAAGTTACGTGGGGGAGCTTCATCCAATTACGACGTGATCTCGCCCTCGAGCGATGTGGCCACTATGCTCAGCCGCTCCGGCCTGGTAGCTCCGCTCGATATAAGCAAAATCCCAAATTACGCGCAGCTTGCCCCCAATCTCACTTCCCGGCCGCTGGTGAAACAAAACGGAAAAGTTTACGGCGTCCCCCTTACCTGGGGGCCCAATCCCCTGCTCTACGACACCACTGCGTTCCCCAAAGCGCCTGCAACGTGGGCCGAACTGTGGGATCCGAAATATGCCAACAAGCTCTCGTTCTGGGACGACCTCTCCACCATGTACATGGCGGCCGAGGTGCTCGGCTACGGAAAGACCGACCCCGCGGCCATCTACAACCTCGACGATCAGCAACTGCAGCAGGTGAAGGCAAAGCTGATCGCGCTGAAACCGAATATCCGCAAGCTATGGACTACCGGCGGAGAGTTGACGAATCTGTTTCAGAATCACGAGATCATCGCAGCCATGGGGTGGCCCCTGGTGACCAACCAGGTGCATAAGAGTGGATTACCTATCCAGGAAGAGATTCCCGCCGAAGGCACCACCGGGTGGATTGATCACCTGATGATTACCTCCTCAAGCGACAACAAGGAACTCGCCTATCAGCTATTGAACTATCTCATCTCCGCCCAGGCGCAAAAGCAGCTCAGTGATGTTACGGGATATATCCCAGCCAACCCACAAGCCGCCGCGTTGATGACAGCGGAGCAGCGCCACAGCCTGCACCTGGACGACATCGATGCCTACCAGCGCCAGATTGTCTTCTGGCAGGATGTGCCGCGGCGCGCCAAATATACCGAGATCTGGAACGAAGTGAAGGCCAGCCAGTGAAGGGCTCGACATGAGCAATTTTCTGCGCCTGGAGAACGTGAGCAAACGCTTCGGTGAGCACACCGTGCTTGCTTCCATTTCGCTTGAGGTGGAGCGGGGCGAGTTTCTTACCCTTCTGGGCGAAAGCGGATCAGGCAAGACCACGCTGCTGCGGATCCTGGCCGGCTTTGAGGAGGCGACCAATGGGCGTATTTTGCTGGAGGATGAGCGGCTCGATGCGCTGCCGCCCCATCGCCGCCCTATTCATACCGTGTTTCAGAGCTATGCCCTCTTTCCCCACATGAGCGTTTTTAACAACGTGGCCTATGGTTTGCGGGTGCGCGGGTGCGTACGCAGCGAGATGACTGCGCGCGTCGAGGAGGCGCTCCGGAAAGTCCACATGGAGCAATTTGCCAAACATTTTCCCCGGCAGATCAGTGGAGGACAAAAACAGCGGGTGGCTCTGGCACGTGCGCTGGTGAACCGGCCTCGGCTTCTTTTGCTCGATGAACCGCTCTCTGCCCTGGATGCGAATCTACGCCTTGAAATGCAGCGCGAGCTGAAGGTGCTGCAGCGCGAGGTCGGCATCACTTTTATCTTTGTTACTCATGACCAGAGTGAGGCGCTAGCCATTTCCGACCGCGTGGTCTTGCTTCGCCACGGCAAGGTGGAACAGTGCGGCACACCGCGCGCTATCTACTCAACGCCGCGGACTGCGTATTCGGCTTCGTTTCTGGGCAAGAGCAATCTCATCCACGGGACGGTTCGGGACGGCGTGGCCGACTGCGCCGATTTTTCTGTACCGGTCAAGGTGGCGGACGGCGCGGTCACGTTTTCGCTTCGTCCGGAGTGTATCGCTCCTGTAACGGAGACCGCGCAGACGGGTGAGCAGTTGGTTCCATTTGTCGCAGAAGTGATTGCAGAACAGTTCCACGGGGCTGATTCGCTGCTTACGTTGCGTTGCGCATCCGGGACGGAACTATCGGCGCGCGTTGCCGGGCCCCGCGGTAACGGCGGCTGGTTTGCCTTCCGGGCACAAGACCTGGTTCCGCTGGAGCAGGAATAACATGGCACGCTCCCGGCTGTCTGCGTGGATGGTGACGCTGCCACCGTTCGCCTGGATTGCACTGTTCCTCTTCACGCCTTATTGTCTTCTCTTTTGTTACAGCTTCTGGAGTCTGGACGCCGGCCAGCAAGTGGTTCGCCATGTGACGTTAGCGAATTATCTGCACTTGATCAACACCCCGCTCTATCTCACCGTCATTCTCCGCTCCATGCGCATTGCCTTCTCGGTGGTTCTTCTCTCCTTGCTCATCGGTTATCCCCTGGCCTGCTTCCTTGTCTTTCAGGCCGGCAGGTACCGGCGGATTCTGTACCAGGCAGTGATCATTCCCTTGTGGATCAGCTACCTGGTACGCGCCTATGCCTGGAAAGTCATCTTCGGGAATGAGGGCGTGATGAACACTCTGTTGCTCTGGTGCCACGCAACGCGACATCCTCTGGGCTTTCTGTTGTACAGCCCCTTTGCCGTGATCGTGACGCTCACCCACATCTATGTGCCCTTTGTGGTGCTGCCGGTGGTCGCTGCGCTGGAAAAGATTCCGCGTGAACTGCTCGAGTCGTCGAGTGACCTGGGAGCAACCGCCTGGCAGACCTTCACCCGGGTGATCTTACCTCTTTCACTACCGGGTGTTCTCTCCGGCGCGACTTTCGCATTTCTGCTCAGTTTCGGTGATTTTCTAGCGCCCCTGCTCCTGGGTGGGCCGAGCGGCGTGATGATTGCCAATATCGTAGCCAATCTATTCGGCGCCGATTACAACTGGCCGCTGGGTGCGGCGGTCGCGGTTCTCATCCTCGTGATGGTGCTTGTCATTCTCACTATTACGCAAAGGCTGGAACGACGATGGAGAGTGGCATGAAGGCCGGCAACCGTGCGCTCCCCGCGCTCTCGACCGTTTACGCCGCGGCCGCTTATGCCTTTCTCTATTTGCCGATCGTCGTGCTGGTGGTCTATTCCTTCAATCGCGATGGCGTGGGTGGCTTTCCACCGCAACATTGGACGCTGGATTGGTATCGCACGCTATTCGACGACTCCGCGATGTGGACCTCAGTGGGTAATAGCGCCATGGTCGCCCTCTGTACCGTCGTCTTGTCAATGTTCATCGGCTTTCCCGCAGCCTACGCACTTGATCGCTATTCGTTCCCGGGCAAAGCCGCTTTTCAACGGCTGGTCCTGCTACCGCTCATCGTTCCCGGCGTAATCACCGGTATCTCGCTGCTCTTGCTGACTGTTAGCAGCGGATTTCATCTGAGTCTTGTTACCGTGATTCTCGGACATTCCACAGCGTTGACGGCGGTTGCCGCGACGGAGATTTTTGCCGGGTTGGCCAAGCTCGATCGTTCCCTCGAGGAGGCTTCCGCTGACCTTGGAGCGACCGGGATCCAGACTCTGACGCGCATCGTCCTCCCTGGCTTGCGGACCTCATTGCTGGGCACCGCCCTGCTGATTTTCACCCTCTCCATGGATGAGATTGCGGTTACTTTTTTCCTCATCGGCAGGGAGAACACACTGCCGCTCGAGATCTGGTCCCGCCTGCGGCGCGGCGCGACCCCGGAAATGAATGCGATCGCAACCCTGATCTTTTTGTTTTCGGTCATCACCATCTTTCTGTCACAGTGGCTGATGACCAGTGAGAAGACGGAGATAATCAATCGATGAATTGGACTGACAAAGAACTGGGCATGGATTGCCGCATTACTCGCCGGGACTTCATGAACGGAGCGGCCATGGCCATTGCCGCGGCGATGACCCCGCACTCCTTCGCCCAAGGGGAAGCAGAACCGCAAGATCGTCCAGGCTATGACCCGCCCGCCGCGCACGGATTGCGCGGTAGCCACGTCGGTGCGTTTGAAGTGGCGCATCAGCTGCGCGACGGCACCTTCTGGAAAAACGCCGGGCAGCCCGAGAGCACGGGCGAAACCTACGACCTGATCGTGGTGGGCGGCGGCATCAGCGGCCTCTCTTCCGCGCGCTTCTTCCACGAGTCTGCTGGAAAGATCACGCGCGTCCTCATTATCGAGAACCACGACGACTTTGGAGGACACGCGAAGCGCAATGAGTTTCAGGTGGACAAGACTTTCATGCTGGGCTTTGGAGGCACGTTTTCGATCGAGAGCCCAGCTCCCTATAGTCCTGTAGCCAAAGGAGTGATCCGCGATCTGGGCATCGATGTTTCCTCCTATGCAAAGCATTTGGACAAAAAGGCATATGACTCTCTTGGACTGAAGGAGAAATATTTCTTTGACCAGGAAACCTTCGGCGCCGATCGCCTTGTGGCCCACCCTTCAGACTGGCAGGACCAGAGGATGTGGCACGAATTCGCTGCGCAGGCTCCGCTGACGGACAGAGCCAAAGCGGACCTGAAGCGCCTTTATGCTCTCGACGAGGATCTGATGCCGGGCCTCTCTTCGGATCAGAAGAAGGCAAAGCTCGCACGTATGAGCTACGCCGACTACTTAACTAGCCTGGTCAAGGTTGACCGTCAGGTTGTTGCCCTGCTGGACCCGGAGCAGAAATCACTTTACGGTGTCGGCATTGACGCTATCTCGGCCCAGGATGCCTGGGGTTTGGACATGCCCGGCTTCGAGGGGCTCAAACTCGCGCCTGGCCCGGGCCCAGGGATGGGCCGCGATGCCATCCCCAACAAGGAAGCCGAAAAATATTTCTTTCATTTCCCCGATGGAAACGCGTCCATCGCGCGACTCCTGGTGCGTTCCCTGATTCCCGAGGCTGTACCCGGCAAATCGGCAGACGACATTGTCACTTCGCAGGTTCGCTATGAGCAGCTTGACCAGCCGGCCCACGCGACACGCATCCGCTTGAACAGCACTGTCGTGCGCGTACGACACGAGGGAGACCCGTCCACCGCGAAGGAGGTGGAGGTGACGTACGTACAGCAGGGGCGGTTATACACGGTAAAGGGGGCCCATTGCATTCTGGCTTGCTGGCACCAGGTAATTCCGCTACTCACAAGCGAGTTGCCGGCAGCGCAAGTGGCGTATTTGCGATCAGCGGAGAAGGTGCCGATCGTCTACACCAACGTGGCTCTAAGAAATTGGGAGAGCTTCGTCCGTTTACAGACGCGAAGCGTCACTGCGCCTGGATCTTATTTCACTCAATTCGACCTGGACCGTCGCGTTAGCATTGGCGACTACCGTTGCACCAAGCGGCCGGATGAGCCGATTGTGCTCACCATGGAACGTTACCCCTGTTCCCCCGGATACCCGGCGCGGCAACAACATATCGCCGGCCGCTACGATCTATATGGCACCTCATTCGAGACCTTCGAAAGAAAGATCAGGGAGTTGCTTGCCCGCAGCCTCGGTTCCGGCGGCTTCGATCCCGCTCGCGACATCACCGCCATCACGGTCAATCGCTGGCCGCATGGCTATGCGTACCAATACAACTCTCTGTGGGATCCGTTCTGGTTGAACGGAGGCCCCCTGCCCTGCGTCGAAGCGCGAAAACCGTTCGGACGCATCGCCATCGCCAATGCGGATGCCGACGCCTACGCCTACACTGACTGCGCCATCAACCAGGCGTACCGGGCGGTGAGCGACTTGAAGATTAAACGCGGTTGATGGCTGGAACGAGACTCACTGAGAATTTTCACCTGTAACTAACCTGGATTTCTCACAGACCTGCCTCTCTACCCGTAACAAATGAAGGGGTGCCCCATATCTGCCCGGTTTTGGCAGATGTGGGATTCCACGGACCTCAACCGCCGACGGTGCAGGGTGTAGAGGATCATGGACCTCGGGATCCGTTGCAGCAGAGAAGTGGCCGGTCTAGCGCAGTGGAATCCCACATCTGCCAAAATCGGGCAGATATGGGGCACCCTTCATTTGTTACGGTTAGAGATCTCGCCATGGCAATTATCGGTTGTCGCGAAATCTGTGAGAAATTCAGGCTCAACCCCGGGAAAATCCCACAGGGTCAACAACTCCGCTCTAGGTGACTACCGCCGGATGACCAGGCCATGCTTTGCCACGCGATACGACACCCGCCAGGAATAAATACAGCAAGAGTCCAATCGGCCCAAAAAGGAAAGTCAATACCAGGCACGGGAGCACCAGAACAAACGGGACGTGATTGCGGCGAGCATCGCGCACCTGCCAGCTACCAATGAAGAGATCGAAGGCCAGGTAGTGCACCCATCCGGCAAGCACGAGCCAATGGTCGGTGAAAAGTAACATGACACCACTGAGCGAGCTGAATCCACCCTTGTGGCCGCCCCAATGGGTGATGATCAGCGTCAAGTAGAAGGCGCTGAGCAGAGCAGGCACCAGCAGACCGGTGATCAGCGAAGAGATCACACGCGAAGCACGGGGCGACCAACCCGTGACCACCAATAGCAGCCAACCAGCCATCGCCGTGCTGTTGCAAAGCCGAAAGAGCGCATCTGCATTCATGAAATGCCTTCCTTACTGTCAAAAATACTGCCGGTTGGGTTCGTTTTTGCGTTCGGCTTGCTACCGATCGCGACCACAACGACCGCTGTAACCACCAACCACGCAGCAAAGCTTTCCAACGTTACACTATCCGGCTGTGCAATCGACTGCCCTCGGAAGGCCTGCCAGAGAACCAGTCCAAAAAGCCCCAGGTAACTGGCCGCTGCTGCGAAGATCAAATTGCGTTGCGTGCGTTCGCCAGCCGGCACGCGGCGACGTGCGATCCACCACGCCAGCAGAGGCAACACCTGCAAACCGTGCATACCCAGAAAGTGAGCGATTCGCAGATCGCCGTGATCGGCGCTCCAGCCGGTAACCGGCAGTCCGCGACCGCCATCCGGAGCGCCCACCGTGTGCGCACCCGCGATCGGAAGCCGCCCGGTAGCATGCGCTTCCGCCAATTGCCGCGAGTTGGGCACCGTCATCAGTCCTCCTGAGCCCGTCCCGATCAGCGCCAGCACCATGCCCAGCCGGAGCGACCAACCCCAGGCAGAGTGAGCAAAGGATTGGCGGAAGAGGACCACTGCGAGCAGCAGCATCGACAGCCAGATGATGGCAATGCTCACCGCCATGACGCCAAAAACCGCGCCATCGAATTTTGTCGCAAAATTAAAATGGCTGCTGGTACCCCGCGCCGCCTGCATGTCGATCAGCGCAATTTCTATAAACAGCCCTACCGCCAAAAGGATGTCGAGCACTCGCCGAAGGCGCGGCCAGACGCTGGTCGCTGCAATACAGAAGGCGAAGCTCCAGGCAGCAATCATGGTCGAAACCGCGAACTTCGCCGGCTTGAGCCATGCCGGGGCTCCGGTAATGATGCGGCGGTCAAAAACCAGGCCGAACACGCAGAAGACGAGGTCCGCTGCCATGATGAACCCCACGACGGTCAACCCGGGCGATGCAGCATACCCCGCGGCGACCAGCCTTCGCCAAGACAAGGAATGATTATCCATGTGAAAGAGATTAACATATATGTTAATCGGATTCACATTCATGTAGAATTAAATTCGTGACGGCTTCAAAAAAACGCCCTTACCACCATGGGGACCTGCGCGCAGCCCTGATCCGCGCCGCTCTATCCCTGGTCGAGGAACACGGTGTGAAGGGTCTGGCCTTGAGCGACGCCGCCCGACTCGCAGGTGTAAGCGTAGCCGCCCCTTACCGTCATTTCAAAGACAAGGAAGCCTTGCTGGCGGAGATTGCGGAAGAAGGCTTTGGCCTATTTCGTGATGCGTTGGCGCGGGCCTCGCAAAACTACCCTAACGACAAGGTCAGGCGGCTGGTGGAGATGGGCGTCGCCTATGTCGATTTCGCAGTGAAACACCGCTCCCACTTCAAAGTGATGTGGGAGGGCGGGATTTCTAAAGCGAAATATCCGAAGGTCGAAAAGACGGCCTATGAAGCATATCTGCTGTTGGAAGGGGCCGCGCGGGACCTGCTGCCTGTGGCTCACCCTGGCCGGCAGCAGGCGTTCATTGCGGCTGCGTGGAGCCTGGTTCATGGCTACTCCACGCTGGCGCTGGAGCACGAACTCGAGGTGGTTGCCCCGGAGCAAGGCAACAAGAAGCTGCTGCGGCAGTCTCTCCATCTCCTGCTGGACCAGTTCGCCGCCTGACTACGGCATATAGAAGACTTCCTGCATCATGGGAAAGCGTTCGCCGGGACGCAGCGAGTCCAAAGATGGGTCCGGAGGAGCAAAATAGGCAGACATCGCGTGCTGCCAGCGAGTATTGACCGGGTCGGCTTCGATACGTGCCCAGGTCTCCTCAAAATTCTCTACACGCATGGATAAGAAAAGAAGCTGATCGCGACGAAAGATCGAGTATTCGGAGATACCGGCGCGCTTGAGCAACGCCAGCATCTCCGGCCATACTTCTGCGTGGGCCTTGTCATAGGCCTCTTCCGTTCCCGGGCGCAACCGCAGAAGGAATGCGACTCTTTGCATGATTGGTTTGCTGCAGACCTACTTCGGCTGAGAAACGATACGAAGATAAGGCTTAGGCGTTTTCCAGCCATCGGCATACTTCAGCTTGGCTTCTTCATCGGAAACCGAGGGAAGGATGATGACATCGTCGCCCTGCTTCCAGTCCGCGGGAGTGGCAACCTTGTGTTTCGCGGTCAGTTGCATGGAGTCGATGGCGCGCAGCAATTCCGGAAAATTGCGCCCTGTGGTCATGGGGTAACTCAAGTGCAGCTTGATCTTCTTGTCCGGCCCGATGATGAAGACTGTGCGCACTGTGGCGTTGGTCGCGGCGGTTCGGCCTTCGGAAGTGTCGCCTGCATCGGCGGGCAACATGTCGTACATTTTCGCTACCTTGAGCTCGGTATCGCCGATCATTGGGTATTCCACCTTGTAACCGCCGGTCTCCTCGATATCGATGGCCCACTTTCCGTGACTGCTTACCGGATCCACGCTCAGGCCGATCACCTTGGTATTGCGCTTTTTAAATTCATTATGCAGGCCGGCTACACTGCCTAGCTCTGTGGTGCAGACCGGGGTAAAGTCTTTGGGGTGTGAAAACAAAACCGCCCAACCATCGCCGATCCACTCATGAAAATGGATCGTGCCTTGCGTCGTTTCCGCAGTAAAGTCGGGCGCTGTGTCGTTAATTCTGAGGGCCATCGGTAGGTTTCCTGCTTTCTAGGATCTCTTTGACTCAAGACGCATTCTAGCAGGCAGATGCCGTTACGCCTGGCGGTAGGGAATCCAGACCTGCATGGCGGAGAGCTGGCGATTCGACCAGGCATAGTAAGGGATCAGGCGCAGCGTGGTCGGGCTGGGGGCCTGCTGATTAGGCAGTGCCGCCTGGTAGAGGTTGGCCGGTTCAGCCGGGAGCCAGTCGCCAGGGTGCTCCAACACCACCACCCCGTCGAGTAACTGGGGCTGAAAATGAGAGGTCGTGGTCTCGGTAAGTTGGGCGGTATAGCGCGGAAAGCCTTGCGTTTCCGTAGCCGCCACCGCTTGGTCAAGCTGCTCCATACAATAAACGATAGGTCCGCGCTGGAAGGCGATACGGCCGCGATCGTCGATCACAGCCAGGTTGGCGTGTACTGCTTGCGGCTGCATGTCAAAAGCCAACTCTACCGCGTCGCCCGGGGACCAGCTGCGCTTGAGCGGCAAATACTGCCCGGGCGTGACGCCGGCCACTGGTTTGCCATTCACCTTGACTGTGTTGTGCTTCGACCAACCCGGAATGCGTACGAACAAAGTGAACTCCTGGGGCGAAGCCGGCGTGACCGCGAGGTGTACCGTTCCCTCCCATGGATACTGCGTAGTTTGCTTGATCGAGAGCCTGGCTCCGTTCTGCAACTGCCAGTTGAGTTCGGAATTGTCGTAGAAATGCACGTAGACACCTTCCGCCGAGGTGCTGTAGAAGTAGCCCGGCAGGGCCGCAAACGTACGTTCCAGGTTGGGAGGGCAGCACGTGGTGTCGTACCACGGGTTGCGGATTTTATCGCCGGTCGAGGGATCGAAGGCCAGCGGGTTGCGATAACAGTAGAGTTTTCCATCCAGCGACATGCCGGAGTTGATGCCGTTGTACAGCGCGCGCTCCATCACATCGGTGAACTTCGCGTCTCCGCTGGCTGACAGCATGCGCCAATTCCACATCATGTTGCCGATCGCGGCGCAGCTCTCGCCATAAGCAGTTTCGTTGGGCAGCTCATACGCGTTGCCGAATGCCTCGCCATCGCTGCGTGCTCCCACCCCACCGGTTACGTAAAGCTGGTGTGCAGCCAGATCGTCCCACAGGCGGTTCAGAGTCTTCCAGTAAGCCGGGTCGCCAGTTTCGAGGTAATAGTCCGTGGCCCCGCAACACGCATACATGGCGCGCACGGCGTGGCCTTCGAGCTTGGTTCTGGAGGTAAACGGAACGCCGCAGAACATGTAAACGATCTGCCGTTGCTGCAGCGGAATCCGCGGGTCTCCCTGAAGAATGTACCCCGCCAGTTCGAGGTAGCGCCGATTTCCGGTGGTGCGATAGGCCTCAATCAGCGACATTTCAATTTCGGGATGACCGGCCACGATCGGACCTTGGGTCGCCCCTGGGCCATAGGCTGGCAGCAGAAAGTTATCCACGAACCGCAGGCCGGCGTTCAGCAGCGTCGGATCTCCCGTGGCGCGGTACCAGGCGATGCCACCCTGAAGCAGATGACCAATACAGTAGAGCTCGTGCCCGCTGGTCTGGATCTTGGGAAGCATGCGGTCGCTTTGCCTGGCCTCGACGAAGTAAGTATTGAGGTAGCCACTGGGTTCCTGCGCGGCGACGACCTGGCGAATCATCTCTTCACTTGGTCCGCGCAGCTCTGGCAGAGGACCGGATTGGAGCGCGAACCCCACAGCTTCCAGCCACTTGTAAATGTCGGAGTCGGAGTAAACGGGACCGCGCTGGGGGGCGGTGGATTTTCCCTCCAGGCGGAGGAAGTTGTCCATGCGGCCATGGTCGACCAGTTCCTGACGCATGCTGGGGACACTTGACTCCACGTTGGTCTGGCGACGTTTGGACCAGAATCCGGGGGTGATGCTCACCGCTTGAACAGGAACGCTCTTCAGCCTGGCATAGGGCGAATTGCGGGTCGCAATAATACCGGCGTTGGCCCAGTCAGGATCGAGAACAGGGGCGCTAGAAGGTACACTCGATTGCCCGAAGGCGAAATCACCACATGGGAGGGCAGCGGCAGCCGTCGCTGCAGCCGCGGTCGATAGGAATTGGCGGCGGGTGAGCGATGATTGGGAATTCATGGATCAGGGCCTCTTAAGACGACTCCGCAGTATACGCCTCTCGTGATGGGTATGCGCCTACCCGATGGCACATGGTTGAGCACGCTATGTGCCGGCGCCGAAATCGGGTGACCTATCTTGATTTGCAGATGAACGGCGCGCGCTTCAAGAAAGAAGGTGGTTCCATTTATGAAACCAGAGAAGCCTTTGGTCACGTTTCGCACGATCGGATTCGATCGTTCAGGCAAGGTCCAAAGACCTACACATGTGTCCCCGTATCAGTTGGATGTGCTCTTACGGGGTTGCTCGCCGCCACTGGCTTGGGCAGCCAAAACCGGGATGCGAATATTCTGACCCGATTCGATGTGGTCAGGATTGTTAAGTGAAGGGTTCAACTCATGAATCTGTTGCAAAAGTTCCGACGTGCAACTTCCAAATCTCTGAATACAAATACCGAGCAAGGTCTGCCCAGCCGAAACGCGAACTGTGCCCACAGAGTCCGACGTCGGTGGCGGAGTTGCATCTGCAATCAATGCAGGCGTAAACCCGGGGATGGTGGTCGGGCGCTCGTGCGGTACGGTGACGGGATCCGGTAGCGCCGCGGAGGGAGCGGCGGTCGGCGCGGCGGTGGGAGCGGCGGTCGGCGCGGACGAATCCGTGTCCTCGGCGGAAGGAGCAGCGGGCTGCACAGAGGCCACCACCGGCTGTTGCTTCACGACGGCCGTTTGAGCAGGTTGTGATGCCGCCGGGCGGCGCAGCCATCGCTGGCTCTCGAAGAGCGACCCACCTACGGCGAGCAGCACTACGGCGGCAACCGCTACTTTGGGGACCCAACCCCGAAACACCGACGGTGTGTTGGCAACGGCAGAAACTTCGATCACCTTCACCGGAGTTGCTCTTTTCTCCGGCTTCAAAGGGACCGCGGCTCTCTTCCGCGAAGCCCCAAAATCAAGATCAGCAATCACCTGGTGTACGACATCGCGATCAATTAGCCTCTGCTGCAAAGCACATCCCAGCGACAATGCATTGAAACAGAGGTTGTTGATGTTACGCGGAATGCCTTCGCTGCATAGCGTGATGAGGGCCAGCGCGTCTTTCGTAAACAACGGCATATCGGAGTTGTATCCGGCGACCCGCAACCTGTGTTGTATGTAGAGAGCCGTTTCTTCTGGAGTAAAGGAATTCAGACGAGCAAATATTGAGATCCGCTGCCGCAGTTGCAACAGTTCCGGCGAACCGATATTGTCCGCGAGTTGCGGTTGTCCGGAAAGAATGATCTGGATCAATTTGTCGCGTGAGGTCTCGAAGTTTGACAGCATTCGCACCAGCTCGAGCACCGAATCGTCAAGATTTTGCGCCTCATCGATGACCACCACCACGCGCTTTCCCAAACGGTATTGCTCGGTCAGTAGATCTTTTAACCTGATTTGCATCTCAACCAGGCTTCCCTGTAAATCACGCACGCCGAGGCCGGAGAGCAATGATCGCAAGAGATCCAGTGGAGTGGATATCGTTTGGAACAGAAATACAATACGGGCCTTATCGCGAAGAACATGCAACATCTCGAAGAGCAGCGTGGTCTTTCCGGACCCCGGCGTTGCGACCAACGCGACAAAACCGCATCCCGCCTCGATCCCATAGACCAGTGAGTTGAGTGCTTCTTTGTGCATGGGGGTTAGAAACAGGTAGCGGGAGTCGGGCGTGACTCCAAAAGGTTGTTCTTCGAGCCGGTAATAATCTAAGACCATCATGGGCAAGCAATCCTTTGGCGCAGCGATCAAACATCGAACTGGAGAAGCTGCCGCAACTTTGAAATTCTCTGCCGAGCAGCACTGCTAAAACATCAGCAGAACTTAGCTTCAGAATGAGAAATTGATGTCTCTTCGGAAACGCTGACTGGGGCCCATGGTGCAATCGGATCTCACACGATGCAACCTATCCAGGAACCGTTCGCAGGACTAATCTGCTTCGGGTGAATCGAGGCGGCAAACGCTCTTCTCGCCGCAACCGGACCTGCTAAGAATACCACGGGGCCCGCTCCTGTGGTTTGTTGAAAAGGTGGCGTCTTCCGCTCTGTTTTGATTCGCCGCCGAGTCCACTGCGGTTGGATCTGTCGACGAGCGTCAGAAAATTAAATCCGCTTTAGAGACGTGCCGCAGAGATTTGGCGGAACCACATTGGCCTGAGAGTCTAACGAAGAAGTCGTTCGGCAAGGTTACCTGCAGCGAGCAAAAAGTAACTAGGTACCAGGTGCCTTTTTCCGCTGCGGGCCTGTCCTACGGGAAGGACGTAATTAATCAGCTAAGCCCGCCCGAACTCGAACCGGGCATGTGGCTTTCCCCGAATGACGTGGTCCACCATAACTTCGCGAGAGAGCTGGTACTGCAGCTGATTGTTACTTCTGTGCGGTACTATTCCGGAGTTTTTATTTTTCTTAGTCATTGGTGGACCAACTATTGCAATCCAACCGGCTTTTCATTTCCTCGCACCGCAGCGTGCAAGGAGGTCACCACCCCGTCAGCGGTTCAACCCTCCAACTTTATGCTGCCGGGTCGACGATTGCTGGGTCCGCCACCCGCCCCTTTACTCAGTCGGCCTGCCCAATCCAATAGCGTTGGCAACTTCTCCTTGAACGCCGCTTGTCCTCCTTTGCACCGCGTTCGGCGCACACCGAATGCTGTCGGTTATCTCGGGACCGGGAGCGTTCCCTTATTAAGGACGGCTCCGAGAACCTGAATCCTGGAAGAGCGCACCTTCTTCGCTGCAGCGAGGGTTGTGTTCCGGCGGGTGAACTCCGCTTCGAGGACCAGGACCATTCCGTCTGATAGCTGCCCCAGAGTGATCGCATCCGCGTACCGTGATAGGGGCGGCGCATCGACGATCAGAAAATCGAACGTCTTCCGTAACTCGGCAAATCGCTCCCTCATCCGTTCCGAAGTCAGCAGGCTGGGAGAATTGGCCCCGAGTGAACCGGAGGATAGGAGCCATAGGCTTCCGCTCCATATCGGCTCGATAAAAGATTGGATACTGCCTTCTTCCAGCAGCGAGTCGGTAAGGCCGTGGCGATTCGTCATGCCCAACATTCCGGGCAATCCTGGGGACCGAAAGTTCCCTTCGACCAGACATACTACCCCGCGAGTGTTCGCCGCCAGAGCCGCTGCGACCGAAGCAGCGATTTGGCTGCATCCGTTGCCGTGATCGATGGCAGCGAACACCACCATCCGTGGCTGCTTCTGCTTCGTTTGCAGAAAGACTCGCTGCACCAGATCCTCCATCACGTCGCCGGCCAGTTGGCGAGGTAGCGCCCGGTTGCACCGCCCCCCCGGAATGAACGCGCGCCCTATGCTGCGGCTGGACGAAACAGCCTGGTTCCCGTCCATCTCCCGCATTAACTCATAGTTTCTACTCATTGCTGCCTCTCTCGGCGATCAAAGCCCCATTTCAGGTGTTTTGCGATAGTGTCCGAAGCCGGATGAATCGTCTGCCCCAAACACTCGATGCAGTACGGATTTTATTCGAGGATCGAGTCTGCAAATCGCCTGCGGAACTCTGCATCGCAGGATCATCTCTTGCTTACGCAGTCCTTCTTGGCACCGCTAACACAACCGTAATCCCAAGGCTCTCTACTACCTCATCTGCGCTGTGGAAACCGCGATCGAGGCAATCGACGATAATCGCAGCCGGAAGGCTGACGAAGGTGGCCAAGGCCAGGGCGATAAGCGCAATCACACCTCGACGGTGCGCCGGCGACGCGGGCAGGGTCGGCGCCGCTACTATCGTAACAGTTACAGTTTGGATACGGTCGAGTGCGCTGGCGGTCCTTTCCCGCTCTCGCTTGGAGAGATACAACAAATAGTTTTGTTCGTCGGCCTTGGCCTCGCGCTCCACGTCCCCTTCGTCAAAAGCCCGGCCGCTCGGTTTGACTATTTGCGCTTCAGTGTTCCTGCCGCCGCGCTCGATAGCTGCGAGACTCGCCTGGTGACTCGCCACGTCCGCCTGGTCACGCGCCAATTTCTCCCGCAATAACGCGAGCGTCCGATCGCGATCAGTCACTTGACTCGAGTTTAGGCCCTGCTGCTCTGCGGCGATGGCCGCTTTGGCTTCGGCAACCTCGTGATCGGCATCCCGCACCAACGGATAGTCCGGCGCATACTTCAGTAGGAAGTGCGCGCGCTTGGTCTCGGCGGCCCGAAGACGGCTGCCGAGATTCTGCAGCAGAGGATCGTTTGCCTCGGTGTTCGGCCTTGGCTCCGATTTCTGCTGGGTAACCTTGATTTTTTCCCGGTCGCTCTGGATCCGTAGCTCATCGGCTGCGATCGCCTGCTCAATCGCGCGCGATTGGCTCGCCACTGCGGTCAGTTGCGTGGCGGAGCCTGTGTTCGCATCAGATACGGCCTGCTTCTGGCGGAATTGGCTCAAACCAGCCTCGGCATCGTTCAAAGCCGCCTTGTAACCCAATACCTCTCGGGGTGCAACAGGGTAAGAGTCCGATGTCGAATCGGTAGCCTGCTTCTCCAGATAGAAGTTGCGCAGGCTGTTCAGCACTCCATAGGCCAGGCCCGGATCCAAGGAGCTGTAGGTCACCTCAACCTGCTTGCTCTTCGGTCGGGTCTGAATCCTCAGCTGCCGGGTCAGCGTCTCCACCGCTCGCAAGACTCGATCTGCTTTCGCCTGCTGGGGGCGAGGAAAGCTCAAAAAGCTACTGCCTTGTTCGTCCTCCAGACCGTTGGCGAGAACCACCTGTTGCAGGAGATCACGATTCTTAAGCATTCGCGCTTCCGCATCAACTTCTTGATTGGTTACCGAGCCCGTCTGCCTCATAGATTCGGTGGCATCCCCTGGGGTTGGCTCTTCGTGGCCGATCACAATGGAAAGACGCGACTCGTATTTCTGCAGTCGCAGCCCGGCCAAGGCCGCAACCACGAAGGCACAAAGGAAGGTGAGAACCAAAACTCCCTTGCAGCGGAACAACGGCGCCGCCAAATCGCGCACAGACAAACGTACATCGTTTTCTCTCGTTAACGAAGTCGGATTCATCTCTAACCCTACTTGTCTGCTCGGCATGGCTGCAAAAAAAGTTGTGCGGTGGGCGAGCACGGATCAGCTTTTGACAAGTTGTGCCGGTATGCTTCTCGCCTGGTTGACAAAGCCCAGCGGGCAGTAAAAAGCGTTTGTGCGCGGGGGGAGCACAAGCGAAGCGTGCACAGGTAATTGTCGCCTGGCAATTCAGTCTCGCATGATCGAATAACATTTGCGAATAACTGGCAGGCAACAGAGACGGGAGACCGTCACGCTCCGTCACCGCACAAACGCGAACTTCTTATCAAAAGTAGCGGCTGGCAAGGCTAAACAACACCGTGATCGCGATATCTCCTGGCCTGGGCAACGTATGGAAAGGAGCGCGTTAGCATTAAGCAATTTTCAGGTCAGCGCACAGCGATACGGGTACGGGAGGTCATCGCGTCAACTATAGCGGTTGCAGGTTACCGGATGCGTCAAATTGCATGTCGCGAGGGTCACCTGTGGTTCTTAGCCCCGTTCGCCCATTGATTCCATTTACACACGACTCGGAAACCAGGAAGCGTTCGAGATTGAGGGTGTCTGCAATGCGCACGACGCGTAATTTCTCTGGGTTCGGCTCGGCTAAGGAAGCCAACGCTGCCCCGATAGCCTCGCGGTCGTTCTCGAAGTAGATGGGAATTTTCGCCGGTAGCAGGCCGAGCGAAGTCAGCGCGTTCATATAGGTGTATTGCAGATTGAGCGACTTCACGAAACGAGCGGTGGTAAAGTCCGCCATGCCGATGCCGATGCCGTTGCCATTGCTGGCCGGGGTCAGGTCGCGGACGAAAATGCGCGAGACGCGTGGCGTCACCGGGCTCTCGGAGCGAAGCGAAGAGGTGTATCCGGTAATGTCGCGGCCGATTACGTTGGTGTCCATGCCCGAGCCACTAATGTCTTTCCCCATGCGGTCAACGATCAACAAATCAATCTCGTCGAAGGGCAAACGCGCCAGCAGCGACTCGGCCTTCTGAAAGAGCCTGTTCTCTTCGCGAACGATATTCTCCGGCGGATAACCTCGATCACGGCCGTCTGATGATGCTGATCCTCCACCAGGGCAATGCCGCAGAAAACGGGCGCCGCGCCGAGGATAGTCTTTGCGAACCCCCGCAGTACCACCTCGTACCCCAAATGCGCAGCAGCGCAATGCGCATTGTTGGCGCCTACTTGCTTGCCGAAGCCGATCACCAGCATTTTTTGGATGCCGCTGCCTAACGTTCCCCGAAAGTCGGTGTGCGGCTTGACCCGGTTGAGGACTACGATCCCATCGGCCGCAAACGCCGGAACACTAAACACGACGTCGAGGCCGTCGAAAGCCGTGCCGATTTTTCTCACTTCCATGCTCGCTTCGATGGGGACGCCCATGCTCGCGGCCGTGACTCCGTACCCGGCCAGCATCTCGATCTGGCCCTCTGCAGTGGCCCCCCCGTGGCTCCCCATTGCCGGCACAATAAAAGGACGCGCTCCTGCCTTTGTCAGGACGCCCAGGGTAGCCTTTACTATCTCTTTGAGATTCGTAATGCCGCGGCTGCCAACGCCAAGAGCGATGCGCATGCCCGGCTTGATCTTTTCCCGCAGCCCACTTTGCGTGAACTGCTCCTCCAGAAGGCTGGAAAAATCCAATGTCTGCGAAGGCGGATAGCTCTGCCCCATTTCAATCATCCTGGGAAACTGATTGGACATGTTCATCAGAAAAACCTCCTGACCGTACTCAATAAACAATACACGCGAGTTGCTTTAAGCAAAACACCGGTGCTGACTGGCTCGTCGATCATGCTGAGCCATAAATGGATCATGCAGTAGTACTATTAGCCCTGTTGCAGGAGGAATTCTGATGTCCCTTACCAGACGCGCCTTTTTAAGCTCCAGCTCCGCTGCCGCCGCCCTGATGCTGACTGGTGTGGGCCGCGCTGCCTCTCTTGGGCTCCCCATCGGCCTGCAACTCTACTCTGTGCGCACCCTGCTTCCCACAGATTATGCCGGCACCCTCAAGCAGATCGGTGCCCTGGGCTATAAGGAAGTCGAAGCTGCCGGTTTTTTCAACATGCCGGTCGAGCAGGTAAAGGCGGCCATGCAGGCCGCTGGCTTACGTTGTGTAAGCGCGCATTATCCGCTGCTGTTGCTCAGGCAGCATCTCGACGAAATCCTGCCATTTTGCAAATCGTTGGGCGCAGGATTTGTGGTCTGCTCCTCACCTATGCATCAACAGGAAGGCGTTAAGGGTCCGCTCACACTCGATGACTGGCGCTGGAGCGCTGATCAATTCAACCAGATTGCGACAAAAGTACAAGCTGTGGGCATGCGTTTCGCCTACCACAACCATGTCGCCGAGTTCGGCGCCATCGGAGGCGTCTTGCCATACGACGAACTGCTGAAGAATACCGACCCTGCAAAGGTCAGCTTCGAACTTGACTGCGGCTGGGTAATCGTCGGCGGTCAGGATCCGGTGCATTATTTGAAACAATACCCGACACGTATCGTCATGCTGCATGTCAAGGACTTCAAAGATAACAAGCCGCCCTCAGTAGAACTAGGCACTGGATCCATCGACTACACGCCCATCTTCGCCGCCGCAGCAGCAGCCGGGCACATCCGTCACGCATTCGTAGAGCAAGAGGAGTTCCAGGGCCCAATCATGGAAGCGCTCAAGGTAGACGCGCAATACATGAAAAGTCATCGCGCCTGATCAGGGCACGACTTTACAGGCTGCGGAAAAACTCATGTTTTGTATCAGGGCACGACTTTAGTCGTGCCGTAAGTTGATTGAAAATACGCTGGGCTTTAGCCGCTGAGGTACGGTTTTCCTACCCAACGGCGAGTTTTTACGCAGCCTCTTTACTCGGGGCCGTCGAGGCCCAACAAAGATTTGGGCTTTATCCCGTTTCCGCGGAAACCGTTCATTTTTCCACAGCCTGCTAGATGACACCACGAAGCTCAATGGCCAACGATCTTCTGCTCCAGTAGAGGTTGCAGAAGAGGAAGCGGCAACGGACCTTCGTCAAGCGCCGTATCATTGAAACGCTTGAGAGAAAAAGCACTTCCCTGCTCCCGCTGAATCCGTTCACGAAGGTCAATCCACTGATGGTACCCGACATAATAAGTAATCAGTTGACCAGCTGTCAGCTTGGCCCGGCGCAGCTTTCCCTGGGCTTCTGCCTCAGTCTGAAACGCCTTCTTTTCCATAAGATCGAGAGCCTCCTGGTCGCTCATATTGCGGCTCTGCATACGGATATCGAGAATGGCGTTAGCAATCACCCGCAGGCGGATCTTCTGGACCATAAGGACAAACCGGGGATCGTGGTTAGCATATCCTGCATCCTCCATCTCCCTGACCGCATACTCGCCCCAGCCTTCTTCATAGGGATTGTTCCCAAGGAGCACCCGCAGCACACGGCGGGAAGACGGACGTAGATTATTCGCGTGCTCGAACTGCGTGTAGTGTCCGGGCAGTGCTTCGTGCATGGTGAGATAGAGCAGCATCCAGTTGTTGCACTCGCGCAGTTTCGATTCTGCCTGCTCCCGGGTCATCTTCGGATCAATCGGAGTGACCCAGTATTCCGCTTCGGCCGTTGGTTCCAGTGCGGGTGCCGGGTGAAATCCGGCGACAGAATAAACCCCACGAAGAAAAATCGGCGTGGGCACGATGCGCATGTTGTCACGGTCGCTCAGGGTAAGCAGGTCCTTCCGCACAATGAACGCGCGGATACCGCTGGCCTGAGACTTTACCTTCTCCAGCAACTGGCCTGGTTCAACATGATCCTGATTGATTCGTCCGATGACCTCGGCGATGACCTTGTTCTGCAGTGCATCCCCACTCAGATCGGTGTGACCCTTGTGGTCCGGAAACCATTGCCGGTGGAGCGGCAAAGCCACAGCGTACATCTCAGCGCGCACCCGGGAGAGATCCCCTTCGGCTGCGGCCAGCACCGAATCAGGCGTCTCATGCGTACCGGGGCCCAGCGAAAACGCGAAAATCCTGGCGTATGTGGTGGGGCCGGTACGCCAGGTAACGGTATGTTGGCTGTGCGCAAGGTCATTCCTGAGCCAGCTGGCGTAGCTCTCCAGCGACGCCCGCGACGCCTTCGATGCCGCATCGTAGCGCACACGGAGCGCCGACCCCGCAGGAATCATCTTCCCAATTTGCTCGATGACGCCAATGTTCCCCGCGTTTTCATCCAGGGCCGTATCGATAAAAACCGGGTCGGCCTCTCTGATGTTCTGCCGCGCCTCCGCAAGAACGCTCGGGATTTTCTCCATCCGCGCGATTACGGCGGTAAGCCGCGCCTGCTCGGTGCCATCGGTCGAGGTAAGCGGAAAGAACAGTCCGGACCCAATCATCTCCACATAATCCTGCGGGCGGTAGCGATAGCTCTGCAGCACATCAAGCTGAAACAGGGTGGACTCAATATTGTGGCGAAGCAGCGCCAGGTCGGCTACTTCCTCGGGCGTGACCGCCGTCGCCGCCGCGAAGCACAGCTTGCCGGAGAGAAACAAGGCGCGCTCAGCAGCGATGGTCGCGGGACTTGAATCATCGAGCTGTGTGTCAAGAATGTTGCCATTGCCGTGGTATCCCGCCTGCGTCGCTTCGACCGGCTGGTAGCGCAGCCCGGCCAGGACAAAACTATTTGCCTGATCGAGAAAGGGCTCATGCGGCGTAACGGTGCAACGAAAAGTCTCCGCCACGGCTACCGCAGAGGATTGCAAAGCAGTCAGGCAAATGACTGCAAGGACGGTCCGGGAAGTGCGGAGCATAAGTCAAACGATAACATGATCGGGATTTATTTTAGGCAGTGAGACGGTCGTTAGAGATGGGCGTGACGCCGGCTACCTCCAGGCTCTTCAGCGCATCCGGCGGCCCGGTCCACGCTACCTGAATGTCGCCCGGCGATGGAGCATAGCATCGCGCCGTCATCATTTCCTGACTGTCCATCAAGGTCTCAATGATCGAGCCGTCGATAAAGAGATGGAACGACGAAACTCCGTCCCGATCGGGCGAGAGCGGCACAGTTTTGCCGCCTACCGTCGCCGAAGGTGTGCCACCAACGCCGCCATCGTAATGAATCGATAACAACAGAGTTGTACCGGCGCGCAATTCCATCCCACACGCGCTCTGCCCCACTTTGAATCTGCAGATCATCTCGCCCGCGCGATTCTTAATCGGCATACCGGTGAGCGCGGTGGCCAGCGTAGCGGTACTTTGTGGTCCTTGAAGTTTCTGCGCAGCGTTCCGCAGCGAGGCAAACTCCGGTGGAATCTCCATGCGCAGCTTGTTATCCGGCCCCAGCGAGAGAACGCGTGGCAGAGCCATCGCGCCGGCCCACCCCGCCGCCCTACACTCATCCGGACTACGCGTTTCCTGCACCCACCCCCACAAAATACGCCGGCCTTTCGCATCCACCATGCTCTTCATCGCGTAGTACGAACCATGGTCGAGCAGGCCCCTGGTCTCGGCGTGGAACCGGAGGTCCGGCTTGCCGAAAGTGCCCACTTCCCAATAGACCTTTCCCTCGGTGGAATAAAGCAGCACATGCTTATCGCCGAGCGGAAAAAAGTCGGGGCACTCCCACATTTCGCCAGTAGCTACCGGGTTGGTCTTCGTACCTTCGTTCCACTTGCCCTGCGCTAATGGATGGAGATAGGTCCAGTTGCGCCCGTCAGGGGAGGTATACAACAGCACCGCACCCCCGACTTTGTTGAAACCCGAACCCACGCCCAGATACCAGGTGTCCCCATCCTTCCATGGACACGGATCGCGAAACCCGGTAACCCGCAAACCCGGCGGGGGGCTAGCCAACACTGGTTCCCGCAGCTTTTTCCAACTGCGCAAGTCAGGGTCGGATGAGCTCGCGAGGCATTGCACCTCACGCAATCCTTCGCCGCGAATTGTTTCTTCCTGAGGCGAGCACTTGGTGACTCCGGTATAGAGGATGCTGGGGATCTCGGCGCCCGCGAGCACACTGCCGGTGAAGCATCCATATGCGTCGTAGGACCCAGGAGTCGGCGAGAGTGCCACCGGCATATGCTTCCAGTGAATGAGATCGGGACTCGTCGCATGTGCCCAGTGCATGTCTCCCCACACTGCCGCGCCCGGGTTGTACTGGAAAAACATGTGATACTGGCCGCGGAAAAATCGCGGTGCACAGGGATCGTTCATCCAATTGGCCCTGGGCAACAAGTGGAACTGTGGCCGGAGCGGATCTCGCATCAGCTGCTCCCTGAGGCTCGCTTGCGCGAATGCTTCCAGGGTCCCGCCACGCCCCGAGCGACACGCGGAAGAAGCCAGCGAAGAAACCAGGAATTTCCTTCGATTCATAAGCTGGCCTCGAACAGTGGCTGGTTTTTCGTGCCAACCAAAGCACGGATTTTTTCGATGAGCTCTGCCGACAGCGCCGGCGTGGCTCCCTGCTGTCCAGCCACGTAACTGCCACAGAAGTTGCCGGCCTCTGCCATCAGGGCAGGTGGCGCGCCGCGCAGGTAGGCATGTAAAAGACCGGCAGTGAAGGCGTCGCCCGCACCCACGCTATCCACCAGCTTAGTAGGAAATCCCGGATGCCTGAATGTCCCCTCACGGGTCGTGACCACACTTCCCTCAGCGCCCAGGGTGGTGGCCACCAGCCTGCAATTGGGGAAATTTTCCAGCAGCGAGCGGGCCGCAGTCTCTGGTGTCAACCGCCGCGCGCGTAAGCCCAACCCACCCAGAAGAGAAAAAGTCAGCGGCAACTCCTCGTCGCTTACCTTGATGATGGTGGCATGGGCCATGGACCAGCGAAGGACCTCGGGGCTGCAATCAGGCATCCGTATGTTGATGTCGCAAACTCGCACGCATTCTGGAACCGTGACCTCCACTAGACTTCGCGTGGTCGACCGTGACACCTCGTGTCGCTGGCCGAGTGTGCCGAAATAAATTGCGTCCGCACCACCGGCCGCCCCGAGCAGTTCAGGAGTAAGCTGGATGAAATCCCAAGCCACGCCTCGCGAAATGGCATAGCCAGGCTGGTTATCCGCGGAAAACGTCACCTCAACCGTTCCCGTAGGATAGGTTTCGTTGATCTGTAACTGTTCCAGATCAAGATTCGGTTGCACCAGCATCGAGCGGGCGCCCCTGCCATATTCGTCGTTACCGACGCTCGAGATCAATGCAGTGCGGTTCCCCAGCCGGGCGCAAAATACAGCAAAATTCGCGGCTGCTCCGCCCAGTCTGGCTCCGCCGGGCAAAAGATCCCATAGCAGCTCACCGACGGCGACAATTTGAGGAACCTTAAGCTCAGACATTGTATTCACAAGGGACGGAATTCAGAGTCTGTCCGTTCCTTCACCACATCTTCATTCAGTGCCACGCCTATTCCCGGCGTCGTCCGGACCGGCAGAAAGCCGTTTTCATCGAGTAAAACCGGTTCCGTCAGCGAAGTGTACGATTGGTCCACGTAGTGAGTGAACTCCAGCAGCATCAGGTTCGGCGTCGCGGCAGCAACGTGGGCCGCGGCCATCGTGCCCAGTGGAGAAGCCACTCCATGTGGCGCCATCGGAATCGAATAAACCTCGGCCATGGCAGCGATCTTACGCGTTTCCAGCAGGCCGCCCGTCTTCGATACATCCGGCTGGATCACGCTGAGCGCCTCCTTTTCCAGAAATGGCCGAAAGCCGTAGCGGCTGTAAATGTTCTCCCCTGCCGCGATGGGAACGTGCGTGGCATTGCGCACTCTCACCATGGCGTCGACATCGTCGCTGGGGATTGGCTCCTCCACCCAGATCAGGCGGAATGGCTCCAGCAGATGGCACAGCTGTATCGCTGTTTCTACGTCGTAGCGTGCATGACACTCCAACGCCAGATCATAGCGGGGGCCAACCGCTTCCCTGATCGACGCCACAAAATTCACCACATCGTCCAATTGCACCGTGTTCAAATGCAGGCCCCAGAGCTTATCCGGATCCCACCCCTTCTTGAGCGTCCATTCATCCGGGCTGTAGTCGATACCGATCTTGAGCGCTTTCACCTTGGTCTTGGCAATCAGGCTGGTTGCATCCGCCGCATTAGCTGCATGCAGGTAGACGGGCAACTTGTTGCGCACGCGGCCGCCTAGCAGCTGGTAGACCGGCACATTCAGTGCCTTACCCGCCAAGTCCCACAGCGCCATCTCCACTCCGCTGATGGCGGTAAGGTAGGGTCCGCCCATTCCTCGCATGAACAGGGGCGACGGGGAGCCGCCACTGGAAAGATGCTTCCAACCCCACAGGTCGAATAAAATCCCTTCGATGTCGAGCGGGTCGCGGCCGGCGAGCGACGGGCCGATGTTGTGGTTGACGATATACTCCGCCCCGACGGTATCCAGCATTTCACCCGTGCCGGTAAGCCCCTGGTCGGTATATACCCGGATAAACCGGCTATTGAACCCGTCGCGCAAACGAACCGCGCGAATCTCACGAATCTTCAGGCTGGGTGCATGAGAGGTTCCCTGAGCTCGGGCGTGGAGCAGGAATGCGCCGTAAGCCATCGCAGCCTGGCCAAGAAACATGCGTCGATTCATCCGGCGGAGTGTATCACGTCCTCCCAATGATCCGCCGTTGCGAAACTCTCTCGTAAGCTGCAAGCTGTAAGCATGCCGGAACTACCGGATATCACCGCCTATATCAGTGCGCTTGAACCGCGGATTGTCGGCCAGCAGCTCGAACACGTGCGCATCGCCAGCGCCTTTCTGCTGCGAACCGCCCGGCCGCCCGTTGCCGGCGTGGAAGGTCGCGTAGTGCGGGAACTGCGCCGCATCGGCAAGCGCATCGCTATCGGCCTCAACGGTGATCTCTGGCTGGTGCTTCACTTGATGATTGCCGGCCGCCTGCACTGGCGTCCACCAGGAGCGAAGCTGGCGGGGCGGCAGAACCTCGCCGCCTTCGACTTTCCTCATGGTTCACTCGTGCTCACGGAAGCGGGAACCAAGCGCCGCGCATCACTGCATCTTTTCGAGGGCGAGGAGGGATTGCGTTCCGTCGATCCCGGAGGAATCGATGTGCTATCCAGCACTCTCAACTCCTTCCGCGACGCGCTCACGGTCGAAAACCGAACCCTCAAGCGGGCTCTTACCGATCCGCGCATTCTAAGCGGCATCGGCAACGCGTATTCCGATGAGATTTTGCATGCGGCGCAATTATCCCCAGTCGCGCTGACACACAAACTCAAGCCAGAGGAATGGGAAAGGCTCTACGCCGCCACACTCAGCACGCTCAAGCTATGGATCGAGCGGCTGGGCAACGAGGCGAAGGACGGCTTTCCCGAAAAAGTGACCGCCTTTCGTAAGGATATGGCGGTACATGGACGCTATGGGCAGCCCTGCCCGAGGTGTGGCGAACCGATCCAGCGAATTCGCTTCGCAGACAATGAGACCAACTACTGCGTACGTTGTCAGACAGGCGGTAAGCTCCTGGCCGATCGGAGCCTCTCCCGCCTGCTGCGATCGGACTGGCCACGTACCCTGGATGAACTGGAGACCCTCAAGCGCCGTTGAGGATCCTGGCGGCGATGGACGGACACCTCACCTTCGCCATGGCGTACGTAGGAGAAAAAGACGGGAGCGTCCTTCACACCGGAGCGTCATCACAGGTCAAGCACCGCGCGCTAACTGACCGATACCTTGTTCTCGGCAGTGCTTCCTGCGCCGGTGCGAGGAACCCTTGCGAGGATGGGCCCACGGGCAGGCGGATCTCTGCTGCGCAACCCTGGCCATCGAGCCGGTTGGCGACTTGAAGAACGCCGCCGTGCGCTTCGCATATCTGCCGTGCAAGCGCGAGACCGATGCCGCTCCCTTCCGGTTTCGTCGTGTAAAAGGGCACAAATAAGTTCGACGGATTACCGAGGCCGATCCCGTTATCCTCGATCAATATAACTACGCCCGAAGGAGCCGCTCTCCAGGTGATCGTCACCTCACTGTTTGACGGTGTGTCCGGAAAGCGCGCCAAAGCGGCTTCCGCTGCATTGCGCAGCAGGTTGATGATCAGTTGTTCAATCTGGTCAGGATCAAGTTGCAAAACGATATCAGGCCCCGGCTTGAGCCGAACCGCTACCCTGGTTTCAAGTCCGGCCGCACGCTCAATCAACGAGTGCAACGATACCGGTTGCAATGCCGGCGGCGGCAGCTGGGCAAGCTGCCGGTAAGCCTGGATGAAACGATTGAGCGATTCCGCTCGATTCTCGATAATTTTAAGGCCACGCTCCAGGTTAAAGACCTGATCGTCTCCCGCGAAGGCATCGATGGCCTGCACCTTCAACGGATTGATATGGATCCACGAACGAAGGCTCCCGGCGATGGATTTTATGGGCGTGAGCGAGTTGTTGATTTCGTGGCCAATCACCCGGATCAGGCGCTGCCAGGCATCGCGCTCCTGCTCCCGCAGGGCGATACTCACGTCAGACAGCACCAGAAGCGTGTGCGGGATGCCGTGCTGGCGAAAGCTCGATCTTCGTACCATCCAATGCACGGGGTAGCCTTTGCCGGCAAGAACCATAATCCCGCGATCCGGCTGATCGAGCAGGCCGGCAAGTTGCACCTCGTCCGCGCTGCTGCCCATGGCTCGCCCGGCAGTGAGATGAAAGATACGCTCCGCAGCGGGATTGATGAGCCGCAGGCGATGCTCAGGATCGAAGGCAAGTACCGGCGCGTCCATGGAATTAATGACGCAACGCAACAACGCGCTGGCCTCAAGCTCATCCAGGCGCTGGCTCTGCAGCAGGTCAGCGAATTCGTTGATCTCGAGCGCAAGTTCTCCCAGCGCATCGCGCTGCCGGCTGCCGCGGGCACGAAAAGAGTAATCAGACTCGCGCAGTGCGGAGACCACATTGGCCAGGGTCTGCAGGGGACGGATGATCTCCTCCATGAGCATGCCCGCTGCTATCAATGAAAACAGGGCGGCGCCTCCGAGTAGGGTCCACGCCATGGAGGCTGAAACCTTGGCCTGCCAAAGCAGGATCGACGCCAGCAGGAATGCCGGAGCTGCAATCAACAAACAGAAGACACGAATGCGGCGTTCGAAGGGAGCGCTGCGGCCCACGTGCCTTTGCGAGCGCAGGTGGGTATGCGGGGCTGAATCACTTCCACTGCCCGAAGTGGAATCAGATTCCATATTTCTCCATCCGGCGATAGAGCGCTCCGCGACTTAGTCCCAGCGCCTCCGCCGCATGGCTCACGTTGCCGCCTGCCCGAGCCAGCGCCTTACGGATGAGAATGCTTTCCACGGCTTCAAGGCTCAGATCATCGAGATTCTGGGCGGACGAGCGGACCTGGCTCAAACCGAGGTCGGCGGTTTGGATGCGCGGACCGCGCGCCATAAGAACCGCGCGTTCAATCGCATGATCCAGTTCGCGCACGTTACCCGGCCAGCTGTGCTGAAACAACGCCTCCAGCGCGCCGGGCTCAAAGCCCGCCGCCGCCTTGCGATAGCGCGAAGTATAGCGGGCGAGAAAGTGCCCGGCAAGCACAGGGATATCTTCCCGGCGGTCGCGCAGCGGCGGAAGATGAATTTCCACTGTGTTGAGGCGGAAGAGCAGATCTTCTCGAAAGCGCCCCTGGGCACACTCCTCCTGCAGGTCGGCGTTGGTAGCCGACAGCAGACGCACATTCACCCGCCGGGTCTGCGAAGAGCCGACCCGTTCCAGATCGCCGGTCTCCAGCACCCGCAGCAGCTTGGCCTGCTGGCGCATGGGGACGTTGGCAATTTCATCCAGGAAGAGGGTACCCCGATCGGCGAGCTCAAAGCGCCCAATGCGGTCGGTACGAGCGTCGGTAAACGCTCCTTTGACGTGGCCGAAGAGCTCGCTCTCAAAGGTTCCCTCAGCCAGCGCGCCCGTATTCACGGCAACCAGGGAACGCGCCGCGCGAGAGGAGAGCGCATGCAGTGTTTGGGCCACGATCTCTTTGCCCGTTCCGTGTTCCCCGGTGATCAGCACGTTGGCATCTGAGGGCCCGATTCGGGCAAGCAGCTCCAGCACTGGCTGCATGGAAGAGGCCTTGGCGATCAATTCGGGCCGGCCCTCGGCACGCAGCAGCCGGTTTTCCGCTTCCAGAATTTCCGCTTGCTGCACCGCCCGCCGTAGTTCGATCTGGGTGCGCACGATAGAGATGAGCCGCGCATTCTCCCACGGCTTCTGGATAAAATCACAGGCGCCTCGCCGCATCGACTCGACCGCCAGAGTCGAGATTGGCCCAGGCCGTCATGACGATGATGCGCAGGCGGCTGTCATGGGCACTGAGCTGGGCCAGTAATTCCAGCCCCTCGGCGCCGGAGGTAGTGTCGCGGGTGTAGTTGAGGTCGATGAGGAGCGCGTCAAAGGCCTCGCTGGCCACCCGATCCCGTACCTCGCGGGGAGATTGCGCGCGTGTTACCCGGTAGCCTTGCGGCTGCAGTAGCAACTCGATCGCATCCAGAATATGGGGTTGATCGTCCGCGGCCAGGATCCTGGGCGCGTCTCTCGCTGTGCGTGCGGCCGGCTCTTTCGCGGCTTGCGGGTAGGTTGCCATCATTGCCTCAGAAGCCGCGGGATAGGTCTCCCTATAAGTATAGTGCCCCGCGCAAAGCGCCCAGACCACGTCACAGGACCATTCCTCAGCCGCCGTGCAGTCTGCGGGAAAACTCTCTCTACAAAGGACACGGCTCCCGCCGTGCCGTAAACCCAACCACTCTACGCGGCCTTAAGAGGGAAGCACTCCTAAGGCCCGGCGTGGGTGACGACGCCACTTCTTGCGTCGTCTATCGAGACGCCCGTGCGGTCCAACGTCGTCCCAGTAGCGCGGTCAATGTCCGCCTTGGCCTTTTCATAGGCGGTCTGCGCGGTATAAAACGCGGATTCCGCGACAGCGAGGCCTTGTTCTGCAACCAGGGTGTCATACCTGGACATCGCTCCTATGTCTTGCTCCTTCTTGGCGATATCAAAGCTATTCTGCGCGAGATCGCGTGCTTTTTGCGCGGCCGCCACGCGGGCTTGCGCCTGCGCGAGAGCGAACTGCGAGTCGCGGATGTCGAAGCGAAGGCTCTTCTGCTGCTGCTCCTGGGAGATCTGGCTCTGGCGGTACGCGAGCACGGCGCGGAACTGGTCGGCTTTGACCTCACGGTTGCGGAGGTTGATCACGAGATTGACGCCAACCTCGTACTGCGGCGCCGAGTAGTTGAAGGTGTTCACGAACATGCTGGGGAAGTCGGTGGGCAGGCTGGTGGCGCATTGCGTAGGGCCCAGAGTGCAATCCGGGTTTTTGGGGCCGGCGGCGCCCGTGCCTCCGTAGTAGCCGTACAAATTAAGTACGGGCAGCAGCTCGCTGTTGATGTCCTTGAGGCTCTGGCGCTGGACCTCCGCCGCATTACGGAAAATCGCGACTTCAGGCCGGTTCTTCATGGCCTCGTCGATCAGCTGGGTGATGGTTTGCGATTCGTTGGGATCGGGACCGCCCTGGAGGTCGAGCGGAATGACGGGGATTTCGTCGATGGACGGGTCGTCGGTTCGGGTGAGATCGTCTTTAATGAGCAGCTCGTTGTGCCTCAGCGTGGCCTTGGCGATGGTAAGGTCACCCTCGCTGGTGGCAACCGCAGACTGGTCCTTCATGACCTGCATCGCGGGAATGTTCTGCAGCTCCAACTGTTTCTGGTCGTCGGTCAGGGTCTGATTGGCGTATTCCAATGACCGGGTCTTCACCTGCACGTCCTGATAAGCGTTGACCAGATCCCAATAGAGTTTCTCAATGTCAGTAACGGTGGCGATGACCTGTTGTTTAAAGGCGAGGTCTGTGCCCTGCAGGTTTCTTTTGGCGATGTGGATGAAGCGCTCGTTGCTGGCAAGGCCGAATCCGTACAGAAGCGGCTGGCTCACTTGTATCTGGAAATTGGAACTCAGTTCGGGATTGACTGCGGAATAAGGGCTGTTGTTGGCAGCGCGGAAGCCGGTGTAGTTGACCTGCAGGTAGGTGCCCAGCGGAAAGTACTGTTGGTACTGCGATTGGACCTCGATGTTGTTTACCTTATAGAGTTCGACTCCGACCTGGGAAAGGTTCGTCTCCGGGGTGACGGTGTGTTGCACATAGCCGGAGAAGCTGAGGAGGGGGTCAAACGGGGGAACGGCCGCGCCGGCGCCGAGCGTGGAGGTGACGAGGCCGCCGTTGCCTGCGGTCGCACTCGAGGCTGCGGAGCCACCACCGCCCCCCGAGGCGCCAAAGCCGCTCGCCGTGGTCGAGACGACGCTGGTGTTGACGCCGAGGGCGTTGCCTCCAGCCTTGGTGCGCTGAAGATCGGCTCGCGCGATGGGGAAGTTGTAGCGGAAGGAGGCGAGCGTGAGATTATTTTCGAGCGCCAAAGCGATCGCGTCCTGCAGGGAGATGCGGAGCTTGCCGTCTTGAATGAGGTCGTAGAGGCGGTGCGAGTTTTGCAGGTTGAGTTCCGGCACAGTGCTAGGCATATACCGCGCAAGGGGATTGCGTGAATGCGGCAGTTCAATTTGGAGAGGTCCCTGGTAGGTAACCGGCCGGCTGCGCCGCCGCTTGTGCCTGCTGTGCGATGGTCTGGGGCGGAGATTGCTGCGGACCGGCAGGCGCGGAAGGCAAGGGCCCCGCGGGGTTTGTTTGGGCAAAGGTAGTCAAGACCAGAAGGCCCGCTGCACACAACACAGACAACGTTTTCTGCACCGTGCTGCCCGCACCGGAGCGATGCCTCATGCCTTCACCTCGGCACTCTGGCCCAACCCGGGGTTGGCAGTATCCCTTACCATCCAGCCATCGCGAACCTCGAGAATACGACTGCCAAAGGCGGCATTGACCTCCGAGTGCGTAACCTGCACGATGGTCGTTCCCTCCCGGTTGAGGTTTTGGAAGAGTTCCATGATCTCCTTAGCCTGCGAAGAGTGAAGGTTTCCAGTCGGCTCATCCGCCAGCAGTAGAGCCGGGCGATGAATCACTGCCCGCGCAATACCCACCAGTTGCTGTTGCCCGCCAGACAGCTGGTTGGGATAGAGATCTTTCTTGCCCACGATACTGAAGCGATCGAGTGTGTCTGCCACCATCGCTTGCCGTTCAGAGCGCGAGATATTTTTGTACGAGAGCGGCAGATCGATGTTTTCCGCGACCGTTAGGTCATCGAGCAGATGATAGCTTTGAAAAACCATGCCGACGTTGCGCCTTGCCAGGTCCGACCGCTGCTTCCGGTTCATGGAATGGACGGCTTCGCCATGGAACCAGTAGGCGCCAGCCCATTGATCGTCGAGCAGCGCAAGTACATTCAGCAGTGACGACTTCCCTGCCCCCGAAGGTCCCATGATGGTGATAAATTCGCCCGCATCGATTTTCAGGTGGATACGCCTGAGAACCCACGTTTGGCCGGCGCCGGTCTTGTAACTTCTTTCAACGTTTTCGAGCGAGATCATTTTGAGCCCTCGTGGCCATAGGATCGAAGCCAAATAAGTCCCCGAAAAGACAAAAAGTCCCACAGGAACGGCCTGTAAGTAGCCCAGAACGTTAGTCCCAGGTTAGACGTGACGCCTCTGAAGAAGAACCAGAAGAAGCAGACGAATCTCCTCGGCCCCGTCGCTCATTGGAGCTCGAGAGCGTGATCCGCAAATTCCCCTTCGGCGACGATCTTTCCATCAAACAGATGGATATTGCGATCCGCATGGCGGGCAAAGCGCGGATCGTGCGTTACCATGCAGATCGTCGCTCCTTCGTTATGCAGATTCTTGAGCAGCTCCATCACCGCCTCGCCATTCTTCGAGTCCAGGTTTCCGGTGGGTTCATCGGCCAGCAGGATCGAAGGTGAGCCTGCCAATGCGCGCGCCACGGCGACTCTTTGCTGTTGGCCGCCGGAGAGCTGCGAGGGATAGTGACGCATCCGGTGGGCCATGCCTACACGTTCCAGCGATTCCTGCACCCGGCTCTTGCGGTCGCTCGATGCCATGCCTGACCGATAAGTCAGTGGCAGTTCCACATTCTCGGCAACCGTAAGGTCGCCAATCAGATTGAAGCTCTGAAAGATGAAGCCAATTTCCTGATTTCGAATACGTGAGCGCTCGGCGAACTTCAGATTCTCTACCGGGCGGCCGTTCAGCTCGTATTTGCCCGCGGTCGGCGTGTCCAGCAAGCCGATAATCGAGAGCAGGGTAGATTTTCCGCAACCCGAAGGGCCAGACATGGCCACGTATTCTCCCCGGGCTATGGAGAGGTGAACGCCGGAGAGCGCATGAGTCTCGATCTCCTCGGTGTAAAAAATTTTGGTCATCGCTTCGATCTCTATCAGTGGCTGCATGCTTTCGCTCCTAGGTTGCTCGTCATTGGAATTTGCCTTTCTTTCCGTTAGTCCAGCCGAATTCGGTCCGTCGTGTCATACCGCGACATATCGCTCAAAATCACCGTGTCGCCTTCATGTAGCCCTTGCATTACCTGGATTGCGTTCACCGAGGCGCGACCCACCTTGACTGGAACACGGACCGCCCCTTTGCCGTCCGGATCCATTCGGAAGAGGCTAATGGTGCTCTCCTCGTTGCCGAACGCCGGCCGGCCCACATAAAGGACATCTTTCAATCTTTCCAGATCGATCGTGCCGTCCACGCTCAAGTCCTTCCGTGCGCCATCGGGTATTTTGCCAACCAGCCTTACATCGACAGTGACAGTTCCATTCACCACCGCAGGGTCGATTCTCGTCACCGTGCCGTCGGCAATGCCGTTATGTGTATCGATGGAAGCCGGTTGCCCCAATTCGATATCTCTCGCCTGGGTTTCAGGTATCTTCAGTTGTGCTTTCAGCTGACCGGGTTGCTCAACCTCTGCCAGCATCGTGCCCATGGTCACATGCTGGCCCACCGCGAGAGGAAGACTGGTCAACACTCCAGAGATCCCAGCGCGCACCTTGAGCGCATCCAGCTGCTGCTTTTTCAGCTCATAAATAGCCTGGGCCTGCGCCACCTTGGCCTGCTGTACGGCCAGCTGTGATTCGATGGCCTTTTCATTGATATCTACGGTCTGCTCTTCAAGTTTGTTCCTGGTACTCAATTCATTTGCCTTGCCTTGAGAGCCGTTATAGGTAAGGCCGGAAATTACCCCGAGGCCGAAAAGCGATTTGTCAGTCCGCGCCTGCAGCTGCGCCTGCTCGTAATCTGCGTGCACTGTGGCCGCGGCAGATTTTTGCGCCATCAGATCGCTCTGCACCTTCACTTGTGTGTTGCTCAAATCAGCCTTCGCCCCTTTCAGCGAAAGCTCGGCATCGAGCGCTAGCTGGGTGGCCTGGGGGTCGGCCAATTCCAGAAGAACCGTGTCGGGCCTGACAATCGAACCTGGTAAGGTAAGAATCCGCACTACGGTGGCTTCCGTTTGCGCCGGGATCTGGCGGATCGCGTCTTCGCGCGGAACCAGGGTCCCCAGTCCGCGCACCTGCCGTATCATCGGTCCGCGCTTGACCGTATCCGTCCACACCACGGAACGGTCGACAGTGGGAGCGGCGGGCTTCAGCCGCATCACGAGAAAAGTTACCGCGGCCAGAACAACGACGCCAATGGCAATCGTCAATGCCTGCCGCTTCCGCTTCTTGGCCTTCAGGTCTGGGCGAGAGATATCCATCGCTAGTTGCTAATGCATGCAGGTGACCAAAACCACTCACCCGCGCTTCCCCATGAATTTGGCGTCTTTGCCATCATCCATACATACGCAAGAGCCGATCGGTTTGTTCAATTTTGATCTCCACTGTCCACTTCCGGACATTCTAAACTCGCCACAAAACCCTCCCGGGTTGTACAGGCTGCGGAAAAACCCGAATTCTTTGAAGGGGACGACCTTCAGGCCGTCTGTAAGTGATTGCAAGTCTGTCCGGCTTTAGCCGTTGAGGGAACGGCTTTCGCTTCCTATTCGACCTTTTTCCGCAGCCGCTTGTACTCGCAACCTTACTCAATCCTCAACGCCTGCATAGGTTCAATCTTCGAAGCCCGAATCGCCGGCAGTACACAAGCAATCACCGCGGTCAGCAAAAGACTCCCCACCATGATCACCATCACAATCGGGTCCAACGGACTGGTTCCATACAAAATCGAGCGAATCAACGAAGCAGCCGAAGATCCTCCTACCAAACCGATCACCAATCCAACGAACACAGGGCGCAAACCATCGAACAGCACCAGGCGCAATACCTCGACCCTTTGCGCACCCAACGCCATGCGAATGCCAATCTCTGTATTGCGCTGGGCAACGAGATACGAGAGCACCCCATAAAGACCAATCGCCGCCAGCAACAGTGACAGTGTGGCAAACGCCAGCACCAGCGTGGCGCTAAAGCTCTGCGTGGCCGTAGATTTACCCAGAATCTGCTGCATTGTCATTACGTCATAGACAGGCAGCGCCGGATCGAGCGCTGCCACCTGCTGCTGCACTGGTATCGACAACGACAGTGGGTCGCCGGCTGTGCGCACGACGATGGTCGCCTCGCTGGTCTGGTCGGGAATGCCGGACAAGATGGGGAAGTACATCATGGGTTCGATCGGCTGAGAAACACGCCAAAGCGTGTCGCCGACGACCCCGATAATTTCATACGTCTCGCCCCGCGCCGAAACGGTAACGTGCCTGCCGATCGGATCTTCCGCGGGAAAGAACTTGTCGGCGAATTTCTTGCTGACCACTATGTAGTGATCGCGCTCAAGTCGTTCCTGATCGGTGAAGAACCGGCCGCGAATCAACGGTATCTGCATAGTAGTAAAGTAGCCGGGATCGATGGTGCGAGTAAGAGCATCATTCTGAAGCTGAAAGCTGCTTGCAGGGCGTTCGGGAATCGTGAACACGTAATCGTTCTCGTGGCCTGCCCCGGGCGGGGTGGAGACCAGGCCCACCGCGCTAACTCCAGGCAGACGGCGCACTCGCTCCAGAACCGCCTCATGAAAAGCAATGACCTTCTCCCGCGTGTCATATTGTTTCTCCGGCAGGCCGTACTTGATGGTAAGTACGTGGTCGGTGGCACAGCCCAGATTGGAAGTGCGCAGGTGCAGAAAGCTCTTGAACAATAATCCAGCCGCCACCAGCAGAATCACAGTCAACGCGATCTCCACCGTAAGCAGCGTCTTGCGCAGCGTGGCGCGCGACAAGCTGCCGCCGATCGATCGCGATGATTCCTGGAGCGCCGAGAAGATGCCCGCGCCGGTAGAGGAGATCGCCGGCAGCAGGCCGGCAAGTAAGGCGGTGATAACCACCAGCCCGACGGCAAAAACCAGCACCGTCCCATCAAGGCGAATTGCTTCCGCGCGGGGCAGATCGCTCCAGTGGTCCCCAAGCCACCGGGTCGCTCCAAAAGAAAGAAGAACCCCCATCATTCCCCCGGCGGCGCAGATGAGCAGGCTTTCCGCCATCTGTTCCCCGATAAGCATGAGCCGGCTGCCCCCTAGCGCTCCGCGCACGGCAAGTTCTTTGCGCCGGGCCGCGCTGCGCGCCACCAGCAGATTCGAAACATTGAGGCAGGCAATCAGCAGCATACATCCCACCGCACACAGCAATACGACCAGCGGTGTCTTCACATTCTGCGTCACATCTTCGAGAATCGGCCGCAGACGAGCATCCTCCGCGACCGGTTCAGCAGCATGCGCAAGATGAATCCGGTACTGCAGCGCACCCACCTCGTTTACCGCGGCCGCGGCACTGATCCCGGATCTGAGCCGTGCGATCACATGGCTCTGGTGCAGGTCGTGCCGGCCAAACACCTTCGCATCGAACGTTGAAGCATAAGGCACCCAAAGCTGAACCTTCGATTCCGGATACGTGAACCAGCGAGGTAAGACACCGACAATCTCGTACGGTGTGCTATCCAGCCTTACCTGCTTGCCGATGACAGACGTGTCTCCTGAGAAACGTCTTTGGAAGAAACTCCACGTCAGCAGGGCCACATGATTGGCGCCCACCTGGTCCTCTTCCGGCCGGAAGGTGCGTCCCATGGCCGGCTCTATGCCCAGAAGTGAGAACAGGTTCCAGGACCCTCCCGCAGCCTCGACCACCTCCGGGAGTTCGGCATGCTCGCCGGCGAGATCGAAACCGGTAATGCGCCAGGCGGCCATATCCTCGAAGCCGTGGGTCCCCTGACGCCAATCGTTGAAATCACCAGAAGAAACAGGATTGAATTCACTCCCCCCAGGGGAGTGGCGAAAGTGCTGATAAACCATGACCAGGTTGTCCGGGTCGCGGAACGGCAGCGGCTTGAGCAGTACCGCGCGCACGATGGTAAACAGTGACGTGGTTGCGCCGATGCCGAGCGCCATAACCAGGACCGCAGTGAGCGCGAAACCCGGTGAGCGCGTGAGGGTGCGTGCTCCGTATCGCAGGTCGCGCAGAAACTTCTCCAGCCGGTTCCAGCTCCAGTTGGATCGCGCTTCATCGCCTAGCACCGTAGGATTGCCGAACGCACGCAGAGCTGCATACCGCGCCTCGTCTGGAGCCAGGCCGCGAGCGATGTTTTCCTTGACCTGCTGGTCGAGGTGGAACGCCAGTTCGTCGTTAAGCCGGGCGTTTTGCGCCTTACGCCGAAACAACATCAACATGGCAATACGGAATCGTTCCAACCAACGCATCGATGTCTCCCTGTATTTGATTTAGGCGCCCTCGACCACCAGGTTGATCGCGGTCGAAAGGCGGCTCCAGCTTTCCTTTTCCCGCTCCAGCTGATTCCGGCCGGCGGCAGTCAGCGTGTAGAACTTGGCTTGGCGGCCACTCTCGCTCTCCGCCCATTTGGCTCGTATCCACCCCTGCTGTTCCAACCGGTGGAGCGCGGGATAAAGCGATCCTTGCTGCACCTGCAGAACCTCCTGCGAGATCTGCTGAATACGCTTTGCAATTGCCCAGCCATGTTGCGGCTCAAGAGAAATCGTTTTTAAGATGAGCAGGTCGAGGGTGCCTTGGACAAGATCACTCGGTTTTCCCATACTATGACTATCTACACTAGCTATTTGTAGATAGTCAACACAACGGATTCGTTGCCTGGGCGCGTCGCCGTGGTTACTCGTGCCGCAGCGCCCGGATTGGATCCACCCCAGCCGCCCGTCGCGCCGGGATCCAGCTAGCCCCCAACGCGACCAGAATCAGCATCGTGGCCGAGCCCGCAAATGTTGCCGGATCCCATGACTTCAACCCATACAGCAGGCTCGCCACCACGCGGCCCAGCGCCAGCGCGCCGCCCACCCCGGCCGCCACTCCCAACGACGTCATCCACGCAGCCTCGCGCAGAACCATCCCCTGCACCTGCTCCGACCGCGCGCCCAGCGCCATCCGGATCCCGATCTCATGCGTACGCCGGGAAACCATCCAGGCCATGATGCTGTAAATCCCAATGCAGGCCAGAATCAACGCCACCATCCCGAACGCCGCCGTCAGGTTGGCGAAGATTCGTTCTTGCTGCATGCTCGCCGCAATCTGCTCGTCCTGGGTCCGAATATCGAGCAGCGGCAGGTTACGGTCCACTGATTGGACAACCTGGCGCAGTGCGGGCGCGAGCGTCTTCGCGTCCAGCCGCGTAGCCAGCGCAAACGTCGCTCGCTGAAGGCCATCCTTGTTCTGCCGGTATGGAGCATAGAACGTGGGTTGCGGATCCTTGCGGACACGATCGTACTTCGCGTCACCGCACACACCCACGATCTCGATGCGGATTGGATCGTGCGAACCCGCTTCGAAAGTCCGGCCCACCGGATTCAGGTTCGGGAAGTACTTCTTGGCCAGACTTTCATTCACCACCGCAACCTTCCGCGACGTTTCCGTATCCGCTTTATTGAGTCCACGCCCCGCCACAATCGGAATCCGGTAGGTAGAGAAGAAACTCTCTCCAACATCATTGAAGAGAACGACCGGATTCCCCTCCGGCTTCCTCTGCTGACCTTCCGCAACGAACGTATACTGCGTCACGTTTCCGGCGATCAGCGTATCACTCGTCAGGGCTACGGACTGAACACCCGGTATCGCGCCCAGCTTCTCCTCCAGCTGCCGGTAGAGCGGAATGTTCGCCGCACCGGGATAGTGTGTCTGCGGCGGTTGCAATTCGAACAACAGCAGGTGGTCCGGACGAAACCCCAGCCGTGAATGCCCAAGCCGGATGAGTGTCTGCACGAAGAGGCCCGCTCCCACCACCAGCAGCATCGACAGCGCCACCTCGATCACCACGATCGTCTTTCCTGCCAGGCCGCGTCGCCGATGCGTTGCCGTCTGCCCCGCGTCCTTCAGGCTTGAACCGACCTGCACCCGGGTGGCCTCCCACGCCGGAGCCAGCCCAAAAATCAGTCCTGTGACGATCGAGATCCCGGCCGCGAATCCGAAGATGCGCCAGTCGAATCGCGCTGCAAATGCCTGCGGCTCCCAGGCATTGGACATCATCCGCGGGATCGCATTGCGTACGGCGTAAGCCAGCAACAATCCCGCCACCCCTCCCAGCACCCACAGCATCAGGCTCTCGGTCATCATCTGACGGAGGATGCGCCAACGCCCAGCCCCCAACGCCAGCCGCATGCTCATCTCCCGCTGCCGCGCAGTGGCCCGCGCCAGCAGTAGATTTGCCAGATTGGCACAGGCCAGCAACAGCACAAATCCACCCAGGCCCAACAGCACATAGATCGGTTTCGCCAGATCCTCCGCCGAGGGGTTCTGCCCCCGGCTTCCGTCAGTCATCAGCAACTTCGGAATCTGGCTATTGTGCTTCACCGGCATAGTCGCGCGCACTGCCGCATCCAGCAGCACATTTAAGGAAGCCGCCACTGTCCGATCCGGCAATCCAGGTTTCATGCGGCCCATCACCAGCACCCACCACTCGTCGGTGTTGGTAAGCAACGAAGAGGAAGCTGACCCGGTAAAGTTCTGCGGCGCCACGATCGGCTGCATGCTGAAGGGCAAGAAGATATCCGGTGTCCCCTGCGCCGAGTACGCGCCGGTGAACCCACGCGGGTTGACGCCGACGATGGTCATCGGCGCCACGTTGACGAGAATGGTCTTGCCAATCACATTGGGTGCCCGGGCAAACTCCTTCATCCAGAATCGATCACTGATCACTACCACCGGACCGCTGCCTGGCGAGCCGTCGTCCGATTCCTCAACGCCGCGCCCCAACTGTGGCCACACTCCGAGCGATGAGTAGTAGTTTCCCGACACCATCTCTGCGTTCACCGCTTCCGCATGTCCATCCACGGTCACCGTTTGCCGATCCAGTGGCTTAAACGCAAACAGGCTCTCCATCCCAGAACTTTGTTTCCTCAACTGCTGGTATACCGGATACGAGAACGACGTGGACGTCTGGCCCCCGCCTGGGAAACTGTCATACCAACCCCACACGTTCTCGACTACTCCGCTGTTTGGCTCCGCCCATGACAGCAGACGTAGTTGTTCCGGATGCGGAACCGCCAACCGGTCCAGCAGTATATGTTGCGCAGCAGTAAAGAGGACCGTATTTGCCCCAATCCCTAGCGCCAGCGATCCCACTGCGACCGCAGCAAATCCGGGACTCCGCCCGAGCATGCGGAGCGCATATCGCAGATCCGCCCACAACTCATCCACCAACCGCGAGCCCCACGCCGCCCGGCATTTCTCGCGTCCTGCGGCGAGACTGCCCAGTTCCGCCCGCGCCCGGCGCATCGCCTGCTCGCGCGCAACCCCGCTGCGCATGAGATCCTCCGCATAGCTCTCGAGGTGAAACTCGAACTCCTCGCGGACCTGCCGATCGAGTGTGTCGCGTTTCGAGATGGCTCTCCACCATGTTTCCATGCGGCTAAGCAGGCTCATAACTGCTCCGGAACTGTATCGAGGATCACGCCGATCACCTCGGCGAACTGGTTCCACTTCCTGGTTTCAACCTCCAACCGCCGCAGTCCCGCCGCCGTCAGGCGGTAGTAGCGCGCTCGTCGTTTGTTCTCGCTTTCCCCCCACTCACCCGCAATCCAACCCACGTGTTCCAAGCGGTACAACGCGGGATACAGCGATCCCTGCTGGATCTCCAGCCGGTTCTGCGAAATCTGCTGGATACGCAACAAAACTCCATACCCATGCAATGACCCCAGCGAGACCGCCTTCAGCACCAGCATATCCAGCGTCCCCTGCAACAGATCGACTCCCGCATCCTTGGCCATCACGACCTCTCTCCAAGATTTCCTAGGAGAGTAGCTCAGGTTCTCCTAGATTGTCAAAGAGAGGGAGCGGGGCCAGGTTAATTTTCACTAACTTGTCATGAGGGTTGAATCTGAAGCGACGAGGATGGCCGGCATTTCCGCGGCGCGCTCACTCTTCGCGGCGTACCACTCCATCGGAAGTCGTGTGCGATCTGATCGAGAAAGTACTACCCACGTATCAAGGACGCCTCACCAACTCCAGCATCGTGGTAGAGAAGCGTCCGCGCGTGAGCGGGATGAAGGAATCAGGGCTTGCCCGCCAACTGTTTCTCCGAATCAGCGACCACTTTCCGGAACACCTCAACCGCCGGAACGTCCGGAGAATCAAGCGCGTCTTTTGCCGTATATCGCCATACCGCCGGGGAGTTGAGCGGAGAGTCCTGGAGATTTGCTTTGTTCCCGCGGTAAACCACAAACGAGTCCTGCGCGCCCCCCATCTCTACCTGCGGTTCGGGGTTCGGAGACGGAGAACCCGAGGGATCGCCAGGATATCCCGGATTTCCCTGGCGGACACCAATCCGGCCACCTGAATCGGTGGGCTGCATCACCACCGGCCTGTTGTTGGTCGGGACCCCGCCAATAGTCGGTTGTGCGATTTTGCCGCTGCCTTTATGAACAGTGATCACGAGATCGGCGTTCGCCGCATCCATCACCAAATGGAATCGGCCCCATTTCATCAGAGCCTTCTCCACGTCCTCGCGGGCGGTACGGTCGGCATTCGGATGTTCGATGGCCACTCCGGCGTTGGGATCGACAAGAACCAGTACCGTCTGCGCCTGAAGAACGTCCGCCGGCAGCAAGCCCTTCTTCTTGTCCTTTGCAGCTCCAATCAAACACGACGCCAGCATTACGGAAACTGCAAGACCTTTGCGGCTCAGCATAAACCCCTCCCACTTGACGGCAACCACTCTAGTCCACCGGCTACCTAAAGGGAAAGACAGCGCGCCCTTTTCTCTGAAAACCAGTCCCCGCATTTCGATTTCTTAGTTGGCGTTATCCCTTCCGGTATTGCTGTTCGCTCACTTGCTCCATCCAGTCGACTACCTTGCCGTCGAGCTTTTCCTGGATTGCGATGTGCGTCATGGCCGTTGCCGGCGTAGCACCATGCCAGTGCTTCTCACCCGGCGAGAACCACACCACATCCCCCGGCCGGATCTCCTCGATGGGTCCGCCCTCGCGCTGAACCCAGCCGCAGCCCGCGCTGACAATCAGCGTTTGACCGAGCGGGTGGGTATGCCACGCCGTCCGGGCGCCGGGCTCGAAGGTTACGCTTGCACCTTGTACCAGAGCAGGATCAGGCGCCTGGAATAACGGGTCGATGCGTACTGTGCCCGTGAACCAATCCGAGGGACCCTTGGTAGAAGGCTGAGTTCCAACTCTCTTGATCTCCATCTCTTCTATTTCCTCGCGATTTATTTCGTCTGTTGATCTCTCATCGTGTACTCGGGTGACCAATCGGCGCTCTTCGTCAGCCCGAGCACGCCGTGCCTGGTACCACTCAGCGGCCGCTCATCTGCTTAAGCCATTCCGGATACCGATCTCCTTCAACTTCGACGTTCGAGGAGGCACTTTCAATCTCACCCAGGTCTTCGCGCGTAAGTTTGACATTCGCCGCTCCAAGGTTTTCCTCCAGGCGATGTAACTTGGTTGTGCCTGGGATGGGGACGATCCATGGCTCCTTCGCCAGCAGCCAGGCGAGCGCGACCTGTGCGGGTGTGACCCTCTTCCGGTCCGCGAAATCATTAAGCAGATCAACCAGCGTCTGGTTAGCCTTCCGGTTCTCTGCCGTGAAACGGGGGACGATGTTACGGAAATCGCTGCTATCGAATTTCGTATCTTCGTTGATCTTGCCGGTCAAAAAGCCCTTGCCGAGAGGGCTAAACGGAACGAATCCGATTCCGAGTTCTTCGAGTGCAGGCATCACCGCCTCTTCCGGTTGCCTCCACCAAAGCGAGTACTCGCTCTGCAGTGCGGTCACAGGCTGGACCGCATGGGCACGGCGGATGGTCTGCGCTCCTGCTTCAGAAAGCCCAAAGTGCTTCACTTTCCCTGCCTCGATCAGCTGCTTTACCGCTCCCGCTACCTCCTCGATGGGCACGTTCAAATCGACACGATGTTGATAGTAAAGATCAATCACATCGGTCCTCAGTCGCCTCAGCGAGCCCTCAACCGCCTGCTTGATGTGCTCGGGTCTGCTATTTAAAGCAGTCCACTTCCCTCCATCCTGCGGATTCGCCTCCCACCCGAATTTCGTGCCGATCACCACCTGGCTGCGGAACGGCGCAAGAGCTTCGCCTACAAGTTCTTCATTGGTGAACGGACCGTACACTTCCGCGGTGTCGAAGAATGTGACGCCACGTTCGACCGCGGCTCGTATTAAGGAGATCATCTCCTGCTTGTCTCCGGCAGGCCCATAGCCGAAGCTCATTCCCATGCAGCCGAGTCCGATGGCCGAGACTTCCAGTTTGTTCTTTCCAAGTTCGCGCTTCTGCATTGCTTCTCCCTTCAGTGCTCCACCACTTGCGGGAGGCGTTAGGCGCCACGTCCCTCGCATAACTCAAAGGTACCGAAGGGTATCCTCTGAGCGCTTTCCCGATCCTGCCAATTGTTTGCCTGATTCTGTTTCGATCTCAGATTTTGTGCATGAGGTAAGCCTCCCGCAGTAGGCTAGAGAGTGAGGAATTGTAAAGCAAAATGGCGAGACAGGCACAGAAACGCATACATCTCAATCCAGAGGTGACCGAAAAGCGGAAGCAACTGGCCCGCAAGATTGCGCTTCAAGCTTCGTCGCCCGGCGAGCATGTTACCGCCATACCCGGCCTCACACTTTATCGTCGTACGACGCCAAGTGCCTGCTATCGAGCCACGTACGAGCCAGGCCTTACAGTTTTCGTACAGGGGCGAAAGAGTATCAATCTTGGCGGAACGGAGTACGTCTGCGACGGATCGTCCTTTCTCCTGTCGTCCATCGATGTTCCTGTGCAAAGCCAAATCATCGAAGCCTCAGAACAGGTGCCCATGCTCTCGATGCATATCCGGCTCGATATGCCCTCAGTGCGCGAAGTCCTCAGCAGGGAAGATCTTCCGGAGCCGCAAACCTCTGTTCAATCTCGCGGGCTTGCGGTTGGCGAGACGACAGTCGGGTTGCTGGCCGCGTGCGCCCGGCTGATCGAGCTTCTCGAAACTCCCGGCGACATACCGTTTCTGGGCCACCTGATACAACAGGAAATCATTTACCGCATCCTCCGCACTCCGCAAGGGGAACGGCTGCGCGCCATCGCAACCGCAGGGGACATCAGTCACAGAACGGTAAGAGCCATCGCCTGGCTTCGGGCCAATTATGCTAAGCCGCTGCATATGGAGGAACTCGCGGTGATTGCACGCATGGGCGTGTCAACCCTTCACCATCAGTTCCGCGCGTTGACGGCAATGAGCCCGCTTCAATACCAGAAGCAACTCCGGCTGCAGGCAGCACGGCAGCGCATGCTCATGGACGGGATGGACGCCACCAGCACCGCGTACGAGGTGGGCTACGAGAGCATCAGCCAGTTCAGCCGCGAGTACAGCCGTTTCTTCGGCCAGCCACCAATGCGCGATATCAAAGCCCTGCGAGACAGCAAAGTGCTGACGACCAATGTCGCTTGACGCCCCCCGGGAACATGCTCAAGTTGCTGCCATGATTGTCTTCGCGGCCTAAGGCGGCCGACGGAAATGGTGCGTGATATGCGTGGTATGCGTGGTAAGGTGCTTTGGGTGTCGCTTGACGCCCCCCGGGAACATGTTCAACTTGCTGCCATGATTGTCTTCGCAGCCTAAGCGGCCGACGGAAATGGTGCGTGATATGCGTGGTATGCGTGGTAAGGTGCCTTGGGTGTCGCTTGACGCCCCCCGGGAACATGTTCAAGTTGCTGCCGTGATTGTCTTCGCGGCCTAACGCGGCCGACGGAAATGGTGCGTGATATGCGTGGTATGCGTGGTAAGGTGCCTTGGGTGTCGCTTGACCCCCCGGGAACATGTTCAAGTTGCTGCCGGGGTTGTCTTCGCGGCCTAAGGCGGCCGACGGAAATGGTGCGTGATATGCGTGGTATGCGTGGTAAGGTGCTTTGGGTGAGTGCAGACTGCAAGGTTTGGCGGCCATCGGGAGCTGGGAAGCAGAGCGTGGCTCGGCTTTGCCTGGCGGAAGAGGCTGATAAGTCCTTTGTTTTATCAAGATGATCAAATTTTGTATTTTCCCGCCCCCCTAAGTTATTAGGGTGAACGATGGGTCGAGTGGGTAATTGTCTTCCGGCATTTATGCGCACGTCTCCGTCTCCCTGGTAAGTGGAGGGACACTCGTCCCGCGAGGGTTTCCTCGTGTTTCGGGCCGAGTTGTGGTTCCGGTGAGATGCGGCCGCGTGATTCTCCTTAGGAAACCGTACTAACCAACGATCCCATGGGTGGCTTTGGCGCACAAGAACCTCTGATAAGAAACATGTGGATGGAGGTGTCGTTAACTAAAGGTAACCCCCTAGTTTTCTGGAATCCTTAAGCTCGAGACCGCCGGTTTCGCACTTGTCAGGAACTTGTAAGGTTTTACCACCAAGGCCGCTCTCTATACTCCTTGCAGGTCTGGCGTCATTCAGTTTTTAGGAAGGATGGATGTTTTATATCGGTGGCGGCACACCGGGGGGATGATCCATTCCAAACCAGGAATTCAGCCCCAGCCGTGAGCTTTTCAGTCCTGACATTTTGGATTTGTCTCGCGAGACCAGGTGGCTGGATCAGCGTCTTCCGTCCTGAGACTTGGGTGTGTACCGAAAACGTATCCCATGGGGCTAGACAGGCTGCGGGAAAACTCGCCTATACGACCATAAGACCGTACATATGTGAGAGTGGTCCAACTGGCACAGGGGAGGGTGGGGTTTCCGTCCAAGATCGGTTGCGCGGGACCCGAGGTCTCAAAAGCGAGACCTCGGATCCGTTCGAATTGTTGTCGGGGGGCGAAGTGAAGGGCTTACTGCAGCTGAAGCAGCGCGGCGCTTCCTGAACGGATGATGACGGTGAAGCGAGCTGACTCGAGACGGAAGATGCTGAGCCGGACCAGGAATCTTGATATGCAGGCTTTTTTCCTGAGTAATATGATTGATTCGTTTAGCCATGCGATCGTGCTTCAAAGGCCGGCAGGACTTTCCCTTGCCACGGGTCTCGAAAATCCAGGGCTAAAGCCCGTTCTTTCGGAATGAACCGCTTTCCGCTGGACTGAAGTCCAGCTCCCCCCTGCTGAAGCAGGGGGCTCCCACCAGATTCGGGGTGGATGAAATCCTCTTTCTCCCGCAGGTACCCCTCGACTAAGTGAAGTGACGATTGACTATTCTGTCCTCCTGTTCGCACTACTTCTATCGGCCTTGACCGCTATATTCTTCGGACTGCTGCCTTCCCTGCGCCTTTCGCGCGCCGAACTTACCGATTCTCTAAAGTCAGGCGGCAGAATAGCAGGGCTGGGGTTGCGTGCGTATCTTCGGAATGCCCTGGTGGTCTCGGAAGTTGCTTTTGCTCTGGTGCTCCTTACCGGCGCCGGCCTTCTTCTGAAAAGTTTCTGGAAGCTACTTGAAGTGCGACCGGGCTTTAGTGCGGAGAGCGTTCTGACGGCGAAGATTGACTTGCCATCCGTTAAGTACAAAGAACCGTACCAACAGGCGCAGTTCGTTCGGCGCCTGATCGAACAGCTTGCCAGCCTACCCAATGTCCCTCAGGCCGCCATATCTGCCGGGCTTCCATTCTCAGATATTTCCGACGCTGGTATCCGGATTGACGGGCGACCGATCAGCGAACCTGATTCCGGGACGACTGCCAACTACTATCGAGTCACGCCACTCTATTTTCGTGCCATGGGAATCCCGCTTATCCGCGGACGCTTGTTTACGCAGGATGACAATGCGAGCACGCAACCAGTTGTTCTCATCAATGAGACGATGGCAAGGCGATTCTTTCCGGAGGGAGATCCCATCGGGAAACGTCTGGATATCGCAGGGCCAACTTACCTGCGTGAGATCGTCGGCGTCGTGGGCGACGTTAAACAGGCGGGTCTGAAAGCACCGATTGCCCCTCAGGTTTACGAGCCATTCTTTCAAAAGCCAGCCGATTCGTTCAGTGTCATCGTGCGTGGTGCGGGCGATCCGCGACCACTTGCGGACGCAGTGCGTCAGCAAGTGCTGATGCTCGATAAGGATCAACCCATCTCGAATGTCAGGACGATGGAAGAGGCCGTCGCCGCCACGGAGACCCAGGATCGATTCTCTACTTTTCTATTGGGTCTTTTTGCCTTTCTCGCCCTCGTCCTCGCAGCAGTAGGCATCTACGGCGTGATTGCGTACTCGGTCGCACAACGAACGCATGAGATCGGAATCCGAATTACGCTTGGAGCTCGCCAATCAGGTATCTTGGCACTCGTTTTAATTCAGAGTTTGCGAGTCGTGCTGATCGGCGTGGGAATCGGGCTGGCAGTCTCACTTGGCCTGACCCGCTTGATGGTCAGTTTGCTCTATGAGGTAAAGGCAAACGATCCAATCATTTTCGTCGCAGTCTCCATCATATTGCTGGGAGTGGCATTGGCTGCAGCGTTCGTTCCGGCGCGGCGCGCTTCGCATGTTGATCCGATGGTGGCCCTGCGATACGAATAAGGAACCGGAAATTAATCACCTGCCGGATAAGCCCGCTTCCTGGAACCTTCGATTCTGATGCGGTGTCTGAATGCAGTAGGTGATGGCTTGCCGAAGCTGCCGGGAAAACGCACTGTTGGCCGTCACCCTGCAAAGGCAGCAATCTATGACGGCCGAAGCGCCGAGAGTTAGCTTGTCAAGGGAAAGAGGATCCTCACCATGACCTTAATGAACGCAGGTGTTTACGACACAGCTCGGGACACAAAACGGCGCACTCTCATCATTGCCTTGCTTTGTGTGGCCGGGGTAATTGCGATCACCGCTTTCCTGACGTGGAACATGCCGGCGGAGCGCAGAGTGAATCAACTCTTCGCAGCAATTGAGAAACAAGACTTTCCGCAAGCCTTTGGCATTTGGAATAACGATCCCGGCTGGCAACGGCATGCCCAGCAATACGCGGCAGGTGGCTATTCCTATGGACGCTTTGTGAGCGACTGGGGCACAAATAGCGAGTACGGCACCATCAAAAGCCACAAGATATTGCATGCCACTTCCCGCTATGGCAACAGCACCTTATTGGCAGTCGAGGTCAATGGACGCAAAGCAGCGCTGCTCACCTTGGCGGTGCAGAAGCACGCGCACGCCATGAACTTTTCACCCTTCGCCCTGACACCCGCCGAAACCGGATTTGGCTGGACAGACTGGCAGATCAGCTACCGCTGAGTAATAATTTCTTCCCACCCAGATGTCCGTTTCTGAACGCTGCTGAGCGAATCCGGACACGAAGCCGAGCCGCTCCTCCCGCAAACTCAACAATTCCCTGCCAACCAGGGTTGGAATCGCGCATGCTCTAATCAACTTGGTAGTCTGTCGCACAGTGAAATCGTGAGTAGGGCAGTTGAGATAATTGCGTCCACGTCTCGATTTTTGGACGTGGCCTCATCAATGTGCGCCCCTGACGCTTTCTCCGCAACAGCCCCCGGGAAGGAACACTATGGCTCGCCTCACCAGTGATGTTCGTTTTGCCCTGCGCCAGGTCCTGCGCTCGCCTGGCTTTGCCATCACTGCGGTCGTGACGCTCGCCCTGGCCATTGGCGCGAATACTGCCATCTTCACTCTGCTTAACCAGGCGCTGCTGCGCGCCCTCCCGGTGAAGGATCCAAGCCAACTTGTAGTGCTCAGTTTCTCCGGCAGCATGGAAGGACATATCCGCTCTTCGGGAGGTGACAGCCCCGGGCATAACCACTATTTCTCTTATCCCATGTACCGGGATTTGCGGGACAACACCAGGATCTTCAGCGGACTCGTCGCCGCCGCGTCGTCTTCTGCGGGCGTGTACTGGAGCAACCATGCCGAACAGGTCTCCGTTGAGATGGTCAGCGGCAACTACTTCGCGACGCTCGACGTGCAGCCTGCGGCGGGGCGCCTCCTTCTCGCCAGTGATGAGACCGCCGAAAATGCTAATCCGGTCGCTGTCCTCTCCTTTGACTTCTGGAAGACCCATCTGGCGCAGGCGCCCGTTGTCGGCAAAATGCTGCTTGTCAATGGCCACCCCTTCAACATCGCCGGCGTCGCCGCGCCAGGCTTCCACGGCATAGTCTGGGGGCAGCGTCCAGATCTTTTTGTACCGATGACCATGTTGCCGGTCATTCAGCCGGAGTGGAGCTACCTGAATGACCACCGCGCGTATTGGCTGAATATCGTTGGCCGCCTGCACCCTGATCAAACCCCACAGCACGCGCTTGCAAGCCTGACCGCGCTCTGGACTTCGCTCCGTACCGGCGAATTCCCTCTCCAGCGCGACCAGTCGGCCGCGGCGCGAGCCCACTTCATCGCCGATTCTCATTTGAACCTGGAAGCCGGGGCTAAGGGTTTCTCCCCCTACCGCGGCGAGCTTCGTACTCCACTCCTCATCATGATGGGTATGGTACTCCTGGTGATGGCCATGGCAGTCGTCAACGTGGCGAGCCTGCTGCTTGTGCGGGCCGCTGCCCGGGTGCGCGAATTCTCCATGCGCTTTGCCTTGGGCGCAACCAACTGGCAGATCTTCCGCCAGCTGCTGGCGGAAGGCCTTCTGCTCGGCATAGCAAGCGCGGCCCTTGGCCTCTTCACCGCGCCCCAGATCCTTCGAGCTCTCATTACCTGGATGGCAGGGCGTAATCCAGACTCGGCCTTCTCGGCCAATCTCGATTGGCGCGTTCTTGTCTTCACGGTTGCCGCAGCCCTCATTGCCAGCCTGCTCTTTAGCCTGGCGCCCGCTTTGCAATTCTGGAATCCGCGTCTTACCGAATCTCTCAAGCAGCAGACTGGAACCGGCTCCGGAGGAGCCCTGCAATTCCGCCGCACCTGCGTGGTGCTGCAGCTCGGCTTCAGCCTCCTCCTTATCATTGGCGCTGGAGTTTTCGTGCGCACCATCCGGAATCTGCGCAGCGTCAATCCCGGCTTCGCCACCGATCATCTGCTCACCTTCGGCATCGCGCCGGAACGCGCCGGCTATCCACCCAACGCGATCGCGCCGGTGGAACAGCGAGCGCTCCAGTCGCTGGCCGCGCTGCCCGGAGTAAAGAGTGTGGGCGCCACCAACGATGCCGACCTCAGTGACACGAACATCGACGGCGATGTCAAAGTTTCCGGTTATACGTCAAAGCCTAACGAGGACTACAATGTCGAGCTTCCTTGGGTCAGCGACAACTACCTGCAGACACTGGGCATTCCACTCGTCGCCGGACGCTACTTTTCCTCTGGCGACAGCGCCACTGCGACAAAAGTTCTCATCGTAAACGAAACCTTCGCACGCCACTACTTCGGCGGCGCGCAGAACGCCCTCGGCCACCATGTCAGCCGGCCCGAACGCCCGGAAACGGACTCGATGATCGTAGGAGTTGTCCGCGACGCTCAACACCAAACCGTTCGTGACCCAGCCATCGCTACCGCATACCGACTCTTCGTTCAAGCCGAAAAACCGGCGCCTCTTTCCTTCTATGTCCGTACCTGGCAGCCGTCTGATACCGCCGCAGCCGGCATCCGCGCAACCATCGCCAACCTCGACAGCAGGCTCATCGTGAATGACCTCACCACCTTGAGTACCAAGATTGACGACACGATCTCCAGTGAACGCACCATCGCCTTGCTCGCCTCGGCGTTCGGCCTGTTGGCTACCCTGCTTGCCGGCATTGGATTGTATGGAATCCTCGCCTACTCCACCGCCCAGCGCACCCGCGAAATCGGCATACGCATGGCCCTCGGAGCCCAGCGATGGACAGTGGTCAGGCTTATCCTGCGAGAAATCCTGGTCCTCACCGGCGTCGCCATTGCGGTTACCATTCCCATCTCCATCGTTGCTATGCGAGCGCTCCGCAGCCAGCTCTTCCATGTCTCTTCCACGGATGTCAACATCTACGCCATCGCCATCACCATCGTCGTGTTCGTCGCCGCCCTTGCCGCGTTGATTCCCGCGCGCAGAGCTGCCTCCGTGGATCCCATGAGTGCTTTACGAACCGAATAGAGCCGAGACTTTATTGAAATGCTGCACAAGTAATTTCCTGCTGGCCGGTTGGGCTGCCGAGCGCTGGCCGAAGACGAACTTGAGAGGGAAATAGCGCCGCAGGGGCTAAAGCCCTCCTCATTTGCGACTGTTTACGGCCCGACTAAAGTCGTGCCCTGATACAAAGCATGAGCGCAGTGACTTGGAATTGGTTCTCACGCACACTCTAAAGCCCTCCTCATTTGCGACTGTTTACGGCCCGACTAAAGTCGTGCCCTGATACAAAGCGCTTTTGAAACTGGCTCGAAATAGACTGATTCGGACATTAGTTCTGCAGGCATCAATAGCTTTTTCGACCGGCTGGTTTCGACCAGACTTACTGAAAAGAGACCAACCGTGAAGACGTATCGGAACCAGTCCCGCAGGGACGTTTGAGGTTCAGAGCTGTCCAAATTAGATTTTTGAGTTGGCCGATTTGGACAGCACATGAAGCTTTTACTGACCCTAGGAGGCTGGGGAAGAGACTGTCGCACGAGGGGCACGGCTTCAGCCGCTGAGGTACGCTTTTCGATACACACATAAGGCAAAGTCATGTCTTTTCGCACGTGAGTTCGCCACAGACGATGGCAAAGACGTACCTCAAGTGCTTTAAAGCGCGGGTGTGCGAACCCCATTTCCAAAAAACTCAGTCCCGCAGGGACGGTACAACCTGTAGCCCGGCACGGGAGTGCCGGGTAGGCTGAGGTTTATGATGGAGTCCCGCAGGGACGGCACAATGCGTAGCCCGTACATAAATCCAGCGAAATCGTCTGGCCTTTTAGTCCCTGGGTACGCTTTTCTACGACGATGCCTCGAGAACCGTACCTCAGCGGCTTCTAAGGCCGCGTTGTGCAGATGACTTTTACGGCGCGGCTAAACAGGCCGGGGCAAAATTTTTCGTTTCAAGGGTACGGGCTTCAGAGCTTGCGTGAAAGGTCCCCATTGTGTCGTCCCTTCGGGACTCGATTTGCGTGAAATCCTACCCGGCACTCCCGTGCCGGGCTACAGATTGTCCCGTCCCTTCGGGACTGATTGCGTCGGGTGACCTGCGGTTCTTTTCTACCCCATTAAAGCCTACACGCTTCCGGGAAAAAGTGGCTTTAAAGCCCTCATCAGGTCCTGTGGCACGAGTTAAGCAGTGCCCTTCGTTCATCTGCGCAACTCGGAAACCCGTTGCCATTTAGACAGCAGCCGACCCACAGAAGCAACCTGATTTTGTTCGGCCAAGCTCTCTCCAAAGCAATCAACAAGTTACATCGTCAGAAAACAAGTGGATCCACCAATTTGGACAGGTTTGCACGAAGATAGCCCAGCACGCAGTGCTGGGCGTACGTACCCAGCAAGATCAGTCCCGCAGGGACGACCGAAAATTACCCAGGACTTCAGTCCAGGGCATTCCTGCAACAAATGTTCCCAAAAATCACTGGAACCCAGCCGCTCCCCAGCGCGTAGATGTTGGCATGGAAACCTTGCGGCAGGATATCTCGTACGCGCTTCGGCAGATGCGGCTGTCGCCGGTCTTCACCCTGACAGCCCTGTTCACCCTGGCCCTCGGCATCGGAGCCACCACTGCCATCTTCTCCCTTATCTACTCCGTCATGCTCAAATCGCTGCCGGTCGTGGACCCCTCCACCCTCTACCGCATAGGCGCCGGCAACAGTTGCTGCGTGCAGGGTGGCCCCCAGGACGATTGGGGCATGTTCTCCTATCCTCTCTTTCTGCGCATCCAGGCCGCGGCTCCGGAGTTCGAGCAGATAACCGCATTCCAGGCGGCCGGAGGCCAATTCAGCGTGCGTCGCGGGCAGCACGATAACATGGCCAAACCACTGCGCGGCGAATTCGTTACCGGCAATTACTTTTCCACCTTCGGCATCCGCGCCTATGCCAGCCGCACCATTACTCCCAGTGACGATCAGGCTTCCTCGCCTCCGGTAGCCATGATGAGTTACCGCGCCTGGCAGCAGCAGTACAGTTCCGATCCTTCGGTCGTAGGATCAACCTTTATCGTAGGCGGTCATCCATTTACCATTGCCGGCATCGCGCCCCCCGGCTTTATCGGTGAGACCCTCCGCAGCAATCCTCCCGAGCTATGGTTGCCCCTGCAACAGGAACCGTTGGTAAACGCAGAAAATTCACTACTAAAGCAGCCTATCTCTGCCTGGCTCCGCGTGATCGGCAGGCTCAAGCCGGGGGCAACGATCGACGGCGTAGCCCCGCGGCTCACCAGCCTTATACGTCAATGGATGGTTCATGACAGCGGGTGGCCGGCGGAGTTCATGCCCCTGATCAAAATGTCCTTGCCCAAACAACAGCTCAGAATTATTCCGGGAGGCGCGGGCGTAGGCGCCATGAAGGCCGATTACGGAGATAGCCTTCGTATCCTGCTTACCGTCTGCTGCCTGGTGCTGTTGATTGCCTGCGCCAACATTGCCAACCTACTGTTGGCCCGTGGCGCCGCCCGACGTTCCCAAACCTCCGTGCGCCTGGCTCTGGGTGCGTCGCGCAAACGGATTATCCGCCAATCGTTCACCGAAAGCATCGTGCTTTCCGTGCTTGGCGGCGTGGCCGGCATCGTGGTTGCCTATCTCGGAGTGAAGCTCATCGTTGCCTTGGCCTTTCATCATGCGCACTATGTGCCGATTGATGCCACCCCGTCGCTACCCGTGCTCGCATTCGCCTTTGGTCTGTCCCTGCTCACTGGAGCGCTCTTCGGTACCGCACCCGCCTGGTTCACCTCCAACGGCAATCCGGCCGAGGCTTTGCGCGGCGCCAATCGCAGCACCCACGACCGCGCCACCCTGCCCCAGAAGGCTTTGGTCGTTGTGCAGGCCACACTCTCCATCGTATTGCTCGCCGGAGCGGGCTTGCTCACCCGCAGCCTGCGCAATCTGGAGCATCAGAGTTTTGGTTTCGAGACCGACCATCGCATCAGCATCTTGATGAACGGGCCGCCGGCCAGTTATACCGAGCCCCAACTCAATGCGCTCTATCGTGAATTGCAGGATCGCCTCGCGGCCATTCCGGGCGTGCAGCGTGCTGCGCTCGCTCTCTATACTCCGTACATCGATAATTGGGGCGAGCTGATCATTCCCGAAGGTCACGGCGCACCCCAGGTAATAAACGACGATTCCGGATCTTCGTGGGATCGTGTCAGCGCCGGATATCTGGAAACCATGGGCCAGCCTATTGTGCGCGGCCGAACGATCACCGAGCAGGACACAAGCACCACCCGCAATATCGTTGTCGTCAGCGAAGCCTTCGCCAAGCGCTTCTTCCCCGGTCAGGACCCTATCGGCAAGCACTTTGGCCTGGACCTCCCGAAGTACAACACATCCTTGGAAATCGTAGGCATTGTGCATGACGCCAAATATAGGGATCCCGGCGGTCCACCCAAGCCAATGTTTTACGCGCCGCTAACCCAGCACGTCGTTTATGACCAGCCGGTCATGGCCCTGGTCGACCACCGCTCCCACTACATTGGCGGCGCAGTCCTTCAGTTGCGTGGAAGCGAGATGGGGATCGAAGCGCTCATCCGTAAGGCCTTCAGCGAGGTCGACCCGAATCTGACCATCATCAATGTGCAGCCACTGCAGGAGCAGGTCGATAGCACTTTCGACCAAAAGCGTGCGGTAGCGCAGATGACCGGGCTCTTTGGCCTGCTCGCGCTCCTGCTTGCTGCCGTGGGTCTCTACGGGGTCACGGCATATACCGTAGAGCGGCGCACCAGTGAGATTGGCGTACGCATGGCCCTCGGCGCCAACCGCAGCAACGTAATTCGCCTGGTTTTGCGTGGGGCCTTTCGGCAAGTCGTGATCGGCCTCGCCATCGGCATTCCGATTTCGATTGCTTGCGGTCATCTGCTCGCCACGCAGCTGTATCAGGTCAAGAGCTGGGACCCACTAGTACTGGCCGGTTCCATTGCCGCCCTGGGCTTCTGCGCCCTCGTCGCCAGCGTCATACCAGCGCAGCGTGCTGCTTCGATTAACCCAGTGGAGGCCCTACGCACAGAGTAAGGACTTAGCCGCCAACCCTGGCGACACAGTGGATCAAAATTGGCTCATTGAGCCCGAAGGGTTTCCACCGGGTCGATCTTCGCGATTCTGAAAGTTGGCAGAATGGTCGCCAGGAGAGCGACCAGGGCGAGCAGTCCAGACACAACGCACAACGTGAGCGGATCGTACAAAGCGACGCCAAAGAGCTGGCTCCGCAGTACCTTTACCGCTGCGGACGACAACAGCAGTCCTACGGCCAACCCGGCGCCAGTGGCAACGAAACCGGAGCGGGAAGCTTCAAACATCGCTCCCTGCAATGTGCTGCCAAGAGCCATGCGGATGCCGAGTTCCCGGGTGCGTTGCGTTACCAGGTTCGAGACCAATCCGTAGATACCCACCGAAGAGAGCAGAAGGGCCAGGGCGGCGAGCGTCGTCAGCAAGCCCACCTCCGCCTGCTCTAGAAGCAATGCTTCGGAAAGAACATCGCTCATCGCGTAGAAACCGGAGACCGGCAGATCAGGATCTACGCGGCTCAGGGCCTGCTGCATTTGCTGGTCAATACTTCCAGACTTCCCTTTGCTACGAACAATCCAGCTCGGCTGGAACCACACGTGCGCGAGATTGACCAGTTGGGTCGGCATTTGTGTCGCAGGCACATACACCGTAGGTTCTGCGACCATGGGAGCTCCGGGGGCTATGCCAGGCGGAGTGACTACATCACCCGCGATCCCCACAACTTCAATGGTGTTTCCGTCACTCAGCAGATGGCGGCCAACGCTATTTTCCCGGCCCAGATATTTCTTCGCGAACGCCGCATTCACGACCGCAACATACTGGCTGTTCGGTGTATCGCTCGCCGCGAGAAGGCGTCCCGCTCGAAGAGAGATCTGCAGCGCCTCGAAATAAGATGGCGTCACATAAATCAGGTTGGTCATATCCTGGTCGCCCGTCTGTGGGCCATCGGCGACGCGTACCGAGTAGCTCATCGCGTGTTCATACGGAACCGTCAACCCCACAGCAGCAGCCTGCACCCCAGGGATGTTTTGCATGGCTTCAATGCTTTCACTCAATAGCTTTAAGAACGAAGCCCGATCGTTGTAACGCGCGTCATCCAGCGATGCTTTTGCAACCACAACATTGTTCGGGTTGAATCCAGGCGGCAGTGTCCTCAGGTAGACCAGGGTCCGTATGAGCAGACCTGCGACCGTGAGCAGAACCACCGTTAAGGCCACTTCCCCAATGATCAACGCATACCGTGTCCGCGTGCCGCCCGACTGCGCAATAGAACGGCTGCTGCCCATGGCTAAGGCGGATCGTACGTCGATGCGTCGGGCCCCAAGCGCCGGCAACAGACCGAAGAACAAGCTGGCCCCGATACCAGCCGCGGCAGTGAACAATAGAACCCGCGGGTCCATGGAGACCCCGCCCAGAGGAAGAAAATTCTTCGGAATACGCCGGTTCATGAGCTCGAGCGTCAGGCCCCCAACCAGCAGCGCTGCCGCGCCGCCTCCAAGGGTGAGCAAGAGGCTCTCGATCCAGAATTGACGGAGAATGGCCCATTTCGTGGCTCCCAACGCCAGCCGCGTCGCAATCTCGGCTGCTCTGCGGCCGACCCGCACCAGGGCCAGCCCCGCCAGGTTGGCACAGGCGACCAGCAGCACAAAACCCACAGCTGACATCAGGATCATCGCCGGGGCGCGTGTTTCCAACGCAAGGCTTTGCTGGAGCGGTACCGCGTAGTAGAAGACTCGAGCGCCCGGATGCCTCTTCTGCACAACGCGGCTGGTCAGTGATTGTAGTTGGCTCAACTGTGCGTCGGCCTGTTGCCAGGTAGCTCCGTTCTTAAGCCGGAGAATCGGTTCGAAATTGTCGCCACCCCCCTCTTCGGACGTGTCCGGGCGAAGCGAAGTCCACAAGTCTACTGGCGAGGGTGTCTGAGCACCGGCAGGCAGAACACCAATGACTGTGTAAGCAACGCCTTTCAGGCGAATCGGCTTGCCGATAATGTTGGGGTCGCCGTCGAACGTGTTCTTCCACAGCTTGTAGCTCAGAACAACAGCTCTGGATCCTCCTGAAGTGTCTTCGGCAGCGGTAAAATTGCGGCCAATCAAGGGGCGAAGGCCAAGCACGTCAAAATAGCTCGCTGAGACCCGCTGGCCATGAACATACTGAGCTCGTCCGGCTGCCTCCAGATTCACGCCACCGGCACTGCTGGCCACCGCCGCCGTTACAGCGGGAATCTCTCGGAGATGTCGCCATGTCTCCCCATCGATGTTGATCGGATAGGTGGCATTCGCCGGACCGGAAATCCTCTGCATCAGCGATCCCAGCCGCTCAGGCTCTGGATAGGGAAGCGGGCGCAAGAGGAGCGCATCCACCACACTGAAGATCGCAGTGTTCGCACCGATGCTCAATGCCAGGGTGACGATCACAACCAGGGAATACCCAGGATTCTTGCACAATTGTTTCAGCGCGTACCGTAGCTCCGGGAGAACTGTCTGCATCTCGGCCACCCCGATCCACGTTATAGGAAGCATTTCGATAACCAAACTCTGAAGGAGGGCACGGCTTCACAGTGCTGCGGAGAACCTCGGCTGAAGCTACTGGAGGGTAGGTACGGTCTTTTAGTGTCCGCGTGAGAACCGCGAATTTTGCACTCTGTGCCCGCAAAGAGTGAGAGACCGTCGAATTTAGCTGATATACGCCGTTGTTTCCAGTCGTCCCGGCAACGATGGAGCCCACTCATCCTTTCCCCAAGTTCGATCAGGGGTGTTCGAAGTTGGTCTCCTATGTCCGGAATCGAACAGCCGTGGTCTATCGATGGGGTGAGGGAGTATCGGGCAAAGTTTTCGCCGGTGTGGTCGCGCTGGCGCCGCTGGAACCAGTCGAAGAGGCTTGTGCGTCGTAGGCCTTGGTCAGCTGGTCGGTGATATCCAGGTTACCGGCGGCGTACCAGACAACCGGTGCAGCGTCGGAGCCGCGCTCGATCACCGCAGAGTACCCGTGCTGCTGGGAATATGTCTGCAGGAAAGCGTAAACCTTCTGGGCCACTTTCTGGAACACCTGCTGAGACTCGCTCTGCGAGTCGTTTCTGAAGTCTTCGGCCTGGCGCTGAAGCTGCTTCTCTTTCTCCTCCAGCGACCGCTCGCGTGCTTCTCTGTCCACAACGGTGAGCTTGTCGCCCGCGTCGACAAGTTGCTTGCGCAACCCTTCGACCTCATTGTTGAGCGCCTGGAGTTGTGCTTGCCGCGGCGCGAGCCTCGATTGCAATGCTCCGAGTTCCCGCTTTGCTTCCGCCGTCTGAAGCACTGCGGCATTGAAGCTCAACGTCACTATAGTTTGCGGGGTCGGTGGGTTCGACGGAACCTGGGCCTGAGAAACAGTTGCCAAGGTTAAAACCGACAACGAAAGCCGCACCGCGATCCATCGAATCATTGCGAACTCTCCTGGCTGGCCGGTTCCGGGACAAAGTTGTGAATGAGCTGGAATGCATTGTCTTTGAAATTCGCCTTCAACGTTGTCTGGAACACATCGGAACTTCCAGGAAATTTTTGCAACGCGAGGTTAGATCGAAAGTGAAAGGTATCGATTGCGCCCCGTTCGGAAACGGCCAGCAGGCGCGGCGCACCGTGCGTGAAAACTTCAGAACTCGCGTCGAGTGTGAGTCCAGGAGCCAGGTATGAGAATGTGAACGTCGGTACCACCTCAGGCGGCCTGATGGTTGTCGATAGGGGATAGGCACGCATGCCGGTGTTACGCGAATAAGGTGTGAACGTGAATTGGCGGCCCGGCAAAGCCTCCGGCTCCGCTGCAGCCGCGCGAACGGCCACGGATGATACTCCGTGATCCGGATGAAATCGATGATTGGCAACCCGGCTGGTTCGTTCTCTCACCGGCAACGGATCGTTCGCAACCCCTGCCGCTGAGCTTTCTTGGTGATGGGCGATTGCTGCCCCATCAGCGGTATTGGCCACCTCGGTTTCGAGAACCGATCTGCTGAACCTACCGTCTTTCAGCGTTGCCGCGACCAGCAACAAGACCACCAGCAGCGCACTCACCGTGCTGAGTGGACCGAAGCCGACTCCCTGAGACCGGGGACTCAACGGAATGCCCTCTTTGATCGCGCGCTCTGCGAAGCGCTCCTGCATTCCCTTTCGCACATGTTTGCCCGGAGCTTTGAACGTTTGGGCAAGCAACAAGTGGATCGCTAACTGGCGCATCTCGATGAGCCGCTTTTCGCAAGAGACACAGTGACGAACGTGCTCGGCTAGTTCGGCGCGTTCTCCTTTGGTGAGATGTCCACTTGCTGCAACTGCGCACAGGACTTCGAAATCGTCGTGGTTTGTAATCATCTCGGTCCCCCGGCGCTGCCAGACTCTCCTCCGCAAAGGGCCTTCCGCAGCTTTTCGAGGCCGCGGTATAGATTGTGGCGCACCACTCGCACCGTTTCTCCTGTCCGGATAGAAACTTCTTCTGCAGTGAGGCCTTCGTAGTAGATAAGCTCGATGGTCCGCCGTTGCCGAGGCTGGAGATGAACCAGCACTTCCTCGACCAAAACGTGCGCTTCAGCCGGAGAGAAATCCGGCGCGTGTTCCGGCACGGGCAACAGCTCCGGCAGGAGTTCATCAAACGAGTCGGTGTCGAAAAATCGGTTGGAAACCAGCCTTCGCCGGCAATTTAGAATCCGCTGGTAACCGAACATGAGGAGCCAGGTCTTGAACTCTCCCTTCGTCGGATCGTATTGCTGGATGGATCGGAAGACATCGAGAAAAACCTGTTGGACTGCATCTTCGGCTTCGGCTCCATTGCGCAGGATGCGCCGGGCGATTCCAAAAAGGAGAGGACTATGCCGTTCGAACAGCACGGTCAAAGCATCGGCCACTCCGCTTTGCAAATGGGCTACCAGTGCTTCATCCGCGAGCCGCTCGAGTGGAAGTTGGCTCAGCCGGGGCGGTGTGACAGCGGGTACGGCAGCCCGCACGTCCGCAATGTAAGCGTCCCCAAACTCTCCGCTCCCAAACTGTCCGCTCCTGGTAGGTAGCAACCCGAAGACAAGCCGCGCCATCCGCGAGCTCATCGTATGCCTCCCCCGGACGCTCGCAGGCGCGGGCATCCAGCCGAGATCCCGGGTTCAATCATATGGGCCGATAATCCCCCCTACAACCGTATGCACGTGGGACGACCCATATTCCCCATGCGCGATGCAATTTTACTTACTGGAGGATACCCGCCGGCCGGGACATCGCTCAGGCAGCGCGGGAGGACCGAAGAACGACTTCAATTTCGTTACGGAGATCCCGATTGACCCGCGTGGAATTGAGCCAAAACGGCGCCCGGCATTCCACTTCCAACAATTCTGCGGAAGGGTCATAGCTCCACTGGATAACGACTCCATCCTTCACTGCTTCCCCTTTTGGGCTGGCGACGCGGATGCCGAACCTGGAAGCTTTACGCCGCAACCGCGCAAAAATTGCACGGGTAATTCCATGAAACGTCTGCTTGGGATTGCCTGACATCAGAATTCCTCTGCTAGAAAAGTGTTCAAGTCAGTGAACCGGCACTACGAAACATCCCGATATCGCCGCCAATCACTGGACGCATTGAATCTGGAAATTGTTCGCCTGTTTTGTGAATTCTCGACGATGCGCACATTAAACAAATATCAGCATTTTTATAGCCAAATGGCTGCCTAGATGAGCACCTTTCGCAAACCTAGATGGTCTAATGTCTCAACGGATGGAACGCTTCATGAGAGATTTCTGGGAGGACGTTAAACATGCGGTGCGCATGTTCCGCATGAATCCTGGATTCACCTTTGCAGCGGTTGCCGCGTTGGCGCTGGGCATAGGGATCAACACCGCCATATTCACGGTGGTGGACGCCGTCCTGCTCAAGCCGCTCACTTACCCTGACGCGGATCGCATTGTCGATTTCATGATCACTTGGCCCCAGGGCAACGGCGCCGTCGCCTCCATTCCCAAGTTTGTGGCTTTGCAACAACAGGCCAGCGTCTTTCAGGATCTTGCCGCGTACGACGAGGGCGGTCCCGGCTTCAACCTGACCGGCGACCCGCCGGAGCAGGTCCACGGCCTACACGTCACCCAGGCATACTTCCGTCTCTTCGGCGCGCCGGTGATTCTGGGGCGTACTTTCACCGCACAGGAGGATTCTCCCGGCGGGGGAAAAGTTGTCGTACTAAGCTACGGGCTGTGGCAACGCAAATTTGGCGGCAACCCAAACATTATTGGGAGTGCTCTATCCCTGGGCAATGAACCTTACACCATCGTCGGCGTCCTGGGAAAATCTTTCGTCTCTGACCCTGAAGCAGACATTTTGCTTCCGTTTCAGTTCGATCTCAACAGCACAAATCAAGCTAACTACTTCCATGCCGCCGCACGCCTCAAGCCCGGCGTCACCCTAGCCCGGGCCAACGCGCTGATGAAGGTGATGGCGGATCAGTTCCGCCACCGCTACCCGCTTTGGCTCAGACCAACCAGCAGCTTTGCGGTTGAGCCGGTCCGCGACAGGATTGTTGGCAACTCTCGTCAGTCGTTGCTGCTGATGCTGGGCGCGGTGAGCCTGGTGCTTCTGATTGCCTGCGCGAATGTCGCCAATTTGCTCTTGATACGAGCGACCGGGCGCAAGCGCGAGTTTGCCATACGCGCTGCGCTCGGGGCTGGCCGCTCACGCATTATCTCCCAGTTGCTCACCGAGAGCGTTTTGCTCTCCGTTACTGGCGGCATTCTCGGCCTGGTGCTCGGCTACATCGGCCTGCACGCCCTGTTGGCAATGAGCCCCGGCGATATTCCGCGGATTGGCGAACATGGCACCGCAGTCAATATCGATTGGCGGGTGCTCGCCTTCACCATCGTCGTTTCGCTATGGACCGGCATCCTCTTTGGGCTCTTCCCTGCCATCGGTGCCTCGCGTCCTGACCTTAACTCCGCACTCAAGGAAAGTAGTAATCGCAGCGGCACCGGCTTCCGGCAAAGCAAAGCCCGCTCCTTGCTGGTGATCAGCGAGATCTCGCTGGCCCTGGTGCTGTTGATTGGCGCAGCCCTGCTGATCCGGAGCTTCATCGCCCTGCAAAGGGTCAATCCCGGCCTCGACACGCACAACGTCTTGACGCTCGAGATGTCGCTGACCGGCGATCGTTTTCAAAAGACCGCGGGAGTCGCACAACTGGAGCGTGATGGCCGCCGGCGGCTCAATGCCATTTCGGGAATTGAAACCTCGGCTTTTGCTTCCGATCTGCCCACGGACTATACCAACGGCTTGAACTTTAATATCGTCGGGAAACCGGCGGACGAAACGCGGATTGATGTCGTTGGGTGGAGAAGCGCCTCAGCTGGGTACTTCGATGTTTTCAAGATTCCCATCCTGCGCGGCCGCGACTTCACCGACCGCGATGTTGCCGGTGCACCCGGCGTGGTGTTGATCAACGAAACCATGGCCCGGAAGTTCTGGCCCAAAGAGGATCCCGTCGGCCAGCAAATCATTATCGGAAAGGGAGTTGGACCGGAGTATGAGGAACCACCCCGGCAGATCATTGGCATCGTGGGCGACACTCACAATGACGGACTGAACGGCGATCCACTCCCGCAGATGACTGTTCCCCAGGCACAAGTTGCCGACGGCATAACCGCGCTGAATGCCCGCAGAGTTCCGATGATCTGGGTGGTACGGACGCATACCGAACCGCACCAGTTCATCACCGCGGTAAGCGAACAGCTGCGCCAGGCTAGCGGCGGACTCCCGGTCGCCCGCGCGCGCTCGATGGATGAGGTGGTTGTTAACTCGACGGCGCGGCAAAGCTTCAACATGCTCCTTCTCTCCATCTTCGGCGCCTCGGCCCTGGTTCTCGCCTCCATCGGCATTTACGGTCTCATGGCCTACTCAGTGCAGCAGCGCAAGCAGGAAATGGGCATCCGCATGGCCCTGGGAGCGGACCGCAGCAGGATTCGCAAGCTGGTCGTTTGGCAAGGCATGCAGTTGACGATCGCGGGAGTGATCGTCGGAGTGTGTGCTGCTTTTGGCCTTACACGCCTGATCGCCAGCTTCCTCTTCGGGGTGCAACCATGGGATCCGATCGTATTTGTAACCGTCCCGGTAATACTAGTAGCCGTCGCACTGCTGGCGGTATGGCTACCCGCCACACGCGCCTCCGGGCTTGACCCCATCGAAGCGTTGCGGGTTGAGTAAGGCGTAGGGATGGCGGCCCCATCGTAATCTGCCAGGGAATAGTCAGGAACAAAATGCAGCTGCAATTTAGGCGGCGCGATATCCGGGGCGGCGAGAGAACCACTGAATGATTAAAAGCAAAACCAGCTGAAAGGCAATCGCTCCGCAGACATCGATACCGACGTCGATGGGCGAACTCGTCCGGCTCGGCAGGAAACTTTGATGGTATTCATCGAGACTGGCGACCACCAGGGTGCAAAGCACTGCCAGAACGGAAGCCCGCCGCCAGAGCGTCCAATGTTTGATCGCGATTCGGTGAAGCGTCTGCCGCCAACTGTAGAAAAATCCGAGACTCACGACTCCGTAACCAACGAAGTGACCCGTCTTGCGGATGAGGTGATGTACTACCTCCCAGCGAGCCGGGCTAATTGGGCCGAAGAGCTTTACCCACACAGGATATAGCCATTGACTGGTGTTAGCCGATGACATCGTGGCCGTGGATTCGAGCGCGATCATCAGAACGCTCAAGGCCGCCGGTAACCAATCCAGGACCCTGTGCAGGATCGGCTGCAGCCTGGAGACTCTGAAAGAACCCATGCCCTTCATTATAGAAGGGAGTTGTGCACGGAATTGTTTACGGCAGCGGCCGCTGAAGCTACTTAAATACGGGCTTGTTACAAATTGCGACAACGGCCTTAATCGCGCTCACAAGCTTAGGCATGCTTGAAAATCGCCTCACACACAGCCCGCAACCAGAGGGAGATGGCCTTCGCACCTGGATCAGGATAGCCAAGCACTCTATTTCCAAGATAACTGGAGCGTCCCAGCCTTGGTTTCATGTGAGCCGTGGCTTCGACGCCGCGCTCCGATGCTTCCACCGCCGCAAGCATGGCTGCCCGCGTATTACCCCCTTTGCCCTGTTGCAGTGTCTTTGCGAAAGGATCGAGCGCGTCCAGCATGGTGCGGTCGCCTGGCTTCGCGCCGCCCAATTCGCTGATGGCCCCGCAACCCTGTTCCAGCGCTTCGGCCCACTGCGTCAGTCCAATTGCGCCGAAGCCCTCAAGAACGCTGCCGCATCGCAGAAAAAGCACTCCATAGAGCGGCCCCGATGATCCACCCAACTCCCGCCGCAGGGTGTGGCCGAGCGCTTTAAGCGTAGCGGGAATATCGTCCAACGGATAGGAGCTCACCGCGTCCTGGACTGCCCTGGCCCCGCGCGCCATACTCGAGCCCAGGTCGCCGTCGCCGGTAACGCGGTCCATCTCCGTCAGCTCGCCCTCGGCGGCGATCAAGACCTGGCAAGCGGCCTCGATCGCCCGTTGTACCTTTCTGCCTGTCTCCGTTTGCGCGCCAGAGCCGGCAGGCGAAGTTACATTGGTGTTGACCTCCGTTGCCATCGGGGCCGCCGGTTTACCGGGACGCTGTTTCAGCACGTTGGGCCACGCGGGAGCGGTAGTCGCTGCATCGATCCAGCGCAGCCGATCCTCATTCAGGCCGAGAACGGAGATCGAGATTCCCACCATATCCAGTGAGGAAAGAAATGTTCCCGCGAAAATTCTCTCCACCGTAAAGCCCTTGCCTTCGAGAAAGCTCACTGCATGGTCGCTCACGATCGCGAGCTCCATCGCCGTGGTTGCTCCAAGGTTGTTCACCATGACCGCCACCTGCCTGGAGAATTTTCCTTGCTGCAGAATTGCCGTCAGCAGCGTCTCCGTCAGTTCATTCGCGGGCTGCAACTGCATCCGCTTCACGCCCGGTTCGCCATGGATGCCGAGGCCGAGTTCCATCTCGCGGTCGCCCAGCTCAAAGCTTGGCCTTCCCACGGCAGGCGAGGTCCCGGCCGAAAATGAAACACCCATCGTCGCCAGAGACTCAACGGCTGCTTTGCCAATGGTTGTCAGCTCAGCCAGGTTCCTGCCCTCAGCGGCTGCGGCTCCCACCACTTTATGAATGAAGACCGTCCCCGCAAGGCCGCGAGCACCGGTTGCTTGCTCTGTATTTTTCAGGGCTACGTCATCATCCACGATGATCATTTCTACCGGGATGCCGTCAGCACGCGCCATCTCGGCTGCCAATCCGAAGTTGAGCCGGTCGCCGGTGTAGTTCTTGACCACCAGCAATGCTCCGGGCTTTCCCGCTACTGCTTTGATGGCGGCGAAAACAGTGTCGCTGCTGGGAGAGGTAAAGACTTCTCCGGCGACTGCAGCACTCAGCATGCCAGCGCCGATATAGCCCGCATGCGCCGGCTCGTGCCCGCTGCCACCGCCGGAAAGTATGGCGACCTGCGCTTCCACGCGCTCGCTCCGCATCGGCACGAATGAGAGCCTTGTGTCCTGGCAGGCGAGCAGAGCCTGGTTGCAACACTGTCAAACCCTGCAACATCTCTTCCACAACGTTTTCCGGGCGATTAATAAACTTCTTCATGATGCAGCCAATGTACCGCGTCCGCTGGGCAAAGCGCCTGAATCGGAGCTACCATATATGGTAAGATTCGGCGCATTGGGGGAAGAACATGGCTCACTACTCCAGACGTGAATTCCTGAAAACCGGACTTGCCGCAGGTGCGCTCGCAAGTGCTGGAGGTCTGTCTCTGAAAGCGGAGCCGCAGACGGCTACCGACTGGATAACCCTCGGAAAAACAAACGTAAAGGTGACGCGGCTTGCGTTCGGCACGGGGAGCTTCTCCGGCCAGGTACAGCGCGACCTGGGGCAGGAGCAATTCAACCGCCTGGTGCGCCACGCCTATGACCGTGGTATCCGCTTCTTCGAGACCGCCGAATCCTATGACGGAATGCACGAGATGCTCGGCGTCGCCTTGCAAGGTATTCCGCGCGACAGCTATCGGCTAATGACCAAGGTCACGACCCATAATGGGGTGAATCCGCAGGATAAGATCGACCAGCTGCGCAGAATGGCGAAGACCGAATACTTCGACATCGTGCTGCTGCACTGGCAGCATACTCCGACCTGGCCCACCGACACCCTCCGTTGGCAGGATGGGATTTCCGAAGCCCAGGTGAAGCAGGCTGTCTTGTCACACGGCGCTTCGGTGCACGGGTTACCGGCGCTGCGCCAGGTCCCGGACATGAAGTGGCTCCAGGTAGCCATGATCCGCATGAACCATAAGGGCGTGCGCATGGACGCGGAAGACTACAACACCTCGGGGCTTGGGAAATGTAAGCGAAGTGGTTACACATGTGAAGCAAGCCCGCAGTGATGGCATGGGCGTGATCAGCATGAAGCTGGTGGGCGAGGGTGCGTTCACCAACCGGGAAGACCGCAAAGCCGCCATGAAGTTCGCATTCCGGAATGCGGGCGTCAATGCCGTCACCGTTGGCTACAAGAACACGGCAGAGGTCGACGAAGCCATCGAGAACCTCAATCTGGCGCTCGCATAGCAGCCCCAGAACATGATCGAAATCAACGCCGACCGGCTATGGAGTCGCATTGAGGCTCTCAGCCGCCTCACCGATCCGGCTCTGCCCTGGACGCGTCGTGCGTTCGATCCTCAATTTGCCCAGGGCCGAAAGTGGCTGGAGCGGGAGTTCCTAGCCGCCGGCCTTTCCGTCACCATCGATGCGGGTGGAAATCTGCTCGGCCGCATCCCCGGCACTGTACCCGGCTTAGGGGCTCTGGTCGCTGGATCACATTCAGATACGGTGCCGGCAGGCGGCCGCTTCGACGGAGTACTGGGCTTGCTTGCCGCCCTGGAGGCTGCACAGTCAATTCGGGAGCAACAAGTTTCGCTCTCACATCCGCTGGAAGTCGTCGACTTTCTGGCAGAAGAGCCGAGCGACTTCGGTCTTTCGTGCATTGGCAGTCGCAGCTGGGCGGGCATATTAACCGAGTCGGATCTGGCCCGTTGTTTGCCTTCAGGCCTGACCCTTGCCGCCGCCATCGATAGCGTGGGTGGCGCCGCCAGACTGCTGGGCCATCCGCTTCGCAACCATGATTCAGTCGCGGCCTACGTTGAGCTGCACATCGAACAGGGTCTGGTCATCGCTGCACGAAACGCCGAGATCGGCATCGTGACGGCGATCGTAGGCATTCGCCGCCACGAGATAACCTTAGAAGGACGAGCCGATCATGCCGGGACGACCCCCATGTCGGTTCGCCGCGACGCGTTGGTTGGAGCCGCGGACTTCATCCGTGCCGTGGACCAGCTGGCGCGATCTAGGTCCGCTGACAGATCCCTACCTGGTGGCGACGGTGGGAAAACTGTCCGTCCAGCCCAATGCGATCAATGCGGTGCCCGGTTCGGTTTCCATGATCCTTGAGGCCCGCAGCACCGACAATGCCGCTCTGCTCCACTTTGAGCAGGAGTTGTGGAAGCGCGTCGAACGGGAATTGACAGACCGAAGGCTGCACCTGAAAATCTCTCTGCTGAGCCAAACACCGCCGACAGCATGTTCTCCACTGGTACAGGACACCATTGAGAAAGCGGCCACGGCAGGCGGGATGAAAAGCACCCGGTTGCCCAGCGGGGCCGGTCACGATGGCGTGTTCGTCGCTCGCATTGCGCCCATGGGTATGATCTTTGTGCCCTGCACAGATGGCAGAAGCCATACACCTGAAGAGTGGGCAGAACCTGTAGATTGTGCCAAGGGCGCCCGCGTACTTGCGGAGACGTTGATTTTGCTGGACAGGAACTTGCCCTAAGGGCGACGGTACCCCAATAAAGGAGAAAGACTTCCCCCCGGCCCCCAACCCTGCCGATCGCGTCGCCTCCCGCAGAACGACTGCTCGTGGGCCGCCCTCACGTGCCAATTCGATGCCCGCCTGCAACAGAGCCCGCCGCAGGTCGCCATGACGAAATGTCGTTCGCCGCGCGGGAGGATTTTTTCTTGCACTATTCATGGCGCCTTGTGGACAGTGTACATTTCTTCTAGTATTTCTCTTGTGGACAGCGTCCACATTCGATCCGCGATCATCTAACTCCTCAGCAGTGGAAAGGTGATTCCATATGAGTGCTCTCGAAAACTCTCCTCGGATTACACCGTTTCTCTGGTTTGACAAACAGGCAGAAGATGCGGTCAACTTCTACCTCACCATCTTTAAGAACTCCCGCCGTCTTGAAGTGGTGCACAACAACGGTAATCGGCCTGCCCCAGCAAACGTTCTCACCATCGCATTTGAACTCGACGGCCAGAGGTTCGTCGCCCTCAACGGAGGCCCGATGTTCAAATTTACGGAGGCGATCTCGTTCGTCATTCGCTGCGACTCACAGGCCGAGGTTGACAACTACTGGGAGAAACTCTCCACCGGCGGCAGCGAGGGACAATGCGGCTGGATCAAGGATCGTTTCGGGCCTCTCCTGGCAGATCGTGCCCGCACGCCTGCCGGACCTGATCAAGAAACCGAACGCAATGCAGGCCATGCTAAAGATGAAGAAATTGGATATTGCGGAACTCGAGCGCGCAGCAGAAAGTTAAAGAAGTTCAGCCTGAAAGAAAACATTCTATTTGCAAAGAAGGAGTACACAATGAGCACAACTGCACAGCAGGAAGTAAAGACATCCACAAACGTGACCACTGGCAACTTTGTGTGGCATGAGTTGAGGACCACCGACCCTAAGGGAGCCGAGGACTTCTATACACACGTCGTAGGGTGGAAAGCGAAAAACTTCGGTGATCCGGGAGGCGTCCCTTACAAGCTTTTCTCAATGGGCGGCTTCGACACCGCCGGAATGCTTGAGCTCGATAAAACCATGCTGGACGCCGGAATGAAGCCATCCTGGGTTGGATTCATCGGGGTCGATGATGTCGATGCGTATGCGAAACGCGTCGAACAAGCTGGAGGTAAATTGCACTGTCCGCCGCAGGATATCCCATCCGTCGGTCGCTGGGCCTCTGTTGAAGATCCCCAGGGCGCTGCCTTCCTCCTGTTCAAGGGCTCGCTTGACTATGCGCCGCCGCGTCCGCCCTTTGGTTCGCCAGGCACGGTTGGCTGGAATGAACTCTCGGCCAACGATGGAGAGTCCGCCTGGGCCTTCTACTCCAAGATATTCGGCTGGAAACAGGACAGCACGATGGACATGGGACCCATGGGTACGTACAGAATTTTCAACAACGGCGGTGCTCCGGTCGGTGCGATGATGACGCGCGATCCCAGCAAGTCTCCTGTCCCGTTCTGGCTCTACTACTTCAACGTGGAAGATATCGATGCCGCAGCAACACGCATCAAGGAGAAGAACGGCCAGATTTTCATGGGCCCCCATCAAGTGCCCGGCGATTTATGGATCGTTCTTGGCATGGACCCCCAGGGCGCCATGTTCTCTCTCGTCGGTCCCAAAAAACAGTAGCTTCGATACGGCTGCGCACCCCTGGCGATGTGCGCAGCCGCCCTCTTCGCCGATAGCTCTCCCTGTACGGTACGGCTTCAGCCGTGCCGTACAAGGATCGAAAAGATGAGGGCTTTAGCCTCTGAGGTGCGCTTTTTTTTATTCCTCGCGCTCAGCCGCTTGGAAACGGCGGCAAAAGCCGTACCCCAGCAGCTAAAGCCGCGTATGTCCAAAGAATTTACGGCACCGCTGAAGCCGTGCCCTTCGTACAGAGAGAGTTTTTCCGCAGTCTGTTGGGATACTAGAAGAGCAACACCGCCAAATGGTACGTCGTGAAGCCTGGCTGGCCATGCCCTGGATCGCATGCGCCCACCGCCGCGGTGCGGAACCGTCCGGTACCAATCTTCTGCTCAAGAACGTCGGGCAACCGGTTTAGGCTCGATGCCTCCCAGCGCATAATAAATTTTGGCCGCAAACCTCCCGCTGCGCCGTGGTCCATCACACAGGTTTGCCGGGCTGCAGCAACGTCCCCGGCCGGCTGGAGACCTCGCTCGCTCAGCAATTGGAAGACGGTGCGCTCAATTTGCGAAGAGCCCAGGGCAGCGACGCCGGCAGAGAAATCCTGTACCGCCCATAGATTCCCTCCCTGGCGCACCAGGCCCACCCCAATCGCATTCAGCCGTGGATCGAGGATGTTGGCGCGGTGAAGCGGCGAGTGCATCCACTCCGCCTCGAGCGTCTCTGGATTGGGCGCGACTGCTAGATTTTCGGCGACCACGTGAAAGTGGGCGCCCTGCTGAGCAACACGCGTCTCCAGATCGGCTTCTCCTCCGTATTGGTGTGAGAGCGCGCCGCGCCCCACCATGATCTCAGCATGCCTTTGCGCGGCGCGCGCCAAGGCGGGGTCCCACTTCAGCGGCCCGAGGCCCTGTTGAGCGCGGTCCTGGTTGGTCGCCTGCATCACTTGTCTGGCTTCAATCGATTGGGCGCGGACCGTACTCAATGCGCCAACGCTCCAAATGGCTCCAAGCAAATAAACGCCGATCAGTTTCCTCATGGGGCGGGCCCTCGTTGCATCATTGAACCCCATCGTGGGATCTGTCCCTCTCCCACGAAAGATGTAAAAATCCAGGGGCGAGGATGAAGACCTCCGCGGCATCTACCTGAGCTTCGGGTGTCTTGTTCGCTGTATCTTCTCCGTTACTGAGGTGAGGTCATGACCCTTCGATATGCCTTCCTGTTGAGTTCTCTGCTCGCTGCCCTGGTTTGCAGGGCACAGACGGGCGTTCGTATCGACGTGGACCTGGCTAAATCCACAGGTAAGTTCACGCCCATCTACGGCTGGTTTGGGTACGACGAATCAGGCTACACAACCACGCAAAATGGCAAGGCGCTGCTTGCCCAATTGCACGATTTGAGTCCGGTTCCGGTCTATATTCGCGCGCATTTCCTGCTCGCCACCGGCGACGGTAAGCCCGATCTCAAATGGAGTTCATCCAACGTCTATACCGAGGATGCGAGCGGGAACCCCGTCTACAGTTGGATCATTCTCGATCAGATTTTTGATGCCTATGCAGCCGCCCATGTGCGCCCGATGGTGGAGCTCGGGTTTATGCCCAAGGCACTTTCCACCCATCCCGATCCTTACCACATCGGGTGGCCGCTCAAGCCAGGGGAGGAGGAAGGCTGGTCATTTCCTCCAAAAGACTGGAAGCGCTGGCAGGAGCTAAACCGCCAGGTGGCTGCGCATATGGTAGCGCGGTATGGCAAGGAGACAGTGGCCACGTGGTATTGGGAGGTCTGGAACGAACCGGATGGCAAATACTACTGGAAAGGAACCGAAGACGAGTACAACAAGCTGTACGATTACGCGGTCGCGGGCGTACGACAGGCGATTCCCAATGCGCGCGTTGGTGGACCGGCGACAACCGGCCCGGGCTCTGGCACGCAGGGCAAAGCCTCTGAGTATCTGCGAGCTTTTCTTGCGCACTGCTCCAAAAATAAAAGCGCGGCGACCGGCGGCCCCATCCCGCTCGACTTCATCTCCTTCCACGTAAAGGGACGCCCCAACGTGGTCGACGGTCACGTGCAGATGGGCCTCGACCACGAACTGAACAATGCCGCCGATGGTTTTGCCATAGTGCGCCAGTTCCAACAGTTCCAACGGCTACCCATCATCCTGAGTGAAGCGGATCCGGAGGGCTGCGCGGCTTGCTCCGCGCGTCTATACCCACCCAATGCATATCGCAATGGGCCGCTTTATCCCAGCTATACTGCATCCGCGATGAAGGGCTTGTTCGAGCTTGCAGATCGCGCGCAAGTGAACTTACTCGGTATGCTGACCTGGGCCTTTGAGTTCGAAGGCAAACCCTATTTCGACGGCTATCGCACGCTGGCTACCAACGGAGTCGATAAGCCGGTGCTGAATTTCTTCCGCATGGCTGGATTGATGCGAGGCAATCGCGTAATGGCGATCAGCAGCGGGGCCGTCTCGCTGGACAGCATCCTGGCCCACGGCGTCCGGCAGGCGCCGGACATCGACGCTCTGGCCACCAGCGCACCCGGCGAGGCTGCGGTGCTGCTCTGGAATTATCACGATGATGACGTCACCGCTCCCGGCGTCAGCATCGTGGTGTCGATGAAATCCATTCCGTCCTCCGTTCATCGCTTGTTGCTGCAGCATTACCGCATCGATGATCACCACAGTAACGCCTACACTGTCTGGAAGGAGATGGGGTCTCCGCAGAATCCCACTCCGGAGCAATACGCTAAGCTGCAAGCTGCGGGACAACTACAGATGCTCGACTCTCCCCGCTGGATCACTCCGGAAAATGGAGAGGTAAAACTCAATGTGCAACTGCCGCGAATGGGTCTGTCGCTTTTGCGGGTGACGTGGCCGGCCAACTGAACCCCGGGGAAAGGAAGAACATGCGGTCAGATTCCAAGCCATGGTTCTTCGTTGCCCTGGTCACGGCGGCCATCGGCATCAGCTATTTTGACCGGCAGGCATTGCCAGTTGCCATCTCTGCCATTCAGCGGAACATTCCGATTTCTGATGCGCAGTTTGCCTTGTTGCAGGCCGCATTTCTGGCCACCTATGCTCTGCTTTACGCCGGTGGGGGCAAATTTCTAGACACCATCGGTACCAAGGTGGGGTTTGCCATCAGCATGGCGTGGTGGTCCGTGGCCTGCGCTCTGCATGGCTTTGCCCATGGCCTGGGTCTGCTGGTGCTAGCTCGCCTGCTGCTCGGCATGGGTGAGGGCGCGGCCTTTCCCGCTGCTACGCGAGTGATTGCGGAGTGGCTGCCCGCGACCCAGCGCGCCACGGCGATGGGGATCATCAACGCCGGGACTGCCCTCGGTTCCGTGCTCGCCCCGCCTCTGATCGGGCTCATCCTGCTGCTTGGAAGCTGGCGCTATATTTTCTTCTTCGCTGCTGTCCTTGGCCTCATTTGGGCGACCGGCTGGTTGGCGGTTTACCGGCCGCCAGCGGAGCTTGCCTTGGTGCGCCCGGTTACCTCCTGGCTGAGTCTGCTGTCCTCCGGTCGAGTCCTGGGCATGGTCGGCGCCAAATTCCTGAGTGACTCCGCGTGGTTCTTCTGTCTGTTCTGGCTGCCAAAGTACCTATACGATGCCCGCGGGTTTGATATCAAGCGAGTGAGCTATTTTGCGTGGATACCATACGCCGCCTCTGGTTTAGGCAGCTTCGCCGGTGGCTGGTTCTCGAGCCGGCTATTGAGGCGTGGGCACTCTCTCAACTTCTCGCGCAAGCTGCCCCTGGGCTTGAGCGCCGCGCTCATGCCGGCTGTCATTCTGGTGCCCCACGTTTCTGTCAGTTTTGCTTTGTTGCTTTTCAGCATTGCATTCTTTGGTCAGCAATCCTGGTCTGGACTAATTATGACTCTGCCGACCGATGTTTTCCCTCTGAGTTCTGTTGGATCGGTTGCAGGATTGATCGGTTTTGGCGGCGCCATGGGGGGCGCGATCTTCAATCTAGCCGCCGGACAGTTGCTTGCTTATGGAGCGGGTTATGCCACCGTATTTGCATTGGTAGGAAGTCTTCACGCGATAGCATTTACCATCCTTCTTTTAACCTCAGGTGTTCTGCGCCCACCGGGAACAAACATATTCCACAATCAGGAGAAGTTGGTTTCATCATGAAGATCCGCGAAGTCCGCACCAGAGTTGCGCAGTGGTCAGGTAAGACGACACCGTTGTCGCCGCATTTTTGCACCAACCCAATGGACTTGCTCTCGCTGCCGCAGTCTTCCTCCATGAGCACCTTCACCTTCCATAGCTGGCTGGTAGTCGAGGTGATGACTGACGACGGGCTGGTAGGGATCGGCAACGCCGCCTTGACTCCACTCGTCACCAAGCAGGTAATCGATCACCATCTCAAGCCGCTTCTCATCGGCGCGGATCCCTGGGACATCGAATTTCTATGGCAGCACATGTATCGCAAGACTATGGCGTTCGGGCGCAAGGGCATCGGTATGACGGCAATCAGTGCGGTGGATATTGCGCTCTGGGACGTGCTGGGCAAATCGGCTAAACAGCCTGTCTTTCGCCTGCTCGGCGGCAGAACCAAGGCGCGCATTCCTGTATATGCCAGCCGGCTCTACTCGTGCCCGCTGGAACAGTTAGCGTTCGAAGCCCAACGCTACAAGAGCGAGGGCTACAAGGCAATGAAACTGCGCTTCGGCTGGGGGCCGGTCGATGGAGCCGCAGGGATGCAGCGTAACCTCGACCTAGTCCGCACCGTGCGGACGACCGTAGGAGATGAAATCGACGTGATGGCGGATGCGTATATGGGCTGGACGCTGGACTACGCCAAACGCATGCTCCCCTTGCTCGAACCCTTCCATCTTCGCTGGTTGGAAGAGCCCGTAATCCCCGACGATATACGCGGCTATGCGGAGCTGAAATCCTATGGAAGAGTGCCTATCGCCGGTGGAGAGCATGAATTCACTTCCTATGGCGTACGTGACCTGCTTGAAGCGCGCGCGGTTGACGTTCTTCAAGTCGATACCAACCGCGTGGGTGGAATCAGCCAGGCGAGGAAGATCTCGGCGATGGCGGAAGCGTTTTCCGTACCCGTGATTCCACATGCGGGACAGATGCACAACTACCACGTGGTGATGGCGAGCCTTAACTCGCCCATGGCTGAGTTCTTTCCTCCAGTCGATGTTGAAGTAGGCAACGAGCTGTTCTGGTATATCTTCGACGGCGAGCCACGGGCCAAGGATGGGTTTATCGATCTCGATGATCAGGTACCTGGATTCGGATTGACCATCAACGAAGAGCGCATTAACCAGTTCCAGATCATTGAATAGCGGCCCGGGGCCTAAAAGAGGCTGCGTCAGAACCTCATTTCCAAACAAGTCTCTGTCATGACCACAGATCCTGGGTGCCCCAAAGCTGGTTTGCACGGACAGAATGCAAATCACGCAGACACTACAGCCTCGGGTCGACCGGCTCACTCTCTAACGCGAGAACGCCAAAGACGCATTCGTGGGTACGCCTCAGAGGCTCGTTACCGACGAATCGCTCAAGGGCCTCTATGCCCAGGGCAAATTCGCGGGTGGCAAGCGAACGCTTCGCTCCCACCGCTCTTGACCTCAGGCGAGCAAGATTTTCCGGCAGCAGGTACTCGGGTCCATAGATGATTCTCAGGTACTCTGGCCCGCGGCATTTAATAGCAGGCTGTACGATGCCTCGCCGCCCCTTGACGACGAAGTCCAATGGCTTGACCACCATTCCTTCCCGGCCCGCAGAGGTCATGTCGTTCCACCACAGGGTTGCTGCCTGGCAACTTTCCGTGTTATTCAGGTCCACGATCTGGAACGGGGTTGGGAGCAGCAGTTGGTCGTCACCCTGACAGAGCTTGTCTAAAATTTCCATGTGCCAGGTATGCCGTTTATCCGCGTGAACTTTTCCCTCGGTTGCCAGCAAATGAAAAGGGGCGAGCTTGAAATCGTCTACGGAGTTCACCGGCCAGCAATATTGGCGGTACTCGCGAACATATCGCTTCAGGCCGTCTAAGCGCTGGCTTGTTGTCTGCAGGAGTTCACCCAGGCCTCCGATATGCTCGCTGGCCTTGGTCAGCGCAACTTCTTCAGCATGCAGAGCGCTTATGCCGGCGCTACCGGCCGGAGCATATTGCTGCCGCAACAATTCTTGCGCTTTCGTAGACCAGGGCATTAACTCGCAATCGAGACACATCCAATCGGTGGCCATCTCTGACCACAGGCCCGACTGTTCCACCGCATTCTGCAAGCGGAACAGGAAGGCGTTTTCAACAGCCTCATCGTTGAAGAACCGCCGGCCGGTGCGGGTGTAGATTGCGCCCAGGCTCGCCGCCACGACTCCGAACCGCCGCTGCGACACACTTTCATCACGGCAAAGAACGATAACGGCTCGCGAACCCATGTGCTTCTGCTCGCAGATCACCTGCGGAATGCCCTCGTGGCGGTAATAGGAAAAGGCTTCCTGCGGATGCTCCAGCAATCCGGCCTCTTTGCTCGTCTCCGAAGGAGACATGGTGGGAGGCAAATAAATCAGCCATTTCGGATCGATGGCAAACCGGCTCATCACCTCAAGCGCCGCGATTGCATTCTCTTCCCGGATAGTGATTCTGGGAATCAACCGTGTATCTACGAGTCTCTTTCCCAGGACATCGGCTAAGTCGAGAACGTCGTCCGATACCTGCTGAACGCTTCGCGGTGCTTGCACTTCCTCCGCCAGGAACGGCCGCTTCGACTCGTAGTAGGTCGCGCGGGCACGAACGGAGACGAATTCTCTTTCCGGATAGCGGAGCGCGGTAAGACTCCCGCCGTAGACGCAACCTGTATCGATGTTGACAGTGTTGTTGAGCCATAGCGGTTCCGGCTGCGGCGTATGTCCGTAGACAACGAGCGCCTTCCCACGGTAATCAGCGGCCCAGTTGTGGCGGACCGGTAACCCGAACTCATCTGTTTCGCCGGTCGTCTCGCCAAAGAGCGCGAATTCACGCACCCCTCCAGATCCCCGGCCCTGCATCGACTCCTTCAAGCCCGCGTGGGCAACGACCAGCTTTCCATCGTCAAAGACGTAGTGGCTGATCAGGCCATCGAGAAACTTAGCCATCTCGTGTCGGAACTCTGGCGGTTCTTTCTCCAGTTGCCGCATGGAGTCCGCGAGCCCATGGGTGAGCTTCACGTCACGGCCTCGCAGAGCTTTCACCAGCTTCACGTCGTGATTCCCGGGAACGCAGAAAGCCGCGCCGGCCCCAACCATGCCGGAGACCAGGCGAAGTACCTCCGGAGTAGCCGGGCCCCTGTCCACCAAATCGCCAACGAAGATCAGCTTGCGGCCTTCGGGCGGTTGCACGGTATAGCGCCCGTCCCCTATCTCCACGACGTACCCAAGCTTCTGGAGCAACTCGAGAAGCTCTTCGATGCAACCGTGCACGTCGCCGATAATGTCGAACGGGCCAGGTTCGGCCTTGCGATTGTTCCAGAGCGGCTGTCTCTCGATCGCTGCCGAGTCCACTTCTTCGACGGTGGACATTTTGAAGACATAGCGAATGCCTTCGCGCTCCAGGCCGCGTAGTGACTTCCTAAGATGCTGAGACTGATTTCGAACCACGTGCGGCCCGAACTGCCGGTCTGGCCGCGAAGCGTTTCGGTCCTGGCAGAGTCGCTCCGGCAGATCGAAGACCAGGGCCACCGCGAACACGTGATACTCGCGCGCCAACGCAACCAGTGTCTTGCGCGCCTCGGGCTGCACGTTGGTTGCATCGACGACCGTCAGCTTTCCTCGAGCCAGCCGTTTGCCAACGATCATATGTAAAAGCTCGAAAGCGTCACCCGTTGCGGACTGATCGTTCTGATTGTCGGAAACAAGGCCGCGGCAGAAATCGGACGAAACCACTTCGGTCGGAAGAAAGTGTTTTCGCCCGAAAGACGATTTACCGCAGCCGGAAGGTCCCACCAGCAAGACCAGGGAAAGTTCAGGGATGGCGATTTTCATGCGCTGGCCCCCCGGGAAAACACCGCCATCTGCGTAGGCGCGCCGCGATCAGGATCCTCGGGCCCAATCGATTGAAAACGAACCTCGTACTGAAAGCGCTTCGTGATCGAGGTTGCCCACTGCGCAAATTCGGCGCGGGTCCATTCAAACCGGTGGTCGCGATGACGAAATTGGCCGGCCGGGAGGGTTTCAAAAATCGGATTGTATTCGGCGTTTGGCGTAGTGATGATCGCATAACCCGGCCGCGCAAATTCGAACAGGACGCGTTCAAACGCCGATAGACGCGCTGCATCCAGGTGTTCCATCACTTCCACTACGGTCGCGGCGTCGAACCCGCCGATCCGTTGATCACGGTACATGAGCGATCCCTGAACCAGGTTGATGCGATTGCGCTGCCGCTCTGGCAACTGCTCCAGTTTCAAATGATCCCCGGCAATCTCCAGGGAACGCAACGACACATCCATACCGAGCAGCGATTCGAATTGTGGATCGGCAAGCAAATAGCGCAGGAGTTTCCCTTCGCCGCATCCAAGATCCACAACTCGCTTCGCGCCGATTCCGCGAAGGACTGAGAGCACGGTACCCATTCGCTGTTCGTGCAAACCAAGCGGGCGCTCCACCTTCTGCTCCTCCTGGTCGCCCACTGCTTCCTCGGGCTCATCGCTCTCCGGCTCGTCTTCGGAGAGGCGCTCCAGGGCTTCGCGGGTAAGGTGGCGTTGGCGCTTCAAATAGCGGGATACGATCAGGTCCCTCTCCGGATGCCGCGCCAACCAGCCTTCGCCTCGATTTAGCAGCTTCTTGATCTCGTCCTCACCTACCCAATAGTGCTTTTCGTTGTCGAGCACTGGAATGAGCACGTACAGATGCGCAAGCAGTTCCTGAAGGCGAGTCGTCGCGGCGATCTCGACGGAATAGTAAGGGGAAGCTCCCCATTCCGGAAAATGCTCGTCAAGTACTCCACCGTGGGCTTTCACAACGTAGCCAAGTGGCTGGAAGAGCTTCTCCAGCAAGTCAACTCCTCCACTCGAGGCGACAACAGGAAGGTTCGCGGTGAGAGGAATCGCCGTACCGGCGAGGCCCTGCCGTTCTTTACTTCGTCCGCCCATGGCAGTGGAAAACATCTCTCCTAAGGCGACGCTCAGAAACGAGTTGGCCGTATAGGGCCGATCGTTGACATACTGCTGCAATTGACCGCCATCGCCGCCAGGTCCGCGACGCCCTCTTACCAGCGCGATCGGATCGACTTCCACCAGCAGTGCAACGGTGCAACGCTCCGCCGCCGCTTCCGGGTAGAAGACATGAGCTTTGCCAAATGACATTGCCGCGCTTTGTACGCGAGCTGGATTCTTATGAAGCAGATATCCAAGATCGGTGGCCGGAGTGTGCGTGGTCGAGATTGTGAGCAACATGCAACAGTCAGTTTACGGGATAAGACCGAACTTCCCGCATTGCCGGACGACTTTGGTGCTTGCAAAAAAATCGAAATCATGGCATCTTCTAACATCTTCTTAAGAAAGGACGCCCCCAATTGGCAGCTCTTCAACATAAAACGCTAAGCGGGCAACATCACCGAATGAATCGGTCACGTTGCTATAGGGCGTCGCTCCGGTCGCGCTAACCGATCCTCGGCGCTTTTCCTGCACAATCTGATACTTGCTAAGTGACCTCAGCCACGTTCTCTTCGAATGGCGTTCGATGCGCCGTGGGCTGGCATTCGCAGGGATCGAGTAGCCCAGTCTTGTCTGGGCAAAACACTTGTCTGTCAAAGACAGCCATTGGACGATGACAACCGTTCCATTGACCATTACTCCGGTTATTAGACCGGTTAGAAAACGAAGTATGTTCGAGCTTCTAAAACACGTGTTGAGCGGTCAGAATCAATTTGCCTCTGGCGGCCTGTTGCTGATGATCGTCGGCAGCGTCGGTGTATTCTTGCGCGCCTTGCCCGAGCAGTTATGGTCGTGGTTGATACGGCAGACCACCATGATGATTACCGTGAAGGACGATGACGCAGCCTTTGTTTGGGTGAAAGAATGGTTTCTGGAGCAGAAATTCCTGAAGCGAATCCGCCAGGTGGACCTTGATACTACGCTTCGCGGTGAAGAAATGGCGCTGGTCCCGGCTCCCGGCAGCCATCTGTTCTGGCACGCCGGACGGCCTTTCCGGGTGTGCCGCTATCGCAGCGAGGATACGAAAGGTAGAAGTCAGCGACGGATGGAATCGCTGACTTTTCGAACCATTGGCAGAGACCAGGTTTTCCTCAGGCGGTTTGTAGAGGAGATCGTTGCTTGCCACCACAAGAAGGTGAATATGACGTCCTACCTCCACGTATGGGACGACGGGTGGACGTACGTCCAGGCGTACTCTCCGCGTTTGATCGACTCTGTCATCCTGAAGCCGGGGGAGAAGGAACACCTCATGCAGGATCTTGAGATATTCAGAACATCGCGGCAGCGTTATCGCCGCCTGGGAGTTCCATACCACCGTGGCTATTTGCTGTACGGGCCGCCCGGGACTGGAAAAACATCGCTGGTATCGGCCTTGGCGGCGAAGTTCGGTATGTCCATTTACGTGATGAATTTGACCGAGCTCAATGATCGGACCCTCAAGTCTGCGATGAACGATGTGCCAGAAAATTCAGTCATTCTGTTCGAGGACATCGACTGCATGGGAGCCGGAAATCGTCGACCTGGCCTGGACGAGTGGAGGGATAAGCAGCCAACCATGGGCGCCGGGAAAAACGCGCCTGACCGCTTGGGTGTCACTCTCTCTGGATTGCTCAATGTGCTGGACGGTTTCCACGCGCCAGAGAATGTAGTGTTCGTGATGACCACGAATAACGTGGACGCGCTCGACCCTGCGCTTTTGCGGCCCGGACGAATCGACTACAAGCTCTTTCTCGGGGAGCCGGCAGAATCACAGCGGATTGAACTGTATCGCAGGTTCTTTCCCCTGGCGATGGAAGTGGAGGCCAAGGAGTTCGCCCAAACGCACGAGGCAAAGACGATGGCGGAGTTCCAGGGATTACTGCTGGAATTGGAGCAGGGCTGGGAGGTCTCCTTACACCAGTATGAAAGTGTGCATGAGACGATGGATGTGTCCACGTAAGTCGCTTTCCTCAAACCTGGATCACCACGGCTTTATCGGCAGAGGCCCGCTTGGGTCTTGGAGCTTCGCTGCGGATTCCACGAAGTAGTGTCGCGATCATCGCGTCCGATTCAGCCCTATTGAGGGGGGCGTGGCCAGCCATCAACCGGAAGACCATGGGGCCAAAGATCAGGTCGAGAAGAATTTCCCGGTTCAACGTGCGGTCGATCACTCCCTGCTTCATGGCGCGATCCAGAAACGCCCCTGCCGATTCACGCCGCGGCTTGAGGAAGTGCTCGCGAAACAACGCTGCAAATTCGGGATCACTTTGGGATTCGGCAAGGAACTGACTGAAAATGCGGCCCGTCGGGCTGATATAGAAACTCATGATCGAATAAAGTAGCTCTGCGAGGTCTCTCTCTGTGTCACCGGTGTCCGGCATCACTACCACCCTGTTCATTTTTTTCCTGAAGGCGTCTAAGGCGACATAAGCCTTGCTCGGCCACCACTTGTAGATGGTCATTTTGCCTACCCCGGCTTTGCGCGCGATTGCGTCAACAGTGATGTCGCGCAAGGGCTTCTCCTTCAGCAATTGAAGGGTGGCCTTCAGGATTGCCTCTTCTGATTCGCTGCTGCGTTGGCGGCCGCGCCCTTTGGGGTCAGTCATGAGTCCTTTCGGCGGCCTTCAGGTGGCACTTCTCCGCTCGGTGCGGTCGCCCCCCAGCTTGTCCCATGAAGGGGATGATCTCGCCAATTGAGACTATATTCACGAATCTGTAAAGTCGAGCCTCTCCCCGGGGCCGGCGCATTTGCCAGCTTCCGCGGCAGGTACCAAATGGACAAGGACTCGGGCCATGATTGAGCCGCGTCAATCCTGTGCAACTAAAAGAAAATGCACCCTTAATCCGGCCTGCGCGATCTGATGTACATGGTCGTTTTACAATACTATACGTCTAGTATCGCATAGAGGGTCTTCCTGAACGGCTCGTCAACCCTCGGAGGGAGTCGGGGAACACAATGTGGATCGTCAAAATCGCTCTGAGCCGGCCCTATACGTTTATTGTGCTGGCGGTGCTCATCCTTATCATGAGCCCGGTGGTGATCTCGAGAACACCGACCGACATCTTCCCCAATATCAATATCCCTGTGATCGCCGTTTCCTGGACCTACACGGGCCTGAACCCGGAAGAGACCGAAGGGCGCATCACGACCGTGTATGAACGGGTCCTGACCACCACCGTCGACAACATCGAGCACATCGAGTCGACCACGGTGAACGGAACGGCGATCGTCAAGATATTTCTGCAGCCGAATGCCAGTATCGATCGGGCGAACGCCCAGGTCACTGCGATCTCCCAGACCATTCTGCGTCAATTGCCTCCCGGCGCACTGCCTCCGCTGGTCATCAACTACAACGCCTCAACCGTCCCCATTTTGCAGCTTGGCCTCTCTGGAAAAAATCTGACCGAGCCCCAGCTTAACGACATTGCGTTGAATTTTTTGCGTACCCAGTTGGTCACGGTTCCGGGGGCCTCGGTTCCGTATCCCTTTGGCGGCAAGCAACGCCAGGTTATGGTCAATTTAAACCAGGGGTTGCTGCAGGCCAAGGGACTTTCGCCTAACGATGTGCTCACTGCTCTCGGCAACCAGAACCTCATCTTGCCGGGAGGCACGGTCAAGCTGGGCCAGTTTGAATATGACGTTGACCTGAATGCTGATGTGAAGACCGTACAGGAGTTTAACGGCCTGCCTATCAAGACGATCGGCAACTCCACCGTCTATCTTCGCGACGTTGCGACAGTCAGCGACGGCTTTGCCCCCCAGACGAACATCGTTCGCCAGGATGGTAGTCGCGGGGCTCTAGTGACCGTGCTGAAGGCGGGGGACGCCTCGACCATCGATGTGGTCAAGGGAATCCGCCGCATCCTGCCCCGCGTCGCGCAGACCCTTCCCCCCGATCTCAAGATTCAGCCGCTCTCGGATCAGTCGATTTTTGTTCGCGGCTCCATCAATGGTGTCATTCGTGAAGCCATCATCGCCGCGGCGCTTACCGGCCTGATGATCCTGGTTTTTCTTGGCAGCTGGCGCAGCACTATCATCATCGCCATTTCCATTCCGCTCTCCATCCTCACATCTGTGATCGTCCTCAGCTTCCTGGGCGAGACCATCAACATCATGACTCTCGGCGGTCTTGCGCTCGCCGTGGGCATCCTGGTCGACGACGCTACCGTCACAATCGAGAATATCGAGCGGCACCTGGAAGAGGGTGCTGCGCTCCACGACGGCATCCTGGATGGGGCTGCGCAGATTGCTGTACCTGCGCTGGTATCGACACTGTGTATCTGTATCGTCTTCCTGCCCATGTTCTTCCTGAGCGGCGTAGCGAAGTATCTCTTTGTTCCTCTGGCCGAGGCGGTCATCTTCGCCATGATCGCGTCTTACATCCTGTCCCGTACCCTGGTGCCTACGCTCGCCATGTACTTGTTGAAGGCCAAGCAGCACGGGGGTGAGCCATCACGTAGCCCATGGGCACGTTTCCAACGGGGATTCGAACGGCTTTTTGAAACAGTAAGGTTTACGTATTCATCGTTGCTCGCTCAGCTTGTTTCTTTGCGAAAGGTGTTTGTTCCCGGTTTTCTGGCGGTTTGCCTGTTGGCATTCGCCATCATTCCCTTCCTCGGTCAGGACTTTTTCCCGACCTCTGACAGCGGACAGTTCATTCTCCATGTGCGTGCCAAGACGGGGACGCGCATCGAGGACACCGCCCGTCTCGCGGACCAGGTCGAGACCGAGCTCCGGCAGACAATTCCGCCGGCTGAGCTCGACAATGTACTCGACAACATCGGCTTGCCTTACAGCAACATCAACTACATTTACAACCGCTCGGGGCTGACCGGCGCCGCCGATGCTGACGTGATCGTCTCTCTCAAAGAGAAGCATCACCCGACCGACGACTACGTGCGCACCCTGCGGGAGAAGCTCCCCCGCGACTTTCCTGGAACTACGTTCTACTTCATCCCGGCTGACATTGTGAGCCAGATATTGAACTTTGGTCTTCCAGCACCCATCGACATCCAGATCGATGGTCCTGACATTGTGGATAATTCCCGCGTAGCGGACAAAATGGTCTCCGAACTAAATCATGTCCGTGGCCTTGTGGACCTGCGCGTTCAACAGCAGGCCGACTATCCCAAGTTTCATGTCGCCGTCGATCGCACCAAGGCGGCCCAGGGAGGCTTTACGGAACGCGACATCGCCAACAGCTTGTTGATTTCTCTGAGCGGCAGCTTTCAGGTGACACCCATGTTCTATCTCAATACGAAGAACGGGGTCTCGTACAATCTGGTCGCGCAAACGCCTCAATACGACATCCAGTCGCGCCAGGATTTGCAAAATATTCCGGTCAGCGGGCCCAACCAGAAGCGGCCCGCTATACTGGCCGACTTTGCTTCCATTCAACGGACCAGTGAGCTGGCCTCGATCAACCACTACAACATTCGCCGGGTGGTCGATATTTATGCTGCTGTACAGGATCGAGACCTCGGAGCAGTTGGGCGCGACGTGACTCGTATCGTCGACGCGAACAGCAAGGCTCTTCCCCGAGGCAGCTTCGTGACCCTTCGGGGGCAATACGGCACCATGCGCACCTCTTACATTGGGCTTATCGGTGGCCTGGGATTTTCAATCATTCTCGTATATTTGCTGATCGTGGTGAACTTCCAGTCCTGGCTTGACCCCTTCATTATCATCACCGCGCTTCCTGCGGCGCTGGCTGGAATTGTTCTCTTTCTCTTTGTCACCCACACCACGCTCAGTGTTCCCGCGCTTATGGGGGCCATCATGTGTATGGGGGTGGCCACGGCCAACAGCATCCTCGTCGTCTCCTTCGCCAAGGAGAGGCTGCTCCATCACGGTGATTCACTCATCGCTGCCATTGAAGCCGGCACCACTCGCTTCCGCCCGGTCATTATGACTGCCTTGGCCATGATCATCGGCATGATTCCGATGGCACTCGGCCTTGGGGATGGTGGAGAGCAAAATGCGCCCTTAGGGCGTGCCGTCATCGGGGGTCTACTCTGCGCTACGGTGGCCACACTGATTTTTGTCCCTTCCGTGTTTGCTCTGCTGCACGGGCGAGGAACTCCTCAAGGTTCGCGGATAAAGACTGAGCCGGACAACAAGATGACGCATGCGTAATTGCGACGTATGCGAACGGAGAGATTATGAGCACTGTTGACAGCACCCTGCCTGAAGTTTCGCAAAACCCTACCGAACAGCCTGTGCCGGTACCGTCAAAACCGTTGTCACCCTGGCTGTTCGTGGGTCTGGCGGCCGGCGCCGTTGTTCTCGGCGTTGTCATCTTTTTGGGCATCCGCGATCGAGCCCAGGCTGAGAACGCTCTTGGCGCACGCACCGAGCGAGCCGCGATCCCGACCGTCACTGTTATCCACCCAAATTCGGGTGGCCTGCCGCTGGAGATCGTTTTGCCCGGCAACACGCAAGCGTTTAACGATACGCCCATCTATGCTCGCACCAACGGTTATCTCAAGCGTTGGTATGTCGACATTGGAGCTCACGTAAAGCAAGGACAACTGCTGGCAGAGATTGAGACCCCGGAAATTGATCAGCAACTGGAGCAGGCTCGTGCAGACCTCAAGAATTCTCAGGCAAACGAGCAATTGGCCGAGATTACCGCGGCCCGCTGGCAAAACCTGCTAAAGACCAACTCCGTCTCTAAACAAGAGACCGATCAGGCAGTCAGCGATCTCAGCGCGCGCCAGGCATCGGTCGATTCCATGACCGCGAACGTTCACCGTCTGGAGCAATTGCAATCCTTTGAAAAGGTCTATGCTCCTTTCGCCGGCGTGATCACTGCACGAAATACCGATATCGGCGCTCTCATCAACGCCGGAGCAGGCGGGGTGCCCCAGGAACTATTTCACATGGCGGCGGTAGATAAGCTTCGCGTCTACGTTGCGGTGCCCGAGGTCGATGCCCAGGCTGCGCAGACTGGAGCCAAGGCAACACTTGCACTGGATGAGTTTCCGGGGGAAACCTTCCAGGGTACGATCGTTCGCAATTCCGATTCGATTGACAACGCTTCCAGAACGCTGAATGTCGAAGTCGATGTCGACAACCCGCAGGGCCGCATCAAGACAGGGTCCTATGTCTTTGTACATCTCAAGCTACCTCAGGCTGTGCGCGATTCCGCAAAATCGCTGACCATCCCGGCCAACACCCTGCTCTTTCGCTCCGAGGGCCTACGCGTCGGTGTGGTTCGCAATGGCCGCGCAGAGTTGGTTCCCATCACCATCGGCCGCGACTTTGGCGCCACTGTAGAAGTCGTCGCCGGCCTTCGGCCCACAGACCAGGTTATCGTGAACCCATCGGATTCCCTTACCGGTGGCAGCGAGGTTCACGCGGCTGCAGCGCAGCCTGGGGGGTCACAGTGAAACCGTATTTTCCTCACGTCGCCGTCTTCTCCGTCGGTCTGCTGATATCCGGGTGCATGGTTGGTCCGAAGTACGTGAAGCCGGCGGTGCCCATGGCTCCCGCATTCAAAGAACAGGGGCCTGAGTCCTTTAAGGAATCAGACGGGTGGAAACAAGCTCAACCAGGCGATCAACAGATTCGGGGTCAATGGTGGGAGGTGTTCCGCGACCCTGAGCTGAATGCCCTGGAAGAAGAGGCGACGGTTTCTAACCAGGAACTGAAAGTAGCCGAAGCCCGGTTCCGCCAGGCACGGGCGACGATTCGGTTCAACCGTTCCGCCGAGTTTCCGACCATCTCGACCGCGCCGAGCATTGTCAATGAAAGAGATTCCGCGCATCAACCGTATTTCTCGCCGTCGCTGGCGAATAATGGCACCGGGTCGTTCACATTGCCGGTCGATCTCTCGTATGAAATTGACTTGTGGGGCCGCATTCGCCGAACGGTGAATGCCTCGCGTGAGGAAGCACAGGCGAGTGCTGCCGACCTGCAGACGGCCAACCTAAGCCTGCATGCTGAATTGGCGGTTGACTACTTCGAACTGCGAAGCGCCGACGAACAAAAACGGCTTCTTGATGACACGGTGAAGACCTATACCGATGCGCTGCAACTCACTCAGAATCGTTTCGAGGGCGGAGCTGCTCCCAGGTCAGATGTGGCACAGGCGAAGACGCAGCTTGACGGTGCGCAGGTAGCGGATACCGACATCACCGTGGCGCGCGCACAGTTTGAGCACGCCATCGCCATCTTGATTGGCAAGCCCCCAGCGCAGTTCAACCTGGCACCTGTGCCCCAAAACGATCTTCAACTTCCAGTCATCCCGGTCGGTCTGCCTACAACCCTGCTTGAACGCAGGCCTGATATTGCGGCGGGTGAGCGTCGCGTCGCTGAAGCCAATGATCAGATTGGCATCGCTCGCGCTGCCTTCTTCCCATCCCTGGTGCTCGGCGCCACGGGAGGGTTTACCGGAACTTCGATCACCAACTGGCTCAACTGGCCTAGCCGTATGTGGGCAGTGGGACCGCAATTATCGCAGACCATCTTTGACGCCGGCCGTCGCCGCGCTGTCTCCGAGTCTGCAAATGCAAACTATGATGGCACAGTAGCTTCCTATCGCCAAACGGCACTCACTGCATTCCAGGAGGTAGAAGACAATCTTGCCGCATTGCGGATTCTGGAGCAAGAGGCAAGACAACAACGTGAGGCCACGGCTTCTGCCGCAGATTCACTTCAGCTCTTTACGAATCGATACACGGGTGGCGTCGACAACTATTTGCAGGTCATCACGGCGCAGACGGTGCTTCTGGCCAATCAGCGCAATGACATCGATCTCATGCGACGTCGCATGGATGCGAGTGTTCTCCTGGTTAAAGCTGTCGGCGGCGGATGGGATACTACGCAACTTCCCAAGCTATAGCAGACAGATGGATTTGCTTATGCTTGGCATGCCGAAGGCTGACGGTGTTGCTCCACACTTAATGACTTAGGGTAATCATCGCCTCGTCGACCGTCTTGCAGATGGTAAAGACCCGGTCCATCCTGGTGAGCATGAACATATTGGTGACTGTGTCGTTCAGCCTGCAAACCAACAGTTCGCTCCCTTGAGGCATGCGCTTCAACAAAGAGAGGATGGCCCCCAACCCGCTACTGTCGATGAATTCCACCTTGGCCAGATCGAGGACCAGGGAAATTGGCCCATTAGCGAAATAACGACCGACGGCTTCTTTGAAAGCCTGCGCCTTGTCCGCAACCAGGCGTGGCTCAAGCACCTGCAAAACTAGGTTCGTTCCTATTTGCTGCTCTACGATCCTCATGGCGATCCTCTGTTCGTACAGGTAAAAAAGGTTTCGTTCATAGTGGAGTTCTTAGCCGGTCATCGACTTGATCCCCCAAATATCTTTCGCGTATTCAGAAACCGCCCGGTCGCTGGTGAATTTACCACTGCGCGCCACGTTCAAGATGGCTTTGCAGGCCCACGTGGGAACGTTCTGAAAACCACTGCTCACTCGTTGCTGGGCCGCCACATAGGAATCGAAATCCGCCAGGTGGAAGTACGGATCGCCCCCGTAAAGTAGCGAGTCAATGATCGGTTGAAACAATCCAGGCTCATCGGGACAGAAACGATCGTCTCGGAGAGCATCCAATACCCGGCGAATCCCTCGGCTGGCATGGTAACAATCAAACGGATCGTAGGAGTTACGCCGGACCTCGATCTCCTCTGCCTTGATACCAAAAATGTGGATGTTGTCGGCGCCCACCTCTTCCAGAATCTCGACGTTGGCGCCATCCAACGTGCCAATGGTCAAAGCCCCGTTTATGGCAAATTTCATATTCCCGGTTCCGGAGGCTTCCATCCCCGCAGTCGAGATCTGCTCGCTCAGATCGGCCGCGGGAATGATCTTTTCCGCTAAGCTCACGCGGTAGTTACGCATGAACACAACCTTCATCACGCCATCGGTTCGAGGATCCTTGTTGACGGTCACAGCAATGTTGTTGATCAGCTTGATGATGAGCTTGGCCATCGCGTAGCCTGGCGCCGCCTTGCCGGCGAAGATGTGGGTGCGTGGCACCGCCGGCTTCCAGCCCTCGTCCACGAAGCCAAGATACGAATGCATTACATACATTGCGTTCAACAGTTGCCGCTTGTATTCGTGAATCCTCTTGACCTGAACGTCGAACAACGAATTAGGATCGACGCGCACCTGTTCCGTGTCATAGATGAGCGTCGCCAGCTGGATTTTGTTTTCCCGCTTTATGCGCAGAAATTCCTGTTGAAACGCCTCCTCACCAGCGTGAACTTCGAGACTGCGGATAGCGGCAAAGTTTGTAATCCAACCCTCGCCTATGGACCTGGTGATCAGCTCGGCCAGCGAAGGATTACAGCAGGCCAGCCATCGCCGGTGGGTAACACCATTGGTCTTGTTGTTGAATCGTTCCGGCCATAGCGCATAGAAATCGGGCACCAAGCGAGTCTTGATCAGTTGCGAATGGAGAGCCGCGACACCATTGACGCTGTGGCTGCCGACGATCGCCAGGTTGGCCATCCGTACCTCCTGCGGCCCCGATTTACCGATGATGGACATCCGTTCGGACCGCGCCCAGTCTCCCGGGAATTTCTCCTCCACGCGGGCCAGGAATCGTCGATTTATTTCATAGATGAGCTGCAAGTGCCTGGGTAGTACTCGGTCAAGCAGCGTTACCGGCCATTTTTCCAGCGCCTCGGGCAAAAGCGTGTGATTGGTATAGCCGCAGGCCGCCTGAGTCACCGTCCACGCCGCCTCCCAAGCCATGGCATGCTCGTCAACCAAAATCCGCATCAACTCCGCAACCACCAGCGACGGGTGGGTATCGTTCATTTGAAAGGTCACAGAGTCATGAAGCCGCTCCAGGCTGCCACCCGGATTCTCTCTATGAAAGTCGCGGACGGCGTCTCGCAAGGCGCAAGCCACCATGAAGTATTCCTGCACCAGGCGGAGTTCCTTGCCGGCCGGCGCTGCATCAGACGGATACAGTACCTTGGAAACGGTCTCCATATTGATCTTGTTTTCAACCGCGCGAAGATAGTCTCCCCCGTTGAAAATTTTCATATCGAACTCGTCTGAGGCGCGCGCTGAGTACAAGCGGAGGTAGTTGACCGTATGGCCGCCAAATCCGGCTACCGGCAGGTCGTAGGGGACACCAAGGATGATCTGCCAATCGACCCACATGGGGTTGTAAGTGCCGTCCTTGGCAAGCTCATGTTCTATACGTCCATAGAGTGGTATGGTGCAGGTCTCTGCGGATCGCTCAATCAGCCAGGGAGAGTTATCGCTCAGCCACTGATCGGCTTTTTCTTTCTGGAAGCCGTCCTCAATCTCCTGTTTGAATAAGCCAAACTGATAGTTGATGCCAAATCCATAGGCCGGCATTCCGCGTGTAGCGAGGGATTCCAGGAAGCATGCGGCAAGGCGGCCAAGGCCTCCATTACCAAGAGGCGCGTCAGACTCGGTATCGGCAATCTCGCGCAAATCAAAGCCCAGTTGTCTGGTTGCTTCCTCTGCCTCCTCAAGAAGTCCGAGGTTGAAAAGATTGTTGCGCAACGACTGGCCAATGAGGAATTCCGCGGAAAGATAGACCAAACGCTTGGCTCTGCAGCGTCGACGACGCTCCTCGGTGGCGATCAGTCCGTCGATTAACCTGGCCCGAACCGTGTAAGCCAAAGCTTGCAGTATGTCATGTTTAGAGGGGGTCCCAACCGAGCTTCCCACTGAATAACGCAGGTGATACTGAATCCCGGCGCTGAGGGAGTCCTGGCCGGCCGCCTTGGTCGCCAACGGCATATTATTCCTCCGTTGCTGTTCCTCCCATCGGCTTGGTCCGCTCGAAGATGAGTCATCGAGGAGAAATACCCACATTCCGTCAGTCTCGGGTCCGGCATGAGTAAATCAATGCCAATCCTTGCCGATAAACGAAAGCAGGGCTGTAAGCAGGCTGGGGAGTTCGAGGTATGGTTTGGCGAACGCTCAGCGCACGCCCTTTAGCCCAGACAGCCCGGACAGAGGCCATCAGTAGAGGATGAAGGTTTTGCTCGTTGACGACGATATCGTCGCCCGCACGATCCTATCCGAGCTACTTCAGCGGCAGGGTCATGAGGTTGTGGAGGCAGCCGACGGACAACTCGCATGGGATCTGGTGAAGCAAGGAGCGATCAACTTTGTTCTGAGCGACTGGCTGATGCCAAACCTTGCTGGAGTGGACCTCTGCCGTAAGATTCGTGGAGAGAGCCTTGATCACTATATCTATGTGATTCTCTGTACTTCCAAAGGAGCCAAATCCGATCTTATCGAGGGCATGGATGCCGGTGCCGATGACTTCCTGGTCAAACCGATCAGCCCCGAGGAGCTGCGGGTCAAGGTGCGTGCGGGTGAGCGCGTCCTAAGTCTGGAGCAGGGCCTGGCCGATAGGAACCGCGAACTCGCCCGAATCAACGGCCGTCTAAAGTCGGCGCATACGCTCATTGAAGACGACTTGAAAGCTGCCGCATGGATGCAGACCAGGCTGCTACCCTCCCCAGCCATGCTGGCTCATGGAGTCCGATGCGAATGGCGCCTTCAGCCCTCTGGTTATGTTGCCGGAGATACTTTCAACTTCTTTGCCATGGGTGAACAGCTAGTGGGCTTCTATCTGCTGGACGTTTCTGGTCATGGAGTTCCGGCGGCGATGTTATCGGTTACGTTAAGCATGTTGTTGACCCCAGACGGGGCGGCTGGAAACCCTTTAAAACGTTATAACCGGGATAGTGAAGCATTCGAATTCTTATCTCCAGGCGATGCAATTCGAGAACTCAACCACCGCTTTCAGTCGAAGGACGATCAATATTTCACCATGATCTACGGACTGTTCGATACCAGGTCGTCAACCTTAAGCCTCGCCCAAGCGGGGCACCCAGGCCCGATCCTGATAAGGAAAGCTGGAGAGATAAGAAAGCTCGGTTCAGGTGGCATGCCTTTGGGGGTATGGCCCGACATAGAATTCGACTGCTTCGACGTCTCCGCAAAGCATGGAGATAGACTCCTGCTCTACTCCGATGGTGTGACTGAATGCACCAACGTGCAAGGTGAGGCCTTCGGAGAGAGTCGGCTGCTCGCCTACCTGGAGCACTGGGGAGCACAACCGCTCGATGAGCTGCTTGGAGGATTGATGACGGAAATCAAGGCCTGGCGCACCGTCGCAGACTTCGCCGATGACGTATCTCTTTTGGCCATTGAAATGGCCTAGCCAGAACTTGCGCGCAAGTTGATCCGATAACATTCAGTGCCTTAAAAAGTGAGAGCCACGGGCCGGCGCGATTGTGACCCGAGGCCCACGGCTCTCATTGTTTGTGCGCGTGCAGCTGTTTTACTGGGAGTTGCCTTGGATCAGTTCTGTTGAGACTGGTGTCAGGTATCCGAAGAGGCCACCGGTCGCCTGATTGGGGCCTGCGGTAAAGTACAGCTCCGCTGCAGGGGCCTCATCAGGGTCGTAGCTATTGGGCGTCGCGCTGTTCGCAAAACTCATGCTCCAGATACCGTTGATGGAGATCGGCTTTCCGGTTGCATCTTCGAGCAGGCCTTCAAATGCGCCGGTATCGAGGTCGTAAGCGGAGATGAATCCCGCCGATTGGGTGGTTCCTCCGGCGGAGAAGTTCGAGACCAGCAGACGGTGGCTGAAAAATCCGAAGTCGAGAGGGGCAAGCGTGACTCCCCACGGAGCGTTGAGCCAATCACCGTGCTCAAGGCGCCGGAGCAGTTTGCCCTCCGACGAGTAGATGTCGACGTAGCCGAGGCCGGGGCCGGGAGTTTCGAAGGGGTCTCCGGCAAAGTGCAGTGCGTAGGTAACGACGAGGTCGTTGCCGATGGCTTGCACGTTGAAGGGCACAAAGTTGCGCGGGAGACGATCATCGGTAAAGGGCTTGTTGTCGTCGGCCGTGAGATGATCGTCGTCGAAAAAGTGCTCGTAGCCGCCCTGCTCCTTCAACTTAACTGGAGCGAAGGCGTTGTCGTAAACATCGATGCGTCCCTTGATGAAGTTTGCCGCATAAAGGTGGCGCTTGCCATCGACGAAGGCGGTAGTGAGTGCAGTGTAGCCGGAGCCGTCGGTGGTGCGGACGACGGTCACGGCATTTGTGGAGGCGCCGGGGACACCGGGAGTATTGCCGACGCTCGGGTTCCATCCGGCGATGGTTCCGTCGAGCGTGGCGAAGATAAAAGCCGCCGCTTTCTTGGGAGCCAACAGGAAGTCCGTCGGGCTGCCGTTGGAGATAACCCCGGTGGGAGTACCGGTGGGAAAGGTCTGGTCCTTGGGATTGGATTTAGGAATTGTAACCACAAGAGACTGTTTGGCTCCAGGTCCGTTGTACAGTGTGGCGAGCCCTTTGCCCTCGTCGGAGACCCACCATGCGCTGCCCGAGCTGCGCGCGAGGCCCCAGGCATTGACGAGCTGAGGATCGACCGACTCGGCAGGCCCGGTAACGTTGGCATCAAGGTTGGTCTGCGTGTAGTGTTGTGCGAACGCGGCGGACGATGTTGATAGGGCAAGCACGATGCCCGTGGTCAAGCTGGGAAAGAGTCTCCCGATGAACCGCCTGGTGTCATGGTGCCCCGTGGGCCAGGGAATTCGGCCGGCGAATCCCCGCGCTCGGGAATTTGCGCAGGCGCGTGTGACGCCCCCGCGAACATCGAAGAGCCGGTTAGTAAAGTAAGCATCGCTGCGGTATTTCATTGTTGCTGCCTCCGTTGGATCGATCGGGCTATCGGGAAGGCTTTTCACGCCCGTCCCTGATACGCCACTTGAGAAATCGAAAAAGGTAGGAAGAAGACGACAAGAGAAACCAGGAAATTCGTTGTTCGTAGAAGTACGCGCGCGGCGCGATTGTTCGCTTTGGGGCTCTGGAGGGTCCCACAAACGCGCAGCATCGCCCACAAGAGATTCCAGACAGCAGCGTTGGGTGGGCTACAATAGCAGCGCCGTGAAGCCAACAACGTCAGAACCTGCTGGGATTAAGGAAATTGCGAAAGTATTAGGTATTTCGATCGGGACGGTCGACCGCGCACTCCACGCGAGGCAGGGGGTGAGCCCTAAGACACGCGCCAAGGTCCTTAAAATGGCGGAGAAGCTCAACTACAAGCCTAACGTAGCCGCCAGAAGCCTCAAGCTGAATCGCCGTATCCGGATTGCCGTGCATCTCCCCAAGCAGATCCAGTCGTTCTTCGATCCCTTGCGCGCCGGCGTTCGGGCCGCGGCAGAGGCTACGTTGGGCGCTACCATCGATCTCGATTTTCGGTCTTATCCCCGTCTCGGGGAAGGCGATGTTGAGCTGATGGAAGCTGACGTCGCACGACACTTCGACGGCATCATTCTCACGCCTGGCAATCCGGCAGCCATCGGCGCTTCGCTGCAGCGCCTCGCTGAACAAGGAAGAGCGGTCGTTTGCGTGGCCAGCGACGCACCACGCAGCAGCCGCCTTGCCTGCATCTCCGTGGATGCATTCGTAAGTGGAGGTATGGCGGCCGAGCTATTGGGTATGCGCCTGCCGAACGGCGGCGCCGTGGTCCCTATCACCGGCGATCTGAGTACTCTTGATCATGCGGACAAGCTGCGTGGATTCGCCGCCAGCTTGGCCACTGAGGCACCACAACTGTCGCTGTTGCCGGCCATCGAGTCGCACGAACGCCCTAAAGACGCCTACCAGGCCACCCTCGATCTGCTCGCCCGCAAACCTCGCCCCGCGGGGATCTACATCAGCACTGCGAACAGCATTCCTGTTCTGCAGGCACTGGAGCAAAAGCGTCTTCTGGGAGAGATACAAGTCATCACCACCGACCTCTTCCCTGAATTGATCCGGCATATCGAGTCGAGGAAAGTGTTGGCCACGATCTACCAGCGACCATTCACGCAAGGCAAGGTTGCATTGGAAACACTCATTCGATTTCTCGTGGAGGGCATCAAGCCTTCACCCTCAACCAAGCTCGCTCCTCACATTGTTTTGCGCAGCAACCTGGGTTTGTTTCTCAATCAGGTCTCCGGCCCCGACGAATATGAGGGTGCCGGCTAAAGACGCCTGCGGAAAAAGGTCGATTAGGGAGCGAAAGCCGTTCCCTCAGCGGCTAAAGCCGGACAGATTTGCAATCACTTACGGACGGCCTGAAGGCCGTCCCCTTCAAAGAATTCGGGTTTTTCCGCAGCCGGTCAGGTTGTGCTCTGCATGCGACGGAGGATCTCCGCCAGGTCCACTCTGTCATGGAACTCCGTGCCGGGCGCGCAAGAGGGAGCGATTGCGATTGCTTCACTATGCCCTTCAAACCAGGCCAAGTAAGAAGACTGGCCGGCACCGGAGAGCCGCTGCAAATTGATCCAGGTGTAGTAAGCACCCATGTCTGCATCGACGAGGGATCCTGCCGGATCGAGATTTACCCGTTGTTGCAGACCGGAGAGCTCCTCATCCGCAGATTCTTCTGTCTGGCGCGGTGCGAACCTTGCCAGTACCGTGAGCGGCCGCGCCCGGCGGAGCGCCTCCCGGGCAGTCCATTGCACAAAGGTCGTGCTGTAGATCTGCGTTCCCGAGCCTTCCGTAAGCACGCTAATGGCGAACCGGCTCAGAACAGGATCGTCCGAATGCTTCATCCCGACTTCGGCCGGGTCGGTTTCCGCGAGCCGGGTGCGCAGAGCTTCAGGGCCGGCCTGGGATGCGTTGGCTTGTTGCATCTTGCGGATCAGGGCCTTGCGCACCGGTTGCAGTGATTCATAGGACACAGCCGAGACCGCGTTGCTCTGCGGTGTTGTCTGCGATCCGCCATCAATACACCAGTGGGCATAGGGGGAGGGGTGCGCCTGGATGCGTGCGGCAACCGCAGCCAGCAAGACCTTATAACTACTCGTTGGATCGACATGACTGAAGTAGACGCCGTGTGGACGCAGTTTGCGGAAGAGGGGATAGTTTGTCTGGCTGATCTCCTGGCCGATCACGGCGATGCCGAGCCGTGGCGCCGGAGCAGGCGCCTCAGGCACCGCGGTATTGAACACTCGTATGTAGTCTTCCGCAGCTACGCTGAAGTCGTCGATCTGGTGGGTCGCCCAAAGATATGCGGATAGCCTCTCCGAGAAGCGCGCCGGCGCACCGACCCAGTCCATCGCTTCAAGTTCGGGCGATAACTTCAGTTTTGCAAATGAGCTCATGGTGCTCGACAGTTGATCTGCCGTCAAACTCGCAAGATAACGGAACTGCCGGTCGATCTCATCTCGTTCCGCAGGAAACTTCCAGTCGTAGACGATCACCTCTCTCAGGAGCAGGGGCAGGAAAGCCAGCGGGAGCTGCTGCAGTAGTGGGATATTGCTGGTCGCGATCTGTTTCGCTTGCGGGGGATAGTTGCGGAACTGTTCACCTTGAATTTGCTGGGTAGGCATGGCTACAGTACCTCCGGCAGCGCCTTGCCATGGGAGAAGTCCGGTGAGAATCCGAAGAGCGATCCTAATGTGGGAACAAGGTCGGTCGACTCCACAGGACGATCTACGAGCACGTTCTCCCTGACACCGGCGCCTCTCACCATCATCCAGGTGGTTCTCGAATAGGCATCGCCTGTGCGGTGATGCTGAAAGCCATTACCGCCGGAAGAGGCATCCGAGTCGCGGCCGAAGTCGGGAAGAATGAACATAGTTGTCTTCCCGGCGTATTCGGGCTCGCTCTGGATCATCTGCCAAATCTCTCCGCAAAGTCGATCGGAGCGTTGTATGGCGTCGATGTAGAGCGAGTAGGTGCCGGAATGCGCGACATCAATATCGTGTAGCGTGATCCAGAGCAGGCTCGGCGCAAGCTGATGCATGAGTTGCCGGGCAATGTAAACCGAGAGTTCATCCGGACTACGGAGGCTCTTTGCGTGGGCGGCAAAATCCGTTACAGATAGCTTCAGCATCTGTGCCATCTGTTGCAATTGCTGGTCACTGACACCCAACGCCGGAGCATAGACCGGGCTCTCATAGTTGTCACGCAACAAATGGTCGTAGCCGGAAGACCCGTTTGCCATCGCCGCGGCCAGCAGGCGTTTGGGTAAAATTACGCCGGCACCCAACCCAGCTCCGTGGGAGGAGTGGCTACTTTCGCCGATGAGGCCGAAGCCATTACTGGGGGCAACCACCCAGGTATCGGATGCGGGACGGTGCAGCTCCTTGCGGAAATACTCGAAAACCGTGGGATTGTCCGGGGAGACGGCGGCGAAGTTGTTAAACGTCTCGTAGACACCAGTTACCAGACTGGCAGTCGCGACGTAGTGACCGAGGATCCCTCGATTGACTACCTGAGTGAAAAACGTTCCCTGGGGAATGAAGTCCCGCAAGAGATGGGGAATATTTTCCTGCCCATCCGGCATGAACGTCTCTTCATCTCGCGTGCCCCCTCCAAAGGTAACTACGACCGCCTTCTGCCCTTTGCGCATGGCCATGGCACGCAGGGGGGAGAACGCCGACAGCATGGTCGCGGCAGTCGCCCCGGTAGCTGCGCGAAGGAATTCGCGCCGGCTCCACGAGATCGCTTGTGCAAGTCCCCGGAACGACCCTAAATCGCGATTGCGCGAGAACTCAGCGGTAATATGTCCGGGGTCGTTCCCGGTATTAAAGCGGTTCATTCTTCACCATTCCAGGCCGGAAACTAGTTTAGTGCGTCACTGGATTTAATCGATTATGTTTCAGCCGGTACGAGCGAGAGAGCTCGGCTAAGCCCGCTGGGATTGCCAGCGCTAAAGCGCATGAATCGGAGCGGAAGACTTTCCGGAGCGCTGAAGCGCTCCTTCCCCCGCATGAATGCGGGGGCTCCCACCTCTTGGACCTTCTCGCAATAATCGACAATATCACCGACGCATACACAAGTTTAGAGTCTCCACGATCTATTTCGCCTGGGTGTTCCGTGGACTATCTTCTACGTTTTCCGCCTCTGCGTCCTCCTGCTTAATCTGTTTGAGTATCGCGAGGTGCTGGTCGGCCAGCTGCTTCTGATGGGTGCGGGTATACAAGAGAAAGAGGCGATAATGCGCGCGGCTGTAATCGGGGCGAAGTTTGATCGTCTTTTCGAACTCCCCGATGGCATCCTGGTATTTCTGCTGACTTTGATAGAGAACGCCGAGCTGAAAATGAGCCTCGTAGAGATCCGGATTTGCCGCAACCGCCTTCTTGAGCAAAGCCTCTATCACCCCCAGATCGGCGGCTGGCTGCCCTTCAGGGCGCTCCCACAAACTCATCGCGTAGTAGTAGATCGCGGGTCCATTGTTGGGATAGAGATGAACAAACTCTTCGAGCCGTTTGCGTATCTCAGGGATGTGAGCCGGGGAGACTGTGCTCACTTTGCCTAAAAACTGAAACGGCCTTGGGTCCTTCGGATCCAGATCGGCGGCTGTGCACAGAGTTTTAACAGCATCGTCATACCTGCCTTCGGTATAGAGCGTGACGCCTAAGCCTACCGTCAGCTTCGCCGATTGCGGGTACTTTTGCACGCCGTACTGGAAGAACTTGAGCGCGTTGTCAAGAAAGCCTTCGTAATGCGAATGTTGCAGCAGAAAAGACGCCAGATCGAAGATGTTTCCCTCGCTGGGATCCAGCTCGGCAGCGCGATAGTACTCGCTCGCGGCTACAGTGTAGTCCCCGGTTTTTTCCTTCACCTCTGCGAGCAGATCATCGAGTTCCGCAGTTTCATGCCGCGTGATCATCTGGTGAAGTTGCGCGGAAGCCTTCGCGGTATCGCCGGAATTCAGATACGCCAGGGACAAGTCGTAGCCTGTGTTGTAATCCTGCGGATTGAGCTGCTGCGCCTTTTCCAGATAGGGAATGCCCTCAGGCAACCGATTCTGCTGTAGATAAAATTCGCCCAGGCGTTGCTGGGCCGCAAAGTCGTTTGGGTTTTGCTTCGCTGTTTCAAGCAGGACCAACTCTGCTTGCTGCAGGCGAGGCGAACCGGCCAGCGGGGCAGGGGCTCCGGAGCCAGACTGGAAAGCGAGAGCTGTCATCGTGGCAAAGCGTATGACCAAAGACACAGTCCCAACAATCCGCAGCCAACATGGAACCTTTTGCCACATCGGGACGAGTATAACTCCTGAAGACTGCTCAGACTTGTAGAGGAGCGTTCCTCTGGCAGGCTGCAGAAAAACTCGGCTTTAGGGTAGGCCGGGGATGCGCAATGCATTTCGTGCAGGATTGCCATTGCAGGGGCTAAAGCCCTGATCATTTCGGGTTCATAACGGCACGACTGAAGTCGTGCCCTGATACAAAGCAAAACCCAAAACTGAAGCTCGAGAAACCATCCCCAGGCTCGAGAAAATGTAGAAAGCTCCAGGCCCCGGACTTTTCAGTCCGGGGAAGCGGCGTGAACACTCCGTCCACTCTCACATCCTCTTTAGCCCTGGGTTGCAACCGACGCGCGGCTAAGTCCTTTGTTTCAAGCGACGCTTAAAGTTGTGCGTGTATTTCGCCTCCAGTGTGGTGCAAAAGTGGCCGACGGAAATGGTGCGTGATATGCGTGGTAAGTCCGACGGAAACAGTGCGTGATATGCGTGGTATGCGTGGTAAGGTCCGACGGAAATGGTGCGTGATATGCGTGGTATGCGTGGTAAGTCCGAATCCAGGCAAGAGGTTGTCCGGGATAATCTGCCCAGTGAGCCGTTCTGGCGAGCCGCGTTTGATGCATCATCCACGCACGTGGCCGGCGAAGGATTTCGAACAGCACAAGTTATTGGTGTCCACACCTATATATATGCGGATTGGGGTCAGTTTTGCGGCAGGAAAAAGGCCTTTTTTTTCCGCAGCGCCTCATAGAAGCCTCTGGGGCATGCTTTCCTGCCCGATCCGGCCTTTTCCGCAACCTGCTAAAAAATGCTGGGGCAGCCACAAGGGGGCTGCCCCAATGGAGGAAGGCGGGCCGATCACCAGTAATACTTCAACGCGAATTGAATTTGACGCTGGTTACCAGTGTTAAGGCCACTGTTGCGAGTGGTAGTCGACTGACCAAAATTCGCAGTGTCCTGGTAGTTTGTGTTTGTCGGCAAGTTAAAGCTGGGGGTATTGGTCAGGTTGAATGCCTCGGCCCGGAACTGCAAGCGCGTCGTCTCCGTGATTCCAAATTCCTTGAAGATCGAAAAATCAAGATCACGGTAGCCCGGACCGTTGACCTGGGTGTTCGATCCGCCGAGCGGAGCAAGATTGCTGTTGCCAATGGCCGTCGCCACCGGCGGATCCGTGAAGGCTGCAGGGTTGTAGTAATGCGCGGGTCCACCGGAACGATACTTGCTGACACCAGGGATTACGTTGGCATAGCAAGTGCTGGTAGTGGCTGTGGTTGTGATTTGGCAAGGAATATATTGTGGGGGACCGCTGTTCAGGGTCAGGATTCCATTGGCTATCCAGCCCCCAAGAAGCAGTTGAGCAGGTCCGTGAAGATCGCCCATCATCGCCTTGCCTTTGCCAATCGGTAGTTCATAGGTGCCGCTGGCCACGAACGAATGATTAATGTTGAAGGACGCCAGGCCCCGGTCATAGGAGATCCCTGTGATTTGTGGAGCGCGGTAGCCGCCGACACCAGCATCACTCAATAAGTCCCCGGCGTCCGTCAGGGTCCTGGCCCAGGTGTAGCCGGCGAGAAGGTTGAGGCCATGGCTGAAGCGGCGTTCGTACTTGGTTTGTAGAGAGTTATAGCTGCTGGAGCCTGCGGTGATGTCGTAAGAAGCACCGTTGGCAAAATCAGGAAACGCGAGGTAGGGAGTGATGGGCGTGCCGGGAGGCAGAATCTGCGATGGGTTGTTGGTCCCGGCAAAGGACTCAATATGGCGGCCAACGGAACCCACGTAGCCGGCCTGGATTGAGTCTACGGGAGTCAACGCATATTGCGCAGTCAGGTTGAATCCTTCGGTGTAGGGCGTCTGGTAATGGAGTTGCACACCGCGAAATTGCAATCCATTGCCGCTTACGCTCGATGGAGTAAGGCTGATGCCGTGCAGCCCATTCTCCAGCGTGCCATATGAGCCATCGGGGAAAATTGTGGGGGTTACGCTGCCGACTCCTCCGTTGGACGAGTCCTGAAACTGCAGTACATATTCAAAGGGATAGTTGTAACCAAGGCTGGGATCGCCGCCCCGGTTTTCGAATGCCCCGTAGAAGATCCCATACCCCACGCGGGCAACGAGTTTCTGGGTTACCTGGTACGACACCCCGAATCTCGGGCCAAAATTGGTCTTTTGCGATATGCCTAGGCCAGTGCCATATTGATTGGTATAGACCAACTGAATACCGTCTTTCGCCAGGTCCTGGGTGAAGCTGGCGGAGAGTGGCGTCTTGGTCTTGTTCGCTGAAGTCATGATGAATTGCGCCGTTGAGCCCGGGACTCCAGGTACAAAGTTGGCCTGGGCGCCATTGGTATCACCCACCTGCCCAAAGTATTCCCAGCGCAAGCCGAGATTCAGTGTCAGGCGAGGCGTTACTTTCCAATCGTCCTGGAAGTAGACTCCGTAATAGTTTCGGTTGCTGTGCAGATAACCATAGTTCGAAGCCGCCACCTGGTCCGATCCGCCGGAGTAGTTGACCCCATTGGCAACAGTCGCTGCTATTGGCGTGAGCAGCATCTGGGCTGGACCAGTGAGTCTGTCTGTCTGGTTCGGAATCGAAGCATACCTGCCGTCAAAGTCGAAGGCGCCCTTTGATTCCGGCGGCGCCAGCCACGGGAAGTACAGGTATTGGAATTCAACGCCGCCTTTGAAGGTGTGTGATTTATAAACTTTGGTCAGGTTCTCGGTAAGCTGGGTGGTGTCGCTATAGCGATCGCCAGGCAGCCACTCGGAGCCACCGAGATTATGGAGGTAGCTGTTGTTACTGCCAAAGCTGAGATAAGGAAGCCCACCGTTGCCGGCAAACTGGGGAATTCCACCAATGCCAAATTGGGCAGGAATGCCCAGGGTGCCGGACGTCGTCGGCGTGCGGGTCGTGTGTTCCTGGCCATACCCGAAGCGCACCTCGTTGATAAGGGTTGGCGTGAAAACGTGAGTGTAGCTGACCGCCACGCCGTATACGTCCCATTTCTGCGTGCCGTCGCTATAGCTGCCGCCATCGGCGACTCCGCCAAATGGAGGGGGCACCTGTTGCGTGCTGTTGATGTAGCTGTAGCGCCCGAACATCTGGTTCTTTTCGTTGAAATGCTGGTCGATGCGCACGTCAAAAGTACTTTGCACGGTGGTATTGACGGTGGTCGTCTGATAGTTGTTTTCCACCCCGCTCAGGTTTTGCGCTGGAAAGAGTTGGAGGAGCTTAATGGCATTGGAGTCCAGGCGGCCGGCGGGAAGTTGATTGTTGGCAAAAGGTTCCCTGACATAGCCATTCGTGGTGGCCATGATTCCACTGACGGGATCCACTTGACCAGCGGTCACCGCGCGGGTCGTCGCCGGATCGAAAATCTGTCCATTGGTGAACGAGCGTCCCAGCGCATCTTTGCGTTGAAAGTTTCCGGTTGCGTTCAACAGGTCGGCGAAGTTGGTGTAGCCGCTGCTTACCTCCGGTGTCGTAGGCACCCAAATACCACTCTGCAGCGCTCCCTGGTTGATTCGCGTTCCCTCATAGTCCGCGAACCAGAAGGTCTTGTCCTTGATAATGCGGCCGCCGGCAACTGCGCCGAACTGGTTCTGCCGCAGTTCCGGCTTGCGCTGGGTTGCAGGATCTGAAAAATAGGCGTTGGCATCGAGGACATCATTGCGGAAAAACTCCCATACGACGCCGTGAAAGCCGTTGGTGCCGGATTTAATCGTGGCATTTACAATCGCGCCGCCGGCGCGCCCGAATTCAGCACTAAAGTTGTTGGTCTGAATATTGAATTCCTGGATGGCGTCGACCGGAGGCTTGACCACGTCGGCCTCACCGCTCAGGAAGTCGACATCGTTGCTGTTGTTGTCAATGCCATCGAGCAGGTAATCGTTCTGGGCAGGGCGGGTGCCATTGGCGGCAAACTGATTGCCTGCCCGGGCGCCTTGTTGCGGTTGCGTCACCCCGGGAGTAAGCGTGGCCAGCATGGTCCAGTCTCGACCGTTGAGGGGCATGCTCTCAACCGTCTTCGACCCGATAACCTGGCCTACGACGGCGTTTTGGGTCTGCAACAAGGCAGCCTGGGCGGTTACCTGCACGGTTTCGTTGGTCGCTCCAGCTTGCAACACAAAGTCCACGACTGCCTGTTGCTGAATATTGAGGTCGAAGGCGGCGTTCTCTTCCTTTTTAAAGCCGGCGAGTTCAACGCTGATTCGATAGCTGCCGATTTTGAGCGGGGTCACGACATAGGTGCCGTCCGATCGGGTCAGGGTGGAGATGCTTTCTGCGGTTCCCTGATTGACAATCGTGACCTTCGCACCGGGGACGACCGCACCCGTCTGGTCCTTGACCGTTCCCAGGATGGTGCCGGTATCCACTTGAGCCATTCCGGTAGAGGCGCCGAAAATCAATGCGCAGACCGCTACCAGCACTGCCGTCCAATGCCTTCTCGATAGTTTGTTCATAATGCGCTGTTCCTCCTACGAAATGAAAACGCCAGCGACTGCAGGTCATTACTTTAATCCCGGGTACGTACTCGCAACGATCAATAGGCCAATTACCCAGAGGTCAGCAACTATATGAACCAATTTTCAAGTCTGTCAAGAACTTTATCGTTAACGTCACCGCACCCGTTTTCGGTAGCTGATCCCGGCTGGCCTTTCGTCACCATGGCGGAGGAAACCATCCTGCCGCCCGCAGGCTTACAACTTCTCAATAGGCCCAACTAGTGGACCGTAACATCTGATTTGGAAGAGCCGCAGGGGCTAAAGCCCAATTCTTTCGCAGCCCTTTGCGGCCCGACTAAAGTCGGGCCCTGATACAAAGCACGATAGCCGTGACCCATAGAAGGATCGCGCATTTTCGCAGATTTCGTTCTACTCCTGAATCAGCTGTTGCAGGCCATCTAGTGGACCGTAACATCTGATTTGGAAGAGCCGCAGGGGCTAAAGCCCAATTCTTTCGCAGCCCTTTGCGGCCCGACTAAAGGCGGGCCCTGATACAAAGCACGATAGCCGTGACCCATAGAAGGGTCGCGCATTTCCGCAGATTTCGTTCTACTCCTGAATCAGCTGTTGCAGGCCAACTAGTGGACCGTAACATCTGATTTGGAAGAGCCGCAGGGGCTAAAGCCCAATTCTTTCGCAGCCCTTTGCGGCCCGACTAAAGTCGGGCCCTGATACAAAGCACGATAGCCGTGACCCATAGAAGGGTCGCGCATTTTCGCAGATTTGGTTCTACTCCTGAATCAGCTGTTACAGGCCACCAGGCGCCCCGGGAATCGAAGGGCGATGACTATGCGCTTTGGAAGGGCATAGTGAATCGGGCAAGCCGGGCTGCATCTCTGGAGCGCCCGGTGGTTTAGAGCGGTTCTCAGAGATTGCCAATGCACGGTTTCCGGCGTCCATTTGTCTTGACACCGGGGACGATCGTCGGGTACGTTAACGTTCTCAGAGCACTTTGCGCTCCAACCTTAAGGCTGTGGTACCTGTGTGAGTTGATGATCCGTTGAACCTGTAACACCGCCGGAGTGATATGAGCGATGCGATAACGTCCAAATCGGTACGCGCATGGCAGGATGAGGTCGAGATACCGACCTATCCTGTACAACCGCCAGACAAGAATCCCATGTTCCTGGAGAAGCGGGTCTATCAGGGCAGCAGCGGCAAAGTTTATCCCAATCCCTTTACCGACCGGGTTTCAGACCAGAAAAGCAATCAGAAGTATCTGGCCGTCTTCCTTGAAAACGAGTTTGTCCGCCTCATGATCCTTCCCGAGATCGGCGGACGCATTCACGTCGGACAGGACAAGACCAACGATTACGACTTTTTCTATCGGCAAAATGTAATTAAGCCGGCGCTCGTAGGCCTGCTCGGCCCTTGGATATCGGGTGGAGTCGAGTTCAATTGGCCCCAGCACCATCGCCCCTCAACCTATATGCCGGTCCATTGGGAAATCGAGGAGTCACCCGATGGCAGTAAGACCGTATGGCTCAGCGAGCATGAGCCGATGCATCGGATGAAGGGTATGGTCGGAATCTGCTTGCATCCGGCCAAAGCATTGGTGGAAGCCAAGGTACGCCTCTACAACCGCACCCCCTTCACACAGACTTTTCTCTGGTGGGCCAATGTCGGCATTCGCGTTCACGACCAGTACCAGGCGTTCTTTCCTCCTGACGTGACCTTCGTTGCCGATCACGCGAAGCGTGCGATGTCCTCGTTCCCCGTGGCTCGTGATTTCTACTACGGAGTGGATTATCGCCGCGGAGTCGATATTTCCTGGTACAGGAATATTCCTGTACCCACCTCCTACATGGTCACCGAATCCGCCTATGATTTCTTTGGCGGCTATGACTACCGCGCACAAGCAGGAATCGTGCACGTTGCAGATCGCTTCATCGCCCCTGGCAAGAAACTTTGGACGTGGGGAAACGGTGATTTCGGATACGCCTGGGACCGCGAACTGACCGACAGCGACGGTCCATATATCGAACTGATGGCTGGTGTCTACACCGACAACCAACCCGACTTTTCGTGGCTTCTGCCCTACGAGACAAAATCATTTAGCCAATACTGGTATCCGATTCAGAAGATCGGTCCGGCAAAGAACGCAAATCACAGAATTGCTATCAACCTTGACGTAGAAAACGGCGCGATTCGGATTGGAGCCTGTGTCACGGAGTCATTCCACAAAGCGCGCATCGTTCTTTCTTCTGGTGACCACATACTGCTGCAGACGACCGCCGATATTCTGCCCGGAGCGCCGTTCCTCGCCAGTCTGTGCGTTGCCTCGCCAACTGCCTCACTTACCCTGCGCGTCCTTACGGCTGACGGGAGCGAGCTCATCGCCTGGACTACGCAAGTAGCTCCCGCATCGGAACACATTCCTGATCCCGCTAAAGAGCCTCCGTCGCCGGATGAGATCCAGACGGTCGAAGAACTTTACATCACCGGCCTGCACCTGGAGCAATATCGCCATGCAACCCGAAACCCGGAGCCCTACTGGGAAGAGGCCTTACGCAGGGACCCGTTCGATAGCCGCAGCAATACTTCGTTGGGCAAGCTGCTGCTCAGGCGCGGTCTTTTCTTGAGAGCCGAGGAGCACTTGACACGCGCAATCCAGCGCCTGACCACACGTAACCCCAATCCCGCGACTGGAGAAGCGCACTACTACCTTGGCCTTGCATTCCTCTTTCAGGAGCGAAATATTGAGGCATTTGCGGCCTTCTACAAGGCCGCCTGGAATTACGAATGGAGGTCGGCCGCTTACTATCGGCTTGCCTGTTTGGATGCCCGTCGAGGGCGATGGTCACACGCTCTGGACCATATCGACAGATCGCTCGCGACCAACAGCGATCACTTGCACGCGCGAGGTTTGCAGCCGGCTATCCTGCGGAGAATAGGGCGGACCGGCGAGGCGTTGGCCATTGCCTCTAGGGCGGTATCGAACGATCCCCTGGACTTTCTCTCCCGCTTCGAGCTTCTGCTGCTCGAGGGCCTGACCCCTGAAAGCGCCGCGCAACGGTTAGCACAGCAGACCAATATGGACCGGCAATTGCACCTGGATCTTGCCTCCGATTATGCCGCCGCCGGCTTGTTCGCAGAGGCGAGTGCCCTGTTATTGTGTGTCGCTTGCGATCCATCCGATTCATCGTCGTCGACCTATCCCATGGTTTACTACTTTCTGGCTTGCCTGGCTGAGCAGACGGGGGACCTCGATTTGGCAGTTAAGTATCGAGCACTGGCGGCCTCGGCATCCCCCGACTATTGTTTTCCTTCCAGACTGGAGGAAATGATCGCCCTCGAAGACGCCCTGGATCGAAACCCTGCTGACGCCAAAGGTGCGTACTATCTGGGGAATCTCTACTACGATAAGAAGCGCTATGAAGATGCCATTTCGCTATGGGAAAAGAGTGTAGCGCTCGATGCTGGATTTTCTATTCCATGGAGAAACCTTGGCATTGCCTATTTCAACATTCACCACAGCGCAGAGCGGGCCCTCGATGCCTATGAGCGGGCGCTGCTGGCGAACCCGGAGGACGCGCGGCTGGTTTACGAGTTGGATCAGCTGCGCAAGCGAACCGGCGTTCCGCCAATCGAACGCCTGGCCTTCCTGGAGAAACGCTCGGATCTGATCGCCCAGAGAGACGATCTGACCGTAGAACTGATCACTCTCTACAACCAGATCGGGCAACCGGGAAAAGCCCTTGAGATTCTTCGTGGAAGGCGATTTCACCCGTGGGAGGGCGGCGAAGGGCTGGTATCCGGCCAATACGCCTGGGCGCATCGCCTGTTGGGTATTTCGTGCCTGAATCACAGAGACTACGCAGGAGCAATGGAACACTTCAACGCCGCACGGACCTATCCCCATAACCTCGGCGAAGGAAAACACCTCCTGACTCAGGAATTAGACCTGGACTATTTTTGCGGAGTAGCCCTGCGCGAGTTGGGGAGAGACGAAATGGCGCGAAACTCATTCAGGTCCGCGGCGGACAGCGAACCGGCTTCACCGTGGATGTGCTACTACAAGATTATGGCGCTGCGCAGCCTGGGGATGACCTCGGCGGCGGCCGAGGTTGTCGTCGAGGTTATCGTCGAGGTTATCCGGGAGATGACTCAGCGATTGGACGCTCAACGCAAGAGCGAGCCCCGTATCGACTACTTTGCTACTTCACTGCCGAACTTTCTGGTGTTCGAAGACGATCTGGCTTTGAGGAAGAAAATCGAATGCGCCTTCACCGAAGCTCTCTTGGAACTTGCGCTGGGCAATGAGTTGCCGGCAGGGCGTAAACTCCAACTTGTCGTCGACATGGATCCAAACAACCTCGCTGCGCAAACGATGCTCGCACAACTAAGCCGCACAGGAGACAGGGTCATTGAATCCGCATCGTGGCTCGCAAAGTAGGCAGGAAATGAACACGGTCTCGATTGCCGACGCGGCTCAGGATCCGCCTGCAAGTGCTCCGGTGAAGAGTCTTTACATATGGATCGTGGCGTCGATCGCCGCACTCGGTGGATTCCTGTTCGGATATGACTGGGTGGTGATCGGGGGGGCCAAACCCTTCTACGAAAAATTCTTCGCCTTGACGCTGCCCTCGCAACAGGGGTGGGCGATGAGCTGCGCCCTTATCGGTTGCCTGCTGGGCGCGTTGGCTTCGGGCGCACTCAGCGAGAGGTACGGACGAAAGCGTCCTTTGATTCTTGCCGCCGTTATTTTCTGCGTGTCCTCGATCGGAACGGCGATGGCGGGACATTTTCAAGTGTTTGTATTCTGGCGCATAATGGGCGGTTTTGCGATTGGTTTGGCTTCGAGCCTGTCTCCGGTGTACATAGCCGAACTCGCCCCGGCTCATCTGCGCGGAAAACTTGTTTCGCTCAACCAACTGACCATCGTGTGCGGTATCTTGTTGGCGCAGGTTGTGAATTGGCTTATCGCCAGGCCAATCTCTCCCACGGCTACGGCGCGCGAGATTCTTAATTCATGGAATGGTCAGGTTGGATGGCGCTGGATGTTTGGGGTGACGGCCATTCCCTCCGTTTTATTCCTCGGTGCAATGTTCTTTGTTCCGGAAAGTCCCCGCTGGCTCTCCAGGCACGGCGCAGCGGATAAGGCCAAAGCCGTCTTAAGCAGCATCGGCGGGAAGGTATACAGCGAAGCAGTTTGCTCGGAAATAGAATCTTCCATCGCGGCTGAGCACTCAGAAGCTTCGTTGCAGACATTGCTCCAGCCAAAGATCAGGCGGATTCTCTGGCTTGGAATCTTTCTCGCGGTTCTGCAGCAATGGTGTGGTATCAACGTTATCTTCAATTACGCTGAGGAGGTTTTCTCAGCAGCCGGCTTCCCTGTCTCCGACATCCTCTTCAACATCGTGGTCACGGGCGCGGTGAACGTACTGTTCACAATCGTTGCCTTGCGGACCGTAGACCGCTATGGCAGGAGAGTGTTGATGCTGCTCGGCTCGGCGGGGCTGGCAATCATCTATACGCTGCTCGGTGGACTCTACTACTTCCACGGTCACGGCCTTCCTATGCTGCTGCTGGTGGTGGCGGCGATTGCATGCTATGCCATGTCTCTCGCGCCGGTAACCTGGGTCGTGATTTCCGAAATTTTTCCCAGCAAGATCCGGGGACCCGCCGTTTCCATTGCGGTCACTGCGCTATGGAGCGCCTGTTTCGTGCTCACTTATACCTTTCCTTTTCTAAACCACGCGCTGGGGGCATCGGGAACCTTCTGGATCTATGCGGCCATCTGCGGTGCCGGCTTCGTCTACCTCGCCGTCCGCCTGCCCGAGACCAAGGGGAAGTCGCTGGAGGCAATCGAGGAGTTGTGGGGTTGATGTGCTGCTTCACAGGTTGGTGAAAAACTCGGTTTTGTATCAGGGCGCGACTTTAGAGGCTGCGGAAAAACTCGCTGTTGGGTAGGAAAGCCGTAGCTCAGGGGCTAAAGAGTCTGCGTGAGAACTGGAGAAAGGAGCGCCGAGCTTGGTGGGAGCCCTCTGCCTCAGCAGAGGGGAGCAACGCTTCAGCGTTGCGGAAACGAATTGGACTTTGATTATGCGCTTTAGCGCTGGCCTCGAAAATCCAGGGCTAAAGCCCGTTCTTTCGGAATGAACCGCTTTTCCGCTGGACTGAAGTCCAGCTCCCCCCTGCTGAAGCAGGGGGCTTCCACCAGATGCTTTTCTCCGGTTTGCGAGTTTTTCAGCAAACAAGCAAAAGAATTCCTTCCATGAGCGACGACCGATGACTTCACGACGCGACTTCATTGCTGCGCTGCCGGCTTTTGGCACCGCATTGGGCATGGGCAAACCCCAGACGGCAGTCAGACCCACAATAGGCTCCTCGGCAACTAATCGGATCCCCTTGGAGCACGACTGGAAGTTTCGTCTCGACCCGGCGGCTTCCCGCGATCCGCATGTTGCTCTCTCAGGCTCTGCCAATTGGCAGAGTGTGAACGTGCCACATACCTGGCAGACCCTCGGCAATAGTCCGGACTACGTTGGAGTCGCCTGGTACCGGCTGGCTTTCGACGCTCCCAGTGAGTGGCGGAATCAGTTTGTACGCCTCGAATTCGAGGCTGTGTATCACTCCGCCGATGTCTTTCTGAACGGCGCTTCCATTGGTGAGCACGTTGGCAAAGGCTATACAGCCTTCACCTGCGACGCCTCGCCGCGGCTGAAGTCGGCCAAACAAACGAACTGCTGGTGCGCGTCGACAACAGTTATTCAGACACTATGCTGCCTCGCCTCAAGTCTTTCGATTGGGCTAACGACGGAGGCCTTATCCGGCCGGTATCCATCTGGCTCACGCCGCATGTCTTTGTGGAGCGGATGGAGATAGAAGCGGCGCCGGACCGGGAATTCAAGAACGCCCAAGTCGCAATACGCGCGGTTATTCGTAACACGCTCCTCACTCCGCAACAGGTGCGCGTCCAGGCATCCATTCAAGAAAAGGCTGGCGTCGTTCCGTTGCTTGTTGGAGAGGCCATGCCAGCGACCATCCCGGCTGCCGGCGTCCTGGCAGTCAACTTGGCTCCGATGCACATCGTTTCTCCGAAGCTTTGGCATTTCGACCATCCTCACCTGTACACAGCTACGGTTTCACTCTCCGGAAGCCAGGGATCTCACGTGATGGAGGATATTTTCGGAGTTCGCCGCTTCGAGACACGCGGGACGAAGTTTTATCTGAATGGAGAAGCCGTCGTCCTGATGGGAGTGGAGCGCATGGCCGGCAGCCATCCCCAGTTTGGCATGGCGGAAACAACGGAATGGATTGACGCGAATCATCGCGATTTGAAGGAACTGAATTGTATCTACACCCGGGTTCATTGGCCGCAAGATCGTCGCGTCCTGGACTTTTGCGATCGTCACGGCATCCTGATGCAGGAAGAAGTACCTGCATGGGGGCCATCCACTTTCCGTGACATCAGCGATGACCTCCAGCACAAGCTCGAGCAAAATGGCCTGGAACAACTGCAGGAGATGGTTGCGCGCGACCGAAACCATCCATCTGTTATCAGCTGGGGGCTTTGCAATGAGGTGGATGGTAAGAATCCGCGGACGCGAGCGTTTGCTCATGTGATTGCAGATGAGGCTCGTAAGCTCGACCCATCGAGACTGCTGACCTATGCCTCGCACACCCTGGACGTCCATCCCGAAGAGGACATGGCCGGAGACTTCGACTTCATCTCGACGAATGAGTACTACGGGAGTTGGCATCCGGGAGGACCGAAGGATGTGTATGCTCATGTTGACCGCATTCGCAAAGCGTTCCCGAACAAGCCCATCGTGATCTCGGAGTATGGATGGTGCGAGTGCCAGCCGTCTATGGCTCCGGGCGATGAGCACCGGGTCGACATTGTGAACGGACACACCGAGGTCTTTCGCGAATTTCCGGAGGTCGCCGGCGCCATTTATTTCGATTACAACGACTACCGCACTCTGGTTGGGGATAAAGGGGTCGGCGCTTTCAAGCAGCGTGTGCACGGGGTCGTGGATCTCTATGCGAACCGGAAGCCCTCGTTCCAGGCTCTCGCTCTGCAGTCGAGCCCGATCGAACGCCTGGACTTGAAATGGTCTTCGGCGGGACCCGAGATGACACTAGCTACAAGGAAAACGCTTCCGTCGTATCCGCTTCGCGGCTATCGGGTTCGCTGGGTCTTTCACGGTTACGACGACCTCCCCATGGAAGGCCGATTGGATGTTCTTCCCCCAGTCGCGACGGGGGAGTCCTTGCATCTGAGCGCCCGCTCGAGCATCGCCAACCCGCGGCGTGTGGTGGTTGATATCCTGCGTCCTACGGGTTTCTCTGTTGCGACAGCAGTCGCCTTTGCTCCACAGCCAGTGAGCTAATGCTGCAAAGGTAGTGTCCTCCTCGCAGGTTGAGCTGCCGAACGCTGCCCGAAGCCGAACTGAGAGGGAAATAGCGCCGCAGGGGCTAAAGCCCTCGTCTTACTAGCCCCTTTTCGGCACGACTGAAGTCGTGCCCTGATACAAAACACCAGCGCGGTGGCACCCGAAAAATTCGCGTGTTTCATCCCAAATTTGGCTTGTCCACGCTCTCCCCATATGTAGCAACTCCAGAGCACGACTGAAGTCGTGCCCTGATACAAAACACTTTTCGAAATTGGCTCGAAACAGGCTGACCCGGACATTAGTTTTGCAGTCATCAATAATGCTGCCCTTAGGTTCGAGGACGCGGCCAGCGAGCCTCGAGGACTGTCGAAATACCGCCGCGCGGACGGAATTCTCCCTTGACGACGGCCCACACCGGATCGCAAGCCTTTACCACATCCTCCAATACCTGATTGACGACGTTCTCCTGGAAGATTCCCAGGTTGCGGTAAGTGAACAGATATTCTTTCATCGACTTCAGTTCCAGGCACCGTTGACGCGGCATGTAACGCACGGTTAGGGCGCCGAAGTCGGGCAAGCCGGTCTTGGGACAGACCGAAGTAAATTCAGGATCGTCGATCAGGATCTCGTAGCCCAGGAATTGATTCTCCCAGGTCTCAATGGCAGGGAAGCTGTGGTCGAGACCGGCAGTGGCGTGCTCATCGGTGTAACGAGGGGTGATGCTCATTACAATATTGTACCCACTCAGCCCAGATCCGGCCGGTTACCCTGCATGCCACAATCATCGATGCAGCTATGCCACAATCATCGATGCAGCTTGTGTTGAGCGAACAATACAATGCATGGATGCCCGCATGCAGGACGACAAATGGAGCAGCTTTGATTGGAATCTGGTCTGGTCAGCGAACTCCGGACTTGACGTTCCTGACACTTGGAGGTGCGTCAAATAGCGCCATGGTTTTAATGCTGAGGACGGGAGTAATCCTCGGCGAGTAAAGTCGGAGGACACCCTAATTGTTTGCCTCTTCGATGATGAGGAGGTGGATGAGAATAGCAAGCACTGTCTCCGCTCTCGGTCCCGGAGGAACTATGAGTCAGACTCTTAGGTACATGGTCACCAAACTCCATAAGAATAGTCACGAGTATGGGTACCATATACAACTGGCTGAGAGTTTAAAGCTTCGCGACATGCCTTCGGTACTGGGATCGCACATTCCCAACCGCGCTGAGCTGGAGGCTTTTCTTAAATCAAGGTGCCTGATAGAAAAGACAGTCGAAACGATTCTGGAAGATCTGGACGCTCTCCCACCCGGGAGGGAATTCTACGTCCTTGTCTCCGATTCTTAACTGCTTAAGGTGACCGGCGGCATGATTGGATCAGGTCTACGCTGGTTTATGGTTTTTCCGGGGGCGATCTTTTTCTTGCACGCCTCAACTCCTGCTCGCGCTGTTGCTGCTGGAGTTGGCTCAAGCTAATCCCAAGTTTCGCGGCTTGAGCGCGAAGCTCATCCCAGTTGGTGGGAACTTTCTCGGGCTCCGCGGGTGTGTCGTCTGTCATCGCAATCCAGTGTTTGTTGCACGTGTGCCTGAGATCAATCTACCACCTGCCAGCATGTCTCTCATCGATATTTGTCCCGCAACTCATGCACTCGATCGGACCCTTCGTCACCTTGGGTAAATCCAGTTATCGACTCATTTTGTACAGAGGCGCCTATTGGATTCAGTCTGCCAGGGGATCAGGTCGAATCTGGAAGTGAACTACCTTAGGGTTTGTTCCCTTTCCCGTCTCGCTATGGAATGGCGTGCGCGTGCCCCAGGTGGTCCAGACTCCTTTCCCTTGCCAGCCCGCTTTGGGGTCGTCGAAACGCCCATCCATTCCTTTGGCATAGAAGCCCAACGGATAAGGCACGCGGAGTATGGTGAACTTGCCGTTTACCAGGGCGAGCAACGAATCCGACGAATTGCCAGTGATGATGGGTATGTTCTTGCCCAAGCCCAGGGTGTCGAACTGATCGACCCAGACGTAGTAGTGGGAATCCGCGCTGCCGGAAGCAGTGACGTTTTTGAACTTCGGCCCTGGAGTTTGATAGAGAGTCCAGCCTTCGGGACAGTGCCGCCCGGTTGCCGCCGGACCGTTAAGGGGGCCTTTGCACTTGCTTCGATCAAAGCTAGCCAGATGCCCGCTGGCCAGCGCCACCCATGCGACACCGTTGCGGTCCATGTCCATTCCGCGGGGGGAAAAACCCCAAACCGGAGCCCTGGGATCTTTCCACGGGACTTCGTAATATTCAGCCAGAGTCGTTTCCGGAGGATTTGGCCCGGGGTTGATGCGGACGATCCCGCCGGGGAAACCGAGCACCGAGCCCCAGATCATGCCGTCGGTGCCGATTCCGAGGCCATAAAAGGCGGCATTCAGGCGCGTGTCTTTGGTGGAGCCGGCGGCCGTGTTGAGAGCGGACGAGGTGCCCAAGCTTTCCCCGCTGGGCGCAGTTGCGACCTTCTGCTCCCCTTCCACGTAGGGGTCGCGTTTACCGTTGCCATTGGTGTCCAATACCAGAGCGGTCCAACCCTGTGACAGCTCTGCGTCGTGCGTCTGGTCCCACATTTTTGTATTCAACCAGCCGACTACTCCGCCACCGCCACCGCTGGTGGTCCATAAGGTGTTATTGGCATCCTCGGCAAAGAGCAAGTGATGGGTGCCAAAGCAGGTGTCGATCATGGAGAGCTGCTTGGTTGCCGGATCATACATTTCCAATTGACGGCCGGACTTCTCCACTGGAGTGAGTTGCGCCGAAATCAGGCTGGAACCGGCTTTGCAAAAGGAGGGATTGTCACTGGCACGGATACGAGCTGTGAACCAGAGGCGTCCGCGCTCATCGAACATGGGATTGTGAACGGTGGTGTGGCTATCCCAGATGGCCTCATCGCCCCACACCGCTGAGGAATTGAGAGGCTTTGGCTGGCCGGGCGTGTCTGGATCACGATACTCAACCTTGAGCCGGCCGATGGTGTTGTGTACGGGATCGAGCACCGGCAAGTAATCGCGGCTCTCCTCCGGGGATCCGTAGATCAGGCCTTTTGCGTTCACCTTCGGGTCTCGCTTGTCAGTCGAAATTGAGTCGTGCAGGTAGGCTGTAGGATCGGCCCAGTCCCATTGGGTAATGACAACGTTGCGCTCCACTCCCTGCGGGCGCGGAGGGGCGTCCGCGGGAAGCTCTCCATTTTTGATGCGCGTGGTCCAATCGCCAAATAACTCGGTCGCCCGGGTGGGACCAAGTTGCGCCAAGCCGCCCATCATGGCGGAGCCGGCTTGTCCTGATTGCAGGCGCCGCATCCAGGCTTGTGGCGGAGCGAGGCTGCTGAACATGGCGGGGATCGTCCGGGTGTATTGGTTACCGAGTTGGTGGCAGGATTCACAGCTATCGGTCTTGATCAGATGGATCCACTGCGCCTGGCTCTTGATGTTGGGCGAAATGCCACTCCCGGCTGTGGACGGGAATTCGTTTTCCGCGGGCACCTCGAGTAAGGCGTACCAATAATTAGCCGGGTAGTAGTGCGCGGCGGCCCTGTTGTCCGGGGCTACGCCCGGTCGCAGATCCACTGCCCTGCCCGGCACGGCCTCCACCTTTGGCGAATCCACCAATCCGTATCCGCGAGCCCACACGGTGTATTTGGCCTTGGGCAGCCCAGGTATCAAGTAACGGCCGTGATCGTCGGTCACTACCTCTTTGATGTAACGCGTCGGCAAGTCAGTGGTTTCGGCGATCACCCACACTCCCGCTTCGGGCCCCGCGGAGCTGGTGACTATTCCGCGGATGGAATCGTTCCGGACCTGCTTTGCCTGGGTGCCGCTGAGTGAGATTGCGAGCCATGCAAAGAAAGCGATGGCAGCTATTCCGAGCGAAAAGATTTTGGTTAATCTCATCTGACCTCGCTCCCCTGAAGACTGACAAAGAATCGCTAATTCGCCTCGGAAGGTCGTAATTGCGGGCGGAATTACGTCGCTTTGCCGATTGGGCGACCAATATACGCCTGGTCTCTTTTGCGCGCAATACTCGGGCCGCGGAGGCTAGCCGCTCCCACGTTTGCCCTCCAGTCGCAGCTAAGTCCGTTGTTTTATCAAGATGGTCAAATTTATAATTCCCTCCCCCCTAAAATATTTAGGGGTCCGCGGTGGGAGAGAGATTCATATCGAGGAACAGAAAGGGAAAGCCAGGATCCGGTCACACTATCTATATATATGCAGATTGATCTTATTTCTTGAACCTAAGAAAAGCTCGGCGGCAATCTTTAGTGTGTTACCGCGAGGAGTGAAACTCCATGTACGGGCTGAAGCCTGTGCCCTTCAAAAAGGGAAGACGTAGCCCAGGGGCTAAAGCCCTCATCAGACCCAACCATTGCGGCACGGCTGAAGCCGTGCCCTGATACGAAGCATCAGAGCGGTGACGCACGAAAAGTTCGCGCATTCCGCAGCTTTCGATCTATCCATCTGGGGTTGTTTGCACGCAATTGCGGGTGGAGAGGGCTGGGGGCGCGCCGGGTTGCAGGAGCAGCAAGGGGGTCTTGACGGCCAGGCCGCGCAGGTACGCATCGGTGAAGACGGTGGCACAGGCGCGGGTTAGATGCGAACTTTCCGGCAGAGTCAAATTCTGCACCACAGGAAGATCGTCAATGTGAACGCCGTTGCTGTGGGTGTAGGCGAGAATTGCGTCCCATGCCTTGGCTCGGGGTACGTGTTTATCTTCGATTACGCGTAAATCGGGCGCGGAGGGCGGGCGCACGAAGACCACGTCGCCCCCACGAGCACGGATCTTGTCGACCGCGACTTTTGTTCTGATCAGGATCGCATTGATGGTTTGGCCGTCAAGCGGCTGCGACGGAAAGAAATGAAGCCAAACGTTGCGCATATGTTCGCTCAGGCGTCGATCGTGTTCGAGTCTGCGCCAGAGCCAGGTTTGCCCGCCGGCGCCCGTTTCCTGGGCCTTCCAAATGGCCTCACGCGGATCGCTCACGCCAGGCCTCCAATCGTGATCGAGGCGGAAGACGAGGGTGCTGAGTTGATAGTTGTCATCGAGCATTACCAGCCCATGAGAAAGCACGCGCTGGATGAGAAAAGATCCGCGTTTGGAGGGCGATTCCCAGCGGCTCAACGCAAGTGCTTTTTGCGGCCGCACGCCCGCCAATTGGAGATCGAAGTACGCAGTTTCGGCCATACCCACGATGGCCAGGCCCCTGAAGTGAGGATCGCCGGCGATGTCCTCGAGGACGGGCAATCCGCTTCCGCCGGCAATCGCCAGCTGTAGCGGACGAACCCCGATGAGTTGCGTGGCACGATCGAGGTCGCTGTCGAACAGGATGCGTGAGTCGCCGACGATGACCACGGGCACGTCGCGCTTATCCACCTGCCTTCGCAAGTCCGCCCAGCGGTCATAACTCTCGCCAAGATCGCCGGGGATGAGCTCGAGCGTGCGCATCTTCCACTCCCAGAGAGAGGTGAGCAGGAGCACGAGGACCATGACGGCGAGCGCGATGACGCGCCACGGCTGGTGCGGGATATCACGCTCCGGGACTGGCTGCGCCATGCCTGGACGATCCGCTGCGGTAAGCCGCAGGCCGGAGGGCAGGGCTTGCTGTGTGTCGTGGACGATCTCCTCAGAACTGGAAATAGATGAAGCCATTGCTCTCTCCGTGTTGGATTAAGACCGCGAAGGCCATGATGGTCCACAAGGCGGTGAGCGCTGCGGGGTGTGCGCGCGCGATGGCCGCCTCCAGCGTTCGGCTGCGCATCCCACAGTGCACCAGCACCAACCCGCTGATAATAACTATGGTGGTGATCAGGTAGACCCCGGCCAGCACGGGTTGAGCGTGGGTGTTTGTGCCGAACATACCGCCGAGGATCAGGATGGCCTGGTGAAAGGTTTTCGCTCGAAAGAAGACCCAGGCAATGTTGACGAGGATGAAGGTGAGCAGCCCGAGGGCCGCAGCTGCGGCGCCGGCCGGACGATAGCCGAAGAACTGCTTGCGCAGCATTCTTTCGACGGCGAGATAGAGGCCGTGGAGACCTCCCCAGACAACGAAGGTCCAACTGGCGCCGTGCCAGAGGCCGCCGATGAGCATGGTGGCCATGAGGGAGAAGTAGGTCCGCACGTTTCCGTGCCGGTTGCCGCCGAGGGGGATGTAGACATAGTCGCGCAGCCAGGCGGAGAGAGTGATGTGCCAACGGCGCCAGAAGTCGGTGAAGCCGACAGCCGCGTAAGGAAAGCGGAAATTGTCAGAGAGAGCAAACCCCAGGCACAGGGCGGCTCCGACGGCGGCGATGGAGTAGCCGGCGAAGTCGCAGAAGATTTGTCCGCTGAAGGCCAGAGTCGCGATCCAGGAATCAATAAAGCCGGGTATGGCTTTGCCGTCGTAGATCTGTTCTACGACGGGGCCAAGGAAGCCGTCAGCGAGCACTGCTTTCTCAAACAGGCCCAGGGTCATCAGGGCTAACCCGAAACGCAGCTGGCCGGGTGTGGCTTTGTGGGGGACTTCAAATTGCGGGACCAATTCGGTGGGACGCATGATGGGTCCGGCTACGAGGTGGGGAAAGAAGGTAACAAAGAGGGCGTAGTCGAGGAAGCTGCGAGCTGGGGTTGCGCGGCGCAGATAAATGTCCAGAGTGTAGGACATGGTAGCGAAGGTGTAGAACGAGATGCCGATGGGGAGGACGATGCTCGACTGCGGTGGGGTGTATTGGAAGCCCACGAGCGATGCCAGGTGGACAAAGTTCTCGATGAGGAAGTGGCCGTATTTGAAATAGCAGAGTAAGCCGAGGCTGACGACGACGGAGAGGAGCATCCAGGCGCGGCGCTTCCATGGCTCGTCTGCCTGCGCGAGCCCGCGCGCGGCAAACCAGTCGACTACGGTGGACAGCCAGAGAAGTATGACAAAGGGTGGATTCCAGGCCGCGTAGAAAATGTAGCTGGCGATGAGCAGGTTGATCTTCTTTACTCGCCAAGGAAAGGGCATGGCATGGAGAAAGAGAACGAGGGCGAAGAATACGACGAAGATTAAGGAATTAAAGATCATGGGGATTCTCCCTGAGGCTCCGTCTGATAAGTGCGGAATAGTGGAACCAGGCTGCGGAGGGTCTTCCGTCGCCTAATTCAACGAGTTCCATGAGGTCGATGAGGCGTGGAGTACCTTCGCCGGGCGGATCTTCTGACTCGTTCAGCGCGCTCGATGGGTAAGAGTCCGCGCGCAGGTTGTCCGCTGTGCGCGTAGTGTCATGGCTCAGGCATAGTTTCACCCTCGTCCACAGTGCATTGTTGTTTTTCAAAATGAAGCCTGTCCTCTCGTGGCAGGTTGTCGCTTGCAAGCGTCAAAGAGAGAACACTGAGGGTGGAGGATTTATTCCGGGTAGATGGCTTTTGGTTACGTTTCGTCTGTCACCGTCGCCAGCACGATTGGACGGTGCGGAGGAACAGATGGAACCTTCTTGCAAGGGTCCGTGCCGTCTGTTCCCCCGTCGGGTTTCGGTCCAAGCTTAGGTACAGTTTTTAGCCTTGACTCCGAGTATCAGGCGTTTCGGTCTTTGCCGCCAATCCCATGGTGGTTGCTATGTTCAACAGCGTCGGGGCGAATTTCCGCATGATCTCTTCCAACTCCGCATTGCGAGTCTGCAATGCCCGGGTCTCGGCGTCGCGGCGGGACAAAACTTCGCGCAATTCCTGATTCTCGCGGAAAATGTCCCGGGTTGTTTCCAAACGGTCCAGTATCTCGCGCAATTCGTGTTCGTTGACCGGTTTGGCGGGGGTGGTTTTGGGTGTTTCAGTAGCGGAGGTTTCTTTCCACATAGATCGTCTCCAATATCGCGTGCGGTTTGATGTAGCGTTAGCTGCGGCCCTTCTTGTCTTAGGGCTATATCGCTTGAAGTTGGTTGCTCCGGAGGATGAAGAATTCTCAGAGGAAGTATAGACGGAAGCCTCCGACGGCAACGTCTGACTGCGAGCTCTCTGGGCGGGTTATGCAAGCTTGAGGGGGCCTTTGAAGGGGTGCGGCTTTTGAGTGTGCGTGAGAATTCGAAAGAAAGTGTAGACTCCACTTCGCTACCCTCAGGGGCTATTGAATGCTGCAAAGGTAATGTCCTCCTCGCAGGTTGAGCTGCCGAACGCTGCCCGAAGCCGAACTGAGAGGGAAATAGCGCCGCAGGGGCTAAAGCCCTCATCAGACCCAACCATTGCGGCACGGCTGAAGCCGTGCCCTGATACAAAGCATGAGCGCGGTGACTTGGAATTGGTTCTCACGCACACTCTAAAGCCCTCGTCCTACTGGCACCCTTTCGGCACGACTGAAGTCGTGCCCTGATACAAAGCACTTTTCGAAATTTGCTCGAAACAGACTGACCCGGACATTAGTTTTGCAGTCGTCCATAAAGCCCTCATTTGCGGCGGTTCGTTCGGCACGGCTCAAGCCGTGCCCTGATACAAAGCATGAGCGCGGTGACTTTGGAATTTCGGTTCTCACACAGACTCTTTTAGCCCCACCATAAACTCTGGACCACCAGAGCGGCTTTAGCCGCTGAGGGGTGCACCTTGCTGTTCCGTTATGCTTTGGCGTAATCCCGAAGCAATCGATTCACCGCGCCGGCTATCAGCGTTGCTTCGGTGGCGTATTCGCAGATGGTGCTGGAGCTGTGTCACTCATTATTTGCTGGATGCGTTCTCGCAGGCTACCGGGAGCCACATAAAGCGGCCGCGCTCGCCGCAAGAGGCGGGATAGTTCTTCTTCTGCTTCAAGTGTCTGGCGACAAGCCGCGCATTGTTCCAAGTGAGCGCGAAGTTCGATGATACGCGGGTCGCGAAGCTCCCTATCGAGGTAAAGGCGGATTGCCCCGCTATAATCACCGCAATCTTTCATTTCGTACCTTCACCCCGGGATGGCACGGGTCCTGTCAGCTCAGACGAAAGGATCACTCGAAGCTTAGAGCGCGCTCTTGCCAGGCGCGACATCACTGTCCCCGCAGGACAATCCAAAAGACTGGCAATTTCATGATACGACAGCTCTTCAAATTCCCGAAGCAAAATGACCTCTCGGAACTCGGTAGGCAGTTTCTCAATCGCTGCTCTTACCTGCATACTCTCGATCTTGCTTACGTAGGCGTCGTAGGAGTGTTTTCCGGGATCGACCGGCTCGTAGGCAGAACCCAATTCCGCGTCGATCTCGACGATCCGGGGGTCAGTTCTCCGCTTTCTGAGTTTGTTCAGCCATATGTTTCGCAAAATCCTGAAGAGCCAACTCTTGATATTGCTTTCCGGACGCAGTCTGGGCATTGCTGGAAGGGCGCGAAGGTAGGTCTCCTGTACCAGGTCCTCTGCTTCTGCCTGATTGCGGGTGAGAATGATCGCGTAATTGTACAAAGCGCCTAAGTATTCAATGCTGGTCACGCCCGCCCGGACTGAGCCGTCGTGTTCGGAGGACATAGGTCTAACTCCCTAACCTGGTGATTTCGCGACAGCCGGCAAACGATTCGTACGTAGCTTGAGCACCTGCGGCCACATTCATGGCTTTTCGGGCAGGTACATAGGGTGAGTGCCGGCATGGTCGGGTCCACGCTCGAATTGGTTGGTAAGGCGCTCCTGTGCGCGCTGGGAGCGGCATGCTCTCACGCACCGGCGCGCGAGCCGAGATGTGCTCGAGTGATCCTGTTCTGAAGATGAGGCACGGAGGGCTAACTTAGCCGATTCCATGATGTATGGTTGACGCCGTTCGTAGATTGATGATCTGTTTTCTCCCATTCACACTAGAATGCGTAGAAAGATACAAATATCGATCATCAAATCCAGTGAATACCCTATTTAGCTGGAAGCCAGCCGAACGCAGGAAAGAACGGTCGTTCCCTTTCCTCCGAGGTTTCCACCGGCAGGCCGCAAGCCTGCCATCCTGCGAAGCCCTCGATCAACACCCCGATATCGCCGGCGTTGCGGCGAAGCAGCATGCTGGCCGCAGTCATGGCGCGATATTCCTCCTGACAATAGACAAGGCTAGGCTTAGAAAAGTCGATGGAAGCTGCTTTGGAATTGAGTTCGAGCAAAGGCCTTGAGATCGCACCGGGCAGATGTCCGTTCAACCACTCTGCCGAACTGCGAACATCGACAAGCTGGAACGGGCAACCCTCTTGCATGGCGAGGCATACATCTTCACACTGCCGGATGTGAACGCTGGTCAGCGCAATCCCCTGCTGCCTCCACTGATGATCGTCTGCGAGGGCATATCCAATCACGTTTCTCAGGCCTACCCTTGCCAACCGGTTTTGTGCCTCATGGGCACGATCGGGCTCTTCGACAATCAATAGAATTTTCTGTGTGGGCTTGATTAAAACTGCTGCCCAGCCTGCGAATGGTCCCATGAGGCCGATCTGCATGGCCCCCGGAATATGAAACGAGGCAAACTGTTCTGCAGCTCGTGTGTCTACGATAAGAGCACGTTGCTTCTGCAGCTGCTGAAGCTGTGCCGTTGTTAGCGGCTCAAGTTGTAACGGTTCCTGCAAACGAATCATTCCTCTTCTAATATGCGTGAGGCGACCGATTTTTCGATCATCCTTGGTCATTAAGGCTTTAGTTGCCCGTGACCTCTTGCGGCAAGGAATCAGCCGGCAATTTTGAGCAAGTGTTCTACTTTATGCCGTTCGTGCTCGCTTTCCGGAGTGGCTGCGCCGCGTCTGTTCCAAATTGTCCATGTCTCTGCGCTCTTCCGGTACCACATGAGGGACTCGGCCTCGGCCGTACGTCGCTCAGCAGGCGGGAAGGCCCGGTCCTGTGATATGCGGCGCTGCACCTCCGCCTCACTTTCATAGCAGAAACCTACGTCACGCAGAACCAGGAGGCTGGGCGACGTCATCTGGAAGTCGCTTAAAAGCGGCAAGGCTTCATTTGCATACTGTCGGGCCATGGCAAGATTCTTCACATCGAGCTCGGCATCGCTCAATTTGCAATAGGACCTCATCAGGTGAAGGTGCCCATGTGGACTGGTTGCGCCCAACTCTTTCCTGATCAGATTTGCTGCCAGCAGGAGACGCAGCCGCTCCGGCGCTTCATCGTTTCCGCGAAGTACCTCCGCCAGCCCCTCATTCCTGATAGCGATCCAGTGCCGCGCACCTTCCCCGTAAAGGGGACCCAGTCTCTGTGTAAGACTGATCGACTTTCGGTACCAAGTACTGGCGATACCCGGCTTCGTGAGACGGTAAGAGTCACCGATCGAGGTGTAGGCGCGACTCAAATCGTAGAACGCTTGTGCATTTTTGCTGTCGATCCCAGCCAGCAGTTGCGCGATGGTGAGACCCTTGCGAGCGTAGACTTGGGCCTGCGCCGAATCGCCGACATTCAGGGCATCTCTTCCCACTAAGGGCTGGATAATGCCTTCGTACGACAGGAACAGCTCCCGGTGTGCTCGTACCGAGGATGGAAAACTTTGTACCAGTGCTTCAGAGAGAGCCACTGCTTTCCGGCTGTTCACAAGAGCTTCTGGCTGGTTCCCAATTTCATTGAGCGCGCTTGCTCTTTTAAGATAAAGCCCGATGAGCGTCTCGTCGTGATCTTCAACGCCATTCGGATTGGCGCCAAAAATCCGGAACGCCGCACTATACTCCCCAAAAGCCCGATCAGGCCTGAGATTCCAGAGGTTGACATCTCCGATGCCGGCGAGATTCATGGCCAAAAGGCGGATGCCAATTGGATCATTGGGCTTCTGCCGCCAGAGGTTTTCTGCGCGGACTAGTCCTTGCTGGTAGTCTTTGTTTGCTTGATCGGCGTTGCCGAGAAACTGTTCGATCCCACCCAGGCGTTGATAAGTTTCAATGACAGCTTCTGTACTCTCTGTCCCGGGCATGCGGGCATTCGCCTCGATGGCCATCCGCGAAGCTTCCTGATAGCTGGTGACGGCTGCTTCTGAGTTACCCAGGTCCGCGACCAAAGGCGAGCCTTGCAGATCGCCCACGCGTACATAGGCTTTGGATAGTTGAAGCAGTAGCCGGGGATCATTCCCGGTGCTTCGTCGCAACCCGTCCAGAAACCGCAGGGCGCTCTGAAAAATAGCCGCCTGGGTTTCGGTGGAGGCTGAGGAATGTTGCAGCTTGTCGGTCATGTCTGAGATGGCTGAATCGGCAAGCGCACGAACCTGTATCGCCCGGCGGTCGGCGACACGAGATTGCCTGGAGTAGACGAGGAGCGAGACACCAGCCGCTACAAAAAGGGCGCACGCCGTCAGCATAGCCTCCTTGTGGCGCTGCATAAACTTTCTTAGTAAGTAGACCACCGAGCTCTTTTTAGCTGCGATCGGCTGCCCTTGGAGGTAACGAAGCAGATCCTCATCAAGATGCTGGACCGACTGGTAGCGTTGAGACGGATCAACGTGCATCGCCGTAAGAACGATCCTGTCCAGGTCTCCTGAGACTTCTCGCCGGATTTGTCTCTCAAGATCTGGAACCGAGCTCGGCTTCCGGCACTTCTGCTCACACACGACTCGTTCTGCCGCCGCGGGCGAAAGGTTACGAAGCGTGTAGGGACGAGAGCCGGTCAGGATTTCATAGAGGAGCACACCGAGCGAATAGATGTCGGTTGCGGTGGTGAGTTGCTTGCCCTGGAGTTGTTCCGGGCTGGCATAGTCAGGAGTCATCATTCTGAAACTGGATTCCGTCGCGGTGTTCTCGCTTAGAACCAGGTGCGGCTCCAGAGGCTTTGAAATTCCGAAATCAATCAGTTTGACCATGCCGTCCGGCGTTACCATCACGTTGCTCGGTTTGATGTCGCGATGCAAAATGAGCTTTTGGTGAGCATAGTGAACTGCGGAACAGACCGACCGAAACAGCTCGATGCGCTCGCGGATCGACCAGCCCCGGCTGGCGAGCGTGATGGGTTGCCCTTCGACAAACTCCATCACAATGAATGGACGGCCATCTTCGGTCTCGCCCCCATCAAGGATCGCGCCGATGTTGGGATGATTCAGAGTCGCGAGAATCTGACGCTCGACACGAAACCGCTGCACCAGGTCTGGCGAATCCAGACCTTTGCGGATCATCTTGATGGCGACTATCTGGAAATAATGGTCGTCTGACCGGACGGCAAGATAGACAACACCCATCCCTCCGCCGTCTAACTCCCGGACCAGAACATAAGGGCCCAGACGCACGCCAATCTCTGAAGGACTGTAGGTTGTCGTGATCTCTCTGAGGTTTTCCGCTATGGCAGCGTGGAGCACGTCCTCAGCATCATGGTCGCTCGCAAGCAGGGACTGTATTTCGCCGAGTAGCTGCTTGTCGTTCCCGCAAGCCTGCGCTGCGTATTGCATCCGCTCATCTAATGGACGTTCCAAGGCACCCTGAAAAATTTCTTCGATCAGACTCCAACGATCATTTTTCATCTTTGCTCTCGTTCGAGTGACCTGACATGTCCCGACGAATCCACGCTTGCCCCAGACGGAGTTCGCGACCGACAGTTGCCACCGAAATCCCCAACAATAGACCAATTTCTTCCACAGTCAGGCCGCCAAAAAACTTGAGCTCGATGGCTTGACTCTTTCTTTCGTCGATTTCCGCTAACCGGCGGAGCGATTCGTCCAGGGCAAGAAAGTCCGGCGGGCGTTCGTCGGCGACGCTCATTTCAGGATGCAAAGTAATCTTCAAACCGCCGCCTCGCTTCTGTGCTTTTCGTTTTCTCGCGTGCTCGATCAGCACACGTCTCATGGTGTTGGCAGCGATGGCATAGAAGTGCATACGATTTTCGGCGTGCACCCTCGTCTGATCGGCCAGGCGCAGATACGCTTCGTGAACCAATCCAGTGGGTTCAAGCGTGTAGTCGCCGTATTCGCGTCTTAGTCGACTTCTGGCCAAGCGAAGCAAGTCATCATAGATAATCGGGGTAAGTTGTTTCAGGGCTGAGCGGTCCCCTTTACTCCAGCGCAGGAGCAGATTCGTTACGTCAACTGGATTCTCAGGTGGCGTATTAGAAGATGCATCCTTTGACATGCTGGAAAACTTCCCCCTGCAATATGATCTTAGCGGAATCGAAGGTGCCGGCGTGCTGGAGATTTTGGGCCACCGGGGAATAAACCGGAAGCCCTGGTGTTGTTGTTAAGTGAAATTTTCTATCAACTACCCATGATCTGCGCGACGATGCACTTGCACCCCAAACGATTCCAGAAATGACTCCCCGTCGAGACCATTCAGGAGTCTATGGTACAAGCACGACGAACTCGGGTTTGTCCCGCACATGCTCCAGCGCTTCGGAGCTGTGGACTATCTGGAGAGAGCGGTGTCAACCTATTGATGCTGGGACGGTAATCTTCATTGAAGAAATGAGAGAGAAGCGTGGCTTGGAGACTAGAGGAGGCCAGACCTGGCGGATTGCTGCAGTCCCGGTTCCTGTTAGATGCATTGAGTGGGGGAATTGATCCGTATACGCCTGGTCTCTTTTGCGCGCAATGCTCGGGGCGCGGAGGCTAGCCGCTCCCACGTTTGCCCTCCAGTCGCAGCGTAAGTCCTTTGTGTCATCAAGATGGTCAAATTTATATAACTCCCCCGCCCCCTAATATGTTTAGGTGTCTGCGGCGTGTTTGCTCACGGTGGCTGGGCGAAATGCGGCGCGGAAAGCGCGATAAGGTACTTATGGTTCCTGGCAGCGTAGCCAAGGCCGAAGACCGCGGAAACGAGGCTTGGTTCATCCATTGGCTAAAGAGGCTGCGGAAAAAGGTTTCTGGAAAATCGTAACCTCAGCGGCTAAAGCCTCATTCATTTCAAAGTAGTTATGTACGGCCTAAAGGCCGTACCCTTCAAATAGATGAGCTCTTCCGCAGCCTGTAAAGCCCGTCGTTTGTTCCAATGTATGTGCGGGCTGAAGCCGTACCCTTCACGGAGAGAAGACGTCCCGCCGGGCTACTATAAAGCCGAGATCTTTGATGGGCCCCAATGAATATTCAAGTTAAAGGAGTAACAACATGCGATCAAAAGTTCTCCAGTTATTTTTCGCCGGTGTCTCAAGCGTGGCTTTCTGCGCGGCCACGATGGGCGTGGTTGCCCAGTCGACGCCAAATCGGTCCCTCCTGGCGCTTTCCAAGCACAACCACACCCTTGCGATTGTCGACCCGAACACACTGCGGGTGGTCGCACGCGCTCCTGTCGGTCCGGATCCGCACGAGGTGATTGCGTCCTCGGATGGGAAGACGGCGTACGTCTCGATCTACGGCGGCGGCCGTTACCATGCGCTTTCCGTGATTGACCTGGTGGGTCAGAAGGCACTCCCCGACATCGACACGGGAGCCTTGAATGGTCCCCACGGACTCACGTTCGTTGGAGGGAAGGTGTGGTTCACCGCCGAAGGCGCAAAGGTGGTGGCAAGCTATAATCCCGAGTCGGCCAAGATTGATTGGGTCATGGGCACCGGGCAGAATCGGACGCACATGATTTACGTCACCCCGGACGAGAAGAAGATTTACACCACCAACGTTAGCTCCGCGACGGTCAGCATCCTGGAGAAGATCGCTCTTCCGCAAAATGGCCCACCTCCGGGAATGCGGCCGCCGCCCCAGGGCGCCATGCCTCCCCCGCCCGGCGGCACGCAAGCGCGGATGGATTGGAATCAGACCGTGATTCCGGTGGGCAAAGGGGACGAGGGTTTCGACGTATCGCCGGATGGACGCGAGCTATGGACTGCGAATGCGCAGGATGGCACATTGTCTGTGATCGACCTCACGACCCGGGCGGTGACGGCCACGCTGGATGCGAAGACGTTCGGGGCAAACCGGCTGAAGTTCACTCCGGATGGAAAGCTGGTGCTGATCTCCCGTTTGGGCGATGGCGATCTCACTATCTACGATGCGGTGGCGCGTAAGGAATTCAAGCGGGTGAAAATCGGCCACGGAGCGGCAGGCATTCTGATGGATCCCGAGGGCAACCGTGCCTTCATTTCCTGCGGGCCGGATAACTATGTCGCTGTGCTGGACCTGAAAACCCTGGAGATAACAGGCCACATCGACGTGGGCGGTGAGCCGGATGGTTTAGCCTGGGCAACTCGAGCCAATTAGCGACCTGCGACGGTCGCCGTGATTCCCAAGTTCGATCTGTTTTTAGTCTTGTTTGTGCTTGACATAGCCTGTGCGATGGCGGTATTTTGCCATATGGCTAATTAGCCATATGGTGAAGTAATTGCCAGACCAACTCAGCTCGACGTTTGCAGCTCTCTCTGACCCCACGCGGCGCGCGATCCTCGCTCGCCTCTCTCGAGGCGAATTAAGTGTCAAGGAACTCGCCGAGCCGTTTCCAATTACTGCGCCTTCCATGACGAAACACCTCAAGGTTCTGGAACGCGCGGGGTTGATCAGCCGAAGTCGCGATGCGCAGAGGAGGCCATGCCGGCTCCAGAGTGCTCCCCTGCGGCAGGTTGCTGAGTGGCTCGAACAATATCGCCGGTCCTGGGAACACAGCATGAATCGACTGGACGACTACCTGGGACAGTTAGAAACCAAGAAAGGAGCAAAGCATGCTCACCGGAAAAAGCGTTGAAGTCATGGTTACACTTCCGTCCGAACGGGAGATCGCGTTCACTTGCCGTTTCCAACGGAGCGCGCGGATGTTATTCGAGGCATGGACGAGGCCGGAGCACCTGAGGCACTGGTGGGGCTGCGAAGGATCAAGCATTACGCATTGCGCGATTGATCTGCGTGTCGGTGGTTCCTGGAGCCTTGTCATGCAGATGGCAGATGGATCCGATCACCCCTTTCATGGCACTTATCGCGAGATCGTGCGTCCGCATCGGCTGGTTTACACCGAGTGTTATGAAATGCCCCAATTTGGAAGTCCAGAATGGCTGACCACGGTCACTTTCGATGAGACCCAGGCAGCAACGCTGGTTACGCACACCATCCAACACAAGTCACGCGAAGCTCGCGACGGTCACCTGCAGGCAGGTATGCAGGAGGGGATGGTGCGGACTCTGACGCGCCTGGATGAGCATACTGCTGCGATGGAGCGAGTGCAGTAGCCAAGCAATTTTGACGACTCCTAGTATTGAAACCAAATCACCTGAATGGAGATGACATGAAACTCTTCACGCACCTAAATTTTCCCGGCAACTGTGCGCAAGCTTTCCAATATTACAAGCAGAATCTTGGGGGAAGAATACTCACCCTGATGAAGCAGAGCGAGGCGCCCGGAGCCAGCCCGCACCGGGAAGGAGAGGACCCGGTTCTGCACGCACGCATGGAAATAGCCGGAACTGTATTGATCGGAAATGATGTTCCGCCGGATCGGCTTCAGCCGATGCGCAGTGCATATCTTTACCTCAGTGTCGATTCTGCAGAAAGTGCCGAGCGCATCTACAGCTTGCTCGTAGAGGGCGGCGAAGCTTATATGCCCTTGCAGGAAACCTTTTTCGCGTCGCGGTTTAGTCAACTGCGGGATCAGTTCGGCACACTCTGGACTTTGATTCACGAACGACCGATGCCGTGACTTCAATCATCGTGGTATCCGACTCTTGTACCAATAAATTAATAACTTTTCAGTAACTTGAGTGACCTGTTTTAGCGCCAATCGGTCTGCCGACCTTTCGGCCAAGTCAGTGTTCTAACCAGTCCCTATGGCACCTTATGGCTGACGATCCTCGGGTACAGCCGAGGGCGTTTCTGTTCCTCTAGCGTAACTTCCTGGGAAAATGTCGCGGCCCCGAGAAAACCCAATCCCGCCCTCAAGCGTCACTACTTCAGTCGAGTCTTGCTTTTTGTGAAAGCGGCAAGATTCCTGGAGGCAAGGAGGACTGGTATGACCGGACCAAAGAAGTGCGCGCATCCCGCTTGTAACTGTATCGCACCAGAGAAGCAAAAGTACTGTAGCCAATACTGCCAGGACTCAAAGAACGTGACGGCGCTTGCGTGCCACTGTGATCATCCGGCTTGCCGCGGGTGAAACACTTAAAGAAGCCATACTGAAATTCCGAGCTTGCAGACACAAAAAGGGAAGACGTAGCCCAGGGGTAAAGCCCTCATCCTACTGGCCCTTTTCGGCACGGCTGAAGCCGTGCCCTGATACAAAGCATGAGCGGTGACTTGGAATTGCTCACGTGATCATGGATGGGACGGTAGGTTCGAATAGCCTCCTCCGGAGCCAAGATGCAGTAAGGATGCTGGTTCAGGCGTTGAGGGATCGCAACCAGAAGCCTTAGGGGACCGGGTCTTGCAGAGCTGCACGTTCAGCCCTCGTCGGCCGAGGGACCGTACATGCCCGGGATCCGAGCGCCGAGGTGAGTTACCTCCGTTTCTCAACGAACTGCGCACTCAAGCGGCGGAGTTCGCTGGCCGTAACGTGAATGAATTCCGGCAAGCCGGGGTCAACGAGTACCGGCCGGGAGCCGGTATCGGTTGGCACAAAGACAAGGCGCAATTCGGAATCATCGTTGGTGTTTCCCTCTTAGCGCCGGCGACGATGCGCTTTCGTCGAGCTCAGGATCGAGGTTGGGCACGAGTGTCCAGGACCCTGGCACCTCGTTCTATGTACGTCCTCTCAGGAGAGGCTCGAACGGAATGGGAGCATAGTATTCCACCGCTCGATACGCTGCGATATTCGCTTACATTCCGTACTCTTTCCGACGATGCTTCGTTGGTCAAGGGTGAGCGCAGCACATAACGTATTCGCGATTGGCGTAGCCATCTTGAGAGCGATAATGCCGTAACAAGGATTCTTTCATGAGAGCGTTTCAGGACCTTTTGGGAATAGAGAAACCGATCGTACAGGCGCCAATGGCAGGCGTCCAAGGTAGCGCGCTGGCGATAGCGGTATCCAACGCCGGCGGCCTCGGGTCGCTCCCGTGCGCCATGCTGAGTCTGCCGGATACGCATTTGGAATTGTCCACGATCCGGGCGAAAACGGACCGGCCGTTTAACGTGAACTTCTTCTGCCACACGCAGCCCGAGCCGGACGCCGAGCGTGAGGCAGCCTGGCGTGCCACGCTCTCACCCTATTACGAGGAGTATGGAATTAACGCGACCAACCCAAATCCAAGCGGGTCGGGACGCACTCCGTTCCATGAAAAAGCGGCAGACCTACTGGAACAGTTCAAACCCGCGGTGGTTAGCTTTCACTTTGGCTTACCTTCGGCCAGTCTGGTGGCACAAGTGAAGGCGATGGGCTCGACGATTCTAGCTTCCGCAACCACGGTTGAAGAAGCTTGCTGGCTGGAAGAGCACGGCGTTGACGCCATTATTGCGCAAGGGCTTGAAGCGGGTGGACACCGCGGTATGTTTCTGTCAGAGGATTTGACGACCCAGGTTGGAACGTTTGCGCTGCTGCCGCAAATCGTGAAGCAGGTAAGGGTCCCCGTCATCGCTGCGGGTGGCATCGCAGATGCGGCTGGGGTTGCGGCTGCGATGGCGCTCGGCGCCGTTGCGGTGCAGATAGGGACGGCCTACCTGCTGTGCCCGGAGGTGACCACGACGCCTATTCACCGGGCCGCCCTGAAGAGCGCGGCCGCGCGGCACACTGCGATCACCAACCTGTTTTCGGGAAGGGCCGCCCGTTCGATAGTCAACCGCATCGTGGCGGAACTAGGCCCGATCAACAAGAACGTACCCGCATTTCCATTGGCAGCGCCTATGTTGACTTCATTGCGGGCAAAGGCCGAAAGTCTTGGCGACAACGGTTTCTCGCCTCTGTGGTGCGGCCAAAATGCGGACGGTTGTCTTGAGCTTCCTGCCGCCGAAGTTACGCGGATGCTGGCGGGCCGGGTCGTTTCATCTTCCAGCTAAGGTCGCGTCACTTATGTGGACGGGCCTGAAGGCCGTCCCCTTCACCAGCTGATTTTCGTCAGCTTGGGTGGGCCACAGGCTTAGCGCACCAGCCACCATACGAGAAAGCCCTCGTAGACCCAGCGCAGAAGCCCTACCTCGCCTTCAAACTTCGTTCGCTGCCGCTTGAGTTTTCGAGGTGGTTTTTGCTCCCTTGCTCGATCTCGACCGCGCCAGCCCAAACGCCAAGCCAGAGCAACCTCCGCCGAGGGAGTTGCGCGCCGTGGGTGTCTGCGCTCGTAATCGTCAATCGCGGTTTGAATCTCGAATACGTCAAAAGGTCTTAGCTGCGCCATTTCGGAATGTTTCCGCGCCTCCCGAGAATATATCTTTGGAGTAGATAGTGACTTGAAGAGACAAGCCGTAACTCGGAAAAACATGAAAAAGAGGCTGAAAGGCGGTGTGGGATCATTCACTAGTTTGCCGAAGTCCCGGCGGTTTGCAATGTGGGAACTTTTGCTCGAAATCAGTGTCATACTATGTAGTATGCTACCGCTTATGCAACGATCGGACGCTGGCCCACGCTGCTCTTCGGTGTATTGCTCGGGGGTACATTGCTCCGGCCTGGTCTCGAGCCCAATGTAATGCAGCGGAATTATCGAATCGGCCGTCCAGAAGAGTAAAGAGGAACTCATATGGTACAAGGTAGAGCGGCGCCCCGGGTGGCCGTGCTCCTGGTCGCCGGTTCGCTGGGTGCATTCCTGGTCGCGTGGTTGGTCTGCCGATGGCCGCCTCCTCACCCCCTTTCACCAGCGACAGCTATTCTCACGGCTTTCACCTACGTCCTGGTCGCTATGCTGTCAGGAGCGGCCAGTACCTGGTTCTTCTGGTTTCCTTCGGGGATGGCATCTTCTGTTTCCTTAAGCCTGTTCACAATCGTGAGCGCGATCGGCTGGATTTGGGTACCTACCGTTGTATTGCTCTCGCGGCAGCGCTCCATCAGCGCAGTTCCGGTAGCGGCGATAGCGGCGGTGGTGATGGCAAGCGGTCTGCGCAAAATCGTGCCGTCGCTTACCGCCACCACTTCTGCAAATCTGCTTAACGGGAAATGTAAACAAAGAGAACTGTTTGCGGCGTACCTCGATACCCCTCCTCGAGAGATGGATGGCTGGATCATTGCGATCTGCTGGTACGGAGGGTTGTTCGCGCTACACAGGCATTCGCTGTGTGCCGGCAGCTTCCTGGTAGCTCTTGGTGCGTTCCTGCTGACCTGGAAACTGATGAGTGGCGGCGCATCCGCATGGGGCAACAGGGAGAATCGATGGCACGCTTTGTTGCGACTCGCAAAGGCCACGTCGACAGCGGTTCTGATCACGACGGGACTGCTGCTGTTAGGGCTCCAACGCGGGGTTTCTTCCGGGGCGATGGACTACTTCGCCCACGACCGCGGATCCTCCGGAAGAAGAGTTCCACAACAGCAGAAGGGTGTTGAGAAGTCCGCCTCAGATTTCTTCGGATACGAACGCATCATCCTTTGGCCGGTTACGGAGAAGAAGAAAGTTGTTGCTCCGGTTGTCTCCAGGAACTCGTTCAGCGGCTTCAACACGAGCAAGCCATTGACGATACGTTTCGATGGGTCTTATTGGTATTTCCAGCCGCGGGGCAACGGCCCAGGAACAAGGGCGCATGTGGCGCGGGGAAACCCTTTGACCGTGGATGTTCGTTCCATCAATTTCATTCCGCTGGTCATGGAAGCGCATCAGTCCCTCGCCGCTGCCATCCCTTTGGCGTGTTGTCGCGAGATCCAGGTGACGATTGAAAATCACGACAACGCACCGGGGGTTATTGCGCTTGGAGTCCTGCTGACGGACTCGACCTCCCTGGGAAAGCCGACGCTTTATCTGGATCAGCAGACAATCGTTTCGACCAAGCCGGGCCACTTCACGGTGAAATCCTCGCCAGCGGCCGAGGTGCTGAGCTTCCCTATCCCTGGCCGCCCAAAGATCCAGCATTTTGACGAGATCACGGTCATTTTCCTTCCGGATTCCGAGCGCCCGAATACCGGAGCGAAGATCGCGATCAAACAGTTTGATTTGATTCCACGCTGAATGACTAAGTGGCGATCAGATCTTTATTGATCTCCACTCCCAAGCCTGGACCTTGCGGCAAGTTAAGATAACCTTCCTTGTCGACGAGTGGGGGGTTTTCCATTATGGAGAAGCCATTGGTATACGCGGCGACCGGCGGGTCGTGCAGGATCTCGATCCACGGCGCGTGCGGCCAAGAGGCAATGGCGTGGAGCTGGGCAATGGTGCCAAGATTGCCTCCGCCGTGATGGGGAATCACTCTCTTGTGGTGCGCCTCGGCCAGGGCCGCGATCTCACGAAAGCCGGTGACGCCGTCAGCTACCATCACATCGGGTTGGAGGATGCTGAAGACATTCTGTTCGAGCATCCAGCGGTATTCGTGTACGCCGCGATTGTTCTCTCCCCCGGCGATGGGAATACCCACCAGGCGACTCAGCTCGGCCAGCTCATCAAAAGCGTAGCGAGGCCGGGGTTCTTCCAGCCAGACGCAGTTCAAACGCTCAAGCTCGCGCGCGGTCTCGAGAGCACGGAGAAAATCCCACGTCACGCCCGGTTGCCAGGTGCCGAAGGATTGAGCCTGGTTGGCGTCCACCATGATCTCCATGTCATCCCCGACCGCTTTGCGTACTGCTTCCACCAGTTGCACGTCTTGCCTTAATGTTGGGTAATGCGCCCGAAGCTTGATCGCCTTCCAACCTTGCGATTTGAGCTCGAGCGCCATCCGGACCCTTTCCTCTGGGGTGGAAAGCTGGATCATGCTGGCATACGCCGGTACCCGCTGTTTGGCCGCGCCCCAGATTTTGTAAAGGGGTTGACCGGCAGCCTTGCCGATAAGATCCCACAGGGCAATTTCCAATGCTGAAACTGTACGCGGGCTTCCACCCGCGTAGTAGCGTAGCGGACCGGCCAGTTGCTCGACACTGAACGGGTCCTTGCCGACGAGCTGCGATTTGGCCGCCTCCAATGCACCGGGGTCGATTCCCGGCCCGATGCCCGAAAGTCCCTGATCGGTTTGAATCTCGACGATCGATCCGCCGCCGATGCGCCATGTAGTTACGGTTCCCGGATCCCACGCCGCTTCCATCTTGCCAGTCTCGCGAAGGACCTTCAGATGCACGATCCGAATGCCGGTGATTTTTAGCTGGGCCGCGGAGCGTAATTGCGGCATCAGAACGGCCAGCGGCAGAGACATCAGAAAATCTCTTCGCCTCATCAGGGAGCCTCCGGGAGTACCAGCGCTACGTGGCTAATGCTCAATAGGATTCAAATCGTCCGTTTGTGAAAACAGCCGTCCTTCATGACTATCGAAAGGCGGTCGCCACCGGATCCAAGGGTCGAGATGTCTTCCAGAGGGTTGCCATCTACCACCAGGATGTCTGCCGCGGCTCCTGGGCGAATACAGCCGAGGTTTCCCGATTGTCCAAGTAACTCCGCATTGATGGCACAGACCGAACGAAGCACATCGATCGGCAGCAGCACGCGCGCACGCAGGGTGAACTCGGTGCTTTGTCGCACGTGTAGACTGCCGAGCAGGTCGGTACCGAATCCCATTCTGACCCCCGCCCGCTTCATCATGTCAAGAGTCAAGAACGTGGAATCGCCAAAGCGTTTCAATTTTTCCAGGCTGGCCGCAGGAAGTCCGAGCTTTTCGCCCTCCTCAAGAAGGCCAACCATAATCGCCATCGTGGGCACCGTGAATGCACCTTTCTTAGCGACATAGTCGGCGGTCGGCTGATCGATGAGTGTGGCATGTTCGATTGATTTCACGCCGAGTGCCGCAGCACGACGGACGGCTTCTTTGGGATGACAGTGCGCAGCAACGTAACAACCGGCACGATCAGCCTCTTCGACGGCAGCGCGAATCTCGTCATCGGAGTACTGGCAGCGGTCGAGCGGATCGGTGGGTGACGCGACACCTCCTGACGCCATGATCTTGATATGCGAAGCCCCGCGCCGCAGTTCCTCGCGCACAGCTTTGCGCACCGCGTCGGCGCCATCTGCAATTACTGCCAACTGGTCGGCGTGATACGAACAACCGCAGTAGTGTCCGGTTTCGAGCGAGTGGTCTCCAGGACGGAAGTCACCATGGCCGCCGGTCTGGGAGATAATGCGACCACCGTAAAACAGCCTGGGCACTGTCCCAAGTAAGCCATCTTTGATGGCCAAGGCCAAGCCAATGTCGGCGCCCCCGACGTCGCGAAGGGTGGTGAAGCCACGATCGAGGCTCGCAGAGAGAAAGCGCGCGGCGAAGTGCGCCAGATAGGACATGGGCGATTGCGCAACCCTGATGATGTTCAGCCCGGCCGCATAGACGTGAACGTGCGCATCGATCAGCCCTGGCATCAGGACACGCCCGCCGCAGTCCACGACCACGTCGTCATCTCGTAAGGGGCTTTCGGAGATCTCGCTGATTCGATCGCCCTCGACAACCAAGTTTTGACCGGTTCGCAGGGTTTCCGATTCGCCGTCGAAGATGCGGGCAGATCGAAATACAGTTCTTTTCTTCATGTACGGTTCCTCTCACGGTAGTCGTTCAAGTGCGTCAAGAAGCTTCGTCTGGTGCCACGAAATCCTAGCACGGAGTCTTCCTGACTGATCCGATGACAACAGCTAGATGAGGCTGTTAATAGGGAGCGTACCTCAGGGGCTAAATTCCCCGGCGATCGGAGCGCGATGGATGAGTTTCAGCCGTCCCTGCGGGACTGGTCTTGCCAGGAACGTATACCCAGCACTGCGTGCTGGGCTATTCTCGTCGTCCGGGCGACCCGGGACTTATCCCGATGCACGGTGTTGCCTTGTTTGTTTTCTCCAAGTGCTGTCCAAATCAGGCGATCGAAAAAGCTAATTTGGACAAGTCTGATCTTGAAACGGTGCGTGCACCACGCTGCATCGATAAATCCGACAGAGGCATACGGTCTGAGTAGTTGGATGGTTCTACGGTTCAGACTGCTTGCATAGCCAGACTGGGACAATTTAAAAGTCGACCGGCGACTGTCTCAGTCTTCTTTATGAAATCGCCAAAGTATGTTTTGAGCAAGTCAATGCTACAAGAGTGCCTTGCCAGGCATCGGACTGTCACTTTGGCTGCAACCCGCAGAAGTCAGTTCCTGTTTTTGTTACTGGCCTTTTCATTGCCTGTCATGTGATGATTGCAAACACGGCCCTGTTCATGGGCCTGGTTTCGCCTGTAGCTGGTTTTTCTGTCGCTGGGTTTTCACGCAGTTTGGAACAAGAGAGTTCTTCGACGCACCAGAACGGAAAGATGCCCTTACTCCCGCCCTGATGGAGACAAGGAGCAGAGGCCCTGGACATGGTTCGACGGGACCCCGGCGGACGCTGCTAAGGAAAGGTTTGCAGCAGCCGGAGCATTCACCAATCTCCGGCTTGCCGACGATGAAGGATCGCAGATTCATCGAAAGCATTCCGTCGTGGCGAATCAAATCGCGGATGGCATTTCGAACGCCCCGATGCTACGTGCATGGGTTGGCACGCAGCGGATACCGGCCACTGGGTACGAACGTCGCTCAATTTAATTTTGTTTACTTTTCAGAATGCCGTGCGTTCTCCCTTGCTGGTGAGCGGATGCTTTGCGGAGCCTCTACTCAATTTGAAGTAAGGAGATCACGATGAGCCTAACGCTATCCAGGCTGTTTCCTGGCAGAGATGTGAGTCAGTTGCGGAGGAAAGCTCTTCCCTTGCCGACCCTCCGGCTTGCGCGATTCCTTCGGGTCGCTGTGGTTGCGGGAGTGGTCCTGACAAGTAGCCTGGTTGCGTCACGCGCACATGCACAGGCCACAACAGGGGACGTGGTCGGCACGGTGGTGGATTCGACCGGATCGGCAATACCCGGCGCGACGGTGGAACTGACCAACATGGACACGCATGAGAAGCGAACCGTGGTCACGGGCGATTCCGGGCAGTACACCTTCACCTTGCTGAAGCCAAATCGCTATTCCCTGGTAATTAGCCGTTCTGGCTTTAAGAAGTCTACGATCAACACGTTCAGCCTTGCGGCCGGTGATCGTGCGCGCCAGGATTCTACGTTGCAGGTTGGCGCGGAGGATCAAACGGTCCAGGTAGAAGCTCAAGCGCCGGTGCTGCAATCTGACAGCTCGGTGCTGGCCACCACGATAACCAATGAGGCTACGCAGGATCTTCCGTTGAACGGCCGTAACTATATCAATCTGGTGCAGGTGGTCCCTGGAGCCACCGAGGGATTGAACAACGGACTCGCCAGCGGGAACCGTCCTGATGATCGCCGCCAGACCTCGTCTGTTTCCATCAATGGCCAGGCGGACGTGATCAATAATCAGCTGATCGACGGCATGGATAACAACGAACGGGTCATCGGCTCCATCGGTGTTCGTCCATCGGTGGAATCTATTCAAGAAGTGAATGTGCAGACGAACACGTTCACGGCTGAGGTGGGCCGGTCTGCCGGCGCCATCATCAACGTAATCACGAAATCGGGAACGAATGTTTTCCATGGTTCGGCTTACGAGTTCTTCCGCAACACAGTGCTCGATGCGAATCCGTACAAGTTTGGCGCAGTGATTCCCAAGCCGAAGTGGAACCAGAATCAGTTCGGCGGCAGCCTCGGCGGCCCTATACAGCGGGACAAGACCTTCTTCTTCGGTGACTACGAGGGCTTTCGCCTGGTCAAAGGACAAAATCCGACCCAGACTACGGTGCCCACTGCTTTCGAACGATCAAACCCGGGAAACTTCACCGACAACCCGTCGATCAATCGTGTCGTGGACCCTACCACATTCGATAAAGTTGGCCTGCAGTACTTCAACCTGTTCCCGCTACCGACCAGCACGGCCCTCAGCAACAACTACACGGTTGCGCCATCCTATGCTCAGAACGCCACCACAGCGGACGGCCGCGTGGACCATCACTTCAACAACGGGGACATTTTCTTCGTTCGCTATACCTATAACGCGGTGAGCACAAACATCGGCGGCCTTTTCCCAACGGTTTCTGCGGCTGGACTTTCGGTCTCTCCAGGGGGAAATCTGGGCAGCTATCCGGGTCCGGCGTTCAGCAATGCCCACCAGGCGCAGTTGGACTACATCCACACCTTCAATCCAAATACTCTGCTGGAACTGAAGGCCGGGTACACCCTGCTGCACACTGCCCAGGACCCGCCCGGCTTCGGCCAGGCGGTCAATGCGGCATTCGGCCAACCGAACATCAACATCAACAACCGCACCAACGAACTGGCGCCCATCACGATCAGCCTGGGGGGAACGACCCTCGGATTCCACCCACCGATTATCTATCTCGAGAATACCTGGCAGTATGTGGGAACGCTCAACTGGAATCACGGCAAACACAGCATCAAGTTCGGAGCCGGGGTGATTCGCAGGCAGGACACCTCTACGCAAACAGACTCAGCCGCAGGTACATGGACCATCGCCACGTTTGCGGATCTTCTCACCGGGACATTTACCAGCGTGGCGCGCAATGCGATCCTGATCACGCCCCACAATCGAAGCTACGAGCCGCATGCCTTCGTCCAGGATGACTGGCGTGCAACTTCGCGGCTGACGCTTAACCTGGGCGTTCGTTGGGACTACTACCAGCCCTATACGGAGATCGACGACTACCTCTCTAACTTTGATACCGATATTGGAACCATCGTGGTTGCCGGAACGCCAGGTGTCAATAAGTATGGCAACGTGCGACCGGACTACACGAATATTGCGCCGCGGGTAGGGTTTGCCTTTACGGTGCTGCCAAAGACTGTGATTCGCGGGGGCTTTGGCATGAGCTACGCACCCGAAAACCTGACCTCAGGATCCGCGCTGGTCAACCAGCCATTCACGGGTTCCTATGGTCCGTGTGCGACGGTGCCGGGGGTGGGCACGTCTACGGGATGCAGCAACACCTACTCCCACCTGGCAAGCGGGCTGCCCCTCCCCACCCCACGGAGCGCCACCAACCCCTCGGGTTCTGTGAGTGCTGCGCTGGACCCGCACTTCAAGTCGACCTACCTGGAGCAGTTCAACCTGGCGGCAGAGCGTGAATTTGGGGCAACCGTGGTGAGCCTCACCTACGTTGGCGAGCTCGGCCGCAGAATGGCTTACTACCTGCCGGATGCAAACACGTTCGCAGCAAACACAGGGGTCGCGGGCGGTTCGGGGTTACGCACATACGCCGCCACGGCGCCCAACGTCACCACCATTCCCCTGTTCACCTCGCTGGGAAACGGATCGTACAACGGTGTGCAACTGGTTGCCAAGCGGCGGCTGACCAACGGCCTGGATCTCTCTTTCAACTACGCCTACGCCCACGGGTTGGATGACTCTGAGGCGATCAGCAACGATGCTGGTGACGGCTTCGGGTCGGTCCCGTCGCAGGTACGCACGGTGGAGTATGGCAACTCAAACCTGGATGTCCGTCACCGCTTTACGGGAACCTTCAACTACGCTCTACCCTTTGGCAATAGTCTGACGGGGATCAAGAGTATCGTGGGCAAGGGCTGGCAGGCGAACGGTCTGGTCTCCTGGAACACCGGGTTGCCCTTCTCGGAAACAAACCTCAATAATGTTGGTGGAACGCGACCCGCCACAACCAACTCCGATCGCCCCAATCAGATTGCGAGCCTCAAGCCCGCGCATCGCTCGGTCACGCAATGGTTCAACACCGCAGCGTTCGAGGCGCAGGCGCCGGGAACGATCGGGGATGAACATCGCAATCAGATCCGTGGCCCGGGTCTGCAACGAGTTGATCTTTCCCTGTTCAAGACCTTCGACGTGACAGAGCAGTTCAAGTTTGAATTTCGCGCGGAGGCTTTCAACGTTCTGAACACGGCGCAGTTTGCCTTTCCAACCGCTTCTCTTGGTAATGCGGCGAACGGCAAAATTTCGAGCACGGAAAATGCCTACAACCCACGGATCATTCAGTTCGCCGGCAAGGTGTACTTCTAAACCGCAACGCAAAGGGGGCGGATCCGGATGACGGGTCTGACCCCTTTTTTTCTCAAGATTCCCCGGAGCTTGATTGCATGCGAAGAAGGTTCTTCCTAAAGGGCGCATCAGCCGTGGCTGTAGTCACCTCGCTCTCGGGCCGCGGTTTCGCCGGTGCTTTCGCAGATGGAAAGCAGCCACGCGTTGCTTACGGCGGCATTGGCATTGAATGCAGCACCTACAGCCGCATCCGGGCCCGGATGGAAGACTTTACGATTCTGAGAGGCAAAGAGCTCACGGAGTCGAAGCGTTTTGCCTTTCTCAAGAACTATCCGGTGCCGTTCCTGCCGACGCTGGTTGCGACGGCAGTCCCTGGGGGCCCGGTCGAGACGGCGACCTACTCGACGATCAAGGCCGAATTTCTGGAAAAGCTCAAGGCCCTGTTGCCGCTTGATGGGCTGTTTCTGCCGATGCACGGCGCGATGTTTGTGGAGGGGATGCAGGATGCGGAAGGCGACTGGATGGAATCTGCGCGAACGGTCGTCGGTCCGGATTGCCTGATGTCAGCGTCGTACGATCTTCACGGAAATGTGAGCCAGCGGGTGATCGATAACATCGATATGCTTTCTGCCTTCCGTACCGCGCCGCACGTCGACCAGGAGCAAACCCTACAGCGCGCGTGCGGCATGCTGTTGCATTGCCTCAAGCTGCACATCCGCCCGACGCTGGTGTGGGCGCCCATCCCGGTACTGATGCCAGGCGAACGGAGCAGCACGGATTGGGAACCAGGCAAACGGCTCTGGGCGCAATTACCCAAGCTGAACGAGGAGCCGGGGATTCTCGACGTGTCGCTGCTGGTCGGGTATGTTTGGGCGGACGAACCACGCTCGACGGCGAGTGCCGTGGTCACGGGCACTGCTCCGGCCACGGAGAAGAAGATTGCTACCGATCTGGCCCAGCAATACTGGAACGCCCGCAAGGAGTTCAAGTTCGGTACCGAGACCGGGACCATCGACGAGTGTATTGAGAAAGCCATGAAGGTGAAAACTCACCCTGCCATTGTGGCTGATTCGGGCGACAACCCTACGGGCGGCGGTAACGGCGATCAAGCGGAAGTGCTGGATAGGCTGCTGCACTTCAAGGCGCAGAACGTGGTTTTTGCCGGGATTACCGATAAGCCGGCCACCGATGCCTGTTACCGGGCCGGCATCGGCGCGACGCTCCCGCTCTCGATCGGCGCGACGCTCGACCCGCTGGGAAGCACGCCAGTCAAGGTAAATGCCAAGGTGATTTTTCTTCTGCCCGCATCCGCGGCGCAACTGCGCGAAGCGGTGGTGCAAATCGAAGGGGTCACGCTGGTGCTATCCGCGCAGAGACGGCCGTACCATGACATTGTGGATTTCACCCGTTTGGGACTTCAGCCGTCGTCGTACAAGATCATCGTCGTAAAGTCGGGATATCTCTCACCGGAGCTGGCACCCCTGGCGAATCCGAGTTTGATGGCTCTCTCTGATGGGGCGATCAATCAGGATATCGTTCATTTACCGAAGAACAAGTTTCGCAAACCGTCCTATCCTTTTGTGGAGGACCTCACTTTTCAACCAAGGGCGATTACTTCAGCGCGCGCACCGGCTTAGCTCCGGCTGGATGTACGATTGGGCACGCCGCTCAGAAGGCGTGTATATGGCCTCTCTGGTTTCCCGGCTGTTGCTATAGGTGACTCGTAGTCGAAGCGGATCGATCACTCATCGTCTTCGCCGAGAATGTTGCTTACGCGGACGATGGTTTCGATCTGTTCGGGACTGAGGCGGGAGAGTAGATTCCGCCTCACGGATCCTGCATGAATAGGCCGCGCAGTCTCCAGCTTCTCACGCCCGTGCCTGGTGAGCACTACGATCACGACGCGCTTCCCGGCCTCACGCCGCTCGATGAGCTTTCTTTCCTGCATCCGGGTGAGTTGGTGAGACAGCCGGCTTTTGTCCCAACCCATGGATTCGGCCAACGTCTGTTGACGCATCTCCCCTTTGCCACAACCGGCGAGGCGGGAAAGGATTCCAAAATCCGGGCCTGAAAGGCCGGTCGCTGCTGCGATATCGCGCCCGACCCGGGCCATTACGTCTTCGCCCATGAGCTTAAAGGCATGCCAGACGCGGAGCTCGTGAGGGGATAGCGGTTTGATCGACATGGTTAGGAGAAAGGTTATCAGGGATAGGTTGACACGACAACCTAGACGGATAATTGTGGATAACCATCGTGGACAATGTCCTCGTAACCGGAGCGAGCAAGGGATCGGCAAGGCCATTGCCCCGGGCCAAGGCGAGGCTGCGGGAAAAAGTCTCCTGCGGGAAAATCGTACCCTCAGCGGCTAAAGCCGCATTCATTTCAAAGTAATTATGTACGGCCTAAAGGCCGTACCCTTCAAATAGAGAGTTTTTCAGCAGCCTGTGGCGCGAGATGGATTTGTCGTCTATCTCGGAGCACGCAATGCGGAACGAGGAGCGGCGGCCGATGGCGGAACTGCCGGCCGATGGCGACGTTGCCGAGAGGTGCAGCGCTGGGGCAGATTGCTCGTGACGATTTGCAGTATCGCAGAGATATACTGCCGAGGATGACCAACCACACGCTCCCAGTAGCCATGATGAAGGATCCTGTCACATGGCTCTACCCTCCTATCGAGCCGTACAGCACGGGCCGACTACAAGTGTCACCGATCCACGAGATCTACTTCGAGATAAGTGGTAACCCCTCGGGTAAGCCGGTGGTGTTTCTGCACGGCGGCCCCGGTGGCGGCTCCGATGCCAAACAACGCCGATTCTTCCACCCTGGCAAATATCGCATCGTCAACTTCGACCAACGTGGCTGCGGCAAGAGCACTCCGTACGCGTCTCTTGAAGCCAACACGACGTGGGACCTGGTCGCCGATATCGAGAAAATCCGCGAGCACATGGGTATTGAGCGATGGCTGGTATTCGGCGGATCGTGGGGTTCTACGCTTGGTCTGGCTTATTCCGAGGCGCACCCTGAACGGGTTACCGAACTCATACTGCGCGGCATCTTCCTCCTCCGGAAGCAGGAGATCGACTGGTTTTACCAGCACGGTGCTTCCGTTCTATTTCCGGACGCATGGGAGCCGTACCTTTCCCATATTCCAGAGAGTGAACGCGGCGACCTGCTTGCGGCCTACTACCGGCGCCTGACGAGCGAGGATCCCGCTGAACGGCTCACCGCGGCGAAGATCTGGAGCGGATGGGAAGGCGCTACCTCGAAGCTCCTGCCCGATGCCACATTTACCAGCCACTATGAAGAGGATGAGTTCGCGCTCGCTTTCGCGCGTATTGAGGCTCACTACTTTACCAATAAGGGCTTTCTTAAAACTGATGATCAGTTGCTCCGCGAGGCGACGCGGATTCGCCATATTCCCGGGGTGATTGTGCAGGGCCGTTATGATGTTGTGTGCCCTATGGAGAGCGCGTGGGCACTGCACCGTGTGTGGCCCGAGGCTGACCTCATCATCACGGCCGACGGCGGCCACAGCGCATCAGAACCAGCGAATAGCCGGGCCCTGGTCGCAGCGACCGATAGATTCGCGGGGTAACGCTCCGCGCGAGTGACGCTGATTTGTTTTTTGAATAGTTGGAGAGATTTGCTCTCACGCAACGGTCTTGAGAGCACTGCGACGCTCTGGGGAAGACGCAGCCCTCGGGGGCCAAAGAGCCATCGTTTTGTTTCCTGTATGTACGGGCTGAAGCCCGTACATACCAGCCGTACCCTTCGGGGAGAGAAAGACGTACCCCAGGGCCTAAAGGCCTCAACAGCCCTGACTTTTACGGCACGGCTGAAGCCGTGCCCTGATACCAAAACCTAAATGCAGATCTCACGCAGGCTCTAAGGCCCGTACCTACGAGCCCGTGGTACCGCCTGTAGAGATCAGCCCGCACCTACCCGTCTGGGCCTACCAGCTCGTACCTGCGATGGTAGTATTGTCGTGGCCGTCGGCGAAAAGATCAGAGAGTGGCTTGCATGTTCCAAGACTATTCATTTCGTAATCCGATACTATCACTGTGGCAAGCATCGGTTGCTGAGGTACACCGGCGCCGGCAATCCGTGCAAAGCCGTATGGCTGCGGCGGCGATGCCGAATGTTGCGCCTGCTGCTGCATCGATACAGGTGGCAGATTTGATGGCCCCTGCCCACTTGCTGGCGACGGCGGTGGCTAAAGATCCTACCCCGGCGAACCTTTTCAATGCACCCAAGGCCGCGACGGGCCCAGGGTCAACGGTTCAGAGTGCAGCGGCTTGCGCAAAAGCCGCGGCGGAATTTCTATGGGCAGAGATGACGGGCAACCAAGCCCGGGCAAAAGAGCTTGCGGGAGAACTAAAGTATTCGGTCTGCGATACAACTGGTTGGGCGGAATGCGTCACCACCTTCCTGGCATACAAAGCGCTGCACACTACGTTGCCGTACCGGCCGAATAAGGACGTGGTCATCCATCTGGGTACGAGAAAGAGGCTTGCCATCATCGGCGACTGGGGTACAGGCGATGCAGTTGCGATTAACGTGTTGCAGCAGGTTGCCAGCTTCAGGCCTGATGTTTTGATTCACCTCGGCGACGTTTATTACGCCTGCACGCAGAGTGAAGCCCATAACAATTTTTTGGATATATGCCGGGTCGTTCTGGGTGACAGCGTTTCACTCTATTCCCTGTGCGGAAATCACGACATGTACTCCGGCGGCACTGGATATTACTGGTTATTGGACCGGATTGGCCAGCAGTCCAGCTATTTCTGCCTGCAAAACGATGATTGGCAATTCCTTGCGATGGATACGGGGCACAATGACAGTGATCCGGGGACAGTTTCAAGCAACATGACCAACCTGGTGACGGCGGGCAGTTGGTCTGAGACTAACTGGCAACTGCAAAAAATACAGCAAGCCGGCAAACGCAAGACAGTGCTCCTTTCTCATCACCAGTTGTTCTCGCCATTTGGACCGGTGGGCAAGAATGCTGGCCAGGATTGTGCATACAATCCCAATTTGCTTGCGATTTTTCAGCCGGTTCTTCCCAACATCGAATGGTGGTTTTGGGGGCATGAGCATACCCTTGCTATTTACGATTCCTATCTGGGATTGAAGCGCGGGCGCTGCCTGGGCGCTTCTGCGGTTCCTGTGTTTACGAATCAACAGAAGTACATTGCCGGAAACGGACTGCAGACTTGCCCGGGCGCGACACTGCCTACGTGGAACTCCCAAGGAGTCTTAGGCGACAACGGGACGCAATATGACAATTGCTTCGCAATCATGACTCTTGATGGCGCTGCGGCCAATGTGGACTATTACAAGGTCCCACTGCTCAAGAGCGCCGTTCGGTTAGATGTGACCGATACCGTCACTGGGTAACTTTTGACTAAGGATGGGCCGTCATATGCGCCGGAGGCTCACTTCCGTCCGGGTGAGAAACGTTTCGATTTTGGGGCATTGGAAGTTCGCCGTCATTGCTTTCGCGCGGTTCAAGGAAGGCCTCGAAAAGAGTCGCATACAGGCCTTGCCGAGTTGTCAATCTCTCGTTTCGCGCCCGGAGAAATTCAAAACGAAACGGAGACCAGCGTTCCGCTTCTTCCACGAATCGTGGAGAGAAAAACTCATGTGAGTTGGCGATCGCCCCGATGATGAGCGACCGCCAGCTCATCCTCAGGAGTTTCTTGAGCATCTCAGTGCCATTAGGCAAGTGATCCATCCGGGCCGCTACGTGCTCGCTGAAGTTCAGAAGCTGAATCACGAGGGCGTCCAGTGGGCCACCGAGCACAGCGGCGCGAGAGAACAGGGTGAGTGAACCACGCCGGATATCCTCACGCACATCCTGCAAATCGTCTCCCAGCTGAAGCAGCACACCCCATTCAAACGCAAATAGGCTTTCTTCCCCGCTAAGGCAGCCATGAGCCAGGCAAGCGTCCGCCAGCACAGAACTACCACCTTTCGCGCAGCTCATCCGCATAAGCTCGACGTCAACGGGATGGTTACCCCTCCTCAGTTGCGCGATACTCTCCTCTTGTGCGCGGTGAATCGCCAATAGGCAGTCAAAGACCTGGGGATAACGAGCGCGAGGATATTGTTCTTCGATTAATCTGACCAAGGTCCATAACGCGGCCTCGCGATAGTTGTGAGCGGAAAGTCTCTCGCCACACAATCGATACCGAAAGCGCTCACTGAACCTGAGCTTCGTTTCAGCGGAGATGTCTTCACGATCCAGATAATTGTCGCTATACGGATACAGGAGGCTGTATCCCAAGATGGACGGCGTAAGTCTCACGCGCTCGCCAAGCAGCGGCTGCAATCCGCAAGCAGTCCAGGCATTGCGGCATGCCTGAATGATGTCGGTCATGCTCAAGCTTTCGTCAAACTGTCTCGCCCACCGCGCAAGCTTCGAACCCACGGGCAAGAAATCCTCCGTCAGGATCCTGACCGTTTCGTCCTCCAGATCCAGGGCAGCGGCAGAAAATCGAGCGAAGGCGGCTACGATTCGATCCTGTGTATTGATGCGCTCCGCTTTGGTCAGTGGGGCTCTCCTCAGCTCGCGCTCAACATCGCACAACGCCTGGTCGTAGGCTTGTTCTCGCTTCTGTTGTACTTTCGGACTGTACTGCGGGCCATTTGGTGCTGACGGTGTCGCGCCCCGATCCCAGACCTCGACGATCTGCGCAACCTGCGCCTGAACCCATGACCAGTTGTAGATTTGCCCCATCTCCTCTTGGTTACGAAAAGCCCGGTCAAATGGTTCCATCAGTAGCTTCGGACCATCCAGGCTAGTCGATATAATCAGGAGCTTTCTTGAGCCGACTGAAGGTTTGTGGATCGTGCTCGATCCAAAGCTGCGCTCCGCTCTGCTTGAGGTATGCTTCCATCGCCGCGCGACTGGCAATCGTTTGTTCCTTATTGGCCTCAGATTCAGGCGGCTTCGAACCTTTCCGCTCTGCCGCATAGTGCCATAAATCGCCTGCGATCAGGACCGGTCCGGTCCGGGGCAGCTTCAATGCCAAAACCTGGTGGCCGGGCGTATGACCTGGAGTGTATTTGATGATGACGGTGCCATCGCCAAACACATCGTAGTCGGTGTTTGGGAGGATCACCGTCTTACTGGTGCGAAGCCGGCTGTAAGCGGCCTGGTGCTCGGGACTGGCCGCAAACATCGCATCGCGTTCCGCTGCGTGGACCAGCCATGTGGACCTGGCGAACGCGTTCGCATTCGCCGTGTGGTCGAAATGATAATGCGAAAAAGCGACGTAGGTGATGTTCTCCGGCGGATAGCCAAGGGCGGCCAGTTGCGGCAACAATGGCTTCGGGGAACTTTCGCTTTCGGAGCCGTCGGACCGGCTTACCGGCTTATCTCCCTTGAACGCGCTATCGGGAATTAAGCCGACATTCCACATCAGGGTTCCTTTGGGATGAACGATCAAGTAACACGGCACCACCATGTCGGTGTTCTTCACGTCGCCTTTGTTCAGTCCGTATGCTACCGGGTCTTCCCCTTTGATGAGGCCGCAGTCGAAAAGATAGACGCGCAGGGACGGGACCGGAGCTGCTATTTTCTGCGCGAGCGACGATGGAAGCGCAACCGCGAAAACGATCAGGGCAACGGCTGCACAAATTTCTAATCGTCTCGTCTCTAATCGTCTCATCGCGGATTGGTTACGTAGCAAGACCATCCGTCGAGGATACCGCACGGGTCGCTCCGCTAAAACCATCTCGACAGGAAACAGGCTGTGCGCCGCATTTTCAAAAAGCAACAAAGCAAGATCGAAATGGGGGTTCCTGGGGAAAGCCTCATTTTTTGCCCGGCGGGCAGCTATCTGGGTGAAAATTTACCCGCAGGCCCGTTTTTCCGTCGTGGTCGAGGCGCAATTCGCTCTTGCACTGTTCCTGGGCAATCGGGAAGGACTATATTATTGTCCACATGCCGGATTCGGGAGGGGTTCTATCGCGGCCCGACCGGCTCGCAGATGAGGGCTCAGGGCGACAAGGTATTTGACATGGATGGGATACTCCGCGGCTAGCAAGGGTCAGGAAGGAAGGGTCAGGAGGGTTTGATGAGAATCTCCGACACGCTGGGAGTGGTGCTCAAAAGCAAGGAGAAAAACCGGGTTGTTTCGATAGCACCCGATCAGACAGTCTACGAAGCGTTGGAGAAGATGGCCGAGCACGATGTCGGTGCCCTGCTGGTCCTGTCGAATCAACGACTGGTCGGAATTCTGTCGGAGCGTGACTATGCGCGCAAGGGGATCCTGATCGGCCAGTCTTCCAGAGAAACCCAGGTCCACCAGATCATGACCAGCCCGGTATTCTTTGTAAGTCCCCAACACACCGTGGATGAATGCATGAGCATTATGACGCAACACCGTTTTCGCCACCTGCCGGTGCTGATGGAGGAGACTGTGGTGGGTGTAATTTCGATTGGCGACCTGGTGAAATGGGTGATCTCGGATCAGGCGCAAACCATCCAAGAACTGCAGGGCTACATTACGGGGGCGTATCCGGGGTAGCTTCTGCAGGTTCTCAGTCGCACGGTCCTCATTTCGCCAGGACGGTTCTCTGCTAAATGATCGCGCGCAGGGCAACATTCACGCTCTCGCGTGCAGCCCTGAGAGCACCAGCGACCGTCTCACCTGCAGCCATGGTATGAGCGAGTGCCGATTTCTTGCGTGTGCCACGGTGCTCGAAAGTGACGGTCTCGATCCCACCACCAAAAAGCGTGTGCTTCTCTTCCAGGCGGTCGAGGGCCGAATTCAGCTCCGCAACGACGAGCTCGGCCTCATCGGCGAGGACCATCAATTCGACATTGATCTTCTTGTATCGCATCTGCAGATCTCCAGGCTTCCATCTTATGCCTGCCGGAGGATGCGACCATGCCGCTTCCGTCGTAAGATTTCACTTTCTGGTGCCACATTGGGCCAAGAATTGGGCAGTTTTGCACTCGCCCAGGGTTGAGCTCCAACGATTCAAGGAAGCCGGAACTGTGGAAAACATGGCATTTTTCCTGGCCGAGCGGATCTGGCGTGTGTCAGGTGCAGCACGGTTGGGGGCAAATTTGTGAGGATCACGCCACAGTATGGAGGTCGCTATCGGCGCGACTTCTGACAATGCGCGGGGTCTTCGCGCTCCCAAACAACGCTGAGCAGGCACGCGAAACGAGTGGCCGGCCCGAGAAAGCGCCGGCACGGCTCACAGCGGATCGGAGGGCGTCAACAAAGCCTATCCGCCGGGAAAAGCTTAGACAATTTGTGACGAGCGAGACGGCAGCCAGCAGTTCTGGCCCGATGATCGGCTTCGGAAGGAGGAATCGCGCGCCCTCTGTGCGGCAAAAGAGCACAGTGTCAGTATCATCGTGACCCGTGAGGAGGATGCAGGGCACTTCTATCCCCTGCGCTTTGATTCGGCGCAACAGGTCTATCCCGTTCATGCCCGACATACTGATGCCGGAAATAAGGCATCGAGTATTCCGGATGTCAGGATTGGCGAGAAACTCCACGCCGGAGGAAAACAGGCGGACGTCATATCCTGCCGAACTGAGAAGATCACCCAGTGCCTTCAAGACTCGAAGATTGTCGTCCACGACTACGACGATAACTCTTGCTGACTCCAGGCTACGACGCTTAGAGGGGAGGTAGAAACCCTTTTGCCCATCCCGGAGCTCGGAGCCGCGATAGGCATGCAGAGGGGTTGAGGCGCGACACGGAATTGAACCATCCGTGAATGCCTTCGCAGAGCCTTCTCTTTTCATTTTGGTTTCGCGCTATCTATCACAACAATCGGCATAGTGAGCGTAAAAATCAAAGTGTTGCAAAAACGAGCAAGTCGTTGCGTGCGATCCATGTGCGGTTATAAGTTACAAGCAGTCAATCTTCCGATTCCACTCAGAGTCCCGTTCGCGAGAGCATCCATGACACAGATGCCTCGGGGATTGGGGCTGGTTACAGAGCATACGTGGCGGCCGGGAATTTATCATCACACTTTCGAGTAACTTAGTACTTCAATGTATTACTCAAGAGGTAATCGCTGCGCAGCACAACTTACTATACGTTCAGCAACGCTTATTATTGTTAGTGAACGCAGCGCGCAGATGCCAGAGGACATAAGCCGCATCGTTATTGGTGCGTCGAATAGATCGGCTCACAGCAATCGATTTTAAGGCGCACTGTACGAGAATGAAATTGCACTGGAACTGCTCGTGGCAACCGTACGGTCTCGAAAAACGTACCTCAGCGGCTAAAGCCGTGTAGCGTCGTGGAATTTTCGGCACGACTGAAGTCGTGCCCTGATACAAAGCATCAGAGCCGTGACTCACGAAAAATTCGCACATTCCGCAGATTTCGATCTATCCATCCTCTTTTGGAATGTAGAAACTCTGCGGCACGGGTAAAGCCATGCCCTTCGTACAAGGACTTTCCCGTATAAAGAGCCGAGGTGGTGCGAGCCCGGCCTGCTGGGCTTTGCGGAGGAAAGCCGACAGTCATCCTACCCAAGCGCTATCGAATTCAGGAAAGTTTCGGGGTACGTCGTCGACCACATCTTTAAAAGGGGTGGAGACGGAAGGGGTGGAGGCGCGGGATGGAATTGAACCACCAAATAAGGTTTTGCAGACCCTTCCCTTTTCGTTTTGGGTTCCGCGCCCTGTCAAGTCGACCCATTGACCAGCCTTCCGAGACCGTTGGGCTGAGCATCAAGTCCGATTTACCAAATGTAGCTGAACGCGATGCGCGGCGCTACCTCATTTTGAAGAGAATTCACGAGCCGTAACTAGTGTTTGGGTACCGAAGTGGGCCGGGCAACACCAACACTCTCTGAAATCAGGCGATGGATGGCAGCTTAACGAGGAGGGAAAGTCCTGGCCAAATAGTCGATCACACGCTTGAAATCTTCATCGGTTCCGACGGCTCCCTTATCCTTCATTTCCTGGACTTCGTTTTCCCAGGAAGCGCGGTTCATGCGGAGCGCCGAAAAGACGGTTGATCCATGACATTTGGTGCAGACTGCGATGACGGTGGCCCTCCCCTCGCCTTCGGGTAAAGTGGCCACGGCAGCGGTGGCCTTCTCGGCGGGAGAGGCTCCCGTAGAAGAGGTGGTTGGGACAGACGTTGCTTGCAGGCCGGAACCGCTCTCTTGCTTGTCCGGTAAGGCGAAAGCAATCAATGTGTCGGATTTTTGGTCCGCGGTGTTGGCGATCATCCGGAAACGGTTGGTACCCCCGGCCGCAACCAGGACGTACTGTTTACCATTGCGAGCCATATAGGTCATGGGGACAGTGGTACCGCTGGCGTCGATCTTGGTGACCCAAAGTTCACTGCCGGAACGCGCATCAAAGGCGCGGAACCTCGAATCAGTAGTAGCGGCAATAAATACCAAACCTCCAGCGGTCACGATGGGACCACCCATGTTGATGGCGCCGGCATTCTTCAGCCCTTGCGCCTCCAATTCTTCATAGCTGCCAAGTGGTTTTCGCCAAACAATATCCCCGGTGTTGGCGTTCACCGCTGCGAGTTCGCCCCACGGAGGCCGCTGGCATGGATAACCATCCTGATCGATGAACCGAGTGTAACCGCTCAGGTTGCGATAAGGCTGAAGGGAACCGGATGCCGTCGCCGCCATTTGGCCCACAGTACCCAGGCTGCTGGTGTTGACAAAGATGTAGCCCAGGTGCGGATCGAAGGCGACGCCACCCCAGTTTCCTCCCCCCATGGTTCCCGGCATGGAAAGAGAAGCGGTCAAGCCGAAAGGAGTGTATGGTCCCTGAAGACGCAGGCGGCTAAGCCACTCGGCGCAGAACTTCTCGGCTTCGGGGGTACGGGTGGAGACGTCCTCCCTGGTCATGGTGATGCGAGACAACGGAGGCGGCTTGAGGGGAAAGGGCTGGGTCGGCGAATACCACTCACCGGGAGTGTCTCCCTGGGGAACGGGACGCTCTTCGACACCGAAGATGGGCTTGCCGGTTCTTCGATCCAGGATGAACAGCAGGCTCATCTTGTTGGTTTGCGCGAGAGCCGGAATGGTTTTGCCGTGACGTTTCACTTCGATCAACGCCGGAGGAGCATTCATGTCGTAGTCCCACAAATCGTGGTGGACCATTTGGTAGTACCAGCGCAGCTTGCCGGTGAGCGCGTCGAGGGCGATGACACTATTCGCGTACAGATTGGACCCTTTGCGATCGGCGCCGTAAAAGCTGTCTGCGGGATTGCCAACGGGCAGAAAGACGAGGCCACGCCCGGTATCCACGGTATCGAGACCCCACTGGCTAGGGCCGGCCCGATCTCTCCATCCCTGGGGTCCCCAAGTCTTGTTGGCCGGCTCCCCGGGCCGCGGCACGGTGTGAAAGGTCCACAGAAGCTTGCCGGTGCGCACATCAAAACCGCGCGGATCGGCGCTCGGCCCCTCACTGCCTGACTCCTGCGTGGATGGCCCCACGATCGCGACATCGCGATAGATTACCGGCGGCGAGCTGATGGAAAAATGGGCTTTTGGATATTTATCCGTCACCCCGGCACGCAGGTTGACGGTGCCGTTGTCGCCAAATGCAGCCACGGGTGTTCCGGTCTTCGCATCGAGTTCGATCAACCGGCCATCCCCGGTACCAAACAAGATCCGGGGCGCTGTCTGACGGTCGCCCGGCCAATAAGCAACGCCACGGCTCTCTGCACCACTTGGCGAAGGGTTGGTGTACTTCCAAATCTCCGTCCCGGTTTCCGGATCCAGGGCTACGATGTTCTGATTCTGCGTGGGAAGGTAGAGAACGTCGTCAACGAAGATAGGGGTTGCTTCGAAAGACCGGCCCTGCTCACCTGTGTGATACGTCCAGGCGCGCTGTAAGCGGCCTACATTGGTGGTGTTGATTTGGGTGAGCGGAGAATGCCGAGCTCCGCCCGAATCGTGGCCATAGACCGGCCAATCGCCATTTTGAGGAGTGACCTGTGAGAATGCCAACGCCGAAGCAACCGCAACGACGAATACCGGCTGCGTGCGCATGGTCAACCTTCCTCTTGTTGAGATCCTGAACATTCTCTCCAAATCCGGTCTCAACGATTGAACATTATCTTTGCCCGGCTGACCATCCCTTGTTGAGCATTCAAACCTTCAAGCTCAAAGGAGTTGGAAGGAGCGAATGCCACTCGGGCAACATAGTTACCTCGATGCAACAGCCGTGATTGGGTCGATCAGGATGGGCAGGGGTGCGCCTTGCAGGGTCGCAAACTTCCCCGGACTACAACAGGCCTTGGACAGGCGCGCCCGATCAGCCTGCATGTTTCGCTCTGCTCTGAGCCACGCAAGAGTCTGGTCAAGGACTTGTGCTGCTCCGGGATTCGGAGGCACCACTATCCGATAGTGCATCCACTTCCCTTCCCGGCGAGCAGCGACAATTCCGGCACTACGCAAGTAGGCCAGGTGCCGGGATATCTTGGGTTGCGGTTGACCAAGAATCTCTACGAAATAACAGACGCAGATTTCCTGATCTCCCATGAGATTTAGGAGCCGCAACCGTGTATTGTCGCCGAGAGCCTGAAAGAAGCGCTCCACGTTGAAACTCCTCTCCTTGATCTTCATAAAAATAATTATATATGGATTGACGAATATATCCAGGCAATAATATAGTCGCTTTAGCGCATATGTTGAGGAGAAATAATGACAGACCAGTTGCTTGAATCGGTGCAGTCCAGGTACGCAGCCGTTGCGAATAGCACGCTCTCGAATAAAGATGCGGGTATCAAAGCAGTGGCTGAAGCATTTGGGTACAGTCCAGAACAGCTCTCTTCGATCCCTGCTGAAGCAAACATGGGTCTTTCCTGCGGAAATCCTACGGTGATAGCTTCGATTCGATCCGGCGAAGTGATCGTCGATCTCGGCTCAGGCGGGGGTCTGGACGTATTCCTGGCCTCTGAACTGGTGGGGCCGAAAGGCCGCGCTATCGGTATCGACATGACTCCCGCGATGATCGATCGTGCACGAGCCAATGCTCTGGCGGGTGGTTATCATAATGTGGAATTTCATCTGGCCACGATCGACAAGATCCCTCTCCCCAACGCATCGGTTGATTGCGTCATCAGCAATTGTGTTATTAATCTCGCTCCCGACAAGAACGCTGTCTTTCGCGAGATTGCCCGGATTCTGAAACCCGGCGGACGACTGGCGGTGAGCGACATTGCGCTCAAGGGTGAGTTACCTCCGGCCGTGGCGCAAAGCGTGGCCGCCTATGTCGGATGCATCGCGGGAGCGATTCACATAGATGCCTATCGCGAAGGCTTACTTGCGGCTGGTTTTGAACATGTGGAGATCGTGGACAGTGGAGCCGACCTGAATGCCTATGCGAAAGTCGAAAACCAGGCCGGATGCTGCTCTCCAGCCATGGATGCGTCGCATGGCCTGCAGCTTCTTGCGGAGTCTTGCTGCTCGACGGAGAAGCCAGCAAGTCTCCATCAGGATCTGGCAACTCTTTTGTCTTGCTACGATGTCAATGCAGCCGCCGCAAGTGTGAAGGTCTATGCGGTCAAGCCGGCAGCCACGACCGGGAAGGCTTGCTGTGGGCCAAGCTGCTGCGCGTAAGGCAGGCGCGGATTTTAAGACCACCGACCAAGGGTTCAGGAAGCGGGACTTACCCCTGAAAGAGATACGCTATGAATTCACACTACAACGTGTTGTTTCTCTGCACGGGGAACTCTGCACGCTCGATCATGGCGGAGGCCATCATGAACTGCAAGGGAGGACCACAGTTCACCGCCTACAGCGCGGGGAGCCATCCAAGCGGATTCGTTCGGCCTGAGGCTCTCCGGCAGCTTGAGGTCGCCGGCTTACCCGTCGAAGGTTTGCGCAGCAAGTCCTGGGATGAGTTCTCGCAGCCTGGTTCCCCTCCTTTCAATTTTGTCTTTACCGTTTGCGACAGCGCCGCCAAGGAAGTATGTCCATTGTGGCCCGGCCAGCCGATGACGGCGCATTGGGGAATACCTGATCCTGCGGCGGTCAAAGGAACACCGCAGGTGATCGAACGAGCGTTCCAAAATGCCTTTGCATCCTTGGATAGGCGGATCAGCTTATTTCTCGCGCTGCCTCTGGCAACGCTCGATCGGTTTGCCCTGCAGCGAGAAATCGATGAGATAGGGCGTGGATGAGATAAAGACAAGCCTTCTTACACCTCGCTCCAGCTCTCAACAAACTCCAGTAGGAACAGAGCTGCTAACTGACCGTTGGAGTTCAACAGGACAATGTGCTCCCCGTGGATTTCAGCACTCGATGCAACGAAGATCTCGGCGCTTCCCTCAGGTTGCTTGAAGCGCACGATGTAGGTTCTGTCGGCCATCGTCCCGGACCGGAGGTGCGCTCAGCCAACCAAGCAAGATACTGGTGAAGATCGCCGCTCTGATTTCGATATTCGCAGCCGAGGATGAGGAACGCGGCGAAAGCGCAGGTTCATCATATGACCGCTATTTGAGAAAAACGGGGATTACAGGGCGGGAGGAAATGCGCCATATCACGTCATGGCACCAAGGGGGTAACTTGTAAGATTCAACCTGAGGCGGTTGTCTGCTCCCTACTGCCGCAGATTGAGGCCGGGGCGATTGCCCGTGGATTGCACTATGGGTGATCAAACAGTTCGCGGATGAGATTGCGGGCAAATACATAGCCAAAGGTTCCTGCCACATCTCTGACTGTTTCCGACCGTCCGGACGTCGACGGGTACCAGGTGTTAACGGCTACGGAGCTGCCTGAAAAGGGGCCAACAAGACGGGCTACCGAAAGGGATCTATGCCCATCTTCTCCCTTTCTTGCGGTGAACGTGTCTTCAAGGGCGCGTTTGAACGCGGATTTGGAACAAGGCGAACTGCAAGGCAAACGGCGCAGGTCCTCCCTGAAGATGTCAGCGATCACATACTCTGTTGTTCCCCGAATCGCGATTTTACCCATTGCGGAGCCAAATCGATCGGCATAGCCTAACGCGCCTTCCGGCCATTCACTCGGTCGATCCGACGCCTGATCGATTCCTCCACGTACACCCGCTTCTACAAAGGACCTGATTCCGTAGGTTTGGCGAAGGTAGGCTTTGAATCTCTCACTCTGAGTTGGCGGTGCATACGAGGGACCGGCAAGTTTACCGATCGAAAGAGATGGTTTTGGGTCATCCGGAATGTCAGATGGCGCTTGCTGTGCTCTACATGCGAGCGGGAAAAGGTTGATTACCGCAAATAGAAAAACCCAAAAGCTCGTCAATTCGTTCTCCTCCATAGTGAAGCGCTTCGTTGCCGGTCCGTTGTTCAAGGAGCGGCTTATAAAGCCGTAGCTATCGGATATCCATGTGCAATGAGTTGAGGGTTCAGAAGACTGCACAGCTGGAATGTTTCCTGTCTGATTAACGATTGCGCAGTGCAAAGGTTTCCGGCAGAACGCGCAGCACGACAAGTCCCGACAAATCACCGGCGACACAGGAACCCCAGGCTTCTGACGAGACGAGACGACCGAAGCGTACAGACTTGCCTTACAAAAGACGACAAATCGTCCGCAGCCATAGAAGGTTGTATTGCGTCTGAGGGGGTGTGGATCAATCACTCTTGGAGGTTGTTGTGAAGCTATTCTCTTTGCTCCCCTTGCTCTTGGGTGCACTATTCGTAATTGCCGGAGCTGTCAGCGGTACTTCGAACGCCATTGCGGAGCCTGGCAGCGTTGTCATGCCGGGTTCGCCCGCACCGGATAAGCCAGCGTCTGCAACTGTTTCAGGCAATTGGCAAGTACTGTGGACGGGTGGAAACGGAAATCAGCGGCAAGGAACTATGCAAATAAAACAAGATGGCAGCAAGTTGAGCGGAACGTTTCAAGGCGAGCGTGGTTCGACTTCGCTGGAAGGCAGCCTGCAAGGAAATCAGATTTCGTTCAGCGTGAAACTGCGAAAGCACCAAGCTTCTTTCACAGGCACAGTTGATGGAGACAAGATGAGCGGTACAACAGAACAGGGGGCTTCCTGGACCGCCAGCCGCCGATAACGGACGCGTCCTGGCTAAAAGCGGTTGACGATCGCTACGCCTGGACGCATTCTTTGATAAGGTGCCGCTATGTTGCCACAGACCGACGCAACACCACCCTCGCTGTCGCCTTCTTCTGAGCTGCCAAAAAGGCAGATTCTGCTGATCGACGACGACCGCGATATGGCCGAAATGTTGGCGGAGTATCTGAGCCCCGAGGGATACACCGTCCAGCTGGCATACACCGCAAAAGCTGGCCTCGACCGATTAAAGGCAGGCGGCCTGGTGTTGATTATTCTCGACGTTATGCTGCCAGACAGAAACGGACTGAGCGTGCTCCATGAGATTAGACAAAGCAGCCGCATTCCAGTGATCATGCTCACCACCAGAGCAGCCGTGGCGGATAAAGTAAGTGGCCTTGACGGGGGAGCCGATGACTATGTTCCAAAGCCTTTTACACCCGTGGAACTTTTAGCAAGGATCCGCACGGTGTTGCGCCGCGGTCAGCCATCGCGGTTCGGCAGTTCGTTCCTGGCGATTGATGACCTGATCCTTGACGCAGGATCGCGGACAGTCGAGTGTCATGGAAAGCCGATCAGTTGCACGGCAGCGGAATTTGATGTCTTGCATGCCCTGGCTTCCTCCGCCGGCCTGGTACTTACAAGGGAACATCTTACCCGCATAGCCCTGGGACGTTCGCGCTACGCCGGCGATCGCGGAGTTGATAACCTGGTCAGTGCGCTCCGAAAGAAACTAGGCCCAGGCACAAATGGAAAGGAGCGTCTTCGCTCCATTCGTAATACCGGGTACGTGTATCTGCATCACACTCGCCCAACGTCACAAGGGTAGGCACAAATGAAGCTTTTCTCGAGAATCTTCCTGAGCTTCTGGATCGCTACACTCCTGATGCTTGCGGCCGTGCTCACTGCGGGTGAACTCTGGCCGGGGACCTTCCCTGGGGACCGGGAGAAGCTATTCGAGCCCGAATCGGCTGTGTCTACTCTTACTAAGGCAGTGAACGAGTATGAACAGCAAGGAGCTGCCGCCTTCCTCTCCGTGGTGACGATCCGCCATAGATCCCTCTCCCTCTTCGATCAAGATGGCAAAGCACTGGTGAAAGACGGTATTGCGCCTCCGTTCGACGTGCGGATGGCACGGGCCGCGTTGCAAAGCGGGCATTCAGAAATATCACGTTTTGAATTATCACGCTTTGGCGCCCACATGGTATTCGCGTGCCCGGTGCAAAGTGCGACCGGGCGGCACTATGCAGCCGTCATGACAGTTTTCGAGGCAAGGAACAGGCTGCTAAGACCACGCTTCTGGTTCAATCTGACGATTGCCATGTTTCCAGCAGCCCTTGTCTGCATGGTTCTTTCGCTGTACCTCACTCGGCCGATTACCCGATTGAGAGCGACCGCGCAACGCTTGGCAGGAGGCGATCTGAGCGCACGTTCCTCGCCATACGGAATCGTACGCAGGGACGAGTTGGGGGATCTGGCGCGAGACTTCGATGTAATGGCCGCACAAATTCAATTGTTGATGACCGCGCAGCGTCGATTCGTGGCAGACGTTTCCCATGAACTGGGGGCTCCGCTCACGCGCATGCACCTGGCGCTTGCATTATTGCGGCGACAGTTCGCGGGAAAGAAGAACCTGGAACTGGAAAGGATTGAACGGGAAACAGACAAGCTCAGCAACCTGGTGCAGCAACTTCTTCTTCTGGCCGGGCTGGAAGCCGGGGCATGTCCGGCGGAAACGCTGACCGCAATCTCTACACGATCTTTGTGCGAAAGCATTATCGAAGATGCAAATTTCGAAGCGGCGCATGCTCATTGCCAAGTCACCGGGACGCTTCAGGATATAACGATTCTGGCCTATCCTCAGCTTCTCCGCCGTGCGATCGACAATATCCTCAGGAACGCGATCCGTTACGCGCCCGCGGGAAGCGAAATATGCCTTAACTGCAGAGCCGATGGGGAACGGCAGCAGGTGATCCTGGAAGTTCTGGATGGTGGCCCTGGGGTTCCCGACTCTATGTTGTCGGATATCTTTGAGCCTTTCTTCCGCACTGCGCCGGGGCGGGAGAGTAGCAGTGGAGGCACCGGTTTGGGGCTTTCGATTGCGAGCGAGGCGATACGGCTGCACGACGGCACGATCACCGCACAAAATCGAAAGAGCGGCGGATTACAGGTGACGATCACCTTGCCGATGAGAATCCCGGCACGTGAGGAGGAGTTGCAGAACGTCATGAGCGAGCATGAATGACGACTCCCACAAAATCGTCATCCTGAGCGGAGCGCTTCACAGATTTTTCGCGTGACACCGCGTTTGATGGCGCGGAGTCGAAGGACCCCGAGGATGCCTATCTTGCCTATGCCGTTCGGAGCTTTCCAACCACTGAAGCCCGCGTACAGGATCTTGCTGCGGTACCCACTCTGATGGTCACGGGTACATCTTTTCATGCGCTGTAATCATCTTCCATCCCCAGGTCTGTGCAAGGTCTTTGAACTCCGGATTGATGATGCGAATGGGGTTGATGGGGGAGCTTGGGGCATTTTCACCAGGGCTAAAAGCCCGGCATTTGCAAGATAAAGCGTTCTCGCGGGTTTGACCCTGGACTGAAGTCCAGGGCTTGTCCCCGGACTGAAGTCCGGGGCTGGCACGGATCATGCTGTAGCCTGTCACAAACTATGGTACCTAGGGTCCGCTGTCTGCCGCCCTGGTGTTGAAAATGAGAAACTCCAGAGGCGAGCCTATCGCTCGCCCCGGAGTGAGATGGTTTCAGTATTTTTAGAACTGGAAGCGCACCGAGAGCTGCAGCTGCCGCGGTTTTGCGCCAGGTGGCTCACTGGTGATAAACACCTCTCCCTGATCTATATTCACCGTAGACGCGTTCCCGCTCGGGTTGCCGGCATTGATATGGTTAAACGCGTTGTAAGCGTCTAGCCGGAATTGCGCGAACAAGCTCTCATGGATCGTAAAGTTCTTCTGCGCCGCCATGTCCGTATCGAAAAAGTTGGGGCCAAACTTCGTGTTCCGGCCCGTAGTGCCAATTTGGTCGAGGCCAGGAGCAGAGAAATGCCCCTGTGGCCCATTCTTGTAAAGATCATTGAACCCTTGAAAGAAGGACCGATTGTGGCCAGTCGTACTGAACGAGCCGACATTCGTCGGCAGGCTCGTGGCCGGCCCATTGGGATAACACGGTGCCTCCCCGGGAAGATTATTCCCGCAACCTGAATAGGTGAGAGTGAAAGGCAATCCGCTTGACCAATTGACAACAGGGCTGATTTGCCATCCGCCGACCACTTCGTCTACCCAGCCCGGCGACTTGGACAAAAAGTGCTGGTTTCTGCCGAGAGGCAACTGCCAGGTCCCATAGGAAACAATCTGCTGCTCCCGCAGCGTGTCGTTGCGCCCCTTGACTGCCGCGGCGTCCCAGGTCCTAAAGTTCATAGCCCAATCGAAAGCGCGCTGCCAGGCGTAATTAGAGGTGAAGGAAAGTCCCTTCGTGAATGTCTTCGCCACCGTCACTTGAAGGGCGTTGAAATGAGCGTCCTGATTGTCCGCGTTGAACTGGACGGCCTGGGTCCATCCACACGCGCCGGCAGGCACGCCAGGCTGCGGGGTATAGGCCGCGCTTTGACAAGCCGGGAGCTTGGCCGCGTAGTAGCGCTGCAGGAATGAGCTGGTATTCGTTCCCCCATCGGGATTGATGCCATTTACAGCGCTGGGCAAGATCGCAGAACTGGGAACGTAGTGCAGCGCTTGCCCGTTGATGCTAAGGGCCGCAGGAAGAAAGACCGCTTCTTCATTCGGATTGATGTTGTTGCCATCCAGCGCGCTCAGGGTGTGCGTGCTCTTGTTGCCGACATACGCCATGGTGAGCGAGAGGGTCGGGGTGATCGCCTGTTGAATACTTAAATTCCAGGCATCAATTGTAGGCAGCCGAAGCGGATTTGGCCGCGCCTTGACCGAGACGTTATAGTTCGGCGCCGGCAGCAGCCCATTCGAGGGCACGGTTGGGAATACGTTTGCAGGCGGACCCGCCGAAAGAGCGAACGCTGCTGAAGCGGTTCCGGTGGCATTGTTATTGACGCTTTGATTAGCCAGCACAGGAAGATTCTGGGTGACGGTGTGGCCAAAAATCGAACCGAAGACCCCAATGTCAAAGCTCCGGCCATAACCTGCCCGGACCACCGTCTTGGGGTGCCACTGATAGGCCACGCCGATACGAGGCGCCAGCGCCTTCCAGGCAATATCCCAACCCATGTTGCTGGGAATGCCTCCCACTCCGGCTACACGGATGAACCCATCGTCCAGATTCATCAAACCTCCATGCTCCGCCCCGTTGACCGTCTCCGGGAAATACAGCTCCCAACGAAGACCATAATTTACGGTCAGATTCGGGCGGAGACGCCACGTGTCCTGACCATAGAAGAAGAGGCGCTTTTGAAACTCTTTAGCGTTGAGTGAGCCTGCAATGTTGGGGTTCTGAACATAGCGGCCAAAGGCCGTAACGTCTCCAAGAACAAAGGTAGCGAAGCCCAACCCTCCGGAGCCGCCGTTCGACGTCGGACCGTTGCCAAAGTCCAAGAGACCGGCGCGATCTGTATCGCTTGGAACCCTAAGGTTTCTCGCATAGCGTGCATCGGCGCCAACTTTAAAAGAGTGATTCCCAAAGATCTTTGTCCAATTATTCACTCCCTGAAACTGATCTTCTTTCTCGGTGGTGGGGCAGTTACACCGGGTGATATTTAGGCCGGAACCGTATTGCGGACCCTGACTCTGGGTGTTGCTGGGATTGTTCGTAAGACTGCTGATGCCGACATCCTGGAGGTTAAAACCGGGCGCGCCATCGGTAAATCGGTCGCCTAAATTGAGACCCGGGATGCCTAGTTGGGTGGCAAACGGGACACTCTGATCATATTTCGAAGTGACGATGTTGTAGCGATAGTAACCGAGTCGAAAATCTGTGAGCAATGAGCTGTTCACCGCAATATCAGCCCCGGCAGCGAGGCTGTCGTTGGCTCCCGTCGAAGTACCGCCGAAGCCATTGAGACCGAAACCAGCACCGCCCGCGGAACCGAAAATCGTACCGCCGCTGAGGGTGTCGGTAAACCGGCTGAAGCGCTCGAACATGTGGGTTCTCTGCGACAACTGAAAGTCAACTCGCTCATCCCACTGGTCGTTATTGAAAAGACCAGTGCCGCCCGACGCGTAGTTACCAGAGGACAACGAACCAAAATTACCGGACTTATTCGGCGCATAAGGTTGCAACAACTTAAGCAGCGCGAGAGCCGGCGCAGACAGTCGCGATGACGGAATTACCTGGCCTGGAAAGGGCTGGCCAGTGGTTGGATCGTAGATCAAGGGACTTCCAGCGCCGGCGATTGCATTTGCATATTCGCTAAAGTCACAACCGGGTACACCGCTGACGGTGGGCGACGATCCGAGGCACGTACTGACCAGATGGGCGGAGGGAACTGTCATGATGGCAGAAGAGCCAACCTTTTGACGGACGCCCTGGTAGTCCCCGAAAAAGAAGAGCCTGTCCTTCAGGATCGGGCCACCGATCGATCCGCCGAACTGATTAAACAGCGCCTGAGGAATTAGCCTGCCGGTTGCCGCATTGGGGCTGAACTGGGAATACGGATCGCGCGCCAGTTGTGCAGCGCTCTGGCGATAATCAAACGCGCTCCCATGAAAGTTGTTTGACCCTGACTTGGTTTGCACCGTAACCACCGCCGAGACAGCCTTGCCAAGTTCTGCGTCGAAATTCTGGGTGGCGATCTGGGCGTCAGTAACCGCATCCAGAGCCGGATTCACGACGATGATCCCCAGGATAGGATCCTGATTGTCGGTGCCGTCCAACTCATAGGCCACGCCACCGAAGGCCTGGCCATCGATTTGGATCTGCTGGCTGCCTTGAGGATTTTCGTCTGCTGCGTGGCTCCAGCCCAGTTGTTGCGCACCCGGCAGCAACAGTTGCAGGCTGGTGAAGTTGCGGTTAACCAAAGGCAGATCCGAAACCGTCTTTTCGGAGAAGTTCGTGGCTACGTCCGCACGGTCAACCTTCAACTCGGGCACCGTATCAGCATTCACGGTAACCGTTTCCGACTCGCCGCCAACCTCGAGATGAGCATCCGCTTTGACGGAGGCGTTTGCAGGCACGGCAATCCCTGTCTGCTCAAATGCCTTGAAGTTGGCCGCTGTCACCTTGACGTCATAAGTGTCGGGAATCAGGTGTTCCACTGTGTAGTCGCCCGATGCATTGCTTTGCGCGGCCACAGAGGTGCCCTTCGATTCGTCTGTCACTGTAATTGTGGCGTTCGGAACCACAGCACCGGTGTTGTCGGTCACCGTCCCGAAGATGGATCCGTAAATGGCTTGCGCATGGGAGAGTTTGGGCGCACACACCAAACCAATGATTAGCGACAGGACGAGTGCCCTGCACTTTGGCAGCTTCATCACCAGCCTCCACAAATGTTGCATTCCGCTTCTTTGCCCAAGCGGCAACTTTCGCGCTCTGCGGCGACGATGTCGGAGGTGCTCCCATGAACAGCCACGATGCGACCGCAATACCCGCCTGTCGGATGGCTGGATAACTGCGAAGAGCAAATGATCGACCGACGACTGAGTGTTACCCCGTCTATTTTATGGCGCGGATGGCCGAGGGCCTCCGTACCTGCGCATGCTTATAGTGATCTACGATCATCGTTGTCAAGGGCGTCTTCGCCGTTTTCCCGTGACGCGAAAATGAAGGCAACGTCTGCTGAACCGTGGCTGTGACTAAACTGGTGTCTGAAAGGTGCGCACTGAGCCGCGCTGACTTTGGTCGAAGCGACCGTTGCCAGGCGAGACGAAATCAGCTGTTACAAGCCGGATTAGACCGGGCAAGCGATTTCCGCAAATGGGTATCTTAATCTCAGGTTTCGCAATTCCAGGACGCGCGTCTAACGCGCCTGCTCGCACGTCTATTATCTGTCCGACACTTGGAGGAAACTGGTTCTTTCTTTAGCGGCGACCACGCCATATCGTGCCACAACATCACCGCGGGTAGATAGCCTCTCGCTGGATTGCCGTTGTTTTATTGGAGTCTCCATGGCGATTGCCTGGACCAATGATTCATCGCATTCGTAGCCCACGCAGCCGTCTTGTCTTTGTGGCAAGAGGTGCAGGCGTTCGGTATCTTGTATTTTTCCGTCATCGCGGGGGGAATGAACTTGAAGGTATGCGCGCTTACAAAGGCGCCGGGGACGCCCTCGCTCTCGATCTTTGGCATATGACACGCCACACACTGGCTGCCTGGGCTGCCGTCTCTGTGGTGAGTATGCTCTTCCATGGTTGCCACGTGGGGACCGTTGGGCGAAGTTGTGCTGTGGCAGTCGAGGCAGATCTCCTCCACGGGCTTGCGAAGCTGGGCATAGTTCTGGGTACCGTGCACGTCGTGGCAGGAAGTGCAGGTTACTCCCCTCCGGTACATCAGGCTCTGCACAAAGTCATTGCCTTGCATCCTGTTCTTGTGCGCGGTGCCGTCCGGGAAATGGGTGAAGGTCGTCTGCCCCAGGGTGTGATCTTCGAGCTTCCAGTAATCCGCCAGGCGGAGACCGACACGATATCCCACGGGCCAGTCATATGCCTTTCCTTCGATCTCTTTGGTTAAGGGTTGGCCCTGTGAGTGGCAAGAAATGCAGGTATCGTTCGCTGCGACATCATCCATCTGCGAAGGGTTGAGAATGTTGCTGCGTGAGGGATGGGCAATGTGTTCGCTGCCGGGACCGTGGCAACGTTCGCAACCGACGTTCCATTCTGTGACTTGCCTGGTGTGAATGTTGTAATCGACGGAATGGCAACCATCGCAGGTAGCTCCTGTTGGACGCTGCATGTTGTCCGTTGGATAGAAGGCCGTCCACCAATCTGCTCCCGTATCAGGTACGTGATAGGGCCGCCAGACCTTATTGCCGATGTCCCACTGTGCGGGAAGGGGGTAATAGTCATCTCCCGCCCTGGTGAAATAGCGTTGCTTCCACCGGCTTCCGTAAACGAACGCGACCTGATCTTTCGTAAATTTTGCAACATGGTTAGTGTTGAGATCGGGAATGATCGCATCCGGGTGCTCTCGCGGGTCGCGCACCACATTGGCCATCGGCGTTTGCTTCCAGTGGTTGTAAATATCGGTATGGCACTTTTGGCAAGCTAGCGAACCAATGTAATGGGCCGATCTGAACGTGTTCGCCTCGAGGGCTTTTTCTTCAGATGTGTGTGGCCGAAAGGTTCGAAGGTAAGACACAAGCTTCCAACTATCCGCTGCTGACTCGCGATGGGGACTTACCATGGCAGGCATACCGGTAAATTGAATCCCATTTTCAATGATGTAGTGAATCTCGCCGTCTGTCAGGTTCTGCGTGGCGGCGAGGTGAAGATCCGGCACGCGGGGGTACACATTCGCGCCGATCGGAGTTCTTCCCCTGGCATCGACTCCATGGCAGGAAGCGCAGCGCGCCAGGAAGTCCTCGCGGCCCTGCTGGATAGCCAGGGACTCGCCCGCCTCCGGATTCTTCTTACGTCGCTCCTCCCTCGGAATTGCGAAGTCGCGTACAGATCGGGCGGCGATGGTTTCAAAAGTCGAGGGTGTGGACGTGGCACGAAACCCACGCCATTTGAGCACACCTGCGCAGATTGCTCCGACGAGCAACAATCCAAGAAAAGCGACGATCAGTGTCTTTCGAGGTTTCATCTCTATGGCCTTGCTGGTTGACGCTTACTCAACTTGCAAGCTTTCCCCGGTTTTTGAAATGGAGTGGTAGAAGCCTTCTATTAGATCTATGCCTCGCCGGAGCAAGTCGTTGTCCGGAACGCCTTGTGCGGTCCATCCCCGTAGGATCTGGTTTATCGTGTGTCCTTCTTGACGGCCAAATTTTCCATCCTCCAGGTCCGCGTCGTGTACCGCTTGCCCAATGGTGAGGACTTTGTGGTCGGATATATCGAATGCGAGGCAAAGTGTTTCAAAAGTGCATCGGTCCCCGTCATGTCCGAATCCGACGCCCTGGAACATGTCGAACGGAATTGCATTCCGATGCGCGGCGGGGCTGGTATCGAAGATGAACTTCGGTTTCACATCGATGAAACGGGAGATGAGCCATGCAGAGGAGACTCGGTCAATTCCAGGACGGGGACGCGTGATCCAGGTGCGCTTCTGATATTCAGCTTTGGAGGCGTTGCCTCGATCGCGTAGATTTCGCCTAGTGCCGCGTTGTTCCGCTCTCGCCAACGCCTCCTCCGCTCGTTCGCGTAACGGACTGGTGAAGAAGTCGATGGCCACGATCTCTTCAAAACGTCGTCTGAGCCGTAGGATCTGAGTTGATGGGCCTGGCGCAGCCGGCTTCAGCTTCTGCAAATCCTCGATCAGCGCGGTGTAATCGTCAGCACGGGCCTCGCGAAATTGATCCTGCAAAGCACGGGACGGCAGATCATCAACGGCCTGAATCTGAAGGACGGATGCCTCGCCATGGCTCGCCCTAATCGCTCTTGCGAGCCACTCGAAACGTTCCCGATTGTCCGCCGTGTTGGGCAAGAGCGAACCGGCGTTCCGGAAAGGAATCGCGCCGAACTTCTGTATTTTCCTCCACATTTGGACGCGCTCGCTCGCTTTGCTCGCGGGCAGGGTAAACACCAGCAAAAGCCATTTCGGATCTTCCTGCATGGCTGTTATATTCATAACATAACATCGTTATGAGGCTCTTCATGCGAATGCAGCTGGTTCTTCAATTCAAATTTTGACCCGGCATGCCCGGCGCGCGCTCAGTGGTGGTGACCGCTGACACGCGGCGCTCAGCACCGGGATGCATCAGCATCAGGATTGACGATTCTTGATGCTGGGTTTCACTCGTGGCAGCGGTTCGGTGTGTGGTTCCGGTGCCCATTTCCCGGAACTGCCTTTGACGGCATACAGATTCCGCTTACCGCAGACAGCACAGGTGTGGAGGCGCAATTCCGTTTCCTCTTCAAGCTGTTGAATCTCCTTCGGGCTCAAACCGCCAGTGCATTGCTTTGGTTTCATGCGCAACTCGGGAACGAATGTCGGACCCTCGTTGGATGCGGGTCGGGTAACCGATAAAATTAGCTTTATAGTAATAGGGAACAATAAGCAAAAGGCTGGAGGGTGTCAACGGTGAAATGGGCGCAAATCCCTTGGTTCCTGGTCCACTCAGGGCCGCTTCAAACCGGACAATGCCACTGGTCAGTTCGCGTGAAGGCGAGGTAGACGCGATGCCCGAGGTGAGAATAGCGTGCCCAGAGCATGGGCGAATAAAAGGACTAATCCACAACCTGCACAAGGCCAGTTGCAAAACGCAGCGACTGGCAAATGTCCTTTCCTCTCTGTTTAAATCAAAAGCATCATATTTTGCGACAGTGTCCGGGTCCTTCTTTTGTTCGGTCTACAGGAGCTTTGATGGCACGCCCGTTATGGTCAGGAACGATTCAGATTTCGCTGGTCGGATTTGCAGTGGAGATCTACCCTGCAACCAGCACCACTCGCCCGATCTCTTTTCATGAAGTCGACAGGAACACTCTGAGCCGGATACGTAGGGAAAACGTGTCCGCGGGTCCAACACCAGCAGCAGAATCAACCGAGTCGGACACAGGCGAAGAAGCCGAATCTATTTCTGCGAAGTTCAACTCGTCACTCCACCTGGCGCCGCAGGCGCGAGACGCTGGAGCTGCACGTGAGGAGCAGGAATCCCCTGTGCAGCACACGGTTGCAAAGGCCGACATCGTCAAGGGCTACGAATACGAGAAGGGCAAATACGCGATCATCGAGCCCACGGAGCTCAAAAACCTGCGCCTGGCCGGCAAGAAGACGATCGAAATTTCTCAATTTGCCAAGGCGAGCGAGATTGACCCTGCACTTTATGAAAAGCCCTACTTTGTCATGCCCAAGGCTGGGCCCCAGGCCCTCGCCTTCGCAGTAATGCGGGAAAGCATGGTTGAAAGTGGCATGGTCGGCGTTGGAGAAATAGTGTTCAGCGGCCGACAGCACCTGATGACGTTCGCTCCGCCGCACGATCGGCAACAGCCTGGAATGATGCTCTACACCCTGCGTTTTGCAGCTGAGTTGCGCGACCCGCGAGATTACGCCACAGATACCGGTACCAAGCAGGCGGACGCGGCTCAGCTTAACTTAGCGAAGCAATTAATCGATGCCTATACGCAGCCTTTTGAAGTAAGCAAATTCAAAGACCACTACGAGGAAGCACTCCGTGAACTGGTGGAAGCCAAGATGAAGAACCTTCCTCTACCGGCCCCCGAGGTGGAGAAGAAACCACCCAAGGTTGTCGATCTGATGGAGGCATTGCGCAAGAGCCTTGCAAAGGCGAATCCTGCACAGGCCGCGCCCGCGGAGCCAGGTTCGGCGGGCGCCGCCAAAGCAAACGGGTCGAATAAGCGGACAGCTACAGCAAGTGATGCAAAGGCGAAAGCCGGTGAGGCAGCGGGCCGCGCCTCAGCAAATAAAAAGACCAAGACTGCTTAGACCGAGACTGAGCGATCTACAAAAGAATATATTGACCTGTTGGCTAGCCCGGAAGATCTGGCGTCCCCTGGACAAGGTCCGCTGGAGTAATCGGGCCTTGCACATCACGAGGGCATCCGCGGCCCCGAGCACAAGTCGGGAAGTGCAGCTCAATGTGGAGAGCTTTTTCGATTCTTTCCCGCGACCAAATCGAGCGGGCGGTCATCGAAACCGTGCTATGGTTCAACACGTTCTTCCCCGGGGGTTCGCTCAGCACCGCAGCCTGGAGATAAGTCAAGACGCCCACGACAGCCTGCGTTAGCGGAGGGAACCGCGCGATGCTGGCTGTAAGCCCTCGCCCGAACGCACCTTCGCGACGATGGTCGCCAACGCCCCGCAAAGCACTCTGTGCGCGGGTTGCTTGGTGATCGAACGGTGCGTTACACAACTAAGCGGAAGGAGAGTTCAAATGAAGGACACGGAATATAGTTCGCAGCCATCTACCAACTCGGCCCCAGAAGAATACGACCTTGTGATTCTGGGCAGCGGCACAGGATCGAAACTCGCTGCATGGACGTTTGCCGGGCAGGGACAGCGGGTCGCAGTGATCGAACGGAAATACATCGGTGGAGCATGCCCGAATATCGCCTGCCTGCCCAGCAAGAACATCATTCACACCGCGCAGGTTGCGTCGTACGTGCGCAGGAGTGAGGAGTTTGGCATCGCCCGGGAGAGCTTCAAAGTTGATATGCGGGTAGTGCGCGATCGCAAACGCAAGATGGTATCGGGCGAGGTCGAGATGCATCTCGCGGAGTACAAGCGAAGTGGAGCGGAACTCATCCTCGGCTCGGCACGCTTCATCGGCCCGAAGACCGTGGAGGCCACCCTGCCGGACGGGACGCGCCGTCAACTCCGCGGAGCCAATGTAATCATCGGCACAGGCACCCACGCCGCGTTAGAGCCGATTCCTGGCCTTGCCGACTCGCAGCCACTGACGCATATCGAAGCCCTCGAACTGGATGAGGTCCCCGCGCACCTGCTGGTGATCGGCGGTGGTTACGTTGGGCTGGAACTCTCCCAGGCGATGCGTCGATTCGGCAGCAAAGTGTCGGTGATCGATCGCAATGATCGATTGCTGCATCGAGAAGACGATGATGTAACGGAGGCTCTCCGCATCCTGTTCGAGGACGAGGGTATCGAAAGCATTCTGAATGCACGGACCAAGAGGGTGTCTGGAAAGTCTGGCCAGTCGGTAAGAGTCGTGATCGAGCAAAAGGGAGTGGAAAAGACAATCGAGGGCACGCACCTCCTGGTTGCGGCCGGCCGCATTCCAAACACAGAAGGCATTGGATTGGAGTTGGCCGGGGTTGAAGTGACCCGTCACGGATACGTTAAGGTCAACGAGCGACTGGAAACAACGGCACCTGGAGTTTGGGCAGTGGGTGAGGTAGCGGGCAGCCCACAGTTTACTCACATCAGCGAAGACGATTTTCGCGTTTTCCGTGACAACGTCAGCGGTGGTAACCATGTGACGACCGGCAGGCAAGTGCCCTTCTGCCTGTTTACGGACCCGGAGTTCGCCCGTGTGGGACTGAGTGAGAAGGAGGCCAAAGCACAAGGCATTGCCTACCGCTTGTTCAAGGCTCCTATGAAAGCAGTACACCGTGCTCGCGCAATGGTGGAAACGCGCGGATTTCTGAAGGCTCTGGTGGCGACGGTTGACAACCGCATCCTTGGGTTCACGGCTTTCGGGGTTGGGGCAGGGGAGGTCATGGGTTGCGTGCAAATTGCAATCGTCGCAGGCTTACCCTATACGACGCTTCGAGATACCGCCCTGGCTCATCCAACGCTTACCGAGGGGCTTCACTCGCTATTCTCGTCCGCCCCCTCTACACCGAGTGCAACTGTGAATGAGGAAATCGCTGAACTCGAACGAGCTTAATCGAACTTGTCTCCCGCCGTCTTCTACTGCAAGCAAGGAATCGATCATGATGTCCGACGCGTCCTGTCACCCGCCCGTTTGTCGTCCTCGATGAGGTTCGCTTGGCGATGAACGTGCGGCCGGGTCCGTTTTTAGTTACTCAGCTCTCTCCATCTGCCTCCATCGCAGAAGCGCTTAAGACACACTGGAGGGAATACCTGATGGAGGCTGCGGAGGTCGGTGTGCTCATGTTCTGTATCTGCGTTTGTGGGACGGTCCTCTACAGCAATACATCGCCTGTGAAACACTTTGGGCTCACGCCCACCGACAAAGCCTTCTGCATGGGGATTGCTATCGCCCTGGCAACGGGTTTGATCATTCACTCCCCTTTCGGCAGGCGTTCGGGTGCTCACTTCAATCCGGCCATCACTTTCGCCTATTTCCACCTTGGCCGAATACATCGCTGGGACGCGCTCCACTACGTGGCGTCTCACTTCATTGGTGGTCTGGCTGGTGTGTTTGTGGCCCATCAAATCCTGGGTGACAGTTTAGCGGCCAAACCTATTTCCTACGTCGTCACCACTCCGGGAGACTACGGGAGCATCATCGCGTTTATTGCGGAATTCGCTTTGTCGGGATTGCTCATGGGCTTGGTTCTCTTTGCAACAAACCACAGACACCTGGCCAGGTTCAGCCCATACTTCGTGGCCTTGATCACTGTTTTTTACTACGCGTTCTGTCCATCACTCTCCGGTTTTAGCGTGAATCCAGCGCGCTCTTTCTCGTCGGCTTTGTTTGCCTGGATATGGCAGGGTATTTGGGTCTACTTTCTTGCGCCCAGCCTCGGCATGCTGGTAGCTGCATACGTTTATGTCCGTATTGCGGGGAGGGAGAAGGTGTACTGCGCAAAGGTGTTTCATGACTTGAAGTCCACCTGTCCGTTTAATTGTAATTTTTATCAATGGTATCGCGAACCGTATCGCTCCCCAGCGGCGGCGATCAGGAACCGATGACAATGCCCGTTTGGCCTCGATATCCCACACTCTACGAAATCAATACCTGGGTCTGGCTATCTGAGATCGGGGTGAAGACTGGCAAACCGGTTGACCTGGGTTCCGTACCTGAAGCCGAATGGGATGCCATGGCCAAGTTCGGTTTCGATGCGGTTTGGTTCATGGGGGTTTGGGAACGAAGTCCCGCGGGCATTGCGATTGCTAATCAGAATGCGAACCTGGTGGCCGACTTTCGGCGAGCATTGCCCGATTTCAAGCCGGAAGACAATATCGGATCTCCCTATAGCATACGGCGCTACGTGGTTGACACACACCTCGGAGGCACAGAAGGTCTCGCGATTGCGAGGCAAGAGCTGGCCAAACGAGGCATGAACCTGATCCTGGATTTAGTTCCGAACCATGTAGCCCCCGATCACCCGTGGGTCACCGATCACAGGGATTATTTTCTTTGCGGGACGGCAGACGACGCCAGGAACGACCCGGGGTCGTACATTGAGGTAAAGGGAAGCTTCTACGCCTGCGGACGGGACCCTAATTTTCCAGCCTGGCCCGATGTTCTGCAGCTCAATGCTCTATGGCCCGGGCTTCGGCAAGCCATGATCGAAACTGTCCGCGGTATTGCCGCCCAGTGCGACGGAGTTCGTTGCGACATGGCCATGCTTTTGTTGAACCAGATCTTTGAACGAACATGGGATGGCCGAGCAGGGCAAGCGCCATCGACCGACTACTGGTGTGAAGTGATCCCCGCGGTCAAAAAAGCGCATCCGGACTTCCGCTTTATAGCCGAGGCTTACTGGGATCTGGAGTATGAGTTGCAGCGCCAGGGGTTCGACTTCTGCTACGACAAGCGGCTTTATGATCGCCTGGAACATGGCAATGCAGCAAGTATCCGGCTTCACCTTGGTGCTGATCTTGCCTACCAGGAGAAGCTGTTGCGTTTCCTCGAAAACCACGATGAACCGCGGGCGGCAATGGCCTTTCCCCGGGCCAGGGAGCAGGCTGCGGCAGTCACCACGTCTTCCCTTCCCGGGGCCAGACTCTTTCATGACGGACAATTTGGAGGTCGAAAGGTACGGGTGCCGGTCTTTTTGGGCAGACGGCCGGTGGAACCTGTCGACAAAGGATTGCAGGCCTTTTACGACTCACTCCTGGCAGCAATCAATGCCCCGATCTTTCGCGATGGTGAATGGAGGTTGTGTGGGTGTAGCGGCTGGCCCGATAACCCAAGCTTTCAAGATGTGGTGGCCTGGAGCTGGGTCAAGAACGATGATCGACGCCTCGTCGTGATTAATCTCAGCGGCGGTGCCGTTCAGGGACGGGTGCAGGTGCCGTGGGAAGAAGTCCGGGGAACAATGTGGCGTCTGACGGACGCTCTTTCTGACTTGAGCTGCGAGCGCGATGGGCATGAGATGGCGGAAGTGGGGCTCTATGTCGAATTGGGACCATGGGGTTATTACTTTTTTCAGTTTCATCGCATCGAAAAGCGGTGATGATTCACAGGCGCGGACTGTACTACAACCTAAGGGATGGCGAAGAAGGAGGAGTAGCAATGAGCAAATTAAACGATAAAGTCGCAGTGGTTACCGGTGCGTCCAAAGGTATTGGAGCTTCGATCGCGGAGCATCTGGCAGCCGAAGGAGCTTCGGTGGTGGTCAATTATGCCAACAGCCGAACTGGCGCGGACACTGTCGTCGCTCGCATTACCGATCAGGGTGGAAAGGCCATCGCCGTCCAGGGAGACGTCTCCAAACCGGCCGATATCCAACGTCTCTTTTCCGAAACCAAGAAAGCGTTCGGCAAACTCGATATCCTTGTGAATAATGCCGGGACCTATGAATTTGCTCCACTTGAGTCCATTACGCCGGAGCACATCCAAAAACATTTGAACCTGAATGTTGCTGGTCTACTGCTGACTACTAAAGAGGCGGTCAAGCTGATTGGGCCGGAAGGCGGTTCTATCATCAACATTGGCTCGATCGTTGGTCCGATGCCGGCACCGCAAGCATCCACGTACAGTGCGAGCAAAGCCGCGGTCGACGCAATTACGGTTTCGCTTTCTCAAGAACTTGGCCCGCGCAAAATCAGAGTCAACTCGCTCGATCCGGGCATGGTTGAAACGGACGGCCTCCGCGCTTCCGGCCTGAGCGATGGTGAATTTAGAAAGCAGCAAGACAGAGAGACTCCTCTAGGCCGAATTGCTCAGCCCGAAGATATTGCGCTGGCAGCCACATTCCTCGCAGGAGACGATTCCCGGTGGATCACGGGTCAAGTGATCGTCGCCGCGGGCGGCAAACGGATGTAATGCTCGTTGGTGAGTGGGTCCGAGTTCCCTCAGGTAAGTTTGTGGAGTGAAACTGCATCCGGCCCGGGAAAGTTCGGTGGTACGGGAATCGTAACAACTCCTGTTGCGGCCCACTGGACCCCACGCGATAGCAGGGTCTGGAAGCCGACGCAATCCAGATTCGGTGTGGGTTCACCGACCCAGGTATGACCAAGCATGGTGGTATAGACACGTCCCTTTCCATAGGTCCGGACCCAATCCATAGGCTCATTCTGATTGGAGACAGGGGAATGAGCATAGGTGAGAATCGTCAAGCCTTCCGCGGGACCATGTTGACCGTGAGTCAACTGTTCTGATGGATGCATCCACACCCTGGGCATCCCCACGGTGATGGGATGATGGGTATCGCGCACGTGGATTTGAAATTCCAATCGTTCAGGATGGCCAGGGTCTAAGCCTGTTCCCTGGGGAATGATCACGATCTTGTCATCATTGGACACTGCCAGCCCGGGTCCAAATGTTTTGGAACGCCAGCCCAGGCCGATCATGTCGTTGTATGCGCTCCATTTCAGGAAGGCATTGTTGGCCGCATGGTAGACGACCAATCCACCCCCGCCGCGGACAAATGTCTCCAGAGATTTCTGGACGTTGGAGGGCCACTCGATCCCGTCTTCCTGGTGACCGCCGTTGAAGTTATTGATCACCACGTCATAGCGAGAAAAATCTGGATGCCAGGAATTCCATGCTTCCTGTGGGGCTCCCCGCGGCGGGGTGGTGGATACCTCGACGGAAAACAGAGAGGTGGCTGTCAAGATCTCTGTGATGGCATGAGTCGCCGTAGCCCAGTCGTGATTGTTGACACCATCGACGATCAGGACGCGCACTTGCCGGGGCTTGGCAGATGCGGATTGAACCGATGTGGCCAGCAGCGCGAGGGAGCGGAGGGTAAATTGCCTTCGAGAAATAGTCATGGATGTACAAGTACGCTTGTTCCTTCAGTCCTGGTGGGAACGAGACCACTAGTCGAACGTGCGGAGCCATATATCGCGCACAGAGATCTTGCACGGCTGGCTTTCGATCTCGAAACCGATGAGTCCCGGTTGATTGTTGACTGAATCTCGATTGTCGTCGATGAAAACCGCCATCAGCTGGCCATTCATGATGTGCATCATCACCCCACCGCGGGCGATGATCTCGTAGTCGTTCCACTCGTTTACTTTTACATAGCCACCGAGCGCCTGCTTGTCGCCGATATTGGCGACGAGGCGGTTGGTCTGACCGGGCAGCGCCTGGGTCACCTGGCCACGATAGGCGAGGATGCCTTGCATGGTGTTTTCGGAGTACCACTGACCGGTGTAGGACGATGTCGACGCAGTAACCGGGAACCAGAAGTCGGCCTGTGGTCCGGTCATCATAAATTTGAGGTCATAGGGCGGCTGACCTGGGGGTTGCGGGCGTGTCCACGGTACGCCGGTGACGCTGCGGTATTGAATTCCGCCGCCACCGCCTTTTTCGATCTTCATCTGCAGCTTCAAATCAAAGTCGCGTGTTTTGTCGCCGCGATAGACAATGTAGTTGTTGCCCTTTGGCTTGCCCTCGAGCGTTTCGCCCACCATGACGCCGTCTTCGACGCGCCAGATGCTGGGGTCAGCATCCCATCCGGTAAAACTCTTGCCGTCGAAGATCTGCTTGTAACCGGTGTGCTCGTTAATGTCATAGGGCGCGGGATCATGAAATTTGGGCATACCAGGCAGCTTTTCGCCGTTTGGGCCGGCTTTGGGTGGCCCTATAGGGGCAGATTCCAGCGCCGGAGGCACGGACTGAGCGGGGAGCGCGGCCGGAAGCATCAGGAAAAGCGTACCCAGCGCGATTGCGGGCAAGAGTACTTGATAAACGAAGCGGTCGAAGGGGCGAGTGTCGGAGCGATGCGATGCACACATGGAGTTTCGGGTCTTCCGATTGAGACGATTCAAGAGCTACATGAGTTTAGCGGGAGCTTGGAGTTTTTAGCGACAGCTTTTTCCATGAAATGTTTCCTTCGCGGCCCCAAGCTCTGCCCGGCTGCATCTACCATCGACTCCCGCGCTGTAGCGGGGAATCGGTATGCTGGATCCGTACCCTCTGCCAAAGTGGTTGGCCTTCGGCGTTGCGGAGGATGGAGGTGAACATTGATTGCCGCTCGCGATCTCTTCGAAAGCCATCTGAACGTTGCTGACCTGCAGCGCTCGATGAGTTTCTTCGGCCAAACTCTGGGATTGGAACTCGCAGAAGTATTTTGGAAGCGCCGGGTGGCGTTTTATTGGATAGGAGGGCGAGGCAACTCGATGCTCGGTTTGTGGGAGGTGGGAACGAGCCCGCAGAGGCTGAGCCTTCACATTGCTTTTCGGTCGGATCTTTCTGAGCTGCTGAGCGCACCGGCACGCCTTCGAGCAGCGAACGTCGTTCCACTCGACTTTGATGGGGCGCCAACCGACGAACCAGTGGTGATTGGATGGATGCCCGCTGCCTCTCTCTTTTTCCGAGACCCGGATGGGAATCTGCTCGAATTGCTTTCGATGCTGCCTGATTCCCCTCAACCAGATTTGGGAATTGTCAGTTGGAGCCGCTGGAAGCAAGTTCACGAATCCGTTCAAGAGAAGCTGATGGTGTCAAATCTATGACGGGAAAAAGACAACAACAGCCCACTTCCGAGGATGAAATGAACATCCAGGCGCTTATCGAGAGGTGGGCTAAAGCGGTTCGGGAAGAGAACCCGGAGGGCATTCGCGCGGACCACGACTCCGAAATCTTGATGTTCGATGTGCCGCCTCCGTTTTTATCGCGAGGGCTGGATGCGTATATGGCGACCTGGGAAACGTTTTTCTTGCGGGCCGAGAGGCCGGTCGCTTTTGACTTTCACGATGTGAAGATCACTGCCGGGAAAGACGTGGCCTTCGCCACCGCGACGGGACGGTGCGTGGATGTAGACCCGAGCGGCAAGCGAGAAGAACTGGAATTTCGGTTGACTATGGGTCTCAAAAAGATTGCTGGCAAATGGCGCATTATGCATGAGCACCATTCACTGCCGGCGGTGTAGCTGGCGTAGCCTGGCAAGGGTCAGATAACCTGGCCGGCCATCACTATCCAGGCGCGCAAGGGCGGCTGAGAACTGTGAGAATCAAGATGCTTTGAGGAGGTCTTCAGGGGCGATGATCGTTCGATCCAGATTTGTCACGCCAGGAAATTCTAATAGCATGTGTTGTCGTTCGACGAGCAGCAAGAGCAGTTTTGCTAGCCGCAAGACTTGCGCATGTTCGATATGTTTTCGTTCGACCACTGGCATCTCCTCCGCGGGTATGCCCCCGTAACAGCCCCCCGACTGATTACGAATTGGATGTAAGAAGGTTACCGCGAGCCTAAGGAAAAAGCCAGTTAATGTTACTTGCAAAGATGACTACACATCAAAACTGGAACGGGAACGGTGCATCTGCGTCACGCAAAGATTTAGTGGGGACCAGAGGTTGGCAGAATGCAAGCGACGGTACGTCGCACACGATCTGGATCCGTCAGGTGAACCTCGTATAGTTCCGCATTTAAAATTGCGCTCCTGTCCGATATACCTCCTTCAAAGATGACCGCCGGCCTGCCGTTTTTCGCTGGAATGTGGATGCCGATGGTACGGCTTTCCGGCCGAAGCGCTCACGATGCCACAGCAAGAACAGCAATGAAGCAGGTAGAGGAAGGACTGGAAAGAGAACGCCAGGCGAGAGCCAAAATCTATCAGCCTCAGCCCCTCGCCCTCCCGCATCCTAAAAGTCATTGCCGGGCGGCTTCTGACCGCCAATTTGACGCAACGACTGCACTCAGAAACTAGTTAGTTGGGACGGCATCTTTCCAGGAGTGGCCGCATTCCTCACACCGCCATTGATTACTTGGGTCGACCCCTTCCAACAGCACTGCATTGGAAGTACATCGCGGGCACACAGGAACTTCAAAGTCGGGCGCAAGAATCGTCGTCTCAAAGTCGGCACGGATTTCCGCGGAAATCGGGTGTGCCAGCGATGCGTCGGCTTGTTCCACATCCTCAGGTGCGACGCGCACAGAGGGTGCCGAAGATCAAAGTTCGCCTGCCTATCGACCACAACGGCCTCAATTTGAGCCATTTCGAGAACGAAGGCGGCAAGGTTTGCCTCTTTCACGGTATCGGATTCGCGCACGATCGTCCCCGCGAGGGACAGGTTTTCGAAAGGGGATGTTTTTCGGCTCTTTGGTGCAGCCTTGGGCGGGATCGGCAGGTCCCAAAGCTGTCACTTTCTCAGCTGGCCTAATGCGGTCAGAAGGTCTTCCGCGTCTCCAGCAGAGTTTTCAATCGCGAGAGAATTCGGGGCCACCCATCGCATTCTGAGTATACGCCGGGTCGTCGTCCGCCCAGTCATCCACGGCTGCTGGCATTCCTGGTGAGAAGCAAGAACCGTGCTTACATCGAGCACGGCTCTTACCGTGGTTACTGGCTGACCGTAATCGAAACCCCACTGGCAGAGAATGCGTTGCTGGTGATATTCAGCGTGTCGGGCGCCGTCCCGGACGCGTTAGAGTAGTTAACGGTTATGGTGCAAGAACCGCCGGGCGCGATGGTGACGGACTTGCACGTATCGGTTTCGGAGAAGGCGCTGCCCCCTCCTTTTGCGAACGTCAGCGATGTAATGGTTAGACCCAGGTTGCCCGTGTTCGTAACCGTGGTGGTTTGTGTCGTGTTGAGAGTGCTGATCTTCATTGTGCCGGCGTTCACCAGCAACTTTGTGATGCTTCCAAGAAAGTCAGTAACGTAGACATTGCCTGACCCATCGAGGGTTACGGCCGTGGGGTTGATCAGCCCGGTCATTGGAACCAGGGTGGTTGGGCTGCCCGACGAATGGGTAGCCGGCACCATGAGGACGCGGGGACCGCCGTCGGTGACGTACATGTCACCGTTGGGGTCAAACGCGAAGCCGGTAGGTGCATTGAATGCACATGGGGTGACAGCGACATCGCAGGGTGCAATGGCAACCTGGGATGTGCCTGTGCCGTTGAGTCCAACCTGCAGGACCTGATTGGTGTTTCCGTCGCCTACATAGAGATTGGCGCCGGTGTTGTCGACTGCCAGCGCTTGCGGGAAGCTTACGCTGTTGGTGCCCAGATTGACCACGGTGGGCTGGTACGTCGTGTCGAAGGTTTCCCCGGGAATCATGACGATTTGCGGGGTGTTACTTCCGTCGGCGATGTAGAGGTTGCCCGCGAAGTCAACTTTGGTGGCAGTGGGCATTCCGACGGTGAGCGGTGCAGTGCTCACGGTCTGTTGAGCGAGTGCGGGGGTGTTAAAGCTGAACACCTTCACCGCTTTCGAATCCGTGACGATGACGTCACCGAAAGAGTCGAATGCGAGGTCGGCGGGATAAATCAGGTTCGTGGTGTAGGCAGCGTTCCACTGGGTCAACGTGCCGCCAGAGGACGCCAGCGTATCCAGCTGGCCCATGTTGCTGTTGGCCACATAAAGCGTGGAGTTGGTGAGATCCGAGGGGTTAAAGGTCAGGCTCTGCGGCTGATTCAGAGCGGAGTTCAGCACCTGCTGGGTGGCACTGCTCAGAGAAATCTGGGCCGCGCTGCCCAATCCGGAGAGGAACAGGTAGAGCTTCGGTTCAGCCGATCCTGACGCGGGAGTGAAGTCGACCTCGATCACTCCCTTGCGAACTCCCGGCAAGCCTGGTTTGAAGGCAACGCTCAAGGTGCAAATAGTCCCCGCGATTTCCTGCACTCCAGATTGGCAGGCGGGCAGCTCGGGGCTGCTGATGTTGGAAAAGTCGGGGACGCTGCCGCCCGCCGGATTGAAGTTGAAGGTAGCGGCTCCGTCCACAACGTACGCGTAAGGTATCTGGATCGTCGAGCTACCCCCGCCCACAGCCGCGGGGTTCGCCGAGCTGGCCGGATTGCGTAAGGGGATGATGGCTGAAGTACTGAGTGGGACGTAGTTCGAGTCTGCCAGGTAGTTCAGCGTTACAGTGTTGTTTCCAGGAACAAAGTAGATGCTGTTCACCATCAGATTCGCGGTTGAACTCGCACCCGATCCGGGCGTGAGCGTGCCGGTACCGAGGGTATGACCATTGAAGACCACATTTACTGTTCCGGTCGGAGCGACGGTAGATCCAGTCACCGTAACGGTGTACGGGGTTGGCTGGCTGAAGAAGCAGCAGTCACCGCTGGAAAATACCGGCGCTCCGCTGATTCCGGTTGAGCCGGTAGTACCCACCACGATCTGTACCGTCGCCGTGACGCTGTTGAAACCGGTCGTGTCGGTTGGTGTAAAGAGCACCTGTAAAGTATGCGTACCGGCAGAGAGCGTCTGGCCGTGAGCGTCCGTGGTGTCTGGTGGAACATTGTAAGAATATGCTCCGGGGAGAGTCGCACCCTGGAACGTTGCGGTGGCATCGAGCTGCGTGCTGCTCAATGGCGTTGTGGTTGAAATAGCTGCCGGGGTTGGCCAGTTAATGATTGGCGTCGCCTTGGGGAGGTTGATGGTGTAGGCCGCCGTAGCCACAGGAGAATTGGAGCTTCCGGCCTGGGTGGCAATCGCATTCACAGTCTCCGAGCTGCTGACCGTAATCGGGCCTGTGTAGGTGGTGCCGCCGGCTCCGCACGTCCCCGCTGTCGGAGCCAACGGCGTCGTGTTGATTCCAAAACACCCTGTTGAGCCCGGAGAAAACGAAATCGCCACCGTCTGAGTTCCAGAGTAGGTGCCCGAACCAGGAGAGAACGTCGGCGGCGCCAGGGTGGATGCGCCTCCGGCAGTATAGGTAATAGCGATGAAAGAGGCCGGAGGGATGGAATAGGTTGCGCCGCTCGCCGAGGTTGCCGTGGGCACAGCAACCACGGGCGCGCTGCTGCCCGCGCCCAGGAACGTGTCTTCGTTATGGTCTGTGATGACGTTGCCCTGCTCGGGGAAAATGGTCTCGCTGACCGGTCCAGTAGGCGCACCCGGTCCGGTCAAAGTAACTGACTCTGCCGTGGTGAGATTGTTGTTGAAGCAGATTGTCGTCCAGTTTCCCTGCCCGTTGCTGTATGCGAAGCAGTTCACATACGGCACAGCCGCGTTGGGCTGGATAGAGCCCGCCTGGCCACCCGGATAGTTGAACGTGGGTGTGCCAGATTGGGTCACCGACATCAGATTGCTGTTCGATCCGATGGCATTGTTGATCACCCCGAGAGCGATGGCCAGCGGCCGGTCGGAGTTCGCGCTGCCGGGCGTCTGCCCCGGCCCTGTTGCCATGAACAGATTGGCGCCCCACAATGGCATCACCACTCCGTTCGAGCAGCCGCTCCCATTACAGGTGTATCCGGTGTAGGGCTCAGCCAGTGTGAAGGCGTGGATCGGCCCGGTCAGCTGCGAGTCCCGCTGCATCAGCAGAACGTGCTCGGCAATCGCCAGTGCGTTACCCACCGAGGCGCCGATCTGGTCGAGCTGTAGCTGCGTCGCCGCTACTCCAGAAATTGTGCTTTGATTCACCTCGTACACCAGCGTGCCGACGCCGAAGTTGGCTTTCGCATACTGCTGATTCAGATACATCGACTGGCTGTTCGACAGCGGCGTGGTGACCGAATCGATATTCGCATCCTCTGCCCATTCGTCCAGGAACGGAGCTCCGGTGGTGGCCGCGCTGCTGCCGTAAGTATCGAAATTGCCCAGGTAGTTCAGCGTGTACGGCGCATAATCCACGAAGTCCGGCAGCCCGTTGGGCGTCCCCTGCGCGACTGTAAGAACATTGTGCACCCACCCGAACTGCCCATACCCCTGGCCGGGAGCCGTCCAGCTGTTGCCAACCAGTTTGATCACCTGGGATTCATAGCCGGTGGCCGATTTCGCCGCCGCCATGTTCGGCCCCAACGTGTACCCATAGGCGGAGCCATTGCCGTAGAAGAGCGTGCTGCCCACGCCCGAGTTCCATGCCTCATTGCCGTCCTCAAGATAGATGTTGTGACCCGATGCCGCGTACTTGGATATCCACCCCGAACTGCTCAGCCAGTTCACGAGCATGGCCCAGTCTGACGGTTGATTCAGCTGCCCAACCGAAATCAGCACATCCGTGTTTAGAAAATTCGCCAGTTCCAGAACATCGTTGTAGCCCATCGCCTGACCTATGCCGGGAGTCCACGAACTGGCTCCGCACCAGCGCCGGTTACCGGTCGAAGCAATCTCGTCGGCCACATCCGAACACCACTGACTGGCATCCATGTAACGAATCGACCCGGGATGAAGCTTCTGCAACTCGTAGACTACTGCGTCGCGGAATGCGGTTGTATTGCCGGGCAGAGTGCTCCCCTCGACCACATCTGCGTCCTGCAAAAGGCAGCTGCCCGTGCAGGTGAAACTGTACCCCACCGTCTGGCCCTGCGTGCCCGTATCCGATGCCGTAAACGGATAGTCGTAGGTGGTCCAGCCCGTTCCCGGCGTGCTGCTGAACCCTGGGTTTACCGTCGTGCTCCCTAGGTAGGTCGTGCCACCCAACCGGCCTAGGCTGAAATTGATGCTGCAGCCGGCCACCAGACACTTGGCCTTGAATGTCGCATCATAGGAGCCGTTCAGATTGATGAAGTTTACCTGCTGCGTCGCCAGCGAGGCATTCCTATTGGTTCGGTTCGTCACCGTCGCGTCGATGTAAAACGTCAGACCGCAACCGGTTGGCATCTGGAGACTGCGCTGCGTGTTGCTCGACGACGGAGAGGTGTCGGAAGTATCCCAACTCGCGCCGGAACAAACGTTCAGCAACTGGTTGGGACCAAACAGATTGGTCGCTGCCGTTTGGCGGACGAGCAACGCATCGTTCTGCGATGGGTTGCACGCCGCACTGAGGGCCGGCGACAGCGTGAAGGTGATTCCCGTCGTTCCCGTATTCGACGTCGACGCGGTAACCACTCCGGATCCGTAACTGGTGCCAGTAGCCGCATTGATAGCTACATAGTTCGCACCAGCCCAGAAGTTCGCCGGAAACCCGGACGCATCGGTGATGTTGTTGTACCACGTTGTCGTCGTGTTGCTTCCCCCGCTGCTGCAGGGATACGTCGCTCCCGCATACGTGCCCGGAAAATACCCGCCGTTCACATAGTTCATCGACTTCAAAAGCTGCTGGGAACCATAATCGGCCAACCCGCCCAGGTTGATCCCCGGACGATCGATGCCGCCCGTTTCAACCGTGTTCGAGATTGTCACGGTGGTCGTCGTCGATTGCGACAGAAGAACTACAGCATTGCAAATCAACATCGAAAAGCACAATGCCAAACGGAAAGCTGTTCCCATACGCGGCACTCTTATCGTCCACTCCAAAACCCGTCAGGATGCCAGTTACGCGACTGCGAAACACTCAGGGCGAGCATGAGCATTCTTCAGTCGCTTCATCGCCAGCTAAGTCGCAATCCAGCGATCAATTTCGGGCACACCAAGGGCAATAACAAGCGAACCGCCTGCGTATAAATGCAACCTCTCATCGATTTGTTAACTGGGCGCTCGAAAGTACCTAAGCGCTGCCTCGGATTTCCAGAGGCTTCACTCCGCGTGACGGAGCTAACGAGCTGCCATTGTCTGATCTTTAGAACTTAGGTTACCTTAGGTGCGAGAATATGGGGTACTTTCGCCGCACGCAATGTTACTTTGGTGGTGGTTACCGCACACATAAAGGCGATCGTAACGTATACGATTTGTTGTGGATAAACTCCGGTCCATGCTGGGAGCTTGAAGACACTCCAAGAGATGACCATCCCGCCCGTACGGTATACGCGTGAAAAGACCGCATATGCGCGTCACAACTACCCAGAGCAACACGCTCCCATCGATTGCAGAAATGGCCCGAGGGTCCCGTTATGGTGGAACACGACGAGGCAGCCTCCGGTGAGGCCGTCTTGCGCGAATGCGTCGGAAGGTCGGTATCAATCTTAGTTTTGCAATTCCCTCACAACGCCTTAGTTGGAAACCCTAACCGTTCGTTCTCCGAATTCAACTCGTGTCTCCCGGGTTTGCCGGCGGCAGTAAATCCAATTCCGATCGTATCCACGATCGACGTTCCGTAAAGCCTCTGGAGGATGATTGCCCACCAGTTCTGCGCGATGCGAACGTCTCGACGAATTTCGCGAAGTCGCTGCCGATAAGAACTACGTAATACCAGAAACCTCGAGCGACAAACACTTCCGTTGTGTCAGGCGATGCGGTTCCATCCGGCACTATCACTTCCGTTTGCAGCGAGCAAAGACCGGTTGTCGACCGCAATCGGGTTCCATCGACCAAGGCCAACACGCCGCGTCCTACCCGATACTCATTTCAGTGACCGTCGGAGTTCTGTACTTGACCGTTCCGGTCTTATCGAGGAAGACTGTGTCGACGCGCCCAAGTGGTTCAAGGTAAATACGACCCTTGGTGATGGAGCCTTGCGTCGCAGCTCTTCCAGTTGCGCCAACGATGGTCATCGAGAGTTACATCGTCATGCGGCCCTCGACGATGTTCTTGAAGGCCTCCTTGAAGATCGGGTAGCCGCCTATGATCGCGATGCGCAGCGGGTTCTGGTCGTCGTCCTCGGTGAACCGGAATGGTCATGAGATTCGATGTCAATCCGGCTGTATCGCAGCTGGCGAAACCGGAGGTGGGCACGCACGCCATCGCAGGTGAGCCCGGCTTGGGCCTGCTGATCAGGCTTCCTCCACTCAGTACGTTTGCCACAGAGTTGGCCGTCACCGACTGGGCAACCCCGTCTCGAGGCTCTGAAGCAGCGTTGTCCGCAAGCGCCCGATGACCGTTCAGAATTGAGAAAACGCCCACCACACCCTCGTTGCCGATGATTGCCATCTCGATCTTGGCTTCTTCGCCCGCCCCCGCAAGCAGAGAAACCACGCAATCCAGAGGAAAATAGATTGCATCGATTTTGTCATTGGTCCAGCACAGCTTCCGCATCAACGGAAAGGAAACACGGAGAGAATCTGCAAACAAGCGCGCCTGATCCTTTGCAGGCAGCAGCTTGATGATTCGGCTTTGCACATGCCACCTCCGTGCTGTTAGCCATGCTTTGCGTTTTCCTCGTTTGGCCAAATCATTGGCCTCTCACACTTGCACAATTCTGAGCCGCGCACTACTTGCCTGAACTGCATACACTACGGAAGTGTTTAGCCTGCAGACGGCGCTGAGCTTACCCTGAACGCGCCTTCGAATGTCACAAATAGGACACAGGTAACAATTGGCGCCCGATTACCGAAAATTGAATCGAAGGTTACCAAAAAGGGCATAGACATTTGAAACTAATTGGCCTAGGCTCAGTATCCACAGAGGCTAGGTAGTGTTCGGTTCTTGGGCTACGCACAAAGGCACCGAGAATAAACAGCTACTACCTCGATCGCAATACCGAACGCGCTAGACAACGAACTGTAAGCTCAGACTACTTTTGGATTCGGCCAGGAGCAAGATACTGTGGCCAACGACAAACACTCGTTTCACTTCGCTGAGTGCGCACCATAGGTTAGTCTCTCGCACACCCGCGGACGATCGGCCAGTTGGGCCCCCATCACAACAAGCTAAATAGCCGTGTCAGCACACCCTCTCGGACTGCCGTAGGCGAAGCTCGTCCCGCTGCTGAGTGGGACTGCCTAAGCGAAGCTCTGTCCCGCTGCTGAGTGGGACTGCCTAGGCGAAGCTCTGTCCCGCTGCTGAGTGGGACTGCCTAGGCGAAGCTCTGTCTCGCTGCTGAGTGGGACTGCCTAGGCGAAGCTCTGTCCATCAGGAAGGTTATTCGATAGCTCGATGCCGGGCACATACATTCGATCGTTCGATTCATCCACATGGTAAGTACTGAATGTCTCTCGCGGAAGGTACATGTGAAACAGCTACTTATTGTTCTAATCACCGCAAGCCCAGTGACGCGCTCCATAGCTCGATCAGTCCTGGAGGAAGAAGGACATACAGTCGTCGAAACGCCAGGATATTCCGATGCCAGTTCACTTCTGACCGGCGGGCCCACTCCTGACCTTCTTTTACTCGAGTCCCACTCGGCACGCTCGTCTGAAATATTGAATGTCCAGCAGTTGATGACGAAACTTTCCCGGGATCGCATTTGCCTCGTTACGGGAATCGGTGATGAGAAACTTCGGCAGGAGGCGCGCGAACTCGGAATCAGACATTTCCTAACAAGACCCATAACGCGCAGGGACTTGGAATCCATCGTTGACTGCCTTGGTCAAGTCGTTGAATCCGAAGTCAGCGTAACATCGGGGAAAACTATACCCTGGTGGGCTCTTTACACTCGCCATCAATGCGAGAAGATGGTAGCCGAGATGCTGACCAGCAAACGATTTGAAGTCTTTCTGCCGCTCTATGCGTCAGTACGACGATGGACAGACAGACAGAAGACGCTGTTTCTACCCATATTCCCTGGTTACGTGTTCGTCCGGGGTGGACTCGACCGTCGTTTGGAAATTGTCATGACTCCTGGGGTCCAAACTATTCTGTTCTATGGTGAGCAGGTAGCGGCTATTCCTGAAACCGAGATTCATAACATCCGAAGGATGGTTGAAGGACCGTATCGCGTGGAACCACACCCCTATCTGAAGTGCGGCGAAACGGTTCGAATCACGCGTGGCAGCCTGAAAGGCATCGAAGGCGTGTTGGTCCGCAAGAAGAATTTGTATCGTATGGTTCTTTCCATGGATCTACTGCATCAATCCGTTGCAGTGGAGATCGATGCCAGCGACGTAGAGCCTGTGAGAATCTGCGGAGTTCTACCCGCGGAATCCCGAGTCGCACAACCACACTCCTGAACTGCAGGCGTTAATGGCCCTGTTGTCGCCTGCAGACGGCGATGCATCCCTCACCCATAGTTCGAGTACCCCCCTTTCAGGACATCCTTTCGTGAGGATCGTCAGTTCGTGTCTCAACCAGACAGCAAGGAGCGATCGACATGTTTGAATTGAGAGAACCTCGCGTGGCCATCTTGGGAGTGGCAGTTGACAATCTGACGATGGAGGAAGTTCTGAATGGCGTAGAGGCTAAGATTGCGGAACGTGGTTTTCATCAAATTGCAACAGCCAACGTTGACTTTCTTGTCAATTCAGTCCACGATGACGAACTGCGCGAGACGCTTGCTAGGTGCGATATTGTTCTCGCTGACGGCATGCCACTCGTGTGGGCTTCTCGCTTGTTGGGAATGAAGTTGAAGCAACGCGTAGCGGGAGCCGATCTGGTGCCCGAACTAGCACGACTGTCGGCCCGTAATGGCTATCGGATCTTTCTTTTGGGATCCGACGAAGAAAGCTCGGCTGGCGCGGCCGCCTGGATGCAGAAGACCTTCCCGAACGTGTGTATTGCGGGGCGCCATTGCCCGAAGTTTCAGCCGCTCGAGGAGATGGATCATGAGGATATCCTGCTCCGCATCGAGGACGCTCAACCGGACATACTCCTGGTCGCTTTTGGAAACCCAAAACAGGAAAAATGGCTGGCAATGCATCGCCATCGGCTAAAGGTGCCTGTCTGTATCGGAGTGGGTGGTTCCCTTGATTTTCTAAGCGGCAGAACGCGCCGCGCGCCTGTGTGGGCACAGCGCTCCGGGGTCGAATGGCTTTACCGGATTATCCAAGAGCCATCCAGGTTGGCCAAGCGCTATGCCAACAATGCGGCAGGACTTTTGCGTTATCTCCCTATCCAGGTGTTCGCAATGGGACTCCAAAAGCAACAGCACGTGATTGGGCAAATCACGACAGAGAGTGTGGACCTGGCAGATATTGTCCGCATCGAGGGCAATTTCACCGGCTCGTTATTATCGCGATTTGAATCGCACGTACGTGGTGCGATCTTTTCAGGCGCGCACATAGTGCTTGATATGAGCCACACGGCTTACATTGGCGCCGACGGACTAGGTTCGCTCATTTACATCATGAATCTTGCACGCTGCTACAAGCGCGAACTGTGGCTCGCGGCCGTTCAAACACCCCTGCTCCGAGTGATTATTGCCTCCCAACTCAGGCCTTCGTTTCGCTTGTCCCATAACGTGGCGGAGGCGTTGCGACGGATCGAGCCCGAACTCATCTCGGTTCCACAATTTGAACAAAGTCCTGCGCTCTTCTGGATTCGTGGTCAGTTGGTGCCGGTCGACACGGAGCAGATGCCTGAACTTTACCATCAGATTCAATTATTGATGCAGCAGCGAATCGGGTTCGATCCCGGGTTGAGGAAAGCTCCCAGATACCAGGAGCAAGCAGCGATGGGCCAGAGTCTGTTTTCCCGCTGATGTGGCGTAAACGAGGCCGAGGGTTGAGGAGAGTTATCAGACTCAAATGGAACCTGGCCTTCCCTGCACATGTGACCCGTGCAAAGGGCTAATGGCTAGTGATTACCTGCCGTTTCGGAATTCAGATTGCGAATGATGATTCCATCCTACTTACTTCTACTCTGCGGCAGTGTTCTTGTGGTCATGACACTGCCCCTAGTTCTGGAACTTCTGGTCCTCACCATCGCAGCTCTCTGGTGCAAAGTTCCCGTCGAGACCGAGCCTGCTGGGTCGAACCTGGATCTGCTCACCGTGCTCATTCCGGCTCACGACGAGGAGACTCTGATCGGTCGCGCCATCCAAAGCGTGTTGCAGTCGGCCGATTCAGCAGCAACCAAGGTTTTAGTCGTCGCACATAACTGTACAGACGCGACCGCGGCGAAAGCCAAGGCTGCAGGCGCGAGCGTGTTACTGCTGAACGATTCCACACGATCCGGAAAGGGTTATGCGCTCAGTGAAGGGTTCCGGGCAGCGCTAGCTGGAGATTCACAAGCGGTATTAGTAATGGATGCAGACTCTCTGATGGATGCCAATCTGATTGCGCAGGTCCGTCGCCAATTGCAAACCGGCGCACGTGCTTTGCAATGCAGGTATGAGGTGAATAATTCTCACGATAGCGCACGTACTAAGCTGATGTGGCTCGCTTTTTTTGGGATGAATGTGATTCGTCCTCGTGGTCGCGCACGTTTGGGCTTCTCGGCAGGTATCTTAGGCAACGGCTTTGCGATTCACCGAGATGTGTTATCGCTTGTTCCATACAGTTCCCATTCGATCGTGGAAGACGTGGAATATCATCTTTCTCTGCTTCGGGCCGGGATTCGCGTACGGTTTATCGACACGGCAGCGGTGCGCGGCGAGATGCCTGCAACAGGTAAGAGCTCACGAGCACAACGTGCCCGCTGGGAAGGGGGCCGCATTCACATAATGCAACGATGGGCTCCGAAGTTGCTTGTCAACTTACTTCGAGGGCGCGTGAGTCTTCTTGAGCCTCTTTTCGACCTTTTGGCACTGCCCATGGCCTCGGAAGTGATTCTTCTGCTCATGATGGCCTGTCTCCCTTTGCTATGGATCAGGGTCTATGTGTTGGTTGGATTCGCGGTGCTGATCTTTCACGTGACAGCTGTCGGTGTTGAAGGTCCCGGGTTATCGGAATCAATGAAGGCGCTGTCCACTGTTCCTGCTTACATTCTCTGGAAGCTATGGATATTTCCAGAAATATGGCGCACATCTCGAGCAGATGCGAAGTGGGTACGTACGGATCGAGAACCCGTGGTAGATAGTAAATAATCGGGGACCCCCTTCGACACTAACAATTCCGGCCCTATATCGCACCTGCTCGCGGACCCACATTCTCGCCGCCATGGCGGGCATGGGTTGCGCGGGAGGGGAGGAGTGTTTCAGTGAACCTGTCCAATCTACGTTCTGCTATCGCCAACTGTGGTTCTGTTGTTCTTGCGCTGGGTATGGTTTCTTCGAGTGCGGCCCAAGTCAGTTTACCTGCCGACCCCCAGGAACATAGCAACCCGGCACAGGAAGTCCAGCAGGCGCGACAACCCGCCATCGAAAACACAAGTCCTTCATTGAAACTGAACCCAAGCGAAGCTTTACGCAGATTTGAACCAGCAGCTGACGAGGAATACACCCTGGGAGCTGGCGATGAGATTTCCGTTCAATTTCCGGGACGGCCAGAGCTGGCAACAAGGAGCGTGATTGGCCCGGACGGGCGCATTACGTTGCCCCTGGCAGGAACGATTGTGGTCGCCAACCTGACCCGCGCAGCAGCTGGGGAGAAGATCACGTCTACGATGTCGAAGTATTTCAACAATGTCGCCGCGACAGTTGAGGTGATGCGATACGGCTCAAATCACGTTACTCTCATGGGAAACGTAAATAAGCCAGGCTCCATTGAATTCGACCGGACTCCAACCCTACTGGAGGTGCTGTCTAGAGGCGGCGTTGAAACCCAACCGGACGGCAGCCTCCCGGATCAATGCGTAATATATCGCGGAGATCAGGTGTTTTGGGTTGACTTGCATGAACTGCTGATGAGCGGCAGCCCCTTGGCGGACCTTCGTCTACGTCGCGACGACCTGATCTTTGTACCCGGAGTGACCAAAACTGTCACCGTCATCGGCCAGGTCCCGCGTCCAGGTCAGATTCCGCTGCGGCACGACTCGACGTTGACCTCTATCCTCGGCCAGGCAGGTGGGATTACCGATTTCGCGGGTAATGATCCTAACATCCAGATCGTGCACCGCTCCAATGGGGCGACGCAGTACGTTCGATTAAAGAATCTGCTCAAGCAGCCTGACGGCATGGATGTCTCGCTACATCCCGGCGATGTGATCTTTGTGCCACGGGGCGGCGTTTACAAGTGGGGCTTCGTGATGCAGCAAATATCACCCTACGTTTTGATGGGTACCGTGATCCACTAACTTCAAAGGATTGCATATGCTGAATTCGGCGTCTGATAGCTCAACCCATGAAATGTCCACGAGTCCGCGGTCCTTTCCGCGGCGACAGAATTGCTCTGCGGTACAAGAGCGAAAACTCAACGTGATCGCCAGTGTCCGGCGTCACTGGGCGGTGTCGCTGATTGTGTTCTTTGTGATTCTTGGGTCTGGCCTTTTCATCCTGTGGAAGAAGGCAAGACCAGTCTACGACTCGCAAAGCGTAGTCTATATTTCGCCCAAGTTCCCAACGGTACTCAACAACAATAGCGAGGTCGAGCTGCCCTATGACTCATATTTCCAGGACCAGATACAAACTGTCACCCGATACGACATCCTGGAAGGTACCATTGCATCGCTTCCCTATTCCGCGCGCCACCGCAGCGGTCCGGTTTTGCCTTCTGAGATTGAGAGTCTACGGAAGGATTTAAGCGTCAAGAGGGTCGGCACTTCATATGAGATGTCCATCGGACTAAGTGGCCCGGCGCCACAAGGCCTTGCGGAGATAGTAAACGCGCTCACCAACACCTACGTGGAGAGGGCTAGAAACCCGCAATTTTACGGAGTGAATGATCGTTTAAAGACGCTAAATCAGGAGAAGCAACGGCTGCAGACCGCAATAGATAAGAGCCTCGCCGAGAAAGCGCACCTGATGGAGGAGTTGGGCGTAGCCACGACTGCGACCCAGGTGGGCACAACCAATCCTTATGACGCAACATCCACCGCAGTACGCACGGAGCTGGCGACGGCGCGGATGCAGCGCGAGACGGCAGAGGCAGAACTGGACGCCTTGGTGCGAAGAGGCGCTCCCGGAAACTCGAACGCACTGGATGTCGCAGGGAAGGAGGCGATCGCCGCAGATCCCGGATTAGCTGCAATGTGGGGCCAGCTGAGCAGCCACCGAGCGACGCTGCTCCAGGAAATGACCGGCCTCCGGCCGGATCATCCCGTTTATCAGAAAGACAAAGACAACCTTGCCTCGACAGATACTATCATGAACGATTTGAAGCAGCAGGCGGTGCAAGAAGTTCAGAACAAGTTGCGTCAGGACGTAGAACGGGCCCGCATGGTTGAACTCAAGCTCACACGGGAATTGGAAGAGAAAACAAACAGTGCCACGTCGGCTGCACCTAAGTATTTGAGAGCGACCGAACTTGGACCCGAGATCGACAGTTTGCAAAAGTCGCTTGAGGCGATTGATAACCGTATTCGCGATCTCGACCTGGAAAGCAGCTCGCCTGGGTCAATTCACGTCAACACCAAGGCGCAAACTCCTGTAAGTCCGGAACGAAGCAAACTGCCGATATACGGGCTTGCCGTCCTAATGATCTCTTTGACAGTCGCGTCTGCTGTTTCTGTAGGAATGGACCTCCTGGACCACAGAATCTACACGCCGCGCGACGTCGAACACGTGCTTGGGTTCCACCCAATCGGTGTCCTGGTGGACGAGGACCGGTTCCCTGGGGAAGTTGCGGGAGAATACTATTTTCGACTGGCGGCCGGCATCGATCATGCCGTTCGCAGTTCGGGAGCACGAACCTTTCTATTTACATCTGCGGCGCATGGAGCTGGAACGAGCACGGTAGTAAGAAAGTTGAGCGAACAGTTGCGTAGTCTTCATCTGAGGACTCGGACGATGACCGCAGCGGCATCCAGCGAGTTGGACCTGTTTTCAGGCGGGGATTCCCCACTGCCACACAACAAATGGAATAGACCCGACGACTTTCTGCAGAGGCCGCCTACGCCGGCCAATATCGCTTACAACCATCCCCAATGTCAATTGGAACGAGACGTTCCTCCTCCCAATTGGGTGGAGGAAACCCTAAATCGTGCAGCCATGGAATACGACGTCGTGCTCATCGATGCACAACCAATGCCAGTGTCTGCACAGACCGAGTACCTGGCGAGATTAGCCGATGCAACTGTGCTCGTAGTTAAGGCCAGAGGAACGACCAGGCAGGATCTGGAATGCACAGCGCGGCTTCTTGAGCGACTCGATGTTGCGGGAGTCGCGGTGATTCTGAACAAGATCCGTGTGGAGCGGGCAGATGGAGCTCTGAAAAAAGCGCTCCGGAGTTACGAAAAGTCATTTACTGAACCTTCGGTGATCCCAAAAACCGAGTCCGAGCCCAACTTGACTACGGTTTGAGGAAGGAATGCCATGGGTCAGTCTTAGGTTAAGTCACACGAGTCGTATGTCTGCAGCCAACATCAGGTTGCAGCTTCGCCACTGACACGGAACCGCTAATCCATCAGTTCTCAACCCAAAGCCTTCTATTCGCAAGGAAAATACTGTTTGCGAAGATCAATGAAACACACCGCTGCGCTTGATTTGCAGTCGCGAGCCAAGGAGTGTTCACAATGGGACAATTCTGGCATGGGTTACCGACAGATAAATCTTCATCAACGCTGCTGGCCCAACCGTCTTCAGCAAAACCTGCCGGGAGATCCCTCGGACAACCCTGCTTGTGGATGGTCCTCGACGGCATTACAGTTCTTGCATCGACAACCTTTGCCACGCTCTATGCGACGCACACGGATCCAATGGTTGGCGCGAAGGGCTTCTGGCACGGCACGCTCATTTACGGCCGATCCATGGGCATATTGCTGGCATTTGTCTGTGGTTTTTGCATAACGCTTATTCTTTCAAGTCAATGGTTGCATTTGTATACCCCAAGGCGGCTCAGCGGGACACTCCATGAGCAGAAGCTCAACATACAGGCCTGCTTCATCGCCGGCCTGCTGCTTACGGGCGCCCTCTACATGATCAAGGCCGAAGATATCCCAAGGAGGATTGTGCTGCTAACCCTGGGGACGGTCACGATCTCGCTCGGAGCTCGCAGGCTGGTATACCGCTCGATGCTCTATCGCGCGTTCGAGCGTGGCCAGCGTACGCGCAATGTGCTCATTGTGGGCACTGGGCCCGAAGCACACGCACTCCGCGACCATCTCGCGAGCATGCGGCACCTCGGCTACAGCTTCAAAGGTTTCATCGACTTTGCAAATTCGAATTCAACTCTCACTGACACTTTCGGCGATGTGGTGGGAACGGTCGACACCCTCTTCGATCAGACGCGCAGGCGATTCATTGATGAAATCTTTGTGACCAATCCCTGCGAGCGTAGGATCGTGCACGAAGTGTTGGAACAGGCACGCACACATGGCGTGGATCTGCGCGTAATTCCTGATATGTACGAAGGCCGCGCCTTAGCAAATCCTATCGAATACATCGGCCAATTTCCGACCATACCGTTGCACCATGGCCGCTTACCTGAGATCAGCCTGGTCATCAAGCGCGCATTGGATATTGTGATCTCCAGTCTTGTGTTGCTGATTTTGAGCCCGGTGCTCGTTGCGGTCGCGTTCGCTATCAAATTAGACTCATCGGGTCCGGTCTTCTATCTTTCGAAGCGCATCGGCAAAAAGGGCTACGTCTTCCGTTGCATCAAGTTCCGCACGATGATCGCGGATGCAGACAAACGGCGCTCCGACCTGATGCACCTGAATGAACGCGACGGTGTGCTTTTCAAGATTGCCAACGACCCGCGGATTACCAGGCTTGGTTACTTTCTGCGTAAATACTCGTTGGACGAATTACCTCAGTTGTTCAACGTTCTGTCGGGCGACATGAGTTTGGTTGGGCCACGGCCACCGCTTGCAAGTGAAGTGGAGGCATATAAGCTGAGCCACCTGCGACGGCTTAATGTGACTCCCGGCCTCACCGGACTCTGGCAGGTGGAAGCGCGGCGGGATCCTTCGTTCGATAGTTATATCTCGATGGATGTCGCTTACATCGAGAACTGGAGCTTGCTCCTGGATCTTAAGATCATCGCCCGGACCGTGGGTGTGGTGTTGGGCGGAACTGGTTGCTAGCCCCGGGGTCACGGTCCCCTACACTGTGATGACTTGAAAGAAATCGTCATCTGAAATCCAGACCGGACCACAGATTAAGGGTCAAACTGGACTTGGTTTCACTTCTTTGAGAACCAGTTAAGACTCGATCTTCTTTGAATGGAGAGTTGGGTCATGCGAGTCGTACATTTGTCACGCAGGACATTTACCGAGGAGTTCAAATTGGCAGCTGTGCGGCGGGTGCAAGCCGGGACCCCGATAAGGGAGCTCTCCGGGGAACTGGAGGTGAGCCGGAATATGTTATACCGGTGGGCGCGTGAGTTCCGCAAGGCTCCGGGAGAAGCCTTTCCGGGCAACGGTCAGCGGCACTGGCCGGAAGGCCGGGTTGCGGACTTGGAGCGCAAGATCGGTCAACAGGCCCTGGAGATTGATTATTTGAAACAGTGCTTGCAGCGCATCGAGGACACGCGGACGCAGGCAGTGAGGAGGAATCAACGGTCTCCAGAAACGTCCCTGAGGAAGCCAGCATCAGCCCAAGACTGACACCGAACGGAACGCTTAACGGGTTGCACCCTGCACTGCTCGATTAGCCTTCAAGGACCACTGCACCGAAACTTGACCCTTCACCCAAGATAAACGCAACTCCAGACACATCTGTCGAGGACGGGATGAAGACAATTTCGGAATCGTTAGCCACAGAAGCGATCGCAGAAGTGCAGGCCACACTGGAAGGGCCTGCCCGGAATGTCCTCGAATCGGTTGCGGCTCGAGCCACGTTCTGGACAGTGATGGATTACGGATGCTCGATGGGGATCCGTGTTATCAATAGCGCCATTCTGACCCGTCTCCTGATGCCGGAGGCTTTTGGTCTAATGGCGTTGGTAGCGACTCTCATCGTCGGCGTCAGCCTAATGTCCGATATAGGCCTGGGGCCAAATGTGATTCAGAGCCGCCGCGGGGACGATCCCGTACTGCTCAACACGGTCTGGACCTTGCAGGTTCTACGCGGCGCGGCCATCTTCGTCATTTCTCTCATTTTGGCGCCCGTGATGGTCCTGATCTACCATGAGCCGAGGCTCATGACGCTGCTGCCCGCGCTGGGCTTAACCGTTATCATCGGTTCCTTCAACAGCACCAATCTGCTTTCGATGTCGCGGCACTTGGGCGTACGGAGATTGTTCCTACTCGATATCACCGCACAAGTTCTCGGGCTTCTCGTTACAGCGTGTTGCGCACTGATACATCCGTCGGTTTGGGCGCTGGTCATAGGATCGACCTTCAGCTCTGTGTACCGGCTCGTTCTTAGCTTCTATCGTCCACTCATACCAGGTATTCGGAATTCATTCCGGTGGGACCAGGACAGCGTCCATAGCCTGGTTCATTTCGGCAAATGGATTCTGCTGTCCACCGCCTTTTGCTTCTTCGCGTCACAAGCCGATCGATTGATTCTGGGAAGACTGGTCAATTTCAGCATGCTAGGGGTGTATAGCATCGCATACACGGTTTCGGATATTCCTCGGGCCGTGATCAATGCTTTTACACAAAAGGTCGGGTACCCCTTTATAGCCAAAATGGTGCAGCTCCCGATATATGAATTCCGAACAATCGTCTTATGCTACCGCTTTCGTGCTCTATTGGCGGGCGCTGGGATGCTCTGCGTGATGGTCTACTTAGGCGGGTTTCTGGTGACGAAAGTCTACGATCGCCGGTATCACGCCGCCTCGTGGATGGTCCCGCTCCTTGCCCTTGGCCTATGGCACACGCTCCTGTACGCGACAACTATGCCCGCACTGCTGTCTCTCGGCAAGTCCAGGTACCAGGCTATTGGCAACGCGTGCTACTGTATCGCGGTTATCGTGACTATTCCTGTCGCTTTCCATTACTTCGGGATGGTTGGTGCCGTGGCCGCAGTGGCCGCGGGTGATTTACCAATGTATTTTGTGCTGGTGGTAGGAGCAAGCCGCGAGGCGGTTTCTACATGGCGGCAGGACTTGCTGGCAACGGGAGTGTTCCTTGTTTTTCTTGCCACGGGTTTCGCGCTTCGCACCCTCTTCGCCGGTTGAAGCGTTGCAATGGGTAACAGGTAAGAGCGTACAACTCTCTAATTAGCGGTTGTCTCAAGAACTTATCCGGCACAATCGCACTAACGACCTGTTCGCTTCCTGCGCTGAATAACAAAAGGCGTTATACCCTTGACTCTGCCATTGTCCATCAGGCACGGGTGCCCGGCCAAGTTTGTCTTGGTAACCACGAAGAACCGCATCAAGGAGCTGAGCGAGCACTGAAGACTTATTGCCAGGAAACAGTGGTACTCACAGTGAAAGGAGGAAACCAGGCCATGACTTATCTATTCATACCAGCGTTGTTCTCGTTGGCAGTCATCGCATGTGTCTGGATTCGCGATGCCGTCGAAGGAAACTAGACCCATACGTAAGTTATCTAGAGATCGTCGCGTGACACCATCCCGGCATCTATACATGGTTTTGTCGCCGCGCTCACTTGGTTATGCCAGGCATGCTCTCGAATCCCTCTTTCGCAATTCCTCGGAATCGGTTCACCTTCGCCTCGTCACCGACTCGGCGCAGGACAAGGAGGACGTGTCAACAGCAATAGCGTCACTCAACACGAACGGACACCAGTGGGAGGTCTACTCGGAGCAGGATCTCACGGAGCGCGAGGGAGAACTATTCACCAGGCATGGAAATCTTCGGGCCTTCCGGCGCGGTCATCCATGTTGGCGCAAAATCACGGATCCGCTACTCCTGAGTGAGCCCGGCGCAGAACTGATATTGCTCGATCCGGATCTTTACTTTCCGAACCGTTTTCAATTCGAGCAGACACCCGATAGCGGTTTGCTTCTAATGTGGCAGCGGCCGAATTGTCTCTTTCCACCGAGCGTTGTCAGAACGGCAATTGCTGGTCGAATTCGCTTGGCTCACCACGTAGATATTGGGGTCGCACACTGGCGTGCATCTGCAGACTTGGATTGGCTTGACTGGTTGGTGGGCAGGTTAGGCGGGGCAACTCTGCCACGCATGATGCATGTGGAGGCAATCGTGTGGGCGGCTCTTGCTATGCGGGTAGGCGGTGGACACCTCGATCCCGCTTACTGGAGATGCTGGCACAGGTCGCCTTCCAGGCGCGTACTGACGAAACTCGGCTGGAGCGGTTTACGCATTTTGAAATCGGAGCCATGGTCAAGCCTGAAATGCTTTCATGCCGGCGGCGAGGCTAAGTGGTGGTTGGATGCGGCGCGGCAAGAAGGCCTGTTGGAAGGTGGGGCCGAGCATCGATCTCCAGGCTGCATCGTTCCATATGTCGAACTCAGGCCCGAAGAATTTGTACGCGAGCGTGCGTTCAAGCAGGTACTACAGGTACTGGGATATTACCAAATCTTCCGTTCTACCTAAGCCAATATGCAGATCTGTATTGTAGCCGAGCACGCTTCCACGCGCTTCGGCGGTGAGGCCTTTCTTCCGCTGCACTATTTTAGCCTGCTGCGCTCCCGCGGAATCGATACGTGGCTGGTCGTCCACTCCAGAACACGACGCGAGCTTGAGGAACTCTTTCCGCAGGACCTTGACCGAATCCTTTTTGTTCCTGACCTGTGGATTCACAGGTTGGTATTCACTATCAGTCGAGGTCTTCCCAGGCGGGTTTCTGAAGCTACCTTTGGGCTTATCAATCAGCTCATCACCCAGTTCTATCAGCGCTCGATCGTGCGGAACCTGATCCGCACGCAACCGATCGATGTGATTCATCAGCCTATTCCCATTTCCGCGCGCTTTCCGTCGGCGCTGTTCCGCATGGGCATACCGGTTGTGATTGGGCCTCTAAACGGCGGAATGGATTTTCCTGAGGCCTTTCGCAACAACGAATCACCGATCACTCGGGCTGCAGTCGCTTTTCTCAAATTGCTTTCGAACGCAGGCAATAATTTGCTGCCCGGCAAGAAACAGGCTGCCGTATTGCTGGTAGCCAATGAACGTACGCGGAACGCCCTGCCGAGCGGAGTTCGCGGCAGAGTGATCGAGATGAATGAGAACGGAATCGATATCGGTACATGGTACAGCAGCGAACCTGACAACCTGGGTCGCGCAAATCCTCTCTTTGTCTTTGTCGGACGGTTGGTTGATTGGAAGGCACTGGATATTGCGATTCGAGCCCTCGCAGAGGTTCCCAGCGCTGACCTCGAGGTCATTGGCGATGGGCCCATGCTGGAGACTTGGAAGACATTGGCTCGGGAGGTGGGCGTCGCAGAACGCGTTCGCTTTCTTGGCAGCCAGACCCAGCCACAATACGCCGTTCGCCTTCGAGAATCTGTCGGACTCGTTCTCCCGAGCTTGCATGAGAGCGGGGGCGCGGTCGTCTTGGAAGCAATGGCCACAGCCAAGCCCGTAATCGCTACACGCTGGGGCGGTCCTCTGGATTACCTGGACTCTTCGTGCGGGATCCTAGTGGCGCCGCACAGTTATGAGGCACTCGTAACCGGTTTTGCCCAAGCTATGCAGAAGCTGATTGATCACCCCGATCTGGCGAAAGCGATGGGCACCGCTGGACGAGAGCGTGCGGTTCGTGATTTTGACTGGCAGCGGAGGATCGATGCGATGGTTCGTATTTACGACATCCTTGTCAAGAAGCCGATATTGGACCGGAGCTGAACTGGAACCGCGGCTTCCGCCGCTGTCGCTCGTTCATCCTGAAAACGCGTTGGAACGCTGCACGACGGAAAACCAATATAGGGTCTGGAGAGTCTGGGCCACGAGAGTCAAGAAGAGAGAATGACTCACGAGCACGCACTTCTGCATATGGCATCGGGTATTGACAATTCAATGCGGCACCCCGGATCTCTTGTAACGGCTCGGTACCCCTCATACCGCGCTGACTTCGTCTCCCACGTTCAGCCGTCACCCGATCCGGTTCCTAAGCGCCAGCTCGTGTACCTTTTGAGCATCTACCCGGCGGTGTCGCACACGTTCTTCCTGAATGAAGTGCGGGAGTTGAGAAGGCAAGGTTTCAACGTCGAAGTCGCCTCCATCAATCAGCCGGACATTCCGCCCTCGTCTATGCACGAAGCAGAAGCTGAAGAGATGGGAGGGACGTTCTATGTCAAGTCATCGGGAGCCGCATGGGCACTATGGATCGCAACAAAGACATTGTTGTACAGGCCGGCCGTCTTCATTCGTGGCCTCTCGGCTTCCCTACGGCTGGGACGCGGGAATCTCTTTGCAAATGTCTATGGACTTTTCTATTTTGCAGAAGCCCTGATCGTTGGAGATTGGATGCATTCACGAGGCCGCCGCCACCTGCACATCCACTTCTGCGGACCCGTGGCAACTGTGGGCATGCTGGCGTCCATAGCGTGGCGCTTGCCCTACTCGCTCACGGTGCATGGGCCGGACGAATTCTATGATGTAAACAAGTTCTATCTTCGACAGAAAGTGGAGAACGCCAAATTCGTTGTTTGCATCAGCGACTTTTGCCGAAGTCAGCTTATGCGCCTGGTGGACCCCATTCATTGGGACAAGATGCACGTAGTGCGGCAAGGCATCGACCCAAACGTATTCCGGTCGACAAGACGAGAGCAGGAACCAGGTAAAGTGTTGGAGGTGCTTTGTGTCGGTAGGTTAGTCTCCTCAAAGGGACAAATTATCCTATTGCGTGCCTGTCACCTGTTACTTGCCCGAGGCTATTCCTTCCGGGTGCACTTGGTGGGCGCAGGGCCTGAGCTCAAGCTGCTACAGGGATTCGCAGTGCAGAACAAGATCCCAGTTATTTTTGAGGGAGCAAGGACCAATACCGAAATTCGGCTGATGCTTGAGCGCGCGGACGTCTTCGCCCTCGCCAGCTTCGCTGAGGGCATACCTGTGGCGTTGATGGAGGCGATGGCGATGGAGGTTCCCTGCGTGAGTACCTTTATAGCCGGCATTCCAGAGCTGATTCGCAATGGCCTGGATGGATTGCTTGTTCCTGCGTCTTCGGCTGAAGCCATGGCTTCCGCCCTACAGAGGCTTCTGGATGATCCACTTTTCCGGCGCAATCTCGGCAGCGCAGGCAGCAAGCGCGTACGGGAACATTACAACCTGCCTCAGAACGTACGTTTCCTCGCGAGCATGTTTCGCGATCTTGTTGGCGAAAGCCGCTAGAAATCATTTACTGATGCAAAGTCAGGTCTCACTCACTTTCGATCTCTCCGTTGTGATTGTGTCGTTCAATACGCGCGATAGGCTGCGCGAGTGTCTGCGCTCGGTCTATGGTGCTACGGGGTCATTGCGGGTTCAAGTGATCGTTGTCGACAACGCTTCAATCGACGGCTCACCGGCTATGGTCACGGACGAGTTCCCGGATGCCACGGTAATCCGAAGCGAAGTCAACCTCGGCTTTGGACGGGCAAACAACTTAGGATTCCAGTCAGTTCGGGGACGTTATGCGGTGTTGCTCAACTCCGATGCCTTCCTCACGCCGGGATCTCTTGAATTGTCCGTGGCACATATCGAGGCAAATCCGCGGATAGGAATCGGTGGCGGACGGCTAATCGGATCCGACGGCTCGTTGCAGCCGTCAGCGCGGATGTTCCCCACGGTACTCAACGATCTAATTGTTCTTTCCGGACTCGCCGCACGGTTTCCCCATTCGAGGTTGTTTGGACGATTTGACAGGACCTGGGCAGATGAACACGAAGCTGCGGAAGTTGATTGGGTTCCAGGCGCATATTCGATCATTCGCAGTGAGGTCCTCGCCGAGGTGGGACACTTCGATCCGCGATTCTTCCTCTATTACGAAGAGGTGGATCTGTGCCGGCGCATAAAGCAGAGAGGATATACGGTTTGGTATTGGCCGGATGTCAGGATCGTTCACATTGGAGGAGAGTCGTCCCGCCAGGTCCCGTCGCTCGAAATGTCCAGAGCAGGCGCGCAACTTACCCTTTGGCGCATGAGAAGCATGTTGCTCTACTACCGCAAACATCATGGCATGGCCGCGCGCTTTGCCATGCTTATGGAGCTTCTGTGGTGCTGGCTCCAGTGGCAGAGGAGACGGCTGAGCCGAGATCCGGAGCGCCACGCCAGAGCCCGGACTGATCGGCTCTTGGTATCGCTAATGGGACGGGCCTGGTGCGACACAAGAGGTGGCCGACTTTCTCCGGCTCAGCCTTGGTGACTCGTCCATCCGCAAGTGACAATCATTTGCACAACTGGAACAATCATGCATCGAAAACTCAAGGTACTATTCTCGTTTTTACTTTCAGCTATCTTCCGAATAACTACCGGGCTGCGGCGAGCCCTCCAGCGGATTCTGAGCCACGCACTACTTTCTTCCCGCCTGACAACACCTCTGGATGTCTCGATTGTTGTGATGGGGCCACCGGAGGTGCATGGCACGGGCAAGGTTCGCTTCGGCCATGACGCTCTGATTTTTCCAGGGCTCTACCTGGAGACAAATGAAGTTGGATCGATTGAGATCGGCGATAGAGTCGTTCTTTCGCGCGGTGTGCACATTGTGGCCCGCGCAGGAATAACCATTGGGCACGGCACGATGATTGGCGAGTACTCAAGCATTCGGGATGCAAATCACGCTCACGTACCCGGCGTAAAGATCCGGGAAGGTGGCCATGCATCACGCCCGATCTGGATTGGAGACGAGGTGTGGATTGGCCGCGGAGTAACAGTTCTCGGTGGAGTCACAATTGGGAATGAAGCAACCGTTGGCGCCAACGCCGTGGTCACGCACGATGTACTACCGGGAGCAACTGTGGCCGGCGTACCCGCCCGGGAAATAAGCCGTCCCGCTGAGTTAATCCGGAGTTGAAACATACCGCACTGCGCAGTCGCACGTGCTTGCTGAGCAAGCACGTATCGACCTCGTCATCGAACATCCCGAGAGCGGCACGAACGGGGAAACCACGGGTGCCTTCAAACGCTTTGCGGAAAGAACACTGATGCTTGATGTGAGCCCACATGTCGAGAAAGAAGCCGTAGACAGCGAGATACCGATACGCATCGCGCTCCCATATTTGCTCGTTGTAGGGCAACAATTGCCGCTATTCCGGGACGAGTCAGGACAGTTATTCACAGATGAACTCTGGCAGAAAGACCTCTCAATGCACCTGGACTATCTCGATCATCTGATGATTGCGTCGCCCTGCCTGGAACAGACTCCTCCCCCCAATACCAAGCCACTGTCTATCGATAAATCAACTGTTGAGCTGATCGAGTTACCGCAGCAGAATAGCTTCTTACACTCTTTGGCAGTAATGCCATCCATTGTGTTCCGACTCTGCAAAGCAGTTTCCAGAGCGGGAATTGTACATAGCGCGATCGTCGGATGGCCGATCCCAATGGGTTGGCTCGTGACCCCACTCATCCTCATATTCCGAAAGCCACTCGTGATCGTCGTCGAATCAGCCACATGGCGCTTACAGGATGGCACTCGAGCAGGATGGAAGAGAAGATTAAGAGCGCTTGCACATGAGCGTATGGGTCAATGGGTTCTCCGAAAGGCAGCACTTGTGATTTGTACTCAAGATGAATACCGACGGGGTTTGTTGGGGCCGAAACGGGCACATGGATTTGTTATTCCTGCGTCATGGATTGATAAAAAGGACATCCTTCCCAAAGAGGTAGCGGAGGAGCATTGGCGGAAGAAACTCTCCGTATCCGATTCGCGCCTGAGAGTTCTGTTTGTAGGACGTCTCGTTCACGACAAGGGCATCCTCATTCTCTTGGAAGCAATGCGGCAGTTAGATAACGATTCCCTTCCGATATCGTTGGACGTGGTGGGCGACGGTGTTCTCAAGAGCCAGTGCGAGAGTATCGCGTCGGAGCTAGCAGGTACGACGAAAGTGAGCTTACTGGGAACCGTTCGGTACGGCGAGCCTCTATTTGCGGTGATTCGCAGGTACGATGCCGTTGTGGTCCCGAGCATTGGTGATGAGCAACCTAGAATCGTCTTCGACGCATACTCCCAGGCCGTCCCGGTCCTCGGAAGCGATACCCCTGGCCTCCGCTCTTGCGTGAAGAGTGGCGATCGAAATCTACTCGCACCACCTAACGACGTCCCCGCTTTGGTTGCCCTACTCAGGTATGCGGCTGAGAACCGTTTGGAACTAAAACGGCTCGGCCTCGAAAGCCTGGCATATGCCGAGAGCATGACTCACCAGGAGATGCATCGGCAGCGTGCGAACCTATTGCAACGTATGCTTGATGAGCGAACGCAAAGCCGGCCGGTCTCAAATCCGTCTTAGGAATCGGAGTGAGACGTGGCGATTGTGACTCACTCTGTAGCGAGTCTTACATAAACTATTCGATGAGTCAGCCCCATGCTTGTTTGCCTCTATGAAGATCGACCCCCTCAAGTAGCAGGCCTAAAACTTCTGTTGCTCACTTTGGAGCGGCATTGTCCGGCTTGGCCCATCCGGCTTCGATTCCCAGGGATTGCTGATTCATTGCGAACGTGGCTCAAGCGCTTTTCGCAGGTGCGTCTTTGCGAGAAGAAGTTGTCATCGTCGGGAAGCTATAACGTCAAACCGTCGATGCTGCTAGATGGATTAGCCGACGGAGCGACATCATGTCTGTGGCTCGACACCGATATAATCGTGAATGGCAACCTCGACTTCATCGCGGGTTTGCCCCCTGAGATGATTGTGATTACTCAGGATCCGTGGGAATACCCCGATGGATCGACGCATCGGTGCGGCACGTGGCACCTGCAACCGGCACGATCTTTGCCTGGACCTCTGAACACTGCGGTCGTTCGCGTTACCCGTTATCACGAAGGCTTTCTTCATTCATGGGAGAGCCTTGTCGTAAGAGAGAGCTATCTTCAGGAGCAGACGAAACCGGCCATCCAGCGGAACGCACATATGCTTGGTGATCAGGATGCTCTCAGCGCCCTGCTTGCATCACAAGAATTCTCTTCCATCCCAGTGAGACGCTTGGTTCATCCCACTGAGATACTGCAACACCATGGCGCGGGGGCCTATGGACCTGTTCAGCGGTGGCGGAATCTTATACATGGAATGCCGCCTCTGATTCATGCGATGGGTTCCGTTAAACCCTGGAATATGGCCGAGAGGCCCAATATACTCGGCTCGCCACGCGACTACTACGAGCGCGTGTATCTGGAACTTTCGCCTTATGTCCACTCTGCCCGGCAATTCCGAAGCGCTCTGGAGGAAGAGGCCGCATGGCTAGACATTCATACGTGGTACGGAGCCGCCGGTACGCTTCTGGCCTTCAACCGCCCTTCACTGAAGGGCTTTACGCAAGCCGCTTTACATCGAGTCAGATTATTTTGATGAGTCTGAGATGGCGGGGTCTTTGCCTGGTCGATGGTAATTTCATCTCTCAATTTCATCGTGCATCCGGCCAGCCGGCCGACGGCGGGAGTAATCTCGTGAAGATTGAATCGAAAGCGGTGTGGAACATTTCGGTTCAAGAAACTGAGGTGGATCTTGTTTGAGAATCTGCGCGAAGACTGGCGTACTAACGACCGATCGCTGTTCCGTCAGGGCCTTTGGGTAATGGCCGCATATCGCTTTGGACGGTGGCGCTACACCATTCGCTGGCGATGGCTCCGGATGCCGTTTTCCTTTCTGTACAAGGTGTTGAAGGCGTTTTCTGAGATACTGACGGGCATTGAGCTTCCATGCGAGGTCACACTTGGGCGGCGTTTCCGAATCGACCATTTCGGGGGCATCATCATCAGTGGCGACACGGTTTTTGGAGATGATTGCGTCATCCGCAACGGAGTCACCGTAGGCCTGAAAGATACCGGACACCGAGGCTCGCCGATTCTGGGCAATCGCGTTGACATCGGCTCCGGGGCCAAAATTCTGGGGCCGATTCATATCGGAGACAACGTGAGTATCGGAGCCAATGCAGTGGTTCTCAGCAGCGTGCCATCCAATTCGATAGCAGTTGGCATTCCGGCTCGGGTGCTTCCAAGGAAGCGGCAACTCCCTGTCGCGAGTACCGAGGTATTAGCCAGCGAGATGATTGATCCACGGGATGTGCATGCGCACTATTGAAGAGACCACTCAGCTTGATCACGAAGCCGCCGATCAAACGGTGCTTTCCGTGGTCGTGATCGGCCGGAATGAGGGGCGTCGACTTGCCAGATGTTTCGAGTCGATAGCCAGGGTTGAGAATGTAATCGTCAGAGAAGTGATCTACGTTGATTCCGCTTCAACGGATGGTAGCGTGGAGCTTGCGTCACGGTATGGCGCTGACTCGATTACTCTTCGTGTGTTGCGGCCCACGTCGGCACTGGGCCGCAACACAGGCTGGAGGCGCGCTACTTCTGATCTGATTCTTTTCCTCGACGGAGACACCGTACTACACCCGGGCTTTCCGAAAGCTGCGTGCGACGCAATATCGCAGGACCAATCCATCGCGGCTATATGGGGGCACAGACGCGAATTGCACCCCGAGCAGTCGTTCTTCAACCGCGTTCTTGATCTCGATTGGGTGTATGCGCCAGGTGTCACTGAGTTCTGCGGTGGAGACGTGCTAATGCGTCGCACCGTGCTGGCGGAGACGGGAGGGTTTGACGAAGGGCTGATCGCAGGAGAAGAACCCGAGCTTTGCCGCCGTATCAGGGCTCATGGATTCAAAATAATCCATATTGATAAGCTGATGACCGGGCACGACCTTGAGATCACCAATTGGACTCAGTATTGCAAGCGCGCCATAAGAGCCGGCCACGCCTATGCAGAAGTCGCAGAGCGCTTCCGGAACAGTGCCGACTCATTCTGGTCCCCTGAGCAGAGGGCGAATCTCTTGCGGGGTAGCTGGTGGACAATTTCGTTCTCTGCTGTGGTCATCGTGAGTATTCGCTTCGGGTCGACTCCGTTTGCAGTTTGGCTTGCCCTGCTCCTGATACTGTCATTACGGTCGGCTTGGCGAGCACGCTGGAAGACCGGCGACATTCTCACATTATTCCTCTATGGAATCCATTCGCAGCTGCAGCAAGTTCCTATTCTGGCAGGACAACTGAAGTACACATTCGACAAGGGCCGGAGCGCAAGGTCCGGGCTGATCGAATACAAGTCGAGTTAGACGAACTCGTACGGACGTCAAGGACCCTGCCGTATTTGCGCGTGGAGCTGCCTCGTACTCAGATCTAATCCTGCGACTGTACCCAGAACCGCAATTGATCAATACGGGACTCTTATGAATACGCCTTTGATTGTTTGTTGCTCCCCGGATTACGGGGATGGCTGGCGCGGGCTGGGGCCCAGGCTCACTGGGCGAAGGTGCGCACTGGGTTTTCTTCGACGATCGTCCGACTTGGTTTCTGGAGAGAGTAATTCGGCGGCCGAATATCGCTATTATTTGCGCTTGCCTGAATGCGGTCCTCAGAGCCTCGAACGATCGCGCTCGACTCCTGGTCACGCAGGAGCCTCGCACGACGTTTTTGTGTGCGCTGTTCTGCCGCTTTCTGCGAGTCCGCATCGATCACTACGTCTTCTCGTTCAATTTCCCTGAACTCCCTACGGGGTTCTGGCGCCGCCTTATGCGTTCTGCGTTCAGACAGGTCAAACAGTTCACGGTTCATTCCTCCATGGAGCGCGATCTGTATAGTGACTATTTCGATATTCCAAAGGAAAGGTTTCGCCTTCGCCTCTGGAGTATCGGAATACCCAACGTATCGCCGAACTTCCCTTTGCACGCCGGGCGATACATTTCCTCGGTCGGCGGCAACGGGCGCGATTATGACACGCTCATCGAGGCCGCCCGTAAGTTGCCCGAGATTACGTTTGTCCTGGTAGTCCGCCCCGACAGTTTGATCGGTCAGGAGATTCCCGAGAACGTGAAGACGATGGTGAATTTACCATTTGAACAAGCTATGAACATCATGCTTCATTCCGCGTTCACGGTGCTTCCGCTTTCCGGCTCTACAGTGCCATGCGGTCATGTAACACTCGTATGCGCCATGCATCTTGCCAAGGCGGTGGTTGCAACGGAGTCGAAGGGGATCTGCGATTACGTGCTGTCCGGTCATAACGGGGTGTTGTGCAAACCGTACTCACCGGAAGACCTGGCCAAGGCGATCGATCGACTATGGAAGAATCCAGCTGAGATCGCCCGCCTCGGCGAGAACAATTGTCGCTTTGGCTCCGAGAACTGCACTGAAGCCAAAGCGCGCTCCGATCTGGCGGAAGTGTTGCGTGACAGGGGCATCCCTTTGTACCACAGCGGCCCTTCAGCCGCTGTCGATCTTGGATCCGATCAGGCGAAGGTGAGTTCTACCGTGGTCACGAGCTGAGAATTGGTTCAACTCTCAACGTTGTTCGATGTTTGATACGAGAAAGATCATCGACTCACAGGTGGGTGCGACGCAACAATGAGCGAATTGGTTCTGGTACCAAGTCTGATTTGTCTCTTTCTTATCATGCGGGGCCGCATGAGCACAGCGGTTCTCTCTGTCTACCTTCCCACCCTCTTCCTGTTGCCTGTGGGGTATACGATACGCCTTCCTCATCTTCCGGAACTAGCCGTCTCTGAGATCTGTGTAATTCCCTTAGGCATCGTCGGCATCATCAGGCTCATGCAGAGAGGCCCCCTGAAACTGATGGACTTTCTGGTGACTTCGTTCCTCATCAGCCTTTCCATCACGGAAGTGCTGCATGAGCATGTGACAAAGGATGGAATTTTCATAGCGGTCAGCGCATTCATTTCCATGCTTTTCCCGTATGCTGTCGGCCGCACGATGATTGAGCCGCAGAATCGCATCATCACCGTTCGCCGGATCGTGCTGCTCGTTTTGCTTCTTGGGGTGCCAGGCATGTTCGAATGGCGAATGGCTCGCAACCTTTACGCACCACTTGGAGAGCTTTTCGGTGCATCCATATCGCCGCGTATCCAACTTCGAAGTGGCCATGGGAGGTTCTCGGCATCTTTCACAGATTCGGAGATGGCCGGAACCGCAATTGCAATCGCCGTTGCACTCAACGGTTGGCTGGCGTTTCTCTGGCGAAAGAAGATCTGGCCAGATCCAGGCATGCTTTTCACCTGGCTGGAAAAATCACACATAGCTGAAATACTTCTGCTCGCTTATGTCTTCCTCACGCAGTCGCGCGGTCCGGAGATTGCTCTTGTAGCCGGATATCTCATTCTGCAGATCCCGCGATTCAAGAAGACAAAAGTAGCGAGCGCAGTCGTAGCAATTCTGCTTGCCGTTGGAGCCGCGGGATCGTACCAGTACTTTGACCAGCTTACCAGCGAAGCCGACACTAATGGCGTTCACGATGAACAACAGGGGAGCGCACTGTATCGCCGCCGTATGATTGAGCTCTTTCAGCCTATTCTTAAACAGGGAGGCTGGCTTGGCTGGGGCTATAAGTCATTTCCACACGCTGAGGGGCTGGGTAATATGGACAATAGTGTGCAATCGGTCGACAACGAATTCCTGTATGTTCATCTTGGTCAGGGAAGACTCGGCTTTTTCCTTTTCCTCCTGATCGCTGTTGAGTCACTCCGCACCCCAATGGTGAGCTCCTGGCGACTGGAGGGCCCCGAGGACCGGGCATTTGCCTTCAGCATGTTAGCTAGTATGGCGGTGCTATGGATTTCCCTTGCAACCGTCTACATGGGTGTACAGTTGCCGCAGATCGCCTTCCTCCTTATAGGCTGGGGCCAATCGATTGTACCCGGACGTACGGTGCCGGTTGTTTTCGAGGAAGCTTCCGCGACTCCCCGATTCTATTTCAGACGCGTATTCAGCTAGCCTCACTCACATCTCTCTGGGACTCCATTGCAAAAGAATTGATAGCGAACCAATCTACTCAGAAGGTACTCTGAATGACGCGGATCCTGCGACTGGATGGAGTGCGAGCCATCGCATTCCTAACAATCTTCGTCCACCACGCCTTTGGCATACGACACCTGTGGGCCGGAGTGGACATCTTCTTCGTCCTTTCGGGGTTCCTGATTACGTCGATTCTCATGGATGGCCGGGGAAAGCAAGGTGCATGGGGCCGTTTCTATGAGAGACGCGCTCTCCGCATTCTTCCCCCGTATGGCGCCTTCTTGTTGCTCGCTACGTTCTTCCTTCACCTTCACTGGGATCACAAGGGGCTGTGGTACGCCCTCTTCGCGATGAACTTCGCTGAGGTGCTCGGGGTGGGTGTTCCGGGCCTTGGCATTTTGTGGTCGCTGGCTGTCGAAGAACAGTTCTATCTTTTCTGGCCTTTCGTGGCCCTTCGGTTTTCGCCTCGGATCGTTTCGAGATGGGCGATCGTTCTCATCGTTTTGGCCCCGATTTTTCGCGGTGTGGCGACTCCTTTCCTCAATGACCACGCAGCGATCTACTATCTGATGCCGTTCCGCATGGACTTGCTCGCTTCAGGTGCGCTGCTGGCTGTGCTGTGGCAGCAGCCCGGTGAACTGGTGAATTGGAGGCGATGGGGACTTGCGCTTATGGGAGCAGGCTTGTCGCTGCTCGTTCTTTGTGCGCTCGTTATCGCCCGATTCCACGCTGAGGCAAATACTATCCTCTTCAACACTTTGGGATACTCCCTGATTTGTTGCGTTGCCACCGGATTGCTGGCGTTTACCTTGGGCTCTGAAGAAGGATGGTACGCGAAGCTGATGACGTGGAAGCCTGTTCGCTGGATAGGATTGATCAGCTACACCAGCTACCTGATTCATGCAGGAGTTCTTGCTCTAGTTGATCCGTCCTCCTCGATGATCGTAAACCGTGCTCTCGCATTTACCGTCGTCATCGCCTATGCCTCGTTGTCCTGGAGCTTTCTCGAAAAGCCGATCCTGAGATTGAGACCATCAGCGTGGCTGACCGCGCGCAGGAGTAAGTTGCAAACAACCCAGCAAGCTCATTTTGAGAACGTCTGACAGGCGGCAGAAGTGCCGAACAGAATTGACATCCTGATGCATTTGGAGTGATCTATGCGAGTGCGGCGCGTGGCAACACGTATTGTTCTGATAATTGTCGCGTTATGTTGTGTATCTGGCGCTGCTGGGTTTATTTGGTCACACACGACCAGGGTGACGATCTCGAACACGGTAGCGGCCGTAGGGATAGACCGGCCGGGGATCAACCTGGGGGGACTGGGCAGTTATGGATCTCAGCAGTTATTGAAGTCGTTGAATTACGTGACCGGCGGGTACTTTCCTGGCACCTATGGGGGAGCGACGTATTCCTGCAGCGGTGGGGGGAACAACACGACGACCACGTGGTACAACAACATCACGCATCCCTCGGGTTATCCAGCGAACTTCTGGGCGGGCGCCAGTTTTGTAGCCGTCAATGCGGCGACGGGGACCAGTTACGGTGCCGGATCGGTGACCGCGTCGACGTCGAACACAGGATCGACCGGGATCACCTTTACCTTATCGCCGGCACTGAGTTCGGCTTGCAATCCCTCGCAGAATGATGTGCTGATTTTGCGGCTTACGGCTGCCAATAGTCTGATTGCTCCCAGCAAGCTGCTGAACGTCTGCTCGGGAGCGAGCTGGAATACGGCTGACACGTCTCCATCATCGAGCAATACGCAGCATAGTCTGCAGATGCCGAGTGATTGTAGGCTGACGTTCAATATTGACGCGACCCTCGCAAACCGGACGAATACGGATGCCTCTCTGGGGGCGCAGCAAGTGAACTTCATTAATCTGAATGGCTCGTACCACGCGACGTTCAAGGCCAAGTGTCTGGTGGAGGGCTGCAGTGTGAACTTCAGCCTGGGCCGTGTTGGGGGTACGACCTTTCTTGGCAGCACGACGGTGAGTCCGGGGTTCAGCGCCACGCCGGCAGTGGGGTGGACGACCTACGACTATCCGTTTACGGCATCGGATACGGGCAAGCAGGACCAGACGGTGGGGTACAGTTTCACCTGCAAGAGCAGCTGCCTTTTGCAGGACGCGGATGTGATCGAGGGGAGTACATTGCCGGGCAATACGACGGCATTCCGCGACGCGGTGGTGTACGAATTGCAGAAGCTCCATCCCGGCTCGATCCGTTACATGGATCCCAGCCAGTGGTGTTCGGACGTGGCCGACGAGATCGCAGCGACGGGCAACCGGCGCTGGTGCGGAGCGAGTTCGTGGTTGCCCGGCTGGAACCAGGCGCTGGGCTACAACGATGTTTTGCAACTGGGAGATTTGCTGGGCACGGATTTGCTGATTTCAGTCGGTCAGTTGAATCAGCCATCGGACTGGGGCACGTTGATTCACTGGCTGAGTACTTCGGGGTGGACTTCGAAGTACGCTGCATCGGGTCATAAGATCTACCTTGAGGACGGCAACGAGACGTGGAACTCCGGTATGGGGGCGACCCTCTACTTCGGCAATGGCATGGCCTACGGATACACGTTGGGGCCGAACATGGCTGCCGCGAAATCGGCTGCGGGTTATGATCCCAACGTCATCAAGCTTGTGGGCAACAGCTGGGTGGCACCCAACCAGGCCTATGGAGGCTTTGGCTGGGTGCACAATGTTCTGACTGTGGCCAGAGGCACGCCCAACGGGTTGCCGGACTTCGTCGCCGTTGCGCCGTACACGCTGAACTACCTGGGCAATTTCGATACTCATGGCAGCAACGTGGCGGGCACAGGCGCTCCGTTTCTGGACGAGTGGGCGGAAGATGCGAACCTTGATTCAGTCACTTCTCCGATCAGCAACAGCGAGTCGATGTATCTCAACCAGCAGTATGTCAAAGCCAACTTCGGGGTAGGCACGCTGGTTTACGAGGTAAATCAAAGCACGACTGCGGGAGTTGCCGCGACCCAATTACAGCTGGATCAGATCGGAGCCTCGGTGGGCACTGCATTGGCGATTGCCGAGCACGTTCTGCTGATGCAACGGGACGCGCAGGTGAGCGGACCGATCCACGCCTTCACCTTGGCCGAGCCCTACACCGGATATACCTGCAAGGGCAGTGGCTGTGTGGCCGGAGCGGTGATGCCGCTATGGGGCGCCAACCTCTTCATGGCCACGGGACCTGGCCAGACTCCCGGCAGCGCGAATACCGACAGGCCGCTGGCGATCGCTCTGGGGGTCATCAACAATGCCATCGGTTCGAACACCAACCTGATGTCAGTAATGCAGTCCGGCACACCCACCTTCCACTATCCCGGCGGCCAAAATGCGAACGGTTCGCCCACCATACTTGCCAACCCTGCAGTGCCTTATGTGAACTGCTTCGCCTACAGCAACGGTCAGGGAAACTGGACCACGATCTGCTTCAACAACAATCTGAACATGCCCGAGTTCGTGACCCTGGCAGGGCCCGGAGCCCCCACCGGAAAGGTCACGAAGACCATCTTCCCCAAGGCTGCCAAAATCGTCGATCACAACGAGGACAGCTTCCTGGGCGCCGCGACCAAAGCACCTGCCGTCGTTCCCCCCGCGCCATCCTCGGCCAGCGGCTCGACCTATGTCATACCTCCGGCATCCTTCATCGCTCTCAGGTATACCACGGCGGCGCACCGGCCTTGATGCTGTGCGCGAAATGAAAATCCTGACCCCACTGATCAAACTCAAATCCTTCTGATCTGCCTAAACCCCACGCTTGAACTCAACCTGGAGGAGAAATTGAAATGAGCAGTAAGTATGTCGAAGTGAACGGAACTAGACCCGCGATGGCGCTCACGTCAATACTTAAGAAAGTGTCCCGCAGCCTTGGCTACGAGGTTTACAACCTGTCGAGATCTGGGCTCTATAGTCAGGACTGTCTCACCACTTTCAATAATCACGATTTCATGCATGAACCTCGCTTTGCAGCGGCCTATCAACGTGGAATCAAGGCGAGCGGTGTCGATCATCGTATGCATTGGCGAGTTCACGTTGCGCTATGGGTCGCATCACAGGTGAGGCACCTGCCAGGGGCATTTGTCGAATGCGGCGTCAGCACGGGTTTTCTGAGTTCCGCGATCCTGCGCTTTCTTGAGTGGAACTCGCTGCAAAAGGACTTCTATCTGTTCGACACATTCCGTGGGCTGGATGAACGATTGTTGACTCCGAACGAGAAGAACACTGACCGGCTTAGCTGGTACAAGAATCTATCGTACGAAAGCGTCCGAGAGAACTTTTCGGAGTTCAAGAACGTGCATCTAATTCAAGGAGTTGTTCCGGATAGCTTGAGTGCAGTACACATACCGTATGTCTGCTATCTATCTCTCGACATGAACTGCACTGTTCCAGAAATTGAAGCCGCCAACTTTTTCTGGGAAAAGCTCGTCCCAGGCGGTATGATTTTGCTGGACGATTATGCTTACGCCGGTTACGAAGACCAGAACCGCGCTTTCAGTTTGTTTGCCGCCGAGAAGCGCATCGAAATTCTGACGCTGCCGACCGGACAAGGTCTAATCCTCAAACGCTAAGTGTCCATTTTGCATTTTTAGGGGGGGCAGAAAACTGCACCCTACAGTAGAGGCGCGTATCGTCGGTCTTTGGGTCGGAACTCGGGCCCACACCCCAAAAAGTCGACCTCTTGCTGGCGTCGGTCGGGGAGTTCCACAACGGCCGAGGTCAATTTGAGGTATTTAATTCCAAGGTCCGGCAATTCGCTCAGTACGAGGAGCCGGGCGAGGGGTAGATAGGAGGAGGTCTCGTCGGCGGGTTTGAATCCAGCCCGATTTTCGCGTCGCGAACCTCTGTTTGCTGCCTGCCGCAGCGAGCGGATGCCTGATGAAAGATCATCTTCTGAAACTTACCAGCCTCGCTCGAATGCACGCTGACCAGCGATGATGTATTGTTATCGCGGTGCAGTCATAAAAGTGCAGGCGCATGGCTATGGGGCAGTCTCCTCGCTATTCAGGATAGCGTTTGGCGAATCGTCCCGACACCCTGCCAAGAAATGCTGCGGACGACTCAAGCCAGCCTAACTTAGATCGGCGCACATTGGGGACCTATCGCGGCACAATTTGCGGCATTGGCATGTGTGGCATGAACGCGGACCGAATCGTACTTCCTTGAGGCCGGCGCGAACGCTGTCTGCGCCAGCATCCACCAAATATTCACACCCTGCGCAATCGCATCTCGGGACCCATTCCGACTGACGCCGATTCGCACGCGGATTCTCTCCTGTGCGGCGAGCCATTCCGGCGAGAATTGACGGGCATAACCCGCATAGATAGTTCTGCTGACTCGCAGCCCCGCCCTCGCTAGCGCGTCCTCTAAGGATCTCTCAGTAAAAAACTGGAGGTGGCGCGGAATGTCTGCGAAAAACCACCCCGGGCCAAATATTTCGGCTCCCAATGCAGCATTATTGGGCACTTCGATAATTGTTGTGCCGCCCGGCGTCAAGAGCCGATTGACGTTCTGGAGAGCCGCTATAGGATCGATACAGTGTTCGAGAACATGCGACAGCAGGACAACATCGAATTGGCGCCCCCCAACTTCTTCCGGCAGCGCCTCCGCAGTCCCTTGAAACACTTCACAGATCTTCCCGGCAAGGGACCGCGCAGCTGCATCAGGCTCGATCCCAAAAGTCTCGTAGCCGGCTTGTTTGAATCTCAACAGAGCTTGCCCGCTGCCGCACCCTACATCGCAGAAGGACGGATGGGGCTTCGATCGCGGCACCTCGTCCGCAGAAAGGTCCAAGCCGCCGTCCCTTCGCCACGCCAGATGCACGCGCAAACGGTCCAAGAACCGCTTTGATGAGTGTTCCGATGTGTCGGGTGTTGTGTGCGTGTAGTAATTTGCAGCATAAAACTCTGCCACTTGATTGGGTGTCAAGTCACCGGCAACACGTCCATAGTTGCAGGAGCTGCACCACACAACCGGGAATTCGGTGAGAACTTCAGGCCGCAGATGGTCGCGCACACAAGAGCGAGGAGCCATGGGCTTGCCGCACAGAAAACATGTTTCCAATCGACCACCCCTCGATGCCGGTACTCAAAGAATACCAGAAGGTTAACGCAGTCCGGCACACCCACCTTCCACTATCCGGCGGCCAAAATGCGAACGGTTCGCCCACCATACTTGCCAACCCTGCAGTGCCTTATGTGAACTGCTTCGCCTACAGCAACGGTCAGGGAAACTGGACCACGATCTGCTTCAACAACAATCTGAACATGCCCGAGTTCGTGACCCTGGCAGGGCCCGGAGCCCCCACCGGAAAGGTCACGAAGACCATCTTCCCCAAGGCTGCCAAAATCGTCGATCACAACGAGGACAGCTTCCTGGACGCCGCGACCAAAGCGCCTGCCGTCGTTGCCCCCGCGCCATCCTCGGCCAGCGGCTCGACCTATGTCATACCTCCGGCATCCTTCATCGCTCTCAGGTATACCACCGCGGCGCCGGCCTTGATGCCGACCACGTTCTCAGCAGATAGACGGCGCGTGATCTCTTAGCATGCCAACCGGATGCATGGGATAAACACTACACCTACGGCCCCGACATAAAGACTTGCCTGCGGCGCAGCGCGTTCGACTGAACTGCTATCCGGATTTGCAATGTCACATTTTGAAATAACTCGCGGACAAAAGCCTTGAGCTGGATTCTGAAGCGACTTGGAAGGATTACCCTTTCCACCGCCTATCTTCCTGAGATCGACGGATTGCGCTTCCTTGCAATCTCTGCGGTTATTCTGTGTCATATCTCGGCAGACCTGGTGGACCGTCACGGACTGCAGCTCAACGCCTACAACCAATGGATCTTTGTCTTATCAGAAAACTTTGAGCGCGGCGTACACCTTTTCTTCACCATCAGCGGCTTCATCCTGGCGCTCCCCTTTGCCAAGCGCTACTTGAACGGCAACCCACGCCCTGATCTTAAGCGCTATTTCCGGCGCCGGCTGTTGCGCCTAGAGCCGCCCTACCTGATCAACGTTGGCGTCATCACTATCGCCACTTGGGTCGCTACACCATCCATCCGTCCCGTTCTCATCTGGCATTTCCTCACCGCCATCACATACACACATCTGCTTGTCTACCACTACGTGAACCCAATCAATATGATCTGGTGGAGTCTTGAGATTGAGACTCAGTTTTACCTGCTCATGCCACTGCTGGCGCTGGTCTTCAAGATCCGCCAAGCCGGATTGCGCCGCGGCATTCTCATCGCTTCCGCAATGACCACTTTCCTCTGGCAGGGCACAACTCAAAGCTGGATCGTCCACACCACCATCCTCTTTCACCTTCAGTTCTTTCTGGTCGGTTTGCTGGCTGCGGATCTCTATCAAAGCGGCGTCTTTCGCAAGCAGCGCGCGGCCATCTGGGATGTTCTCGGGGTCCTCGCCGTCGGCGTGCTTTTCGCCCTTCCGGGTTGGTGGCGCATTCCCGCCCCCGTGCTCACACTACTCATCATTCTGGGCGCCCTCGATGGCAATCTATTCTCCAAGTTTCTCTCTCTGCCGTGGATCTCCGCCATTGGGAGCATGTGCTACACCATCTATCTCTGGCATGTCTTTGTCATGGCCATTGTGCTTAAGTTCACGCTCAAATTGATGGTCGTCCAAAGTTATCTACTCACGATGGCGATCCAGGCTGCCATCATCATCCCTATCATCTTTTTCTTTAGCATCGCCCTGTTCCTCGCGGTAGAGAAGCCATGCATGGAACCGGAGTGGCCCAACATGCTGCGTAGCTTCCTGCGCGATCTCTGGAGGAAAGAAACCGTTTCCGTAGCTGCAGCAGAAACCGAGTAGCTGCCCCGCGCCAGCCGTGCGGAGACCATGGCCGACCGTCTATCACTCCAGAATTACTTCGTTCTGGAACTCGCCAAACCCGTAACTAACCCCTAAAACAGGCGAGCGGGAATTCAAGGACTTCCGAGACATCGCACGAGGGAGGGTTTTGGCACGTTGCGATTAGCGAGAGCGCATCCGGACGTGAACCCGCATCATGCCACCTGTATCCCCATAGTCGGTGGCGTCAAACATCAGCATCATACTTTCGATTGCTTTGTGTTCGTCAGTGGTTACATCATCCTCAATCTCTGCTGTCGGGGCTGGGAGGGTTTGAGCGGAAGCCAAGGCGTTTTTCTCCTTTATGGTTCGTTGGTTGGGACTGATGTAAAACGCGGACGGGGTTCTGGGCGCACACCGCCGGCTTACTGCCGGGCGTCCAACATTGCGAAGTCGAGCTCGGGCCACAGACCTGACGGACATCTTCGATCAACACCGAGATTCCCGCGCTGTGCGAGACGCCTGTTCTATCGCTGACCGGACCACCTTATCGAGATCCGCTTTAAATCCGCAAAAACACTCGTGATTCGTTCGGATTTCGCGACGGTTAAGGCCGTGAGCAATTCTTCGAAGAGGAAACAGACGTCTTGAGAGGGCCAAGATATGGCTGGAGAGCTTGGTAAAGCCACGGCGATACAAGATTAGTGCCAAAGCGATTGAAGTGTCCTTGATCTCCATAGTCGTGAGGATCGCTAGTCAACCCTTCGGCGTCGAGCAGCGGCCCCAAGCCACGATAAAAGCCTTCATCGTACATATGTGGCGGGCTCTTATAGAACGGCAGACGGACAAAAATTGTCTCAACAGAGTGCTTTCGAGCCACCTCGACTAGCCGTTTGGTGTATTCCTCTTCCAGAGGATTGTTCAACGCGTGCCAGCGCGATGGCTGATGCCACGACGTCCCGCCCAACTCCTCCACAAATCGTCTGGAACCTGCTTCCAACCTGTCTCGTGGCATCACGTGGTATCGGTCCACCAACTTTCCGCTTGGAAGATAGAAGCTGTAGGTCGTATCGAAACCGGTGCCTACGTAGTCTTTCCGAAAAGTGCGGCTCACACCGAACCAGCCGGGAAAACGAGTCTGGACAAAGTAGCTCAACTGCCGATAGGGAAGAAATGCCGCGTCAAGAAAGTAATAATGATTCAGGAGTAAAGGCGCACGGAGAAGGTCGATAGGATCGGCAAGGTAACGAAATCCAGGATGGCTAAGGTCGGCTCTCTCGGGAACGGAAACCAGGATGATCCGGGTTTCAGGATGGCTCTCCACCAACCCCCGCGCCACCAGGAAGTGCAAGTTACGACCCTCCTCAGGAAGTGCAAGATTGGCAACATGAATCGGGCGGCCCAGTTCCTCACTCAGCTCCTTCTCGAGAATTGGCGCACTGACGGACGTTTCAAGCCGCGAGCTTCCTATGATGGCGACGTCGATCGGCGTTTTGTCATAGTGAATGCGCTCATAAACCCAGCGAGAGCGGAAGAGATCGGAATCAACAAATTGCTGATAACGGACATAGCGATCGTGGGGAAGTAGATACGAAAGTACAGAACATAACACGAAAAAGACCGCTAGCAGAGCAAGGAGAATCCATGCCCGACCTGGTGGGATGAACTCTTCTTCGAATGTATTGATCTCTGTTGCCATGCTTTCGTCTCTAGAATTTGAAATAGATGAACTTAGTGCTTCCACGAGAGATAAATGCAAAACCAAGGAAGAGCGCGAGACTCGCTAAAGCGATCCCAGTGGAATTAAAGGGAAAATTGAAGCAAAGCCGCGCCGGGTCAACAATGCGCCATTTCTCCCATTCCAGGGCAGGATGCACCTTATCCATGATCTGTTCGGTGTTCGGCAGCAAATAGACGATGAGCAATCCGAGGATCACCATCGGAAGCATCATTCCGTTGCCTTTTGGAGCGAGGAAGGCGGACCAGTCATGAGTAAAGCCCAAGCCGTGCAAGCCCGCCATTCCACCAAAGATGCGAACCGCGTCGCCAACTGTCTCGGAACGGAATGGGACCTCAGCCATCACGAATGCGAGCAGGGTGATCAGGCCATAGCAGAAGATCGCGCCTCGGCTGTCTTTCTTTTTACGACGCTTCCTGCGTGTCACGAGGTTGTAGATTTCGTTAGTGACCATGAAGGTGCCGTGCATGGCTCCAAATACGACGTAGGTCCAACTTGGTCCGTGCCAGGTTCCGATGATAAGCATGGACAAAAAGGTCGGCAGGAACATGGAGATTGTCAGCGCTGTCCATTTCCCGTAGCCCTTCTCGGCGGCGAAGCGTGCGAGCGGAATGGACAACGGTTGATGGATATAGACACGAACGAAGCGGCTAAGCGTCATGTGCCAGCGCCGCCAGATGTCGGAGATGCTTGTGGAGCGCAGTGGCGAAAAGAAATTGAGTGGAAGCACAATCCCCAGCATGCGCGCCACACCGATGGCCATGTCGCAATAACCGGAAAAATCAAAGTAGATCTGCAGTGTATAGACGAGGGCCGTGCCCCACCCGAGAAAGAATCCCGGCGAGCTGCCTTTGTGGACAACCGCGAAGATCGGGTCGACCCATAGTCCCATGGTATCCGCGAGAACCGTCTTCTTGAAGAGTCCTAATGAGAAGATAATGAGACCAATGAGCAAATTCTGCGCTACACCCTTGCGCTGCGGCCGGATGCCAAGCTGGGACCCCATTTCCGAGTAAAGGGTGATGGGTCCGGCAAGCAGCGTCGGAAAGAATGCAACAAAGCTCATGTAGCGGACGATACCCTCGAGTTCGACTTTGCCGCGCGCCACATCGACGAGAAAGCTGATCTGCTGAAACGTGTAGAACGAGATTGCCAAGGGAGCTACGATGCCCGCAACAGGATTAGTGTGGCCGAAGGTTCCGGCAATGGTTCCTGCCACGGCGCTAAGGTATTTAAGGCCGAGGAGCACGCCGGTATTGGCAATGATTCCAAGCGCGAGCAAAGCACGCTTCGCGCGTTCGTGAGCCAGATTCCGGGCGATCATAACCGCAATAAGGTAGTTTGCGATGATGGAACCGAGCAACAGGGGAACATAACTTAGCTGAGCCCGCCCGTAGAAGAGCAGCGTCATCAGAATGAGGAATGGAAGACGCAGTCGATACAAAGGCGTAAGTGCCAGCACATAGTAGCCGATCACCGAGACAGGCAGAAAAAGCAAAACAAAGATGATGGAGTTAAAGGACAACGCGATATCCTCTCACTTCACCATCGCCGCGCCCGTCATCCTGGCAGATCCACCTTCATGAACTACCTGCATTGGAAGTCCCGGAACAGTGTAATCCGTGAGCTCGAGCACCCAGGTCGTCCCGCCATCGGGAACATCGCCAGCCCTGGAGAATCCGAGCTTGGCAAAGTGCTCGACCACCAGCGCATTCTTCTTGGTTGGAATGTAGATTCCCTTCAAGCGCCTTGCTCCGGCTTTGCGCGCGGCTTCAGCCACGGCAGCAAGCACCAGTTCCTCGACTCGACGGCCGAGAACCCGGCAGCTCATGAGCCAGGTGTCACAGCTCCACTCCTCGGGACTTATATCGAAAATGACAACCGAGATCATACCGTTATCCCCAAAGCGATCAGCCAAGCGGACCTGAAGGCAGAACTTACCCGGATCATGCTCGAATGCCTCGACCTGCCGCTCGGAATAACGGCGCGTAGTCAGATTGAATTGGTTCGACTTATTGATAAGCTGCGCAATCCGAACGCGGCCGACTGCATTGAAAGGGGAGATCATGGCGATCATCTGCAGGGAGCGCAGATATTCCTCAAGGTCGCCGACCTTTTGCAGTGAAACACGTTCGGCGTTGCCCTGATAGAAGTCAGCGCGGGTAAGATCTTCTTCAGACAGACCGATCGCCTCAAAGTATCCTGCGTTGGCGAGCAGGCTTGTGTACTCAGCCGGATCCTCAGTCAACTCGGGGACAGCAACCTCGGGGAGTACCTGCCTCACCTGGGCGCGCTCGACCGGATTGTCATCGAGAAAGACAAGAGAATCGGTACCGATGTTCAATGTTGCGGCGATTTCACGAATGTTGTTTGCCTTGTCAGACCAGTTGGCGATGAACACCGCGATATGGTCTTGCTTGAGAACCATCTCTGGATGTTCGCGGAAGGGAGTGCGCGCCATAGCGTCTTCATTCTTCGAACAAACAGCAAGAATCACGCCCCGCCGGCGCAGATCGAGAAGAAAGCGTTGCAGCGCGACATGGGCTTCACCCACGGCGCTGTTCTGACCAAGGGCTATACCCTCCAGCCCGTCATCGCCGATGACACCACCCCACAGAGTGTTGTCGAGGTCGAGCACGAGGCACTTGCGAGCCTTGCCACTCGCCGCCCCCAAGAGCCTGCAGATGTAGTCGGCATACAACGGGGTGGCATCAAGCGACGCTGGCAACTTAGCTTTGTGCCAACCCCGGGCGTCGTTCCAGCAATCTATTCCTACTTTGCAGGCGAGGTATGCAGCATCGACGATGAGGTCATTTTCCTGCGCTACTTCCCGCAACAGTCTCACGTTGAAGCGCTCGATCATCGCACGAGGCGAACCCTGAACCCGCGCATCGAACCCACCGAAAACTGGATCGGATGGCGGGACAAGCGTCTGCAGAATGCAGGTTGCTTTGATGGTGTCGCGTACACCAGCCGCCAGCGATGAAATGTGATGGATGGCAGTGGAAACGGCCTCGTCAGCCTTCTCTTTCTTGAGAAGAAGGCTGGAAAGCCCAAGGGCACGAAAATCGAAAGCCAAAAGCACGCAGTCTAAATGCTGATGCGCAAAATTCGACCCGTGATCAAGAAGCTCCTGCGCGGCCTGACCATAGCCGGCAAGCACCACGTCAACCAGAACGCCATGGCGCAAGCCGGTTCCGGGCAATGCCGTTGCCACGTAGTCCATCGTGTGAGAGGCGACAATTCCTAGCTTCAGGGGGGAATATCCCATCTTGGTGACGAAGAACTCCTTGTGTTTACATACGGCCTTGCGAAGTGTTTCCAAATGATTCAGGTCGAGCGCAAAGGCCGCAAGTCTTCGGACTTCCGCTTCATCAGGCAACACCGAGTTGGTGAGAGTTTTCGCTCTCACTTTGAAGTCACTTGGGGCAGGTAGGAGCCAGGGCATCCCGAATGGGTTCATCATGACGTGGCACGCCGGACGATAACGTCCAGTACCTCTCCGACATTTTTAAAGCCGTCAATCTCGCTGCTGGTGAATCGGAAGCCGAATTCCTTCTCTACTGCAACCAGAAAACGAACATGGCTTAGGCTGTCCCAACCTTCCACATCATCGGCCTTTAGACTGTCGCTGTACTGCAGATCGTCAATGTCGAACACGTTACACATGATCTCAGTCAGACGGGCGGCTCCTTCTTCACGCGACATATTCGCTTGCCTCTAGGAAGTTTTGATCATTGTGACGCCGGTTTTCGATCAGGTTCAGGGAAACATTAGTTTACCAGCCCGGTTCCGAAGTTCTCACGCAGGCGTGGTTTGTATGCGCGGAATTCGACCGCATCTGCAAGATCGTTCGGAGGCGATAGTAGTTCTGCCGTGTGCCTTCCGTTCGACAGACCAGCTCCAAGTACATAGCGGTATTCCGTCATCCCATTTCCGCGATCAATTACTTCGGGCTTTCCGCCGCAAACGTATTGCACCGACCAATGTACTTCCGCGGGAACTTGCAGCGGAATATGCTTCAAAGCATAGCCCCGTTCAAACATCCAGTCATCCCCATCAATGCTCAATTGGCCAGACTTCGACACGTATTTCCGCGAAGAATCGCCGCTGCCCTCGTCTCCTGTGGCTGACGCGCTAACCGTGAAGTCAACTGATTTCTGGTCCTTACTGATGTTCGTAATAGTCGCGGTCCAATCTGCGGCCGTGTGATCATGCAAAAGTGTTATACGCCGCACCGCCGGCCAGTCCGGGACGGAGGTCAGGGGACTGGAACGCGTCACCTGGTAACAGCCGTCGATGTCCTTAGGAGAGCGTTCGTCGATCTTCACCGACGGCCACACTGCCAGGGGTTCACTAGAAAGCAGTTCCAGGCGGCTGCCGTCAAACTTCACCGTTTCCATCCCGTCGGACTGTTTTGCGGCATCGGTTGGGATAGAAACAACATTTTGTTCTGTCTGACCTTTCCAGTGCTCCACCAGGTTGTCGAGATATCTGTTGAAGAATTCGGCTATAAGTTCGTTGCCCTTTTCATTGGGATGAAGGCCGTCAGTCATCAGCATCGAATGCGGATCAACGTGCTTTTGAAGCAGATAGTCGCGCCACCATTCGCGTTGCGGTTCAAACGCCATCCCATACTTATTCGCGAAGGCTGGAATTTTGTGATACGACATCTCGTCGTGCCACAAACGCTGATGAACCCATAGTACTCCCGCACAGCCCGGCATACGGTGCTGTGATAGTTGTAGCCCTTCTGCACACGGAGGATCGGGCAACACCTCACCATGGTCCGTCTGCAAGATAACATCCGCTGCGGTCAGCGAACGGAACAGGCGGAGAATCCTCTCATATGCGTGGTGATCACCATATACATGGAAAATAATAAGATCGGGGTAGAAAGCCGCGATGTCTTGCTCGGTGGTGCGGACCAGGTACTGCGATGCGAATCCGCCTATGGCCCGGTTTTCCACTACGAACACGGTATTGGGATACTTTTCATGCCAGTGTGCAACCACGGCATTGTGCCAGCCGCTACGAGTGATTGACTGCCCATAGAAGAGAACCTTCAAGACTTTATGATTTGTGGAGGTGCTTGTACGGATGATCTCCAAGGTCCTGGCTATCTTCTGCTGATCGGAAACCCAATTCACCTCCTGCCGGCGTTTGAGCCAGGTATCAGCCGCCGCCGCCAGCAGCACAAGCACAACTGTGATACCTGCCCAGCTTCCTAGCTTCAGCAACTTGGGGAGCATTTTCAGGCAGTGTATCCTCGTCTCCGGAGTACTCGCTACTGATAAAAGATAATCGACTTAGGTTACTGGCAGGGTCTTTTTTGGTTACTTTGGGCACTGACGTTCAGTTAAAGGGTTAAGGGACCGGAGTTCGAGATTTAGATTTTGTTATGGCATTTTCTAGTTCAGTGGCGAAAACCACGGGGCCAAATGACCTCTTCATCGCCACCGGACCTGGCCAGACTCCCGGCAGCGCGAATACTGACAGACCGCTGGCGATCGCTCTGGGGGTCCATCAACAATGCCATCGGTTCGAACACCAACCTGATGGCAGTAACGCAGTCCGGCACACCCACCTTCCACTATCCCGGCGGCCAAAATGCGAACGGTTCGCCCACCATACTTGCCAACCCTGCAGTGCCTTATGTGAACTGCTTCGCCTACAGCAACGGTCAGGGAAACTGGACCATGATCTGCTTCAACAACAATCCGAACATGCCCGAGTTCGTGACCCTGGCAGGGCCCGGAGCCCCCACCGGAAAGGTCACGAAGACCATCTTCCCCAAGGCTGCCAAAATCGTCGATCACAACGAGGACAGCTTCCTGGACGCCGCGACCAAAGCGCCTGCCGTCGTTGCCCCCGCGCCATCCTCGGCCAGCGGCTCGACCTATGTCATACCTCCGGCATCCTTCATCGCTCTCAGGTATACCACCGCGGCGCACCGGCCTTGATAGCCGACCACGTTCTCAGAAGACAGACGGCGGTGATCTCTTAGCCTGCCAGCTCAACCGGGTGCGTGGGATAAATATTACGTGCCTGCGGCGGAGCGCGTTCGACTGAACTGTTATCCGGATTTGCAATGTCACATTTTGAAAAAGGGAGTACGTATCCCTCAGAACGAAGGATCAATCTGTGAACATCACTGTTACCGGCGGGGCCGGATTTATTGGATCGAACTTCGTTCTGCATTGGATTGCGCAGAACAAGGGACGAGTAATCAAGCTGCGCAGAACCGTGCAGTGGTACCTCAATAACAAGGCCTGGATGGACGAGGCCACATCCAGTTCATATCAGAAATAGTGCATGCAAATTACGGCCATCGTTGGGAAGTTGCCTATCTTAGATATTGCTTATTAGCAAGATTAGATACTCTCGTACGATGAAAGGAAAATCATTGAGGGCGAATTGCACGATGTAAAGCTCGTCAAACCGAGAACGATCGGAAACACCCATTATCTCGCGGCTTCGGTAGCTACCATTTTCCTCGTGAACAAGTCAGGGCGATTGCCCTTCTTTATCAATCCCAACTCGTTCGTCGGCGGAAGCTACACCTATGCCGAAGCGCCAGATGTAGTCAGGTGTTCAATCATCTGAACCAGCCGGTTTCCAGGTTACTGTTTCCTATCGGTAAAACGGTAGCGGTGCAAGTCTTTCCCCGGTTGAGCGGCTGTCTCTACTAGACGGGTAAAGGAAATCGGGCCAAGAGCGCAGTGAGGTTCTCCTACCTCACTGCGCTCTTTTGTTTGGACATAACCCTCTGAGTCGCGACTTGGTGCAATACCCATTTGTGCGCCCATTTTGCGCATACGGGATCAAAGGCGAGCTTCCTTCACACCTCGCGCTTCGGTCTACCAAAGCACCGGCCTACAACCCGAATGAGCAATACGGATGCTGGGGGCCGTTCGTCGCTGTTTCCACCCAACGGCGCACGGTTGCCTCCGGCGACGTCGGTGTTCAGGCTCACCGTTCTTCTGAACACTCTCCCTATTATGTATTTGTAACTGAGGACACTAGCCTAATGCGGCCGGAAGGTCTTCCCCGTCTCCAGCAGAGTTTTCAATCGTGAGAGAATTCGGGGCCACCCATCCGCATTCTGAGCATACGCCGGGTCGTCGTCCGCCCAGTCATCGTTCGTTACCACAACCTTCACCGCCTCCGTTTCCGGAGTCAGTTCTACCTTCACTCTCGACATCACCGCCCCATCGCCCATGCCGAACTTGTACTCAAACAGCTTCGGCGGCTCCGCCCGCAGCACCTCACCCGTCACGTACCGCATCGGCTTCCCATCCTTGCCCGATCCTGACCAGGTCATCGCCCCACCCGGCTTCAGGTCCACCTCAAAGTCCGCGCCCATGAAGATCTTCTGATTCGCCTCCTTCGAAACGAACCCATCCCAGACTTTCTCCACGGGGGCGGCGATGTAATACGTAAAAATGAGTGGGGCCTTCGCTATATCAATCCTCCAGGCACTCCTCGGAGATCATTTAGCGCCTGCCTCAAACTCTAGCAAAAATAGCCAATCGAAAGACCAGCAGACCAGTCAGCACGCTTCTTTTTGTGGGCAATCCGTATGAATGGGCCACCCGCCCGCGAGCCGCGTAGCGCGATTCAAAGGTGGTGCCCAGAGGGGGACTTGAACCCCCACGGCCTTGCGGCCTGCGGATTTTAAGTCCGATCTTCGTGCTCTGAGCGCCAGCTTGCACAGTCGCAGCACGGCCACGCACAACTCGCTATTTATTAAGTACTTGAACTCGTTTTCCACATTGCACTTTGCGACACGTCGACGCACCAAATACAAGTACAAACCGGCACCAAAACCGGCACCAGACTTTAGCGATAATCCCGCGTTTATCGCTGCGGATTTCCGATCCGCCGAGCTGGAGGTCGCCTCTGAACCAGATTGAGAGAAAATACAAGGCCGTCCAGAATGCCAGCGCCTCTGTCTCCTGGGCGCACCCCCTGCATGCTACTGCCAATTTGCGTCAAATTCGGCGTGAAATTTTGTAGCAGGTGGGATTTGCTATCGAACGAGACCAGGGCAACTTCGTGTGGAGTATTTTCCACCATCGCTTCAATCATCGTTTCCAGATGCCGAAGATGGGGAAGCTGTTGGGCGGCCACACCGCCCGTTTGGACAACAATAACAAGCGCCAGAGGTCGTTGGCTGCTGTCATCATCCAGAGTCAACTTCTGCGCGACCCCATTGTCCAAAACCGTAAAGTCCTGAGATGTCAGCGAGAAGACGAGTTCGTCGGCCTTAGTCGTGACCAACGTGGGAACCAGAACTAGGTCGGACTCTCGTCTGAGAGCGCTCGCCGCAGCTTGCGGAACCTGCGAGACCTGATTTTGCGCCAATGCGCATGTTGTGGGAACAATCAGAAGTAGAGCTGCGACAAACAGGCTCATGAGACACCAGCGGCCAATCAAAGAATACAGCTAGGAATGATTCCCAGTTGTCGGAACCCACCAGGCCGGAATCACGTGCGGGATATGTAGCCTTTGAACGAGAGGCGCCCAGGTTGGAGCGAATTCTCGAGTTATATTCGCGATCGCGATTCCGGCCAACTCGGTCGACGCGCGTTGTCCCGCGTGGTGAATATCATTGGAAGTTTTACATAGAGTGGGGGAGCGTCCATGCAAATAACACGGTCCCGCTGCTTGTCACCACATATTGGCGGCCATCGAGTTGGTAAGTAATGGGAGAGCTTGCAATGCGCGACCCAGAGCCTGCATGCCAAAGCGTTTTGCCATCGCTCGTATTGAGCGCAAGAAAATTGCCAAATGCGTCTCCAGTGAACGTAAGTCCCGAATCCGTCGTCAAAACGCCCGCCCCGGCGGCTCCTGGACCGATCTCGTGGCTCCAGCGAATCTTGCCGGTCTGATAGTCGATGGCCTCAATCACACTCTTGCCCCACACATCATAGTTGTCCCCTGTCCAACTATGAGTTCCATCTGCAGGCTTGGAATAGTAAAAGAGACTGTAGCTGGGGTGCGTATCAACAATCAGGAGCCCAGTCTTTGGGTCGAAGCTGGGGGACCGAAAGTTGGTAAGGCCGTTCTCGTCGGGGGCAACCAACCGGCCATCGAGAGTGGCCTGCTTATCAGGACTCGGAATCGGGCGTCCATGCTCATCGACGCCCAAGGACCAGTTCACGGGCCCGAACGTGGTTGTTAAGAGATTCTTTCCATGTACGCGGTCCAGGAGAAAGAAATAGCCATTCCGCGAGGCTTGCATAAGCATCTTGCGCTGGCGCCCATGAAATTCACCATCGACCAGCACTGGGACCTCGACCGCGTCCCAGTCGTGCGTATCGTGGGGCGACGGCTGAAAGGCCCAAACCAATTTACCGGAATCGAGGTCCAGAGCGACGATCGCACAAGCGTAAAGATCATCGCCCGGCCTGGAAGACGGGTTCAATATCGGAGTAGGATTTCCCGTTCCCCAATACAAAAGGTTGAGAGCTGGATCATACGTTCCCGTTATCCACGGCATGCCCCCGGTGGTGGAATGTGGAGTGCCGAATGGTGGGGTCGCGTTCCATTGCCATTGCGTCTCGCCCGTCTCCGGGTCGACTGACCGTAAATAGCCAGTCAACTCAACTGGATCGCCCGAAACCCCAACCAGCACATGGTCGCCGGCGACGAGTGGCGCCATCGTAGTGAAATAGCCCTTCGTGGAATCTGCGACCGCGACGTTCCAGCGCACGGTGCCGTCTTTGGCATTGAGTGAAACCAAATGCGCGTCCGCAGACAGAAAGAATAGCCACCCCTTGTACATCCCTACACCGCGATTGCCGATAGGAACTCCTTTATTTGGCGGATAGGTATAGCGCCAGATTTGGTGGCCCGATCGCGCATCCACGGCCCAGATAATATCCGGAACGGTAAAGTACAGGATGCCATCAGCGAACAGCGGTGTGGATTTGATGGCTGCGGTCTGGTTTGTCTGAAACGCCCAGGCGAGGTTTAGTCGGCTCACGTTCCGTGGGCTGATCTGGGTGAGCGCGCTATGCCGTTTGCCGGAATAGTCGCCGTGATAAGTCGGCCAACTTCCCGCTGGCGTATCGAGAAGTGTTGTTGCATCAACTTTCTGACCGGCAAGCACAGGAGCAAACACGATCGCTATGACGGCGCCCGCGCTAACAAGCAATGCAGCCTTCAAAAACCTCATCTTGGGGTGGGTTCTCCGGTAGGTATGGAATGCCCGCACCGATCAATGGGGTCTAGGGCGTCCATCGATAGGCAATCTTGGAGTTTTTTGAAAAGAACTTTTGTGAAGTATCCAGTCCTTTGGTGGCAAAATAATCGCGCACAACATGGAAGACAACGTCGTATGGCCCAACGTTGTCGCTGACGGGCCAGTTGCTACCGTAAATCAATCTGTCGGCGCCGAAGACGTCCCAAAGCTCTTCCAATGCAGGGTGGTAGTAGTTAGCACTCTTTTGCAGGCGGCCATTCGATCTGCGCAAAACATTCGAGACTTTGCAAAAGACCTGCGGCCGATCTCTTATTTCGTGGAGCGCTCTTCCCACTGCAGACGTTTCTGCTCCCGTATCTGGGGCGTCGAATGGCATATGTTCGATCACCATCCGCAGGTCCGGGACTCTATCGCCAATTTGAATCACATCTTCGAGGATATTTGGTCCCCCAAGGACGTCCGCCTCCAGACCTGCCTCAGCGAGCAGCTTCAGGTTCGAAATCGTCTCGGGATTCTGCAGGTCTGTGCGAAGAACTCTGCCCCACGTGGATCCAATGCGCATCCCGAGGAAGCGGCCCGTCTTGTGAAAGCGTTCCAGGTTCTCACCGAATCGAGTGTTGTCGATCTCAAGGTGGCCGCATGTGCCGAGGATGATAGGGTCCCGGTGTGCGAGATCGAGAACCCACTGATTGTCCTCGAGGAGAGGGCTGGCCTCCACCTCAATCACTCCCGTGATGTTAAAGGCCGCTGTCACTCGTTTGTAGTCGGCCGGTAAAACAGTACGGTAAAGGGTGGCCTCATCTTTCGATGGCCAGGGAATTCCTCCGGGCCGCGATGGATCGTAAAAATGAACGTGCGTGTCAATGATTGTGTCGAGTTCTGGCAAGGCAGCCGAGTCCGGCCCAGCCAGCGAGCCCAGGGCCGCGGCTGTCGAAGATCTCAAAAATGTTCGCCGATCGATTCCGCTCATAGTGCTGGGAAGATCTGCCAGAACGTCCTCACCATCTTCGCGTCCTTATCCTAAACGCGGTCGCGTGGCACGACAAAGCCATCTACCGGGTCCCCGCGCCAACTCGCACCCTGGGACCCACCGTGCTCATATTGATCTGTTGAAAGCCCTTCTTGAGCGCAGGAGATTCAGGGCGCAGTCGAAAATCGTAGTTGTCCGGATTGGCGAAGAGTGGATCAGCGATCATCGAGCCCAGATCCTGCGGTGAGGCCTTCCATTCAGAAAAGGACTTGCCGGCAAAGCTGATATCTGGACCGCGGCGGTCGTAGTAGACATTATTCCGCATGGTAAATCCGGTGCCCTTCCAATTGCTCCCCAGAAGACCCCCCTGATCGAAATAAACAATATTTCGCTCCATGGTGAAGGAACTATGATCTTCCGCGCGTGTGCGCATGAGTTGGAATTCGCGATTGAAGGCGAAGATATTGTTGCGCACAATGTTCTCCCGGCCATAGTGCTGGTGGAAACCTGAGCTTTTACAGTTATAAACGATGTTGTTTTCTATCAGGAGGTAACTCGAGCCTTCATCTGGATAAATACCCCAGCCTCCGTAGGTGAATGAAGAGATGTCGTGAATCAGGTTGTTTCGAATCACGGTGCCGGGTTGCACGCCAAGAGTGTAAATTCCCCCCATGTCGCTCAACATGTCTTTGCCAATCGAATGCAGGTGATTGAAGGCGATGATGTTATGGCTGCATTGATTTGGTTCATACCCCCACGTCCATCCCACCGAGATGGCCGTATAGTAGAGATCGTGGATATGATTGTGGACGATCTGATTGTGCCCGCTCTGTAGAACCCACACACCAACAGCCGCTGGATACACCGCGCCGAGATCGTGCATGTCATTGTCGGCGATCAGATTGTCATAGTTCTGGCCTGCCTCGTTGGGACTGAGGTTCGGTTCTCCAACTTTTATCCCGCCTCCGCCGAGATCGTAGAAATCGGATGCCACCACCTGGTTATGCTTTGATCCCCGGCCGAGAAATAGCCCGTAGCCTCCGCAATGCGCAATCGTACAATTTTCAACCCGAAACTTCTCCGCGCCCACTGCCTCAATGGCTGAGGGAGCGGGGACGCCGGCCTGCATGTCAAAGTAACCTTTCGCATCCATCGTCCACGCTGCATGCGCAAACGTCAGACCTCGGAAAGCGACGTTGTGCACTAACCGACCAGAGTCGGGATTTCCTTCCACGGAAACCAGCCGCTCCAAAACCGGTACAACGACATGAGCTCGCTCCATGTTCTCGTCGGGGAAGGGAATGTAGGATACTTTCTGAGTAGTCTTGTCGAGATACCATTCCCCTGGTACGTCGAGAGCATCGGGTGCGTTTTCGATGAAATACCGCGCGTCCATTTCACGGCTGGATGGGCTCGGATCCGACCCCAGCGTAGCCAGATGGGTTTCCTTATCTACCTTGACGATCGGCATGCGGACATCGCTCCACGCGAGAAACGCGACAACTTCCACGTCATCTCGATCGGCCCATTCCGCTTTAATATCGTCCCCCCGGTATCGCACCTGGAAAGGCTTATTCTGCGAGCTCGGCCCTTCAACGCGGAAGAAGCCAGAGTTGGGGATGCGCGCCCGGGTGCCGCGCCGTCCGTCCACAAAAAGCTGGGTGAAGTAGGCTCCTAGCGCATTCGCTGTCCAGACGTGGGGGCCCGCCGCTGTCCAGCCTGAGATCACCCGGCCACCGCTGATCACAGGATGCTCGCCTTGGGGTGCCTCCCAGATGGTGTCGCTATCTTCCGGGCCGAGAACAAGTGTTTCCGACAGATAGTACACTCCGCTGCGAATCGTGATGGTGATCGGCCCGGTCTTGCCGGAGCGGCGCTGAGTACGCACCGCATCGCGGGCTTCGTTGAGGGTCTTGATCGGACCATCGGGAGAAATGACGATCTCTTGGACGGAGCTCGTCACGGTCGCTAGACTGGCGGCCCGGCCGAGAGGTTCTGCAATAGCTCCAAACACCCCGGCCAACCCCGATAGGACGACAACTTCTCTTAGAAACTCACGTCTCGAGCCCATGCTTCTCCTCAAGCACAGTAACCAAAGAGCAAAACCAATCACCGCACTTCTATCCAGACGGCCCCCAAACGCCGTCCGGCTTCGCACCACGGAGTCTCTTCTCAAAAGCACAGAAGCGCACAGCCCGACATCCGTGTTGTTAAATCTCAGTCCCCACCTATCGCGGCTTTAAAGAAGAAGCCAACCCTATTACGACTGCGCTTGCAGGTTCGAGATCGACTGCGATTCCACCGGTCTTCTGATTTGATCTGAGCGCCGTCCATTCTTCGCGCCACTTGCCATCGGTCTCGATAGAAGCTCCGCCGAAAGTCACACCAGAAGTTGCGCCCAGGTCGCCTCCTTGCACACGGAGAGTCATCAAGTCGGCTTTCCCATATCCCACCGGCTTCTCAATTTGCACTTCAGTCTTTTTCCCATGTACATCCTTGTTGATCAAGGTCAGGTATAGAGAGCTGTCTCTGCCGAGGACACCGTAGACGCCCAGATCTGGCTTGGTGGGAGAAATGGTGACTGGGATAATCGTGCCTCTGCTGCCGAGATCAAAAGCTTTCAATGCGTATGCAAGTGGCTGAACGGTATAGCCCTTGGAAGAGGTCCGGAACCATACCAGAACCGCCGTGTTTGGGGGTGAGCGCCCGAACCTTTGCTTTCATCAACGAACTCTTCTCCCGTGTGGAAATTGATGCCTCGGGCCCCGTGCGAGGCCCACCAGTTGTCCCTGCAGGTTCACCAAGGATAAGAAGGCACAATACAAGAATACACATCACCTTTTGTGATCCATATCTCTGAGCCATTCTTCGGACTCCCAGAGCTGGCGTGGCCGATTACAATCACCCACACCAGGCCAGCTTAGAACTTGAAGATGCCACCGACTTGCACTTGTCTGTTGGTTAAATTGCTGCTGATCGTGCCTGCTCCCGCACTTCCGATGCTGTAGTTTGGCAACGCATAGTTAGGGTGGTTAAAGGCGTCGAAGCTTTCGATCTTGAGCTGCAAACTCGAGGCCTCTCCCAACTTCGGGATCGCGAAGCTCTTTGCCAGGGCAAGATCGATGTCCCCGAAGCGCGGCCCATAGAGAATGTTGCGTGTGCTGTTACCAAAAGTATTGGGCGTGGGTTGGGTAAAGGCATCAACGTTGAACCATTCATTGACGCTTCGGTGGGGAGCGGTGATTGCCCCAGTCCGGTTGGGAAACCAGGATCCCGAGAGTGCACCACTGAGATCGTTGGCCATAACCGGCGTGAAGGCGCCACCTGAGTCGTAACGGAAGATGGTGCTCACTTGCCATCCCCCAACCAGAGCGTCCGCCAGACCTCCGCGATTGATAAATGTGCGGTTTCGCCCAAAGGGAAGGTCATAGAGCACGTAGCCGTTGAACAGATTGCGGATGTCGTTTCGCGAGGCAGCATAGTTCGCGGCTGTGCTATAGGCGTCTTGCCAGGTGTCGAGGCCTACATTGTTTCCTCCTCCCGACGTTCCTGTGTCCATCGATTTCGACCAGGTGTAGTTGGCGAGGAAGGAAAACCCGTTCCTGAACTGCCGCTTAGCCTGTATCTGAAGTCCGTTGTAGTTGGAAGTTCCTAAATATTGGTTGGCATTGATCGCTTGGTATGTAGGGTTTGGTCTGATTCCAGATCCCAGCTGTCCTACGGGTACTTGATTGATATCTGTGCCGAAATACACCTTAACCCCGCGGCTGCCTACATAATTTACATTCACCACATAGTTGCCGAATTGCCGTTGTGGTCCAAATTGCCACTGCTCAAAATAAGAGATTGGCAGGTTATAGGGGGAATAAGAGATATTTTGCCCGTTTAAGAGAGAGGGCGTGCGGGTAGCTGGTGTGGACACCACCGGCGGTGGGGGGCCGGCTGAAAGCGGGAATACCGGGGTAAGTTCATCCGTAGATTGTGCTGCGCCTTGGGTCTGGAACCCCACGCCGGTACCAATAGCATATTGATTGCCACTCCACGGAACTGCATACAATCCGTATCCGCCGCGAATGGTCCAATTTGACCTGGGTGAATAGCTGAAACCGATCCTGGGTCCAAAGAAGTTGGCCGTCCCTTCAATCCGGTCAGGGAGTTGCACTCCGGCGAACCCAATCGCGCCCGGCTGGCCCGTAGCGGGGTTCAGGAGCGTTGGATCATAATTCCCGCTGCGTAGGTGTTCGTCTTTCCATCCAACTTGATAAATGTAGCGTGCGCCGAAATTCAGGGTAAGGTTTGGAAAGATTTTGTAAGCGTCCTGCGCGAACAATTGAAGATTCGGTTCCTTGACTCCATATTCGATTGGCTCTGAAACGCTCCAAGAATTTGTAGCGCCCAGCAGGAAATCTGCATATCCGACCCCCGGGCTCGGGCTTGGGTCGTTGGGGTTGGGATCGCGGGTTGCGATCCCTCCAAAATTGAACGTTCCCGCGTTGATCGTGTCCCACCCGTTACTGTCTTCCCAATCGTCGTACTCGCCCCCGAACTTGATGGTGTGCTTGCCTAGAATCCAATTAAAGGTGTCTGTCAGGGAAACTGCGGTTTCGCCGAGCTTTGCATTTACGGCTGAGTTGCCGATGTTGATCGATGGTCCTGTTGTCGCACTGATGACTGGAAACGTGTTTGCCGGCAGATCAGGAAGCCCGATGGCCGCAGGATAGCCTTTGCCCAACGACTCCGTGGCCCACTTTCCCGCTTCTCGTGCAACGCCAACCCGAAGCTCATTCAACTTGCTCGGCGAAATAATCCATGTATCCGTAAGCTGGGCCGAGAGCTCATAGAAGTTATCGTTAACGCAATCGATGGGGCAATCTGGAGTGGGGGAGAACTGGTTCTCGTTCGTATATAAACCGGAGATGTAGGCGTGATTCTTGGGGGTAAGGTTACCGTCCACCTTCCAGTCATACCAGCGTTCGGTGAGTGGACTCACCCCAGAGAAGTAGTAATTGTTGTAATTCGGATCATTCGGATTGATCGCATTGGGCTCGGGAAAGTACTTCTGTATTGCGGCCGCAACCGGATCGATCGACGTCAGTTGGTTGTTGGCGAACGGCTGTCGTGTATAGCCGTTGCCGGCTGGAGTTGTGGTGGCCGGGTTGTAGATCGTTGAAAACCCCGAGAAATTCCCGGCACGCACGGCGTCCGTAGGGTAGGTATACAGTCCGGTGCTGGCGGTCGAAATCGGGTTCGCCTGATAAGCAAAGAAAAAGAAGAGCTTATCCCGGACGATCGGTCCTCCAATGGCGCCGCCGTATTGATTCCAATGAGTTGGCGGCTTCGTCTCCGGAGCGGATGACCAGTTACGCGGCGCCGCGTTGAAGATGGTGTTTTGCACGAACTCTTGGAGGGAACCGTGGAATCGGTTCGTACCGCTCCTGGTGATCGCGTTGAACGTCACTAGCCCGTTCCCGCTTTCTGCGCCAAAGTTGCTCGTGGTTGTGTCGATCTCCGCAATTGCCTCTTCTGGGGGCGCCAGGTTGGCCGGATTATAGCTGATCGGTAGAGTAGCTACCCCGCCATCGATCAGCCAGCTGGCTTGAAATTCCTGGCCCCCATTGATGGCAACGTTCTCTCCTTGTCCTCCCCCCGGAGTCCCCAAAACTGAATTGGCAGACCCGGGTGAGGCACCGGGAATGAGATCCACATAGCTCTGCCAGTTTTGCCCCACGTTCGGCAGTTCAGTGACCGCCTCTTGAGTCATAACCGTGCTCAACTCAGAGGTCTCCGTCTGTAACAGCGGTGGCGTTGCCGCAACCGTGACCGAGGTCGCGACTGAGCCGACCTGCAACGTCGCGTTGACGGTAATCGTCTCGACGTGCAGCGCGATGTCAGTCTGTACGAATTTTTGAAAGTTGTCTTTTGTGAAAGTTATAGAGTAGTCGCCCGATTCCACGTAGGGCAGATCGTAGTCGCCTGCGGTTCCTGTTTTGCCCACACTATGAATTCCTGTAGCACTATTTACGGCATCTACCGAAACCTCGGGGATTGCCGCGCCAGTACTGTCTACCACCGTCCCTCGAATCTCGCCTGCGTTTCGGTTTTGGGCCGGGCTCGATTGCGTCAGAAACATGGGCCCCAGAAGCAATGCCGACAAAAAGATGGCCTTTGGGCTCATGCGTGCGTGGCCCGTTAATTTACCCTTCTTCTCCGACGATTGTTCGTAGCTTGCGTGGTCACCAGCGGGTTTCACAATCAGCTCCATCGACTTCCTCCAAAATTGATTACGTTCAATAACCGCCGGCGCAGCCTCGACCCATCTGTCGCCCCGAGCGCCGTACACTCGCGTGCTACGGCTGCCGGAATTTCTGGCCTCGTCCGTCGTTCGCATTCAGGCCGGTGGAGCTTCATCGACAAAACACCTCATTCCAAACACTTTACATAGTGAAATATAAGTATCATTTGATGAGATCCTGTGCCAGGCGCGTCGAAAGATGCATCTGGCCCGCACCTATGATAGGTATCGGGCGATCTCAGCCAAGCAAGGGTGTCGCCACACCAGCCGAACCACCGGTCTGCTCACTGAGATGAACGCAACAAGCTGAAGACAGAACCGCAATTTGGTTTCTTTCCCAGCGGCTTTCTTGTACGCCTCGCGGGAATCGCCGGTCAACGGGCGCGGGGTTATGGGGAAGTAAATGAAGGTTAGTGACCCAGTTAAAGGCCGCCCAGTGCGGTCAGCGCACTCGCAGTTCCGTAGGCAGTGAGTTCACGCCTCGAAATGGTCATCCGTGCCTGTCCTTTCTTCGCCGTAGCTGAAACCATGCGCGAGACGGGGTTGTTCGCCGCAGGTCGTCGTCACTGCACCGAATAGGCTTCCATCCCCGTCTCCCCCGCGCCTGTCGTTTGCAGCCGAATTGGGTCAAATCTGCCACCGTTCGTCTCCGAAGCGCCGAGCGCGCCGATCCACGAATACCCCTTGCGCACCAGCGAAACGCAGCTTCGGTCAAGGCGAAGCCGTTCGTTGTTCGACGAGCGCCGTTTTCTTTTTGAGCGCACGAATTTTCATGAACAGGTCCAGTTCGCGGTCCGAATCTGCCTTGCGTCCGAGGCCGCGATAAGCGCGCGATAAACGATAGTGAAGCTTGTCGTCCATCGGATCTTGGTGGCTGGCTTGTAGCAAATACTTCACCGTCTCCTCATTATTGCCCTGACCGGTCGCGATATCTGCCATGCCCACCAATGCGTTGAGTTCATCTCCTCTTAGCGTCAAAGCGTGAGAAAAGTACTCCTTTGCGACATCTCGGTGATTCTCAAGCATCGCAATTTCTCCCAGCTCTGCCTCAGCGCCGGCATTCCTCGGATCCTCTGTAAGAGCCGCCTTCAACAGCTCGGTTGCTTTCGCCAGTGACTCCGGGAATTTCGATTGCTGCAGTATTGCTTCGGCCAACTCATAGTGCACTCCGGGAAGTTTAGGATCACTGCGAAGAGCAGCCTCATACTGCGTGATCGCATTCTCTGCATCGCCTTCGTTAATAAAGTGCTCAGCCATTAACTGATGCATTCTCGGAGAGTCGGGAGCCAACGTGGCCAGCGCGTCGCGCGCGCGGTTTGCGATATCGAGGTGAATTCGATAAAGCATATAAAACACATCGGGATTATGCGGATCCGTCTCTAAGAGCTTTTCCGTCATGTGGCTCGCCGGTTGCAAGTTGCCTTCTGCATAGTAAAGGTCAGCCAGATTTTTCTCGATCAGGGCGCTGATTTGCGCTTCTTTGACCGACGGGAGTGCTGCCTCCAAATTGCGCTGCGCCTCATCGAGTTGTCCTTCACGTTTTTGGCAGACACCTAGTAATGCCTGGATCTTTGGCAATTCTGGTTGAATTTTCAATGCCTGGTCCAGGTGTCCGATGGCCTCGGAGCACTGACCTTGAAAGAACAGGACGATGCCGAGATTTCCGTGGGCCTCCAAATTGTCCGGCCGGATCGCCAATACTGCTCGGTATTCCTGTATTGCCAACTCCGGCTTCTGCTCTGCTAGCAGTTGCTGTGCGCGCCGTAAGTGCGATGGTATCTCGCCATCCTGGGCATTTGTATCCGTTTGCTGAGCATCCGGCGAATGGATAAAAACGGCAAAGCCAACAAGCAGAAATAGGACCCGCAGCATCGACGCAGCCTCAAGCAAAAGAGTTTCCCGAAAGCTGGGGGCCGGCGTTTTTGCCCCGGCGTGTCGCCACCAAGCCTCAGAGCCTCAAGATAACACCCAGGTGCATGGAGGGTTCGTTTGCAAGGCTCTGATCCTACCACCCGCTGCTGGATCCGGTGCGCTTGACAGCCTCCGATAGTAGATCGAGGATGGAGGCTACTGCTTCAATGCGCATTATTACCATTGGGGGTTCTCAAGCGACAGAGAAATGTGTAAAAGCAATGGCTTGAAACACGACTACTTCTTTGCCGCGAATCTTCTTTCGTTTAACCTAGCGAAAGAAGGGCGTCTAAGGCGGCTCCGCACCGTAAAACATATCCACGGCGATAGGTATCGGCGCGCCTGTGGCGCGCTGCTGCTTCTCCTCTACGTTGCTTCCTGCTCGTGCTTCTGCCAAATCCCATCGAGTCTCCAGGAAAAGCTTGATTCACATGCTCGTCTGGCGCAGCAATATCTCAAAGAGCAACGGCCCGAACTCGCTACTCGAGAGTTCCAGGAAATCATCCTGCTCGATCCCAACAACGTTGACGCCCGAGGCAATCTCGGAGTTCTCCTCTTCTTCAGTGGTAACTACAGCGATGCTGCTCCCCAACTACGTACAGCGCTCACGCTTCGGCCTGATTTGTGGAATATTCGGGCTTTGTTCGGTATGTGTGAACGAAGAATCGGCGCGGAGACCGATGGGCGCAAAGATCTGGAAGCAGCCTTCCCGCACTTGCAGCAGGACAAGATTCGGAGCCAGGCCGGAAAAGAATTGATCGCCATCTACTCCTCGACCGGTGAGCTCGACAAGGCCCAGGCTATCAGAGATGAACTCGCAAAAAGCGATCAAACAATCGCACCGGAACCAGTCCAGAATCAGATGACGACATCCGATTCTGGCGCCTATCCTCTTCGACAAGAGAGATTCGCAGGAGATTCGGTCTGCCTTTCCTGCCATCAGCAAGAAAGCACTTCTTATCTGCACACATCACACCATTTGACCTCTCAGTTGCCCGGTAAAGATTCGATTCTGGGCTCATTCATCGAGGGTTCCAATGTTCTGATGATCCATCAGCCCACGTTGACAGACAAACGGCCGAGCCTTTATTTCAAGATGGAAGAAAAAGGTGATGGCAATTATGAGACCGCGACCATGGGCGCGGCCCCACATATGCAAACGGAAAGCGAACGAATCGACCTGGTCATAGGTTCCGGAGTACGCGGGCAAAGCTATCTCTACTGGCAGGGGAACGCATTATATGAGTTGCCGGTAAGCTACTGGTCAGCCGGCCGCCGCTGGATAAACAGTCCCGGCTATGCGGACGGCACGGCAGATTTTGCCCGCGCGATCCATCCACGCTGCTTGGAGTGTCATCTCGCCTACATCAAGCCGTTAGCCACTGATCCTCGCATCAATCGCTATGACAGGGGAAGCGTGGCGACGGGAATCTCCTGCGAGACCTGCCACGGACCGGGCATAGACCACATCACCGTAATGAGAACCGCATCGGCTGCTCCGCCGAGAACGCTCGGATCCGCGATCATAAATCCGGCTATGTTATCGCGAGACAGGCAAGTGGACTTGTGCGCCCTTTGCCACAACGGCATTCGCAGTAAGGAAATCGCGCCCGCATTTTCTTATCGGCCCGGAGAGCCGCTCGATAAGTATGTCATCCCAGACCCCGCGGACCCCGCGGAGCACCCCGATGTGCACGGGAACCAGGTAGGTTTGCTGAAGAGAAGCAAATGCTATCTGCAATCGTCGAATATGACTTGTTCCACCTGTCATGACGTGCATGCTCCTGAGCGTACCGCCGCATCTTACTCGAGCAAGTGTCTCACTTGCCATAGTTGGGAAAGTTGCGGGGTATCGAAGAAAATGGGTCGGACCATCGCGAACAATTGCATCGACTGTCACATGCCCGTAGAACCGACAAGACTTATTGTGTCTGAAACCGCCGGTAAACTCACGCGCGCCTCCATGCGAAACCACTGGATCAAGGTCTATCCGAGCGCACAGTAGGGCACGTTCTAAAAGACGATAGCCTATCCACCATAGGCGTATTCGGGCATGTAGCAGGAGTAACAATGTCAATTTCGGAACGCCAATGCAAACTTGGCTGCCACCGACTTCGGAACGATCTCAACCGCAGCCGCGAGCCGGGAAATCCAATTTGCCGTGAAGCTTCTGTTCTGAGGTGTAGCAGATGTTTATGCATGTGTTCCACAATCTCTGAGAGAGCAGCCACTCGCCATCAAGCCTTCATCGTCTCAACCACAAGCCCGAACACCACCGGTTCGCCTGTGATAACATCTGGATTTCCATCAAAAGCGCAACTCGGGGCCGTCCAAATGCTTCCCACACAACAGGCCTTGCTGGACCGGATTCTGGCAAGTCCACATTTCGCACACACCATGACTCTCGGAAGAATCTTGCGCTACGTATGCGAGAAGACCGCGGACACGGAAAAGCGCCTGAAAGAATACGAGATCGCAACCGAGGTTTTGGAACGTCATCAGTCGTTTGATCCCAAAGTCGATCCGGTGGTTCGGGTCAGCATGAAAGGTATACGTCAAAGGCTGCAGAGGTATTTCGACGACGAAGGGAAGCGCGAGTCTCTTCAGCTGATCATTCCGAAGGGTCAGTATAGCGCTCAGTTTGTTGACAACCACCCTCTCCCCAGCCCCGGACTACAAGACGTCGCCCAAGCGCTGAAGTTTTTTTGGGATTCGTACCTGGGACAGGGCCGGCCCAATCTCATCGCATACACGGAGCCGCTGTTCTTTCGCGAGGGCTGGGAGACTTACGTGCGAAACTTGTACGTCAATGATCCAGGGACAGGAAATCGTCACCTCATCGAACGGCTGCCGGAACTCGGGGCAAGAGCGCTCCATCCGAGTTTTCATTATCTTGACGCCGGCGAGGTTCACAGCATGTTCCTTTTCATGCAGCTTTTTCATCAACTGGGCGCCATAGTGGGTGTAAGGAACGCACGCATCGCCTCATGGCACGAGATGCGGAACTCTAACCTGGTCCTCGTTGGCTGCGCTCGCACCAACCCGTTCATGGACATGCTGCAGGAAGAAACGGACTTCATCATTGCAGAAGACGAGATTCGCAACTTTGCTCTTCGCGACGGAGAATTGTCAACATATCGTGGGGAGAGATATCACGACTCCAAGCTGCCCCGCTACAGGGAGTACGTACTCATCACGCGCAGACCGGGACCCTGCCCAAACTCAACCGTAACCATGATTGCTGCCAACCACGGCCGCGCGATCGAAGGCGCCACAAGCCATCTAACTGCAGGGCCGGAAATGCTAAGACTACTTTCCGCGATCAATGTGGATCAGCGGTCACCGCTACCGAAGCGGTTTCAGATCCTGCTAAGGGTTGAAATGATCGACTTGGATGATGAGATCGTAGACGTGGAGTACGTTACACATCGCATGGCAGCTGAATAGCCGGCTGAGTCGTCGCACCACGCGTTCCATCTGAGCCTGAGGTTTTGAGTGCACATCGTGAGAACGGCTACGCCGTGCCCTCAAATCCGATTTGGGCGACCGCCTTTGCATCGCTCTCGAGGATCATGAGCGCTTTCTCCACAATATTTTTCGCTCGCAAGCCGTGTAGATCCAACAACTCTTGAGCGGTTCCAGATTCCCCAAACAGGTCATTCACGCCCACCCGCCTAACCGGCATAGGATAGGCTTCGGCGGTGAAGCTTGCTACCGCATCCCCGAGCCCTCCAATAACTGAATGCTCCTCCGCGGTCACAATACCTCGTGTCTGCCGGGCGATTTCCGCCAAGACGGCTTCATCCAATGGCTTAACTGTCGGCATATGAATCACCGCCGCGGAGTAGCCCCTCATTTCTAAGATCTCTGCTGCCTCGAGGCCCTCCTTAACCATGATGCCAGTGGTCACAATCGTCACGTCACGTCCGTGGCGCAATACCTTTCCTTTGCCAATAGCGAAACTTCCATGGATTGCTTCAACAACCGGATAGGTGTCTCGTCCAAAACGCAGGTAAACCGGCCCCACAAACTTCGCAGCGGCCCTGGTTGCCAGCCTTGCTTCCTCATAGTCCCCGGGAACAATTACTGTCATATTGGGAAAAGAGCGTGCAATCGCAATGTCTTCGTTAGCTTGATGGCTCGCACCATCACCGCCGGTCGAACTTCCACAGTGGGTGGCGGCCACTTTAACGTTGGCTTTGGGATAGGCGATCGAGTTCCGGAGTTGGTCTCCTGCACGGCAAGTCGCGAATACGCCAAAGGTTGAGGCAAACGGGATAAAACCTTCGAGGGCTAAGCCGGCGGCCACAGACAGGAGGTTCTGCTCCTGCGTTCCACAATTGAAAAATCGCTTGGGAAAGATCTTTTGGAAGTCGCACGTCTTGGTGCCCTTCGATACGTCGGCGTCTAATACCACTAGTTCTGGCATCTCTTCTCCAAGTTCGATAAGGGCATCCGCGTAACCCTGCCGGGTTTGCTTACTTGGCATTCAATTCCTCCAGGCCTTTCACGTACTGATCCGTGGTTGGCGGCCCGCTGTGCCATTCCGCTTGGTCCTCCATGAAGGAAACACCTTTGCCTTTGATGGTGTTGGCGATAATCATCGTTGGTTTTCCGTGACTTCTCTTGGCCAGTTCGACCACTTCGAAAATCTGGTCAAACTTGTGGCCGTCGATCTCAAAAGCATTCCAACCGAAGGCCCGCCACTTGTCTGCCAGCGGGTCGAGCGGCATCACGTCTTCAGTATTCCCATCCGTTTGCAGGTAGTTGCGATCAACGAAAGCGATGACATTGTCTAACTCGTACTTGCTTCCAAAAAGCGCCGCTTCCCAAATTTGCCCTTCCTGCATTTCGCCATCACCGCACACGACATAGTAGAAGTGTGACTGTTTACGCAACTTCGCCCCGAGCGCCATTCCCAAGGCAGTCGATAAGCCCAGGCCCAGGGTACCTGTGGACGCTTCAATGCCTGGAGTCTTGGGTTGAAACGGGTGACCCTGCAAGTGCGATCCTGGCCGGCGGAACTGCGCCAGGTCTTGCGTGGGAAAGTAGCCACAGTCGGCCAGCACGGCGTAGATGACTGGGGCGCAGTGGCCTTTCGAGAGAATGAACCGGTCACGCTCTGGCCAGGCAGGATTTCCGGGATTGTGACGCATAATCTGGTAGTAAAGCGCTACTACCAACTCCGTCGCGCTGAAGCTGCCCCCGATGTGGCCCGAATTGGCACGATGAACCATCGTGAGGATGGATGAGCGTATCTCCACGGCCTTGGCTGTAAGAGAGTTCAGGGTTTCGAGCGATACTGCCATACTGACGCCTCTTTTCGAAAGGCCAATTCGATTTCGGATTCGGTTATGGGTGAAGCAGGACCTTTAATGCCGACCTGTCTTCGCATGCCGCAAAACCCTTTTTCCACTCCTCAAGCGGCAGCCGGTGGGAAATAAGATCACTTAAACAAATTTTGCCGCGTTCCAGAATCTTCAACATGCGTATCCACGTCGCAGCGGTGTAGCCGACCGACCCAGCCACATAAATCTGCTTGAACGCCGTGCTGTCAAAGGGCATCGATATCTCCTTCCCAAAATGTCCCACCTGAGTGTAATGCCCCAAGGGACGAAGGGCGTTGAGACAATTTTTTACGGAAGAGCTCGCCCCGGCGCATTCGAACGCGACATCCACTCCAAACCCATCTGTTTCTTCCTTGATAACCGCTTGAAGATCTTGCTGACCCACGTTGACTACGGAGTCGGCTCCGATTCTTTTTGCCAATTCAAGGCGTATCCGGTCTGCGTCTGTCCCGGCCACGATTGTCTTGAATCCAGCGGCGACGAGCAGTTTCAGACACAGCAGTCCCATAGGGCCAGGACCAGATACGAGCACGACATCCCCAAAGCGGAGAGGGGTCAGATCGCATACCGCATGTACAACTGCCGCCAACGGCTCGCAGACGGCGCCTTCGTCCAATGGAAGGTCAGGTGCAAGCGGGAACAGCTGGTCAGGCCGAACCACTATAAAACGGGCAAAGGCGCCGTTGACTCCGTGGCCCATGCCCCGTCGCTCCGCACAAAACATGAATTCACCCTGACGGCAGTAGACACATTGACCGCAAGTGACCGTGGAAGCTCCCAGAATACAATATCTGTTTCCCCGCTCCAGGCCTTGTACACACTTGCCGGTCTCGACGATGGTCGCCGCGATTTCATGACCGAGAATGACGGGTGGAAAATTGCGAAAGGTGTCATGAAGAACGTGAAGATCGGTTCCACACACTCCACACCAGGAAACTTCAAGCTTCACCTGATTGTGGCCGCAAGGGGGCTCTTCCACTTCGCGCAGTTCAACGTTGCCGGGACCTTTTGCGAATTTTACGAGAGCTTTCATTCTACTTGCCAGACAGCGAATGACGTGGCTTGCGAAAGCAAAGTCAAAATCTCTTCTGAAAATAAACAATACTTCGCATCGCCGGTATCGTCGCGCGATGACAACTTACACGAGCGTCTGCTCTCGGAATCCTTCAAAAGTAGTGGTAAAGGGCTAATAGGCGCATCGGGGAATCTGACATAAGTGGGCGATCGCCAGGCAGCCGCGCCGCCGATAAGTCCTCTGACTTGCACTTTCTACCCCGCCACGAGGCTGCTGATTTAAGGCCGAGTATAGTTCTACCCGACGCCCCGGCCAAGTAACTTTAGGTTAGGCCTTTTATTCCCGGTTGGTGCTGTTGATTCCTACAGCTTCGCTCGCACATCTCGCAAAAGTCGCGAGATACCCCGAATTTCCTGTACGGAGCACTGGACAACACAGGGTGTGCGCCTTTGGTTAAGGAAAGGCGCATGAACTTGGCGGAACCCGTTAAGCTCCACAGGAAATTAGGGATATGGAGCACCCCTGTTCGCCGAACCAGCTTGTTCGAAAGCAGTGATCCAACCTCGTCAGACAAACTAGAGAGACCACCTTCAACATGGAAGTATGTGAGGGTTAGTGGCGGCCCTTAACGTTCAGATCCCACGGTTTTCCGGCCATGCCGGACGGGTGTAAAGGCCTCCGTCGACCCACAGCGTTTGACCAGTAACGAAGAGACTCGCATCAGAGGCGAAAAATAAGACCGCATTCGCCACGTCTGAGGGTGTGCCAATTCGGCCTAGCGGAGTGAGCCTGCCCCAGGTTCCTTTATAGTCGCCAAGCTCGAGCTTGGTCCGCTCGGTTTCAATAGCGCCGGGCGCTACGCAGTTCACACGAATCTGGTATCGTCCCAGCTCGATCGCCGCTTCCTTGGTGAGCGCCTCGATACCGCCCTTGCTAGCAGTGTAGTCAACCAAATTAGGGAAAGGATGCTTGTTGCAGCCGGAGCCGATGTTGATAATGGAACCGCCGCGCTCCTTCATATGCCTGGCGGCTGCCTGGGTGCACAGGAAGCAGCCCTTAAGATTGGTGCCGATGACGCGGTCCCAATCCGCCTCCTTAAGATCCAGCAGCGAACTCCAGGTCTGAATTCCGGCATTGTTCACCAGGATATCCAGGTGGCCATAGCGTTCGATCGACCGCCGCACCAGCTCGTCTACCTGGGCCGATTGGGAAACATCCCCCTGGACTGCAATGGCAGACCGCCCGGCTGCCTCAACCTGAGAGACGGTATCTTCGGCGCCCGCAGGATCGTCGAGAAAATTGACTACGATGTCACAGCCCGCGCCCGCAAGATGAAGGGCGATGCCCTTCCCTATGCCGGAGCTGGCGCCGGTGATGAGTGCGGTATGGCCGCTTAAGTCCCAGGGTACAGTCTTACGGTCAACCGTGTTCATGTCTATGCTGGACCACTGCTCCGGTTTGCAGGAGGACCCGTCAGTAGATGAGTTTGCTCAAGTACGCCTTCGTTTGCGGCACCTGTTGGGCCGCGGCCGGACTTTCGTCCTCAATATAGTAACGTTGAATGCCGATTCTTTTCGCTTCCCGCAAAATCGCGGGCCAATTCAACTCGCCCTGGCCCAGGATTACACTGCTATCGTCAGGGGCGGCGCCGGTATGGTTTCTCTTGGTCCCCCTGGCGATGTCCTTGAGATGAAGCAGCCTGAAACGGCTTGGATACCGCTCCATAAAACAAACTGGATCCGCCCCGCCCTGGACAAACCAGAACGTGTCCAGCTCGTACGTGACGTAGTCGGGGTCGGTCGCCTCGACCAAGACATCGAAGAGGGTGTGCTTGGGAGTGTGTACAAACTCGAAGCCATGCGGATGGTAGCCGAATTGTAGATTGACTTCCTTTAGCCTCTTGCCCCAGTCGTTAAAGTTCTTGGCCGCCTTTTGGACGTCATCTTCCGTTAACTCCGCTGCGTGAGGCATTCCTGATGTAAGCACATACGACGCTCCCAGCGTTTTTGCGTCCTGAGTTACTCCAGTCAGATCGGACTCGAGCCGCTCGTATCTGACGATCAAGCTGCTGCACGTGAGTCCTTTGTTTTGTAGCAATGTATGAAACTCTGCCGGCGTGCGGTCATAGAAGTGAGCCGTCTCCGTATCCTTGAAACCGAGGTTGCGGATGATTTCCAGGGTTCCCGGCAAATCCTTCTGCAACTCACGGCGATAGGTCCACAGTTCCATGCCTACTGGAGTATCAAAGACCTCACGATGCACGCTCGGCGCCATGGCCGGAATCCAGGGTTTCACCATGCCAGTGCCGGCGTTCAGCCACACATCCACACGCGGTGCATCCCAGGCGTACGGCTTTTGCAGGATGTCGAGGTCGCCGTCGCCATCGAAGTCCGCGACCTTGGTGTCATGCCATCCCTCGCCGGAGGCTAAAACGGTGGTGCGGAAGTTTCCTTTGCCATCCCCGTACAGAACCCATGCCGTAGCATCAGGATTATCCAGTGGGGTGGCCGCCCTGGTCCACTTGCCCTGTTCGGCGGCAATGATATCGAGGTTACCGTCACCGTTGATATCCGCCAGCTCCAGGGAATGACCGTGGATCATGTCACGATCCAGCAGCTTACGCCCAACCCAGGCTCCTGGGCCCGCAGGATCCGCACTTTCCGCACACTCGTAGAGCATCAAAGGGCCACTGCCATCGCCTGGGGCAATCACGATCTGCGGATACTTCCCTGCCTTCAACTTACCCGCGCGAATGCGGCCCCCCATCTGAGCGATTTGAATCGGCTTGAACTTGCCGTTGCCTTCGTTGCGCAGCCAGTAGTTACCCGCCAACAAGTCCAGCCGTCCGTCACCATTCACGTCATAGGCATATAGGCCCTCCGCATACAAAGCTGCACCATGCTCGCCTTCTCCCGCGTGCCCAACGAAAATCGGTTCCAGCTCCCATGGCCCGCTATTCCGTGGGTCTTTTGGAATTTCCGCCAGGAACACCGTCTTTGCCCCCTGATTCCAGAAGATCAGCTGAGGCCTTCCCGTTCCCTTCACGTCGGCGAAAACCATGTCGTGGTGCTGGGTGGCGCCTCCGTCCTTGATAACGTGGCGTTTCCAGGGCACGGCCGGATCAAAATTGGGATATGGGTTCTCCCACCACCACAGCTTGTTGCTGGAGCTATCGGTGCCAAAGATGATATCGGCGTTGCCGTCGCCATCCACATCGAAGGAAGTGCCTCCTGCCTCGAGAGAGAGGAATTCCTTTTCAATAATGTACCGGCCCCAGGTTTTATCGGGCATTCGCCGGTACCAGACCAGGGCCGGTCCTACCACGCGGAAACTGAGAACAAAGTCCGTGGCCGGCGAGTCCTTGTCGAGCCGGGCGATGGTGTCGCCTGTCTGTTCCCGGGAGGTGGAGGGAACAGGGAGGGCTCCGGAGTTGCTCGATTCGCGCTGCCATTGAACTTGCTTCTGAGCAAAGAGCCTGGGAGCCGACGAGGATATTGCGGTCCAACAGACCGCAGCCGCCGCTGTTTTTCCAAAATCCCGGCGGCTCATGTCATCAATCATGCATGTTCTCCTTCTATGCAAGGCGGCCAGGTTCTAGAGGAATGTAGAAGCACATCATTGGTGATGCCGGTTGTCGCTTTTTTGGCAGTCGCAAGCCTAAGAAGCATGCATGCCTTGGGACAAGTAAATTCGAGTTAATTGCCTGGGAGCGGCGCAGGTAAGCCCCGGCGCCACTGGCAGACTTTCCACGTTTACCTGGGTTAACTTTCTTTGCTCCACCGGTGGGCATATAGATTGCCATGCTCAGCTCCAAAGCCAAACAAGGGGCCGGCCTTTCCGTAATTGCCTGGCGGGCTGCAAAAGGAACGGAGCGTAAAATGTCAGAGTTTGCGGAGCGTGGGGATCGAGAGCCTTGAAAAGCACCGGCGTGAGCGAGATATGGAAATACGCGAAGTGGTTTCCCAACTCCTGGAACGCTCAGGCGAATAGCCGGATCATCGTCGCGCTTCGATTACATGACGCGAGCCTGATAGATGAAGCTTGATCGCCCGCTACGGTGCGGCATCGCCGGGTTTGGCTTCATCGGGCCGCATCACCTGGATGCTATACGTCGTATTCCTTTCGCCGAAGTGACGGGGCTCTGTACCAGCAACCCGGAAGGCGTGAGTGAAAAAGCCGCGGCTCTGGGCATCGCAAAGGTGTATCGGGACTACCACGAATTGGTGCGGGATCCCGCGATTGACGTGGTGGACATCACGGCTCCTACTTACCTGCACTTCCCGATTGCCATGGAGGCGATCCGTCACCGCAAGCACGTCATCGTAGACAAGCCTCTGGCGATCTCGGTCGAGGAATGCGCAACTCTGTTGCAGGCAGCGCAAGATGCGGGAGTGGTGCACGCGGTCACCTTCAACTATCGCTACAACACGATGTTGCAGCAGGCTCGGGTGATGATCGAAAGAGGAGATCTGGGAACGGTTCACTTTGTTCACGGCAGCTATTTGCAAGAGTGGCTGCTACGAGATACTGACTTCTCCTGGAGGCTGGACCCGGCAAAGAGTGGACCCGCCGCGATGATCGCGGACGCCGGTTGCCATTGGTTCGACCTGATCGAGTATGTCGGCGGTTTACGGATCAGCAGCGTACTAGCGAACCTGAGGACAGTGATACCAACACGCAAGAGGCCCGCCGTAGCGGGGCAGGCATTCTCTGAGGCGGTTCCAGGTAACAGCACGCCCTACCAGGTAACTGTGCCGGACCTGGCGACGATGATGTTGCGATTCTCGAGTGGCGCCACGGGGTGCTTTTACACCAGCTCCCTGTGCGCGGGACACAAGAACGATCTTCGTTTTGAGTTGAACGGTGCGTTAGCCAGCCTGTCATGGGCACAGGAGGAGCCCGAACAACTCTGGATCGGACGCCGCGGAGAAGCAGACGCAATCCTGCGTAAGGATCCCGCATTACTCGATCCCAGTGTCCGCGGCTATGCCTCATTGCCGGGTGGACACGGAGAGGCCTGGCCCGATGCGTTCAGAAATACGATGGGGAATATTCTCTACGCCATTTACGCTCCCCAGGAGGCGCGCAAAAGCGACTTTCCTACGTTTGCCAGCGGGTTGCGGGTGGCGCACATAGTCGATGCTCTGCTGAAGAGCTCGGAAGCCGGGGGCGTCTGGACAGAGGTGCCGGCATGAAGCTGGGTGTCTTTACCGTGCTGTTTCAAGATCAGCCGTTGGCGGAAGTGTTGACCGCAGTGTGTCAGCTTGGTTTGGAAGCGATCGAGGTGGGCACGGGTGGGTACCCGGGAAATAGTCACTGCGATGCGCAGCGCTTGCTGGCTGATCCAAAGTCGCTAGGAACCTTCAAATCCACCGTGGAAGATTCGGGATTGTTCATCAGCGCTCTTTCCTGCCAGGGTAATCCGCTGCATCCAGACGCGCGGACAGCCGCGCAGTTCCGCGATACCTTCGAGAAAACGGTTTTACTGGCGGAGCATCTGCAGGTGCCGGTCATCAACCTTTTATCCGGATGCCCTGGAGAGCCGGGTGGGGGCAAATATCCCAACTGGCCAGGTTTTGCATGGCCACCAGAGTTCCCGGAATTGTGGGAGTGGCAATGGAACGAGGTTGCGATTCCATACTGGAAGGAAGCGGCGCGCTTCGCCAACTACCATGGCATTTTTAAACTCGCTATTGAGATGCACCCGGGTTTTCTGGTCTACAACCCGGAGACCGCGTTGCGGCTGCGGAATGCCGTGGGCCCAACCATTGGAGTAAACTTCGATCCCAGTCATTTAGTCTGGCTCGGCGTCGACTTGCCGGCGGCTATAAGAGCGCTCGCGGAGAGCATTTTCCATTGCCACGCAAAAGACGTTTCCTTGAATCGCGCTCAGGTCGCGGTGAACGGGGTACTGGATCGCAAGCCCTACGCAGAAGTCGCGGACCGCTCTTGGAGCTTTCGCGCTGCGGGATGGGGACAGAGCCCTGAAGCGTGGAAAGAGATGCTGAGCGCGTTGCGCGTTCACGGATATGACTATGTGCTCAGCATTGAACACGAAGACCCTCTCACCTCAGCGCAGGAAGGCTTGCGCCATTCCGTCGACTTCCTCAAGAGCATCCTGCTCAGGGAGAGGCCAGACAAGATGTGGTGGGCATGACCAACCGCAAACAGCTTTTCAACGCCAGCTGCGTTGGCCTGGTGGCAACGGCCATGACGTTCGGGATCCGGGCCGATATTCTCGGCCAGTTGGTGGCTCAATTCCAGCTAACTCATGAACAAGTAGGCTGGATTGCCGGAACGGCTTTCTGGGGCTTCACGCTTTCCATGTTTCTCGGCGGCCCAGCGTCCGACTTGATGGGCATGAAGCGAGTGATCGAAGTCGCGTTCGCTACCCACTTGTTGGGAATCGGGATTACCATCGCTGCGCACAGCTATAGCGCGCTGTTCGTAGGCACGATGGCAATCGGGATGGGCAACGGATTCTACGAATCAGCGGTGAATCCACTTACCGCAACTCTCTACTACGATAATAAGACGGAGCGCCTGAACCGATTGCATGTGTGGTTTCCTGGCGGCATCGTGATCGGCTGCCTGGTGGCGCTGGCCGTCAGGCATTTGGGCCTGGGGTGGCGGGCGGAGATGACGACGTTGTTGTTGCCGGTTTTCGCCTACGGGTTGTTCTTCTTTCGAGCCGAGTTGCCGCCGACGGAACGGCTGGAAAGCGGGGTCGCTGCTTCTGTGATGTATCGCCAGGCCCTACGGCCTGGTTTCCTGCTCTTGTTGTTCTGCATCCTGCTTACGGCTGCCACCGAGTTAGGTCCGAACCAGTGGATCCCCAGCTTATTGACCAATACGCTGCATCTGTCCGGCGTGGTGGTGCTGATCTGGATCGCGGGGCTGATGGCCATCGGCAGGCGCTTTGCCGGTTCGATCGTGCGCCGCATCAGCCCCACCGCGCTGCTTATGTTCTCCGCCATCCTCGCTGCCGTCGGGTTGTTCGGCCTGGGTTCCTCGGCGTCCTCCGTTGGCGTGTTCCTGGCCGCGACTGTTTATGCGCTGGGTGTCTGTTACTTTTGGCCGACGATGTATGGCATCACGGCGGAGCGCTTTCCGTCGGGCGGAGCTTTTCTACTCTCCCTGATCGGCGGAATGGGGATGCTTAGTGACGCACTCGTAATCCCCTTGATCGGCCGCATGTATGACAGAATAGGCGCGCTGGCTACCTTGCGTTACGTCGCGCTCCTGCCCTGCGCCGTGCTGCTGATTTTCTTTCTGATTTGGCTTTATGATCGCCGCAGCGGCGGCTATAAGATTGTTCACCTCAATGAATTCCCTCGCGATGGCAAGACGCAGGCAGGCAGTTTTGTTCACTCGCGCCCCAAAAAGGCTTGAGCATTGGACAAGTGCCAGCCGGTCCAGATAGCCAAGGGGTAGAGATGCACACACGCACGAAAGCTGTCACACTCATTGCAGTGTTGCTCCTGCTGATGTCGATAAAGGGCCGGGCAGATGACCAATATGTCATCACCATGGAGCGGAACGTGCCGGTGAAGATGCGTGATGGTGTTGTCTTACACGCCGATGTCTACCGCCCTCAAAGCTCCGGCAAGTTTCCGGTATTACTCCAACGGACACCATATAATAAGGACTCATCTATCGAGTTCGCCATCCGGGCGGCAACCCATGGTTATGCAGTGATCGTGCAGGATGTTCGCGGTCGGTACACGTCCGCGGGGGAATGGTATCCCCTCAAGCACGAGTCTCAGGACGGATATGACACAGTTGAGTGGGCGGCGGCGCTTCCCTACTCCAACGGCAAGGTCGGAATGTTTGGGGCTTCGTACGTGGCGGCGACCCAGATGCTGGCCGCGATCGCACATCCTCCTCACCTGGCCGGAATTTGTCCGGTCTTCACCGCCGGCAATTACCACGATGACTGGATCTATCAGGGTGGAGCCTTCGGCCAGTGGCTCGACGAGGCCTGGACGACCCTACTGGCACAAGACACGGTCAACCGCTATCTGGTTTCTGCTTCCAATGCCACGGCAGCAGACCGAACACTTCCCCTCTCACAGTACCCACTCTTCAACGTGAACGGGGAGCTCGAAGAAAGCGGTTTAACCGCCAGGTTCGCTCCCTATTTTCTTGATTGGCTGGCACACCCGAGCTTCGACGATTACTGGCGCCAGTGGTCGATTCAGGACCATTACGGAGATATCCGGGTGCCGGCGCTGACGGTTGCGGCGTGGTACGACCTGTTTCAGGGCGGCTCGCTGCGCAATTACAAAGGCATCCGTGCTCACGGCGGCAGCGAAGCAGCCCGCAACGGTCAACAGCTTCTTGTCACTATCGGCGGCCATTCCGGAGCAGGCAGAAAAGTCGGAGATGTCGATTTCGGGCCAACGGCGCCGTTTAGCACCGACGACACCACGTTGAACTGGTATGACTTCCTCTTTAAGGGAATCAAGAATGACTTCGCAAAGCCCACGCCGGTAAAGATTTTTGTCATGGGTACCAACACTTGGCGTGACGAAGAGGCATGGCCGCTGGCGCGCGCGGTCACAACAAGATACTTTCTGCACTCGAGTGGTCGTGCCAACACCAGCAGCGGTAACGGTACGCTTTCGCAAACTACCCCTGCCTCAGAGACAGCGGATCAGTATGTCTACGATCCGGAAGATCCCGTGCCCACGGTCGGTGGTCCGCTGTGCTGCGACTCGGCCCATCTGGCGGCGGGGCCTCGAGATCAGCGGCCCGTTGAACGACGCCAGGATGTGCTTGTCTATTCGGCTGTTCCCTTCCCTGCCGATACCGAAGTCACTGGCCCGGTCAGCGTAGAGCTTTACGCAAAATCGTCAGCCCGGGACACTGATTTCACGGCAAAGCTGGTAGATGTTTGGCCAAACGGATTTGCGCAGAACCTTACGGAAGGCATTGTGCGAGCCAGGTATCGCGATTCACAATCCGAACCATCCCTCCTGGCGCCCGGGAAAGTTTACAAGTTCACCATCGATGTTTGGTCGACAAGCAATGTGTTTCTGGCGGGGCATACACTGCGTTTGGAGATCAGCAGCAGTAACTTTCCTCGCTTCAACCGCAATCTCAATAATGGGCAGAGCAACATTGGTGCGGAGAGCCCTTTAAAGGCTACGAATATGATCCTGCATGACGGGCAGCATCCTTCGGCGTTGCTTCTTCCTATCGTGCCCCGCTAGCGATCGTCCCTCAGCGGCTATTGATCAGTATCGTCTCGGTTGTAACCTTGAATTCAAAGTGAATGCCTTGAGCAAAGGATCTCGTTGCTAACCCTGGCCTCCGGCGATCTGGTGGTTGAACTTGCGCCGGAAATCGGCGGCAGCGTCGCTTCGTTTCGCATGCTGCGGGCGGATGGCACTTTTAACCTGATGCGACCGATGTCGGAAGAAGCACGGACTAACCGGAAAGCGGGCGGCGCCGCGATGTTTCCGATGGTGCCCTACGCAAACCGGATTGCCGGCAACCGGTTTGATTTTGAGGGGCGTACCTATCAATTTCAGCCGAATGTTCCGGGGGAGCTGTTGGCTATCCATGGAACGGGTTGGCAGTCTGAATGGACCGTCTCCACTGCGAATACAGCCTCAGCCGAGTTGCATCTTAACCGCAAGGCGCAGAATGAACCTTATTCGTATTCCGCGTTTCAGCGCTTTTGTCTTTCTCCCGATCGTCTCCTCGTGATGACTGGTGTTGAGAATCACGGTGACCGCGCGATGCCGTTTGGTTTCGGGCAACATCCCTGTTGGGACCGCCACCCGGATGTCACGCTTCAATTTAACTCAACGCATTTGTGGTTTGGGGGAACCGCCGGGATGGCGACAGAACGAATCGCAACACCTCCCGAACTGGACTTTTCCCAGGCTCAGCCTTTGCCACGGAGTTTTCTCGATAACTGCTATGGCGGATGGGATGGCCGCGCGGTGATTACCTTTCCACGCAGTGGAGTTGGGCTACGCATGGAGGCCAGCTCGCTGTTTCGGCACCTTATGCTCTATTGCGACCCGGCTAAGACGTTCTTCTGCGTCGAGCCGCAGACCCACGCCGCCGGTTCGCTGAACCGTCTTGCCTATGACGGCGAAGACTCTCTCGGTATGCTTGTGCTCAAACCGGGAGAATCGGCCGAAGCGGAGATTTCGTTCGTTCCATTTGAGATTTAATCGGATGGCTCGCATGGGGCGTTACCACAGCCACGCGTAGATACTGATGGTCAGAAGCGCTAAGGCAGCAAGACTCAATCGCCAGTCCGACAGCCCTTGGAATCGTGTAATCGGCGAGTTCCAGTCTACGGTGAGTCCATCGACGTGACTGGCGTCGGGGGCCTTCGTAAGCCATGAGGTCAGGTAGAGAACCACGATCGTCACCAGCGTTCCCCATAGTCCACGGTAGGTATAGTTCAGCGTCAGCTTGAGATGGAGCCATGGGAACCATTGCGCGCCGCGTGATCCGAGCAGTTGATCGGTTACAAAGAGCACAGCGAGCATGCTGCCTGCAATGACCGATGCTACCGCACCGCGAAAGCTAACGCGCTTGCTCATGATCCCAAAGAAAATTGCCGGCGTTATGGGCATGACCAAATAGATCGATATCGCTTGAAGATATTTGTACAAGCCATCCGGCGTGGTGTAAATGAGGTAGGCACACGCAACCGCGAGTGGCATAGCTACCACGATTGCGGCTCGTCCCATGAAGATCTGGGATCTCTCCGAGGCCTGAGTGCTGAAATGAAGAAGGAAGTCTTTGACGACGAGGGTCGAGATTGAATTCATAACGGAAAGAGATGACCCGATCAGTGCCGAGATCAGGGCCGCAAGCACCAGACCACGAATCCCGGCGGGCAGCAAATCGTTCAACAGGGTAATAAAAGTAGTCTTTGGATCGCGTCCCGGATAGAGGGCTGAAGCAATCACACCCGGCAAGGCAAAGATAAATATGGGACTGAGCTTAAGCAGGGTCGCAAACATGGCTCCTTGTCGCGCTTCCCGCAGGTTTTTCGCTCCCAGCACGCGTTGGACGTTAACCTGATCCATCCCCCAATAAAAGGTACCTCCGTATAACGCGCCCAGGATGATGCCCCAGAAAGGGTAATTCGGATCGTCATAGGCTTTGGCCACGTGCATGGCGTCGGGAATTCTTGCGATGAGATGGTGCCAGCCACCGATGCGATGGAGCCCGGTATACAGGACCAGGCTGCAGCCGGCAATCATGATTCCGCTTTGAATCGAATCCGTGTACGCCACCGCTGTAAAGCCACCTACCATCGTGATAATTGCGATCACTGCCCCAACTAACGCGACCGTAGACATGACCGACCAGCCAAACAGCCCGTGCAAGACAAGCGCCCCGGCATACAAATGGAAGGCCAATTTGGTCATGATGCAGATAACGAGCATCAGGCCGGAGAAAAAGACGCGCGCGGTGCGATTGAAGCGGAGCTCGAGGAACTCGGGTATAGTAAAGACCTTCATGCGCAGGTAATACGGAAATAGAAACGCGCAGGCGACCCCGAGGCAGATGCAGGTCGTGAGCTCGACCGCACCAGCGCTCAACCCGTACCGGTACGCGTCGCCGGAGAGACCAACGAGGTGCTCCGCACCAATATTGGTGGCAAATAGCGACGACCCCACAATCGGCCAGCCGAGCCCTCGCCCGGCAAGGAAGAACTGGGAACTGGTTTCGCTCGAGCGTTTACGAATCGCTATGGCGAGGCCGGTTACCACGCTAGCCAGCACAACAATGCCGCAAATGATAAGGTCAAGCGGAGATAGGGACAAAAGCAAGTTGATCTGCTCCTGAATCGATTAGCGATAGCCGGCTGAACCATTTCGTTTCATGCGAAATTCCCCGGATTTCAGGAGCGCGCACTTTTGTCTTCTTCATTGTCCCTCGTCCCAGTTCGAGAATCTATAGGTTGCGAAAACGAACTGGGTTGTGGCGGTCTTGAAGGCTGATCGGCAGCTTTTCCGGTCTGGACTTGCCGGTCTCATGGGATGTTGGATCGGTCGATCCGGTCGGTCCCAGCACCTCGACATTAATTCAGCTTTATACGAGAGTGGCCTGCAAAGGCAGACTATACATTTAGCCAAGCTCGAGAGTCAATCAATAGTTGGTCTTACGACCGTATTGCGGAATACGTAAAGTGAACCCGCGGCGCTTGGCAGCGCCGGCGATCTCACGCGGCTGTCACCCACGGGATCGGAGCCCGGCGGCTTTGGTTCCGTGATGTGCGACGACAATCTATACAAGCAAGAATAGCCGCTTGCATAAAGAACAGTTGTGCTGTTGAAAGATCTTATAGATAATTCCGTATTACGGATCTCATACCGTTAATTGATCCGCTGTTGTAGAATAGCGATTTCAATAGCAACCAGGGAATGACTGGCAGGTGAAGGAGCGCCGTGTGACGAAAAGTAAATTACTCAAACTATTGCGCAGTGGTGACTTTGTCCGTGTAGCGGTGATTAGCCACGTGACTGAACCTTGGGTGACGGAACTCGCAGGCCGGGTGGGTTTCGACGTGGTCTGGTTCGATATGGAACACCGGGCTCATGGATATGACGTCGTTGGTCCCTTGTCGTTGGCGTGCCGGGCCACGGGCATAGATCTCATGGTCAGAATCCTCAAGACTGGCTACTCCAGTCCCATGCGCGTTCTCGAGTTGGGGGCAAATGGGATAATGGTACCTCATTGCCGAAGTGCCGAGGAGGCGCGCCAGTGGGTTGACTGGGCTAAATTTCCGCCACTTGGGAAACGCGGTTTCGACAATGCCGGTGTCGACGCGGATTACGCACTCGGAGATTCTATGCAGTACCTACAGCACGCGAATGAAGAGACCTTCCTTGTACTGCAGATCGAAGATAAGGAAGCCGTGGACTGTGTGGATGAGATTGCGGCGGTCGAGGGAGCGGATCTGCTATTCATCGGACCCGCGGATCTCTCCATCAGTTATGGAGTGCCAATGCAGAAGGAGCATCCACTGGTCCAGCGGGCGATGGACAAGGTGGCGCATGCGGCCGCAAAAGCAGGAAAGTGGTGGGGTACTGTGACCAACACACCCGAAGCGGCACAAAAGGAACTCGATCGTGGTGCGCGCATGGTGACGTGCGCCAACGATCATTTTTTGCTCGCTTATGGCATGCGGAACGCCTACCGGGAATTTGCAGATATCGGGATCCGCCAGGGCGCCAAAATGGGCGGCGATTCCAGACAGTAGTTAGTTAGTTAGAGCGATCGTTTCTCCGGAAGACCGTATACTGGCCGGGGCAAACACCTCGCCGGAGCGAAGCTTGATCGCAACAGAGCCACTCGTGGAGCGCGTGCTTCTCACCAATGACGACGGGATCGATGCACCAGGTTTGGCCATACTTTCAGAAGTGGCGGCAACCTTGGCGTCTGAAGTCTGGGTAGTGGCGCCAGAGCATGACCAGAGCGGCACCTCGCACTCCATCTCTTTGCACGAACCTCTTCGACTCAGCCGCGTGAGCGAGCGGAGTTTCGCAGTCCGGGGCACGCCCGCCGACTGCGTGGTGATGGCATTGCGGCATCTAATGGTGGATACGCCTCCCGGCCTTGTTCTGTCAGGGGTGAACCGGGGCGCTAATCTTGGAATCGAGACGGTTCTTTCGGGGACAGTCGGGGCCGCGATGGTTGGCATGCTCTTTGGGTTCCCGTCGATCGCCCTAAGCCAAGCATTTACTGCAGGGGACGTGGTGAGGTGGGAAACCGCACGCGCGCTGGCTCCTCAGGCCATCCGCCGGCTGCTAACTCTGGGATGGAGCAAGCAAGCGTGCATGAATGTCAACTTCCCTGATTTGCCGAGCGAACAGGCGGGCCCCCTCGCCGTATCTCGTCAAGGCGTTGGATTGTTGGATGACATCGACGTTGTAGCCCGAAAAGACCCGCGAAACATCGATTATTATTGGCTGCAGAATCACCGCAGCCCAAAGCCCGACGTACCCGACAGCGAAACCACCTTGATAGGAGCAGGGCGGATCACTGCAACACCCCTTCAGTTTGAACGCACCAACGAGGCTGCTTTCGTAGCGCTAAAGGATAAATTTGAGAGCTGATAACTTTGTGTTAGTCTTCACGGGTCAAGCTCGGCGCTAACCTGATCCCGGGTATTCTAACTCAGCCGGAGTAAGTCGAGCCCGCGTGCTAGGCGTCAAACTCCACGGAACAACTTTTCGACGTGCTAAATAAGGTCACACTTGCGAACCTCGGAATCGGATCCTGGAGCCTGCCGTGGTCTATCGGTTTGCCGGGCTATCCGGAACCCCAGCGTCCACTCAGTGCCCTTACCCTACTCGAAAAGGCGGTCGAGGCGAATGTTACGGTTGTGCAGATTGCCGATAATATGCCGCTTCATAAATTGTCTGACGCGGAACTAGATCAGCTTCGGCAAACAGCCCATGCGAGAGGATTAACCATCGAAGCCGGAACACGAAGCCTCGATCCGGAACATCTTGAGCGGTACATCGCGATTGCTTACAGAATCGGCGCGCAGGTTCTACGCACGGTCTTGTCGGGGAGTCTCTGCGGGCCTATACAGATGGCAGCAGCCGAAGCTGGACTCCGGCAAGTTCTGCCAGCGCTCGAGCGACAGGGCGTCACCCTCGCCCTCGAAAACAATGAGGCGTTTAGTGCCTCAGAGTTTGCCGGGCTCATCGACCGAATTGCAAACCCGCATGTGGGGATTTGCCTGGACACTGCCAACTCGCTAGGGAGGCCGGAAACATTACAGACGGTCGTCGAAAATCTCGCCGATCACGCTGTCATGCTCCATGCGAAGGATTACGACATCCGGCGGATCGACACACGAATGGGTTTTTCGATTGTAGGAACGCCGGTGGGTGACGGCCGGGTCGATTTCGGTTGGGTACTAGCGGAACTAAACCGGCGTGGGCGTACCGGAATTAGCGTCATCGTAGAGCACTGGCCACCGTTCGCCGGGACGATTGAGGATACGGTTCTCGTAGAGGAAGAGTGGCTCTTGAAGAGCGTACAGTTCCTGCGGCCGAGGTTGCGAGCAGTTGTTGAAGGCCACGACCACCGATCTGCGTAGGAGGCAAGCGCGATGGATTCATCGGTACTCATTGGGATGAGCCTGACGCTCTTGTCCGGGACCATGATGACCTGCGCAATCGTGCCGATGAAATTTTGCCGGAGTTGGAAATGGGAAAACATCTGGCTGCTGTACATCGGGTTCGGGCAAGTGGTATTTCCCTTATTACTGATTCTTCTGACTGCGCCAAAAGCTTGGGCGGTGTACGCGTCCGCCAAGCCGACGGCTCTCGCGGCCGCTGCGCTGTTCGGGCTAGGATGGGGAATCGGCAATGTGCTCTCGGGCATTGGCTACACCATGCTTGGTGTCGGATTGGGCTTGACCATTATCCTAGGGCTAACGGCTTCATTGGGGTCACTGATCCCCCTGGTGGTGCTGTATCCGGATCGATTGGCGAGTTCCCCTGCCTTGGCTCTCTACTTCGGTGTTCTGGTGATGTTGGCGGGACTCATCCTCTGCTATTTCGCGGGCAATCAACGGCAGGCGCACCGATCGCAAAAGGAGACCTCGGATGGTGCGGACCTGCAGTCCTTCGGAAAGGGCGACCTTCGCACGGGCGTCACCATTTGTATAGCCTCCGGAGTTCTGTCCAGCATGTTGAACCTCGCATTCATCTTCGGTGACAACATTCGAGCTACAGCCCTGCGACTGCGATTTTCAGACACATCCGCGGTCAGTGCCCTATGGCTGCCAATCTTCCTTTTTGGTTTCCTGCCGACCCTGGCTTACTGTATCTATCTATTTATAAGGAACAGCTCGTGGCGTGCGTTCACTCAACCCGCAACCGGCCGGAATTGGTTTATAGGCATGCTGATGGGCCTGATGTTCGTAACTGGACTTTCGCTGTACGGTATCGGCAGCCTGCGGTTGGGAACCATGGGTCCGGTGTTGGGATTCCCTGTCTACACCTCGGCCATGGTCTTATCCGCTAACACGGCGGGATTCCTGACCGGCGAATGGCATGGCTCGCCAACGAGCGCGTACGTTTACGAGCTGCTGGGCATATTGCTTCTGATCGGATCGATCGTCATTATCGCAGCGGGTAATCACCGCATCGTTTGAACCTTGCAGCTCAAAGCATTGAGGAGGCTCATCTCATTGAATCCGATTGCGAAAAATCGAATTGGCAGCAGTGACCTCACGGTTAGCCACCTTGGGTTCGGTGGGGTTCCTCTAGGCGGATTGTACAAAGACGTGTCAGAGGATGAAGCCGGCGCCACGGTCCGCCGAGCCGTCGAGCTCGGTATCAACTACTTCGATACAGCTCCTATCTATGGGTTTGGAAAAAGCGAGATTCGCCTCGGAAAAGAGTTAGCCCAGTGCCGCCGCGACTCAATCATCGTCGCCACAAAGGTTGGATACACTCTTGTTAGAGAGGACGGCGGCCACGACGAGAAGGTATTTCACCGCTTCGACAACGTGCCACCCCTTCGTCCCGTTTTCGACTTTAGCTACGACGGCATCATGAGGACATTTGCAGGTAGCCTGCAGCGACTCAACCTCTCGCATGTGGACATACTCAACATCCACGATCCAGACGACCACTGGCAAGAAGCGATAGAAATCGTCTACCCTGCCCTGCACAAGCTGCGCAGCGAAGGTGTTGTCCGCGCCATCGGCGTGGGCATGAACCAGGCGGAGATGCTCGTCCGGTTTGCCCAAGAAGGTGATTTCGACTGCCTGCTGCTGGCGGGGAGGTATACGCTTATCGATCACACCGGGTTACGCAATCTGCTGCCCATCTGCGAGCGGAAGCATATCAGCGTAATCTATAGGGGGCCCGTACAATAGTGGAATATTGGCTACTGGCGCAAAGCCCGGGGCCACTTACAATTACGTCAACGCCTCTCCGGCGGTGTTGGAGAAGGTGGCAGCGATTGAGGCAGTCTGTAGCCGCCACGGCGTCCCGCTGCAGGCAGCGGCGCTGCAGTTTCCCATGGCGCATCCCGCGGTCACTGCAATCATTCCTGGCGCGCGTTCAGTGGAAGAAGTTGAGCAGAATTTGCGTCTACTAAGCTTGCCGATCAGCAATGAGTTCTGGAAAGAACTTCAGCACTTGAACCTTTTGCCTCAAGAAGCTCCGGTGCCACGATTAGAAGAGACTACCAAGGGGTAGTGTTTCGTGAAATGTGGAGACCGGCGCGCCGAGTCAGGCAGGCGCCATCGCCGTAGCCGGCTCCAGAGAATAGAAGCGCGCGGCGTTGCCACCAAAAACGGCATCTTCAGCATCTTTCCCGAGGCCACGCACAACTAACGCCTTACTCGCACCCAATACTTCTTCATAAGGTGCGGCCAACAGGGATACGGGCCAGTCACTGCCAAACATCAACCGTTCGGATCCAAAATGTTCCATAACGTGATCAGCATAGGGCCGAAGCTGTTCGAGATTCCAGTTTCGCGGGTCAGCCTCTGTCATCATGCCGGAGAGTTTGCAGTATACGTTCCGGTGGAGTGCCACTTCGCGTATCAAGTCTTGCCATGGCTGCATTATGCCCGCTTTGATTTCGGGTTTTGACAGGTGATCCACGACGGCGCACAGGCGCGGCAGTCTCTCGAGTACTTTTAGAACGTAGGGGAGGTGGCGGGTAAACGTCAGAAAATCGAAGGCCAAGCCTGCCTCGGCGATGAGCGAGAGCGACTCCATCACCCGCGGCCGCAGGATCCAGTCGTCTGCCGGTAGACTCTGAAGCATGGGCCGGATCGCGACGAAAAAGCGGTTCTCGCAATACTGTTCCAGCTTCCTGGAAAAATCCGGAGATTCCAGATCGAGCCAACCCACGACCCCGCCGATGAACGTAGATGTCCCCGCAAGTTCCAACAGGAAGTCGGTTTCCGCCACCGTTGGCGAGGTTTGCACAACGATGCTTTTATCAATTCCTTGAATCTGCAAAATGCCTTCCAGATCCGTCGGCAGGTAATCTCGGGATAGAACCGATTCCGGGCGAGAGAACCAGCCTTTGCTCCACTGCCAGAAATGCTGATGACTGTCTACGCGCACAATTGGTCGTCAGGTTCTCCCTGGTCTCCCTCCATGACCACAACACCGAGGCGGTACCTCCGACACGATCTGGCGCTCATAGTCAGTTGAGATTCTCACACTGGTTTAGCCCGAGTGTATGCAATAAGAGCACCGGCGAGAGACCAGCCTTCACCAACGCAAATGTAGTCCAAATTGGAGTTCTCGCATCGCTTGCCCGAACTGCAGCGAAGTGATTTCACCAACAGCAGGATTGTCAACGTCGTTATTCGGTAGTCCAGCATTTACGTGGTTGAACGCGTTAAGTGCCTCTGCCCGGAACTGAATAGAGAAAGCTTCCGAGAGATGAGGTACTCCGAATTTCCACTCCTTCCATACCGCCAGGTCAGGCTTGAAAAGTCCTGGTCCGCGCAGCAGCCCGGGGGCAACATTGCCGTACTGGCAACAGGCCGGTATCGCAAACGCCGCATTGTTGAACCAATGAGAAAAATTCCGGTTCGAATACAGGGGCGCACCATTCACACGATTAGGCACTTGGCTAAAATCGGCATTGAGCGACGTATTACTGGAAACGAAAGGTGTAAACGGTAAACCGGATGCCGCTACCCAAACGCCGCTCGTGCTCCACCCACCCAGCAGAGCGTTAACGTAGCCCGGACTGTTAGCTCCAAAAAGCATCCCGCGGCCAAAAGGGATCAATGCCGTATATCCCACGTTAAAAATAGATGCCCGGTCTTCTCCAGATTGGTCTTGACCATAAGCAAGACTATTACCTCCGACCCCATAATCGGCCTTTATGTTAATAGGGTTAAACGGGTAGTAGCCCAGGGCCTTCGACCACGTATAGTTACCGGTGAACCCAAGATATTTTGTGAAGCGCCTTCGAACGGAGAATACCAGGCCATTATAGTTTTCGTTTACTATGTTCTCCGTCGCCGTGATCCCGGTGGATAGCCCATACAAGTTGTAAAAAGGCCGCCGATCGATAACCGGTCCCACGCCAGGTGCAGCCGCATTGATATTCGGTTGAAAGTTCATGTGGGTCCCTTTGGTCCCGACGTACCCCACAGACAATGTTGTGTGAGAATCCAACTGCGTTTCAACGGTCAGGTTCCAGCTGTACATATTCTCTGTCTTATAGTTGAAAGGACGCGAGATCAGGCCCACATCGTTCGGAGGTGTCAAGTGGCCTGACGCGGGTAGAGCCGGAGCCGGAGGTGGAGCGGGAACATCAGTGACGGGAAAAACGTAGTCATAGATATTTGACGGTTGTATACTTTGCGACGTAACAATCGGATATTGGTTTGTCAATTCTTCCAGGTCTGCTCCATAGCCGGACATAAAGAAGCTCTGGCCAAACCCGGCCCTGACCACTGTATTCTGAGTGATCTTGTAAGCCAAGCCGATTCGGGGTGAGAAGTCGTCGTAAGGCTGATGCACATTCGCGCTTTTCGAGACGTTTCCGAGGCCGGCTAACAGAAGTTGCCCGGTTGCGGGATCGAAGTTTGCTTCGCCTCCCGCGTGCGCAGGCTTCACAGGTTCAAAGTAATCCCAACGTAGGCCAAGATTAACAGTCAGCTTTGGAGTGGCACGCCAGATATCTTGTGCATAAAGACCGATTCTTGCCTGACGCTCCCCGGGGAACTGCGCGATCAGTCCTCGACTATAGGACGAGGGAAGACCCAGAAGGAAGGAAGCCATCCCCAAACCCGAATCGGCCGCATCAGGGCTCGCGGTTACGGAGGGATTGAAGTTGAAGCCTCCGCGCGTGCTGGCGTTTGGGGAAAGGAAATTAAAGTCCTGTCTCAGGACATCGCCACCAAACAATACCTGGTGGCCCCCAGAAATCTTGGTCCAGTTGTTTACAATTTCATACGTAGTTGACCCCTCGAAGCGCGGAATCGCTGCCCCGCCAGGTCCCATTCCAAAATTTCCGATAGGACCGCCAACACTAATGCCGGCCAAACCGCCCGTGATCCGATCTCCCGGTATGTTGAGCCCAGGTATTCCCACTTGCGTGTTGGTCTCGAGGGCAGCGTCCGCTTGGTACGCATTGATAGAAAAGCGGTTGAAACCAGCTCTGAATTCACCCAGAAGATTTGAACCGAACGTATGTGTGTAGTTCAAGGCGCCCTGTTGGCTCAATGAATTAGCCGTCTCCGCAGTTTGCACCGCCGGTCCTCCGGCGACGATTCCGAAAGCACCAGGCGTGTCCAGGTAAGCCTTGAAATAGCTGTACCGCGCGAAGGCCTTATCCTTATCCGAAATGCTCCAGTCGCCCCGCAGGTCGAATTGATTCGTATTGAGAACTTCCGGCTCGTCCCCGAGAAAGTTTTCGTCAGTGTTTTGGTTAAGATTTGGCAGCGGCAGCAAGTTCACGAGGTTCTGGCCGACAGGACTGAGCCTGTTGCTCGGTATAACGTTACCGGGAAAGACACTGCGCCCGGTGCCGTCGGGGTTTCCCGTCGCAGGATCGTAGATCGGGTTCGTTGCGGCGAAAGCACTGAAATCGCCCTGACGAAAAGCCTGGGTTGGAACGGTGGTGACGACGGACGTCTTGGCCGCGAGTCTCGTAAATTGATAATCTCCAAAGGCAAACACTCGGTCCCTTTTGACCGGGCCGCCAAGACTTAAGCCTCCCTGGTTCCAGTTGTACGGCTGAACCGCCTGGCCCCCGGTGAAGGGCGTCTTCGCGAACGTAGCCGCATTTTGATTGTACTCATAAGCGGACCCATGAAGCTGGTTGGTCCCTGACTTAGTAACGAATTGCGCTACCATCCCCGCGGTGCTCCCAAATTCCGGATCGTAGTCACCCGTGATCAGCTTTATCTCTTGCACGGAATCAGGTGGGGGGTTTATCACTTGGATCCCGCTAAATCCGTAGTCAACGTCGGTTATTCCATCAAGCACAAAAACCTGTGACCCTGACCAGGTGCCATTTACGTAGGCCCGCGCTCCCCCATTCGGATCTTCGCCAACCCCCATCTGAACCGTGTCCGACAAAACACCGGGGACGAGGGTGTAGAGCTGCGTTACATTATTCCCAACGGTCGGAAAGCTATCCACCATCTGAGCGTCAAACCTATCGCTCACCTCTGTCTTCTCGGTATTCAAAATGGGAGGAGCTGAGTTCACTGTCATTGTTTCTGAAGCTGAGCCAACCTTGAGCGGGCAATCAACGCGAACAGTAGCGCCCACCGTGAGCAGAAGGTTTGCCCGAACAAACCCCTCAAAGCCAGGCAAGCGCACTGTTACCGAATATTGCCCAGGAGTGAGATGTGTGGCGTTATAGAATCCCGCCGAATCCGCCTCGACTTTGGTTTCCACCCCTGTTTCCTCGCCGGTTACCGTAACGCTGGCTTGCGGGACCGCCGCACCCGTCGCATCAGTAACGTAGCCGTTGATCGCTCCCCAGACGGCTTGTGCACGGACTTGCATCGGAACTCCAAAGACCAGAACCAGGGCGAGGAAGGTCAACGTGGGTACGCCCAAGCTGGAGAACGCCCGGCTCAGCGATGGTCTGTCATGTATGACTTTGGTTCTTCTGAGACGCACTATCGTGAACAACGAACAAATTCTGCTGAAGGAAACAACAGGTTGATTTGCTTGCATCGCTTTGCCTCCTAACGATGTGCGGGGTTCCACCCCGCTTCAAACCGAACGAACTTGTGGCCGGCGTTTCCTCTTAGCCAGCTCGCACGGAAAAATCACAAGCATTTCTGACTTGGAGAGGTTTCATAGGTGGTTTGTTTCGCCGAAGAATTCTATACAAGTTGCGATACTACCCTGTCAAGCACTTATCGGATGGTCATCCGTATTACGGAACAGCGCCTCACATCGATCAGTCATCTTATCCCCGCTGAAGCATTAACTACGTTAATGCACGGAAGTGCCATTGTCCCGGAATACGGTAACCATTCCGCAACGCATGACTCGTTGCTTATCGCGATACGTTGGCGTAATGTTTCTTGACCCGGGGAGTTTCTCCCAGGTTGTATTTACCATTTTGAAATGCACTCTTTGGCTTCGTCATGGGGTTAACCACAAAACAATGATGAAAGATCCGTTTTTTTGCCCAGATATGAGACTCGGAAGAAACGCGGCCCTGTGCATCATCTTCTGTTTGCTGGCCTGCCGATTTGGGATTGCCCAAGGCCCTCTATCGAGTGAAATTCGTTCGCATTACGAACGAGCTCAGAGCGATCTGCAAGCCAACCGTCCGGACGATGCTACTCAGGAATTCAAGGCAATTCTTAAGCTGGATCCCAACAATGCGGAGGCGCTTGCCAATCTAGGTCTCACCGCGTTTGCGCGAACGAACTATCAGGAAGCCGTTACTGATTTCCGTTCGGCACTCAAGATTCGCTCAACCATGTTGAATGCCCAAGCCTTCCTCGGTCTAGCCGAAATGCACCTGGGAGCCAGCAGCGAGGCTCAGCAGCTATTGGAAGGTGCTTTCGCACATCTGAACGATACAAGACTACGCCTTCAAGTTGGAACGGCGCTCGTGCAACTCGATGATGGACTAGGAAAACTCGATGAAGCACTCACCGTAGCAACCACCCTCGAAAAAATGTCGCCGCTTGATCCCGAAGTCTTGTACCTGGTCTATCGAACTCACTCCGCTTTGGCAGCACGCGCATTAGCAACCATGTCAAAGGTTGGGCCTGACTCCGCCCGCCTGCACGAAGTTCTTGCCGAATCTCATGCGACTGACGGCGATTTCACGAATGCGATCTCAGAGTACGAGAAGGCTTTGGCCATCAATCCGAATCTGGCCGGCCTGCACTTCGAATTGGGGCAAGCCATCTTGCGTAACAATCCATCTGGGGATTCATTACGAAAAGCGGAGCAGCAGTTTACGCTCGGCCTGATCGAGAACCCGTATGACTATCATTCCGAGTATGACTTGGGTGAAATCAACTTCATGCAATCCCATTGGGAAGGCGCCCTGCAACACTATTCGCGGGCGGCGGAGCTCGACCCCGGTTCCGCTGACACGCAACTCGCTATTGGAAAAGTCCTCATAACGACCGGACAACTCGAGGAAGGTGTAAAGCACCTACGTGAGGCTGTTCGAATTGATCCTGGCAACCCAACTGCTCATTACCGCTTGGCTCAGGCCTACCGATCTTTGAATCGGGGCGACGACGCACAACGGGAGATGAAGACGTTTCTGGCGCTGCACAAATCCACGGGCCCAACTAGCTCTGACAGCAGCAGATAACCACTCCTTTCCCCGGCCTCTTCGAAGCTTTCACCGCAGCAATAATCTGCGGCGCTGACCAGGAAAACCGAAACACATTTTATTGCACCGTTGAGCCCGCCGGGGAGGCGCAAGAGGATAGCATTCGGATGCCTGCGTCCTCGACCGGTAAGGAGCATTGGATCCATCGTGCATGGTCCGATGCTCAGTCTCTGCTTCCCGCCTATAGCTTGCGTTAATAGTTAACGATGGGAGCCCTTTACTATTAACTCACTTTTATCTCGAGCGCTACTGCGCAGAGATACGCAAATTTCGAGGATAAAGGTAAACGTGCAGGAGTTTGAAATATGAAGTTCGCCTTCTTGCCGAGCAAGGGAGCAACGCCGCGATCGCGGACCAGGGGCCCGCTTCTATAACTTAAATCATCAGCATCGATCAACCAGCCAAGTTATAAAGCTCTTACTCTTGAAGGACTCTTTCGTGGCTTCTGCGTTTTAGGACTTTCCCCGACGGTAGAGAGCGGCGCAAGCATTCTTGTCACGATCAATGCGGCAGCCCGGATATCGTCTTTCACGGCACTGAGTTTGGCATTCATGCGTGCAGTAGGGCCTGAGATACTAAAGGCCGCAATAACGCGGTTAGCTTGATCGAATATAGGCGCAGCAATACACGTCACCCCGCTTAGATTTTCTTCTAAATCGGTTGCAGCACCTTGTTCACGCACCGACGCCAAATGCTCTAAAAGATGAGCTTTGCGCGTGATCGTTTGCGGGGTCCTTTTAGTCAGGGGCTGTTCGCTCAGAATCGCATTGATTTCAGACTCTGGCAAAAACGCCAAAAGGGCCTTCCCTAATGCAGTGCTATGAAGCGGGGTGCGCTCACCAGGAAAGGCAGCAATGCGGAGGGCAGAGGGGCTCTGCAACACATCGATAAAAGCTACCTGCCCGCGGTCGAGAACACCGAGATTAACAGTCTCGCCATGCCGCGTCATAAGATTTTGCATGACAGACTTTGCGACTGATTGCAATTGACGAAAATGAACAGCTACTCCGGTAAGCTCGAAGAACTTGCCAGCCAGGCGGTAGGAAGAAGTATTCTCTGCCTTTTCTACGTAACCCAGTTTGTCTAATGAATAGAGAATGCGATGGATCGTTGTTCGCGAAAAAGGGAGATTTTTGGCAATCTCTGAAAATGGGACTGGCTCCTGATTGGCGCCCCTGTCGATAACATATTCCAATACAGAGAAAATTTTCCCCATCACTGCAATGTAATTCTTGTCAGCCTGCTTCGTCTTTGCCATTCGCTGCGCGCTTTGGGCCACTCTTAAGGTTCCGTTCCTGAACTATCAAGCTATCATACCCTCCTCGGGGCACGGATATCTCACGCCAGCGTAATTGGGAAGTCGATCCTGGGTGTGCGCCACTGTCCTCTGGCCGCGCCCCCAGCAGCGTTCCCGACATTATCACATCTTCAAAAGATGAAGACTGAGTTCGTCATATAGCCCGTCAGCGGCACACTCTCTCGCGCGCTGTCGAAGTAGAACCGCCATCAGTCTCTCCGCCGTCAACGCGCCCTAAGTGATTTGCATCTTTCGCAGGTAGGCCAAGCTGAGCGGAATCTGTTCCGCCGCTTTCGTGTTTTCATCTTCGATGAAGTAATCCTCCACGTGCTGTTCACGCGCGACGGCCAGCACCTGCTTCCATGGAACGACGCCATCGCCAAGTATCACGCTGTTGTCTATCGGAGCTTGGCCGGAAAGATCGCCCGTTACGCCCTTGCGCATGTCCTTCAGGTGTAGCAGCCGAAAGCGCGTGGGATAGCGCCTCATCAGCGCAACGCAATCCTGGCCGGGCCACACGATCCAGAAGGTATCCAGTTGAAACTTCACCGACTCTGCATCGGTTGTCTGAGCCATCAGGTCCAGCAGAGTTCCCTCGGCTGCGGGCTGGAATTCATAGCCGTGCACATGATAGGCGAATTTATACCCGGCCCCGTTCAGCGCCTTGCTCCAGGCATTCATGTATTTGGCGGCGCGATCCGCGTCCGTGCGCTCGAACTTGCTCCCATGCGGAATCCATGGCAACAGGGCCCAGCGGGCGCCCAGTGTCTCCAGATTGGCCTGAACGCCGGCGAGGTTGTTTCTGAGCTCGTCATAAGCAGCCACGAAGGCCGTCGCCTTCAGGCCTGCGTTGTTCAGCGCCCGTCGAAAGTCCGCGGCAGTGAGGCCATAGAGGCTCGGAACCTCGACGTGGTCAAAGCCCATTTGCCGGACGCGCTCGAGCGTTCCCGGCACATCTCGCTTCATGTCATCGCGCAAGCTGTAGAGTTCAAGACCAACATCGATCCTGCCCCCGTCTCGCATTCCCAACAGCGACGAACTGAAACCTGCCGCCGCGAGCCCGGCAATCGCTTCCCTGCGCGTGATCATTGCGGTGTTCCCTGATTCATGAAGATATCGACCCTGGGCGTCCCATAGTTGTAAGGCTTGGAGACAATGTCCGGACGGCCGTCGCCGTCGAGATCGACGACCTTGGACTCGTGGAAGTCGAGGCCTTCGGCGACAACGGTTTTCCTGAAGTTTCCTTGGCCGTCGCCATAGAAGATATACGCCTTCGACTCCGGGTTCGCTCCGTCCAGGCGCTGCTCGGCGCAAAAAATGTCCAGGTTGCCATCGCCGTCAAAATCGGCAATCTGCAGGCTGTGCCCAAATTGAATATCCGCCAGTTTGTGCGATATCCACGTGCCCTTCACCCACTCGTACCAGATAAGCGGTCCTGCGCCGTCGCCGACCACCAACACAATCTGCGGGCGCGGGCTGTTTTTCAGCAGCTTGCCAGCCGCGGCGCGTGAAAAGGAGTAGCGTGGGTCCACCAGTTCTTCGTCGAACTTTAAGCCGCCGAGATTCCGGAACCATCGTCCGCCTCCCACGATGTCAAGCTTGCCGTCGCCATCCACATCGATAGTGGCCAGCCCTTCGTGCTCATTATTTCCCTTCCAGGCGGGCGACTTGCCCAGTTGTTCCGGTTGGCTGTCTGTGCTGTAGTGGTAGACCTGCGTGATAGGCCACTCATCGGCGTGTATCGGGTCGGGCGGTACCTTGGCGATGAACAACCCAGGTGCTTCCTGGTTCCAGAAAACGACTTGTGGCTGGCCGCTCTCATCAAGCTGCGCCTTGATCTGGTCGTGATGCTTGACGGCTCCGGAGTGCTTGATCGTGTACCGCTTCCACGGCTGGTCGATGTGCGGATACGGATTGCGCCACCACCAGATCTCGTTGCTTCTGTAATCACCTGCGGCTATAAAGTCGAGATTGCCATCGCCGTCCACGTCCAGGGCCACACCACCCGCTTCGATATGCAACGGCTGAGTCTCGATCACCGTGCAGCTCCAGCGATCACTCACCCGGCGGTAGAGGACAACGGAGTTGGCCGAGGTCCGCTCGGTGACCACGAAACCAGGATGGCCGTCATGGCCAAAATCCGCCACCGTCAGGGACGTCTGCTCGGTTCCGTGATTGCAAATGGGAAGATCTCCGGTGGCGGTAGAAAGGTGCTTCCATGTTACCGGTTGCTGAAAAGCCTTATGTTCCTGTGCATGGAGCAGGGTGGGCAGCAGAACAGCCGCCAGAAGGAGCCTGTTAGTCATCAATCTCCATCCTCGAAGGCTCCATCTGGATCGGATCTAATTATTGGCAGACCGGAAACTCCTGGCCCCGATACTATCGAGAGTGAACCAACACTCTGGGATTATTCGCCAACGATTTTATGAACGCCATTACGGGCTTCGCAAGTAAATACCAGAAATGGCGCAGTAAACGTGCAATAACATAACGGACTATCGCTCGTTCCCGCTCACGAGGCGCTGACAATCTCGAGCTTCCGCTGCGGATTCCCGATAATGACCATGTCTCCGGCAAATGAGGTGTGATCCTGACCATTCACGGTTACCGCCCGCATTGGACTGTCGCGGAGCGTTCTCAGATAGACCACCAGCCGCCCAGGAAGCCGTTCCTGCCCCTCAAATTCAATGATCGCCGTTGCACGGCCGTCCTCCAGAGCGCGAAGCGAAAAGCTTACCGGACCGAAGTAGGTCGGCGCATGCTCCACTACAATTCCGCGCGGATCGTGCATCCATTTCCGCGGCGTCGCCGGGCAAATCCACAGTTCCCTGGGTCCTGCCGGCGAGGCGCCGAGCCATTCCCCCTCTTCGTGAAGTAGCATGTTCCGCAGCAGGATCAGAAATATTCCATTGGCCCACATATAAGGTTGGCCGCCGGTGCTGAATCCGTGATCCCAGGACATCACCTCGCCCCAGCTGTTGATTCGGCCACACGTCGACATCATCGAATAGAAGCAGTCCAAAACCTTTTCGGGTTCGCCGCGCCGCAAATGCATCATGGCATAATCACCCGTCAGGGCAGGCCAGATTCCCCGGCCATTGCTTCCGAACCAAATCACGGGGAGCGCGCCGGCGCGTGCCCAGGCAACAGCGTCCGTATATCCCAGGCTTAGCGTCACCATGGGATCGTTGGGTTCGAGCGAGTGCGACGGAAACACACTCCCCTCGGTGAGTGCCACATCGAGAATCTGGTATCCGTTGGCTCTTCCCGGTAGTAGACCGCGCCGATAATCGAGGCGGTTGAATCTCTTCCGCATGCTACGCCGCAGGCTTTGCACAAAGCCTGCATGTAGCTCGCGAAGAACTCGCGCGTAATCCGGCTCGCCCATCACCTCGGCCTCCACCACTCCATATCGCAGGCCGGTTTCAATAAAGTAGTTGTACCAATACCAGTAGGAGGGTTCGTTGGCCATCATCTCTCCCGAACCCGTAATCCACAAGCCGTGGCGAGGATCGTTCTTGTCCGGTATGACCGCATTCGCCGCAGCCAGCGTACTTCGGATGTACTCCAGCCCGCGCTTGATCCAGGGCCATGCCTGCCCCAGCCACACCTTGTCCCGGCTGAGCATGTAGTGCTCGCCAAGAGCCCACAATACTAATCCCTCCGTGTCCTCCTCGTGCGACCGGGTCATCCACATTCCCTTATCGTCTTGCCCCAACGACCACCTCGCCGTTTTCAGTTCGCTCCTGCGCGCCAGGTAAATGTTCAGAAACGACTCCGCCTGTTCGTGCCGGCCAGTTGCATCCAGACCTACGATCTCGTAGGCGCTGTCGCGTTCGGAAAAATCGAAATAATCCATCGCGTCGCCGCCCATCGGGACCGCTGTTCCGCTCCTAAGCGGGTAGCGGAGGATGCGAAAATAGCAATTGCTGGTCCGCGCCAGGTTCGCCACACTGTCTTCTGGCGGCAACAGCCGCGTCTTCGATTCGAGCGACGTTTTCCAATACTGCCGCACGCGGTCGAGGGCTTTTCCTGGCGAGTCTTGGGCAAGCTGCGCAGCCGCTAGCCGCTTTTGTACCCGCGTCTCATATGCAGGCGTACCCTCATCCGTTTCCTTCCACGACCGAGCCGCGCCCCCAGGAAAAACTTCGCCGCGATGATTTACCGGCAGCGTCACCCAAAACTCGTCCTTGCCTTGGGCCGAGATGGTCCGCTCGGATGAGATATCCACGTACTTCAAGGACCAATCCTCGTTGGGGAAGATATCGATGTACCACGAGACTGCGGTGCCGCCCGCGTTGACATGACGGAGTGCCTTGTCCGGCAGCTTGCCGCGACGCAAGAGATCCATGTCGACCGAGGTACCGGCGGGAAACACCCAGATCGATGCAATTGAGGCGACCGCGCCCTCAATCTCTGCGGGCGGGCTGCTGGTGATATCCAGAATCCCGTCGTGGTTCTCATCGTATGCTTCGAAGCGAAATATGGTCGGCGAAAGATCGGGGTTGAACGCAGCATCGGGAGCCGCCTTCTGAGCAGCCTTCGCAAAGTCGTGGGCATCCGCTCGCACTGGCTTTGCTCCTTCCACCTCGATGACCGAAACCTGGCGAACTGACGAACTCCCCGGCCAGCTCAATTTGATAAGCCCTAGATAAATTACGTAGCGCTCTCCGGGCGGACATATAAGCGAATAGCGCACCGGCTGCTTACCCCAGCTCACGCGCGCCGAATAAAGTGACACATCCCAGTCCAGGCTCGAGGGGTCGTTGTACGGTGCGAGGAACACGCCGAACGGCTGAGCGCGAGGGTCGTTGTAACCAACGGGCCGGGTGGCCTGGCGGACCTGGGCGCCTCCGCCGATGCGCGCCAGGGTTTCCTTCGACGCTATTACTGTGCTTCCCTGTACTGTGGCATCCGCGACCGTGTCCAGCAGTGCATGCAGTCGATTGGGACGCGACTGCGCAGTCTCGTTCCAGGCCGCCACATGCACCAGATCGGCAGCCTCCGCCTCCTCCGGTACTGCCGCGAATGTCACAGCATATCGGACGCCGTCATACGTGAAGTACGCCACCGGAGACGGCAGATAGCCGTCGAGGAGCTTGAAGTGAAAGTCGGGACAAAGGTCCTTCACTCGCCGTAAACCGTCGTCGCTCTTTAACAGCAGGTTCAGCTCGCCGTCGGAGTATCGTAAGCGCAAACTGCGCGGGACTGCCGTCATCCTTGCGTCCGCGATGCCCATCAAGCCCTGCTCGTTGATGTGCGATGCAAGGCCTTGGCGGCCGAATTCGAGTGGCATGTCCGCAAAGATCGGTCGCGGGACGATGCGCAACTTACCCGGCCAGAAATTCGCGTCCGCATCCAAAATCATCGGGTCTCCCGGCCAATAAGAGAGAGGGCCGTTGGTGACCCATATCCCGGCAAGGCTCGATCCAGGATCGGTATCGAAGACCAAGGATAATTCGTGAGAACCCTTCGAGACGTATTGGAGACCCAGCCATCCCGCCGCCGGCGCATCCTTGCCGCGCGCCGGGAGTGGCTGAAGATGGCCCGCTGGTTTGCCATCGAGGAGGACCTCAATCGAAGCGGCGGCTAGGACCTGCGCCTTGTCTTTTGATTCATAAGCCAGCGTAATTGTAGTTTCGAGCCATCCCAGAGGGATATCTACGACCCATGTCCGCCGCGCAACCGTACTGCCGCTGCGTTTCGCATCGCCCGAAGCACACCAGATACCCACCAGGGCGCCGGGAGATTCCGGATACAATCCCTCGTCCGGTCGAGCCGCTCCGATTCCTCTCCCTGCGATCCCTTGTCCCCAACCGAAAATTGCACCGGGTGGCACTTGCGCGACACCGGCCAGCGGCAGCATCATGCTGGCGCTTATAAAACTCCTGCGACTTACACGAGGTAAAATTGGAAAATCGAACTCGGACGAACTAGACACCGCGGTCCCTCATTTTTCTACGATCGAAGCGCTCCAAATCATCTCTGGTTGGGGCGATCCGCAGATTCGATCTGGCAATTTTTAAACATAGGACACCCCGTCGCAAAGTGTAACGTAGGTTAAACCACTGCCATTACCCCCCCGTATACTTTCCCTCTCGCCGTTGGCTGATATATGTTAATAGCCCACTTTACGCATTTGTGTATACGCCGCTGACAGGCATTTAGCTGCGAACAAAGGGCGAGAGAAAACTAAGGCAATGATTGCCACTGTCGTTGGTAAACTATTGATTATTGTGCGGCTTCTGCAGACTCATGGAGCAAGCTGCATCTTCGTCCTGTAGCATTCCAACCATCTCTAATCAACTCCAACGAATCAAATCCTGGGGCCTTCCCCCTATGGGCGGCCTCGGTTTGATTTTGGGCTATACAATGTCGCTTTCGAAGCCGAGTTAGATGAAGCTGGAAACATAGACTGGCTTGAATGTGGAATGCCCAAAGCGGTCAGGTCGGACAACGACGGGTTGTCGAAAAGGCTGATGGCTCAGCTCATTAAGGTGCGCGCAGCTTATCAAGCACATTACGCAAGCTGACGGCCTATCGGGCGGGGCGACCAATTGAGAGAATGAGCATTCCAGCGGAGGAGTCGGCGGATGAAGTTATCCGCGTTGCATCTGAAAACTACGTTCGTGGCCTCCGTAACGGTGCGGCCATCGTTATCGACGCGCTTACGAATTCGGGAATCCTCTCCATTATGATGGCGGCAAAGATGAAGGCAGAAACGAAGAAAATCCTAAGGAGCCCAAAAGCAGCGGGCCCTACTTCCCTGCCTTAGCCTTCGCCCACCGCGCCTTTTGCGCAGCCGCGATACGTGCCCGTCTGTCTGCGCTCATCGTGCGTTTGCCACCACCGCTCATCCCGCCCCGCCCGCGCTTCTTTGGGGGCGCTGTTTTGGTTGTTGATCCGGCTATTAGCCTTCGGGCCTCTTCCAAGCGAGCAATCTCTGCGTCTATTGCCTCAATGATCTCGTTCGTGTCCATGCTGGTGATTATACTGGCCGGATTCCCAGGGCCCAATGTCGGCTAACCCTAAGCACACAAACTTGATTACCCTTTGTGCTCGCGGTGACGTCGCCCTTTTAAAGTTGTAGTGGTCCTGCTAAGTCGGAGAGTATATTTGTGCAGCGCCCGTCCGCACTCACGAGCCCTATAAGACGGGTCAATCGCCCCGTACCCTGGAATTTCCTACCAAGATGCTTGATGAGCGCACTGGCGATTCGGCTGCAGCCGTGGGATAAGCCGGGAGCCGCCTGGCATTACATGGAACGCACAACCAGCATCGGTACATCCCGTGTCCATCGCCACGCCGACGGCTTTTGGCCACCCGAGCCTTTTGCAGCTAATATCATGATTGGATGGCCGGATACGTAAACATATCGGGAACGGGCATAGCGGCCTGTTGCTCAGCCCATCTCCTTGCCCAACAAGGTTTTTCGGTATGCCTGCAGCGAGCAAGCCATGTCCGGCCGATGTGGCTTCTACTCAGCGAACAGACGCAGTCGCTGTTTCGTGAAATATTTGCCGCTCCGGATTTGTTCGCGGGAGCGCCGCGCATTCGCAGGAGAATTGTTGCGTGGGGAGAGAACGCGGAACCGCTCGAACTACCGCACAGCGGCATCGTCTTTTCTGAACAGGAACTGCTCAGCGATCTATGGCAGCGAGTAGCGGTTCCTACACCCGTCCCCTCCGCTGCTGGAGCGGCGGAAGCTACGTGGACAATTAACTCTGCGCACAAATCCGCGTCGCCAAAGGAATCCCAAGGCTTTGGTGCCAGACAGGCGTCCACAACCAAGGTCGAACTCGCTGAGCAAGCTCCCAAAGACTGCTGCTGGGTCGAATCTCTCCCGGATGGCTGGCTGTTTCTGCTTCCATACGGCGAAGGCCACGCCACGCTGATCAGCACCGGCTATTCTCCGTATGGGCTGATTGAGCAGAGCCGCCTCATCGTCCGGCATATAGCGACCATAGAGGATGCCCCCGCGCCGGCGCATCACTCTCCGGCTTACTCGCAAATTCTCCCGGAGCTCTGCGGTCCCCTTTGGCTCGCCTGCGGTTCGGCGGCGATGAGTTTCGATCCCCTATGCGGGGAGGGTGCCGGGCATGCGCTTCGCGAAGCCCTACTCGCCGCAGCCGTCATCCGCGGGGCGGCAAAGGGATATCCCGTCGAAACGCTGGTCGCGCATTACAACACGAGACTCATGCAAGGCTTTCTGCGGCATCTCCAAGTCTGCCTGCCTTTCTACCAACGCGGTGGCCATAGTGAGTTCTGGGAAACGGAGGCAGCAGCGCTCAAGAGTGGCATCGCATGGATGCAATCTCGCCTTCAAAACCAGCCGCCGGCGCGCTATCGTCTCGTCGGCTATGAGTTGGAGCCGATCGCCGGCTGATCGGAACCGCAGGCGCAAAAGCGCCAGCCGCCTCTGGTTTTTCATGTGGCCATGGAGGCGAGTGGTGGGCGCCCGCCTCCATAGGCTTCCCAACACTTGCTGCCTAGACGCGAAAATTCTTTAGAAGGCCATGTGGACGGTCAACGCAATGGCACGGGGACCGGCGTTGTCCTTCGCTCTGCAGGCTACTGATCTGCCCGAAGTTGGTGGTGTCCAGAACTAGCGACGTGGGACATCCAGGTTGCGGTGGTTGAGAATGTTTTGCACCTGCACGCCGGCTTGCAGGTTGAGCCGCTCGGTGAACTTGATGTTCTTGAGCAAGGAGAGGGAGACCGACTCCGTTCCCCAGCCCTGTAAGCTACCGACCGTAGCATCTCCCTGGCGTCCGATGTTATTGCCCGGGCTCGGCAAATGCAGCTGGGTTTAGATAATTCTGCGCGCCGGCGCCATGGAGATAGGGCGACACGCCGGGCACTCGATCTGGCCGGGCATAACCTACGGTCTGGGTGATGCCCGTGCCCGTCGGATCCACGGAGCTGTTCGCCAACGGCGTCATGAAACGGGCCGCTCTGGAACAGCAGATATCCTGCCATCTGCCAGCCCGCCCGCGGCATTGTTGATCAACCAGTTGTTCGCCGCCACCCAAAAACCGTCGCCCCTGACCAAACGGCAGCTGGTAGAGAAAAGAACTCAGCGAACGGTTGCGCCGCGTGTACTCCACGTTGCCGTAATCTAAACCCGGATGAAACCGGTCGCTCGGATTCGATCCAATCTCTCCCACAAAGCCAGTAGGATTGCCGCCGCCTTCGTCCGATAGATTGCGCGCGTAGGTATAGCTGCTTTGGAACTGAAGGCCATGGCTTAACCGGTGATTCACCTCGAATCGTAAAAGCGTTGTAGTTGCTTTGCGCCAGGTTCTGCACGGTCAAAATCTGGCTTAGCTGCGGAAATGGCCGGGAGGCATAGGCACCGTTATCGTAACCTAGCGTGTTGTAGGGAACCTGATTCAAGTCGGCGAAACTGCCAAGTCCCTGGCCGTGACTGCCGGCATAGGTAACGACGAAGCCCACTACTAAAGCCGATATCCTGCTCCACCGTCACGTTCCATTGGTTCACGACCGGATCTTTATAGTTGGGGGTAATTGCGTAGTCAAACTGAAGATTGCCCGCGCTCGAAGTGCCGAGTGAGAACGGCGAGGGAAATGACAGGGAAGGTTTGCCCTCTGCTCCATACGACTGGGTAGAGATGTACACGGCACTGGAGGAAACTGCCCATCCTCCCACGACGTTGCCGCCGAGTGCGGTTGCGATGAATCGCCCCCATCCGCCACGAAGCACGGTTTTGTCATTCCCCAACAATCGCCATGCAAAGCCCAGACGCGGTGCAAAATCACTTTTGGTCACACTCACAAGAGCCGGCGGAATGCCGGCCTGCTGCGCGGTGATAATCGGCATGGGGGCGATGCCGGCGGCGAAACTGGGAAGTGTGAGCGTGTCCAGCGCTTTCTGATTCGGTACGACCACAGCGCCCTGGACCAGCGTTGTTCCGGAGTAAGAACTATATCCCGAGTCGAAGTTCGCACTGTTATATTCGTGATCCCGCAACATGGGATGATACTCATACCGCAACCCGATGTTCAGCGTAAGTTTTGGACTCACCTTCCAATCGTCCTGGACAAAATAGGCATAGGCACTCCCATATCCATTCATGTTCGCATCCAGCACATCGGAAACAGTGGTGGTATCTGGATAACCGAGCAGAAATTCAGCAAACGGTTTACCCACCTGTTGCCCCACGGCCGAGCTGCCGTTGAAGCTGTACTTACCCAGGCGGCTCGATCCGAAAACGTTCCCCGCGAACGCATTTAGATAGCGATAATCCACGCCCGCCTTCACCGTGTGGTTTTGCTTGGTCCACGTCAGATCATCGAGTATCTGGATGGTGCGGCTGCTGGTTTTGCTGGCGCCCGTGCCGCCGGTTGCCGTAAACCCGGTGATGGCAAAGTTCGGCGCCGCCGCCACCTCGGGGCTGAGCAAATCCGGAATGCCGGTGATGCCTATCTCCCCAACCAGATTCGAGTTCGCATTGAACGTACGCTCGGTGATGAATTTGCTCAAGCCTCCGCGCAGCTCATTCAACAAATTCGGCCGGATCGCGAAGGTGTACGCGGCCGTCACGCTCGTATCCTTCTCGGGAAGGCTGAACGCGCCAACCAAGGCAGAGCCTCCGTTCGATGCGCTGGCCGTTGGAGCCGTCTCCACCGACCGTTGCTTATAGCCATAGCGAGCGAACACGGACTGCCGCGACGAAATGATCTGATCGATGCGAGCGTCACCCTGGTCGGAAATGATCGGCGTACCAAAGTTGTGGGAATAGTTATTCGAAATAGCGCCTGGTGCGCCGTAATTCGGTGCGGGATAAAGCAACTTCAACGCCGCCGCCGCTACGGGCGATATATCGGACGCAGGAATCTGGTTGCCGGCGTAAGGCATACCCTGTGCATCGTTGATCTGGGTACTATAGGCCGACAGATCGCCACCGCGCATGGCCAACGTTGGCACACTTTGCACCACCGTGCTCTGTTGGGGAAGGCGCAGTCCCTCGTAGTCAAGAAAGTAAAAGGTCCTATCCTTGCCGTTGTAGAACCTCGGCACCATGACGGGGCCGCTATAGTACACGCCAAAATCGTTCATGACCAGTTTGGGCTTGGTCGTGGCAAATGGGCTCTTGGCATTAAAGCCGGCAGTTTCGTAGTTATCGAAGGCGCCCCCGTGCGAGCTGTTCGTCCCACCTTTAGATACCGTCGTGATGTCGCTGATGGCGCCGAATTCGGCAGCGTTCGCGTTCTGGCCCACGCGGATTTCCTCAATCGAATTGAACGAAGGAAAGAGTTCGGCAGAAGGTGCACCGGATTCGACGTTCATCGTGCTGATACCATCGATAGTGACCGAGAGCAGGCTCGGTTTGGCGCCGGCGATCGAAATATTGCCCGTAGAATCGGTCTGGACACCGGCCTGCGACGTGAGCGTTGCAAAGGGACTGGTCGAACCGGAAGCCCGTGAGCTAATGGCCAGGGGAAGCGTATTCAATTCCAGCCCGGTTCTGGTCTCTGCCAGGTTGGATACGTCGGTATTGATCACCGCCCCGGCTGCCTGAACAATGATGGTGGAGTTCGTGGCGCCGACCGTCAGCTTGACATTGATGCGTTGCGTATCGCGCGACTGCAGCACCAGGTTTGCGAACACTCTTTGCTCGAACCCCTGCGCTTCTATCGTGATGCTGTAGGTCCCCGGATCGACGTTGAGAAAGCTGTAAACGCCGTCATTATCGGTCTTGACGGTTTTGCTCGCCGTGGTCCCCGTGTTGGTCAGGGTCGCCGTGGCCCCTACAACCGCGTGTCCGGACACGTCCTCGACGGTCCCGAGAAAAGACCCAAACGTAGACTGCGCATGGGCGTTCCCGCTCGCCATCAGCGCCAGTGCAACGATGCTCAAACCCAGGAGATCTCGGAGTCTATATGTCTGCTCGATCGTGTGATTCCGCACGTCGCTAAGATTCATAACTATCCCTCGTCTGAAGAAAATCGATATCCGGTGCCTCGCGCCACGAGCCGTTGCCAGGCCACACCTTGGCGACGAGGGCCGAAATGCGGGCCACAGCGAAGCTCGCACCTTTAAGATTGCGTTCCCGCGGCACTCCAAGAATGTCGCGTGGGAACGGAGGTGCCGTATAGACAAGCTTCCCGTAACGTTCGCAAATTCGATAGTCGTGGGTACTGCCTGGTTCTGTCTCCAACACTCCGATGACTCCCTTGAGGCTTCCGGGCAGTGCGGCCGTCCCGTTAACTTCGAGAGCCGAGACGATCACAGCTGCCGCGCTGCGTGTTTTCTCAACCGCAAATTCGAAGGCCGCACGATGGCCGGTGTTCAGGGTTCCCAGACTCAGGTTAATGACATCGATTTCCTGCTCCAGGCACCAGTCGATCGCGCGGATCACCGTCGGCAGGCTGGTTGCCAGTTTGCTATCGAAGATCTTCACGGCAACTAACTCGGCTTGCGGGTTCAAATGGTGAATCAAGGCAGCCACCGCGGTGCCGTGGCCTAATCGATCCTCATAGGCAGCCGCTAAGCCGTGAGGCCCGATCGTGATCCCTCCTGCAATGCCGCCGACATGAGGATGCGCCGCATGCACTCCACTATCGAGAATGCCGATGCGGACCTGTCGATTCACGCGGTCACAACCAACTCACTCGTCGCGCCTGAGGGCACAAGCCGGGCCATCTTGAATTGCTGAGACAGATATGTTTTTTGCGACAGTAGCGCCGAGGGTGAGCCCGTCTCGAGCACCCGGCCATCCTCAATTACCACCACAAGATCCGCCATCTCCACCAGCGACATGCGATGTGTGATCAGGATGGCGGTGCGTCCGCGTAATACCTGCAACAATTCGCCGGTCACTGCCGCTTCCGAGGTGGGATCGAGTGCCGAAGTGGGCTCATCCAAAATCAGCACAGAAGGATCGCGCAATAAGGCACGTGCCAAAGCGATTCTTTGCCGTTCTCCCACAGAGAGGGTAACTCCCCGCTCACCTATGATCGTCTCGTAACCCTGGGGCAACGATTGGATAAAACAATCGATCGCTGCGGCCGCAGCGCATATCCGAACCTCATCGAGAGTCGCCCCCGGCCGGCCATAAGCGATGTTCTCCCAGACGCTGGCGCGAAACAGATAGGGCGTTTGCTCCACAATCGCCACCTGGCGCCGCAGGTCATCCAGACGCAACTGACGAATATCCTGGCCGTCGATGGCGATGGTTCCGGCATCCGGATCGTAGAAGCGCAGCAACAGGTCAGCCAGGGTGGACTTGCCGGCGCCGCTCGCACCGACAATCGCGCATATCTGGCCTGCGGGGATAGTGAAGGAAACATCCCGCAGCACCGGCACATCGACCGCGTAGCGAAACCTTACCTGCGCAAAAGAAAGAGCCTGCCGCACATAAGCCAGAGGGACGGGTGCAGCTATTTCTAATATCTCGGGGGAAACATCCATCACTTCGAACACCCGCTCTAACGCAACCCCGCCGGTAAGCAGGTTGGTGTAGATTCCCAGCAGATTCTGCACTGGGGAAAGAAGCTTGAGATGATAGCCCATGAAAGCGACCAACCCGCCAATCGTGAGCTGCTGCGCGATGACCAGCTTGCCGCCATAGAGAAACACCACGGCAGTGGAAAGCGTGAGCACGGTGCTGGGCATGGCACTGGCCAGGAAAGACAATACCTGCATGGAGAGCAACGAGCGGATAAAGCTTGTGTTGTATGCACGAAATCGCTCTGCTTCGAGGGTCTCCGCCGCCGACGCCACGATCAAACGCATGCCCAGCAGATTTTCAATGAGAAAGCTGCCCAGGTCTGAGCTTCGCTGGCGAAGATCCGCGGTTTGTAGCCGCAATCGTCCCTGGTAATGCCGCAACGCGATGATTCCGACTGGAAGCAATGCCACGCTGGCAATCATCAGGCGCCAGTTGAGCCACGACATGATCGCAATGCTGCCCACGAGAAAGAGAAGGTTCGAGAGAACCGACAACAGGGTGTCGGAGCAAATGCGCTGCACCTCGCCGATGTCGTTGTTGATGCGCGATACGATGTCACCCAGCTTTTTCTGGGAAAAATAGCGCGGCGAAAGGCGCTGCAGGTGGCGATAGACCGCCAATCGCATGTCAAAGAGGCAGGCCGACGAAAGCCGCACATAGCAATAACTGGAGGCGATATTGAGGGCAAAGCCGACGATGGTGACCACCACCATCGCGGCAGCAATGTATGTGAGCGCATGCAGATTGCGCCGTAGCAGCGCGTCATCGATCAGCAGACGTGAAATGTAGGGCTGCGCCAAGCCGACCGCCGTCGAGAACAGGCCCAGTAGCATGACGACGAGCAGGCCTCGCCAGTAGGGAACCACATAAGCCAGCGCACGTCTGTACTGCCCGTAGGGAATGGCGCTGGTGTGTCTGGAAGCCGTCAATGACCTGACCTTTCATCCTTGAATTTGACCACCGGCTCTGCTAGCCGACTACTTCGCCGCTCTTGCGCCCGTGGTTCCGTGGGAACACCTTCCGGGTCCATCCGATTCTGCCTGATCCGGTACGGCATCAATTTCGATGCGAGGTCGCCCTGACGTCTCCCGTGGGGGGGCGCCTCCGTTTTCGGGCTGCCTTCTATTCGCCTGGAGGCATGACGATCAGGTTTGAGGTCGTGTCTCCGCCCAGGTCAATATCAGTCGTCTGTTGCAGGGTTTTGGCGTCGTAGACTTCGATCTGGTAGCCGGCATTGTAGATAAGTAGCTTCTTGCCGTCGGCGGTTATGCCAAAGTTGAAGCGGGTGCGCCCAGGGAATTCCTTCTTGGAGATCACCTTCTTGGTCTTCATGTCGAAAACCCAGAATTCCGTTACGCGGTTTCCCTGCTCTCCGTTGACCACGGCCGTGTAACCCAGCGAGCGATCAGGACTCAGCATCAGGGGAGACATACTGGTAGCCGTAACCGGACCAACCGGCGTCAGGTCGAACGAGAGATCCGATAAGTTCAGTTCCGCGATGCCAAAGATCTTGCGGTGCACATAGGGATCGGAAGCCTCGAAGAAACCGTTCACCTTTCCGGGCGCTTCATGCGGATCTTCCACCAGGTTCAAGGAAAGATTCATCATGTCTGGCACGGGCGGCTGCCGCAACTCTATCGTCTTGACCAGGCTGAAGTTTGAAGTGTCAAAGACCAGGATGGCTTCGCGAAAGACGTACAGATACTTGCCATCAGGAGACACCTTGAGGGATGTGCGAAAACCCGGCACCTGCTCGTTCTTGGGAAAGTCAAAGCTCTTCGCTATACGCTTATCGGCGATATCGATCACAACGAACTTGGGCGTGGCGATGTCGTACTGATCTAGCTGCTTGGTGATGAGCGTGTCTACCGAGTACAGGTACTTCCCCGTGGGATCGATAGCCAGCCCGCTCAGCCGGTTCTTCTGGCTGCCGCTGTCGAGCGAAAACGAATCCGTCACCTTGTGGGTAGCGAGATCGATGGTGACGATGCTGTTATCGAGTAGGGTCGACGCATACAAAGTCTTGTGGTCGGGGGCGAGCACCAGCTGGCGCGCAACGTCGGTGTTGAGCTGGATACGATCGACAACCTTCTCCTTATCCGCATCCACCACTACCACCTGGTGAGGCCAGGTGGCCAGGTAAAGAAGCGAGGGAGCTTTTGCCGTAGGCGGCGTGACCGCAAAGGCCGGCACCGCGAGAAGACATCCGCAGAGAACAGAACAAATGCCACGCATGAAATGCATCTCCAGCAAGTGGAATCACGGGAAAACGATGTCGACATTGCGCCAGTCTTTGGTAGCCACCGCGCATTTGCTGGTCCAGTCCGGCGAGTTGTTGAGGTGGTCGGGTACCTGCGCGGGCCAGAAGCAGGTAACGTAACAATCATAGATGTCACGCTCCACCGGCTGGCAAAGCCCCGCAGTACCGCCGGCGGAGTCAACTTCCCAACCGGGCGAGAACACAATCGAACAACCCATGGGCACATGCGGCTTGACCACCGTGGAGCCGCCGGATTGCAAAGCGACGATATCCTCCGCAGCCGCGGCGTTTTGTTGCATGCGCTGGGCTTTCGCGTTAATGGGCCGAACATGCTTCATGACGCTTTCCTTTCAGAAAAGTGGTCGAGAAATGCGGGGTTCTCAGCTGCAATGGTTCCGTAGATGCGCAGGCAGGTGTCCGTCCAAGAACGGATCCAATCGCAGTAGTGCAGGTTTGGGTGCCCGGTATCCCCGTAGCGGACAAAGGCTTCATGATGGCACCCGCCGGCACAGAGAGGCCTGGCCCAGCAGGTGTGGCAATCGTATTTGTTGTCGATATTGCCCCGCTTCAGGAACGCGGACTGCTTCTCTTTGTCGATGCCCGTGGTCACACTGCCGAGGTTGTGCGAGTCCGAATCGACAAAGCGGTGGCACGGAGCGATATCGCCGGAAGGGCCAACGCCGAGCAACCCCAGGCCTGCTCCACAAGGCAGCGACTTGTTGACCCCCTGGTGCAGCTCCGCCAGGGTATCGCTCACGTTGGAGAAGCCGTGGTGCTCGCCGCGCTTGCTGTACTCCAGGTACTCCTCCGCCAGCATCTGGAACTGGCCCAGCACGTTGTTCATGCCGGCCGGAGCAATGGAATAGAGCCGGTTGGGCGAGGTCGTCACCGGCGCGAACCCGACTTCGTGGAAACCGAGGGTGTGTTTCAGATGCCTATACGTTCCCAGCACGTCCATCGCCTGAGAAGTCATGGTGACGCGCGCCGCGATCGGCCGTGTCTTGTGTTTTGCCAACAGCTCTTTGATCTTGGGCTCGATCACATCGTATGTTCCACGGCCATTCTTGAAGACGCGGAAGGCGTCATGCGATTCTTTGGTGCCGTCCATGCTGACGGTCACCCCGATGGCATTGGCAGCCAGAAATTCGATGATGGTGGGTGTGAGCAAGGTGGCATTCGTAGTCAGGCTGAAATCTATGGCTACTTTTCTGCGCTCCGCTTCCCGCTGCGCGTACTCGACCACCTTCTTCAACAGCGGGAAATTCATCAGCGTTTCCCCACCAAAAAACGTGATGTGGATGGAGTTGCGTCCCGCGGACTCAGCAAACAGAAAATCGACAGAAGTCCTGGCCGTTTCCCAGTCCATGAACTTCTTCTTGCCCTCGGGCGTAGCGACTTTGTCCTCACCGAACTCGTAACAGTATTGGCAAGAGAGGTTGCATTGGTTGGTTAGGTTCAACACCATCGTCTGCAAAGGAAAGTGCTCGGGCAAGGCCTGCGAGAGGCCACTCGGGGAAGCGCCGCTTTGGATCGCGCTTAGCTGGTCGAGTTCGTCGATCGCATCCTGAATGTCTTCAGCCGCGAATCCCTCGGCTTTCAATTGCGCAATCAATTCAGCCCTGCTCAAAGCGCCAGATTCGAGGTGCGAAAGAACCCGCGCGGAGATTTCGTCCAGGGACACGATCCCCCCGCTGGCTACCAGGTAAGCGTACTCCGTGCTGCTACCAGGGAAGCGATGCACCTCGCCCAGCGAATAGGGGGTGCTCACTGTCCCACCTCCGGCTGGTCATATTGCATATACTGGGGCACGGAGACCACCAGGTAGCTCTTGGCGGACAAGGTCGTCGACTCTCCCGGCGGGGTAACCGTCGCCACAACCCACACGTCACCATAGTTGTTGCGCATCGATTTTCGTTGTGGGCTTGGCCCATCGCTCGACGGGGTAAAGAGCCCAGTCTTGGGATCGATGCCGCCTACAAACTGCAGATCGTCGTCCGCGTAGCTGGCGACAAACTCTTCCAGCTTCCAGGTTGCCGGCATCACGCCCAGGTTGATGTCATCCGCTGTGTTCGGCTTGCCGTCCGGGCCAAAGCTGTAACCAATGGCTTCGAACTGCGCGTACCCCTTGGCGTGCGGTTCGCTGCCCAGGTGTGCGATGGGCGTGACTGGCAGCACTTTCAGGAAGTCAACCTTGTGGTACACAGCCAATGCAGCCGGCTCAGTGGTTCCCCCTACGGATATGGAACGCATTCCAGGAGTAGCGTCAGCCGCTACATCGGCATCGACGGTAATTGCGCCGGGCGATTTTGATACCACATCGGTTACTTTCACGCCGACGCCGAGATCAATGTCGGCCGCAGTCACCGTCGCGGGCAGGTGATCTCCAAAAATGACGACCTTATTGCCGGTGCTGCCAGTACGCAGCGCGGAGAGACTGGTGCCCAACACCGTCGAGCCTTCCTGCGCCCGGCGCAGCTTAACGTCCATGCCGAACTCCTGGTAAACGCCCCAGAACCAGCGGCCCTCCATGCGCGCTTGATCGGGCGAAACCATCATCACTTCACGCACCATCTTCGGCGTTCCGGGCACCATCTCCGGCTGTTGCACGTTGGAGCGGCCTCTCCACTGAAAGCCTGTGTAAACAATGGCTGTGCCGTCCTTGCAGAACTCCGGCCCCGAGCCGTCGGCGAAATGCAGTGTCGTCTTGCTGACAAACTGATCGGGAGACGGGCCGGGCGAAAGCACCATGTCACCGTAGAACTTACCTTTGCCTGCGCTCTCACCGGTCACCAGCCAGCGGCCCGCGAGTTTAGGCGAGGTGCCGATGGTGGGCTGCCAGGCAGACCAGGCGGCAGTGTGCAGCGGCGTGCTCTTCTCGATGTACTCGATCGCCTTGTCCACCGGAGGACGGTTATCCGCTCCAGGAGCCGACGCCTCCGCCTCTCCGCCACGCGACGGCCGCTGGAAGGAAGTGAACTCGATCGATGGAAAGAGCGCAATGTGGGTGTTCACCAGCTTCTTCCAGTCGTCGGGGCTGCGGCGCCACGAGAGCGGACGGGCGATGGCATGGCAGGAACCGCAAGCGTGGCGAATATCGGGGTCGGAATACTTCTCGTCCACCAGGCGGCGTTCCGCGTAATAGGCGACCGGCGCAGCTTCTTCCGGGGCGAGCCCGTGCGAGTTGCTGAGGGAGCGGACGATCTGCCGAGCCTCTTCCGGGGAGAGCACAAGACCGTTCAGGCGGACCATCCGCTTGATGGCCTCTTCCCATCCTTCGGGTGTGGTGCGGATATACGAAATGCGCGAGAGGTTCCCTTTCGCGTCCGCCTGGTGGCAACCGCTGCATTTGCTCACCACCAACTGGTCGGTCACAGGGATGCCCTCTTCATGGGGTGGCGCGGGCTTTTCGGGAGCACTCTGAGAGATGGCGGATAGCGCCATAAGGAAGATGGCCGTCGCCACCAATGCAGAGGCAGCGGTCCATTTGTGTTTTGCGAAGTTGACCATGAGCCTGCGCTCCCGTTTGTCCTTATGCATCGCACTGTAGGGCATGGGTGCAACTCCTTCCTAATAGTTAAAAGTGCTAGGCTGCATAGCTTGCGGTTATGCAACAGCGAGTCGGGTCACTGGTGAGCCGGTGTGGGCGGTATCCCCGCGCGCTTCAGCAAGTCCTGATACATGGCGTCCGCCTGGGCAATGCGGGCGCGCAACATTTCTCGCTGCTTTGGCCACTCAGCCACCAGCAGGTCGTGGGTTTGAAACTCTTCCAGATCCTCATCGGGAACCAGGGGACCGTTCAGGATTTCCTGCAAAGCCGCATGCTCATGGTCCACGAGCTGCGGGAGGGCTTCCGTCTTCCAGAATGGTTGATCGTCCACAATTACGTAAATGGGAGCGCTATGGGCTTCGGTGGTGTTGCGCGGCTCATGCCGGTTACCGAAAGCGCGTGCAGCCAGCCACATGCTGTGGTCGGCTCTGATCGAGGTGTGCAGAGCGGCGTGGTCAGTGCCCGCCGCAGACTCGGTCTTTGCGACGTCTCCTTCGATCACCAGTTCCAGGCGGTCGAGCTTGTCGACATCGGGATTCAGTTGGGTCTCCGACGATATCTGCAGCATGGTGCCGCGGGGCACGTGCAGCTCTTCGCCCATCTGATGACCGTTGACTGTGAATTCGAGGAAGGGACCGTTGGTGACAAAGGTATGGCCGGCACGCATGGACGCGTACCAGGCATCGATATCTGCGGGATGGTCGACTTTAACGAAGTTGCGGGAGACGCCGGGCAGATCAGTGTAGGGAAAGTCAGAGCCCGCGGAGGGCGTCAGCTTATAGCCCATATTGAGAAAGCCATACCACACATCGGTGGCAATCATTCCGGCTTCGCAGACCTCGATAAAATCCACCTCTCCGAAGGGGACATTCACGGCGAGCCCTCGTTGCGCGTGAAACCAATCGCCGAGGTGGGCAAAGCCGGAGACTCCTCCCTGGCGATGCGACTCTTCGAAGACCGTGTGGTAGATGAAGTAGTTGTCTGAGTCCAGCCGAATGGGCTTTTGCAGGTTTTCGTGGATGGTGTGGCCCAGCTGTCCAGTGCGCGGATCTTCCTGTCCGGAGACCAGCGTGTGCTCTTCGTGGGTGTAGCGTCCCGCTTTGCCCCATGCGGGCTGCTCGAAGTTGATGCCGGCAATGTTGCCCATCTGCAGCAGGTTGGCTACATGTACATCTTCCGCCGCAGTCTGCTGCCACACGCTTTGGTCGGCAACCTCTTCCCGCTGTAAATGAACGTGGTCGTCACCGGAGATCCATCCTTTGCGCGGCATATCGGTATAGCGCTCGAGCGAGACAGCGACATCGACCGGTTTGTCGCCTTCGCACACCTCAAATTTGCCGAGATAAGCACGGTACTCCGGGCCTCGAGTGACCGCCAGCTCATAGACGCCGATAGGCAGCTTCGCTGCGTAGGTTCCGGAGACGTAGAACGCTTCTCGATTGCCAGTAGGCCAGAAGGCGTGCTGGTTCACGGACAAAAGGCGCACCTTGTCGCCGAAACGCTGCACCAGCAAGGCATCTTCCGATGGCAGCGGAGCACGGCCTGTCGCATCGTAGATGCCGACACGCGCCGGCACCCGCTGCCCGGTGGCCGCGTCTTTGATCGTGAGATTTACGCGTCCGAAAGTGGTGGGGTTCTTGGTGGCACCGCTGCGTTCGATCTGAATATCACAGACGGCGACCTGGCCACTCCGTTGGGCTCCCACAGCCAGATCGATCCCGCGCGTTCCCTGGCCGGCAAATCGTGCGCGTGGCAGTTGCAGGGTCAGAGAACGGAAGGCGGCTCCGCTTTCCGGCGCGACCTCGATGCGACCGTGCCCTTCGCCTCCATTCTGGTCCCACACGACCAGGAACGGATTGCTGGTGAGCGAGGGCGCATAGGTCAGCTTGAGCTCAACTGTTTCATCAATATCGAAAGCGTAGGTGTCTTCCACGTCGAAGCCTACACTGGTACCGACTACACACGATCGTTCGCCCACCTGCTTCACTTCCGCGTGGCTCTGGTTGATGCCCGAACCCAGCTCGGTGTAACCCACGGCCAGCACATGGGCGAAGTGATCCTTCTTCCAGTCAAGCTCCTGGATATACCGAGCCTCAGGATGGGCCCAAACCAGCGGAGGCACACCAAAGAGGGCCAGCAGCAGCATGCTGCGGAACAGCTTCGACGGTACTCTCCAATGACGATGCATCATACCTTGCCTTCAGGCGCTGTTCTTACTGAAGTTTTCCGTAGACGACTTTGCCTCCGACCATCGTCGCTGTCACGGTTGTCGTTCCAATGTCTTGCAGGGGGAGGGAGAAGATGTCTTTTGAAAGCACCGCCAAGTCCGCCAGTTTGCCTTTCTCCAGCGTCCCCAATTTCTTGTCGGTAAAGTTTGCGTAGGCAGCGTTGCGCGTGTAGGCGATCACGGCTTGCTCTACGCTGATCTTTTCGTCCGGTTCGTCGTCCGAAACAATGGGCCCGGTAGGACCAGTGGGAGTGACGGTTCGGCGAATTCGACGCAGAGTCGCTTGCTGAATACCGAGAATCGGGCTCGGCGGCCACGAGCACGGCCAATCGCTGCTGAACTCAAGAACCGCACCACTCTTCTCCAGGGACTGCCACTGGTTCGCTTTCCCTTTCGCATAAGGACTGGGCATGCCGCCGGGATAGCAGCAAAACGCCGGCTGCATGCTGGGTATGACGCCCAGCTTCGCAAACCGTGGAAGGTCTTCCGCATTCACGCGACCGGCGTGCTCCATGCGAAAACGGCGGTCGCGTGGACCATTCAGTTTTTCCACCTGTTCATCGCCATCGAGCACGACCTTGGCCGCTGCCGGGCTGAGGGCGTGGCTCATCACCTGAAATCCGCGCTTGTCCAACTCGCCGACGATGTGCGCGTACTCCTGCGTCGTGTAGAGCGGAGCCGACGGGGCTCCGTCCATGAAGAACTTAACCATGTTGGCGGAGATCCAGTCATCGTGGTAGGTGGTGCGGGCCTTTTCCAGATCCGCCAGGAATTGCGGTGTCCAATGATGGTTGACAGCCACTGCTCCGAAGGCCTGCCGCGTGCGCAAAGTCAGCATGCCCCGCTTGCGCAATGCATCGTAGGCGGCCAGATCTTCGAGTCCGCCCGTGGCCAGCACCACGCTGGTGATGCCGAGGCTGTTCAGATACTGTTCGCCCGCGCAAAAGATTTCGACCTTCTCGTCGAGCGGAAGATCAGGGAGCGCCTGCTCCATGACCTCCATCGCCGCCTCCCGCAGTACACCGGTGGGCTCACCGTTGGCGTTGCGCAACACGTATTTGTTGACTTCGGGATCGGCCAACGGCTTGCTCGTGATGCCGGCAAGGGCCAGCGCTTTGCTGTTGACCCACAACGTATGTTCACTGGTGGCATGGATCACGAGGGGGCGATCAGGTATGATTTTGTCCAGGAAAGCGCGGTCGGGGGCCGGCGTGGTGACACCATTGCTGAAAGCCGCCCGGCCGATAAGCACCGGCTCCTTGGGATGACTATCGGCGTAGGCCTTGATTTTGCTGGCGAATAACTGCGGATCGTTGTCCACGGTGATGTTGGATTCGGGGGTAGAGAGGTTGAACCCGTGAAGGGCCAGCGATCCGAACCAGAGATGGACGTGGTTATCCGTGATCCCGGGCAGGACGGTGCTGCCGTGCAGATCGACCATCTTGCTCTTAGGCGTCTTGAGCCGCAGGACCTCCGCATCCGTGCCCACAGCATCGATGTGATCTCCGGTGACGGCGATGGCTTGCGCCCACTTGGGGCCGGAAGCCGCCGCGGTATAGATATGGCCATGCAACAGCAACAGTTCGCTGGCCTGAACGGTCCGCGTGGATATAAAGGCTGCTGACAGCAACGCGAGAACGGCCACTCTTTCGACACCAAGGCGCATCAGGCTCCTCCGGGGTTGGTCTGAAAAGCGGAAGGATGAAAGAAGATCCCTCATCCACTTGATTGGCCGGCTATAAGGCGATCTAACAGTTACTAACTACCCGATGGGGATTTGTCGTGCGGTTTTTTCTACGAGCGAAAGCTATAGCGAACTTTAGGGCAGAGGGATCCCTCATGCAAAATACTTATATCAACTAGACTGAATAGATTTTTGTTATGGGCTGGCACAGCGCTCAGGGAAGGTCGGCGCCGGCGATATCGCGCCAGGCCGGGATGCCGGCCGTGGCCGTTGCCTTGGTGACCGCGCGCAGTATGGCCTCGGTCAAGGCTTCCGCCGCAATGGCTCCAATCGCGCCGTGGGAAACGTGCGTCTCCAGCGTTCCTGTAGATAGCGCGAACACCGTATCACCGTCACCCGGACCCCATGCCGGGTTGATCGTTCGAGCCAGCCCCGCGGCAGCCATCTGCGCGATCTTGGCCGTCTCTGTTTTGGTAAAACGAGCGTTGGTTGCGACAGTGGCTATGGTGGTGTGCGTGCCTGGCGGTGGCGGCTCCACGCTAAAGCCGGCGCGGATGCGGTCGATGGCGGGAGAAAAGCGTGTTCCGTCTTTATCCCGCGAACCACTGACGAAAGCGCCTGTCCTGGGGTTGTAGACATCACCCGAGGCGTTCACTGCACAAATGGCACCCACCACTACCCCGGTATTCCCGACACGAATGCTTGCGGTGCCCAAGCCTGACTTGGTAGGGTTCTTCCCCCAGTGACCAACCATGGCGCCCGCACCCGCGCCAATACAGCCTTCCGCTACTTTTCCACCGGCTGCAGCCTGGCAAGCCTGGTAGCCCGATTCGGCAGTGGGCGTGATGCGCCAGTCACCGAGACTCAGATCGTAGATCACCGCCGCGGGAACGACGAATACCTGGGGTTTGGGAATGCTGCCTGCCGGTTGCGCGGCAGAATAGCGCTCGCGGAAGAACCGCTCCACACCCGATGCCGCGCTAAGACCATATACGCTGCCGCCGGTAAGCACCACTCCACTTACCCGGACGGAATCATCCGCGCGCTTCACCGGGTCGAGCATGTCGGTTAACCTGGTGCCCGGCCATCCACCGGGAACATGCACCCCGCAGGTGGCCCCCTTCTCGCAAAGGATCACCGTGCACCCGGTGGGACGCTCCTTTGCGGTGTAATGACCCACCTTGATTCCATCGACGTCAGTGATCCAGCCGTCGTCGCGGATGGCGATCCGCTTATCCGCCTCGTGTGCTTCGAATCCCAGCGCGGCCGGCATCGCCCTCCGCGCAGTCAGCGGCAGCAGTGCGGCAGCCATCGCACCCAGCATATCTCTTCTGCGCATCGCGCTCAGCTCTCGTAGACCCAACGGCCGCCCAGCATGGTCCGTTCACAACGGATCTGTGACAGGGCCATCGGGTCGGCCGTCAAGGGATCGTCTGTCAACACCGCCAGATCGGCTAGTTTCCCAGCCTCGATAGAACCTTTGATGTTCTCCTCATACGAGGCGTAGGCTCCGTTGATGGTGAGCACGCGCAGCGCCTCTTCCACCGTAATCCTCTGATTTTCTCCCCAGGTGTTTCCCGCGGAGTCGGTGCGCATGACCATGGATTGCAAGCTTAGCATGGGGTCGAACGGTGAAGCGGTATAGTCGGACGAAGCAGACGGCTTTAAACCGGCGTCGAGAAAATCGCGCACAGCAAACATGTGCTTGAGACGCTCCGCACCGTAGAAGTCCATCTTTTCGCCGTGGTGCGCGACATAGCAGGTGAAGGGAACGGGAATCGCGTTGAGCGCGCGCAGCCGGGCGACCAGACCTGGGTTGGTCACCGTGCAGTGCTCGATACGGTATCGGCTGTCGGGACGGGGATACTCCCGCTGTAACCGCTCGTAGACGCTGAGGACGTTGTCGACCGCTCGATCGCCGTTGGCGTGGATGGCAATCTGCCAGCCCTCTCGATGGGCATCTCTGCAGGGCCCCCACAGTGCTTCCTGATCGGCAACCAGCAAACCGTAATATCCCGGCATACCGATATATGCCTCCGAGAGCAGGGCTGTGCGTTCGGAGATGGACCCGTCGCTAAAAAACTTCAGCGCGCCAAGGCGGACCCATTCGTTCCCAAAGCCGGTCCGCATCCGAGCCTGCCGGAAGCTTTCGAAATACTCGCCATTGATGAAGCAGTAGACGCGAAAACGAAGTGCTCCCGCATCAAACGCGTCCTGGTATGCGCGCAGGTCGTCGGGACCGTGCAGCGCCGCATCTCCCACCGATGTGATGCCCACACGCGACATCATGCACGAGATCAGCGCGACTCCCTCGCGGAAGTCGTCTCGGCTGTACTCCAGTTGCATGGTGGCGAAGAAGGGGTCCCGCGCTGTGTCGTCGAGCCGCCCGGTGAGCTTGCCCGTAGCCGCTGACCGCACATACCTTCCTCCCGGCGGGTCAGTGATCCCGGGACCAACTCCGGCCACGCGGAACGCCATGGTACTGGCGATCGCCGAATGGCCGCCGCGATATGCCACCATGACTGGGTGATACGGAGCGGCGGCGTCCAGATCCTGCTGGGCCAGCGGCATCTCATGTTTGGTGTCGTCATAGAGGAAGCCAAACACCCATTGCCCGGGCTCAAGGTCCTCGCTGCGTTGCCGGATCCGGCTGAGGATTTCCGCCTTGTCGGGAGAATCACAGTTGACGTTCCGCAGGTGTTGGCGCCCGGCGAAAGCGGGGTGGCAATGGGAATCGATGAAGCCGGGGACAACGGTCCTGCCGCCAAGATCGATCCGCCTCGTGCCTTCGGTGGCCAACATCTCTACCTCGGCATTGCTGCCGACCGCCAAAATTCTGTCCCCGGCAACGGCTATGGCCTGGGCCCGGGAAAAGCGCGGGTCGATGGTGAGGATGTTGCCGTTCAGCAGCAGAAAATCTGTCTTGATTCTCGTCACGCGTCGCTCGTTCCGCGGGAGTTCTGTATCTTCGTGGTCTGCGACTCTACAGCACTGGAGGAGCCACTGGCAACCGGAGGAAGTAGATGATCGCCAGTGCTCTTACCTGCAAACCGCTGGGCCGGAAAACCTGCGAAACCACCGATCAGAAGACGATTCGCAGACTCGCCTGAATGCGACGTGGCCCGGAACTAATGTTGTTGCCCCAGGCGCTCTGGTCCTGCGTGATCGCTCCAAATCCGGGTTGTGCGTTGTAATTCAGAGCCGGCGTGATCAGATTCGCGTGATTCAAAAGGTTGAAGAAATCCAGGGTGAATTTGCTGCTTACGCGCTCGGTGAGTTTGGTCGACTTCTGCACATTGAAGTCCGCATCCCATTGGCCTAGACCATAGAACTGTCCCCGGTTCGAGCGGAATGTGTCTGTGGAGAGGTTGACGTATCGCATATTAGCCAAAGCCGCTGTCGGGTTAGCGTAGACATTGTAAGAGCCGTTGGAGAGATGGTGCGCGCTCAGTGAAGGAATCGGGCCGGTCTTCACCACTGTGGGACCATCCGTATTGCCGCTGGAATAGCCGGTCGTATTCCCCTGCGTCACCTCAAGCGTGGAGCCGGTGCTCGCGGTCACGATGTATGCGGTTGACCATCCGCCCAGCAGGTGGCCTCTCAATCCAGACGCCTGGGCGAAGAACGGCAAATTGTAACTTCCATATGCCTGACCGACCTGGCGAACATCGGTCATGCAGGCACCGTAGGCGTATGCGGGATTGTAGGGATTATCCAGGTGCCCATTCAGGCTATCGCTCTGCCGTCCATCCGTGTCCAGGCACTTTGCCAGGGTGTAGTTGAACACCACCGACAGCCCGTTATTCGTGCGCTTCCGGAAACTCACAAAGCCTGCATTGTAATTGGACCAGCCCATATTGCTCTGAAACGTCAGCGTCTGGAACTGGCGATTGTCGACCGGAGCTTTCCCCGCCTTCTGCAACATGGCGTCGACGCCTTTGGCTGCGGTGAACACTGAAGACACGTTGTTCTGCACAATCGCAGTGCTGTTGTTCGATGCAATCTGCACCGTTGCCCCGGCCCCGATACTGTTCTCAAACCAGGGCTGCGGGGTTACGTTGGTGGCGCTTACGCCAGACCTGAGCTGTTTGGCCAAAGCATCAAACGCGGCGGCAAACGATTGCGATGCCTGACCCGATAAATCTCCGATGGTGATCGGAGGCGCATTGACGTTGGCGCTATTAGCCAGCTCGCGGCCGAAGCGCCCGATCCATCCCACTTCAATCTGCGAGCCCCAGGCCATCTGGCGCTGGATGGAGGTGTTAAGCCCGTAAATCTTGCCCGGATGGAAATTCGGATCCAACCCATCGCCGCCGGTTACACCGAAAGAGGCTCCGGTCAACGCGTTGGCCGCCTTCGGGGCGTAAGGAATCGAGAAGGCCGTTGGAGCTCCGGTGTAGACCTGGCCGTCGACTCCGACCCGGAAGGGCGAGCTGCCGCCGACGCATCCAGGTCCCGGCGTGCCTGCTCCATCGCAGGTGGGCGCGGTGGTCAGATTTTGCGTCGCGATGAGCTGGTTGCCGATGATGCCGTAGAGCTCGGTCTGGATGCCGAGGATCTGATCGTGCATCAGCGCCAGGCCGCCGCGGATCACGGTCTTGTGATCACCCAGAAGCGGGCCCAGGAACCGTGTCTTGAGCGATGGATTCCAGGCCGCTCCCACGCGTGGTCCCAGAGTAAATGATGCGGGATAAATCGCCCTTCCCCCCAACTGCGCCGGGTGGACATAGTACATGGTGGTGTTATAAACCGCGCCCTTGTTGGCCGCTTGTAACTTCTCGTTCAGAAGCTCGGCGGGCTTGATGAGGTTGTTACTGCCGTCCACGAGCAGGTAGTCTTTCCCGTTGATGTCGCGGTACGGGGTTTCATAGGTGAGGTTGATACCATAGCTGAGGGTGAGCGATGGCTTGACCTGCCAGGTGTCGGAGACCATGAACTCAAAGTGTTCGTTGGTCTGGTCATAGGAGGGAGGGCTGGTGACGGAGTCGACTACGTTGCCCTTGGCGTCTCTGCTGTTGAAGAACGAGGTGTAGTCCCACTGCCCGAGCAGAGACGCATAAAGCTCGTTCCACTCTGCCAGGACCCCGATTGGCAGGCAGTTTGCGGTGCGCGACTCGCTGCAGGTGGGAGGACGCTCGCTGGCTGGAATCTGGGTATAACTTCCGCTGGTTATCTGGGCTACGGGGGAGGCGATGGATCCGCCCTGAGTCAACCGGTAGTGATACTGGTTTGAGTGAATGTAATTCACCCCACCGGAAATGAGATGATTCGCTTTGACCCAGTTGAGCGAGTTGTTGAACTGCCACTCTTTTACCAGGGCGCCTTCCTTGGGCAAGGTGTTGATACTGTCGTTGCCCGGCGCATCGAGATACTTGACCCCGGAGACGCCATATGCCAGCTGAATGGGATAGCCGGCGCCAGGAAGAATATTCTGCGGAATCTCGCGGGCAAAATTGAAGCCCTGCTGATTGAATCCAAAGCGGAAATCATAGGTGAGGTTGGGCGTAAGCTGGCCAGTGGTTCCGGTGATAAGAGCGCGCGGGTAGAGCGGCAAGGAAGATGTGCTGACCAGTAGTTTGCCTTTGGTGACGGCGGGATTGAAGTCGATCTGGTCGGTGGTTGCCTGGTGCTGCTGCGAGTCGAGGAAGTATACGAACGCACTCCATGCCTGGTTGAGGCTGTAATCAAAGCGCGCCACACCGAAATCGGTGTGCGCCGGGATAGAGACGGGGCCCTGAATTCCACCGGTGTTGATGCCACCGTCGCCGGCGGTGAGGCTGTTGGCCACCGGGTAGAAGTTGAAATACTGGCTGATGATGGGGCTGAGACCGATTCCACGCGGATCGCAAGGCTGGTCGCCGGTTGGCCCGCAGGCAGATGTCAAAGGACCGTTCGCTGGATTGAAGTTATAGGAGTTCAGATTGCCTGCCGCGTCCTTAAACCGCAGGATCCCAGTGCGCAGACTTTCCGTAATGCCAAGCTGTGTGACGTTTGCGCTGTTGGGAAAACGAAACCCTTCATAGGCCAGGAAGAAGTAAGCTTTATTTTTTAAGAATGGACCGCCGAAAGTGCCGCCGAAGCGGTTCGAGATGAGTCCCGGCCGCGGCGCGCCGGTGCGGTTGTTGCTCCATGAGTTCGCGTTCAGCGCCGCGTTCTGATAGTAGTCATACGCCAGGCCGTGCCAGTCGTTGGAGCCGCGCCGCACGGTGAGCGCGAACTGGCCGCCACCCGACCGGTTTTGATCTTCGGTAGGGTTGGAGACAGTGCCGCGAAACTCCTGCACCGCATCCACCGGAATGGGGAAAGACGCGATCAGCCCATTCACCAGATACCCGCCCTCTGATTCATCGGTTACGTTGATGCCATCCAACGTCATGGAATTTTGGTCCACGCGGCCGCCGGAGACACTTCCCCCGCCCACCGTCCCTTCGGCTCCGCCGATGAGGGGCGTAGTGCCGGGCTGCAGATAGACAAGCTGGGTGATTTGCCGTTGTACGGTGGGGAGGTTGGCGATTTGCTCGTGGTCCATCACTTCACCCACGGAAGAGTTGGTCGTCTGCAGAGAGACCTCGGAATTACTGCTGGACACCTGGACCGTCTGGACCGCCGACCCTACGCTAAGGGTGACATCCGCCAGGGCCGATTCAGCAACATTGACCGTGACGGAAAGAACCGCCACCTGAAAACCGGATGCGGTTACCTTCACCTCATACGTTCCAGGGGGCAGCTGAACGAACTTGTAAGCTCCCTCGGTGGAAGCCTCAATCTGCCGATGAAAGCCGACGGAGCTGTTGGTGATCTCGACCTGTGCGCCGGGTACGATGGCTCCGCTCGAGTCATGCACGGTGCCCACCATGGTACCGGTGGAGGCGGTTTGAGCGAAACCGCAGACTGCCTGCAGCACCAGAAAACTGCAGAGGACCTGCCACAAAAGCGCTTTCCTGACTTGCCTTACGGTCATTGGCTTCTCTCCAAACTCATTCGCAAATGCTTCAGTACGGAGGCCCGCGTTCGCTGCTGGTCACGAGCAACGGAAAGACGAATCGAAACGAACCCGGACACAGATGCCGAGCCACGTACGAGACACTTCTGGCGGCGCACCCTGAGGCTGCGCATCTGCGGTTAAATTCTTCTGAATGCACGAACTTCCGAGACTACCTAGGGGCCTGCGAACCACAGCGGGGGCGGGGTGAATACGAAAACACTACACCGTCTGCTCTTGAGCAGGCGGCAGCCATTATGGAAAGTGCTTGCGCAGTGATGAAACCGGTGTTAATCTGCGGACATTCTAGGGCCGCGTCGCCCCAGCTCCAAATACAAAAAATTGCTGAAGTGAAGACATTTTTCTTATAAGGGAAATGGCATGAACTATACCCTCCAGCAGCTTCGTTATCTCGTCGCTGTTGCTGACCATGGAAGCGTGTCGGCGGCCGCACGATCGCTATATGTCTCGCAGCCTGGTGTCTCGGCAGCTGTTTCGTATCTGGAAGATGTTTTCGGTATTCAATGCTTCGTGCGGCATCACGCCAAGGGCGTGACCTTAACGCCCGCAGGTGAATCGTTTGTGGCCGCCGCCAAAAACGTACTGGTGCAGGCGGAAGGTCTTCATCATCGGGCCGATGAGCTTAACCACACGCTTCGCGGCCGCATCACCCTTGGATGTTTCAGCACGTTGGGGCCTTTCTTCCTGCCCCGGATACTCAGTACGCTTCGCTCTATCTACCCGGAACTCAGCGTGCAGATTTACGACGGAGATACGGAGTCTCTCCTGCGCTGGCTGCGCGATGGAACGATCGAAGTCGGCCTGATGTACGACATCAACTGCGATCCAGCCCTTCACTTCAAGCATCATCTGACTTCGCTTGCCCCCTATGCGCTCATGCATAGTTCCCACCCGCTGGCCGCGCGGCCATCCGTGAGTCCTTCGGAGCTGGTTGATGAGCCGCTAGTGCTGCTTGATTACGCTTACAATTCCGACTACCTGCTTTCCATCTTCAATGGCATCGACAAGCCGCCGAACATACGGCACCGGGTTCACAACTTTGAGCTGGTTCGTGGCCTGGTGGCGGCGGGCAAGGGATACGCGATTCTCAATCTACGGCCGGCACCCGATCAGACCTACGATGGAAGTTCGGTTAAATGCCTGCCTATCACGGGAAACACGCGTCCGGCGTCGATCGTCCTGGCATCGGTGCAAAGCGCGACGCCTTCAGGACGAACCGCGGCGCTCATCCGCGCGTGCAGTGACGTGATGCAGAAGTTCAATCCGGAACAATGTCGCTGGGTGGCATGATCAGGCTGCCGCGGGAATGGCTACGTTGATTCCGACACAGCACCTATCCGTCTATTCAGTAACAGCAGAGTTGTCAAAATTAGATTTTTCAGCCGGCCAATTTGGAGTGCACATGTAACTTTCGCTGATCCTAACAGCCTAGAAAGAGACTGTCGAACGAAGGGCACGCCTTCAGCCGTGCCCTTCGTTTGGAGTTTTTCCTCACCTGAAGAATGTGCCTCTGGGAGCAGGTCATCTGCCAATCTTTGTCTTATAGCTGGAATCAGAATTTCTGATAACCGGCTCCGCATCAAGTATGCGTACACTCCTTACTACCGTTGCCTACAGTCATAAAGATTTGTAGGGCTGTGCAATGTATTACGCACAACGTGGCTATATTGGAAGATGAGATTCTTACCCGGAGACCTGTCCCATGAAATCAAATGCCGTTGTGGTTCGTGTTATCCTCGCCTCCCTTGCCGCCGGGATGGTTGCCTCGGCGAGCAAGATCGAAGACAACGTCACCATTTCATGGAGTCAGGCAAACGCCGCCCACTACCTCGATAGCCGGGAGACATGGTGGCAAGCGTGGCCCAAAGCGCAACGCGATCACGGGACGATCTGTGTTTCCTGCCATTCTGTGCTTCCATACGCACTGGCCCGGCCTGCGCTGCGCCAGCAAATGGGGGAACAGGACCCCGCAGGTCCGGAGCGCACGATGCTGAATAACGTACTGAGGCGGGTGACGCTCTGGAACGATGTAGAGCCCTTCTACAAGGACGGCAAGGCCGGACCAACAAAATCCATCGAGTCGCGCAGCACAGAGTCGGTGCTCAATGCACTGATCCTCGTGAGCTATGATGCGCGCAGTGGTCACTTGAGAGAGATCACGAGGCAGGCATTCAACAATGCCTGGGCGTTGCAGCGGCACACTGGCGATAATGCGGGGGCCTGGATATGGCTCAACTTCCACAATGCTCCGTGGGAATCCAACGAGTCGGAGTATCACGGCGCGGCGCTCGCTGCGCTGGCTGCTGGTATTGCCCCGGATGGCTACATGAAGGAAAGGGCGGTCCAAAGCAATATAAATGAACTGCGTGCATATCTGCGCCGGGAATATAGCAGTCAACCCTTGGTGAACCGTATCGTCCTGCTTTGGGCCTCGGCGAAGTACCAGGGCCTTCTCACGGCAAAAGAGCGGTCTGCTTTGGTCAATGCCATATTCGCCGAACAGCGTCCGGATGGGGGCTGGAGCCTCACCAATCTCGGAACATGGAAACGTCGCGATAACACGACCCTGGAAACGAAAAGCGATGGCTATGCAACGGGCCTGGCCGTGCTCGCGCTCGAGAAAAATGGGATGCGCAAAGTACCGCAGGTCAGTCGCGGCCTAGGCTGGTTGATACAGAATCAGAGTCAGACCGAGGGGCTATGGCCGGCGTGGTCGCTCAACAAACAGCGTGATCCGGCTTCAGATGCCGGGCCCTTCATGAACGACGCGGCAACGGGCTATGCGGTCCTTGCGCTCGAAAGTGGGCGCTAACTCATCGATGTGGTGCAAAACAAACTCGGTGCGGCGGAAGACAAGTATCGGAGAGCGATCAGTATCGATCCGAAGAACGCCCCCGCGTATTACTACCTCGGAAGATGTCTTTATACACGACAGTCGATTGCCGAAGCGGCAGAACAGTACAAAGCAGTGATCCGTCTCGATCCGACCCTTATTCGTGCCTACGATGGACTTGGTCTAACCTATCAAGCGCTTGTAGCCAGACAGGATGCAGAACACTGGTCTCAGGAAGGTATGAATCAGGAGCCTAAGTCGCCCGGGCGTCTGTCGGAATGGCTACCGCTGGATTTTTCGACATTTCTTCTGGAAGATGGCATAACTGAACGAGGTGAGCACCTTCTCAAACTCGCGCTTTCACGGAATCCGGATAATGCGGAGGTCTGGTATCAGTTGGGAAAATATGACTACCGCTCCGGCCGATATAACGATGCATTAAGTATGGCGCAGCATGCCATTCAATTGGATCCCAAGAACACAAGCGCGCACTATCTTTGTGGACGCAGCTATCGTGCCCTTCATCAAGAGGTCGAAGCGCAGACTGAATTCGCAAAAGTCCGTGAACTCTCGGACGGAAAACCTGCAAACCGCCCGTGACTTTTACGAACGTCACGATAGGACCTTATTCCATCGAAGTCACCTCTTCGAATCGCTTAGACCGAACTAGTCGGCAACGAGTAGGTCCGCACCCGCGATAATCGCCACATTAAAGCCAAATGGAATCCAGAATATTTCGGACGGCGCAAAAGGGACGAACCCACGGAACGATCCTTCCAATTTGACTTGAAACTGCTCCCCGCTGGCCTTACTCTGTTTTTCTTTACGCTGGGATGCTTTACTTGTGGCAAGCCCCAGAATGATCAACATGCACCAGCATAAATTGCAGATTTGAAAAGGAAACCGAAATGAAACCTAACTCATTGATTCTATGGTGCCCAGAGGGGGACTTGAACCCCCACGGCCTTGCGGCCTGCGGATTTTAAGTCCGCTGCGTCTGCCGATTTCGCCATCCGGGCATCTGCTCCACCGCGCGGAGACTCAAGTCCCTGCGGGTTCCGCTGACGCTTTCATCGTATCAGCCCGCAAACGAAAATAGAGGGCCCCAGACTCGTTTCCATGCGCCGGCGCGGGGATAGAACCAGTGGCATTTCATCCTGCAACGCGAATGTTATGGTGAAAAGGCGGCTCCCTTGGGCGATGCCTTAGCGAAATGCGCGGAAATCGCTTTGCATCAGAAAGCCGCCTCTCTTTACGGCTGCCCCGTGGGCCCAATTGCCGCCAGGCTTACGGAGCCTATCCTGCGCGGGTTAATCTGAGCCGATTTTGTATGTGGGGTCGAGGGCGTGCTGTTCTGCTGCAAAGGCTGCGCAGGTTTCGTTGTAAATGCCGCCACTATAATCCCGCAGACTGACGAAGCTCGCAGGATTTTGCTTGCAGTAAGCCTTCGCGTTCGCAATGGATTCCTGAACATCGACTTTCGGCTTAGATGGTGCGTCAATGGAAGTCACCTCTCTCCCGGCGCAGATGCGCTCTTCATGTCCCCAGGTTGGGGCGTGCACTCTTACCGGCATCGCGAAGCGAGCCGTTCGCGAAACTATACGCCTGGAACAAACGGGAAGTCATCCAGAAGGTTTCATAGCAATCCATGCAGTTGCATTGCCGATTCGATTGCAGCCACGAGCTGCTCCGACCCTTATGTACTCGTCTGTGAACGCGGCCACCGTTGAATCGTACCCACCATCACGGTCTGGTCCAGGTCGGCGTGGGGATTGTGAGAGCGCTCAGTTTTCAGGCTACACTCTGAGTTTCACCCATTTCAGTCTTTGTTGCCAATCCCATGGTGGTTGCTATGTTCAACAGCATCGGGGCGAATTTCTGAATGATCTCTTCCAACTCCGCGTTGCGGATCTGCAATGCCCGGGTCTCGCCCTCGCGGCGGGACAAAACCTCCCGCAATTCCCGGTTCTGGCGGAAAACATCCCGGCTTGCTTCCAACCGCTCCAATATCGCGTGCAATTCGTCTTCGGTGACAGGTTTCGTGCTGGCGGCCGGGGGGGTGGTCTTGGGTAATTCAGTAACGGAGGTTTCTTTCCACATAGATCGTCTCTCCAATATCGCGTGCGGTTGATGTCGCTTTCTGCGGCCCATCTTGTCTTAGGGCGATATGGCCCGAAGTTGGTTGCTTCGCAGGATGAAGAATTTGTGAGAATCAGGAGCTTGAGCGGTGAAGGGATCAGGTCGATTGTTTTACATTCTGGCTGGAGAACAACTCGGGTCGACCAGTCCAGCCCGAATTCGCGGTCAGGAAGGTGTGCCAAAATTGATTTGGCTGATTTTATTAGGGCATTCGTATCAGCCCTGGAAACGAAAAGGAGGCGGCCCGGTGGTTTCCGTGAGCGCGCCTCCTTTTTGTACCGACCGACGTTTTAATCTTTAGTGCGGCTTTCGATATTCGATTCCTTCATCGTTCAGGTAGTACTCCGACGAGCAGTAGTCCGAACCGCAGATCATCGACTCCATACCGATGTACTGCGTCTTGGTGATCAAACCTAACGCACCGCAATGAGGACAAGCCAGCACGGCAACGTAGGGGTTGTTCGCCTCGCCAATCGCTCCCGTGTTTTCCAGCACAAACAGGGTTCCAGGTTCCATCTGCTCTGGAATCCACTCTCCAAGCAATTCAAGATCTGTCAACATGCCATTCCTCCTGTGCGATCCTGTTACCTGTGCTCGACCATACTTATGTAGCACGCAGGGTTCACCCTGCATTCCTCGCTTGCCACTGTAAACGCACTCGCTATCCTCTGCCTCCCTCCTGGGGTGTTGCCTCACGATCGTTATTCCAACAGATGCTGCCGCTGGCTTTCTTGGTGACAAACACATCTCTCGCCGCCGCCCGACGGAAAGACAAAACGACCGCACTCCTCTTTCGCCGGGTCGCCGGGACAAAATAGCTGCGGACAAAACTCCAGATCCAGGCCAGCGCCTCGAACCACATGCCACGCGAAAGCGTCGGCATCACCGCCATGCGAATGGATTTGAATTGCGCCCGGGCTGTCCGGGCTTCCTGATCGAGAGAAACGCCGCTGGGACGCTGCGGCCCCCACCAACGCGGCCCAGCCGGGGTTCGCCGCGGTTTGCCATTAATCGGTTCTACTATCGCAAGCCTGCGAAGTCTGTTCTGCGGATGCTTACTCATTGGCCGAGTCACCTACCGAGGTGAAGTTTTGCTTTGCAAGCCGAACATTGAACTCATTCTTTCCGTGAGCCTTGCTTTCGTCAATGCACGATTCGTTCGCACCAATCGATTCCCTTTGCTTATGCACCAAACATGCACACACCTTACTGCTGCGCCGGCATCATCTTCTGCTGGGCAACGGTGCTCGATTGCGCAGGCTGCTGGGCAACGATGCTCGATTGCGCAGGCGGCGTTCTTCCATGCAACTCGCGATAGATTGATTCGTTACGGAGAATCGCCTGCACGTAATCGCGGGTCTCTGTAAAAGGAATCGATTCTACAAATTCATCCATGCCGTGATACTTGCCAATCGACTGCCAATCCGTTACCCGGCTGTCACCCGCATTGTAGGCGGCAAATGCGTACGGAGCCTGGCCGTCAAACTTGTCCAACATCTGCTTGAGGTAGCGCGAACCAAGCCGGATATTCGTCTCCGGATTGAGCAGCTCGACCTCGTTGAAATGGTGGATACCCTCCTCCCGTGCCATCGAACGCCCCACCGAGGGCAACAACTGCATCAGCCCGAAAGCGTTGGCGGGACTAATGGCCGCGGGGTTGAACTCTGACTCCTGGCGGATGAGCGAGGCCACCATGTAGGGATCTAATCCGTTCCTGGAGGCCTGCTGCTCAATCGAACTCCAATACTGTTCCGGAAACAGAATCTTCCAGTAGCCCATGGGAATGGTGTCGATGGACGCGGAGGTATAGAAGGGTAACGCCCGCTTCAACACCCGCATGGCGCGGAAGGTTTCACCGTCGGAGGAGTAGATTTCCGCCTCGGCAAAGGCTCCCCACTCCTGGCTGCCGTCGGCGGCCTGGATCTCCGCCGGGATGTATTCGTTCAAGCCGGCGTTGGCCAGCAAGCGGGCCTTGATCACGTGCTCGTCATCTTCGGGGACATCGTCAGTGAGGGCGGGAATCTCCTCGCGCTGAATATTGTTCAGCATGGCGACGTCGGCCGGGGTCACCTGGCCCAGCTCCGCCAGGCGGTCGCGAGACAGCTGGGCATAGTAGTAATGCTCAAAGACCCGGGAGACGGTCTGATAGTATGCCGCAGCCATGGCCGGCTGATGTTCCTGGTCGGCGTACAAACGACCGCGCCAGTAGAGGGCTGCAGGAATCTCCTTACCCCCGGCATAGAGCGCAATCTGCTTGTCGAACAGCACTGCCGCCTGGGAATAATTCCCCAAACGATAGTTCAGCCACGCTGCTTTCCAATGGCTGCTGGGCGCGTAACGATGGGTGGGAAAACGAGTGGCCAGTTCACTGTAGTAGGTAATGGCCTGGGGATAGTCTTTGCGCAGCAGATACATGTTGGCCGAAGAGTAGAGCGCTTCGGCTAACCAGGGGCTCTCCGGGAAGCGTTGTTCCATCTGCGTGACCAGAGATTGCTGAGTGCCGCTATCGTCCTTGTTGCGGGCCAGTTCGACGGCAAGGTACATGCGCCGGGCGCCGTTCTCGTCTGAAGTATCGGGCAACGCATCCACTTCTTCTTTGTTGAGGCGTTTGCTTTTCAGGTCGCAGGATGCGGCGGCCACGAGCAGCGCGTTTTTCGCCTGGGGATCGGCTTGAGAATCATTGGCCAGGGCGCGGTATTCCTCGCCCGCCTCGGAGAACCGGCCGCCGGCGTACAGGGCGTCGGCGTGGGCTCTTCGCTCTGCCATTGTGAGCGGCGGAGTGGCACCCACCACGGCCAACTGGGCCTTGGCTTGTTGGCCTTCAATACTCAGAGGAAAGCCGAGAAAGATATGACGATAAAGCCTCGAGGCTTCCTCCACGCTGCCGGTCATCTGGTTTGCGCGTGCCAAGGCCAGCTGGAAGTCGGCGTGACCCGAGATGGGGTCGGCCGCGTGTTCGTGGAGAACTTTGAGGGCCGTCTGGGGATCGTTTTGATCGAGCGAGAGGTTGGCAATCATCACCGGCAGACGGCCAACAAAAATGCTCTCGGGATACTTGGCGGCGAAACCGGTCAGCAGGGCCTCGGCGTCAGAGAGCTTGCCTGCTTCCATCAACGCCTGGGCAGCCAAAAAATCGGCATAGTCGTCCATGGTCTTACCCAAGGTATTCGCCTTCTGGAAGCTGGCGGCCGCTTCGGGATAGCGATGATCCAACAGGTAGGCGTGGCCCAAGGCCAGGTACGCCGCGGAGGCTGCTTCGCCGGTGTGCGCACGGGCATAGGCGGTAACCCCAGCATAGGCCGCGGGTGAGCGCATGGTTGTGAGTTCCTGAGCCATCGGCCGCAATTGGGAGGAGGCGACAAAGGCCCGCTGAAGTTTGCGGCTGCGGGCGATGCTTCTGGCGCTGCGTGGTTTGCGGCGGGTTTTGATATGGCGAATACGCGAGGATGCCTTGGCTTTCTTGCCATGGGTGGCCGCGCTCGCAGTGTGGTGATGAGGCGCAGGGTGCTTATGAGGCGCAGGCGGGGTTTGCGACGTAGCAGCCGTGCTGCTCATAGCAAGCAATAACACCCAGGGCAACAGGGTTCGTAGGTCTGCAGTCATCACTCGATGTATTGCTTCCCTTTCCACTTGCATGCCCTGAGCGGATGTGACCATCGCGATAGCACACCTGCCCTTATAAAGACTCTAAGCGGAAAATTTGGTCGCGCGTAGGCTTTCGTGCCACTACCAACCTTATCGGGAACCCAGTCGAACACCGTTACCAGCCCACATCGGGAGTGTGGTGAGCATGGCGGACACTGGAGTGTTTTGAGTCACGAGACCCGGTGCGCTTCTCACTCGGCTTTCGTTCCTCAACCGCAATCTTTCCCTTCTACCTTCTATACGATGATGTTCGCGTCCACAAGGAATGACTTGCCGATTCGGCGGCCCGGTAAAGGCCGCCGAGGGTGGCAACCACCGCATATCGGCAAATCATGCCTATTTCGCAGATTACGCATTTTGCCGTGCGCCGCCATGCCCATTTAGTATGAGGAAGACGCGCAGCGCCCCCGGGCGGCCCATCCAATGCGCGCAAGCATCGATGTCCCTTCTCCCTCGAGCACATCCGCAACGTGCACCAGCTGGAGAACGGTCTGGAAAGGTCGAATTTCTGAACCCGTCTGACATGCCTATCATCCAAGCACAAGGGACCGAAGAAGTTCACCCTGACATCTTACTGGTCAACCGAGCGCGCGAAGGCGATGTTCAGGCCTTTGAACAGCTGGTAAAACAGTACGATCGGCAGGTGTTCCGCATCGCCCAGCACATCACGCAGAACCGTGAAGATGCGGAAGATGTGGTTCAGGATGCATTTCTCAAGGCCTACGAGAAGCTGGAACAGTTTCAGGGGAATTCAAAGTTTTATACCTGGCTGGTGCGGATTGCGGTAAACGAGTCGCTGATGCGGCTGCGCAAGCGCCGTACCGGGCGGATGGTTTCGATCGACGAGGACGTGGAGACCGAAGAGGGCTCCATGCCCCGCGACTTGGCCGAGTGGAGGCCCGACCCCGAGATGATGTATGGGCAGTCGGAGCTGGCCGAGATACTGCGTAAGACGATCCAGGGGCTGCCGCCGGGCTTTCGCGTAGTTTTCGTTTTGCGCGACGTGGAAGGGTTATCGACGGAAGAGACCGCCGAGACACTCGGCCTGAGTGTGCCGGCGGTCAAGTCGCGGTTACTTCGGGCGCGACTGCAGTTGCGGGAGCGTTTGAGCCGCTACTTCCGCAAGAATGAGGATGGGACCAAATGAACTGCTCAGAGTTTCTGGCGCAACTCGGTGATTTTCTTGACAACCAGGTGCCTACCGGCCTGGTCGCCGATCTGCAAGCCCACCTCGAGGGATGCGAGCACTGTGTGATCACCATGCGGACGACGCAAAAGACCATTCAGATCTACCGCAATCACGAGATTTATGAGTTGCCGGCCGGGCTCCGGGAGCGCTTGCAGGCGGCTATTCTGGCGAAGTGCAAGAAGGGCTGCTGACGGGTTGCCCGCACCGGGGCAAGACCTAGTTCAGGGACTAAAGAGTGTGCGTGAGAACCCAATCCAAGTCACCGCGCTCATGCTTTGTATCAGGGCACGGCTTCAGCCGTGCCGCAATGGTTGGGTCTGATGAGGGCTTTAAAGCCCCTGGGCTACGTCTTCCCTCTTTGAAGGGCACAGGCTTCAGCCCGTACATAAAAGAAACAAAACGATGGGCTAAAAGCCCAATCCTTTTCCATTTGCTACGGCCCGACTCAAATCGGGCCCTGATACAAGGCCAAAACGCAGATCTAGCGCAGATTCTAAAGCCGTCCATCTACCCAGTTAGTGATAGGGCGGAGCAGGGCTATGAAGAAAGTCTCTCCTGCGGGAAAATCGTACCATCAGCGGCTAAAGCCGCATTCATTTCAAAGTAGTTATGTACGGCCTGAAGGCCGTACCCTTCAAGATCGATGAGTCTCTTTCCGCAGCCCTGTAAAGGCCAGATGATTTTGCCGCGGTTTATGTACGGGCTGAAGAGGGTGTGTGAGAACCGGAAGAGCAAAACAGGGGGTCCCTCAACTCCGCTAGCTCTGGTCGGGATGACACAATCTTTTGCGAGGAAAATGCCCAAAAATGGCCGTAGGATTGGATTCCAGTAGTCCGACAGAAGTGTCATCCAGACCGGAGTAACCGATGGGCCTTCGGCCCACCCAAAGTGATGAAAAACGCCCTCTGTCCAGCAACCACCTTCCCCTCCTTGGAAGTGCCGCCCTCCCCTTTGTCATCTCGCCTGCCCCGGCTTGCCGTGGGACCGAAGCGACCTGTCCCGGCGTGCCGTGGGACCGAAGCGACCTGTCCCGCTATGCCCCGGCCTGCCGTGGGGCGTGCCGTGGCGAGATCTCTGTGTTGACGACCTCTCCTGGAAATGTTTTTCGACAGAGCGCAGCCTAGCGGAGGGACCTGCTGTTTTGCTCTTTCGGTTCTCACACACCCTGTTCAGCCCGTATCCTTCAGGTCCGTACCGACCAGCCCAACGACCCAGACAGACTCCGTTGCAATAAAAAAGGCCACCCCATCAATGGGTGGCCTTTTGGTTAGCTGAAATTCGGCTAGTTGTCGTCCCGGCGCTGCAGGGTTGGGCGGTCATTGCCCGGCTGCGTGGAATCGGGCGGCGCATTGGGATCGTTGTTCGACGTGCTGGCACGGCGCAGAGTTGGTTGGTTGCCCTTGCCACCGTCGTTCAGCTTACGCTTGTTCTCGATGCGCGCCAGACGGGCTTTGACATCGTCAAACTCTGATGTGGTCACTACGTACTCCGCACGTGGCGGCAGCAGGGTGGCTATCTCCTTTTGCGTCGACTCAATGCGATCGGGGGTCTGCGGGTGACTGGAAAATGCTTTGGCAATCAAGTGCGGCTTGGTTTTCTCAAGATTCTCGAGCTTTTCGAAGATGGTTACGAAGGCCTGCGGATCGTAGCCGGCACGGTACATGTATTGCACACCGAGAAAATCGGCCTGGGACTCAAAACCACGAGAGAACTGGAGGAAGGTCAGCGGGATGCCGATTTGCGCCGCCTCGTAAATGCCGTACCCGGTCCAGCCGCCGATGAAAATCAGAGGAATCGTGCCCAGCTGAGCGTAATTCATCCGCGTTTGCTCACGAACCGCGTGGTGAGCCGCCACGTGCGATATTTCATGTGCGATCACACCGGCCATTTCAGCTTCATCGTCAGCAGTCAAGATAAGGCCGCTATTCACGTACATAAAGCCGCCCGGCAACGCCATGGCGTTAACTTCATCGGAATCGATAACCTTGATGGTAAACGGCACTTTTGCGTCAGAATTTTTGACCAGGTTTTGCGCCACCCGATTTACATACTCATTCACGATCGGATCGTTGACGAACTTGACGCTCTTTTCGAGCTGCATGGCGTAGCTCTTGCCCATGCGAATTTCGGTCTCAGTGGAGTACCAGTTGCCCATGCCGCGGCCGCCAATATCGCGCGTACCCACCGCATTCACGTCGTCGACGCTTCCCTGCTTGACTCCGGGCATTTTCGGGTCAGTGGCGGCGGGAGCGGAGGAAGCTGCGGGAGCAGAGGCGGCAGGCGGAGTATCTGCCGGAGCTGCGGGAGCAGAGGCAGCAGGCGGAGTGTTTGCCGGACCTGCGGATGGCGGGCTGGTTTGCGGGCTGGTCTGTCCGAACCCTGTCAAGGTGAAGCCGGGCGCCAGCAGCAAGCTGCTCGCAACCACGAATTCTGCCGGTATCAGCTTCTTACGCAGCATTTTGCTCATCACAACCTCTGGTCATACCTGATCTGATAGCCCCGGGCGTAGTTCGCTATGGCTATTAGACCAAGTATGCGCGCTTTGGCTAGCCGATGGCCCGGAATTTCGCCAAAAGAGCAAAAAGTCTTTGCGTGTGATGGTTCCGGCTTTGGGCGTAATCCAGGCCCCCAGTTCTTTTGGATATGGAACGGTCCTACGCTGGGCAGTTCTGCTCTCGGGCAAAGAGCGTCAAGGTTCGCCTATCCCAAATCTCTGTTTGTAATCAGGATAAGGGCTTAAAGGTACATTTTGCTGCGCACCAGCTGGGGGCCAGCCTCGCGCTCGCGCATCCTGATCAGATAGGAGTTGACGATCCGGGTAAGGGCGTCAGGGCATTCTTCATAGGGCAAATGCCCGGCGCCCGGTAACAACGCAAACTCCACTTGATCGAAGCAGCGGCGTAAATTCTGGGCAGATTCCAAAGACACGGCCCGGTCCCGGTCACCCCACAGCAAAAGCGCTGGAAATTGACGTACGTGCTGCAGGGCAGATTCCAACTTTGCCATATCGTCAACCCAGGCTTTCAGCATGCTGAGAACGTAATCGACGGTTCCCGGCACGCGCAGGGAACCGATGTACCTTGCCAGGGAACCGTCCTGCAAATGCGCGGGGTCGCCGTACATGCGGCCGAGGGCCAGCGACTGCATGGATTCGGGCAGGGTGGGTATGCGGCGCGCGAACCAGATCCCCAGTCCTGATAAATAAAAGTTGATCAGGGGATCGGCCAAGCGGGAATACGGATTGGCCGGTGCATGCAGCAACAGATACTTAACCCGGTCAGGGTACTTAGCGGCTAGCGTCAGGGCCACGGCGCCGCCATGGGAGGTGGCCAAAAAATCCGCGCAGCCGATGCCTGACCGATCCATGAACTCAATCATCCGGCCGGCCTGGGCTTCGAGTGTTGCATCGAGGCCCGGCACCCGTTCCGATTCACCGATGCCCAAGGCGTCCACGGCGTAAATTGTCGACTCCTGCGCGAGCTCGGGGATGGTTGGCTCCCAGGTGGAAGCCGTACCCAGAAGGCCGTGCAACAAAATAAGCTCCGGCCCCGTTCCTGCCTTGAGGGAATGCATCCGGTGTCCTGCCACCTGGACGCAGTGCTGTTCGATCTGGATGCGCCCGAACGTGTCCAACATCCAGCGCCCCGTTGCCATGATGTTCTCTTGCCTCCAGTGGGGGGAAATTCACATTCTATTCAAACTAGATAGGAACGCAATGGGCCAGTAAAAGAATGCCATTGGAAAGCGAACGAAGCCATCCGGAGTTCCAAAAAATAAGATTGAGTAATATGTCTTGTCATATCCGGCTGGTGGAAATCAGCAGATCTCGTCGCTAGCAGAACAGCTCAGGCCGCTAGCATGATGTAATCAATATATATCTCTTATTGAATCAAGGGTATACTGTGTCTGCAAATTTGCCTTGCTCCTTGGGTTGCCTGGCCGACGAAATTTCCTGTTGGTCCGCGGCGTGCTCTTGCCCCAAGGGAGTCTCTTTTTTCTTTCGCCCCGACGCGATGCTCAAGACGTTTCAAATTCGGGTTGCCGTGGTTCTTCTCGCCGGGTTTACTTTGGCGGCGGCGGTACTTGCCGCCCTGAATTTTGTCAAAGAAAGCTCTTATTCCCAGCCCACTGATTTGGTGATGTGGCAAGAAGCTCCCGGCGGTCTGGAAGCGAAGCGTGTGCTCAAAGACGGCCCTGGCGAGCGGGCGGGGATCAAAACCGGGGATTTACTCACTGCGGCAAATAACGCACCCATTACCCGCATGGCTTCTTTGACGCGGCAGTGGTCTGCCGCCGGCACCTACCGGCGCGTGGACTACCTCCTGGTCCGCTCGGGAGTTCCGATCCACGCCTTTGTCATTCTTGAACCCACAGACCGCAGCCGCTACCAGGGACTGCGGCTGATTGCGCTGGTTTACCTTTCGATTGGTCTGTACGTGCTATTCCGGCGGTGGACTGCTCCTCGCGCCACACATTTTTACGTCTTTTGCCTGGCTTCCTTTGTCCTTTACTCGTTTAGCTACACGGGTAAGCTCAATACCTTCGACTGGACCATCTACTGGGGCGGAATTGTGGCCCTTGCGCTGCAGCCCGCCCTCTTTCTGCACTTTGCCCTGGCTTTCCCGGAGGAGCGCCCAGCTCGCCGCAACTGGATCAATTCCGTCATCTACCTTCCTGGCCTGGCCCTGATCGGGCTGCAAGTGCTGGCTCAATGGCGCTGGGAGGCCACGGAAGTCCTGAACACGCGCCTGGGTCAGCTCGGCATGGGGTACCTGGCGCTCTACTATGTACTGGCCGCGGTGGTTTTCCTACGCAACTATCTCCGCCAGGAGAACCCGCTTCGCCGCCAACAACTAAAGTGGCTGACCCGTGGAACACTGATGACCGTCATCCCTTTGACGGTGCTGGACGTTATCCCCTATCTGTCCGGGGTGCCGGTGCCCGGCATTTTGGTCAAACTGGCGGCTCTTTCCCTTATCTTCCTGCCGTTGACCTTCAGCTGGGCGATTATTCGCTACCGCTTGATGGATGTCGACCTGATCTTCAAGCGTGGTGTTACCTACACCCTGGCGACCGCAGCCTTGGTCGGGCTTTACTTCGGCGCAGTGGCGGTTTCTGCGGAGCTGGTGCATAAGCGTCTGCCCAGCGCGGGAACCTGGGGCCTGCTCGCCGCGATTATCATCACCGCGCAGCTTTTCGATCCGCTCAAACGCGCCATTCAGGATCGGGTGGACCGCGTTTTCGACCACAAGCGCTACGACTATCGGCAAACCCTGATCACCTTCGGCCGCGGATTGAGTTCGCAGACTGATCTGGGCCGCCTGCTCACTTCCATCGTGGATCGTTTGTCGGAGACGCTGCTGGTGTCGCGGGTGGCCATCTTTTTCCCTGATGTGGACGGCGGCTATCGACTTATGGCCGGCCACGGCCTGCCGGCACCACTGCTCGGCCAGGAAAGTAATCCGGGACTGGATTTTCTGAACTTCGATCAGCCCGATGCGAGCACCCATATCTTCCTGGAGAACCCGCAGCAGGCGCTTCACCTCACCCGTGAGGAGCGCAAGGCCGCTGCCTTGCTCGATCTGAACTATTACCTTCCCTGCCGCCTACAGCAGAAGACCATCGCCATTGTCGGCCTGGGGCGCACGACCCATGGAGACTTTCTCTCCAGCGAAGACGTGGAGTTGCTGGAGTCCATGGCCAGCTATATCGGAATCGCGATCCAGAACGCTCGTCTGTACGCCAGCCTGGAGCAGAAGATATCCGAATATGAGCGCTTGAAAGAATTCAACGAGAACATCGTTGAGTCCATCAATGTCGGCGTTTTCGCCGTTGACCTGGAGGAACGGGTCGAGAGCTGGAACGCGCAGATGGAAGTGATGTATGCGATGTCGCGCCAGGAGGCGGTGGGCCAGTATCTGCGGGATATTCTGCCGGCAAACTTTGTAACTGAATTCCTGCGTCTGAAGGATGAGCCCGGAGTCCACAATCTCTATCGGTTCCGGCTGCAGACCCGTAGCGGCGAGAACCGCTGCGCCAATGTGGCCATTGCGCCCCTGGTTTCGCGCAACTTCGAGGTGGTCGGCCGCATCATTATCGTCGATGACATTACCGAGCGCATGGAGCTGGAAGCACAGTTGGCGCAAGCCGACAAACTCTCCTCCATTGGCTTGCTGGCGGCCGGTGTGGCGCATGAGGTCAACACTCCCTTGGCCGTGATTTCGTCCTACACCCAGATGCTGGCCAAACAAGTGCGGGGAGATCAACGCGTAGCTCCGCTGCTGGACAAAATCACGCAGCAAACTTTCCGGGCTTCGGAAATTGTCAACGGTCTGCTTAATTTCTCCCGCACCGGTGCGGCCGAGTTCACGCCCATCGATCTGAATCACATCATTGAGGAAACGCTGAAGCTTCTGGAACACCAGTTCCATGTCTCCCAGGTTCAGCTGCAAATGTCGCTCGAACAGGATCTACCGCCGATTCTGGGCAACTCCGGCAAGTTGCAGCAGGTCTTTCTCAATTTGTTTCTGAATGCCAAGGATGCGATGGCGGCCGGCGGCACGCTGCGGGTAGCCACAAAGGCAAATGGCCACGTGGAGGTCGACGTTTCCGACACCGGCTCAGGAATTGCGCTCGAACACGTGCAACGTATTTACGACCCCTTCTTTACCACCAAGTCGACAGTGAGCGAGGGACAGCGCAGGGGCACAGGACTGGGGCTCGCTGTGAGTTATGGGATTATCCAGGAGCATGCGGGCAAGATCCAGGTAGAGAGCCAGGTGGGAAGCGGCACCACTTTCCATCTCGAATTTCCTATGGCAAGGAAACCTGCTCATGTCTGAGGCCGGCATTCTCGTTGCAAACGGTAAAGCCAGCGTTTCGAGCCCGGAACCAGCAGCTCGCATCCTGATCATTGATGACGAAGCAGCCATTCGCGAATCACTCGAGACGCTGCTGGTGCTCGAAGGCTATGTCGTAGACCTCGCCCCTGAAGGACAGGCAGGCCTCCGATGCATCGATAGCAGAAGCTATGACCTGGTCCTGCTGGACCTGGCGCTCCCGGGACAAAACGGCCTGGAGATTCTGACGCGCATCCGGGAGCGCCAACCCAACCTGCCTGTGATCATGATCACAGCCTACGGAACGGTCGGCAACGTGGTCGACGCCATGAATGGCGGGGCGCAGAATTTTGTCCAGAAACCCTGGGACAACGAGAAACTGCTGGCCGACATTCGGGCGGCGACGGCCCGGCAACGCGCGGAAGAAGAGAACGTTCAGCTTAAGCGCGCGCTGAAGCAACGCTACAACTTTGAAAATATTGTCGGCAAAAGCGAGCCGATGCTGCGCATTTTCGACCTGGTGGCACAGGTGGCTCCCACCCGCTCCACCATCCTGATCCAGGGCGAAAGCGGGACCGGCAAGGAGCTGATCGCCAAGGCGCTACACGCCAATTCTCCCCGCCGGGACAAGCCGTTTGTGCCCGTCAACACCGGGGCCATGCCCAGCGATCTTCTCGAATCCACGCTTTTTGGCCACGTCAAGGGGGCGTTTACCTCCGCGGTTTCGGCCAAGAAAGGGCTCTTCGAAGTAGCTAACTTTGGCACGCTTTTCCTGGACGAGATCGGCACCATGGGGATGGATACGCAAGCCAAAGTGCTGCGCGTATTGCAGGACCGCCGCTTTATGCACCTCGGCGGAGTTCACGAGATCCAGGTGGATGTGCGCATACTTGCCGCCACCAACGTCGATCTGCGGCAGGCGGTGCGCGAAGGCAAGTTTCGCGAGGATTTGTACTACCGTCTCAACGTGATCACCATTGATCTGCCGCCGCTACGCACACGCCGGGAAGATATTCCGCTGCTGGCGGCGAGCTTTCTCAAACGCTTTGCAGAGGAAAACGACTTGCCCCCGCGCACGCTGGCGCCGGAGGCGATGCGAGTGCTGATGGATTACGACTGGCCGGGCAATGTCCGGGAACTGGAAAATGTGATCGAGCGGGGAGTGGTTCTTTCCTCCACACCTACGATTGGCTTTGACCTTCTTCCCGGCCACCTCACCGGCCGCAGCTATTCCTCCAGCCTGCTGGAGCACAATCCTGACGCCTCATTATTCGACATTCTGGAAGATATCGAGCGGCGCATCATCATCGATAAACTGGAGCGCTGCAAGTGGAACCAGACCGATGCGGCGGAGCAATTCCGGATACCCCTTTCCACCCTCAACCAGAAGATCAAGCGGCTCTCGATCGAGATCAAGAAGCGGATGAAAGACTAGGGCAGGGCGTGTGGTACCCTCGGCTTGGGTATGCCATTCGACTCGATTGAAAGCGTTGCCAAGAAGCTCGTGGTTTCGGTACAAGACTATGCCATCATCGCCGGCCGGGCGATGGGCAACATCGTTCAGCGTCCGCATTATTTTGGCGACCTCATCACCCAGGCTGATTCCATCGGGATTGGGTCACTGCCTATCGTCATCCTCACCGGCTTTTTCACCGGCGGCGTACTTGCCTTGCAATCTGCTTCTTCCCTGGCTCAATTCGGCGCCACTGCCATTACCGGGGAGCTGGTCAGTCTCTCCATGATCAAAGAGCTGGGCCCGGTTCTCACCAGCCTCATGGTCTCCGGACGTAATGCCTCAGGCATGGCCAGTGAGCTGGGTTCGATGATGGTGACCGAACAGATCGATGCCATGCGTGCGCTGGGCACCGATCCGCTCAAGAAACTGGTGACGCCGCGCCTTTTCGCCACTGTGATCATGCTGTTTTTCCTCACCATCATCTCCGACACCGTGGGCACCATGGGCGGGGCGTTTGTATCGGTGGTCTTGCTGGGACAGAACGGATCTCAGTATTTTCATACCGCATACCAGACGCTGCGTTATCCCGATATTATTCAGGGGTTGGTCAAACCGGTCGTGTTTGGTTTCATCATTGCCAGTATCGGCTGCTACTACGGCATGACCACACGCGGCGGCACCCAAGGTGTTGGCCGTTCCACCACCCAGGCGGTGGTTGTCTCTTCCGTGCTCATCATCTTCGTCGACTTTTTGATCAGCCAGTTCATGATCAATGTCTTCGGATTCTGAATTATGGTCAGCTCGCCCCAGACCACAGCCACGGCAACGCAGGAAGATCCGACGCAACCAGTCGTCATCTTCGATGACGTGTCGATTGGGTTTGAAGGCAAGCCGGTTCTCGAAAATATCTCGCTGACCGTGTCTCCGGGCGAAACCCGAATCCTGCTGGGACCCGCGGGCAGCGGTAAGAGCGTTCTGCTCAAACTCGCGAATGGATTAATGCGGCCTGACTCCGGGACCATTACGGTTTTCGGCGAAGAGATCAATAACATGCGGGAGCAGCAGCTCTTCGAGTTGAGGGGACGCATCGGCATGGTCTTTCAGGAGGGCGCACTGTTCGATTCGCTGACGGTGCGGGATAATGTGGCGTACCGTTTGGTGGAGCAGAAGGTTCCGGAAGCGGAAGTGACGCGACGGGTAACAGAGGCGCTTCGCTTCGTCGAACTGGAACAGACGTTGGACAAGTTTCCGTCACAACTATCCGGCGGCATGCGTCGCCGGGTTGCCATTGCCAGGGCAATCGTCAACCGGCCTGACCTGATCCTTTACGACTCGCCTACCGGGGGATTGGATCCGATCACTTCGACCACGATCGTGGAGCTAGTAATGAAACAGCGGGACGTGTATCGCACCAGTTCGTTGCTGGTCACGCATCGTTTGCAGGATGCCTTCATGCTCGCCACACATACCTTCGACCGGGCGCAGAACCACATGGTTCCGATCCCTGACGGTGGGTTGGATTCGAAGACGAATTTCCTTGTCTTGCATGACGGGCACATCGTCTTTGATGGCTCTACGCATGACCTGGTGCATAGCGACGATCCGTTTTTGAAGGAATATCTGTCGTAGAGCCGCTTCCCCCAGTCTGCGTAAGAGGACTAGCTAGTCCTGGAGTACTCTCAGTCGTTCCTGTGGGGAGCCTAATGTAACTGTCTCAGTTTTCTTGACAACAACAAACGGCGGGCGTCCGTCTTTTTTTGTTCCTGCTGACGGGGTACGCGATCTCTGCTAGTCTTAGAGGTTTGCTACTCGGCATCTGAGGTGCCTACGGCATGGCTTTTAAATTCAAAGGCGTCGATTTCATCCAGTTTGACGGGCTGCTCTCCGGCGACGAGCTGCTCGCGCGTGATACCACCCGCCAGTTCGTGGAAGACAATGTGATTCCCATCATCGAGCAGTGCAATCGCGATGGCCGTTTTCCGCGAGAGCTGGTCCGGCCGATGGGCAAGCTGGGCTTCTTTGGCGCCAGCCTCGAGGGCTATGGGTGCGCCGGCATGTCCAATGTGGAATACGGCCTGGTGATGCAGGAAATGGAACGGGGCGACTCGGGCCTGCGCAGTTTTGTGAGTGTGCAATCTGCCCTGGTCATGTATCCCATCTACACCTTCGGCAGCGACGCGCAGAAAGACGCATGGTTGCCGCTCCTGGCGACGGGAGAGAAGCTCGGCTGCTTCGGGCTTACGGAACCCGACTACGGCTCGAACCCAGGTGGCATGCGCACTCGAGCCCGAAAAGAAGGCGACGAATATATTCTGAACGGTGAAAAAATGTGGATCACGTCCGGCTCGATCGCTGACGTAGCCGTGATCTGGGCGAAGGTGGACAACGAAGAGGGGAAGGTCAGAGGTTTTCTGGTGGAAACCAATCGCCCTGGCTTCTCGGCCTACGACGTGCACGGCAAGTGGTCCTTGCGAGCCTCGGTCACATCCGGTCTTTCTCTGCAGGATGTGCGCATCCCGGCCTGCAATCTGCTCCCCTTCACAGCCGGACTCAAGTCCCCTCTCATGTGCCTCAACCAAGCTCGGTACGGCATCAGCTGGGGAGCCATGGGAGCTGCAATGTCCTGTTACGATACGGCACTCCAATACTCCTTATTGAGAAAGCAATTTCGCGAAGAACCGATCGCCAGCCACCAACTGGTACAGGAAAAATTGACCTGGATGATCTCAGAAATCACAAAGGGGCAGCTGCTCGCGCTCCAGGTAGGCCGGCTGAAAGACACGGGCAAAGTGGGCTTCGAACACATCTCCATGGCCAAGCGGAATAACGTTTGGATGGCCCTGGAGTGCGCTCGGCTGGCGCGCGATATCCTTGGCGGCAACGGCATTACCGACGATTACCCGGTCATGCGGCACATGATGAACCTTGAATCGGTGAAAACCTACGAGGGCACGCACGACATCCACGCGCTCATTATCGGACAGAGCGTCACTGGGATTCCCGCCTACTAGGGCCGCACCGTTTCGTCGAGCCGGTTTTCAACAGAGGTCCTGCTGTTCGCCATTGGATAGAATGACGTTAGCGGGTTGCAGGCGAGTGCCACCCCTTTCCCCCTATTTCGCAACCTATGGCTCCAGACTGCGTCTCTAATGAGTAGGAGCCGAACCATCGGTCCGACAGGTGTGTGCCAATGGATGTGAAGTCCGCGTCACTAAGAGTACTGCGACTGGGCAAGATACAGCGCCGTCCGGAGCTGGACGCCCTGCGCGGACTTTTTCTGGTCTGGATGACCCTGACTCACCTGCCGACGCGCCTTAGCGAGTTGGTGAATCAACCCTTTGGTTTTGTTTCATCGGCCGAAGGTTTTGTGTTTCTCTCCGCCATGCTGGTCGCCACTCTCTACATCCACCAGGCCGAGGAAGACAGCGATGGCGTACGCAGCAAACTGTGGAAGCGAGCACTCAGGATCTATGGCTACCATCTGATCATGCTGGCCATGGTCTTCACTGTGGTGGCGGCGTTCGCTGCGCACACGCATCGAGCGGCGATCTACAACCTGGTCAACTTTTACCTTGCCCACCCGGCGACGGCGATCATCGGATCTTTGCTCTTGATCTACTGTCCACCTCTGCTGGACATACTGCCCATGTACGTTACGTATCTGCTGCTCACGCCGTACATCCTGAGTTTGGCGGTACGCAAGGGTTGGACCCGCGTTCTGGTAATCAGCGGCATCGTCTGGCTACTGGCTCAGTTTGGTTTGCGCACCTGGATGCATTCGCTGGTGGTGCATGCCACAGGCTTACACATACCACTGCAGGAAACGGGAGCGTTCAACCTTTTTGCCTGGCAAGCGATCTGGGTTCTCGCCTTGTGGCTTGGAGCCAAGTCCACGCAACATGAGAACCCGCTGGGCAAGCTTCCCGCCTATGTCTTTCCCTTGAGCGGGGCCATTTGCCTCTTCTTCCTGGGGGTGCGCCATGATTGGCTTGGTCCTCACCTGACGCAGGAAGCGCTCGGCCTGGCATTGGACAAATGGCAAATCGGTCCACTGCGCATGCTGAACCTTTTCGCGTTTTCATGCATGGTCTACTGGTCGCGGAAATACCTCACCAAGCTGGTCCTGGTGGAACCTTTCCTGACCCTGGGCAAGGCTTCACTCGAAGTCTTCTGTGCTCATGTTTTCTTCGTTTTTGTGGGTCTTGCTCTGCTATACGGAGAAGTGACGGAATTGCACGGCCGCTATGCTTTGATCTTGCTGACAATTACGTTTACGGCGCTAATCCTGGTAGCCATCCGGGAGGTGCGGCGCAAGCAGAAGGCGCGCCTCTCTCCGCCGGCTGGAGCGGCAAATCGCGAATCGTTCCGGCCGGTATCGAGCTTGAACCCTCCGCCCGCGGAAAGCCGGGCGGAAGTTTAAACCTCAGGGGCTAAAGATCTGGGAGCACGATCTGCCCTTCATCTTAGACTGCGACCGTAAAGGTATCTTCGCGGCGGACGACGTGGCGATAGAGCGTGTCACGCTCCACCGGCTCGCGACCAGCCTCACGGATTAGCCGAACAAGATCGGCGCGCCGCATTCCCTGCGGGGTCGTTGCCCCGGCGTCATGGTAGATCTTCTCTTCGACCACCGTGCCATCGATATCGTCGGCGCCGAAACGCAGGGAGATTTGCGCGATCTTGGCAGTCATCATTTGCCAATAAGCCTTGATGTGGGAAAAGTTATCGAGCAACAGACGGCTCACTGCGATCTGGCGGATGTCGGTAAGACCGGTGGTGGTGGGCAGATGATCGAGGGCTGTGTGAGCAGGGTGGAAGGCTAGTGGAATGAAAGTCTGAAAGCCTCCCGTATCATCCTGTACTGCCCGCAGGCGAAGCATGTGGTCGACGCGATCTTCATCGTTCTCGACGTGCCCGTACAGCATGGTTGCGTTGGAACGCAGACCTAACTTGTGCGCTGTGCGCGCGGTCTCCAGCCATTCGTCACCGTCAATCTTGTGATCGCAAATGATATGCCTTACCCGATCGGAAAAGATCTCAGCGCCACCACCCGGCATGGAGTCCACCCCGGAGTCCTTCATTTTGGTCAGCGTTTCGGAAATGGTCAGCTTCGCGCGTCGTGCCAGGTAAGCCACCTCGACCATGGTGAAAGCTTTGATATGTACCTGGGGAAAGCGCTGCTTGAGGCCCGCGACCAGATCGAGGAAATATTGAAAAGGAAGATCGGGATGCAAGCCACCGACAATGTGGAACTCGGTCACCGCCTCGCTGTAGCCGGAGGCAGCGGTCTGCCACGCTTCTTCCAGGGCCATCGTGTATGCCCCTTCGCCATCTTTTTTGCGGCCAAAGGCGCACAGCCGGCACGCGGCAACACAAACGTTGGTGGGGTTGATGTGCCGGTTAACATTGAAATAGGCAATGTTGCCGTGGAGACGTTCGCGCACAAGATTGGCTAACCAGCCCACGGCTAGGATGTCGCCGGACCGGTAGAGTGCGACGCCATCGTTAAAATCGAGTCGCTGGTTTGCCAAGACCTTTTCCGCGATGGGCCGCAGACGGGCATCGTCAGTCTGAAAATGGTGGCGCTCAGGCGCAAAAGTAACGGGGCTGCTCACTCCTTTATGATACTCGACCACCCCGGTGGCTTTAGCGTTTCGTCGTGCTACATCAAAAGAGGGCCGCCTGCTATTCCTGGGTTAAGATTTGTTAGACAGAATGCGACTGCTTCAGACCTTGGCCTTCACCCTCTTCGCCTTGCCCTGCGCGCTCGCAGCTCCGCAAAATTCTCAGGCTTCCCCACAGGCGGCTCTACCGTCAGTCAGCGCATATGCCCTGGATCGCGCAAAAGTGACGCTTCCCGGGGATTTTACCGATCCACTGAATCTGCTCATCCTTTCCTTTCAGCGGGAGCAGCAGTCTGTCGTCGACGCGTGGCTTCCGGCGTTAACCCCCGCCGCCGCCCCGACGGTGCAAATCTGGTTGCTGCCTGTCTCACAGCGCGAGAATTGGCTATACCGGTGGTGGTTGAACGCTTCCCTGCGCACAAGCCTGCCGGCATCACAGCCGCGCCGCTACACGGTTCCCTTGTACGTCGATAAGGCGCGGTTTCTCCGGTCCCTGCAGGTCTCGTCGGAGCGGGAGGTGGTGTTGCTCTTGACTGATAAGGCGGGGCATGTTCTCTGGCGCACCGCGGGTCCGGTGACCGATGGCAAGAAAGCCGCCCTTGCTAGCTTCGTGAGCAGGTTGGGACATTGAGCAATAGGCTTTGCCGTCGGAAAAATCAATTGACGGAAATAGGTACTTCCAGGAGCCAAACTCAGTCCCGCAGGGACGGCTGAGAGCACCCTCTTTTAGCCCCCGCCCAGACCCCATCGAGGCCCGGAGGGCCGCCCGCTAAACATCAGCCCAGCCCGGAAGGGCTGGGTTGGAATCCCATCACGATCCCGCCTGCCCGCCTGCCCGCCTGCCCGCCTGCCCCGGCAAGCCGTGGGGCAAGCCGTGGGAGCGCCATAGGCGCGGCTCTTTTCTTAGCTAAAACCCGCTCAGGAGCCTTTGGGCGTCTCCTGAGCGCTGGATGAGTACCACAGGGTGGGAGAACCGCATTTCTCCCACAACAAATTAACCCGAATCCGCATATATATAGGTGTGTCCTCCGATAACTTCGTACTATGCCAAACCGCTCGCCGGCCGCGTACACGGATCATCCACGGAACTGCGAGCGGAGAAACTCTCGCTGTCGATCCGGACTTACCACGCTTACCACTCATATCACGCACTATTTCCGTCGGCCACTCGAGAACAGCTCTGATTTTCAGCCATCCCCCGCGGGACTGCGTTTGGAAAACGGCGCTATCCCTTTGCAACGCGGGTTGCAATCATGTCGATGGCGCGGTGAGCGGATAGAGCTGCACCCTCCTGCCAACCGACGATGTGGCTGGTGTGGTCTCCGGCCAGGTAGACGCGGCCCTGGGGCTGGATCCAGAGTTCGTACCCAGCCGGAGCCCCGGTTTCGAAACCGCTGACCCAGGAGCCAAGGTTATACGGGATGTGACCCCAACTGACGTAAATGGGATTCTTCAACTCTTGCGAGCGGCCGGGATGCAGCAGTTCGATCGAGCGGCGGGATGCAGCCAGCTTAGCTTCCGGACCGGGCAGGCGGCCGAATTCCGAACCGTTCTCAATTCCGTATCCGCCCAGGATTATGCCGGTCTCAGAGAATAGCCTGGCGCTCGGATACCAGACCGTGTCCACCGGTTGGCGGAGAAACGAAAGGCCGCCGTAGATGTTGCACTCCTGCTCCCAGAATCGACGTGACTCCCAGGCGATCTTGTAGGCAGAGTCATAGGAACAACCATCGATGGCTGCCTTCATCTCGGGAGAAAAATCGGTGTCCATGGTTTTCAGGATGGTTAGGGGTAAAGCGCAAATACAGTAGTCCGCGCTCACGGTCTCGTGTTTACCGGTTACGCCATCGCGATAAACGACTTTCACGCCCGATTCGTTTTGGCGGATCTGGACTACTTCCGCGGGCTGCCGGATCACGCTCCCTAGCTTCTTCTTGAAGGCCATGGGAATCTGGTCCATCCCGCCCACCGGCTGAAACATGGTCGCCTGCCAGTCGATCTCATCCTCTTCCATCAACTCCCGCCAGAGATGGGCTGATAACAAGGCGCGCATATCAAGGGGGTCGTGGGGAACACCTTCCGTGTCGCCCGCCCCTGGATTGATCTTGTATCCGGCTCGGGACGATCCCTTGTAGAAAAGATCAGGAGATAGATCCCCGTATTGCTTAAGGAATTCAACCATTTGCTCTTTGTCTTCGCGGCTGAGTTCCTGGTCAAGCGCACCGCGCTTGATACACTTGGCCAGCAACTCCGAGACATGGCCGCGGGTATCGAATTCCACTTGCCGGTTTTGCACGGATTTGCCGCCTTCGAGCGTGTTGGCCTGCAAATAAGCACTGCGCGAGGCATTGACCTCGACCTCCAGCGGAACCCCAAGCTCGCGACAGTAACCGAGCATGGTCTTATGCACAGAAGGAAGACGGGCCGGACCTACATTTTGGTAAAGACCTTCCCCGAACACGCAGTTCTGGGTGAAGCCGTTGGTGAAATCGACTTTTGTGCCGTTGCGCACGGTCCAGTTCCTGCCACCCACGCGCTGGCGGGCTTCGAGCAGGGTGCAGGTATAGCCCAGCTTTCCCAGCTCATAAGCGGACGACAGGCCGGCAATGCCGCCGCCTAAAATCACAACACTGGTCCCCCTGCCGGAACCCACCGGGTGGTCGACCGTTGACGCAGCCGACGCCATGACAGGGAGCAGCCCCAGGGACTGCATCATAGTGAAGGCGGCCCCATATCCGCCGGCCTGGCCAACCCTCATCAGAAAATCACGCCTGCTCAAACTCATCTTGGAACCTTTCTCCATCCGCCCAAATGGCCATCTCCGGTGAATTTGAATGGTAGAATTGGAACTTTCCCGGATTGCTGTCGATGTGGAACAGAAGCTCCGTTGTGGCAACGCCGGGGGGCGCCTGGCGCCGCGGAAGTTTTGTGCACTGCGCTGTTCGCGGGAAGGTCTGGCAATTGCCCTTCCACTTTTAGCGCAGAAAAATTAAACCCTTGGAAAACCAAGGATCGCGAAACACGAGAACTATCAGTCTTCAACTTGGAAGCCGTACGGCAGAGAGTGCAACGAGGAAGGTGTGGTGAAAGGTTACGTTTCGACAGGGAGAACGTTCACCACCGTAACCCTGCAGGACGCTGCACCGGGACGGAAACGAAGCTTAGGGTAACGGTAGCAGCAGACGAAAGCAACAGCAAAATGGCGTATATTTTTCGCTGCCAAAAACTGACATGGGATGTGGGGTAATGACCGAAGAAGGCCCAAGGGCCGAAGAAGTACTGGATATCGAGTTCCTGCACGAGATTGGCAGCCGCATGGCGGCTGCGGATCCGTTTCATGCCGTGCTCGAAAGGGTTGTTGATTTCGTTTCGACGGTGGTCATGTGCGATTCCTGTTTTGTTTACGTCCTCGAAGGCGAGAAGCTGGTGCTACGAGCTTCAAAAAATCCCCACGCTGACCTGGTGGACGAACTCGATCTGCAACTGGGCCAGGGAATTACCGGCTGGGTGGCCATGCACCAACGGCCTGTGGCTATCAGCTCCCAGGCGTGGGGTGATCCCCGTTTCAAGATGTTCAACGATTTGCCGGAAGATCATTTTGAAGCGTTTCTTTCGGTGCCCATACTTTGTCGCGGCAAGCTGGTGGGCGTGATCAATGTGCAGCATCGCAAGCCGCATCACCACAGCCCCCGCCAGGTGCGGCTGATCTCCATGGTCGGCTTTCTGGTCGGCGCCGAGTTGGAGATGGCGCGCCTGGAAAGCGAACGGGTGCTGCTCGCCGATCGACTCGAGGTGAGAAAGCTCATGGATCGCGCGAAGGGTATTCTGCAACGCGAATTGCATCTGGATGAAGAAGGTGCGTACCTGGCCTTGCAGAAGCAGAGCCGGCAAAAGCGGAAGGCTATTCGCGAGATCGCCGAGGCCATTATTCTCACGGAAGAGATTCGGCGGTCACGAAAGTAAAACTGCAGACCCTCGGTGCTGTGAGGACCTTCAGGGAGACCGCAGATCTCTCCACTGCGCTGCGCTCCGGTCGAGATGACAACTCTGTTGCAACAAAGATTTAGTATTTCTCCTGGAAACGCGTAATTTTACCCTCAGACAGAGTTGTCATCTCGACCGGAGTTGCCATGGGCCTGTGGCCAGGCCTGTGGCCCACCCAAGGTGATGAAAATGCTTCGGTCCAGCAACCACCCTCTATGAACCGTCGCCCTTTCCTTTGTCATCCCGCCTGCCCCGGCTTGCCGTGGGACCGAAGCGTACCCAGATTTCCTACCTCGCGGCCTTCCCAACGACAATGTATGCGGCTTCCCGTAGAGAAAGGCGCATGAAGTTTGCCAGCGCCATCAAGTTCCACAGAAAATCTGGGGGAGCGTAGTGGACCTGTCCCGCCTACCCCGGCGTGCCGTGGGGCGTGCCGTGGAGGGACCTGCTGTTCCCTCAGACCTTTCGTGGAAATGTTTTTCGACCGGAGCGCCGCGTAGCGAAGAGATCTGCGGTTTCTTTTCTCCTAAATTGGGGAACGTTATAGCATTTTGGCAGTGAATCCTGTCGCCAAACCCAGTCGCGAAGAACGACAAGAGATCCAGGAGAAACGCAGGCCCAAACGGGCGCTGGGGCTCTTTGACTCCACCATGATCGTGATCGGCGTCATGATCGGGTCCGGCATTTTTATTGTTTCGGCCGATATGTCGCGCATCCTGGGCGGTCCGGGATGGTTCCTGGCTGCCTGGGTTTTTGCCGCTGTGCTGACCATTGCCGCTGCATTCTCCTTTGGAGAGCTGGCTTCGATGATGCCTAGCGGAGGCGGGATGTACCTCTACCTGCGTGAGGCGTACTCACCCCTCTGGGGTTTTCTCTATGGATGGACGCTCTTTACCGTAATTCAGACGGGGACGATTGCCGCTGTGGCGGTTGCGTTTGCCCGGTTCCTGGGTGTTCTGGCTCCCTCGATTTCCGAATCGCATTACCTTATTCCGCCCATACATTTCTCTGCGCATTACGCGCTTACGCTATCCACGGCGCAGTTGGTCGGCTTGCTGGTGATCGCTCTCCTGACCGCGACAAATACCCTTGGCATCGAGTACGGCAAGATCATCCAGAACTCGTTCACGGTGGCCAAACTGGGCGCCCTCGGGGCACTGATTTTGCTGGGCCTGACCGTGGGCTGGCATGCTTCGTCAGTGCATGTGAACCTGGCTAACTTCTGGCAGCGGCCGGCTACGCTGCATCCGGGCGGTTCTTTCGCAGCTATCTTTGGCCTAGTGATGGTGTTCTGTGTTTCTCAGTCTGGTTCGTTGTTCGCTGCGGATTCGTGGCACGACATCACGTTCGCTTCTGAAGAAGTTAAGGATCCGCGGACCACGCTTCCCCGCTCCCTAGCTATCGGTACCGTGATCGTGATGCTTTTGTATCTGGCCGCGAACCTCGCCTACTTGGCGGTCCTGGACTTCCCTTCCATTCAACATGCGCCCCACGATCGCGTGGCGACCGCAATGCTGCAGGCAATTTTTCCCTCTTGGGGAGGACAAGCGTTGGCCGCTGTCATTATGGTGTCGACGTTTGGTTGCATCAACAGCCTTGTGCTGGCTGGTCCGCGCGCATATTACGCGATGGCGCGGGACAAGCTATTCTTTCCCGCGGCTGGGAGGTTGAATGCGGCTCGCGTTCCTGGATGGTCTCTCTTGTTTCAAGGGATATGGGCCGGTCTTCTGGTGCTGCTCACTACGTATTCGCCAGCTAAAGGCTATGGCAACCTCTACAGCGATTTGCTTGACTACATCATTTCGGCAGCGTTGCTGTTTTATATTCTTACGATTGCCGCGGTGGTGGTGCTGCGGTACAAGCGGCCGGATGCTGAACGTTTGTATCGCACGCCGGGGCATCCGGTGGTGCCGGCAATTTATGTTCTGGGGGCGAGCACGGTCGTGCTTTGCCTTTTCATTAGTCGCCCCGCAACGACCTGGCCTGGGCTGGTGCTGGTGGTCGCTGGTCTTCCAGTGTATTGGTTAATTCGGCGTAAAACACAACCGTAAGTAAGAGCGATCGTGGGGGCTTCGCCCCCGTCTTTTTCGGCCCAAGTATCCGGATTTCCTGCACGGGGCACCACCAACACCCGCGTGTGCGGCTTTCATTAAGGAAAGCCGCATGAAGTTCGCCAACGCCAGAAAGCTCGACACGAAATCCGGAGTACGCTTAGGCGAAGGTGGGGCACCCGTCCATTGCCTCTGGCGTTTGTTATTCTTTCTAACCTTCTCGTCCGCGACGGCTTTAGCGGTATTCGGATGCGAATTTGTCTGCGTCGTGGTTCATTTCGCCAGGCTGCGGCGCGCGGGATAAGAGCAGAATTCGATACGTGAAGGTTACGTTTTGATTCTCGTCGATGGTGTAGTTCAAGGGCGGCGCCTTGGGATCGAAGATGTGCTGCCCCAAGGGATTGGCAGCGAACAAACCATAGCCTCGCGCATGCCAGTAGGTCGGGTAGTTGGGGTTACCCGGATGGTCAAAGATCGCTATGGTGACGGTGCGGCCCCCGGTGTTGCCGGTCAAGGCACACCAGCGGCCTCGCGTGCCCCAGGCTTGCCCGCCCCGCTTTCCTTCGCTGGTGAGATATACGCCGGTGGCGCCGGGCATGTTCGAGGCCGGCACCTCCGTGGGCCGTCCGTTGGCGTCGGTGAAAGTACCGCCCTTTTCGTCGGCTGACTCCAAAAAGCGAGCAACACGAATACCCAGCAAACCCTCCTTATCGTCATTGAAGACGACGCGGTCAAGGGCGTGCAGGGTTGTCACCTGGTCGATGATTCGCTCATCCTTTTGCCTCGAGAAAATGTAGCGCGTATTCTGTTCCAGAATGTCGTGGCCGGTGCCTGTGGTCCATACGGAGTCAACGACCAGTTCCCCGCTGTCTCGTCCGTTTTTTGTGGAGACAATTCTTTGCTGGTGGATGGTCCCCATTTTTTCCCGGTCCGCAGGCTTGATCGCGTCCGAGTTGTTCCAGAAATCGAATCCATTTACGTTACCGTAATTGAACCAAATTCCGGCGTGGTGCGGATGGTCGACCCGCTCACCCGGACGAGGCGCCAGGGGAAATCCGCGCACGAGATCGATCCCGTCTGCTGCGATCAGTGGATACAGCACCGGCTTCTTGAGCACACTCGGCCAGATATAGGAAGTGAAAGGCTTGCCATCGATGGTGATGTCCACGCGCTGATGCGCTTGGTCAGCAACGACCTGTACGCCGTTGGCGCCGTTCGCAGCAAACGCCATCCCTGGCAGAGTACAGGCTGCCAGCAGGCAGCCGAAGAACCACCTATTCATAGACCTTGTCCCCGGCCATCACCCGCTGCGACTTGTCGTCGAAGGTGACGCGCTGACCGGTCTGAATGGCAGCAATGTTCATGCACAGGGCCACCGAATGGCTGTATCCAGCCTGGATGCTCGCGTTAGGCTGCTTGCGGGAGCGGACACACTCCATCCAGTTGCGCATATTGGCTGAGGTCATGGGATCGTTTCCCGTGTTCGCCGAGGTCTCTGCTTTCATGACCGTATCGCTGAGAGAGTAGTCGCCCAGCAGGTTCTGCTTCATGCCCATTTCTGCGGCCGCCTTCGCGGTCATTCCGCCTTCGGAATTCACGCACTGCTTGTCCATGTCGAGCATGCCGCCGTTGGAGTAATAGATCTCTTTGATTCCTCCGGCGGAGTTGGTCATGCGCGAGGAATAGATCACCTGAAAGCCCTTGCTTGGATCATCGAGCGGGCCGTAATCGAAGACGGCAGTCATGGTGTCCCAGTTCTTGCGGCCATCCTTCCACAGATAGACACCGCCATTGGCCACGACACTGCGCGGATGCGGGTAACCGGTGAACCAGTGAACGGTGTCGATCTGGTGCACCAGCCATTGATCGGGAATACCCGAGGAATACGGCCAGAAGAGCCGGAACTCGAGATACTTGCGGGCATCGAATGGCTCGTACGGCCGGTTGAGCAAGTAGCGCTTCCAGTCCGTATCCTGCTCCTTCAACAGAGGCACCACTCCAGGACGGCGCCAGCGGCCCGGTTGATTGACATTCCAGGTCATTTCGACGGCGACAATGTCGCCGAATTTTCCAGATTGAATGTACTCGTAGGCCTTTTGATAGCTGGGTGTGCTGCGGCGCTGGGTACCGACGGCTACCACTTTTCCTGTCTGCTTCACTGCAGCCAGAAATGCCCGCGCATCCTCCATGGTGTGAGCGGTGGGCTTCTCCACGTATGCGTCCCGCCCAGCTTGGACCGCTTCAACGCCATGCAAAGCATGCTGAAAATCAGCAGTGGCGACAATGACGGCATCGACGTCCTTGCGTGCATAAAGCTCGTCGTTGTTGCGGACGCTGGCAATGGGGCTGCCGCCGCACTGCTTCTGAATGAACGCCGCACCTTCATCGCGGCGGCGGTTCCAAATATCAGAGACGGCGACGAACTCGAAGTTAAGCTCCTTGGCATGGTCCTGGAAGGCGGGAACCAGTGACTGCTTGGCTCGATCGCCGGCACCTATTAGCGCTACCCGGACACGATCGTTGGCGCCGACAATCGCGGCATAACTGGTAGCGGTCCATGATGCGGGCACAGCCGCGGCGGCAAGCGTTGCGCTACCCATCTTCAGGAAGTCCCTGCGGTTCTGGTCCTCAAGTTTCATGGCCAACCCTCCCTCTTAGTGTTGCAAGAAAGTTTACAGGGATGCCGAGTCGATCGTCACGTGGACCGCATTGCCGGACGCTAAAGCAGTTTCGCAATTGGTGTAGACCGAAGCGATAGGCCTTTTCGTGGTTTTCTCCCAAGGAAAACCACTCCTCACGATCTTTATCAGACCACGGTCATTGCGAAACTGCTCTAGGCGGAAGGCTTGCGGCTTCTGTCTCCGTCCACCATGCGCATGATTCCGAGGGGGTTGTTGCTCTTAAGCTCATCCGGGAGAGCGGCGTCGGGAAAAGACTGGTAGCAGACGAGCCGGGTGAAGCGGAAGATGGCCTGGGTGCCCACGGACGTGGAGCGGCCGTCGCTGGTGGCCGGGAATGGCCCCCCGTGCACCATAGCGTGGCAGACCTCTACTCCGGTGGGGTAAGCGTTCAGGATCAAACGGCCTACCTTGCGGGAGAGGACGTCGATCAAGTCAGCGTAGTCTGCCAGTTCGCTCTCGTCCGCCTGCAGGGTCGCGGTCAAATGACCCTCCAATAGCTCGGCAACTGCCAGAAGCTGCTTGCGATCCTGGTAGCCGACCACGACGGTTGTGGGTCCGAAGATCTCCTGCGCCAACCCCTCGTGCTCCATTAGATCTTTATAGTCCGCGACAAAGAGAGAGGCCTGTACGGTGGCGGCATCGGTGCTGGTATCCGCTTTTGCCCCCTCCGCAAGCACGTTGGCATCGGACAAGCGGCCCTTGACTGCTGACTTGTAACGATCCGCGATGGCCTTTGTTAGGAGGGTTTGGGTGGGAGTGGAGCTGACCTTGTCGCCCAACTCCTTCATAAATCCGGGTGTCCCGTCTTGCTGGGGTACCAGCACCAGCCCTGGCTTGGTGCAGACCTGACCGGCGCCCAAGGTGAAGGAGGCCTGCAGACCGGTGGCCACAGCACTTCCCCGTTGCTTCAATGCGCCGGGCAGGACGAACACGGGGTTGACGCTGCCCATTTCCGAGTAGCAAGGGATCGGCTCCGGACGCGCGGCTGCCAGCTTCATGAGGGCCGTGCCGCCGGCAAAGGAGCCGGTAAACGCCACTGCTTTGATGGCGGGGTGTTTTACCAACTGGACGCCTACATCCACACCGGAGTCGAAGAGCATGGAGAAGACACCTTCGGGCAACCCACATGCCTTCACGCTCTCGCGAATGGCCTGGGCAACGAGCGCGCTGGTTCCGGGATGCGCCGGGTGCGCCTTGATGATGACGGGATTCCCCGCGGCGAGCGCGGAGGCCGTATCTCCACCAGCCACGGAAAAGGCCAAAGGAAAATTGCTGGCGCCGAACACCGCCACTGGGCCCAAGGGCTTGTGCATGGAACGGATGGACGGCTTGGGTAGCGGCTCACGATTGGGATCGGCGTTATCGATGCGCGCGTCCACCCAGGAACCCTCTTCCACCACTTCAGCAAAGAGTCTCAGCTGGCCGCAGGTCCGCCCTACCTCGCCGGTCAGGCGCGCCTGAGGGATGGCTGTTTCGAGATGGGCCCGCTGGATAATGGTGGTGGCAGCGGCCTCGATGGAAGCCGCGATTTTGCGCAGAAATGCGCCTTTGTCCTTACCCGATAAGTTGCTATAGATAGGAAAAGCTTTTTGCGCCAACTCAGCCGCCCGCTCCAGGTCTTCGGCGCTTGCGGAGAAGAACTTTGGTTCCAGCGGTGCCCCAGTTGCCGGGTTCACTCCGGTGAAGGATGCTCCTTCTGCGCCATCTCCAAAACCGATGAGCGATACGGGTTTCAATTCCAGTGCAAGCTCCAGGGTGTGCTCCTTTGCGAGTTAGTCGCCTATACCAGTCTACCAATGGAGCAGGATCATGCATGTTGCACCCGAAAAGTGGCCAGGACAGCCGCGGCATCCCACATCTCGCGAAAACCCCAAACGATCCGTGGTCAGGACAGAGTTCTCCGCGAGGGTGCGTAGGGCTCGATTGGGATAGCCGATGTTCTTCCTGCGATGAAGTCCGCCAGAAGCTGCGCGGTTGCAAGCGAGGTGGTGATACCCAGACCTTCGTGTCCGGTGGCGAGAAAAAGGGTCTCGTCTTCTGCGGAAGGGCCGATCAACGGCAGCTTGTCTGGGGTGGCGGAGCGAAAACCGGTCCAGGTGCGTTCAACGGAGAGTGACGGCAACGCCGGCAGGTATTCTGTAGCGCGGGCAAACATACGGGCGAGTATTCCGCCATCCACTTCCCTACCCTCGACGCCGAACTGACGCGAAGAACCAATCAACAGCTGCCCATTTTGCCTTGGTTGAACGTTGAAGGCCACGGTATCAGTGGTTGTGACGTGAGCACTCTTCAGGTATCCGAGCTCGACGACCTGATAACGTAGAAAGTCTGGATAAGGATGGGTGATCGCCAGATGGCCCTTACGCATAGCCACTGGAAGTCCAGGCGTCAACGCGGGAGCCCCCTCACCCGCCGCGTTGATGAGAATGGGCGCGTGAAGTTCGTCCCCGCTATTGAGGCGGACTGTGCCGGATTGCATGGAAGCTGCCGTTCCTCGAACCAGAGTTACCTCGCCGGCAAGCGCCTGCTGGAACAGAAATTGGGCGGCCGGCTGCGGAGATACGACCACGTCCTCGTGAACCAGAAGTCCTCCGGCGAGGCCGCGACGCAAAGCGGGCTCAGTGGACGCGAGCGCCTCCCCGGGGATCACTTCAGAGGGGATTCCATTCCGAGTATAGGCACCGTGTTTGCTACAGATCTCCTGCATTTCCTCATCGCCGGCCGCCACCCAGAGGGTGCCGCGCTGGGTGTATTCCGCGACCGGAGGTAGCGTGTTCGCCATCTGCCGCCATAGCAGCTGCGAATAGCGGGTCAACGCCAGTTGGGCCGGCGAGTCGTCGAGGACGACGATATGGCCCATCGCCGCGGCGGTGGCGCATCCGCCGATTTCCCCGGATTCCACTAGCGCGAGGCGCATCCCTTGCCGGGAAAAAGCCAGGGCACATGCAGCCCCCACAATTCCACCACCAACAATCACTGCGTCAAATGTCCTGATCATGCCGGGATGCCCCAACAAAAAGCATCACGTGGGTCAAGAATGAGGGTCGAGTCCGCGGTAATAAAAGCAGACCCCGTGATGGTTGGCAGGACGTGCCCGTCTCGCAGAACGATGCGGCTTTCGAAGAGGCTGCCGATTACACTCTCCTGCCGCCAGATCTCGCCTGGAGCCAAAAGGCCTTCAGCATACAGGCAGGCCAGCTTGGCACTGGTTCCAGTGCCGCAAGGCGATCGGTCGTATTCTTTGCCTGGACACAGTACAAAGTTGCGGCTATCCACGGCCGGCGATGACCCAGGGCTATGGAGTTCGATATGGTCGATCTCAGCGCCCTCCGCGCCTTGAATGCCGTTGGCGGTAAGCGCCTGGCGAACCTGCCACGTGAAATGGATGAGCTGGTCAAGGTTGGCTCTTGCAATCGTGTAGGGGTGGTTCTTGATCAGAAAAAACCAATTGCCACCCCAGGCGATGTCGCCGGTCACCGTGCCATACCCGGGAACTTCGACGTTGACTGCAGCAGCCCAGCGGTAGCTGGGTACGTTTTCAAACGTTACCGTGCCGTCTTCGTTCAGGGTGGTTCCCACGATGCCGACTGGCGTCTCGATGCGGTGGTGCCCGGGCCGGATCCTGCCCAGGTATGCGAGCGTGGCTACGACACCGATGGTTCCATGCCCGCACATGCCCAGGCATCCGCTATTGTTGAAGAAAATGACGCCCGTAATGCAGTCTCCGTGGGTGGGTTCGCAAAGCAATGCGCCCACCACCGCTTCGGAAGCACGAGGTTCGGTGACGAGAGCCCGGCGGAAGGCTTCGTGATCCTTCTGAAACAGAAGGCGACGCTGCTGCAGGTCGACGCTGCCGAGGTCAGGACCGCCTTCGATGACGGTTCGCGTAGGCTCGCCGCCGGTATGAGAATCGATAACCCGGACTTGTTTCAGGAGACGCTCCTCTTGCGCTTTCTAAGCAAATTGTAAGCGCACGAGCTCTGGGAAAAGGAGAGCCTGGTGGCATATGGTCTTTCTGCGATATCCACCACGTACTTTGTCTGCTGCCGCTAGAGGTTCACTAGAATGAACGAGTGAATCATTTAAGCAATGGCTTGCGAGCCCAACTCCCTGCGGTCCTGGCGAAGGGGTTTAGTGCTTCATCGAGAGATCGCGGCGAAAAATACTTCATGGGAAAGCGAGTGAAGATTCGCATGGGCTCGCCTACCGAAGTAGGCGCAAGGGTTCAAGGGTCGGAGCTGTATGATGTCTCGCTCAAGTGGTCGAACGGCAAGTTGGCGGTCCGGTGTGACTGCCCCTTTTTCGAGGAGCACGGCAATCGTTGCAAGCATATATGGGCCACGATCCTCGAAGCAGAGGAGCAGGGATATCTCTCCGAGGTAACGCGTGGCACTTCGGAATTGGAACCCAGCAGACCCAGCACGACCATGGAAGGCGGGAGCGGGCTATCCGCACCGCTCGAAATCGATAATAGCGATCGAATCGAAAAATTCGACCGATCAGAGCAACTCCGCCAAATCCACCAGGTAACGCGGATCTCTCCACCTGTCCGGCTGCCGGCCTGGAAGGCGCAGTTAAGCCGGATCACGGAGACTGCGGCCCCCAATCAAGCCGGTGCGCCAACATGGCCCGCACGCTCGGAACTCGTCTACATTCTGGACGTCGACAAGAGTAGCGCCACGGGCGCCCTGACGCTCGGCATTGCTTCCCGGGGGCGCACCAAAGAGGGTGGATTGAGGAATATTCCCAAACCATGCCCGGTACCTCGTGGACGCATTGCGACTCTGCCTCTTCAAGAAGACCGCGAGATTTTGACCCTGCTGATTGGAGCGAATCCCTACCAGTCCTACGGTTATTACGAGACCTACGATCGTGGTCCCGACTCCTTTTCACTCTCGCCACTGATGGCGCAAACCGTGCTGCCCAGGGTGCTGGGAACTGGACGCTGCTTTCTTCCCTTCGCCCAGGATGAACTCGAGAAGCTGCCGCTCCAGTGGGACGATGGGGAGTCCTGGAGATTTGTTCTGGAGATCCGCGGAAGCCAACAGAACGGATGGCAAATGACCGGAGACTTTCGCCGCGGGGAGCGGCGGATGGCGGTGAATGAGCCCTTGCTGGCAACATCTGGCGCCATCCTCGTTACGCGGGACTGTGTCGCACGGCTGGCTGACAGTGAGACGATTGCCTGGATTACAGGTCTACGCAAGCACGGCTCTATCGTAGTTCCGGAGGAGGAACGGGAGGAGTTTCTTGGTAGTCTGCTGGGCTCACCAGCGCTGCCCGCATTGGATCTGCCCGAGGAATGGAGATATGAAGAAGTCGTGCTCCCTCCACGGCCATGCCTCAAAATCTCAGCGCCCGCTAAGAGTTACGGAAGAATTAACCCGCGCATGACAGCGGAGTTGTCCTTTGAGTATGACGGCCGCTCGGTGGCGGAAAAGACGCTATCGCGAGGCATCTACGACGCATCCGGGCGCCGGTTCCTACGACGCGACAGCGTGTTCGAAAAAGCCGCTGTGGAGCAAATGCAGGAAGCCGGCTTACGGTTTACCGCTGGATCGTGGCCCGGGAACGAAGAGTGGAGCCTTACGCCTAACAAGCTGCCGCGGGCGGTGCGCGCTCTGGCGGAGTCGGGTTGGCTGGTCACTGCGGCAGGTAAGCTGTTCCGCCAGCCTGGCAAGGGCAGCGTTTCCGTCGCCAGCGGTGTGGATTGGTTCGAGCTCCACGGTGCGGTCGAATACGGAGAGACTACGGCCCCACTGCCGCGGTTGCTGGCGGCGCTCAAACGAGGAGAAACGATGGTGACGCTCGATGACGGCTCTTTCGGTTTGCTGCCGGAGGAGTGGCTGCGCCGGTTCGGCGATGTGGCCACCCTGGGCGACGCTGACGGGGATCACATTCGTTTCCGCCCCAGCCAAGCTGGAGTTCTCGATGCCCTGCTAGCGACGCAGCCTACCGTGGATTGCGATGAAGCCTTCAGACGTGTGCGCAAGGAGTTGGCACAGTTTGCATCGATCGGCCCCGCAGAACAGCGGCCGGTTTTAATGGGTGCTTGCGCGGCTATCAGCGGGAAGGCCTGGGCTGGATGCACTTCCTGCGGCAGTTCTCATTTGGCGGCTGCCTTGCCGATGATATGGGCGTAGGTAAGACCGCGCAGGTGCTTGCCCTGCTGGAGAGCCGGCGCGAAGTGCGGACGCAAGCGAAGATTGAGGCGCCATCGCTGGTTGTGGTTCCCAAATCGCTGATCTTCAACTGGAAGCAGGAAATTCAGCGATTCACTCCGCAGCTTCGCGTGCTGGATTACACCGGAACGGCTCGCAGCAATGCACGCGAGAAGGATGAGTTTTCCCTCTACGACGTTATCCTCACCACATACGGAACGCTACGCCGTGACGCTCTGCACTTTAAAGACAAAGTTTTTGACTACGTGATTCTCGACGAGGCGCAGGCGATCAAGAACGGAAACACCGAATCGGCAAAGGCAGCCCGCCTGCTGCGCGCCAATCATCGACTGGCGCTGAGCGGGACACCGGTCGAGAATCATCTTGGGGAGCTTTGGTCGCTCTTCGAATTTCTCAACCCCGGCATGCTGGGAACCTCGGGGGCATTTCCGCTCGCCAGTGCATCCAAGCGGGATCCTGACGGGGAAACTCGCAAGTTGCTCTCGCGCGCGTTGCGCCCATTTCTTTTGCGGCGCACGAAAGAGCAGGTTGCCAAGCAACTTCCGCCAAAGATCGAGCAGACGATCTATTGCGAGATGGAGACCCGCCAGCGCGCCCTGTATAACGAACTACGCGACCACTATCGCGGGGCGTTATTGCAAAAGATCGGCGTGGAAGGCATCGGGAAGTCGAAGATACAGGTGCTTGAAGCGCTATTGCGCCTGCGCCAGGCAGCCTGTCATCCAGGGCTGGTGGACCGCAAACTGGTAAAAGACCCGAGCGCTAAACTCGGTGTTCTGATGGAGCAGTTGCATGCGGTCATCGATGAAGGTCACAAGGCGCTCGTATTTTCGCAATTTACCAGTTTGCTTGCCATCGTTCGCGCAAATCTTGCAAGCGATGGAATCGAATATGAATATCTCGACGGAAAGACAGTCGACCGCCAGGCACGGGTCGAGCGTTTTCAGCAGGACGACAGCTGCAGTCTCTTCCTCATCAGCCTGAAGGCCGGCGGTGTGGGTTTGAACCTGACCGCGGCCGACTATGTCTTTATTCTCGATCCCTGGTGGAACCCCGCTGTCGAAGCTCAGGCTGTAGACCGCACACATCGCATCGGCCAGGAGCGCCAGGTTTTTGCCTATCGTTTGATTGCCCGCGACACCGTCGAAGAGAAAGTCCTGCAACTGCAGGAGACCAAGCGAAACCTGGCTGACGCCATCATCGGCGCGGATAACAGCCTTATCCGCGACCTGACTCGGGAAGATATTGAATTACTCCTGTCCTAGCGGGCTCTTAGGGTCATAAGCTGAGCCTCCCGTTGCGGATCGTAAGAGTCAGACGGGACGCACTTTCCATTTAGCCATGACGGGCCCAGAAGATGGCCGGTGTAACGATGGGGTAGTTTCCAGCAAGGACTAACAAGTTTTTATCCCCGGTGATCAAGTAATCAGCACGCGATGCGCGCAAAGTCCCGAGCACTTGTTGGTCCGCAGGATCGCGTAGGGTGGGCTCCCGTTCCACATCTGGCTCGACCACGTCAGCAAGGAACATGAGACTGTCGACCATATCCCGAATTTCAGCGGAACTCAATTTTATGCGTGATAGACGTGGTAGCACATTGGCAAACTCGTCCAGAATGAAACGCGACAACACCACTTCCAATCCGCCGTTGCGCCAGCTACTGACGATGTGCCCGGGGATACTTGCCGGATGGGCCAGTCCCGAAACCAGAACATTGGTGTCCAAGACCACCCTCAAACCGGCCATCAACTCGCTCGATTTTGCGCCACCAAAGTATCGATCTCTGCGAGGCCTTCTTCTACTGGCAACTCACCATATGCCTCAGCGATCCGATTGCTCAGTGCATCGAAACGGTCGCGCATGCGGCGGATACGGGCAAATAATTCGGCATCGACCAGAGCCGCGACTGGTTTGCCATCTTTCTTGATGACGATGCTCTCATTGCGATACTGCACCTGGTTGAGCATCTCGCCCAGATTCTGGCGAAAGTTAACGGCGCTGACCTCTTTGATCACATACACCTCCAGCTGAGCACCATGATCGTTATGACCATTATGGTCATAACAACCGATTTTGTCTATTCAATGGCCTCAAATGGGTACCCAGCCCTCCCGGGCTGGGCTGACCTTTGGACTGCCGGCGCTCCGGGCCTCGTCATAGCAGCAGGTCAAGCGCCTCAAAAGCGAGACCCCACGGCACGCCGGGGCAGGCTGGGGCACCCTTCGATTTTTACCGAGGGCATTTGTACCGAATCCGTGTCGAGCTGCAGACGCAAAAAGGCCGGGGCTTTTGGCCCCGGCCTTTTGCTAACGACGTTAGTTGCTGAAGAGCAGGATGCCCGTTGACTTGTCCTCTCCCACTTCGCTTACCGGGCGGTAGAAGAGCTGGTTGTTTTCGAGGTAAACCTCGAGGAAGGCAGGACGCTCTGCGATGCCCCCAGCGATCAAGGCTTCGGACAACGGATCCTCGACGTAGCGCTGCAGTGCACGGCGCAATGGCCTTGCACCGTAGGTGCGGTCGACTAGCGTTTTATCAAGAATCCACTTCTTGGCATCTTCGGTCACCGAGAGCGTGATCGCCTTCTGAATCAGATTGGAATTCAGTTGCTGAACCAGCAACTCCAGAATCTGGATCAGATCCGCATCCGAGAGAGACATAAAGATGATGACTTCATCCAACCTGTTCAAGAACTCTGGATTGAAGGTCCGCTTCACCTCGTTCTTGACCAGTTCTTCCATCTTGTCCATCAGCAGATCTTCCCGATCGGACTGGAAGCCCAAGCCTTGCTTGCGCTGCAAGTGCCGGGCGCCGATGTTGGAGGTCATGATGATGATCGAGTTCTTGAAGTCCACCGTGTTGCCCAGACCGTCGGTGAGCTGACCGTCTTCAAAGACCTGCAACAGGATGTTGAACACATCAGGATGCGCCTTCTCGATTTCATCCAACAGGACGACTGAGTAAGGCGAACGCTTCACGCGTTCGGTGAGCTGGCCACCTTCCTCGTAGCCCACGTAGCCCGGAGGCGAACCGATGAGCTTGGAGACCGAGTGCTTCTCCATGAACTCCGACATATCGAAGCGGATGAGAGCCTTCTCACTGCCGAACAGAAACTGGGCCAGAGTGCGCGCCATTTCCGTCTTGCCTACACCGGTCGGCCCGAGGAACAGAAACGAACCGATAGGACGATTCGGCGACTTGAGGCCCGCACGGGAGCGGCGAATCGCGCGAGACAAGGCGGAGATGGCCTTGTCCTGCGAAATTACGCGTTTGTGCAGCTCTTCTTCCACCCGCAGCAGTTTTTGGGTTTCCTCTTCTTTTATTGAGGTAATCGGAACCCCGGTCCAACGGCTGACCACATCTTCAATGTCCTCGCGCCCTACAATTCCAGCGGTCGAGTCATCGAGATGATACTTGTCGCGCAGGGCGCGCAGGTTCTCGCGCTCCTTACGCTCCTCGTCGGAGTAGAACCGGGCCTTTTCAAATTCATGGTTGGCGATCGCGTTTTCCATGCGATGCACGATGAACTTGATCCGCTTCTGCACCTCGGTGATCTCTTCCGGCAGCGAGGTCTGGCGCAGCTTTACGCGCGCTCCCGCTTCGTCGATCAGATCGATGGCCTTATCGGGCAGAAACCGATCCGGAATGTAGCGGTTGGAGTGAGAAACGGCGAAGTGAATCGAGTCATCGGTATAGCTGACCGCATGGAACTTCTCATAGCGGTCCTTGATCCCCATGATGATCTTGATGGCATCTTCTTCGTTCGGAGGCGGCACCTTGACCGCCTGAAAACGCCGTTCAAGTGACCGGTCTTTCTCGATTGACTTGCGATATTCCGCCGGTGTGGTTGCACCGATGCACTGAATTTCGCCGCGAGAAAGGGCCGGCTTCAGGATGTTGGCCGCGTCCAGCGAACCCTCGGCGGAGCCTGCGCCCACCAGGGTGTGAAGCTCATCGATGAAGATGATGGAATTCTGATTCTCCATCAACTCCTTCATGATGGTCTTGAGCCGCTCTTCAAATTGGCCGCGGTACTTGGTTCCGGCTACGATGAGCGACAGATCGAGAGCCAATACACGCTTGTCGGCAAGGAAGCTGGGCACTTCGCCGTCAGAGATGCGCTGCGCAAGCCCTTCGACAATGGCCGTCTTACCCACTCCAGGCTCGCCGATGAGCACCGGGTTGTTCTTGGTGCGGCGGCACAGGATCTGCACCACACGCTCGAGTTCCTGATCCCGGCCGACCAGCGGATCGAGTTGATTGTCCATTGCAGCCTGGGTCAGATCGCGCGAGAACTCTACCAACAGGCTGGATTCGCGATTCCGCTGGGAAGGCGGAGCCTTCTCCTGCGTTGCTCGCGCCAACTCCTCACGTATGGCGAGCAGACGCAGCCCACGCTCGTGCAATATCTCCGCGGCAAAGCACTTTTCCTCGCGCAGCAATCCCAGCAGCAAATGCTCCGTACCAATATGCTTATGCGACAGGCGCTCTGCCTCTTCCGCCGCATAGGCCAGCACCCGCTTGCACTCGTTCGACAAAGGCAGATCGACAGAAGTAGAAACCTTCTCCCGAATCGTAGTATGACCTTCAATCTGTTTCCGGATGGATTCAACCGAAGCATGGGAGCGGAGAAAGCGATTTGTCAGCGCTTTATCCTCACGCAAAAGACCAAGCAGCAAGTGCTCTGTCTCAATATATGGGGAACCAAACTGGCTGGCCTCATACCGTGCAAAGAAGATGACGCGCCGCGCCTTTTCTGTATACCGTTCGAACATGTTCCCCCTTAAAAGCTGCCCCGGAACGCCACTCTCAACGCCAACGGCAACTTTCGTCCTGTTCCATCTTCCCAGAGCCATGAGCGCCGGGAAAACCACTCGGCTGGGCGAATATAAGCTGATGCCAATCTTATATCGGTCCACCCACTGTCACGAGTCACCCTTTTGGGGTAAGCCCGTTGTCTTACCGTACCCCCGCTCAAACCCCCAGCGGAGACACTTCTTCCACCCGTCCGTGGGCTAACCGCAATACCCGCTCACAACGCCTGGCAAGGGGCATATTGTGGGTCACCAGGATCGAGGTGAGGCCATAGCTTGCATGCAGGCGTTCTATCAGGCTAAACAGGGCTTCCGCAGTCTGGTCATCCAGATCTCCTGTTGGCTCATCGGCCAGCAAAAGTTTAGGCTTGGTGATCAGCGCGCGCGCAATGGAAACTCGCTGCTGCTCCCCGCCGGAAAGCTCGCCTGCGCGATGGGTCGACCGTTCTGCCAGTCCCACCTCGTCAAGCCAGTGAACCGCTTCCTGCAATGCCTCTTTTTTTGACTTACCTCGCGCCAGAAGGGGAAGCGCGACGTTTTCGGCGGCTGTAAACTCCGGCAGAAGATAGTGAAACTGCCAGACATAGCCGATCTCGCGATTGCGAAAATCCGCTGCCTCAACGGGGGTCAAGGATCGCAGGAGTGTTGTGTGAAAGTATACTTCACCCGCGGATGCTGTATCAAGTGCTCCGAGTATGTGCAACAAGGTGCTCTTGCCGGCGCCCGACTGGCCAACGATGGCCAGCATCTCCTGCTTTTTGACCTGAAAGCTGATCGCCTCAAAAAGAACCAGCCGCCCGTACACCTTACGCAGATCGCGCACGTCAACGATAGCGGGCAAAGCAGGGCCTGGTATGGGCATGCCTGGGAGGCTGCCGCGCGTCCCCAGGCGGCCTGCGGTGGCTTCGTCTGCGGGTACGCCCAGTTCCATTCATCGCCCTCTGAGATCGGTAGTCAATCCTGACCTATCTTCATGTATCACTAATACACCCCTCTACGGAAGAGAGTTTGTGATCGGGTTGCTTCAAAGTACATTAGTACCCTTGTTCACTCTCCTGTTCTGGATTGGTTACCTAACCGCGAAAAACGCTCATCTCTTTGATGCAAAAGATACGAGCTTCGATTCCGTTCAGCTTCATTCGTAGCGGAGAGCCTCAGCGGGCAACACCCTGGCGGCAGAATGGGAGGGATAAAGAGTCGCAAAAAGCGACACCGCCAGAGAAACTGCGGCCACGATCAGCCCGTCCGTCCAGCGGGCGGCGAAGGGAAGATAGTCGATGGAATACACCTCGGCATTGAGATGAATGAAGCGGTAGTGGCCACCGATCCAGGAGAGAGCGTAACCGGCGATCAAGCCCAAAATTGTTCCCGTGAATCCGATGAGCAGCCCCTGTAACAGGAAGATCGTCCTGATCTGGCGCGGTTGGACCCCGAATGACATCATAACCGCAATGTCACGGGTTTTTTCCATCACCATCATGGTCAGCGCGGTGAGGATGTTGAGAGCGGCAACGCACACGATCAGGCTGATGACGATAAAGGTGACGATCCGTTCGAGCCGGAGCGCGCGGAAGAGCGGACGGTTCTGTTCCATCCAATTCGTGGTCAGGAACCCCGGTCCGGCGGCCTGCTCGATGGTGCGTCCAATCTGGTCGGCGCGATCAAGATCATCCACTTTAAAAGAGATGACCGATACCACGTCGGGCTCGCCAAAGAGACGTTGCGCATCGGCAAGACTGGTGAAAGCCATCATCGAATCGTACTGATAGAAGCCCGAATGGAAGATACCAACCACTTGAAAATATCGATACTTCGGAATGAGCCCGAGAGGAGTCAGCTCCCCCTGCGGACTAGTAACCAGGACCCTAGTACCCACCTTGGCATCGATGGTGTCCGCCAGGTCGTAGCCGATCACGATGGGCGGAGTGGCGTTACCTTCGGTGTCCCGCGGCCGTGGTTCAAGTGCCGCGGCGCTGCCCATGGTCACATTGGAAAGCAGGTCACTCACACGGCGTTCTTGATGGGGGACGATGCCCTCGATCAACACGCCGACAGAGCGCGCGCCGCGAGAGATGAGTACCTGCTCATACAGCCCCGGCGCTGCCGCCTTCACGTGGGGTAGCTGTTCGAGCCGCGCCGTCAGCGGGCGCCAGTTGCGAATGCCATCGCTGGCTACGCGCATCAACTGGACATGAGCCGTCGAGCCCAGCAGCCGGTCCTGAAGATCGCGGCGCATGCCATTGGTGATAGCGAGGGCAACGATCAGGGAAGCAACGCCGGCCGCGACCCCGGCAATTGAGATGACCGTGATCACGCCGACCACCGCCTGGCGGCGCTTCGCCCTCAGGTAGCGAACAGCGACAAACAGCTCGAAGCGCATGATGCTTAGTGGACTACGGTCTTAGCCGCACTCACGTTGTCGTACCGGTCATAAGCGCGAACAGTAAGAATATGCTCGTGCGGGTCAGTGACAGGCGGGGGGGCGTTCTCGGGCTCTTCCGGCGTTGATCGTACGAGAATAGCTGCGAGGGGAACATTGAAATCATAATGTTCGCTCAAGGAGTCAGAGAGCTTCCCTACCGGCTCTAGAAATTGCCATCGGCCGGCATCGAGCGAGTACTCTGCGCGGGCAATCGGCGAAGTTGCGTCGGTGGCCACGAAGCTGGCATGAAGCACGCCGGACTGCAAGGTTCCCTGGAGAGCCGTAAGCACAGGTGGCGTGGTATCGATCATGAAACGGTCGCTCTCCCGTTCGCCCGACAAAGCATCACCCAAGGTATGCGCAGGAGCATCGCTGGCCACTACCCGCACCCGGTAACCACCATCGGGAATGCGGATCGAATCGAAAGAATAGAAACGTTCATTCACGCGAGACCTGAGCAAGCGCCAATTCTTCTCGCCGTCTCCACGGACGTAAACATCGAAAATAAGCTCATCGCCGTTGTCGTCATGCGCGGACCAGCGCACGGTCACAGCGGTACGGTCCCGGACCGCGGTCAAGGGCGCTGTGGCGGGGTCCTGGGTGTAGCTGAGGGCGTTCTGGGCTGAGGGCAGATTGATGGTGACCTGCTGCGCCTGGCCTGTCTGTTGCGGAGGCTGATTGGCTCTCGCACCCGGCTCAACGGCGATCTCATCTACCACCGGGGCAATGTTCACGGGCAGATAGTTGATGCCTACCGAATCCACCCGAGCCCCCGGCTGAAGGACTGCCTTCCACTGAACAAACCGTGCGGCAGGGACACCGGAAGAGCCGGCATTCGGAGTAATCTTGCGCCACTCGCTCCAATTGCGTTCCGGGTTTTCCACATTACCGGAACGGGCGAAAATCTCATAAGTGCCGTTGCTGCCATCGGCGTTTACTTCCATGCGGCCAAACTGGGAAAACACACCTGAATCAAGGACATCACTCAGGTAGGTACCCTGAGGCGAGGGTTGGCCTTCCAGCTTATACAGCCTGCCGGTGTTGCTGGTGGCTACATAAAGTCCATCCGGCGCGGGGGCAAAAGCCGTTGCCTGCCCGGTTGCGGCATGAGCCAAGTCAAGGTAGGACCCATCCTCGTGAATACGATAGATTCGGCCCCGATTGCCGGTGGCGGCAAGAAGTCCCTGGGGTGTCGCGTGCAGGGCATAAACTACGTCATCGCGGGTAGCCCACAACTTGCGCGGAACTCCCTGGGGGCTCAGTTCGTCTATTTCCGAACCATCGGGAATAAGGCCGTTGTTGCTCGAAGCCTGAACCGAACCTGGGGTCACGATGGTAATGGTAGCGGTGGCCACCGCTATTCCCTGCACCGGCAATGGGGGCAAAGCGCTCTTCGTCTTCTCTCCGACAGCGGCGACGTACAAGCGGCCATCCGCAGATTCGGCCAAAGCGGTCACTTCACGCTTGGGCGCGTCGTAGATGACCAGGCCTTTGCGGTCCTTGCCGATACGGTAGACCAGCCCCCCTCCGTCACTCCCCGCGATCAGATCCCCGTTTGGCTCGAACAAGAGGCAGCGGATATGCTGCTCGTCACTCTCAAAGAAGATCTCCGTATGTGGGGTGTCTGTCGATACGTCCACGCGATAGATCGCAGCAGGTCCACCGGTCGCAACGTATAACGCACCGTGCGCATCGAACGCCAGATCCCAAATGTATCGCGCCGGATCGCCCGGCTTCGCTGAACCCGCATTGCGAGCCGCGGTTGCGGAATCAAAGACAACAGTGGCATTGCTTTCGTCGATGCCAGACTGGCCAGGCTTGATGCGGTAGACCTTGCCTCCTGGCACCGTGGCCGCATATACCGAGCCGTCCGGGCCCAGCCGGATCGCCTGTACTGTAAGTTCTTTGGTGGAAAATAACTTGGTTGCAACGCCCGCGGGTGTGACTTTGAGCACGGTCGCCGGCGAACCGGTAGCCACGTACGCGTTTCCCTGGCTATCCGAAGCTACATCCCAGATATAGGTCGACGGCGTGGACAGTACCGAGCGCAGCGCGGGCCCAGCCTCGAGGTATCCACGGCTGGCGATGGCGGTGTTTTCGGGTTGACCTTTTTCAAATTCCTCGTAGCGGGTTTGCACCCAAAGACGAGTTCCCTGGGCCAAGACAACGTGAGGATAAATAATCAGAGCCAACAGACTTGCTATTACGACGCGAGGCATCATTCTGAACCGAGTCTACTAGCCTGTATTTCTCACCACAAATGGGGCACAAGCCAAATGCAGAGTTTTAGTGGCTAAAGGGATCGGATGATCCAGTCCTGTTTTGGTTCACACACGGATTCTAAAGTTTTGCCTTAGTTGGCCAGCACCGCACGATAACGCACCTGGTTCTTCTTTACCTTGGTCATGGCGTCGTTTGCTTTAGACATGGCGAAGCGCTCGGTAATGGCCTGCACTTTGTGGCGTTCGGCCACGCGCAACATTTCACGGATCATGCGCGGACTTCCACCGGGGCTGCCGGTGATCACCTTCTGGCCGGCAACCAAAGGATAGACCGGGAGTCCCAGTGCGCCGGGAGGGACGCCTACGAAACACAACTTACCCTGGGGACGCAACGCCGCGACATACGCATTCCAATCCTGGTCCGCCTCAATGGTCGACAGAATGAAGTCGAAGTGGCCGGCAAGATTCTTGAGGGTCTTGGTTTCCCGCGTGTTTACAAAGTGCTCTGCCCCCAACGACCGGGCGTCCGCCTCCTTGGCCGGGGAACTGGAAAATGCTGTAACCTCCGCACCAAAAGCATGGGCGAACTGTACCGCCATGTGCCCCAGACCCCCGATGCCGACAATCCCTACCCGCGAGGCCGGATTGACGCCATGGTTGCGAATCGGAGTGTAGACGGTGATGCCACCGCAAAGCAGAGGCGCGGCCCGCTCGCTCTCCAAGCCGTCTGGAATAGAAACCACAAACCGCGCGTTGACCCGCACCCGGTCAGCGTACCCGCCATTGCGGTGTACACAGGTTCCCTGGCTGTCGGCACACAGATTTTCCTCGCCCTGCAGGCACCACTCACAATGCCCGCAGGAGTTGGCCTGCCAGCCCACGCCCACCCGGTCGCCCGAATTCAATCCCAGCACGGAGCTTCCGGTTACTGTGACTTTGCCGATGATTTCATGGCCGGGGATCAACGGATAGTGGCTTATACCCCAATCGTTGTCGACCATATGGATGTCGCTGCGGCAGATGCCGCAATGAGAGATGGCGATCTCTACCTCGTTGGGTTTGATTTCCCCGGGATCGTACTTGTAAGGGAGCAGTTCAGCGCCAGCAGCATGCGTGGCGAATCCTTGAAAGGGTGGCATAAAAGCGTTGCCCTTGGCAGTGAAATTGAGAACCAGGGCCCGCGTAAGTCTACATTATTCGATTTCTACGGATACGACCTGCATACCACTCAGCATGGCTTCTACCGGGATTGAGGTTACGGGAACCACCGATTCGCCGTTGAGCGAGATGCCACGATTGGTTCGGAGCGGTTCCAGCACGTTGGCCATCGAAATGGGAATCGACGCCAGGGTTCGGCCATCGACCACCGCCTGTGCATTGGGCAGCAGCAGGGTCACATACAAGCGATCGTCCTGGTGAGCCGCATTCATCTGGTGAATAATGCTGCTTAATTCCAAAGGCGCCTCGCTCGAAGAGGAGTGGGTGGTCAAGCGGTCGAGGGTGGCTCCATCGCTGAGCAGGATCCGCAGAGGCCCCGGGTTCAAGGTCGCCGGGAGCTGAATGGGAATGCGAAGATTCTTGGTCTCGCCACGAAACGGCCGCAACGTCGCTTCCACCATGACGGTGTCGCCGGGATGGGCCGCGGGTTGCGCAGCCTGCGCTCGCTCTAACTGGATGCTGCGGCGGCCGGGAAGTGAATCGATATCCAGGTCGATGCGCTGTATGTTACGGACGCGGGCTGAGTTGCCATAGACCGCCTGAAAGCGCTGCCCGACGGTAAGCGCTGCTCGCAAGGCCGAGGGCAACTGCTCGGTCGGCGCTATCAAGGAATCGACATGAAGCAGCGGATAGCCATCGATGGCAACGGTACCCCGCAGTTCATAGGTGAGTTCCTCGCTATAGCTGTTGGTCTCGAGTAAGGATTCGTAGAGCGAAACCATGACCGCACCCGGAGTGATATCGGGGTTGTCAATTACCTCGATATGCAAGGTGCGATCGCGCAAACCGCCATGGGTATGGATCGTCACCGGAATCATGCGCGCCGACTCGCCTGGCACCCCTCGTATGGCTGAGGAGCGATCTTCGGTAAAGGCGCCAATGGTCTGGGTCGTGTTTACGATCTTGAAGGAGTTCAGCGGTGACGCCAGGGTAGCCACGACATCGGCCTTGGTCATGGGGATGGAAACATTGCCGAAGCGGGTGATGGGGTGTCCGCAAGCCAGCACCTGGTGGGGGTCGACGTAGGTCACGGTACAGGTGGCGGCGATCTCCAGATCGCCCCGGACAAGCAGGGCGCTCACTGCTGACCCGGGAAGGAGCGGAGCAGTATCAACATTACCGTCATCGGGGGCGCTGCCGCCCAACCCGGCAACCGGGGTAAGCCCCATGACCGAAACGTGTTCCTGGAAGAATTTGACCGCTTCCGGGCTGAAGCCGGAAAGCAGCAGGGGGGTCTCGATGGGATGAATGTCGGTGGTGTCGGCGGTTGCCGTTACCGGGTTCGTGTCATCATGCTGGCGTGGGGACCCGGGCTGCCACATGGGAGCATACCCGGCACGAAGGACCTCGGGCTCAGCCGTCCCATTGACCGCCAGCATCTCGGCGATGGGAGTAATGCCCGCGATGGGCTCCTTGCTGAACTGCCCGATTCTGTACGAGAGAGCACCCAGTAACTTGCCATCGATGTAAACGGGGCTGCCGCTCATACCCGCGACCACTCCGGTGTACTCTGGTTTGGAGCCGTGGAGACGCGCCAGGATCATATCCTGATCGGGGCCGAGGACATTTTTGAGCACCCCGAGTATCTCCACGTCCATGGCTTCCACTTGCGTACCCTCGAAGACCGTGTAGGCGACGCCATGGAGGCCGCGATGGACGTCTGATAAGGGGTAGATTCCAGCCGTGGCAGACGGGGGCGGAGCAATCGGGCTGACCTGGGCGACCAAGCTGCCCGCAATGACAAAAACTGCGGCTAAAACCGAAAAGTGCGTTGATATACGGCTGGTAGACACGTCTACAGATTAGACGTTCCTATCGTCGGAGCATAGGGGCTGCAATGCCGCAACCCTGTATTTTTGTAGCTTACGAGGTATTAGATGAAGTGGAATCGCCAAAAGCTAACCGTTGCATCCCTGGCGCTCCTGCTGGCTGCTGCAACCGGGGCCCGTTCGGCCGGGGGCAGGCTTCGCCGAGCACCCCGGCTGCGAATCCCCCCCAGCAGCAGCCCGACCAGTCGACACCCGATTCCGGCGGTCCGGGCGGTGACAATGGCGCCATTGCCATTCCCAAGAAGGCCGAGAAGCCGGATGTACCCCCGCCGCCACCCGAACCGAAGGTGAAGAACCCTCCCGGGCTGACGAATTTTTCGCTGCGCGTGGATGTTCCGGAGGTAACCCTCGATGTGGGTGTCGTGCTGCAGAAAACGCACGAGTTCGTCCCCAATCTGCAGCCGGCCAATTTTCGGGTATACGAGGATGGGGTGCCGCAGAAGGTGGTCGGATTTCAGCGCACCAAGGCGCCCATCACGGCGGTTCTGCTGTGCGAATTTGCATCGACCAACTACTGGTTCGTTTACGACATGAGGAATGCAGCGTACGCCTTTGCTCAGCAACTGCAGCCGGACGATTACGTCGCCGTCGTAACCTATGACCTTAAGACCCAGATCCTTACGGACTTTACCCAGGACAAGCGGCTGGTCTACGAATCCTTGAATACCTTGGTGATTCCAGGTTTTAGCGAGACGGACATGTTCGATGCTGTGTACCAGACACTCGACCGGCTAAGCCGTATTGAAGGGCGCAAGTACCTGGTGCTCATTGGGTCGGGGTACGATTCCTTCAGCAAAATCAACCTGGACAAGGTGCTGGCAAAGATCAAGGCCACTCCCAATGTCACCATCTTCAGCGTCGGGACGGGACAAGCAGCAAGGATCACCGGAAACGCCCGTACCGGGATGTTTGGCCCCAAGGAAATCGACTACTTGCAGGCCGACAACCAGATGTCCACCTTCGCGCGCATGACCGGCGGAATGTCGTTTTTCCCCCGTTTCGCGGGCGAGATGCCGGATATTTTTCACTCCATCAATGATTCCATTCGCAACCAGTACGTGTTGACCTACACGCCGAGCAACGCCAAACAAGACGGCAGCTATCGCAAGATCAGGGTCGAGCTGGTGGACAATGAAGGCCAGCCTTTGAAGATGCAGGATGAAAAGCATCACCCGCTGAAGTACGACATCATTTCGCGTGACGGGTACAAAGCTAAGCAGCAGGTGGACTAGGGGAAAGTTAGCCGGGCCCCCGCTGGCTGGGCATGTTGGGACAAAGGAAAAGGTTTGGTCTCCATTTAGGGTTGGTTGCACGCAACAGCAGGTCCCTCCACGGCAAGCCCCACGGCAAGCCGGGGCAGGCGGGACAGGTCCACTACGCTACGCGGATTTCCTGCCACGCAGTTCTGGACAAAGCCGCGAGTGCGCCTTTCTCTTATGGAAAGGCGCATGGGATCAGCCAACGCCACCAAGTTCCACAGGAAATCCCGGGGTAGCGTAGTGGACCTGTCCCGCCTGCCCCGGCTTGCCGTGGGGCTTGCCGTGGATGGATCTGCTGTTTTCTTAATCTGCAACCGGTTGCGTCCGATTCTTCTCTCCCTGCCGCTTCGGTGGGCTATGCTGCTGCTCTGAACCTCCGTACAATCAAGAAAAACAATTCCAGTGGGTCCCGGGATAAGCGTTGGTCACAGCGACAGTACAGCCGCAGCGAAAGCCTGCCGCCAAACCGGTGCACCTCTCCTCCGTGGAAGGCTGGCATCCTAAGCACAACCCCTGGTTGATTGCGCTTACGGTCACGCTGGCAACGTTCATGGAGGTGCTGGATACCTCGATCGCGAATGTCGCCCTGCCCCATATGGCGGGAACACTGGGCGCCAGTCAGGAAGAAGCTACCTGGGTCCTGACCAGTTACCTGGTGTCGAGCGCCATCGTTTTGCCTATTTCCGGCTGGCTTTCTACCCGATTCGGCCGCAAACGCTTTTACATGACCTGCGTGGCGCTGTTTACTGTTTGCTCGCTGTTTTGCGGACTGGCGCCGACCCTGCCGATTTTGATTCTCGCCCGCATCCTGCAAGGCCTGGGGGGCGGCGGCCTGGCCCCGAGCGAACAAGCCATCTTGGCGGATACGTTTCCGGTGGAACAGAGAGGACAGGCATTCGCTCTCTACGGCATGGCAGTGGTGGCCGCGCCTGCCATCGGACCAACGTTGGGCGGCTGGATCACTGACAACTTCAATTGGCACTGGATCTTCTTCATCAACCTTCCCATTGGCATCCTTTCTCTGCTGCTCAGCAACCGGATGGTGGAAGACCCTCCCTACCTGGTTAAGGAAAGAGCCAAGGCCAGCCCCATCGACAAAATGGGCTTAGGGCTGGTGGCTATCGGCGTGGGCTGCCTGGAGTTCGTCCTGGACAAAGGGCAGGAGAAAGATTGGTTCGGCGACCGTACCATCACCATGACTTTTCTGTTGGCCATGGTGACGCTGGCGTTTTTTGTTTGGTGGGAGTGGGGACATCCGGATCCGATCGTCGATTTGAAACTATTAAAGAATCGCAATTTCGGCACCGCCGTCGGCTTTCAATTCATATTAGGCATGGTGCTTTTCAGCACCACGGTCCTGATTCCGCAATTTCTTCAATCATTGATGGGCTACACGGCGGAGCTAGCAGGCATGGCCCTCTCCGCAGGGGCCTTGGTGTTGATGGTGATGATGCCGGTGGCAGGAAAGCTGGTATCAAAGATGGACGCCCGCCTCATGGTCTCAATCGGATTCCTGGCGACCTCACTTGCCCTCTACAACATGACCCGGCTAGACCTGAACGTGAGCTTTGGCCACATCGTGTTGTGGCGCGTGTTCCAGGTGCTGGGATTGTCATTCATCTTTATTCCCATTAGCACCTTGAATTATGTGGGGGTACCGGCGGGCAAGAACAATCAGATTTCAAGCTTTTCAAACTTCGCCCGCAACTTCGGCGGCAGCATGGGCACGGCGCTCCTGACCACCTTCCTCGTGCGCACCCAACAGACCCACCAGTCGGCGCTGGCAGCCAACTTTATCCCCGGCAGTTTGGCTTATGAGAATTTTCTCGCCCAGACCAGGAACGCCTTGATGGCTGCAGGACAGAGCGCCGTCCAGGCAAAAGCGGCAGCCGCTGGGTACGCCTACCAACAGTTGCTGCGGCAATCGTCCATGCTGAGCTATCAGAATGCTTTTTGGGTGCTGAGTGTGGTTGCGGCCGTTCTGGTTCCCTGGCCGTTCATCATGCGCCGCCCACCCAAACGCAAAAAACAGCCCAGCGAGGCCCTGGGGCACTAGACGTCAATCGCCGCCTGACCCGATGTAGGGGCCCTGGCGATGGAATCGCGGATCCGTCAACTGCAGCAACATAAAGTCGGCGACATCGGCGCGGTTGATACGCAGGGCGCCGGGCGGGAGCGCGTCGGGCAACACTCGATACGCACCGGTGAACGGGCCGTCCATGAGCCGCGGAGCGCGCACAATGGTGTAATCCACGTCGCTGGCCGCGATCAGATGTTCCTGCGCAGCCTGATCGATGAAGGGGTGTTTGAGTACTGTCTTCTTAGCTAACCACAGACCCATGACGGTGAGGGCATTCTGATACTTGCCCCAGTCCGGGTGATTGCCTGCGGAGCCCAACACGATGAGCCGGTTTACATACTCCTGGCGCATACCCTCAAGGATGTGAGGCATGGCTTTGGCGAGCACGTCAGATTTTTTCCGGGTACGGGCACCCAGCGCGGAGAGAACCGCACGGTGACCGCGAATGGCGTCTACCACCGCCCCGAAATCGAACACGTCTCCTTGAATCACCCTAAGATGCGGGTCTTGTGGCAGTCCTTCGAGGTTGCGAGCAAAAACAGTAACTGCATGTCCCTTAGCCAGCGCCTGGGTGACTATCAACTTTCCGGTACTTCCGGTGGCGCCGAAGACTATGATCTTCATTTGAGCCCAGTTGTTCCTTCCCACGAGTCTGCAACCACCACACTATACATGGCACAACCCTTCTGGAAGGCAGACATCTGAGGGAGGAGAAGGCAGGTTGACAATGTCGGAAAATCTTGAAAAAACGGAAAAAACACTGCGGGACCTGATTGAGACCCTGCGTGATGGGCACCGGGGGTTCATCGAGCTGGAAAAGAATCTGAAAGACCCGGAAGCGCGCAAGCTATTCCGTGAAGAACTACAGGTTCGCGCGGGTTTCGCCGCAGAACTGGAGAATGAATTGCACCATTTCGGGGTCAAGGATGTGAAGGTCTCGAGTTCCACAGCGGGCAAAGTGCATCGCGCCTGGGGTGAGCTGAAGGCCCGGCTTGGCGGTGGCGACCACGCATTGCTGGCTACGGCGGAAAAGGGCGAGGATGAGGCCAAGCATGCCTATGAAGAAGCGCTCGCCAGTGAAGATTTCCCCCTCCCGTTGCGGGAGATGCTGATGCGGCAGCAGAGGCATATTCTGATGGCCCATGACCGGGTTAAGGCGCTGCGGGACCGCCTGGCCGCGTAGAGGTCTTTGTAAATCGGAGAGGGAAGTGAGCGGATTTCATCTCACTCACCACGGTCTAAGGTTCTGGACGGGTGCCCCATGTTCGCCTGAGCGTACATGGGCCGAAAACGATTTTTTTCCGATGCTTTTTGCCCCCTGCACTAAAACCTTCGCCGCAGAGCAGCGTAGAAGCATTGGAAGGGGCTTCGCCCCGTTTTTCTCGGCCCATGTACGCTGAGGCGAACATGGGGCACCCGTCCAAGGAACAGGGATTCGCTGCAGGAACAAAAGGTTAATGGAGAACTCCTTCCGCAACGGACTTACAGACCAGGAAGGCTGCAACCCCGGCGAAGAAAACCAGCGCCATACGGATCCCTGGCTCCCGGTTCACCTCCGGCACCAGGTCCGTCGCAGTCACGTAAAGGGCCACTCCAGCGGAGAGAGGCAGGCCGGCACGTACCCAACCGGGAAAGAAGTTAATCACCAGCACCCCCGCCAACGTGGCGGCGGCTACGATCACGGCCGAGGATAACGCGGCGCCGCGGCTGTGACCGCTGGCCAGCATCACCGACGCGACAGTGAAACCTTCCGGCAGCTTGTGCAACAGGATGGCGATGAAAATAATCCAGCCGAGCCAGGAGGAAAGGACAAAGCCCGACGCGATGGCCACTCCGTCGAATAAGCTGTGGGCGGCGAGACCGGCGACGACCGAGTTGCTGGTGTGAGCAGAAAGAAATTCGCCGTGACATTTCTCTTCGCCGAAATGAAAGTGCGGCGTGATGGTGTGCTCAAGCAGGTGGATGAGGCAGTAGCCTCCTAAGACCAAAAGTGGGGTCCAGCGGAAGGAAAGACGGAAGCTTTCGGGAATCATCTCCAGCAAGGCGGCGGCGAGCATGAAACCTGCTCCCAAGGCCACGAAGTATCTCAGGTAACGCTTCTCCCAATGGGTGCGGACCAGGATCAGAGCCCCGAAAACGTCGGCTAGCGCAGCCACCAGGCCCCAGTACCAACGAGAGTGATAAATTGGACATGGAAAAGTCTTTTGAGCACGTCTAGCCGCTGTGCCGGATGTGCATGACATCCCCATCTTCTACGCGGTATTCCTTGCCTTCGAGCCGCAGTGTTCCCTGGGATCGTGCTGCTGCCTCGGAGCCCGCGCTCAGCAGTGCGTCCCAATGGATCGTTTCCGCACGGATGAAGTGCTTTTCGAGATCCGAATGGATCGCCCCTGCCGCCTCCTGAGCGCGTGAATTGACGGGGATGGTCCAGGCACGGCACTCGTCTTCGCCGACGGTAAAGAAGGCCACCAGGCCAAGCAACTCGTAGCTCTTGCGGATGAGACGGCGAAGCCCGCTCTCTACCAGCCCGTAGGACGAAAGAAACTCAGCCGCTTCCTCATCGCTCATCTCGGCCAGTTCGGCTTCGACCTTGCCGCAAATGGCAGTGGCTCCCGCGTTGGGGCGCGACGCAACCTCTTCCAGCTTGTAGCGCGCGACGGCCGATTCCAGGTCGGTGCCCAGCGTGGTGCTCTCGGCAATATTCAACACGAACAACATCGGTTTCTGCGAGAGGAACATGAAGCCGCGAATCAGCTTCTTCTCATCCGCCGACATTTCCATCTCGCGCAGCGGCTTCTCCTGCTCCAGTTGCTGCTTGCAACGCAAAAGCAGAGCGTGCTCCTTCTCGAGTTCGGGAGAACGCATCTTCTTGAGGTCTTTTTCCAGTCTTTCCAGGCGCTTCTCCACCTGGGTGAGATCAGAGAAGATGAGGTCGAAGTCGACGTTTTTGATATCCCGCAGGGGGTCGATGCCGCCGACCCGGGGAATGGAGTCGTCTTCGAACGCGCACAACACATGGATCAGGGCGTCATTGTCGCGCAGGTGAGTGAGGAAGGCGCTCTCCTTGAGCGCTTCCTGACCGATAGCTGCGACGTCCGCATATTCCACTGTGGCATAAACAATTTTCTTTGGGTTGTACAGCGCCGCGAGCTTGTCCAGCCGCTCGTCGGGAACCTTGGCTACGCCGAGATGGGCCTCGCGTGGGTTGGAGTACGCCGGCGTTTCGAGCTTCGCCCGGGTAAGGATTTTGAACAGGGAGGTCTTACCAACTTGTGGCAGACCGATAATGCCAGTTTTCATGGGACTCGCCGTCCAGCCAAACGGCGCTTGCGCGCCAGAGATTTTTGTTGCGTTCCGGCCTTGCGGCGCAATAAAGCCAGTATATCGTCCTCATATTTCCCGGCGGGACCAATGCGCGGTGGCTACCAACGCGGCGATTCCACACAACAGGACCAGACCTTCCACGCGGGTGGATGTCCGATGCAGGCTGTCGAAAATCCGCCGGCCCGGATTATCGGCGGAGACCGCATCCACATTGCCCCCAATCGAAGCCCGCGCCGTATCCATGCGCGGAATGATGGAGAACTGCGAGTATGCGGTGAGCAGCATCATCACCAGCACCAGGACCGACTGCGGAATTATGTTGCGGTAGTGTGCCCGCGCCATGACCATAACGACCAGAAAAATCAATCCACAGAACAGGCCTATCCAATGCAGGCGCACCAGCGATCCCCCGACGATCAGACCGGCAGCATGCACGCCCTGTAGGCCAAAGAGCGGCGGAAGCTCATTGAATGCGATGGGGGCAAGAACGGCGCCAAAAAAAAACAGGGCACCCAGCCAGACGCCGAGGGCAAGGTATACCAACGAGTGAAAGAGGGTTCTCATAGGAACGATCGCACTACATGGGAGACCGGCCGGTGAGCCGCTCGATACGGCGCGCCATCGGCGGATGGGTGGAAAAGAGGTTCGCTAAGCTCGCCCCGCTTAGCAAGGGGGCAACAATAAACAGGTGCGCGGTCGACGGTGAAGCTTGCATCGGCAGACGTTTGGAGTAGGCGTCGAGCTTCTGGAGCGCACTGGCCAAGGCGTAGGGGTTGCCAGTGACGTGGGCCCCGGTAGCGTCGGCCTCGTATTCCCGCGACCGGGAAACGGCCAGCTGGATCAGGGTCGCCGCAATCGGAGCCAGGATCATCATCAGGATTCCGCCGCCACCGATACCGCGGCCGCGCTCGTCGCGGCCGCCGCCGAACATACCGCCAAAATGCGCCAGCAGGGTGATGGCTCCGGCGAGCGTGGCCGCGATAGAACTGGTCAGAATGTCACGATTCCTTACATGCCCCAGCTCGTGAGCCAGCACACCTTCCAGCTCTTCGTCATTGAGGAGATTGAGAATGCCCTGGGTTACCGCGACCGCGGCATGTTTAGGATTGCGTCCGGTGGCAAACGCGTTGGGCGATTCAGTGGGGATAACATAGATCCTCGGCATGGGCAGCGCCATGCGGGGCAAAATGCGCTCCACGATCTGGTACACGCGCGGCAGCTGTTCGCGCGTGACCGGCTGCGCCCGATACATCGAGAGTGCCAGCTTGTCGGAGTAGAAGTAGCTGAAAAAATTCATCCCGGCGGCGATAAAAAATGCCAGGACCATTCCGTTGCGACCGCCGAAATAAGCCCCGATCAACATGAGAAAGAGGGTAAGAGCAGTCAGCAGAAAAGCAGTCTTCAAGGTATTCATAGCGCGGCACCTCCCGCACTCAAGCCATGCTGTCTCTATTGTGTCACGTTTGCATGCTTGACAAAGCGGGGACCGCGCATTCCCGCCGGGACTATGTCGGCTGAATCCACCCCTGCTTGACGTGAGGATTACCGGCTTCATCCAATCGGCGCATCTGGTCGCTGCTGAGGGTGACATCAAGGGCGGCGATATTCTCTTGCAATTGCCCGGTTTTGCTGCCGGCAATGATAGGGAGTATCGCCGGTTGACTCTGGCGCATCCAGGCTATGATGGCCTGCGACGGGCTGCACCCCGCCTCGGCCGCCACCGCCCGTAGCGCTGTCAATCGCTCGTCGGAGTCAGGGCCGGCGAATTGGGTCGGCACTTCACGGTCGGCGCGCGTATACGCACCTTGCAGCAGAATCGAATAGCCGATCAATGCGACCCCGTATTCCCGGGCATAGTCTTTCAGGTCTTCACTCATGAAAATCTGCGGGCCGAAATCAGCGCCGTGGCGAGGACGGAGATAGGTATATCTCTGCTCGACTACGGAGTATTCCACCCACTTATTAGTCCGGCTCACGATATTCGCTTCCGCGATGCGCCAGGGAGATAGGTTACTGGCGCCAATTGCCCGCACCTTACCCGCTTTTACGAGACCGTCAAATGCCTTCATGGTTTCTTCCAGTGGTGTCGCGCGATCATCGCGATGGGCGTAGTACAAGTCGATCCTATCGGTCGCTAGTCTGTGCAAAGTCTTCTCGCATTCGCGCTCGATCTCGACCGCGGTCAGGCCTCCGGGGCACCCTGGATAGTCGAACGCCAGTTTGGAGGAGACTACGATGTCATTGCGGTTGCCTCGTTCCTTCATCCACGCGCCAATCGTGGCCTCGCTCTCCCCTCCTTTGCAGCCGGGCAGCCAACACGCGTACATGTTCGCTGTGTCAATGAATGTGCCGCCGTTGTCGCGGTAGAAATCAAATAGCTTGAACGCAGTCTGGCGATCGATCTTGCTGCCAATCAAGTCGCTGCCCATAGCGAGGGCACTCACTTCGAGACCAGAATTCCCCAGTTTGATCCTCTTCACGACTATGCATCCACCCTGACGTAAGTCGCCAGCACCACGCCGCATATCATGACCACGGCGCCCACGATGTTCGGGAGTGTGATCCGTTGCACCGGCGAACCCAGCCAGCCGAAGTGAGAAAGAATCATACCCCCAAGCACCTGTCCGGCAATCAACGTGATGAACATGGCCCGAGCGCCTACCTGAGGTAGCAGCCAGGCAATTGCGAATACCAGGCACGCACCCAGCGCTCCGGCAGTCAGCAACAGTGGGTGAACGTCTTTTAATCCGCTCAATACACCTGCGCGCCAACCGGTAAGACCTATGAGCACGGCGGTCAGGGCGCCGACGCACCAGAAGAGCCCATTAGCCACACGCGGATTGGCCAACGCGCTACCCACTTTGCCGTTCATGGAAAGGTGAACCGCAAGGATAATTCCAAGGAATATGGTGAAAAAGTAAAAAGGAACCTTCATTTCCGTCTCCAGGCGTCTCGGGAACTTAGCGTGAAAAAGCAAATGAGGCTTCTTCCCGATTGGTTCCCTTATGAACTAGTTTGATAGCGTGAGGTCGTCAGCGACACGACAGTACACCGAGTCTCGGGCGTCTGTCAAAAGGCTTTCGCCGCAAACTGCGGTGACGCTTGACAGCCCGCAAATGCCGGGTATAGTGTCCCTCTCAGCTTATCTGTGGAATTAGTTCATAAGGGAACCCTGGTGAGTTTGACGCTACTTACTTATCGTCAACAAACTATCAAGAGGGAGAGTGCTATCTCGGTCGCCCGCAGCTCTGCGATAAGTCAGGCAGAGTAAATCGGATAACTTACCCCGAGGTTGGTCCATGAAGAAGCGATCAGAGTTCATTGCCGCGCTGCTCTTTACATGTCTTGGAATATGGGTGACGACGGTAAGACCTGCAACCGCTCAAGCCCCTGCCGCCACCCCGGCGCCAGCTACGGATAAAGCCGCCGCAGACCGAGGCCAAGGTATTTTTTCTTCCAGTTGCTCGTTCTGTCACGGGTCACAAGCGACGGGAACGGAACAGGCGCCCAACCTGCTGCGAAGTCCCCTCGTCTTTCAGGATCATGGTGGAGATACACTTGGGCCTTTCCTTAAACAAGGGCGTCCGACGCTCGGCATGCCTGCTTTCCCGACGCTGGAGCCGCAACAGGTACAAGACATCTCCGCGTTTCTGCATGATCGAATCCAACAGGTTCGCGGGCACAGGCTTCCGGAAACCGCTTTGCTGGTAGGCGATCCAAAGGCCGGGCTCGCGTATTTTAATGGCGCGGGAAAATGCAGCACCTGTCATTCTCCCACTGGCGACCTGGCGCATATTGGAACCAAAGACCAGCCACTCGCGTTAACGACATCGTTTCTGACACCGCCAGCAAAGCCTTCCCAAGTGACCGTGGTGCTCCCGTCGGGCCAGACCGTTCAAGGAAAGCTGGAGTATCTGGACGAGTTCACCGTGTCTCTGGTGGACAATGCCGGCGTTTATCACACCTGGCCCCGCGATCGCACCAAGTCGGTCGACGTAGTCGACCCCCTCGCCGCACACAAAGCGTTACTGCCGATGTATACCGACAAAGACATTCACGACCTCCTGGCGTATCTGGTGACACTCAAATGAAGTACCGGCCGATTTTGTGTTTGGCTTCCCTATTGTTACTGCCGCTGTGTGCGTTCGCGCAGACATTGGACCCGGAGGCATTCCATCGGCCGCCGACTGATACCTGGCCTACCTATAACGGCGATTATTCGGGCCGCCGCTACAGCACGCTTTCACAGATCAACGCGTCCAACGTCAATAAGCTCGGGCTGGTGTGGACGCATCACGTAGATTTTGGAAGCGAATCCTACGCGCAACAGGCAAGTGAAGGCCGAAGAATCAAGGCCACTCCACTCCTGGTGGATGGGGTTCTGTATTTCACCATTACCGACAACGTATGGGCCATGGACGCGCTCACCGGCCGGGAACTCTGGCACTATGCGTGGCCGAACAACAGAGCTATCCATGTGGCTAACCGCGGCGTCGGGATGTATGGCAGCTGGTTGTATTTCATGTCTCCCGACAACTACCTGGTCTCATTGAACGCCAAAGATGGAACTGAGCGTTGGCGAGTCCAGGTCGCAGACGTGAAGCAGGATTTCTTTTCCGCCACCTCACCCTTGATCATTGGCAATCACGTCATTGTCGGCCCGGGCAACAACGACAACATACGTGCCTGGCTGGAGTCCCGGGATCCTGAAACCGGCAAGCTGCAATGGAAATGGTGGGTGGACCCGGACCCGGGTGCGAAAGGCTCGGAGACTTGGGTGGATGACGCCACCATGGCGAAAGGTGGCGGCTTCCCCTGGTTGACGGGCACGTATGACCCCGAACTGAATCTCTATTATCTCGGGACCGGCAACGGAGTACCGATGGACCGGCCTCCGCACCCAACTCCCGAAGGAGACAGTCTTTATACCGCTTCCATCGTTGCCCTCAATCCAGATACTGGGAAGCTGGTATGGGCCTACCAAGTCACTCCGCACGATACCCACGATTACGATGCGGGCCAAACGCCGATCATTTTTGATGGGGAGTTCCATGGCAAGCAGCGCAAGCTACTGGCGCAGGCTTCCCGCAACGGCTATTTCTTTCTTCTCGACCGGGTGACGGGCGAACACTTGTTGACGACCAAGTTTATGCCGGAGACCAACTGGGCAAAAGGAATCGATCCCCAGGGCCGGCCTATTCCGAATTACGCTAAGGACGCGAACCCCCCGGGAGCCTTGGTTTCTCCTTATCCCATTGGGGCGACGAATTGGTGGTCGCCGTCTTACGATCCCAAGCTTGGCCTTATTTATGTAAACGCAGCCCGAACCTGGGCTTACTTCACCACCTCGGGTTATGGCCGGTTTCGCTCTCCGCCGGATTACGTGACCATGGCGATCGACTACAAGACGGGAAAGGTTGTCTGGAGCCACGAGTTAGGTGACAAGAGCGGCGTCCTTATCTCCGGCCTGCTCACGACCGCGGGAAATCTGCTGTTCGGCGGAGATTCGTTCGGTAATTTTCTCGCCATGGATCCGGCAACGGGCAAGACTCTCTGGCATGTCAACCTGGGCCAATTCGTGACCAACGCGCCTATGACTTACGAACTTTATGGACGTCAGTATTTGTTGGTCGCGGCCAACGACAACTGGTTCGCGTTTGCGCTGCCAGAGTCAGAGGAGAGCAGCGCTCATGCAAAGGGTCGTTAGATCGTAAGAGGAGCAAAGCAATGGAGCGACGTGATTTCTTAAAGGGCTTGGCAGCCGCTTCGGGAGCAATTTCCGCTCCGGCGCTCTATGGCGCGCAGGCCAACCGCCCTGCGCCGCAGTTGCTGGCACAAGACAGCGCCCCCGCCCGGCCCCCGGACGATCCATGGCCAGGCAAGAAGAGAATTCTGGCCATCGCCGATCCGCAGGAATGGTATGCAACGCCCGGCTATCACCACGACTCGGCCTCGCATACGCTGGCCACGATTGAGCGGCTGGGGCGTGAGTCCGGCGCCTGGATCACGGTGATACGCACCGACATGCGGCTGCTCACCAAACAACCGATCGCCGGCTACAACGTCAGAAATCTGAACCACTTCGATGCCGTGTTCTATATGGGTGAGGGCCCCTGGAACATTACCGACCAACAGAAAGCCGACCTGTTGTCTTTTGTTCACGAGGACGGAAAGGGCTTCATTGCCGGCCACGCAGGCAATGGCGGGCATCTTCTTTTGTGGCCGGAATACGCGGAGATGATTGGCGGAAACCTGGTGGGCGAGTTCCCTTCCGCTGATATGCACATTGTGGTCGAAGACCCTAATTTTCCCGGAGTTCAGGGCTTTCCGAAACAATTCACTTTTCGCGACCAGTACACCATCGTAGGACCGAATTATTCGCGAGACGTAGACCACGTGATCATGAGGATGGATCCGACGAAATTTCCCGAAGTGTTTGCCGCACTGCAGCCGGAGCCCAATCCGAATCGCCACCCTTCTTCAGACCAGTTTCAAGCCAATCTCAAGAAACTTGCCGGCTTGCGCACAGATGGCGACTTCCCCATCGTCTGGTGCAGGAAGTACGGCAAGGGCCGCGTATGGTATTCAACGTTCGGCCATCTTGAGGCCACGCTGGACGATGCGCGCATCCAGCAGATGTACATTGGAGCCATCAAGTGGGCACTCGGCCTCGCCGATGCGGACATTACGCCCCGCCCGTTCCCGGGAAATCCATAAAAGAGAGGTACGAAATGAAAAAATCACTGATTGTTTGCTGTCTGGCGCTCTTCACCATGGCGGCGCGGCAGTCTCCAGCCCAGGCGCCCACCGCGGCGCCCGCTCACAAAATTCGAGTCCTGGTGCTCACCGGGAGTTCCGACTGGTCTCATCCCTGGCAGGGGACGGCGCCCTTCATGCAAGGCATACTGACAAACACTGGGCGTTTTGACGTGAAGCTGGAGGAAGAAGTTGCCGGCATTACCGCGGCGACGCTGGCCAACTACGACGTACTGATAGATTACTATTATGGCCCTCGATGGCCGCCAGTAACGGAAAAGGCGGTCGAAGATTTCATACGCTCAGGCAAAGGCATGGTTGGAGTACACGGAATCACCTATGGTCCCTTCTTCGGGCAGGCCGGAGGTAGCGCGACAGAGCCTCGGCGCCTTGAAGGGGAGCCCTGGGCTGCATTTTCTGACATGATCGGAATGACCTGGAAGCTGGACAATATCGGCCACGCTACGCGCCACGTGTTCGCAGTGCAGTGGGTCGATCGTGATCATCCCATTAGCCGCGGGTTGCCGCCGACATTTGTAGCCAACGATGAGCTCTATCACAAGATAGACCTGAAGCCCAACGTGCACGTGCTGGCAACCGCCTTCGATGATCCCAATGTAAAGGGTGGAACCGGCAAGGTAGAACCGGTAATCTGGACCGTTCCATACGGTCAGGGCAGAGTCGTCATGATGGTCATTGGCCATGATCTTCTGGCCATGAGTCAGCCGGGCTTCATGGATGCGTTTGCGCGGAGCACGGAATGGGCCGCGACGGGTGATGTGGCGCCCGGCGCTCCTACGCTTTCTCCGCCCACGAGTTTGCCGGCGCCTGCTGACCATCGTTAATCTTTTATGAGAGCAATCGCCTATACCATCATGTCGCTACTCACCGCATTGTCCGCGCTGGCCGAAACAAGCCCGGCCCCTCCGCAAACCGAGATTGCAAACTCGGTGATGCGGGTGAAGATCTACCTGCCAGATGCCCATACTGGCTTTTACCGCGGCACCAGGTTCGACTGGTCCGGGGTGGTTGGGGATCTGGAATATGCCGGGCACAGCTACTACGGTCCGTGGTTTACGCAAACGGATCCCGAGGTTTCTGACTTTGTCTATCGCGGCGCAGAGATCGTAGCCGGCCCGTGCAGCGCCATCACAGGCCCGGTCGAGGAATTCGCGGTATTGGGATACGACGAGGCGAAGCCTGGCGGAACCTTCCTCAAAATCGGCGTAGGCATACTGCGCAAGCCTGACGACGCACGTTACACCGCTTATCACCTTTACGAAATTGTGAATGGCGGTAAGTGGAGCGTGAAAAAGAGCAAGAACGCCGTGGAGTTCACGCAGGAACTGCATGATGCCTCTTCGGGGTATGGATACATCTATCGCAAGAAGGTGAGCCTGATCGCGGGCAAGCCGCAGATGTTGATCGAGCATAGCCTGAAAAGTGCCGGCACCCGCGCGATCCACACCAACGTTTACGATCATAACTTCCTGGTGCTGGATAAACAGCCAACCGATGCAGGCTTCAGGATTAGCTTGCCATTCACAATTTCAACCGAGCCCCCGGTTGAAAAAGAACTCGCCGAGGTTCGTAAGGATCAAATTGTTTTCCTCAAGACGCTGACCGGGGAGGACCGCGTCTATACCTCCATTTCTGGTTTCGGTAACAATTCAGATGACTACAAGATTCGCATCGAGAATACGAACGTGAAGGCCGGCATGGAAATCACCGCGGACCGGCCACTGTCAAAAATGGCGCTGTGGTCGATTCGTTCTGTCATAGCGGTCGAGCCCTTCCTCGATATATCTCTCGAGCCGGGCGCCCAATCGACATGGAAGTATGAATATGAGTACTACACGCTACCCCACTCGAAGGGCAAATAAAGAGCGTCTTAAACGATAAAGCGTGTGTGTGCCCCATATCTTCGTTTTGCTCGTAAACACCCACCATGGTTACCAGAGCCAGTCTTGCTAATTCGACTGGGTCGGCCTTATAGTGCCACAAGATACTAACTACAAAAGAGTTCCAGCAGGAACTCTGGATGAGAGTTTGATCTTTGGGAGCGTTCGTCACCGATGGTGGCCTAACATGTCGTTTGCTAAGTTTGAGGCCGTTGTTGCTCTCTTTGAAACCTGCGATAGCCCCACTCGCGTCTAGACCCTAACGGTTACAAGCCAACCTTTCGCATACGCCAGGAAAGGTGGAAGCGAAGTAAGTTGCACGCGTTTAGCTAGTAGCGGTTAAGGACCCGCAAAAATGAAAGCTCTAGTCAAGTATGCGAGCGGCGAAGGGAATGTTGAGATACGAGAAGTTGAGGAACCTCGTTGTGGAGACAACCAGGTAAAGCTCGAGATTGCCTATTGTGGAATCTGCGGAACCGATATTCATGTTCTTCACGATACATTTCGCAACTATCCCCCGGTAATTCTCGGGCATGAGTTTTCAGGCACGGTGGTAGAGATGGGCAGGAACGTTACCAACGCCAAGCTCGGAGAACGAGTCACAGGCCTGGGCGCCACTTCCGTTACGTGTGGCCAGTGCGAGTACTGCCTCTCTGGATATTTCATCTTCTGCGCCAATCGCCGGGGCATGGGCCACGGTGTGAATGGCGCGTTTACCCGCTACGTGGTCATGCGTCCTGACCAGCTCTACCGGATTCCTGAGAACTTCTGTCTGGATGAAGCAGCCATGAGCGAACCCTTCGCGGCTGTGGTGCAGGCGGTCACCGAAATCACCAATGTGCGCATCGGTGATACCGCGTTAGTTTCGGGGCCGGGACCAATGGGGCTCCTTTGCCTGAAACTACTGGTTGCGGAAGGGATACGAACGATCGTCGCAGGCGCGGCGGGAGATCAGGAACGCCTGAATGCGGCGCTCCGGATTGGCGCCGCAGCGGTGATCAACATCGGTGAAGAGAACCTCAACGATGCGATTCAGGAGCATACCGGCGGAGTGGGTGTGGATGTGGCCTTCGAGTGTGCCGGCCATCCCGGCTCGGTGCGTGGATGCCTGGAATCCCTGCGTCCGATGGGGCGTTACACTCAAGTAGCGATCTGCGGACAGGATATCCAATTCCCGATCGACTTGATCTTTTACAAGCAACTGACGATGTCCGGCTCTGTCTGCTATACCGCCCGAACGTGGGAGCGCATGATGAAGATCTATGCCGAGGGTCGAGTCAGGCTGAATGACCTGATTTCCACCAAGCTACCCATATCGGACTGGCAAACTGCCTTTCGCCTGTGCGACGAGAAGAAGGCGATTAAAGTATTGATGTATCCGGAGAAATAGCGGAGGAGAGTGATGAGCAAAATCCTGGAGAAGCCGGTTACGTACAAGAGTCCTTTGTATGAGATGACGCAGACGACGCCCACTTGCCTTTGGAACGACTCGGCGACCTTATCCGAGTTGACGTATTCGATCGAGCATGGTGCGGTGGGTGCTACCTGCAATCCTGTCATCGTGCTCGACGCGCTCAAAAAGGAAGCTCATCTCTGGAACGATCGCATCCGGGCCATGGCAACCGAACTGCCTACAGCGACGGAAGAAGAAATCGGGTGGAAGCTGGTGGAGGAAATTTCGGCCAAGCGGTCTGAACTGCTACGGCCGGTTTTCGCGCAGCATCAGGGCCGCAATGGCAGGCTCTCGATTCAGACTGATCCGCATTACTACCGCAATGCTGCCGCTCTGCTGGAGCAAGCGCTGCGGTTCAATGCCCTGGCGCCGAACATGATCGTGAAGATCCCCGCGACTCGGGCTGGGATCGACGCGATCGAGGAAGCGACCTATCGCGGCATCAGCATCAACGCGACCGTTTCCTTCGCCCTGCCGCAATGTATTGCGGTGGCCGAAGCCATGGAGCGCGGCTTCAAACGGCGGGAGAAGGAAGGTCTGGATGTATCCAGGATGGGTCCGGTGTGCACCATCATGGGTGGCAGGCTGGATGACTGGCTGAAAGTGGTCGCCGAAAAGCAGGATATTACCCTCGAACCTGGCTACCTGGAATGGGCTGGTGTTGCGGTATTCAAAAAGGCTTACAAGATTTATCGCGAACGCGGGTATCGCGTCCGGCTGCTGTCGGCGGCATTCCGCAACCACATGCAGTGGAGCGAACTGGTAGGTGGAGATGTGGTGATTTCTCCCCCCTATAAGTGGCAGGTTCGCTTCAATGGCAGCGATGTAAGCGTTGCCCCGCGTATCGATAATCCAGTGGACCCCAAAATCGTAGCCGAACTGTTGCGGAAGTTTCCTGACTTCCGGCGTGCCTACAACGAGGATGGACTTTCTCTGAACGAATTTGATACTTACGGTCCCACCGTCCGAACGCTGCGTCAGTTCCTCGAAGCCACACATGAATTGGCGGTCCGTGTCCGGGATTTGCTGCTCCCTAATCCCGATGGATCTGCATCCTGACTCGGGCGCGGCCGGACCTCTTGAGGCTTGGAGCTAATCGTTCTGACAGCGAGAGCATTGGTTAAGGATTGAGGGAAACAGCAGACCCCTCCACGGCTCGCCGGGACAGGTCGGCTTCGCTTCGCTCCGGTCCCACGGCAAACCGGGGCAGGCGGGATGACAAAGGTTGGGGTGGGTTTCCCATTTGGGATCGTATAGCGGGTGAAAGAACAGCAGGTCCCTGCACTTCGCTGCACTCCGGTTCGGGATGACAACGGTTGGCGTGGCGCTTCCCTCGGAATTCTGGATAGCGGCTGAGGCGCTGCTCGCCAGCGCCGTCGCCCTCTTTTACGTCCCCTGCAAGCGACTTGCCTGCGGCAAGTTGAGAGAGGAATGAACGGTAGCTCGCCGCTTTTTCAAACCGCAGCGCTCATGCTTTGTATCAGGGCACGACTTTAGTCGGGCCGAAAACAGTGTGCGAGTTGTTGGGCTTTAGCCCCTGTCCCAATGCGGGAGCGGATTTTGTTCATTAGGAGTGTCTGTGAACCAGAGGCCCCCAGCCACACTTTGCTCAAGATGACAAAGGGAAGGCGCCGGCTTCTGGCACTTCTGTTGTGCTGAGAAACAAATGCACAGAGACTCTTCGGCCTTACGACCTTAACTGCGAGTGACGCCCAGTAATGGGACAGACCCCTAAGGCATTAGTAGGCCGTCACAACTCTGGTTACACGAGTTCAATACGGAACTGCTTCATTAAATACTTCTTGACACTTGTCTGACGCCAACTATATGACATTACCGCGCACCAATGCAGAGTAAATTGCGTACGTAACTAGTTCTATACGGAACTAATGATTTTTCCGCTGTGCGGAGAGCTAAATTAAGCCCATGGGCGAGACTGCGCGACTGCGCAGACAGGCTCATGCGGAGGACTCAGAGAAGGCTATCGTCAGGCCATCCAGCTAATAAGGCGGGTCAACAAAGTTGTAACTTGAGGAGAATATCTGTGATCGAGACCAATAAATTTAAAAAAGCCCTGCAGCACATATTGCCAGTGTTCGCGGTATTTCTAGCAACGTCGTCAGCGATGTGGGCCCAGGCCGGCGGCGGATCCATGGTGGGTACGGTTCACGATCCGGCCGGCGCTGTCGTTCCCAACGCCACCGTCACGATCACCAACTCTGACACCAACTCTAACTACCCGGTGATTACCAACGGCGACGGCCGCTTTTTATATCCCCAACTGCCGGTCGGCAACTACAAGGTTTCAGTGTCTGCGCCGGGTTTCAAAGAAGCCGTTCAGGAAGGCATCACAGTTTCGATCGGAACTACGAGCACCGTCGACATCGCCCTCCAGGTAGGGCAGACCTCGCAATCGGTGACGGTCACCGCGAACGCGCAACAGATTCAGACGGAGAGTAGCGACGTAGGGACCACGGTCCCCGGGCAGTTGATCGCGCAACTCCCACTGAATTTCAGTGGCGTGATTCGCAGCCCCCTCAATTTCATGACGCTGACCCCGGGGTTTCAAGGTGATTCAACGGGCAACGCCCAATCGCAGGCTAGTTTTAAACTCAACGGCGCGGGAACGGGGCAAGCTGATGTGATCTTGGATGGTTCGTCGATTCAGTTGGCTTCCCCGAACTACCAGTGGAACTTCGGCATCAGTGTCGATGCGGTCTCCGAGTTCAAAGTACAGACCAGCACCTTCGCGGCGGAATTCGGGCGTACCGGCGGCGGCTTCGTCAACGTGGCCTCCAAGTCGGGAACCAATGACTTCCATGGCGCCGTGTATGACCTGCTGAAGAACGCGGCGTTTGACGCCAACAGCTGGCAAAACAACCACACCGGCGTCGGCAGGCAGAACGATACACAAAACGACTTTGGCGGATTTGGCGGCGGCCCGGTATTTATCCCCAAAATCTATGACGGCCGTGGGAAGACTTTCTGGTTCTTCAGCTATGAAGGCTTTCGCTTCAAGTCCGGTGGCCCCGCCCTTACCTCGACGGCGACGCCGCAAATGTGGGCGGGAGATTTTTCCCAGGTCCTCAACGGCGAGACTATCAATGGGGTCACTTACCCGGCGCAAAAAATCTATGATTACACAACCTGCTCGGGAGCCAACCTAGGCAAGCCTTGTCAAGCATTTCCCAACAACCAGATTCCGGCGGATCGGCTCGACCCGTATGCCAAGGCCTTCATTCCCTATCTCCCGGTAGCCACCAACCCCGGTCAGCCTTTTCAGAACCTGGCATATACCCTGCTGGCGCCGATCAACAACGATCTCTATTCGACCCGGATCGACCAGAATATCGGGCAAAAGCACAAGATCTTCGGCAGCTATGCGCAAGCCGACCTCCCGATTATCAACATTTACTCCTACGGACCGAAGGGACTCTACGACCAGAGCTTCGGCAGTACAACGACTCACTATGTTCGCATCGGTGAGGACTATGCCATCACGCCCACGCTTTTGAACCACTTCAATGCCGGTTATACCCGCCGCTTCCGCATCGAGCAGGGTGAAGGCGGTGTTGGATCATGGGCGGATAAGATCGACTTTCACGGCTACTATCAGGACATTCTTATCCCCGGTAACCACATCCAGTACATCCCCGCGACGGCAGCCACGATGCCCACGCCTCCAGGCGACAACAGCACCTTCATCGACAATAGCTACCAATGGGACGACTCGGTGTCGTGGGTTAAAGGCAGGCACAACTGGAAGTTCGGGATGGTGTACCGGCGCCAGGGCTTCAACTCGAACTACTTCAGCAACGCCTCTCCCCAGTTCGGCTTCAACAACGCTTTGACTTCCGCTGGAAATCTGGCAAACGGCAACCCCGTCGATCCGAACTCCGGGTCGGGCGCGGCATCCTTCTTTCTCGGGGCGGCGTCGAACGGGAACGTTGGTGGCCCCCAAACCGCTGCCATGCGCGTACACGGTTGGGGGTTCTACGCCATGGACGACTGGAAAGTTAGCCCCAAGCTCACCCTGAACCTGGGCCTGCGCTATGAGGTCCCACAGCCAGTATTTGAAGAAAAGTGCAGGACATCTCAAGTCAATCCGACCCTGGCCAATCCCGGTGCCGACGGCCTTCCTGGTGCGTACGAGTTTCAGGGAACTGGCCCAGGCAGAGACGGCAGATGCTCCCCGATGAACCAGTATTGGGGATCGTGGGGGCCTCGCGTAGGCTTGGCATACCAAATCGACCCCCGGACGGTGGTACGCGCCGCTTACGGCCTCTACCAAACCCCGCTGAAGATATCCAACTTCGCGAACACCGACAGTCTGGGCTTCTTCGCCGCCGGATATAAATGGCCTACCCCGATCAACCAACAAACACCTTCCGTTATCCCCAGCACGGTGGAAAGTTATCCCGGATCCATCCCGCCAACCATCACCCCAACCGCCCTGAACGGTAACGGTGGCGGCGGGGGCGCGGCGAGCGGTGGCCCGGTTTTCCTACCCAGCAGGCTTGCCAGGCCTGGCGACGTGAATAACTGGACACTCGACATACAACGAGAGTTCCCCGGCCAATGGCTCGTCGATATGGCATACGTCGGAAACCATGGAAGTCACTTGCAGGCGTTGCTTAAGGATCCCAACGTGGCTCCTGCATCAGCCCTGGTATACGGCAACTGCCTGGCGGTTCCACTAGCGGGATCCGCGGGCAACCCGGCTTGCGCGGGACTACCGGCTGTTGGCAACCCGTACACGAACTTCCAAAACGACTTTGGCTCTGGGGCTACGGTTGCTCAGGCTCTGCGGCCTTTCCCGCAGTACTCGACCGAAGACTTGGACACGTCGTTCAGCGCCAATCCATGGGGCAATTACAGTTACCAAGCACTGCAGATACAAGTAACCAAGCGCTACGGGTCTGGATTGACTATATTGAGCAACTACACCTGGTCGAAGAATCTTACGGATGCTGATTCGGACTATGCCCCGCAGGAAGCGTGGAATGGCGGCGTAGGCGGAATGTTTGATCCTTATGATCCCAGGAAGGAAAAAACTTACAGCGAATTCGATCAACCGCAGCAATTCAAAATTGCTTACACCTATGAGCTCCCTTTCGGAAAAGGAAAGAAGTGGGGAGGCAACGTCAACAAATTGACCGATGCGGCGATCGGAGGCTGGACGTTAGGCGGTATAGATACCTACGCGACCGGCTTCCCTCTGTTCGTGCAAGAAAACAATTGGACCGCCGGTACCTTTGCGGGCCAGGCAACGGGAGGCAACGCACGGCCTAACGTAGTCCCAGGGGTAAATCCCAGCTCCTTCTTTGGGAAACTCGGGGATTATAAATTTGGGACGACTGCCAAAATCAACGCTGCCGCTTTCACCCAGGCGCCGAACTATACGTTTGGAAACGCTCCTAAAACGCTGGGGAATGTACGCAACTTCACACATAAGGAAGAGGATCTGCAAGCTTCCAAGCGCATCCCGCTATTTACCGAACGGGTCAATTTCCTTTTCCGGTTCGACGCGTTTAACATCTTCAACCGCCACAGCTTTGGCTGTATGGATTACCACATAGGAGATCCAGCGTTTGGACAATTCCAATGCGGTACCGGTCCCAACGCGGAAACCAACAACAACCAATCAGGCATCGTGTCATCGGCTCGAACGTTACAGGCTAACTTCCGAATAACGTTTTGATGTAAACGGGATGCGGCGAGGTCGACAACCCGCGGCCTTCCTCATCCCGCAGTATGATATAGAGGCTGGCAATACCAAAGGGGGAGCGCGCCAAGCGTTCCCCCGTATTCTTTTTTAGTGTCGTCACCGGGCAGGTTCATGCTGAGTCGTAGCAGCCATCGGCTTCTAATCATCGGATGGGGATGCATCGCTCTTTTGGTCTTCTCTTCCCCGCTTCACCCGATGTCTTTGTGGGCGCAGGATGCTGACTCTGAGGCGGCCCAACACTTCGCCGCAGCTCACCAGGCACAAGATGCCGGCAACCTTGACCTCGCGGCACAAGAGTACCTGGCGGTCATCCGGCTGCGGCCCGATGTGGCGGAAGCCTACGCAAGTCTCGGGCTGGTCTACAACGCACAAGGAAAATTTGCTGAGTCTGCACGTACCCTGGGCAAAGCGGAAAAGCTGAAGCCAGGCTTACCCGGGGTGAGCCTCTACCTGGGTATCGACTACGAAAAGCAGCGCCAGGCCGCCCTGGCGGTCCCACATCTCATAGAAGCTGTGCGATTGGAACCAGTCAACAGGCAGGCACATACCTGGCTTGCCCGGGCGTTGTGGGATGACGGCCGAATTGAGCCCTCATTGGAACAGTTGCGCCAGACCACCCGGCTTTTTCCCTCTGATCCGGCACTGCTGCTTGACCTGGGAGAGGCCTATCGCAAAGCGGCAGACCTGGGAATCGAGCGCGTGCTCGCCGGCGCAAAGGGCACGCCCCTGGTGCACCAGGTCTACGGAGACATCTACAAAGACGAGCGGGCCTGGGAGAATGCAGCGGCCCATTATTATCGGGCGCTGGAACAGGATCCTCATTGGCAGGGCGCTCACTACGGTTTGGGTGACATTGCCGTGCGCAGGGAGAAGCTGGACATTGCAACGCAGGAGTATCACCACGAATTGGAAGCGAATCCCGGCTCCGCCGCTGCCATGGCCAGGCTCGGCGAAATAGCAATGCTCGAGAACAAGACTGACGACGCGCTGGCCTTCTTCAGCAAAGCGATTCAGGCTGGGGGATATCAGGCGGCAAATGCTCTCGGCTTACCTCGTCCCTACCCGGCCGGGGCCGAGGACTTATCCCAACACGGGCAAGAGCAAATCCGCGCGTGCCTCCCCGCCTTAGAAACGGCTCCCTCCAGTGCTTCCCGGAGTCTGGCGCTCGCCTTTGCCAATGCGCGCCTCGGCAATAACGATGCATCTCTCTCCGCATGGAACGATTTCACCAACGCTACGCCCCATCCGAGTCCGCCGAGTGGGCGCGAGCACGGCATCAACAACTTCTATCGCCAGGATTTCGAGAAGGCCGCAGCCGATCTGAGTGCCTGGCTCAAGCTTCATGCGAATGACTGGCAGGCTGATTACTGGTTGGCCAGAACTTATCGAAATCTTTCTTTATCCACGCTCGAGCACCTGCTTTCGGTAGCTCCAGATTCTTATCCGGCACATCAGCTTTTGGCCGAGACGTACCAGAACGCGCAGCAGGACGAAAAAGCCCTGGCTGAATACAGGGTGGTTGCAAGTCTTGTCCCTAACTTGCCCGGTGTGCATTTCTCGATCGGCCACCTGCTCTTGAAGGCGAATCAGCAAGACCAGGCGCGCGATGAATTGGCGGCCGAGCTCCGCCTAAACCCGGACCACGCGGAAGCGAATGCCGAAATGGGGACCATCCTGCTGGATCGACAGGATGCAGCGAATGCAACACCTTATCTGGAAAAGGCGGTTCAGTTAGAGCCGGATCAATGGGTCACGTATCGCCAACTGGGCAAGGCGTATTACATGCAAAAAGACTTTCCCAAGGCTGAAGCTGCGCTGCACCAGGCTGTTCGCCACGATCCCCAGGGTTTGGCCCACTATCAGCTCGGGCTGGTGTATCGTTCGTTGGGACAAAAGGAGGCGGCCAGCGAACAGTTCGAAGTTTCCCGCAAGCTCAAGCTCGAGAGTCTGGCCCACGATGAAACACAAATGACAACGCTAAAATCTGTAGAGCAATGAATTCCCGTGCACTCATCCTGGCGCCGTTTTTTCTTTCCTTCATTGCGTTAGGGCAAGTTGATTCTCTTGATCGTGGCCTGGAACTCTTCCGCCAGGAAAAATACGAGGCGGCGCTCGAACAATTTCGCGACGCGAGACGCATACAACCAAAGAACGCTTCCATTGAAAATTTTATTGGGATCACAGAGACCAAACTTGGCCGCATCGACGAGGCCAACAAGGATTACGAGACCGCTTCCACTTTGGACCCCAAGCTTGCGGGCCCGCACACCAACCTTGGGTTCAACTACCTTAGTAGAAAACAATATCCGCTCGCCGAAAAACAATTGCGAACCGCGCTGGCGCTCGACAACACGGACACGTTTGCGCACTATTATCTCGCCGTCTTGTATCTCACCACTGAGCGCGGGAAAGAGGCGATTCCTCATCTTGAACCTGCCGCGGCGCTACTCGAGGACGACACGGCGGCCGCCGTGCTGGCGATCAAAGCATGCCTCTCCTCCAACTCCCCCGCCGAAGCAATCAAGCTGGTCGACCGTCTTGAAGCGCAATCGAAACTCACTGCCGAACAGGAATACGAACTGGCTGAACAGTTCAATGAACAGGAAATGTATGTCGAATCAGCCGCGCGCTTCCGGCGCATCGCTAACATGCAACCGGACTCGTGGCAGAACAAGTACAACCTCGCCGTCGCACTGTTAAACGCTAAGCAGCCAAAGGAGGCTATCCCCCTGCTCGACGGCATCGCCGCTGAGCATGCGACAGACGCCAACCTTCTGGCTGAAATTGCCTCTGCCTACGAGGGCGCGGGCGAACATCAACTGGCTCTAGGCGCATATCAGAAGGCGATTGCCGCCGACCCGACGAATCCTGACCGCTATCTTGACTGCACCCGCTTGCTGATCGATCTTGACCGTTATGACGAGGCGACCCGCATTGTTGAGAGCGGTATTCCGTTGGTTCCAGACGATTACCCCCTGACGATTCGTTTGGGAGTCATCGCGATGATGCAGGGAAACCGCGCCCAGGCACGCGAGGCCTACCATAAGGCAATATCGGAACATCCGACCCTCGCTTTGGGTTATGTGGCGTTAGCGCAGACCTTTATGAAGGAAGGCAACGATCAGGAGGCGCTCAAAATATTGACAGAGGCGCGGACGGTCGTACCGCGTGATTTTGCGCTCGAATATGTTTTTGGCCTGGTTTCCTTCCAACTGGGACTGCAGCAGCAGGCGATGGATGCGCTCAAAGCGGCCAGGGAAATGAGCCCGACGGTGGTCGAACCGCACTTCCAGCTGGGGCTGCTCTACATGAAGATGCAGCAGTGGAAAGGGGCCCAGGAAGAATTCGAGCAGGTGCTCAAGCTTGACCCGCGCAACGCAGCTACGTACTACCAGCTTAGCCGGACTTATCAACGGCTGGGAGAAAATGCGAAGGCGCAGGAGATGGCCAAGCAAGCAAGCCTGCTGACAAAAACACAGCGAGAGGATGCTATCAAGACGCAAGAGCTTCGCTTTGGCATTCCTGGTCAAAAGTAATGGAGAACCGCAGATCTCATCATAGTTCATTACGGAACTGTGAGAGGAAAATCCTCTTGACACCTCTGGAAGCGCAAATATATGAACTTAGTGCACAGATAACTAACTCCTTAGTTCATTACGGGAATAATGACTGAAACTCCGATCATCCTTAACGTTCATTTCCAGGCTGCGCCGGGTCATGAAGAGAAACTCGGAGCAGAGTTGCACGCGCTCGTGGCTCCCACGCACGAAGAACCCGGGTGCCTCGCTTATGAACTCCACTTTGATCCTGAGGATCCTGCGAAGTTCATGTTCTATGAGAAGTTCGCGAGCCAGGCGGCCCTCGATTATCATCTCAACACGCCCCACTTAAAACGCCTGCAAAGTTACCTCAAGGCGAACGATCCGATCGCGGCTCAATCGGTGACCAGGTGGCGCGCGTTCGTCTGATCGCCCGATAGCCCTGGTTGACCGATGTCCCGAGCCCAAGGGACTCATATCGCCGTACGCTGAAAGGACAATCAGTGAGCTCCGAAAACGAATACACTCCCCCGAACGAAATGCCGCCATCGCGCATCCACCCTGTGCTGGTGGGGCAAAAAGCCTTGGTGACCGGAGCGAGCAAGGGGCTGGGCCAAGCCATGGCGATCGGGTTCGCACAAGCGGGCGCGGATGTGCTGGTAAATTACAGCTCGGATGAGCCAGGGGCCCGGCAGACGGTAAAGACCATCGAGGCACTGGGAAGGAAAGCGGTGGTCTTCAAGGCCAACGTCTCTCGCGAAAGCGAAGTGCAGGCCATGTTCGACTGCATGTTCAAGACCTTCGGCAGGCTCGACATTTGCGTTCCCAATGCGGCCATACAACTCAATGCAAAAGTAGATGAGATGACGCTGGAACAATGGCAGGGAGTGATCGATGTAAACCTTACCGGCATGTTTCTCTGCTCGCGCGAAGCGATTAAGGCATTCAAACGCCAGGGAATCGACCGGTCCCTCTCCTACGCCTGCGGCAAGCTCATATTCATGAGCTCGGTGCACGACATCATTCCCTGGGAAGGCCATGCGAACTACGCCGCGGCCAAGGGTGGCCTCATGCTCTTCATGAAGAGCCTGGCGCAGGAGGTCGCGCACTTGCGTATCCGGGTGAACGCTATTTCGCCCGGCGCCATCCGGACCCCAATGAATGTTGAGAAGCTGACCACGCCGGAAATGTTCGAGTCTACCCTGCTCAAGCTGATGCCGGCAAAACGAATCGGCGAACCTGAGGACATAGCGCGTGCAGCCGTGTGGCTGGCCTCGGACGAGTCAGACTACGTGTACGGGACAACCATTTACATTGACGGTGGCATGACGCTCTATCCGGGCTTCATCGGAGCCGGATAAAGGCTGGAGAGCGCTTGTGAAGTTACCGGCATTTCTTGTTATCGCGGCAATGTTATCGGCAACGGCCGGAGCCGCGACCGTCACCGTGACGATCACCGGGACCACGGGTGAGATTCGCGTTGGTGAAGGACCCATCTTCGGACATAGGTCATACACGCTGATTCCACCCGGCGACCCCTTCGCGCTGACTTATACCTTTGACGAGGAAAAGGGAAAGCAGAGTATCCCGGAGGTAAGTGACGGTCTTATTACACAGTCGGGGATAGAAGGCACGGCACCCTCGTCTCCCGGCACCGGCGCTACACTTCAGATCGGCAGCGCTGTATGGGAGTTCGGTTCTTCGGCACGTTCGCAAATCATCTTGAAGACTTCGGCAAGCAGCAAGAGCGAACAGTTCGTATTCATCGCCCAGGCGGGCGGCAATCGAGTTTCCGCTCAGATTGTCCCGGGCAAAGGCGGGTATTGGCCGAAGAACGGCGATTGGCGGGCCAGCTTTACCTCTGGTCCGCTAGACGGCAGCACCGCTTCCTTCGCGGCGGATAACGATCGCGTCTCCGCCTCGGGAAGCCTGACGCCGTCGACGATCACAGTCGCCGGTGTGGACATCGATGGCCAGTGGCTGCGAAATACAACCACGGCCGGCGGCGAAAGAAAGTGGCAGTTAGCTCACGCGTCGCCCGGAGGCGGCTATATCGTGGAACAGGTAACTCGAACCATCATGGGAACTAAGGCGGACGGTTCGCCAATCACTACTTCTACGGTCAAGTATTGGCAAGCGTGGCAGGTTCCTGTTGGAGCGGACGCTCCGGGCAACGCAATCGACAGCTTCCCAAACACGGCCTTAGCTGGCAGCACAGGAGAGGAAACTTTGTCTGCTGTGGCTCGCTACTACGAAGGATTGATCTTGCCACCCGCCTTCGGCACGGGTAACAGCCCATACGCAGGTGGGCGTCTGTCGTCGGTGACTGATCCACACCTATCCACCAACAGCGCGACCTTGCCCGTCGCTACCAACGTGACGCAGCAATTTTGACATTCCGGCCTGAGAGAACTCGGGATCAGTTCCCAGTTGAACTCTTTTCAAGATATGCTGTATTTAATGCTAGTATTGCCCCCGTAAAACTGCAGGTATGAACCATGAAGGCCAAACCAGACAGGCAAGAAATTTCCCGCAAAGTAGACAAGTATTGGGTTCCGATCATCGCGAGAACCATCGAACTCCTCGATTGCTTCGGATCCGCAACCGAATCGTTGACGCTGGAAGAAGTTGTCAAGCGAACCGGCATACCGCACACCACTGCCTATCGAATACTGCACACGCTGGTACTGCGGGATTACCTTACCCAGTCCGGGCGGCAGTACCGTCTTAACCGGCTGCGAAGGAGGCTGCGGTTTGGCTTCGCCAACCTTTCGAAACACATTTGCATAGCGGTTGAGATTCAACGCAGCCTGGAAAAAGCCACTGCGGCTGCGGGCATCGATCTGGTGGTTTGGGATAACGACCGCAACGCAGACACGGCCATTCGCAATGCAGAAGAAATGGCCGACAGCAAGGTCGACCTGGCGATTGAGTTTCAGCTATACGAGCACGTCGCTCCGGTCATCTCGGATATTCTTTCGCGGTCGGAAATCCCCCTCATTTCTCTGGTCAATCCCCATCATGGAACGGTGTATTTTGGGGTCAACAACTACCGCGCGGGTTTCTCTGCAGGAGTTGCGCTGGCGGACTACGCGACAAGACACTGGAATTCTCAAGTGGACACGCTTCTGCTTCTGGAGTCACCCCGTGCCGGCAGAACCATCCAGAGCCGGCTGGTAGGCGCTCTGCAAGGAGTCCAGGAACGGCTCGGCCCCTTAACGGAGAAATCTGTTATTCACCTGGACGGCGGTGGTGATAAGGCGACATCTCAGGCGGCTGCGGCCGTGGCCTTCAAGTCGCGATCGAGAAAGAAGGTTCTGGTGGTTGGGATCAACGATGAAAGTGCAATCGGGGCCGTGGAAGCTGCGAAACAGGCGGGCAGTGGAACGGAGATTGCGATCGTCGGCCATGGTGGGAGCATGGAAATCATGGACATTGTCGCGAATCCAGACAGTCCATGTATCGGGACTGTTTTCTTTCACGCGGAACGTTACGGAACCGATCTGCTGAGTTTCGCATTGCCGATTGTACGCGGCAGATCAGCTCCGGTCGTCCACTACGTGCCGCACGAATTCATGGGAAAAGATGCGTTGGTGCGAACCCGCCGCGAGGCACTCGCCCGCCCCTCATAGGATTATGAAAAAGCTGAAGGCTGCAATTTTTGGGATTGGCTTTATGGGGCGGGTCCACACCGAAGCCCTGCGTCGTCTGGGCAACGTAGAAGTGACCGGGGTTGCCGGACGAACCGCCGAGGCAGCGCGGAAATTCGCCGATGGCCTGGGCATTGAACACGCTACCGGCAATTACAAGGATTTGCTGGCTGATCCTGAGCTCAACGCCGTTCACATATGTACTCCTAACGAGCTGCACTTCCCCATGGCGCAAGCTGCGATGCAAGCGGGCAAGCACGTACTGTGCGAGAAACCGCTCGCGTCGACGATCGCGGAAGCAAACATGATGATCGCGCTGGCCAGGGAGAAGGGTCTGGCGAATTGCACCTTCTATAACGTTCGCGCGTATCCCCAGGTGCAAAATATGCGCCGTATGTACGAAGCGGGCGAATTCGGCGACGTGCAGGTGGTGCAAGGGACTTATTCGCAGGATTGGCTGCTCTACGACACGGACTGGAACTGGCGCATCGAATCGGGACCGTCGCGCACTTTTGCCGATATCGGCACCCACTGGTGCGACCTGGCGGAACACATCACCGGCCGGCGAATTACTTCCCTGTGCGCCGATCTCACGACCTTCCTCACCACACGCAAGAAGCCCAAGGGATCGGTCGAAACCTTCACCGGCAAAACCCTGCGGCCAAGCGAGTATGACGAAGTTGCGATCAAGACGGAAGACTTCGGCGCGATGATCTTTGCCATGGGTGAGAAGACGAAGGGCTCGCTGACGGTGAGCCAGGTCTCGGTGGGACGCAAGAACCGTCTGTTCATTGAAATCTTCGGCACCAAAGCTTCCGCTGCCTGGAATACCGAATGCCCCGATGAACTTTGGATCGGCCATCGTAATTCGCCAAACGAAATAGTCATCAAAGATCCTTCCCTGTTGGCTGACGGAGCTAAAAGTTACGCTGACCTGCCGGGTGGCCACAGCGAAGGCTATGATGACACTTTCAAGCAGATCTTCCGCCGCTTCTACCGCAGAGTCGCCGATGCAAACGCGCCGGTTGAATATCCCACCTTCGAGGATGGGCTTCGCCAACTGCGCGTTCTCGACGCGGTGCTCGAGAGTTCCCGAAAGAGAGCCTGGGTACCCGTGCAAGACTGAAGTAGCAGGGCGGGAGAAAGGGGTAGCCTCGCATGGGCCCATCACGCGTGGCACTGATACTTCTTGGTTTTCTTGGCGCTGCACTCCAGGTTGCTACCCAGACAACGCCTGAACCGAAGCATGAAAAATATGCAGGAGACGCCGCCTGCTTGTCCTGTCATCGGGATCAGGGCACTTCGTACGTGCATACCGCACACCACCTGACATCTCAGCCGGCCAGCAAGGATTCCATCCTTGGCTCATTTCACGATGGGTCAAATGTGCTGATGATCGCCGATCCCGCGACCGCCAGCGATAACCCGGGACTGTATTTCAAAATGGAGGCTAAGGCAAACGGGTTCTACCAGACAGCGGTGGCCGGCTGGCCGGGGCAACTGCAGAGAAGAAGCGAACGGATCGATATTGTGATCGGATCGGGTGTGCGCGGGCAGAGCTATCTGTACTGGCACGGTGACCTGTTGTATGAACTGCCGGTAAGCTACTGGCTGGACGGTAGCCGATGGATCAACAGCCCCGGCTATAAGAATGGCACGATGAATTTCTCGCGCGCCGTGGTCCCGCGTTGTCTTGAGTGTCACGCCACACAGATAGTAGCCCGCTCTCCGGATCCGCTTAGCAATCGGTATGACCCCACGAGCCTGGTGACGGGAATCTCCTGCGAGCGTTGCCATGGCGCGGGCACTGAACACATTGCGCTCCATCAGGCAAAAAAGACGGCTGCTGAAGGCGCTCCGATCGGATCGGCTGGAGAAACAATTCTGAATCCTGCCAAGTTCACGCGGGACCGGCAGGTTGATCTATGCGCGCTGTGCCACAACGGTATCCGAAGCGAAGAGTTGGTCCCGGCATTCTCCTATGTCCCAGGAAAGTCGTTGGATAACTACCTGCATCCCAACGAAGGCAAGATAGCGGATCATCCAGATGTTCATGGAAACCAGGTAGGCCTGTTGCAGAAAAGCCGTTGTTACTTATCTTCGCCAAACATGAGTTGCTCGACCTGCCACGACGTCCACAAACCGGAGCGCGCGGCGGCTGCGTATTCCGATCGCTGCCTGACCTGTCACCGGGTAGAAAGCTGTGGCATGTCAAAAACCATGGGAAATAAGATTGCGGATAATTGCATCGACTGCCACATGCCCATCGAATCGACAAACGCTATCATTTCTGAAACAGCAGGGCAGGTTATCCGCCCCAAGATGAGAAACCACTGGATCAAGATTTACCCATAGCGCTCGTCTTTTTCTTGGGCAGCCACACAGGCAGGTGGTTTTTTGATTCTGTCTCGCTTGGCTTTCTGCAGCGCATTTTCGGCTGCGAGACGGAGAAGTTCTGGCATTCTGGCGGTTGCGCCGGGACGCGCCGACACCGTCGCGACGCCCAGGCTCACCATCAGCCGGCCTTCGCTCTTCCCAGTTCCGGCAGCAGGAGAGCGGAGAGCCTGGGCGGCAGACTGCACCTTTTCGGCCACCTTGGCTGCGCCAACGGCGTCGGTAGAGGGAAGAATGATCGCGATATCCTCTGCGCGGTAGCGCGCGGCAAAATCGGTTATGCGCAAAGCACTCATTACGGCCGCAGCGGCTTCGCCGAGACAGCGATCGCCTTCCCGATGTTGCCGCCAGTCGTGAAATTGCCGGAAGTGATCAAAGTCAAGCAGCAATAGCGACATTTCCGAGCCTTCGCGCAGGGTTCGGTTCCACTCCCGTTCCAGCGCCTCATCAAAAGTGCGATGGGTGGAAAGTCCGGTGCGCGAATCCGTGATCTCCAATACAGAGAGTTGGTCTTCCAAATGCTTGCGCTCGGTGATATCGCGCATGACGATCACCTTTTCCCTGGGTTCGCCGTCAGGGGAATCGCAGACCACGCGATATCTGATCTCAATCCACGCAGTCGTTCCGTCTTTCTTTCTCATGCGCACGGCAGATCCGTCGAGACCGGCGATTTGGCTGGCGGGCAGAAAGGACCTGTCTTCGCCAAAAATAAAGTCGTCCGGTCTCTTTCCAATCATCTCGTCTGGCTTCCAACCCAAAACTCGGAAGGACGACGGAGAAACGTAATGCAAGACGGTGTCCGCCCCGGCTCGGCAAATGACATCCGTGCTGTTCTCGGCCAGAAATTGAAAGCTGACCGCGTCTTCAGATGACATAAGCACCGTTGGAATGGGTGGATGGAAGTGGGGTTTGAAGAGCTTCCCCGGAGTAACCTGCGATCGCCTGGCTCAGTTGTGAATCGATTTCGTCGGCAATGGTCATCACCCCAACCAGCAACTCGCTGTAGTCGATGTTGGCCAGATTCTTCTGCAGGGTGTGAAAGGTGCTGCTCTGCAATATGCGCAACTCTGTCACCAACATCGCGGCAGTATAGCCCTGCCTGAAGCGGTTGGAGCCGTATTCGGCGGCGCTGAAAGATGTCAGGTCTTTGCCGCCGACAGACTGGTGAGAACCCAGCCTTATGATCAATTGCCGGAAGAGCAGAGGCACGTAACGGCAGCGTTGCTCGCAGCTGAGCGGAATTGACATCAGCGTTGGTTGCATTTCCACGCGCGCAAACCATTCTCGGATGGTGCTCTCCGCGGTGCGTTCCAAAATCGTGGCAACGGTTTCGATCTTCCGTTTCTGAAGTGGACCGCTGCTCACCCTCTCCTTGATGATCTGGATGAGCGACGCCAGGTCAATTGGCTTCACCAGGATTTCATCGGCCTGTTGCAGAATGGCAGCGGCCGCGGCGGTCATCTCCGGGAATGCGCTTAGTAGCATGGTCACCGCCTTCGGATTGGCGTGACGCATGGCGCTGACCACCGTAAGCCCATCCCCCGCTCCGGGCATGTGCAGATCGCTCAGCAGCACATCGTATGCCTCTGCACCGCTGATCAGTTTCAGCGCCTCGGTCACATTGGCCGCACTGGTCACCACAAAACCAGACTCTTCCAGCACACCGGTCACGGCCATGCGGACAATTTCATCATCGTCGACGAGAAGTACCCTAATATAGTCCACTTTGTGTCTCTTATTGGGACTATCGGCGGGTTCAGGTCATTGCTTTAACGCAAAGTGGAAAAGAGATCCGGAAATACAGCTGCCTCTGCGTATCGGGAGCCTGATCGGGAGGAAGTACGCATATTGAGAAGGGTGGAGGCGCGGGATGGAATCGAACCACCAAACAAAGGCTTCTTTGAGACCTTTCCCTGCCGTTTGGGTTCCGCGCCGTCTTGAGAAACAACCGCTCTTTAACGAATGACCATACTTTGAACTAAACCCGGCAGGCTACATTCTGCCGGGATCAAACGCCACTCGTATTGGAATGGAGAACCGCAAGTAGGCTAAAAATTTCTCATTTGCCTCGACCGTCTCGTGGTGTGGTTGCACACGCGTCTTGGTTGAGGCAAATGAGAATGCCAATTCTCAGCACAGAGCTTTACCGCATCGTTGTGGTCCAAAACAGATACTTCACCTTGTATCCCTTGGTCATGGCCGGCGGCTGAGTAGTTCCCCAGGCCTCATGGTCCCATGAGATCGCTTGCAACTTACCGTGGGCAGGCTCGAAAACCATGGGGGCCGGTACTGGCTCACCTTCGGTTGCAGTAAAGGTGACCTTGATCTGGCGTCCATCGTCTTGCCAGCGTCCAAACAAGGTGGTGGATCCCTGACCCGGATCCTGGGTAACTGTGGCAGATCCATCCTCACCCAGGCTCACACTCATCGTCGGAGCGGTCTTGGGCGCCCGGGTTACATAGACACCGGCAAAACTTGCATGGATGTGTGCATCGGCCGCAAGTGCGCCCAGAGGCGAAAGCGACAGCATAGCACCCGCCAGCAGAACGCGAAGGGCCGCAGTGGCTGACTTATCGAATATCTTCAATTTATCGCAAGGCATAATCAACACTCCATAACTACAGGGTTTGTAACTTTGTTAATAGGAATGTACCGTGCCTACATCGTTAGTGGAATGGCGTTATGCAAAAGTTGCAGCCGAGGGTAACGCGGTCTGGATGACCATCGGTTTGGGGCTGCCGTAAGTCCTTGGTATTCATGACGGCTTGGTCCGAGAGTGTTTTTTTAGCGCGTTTCTGCACCGGCTCCGAGAAGGCTTTTATCTGCTTTGCCTGTAACGAAATAGACGTAGAGCGCACTACTCATGACAGAACCATCAAGCGAAAGATCGTGCCGACTGGAACGCAGACCCGATCTTCCACAATGGGTCCAAGAATAGCCGCGGGGAATAGCTCCGGGAGGGCTCGTGTCATGAAGTCGATTTCAGTTTCCGCAATCGTCATTCTTGTGCTGGTGTCCATAGCGGCCTTCGCCCAGCGTCCGCAGGACTTCTTCAGCAACACCGAGCTTGGACCCAGTGGGTACATTGATTTTTACGGGCTGCCAACGCCACCGAACCCTGCAGGAGACACGCCGTCCGTCCCGAAGGCGACTCGTCTTACCAAGGAAGGTGCATCGGCAAGACGGTAGCGCTAAGGCCTCTGAGCGCAGCAGACTTCGAGGAAGTGGGCACGCCAAGCAGCAATCCTGCCCAGTTCAGTTGCGAGGTAGGTAGGGGTACCTCCCAGGGTCTTGGGCTTAGAACGACATGTTAAGCAGGAACAAGGCAACGCAGGAGCGCTGCCGGAATAACTGCTGCCACCATTCGATCGAGGCATCAAAAATGGGCGCCCATCCCCAAACCCTGTGTGGGTTCAAGGATGGGATTCGGACTAGCTGCCGAAAATCTTGCTCGCCAAACCGGCCAGACCCCCTGGTTGTGCTGGCTGTCCGCTATTACCGGACAAGTGGGAAACGACGAGGGGTAGAACCACGGCGATGATTCCGCTGGCTACCGCTGGAGATATACCCGCACGCTGCGCGATGTTTTCCACGGTCGATGTGCCGAAGCCCTGTTGCACCTGGTCCGGGCTAATGCTCTTGTTTTCTCCCGGGCTGATCCAGGACTGAACCTGATCGGCGAGGCCATTTTGCTTTAACTGATTAAGAATACCGTCCATCCCCCCTGGGTGTTCCTGCATCACCTGGCTGAGCGCATCGGCTACGCCATGGTGTTCGGGAGAAGCTCCGCCGGCAATAGATGTCAAGGCATCGAGTAAGCCCATAGTTGCTCCTTTTGTGAGTTTTGGGTTTCAGATGTGCCGTGCGGCGGTTCGATTCAGCCGTCGCCATCAAGTTGCGGATAGAGTACGCCGTTTGAAAGCCCAGTTCAACGTCCCCTGACACCCTTTGCGGCACGCGCATCCTACTGCCTGGGAGATTTGTCAAATGAAAGCTCTTACGTGGATGATCGCGGGTGTTGGCGCCGGTATCGCAGCTTACATTGTGCTCAATCAGCCTGGTCCGCGGTATGCGACCGGGGACGATGACGTTGAGTACGCTGCCGGCCGGGCCACTTTGTGGGGGTCGAAGCAGCGCATTTCCGGGATCGGCGGTGGTCTCGCCGGCAAGCTGAAAGAGGGCATCGGCAGAGCGACTGGGAACGAACAACTGGCGGGTGACGGCGTTACTGACCAAATCGCCGGGGAGGTCAAGGAGACGGCGGGCGAGGCAGCACAAGCAGTGGGTGAAACCATTCACGATTTGAACCGTTAGCACTGCCTCTACGTCCTCAGGCGAGAGCGCCCTCATCCGCATCCGCGATGGGGTGCCCATGGTCCTCGTGCACAAGAAAGAAGGGAGCGCCGGAACGTCAGACCGGATATGCCGACAGATTCAAATCATCTGCAAAAACACATCGATCTGATCTCGAAGCACGAGGAGGAATTTCTGGCGCGTCGCACCGCGGCTGAGCGCGTGGGCGATTCTCTTGGCGCATTTATAGGGAGCCTGACCTTTATAGGAATTCACGTGGCGTGGTTTGGATCCTGGATTCTCATCAACACCTTAAAAATCGGGGCGCTTCCTCATTTTGATCCTTTACCCTTTCCGACCCTCGACACGATTGTCGCGGTGGAAGCGATCTTTCTCGCCAGTTTTATTGTGATGAGACAGAGCCGCTTGAGCCGCCGTTCCGACGAGCGCGATCACCTGATCTTGCAGGTTTTAATTCTGGCGGAGAAGGAAGTCACTGCAGTGCTGCAAATCGAGAGACAGATCGCGGCCAGGGTCGGCCTGTCCGAGGTGGCACAGAATGTCGAAATAACACAGCTCAGCCAGAACACATCCATCGACGCAGTTGCCACGTCCTTGAAGGAATCCCTGCCTTCTGAATGAGGCCAGCGTCTAGCGGCCGGCGCCTTTTTTGTCCGGGGTGAAAGGAGGGATGCCGGGACCCTCTTCGTCCATCGCTTCGACGACGCTGTCATCGGTAGCGGGGCGCCCATCTCGTACGCTCTGTGCACCAAGAGAGTGTTCGCTGCCGGCAGGCGCCGTGCGATCAATTTTCTCGGGCTCGGCAGAGTCGTTGACGGTGTCCTTCAATTTTTTTTCCTGGCTTGTGGCCATGGCACACGCTCCTCTTTCAGTCTGAGAATGTAGGATGCCGGGGGATGCCCTGCGCAACAAGTAAGATTGAGAATTCTATTGGTCAAGAGAGCTTCTAGTTCGCCATTGCGATCTAGCACTTATAACCCCCAAGCCTAAAGTGGCCCCTGCCTGGCTTCCCCACCCGAACAAGCAAAACGGCGGTATGATTGAGCGCACAAAACATGCGACACTTTTGGAGCACCCGTGAAGCGCTTTCTGCCTTTGGTTCTGGCTTTGGTAATCAGCCTCCATGCTGGCGGGCGCACCCCTCACACCGTGAGTGCTCGCTCACTCCGATGTAGTCTTGGAGATCAATGCTTACTCTCATTGAGATCGGAATCATGCGGATCTTCGAAATAGTATTTTTCGTGGGGCTTGCCGGCTGTGTGGTGACGATTTTGACGAGCTGGTATGTGATCTTCAAGGAAGAATTCAAGTCTGAACGGTGAATTTAGCGGACCACCGTGAGACTAGCTGAGCAGCAGGAGACGTGTGCTGACGGATACGGGCAACGCCAGGCGAGGCCTTGTGCTCTGCCCATCGCTTGTGCGTCGGTCCCGCATCGATCCGCATCGGTCTCTGTCCCGCGTCGGTTCTGAGTGATTTGATAAAAGTCGATAAAATTTGGCTTTTTATCGCCTTCCGCGGCGCGGCCCAGAGAAGCGTTTATCTGGGGAAAAGGAGGGTGTGAGGGATCTGGCTTTGTCCAGAACGGCGTCGAAGATGTAGCCGGTTGCTTCGGGAACCCAGTTCATGCCTACGGGGTTGATGAAGGGATTGACAGGGCTGGGTTGTTTCCGGTCAAGGTTGGGAGACGACGTGTCGTTCGCCAGTTCTGGGGCTGGCTCGGGTGTAGGCTCCGGTGCAGGCTCCGGGTGGGGGACCCGGGGCGCGGCGGGTTGGGCTTCCATGGCGGCAACGGGGTCCCCTGGCTGCTCACCCTCGGGTTGGTGCTGCTGTTGGCGCCGCCACTGAGCGGCGTAGATTTCTGCCTTGACGGGCGGGGCCGCGGGTTGCCTCCCGGATGGGGAAAGGCGGCGGTCCGGAATGAGGCCTTCGATGGCCACGATCATCGAAAGAGCTTTGATCTGGCCGGCAATGCTGCCTCTGGTGGCTTCGGAGCTGAGAGTGGCCAATTCCCAGAGCCGGGTCAGGATCTGGTCGCGCCCTAGGTCCAGCTTGCCCAGCCCGTCCCCGGCACCCCCCACGGCTTGCCGGGGCAGGCCCACGGCTTGCCGGGGCAGGCCCACGGCTTGCCGGGGCAGGCGGGACAGGCCGGCTTCCTGGTCGACCAGCCTTTCGCTGACGGCGGCGCGGTGCTCGATCATGTAGGCGCGGACGCGGGGCTTGGCTTTGGTGTAGGCGGCGGTGTCGGGGTTGAGGCCGACTGCTTCCGCGGCGCGGCGGTCATTCATGGTTCCGGCCAGGATCAGGTGAGCAAAGGCCATTTCCTGATCGGTGATGGGATCGCAGGCAGTATTTTTGGGCATAGGTAGTCTCTTCCTCGGTTTTCTGGAGATTGGGAGAGCGGTTGAGTGTGGTTGAGTGTGGTTTTTTTTTGCTGCTGCCGAGTGACACAAAAAGGCTCAGAGCCGTGGTAGGCCACTCGTGGCTGGTATTAGGTGATTTTGGGACAGGGATAGGGTGAGGCACCGGACAGCGGTGAAGCTATCCTTCGCTCGCGCGGAAGGCCGAAACTACCGGCAACTGCCGGCCAGGGCGCGGTTGCGTGAGAAGCCGCTGCCTGCCGATATCATCTACTCTGGAATATGCTTTTTCCAGGTTGCATGTTAGTGGCGAGATGCTTTTTTCGGCACGGGAGTACTAGCCCAATGGTCACTCGCGTTCGATTACGCGCGTTGAAAGCGGGATGCACTCGACCATGGCCAATCCTCTGCGCATGCCACCAAGCCTGCCCTACTGGCCCGGTGAGCGCCGCGGCCATAGGGCTTCCAGTGGCCCGGAGCGCCGCGCACACCCCAACGCGTGGCGCAATATGTCGCTGCCTGTTCTCGGCGGCCTTGAGCATCTTAGCGTCTATGCCATGCCCAGAATATCTGCGACTGGAACGACGTTATGAGGTTGCTCTCCGCAATTGGGTGCAAAGCATGGCGTCATATCTGACTGTGGAGCAGCAACGAGCATTGGAAGAGAGAAATGCAGCCAAGAACCGCTTGTGGGTTCATGAGCAGAGTTGCTCGATCTGTCTCCGTAAGCTGGCCGGTTAGCGCCCACCTCAGGGCCTATTCCAGCATCTGCCGGCAGCGGGTGAGCCTATCCTCGGCATTGAGAGCTAGGGCCGCACGCGCCGAGCGGGCTCCCGATTACTCCGGAGTCAGCAGACGTGCGAGGTCTTCGGCATTGACCAAGTGTCCGTGGACATAAATACCGAATGAACCGTGGTCCGAAACCAGGAGAGCCAGGCTGCAGATGATAAACGCAATCCAGGGTCCATTTGAACAGTAGTGGTTGCGATCAAACCACCACTCACCCAGCGCCAGCAACCCTGCACCGATCAATAGCTCGGGCCACCATCGGACGTACCAGTGCAACAGGTGAAATGCATCCAGATGGCCGGTCTCGATCATTAGAGCGATCAGGCCGACGATAACAAGCAAACTCGGGCCAAGCCATGAGCTGCGCTGATAGTCTGGCTGGAACAAAGCGCCCATCTTAACACGTACGCAGACGAGCCCGACTTGGTTCCCACTTACGACCGCCGCCGGCGCTCCCGTAGTGTCTCAGCTCGAAAATCTGCTCATAACGCGTTCCATGGCCTCGTGCTCCGCGCTGTCTATGCACACAGTCCAGCGGTCATTGTGCTTATGCCACGAAATTTCTCTTTTCGTAGAGCTTCGCGGAATCTCTTTGGGTCTACCCCTCTTTGCTTTGCCATGTCTACCGCCCTTATCGTAGCCATCACATCTCCTAGCTTTGACAGGGCCTCATTGTCTGCCTCAATTGCGGTTCGCTTCAAGGGCAGGTGCGGAATCACGATACGCGCGGATCGGGCCATCCATGCAAATTACTGCGGAAAAACCTGGGGGAATAGGTATCGTGTCCCCCCACCGTCCTGAACATTGCCGCAAATAGGTACGATGTCGCTTATACCCCTCCCCAATGACGGACGACGAGGATGTTTTGGCTACCTAGGTCATTGAGAGGATTCGAGAGGAGTTGGGAGGGACGAATGCGTGTTGGCGAATCGACAGCATGCGCCCCATCCATGGTTTTACCCACGACTGGCTATAGGCCGTTCGAGGTAGCACTCGCATTGGACGCGATTTTAGCCACCACCGAATATTCGTAGCGAACAAATGTATAGAGGCCGCTCTCTTTGATTCGCTCGTTATCGCTATGCATGGCATGGGTGATCAGGTCCTCAGTCGGTAGCTCTGCGCCGATGCCGTAACACTGCATACCCTTGGCGCGCAGACCCTTCATATCCGTTCCCCCGGTCGACATGCCGGGAATGGTTTCCGTACCAGGGAAAAATGACCGTTGCACACTCGCCAGGTCGCGATAGAGCTCCGTATCTATGCTGGAGGAAGGCGTCTCGGGCCGCCATTGCGCAGGGGTTACGATCTGTACCTCGGGATCGTCGATTACCTTCTCCATCAGCGCCTTGAATTTGTCAATATCTTCCCCAGGCACCGCGCGAATATCCAGCGTCGCCGTGGCCTCTGAAGGAATCACGTTGGCACGAAAGCCGCCCTGAATAATGTTGGGGCTGATGCTGGTGCGAAGCGTTGAATTCATGCGTATATTGTTGGCGCGAAAATACTCCTGCGCCGCTTCTGTCTTCGCTGGATCGAAGAGAGCCTTCAGTCGAGCCGTCTCCTCCGGCGTGCTCACCTTCTCCAGGCCCTCGATATAAAGTTTGGTGATGGGCGTGAGCTCCATGGGCGGTTGCCACGCACCAAGTTTGCCTACGGCAGTTGCGAGGTGCACAATCGCATTGTCCTCGCGCGGCATGGATCCATGTCCGGAAGTCCCGTGAGCGATCAGCTTCATACCGCGGCCCTCTTTCTCAGATACCTGCACCAGCTGGTACTGCACATTGCTGCCCGTCGACGTGAAATTGCCCCCTTCCGTGAGGCAATACTCCGCGTCGATATCCGGATAGTTGTGATCAATCAGATAACTGATGCCGAACGTCCGGTTCGGCGATCCACCCTCTTCACCAGCCTCGGCGACAAAGATAACGTCTCGATCTAATGGAACCCCAGAGCGCTTGAGCAGAATCATGGTCATCAGCGCGCCGGTCACCAAATCCTTGTCGTCAATCGTTCCCCGCCCCCAGATATACCCGTCGATTAACTTGGCCCCAAATGGGTCTTCGCTCCAGCGGTCGCGCTGCACCCCAACCACATCCGTGTGTCCCATGATCAGAATGGGCTTCTTGCTTCCATTCCCCTTGAGGCGGGCAATCAGGCTAAGGCGGTTGGGATCTGCCCCCACAAGCATGGACGAAATCCCCTCCTTCTCCAGCACGGACTGCAGATACTTAGCCACCTGCGTCTCGTTTCCGGGAGGATTGCTGGAATCGATTTTGATCAGAGACGTAAAGTCCTGAAATATTTCCTTGTTCGTCTTTGCCCAATCGATCTGCGGCTCCTGCGCGAAGGTCGCGGAACAGGAGAGGACAAAGAGAGCGCCAATGGCAGCGAGTCGGGGCAACATCATGGATCTGGTCCTTTCAAAGGGGATTAAAGCGCAGGAATGCTTCCCTGGCCTGTACCGTGTGAAGCTTGTTATTTCGAAGCGAATGGCGCCATTAGATCGGCCGTAGAGTAATACCTTCCATTGACAACGACACTTTTCACTTTGATTAAGTCGTCGATGTCAGCGATAGGATTGCCGTCGACGATAGCGAGGTCGGCGAGCTTGCCGACTTCCACAGAGCCAAGGTCCTTTTCGTATCCGAAAGCGCGAGCCGGCAAAATGGTTGCGGTCTGCAGCGCCTGCCACGGCTTGAGTCCGTATTTCACTTCGGCACGCAGGCTCAAATGAAGGGGGATTTGCTGTCCAGGCGTTGCTGAATCAATCCCTGCCATCACTTCATCCCCCGCGTCGTAGAGGCATGCAACCGTTTCGTCCTCGCGCTGCAACGACTGGCTGGTGACGGACTGATTGCTGCTCATTGCCTTGTTGCGGACCTTGATCATGGCTTTCTGTGCCCAGGGTGGGTCCAGGGCGGCCAGGCGCGGATCGTCCACAATCTTTGGGTCTTCCGCATACATGGCGGTAGAAGCAAAGGCGGTTGAGATGTCCCACATCCCCGCCGCCGGAAACAGGGTTCGGATGTCGTCGTAGGTAACTCCGCCTGCGGATCGGGTATAAGCATATCCCCAGCGTGAGGTGGCGCTCACATGGGTCATGCCATCCATCCCATATAACAGGCCTGGCAGACCGTAGTGTGAGGCGATCCACTCGCCGGCCTGGTTATGCGCCAGTTCCATAAATTCTTTCTGATAAGCATGCGGTAGCCGTACGTAGGTCTTGTAGTTATCTACATCGAGCGATTGGGCACGTTCAAACTCGCGTTGTATTTGCTCTTCACTTCGAATGGAACGATCCGTTGGATAAAAGATGCGCTCTCCGTCAAACAGCTCAGCCGAGGCGAAATAGCGGGGACCGACACGGTCATGCGCGGCAAACGATTCCTTCACCTCCATCTGGTTGTAGGCCTCATCGCCCTGCGACTGCAATTCCGTAAACCCATAGGCAAGCCAGAGCCGCCCACCCGCGTCCCCGGCCTCGGCAATCCCTCCGTAACTGTGGTTATGAGACTCCCATAGTCCAGGAATAACGGTTTGGTTCGAAGCGTCGATAAAGCGATCGCCTCCCGGCAGATTCTGCGGATCACTGACATGCGGCTTGATACTTTCAATGCGATCGTGAACGATCGTGATATCGACGTTTTCTTTAACGTTCGGTCCGAGCCCATCCCACAGGCGGCCGGCATGGATGATGATCCGTCCGGCTGGGATATCTCGATGCCAGGTAAGATCCAGCGGCACCGATTGCGGTGGCTTCGAGCCATCAGCAGCGATCAGCTTCAATTTGCCATCCGAGAGGTAGAGCAGCTGTTTGGAGTCACCGCTCCAGCTGAGCGAATCAGCAATCTCGTAGGTAATTTGCTTCGCAGGACCGGACGGAACACCCTTGGCATCGACCGGGCGCGTCCACAGAAAGTCATCCATCACGAACGCCATCTGCTTTCCATCGGGAGAATAGGTAGGACCGTCATAGCCGCGCGTGATGATGGTTTCGAAAGGCGCAGGTTCAGTCACGGTGGTAGTGCCAGTACTCAGGTCCAGGGTTACGATCCTGCTGGTTCCTTCGCGAAACCGCTGGTTGTATGCGGTCAGCGAGGTCTGCGCGAGTACATCGCCGCTGGCCAGCCAGCTGGGTTGCGATGGCCCGAAGACCTCCTTCATCACTTGTTTCGTCGAGCCGGTCGCGAGGTCGGCGACCAACGTCGCCCCATCCTGATCGTGAAAGGCGATCCGAGTGCCATCGGGGGACCATGAGGGTGCAATCTCCGCGGAGGCCGATCCGGTCGTCACCCGACGCGACGTCCCTTGGGCAAGATCCATCACGTAGATGCTTTCCGTGCCGCTCTTATCTGAGGAATAGACGATGCTCCGTCCATCAGGCGACCATGACGGATCTTGCTTATAGAAGTTGTCATTGGTAAGCGGATGCGGTTTGCCGCCGATATCCATCAACCATAGCTGATTCAGCGCCTCGAAGATAACCTGCTTTCCGTTCGGCGAGAGCGACGGATGCAGGATGCCCTTCACCTGCCGGGTAGCGGTGGAATCGAAGTCATAGATGCGGTGCTTGTATCCGGGACGGTTGATGGCAAAGGTTGCCGAGAACGGAATCGCTTTGCTTGCATTGGTCTTCAGATCCGTTATTAATATTTTTCCGTCACCGGTATAGAGGATCTTGTTGTCCGGAAGGAAATTAGCATAGAACGGAAACACATCCTCGGCGGAGCCAACCTTGTTGCCGGAAACCATCAGCTCGCTCTTCCCTTCCGCGAACACCGTGTACGCCAAATTCCCGTCCGGCGACCATGCCGGCGAATCAAGATGCTTGGCGAATAACGGATCCGCGGCATTTCCGCTGGGCAAGGAATAGATGGTGGTCAAAGTTCCCGCATCATCCACGGCCTTGATTTCCCTACCCGCGGTGCTGGCGCCGTGGCCATGCGACACTCCCTTACCGCTGACAAAGGCAATCTTTGTTCCGTCGGGCGACCAGGTTGGCTCGTATTCCTCTTCCGGGCCTGAGGTCTTCTGCGTTAAGTTGCCGGTACTGGTATCTGCAACCCATATGTCATAGTTCCCCTTGAACGCGCGATCCGAGGCAAAGGCTACCTTGGTTCCATCCGGCGAGATTCTTGGCTCCCGGTCGTCGCCGTGCCCCGTAGTCAACTGCCGCACTCCGCTTCCGTCCGGCTTCATCAGCCAGATGTGAAAGGTCCCACCTTTGTATCCCTGAAAAGCGACCAGGTCTCCTTTGGGCGACCAGTCCGGACGCGAAGGTTCAAGCACCGGATCAGTGAGCCGCTTGGCCTCACCTCCGCCGATTGGCAGCGACCACAGCGTCTCCTGCAAATCAAGGATGATCGTTTTTCGATCGGGTGACAGGGTAGCGGACATATTCGTCCCTTCCGTCACCGCCACCGATTTAACCACGCTTGGACTGGCCGTCGTTTCAACATTTGCAGCATAGGCCACCTTGCTCGCCAGGCTGCAAACCCCGGTAAAGAGCAGGGCCGCACAGCACGCATCAAATAACTGGAGCTTCACGGGATTCTCCTGGCTAATGCCTTAGAAATCCAACCGCGCCGAGAACTGCAACTGCCTGGCGTAGAAAGCCAGGACGCCCGACGTCGAGGTTGGAGTTCCGTAGGTTGCGTTCGTAACCACGGTATTGTAGGAACCAAAGTTTGAATGGTTGAAGAGGTTAAACGCTTCAACCGACGTGGTTACCCGATACCGTTCCTTAAACGTGAGCGTCTTGGCAAGGTTGGCGTCTATGCGCTCGTTCGGTAGGCCACGGAACGAGTTACGGTCCACAGTCGTGAGTCCCGTAGCAGCATCGTAGTGAATGCTTTTGGGGTTGTTAAAAACCTTCGGGGTATAACCTGTCTTGACCGCCTTGGTTGCCCCTGAAGCCGGCGAACCCTGGCTGACGTGCTCGCAAATGGACCCGGGAAGTGTCGTATATGGAACATACCCGGCTGGCTCCAGGCAAAAGCTGCGGTTGGACTGAAGCGTGATGAGGGTTGGTGCAGCCGTGCCGACGGAAGGCAAATAAGCAAGACCCGAGCCATACCGGTAAAGGAGTCCGCCGTGGATGCCCCACTTCCATTGATAGTCTGCCGTTATGCTTAACGTATGCCGTTGATCGTCGACTGAGTTCGCCCACTCGTCGCTGTAGTTAAATTGATTCGAAGGATAGGAGAAGGGGCCGGTCGCGTTGTCCTTTTCCGTTCCATACGTATACGACGCTGCGCCCGTTAATCCATTCCTGGTCTGCTTGCGAATGCTCACCAGGATGTTCGTCATGAGTGACGCCACGTAGTTTGGCGTGTAGAAGGTTGCGATCGTACTGTAGTGAGTATTCGTGGTAACTCGTGAGGTGATGCACCCGTTGGGGCAGGCCGTGCTGACCGCCCCAAGGTTCTTCTGATTCCACCCTGTATTTGGATCGTAGGCGAGGTTGGCGTCCTGGCGCGTCCAGTCATGATGGACGCGCATGTGGACAAAGTCTAGTGAGCCGGTGAAGCCGTAGCCAAATTCCTTTTGCACGCCAATGGTCCCCTGGGCCGACCAGGGAGTCTTGATATTGGCATTCATCACCTGAATCGCCTGATACACGTTTTGCGGGTTCTTGATGAATTGCGAGGTGTCTTGACCGGCAAACGGATTTGTAAGGCTAAATCCGGGAGTGATGGGAGCAGCTGCCTGCACCGTGCTCACGCCGTTGAACAGCTGAGCATCGATCGACTGGTTGGCAACGACATCTGCAAAAAAGATGCCGATTCCACCGCGCACTACCGTCTTGCCTGTCCCCCTTATGTCATAGGCGAAGCCCAGCCTCGGGCTGAAATTCCAGTTGTTCCCGTGGGTCGGGCCTTCCACCCCATTGACGGAAACCTTAGCCGCGGTCAACACGCCAATGTCGTTGTCGTAACGCAAGCCCATATTGAGAGTGAAGTTGGGCCGCAGTTTCCAATCGTCCTGTATCCACGTACCAATGATCTCGCGTTTGATGTTGGTATTGAAGTTGCCGAAGCCCTGGGTATAGGTAGTCACGTAAGGGCTGATCGAGGCGTAGTTCCAGGTGGTCGGGTCAAGCTGATCAGGAAACGTAGCCGCATAGCCCAGCGGAGGATCGATGCTAAAAGCAACCGTGCCTCTCACATTCTGTGGGAACGAGCCGTCGTTCAGTTCATACAGGAGCTCGCCGCCCGTTTTTATGCTGTGCTTTCCCTTGAGCCAGAATATGTCATCGCGAAACTGGAATACGGAGACCGGTAGACTGGATGGATAGTTGTAAGCCGCCCCAACGACCTGCGATGGAAACGTCAACTGCATACTGGGTACCAGAGGTTCGCTCAAATTCCCCTGGTAAAACCACGAGCCAAAAAACGAATTGACAAAATTAGACGTGATATCGCGATTCCACGAGCCGATGATGCCAAAGTTATGAAGGGTAGAGGAATACTGACGGCTGATCGATGAGCTGCCAGACGGCAGAAGGTCTGGTTGGCCGGTGTTGAAGTAGAAATAGCGGCTAAAGATGTGGTCTTTTGCGGTCGGCTGGTAATCTCCCCGCGCCAGATATTCGTTGTTCTTCAGGGTATTCGAATACGAATAAGACGGTGCCGGATCCCCAAACAGGACCAAGGTCGTGTTGGTGGTTTGCGGCCGGTGCTCGCCCTCATAAGAGCCAAAATACCAGAGCTTATCTTTGAGGATTGGTCCGCCCAGCGTTCCCCCGTACTGTTGATCGGAAAATGGAAGAACCGTGTGGGTGATCGGATCTGCGGCATCGAAGACGTTATTGCGGAAGTAGCCAAAAGCCGTACCGTGCATCCGGTTTGCCCCGGATTTGCTTTGCAGATTCATTGCCAGCTCAGACGTTCGCCCCTGCGTCGCGTCGAACTGATTGACAATGATCTGGTACTGCGAAATAGCGTCCCGGCTCAATTGCACCTGGCCGAAGCTCGCGTCCGCGCCATTTGCAGTCACCTGCTGATTGTCCAGGTTGAATTGCTGGCGTCCTCCGTTGAGGCTTCCCAGCGGACTATAGTTAGTGATCGCATTTCTGCGAATCCCGGGAACCAGCATGGCGAGGTCCATATAGTTGCGACCGTTGAGTGGTATTTTATTCATCGTCTGCGGATCGATGTTGCCCGCGACCTGAGAGCTGGTGGTATCCAACGCAGCGACATCACTGGTAACCAGAACAGTGGAGTTCGTAGCCGCGAGTTCAAGTCTGATATTCAAATTCAGGGTTTGGCCAACCAGAAGCGTTAACTTCTCCTCTGTTCTGGCAAAACCCGTAGCATCGACCGTCACCGAGTAGTCTGCCGCAATCAAGGTGGGAAATTGGAAACTACCATTCTTGTCCGTCGTTGTCTTGTAACTTGCACCGCCGCCCGCGACCTGGGCGACAACGGCGGCAGATGGAATGGCTGCGCCGGAGGCGTCCGTGACGGTGCCGGCGATAGACGTTTCTTGCGCGGTAGCCAGACCAGTCATGAGAAGAAACATGGCCATTATGCTTAGAATGCGCGTTTGCATGGGTCCTCCAAAATATTCGTTCAGCGGGCGGGTAACACTTGCGTCCAATGCACCTCGACTCGCACTCTATGACGAGTAAAAGGTGCGGCATGTTCGTCGTAGGCCGCCCAACAAGAGCATCGCAGTGCCGCGACCGGCGACACCTGGGCGTTGGTATGGTTTGAGGGCCCACAAGCGGCGTGAGATACGTGTCGCGTTGCTTAGTCGAACATCAGCGTGGTCACGGCAAAGGCCGGACGAACGTCATGTAACTCTGTCCAAAGGTGTCGCGAAAGAGTGCCGGGACGATTTAATGAAGTGAATCTATCATCCTGTTTTCACGGTGTCTAATCAAAATAGTCTCGGTCGTGATAGGGTTTGTTGATTTGTAATCGCGAGTACTTCTTCAACAGAAACACAGCGAAGATCTATGCTGACCTGAGGCCAGATAGAGTTTTAAGTGATTATTTCTTGCTCTGCCTTGGCCGTCCGGATGGATAAACATCCTTCTATGTGGCGCACCACACCGGCTGGCTATGTAACTCGGGCGGCCAAAGGGAGAGGCGTGTGAGCACGCGCAGCCCGTCGCCTCGACTTACGAGGACCGCAGAGGCAACGGACTACTCGCGCCGGATTAGAATCTGCGGCCCTTGGATCAACCTAAATGGCTAACTGGAATCTGCGCCAGGGGATCGCGGAACGTCGCTGCTGCCGTACCTGGAGAGTCCATAACTTCCTTGAAGGCCATTTTGAACTTATCCATTTCCTGCTGCGTGCCTACTGTCACGCGAACGTAAGTGGGCCACGCGGACCAGCTGCGTCCGATATAGACCTTCTTCTTAACCATGGCTGCGTAAACCTCTTTGCCGGGCCGGCCGCAATCAATCATGAAGCAATTGCTCTGTGAGGTGGAGATGAACTTGTAGTTGTTCTTCTGCAGCCAGGCGAAGGTGTCATTGCGAACGTCAGCAATGATCTTCTTGCGGGTAGGCACCAGGTCCTTATCGAGCAGGCTCACGCGCGCGGCTGCAGCGCCCGTGATAGGCATGGCGTTCATCCCATATTGTTTTAGCTGGTCGAGCAGGTCGGGGCGGCCGACGATGAAGCCGCAGCGGAGTCCGGCCATGCCGTATACCTTCGAGAAGGTACGGAGGACAACAATGTCCTTGCCCTGCGCGGCCAGGTCAACAACCGGCTCCGCATCTGACAGGTGAATATAAGCCTCGTCTACCATCAGGATCGAGCCCTTCGGCTTGTTGTTCAGGGCCCAAGCAATGTCCTCGCGCTTAGTGATCGTGCCGGTCGGGTTGTTGGGATTGCAGATGTAGATCAAACCAGCATTAGGGTCAGCCGCAACCATCGCCTTAACATCGTGCGAGTAGTCGGCCTGCAGAGGCACATAGTGCACCTTGGCGCCTTTCGCCAACGCAGCGCGCGGTGCAGCCTCATAACTGGGGTCCCCGATGACCAGGCTTTTTTCGGGAGAAGTAAAGGCCAGGGTGGCGAAGTGGAGAGGCTCGCTCGAGCCGGCATAAATCTCGGCGAAGCCAGGCTGGAGATCTAATTGATCACAGATCACCTCACTGAGCTTGATGGTTTGAGCAAAGTCATAGCGGCCGCCGTTGTTCCCCATCTGGCTGACTGCGTCGCGCGCAGCAGAAGAGGGTCCGAGCGGATTTTCATTCGCATTGATGAGCACAGCATCGGCCGGAATGTTCATTGGGATCATTCCATGATGGCTGTTCTGCGCCCAGGCAAGGTGACTTTCTGTGAGAGCGGGGAGAGTGATGGCCCCGGCGGACGCTGCGCCTAGAATGCGCATAAACGAACGCCGGGAGACCTCTGGAAGGAACTCGATGCTACACGGTTTTGCGGAATCCATGGACGTCACCTCAAACTGAGTTGGAATAAATAGCTCGACAGACATCTAGAAGGGGCGATGAGCGGTAGTGCCGAGCACGGAGGTAAATAGCGCCAGAAAGAGGAGGGGGGAGGGGAGGAAGCTTGCGCAGGGATAGGACGGGCAACATGTTTTACCTTAGCGCGTTTTCGTTGGCTGGCAGACATTTATTTCACACTGAGCGGCGTTTTCGGCTGGGATGGCCGTACAAACGTAACCATAGAAGTGTTAGCTGGCCTCCCGTTGGTCGTGCAGTACGGGAGGTGGATGGGAGACGTGCTTGTTGTGCCCGCCATGCACCATGCGCGGTTCCAGTACGGCCTGAGCGGAATCGCTGACGATCTTCCGGAAGATGATCATTGCCATCGTGTCGTTAGCGTTGAGGGACGCGAGGCCAAGCTCCACAGTCGGCAAATTCTCCGCAAAATGGAGGATCGCAACATCGGGAAATTTGCACGCCGCCATGGAAGCCGTTCCCAGGGCTATCCCCCGTCCCGCAGCCGCGTACGCAAATTGAACAGAACAGCTTTGCGGAGAGGGAACGATGCGCGGAGTGATCCCATAAGGTGCAAACAGGCTATGCAGCCACGGCTGGTGGAAGCGGCAGTCCTCGGCACGCGTCGCGATGATGCTGGTGTTGCGCAAATCCTGAATCGAGATAGTCCGCCTGTTTGCCAGCTGATTCTGTTTTGAAACCACCGCGACGATCGCTTCTTTGCAGATTGGGTCAAACCTTATCCCGGGCACGGGGAGCGCTCCAACCATGAGCAATGCGTCCAGCTTGCCCTCACTTATCCGGGACATTTGCTGTTCGGTGGTGAGTTCACAAATCTCAAGTTCGAATCGCGGATATTGCGAGGCCAATGCTCGCAGAACAGCTGGGAGGAGAACAAATTGTCCCACCGGGCCGCAACTCACACGCAGGCGCAACCGCGCGTCCAAACCAGTTAGACGGTCACGCGCGGCGTCCACCAAATCGACGATCGATTGCGCGTATTCGCGAAACGCATAGCCGGCGTCGGTCAGCCGCACCTGTTGCCGGTCCCTTTCAAACAACTTCACCCCGAATGCTTCCTCGAGAGACTTGATTTGAAAAGTGATGGTTGGCTGGCTGATGTACATCACACGAGCCGTTTTTCCATAGTTAAGAAGATCCGCGAGCGTCAGGAAACACTGCAACTGCCTGAACCTGAAGTCCATTTGAGCCTCATCCGGCGAACGGTGACCTGGTCCACTGCGATATTCGGGGACAGCAGACAGCGAGAGGAATCGCTTACGGGCACGACGAGGTGCTCAAACCAAAACTCGCGAGAATTTTGCCAAACAGTAACAATATTGAGAGTGACCCGGCAATTTGTCAACAAAACATACCTTGGGCCAAGGCATTTTTCTATTACCGTGCCTTTTCAGAGCAGTGATGTGGGGCTTTTCTTGAGGAAAAGCCGCGTCCTCTACCATCTCTTCGGTCTACAGCCATAGGAACATGCTAAAGCGGAGGCAGGTTTTTCTATCAACCGTTCAACTTTTTCAATTGGACTGCGCGAGCGGCCGCTCTTAAACTTTCATCTATCAAGTCAACAGGGTCCAGGTTCGAGCGCTTCTTCGTCAGCAGCACGGCTCACTCGACCTCTGTGACGCCGCCAAATGGTCTTCATGCATTTCTCCATGGCTCTGCTTCAGGGCATTGCTGCTCGCATTTTTACCGACCTCCGGACCGCGAATGAAAACGCGGGGCCTCGATAACTCGCCTGTTATCAGCGAGGCGTTGCTCCGCTCAATAAGACAGTAACTTATGCAAGGGTTCGGCCAAACCACCTAAGTCCATCGCCTTCGATGGTAGACCGAGGTTATTCTATGGACATTTCAAGACGTAATTTTCTGACCCGCGTCGGACAAGCTGGTGGTTTCAGCGCCGCCTTCATCACCATGCAATCTCTCGGCCTTATCCCGCTGAGAGCCGAACCTACCCGGGCGCTGCAGGTGGCAATGGGCACTGGAAATGGCGTGAAGGTAGTCATTCTCGGCGGCGGCATTGCCGGATTGGTCGCCGCCTACGAAATGAGAAAACTGGGCTATCAGTGTACGGTGCTGGAGGCGCGGGAGCGCCCCGGCGGTCGTAACTGGACGGTTCGTGGCGGCACGGAAATTGTCTTTACCGACGGAATCACCCAGACCTGCGAATTTGACGAAGGAAACTATCAGAACGTCGGGCCTGCCCGGTTGCCATCCATCCACCACAACATGCTGGGATATTGCAAGGAACTCGGCGTACCGCTCGAAGTGGAAGTAAATACCACCCGCAGCAGCTTTCTCCAGAATGACAATGCGAATGACGGCAAGCCTGTACTGCAGCGCCAGGCTATTAACGACACGCGCGGCCACGTCTCCGAGCTTCTCAGCAAGTGCGTGAGCGATGGCGCTCTCGATGCCGCCATCTCCAAAGAAGATCGAGAAAAGATGCTGGGTTTTCTCAGGATCTATGGTCCGCTCGATAGTGGAGCTAAATACATAGGGTCGAACCGTGCCGGCTACATGGTCGATCCCGGGGCCGGGGACCAGTCAGGCGTCTTGCGCAAGCCCATCGACATGCACACGCTACTCGACGAATCCTTTTGGCAGGCGCTGCTGTTTGAAGAAAACTTTGACATGCAGGCGACCATGTTTCAGCCAGTCGGCGGCATGGATCGGATTCCTTATGCGTTTGCCAAGTCGTTGGGCGATATCGTGCAGTATGAATCGCCCGTGACCGAGATTCGCAAAACATCGAAGGGCGTGCGCATCGCATACACGCAGGGGGGAAAACCGAAGTCGATAGATGGGGATTTCTGCTTTTGCGCCATGCCCCTGACCATTCTCAAGAAAACGCCCAACGATTTTTCCCCGCCCTACAAAAAAGTCATTGAGGAGTGCGAGTATGCCAGCGCATACAAAGTGGCGTGGGAATCCCGCCGGTTCTGGGAGCAGGACTACAACATCTTCGGAGGTTTGGAGTTTGTCAGTCAAGGCTGCAGCCCGATCTGGTTTCCTTCCGCAAACCTGTTTTCTGACCGCGGCGTCCTGGTGTCCGGCTATACCGACGAACTCCACTCGGATTTCGCCAAACTGACGATGCCGGAAAAATTCGATGAGTCGCGCAAGTCGATTGAGAAACTGCATCCCGGGCACGGCAAAGAATTGCAGAAGCCGGTCTACGTGAGCTGGGGCAAGGTGCCCCACAACGAAGGTTCGTGGATCCGCTCCTATGGACCAGGCCAGAGCAGAATGTGGGGGACGCTGGGCGTTCCAGCGCCCCCACTCCCCGGATACGAGACACTCCTTGCGCCCGATGGCCCGGTCTACTTTGTCGGAGACCACGTGAGCCACATCGTCGCCTGGCAGGAAGGCGCAGCGGTCAGCTCCCTGCGCGCAGTCCAGATGTTGAGCGACCGGGTTAAGACCGCGAAGTTGACAGGCGCCCTGCCCAAGATGGCGCGGGCTTAGGTGTCTGTAGGCGAACCAATGTTTCAGACGCCCACCCGGCTTGGTGGAAGGGCAGGTTTCTGAAACTCTGACCCTCACACTCAGAGCTGCTGTACTAAAGGAGAAGGATGAAGACGCTGAAGTTTATAACGATGGTTGCAGCTATGCTGGCCGTATCCTGCATGGCGCAAGGGCAGGGGCTGGAAGTCAAGCATCTGCAGCCCAATGAAAAGTCACCCATCGCCAACGGGGTGTGGGCGGGAGACACCCTGTATTTGAGCGGCCAACTGGCATCGCCCGTAACACCGGCAGACCCTGCCAAAGGGACGCCGGCGGTCTACGGGGATACCAAGACTCAGGCCATGTCAGCGCTGAACAAGATACAAGCGCTGCTCAAAGAGCAGGGCCTGGATATGAAAGATGTGGTCAAGATGACAGTATTCCTGGCGGGCGATCCGGCAATGGGAAACAAGCTGGATTTTGCCGGGCTTCAGGGCGCCTACACGCAGTTCTTTGGGACCAAGGACCAACCCAACAAGCCGGCCCGCAGTGCGGTGCAGGTGGCTGCCCTGGCAGCTCCCTGGGCCCTTCTGGAAATCGAAGTCATTGCCGTCCGCTCCAAGTGAAAAGCTGCCGCGAAGCGCGGCAAGCCCGTTGCATTTCACAACCGCCTTCTACCAGCGGAATCCAAACGTGACTGGGAACATCCCCACCGTGCAGGGTCCCGAACGCGTTCTGCGAATTAGCCGGCGAGTCTACTCGTGAGCGCTACACGAACCACAGGTTGGGTGCTCGAGCTTTAGCGGGATCAAGCTTGGAACAGGGGCAGGGAGTTCCACCGTGTCCAGGAGAATGTTGTAATGCTGAGGCGGTTATTTTGGTTATGTTCCGCGCTGCCGGCAACGGGGGCGCTGCGGAAGGTGTTAATCTGCGCGGGCATTGCTTTGTTGCTGCCGGCATCGTCCACCTTCGGCCAACCGGTCGCCCCTGCGGTAACGACCAAGTGGATCAGGGTTCATGAAGGCACCGATTTTTCTGTCACCGTCTCTCCCAACCATCAGACCATCATCATGGACTTACAGGGGCTGCTCTGGTCGTTGCCGCTAGGCGGTGGCCAGGCCAGGCAGCTTACCGACGCTCTCACGGAAGCGTCCCATCCAAGCTGGTCTCCGAATGGTGATCTCGTTGCCTTCCAGTCCTACGCCGGCGGAACATTTCACATCTGGACGATGAGGCCCGACGGCAGCGCTCTTCACCAGATCACGAGCGGCCATGGAGACGACCGCGAACCCTGCTTCTCTCCACAGGGCACGAAGATTGCCTTTTCGTCAGACCGGGCATTCAAAGGCAGCTACGACATTTGGACGGTCGATCTCGCCAGTGGCGTACTCAAACAATGGACGTCGAGCGAGGCCGATGAATTCGAACCTGCCTGGTCTCCCTCCGGCTCTGAAATTGCCTTTGTCACCGGCACGGGGATCATGGGCAGGACCATCGAGGCGGTTACGACCGACGGCAAACAGCGCGCGGTTGCAACACTCGCCGGCCACGAAGGCCGGCTTGAGTCGCCCTCGTATTCACCGGACGGCAAGAGCATTGCTTACATACAATTCAGCGGCTCGGGCTTATTCATGAACTCCGCGCACCTTATGGTCTCGGGCTTGCAGGTCAGCGAAGAAGACGACGCTTTCCCTTTCCCTGCGGCCTGGCTTTCTCCCGACCAGCTGGTCTACACCGCCAACGGCCACCTGCTCAAAGTAGATTTGAAGACCAAGGCAGAGACCCAGATTCCTTTTGAGGCAGCGATCAAATCGATACGGCCGCAGTATGCGCACAAGCGCTACAGCTTTGACCCGGTGACGGCGCACCAGGTGAAGGGGATTTACGCGCCCGCACTTTCCCCCGACGGCAGGCAGGTCGCCTTCATCGCGCTGAATCAGCTCTGGGTTATGGAGATCGGCAAGACTCCCCGCGCGATCACGGATAATAGCTTTTACAAGCAGGGACCGCAATGGTCTCCAGATGGCAAATCCCTTGCTTATGTCTCGGACAAGAACGGCGTCGAGAACATCTATCTAGTCGATCTTGCTACAGGGAGCGAGAAGCAGGTTGCACCCACCACGGATTCCGCGCAAATCCTGCCTGCATGGTCACCCGACGGTACTCGCCTCGCATTTCAAGACAACACCGGCGCCACGCGGATTGTCGATATTGCCACCGGCAAGGTGGTTCCGCTGGCGGCTCCGACATACTTTCCCGGCAGGCCGGCCTGGTCCCCCGATGGCAAGACAATAGCGATGGCCGCGGTCAAACCCTATACAAAACGATACCGCGAGGGTACCAGTCAAATCCTCACCGTGGACATCGCCACGCCCGCGCAGCGCTACACCGAACCTGCGCCTTTCGAGTCCGTCACCACGCGTGGAGAAGATGGGCCCGTCTACTCCCCGAATGGCAAGGAGATGGCCTTCATTATGGACGATCTCCTCTACGTCATGCCTGTTACCGCGACTGGGCAGCCGAGCGGAAAAGCCATCCTGCTCAATAACGAAACCAGCGACGCGCCGACCTGGAGCGCGGATTCGAAACACCTCCTCTATCTCTCGGATGGCAAACTGCGTCTGCTTGCGCGCGACACAGGAAAAATCACGCCGGTCCCAGTCGATCTCACCTATCACGACGTTGCGCCGCACCAGCGCGTATTGATTCATGCCGGCCGCTTCTGGAAAGGAAAAGGTCCCGAGGAGCAGAAGGATGTCGACATCCTGATCGTTGACAACCGCATTGAGCGCATCAGCCCGCACACGGACGCCGCTCCGGGCTCGTCGGTAATTGCCATCGATGCGTCACACTCTACCGTCCTGCCCGGCCTTTGGGAGAACCATGTTCATCCCAACTCGATCGCCTCCATCTATGACGGCGATCGCGACTCGAGACTGTGGCTGGCCTACGGTGTCACCGAGCTTCGCGACTTAGCCGACATGGCTTACCGCGCCAAAGAGCGGCAAGAAGGCTACGACTCGGGCGAGGAAATTGGACCGCGGCTTTTCCCCACGGGAGAAGCCATCGATGGCGAGCGCGTGTATTACAGCATGATGATCCCCACCACCAGCCAGGCCCAGCTCTATCGCGAGCTAAACCGCCTCAAAGCTCTCGATTTCGATCTGGTTAAGCTGTACGTTCGGCTTGCTTACGCATGGCAAGTGAAAGCCGATCATTTCGCTCATGAGCAGATGGGCGTTGAAACGGCCTCGCACTACCTGCTGCCTGCTATTTCGCTTGGCAACGATGGTATGAGCCACATCAGCGCCACGGCTCGCACCGGCTTTGCCTACTCCCGTTCGTTTACCGGCGTGAGTTATGAAGATGTGCGCAAGCTCCTGCAAGAGTCCGGCATGTGGACCATCTCTACCACGTTCAGCCCGGCGCTCTATGCGGAGTATCCGGGAATGGCGAGCGATCCGCGCCACCTGGTTGCACCCCCCTGGGATCAGAAGCGGCTTTCGCGCACCGTCGCCACCGCCAACAAGGAAGATCAGCGGGATGCCTTGCGGCGTCTGGGCGATGAAGAATCTACTGTTGCCAGTGTCTTGCGCAGCGGCGGAACGATGCTAGCAGGAACGGACTCCCCGCTTGATATTCCTGCAACATCGCTGCACCTCAACCTCCGCTCGCAGGTCAAGTTCGGCTTGCAACCCTGGCAGGCTCTGGAAACGGTGACCTATCTCCCGGCCAAGGCGTACGCCCTCGACAAGGATCTCGGTACCCTGGAGCCGGGGAAACTAGCCGACCTGATTATCGTCAACGGAGATCCGCTCACGGACATCAGCGCTGCCGCGGACGTGCAATGCGTGATGAAGAACGGTTTCCTTCATTCGGTGGGCGAAATTATCGCGCCCTTTGTGCCTGGAAACTCTATCGGCAAGGCAATCTGTGGAACACAGTGAATCGCAACCCGCGATCGTGAAACAGTCGCCTCGGTATCGAACTTTATTCAGCCAAAGGAGACAGCAAAATGGGCATGACCAGACGTGATTTCCTAATGTGGGTAGGGCAATGAGATTCAGAGGGCGAAGCGCAGTCAATCGCAGGCCTGCGAACTATCTTAGCGGGCGATTTGAGATGGTGCAACGCTCTACGTCGGGTTAGCAGTTGGCACCATCGGAATCGATCTTCACTGCCATCTTGGGGTGGCACGCAGGCGAGCAACTAGATCGACGGTGGAATGGGTTGAAAAGGAATCTGATTCGTTGATTCGGGCCACGACGGGAAGTCATTAGGACTTTCGGGAGTTATCCACAAGAAAATCCGGCGGTATCCATTTTGTATCCATCAGGGTTTTGCCCTGCTCAGATCAGCTTGCAAGTTATTGATTTTTTGGTAGCGTCATCGGGGATCGAACCCGAACTCTCCGCCTTGAGAGGGCGGCGTGTTAACCAATTACACCATGACGCCACGGTGGGTCGAGGCAGGAATCTCAGTATATCAAAGCAGGGAGGAGCGAAACACCTGGCCGCGATGCGGCCTACAAGCCAAGCTTCCTTACCTCATCGTTGTAATACTTGCGGTAAAGGATGTCCCATTCCTGGCTGCCTTCGACAATGATCTTGCGCTGCGAGGCGATTTTCAGACGGGCCGCCTGGTCGATCTTCATCTCTTCGGTCAACACCTTCTCCAGCGCCTTGCGCGCCTCCTGACGGATGGTGTTCCGGTCATCCAGAAACTCGCATTCGTCGGTTTCCGCGAGCGTGTCGGCCACGACGTGAGCCAGCTTATTGAGTTTATCTCGAGAGAGCCTCACAAGACCGCCTTGTATTTCTTTGCCAGCTCCTGCTTGACCTTCTTGAACATTTCCGCGTAGCTGGCGCCGGTGCGGCGCATGTCTTCCTGGTAGGCGTCCAGAATGACCCGCACTTCTTCGTTGATCCGGTCCTCGAGCGACAACTCTTCCAGGATGGCCGCGTTCACACGCTCGGCGACCACAGCAACTTTACTCGCCCGGATCATCTTGGCTTCGATCAACTGATTGACTGTCTGGCGCGCCAGATAATTGACGTACTCCCGCGAAAAAATCATGTGATCTGACTCGGACTATAGCATATTCGAAGCGCCGCCCCGGTTCACGCCCAAGCCGCGCCCGAGCCCGCGCTTGCATAGAATCCGGTGTATCTTCCGACACTACTCTCACCCTCCAGGCCAGCATCTGCGACAATAGAGGCGCGATATGCACGCTGACGATTTGATCTCTCTGAAAGATGACATGGTGGCCTTTATTGAGGGCCATGCGATGCGCCGCCTACCCGGGTTTATCACCGAAGATCTGCCAACCGTCTTGTGGGAAGACGAGGACAATCCCGACAGCTGGAAAGACTTCGTCGAGATGGCCAAGACCGCCTCCGCACCGTTCGTCACCATGAGCGAAGTCAAGCTGGAGAAGGAAGACATCGCCATGCTGCTGGAGCAGATTCGCGACGACAATTTTCCCGACGAGGCGGCTGCGGAAGTGCATGAGGCCCAGTACCTGGTCAACTACGTGGGCAAGATTGGCTACATCCAGCTCGGCTTTGCCCACCAGGGCATCCTCTTTGTGCACGAGAACTCGACTGCCTGGTACGAGCGCTACCAGCAACTACTGGAGTTTGTGGAAGACTTCGGAGACGTGGTTTTCGAAGACGACGAGGACGAAGAAGAAGGGTGAATGCTGCCGGCTCCCCCGCAATAAGCGCTCAGGCGGTACGCCTCAACCGCTGGGATCTGCCCCAGGCCAATTCCACTGCCGCCATCCTGGCCCAAAGCGCCGGGCTACCGCTTATCGTGGCAGAACTGCTGGCGGAGCGGGGTGTGCGCAGCGCGGCCGAAGCTGATCTCTTTCTTCACCCCCGCATCGAACACCTACTCGATCCTTATGCGATGCAAGGCATGGCCGCAGCCGTCGCCCGGGTGCAAGCGGCCATCGCGCGCCGGGAGCCCATCCTCATCTACGGCGATTATGACGTCGATGGCACCACCGCCATTGTGTTGCTCAAGACTGCCCTGGAGATGCTCGGGGGCGTGGTGGTTTTCCATGTGCCGCACCGTCTGCGAGAAGGCTATGGCATGCAGGAGGAGGTGCTGGCAGCCGCCGCCGGGCAAGGTGTTCGTCTCATTATCAGCGTCGATACGGGCATACGCGCTTTCGCCGCAGCGGAGGCGGCCGCCCGGCTGGGCGTCGACCTCATCATTACCGATCACCATCTGGCGCAGGATGTTCCCGGCCTGCCTGGTTTACCCAATGCGCTCGCAATCCTCAACCCGAACCAGCCTGGCTGCGGCTACATCTGCAAACACCTATGCGGTGCTGGGGTGGCTTTCAAGCTTGCGCAGGCGTTGCTCGAGGCGTGGGATGTGGATCGGGCGCGGGGCAAGATTCTTCCTTCCTTCCTGAAGATGCTGGCCATTGCTACGGTGGCCGATGCGGTCCCATTGTTGGGAGAAAATCGCGTCTTCGCCAGCGTGGGTCTGGAGCAGTTGCGGCGGCCTGCCAGCGCCGGCTTGCGCTCGCTGATGCAGGTAGCCAAGCTTGACCCGGCGCAACGCGCCCTCACCGCAACCGATCTGGCGTTCCGCATCGCGCCCCGCATCAACGCCGCCGGCCGCATGGACGTAGCCTCCGAGGTGGTCGAACTGTTCACCACCCGCGATGCGGTACGGGCCAGCTGAGTTAGCCGCAAAGCTTGACCGTCTGAACGGCGAGCGGCAACAGGCCGAAGCCGGCCATGCTCGAAGAGATAGATCGCCGGTTGCGGGAAGAACCTGCCTTCGAGGTAAGCCGTTGCATCGTGATCGAAGGAGAAGGGTGGCATCGCGGCATCATTGGCATCCTTGCCTCGCGCGTGGTGGACCGGATGCGGCGTCCGGCCATTGTGATCGCCCTCGAAGGTGGCGAGGCGTACGGATCCGGCCGTTCGGTTCCCGGCTTTCATCTACTCCATGCGATCGAAGGTTGCAAGGAACTATTCACCCGCTTTGGCGGGCACGCCCACGCCGTCGGTTTTAGTCTTCCTCCGGATCGCGTGCAGGCGCTGAAAAGCCACCTCCAGGCTTGGGCCGAGCTCAATGTGGAAGATGCGCCACCCAGTCTGCGCTGCCACGCGGTCTTACCCCTCGATCAAATCAGCGAGGCCCTGTTCAGTTGGTTGCGCCGCCTGGAGCCGCTGGGCAACGGCAATGAGGAGCCTGTTTTCGTCGCTTACAATGTGCGCCTCGCGGCTCCGGTACGCGGCATCAAGGATCGTCACGTATGCCTGCAGCTTGCCCAGGGAGCTCGGGGGACCAGTTGGTCGGCCCTGGGGTGGGATTGGGCCGCGCGCGTCCAGGCGCTTGGTCTCCAGCAAGGTTCCGTCATCCACGTCGCCTACAAGCTGCGGCAAAACCAGCATCCGGAATACGGCGGCCTGGAATTAGAGATCGCGGATCTGGCCCCGGCGGGCCCGGTACCTTGAAAACTTTGAATGCCCAAAGTCTGTTGCAATCTCCGTTGTAAACTCCGTGCATGCCTCGAGGCCTTTTTGTCACCTTTGAGGGCCTGGATGGGTCCGGTAAAAGCACCCAGCTTCGCCGCCTGAAAGAAAGGCTGGAAGCGGATGGCTTTGCGGTAACGGCGACCCGCCAGCCAGGGGGAACCCGGGTTGGCGACCGCATCCGCGCCCTGCTGCTGGACACGCGCACCGAAAACGTCGCTTCCCTCGCTGAGCTGGGTTTGATGTTCTCCGATCGTGCCCAGGCGATCGCTGAAGTGATCGAGCCCGCGCTCCAGGCTGGGAAGATAGTTCTGTGTGACCGGTTTACCGATTCCAGCGAAGCCTACCAGGGCGGCGGGCGGCAACTGGGCAGCCAGGTTGTACACGACCTTCATGCCGCATTGTGCGGCGGCCTGCAGCCGGATTTGACCCTGTTATTGTTGCCGGATTTCGATCTGTCTCTGACGCGCGCGCGGCGCCGCAATCAACGCGCGGTCGCCGCCACCGGAAGCGATGAAAACCGGTTTGAAACGGAGAGTTCCGCTTTCTACCGCCGGGTCTTCGACAAATACCGGGAGATTGCTGCTCGGGAGCCTTTGCGTGTGGTCGTAATCGACAGTGACGGGTCCATTGATGAAGTCCACCGGCACATCGTACAAGTAGTACAAGGACGCTTGTAAACCGCAGTATGGGCACAACCTATTCACCAGCACCGCAGCAGCCGTGGACCGTGCTGGAGCGCGATGGCTATCGCTTTCCTCCCGGGCTGCAACTCAATCTGCCTTTCTATCTGGTGCGCCGCTTCTTCAAGCCGGGGAATCCGATCGCGCTGTTTGAGCATCTCGCACAGACCTATGGGCGGATGGCCCACTACCGCCTTGGGCTTTCACACATCGTTTTTGTCAACCAGCCCGATTTTATCCACGAGATCCTGATCAACCAGCCGCAGCACTTCATCAAGGAGCGGACCCAACGCCGGATGAAAATTTTGCTGGGCGAGGGGCTCATCACCAGCGACGGTGAAGTTCACCGGCGCCAACGGCGTATTGCTGCTCCTGCCTTTCATCGCCAGCGCATTCAAGCTTATGGCGCCATCATGGTCGACCGTGCTGCCCATATGCGGGCCCAATGGCAACCAGGCCAGCCCATCGACATTGCATCGCAGATGATGCAACTGGCACTGCAGGTTGTGGCCCGGACACTCTTCAACACCGACGTTACCGCGGATGTGCTGCAGATCAACGACCAGGTAAACGTGATCATGCAGCTCTACAACTACCTGATCGCGCTGCCGCGCGCGGAAGCCTATCTGCATTGGCCTTTGCCTGGCCTGATCCGCTTTCGCCGCGCTCGCGCCCGGCTGGACAAGGTGGTGCAGCGCATGATCGCCGACCATCGCGCCGATGGAGTGGACCGTGGCGACCTGCTTTCCATGTTGCTTGCCTCGCGCGACGAAGAATCTGACCACTCCGGCATGACCGACGAACAACTGCGGGATGAGGTCCTCACCATTTTTCTGGCGGGATACGAGACGGTGGCCAATGCCCTCACCTGGACCTGGTACCTGCTCTCGCAAAACCCTCAGGCTGAGGCCCGCCTGCACGCGGAGATAGACGCCGTGCTGGGCACTGGACGCCTGCCCACACTCGAAGATCTGCCTCAGCTTCGTTATACCGAGATGGTGTTTGCCGAATCCATGCGCCTGTACCCGCCGGCGTGGGCGATGGGCCGGCAGTCGATAGCAGACGTTGAACTGGGCCCCTACCGCTTTCCCACAGGCACCTATTTTTTCTTCAGCCAATACATCATTCAGCGAAGTCCTGAGTATTTTCCCGATCCGTTGCGCTTTGATCCCGACCGTTTTCTGCCTGAGAATAAGGCCGGCCGGCCGCGCTTTGCCTACTTTCCTTTCGGTGCCGGCAGTCGGCAGTGTATCGGGGAGGCGTTTGCCTGGATGGAAGGGGTTCTGATGCTGGCCACCATTGCACAGAAATGGCGGCTGCGCTTCGTCCCTGGACAAATGGTCGATGTGCAGCCCAAGATAACGCTCCGCCCGAAGTATCCGATGATGTTTGTTCCTGAGCCGCGGTAGATAGTAGATCCCTCCGCTCCGCCGCGAATTGACAATTTCCAACTGACGGCGGAGCTTGGGTGCCCCATATCTCGCTCGTTTTTGGCGAGATGTGGGATTCCACGAACCTCAATTGTTCGCCTCCAAGGCCGAGGAAAAACTCTAGGGTCGCAACGAAAGACCTGTGGTATCCCACATCTCGCGAAAAACCAGCGAGATGCCCCGAATTTCCTGCACGCTGCCCTGGAGAAGACCGCGTGTGCGCCTTTCTTTTAAGGAAAGGCGCATGAGGTGCATTGGAACCCACGAAGCTTCACAGGAAATCGCGGATGTGGCCCACCCGTCGATTCGTTGCCGGGAGAGATTTTTGCTAGTCTCGTCTTGTGGGCTTCGATCAGTTTGCGGGAAACCAGGCGACCGTCCGCCATCTGCGGGAGGCGATCGCGGCAGAGCGCATGCCTCCTGCGCTCATCCTCGCCGGCCCTCGCGGAGCGGGCAAATACACCCTGGCCATCATGCTGGCGCAGACCATGGCCTGCCTGCAGCACCCGGTCACCGACGGCTTGCCGGATTTCTGCGGAGTCTGCAGCAACTGCACCCGCATCGCCCTCTCCATGCCGCTCGCTGAGCGCGTAAGTGAAGCCATTACCGCGCGGGAAGAATTGCGTGAGGTGGATAAGAAAGATACCCGCATCCTGATCCAGACGCATCCTGACGTGGTCGTCATTCCTCCCGACCCGCCTCAGTTGCTGATCAAATTGGGCCAGGTGCGCAGCGTGGTGCAGCGCATTTACCGGCTGCCCGCCGATGCGCCCCGCGCGGTGTACATCTTTACCAGCACCGCCTTCATGAAGGAAGCGGCCAATTCCCTGCTCAAGATTCTTGAGGAGCCGCCCGCGTACGCACACATTTTGCTGCTGGCGGAAAATCCGGGCGAACTTCTGCCCACCATTCGATCCCGTTCCAGTATCTTTCGATTGGGCGCGCTACCGCCGGAACAGATCGAGGCGGTACTTGCCGAGCAGCGGAAAGACTGGAAGCCGAACCAGCGCGCGTTGGTCGCAAGGCTGGCAGAAGGCGCCATCGGTCAGGCGCTTGGCTTCGATCTGGAAGGCTATCTCGCCAGCCGCCAGGACGCATTGGTGATGCTCTCGAACGCTACCGGCGAGGTTGCCTCCCGAGCCCAGCAGACCGACTACGGAGCTCTTTTCCGCGTAACCGAGACCTACCGCGCAGGCGCCGAGGGTCAGCAAAAGACCAGCGCCCTGCTGCATGCCTTCGCGAGTCTGCTCGAAGACCTCCTGCTGTTACGCGCGGGAACCGGCCATTTGATTCGCAACATCGACTTGATGGCCGAGCTGACCCGCATGTCGCAAACGGTCGATGTGGCCTGGATTGAGGCCGCGGTTCGCGGCATGGACCAGGTGGAGCAGGGCATGCGGCGCAATCTGCTGCGCTCGCTCGCGCTTGATTCCTTCGCCGTTGGGCTGGCCGGCCCCTGACCATGCGCCATTTTCTGCCTGTCTTTGACAGTCAAACCCTAATGGCTGCATCCTGCATCCTAACCCACTAGATCTCAAAACTAACAATGTCCGATTCTTCAGCCATTCCGGTGCGCCGAATTTACGACGCGCGTCAGGCAAAAGCGAAGACGAAAGTTGATGGAGCGGATCCATCGCCTTTGCCTTCCATTAGCCCAGCGGGGCCGCGTAAGCTTGTACGGCCTCAACTGCCAGCGGGCGGAACCCGATACCCCGCTCGTTTATCCGCGATCTCTCCGGTTTTCACCCATCACGCCCGGCGGGACTCCGCGGCCGTGCGTGGAGAAAGCTCGCATGCCGAGGCGTTTTACTTTCAGAAGCAAATTCAGAGCCGAACCTTGATGGTGTTTGTGCTGGAGGATGGGGAGCGGATCGAGGGCACGATCGAATGGTACGACCGCCATGCGATCAAGGTGCGGCACGGCGCGGTACGTACGCTTATCTACAAGGCGGGCATCAAATATTTATATAAGGCCGCGGATGCGGGCCAGGTTAACGGGCAGCCTTAAGCAGCCGGTCGCGAATCGCGACCCCGAGGCCATGATCTCCGGGCAGTGGGCAAATAATGACGCTTGCTCCCGCCGCATCCAGCTCCCGCAGTCCTCGAAACAAGCGACGGGCCAGTTTTTCCTGATCCTCCAGATCCCCCCATTCAAAAACAAGATAGGGCCCTTCCCTGGGAAACGCGGACGGCAACATCATGCCGACCGTCTCGCCTGCCGCCTGCAGTTTTTGCGGCGAGGCTGGTTAGCTTTTCTGCGTTAGCGTTCTCCAGCAACAGGAGTCGTGCGCGCGGAGAGTAGTGCTTCAGTCCTGATGCCTGGCGAGGCCTGAGGTGCGGATGTAGAATCCTGCGTTTCACGATAAGCAACCAGCGAAGGGCACACGACTGCAACTGTTGGAAGGTCACCATTCCTGGACGATAGAGAACTGGAGGTTCCTCACAGACATCTACTACGGTTGATTCAAGGCCCAGGGTCGCATCCCCGGAGTCGATCACGGCATCGATGCGTCCATCGAGGTCCTGGAGAACAAACTCCGCGCGGGTGGGGCTCGTCCTGCCGAAGGAATTTGCGCTGGGCGCCGCGACCGGCACTCCCGCGAGCTCGATCAGTCTTCTGGCCACCGGATGACGCGGCATCCGTACCCCGACTCGGGGACGCCCCGCGGTCACGATTGCTGGTACGCGCACGGCTCTTCGGAAGCAATAAAGTTAAAGGCCCAGGCCAGAATGCTTCCATCAACAAACGGCCCTCGCGCGGAATGTCGACGGCCACCATCCCCAGCTGCTCCTGGTTGGCGACATGGACGATCAGCGGATCCCACGCCGGCCTCTGCTTGGCCTCGAAGATAGACTGCACCGCAGTTTGGTCGAGAGCATTCGCGCCCAATCCGTAGACAGTTTCGGTCGGGAACGCGACTGTGCCTCCGCTGCGCAGCAGTTCCGCGGCCCGGGACAACGCTGCCATCGATGCCGGCGAATCGATGGTCTGGGCATCGACGGTCAGGCGCAGTGTTTTCTTTACGGTCACTGTGTCATTTTCCCACGGCGCACCCGCTGGTATAGACTCCGGCCTATGCAGGCTATGGAAACGGAAGTGAAGATACGGGTGGCGGACCGCGAAGGATTGGAGCAGAAGCTACCGGCACTTGGTTTTTCGCGCGTCACCGGGCGCACGCTGGAGCGAAACATACTGTATGACACGCCCGATCGAAAACTGCGCAACTCGCGCCAGATCCTGCGCATTCGCCAGTACGGAAGTAAATGGGTGGTCACGCACAAGAGTGTCCCCAGCGGCGTCACCGAAGAGGGACCGCACAAGAACCGGGTGGAAACGGAAACCCTGGTCGAGGATGGTCCGGTGATGGGGAAGATCTTCGAAGCGCTGGGGTTCGGTCCCGTGTTTGTTTATGAAAAATGGCGCACCGAATGGGCAGACCGGCAGGGCCATTGTGTTCTCGACGAAACACCATTGGGGGTTTATGCGGAGCTCGAGGGTCCGAGCGAATGGATCGACGCGACTGCGCAACAGCTCGGCATCAGCGAGAGCCAGTTCATCACGCTCAGTTACGGTCGCATTTTCGAGCTTTGGCGGGATCAGACTGGTTCCCAGGCCACGAACTTCACCTTTGCAGAGATACCGGAGAGTTTTCAACGGGACAGTTGGTAGGGGTAAAAGATAACAGCAGGTCCCTGCTGTTATCTTCTTCAGTGCTAAGCGTCGACTCCATGGCACTTCTTGTATTTCTTGCCTGAGCCGCAAGGGCAGAGATCGTTCCGGCCTACTTTCTCCCCGGTCCGGCGTTGGGCAGGTGCGTCGGAACTTCCATTCGCGCCGGTCATCCTCGCTTGTTCGAGTTCGCGCTTTTTCTTGCGCTGGAATTCCTGCTCCAGGGCATCGATGGTGGTGGAAGGCGCTCGGACCGGTATCGCCAGCGGGCGCGAAGGCGGCGTTGCTGGAGCAGCGTGACTGCCGTTGCCTTCGACCGTCACCGGGGCGGAGTGCGGAAGCGCACGAGCCGGCTCCGGAACAGATTGGCTGGTAATCTCGGGGGCCTGGCGACGAGGCAATTCCGTAACCGGCTGGCCATCGGGTCCGACAATCTGCATCAGGAAAAGGAAACGAACCGTGTCCTCCTGAAAGCGTCCCATCATGGCTTCAAACATGTCGAAGGACTCTTTCTTGTAGGCCACCAACGGATCCTGCTGACCATATCCGCGCAGACCGATCCCTTCCTTGAGGTGATCCATGCTCAACAGATGGTCTTTCCACAAGCCGTCGAGCACGCTAAGCATGACCATTCGTTCATGCAGGCGCATGGTATGGCTGCCCAGGATGGCTTCCTTCATCTCGTACTTTTCTTTCAAACGCTCAAAGATCGCTTCGCCCAGCTCGTGCCGATCCAAGGTGTCGAGATGAATGCCCTCCTTCTCGAGATCAATGCCGAATTGAGAAGCCAGCTGTCCTTTGAGCCCGTTCACGTCCCATTGATCAGGATGCATCGCCTCCGGCGCATGTGTTTCCATCACTGCGCTCAATAGATTGGCCACGTAATCCTCGAGGATCAGCTCTTTTTGATCGAGCCCTTCGAGCAGTTGCCCGCGGAGGCCATACACCGCGGTACGCTGCTTGTTCATGACGTCGTCATATTCCAGCAGGTGTTTGCGGGCTTCAAAGTTCTGCCCTTCCACCGCCTTCTGCGCCGCCTCGATGCGGCTGCTGATCATGCGCGATTCGATGGGCACGCCTTCTTCCATGCCCAGCCGCTGCAGCAGGTTCGAGACCCACTCCTTGGCGAAGATGCGCATCAGGTCGTCTTCGAGCGAAAGATAAAAGCGCGAGGCGCCAGGATCGCCCTGACGGCCGGCGCGTCCTCGAAGCTGATTGTCGATGCGCCGGGATTCATGCCGCTCCGTGCCCACGATGTGCAGACCGCCCGCGGCAATCACCTGGTTGTGTTCCTCGTCGGCGGCTGCGGCATACTGGGCAAACGCCTTGTCCCAGGTTTCCTGTTTGGTTTCGAATTCCTGCCCCTGGTAATAAAAGCGCACCATGCCGGGCCCAGCCATGGGATTAATCGCACCCTGGGCGGTGTTCACCGTTTGTGCCATGCCCTTCTTCAATAGTTCCTGCTTGGCGGCAAACTCTGCGTTGCCCCCTAGGACAATGTCGGTACCGCGGCCGGCCATGTTGGTGGCAATGGTGACCATGCCGAGCCGCCCGGCCTGAGCCACAATCTCGGCTTCACGCTCGTGAAATTTGGCGTTGAGCACCACGTGCTTCACACCCTTGCGTTGCAATATCGACGAAAGCAGCTCCGACTTCTCAATCGAAGTAGTGCCCACCAGCACCGGCTGCTTCTCTTCGTGGAGCCGCGCAATCTCGTCGGCTACGGCGAGGTATTTTTCCTTGGCGGTGCGGAACACCACGTCAGGATTTTCCTGGCGGCGCATCGGCATGTTGGTGGGGATAACCACGATTTCGAGCTTGTAAATGTTCTCGAATTCCGTGGCCTCTGTTTCCGCGGTGCCGGTCATGCCGGAGAGCTTTTTGTAGAGGCGAAAGTAGTTCTGGAAAGTAATGGTGGCCAGCGTCTGGTCTTCGCGGCGAATGTTCACCTGCTCCTTGGCTTCGATCGCCTGGTGCAATCCATCGCTCCAGCGGCGGCCGGGCATGAGGCGGCCGGTGAATTCGTCGACAATGATGACTTCGCCCTCCTTCACCACGTACTGCACATCACGCCGGTACAGGGAATGGGCTTTGATGGCGACCTCTACGTGGTGTTTCAGATCCCAGTTCTCCGGATCGGCAATATTGCCAATGCCCAGCAACTGCTCGATCTTCTCCCACCCCTCATCGGTCACGCTGATGGTCTTGTGCTTCTCATCGACAACGTAATCGCCGGTGAGAATCTTTTCTTCGCCGCGCTCGATCTCTTCTCCCTGTTCGAGCGAGGGCAGAATGCGATTCACGCGGGCATACTTATCCGTCGTCTGGTCGGTGGGGCCGCTGATAATCAACGGGGTGCGGGCTTCATCGATCAGGATCGAGTCGACTTCGTCCACGATCGCGAAGTGGTGGCCGCGCTGCACGCAGTCGGCGTTATCGAACTTCATGTTGTCGCGCAGGTAATCGAAACCGAATTCGTTGTTGGTGCCGTACGTGATGTCGGACCCATATGCGGCGCGGCGCTGGGCATCGTCAAGATCGTGCACAATCACACCGACTGACAGCCCAAGAAACTCGTAGATCTTGCCCATCCACTCGGCATCGCGTTTGGCCAGGTAGTCGTTGACCGTTACCACGTGTACGCCGTGGCCTGCCAGTGCATTCAGGTAGCAGGGCAGGGTCGCCACCAGTGTCTTGCCTTCGCCGGTCTTCATTTCGGCGATCTTGCCTTGGTGTAACACCATGCCGCCGATCAGCTGCACGTCAAAATGCCGCATCTGCAGTACCCTGCGGCCGGCCTCGCGCACCACGGCAAACGCTTCGGGCAAAATCTCGCCCAGCACCGCCTTCTCTTCCGCGACGCGTTCTTCGGCGTCGTCGATGCCCTCCAGCCGGGCGGCAATCCGGGCGCGGAATTCCAGCGTCTTGGCGCGTAGCTCCTCGTCGGAGAGAGCCTTCATGGCAGGCTCAAGAGACCCCGTCTGTTCGACCATGGGCGCCATCCGCTTGATCACGCGCTCGTTACTGGTTCCGAAAATCTTGGTCAAAGTGCTTACGATCAATGGATAATTCCTTTACTGCCCCCAGGGCCACTTTTACTAGTCTAGTTTAGTTCACCCCCGGGTATTTGGTGCAGAATACCCTGCTGGCGGAAGCGCGAAGATACCCTATGCCTAAACGATTTTTCCTTTTGTTGATTCTGCTGCAAACCGGAGCCGCCATGGGGCAGATGAAGATGCCGATGGCCGATACCGGCGATCCGGTACCCCCCGAGCAGCTACCGACGCCGCAACACATTGAGGGCGTAGGGAATGTTCGCTTTCCCATTTCCGCGAATGCCCAGGCCCAGACGTGGTTCGAACAAGGCTATAACCTGCTTTACGATTTTTGGGATTACGAGGCCGATCGTGCCTTTGAAGAATCGATTCGCGCCGATCCCAACTGCGCCATGTGTTTCTGGGGCCTATACCAGGCGGAGGCCTTTAACCATAGCGAAACAAAGACCTACGCGCAGGCGTCGCTGGATAAAGCGGTTGCGCTCAAGGGGCATGCGACGGCGCGCGAGAAGCTCTACATTCAGGCCTCCGAGGCCCACGAGGCAGCTATTCGCGAAGCCGGCTCTGAAGATAAGGCAAAGTTCGATCACGAAATCGAAGTTCTGCGCACGCTGGTCAAAGACAACCCAAGCGATACCAATGCCCGCATTGCTCTCTCCGAGGCCGTCAACGACGGCTACGAAGACACGGGAGAACCACGTAAAGGCAAGAAGGAACAGCTTGCCCTTCTGCAAGGTGTGCTGAAGGAGGAACCGGAGAACTCCGCCGCGAACCACCTTTGGATCCATGCCGTCGAAGCCGGCCCGCATCCTGAACAGGCGATCCACAGCGCGGAGATACTTGGCTCGCTGGCGCCCGCGTCCGGGCACATGGTTCATATGCCCGGCCATATCTTTTACCGTACCGGCGATTATGCCCGCGCCCAGACCGCATTCGATGCTTCTGCACAGACCGATGAACGCTACATGCACCAGCAGCACATCGCGGCAGACAATGACTGGAATTACGTGCACAACCTGATGTATTCGATCGCCAATCTGCTGGAGGCCGGCCAGTTGCAGGAGGCGGCCCAGGTTTCTGTCAAACTGAGCAAAGCGCGCGGCCATTTGGAAAATACGCTTTACCCCTGGTCGCCCCGCGACGCGATTGCCCGTCTCAATCCCGGGTTGCCGGCCGCTTTACGGACTGCGGATTGGCCGCGTGTGATTCAACTGGTCAACGCCGCGAATCTCGCTCAGGACATGCCGCACATGGAATTCCTTGCCGGCGGCGTTTCCCAGTTTGCATTAGGAATGCAGTCTGTGGAGGCGCACGAACCTGACGTAGCCGAGCACCACTCCGTGTTGCTTGATTCGAACCTATGGCGCATGTCGCAACAGATAAAGGATCAGGAAGCGAAGGATAAGAAGGCTTCTCCTCCCACGGGAAACCAAAGCATATCTCCTGATCCCCTGCCCCAACCTTTGCTCAAAATGCTCTCCATCATGTCGCTCGAGCTGCGCGCTTCCATGTTGGCCACACAAGACAATGTTCCCGAGGCGAAAAAGCTCTTCGCCGCCGCACTGCGCGAAGAGAAGGAGCTCGGGTACCATGAGCCTCCGTTCTATATCCGTCCTGCGGCGGAGAGTGAAGCGGCGGCGATGTTGACAGCCGGTAAGTGGGCGGATGCTGAAGATGCCTTCCAGAAGGCACTTGTGGAGCGCCCCAACTCTGGTTTCGCGCTTTATGGGCTTGCCCAGGTGAAAGAGAAACTAGGAGATGCCGCCGCTACGACGGCGTCTTACCGCCAGTTCCTGAGCGCGTGGAAGACGGCGGACCCGGAATTGCCCGAGATGCAACATGCACAGCAATGGATGAGCCAGCATGCTGCGCCTGGCAATTCAGGGTCTTATTGACAAGGATTCTTTCCCGGCCACGAAAGACGGTGGGCGGATACACTGCCCCACACTTTAGGTCCCCTAAAGTCGAATCGAAAGTTAAAAGGTTAGGGGGAAAGGCCTACGGTATCCCACATCTCGCGAAAAAGAGCGAGATGTGGGGCACCCGTCTTTCGTTGTGGGGACGAAGGGTAACCCTCCGCTGTGGGGAACGAAGGATAAGGCTTTGCGGGACGACTGGTAAAGCTCTGTTGCGTGGACCAATGGTTAGTCTCCGTTGCAGAGATAAATGGTAAATGTCTGCTGTCGGGTGAAAGGTAAGATGATGGAGCAGCTTTCAGGAGGCAACTTGGACGAGGACATTCTGCAGACTGAGTCTTCCCCTCTGGCAATTCCACCACCGCCGAAGCACGGCGTGCACTGGGTGTTTGTGGGTGCGAATGGTCTTCGGGCGGGATGGGGCGTGTTGCTGTTCGTTCTGCTCTTTATTGCATTTGGATTTCTTACCGCCCAGGTGATGAGACATTTTTTTCATCCCGATCGCCATATGGCAGTGTTGCCCCTGAAGCTGGCGCTGATTTCGGAAGGCGCGCAAATGATACCCCTACTGTTGGCTACAGTGATAATGGCGTTGGTCGAGCGCCGATCTCTCCTGGCCTACGGATATCAAGGCACAGCGCGGGTGGCGCGGTTCATTTCCGGCTTGGTTTGTGGTTTCGTCGCGCTATCCGCGTTGGTCTTTGTTCTGTGGAAAGCCCGGCTGCTGGCCTTCGACGGGGTGCAGTTGCACGATGGCGCGATATGGAAGTATGCCTTCGGCTGGGCCATTCTGTTCCTGGTGGTCGCAGTGTTCGAGGAATCGACGTTGCGGGGTTATTTGCAGTTCACGCTGACACGGGGCATTGGGTTCTGGTGGGGAGCGCTGTTGCTTTCAATCCTGTTTGGATTTTCCCACGGCTCAAATCCCGGCGAAACGCCGGTGGGTTTATTTGGGGCGGCAGCGGTCGGTCTGGTTTTCTGCCTCAGCCTTTGGTACACGGGATCGCTGTGGTGGGCGGTTGGTTGCCACGCCAGCTGGGACTGGGCAGAGTCGTATTTCTATGGCACCTCCGACAGCGGCCTGCTGGCCCAGGGGCACCTGCTTGGAGAGCACCCGACCGGGCAGCGGCTGTGGAGTGGTGGCACGACTGGCCCCGAAGGCAGTCTGCTGGTTCTTGTGCTGCTCGCGGTCATGGCGTTCCTCATGTGGCTATGGTGGGGACGCAGAGTGCAGTCCCCCTTCACCAACTCCGGCTGGAGGCCGGCATGGAGTAGAAAGCCCGCACCTGAAAACACCTCGCTCCCCAGCGAAGCAGGGAACCTGCCGGCCCTGTGACTAGAGGTATGCCGGATCGGCCGTTTCGGTGTCGACTGCCAGTTCCGCGAATGCTTCCTGGGCCCGCGCCTGGTCGAATTTTCCTTCGCGCGCCAAACGGGATAGTGTGGCCGCCACAACCGACTCCGCGTTCACCTCGAAGTGGCGGCGCAGATATTCACGGTTGTCGCTGCGGCCAAAGCCGTCGGTGCCGAGTGAGACCAGCCGGGTGGGGAGCCACGGTGAAAGTTGATCGGGCACAGCTTTCATGTAATCGCTCGCCGCGATGATGGGACCCTCGGCTCCCTGCAGCGTTTGCAGTATGTAAGGAACCTTTTCCGGCTGGGTTGGGTGCAGTCGATTCCAGCGTTCCACACCCAGCGCTTCACGCCTGAGCTCGTTGTAGCTGGTAACGCTCCAGACATCCGTCTGGACGCCATACTTCTCGGCCAGAATTCCCTGCGCGCGGACCACCTCATTGAGGATGGGCCCGCTACCAAAGAGCTGTGCCGTGGCCTTGCCCGCCGGAGCCGCCTGGAAGCGGTAGATGCCGCGCACGATTCCTTCGCGAGTCCCTTCCGGCATCGCCGGCATGGCATAGTCTTCGTTGTACATGGTGATGTAGTAGAAGACGGTCTCGTTTTCCTGATACATGCGGCGGATGCCGTCCTGAAGGATCACCGCCAGCTCATAAACGTAGGCCGGGTCGTAACTGAGGCAGGTGGGAACCGTACTAGCCAGCACATGGCTATGACCGTCCTGATGCTGAAGCCCTTCTCCCAGCATGGTGGTGCGGCCGGCGGTACCTCCCATGAGGAAACCCTTGCCCCGCGAATCGGCAAAGGCCCAGATCATGTCGCCGATACGCTGAAAGCCAAACATCGAGTAGTACATGTAGAACGGAATGGTCGGTACGCGGTAGTTGGAGTAAGCGGTGCCGGCGGCGGTAAAGGAAGCCATGGAGCCGGCTTCGGTAATGCCCTCCTCTAAAATCTGCCCATCCTTTTCCTCGCGATAGTAGAGCAGCATGTCGTTATCGTGGGGGGTGTACTTCTGCCCCTCCACGGCGTAGATGCCCACCTGGCGAATGGCCGACTCCAGGCCGAAGGTGCGGGCTTCATCAGGCACGATGGGCACAATGAGCTTGCCGATTGCCGGGTCCTTCAGCAGATGGCGCAGGATGCTGACGAATCCCATGGTGGTCGAAACCGCCCGCCCTTTGGAGCCGGCCGTCCACTCTCCAAATTCCTTGAGCGGTGGCGCCTTGAACGACAGCTTGTGCGTGTCACGACACGGCAAGTAACCACCGAGTGCGCGGCGGCGCTCCTGCAGGTAGAGAATCTCCGGGCTGTCGGGTGCGGGCCGATACGGCTTTCCCTCCTTTGCCTGCTGCTCCGGCACGGGGATTTTAAAGCGCTTCACGAACTGGGCCAGCCCACTGTCGGTGAGTTTCTTTTCCTGGTGAGAAGCGTTGCGGGCCTGGCTCGCGCCCATGCCGTAGCCTTTGACCGTTTTGGCCAGGATGACGGTGGGAGAGCCGTGATGACGGATGGCCCTGCGGTAAGCGTTGTAGACCTTCACCCGGTCGTGGCCACCGCGGTGCAGATTCTCCAGTTGCTCATCTGTTTTATCGCGTACCAGTTCGAGCAGTTCGGGATATTTCCCGAAAAATTCCTTCCGCAGGTAAGCCCCGCTTTTGGCCTTGAACGACTGATAGTCGCCATCAACACACTCTTCCATCCTCTTGAGCAGCAGGCCGGAAGAATCGCGTTCGAAGAGTTCATCCCAATCGCCCCCCCAGACGATCTTGATCACATGCCAGCCTGCGCCGCGGAAAGTCCCTTCCAACTCATCGATGATGCGCTTGTTACCGCGCACCGGGCCGTCCAGGCGCTGCAGGTTGCAGTTGACTACGAAGATCAGGTTGTCGAGTTTTTCCCGGGAGGCTACGCCGAGCGCACCCAGCGTATCCACCTCGTCGGTTTCACCATCCCCCACGAATGCCCAAATCTTGCGATCAGTTTTTTGAATAAGGCTACGGTTCTCGAGGTAGCGCATGAAGCGCGCCTGGTAGATCGCATTCAGCGGTCCTATCCCCATAGAAACAGTGGGGAAGCGCCAAAAATCCGGCATCAGCCAGGGATGGGGATAGGAGGACAGTCCAGGCTTACCCCGCAACTCGTGACGGAAGTTCAGCAGACGCTCATCGTCGAAGCGCCCCTCTAGGTACGCGCGCGCATAGACACCTGGAGACGCGTGTCCCTGAAAGTAGATAAAGTCGCCCGGCTGATCTCCGTAGGTAGCGCGGAAGAAATGCTCGTAACCCACTTCCAGCAAGGTGGCCAGTGAGGAATAGGTGGAGAGGTGGCCACCGATGCCGGCATCCTTCTTATTCTGGCCATGCACCATGGCCATGGCATTCCAGCGGATCAGAGCTTCCAGCCTCTCCTCCAGCTTGCGATCCCCAGGGTAGGGCACCTCATCGTGCTTGGGAATGGTGTTCAGATAGGGGGTGGTCAGGGCGCTGGGGGTGGATATGCCGGCCTCGCGTGCGCGCTGCCGCAATGCGGCAATCAGCACCGCGGCCTGTACATGGCCTTCGCCGACCACCAGGTCGTCGAAAGCCTCAATCCACTCTGCTACCTCATCGGAAAACTTCGATTGCACGGGAATAGCGACTTTGGTTTCCATAAAAATTCGACCGTATCAGTCTCTTGTAGTATATCCGTCAGCACAGAATCCTGAGAAAGTGGGCCACCAGCGGACCGAGCCATGTCTACCTCATCTTTCCAGAGCCATAGCGACATCATCGACCTGCAACAGCAGGTGGCCCGCCTGCAGGCATTGCTGGAGATTTCCCGGCAGGTGCACGCAGCGGTGCGGCCCGAAGAAGTCTTGCAATCCGTTCTGCGGGTGGTGGTGCGGGAGTTGGAAATGGCTGGGGCGCACGCCACCGAGCCTTCACTCACCGTAGGTGAGATGCCCCCGGAGCCCTGGGATGGCTGCGCACGCTTTGCCCTGCTGAGCAAGGAGGGAGTTCAGCTGACTGAGCTGGTGGTGAACCCCGGGCCGGGCAAGACGCTGTCGCTCTATGAGCAGGACTTTCTGGAAGGGCTGGCGCTGCAGGCGGGAGTAGCGGTCGAGAATGCACGCTACCATGAGCGTGCGGTTGAATGGGCACGGGTGCAACAGGATCTGGACGCCGCCCGCGCGATTCAGCGTAGCCTTCTGCCGCAGAAGATGACGGAGATTTCCGGTTATTCCGTCGCCGTGCAATCGAGCACCTGTTACGAGGTCGGCGGCGACTACGTAGACCTTGTCAGCCTCCCCGACGGTAGCGAGATCATGGTGGTGGCCGACGTTGCGGGTAAGGGCTTGGCCTCTGCCATTGTCGCGACTTCGTTCCGCTCGGCTTTTCGCGCCATGGCGCTTGCCGGGCTGCCGCTGGCGGAACTGGCCGCGCGTATGAATCAGCAGCACTACGGTGAAGGGCAGGAGGCTCGCGCCGGTACGTGACCGCGATCTTTCTCAAGCTGGACCCGGAGACGCACACCGTCGAGGTGGTCAATGCCGGCCACAACCCCGGGTTTCTGCTTTCGGCGGACAAGACGGTGCATGAGATTCAAGCCAGCGGCACGCCCATTGGCCTGGTTCCGATGATGGAATACAGCTCGGAAACCCTTGTCTTCCGGCCTGGATCACGCCTGCTCTTCTATACCGATGGGCTCACAGAAGTGTTTCAGGGCGATGACGAGTTCGGTCCAGAACGTTTGCTGGCAACATTTCGGGAGTGCAAGTCGGAGGATTGTACTGCTATCCTCAAGGTCCTGTGGCAACAATTGGCTGAATTTTCCAGGGGAGAGCCGCAGCAAGACGACATGACGGCACTCGCATTGGTACGCATGCAGGCATAACGCAGTTCGCCTAGCGCCTGCGGTAGCAAGGGAAGAGCAAACATGGTTGAAACCAGGGGCACGGCGGTGGAAGTAAAACTCCCATCGCGGCTGGGCTTCGAAAAAGTCGCCATGGGCACGGCTGCCAGCGTAGCCAAGCTCATGGGCTTCCCCGACGATCGCATTGAAGACCTGAAGACCGCTCTGGCCGAGGCATGCATCAATGCCATCGAACACGGAAATCGCCTGGATGGCAGCCTGTGCGTCGGTGTGATCCTTTCCGCCAGCGATGAAGCGCTGGAGGTTAAAGTGATGGATACCGGCTCCGGAATCACCAAGGCTCCCTCCAAACCGGACATCGACCGCAAGATGCATGGTGAAGAGGATCCCCGCGGCATGGGCATGTTTTTGATCCAGTCGCTGGTGGATGAGGCGGAGTGGGTGAAAGGAAGCCCGGGCAAAGGAAGCTACGTACGATTGGTCATCAGGCTGGCCAAGGAGAGTGAGTAAAGTGCAGACGGAGACGAAAGCAAAAGTTGATGAAGTACTCGCCGCGAATGGGCGAGCCGGTCACCGTTCTTCGCTTCACGGGCGATATTTCCAGCAGTTCGCGAGATACCGTGCTGGGGACTTACGAGGGCGTGGTGAAAAGCCGTCCGGTTCTCATCGATTTTTCTAAAGTGGAATACATCAATTCGAGTGGAATTGCTTTGGTCATCCAGATGTTGATGGAAGCCAACAAGGCTGATCAGACCATCGCCGCGTTCGGGCTTACGCCGCATTTCCAGAAAGTCTTCACCATGGTCGGCATCACCAAGTACGCTGCCCTGCATCGGGATGAGGCAACGGCCATCGCTTCGCTTTAAATTGACTGTTCACACCGCTTTGAATCTCATTTAGCAGTGATCAACGGGTGCCCCACATCTCGCGAAAAACGAGCGAGATGTGGCCCACCCGTCGTTGTTGGAAGGGACAGAATTTAACCCTTCGTTTCTACTTTGCGCGGGGGTGGGTTCGGTCGTAGACCTGGGTGACTTGCCCGACTGTTAGCTGGGTGTAACGCTGGGTGGTTGAGAGGCGCTCGTGGCCTAATAGCTCCTGGATGGCCCGAAGATCGGCGCCCTCTTCCAGCATGTGCGTACCGAAGGCGTGGCGGAGCGTATGCGGGTGGATCTCCGCCGACAGTCCTTTGGCCAGCGAGATCTGCTTAACGATCCGACCTACGCTCCTGGTCGTCAAGCGTCCGGTTCCCCTCATCCGCAGGTTCAGTAACAAAGCCTCCGTTGCCTTCCCGGCCAGCTTGCCGGCCCGCGACGGAAGATAGGCTCGAATTGCGTCTGCGGCTGCATCCCCCAAAGGGACATACCGCTGTTTCCGCCCCTTGCCCCGGACCAGGATCACCTCCCTCGCCCAGTGCACGTCGGTCACGTCAAGCCCGACCAGTTCGGCATTGCGGATGCCGCAACCATACAGCAACTCGAAGATCACACGGTCGCGCTCCGGCCACGCCGCCACCTCCTCTGAAGAAGCCGTTTCCACCAGGTGGTTCATCTGCTCGATCGACGGTACCCGGGGCAAATGCTTGGGCAATTTAGGAGTGGCCACCAGCGCCGCCGGATTACTGGTGACGTGCCCTGCCCTGGCCATCCACTGGAACCATGACCGGACTGCTGCAAGGGACCTGGCCACCGACGCCTTCGCCAATCCCCGGTCGTACAGTTCGCCCAGGTAACCTCGAATCTGCAGATGATCGACTTTGTGCATTTCGACGCCAGGGCCAAGCTGGTCGATCAACCAGGCGGCAAAATTATTGATTTCCCGGTGATAAGCGCGCAAGGTATGCGGGGACGCGGCCCGCTCATGCGCCAACATGGCCAGGAACTCCCCTGCCAACTGCGTGGGTTGCGGCTTCACTTTCCACCCCTTCTGGTGGCTCGTGGATGATGGGCCCGATGCACTGCTTTCAGCCTGCCCAGGGCGAGATGGGTATAGACCTGCGTGGTTGAGATGTCGGCGTGCCCGAGCAGGGTTTGCACGGTTCTGAGATCGGCTCCGTTCTCCACCATGTGGGTGGCGCAACTGTGGCGCATTACGTGGGGGCTGGCCCGGCTATCCAATCGCTTCACCAGACGCCAGACCCATTGCCGGGTGAGGGCGGCGCCGCGGACGGAGAGAAAGAGCCGGCTCTCTCGGGGGCGAGTCGCCAACCCGGGCCGGCCTCGGGTCAAATAGGCGTCCAGCGCCTCGACCGCAATTCGGCCCAAGGGCACAATGCGCTCCTTGTCCCCTTTGCCACGTACCAGCATACGTCCTTCCGCCAGGGAGAGATCTTCGACCCTGAGCCCGGTGAGCTCGGAGACCCGTACCCCGCCTGCGTAAAGCATCTCCACGATGGCGCGGTCGCGCAGGGCCACGGCATCCGCCTGGGGATGATTTGCGGCGGTCCCGGCCTGCTCCATCATGCGCTCCACCTCCGATTGGGCCAGCGCCTTGGGCAGGACTTTCCAGGACGATGGGGATTCGAGGTTCACGGTTGGGTCGTGCCCGATGCGCTTATCCAACAGCAGCCATTTGTAGAAGCCGCGCAGGCAGGAAAGCTTGCGCGCAACCGAGCGCGACTGCACTCCATGCTTCTGTAGATGCTCAAGAAAGCCGGCTACCTGCGCCTGCCCGGCGGTCAGCGGCAGCGCATGGGCGCCCTCGAGGTATTCGGCAAACAGGGAGAGGTCCCGTTGGTAGGCCTCGCAGGTCAGAGGCCGCAGGCCCTTTTCGACCCGCAAGTAGGTCAGGTATTGGCGGGCATGATGCCGGACTGGGATGTCGGTGACAGGCACAGGCTTGATTATCCCCTTGCTGCAGGCTCGCTCGAGAAGTGGCCGGGCATAGGAACCAAGAGAGACAGCGGTTCGCGGTCCTCAGGGGCTAAAGCCCAGATCTTTATTAGGACTTATGGCCCGACTAGTCGTGCCCTGATACAAAGCGTCAGAGCTCTGCGCAGTCGGCCCCTATCCAGTCTGCATCGATGCGGGTGAAAGTGTGCGCCTTAAGCGCCCTATGCGCCTTGGGAAGTTGCGCCTTAAGCGCCTTAAGGGCCCATTTCATGGCTCCTTCATGGCGGAAGTGCAAAATTGCACCAGATCGCCGACAATAGTTACAGGGGCCTGAGCCCCGGCAGGAGCGTCATCCCGTTTGACCACGCAGCAAGTCCAGCCATATCACGTCTCTTTCCCCCAAAGAATTTATCGATTCGGTTCTCTCCCGAGAGCCCGCAATTGCCGTCTTCGATTGCGACGGAACGTTATGGGACGGAGATTCGGGATACGACTTCATGGTCTGGTCGATCGAAGAGGGCATCGTCTCCCGCAATGCGAGTGATTGGATCGATTCCCGCTACCGCCTCTATCTTGCCGGCACGGTCTCGGAACTCGCCATGTGCGGGGAAATGGTCCAGATCTACGACGGCTTGAGTGAATTGGAAGTTCGCCGGGCCGCTGCGGCGTTCTTCCAGTCGCGCTTCGCAGACAAGATCTTCCCTGAAATGCGTTCCCTCGTCTCCTCATTGCGCGATCGTGGGACAGTGATCTGGGTAGTGAGTTCGACCAACAACTGGGTGATCGATGAAGGCGTTCGCAGCTTCAACATTCCTCCCAGCAGGGTGATTGCCGCACGGGCCCAGGTAGTGGGTGGGGTCATTACCAGCAAGCTGCTCGACGTTCCGACCGGAGAAGGTAAGGCCGAGTCGCTGATCAAGGCGGGCGTCGCCGCTCCTGACGTGGTATTCGGAAACTCCATCCACGACGCTGCGATGCTCGAGATCGCACTCCAAGCCTATCCCGTGAACCCGACGCCGGCGTTGCGGGAAATAGCAAGCAAACGTGGATGGCCCATCTTTTATCCGGAAGGCACTCTGCCCGGCCCGGCATGATTCCACAGCGTTCCGGCCGTGGCTTGCGGGTTGCCGCGCTGCAGCCCAGCGTGAGCCTTACGCTCGACCACTTAGGCTGCCTCGACTCGCTGGTCGCATGCACTCGTTACTGCCTGCAAACGGTGCCGGCGCTGCGTGAACGTGACCTGAAAGTGATCGCCGACTCGTGGTCTTCGACCACAGACGAAATACTTTCCGCTTCTCCCGACCTGGTGGTCGCGTCGGTTCCCTACCGGATGGAGTCCCTGGCCGCTATCCTGAAATGCGGCGTCCCGGTACTTACCCTGGCGCCGCACTCACTGGCGGACATTTATCAGGACATACGCCTCCTGGGCGACATACTTCACGCGCAGGACCGGGCCAACGCGGTGGTCGAGGAAATGATTCGCGCCGTTGCTGCCATCCAAGCGTGCGACCGCTGGGGGTGCGACCGCTGGGGGCGCGACCGCTGGGGCAGAACCGCCGTTGGTCTACTGTGAAGAGTGGGGTAAGCCGCTCATTCACTCGCAAACGTGGGTAGCAGAGTTGGTTTCCGCCGCCGGCGGATGTTTTCTGGGCAATCCCGGATCGGTTACAGACGCTGCCACGATCGCAGCCCATGATCCCGATGTGCTCGTATTTGCCTGGTGCGGCGCTGGAGACCGGGTTCCACTCGCTCGCGTGATCGAGAAGCGGCGATGGCAGTCTCTCCGTGCGGTGGGCACAGGACGGGTTTACTGTATTCCAGATGAGTTGTTGAACACCCCGGCGCCCAATCTGTTGCAAGGGCTCCAGGCGCTGGCAGGCGCGATCCATCCGGAGATCTTTGGTGTCCCAGAATGCGTTCGTTGCCTGCAAACAGACGGTCTTGCGGCGGCAACGTCTAAAATCACATGAGCGTGCAGAGAGATTCCAGGCGGTCAAGAACGGAAGCAAAGGTAGTTCGGCTGGTGGTGGCCGCACTGATCCTGCGGGAGCAGAAGGTGCTTATTTGTCAACGGCGCCCGGACCAGCCTATGGCTTTGAAATGGGAGTTTCCCGGGGGCAAGGTGGAAGTTGGGGAGAGCGCGGAACAAGCCCTGCGGCGTGAGCTCGATGAGGAGTTGGGCATTGCCGCGGATATCGGCAACAGGGTGGCGCACACTCGTCATACCTACCGCAGCGGAAGTGCGATCGATTTGCAGTTTTTTGCCGTTTACCAGTTTGCCGGGGAGATGACGAATCGTATCTTTAACGACCTTCGGTGGTGCCCGCTGCGGGAGTTAACCCGCTACGACTTTCTTGCCGCCGATCGCATCCTCATCCGCGAACTCGCTGCCGGTAAGCTGCTTTAAAAGACGCGTTCACCTGTCCCTTTCGAAGTCCGTGTCATAACAGAGAAAAAGCGATCGTAGGGCTGCGCCATCTTTTTCGGCCCACGTACGCTTAGGCGAACGTGGGGCACCCGTCCGATTTCTTCTGACCGCAGAGGCGATTGAGGGGCCCCTCAGAATTGGAAATAGATGAAGTCGCGATGGCCGAAGAAGCCGAAGAACACGATTGCGTAGAGGCAGGCGTTATAAGCGAGGGCGCGAAAGGCAGGCCTGGCCCAAAGCCGGGGTGCGCTCGACGGATGGGCTATCCACCACTCAACCACAAACATGGCGACAATCGACAACACCAGATAAGGCGCCGAGGCGCGGCTGAAGCCACCCACCTTTAACAACAATGGATCCAGTCGCCCGAGGGGTAGAAGGTGGGTGGCGATAAACCAGGAGTCGCTTACTGTGTTGGCGCGAAAAAATATCCAGGCGAAGGTCACCAGGCTGAAAGTCACGACCATCTTGCAAAAGGCGGCCAGGCGGGGCGCACGATCGAGCGCCAGGAGGCGGCCCAAGCGCGTAGTCAACGGGGCGGTCGACTGGGCAACGATCAGGTAGAGACCGTGCAGGAAACCCCAGATGACGAAAGTCCAATTGGCGCCGTGCCATAGACCGCTAATGACAAAGGTGATCATCAGGTTTGCATAATGCCGGGGAAGCTTTACCCGATTGCCGCCCAAGGGAATATAGAGGTAATCGCGAAACCAGGTGGATAGCGAAATGTGCCATCGCCTCCAGAACTCGCCCACTGAGCGGCTGAAATACGGTTGCATGAAATTGATGCGCAACTCGTAACCCATCATCCGCGCCAGGCCCAACGCAATATCGGTATAGCCGGAAAAATCGCAGTAGATCTGGATGGAAAACAGCAATGTCGCCAGGGTTAGCGCGGCCCCGTTGTAATGGTGCGGTGTGTCGTAGATGAGCTTTACAAAATCGGCCACATTGTCGGCCAACACCATCTTCTTGAACAGACCCCACAGAGCCTGGACCAGTCCTGCGCGAACACCTTCAAAAGTAACCCTCGGCTCGCGATGAAACTGCGGCAGCAGTTCGTAAGGGCGCTCGATCGGACCGGCCACCATTTGGGGAAAGAAGGCGACGTAGAGCGCGTACTCCAGCAGATTCTTTTCTGCCGGCACTCTCCGGCGGTAAACCTCGATGGTGTAACTCATGGCCTGGAAGGTGTGGAAGGAAAGGCCCACGGGCAAAATGATCGCCAGCAACGGCGGGTCATAGCGCAGCCCAAAAAGATGGCTCGCACTGTGAAGAGAGCCGGTTAGAAAGTTGAAGTACTTGAAAATGACCAGCAACAAAAGGTTACAGAACAGGCTGACGCCCAGGTAGAGACGGCGCCGCCCGGGCTGCTCCGCTTTTTCTATTTGCAAGCCGGCTACATAGTCGATCAGCGTGATGGCCCAGATCACGAAGATGTAGCGGGTGCTCCAGCACATGTAGAAGTAGTAACTGGCGATGAGAAGAATGATTTTGCGGACAGTTCCCCGTGTGACCAGAAACAGCAGCCAGACCACGACGAAAAAGCACAGGAACTGAAAGCTATTGAAGAGCATGGTGAGTGAGCCTGTCCTTCAGCAGCTCAAATAGCGCCTCGGTATAGATCCGCGCACCGGCTTGATTGAGGTGCGTCTGATCAGCAAACAGCCGATTGGGGTAGAGATAGTAGTCAGGACCGAGGAGCTTGCACGGGGTGGCCTGCTCGATCTGCGCGCGAAAGCGCGCGTTCATCTCAGCAGCTGGGGCGGCTTCGCCAGTGCGCAGGTAAAAAGGCACGTAGTAGCACTCGATGTGATACTGCCGGAGCAATTGATTGAGTTGGCCAATCTGTGTGCTTTGCGAGGGGGCAACCCGTGGGGACACCTGCTTCGGCTGGTCGGATCCAAGCCGGAAGTCGTCGGGCAGCCGCCCCCCAGCAAAACGGCTTTGCTCGGTGATGAGATGGTAGCCCCGCTCGGCGATCACCTGGCGCTCGTCTTCTTCCGACTCGCGGTAATAGCTCCTGATGCCGCCGTGGCTGGGCGCCGAGAGCAGAAAGGCAGTCAGATCTCTCAGAATATTGCGAAACGGAAAAAGACGATCGATGACCGCGTGATCGTCGGGAAGGAAATGAAAGATACCACGCCGGAGCGGATCCTTGCTCCACGGCAGCGTGAGCAGCAGCACGTTGGGAGCTTGGCCGCGCGCGCACATAGCCTCAAGCGGAGGCAAAAACAAATCGCTTCCTGGAAAACCGGAATTGAAGGATGAGATTTGCAAATGGTTCGCCGAGCTCATTTGGTCGAACCAGGCGGGAACAAATCCGGCGAGGATCTTACTATTGCCGAAAATCAGTACCCGGGTCACGCCAGGGTTGGCGGGAAAGATCTGCCCTTCGTGCTCCAATCTGCAGCTTGGCTCTAAACACTATGTCGGAGCCGTTCTTCAGGTAGGGGAAAGCCTGGAACAGTCCATAGAAGGCTGCCCACAATACCACGAAGAACACGATCGTCCAGCCAAGAGCCGACGGTTTGCTCCGCGTCGCTGTGGGCTCCTGCTTAGCGGTTTCGGAGTTGGGAGCAGTTTGGACGTCCAAGATAGACCCTGAAGTTCATCGTATTACAGCCACTAGCTTGCGCCTCCGGTAAACATCATCACCAGTGACAACACAATCACCACCGCCGCGGTGAGCCAAGCCACGGCGTTGAACCAGTGTGAGTTTACGTGTTCGCCCATCAGGTCGCTTGCGATTGATGAGCAGCAGCATGAAGACGATCACCAGGGGCAGGAGCACGCCATTCAATACCTGCGACAGGATGACCATGCTGATGAGTTTGGCGTTGGGTACAAACAGAACGGCGATGGCTCCGCCAGCCACCAGAAGCGTATACAGCCAATAGAAGACGGGCGCATCCTTGAAGCCCCCATCCAGGCCGGACTGCAAACCCAACCCTTCGCAAACCGTGTAGGCAGTCGAGAGGGGCAGAATGGATGCGGCAAACAGGGAAGCGTTGAACAGTCCGACGGCGAACAACAGGAAAGCGTACCGTCCGGCCAACGGCTTCATGGCCTGGGCGGCATCTGCCGCTTCCCGAATCGCTCCCATGCCGTGAGTGAACAGAGTTGCAGCACAAGCGACAACGATGAACCAGGCCACGATGTTGGTGAAGAACGACCCAATGATCACGTCGAGACGCGAGGCCGCATAACTCTTCGCAGTGACTCCTTTCTCCACGATGGAGGACTGGAGATAAAACTGCATCCAGGGCGAAATGGTGGTGCCGATGACCGCAACGATCATATAAATGTAACTTTTAGAGTGCCATATGGAGCCTCTTGGCAGGGTTACCGTGGCCACCGTGGCTTCACGCCAGCTGGGCTGCGAAAGGACGCCGGTGACGATATAGGCAATGTAGAAAACGGACGCTGCCAGAAAGACTTTTTCGACGCGCTTGTAGTCCCCCTTGACCACCAGGAGCCAGATGGTCAAGGCGCTGGCCGGCACGGATACATATTTGCTGACGTGGAACAGCTGCATGCTGCCGGCAATGCCGACGAACTCTGTCATGACGTTGCCGAAATTGACGATCACCAGCAGCACCATCAACAGAAAGGTCATGCGCAGCCCGAACTCTTCGCGGATGAGATCGCTCAGGCCCTTGCCGGTGACCGCTCCCATGCGCGCGCACATTTCCTGCACCACCAGCAAGGCGACGGTGATGGGGATCATGGTCCACAGCAGGGTGTAGCCGAATTGGGCTCCGGCATTGGAGTAGGTGAGAATGCCACCCGAGTCGTTATCGATATTCGCGGTAATAAAGCCGGGCCCCAGCACGGCGAGGAAGAGCAGTATGCGAATTCGCCAGCGCTTGAGCATGCGGTCTATTTCAAATGTGGATTTGTTATTGATCTACAGCAAAGCAGCATTGGTTCATTGTCTGGCGCGTAAAAATGCAATTACGTGGTCCGCCTGCACCACGCCTACCAACCGGTTGGCGCTATCGACCACCGGCAGCGCGTGCAGGTTGTATTTGTCGAAAAGTTCCGCAACTTCATCCTGATGAGCTTCGGCAGGACTGGAAATGATGCGAGGCTCGGCTAACACGGCAACTCGTGTTTCCGGGAGAGCCAGGATGAGACGCGACAATGGGACAACACCTTCCAGCACGTCATCTTTCCCGGTGAGATAAATCTCGGTGATCCCTTCCGGATCTCCGTCAAATTCTCGCAGGGCCCGCACTGCGTCTGCTACCGTACCCGCGGAGGAAACCTGCACGCAGTTCGTGGTCATTCTGCCGGCCGCGGAATTTTCCCGGAATTCGAGCAGATCCTCAACTTCCTGCCGCTCTTCCGGCTGCATCTCCTCGAGAATCGCCTCCGAGCGCTCGTCGGAGAGTTCGGCCAGCAGATCGGCGGCCGCGCCTGGATCCATTTCTTCGACAATGTCGGCTACACGGCCGGAATCGAGGGATTCGAGCAAAGACTTCTGCAGGCGGGGATCGACTTCCTCCAGCGCATCTGCGGCTACTTCCTCATCGAGGGAGACAAAGATGGCTTCCCGCTCAGGAGGCGGAAGGTCTTCGAGGATGTCCGCCAGATCGGAGGGATGCATGTGAGACAGCCGCTCGTGTTCGATCTTCAGCTTCACCCGGCGCGCCGGATCGACCTCAATCAGATCCACGAATTCCCAGGGAATGATGCTGGCGCGGAAGTGCATGGCAAAACTCGCCAGTGTTTGCCTGGGCACCACTCCTTTGAGCAGCCTGCGCACCGCGCCGCGCAGACCGACGGCGACCTCGGCCACCCGCAGTCCTTCGCGGCCGTTCTCTGGAAACCACTGCAGGTCGACGTCGTTGACCCGCACCACCTTCCTCCCATGGACGTCGATGATTTGCCGGTCCAGGACGTCTTGTTGCAGGAGGAGCAGGTTTTCATCGCCGCGCAGCGGCTGAAGCACCGCATCCTCACGCAATTCGAGGGTTCCGGCCGGTGTTTGCAGTACGTCCTTCACGGCTACCAGCCTGGCTCCCTCTCTGGTCTTGAGCACGAGTCCGGCAACGTTTCCCGCGGCGGGTCCGGTGGCCACGGCAACATCCTTAAGCCGGCCCAGGACGCGGCCCTGCCGGTCCGTGATCAGCGTGCCGAGCAGGAGGGTGAGGCTGGCGTGCGTAGTGTATTTGTCATGCATCGACGGCCGGTTGCAGTCTAACAGTCGCCGGGGGAGGGTTGGAGCAGGTTAGTAAGAGAGACGTTGTGGGGTCGATTTAGTAACCCTGCGGTGGGCCGTTTTGGTTGTTTGAGAATTGAACCCAGCCCTTCCGGGTCTTGATGGGATCTGGTTAAGAAAGCCGTACCTCAGGGGCTAACAGCCGGTACCCTTCATGTCCTCAGATGGGAGCGGAATACGCTGCCCTGTGGTTACGTCACGGGTATCTATGAAGCATTGGTCCACGGCACGCCGGGACAGGCTGGGGCACCCTTCGCGTTTTTCCTGTGATTCTGGTTAGGAAGGAAGATTTATCTCTCGCGTACCTTCAGCATTGAGTTTTTCCGCAGCCTGTTGAACAGGCTTCGGAAAAAGTTGGGAGAGGGATGGAAATGCGTCCCTCAGCGGCTAAAGCCGGACCTGTTTCAATCGTTTACGGCACGACTAAAGTCGTGCCCTGATACAAAACCAAACCCAGATAGGAGTTTTTCCGCAGCCTGTTTCAGCCGTGCCGCAATGGCGGGGGTTGATGAGGGCTTTCAGCCGTGTCTCCATGAGCCTGCGGCTCACCCAAGGAGAGGAAAACCTGGTTTTCGACTGTGCCCTTCGTTTAGAGAGATCCCTGAGCCTCTTTGACCTCCTGGCTTAGTTGGGTCTTTCCGGACGGGTTTTTTGGAAGCGTTCATCGAGTGGCTGTCGACCCTGAAATCCAGCCTCGATGGTGTGCCAGTAGTCGATTCTTGCTTCGCCCAATTGCCAACAGAGCAAAACGATCTGCTCCCCGGCCTGGAATGGGAAGTCGAGCAAGCCCTTGTCGAGATCCTTTACCTGGACGCCAATAGAATCGATTTCCTGGATTGCATCCTGGGCTTGCTGGACGGAGGTGCGCTGGGCCATCCGTTTGTGCGCCACAGCACCGACATCGACCAGCATGCCTCCGGAGAGAAAGATATTCTGGCTGAGCATTTGCAATTCTGCTTCGACCAGACTGGCACTCGCCTTGGCATCAATCGCCCGCCGCAGCAGGGATTCCAAGATCGGCAGTAGCGATTGCGCCTCGTCCAGGGAGAATGTCTTCATCCAACCGACCTTCGTCTAACCCCTATGGTAATACACCCGAAACAACTCAACGTCCGTCCGAAACGTTGGCCTATGAGGTGGAAATCTGCTTGCCTGGTTGATTTGTGGCCTCATGGCGGGGCAGGTATCATGACAGAGCGATGAGTTTTCCAGACTACCATCTTCATTTTCGGACTGGCGCTGGTTATTTTTGGCCCCAAAAAGCTGCCGGAAATCGGACGGCAGCTGGGCAAGCTGGTGCTCGAATTCCGACGCGCCAGCAATGAGTTCAAGATGCAGATTGAGGAAGAGTTGCGTGCAGCCGAGGTGGCGGATCGCCAGAAACAGATCGCGGCCCCGGTCACCCCGGCACCGACGCCGGAAACCAGCTCTGAAACCAGCTCTGAAACGTTAACGATCCGTCCTCCGAGCAACGGAACGACCGTCAGCACGGAGAGCCCGTCTTCAAGGGTGATCCCGGTGGATGAAGAAGTGGCAGAACTGGAAGCGGTCGCGGGGGACCACCCGGAACTGGCGAGCAACGGCATCGAGCGTGAGCCGGAGCAGGCAGTCACCCATCATGACTGACATTGTGGACCGGGCCCGGACGGCAGTAACGGAACGAGCGGAATTACCGGGAATGAGCCTCCTGGAACACCTGGAGGAACTGCGCAAGCGCATCATTCATTCCGGGATGTACCTGATAGTTGCCTTCTTTATCGCTTACGGCTTCCGGGAGAAGCTGTTTGCGTTCATGGAGAAGCCCATCGTTTCGGCGCTCAAGGCGCACAATCTGGACCCTCATCTGGTGTATCTGAATCCGGTCGACCCGTTCAATTTCTTTATCAAGATCAGCCTGGTTGGCGGCGCGATCCTGGCTTCGCCTTTTATTCTGTACCAGGTGTGGCTGTTCATCTCTCCTGGCCTTTACCGGCAGGAGAAGCGTTACATCCTGCCCTTCATGACAGCCACTGTCGGACTCTTTCTTACGGGCGCTTTTTTCGGCTACCACTATGTGTATCCCGGGGCTCTCAACTTCCTCATCGGCTACGGCTCTCAGTTCAGACCGATGGTGACGTTGGGCGAGTACACCGAACTCTTCATGACGGTCATCCTGGGCCTGGGGATCACCTTTGAGTTGCCCATCCTGGTCTTCTTTCTGGCCCTTTTTGGCCTGGTAACGGCAGGCTGGTTGTGGAGGAACGTCCGCTACGCCATCCTGATCATTTTCATCATTGCCGCCATCATCACCCCCACTCCGGATGTACTCACGATGTGCGTTTTTGCCGCGCCGATGCTGGTGCTTTACCTGGTGAGTATTGGGGTCGCCTACATGGTCCACCCCTCGCGGAGAAACCGGCTAAAAGAGCAATCATGAAGTTCGCTGCCGCTGTTCTCTGCTTCCTGATGTGTGGGGTGGCCAGGGGCCAGGCGGCCGCACCGCTTCCCCACTTTGATGGTGACCGCGCCCTGGCCTACACCCGCGAGTTCGTAGCAACCGGACCGCGTTGGATCGGCAGCAAGGGACATGCCAAGGCGCAGGCCTTTCTGGAAAAGCAGTTCGCCAAGGACGACGTGGTGAAGGACAGCTTCACCGCGTCTACTCCCGCGGGACCGCTGGCTATGACGAACTACATCGTCAAATTTCCTGGTAGTAAGGATGGCATCATCGTCCTGGCCAGCCATTACGACACGAACTATCCGCTGAAAGATACGGGCTATGTGGGCGCGAATGACGGGGGGTCCAGCACGGGTTTGTTGCTGGAATTGGCCAACAGCTTTCGGGGTAAAAAACTGGATGGATACAGTGTGTGGCTGGTCTTTTTTGATGGAGAGGAGGCGATTAAAGGGTGGTCGGACGAGGACTCGACTTATGGCAGCCGGCATCTCGCAGTCAAGTGGCAAGCCGACGGGACCCTCAGACACATCAAAGCCTTTCTGCTGGCCGATATGATTGGGGACCGCGACCTGGATGTGGAGCGGGACTTGAGCTCGACGCCGTGGCTGCTGGATGTGGTGGGGCAGGCAGCGGCGAAGTACGGCGACCAGTCTTATTTTTTCCAGGAACAGAATTCGGTGGGCGATGATCACACACCGTTTATGCAACGGAAAGTGCCGTGCGCGGATATTATCGATTTCAATTACGGATATCAGAATGCTTTTTGGCACACTCCCCAGGACACCATGGATAAGCTGAGCGCGAAGAGCCTGACCATCGTGGGTGAGGTGTTTCTGGAGACGATTCGGCTGCTCAACCAGCGGTAGCTCTTACCTTGGAATCGGGGCGGGGTGAAGTGAAACTGCAGATCCCTCCACGGCAAGCCCCACGGCAAGCCGGGGCAGGCGGGACAGGTCGGCTTCGCTCCCACGGCACGCCGGGGCAAAGCGGGATGACAAAGGGGAGAGCGCGCCGGATGATGGCTTAGGGGCCGTAGGCTAGCATTAGGTAATGCTCGATGGCGCTCCGATCAGTTGGTGGATAGGCTTTCACGTCGTGGTGCTGGTGCTGATCGTGCTCGACCTGGCGGTTCTTGGTCGAGGGGAAGCGTCCTCCCAAACCCGGCGCAATTTTCTTTTTGTGGTGTTCTTACTGGTTCTCGCCGCGTGTTTCGGCGTTTGGATCGGTCATGCTGAGGGTCGGCAGACAGGGCTCGAATTTGCCTCCGGCTACCTGATCGAGCTTTCCCTAAGCATCGATAATCTCTTCGTTTTCCTGCTGATGTTCCGCTCCTTTGGACTCAGCCAAGAACTCCAAAGGAAAGCGCTGCTGCTGGGGATTCTGGGCGCCATCCTCATGCGCGGGGTGTTCATCTTTGCCGGGATCGCGCTGCTGGAACGATTCGCATGGATTCAATACTTCTTCGGCGCGCTGCTCGTCGTGGCCGCAGTGCGGCTGTTGCGAGGGAAAAAGAAGACCAGCGCCGCACCCATGCCGGCCAGATGGATTACGCAATGGAGCAGACGTTGGACCGAGAGCCCCAGGGCGACCTTCGTGATCGCAGTGGTGGCCATCGAACTGGTCGATCTGGTATTCGCGATTGATTCCGTGCCCGCAGTGCTGGCCATCTCCCACCACCCGTTTGTGGTTTACACCTCGAATATCTGCGCCATTCTCGGGCTGCGAGCGTTGTACTTCCTGCTGGCCGGCTTGCTCGACCGTCTGCGATTCCTCCACCTAGGATTGGCTGCGATCCTGGGATTCGTTGGCTTGAAGATGCTGTCGGCCAAATGGATCGACGTACCGATCGCGGTCTCGCTCGGCTTCATTGTTCTGGTGGTGCTGGCAGCGACCATGGCTTCGCTCATGTCTACCCGCACGAGCCAACACTGAAGACTGGGATACGATGGACTAAGCCGTGCGTAAGATTTCCGTCACGACCAAGTTCGGGCAATATACCGTTTCCGTGGGAAGCGGCATCCTGGATTCCTTATCGAAGCGCACTCCGGCGCTCGCCGGAAACCCGCGTAAGCTTATTTTTCTTCTCACCTCGCCGGAGATCTGGGCCCTCTGGGGCAAGCGCGTGCAGGCTGAACTGGCTCCGCGAGAACCGATCGTGCTTTTTCTGCCTCCGGGAGAGCGTCACAAGCGTTTAAGCCAGGTGGAGCGGCTGACCACGGAGATGACCAAGGCGGGCGCCGACCGCTCCTCGCTGCTCATCGCCTTCGGTGGAGGGGTCACCGGGGATGTAGGCGGGTTTGTCAGCGCCATCTATATGCGCGGAATCGACTACATCCAGGTGCCGACCACCCTGCTCTCCCAAGTGGATTCCTCGGTGGGGGGAAAGACCGGGGTCAATCTGCAAACGGGCAAAAACCTGGTGGGCAGTTTCTATCCGCCGCAGGCAGTCTTCGCGGATATCGAATTGCTCGGCACCTTGCCCCGGCGCGAGCTGCGGGCAGGGATTTACGAGAGCATTAAGGCCGGCCTTATCCGCGACGCGGAGTTATTCCGCTTTATCGAGAGCCATCGCGAAGCCATTGACGGCGGCGACCCGACGGCGCTCGAAAAGATGGTTGCTGCCTCGATACGGATTAAGGCCGAAGTAGTCACGCTGGATGAGCGGGAGTTCGGGGTGCGCATGTTTCTCAATTTCGGCCACACCCTGGGCCACGCCATTGAGGCGGCGAGCGGGTATCGGGCACTGCTGCACGGCGAAGCCATCGCCTGGGGCATGATAGCGGCCCTCAACATCTGCCGCCAGCGAAACCTGATGAAGGAAGACGCGGTGCGCCGCATCGAATCGCTCATATGCTACTTTCAACCTCCACCCTTGCCCTCTGTTAGTTCTAAACGGCTGTTACAGGCGGCGGCTGGTGACAAGAAGAACCGAGGCGGGGTGCGCCGGTTTGTCCTGCTGCAGGGCCTGGGCGATGCGGTTGTAGCCGAAGACGTAACCGACGCTGAGGTGCTGGCAGCGATCGCGTATATTCGACGCTACTCCGAAAGCAGAAAGTAACCCGTGGCGGCGCCGGGGGCTCAACCCGAAGGGACCGAAGATGAAGCCAGCGCGGCCGCAGCGGTGCGCTCGATGTTCGATCAGATCGCTCCACGCTACGACCTGCTGAATCACGTCCTTTCCTGCAATATCGACCGGGTTTGGTGGCGCCGGACGGCGCGCGCCTTTCGCCAGGTGCTGGCAAGGCCTGACGCACAAATTCTGGACCTCTGCTGCGGCACCGGCGATATGACACTGGCGTTGTTGCGATTCCGCCCTAAGCAAGGACGACCCGTGCTGGCTGCCGACTTCGCTCACCAGATGCTACTGCGCGGTGCGGCCAAGTTTGTCCCCCGGGGAGCCATTGCCCTGGAGGCAGACGCCCTTCATCTTCCTCTCCCTACCGGCTCGATCGATCTGCTCATCACCGCCTTTGGTTTCCGTAACCTGGCGAACTACCGGGCCGGGCTGGAGGAGTTCTACCGTACGTTGAAGCCGAATGGGGAGCTGGGCATCCTAGACTTCAGCGAGCCGGGCGGTCTCATGGGTAAGCTGTACGCCTTCTATTTCCGCCGGGTCCTGCCTGCAGTGGGGTCGCTGATCTCGGGAGTCTCGGGGCCGTACCGTTACCTTCCCAGCTCCGTTCGCCGGTTTCCTGCCCCGAAGGAATTGCTGCAAACTATGGAATCTGTGGGCTTTGAGCAGGTTTCCTGGACCCCCTACAGCGGCGGAATCGCAGGCTTATATCGCGGGGTCAAGCGTTAACCATGTGATGTCGCGTTCCTAGAAGGGCCGGCCCTAGCCAGCGGACACTTCTAGAATTTTAATGCAATGGCGATTTAGCGGCGTTAACCATGTAATGTCGCCAGCGATGGCTGAACGTCCCGGCCGCGGGGTAACTCGATAAACTTAGGTATGCACGCCACCGTCACCTGGTTACATGACCAGCAGTACGATGCCGAGAGCAAAAGTGGGCATCACGTCACCCTGGATAGTGATGCCGCGCATCGAGCAGGCGCCAGTCCCATGGAACTGGTGTTGATGGCGTTGTGCGGCTGCACTTCGGTAGACGTGGTTTCTATTTTGCACAAGAAGCGGGAACCGCTTACTTCGCTGATTGTTTCGGCAGTGGCGGAACAGGCGCCCGAACCTCCCCGCGTCTTCACGCATATCCAGCTCACCTATCACATCGGCGGGGGCGTGTCTGCCAAGGCGGCGGAGGATGCGGTCGCCCTTTCGAAAAACAAATATTGCTCGGTTTCGAAGATGCTGGAAAAGACCGCGACGGTTGATTATGTGATCACTTACGGTGAGCCGGCATGATCAATTTTTTCCGCCTCGTTCTGGCCTTTCTGGCGATTGCCATGGCGGGCCTGGTTTCGGCTGTGGTGACCATGCGTTTCGCGATTCATGGGGCTGAAGTGAAAGTCCCGGATCTGCAAGGACTGACCGTCTCCGAGGCAGTGCACAGGACGGCCAATATGGGACTGAACCTGGGCATCGACAACAAGTACTACAGCGGCGATGTGCCGGCTGGCCGGGTACTGGCGCAATCGCCTCTTCCTGGCGCTATCGTCCGGCGGGAATGGCGTATGCGGGTGACCGAGAGCCTTGGTCCGCAACGGGTCGCGATTCCTAAAGTAGTGGGTCAGCAGGAGCGGCTGGCGGCAATCGATGTTCGCCGGGTAGGGCTAGAGCTCGAAGAGACAGCGCAGATGCCCTACAGCGGTGCTCAACCCGGCACGGTGATCGCGCAGAATCCACAGCAGGGAGCAGCTGGTGTGGAGCGGCCCAGCGTGAGCCTGCTGGTGAGTACCCGGGCGCCGATTCCGGCTCCCGCACTGGTTATGCCGCAGTTGGTTGGCATGCCGCTGGCGGCGGCGACAGCTCTGGTTGCGCACGCAGGGTTTAAAGTGGGGCCGGTGCAAAGCGCCTACTCGTCGGCGCCCGAACCCAGCGTGGACTTGGGAATGGCTCCCGCGGATACAGTGGATCCGGCAGGTACGGTGTTGAGCCAGACTCCGATGGCAGGCCATCGAGTGGAACCGGGCATGGTGGTTACGTTGCGGGTTGCCCAGTAGGGTGGCTCCAGTTCCTGCACATTTCTGCCCTTGGAACTCCTGAGCATCGGTTCGTCCTTGGAGTCGAACGGTTAAGGTCCGTGGAATCCCACATCTCGCGAAAAACAAGCGAGATATGGGGCACCCCGGGTTCCGTTAACAATTGAAATCCCCAATTGAGGTTTTTTAAAGCCTCGTAGCTCAGTGAGAAATCTCCGAATTTCCCTTATTCGCGTACAAGGCAGGCGGCGAAAAAGCCGTCGCCTGGGTATAGCCCGGGAAAAATGCGCAGGAAGCGGTCGGGCGCGTTATTGGGAAACAATCGCTCTGCCGTGCCGGGGTGGAGGGTTGCTTCGCGCTCCAGCGCTCGGATTTGGTCTTTCCAGGGGAGAAGTTGGAAACCGTTCTCCTGCTCCAAAGACTCAGCTACTACGGTCTCGTTTTCTTCGGCTTCGAGGGAGCAGGTGGAGTAGATAAGCCTTCCGCTATCGCGCAGTGAGCGCATCGCAGAGCGGAGAAGACGAAGCTGACGATCGTGGTGGCGATGGAAATCGTCTTGCGTAATCCGGTGCCGGATTTCCGGGTTGCGGGCCATGGTTCCTGTTCCGCTGCAGGGAGCGTCGCAGAGCACCAGATCGAATTGCCGGTGAAAGGGTAGCTCAGTGGCATCGAGAACACGAAAATGAATGCCTGATTGCCGCCCAAGGAACGTCTGCATGGCCTTGAGCCGAGCGGGGCTGATATCACAGGCGGTGATCGACGCTGTGGGATTGCGCTCGGCCAGAATCGCGGTCTTTCCTCCTGGCGCGGCACAGCAATCGAGAATTTCCTTGCCTCGACCCGCCAACTCGGCAATTAGCTGCGATCCCTCATCCTGGATGCGCATCGACCCTCCGACTTCTTCGACCCGCCTTGCACGGACGACAAACGTGCCCGGCTCGAATTGCAGACCTTCGTCCTCGGGCGAATTGAGGCGGATGGTCGTTGGAGGAGGAAGCTGGTCATAACGGCAGATTGCCTCAGCGGTCTCGCGTCCATAGGCGGCAACCCACCTGTCGACCATCCAGGAAGGATGGGCGGCAGATGCATCCGATGCATCCAGCTTCGGAGTCCCGGCCAACTTGCGCAAGACTGCGTTGACCAGCCCTACGGCGTATTCATTGCCGGATTGCCTGACCAATTCGACACTTTCAAAGATCGCGGCGCGCGCTGGGATGCGATCGAGCAGCAATAGCTGCAGCGCTCCCAGCTCAAGCGAAACCTCGACCGGATCGGCCAGGTGACCCTTGCTTTTGGTAAGAGCTTCACGGATGCGCTGCTGCAACACGAGCCGCCAGCGCAGGACTCCCATCACCAGCATGGTGGCAAGATTCTTGTCCACTTCAGAGAGGGCTTCTACTGGTTTGGAACGAAGCAAGAGGTCACTGTGCGACTCCGGTTTCCGTCTGAGTTCCAGCAGCAGCTCGAAGGCGGCCTTGCGGGCGGGGGAGATGCGGCCGGCCAACTTACTGGCCCAGCCTCTCATGCGGATGGGGAACAGCGCCATGCAGAAAATCCGCTACCGGCATTCTCTTCTTTCCCTCAAGTTGAACCTCGAGCAATTCAAGGTGTGTGGCCGACCCAGCAGCCACGAAGAGCCGATCCCCCTCCATCGTCATTTCCCCAGGAGGGGCCGAGCCGGATGGTGCGGGTATCAAGCGATGCAGAGTCAGCTTCTTGCCGCGAAAGAAGGTGTAGGCTCCGGGCCAGGGTTGAAAACCACGCCAGCGGTTGTAAATCTCGTTGGCAGGCCGGGCGAAGTCGACCAAAGCATCTTCGCGGTCCAGGATCGGCGCCAGGGACGCGCCGGTGTTGTCCTGCGGGATGGGATGAACCGTACCCGCCTCCAGCCCCGCGAGGGTCTCGAGCATGAGACTCGCTCCGCTCTCCGCGAGCAGGGGAAAAAGCTGCTCGGCCGTCTGGTGCGATTCAATTGGAAGTGCACGCTGCAGCAGGATATCGCCGGTATCAAGTCCCTGGTCGATGCGCATGGTGGTGGCGCCTGTGACCGTCTCCCCATTGGCCACTGCCCACTGGATGGGAGCGGCGCCGCGGTATTTGGGGAGAAGCGAGGCGTGCAGGTTGAGGTTGCCCCATCGGGGCAAGGTCAACATCCAATCCGGAATGATGCGGCCATAGGCGACCACAATGATGGCATCGGGCTTGATTGCTTCGAGGCGAGCGCGAAAGCCGGGATTGTTCTTGATCTTCTCCGGCTGCTGTACCGGCAAACCAGCTTTCTGTGCCAACAGCTTAACCGGTGGTGGTGAGGGATCCTGATGGCGGCCCCGCACACGATCTGGCTGAGTAACCACCAGCTCGATCGCGTGGCCCGCGATCAGTAACTGCTGCAACGTAGGAATGGCGAACTGCGGGGTGCCGCAAAAGACGAGCCTCATTGCTCGTCTACCATTCCCCAGCTCGCTGCAATTTGCGGATCTTGCGCAAAACAAAATCGCGCTTGAGCGCACTGATACGAAAGATGAAGAGTACCCCGTCGAGGTGGTCGATTTCATGCTGGAAGGCGCGAGCTAACAAGTCGTCAGCTTCCCGTTCAAACCACTTGCCCTGTAAATCCTGCGCGCGGATTTTGACCTTCGCTGCGCGGGCAACTTTCTCCCTGATGTCGGGCAGGCTGAGGCAACCCTCCTCCTCGAAGATTTTTCCTTCCTTGCTGATGACTTCAGGATTGATCAAGGCAATCTTGTCTTCCGGGGTCTTCTGGAAGCTGAGATCGATCACCGTCAGACGTTTGGGAATCCCGATCTGGGGAGCCGCGAGGCCGATGCCGTGGGCAACGTACATGGACTCGAACATCTCGTCGACCAGCCTGCGCAGATCATCATCGAACGCGGTGACGGGCTCTGCCGGCCGCTGCAGGATAGGGTCGGGAAACTTAACGATCGGATAGACCATGCGAGGGAGTATCTTTCCTTCAAAATCGGCGAATCTGTTCCAGGTACCCGTGGTAATTTCTGCGGAGTTCTCCAGCCGAGTCGGCGCCAAACTTCTCCAGTGCTGTTTTTGCGATGACAAACGCAACCATCGCTTCCGCAGCCACTCCGGCAGCCGGCACGACGCAAACATCGGAACGCTCGTAAGCCGCCTTGGTTGGCTCGCGAGTGCTGTAGGAGACGGAAGCGAGCGGCCGGCGCAGGGTCGAGATCGGTTTCAAATAACCACGCACGATAATATCTTCCCCGTTTGAGATACCTCCCTCAATGCCGCCGGCATTGTTGTGGTCGCGGATAAACCTGGTCTTCGCGCCGTCCGTCTCTTCCGCACTGTAACCGATCGCATCATGAACCGCGGAGCCGAAAGACTCAGCCGCGGTGACTCCCTGGCCCACTTCCACTGCTTTCACTGCCTGCAGGGACATCACCGCCCAGGCGAGCAACCCGTCCAGACGTTCATCCCAATTGGCATAGGTACCGAGCCCGGCGGGCGCGCCGTGAACCACCACCTCGAAGACCCCGCCAATGGAGTCGCCGGTGCGCAAGACGTGGTCCACTTCCGCCTTCATCTGCTGTTCGATGTCGGGATCGACGCAGTTCAACAGAACTTCATCGCGTTCGCGGAGCGCCGCAACCTGGTCCCAGGAGGCGATGGACGGCAGCTCCACACGGCCGACACGCACCACGTGACTGCCCACGTCTATGTTCAGTGACTTCAACAGCAACTTCGCCATGGCGCCGGCCGCCACACGAGCCGTTGATTCGCGCGCGGAGGCGCGCTCCAACACGTAACGCGCATCGGGAAAATCGTATTTCAGCGAGCCGGCAAGGTCGGCGTGACCGGGCCGCGGGGAGGCCACAGCTTTGTGCTTTGCCGGATCTCCCGCCGCCACTGGAAGAACGTCGGTCCAGTTTTTCCAATCGCGATTTTCAATCTGGATGGAAACCGGCGAGCCGATGGTCTTGCCGTGGCGAACTCCGGAGAGGATGTGGGCCCGATCCTGTTCAATGCGCATGCGGCCGCCGCGGCCGTAGCCCTGCTGGCGCCGCCACAGCTCGCGGTCGATAAATTCCACATCGACGTCGAGGCCTGCGGGCAGTCCGGAAATAAGGGCGATGAGGCACTCGCCGTGTGATTCACCAGCCGTTGAAAAACGTAGCATCTTGTTTGGCGAGCAGACTCAAGGTTCGATTGTAACTTAGTTGTGCACGATCCAGTCGTATTGAGCCTCGTCCAGTGGCACCACGGAGAGCCGCGATTGCCGGACCAGCGGAGACACCTCAAAGAGCGACTGCTGTTTCATCTCCGCAAGCGTTTTTGGGCGCTTGATCGCCGGGCCAACCGCAATGTGAATCAGCGGGACCCTGGGGTCGGATAGATCCACCGCCTTGACATGCGCCAAACCGACCGCGGTCTTTTCGTCGCCGGTGTGATAGATGACGAGCTTGTCGCCTTTCTGCATGGCTTTGAGGTTCTTGACCGCTTGCGGGTTCGTTACCCCAGTCCAATCGGTTTCCTTTTCCCGTATCAGATCTGCAAACGAGTAGGCGGTAGGTTCGGTCTTCAGCAGATAGTGCATGCTCTACTCCTTGGGCTTGAGGAATGTTGCGGTGTTCAGCAGCGGCCTGTCCATGGAACGCACCCAGTCAGTCATCTCGCCCGCCTCTCCGCCTTGCGCTTCGTGACGCTCAAATTCACTGCGCATGGTGTGCATCTTGGCATCGAGATCGTCGAGATAGTGGAGCATCACTGCTTCCGGGATCATGGGCAGCTTGGGCGAACCGAATTCCAGTTTGCCATGATGACTGAGAACCATGTGCTCGACCAGCATGCGCAGCGCCGGAGGAAAGCCGGGCAGGGTTGCCACCTTCTTTTCGATCATCACCAAGCCAATGGCGATGTGCCCTACCAGCTGGCCCTCGAGGGTGTACTCGAAGCTGGTACCCCAGCGCAACTCCTCCAGCTTGCCAATGTCGTGCAGGATGACCCCGGTCAGGAGCAGGTCACGGTTGATCTCGGGATAATGGCGGGCGGCCAGATCGCAAATGCCGAGAAGCGAGACCACATGCTCCAAAAGACCACCCAGCCACGCATGGTGCAGAGATTTTGCAGCCGGTGCTTCGCGGTAAGCCGTCGCCATGAGTGGATCGTTGAGGAAAGAGCGCACCAACGACTGCAGCCAGAGATCGGAAAAACTATCGACGGAGCGAACCAGCGCCGCCCACAGCTCATCCACGTCTTTCTGTGTCTGGGGAACATAGTCCGCCAGTTCGAACTCGTCCGCATTGGCGCGACGCAGCTTTTCGAGGTTTAACTGGAAGCGGTCGTTATAGCGGCAGACCTCAGCGCGGACTTTGACGACGTCTCCGGGCTCAAACCCAGGCACGGCCTCGGCAAAATTTTCCCACATCCGCGATTCGATCTGGCCGGTGCGGTCACCGAGGGTGACGGCCAAATACTGGCCGCCATCCTTTCGGCTGCGCAATTGCTTGGATCTGACGGCGAAAAAGGCGACCACTGCCTGATTTTCGAATTTGCCTACATCCGCGACGTAAATCTCTTTCATTTCACCTTACGGTTGCGGTGGCCCCGCAGCCGGTGCGCCGGGGACTGCCGGCTGGCTTGGGGCGGGGGCAGGCTGTGGAGCAGCCTCCGGTTTGCCCAGATAGGGCTGAGTGTTGTCTTCCACTTTCGGCCTGTCCGAGTAGCGGGTCTTTTCAGCCTTCTGTTTAGGTTTTTTCGGCGCGTTGGGGTCGGTGAGCGCGAGGGGTGCGTTCTGCACCTTCTGGGTCGCCAGTTCGTCGGCAGTAGGCTGGTCTGATGTATCCGTAGGCTTCGGAGTCTTTACCTTGTGCACCGGAGGCCGGTTGCTCAGGCGGGTCTTACGTTCGGGCGCATCCGTGGCACTGCTCACCGTACCGTCGGGATTCACGTAACGCGACTCAGGAGTGGTGACACTGGGGCCAGCATCCGGAGAAACGGCGGTCGCGACCTGCGAGGAAGGGAGAGACTCGCGAGGAGCCTGGCCAAAGCGGATCTTCTCTCGCTTACCGGGCTTCTCGACGTTCTGGGTGTTGTTGCTCGCCTGCTGCGTGGGCTTGGTTGCAGGGGGAGCGCCGGCAACCGTCGCCGGCGCTGCGGTAGCCGCTGCCGGGCCAGCAGTTGCGGGGGCACCCGTTGCGGGGGCCGCAGCTGGAGGGGCAGCAGTTTGGGCGGTCTGGACCGCCGTGGAGCGATTTTTGCCGCGGAAGCGGGAGCGCTGGAATTTCTTTTTCTTCTTGGGTGGGGGAGGGGTATAGGCGCTGTAGGTCAACTTCATTTCGTTCTCGCTTGCGCCGGTGTCCACGGCTCCCGGTTTGATATCGATCGCAGCCTCTTCGCGCAGCTTGGTGAGGTATTCCCGAAGCTTGGGCTGCATACGCTCCAGGAAGAGCGCCTCTTCCACCTGGGGCTCCACTTGTTTGAAGCTGGCTTCACCGCCCTGGGTATGCTGTGTGGCTTGCAGGATGATGAATCCCTGCTTGGTCCTGATCGGTTGGGTGTGTTGGCCGGCGTTCAGGGCGAAGGCTTTGTCTTCAATTTCCTTAACCAGCATTCCGCGGCGATATTCGCCCAGGACGACGCTCTTGGGTGCATTGGGGTCGGTGGGAGCGGGTTTGGCCAGATCTTCGAACTTCGCCCCCGCCGCCAGTTTCGCTTCGATCGCCTCGGCTTGCGCCTGCGCTGCCGCAACGTCGGCGGTATCTGCCCCTTCGGCGGCCGACTTCGCCGGGGTCGGGATCAAAATCTCATTCAGGGTTACTGACTCCGGCTGAGCAAACTCACTCTCGTGCGCTTTGAAATATTGCTGTACCTCACCGGGAGACATACTGATCTTCCGGCCGACCTCGTCGCGCACCACCTGCTGGGTAATGATGCCGTTGCGGATGTTTGCCTTGAAATCCTCGTAGGAGACTCCCTGCTGTTGGGCAGCCTTTTCCAGGTCCTCAAGAGAGTCGAGATGATTCTTCTTTCGAATATCGTCCAGGCTCTTCACCAACTCGGTTTCGCCGGTGATGCCGAGTTCCTTGCCCTTGGAGAGTAGTAGCTGCTGGTCGATCAAGTCACGCAGCAAATCGGCCTTTTTCTGTTCCAGTTCGCGGGGAGGGATGGCCTGTTGCCCGGCCTCCGAGGTCAGCTGCTCCGCAGCTCGATCGTAGTCAGAACTGGTGATGATCTGGTCGTTCACGCGGGCGACGATATCTTCGACCACCTTCCCGGGAACGGGCGCCGCATCGGCAGCGGGGTTGGTGGTTTTAGCATTGGTCGCCTGGGCCAGGGAAGGAACAGAGCCGATACTCAGGCTCAGGATCCATATTGCCGTTGTTTGCTGGAACTGGGAAAAGGTCATGTGTCTGGACATCTCGCAAAGCCGCTAAGTGGTGGCTCCCTGAGCATTTATCTTCTGGGTTTACAGCTGAGACCAGCGTTGGGCGGTATCCCTTGAAGCCAGACCCGCGACCGACCTCTTTAACCCTCTATACACCAGAAGTAAAACGCTCTAGCCCTTACGTGGTAGTTTGCCTGGTCGACCATGGTGCGCTTCGTGAAACAGGCCGGATTTCCTGCGCTATCGCTGTCTGAGTACCTATCCGATCAGCTTACGTCCAATGATATACTTCGATCAAGAAGACCCCGGGCCGCGCGGCAGGGCCTCCCTCTCCCCTGCGCTACCGGACCCTGAGGATTACCGCACAATGGCCTCCCGTACACGACGGTTTCTATTCTCCATTCTCCTCTTCTTTGTGGTTTGTGGTTTCCTCGGTACGATCGTGAGCCAGCGGCTCGGCGCGCAATCCAGTACGGACGAATCTGCACTGCGCGATGATCTGCGCTCATTCACCAATGTTTATGACTTGGTGGAGCAAAACTACGCCGAGCCATTGACGGGCGAGAAGGCGGAGAAGGCGGTTTACGACGGAGCCATTCCGGGAATGTTGCGCGTGCTGGACCCGCACTCCAGCTTTTATGATCCAAAAGCCTACGCCAAGATGCGCGAAGACCAGCATGGCAAGTACTACGGCGTGGGGATGTTGATTCAGCCGCAAAGCAACAAGATTGTGGTGGTGAGTCCTTTTGAAGGCACACCTTCCTTCAAGGCCGGAATACGGCCCGGCGATGTGATCGTCGCGGTGGACGGCAAGTCCACGGAAAACATGAATTCGGAAGATGTTGCCAACGTTCTGAAAGGCCCCAAAGGGACGCACGTGCAGATAACGATTGCGCGTGAGGGTGCGGCCAAGCCGCTGGTATTCGACCTGATCCGGGACGAGATTCCGCACAACAGCATCGACCTCAGCTACATGATTCGGCCGAATGTCGGTTATGTGCACATCACCAATTTCCAGGAGACGACCGGCCGGGAGCTTTCCGATTCCCTCGACCACTTCGGCAGTAACGTGGACGGGCTGGTACTTGATCTGCGCGGCAATCCCGGTGGTTTGTTGAGTGAGGCAGTGGCGGTATGCGATAAGTTTCTGGAAAAGGGCCAGGTCATCGTTTCCCAGCGTGGCCGTGCCTTCCCTGAACAAACGTATCGCGCGACTCATGGGAACGGGGGCCGGGAATATCCGATCGTGGTGCTAGTGAATCACGGCACGGCTTCAGCCGCGGAGATTGTTTCCGGGGCGCTGCAGGATCATGATAGGGCGATCATCGCCGGCGAGACCACCTTCGGCAAGGGCCTGGTGCAGACCGTTTATCCGCTGTCTGAAAACACTGGGCTGGCACTGACCACGTATCACTACTACACCCCCAGCGGGCGACTGATTCAACGTAATTACAACGGGGTTTCGCTTTACGACTATTACTACAACCACGACCAGCCGCAAGACACGAAGAGCCGTGAGGTCAAGGCGACCGACTCCGGGCGAACGGTGTTTGGCGGAGGGGGCATCACGCCGGACGACAAGATCGATACTCCGAAGTCTGTACCGGTTCAGGATGTGCTCCTGGAGCACTACGCGTTCTTCAATTTTGCCAAGCACTACATGTCGAACCGGACCGTCGGCAAGGATTTCCAGGTGGACGATGCGGTGATGGATTCATTCAAACAGTTCCTGACCAGCCAGCAGATTCCCTACACCGATGCGGATCTGACGCCGGTGATGGATTGGGTCAAGGCGAACATCAAAGCAGAGATCTTCACTACCCAATTCGGCCAAGAAGAGGGTTTGAAGGTACGTGCCAACTGGGATCCGATGATCAACAAGGCGCTTGATTACCTGCCCCAGGCAAAGGCGCTTGAGACCGCGGCCAAGCATGCTGAAACGCAGCGTGCCAGTGTGCGGCCAAGCCAGCCGTAATGCGGATTTTCTACGCTAAGAGCGTCGTCAGTCCAAGCCGATAGCCTTCTCGTCCAGAGTTTGTCCGCTCGGTCGAAGGTTATTTTCCAAAGGGCTCGATGAAGGATGAAAGCGCCCTCCCTCAGGGCCATTGGAGGTTGTGTGAGAACCGGAAGAGGAAAAGCAGGTCCCTCCACTTCGCTACGCTCCGGTCGGGATGACACTTCTTTCGGACTATTGAGATCCCATTCCTCTGGCCGTTTTTGGATTTTCCTTGCAAAAAAAACGTGTCATCCCGACCGGAGCGCACCCGGATTTCCTGTGGAAATCCGGGGTAGCGAAGTGGAGGGACCTGCTTTTCCTCTTCCGGTTCTCTCACAACCTCTAATGGCCCTGCGTTTACGGCGCGGCTGAACAGACTGGAGAAAAAGTCTCTGCTTGGACGGAGTTGTCCCCTCAGTGGCTAAAGCCACATTCATTCCAAAGAATTATGGACGGGCTAAAGCCCGTCCCCTTCAGACTAAGTTGGGATCCCACATCTCGTGAAAAACAAGCGAGATATGGGGTACCCAGGATCGGTGGTCAGGATGAATTTGGTCCGTGGTGCGGACGAATTGGGTCATTGAGGTAGGATCCATGGGGTTAGAAGAAATGGATCGGTGGTCAGGCTGGATCTGCTACCGCGAGATGGTAGGAGTCGATGGGATGTTTTTGGGGGTGACGCCGCTGGTGAGCGCGGTTGCTGGAGTGGCGCCCTTGAGGGAATCGGGAAGGCTGCTGCCGTAGCGAATCATCAGCGATAACAGCTTGCGCGCATCCCAGTAACGGGGCATGTAGCGCCGGGGATCCGAAAGGCAGCGAAAGAGCCACCCCAAATACATCCGGTCCGCCCATATCGGAATCAGCACCTGGTCGCCGCTCATGAAGGCGATGGCTGCGCCAACACAATGGATCGATGGCTTGCAATTGAGCTCGCTTCTTAGATAGAGGCCGAGCCGTTCCTGGGTGCCGCCACCGAGGGTCACGACAATATGGTGGGGCCGCCTATCCTCGATCCGCTTCAACAGGGCTGGGTCAAGAATTGTTTTGCCATACAGCGGCGCAACGTAGATGTCTGCAGCATCCAGCTCAATTCCCTGCCGCCGCAACCAGGCGCAATTCTTACGTGCGCTTGCCTCGCCGGCCATGATCCAGAAACTTCCACCGGGCTGGTAGAAGTCGGGTTGTTTGAGCAGGGACGAAAGATACTTGAGGCCGGAGACACGGCGGATGGAATCACCCTTCAGGCGGTTCCAGATCATGACCATGAAGGCGCTGTCAGTGATCACCAGGTCCGCACACTGGAGGGCTTCACGATAAGCCGGGTCGTGGGCTAGATTTTTTAACGCGGGTGCTGCCGGAACTACCAACAAGCCACCACCGCTCATGCGGGCGACGGCTTCATCAGCGTTTCCGATAAAGAAACGGATACCCAGAATCTGCCGGAACTGAGCGCTTGCCGTCACCACCGCTGACACTCCCACAGGTTTCCGTCGCCTCAGCCTAGATCAATATCAAAGCTGCTCCATCGAACTGTAAATACCCATTCAATGTACTTTGATTACGCTTTGGATACCGCCGCCATCATTTCGCTCTCGATCCACTCGTAGGTCTTTGCCAACCCCTCTTTAAGACGGATCGAGGGCTCCCAGCCCAGATATTGCTTGATCTTGGTGTTGTCGCTGTTCCGGCCGTTGACGCCTTTTGGCGCATCCAGCTTGTACTTTCGCTTCAGTTTGATCCCGGCGATATCTTCCGCAAGCGCTACCAATTGATCGATGGTAACCAGCTCATTGCTGCCAAGATTGATGGGCTCATGAATTTCGCTCTCCAGGATGGCCTGGGTGCCCCGAGTGCAATCGTCGATGTACATGAAACTGCGGGTTTGCTTGCCGTCGCCCCATATTTCAATTTCGTGTTTGCCGGAGGCTTTGGCCTCGATGACCTTGCGACAGATGGCTGCAGGCGCCTTTTCACGTCCACCCGTCCAGGTACCCAGGGGCCCGTAGACATTATGGTAGCGGGCTACCCTGCACTGCAGCCCAAAATCTTCCTCAAAGTGGCGGCACATCCGCTCGCTGAAGAGCTTTTCCCAACCATAGCCGTCTTCTGGAAGAGCCGGATAGGCGTCCTCTTCTTTGAGTGCAATCACATCGGGAGTTTTTTGTTTGTCACCGTTGTAGACGCAGGCAGAGGAGGAGTAGAAAAATCGTTCGACTCCTTTTTCCCGGGCTGCCATGAGCATGTGCGTGTTGGCTAACACGCTCAACATGCAGAGCGCTTTGTTGTTCTCGATAAAGCCCATGCCACCCATATCGGCGGCGAGCTGGAAGACGACCTCAACCCCGTGGGCAGCCTTCATGCAACTGTCTTTGTCCTTGAGGTCCAGGACCAGGTTCTCCACCCCGGGCGAAGTCTGGTACCACTCCGGCAGCGGCTTTACGTCTACCGCGCGGACGACTTTTGCTCCATTTTCGAGCAGACTCCTGACCAGATGTCCGCCGATGAAACCACCGGCACCGCAAACCACCACCTTGGTATTTTTCAGCTTCATGTAACAGCCCCCAAATGCAGTTCACGGCCTTATGCAAGGCCCCTATTTTGTGCCGCAGCAACGGTTAGTCTCTCACACTCGACCCGCAGGTATCAGACTTTGGAACATCATCGGTAACCATGGTTGGACCGCTTTAGCAAAGCGCGCCCACTGCTTCGTTATCGAGCTGGTGAAGAAAAGCTTCGAGCAGATCAATTCTTGGCCGGGCCAGCGCTCTCGCATTTTCCAGGTGCAGCTTGCCTGGCAAATCTGCCAGGCTCTTGCGCAAAGTGGCCGCCGCATTGGTGAACGTGGGATATCGCGTATCCCGGCCTATTTTCGCCACTACACGTAGGATGCCAATTGCCCCCAACTGTTCAAGAATATCTGCATCGCGGAGTATTGTGCCCTCCAGCGAAGTTGGAGTGAGATGTGGCTGGTGGGTGCGGATGGCTTCCACGACTTGTGCAACTTTCGTTGCAGGGAACCCGTATTGGAGCAGCGCCGCAGGCGCGTGCTTCATCGCGTAGCTGACATTATCCCAGCCAGAAAGTTCTTCCGGATCTTCCGGCCGATGACCGATGAACACTCCCAGATCATGAAGCCAGGCTGCGGCGTAGACCACGTCATCATCGTAGGACATGCCCTCGCCCACTAATTGGGTCAGGGCATACAGTCGCGGTTGGTGACCCAATTTGTCTACCGGCAATGCCTGGCTGCGCACATACTCGGCCAAAGGTAAACGGAAGTCGTAGCCCTTTTGCGTTTTATTCGGAGCTGGGATCATCGCCGGTTTCCTTCAGGTTGTCAGAGCATTCGGCCCGAAAATGAATTGTCTTTGTGGTCAGCGCTCACCTTTTAAATTATATTTTGTTCGGAACCATCCGGCATGTTCTAAAGCGCAGCCGGTGGTAGATGATTTCGACCGTTTCGTGTCACACTTTAATACCCATGAACAAACTGGATGCTCATGAAAGACTCCGGCGTGCGGCGTCGTTGCTGGCACACGAAGGAGCAAAGGCGGGTGATCGGACACTCCTTCTTCAGGCGTGGGAGGTTCTGCGTGGACTGCGCAGTGACGACTTCCCGGTGGAGATGCGGCCGGCATTCAACTTCTTGCAACACGAGATCGCTCGCGCGGAATCGGAAGATGTCAGCGCCCGTGATGTGGCGTTTTTGAGCAACAAGCTTCGCCAACTGGAGTTGATGTGGATCGAGAGCTCCGGAAAGAGCGCATCCCGGGGGAGCCCGGAGGGCAACTCATAGGATCGAATGGGATCTCCCAGCTCACGTGGACCGCCTCCAGAGTGCGGGGGACCATTGACGCCGACGAGATCCATGTCTGGGCCTGGGCTCTCGAACCCGCGGAGATCGACCTTTCAGCTCACCTTGAAATCCTCGACCAGCCGGAACGGGAACGGATGCAACGTTTTCATTTTGCACCGGATCGTATTCGTTATGCCGTCGCCCACGCGAACCTGCGGAGAATTCTGGGGACGTATCTTAACCAGCCTGCGGAAAGAGTTCGCTTTTACGCCAATCGTTTTGGCAAACCCGAACTGACCGATAACGATCCGTTGTCTCCTCTTAGTTTCAGCCTGAGTCACAGCCGGAGCATTGCGGTACTGGCAGTGGCCAATGGACGGCCGGTTGGGGTAGATGTGGAAGATGTGAGGCCAATCGAACCGGCGGTGGCCGACACCCATTTCTCTGCGACTGAATGTTTGCATTTGAGCCGGTTGCCGGGCGACGCCTGGCTTAGCGGCTTCTATCGCTGCTGGACGCGCAAGGAGGCAATTCTCAAGGCCGAGGGAGTAGGCCTCCTTCGTGCACTCGATAGCTTCGATGTTTCTTTGTTGGCGGACCAACCAGCGGAGTTGCTAGAGACACGAGAGCGTTTCAGCCACCTGTGGCAGCTGCATCATTTGTCACCGGCGCAGGGCACGATCGGGGCGCTCGCGACCGCGCAACCTGGAGCCACGCTCGCCTGTTTCAGCTTTCTCTCTGAGCCTGTTTCCTGACAGATTACTCAGGCCACAGCGCCGCTCGCGTCTGACCGCCCACTTCTCGCCAGCCTCCGCGTGATCTCATGGGCGAGTGAAATTACCTGTGGCCGGCTCAGGATCGTACTATGCGTCCCAGGAATTGTTTGAATTTCACATTTACCCAGAATCTTGCCCGCCCAGACTTTCTCGGGCTCGGCGCCGGCACCGGGCTCGGCACCGGGCTCATTCATGGCAATGAAAAGGGTGGCGTTTCCGGAGTAGGGCCGCAATTCGTAGTCGCGCATGGCGAGGGCGAGATTTCCTTCCGCTCCAATAAGCGAACCAGCAAGCGAACCAAGAAGCGACCTGGAGAGCGAGCCGGGGAGCCGGTCACGGCCTCTCCCCGCACGGCGCAATCGAGCCGCCAGCCAGCTTCTGATTTTTACGTTTTGGTACGCCATTCTGCGCTCAAGCCGTTCTCTGATGCTAAATTCGTGTGCCGTGAGCTCTGCCCACGCGCGACGACAGGAGGCCTTGAGCGAGCCCCAGTCCTGGAAAGGCCGGCGGACGAGCTTCCCTGTGTTGGGATCGCAATCAAGAAGCGCCAACAGAGCGACCGTTTCGCCTTGCTCCGTGAACTGGCAGGCCATCTCGAAGACGATTACACCGCCGGAGGAATGACCGGCAAGGTGGTAGGGGCCGGACGGTTGCTTCGCGCGCACCTGCTTCACATAATTGGCCGCGAGAATACTCAGCTCCGCCTGATGCTCGTCGACGAATGCGGGGAGCTGGAGGCCGAACACAGGCTGCTCCGGACCCAACTCGGCGGCAAGGTCGATAAAGCTCAACAGGCTTCCTCCGATTCCATGGGCGATAAACAGAGGAGGGAGAAGCCCGCCGGCCTGGATGGTTACAAGTGCCGGCCACTTCCCTGGCGGGCTCTGGCGGAGGTACCTTGCTAACCCTTGAATTGTCGGGTGTTCCACCAGCACGGAGTGAGGAAGCTTGGAACCGAACCACTGCTCGACTTGAACCAACATGCGGGCTGCCAGCAGGGAGTGGCCACCCAAAGCGAAGAAGTCCTGGTCGAGCCCGACGTTGTGGAGTTTGAGTAGTCTTTGCCAAATTTCCTTGAGTCGCGCTTCCACCGGATCGGCCGGGCATGCGTCTGAGGGAGGGCGGAAATCTGATGCGCCGAGACGCATCGCGTCCAGAGCCTGGACGTCCACTTTGCCGCTTGGAGCGATGGGAAAAGAGCGTAGTGATACGAATTCCGATGGGATCATGTGATGGGGCAGCCATCGTCCCAGGGACTGTTTCCATTGGTGTTTCCACTGGTCCAAGCAAGTCTCGTCGCCAATCACAAACGCGACCAGTCTGCGGTCACCCTCTTCCAATTCGATCGCTCGCACTACGGCGGCCCGAACCCCATCGCATCGCCTGAGGGCTGATTCGATCTCTCCCAACTCGATGCGAAAGCCGCGTATCTTCACCTGGTCGTCATTGCGGCCGAGAAAGTCGAAGCTGCCGTCCGCCAGTTCGACAGCAAGATCACCGCTCTTGAAAAGCCTGGCTTTCGTATCGCCTGCAAAAGGATCTGGAAGAAAGCATGCCCGGCTAAGATCAGGCCGATTGAGGTAACCAAGAGCCACGCCGGCTCCCCCAATGTACACTTCCCCGATCGAACCTTTCGCCACCGGTTGGCGGTGTTCATCGAAAAGGTGAATGCTGACATTAGGCAGTGGGCGGCCGATGGTGATCTTTTCTACGTTGACATCGATTTTGGCCCGAGTGGCGCAGATGGCGGTTTCACTCGGCCCATATTGATTCCATACCGCGCGGCACATGCTGGCCAATCGGGTTCCAAGGCTCAAGGGAAGAACCTCACCCCCCACGACGAGCTGCATCCTCGGATCGCCTTGCCATCCTTCCTCAAGCAAGAGCCGATACATGGTGGGCGTTCCCAACATGACTGTTGCCGCTGAACTGCGAATCTGTTCCATTCTCACGGCGGCGTTTTTGACCATCTCCTTCTCAACCAGATACAACCTGGCGCCGAAGGCCAACGGCAGATAGATCTCGAGACCAGCCACGTCAAAATCGATTGTGGACCAGGCGAGCACGATGTCATCCTGCGTCAGCTTCAGGTCCTGACCAACAGCCTGGACGGTATTGGCGAGACCTCCATGGGTGACCGCGACCCCTTTCGGCTTCCCTGTGGAACCGGAGGTATAAATCACATAAGCAAGGCTATCTGGGGAAACCGCGCGTTCTGCGGGTTGCAAGGGCTTCCGCCTGGCGCCAAGGTGATCCAGATCAAGCAACCGCGGGTCGAGCAACGGCGAGCCCGGAACACTCGCAAAGAACTTTCTGCGGGTGAGCACCGAGACAGGTGCGGCGTCTTCGAGCATGAAGGCAGTCCGCTCAATGGGAGCCGCTGGATCGAGCGGGAGGTAGGCCCCGCCCGCCTTCCATATGCCAAGCAGCGACGCAACCATCTCCGGGGATCGGTCGAGAAGGACTCCGACCAGGCAGCCGTCCGCCACACCAGCAGCTCGCAATCCATCTGCGATCTGGTCAGCGTTGAAATTCAATTCGCGGTAGGTTAGTCGCCGACCTTCACAGGCAATCGCAAAAGCATCTGGGCAAATGGATGCTTCTTGCTCGAACAACTGCAGGACAGTCATCTTCATGTCTCAAACCGTCTTCTGGGGAGCCGAAGTCAAGGTTAGTTTGAGTCGCGAGGGCTAAATGTCAGCAGATTGTCTTTTTAGAGATTCTCCGGTTCTGAATCAGGAGCCCCCTACATGCTCATCATTTGCCCTCGTCACGCAGCGCCAGGCTGATCAGCGTCTTTTGTTCCATGTCGTGCGCCTTGGCCGAGCCGGTTGCCGGACTGGCTGCCGCGGAACGTTTGATACTCAGCACCTTACGTTCGGGAAAGAGGCGTCGCAGGCGTGGCACGACGAACGATAGTGCGCCCATATTGCCAGGTTCCTCCTGCACCCAGATTACTTCGCGAGCCTCAGGGTGACGGGCGACTTCCTCCGCTAATTCGGTTTCCGGCCAGGGATAAAGCTGTTCCAAAAAGACGATGCCGGTGGTACTGTTTTTTCGCTTGGCCCGTTCCATGCGTAACTCGTGGCCGATTTTGCCGGTGCAGAGGAGCAGGCGGTTGACCTGCTGCACCTCAATTTCCGGGAGAACATTCTGGAAGCGCGGCAACTCGAAGCCGGCTACCGGCGAACTGGCATCGGGATTGCGCAGCATGCTCTTGGGGGTGAAGACGATCAGCGGCTTGCGCCATTTCCGCATCGCCTGGCGGCGCAACAGGTGAAAATACTGAGCCGCCGTGGAGGGCTGGCAGATTTGTATGTTGTCGTGCGCCGCCAATTGCAAGTAGCGCTCCAACCGGGCACTGGAGTGTTCCGGCCCCTGGCCCTCATAGCCATGTGGCAGCAACATGACCACTCCGCTGAGCAGTCCCCATTTGTCTTCACCCGAGGCAATGAACTGATCGATGATGATCTGCGCGCCGTTGGCAAAGTCACCGAACTGCGCCTCCCATAAAACCAGGGTCTCAGGATAGTCGCGACTGTAGCCGTACTCAAAACCCAACACGCCTGCTTCAGAAAGTATCGAGTTGTAAATTTCGAAACGGGCCTGGTTCGGCGATAGATTGGCCAGGGGAAAATAAAGCTGTTCGTCTTCGATATCCACCAGCACGCTGTGGCGTTGGTTGAAGGTGCCACGCTGGCTATCCTGGCCGGTGAGACGCACTGGGGTGCCCTGTAACAGGAGCGAACCAAAGGCCAGCGCTTCCGCCATGCCGTAATCAAACACGCGCTTTCCACGCCCCATCTCCCGGCGTTGCTCCAGCAGCTTCTTGATTTTGGGATGTATATGGAAATCGTGCGGATAGGTGGTGAGGCTATTGCTGATGTCTTCCACAGACGCCGCGCTGAGCCCGGTGTCGACCTCGTATTCAGGCTTATAGGGGCCGCCGATGTAGTTCGACCAATAGTCCGGAAGCTTGGCCAGCACCGCACTCTTCTTCATCTGGGTCGCTTGCTTCTGCGCTTCCGCAAGCTCAACCTGTATTTGGTTAACCCGTCCAGAAGGGTCCACGCCGATTTGCTGGGCGTAGATCTGATAGAGCGGAGGATGATTCTTGATCCGGGCGTAACGGATTGGCTGGGTGATGGTGGGGTCGTCTACCTCGCTGTGCCCGTGGCGGCGGTAACCGATCAAATCGATGATCACATCACTGTGGAACGTATAGCGGTATTCAACGGCTATGTCGGCGACCCGGATGGCGGCGTCGACATCCTCTGCGTTCACGTGGAAGATGGGAATGGGTAATCGCTTGCCGATATCGGAGGAGAAGCGCGATGAATAGCACTCCTCAGGGTCGGCGGTAAAGCCGATGAGGTTGTTGACGATGATCTGGATGGTACCGCCGACAGTGAATCCGGGTATGGTGCCCAGGTTCAGGGTTTCCGCCCAAATACCTTGACCGGCAAATGCCGCATCGCCATGGATGAGCACCGGCAGCACCTTGGCTCGCCCGGTTTCTCCCAAACGCACTTGCTGGGCACGAGCGCGGCCCATGGCCACCGGATCCACTGCTTCCAGGTGACTGGGGTTCGATACCAGGTGAAGGCTGATTTTTCCGCCGCTTCGAGTGAGGAATTGACCCGTGGCGCCCACGTGGTATTTCACATCGCCTCCGCCCAGGATGCTGCGCGGGTTCGCATCTTCAAATTTGGAAAAGATGTCCATGGCGGACTTACCGATCGTGTTCACCATGACGTTCAAGCGTCCGCGATGGCTCATGCCCACTACGGCCTTCTCCGCGCCATAATCGGAAGCGCGGTTCAGGACTTCATCCAAAAAGGGAATCAAGACGGTGACACCTTCGAGAGAGAAGCGCTTGGTGCCGAGATAACGCGATTGGATCACTTGTTCGAAGAGATCTGCCTGGGTTAGCCGTTCCAGAACCTGGTGCTGGTCCGGTACGGGCGCGGGCTGCTCCATGCGCTCCTGGATCCATTCCCGCTTGGCTGCGTCGGGAATGTGCATGAACTCCACCCCTATGCTTCCGCAGTAATAAGCCTTGGCCTCGTCGGCATCTTCGCCGTCAAAATTCAATTCGGGAATAGGTTCGGGCAGCAGATACTGCCCCAGCGGATCAAGTTTCGCCTGCAAATGGCCCCACCGGCGAAATTCATCAAAGATTTGATCTCGCTGCGCAATCAATGAGTTGGTGGAATGTTCCAGGGGAAGGTTTTTGGTGGCCATAATCGTATGTCTACGGGTTCATTATAAAGCGGCGGGTAGACACGGCTGGGTGAGAAGTGCCGCGCCTACGGCGCTCCCACGGCGTGATTTCCCTACCCAGCCCTTCCGGGCTGGGCTGACGTTTGGTGGCCGGCCCTCCGGGCCTCGACGAACTAAAAGAATTTATTCAGATTCCTACCCCTTCCAGGGGATGTTGGCGACCTGCCTTGACCACCAATGCTGGGTGCCCGATATCTCGCTCGTTTTTCGCGAGATATGGGATACCACGAACCTCAACCTCATTGCGGTTTGCGCGGGAAGGACTAACGGGTTCAGCGCCCACCCATCGTTCGTGGTCAGGACAAGGTTTGGGAGTAGGTTGCTTACTCTTGCAGGACGGCTTTGGTCAGGTTGCGTGGATGGTCCACGTCGACCCCGTTCTGAATTGCCAGATGGTAGGCAAGCAACTGGAGAGGAACCACCTCCAGCATGGTGGCTAACATGTCTTCGGTTTTGGGAACCTCTATGCAGTGATTGGCAAGGCTGGCGGCCTCCTCGTCTCCCTCAGTGGCGATCACGAGTTGGGTCGCGCCTTGTGCCCGCATGTCCTTCATCAACTGCAGCACTTTGCGATAGCGCAGCATGGCGTCGGGATCCGAAGGGTCGCGGGTGGCAATCACCACCAAGGGCGCGTCGGGGCTCACCAATGCGTTCGGACCATGCTTCAACTCACCGGCCGGATAGCCCTCGGCCTGCAGATAAGCCGATTCCTTCAGTTTCAGCGCTCCTTCGCGGGCAATCGCATAGTGGACGCCACGACCGAGGTAAAGAAAAGCGCGCGATCCTTTCATCGACGACACCAAGCCGGCCATTTGCTGCTGCCACCTTTCGAGCGCAGATTCCAGCAGAGCGGGCAGGCGGCGCAGATCCTCAGTGTGGCTTTCGACCGTTGGCGAGGTCATTCTTCCCCGAATGCGCGCCAGGTAAAGGGCCAGCGAGTAGAGGACCGCAAGCTGGGTAGTAAAGCTCTTGGTTGCAGGAATTGCCTTCTCCGGCCCCGCGCAGGTAGGCAAGGATGCGTCTGCCTCGACCGCCATGCTGGAGTGAGGATTGTTGGTGATGGCCAGCGTGGGTAAACCACGCGCCTTTGCTTCTCGCAACCCAGCCAGCGTATCGGCTGTCTCGCCGGATTGAGAGATGACCAGAACCCCCGGATCCTGAATGGTGTGGGTCGAGCGGTAAACATATTCACTGGCATATTCAACGTCGACCATCAGGCCCGCAAGATCTTCCAGCATGATCTCGGCGGCGAGCCCGGCGTGGCGGCTGGAGCCACTGGCGGCGATCACCAGGCGCGACCTGGAACGCAGTGCGTCGGCAACCGGCTGGAAGACGCCGGTCGCCAGTTTGCCATTAGGGGCATAGCGCTCGATGGTGTCGGCGAGCGCCTTCGGCTGCTCAAAAATCTCACGCAGCATCTCATGCTCGAAAACGGTGGCGGTGGTCATTATGGGCAATCCTATACCAGATAGAATCGTTGAGCGTGAGGTCTGCCTTGCTTCGGATTGTGTCGATGACTCTATTGCTCAGCTGTTTTCTCGCGGGGGACGTGCAGGCCCAGGCTCCGCTACCGTTGATGCCCCTTCCAGCTCAGGTGAAGCCAGGGGATGGCGAGTTTCTTATCACCAACGGGTTCGGCGTCACTCTCGAGGGCTTCCAGGAGCCACGGCTGGAACGAGCCAAACAGCGCTTCCTGAATATGCTTTCACGGCAGACCGGAATCCCGTTGTGGCGCGAGGCGGTGCTCAACAAAGCGTCGTTCTTTATCAACACCAAGGGCGCCAGCGCACCGGTGCAGCAGGTAGATGAAGACGAGTCGTATCATTTGCAGATTACGGCCAATGAGGTTCATCTCGAAGCCGTGAATCCGCTGGGCGTGCTGCATGGCCTGCAAACGTTTCTGCAGCTGGTCCGCATCACGCCGCGAGGCTTCGTCGTTCCCGCCATGACGATTGACGATCAGCCACGGTTTCCCTGGCGGGGATTGATGCTGGACGTGGGCCGGCATTTTCAGCCGCTCGATGTGGTCTATCGCACGCTGGACGGCATGGAAGCGGTAAAGCTGAACGTTTTCCATTGGCACCTCTCGGAAGACCAGGGGTTCCGGGTGGAGAGCAAACAATTTCCCTCGCTACAGGAGAAGGGCTCTGACGGCCTTTTTTACACCCAGGAAGAAATCCGCAAGGTGATCGAATACGCACGGGACCGCGGCATTCGCGTGGTGCCGGAGTTCGACATGCCTGGGCATGCCACGGCTTGGTTCGTTGGCTATCCGGACCTCGCCAGCGGCTCGGGCCCGTACCAGATCGAGCGCAAGTGGGGCGTGTTCAACCCCGCAATGGATCCCACCCGTGACAGCACCTACACCTTTCTCGACACCTTCATCGGCGAAATGGCTGCGCTCTTCCCCGACGCCTATTTCCACGTGGGAGGAGATGAGTGCAACGGCAAGGAATGGGACGCGAACCCGCGCATCCAGAAATTCATGAAGGCACATGCGATCAAAGACAATGCCGCCCTGCAGGCTTATTTCAGCGCCAAAGTGCAAACGATGGTCGCCGCCCATGGGAAAATCATGGTGGGTTGGGACGAGGTTCTTCAGCCAGGCACTCCTAAAGACGTGGTCATTCAGTCCTGGCGCGGTCCGCAGTTCGTCGGCCAGGCGGTGAAAGGCGGGAATCGCGCGCTATTGTCGGCCGGCTACTATATCGATTTGAACCAGTCCGCGGCGGAGCACTATGCAGCTGACCCGGAAGGCACCGGGCCAACGACTCTCAGCAGCGAAGACAGCAAGCGAATTCTCGGCGGCGAAGCGACCATGTGGTCAGAGTTCGTTACGCCGGAGAATATCGATAGCCGCATCTGGCCGCGCACTGCCGCCATTGCCGAACGCTTCTGGTCGCCACGCAGTACGCGTGACGTGGCATCGATGTACGCACGGATGGCGCTCATTTCGCAAAAGCTGAACTACTATGGCCTGCAACACAACTCCGGCTATCCCGCTATGCTTAGCCGTATGACCGGCGAGCCTGACCCGTTGCCACTGCGCGTATTCGGCGACGTTATGCAACCTCCTCGGCTCTATGCACGCGAACAGCTGCACGAATACGACGCCTTCTCGCCGCTGAACCATATGATTGACGCCGTTCCACCGGAAAGCGACACCGCGCGCCAGTTCCTTGATATGGTCGACCGCATTGTCGCTGGAAAGGCTTCGCGGGAGGATTGGGAGCAGGCACAAGAATGGCTGGTGCTGTGGCGCGACAACGATGCGCAGCTACAGCCTCTGCTGCCCAGATCGGAATTGACGAAAGAGCTGGCGCCAGTTTCGACTAATCTGCACCTTGTCTCGCAGGCAGGCCTGGATGCGATTGGCTATCTGCGCGAACACCACAACGCTCCCGCAGCCTGGAAGACCCGGGAAGTGGCCTTTCTGAAGCAATCTGAAAAACCGCAGGCTGTGCTGTTGAACATGGTTGCGCCCGCGGTCTTGAAGCTGGTGCAAGCCACTACCACCCCGTAAGGATTGAAACATGCGCGTAACAAGATTCATCGAGACTGCAAACTATGAGTGATGGCCGTTGGGTACTTTTGATTGCCAGTGAACTGGGTGGGACGAACTCGGTATCGGACCGGGCCATGGATCGCCTTTGCGGAGCGATCACGGAAGAGGGCTACGAGGTCATCAGGACCTCAACGCCGGAAGATGGACTTTCGATGGTTCAATCGGATCCATCGTACAGCGCTATCCTGCTGGACTGGGATCTGGAGCAAGAACACCAGTTTGATGAACGCGCGGCGCTAAAGATTATTCGCGCAGTCCGCCGCAGAAATAAGAAAGTGCCGATCTTCCTGATCGCCGACCGGACTTTGGTCAGTGAGCTGCCGTTGGAAGTGATCAAGCAGGTCCACGAGTACATTCACCTGTTCGGCGATACACCCGCGTTCATCGCCAACCGGGTGGACTTCGCCGTCAAGCGATACGACGAGCAGCTGCTGCCGCCCTATTTCCGCGAGCTGAAAAAGTACACCGATCAAGGCGCTTACTCCTGGGATGCGCCGGGACACATGGGCGGTGTCGCTTTTCTCAAGCATCCGGTGGGCATGCAGTTCCATCGCTATTTCGGTGAAAATCTGCTGCGCGCCGACCTGGGGATCTCCACCTCATCGCTCGGTTCGTGGCTGGACCATATCGGACCTCCTGCAGAATCGGAGCGCAATGCAGCACGCATCTTCGGCGCCGACTGGACCTTCTATGTTCTGGGCGGTTCCTCCACTTCAAACCAGATCGTGGGCCACGGCGTCATTGGTAACAATGACATGGTGCTGATCGACGCGAACTGCCACAAGTCGATCTGCCACTCGCTGACCGGCACCGGCGGGCGGCCGGTTTATTTCAAGCCCACCAGGAATGGGTACGGCATGATCGGCCTGGTGCCGTTGCGCCGCTTTTCCCCGGACTACATCAAGCAACTGATCGCAAATAGCCCCTTCAGCGCCGGGGCAGCGTCGCAGGAACCTACTTATGCGGTGGTGACCAATTCCACCTATGACGGCTTTTGCTATGACGTCCAGCGGGTCACCAGCGAACTGGCGCGCAGCGTGCCCCGCATCCACTTCGACGAGGCGTGGTATGCCTATGCGAAATTCCACGCCATTTATCGCGGCCGCTTCGCTATGGATGTGCCCGAAGATATGCCGAATCGGCCTTTGCTGTTCGCGGTGCAATCCACGCACAAGATGCTTGCCGCTTTCTCCATGGCATCGATGATCCACGTCAAGCTAAGCGACCGTGCTCCACTCGATTTCGACCAGTTCAACGAATCCTTCATGATGCACGGCACCACTTCTCCTTTCTATCCCATGATTGCGTCGCTCGACGTGGCGACGTCGATGATGGATGAACCGGCGGGCCCGACGTTAATGTACGAGACCATTCAGGATGCAATCAGCTTCCGGAAAGCCATGTCTTCGATCGCTCACCGGCTGCGCTCCACCAATGGTGAGGAATGGTTCTTCAGAATCTACCAGCCGGATACCGTCACCGATCCGACAACCGGAGCAACCTCTCTGTTTGAAGAAACTCCGGATTCGTTGCTCATCAACTCACCGACCTGCTGGACGCTCAAGCGGGAAGAAGACTGGCATGGCTTCAAGGACGAGGATATTGCCGAAGACTACTGCATGCTTGACCCGACCAAGGTCACGATTCTCATGCCCGGGATCAATTCGCGCGGAGAGCTTGCGGATTGGGGTATCCCCGGAGCGATCCTGACGGAGTTTCTCGATGCCCGGTTGGTGGAGATTGCCCGCACCGGCGACTACACCGCATTGATCCTATTTTCCGTGGGAACAAGCAAAGGCAAATGGGGTAGTTTGCTGGAAACGCTGTTCGAGTTCAAGCGGCTCTACGATAACGAGGGCACGTTATACGAAGCACTACCCGACTTGGTCGCAGAACACCCGCTTCGTTACCGTGACATGACGTTGAAGGAACTGAGCGATGAGATGCATGCTGCCGTGGGACAATTGGATCTGACCAACCTGCTGCACCAGGCATGTGACGTAGATCCGGATCCCGTGCTAACCCCGGCGCAAACGTACCAGAAACTGATACGTAATGGCACGGAGAAAGTCCGGATATCCGAGATGGCGGGGCGACTGGCCGGCGTGATGCTGGTTCCCTACCCTCCCGGCATTCCGGTGCGCATGCCTGGAGAGCGGTTGGGCGACGCCGACAGCCCGATCATTCGTCTTCTGCTGGCGCTGGAGAAATTTGGCAAGCAATTTCCCGGGTTTGAGCGCGAGGTGCACGGGATTGAGCTGGGAGCGGACGGCGAATACTGGATGCGGAGCATCATCGAATCGACCGCTCCGCCGGCGAACGGGAAGAAGGCGGCCTCTCCGGCACGCAATATCAAACGCAGGAAGAAGAAGCCGGGTCCTCCGAATCCGATTCCGAAAGGGACGGTATGAATTCAGAGTTAGAGTGGCGCGCCCCACGGCGCTCCCACGGCACGCCCCACGGCACGCCGGGGCGCAGCGGGGCGGCCAAGATCATCATGATTGCTATCCCAGCCCTTCCGGGCTGGGCTGACGCTTGGTGCCGGCCCTCCGGGCCTCGACGGGTGAGGCGAGTACAGTCTGCGCAGCATGGATTGAGGTAGGAGCGGACGGCGAATAATAGATGCGGAGCGTCATCGAATCATCCGCTCCGCTGACGAACGGGAAGAAGGCGGCCTCTCCCACACCCAGCTGTCCCGACAGCCCATGCTTGGGTGCCCCACATCTCGCTCGTTTTTCGCGAGATGTGGGATTCCACAACCCCGTCCCGAAAGTTTTCTACGCACTGTTTAGGCGAACGGTTAAGGTTCGTGGTATCCACATCTCGCGAAAAACGAGCGAGATGTGGGGCACCTAAGCGTTCTCTGGGAAGACAAAACGTTGGCTGGGTTAGTCTAGGCACTGCGCCTATGCCTAATGTAAGCGGTCCGTCGCAGCTCAAAGTTCCCAGGCGCCGTTGGCGCATCGCTTTTCTACTCGGCATAGGGGTGCTGGTCAACTACTTCGACCGGGTCAACCTGTCGGTCGCCCATGCGGCACTCATCACCACGTTTGCCATTTCCAATGTCGCCTTCGGGTACCTTTCCGCCGCCTACAACTGGACCTATGCGCTGTGCCAGCTTCCTGTCGGAGTGGTGTTGGATAAATTCGGAGTGCGCCGGGTGGGCCGGATCAGCACTTTTATCTGGAGCATCGCCTCTTTCGCCGCGGCCATTACGCCCAGCCTGGGCGGCTTCTTCGGCGCGCGCCTGCTGCTGGGCATCGGGGAAGCGCCCACCTTTCCATCCAATGCAAAAGCCATCGGCTACTGGTTTCCTGCGAAGGAGCGGAGTTCGGCTACATCGATTTTCGACGGCTCGGCAAAATTCGCATCCGCGATTGGCGTGCCGCTGATTGGTATGCTCCTGCTCAAGGTCGGCTGGCGGTGGAGTTTCGCCGCCACCGGCATGGTTAGCTTTCTCTACTTCCTGCTCTTCTGCTGGGTCTATCGCGATCCGGTCGATGACCCAGAACTCACAGCGCAGGAACTCGACTACATCCTGGAGAAAGACAGCGCCGCCCCGGTTCTACACGCGGAAACAGCGTCGCTCGGCTACCTATTACGACAGCCCAAAGTAATCGGGATAACCCTCGGCTTTGGAGCTTACAACTACGTCTTTTACCTGCTCCTTACCTGGCTGCCCAGTTATCTCTCCTCCGCTCTGCACATTGATCTGCTGCACTCGTTCCTCTATACCGGCGTGCCCTGGCTGATTGGCACGGCAAGCGAATGGCTGATAGGCGGATGGCTGGTGGACCGTCTGCTGGAACGGGGATGGAATGCCAGCCGGGTGCAACGCGTGGTGCTGATCGGCGGCACTTCCATGGGACTTGGCATCGTCGGGGCAGCTTATGCGCAGACTGCTACCAGCGCGCTGATATGGATCAGCATGTCCCTGGCGGGACTGTCGGCTGCCTCAGCTGTCGGCTGGTCTGTACCCTCTCTGATCGGCCCCCGTGGTAGCGTGGGCACGTTGGCCGGCATCCAGAATTTTTCCAGCCAGGTCTCAGGAATTGTGGCGCCCATTGTGACCGGCTACCTGGTAACCGCCCGCCACTCTTTCGGTTGGGCTTTTGGCGTGGCCGGCATTTACCTGTCTATCGGGATATCGGCGTACATCTTCTTACTTGGCCGGCTGGAACAAATTCCCAGCGAGCGTCAGCGAGCTGCATAGTCCTTAGTCTTGCCGGTGCCCGAGTTGAATACCGTGAAACTGCCGCTGGGATGGACGGTCAGCTTGAGATAGTTCGCAGCATCCGGCCCCGTGGGGTTGGCGATATACTCTGCCGCGGTGTTGTGGGTGCCGGCCTCGTCGGAGAAATGGAGCTGCCACAGGGTCTCCAGACCGGGCGCTTTCGCCAGCGTCTCGAAGGTTGGCGTGGAGCCGCCCTTCTTGGCGCCATTGTTCATTATTGCTATGCGGGGCGAAATCGCATCCACCAGCGCCGGGCTCGAGCTCTGGAACAATCCATGATGCGACACCACCAGAATGTCGACCTTGCCCACCCTATTCACCGGACACATTAACTTCATTTCTTTATCCCAGGTGAGATCGCCCAGATCGAGAATCTTGGTCTTGCCAAAGGTGAACAGGGTTCCAAGCGATCGAGAATTGTCGGTCATGTCATCCGGCCTGGTCTCAGATTCCTTGCAGAAGGCGTTCGGTTGACCGGCGCCGGGCAGTGGGTGGCTGAGGACTTCACCATTGGAACTGATCACTACTGCCTTGATTCCCGGAATCGGCAACGCGTCTCCTGGCTTGGGCGTGATGTGACCGTAATGGCCGCTCGCCAGAATCTGCTGATAAGCGGGGTAGGCTTTCTTGGTCGAGGGATCGGTGGGGCTGTCGGGTCCATGATCGATGAACGTGCCGACAGGCATACGTGCCAGGAGTTCCGGCAAGCCGCCGATGTGGTCAGCGTGATAGTGGGTGAACAGCAGATAGTCGATCTTAGTGACGCCGGCATCTTTGGCCGCGGCGGCTATGCGCCCGGCGTCGAGGCCGTTGTTCCCTGCCCACCCAGTATCAATCAGCAGCGACTTGCCTGCCGGGGTGACAAAGAGGGTCGATTGACCGCCATCCACGTCGATGAAGTACACCTGCAAGTCGTGACTCGCAGCGTTCGCAGGGCTAGCAGCTCGCGCAAAGTGACTAGCGCCAAAAAGGAGCCCTATCAAAACAGCAGCCAGAAGATACCGCGGCTTTAATTTACGCACTGGGATCAAGGACCACCTTCATAAGATTTGGCTCGCCTGCGTGCAGCCGCTCGAACCATCGCGGACCATCGCGTAAGGGAGCGACCGCCGTAATCAATGACTTTACTTTAATTTTTCCATTCGCCAACAATTCCATGGCCTGCGGATACTCGCCGGAGGAAGCACACGATCCCTGGAGGCGAATCTGGCGTGAGACCACAGCCTGCAGCGGGATTTTAACCTGGGGAGAGATGTTGCCGATGAGCGTCACTGTTCCGCCCTTGCGCACACTGGCAATGGAAGCAGCAATGGTCTCTTCCCGGCCCACGGCTTCGAGGACAAGGTCGACGCCTCGACCCTCGGTCTGACGGAGGATTTCCTTCACCAGCTCGTTTCCGGAAAGCAGAAGCGTTTCGTCAGCACCGATGTTTTTTGCGGTCTCGAGACGGGTGTGATCGATATCCGCTATCAAAACTTTCGCAGCGCCAGCCGCCCTCGCCGCCTGCAGAGTGAGGAGACCGATCATTCCTGCTCCGATGACGAGAGCCGTCTCGCCACCTTTCATCTCTGAGACGCGCACCGCATGAAGCGCCACCGAGACCGCTTCGAGCATCGCGGCCTCCTGAAATCCCAGGCCGTCCGGCAGGTGGTAAGCGATGCGCTGGGGCACCACGACGAATTCCGCAAAGGCGCCGGCGCGGCGGTAGTCTCCACAAGAGACCCCGATCACCTGCCGGTTATTGCACAAGTTGATCTCCCCCTGGAGACAGAACTCGCAGTGGCCGCAGTAAACAGTGGAATCGAACGTGACTCGATCGCCGGCCTTGAAGTTGTTCACGCCGGCACCTGCCGCGGCCACCACCCCTGCCGCTTCATGCCCCATGACAAGAGGCGGAATACGCCTTCCGGAGGTGCCGTCGTAGCCATGTACGTCGCTGCCGCAGATGCCACAGGCGGCGACCCGCACCAGGATCTCGTCCGGGCCGGGCACAGGCGCGGGAAGATCTGCGATGTCGAGCTGGTTGTACTGCGAAAGGAGCAAAGCTTTCATAGTTGAAAGGGTACATGGTTGGTAGCCGCATCCTCAAGCAAGGGCTGCAGGGTCCATGTACGATGGTTCTACCGCCGGTCCCCCCATGAGTACACGCAGTCTTAAACGCAGACTGATTGCAGGATTTGGCGCCAACACCTTCAGCCGGTTCTCTACCACACTTACCCAGATTTTCTCCGTGCCCGTCTTCCTCAGTCACTGGGGCGTGCACCTGTACGGGGAATGGATTCTGCTCAATACGATTCCGAGCTATCTCGGGCTCAGCGACGTAGGGTTCGGCAGCGTGGCCGGCAACGAGATGACCATGCTGGCGGCGGCAGAGAACTTCGACGAGGCCCTGGTTGTCTTCCAGAGCGTCTGGGTGCTGACTACGGTGATTACCAGCCTGCTTGGGCTGCTGCTGATCGCAACGGTGTGGGTACTTCCTTTAGGTACCTGGCTACACATGCACGCGATCAGCGCCGGAGACGCGAGGCTGATCGTCTTACTGCTTGGCCTGGCCGTTCTGCTGGGCATGCAGGAAACCCTGTTTCAGGCGGCGTTTCGCTGCGTGGGCAAATATCCGTTGGGGACCATGGCCAAAAGCCTGGTGGTGCTGGCAGCGTTCTTGAGCACCATGATTGGCGTCGGGCTGCACCTGTCGCCTGTGCCGGTCGCCGTGTTGTACGTGGCGGTCAATGCGGTGGGGGTATTCGCCTTATGGATTCTTCTCCGTCACGAAGTGCCCTGGATCCGATTTGGCATTCGGCACGCGCAATGGGCGGTCATTCGCCGTCTGACCGGACCGGCGATCTCCTTCATGAGTTTCCCGCTGGTGAACGCCCTGAACCTGCAGGGGATCCTGGTGGTGATCGGCTACGTGATGGGTCCCATCGCGGTGGTGACCTTCAATACAGCGCGGACTATCTCGAGGAGCGCAGCCCAGGGAATGAACCTGATCAACAACTCGATCTGGCCGGAAATGTCTGCAGCTTTTGGCATAGGAGCCATGGATGTTGCGCGCATGCTCCACCGGCGCGCGTGCCAGATTTCGCTGCTGCTGTGCCTGGGGATTACGCTGGGGGTGGCGTTTTTAGGCGATTGGATCTGGCGAGTCTGGACCGTCGGTAAAGTGCCAACTGACCCGGTGTTGCTGAACATCATGCTGTTGCAGATGGTCGTTTCGGCCTTTTGGTTCACCAGCTCGGTGGTGCCCATGGCCACCAACCAACATCAGAGGATGGCGCGGGCGATGCTGAGCGCCACCTGCCTGGCGTTGGTGCTTGCCTGGGTATTGATGCATATCCCGTCGCTTGGCCTGCGGGGCGCGGCCATCGCGCTGGTGGCCGGGGATCTATTTACGGCTGTCTATGTGTTACGGGAGAGCCTTCGATTGCTGGGGGATAACCTGGCAGACTTTATGCGCAGCATGTTGGATTTGTCGCTGGTGCCGCGGTTGTGGAGACGGTCGAAGGTACCCTTAGGCAACGAGGAGTCTTGACGGACAAATCAACTTTTTCCGCAGCCTTGAAACGGTCCCTTGGGCGGAAAGAGGGTGCGTGAACTGAAAAGAAACCGCAGATCTCTCCACTGTGCTTCGCTCAGGTCGAAAAACATTTCCAGGAAAGGTCCGTGGAACTGCAGATCCCTCCACGGCATGCTCCACGGCTGGCCGGGACAGGCGGGACAGGTCGGCTACGCTCCCACGGCAAGCCGGGGCAGGCGGGATGACAAAGGAAAGGGCGATGGTTCCATAGAGAGTGGTTGCTGGACCGGAGCGTTTTTCATCACCTTGGGTGGGCCCGCAGGCCCATGAACACTCCGGTCGAGATGACAAATTGGTTGAGCCATGGACGGCCGTGCATCCACTGGATAATTGGCGATTTCCGTACAATCAATTTGTCATCTCGACCGGAGCGAAGCGGAGTGGAGAGATCTGCGGTTTCTTTTCGGTTCTCACACACCCTCTGAAGCCCGTACCCTTCAGAAAGAAAAGCGTACAAGGGCCTAAAAGCCTCATCAAGCCATCTCTAACGGCACGACTGAAGCCGTGCCCTTCGTCCAGACTTTGTCTTCAGACTTTTTCGGCAGACTCCGGGACGACGGCGGCCGCGGCCTGGAAACCTATTTTGGAATGGGTTCCGTCACAGAATGGCTTATTGGTGGAGGCTCCGCAACGGCAGAGGGAGATGGCGGGCTTGCCAGTAAGATCGAGTTGTTTCCCGTCGGAGTCAATCAACTTGATGGGACCTTCTACGCGCAAAGGTCCGTTCGGTCGCACTGTTATTGTTACTTCACCCTCAGCCATGAGCACCCCAGTTTAGAGATATGAGTTCGATCTGAGTCTAGCAGCCGGCAATACGAAATTAGTCGCTGTCGAGGTTTTGCGTGGGTTTGGGTTCGTCTTGCGGTGGTTTTGGCTGGGGTTCCTGAGTATTTCCCGGGGTGCCGGTGGTAGAACTTGGAACCGGCCCGGTAACGTTCGAGCTCTGGCCAACTTTTTGGCCTTTCCAGCCGGTTGTACTGACATTTTGGGCAGTACTACCGGTAACGCAACCCACTACCGCTCCGCAAGAGACAAGCAACAAGAGGACAGCTGCTCTGAACATGATTTCTCCTTGAGAGCGATTTTATATGGAGAGTGGAATTTGGAAGCAAGCGCTGAGAGGAGAAGGAACGCAGGAAGGATTGCCGAGAACAGGCCGTGATCTTGCTGGGCCAATATTCAGACCGTGAAGCTGAAGGAAAAGACGGCGGTTAAGCCGTCTTTTCCTTCTTAGAGCTGACTACAAACTACAGAACCTGAACGTTCTCTGCCTGCCAACCCTTAGGGCCTTTGGTGACGTTGAACTGAACCGCCTGGCCTTCTTGAAGAGTGCGGAAGCCGTTTGCTTGAATTGCTGTATGGTGCACGAAAACATCCTCACCATTTGCACGGCTCAAAAAGCCGAACCCCTTGGCATCGTTGAACCATTTCACTGTTCCTTGTTCCATTGTGTTTCTTCCTTAGTAACGAGATGACGCTGAATTCAATCGGGGTATCTTCAGGCGGTGCGGACTCCTAAAGCAGAACGAGCTGAGAACCAAAATCGTATTCGACGCTCTTTTAGGATATACCGCTGATGCAACAAGTGCAATGAAAAATTTGCTCTGGGCAGCAAAAAAAGTGCTCGCTTCGGTTACTCGTACTTCAGTGATTCTACAGGATCCATTCGCGCCGCACGCACTGCGGGAACGGTACCGAAAGCGACTCCGACTGCACATGAAACCAGGATCGCGATCACCGCGGATAGCCACGAGACCTGCAGCCGGTAATCGGTAAAGAAGGCTACCGAAAGCGGCAAAAGCATCGCCAGCACCGTTCCTACCACGCCTCCACTGAGCGAAATCAACACCGCTTCGGCCAAAAACTGCAGTTGAATTTCCCGGAAAGTGGCTCCCAAGGCCTTACGAATGCCGATCTCCCGGATCCTCGAACGCACGGTAGCGAGCATGATGTTCATAATGCCCACCCCGCTGACCAGCAAAGTGACCATGGAAAACAGCAGCAGGAGAATGCTGAATGCAGTTGCTGTCTTCCCTGCCATGGAAAGGACCTCAGAGAGGTTACCAACGTCATATACGGATTCGGAGCGATGCCGGGATTTGATGGCTTTCCGGATAGCCTCTGTGGCTGCGGGCACATTGGCCGAGTCGGCCATGGAGAAGTAGATTTGGTTCACCGCGTCGGTGCCGGTGAAATAACGAGCTACGGTGTACGGGATGAGAACCGTTTCGTCGACGATTTCCGACTGGCCAAAGGTCTCCACGCGCTCGCGAAAAACGCCGATAATCACGAACGGAACCCCGGAGATGGCCAGCGTCTTACCGATTGCTTCCCCGGGGCTGCCAAACTGGATCGCGGCAAACTTCTCCGTCACCAGCGCCGCATGACTATGGGCTAACGAATCCTGCTGATCAAAAAAGCGTCCGGCGATCAGGTACAGCCGGCGGATTTCCTCATACTCCGGAGCCACCCCAAGGATCAGGACATCGCGTTCTTTGCCCCCGCCAGTGGTAAAAAACTGATGCAGGTTGAGAACCGGCGAAGCAGCCTGAATATCAGGGACCTGCTGCTGGACCGCGTGCATATCGTCGACCGTCAGGTAATCGCGCACCGAGGCAATGCTGGCATCCGACAGACCTGCATACTCCGCCCAGATCAGGTTGGTACCGATGTTCTGGATGGAAGTAAGTACATACCGCCTGCCGGAAAGCCCAATGGTCACCACCAGGATCAATGAGGCGGTCCCGATCACCATACCGAGCGCGGTCAGGGCGAAGCGAATTTGATTCAGACGAAACGAGTCGATCGCCAGCATCACAATCTCGTGAAAAGCGATGCTCTTGGTACTACGAACTCGCGGCAATGTGCTCATCGGTTTCCCAGAAATACCAGGGTAACCCCAACCGCTACCAGGCAAACACCAGCCCAACGCTGCGGGCTGACGCGCTCGCCCAGAAAGACTACCGCTCCGCACGCGCCGGCGACGTAGCTTAGCGCAGTAACCGGAACCACGAAACTTACATTCAGAAAAGAGAGCGCACCCAACAGGGAAAAGAAAGCCAGAGCCATCATGCTGATTCCTGCCCACAGCCATCCCACCCGCATGGCGCGAAGAAGGACACGGGCGATCGCCAGGGGGCGGAAGTCCTTCACTTCTCCCACCACTTTCATGGCTCGGGAAACGCACAACTCCCCGCCGGTGCCGGCCACCACGATCAGTGCAAAGAGGATCGCCTCCACAATCTAGCTGCGCTCCAGGCTAATAGGTTTGCGCTCAGGGCTGCTCGGCCTGTGCTCCAAACTTCGCTCGGGGCTTCGCGGACTGGTCTGCCCAACGACGAACACGCCCAGGCAGATGACGGCGATGCCGAGCCAGCGCAAAGGCGAGACTGGCTCGCCCAACATAAAGTACCCCAGCAACGCGACCACGCCATAACCCATCGAAGACGCAGGCAGCACGAAGCTGTAATCCGCCCAGGTGAGCACCAGCAGATTGGCCAGGAAAAAGGTCAACAGGGAAGCAACACCCAGCCAGATGGAGCCGGTGCCAAAGACGCGAAGCGCAGTGTGCAGCGCATCGGAGGGCGGCCATACCGGGAGATTGCCGGCGTGCTTCATGCCCTTGCTCAGCAATACATTTCCCAGGGGGCCGGCGATGACCATCACCAGGATGAGCAAAAACGTTTTAAGATGCAGCGGTTTATGAGACGTCATTCACTCCCGGCCGTCAAACCACAAGCCTGCCAGCCTTATAAATTGTACTAGCTCCGCCGCAAGCCTATCCCAAGGCGCCAGGCTTGTTTGGGTTATAACTATAGATTGGTGAGTTCCTTCACCTTCCCCGAGGTGTTACCACTTTGTGTGGCATTGTTGGCTTTACCCAGAAGGGCTGGACTTCCGATCCTGATCGGATTCGCGCGGCGACAGCTACCCTGACCCATCGCGGACCAGACCAGCAGGGAGTTTTCTCCTCCAGGTTATGCTCGCTGGGCGCGACGCGATTAAAGATCCTTGATTTGGCTGCCGGCAATCAGCCGATGACCTCGAGCGATGGCGACACGGTTATCGTATTCAACGGCGAAATCTACAACCACCTGGAACTGCGGCCGGAACTGGAAGCTCTGGGCTACAAATTTCATACCCACTGCGATACCGAGACAGTACTGATTGCCTTCCAGGCCTGGGACACCGCTTGTTTCGCCCGCATGCGCGGAATGTTCGCGGTCGCTCTGTGGCGCAAGTCGACCCGGCGCCTCATTCTGGCTCGGGACCGCATGGGCATCAAGCCACTCTACCTGGCGAAGTACGGAGAGGACCTGCTTTTTGGTTCCGAGTTGAAGGCTATCCTCATTCACCCGGAGGTTGAGCGTCGCCTGAGCATGGAAGGGCTGGACTGCTATTTGTCTCTGAATTACGTTCCCTGCCCGTGGACCCTGGTGAACGGGGTGGAAAAGTTGCCGCCGGGCACCTGGTATGAATGGCACGACGGCCAGGTGCGGACTGAATCCTACTGGCGCCTTCCCGCAGGCGCACCGCGTACTCTAGACCTTGAAAGCGCTAAGGAGGAGCTGGACTTTCTACTGCAGCAATCCGTGCGCGAGCACCTGCTTTCCGACGTGGCCCTGGGTGTCTGGTTGAGTGGTGGCATTGATTCTTCCACCATCCTGCATTACGCGGCGGGAACCAATCACGCACGCCTGAAGACTTTTTCCATTTCCTTCAACGGCCGCAGCTTTGACGAGACTGAGCATATCCAGCGTGTGGTATCGCACTATGGCACCGATCACGAACAGCTGGACCTGAGCCCGCAAGAGGATCTGCAGGGCGCGATCGAGCAGTTCGCGTACTACTCAGATGAACCGAGCGCCGACGCAGGAGCATTGCCGGTCTGGTTCCTCTCCCGCATGTGCAAGACGCACGCTACCGTGGCATTGAGCGGGGAAGGCGCGGATGAGATCTTTGCCGGATACCTCACCTATCGCGCCAATCAGCTTGCCCGGATGGCGCGGACCATGCCTGCACAAGCGATCAAGCTGGCGCTTGACAGCTTGCGCTTCTGGCCTGTCTCCGACGAAAAGATAAGTCTGGAATACAAACTCAAGCGTTTTCTCGAAGGCTGCCTGCTGTCACCAGAACAAGCCCATGTGCACTGGAATGGAACCTTCTCCGAATCTGCGAAAGCTGCTTTGCTGAAGCGTCCGTTGCCGGGCGCGATGGGTAATATCCTGAGCGATCTGGCGGGTTCGCTCGCGGCGCAGGAAGGTCTCTATCCGTATCTTGCGTTCGATCAACAGTACTATCTGGCCGATGACATCCTGGTTAAGTCGGATCGCATGAGCATGGCCCACGCGGTCGAGGTGCGTCCTCCTTTCCTTGACCATCGCATTGTCGAGTTTGCCGCTGCGTTGCCGGACAGGCTCAAGATACAAGGCTCGCGGCAGAAGCTGCTACTCAAAGAATTGATGAAAGACAAACTGCCGCCATCGATTCTCAACCGGAAAAAAGTCGGCTTCGATATTCCTGCGCACGAATGGCTTCGCGGTTCTCTACGTCCACTCCTGCTTGACACCTTGAAAGCAGGACTTACTGAACACGCTGATCTCTTCCGCACCGACACCATCGAGAACTATGTACAGCTGCACATGGAAAGACGCGCGAACCTGGGATATCACCTATGGGGTTTGATGATCCTGTTTCTCTGGATGAAACAGTGGCGCATTCAGTCGACGCCGGCGTTGACGCGAACACTGCCAGTCCTGGTAACCGACCCACGCCCCTGCTAGACTTGGCATAAAGGCAACGTTAGCAGGAGCTTTGAGTACCTGCACTTGAGGAGACGCATTATGAAAATTGCTGTACTTGGAGGCGATGGCTATTGTGGTTGGGCTACCGCTCTCTACCTATCGAATCGCGGCCATTCCGTTGCCATCATCGACAACTTTGTGCGTCGTCTTTGGGACCACGAACTGGGAGTGCAGTCGCTCACTCCCATTCGCCCGCTGGCCGATCGCCTGCGCGTCTGGCATGAGCTTACCGGCAAGTCGATTGAGCTCTTTGTTGGCGATGTGACGGACTACGAGTTTCTGGCTTCGACCATCAAGACGTTTGAGCCTGAGGCTGTGATTCACTTTGCCGAACAGCGCTCTGCGCCCTATTCGATGATCGATCGCAACCACGCTGTCGGCACCCAGGTGAACAATGTCGTGGGCACGCTGAACCTGCTCTTTGCGTTGCGCGAATTCCAGCCCGACTGTCACCTGGTCAAGCTCGGCACCATGGGAGAGTATGGCACCCCGAATATCGATATCGAAGAGGGATACATCACCATCGAGCACAACGGCCGCAAAGATGTGCTCCCGTATCCCAAGCAGCCGGGGTCGTTTTATCACCTCTCGAAGGTGCACGACAGCCACAACATGATGTTCGCCTGCAAGATCTGGGGCACGCGCGCCACCGATCTGAACCAGGGCGTGGTGTATGGAACCATGACCGACGAGGTTGCCCTGGATGAAGCGCTGATCAACCGCTTTGACTATGACGAGGTCTTCGGCACGGTGCTCAATCGCTTCTGCGCCCAGGCTGCTCTTGGCCATCCGCTCACGGTGTACGGCAAGGGCGGCCAGACGCGCGGCTTCCTGGATATTCGCGACACTGTGCGCTGTGTGGAGCTCGCCTGTCTGAACCCGGCGGCTAAGGGAGAATTCCGCGTCTTCAATCAATTCACTGAGCAGTTTTCCGTGCTGGATTTAGCTCACCTGGTGCAGAAGGCCGGCAAGCAAACGGGATTGAAGGTTGAGATCGACTATTTGCCAGATCCTCGTGTGGAAGCGGAACAGCATTACTACAATGCGAAGCATTCCAAGCTGATTGATCTTGGCTTGTCGCCGCACTTTCTCTCTGATTCGCTGTTGGATTCACTTATCGATATTGCGGTTCGCTACAAGGATCGAATCGATACGGCACTGTTTCTGCCGCGGGTGAACTGGCGCCAAACCAGAAATGACCGGCGTGTGGAAAAGCCTGTCCTGGCCAAGACGGCTCTGTAACCGGGACTCAGACTACACTACGCTCTGCTGACGCTAGGGAATGAGACAATTGCTCGTCCTCAGGGCCTGAATGCCACGAAGGTTTCGTTGGCTTATGTACGGGCTGAAGCCCGTACGCTTCAGACGACAGAGCTGTGGTATTCCATATCTCGCGAAAAACGAGCGAGATATGGGGCACCCAGGATCCTTTGCAAGTGAAAAAGACCCTAAACCCGCTCCGGGGCTTTCTCTGCCGCTCGAATGGCTGCTGTTGGGTCTACCGGAACTAACTCGCCATTGCGAATGTAGTAGTAACCATCTCTCCAGCGAATGCTGTTGCGGGTAAAGCTGGCTAGCCATATGCATGCAGCCAGCAGATCCCAGACCGGAAGCAGCCACAGCTTCTTGTAAATACCCGGCTGCTTCAAACCCCACCTTCCAATCACTTCCATCATGGCGATGCGAAATGCGAAATATGCGCTCAGATAGACGAAAGCTATCTCTGGCGTGGGCTGGACAAAGATCGCCGCCAGGGCCCAGGGCAGACCCAAGGGTAAAAATCAGGCCCAGGTGCCCCCACGGACGCATGATGCGCATAACCACGGTCCAGCGCAGGCGCTTCAGGAAAAGGTCGCGCAGCGAATGGAAATCTGACACTGTCTGGATCGTATAGTTCAGCAGTTCGACTTCATAGCCTTGCTCCGCAATCAAGCGTCCCACTAACAGATCGTCCGCCGGACGATTTTCGATCGCAGCATAACCGCCAAAGCCAGCGAGGTGCGAACGCGTGGTAGCAATCGTCGGCCCCAGAGCAAACTTAACCCCATCCAATTGCCTGGCAACGAGAATCCCGGCATAAAAATCGGAGAGCATCCCCACGGATTGAACGCGCTGCACGAAGGTTTTTTCTTCGCTGGGAACAGGCGCGTAAAAGCACGTCACCGCTCCTACCTTCGGATCCGCAAGCCCGGCAACAATGGTGCGCAGGTAATCCGGTTGCACGCGAACGTCGCTGTCGCTCATCACCACGGTTTCATATTTTGCTTCCGCAGTCAGTCGCGCCAGCTTGGCGACTTTGTCGTTGGTGGCCACCCGGCCGGAGCCAATCAGTACGCGGATCTGGCATTCAGGGAAGTCGCGGATGAGCCTCTGGATCGTCGGCAAAGCTGGTTCCGATGCATCGCCAACGCAAAAGACAATTTCGTATTCCGGATAGTCCTGGCGGCAGAAACTGGCGAAATTTTCATAGGCATCGGGATCGAGTCCACGAATGGGCTTTAGGTTACTGATCGGAGGGGTGTATTTGGCCCAGGGAAGGGTCTTATGCGACTTGCGAAAGAACTGCCATGCGCTAAAAATCGCGAGAGAGTAGTAGATCAAGGGGATAGCAGCCATCCCCAATATGGCGAAATGAAGAAAACTCAGGATCATTCAGTCCCTAATTCCATGATTGATTATCTCCCAAGCCCTGCAGTACAGACGAAGTGAGCCATGTCGTTCATAAGACGAATGCAAGACCCATGCTGTTTCAACAGGATTCCGCAATAGAGAAGGCCAGGTATCTGATTCCTATCCTCCAGCTTCGATCCTTTCCAAGGCAAGTCTGAGAGCATTGGATAGATGCCACGATTGATTTTTTAAGTATTTTATTTTCATCTTAAGTCATCCGGACATTTCCCACAGCTAAGCGCCGACACAAATCACGCGCAATAGGCGAAAATAAGGCGAAGATCTGCCTATGCCCTCCGCCCAACATCTACGAGCCCAGATAGAAGCTAACCTGGCAGAAAGAATCCCTTCGGCGCTTACTCCGCTGCCGCGAGTTCCCTACCCGGTTGTTCCCACGGGCATTTGTGAGGTCGATGCCCTGCTGCATGGCGGATTGCCGATAGGCGCCATTAGCGAGATTGTTGGACCGGAATGTTCAGGACGCACCTCGCTTGCGCTCGCATTTGTCGCCAGCATGACCATGGAAGGCAAAGTGTGCGCCTGGGTAGATGTTTCCGACACGCTGCACCCTGAATCGGCAGCGGCTATAGGAGTGGACCTCTCGCGGCTGCTGTGGATACGCTGTGGTGGCGCACATGGGACTGCACCTAAACCGCAATCCGCAGAGCGTGGATTGCGCGTCACAGAAAAGCCGCCCAAGACAAAATCAGGCTTTCCTCAGGGGGGTGGCGGTCATCCCCGGATGGAGGTAAAAGGCCTTTCTGCCGCGGTGAGTGATTTGCTGAGTTCAGCGGTTACCGCACCCCGCTGCGCGGAAGCTCTGCACAAACCACGGCCTGAACCGAAGCAACCAGGTCCACAGCTCACACCGTTCCCTTCTCTTGGCTTGCGAACGGCACCCAGACGCAAGTCCTGGTCGAGGCTGGAACAGGGTCTGCGTGTTGCTGATCTTCTGCTCCAGGCTGGTGGCTTCAGTTGCGTCGTGCTGGATATGGGCAGCCTGAGCGCAGAGTATGTTTTGCGCGTTCCCCTGGCGACCTGGTTTCGCTTTCGTGCCGCAGCCGAGCGCCTGCAATCGCATGTAGTGTTGCTGACCCAACACGCATGCTCGAGGAATAGCGCCGGACTGGTACTTCATCTTGAGCCGGGAAGCATGCATAGCGATGAGTCGACTATCTTCACCGGCCTCGAACATCGGGCAGAGCTAGCCCGGCAGCGCTTTCCCCAGGACAACGTACTTCCCCTGCGCTCCACGGCAGGCCCCACGGCAGACCGGGGCAGGCGGGACAGGCGGGACAGGAAGCCGCCGCAAAACGTCCAGAGCGCACATTGGCAAGCCAGAACCGTTTGGGCGGGACCCAGATGAAAACGACGATGAAAACGACGACTGCACGCTACGCATGCCTCGATGCAAGAGAATTTCCACTGCAGGCACTGTTGCGCTTAAGGCCAGAACTGCAGCGCAAACCGGTGGCTGTGCTTGATGGCGAGCCGCCGTTTGAACAGGTGTGTTCGCTCAACCATGCGGCACTGACTTTGGGAATAGTACCGGGCATGACAAAACTGGAAATGGAGATGTTTCCTACCGCGGTTATTTTGTCTCGCTCGCGCGCGGAGGAAGCAGCGACACGCGCAGCCTTGCTGGAGTGTGCCGGCACATTTTCACCGCGGGTGGAAGATCAGAGCAGTGATCGTTGCTTTACCTGCGTGATCGACATTGCCGGTACTGAAACACTCTTCGGCTCCCCGGATGCGCTGGGCGAGAGCCTGCTGAAAAAGACAAAGGCGTTAGGCATACACGCATCCATCGCAATCAGCAGTAACTTTCATGCCTCCAGATGCGTGGCCCGGGGACATTCGGGCAGTGGCATCCGTGTGGTACCGAGAGGCATGGAAAGCTCAGCACTCGCGCCTTTACCACTCACGGTTCTCAATCTTTCTCCAGACCATGCGGAAACTTTCTCCATGTGGGGCATCACTACCCTCGGAGCCCTGGGAAACCTTGAGGAAACAGAGTTGATTGCACGGCTTGGACAAGCAGGCAAAGAGTTGCGGCTGCTGGCACGAGGAGAATCGACACATTTGTTTACCGCCATCGAGGCCAGCTTCACGCTGGAAGAACGAATGGAACTGGACTCGCCTGTAGAGCTGCTCGATTCATTGCTTTTTATTCTGGGAGTGATGCTCGATCAGCTCATTGTGCGTGCCCAGTCGCGCATACTGGCTCTAGCTACCATCACGCTCGACCTGTATCTGGAAGGTGGCACATCGCATTCCCGCACAGTACGGCCTGCGCTCCCTAATACTGATCGGAAACTATGGCTGAAGCTAATCCACCTGGATCTGCAGGCGCATCCTCCCCCTGCAGCAATCCTGTCGCTTAGCTTAAGCGCAGAGACGGGCAGCACCAGCAAAGTGCAATTAGGACTTTTTTCTCCCCAGGTTCCAGAACCTATGCGACTGGATGTGACCCTGGCCAGGATTCAAAGCATTGTAGGCGAGGGCTGTGTGGGCCAGGCGGTGCTCAAAGACACCAACCGACAGGATGCTTTTCGCGTGGAACCCTTTGTACCGTCTTCTGCACCAAGCGATCGGAAAGCGGGAACAAAACGCCTCGCCATGCGCCAGGTACGGCCGCCGGAAATAGTAATGGTCACGGTACACGATCGGAAACCGGACTCGTTCATTTTCCGGGAGAAGCGGTACACCGTCGAGCGTGCTTATGGACCCTGGTGCTCCGCCGGAGATTGGTGGAATCCTACCCTTTGGTCGCTCGAACAATGGGACCTGGTCGCCAGGGGCCACGACGCTGCCAATCAGGCCAGCTGTCTTTGTTGCTGCCTGACGCGTGATCTTACGCATGATCGCTGGCAGGTGGAGGCGCTGTATGACTGAAGGCTATGTAGAGCTACATGCGGCCAGCGCATTCAGTTTTCTTGAAGGGGCATCGCTGCCTGAGGACCTTATCCAGCGAGCGGCCGAGATCAACATGCCGGCCATGGCTCTGCTGGATCGTAATGGGGTTTATGGCGCGGCCCGGTTTCACACCCTCGCTCATAAGCACGGGATACGCGCCCATATCGGAGCAGAAATTGCTGTATCCGATTTGGGCAACCGGGTCACACCACCGGCATGGCTGCCTCATCAGCATGCTCCTGAACCGGTGAGACTTCCACTCTTATGTACCTCGCGTGCTGGATATCAAAACCTTTGTCAACTGATTACCCGGTTCAAAATGCGCGAGACCACTAAGTGCGAAGGTGCAGCTACGTTCGAGGACCTGGAACAATATTCTACCGGGCTGGTTTGCCTGACCGGTGGGGATGAAGGCCCGCTGGCGGCAGCATTGATACACGGCGGTGAATCAGAAGCAATTAAAGTTACAGAGCAGCTTGTCCGTCTCTTCGGACAGCGGAATGTTTATATAGAACTTCAGCGCCATGGCGAGCGGGAGGAAGAGTGGCGTAACCAGGCTGCCATCCATATTGCCCATCGCCTGCACTTACCCCTGCTGGCTACCAACGGAGTCCGTTATGCAACTGCGTATGACCGGGAAATCCTCGATGTTTTTACCGTGATACGCCACCATACCAGCCTGGAAAAAGCGGGCCGCCTGCTCAGTGTCAATCAGCAACGCCATCTGCGGGAGGCGCGATCGATGGCAACCAGATTCAGCGACCTTCCCCAGGCAGTTGCGAACACCCTGGCCTTGTCTGAGCGATTGGAATTTGAACTCAATGATCTGGGTTATGAATTTCCTCGCTATCCAGTTCCTGAGGGCGAAACGATGGATAGCTTTCTGCGCCGGCGTACGATGGAAGGCGTCTTAAAACGGTACGGCTCCAAACAAAATCGCAAGCTATTGGAAAAAGCTGAAAAGCAAGTCGAACATGAGCTAGCCCTGATTCAGAAACTAGGGTTTGCCGGTTATTTTCTGATCGTGTGGGACCTGGTCGATTTCTGTAAACGAAACGACATTTTGGTACAAGGCCGGGGGAGTGCTGCGAATTCCGCTGTGTGCTATGCGCTGGAAATAACCGCGGTTGATCCGGTCGGCATGGATTTGCTGTTTGAACGCTTCCTGAGCGAAAGCCGAGGAGAATGGCCGGACATCGATCTCGATCTACCTTCCGGAGATAAACGCGAGCAGGCGATTCAGTACATTTACACCCGTTATGGAGAGCTTGGCGCAGCGATCGCCGCGAACGTGATTACCTATCGCGGCAAGTCGGCCGCGCGGGAAGTGGGCAAGGCGATGGGCTTCGATCCTGAGACCCTGGGCCGTCTCTCGAGCCTGGTGTCACAGTGGGAGTGGAAGGGAAAGAACGACACCCTGGAACATTCTTTTCTCCATGCGGGTTTCGATGTCAAGCACTCCCATATCCATAAGTTTCTCGAGCTTTGCATGCGGATTCAGGACCTGCCCCGGCATCTGGGCCAGCACTCGGGAGGGATGGTGATATGCCAGGGCCAGTTGGATCGCGTGGTGCCGCTGGAACGATCCTCCATGCCCGGCCGGACCGTGGTGCAGTGGGATAAGGAAGACTGTGCCGACCTGGGCATCATCAAAGTGGACCTGCTGGGTCTGGGGATGATGGCGGTCATCCAGGATTCCCTGGTATTGGTCTCGCAGCATTACGATGAGCCCGTCGACCTGGCACAACTGCCGCAGGATCCACTGGTCTACGAAACCCTGCAGCGAGCAGATACGGTGGGCATGTTTCAGGTGGAAAGCCGGGCGCAAATGGCCTCCTTACCCCGCAACAACCCGGACAAATTCTATGACCTGGTGGTGCAGGTGGCCATTATCCGGCCGGGACCGATCGTGGGCAAGATGATGCACCCGTACATGCGCCGGCGGCAGAAAAAGGAAGAGGTCACTTATCCCCATCCTTCACTTGAGCCAGTGCTCAAAAGGACATTAGGCGTCCCTTTATTCCAGGAACAGCTCTTGCGCATGGCCATGACGGTGGCTGATTTTTCCGGTTCGGAAGCAGAAGAGTTGCGACGTGCCGTTGGTATGCGCCGCTCCTGGCAGCGCATGGAGCAACTGGAGGTGAAGCTGCGGACGGGCATGACCAAGAACGGTATCGATGCTGCCACCCAGGACAACATTATTCAGAACATCACCTCTTTCGCGCTCTATGGCTTCCCTGAATCTCATGCCGCCAGCTTTGCGCTTGATTGCTTACGCTTCCGCTTATTTCAAGGTGCGGTACCTGGCTGCGTTCACCTGCGCCATCCTCAACAATCAGCCAATGGGTTTTTACATGCCGGCTGTGCTGGTAAAAGATGCGCAGCGTCATGGTCTGCGCATACGGCCTATCGATGTGCAGGTTTCGCAATGGCTATGCACGGTTGAGCATGAAGACAATGGCGAGCGCTCGCTGCGCATGGGCCTGATGTATGCCAAGGGACTACGGCAGGATGTCGGAGAAGCGATAGTCGAATCCCGTAATCAATACGGACTGTTTCAGTCAGCTGAAGATCTCACCCGGCGTGTGACGCTGCTGCAGCGTAAAGAACTCACGCTATTAGCCCGCATCGGCGCTCTGAATTGCCTGGATGGCATTGGACATCGGCGCGATGCGGTTTGGCAGGTGGAGGAGGCAGTGCGGCCGGTGGGTCCTTTGCTCAAGCCACATCGTGGTCAGTATCAGGCTTCCTCACCATTGCAGCAAATGACTACGGAGGAGCGGCTGAGTGCGGACTACTCCGGCACTGGACTGACTGTGGGACAGCATCCACTTCACTATCGCCGGAAAGAGCTACAAGCGATGAAGGTACTGACCTCCTCCGAATTGCGGAATTACAAACATGGCGAATATGTGCGCTCAGCCGGTTGCGTCATTGCGCGGCAGCGTCCAGGTACCGCCAAGGGCTTCATCTTTATCTCCATGGAAGATGAGACCGGCATTGCCAATGTCATCATCACTCCTGATCTTTATGAGCGGGAGCGTGTGGTGGTCACACGCAGCAAATTTGTTCTGGTCGAGGGCGCGCTGCAGAATCAGGATGGCGTCATTCATATCAAGGCCAACGCATATACAGCCCCTGGCCTTCAGTAACCTGGAGGTACGGTCACATGACTTCCATTAATGCAGACAAACGGATAAAGTACGTCTTATGAATCAACCCCCTAAGGAGGATGTGCCTCAGGACTCTTCGCTTGACGAATATCACCGCGCGCTCATCGAAGAAGGCATTCGCCAGTGTGACGCGGGCGAAGTGATCGAGCATGAGGCGCTGATGAGTAAGGCAGCGGGTTGGGCCCAGAAACCAAGAGGACGCTGATTGCCGATACGTTGACATCCGACGCTGGCACACACAACTACAGTGCAAGAAAGTTAATAGTGCCACAAATCCTGGGTGCCCCATATCTCGCTGGTTTTTCGCGAGATGTGGGATACTCGCAAGCCTTGCCCTCTGGCCCTCGGATAGCACGAGCACTGTCGATCGAGCAGTTGTGGTTTCCCACATCTCGCAAAAAACGAGCGAGATATGGGGCACCCATGGTTTGCGGCACGATTAGCTCTGTCGTTGAAACATCTGCCTGATTTCGGGACTCCATTCCGCGAGTCCTGATTAGCTCAGTTGCTGGAACATCTGCTTGATGCCCCTCAGCGCTTGCCTGGTTCGTTCTTCGTTCTCAATCAGGGAAAAGCGCACGTGCTCATCTCCATGTTCCCCAAAACCCACACCTGGGCTGACCGCGACCTTGGCCTCGGTCAAGAGCCTCTTGGAAAATTCCAGCGAGCCCATCGCTTTGTACCGTTCCGGTATCGATGCCCAAACGAACATCGTTGCCTTTGGCATCGGTACCGGCCAACTCAATTGATTCAGTCCCTTGACCAGGACATCACGCCGCTTGCGGTAGTTATCGCAAATCTCCTGCACGCACTCCTGCGGCCCCTCGAGAGCGAGGATCGAAGCCACCTGGATCGGCGTGAAGGTTCCGTAGTCGAAGTAACTCTTGAGCCGCCCCAACGCTGCCACTAATTCCGGATTGCCCACCATAAAGCCAACTCGCCAGCCGGGCATGTTGTAGCTCTTGGACAAAGTGAAAAATTCAACCGCGATATCCTTCGCTCCCGGCACCTGCAAAATCGAGGGAGCACGATATCCATCGAACACGATGTCGGCATACGCCAGATCGTGCACCAGGTAAATCTGGAATTCCTTGCATAAAGCGACGACACGCTCGAAGAAAGCCAGATCCACACATTGCGTGGTGGGATTCGCGGGAAAATTCAGGATCATCATCTTGGGGCGTGGATACATCAGGGGGACGGAATGCTCCAGCTCCGCCAGAAACTCGTCAGTGCTGTGCACCGGAATGGCGCGAACGTTCGCCCCGGCAATCACCGGACCATAAATGTGGATCGGATAGCTGGGACTGGGCACCGCCACCACATCCCCACGGTCAAGCGTGGCCAGGCACAGGTGGGCAATTCCCTCCTTGGAGCCAATGGTGACGATGGCTTCGGTCAACGGATCCAGCTGCACGTCATAGCGCTTCTGGTACCAATTGCAAATTGCTTTCCTTAGCCGGGGGATTCCCTTGGACAAGGAGTAGCGGTGGGTAGCCGTCTTGCCCGCTGCTTCGATCATCTTGTCCACGATGTGCTTCGGCGTGGCGCCATCAGGGTTGCCCATGCCGAAGTCGATAATGTCTTCTCCCCGCGCCCGAGCCGCAGCCTTCATCTCGGAGGTAATGTTGAAGACATACGGCGGCAAGCGTTTCAATCTCATGAACTCTTGCATTGGCTTGGTTCCTATCGTGTTACTGAATACGCTCATATCGATAGCCCTCGACTTCAAGCGCATTGGCAATCGCGGTGATATGCGCGGCGCCTCGCGTTTCGAGTGTGATGTCTATAACTGTATCGCCCAAATTGACGCCGTAATAAGCACGATTGTGCAAGGTCTCGACGATGTTTGCCCGCTGGTCGGAGAGGATTTTCGTAAGTTGATGGAGGGCTCCCGGCCGATCGGCAAGATGGACGCGAATGCGCACCCGCCGGCCGTCTTTAACCAACCCGCGTTCGATAATCCTGGCCAGAAGACTTACATCGATATTGCCGCCGCAGACCAGGACCGCGGTTCGCTCCCCTTTGAGCGAGGTCTTTTTCTGCAGCAGAGCCGCCAGGGCCACAGCTCCGGCTCCCTCGGCCAGGGTTTTTTCTCGTTCCAGCAGGACCATGATGGCATTGGCGATCTCCTCTTCGTCGACAGTCACGAGCTCATCGACAAAGCGTTCCACCAGGGGCACGGTGAGATCACCCGCACGACGGACCGCAATCCCATCGGCGATGGTTGCCTCAGCCGATAGAGTCACTGGGCCTCCATTCTCGATCGCGCGCAACATGGAGGGAAGGCGTTCTGTCTGCACGCCAACCACACGAATCGCCGGGTTGCTCTCTTTCAATGCACAGGCCACTCCGCTAATCAGTCCCCCGCCGCCGATGGGGACCACTACAGCCTCGAGGCCTTGGACCTGCTCCAGCAACTCAAGGCCGATGGTTCCCTGGCCGTTGATGACCGCAGCATCATCGAAAGGATGCAAAAACGTCATCCCTTCCAGCTGGCAGATGCGCAGAGCTTCATCACAGGCTTCATCGTAGTTCGCGCCGTGAAGGATCACATCGGCTCCAAACCCACGAGTGGCAGAGATCTTCACCAGCGGAGTCATGAGAGGCATGACAATGCGGGCCAGAACGCCGCGCTGGGTGGCGTGATAGGCCACGGCCTGGGCGTGATTGCCGGCGCTGGCAGCAACCACGCCTCGCCGCTTCTCGTCCTCGTTCAGCAGCAGAATCCGGTTGAGGGCGCCGCGCTCTTTGAAGGCGCCGGTTCGCTGTAGATTATCGAGCTTCAGGTAGACCTGTTGACCGGTCACCTCGGAAAGAGCGGCCGAGAGCTGGCAGGGGGAAAAGTAGATGAAATTGCGAATTCTCAGTTCTGCTTTTTTTATCTGATCGAGGGAAACGTTCACAGTTTGGATTAAAACATTTCTCATCTTGGTCTCAAAGGGGAGGGACTGCGAATGCCACCCCTTGCGCCTGCCCTCCCGCTATGAGATGGCGGTAGACTGAGAATCAGAATGACCGCATCTGAATCCGGTACCATCGCGGTTTTGGCCGAAAAGCCTTCGGTCGCGCGTGACCTTGCCCGTGTTCTCGGGGCGGACACGCGAGGCAAAGGCTACCTGCAGGGAAACGGCTATGTGGTCACCTGGGCCATCGGTCACCTGGTCTCGCTCGCGGAACCTCATCAAATCAATCCTCAGTGGCGGCAATGGCGGCTGGAGTCACTGCCCATTCTGCCCGACCAATGGCCACTGGTCGTCTACGAGCGCAGCAAAGAGCAATTTGAAGTAGTGCAAAAGATACTTATGTCTCCGCGCGTGTCGAGCATCGTGTGCGCGACCGATGCCGGGCGGGAAGGAGAACTGATTTTCCGTTACATCTACCAGGCGACCAGGAGTGAAAAGCCCTTCAGCAGGCTCTGGATCTCATCGCTGACCCCGGACGCCATCCGCAAAGGATTCGCAAATCTTCGTCCAGGAAGCGACTACGACCGGCTGGCCGACGCCGCCAGCGGCCGGAGCCGAGCCGATTGGCTGGTGGGCATGAATCTGTCTCGCGCCTATTCCATTGTCTATAACGAGGAGCTGTCTGTCGGCCGGGTGCAGACTCCTACGCTGGCCATGATCGTCGATCGCGAACTGACCCTGCGCCGCTTCGTGCCCGAGGATTACCTGGAAGTGGTTGCCACCTTCCAGGCCAGCACAGCGGCGGAGGCCTACGAAGGTACCTGGTTCCGCCAGCACAGCAAAGCCGGCGAAAGCAAGGACGGAAATAACAAACGACTGGCTGCGGATGGCCAGGAAGCCAACGAGATCATGGCGCGGGCGCGGGCCGGCCAGGCAGCCATCGAGACGCTTAGCTCGGAAACCGTGCGTACCCCGCCGCCCCTGCTCTACGACCTGACCGACCTGCAACGGCATGCCAACCGCATGTACGGCTTCAGCGCGCAAAAGACCCTCGATCTGGCACAGGCGCTCTACGAACAGCACAAGCTCATCAGCTATCCGAGGACGGACAGCCGTTACCTCTCGACCGATATTGCGGCGACGATCCCCAGGATTACAGCGGTGATCTCCGGCCCTTATCAAGAGCACCTGGCTCCGGGAACGGGGGAGCGGCCGCTGGGCAAACGTTACGTCGATGACAGCAAGGTCAGCGATCATCATGCCATCATCCCCACCGCGGTTGCCTTGCAGCCGAACAGGCTCACGGAGGAAGAACACAAGATCTACGACCTGGTATGCCGGCGCCTGCTCATGCTGTGGCATGAGGACCACCTGCAGGAAGTGACCACGGTGATCACCGCAATCCGTAGCAAAACCGAACCCACCGTGGACAGGTATCGCACCACGGGAACAGTGGTGCGGCAAACAGGCTGGAAGATTCTCGACGCCGGTGCGGAGGCGCGCAGGCGGGAGCCGAAGAGAGATTCCGAGGCCACCGATCAGGTGCTGCCGGCAACTCTAGCCCAGGGTCAGGCACAGAACGTAATCAAAATTGAAGCGCAAAAGAAAAAGACCAGACCGCCGCAACGATTTACGGATGCGACGATCCTGACCGCAATGCAGACCGCCGGGAAGAGTCTGGATGAGAAGGAACTTTCCGATGCGATGAAGGAAACCGGGCTGGGAACCCCAGCTACCCGGGCAGCCATCATTGAAGTGCTCCTGAAGCGTGGCTACGTCATCAGGACGGGCAAGAGCCTCGAGGCGACCGACAAAGGAATACACCTGATTGAGGTGGTGCATCCCGAGGTGAAGAGCCCGGCAATGACCGGCCAATGGGAAGCCTTTCTCAATCGTATCCAACAGGGAGAGGCGCAACTGGATCCCTTCCTGGAGCGCATCAGCGACTACGTTCGCTCGGTGGTAGGCCGGGTGAGTCAAACCACGCCTGTAGCGCGGCCGGCAGCCCGCCCCGTGGCCCGCCCCGCGGTCGAGGGGCCGGAACCTCACGCTCGGCCGGAGATCGCAGCTACCAGGGAAATTCCCGCCACTCAAGGCGATCCCCAGCAACGCCAGCCTCAACCAGCTGCTGCAAAGTGTCTTCGGCTTTTCCAGCTTTCGCCCCAACCAGGAAGCGGTCTGCAAGTCAGTGACTGCAGGAGAAGATGCGCTGCTGGTGATGCCGACCGGCTCGGGCAAATCACTCTGCTATCAATTGCCGGGATTGGCGCGCGGTGGAACGACACTGGTGATCAGTCCGCTGATTGCCCTGATGGATGACCAGGTGCGCAAGTTGAAAGACCTTGGATTGTCCGCCGAATGCATACACTCCGGGCGCGATCGCGAGAGTTCGCGGCAAGCTTGCGTGGATTACATGAAGGGCAACCTTCAGTTTCTCTTTATCGCTCCGGAACGGCTTCGCGTGCCGGGCTTTCCTGAGATGCTGGCCAAACGAAAGCCTGCGCTCATTGCTATCGACGAAGCGCATTGCATCTCCCAATGGGGGCATGACTTTCGCCCGGACTACCGCATGCTGGGCCAGTACCTGCCGAGTTTCCGTCCTGCTCCGGCGCTGGCTCTTACCGCCACCGCGACCCCTCTGGTGCAGAAAGACATTGCCACCCAATTAGGGCTGACCACGGTCAAGCACTTTATCCACGGCTTTCGCCGGGAAAATATCGGCATCGAAATTGTGGAAGTGCTCCCCTCCAATCGACCCGGCCTGGCCCGGTCGATCCTGCTCGAAGCCGGCAATCGCCCGGCCATTGTGTACACACCAACGCGCAAACAGGCCGAAGCTTTGTCCACGGCCTGGGCGCGTGAATTTCGTGTGGCCGGCTACCATGCAGGCCTCGATGCGCAGCGCAGGCGGCGAGTACAGGAAGAATTCATGGCGGGAAAGCTGGATGTAATGGTAGCCACCACCGCGTTTGGCATGGGCATCGATAAAGCGGATGTACGCACCGTGATTCATACTGCTGTTCCGGGCAGCCTGGAAGGCTACTACCAGGAGATTGGCCGCGCTGGCCGTGACGGAAAGCCGAGCCGAGCGATTCTTATGTATTCCTACGGAGATCGCTATACGCACGACTTCTTTTTTGGCCGCGACTATCCGCCCGTCGCGTTGCTGGACCGCATTTTTGCCAAGTTGGTGGAGCAGCCACAAAGCAAGGAGACGGTACGCAAGCTGGTCAAAATGGAGGAAGACATTTTCGACAAAGCGCTGGAGAAGCTTTGGATCCACAAAGGCGCAGTGGTGGATTTTGCCGAGAATGTGAGTGCTCGGAGTGGAAAGTTGGCGAGCTTCATACACTCTGCAGGCGGACCAGAAGAAAGATCAGCTGGAGGAGATCATCCGCTTTGCGGAGGGCCACCATTGCCGCATGAAGTCGCTGGTTCACCACTTCGGCGATACGTCCGATAGCGGTGCGGGCTGCGGAATGTGCGATTTTTGCGCACCGGTCGATTGCGTCGCGCAAAGATTTCGCGCACCTACGCGTGCGGAGCGAATCGCCTGCGATCGAGTTCTGCAAAAGCTGCGTGGGCTTCCGGCAAGGTCCACGGGAAAGCTGCATGCTGATCTCTACCCCGAAAACGAGATGAGCCGGGACGACTTTGAAGAAGTGCTGGGGGCCATGGCGCGGGCACAGCTGATCGCATTTACCGATGCGGTTTTCGAGAAGCAAGGCAAGCGGATTCCCTATCGGAACGTCAGCATTTTGCCCGCCGGGCTCACCTTTAATGAGAGCCAGGCTCATCCGTTCGTGATGAGGGATGCGGCAGCTCCCGCAGCTTCCGCAAAACGCGGCAAAAAGCGGACGACTGTCGCGGAGTCCGCTACGCCGGCACAAAGCAGGCTGGGGCAGGGCGGCCCGGCAAAGTCCAGCATCGGCCGATCCTGCGCCTCCACCGGAGCGGCAAGCTCGCCTGGAGCAGGCCCTGCGCGCCTGGCGATTGACCGAGGCTAAGCGCAGAAAAATGCCGGCCTTTCGCATCTTTGGCGATCGTACCTTGCGCAATATAGCCAGCTCCTGCCCCAGGACTGACTCCGCACTGCTGGCCGTGCCCGGCATCGGCATGGGCACCGTGGAGAAATACGGGGCCCAAATCTACCACCTGGTCGCCGCTGCGGAGTAGCAAGTCTGAACGGATTAAGACTTCTCCGATGGTCTAGATTCGGATACCACCCACATCTCCTGTAACAGAAAAGCGCGATAGCGTTTAAAGTGGTGTCACGTTCACAGCGTTGTAATGGGGTATCAGCAGTGGTCGAGGCCGCGCAGCAAACGGTTGACGAAAAGGGTGACGACAAGGGCCGGGGCATGATGGGCCTGATCCGCGAATTGCTACGCCCTTACCGGGGCAGCCTGGCCATCATTCTGGTGGCCATGCTGGTCCAGAGCACGATGACCCTGGCTGCACCCTGGCCACTCAAAATCGTCATTGACAACGTTGTGGTCGGGCGCAAGCTCGATCCGTGGCTTGCCCACCTGCTCAAGCCGGTGCTCACCCATGCTCATCGGGCGCACCTGGCGGAGATTGCGGCCATCGCAGTAATCCTGATCGCCCTCTTCAACGCGGTCGCGTCGTACCTTGCCAACTACTTCACCGAAAGCGTGGGACAGTGGGTGGCCAACGACTTGCGCATGCGGACTTACCACCATCTGCAGTATCTGTCGCTGCGTTATTACGACACTCACCAATCGGGAGTTCTGCTGAGCACGATTACCGCCGACGTGCTCACCATCCAAAATTTTGCCTCCTCCGCCACGCTCGGCATCCTGGTGGACATGTTCACCATCCTGGGCATGTTGGTGGTGATGTTCTTTCTCAACTGGGACTTTACCCTGATCGCGGTCGCGATCACACCCTTGCTGCTCTTGCTGGCGTCCAGGTTCAAAAAGGCGGTCAAGAGTTCGACCCACGAGGTCCGCAAGCAACAGAGCAATATTGTGTCTGTGGTGCAGCAGGATCTCGAATCCATCCGCGTGGTCACCGCTTTCGGCAGGCAGGAACTGGAACAACAGGCGCTTGCGGCCGTAAGCCAGGCAACCGTGGCCGCCGCGCTCAAAGCCCGTGAGGTCAAGGCGCTGCTGTCGCCCATCGTTTCCGTCATCGTTTCTTTCTGCGTAGCCTTCGTGCTCTGGCGCGGCTCGCTGCTCATTCTTTCCGGAGGGATGACCGCCGGAGAGTTGACCGTCTTTCTCTCTTATCTGGCTTCATTTTTCAAGCCGGTGAAAGACCTCGCCAGCATGAACAACTCCATTGCTCAAACCGCGGTGGCAGTGGAGCGGATTCGGACAATTCTCGACGCAGATGCGGTTCTTCCCGAAAAACCCGATGCCAACGAACAAACCATCAAGGGTGAGATCGTTTTCGATCACGTAGCCTTTGCGTATGACGCCAGCTGCCCTGTTCTGCGCGATGTAAGCTTCACGGTCAAGCCGGGACAGATGATTGGCGTTGTGGGACCGACGGGAGGGGGCAAGTCAACCATCATGAGCTTGATTCCCCGGTTTTACGACCCCAGCGAAGGCGCTGTCCGAGTGGATGATATCGACGTTCGTGACTACCGGCTCCAGGCGTTGCGCGATCAGATCGGTTACGTGCTGCAGGAGACGGTCCTCTTTCGTGGAACCGTGCGGGATAACATTGCTTACGGCCGTGCCGACGCGACGGAAGAGGAGATAGTCGAGGCCGCAAAGCTGGCCAACGCCGATGAGTTCATCGCGCGCATGCCCAATGGCTATCAGACGTTTGTTGGCGATCGAGGCGACACCCTTTCCGGCGGTCAACGGCAACGCATCGGAATTGCTCGCGCGATCATACGCAACAACCCGATCCTTATCCTCGACGAACCGACCGCCGCTCTGGATACCGAATCGGAGCGACTGGTCATCGAAGCCCTGGAACGGTTGATGAAAGGGCGCACCGTGCTCACCATTGCGCACCGCCTGAGTACCATCCGCGATGCCAATAAAATCATCGTATTAAAAGATGGTGTGGTCGCCGAACAGGGTACGCACGACCAGCTATTGGCGCTGGGCGGAACCTACGCCGAGTTGTATAGTGTACAGTTCGATACAACACCGGCGAAGGCCACTCTTTAGAGACTTCCGCTGGCGGGGAGCGCAGATGTCCCGTAGTTTAATGGTTTTACCTGACGACTCCGCGAAGCCGATTCTGGACGCAATCCGTCATGCCGCCAAATCGCTTCGCATCAAGATGTTCGTCTTCACCGATCCGTCGTTGATCGCGGCCGTGGTGGAAGCCCATCGCCGAGGCGTCATCGTTCGCGTCATGCTCAACCCCAAGCGCCGCAGCGGCGTCTCAGAGAACGATGAAAGCCGGAGTGCGTTATTGGCCGCAGGGGTGGACGTGCTGGACAGTAATCCGGCCTTCGACCTTACTCACGAAAAATCAATGGTGGTCGATGATACGACAGCGTTTGTGAAATCGCTGAATTGGCAGAGCGAAAACCTGACGGAGACGCGCGACTACGCAGTCATCACGTCTGACCCGCACGAGGTAGCCGAAATTACCAACTGCTTCGAAGCGGATTGGAGCCGCCAGGATTTTGCTTCGGGAAAACAAGCCCAGCTGATTTGGTGCCGGGGAAACGGCCGCGAACGAATTACGGAGTTCATCGACGGCTCCAAGCACTCGTTATGGTTACAAAATGAACGATACCAGGATCAGATGATCATCGAACATCTGGTTCGGGCGAAGGAACGCGGAGTGAAGGTTCACGTGATGGCGCGGCCGCCGCACACGCTCAAGAAGGAGAAGTTGCTGGAGGGCGTGGGAGGATTACGCATTCTGAATGATGTGGGCGTGGAGGTGCGCAAACTGAAGGATCTTAAACTTCATGCGAAAATGTTGCTCGCCGATGGGGAGCGGGCGATTATCGGATCGATCAACCTGGCGCCCGGCAGTTTCGATAGCAGGCGCGAACTCGCAATCGAAGTGCGCGACAAACATATCGTCGATCGTCTGCACGACGTGGTGCACCATGACTGGAAGCACTCGCGCGCGCTCGACCTGACGGACGAAGGGCTGTTGGCGGATCTGGAAAAACACGGCGGCAAAGGCATCGAGGAGCTCGGCCTGGATGGCTAGTGGTTTGCAGCGGCGTGAGAACTCTGCTCTAAGTCCCGAAGGGACGGCTGAACTTAGCCCAGGACGACAGTCCTGGGTAGATATAAGCAATCCGACCAGTCCCGTAAGGGACGGCTGAACACAGAGGGCGAGGTTTCAGCCGTCCCTGGCGGGACTAGTCCAGCTTTTTCGATTAACCCAGGACTCACGTCCTGGGCTAAGTTCAACCGTCCCTACGGGACTGAGTTTGGAATTGAAGGTCTCATACATCCTCTGAAGCCGTGCCTTGGTTACATCCTCTGAAGTCGTGCCCTCGGTGTGTGAGACTTAAATCTGGGAAAAAGAGGCTGGCCTGAGCACCAGATTGGAAATGTCGCTTACGATCGCTTCGGAGCTGTATTTTGGCAGAGCCGACAGCTTTTTCCATTGCGGGTCGGAGCGGAACGCATCCCACTTTACGTCGATCTCCGAGATGTCCGGAAAACTCACCATATAGGTCAACTGCGGCAAGCGAGGACCAATCAACGTATCGCCAAAGAACACTTGCCAGAAGCCGGCGCGCTGGAAGATTTCAAATTCACCATTGTGGAACATGTCCACTTTGCGCTGGTGGTCCTGGTTGCTTGGACTTTCATAGGTACGAAGTTGAAAGACTCGCTTGCCGTGCTGCGCGGTTACCGGCGGAACCACTAAACGCGGCCATCCTTCAAACGCGATCATGAGCGAGCTTTCTATTCGGGTGAACGCGGGAGCGGTCGCCGGTGCGTTCCAAAATGGCGCAGCGGCTTTCATGAATTCCTCGTCTTTTGGCAGCTGGAGCTCGGCCGTGACCAGCGACTCGAGTGTGGTCGACGGGATCAGGAGATACAGGGCCGGAGTTTCGGGACCGAGGTCGAGATTGAAGGCGCCAATGGGCGTGAAGCCGAGCCGGTTGAGCGCCGGGATCAGGGCTTCCGCCACATAAGTTTGGAGTAATTTTGTTTGCGGACCGGACTGCAGCTGATACTTGCGCAGCTCATAGTACTCACGAGGTTTGCCTGCAGCCGCCTGGGCACGCGAGTCGCTGGGGGTTAACGCAACCGCCGCTGCGGCCAGGGACGAGGTTAGAAAATGTCGTCTTTGCAAAACTCCTCCGTACAAAGCAGGATTCTAAAGCATTCTTCTGTTACTGTGTTTGGCTGGACTGGTTACAAGCGTGGTCACGCGTAAAGGAGACGTCTATGGAGAGGCGCAAGTTTCTCGCCCTCGCAACTTCGATCGCCGGAGGCCTGGCAACGAGCCGAGCCGCCGAAGCCCTGCCCTCGTCCATACCGATTATCGACACCCACATCCACCTCTTTGATCCCGGGCGTCCAGGCGGCGTGCCCTGGCCGGCGAAGACGGATACAGCGCTCTATAAAGCTGCCCTGCCCGAGCGCTACGTCAGCGTTGCTGGTCGCTTCGGCGTGGTGGGCGCAATTGTGATCGAAGCCAGCCCCCTTGCCAGTGATAACGATTGGGTGCTGCACGTAGCGGCCAAACATCCCATCATTGTGGGCATGGTCGGCGATCTGGTTCCGGGAACGCCCACTTATGAAAAGGACCTGGAACGGCTCCATGCGAATCCTCTTTTTCTGGGGATACGGTACGGCAATCTTTGGGATCGGGACCTGGCCGTCGATACGCAGAAACCCGAGTTTTTGCCTGGGCTGAAGATGCTGGCCAGCAAAGGCCTGGTCCTCGATAGTGCAAATCCCGATCTCAAGCTCATCCGGGCCATCGCCGGTGTGGCAGACCACGTTCCCGAGTTGAGGATAGTGATCGATCACCTGCCCACTGCAAGAGTGCCCGCGGAAGCGGCAGCCCGTGATGAATATTGGTCACTGCTGCGGCAACTGGCACAAAACAAGAACGTCTTCGTCAAGCTTTCCGAAGTGCTCGCCGCCCGCATCGAAGAGGCAGGCGGGCCGACCTTCTGCAAAGACCGGCTCGACGCCCTGTGGGATATCTTCGGTGAAGATCACGTTCTTTATGCCAGCGATTGGCCCAATAGCGATCATCACGCAACCTACGAGGAGACCATCTCGATTGTGCGCAGTTACGTCGAGGCGAAAGGCAGGGTGGCCTCGGAGAAGTTTTTCTGGAAGAATTCCGTGGCTGCCTACCGCTGGCGTCGACGGCAGGCCGATCAACCGAAGGCGAACCCCTCATGAGCGTCGTGGGCACAGTCGTCACCCTCGACCCTGACACTGCGGAGCCCAATCCGGAAGTCATGAAGCGCGTCGCCCGGTCGTATGAGGGCAAAGCCGGGGTCTACGCCGCGGTCACGGTTGAAGGCACGGTCTGCGCCGGGGACGAAGTTTGTCTGCTCGATTGACGGCAGCTTAATTCCGGCACGCTCAAGAAATGGTATAACCCGCGTGTATGCCTTTACACTCTCCTTCCTCTGGCACTTTTAGCCGCCGACGGTTTCTGCGGCAAAGTTTTGCGTTCAGTGCCCTGGCCAGCCTTGGATCTTTCTCGGGCCTGGCCGATTCCGTGTCGACTGATCCGGCAGCGGCCCAGTTGCTGGTGTTGGGCGATTGGGGATACGAAGACCAAGACGGCACAATCGCAGGTGGCCGCCGGCTTGCGCGCGTATGCTCAACAGCATTCTGTTCACCCCCAGGCGCTGCTCATGCTGGGGGACAACTGGTATGGGGAATTGGCCGGGGGCGCCGGATCCAGCCGATGGCAGACGCAGTTCGAACAGATGTACCCGGTCAACGACTTCCCCTGCCCTGCGTATGCCGTGCTGGGCAATCACGACTACCAGCGGTGGCCTGAGAGCAAAGTCGATGCCGAACTCGAATACGCGCGCAGCGGACGCAACGGCTGCTCTCCCACCCGTTGGACGATGCCCTCGCGTTGGTATCGCTTTGAGTTTCCCGCGAAGAATCCATCGGTTACGTTTCTGGCGCTCGATAGCAACATGCCTCGACCTGATGGCAAGGAAAAGGAAGGCCGGGATTTTACTCTGACGCCCCAGCAACAAGCGGAGCAGCTTGCCTGGTTAGAAGCCGAGCTCAAGCGCCCGCGGACCACTCCTTTTGTTGCCGTCATCGCGCACCATCCGGTCTACTCCGATGGACCTCATGGAGACCATCCGGTATTGATTCGCGACTGGGACCCCTTGTTCCGCAAATACCATGTGGACCTGTTTATGGCCGGCCACGACCATGATTTGCAGCACCTGGAGTTCGCGGGGCATCCTACCAGCCATTTCCTGTCCGGCAGCGCCGGCGCTGACTTGTACTCACTGAAAGTTGATCCATCGCAGCGCGGTCCCTATGCACAGAAGGTCTATGGTTTTAGCCATATTTCGGTCACTGCCCAGCAAATGACCCTGCGCCACCTGGATGAAAGTGGCCGCCCACTGCATGCCTTCACTAAGACACCTGACGGTAAGATAACTATCTTAGGATAGAGTTATTACCTTGCTTAGGAGTTACCGACCAGCCGTGGGACCTGCTGTTTCTTTTTTTCGCCTGCGTAGAATCTAACTTTTCCGTTGAGAGTGGCGTACCCCGCCGGAATGCGATATATTTCGGCACACCAACATTGCACCCGCCCAATTATGGAATCAGGACAAACGCCGAAGCAGAATACCCTGCCCATCAAGGCAATCCTGTTGATCGTGCTGGGGGCGGCCGTTGTGATCTGGTTTATCCTGCAGCGAAGTCGCCCCCGGCAATCCAGCGTGGCTCCCCCAATCTCATCCGGCAGCTCAATCTCCAGTGACGTGTCCGTTCCTGGTCCTCTACCCGCCGCGGTTAATCAATCCGCTCCAGTTCGTCCGCGCTCCGCGCCTACGCGATCTGAACAGGTCGAAAGATATCCCATGCTCGACTCTCCCGATACAGTGACCGCCGATCAGGAGTTCCCCATCCAGGTTTCGCTGACAGAGCAGCAGCAGACGCCAGAAGCGAAGATCATGAACGGCACCGCGACGCCGGATGGCAAGCTGTTGCTCGCACTGCCGCCTACGCAGGACGACAGCTGGAAACTGGACGTCGTTCTATCCGCACCAGGCCTGCTATTTACCCGCGGATCAGCCATCAGCAGCATCAATTTGCCACGCCAGGGTGACGCGACATCAGCTGTCTTCTTTGTCAAAGCCGGACCGAAAGCGGTGGCCAATGGTGTAGTTCATGTACTGGCTACCTTTGCTTATAACGGAGGATATCTGGCGCGGATCGGACGCGACATTCAGATCACCCCCGCCACTCCCGCGGCGCTCACCTCGGCACCCCCTCCAGGCCGGCCGCTGGTGAAGGTTTCAGGACCCATCGCAGATACAGTAGCGACTTTCAGCCCCGGAGTGCCCCAACCGGATCTCACGCTCATTATCAAAGGCGAGGGAATCATCGTTCTTTCTCCCTACCTGGGCGGGGACAGCGGGACGTTAAAAGATGCAACGGGTTTTCCGGAATGGCTGGCGCAACACGCCCCCGGCAGCGCAGGCCGAGGTTCAGAATCGGACGAAGCTCCTTCACAGAAACATGACCGCGCCGAAGGGTTCGGAATACAGCTCTATGACAATTACGCTCCGGACGTATTCAAGAAAGCGTTTTGGGCCCTGGTCAAAGCACGGGGCAAAGACTTCCACACCATACAGATTTATTCAGACAAGCCGGACATCCCGTGGGAACTGATGAAACCGGTTCGCGAAGACGGCACGGGGCGGCAGGATTTTATTGGCACTGACTACTCCGTAGCGCGCTGGCACATGACGGACGGGTTGGTGCGGGAACGCCCTCCATACTCTGAGACCGTACAAAAAATGTTTGTGATTGCGCCTCACTACACGGGAAGCCGTACCCTCGACGCTGAAGCAACCGAGACCGCGGGACTTGCCCAGCTTAGCGGCTACAGCGCGGTTGATGGAAATATGAACGCGCTGAAGACGCTCTTTCAGCACCCGCCCCAAGGGATCGTTCATTTTGCGGGGCATGGGGAGTTGAGTGCAACGCGAGGCGACTACGAAATTCTGCTGGAAGATGGTGAGCTCGACACCTCCACCTGGCGCGGCATGGCACAGGCAGACCCTTCAAGTCATACCTTCTACTTCTTTAACGCGTGCGATGTAGGACAAACCAAGCATAGTGGCAACTTTGTCGATGGCTGGGGTCCCGCGGTGCTGGAAAAAGGGGCCAGCGGATACATTGGAGCCTTGTTTCCAGTCAACGATCAGGTCGCGGCGAAATTTTCTGTTCTCTTTTATCAACTGATCGAGAGGCAGATGCAAGTTGGACCTGCAGACGTTGGCGAACCCTGGAGCACACACGACGCAAGATTTACGGAGACACCGGAGATCCCACAGCGCTAGCTTACGTGCTGTACGGGGATACTAACCTGCGATTTGTAAGACATGCACCGCCCCAAGCAACTACGCCGCGCGGCTGCTCGATCGAAGGCGAGATACCCAGTTATCTCAATCTGGCTGAGAGCAACAGAATGCGAGGGAACTATGACCGCGCGATTTCGGAATATAACGCGGTGCTTGCCTGCGAGCCAGGTAACCGGCAAGCCCAAGCCGGGCTGCGGAATGCACTAGGCGCGGAGAGGCTTTCCCAGTAGACCGCATTCCACCGGAGATCCCACAGCGCTGGCTTACGTGCTGTACGGGGATACTAACTTGAGATTCGTAAAGTAGAGACTTACGGAATGTCGCCCGCGGCTTTCGGCTGGCTGTGCATCTGCAAATATTCCACTCCCCAATCCGTGGGCATCTCCATTGCATTTCCCCGTGTTCCGGCGCTGGTAGAAAATAGCAGTGTCTCCAGCGGCGTCGTTGCGCTTACGCCGCCGCGAACTACACTTTCGAAGCTCAGCGCATCTGGATTCGATAATCTCGTCGATGTCGACAAAAGGATGTAAGTGTCCGTTCCAAGCGGCGGCGTAATGTGAAAGCTTCCGGCCGGCAGCAGAATCTGGTCAAGCCGGCCGTTTTCCAGGGGAAAGTTATTGCCTCCGGAACGCTGAGGAAACATCAATACTCCTTTCCCCTGGCAATCAATCGATAACACGTACACCCACCGTGGATCGGTCCGCGTGTCTCCGCGGGCTTGCAACACCATCTGATAATGTTCACCCTTGTAAGTCTTTCCCTTGTCCTCAACCATCGCCTGGTCACTTTGACGTTGTAAGGCCAAATGATACGGGTATTGGGAATCGCGGGACGCACCAGATTGCAGAAGCTGTATCCATCCGTTGAGCTTGGAAAGTTTCGTTGCCAGTTGTCTCAGGTTGGCCCCAATATCTCCCCCGCCCACCCACTCGGTACGAATCGGGTAAGGCGAATCGGGAGAACAGCCATTGCCATAACCCGCGGGTGTCTGCCGACCGGCAATCATCTCACCCCGGTTGTACCACGCATACGCCGGCCCAGCGTCGGTGACCGTGCCCGTCAGAACATACATCGCCTGGGCTTGATTCGCTGTGCTTTGCGCGGCACTCCGGGGATCACTCATCAGAAGCTGGCCGGCCAACTCGGCCGACGGAGGCAGATTGAGCCAGACCAGCGCCTCTCTTGCGATCTTTCGTTGCAAGACGCCTGCTGTCAGCGTGGTGCCTAACGGGTCCTCTCCACGGATGCCGGCCTTCTCCATAGTCCACTTCGAACCGTCCCAGCTAACGAGATAGTTCCAGGCTTCGCGCGCTGGATCATGGATCAATCGCAGTCCCGACGATCGAGCCGCGCTCACCACGGAGGCAATCTGGTCCTGTGTCAGGTTCGAAGCCGGCGTCCAAAAATACAGGCTTGGCTTCTTTGCTGGAACCCATTTGGCCAATTCGAAAACATCCTTCGCGGCAACCTTCGCACCCGCAGGGGAAACCACGGTTGCGATGGAGCCGTCGACGCCCTCTGCTCCTGTGACCCGCAGAACTACCTTTTCGCCGGGACCCTGGCCGAGCGTGACAAATTCGCTTCCAATGCCGATGTCTGAGACCGCGCCGATATCAAGCAGGACTGAACCTTCCTCCACATTTACTACAGCCGCGCGCACCTTGCCCTGGTCTGCTTCCCCACCAAACAACGGCTGCTGCTTCCGCTGCCTGGGTCCATCGAGTTCCGGCTGCTGGTCAGAGATGCCCGCCACTTCCAGGCCGACCTGCACCCGCTTCGCCAGGTCGACGGCCGCAATATTGGCCGGCAGCGCCTGCAATGCATCGATCAACGCAACGGTGAAGGCGCCGTGAGGCGGTGCAGCATCAGCCAGTTCCTTCGCTGTCTGATCGATCTGGGCCGCGGCCAGGACTAAAGCCGCATTGTCTTTGCGATCCTCCGGCGCGATCACCGGCGTGCCATCAGCGTTGACGTCGGGAGCTTCCGCGATATCCCGGGGATCGTAAGCCAGCATGCGCGGCACCGTCCTGGGCCCGGCTTCTGCGCCGCGCGCGATACCGCCGGAGTGGCAGGTGTCGAAGATAGCCGCTAACCGAATGCCTTTGTCCAGCGCTTTATTGAAGATACGGGCCATCTCCCGGTCGCGAATATCTTCGGCGCCCAGATAGGCATCTGCGGGCACAATCGTGTTATCCAGAGGAGTCGGCTTTCCGCCAAGGTCAAAGGTCTGTTTATTCGATTTTGTATTGACTCGCAGCGAACCGTGGCCGGCGACGTAAAAAATGACGATATCTCCTTTCTGTGGCTGCTCCACCAGGTACTTAGTCATCGCCGCCAAAATGCCGGCTCGCGTCGCCGCGCTATTTTCGAGCAAATGGATGTGCTGGTCATCATCAGCAAACCCAAACTTGCTGCTGACGAGCACCTCGCGCATGGAAGCGACGTCATTCGTAGGACCAGCCAGGTTAGGAAATACCGGCGCACCGGGGGCAAAACGTCCGGTGTCCACTCCGGGGGGACGCTTCACTGTGGTGTTGGCAGGCTGATAGGTATCAATGCCAATGAGTAGCGCGTACTTTGCCTGTCCCGAGGCATGGAGGGTGGGCGCTAGAAGACAAAAAACAACAAGGAGAGCGCGAGCAGCAGGCATGATCTGGACTCCGCAAGGGGAGCAAAATCGCCAAATTGTAGCACGGAATTCCGGCGCGTTTGGCTTGGTATGGAGTATGCTGCTATCTGTTTCTCCCTCTGCGTCGGCCCCAATCCAGCTAGTTAGGAGTTCAGTATGTCGATCTCCCGGCGGACTTTCTCGGGCAGTGCCCTTGCTCTCGCTTTCGCCTCGGCTCTTTTCAATGAAGACGCCTTTGCCCGATCCGGATCTGATGTTTCCAGTGCAGACGCGCCCCACGACGCCTACGAATTCTGGAATGGCTTCTTCGACAGCGTGAATATCGGCAGTCCCGAATACAAAAAAAGCGCACGCGCAGGGTCCGCGGGCCTGGCGGATCCAGCGGCGGAGACGCAGTATTTGCACTACAAGGCCGACGCCAAACAGCTTCGCTATGCCACCGATATTGCTCAGAACGAGCTACTGGACCATGACGGAGATGTTACCGTAGGCATTCAGCTTTCCAAGTTCCGTCCCGGATCAGGTGTCGATAAGTCAAAGAATCAGCAGTTACGCATCGACGCGACCCAGACCCACGCTTACATGAACCTGCTCGCACCCCTTGCCTGGACGGCCATCGCTTCTCTTAAGCCCAACAGTGCCGGAAAAATATCTCTGGACGAGCTCGGCTTCAAGTCCGATCAGGCAGTAAGCGCCACCAGTAATATCCTGCTGACCAAAGGCACCGGGAAGCTCGCTGTGAATGTAAGCCAACCGCCGAATGACACACAATTCGTCAGGATATTGAAGGTGATGATCACAGGAGCCAAACTGGTTGCGCCGATGGTTGTGTTGCCGGCGGTCAGCGTGCCCGCGCTCAGCGCCTTTAGTGAAGCCTTCGCTTACTGGGAGGACCGCACGCGGTTTGTGATGAACGGCAATCTTACAACGGCGGTGGCCACGCAGCAGGCGCTCGCGGATCCAACGCGGGAAGACTCCTACATCGGCCTGCTGAACGGCGACTATGTCATGGTCGCGAAGAAGGATACGGAACAACTTGCCAAAGAGCTGCCAAACCTGGATTTAGTACAGGGCTATCTGGTCCGTAAGGACCCAACTGGGAAGGATGCTGATCACCCGCTGGAAACGCGAGCAGAAACTGCTCTGCCGGGCGTGCCCTATACCACGATGAGACTTGCGGTTAAGCCAATCGATCAATCTTGCGGCAATTCCGGCAGCAAAGCTGCAGCTCCCGATCTCCCCGCCGCAACCGGCTCTGGTGGCAAGCCGGAGAAGAAGAAGAAACCCTAGTTGTGATTGCGCCACATAACCAGTAAGAGTAGAAACTGCAGATCCCTCCACGGCACGCCGGGACAGGTCCACTAGACTACTTCTCGCTACTGGGCGGGACCAACCCCTTCAATCGGAGATACAACGAAAGAGTCGCGTACTGCTCGTTGTCATGCGCGACATTCCCCCACAGCATACTCAGCCTGGTCCGCTTTGCCGGTCCGGCCGCGAGCATGTCCGCCATATTGGCATCTGTCAGGCCGGCATACGCTTTGTCACACTCGGTAAAGGAAGCCTTGAGTGCCTCGACGATTGCCGCCTTGTCCGCCGTTTCCGGTGGAACTTTCGGCAGGGCGCTGGCGTCGACATTGTCGGCTGCACCGCAAATATGCAGCTGTGCTTCAGTCACGTGGTTCACAACGCGAGCATAGGTCCGTATATCCGGCGTGGGCTTAAAGCTATAGTTTTCCGGCGGCATCTTCTCCGCTGCTTTGAGGATATTTACTTTGAGCCGCGCATAGTTGCCTTGCAGCTCGCTTGCAAACTGGTTGCCCTGCCCCAGGGCCGCCCCCGAAGTCATCAATATCGCCACTGCACACGCCGTACGCATCCGCTGCATCGTCTTCCTCCAATGCCAACCAGCCTACCTAGGCAAGCCGCACTGTACAAGTGGGAAACTTTCGACCGGCAGAAAAGAAACCGCAGATCCCTCCACTACGCTACCGCTCCGGTCCCACGGCTCGCCGGGAGACCGGAGCGGTAGCGTAGTGGAGGGACCTGCGGTTTCTTTTCAGGGCATGGGCTGACTCTGGGACAAGATACGTCTACGGTTACATATGCTGTGGCAGAGCCCAGGCAAAAATCACTCCGCCGCTACTGGTCAATAAGTATTGATGCCCGCCGAGTTCGTAGGTGATCGGTGAGGTAGAAATTCTTCCGCCGGAGCCCGCGTGCCAGAGTGTCTTACCGGTGTTGGTGTCGAGAGCAAGGACGTTGCCTCGAATATCACCGGTAAAGGTGAGCCCTGAACTGGTAGTCAGGATTCCCGCTGTCGGACTTCCAGGACCCAACTCATGCGTCCAGCGAATCTTGCCGGTCTGGTAATCAATCGCCTCGATCACGCCCTTGCTCCACAGGTCATAGTCGGCGCCGGCCCAGCCGTAGGTGCCATCGGCTGGCTTGGCAAAATAGACGCTGTAGCTGGGATGAGCAGATACGATGAACAGTCCGGTCTTGGGATCAAAACTGGGAGAGCGAAAGTTGGTCATCCCACCCTCGTCCGGCGCGATCAAACGCCCATCCGGCGACGGCTCCTTGGCCGGATCGGGAATGGGATGACCCTGTTTGTCAACCCCAAGGGACCAGTTCACAGGCCCAAAGGGGACGGTGAGTAAACTGCTGCCATCGGTCCTGTCGAGCACGAAAAAGTAGCCGTTCCGCGAACTCTGCAATAGCATCTTCCGCGGTTTTCCGTGAAACATTCCATCTATCAGGACGGGAGTCTCGGCAGCATCCCAGTCGTGAGTGTCGTGGGGCGACGGCTGGAATGCCCAGGCCAACTTTCCTGTGTCGGGATTAAGGGCCACGATGCTGCAGGTATAGAGATCGTTTCCCGGCCGGGTGGACGCGGTCAGCACCGGCGTTGGGTTTCCGGTACCCCAATACACCAGGTTGAGATCCGGGTCGTAGGTGCCGGTCATCCATGTGTTGCCGCCGGTGGTGGCTCCCGGTGTCCCCAGAGGCGGCGTGGCGTTCCATTGCCACTGCGTTTGGCCGGTTTCAGGATCGACCGACCGGATATAGCCAACCAGGTTATCGAAATCGCCGGAGGTGCCAACCAACACATGGTTGCCCACCACCAGCGGCGCCATGCTGGTCCAGTATCCCTTGCTAGCGTCCGCAACGTGAACGATCCATCGCACGCTGCCATCCTTAGCGTTGAGCGAAACCAGGTGTCCATCCGGGACCAGGAAATACAGCGAATCCTTGTACATTCCCAGGCCTCGATTGCCAATATGCAAACCGTGGTTAGGCGGGTAGGTATATTGCCACAACTGCTGACCCGAGAGGGCATCGACAGCCCAGACCTTGTCTGGAACGGTAAAGTACAGCACGCCGTCAACCAACAACGGGGTGGATTTTATGTCCATCGCCTGCTTACTTTGAAAGGCCCATGCAAGCGTCAGATTGCCTACATTCTGCGGCGTAATCTGTTCCAGCTTGCTGTGACGCTGGCCGTTATATGTGCCGTGGTACTGCGGCCAGCTATCCGCCGGCGGCTCAAGAAGCACGGAGTGATCGACTCCCTGCGCCCAGACTGCAGCGCCACTCACAGCAAGCAAAAGAACACCGACAAGCAATTTGATTTCCATGCAAACCCTTCAGGCCAATGTAACTTTGAAAGTGACGCCAATGTCAGACAGGTTGGCTGTTGCCGGCATCCGCACCTGCAAACCTTGCTTGTCCTGCTTCCAACGAAGCTTGTCCTGGTGCCCAAGCAGTTGCACATTGAGGATCTTGCCCGGCTCCTGCGGACTGTTGGTCGCTAATGGCGGGATCAAGACATCTGCCGCTGGCGTGCCCATCACGTAGGCATACAGGAATTTTCCCTTGGTAGTGAAGCGCACGTCCTCTGCCGTCAGACCCGGTTGCTTGCTCTCGTTAAAGCCGGTCTGGGGAACCGTTACTTCGGTCGATGGTCCCACGCCATAAATCTTCCACGGCCGAGAACCATAGATGCCTTCACTGTTCACCGCCATCCAGCCGGTTACACCTTCGAGCACTTTCATCTCTTCGGCGTCCAGTTCGCCGCTGTTGGGCAGCGGAAAATTGAGTAGCAGGTTGCCATTCTTGCTAACGATGTCCACAAGCAGATCAATCACCTTTTTCGGTGTTTTGTATACCTGGCCCCGCTGGTAGTGCCAGACACCAATGCAAGTGTCGGTCTGCCACGGGGAGCTGGAGATAGCATCGGAGACGCCACGCTCATGGTCGACGATACAGGTGCCCACCGCGCAGTCCCCGGCCATCTTGCTGCAATAGACCGCTTCGACCTTGCCGTTATGCTGTGCGGCACTCACGTTGTAGACCTCAGCCACGGTGGCTAATCCGTAGTCCTCGAATGGAATGCCACCATCGGTGTAAAGCAGATCCGGTTGATGCTGGTCGATCAGGTCCTTAACGCGATTGAAGTATTGGAGCTTCCACTCGTCGGGAGCGACGCGCCCCATGGCCTTCGCGGTTTGGGCAAAGTCGTGAGGCATCAACGTATAGCTGTGATAAAGATCAGCAAATAACGGATTGGTGCCGTCATAGGACACTCCAGCCAACGGACCCTTGGTATCGCTGGTGTGCGCCGGGGCCAGCCAGTCGAAGCTGTTCGAAAGATGTTCGCTTACGCCAAAGCGCAGTCCCCGCTTGCGGGCGGCCTGTTTATAGAGACCGACTATGTCGCGCATGGGCCCGACCGCGGTGGCATTCCAGCGAGGCTGGTACTTCGAATTCCACATGTCGTAGTTGTCGTGGTGGACCCCCATGCTGACGAAGTACTTCGCGCCGGCTTTCACATAGAGGTCCATCAGATGGTCGGGATCCCACTTGTCGCCTTTGAACAGCGGGATCAGGTCTTTGTACCCAACCTTGGACGGATGCCCGTAGGTCTTGAGGTGGTACTCGTACTGTGGGCTGCCCTGGATATACATGTTCCGCGCAAACCAATCGCCATCCTCGACGCCCGATTGCGGCCCCCAGTGGGACCAGATGCCAAATTTTGCGTCGCGAAACCAATCTGGAACGCTGTAGGCGTCGAGCGAGGCGCGGGTCGCCTTGAACGGTCCTGGAGTGATGGGGAGTGTGGCCGCCTGGCCAAAAGCACCCCTGGTCTGTGCCCAGGCCGCCGAATAGCCGAGCAATTTAAGTGTGTCGCGCCGGGTAAACCGCATGCAGAGTCGCCGCCTCGTTCCTGCTGATCAATTAAATTTTGCTTCAAGAACGAAGCAACAATGTGTACCGACCATGGTTATATCTATGCCATGCACCATTATCAACCCGGGCCATGAGCACGCCAAAACTTCAAATCTGAGAGGGTGGACACGATGGCTGTGAGCAGACGGGAGTTCTTACGTTGCGTGGGACAAGCAGGTGGATTCAGCGCCGCATTCCTGGTCATGCAGGGCATGGGCCTGATGGAGGTGAAAGCGGCGACGCAGCCCGAGCCAGCAGAGCCTGGGATAGGCAAAGGTGTGAAGGTGGTCATTCTGGGAGCAGGCATCGCGGGGTTGGTTGCCGCCTACGAAATGCGGACCCTGGGATACGAATGCACTGTCCTGGAATGCCGCGAGAGACCTGGGGGACGGAATTGGACTGTGCGCGGCGGAGACCGGGTGAAATTCCTGGACGGCACGGCGCAGACCTGCACCTGGGACGAGGGCAATTACCAGAATTTTGGACCAGCCCGCCTCCCATCGGTTCACAAAACCATGCTGGGTTATTGCCAGAAGCTGGGCGTCCCCCTGCAGGTGGAAGTGAACATGACGCGCTCCGCCTTCCTGCAAAACGACAACGCGAACGGCGGCAGGCCTGTCCTGCTGCGGCAGGCAGAAAACGACACCCGGGGACACGTGAGCGAGCTACTCGAAAAGGCGATGAACCAGGGACTGCTCGACCAGGAGATCTCCAAAGAAGACCGGCAGCGCATGATGGATTTTTTGCGCACCTACGGCCCGCTGGATGACGCGGGCAAATATGTGGGCAGCGATCGTGCCGGATATTCTCAGACGGCAGGCGCAGGCGACCAGAGCGCCGTGTTGAGCCAACCGATCGACATGCACACGCTGTTGGACGAAGACTTCTGGCAAAACATGCTCTTTGACGAACAGTTCGATATGCAAGCGACCATGTTCCAGCCCGTAGACGGCATGGACCGCATTCCTTACGCCTTCGCTAAAGCTTTGGGCAAGGTGGTGAAATACAACGCGCCGGTAACGGAGATTCGAAAGACAGCGAAGGGCGTCAGAGTGGGCTATTCGGCCGACGGATCTGCGAAATCGATCGAGGCCGATTATTGTGTTTGCACCATGCCGCTCACCATTTTGAAAAGGACGCCCAACGACTTCAGCGCGGCGTACAAGAAGGTGATCGACGAGTGCACCTATGCCAGCGCCTACAAGATCGCATGGGAGAGCCGGCGATTCTGGGAGCAGGACTACAACATCTTTGGCGGCTTGGAGTTCGTTTCCGTAGGCTGTAGCCCGATCTGGTTTCCTTCCGCAGGGATGTTTACGCCCAGGGGCGTGCTCGTCAGCGGATATACCGACGAGGCGCGCTCTAACATCAGAGATCTCCCCTTGGCGCAGAAGTTTGAGGAGAGTCGCAAGTCAGTCGAGCGGCTGCATCCTGGCCACGGCAAGGAACTGGAAAAGCCCGTGTACGTGACCTGGGGCCAGATTCCCGACAATGAGGGATCGTGGGTAAGAACCTATGGACCCGGACAGGAGAGGTGGTCCAGCTTCTCCCGGACGGCACCCCATATCAATCCCGGATACGAAACCCTGATCGAGCCGGATGGGCCCATCATTTTCGCCGGCGATCACGTGAGCCACATCGTGGCCTGGCAAGAGGGAGCGGCCTTGAGCGCGCTACGAGCAGTAGGCCAGGTAAACGACAAGGCGAAAGCGGCGAGGCTGACGAAGAGTTGAACGCCTACGGGCTCAGATACGCCGACGCGCCTTCTTTCCCGCTCCAACGATAGCGCACCTCGGGACCCGCTTTCCCGGTCGCCTGCCAACGCTCGGGGGTGCTGTTCTCCAGCCAATCGATCGGTCTGGCAGCGGCACCGCCCGCCGCCGCGATCCTGAAGGCCTCGCGCAGCGCTTCCCGTTGCTCCGGCCCACGTGCGGGCGGCCCCGCGGAGACGATGGTCGCCGTTCCGCTACGCGCCAGCGCGTCCAGCCACTGCCGGTTAAGCTCCCACGGAACGGCTTCGGTTATGCCCACCAAATCTGCATCCAGGGTAAAAAACGTTCCGTGCTGCGGCAGCCGGAACGCGAGCGTATTCACGCCCATGCGCCGGGTGCGCTCCCATTGGCGGCCGCTGGTATCATCACCCGTTCTCTGCAGGTCGAAAACGCCCTGCCCCAGGTGGCCGATCGTATTGCAACCATCGAGCAGCACCCGTTCACCCGCCGCCTCGCGAAGCAGGGCATAGAGCCCGGTGATTACCTCGGCATTCGTCCGGCTCCGGTCGTGGAGCGACCAGCCAGGCAGAGTCGGCTGCGGCCCCATCTCGAAGCCCCACTGCCCCAGTAGATCGTAGGTGGAGAAGTCGTGCTTCACCATCTCGTAGCCCCACCCGGTCGCCTGGATCATCTTGGCGCGGATTTTCTCCTTCGCCTCCGGGACGGTGGGATCGTACGCAAACTCGCGAGCCCGGTCCTTCTTCTCGCCAAACCGCGCGTCCGGCAGCAACAGCGCAGGCGGGGCATCGTGGGGAGCCTCCAGCGGCCGGATCCAGATCCCTGGACGGGCCGTGCGCTGCGTGATTCCGTCCGCCAGCTTACCCATGTCCGGCCACGCGGCCGTACCATTGCTCCAACCGCCGTCGACTACTGAGAAAGGCCGCACGCCTCCGCTCGGCGAAACCTCGACGATAAACTCGGTATCCCGCAGGATCGTTTCCGCGGTGCTTCGCCCGTAGCTGTAGCACCAGTCGTTGGCTCCATAGATGGGCACGATGGGCCGCGACGACCGGGCGCACATCGTCCGGCACAACCCGACGACCGCCTCTAACGGGTTCTCGCCGTCGCTGCCGCGGCGGGTCACCACCGTCGCCATGGTCAATCTTCGCGGCCCGAGTTCGACGCCGTCGCCGCCGTTGGCCACGTTCAACCACAGCGACACACCTTCCGGATCGAGCTGCCAGAAGCACAGCGCGGCGGCATCTGTTTTTACTCCGTAGCCGTGGCAGCTCAGGCCATCGTGGGTAGCGAAGTACCATGGCATCACGCGTTCGGGTATCAGGTCGCGCCAGCCCAGATCCCCGTAGCTACGCTCCCACGCATCACCCAGGGCGCGCAACGCGGGCGTCACCTGCGATCGCCAGCGCACATGCACGATCACGATCGGGGTTGACGGCGCAGCCAACGTCAGCACCAGTGCATCCTGTTGCACCGCACACTCGACCACAACCTGGCCGCTGCGCCATTGCACCCCCGCCGGTTGCAGTGCAATCCTGCCCGCCGGCAGCGTCCTGGAGAATCTTCCATAGGCCGTCACGCTGTCTGGAGCACGAAGCAACTCGACAAATGACGAGAGCTTCGGCACACTCCGGCCGGTTTGATCCACCGGGTCTGCCAGGCTGCCGATCACAGCGGCACCCGCCCTCAGAAACGATCGCCGGCTCACCGGTTCAAAAATCTGTTTGCTTCTTCTCAGGTTCCATCCCTTCCTCGTCACCAAAGCCAGCTGGCGGCATTTTCTACGACTGGAAATCAAAAGTGACGATCAAAGCTCTTGCGGGCTTTTCTTCGTGGCATCGGTACAGACGCTTGCTGTTGCGATCAATCCAGGCACTATCCTCGTTGTATAACACCTCGGTTCGGTTCTCTGCCGAAAGAGCCAGCGGACCGTTGATCACATAAACCAATTCGAGACCGGGAGAGAGTGGAGGCCGGAAAGCGCCACCGTTGACCGCCGGCAGAAACTCTGCAATGCAAGGAACAATGTTCCGATCCGGAATCAAGACGCTCATGCTCTCGGAAAGCAGGAACGGATCCGCCGTTTCGCCGATCGGAAGGCGGATTCGATCTTTGGCTCGAGAAACACGAAAGACTGTTTCTGTCTCGTGGCCCAGGAAATAGGAAAAGTCCTTCTTGAACACAAGTGCGATGCGGGCCAGATTCCTGAGCGTTGGAATAACCCGGCCAGTTTCCAATTGAGAAAGAAAACTCGCAGAAAGCCCAACCTGTTGTCCAAGCTCGACCAGTCCCATGGACCGCCTCAATCGGAGACGGCGTATTTTTTCTCCGATTTTTTTCGCTTCGATGGACGTCTCTACGGTTGCTTCATCGACCGTATCGACCTGCGGGTGGGTCTTGAGAGTCTTGGCCATGGTCTCAACCAGTTTGCGTTGACACAGGCTAGGAAGGGTCGTTAGGCGATGGCTATTGATTCCAGCGTGGCCATGGCCATCTTGTCATGGCGCCCAGGATCAATGTCTAACTCCAGGGACAAAACATCAGGCAGATCGACGGCGTAGTCCTCCACCTCGATGGCGGAACCGCCGGGGCTGAACGTCCATTGCTGGCGAAGTACCTCTCTTCTTAGATCAGTCGATGTACGAGCAAAGACTGCGAACTCCTGCGCCCTCTCCCTGCGCTCTTCTCGAAACTCCACGCGAATACGCCGGATAGCTTGCGGATGATCGAAATTCAACCGAATCACTTGCGGGCCTGGATCGGCAGCCCGCCAGCCGCCCGCCTCGGCTCCTTGCAGGGCATTCTCAAAAGGATGTTGCGGATCTTCCGACGAGATCTCTGCACTGGCAATCTCCTGTAAATCGAGCCATCCATCGGAAGTGGGAGAAGAAGCAGAGGCTTTGGACAGAGGGACAACCGACTTGCGCATGGGAAGACCTCTCCTATATGAGATGCAGATTAAGCCCAACAACGATGGTAACCTTTAACACGATGAAGGTGCTTATCACCGGTGGAGCGGGATTTCTCGGGACCAGGCTGGCGCGCACTCTCCTTTCCCGCGGACATGTTTCGGGAAAACCTCTGGCCCAGCTTGTGCTGGCCGATCTGGCCCCACCCGCGGATGACGTGGGTGGCGATCCACGGGTACTTGCGTGGCCAGGCGCATTGCTCGATCAGTGCAAAGCCCTGCGCGACGAGACTTTCGATCTGGTCTTCCATCTCGCCTCGGCGGTTTCAGCGGAGTGCGAAGCGGATCTTGATCTCGGTCTCCGCTCTAACCTCGACACTACGCGTGCCCTGCTCGACGCCTTGCGCAGCGGGGGCAAGCCGCGCTTAGTCTTCTCCAGCTCCGTGGCTGTTTTCGGAGGCGATGACGACCTCCCCATGCCAAGGGTGATCCACGACGACACCCTCCCTGTTCCGCAGACATCGTACGGCATTCAGAAATTTATTTGCGAACAACTCATCGCGGACTATACCCGGCGCGGCTTGATCGATGGCCGCAGCGCGCGATTGATGACAGTGACGGTTCGCCCAGGCCGCCCCAACGCCGCCGCATCTGGCTTTCTATCCTCCATTGTGCGTGAGCCCTTACACGGCCAGGAAGCAGTGTGCCCCGTGCCACCCGATACGGTCGTAGCCGTAGCCTCGCCGCAACGCACTATCGAAGGTCTGGTTGTGGCGGCCGAAGCCACGCCCGACGCGTGGGGCAGCCGGACCGCGGTCAATCTGCCCGCACTGACACTCCGCGTAAGCGAAATGCTCGACGCGCTGGAAGTAGCGGCGGGCCGCGCGACGCGCCAACGGGTGCACTTCCAGGAAGACCCAAAGATCGCCAGGATGATGCTGGGATGGCCTGCTACCTTCGAAAGCGCCCGGGCACGACGGCTCGGCCTTTCCGCCGATCCCGATTTCCTGTCCATTGTCCGCCAGTTTCAGAAAGAGCAGGCGGTCTGAAGTTGGCTATCCTGGGCTGCATCGCGGATGACTTCACCGGCGCGACCGACTTGGCAAACAATCTGGTGCGTGCCGGGATGCGCGTGGTTTTGACCGTGGATGTCCCCACGCAGGCTGAACCGGCAGACGCGGATGCGGTGGTGGTAGCGCTGAAGTCGCGCACCGTTCCTGCTGCGAGAGCGGTTGAGCAGTCGTTACGCGCCTGCCGCTGGCTTCGTGGGCAAGGGGCCCGCCAGATTTATTTCAAAATTTGCTCCACCTTCGATTCCACCGCGGCAGGCAACATCGGCCCGGTGATCGAGGCGCTGATGGATGAACTGGATTGTGGTTTCAGCATCGCTACCCCCGCTTTTCCTGAGGCCGGGCGAACGGTGGTGCACGGACACCTGTTCCTTGGCGATACCCTGCTCTCGGACAGCGGCATGCGGCATCACCCCCTTACCCCCATGACCGATGCCAACCTGGTGAGCGTGCTGCAGGCACAGCTGGACCCTGCCAAGGGACGCAGAGTCGGGCTCATCGACTACCGGACGGTCGCCCAATCGGCAGAAGCCATTAAACAACGTATGAACGAACTGCGAGCCAACGGCATCGCAGTCGCCATTGTGGATGCGCTGAACGATGAAGACCTGGGCAAACTGGGAGAAGCACTGCGGAACTCACCCTTTCTAACCGCCGGCTCCGGGCTCGGTGAGAGCCTGCCGCGCAATTGGGGTTTCAGGCCTGGGGGTCTTAATCCTGCCAACGGGGCTGACCTGCCGCCGGCGCGCGGGCTGAAGGCCATTCTCGCCGGCAGCTGCTCAGTAGCAACCAATACCCAGGTACAGCGCTTCATTCGTGACGGAGGCGAGGCCTACGCTTTGCAACCGGCGGAGCTTGCGGCAGATCTCGAGTTGCAAATCGCCCAGGTGCTTTCCTGGGCCGATGCCTGCTGGCGCAGCGAAGCAGAGCTGCCGCTGCTGGTCTATTCGACCGCGGAGCCGGATCGGGTGAGCGCTGCGAACGCGCCTGTTGTCGAGCGGGCGATGGCGGCACTGGCGCGCGCGTTTGTACAGCGCGGCGTAGGCAGCCTGGTAGTAGCCGGGGGAGAAACCGCGGGGATTTGCGTGCAGGCTCTCAACATCCGGCAAATGCAGATCGGCCCCCAGATTGATCCCGGTGTGCCCTGGTGTTACGCCAGGTCGGCGGAGGGCGGTCTCCACATTGCCTTGAAATCCGGTAACTTCGGATCGCCAGACTTTTTCGGCAAAGCGTTTGCCTTCGTCGCATGACTATGACCGAGTTGGAGCTAAGACAGGAGATCTGTCGGGTAGGCCGTTCTCTCTTTGAGCGCGGTTATCTTCATTCGACGGCAGGCAACGTCAGCGTGCGCTTGCCGGACGGCTTTCTTATCACTCCAACCGAAGCGTGCCTGGGTTTTCTCAAGCCCGAGGCGCTATCCAAGGTCGGGACGGATGGCGTACAGATCAGCGGCGACCGGGCCAGCAAGACGCTGACCCTGCATCGGCGGATCTACGCCGCGGATGCGGATGCTGGTTGCGTGATTCATAGCCACTCCACCCACCTGGTTGCCCTTACTCTTGCCGGTGTCTGGAAGCGGGAGGATATTCTACCTCCACTGACGCCCTACTACGTGATGAAGGTAGGTCATGTACCGCTGATTGAGTATTACCGTCCGGGAGACGCGACCGTGGGCGACCTGGTGGCACAGGCGATCGAGCGCATGCGGGCCCAGGCCACGCCCATTCGCGCTGTGATGCTGGACCGGCTGGGACCTAACGTCTGGCACAGTACGCCCGCGGCTGCCATGGCCGCGCTCGAAGAGCTGGAAGAAACCGCGCGACTCTGGCTGCTGACCGGCCGCAAGCCCGAGCCGCTCACGCCCGAGCAGATCCATCAACTGCGCCAGCAATTTGGCGCCTCCTGGTAGGGCGACCTATGTTGCGCTTCGCCGCGAACCTCAGCTTCTTATATGGGGAATATGACTTCCCCGAGCGCTTTGCCGCAGCAGCCAAAGACGGCTTTACTGGGGTTGAGTATCTGTTCCCCTATGACTACCCCGCGCAGCAGCTGGCAACGCGGCTGGAAGAAAATAGTTTGGTTCAGGTACTGTTCAACGCGCCACCGGGAAATTGGGCGGCCGGGGAGCGTGGCCTCGCGAGCCTGCCCGGCAGAGAAGCAGAATTTCAAACCGCCATTCAAACCGCCCTCGCATATGCGCAAACACTCAACTGCCCGCGGGTCCATGTAATGGCCGGCCTACAACCCAGTGGTCTGGCGCGCGCCGCCATGCGCAGCACCTTCGTGGCCAACCTGGCGTGGGCCGCCGAGCTCACGGCGCCTGCAGGCGTCGAGCTGCTCATCGAGCCGATCAATACGCGGGATATGCCCGGCTATTTTTTGAACCGTCAGGATGAGGCGCATGCCATTGTCGACGAGATAGGGAATCCTGCGCTCAAGGTGCAGATGGATCTTTATCACTGCCAGATTGTAGAAGGCGACGTGAGCATGAAGTTGCGAAAGTATCTGGGCAAGAACGTGGGGCACCTTCAGATCGCCAGTGTGCCCGATCGCAATGAGCCCGACCGCGGCGAGCTCGACTACGATTACCTTCTAGGGCTGATTGAAGAACTTGGTTACAACGGCTGGATCGGTTGTGAATACCGGCCGAAGGCCGGCACATCAGAAGCCTTGGGCTGGCTGAAGAAACGCTTCTAAAAATCTGTCCTTGCCACAGATGATGGGTGGGCTATATCTCGCTCGTTTTTCGCGAGATGTGGGATACCACGGGTCTTGACCTTACTTTGTTCGACAAAGCCGATAACTTGCGGTTTAGCGCGGTGGTATCCCACATCTCGCGAAAAACGAGCGAGATGTGGGGCACCCGTCATCGTTGGCAAGGGACAGATCCTAAACCCCCGGCACTGGAGGACATCCGGGAAACTCCGCCAAATAACCATTCCCGATATACCCCAGATACTGGATGCCAATCTTGCTGGTAAAAAACCCATCCGCAGTCAAATTACGTAGAAACGAAAAGAACGCCACACCCTGGCTCACGCTTGCATCCTCGACTGCATTCTTGCGATACGCAATGCAATCCAGCATCTCGGTCTTCTGCTGCGCCGTGCAATCGAGGTAAGCCTTGCCGTACTTGTCCGTGCATGTGGAATCGAGCCACATAAAGCCGCCGCCCAGTGTCAATTGGTAGTGGGGATTCTCACTGGTGAGCAGGTCAATAAACTCCGGAGCGCCGGCCTCGATAGCTCCCCCTGAATCCGCGTCTGCCGGAAAAATCGCTTCGCATAATGCCTGCAGCGTCTTGTACTGCTGCGGCGGGAAATACTTTGGCGTGTACACGCCCCCCTTGTTGGTGGCCTTTTCCGTGCTGATCATGTGGTGCGCATACTCCGCAGCCTGCAGCGGGATCACCCGCAGCACCGAGGTCGCTGCCGCACCTATACTCAGAGACTTCAAAACATCACGCCGGGATACAGACATGTTAGATCTCCCCTTTTTTAGCCTGATCAAGTATGTATTCCGAAGTTCTCCACGATAGCGCGGTGATGGTGAGCGTCGGGTTTTTATCCGGACCAGTCACAAAACACGCCCCGTCGCCGACGAACAAGTTCTTCACGTCGTGCGCCTGGCAATTCTTATTCAGGACTGAGGTCTTGGGATCGTCGCCCATCCGCACCGTCCCCAGTTCATGAATAATCTCTCCCCCCTCGGAGATGCCGTAGGGCCGTCCTGCCGGCTCGTTCCCTGCGTTCTTCGGGGCCGCATCGGCACGCCTGGCGCTGTCGACCACCGTTCCTCCCGCCGCTTCGACGATGGAGCGAAAGGTCTCCTGCATATCCTTCGCCATCTTCAATTCGTGGTCGCTCCACGCAAAGTGGAAGCGGAGCACCGGGATTCCCCACTTGTCGACCACAACAGGGTCAATCTCGCAGTAGGTATCGGGGTTGGGAATCATCTCGCCCCTTCCCGAAAATCCGATGAAATTGCCGTATTTGCTGCGAACGCTCTGCTTAAGCGACGCTCCGTAGCCCTCATGTTCATTGCATAACCCGTCAAACCCGCCCACGCCGGGCATATGGCGTCCCCCACCGAACTCAATGTGATAGCCGCGCGGAAAATCGTTCTTGCGGTCGCCCTTCCACCACGGCATGTACATGTGCATGCCACCGACGCCGTCATGATTGTGCGGAGCCACTGCTGCTAATTGCGGGAAATATCCGGTCACGTTGCTGCCTACGGAATCCGTCAGATAACGCCCCACCACGCCGGAGGAATTCGCCAGTCCATTGGGAAAGAGCGTGGAGCGTGAATTAAGCAGCAGCCGCGCGGTTTCGCAAGAGCTCGCTGCCAACACAAACGCCTTCGCGTGCACGCGCATCTCCGTGCGCGTCGTCTTGTCAATGTAGGAAACTGCTTGCGCTTTTCCGTCCTTGCTGACAATGACCTCGCGGGCCATGGCGTTGGGAATCAGCGTGAAGCGCCCCGTAGCCTGCGCCGGCGGAATCATTACCTGGCTGGAACTGAAGTTGGAAGCGCTGATGCACCCTCTTCCACACTGCGCGCAGTAGTGGCACGGCGCGCGGCCATTCACCGGTTTGGTGATGATAGCCATGCGCGAGGGAATGCAGGTGATATTCAGCTGATCGCAGGCCTTCTTAACCAGGGTTTCCGTACAGCGCGGCTTTGGCGGAGGAAGAAATACTCCGTCAGGAGCATCGGCAAGATTCTCTTTCGATCCAAACACACCGATAAAAGCTTCGACCTTATCGTAATAAGGCGCCAGCTCTTCATAAGAGATCGGCCAGTCGTCTCCCAGGCCATCCCTGGAGCGTGCCTTCATATCCGCCGCCGAAATACGCAGTGAGATGCGTCCGTAATGATTCGTGCGGCCGCCTTCGATCCGCGAGCGGAACCAGCGGAAGTTTGAGCCCGGAGCCGTGGTGTAGGGCTCGCCGTCAATCTCCCAAAATCCATTCGGAGCCAGGAATTCACCGTTCAGTTCATGCCGCGCCCGGCCTCCAATGTCCGCTCCGCGATGGGGTAGCTGATACGGCCATACGTGCTCTTTGTAGTCTGTACGCGGGTTCAGCAGCGGTCCCGCCTCCAGCATGACCACATTCAAACCACCCTCGGTCAGCACCTTGGCGGCGGTACCGCCCCCTGCGCCGGAGCCTATAATGCAGACGTCGTATACCTTGGGTGTGCGGATTACTTGGGACATTCAGAATCTCCGATAGGACCGGGATCGACCGAAATCGCTCCCCCCGCAAATATAGATCAATTTAGGCTCTATTGGTGAGCATGCCGGTTACCAGCCGGGCAAGCTGCTCGACTTAGGATCAGCCTGGATTGGCGACGCTCTTCTTGAGGAATTTCACTCCTTCGAAGGCAATCGACTCCGGAGTGCGTTCGATGTCTCGCCAGATGGCTGCGGCTGCGCTCAGATCCTTGAGCGCAAAGCCAAAGCCCTCGATGGTCAGCCAGCCGTCGTACTTCAAAGAGCGGAGCGCCTGGAATACTTCCTTCCATTCCACGTGTCCGGATCCAGGTATGCCGCGATCGTTTTCGCAAGTGTGGACGTGCTTGAGCTGGCGCCCGACTGTCTTGTAACCTTCCGCAATATTCTTTTCTTCGATGTTGGCGTGGAAGGTATCAAAAAGAATGCCGATATTCGGGTGGCCAATTTCCTCCGAAAGCCGGGCAGCGTCCGCGGCCGTGTTCAGGAAATAAGTTTCAAATCGGTTCAGCGGCTCGATGGCAAACGTTACCTTGTGGGCGGCGAGCGTACTCCCGATCGATTGAAACCCTTCGACAGCCCACTTCCATTCATCGCTGGTTCGGCGGCGGCCGGGCAAGTAGCCCACCGGGCTGTAGAGAGGCCCGGCAACAATCCCTATGCCTGCGTCTGCCGCGGCTTTTGTAACGTCTTCAAGGTGCTGGCGGGTTCGCCGGCGAATATCAGGACTGTCGCTGATCAGGCTAAGGCCGTCCACCAGAACCGTGCAGGCATTACACTCCAGGCCATGAGCCTCGACTGCCTTGCGAATGCCGGACGCTTGAAACGCCTCCGGCCGTAACAGCGGAACCTCGACTCCATCAAACCCTGCCTCTTTGATCGTTGGCAGCAGGTCGAAGTTGGATTGATCGAACGTTGCCGACCAGATGAATGTGTTGACTCCAAATTTCATTTTCGCCTCGGTATCTTTCGCTGACTATTATGCAACTTAAGGAGCAAAACCCATGAATCGGCGTGAATTTATCGAAGTCTCAGGCGCCTCACTGGTCGTCGCGGCGACAGGAAAACTCGGAGCGATGGCCGCCGATGAAAGCAGGCCCTGGTACGAGACGATGCTCCGCTGCGGTCAGGTCAACTTCAATGAGCAGGATCCCCTCTCCATGCATGCCGATGAATGGATGGACTATTTTGCGTCTCTGAAAGTGAATGCCGTCCTGCTGAACGGCGGCGGGATCATGGCCTTCTATCCGACCCAGGTCCCCTATCAACACCGCAGCCAATTTCTGGGCTCGCGGGATCTGTTCGGCGATATGCTGGCCGCCGCCCGCAAGAGGAATCTGCGTGTGGTCGCACGCATGGATTGCAACTACGCTTACGAAGAGGCCTTTCAAGCCCATCCGGAGTGGTTCCAATACGACGCGAATGGCTCCGTGGTGCGTCACTCGGAGTGCCACTGGCTTTATAGGACCTGTATGTTTGGCAACTACTTTACCGAGCAGATGCCGGCGATCTACCGCGAGATCAACCAACGCTACACACCGGATGGCTTTTACACCAACGGGTGGCCCGGCACTGAGGCACTTGAGGTTTGTCATTGCCTTAACTGCCAAAAAATCTACCGCGAACAGACCGGGGGCACCCCGCCCCCGACCACCGACGTGCGCAGTGCCGTCTACCGCAAATATTACGCAATCTACATGGATCGGATCGCGCTGGTGTGGAAGCTGTGGCAAGACACGGTAACAGAGAAGAGCGCTCAATCCGTGTATGTCGGCAACCTCGGCGGTGGCATCCGGACGGTAAAGGACCTGAAGCAACTGAGCGGAGTTGCCGCCTGGTTCAACGCGGACAACCAGGGCAGATCAGGCAACACGCCGATCTGGATGTGCGCGCAACAAGGGCGCGTGGCCCGGTCGGTGATGCAAGGGCGCACGGTAACCAATGTGATCGGTTCGTACAGCAACGGGCAGATCACCTGGAGACACTCGAGCAAGACGCCTGCCGAGACCACGCTTTGGATGGCCCAGGCAACCGCGAGCGGCATGGTGCCCTGGTATCACTGGCTCGGAGGCCATCCGGAAGATAACCGCTGGCGTGCGACGGGACGGATCTTCTTCGACTGGCTCGCCACCAACGAGAAGCACTTCCGCAATCGGCGTTCGCTTGCTCCCCTGGCTGTGCTTTACCCGCAAAGCACCATCGCTTTTTATGGATCGAACGGAACCACTACGCGAACTCTGAATGGATCCACGATGGATGCAGCAGAGTACCTGGAGGGAATATACGCTGCTTTGCTCGAAGGCCGGTTCTTGTTCGACTTTATCCATCAGGAGAATTTGTCCGCTGAATCGCTCAAACCGTATCGGGCGCTGATGATTCCGAATGCAGCGTTCCTGCGCGACGCTGAGTGTGAAGCCATTCGCGAATACGTACGGGCAGGAGGTTCCGTGCTCGCTACCTTTGAAACCTCCCGCTACAACGAGTGGGGTGTCGCACGAGAGGATTTTGGCTTGCGCGATTTATTCGGGGTGAGTGCAACCGGCGAAGTCATCGGCCCATTCAACAACAGTTACATGCGCATGGAAAAATCCCACCCGATCTTTGATGGGTTCACTGGAACCAGCGTATTGCCCGGACCGGAATTTCGCGTGCATGTAAGTAATCTGCCGGCGGACGCTCGCTATCTGAGCGTGGTGCCACATTATCCGGCCTTCCCTCCTGAGATGGTCTATCCGCGTACTCCGCAGACCGAAGAGCCTGCCGCAATCTTTCGTGAACAAGGGAGTGCACGCATCGTCTATTTTCCTGGCGACGTTTGCCGATCCTATTGGCGTTCCGGCAATCCAGACCTGAGCCGGCTGCTCATCAACGCGGTGCAATGGGTTTTGAAGGAACAGCCGGCGCCCGCAAAGGTCGAAGGGGATGGATTGCTCGAGACCTTTGCCTGGGAAACAGAGCCCGGCTTCGCCCTGCACGTCCTGAACTATACCAATCCGCATGCCCTGCGGCCCTTTGTGTCGGGGCTATATCGGGTCGGGCCGCTGGAGGCACAGGTTCAGGTTCCAAGCGATCGAAAAATCACTTCCGTTCGCGCTTTGCGCGGGCAAAAGGATCTGCCCTTCCGCCATGAACGAGGAACAGTAAAATTCCAGATCCCTTCTGTAGAGGATTACGAGGTCGTTGCGATTATCTAGATCGGAAAAGCCGCTTAGCGCTTCATGGCGAGAGTGCGCGCACACATCGCGCAAAGAGCAAGCGTGAGCACGCCAAAGACCAGTGGCCGAAAATCGAAGTAGTTCCCGCCGGGTATCAATAGAGAACTCAGAACGCGATCGAGGATTTTCAAATCGGCCTCAGCAGGTGCGAATGACCACTAAGCGACCCGGAATCCCTACATGAATGCAGGGTGAATAGGACGTTAGCGAAGAGTCAAAACCAGCACCTTCAGGTTAAATGAGTGTGACAAGCTTAAGACCTTAAGCTTCGGTTAAGGTCCAGCCAGTTACTTAACAAATGGTGACTCTTGCAGGTCTTCATCTTCTCTGCTCGCAAAGCCTGTTTTTAACCTTGCACTTCACCCCGGGCCCCCTAAGCACGGCGAGTGGGTCTTTCTTCCTGCAGCCTCATCATTCTTTCCCGCGTCGTGATTCCCCACATGCGATCGGGTGCAACAGCGTTCCTGGAGGCAAAACAATGCGGTTCTTCGTGCGATCGTTAGTATTGGTGCTCGTTCTTGCAAACATGCCGTTGTGCTTGCGTTTATTTGCGCAATCAGGAAACGGCGTCATTGCAGGTATAGTTCAGGATTCGGCGGGATCCGCCCTGATCGGAGCCAGAGTCGTGGTCCAGCCCACCGGCAGGGAAACTGCCAGCGACAACCAGGGTAATTTCCGCATTTCAGATCTGCCCGCCGGCCAGTACACGATCACGGCCTCTTACGTGGGCTTCACCGCTTATACCGCCACGGTCACGGTCGCTCCGGGACAGACAGCAAACGTAACCGCCGCGCTCCAGGTCGGTTCAAGCGCAGATTCGGTCATCGTCACCGCCGGGCGCCTGCAGGGAGATGCGGAAGCCATCAATGTGGAGCGTATGTCGAGTGAAATCGTACAGGTGGCGCCCCAGGGCGTTATCCAGAGCCTGCCCAATACCAACATCGCGGATGCGATTGGCCGCCTGCCCAGCGTATCGCTGGAACGCGACGAGGGCGAAGGCAAGTACGTGCAGATTCGCGGTACCGAGCCACGGCTGACGAATCTCACCGTCAACGGCGTAAACGTGCCCTCAGTAGAAGTAACCGTGCGCAACGTCAAGATGGATTCGATTCCCTCCAATGGCATCGAACGCATCGAGGTGTACAAGACGCTCGCGGCCGATCAGGACGCGGACGGCATTGGGGGTACGGTCAACCTGGTGACCCCGATGCCGCAGGACAAGCCCACCTACGCCCTGAATGGTACTGCCGGCTACAACCCGCTCCAGAACGGCTTCTGGCGCGGCGGGTTCGATGGTACCTTCGGGCATCGCTGGGGTACTGACAAAAAATTCGGATTCCTGGTCGGTGGAACCTGGGATCGTACCAACCGCGGCATCGACGACCTGGAGCCTAGCCAGAATGCAGGGACGACACCCGATGGAACCAATGTGGCCTACATCAGTTCCGAAGACTTTCGCTCCTACAATTACTACCGCACTCGCTACGGTTTCGATCTTGGCTCGGATTACAAGATCACTCCCACAATGACGGCCTACGTGCAGGGGCTATATTCCGACTTTCACGACTTCGGCGACACCCATGTCTACACGCCGAGCGCGGGCAACCTTACGGGATCGAGCGGAGGATTGGTGACATTCGACAATACCGGCAATTGGAAATATCGCGAATATATCCGCCGGCCTGACCAGCAGATCTTTAGTGTCCTGACCGGAGCGCGGCACGATCTGCCCAGGGATGTAATCACCTACGACGTCGCCGTATCCCGCGGACACAATATCGGCGGCCAGGACTTCCCGACCATCTATTTCAGCGGGCCGCAGAACGTAACCTTTCGCGAAGATCAAAGCAATCCCTACCGCCCACATTTGGAAGCAACAGACGGAACCAACGGCTTCGACGCCTCGCAGTATGGCGTCAGCGAGTACGCCGCGTACAGGTATCATGCGACTCAGCTCAACGTGCAGGGTTCCGCGACCCTGGCGCACAACTACACCGTGTACAGTCACCCGAGCACGTTTTCGATGGGAGTGAAGATCCGCAACTCCTACTCGACACAAACGCAGAACACCAATGATCAGGTGCTTAATTCCAATGCACCAGGTCCGCCGTTTACTTTGGCCAACGTGACGAGCAACTACACCAATCCCACCTATTACAACAAGACGTTCGCTATTAACGGACAGGCGTACGGCGCCACTTTGGGTTTCAACAAGGGTGTGAGCGCGATTCTAGCCAACGCCGGGGCATTCACTCAGGCGGATAGTACGGCGGCCGATGCGGGGGCATTCTTCAACGCCAATGAGCGGATCTCCGCCGGGTACATCGAGGACGTGATCTTCTTCGGTAAATATCGTCTGCAAGGTGGCGTTCGCTTCGACAATGGCGCCACCCACTTCCTGGCTAACCAGATTGTTTTTGACGCAAACGGGAACCCGATCGTCACGCCTATCCGCAAGGACGCGAGCTACTTCAATGCACTGCCCAGCGTGGCTCTGCAGTACCAATTGCAGAAGGATACGAATCTGCGTGCAGTCTACAGCCGGGGTCTGGCACGGCCTAATATTGGTAACTTGGTGCCGGCCACTGTCATCGATCCCAACCAAACTCCTTACCCGACGGTCTCTACCGGCAACCCCGACCTGGTGCCGACGAAGTCGAACAATTTTGACATTCTCGCCGAGCACTTCTTTTCGCCGCTGGGAATTCTGCAGGCAGGCTGGTTTTACAAGCAGCTTTCCGATCCCATCTATCCCACAGCGGCCCTCATTCCCAATTACAACGGAACCGGTAATACGTACCAGTTGACGCAGTCGATCAATGGTCCGAACGCCCACATTCAAGGATTTGAGGCACAGTACGAACAGCGGTTCTCGTTTCTACCCGGCATCCTCAATGGATTTGGCGTCAATGCGAACTACAGCCACACGGCTTCGCAGGTGACCTTCCCAGCGAACTTTGACGGTGGCAGAACAGACAAGCCTCAGCTGGACCGCGACTCGCCTAACGACTGGAACTTCAACCTCCTTTACGACAAAAGCCGGTTTTCCGGGCGCTTTGCCATCAGCCACAACGACCAGAGCATCGCGACCTATCAGTGGAACGCCGGCAGCGGTGCAGCCAACGATCCGATTTTTGGGTTGCCGGGACCCACCGGCGACAACTACTTCTACCCGCACACGCAATTCGATGCGCAGGGAAGTTACCGGGTATACAAGGGGATTCAGTTCATCTTTTCCGCTCTGAACATGAGCAACGAAGTTTTTGGGTTCTACAACGGAAGCAAGATCTATCCTGTGCAGCGCGAGTACTACCGGCCTACTTATTCCTTCGGCATTCGCTGGAGGGTATCGAGCGAGCAATAATCGTCAGACCCGCCGGGCGGCCAGGATACGCTCCTCCTGCTCGCCCGGCAGGTCAGGCTTCGGCTACAAGGGAATCTTCAACACGTCTTCGATGTACTTCGCTGTGATCCTGGCGCTCTCCTGCGGTGGACGCCAGGGAGACGTGTCTAGCTCGACGTTCAAAAAACCTCTCCACCCAATGCTGTCCAGGTACGCCTTCAAACCGGGAAAATCCACCCCTCCGGTTCCCATGGGGAAAAAGTAAGGATTTTTCATTTGGTCCACCTCAGGACCAGGCACGTTCTTGGTCCCTCCGCGATCTTCCGGCTTGGTGTCCTTAAGGTGATACTCCAGCACCCGCTTTCCGTAGCGTTTACCCATTGCCAGCGGATCCATTCCGGCCATGGTGAAGTGTCCCGTGTCGAGAACCAGGCCAACATACTTCGGATCGGTATTGTCCATAATGAACTCCAGCTCATGCCGTGCCTGGAGCTGGCTGCCCAGGTGAGGATGAACGCCAAGCTGCATGCCCAGCTCTTCACTTATTCGCTTCCCCAACGCGTCGATGGTGCCTGCCATGACCTTAAGGTCATCATCCGTGGTGCCGTCGGGCCGCCGGCGCCCAGTGTTCGTCTTTTGCACCTGGCAACCAAACCGCCGGCTGAAGCGGGCCATGGTGAAATGGTTCTCGATCACCGCCTGCCGCGAATCCAGATCCTCAAAGCGGGTGTTGCCGTTGGCCGACCCACCCGTGATGCTGACGAAGTTGACTCCCATCTGAAAGATGCGGCGCATCAAACCTTCCGCATTGTCGGGGTAGTACAGAGTATCGGGGCGGCAGAAAGAGGTACCAAAAATCTCCATGTAGCGAAATCCGACCTCGCGGCCTTCTCTCATACCCTTGAAGGGGTCTCCCTCCCAGCCGCCGCGAGTATTGGTGGTGTATCCGATGCGATATTGCTGTTGCGGTGTGTACAGCGGCTCAGGCCGCAAAGGCTGCTCGGCACAGCCCGGCGAAGCTTGAGCGGCAGCCTGCGGGTGGATAGCCGTGACAGCGGCGCCCGTAGCCAGCAGCGCTCCGGAATGGGTCAGAAATTGTCTGCGATCCATGGCTGGTTCCTCAATGGTTTACTACGTGCTCAGGCCGATAGATGATAAGTCAGGCCGGCCCCAATTGAACAAATCTCATCCAATTTGTGCCACAAGCAGCATAAACTAGCAGAGTAGGGCCGTTTTCTTGAGGATGTCGGCATATCCCGGCCCTTGGAGCCACCGTGGTACTATCTACGATAGATCATCGTACGTTCTCGTCTACTGCTTGTCAGGGGGAAAAATGAAAATCAATCCTGAAAAGTGTGTGGCCTGCGGAAACTGCACCTACGTTTGCCCCATGGGCGCCATCTACATCGATCCCGTCCTGAAGCGCGCGACCATTAATCGGGATGAATGTGTAGAGTGCTATGCCTGTTTCAACGGGCTAAGCCAGGAGCACCTGAACCCCACGCTGGTGCGCACCGTGCGCCGCGTATTCGCAGCCCTGCGCATTCGCTTTGAACCGGAACCCGATGTTTGCCCCACCGCTGCTTTCGAACCCGACCAGCTCACCTGGCCGCGCGTCGTGCGCCGCGCCTTCTCTGACCCCAGCGTGCCCCATGAATCCACCGGCGTTGAGGGCCGCGGCACCGAAGAGGTAAAGACCAACGACGTGACCGGCAGAGTCAAAGTAGGCGAGGTCGGTTTCACGATCGAATTTGGCCGGCCCAGCGTCGGCGTTCGCTTCCACGAAATTCAGCAAATGTGCTGGGCCCTGGCAAAAGCCAATGTCAGCTTCGAAAAGAAGAACCCGATTACCTCGTTGATGTCCGACGTAAGCACGGGCACCCTGCGCGACGACATTCTGAACGAGAAAGTCATGTCGGCGATTGTAGAAATCAAGGTCCCGGTCGAGCGTACGGAAGAGATCATTCGCATCGTCTGGGACGTGGAGAAACGGCTCGACACGGTAGTCGCGATTGGCGTAGCCACACGCTGCGGCGAACACGGCGAAGAAACAATTGTGGCCCCCGTCCTGGAGCGGCTGGGATACAAACTCGAACGGGCGAAGACGAATATCGGTTTGGGCCGGGTGGTTCAACCTGCAGCCGAACCTGCCAGGGAGACTGCAACCGTATGACCAATACACTCCATCGGTTCGGCAATGCCGAGAGCTTCAACGACGACTATATTGTTTTTGCGATTCCCAGCAAGAGCAACAAGGATCCGAATGCGCTGCCCAAACTCCACCGGTTCCTGGAGATTGCCTTGGAATATAAGCCGGTCAACCTCGGAGAAACCAGGCACGGAGGCGCTCTCCGGCCCTCAAAGAACTTAGGGCCGATGGCCCACTGGAATCGGGATATGAAGCCCGACTTCCAGGGCGTAATCAAGGGGCTTACCGTTGCCACTACGTGCGCCGCAGTCTTCGACAATGCTCACGCTGCGGAGCAGTTCGTCAAGCGGATCAAAGAAGAGAATCTGGGAATGAGCGTCAACATTTCGACGTCGATAGAAGGCGCGGAGCGTTGCTGTAACTACGCCTGTCTTGACCGGCACAGCGTAGGCTACTCCCTGGGCTTCGAAGGAAAAACGGAAAAGATTCCCAATTCCCAGGTGACGACCCTCTCGACCATGTGCGGCCATGGAATGATCAGCCATTCGCTGGCTAAGAAGATGATCGACTTCGTAAAGGAAAATCGCCGGAGCCCGGAGCAGGCGGCCACTTACCTGTCGCGTTTCTGCTCCTGTGGTATCTTCAATCCGGCGCGTGCCAAGAGGATTCTTGAAGATGCACGGACGAATTCGAAGTAGCGTCCTAACCTGCCTGGTGCTGGTGTTTGCAACTTCCCTGGTTGCAGAAGTCAAGGTCTTAAAAAACTTTACCCTGGTCGACGGCACCGGCCACCCTCCCTTGGTCCATGCGGCCATGATTCTCGAAGACGGGCGCATCCAATGGGTGGGGCCGGAGGCACAGCTGAAGGCCCCCCCTTCGGCGCGGGTCACCGACCTGCAGGGCAAGTACGTGATGCCAGGCATCATCAATCTGCATGTCCACCTCGGCGCTACCATCGGCCTGGACCAAAACGAAAAGTTCTTCACCCCTGAGAATGTAGAGAAGGACCTGAAAACCTACGCTTCTTACGGCGTCACGACCGTTCTGAGCATGGGCACCGATAAAGACTCCATTTTCAAGATTCGTGATGCACAGCGTGCCGGCCGCCCCGCCGAAACGCGCATCTACACCGCAGGACAGGGTTTTGTCTTCAAGGGTGGCTACGGCGGCCTGGAAGGAGTGAATCACGGCGTCGCCACCGTGGCTGAAGTTGAGCCCGCGGTCGCTGCGCAGGCAGCGAAGCACGTCGACTTTATCAAGCTATGGATGGACGATCATCTGGGCACCAAGAAGAAGATGCCGTATGACATTGCCCAGGCCATCATCGAGAGCGCGCATCGGCACCATCTGCGCGTGGTCGCGCATATCTTTTATCTGCAGGATGCCAAACAACTGGTCGACTACGGGGTCGACGGTCTGGCCCACAGCGTACGTGATAAGCCCATCGACCAGGCGTTCATTGCCGATATGAAGCGTCACGGCACCTGGCAGATGGCCGCGACGCTCTCCCGTGAAGGCTCGATGTTTGTGTATGGGCAAACGCCTCCGTTTGCCAACGATCCATTCTTTACCCGCAGTGTCTCTGCCGCCGTCGTAGCCAAATTGAACAGCCCCGCCTATCAGCAGACCGTGCGATTGGATCCCGACTTCAGCATGTACCCGGGATTCTTGCGCAACGCGGAACACAACCTCAAGACCCTGGCGGACGCGGGCGTGCCTTATGGATTTGGCACCGATAGCGGCCCCCCCGGCCGGTTTCCCGGCTATTTCTCCCATTGGGAAATGGAGCTGATGAATGAGGCCGGTTTGAGTCCCATGCAGATCATTACCGCTGCCACTGGAAGCGCCGCTCGCTTCCTGGGCGCTAAGGACCTGGGCACCCTTGAAGTAGGCAAGTGGGCCGATCTGATCGTCCTCCAGAAGAACCCGCTCGACGATATCAAGAATTCCCGCACCATCAATGCGGTATATATCGCCGGCAATCGAGTCGCGGGCCCGGCACCGCGCTAGATCGAGGGATCTCTCCCCCAAACGAACCACACGCGAGCAGGACGGGTGCCCCACGTTCGCCTAAGCGTACGTGGGCCGAAAAAGATGGGCGAAGCCCCACGTTCGCTTTCGCTGTAATTTACACGGCTTCTCAGGATTTGTCCATCAACTAGTCAAAAGACGCTGCTTGGCATTAATCCGCAAATAAAGCACGGCAGCCACAACCGATAGCCCCGCCATCACCAGGAACGGCGCGTTCCATCCGCGAAGCACAACCAGATACGCTGACAGAGCAGAAGAAATTGCGCCCCCCAAATTTCCCCATGTGTTCATGACCGCCGAAACCGCTCCTGCGGAATCAGCGCCGATATCGAGCGTAATCGCCCATGAAACCCCAACCGTCGACTCCAGACCAAACATCGCCACGCAGGAGAGCCACACCGAAGTGAGAGAGTTGGTCGTGAGGCAGGCAGGCACGATACACAGAGCCGAAAGCAGAAATCCGCCGGCACCCACCGCGCGCCGAGCTGTCTTCAAATCGCCAGACCACTTTGCCAACAGGTCGGAAAACCATCCTCCGAAGACATCTCCGACCGTCCCAGCCAATAGTGGGAGACTAGCGTAAAAACCCATCTGCTTAAGATTGAATCCACGATGGTCATTCAAATACTTTGGAAACCAGACCAGGTACACCGACAAGTTGTACGCGTAGCAGAAATACATGGCCGAAAGAAGCCACATCTGCGGACTCGAAACGATGCGTTTCCAGGGGACATTCTGCAAGCTCCTGGCGCCGCGCGCGAGTTCCAGCGAAGAACGTATCAGCTCGCGTTCTTCAGCGTTGACTGACGCGTGCTCATCCGGAGTATTGCGGTAGTACCAACACCACACAGCAGCCCATATCAATCCCAGCGCGCCGCAACATAGGAAGGCCGCCCGCCAACCGTAGCGAACGATGATCAGGACTACCAACGCCGGTGTAATCGCGCCTCCCAGCCGGGAACCGGCGTGCGTGGCGCCCTGGGCCAAACCGCGCTCCGTGGGCAACATCCACCGCGAAAGCGACCTGGTAGCAATGGGAAAGGCCCCCGCCTCGCCCATACCAAACAAGAAGCGGATCAACGCCATTGACCCGGCACTCCAGGCGAAGACCGTGGCGCAGGTAAACAGTGACCACCAGCTCACAATCAGCGTCATCGCCCGCCGGGGGCCGATACGGTCACCCAGCCAACCACCTGGTATCTGGAACAGAGCATAGGCCCATTGGAACGAGCTCAAGATCCATCCCATGGTGACGATGGAGAACCCAAACTCCTTCTGAATGGACGGAACCGCTGAGGAGATGACGACCCGATCAATGTAGGTGATCATGTAAGCAGCGATCGTCAGCCCTAACACGATGTAACGGACACGGGTTGGACGCGCCAATCGGGACCTCTTTCCCTTTGCTACGACAGCCTGATAATTGATCTATCACCGTACCGATGGCGCGACGGGAGAAGTGTACACAAACCGACTGTTTGTGGCTAGGCGCCAGGTGTTGCGAGCGCCTCGTGGTGCTGCGATGATAAATGAACGAGCAACAGTTCATTGGAGGGGTTTTATGCCCACCTTTGCGGAAATTGAACCACTTTCCTTAAGCGATCGCGTCATCAACGCGCTCAAAGACGCCTTCTTCGCCGGCCAGCTCAAGCCGGGCGACGCCATTGTGGAACGGGAGCTGGCTCGGCAGATGAAAGTGGGAACCCCCGTCGTTCGCGAGGCCCTGATTTCTCTGCAGGGGCAAGGTTTCGTCCGCCGGGTGACGAACACCGGCACATTTGTCACCCAATTTACGACGGAAGAAGTTCGCCAGCTTTATACCCTACGCGTGGAACTGGAACTGTTGGCGTTGCAGTGGGCAAAGCCCCGGGTAACGGAAAACGATCTCCGGGAACTCAGCCGCCAGATCGCGAAAGTAGTGGAAGCAGGGGAAAGAGGCGATCGACGCCAATTCCTGGAGCTCGATTACGCATTTCACCGGCAATGCTGGGCACTCTCCGGGAATCCTTACCTCGCCGAAACTCTGGACCGCCTGATGGCGCCTCTCTTCATATTTGTCGTGCTGGCCAGTGGTGCTCCGTTAACCGGATCGATGGGCAGAGAACACTATGAACTCGTCAACGCTCTTCAGAATACGGAGGAGCCTGAATTTACCGCGGTCGTGCGCAAGAGGCTTACCGGATTTACCTCCCGCTGGCTCGCTGCTTTCAGCAAAGCGGACGATCCAGCCAAACAAGCCTAGCTGACTTCTATTCCGATCTTTGCCGCCGCAAGCGCGGGAGACGTTGCCGACAGTGTCACCGTGCCCGGGACGCCACTCGATTGAACAACAACAAGAGCCACTCCATGGAACGCTCTACGGCTTGGCCCCTGGTAGCTCTCGTGACTATCGGGTTGTCCATTGTCTATGCCGAGGATTCGGCCGGCGCCAGTTAGCGCGAACGTGATCTCGTCGTTTGCAGTGGGAACAACCCTCCCCTCCTGGTCTAAAACCTGGACTGTGACATGGGCAACTTCGCTGGATCTTCTGGAGATCAGCGGCCGATCTACGGTCAGAGCCAGCTTCGCCGGACTGCCCGTCGTTGTCATCTCAACCGTCCGGATCACCTTGCCATCTCTCACTCCCTTGGCAGTCAATGTTCCCGCGGTAAACGGAACATCCCATGACAGGTGAAGATCGGCCGTCGTCTGCAGGGCCTTGGCGCGCGCAGGATAGTTTCCATAGGTGCCCACCATGCCGGGACGAGGAAACGCATATCCTTTAACACCAAGACTGTTGCCGTTGAGAAATAGCTCCACGGTGTCGCAGTTGGTGTAACAGGTCACGGTGATGACTTTGCCTTCTCTTCCAGCCCAGTTCCAGTGCGGAAAGAGATGAAGCACCGGCTCTGTTGTCCATCTGCTTTGATAGAAGTAGTAGGCATCTTTAGGGAATGCGCACGTGTCCAGGGCGCCGCTGGAAGCAATTTTCGCCGGCCAACGGGCTTCCCCCAAATAATCAATACCCGTCCAGATAAAGTCGCCGCTTACGTAGTCATAGGTCTGGATAAACTTCTGCAGCTGCTCCACCTCGATGGCTGTATTAGAGGCCCTGCCAAAGAAGGGGTCCTCGGGCGTTTCAGCCGCGTAGGCACCGCGCGGACCAAAGATCGAACTGGTTTCGGTGCCGATAAACCGCCGCTTTGGATAGTCATGGCGATCGATCGCGTAAAACTTCTCCCGGCGGTCTCGCCAGCGATCCACATAGTTGTAACCGACGACATCGAGTTTCTCCAGGAACTCCGGCAAGGCTGCCTTGGGCTCCGCGGCGATCTGGTCGCATGCGGCCGTCACCAGCCGTGTCGGATCTTTACTGCGCATGATGTCGAGAAGCGTCTGTAGAGTCTGCGGACCCTGAGGATCGCTCTGGTCGGGCATTTCGTTGCCCGCACTCCAAATCACGATCGATGGGTGATTCCGGTCCCGCTCGATCATCGCCGTCATATCGCGCGCCGACCACTCATCGAAATATTTATGATAACCGTAGAGCGGCGTCTGCAACTTTGGTTGTTTCCATTCGTCGAAAGCCTCGGCCATGACCAGGAAACCCATCTTATCGAGCAGATCGAGAAGCTCGGGTGCCGGAGGATTGTGGCTCAGCCGGATGCTGTTGCAGCCCATCTGTTTCAGCAGCTCCAATCGCCGCTCCCACATCCGCTCCGGTACCGCCGTACCCACCGAACCACAGTCGCCGTGGATGCAGACACCGTTCATCTTGACGTGTTCTCCGTTCAGCAGAAAACCTCTGTCCACATCAAATTTGACCTCCCGTATGCCGAAGATCGTCCCATCCTGATCGAGCTGCTGTCCGCGCGATCGCAGGCTGCTGCGCAAGGTGTAGAGATTTGGCGTGGAAACAGACCATAAGGCCGGCGACGCAACCAGCAAATGTTGACTGAAGGTGACGTCGCCTTTGGCTTGAATCGACATCGTGCTGCTGCCTTGCTGTACTACCGTTCCCTTCTGATCCAGTATTTCTGTTGTCAGATCACAGGAAGCGTCAGCGTCGCTTTCATTTACCACCCGCGTCGCAATCTCGACCGAGGCGCTTTGCGGGGAAATCGATGGCGTGGTAACGACTGTCCCCCATTGGGCCAAGTGAATGGGATCGGTGATGATGAGCCAGGTGTGCCGGTAAATACCCGAGCCGGTGTACCAGCGGCAGTTCGGCTGGAGAGAGTTGTCGACACGCACAGCGACCTGGTTTGGCCTTCCCACTTGCTTAAGGTGCGGTGTCAGGTCATAGGAAAAGGTGGTGAACCCATACGGCCACATTCCCAGCGATACGCCGTTGATCCACACTTCACTGCGCTGGTACACGCCATCGAATTGCAACACAACACGTTTGCCTAGCGTAGCCGCCGGAAGGGTGAACTGTTTCCGGTACCACCCAATCCCAGTGGGCAGGTAAGCTCCCGTACCCCCAGCTGGAGCGTCCTGGCTAAGAGGACCTTCAATGCTCCAGTCGTGAGGTAGAGCAAGCGTTCTCCAACTGCCGTCTTTAAAGTCGGGAGATTGCGCGCCCTCTGTGTCGCCCTTCAAAAACTTCCACTGCAAGTCGAAATTCGATCTTCGCTCCGGCTGAGCAGGCACAGCGGACCCGGGGAGTGCGGAAAGGTCAAGCTTCCATGCGGAAGCGGCCTTGGCGGCATCCCCGAGGAAGTCACGGCGCGTCGGACGATAGGACATGAATAGGCCTTTCAGTGAACGGTAACGAAGCATATATGCCCGGCGAGACGTGCGATACCGACTTTAGTAGGAGTGCCGTATATCCCCGGTTGCGCCTGATACCCAGTGCGGCTGGAAGGTACTACTCGGCGGTACAACCGCAACGTGGTATTTAATCAATATCACTCGCTGAAATGGGGAGGACTCGTTTGCGCACCGCTAAGAATTTCCGAAGCATACTTGCCGTGCTATTGATTTGCTCTGCGTTCGGCTTCGCATCGGCGCAGCAAACGCCAATAAAGCTTTGGCCTAAAGGCGCTCCCGGCGGGGAAGGAAACACGGCCCCGGAAACCGTTCGGCTCAATCCCGACGGAGAGCACATCATCTCCAATATTCAGGAGCCCACTCTCCTTTCCTATCTTCCTGCGGCAAATGTGGCCACGGGAGCGGCGGTCATCGTTGCGCCGGGCGGCGGTCACCGCGAACTGTGGATGGATCACGAGGGCTATGCCGTCGGCGAATGGCTCAGCAGCCATGGGGTCGCAGCCTTCGTATTGAAGTACCGGCTGGCCCGAGAAGCCAACTCGAAGTACACCGTCGAAGGAACCGAGCTAGGCGATATGCAGCGTGCTATCCGCCTGGTGCGCAGTCGCAGCAAGGAGTGGGGCGTCGATCCGGCACGCATTGGTGTGATGGGGTTTTCCGCCGGAGGCGAGCTGGCGGCGCTGGCAAGCACTCGCTATGACTCCGGTTTGCCCTCCTCCGAGGATCCCGTAGAGCGTTGGAGCTCGAAGCCCGACTTTCAAGCGCTGCTGTATCCAGCTATTCCTCGTGATCCCCGGCTCACTGCGCAGACGCCTCGGGCCTTCCTGGCCTGCGGGGGCGATGACCGGCCGGATATCTCACAGGGTCTGCCGGAACTCTATCTGGCTTTGAGCCGTCTCCACGTATCCACCGAGCTCCATATTTATGCAGGTGTGGGACATGGCTTTGGTGTACGCAAGACGAATCCAGCCCCGGTCTCCGGCTGGACGGAGCTTTTCCTCGAGTGGATGAATGCTCAGGGATTGCTGAAACATTAACTCAATATGGAAACCGCAGATCTCTCCACTGCGCTTCGCTCCGGTCGATATCTGCGGAATGCGCGAATTTTTCCGGAGTCACCGCGCTGGTGCTTTGTATCAGGGCCCGACAAAGATCTGGGCTTTAGCCCCTGCGTTCTTTCTTTGCCAGGTAAGTGTAGCCGCATGGTTACTGCCATAACAGGGGCTAAAGCAGGGTAAAGAAGCTCTAGCCCCGAATGGACGGCTGAACTTAGCCCAGGACGTGAGTCCTGGGTTAACAGAAAAAGCTGGACTAGTCCCGCCAGGGACGGCTGAAACCTCGTCCCCTGTGTTCAACCGTCCCTTACGGGACTGGTCGGATTGTTTATTTCTACCCAGGACTGTCGTCCTGGGCTATGTTCAGACGTCCCTTCGGGACTTAGAGCAGAGTTCTCGCACACGCTTCAAAGGTTTATGGCCCGACTAAAGTCGTGCCCTGATACAAAACCAAACTCAGTTGAAATACCTACCCCTTCGTTCCTGAGTCTAGAGTATTTAGTTCTCACGCGGATTCTTCAGGAGTGCGGGAGACGCTGCAGATTGGTGCGCGCCTGTGCATGATTGGGTTCGAGTTGCAGAGCATGCAGGAAATCCTCACGTGCTTCCGTGATCCTTCCCGCCCTTGCTTCAAGCACACCCAGATTGTTCCAGTCGTCGGCGTCGGTGGCGCGCAGATGAAGTGCTGCTTTTCGTTCTGCAATCGCCTGCTCCAGTTGCCCAGTGCTGGCCAGCGTCTGCGACAACAGCGCATGCAGGTCAGGATTGGCCGGCGACAGTGCGATCGCCTCGCGCAGCTGCGCAACCGCGTCGTCGATCCGTCCAGACAACGCGTACGCCTCTGCGAGTTGCTGATGTGCATCCGCGTCCTTGGGCCGCTGTTGAACAGCGCCTTCGAGAAGTTTCGCAGCCTGCTGCGGTTGATTGGCCTGAAGAGCCAAGCTGCCCAGGTTGAAAAGAGCGGTGAAATCGTGTGCATCGATCTGCAGGGCTGTGCGAAACTCGGCTTCCGCGGCCTCAGAGTGGCCTTCACTCTCCAGGGCGGCTCCAAGCCCGCTGTGGATCGTCGCGTCGGCCGGACATTGCGCAAGCATGGTACGAAACTGCTCCTCGGCGCCACTCGCCTGATCATGCTTCAGGTCAGAACGGGCGAGATTGAAGCGTGCATTGCACGTCTGCGGATGCGCCGCAATGTCCTGCAAGAAGACCTTCTGCGCCTGCTGCCAATCTCCGGAGTTCTCCAGCGCGGCCCCGAGTTCATTCAGTGTACGTTCATCACCATGATGCAACGTAAGCGCATGCCGATAAGCGACGATGGCATCCTGATACTTGCCTTGGCCGGCCAGTGCGGACGCAAGGTTATAGAGGGGAATGATATCGCTCGGATCCTTACTCAGCCAGTTCCGCATCCACGCCTCCTCCAGCAGCAACCTCGGATCGGGTCCATCAGCGGAGACATTTACTGGCAAGACCTGCAGCCAAAGATGAGCCATCTCGTCTTCCGAGCGGTTCCCTGCTTTCACGCGCACCGGAGGGTTGTGGGGATTATGTGGGTTGCCGGAAGAGTTGTCGTACGTATAGCGCATGTGCACAACTGAGCCTTTCGGCAGAAACACCGGCTTTCGATAACGGTATACCGATTGCCGGTCGATGTCCCAATTGGAAATCAGGATCAACCACTTCTTCTGCTGATCGGGGAGCGTCGCCCACGCCTCCATACGTTTTCCGAGGTAGTGCGCGTGGGGGTAGATACCGAGAACGTCCACGTCTACGGGGAGCCGCAGAGCATCCTCTACGACAAAGTTGCGTTCTCCAGCGGGAATGTCCAGCGCGGCGTCGTGTTCCAGCTGCAGCAACATTGGCTGTTTCGATGGCGGCTGATCGGTAAAGTAAAGGCCTATTTGCGCCGCGGCCATCTCCTGCTTGCCCGAAGGTTTCAGATGCATATTAAGGATCAGGTCATTGCCCGGGTCGAGTCTCCAGGGCATACTCTCCGGCTCAATCAACACTGGCGTGTCCGGCTTCCAAAACAGAAAATTACTATCGGGGTCGAAGTCGTTGCCCGTATCCACCTCAAGCTCCATTCCCGGAACACCCTCTTTCCATTGCGCCGGGTGCGCACGGCGAAAGGACGCCGTACGATCGATGAGAATGTTGGCGTGGTGAACGATCTGCGGTGCGGCTGGGCGGATCTCCATAGCGCGAATGTAATGCGTCTGTCTCAGCGGATAGGGCAGAACGAAGTTGCGAAAGACATCGGTTCCGGAAGCAGGCAACGTGAACGGCTGTTCCACCTTCAGGATTAAATCAGGTGTACCGAATTGCCAGGTTTCGCTGTATTTCGGCGCCGGCGGGGCAGCGGACGGATCGCCTTGCGCCATGCCAGTCTCTGCCCATTTGGCGATTAGGGCTATCTCGTCATTGGTGAGTCTCCGCTCGTCGGCAAAGTCTCCGAAACCAGGTTCCGGGAGCCAGGGCGGCATATAACGGGACGAGGTGACGACGGCCATCTGCGCGGCCCAACGCCGAGCGTCCTCATATGTGAGCAGGCTGAACGGGCCCGCACCCGCAGGATGGTGACAAGTGGTGCAGTTGTTGTAAACCAGCGAGGCAATCTGGCGCGACCAGGTGACGGTAGAGTTCTGTGCATTAGCCGGACCCTCCGCGATGCAAAGCGTAACCGCGAGAATCGAGCACGCGAGCCATGCACGGATGAGGACGATCATCAGCGTACCTCCGCTACAGGCCGGGACTGCTCTGCATCATACCGCCGTCGGTGATGATCGTGGTCGCGGTGATGTAACTGGCCCCGTCTCCAGCCAGAAAGGCCACCACAGTGGCGATTTCTTCAGGCTTCGCCATGCGGCCAAGGGGAATGGCAGCGTTCAATTTCTGCAAGAGCGCTGGATCGGTCATGGTGGAAAGATTGATCGGGGTGGCAACCGCGCCCGGCGCCACGCCAACCACGAGAATATTGTGGGCAGCGAGTTCCACGGCCGCGGTGCGGGTCAACATGCGCATGCCTCCCTTGGAGAGGCAATAGGCCGTGTTGCCGGGCATGGGCCAGTCTTCGTGGATGGAAGTCATATTAATGATTCGCCCCCCGCCGCCCTGCTTGATCATCTGTTTCGCGGCCAGCTGGGTGCCGAAGAACGCACTCTTTAGATTGATGTCGAGCACTTTGTCATATTGGGATTCGGTGGTGTCGAGAATCGAGGTACGAGTTTCTACTCCGGCATTATTCACCATAATGTCGACATGTCCAAAGTTATCGACGGCCGCGGCAAACAGACGCTGCAGGTCATCCAATTTGCTGACGTCCGCCTGGACGCCGATAGCCTTTCCACCTAACGCTTTGATTTGTGCTTCGACCGCATCCGCCGCGTCCGGATGAGAGACGAAATCGATGACCAGACTTGCACCCTGTTTTGCAAGCTCGAGGGCAACGGCTTTGCCGATACCACTGTTGCCGCCAGTAACGATCGCAACTTTGTTCGCGAGTGACATGTAAATTCCTTTCAAGGGCTTTGGTTGGCTTCAGTTTCTAGGGCAAGTTCATAACCTGCACGAGGCTCCAATAGCTTGGCGATGATCCCGGTCCATCCTGTCTGGTGGGAAGCACCCGCCCCCCTGCCGTTGTCTCCATCAAAGTACTCGTAGAAAGGCACGTAATCACGGAAGTGTTCGTCTTTCTGGAAACGGGGATAGAGGGCATTTACCTGGCGCTCCCCTACACTGTTTTTAAGGAAAATTTTCGTCAGGCGTTTGGTGAGTTCGGCGGCAACCTCATCGATGGTGATAAATATTCCCGAACCCGTTGGGAACTCGATCTTGAAATCGTCGCCGTAGTAGTGGTGAAACTTCTGTAGGGATTCGATGATCAGAAAATTAACCGGAAACCATATTGGGCCGCGCCAGTTTGAGTTACCCCCAAACAGCCTTGAACGAGACTCGGCCGGCTCGTAGTCCACGCTCGGCACATGGTCGCCTGCTGATAATACGTACGGCTGCTGGAGATGATATCGCGACACAGAACGGACACCGTAATCGGAAAGAAACTCGTTGGGATCGAGCATTCTCCGCAACAGCGCCTTCATGCGATGTCCACGGAGCAGCGAGAGCAGCTTTCGCTCGCCTATGCCGGGTACGGTCCAGCGTGATACCAGTAGGGCAAGGTCGGGCCTGTAAGTAAGAAACCACTCCATGCGCCGGTTGAACCCGGGAACCCTTGCCAGTAGTTTAGGATCCAAAGTCTCGACGGCAAACAGTGGGATCAAGCCAACCATTGAGCGGACCCGCAACGTCACGGTCTGGCCGCTCGACAAATTGAGCACGTCGTAGTAAAAGCTCTCTTCTTCGTCCCAAAGTCCGACGCCCCGGCCGCCCATATCGGTCATTGCCTGGGCAATATAGAGGAAGTGCTCGAAGAACTTGGTCGCCATATCATCGTAAGCCATGTCGTGCTGCGCCAGTTCAAGAGCAATCCGCATCAACGACAGGGTGTACATGGCCATCCAACTGGTGCCATCCGATTGGCTCAGATAGGCGCCGTTGGGCAACGCCTGGTCGCGATTGAAAACGCCTATGTTGTCCAGGCCGAGAAAGCCGCCTTGAAAGAGGTCGCGCCCGTGGAGGTCCTTCTGGTTGACCCACCAGGTGAAATTAAGCAGTAACTTCTGGAAAATACGCTGGAGAAAGGCCAGGTCTCCGGGATCATTTGGGTTTTGTTTACGCCGATACTTGCGGTCAAGCTCGAAGACACGCCAGGAGGCCCATCCGTGCACCGGCGGATTGGCGTCGGAGAAGTTCCACTCGTAAGCCGGAAGCTGGCCGTTGGGATGAAGAGACCAGACATGCAACAGTTCGATGAGTTGGTGCTTGGCGAATTCCGGATCGATCAGGGCGAAGGTGACGGCATGAAACGCCAGGTCCCATGACGCAAACCACGGATACTCCCACTTGTCCGGCATGGACAAAATATTTCCACTATTGAGATGTTGCCATTCTGCGTTGCGACCGTACGTCCGTTCCGCGGGTGGAGGTGGAGAGCTGGAATCGCCCGCCAGCCAGCGGCGAACATCGTATTCGTAATATTGTTTGTTCCAGATCATCCCGGCAAAAGCCTGCCGCTGCACCAGGCGAGCATCTGCATCGTCCAGACCGGACTGAATGTCAGCGTAGAAATCATCGCATTCGCGGATTCGGGCGGCTGTCAGTTGATCGAAGCCGGCAAAGGGCGCTGGATTCTCCAGGCGAGAGAGCCGCAGGCGAAACCTTGCACAGGCGCCGGCGGCGACCTGCATAGTGAGGTGCGCACACGCCTTGGAACCGCGCAGCGCGGGGTTCACCGCCGCTTGAATGCCATGCACCAGATAGTCGTGGAAGGCATCTTTGAAATAACCCCGGGACGGGGTGCCATAGAGGCGTACGCCATTGGTCTCGTTCTCGCAGAACAGGAGTTCCGCCTGGTCCTCGGCGTAGAAGTAATAGCTGCCCAGGTCGGGATGTTCCGCGACCAGGACCGAACCTCTTGCGCTGATTGCCGGCTTGCTCGCCGGTGGATTCCACGACCAGGTGTTGCGGAACCATAATTGAGGAAGCAGGTGCAATCCAGCGGCCTCGGGGCCGCGATTGCAAACAGTTATCTGTACCAGGATGTCGTCCGGAGCAGCCTGGAAATACTCGACGAAAACGTCCCAGTAGCGATCTTCGTCGAAAACCCCGGTATCGATCAGTTCGAATTCGTTGTCCCCCAGTCCGCGACTGCGGTTCTCCTGCACCAACCGCTCGTATGGGTAGGCGGCCTGGGGGTACTTATAAAGCATTTTCAGGTAGGAGTGGTCCGGCGCAGCGTCCAGGTAATAGTAATATTCCTTGACGTCCTCACCGTGGTTGCCCTCGCCGTTGGTAAGGCCGAACAAACGCTCTTTCAAGATAGGGTCTCGCCCGTTCCACAGCGCGAGGGCGAAGCACAACCTTTGCTGTTCGTCGCTGATTCCGGCCAGACCATCTTCGCCCCATCGGTACGCGCGGCTGCGCGCATGGTCGTGAGGAAAGTAGTTCCACGCATCGCCGTTGGCGGAATAATCTTCGCGGACCGTGCCCCACTGGCGTTCGCTGAGGTATGGTCCCCACAGGGGATTGGCGGACTTCGGCGAAGCAGGGTTGGGCGATCCTGACATGAGTTTTCGGGTCAGCTTACGGTGGCCTTGGCAGATATGCCCGATTGTACCGGTAGACTCACTTTGAAACTAGAGATGGGCCAGTCCGCGCTGCAGAGCGGCAACCACCGCCTGGGTGCGGTCGGCCACGTTCAGGCGCATCAGTATGACACTCACGTGCGATTTAACGGTGGCCTCTTTGATGGACAACTCGTCCGCGATTTCCCGATTGCTCTTCCCGCGAACCAGCAACGAGAGCACCTCACGCTCCCGGGTGCTGAGCTCACCATCCGGCATGCGCGAAGCCAGGGCGCGCGTGACGGGCGGAGGCAGGAAATTGCGGCCGGCATGTACCTTGCGCAAGGCTTCCATTAGTACTTCGTGGGGCATACCCTTGATGAGGTACCCCATCGCACCGGCTTCCAGCGCCTGATGGATATCCTCGTCGCCTTCGTAGGTGGTGAGCACGATGAAACGCGCCTGGGGAGCATTTCGCCGTACGGCGCGAATGACATCCACCCCGCTCTTATCGGGAAGCCTGAGATCCATCAGAGTGATATCGGGCCGATGTTCCCAGAACAGACGAAACGCTTCCTCGGCAGTCCCCGCCTGGGCGGCTACGGTCATGTTCGGCTGAGACTGAATGATGGCGGCAATGCCGAAGCGCATGATCGGGTGATCGTCGCAGATGAGAATTTTAATCTTCTGTTCATCGCTCATATCGGTATGGTGTCCTCGACAGCCGGGGATTGTAGATGGGAACGCCGAACATTGAAGGAGACAGTGGTGCCTCGCTGCGGTGCGCTGACGATGTGAATGCGGCCACCCATGCGTTCCACCCGTTCGCGCATGCCTTTGATTCCATAGTGTTGCGCATCCTCCGCCTTGCGCGCGGTGGTGTCAAACCCGCATCCATCGTCGCTGACGCTACTGTCGAGTTCATCGCGGGTGTAGACCAGTTTGATCTGGATGCTTCGAGGGCGTCCGTGCAATGCACCGTTGTAGACCGCCTCTCGAATCACCATGAGTAGCTCACGGGCCAACGAGCCGCGCACACTGAAGGGGCGGCCCTCTTCCGTGCAGTGCACCGCGATTCCGAATTCCTCGCTGGTTCGGGTCGCGATGGCAGCGGCCGAGATGCCGAGGTCGGCGACGGAATCCTCTTTGTGACGCAGGTTCCACACTGCTTGCCGCGCTTCGTCGATGGTGGAACGGACCTGCATGCGGGCATGGTCGAGAAGATTTTCCTGCAAAGTGAGGTTCTCGCGCCGCAAGCTGGAGATGGCTTCGAGCAGCGCCGAGATGCTGGTGCATCCCTGGATCACGGTGTCATGCATTTCCCGCGCCAGGCGGTTGCGTTCTTCGAGAACGGCTTTGAAGCGAAGCCGTAAGGAGCGGATACGCGACTGGTAGATAACCAAAATCAGTAGCCCCGCCACCAGCAGGCAGAGAGTGAGGAACCACCAGGTGCCATAGAAGTGGGGTTTCTTTTGCAGACCAAAAGACACTTCCGAGACTGCCGACGGATTGTTTACTTCGAAAGCGACGACGTGAAATTGATACTTACCTGCGGGCAGGTTGGTGTAACTGGCAACGCGGCTGGTGCCGGCGTAGATCCAGTCCTGGTCAAACCCCTCCAGCCGGTAGCGGAAGCGAACGTCTTCCTGGGAACGCAGCAACAGGGGCGCAAAGGCGATTTCCAGCCGGGATAACGATGCCGGGAAAACCAGTGATGAAGAAAGAGGCAACTCGCGGCCATCGGCCTTGATTCCAGTGAGCAGGGCCCGTGGCGGCGCTACATGGGGTCGTGGTTGGGGAAGTACGCGCACTGCGCCCCGGCTGCTAGCGAACCAGATTGCGCCATCCCGGCCCACGCAGCCGGCAGGCTGCCGCCCACCGTACATCTGCGCTGGGATGGTGTCGTAGGGAGGCTCGTAGACGTTCACCTTGAGATGCGATTCCCCGTCCGGCCCCTGCGACGGCAACGGGAACGAAGAGATAGTGGTTGGGCCACTGAGCCACAAAGAGCCGAGCCGATCGGCGAGCAGCTGATAGATGCTGTTGTTCGCCAGACCCTGGGCCGTGGTATACAGCGTGATCTTTCCTTCTTGATAGCGAAACAGGCCATGGCTGCGGGTGCCAAACCACAGAGCCCCGTTCTTATCTTCCAGAATCGACCAAACCTTTTCCTCCGCCAGCGCAGCTGTGGCAGCATCGTGCACGAAAGCGCCGGCGTGCAGGTGGCTGAGACCGTGATCGGTCCCGATCCAGATGTCTCCATTGCTGTCCTCAACCAGCGCGCGGGTACTGAAGTAGGCCAAGCCATTGCTCATTCGGTAGTTCTGGGTATCCTTGCCGGCGATGCGGCTTACTCCTTCATCGGTGGCTATCCACATGGCGCCATCCCGGCTTTGCATAAAGGCGCGCACAAAATTATTGATCAGTCTCCCCGGGGCGGTGTAGCGAACCACACCGGCGCGAGTAAGGCGGTAGACGCCGCTGCCATCGGTGCCAATCCAAAGATCGCCGGTGCGATCCCGGAAGATATTCCGGATTGGCACATCGGGTAAGTTGGGAAACTTATACGGCTTGGCCACTCCATCGCGGATGGCGAAGACGCCCGATGAAACCGCCCAAATGGTTCCGTTAGGGTCGGCCGAGATAGTGCCAATGTCGGGATCGGAATCCCCAGGCAGCCGCAGCACGCTCACTGGTGTCTTGCTCAAGCGCACCATACCTTCCTGCGTACCGACCCAGACCTGCTGCTCCGCGTCTTCGAAGAGGCTGAGGACAGTATTGCTGGGCAAGAGGTCGGCGCTGGTCCAATGGGAAAGGTCACCGTGGACGGAAAGGTCACCGTGGACGTAGCGATAAAGGCCGTGCCCGATGCTGCCAATCCACAGGGCTCCGTCGCTGGTCTGGCGGAGGGTGCGCACCGTTCCTTTTATTTGCGTAACCGGTTCGAATTTTCCTTTGACCAGCCGGGCGAGGCCGCCCACCGTGCCCACCCAGATGGTTCCATCCTGCGTCTCGAGGATCGACTTCACACGATTCTCGCTGTCTTGGCCTGGCAACTGCTTCTCATTGACCCCAGCTTGATCGAACACCAGGAGGGCCGAGCCGCCCACCCACACCCGGTGCTCACGGTCCTCAATCATTGAATGGACGGCAAAGGCGGATGCATAGGGAGAGGTATCAACTTGACGTAATTTGTCGTTCACCATCTGGAAGAGGCCGTTGTCGGTGCCGATCCAAATACGACCCTGGCTATCCTCGATCAAACTACGCACGAAGCCGTTGCTCAAACCGTCCGCCTGGGTATAGGCGCGAAAGACTCCATCCTTGAAATGCACCAGGCCCCCGCCTTCGGTGCCGATCCACAAGCTGCCATCGCGCGCGCTCAGTACGCAGAAGACGCTATTGTCGGCCAGAGCCGGGGTTGTGGCGTGGTCATAGAGATGGAAGTGTGATCCATCAAAACGCACCAATCCGGCGGTCGTGCCTATCCATAGATACCCATCCGGAGATTGCTGGATCGCCTGCACCGTATCTTCCGGAAGACCATCTTGAACGCGCCAGATGCGCCGGGTGTATTTTTCGACCGGAGCGGCGGTTGCGGCGCCAACCGCGGCCTTTCCCGCCCAGGCAAGCGCCAGGGGGCACCGATGGGTGGACAACGCGAGCAATAGGGCGAAGAGCACCACCGAATACCGCCGCCGGCTGGATAGACAGGCCTTTTCGCGATTGCTTAGGAAACCAGACATTCCATCGCCCTGACCCGGACACCTTGGTTCTTGAGGAAGGAGTGTACCACCCTGCAGCCGGGACGAGACCATTGGCGGGAGTTGCTCGTCTGTAACTTTTTTGTGCAAAGTCATACTTTAGGCGGATTCGCGTCCCGCATCGACTGCCTAAAGTTCTACCCGATTAGAACTCCCGCCTGCAGACGCTTTGTAGCTGACTCGAGGCTGGTTGCATGCAGGGATTGACAGCATGTTTCCACGATGCTGCAAGGAATTCATTCGGAGGTAGTTTTTATGACGCTGGTTTCGGTTTCATCCATAGACGCTCATCCCGCTCAAGGCATCGCTGCGGGGCAGCTACCTTTGCTGTTGCTGAGCGTCCTTCTGGTTTTGGTTCCCTCGCGCACCCTGGCACAGGCAATTTTCGGCTCGATCAACGGAACGGTTACCGACCCCAGCGGCGCGGTAGTTCCCAATGCAACCATCACCATCACCGACACGGACAAGGGCACGACAAAAGTTGTGACGACCTCTGACTCGGGGACCTTTCTGGTTCACGATCTGATTCCGGACCACTACCAGTTAAAGGTCGAGGCTTCGGGATTTTCTACCGAACAATCGGCAGTGATCTCAGTCTCGGCAGACAGCGGATCGCAGGTAAATTTCGAGTTGAAGCCGGGCACGGCGTCACAGACGGTTGAAGTCACGTCCGAGGCCCCGGAACTCAAGACGGATCGTGCCGACGTCTCCACAACGTTGAATACGCTTACGGTGGAGGAGACTCCTAACCTGGTGCGGAATACCACGAGCCTGGTCCTGCTGGCTCCGGCGACGACCGCTTCTACATTTTCCAATGCCAATGCTGAGGACCCACAACGATCGATCCCCATTTCCTCAAATGGCCAATCTCCCTTTTCTGCCGGCTTTGTTCTTGATGGGGCCAACGACAAAGATGGGTTTATCGGCGAAATCGTGGTCAATCCGCCGCTCGATTCGATTCAGGAGCTGAAGTTCATCAACCAGAACTACGACGCCGAATTCGGTGCTGCCGTTGCGGGCGTGACCGTAATGCAGACGAAATCGGGCACGAATAAATTCCACGGCTCGGCTTACGACTACCGCCGGAGTGACGCTCAGCAAGCGCGAGATCCGTTCACCCAATATCCGGGGAATAATCCGGTCGGTCCGGATATTCCGAATACTCTGTCCAACGTGTTTGGGGGAACGATCGGCGGTCCTATCAAGCGGGACAAGCTCTTCTTCTTTGCTGACTATCAAGGAACGCGTCAGAAGGTTGGGAACTCGTTCAAGCTCACAGTACCCACGGCCCTGGTGCACTCAACCTGCACCGGTGTGGCGGGGAGTAACTGCGACCTGAGCGAATATCTACAAGGCGGCCAAGGGCAGGCCTACGATCCGGACAGCGGGGCAGTGAATGCGGACGGCGCGCGGACCGGCGTGGGACGCGTACCTTTTGCCAACAATCAGATTCCAAACTCACGCTTGTCGCCAGCCGCTATCAACCTGCTAAAGCTCATCCCTGCCGCCAGTTTGCCAGGGGTGCAGAACAATTACGTGGCTGGCGGGTTTGGCGTGTACAACTTCAACCAAGCCGATACGCGCATTGATTACCAGCTGAAACCGACCATGCATATCTTTGGCCGGTACGGCTATCTGGGTTCCAACCAGAGCTCTCCCGCCGCCCTGGGCGCGGTGGGCGGCAATGGTTTTGGTGTGGGTGGTTGGGCAGGGAGTGAGACTGGCGGCAACCATAGTCTCGCCGCCGGCACCGACATTGCTGTTTCGCCCAAGCTGGTGACCGACGTTCGATTTTCCTATTTTCGCTATGCCTTCGTGGAGGCTAAATACGATGGCACGACTCCGATCATGACGAACCTTGGCTGGACGGGCTTGAACACTGGGGCACCGGGATCTGGTGGCGCTTCACAGATCGAGATCGGTGACGGCGGTAGCTCGATTGGTGAGCTTGCCTATCTCGGCTCGGGAAACAACGGCGCCAATCATTGCAACTGCCCGCTCAACATGACGGAGCAGGAATATGCCTTTGTGAACGATTGGACGCGTGACATTGGCCGCCACTCGGTCAAATTCGGGGCGGAGATTCGTCATCTTCAGGAGTTGCGGATTCCGAGCGACGTAAATCGCACCGGCCAACTGCAGTTTGCCACCGAGCGCACCGCAACGGCGTCTGGTTCGACTCCCGGTGGTTTAGGGGTTGCCTCGCTGCTATTTGGTGACGTATCGCAGATGTCGCGCTATTTCAGTACGTCCACAACGGCAACCGAGCATCAGTACCGGACGTTCTTCTACGTTCAGGACAATTGGAAATTGTCTCCTAAACTTACACTGAATCTTGGGGCACGTTGGGAGATCTATTTCCCCGAGGCGGTCAACGGCAAAGGAATGGGCGGCTTCTACGACCTCAACACGAACACGGTTCGTGTAGCCGGTTATGGAAACATTGGGCTCAACCTGAACATTCAAAATAATTTCACTTTTATTGCACCGCGCGTTGGTTTTGCGTACCAGGTGACGCCAAGGACTGTAGTTCGTGGCGGGTATGGCCGGGCGTTCGATCCTGGTTTCTTTGGCGACATCTTCGGGCAATTAGTAACCCAGACGATTCCAGTTCTCCAGAACCAACAATTGAGCCAGCTTGATGGCGAGGTCTACGACGCTGCCCGCAATCTTGATGGGAGCGTCTTCAATGTAGCCACGGGCCCCTCGGCTCCCAATAACGCCTACGTCATCCCGGCGAACGGACAACTTCCGCTTCCGCCCGGCATCTCTCCGACGTCGCGACCGGACCGGATGAGAATTCCGGAGGTAGATGGATGGAACCTGACGCTTCAACAGCAGCTCGATGCAACCACCAGTTTCAGCCTGGCTTATGTTGGCAACAAGTCGACCCACTCGATCCCCAACTCCACCTGGGGAGGGATTAATTGGAACGATTACACGGTGGTCGGCTTTGCTGAAGGCTTGAGCCAGTGCCAAAGGTCCGTATTCTTTGCCCAGAATGGATATTGCGGTCCGGGATATGTCGGTTATTACGCGAATGAGGCAAACGCGCACTACAACTCGTTGCAGGCTACGCTCGAAAAGCGCTTCTCGCGCGGACTCCAATTGAATTCAAGCTACGTGTTTTCAAGTGCGGTGGGTGTGGCCAACGGTAACTACTTCGAGATCAATCCACACGCGAACTGGGGGCACTTCGACTTCAACCGGACCAACGACTTTAAACTCTTCGGAAACTATGCTATTCCAGTTGGGCGCGGGCAACAGTTCGGCTCCAGCCTTCCTGGATGGGCGAACGAGATCATCGGTGGCCTGGCGTTGAACGGAAACCTGCACTGGGCCAGCGGGTTGCCTTACACTCCTTCTTACGGAGAGTGTGGATCGGATAGAGACAACGGGTCGGCCCCTGCCGGCCGAATCTGCTTCACGCCCAGACGCAGAGCGCGAGTTCTCTGAATACCGCGACTCACTCGGCGACGTATTTCGTTCCGGTCGCTCCGCTGGCCACCAATGGGCAGATCAGTGGTCCGTATCAACGGCCGCAGGTCGAACAATTCGGCGATATCCCCTATAACGGCTTCTGGGGACCGGGACTGTTTACTACCGATCTCGCACTCAGCAAGGTATTTAACCTGTACGAGAGCTTAAGCATGAAGCTTGAGGTGCAGGCGCAGAATGCCTTCAACCATGCCAATCTGGCTAATCCCACGAATACTTGCGTGGATTGCTCGGGTAACGGGCAGATAACGGATATTCTTGGCGGCACGTTTGCCGGGATGCGTCAGTTACAGTTTGTGGCGCGATTCTCTTTCTGAGCGGGTTGAGCGGAGATTTCGCAAGTGCTCCCGTTTTTCGACAGAGGAGAGGGTCCGATGGTTTAAGTATCTCGTGAAAAGAAAACGAACAGTTTATCTCGGGGTAAAGAACCGGTACCCCGCTAGCCCTCCTCATCTTCGACACCCTTCACGGGATGACGGAGGATTTGCTCGAGGCTCTTTGGTGCTACGGTGTAGGCTTTGCCGTAGTATTTATCGATTTCATAGCGGTAACTCATGCGTGGTCCGGGAAATCCGATTAGTTTCCAGCCGACCATGCCGATGTTGCCTCCGTGCAACGGATCGCAGAAGATGCCCTCCACAGTGTGTGCTCGCAGTAGCTGAAAGAAGCGTTCGTCCTGAATTTTCTCCAGACGCAGATCCTGCTGATCGGGCGAGACGGCGGCAAAGTCATTTCCCAGTTGTCCTATCCCGGTTCGATAGATTTGCTGCGGCGTTTCCTTGCCTTGATAGCCATGTTCCGGGACCGATTCGAACCACGGTCCTTTCGTGTAACGATACTTGTCTCTGCCGTATGGGCCCGCGAGCTGGCGATCGATATAAATGACGACGCCCGCTTCGGTTGCTCCAGGCCCACTCTCGTCACCGGGGAAGATGCGCTCGCAAGCGGCTTGAATCACTTTCGCTTCCGCAGCAGTGAAAAAGCGCAAGGGCACCTTCACCGCATCCTGCGCAGCGAGAGGAACCAGATCTCCCAGCAGGGAGGACAGCACCAGGCCACTGAGTGCCTTCGCCGGAATGAGAATGAATTCGCGCCGTCTCACGGTTTCTCCTAAGCTAATGGACCTGGCTTTTTCAAGTAGCGATCAATCAATCCGTCGGCTGCCCGATGACTGACCGCCACGATGGTAAGGGTTGGATTGGCGGAAGAATTTTGAGGAAACGACGACGAACCGACTACGAAAAGATTAGGCATTTTCCAATGCTGAAGCCAGGGGTTGACGACACTTTGATCGGGAGATGTTCCCATGATCGCTCCGCCCTGGATATGGGTCGTAGTGTACTGGGCGGCGTTGTAGTGATGAAAGGCGGCCGGACGCTCCACCTTGACTAATGTGGCCTGGGAGACCTGGGCGATTGTCCCCAGGAGCTGCGTGGCTATGCGCGCTCCAAAGGCCATCTGGCGCATCTCGTAGTCTGTCCAATCCAACGTCATCCTTAGAAGCGGATCGCCCCATTTGTCGGTATAGGTAGGATCTAAATCCATAAAGTTCTGCCGGTAAGCAAAATGCTCTCCCCTCATCTCCACGCCCGGCCCTACTCTGTCCCAGTGTTCGATGGCAGCCTTCTTCCAGGCCCCACCCCAGTTGCGCGCAACTACGCCTCGCGGCATTCGGCCGAAGGAACCGGTAGGGCCTTCGCCGGTCGCTGCACCACGCAGAAAGGTTCCTCCTCGCAATATTTTTTCCGGAACCTCTTGCTTGAGATCACCGTCGAGATCGGAGATGCCATACCCGACCGCCCCCGATCCCATGAAGAGGTTCAGGCGCTCCTTAAATACAAGCACCCCAGCTCCTCCGCTGGTTACCTGGTGGGTGAGGTTCTTGCCCAGAGTTCCCTTGGCGGTGACCGGATCATACTTTTCACCAATGTCGGATAGCAGGAGGAGCCGAACGCTGTTCGGGGTCCATGCCGAGAGCACGACCACCTCGGCGGGCTGAAAAGTTTCCTCGCCGTTCTCGTCCATGTACATCACGCCTTCGGCTTTTCCATTGCGATGGACAATCTTCCGCACCCAGCAGTTGTTGCGCAGCAAGAAGTTATTGCGGCTACTGAGCACCGGTATGAGGGTGTTGGTTGGCTGCGCCTTGGCGCCAATCATGCAGCCATGGGTGGGGCAGTAGCCACAAAAAACACAGCCCGGCCGGGATACGTTGTCGGGATTGGTATAAGCCTGACTCAGGTTAGCGGCGGGAAGCGGGAAAGGATGGTAACCCAACTGCGTGGCCGCATTATGGAAGAAGCCCATGGTGTAGGTTGGGGTGAGGGGCGGGGTGGGGTATTCGTGCTGACGGGGACCCTCAAAGATATTGCCGCCCTCCTGCAGTTGGCCCCGCAGGTTCCCTGCCTTGCCGCTGATGCCCATCAACTGCTCGGCGCGCCAGTAATCATTCTCGAACTCATCGTAGGTTATGCCCCAGTCCTGCACTGTCCAATCCGGCGCCATGCGAGCCGCGCCGAATTTTTCTCGTAGATGACTGGCCAAGACAAAGAAATCCGGCAGATACCGGTCGGCGATCCCACCCCAATGTTCGGAAGTACCACCGGTTCCGGTTCCAGGGGTAAAGGAGCCATATTGGCGTATGGGGGCAGCGCGATCTTTGACGGAGTGGCGATGAGTAATGGTCTGGTCGGCTGGATTCTGCAACAGACCGACACGGCGGGTATTGATTTCGTCCATGCCGTCGGCGTATTGGGAGATATTGCGCGCCGGACCACGCTCCAGAACAATCACCTGCAAAGCGGTGCGCGTTGCTACCTCTTTGGCCATCACCAGGCCGCTCCATCCGCTGCCGATGATGACTACGTCCGTGGGTTTAAGGCGCTTCACTCGTTATCTCCAGCGAAAGATGCGCAGGGCGATAGCAAACGACACCATCAGCCAGGTGAGCAAGATCGCCATCTGTAATGTTAGCTGGCCGAGGTTCATACCCTGCAACATATTTCCACGCAGTGCATCGATTGCCGCGGTGAGAGGAAGCGCGCGTACCACGGGTTGCACGACGGCGGGAAAACGGTTGGCGGAAAAGAACACGCCGGACAAGATCCACATGGGAAGCATGACCAGGTTCATCAATCCGGAAGCAGCCTCCATAGTCTTAGCCCGCGACGCGATTAAGAGCCCCAGGGCGGAGAATGCCAGCGAAGTGAGCACGCATAGCAAACCCAATTGCCACAACGAGCCGCGAAACGGCACTCCAAATACGAGGCGGGCAAACCCCAGAAAGCCTACCACTTCGATCACTAACATCGACAGCCGCGACAACAGGTAGGAGGCGAGGTATTGCCAGCGCGGCATCGGCGAAGCCACCAACCGTTTGAGCAGCTTCTTTTGCCGGGACTCCACAATCGAAAAGCCCATGCCCCAGATCGCAGATCCCATCAGGTTCATGCCCAGCAGGCCGGGCACCACGAAATCGATGTAGCGCGATCCCGTCTCACGCACCAACTGATTCCGGACAGGAATGACCTCGTGGCGGCCGGCTGCGGTTTGTATGGCGCGATCCGCCACCATGCGGGCGGTTCGCGCATCGGGATTAGTCTCGTCGAATTTGTATGCAACCCCATCCGGGGTCTGGATGGCAAGCAACAGAATGCTGCCCGTGGCCAAGGCCCGAGTGCCGTCGGCCTCGTTCATAGTTGCTGCTGTTATCCCCTTGTCGGCCGCGAGCTCGCGGGTAAGTTGCGCCGTGGTCGCGCCCACCTGCAACACATCCGGGGGGCGATTGCGAAAGGCAAGCCCCAAACCCACCGCCAACAAGATGGGGAAAACGAAGATCCAGAAGATCGCCTCCGGCTCGCGCCAGAAAAGCCGAAGGCGAATCATAGTCAATTGATACAGGCTGCTTTGCTCGAGCCTACTCATCGCGCAAATTCCTTCCTGTGAGCCCGACAAAGACATCTTCGAGGGTGGCGGAGTGGGTGCGAAATTCGCTCAGGTCGAGGCCCTGGCCGGTCAGCGTGGCAAAGATAAGCGGCACGGTGGTGTGCAACTCGCGCACAGAAAGCTGGTGCACGCCTGCATCCACACGGTGCGACTGAACCCCCGCAATCCCTGTCAACAGATGGGGATTGACCACGCCGTGGGCACCATCGTTGCCAGCGATGGCAAACTCCACGATGTGCTCTCCACCGACTGAGGCGATCAGGCGTTCTGGACTGTCGAGTGCGATGATCCGCCCGTGATCCATGATCGCGACCCGGTCACACAGTCTCTCTGCCTCATCCATATAGTGGGTGGTGAGAATAATGGTGCGCCCGGCCTGCTTCAGGCTATCCACCAAGTCCCATAGGTGGCGGCGTGCCTGCGGATCCAGCCCCGTGGTTGGCTCATCGAGAAACAGCAGCTCAGGATCGCCTACCAGAGCACAGGCCATGGCGAGCCGTTGCTTTTGGCCGCCGGAGAGCGTCCCCACGCGTGCGTGGCGCTTCTCTTCCAACTGGGCTGTCTTGATGGACTGCTCTACCGAAATGCCGCGGTGAAAAAAGCTACGAAACAGCCGTAGTGTCTCATCTACGGTGAGCTTGTCAGGAAATTGCGTCTCCTGCAGCTGAATGCCGATGCGTTGGCGTAGAAGTTTTTCGCCGGTGGCCCAGTTCAGGCCGAACAGCTCGACTGTGCCTTCATCAGGAGCGGTCAGGCCCTCGCAAATTTCAATGGTCGTGGTCTTCCCTGCTCCGTTCGGCCCCAGCAGCCCAAAACATTCTCCGCGCGTGACTTCGAGGTCGAGACGGTCCACTGCCACTACATCTGCGAAGGATTTGCGCAGACCGTGCAGCAGGAGTGCCGGAGTGTTCTCCTGTGTGTGTATTCCGTTACCCTGCACGGCTGCTCCTGATGCAGTTATAGGTGTGCGTACTTCCTGAGACAAGGGCTTGATGGTTAAAAAAGCAATCATGTCAGGGCTGGCGTGGGTGGAAGTGTGCGCCTTATGCGCCCTATGCGCCTTAAGTCCGTATGTTGGGTAGTTAACGTACGGGCTGAAGCCTGTGCCCTTCAAAAAGGGAAGACGTAGCCCAGGGGCTAAAGCCCTCATCAGACCCAACCATTGCGGCACGGCTGAAGCCGTGCCCTGATACAAAGCATGAGCGCGGTGACTTGGAATTGGGTTCTCACGCACACTCTTAAGTCCCCCGGGAAGCGAATTTGAAAGCCCGCTTCCCGGACTTTCAGTCCGAGATGGCCCGACTAAAAGTCGGGCCTTGATGCAAAGCATCAGAGCGGTGACTCCAGAAAACTGCGCGTTCCGAAGATTTGGATCTATCCGCCCTCTGAAATGTAAAAACTCAGGGCACGGCTTCAGCCGGGAACCGACGCGCGGCTAAGTCCTTTGTTTCAAGCGACGCCTAAAGTTATGGGTGTATTTTGCCTCCAGGGCGGTGAAAGTGGCCGACGGAAATGGTGCGTGATATGCGTGGTATGCGTGGTATGCGTGGTAAGGTCCGACGAAAAGGGTGCGTGATATGCGTGGTATGCGTGGTAAGGTCCGACGAAAAGGGTGCGTGGTATGCGTGGTAAGGTCCGCATCCAGGCAAGAGGCTGTCGGGGATAATTTGCCCACTGAGCCGTTCTGCGGGGTCTCTTTTCATGCATCCTCCGCGCAGGTGGCCGGCAAATGATTTGCAACCGCAGGAAATTATTGGTGCACACACCTATATATATGCGGATTCGGGTCAGTTTTGCAGCAGGAGAAAGGTGTTTTTTGTACGACTTTCCAGGCGGGTTACCCGTGTCTTCAGATGGATCCTCCTTTAAAGGTGCGTGTGAGAACGAATGCTTTTAATCGACAATATCACCGACGCACCACACTCGTGGTGTGCGTCGTAAACAGGATGTTCTATACAGCCTAGTCAAATTCGGGAGCCAAGATAGCTGCTTCGGGTGGCCCATTCAAGCCTGCTTTTGGCTTGAGTGGGCGGCAAGAGCCCGGAGTTGACAGTGATACCCGCTCAAGCCAAAAGAAGGCTTGAATGGGCCACCCAAAAGAAGGTTTGAATGGGCCACGTGAAGCAGCCTTGGCCGGAAATATATTGCTTCCTCTGGACTGCCAGAGCTTCCAAAGAGTCACCCGTTCAAGGTTCGCTCGATAAACGCCTGTCTGTGTGAGGCACTACACTAGTGGCTTGTGGGCGTTAGCCGATTGAAGCCCGGGCCCGGTGAGAGCCCGGACTCGACTACTGCGTTGTTTCCATAGATCCATTGCTGGCCGCCTTTGCCCAGGGGGGCGATGTAGCGTTGTCCCGTTGTCGTGTCCACCGTCTCCTGCACGCCGTTGATGACGTCGTTAAAGCTGTCGTTCTGGAGGGCGCTGATCATCCCCTGCTCACGCGCATTTTCTGCATTTGTTGCGGCGATCGTCGCCCGGGTCGCGGCGTTGATCTGCTGGATTGCCTGGTTGTTCAACTGATTCTGCATGCTGAGCCACGCCGGGTTCATGACCAGGGATTCCCCGGAGTGCTGGAGCATCTCGCCTGCCGCGGCCGCCTGCGGCGATGGAGCGATCAGGCTGCCGAGCGCGACGACCAACCAGCTCGAGCCCGGCCCTCCGGGCCCCATCAGCGTCGTTTCCGCATACACGTAGGCGGACATTGGGGCGCCATTCCGGGTGCAGCTATAGAAGGCTTCGCCGGCTGTTGTCCGTGTGATCCCGCTTGCCGCGGGATGATATTTGGGGGCCAGCGCATCGCTTTTGGTCAACTGCAATCCCTGGCACATGTGTGCAAACCGCGCCTGACCATATTTGGCCGCGAATACCTTGCCTGGGGCATACCCAGCCACACCTGGCCGCGGGGGCAGGAACGGGCCCGGCACCCTGTAGGGAGGCACGGTCGAGTCTCCGATGCGAAGATTCGTCAGCCCGTCGGGGGAAGTCATGTCTACAATCATCCGGGCGTCGATGGTACTGAAGCGAAACAGGCCGCCATAGGTCTTCCAGCCCTGCGGAACCAGGATGGAAAATGCCTTCTCACGGGCATCGCGCATGGCGACCCAGCTTATGCCGGTTGCTGCCTCAGCGCCAGCCGGCGCGCTCGCCCCAGCCACAGCGCCGACGCTGCCCGAGGGAGAACGATGGGCCCAATTGTAGGCAACTCCGAAAGCCCCCAACACCAGAAAGAGCCCAGCGAATGCAACTTTTTTCACTTGCCGCCTCCTATGCTGTCAGCCTAGCGCCAACGGTGTGACGGGCCGGTTCTCCTGTGTTCCTCATGCGTTGGCCAGCAAGACAAGGCTGCTGAATTTTGGGGATGGTTCAGCATCTCGACAGAAGTATATGCTGAGCACTCATGATCCGACGTTGCGACATGCGTGATTTCGCGTTGATTTGGGCCATCATCAACGATGGCGCTCAGGCTTATCGGGGAACCATCCCCGCTGATCGCTGGACAGAACCCTACATGTCCAGGGAAAAGCTGCAGCACGAAATCGACGATGGGGTAGTGTTCTGGGGCTACCAGGAGGGTGGGGACCTGATGGGCGTAATGGGCCTTCAACCGGTTCCAGATGTGACCCTGATTCGCCACGCGTACGTGCGCACAAGTAGCCAAAAAAAAGGCGTCGGATCGCAGTTGTTGGCCCATTTACGAAAGCTGACGAAAGATCCGGTGCTGATTGGAACCTGGGCTGATGCGATTTGGGCGATCCGTTTTTACGAAAGGCACGGTTTCCGCAGGGTCAGCGCTGAGGAGAAGGACCGGCTGCTCAAACGATACTGGAACATCCCGGAACGCCAGGTTGAAACCTCCGTCGTTTTGGCGGACTCGCAGTGGTGGGAAGCCGTCAAGCGCTGATTTCGTCACCACGCATATTCCGTGCGCGCGACAGCACGGCGAGGGCGCTATAGAGTCCATCGGCATCCAGGTAGCAGCCCTGGAGGTGGCGGGTTCCGAGGGATACGGCCGTGTGGCCATGGAGGATGCGGGTGTTATCGAACAGGACGAGATCGCCCGGCTTCCACCCGTACATTACCAGCCGCGCCGGTTCGCGGAGGAGCTGGGCTAGCTGACGATAGGCTGGGTAATACTTGTTGAGCTGCGGCCCCTTGAACGGCAGCGGCGCGAGCGAGCGGTCGTCGTAGTAGATGGCGCGGAACTCTCCATGGGTATCGAGGTCGAGCATGGTCCGCCCGGCAACGAGTTCCACGTTGGCATCTTGATGACGATAGGGTACGGGCGTCTGCGACAGGATGGCGAAGGCGGCAGGATCATGGGCACGCATGCGCTCGGCAACCGCGATTCCATCCACAAAGATGCTTTCCCCTCCCTGGCCGGGCGCCGAGAGACAATGCAGAAGCTGGAAGCCGGGCACCGGGTCACGATAGGGATGGCTAGTGTGCACAGGCCGACCCGGACTTATGTAACCGTGATTGTTTGGTTCGACAACGGTGCGAAGATCGAAGGTGTGGCTATAGGTGGTCTCCGCCACGAGACTGATGAGGGCGGCAACGCGCAGGAGGCCGCCGGTCCCCTCTTCGTTTGGCAGGTTGCGCAGAAAGGCCAATCCGTCGCGCCCGACGTAATAGAGCCAGTCTTCGCGGCTGGCCGGGTTGTCGACCCATTCCGCGTAATCGCACCACGCGAAGAGCTCGGCTGGTTGGCCCATCCAGGGCAGGCGCATGGGGCGTGCAGTCATGTGCAAGCTGCGATCGAACGCGCGCAACCAACTGAGCGGAAAAACGCTGGTCCCCCCGTCGTCCCAGATCAGGGTTATGTGGCCTGAGGGCTGGGGCTCAGCAGCCTGCAACCGTGGGGATGGTGGGAGATCAAGCAGGCTGGCCAGACGCTGACCGGTGCGGGGATCACGGTTGGCGGGATCGTTGTCGCGCAACCAAAGCGAGCTGTATACGCTATACGAGGAATTCTGCCAGGTAATCTCGAGCTCGCTCGCCGTGCATTTCAGTTCGGCAACATCGATTTCCGCTTCTTTCACGATCATTGTCCCTCCACGGGATACGCTGCAACGACGGTTGCTGGCGACAGGGATCCACACTCCCGCGACGCCGGATAGTCCAAGTAATATTGTCTGCCACATGGGGATCAGTGCCAACTGTGCCATGCATCTGACGGCGAGAACGTCAAAACCGTAAGACCAGAGGCGATTGCGCATCCTGCGCTGCCCCTAAACACCACAGGCGCAACGCCGCCAGGATGGGAATAGGACTCAAGGAGGCGAAAAGCAACCGCCGAGGCAGGGCAAATCGAGAAGGGCGCGTGCATTGGCCTGGTCATTAAAGACTAACCAGCGCGTGTTAACCGCTGATAAATCGGCCGAAGAGGCTCAACCTAGCGCCAATAGCAACACGCCGCCGGCAATGCAGGTAGAGCCAATGAGGCGGCGACGGATTTGCCCCTCACTCAAAAACCTGGCGCCGAAATACATGCTCATCAGCATGGACATTTCGCGTACAGGAGCTACGTGGCTGACGGGGGCCAGCCTCATGGCGAAGAGCACCAGGATGTAAGCGAGGGGCGTAAGCAATGCGATCGCCGATGCTTCTTCCCAATACTTTGCATATTCCGGCCGCAGTTCAGCCCGACGACGGTAGGCCCCACGGGAGAGAATCAGCGCACGAAACAGATTGCCCGCGTATTCCACCAATATCGGCGAAACGAGGAGCATCTTGACCGAATAGCCATCGACCACCGTGTAACAGGCGATCGTACAACCGGTAGCGACGCCCCAGAACAAGGCAGCATTGCTCTTCTTGTGTCGCCGAGCGGCCAGGCCACCGGATGCATACAGAATGCCAAAGGAGACCAATATGGCCCCCACCACGGCCAAGAACGAAGGATGCTCGTGGAGAAAGAAGACCGCTCCGCAGAATGACAGAAGGGGCCCGGTACCTCGGGCCAGGGGATACACCACGGTGAGTTCCCCGGCCCTGTAGCCGCGGAGCAGGCTCTCTGTATAGAGAAGATGGAACACACCGGTTGCGAGGAGAAACAGCGCGGCCCGCGGAGTGAGGCTCGACCAGGAATCGGTGACGATCCAGATCGCGAAGGGCGCAAACACGAGCGCTTCGGTGACCGAGGAAAACCAGATCAGATGTCTGCTGTGGGCCGCCCGCTTGGCGAGGAAATTCCAAGTGGCATGTGCGAGCGCGGCGAAAACGACTAGAAAAAATGCGGTAAGTGGCAAGACCCGCCCCCCGGAGACACGAAGTCACTGTCGACTTTTCCCTCTGGGATTTTTGCCCCTGGGTGCGGACCCCCGGTCCTTTGTGGCGCTTGGACCGATTGGATCACCGGAACCCTAGCCACCTCATTCCATCGAATAAGACCAGTTTAAGGAACTACGCCCGGCGACGCAACCGGCTTTCTGCATCCGTGGGGGCCGATGGTTGCCGTAAACTGGTGTTGCAAGTGATGAGGAGAATGCAATGGCGCAACTGATGAGGACATCGAATCCTGTACTGAACGAGAAGCGTTTTGAGGGCCTCCGCGTGCTGGGCGAAGGGATGACGCTGCAAGGTACAGTCAACAAGACTGGCGTTCTTCTGCTTTGCGCGATTGCCTCCGCGGCATGGACGTGGCATTTGTTTATGCAGGAGCATTCGGCGGCCGCGGTTCTTCCCTATCTGTGGATCGGGACCATCGGCGGATTTGTATGCGCGCTGGTTACGGTTTTCAAGAAGGAATGGTCTCCGGTGACAGCGCCGGCTTATGCGTTGCTGGAGGGGTTGGCCCTGGGCGGAATTTCGGCGGTGCTTGAGATGCGTTTTCCGGGGATTGCGATCCAATCGGTGAGCCTGACATTTGGCACATTGTTGGTTCTGTTGCTGGCGTATCGCTCCGGGTTGATCCCGGTAACACAGAATTTCCGGCTGGGGATCGTTGCCGCAACCGGGGCCATCATGCTGTTTTATTTGCTGCAATTTGTGCTGGGTTTCTTTGGGGTTCACTTTAGTTCCATCAACGGTTCAGGGCCTATCGGGATTGGGTTCAGCTTGATTGTGGTGGGGATTGCGGCGCTCAACCTGGTACTGGATTTTGACTTTATCGAGAATGGCGTGCGGATGGGTGCTCCGAAGTATATGGAGTGGTATGGGGCTTTTGGACTTATGGTCACGCTGGTTTGGTTGTATCTCGAGATTCTGCGGCTGCTTACTAAGATTCGTGGACGCGATTAGGTGGGTCAGCGCGGAGTAGAACGGCGTCACGGCAATGAGCCGTCAAGCGTCAGGAGTCATCGGCCGCAGAGCGATTAGTTGAGGAAGACATGGTGGCGCGCCTCCGGCGCTCCCGCGGCTTGGATTGCAGACCCAGCCCTTCCGGGCTGGGCTGACGTTTAGCAGGCGGCCCTCCGGGCCTTGATAGGAGCTGGTCCCAGAGGCTTCGTTCTATCCTCAAGGGAACGGGTGCGGTTTCCATTTGCCCGATCCAAGATTCTTACTTCCCCTTTGTATCCAGAGATGAATTGGGGGCGTGAGAGTTGCCGGAAGAGGGCGGTGGAATCCCACATCTCGCGAAAAACAAGCGAGATGTGGGGCACCCATCGTTCCGTGGTCGAGACGGAGGTCTTTACCTTCGCCATTCCGTGGTCGAGACGGAGTTCTTTACCTTCGCCGTTCCGTGGTCGAGACGGAATTCTTTACCTTCGCCATTCCGTGATCGATACGGAGTTCTTTATCTTCGCCGTTCCGTGATCGATACGGAGTTCTTTATCTTCGCCGTTCCGTGATCGAGACGGAATTCTTTACCTTCGCCATTCCGTGATCGAGACAGAGTCTCGATCATGAAAGCCGCACACGCGGGTATTGGGCGTCCGATTCCCTTCGATGCCGTTACGGTCTAGACAGATATCGACGGTGGTCGAGGATTGACAATGCCGGAAACAGTGTGAAACCATCCCGGACGTCACATTGTCGTGGTGTAGTGAGAACGCGAAATAGCGGGCACAAGGAGAACTATCCGATGAAGAAACTAGCGATCTGCGCGGGCTGTCTGGTTGCGTCGCTGAGCATTTTTGCCCAGGCACCGCAGACGTATAAAGGCGAAATCATGGACAGCCAGTGCGCGGCATTGGGCGGCCACCAAATCATGGAGCAGAAGGGCGAAAGCGCGAAGGATTGCACCACTCGGTGCGTGGGCATGGGCGGCCGGTACACGCTCTTCGATCCCGCCACCAAGACCGCTTATCAACTCGACGATGCGAAGAAAGCCGCCACTTTCGCGGGAGCAAAGGTGACAGTCACGGGGACCTTGAACGCCGCGACCAAGACGATACACGTGGCAAGCATCAAGGCCGGATCGTAGCTGGATCGTAAACTAGGGCGTCGTCCCTTCGGAATGCTTAACTTGTGAGGCGCCTGCCAATTGGAGGCGCCTTTCCAGTTCCGGCTGGGAGCTTTGCGGTGGATCGACTACGCCTACCAATATTTTCCCCTTCCCAACCTCGGGATCTGTAATCACACCCTTGAAATTCGGCAGCCCGGCCCCGATCAACAGGACCACCAATGTGGTGAGGATGGCGCCGAGCATAATCATCTCGTAGATGATGATCCCGTTGGTCCACCCGGGTGTGAGAGACATACCCCCGGTGTGAATGGGGTAGGACTTCTGCGAAAGCGTAGTGAGCAAGTAACCCGTGGTGCCCCCCACAACGGCGCCAAGCACCGCCCAGCGATAAGGACTCGAGGTGGCGTGGGAGTCAGTAAATTCATAGCCTTCGTGCGGCTCACCGGAGACGATCACGATTTGTTGGGGATTGAACTTGAGCTCGGAGCTGGCGGCGCGCAATGCATCGGCGGCGCGTTGCGCGCCTTCGGCATCGGGGTAAAGACCGTAGAGAGCTTTCATTGCGGCCCCTCCAATACCACTTGACTATCCGCAGGGGCGACCACGGGAACGCCACCGTGCGGCTGCAGCCCAACCTTCAGTTCCCAAATGGAGATCATGGGCACGAATTTCGAGAACAAGAGGTAGAGCAGCGCCATCATGGCAAAGCTTGATGCCATGAGCACGTCTTCCACCCAGGTGGGGCGGTAGGCGCCCCAGGAGTAAGGCAGAAACTTGTGCTCCAGCGGAGGCACGACGATGAGGAACCGCTCCAGCCACATGCCCACGACGACGGCGGCTGATGCGATGGCGGTTCCGGTGATGGTGCGCAGCCGCTTAATGGCGAGGATGGGCACAGGGATGATGAAGTTGCAGACCACCATGGTCCAAAAGAGCGGCGCGAATTGTTTGCGAATGCTGTCCCAGAAAACAGCCATCTCCGGCGGAGAGTTGCCGTACCAGGCGGTGAGCCGCTCGGCAAAGGTGAAGTAGAGCCAGAGCAGGCTCATGGTCAGCAGCAGCTTGCCCAGATTTTCAAAGTGGATGGGCCGGAGATATTCCTCCAAATGCAGGAATTTTCGCAGCAGCGCCATGGCCAGGATCAGGGCGGCAATGCCGCTGAAGATGGCACCAGCCACAAAGTACGGGCCGAAGATGCTGGAGTGCCACATGGGCACCGGAGTCATGGAGAAATCCCAGGAGACGATGGTGTGCACCGAGACGGCTACGGGCACGATGACCACGGCCATGATATGCATGGCGGTTTCCAGGCGCTGCCATTGCCGCGGCGTGCCCTGCCAGCCCAGCGCTAACACGCGATAGATCTTCTTGCGCAAGCCGGTGGCGGCGTCGCGCACGGCAGCGAAGTCCGGGATGGTGGGCAAATAGAGGAAAGTAGTGCTGCCAGTGAGGTAGGTGAAAATGGCAAAGAAATCCCAGGCAAGGGGGGAACGGAAATTGGGCCAGATCTGGCGTTCGCTGGGATAAGGAATCATCCAGAACCCGAGCCACGGGCGCCCGATGTGGCAAAGCGGAATGATGGCGCCGATCAACACGGAGAAGACGGTGATGGCCTCGGCGCAGCGAGTGACCGGGCGACGCCAGGTGGCATTGGTGAGACGCAGAATCGCGGAGATCAGCGTGCCGGCATGGCTGATGCCGATCCAGAAGACGAAGTTGGTAATGTCAAAGGCCCAGAACACCGGGGAGTTGAGGCCCCACACGCCGATGCCGGCATAGAGCTGGTAACCGAACGCCGCCACTCCTGCGAGGAAGATACTGGCAGCGACCGCGACAGCAATCCAATACTTGCCGCTGCTGTGGAAGAGCGGCCGCAGGAGATCCTGCTCGATTTGTTCAGCCGTTGGTTGCATCTTGCCAGGTACCTCGCTCGAGGTAGGTCACGTTAGGCTTGGTGCCCAGTTCGCCCAACAGCTTGGTGCCGCGATTGGAACCGGACAGGCGCGCGACTTCGCTGTTGGGATCGTTGAGGTCGCCGAAGACCAGGGCCTTGGATGCGCAAGACTGCGCGCAGGCGGTCGTGAATTCGCCGTCCTTCAGCTCGCGCTTTTCCGCCTCTGCCTGAATCTCGGCGGCCTTGATGCGCTGCACGCAGAAGGTGCATTTCTCCATGATGCCGACGGTGCGCACGGAGACATCAGGGTTGAGTTGGAGTTGCAGCGGCATCTCCCACTGCGGATTATAGAAATTGAAAAAGCGCACGTTGTAGGGGCAGGCATTGGCGCAGAAGCGGGTACCGATGCAACGGTTGTAGACTTGCGCATTCAATCCTTCGGGGGTGTGATAGCTGGCGTAGGTGGGGCAGACGGGCTCGCAAGGGGCTTCGTCGCATTGCTGGCAGAGGACGGGCTGAAAGCGGATCCTGGGGTTGGGGAAATCGGCCTCCCAGTAGCGCTCGACGCGGATCCAATGCTTTGCGCGGCCGCGCGCGGCCTGGTCCTCGCCTGCGGTGGGGATGTTGTTTTCCGCGTGGCAGGCGACCACGCACGCTTCGCATCCGGTGCAGCGATCGAGATCTACTACTAGTCCCCATTTATGCGCCATAGGTTTTACCTGCGTTCTCAGAATTAAAGTTCCCTGTTGCTTATGGTCTTTGTGGCACGGAATGCCTTTCGTGTTCGTTCAGAGCAACATCGCCTCCGGAAAAGCGTACCTCAGGGGCTAAAGCCCGACGTATTTTCAATCACTTACGGCACGACTGAAGTCGTGCCCTGATACAAAACATGACTTCACCCGTTGAGTAAGCCGTGCTTTCTTCACGCTTCCTATGATCCGGACAATCATTAGCGGCGCTCCTCTTTGTGGGGGAAGCCGCTCATTCCTCCCCCGAACAATATGAGTTTGGCTTCTTCGGGTCCACCCGCGCGGAGTAGCTTTACCCGGGTTGCGGCCCAGGCGAGCGAACCGGTTTCGTGTTCTGTGAGGGGGGCGAGAATGGAGAGCGGGTTGGCGCCGCGTCCGCTGGCGAAGCGGCTGAAATTTTCGTGCCCCTGCCCAACCGGCATAGCCACCATGTCTGGTGCGATTCCGGGGGAAAGAATTGCGGGTGCGCGCACGCTTCCTTGCGGCGACGCGACTTCTACCAGGTCGCCTTGCTTGATTCCAAGGCGATCGCCGGTGGTGGGATTGATTTCGATCCAACTCGACCACATGGCGGAGGTGAGCACGTCGGGCAGTTCCTGCAGCCAGGGCAGATGGGCTAACGAACCGTCGCCGAATGACTGGGAAACATAGGGCAGAAAGTAGAACGGAAAGTCGCCGGCGGCACCGGCAAATTCAGGCGCAGCCGAGGAGACCGGCGGATGCTTCGTGGCCGGACCTTCAGGGTTGGGCGCGGTGGAGGGTGTGCTCCACCAGCCGCCCTGGGTTTGCGCAGCGTCCCAGAAGTCATCATCGGTCTTGGCATCGATGGAGCCGGCGCGGGTCCTGAGGGGAACGAATGCGGCCCGCAGCATGGCATCGTAGGTTGGCCAGGGCAGAGCTTTGGCGACTTCGCCGCCAAGCTGGTGCGCCAGACCTAGCAGCACATCGGGCATCGAACGCGTGTCGTGCAGCGGTAGAACGGCGGGCGGCGCAAGACTGGCCACCGATTGCAGCGAGCCCGATTCAGGGATGCTGTCGAGCCAGGACTCGAGCGGCGCGTGGTCGGGCAAGATGAGATCGGCCTGGGCGCTGGTCTCGTCAATAAAGTTGCCGAAGCTGATGATGGTTGGAATTTTGGCCAAGGCCTCGCGGATGCGCAGAGCTGGGGGTGCGGAGAAGACCGGATTCGCCTCGTAGAGCAGCAGCAACTGCGGGGCGTGCGGCTGACCCGATAGCGCTGATTGCGACAACGCGCTCAGGCTCGCGAGGCTTGCCTGCATTGGCGGCGCGGGCTGCGGTACGGGCGTGAAGTGGAGGATCTGCCCCTGGTCATGATTCGTTTCTATCAACGATTCCAGGGCATTCACGGCCAGCGCGTTAAACAAGCCATTGGTATGGGCGAGCGGCGCGCCGCCGATCATGGCAGCGGCCGAGCCGTTGTGCGTCAGCTCATGGGCGAGCCGCTTGATAACGGCGGCACTCACCCCGGTCTGTTTCTCGACCGCCTCCGGGGTGAAGTCAGGCAGGCCAGCAGACCATCCTGCGATGAGGGCACCGGCTCGCGATGCCGCGCCCTGCGGTGCGAGCTTTTCGGTGAGAATGACATGCGCTATGCCCAGCGCGAGTGCGCCTTCCATTCCCGGCCGGCAGGGAATCCACTCGTCGGTGTTGGCGCCGGTCTGCGACATACGCGATTCCACCTGGACGAATTTTGCGCGGCGTCCGGGACGTCCCTGGCGCATCTCTCCGTAGCCTATGGACTGCGCTACCGGAGTGTTCCAGGTCCCCAGGAAATCTGCGCCGAAGGAGATGACATAGTCCGCACGGCCGAGATCGAAGGTGGGCAGTGCAGCATGGCCAAAGCTGAGCAAATTCGCCTGACGCAGGACGGCTTCGTCGAAAGGCTGGTACCAGACGGCGGGCGGGGCGCCGTAAGCTTTCAGAAAACGCTCGATTAATTCGTGGCGCTGACCGGGCAGCGGCCGAGCCAGAAAGGCGAGCGCGTTCGCGGAATTGGACGTTTGCAGAGTGGTGAGATGCGCGGCCAATTCCTTCAAGGCATCGTCCCAGGTGATCTGCTGGAATTCGCCGGAACCGCGCGCACCAGTGCGCTTGATGGGATGGGTGATACGGTCGGGATGATAGAGCACCTGCAAGCCGGCCTGGCCGCGGACGCAGAGCTTTCCGCGATTGACGGGATGCTGCGGGTTGCCTTCGAGTTTTTTCGCCAGGCCCATCTTGATCAGACCCTGCTGGCCGCGGCGCACGACTTCGGCTTCGCCTTGCATCACCCGCACCAGCAGGCCGCAGCCGGCGGAGCATTGGGTGCAGACGCTCGGCTTAAAGGTGGCGATGCCGGGGACCAGCTCTTCTTCGGGAACGAAACGGATAAGCTGCTTCTCTGCGCTGCGACAGCCTTCGAGCGTCGCCATGACGCTGGAGAGAGCCGAGATCTTGATGAAGTCACGCCGTTCCATAAGAATTCGCCGGCACCCTATGCCTTAGTAATGGCAGGTTTCGCAATCGATCGAGACTTTCTTTTGTGTGTGGCAATTAATACAAAAGCCCATGTTCAGATCCACCTTGCGTTCGGCTGTGGTCTGCTTGGTCATATCGCTATGGCACATGGCGCAATCGACGCCGGCACGGATGTGCGGCGCATGATTGAATCGCACGTGCGCCGACTCACTGTAGTTGTAGACGCGCACCCAGGGGATTTCCTCACCACGGGCTTTGTAGGCGGCAATCTTTTTGATTTCGGGCCGATCGGTGGCGATGGTCTGGTGACAGCTCATGCAGACCGTCACTCCAGGAATGCGCGCTTCAGGGCCTTGATCCACGCCGACGTGGCAGAAGGTACAGGGTAACCCCTTAGCAAGATGGACGGTATGGGTGTAGGCGATGGGCTGCACCGGATGTTCGGGGTGAATGTCGAGAAAGTCTTTTATGGCTGCAGAAGCGGAGGGGTGCGCGGAGGTGAAAACACCGGTGGTGACATAACCGGATGGCCCCGCTGCCCGCGTCTCCCATCGGGGTAGCACGATTTCCAGCAGTGTCCATACGGAGACGCCGGCCAGAATTATCAGCAACCACTTTTGCCAACCCATCGGGATGCGCATAGAGAGCCAGAAACATGCAACTGCGGATCGGCCGTGAAACTGCAGATGCTACACGACGGGATGCGCTTTGTAAATTATGCAGCAGAATGATGCGCGGCGGTGGGGATGACGGGCTGCGGACGCGTCAGCTGGAGTTCGATCAGGAACTAACGCATTTTCACTTCTACTCTGCACAGGCGGGTTTTAGCCAGGTGCGTCTTTTCTTGAGGAAAAGCCGCGTCGGGAGCGATCGCTTTGTATACACCAGAAGTGAAAATGCTCTAGGGCGGGCGCAGGCAGGGATATCCACGGAGTTCGGACGACGGAACTCGGTGGGGCAAGAACGGACAGCCGGATAGGAGTAGCGGGTTATGATCCTCCGAGATCGTAGACCACCGGCCCCTCGCGCTGTGCGGGCTCCGCCAGGGTTTGCCGGATGATCGCCAATAGTTCGGCATTGTTCACAGGCTTTTGAAGAAAGGCTTTGGCCCCCGCATCAATCGCGCGCTTGTGGTTTGCGCGATGGTCGCGGCCAGATACCACGATGATGGGGATGGAGGCGAGCGAGGGTACGGCTTTAAACCTTTCCATCACCACGAAACCATCGCCGGCCGGCAGGCCGAGGTCGAGGATGACTAAGTCGGGCTCGGTCTTCCTCGCCTCAGCCATACAGGAGATCGCATCCGCGGCGAAGGACGTGTCGTAATTGTTGGCCTTGAGGCGCACATGCATACTGTGAAGTACATCCGGGTCATCATCCACAATGAGAATCTTCTTATTGCCCATTGCTTATCATCCTCCGCGAAATTTCGTCATTCATACGTTCGTAAACTTCAACGGCCATCGTATTCAGGGAGTTCTCCATCGACTGGCTCTCATACGCGCGGCGGGTGCGGAAGGCTGACCACCGAGAACCAGAAAGCGCCAATAGCCCTCACGGCCGCGAGGAACCCTTTCAGGTCTACCGGCTTGGTGATGTAACAGTTGGCGTGGAGCGTATAACTCTGCACGATATCTACCTCTGCCGCGGAGGTGGACAGGATCACGACAGGAATGCTGACGAATGCCGCGCTCTGCTTGATCTCGCGAAGAACTTCCCGGCCATCTTTCTTAGGCAGATTGAGATCGAGCAGGATCAGGTCGGGACGAGGTGCGCTCGCGTTCTTCCCCTCACCCCTCAAGAACGCCATTGCCTCTACTCCATCCCGCGCGATGTGCAACCGGATCGGCACTTTGACGTCCTTAAGTGCTTCCTGGATGAGCCGGACGTCGCCGGGACTGTCTTCCACCAGAAGAACCTGCATCGATTGGGCGCTTGTTTCTTTCAATTTCATCACTGGTCATCTCTGACGGGCAGCGCGAAGTAGAAGTTGGACCCGTTCCGGGGTTGCGACTTGTCCGAGATCCGGAGCGCGACCGATCGACAATATTCCTGCGTCCGGCCAAGTCTGCGATCGCTCGTTTTGAACTCCTCGCTTTCGTTGAGATCGTGGCTGAGTTTCATATAAGCTGCTTCTTGTCTTTAGTGTTCCCGTTTCGGGAGCCTGCTGGTGGTTCAAGGTGAGCCGCTTACCAAACGAAGTGCAGCCAATTGCGACACTCGAATAGGGTCTAGTTTCAAGATCCCATCGGCTTTATCGGCTTCGAACAGGAAGACCGTGAGCAGCCATATTCACCCGAGGCACAAGGAACGATGAGTCACATTCCGTGGGGGCTGGCGAACATTGGCTTGCTGCTGATGCTATCGACGACAGGCTGCCAAAATAACGCCCCATCGCCGGTTGCTCCGCATAACGATTCCGCTGCGCACGCAGCTAGCCCCCAATATCAGCCGCAAGACCGCTCAAGTTATGCAGGGGACAATGAGGGAAGGGGGGACGGTACGGGGAGACGCCGGTCGCGCCGGGGACGTCCGCAGGAGCAGGTGGCGCCGGGCCAATTCGACTTCTACCTGCTGAATCTTTCCTGGTCACCGGAGTTTTGCGCGACTCACGGTGACAGCCCGGAGTGCGGGCGCAACCTGGGCTTTGTGGTACACGGACTTTGGCCCCAGGATGCCAACGGCGATTATCCGCAGCATTGCAGCGATGCGCCCGGCCCGACCAATCCCCAGGCGGACACAGACATCATACCCACGGCCAGCCTGGTAGAGCACGAGTGGCAAACGCATGGCACCTGTTCCGGACTGGGGGCCAATGATTATTTTGCGGAAATTCACAAGGCATATGCAGCGGTGAAGCTGCCGGCGAACATTGGCGTGGGCGGTGATGTCGATGGGGTCACTCCGGACGCCCTACTGGCGCGATTTGCGGCGGCCAATCCGGGGTATCCGGCGGGGAGTTTCGCGTTGAGCTGCGGCAATAACCGGCTGACGGCGGTGGAGATCTGCCTGACAAAAGATCTGCGTCCGGAGACTTGCCAGGGGGTGCGGTCCTGCCGGGCCAACGTGGTTAAAGTAACGCCCCGATAAGGGCCGTTTCTCAGGGTTGGGGGGCGGGTGGCGTTGGAGTGGTTTGCGGAGCAGGCGACGCGGCATTGGGCGCAGTTCCCTGTACCCCTTGCCGGGCAAGCTTTTCCGCTTGTTTCCGGCGATGATAGCGCACCATGTCGGGCCAGAATTCGATGACTTCGCTGCCGATAATCGCCTGGGCTGTGACGGTAAAACCACGACCCAATGTGCCCCCGACGGTGCGATCCGACGCGGGGTAGTACAGATTGGAAACGGCTGCGCCCATCAGATTGCCCATCACGTTTGCATAGTTCGGTCCCCAGCTGCCGCTGTCACGCTTGCACCACACGGTGCCGCCGGCGGCCCACAGAAAACGGCTGGTATAACTACCGGTGCCTTTCTGAAAATACCGGGGATCTTCTTTGAGCAGACCTGCCAGCACTGCGTTGCCCAGGAGATTGCCGGTAAAGTAGTCGGTGTAACCCGCACCCCATCGCTTGGCGTACCCTTCAACACCCTGGCCGTACTCAGGAAAGCTGTTTTCGGCCTGATCGATGCCCGCACCAACAGCCGTGAGGACGAAGGGCCACGGGTCGCTGGCGCTCCTGAAGAAGAGCTCGTACTTCTGCCTGGTACTTAACGGCAGCGCGTCCCGATTGTTGGTGGTATTGAAGGTCGCCATCACCCCGAACACACGCTGATGGAGCTGCTTATCGAGCTGCTCCTGGGCCTTTTTGCGCTCATCTTCCTGCTGCGTTTGAGTGGCCACGCCAGGAGTTGGTGTGGCCTGGGAGTCAGAATGGGAGGCCGGCGCCGGAGCGGAGGTGTCAGGAGATGTTTGCAGCGGGCTGGGCACAGGATCTTCAGGTAAATTCAACGCGGCATCTGCCGGCTGTGCTTTTGCCACAGGGTGGGCAAAGAGTACAGCCAAAGCTATGAATATTGCCGCAAACCATCGAGTTAGAGCCAATCGGTAAACCTCAATCCTGCTGCGTAAACCTACCGCTCAAACCGGCCAACGCGTGGCTTTCGCTCATACGAGCGATGCAAATTCTTCACTACCAAGCCGGATCGAAGGCGAGCCTAAACCCCGAGAGGCAAGAGTAAGCACCATACGGTCCGTGCTTTCCGACAAGGGGAGGCAGGTCTCCGAGGCGATCCGAACCTGTTTTAACGTTCGAGTCGTGCGTGTGAAATCAGTGGGCCCGCACAAAGGAGGATGTTTTCCAACAGAACCCCTGTGGCCTCCCGGAGGGGCCGACCGGGGGTGCTGCCTTGTCTATTCTATGGCAAAATCCTCGATCAGGACGGGAAATAGAAGAAATGCTCATGACATGAACAAGGATGTGTGGTGGCGGGCTTCGTCTGGATGAAAGGAACGGCTATGCTCCTAGAGAAGCGAAGGAAGCACACGGAGGGAATTACCACCATGGCAAAGTATGCGTTGTACGTTCCATTGAAGGCCAAGCCCGGCAAGGCAGCAGAGGTTGAGGCATTCCTCAAGCAAGGCGCGGAGATGTCAAAGGCGGAGAAAGGGACCGTGACCTGGTATGGCATTAAGGAAGACGACGGCGCATATGCGGTCTTCGATACTTTCGATGATGAAGCCGGACGAAACGCTCACCTGAGCGGCGACATTGCCAAGGCGTTGATGGCCAAAGCGGATGAGCTATTCTCAAGCCCGCCGCAAATTCACAAGATCCAGATTATTGCTGATAAGTAAGAGCATGACGGTGTGCAGCCGGTCATCGCGATCCGTGGCTGGTTCGAGCCCAGAGGCCGCCTCAACTTCAGGTTTGCGGCCTCTGCTTTGCGATGGAGGGATTTCTCTCACTACGTCTAGCACGCTGCGGAAAAGTCGGATCGGGCAGGAAAGCATGCCCCAGGGGCTAAAGCCCACGATGATTACTTGGGTTTGCGCCGGGGATAAATCCCCGGCGTACCCGTCCCTTCAGGGAAAGAAAGACGTACTCCATGGGCTAAAGCCCAAATCGTTGTTGAGCCTCAATGGCCCGACTAAAGTCGTGCCCTGATACAAAGCATCAGAGCGGTGACTCACGAAAAATTCGCGCATTCCTGCAGCTTTCGATCGATCCATCTTCTTTTGAAATGTAGAAAACTCCATCGGGGATAAATCCCCGGCCTACCCGTACCCTTCAGGGAAAGAAAGACGTACCTCAGGGGCTAAAGCCCAAATCGTTGTTGGGCCTCAATGGCCCGACTAAAGTCGTGCCCTGATACAAAGCATCAGAGCGGTGACTCACGAGAAATTCGCGCATTCCCGCAGCTTTCGTCGATCCATCTTTCTTTGGAAATGTAGAAACTCCATCGGGGATAAATCTCCGGCCTACCCGTACCCTTCAGGGAAAGGAAGACGTACTCCAGGGGCTTAAAGCCCAAATCTTTGTTGGGCCTCGACGGCCCGACTAAAAGAGGCTGCGGAAAAAGGTCGAATAGGGAGCGAAAGCCGTTCCCTCAGCGGCTAAAGCCGGACCTGTTTTCAATCTTTTACGGACGGCCTGAAGACCGTCCCCTTCAAAGAATTCGGGTTTTTCCGCAGCCTGTAAAGTCGTGCCCTAATACAAAGCATCAGAGCGATTACTCCCGAAAAATTCGCGCATTCCCGCAGGTTTCGATCTATCCATCTTCTTTTGAAATGTAGAAACTCCAACGGGGATAAATCTCCGGCCTACCCTAAAACCGAGTTTTTCCGCAGCCTGCTAGAAGGCGTGGCGGCTCAGGATTTCGCGAGTGATGGTCAGCACCATGATTCGGAGGTCAAGCCAGATGGACCAGTTCTCGATGTAGGCGAGATCGCAAGCTACCCTGTTTTCGATTTGCTCGACGGTTTTGGTTTCGCCGCGCCATCCGTTTACCTGCGCCCATCCGGTGATGCCCGGCTTGACGCGGTGGCGGAAAGCATATTTGGCAACAACATCGCCGAACAGCTTGTCTTCCGCCTTAGTGTTGGGCGGATGGGGGCGGGGTCCGACGAGGGACATGTTGCCCTTGAGGACATTGAGCAATTGTGGCAACTCGTCGATGCTGAGGGCTCGCAGCCACTTACCAAGCCGGGTAATTCTTGCGTCACCCCGTGTGGCCTGCCGATCACCCAAAAGATCTGTCATGCCATGATGCATGGTGCGAAATTTGTAACAGGTAAACAGGCGATTGTTGAAACCGAGACGGGGCTGCCGGAATAAGACCGGGCCTGGGCTATCGAGACGAATGGCCAAGGCAATGAGGGCGAGCAGTGGGGAAAGGATGACGAGGATCAGGGAACCGACGATGATATCGAAGGCTGACTTCTTGGCCGCGCGCCAGTCTTTCAGCGGCCGCTCTTCGATCAACACCACGGGATTGGAGCCGACAGCAGATATCTGGCTACTTCTGTAGCGAAACCCTACGAAATCTGTGGTCAGGCAGAGGTCGGCAACCGCGCTCCCGATCTGTTCGAGAATCATCGATATGCGAGACATCGCGTTGAGGGGGAGGGCGATGACGATGAGGTCGATCTGCTCTTCGCGGCTGCGCTCGAGAAGATCGCGCACGCTACCGCGAACTCTCACCCCATCTTGTACGGCCGGAATACGGGAAAGGCGATCATCATACAAGCCCACTACGGTATAGAAGTTGGGTTCGGAACGCAGACGTTCAATGAACTCGCGGCTAAACTCGCCTGCGCCAATGACTGCGACTCTGCGGGCCAGCCGGCCAGAATGGCTCCAGCTGTTTAACCGGCGTGATAGATAGCATCGCCACGCGACGAGCAGAACGGCGCTTGAGAATAGCCAAAGAAAAGGCCATTCGCGAAACGACAAATTGTCATCACGCATGAGGAAGAGGCAGACGATCATGCTGCCGCAACCGGCGAGCAGCGGCAGGGGCAGAACCTTCAGCTGCTTGCCCAGCGAACAAAGGGAGCTGAGCAAGTAGGCATGAGCACGGGCGAGGAAGGCAGTGGTGACGAAACTTGCCGTTGCGGTGATAAGGAAGAGCGAACCATCGAAGCGCAGACCACGCAGCTTCATTACGCTGGTACCCAGCACCCCACAGAACAGCAACAGCAACAAATCGCAGGCCTGCACGATGTTGACGATTACCGATAGCGACATCCTGTTTTTGTCGCCGCGAGATGTTCTTCGAGCAGGTGATCTCCGTTCCATCGAAGGCACGGATGTGGCGGGCGAAGACGGCGGGCCGGCGGACTCCGCCTGCTGCTGAGCGGAAGCTTGAACCAGATTGACCTTCATCGGACAGCCTCGGCGGTGTCCGAGCAAAACGTGCGACTCATCTGGCTCTCCGTGGTTTTGAACGCAGGATCAGGACAATACATTTGCGGGTAATGGTTATGCCGGTTTTCGACACGAAGCGCTCGGTTGTCTTTTTCGTGCCGGAGGCCAACGCTATCGCGCGAAGAGGTGGAGCTTCCAATAGGCCAGGGCAGCGATCACCACGCCTGCCTCGAAAACCAGTGCCCAAAGTACGCCTCGTGCACATCCCAACTTATCTTCTTGGTAAAGATGCTCCAGTTCCGCGGGACAAACATCGTCAATGTCCAAAACTCGAATCGTGGTGACACCCTCAGTTAAACCGTGATCTCCTTCGCGCAGTTCTGCATCGTCCTGATAGGTGCATTCTCCAACCTGCCTAGTGGGGCCGACGGATACCGGCATCTCGAGATTCTCCTGACTCCTTGGGGGCGTCTGTAGTCGCCCCTTGGCTTGTCACTATGCAGCACATCGGCTGAAGCTGCAGTCTTGTACGTAGCACCTTTGCGGCATGACGACTGGTACAGCCGGGCCTCAGAGATGCCAGGTTAGCGAATTAACCACACCCAGGACTGACGTCCTGGGTAATTCTCAGTCGTCCCTGCGGGACCCACGGCAGGCCGGGGCAGGCTGGTCCCGATACATCTTCATGAGTGGTCTCTTTTCAGCAAGTGTTGTCAAAATCAGCCGATCGAAAAAGCTAACTTGGATAAGTCTGACCGGCCGTATCCCGAGTACTGGAAAGTTCGCCGAGCGTACGACGTGCGCTGAGGTCACGAACCTGAGTGGAAACTAGGGGCCCCTGCATCGCAATTGGACTCGGCGATTGAGACTAAAGAAGCGATCGCAGTCCGGCCGGTCTCTGCTCACAGGTTTCTGCATTTCCGTTGATTACAAACCATTGACATTGTGATGACAGAGCCCTGACACGCCTCAGGTCGGGCGTTGTTACGTTGGGGATGCGAGACGAGTTTCCCCTATGCGATCCATCAAGTCAGTTACGCCTAAACAAACGCTGTTCCCGCGTCTGGCAATCGCCTTTCGATTGGCTGGCTTTCGTTTTCCTGCTCTCCGGGCATGCATCCTCAGCGCAGTATGTTCCGATCGTTTCTGGTGCGGTCGGCTTCTTCGACAGCACCAATACCGGGGTTAATTTCTTTCAGCCGGTGGTCGCCCCGGTGGTGGTTGCTCCGCTGGGCAAGCATTTTCTTGCGGAATCGCGATTCGATTTGCGCGGATTCTATGCGCCGAAAAATGGCAACAGCGGGCCTTACGAGGGCAGTTTCATTGGGTCGACCCAATACCTACAACTGGATTATTTTGCGACGGACAAGCTAACGGTCACGGCTGGCCGCTTCCTCACTCCATTTGGTACCTACAACGAGCGTCTGACGGCCATCTGGATTCAAAAGCTGCAGGATGCTCCGCTCATTTTTCCCATCGGCACGCGAACAACCGGGTCGAGTGATGGGGGGATGATTCGGGGGGCCCTGCTGGCAACACCTGCCATCCACATCAACTACGTTGGCTATTTTTCCGCGTCGAGCAGTGCCGCCCAATTCCAGGCAGGGCGTGCAGCCGGGTATCGTTTCGATGCCTATTTTCCTGCCAAACGAGTCGAAATAGGAACCTCGTACGGGCGGTTCCTGCAGGGAACGCACAACAACTCCAGCGGGGTGCATTTCTGGTGGCAACCGTGGCGGTTTCCTTTAGAGGTGCGTTCGGAATATGCGCATGGCGCGCACGCGGAAGGGTACTGGATAGAGAGTGCCTATCGGCTTTCGCAGTGGAAAGGCCCGGACAGCCTCTTCGGCCGGCTGGAGCCGGTGTTTCGGATGCAGCAGACGTTCCGCAACAGTCCCGGGCCGGGTGATGGCCTGCCCGCCGCCGATACGAACCAGGTTGACTTTGGCCTCGACTACCACCTGCCTCATGAGGTGCGCCTGAATACCAGCTATTCACGCAAGCTCACCTCTACCGGCAATGCGAATATCTGGGACTTCTCTCTGACGTACCGTTTTCTCTTTCCCATGTGGCGAGGTCACTCATGAAGAACGTTCGCTCACGCTGGTTATACTCCGCACTGCCTCTAGCCGTACTTTCGCTGGGAAGTTGGCTGACCTGGGCGCAAGCGGCCACTTCTCAGAATACGAAGCAAGCGTCTTCACCATCGGCACAACACGCTGTGGCTGCTGCAAGCAATCCCGGAGAGCGTGCCTTTCGGGCGAACTGCGGCCGCTGCCACAATCCACCCGAGCAACTCTCACCCCGAATCGCCGGCACTGTGCTCCGTCACATGCGGGAACGAGCTTTGCTCAGCCCGCAGGAGGAGCGCGACATTCTGAAATACCTGGCTCCCTGAACTATTTAATCGAGAAGAGAAAAGCTGATGAAACTTAGATTCACATCTCCCATTTTGATCGTTGCGCTGTTTGCCACTCTTTCGTGTGCCCGGCTGATGTCGCGTGCCCAGGAAACCCCACGACGCGTAGAAATCGTCGCCAAGCGGTTCGAGTTTAGCCCGAGTGAGATCACGCTCAAGAAAGGGGAGCCCGTCATTTTGGTGCTGACCAGCAAGGATGTGCAGCACGGGTTAAAGCTCGAGGCATTCAACAAGGTTGTCAAAGCTAAGAAGGGCGAGAGCAACCAGGTGGAGTTCACTCCGACTGAGGCCGGGACCTTTGTGGCACAATGCGCCGTTTTTTGCGGAGCGGGGCACGGCGGGATGAAGCTGACCGTGCACGTAACGGAGTAAACGTGCGCCGGGCGCACCACGTTTTTTTTCTTGCCTTGTCTCTCTTGCTGTGCGGCTGCAAGGTGAGCGAACCCAATCCGCTGGAGCGCACGGTGGTGGTCGCCGCCGAGCACGACATTACGGTAGGCAACCGGTCGCAGAAGAACCCGTTGCCGTTAACGAAAGACACGCTGGCGGCGGGGAAGGAGGCCTTTAATCACTATTGCGTTGTTTGCCACGGACTCGACGGCCAGACCACCGGTGTTCCATTCGCCGACCGCATGTCTCCGCCGGTCCCGTCGTTGGCTTCGCGGCAGGTGCAGGCCTACAGCGACGGGCAGTTGAAGTGGGTTATCGACAACGGCCTGTCGCCTTCAGGCATGCCTGCCTCGAAAGGCACACTGAGCGACGAGGAGATCTGGTCGATTGTCCATTTTCTTCGCCATTTGCCACCGGCGGGCAGCCTTGGCGAACCAGATGTCTACAACCACTAAGCAGATTGATAGGCCGGAGATAGTTATGAAATGGAGCGGACGAGCGAGTAAACAGGTGGTGGAAGCTGTTATTGCGGTCTTTCGCGATTCAGTGGAGGAATCCTCTCACCGTCTCTCGATGTTGAAAGCCGGCGACTGGCATCGTTCTTACCACTGGCTCGATGCTAGCGGGATGGCGCTGTACTTCCTCGACAGGGTGGAGTCATTGCAACTGGAGAGCACTTTGCCTGCGGCGACGCTAGAACGACTTCGCGACAACCTCGCCAATAACCGGCAGCGCAGCTCGACGATGTTGGTTGAATTTGCTGCTCTTAACCAGTCATTTCAGAGGGCCGGTTTGGTGTACGCAAATCTGAAGGGTTTCACGCTTTCGCCTCAATCTTGTCCGCGGCCGGAGCTGCGCTGCCAGATGGACCTCGACTTTCTGATCGACGGAACGCAATTGGATCTTTGCCAAAGAATCCTGGACAAGACAGGGTACGAGCTATCGGCCGCAACACCGGACGTGTGGGAGTTCAAAGCCGGATCCGGCGAATTAACAGCCATCGAAGATCACTACAAAATCAGGCCGCAACGTTGCGTCGAATTGCACTTCGCATCCTCAGCGGCGCCACTCCATCTGCCATTGCGCGACTCGCGACTTGAAAGACGGATCCGACACTCCTGGGGAGGTTTTTCCTTCCCTGCGCTTACGCCCGCGGACCAATTTATCGCGCAGGCACAGCATGTTTTTAAACACCTCTGCAGTGCGTGCACGCGCGTCTCCTGGCTGCTGGAGTATCAACATCACGTTTCGGTTCGTTACCGGGATGAGTCCTTTTGGGATGAAGTGCGAAAGCATGCAGAGGCCGACCGGAACACGTCCCTCGCCATCGGCCTGACGACGCTGCTCTCCTCGCAGATCTTTGGGGGCAGAGTTCCGCCCCAGCTAAGACAGTGGACGTCTGCCTGTCTGCCTGCCGCAGTCAGGTTGTGGGCGGATCAGTACGGACGAGAGTCGATCCTGGCGGACTTTCCCGGTACAAAACTTTACCTGCTCCTGCAGGAGGCGTTGAGGGGCAATGATGACACGTGGAAACAGACGAAACGCAGGCGCCTGCTGCCACTGAGCAGGCCTCCAAAGATCGTAAGCGTAAGTACCGATGACAACCTGGGGAAGCGACTGCGGAGCGAACTTTACCAGATACGTTTCATTCTATTTCGGCTGCGTTTCCATGTGTTTGAAGGACTGCACTACATGGTCGAGGCTTTTCGCTGGAAACGCCGGCTCGCGGTTTTGCCGGAGTACAAGCCCGATTTGATTGTTGATTGAACGATGACTATGAACATACGACTCATAACCCGCCTCACACAGCTCTCGTTTTGGATTGCCGTTCTGCTTTCGTTATGCGCCTCCGGTTATGCGCAACTGGGAACGCCCCCAACGTCTGCTCCGTCGTCCGCCAGCACAGACACGGCTGCTTCAGACTCTGATGCAAATAGCACGGCAGGTTCGCAAATCAACCAACGCAATTCGTTGAGCGCGACGCAGATCATTTCGATTCTGCAGCAGAAGCCTGACCTGGTGGTGGAACTAAAGTCCATGGTGGCCGACCAGCTTACGCAGCAGGGCATCCCGACACAAGCCGACTCGATCACGGACGAGATGCTGCTCAGCCAGATCTCGACCAACGCCAACCTGCGCGCCAGCATAACGGTGTGGCTGCGCGCCCGGGGCTATGTTTCAGCAGCTGATATGGATCGACTGCTTTCGAGCTCCGCCTCTGAAGAGGACAACGAGGCATCGCCGTTTGCATCGTCCTCTTCAACACTGTCGTCAGGGACGCCGCTTGATGGCCTGGCTCTGTCGGGTGGCGACCGTTCTCAAAGCGGATTGGCATCTGCCACCGGCCAAACATCTCTAGCGGGGAACGAGGTCTCGACCGCACGCAGCGCCAGACTGAATAACTCGACACAGCGCCCGGTGAGGACACCCCAGCAGCGGAGCATCACGGACGAACCCGAAACACTGCACCTGCCGGCGCCATACAATCTGCGGTCGTTGCGTGACCTTTACACGCAAGTCCCTACGGATAGCCAAAAGCTCAAGCGTTTTGGTTCCGAGGTCTTCGTTAACCGCGATGATATGACGCACGGCGGAATGGGAAACCGCACCATGCCGCTCGATCTTCCGATTGGTCCCGACTATGTACTGGGGCCCGGCGACAGCCTCACCATCAATCTTTGGGGAGGTATCTCGCAGAACTTTGCCCGGGTGATCGACCGCGAGGGGAAGATCGCACTGCCGGAAGCGGGGTCTCTGATGGTGGCCGGGCTTGCTCTGCAGCAAGCGCGGTCGAATATTGAAAGCGCGCTCAAGCAGCAATACCACAATGCGCAGGTGGATGTGACCATTGGGCGGTTGCGCACGGTGCGGGTGTACGTGGTGGGCGACGTGCAGCGCCCTGGTGCTTACGACGTCAGTTCCCTCTCGACGGCACTCAATGCCATTTACGCCGCGGGTGGCCCTACCAGTGTCGGATCATTGCGCATCGTGCGCCACTACCGTGGACAGCAACTTGTACGCGAGATCGACCTTTATGACTTTTTGCTGAACGGCGTCCGCATGGCTGACGAACGCCTCCAGGCGGGCGATACGCTGCTGATTCCGCCTTCTGGTCCACAGGTCGCAATCTTCGGCATGGTAAAGCGTCCGGCGATTTATGAGCTCAAAGGAAAGGCGACCCTGAAAGACGTGCTGGATAATGCCGGCGGAGCTACGGTCGCCGCGGCGCTGGACCACATCACGATCGAGCGCATCGACCCCAACAAGCAACGCGAGACTGTGAGCCTGGAGTCGCCGCCTGCGAGCACGCCGCAGTCGACCCTGGCCCAGATCGCGAGCTTCGAGGTGAAGGATGGCGACCGTATCCATGTGGCATCGATTTTGCCTTACAGCGAGCGGTCCATTTACGTGGAGGGGCACGTCGTCCGGCCGGGCAAGTTTCCGTATCGAGACGGCATGCAGCTTAGCGATGTTCTTCGCTCCTATCAAGACCTGCTGCCAGAGCCCGCTGCGAAAGGCGATATCATCCGCCTGGTAGCACCTGACTTTCATCCGGAAACTATTCAGTTCGACCTCGCCGAAGCGCTGATCGGTAACACCAACCCAGCGCTTCAACCGTTTGACACGATCCGGATCCTAGGCCGGTATGAAGTGGATGCGCCGCAGGTAACGATCCGTGGCGAAGTCCTGCGCCCGGGCACCTACGCGCTTTCGCACGACATGACGCCGATGAAGCTGGTAAGCATGGCGGGCGGCTTCAAGCGAGACGCACTGCTTAGCAATGCCGACCTTGCAAGCTACACGGTTCAGGACGGCAAGAAGGTCATCGGCCAACGCACGTCGATTCATATCGGCAAAGAGACATTTGACGATGTCCCGCTCAAGCCGGGGGACATCCTCACCATTCATCAGCTGTCTGGATGGAACGATATCGGCGCCTCTGTCATTCTCGATGGCGAGGTGACGTACCCCGGCAGTTACGGCCTGCAGGAAGGTGAGCGTTTGAGCTCCGTGCTCCGCCGCGCTGGTGGATTGCGGGACACGGCCTATGCGAGTGGCGCCATCTTAATACGCACTCAAGTGAAGGAGTTAGAGGAGAAAACCAGGGTTGAACTGATCCACCAGATCGAGACTTCATCCGCATCAGCACGGCTTGGAGCCAATTTAAGCGGCCAGGATTCGGCATCACTGCTGCAGGCAGCGTCGGCGCAGCAAGCTGAGGTACTTCAACGTTTGAAGAGCCAGCCAGCCAGCGGACGTCTCGTGATTCACATCAGCGCGGATATCAACAGTTGGGCGAACACGCCTGCCGACATCGAGATGCATACCGGTGACGTGCTCACGATTCCGAAACGTCCTGGATTCGTCCTGGTCAGCGGCCAGGTCTATAACGCTTCGGGCATCACCTTCGTTCCGGGTAAAGAAGCGAGCTGGTACCTCCGCCGTGCTGGTGGAACTAACGATGTTGCCAATCGCAAGGAGATCTTTGTCGTCCGTGCCAACGGTACGGTCATTGGAAGACGATCTGGCGAATGGTACGGGGCCAACGTTCTCGCTACTCGCATGGAGCCCGGCGACGTCATTGTCGTTCCGCAGAAGATCATCGGATCTCTCTTCTGGAGGAATCTGCTGACGGTTGCCCAGCTATCTTCTTCCATTGCGCTAACGGCCGCAGTGGCCCACATATAGGTTCACTATGCGAAGGTCGGCGACTGTCGTGTTGGTGTCACTCATGTACACGCATAGCTACGCCCAGGCGCATCCGGGTCCGCCGATGGATGGATACGGAGAGTGCCAGACCTCCAATATGGCGTCGACTTATATTCCGATCGAAAGCTGGATCTATCCCGCGATCGAAAGGCTGGCACTGGCGGGTTACGTTCAGACCGCGTTCGCCGGGCTGCGTCCGTGGACGCGGATGGAAAGTGCGCGGCTGGTCGCCGAGGCCCAGGAGCAACAAATCGATCACGAAAATGATCTCGATTCCGGGGAAGGCGTCGACGAGCAAATGAACAACTTGATACGGGAGCTGGCTAGCGAGTTCGCGGTGGAGCTTCGGCAGCGCGATGGGCAGTGCAATCGCCAGGCCGCGATCGACTCGATCGCCTGGCGCAGCTCTGCGATCGCGGGCACCCCCCTTACCGATGGCTATCACAGCGCACAGACCCTTACCAACGATTATGGGCGGCCCTACGGCCAGGGAAGTAACATCTACACCGGCATCGCGGCCCGCGCGGCTTCAGGCCCCTTTGCGTCGTATTTCCGGGCTGAGCTGCAACGAACCGCGCCGGGACCAGTGACTCCTTCTTCAGCAGACGCTGCGATCGCGGCCGCCGATTTCACTCCTCTAGCAGCCGCTGGACCAGATTCCGGATTCACCCGTGGGCGCGTGCTCGAAGCCTATGTCTCGTACACGTTTCACAACAACCAACTCAGCTTTGGAAAGCAAGCGCTGTGGTGGGGTCCGAGCAAGGGAGGACCGCTTCTTTTCAGCAATAATGCTGAGCCAATTACCACGCTCCGTTACGATCGCGTTTCCCCGTTCGAGCTGCCAGGGTTTGGACGCTGGCTGGGTCCTATTCGTGTACAGCTCTTTTTGGGGCGCCTCTCCGGGCAGCAGTTCGTCCACGTCGGGAGCCAGACCCTGGGACAGCCTGGGGTTGCGCTCAATGACCAGCCGTTTATCAACGGCCAGAAATTTTCTCTCAAGCCCACACCTAATCTTGAATTCAGCGTTTCGCGCACTGTGATCTTCGCCGGGGCAGGAGCTCCCTTCACCACAAAGAGTTTTTTGCGCAGCTTATTTTCCGCCAGCAACTCCGCCCCCGGTGCCAACGATCCGGGCGATCGCCGGTCAGACGTTGACGTCCAATACACGCTGCCCAAGCTCCACGATTTGGTGAAAGTGTATGTGGACACGTTCACCGACGACGAGGTCTTTCCCCTTGCCTACCCCACACATAGCGCGTGGTCGCCAGGATTTTATGTTGCTCGTCTGCCGCATCTCCCGCACATGGACTTTCGCGCGGAGGGGTATCTGACGCCCCGTCGAAGTTTTCCGGGGTTCTATTACTTCAATGTCCATTACCTCAGCGGCTATACGAATGATCGGCAACTCCTGGGCAGTTGGATCGGACGCGAGTCGAACGGATATCAGCTATGGAGCACCTGGTGGCTCTCGCCCCGGAGTTCAGTGCAGGTCCGCGCTCGCGATCAAAATGCCAGTTCCGTTTTTCTCCGCGGTGGATCTCTCCGCGACGTAGAAGTCAGTACAGATCTTGCTCTGAGTTCACACTGGCAGCTCAGCGCGGCCGTACAACAGGAACGGTGGCGGTTTCCGCTTTTTTCAGCGACGCCCCACAACAATTTGACCACTACGATCCAGCTCTCCTTCCACCCGAAAGCAGGTGAACTCTGATGGCTACCGCGGAGATCATGGGAACGAAAACGCAACTTATGCCGAATTGGGTGAGGAATGCGAACCTGCTTTGGGATCATCGGCGCCTGCTCTTCAGGGTAGCCGTTGTGGCCCTGGTTCTAAGCGCCACCCTCGCTTTCCTTATCCCGAAGCGTTACGAGTCTGTGGCTCGGCTGATGCCTCCGGAACAACCCTCCACGGGCGCCGCCATGCTCGCGGCGCTGGCCGGTCATTCGTTGGGCGGTTTGGCTGGATTCGGTAACCTTGCCGGACTGTTGGGCGGAAGAACCTCGAGTGCCCTGTTCATCGACCTTCTTCATAGCCGCACCATCAGTGACCACATCATCGACCGCTTCAACCTGCAACATGTTTATAAGAAGCGGTATCGCATCGACACAGTCAAATACCTCGGTCACCAAACGACGGTAGTGGATGACAAGAAGAGCGGAGTGATCACCATTACTTTCAGTGATACCGACCCGCGGCGAGCACAGGCGATTACGCAGGCCTATCTCGATGAACTAAACAGCATCGTGACCCGGGCCAACACCTCTTCGGCCCGGCGGGAGCGTGAGTTCATCGAGAAGCGCCTGGTGAGCGTGCAGGCCGAACTACAGAGTGCGGAGAAGGCGCTGAGCCAGTTTTCCAGTACCAACGTGACGCTGGACATCAAGGAGCAGACGCACGCGATGGTGGACGCGGCCGCCAAGCTGCAGGCCGAACTGATTGTGGGCCAGTCGGAGCTCGACTCGCTGGAGCAGATTTACGGCGATGCCAATGTGCGGGTGCGTGCTGCCCGTGCGCGGATCGGAGTTTTGCAGTCTCAGCTGACGAAGATGAGCGGCAGTGCGTCTGCCGAGGGATCCGACGAGAGCAACGAAGCAAGCTCACAGTTATACCCATCCCTGCGCCAGCTTCCCCGGCTCGCTGTTCCGTACGCTGACCTTTATCGGCGGGTCCGGATTCAGGAGACGGTTTTCGAACTGTTGTCGCAGCAATATGAGATGGCGCGCATTGAAGAAGCGAAAGACACGCCAGTGGTCGCGGTGATCGACCAACCGTTGGTCGCCGAGAAGAAGTCTTTTCCACCACGTTTGCTCATGATGCTTCTGCTGACCGGGTTTTCTGTTGGGGCAACCGCTTCTTATATCGTTCTTCGTTCCATGTGGGAACACATGGGTAAGGGCGATCCGAGGAAAGTGCTGGCGCAGGAGATTGGCGATAGCGTGCGCGGACAGATGGAACGCCGCCTGCGGCGAAGGTTAGGTGCCGAATGAGGGCCCACCTTTCAAACGCAGCCTATGGAGTACTGGATTACGCGGCATATCCCGTCGCCATGCTTGTCTCGGCTCCAACTTTGCTGAGGCACCTGGGCGTCGCGCAGTACGGGATTTGGATTGTGGTTACCGCGGCGCTGAATACCGGCGGAGTGATTGCCTCTGGTTTTGGAGACGCCAACATCCAATACATCGCGAGCGCGAGAAGCCACGGCGATCCAGAGCTGTTGCTGCGAGCAGTCCGGAGCATGCTGGGCATCAACCTTCTGCTCGGGGGAGCGCTCGCGGCGGTCTCGTGGGTGCTGGTACCGTTGGCAGCCGGCCACCTGGTGAGCCCCGCGTCGGGTTTGCAGGCAGCCTGTCTCCTCGGACTCGAGATCGCCAGCGTGCTCATACTGGTGCGGGCAATCGAGAGCGTCTGCGTGAGCACGCAAAGAGCTTTCGAACGATATGGGGCGGCGATCCGTATCAGCCTCTTTGCCAGAGTGATCACGGTGGTGGCGGCCGTGGTGTTAAGCATGCGCGGATTTGGTGTCGCGGGGATCATGGAGGCGACAGCCTGCTTCATGATTCTCGGAACCGTGGCGCAGCTTATCCGGCTGCAGCAATACCTGGGAGCGGCCTCGCTGTTGCCTTCGTTCGACCGTCGGGCCACGCGTGCCCTGTTCCAGTTTGGAGCGTTTAGTTGGCTATTGGCCGTCTCCAGCGTGATCTTTACCCAGGTGGACAGGTTGCTCCTGGGGGTATCGCTGGGCGCGACCACGGTCACGGCTTACGCCTTGTGCGTGCAGATGGCCCAGCCGATTTATGGAATCGCTTCCTCCGGCCTACATTTTTTGTTTCCGTATCTTTCGGCGCGCAATGCAGTCTCAAAGCCGGCAGCCATCCAAAAGGCCGTCCTGACTGCCTTCTCCGTCAACCTCTTGATCGTAGCTGCGGGAACCGGCGTTCTGCTGCTCTTCGGCCGCGCTGTTCTTTATGCCTGGGTCGGACCAGCGATTGCTCTCAGTGCCTCCGCAATCCTTGCTCCGATCGCCTGGAGCTTCGCATTCCTGGGGCTAAGCGTCACCGGTTACTATTCATTGCTTGCGCTTGGCCGGGTCCACGCGGTCACGGCGCTGAATCTTACCGGAGGCTTGACCATGCTGTTGCTCATGGCCTGCCTTCTTCCCTTGCAGGGCGTTCATGGAATTGCGATTGCACGGCTATCCTACGGGCTTATCGCTTTACTCATGTACGTCCCGCTGGCCCGTGCGCTGGGGGGCGCACGGGCGCCATCTTTGTCCTCGGCAGACATTCGCCCAGTCTGTGAGGACGTATGAGCACCAGCCTCGCGATCGCAAGTGTGGAAACCCGGAGCGAGTCTGGGAGCTTGATGGCAGCAACCGTGGGCTTCTATTTTGCTTCTCGCTATTGCATAGAGTACCTGTTCTTTCAGTCTGCCCCACGCGCGGGCGCCGCATTCAGCCAGGGGTTGAACCTGCTGCTGTTCGCAGTGGTTGTCTTCCATTCGTTGGGGCCGGCGCCAAACACTTTACGGTCGACGGTGCGTGTGCCAAGCTTCCGTCCGGTCATGGCCTTTCTCTTGTTTGCTCTTTGCAGCTTGTTGTGGAGTGCAACTATCTCAGTAGCCGTCGCCTTCGCTTATTGGTGCGGCGTGGCGGCCGACTTCGCGATGGTGGTACTGCTGCTACGCACCGGACCGGTGGAGGGCATGTCGGCTTCTGTGATGAAGGGTTATGTATGGGGAGCGGGCTTCATTGCCGTGGTCATCTGGCTCTCTCCAACAATGCAGGACCTGCGTCCGGGAAACGATGACTTTTTCAGCCCAAACGCCACCGGGTTCATCTGCGCTTTCGGCGTATTTCTAGCCCAGTATCTCGGCCGGTCCAAACGGTCCTGGAACCTGGCCGCGGTTTTTCTTGCGATTACCCTGTTGCGCACTCTGAGTAAGACCACCATTGTTGCTTTTGTCGTAGCCGAAGCCTTCGTGCTCTTGCGCGATTCCGGGGTCAGCCGTCGCAAACTGCTTACGATCCTGCTGGGTTCGGGCCTGGTCGTGGCTGCATTCTGGAAACTGATTCAGGCGTATTTCGAGGTGTACACCACGACCGGCAATGAGGCGGAGACACTCACAGGGCGGGTCGGTGTATGGGATTACGTTTGGGACCGATCCATTGAACAACCGTGGATAGGACACGGATTCCACTCCTTTCGCAATGTAATACCGGCCTTCGGGCCCTTCGAACCGTGGCATGCTCACAATGAGCTGCTGCAACTTTTCTATGCCTACGGAGTGGTGGGGATACTACTCTTCATCGCTGTTTACGGCAGCTTATTTCTACAGATCCGCCGCCTTTCCGGTCGTTCTTACAAGGCATTTTTTTACGGGCTTCTTGTGTTCATAGCAATACGGGGTCTGGGCGACACCGATCGATTTGAACTCACGCTACCGCTTTGGTTCGTTTTTTTAATCAGCTCACTCATGCTGCACCTCAACCGCATCAACTCGAATCGCGTGAGTTGAATACGCCGATAAAGGACGGCCAATCATGAAGATCGTCATCGTAGTCGCCGGCTCCTCTGGACATCTCTCGGGAGTTACCCGTCATGCTGTTAGCCTCGCCCGATGCCTGCTTACCCGTGCCGGTGTGACGGCCATCCACGTGGTTGCTGCCGATTGTCAATGGGCTGCGCTGGACGCGGCCCTGCCGCACAACGATGCCAGACTGCACCTTCATGAGATATGCATTGGGGGCGGCGCCATCAGCCGCAATCTCTGGTACTACAACCAACTGCCTGCCATTGTGCGGCGGCTCAAAGCGGACGTTGTTCACTTTGCCTATCCCGCACCTATCAATCGACGCGCGCTCGGATGCCCCGCGGTGGTAACTCTCCATGACCTCTACCCGTACGATATTCCTTCGAACTTTGGCTTTCCCAAGGTTCTCTTCAACCGTTTGATATTGCAGCAATGCCTGCACGCGGCTGACAAGATCGCCTGTGTTTCAGAAACCACATTCAGGCGCGTTGCCTTTTATGCTCCCCGTCGTGCCCGCCGCAAGGCACTCACCATCTACAATTGCGTGGATCCGGGACCGCCGGCCGCCGCAACAACTCCCATTCCGGCTTGGTTTGGTCAACCATTCCTTCTCTGCGTTGCCCAGCACCGCCGGAACAAGAACATAGTTCTCGCCTTACGGGTGTTTCGGCGCCTGCTGCTGGAGAAAGAGATTAATCCGGCAGCCCTGATGGTCGTAATCGGGATAGAAGGGCCGGAGACGGAAAACATCCACCAAGCCATTAAGGAACTCAATCTGGAACGCCAAGTCGTCTTCCTCCGGGGAATTTCGGACGCCGAGCTGGAATGGTGCTACAAGCATTGCGAAGTATTGCTGGCGCCGTCCCTCATTGAGGGCTTCGGTCTACCCATTGTTGAAGCAATGTTCCACCATTGCCGGGTAGTCTGCTCCGATATTCCGGCGTTTCGTGAAGTAGGTGGATCGTACTGCCATTACGTTCCTCTGGAACCATTGGCGGAGGAAGCGTTTGTCCGGGCAACACGGGACGCTCTTTCAACTCTGAGATTCCGCACTCCGACCACCGAGCGCTATTCCAGCGAGCGGATCGCGAAAGCGTATTTTCAGCTTTACAGCAACTTGTGCCAACAAGGCGCTGCCATAGAAACCATCGGCCATCGTGGCCTGGCCGGTAATCTGGAAGGAAGTGGCTCTTGAAAATCCCAAGCGAAGATTTGCCGTGCGACACGATCCATGAGGGCACGTTCTACACGCGGGAGAAGCAGTTGTTACTCGACTGCCTTCTGCAGGACCCGAAGCACGCGTGGTTGCACTATCTGGATGGACGTCAAGCCTTGCCGGTAGGCGTCCTGCTGCACCTGAGCAAGCTAAGTCTTACCGGTGAAGAGTTTTCGCAGTCCGTGCGCAGGAAAGCATAGTGCACAGGCGGATTATCGAGGGCTCAGTCCTGGTGCTGCTGGGGCTGTATCTCTGTGGGCACACACTGCCACGCGCCTGGCACACACTTAATACGGATTTCCCTAATTACTATCTCGCGGTACGACTGGTGCATGAGGGTGTGGATCCATCACGCGCTTACGAGTGGATCTGGTTGCAGCGGGAAAAGGACCACCGCGACATTGATCAGCGAGTGGTCGGGCTGGTGCCGATCACGCCTTTTTCGACTCTGGCAATTTGGCCCCTGGCAGGCTTGCCTCCGCTGGTTGCAAAGCATATATGGCTGCTCTTCAATCTCGCCCTTCTGTTTCCCATTGCGTGGCTGTTGACGGCGGTTACCGGCCTATCCCTATGGCAGGTAGGTTTTCTGCTTGGAGTCTGCTTTCCTTTGCAGCGTAACCTTCTTTACGGCCAGTACTATATCGTTTTGCTCGGCATTCTGACCGCTGGGTGTTGGGCGGCGCAACGGCAACGGAATCGTCTGGCCGGATCACTTATTGGCCTCGGGGTAGCGGTCAAGATCTTTCCCGTCATTCTGACGCTCCACTTTATCCGGAAGAAGAACTGGGAAGCACTGGTGTGGTGCCTGTTAACCGGCATTCTTTGCCTGCTGGTCTCTATCCCGGTCTTTGGCTGGAGTCTCCACCGTACGTATTTGTTGCAGGTGCTTCCCTGGACATTGCGCGGTGAGGTGCTCGATCCATATAACCTCGCGAGCTCTTCCCTGTCGACACTGCTTCACCGGCTCTTTATCTTCGAACCGCAATTGAATGCTCACCCTGCGTTGCATGCGCCCTGGCTCTTCGCCATTCTGCACCCTTCGCTCCAATTGGCTCTGCTGGCGCCGGCCTTGCTTTGGATCGATCCCGGGGCATCGTCACGTGCCCGCATTGCACTCGAATGGTCAGCATTACTGTTGGCGACACTTACACTCACACCGTTGCCAGCCTCCTACCACTTCACGGTGCTCGTACTGCCTGTAGCCGTTCTATGTGCACACCTCATTCGAGAGCGGCGTAGAACCCTGCTTGCCATGATCATTGCGCTTTACCTTGCGGCAGGGTATCCGGGATGGAATACGGCACCGGTAGACGGGTGGCACGCTCTTCTGCACGTTAAGCGTCTCTATGCACTCATCCTGTTGACTACAGTAGCTGTCTATCTGATCAAAAAGAACACCCGCGAGTATGAGCAAAGATGGTGGCTGGCCGGAGGCGCTGTAGCCCTCATACTCAGCATCGCCGCCGGCCTGGAGCACCAACGCGGCCTGTTCGACGACTACGCCTACCGACTTCCGATGGGACAGCAAATTCTTCTGGCAGCCCAACCGGTTCCCCAGAAGAGCGAAATTAACGCTATCGCGCTACGTCTGGAGGGATACCGCAGGGAGACGATCGACGGTTCTATCCCTATCCATGCGGCCGACGGATCGAAAGATGCGCTATCCCTTACCGTCAGCGGCGATCAGCTGTGGACAGAGACAGTGGGATTGCATTCCATCCTGGAGCCTTCCTCTGGTTCCGACCCGGCGATTTTCGACGCAGAATCGCCCGCCTCGCTGGCAGGGGGAAAAAAGCTCGCCTTTCTACGCCAGACTAACGGCCGTAAACAACTGTTCGTGCGCGATCTTGCTCACCCAGGATCGCCTGACCAACCACTCACGACGGCAACTTCTCCCTGGAACCTCGAAGAGATCGCTATTTCTCCCGATGAATCCATCACTGTTTCGGCGACGCGAGACAAAGGAGTATCGAGGCTTTACAGGGTGCGAGGTGTTGATCAACTGGAGCTTATCTCCGGCGGCGAAGCACGTTACCCAGCGATTTCGCCCGACGGGCACTGGCTTGCATTCAGCTCTTTTCGCTCAGGCTACTGGAACCTCTCCCTACGGGACCGGAGTACGGGGGCGGTGAGCCGTCTGACCACTGTGGGCTGCAATCAAACTGCATCTGCATGGCTGCCTGACTCCAAAACGCTGTTGTACAGCAGCGATTGCGGGCGTCCGCTCGGGTTTACCGCCATTTGCAAGCGACGCGTTTTGCCTTGATTTTCGGGTGGGGGAAATCATGACGAAACGCCGACAATTCGGTGACAACCGGCTTTCGAAGTTTGCCTAGACTCGGCTATATCAGGCTGCGGAAAAAGTCGGATCGGGCAGGAAGGCATGCCCCAGGGGCTAAAGAGTGTGTGTGAGAACGGGAAGAGAAACTTCGGGCTCCACTCCTGCGATGCTCAGTGGAACGCGTCGCCCCCAGGGGCAATTGAATGCTGCAAAGGTAATGTCCTCGTGGCATTTGAGCTATCGAATGTTACTCGAAGCCGAAGGAGAGGGAGATAGCGCCGCAGGGGCTAAAGCCCTCGTCTTCCTGGCTCTTTTCGGCACGACTGAAGTCGTGCCCTGATACAAAGCCTTTTTTAATTGGCTCAACACAGACTGGCTCGGACATTAGTTTTGCAGGCTTCAATAAAGCCCATCGTTTGTTCCAATTTATGTACGGGCCGAAGCCCGTACCCTTCAGGGAGAGAAGACGTACCCCAGGGGCTAAAGCCCACGATGATTACATTGCGTTTGCGCCGGGGATCAATCCCCGGCCTACCCTCAAACCGAGTTTTTCCGCAGCCTGTGTATCAGAAGAAAATTGTCCGGGTGGCATGGTGAAGTTGGTAAGACATATGGCTACGTTTCTCTTTTTTGCCGACTCGGTTTCTGAGCCTACTTCGACCAATACCATCCAGTTCGCTTGTTGAGTATGCGCTCTGATCGTTCACGATATCTCGCTTGTCTTTTCTTTATGTTGCTTGCACCCGCAATCTCGATGGCTCATGCCGGTATTTTGCTGCACGGCAAGGTGCAGCTTATCTGCCACCGCACTGCTAACCGCGACATGCCCGAAAACACCCTGGAGTCGCTCGCTCTCGCGGCGCGCATGGGATGCAACGTGGTTGAGATCGACATTAGAAAGACACTGGACGGGATGTTAGTTCTCAATCACGATGACTTTCTTGAGCGACTCAGCAGTGGAATGGGTACGGTCGAGCGAACCTCATCCGATGAGCTCGCATTGCTCGATGCCGGCGCATGGATGGGGGAACGTTTTACCGGCATGCGCATTCCGCGATTCGAAGAGGCGGTGCAAGTTGCCCGGGAGCATGGAATCGGTCTTTACCTGGATATCAAGACGAAGGGCATCGCTGCTCCTCTGCTGGAAATACTCCAACGGGAAGGCATGCTGGAACGGGTGGTTTTCGGCGGTGAATGGCAAGATGTCCCCTCCCTTTACCCAGCGGCGAATCATGATGCTGTCGCGTGGGTCAACCCCGGTTGCAACGCCGCCCAGGTGGCGGCCCTGCAGCGGCAAGGAAAATTTGTCGTCGCCAACTTCTCAGCAAACGCGCATGAGATGGACCTCGACTCCATGCGGGCAGCGGTGGCCGCGGGGGTAGACGCGCTCAATGTGGACTATCCCCGCTTGGGGGCCGATGCGGTCGGGCGGCCGGTGGAAACGAAGCTGGCGGAGCTCGCGCAGGCAGCATCGACTGGTGCTGTGCCGGCACGCACGGCAGCTATCCAAGAGCTCTCCCACTACACTGGTTTTCCCACGCAAAAACTCTTCATCCGCTGGCTGCACGATCCGGACGATGAAATCTCGCGCGCGGCCGCAGTCGCGCTCGTCATCGCCCGGCCGGCGACGCCTACACAGGTCTTCATCGACGCGGCCTCTGCACCGGAAAAGACAGCACGGCAGAATGCAGCCTGGGCCATCGGTATTTCCGGCGCCCCTGCCACGGGCTTTCTCTTGTCGTTGTTGCATGACAAAGATGCCGACGTTCTGAAAGAAACACTGCTGGCTCTCAGCCGCTGCCCAGGTGAGGTACCCGCAGAGCCTCTTCTTCCCTTTCTGTCGAATGAAGTGCCAGCGATACGCGGAGCCGCTGCACTGGCCCTTGCCCGCCATCAACCGCAGATAGCCGCGACGGCCGTAATGGATCTACTTCACCGTGACGAAGGGCAGGCGGCCCGGGAGTATGAAGCGCAGCTTCGCCACGGCAACCCCAAGCTGACCCCGGAGCAGATCAAGCCGATCGTCGAGGCCTACCGGGAACAGATGAAATTGATACAGGCGCTTCGATCGCTTCCACCGGAGGATGCTCTGGGTTCGCTGGCGGACCAGGCATTCCGTCCGGCCGCAGACTATTCTCAGGCTACCGCGGTGGTTGCCGGCTATCAGCTCTGGGACCGCATCGCTGCGCATCCCGCCCTTGCGATTCAAGCTCTTCGATCAACCAACGTCGAAGTGGCGAATCGCGCCGAATGGGTTCTGGTGAAAGCGGGAGCTTCGGTTCTTCCCGCGTTGCGGCAGGCGCTGCCCGCAAGCGACGCGGCCTCCCAAGCGCGGATCATTCGCATTCTCGGCTGGCAGGGTGACCGTGAATCGCTGCCGCTGCTGCGCACACTGCAGGAATCAAATCCGGAGAACAAAGCCTTAATTGCGTGGGCTATTGAAAAGATCGAGGTGCTTCGATTACAGCCATGGACAAACTGATAAATTTTCCCACGCCGCGTGCTTTTCGCAGCTTTCCAGCGTTGCTCAGAGAGGTGCAAATGCCAGCTACGGCCGACAAGCAAGAAGAAGCGATTGCGGCTGAAACCTTGTCCAGAGAAGCAAGCGATTCTTCCATCGATGATCCCCTTTTGTGCAAAGTAGAACTGCCTCTGCGAGCGACCTTCTATCCGCTTGGCTTCGGATTTGAGATCATCACCAACAGCCAGGCGGTTCTGGATGCCGCCAACGAGAGTTGGGGGCATACGCGACAACGCGATACCGGTCCTGCGCTCGAAATGCGTGTTGGAGTTACGGCCCGCACCTCTGGAAGCTGTCCGCCCGCGCCTGTGGCTCGCGGTCAACAACATTTGATCTCGCTGGTTGCGGACGCACGCAACCAGGCCATTTGCGATCTGAAGGCGGGGTTTGCCTTTGCCTGGCTCACCGAGGACGCAGTGCGGCAGCCGAGCTATGCACGCTACCATTTCCTTGAGGCGGTTGCTCTTATCCTTATCTCAACCACTTATGCGACGCCAATACACGCTGCCTGCGTCAGCCGCCACGGTCGCGGCATGCTGTTTTGCGGTCCATCGGGCGCCGGTAAGTCGACACTGGCTTACGCCTGTGCGCGAAGCGGATGGGTCTTTACCTCAGACGACTCCGCCTATCTGAGGCACCATACTGATGAGCTCCGCGTCATCGGCAACTCGCATCAGTTACGTTTTCGACCGTCGGCCAAGGATCTTTTTCCCGAGCTGCAGGGCCGCGACGTCACGCCTCGCGCCGAGGGCAAACCTTCCATCGAGGTACCCACCGCGGCGTTGCCTGGAATCGTGACTGCGGACGAGGTGCTGGTACATAACATCATCCTTCTCAATAGGGTCCCATCGTCTCACGCTGAACTGCGATCGCTTCCCAAGGAAGCCGCCCGGCAGTATTTTCACCAATACCTCCAGCTCCCGGACAAGATTCAAGAGATGCAGTCGGAAGCAGCCCGGAGCATCTCCACCGCCGATGTGTATGAACTTCGCTACCAGGATCTTCAGCAGGCGATCGACTGCCTCGACATGCTGGCCAGCGGTCCGGGCAAACCCAGATGAACCGGCCGCCTTTGCAGTATTTGCGCCGATTGGCCGCTAAGGCGCCCCGGGGGCAGTTCTGGCTCTTCTTCACTGCGTCGCTGTTCTTCAGCTTTGGGTTCTCGATCTACTTTTTTCTCTTTAACCTCTATCTGCTCGGTTTTGGTTTTAACGAACGAATGCTGGGCCTGATTGGAAGTTTCTCGGCATTCGGCAGCATATTGGGTACCATCCCAGCCGGCATTTGCGCCGAACGCTTCGGCATCCGTCGTACGCTGGTGGGCGGCCTACTGTGCACGGTGGTTTTCTCTGTGCTTCGCATTTGTTTTCTTGCCCAGCCGGCACAGTTCGGGCTTGCGATCCTCACCGGGATGACCCTATGTTTCTGGGCGGTCTGCCTTTCTCCCGCGGTCGCCAGCCTGACCCGCGAGCCGGAGCGCCCATTCGCTTTCAGTCTCATGTTTTCCTTCGGCATTGGTCTTGCCGCACTCGGCGCCCTGGTTGCCGGGCAGCTGCCGGGCTGGCTCCGACACCTTCCGCAGGGATTCGCCGCGGGGCCATTCACCGCGGGTGAGGCCACCAGGCTCACGCTCGAGTTTGCCTGTGGGGCAGCAGCTGTTTCGATCCTTCCCCTACTCGTACTAAGCTTGCCAGGAGCGGCTCCACGGGTTCGCCTCTGGCGACTTTCCAATCCTTTTCTGCGGCGATTCCTCCCCGCCATGGCGATCTGGTCCCTGGTTACCGGCTCGTTCCCACCGTTTGCCAATGTGTACTTTGCTCACCACCTCGGCCTGTCCCTCAAAAAAATGGGCTTCGTCTTCTCGCTCTCACAGGTGGTCCAGTTTGTTGCTGTCCTATGTGCTCCTCTCCTGCTTCGGCGGATGGGGCTTGTCAAAGGCGTGATTTTGACTCAACTGGCAACGGCTGCGGCGTTAGCCTCTCTGGCGTTGATTCATCGCGGCACGTTGGCGGGATGGGTGTACCCGATCTACATGGCGGTTCAGTATATGAATGAACCGGGTATTTTTAGCCTGCTGATGGACCAAATACCTCCGAGCGAACGAAGCAGCGCCTCGGCTTCTACCTTTTTGGTGACGTACGGATGCCAGGCGATTGCCTCAACAGCCATGGGGGTGGCCATCGTCCGCATTGGTTACCCCGCAACGTTGTTTTGTATTGCCGGGCTTGCAGTGGTGGCGACGGTGCTGTTTGGGAGGCTCTCGGACCCGCCGGCCTCGGCTCCGGCTTCTCCAAATCAACTGGGGGACCTGGCGGTGAGCCGTACGTGAGGTTGTGCCAAAGCGGTGCTCTATGGTAATCGAAGACGGTCGTCCAAAAATGTCACTTCTTTGTCATTTTGCCTTTTCAATGTTCAATTGGCTACTTCCTGATGGACACTGTAAGGAGCGACTTTTGCGGGATGATCGGTCAGAACAGGGGTCTTGACAGGCTGCGGAATAAGTCTGACGGGCTGAGGAAAGCATGCCCCAGGGGCTAAAGCCCGCGATGATTACGTTGCGTTTGCGCCGGGGATAAATCCCCGGCCTACCCTAAAACCGAGGTTTTTCCGGAGCCTGTTGAACCGGGAGTGAAAACCGGGGAGTGAAAAACGGGGAGTGAATATGAGCTTGATTCTCGTTATCGAAGACGATCCAAGAATTCAACGGGCGTTGCGACGACAATTCAGCGCCGAAGGATATGACGTTCACATTGAAGGCGAAGGCCCCGCGGGCCTGGCTGCGTGCAAGAGCATGCGTCCGGCAACCGTAGTACTGGACCTGATGTTGCCTGGGCTTTCTGGACGCACGGTTTGCAAGGAGATCAAGGCCTGGTGTGCTGACATACCCGTCATTGTACTCAGCGCCGTTTCTGAGGTTGCAGACAAGGTTCTGCTGCTAGAGACGGGCGCCGATGATTACATGACCAAACCCTTCAGCCCCCGCGAACTGCTTGCCCGTGTTCAGGCTGCGATTCGGCGCACGCAAAGGAAAACGAAAGACTTGCCTCTCGGCTTTGGCGAGGTCTCAGTTGATTTTCTCAAAATGGAGATCTATCGAGCGGGGACTCTGGTGCCTTTGACCGCGCATGAGTTCAAGCTTCTCCGTTACTTCCTGGACAATCCAGGCCGGGCAATTGCGCGAGAAGAATTGCTCAACGATGTGTGGGGCATGAGTTTCCACCTTACTACGCGGACCGTAGACAACCAGATTCTCAAGCTTCGCCAGAAACTCGAGGCCGACCCCGCTAACCCGGTCCATTTCCGCACCGTTCATGGAATCGGATACAAATTCGTGCCGCAGGGATAACGCAACGTTGCGTCGTGAAAGAGATCGTTGATTCATGAAACAGTGGCGGATGCGGACGACATTGATGGTATCGCTCCTGGCGGTTTCGCTGGGACTTACAGTCACTTGTCTTTTCATCATCCGGCTTACCGTCCGACAGGAAATCAGCAAAAGTCTCCAGGCCGACCTGGACCATTCGCTTATCACGTTTCGCAACCAGGCTAATCAACGCAATCGTATGCTGGGCCGCGAAGCAGCGCTGCTGGCCGATCTGCCCAGCCTGAAGAACCTGATGTCCACTCAGGATGCATATACGATTCAGGATGGCAGCCATGTGTTTTGGACTGACAGCGGTAGTGACTTTTTCGCCCTGACAGCCATGAACGGAAAGCTCTTCACTTATTCCAACCGCGGCCCGAAGCTCAACAATGCATCGGTGACACGCGGGCTGCAAGCCTGTATGACGTCCGGCGAAGAGGCGTGCATGATCGCCTTCGGGCAAAGCCTCTACGAGCTTTCCATCCAGCCGCTGTATTTTGGACCGCCGGAAAACGGCTCCTATCTGGGCTATGTGATCATCGGCTACGCCGTCGACCGCCAGGTAGCCAGCGAGGTCAGCGAGGCCGCCGCTGCCGACGTCACCTTTCTCGTCAATGGTGAAGTGGCTGCTACCACCCTGCCGGCGGACCGGTTGAATGATCTTCGGCAGCAGAGCCCAACGCTAGGCGCTGTGAGTGCAGCTCCGAGCAAGGTGGAGTTGGGCGGGGAAGGCTATATTGGGGCTGCCACTCCTCTTCCTGCTGCTGGGCAGGCAAATATCCAGTTGGTAGTGCTCAAGTCGTACGACCGGGCCAGCGAATATCTTCGCCGCGTCAATCGATGGGTTCTCGCGCTTGGCGTGGCCACGTTGCTTCTGGGGCTGGTGCTGGCAGTCGGCATTTCCCGCACGGTGACGCGCCCACTGGAAACGCTGGTCGCCGGCACCCGAGCACTTGGCCAGGGCGATTTTGATTATGAACTAAGTGTCGATGGCGCCGCGGAGGTGCGCGAGCTCGCACTTGCCTTTGACCGGATGCGCGGGGAGCTCAAACGAACTCACCGGGAGCTACTCGAATCTGATCGTCTGGCCACCATCGGCAGAATGGCCAGCTCGGTATCGCACGACCTTCGCCACCACCTCTCCGCCATTTACGCGAATGCCGAATTCATGAGCCTGCCCCACACCGGCCCTGACGAACGTGCAGAATTGCATCTTGAAGTGCAGGAAGCAGTGCAGAGCATGACGGATCTTATCGAATCGCTGCTTCTTTTCAGCCAGACCGGTCACATGCTCCATCTGCGCCGGGAGCAGGTTGATGCTTTGATCGAGCGCACCATCCAATCGTTGCACGCGCACCCCGAATGCCGCGAGATGCAGATTTCTGCCGAAACTCCTGGCCCGGTGTATGCCTGGATCGATAGCAAGAAGCTTGCGCGCGCAATCTACAACCTGCTTCTCAATGCATGCCAGTCGGCGAAAAGAGGAGCCGGGGTTCCCAGAGTGGCGGTAACGCTTTCCGAAGACAATGACAAGATTGAAATCAGAATTCGCGACACCGGACAGGGGGTAGCCGAATCCATTCGAGAGACACTCTTTCAGCCGTTTGTGAGTGCGGGCAAGGAGAATGGAGTAGGGCTTGGACTTACGCTTGCACAACACGTCGCGCAAGAGCATGGTGGTGAGGTACGACTGGAAAAATCTCTGCCTGGAGAAACCGTATTCAGTATATTGCTTTACAAACAGGCACTGGAGGCCTTTGGCCACACAAAGGTGGAGTCGGTCAAGGTCAATACGCTCCAGGAGTAGGAGCGAAATACCGCCGGTATCTCGAAACCAGGCGTGGCAGGAGCTGCTATGAGACGATTGTCAGGTCAGCTATCTACAGGTCCGAGTTACCGCAGTAAATTTGTCATCTTGGCCTTCGACTTACTGCTGCTAGCATTGTTCACGCCGGCGTCCTTGGCCCAGACGGCTAACGATGGAACCACCGCGGATCAAGAACGAGTGGTGGCTATTGAAACCAAGCTAAATGAGCTGAACGATGCGCTCACTCAAACGGAGAAGATGCTGGAAAAGTCGCGCGCGGAAATCCAGGCACTTCATGCACAGCTCGATGCTCTTCGGGGGCAAACAGCGGCCGCCTCTTCCAGCGCCCCGGCCCAGGATGCACAAAACGCGAACACCGATCACCCGCAGGAGCTTGAGGCCCTTCGCGAGCAACAGGAGGCCATGCAAGCGGAGATCAAACAGCACGATCAAACCAAGGTGGAGACCTTTTCAAAGTACCCACTGCGGGTGAGGGGGCTGATCCTGTTCAACGCATTTTCGAACGCAGGGGTGGTAGACGATATCGAGTTGCCGACAATCGCAATGCCCCGTTTTCCAGGGGGATCCCATGGCAGCACGGGTGCGACCCTGCGGCAGACGCTGTTGACGCTCGATGGAACGGGTCCGAGCATTGGGGGAGCCCGCAGTTCTGCAGAATTGAGCATCGATTTCTTCGGCGGCGTCTCCAGCAACACTTACGGTTACAGCTCATCCGCCGGCTCGCTGCGCATGCGGCAAAGCTGGGTCAATCTCGATTGGTACAAAACAACGGCCCAAGCCGGCTACACCACTCCACTCATCTCTCCTTTATCGCCCACCTCTTTCGCAACGGTGGCACAACCTGGCATGGCCGGCTCGGGGAATCTTTGGACCTGGTCACCCCAGATTCAAGTCGAGCAACGTATCCCCTTCAACGAACAACGTAGGATTGGCCTTGAATTTGGCCTCATCGATCCGCCGGCTTCTGGCTACACTTCCACGCAACTCGACAGTCCTGTAGAGGCGTCGCGCCAACCGGGCTATGAAGGCCGAATCTCTTATAGCGCCGACGGAAGTCGAAAAGGTATACCGCGGCCCTTTACGCTGGGCGTAAGCGGATATTCTGCAAATCAGTTTTACTCGAGCAGCACACAGATCCACTCTTGGGCCGTGACCGGCGATTGGCAAATTCCGATTTTCAGATGGTTTGCGCTTAGTGGGGAAGCCTATCGCGGGCGGGCGCTCGGGGGACTTGGCGGTGGAACTTATAAGGATGTATTTACCGGGACTGACTCGGTCACCGGCCTCAGCCGAACCACCGGCGTGGAAACCGCAGGAGGCTGGAGTCAGTTGAAGTTCATCCCCAGCTCTACTTTCCAGGTCAACGCTGCTTTTGGGCTGGACAATGCGTTTTCCAGCAATTTTGAGGGATTCAATCTTTCAACCACGCCCAGTACGCAGCTCAATACGCGAAACAGTTCCGTTGTCGGCAACCTGATCTATCGACCTAAGAGCTATCTCATACTTTCTCCGGAATATCGCCGGATCCAAACCTGGCCCTACGAGGGCTCCGCCAGCATCGCGAATGTCTTCACCATAACGGCAGGATACGAATTCTGATCTGCGACAGACTGCGGAGGGGGTTGTCAACTGAAAGTGAACACCAGGAGAAAATGAAGCTGGCTCTCGCGATCTTCCGTCTCGCGATCATGCTCTATAGCATGGCGTTCACGCTAACCGCGGGGGCAGAGACCGTGGACGTTTCAGCTCACGTCAAGGTAACCAAAGGTCGAGGCGCAAACCATTCGTCGCAACGCTCGTCGGGTGACGTCGTCGTCTGGCTTACGCCAAGCCGGGAAGGCGAAACTATAGTGGCCCCGCGCGCAGCGCAACACTATAGGCTCGAGCAAAAGGACAAGCAGTTTATTCCCCACGTTTTGGTCGTGCCGACCGGCAGCAGCGTAGATTTTCCTAACCTCGACCCGTTCTACCACAATGTTTTTTCCCTGTTCAACGGAAAGCGTTTTGACCTAGGCCTCTACGAAGCGCACACAACTCGCGCGGTCCGGTTCGATCGCGACGGCGTTTCCTACATCTTTTGCAATATTCACCCTGAGATGGGTGCGGTGGTCATTTCGCTCAGCACACCTTACTTCGGTGTTTCGACTCTGGCCGGCAATATTACGATCCGTGGCGTGCCGTCAGGAAGCTACCGGCTTAACGTATGGGCTGAAAATGTATCGGTGGACCGGCTCAATGCTTTGAGCCGGGTGGTCGAAATCTCTCCGTCGAACACCCAGCTCGGCTCTTTTGAATTGCAGGCCAGCGGAGACATCATGACTCACCATCAGAACAAATTCGGGGAAAGCTATAAGCCGGACTCCAAAGAAACGTATTGACCCGCCGCTCGTTCGCGCTCGACGATAGCCGACCTGCGCAACCGCGTTATTCCGCTCCTCAGATAGCACGCGAACCTGCAAACCTTCGGTTAACATTGGTGCTCTGCATTTTGCAGAGTCTTAGCAGGAGAGAAACGACGACGCTGGAAACAGCGCTCTGTGGCAAACATTACTATCGTAACTTAAAGCACATGATGCAGACCGCCGATTTAGCTTTTGAAACGCGGTGAAGGAGCCGTTAAGCCATCTTGAGTACGTACTCCATCACAGTCTTGCGGCTCCTTAGCAGGCTGCTGAAAAATGAACGGTTTCTGCGGAGGCGATAAAGAACGTACCCCCAGGGCCTAAAGGCCAGATGATTTTGCTGCGTTTAGGTACGGGCTGAAGCCCGTACCTACCAGCCCGTACAGACCAGCAGGTATCTACGGCATTGAGTTTTTCGCAACATGTTTAGGAAACATGGAGTCTGCTCGCACACGACGTATTGTCACTCGAGCCGAGTACGGGCATACGCCGCACCCATATTTGAATTCTTGTATTCCTTCGACCATCGCGCGATCACTCACAGGATGTGTGCGACCCCCCATGCCAGCAGTAAATCCGATGTTGCCTTTGGAAACCTGGCTCTTAAATTCACGAGTTGTTATGCAAGTACGCCCTTGCATTCACAATAAACAGTTGCAACGGGCGTCCTTCCCGTTTCGGGAGACACGATTGCACTCAGAGCGGCGTCGCTGCATATTAGGTTGACTTACCAACCGACCAGATCATACCTTGGGCTGAGCAGGTTAAATAAGTCCAGAAGATAGTACTTACTTACTTGCCTTCAGTGTCGTTACTAGTGAAGTGAAACTGCAGATCCCTCGGCTCCCTCGGATTTCCTGTCGAGAATCGCGGCTCGGGTCAACTGCATGTGGTTCTCTTTAGGGAGAACCACATAAGTGGTTGCCGGTGAGAGCGGTGAAGTAGGAAATCCGGGTACGCTCCCACGGCACGCCGGGGCGAAGCGGGATGACAAAAAGGAACGGGTGTTGGTTGAGGAAACAGCAGGCTCCTCCACTTCGCTTTGATTCAGTTGGGATGACTTACTTGCTTGCCTAGGTATGGCTTGAGCACGCCAGAGTGGACCTTCTGGTACCCTGCGCACCAAGCAGGTCATCAAGCCATTAGAAACAGAAAGGTACAGTGGCATGGCGAAGCTCTGCCTGCCGCCAGTAACCAGCACACCAATACGGAGTGGGAATGGGCGCGCAGTCAGTTAATGTTGTACCCGCCGCGGGGCTGGACCTGGTTCCAGGCTCCCCGGATGAGCAGCGCTCATGGTTCGCGGTCTTCACTCGATCTCATCATGAGAAGCGAGTCGCCCAATACTACAGAGAGAGAAACATAGAACACCTTCTGCCTCTATCTCGTGTGCAGCGTCAATGGAGTCACTATCGGAAAGTAACGATTGAGCTCCCATTGTTTCCAAACTATATCTTTGTACATATCTCGCGCCGGGAACGTACACCCGCAATCGAGGTCCCGGGCGCTCTGTCTTTGGTAGGCCAGAGTAGCGTTCCTGCTCCGTTGCCAGACATTGAAATTGAATCCTTGCGGGAAAGCCTCAAGCTACAGAATTGTGAACCTCATCCTTACCTGGTTGTGGGGGCCAGAGTCCGCATCAACAAGGGAGCTCTTGCCGGCAAAGTGGGCATAGTTCTGCGCAATAAGAACCGGTGCCGGGTAGTACTGACTCTTTCTCTTATCATGAGTAGCTTTGCTGTGGAAGTGGACGCGACCGACCTCGAGTTTATCGGTTGACTTTGGCCGGAACAATGATCCTCTACCCATCCGGCCAAGGGTGTACACCGCCTTTTCCAAAGGAAAACCCGTTCGCAGGCTGATCCGTGATCGAACTCGATACCGGACGTGCTCTTGCCATGAAGGCCTAAAGGGGCGAATCCAATTGGCACACAAATCTGCCGCAACCAATGTTACGGAAGTGCGGATCGTGGAAGCGGCGGCCCAGCTATTCGCCCACAACGGGTTCAAGGGCACAACCACGCGGGACATCGCACAACTAGCCAACTTGAATGAGGCCACACTGTTTCGCTACTTCCCTCGCAAACCGGAGCTATTCTGGGCTGCCGTGGAATCACATGTGGGGCGGGTGAAGCTGGCGAGAGACACCCAGACCAGTCTGGCCTCCGATGATGCGCCGACCATCGTAGTGCCGCTACTGGTGGCCTTTCTTCTCGGTAATTTGAACAGTCAACCGCAGTTGCGGCGCCTACTGCATGTTGCGGCTTTTGAATTGCCCGAGTCAGACAAGATGATTCGCGAACACCTGGGGCCCATCTTCGATATGGTGTGCGCATACTTCAAACGTTGTGCGGAGAAAGGAACCATGCGGAGCATAGAACCATCTCTGGCTGTGCTGGGCTTGATGGGGGCAATCACCGCGCATCGGGGCTGGTGCAAGCTGTTTACGGAAAACGAACCGCACTATCCGAACGACCAGCAGGCAGTGACCGCCTACGCTGCACTCTGGCTGAATGGTCTGCTGCCGGGCAGGGGCGGCGCGGCCGCAGCGGCCGAAACGACCCCCGCGACGAATGTTGTCACGTGCGCGCAGACTAGCGCCGACCTATGACCCGACAGCGGCTCATCTTCATGCTGTTTCTTTCCCCGCTTTGTATGGCCCAATCCACGTTAACCACGCCGGTGCGAACCAACACTTCGAATCCGTGCGACCAGCGTGCCTCTTCGGCTGAGCAGTCGAGCCTATGCAATCCGGCTCAAAACAGACCGTCGATCTCGATCGACTCGATGCCGGGCGACTCGATGCCAGGCGCATCCACCGGCAAGTACGATACCGTGCCTCCGAGAGTACGCAGGCCGCCACTCACCAAGACGGAGTTTGAACAGTTCGCCGAAGACGTGACCGGGCATCGTCTGCTGACTTACGGAAGAGCGCTGTTCGATGATGTGCCGTCGACCTTCGCCCCTGTCGATCGGGTGCCGGTCCCGGCTGACTATGCTTTGGGACCGGGCGATGAGCTGCTCATTCGGGCCTGGGGAAAAATCGATCTCGATGCGCGGGTAACGATAGACCGGGACGGACAGATTTATCTGCCCAAAGTGGGCACATTAAATGTGGCCGGCCTCCGCTACAGCCAGGTGGATGGTTACCTGCATTCGGCGATCGGCGCGCTGTTTAAAGATTTCGACCTGAATGTGGCCCTCGGTCAGCTGCGATCGATTCAAATTTTCGTCCTGGGAAGCGCGCGCAGGCCCGGGGCCTATACCGTTGGCTCCCTGAGCACCATGGTGAACGCGTTGTTCGTCTCCGGCGGCCCATCGGCGACGGGAAGCATGCGCCATGTACAGCTCATTCGCAACAATCAGATGCTGACGGAATTCGATATCTATGACCTAGTGAAGCACGGTGACAAATCCCACGACCGGCCGCTCCTGCCTGGAGACATTCTATTTATCCCTCCTGTCGGGCCCCAGGCCGCGATTGTCGGTAGTGTCGAGGAGCCGGGGATTTACGAGCTGAGCGGAGCAACGACCATCGCTTCTGCCCTGCAGTCTGCCGGCGGGCTGACCAGCCTGGCAGAGACCAGGCGTGCCTTGCTGGAGCGGATTGAGGAGCACAGCCGGCGGCACGTAGAAGAGTTCGCGCTCGATGCCGCGGGTATGCAGCGGATCTTGAAGGATGGAGATGTGTTGCAGATATTGCCGGTTTCCCCGGAGTTCGAAAATACGGTGACCCTGCGTGGCAACGTTGCCCAGCCCGGGCGGTACGCGTGGCACCCAGGGATGAAAATTTCTGACCTCATTCCTTCCCGCAATTTTCTGCTCACCCGTGAATACTGGAACCGCGAAAACCATGTCGTAGCGGCGAGTGGCAAACACCCGTTCGGCGATCCCAAACTGGCTGTATATTCTGCTCCAGATAAGGATGAGCATGCGTCGCCATCGCAGTTCCCGTCCGATGACCGCTGGCCGCAAGAACCTGCCGATCGTTCGCAAGCAGCAGCGGGCGCAGAGGGCAATAGAAACCGAGTGGACAACCTCGACTACTACGATCCGCAGGATGCGGGAGATACAAGCCGGTTTCCCTCTGCACGGGGCGACACCAGAGACGAAGCTCATGACCGCTCCGCCAATTCCAGCCGTGCGGACGATCCATTGAGAAAGGCGGATACCCAAAAACCCACCGATATCGTCCGCAATAACACCGAGATCAACTGGCATTATGCCTCGATCGAGCGACTCGATGAGCACGACCTGAGTCCGCGTCTGATTGCCTTCCAACTTGGCAATGCCATTGACGACATAGCATCGCCGGATAACCAGCTTCTGAAGGCGGGCGATGTGATCACCGTATTTTCCCGCGCCGACATTCCTCTGCCGGTAGAGGAGCACGCCACGTTTGTCCGCATAGGAGGAGAGGTGAATGCTCCGGGAATCTACCGCGTGAATCCGGGCGACACGCTTAGGGATGCCGTTAGACAGGCGGGCGGGCTCACGCCGCATTCCTATCTTTATGCGTCGCAGCTGCTCCGCATCTCCACCCGGCACATCCAGGAAGAGCAACTGAAGCGGTCGACGGAGCAGATGCAGCGGGAACTTTCCGCGAGCTATGCCAATAACTCCCTGCCGACCGCCAACAAAGGAGCGGATGAGGCGCAACTGAGTATGCGCCAGGCGCTGATCGCACGCATCTCCTCGATTCCTCCGACCGGACGGGTGGTGCTCGAGATGAAGCCCGACGCCAACACCCTCGCAGACATACCGGACTTCACCCTGGAAGATGGAGACAGCTTCTACATCCCGCCCAAGTTCAGCACCGTGCAGGTAAGCGGCGCGGTGTATAACGAGAATGCTTTCCGCTACCAGAGAAACAAACTGACCACTGCGTATCTTGCCGATGCCGGTGGGGCCACGCGGGATGCAGATGTAAAGCGTATGTTCCTGGTCCGCGCAGACGGGACGGTCATCAGCCGGCAAAGCCGCAGCCGGCACCAGCACACCAGCTTTGAGAAAACAGCACTGCAGCCGGGGGACGCGATTGTGATTCCCGTAAAGCTCAACGCAGGCGCAGGCTGGAGACAACTGGAGGAAATTACGGGGATACTCTCGCAGAGCGCGATTACCGCCGCCTCGCTTGCCGTGATCCAGAAATGAGTACACGCGCCAGTGCTCCACTGCTCCGTCGGCCCGGCTAACGAATGAACTCAGTGCACGGCGTAACCCAAGTGAAGGCGTTCCCCGCATGATCGAGACAGGGTGTTTACAGCAGCCAGACTCGCGCGCCGGACCATGAAATCAGCTTCATCGAGCTGCTAACCCAACTTGCGTATCGCAAGTGGTTGATCGCGAAGGCGACCGCGATCGCCATGCTGGTTGGCGTAACGATGTGCCTGGTGTTGCCCCCACGGTATACGGCGACGACGACACTCATGCCGCCGCAACAGACTCAGTCCACCGCGTCGATGATGATGATGAACCAACTGACAAATATCGGGGCAGGCTCGCTCGCCGCTGTGGCTGGCGCGGGTCTGGGGCTGAAGAATCCAAATGACATTTACGTTGGCCTGCTCAATTCCCGACCTATTGCGGACGCGATCATCGAGCAGTTCGGCCTGGCAAGAGTGTATCGCGCGAAAGACATGACGGCGGCCCGCAAAAGGCTGGCTCACGTTACCAAGGTTGTTTCGGAGAAAAACGGATTTATTACTGTTTCGGTTACGGATAAGGACAGGCAGCGAGTCGCAGTCATGGCGAATGCCTATACGGAGGAGCTTCGCATCCTTACCAAGACGCTTGCGGTGACCGAGGCTTCGCAACGCCGGCTCTTTTATGAGGATCAGCTAAAGCAGGCCAAGGATGCACTGCTGACCGCAGAACTGCACTTTCAACAGGTTCAGCAAAGCAAGGGCCTGGTTCAACTGGATGCCCAGGCCAAGGCGATGATTGAAAGTCTGGCGCTGCTCCACGCCCAGATCGCGGCCCACGAAGTGGCGGTTCAGGCGCTGCGCTCGTATTCGACCGAACACAATCCGGAGCTGGAATTAGCAGAAGACGAACTATCTTCGCTGCGCGCAGAGGCGACGCAGCTGGAGCAGCGCAACCACTCTTCCGGGTTTGCCGGCCTAGGCTTGGGCGACGTTCCGGTGGCCGGCATGGAGTATCTACGTGCCGAACACGAGGTGAAATACCGCCAGGCAATTTTCGACCTGCTGCTCAAGCAGTACGATGCCGCAAAGTTGGATGAGGCTAAAGACGCAGCCATCATTCAAGTGGTGGAACCCGCAATTGAGCCGGACAGGATTTCCTCTCCCAAGCCGGCTTTGATGATTTCGCTGTGTACGTTGGGGGGCGTTTTCATCGGCTGTCTGCTGGCGCTGTTGTGGTGGTGGAAGGAGATGTTGCAGTCCGATGCAGGCACGGTGCAGCGGCTGCGCCACCTGAAGTGTGTGCTGCTTGGACTGAACACCACCGACGTCAAGGCATAGCAGGCTGCGGGAAAATGAACGGTTTCTGCGGAAACGAGATAAAGGACATACCCCATGGGCTAAAGCCCAAATCTTTGTTGGGCCGTCGACGGCCCAACTAAAGTCGTGCCCTGATACAAAGCATCGGAGCGGTGACTCACGAAAAATTCGCGCATTCCGCAGCTTTCGATCTATCCATCCTCTTTGGAAATGTAGAAACTCCAAGGTACGGGCTGAAGCCCGTACCTACCCTCCCGTACCTTCAGCATTGAGTTTTTCCGCAGCCTGATACAAAGAGCTCCGTGCGTGCGCCAGGCATTCCACAAGAAGCAAGACAAAGAAGGTAATGGCCCTTTTCCAGCAAGTTGCGGTCCACCCTCCGTCCCAAGACCGGCCTCCGCCCTCTTTGCGGACCAACTTTCGCTGGACGCTGGTTGGCAATCTTGTCTATTCACTCTGCCAGTGGGGTATGTTATCCGTGCTCGCCAAGGCGGGCAATGTAAGGATTGTGGGCCAGTTTGTACTTGGACTGGCGGTCTCGGCGCCGGTATTTATGTTCACCAATCTGGCTCTCAGAGCGGTGCAGGTGACGGACGGGAGCAAGGAGTACCGTTTTGCGGATTACTTCACCCTTCGACTTTTGACCACCATCTTTGGTCTGCTGGTGGTGGTCATCCTGGTATTTACTTCGCGCTACGACCGTGGGACGTGTGAGGTCATTTTTCTTGTGGCCTTGGCCAGGTCTGTTGAGTGCCTCAGTGACGTGATCGGTGGCTTGCTGCAACTCCATGAACGTCTCGACCAAGCGGCTATGAGCCTGATGATTCGGGGGACACTTTCGATCCTGGTTTTCGCTGTGACTTTTCTTGCCACCCACAGTCTGACCGCCTGTACCGCCGCCATGTGTGTTGCCTGGCTGGCGGTCCTCATCGGCTACGATCTGCGTCGCGCAAAGGAAACGCTTGCGCCGGGCGAGCCATATTTCCATCTGGACTGGCGCTCGGAGCGGCAGCTGGTTCTGCTGACGTTACCGCTCGGGTTCGTGACCATGTTGCTCTCGCTCAATGGAAACATTCCACGTTACCTCGTTGAGCACTACGGTGGGCCGGCGCAACTTGGAAAATTCGCCTCGATGGCGTACTTGCTGGTAGCACTCAGCACGGTCGTGAACGCACTGGGGCAATCGGCCACCGTACGCCTCTCTTCTATGTTCGCTGCACGCGATTTGAGCGGATTCAGAAGGCTGATATTCAAACTGATTGCCATAGGCTTTGCCGTGTTGGCGCTGGGACCTCCCCTGGCAGCGATGTTTGGCCGTACCATCCTGACCCTTCTGTATCGACCGGAGTACGGAGATTCCATGGCGGCGTTCGTCATCATGGTGGCTGCAGGCGGGGTGGGTGCCATTGCGTCCTTTCTCGGCTATGGCATGACAGCCGCGCGCTGCTTTCGCGCCCAGGTGCCCCTCACCGCCATCTGTACGTTGACTACGGCCCTGGCCACCTCTCTGCTGGTGCCGCACCACGGATTGGTAGGAGCTGCGCTGGGGTTACTCGCTTCGGCCATTGTGCTCGCCGGCGGCTGTGCTGTGGTGCTCGAGGCCGCCATGGGAAAAGCGCAGAAAGCACATTCGCTCCGCGAGCCGGGTGAGATACGTTTACCGGAACCAAGAGAAACTCCGCGCGTCCGCGTCTAGAGAGGCTCTATCCATGGAGATCCCGATGTGGCTTGCAGGGTGTGACCCTCAAGTGCCTCTCGATCAATTAGTCGAACGGGTAAATGAGATATTTCACTCCTTTGCCGCCAGGCGTTATGACCGTGAGCATCCGGAGATACACCAGCAATTGCCCCCGATTTGGGCTGAGATGATTGCCCAATTGCCGGGTGCCGGCTCCTGGAACGTGCTGGATGTGGGTTGCGGCACCGGTTTTGAATCCAATCTCTTGCTGAATTCCATAGGCAATCGGGTAACACAACTCACGGCGTACGACCCTTCCGCGGAGATGATCGCGCACTGCAGAAACCGGCTGCGGACGTTCTCCCAGGTCTCGTTTTGTTCCCGGATCGAAGAAACGTACGGTCGTGGCCCCTTTAACCTGCTGCTCACAAATTCACTGTTGCATCACCTGCCGAACATCGAGCAAACAATGAGCTGCCTGCTGCCTTATTTGAGCGAGGATGCGGTGTGGCTCGCGGGGCATGAACCGTCAGCTCGCTTCTTCAGCAATGATGAGTGCCTCCGGCTGCTGGAGAAGTATCGCCGTTTCCGCAGGTATGCACGATGGCTGGTAGCGCGCAACTATGCGGTGCAGCTTCGACAACTGCTAAAACCCGGTCCGCTGCGGGCCACGGCGGAGGTCGCATTCGAACGTGGGCTTTTCCGCAAACGCCCCAGCCCAACGGTTATTGATAAGCTGGTCGATTTCCACGTTCTTCATGCTGGCGATGACGTAAGTGAGGGACGCGGTCTTGATATTTCCCGGATGCAAGCCTGGTTTATGGCTGACTGGCATTTGCGCTGGTCAAAATCCTATTCCTTCTTAGGACCCTATCCCTACGCGAGAACATCGGGCAAATGGGTGAAGCGCGCTCGCCTATTAGAACAAAAATTCCCAGCAGACGGGGCCAATCTCTGCATGGTTTGGTATCGAAAGCCACTCGGCTGCCGGTGAGGACCTGGAAGTCCCAAGGACAACGATGAAGATTCTCCATGTAGTGGGAAGCCTGGACCGTGGAGGCGTGGAAACATGGCTGGCGCAGATGCTTCCCCATATTGATCGTCATCAGTACTCCATGGATTTCCTCGTTCATACCGCGAAGCCGGGCGCGCTGGATAAACAGATCACGGAACTCGGAGCCCGCATCATGTTTTGCCTGCCTCGCCTGCAGGATGGGAATCCATTACGCTACGCCCGTAACTTCCGGCGCATCCTGCGGGAGTATGGGCCCTACGATTGCGTACACAGTCATATCCATCACTCCAGCGGCTATATCCTCCTGCTGGCCGCCATGATGGGGGTTCCCGTGCGCATCGCCCATAGTCATACCGATACCTGTGCTGTTGATAGGACCTGTGGGCCGGCCCGAAGGATGTATTCCTCCACAATGGATGTGCTTATCCGGCACTTTGCGACGGTAGGAATCGCTGTCAGCCGATCGGCGGCGCCCGCTCTCTTTTCAGATTCGTGGACGGCAGATCGGCGCTGGAGGTTGTGCCCGCTGGGGATCGATCTGCGTCCCTTCACCATGCCCATCGACTCTGCTGCCATTCGCGCAGAATTGGGCATAGCGCAGAATGCGTTTGTGGTCGGACATGTGGGACGCTTTGCTGAACAGAAGAATCATCGTTTCCTGGTGAAGATTGCCGGGCATCTTTCTCGGATGGAACCAACCGTGGTCTTCTTACTCGTCGGAGACGGTCCGCTCAAACCCGAGATCGAGGCACTGGTGCAGGAGCGCGGCCTGAGTGCAAACTTCCTCTTTCTCGGCGTGCGCGAGGATGTTCAGCGGCTGATGCTGGGGGCCATGGACTGTTTCCTGTTCCCCTCATGTTACGAGGGACTTGGACTCGTGCTCTGGGAAGCGCAGGCCGCCGGTTTAACTTGTGTTGTAGCCGACACCATTCCGGACGAAGCAACGGTGGCCACGAGGCTGGTTCGACGATTATCCCTGGATGCGGCGCCAGAGCTGTGGGCGAACGAATTGCTGCGCGCCCGTCCTATGGCGGGCAGAGCACGCGATCCACTTTCTGCCAGGTTTTCCGGTTGCACGATAGAAGCCTCGGCGGCCGGGCTTACCCGCATCTACGACTCTTGCATGCGGAATGTTTGCGCCGGTAACAGAAGAGCTGTTGCCCGGGTATGAGCTCCCGCTTTTGAGAGTGCGGCTTTCGGAATGACCATCTACTTTGTCATATTCTTCGTTCTGCTTTGTGCCGTAGCCGCAGGGTTCCGTGTCAAGCCGTCTCTGCTGCACAGCGGCCTGTATTTGCTGGGAACCGCTCTCATGATCGCCTGTGCCGGACTCAGGGGGGAATCCGTGGGCCGTGATTATGCCACCTACAGGATCTATTTCGATGCCAGCCCAGATACGGTTGGATCGGGGTTCATTGGACAATGGAGCAGCACCATGCCCTTTGTGGACGTAGCCTATGTCTACTTCAATTCCCTGCTCAAGATGTTGGGACTCCGTTTTGAAACGCTGGTATTCTTAGTCGCTCTGCTGGTCGTCACCCTCTACGCCGTGTTCTTTTGGAAGCATTCCAAGTTCTGCGCCATTGCCTTAATGGTGTATTTCTCTCATGCCTTCCTCAATAAGGAGATGATCCAGATACGGGACGGCCTGGCCTCCGTCATTGCCCTGTGGGCATTTCATTTCTTCGCCTCCCAGCGCAAACGCCGGGGCACTGCACTGATGTTGCTGGCTGTCATGACACATCTGGCCGCCCTGGTTGCCGTAATCCCGCTGTTGATCTTCCACTTCAAGTGGACGGTGAAACCCTGGTGGGTCTTACTGACGGTGGTGATTGCGATCATCATTGGATACAACCTCAGCTCCAGTTTTAGCCTCTTTTCTGTGGCTGAGCGGCTGGCTCTCTTTCAGGATACCGAGTACAGCACCTCCGTCGGCATATTCTCGAATATTGTGACTCTGAAGCAGTTGGTCATCCTCGCTCTTTCGTGCTGGCTGGTGACATCCGGCAGCGAGGAACTGGGTTCTCCAGTAGTCATGCTGTGTGTCACCTCCTATTGGATAGCGACCCTGTGGATCATTGCTTTTAACCAGTTTCAGATACTGGGAGCGCGCGGCGCATCGTTTCTCTGGATTGGAGAACCACTGATCCTTGCGCAGATGGTCGCCGCCTTTTACCGCGAGATTCCTCTTCGACGATACCGCCGTATTGCGGCCATCACCGTCGTGTGCTTTTCGCTCAGCACGATGGTGCTCGATTTGAACAAAAAAGAAGTATTTGATGACTACACAACCGTCTTCCAGTAAGAATATCCCGCGGGTCACAGTGGTCATGGCGGTGAACCGGGTGGATGAATATCTGCGGCCTGCCATCGAGAGCATCCTGCAGCAAACATTTCATGAGTTTGACTTCCTGATCATCGTCGACGCCGCGTGTCGTTCTCTCAAAGAGGAAGTTCACCGGATCGGCGGCGGCGATCGAAGGGTCAGGATCCTGGAGGCGCCATCGTTGGGCGGCTTGGCGTTTGCGCTGAATATGGGTATCGCCGAGGCACGAGGCGAATATATTGCCAGGATGGATGGAGACGATGTAAGCCATCCGGATCGACTCCAGGAGCAAGTCGGATATATGGATGCACACCCAGACGTAGCGGTCCTTGGCTGTCGGGTGCAGCTCATTAACGCCAAATCCCAGAAGGTGAATCGCCAGTATCCGTACTTCCAATCGGATAAGGCGATTCGCAGGGTTCTGCCTTTCCGCAATCCCCTGCCGCACCCGGCATTGATGTTTCGCAAAAGCGCGCTCCATTCGGTGCACGGTTACAAATACGGCCACACTTCTGAAGATCATGAGATGTTCATCAGGATGGCCAGGAACCCGGAAATAAAGTTTTGCAACATGGATAAGCTTCTCTTTGACTATCGGCGGCACGAGAGGCAGGGCACGCGCCTGGGGCCGCGTACCCGGGTGTGTTATGTGGAAATTTCCGGATTTCTTTTTGTCGAATTTCTCTCCACCCATTCTCCTAAGTACTTGTTGGGGATATTTATTATTCACCCATGGGTTCGCCAAATTCGGATGATTATCAGGAAATGCATCGAAGGAAGCACAGATTAATTGTTGAGGATGATAGAGGGAACAAGTCCATATGCCACCTCCTATGTGGATCAAGAAGATCATTAAACCTGCTCGCATTGCGCGTATCCAGGAAGCGCTGGGCCAGCGAAAGCACAGTCCGCTCCGAATACTGGATGTTGGCTGCGGTCCCCACGTGATGAATACCAAGGCCTGGTTCAACGTGCTGGAATACCACGGTGTTGACAGGCACATGTGGGCCGGCTTCGAACACTTGTATACGCATCTTGATAAGCTCTTTCTTATCGATCTGGAAACTCCGGAGCTGGCAGGCGTTCCGGATGGCCATTACGACCTCATCATTCTTAGCCATGTAATTGAACATCTGTCCAATGGGCTCGAAGTGATTGAATTGATCACCAGGAAACTGGCCCCGGCGGGGTGCCTCTATATCGAATCTCCCAGTAAGCGCACGATTAATTTGCCCTCCGCGATCGGGTTCATGAACTTCTATGACGATCCCACCCACAAGCGGCTGTACTTCGATGATGAAATCATCCATATCCTGCAAAAGAGCTACCTGCAGGTTCTTTACACAGGCTACCGGCGGACTTGGGCGCGAGCCATCCTGATACCCCCCTTGTCCGTCGTTCTCAATCTTTTCTACTTCTTGCCTTTTAAGAGAAGGATTAGTTCCTGGGGTCTCTGGGAGTTGTTAGGCATTGCCCGGGTCTGGGTGGCCATCCGCGGGAGTTAGTGCGTCACAGCCTGGCACCGGTATGGGGTGCCAGGTGAATACTTAGCCGCCGGCTTTTAGTGATTGGCCCGACAAAGATCTTGGCTTTAGAGGGTGTGTGTGAACCCATTTTTTGAAGGGTACGGCCTTTAGGCCGTACGTTTAGCAGTCAAAATGAATCGGCTTCAGCCGCTGAGGGCTACTTAAGCGAGCACAAGAGATGCCCTGAGGGGCCAAAGAGTCTGCGTGAGAGCTTCATTTCCAAAACTCAGTCCCGAAGGGACGGCTGAACTTAGCCCAGGACGCGAGTCCTGGGTTTGATTCGAAACGGCGACCAGTCCCGAAGGGACGGCTGGAGATAGGCCGCAACGCCCTCCTGGACAACCTTCAGCCGTCCCTGCGGGACTTAATGATGTTTCATGAGGTACCCAGGACTCCTGGACTCGCGTCCTGGGCTAAGTTCAACCGTCCCTTCGGGACTGAGTTTTGGAAATGAAGTTCTCACGCAGTCTCTAAAGCCCTCCGCATTTGCGGCTAAAGTCGTGCCCTGATACAAAACCTCGTCCCTGAAATGTAGAAACTCCACAGTGATGGCGGCGAACCGCTGCTGAGGGCAACATGTCGCATTTGTTAGAGCCAGACTCGTTTCGCCGGTATTTTATTGTGGGGGGCGCTGGCTTTATTGGTAGCCACTTCACAGACCGGCTGCTCGGGGATGCTGCCGTCACAGGGGTTACGCTTTACGACAATTTTTCGTCCGGCCGGGCGTGGCACTATGAGCATCATCTGAGCGATCCACGGCTGCAGGTTGTGCAATGCGATGTTAGCAATCTACCCGCATTGGCAAAAGCGATGGAGGGTCATGACGTGGTGATTCATCTCGCATCCAATCCTGAGATTGCCCGTGCCGCCACCGAACCCGAGATCGACTTTTATCAGGGCACGCTCCTCACTAACAACGTGGTCGAGGCGATGCGACGCGCTGGGGTTAAACGGTTGCTTTATGCCTCCGGCAGTGGAGTCTATGGAGAGATTGGCGCGACCGAAGCACACGAGGACTTGGGCCCACTAATCCCCGTCTCTACCTATGGGGCGAGCAAGCTGGCCGGCGAGGCGTTGATCTCTAGCTACTGTCATATGTTCGACCTCACTGCACGTGTGTTTCGCTTTGGTAATGTTGTGGGGCCGCGCCAGACCCACGGGGTTGGCTTCGATTTTGTCCGGCGGCTGAAGGCCGATCCCTTGCAACTGCGCATCCTCGGGGACGGGCAGCAGAGCAAATCTTATATCCATGTGTACGATGTGGTTGCGGCGGTGCTTTGCGCCAACACAGGGGGGCCTTCGGCATTTCGGGCATTCAATGTTGCCACCGGAGATTACGTCACGGTCACCGATATCGCAGACCTGGCGGTCGAGATTCTTGGGCTGGAGAAACCTCCGCAATACCGTTACAGCGGAGGAGACCGTGGCTGGAAAGGCGACGTTCCCATCGTCCGGCTGAACACCGACCGAATCCAGAGCCTGGGATGGCGATGCGAGCGAAACTGCCGCCAGGCGCTGCGGCAATCCATGATGAGTCTCGCCCAGGACGAACGTACGAATCATGAATGAACCCTTACCGCCGCTGGCGCTATTGGCCGGCGGATTATCGACCCGCCTGCGTCCCATTACCGAAACGGTGCCCAAGTCAATGGTACTGGTAGCCGGGGAACCGTTCATCGCCCACCAAATGCGTTGGCTGGTCAGGCAGGGTGTTCGCAAGGTTGTGATCTGCTGCGGCTATCTCGGAGAACAGATCGAACACTATGTGGGGGATGGCGCGTCGTTCGGATGCTCAGTGCATTATTCCTACGATGGCAGCCCGCTGAAAGGAACTGGCGGAGCCATCAGGAAGGCGTTACCCCAGTTGGGAAAACAGTTCTTCCTTATGTATGGAGACAGTTACTTGCCCATCGAGTTTCGTCCCGTCTATGAGACGTTTCTTCAGTTGAAGAAGAACGGCCTGATGACCGTTTTTCGCAATGAAGACCGATGGGATAGAAGCAATGTCGAAATTGAGGATGGTGCGATTCGCAACTATGACAAGGTAAAGATCACACCACAGATGAAGTACATCGATTATGGGCTGGGGATCCTCACGCCGGCGGCGTTCGAGCCTTGGGAAGCGGAGACGGTCTTCGACCTCAGCCAGGTCTATGACCGTCTGGTGAAGGCGGGTCAGCTCAGCGGCCACGAGGTCACCCAACGGTTTTATGAAATCGGGACGCCGCGTGGACTGAGCGAGACAGACGGCATGCTCAGCCAGGCGACGCGACTCGGGAAATAGATGACGCATGTTTATTACCAGGACTCCTTTACGAATATCGTTTGGCGGAGGGGGCACAGATCTGCCTTCTTACTATCGTGAGTTTGGCGGATTTGTCATCTCCGCAGCTATTAACAAGTACGTCTACGTCAGCGCAAACCGCTGTTTCTCGCCCGGCTATCTGCTGAAGTATTCCGAAATGGAAGCAGTACAAACGCGGGCAGAAATTCGCCACCGTCTGATTCGCGAGGCGCTGGACGTATACGACATTCCCAGCCCGATTGAAATTGTCAGTATTGCCGACGTCCCGGCGGGAACCGGCCTGGGTTCGTCCGGTACTTTCCTGGTGGGTCTGATCCACGCACTCCATGCTTATCAGCGGCATCCGGTGTGTCCTGAAGCGCTGGCGCAGGAGGCAATCGAGATTGAAATGAACCGGCTCCGGGAGCCGGTAGGGAAACAAGATCAATATATTGCCGCCTATGGCGGGTTGCTGTGCCAGGAATACCGCCCGGATGGATCGGCCCGCGTCTATTCCTTAAAAATGAGTGAGTCCGCCATTCAGGACTTTTGCGACTCTCTCATGCTGTTCTACGTGGGAACGACGCGCAACGCATCGACCTTGCTGCTCGACCAGAAAGCCAGGACCGAACAACACGACAGAACCATGCTCGAGAGCCTGCATTTTATCAAGCAGCTTGGGCTTGAGATTCAGAGCGTTCTCGAGCGAGGAGAGGTCTGGCGCTTCGGCGCATTAATGCATGAACATTGGCTTCACAAACGCAATCGCTCGAAAGCCATGAGTAGTGAACGGATCGACGGCCTCTACGAGCTGGCGCGCAGCAAAGGTGGCGCCAGTGGCGGAAAGTTGGTGGGCGCCGGAGGCAGTGGCTTTTTGCTCTTCCAGACGAAAGAGCGCGCACGCCTGCGCCATGTAATGTGCGGCGCGGGCGTCGCGGAGATGGACTTCCGCTTTGATTTTGACGGTTCTATCGTTCTCTCCCGCAACTAACGCAGAGGTCAAGGATCGTTCGTGGCTCGCCGAATGAGAACGAGGACATGGTGAACAACTACACAGCAAAATATTTATCCGAAACGGCGATGATCGCGGCCCGCATTGACCAGGCGCAAATCGAGAAAATGATCGACATCCTTCTGGAAACGCGCGCCGCGCGTGGCCGCCTATTCTTCCTGGGCGTTGGCGGAAGCGCCGGCAATGCCGGCCACGCGGTCAACGACTTCCGCAAGATTGCGAACATGGAAAGCTACGCGCCTACCGACAACGTAAGCGAACTGACCGCCCGGGTGAACGATGAGGGATGGGACACCTGCTTTGCGCGATGGTTAAGCGGGAGCCACCTGCGCAAGGGCGACACGCTGTTCGTGCTCTCTGTCGGCGGCGGTAACCAGGAGAAAAATATCAGCATGAACATTGTTCGCGCACTGGATCTCGCTCTCAAGGTGGGGGCGAGGATTGTCGGAGTCGTCGGGCGCGACGGCGGCTATACGGCCCGGGTAGCCGATGCGGCCATCGTGATCCCTACCGTTTCTGCTGATACGGTTACACCGCACACTGAGTCGTTTCAGGCCGTCGTCTGGCACCTGATCGTCTCCCATCCACGGCTCAAGGAGAACGAAATGAAATGGGAGTCAGCGGTCTGAGCCAACCCGCAGCCGTGTTTCTGGATCGCGACGGGGTCATAAATCGCAATGTGATGAATCCTTCGACGCTCACATGGGAAGCACCGTTGACGGTGGAGAGCTTTGTGCTGACGAATCACGCGCTGCTGGCGCTGCGTTCTTTACAGAAGGCTGGCTTTCTGCTCTTTCTGGTTTCCAATCAACCAAACTATGCCAAGGCCAAGGCATCTTTCAAGACCCTGGAAGACATACATAATCGTCTGCTGCACCTTCTCTATGAGGAGCAGATTGAGTTCGCTGCCTTTTACTACTGCCTGCATCATCCGCATGGCGTCCGGCCCGGCTATTCCGGTCCCTGTCGTTGCCGAAAACCCTCGCCGTTCTTTCTCCTTCAAGCTCGCGATCAGTTCGGTCTGGACATGAAGCGCTCCTGGATGGTGGGTGATCGCGCCAGCGACATTGCATGCGGCCAGGCGGCGGGCGTGCATACGATCCACGTGCGCAACCAGGAAGAAGGTGTACACGGCGACGAAACCGGCGCGGAGTTTCAGGTCGACACCCTGGAAGGCGCCGCCGCGATCATTCTGGGCGCTCGCAGGAACTCACTCACGTAACGTTCTACATTTCGGAGAGGGTGGATACATCCAAATCTACGGAATGCGCGAGTTTTCTGGAGTCACCGCGCCGGTGCTTTGTATCAGGGCACGACTTCAGTCGTCCCGCTCAAGGTCAACAAAGACATGGGCTTTAGCCCCTGCGCTTTTTTCTCTGCCCAGTAGGCGTATCGGTCCTGCTTTAACGGGGCTCTGAACCATAGATAGATGCGCAATGCATTTCGTGCAGGACTGCCATTGCAGGGGCTGAAGCCCAATTCTCTTTCCCTTCCTTTACGGCACGACTGAAGTCGTGCCCTGATACAAAGCAAAATCCACAACTGAAGCTCGATAAACCATACCCCAGGATCGAGAAAATGTATAGAAACTCAAGACCCAGCACTGCGTGCTGGGCTACTGTCGGCCGTCCCTATTGGGACTGGTCCCGTTATTTCCACCAGCCATCATCTACACCCTCGGCACCGTTGTGCTTCCAAGCAAAACATCAGCATCGAACCGTCGAAAAAGCTAATTTGGACAAGTTTGATGGAAGCGTAACCGTGGCCCCCGCGCTCAACCACGCCCTATTCTTTCGAGGATCGTTATGCCCACACTTACAGATTTACAGATAAAGATATTTGCCGATGGCGCGGACCATGACAGCCTGATGAGCCTTTATGCGAAACCTTACATTCGAGGCTTCACCACCAATCCAACCCTGATGCGTAAGGCGAACGTTGCCAGCTATGAGGAGTTCGCCCGCAAGATCCTGGCTCGCATCCAGGATAGACCGATTTCGTTCGAGGTATTCGCCGACGAGTTCGACGAGATGGAAGCCCAGGCGCTCGCTATCGCAGGCTGGGCAGACAACGTCAATGTGAAGATACCTGTCTCCAATACCAGGAGAGAGTTCAGCGGTAAGCTGATTGAGAAGCTCTGTGCGCGCGGCGTGGTCCTCAATGTCACCGCTGTGTTTACGCTCGAACAAATCCGGCAGATTGCCAGAGTCTTAAATCCGGATGTGCCCTCGATCGTTTCTGTTTTTGCCGGGCGCATTGCGGACACGGGAATCGATCCTGTGCCCCTGATGAAAGAGGCGCGCTCTATTCTTTCCTGTCATCCCAAAGCTGAACTTCTCTGGGCCAGTCCGCGCGAAGTGCTCAACCTATTTCAGGCGAACGACGCCGGGTGCCACATCATTACTGTGTCCTCTGACGTTCTCGCCAAATTGGACAACGTAGGCAAAGACCTGACCGAGTTCTCGCTCGAGACGGTCAGGATGTTTCATAGGGATGCAGCTTCCGCGCAATACTCCATCGGAATTCCTGCACTCACGGGGACTACCCGCATTGCATGAAGGTGTGACGATGCCGCTAACAGCGGTTCTGTCTGGTAGACAGTGACGAGCGGTCGAGGTGGAGATGACGCAGGAACGGCTCTATCAACACGACGTTATCGGGTCCATTGTCGCCTACCAGAGCGACCCCGCCGAGCTGGAACGGGCGATTCGCAGTTTTCTGGATTGCTCCCTGCGGGTCAGGATGTTGGTGGTGGACAACTCGCCCACCGAGGCCCTCGGCCCTATGTGCCGCCGGCTCGGAACGGAATATCTATTTACCGGGAAGAATTATGGGTTCGGCGCTGGACATAATATTGCCCTGAGAAGAACGTCAACCGCTAAATATCACCTGGCCTTAAACCCGGATGTTCAATTCGAACCTAAGGCTCTGGAAGAACTGGTCGAGTTTCTTGAGTTGAACGAGTCTGTCGGGTTGGTGATGCCTCGCGTGTTGTACCCTGACGGCTCTCCGCAGAAGCTTTGCAAAAGGCTGCCCGATCCCTTTGACATGCTGGCCAGGCGGACCTTTCCCGAGCCACTCAAACGGCTTTATCACCGTCGTATGTCTTTGTTCGAATTGTCCAATATCAACACGAATACTGTCCTTTCCGTGCCACATCTATCCGGTTGTTTCATGCTGATGCGGAAGCAAGCCCTGCAGGAATGTGGACTCTTCGACGAGCGATTCTTCTTGTACTTTGAGGATGTCGATCTGACCCGGCGAATTCATGAGCGGTATGAGACGGTCTACTATCCTCACGTGAAGATCACCCATAGGCATGAAAAGGGTTCCTACAAAAGCCTCCGGCTGCTCTTTTACGGCATCCGCTCGGCAGTGCGTTACTTCAATAAATGGGGATGGCTGCGGGACGAGCAGCGTGACCTGGCGAATAGCGTCATCGGCCCTCGCGTGAATCTCAGCTTGCCGGTTCGATTCAGGCTATGAAGCAGCGAGGCGCCGTTGCAAATTTGGAAAATACCGTCGAGGAAAGGGCGAGCGAAAGCCATGACTCTTAGACGCGTCGTCGTCACCGGCGCCAACGGCTTCATCGGCAACCACGTATGCCGGCGATTCGTTGAGTCCGGGAAAGAAGTAACCGCCTGTATCCGGGCGCAGGCGGATGCATCCCTGCTCGCGGCGATTCCCGGGCTTCGAGGAATTCACAGGATACCCGGGGTGGGCGGCGATGCCGATCTGGCCCGGGTCTTTTCGAACGCAGATGCGGTGATCCATCTCGCTGGACGGGCGCATGTCATGCGTGAGACTGTGGCCAATCCCCTGGACGAATTCCGCAAAGTGAATGTAGGCGGCACGGAAACTCTGGCGTCGCTTGCCGCACAACAAGGGGTAAAGCGGTTCATCTACATGAGCTCGATCAAGGTCAACGGCGAGGCCACCAACGGCCATCCCTTTCGCGCGGATGATCCTCCTGGTTACTCCGACCCCTATGGGCAGTCGAAGTGGGAGGCCGAAGAGCGGCTGCGACAGATTGCAGCCGGAACTCCTATGCAATGGATCGTCGTCAGACCGCCCCTGGTATACGGTCCCGGGGTGCGAGGAAACTTCCTTACCCTTTTGCGGTCAGTATTTCGTCGTTTACCGTTGCCGCTGGGCAGTCTCCATAACCGGAGAAGCCTGGTAAGTGTTTTCAATCTGAGTGACTTTGTTTGTTTGCTCGTGGATCATCCGGCAGCGGCCAATAGTCGTTTCCTGGTCAGTGATCAGCACGATATTTCGACACCCGACCTGTTGCGCCAGATGGCCGAAGCCTTGCATTGCAAATCGCGCATTCTTCCCTGCCCCGAAGCGGCCTTGCATATGGCCGCAACCGTATTGGGCCGAAGGTCGGCGACGCAGCGTCTTTGCTCGTCGCTCGTGGTAGATACGCAGAAGGTAAAAGACGGGCTTCACTGGTGTGCGCCCACCACGCTTTCCTGGGGATTGAGTCGCACGGCAGAGTGGTTTCTCAACCTGGCCACGAAATAGAAGGGGGTCGATCCGTCGTTCCCTTGCGATGTCGAGGCAAGCATTTCACAACAGCGGCCAGACCGGCGCTTCGGAGATTTCCGGTGTCTTGGAACAAGCGAGTCTTCGATCTTGTGCTGGCATGCCTGCTCTTGCCGCTCGCGTTGCCGTTGCTCATCCTCTTGCCGATTCTTATCCGTGCCACATCCAAAGGGCCGGCGCTTCACTGGTCGAACCGCGTAGGCAAAGACAACCGCATCTTTCGCATGCCGAAGTTTCGCAGCATGCGCATCGATACTCCCCAGGTCCCAACTCACCTCTTGTCCAATCCGGAGCGTTACCTGACTCCCATCGGCTGCCTGCTGCGTAAGACCAGCCTGGACGAGCTGCCGCAGTTGTTCAGCATTCTGGCCGGCGACTTGAGCTTCGCGGGCCCGCGCCCGGCCTTGTTCAATCAGGAGGACCTGATCGAGCTGCGCACCGAGCATGGCATTCATCGTCTGGTGCCCGGCCTTACCGGATGGGCGCAGGTGAACGGCCGTGATGAGCTCCCCATCCCGGAGAAGGTGCGATTTGACTATGAATACCTGCAGCGAAGATCGTTCGCGTTCGACCTTCAGATCCTCTGCGTTACCGTCCTTCAGGTGATACGAGCGGAAGGCATACGGCACTGAGCCGATAGCGCCCGCAGGTTAGGTACACTCTCCTTTCCCCACGGGCACTCGCCTCGAATCGCGCAAGTAGGGTCCGCCCGTCATTTCCAAAATCATCATGTTTTCTAAACCGGCAGAGGCAACAGACCATGCTAGAGAAGCAGCGCCCCTGGGTCATCTTTCTCCTCGAGCTCATCCTTATCGTCTTATCGGCCACCGTGGCATGGTTGCTGCGGTTTGACTTTACCTTTCCTCAACCCATGCTCTTTCTGCGCGCGCTGCCCCTGTTGGTGTTGCTGCGGCTCGCTGCTTTGGCGCGCTTTCATCTGTTCCATGGGTATTGGCGTTACACCGGCATCAGCGATGCGCTGGATGTTACCAAAGCCGTCACGCTCGGCTCGCTCGCCTTCCTGATTGTGGATCGATGGGCGCTGGGTTCTCTCCCTATCTCCTTCTATTTTCTGGAAGCCATCCTGACCGGCCTGGCGCTGGGGGGCATAAGGATCCTGTCCCGCGTGTGGATGCAACGAGCGGAGAGGCGTGCCCATGGGCAGACGCGGAAAATCTGTGGTCGTGGTCGGAGCCGGCTGCGGTGCTGCCATGTTGCTGCGGGAATTACCGCGCAGTGGATACACCGCGGTCGCGCTGGTAGACGATGACCCAGCCAAAGCCAGTGTGACCCTGAACGGGATCCGGGTTGCGGGCTCCATCGCCGACCTGCCCGACGTGGTGCATCATTACCGCGCGGATGAAGTCATGATTGCCATTCCTTCCGCGACCAGCGAGCAGATGCGCCGCATCACAGAAGTCTGTCATCGGACCGAAGTTCGCTTTCGCACCGTCCCTGGACTGGCCGACCTGATCCTCGGCACGGTGACCGTCGACCAGATGCGCGAAGTCAATTTGCAGGACTTATTAGGACGCGACCCTGTCCAGCTGAATCTTGATTCCGTCAAGTGCAAAATTGCGGGACGCGTCATTATGGTGACCGGCGCTGCCGGTTCCATCGGTTCCGAGCTGTGCCACCAGCTACTGAGTTACGGCCCGGCCAAGCTGGTTTGCGTCGACCAGGCAGAGACTCCGCTTTTCTACCTGCAACATGCCACTTCCCATTCGAGCGTACCGAAGGTGTATTGCGTTGCCGACATTACCGAGCGCACGCGCATGCGCCACATTATCGAGGAACATGATGTCCGCGCGATTTTTCACGCCGCGGCATACAAACACGTTCCTCTCATGGAACAGAACCTTCAAGAGGCAGCGAGGAATAACGTCTTCGGACTACTTTCCCTGATGGAGGTCGCCGACCAGTGCGGTTGCGAAGACTTCCTGCTTATCTCCTCAGACAAGGCTGTAACCCCGACCAGCTTCATGGGCTGTACCAAGCGGATCGGTGAACTGATCGTGGCCGCTCGACCTTCCGGGCAAATGCGTTGTCTTTGTGTCCGGTTCGGTAATGTGCTTGGTTCTCAGGGCAGCGTGATTCCGCTGTTCCAGGAGCAAATCAAATCTAAACGCCAAATCACCGTGACCCATCCGGACATTACCCGGTACTTTATGACCATTCCAGAAGCGGTATCCCTGGTCTTACAAGCCTTTGCTATCGGTAACGAGCGGGACATCCTGGTTTTAGATATGGGTAAGCCCATCCGGATATTAGACATGGCGAAAACGCTCATTCAACTATCCGGGATCCCGCCGGAGGAAGTAGAAATCGTGTTCACCGGCCTGCGTGAAGGAGAGAAATTATTTGAGGAACTCTTTTATGACTTCGAACGAAGGCTGAGCACGCCTGCGCAAAAGGTGCTTCGCACGCAGGGGCAGTTTCTTTCCTGGCCGCAGTTGCTGGAGCATCTGGAAGTGTTGCGTGCCGAAAGCGTCGCCGGTGTGGCTGATCGCATCCGCGCCGAAGTGAAAGAGATCGTTCCCCAATATCAATGGCAGCCGGCAGACGGCAAGGTGGAGATGCCGGCCGAAACGCATCCGGTTTCGCAACGTTACATTCTCGATAGGGCGCTGGCCAACGCCCATGATTAGCGTGGTTTTCCGGTGCCTTAGAAGAGGCCATCCTCGCCCGAAGCATACCCGCCCGAACGATGCGTGCCCGAACCAGGCTTGCCCGAACCATGCGTAATGGACCAGCCGACCGAGATTTGAAGGATTTAACGTTCCAATGAAACCCGCCTTTCTGGGCCGTTTAGGCGTACTATGCCTTTCGCTATCCATTGCCTGTAACTCCTCGTTCGCATCGCCGGCACATCGCTCTCCCCAGCCGCCCGCTGATCAGAATCTGGGCTCCACCTACATTCCGATGGATAGCTGGATATATCCTGCGCTCCAAAGGCTGCAGGGGCTCGGCTATCTGGAGACCGCATTTCTGGGTCTGAGGCCGTGGACACGTCTTAGCGTGGCCCACATGCTCGAAACCAGTAGCACCGGGGTCCAAGCCGGCAAGGGCGCGGGGAACCAGGAGGCCAGGGCGATCCTGGCCGCGGTTGCCGCCGAACTGTCCCCCGGCCAAGGGGACCGCAACGCACGTGCCGAGCTGGACACGGTTTATACCCGCTTCGAGGGCATCACCGATACTCCCCTGCGCGATAGCTACCATCTCGGGGCGACGATGTTGAATGATTACGGGCGGCCATACGCGGCCGGCGTCAACCACGTGAGCGGCGCGAGCGGCCGCGCCGAGTCAGGGCCCTTCTCCCTCTACGTGCGCGGGGAATATCAACATGCGCCTGGCGCGCTCGGCTACAGCCCTGCACTCTTCACGTATCTCTCCGCACAAGTCGACCTCATCCCTGTCGCATCCAATCCCATCCAGGACACAATCCCCCTCGGCCCGATTTTCGCTGTCAACGATTTCCGCCTGCTTGAGGCCTATGCGTCTTACCATCTCTGGGGGCACGAGGTGTCCTTTGGTAAGAAGGATCATTGGCTGGGACCCGGCGTCGGGGGCAGCTTCGCCTGGAGTAACAACGCAGACAATACTTATAGCTTCGAGATCGACCGTGTCGAGCCCCTGCGTGTTCCGCTGCTGTCACGGCTCACCGGTCCCTTCCGCTATGACTTCCTGGTCGGCAGCCTGCAGGGCCACACCGCTCCAAACGCGCCCTGGGTGCATATGGAGAAGGTCAGTTTCAAGCCCACGCGCAACCTCGAAATGGGCTTTGAACGCACCGTGATCTGGGGCGGTAAAGGCCATGAGCCGATTACACTGCACACCTTCTTGCGCAGCTTCTTTAGCGTAGCCGCGGTCTCGCCGCAAGATAAGTTCTCCAGCCTGGACCCGGGTGCGCGTTTCAGCAGCTTTGACTTTTCCTACCGGCTGCCGTTTGTGCGCAACTGGCTTACCTTATACACAGATTCTCTTGCCCATGATGACGTCAACCCCATCAGTGCGCCTCGGCGTTCCGCCTTCCGGCCCGGCATTTATCTATCTCACGTGCCCTGGCTCCCTCATCTGGACCTGCGGGTGGAGGCCGCGGATACCGCTCCGGCGCAAAACGTGGACGGCAATTTCCTCGAGTGGGAAGCAGTGCAGAAGCAGGGCACGACCAACAAGGGCTTCCTCTTTGGTGATGCCGTAGGACGCGATGACAAGGGCGGCCAGGCGTGGATCACGTATCACCTGTCCGCCAACGAGCAGATACAACTCTCCTATCGCAACGTGAAAGCGGACCGGGACTTTATCGCGGGAGGCACCACACAGAATCAGTTCAAGCTCGATGCGGTAAAACGGCTGAGCAAAGACGTGGAGCTCCATACGTGGATTCAATACGAACGATGGAAGGCTCCGGTGTACCGCCCGGGTTTGAACGAAGACATAGGCGCCGCCGGGCAGATCACCTGGTATCCCCACGAGACAAAAAAGTTCTAGATGTGCAGGCTCAAGGAGGTTCCGATTGCGACTTGTCCTTGAGACGGCCCATTCAGGTCAAGGCTGCTGGAAACGACCAGGCCTGTATAGGATTCGATGGAGTTTCTACATTTTAGGAACGAAGGGCAGGTATTTCAACTGAGTTTGGTTTTGTATCAGGAGGGAGAGAATTGGGCTTTAGCCCCTGTTATGGCAGCACCCATGCCGCTACACTTACCTAGCAAAGATAAAACGCAGGGGCTTTAGAGACTGCGTGAGAACTTCATTTCCAAAACTCAGTCCCGAAGGGACGGCTGAACTTAGCCCAGGACGCGAGTCCTGGGTACCTCATGAAACATGATTAAGTCCCGCAGGGACGGCTGAAGGTTGTCCAGGAGGGGCGTTGCGGCCTATCTCCAGCCGTCCCTTCGGGACTGGTCGCCGTTTCGAATCAAACCCAGGACTCGCGTCCTGGGCTAAGTTCAACCGTCCCTTCGGGACTGAGTTTTGGAAATGAAGCTCTCACGCAGACTCTTAAAGCCCAGATCTTTGTTGGGCCTCATCGGCCCTACTGACTACCTGATCAGCATGATAGATTGGGATGCCAACGTGAATCCGGAATTTGCAAAGTCGAATAAGACAAAGCCCCGGCCGCTCAAATCCCTCGGGGATGCGCAATGATTGGTGAAGGTTTGAGGAACATGCATGGCCAAAAAAGATCTTAACGTCGGGCTGGTTGGTTATGGCTTTATGGGGCGTACCCACTCGAACGCATTTCTGCAGGCGCCTCGCTTTTTCGATTTGCCGTATCGTCCGGTTTTGAAAGCAGTGTGTGCGCGGAATGCTGAGCGGGTGAAGGGATTCGCCGAGAATTGGGGTTACCAATCGATCGAAACCGATTGGCGGGCCCTGGTGCAGCGCAGCGATATTGAAATCATTGACATCGCGAGCCCCAACGATACGCACGCGGAGATTGCGATCGCCGCCACAAAGGCGGGAAAAATGGTCTTCTGCGAAAAGCCGCTGGGACGAACTGCCGCCGAAGGCAAGACCATGTTCGACGCAGCCGAGGCAGCCAGGGTACCCAACATGGTCTGGTATAACTACCGCCGTGTTCCGGCCCTTATGCTGCTGAAAGAACTGTTGGACGATGGCCGCTTCGGTCGGATTTTTCACTACCGCTCGCAATTTTTGCAGGATTGGACCATCTCTCAGGACCTGCCCCAGGGGGGCGAGGGACTATGGCGGCTCGACGCATCGGTATCCGGCAGCGGGGTCACCGGTGATCTATTGGCGCATAACATCGACATGGCGCTTTGGCTGAACGGGCCCATCACCGAAGTCGCGGCGATGACGGAGACATTCATTAAGGAACGTAAACACAGCCTCACGGGCAAGTTACAGCCGGTGACCATCGACGACGCAAGCGCCTTTCTCGGCCGGTTCAAGAATGGATCGATGGCGTTGTTCGAAGCGACCCGCTACGCGCGCGGGCACAAAGCCTTCTTCACGCTTGAAATCAATGGAGAACGCGCTTCCGCCAGGTGGGATTTGCATGATCTGCATCGTTTGGAGTTCTTCGATCATCGCGATGAGGGACGTCTGCGGGGGTGGAAAAGTATTCACATTACCGACGGCGATCATCCCTACATGAAGAATTGGTGGGTGCCGGGCCTGCAGATTGGCTACGAACATACGTTCATTCACCAGGTCGCTGATTTTCTCAAGGCCACCGGGGAAGGCGGTCCGTTTTCCCCGAACTTCCGGGACGGCCTGGCGGCCGATTATGTAACCGATACGGTCTTGAAATCAGCATCCACCAGGCGATGGGAGAATGTACCTCGGGTTTAGGAGAGTCTATGCCAACCCAATCGATGAACCAGTGGCGCCTTAAGGGTAATGTAAAGATCTCTCACCGCAATATCTGGCTGAAAAATTTCCCTAAGAAGGGAAAGATGGCTTTGCAGGACGAAGCACACTCGCGATTTTTTGCTGGAACGTACCGGACGGCTTTCCCAGCTGGGAGGTATTTCCCACTTCACGCATGCAGATGGCAAAACAAAAGGGGTTTCCACACTGCGCGTGCGTACTGCCCAGGGGCTTGAATTCTGGGTCGTACCCGACCGGGGGTTGGATATTTTTGAGGCCAGCTTTCAAAGCGGGTCTTTATGCTGGCACTCCCCCAATGGGATGGTCCACCCCGCTTATTACTCCACTCGCGGTCTCGAATGGCTCAGGTCCTTTCCGGGGGGCTTGCTGAGCACATGCGGGCTGACGACTGCAGGCGCACCTTCGGAGGATAACGGAGAGAGCCTGGGTCTGCACGGCTCGATCTCGAATACTCCTGCTGAAGCCGTGCATTGGTCTGAGCGCTGGGAGGAAAATGACTGTTTGCTGACCGTCTCAGGCAAAGTACGGGAGGCATCGGTGCACGGGGCTAACATGCTTCTGGAACGAACCATCTCGACGTCGCTCGAGAGCAGATCTTTCTCAGTGCATGATGCAGTCGAAAACCAGGGCGTTCGCGATTCGCCCATGATGGTTCTGTACCACTTCAACTTTGGCTTTCCGCTGCTGACAGAGCGCAGCCGGATTTATGCTCCGTCGTGTGCCGTTCACCCCGCGAACGATGACGCCGCGCACAGTCAAGACACATGGAATCGTTTTGAAGCTCCGCAAAAAGGAACGTCCGAGCGTGTCTATTTCCATGAGATGAAACCCGATGCAAACGGGAGAGTGACCGTCGTTCTGGTTGGGGACAGTGACAAGCCGGAGTTGGGAATAGCATTGAGCTACGAGAGTAAGACCCTGCCCCAGTTTGTGCAGTGGAAGATGACGGGCACGAATCATTTTGTGCTGGGGCTCGAACCCGCAAACTGCTGGACCCTTGGGCGAAGGGCAGAACGTGCGCGTGGGAGGTTGCAAACGCTGTCCCCAGGCGAGCGGCGTGAATTCCAGCTGCGGTTGAGGGTCCTCAACGGGGCTAACGAAGTTTCGAGTGCGGTTCGAGGTCAGGCGAACCTTACTTAGGATGGAAATTACGGACCGGCGGCGAAGGCAAAGAAGCACGCGAGGTTTTTCGATTTTTTGCGGGAACAGAACAGGGAGTACGGGACGATTCTCGAACCGTGAGCGTGGCAGCTAAGCGGACTTTCTCGCGCGGCTTTTTTGCTTCTCCCTTTTCGATTCTCCGCAGGAGGACCTCTACTGCCTGGTATCCCATATCGAATGTGGGCTGCACGACGGAGGTTATGCCGGGACGAAAAAACTCTTCTGATGTGAGTTCATCGAAGGTAACGAAGGAGAAATCTTTTGGCGTGCTCATGCCGACGGAGTACAGGCTCCGCAGCGCTGCGAGCCCGGTGACGCCGTTGGTTGCGAAGAGTGCCGTTGGCCTCTCAGCAAGTTGCAGCAGGCCGTTCTGGCACATGCTGGCGACATGTTGTTGATCGAAGCTGGTATTCCAGATCAGTGAGCGCCGGATAGGGATTCCAGCCTGCTCCAGTGCCTGGCGGTATCCGCGGAGCCGCTCCTGTTCGTTTTGCAGGGTGAGAGGGCCTGTAACGACCGCTATTCGCGTGTGGCCCATCCCGATGAGATGCGAGATGGCCATCTCCGCAGCTCCACAATCATCGACGCAAACAGAATCTACCTCCAGATCCATGGGCAGACGATCAAGACACACCACGGGCGAATGTGAAGTCAACGTGGCAAATCGTTCGGCAGACAGCTCTTTGCCGCAGGCCGTCACCAACAGGATGCCTTCGACACGCTGCGCTTGGAGGAGGGCAACCACATCTGCTTCTCGCTGTGGGCTACCCTCGGAATCGAGGACGATCAGAAAGTAACCCCGTTCGCGGGCGGCACATTCAGCGCCACGAATAATTTTGGGAAAGAAGGCGATGGTGATGTCCGGAACGACAATCCCCAGAGTGGGTCCGATTGGTCTTCAGACTACGGGCGATCAAATTCGGCTGGTAGTTAAGAATGCGAATGGCTTCAAGGACTTTTTGTCGAGAACTTTCGCTGACCCGGGTGGAGCCGCTAATGACATTGGATACGGTTCCGGCTGAAACCCCGGCCAATTTCGCCAGCTCTTTCTGGTTCGCCGCCATGCTCCAGATCCTAAATGAAGGAGAGGTAGATCCATGAGGCGAATTGCGCAGTTAAATGCGAGGTTTATTTGGATTCGACTGTAGCCCGGCACTCCACGGCTGACGCAAAGGCAGCGAGACGGTCTGGCCGGTCGCGGAAAATGAGCTGGACGGTCGTTTCCTTCGGTGGGTAGGATTGTGTGGAAATGAGACGTCTCATAATCAGGCCGCTCAACTTCTCAGGAAATCGGGGATAGGGGGCACCCGTCGTTGGTTGCGGGGTTGGATTGTTGGCGGAAGGCCGTTGGGTGAGGAAGTCTCGACGTACCCGTGCTGTCCTCAGAGTTTAACGATCACGGTCTTTACTTCGGTATATTGCTGCAAACCGTACTCGCCCAACTCACGCCCTATCCCTGACTGCTTGAAGCCGCCGAAGGGCGCCCTGGTATCCAGAACGTGATAGCAGTTGACCCACAGGGTTCCAGCCCTCACGCCATTGGCGACGGCAAGCGCCTTCTTGATGTCGCGGGTCCAAACGCCTGCTGCCAACCCATAGTTGGTGTGGTTTGCCCGGGCGATCACCTCATCCACATCCTTAAAGGCGATCACGCTCATGACCGGTCCGAAAATCTCTTCCCGGGCAATCTTCATGTCGTCTCGAACGTCGGCGAAAACGGTCGGACGAATGAAGTATCCACGATCGCCGACCCGTTCGCCGCCGTGGGCAAGAGTCGCTCCGTCACTCCGCCCTGACTCGATGTAGCCCATGACTCTATCGAACTGTGATTGATCCACTTGCGGGCCCTGTTGCGTGTTGGGATCGAGCGGGTCTCCAACTCGGCGTTGCTGGGCGCGTGCCACGCTCTTTTCGACAAACTGGTGATAAATCTTTTCTTCCACAAACACTCTGGAGCCCGCGCAGCATGACTGACCCTGATTTACGAAGATCCCCATGTGGGCGCCCTCTACCGCAGCATCCAGATCGGTGTCTTCGAAAATGATGTTCGGGCTCTTGCCGCCCAGCTCCAGCGTGACGCGCTTGAGATTCGACTGAGCAGCCGCCGCCATGATCAGGCGCCCAACTTCTGTGGAGCCGGTGAATGCCACCTTGTCCACGTCCATGTGGCGGGCGATGGCTGCGCCGGCGGTGGAACCAAACCCGGGTAACAGGTTCACGACCCCCTCAGGGAAACCCGCCTCAACGATGAGCTCCCCGATACGTAGGGCGGAGAGCGGCGTTTGCTCGGCCGGCTTCATCACGACTGTGTTGCCGGTAGCCAGTGCCGGGGCAAGCTTCCAGGATTGCATCAGCATGGGGTAATTCCAGGGAATGATTTGTCCCACCACCCCGATAGGCTCATGCTTGGTGTAACAAAAGAAGTCACCATCAATGGGGATCGTCTTGCCCTGAACCTTATCTGCCCATCCTGCAAAATAACGATAGCAAGCAACCGTCTTGGCAACGTCGACGGCCTTGGCCACGGAAACAGGCTTGCCATTGTCGATGCTCTCGAGCCGTGCAAGCTGGTCCGCATTCTTTTCGATCAGGTCAGCGAGACGGTGAAGCATTCGTCCCCGTTCCGATGCGTGCATCTTCCGCCACGGCCCTTCAAATGCCGTGCGGGCTGCCTTAACAGCGTTGTCAACGTCGCCTGCATCGGCTTCGGCAACCTGGCAGATCTCTTCGCCTGTCGCGGGATTGATTGTCGGGAAGGTCTTGCCTGATTCGCTGGGTACCCAGCGATTGTTGATCAACAGCTTTGTCATCGAAGGAGCGACGCTGACTTCAGTAGGAGTTGGTAGGGTCGAGATCATACGATGTAAGCCCCTTCAGAAACAGGTTTAGGTCAGGGACAAACGAGGCTGTTTGCCTGACGATGGCACTTAAATGATTCCCTGGTCGCTCGGCTTCAAAGTGGCGATTTCCCATGCAAGCGTGGGTGCGTGTGCCATCGCCTTGACCCGTTTCGATCGCAGCGTCCTTTCTTTCTGGGCGCATATATATTCCAGCCAGTTCCTATAAATGCCGGCGGCACTGGAGTTCCACGTATTTTCGATGGTTTTCTCTACCAGCGCGTTTGATACTTCCAGCAGTAACTCTCCACTCCGGCTGGAAACCGCTCTCTTCTGTAGAGCGGTCAATGCGTCCACTGTATCGGCATCGAAATAGCTCCGCGGGATCGAAGGATATCGGTCTGCTTCTCCTTTGAAGTAGCGCCCGACGTCGCGACGATATTCGCGCAGCAACGTATCCGATTCATACTCCGGATGGCCCTGGAAAAAAACGAAGAGTGCTTTCTGTTGCTTGATGAAGGTGTCGATCCCCGCATCCGCGGCCCGCGTGAGCACGCGATATCCACAACTTGTCAGCTGCTCTTCGGATATACCGTTCCAGCGTGAGTGTGGGAGCCTAAAGCGGAGCGGTGTTCCCGCGGTTAAGCGATGCTCGTAAACACGTGAGCACTCGAAGATACCGCAAAGCTTGTCATCTCTCTTAACCCGGGTGATGCCATCCAGATGAAGAATCGCGGCGTGGGCTGCCAGGCACGACCACACCGTCGAGTGGGTATTGCCTTGGGCCCATTGAGCCACTCTGGTGAAGGTCTCCCAGTAGGGTTCGTCCATCAGGTTTGGGGTGAGAGGCTCCCTGCCGGTCACGATAAGCCCATCGAGATGCTGGTCCCACATGTCATCTACGCCCATGTAAAAAGTGTCGAGGTAGCGCCGTGCTGCCTCTTGGCGAGGAACATCGGGCAACATGTAACGTAACAGGCGGACCATCAAGCCATCGGAGGCAGAACCAAGCAGTGACAAAAATTGACGTTCGGTCGCTTCGAGGGCCGCATCTGGCATGTTGTTGATCAAGCCGATCGTGATGCATCGGCTGGACCCTTCATAGAAACCTGGCGACGGTTTCCGGCTGGGTATTTGCGCGCTGAAATGATTTGAATCCACAAAAACCGGCATCAGCGTCCCCCTTTCTCGGTTATCAAGGTTGCGTCGAGTGCCTGACTCAAGTCGGCAAGGATATCGTCAATGTGCTCGATCCCGATGCTTAGGCGAATCATCTCCGGGAACACACCCGCGTCACGCTGCTCCTCGGGGGACATCTGTCGATGAGTGGTCGAGGCCGGGTGGCAAGCCAAAGACTTGGCATCGCCCAGATTGACCAGGCGGGTGAAAAGATTGAGTGCATCATGAAACTTGACCGCAGCCGCATAGCCGCCCTCGATGCCGACGGCCATCAGAGAACAGGCGTGACCACCCAAATATTTCTCCGACAGCGGACGATACGGACTATCGCTAAATCCCGCATACTTAACCCACGCGACCCTGTGGTCTTTGCGCAAGAACTCGGCGACCTTCTTACCGTTTTCAACGTGCCTTTCAACACGCAGGGCAACGGTTTCAATGCCCTGCAATAACAAGAACGCGCTGAGAGGCGAGAGCACAGCCCCGGTTGTCCGTTGGTAAACACTGCGGCATCGACCGAGAAACGCGCCTTTACCGAAATGATCGGTGTAAACCAGACCATGATAGGAAGGGTCCGGGCGGCAGAACTGGGGGAACCGCGCGGCATGCTTCTGCCAGGGAAAATTCCCGCTGTCGACGATGGCTCCGCCCAGGGTGGTGCCATGGCCCCCCATGAACTTAGTGAGAGAATGCACAACAATGTCGGCACCATGTTCGATGGGTCTCAGCAGAATGGGGGTCGCGACGGTGTTATCGATGATTAGCGGAATACCGTGTCGATGAGCTACCTCTGCCAGCGCTTCAATATCGCAGATGTTTCCGGCTGGGTTGCCGACGCTCTCACAAAATACTGCGCGCGTCTTGTCATCGATCAACTTTTCTATCGCTTGGGGGTGATCGCTCTCAGCGAACCGGACGGTGACTCCCTGGCTAGGTAGGAGGTAAGCAAAAAGGGTGTGGGTGGTGCCATAAAGCTGAGGAAAGGAAATGATGTTGCTTCCCAACTCGCTTACGTTCTGTACCGCGTAGCTGACTGCCGCCTGACCGCTGCCGACGCACAGCGCGTCGCGGCCGCCTTCCAGTGCAGCGACGCGCCGTTCCAGCACCGCGGTGGTCGGGTTCTGGATCCGGGTGTAGCGAAAGCCTTCCGCCTCGAGATTGAACAACGCTGCGGCATGCTCGGTACTATCAAACGCGTAGGCAACCGTCTGATAGATAGGCACGGCAACTGCTTTGGTTGTTGGATCAGTATCGTAACCGCTATGGATTGCGATGGTTTCCCGCTTCATTTCATCGTCCGTTCCCGGGGGCAGGCAAGTGTTTCTTCTTCAATGAGGTGATTCATCTGATCTACGACCCAATTAATATGGGCCTCGGTTGTTCTAAAGCTGGTAACGCAAGCGCGCACCACGGGAGTGTCACCCAGGCGTGCTTCCGACATCCACGCGATCTGGCGCTGGTGCAGATCTGCCAGAAATCTGGAGGGAACGAGCCCCTCCCGGGTGAAGCACACGAGCGGGAACGGAGTGGAGTTGACAATACGCCACCCGGACGCCTTGAGTGACGCTCGCAGGACATGCCCCATGCGGGTCTGGTGGTCGATCATTTCGGCGTATCCCGACTCACCGCGCTCTGCAAGTGCAAGAAAGAGCTTCAAACCAATGAACCGCCGCGACCATTGTGCTGATGTCGTAAATGGATCGGAAACAGGCCCGACCTTCTTCCCAGGCATGTAGGAGACATCCGCGCGAAAGGCCTGTGCGACCGCGTCAGGATGGCGGCAAAAGAACATCCCACATCCCATGGGAACCGAAAGCCACTTATGGGCGTCGCAGGTAATCGAATCCGCGGCTTCGATTCCAGAGAGATATTGCTTCAGGTTTGGCGAGATGACGGCCGACCCACCCCATGCGGCATCGGCGTGAAACCATAGACCCTGATCCTTGCAAAAATGAGCGATCTCCAGCAAGGGATCGATCACGCCGGCTGCGGTGGTGCCGCCGGTACCAACCACCATGAACGGGGCGAAACCGTTCTTTCTATCCTCAGTAACCTGCCGCTCCAGATCCTCGAGGTCCATTTTCAGCTGAAGGTCGGTTTTAATCATGCGCAGCGCGCGCCGTCCGAGACCGGTCATGTGTGTGATCTTGCTGAATGAGTGATGAGTTTCCTGGGTTAAATAGATCGCCGGTTGAGCGCCAAGATGGCGAAGGCCGTATTCACCGTAATCGGGAAAAGCCCTGGTTAGGGCGACGACCACTGAGGTTAGATTGGCCTCAGTTCCACCGCTAGTGAAGGTTGCGGTGCTATCTGCCGGCAGGCCGAACTTTGCGGCCAACCAAGTGAGCGTGTGGCGTTCAATCTCGTTCCCCGCCGGCGAGGTACGCCAGTTGGCCAATTGCGGGTTATACATGGCGACCAGCGTGTCTGCAACGACAGAGGCCAGCGTTACGCTGGGGTTGAAGAGACCGAAATAGCGAGGATGCGTTACCTGAACCTGCCAGGTTCGCAACATCTTTTCGACATCCGTAATCACTTCATCGAGAGCCACCGATCGAGTGAAGTCATACCGAGAGGCCAGGTAGGTTCGAATCTCCTCCGCTTGCACCCTTGGCAGAATGGGGCCGTTCTCGATCTCTGACTCGATCGCAGCGAAGTCAGCCCGAATTTCATCGATAACCATCTCACCCTTCTTCCGTAACTTCCAGGTGTACAAACGGAGAATTACTTTTCAAAGACAAACTGCCGTCCTTATGGACGCTACGGGGGGAGGTTTTATAGAACCAGGCGAGAGGTCTTTACCATCGAATTCCGCCGGCCTGAATGTGTTCAAATGCCTTCCTGTCGAGACGGGCAAATGCGCCCTCTCCAGGATGGTCAAAATAGAGATCGTCATCGATAACGGACGGATCAAATCCCTGGCGGACCAGTTCGGTCTTCGCATACTTGAAAGTACCCGTCACTTCAACATCATTCCGGATGCGCAAGAATAGAGGGCGTGCGTAAGGGGGAAGACAAGTTATCAGGTGCGCCCGCAAGCCGGCGAGGTCAAACGGATTCTCCGCAACCAACGCGGCCATTCCGGCACGGCCATCATAGGCTGGTACGGTCACGCCATACACGTTGGCGTGGGTGACGCCGGGGAAGGTGCAGATGGCCTCAGAAACCTCACAGGTGGCGACGTTCTCACCTTTCCAGCGGAAGGTATCACCGATACGATCGACGAAATAGAAAAAGCCCTTTTCATCTTTGCGCATCAGGTCGCCGGTACGAACCCAGGCGTCTCCCAGTTTGAAAACGTCGCGCAGAATCTTTTTGTCGGAGGCCGCCTGGCTTGTATAGCCCTCGAAACGGCTGCCCACATTGGAAGGGTCATCCATCACCTTACCGATTGCTTCGCCGGCTTCGTTGGGAGCACAGCGAATGCAGAAGCCTTCCTGGTTACGGACCAGTTCTCCGGTTTCAACGTCGAAGCGTACCAGAGCCGGCGCGAAGCGATGAGCGAGGTAGCCCGGAATGTGCCCAATTGCACCTCGCTTACCTTCGACGTTAAAGAGTGAGACCGCACCCTCAGTGGATGCATAGAATTCAAGTATGCGAGGGATGCGAAACCGGTCCTCGAAGCCGGCCCAGACATCAGGCGCAAGTCCGTTGCCGCACGCCATTCTGATGTGATGAGCGGCTTCATGCGGAGAGGAACCAGTGTGGAGCAGGTAGCGACACAGCTCGCCAATGTATTGGAAGAGTGTGCAGTCCCAGCGGACTACGTCCTCCCAGAAGTGCCGGGCCGAAAACTTCTCACGGATCACGAGAGAGCCGCCGGCAACGAGCGTCGCACCAGGAACCTGCACTCCACCGACGCTGTGATACATCGGTAAGCAGTTGTACATCCTGTCGGCAGGTCCCGCGCCCATCATGCCAGCAAACCAATAGCTCCATTGCATGATGCGGGCATGGCTGAGGTTTGCTGCTTTGGGTGGTCCGGTAGTTCCGGAGGTGTAGATGTAGAGCGCGCGATCGTCAATGGTGACGGGGCGCCGCTCTGCCGTGCTCAGCGTTTCACCTGGAAATTGACGGATGCGGATGTCAATCCGTTCGAACGGCGAATGGTCGACCCCGTGCGGCCAGACGATGGGGTGGCCTTCAAGATTCGGCCGCACTTCACGCAGCGAGTCGAGAAGCTCCGCGGAGACGATGAGATGCCCAGGGGATGCGATGTTGATGCAATGTGCGAGCGAGAGGCCCACCAGGTTGGTGTTGAGCAGGGCTACCACGCCCCCGACGCTGGTAATACCCAGCCAGATTGCCAGATACTCAGGCCGGTTGGTCATCAAAAGGCCGACGACGTCGCCCTTTGCGATACCCTGCTGCAATGCCCAACGGGCGTATTGATTTGACCGCTCGGCGAGGGACCGGTAGCTCATACACTCGCGGTCGGAGAGCAGGGCCGGCTTGTCGCCCAATTCTTCGCCTAGCTCTCCAATCACCGTGGAGAGTACCCGATCGCGATTGCGGGCAATCGGAGCCGTCAACTCAAGCGCGCGCAACCAGGCTTTTGCTGCAGAATCGGCGACGGCTGTGGGAGCCTCTTGTTGAAGAGTCGTCAAGCTGTACTCCCTGCATCGACGGTAAGTACTGTCCCAGTGATGTTTTTTGCCCGATCGCTCAGCAAGAACTCCACTGCGTTGGCAATGTCTTCTACTTCGGCCAGCCGTCGCAGCGCGCTGCGGCGGACTATCTGTTCCCGTTGCTCGTCTTTCAGGCCAAGCGTCATATCGGTGTCGATGAAGCCGGGAGCTACCGCATTGACAGTTATCCCGGAACGACCCACCTCTCGGGCAAGCGACCGGGTGAATCCGATGGTAGAGGCTTTGGTAGCGCCGTAAACTGAAAGACCGCTGAAGCCCGTCGAAGCGATGATCGACGCCAGATTGACGATGCGGCCCGCTCCATCTGCCATCATGGAGCGCACCACAAACTTGGTAAGCACAATCGGCGAAAGCGTATTGAGACGGACCAGCTTCTCAATATCGGAGTTTTGCATCATGGCGAGCAAACCTTCAGAACTAATACCGGCGTTATTCACCAGTCCGAAAATGGGGCCAAACGTTTTTCTTATGGTCTTAATCAAGTCTGCGATGCCTTCGATTTGCGCCAGGTCGAAGGGAACAAAGTGTAAAGACCCAGGGTTAGCGGCTTCCGCTTCCTGCAAAGCCGCGGTAAGCGCGCTGGATTGCGTCCGTGCAACAGCAATCACACGGAAACCCTCGTTGGTCAGCCTACGTGCAATTCCCAGACCCAAGCCGCGGCTCCCACCGGTCACCAATACATTACGCATGACGGCGGATGAGTTTCCCAGTCTCAGCAACCGCCAGCGTAGGGACAAAATTTATGGAAACGGGGACCTTGTGAGCAGAAAGCGACTCGCGGCACAAAGCTAAAATGTCCCGCTCAATCTTATGATCGTCCGACGACGGTTCCGGAGTCTCCAGAACGACATCCGCAATCACCAGTGAGCCCATAAGTGGATTTTTCCTCGTCCTGACCAAGGACATCCGTACGTGCGGATGTCGATTGATCACTTCTTCAACTTCCTCGGGATGGACTTTCTGGCCGCCAACGTTGATCACACCATCGCGACGACCGACGAAGTAGTAACGATTTCCTCGCAATTCGAGCACATCCCCCGTGTCGACGAATCCGTCTTTGTCTTTGAGCGGTCTACATTCGTGGTTGAGGTAGCGGCTTGCTGTGCGATCGGAACGAATACGCAGAGTTCCGTTTTCAATTTTCATTTCCACGCCGGGAGTGTGCTTGATCACATCCGGCCCAACACCGCTTAAGATGTCCTTGATGTCAAAGGCCACCCCTGCCTCGGTTGAGGCAAAGGCGTGGGAGACCCTCGCCCGCGGGTAGAACAAACGAAGCTGGTCAAGGAGCGCTTGATCCGCAATTTCTCCGGAGAGCCGAACGTAGTCGGGAGCCAACAGGTGAGCCGAAGGGCTCATGAGAGCGCGCCGCCAGTGCGAGGGAGTTCCAGAGATATGAGTCACACCGCATGCGCCAGCTCGAGCCAGAAATTGCGCCGTCGATTCCTGGGCACTCGAAAGCACCAACGATTTGCCGGTAAGGGCAGCGCGCAGAAAAATCTGTAGACCGCCGTAGCGCCGAATATCGTAGAAGGTGCTCCAGATGACTTCGCCTTCTGTGCTGTTGCTACGAATTGCACCGGCCAAGCTGCGTAGGGTGTGAGCAACTAATTTGGGTAGCCCGGTGGTGCCGGAGGTCAGAAGAACCCATTCCGTCTCCCAGGGTTGCTCTCGATCGAGGGCGAGGCTGCTGGGCTGCACCGCACCAGGAACGATCAACCAGCATCCGTTGACCGGCACGTCGGGAGACAGCCTATCCGAAACGATGGCATCGACCTCAGCGATCTTGGCGGCATAGGCCAGATGCTCCACCGACAAATCGGGCGGGTAGAGAACAAGACGGCTGGCAACGCCGTCAAGCTCAACCAGTGCCGCAATAGCCGTAAGCTGGTCTATGGTGGCAACCAAAACAGACTTGCCGCGGAGGTTGTCTCCGCAGTCACCGAGGCAGGACCCGCCCGCCAGTTGAGCCCAGGAGGCGACCACTTCCGCCCCAAAGAGAGAACGCTCACCCGGATCGCTGTGCCCGCTGAGTGCCTGCCAGAGCGTTTCTGATTTACTTAGCAACATTTTCATAGAAACTGACGAAATCACCGAAAGTAACGGGGAACACGGCGTCTTCGGAGGAGGTAAAGGGATCGACTCCCAACAAATCCTCAAGGCGTGTCACGAGGATTGCAAAGCATAGGGAATCAAGACCGGTGTCAAGAAGGTTTAAACTATCGGTCAGTGGAGCGAGCCGCTTATCCTGCTCACGGGCAACTTGCTGGAACTGATTGGTGATTTCATCTTTGAAATTGCTGACGATCATGCTACTCCTATTTGCCAGGACGATGCGTCGACTGGCACCGGCGCTAGCTGTTACGGATTTAACTTCATTAACTACAACTCCCGGTGCAGCAAGTGGCACGCAACCCTGCAGTATTGCTGAAATGCGGCTAGAGCGGTAAGTAGTCTATCGTCGCCACTCATCCCGATTTAACGATCAAATCGGGTGGGTCTATTCAGTGCTTCTCCGAACTCCGAGACGAGACCCATCCGTGGAACACGGCTGTCACCCGGCCCTCCCTTGAGCGAACCTTAACTCTATCGACCACATGCCCATTAGTCACCGGGAACGACTCCAACTGAAAACGCCTTTTCCAACGTGAGCGAATCCATCTCGATGGACTGTCGCCCTTTAGCTTGCAGAGCTGGATCCCCAGTCTTTGCAAGTGAGAACCCTTGATCGAGCCAGCTCTCTGCGCAAGACCGTATAGCCGTTCGGCCACTCTGGTTTGCAAAAGAATGATCGGTATCTTCTACTGTCTTGGCAGTAAGCTGGCCGCTGCACGTTGCGAGCGACGAGATATACGCCAGATAATCAAAGGCTCCAGCCCGAAGCTTGCTGTTGCCACGACGCTCAGATGATCTGAAGACCAGGATTGGCGTGCCATGTGACAGGACTTTTTTCCAGTGCGACAGTAGACCAAGATTTGCATTTCCGGGCAGTGAACCTTGACCACGTCTCCTCCAAGCCTCCCTAAATCGGAAGTGGGAAGCGCGCAGCATCTCACCGATCTTACTTCGCCGCGCCCAGGCAAGCATTTCGGGCCGCAATTTCTGGGTTAAATTGTTCACTGCATTGAAGTATGGATCTGTGAGGATGAGGCCCTTACATTCACTGCACTCCGACGCTACATAGATCGCTGTAGTTGCCGCTGCACAATGACCATAGATGATAATGCCGGACAGGTTAAACCGTTGCGTAAGCTCCTTTATCTTAGAGACTACGACTTTTGCATACCCTCCCTTGTTAATGAACTCAAGGAAATCCAGGGGTACCTCTCCAGGGCTGTCTCCTGATCCCGGCAGATCGCATCGAAAAGACGGGTAACCAAGCGCTGCAAACGAGTCCGCCAAGTAAACGCCCAAGTCACCCGTCAAAGACCGGGGAGTAGCCATGGGATTGAGAAACATTACTCCTATTGTGGGGTCCGGATTTCCTGACTGCGTGACATTTCCACCAGTCGCCTTATGGAATGTGCCACGCAGCAGCACTCCGCCTCCGTTAAGTTCGAACAGCTCACGCATCTCGACCTTGTCGGTAATCATACTTTCTCCAACGGACTTCTAAGCCTTGACGCAATCCACTGGTACTCCGGAGCGAAGAGCCAATTGAAATCTTTGCCCTCTTCGAAACCTTGTAAAAAACCACCCAGCACAAGCGGCGCGGCATTTTTTCCTAAAGACACGATGCGCACCGGCCTACGGTAAAACTCGCCGGGATCGTTCGGCGGCACCATCGCCGATGGCAAGCTAACATTCAAGGATTCGTGCCATAGCGAGGGGCCCCATTCGAAACCATCGACTTCCACGCTGGTCCCTTCCTCCAAGAGCCGGAAATAGTGCGAAGGCGGCCTACGTTCACTTTCTTCCTTCATCAGTTGCTGGGGACGAATCCACCGCTGGAGAGTCGAGCGAAGGGCCTGGTTGGCACTCTGCGGGGCGGACCATAACACCAAAGCGTCTCCGTAGCCATCATGAAAAGTCTTTGCAGCGAGGAGCCCTCCCATTTCAAGCCCGTGCAATATGAGGGGCACATCCTTATCACGTTCCTTCAGCCAAACCGATAGAGCCCGAACATCATCCATCCAGGATGCAAGGCTCATCTCTTTAAAGCAACCAGTGCTCTCCCCGATTCCGCGGTAATCATAGCGAAGGACCTCAACTTGCCGCGCCGCTAGATAGCGCGCCCATCGGGTCCATGGACCGTAGGAGAGTAGGCGCTCCGAAGCGAAGGACCCGACTAAAAGAACGCGGGCGACCGGGTCGGGAACCTCATGCAGCACTGTGTAGAGGTGGGAGCCCGATACGGGGAAATATCCGGCTCGCTCCCTTTGCACGCATTCAGAATGATGTTGGAATCTACCCAATTCGCTCATCTTGCTTCTCAGGCAGCAACCGCCGTCTCTTTCCCGTATACAACGGTCTTGACAAGTGCATCCAACAGTTCAACGCCTTCAAACAGATCGATTCCCGATGCCATAGGGTCCATCGCCGTCTCGATCGACAACGCTTGAAACAAGCCCTCTGTGTGCGCGATATCACAAACCCCATGAACGTCTGTGTATTCCATCTCCGAAGATCCTTGAGCTGCGGCTAGATCCGCCAGGTACGCCATAAATCTCTGAATGAAACCTTCAAAAAAGGCCATTGTGAGGAGGATTTGCACCCCGGATTGCCGGCCAAAGAATAACCGGACCCTGGATAGTTCAGTATCTATTGCTAAGGCGTCAGAGTCGGTTGGGAATGCGTGTGCGGCGATAGCGAACCTTCTCAGCATCGCCGGATGACTATCTCGCACTTCTTCGGTCAAGTTATCGATGATGATCGGGCGCGCGGCATCTGACTTTACTGCCAGATAGGCAGCCGTCATCCAATAGATGAAATTGCCCTCCAATACGGCGGTGTATCGCGCGATGATGCCACGCCGCTGTTCGCTGCTCAACTGATCCACTCTGGGCAGGGAATTCATGACATCATCGATCATCTGATCGACTCGTGTTTTGGTAGCGGATAAGACTGACTCGGTAGTCAGTTCAGGGGCGAGCGCGAGCGTATTCATTGATGTACCTTCCAGAATCAGAGTTGAACGAGCTGGCCGATGGGCATCTGGGGATGGATGCCTAAATGTTCGGAGAAGCAAATTTCACAAACCGTGTGAGCAGCAGGTGGTGCAAAGGGCGAGCCCCAAAAGTACAACCACGATGAACACTCTTGATCGGTCTTATTGAGTAGCTCATCGTAGGCTGGAGTGGCTACCAAGTGCAATCACATTCAAGTTCCAATACCGCACTCTTTAGTCACCTGTTAAACACTCACCAGAATTCGCCGTGGTAACTATTTTTGGCCCCGTAGGACAAGCGGCAGTAACACCTTCGTGGCAGCCAGGTCGTCCCTATCTCTATGGGTGCTGATTTTCGTCGAAGGTGACCGGCCGCAGTTGAGCGCGCCGGTCGCCGGGCGCATTAGCGCTAGTTGTGAATCGGGCAGTGAAGACGAAATCCGCGGCAGCGGTGAACGGTCTTTCGAAATCCAGCTGCTTCCCGCACTCGTGCCTCAAATCAACCGGGGGGTCGCCGAAGTACACGCGGATTATATTCCGCACAACAGGCTTGGAGTCACGGTAACCATTACTTAAAAGTGGCAGGGTACCTGCCTGTATTAACTTTACTTTTGACAGACGCTCGGTCATATTTACAGAGCCAAGTCAAAACACCAGATCGTTGTACTACGTTAGACTGATTTTTTTGCCTGAGTAGACTATTCGGTTCGCGCACCTCCCCCGTGTTGTTGGCCGGCTACCCTGATAGATAAAAACCCTTGTGGCAGTACCTGTCTCAGGGATGACGACGAAGGTATCGTTCGTCTGAATTCAACTTGACCACTCGGGTATTTGTTAGCTCAGAAACGTTTCGACAGTCCGCCGGGGCTTGAGCAATCATGCACTTCTCCGGGGAGCTGTAACAGGTAACACCCGACTAAGGATGGCGAAGCTCTGTCTGGAATCTGCACAATCTCGAGCGCGAGAAATGAACCGGTTCCGGCATCTACTGTGTGCCCTTCGGCTCAGTGGTTTGCGGTCTATACCGCGCACAGGCACGAGAAGCGCGTTTCCGAGCTCCTTCTGGAGCGTGAGGTTGAAACAGTTCTACCGCTGTACAAGGTAGGCCGGCAGTGGAAGAAAAGGGCACCGGTTGTTTTGGAGCTACCGCTGTTTCCGTGTTATCTCTTTGTCAATATCGCGCGGGATGCGCGAGGAAGAGTTCTGGGGGTTCCAGGCGTGCTCTCGATTGTGGGGTCACCGAACGAACCATGGCCCCTCCGTACTTCCGAGATAGAAGCCTTGCGTCTCGGTATTAAGGTGGGTGTGGTTGAACCACATCCATACCTGAAAGTCGGCGAAAAAGTCAGAATCAAGAACGGACCGATGTCGGGCGTCGAGGGAATACTAACCCGCAAGAAGAACGAGCTTCGGTTTGTACTCACGTTAGAGGTGATCATGCGAAGTGTGGTAGTTGAGGTCGACGCCGACGATATTGAAATGGTCGACGCTCGTAACGAGGGGTAACCGGGCTAAATCCGGTTGGCTGACCTTTGTGGTTGCGCCCTGATAACGAGTGTAACCAAGGCATTGGCTCATTGGAGCTGACTTTGACATGGAATGGATGTATTTATTTATTCAACAGGTTGGTAGCAGCAAAACTGCGGGGCACGTGCTAGCTGCCAGCTTGAGCTTTCTGCCGAAAGAGGACCTAAAGTGCGGCCATTGTTGACAAGCGATGGAATAATCCCAGTCAAACATCCTGAAGCGCCAACTGCGTTGACTGACGCGGTGACGGCTTTTTTCCGTAATGACTATAAGATTGCAGTCGCCGTCCTCGTATTCCTTGCTCTTCTTACCAGCTTCTTCATTATTCGCCCGAAGAGCTACGAGTCGCGGGTGCTCTTCCTGGTACGTGACGAAGCCGCGGCTCTACCGATTACATCTTTCGACGACCATGCCCAACCGACCGCGCCGATTTCGGAAGTTCAGATCGGAACGGAGATAGAGTTGTTGTCGGGGACAGAACTGCATCGACAAGTAATTTCGACATTGCATCCTGGTTCATCGAGTAGCGAACTTGATCGTCGCCTTTTGGCCTTCAACAAGGCCCTGACCGTCCTGCCTGTGCCGAAGACAACCCTCATCAGCGTCACCTATTCTGCGTCCTCAAAAGAGGAAGCCGATCGAACTCTAGCCACCCTGAGCCAGCTGTATTTAGCCTACCGTTCCGCCATCCGAGGAACCACCGGAACGTATGCCTTCTTCGACCAACAAGTGGGTCGCTACTATCAAAAGCTTCAGGAGGACCAGGCAGCCCTGGCCAAGTTCAACCACACGAATCAAGTCACCTTAATGGGCGAAGAGAAGGACGTGATCGTTCACAGGCTTGCGGATGCGCGCGCAGCTCTGTACGACAATGTCGGCTCCCTTCGCGAAGCGCAGAAGAAAATCCAAACGATGGATTCTGCTCGCGCGACCTTGCCGGCTCGCGTCACTACTCAGCGTCGTGACCTTCCTCACCAGGTGGACGAGGAGAAGCTCAATGAGACGTTTCTCGATCTGGAGAACAAACGAGTTGCGCTACTCACGAAATACCTTCCTAGCGATCGACACGTGCAGGAACTCGACGAACAGATCACAAACACGCGCGCGGCGCTGCAGGAGGCCCGTCAGGCAAAGTCTACCGAAGTGCAGAGCGACCTCAATCCGATTCGGCAGACGGTGGATACTGATCTGCAACAGTCGAGATTTCAGTCGGCTGGCCTGCAAGGACGGCAAATAACCCTGGTCCAGGAGGTCAATGACTATAGCGCGAAGCTTGAGAAGTTAAACCAGATCACGGCGGAGTACGAGGATTTGACGCGTAGGGTGAAGGAGGATGAGAGCAGCTACGACCTCTATTTCAAGCGACGGGAAGACGCTCGGATCAACCGGAATTTAGATAAGGATAAGCTCGCCAATGTTCGTCAGATCGAAGGCCCGGTTGTCGTTCCGCAATCGAGAGTCCAGCTTGCTTTAGGTATGGTTAGCATCTACACCATCGGAACTGTCCTGATCGTAGGGGTTGGAATACTGCTCGGGTTGTGGAGCCCACGTTTCCATTCTCCATGGGAACTGGAGGGCGCTCTTGGTGTGCCGGTTTTGGCGACGATACCGGTCCTATCGAGAAAGGCTGACGCGGAATTGCCAATGAGGCGGTCCGAGCTCTCCGAGTCGTCGAGTTTGCTAGCAACGGACGCTTTCGAGGAGAAGGATCGCCTGAAGCCGACGCTGGTTCAACTGCTTTCCCCAGCGTCGCTGGCCATCGGCGCGGCAAGGGGGGAACTTGCCCAGGCTGTTGGGGTCTACTTGCCGCTTATCCAGAGACTACGCAAGATCGATGCGACGGAAACTGGTGGAGGCACAATCTTCGCGTTCACCGCTTGCACTCGTGGCGAGGGAGTAAGTCACTTTGTGCGAGGGTTGGGCGCAGAGTTGACAAACTACACCGGCAAACGAGTCGCCATCGTCAACGCGCCAGACATTTTCGAAACCGTCGCGGAGGCCGGTAACGAGACAGATGCGCTGATTTGGGGACGCTCGGCGACCAGCGGAGAGAAGTTCATTCAGCAGTGGTTTAAGGGCTTAAGAGAAACCCATGACTACGTTCTGATCGACTGCCCATCGTTGACCACCAGCCGCGCTGCCACCATTCTTGGCCCCCAAAGCGATGGACTTCTGCTTGTTGTCGGAACGGGCAAGGCCACACGGACCCAGGTTCGAGGCGGCCTCGCCATGCTGACGCTGGCTTCTGTTAAGGTCGTCGGCCTTGCTTTAAACAAGCGCACGTATCCAATTCCGGATGCAGTTTACAACCTCTTATAGAGGACTTGAGGACACGGTATGCAGCGGGCACTCTTGACGATTCTTTTGATGGCTAGCCTATGCGGAGCGTTTGCCCAGCAAACGACCCAGCTTCTGTCGCGAGATCAACCCTACAGGTTACAGCCGAGCGACGTTCTGGAACTCGAATACGAGTACACGCCGGAGTACAACCAGGTGGCAACGATCGAGCCAGATGGCACAGTCAGGCTCAAATTGCTTGGGTCCGTAAAGGTCGAGGGATTGAGCCTGGACCAGGCTACAGCGGCCATCAAGGCAAAGGCTTCCTTGTCCCTTAACAAGCCGGAAATAACATTGACTTTAAAGGATTTTGTGAAGCCCCATTTCACGGTATATGGGGAGGTTACACGGCCCGGAGTGTACGACATTCACGGTCAGGTGACCGTACTTCAGGCAATTGCGCTGAGCGGCGGCGTGAAAGACACTTCCAAGGAGACGCAGGTTCTCCTGATACGAAAGATGAATGCCGAGATCGCGGAAGTCAAGGTGATCAACACCAAACTGATGAGCAGCGCGAAAGGGGCTCGAGAAGATTTTGACCTCAAGCCTGACGACATGCTGATTGTCCCGAAAAGCCGGCTAGGCAAAGTCGAGCCTTATGTTCGAGTTGCCTCCATGGGACTTACCAGTCTGTACGGTATTCAGGCGTTTAAATGAGTATAGAAATGGTTTCTCTTATAGTTGCCACTCGCTATCGGACTGCGGAAGTGAAGAAGCTGTTGGATTCTTTAGTCGCGCAGACCTATCAGACGTTCGATGTCATCGTAGTGGATCAGAATAACGATGATCGTCTGGTTCCGGTGCTGGAAGGCTATGCTCAGGCTTTGCGCCTGAGACACGTGCGATCGAATACGTCGGGCAAAGCTGCGGCCAATAACGTAGGGTTGAGGATCTGCGAGGGAGATGTCGTCGGGTTCCCGGATGACGACTGCTGGTACGCTCCGGATCTGTTGCAGCGGATCGTCGGCGAGTTCGATAAACATCCTGAGTGGGATGGCATGACTGGGTGCGAAGCTCCTTCTGAAGAGTTCGTGCGCAATGACCGGTTCGATGAGGTGGCAGGCCGGGTGGTCCAGAGCAATATCATGCGCCGCCACATCTCGTTTGCCGCGTTCTTCAGAAAGAAGGGGTTGGCAGGATTGTTCTACGATGAGCGGCTGGGCATAGGTGCTCACACTATCTGGGGCTCCGGCGAGGAGACAGATTTTATCCTTCGCTTTCTCAAGCGTGGTTGGTGGGTTCAATACGAACCGTCGCTGGTTGTCTACCATCCTGACTGGGGGAAAGGTCCGTACACGCTGGCAGCGATTTCAAAAGCGCGTAGATACGGCATGGGTATGGGGCGAATTTTACAAGATCACCGATTCCCTGCCTCGTTGACGTTCAAGTATATGTCTCGCCCGCTTTTGGGCGGGGCGTACACGCTCATGCTGGGGAAGCCGCGCAAAGCACTGTATCACTGGTCGATCTTCGTGGGTCGAATTGGTGGTTGGCTGACCAGCCTGATTTCCAATCAGACCGGACTGCTCGGGCCAACGCAGCGCTTGAGCGTGAAGTGAACCAATCGTGAGAGCCCTCGGCCGCAAATTCCTTAAGAGCAAGATTACGCGAAACGCAGCTTCCCTCTATTTGGTGCAGGGCTGCAGAAAACTGCTTCCGCTATTCATGCTTCCCTATCTCGCCCGGGTTCTTGGCCCAGAGGGATGGGGACACGTAGCCTTCGTGACGGGTGTAGGTGAATTCATTGCCATTTTCACAGAGTTTGGCTTTGCCCTTTCAGCAACGCGGGATCTAGCTCAAAGCAAGGGCTCGAAGGGGGATTGCGGACGCATTGCGGTGGGGACATTTGGGGCTCAAGCCGTTTTAGCCACGATTGGCGTTTTGGTCGCCTTGGCTGTCTCCACCCAGGTTCCGCTTCTGCGTTCCCATCCAAGACTGTTGTGTGCGGGGCTCGTATACGGCGTGGCACAAGGTATGACGCCCACCTGGCTTTTTCAGGGCCTGGAGCGAATGACCCTCGCCGCAGGCCTAGAGATCGCCGGCAAGGTGGTCGCTCTGGGCGCCATACTGCTGTTCGTGCACTCTCCAAGAGACGCGTGGAAGGTTCTCGCCTTTCAGAGTATGGCACCTATAGTTTCTGTGGCCGCAGGACTGTGGGTCGCGCATCGTCACCTAACTCTGTATTTGCCTACTTTTGACGTGGTCTGGCAGTCGATAAGGGTCGGTTGGAAAATGTTCCTGCTCCGCAGTGGACTTGCGACCTACAGCACAGCGAACGTCCTGATTCTTGCTATGTTCGCTCCTGCAAGCATTGTCGGTTACTATGCCTCCGCGGAGAAGCTGTCTAAGGCAATTGTTGGACTGTTGGTGCCGATTCGTGACGCCTTCTATCCGAGGCTCAGCCAGCTGGCGGCGCATTCACTTAAGGAAAGCCAGCGCCTCACCCGGCTCAGCGCTTACATCGAGGTGGGTGTTGGCCTGTTCTTATCAGTCGTGACATTTGCGGGCGCTCATCTCCTCGTCACTATTGCTTTTGGGAAGACATTCGAAGCAGCAGTTCCAGTCTTGAAGATTTTGTCTTTCCTCCCGTTTATCATCTCCCTCACAGATGCCATTGGTCTGCAAACTCTTCTGCCCGCCGGAAAGGAATTACTGGTAGGAATTGCCATCGTAGCCGGTGGAGTGGTCAATCTCGCCTTTGCGGTAGTGCTCGCACCGCGGTTCATGGCGGAGGGAATGGCCGTTTCAGTGGTTCTTGCCGAGTTTGCTGTATGTACCGTGTTGGTGTGGATCGTCGCCCGGACCACAGCGTTGTTTCGAAACCACGCGACATATCTGCCGGGAGCGCCGACCTTTGCATCGACCGTTGAAGCAACTACGAGGATGGGCGAGTGAGCGAACAAGCAAAGCAGGTATCGCAGACGACGGCCAATAGAGGGGTCTGGTGGCTCCATCCGGCTGTGGCCTTCAGCCTGCCTGTCGTGATCGCCGGCATCACCGCATACGGCACAGGTTCTTCCAGCTATTTGCGGTTCTGGCGAACCCAGAAATACTTTGATCTTTCGTGTTTAGGTGTGCTTTTTGCTGTCGTGCTTGTTTTCGCCGGCGGATGTTTGCTAGGAGGAGCGCGGCGGAGAGGAACAGCCGGCAATCCCGCTACCGACTGGAAACGCAACATTCGTTGGCAATTGGTGAGAACTCTCTTCAATCTAAGCTTTGCTCTTACTATTGCGGCCTACGTTATCTGGTTTGGCGTGGCCATCAAAAATGGACTTCGCCCGAGCATTATTTATACGGTGCTCGATTCGTCACGCAGCGCAACCAGCGATTTGCCTAACGAACATCTGAAGACAATACCGGGGGTGACGACTGCAACCCAATTCGGGCTTGCCGTGATCGTCCTTGGCGTACCACTCGGCGCCGTCGCCGGTTGGCGGCGCGTCCGATGGCAAATCCTGACGGTATTCGGTCTAGCCCTCATACGAACGTTTCTCAATAGTGAAAGGCTAGCGATCATCGAGCTGCTTGTGCCGTTTATCGTGTCCTATATCTCTCTCCGGCCTCCAGCAACTCGCCGGGCACGCAAGGTAATCCGGGCTGCCCCTGTATTCGGGCCGGTGGTGCTGTTTTTCTTTTTTGCCGGGGCCGAATATTTCAGGTCCTGGTCGAACTTTTATGCAAAAAGCGAGTCGAGTTTTTGGAGCTTCATTGGCCTCCGCCTTATGGGGTATTACACGACGGCACTCAATAATGGTGCGATGCTGTGGAGAGTCAGCAACCCCTTGTCCTACCGACTTGAGCCGGAAACGCTGGACTTCATATGGCGGTTTCCCTTCGTGAACAAGTTGTTGCCATTGCTGTTCCCGTCCTTCGGTGTTCCCACTCAGGTTTCGGATATTCGCTATGATGCACTTCTCCAAGCAACCGTCAATCCGGAATTGAATAATCCTAGTGGAGTGTTTGGCCCTATTGTGGACTACGGAGCAGCGGCCGGCATTCTCTACTGGTTCGTGAGCGGCTTGATTTGCGGATATCTGTATAAGCAACTGAAACTCCATAAGCCGGCAGGACTGTTTATTTATCCTCTGCTTTATATAGGCCTAATTGAGGCAGCGCGAATCCTTTACTGGTCAGGAGGGCGACTTTTTCCTGCAATGTTCCTGTTGATTATCGGCGTCTTGTTCATTCTCCCGAACCGGCAGCAACTGAGCGGGAACAGGCCGCTGACGCCGGAGACGAGTTCTGTGTCACCCATAGCCTTACAGTCTGAGCGCTCCCCCCGCTCCGTGCAGTAGCACTTTCAGCGGTATACCTGCTGTTAACACCAGCGAAAGTCAGGATCACTCTAGACAATGTCAAAATCCACACACAGTGCGATTTACATCAACGGCCGATTTTTGACCCAAAATCGTACGGGGGTGCAACGGTATTCGAGGGAGATTGTGTGCGCGATAGATCGCCTCCTGCAAGAGAGGGATTGCCCAGAGCACCTGCGGGATGCAGAGTGGGTCCTTCTTGCTCCCCCAGGAGCCGAGTGTGACATTGATCTTGACCGGATCGAATTCCGCAAAGTTGGAAATGGCGACGGTCACGCCTGGGAACAAACGCATCTGGCAAAACACAGCCGGTCCGGAAGACTACTGTCACCAGCAAGTAGCGGTCCTATTGGGCATCCGAGACAGATCGTCGTTCTCCACGACGCAGGAATTTACAACGCGCCTGCGGGATACTCAAGAAGGTATCGCATCCTCCATAAAGTACTAGACCGGCTTCTTGCACGCAGGGCACAAATAGCAACCGTATCGTACTTCTCGCGAGCTGAGTTAGGCCGTTGCCTGGGGATTCCAGACAAAGACATTCTCCTGGCCCCGAATGGAACAGAACATTTAAGAGCGGTGTCGCCGGATCCGTCGGTCGTTGATCGCCTGGGACTGGAAGCCGGCAAATACTTTGTGACTCTAGGACTCTCGACCGCAAACAAAAATATTCCATTGGCAATCGAAGCCTTCCGCCTGTTGGACCGCCAAGATACAAAGCTGGTTGTGATCGGAAAAGGCAGCTCCCGTGTGTTCGGATCGCAACATCTAAAACATAACCCGGGAGTGCTATTCACTGGGCGATTGACAGATGAGGAAGTCACGGGTCTTCTGCGTTCTGCCACCGCGTTACTATTTCCAAGCCGCTACGAAGGGTTTGGCATACCATCACTGGAAGCGATGCTTCAGGAATGCCCGGTGATTGCTTCCACCGCCCCTGGGCTTATGGAAGTATGCGGGGATGCTGCGTTACACTTTCACCCGGACAACGCGGAGATGCTGCAGGACCTGATGCGGCGGGTCCTGGATAACCCCGACATCGCAGCAGTGATGCGAACCAGAGGTCGTCGCCGCCCCGATAGATACCGCTGGGATGCGACCGCGGCTGTGTTCATCGAAGCTCTGGAAAACCTTGCTTGGGACGAGGAAACACCAGAGATGGTTATTGCCACCAATACTCTCGAAAAAGCATAGGTTTTATCAATACATGATGCAGAATTCACAAAAATGAAGTCAGAGGCTGCGGGCGGGCCATCGCAACGAAAGAACGGAGCAAGTGTGAGTGACAATCGATTGGTGAGACTATGGGTTGCGCATTGCCTCCAAGGGAACGTATGAGGATTGTTCAACTCATCACTGGATCTGCAAACTTTGGCGGGGCGCAAGCACACGTCCGGGATTTGACCGTCGGTATACGAGCGTACGGCCACGAATGCCTGGTGGTCACCGGCCCTCCGGATGGCCTGTTCAGCGATCAGTTACGCGCTCAAGGAGTCGTGGTACACGTCTTACCGCATCTCGGTAAGGCGCTGCACCCCATCAACGACGTGTCGGCTCTGCTCGAGTTGGTAGCAAAGTTGAGAAAACTAAAGCCTGATCTGGTTGCAGCCCACACGGCCAAAGCCGGCTTTTTGGGGCGAGTCGCCTGTGCACTTCTTGGCATCCCCTGTGTGTTCACTCCCCACGGCTGGTCGATCGTCGACAGGGCGAGCGGCCGGATCAATCACACATTCAAGGCTCTTGAACGTTTCGGCGGAATGCTCGGAACGGCCGTGATTACCGTATGTCGCGACGAACATGAGACAGGGCGGGCGAGCGGCCTGATCGCCGAGAAGAAACTTTTCTGCGTGTACAACGGAATACCTGATTCCGCGATTCGCCGGCAAGGCTGCGACGACGATCTCACCGTGGTCATGGTCGCGCGGTTCCATAAGCAGAAGGATCACGCTACCCTCCTACGCGCTCTGAGCCGTCTTCAAGCGCATCCGTGGCGGTTGAAGCTCGTCGGATCGGGGCCTCTGCTGGAGGCTACGCGGCTGTTGGCAAGTTCCCTGGGAGTCGCGCAACGGGTGGAATTTTTAGGCGAATGTGACAACACGGCGGAGATATTGTCACGATCGTCCGTTTTCGTTCTTAGTACCTTTTACGAAGCTTTTCCCATTAGCATTCTTGAAGCGATGCGGACTGGACTACCCGTCGTTGCGACGGAAGTAGGCGGTATCCCAGAAGCGGTTTCCAGGGGGTTCAACGGTTTTCTTGTGCCTCCTTCCCGTGATGATCTGATGGCTCAAGCGCTCGAGCGTTTGTTTCTCGATACTTCTCTCCGCGAGCAATTCGGCCGGAACGGCCGCGAGATATTTCTCGATCGATTTACCGAGAAGCAGATGATCCTTCGAACTCTCGAGGTTTATAGGTTCTTGTTAAAGAAAGACGTTGCGCCGTGCCCGGCCGAGACTCTGACGGCGGCCAGCCCATCGGCGGTTGATTCCTCCGTTTAGTTATAAGGTTCTATCTCGGTTGTCGAGCGCACCTCTCCCGCTTTTTGTTTCGCTCAAAGTAATCCCCTGTTTCCTTCCCCCTCGGCACATTTCCTTGTCCCCCAGCATCTTCACCTGGACCCGCCCCTCCTTATAGGGCACAGTGCCATTGAATTTTCATACAAAGGAATTGATCCTATGAGCACCAAGACTCTTATCGCTCAACCCCAGGTAGCCCACTATGCTGAGGCAACACGGGCTTATCCACCGAGCTCATCCCTTTGCCTGCTATTGTCTGATCTCATCGGGGTGTCCGCGGTCTTTTGGTTCGCGGTCTGGAGCAAGCATCTCGTTAATCCCAATTTGGATCTGCATTTTTATATGAAGGTGTACCCTTCTATCCTTGCGTTTTTGGTGGCCTTTTGTGCGCAGGGGATGTATCCGGCGATGCTTCTGCATCCAGCCGAAGAAATCAGGCGGACGTTTCACGCAGTGACCGCAGTGATTGTGGTTCTGGTTGCCAGCACCTTCTTCTTCAGAAATGGTGTAGATTATTCGCGCTACGTGATCGCTGTCTCCTGGGTACTGGTTCCACCGGTTGTCCTTCTCGGTCGAGTCATTACGCGGAAGCTGTTTAGTCGGCGCGCCTGGTGGCCGACCTGCGCAGTCGTGTTGGGGACGGGGCCCGCCGCGCAACAGATCGCAAGAAGCCTTAACAATTCGCAGAGGGGGCTGCGTATCACGGGGGCACTTCTACCGAGCGCCGTTGGCGATTGGGATCCCGATCTACCACCTGTGATCGGACACCTGTCGGATGCGCCCAGGATCAGGGAGCGATACTCCATGCGGTACGCGATCCTTGCAATGCCGGATTCATCCTACGCAGAAACCCGGCAAGTGATCCAGGATTACTGCAAGGATTTTCGTCATATCCTCATTGTCACCGACCTTCTCGGACTCTGTTGCATGGGTATCACGCCGAGGGAGATTGGCGGGCAAGTTGGATTGGAAATCCCGCAGCGACTCTCTTTTGTCGTCCCCAAGATAATCAAGCGGTGCATGGATTGCGCGATCGGAGTGGTTCTTTTCCTGATGCTCATACCGATGTTCCTGATCATCTGCGCCGCAATCAAGTTGAGCTCACGAGGCTCCGTCTTTTTTGGCCATCTTCGTTACGGACGCGATGGCAAGGCTTTTCGCGCGCTTAAATTCCGGACAATGGTTACGGATGCGGACCGCACCCTTGACGAGTATCTCCGGCAGCATCCGGAGCAGCTGTTGGAATGGCAGCTCTATCACAAGCTGAAAAACGACCCACGGATCACGACGGTGGGACGGTGGCTTCGCCGTTACAGTCTCGACGAGCTGCCTCAGTTAATTAACATTATCTTAGGGCACATGAGCCTGGTTGGTCCCCGGCCTATTGTGGAGTCCGAGATCAAACGCTATGCGACCACATATGACCTGTATACGCGGGTGCCCCCAGGGTTGACGGGGCTGTGGCAGGTATCTGGCCGTAATAACACGACCTACGAAGAGCGAGTTGCATTCGACGACTACTATGTTCGCAATTGGTCCGTCTGGATGGACATGTATATCCTTGCTCGCACCTTCCGTGCTGTGTTGCATGCCGATGGTGCTTACTGAGATCCCGAAGATTGAATCCGGTTGTATTTTACACTTACTAAGATTCCAGATCAGGGGCAAATATATGCAAACGAGTGCACTATGCGTGAGCCAGACAACGTTACCGCGATCCGGTATAACAATTTCCAGGATCGGAATGGGCTTGGCGCATACCCATATGCTAACCACTGCGAACCGCCAACATCTGATTCGGCGAGCCCTTGAGTTGGGTATTAGCCATTTCGACACCGCGCGGCTTTACGCCGACGGTATGTCCGAGGTCTGTCTCGGCGAAGGAATTGCCGGGATACGAAACAAGGTCACAATAACCACGAAATTTGGTCTGCTTCCCACCCCTTTTATCGGCTCTCTAGGGCGCGCGGCCCCGTCGTTCCGAAAGGCCCGGTCGGTACTCAGCAAATTAGGCATCAGTAGATACCCCAAACGTTCGTACACGATCCAGACTTTGCGCCAAAGCCTGGAAGCTTCGTTGCGTGCTCTGAAGACTAGCTATATTGACATCTATTGCTTGCATGAACCCGATCTTGATTCACCCCTTTCAGAGGATCTCTTCGAGGAACTAAACCGTATCAAAGCGAAGGGCGATATCAGATTGATTGGTGTTTCCGGTGATCGTATAGACGATGTGGTTGCTAGTTTCGGAGCCTATTTTGATGTCATACAAAGTGCCGAGGCCAGCTGGTCGGAATCCCGCTTCGTCCCTGATATTACGCATAGTTTATTCTCAAAAGACATACGCTCGGGAGGGGGCCCGGATTCCGTCGAGAGATTGCTGCAACAATCACTCGCTCGACGCCACCAAGGGTCTGTCATAGTCCAGACGAGCTCTGTGGCTCACCTTGAGCAGATCGTCGCGTGGGCGGCTGGAAGGTAGGAGATGGCTCTACGGCAAATGGAGGATACTTCATCCTCCATCACACAGTTGTCTGGGGACTATTGCGTAATCGGAGCCGGCGTAGCGGGTCTAATCGCAGCCACTCGACTTGCACAGGATAGGCGGCGGCGCGTCATCGTTGTGGAGAGCGGCCTCAAACGGTTCGATCCCTCCTTAGACGATCTCAACGACATTGAAATTCCCTCCAACGCATATCGTGGCGCCCTGACGTCCAGATCCAGAGCGCTGGGAGGTACATCGCTGTTGTGGGCGGGAAAACTTCTTCCGCTTAGTCTGACCGACACGCTCTGCCGTCCGTACCTCGGCCTGAATGGTTGGCCATTCGACGTTCGTGAGCTCGATCGCTATCGGCATGAAATCGAAGCGTTGATGCAAGTCGATGAAATGCCATATGAAGGCGAGGTTAGCGAAACACTCGACGCCAGCGGGCTCCTGCCCAGATCGAATGGCGACTTCTTTCTTCGGTGGCCCAAAAGACCGACGGATAAAAATCACAATCTCGCCCATATTTTCCGTAAGCAGATTGACACCTCTGACAACCTCGAAATCTGGCTCGGGGCAACAGTTTCAAAATTCACCTTTCACATGGATGGCGCGACAGTAGAGTCCATTACAGCTATCAATCACGCTGGCAAAACACTTCGCGTATCAGCCGACAAGTACCTGATTGCTGCTGGAACCATCGAAAGCACTCGTCTGCTTTTGTTGGCTGATCGGCAATCAAATCATTCCATAACGCGGGACTGCAATGTCCTCGGCCGATATTTCAACGACCACTTGGGATTGACTGTCGCTTTTCTACGCCCGAAAAACAAAACACTAACCAACAAGCTATTTAGTGATCGATCTACTTTCAATGCGCTGCGGCATTTACATTTTGAATTACGCCCTGAAGTTCAAAAGGAAAACAAGATTGCCAGTGCCTATTTCGACGTTGCAGCCGAGCTTCCTGATTCCTCTGCGTTGACACAGGCCAGAAACTTCGTGGCGAACGTCAAGAAATGGGACTTTGCCGCCAGTGTCGAAAATCTGAGTGGGTGTGCCCAAGATCTCCCTTCCTTATTTTTAACGGCGCAATGGAAAAGTTTGCGGAAGCAGAAATACTGGCCTCCCAATGCGTCCCTTTCTCTGAAAATCTGGATTGAACAGCTTCCCAAATGGACCAACCGTCTTTCCCTCTCCGAGCGCGAGGATTCTTTACATCTTCCAAGGTTAAAGCTTGACTGGGACCGATCGGACGACGAGGAAGTGCTTTTTCGATTCATGGTCGAGAAGATTCGTCAGTATTGGGGCAGTTCTTTCAACGACGTCTGTGGCCTGGAGTTGAAGCCTGAAGTTCTAAATCCCACAACGAGGTTAGTAGATCTTTCGACTGACCTGGCCCATCCCGCCGGATCGACGCGAATGGGAACAACACCCTCAGATTCTGTAGTGGACCCGTATTTAAGGGTTCATCGCATAGCCAATCTGAGTATCGCAAGCGCTTCTGTATTTCCATCCTCAGGGAGCGCTAATCCGACATTTACTATCATGCATTTGGCGATGCGTGCTGCTGATGCTCTCGCGAATCAGAATTGACTCTTGTTTCCATCATGTGGTCGCCTTGCGAACCTGCTGGATAGAAACTGGACAATGATGTCTAGCACCCGGCGAAGTTGCAACCCCCTCCGGCGGGAACCAATGGCGTGGTGTATGAGGATGGTGCAAGGATCTGGGTCCCTGTTTCCGTGGGGCTCGCGCTTGGATTGGAGATAATGCTGAACTGATTGTTTGAGTAGTCGGTATTGTTAACTACTGAAATTCCGGTTTCGCTGCCATTGCCGGCATACGCAACCGCACAGAGTTTCGGGTTTACAAATTGGTTTCCGTTGATAGTGACAGATGTGATGGTTGTGGCTCCCGACTGCGAGTTGTACACGATCGCCGAGCCCTGATTTGGTCCGCCGTCAAGGAAACTGTTGCCACTGACCGTGACATTGTTGACGCTTTGCGTATTAAATTCACTCTCCGATGCTATGTACATGTCGGTGTAGCCGTCCAGATTATCAACGAAATTACCGTTGAAAGTGATGTCTGTGCCACCCGACACCTCCATACCGCGGCCGCCTTTGTTCTGCATAATGGTGTTTCCTTGCACCGTGATGGCATGAACAGCGCTCGGGTCGCTCGCGTAACTGTTATTTGAGATCCCATCGTCTCCGGAATTGAGAATGCGATTCCCGCTGATTGTAATCCCGTAGGAGCCGTACACCTGGGTGATGGAATCGGCTAAAGTATTCTCGATCGTATTGTTCAAGATGTATCCGGCATGGCTATTCTGGGAGAGGATTCCCGTGCTTGACGAATTGTTTATGAGCACATTCTCGACGTAGTAAGTGTCGGCGTTCTCGACCCAAATCATTCCGGATTGCTGGGTTAGCAGGCGTGATGTTGCGGCGCTTACCATGACAAGGTTCGATATGGAACCTCCGCTGCCGGACAAGACGATGGCTTCGTTGGGGAGAGAAAGCGGCTTCAATATGGAAGCAACGCCTTCTCCGGCCACGGCGATGCCTACCGCGTTCAGGTTCCCTGAATAAGCAAAGGTGCCGGCAGGAATCTGAGCGATGCACTGGTTTGCGGCGGCATAATCAAAAGCCTTCTGAATTGCTGTTAAATTGTCTGTCGTGCCATCCCCTACGGCACCGAAGGACGTTATGGAACAGGTCGGGGCAATGACCAGCGTCCCGATCTGATATCTGGCGTCAGAAAGTGTTGTTACCCCCGGCCCCGCCACGAGAGATATATTGCCACCTGGCGACTGGAGCCCGGCAACGATGGAATATTTGCCAGCCGTGGCGCCGGCGGGCACATTAACGGTATGGGTATAACTTACTGGTCCGGTCCATTGCGATGGGGCCACGGGCGGCTGTACATTGTCCTGGTCCTGGATCGCGCCTGTGCTGTCGATGAAATCCACAAATACGGTGGATTGGACCGATACAGGCAAGGCTAGCCAGCTGTATGTTATCTGGAATGAGCCTCCGGGAGACGCGGTGATGGAAACCGGCATACTTTGCATGATGGTTGTGCCGTTATTGATCGGCGCAGTGACGGTAAAGGCGCCACTCATCGCCGAAACGAGGCCCGCACTGTCAGCCGACAGCATGTAGGTCCCGGCAGCGCTTTCCGTGACATTGCTGAAGCTGACTACCCCGTTCTTCGGCGTACCCGTCAATGTGCCTCCAAGGCCCGTCCCGCTCACAAGTGCAAGTGTTACCGGGTTGGAGGCGTTGGTTATGACATTGCCGTTGCCATCTTCGATGGCGACAGTGATGGCTGGAGATATGGGAGAGGCCGTCAAAGAATTTGTTGGTTGCTGAGAGAAGGCCAGCTTGACCGGCATTGGTGGAATAGCAGTGATGGCAAAGCTGTTGCTAGTGGCCGAACCCAGACCAGGGCTGGTTGCAATGAGCGTGTAGCCGCTCCCAGCGCTACTAACACTGAGATCGCTGAATGTGGCAATGCCATTCACCGGCACGACAGTGAGCGTTCCGGCAAGGCCACTTCCGCCCATCAAGGCAAGCGTAACTGGATTGGCGGCAGGGGTAAAGGGATTACCGCTGCTATCTTCCACCGCTACCTGGACTGCAGGCGATATGGTGGCGCCGACCTGCACCGTGGTGGGCTGTTGTACAAACGCCAACATCGACGCCTGGGGGGCAGGGATGATCGTCAGGGTCGATTTCGCGACGGCACTCTGGGAACTGCTTAGAAATGCGACCGCCTGTATCGTTGATGTAACAGTGATGGAGATGGGTTGCAGATAGGCTGTAGAAGAACTCGTTGGGACCGTTCCGTTGGTTGTGTAGTAAATCGTGCTTCCCGAAGTCGAGTCCGAGACAGTCACTTGCTGCGTGCCGGTGTAGGTTCCTGTCGGTATAGAGATAGACGGTGTGGCAACTACGATCGGTGCTTGAGCAGTAGGCTGTGATCCGCTGGACCCACCACATGCTGCAACGAATGCCAGAAGTGTCACCGCGATGATCACACCGGGGAACGACTGAGATCGACGCTTGATCGGTGGGTTAAGCACGTACACATTATGTATTGGATCTCTTGTTTGAAGAGGATAAAACATACCAGCTGCTCTTTAATTTGTTGGTGGGATGGTAGCACCTTCGAGCAATGGTTGGATCCTGCAGAAAAATATATTTCTGGAAAACTACAAGCGACAGTTTCTCTTTGTGCATGCACAGCAGCCAGGACATTGAAATGCTACCGTCAGCAGCTTATCGGCCTTCACACTTGTGCAACCTATGGGCCGTTACCTGCCGGCGCAGTAATCACAATTCCCTCTGCACCGTAAGTTACCTGCGCGTCGCGATAGATCCCCGGTGTAACCGGAGCGGGAGTACTTTGGTACAGTAAGACCCTTCGACGTCTAAGGGCCTACCGTCGAGACGAAGGGGTCCGCCAGCATCGAATTGCTGATGCGAGCAGATCCCTCAATCTGCAACGGGGCTACGGACTCCTTCAGCATCCGGCAAAGGAGCATCCGCCGCCTGGAGCAACCAGCGGCGTGGTGTAGGTAGACGGAGCCAGAACCTGGTTGCCACTTTGGGTCGGCTGCGCGGTTGGGTTGCTGGAGAAGCTGAATGCACTGGTTGAAAAATCGGTGTTGTTTTGGATAATGAGGCCGGATTCGCTTCCGGCCCCGGCAAACTGAACGGCGCCTGCTTTCGGGTTTACGAATTGATTGCCGCCGATCGTAACGCCGGTAATTGTGGTGGCGCCGGCCTCAGAATTGTAGATGATCGCGCTACCCTGATTGGGACCACCATCGACGAAGGTGTTGCCGGTAACGGTTATGTTAGAGACATTTTGAGTCTTCCATTCCGCCTCCGAGGCAACATACATATCGGTGTAACCATCGAGGTTATCGACATAATTGCCGGAGAAGGTGATGTTGCTCCCTCCGGACACTTCGAGCCCGCGGCCACCAGCGTTGTGCATAATCGTGTTTCCGGAGACGATGATATCGTGGACCGTGTTGGGGTCAACTAGATAACTATTATTGGAAATTCCGTCATCGCCTGAATTGAGGACATGGTTTCCCTTCACCGTAATGTTGGAGGCGCCGTTTGTGTTGGTAATGGAATCTGCCAGGGTATTTTCTACGGTGTTGTTCTGGATCAACCCGCCCTGGCCGCCGGCATCGTATATGCCAACGCAGGAGCCACCGTTGATAAGCACGTTCTGAACCGTGAAGTTGGTAGCGCCATTCACCCAGATCATTGCCGCCTGGTAGGTTACATTCCGTGAAGTGCCAGTGCCCTGCATGACAAGGTTTGATATAGAGCCGCCGTCGCCGGTCAAGGTGAAGAGCTTCGTTATTAGTGTTCAAAGCTTTCAAAATCGAAGCGGCTCCGGTTCCCATGACCGCTATGCCTCTGGCAGTGAGCGTTCCCGAATAGGCAAATGTGCCGGCTGGGATCAAGGCAGTACATTTGTTGGTAGCAGCATAGTTGAACGTGTTTTGAATGGCGGTGGCATTGTTCGTTACCCCGTCTCCTACTGCGCCAAAGGAAGTAATCGAGCAGCTCGAACCAGAAGTCACGGTGAAGCTGTTGCTGGTTGCGGAGGTGAGGTTGGGGCTGCTTGCCGACAGCGTGTAGCTTCCAGCATTGCTCACCGAAAGATTGCTGAAGGTAGCCACACCGTTCTGTGGGGTCACAGTCAGCGTTCCTCCGAGGCCTGTGCCCCCTACCAGAGCAAGCGTCACCGGATTGGTTGCCGTTGTAACCGTACTTCCGCTGCTATCCTCCACTACGACCTGAACCGCCGGTGTGATGGTGGCCTGAGTCGCAACGTTGGAAGGTTGCACGGAGAACGACAGCTTGACCCCCGTGGGCAGACTCGGCGCAGTGATGGTGAAGCCGGTGCTGGTGGCCGATGTGAGGTTGGGGCTGCTCGCTGAAAGCGTGTAGCTGCCAGCGTTGCTGACCGAGAGATTGCTGAAGGTGGCAACACCATTCTGTGCATTAACAGTCAGCGTGCCCCCAAGGCCGTTGCCGCCAGTTAGGGCAAGTGTGATTGGATTGGTGGCGCCGGCGACAGTGTTACCGTTGAGGTCCTGGACTACCACCTGGACCGCGGGTGAGATTGTCGCTCCCACCAACGCATTCGATGGCTGCTGCAGGAATGCGAGCTTTACCGGCAAGGGGGCCGTAACCCCGGTGACGATAAAGGGCGTGCTGGTCGCAGACGTCAGGTCCGGACTGTTCGCGGTGAGTGTGTCGGCGAGCCCAGCAGCACTGACAGTGAGATTGCTGAACGTCGCGATGCCGTTCTGCGGTGTGACGGTGAGCGTACCCCCGAGGCCACTACCGCTGGAAAGAACTAATGTGACCGGGTTGGTAGCACCGACCACAACATTGCCATTCGCATCCTCTACCAGCACCCGGACAGCCGGCGAAATAGCGGCCCCAACCAGGGCGTTCGATGGCTGTTGCAGGAACGCCAGCTTTGCGGGCGGTGGAGGATTGGTGCTCGGCGGACTGATGGTAAAGCTGGCACTGGTCGCCGACGTGAGCGCGGGGCTGGCCGCGGAGAGTTTGTACCCGGTGCCGGCAGTACTTATGGTGAGGTCACTGAAGGTAGCAACACCATTCTGCGGAATAACCGTGAGCGTCCCCGCTAAGCCGGTGCCTCCCACAAGCGTCAGGGTGATTGGATTAGTTGAACCTTGTACGGTATTGCCGCTAGCGTCCTGAACCAGGACCTGGACGGCCGGTGTGATCGTCGCCCCAGTCACGGCATTTGAAGGCTGCTGCAGAAATGCCAGCTTCACCGGTGAACCACCGCTGGAGGGAGCAGTGATGTTGAAGGTCGCACTGACCGCAGAGGTCAGCCTCGGGCTGGTTGCAGAGAGCGTATAAGCGGTGCCGGCGGTACTGACACTGAGATCACTGAAAGTGGCAATGCCATTCCGCGGAGTAACGGTGAGCGTTCCTCCCAGACCGTTGCCCCCGACAAGGGCGAGAGTGACTGGATTCGTCGCGGCAGTTACGGTATTCCCGTTGCCATCCTGTACTGCCACCTGCACGGCCGGAGAGATGGTTGCGCTCGTCACGGCATTAGACGGCTGCTGCAGGAATACCAGCTGTGCGGGCGACGGACCGGAGCCCGAAGCACTGATGGTGAAGCTGGCACTTGTAGCGGAGGTAAGGTTTGGGCTGCCAGCCGACAAGGTGTACCCGCTACCAGCAGTACTGACACTCAGGTTGCTGAAAGTCGCGATGCCGTTCTGCGGTGTGACAGTGAGCGTCCCTTCCAAACCGCTACCGCCGGCAAGAGCAAGCGTAATCGGATTGGTGGCAGCCGGCACGACATTACCGTTGACATCCTCTACGGCCACCCGGACAGCTGGAGAGATCGTTGCACCGGCAAGGGCGTTGGAGGGCTGCTGCACGAAAGCCAGCTTTGCCGGTTGAGAAGCGTTGCTACCGGGCGCACTGATGCTAAAGCTTGTGCTGGTCGCCGGCACGAGGGTGGGGCTGGTCGCGGTGAGTGTATAGCCGGTTCCGGCTTTGCTAACGGCGAGGTTGCTGAAGGTTGCGACACCATTCTGCGGAGTAACGGTGAGTGTTCCACCGAGACCATTACCGCCGGCGAGCGCAAGAGTGACTGGATTCTTGGCGCCCTGCACCACATTTCCGTTGCTATCCTCTACTACCACCTGGACGGCAGGTGAGATCGTGGCTCCGATCGCGGCATTTGACGGCTGCTGCAGGAACGCCAGCTTCGCCGGTAAACCGGCACCGCTGGTCGGTGGGCCGATGTTGAAGGGCGCGCTATTCGCGAACGACAACTGAGAGCCGGTAGCCGATAGTGTCAACCCCGTGTCCGGTGTACTCACGCTGAGATCGCTGAAGGTGGCGATGCCATTCTGCGGAGTCGCGGTGAGCGTTCCCGTCAGACCGCTGCCCCCCACGAGAGCCAGAGTGATAGGACCAGCGGCAGTGAGCGCCAGGTGTCCGCTGGCATCCTCTACTGCCACCTGGACAGCCGGAGAAATCGTCGCCAGAGCCGGAGTATTTGAGGGCTGCTGCACAAAAACCAACTGGGTCGGCGTGATATCTTCCGCAGTGATGGTCAGCGCGGAAGAGGCAACTGCACTCGTAGATCCCTGTAAGGCCGCCATGGCCTGGACGGTCGATGAGGTGCCTATCGAGATTGCTCCCGTATAGGTCGGCGAAGAGGTTGTCGGCACCGTTCCATCAGTGGTGTAGTAAATGGTGCTTCCCGTCGTTGAGTCACTCATGGTGAGCTCTTGCGGGCCAACGTAGGTTCCGGTACCCAGCGATAGCGTTGGAGTCGCGACCGCGAAGGTTAAGTGTAAAGTCCAGTCGGCAGGCATGGCAGTGAGTGCCGGCTGGAAAGGGGTTTGCCCAGCGGCTAGGTCGAAGATCTCGCTCACCGCGTTCTCTGGGTTTTGCGCGATGCGGATAGCCGCAGTCATCGTGTCTGTCGGAGCACTGCCGCCTTGCGGATTCGCGATCGAGAACAGGCGCCCGCACGGGGTTCCATCGCCTGCCACTCCGCCAGAGGAACCGGCGCACTCGGCAAGAAGATCCGCGAGACTATAGAGCTTGGTGTTTTGGGCAAAGTGGCTGACGGGCGTGGAGACGCCGGGTGAGGTTCCCTTTGCAAGATCGACGTATTGTGACACGCTGGATGCGGCCGCGAGGAAGGAAGCGTCGTTTGCGGCGGAGCCAACACGAGTTGACGACGTCATGTAGTGGGCGAGAGGCCAGACTGACCCAACTGTAGTGACCTCATTGACGGTGATGGATGAGGCGCTGGAAAGACTACTGCACGAGCCAAGCATCGCCGTGAGCTTGAGAGCAGGGTTGTTCTCGCTTGTTGCGCGCGCTGGATTGCCTCCGCTCGCGACAACATAGACCTGCGAGGATGGCGAAGGACAACGATAGTCGGCTGGTACGGAAAAATTGCCGTTTGTATCGGTCTTTATCGCGTTAAGAAGCAGAGGCTGTGCCGCTGACCCAACTCCGTTGGTGCCTGCGGCGTAGATCTGGATAGTTGACCCGGCAACAGGTTGCAGCCCGCCGTATACGGTGCCCTGCAGGGCCACACCAACGCCATTCGCTGAACCGGAGTATCCGCATCCGCCCAGCATCGCGAGGAACATCGCTGCCAAGATCACACTCAAGATTATAGGAATCCGCTCTGCGCTCGAAACTTTCTGTGTTCGCAATGTACCCTCCGCTGGAGTCCTCATCCTGTTAAGGCGATTCTGTAAATGGTTGCGGCAGAGCAATAGCGAAAGGGCGCCGTAGCGCGCAAACGACGTTAGGGTGGTACCGCCGTTAATAGCCGCGAGATACTGGTTGGCGCAGATCGCCAACGCAGTTAAATCGCCTTTGAACGTCCTTTTGCTTGTGTGGAAAAAGGGCACGACCTTCATCAAAATCCCCGTCTGAAGACTGGCTCAAACGACGATCGAACCGCAGCAAAAGAAGAGGTCGCGTACGAAGACTGCAAGAGCTGAAACTTAAGAATCGACGCCGGGCTATAACCTGCGGGTGGCGTGCTCTTTCTCTAAGGCTGGTTCACATGCCAGAGGGAATCTATGTTGCGAAAGTGGTAGGCGCTCTGCGGCTTACGCAAACAAAGGACTTGCTGTCCCCAAAAGTAACCATGAACGGTCCAAAGGTAACGTCAGCATCCGGTGATGGCACTCAAGTGTGAGAGAAGTGCCAAGCGGGAATAAGGCGGGCAGGCGATTGTGGATCTATATGGGGGTGCGAAGCTGGTCAGACACCTACGTCAACGAAGAGCGACGTCGCGGTGCCGCACACCCCAAAGCCACCAGGCCTGGTGGAAAATTGACGTTGCGCAGCCACTGTGGAAAAAGAGGGTCGCGGATGGTGCGGAGCGGTGTGTCTGATACCCGAATCCTTTCGCGGAGGCCGCCGTCGGAGCAAAATCAGAAATCACAGCCGCCATGCAGTTCGCCACGTTCGCAGTGCTCTGGCAGTTCGGTGCGCCGGGCACAGTGGGATTCGGAAAGCTGGATCGTGCCCAATATATTATTTGAACCGAAGGCGAAGGTTCCGCTACCAGACACGAAGGTGATTTGGGTCTGTGATTGTTCTTGCACCAGTGCCGGAAAAGGCGACACCTTCATCACCCTACCTGTTTGAAAACTGTGGTCCGTTAAATCTCTCTCAAACGATGATCGGGCAGCGGCAAAGAAAAAGTTCGCCTGCAAAAACTGACGGCGCCAAATCGGGCACCATCGATCTCCGCCCACATACGGGAGACCGCCCGTCTTTGAGGTCGCAACTCTTTTCGGTTCATATGGATGTCGTGATGTTCAACTCCGGCGGCCAGCAAATCGCAGCGACGCGATGCGTGGGGTCTTCAGGCGAGGAGACCGTCAGATCTCCCAATACTCACGGACGCCAAGCACCTTAGAGCAAGCACATAATCTGCAATCTATTTTGCACGGAGCTTGTTTATCCGATAAAACTTTGATCTATAATCGCGGTGGAATCCTGTCGGGACGATACGACCGCCTGCAGGACCGGCATGAATGCCCTCAGATTCCCCAGATGCCACTTTTGGCGCTGACCATTTTTCTGGACCTCAAAATAGCTGATTTATAGTCATGGCGTGGACAGCGGGCCCGAAAGCAACTCCTTAGATGTTTTGCTTGATTTTTCTGCCCTCTCCGTCACATCCACTGATCGATACTCTGCACCTTGCGCGGCGGGAACTAGGATGAACCACTCATTGGGTCAAGACATGTCAACTGCTCCTTCCATGGAGGAGTTGACACATCTCCGATCTTCAATCGTCGAACTATTCGAATCGCAGGTTAGCTCCAGAGCACTCGCCACGGCATTAGCGGTAAATAACAAAACCTTCACGTATGCCTCTTTAAGCCAGCGAACGGAACGGTTGGCGCGATACCTCAAGACACATGGCATCGGGTGCGGGGACATCGTTGCACTTTGCCTTAAGCGGTCAGAGAACCTCATCATCGGAATGTTAGGCGTTCTGAAAACGGGAGCCGCGTACCTGCCTTTGAATCCGGGCGATCCAGCGTTGCGCCTCGGGCAAGTCTTATCGCATGCCGCCTCCCGATTCATCGTGACCGATTCCCAGAGCATGACGAACCTCCCTGAAGTTTCATCGCAAGTCTGTGTGCTCGATCACCTGCCGGTCACTTCAACAGAGGAATACGACGGCAGTACGTTATACGTTCCAGAGCTGACGGATTTAGCCTACGTGATTTACACCTCAGGCACGACGGGCGCCCCAAAGGGCGTTGCTGTAACCCACGGTGCCCTGGCAAATGTTTTTAGCGACATCGCTCAACGCGTTGCTTTTACTGAACGCGGCAGTTGGCTTGCGGTTACTACTGTTTCGTTCGATATTGCAGCCCTCGAGCTTCTATTGCCTCTTTGTTACGGGGGCAAGGTGATCCTCGTTTCCGAGGAACAAGCTAGAATCGGACGGGTTCTCGCCGGCATCATCCAGCACAAGAAGCCGACGGTTATGCAGGCAACCCCGATCACATGGAGAATTCTGATCGAATCCGGTTGGGCAGGATCGTCTGACCTCACCATTCTTTGTGGCGGAGACCGGCTCGACCGCGATTTAGCCAACAAGCTAATTACTCGATCTTCTTCCGTATGGAATATGTATGGACCCACAGAAACAACAATCTGGTCCACGGCAGACAGGCTTTCTCTCGACGATGACGTGGTCTCAATCGGACAGCCAATTGCAAACACCGAGGTCCACATCCTTGATCCAGAAGGACGACCCCAGATTCCTGGGAATATTGGTGAAATCTGCATAGGCGGCGCAGGTTTAGCTGCAGGCTACTTAAATGATCCGCAGTTGACACGTGAGTATTTTGTTCATCTTGACGTTGGCGCGTCTCGGAGGATGCGAGTATACCGGACGGGCGACCTCGGACGTTGGAATGAGGAAGGCAAGTTGGAATTCTACGGCAGAATCGATCATCAGGTGAAAATAAATGGATACAGGGTCGAGCTGGAAGAGATCGAAAAGGTGATCCGCAAGTGTCCAGGCGTTGCCGATGCTGCCGTTTTAGGTGTCGGAGGTCCCACCAATCAAAAGCGCCTGTATGCTTTTGTCGTAGGAGAACCTGACTACGATATCGCGGCAGTTGAACTTATGGATCACTTGACACAATATCTACCCAAATACATGATTCCGGAGAAATTCTGGTCTTTAGATCGTCTGCCAAGTACACCTAACGGTAAGCGTGACATAGTGTCTTTGGAAGCGCTTACCAAAGTAAAGACTGAGTTAAGGTGAAGTATCGCAACGACCGAGAGTAGCTTGATGCTTCTCGAACGCCTTCCACCGGCACGTAGTTAGACCTCCGCTGAAACCCAACAAAATCGCACTCTCCCGACTGCAGGGGTCCCAGTTCCAAACCTGGTTCGGATGGTTAGTGGTCTGGGCGCGCTGACTTTTGGTATTCAGTCTGTCCCAGAGCCTTCTAGTACTGCCCACAGTTTACCAAGAACAATGCGCTGCGGCCCGGACATAGATCTGCATCCCCGGAACTACGACCGTACGATGGCGGCGCTGGTTTTACATATCGTCGGGCCAATTTTTATGCTCCTGACGCGCAATCCATGCTACAAACCACACATAAAGCGCGATCCCCTGCCCCGCTTGGAACAAGTGTGCTACCCGTCCGCTGGGACGCCACGAAGGGCAGCCTATTTCTTGGCGTACGACTTACCGGGTAGGCCGAAACAACCTCGCCGCAGTATAGGAGAGACAAGATGCACCCTGAAGAGGTCTTCAAGTTATTCGTAACCGCAATCAATCGTCACGATATACGAACCTTGATCGCTCTGATGGCACCTGATCATATCTTTATCGATTCGCTCGGACGTCGTGTAGAAGGTACAAAATCGATGGAGGCCGGATGGCGTGGGTATTTCGCGATGTGTCCGGACTACTGCATTCGCACCGACAACATAATGACCAAAGATGACGTGGTGCTGGCCGTGGGCCAGGCAGCCGGATCCATCGATAACGCGCCGTGGCAGACACCTGCGGCCTGGAAGGCTGTGATTCACGAAGGAAAGGTGACAGAATGGCAGGTGTTCGCTGACAACAAGCCTGTCTACGAGATCCTGGCGAAGCGATAGGATGCCGCCAACGCAAATCGCCGTCTGAACTGCCTGGAAAACAGCCACCGGCGACTCAGAACCAGTCAGAATCACGCCCGGTTACAGGCGGAATGGTATTCTCCTGAACAGTCATCGTCTGCGTGATTGCATTCCAATTACTGGTAGAGCCACGAATCCATGCATTGTTGGATCCGCGGTGGGCAAATCCCAATTCTCGATCTACGCCGTGCCCGTCTGGACCTTCGCTTGACCATGGACTGGTATTGGTCGACCTGGTTTGGAGTTCGAAGCCAGGATCGCCTGCAAGGTTGGTCGCGCGATAATACACGCTCAGGTGGCTGATCGAGGTGAAATGGGAGGTTCCCCCCGGTGTGCCAATAATACGTACACCATCTCCCCACGTATTCGGCAGATTGAAGGTGTATATCGTGTGTCCGCCGGCCTGGTTGCTGTACGGATACGTGGGAGTTACGGCGTCGGGGTTTACATCTAACCAGACAAAATTCTGACGCACCTGGACCCTTAGATGACCCGCAAACCACCCGCCATCAGGAAACATGTTCCCCGTCTCATAGACCACCTGGTTGAGATGGTATGGCAGGGCCCAGGTGTATCCCCACCAATCAAATGTCTTCGATTCCGCGTCCCAGTCGTCCTCGCTATTGCTGATTGCCCCGTAATTTAGCTGGTCGGCGCAATTGAGCGCACACAGCGAGCCGAAATGCGTACTCTTACTGATCGCCCGGGCACCCCGTGCCAAAGCTAGATTTGCCGTGGAGGGCTCATTGCCAGGGCTCTGGAAGACGAACGGCTGAAGATACAGCTTGCGCAATGAGAAAGTATACTCAGGACCCGTGGTATTGGAACCAACACCGCAGCAAACATTGGCCTGCAAGTACATGCTCTTTCCATCGGAGCTGATGAACTTGGATGGAATCGTCGGACCGTACTGGCCATAGTTTTGCTGACCGGCGTAACCCTGCAGCGGACCGAAATCGATCGAGGCCGCATGACTCCACGGTCCCCACGGTTGTGGCGCCTCATAAATCTCATGCGTGGCACAGGACCATGACGTATAGATATATCGTTGTAGGGGCCGGTCATAGACGATTCCGCCCTGACTTATGACCGGCTGATTCGGTCCGCAGCGGATGTTATCGCTGCGATTTGTATCGAACATTACCGGATAGCGCAGCGTGGTATCGATTAATACCGCAACCTTGTGGGTAATGTCGCTGGACCAGGTAGGACTGTGGCCACTCATGCCGCTGTAGAATTGCCAATTGGCTCGGGTGAGCACGCTATCGCGTGGCACCCGAGCAAGATACACGGCCTGCTGATTACGCCAATTGGTATCCAGCCCATATGCGTACACATACCCGTCAATCGCATTGGTCGAGTTTTTACCGAAATCAAGGAAGAATATCGTTGTGAATTTCGATGCCTCGGGGCTCGTCGTATCCCCCGGCGTACCAAACATCGGCGTATCAGAATCCGCTGACCAGCTTCGCCCATGGTCTGTGGACACAACGACCGACGCAGCCGGCGCCGAGCCAAAGGTGGTCGCCAGGTTTTGATAGGCGAGATAGATGTCGCCGTTGATGCATAGCATACCGGTCGGTTTTCGGTTATATGTTTGTCCGTCGTTGAAGATCCAGACTTTGCCCACCTTGGTCGCTAATGTATTTCCTGACAGATTTGGTGGCGTCCCACTGATCACACTCACTGCCATGTCGTAACGGTTGGAAACGGTCACCGGCCGGCCGGTGAATGCCACCCCGTCTCCGTTAGCCGTATAGAGGTTGTCGTCATCGGCCCAGCACGTCGGCCACAGGTCCCCGTCCCCATGCAGTTGATAAGTGGCGTAAGACTCCTCAGCGACAGTGGAGAAAAATGTGCTTTGCGGTGGGATAGTTTGGGCAGAGGATAGTGAAGTTATCAGCAACAATAAAGATTTCAGGAACATGCGAGCACTGGGCCGACGAAAACGAGACTTCATGGTGAAAACCCTCCCGAGGCATTCGCTTGTGTGTTCGATTGGCCAAGTGCGCGGTACCTCAAGTCGATTCGCGCAGAGGGGAGCTATTGATGCCTGCAAAAAATAATGTCCGAGTCAGTCTATTTCGAGCCAGTCTCAAAAAACGCTTTGTATCAGGGCACGACTTCAGTCGTGCCGCACAGGCCATAAATGAGGAGGGCTTTTAGCCCCTGCGGCCCTATTTCCCTCTCAGTTCGCCTTTGACCGGCGTTCGGCAGCTCAACCGGCCAGCAGGACATTACTGGTCCAACATTCAATACCTACAGCAAGCTCTAAAATTAAACGTTACAACAACTTCAGACTGATATCACCACGCCCAGAGCGATAATTTCCAAATCTGCTGTCCTGCACTCCCCGCTCGCCGGAGACGTGGATAATATGTGATTTCCGACCCAGAGCCTCCGCTCTTGCAGGCCCTATTGACAATCTTTATTTGGCCATGTTCAACTCATCGCCGGGCATTAGTTAAAGGTTTAAATAATCAGCGTAGGGATCAAAAAGACAGAAGGGAGCGCCGGCAATGAGATGGTTAAGGGGTCTACAGTGCGTCTTCTTGGCAGCTGCAACGACAGCGGCGATTACGCCGATTTACACCTGGGGCCAGGCAGACCGAGGCGGTATCAAGGGGACCGCGGAGGATACCAAGAGCGCCAACGTTCCTGGGGCGCGAATAACCTTGAAAAACGAAGCGACCGGAATATCCACGTCCGCTACATCCGACCCGTCCGGCCAGTTCAATTTTTTGAATCTGGCGCCGGGACTCTACACCCTGAGCGCAGAGTCGACTGGATTCGCCACCTCTGTGCAGCAGCACATTCAAGTAGGCGTTGGCAGCACGGTCGCGGTGACGCTGACCTTGCAGCCCGGGCAGGTGCAACAAACGGTAACCGTTTCAGCCGCCTCGGCATCGATTGAAACGCAGACTTCCGACGTTGGCACGACGATCACCCCGCAAGAGATCAAGGATTTGCCCGTTTCTCTCGTGGGAGACATGCGCAATCCGCTCAACTTCGTATTGCTCACTCCTGGCGTAAACAGTTCCACCCCCGGAGGAACCCAAGGGGGAACTGGCCCGGACTACCGGTTGCACATTAGTGGTTCCGTCAGCTATGCGAATGAGGTGTTCATAGATGGCATTCCCATCGTCAATACCAACCTGTCGGGAGACATTGGAGACAATCATCCCCCCATCGATGCAATTGGCCAATTCAAACTGATTAACAATAATCAGAGCGCCCAGTATGGGCTATCCAGCGGCGTCGTATCGTTCGCTTTTAACTCTGGTACCAACGCCTATCACGGAAGCCTTTTCGACTTTCTTCAGAATGACGCCCTCAACGCGGCTGGCTTTGTGACCAATCGACTGGGGTTGAAGAAAGCGCCTCTAAAACAGAACGAATTCGGTGGCACCTTCGGTGGGCCGGTGTGGATCCCGAAGCTATACAAGGGCAGAGACAAGACTTTTTTCTTTGTCGACTATACGGGCTTCAAGTATCGTCCGAGCGCAAACAATGCAACCCTGACGACATTCCCCAATGCCTATCGCAGTGGAAATTTTGCCCAGGCCCTTGGTCCACAGTTGGTAGACGGCGCGTCAGGCCAACCGATCTTCGACCCCGCGGGACGTCCAGTTTACCAAGGGGAAATTTACAATCCGCTTTCTGTGCATACGGTCATTGGACCGGACGGCAAGAGTTATCAGATTCGAGATCCGTTTCCCGGCAACGTCATTCCTGCAGGCACGCCGGGGCTGAGCTCTGCTTCGCAGAAGATCCTACAAAGCTTTCCCATGGCTACGAACGATGCTATTTTCGACAACTTTGTACGTCAACAGAGTTCGAAGATTGACGAGCACCGCCTTGTAGTTAAGATTGATGAGCACATCTCCGACAAACACTCAGTGTCTGGTAGTGTGTTCACGGGCGGCTACTCCAATTCCAATAACGGCGGCCTGAACCTGCTGGACTCCAACCAGACCTCGGCTCCGACGACGCAGATCCGCCTGACTTATAACTACGCGCACTCGCCGACGCTGTTAAACAATCTCAATATCGGATTTCTTCGAGACACAGGTTTCACCGGGCCGCTGCAGCCGGGTCCCGGTCTGGCTGCACTGGGCATCACGGGACTGCCACCGCTTGCTGCCGACAGCCCGTATCCCAACATTGGCATCGGCACCGTACAGAACAGCATTGGTAGCACAACGGCGTCTTCTGATGCCGAAAACCGCTACATCGTCAACGACAACGTGACACTGATTCGTGGACGTCATACGCTGACGGTAGGGGGCGAAGTACGTCGCCTGCAGAGGAACGAATCCGGAATTCCAACCGGAGCTTTCACTTTCGAGTCGGCAGAGACGGCACTGAACGGAACCGGGTTTGCCAACGGTAACGCGGTTTCCATTCCGGCCGGGACGGGGAATGCGGCGGCCAGCTTCCTCTTTGGGGGCATGGATTTCTCCCGTTTCGATTACCCGGTCTCGCAAGGATACCGGTGGTGGCAAACGGGATTCTATTTCCAGGATGACTGGAGAGTCAGCCCCGACTTAACTTTGAATCTTGGTTTGCGCTATGACATCCAGGTTCCGCGTACCGAAGTGAAGGGCAATGTATCAACCATGGTTCCGACTCTGCCGAATCCCGCGGCGGGCGGTCTTCCCGGCGCCTTTACTTTCTATGGCAACGGCACTGGCCGGAACGGCATGACGCGCATCGGCAACACCGACTATAAAGGTTTCCAACCCAGAATTGGCTTCGCATTTTCGCCCGGGCCGGATCATAGAACCGCGTGGCGCGGCGGCTTCGCGATCGTCCGCCCTGTAGGCAATGACAATCTGGAAAATGACATCGGCAGCGGTGAATATGCATTGGGCTTCGCCGGTCTGGCCACGATCAATCGCCCCTCGGACTACGTTGGTTCCCCGGCTTACTACTGGGACAATCCATTTCCGTCATCCTCGATCAGCGGCGCGACGCTCGATCCAGGACTCTTGGTAGGCAACGACAATCCGCCCCTGATCTATCCCAAGTCAGGGACGCCCCCAACGCAGATCTACTGGAGCGCCCAGATTCAGCAACAGGTCTCGTCCAGCATGGTGGCTACAATCGGCTATGTCGGCATGCACACCTACCATCTCGGAGTGTGGTCAAAACCGAACGAGGTGAACCCCACGCTGGCCACGCAGAATTACAGCGGCGCCGCCGCCGCTGCGGGGCTGCCACTCAACCAGTTCCTGGCGTTGCCCATTACCGATCCGCGGGTGGCAGCCGCCGGAATCAAGAACCCCTGGCCCGGATTTATCGACACCTTCGGGACGGGAGCGACGGCTGGTCAGGCATTGCGTCCCTATCCGCAATATGGCGATGTGGACAATCCGCTAAATCCGATCGGCAGCGTTTCTCACAATGGACTGCAGACGAGCCTTCAAAAGCGCTTTAGCCGCGGGTTGACGTTCCTGCTTTCTTATACTTTTTCCAAAACTATTGGAAGCGTAGATTCCAATGACGGTCCTACGGCCGGTGCCGAGAATGCAATCTTCGCGGGCTCGTTCGCGCAGGATTACTACAATCCGCGAGGCGAGCGTTCGGTTACGAGTTCTGATATTCCTCATGTCGTCTCGCTCAGCTACACTTACGAGCTCCCCTTGGGCCCCGGAAAGACCTTCCTGCACCACGGGGGAATTGTAGGTAGAGCAGTGGGCGGCTGGTCGGTTTCCGGCATTCACCAATATCAAAGCGGGCGGCCCATCCATATCGAGTACGACGCCTTGGGCGCCTCAAATCCGTTTTTTGCTGCCGGTGACGGTTACAGCTTCCGTCCCAATATTGTCCCCGGGCAGCCGTTCAAGAACCCTACGTATCAGCGCAGCTGTTCAGGGCCGGTGCAATCAACCGCTGGCCGCAATCCTTGTCAGTTTTACATCAACCCGGCGGCATTCTCTCTACCGGCTCCGGGCGAGTTCGGGAACGCTCCAAATTTGATCTCTGCGTTGCGCATGCCGGCCTACGTGGACGAAGACCTGTCAGTTTCCAAGCGAACAAAGATTCTTGAAGGATTGGACTTGCAATTTCAGGCGAACTTTTTCAACGCTCTCAATCGCACCACCTTCTCTGCGGGCGGCAACGCACAAACATTCATTATCAATGCAGCCCCTCCAGACCTGAGTGCTGCTTCCTTAGCCCAATCGAATACCGTGTTCGGCATCATGGCGGCTCAGCAGAATATGCCGAGAATCATCCAATTCGGGATGAGGTTGGAGTTTTAGCTCGATGGCTACGCTTGCTGCCAAACTCATTTTCGCAGTGGGCATAGCCGCAACTCTGCAGGCGCAGACTCCGTCTGAAGGGATGGGTGCTCATGCACAGACGGCGCGTGATGCAGAGCAGAGAGGCGATTTTGCGACTGCCGTGCGGGAATACGAGTACTTGACCGCGCAGCTTCCCCGGAGCGCTGAAATACAAAGCAACTTGGGCGTCGCGTTGTATTTCGATCATCAACGTGAACGCGCCATAGCCGTTTTTCGAAAGGCTATTGTGCTGAACCCAAATCTACTCGCGCCTCACTTGTTTACCGGGTTGGCATGGTACCAGCTGGCAAAGCCGGATGAAGCAGTGCCGGAACTTGAGAGGGCAGTTACCATTCAACCCACCGACGTCTTGGCAAACACCTGGCTGGGCTACGCATATGTGGCCCAATCGCGCTATCAGGCGGCGGCGAAACAATTTGAGAAAGTTTGCCGGCTTGCGTCTGACAACGTCGACGCCTGGTATTCCCTGGGACAGGCGTACCTTCAGATAGGAAGGGAGGCGACATGGAAACTATTGACCCTGGCGCCAAACGGAGGGCGAGCCTGGCAGTTGGCAGGCGAGCAGTTCCAGTTGCAGGGAGACCAGAAGAAGGCGCTTGAGGCGTTTGAGCAGGCGAGTGCCCGCCGGCCGGAAATCGTCGAACTACGAACCGCGATTGTTGCGTTGGGCGGAAAGCCCGCGACCGCGCCGGTAGAGGAGCGGTCTTCCTTTCACCAGGAGGATGAGCTTTATCGCGAGGCGCACGCCGCAGAGCAAAAATCGCGCGCTGCCTCGGAAAAAGTCTCAGAGATTGCGGCCGATTCGTATCGCGCGCACCAGATCATGGCGGACGCATTTGTTGCCGGGCAGCAAGATGACAGCGCCGTCGCAGAGTATCGGATTGTCCTGAACCTAAAGCCGGATTTGCCAGGCATCCATGAGGCAATTGGAAGCAGTTTGCTGCGAATGGGAAAGACAGGCGAAGCATTGCAGGAGTTTAGGGCCGAGGTGCAGCTGCAGCCACGCTCTGCCAGCATCAATGCAGCCCTTGGACAGGCGCTTTTTTTAACCGGCCAGGACGACGAGGCGGAAAAAGTTTTGCAAAATGCTCTTCTCATGGATCGGCCACCCGCGGACATTTATCGGCTGCTCGGCCAAGTGGAACTGCATCGCGCGCAGTACCAGGTAGCTGCAACTCACCTGACACGTTATTTGTCCTTCGAGAAAGACGATGCGACTGGATACTATCTGCTTTCCCGCGCCTACCGGGGACTGGGCAATCGGGAGCAAATGAATCGCGCACTCGGTTTATACGAGAAGGTTTCGCAGGACGTCAAAGCGCGGAGCCAGGCACAAGGAGAGCTCGAGCGCCTCAAGAAGCTGAATCGCGTGGACGAGGAAGTGGTGATGAAGAACGACTCGACTGTGCTCAATCCATCCCGTCCTGAGAATCGCTAAATTTTTGTAACTAGACGAACTAGACCACAAAACGGAAGAGGGTTCTTATCCCATGTCACCTTCACATGGTATTTTGCCTTTGCGAAAAGCGGTGCTCATCACAAGCGGAGATTTGCGGCAGGCCGCCAACCAGATTTGCTGGCCGGCCCAGGAGGAGTTGGAACGGAAACTTACGCAGGCATTTCAAGCGGAAGGCGTAGCCCTTGAGCGCGCGTTTCCGGTCGATCCTGCAAAGAGCCACGGCTTCATCTCGAGCCAGCGTATGGGTATGGACATTTTTGCCGGGATCGATCACGAAGCCAGCCTTGTGTTTGCCACGGCAGCATGGCAGTACACCCACCACGTGCTGCCTGGGATGCGCAGTCATCGGGGACCGATCCTGACGGTAGCCAATTGGTCCGGAGAGTGGCCCGGTCTGGTTGGGCTGCTCAACCTGAACGGCTCTCTCGTCAAAGCAGGCGTCCCGTTCAGCTCGCTGTGGAGTAAGGATTTTAACGATGATTACTTCTACACGCGCCTTCAAGAGTGGATCCGGCAAGGAACCGTCACCCATGATCTCTCACACGTGCGCAGCCTGTCAGTGAGTGAATTGCCCTTGTCCGCCCGAAGCACGGGAGAACAGCTTGCCGCCCGGCTTCTGCGGCACAAAGCGATTCTCGGCGTATTCGACGAAGGCTGCATGGGCATGTACAACGCCATCATCGATGATGAATTGTTAAATCCGCTTGGCGTTTTCAAGGAACGACTCAGCCAATCTGCTCTCGTCGCAAGAATGCGCCTTATCGGCGAGGAGAAGGCCCACTCCGTGAGGCAGTGGCTGGATGCGAAAGGCATGCGATTCGCCACCGGCGAAGACGATAGAACAGAACTTACGGACGCCCAGATTCAACAGCAATGCAAGATGTACATCGCCGCTGTGCAGATCGCACATGAGTTCGGTTGTGATGCCATAGGCATTCAATACCAGCAAGGCCTCAAGGACATGGTGCCGCCTCTGATCTGATGGAAGGGCTGCTCAACAATGCCGACCGGCCGCCTGTGTGCGACGACACGGGCCGGGAGTTGTATGCGGGCGCTCCCCTGCCTCATTTCAACGAGGTAGATGAGTGTGCAGGCCTGGATGCCCTGGTGACGAACTGGTGCTGGAATGCTCTCCGCCTGGATCCCGCAACGACCCTGCACGATGTGCGCTGGGGTGAGCATTACAGCGGTGATGGCATAGATGACTTTGTTTGGGTATTGCAAATCTCTGGGGCGGCCCCGCCAAGCCACTTAGTGAATGGCTATCGCGGCTCCTCCAGCGAACGGCAGCCGCCTATGTACTTTCCGCTAGGGGGCGGAACGCTGAAAGGTGTTGGCCGGCCGGGGAAAATCGTCTGGAGCCGTGTCTTTGTAGAAAATAACAGCCTGCATGTGGACATTGGCTTGGGATCAGTGGTTGCTCTTCCTCCCGAAGAGACAGAACGGCGCTGGAAGCAGACGACCACTCAGTGGCCAATGGTGAGCGCTATCTTTGATGGTGTCTCTCGTAATAGTTTCATGGCCAGGCACCGGGCCAATCATGTGAATATAGCCTACGCTCCGGACGGGAAGCAGGCGGTCGAGGCCTTGGCTATTAAGTCGGCAATGTTCCATGCGTTGGGCGTTCATGTACATCTGTGCGGCCCGGTCCAATTCAATTGAAGGTCCAATTCAATTAAAGGTTAAGTCTGCCGGGGCCACACCACAGCCGTGGCGCGTCTTGTCATATTTAATCGAAGTGGCCTATCTCTTGAAGAAATGCAGCACAGATTGGGAATTGATTAACTACGACTTGGCAGTTCTTGAGGTGACACGATGAAGCAGTTCGCCGTTTTGTTCTTCCTGGGCGCCGGCTCGATTCTGGCACCAGCGCAAATCCCCAGTTCGCAAGTTGATGCCACTGTTCAGCAGACCTACACCCAGCATCGCTCATCAAGCACCGATCCGACTGGAGGGAACGCCGACTTTCGCACTGTCGCTAGCGGCGGAACTAACACAGTTTTGGATGTCGATGGCCCCGGCGAGATCTCTCACATCTGGTTCACGATCGCGGACAACGAGTCCTTTCACCTGAAGAGAATTGTCTTGCGGATGTATTGGGACGGAGAAACGGACCCCAGTGTCGAGGTTCCGATTGGGGATTTCTTCGGACTTGGTTTGGGGGAGTATCACAATTGGCAGTCAGAGGTGTTATCCGTCGGAAGCATCAAGGCCCTCAATTCATATTTTCTGATGCCCTTCGCGCATCACGCTCGCATTACCGTTACCAATGAAGGAAAAGAAGCGATCCGCGCGCTGTACTATAACATTGACTATCGGACATACGATCACCCTCTCCCTCCTAACACCTTGTATTTCCATGCGGAATATAGGCAATCCCAACCGAACCATGGGTGGACCAACAACTGGGGTTCCAATGGCGAGCCGCAGGTGAACGGAAAGAGCAACCTGGATGGCAAGGATAACTATGTTTGGTTTGAAGCGAAGGGTCACGGGCAATACGTTGGGGTGACCATGTCAGTGTTGCAGAACCAGGACAAGTGGTGGGGCGAAGGGGACGATATGTTCTTCATCGACGGAGCTAAGACTCCCTCGATTACCGGCACTGGTTCTGAAGATTACTTCCTGGGTGCGTGGGACTTCGGCGGTCAACCCTTCTCGTACGCCCTTTATGGAGCGCCTGTTGTAGGCAGCGAGCTAGCAGGAAGCCGATCAAGCGTATATCGATTCCATTTCGATTCCCCCATCCCATTTAAGACATCCTTCAAGGCGACCATCGAACATGGGCACGCCAACGCCAGGTCTGACAACTACTATTCGGTCGGCTATTGGTATCAGGCGGAGCCGCACCAAGCGTTCCCGGCGCTGCCTCCGGTTGAGGAGCGACTGCCCATTATCGAGCCTGTGGGAGGCCCAGGAAATGCAACTACCGTAAACGGTGCCGCAGCACCTTAAGACTGGCGAGTGCGTGCCTCGACGGCTACGCAAGGCTCTACTTGCGAGGCACGCAGGGTCCGCCAAACATTCAATATCGTTCGGCAGGGGGATCTCATCTTGGGAGGAAAGGTCGTAAATCCTCAACAAAGCCTGGATGGAAAGGTGAGGCGATACAGGCTGGAGGTGACTTGATCGTTTATATTGTCATATAAACCAGGAAAACTTCAGGGAATCCTCCGCTCACGATTCAGCCTTGGCGCAGCCCTGTGGTTTGAACGAAACAAAGGCGTAAGTTGCGGAGCGCATGTCGACGATTGTTGAAGTAGCGAAGTTAGCAGACGTCTCAATCGCGACGGTCTCGAACGTGATTCGCGGGACCCGCCGGGTCAGTCCGAAGCTGACGGAACGGGTTCAGGCGGCGATACACAAACTGAACTACTCTCCAAACGAGATTGCCCGGAGCCTGAAGGTTCGGCAGACCCGTATGCTTGCCATGGTACTTCCCGACATCACGAATCCCTTTTTTCCCGAGATCATCCGGGGCGCCGAGGATACTGCCTTCGGGCGAGGCTATTTCCTTGTGACCGCCAACACCGATGAGCAGATTGGCAGGGAACGGCGCATTGTTGCCGCGCTGCGTTCCTATCGCGTCGATGGTGTTTTGCTGGCTCCCGCTAGCGGCACTGATACCACTCATCTGAAGGGCATCATCGATGCCGGCGTCGCACTCGTCTGTCTCGACCGCACGGTGCCCGGAATGAAAACTGACGCCGTTCTACTCGACAATGCACGGGGCGCCCACGAATGTGTACGCCACATGATCCAGAGGCGGCATCGCCGAATCGCAATCATCACCGGATCGCTCGATGTGCAGACTGGCCGCGAGCGGCTTCGAGGCTATGAAGATGCGTTGCGCGAGGCCGACATCCCGGTGGACAAGGGCAAGATATTCGAAGGAGATTTTCGCCACGATTCAGGCTATCGGCTCGGGAGACAGATCCTCAAGCAGCCAGTCAGGCCTACGGCGATCTTCGTCTGCAACGGTGTCATGACGCTCGGCGTGCTCAAGGCCTTTGAGGAACTGAATGTCCGTTGCCCTGGCGATGTGGCCCTCGCTACCTTCGATGACCTGGCGGTGGACAGTCCCTTTCATCCTCACCTCACCACGGTCGTGCAGCCGAGTTATGAGATGGGAGCAAGGGCGGCCGGCATTCTTATCGACAGGATAGAAGGACTGATCAGCAAAGGGCCGGTGACGATTCGCGTCGCACCGACATTGATTGTCCGTGAATCGACGGACGCGCCGATAGCTTTGGCTGTGAAATCGAAGCGCCAAACGAAAACGAGATGATAAATGTGTCTATGGCGCTGAACGATGTCGCCTTTGGGACAATCACATGTTTCGCGCAAGTGGGGCGCATGCTGTTCGGTACTTCATGCAATCGAAGAAACCTCGAAGGTTGATGCCATTCACGCGGTCGAACTCTTCGCCGCTCGCATCAGCGATCCCGGCAATTGGGCTTTGCACGCCGGCAGCGACGGCTGACAACGGCTGAACTGGTCAGTTGGCGATGGGCTTTGGCGATTTGGCCGAGGTGACGCGAATGACCTGATACGAGGCGGGTGTGGATCCTATGTTGCGCAGGGTTCGCTTGTCATTGGGAGCCCAGTAGAGGAGCGAGCCTTCGTTCATTCGCGAGGCGATACCGTTTACGGTGATCTCAACCTGGCCGGATTTGATGACGACGATCTCGTCGTTGGCATCGATGATATTGGTGGCTGTCTGTTGGCCTACGTTCAAAGTCGTGATGTGACTTTCAAGAGCGAGGAAGGTGAGGGTGGGCGAGTTGACGCAGACGACGCGGGAGCCTGAGGGCGTGGGCGTGGAGGGCAGACGGCCGCAGTCGATAACGGAGGAGGCAAGTTTGCCGGGGACGGCCTGTTCAGCGGCGGACTTAGCGGATGCGGAGTGCGAGAGGTCCGTCACGAAGTTGATGACGTAGTAGGTGGCCGGCTCGGTTGCCGACGTTGCGGGCGTTGTGCGGATCGTTGGATGCCAGGAAAACCATGGCCCCCGGGCCGGCGTGCTGCTTGCGGCCATTGATGGAGAGCTCGAAGTCGCCATCCTTGACGAGGAGGATTTCTTCCCAGGGATGGCGGTGGACGGGGTGGGATTCCATGCCTGGATTGAGGGTAGTGATGTGAACTTCGAGCTTGTCCATGGCGACGGTGGGGTTGTCGAAGACATGGCGCACTTGGCCGGCGGAGGTAGGGTTGGGAACGAGTGAGTCCCAGTCGACGAAGGTAGTCGCGAGGGTGGTCGATTGTTTGGGCGGGATGTAGTCGCTGACCACAACGGATTGCGCCGTGGCCCGGACGGTGGTCACCAGGCACAAGCTTAACAGCAGAATTTTCATGCAAGAGAATATAGCAAGAAGCGGTAGCGTGTGGGCGAGCGGATAGAGGGTGAAGCTTCTCTGAGGTGGCAATGTCGAGATCCGTAATCGGACCAATTTTGTATGTCATCGGCATCAGTGGTGAGCTTTCGCAAAGCGCGAAAGCGGCAACGTATCCTGCAACAGATAAGCGATGAAAGCCAAAATGAAGAAAGACGTGAACGTCACACCGAAATGCTCTTATCGGTGTTGAGGGTTCGTTTCCTGGCCGGGTGAGGGAACGGCGCGGAGGCTGAAGCTCGCGATGGTGGCGGGGCTGGAGTTCGGACGCACCTGGAGGGTGCCGAGGACCTCGGTCGCCGGAGGAGTCTGGTCGCGGAGCCGGAAGACGAGGACGCCGGGCAGGGCCTCTTTGGCAGAAAGCAGGCTGAAGCCGCCGGTCTGCCGCCGGAGTTCCATCTGTGCAGCGGTCGCGGAGGCGAGAGCGACATTGGGCAGAGCATTCGCAAGCGCGGGGTAGCTTGCCTGATTGAAGGCTGCAAGCCACTGGTAGAGGAGGTGGCCTGCGGGGGTGTTGGGGATGAAGCCCACCTGCTCGCCGACGCGAGGAAGGCGTACGAGGATGGTGGGGTGAACGGGGCTGACGTGGGCTCCGGGAGGGGCGGGCACAGGAGCGCTCTCGGGATCGCCGAGGACGATGGTGTCGACCTGGCCTGGATCGTCATCGTCTTTTTGGCCGGCAGCTGGGGTGCCCCCAGCTGTGGCGCTGGCGGAACGATCAGCGCCGGAGCCGCCGGAAGTGACATGTCCATGTCCGGCGTGACTCAGGGCATAGAGGACTGAGGAGAGCCAAACGACGGCGGCAACGATAGCGAGCAGGACGGCTGCGGGGCGGAGCGGCTGGCGGCCAGTGATATAGAAGTTGGGAGCGGTGAGTGTGGGGACGCCGGTTTGCACGGGCCGCCGCACGAGTGGGTGGTCCTCGGGTTTTCCCGGGGCGAGCCGAGTCGGAGGAGGTCCGGCAGGGTTGACCACACTGATAGTGTAGACGCGCTGCCAAATGACTGCCTGAGCCGATAACGGGATCGGCAACGAAAGCTCTACCCCGTCTCACATACGGATCGTCTCAAGGTCGGTTACAAAAAAGCTAAGGCACTGGGACGTAAACCGTGAGGCTGAAGGTTTTTCCGTCGACTGATCAGTAACGACAGAGCAAGCAGGCCACTGGCTGCGAGTAAGATTCCTCGCCTTAATGTTCCGTTATCAACGGTTGCCACGCTGCGTCACGTGGTGCGGGAGACCCGATACGACCATGCGGGCCAAACGCGTCATGAGCGCAAACCTACCACGAACCAAAATCGGGGGGAATAGGTATCCTGTCGACGCATTACCTCGACGCATTACCTGCGGCCCGACGAAAGTTGGTTGGGAGAAATGTACCTTACGGGGCGAGGATGGTGCGGGAAAAAGGCTTTTGGGTTTCGAGACGCCAGGGAAGGGCGCAGCGCTGCGGGGTGGAAGTGTGCGCCCTAAGCGCCTTATGGCGCCTTAGCGCCCTATGCGCACTTTGGGTGGAAGTGTGCGCCTTAAGCGCCTTATGCGCACTTTGGGTGGAAGTGTGCGCCTTAAGCGCCCTAAGTGTGAAAGTTGCGCCCTCATAGCTGCAAAGATGGACCTCAGGGGCTGAAGCCCTCGTTGGCTTCCCCGGTACGGCCCGACTAAAGTCGTGCCCTGATACAGAGCAGCAGAGCGGTGGCTATCTGAATGCGCGCATTTCCGCAGATTTGGATCTATCGCTAGTTTCGCCGAGCAAGTCGTGCCTTGATACTTAAGCGCCATAAGGGCCGGTTTCGCAGGGGGTCGCGCTGGTTTCGGGATTTTGTGGCCTGGTCCAGAGGGTTGTGGCCCGTCCTCGCCCGGCGGAGGTTCCCCGGTCGATCAGGCCGAGTTTCAGCAATTGCTCGAGAGCAAGGTCGATTCGTTCTTTGCTGACATGGCGATGGAAAAGAGCGCGAATTTGCATTCTGGTTAGTCCCTCGGGAGCGACGTCAAGCGCCTGGCCGATGCGTTGGGCGGTGGGGTCTATGGGGGCGGTGTCGAAGAGAAGGCGAGCACTGGCGCGGCAGTAGTCCCATACAGCCAAGGCGGCCTGGAGGTGGCAGGCATCGATGAGCGGGGTGCGATCCAGGGCCGCGTAGATGGCGCTCAGGCGAAGGACCTGGGCTTCGGCGCGGCTGGTGGCGGCGCCGAATACGTCCTCGCGACCCTGGCTCAAGGCAACGTAGCCATCGTTCCATAGCTCGCTGGCGGCTGGGGTGCGCGAGAAGAGCAGTTCGTCCTGGCTTTGCACCCAGTCGAGGGTACGGCGTAGCTCGCCGGCGATCACGGAGTGCTGTTCGGGTGAAAGGCTGCCACCGTCAGGCAGGGATTGGCTGCGGCGCACGCTGGTCCACAAACAGCGATTGGCAAAGCCGTTGTGGGACTCGATGCGACTGAGGTGGTGCGCGAGCTCGCTTTGTGTGACATGGCCCACGATGCTGATGTGCGCGGCGGTGGCCTGGACGTAGCGGTGGCCATCGTGAGAGCACAGGTTGCCGCCGTCCCAGGCGGAGCGCAGCAGGGGAGAGAGTTGGCCGGCCTCCCGGCCGAGCACGTGGATGACGGATGCGAATTCTTCGGAGAGCAGGAAGAGCCGGCGATCGGTGGCGGGCTGTTGATCGCGCAAGGCCTGGAGGATGGTGTTTGGGGTGGGGCGGGTGGTGGTTACGCAGCGGGAAGACCACAAAGGGTCGGCTTCGGCGAAGAGGCTGGAGATCTGGCGCCAGCTGGTTCCTTTGCGAGCCTTGCTCGATTCGCCGACGAGAATGACGAAGAGATTGAGGCCGTGGCGCGTGGCCCCGACGCGGCAGTGCGGGCCGGGGCCGACGAGGTTGCCGAAAGCGGCCAGGAACTGGAGAAGGACGGCGGCGGGATCGGCCTCGGTGTGGGGCGCGAGGGTGCGGACGAGGAGACCGGCGATGCCGTGGAGAGCCGTGGCGTCCAGCGCAGGTGGTGGGGGCGCGGATGATCTGGGTGGAAGCCCAGCCGCAGGCTCAGGCTCTTCGACGGCGTAGGGGGCTTGGAATTCGTCGCGGAATTCGGCGCTTTCCTGTTGCTCTTCCTGCTCTTGCGTGAACTCCTCGAGGAGGCGGAGGTCTTCTTCGGCGGGAGCTTCGCCCGGTGTGGCGAGTGCTTGCGCGGACTTATGGCGGCTTTGGTAAGCAAGCAGCTCTCCACAGCGGCGTTGTATGTCAGCGAGTGTCGGCAGCGTAGGGGAAGGGTTGAAGGGGTTTGGTCCGAGTGCCATGCTTGGAAGCTCCCATGGTTCTGATTTGATCAGAGGCAGATTGGGTGTTCGTCGCCCGGTGTAGATGTGTGTGCCTGTGCGGCTACTTGTTGCGTGGATGGTTGCAAACCCGCCTCGCTCTCTGATTTGACGTTATCTCTCGTGGACTCTCGCGTCCATAGGGGTCATGCAAAAAGATGAGGAAGCAGGGTAGTTAAACTGGAAGTAAACATCAGGCTTATTTGTTGCTGAGATAGTTACGATCCAGGTCAGCTAGCGGGGCCGGGGAGGATGGGGATAGGCAGACAACTCTCCCGGATCTCTAAAACTTTCTTAAAAGTACCAGTTCCGGTCTGAACACAAATCTTTGAATGGGCGACTGGCTTTCCGCCATCTAAAGGGCAGCCCACCGCAATTTGTCCGGCTAGCCGGTTATACGGCCACTTGCCGAAAGATCGATCCGAGCAGATCAACGAGCGCTAAGGCTCCATATTGGTCCGCGATTAAAAGGCAATGATATTGGCCTTAAATCGAGACAAATACCTGAAAACACGAAGGCGCCCGTCCGCGATTCAGTTGAGTTTTTTGCCTAACGTTCCGAAGAATTTCGTCCGAGAGCCGAGCCCCGTAGGGCGACGAAAGCCAACACAACCGCGGCGACCATCATACGATCTTTCGCCTTCAGATCATTTCCAGGACAAGTAGATTCCAGTCCAGGAATCCCTTGTGACTCAGTGCTGCCCCGGTATCGGGATGGTAGTACTCATTCAGCGAGCCGTTTGCCTCGAGGTCTCTCGACAGGAGAAGGAGAGTCTTTTCGGCCAGCGCATATGCTTCTTTCCTGTATCCATATCGCTTCAAAGCTTTCCATACGAAGTAGTTCACGATGATCCAGACTGGCCCAAGCCAGTTGCTCGGGTTGGAGCTAAATTCCAAAGAGTACATGGTCTCGCGGGCCGAAAGCGACCTGGCGCCCCATTCCGCACAGAGGCGGTCGTCCGCGAGATAGTTTGTGCTAACCAGTTTCTGCGCGTTCTGTCGCGGCGCGATGCCGCACCAGAGCGGTAGGAAGCCGGTAAACATCTGGATCCTCATCGGGAGGCATCTCCATGACATGTCCATTCCTCGCGGTACGGTTCGGATGAGCTCAGCCCGCCGATCAACACACTGAACATCGACGGTGTAGTAGTAATTATCCCTTGGATCCCAGCAGAACTTATGGATCCGTTGCGCCAACTCTTCCGCCTGGCTTGTAAGCCGATCATGATCCGCCGAGCGTCCGAGGCGTTGTGCGAGTTCTGCCGACGCTAAAAGATCCTGATAGAACAGGCAATTGAGAAGCAAGTTTGCCGAGGAAAAGAAAGGCCGGCCAAATGTAGTTGGGTCATTGTCATCACCGATCGCGACATCATCGCCCCACACCAGCAGGCCAATCGATGAAGAGTTGTGCCTTATCCAGGAATCGTAGAAACGCAGAATCGAATCGAAATGAGGCCTCAACCAGTTTGCGTCTCCCCGTTGATCGCAGGCGAGCAGCCCGAGCTGACCGAAAACAGGCTTGGCCTGGTTTCTCGACGTCGGGTTCTTGCCCGTGGCTCCAAGAGGGTCCGGGTCGTCTGCAGTCATCATGATTGGAAGCTGCCCACCCGGTGAAGCATGCTCCAGAAAGTTCAAGAGACTTCCGGAGACGTGTTCGCACAGCTGCTTTCTAAGCTGATCGTCATGAAGCAACGCCGCGAGTCGAAAAAGTCCCTGGCTGGTCCAAAGCGTGTCCCAATCCCAAAGGTTTGTTGAATACGCTTTGCCCGGCAGAGCAGGCGCGACGCTAGGATGCTTCAGGATTCCATCGGGAGCCCGCAGTAATAGCGGCGCATTCGCTGCGAAATAGCGAAGTAGTGCATCTGCGTGTTGACGGCGCTCGTCGGCGGAGAGGAGCGCCGCACCTGGGCAGGGGGCAGCGAACTTCGATCGCTGCCTCCTGCGAGGGACGAAGCACCCGCCAAAGCCAATGACGCCAAAACGATCTCGACGCGACAAAGGATGCATGCTTCAGAAACCGAACCTTAAGCTCAGCTGGAGCACGCGAGGATCCCAGGTCGACGTCACCTGGCCAAACGTAGCATCGTTAAATCCACCATCTACGTTTTGGAATTGAGTATGATTGAACGTATTGTACGAATCTGCGCGAAATTGTATGTTCATTCCTTCGTGATTTAAGGCAAAGGTCTTAAACAGCGCGAGGTTCCATACATCGCGACCCGGAAAGCGAATACTGTTGCGCGCCGAATCTCCGAAAGAAAGCGCGGCAGGCGTCGCATAGGAATCCTTGCTGAACCATGCTAACCGGGTCCGAGAGTATGAGAGCGGCTTCACAAGATCAGGTCGCGCGGTTACGCCACCGCCCAAACCCAGGTTATCGAAGCCTAAAGTCGGGGTGAATGGCATTCCGCTTTTCATATTGGTCACTCCAGAAATCTGCCAGCCCCCCAGCGCCTGACGGGCGAAACCATTGGATAAGCTGCTGCCGAAAGGTACTTTGTAGATGTAACTTGCGACAAAAACATTTTGTTGATCCAAATCGCTTGGACCATAGTCGAATTTCGGGTTGAATGGATTGGAGATGGGACCGGAAGTCAGTTGCTGCTCTACGGTCTGGATGTTCATGGCTTTCGACCATGTATAAGCCAACTGGAGGGTCAAGCCGTGCAGGTTCTCCGTACGCAGGGTCGTCTGCAGCGAACTATAGTTGGCATTGGCACTGGTTTGCTGTTGCGTAATGCCGCTGTATCCTGGGTAGATTCGATCGTAGTTCGGGTTGTGGTTTCCGGCCGCAATCGCTAACCGGTTCGGATCGTTCAGGGGAACGGTGTCAATGCTGCGCTGCAAATATTGATGCCAGCTGGCATTGCCCACATATCCAATAGTAAACACGGAGTTGTGACTCAGTTGCTGCTCTATATCCAGACTGTATTGTGCCGTCTCCGGGACGGGGTAGTTGTAGGCAAGACTTGTCAGCCCACCGGGTAAGATAGGAAAGGCGCTGGTCGTCTGACCGTTGATCGTGTTGGTCTTCGGGTTTGAGAAATAAACGTTGTTTACGCTCGGACTGTTAGAGAAGGGCGGGTTCGATTGCGCAGCATTGTAAAGACTCCCTTGCGCGACCTGATCGAAGAACAGGCCGGCTCCACTGCGGAGGATTGTCCTGCCGTTCCCATACAGATCGTAGGCAAAGCCAACCCGGGGCTGAATCGTGGTCCAATCGTTCTTACCCAACCCGCTTGGAAATCCGTTGCGGCCTGCGAGCTGAATACCATTCAAATAAAACGGAACATTCGATAACGGAACTCCTGATACTGTCGTAACGCCCGGACTATTGGCGTTGATGCTGCCATCGCTGTTGAAGATGGGTGCGTCCGCTGGATTGTAGTCGGAGGGAATGAAGTTGGAGACACGATCGTATTTTTCGTAGGGACGGGGCAATGCCTCGTAGCGGAGACCAAGGTTCAAGGTCAAGCGCGGGTTGACACGCCAGTTGTCCATAACATAGACCGCTCCGAAATTTTGCCGGTAATGTCTTGTGTCTTGCAGTTGCGCTTCGCTATAGCTGTCCGCCATGCCCAGGAGCATATCGGCGAAGGAGTTACCCGGCACGATCGTCGAGCCGTTGGCCGCATACCCAGCCGTGTAGCTTCCTCCAAAGGTATAGTTTCCTTCGGTGTCGCCGCCGATAACCTGGTTCTTCGTGTAGTGCAGAAAGGAGCCTCCAAATTTGAAGTTATGCGCTCCTTTCGTCCACGAGAGGTCGTCGCTCTCCGTATAGCCGAGGCCGTTGTTGTGATATGGAAGAAATCCCGGCTGGTAGGAGTTGTTGTAAGGCGCTCCCCAGGACATCGTCGGCATCCGGTTCGTCGGATCGTTGCCGGGAAAGAACTTGTTGACACTCCATCCCGACGGTATCTTGTAAGTGCCGCCAATACCGTAGAAAAGCGCATCGTTGTTGAAGTTGAACGCGGCCACATTGATCAGGCTGGGACTGAAGATGTAGGTCATCTTTATGACTGCGTTATTGGCTGGAGAATTCAAGGGAAAACCGACCGTAGGAACGCCGCCGAAAATACCTGGAAAGAACTGCTGATCGGTATCGTGCATGTAGTGCCCCATGAGCTCAATCTTATCGCTCACTTTTTCATCGATGCGCAGGATGTCCTCGCGTAGATCGACTGTTTGGTTGGCGCTCGTGATATATTGGCTCCCAGAATTCGGCTTCCGGCAAAGCCCCTGTACCTAAAAACAATTGAACATTAGGGTCAAGAAGAGAGCTCGGGATATTATTCCCCGGAAACGGCTGCCCTGGGACAAGTCCGAGCGCGGCGAACTGAGCCAACTTTGCCGGATCTCCGACCTTGGGAACATAGATCGGTGTTGTTAACGCGCTGAAATTGCCGCTCCGCTCCGCAGCGGTGGGAACGGTGCTATTAGACACCGCACCTAAAACGATGCGGCGGTCCTCTTCATTGACGAAGAAGAATGTCTTGGATCGATTGGTATTGTAATGGCCGGGAATAAACACCGGTCCGCCCAGGTTTCCGCCAAAGGTATTGAAACGTAATTCGGGCTTTGGGGTGTGCGACAGGTTCGAAAAATAGCTGCTCGCATCGAGCGCGTCGTTTCGCAAGATATTCCCATAGCCCGCCATGGAAGTCGCGTGTTCCCGATTTGAGCACCATGTCGATCGTTCCGCCGGAGCCGAAGCCATAGTCTGCGGTGTAGTTGCTGGAAAGCACTTTGAACTCGGCGAGCGCGTCGGGAGAGGGCGCTATATTCAAGTCTCCGGCGTCCCCGCGATCGTAGGCTTCGCTGCCATCGATTATCCAGCGGTTGTTGGCAGGCCCCATTCCATTGAAGCTCGGGCTGGTGCTCGAGGTCTGCGTAGGCAGAACGAAGTCCCCCACATTTGAAGTAACGCCAGGACCGAGCGCCGTCAGCCCGACGACATTGCGCCCGTTAATATCAAGTTGCGAAACCTGTGCGCCCGAAATGAGATAGCTTATTTCGCTGGATCGGACTGAACCTGGAGGGCGTTAGCGGTCACAGTAACGCTTTGGTTGGTTGCACCAGGTTCCATCCGGACATCTACCCGGACGGTGTCGTTGACGTTCAACGGGATCCCGGTCTTGGTAAATTCCTTGAAACCCTCCACTTTACAATCTATAGCATACGTCCCGATATTCAGGTCGGGCGCGTTGAAATCCCCAGTGCGATTCGTTACCAGTTTTCGGCTGATGCCGGTATCACTGTTGGTGATGATGACGTCTGCCCCGGGAAGAACAGCTCCCGTCGAGTCGGTGACCGTGCCCACAATCGCCGCTCGTTCTTGCCCATAGGAGAGTCGCGGCACAAGGGTAAGAGCGAAGAAAAATCCTACCGATACATAGCGTAGACTTTCAATCGCAGCATTTTTGCCTCCTATAATTTTCTTCGGCGCCTGGCCGTCGATGGCTCCCGTAAGCGATTGAATTGCCTTAGGTTAGCCTGCGACCCAGGGTTACGAGTGATGGGAAACCGGTCTCCTGGATACGGGCCGATCGCCGGAAGCTATGGCCCGTCTCCTCACCCGAAATTTCATATGTGAAACTATTTCCATATCAGCCTCGCATTCATACGGTTGAGCCTTGGGTTGGTCAAGGTTGCTACGGTAGCTAAAGCGTTTAATACGTGCGGACGGTTCGCTGCGTATCGTAAGTCATTGGTAAAATGGGGTTTTCGGAACACGTAGCCAGCCGTATCAAAGCGGTGCTACGTTGACATTGGCCGAATCTTGACGGCCGCGGAATGAGACCATGGCGTCAACTGCGTCAGTGACAGGTGCTTGGCACCCCAGAACAGAGATCGAAAGACAGCTGGTGCGCTCGCAACTGGAGAAGATTGTGAGCGATGGTAGATTCAGCTGCAAGCAAACGCTATCCGTGCATGCTCCGATACATCGTGGAACAGACTCTTGCGGGACACGAAGACGACTTGAAAGAGCGCACCCTCGGGATAGAGGTATTTCATCGGCCGCCGGATTACGATACCAATGCCGATCCTGTCGTGCGTCTCTGCGCCGCGGAGGTGAGGAAGCGACTGGCCCAGTATTACCAGTCGACGCCGCACGTGGGCGAACTAAGAATTGATTTGAATCCGGGATCCTATGTTCCCGTCTTCTCGCAACGAGCATCGGATATGCCCATCGTTGAGGCGATTCCGGCGGAGATGATTTTGCCGGATGTGGCGGATGTTCCGTCTAAAGCGGAGCAGGTCAGCCAGCCCAGGAGGACGAGAAACTTCTATTGGCCGGCCGGTTTGATAGCTGCTGGCGTAATAGTTGCCGTGGTTCTGGTCTTGGGCACTCGGTTTTGGGGACACTTAGGAAAAGAAAAGTCCGCTCTCGAAGAAGTCTGGTCGCCGTTGCTCAGCAGCAGCAAGCCTATCTTGTTCTGTGTGGGCGAAAAGGAGTTGTTTTCGCCTCATGATTCACTGACTCAGCTTCAAAGCGGGGCCGATGACGACCCGTCTCTTCAGGCGGTCGCGGACAAGAACGACTTTGTTCCTTTTTCTGACGTGCAGATTCTCAGTAGATTCGTGTCTCTGGCCGGAGCTCACGGACATGCTTTCAGGGTTCAGAATTCCCGAACGACCGTTTCCTCTCAGCTTCGGGAAGGGCCTGTTGTTCTGATTGGAATGCTGAACAATGACTGGACGCTGAATAGAACGTCCTCGCTCAGATTTCATCTGGAAGGGCCTGAGGGCCCAGATCGGATTTACTGGATCGCGGACACACAGCACCCCGAGTCACGCGCCTGGCAAGTCAGAGCACAGGCTCCGAGGAGTCGTGTTGTCAAAGACTATGCCATCGCCGCCCGCTTTACTGACGAGAGCACCGGCCAGGTAGTTCTGGTCGCGGCAGGAATTGCAGGCAGCGGAACCAGGGCTGCCGGTGAACTCCTGACCGATGAAGCGAGCCTGAAACAGTTAATAGATGGCGCTGGCGTCGACTGGGGTCGGACGAATTTCGAAGTTGTCCTTAGCTCGCAAGTAGTAAATGGGATGCAAGGGAAACCCAGAGTGGAAGCGAAAGCATTCTGGTGAGCTGCCCTAAGAGACCGATCCAACCACAGCATTCAGGCGCGCCGTTACGGCTATTCCGTATCTTCTGGAGAGTGCTGAGAACCTGAGTGAGCACAAAATCCCAAGTCACTCAGCGACAAGTGCCAGCACATTACCTGGACGAATAGTCGTTAGCCTTGATCGGAAATGCCTCGGGGCAGGGTGCTGAGGGAGCGAGAAATTGCTCCGAGGCATTTTCGATAAGGAGGCTTGAAGGAAGGCGCTGGCAGTGGTGGGCGCTGCTATGGAGCTGCGGGCGAGACTTGAAGTCGGTGAAGGCGGGGAAGCGTCTTGCAATAAGAGGCGGGAGAGGGTGCTATGCGAGTTGGGGGTGGGTGACAGGGGTAATTTCGCGACCTTCCCGTCGGCAGGAACGAGTGATAAGGCTTTAGTTTGGTGATTAGGACGTAGATGTGCGAAGACGTGCGGACACACGTTTGAGAGCCACTGGATTGGGTTGGAATCATGAGGTGTCGGGTGGTTTGCATCGGAAGGCCAGTTGTGGCGCGGTAAGGTTGGGGCCGATGGACATGTTGGCTCCGCAACGTGGGCAGCGCCAGGTGGCTAACTGAGAGATGGCGATGCGTGGATCGGCTCTAGGTTGGCCGGCGAGCTGAGTGCGAGCGAGTGCGAGCAGCGCGGTTCGGTGAGCACTGGCGAGATAGCCGAAGTGGCGGATGCGGACAAAGCCCCGGGGCAGCACATGTTGGCAAAAGCGGCGCAGGAACTCGGTCCCGGTGAGAGCCATGATGCGTTGCTTATTGCCGTGAGCATAGTCTTTCCATCGAAAGCTCACGGTGTGACCATCGAAGCTGAGCAGGCGCTGATTGCTGATGGCTACGCGGTGAGTGTAGCGGCCAAGATAGCGCAGCACGTGAGTAGGTCCGCCAAAAGCGGGCTTGGCATAGACCACCCAGTCATGCTTTAGCAACGTGTGCACCAGGGTGGAAGAGAAGTCGGGTCGAAGTTGACGGGATACGCGTTGAAGGAGATCGAGAAACTTGCCGCGAAAGACGCGGCTGAGGACCTTGACGGGGAGGAAGAAGGGATACTTGGGATGAACCCAGCGAGCGTAGCTTGGATCGAAACCACCGGCGGGAACGACGCAGTGGAGATGAGGATGCAGACGCAGGTTCTGTCCCCAGGTGTGCAGAATGCTGAGGAAGCCGATCTTGGCTCCGAGGTGCTTGGGGTTGGCCGCAACTTCAAGCATGGTCTGAGCGCTGGCGCGGAAGAGCAGATCGTAGAGCAGCCGTGGATAGCGCTGACAGAGCGGGTTCAACTGGTGGGGCAAGGTAAAGACGACGTGGAAGTAGGGGACGCTGAGCAGATCTTGTTCGCGGTGTGCCAGCCAGCGCTGGCGCGCCTGGGCCTGGCACTTGGGACAGTGGCGGTTGCGACAGGAGTTATAAGAAATGGCTTGGTGGTCGCAACGTGAGCAGGTATCCAGATGGCCTCCCAGCGCAGCCGTGCGACATGCGGTGATGGCCCGCAACACGTTGAGCTGCTGGTAGCCCAGCCAGGAGCGGTTCTGTTCTTGGAAGCAGTCACCCCGGGCCCGAACGATGTCAGCCAGCTCCACGGCAGGCCGCATCATTTAACTTTTTTCCGATGATAGCTGCGGCCTGCCTGGCTAACGCTGGAGAGTTGTAAACTCTCCAGCGGGTTGGATACTGCTTGTAAGTGCCGTTGCGACAGATGAAGATATTTGGCGGTGGTTTCCAGATCCCCATGGCCGAGCAGAACCTGGATTGTCCGCAGGTCCGTTCCCGCCTCGAGCAAATGGGTAGCCCAGCTATGGCGCAAGGTGTGAGGCGTTACATGCTTGGTGATGCGCGCATGGAGGGCAGCTTCTTTACAGGCATACCAAACGGTCTTGTCGGAGATGGGTCTGTCCTGATCGCGTTGACCTATGCTGCTGGGAAAAAGATAGATCCGAGGCTTCTTCCAGCGCCAATACTCACGCAGCGTTTCCAATAGCGCCGGGCTGAGTGGCAGATCTCGACTGGCGCCCCCTTTGCCGCGCTCCACGCGGATCATCATGCGCCGGCTGTCAATATCGCGCACCTTGAGCATCGAAACTTCTGTGCGCCGCATGCCCGTGCCGTAAAGCGTCATCAGCAGGGCGCGCTGCATGAGGTTGCCGGCGGCATCGATAAGCCGGGCGACCTCCTCCAGACTCAGCACCGTCGGCAACCGGCGATAAGACTTCGGGTAGGGCAACTCCTCTCGGAACTCGCGTCGCTTGAGCGTTCGAACGAAGAAGAATCGGAGCGCCGCAACCCGGGCCACCACGCTCGCCACTGCCAGCTTGCGCTCAACGAGCAAATAAGCCTGGTAGCTTCTTAGGTCATCTGGCCCTAACTTGTCTGGAGATTTTCCGAAGTGTACGGCGAACTGTTGGACTGCTTGCAGATAGGCTCGAGTCGTGCCCTCGGAATAGTTGCGCCGCTGGAGTTCTTCCAGCATCCTCTTGCGTAAATGGGTCACAGGAACCTCCTTCCTTGTGACCCAACCTTACCTCAGCTACCGCTGCTGGCTGCTCCACGCTCAGGCAGTGTCCGCCGCGCCAGCGGCTTCGTTCTAGCCGGCTTTCCGGACGGTTGGCATTCCGCTGCTTAGGAAAAGTTCCCTGGAAACGGGAAACGGTGATTTTCGGTAATTTGCTTCTGCCTTGAAGCGTCCGAATAGAGTGCCCCGAAATCGTTAGGTTTCCGTTAAATTCCGGCCATTACCAGTTCAAGTTACCGAAAACCCGACTTTGCAGGCGCTTCGTCAGAAGCCGTGGGATGTGAGAAAGTTGATGACGATCGAAGCGAAAAGATCGGGCTTTTCAAGGTACAAGAGATGTCCTGTACCGGGCACGACAACCCGAGCAGCTCCGGGGATCAACATGACCAGAGCCCCTGAAACCGCCTGATTATCAGCAATGTCTGCTGAACCCGTGAGAATCAGCGTGGGGACTCGTATATCGCGCACATATGGAAAGACAGGCTTTTCCGGGAGAGGCATATCGTCGTGGTTGTGGTCTTGTGGAAAAGCGTTGAGCAGCTTCCGGAGGTGCTCGCGGGCAGCGTCATTTCCAGGTGCGATGAAGTAGACATTTTTGGCCCTCACTTCCACAGGATCCTTAGCTTCTTGAAACTCCATTTGCGCCATGACGAAATGCTCGGAGTAAGGGAAACCGTCTGCCTCCGGGCCAACAAGTATAAGATCGCTAATTTGTTCTGGGTATCGAAGGGCAACACGCAAGGCGATATTGCCGCCGTGAGAACTTCCGACCAGTGCAGCCTGCGCTATCTTGCGATCTCGGATAATCGCTGCAACATCGTCAGCTTCGTAGTACGGCTTCTTGGTAGCTAGGGAGTGGCCGTACCCACGCCGATCGTACCGTATCACGTGGAATTGTTTGCAGAGAGAGGGCCATACATCATCCCACACGGCTGAATTTACCACCCCATCATGAAGGAGAATCACAGCCTTCGGACCTTTACCGCATTCTTCGTAGTACAAGCGAGATCCTTGTACTTCGACAAATGAACCAGGTGGATTCGCGGAAACAGTTGATTGCGCGTAAAGAACTCCGACTCCGAGCAGAGTGGAGAACACCACAAGCGTCAAGCCGAGAATTTTCATAAAGACAGAGTATTCCCAAAATCAATGGCTGCCCGTGAAACGGGATTTTGAGTAACTTGCCCGGCCCGGTGCCCTGGCTGAAGGGGAATTTACCGAAAACCAGACATTGCAGGCGTTCTAATGTGGATCTCCAAAGGGCTGCACCAACGCCGGGACATACCACTATGCGAAGGTTCCGAGCCCCTGTCGCAATCAGCAGTTCAGTTGCTGCGGCTTCTGGACAAAAGTTCCGACGCTGGCACGCTGCGTCGACGGGTGTAGGTATCGCATCACTCTGCCCTCAAAGTTTCTATCGGATCCACCATCGCTGCGCGCACCGCCGGCACACCCGCAGCACAGGCCGCAACCAGCATCAGTAGTGCACCCACTGCGGCGAGCGTAAGGCCATCCAGCGGCTGTACACCGTAGAGGAAGCTGCGTACCGCATATCCTGCAGCCCAGGCGCCGGCCAGTCCCGGCACCAGACCCAGCAGAACCATGCTTCCTGCTTGGCGCATCACTAGCGTAGCCACCTTCGGTCGTGTCGAACCCAAAGCGATGCGGATGCCGATCTCTCGAGTTGAACGTGCCACCATGTAGGCCAGCACCCCATAGATACCCACGGCGGAAAGCACCAGTGCCGCCAGGCCGAAGCCTGCCACCAGCCGCAACGCCAGCCTGCGCTCACCCAACGAGTCCGCAAGTTGTGTTTGCATCGGTTTCAAATTCATTTCCACCATACCGGGCGCGTCGCGATGCAGCGCGCTTCGCAGCTCCGCTGCCAGCGCGGCCGGCAAAGGGAGGATCGCACCGCATATTGCGGGGCCATGACGATAATTGGAGCGAGAAACGAATTGCCGGGAAGCTGGAGGTTGTCAAGGTAGACCATTGGGTTATAGGGGGCTTCCAGGTCGCCGCCCTGAACTTCATTTTCCACCAACCCGACCACGGTCATCGGGCCGTTGAACGGCTGCTCAGCATCCGTCTCCCCTGGCTCGCGATGAAATCGCAGTGTCGCGCCGATCACATCGCTTCCGCCGAGATACTTCTGTGCAAACGCCTCATTTACCAGAGCCACCATGGCTGGGCTGCTTTCATCCGGCTGGACAAAACCGCGCCCCTGCAAGAGTCGAATGCCGCTGGTGCCCACAAAGTTCGTGCTCACCAGACTATACAACGCGCTGTCTCCAGGATGGAACGGTCGCCCCGTTATGTCCGTTTTTGCATCCAGCGTCATGTTGTACGAGAGAACGGAATTTCCGTCTGCATCGTCACCGACTGAACTCCGGGGAGCGATTCGAAGCGATGCAGCAGATCTGTTTCCATGTCCCGCGTATGTTGCGGCGTATCTCTTTCGCTCGCAGGGACCACCACCAATGTGGTCACGCCGTGCGGGTCGAACCCAAGCTTCACATTTTCCAGCGACTGTAGGGTGCGGACAAACAGTCCGCTCACCACCAGCAGGACGCACGTCAGCGCCACCTGGAGAGCTACCAGCAGTCCGGGCAAGCGGGAACGCCGCGTCACCGTCCGTGACGCGAATTGCGCAGCGATCTGTTTCCGTGTCGTCAGTGCGGGAGCAACCGTTGCCAACACCCCGACCAGGATGGCGAGTGCTGAAACGGCGACGATCACGATTGGCCGCAGCGCCAGCTCATCGAAACGCGGATAGTCGCCGCCATAGGCTCGTTGGACCACGCCCACAGATGCATAAGCCAGCATGGCGCCAAGGGTTGCGCCGACCAGCGACAACAACACGCTTTCCGTCAGCAATTGCTGCAGCAACCGGGGGAAACTTGCGCCCAACGCCGAACGCAGCGACATTTCAGCCATACGATTGGCCGCACGGCCAATCTGCAGATTGGCTGCATTGGCGCACGCGATCAGCAGCAACACACCCACGCCGCCCAGCAGAGCCAGCAATGGTTTTTGCACGTCGCCCACAATCAGGGTGCGATAAGACCGTATCTGCAACCGGCGAAGGGGCTCTCCGGGCTTCCTCGGTGTGTGCGTGAACACGCTCTCAGCGTCCGCGAGTGCCTGATCCTTTGTCACGCCCGGCTCGAGCCGCGCAAGCGTCGCCGCAGACTCGATACCGAACTCGTCTTCACCAGAAGCCTTTACGATGATCGGCACATAGACGTAAGGCCCATCGACTCCCATTGGCACATGTACGCCGGCCGGCAACACACCCACCACCGGCCGCAATTGTCCAGCGACCAGCAATGTTGAGCCCACGACACCCGGGTCAGCATGCATTCGCTCGCGCCAGAATGCGTCGCTCACCAACACCCCTTGGCGGGCTGCTTCCTGCGGCCCAAGCACGCGCCCGAGCCGAGCCTTAACGCCCAGCATGGCGAAGAAGTTGGGTGTAACCGGCACCAGCACGGTTACTCGCGTGTCGTCGTTGACGCGCACCTGCCGCACCATGGTGTTGTAGCCGCCGACCTCTGCAAATGAGCGCGCATCCTGGTTTAGTGCTTGAATGGCTGCATAAGAAAGCGCATTGGTCGACGCCGTCATTCCCATTGCGCCGCCCTCCGCGTAGACCTGTACCAGCTGCTCCGGGTTCGGCAACGCGACCGGGCGTATCAGGATCGAATATACAATCGCCAGCATGGCCGTCACTGATCCGAGCCCCAACGCCAAAGTCACTACCAGCGTCACCGTGTACGCGGGCACCCTCTGCAGACTACGCACGGCGTAGCGTATATCCTGGACCGCCCTCTCCAGCCACGCGCCGCCCCACAACTCTCGCGAGTTTTCAAGCGCTGCTTCTGAACTGCCGAACTTCCGCTTCGCCACCCGTCGTGCCTCCTCGGGTGGCATTCCGGCATCGATATTTTCTTGCGTTTCCAGAGCGATGTGCTCTTCCATCTCTTCCAACAACTGCTTCCGGCGACGGCTCCAGCCAAACATCGTCTCGCCTCCCGTTAGGATTTTTCTTCCGTCATGGGAGAGAGCACGCTTGCCATGGCCCGCGAAAATCTCTCCCATTTCGTAGTCCCCACGTACAATTGCTTTCGCCCTTTGGCGGTGAGCCGATAAAAGCGCGCCTTTCTGTTGTTCTCAGAGGGCCCGTCCTCGGCGGTGATCAGGCCGGCTTGCATCAACCGTTGCAGCGCCGGGTATAGCGACCCGTGTCCCACCTGAAGCACATCCTGAGACCGGCGCTCGATCGAGCGGCAAATGGCATGACCATGCGCCCGCCCGGGAGCCAGAGTCTGCAGGATTAGTAAGTCCAATGTGCCCTGCATCAATTCCAGTTGCTTTTTCTGTTCACTAGTCGACATTCGACCCAAAGCTTAGGGGTGGCTCAGGTCGAATGTCAAGGGGTACGGCCATGCTTGGAACGAATCACCGCCAGGGGCTGGCTATTTATCTACTGAGAAGGCACTCTGCAGAGAGATGGTTCCGGGAGTTTTTTCATTACCCCCTCGAACGAGCTAGATATCATCCAGATCGCATCCAATTTGCTGAAAACGGGGTTCTCGGTAACTTCAGCCCCTTCAGGATTGGGGCGAGCTGGGGAAGTTACCGAAATCGAGACTTCACGGGCAATGTTCCGGAAAGAAGTTTCTTGGAAGCCGGCTCGCGCACTTACTGAAGAGGCGAAACCCTTAGCCGGGTTTCAATGGAGGGCGGAAGGATAAACGAAATGAAATTGCAGTTCCGGTCCACTTCAGGACTTCGGACTAGGAAACTTAATTCCGATGTCAGCCTGATGGGTGTCTGAGGATACATGCACTTCAATCTGCCGACAAGGGGGTCGCCCTCCGTTGGCAAGGAAGGGTGCGTTTTCGGAGAGCCACTTATACAAGAGCGATGAATCGTATGTTTTGCCTGACAGAGCTGCCCAAGCTTTATGCAGAGCATCGGCTTCTCCCTTCCGCCTCTCTTGACCTGACAGGAACAGTCGCCCGAAAGTGAACTGGGCACCGTCATCAATACTCACCGTCAAGAGGACCGTCCCTCGGTCTCTATCGATTTGAAGCGTCGGAACCGCTGTGAAGTTGATATAGCCATGATCACCGTAAATCAGCCTCAATCGCTCTAGCCCTTGGCCAACAGCCTTGTGATCGAACTTGTTGCCCACAGGGACATTGAAGGCTCCTTTTAATTGCTCTATCGAGAAAGAGTGGGACCCTACGAAATTAATTGCTTCAAGCCTATATTGCGCGAGTTCTGGACTGTGGCTAGAAGGTGTGGTGGCCGAGGTGTTGACTGCCTGACAGAAGCTCGTGGAACCGAGCAGAAAGAGGGCCATGAGAACAGAGGACCGGTTCATGACAGCCTCCCGACATTGCCTAATTGTAGCGCTGCGCGGAGTTCCCGCAAAACGGGGTTTCCGGTAAGTTCCTCGTGCCACCAGCGGTCGCCATAGATGGGAAACGAGCATCCGGGGCGTCAGCTAGAGCAACTGCCGGCTGGTGTACTTCTTTTCCTTGCGTACAACCAGCCAAGGTATAAGCACCGCGAGCGCCCAGTAGTAAAGCGACTCGAGCTTGCCAGATCCAGGACTTCGCAAATTCAGAGTGGAGCATTATGAGAAGGCCGATCCCCATACATAACAAAGAGGGAAGCAACGTTCGACGTAAGAGCGAGCGGCGGGCTCTTACTCGTTCAAGCTCCTCCCGGACTTCCCGTCGGGTACGCAGAACCAGAGTGTGCGAAGCGAGCGGGATGTATTCGGGTGTGGCTCGCTCAATATGCTCCTTGCCTTCTCCGAGAGACATAGTGATTTCTTGACGCGCTTCAGAGCCGCAAAGACCCCGGCTTGCGTCACTCAGGGGTAAATGGCGCGAAGTCGGCTTTTCGCATAGGTGGCAATTCGGCGCTGAAGCGGCGTTCCCGTGAAAACGGGATTTTCAGTAACTTGCCTGCCCATCACCCTCCAGGTGGGGGACTTACCGGAAACCTGATTCTTCAGGCGCCACCAGGAGGATTCCCCGGCGGTGAGTCTCATGTCGGTACGTGGTAATAGACCGGGAGATGGACTTAAGAGGGACTGACGGAGTAACCCCTTAATCGGAGATATGGTGGTTACTCAGTCTGTCCCTCTTCAGTCCACCGTCAGAAAGGGGTCGGCACTCGGTTGCATATTTTCGAAGCTCAATCGTCCAGCCCGCCAGTACCTCTGTCTACGCTTCGCTATGTTTCCTCGCGGAACCACAGGCAAGACTCGAGGCCAGAATGGAGTCGCTTCTCCTTTCCTGTGGGCCTCTTTCATCCCCTACAATGTGCCGGCTTATCCCGGCGCTCTTTAACCACAAATCTCCTGACCACAAATCTCCTTTGGCTTCGCCGTAACAGGTGTATGCAGCCAACCGCATACACTCGCCATCTTTGCTCATTCTGGAGACGTGGCAGGGAAATCCGCGTTGCTTGACATCTCGTCAAAGTGTGGGCGACGTTCTGCCAATGGATTGACTAAGGGTTTCAGGCGAGGTACTGTACTCCAACCATCCATTCGGTTATTCCGCGCCGCGCATCTATAAGCTACTCATGCTAAAAGAGTTATGTTGCGAGCTCTTAATCGTACCGTACAGAACCTTACAACAGGGATCTTGGCTGAGTTTATTTGTTCTTGAGTTTGCGCGCTGAACACGTGGAATTCTCAGGCGCGCCAGTGAATCACACACCTCAGAGCAAAGGGCCAACCCCAATATGTCGCCGCTAAGGTTTTCGCAAACGACTTTTCTCTCGTTTCTACTCGTCCCGGTCGCATTCTCAGCCGTCGTTGCCCGATCCCAAGACCACTGGGTCGGTACATGGGCTGCAGCTCCTTCCTCAATGAAGAATGATGTCGCTCAATTTGGCGCGTCCGATCTTACCTACCGCGAAATTGTGCACGTAACGCTTGGCGGGGATCGCATCCGAATTGTACTCAGTAACGAATTTGGAGACGATCCCCTGGCGATCGGTGCTGCGGCAGTGGCACTCAGTACCGGCAAGAGTGACGTTAGCGGCACAACGATCCATAGCGTCACATTTGGTGGCCAACCGTCTATCGTCATTCCGTCGGGAGCAATGGTTCTGAGTGATCCGATCGAGTTCAAGCTAGCGTCATTGACGGACCTCGCAGTGAGCATTTTCATCCCGGCCCAACACATGCAAAATGCGACGATTCATGCGCTTGCAAATCAGACCAATTATGTCGTTCATGGAAACGCGACGAGTTTTCTGCACCTGGACTCACCTGAGGAGATTTACTCTTGGCCCTTTTTGAAGGGCGTGGAAGTGGACTCGCGTACAAAAGCAGGTGCAGTCGTCGCGTTAGGTGACAGCATCACTGACGGGGCCCACAGCAAACGTGACGCCAATCTACGCTGGCCAGATGTCCTCGCAAAGCGCCTCGATACGAACAGAAAAACAGGCCAGCTAAGCGTCCTAAACGAAGGGATTAGCGGAAATCGAATTCTTCACGACAGAGCTGGACAGAACGCTCTTGCGAGATTGGACCGGGATGTTCTCTCACAGTCGAATGTCAGGTATCTAATAATTCTCGAGGGGATCAACGACATCCAGCGTACTACTGCACTAGAAGGTGCAAACGATCCAGTGACCGTCGCTCAGCTTATTCAGGCCTATACCCAGATTATAGAGCGTGCACACACGCACGGCATCAAAGTGATCGGAGCGACGCTTACACCTTATGGAGGAGCACACTATGACTCGCCGGCTGGTGAAGAGATGGTACGCGCTGTCAACCACTGGATTCGCACATCAGGCAACTTTGATGCTGTGATCGATTTTGACAGAGTGCTTCAGGATCCGGCAAATCCAGCCGCGATGGCACCGGAAGCTGGATCCGACGACCATCTCCATCCGGGCGACGCGGGCTACCAATTGATGGGCAATTCGATCGATCTGGATCTCTTCGAAAAGTAATCTCTTGCGGCGCTCAACGCACCGCGTTGATGGTCTCAAGGGATGATGTAAGTAAAAAGGATTCAAAAAACGACAGCGCGCTCCAGCACTTTCATGAGCCATTCGAAATTGGTTACTAGAGAAACAGGGAGCGGAATATCGTAACGGGATTACCAAATGTCCCACGCCTCCACGTTCACCGCTGTGGGGACCTCCTTCACCACGTTAGTATGCAGAACGATCTGCATATTCTTTCGCTCCCATCCCGTTGGTAGGGTTTTCAGTAGCGCGTCCAACCTGTCCGGATCAGACAGGAAGTCCGCTGCCGCCTGATTGCTGTAGGTATCAATGCCTCCGATTGCCAGGATAAAGTTTCCAGTTTCCGGCTTAATGAGTCTTGAGATCACAACGTAGTCGTCGCCTGCAAGTGTCCCGGAGTCCGATTTGCGCCTCCAAGAGCGACTCGGATCCTTTTTATCCACGATATGATCGTAGCCTTCCAACTGGAAGCGCAGCTGACGCATCACTTCGAGCGTCCAAACGTTACTAAACCCTCCAATCAAAAATGCCGGAGAGGATTGAAAATCCGTTACGGCGATATCGCCTCCGTAGCGCAGATCGTAATGCTTATTGAACCGCGTTAACGTTGATGCTATTCGAGCCGCGGCGGCCGCGTCACCAAATCCAATTAACTCAATCTTCCTCAATTGGCTCTCGTCAATCACGTCCCCTTTTTTCAGGTCGATGAAGGATTCATAATTTGTGTCTTCGACGTGATGCTCGACCCGATAGCGGTCCAGGAAATCATAGTTGAGACGGTATACGCGATTGGCGCCCATAATGATCAGGACAGGGTGTTGCGTATCCATCATGAGCGCCCAGAATGCATCAAATGGTCTTTGACGCACTACTCGCACTTGGTGGATGGTAAGCCATCCCGCCCCCAGCAATACGACTACCGCCACCGCGACACCAACTACCCATTTGGTCCACCTTGAGCGGGTCCCCTGAGAACTCATGTCTTGAGCGCTAGACACCGGATCAGTGGCAGAATTCTCATCGAACAGGGAGATCTCGGACGTACGATCCCCTGAATTACCTACTGCCTTCTGAACGACGACATTCTCCGAAAGATCAGCGCTGGGTTCGTGAACAGGAAGCGCACCCCGAGATTCAAGCTCATCCGCAATTTCGAAGATCGCTCGATAGGATCCAGTTGGAATGTCTATTCTTATCGCTCCTTGCGAACCACGAGTCCGCATGTAATGCTGCGCGAGCCGTTTGCGGAGTTCCGCAGCTCGATTGCGGACTACAGGATCATTTCCTGTGTCGTAGTCCGGAGCGCGGCCGAACACACTCGCTCCGATCACACGTTCGCGAAGCATCTCCCCTCGATGCGCCCTGGAATGTTCGACGATGTAGCGTAGGAGAGCCTGACATTGCCGGCTGGATCGAAAAACAGACCCTGTTAGCACATCCTCGAGTGCCTTATCAATCAGAGCCTGCTCCGGTTCAACCTCGATGTATCGCACGGTGCCTCCCGCCAAGCTTTATATACCTAATTTTCGGGGACGACTACCCCCATGTCGTGAGGTACTGTACCTGCCAAATCTGCCTGCTCGCGGCCCAAAGCAACCACCGGGAATTCGCTTGAATAAAGACCTAAATATCATTGAATCAGCAGCTTGAGGTGAAGGGGAGACGACACGATGGAATCCAAGTCATCGGCGTACCGTAATCCACCTTACAGACGCGGGAAGAATCGTGTCTCATCGGGGACCGAAATGAGAAAGGGTCTTTGTCCGGTTGAATTCGAGGTCAGAAGCTATTCAGCAAGGCCGTCCAGACACCCAGGAGGCGATGAGATGACCGAAAAAGTTGAGATAAAAGGGACCCTGTCGAATCGAGCGCAGATTCCCATCCAAATGAGCGGAAAAATAAGGGGCTTGGTGACAATCCTGCTTTTGATCTTTGAGCTGGGGGTTCGAATCCCACAGGCGCAGGTTGACCAGGGAACGATCACAGGCGTTATTGCGGACACTACTGGCGCAGTCATTCCTAAGGCGTCGATTGATGTCTTGAACGTCGGTACCGGGCGGAGACTGCACGCGAATGCCGACGCCAATGGCATGTACACTTTCCCTCCGCTGCCAGTGGGCACCTACGACGTCACAGCTTCTGCGAACGGCTTCGCCTCTTCCACGATGCATTTCGTGGAGGTTCGGGTCGATCAGAGACTCTCAGTTAACCTGACGCTAAACGTAGGAGCCGCGTCGCAGTCTGTTCAGGTATCTGCGACGGAGGTCCCACTGCTTCAGACACAAGATGCCTCCGTTGCGCAGGTACTCAGCTCGGCCACGATCAACAATACTCCATTGAACGGCCGCAACTACACATTTATAGCCCAGCTAACGCCTGGCGTCGCTCCGGCAACCTCATCCGGATCACGCGGCCAATCTACTGGTGACTTCGACGCAAACGGACAACGCCCCGAGCAAAACAACTACATCCTGGACGGCATCGATAACAACAGCACCGCTGCTGATCTTCTTAACAGTACGAGCTACACAATTAAACCCCCGCCTGACGCGCTTTCCGAGTTCAGAATTCAAACGATCTCCTATGACGCTCAGCTAGGGCATTCCAGCGGCGCTGTGGTCAATGCGGCAATCAAGACGGGCACCAACTCCCTCCACGGTGATCTATGGGAGTATTTCAGAAACGACGCGCTCAACGCGCGGCAGTTCAATGCTCAAAGCGTTCCCGCGTATCACCAGAATCAGTTCGGCGCCACCATCGGTGGCCCGATGATCCGAAACCGCCTCTTCTTCTTTGCGGATGGGGAGGCAAATCGGATCATTTCCGGAAATCCGGTCTTTGTATCCGTGCCGACACCCTTAATGCGAGCCGGCAACTTCAGCGAACTGCTAAACTCAACCCTCACCGGACAGCAGCCAGTCCAACTGTACGAGCCGGGCACTGGCGGCACGGCTCCTTTATCGTGTAACGGAAACAACAATGTCTTTTGCGCGCAGCAATTGAGTGCCGTCGCCCAGAATATTCTGTCGCTTTATCCTCTCCCTAACACGAACAACGGGCGTACCTACAACAACTACACCGCGAATCAGAACACAGTTGACAATACTGTCCAATGGGACGGCAAACTTAACTGGAACGCTTCCGAAAAAGATCAAGCCTTTAGCCGCATGAGTTATAGCAACGACCGCGGCAACATTCCTCCGCCGCTTGGTCCCGCCCTGGATGGAAGTTCATTTGGTGGAGACAATCTTGCGTCAAAGGTGGAACAGGTTGTTCTGAGCGAGACTCACACATTCAGTCCAACGATCACCAACGAATTTCGCCTCGGCGAAAGCCTCATGGTGATCGCGCACACGCAGCTTAACCCTGATATAAACCATGCACCTCAGTTAGGGCTGGGGGGAATCCCATATGGACCGAACAATGGCGGTCTTCCCGCCGTGTCCATAAGCGGCATCAACGGCTTTGGATCCCCCACGTTTTATCCTGCTTTGCAGCACGATAACATTTTCCAGATTCTGGATAACGTTACGGTTATTCATAACAGCCATGCGCTTCGTTTTGGCGCAGATTTCGAACGCGTTCGCTTCAGCTACCTGGAAATCCAGGCACCCAGGGGCACCTATAGCTACACCGGGCTCTACACGAGTTATCCAGGAAAAAGTTTTACTGGATACGGAGTTGCTGACTTTATAGCGGACTATCAGAACTCCGCCAATCTATCGCAACTTAACAATGTAGATCATCTTCATTGGTACATGGGAGGGTACGCTCAGGATGACTGGAATGCAACCAGACGCCTGGTCCTCAACATCGGCCTCAGATACGACTACTATCAACCGTATCTCGAAATCCGCGATCGGCAAGCGAACCTGGTCGTAACTAGCCTGGGTACGGGTACCGGCACAGCTAGTTTCCTGCTGCCAATGAGGTGGATTAACCTCCCTCTTGCAACAAGCTTCTATTCGATTGCAGCCCAGGACAACATAGCCATCCAATTCACCAACAATCGTGGCCTTAGCAACAGCTCAAAGACTCAGCTATCCCCGCGGGTCGGCATATCCTACCGGGCAGCGGATAAATTGGTCATCCGCGCTGGCTTCGGGATGTTCTACGGAGGGTTGGAAAACACTGGAGGTACACTGGGACAGCAGTACCCCTTCGAATCGACCTCTTCTTATATTGCTCCCACCTGCAAATTCGGTTCTCCATGTAACACGAATGGAATTACCCTTCCGGCCGGATTTGCCAATCTAGCGGGTCCGGGGCCTCAGAGCCCTGTCTCGCTTCCAACGTTAGTTGGCAAGGACGCGAATTATCGAGATGGCTACAGTGAGCAATGGAATCTGATGACTCAATATGCCGTCTCTGGCAGCGTGAGTGCCACAATCGGTTATGTGGGCTCTGTGGGCCGGCGCATGCACCTCAATCCGACGTCAACAGGATTCAACGCGCCGGCCGTGCTTGCTGCTCCAGGTGTAAATACCAAACCCTATTCAGCATTCCCCCAGTTAGGGACAATCGTTTACAACCTTTACGAGGGAACAACTAGTTATCATGCGCTTCAGGCCGCTCTTGAGAAACGCTTCACGTCCGGTCTCAGCTTCCTTGCGAGCTATACCTACTCACATTCGCTCGATAATGGCGATTCTGGTTTGGGAGATACGTCATTTCGAAACCTGAGAATGATTCCGCTGAACCAGGAGACGGCAAATTCCGATTTCGATACTCGCCAGCGTGTCACCTTTAATGGTAGCTACCTTTTGCCATTTGGCAAGGGACGACAGTTTGCGAACAAGAACGCGATTTCTGACTTGTTCATTGGCGGCTGGTCAGCAGCCCTTACCTTTGCGGCACAATCCGGAAGCCCAATCTCCATCACACCCAACATCACGACGGCGGCGGGCGGAAACGCTTTTGCCTTCAAGGTAGGTGATCCGTTCAAAGGCGGCGGCCGACCCAACGCAACCAATCCAAGTATCGCGTGCCCCGCGAAGGTGCGCAACCTGACGAATTGGTACAACCCTTGCGCGTTTGCGAACCCAGTGCCTGGAAACCAGATCACTGGAACGGTCACTTCAGACGCAATCAGCTATCTCGGTCCCCCCCGGTTTCAGACTTACGGACCGGGATACAACAACACAAATGTTTCTCTATTCAAGGACTTCAGGACATTCAACGAACAACGCGTGCAATTCCGCGTAGATGCCTTTAATGTTTTCAACACGCCTGCATACGGTACTCCGTCGGCCCTTTCTAACAACAGCAGCAGCGGTTACATTACGGCCGCACGTTCACTGGGAGCCTATACGCCCGATGCACGCTTCTTTCAACTCGCGCTGAAGTATGATTTTTGACCTTGTTGGCGTACGCTGCACCGGAAAGGTACAGCGTACGCCGGTTTGTCCGCGATCTGCGGAAGAAAACCGGGATATTCTGCGGGCAATCATTTCGGATGTGAAGGTGAAGGGAAATCCGGTGACATGGTACTTATTCACCGTCGGGAGTGTATTTTGCTGCGATCCGTAACCAGATTCTTCAAGTACTTTGCGTCGTTTCCTTCTCCTTTGAGGGAAATAGGTGTCGTGTCGCGGTAGTGGGTCAGTTTGATTATTTCTTCGCTGCCGGCGTCCGGCAACCGGCGGAAATCGCGCAGCGGCGCAAAGTCTTTGGGCGGCTTGGGGAGGTAAAACACCGCCAGCGGGAACCGGTAGCAAGTCGCCAACGCGCGGAGCTGGTTCAGGGTTGGCGTTTCTGCGCCAGCCTCCCATTCAGCCAAGGTCTCCGGCTTTACATTGACGGCTTTCGCTGCCGCTTCAGCCGTGACTTTGGCGCGCTCTCGTGCCCAGACGAGCAATTCGGCTTTGACTATGCTTTGGTCGTCACGATGATCGCTTCTGCTTTGGATCTTTGTCAGCCTACCTATCGTCGCACAGTTTCATCGGCTTTTTGCTAAACCAATATAATGCAATTACGTAGCCAAACGTTAACCGGCAGGACCGTAATAGTGTCGTTTCCAATGGCCCTCAGAGCGCCTCTGAGCACGGCTCATCCTATATCCTCCAGCGTCCGGGGCTCAATCGGCTGAACTGTACCAGAAAGGGCGCAGCAACCCGGCCCATTGGAATCACTCTGCAAGCAGCAGTACCCGGAAAACTACAATAATGTAGTAACATATATGTATGAATGGGATCCAACCAAAGCGGCCAACAATTTACGAAAACACGGCGTGAGCTTTGAGACGGCGACCCGTGTCTTTACCGACCCTTGTGCCCTAGTGAAGCTAGAGCGTATTGAAAACGGCGAAGAGAGATGGCAGGCGATAGGGGTTGTCGAGGGTGTACTAACGCTCACGGTGGCTCATGCCGTGCGAGAACAGGACGATATCGAAGTAATCCGCATCATCTCGGCAAGACGTGGCAACCGCAGGGAAAGGAGACGTTATGAAGAAGAAAATGGTTAATTATGAGATCGATTTGTCCAATCCCCCCGCACTGACAGCAGCGCAGAAAGCGGAGTTGAAGGCGCTCCGGGCCAAGCCGGAAAGCGAGATCGACTACAGCGATATTCCGCGATTGCAAGAGGGTTTCTGGAAGAAGGCAGTGCGAAATCCGCTTTATCGGCCTACGAAAACCTCAACAACTGTGCGCATCGATTCCGACGTGCTGCATTGGCTGCGTGCTCATGGCAAAGGCTACCAATCGCGCTTGAATGCAATTTTGCGACGTGAAATGCTGGCATCACTCAAGGCGACTGTCGCAAAGCATGGTGAGTCTAGATAAAAGTAGGACAGCCTATGCCGACATTCCAGGATTGGTTGGTGCGCCGATCCAAAACTTCTTATGGTTTAATTTCCAATGCGCTCGACCTTCCAATTGGCTGTGCGGAACACAACCCGTCCGAGGAGATTCGCCTTTCCGGCTCTGCTCCTGGCTCGTATTTCTCGGTGTTCCCCTTACGGAATCGATCGGGGAAACCCGGGGAGACCCGGGGGAAAACCCGGGGGGGGAAAACCCGGGGAAAACCCGGGGACGGACGGGACGATATCTTTGCTAGACCTCACCGATTGGGGTGAACATCCCGCCTGTCACCCTTTCCAAGCGTTCGATGGCAATCCAACATGCAGTCGAAGCCCAATCTGAACTGCTTCCGAACCTTCCAGGCCGTCTGTTTGACGTATGGTCATCCGCGGCAATCAGAGAGATCAACTCCGCCCGCGGATGTCAGACCGAGACGGCTATCGTGAATCACCACATAAAGCGCAAGGCAATCTGCAGCTGCCGCGCCGAGTTTCCCTGCGAAGTAATTTGGCCAAAGGTGGAGGTACCGAACTGGTTATTCGGACCATTGAACTCCGGGGTGTTGAAGGCATTGAGCGCCTCCGCCCGGAACTGGGCTCTCAAAAGCTCCTTGTAAACAGCCACCGTCTTGAAGACCGATACATCCCAGTTTGCCTCATCGGGGCCGCGCATGGGGAGAAACCGGCTCACGTTGCCAAAGGTAAACTGAGGGGCCATGGAGAATGCGGCCGGGTTGATGAACTGCTTCAGTTTTGAGTTGAGGCTGCCCGGCACTTTCGGTGAGACACCGGTGAAATTGGGCCGCTGGCCAGGATAGCCAAAAGCGGAGTTTAAATTCTGGTTCTGCACGATGGGGATGGGAAACCCTGTGCGGTAAATCCCAACTCCGTTGATTTGCCATCCCCCCAGAAGACCGTCCACCAGCACATTGCTGTTGTTTAGAAATTGCTGGCCTCTGCCAAAAGGCAGTGCATACGTGACCGCTGTAGCGAAGACCAGCGGGGCGTTGAACTGAGACAACGAGCGCTCGGCCCGAAGATCAAACGGATTTTGAACTCCCGAGGGGCCGGCCATCAACACATTCCCGGCGCTGGCATAGTCGAAGCTTTTCGCCCATGTCAGCGTGGCCAGAAAGCTGACTCCGTAACTGATGCGTTTCTGTGCCTTAATCACCAACGAATCGTAACGGGACTGGTTCAGGTCGGTAGCGGAAAAGGTCACGTTGCCGAAAGCGGTGTAAGGAAGAAGCAGTTGATAGGCGGGGATGGTTGCGTTTCCGATCACGCCGGTGCCCCCCTTACCATAAAAGGGATTGGGAACCGCTTTGTTCAATTGAGTGCCTTGAGAAAAGAAAGTCGGGTCCAGTACGTTTTGGTTTTGGTTCCAAGCGAGATGTGTCCCGCGCGATCCCAGATACCCGACTGAGAGGGCGATTCCGCTGGGGAGCTGACGCTGGATGTCAAACGAGTACTGCTGAATATAGGGAGACTTCGCAGCCGGAGACCAGACCGAGACGTTCTGGCCGATTCCGCTGAGGGAGCCAGCCGCTGTACCGACCGGCTTGATAAGACCCGCGGGGAAGGGGTTGGAGAGCGAATTCGCCGAGGTTGCAAAGCCGTTGTTTGTGGCAACATATGGTGTCGTTGCGGAAAAAGCCGCTGGGGCATAAGGACTGCCGAGAGTCGACTGCGGCGCCCAAATGATGCCGTAGCCGCCACGGAAGACCGTCTTTTCGTTGATTTGATATGCGGCGCCGATGCGTGGTCCCAATTTATTAAGGTTGGGATCGCCAACGCCCACCGGATTCGCGCCCTCACCGGCAAATTCAAGCACTCCGTACGTGGCGGTTCCGCTGAGCGACGACAACGGGTTGGTAGCTTGCTCATTGAAATTCACGTAGTTCCGATTTTGAATTTCCCGGAAGCCGAGCTCCCTCTCCCAGCGCAAGCCAAGATTTACAGTTAGCCGCGGGCTCACACGAAAATCGTCCTGACCGAAGACTGCGTAATAATGGGTGTAATTGGTCAGCTTATCCACGAGAATCGTGTCGCCTTGTTCCGGATAGCCGAGCAACATATCCGCCAGATCCGCGCCAGTGCCCGCGACGGCATTGGTGGGGCTTGATTGGGTAAAGACGCCGTTGAAGGTAAAGGCCCCGGACATATCACCATAACCAGATCCGCTCACCGCGATGAGCCGGAACTCAAAACCCGCTTTGAGATTGTGGCGGCCTCGAGTCTTCGAGAGCATTGTGGAAAAGTTCTTGCTATAGAGATTCACGAGAGAGTGGTTTGCATTGGAAAGCGAGTCTCCCGCCAGGATTGTGGAGGCGTAGATGTTGGGGAAGGCATGCCCCTGCATCTGCGAAACATAGGAAGCGGGGAATCCCAGGGTGGTTGGATCGAAGCCTGAAACCTCGCTCGTGGTGTAGAAATGATTCGGAAAACGGTTCTGGCCATATCGAATAGCCAATACTGTCGTTGGTGAAATCGTAATCAGGTTGTTGACAGCGGTAACATCTTCTTTGCGTCCTAACGTCCACTGGTCGGGCGCCGCAGGGCCGCCGAAAAAATTGTTCCCCGGCTCTGACGTCACGCAATGCAGATAGCTCACGCTGGCGCGCCACCAACTGAAGAGCTGCTCATCCACCTTAAAAACATACTCTCTTGCCCGGTCGGAGATAGACGAGCTGGCAGTAATGTCATTATCTCCATAAAAGGCCGGCTGCGTTGTGGGCTTAGGATAGTAACCTGCAATATTACTACCCACGGGATTGATTCTTCCGGCTGGAATTATATTGTTTGGAAATGGGGCGCGAGTGTAAGAACCATCTGGATTCGCTACCGTGGTTGAAGGATCGTAGATGACCAGCGGCGCTCCGCTGGCTGTCGCCGATCGGGAAAAATCGCCGCTTTTCTCCAAGTCGGTGGGAACGTAGAAGCTTTGCGAGGCTGCTGAGCCATCGTTGTAACCCTCGAGGGCAAAAAACCAGAACGTCTTGCCCCTTCCGTCGTAAATCTTCGGAATCCAAACCGGTCCGCCCAGGAAGCCTGCCCAGTTATCGTTCGGTATGGCGCCAAGGGGAATGCCGGCCCTATTGTTAAAAAACAGGTTCGCATCCAGGGCGTTCCGCCGGATGGCGCCGTACGCGGCTCCATGAAGCTCATTTGTGCCCGACTTTAGAATGGTGTTATATACGCCTCCACCGGTTCGTCCCATCTCGGCATCGTAAGTGTTGACCTGAAGCTTCACGTCCTCCACCGCTTCTATTGTCGGGATGATGATCGGGCGGTTGTCCCAGTCACTGATCGACACTCCATCGAGAAGATAGTTCCCCTGGTTTCCCATCCCACCGCCCACCGAGGTCAGAGCTGTCGTGCTCTGGTCCTCCATCCGGTTCATGACGGGATCGCCAAACATGACTACATTTTGACCGAGCTTGGCCATAATGAAGGGATTGCGCCCGATATTAGGAAGCGTCTCCAAATTTCTTCCGCTGAGGTCCTGACCCGTCGACGCGTTTTCCGTCTCAATCACCGAAGCGCCCCCTTCGACCTCAACTGTCTGCGCCACTCCGCCGACATGAAGCGCCAAGTCGAGACTGACGTGCTGCTGAACGGGGATATACACATTGGTGTGCAGCAGCTTCTCGAATCCTGTAACTTGAACGGCAACAGAATACGTGGACGGAATTACGTCGTTAAAAGTATATTCACCGTCAGCCGAGGTCGTGGTTTCACGAGTGATGCTGGTAGATTGATCGGTCAGAGTTACTTTTGCGCTTGGCACCAGGGCGCCGTTCTGGTCCCTGACGATGCCCCTAAGGCTTCCATAGTAGGATTGACCAAGCAGTACCTGCGATGTGACGCCCGCGAATAGCACGGCCGCCAACGTTGCGCATGTAAGTCCCCGTTGAATGCACCACTGGAACCCGGTTAAGAAGCTATCTGCAGGATTACGCCACAGTGTCATATGCTCCTCCTTGATTCGCATTTTCCGATTTTGAACCCGGGTTTCTTCTTTAAACAGCACTCAATCGATAGTCCGCGACAAACACGATGCCCGCCTATTGGATCGCCTCAAGCTCGATTGGGTTGTATCCGATTGGAAGATCCTGACGGAATTACAAGAGAATGCGCGCCTCGACAACGTCGAGCTCGCAGGTCAACTTGTCTCCATCTCCCTGCCTGGCGCGTGTCCGAAGGCTAGAGCTGCGATGGTTTCATCCGCCGGTATGTTACGCTTTTGGACCCCGAATCGGTGGGCCTTGGGGTGAACGTCTTTGTCCAGATTCGCTTGGAAAAGCAGGTCGAGGCAAGTCTCGTTGCGTTTGAGAAGGCGGTTGCGAAGCGCCCCGAGGTCATGGAGTGCTACCTAATGACTGGCAGCTCGGATTATTTACTCCGTGTTGTGGTCTCGGACCTAAATGAATTCCAAATGTTTGTCACGGCCGTATCTAAGATCCCCGGAGCCGGTAACATTCAGTCAAGCGTCGCGCTGAAGCAGGTGAGGTACAACACAGCACTCCCTCTCGCCGCCAATGGGGAAAGATAGAGCAGATGGGGACGTCGGGACCACGCTCCTTTGTGGCTCCAGGAATGTACGGGGTGACTTCATGATTCGCAGCGATTTAAACTCACATTAGATCCCCTAAGCCAGCAGCTTGCCTGCGGGATGAGCAAGAAGTAATATGCCGGGTTTCCCTCGAGCTGTAGATCGTCTCTTGGGTCACCGGAAGCGATGAGCGGCTTCCGGGGTATAGTATTTGACTATTGCCATGGTGGGGCGAGGTCCTCCATGTGCATCCGCTTCTTTCATGGAACGGCCGCATTGGTCAGCGGCTCACTCTAACGATAGTCGACCTGCTGGAGCACCCGTGCGCGGGCAACGTCGCTCGCGCTTCTCATCCCTGTCTTCCTTATGCCGCGAACCGCGGCCTGGAGGTATTGCTCATGGACCGTAGAAGCTTCCTACAAAGCGCGCTTGCACTTGCCGGCGCTGCCGGCATCTCATCCCCGCACTTTCCTGCCTTTGCCGAAGAACTTCACGTTGCCACCCCACCGATGCCGGACAACAGCCTGTTCGACAGCAACGAAGATGAATACTGGAAGCAGATTCGACGGCAATTCATTATTCCCGGGGACGAGATATTCCTGAATAACGGTACCATCGGGTCCTGCCCTCTTCCTGTTTTGAAAGCGGTTTTTGAAACCTATTACAAGACCGAAGCACTGGACCCCGTGGACCCTGAGGACTGGCCGATTTGGGGATACTTCCCGTCGAACGAGGTTCGCGATCCGCTGGCGCAATTTCTGGGGATCACGCGCGACGAACTCGCGCTCACTCGGAATTCCACCGAATCCAACAGCTACATGGCGAACGGTCTCGACATGAAGCCGGGGGACGAGGTATTGATCAGCAATCAGGAACACCCCAGCGGCCAAGGGCCATGGCGGCTCAGAGCGAAACGGTACGGCATAGTCGTAAAAGAGTACGAAATTCCTAAGCCGCTGACCGATGCTTCCGATTTACTCAATCGCATCAACGATGCGATCACGCCGCGTACGCGGATTCTATTTACCAGCCACGTCACCACCACTACAGGCGTAGTTCAACCCGTGAAGCAAATCTGCGCTCTGGCGCGCACCAAAGGATTGGTTTCCATGATTGATGGCGCTCAGGTATCGGGAGCGATGCGGCTCAACATCCGCGACATCGGTTGCGATATGTACGGTTCAAGCCCTCACAAATGGCTGATGGCGCCGAAGGGCTCGGGATTTCTTTATGTGCGCGACGAATTGATTGATCGCATGTGGAGCACCATAACCAGCGGAGAATGGGATAATACGGCAATTCGCGCGGAGCGATTTCAGCACGTCGGTTCATCGAATCTGGGACAGCTATACGGATTAAGGGCGGCGATCGAATTTGCCAATCAAATCGGGATCGACCGCATTGAAAAGCGCCATCGCCAGCTCAGTGACTATATGTGGTCGAAGATGAAGGCCTGCGGAGCTGAAAACGTAACCAGCTTGGATCCTCAATTTCGCTGCGCCATGGTCTCGGTGGCTGTGCCGCCAATTCCGATCCATCCTCTCGAGCTGGCCTTATGGTCGCGATACAAGATCCGCATTCGGGGCGGCGGCGGAGTGCCCAATGGGATCCGCTTGTCCACGCCTTACTATATACAAAAGCCCGATATCGACCGGTTCGCAGAGAAGTTTAACGAGTTTAAACGGAATCCTAACTCCGCCGCGTAAACCCTTGATCAACAGATCCCTCTCGAAATGAAAGGCCGTCCAGCTTGATTTCTTATGTGATGCACGAAGTTATGTGGCGCAGAGGATGCTGTGCTAGCCAGTAAGGTACACGGACTCTCCTAACGCCACATAATTTCGATGAGAGGCTTCGTAGGAACTGCATTAGCGCTACATCTTCCTTCCAGTGCTTCGGAGGAACATCACTAGCGTCCTGTGCCTTGAGGCAGTCATCTCCACAGTAGGCGATTAGCCATTCTCAAGCGATCACTTGGTCCATAGGGCGTGAACGATGAACGTAGAACTGCCGTGCACGGAAAGTCGGAGAGCGGATTGGTGTTTGGTGCAATCCTAATCCCTTACTTCCTAAGACTAGCTCCACTTCCGGTCCACTCGCTTGCCTGATATTGCCCGCTTGAACTTGCCGAAATCCCCGTTTTTGGGGAAGTTCGTGCTTCTGCGAACCCAAATCCTATTGTCGCCAAATCGACACGGGCGTCCGGACCCGCTCAAGAGTGCTCCAGAACGCTGATTGCTCGGTACCCCTAACAAGTTGTTGAGGAGGATTAGAAATCGAAGGACGACAGAGTGGGCGCGAAGGCAAAGCGCCGGCGAAGGCGTCGCAGCCGTTGCTAATGTTTGTGCTGGTTCTTGGCCATATCGATAAGCCGACGAAGAACGGAAGCTAGGCACCGAGGATTACGAACAAACGCCAGGGAGAATTGGTGCGGGTGGGGTGACGGGGCGCACCACGTTTGGCTTTTTTGGCGGGCAAATTGAACGCTGGTAGCTCGGCCTGCGACTTATGCTGTGAACGGACGATATGGACAGTGAGGATCGAGCACGGTAGAGTGGCTGGCGCTGCGATGCCAGGCGGGCGATCCGGGAGCTTTCGAAGACCTAGTGGCCGTGATGGAGCGACCGTTGCTCTACTACGCGACCAGCCTGACCGGCAAACCGGACGCGGGCTCGACGTGCTGCAGGACGTGTGGATCAGAGCCTTCCGGCGGATTGGCGAGTTGCGCGAGCCGGCCGCGCTGCGGGCTTGGCTCTACCGCATGACGCATGGGATTGCGATCGACCGGATGCGGCGGACAATCGCGCGCGAACGGGTCGAGGAGAAGGAGCTTGCGGGCTTCAACGAGGCCGAAGAGCCGTCGTTTGCGGAAGAGGATGCGGCGGCGATTCACGCGGCGCTGGGCGAGATTGGGCTGAAACATCGCGAGGTCCTGGTGCTGCATTTTCTCGAGGATTTATCGATGGCCGATATTGGGAAGATCGTGGGCTGCTCGGAAGGCACGGTGCGATCCCGCATTTTCTATGGAAAGAAAGCAATGAAGGAGCTTTTGAAACGAGGTGGTTATGGAAAAGCAAAATGACAACATCCGCGAGCGTTTGCTGGCGCGCCTGCCGCAGCCCGAGAATCTTGCAGCCTACCGGGAAGAAACGGCGTCACTGTTGGCGAAACACGAGAAGGCGCTGTTTTGGGAGAGGATGCCGTCCATAGTGTCTTCCGTGAGTGTAGTCGCTATTCTGATTGCCAATTGGTTCTGGGCGCATGAGACCGGTGCGGCTATGAACCAATTTGTCTGGTTCGGGGTAGGCCTCTTGGTTTTTGCAAGTGCGCTTACAGATCTCAGGTACCGGATCTATCGAAGCAAGGTTGACCTTCTCGTGGAACTCAAGCAGGTTCAGTTGCAGATACTCGAGCTCCAGGCGTCGCTGGAGAAGAGCGGCAGTGCGCGGGAACTATAATCGCGGCGACCCTAATCGATTCGTCTTTCGCATTGGTCCGCAGCTCCCGAAAAGTCGGGTTTTCGGCAAGTTCGAGCGATTGGCCCCTGCTGAGGCGAAGTTTGAGACAGTGTGGTAACTTGGTTCCCCCTTGCATCGGGTACAGGTTCTCATGTCCTGTCCTTCAGGGAATCATTTCGCTCGGCGACACCATAAACTGCTCATCGTCGTTCTTAACGTTACCGACTCTTTATCCACTTTCCAGGCAATCATGTCTTCTGCAGGAAAGGCGCGGAGTAAGTCGAGCTACAACGCGTAACATTAGCGAGCCAATTCCAGGGTTGCGACGTATACTCACCCGGTACGGCCCGTATTCCCCGAACCAAATAACTAAAGGCGGTGCCATCATGGGTGATTTCCGGCAAGACCTCCGCTACTCCCTCCGCATGCTCGTCGCGAGCCCTGCCTTCACCATCACCGCCATCGCCGCCATCGCCCTCGGCATCGGAGCTAACACCGCTATCTTCACCGTCGTCAACGCCGTCCTCCTCAAGCCGCTCACTTATCCCGAGCCCGACCGTATGGTGCAATTCATGAACACCTTTCCGCAGGGCAACAGCCCCGTCGGCTCGCCGGTTAACTTCAACATCTGGAAAGCCCAGACCAGCGTCTTTCAGGATGTCACTGCCTACGATTTCGGTGGCCCCGGCTTCAACCTCACCGGCGCCGTTCCCGAGCAGGTCCACGGCATCCACGTTTCCGAAGCGTACTTCCGCCTCTTCGGCGCGCCCGTCATCCTCGGCCGCAGCTTCACTCCCCAGGAAGATTCTCCCAACGGCGGCCACGTCGTGGTCATCAGCTACGGCTTCTGGCAGCGCAAGTTCGGCGGCAACCCCAACATCGTCGGTACCAGCGTCTCCCTCAGCAATGAGTCCTACACCATCATCGGTGTCCTCGGAAAATCCTTCGCCACCGATCCCGAAGCCGACATCTGGGTCCCCTTCCAGATCGAACTCAACAGCACCAACCTCGGCCACTATTTCCTTGTCGCCGGCCGCCTCAAGCCGGGCGTTACCCTCGCCCAGGCCAACGCCCAGCTCAAACTCGTCGCCGGCCAGTATCGCCGCCTTCATCCCGAGGATATGGACACCAAAGCCAGCTTTGGCGTCCAGCCTCTGCGCGACTCCATCGTCGCCGGCGCTCGTAAGTCCCTCCTGATCCTCCTTGGCGCCGTCGGCTTCGTTCTCCTCATCGCCTGCGCCAACGTCGCCAACCTTCTCCTTGTCCGCGCCACCGGCCGCAAGCGTGAATTCGCCATTCGCGCCGCCATGGGCGCGGGCCGCGCACGCATCATCCGTCAGCTGTTGACCGAAAGCATCGTCCTCTCCCTCGTCGGCGGCATCCTCGGCCTCATCCTCGGCTACGCCGGCGTTCGCGCCCTGCTCGCTGTCAGCCCCGCCGGCCTTCCCCGCATCGGCGAACATGGAGCCGCCGTCGGTGTCGACTGGCGCGTCCTCGCTTTCACCCTCGCCATCGCCCTCCTCACCGGCATTCTCTTCGGACTCTTCCCCGCCATCGGCGCCTCACGCCCCGATCTCAACACCACCCTTAAGGAAAGCAGCAACCGCTCCGGCAGCGGCTTCCGCCAAAGCAAGGCCCGCTCCCTGCTTGTCATCAGCGAGGTCTCTCTCGCTCTCGTCCTCCTCATCGGAGCCGCGCTCCTCATCCGCACCTTCATTGCTCTCCGCCAGGTCAACCCCGGCTTCGATCCCCGCAACGTCCTCACCCTCGAAATGTCCCTCACCGGCGACCAGTTTAAAAAGACCGCCGGCGTCGCCCAGGTCGCCCACAACGGACGCGAGCGCCTCAATGCCATCCCCGGCATCGAAGTCTCCGCCTTCACCTGCTGCCTTCCTCTCGAAGGCGGCTACGGCCTGCCCTTCAACATCATCGGCCGCGCCCCCGACGGCAAATCTCCATGGAACGGCGGCGCCGGGTGGATGAGCGCTTCCCCAGGCTACTTCGCCGTCTTCCACATTCCCCTCCTGCGCGGCCGCGCCTTCACTGAGCAGGACACCGGTTCCGCTCCTGGCGTCGTTCTCATCAACGAGACCATGGAGAAAAAATACTGGCCCAAAGGCGATCCCGTTGGCCAGCAGCTCCTCATCGGCAAAGGCGTCGGGCCCCAGTTCACTGAGCCCGCCCGCCAGATCATCGGCGTCGTCGGCGACATCCGCGACGGTGGCCTCAATAACGATCCCCGCCCGCTCATGATCGTCCCCAGCGCACAGGTCGCTGACGGCATGACCGCCCTCAACTCCAACATTGGCCCCATGGTCTGGCTCGTCCGCACCCACGGCGATCCCCACCAGTACATCTCCGCCATCACCAATCAGCTCCGCCAGGTCAGCGGCGGATTCCCCGTCGCCCGCGTGCGTCCCATGACCGAAGTCGTCGGCCAGTCCACCGCGCGCCAGGACTTCAACATGCTCCTCCTCACCATCTTCGGAGCCTCCGCACTCATCCTCGCCGCCATCGGCATCTACGGCCTCATGGCCTACTCCGTCGAGCAGCGCACCCAGGAGATGGGCATCCGCATGGCTCTCGGCGCCGACCGCTCCCGCATCCGTTCGCTCGTCGTCTGGCATGGCATGCGCCTCGCCATCGTTGGCGTCGTCATCGGCATCGGCGCGGCCTTCGGGCTTACCCGCTTCATCGCCAGCTTCCTCTTCGGCGTCAAAACCTGGGATCCCTTGGTATTTGTAACCGTCCCGATCGTATTAAGCCTGGTCGCGCTCCTCGCCGTCTGGATGCCTGCCACCCGCGCTTCGCGCCTCGACCCCCAGCAGGCCCTCCGCATCGAGTGACCCGCCGCCTTCTGCTAGCCGTTCTCTTGCTCGTATTTCGCTCGCCTTTCGTCGACCATCTTTCGTCAGCAGTTTTGGCTCGTCTCTCGCCGGGCTCCACCTGCGGCAAGGGCTGAAGAGTCTGCGTGAGAACCCAAAAGGAGCCCTGAGTTTGGTGGGAGCCCCCTGCTTTAGCAGGGGGAGCAACGCTTTCAGCGTTGCGCAAAGAAGTTCGACTTTGATCATGCGCTTTAGCGCTGGCCTTGAAAATCCAGGGCTAAAGAGTCTGCGTGAGAACTGGAGAAGAAACCGCAGATCTCTCCACTCCGCTACGCTCCCCTAACCCTTCATCCGGCGAGCGCAGCGCGCTCGCCGGACGAAGACGTCGCGAGCTTCAGCACGTTCCCGCTGGTCTCCGTTTCGCTAAGCCGAGGAAAGATCTTTTCGAGAAACGGTGTGTCTCACGGTCCTTGTCTGTGATTGCATCGGTGACGACAACGACGTTATAGCCATAGTCAGCAGCGCTGCGCGCCGCTGCTTCAACACCGGCGCCTGTCGCAACGCCTGTCAGAAAGACCTGAGTTACGCCACGCCGGCGCAGGATCTCGTCGAGGTTTGTACCGATGAACGCACCTACGCGCTGCTTGCTTATATTGCGCCTATTGTGTGCGCCTGCTACTTGGCATGTTTTGTTGCGAAGGTCACGCTCCCCATGATGCTGATAGCGACGATGCCAGCGAAGAAGAGTACGAGTCCTACGACGTCTCCGCTCGAAACCCTTCCCAGCTGAAACAGCAGGTAGCCAACGACCAGATTCGCAAGTGCCCAGATAACATTCACGGTTGGCGAGGACAGCCCTTTTCCGGGAGGCTTGGCGAACGGCGTTGGAAAACCATCACCAGAGATGCCATGCACGAAATGAGGGACGAAGTTCGCGAAAAACGCGCCGGCAAGAAAGCAAGCGATGTAGTGGTACCAATTCATTGTGGCTTCCTTTCGAATTCGGAGATGAGATTATTTGGCAAGCGCTGTCACGCTGGCACTCAGGTTGGCGCCGCGCCCAGGAGCTCCCTGTAAAGGCCGCTGTCGGTTGTTCATCGCGGATCGCTTTCCAACATCCGCCTCATGATCCTGCCAGCTTCGAACATGATCTCTTGTTCTCGTTTGTCGAGCTGGGAGAAAGCCTGCACCAGCCATGTTCGTTTCGCATCCCCCGCACTCTTTTGCGCGGCAGCACCCTTGGCCGTGAGCTGAATATTGACCTGGCGGCCGTCCGTCGCATGTGGCTTACGCTCGACTAACCCCATCTTTTCGAGCGTGGCGAGGATGGGACGCATTGACTGCGGCCTCATGCCTTGCACGCGCGCCAAATCCGCGGTGGTCGCAGGTCCGTCCTTCGAAAGACGCTTCAAAACACCAGCCTCGCTCCATGAAAGCTCATGAGAGGTGGCGGTCGCACGAACTCGACGTAGCAATAGACCAATCGATTCGGCGAAGTCCGTTATTGCGATGTCGAAGGTTTTTGGCGGCATCACATTACGATAGATTAAGACAGCTAATCTTGCAAGATTACCTTGCAAGATTAGCTGTTACTTAAGAGCACTGCTGCTACTGCGAACTACCTGCCTCGGGCGGCTGTTCGTCCGGGCTGGGACTGCGCGTCAGACGATAAGAAAACTCCACTTCACAATAGACCTCCGGGGGGGCAGCTCCGCCTGCTTCTTGCCTCTTGTCTGTGACGTATCGCGGGTTCCATCCGCGATGCCGGGCATCAATTAGCCGGTATGGAATAATCCGAGTTCACAGCTTCAACCGAAAGCTTCTTCGATGGAGCGTTAATCGTAGTAGAACTCCTGTACCGGGTGCCGTCCTGCAACGCCGAGAACTGCACCTCGGCCGTCAATGCGTCTTTGGGTTTTTCGACGTAGGACTTCACGGAAACCCGTTCCATTTGCATCGTGGAGTGGTTCAGTGTGAGCTTTACCTGGTCGCCATGCTTGGCATAATTGTCGATCACGACAGTCTCTTCATTGGAGTCGCCGGTTACGAAATGCAGCTGACCCGATTGCAAAGCCTGCTTCAGTTTTGCCCCATCGAGGGGGAAGTACATTCCAGCCACGGCGCGAATCTGCGCCACTTCCTTTTGGGCTTCTTGCTTCTTCTGTTTCACGACAAGCGCTCTGACGAGGCCGCCGCGCCCCGGAAGTCCCCCACCTTGCCGCCCTGCGGACGCCGCCTGTTGTCCCAACGGAGTCTTCTGCACTTTTCCATCCGGTCCATATTTGCAGATCGATCGCTTCGGCGGCCTTGGGTCGTCGTGGATCGTGAGGGTGGTGGTTTCGATCCATTGGTACTTGTGCAGCTGCTGTTTATTCCTGGCGTTGGCCTCCTGCATTTGCCGAATCTTTTGCGGCAAGGCGCCGGGAGCCTGTGGAGGCGTTGTTTGTGCAAGGGCCGTGCACGTCAACAGAAGCGCAAAGAGAGCTCCTTCGATGAGGTATTTCGTTCGGTGATTGTTCATGGCTAATATTTCCTCTCCGAGGTTGCAGATTGATGCTCGATGCCGGTCTAACTACATGTGCCTAAGCACGGCTCCGCTGCGAGTCTTCGTCGCGTTAAATCAGACGATCTTCGGCTTTCGTGGACAGGGGCGGATCTTCGCTGGACGATTCTCACGTGCAATGAGAACCCCGCATCCTCCTATTCTGACTCGGAAGAAAATGCACTTATGTCGGGAAATGTCGACGGGATTTGCAATCACTTATGAATGGCCTGAAGGCCGTCCCCTTCACAGCTGTTTTTCATCACCTTGGGCGGGCCTGCGGCCTGGCCGCAGGCCCATGACCACTCTGTCGAAAAACATTTCCAGGAGAGGTCGTCAACACAGAGATCTCTCCGCTTCGGTCGAGATGACAAAGGGGAGAGTGCATTTGATTACCGTCTGCGACGGTACGTACGCGAATTGCCATTCGGACCAGTGACAGTCGTTTTGTTTCCGTAATAGCCATGCGTTGTTGTTCTGTTGACCGCCCTTCCATTCGCACCGGTTCGCGTATCGGACGCAACCACACGGCCGTTAGCATTCCGGCTCGCGGTGAAATCGTTCGCGTGCGTACTGCCATTTGGAGCAGTGACCGTCTTGTCGTTCGTGTACTGCCCGTTTTGCAAGGCACGTGTATCGGTAACAGTGTCGCCTCGCCTGTTGGTATACGTGGCTGTCTGTTGCGCCGACGCGGTGGTAATTGCAGTAAGCGCCACGCACAACGCCAAAACAGTGTTTTGTAGAGTTAGGGTCATTGAAATTCCTCCTGAGATAGCTTCCATTCCAGTAAACCCTCGAGCTGAGCAAAAGTCCTCGTCTAGATCACCCACTGCGACAATTCCCGACAATTGTCTCTGGCCCCCGATCGGTGATCACCAGCGAATACGATTCTTCTAAGCGAAGTGCGCTACGCCGGCCTGAGCAGCCATCTCCGAAAAGGAAATAACCAGGCATAGGCGAATACAAAGCGAAACTCATCCAGAACTCAATCGAAGACTTCTTGATCGAGGCGGTGTGACTTCCCCGCCGGGCGGCGGCCCGGAATGATCGCCGCGTTGGGGGAAGGTCGTCGCCCACTAAAAGTGTGGGCAGTGTTAGGCTGCGAGCATGAAACCTCGGAGAAGCCTATGAGGCTTCGCTGCTTTCCTGCGGTTGTTTTCTGGCTGGTGGTGGCGTCGGCTCCAGGCGCGGAAGATGCCTTCACGACCCTGCTGCATCGTGGCTTCGCCTACCACCAGCAGGCCGATTATAACCACGCGCTGCCACTGCTGCGGCAAGCCTGGAAGCTGGACCCGCACGACTACTTTGTGAACCTGCTGATCGGTATCGACCTGCTGCGTACCGGCAATCCGCAGCAAGCACTAGGGTTCCTGACAGCCGCCAGCCGCGTCCGTCCTAAAGAGGATTTCCCGTACGAGTACATGGGGGAGGCGCAGACTCTGCTTGGCCACTATGACCTGGCGGCTGCCTCCTACATGAAGGCCGTGGCCGTGGCGCCCGACGGCGCGGAAGCAATCGAAGCCTGGATCGACTTTACGCTGGAGCGCTTTCGCCAATTGGCCGGTCAATTACGGAGTTCGCAAAAAGGGCTGGCGGCAGAGTATCGGCTGCAGGCGCGGTCGTACCCCGCAGGTGAGAAAAAACAGCGCGACCTGCTGCAGCAATCCGGTGCGCTCGATCCCCAGGCACCAGGGATTTGGAACGAATTAGCACGCGCCGATCGCGACGCCGGCGATGAAGCCGAGGCACAAAAAGATGAGCAACGGACGCCGTCTGCGAAGACTTTGGACCGCAACCCGGGTGTGGAGCTTGCGCAGTCCGGGCAGTGCGAACAGGCTATCCCTGCTCTGGAGCGTGGCCTCGACGGCGGTGGTGACGCTGTCTATGCGCGTTTCCTGCTCTCGTGGTGTTATGCGGATGCGGCCGGCAAAATGGATAGGCGCATCCGGGAATCGGGAGGCGAGCCGGCAATTGCACACATGATTCGCGGGGATGTACTGTTTCGGATGCAAGGCGATACATCGGCAGCGATCGCGGAGTATCAGGCTGCGCTCGCGGTGCGCAAGGACGACCCGAAGTTGCTGGAGCGGCTGGCAGAGACCCAGATGGCCGCCGGGAATCTGGCCGCCGCTGAGCAGAATGCGCGCAGCGCACTGGCGCTCGACGCGCATCGTTATTCTGCTCGCCAGACACTGGCCCGTATCGCCATGGAACAGCGCAGATATTCCGACGCGCTTCCCCTGCTAACCTTGCTTGCTGCGCAAGATCCTCACGACGAAGGCACCCAGGTTAGTCTGGCGACGGCGCTTGCACAGATGGGAAATGCTAAAGAGGCGCTGCAGCATCTGGAGCCTGTCCTGGCCAGCGGCTATCCGGATCAGAAGGGAAGCCTGCATTCCCTCCTGGGTGGGCTGCTGCGGAAGACGGGCCGTCAAGCCGAGGCAGCCCAAGCCTTCGCCACCGCGCGTCAACTCTCCGAGGCTTACCAGCAGAGCTCTCACCGCGATCAGGAGCAATCACCATAGGCTCGGCGTCTGCGGACTAAGGCCTAAGCACCCTATGTCCAGGGGATGCGGCCAATCGCAGGACGATTTAAAACAACTCCTTATTATTGAATGCTGCAAAGGTAATGTCCTCCTGGTAGGTTGAGCTGTCGAATGTTACCCGAAGCCGAACTGAGAGGGAGATAGCGCCGCAGGGGCTAAACAGGCTGCGGAAAAAACTCAGACCGGGCAGGAAAGCATGCCCCAGGGCTAAACAGGCTGCGGAAAACTCAAGTTTTGTATCAGGGCACGACTTTAGTCGTGCCGTAAGTGATTGAAAATACGTTGGGCTTTAGCCCCTGAGGTACGGCTTTCCTACCCAACGGCGAGTTTTTCCGTTACATCTAAAGCCCCGGAGATACGTCTTTCTTTCCCTGAACGTACGGGCTCAAGAAAAAACGCATTTCTCCTGACGCAAAACTAGCCCCAATCCGCATATATATAAGTGTGTCCTCCAATAACTTTGTGCTGTTGCAAGTCGTTTGCCGGCCGCGTGGGCGGAGGATGCATGGAACTGCAGCCCGCGAGAGTGGCTTCGTAGGCGAATTATCTCCGGCAACCTCTCCCGGGGATTCAGACTTACCACGCATATCACGCATACCACGCATATCACGCATATCACGCATATCACGCATATCACGCATATCACGCACCATTTCCGTCGGCCACTTTCCACCGCCCTGGAGGCGAAATCCACGCATAACCTTGAGCGCCTTCATGAAACAAAGGACTTAGCCCGCACGTCGGGTTCAACTTCCCTTTCTGAAAGGACTGCGGAAAGCATCCCACCGATCGATCAGATCCCGCCGCCGCGGCCAGAGGCCTGGAAGGCACAAAAATGTTGTCTTGCCCCTTCAAATAGATGAGTTTTTCCGCAGCCTGTTTAGCCCAAATCTTTGTTGGGCCCCGAACGGCCCAACTAAAGTCGTGCCCTGAATACGCTGCCATCCGTTAAACGATGGAATAATCCTGATCCCGAGTATTCCTTGAGCACGGAATGTCGCTATATTGCGTTCATCGAGTCCCCGTTAGCAGCCTATGAGAGGACCGCCGCGCTGAGGTGCCTTATGGAGAGCCGCATTCCAAAAGCCTGTCCCTTCCACCCGGTTTTTGCAATTCTCCTTCTTTGCTGCATGACTCTGGCGCTTCACGGACAATCGACCAATGCCCATCTGTCCGGGGTGGTGACGGATTCCAGCGGCGCTGCCATCCCTGGCGCCGAGGTGAGCGCAACCAATGCGGATACAGGTGTGCCGTATACGTCGACGAGCAATAGTTCAGGAGTGTATGTCCTTTCTGAGGTTGTCCCCGGGTCATACCAGATCACGGTGAGCAAGAGCGGCTTCGGCGACATCGTCCGCTCCGGTCTGAAGCTAAGCACCGGAGATAGCCTTTCGCAAAACTTCATGATGCAGCCCGGAGCCGTGCAACAGACCGTCTCGGTGACCGGAGCCGATACCCTGCTGGCCGCTGACACCGCCAGCACTTCCGACGTGCTCGATAACAAGATGATCACCGAACTGCCCCAGCTCAATCGCGACGTTCTCGACCTTACTTCGACCGTTCCTTCGGTGCAGGGTGCGGGTCCATTGAGCGACAACATTGTGGGTCTCGGCAACACCGCCTATCTGGTTGCGAATCACGGCAACAGCTACTCCCTCTCCGGCGGGCAGGTGAACGGCACCAGCATTTCGGTCGATGGCAACCAGGTGCAGGATTCGGAATTCAACAGCAGCAATCGCTCCATCCCCACACCCGATAGCATTGGCGAGTTCCGGGTGGAAACGGGCACCCTTACGGCGGATAAAGGCCGGTACTCGGGCGGCATCATTTCCATCCAGACGCAGAGCGGCACCAATGTCTATCATGGCCGCGTGTTCGAATATTTTCGTAACCAGTTATTGAATAGCAATGACTGGTTGAACAACGCTCTTGGCGTGCCGCGCCAGGCCTTCCATCAAAATAACTACGGTGCTTCAGTGGGCGGCCCGCTGAATATTCCCCACTTTTACTCGGGCAAGAACCGGACGTTTTTCTTCGTCGGCTGGGAGGGGGAACGCTTTTCAGAATCGCAGAATATTCAAAGCTCAGTGCCCACGCTGCAGAATCACCAGGGGGATTTTTCCCAGACGGTTATTAATCAGCAGAATGGAAGTCCGGTTTACGCCAATATCTACGATCCTTTTAATGGAGCCTACGATAGTCAAGGCAACTGGGTGCGGCCGCAGTTCCCGGGCAACAAAATTCCCCTCGGCGCGATGCCGGGGCTATCCGGACAGAGCCAGCTCTTCAACAGGTACATGGCTCTTTGGCCTTCTCCCAATCACGCGCCTGCAGCGAACAGTGACCATACCAACAACTATTACTCGACCATCCATTTAGCTAATCCGACCGATCGATACTTTGCCCGGTTCGACGAGAATCTCTCTAACAATCACCGCTTCAACGTGAGCGTCAGCAGGTCGAATCTGACGCTCACCGTCCCTGCGCCTTTTCAACACGCGGGCGCCGCCATTACCCAGGACACCGACTGGAGCGGAAGCCTGCTTTATAACTGGGTAATTTCACCCACCGCCATTCTCGATGTGCACGTAGGCGTTGGCACGACCAACCTGATCACCAACGGCGTCTCCGGCCTTGGTTCCCTGCCGGACCCGAGCATCGACACCACGACCTGGGGATTTGACCCCCTCATCGTGAACAACAACGAGCGTTCCACGAGCGAGATACCTCCAGCGATAACCATTTCGGGATATGGAGGACAGTTTGGGTATACCAACATTGGCGGCTCGGAATTTGACTCATTCGTGAACCAAAACACCAATGGTTCTGTCGCCTTAACCAAAATTGTCGGCCGGCACACCATCAAGGTGGGTTATGAACAGTACTTCTACCGTTTCCACGAAAAAGGCGGAGATCACACGGGCGTAGCCTGGATCAATCCCGGGGGCGGTTCGAACCAGACCTGGAACAACATCGATAACCTCACGGGCAGCCCGCTGGCCGAGCTCATGATGGGTTCTTCGAATTTCTTCCAATGGGGAAACTGGGACATCACGCCGTTTGGCTGGAACCAGGCTGCTTTCGCCATGGACGATTGGAAGGTAAACAGCAAGCTAACCGTTCAGATCGGTGTGCGCTGGGACCATGATGGCGGGAGACAGGGGCGCCATCCGCAGGGCAGCCTGCAATATGACATCAATGCCAAGAACGTGCTGTCGGCAAATAATGGCTGGAACTGGGCGCAGGTCACCTCCGCCGTGCCCGGCCTGGCGGGTTTGCCTGTCCCTGCCTGGCTCAGCCAGGGACCAACCGGCCGCGCCGTACTGCTGGATACGAAGGAATATCCGCAGAAAAACCTTTACACCACAGACTGGACTAACTTTCAGCCCCGCCTGGGCATTTCTTATGTGGTGGATGATAAGACCGTCCTGCATCTCAGCGGTGGATTTGTGGACCAGGGGCTGAATGGCCTGTCCACTGACTATTTCAGCTTTTACTACAATTCCAACACCTTCAACCAGATTGACACGCTCGATGGGCAGCATTGGATCAGTGAACTTGGCAACGATCACGGCCTGGGCACTTTCCCGCTGCAGCCTTCCGGCGCGAACCTGGGATTCAATCCTCCCGTGACCACCAATGAGGCCTATGGCTACCAGACGTTCGGAGGGTCGGCAAATCCCGATCAGGGCGGCTCCTCGCTGTTGCCTCACTACAGCAGTCCGGAAGACTACATGTGGGGACTTGGCATCCAGCGGCAGGTGGGGAAATATTGGGTCGTCTCCACCGAGTATCAGGGGATTCGCGGTATTCATTTGCTCATGCCCACGCAAGGTTGGAGTTTGAATAACACCCCCTTGCAGTACTACGGATTGGGCACGCAGCTACAGACGCAGGTGCCCAATCCGTTCTACGGACAATCGCAAACGTTCGCCAGCCAGCCTACGGTTTCTCTCTATCAACTGCTGTCTCTCTCTCCGCAATATGCCCAGTCGAGCCCCGGGCAAGCGTCCTGGGGTAAGTCATTTTCTAACTTTGCTAATTTCCAGATACAAACCAGGTCTCTTAACGGGCTGACTTTTCTCGGTTCCTTTGCCATTCGTAAGACTCTGACCAACACCGAAGGCAAAGACATCCAGCATGCCGGGACGACCAATCAAACCCTGTTGCAGAATCCTCATAACCTGATGGAAGGGTATGGACTGGCTACTTACGAAAAGCCGGAAACGCTCAAGTTTAACCTTTCATACGATCTGCCAGTGGGCAAAGGTCGTCAGTTTCTAGGTGCGCCCAGTGGTATCGGGGCGCATGTCCTGGATGCCGCGATCGGCGGTTGGGCCGTAGCGGGCATTACGGTGTGGGATCCTAAAGGCGTGCCGGTTCTTTTTCCTGTTGTCTCTGGCGGAGTGACAGTGCCCGGAGCAGCCATCCGCTGGTCGCTCGCTTCGCAGAATTATGCGAAACAGCACAAGAATTATGGGCAAGACGTTTATGTTAACGGTGCTTTCCAGAACGGCGTGGGCGATAACATCTTCAATCCGTCTGCGTTTTCCCGCACCCCCGACTATGGCTTGAGCAATGCTCCGTTCATTTACCCCAACGTGCGAGCTCCCGGCGATGTTGACACCGATGCGACCGTGCTCAAGAAGTTCTATTTAAGTGAGGACCAGGAGCGGTATCTCGAATTCAGGGCGGAAGCCACGAACATCTTCAATCATCCGACGTACGGGCCCGCACCGCAGACTGGTCAGCCTATCATCGACAATAATCCTGATAGCCCAACCTTCGGCGGCATCAACGGAAAGACCGGCAGCCGCATCATGCAGCTTGGCCTGCGAATGTTCTTTTGAGCGGTTCTCTTTCCGATCTGGAGTTTTCCTTGCGCCTTCTGCTGATTTACATAGCCATGTGGTGGTCTTCGGCGGTGGGTGCGCAGACGATCGCCTCGATCCATACCAGCGAAACCTTGCTCAAACTGCAGGCAGGCTCGGAAGCTCCACGTCTTGTCAGCCTGCAAAGCGGACAGAACCGGATCTGGGCTAACGATACCCCTGAGCCATTGATCGACTCCGTCGAACAAGGCGGCCGGAGGTTGCCGCTGCAGTGGAAGCTTGATGGCACGAAGAGCCATGCAGGCCCTCGCACCGCTACCTTTGTATATGAAAGCTCGTCGCCGCGGTTGCGATTGGTATGGTCATGGGAAACGCGCGCCGATTCTGGACCTATCGAACATACCATCACCATCGAGAACCTTTCCGGCACGGAACTGTGGTTGCCGTTGCAAGATAGCTTTCGCTTTCACTTTCATGCAGACGCCGGTGAACAACTGCAGCAGCGCTATGTTGAGAAGGGCGCGGGCAAACCGACAGACGTGGGTACGCACGCGGTAGCCGTGCCAAGTGGCTATAAGTGGCATGGCAGCTCAAGTACGTATGCGAGGAATCAGGACGAACGCGAAATCATTCCATTGTTCATGGTGGAGCGAGACAATCCCACACACGACGGCTGGTATGCCGGAGTGGAGTTTAGCGGACGCACCCGTCTGAGCCTTGAACGCGATGCACAAGCTGTGTTTGGCGCGGTTGGCCTGAATCCAGATCCAAGCCCCTTCCGAACGCGTCTGCTGCCGGGTGAAACTTTCACCGCTCCGACTGTATTTGTCGGGGGGTACGTGGGCGGACCGGATGGTTTGGGCAACGTGCTTCGCCCCTGGGTGAGGCGGGTTCTCAACAACCCGCTGACGTGGAAGGCTACGGCGTATCCTCCGCTGGTGAATAACAGTTGGGGCAGCGGCATGCAGGTCGATGAGGCGCTGGCTCATCGCATGCTGAAGGACTCAGCGGAACTCGGCCTGGAAATGCTGGCAATTGATGCTGGATGGTTTCGCGGGGTGGGCGACTGGTACCCCAGCCCGAGCAAGTTTCCCCATGGATTTGGCCCCATCGTCGATGAGGCGCACCAGCGGGGCTTGAAGTTTGGTATCTGGGTGGACTGGGCTCAAGCGGGTGTTGATAGCAGCCCGGGCGCGCTCAATGCCCACGATCCCAAGGTCAGAGACTGGCTGGTTGCCGATGTTCCAGACGGTTGGAAAAACGATGACTTCGTTGGCAGGACAACTGATTTGGGTTTTCCGCCAGCCAGGGAACATGCCCGGCATGAAGTGGAGCGGCTGATCACCGACTATCACCTGGACATGTTGGAACATGATGGATACCTGGTGGCGAAGAATTGCGCCCGCACCGATCATCCGCATGCGGTTGCCAATCCGCCACAAATGTCTGTGATGAAGGGCAGCGGTATTGCGATGCCGGATGCCTCCAATTCCACCGACGTCAGCTACCATGCTGTCCGCGCTTACTATGACATCTACTCGCAGATGAGGCGAGAGCATCCTGGGCTTATCTTCGAGGTGTGTAATGATGGAGGCCGGATGGTGGACTTCGGGAGCGCCTCCCATGGCGACTACTTCTCGATCACCGACAGTTACGATCCGCTGTCGAACCGCCGTGCTTTTTATGATGCCAGCCATGTATTGCCCGCAGCCATGCTGGAAGACTACGTGGCGAAATGGCCGGTCCCGAAAATAGAGAATTTTCTCTACATGCTGCGCAGCGGCATGATGGGGATGCTCACCGTGATGCAAGATACGAATGCGTGGACAGCCGAAGAGCATACGGCTGCCAAGGCGGAGTTCGCGCTTTATAAGCAGAAATTGCGGCCGCTGATACGCGACGCGGATCTCTACCATATTTCTGCCAGGCCGGACGGCGTTCACTGGGACGGTATCGAGTACTTCGATGGGAAGCGGGGGAGCGGAGTCCTCTACACCTTTCGCGGTTCGACGGCAAACGAGGGCCAGCATACTTTTCCAGTGCGGGGTGTTCTGCCCGGCCACACCTACCGTCTGCATTTTGTGGATCACAGCGCAACCGATCGTTCGCTCTCCGGCAGCGAACTGCTCAAGAGTGGATTGACGGTGGCGTTGCCGCTTCCGCTCAGCTCTGAACTGGTTTTTCTGGAGAGCGAATGATTTCAGACTCGCTGCGAGGCAAGATTGCCCTGGTGACCGGTGGCGCCCAGGGTATAGGAAAGGCCATTGTGCAGCGCTTTCAGGAAGCGGGCGCCCGGGTCTGCATCCTCGATTCCGATGGAAAGGCCGGGGAAGGCGCCGCAGCGGATTTGGCAACCGGCTTTCTGCAAGCAGACCTGGGGCAACCGTCTGAAATCGCCCGTGCCGTCAAGTGGTTTGCCGAGCGCTTCGCAAGGCTCGACGTGCTGGTCAACAATGCCGGAATCGAACTGGACCTACCATTTACGGAGGTCTGCGCCGAGGACTGGGATCGTCTCCAGGCGGTCAATCTACGTGCCCCTTTCCTGCTGACACAAGGTTTGCTGGCGCTGTTTCCTTTGAGCGGCGGGTCTATCATTAACATCAGCTCGATCCACTCCAGTCATGCATTCCCCAACGCCACTGCTTATGCCTGTTCGAAGGCCGGCCTGGTCGCGCTTACCCGGAACCTGGCGCTTGAACTGGCCGAGCGCCGCATACGGGTGAACGCGCTCTGTCCCGGCTACATCGATACTCGTCTGTGGGAGAGTTACCTCGAGAGCTCTGAGAACTCTGAACTGCTGGCGCAGCAAATTGCAAACCTGCATCCCGTAGGGCGCCGGGGAACGCCGGCCGATGTGGCAGAGGCGGCCTTGTTTCTGGCTGGCCGCGGCTCTGCATTTGTAAACGGGACGCAGCTGGTAGTCGACGGCGGTCTGACGGTTCGTGCCCATTCCTGAATCATCAAAAAAATCACATAAACGATAGAGATCATCGGAATTTTGATGCCCGACCGTGTATGTTAATGGCAATTCAAAATATCTTGGTGCTTCTTCATGAGAAAGCAGAAGGCTGTTCCGACCCGGACGCTTAGGCAGGAGTTTCAAAAGGACCTCGAACTGTTCAAGTACTTTCTGCTCCTGCTTAACGACTCCAGCCCGATTCGCAATGTGGAGCTCATGTGGAAGGAAGAGCGTGATCCGCTCAAGGCGGAATACAAAGAACACGTCAGTACCGGCGAGGCCCTGGTGCAACTGCAGCCCAACAGAGCAGCGATTTCCGGCCGGAACTCTCCCAGCACGCTTTTCTGTGATTACGTGCACGGTTTTGGCGCTCACGAGGCGGCAACCTGTGCCAGGTCGGATATTCCCGCCAAGCAGCGATGTGAGGCCAGCGGTTGCAGCGAAGTCTACGGCTGCCATGTGGGGCTCACCGATATTGCTGTTCCGGTGATTTGCGACGGCGAATACCTGGGCACGCTGTTTTCCGGCCAGGTGCTGAACGCCCCGCCCACAGCCGCCGGTTTCGCGCAGGTGCGCAGGAACCTTGAGGGCCAGCCGCACATTGATTTTGTGAAACTCGAGGCCGCCTACTACCAGGTGCCGGTGGTGACCCAGGCACAACTGTCGGAAGCAGTTCGGATTCTGGAGCTGTTCGCCAGGTATATCGCAAACTCGTGGCACCGGCTGCAGATCATGAGCGATTTGCAGCGGGTCCGCGATCGGGAATGTGCGCTTAACCGCAAAGAATTGGCTGCCATTCTGCTCTCCGGCGAGACGGGCGACCGGCAGGAATTGGACGCTCTGGCGGCGGAGGTCGGCATAGACAGGCTCCCGGACAGGGTGATGGTGCTGCGCATGGAGCAGAAGAGCGTGGCCAACGAACTGCGGCCGCAGCTGGCAAACAATCTCAACATGAGCCGGCTGGGTCACGCAGTCGAAGATCTTTGCCAGCACTGGAACAACAGCCTGGTCATCTCGGGCCGTCCGGGGGAGCTATGCATCTTTCTTCGCCAGGTAGCGCGCAACGCTCGCCATGGACACCTGTCTCTGCAAGCGATGGCCGAATCCATCCTGGCGGCGGTGAAGATGCAAGGGATAGACTCCATACGGCTGGGCATCAGTGCTGCACATGAGAAGCCGGAAGACCTGTTGAAGGCCTATCACGAAGCCTGTGCCGCGCTCGACGGTGGCAACCTCGCGGCGTGTTTCTACGAGGATTTGCACCCGGTCGTGGCTTTGCCTGGCCAGTCGCTGGGGCCCCTGATCAAAGCCATTCAACAGGGCCAGGGAGTCGATGCCGCGAGCCGCGACCTCTTCGCGCGTAATCTTCCCTCGAGCGGGACTTCTGTGTATCTTCAGCAGTCGCGCGGTTACCTGACCTGGGCTATGGAACATTTGGCCCTGGAGATGATCAGTGTGGGAGCGGAAGAACGAGCGGTGACCGGGATCAAAGAGTTGAGCATAGCTGAGATACTCAGCGCGCCCAATCCTTTCGGTCTCTGCGAGATTTTCCGGAAGTTCGCCGAGACGCTGGCCCAACAGGTTGCATGGTCCTTCAGCCAGCGCGAAAACAAGATCGTGACTGCGGTGCATCGGCTGGTAGCCGAACGAGGCGTTGCCAGGCTGACGATTCAGGAAATCGCGGGCGCGTTGAAGATGTCTTCAGGACACCTGAGCCGCTTGTATAGCCGCACGACCGGGATGACGCTGGAGGAATATCTCATCCGTCAACGGGTGGAGCTGGCAAAACGGATGTTGCTCGATCCACGTCTGAATGTTGCCGAAGTAGCCGAGCGATGTGGCTTTTGCAATTCTGCTTATTTTGCGTCGGTGTTCAAGAAGTACGCGCACTGCACGCCACGCGGCTTTGCTTCCCACCCGTACATGTGGCAGCCCTTTGCGCCGGCAGATGCCGGCAGGGGGGCGCGCGCGGACTGAATTCGATGTCTAAGCATGCTGGACCTGCTGTTGTCTTACTCTGCAGGAAAGTCCACTATGCGTAGGGCCAACGGTATTTTGCAATCGCTTCTGGGTTGAGGGTTACGCCAAGGCCGGGTCTTTGCGGGACGGCTACGCATCCGTCACTGTCCACGGGAAATTGCTCCAGCGTGGTCTCCCATCGCAGGGGCGAATGGCTTAAGGAATATTCGAGTATCTCCTCGGTTTTCTGTGCGGCAAGAAAGTGCAGGTTAGCTGCAATCTCGATGTTCGTTTTGTATCCATGGGTGATGACGCGCTTGCCGCGGATCGCGGCAGCTTCGGCAATCTGCTGGATGCCGGTAAAGCCGCCCACCTCGGTGATGTCCGGTTGACAGATGTCCGCTCCGCCGTAATCCATCATTTCGATAAACTCGCTCACGTGCGTCAAGCCAAGGTCACCGACGCCAAGGGCGATGCCATGGCCGGCCATTTGCGCATGGCCGGCCACGTCATCGAGACGCAGGGGCGCCTCAAGAAACCAGATACCTGCGTCGATCAGCACGGGAATGAGCTTCAGACCCTGCTCCGCCGACCGATACGAGAGCGCGGCGTCCACAATTATTCTGGCCTCGGCGCCGGCTTGCCGGCGGGCAGCCTGCAGCAGGCTGGAAGTCAACGAAAGGTCTTCCATCCACCAGGGATCTGCACAGAGTTTGAATGCGCGCAGATTGCGGCGCTGGCCCGCTTCGACCTGGCGCTTCACACCCTCGGGCGACCGCTCAATGGGATAGATGGTGCCATACGCGGGCAAGCGTTCGCGGCGTGCGCCACCCAGAAGCTGGTGAACCGGCTTGTTTTCTCGCTTGCCCTGGAGATCCCATAAGGCGAGGTCCACCCCGCCGATGGCATGCATTACCAGGCCCCGGCGTCCAACATAGTCAGTCGATTCGTACATTCGATGCCAGAGTTCGACCGGATCGGACGGATCGCAACCGATGAGCACATCTTTGATGGACTGCGCGTGACTATGCGCGGAGGGACCGTTGATGATCGCCTGGATCGCCGGCGCCAACGATTCCGTCTCGCCGATTCCCGTTAAGCCATCGTCGGTGTGAACAAGAATGACGCAGTTGTCGTAAGAACCGTCGAAGATGCCGATGTTGGGATCTTCCACGCGTAGATGGATGGCTTCAATACCGGTGATTTTCAAACCTGGCTCCTGCTGTCTGGCACATCATAAAAGTTTCCGCGTCCTGGGAAAGGCCTGGTCTCGCTAAAGCGATGAAACGATCAGAAAACCACCGCCAACAAGGGGGATATCCTTGCAGTGGGGGGATGCAAAGCCATCGCAGCCGAGGAAATATCCTTTCCGCGAACCACCATCGCCGGCATGCCGGCGTGGCTGACCTATTCTGTGCTCACGATTGTTTTCTGGGGAGCATGGGGGCTGGTGTCGAAGATCGCTTCTGCCGGCGTGGATGCGAATACCAACCAGATTTTTTACACCCTGGGGCTGTTGCCCTTGATTCTGATCGTGCTGCGTTCGCCGCGTTTGAAGCAGGGGACCGAGCGGCGAGTGGGGATCATGTGGGCTTTTATCACCGGGATTCTGGGAGGCACGGGAAACATTGCCTTCTTTCACGCCCTGGTCGTCGGTGGCAAGGCATCCATCGTGGTTCCTGTCACCGCGCTTTTTCCTGTGGTCACGGTTGTACTGGCGATGACTTTCCTGCGTGAGCGCCTCAGCAATCCACAGAAATTGGGTTTTTGTCTGGCCATCGGCGCCATTTACCTTCTCAGTATGTAGAGGAACCATGTTTGCTTTTTCCGGCTGGCTGTTGTTCGCAACCATTGCTCTCATCTTCTGGGGGCTTACGGGTGTGACGCAAAAACTTTCCACCAACCGCATCTCGAGCGAGCTGTCGTTTCTATGGTTCGCCTACGCGATGATCGCGATTTCCCTGGTGCTGTTAGTAAGCGTGCGGATGCACTGGAATGTATCGTCGCCGGTGTTATGGCTGGCCATTGCTGGAGGAAGTTTGAACGGATTGGGAGCGCTGACCAGCTTTGCGGCGCTCGAGTCCGGAGGCAAGGCGTCGGTGGTGATCTCGCTGATCTCGCTCTACCCGCTGTTGACGGTGGTGACCGCGGTGTTGTTTCTGCACGAACGGCTGACGCTGGTGCAGACGGCGGGCATCATTCTGGCGATGGCGGCTGCCGTCCTGCTCTCGATCGAGAAAAAGCAAGTCATGGAGTAACGTCGATCATCTTTCCTTCTCTATCAATACCGGCGATGGAAGCGTGGCCACTCTCCACCGTAAACAGTACATCGGTTTCCAGGACTTCGCCGGCTTTGAGCATTCGCTGGCGTCCGGCGGCCAGCAGCGTTTCAAAGTTCAGAGGATAGCCAGTGCAGGGTTCCAGTACCGCAACCTGGTAGTCGAGCCAGCCGCCATAGCTGGCAAAGACCCAGCATGAAGGAAAGATCGCGGGATCAAAGCTCAGGCCACAGGATAGTTTGGTTGCGGTGTTTGTCAGGGCGCACCAACCGCCTTGCATCGCCGTTCCGTAGAAAAAGTAGAGTTGATGCAGCGCGCTATCCGGAACGCGGCGGAGGTCGACTTGGCCGGCGGGCGTATTCACCAGCGGCCAGTCGAATTCCAGGGGAGCCTGTGCGAGGGTACCGGGAAATGCGGGCTCTCGCAGCACACGCATCGGGGGGAAGTCGATGCGATGCTGGGGAGTGACAGCGAAGGCGGGGTGAAGCTTCCACAAAAACGGGAAGTCGCTGCTTTCCTGATTCGTTACACGGTAATGAGTATAGATACGCGAGCTTTCGCGACGGAGGGAGATCCTCTTTTCCCACTGAATACAACTAATCGGTGTGTTAAGCCGGAGGACCACGCCGACTTCCTCTGCGGTGGACCAGGGCTCGGCGGCCCACCTTGCCGACCATAACTCTCCATGGTCGGGGTAACGCTCGCCGAGGATCGTCGCTTCTTCATCGACCGGGAAGAGTTCATCCCAGCCGCCACTCCAAACGTCGTCGTAGAGTGCATGGATGCGGTGCACGGCGGGCGGAATGTGTGGATTGTTCCACAGCAGGTCGGTGCCAGTCGGCTCGTGGGTTATCTGCCAAAGCTTTCCACCTGCCTCCGGGAGGATGTTTACCCGCAACAATCCATTGCAAAGGACGATCATGCGCAGACCGCCGTGGATCCAATCTGTTCCTACTTGAAGCTTCACCGTTTTTCCCGGAGTATCGAATTCGAGACTAAACCCATGCCAGAGATTTCTGGTTCGAGATTAGGACGGTTTGCCAACAATTTGAACGTCATTCGCGCTTATGGAAAGCGTCGTAATCGGATGCATTCTCTAGGGGTTGGTTAGAGAGCAGGTCCCTCCACGGCAAGCCCCACGGCAGGCCGGGGCATAGCGGGACAGGTCCACTCCGTTACCCTGGACTTCCTGTGGACCTTGGTGGCGTTGGCTGAACTCATGCGCCTTTCCTTAAGAGAAAGGCGCACACGCGGCTTTGTCCAGTGCTGCGTGGCAGGAAATCCGGGTACGCTCTGTCGAAAAACATCTTCCTAAGGGGCGGGGGATGAGCTAAAAGCGCTCCCTCAGTGGCTAAAGCCGGAAAGGTTTGCGACCACTTATGGACTGCCTGAAGGCCGTCCCCTTCACAGCTGTTTTTCATCGCCACTTGCCCGGAAGATCATCATGCTTAGCGGCATCCTTAACGAGGGCAACGATACTCAATCGATATTGGGTGTAGTTCTAGGGCTATTCTGCGGTCAATTAGGGTTTCGTTCAAGGACGGCACCTGCATTTCAGCGCCAACGGTACAAGGTCCTTCGTATCCAAGGCAGAGGGCGTTTTCGTGGAACGCGCGATGTCGATTCGTGTAGTACCACACGTTGGTACGTGTAGCACCCTCTATTTTGATTCCCGGGAAGCAGACTTATTGTCCTTCTAGAGATTGCGCTTCTGCACTCTATTCGTAGGGTTGAAGGTTCAAGCGGCGCAAACGAACGTCGGGGATTGGCCCCCGCGGAGCATCGCTCACCGGAGGAATTTCATGATTGCGAAATGGATGAAACAGACAATGTCGATGGTGGTCTGCTCGACCCTGATGATTGCGGGCGCGCCGACCGAGCTTCTTCAGGCACAGAGTGCCTCCCAACCGGGCCCGGCATCTCAGGGGTCGTCTACACCGCCGGCGGTCGCGCCGCTGACCAGCAGCCAGCTTGACGCTTTGGTTGCCCCCATCGCGCTTTATCCGGACGCACTGGTCGCACAGGTGCTCGCTGCCGCCAGCTATGCGGATGAAGTGGCTTTTGCAGACGACTGGCTCGGGCAGAATCAGAACCTGCAAGGAACTGCACTCACCCAGGCAGTGGATCAACAATCCTGGGATCCTAGCGTAAAGGCGCTGACGCAATTCCCGTCAGTACTCCACAACCTGGCCAAGAACCTTTCCTGGACGTCGAACCTGGGCCAGGCCTTTGAAAATCAGCAATCCGATGTGATGGCCGCGGTACAGTTCATGCGCGCTCAGGCGCTGGCCGCTGGAGCGTTACAGTCTTCATCGCAGATCAAGGTGGTGCAGCAGAGCCCGCAAACCATCGTCATCGAACCCGCCAACAGTAATGTGGTTTATGTTCCGCAATACAACCCGGCAGTTGTGTATGGCACGCCCTTAGTGGTGCCGGCGTATACACCGCCGGTCGCCATTGCGGCCGGCGTTTCCTTTGGCGCTGGGGTTGCGATTGGCGCCGCCTTTGGCGGCGGCGGCTTCGTTGCCGGCGGTTTCGGCGGCGGCTGGGGCTTTGGAGCATGGGGAATGAACTGGGGTGGTGGAGGCGGTGGGGGAAACATCAACTACAACCACAACACTTACATCACCAGGAACAACATCACCAGGAACAGCAATAACAACGATAACAATGGAAACCGAAACAACAATAACGGCAACCGGAACTTCAATAACGGGAACCGCTCCAACAACACCAATGAAGCCAACAACCGCAACAACGGCAACCGGCCGGACGTGCCGAACGGAGGCCGCAACGGCAATCATGGCCTGATCGGCGGCAACGGAGGAGTTCAGCACCAGGTTGGTGACCGCGAACGCGCCGGCAATCTCGGAAGCGAACAACCCCGCTCCACCATGAGCGGCAACGGCAACCAGGCCCGCGCCGAGTCGAATCGCGGACGCGCCAGCATGCGTCCGGCAGCCTATCAACGCCGGCCACAGGGCCAACAGCGGCAAGGTCAGCAGCGCCAGCAGCACTTCCAGCAACCACGCCAGCAGCGTGGTGGTGAGGGCGGTGAGCGCGGTGGGGGCCGGCGTTAAGCCGTAGCCCCACCAGGATCCTTCACCCACCACAGATTTTGAAATGAAGAAAGGAAGGTAGAAACGTGAATTTGCTATTGAAAAGCCTGGCCAAGCAGCAGATGCAATGGATCGCTGCTCTGGTAATGATTGCGATCGTTTTCGTTCTTGGTTGCTCGAAGAAACCAGCCAACACTGCAGTGGAAACGCCCCAGAAAACCTTCGCCACACCGGCGGAAGCAAGCCAGGCATTGCATGCTGCAGTCAAGACCAAGGATGACAAGGCGCTTACCCAGGTATTGGGCGCGAAAGCACAGAAGTTAGTGAGTTCAGGACTTCCGGCAGAAGATAAGTCCACGGCCGATTCGTTCGTCAGGAAATATGACCAGATGAATCGTTTGGCGGCGATGACCGATGGCAGCCAGGTGCTCTACGTCGGGGCCGACAACTATCCCTTCCCTGTCCCCTTGGCCCAGGACGGCTCGTCGAGATGGTACTTTGACGCCGCCGCCGGGGACGAGGAATTGCGCGCACGGCGGATCGGAAGCAATGAACTCTCCGCCATAGATGCATGCCGGGTAATTGCGAACGCCGAGGAACTCTACCACCAGAGCACCCACCGGTATACCGACACGATTGTGAGCACACCGGGCGAGCAGGATGGCCTCTACTGGGAGGCCGGCGAAGGCCAGACGCCCAGCCCGTTGGGGAGACTCAACCAGTTTGCAAGAAGCATCTTCCACGCTTCCGCGCCTAGTAAAGAAGTGGTATCTCATGGATACTCCTTCCGTATCATGACCACGCAAAGGGGATTTACGATCTTTGGTAGCCCTGTCCATTATCAAAATTCCGGCATCATGACCTTCAGCTTGGGTCGTGATGGCCTTGTCTACCAACAGGATCTCGGCCCGCAAGCAGCAGATGCATTAGCCGCCATCGGACAATTCAACCCAACCCACGGATGGACGCAAGCGGAGTAGCTTGCGTCCGGTTCGTCCACCCTCTGGAGGAGTCTTTATGAAGAGCTATAAGTTACTTTTCACTTTGCTGGTCCTCTTTTTGCCGGCGTTCGGCCATATTGGTTTTAGCCAGCAACTGCCGCAGCAGAATCGTGCCGCAGCAAACGTTGCCGGCACCTGGATGATCTACACCCATGGCGACGACGGGAAGACAGGCACCCACACGGTCCAGATTGTGCAGAACGGCAATACCTTGACCGGGCACTTTAAGGGACCGTACCAATCGGGAGGAATTGAAGGCACGATGAACGTACGCCACATAGTGTTTCGCACCAAGACGCGGAACGTGCTCACCTTCCGCGGTATGGTCGACGGAAACACGATGGAAGGAAACTTTGGCGTCCGGGGAAACCACGGAACCTGGGAAGGAAGACGCGCAGACTGACTGCCGTCGAAAGAGAGAAAGGACGAAGAGTCATGCCGAATCAATTAACCAGACGTTGCTTGCTCAAGGGTCTGAGCAGCGCTGCCGCGGCAGGGATGGTTCGCCTGCCGATGCAGGGGCTGTGGCTCCCGCAGGGCGATACAACGACAGGAATGGAGCGCGGCGAGATCGGACGCCTTGCTGCCGCATTCAAAAGGAGCTTCAGCGTACCCTCGCTGTCCATCGCAATCTCACGCAACGGTCAATTTGTCTTCGATCAGGGATTCGGCTTCAACCAGGGATTCCGGTTCGGCAACGTGAAAGACATGGGACCGACCGACATGTCGAGCCTTTTCCGCATCGCCGACGTAACCATGCCGATCACATCCGTGGCCATCTTCACGCTGATCGAACAGGGCAAATTGAATCTTACCGACAAGGTCTTCGGTTCATCCGGCATTCTCGGGACTAAGTATGGCAAGAGTCCTTACCGGCAATACATCACGGATATCACGGTGGACCAGCTTCTGACCCACACCTGCGGCGGGTGGCCTGCCGATTCGACCGATCCAATGTACAAAAGCGATTCCTGGGACCAGGCCAAGCTGATCGGCTGGACGCTGGAGAATTTGCCGCTTGCCAATCCACCCGGAGAGCACTGGGCCTTCTCGAACTTCGGCTACTGCCTGCTTGGACGGGTCATCGAACAGATCACGGGCCAACCGTATGCCAGTTATGTGCAAAGTGCGATCCTGGCGCCTTGCGGCATCAGCGGTATGCGCATAGCGGGGAACAGCCTGAAGGAGCGCGCACCCAACGAGGTCGTGTACTTCGGGCAATATAACGAGGAGCCGTACAAAATAGACGTTACCCGCATGGACGCGAATGGCGGATGGCTGGCAACTCCCTCTGCGCTGGTTCAGTTTCTCAATCACGTGGGCGGCTCGGGGCCGATCCCCAGCATTTTGAAAGCGGAAACCATCCAGGTCATGACGACGCCCAGCCCGGCCTTTCCCAGGACCTCCGCGGCTAAATATGCCCGGGGCTGGATGGTTGGTTCAGGCAACCTATGGCATAACGGCAGCTTTCCAGGTTCCACCACCATCATGGTGCGAACCGCGACCGGAATGTGCTGGGCTGCCCTTACGAATACTCGCACCGAACCACACGACGAGATGGACAATGCACTCGATGGAATGATGTGGAACATGGTCCACAGCGTTCCCGAGTGGAATGCCTGAGGCGTCGGGCCTGTCACACTCGTGTAAGTGCCACACGGATGTCGTGTAGCTATCTCTATAGGCTTGGTCGCGTCGCTCGCGGTAATTCTGGCGCCTGCCTTTGCCGGCTCTGTTGAGAACAAGCCAGGGTACTCATCAAGCTATAGAATCGACCTACGCCGTATAACCGGCTTGTCGGACAGGTCCTTTTCACTGTCAACCGGAGGTAAACAGGGTTTTTAACCCGACGACAATGGAGACTTCCCAGGCTGGGGCAGCCGGGTTTTTTGCTTCCCCGGGAGCGAGAATCAACTGGCCATGACGGAGCATCAGACAGATGTCCTGCACAGCGCGCTGTGCACCTCCTCAAGAGCGGGTCCGCTGAAACGAAACCTAGAGAATCCATAGCATGTTGCCCAATCTAGCCGAAGACGGAACTACACAAGTGCAGACAGAAGACCCCCTCCAAAGTGTTGAGGAGCGCGTCCACTTGATACTCAATTCCGCAACCGAGGGGATTTTCGGCTGCGATGCAGAAGGTACTTGTCTTTTCTCCAACGCCTCGGCTGCGCGCATGCTTGGGTACAGCGATCCCAGGGATTTGCTTGCCAAGAACATGCACACGCTGGAGCACCATACCCGAAAAGACGGCACGCCCTATCCACTCGAAGAATGTCCCATTTATGTGGGTTTTCAAAAAGGGGAGAGCGCCCACAGAGACGATGAGGTCTTCTGGCGAAAGGATGGCACGAGCTTTCCCGTAGAGTATTGGTCGAATCTCGTCGTACGAGAGGGTGAGACGAAAGGTGCGGTCATCACCTTTATCGATATTACCGGGCGGAAGCGGACCGAAGAGGTACTCCGCAAGAGTGAAGAGCGGAACCGCAGCCTGCTTGAGATCAACAATGCCATTATTACGAACCTGAGCCAGGAGGCCCTCCTGCACTCTATATCCGAGGCACTGCATCGGGTCATTGCGTTCGATCGGTGCGCGATTACGCTCTATCAAGCTGAGCGTGATTCTTTCCTCTTCCTTGCGGTGGAGGGAGAGCTGTCCTCGGACTATTTTCGAACCGGGCTGGAGGTTCCCCGGAGCGAGACCAGCGTCAGCTGGGTGTTTGACCATCAGCAGCCGCTACTGCGCCGCGATCTTGAAAGTGAGTCTCATTATGCGAACGAACGCCGCCTCTGCGCCGAGGGAATCCAGTCGCTGTGCGTGGTGCCGCTGGCTTTTCAGGAAAAGTGTATCGGTGCACTCAGCGTAGTGAGCCAGAAACGCGATCAGTACTCTGACCAGGCAGCCGCTTTTTTGCAGGATGCGGCCAACCAGGTCACATTGGCCATTCAGAACATGCAGTCTTATCAGGAAATCAACAACCTGAAAGCAAGGTTAGAGAGCGAGAACGTTTACCTCCGCGAGGAAATACTCACCGAGCACAACTTTGAGGAGATTATTGGGAATAGTCCGGCATTGCTCAAGTCGCTCCATGCTGTCGCCCAAGTCGCTCCCACGGAGGCGACCGTGCTCATTTGCGGAGAAACCGGGACAGGTAAGGAACTGGTAGCGCGTGCCATCCATAGCCGCAGCGGACGGAATGGGCGTGCCCTGGTAAATGTAAACTGCAGCGCCATCTCGGCAGGCCTGGTGGAGAGCGAACTGTTTGGTCACATGAAGGGTGCGTTCACAGGAGCGATTGACCGCCGCATTGGCCGATTCGAGCTAGCCCACGGGGGCACAATCTTCCTGGACGAAATAGGAGAGCTGAGCCTGGAGACACAGGTGAAGCTGCTGCGCGTTCTGCAGGAACACGAGTTCGAGCCGGTAGGCAGCAGCCGCCCTTTGCGTGTGGATGTGCGTGTCATTGCTGCCACGAACCGCGACCTCCGGGAGGCAGTCGAATCCGGCCGCTTCCGCTCCGACCTTTTCTACCGCCTCAATGTTTTCCCCATTGGCCTTCCTCCGTTGCGAGACCGCCGCTCCGACATTCCCCAATTAGTAACCTTCTACATAGCCCGCTTCTCCAAGCGGCTGGGAAAGAAGATCGATGGTGTTTCGCGGGAGTCCATGCAGAATTTAATGAACTATCCATGGCCCGGAAACATCCGTGAGCTGCAAAACGTGATTGAGCGCGCGGTTATTTTAGCGACAGATCCAACCCTCCGGCTGGACCGCCAGCTTATGCCCATCGTCCCATCTACGACAGGCGGCGAGTTGCTGGAGATGAGTACTCAGGACAATGAGCACGCGATTCTCGAGTCTTCCCCGCGAATCTTAACCCTCGATACGGCGGAGCGAAACCATATCCTGGCCGCGCTTCAACTTACCGATGGAGTGATTGACGGTCCAAAGGGCGCAGCGAAAGCCTTGAACATTCATCCAAACACGCTTCGGCATCGGATGAAAAAGCTCAGCATCCAGGGATCGCGCCACCGCCAGTCGTAGTTTCCAGAATCGGACCCGGGCGAGATCACCAAATATGGTGGTTCTGTCATCGTCCGGGCGATGGGCAGCAAGGCGACCAAAGCATTGCAGGTAGAGGCCGAACTGCGACGCGGGCGGTAAACCCTCGTAATTTCAATGCGATAGAGCGCTTGGCCCGGGGGTAGTTCGCTTTGATATGCCAGGCGGATCGTTTCCCACCGTGTGAGCAGTGAATGGCACGTTGATTGCACTATTAGCAGCTGCAATGCTAAGGATCACAGTGATGGAGACATCTGGGGCCGCCGCCGTTCTTCGCGTAGAAGGCCGTATAACCGGTTATTACGTTGAGGAACTCCGCAGAGCATGCAACGCGCGTACCTCTCTTGACAAAATTCAGTTGTCGCTCGAACTAGCTGACGTTTCGTTCGCCGATCCCGCGGGTATTGAACTGCTGAAAGACTTACGCAGGCGCGGTGTCGATCTCATACAAACTACCCCGTTTATGACTGAACAGCTCAAAGATGGGGCATCCTCCGACGCCATGCAGAGTTGCTAATGACGATATGCCGATGTAGGAAACGATCCCGGCTCTAAACATCGGCTTGCAGATGGAAGGGGTTTCAATGCTGGAGCTATCGGTGTCCAGGGGAAAGTGCTTGCCCCCTGGGTCTTTAAGCGGGGAAAGCAATGTTCCAGGTCTCGATCCGGTTGGCGCTTTAACCGGGATCATTGCCCATATTTCCCATGATCTTCGCCAGCCTCTCACAGCCATACTTGCCAATGCCGAATTTCTCACCCTGCCTGATATCAGCCAGAGGCAGCGGGATGCTTTTTACCAGGAGATCCGTACGAGCATCGACCGGATGGATGACCTGGTTTCCTCATTACTAGAGTGGTCCAGGGGCGGCAACATTCTGCGACCCGCGGTCGGAAACATCGTTAACACAGTGGGCAGTGCGATCCGAATGGTAGCTGTGAAGCAGGAATTCCGCCTGGTCAAGATTGTGCATCGCCATGAAGGCCGTGCGGTGGGCTGCTTTGATGCCAACCGTCTCGAGCGGGCGGTCGCCAACCTGGTCCTGAACGCTTGCGAGGCGGTTGCTTCCAAGTCGGGACAGATTGTCATCAGCACGAACGGAAATCGATCGAGCCTGCAAATCAACGTGCGAGATAACGGACCCGGCATCCCTGCGTCCATTCGCGACTCTCTGTTTGAACCCTTTGTGAGCTACGGCAAGGCTGCGGGGAGCGGACTAGGCCTTGCGATCGCGAAAAAGATTGTAGAAGATCATTCCGGGAAGATCTACCTGGATAGGAGGATTGAAAAGGGGACGCTGATCACGATCTCGCTTCCCTTTGCCATTCCGTGCACTTGATGGTGGCCAGCTCTACGGACTCGGCCCGTATGACCCGATGAGCATGCTGTTCGCAGTGGGTACAGTGGGTATGATGTCGCCGTCGCATTGCCGGCTTGTTAACCCGCGGCCAGACGCGCGATCTGGATCAGATAGGACTAAATTGCCAGATGCCGGCTGTATCGTCATTTTGTCGAATCCTCCGTGGACTTAGAACCTCGTCATCGGCTTGCCTGCTGCCCGCCTGGCAATTCTCACGCAGGCCAAAATCTCCAACCGCCTCCGGTTCAGCAGGTTCCCCTAGCAGAATGATCGGGCTGCGCATTCCGCCCGTGTATCCTCTCTATGCAAGTACGCGCTTTTCGTGAAAGTGAACCTTACCCGCAGCCTGTTTCATAAGCTCGCGGCGATTGGGTTTCCCAGAAAGGAGAGCACGGGTTGATTTCGGAGTCAGGCTGGCAACCCGAACCGGATCTCGGCGTTCAGCGTCATTCGCGTTTCGAAAATCCAGGCCGTATCCTACGTCTTCTTGCCCAGTTGGCAATTCTCTTCTGCATGGTCGAGACGGCTCATGCTCAGTACGGCTTCGAGGTCTGGACAGTAGACAATGGTCTGCCGGAGAACGAGGTACGCGGCATTACGCAGACACCTGACGGATATCTCTGGATTGCTACGTTTAATGGACTAGCGCGCTTCGACGGCGTCCATCTGACTCTGTTCAACAGAGAGACCCCCGGCCTGCTTTCGAACCAATTCGGCACGATGTTGCAGGGACGGGACGGAGACCTCTGGCTCGACAGCGTCGATCGTGGCGTGGTGCGTTATCACAATGGCGTGTTCGGGGCCTATGGACGGCAATTCGGAGTGCCGGCAGACATCATCAATGGACTGACCGGGGACGACCATGGTGACATATGGGTGCTTAGCGGAGGGCGAATCGTCCGGTGGGATGAAGCATCAAACCATTTCGTCGACATCGCGCCGGAGAGCCCGAGCCTTCGGTATAGAACTCTCCTATGGGACTCGGCAGGATTCTGGGTCCGCCAGCACGAAAGGATCCACTGCTTTACCCATGGGAGCTTCGTCGACTTTACGCTGCCCGGGCAAATCTTAAAAGATGACCTCTGGGGCGTGGCGCTCGATCAGAGTGGAACACTCTGGCTTGAGACCGTCGACGGAAAGCGGGTCCGGATTACCGCAGACAACGTGAGCCACATGATTCCCGCCGGCTCTCCTCGGGAAGTGACGGTCGGCGCTTCCTATAACAAGTCGCTGGAAATGCACGTTGGTCCGCGTCTTCAGCGAACCTTTCAGTTCCTCAGCTCCAACCATACTGTTTCGGTTACACCCTGGCACTTCTATGAAGACAGACAGGGTAATCTCTGGCTCGGCACACTGGAAGAAGGCCTCTACCGGCTGCAGAATCAATCCATCCATAGCTATTCCAAAGAGCAGGGGCTGGTCGATCGCGACACCTACGCAACTTATGAGGACCCATCGGGTGCTCTCTGGATCGGGGCATGGCATTTGGGGCTCAGCCGTTTCGCAGACGGAAAATTTACCAGCTATACCATGGCTGACGGGCTGCCGAACGAACTCGTATTGGCGATGCTCCAGGACCGTGAGGGCCGTTTCTGGGTGGGCACTCATGGCGGCCTCAGCCTCTTCGACCACGGGCATTTTCGTATTCCACACGGCCCGATTCTTCCTGATGAGGCGGTGGTTCAAGCGATCTGCCAGGACCGGCACGGCACGCTGTGGTTCGGAACCAGGCAGGGGCTGGCCCGCTATGAGAATGGTGTCACCCGTTTCTTTACCAAGAAGGACGGGCTGGCGGCAGACGACATCCATGCGATCCTCGAGACGGCCAACGGAGATTTGTGGGTGGGCGGTTATGGCGGCATGACGCGGATTCACAACGGGGAGTTTACCCGCTGGACGGAAAAGGACGGTTTGCCGAGCGCCAACATCTGGTCGTTTTACGAAGACAACGATCACGTGCTGTGGATTGGAACCTATGACGGTGGACTCGTGCGCTTCAAGGACGGGAAGCTTACCAGCTATTCGGTCAAGGACGGTCTCTTTGATGAGGGCGTATTTCGAATTCTTGAAGATGCACATGGCTACTTCTGGATAAGCTGCAGTCGAGGTGTGTACCGGATAAGCAAACGAGATTTGAACGCATTTGCCGCAGGCGATCTGAAGAAGGTTACCTCCACGGCCTACGGAAAGATCGACGGGATGCTGGATATCGAATGCAATGGGGGAGTGGAGCCGTCGGGCATCAAGACACGCGATGGCAAACTCTGGTTTCCCACCCGCAACGGCGTGGCGGTCATCGACCCGGAATCTGTCGTCCACGACTCTGTTCCACCATTGGTGATGATTGAATCCTCCCTGGTGGACAATGTAACCACACCCGTGAATGCTCGGCTGCGCATTCCGCCCAGCAGGCCCAACGTGGAAATCAGCTACACGGCGCCAAACTTTATTAACGCTACGCAGACGCACTTCAAGTACAGGCTCGAGGGCCTGGACTCAGACTGGGTCGACGCCGGAGGACGGCGCATAGCCTATTACTCGCACCTGCCGCCGGGAGAATATGTTTTTCACGTGATCGCGGGCAACAGTGATGGCGTGTGGAACAACGAGGGCAAAACCCTCGCCATCACGGTGCTCGCCCCCTTCTACGAGACCCGGTGGTTTGAGATGCTTGCGCTGCTCACGCTTGGGTGCTCTTGTCGCGTTGTCATGGAAATATCGCGTGTCGCAGCTTGCAGCGCGCACAGGTTGCCCAGCAGGCCTTTTCCCGGCAGTTGATCGCCTCGCAGGAGGCCGAACGCAAGCGTATCGCCGCCGAAATGCATGACAGCCTGGGCCAGCGGCTTGTCGTGATCAAGAATCTTGCCTATCTCCTGCTCCGCTCAAAGAAGGCCGCCCCTGCCGATGACTCCGATGTGGAGACCATCACGGAGATCAGCGATGAGGCTTCCTCCGCGATCGCGGAAACTCGTGAGATTTCCTACAACCTTCGCCCGTTTCAGCTCGACAGGCTCGGATTAACCAAGGCGATCGAAGCAATGATCCGCACCACGGGCATCGCATCCGGCATCCGCTTTACTTCAGAGCTGGATAATATCGATGACATTTTTCCGGAAGATCTGCGCATCAATTTCTACCGCATCGTTCAGGAATCCCTGGGCAACATCATGAAGCACGCGCAGGCAACAGAGGTAAGCGTCCGGGTGAAGCGGCGCATCGAGAACGTAATCCTGACGATTGAAGACAATGGCCGTGGATTCACGCCCGATGAGCGAAGCCCTCTGCCCTCGCGCAGCGGCTTCGGGTTGACGGGCATGGGCGAGCGGGCGAGTCTGCTTGGCGGTGAGCTCAAAGTGAGGTCCATCCCAGGCAAGGGCACAACCGTCCTGTTCGAAATTCCACTAAAACAGAAGCACAGCGGATGACGGCATCCGGCTCCCAGTCTGCAGCGTCAGTGATTCCCGCCATCGGGCGCTGCCAGAGATGAAACAATCTCAGGCAAACCAGAAATCTCGTGCTTAAGCACATACTCGCGAGCTCCAGCCTCGAGGGCGGCAGTTTTCATATCCTCGTCCTGGTAATCCGTCACGACAATAATGCGGGCTGAAGGATCGTAGCCTCGAATCTGCCTGGTGGCCATCAAGCCATCGACATGGGGCATCCTGAGATCCATCAGAACGATGTCCGGTCGATGTTCTTCATAAGCTGCCAGCGCCTCTGAGCCGTCGGCACATTCCCAGATTGCACTGGCCGTGTCGGCTAAAATGCGCCGCAACACGCGCCGGATTCCGGCATTGTCTTCAACAATCAAAAACGTCATATATTCTCTTTGCGGTGGTTTTCGCGTCCGGGCGCCCGTTGACGTAGTGCCGGAAATCATTGAAAACCTGGATCAAGCCTATATAACAGTGAGGACAAAAGACATAGAGGATGCTACATGAGGAACCGTGTGGTTCCACATGGGGCGAGCCCGGGAATGAGTTTCCATACCCCGGTGGAGAGGCATATCGGCTCGCTTGGTGCGCCGGGCTACCCGCGATCCTGATTGCGCTCGTGCCCATGTAGCTGCGCAGGTCGTGGTACGGTGGGGTGTTGGATCGCGATGGAGGGACCGGAGCCGTGGATGACGAGATTCGAATTCTGATTGCAGACGATCATCCGCTGATGCGGAAGGGGTTGCGGCTCAGTGTCGAAGAGGATCCCGGCTTAAAAGTAGTTGGCGAAGCTTCCGATGGAGAAGCGGCTTTGTCGCTCATAAAGAAGCTTCATCCACATGTCGCGCTGCTCGATATCGAGATGCCGAAGCTCGACGGGCTCGGTGTCGCGCGGGAAATGGTTAAGTGCGGGCTGAAGACAGAAATCATCTTTCTAACCTTTCATTCGAATCAGGATCTCTTCCGAAGCGCAATGGATCTGGGATGCAAAGGCTATATTCTCAAGGACAGCGCGGTCCAGGAGGTGGTGGCCGGCATTCATGCCGTGGCGTCGGGACGGCCATACATCAGTTCAGTGATTACCACGGACTTGCTGCAGAGCCGCAATCGACCCCAATACAAGCCATGCCTTGACGAGCAATCTCACGCCTACCGAGCTCCGTATTATGCGGTCTGATCGCCCAAGGCAAAACCAGCAAAGAAATCGGCGCCGAGCTTTCTATCCACTACAGAACCGTCGAAAACCACCGCACCAGCATGTGCCGCAAACTTGAGCTGGAGGGCGAGGGCGCCAATGCGCTCCTGCGGTTTGCCCTGCAAAACAAGAATCTTCTGTAAAGCCCCCAACGAAATTCCTGTAGTGCTTGCTCGTGTGGAACCACATGGGTCGTCGTGTAACGCCCTCTATTTTTATTCCTCTTGAGCTTTCGTACTCTTGCTCCATCGAAGACGTGGCCCAAAGCCCTGGCTTCTTTCTTCGTAACCGTTACAAAGTAATAGAGGCGCGGTTGCTGTTCGCCAGGCACTCCCGGTGCCGGGCAAAATTCGAATTTTCCGGCGAGTGCGCTGCGCTCGCCGGATCAAGATCGTTAAACAAGCACCGCAATTGCCTCAGGGCGTTGATTGCCCCCACTTCAATGTGCAGGCAGCAGCGGTGATACTGTCCTCATCTATGAGCGCAACAAATGTTCGCAACTGCCACAACTCCTCAGCTTCCCGTCGTGGTGAGGACTTGCTCTGCCATACGCCGGATCGCATCGCTGCTCCGGTCCACGTCCTCGGAAGAGGTAGCCCAGGAAGACACGCTGATCCGCATGGCTCGGCGTCGTTTCCAGATTGTTCCCCCACACCAACATGTGCCGTCATCCTGCACAGCCTGGATCACTCGTTCCGTCTGCTCGTCTGTCCCGAATGCGACGAGAACCTGATTCAGTTCGACCTCGTTCAAGACCTCGAAGCCAGCGTTTGACAGGTTTTTCGCAAACCGGCTCGCATGTCGGCATGTGCGTTCCACCAGCTCAGCCACTCCTTCTTTTCCTAAGAAGCGCAAAGCCGCCCAAAGTTCAACAGCGCGGGCCCGGCGTGAAGACTCCGGACACCACTGCATCGGCTCGCGCTTCGAGAGCGGACCGTAATACGCTGCTGAGATCGCCATCGCCCGGCCAAGTGCTTCTCGATTACGCACTATAGCAATGCCGCAATCCTGAGGTGTGTTGAGCCACTTGTGCCCGTCGGTTGCCCACGAGTCTGCCGCCGTCAAACCCGCGACCAGATGGCGCCGAGCGGGAGCAGTTGCTGCCCAGAGACCAAAGGCCCCATCCACGTGAACCCATGCACCTGCACTTTGCGCGATGTCACATACAGCGTCAATCGGGTCGCAGGCACCGGTGTTTACGTTCCCCAGTTGCGCACAGATGATGGTGGGACCGCACAGCCTGGGAATGTGCGAGGCCAACATGCGACCCTGCGAATCCACTGGAATGCGGATAACTCGTTCGCGGCCGAAGCCCAGCAGAGCGAGTGCTTTCAACATGGTGGCGTGCACCTCATCGCCGACCACAACATTGATCGGCGGCGCTCCGAACAGCCCATCACGTTCCACATTCCACCCAATGTCACCAAGGAGAGAAGTCCTGGCAGCAGCCAATGCTGTCACATCCGCCATCTGCGTGCCTGTCACCAGGGCGCCCCCGGCCGACCTTGGCAGATCGAACAGATCCAACAGCCAGGAGAGAACGACTTCTTCCAGGTAAGCAGAGATTGGGGAAATCTCAAAAAGGCAAGCATTTTGGTCCCAGGCATCCGCAAGCCAGTGAGCCGCCACGCTAATTGGGAGTGATCCGCCGATCACACCACCGAAGAACCGTCCTCCCATGGTGGCCATCGTCGCAGGAGAACCTGCCTCGTAGAGACTTCTGAGGACGTGATCAGCCGGCTCACCGGCGACAGGCATTGCTCCTCCAAGGGCGAGCATGCCGTTCATCGCATGCCGCGTCACGCCCACATGTCGAACATGCACCGACGCAAGATAATCCTGTGCATGTACGCAGGCCTGGTTTAAAAGTGCTTCGTATGGCGAGCGAAACGATGAGCGATTGTCTGACAATGCCGAACCTCCATCACCATCGTAAACGATTTTGCCGGTTACGTCGCAGGAGACGTTGCCTTATAATATTGGAAATGCGACTTCGGTCGAAGTTCGAGTCAACACGCTTCCAGCTTGTTGCTGGCCATCCGGTGCTGGACTTTGTCAACACTCTGGACTGGAGATTCCGGCCTTCCGGATCAGAGGAACTTCTGAATCATTACGCAGACCTCTTGCGTTTCAGTCAGCGGAGCGGCCTTATGACCTCTTCGGAAGTTCGGAAGCTCGCAATAGGTGATCTCGCCAGGAAGAAGCGGATCTTATCCTCCACAAAGAAGCTCCGCGAAAGCCTGGCATCGATCCTTTATTCCATTACCGGCGGGCAAGCTCCTCAGATCGACGATGTGAGAACTCTATCTGCGTTCGCGCGGACGGTACGGGAGGCAGAGGTTCTGGAATGGCACGATTCTCGTCTTCGGTGGAAAGCCAAAAAAGATCGGACTAACGCGCTGGACATGCCGTTCCGAAAGCTGACCTCGGCTGCTCTTGACCTGCTGACTTCCGAGCAGATCAATATGCTGAGCGCTTGCTCAAATCCGGAATGTCGTTGGTTGTTCCTGGACGGAAGCAAGAACAGGGGGCGACGGTGGTGTGACATGAAGCTCTGTGGCAACCGAATCAAGGCAAGACGCTATCGGGGCAGGCAGCGTGCCCCGGGTTCCCAGTGACCGTTTCTCGGAAACGAAAGCAATGCATCGTCGAGCAAACAGTTCTTGCTCTTCATTCAGGCGGAGGCGTCGGATGCAGCGTCTGCTGCAGCTCATCTTTCATTCCCCGCAACTGTTTGAACTTGTCCATCTCCCTCTCGGCCTCTTCCTTATTTCCCATGCGCCGATACACGGCCCAGAGACGGTAATGGAATAGATCATTGTAGGGATCGTCGTGCACTGCGGTCTGCAGGTAATTGAGTGCCTGCTGCTCGTCGCCTTTGTCCATGAGCTGCTTGGCCAGTCCGGCCTTGGCGCAGGGGGCTCCGGAATCGAGTTTAAGAGCGCGCTCGAAGTGACTGGACGCGCCCGCAGGATTCGAGCGCAACACCTCAATCTCAGCCAACTCGCACTCGCTGCGCGCATCAAGAGGGTTGAACCGCAGCGAAGATTCGAACTCCTTTTGCGCCTCTATGAGGCGAGTATCGACATGCGATTCATAAAAGAGCGCCTGCCCCAACTCAAAATGCAAGTCGGGAGAATCGGGAGAGATTGCGAGCGCTTTGCGGTATTCGAGGATGGCCGCTTCGGTACGGCCATCATTCACCAGGTGCTCGGCCAACGCGCGATGAAACTGTGGCGAAGCCGGGGCATTGACTGCCAGGGATTCGATGGCCTGGAATGCGAGCTCTGAGTGGATGCGAAAGGCGGCGTAGGATATCGCCGGATCATCCGGATAGAGCTCGCGCAGAGTTGTCAGTAAGGTGCTCGCCTTCTCCCACTCGGCGCTGTCCGATAGCACCGACACCAAGGCCAGCCCAGCCTCGTGTTTCAATTTCGAACTTTCGAGCCCAGGAACCGCCGTGGTGAGCAACTCGCGGGCCTCGGCCGTGCGGCCCAGGTGCAGCAGGCAAAGGCCCAAAAGCGCTTGTACCTTGTTTTGCGCCGGCTGCAGCTTAAGAGCCGCTTCGAGATTCTCTGCGGCCTTGCTCCAATTACCGGTGGACATCGCGACCACTCCCAGGTTGGCGCGAGCTTCGACATTGTCTGGGTCAAGCTTTAGGACCTCCTCGTAGGCCCGCGCTGCGACATTTGGCTGGTTTGCCCGCAGGGCCTCCTGTGCCTGCTTCATGTGGTCATGAATCGCCTGCGCCTCTGGAATGGCTTGAGAGGAATGAATCTGTGCCGGCCCGTCGACGCAGACGAGCCAGCACAGAAGAAGGCACACCATCCGGATTGCGTGAGTGGAGGTGCGTCTCACGCAGGTTTCTAAAACGGATCTGCGCTTTCCAGCTTTCATTATCTAGAAAGTTAGCCTGGCTCCAATCTGCCCGGTTCGGCTGGACAGCGCGGAAGAAATGATTCCGGCGCTGGTCGCTACCGGCGGCGCTGGAGGCGCCGGTTGCGGGGTTATGGAGCTATTGGGCAAGCCATAGTTTTTGAAGTTGGGCAAGTCCGTGAAGTCCGCCCGGATTTGCAGATTCGCATTTTCCCCGAGATGGGGAACATGAAATTTCTTCCCGATCGAAGCATTGAGCATGTCAAACCCCGGCCCATAGAGGATATTACGGCCGGAATTGCCAAATGTCAGCAGCGAAGGCGCCGAGAAGCAATTGTAATCGTACCAGTGATCGACGCTCGGATTGCTAACCTTTCCGTTACAGGTACGATTCGGAAGCAGAGAGCCGGAGAGCGTGTAATCCGTGTTGGTACCCGACATCTCGGGGGTAAACGGATGGCCCGTGCTCTTGATCCATGTACCGGCGAGTCCCCAGCCACCGATGACGTAATCCAAAGGCCCGCCTTGCGCCAGTAACGTCCTACCCCGGCCGACGGGCAGATCGTAGGTAAATCCGCCGTTCCAGCTTTGCCGGGTGTCCGTATCCGCGTTGCCGTAGTTCGACTTGGTACTGCTTTGATCCTGGAGCGGACCCTGGGCGCCCGTCCACCCATTGAAAGAGCCGGTATCGAGAGCATGGCCCCAGGTGTAGTTCGAGGTCACCCACAAACCATGCGTGACGGCCTTCTTAAATGTCACTTGCAGAGAGTTGAAGTTGCTCCACCCATCCGTTGCTACATAGCTAATGCCCTGGTACTGCGGATAGGGCCGGTACTGCTGCATGTCTACGCCTGGCGCCCACACCTGCTGAACCGTGGACAGCGGAATCTGGTTGATATCCTTCGGGCTCAGCAAGTGCGTGCCCTTGTTGGCCACATAGCCAACTGAGAGCAGCAATTGACCTGCGAACTCATGTTCCACAGTAACGTTCCACTGTTGCAGGTACATCATATTGATATTGCGCGGCATATAGGGCACCGAGGAGCCGTTATATTGAGCCGGGCTTGGTGGGAAGGTGGGTATTGCGGGTGGCGCATGGCCGTTCGACAGGAGGGCAACGGGGGTGATGCTGTCGGTTGTCGCGTCAGATCCATTCGGGTTGGTGGCGACGCCGATACCCGAGTTGTAATTGCCCGAGACGTCGAGGTGTTGATCGAAGATGCCGTAAGCCGCACGGATCGACCAGTCCGGTCTGGGCGAGTAGGCAAAGCCGAGGCGTGGTCCGAGCCCGGTCCAGATGGTGTTTTCGAGCGATGTGCGCCGGCCCGCCCCATCCGTTGGTGCGTACCACATCGCTCCGAGAGTACCGGTCGCAGGATTGACAAGGGTGGGGTCGAATCCCCCAAAGTTATTTTTCTTTTCCGTCCATCCGAAGGGAACGTAATAGCGCAGGCCTATGTTGAGCGTCAGGTTTTTGCGAACCTTGTAGTCGTCCTGCGTATACAGTTGGAAATTCTTGAGTCTCTGATATTGTTTGAGGGCCCAGCTATCACTCCAGTTGTTAGACTCACCCAGCAGAAAATCGGCGAAACCATTCCCGGTGCCCGTTGGGCTGTTCGGCTGCTCCGTGAAAACCCCGCTGAAGTTGAAGGTACCGGCGTTTTGGCACGTCCAGCACGAAGTATCGCCCCAGCGGTCATACTCGCCCCCAAACTTCAGGATATGCTTGCCGCGGACCAGGGTAATGCTGTCTGAAAAGATGTACTTTACGGCGTCGTCGATTCCGCTGCGGAACGATGTCCCCATTCCGGTTATGCCTGCAGGATTGATACCAGGAAAGTAGTCGTAGGTGAGATTGGGAATGCCGAGTTTGTTGGACCAGTCCTGACCGCCCTCCTGGGTGTGCCACTGGCCAATTTCCTGAGAGGCGGCAATCCTCGCCTCGTTGACGGTGTTCGAGTTGATGGTCCAAACATCGCTCACCTGGTCGGTATCCTCGTGAATGTAGGCCTGAATGTTGTCGATCGGCGTGTCCCAACTACCCCAGGGACCGGGTTGAATCACATGCATCGACGATGCGTTGATTCGATTGCTGGCGTTGAAGTTGTAATCAACCTTGGCGGTGTAGGTGGTGGTAACAACCGGAATAGGCACGTCGTAGTAGTAGTTATTGGAGTTATACGAGCCCGGAGAAGGCGCGTGGTTGGGAAGCGGGTAGTATTTCAGAACCCCGAGCGCCGCAGAGTTGATTCTGCCGGAGGGAATGACGTTTCCTGCGAACGCGCTGCGTGTATAACCTCCCCCGGCAGCAGGCGTTGTGGTGGCGGGGTCGTAAATCACCGGCAACACAGTTCCAGGTACATCCGAGCCGGAGAGATCGCCTGCTCGCATGGCTGCAGTCGGCACGGTCACCAGGCCGGTGAGCGAAGAGTGGTTTGGATTGCGCTGATAGGCAAAGAAAAAGAACGCCTTGTTTCGTTTGATCGGGCCGCCGATAGAACCACCGAAATTATTCCAGTGAATCGGCGGCCTGGTCGTCTGGAAGGCATTGCGGGCGTTGAAAACCGTGCTCTGATTGAATTCGTACAGACTGCCGTGGAACTGGTTGGTGCCGCTCTTGGTGATCACATTGAAGATGGCCAGTCCATTGCTGTACTCGGCGGAAAAGTTCGACGTTTTGAAATTGACCTCTCCGATCGCATCGATTGGTGTGATCAACTGGTCCACCTGGACGGCGACCGTCGACTCGCCCCCGTCCTGTTGAAAGCTGTAGAGGTATCCACCCTGGCCGTTGATGCCAACGCCTTGTCCGCTGCCGCCTCCGTTGTAGTTAGGCACATTGGAGGCTTGGGAGGCTCCTGCATTCGTTCCCGGCAGGAGTGCCGTAAAGTCCGTCCAGTTATTACCGACCGACGGCAGTTGCGTAATCACCTGCGAATTCAGCGTCTCGCGGGTATCCGACGTTTCCGTCTGGACCAACGCCGCTTCTGACGAGACGCTCACCGTGGTAGACGTCGCGCCTACATCGAGGACACCATTGATCGTAATGGCTTCCACGTGCAGGGTGATGTTGTTGACCAGTTTCGTTTTGAAACCCTCCTTTTCAAAGGAGACCTGGTAGGTGCCGGGAATCAGGGATTCCGCATCAAAAACACCGGCCTTGTCGCTGGTGAACGTGTTCACGACTCCGGTATTCACATTACGAATGGTGATCTGAGTCCCGGGAATGACCGCACCCGTCGAATCCAGAACTGTGCCACGAATCTCACCGGAGTTCCGGCTCTGCGCGCGCACAGGTCCTGCCAGTAGCAGCATCACGGCTAAGCTCAGCAGAAATTTCGACAACGGCAATAGCTTGAGAGTACGTGGCCTCTCGCTCGATTTTGGCCTGGATATGTTCTTCACTGCTTTTCTCCTTGGCGCCGGTTTTCAGCATTGGTGAATTCGGCGAGCAGCATTTCATAGCGCAAATAATATTGTCAACACAAAATATTTTTGCCTACGGAAATTGCGGCGGCCGCTAACAGATGACGCATATCCAGGCCGGAAACGAAACTGCCCGAAGCCGATCTGAGCGGGTAATAGCACCGCAGGGGCTAAAGAGAGGGTGTGTGAGAACTCTGCTCTCAGTCCCGAAGAGCCTGCCCTGAGCTTGTCGAACGGGGACGTCTGCACTTAGCCTAGGACGTGAGCCCAGGACGTGAGTCCTGGGGTCTGGAGTTTCTACATTTGGAGAGAGCGTGGACAAGCCAAATTTGGGTGGAACGGGCGAATTTTTCGGGTGCCACCGCGCTGGTGCTTTGTATCAGGGCACGACTTTAGTCGTGCCGCTCAAGGTCAACAAAGATTCGGGCTTTAGCCCCTGCGCTTTTTTCTCTGCCAAGTCGGCCTATCAGTCCTGTTTTAATGGAGTTCTGAACCATCAATAGATGCGCAATGCATTTCGTGCAGGATTGCCATTGCAGGGGCTGAAGCCCAATTCTCTTTCCCCTCCTTTACAGCACGACTGAAGTCGTGCCCTGATACAAAGCAAAACCCAAAACTGAAGCCCGATAAACCATACCCCAGGCTCGAGAAAATGTAGAAACTCCAGGCCCAGGACGTGAGTCCTGGGTTAACCGAAAAAGCTCGACTAGCCCCGCCAGGGACGGCTGAAACCTCGTCCCCTGTGTTCAGCCGTCCCTTACGGGACTGGTCGGATTGCTTATATCTACCCAGGACTGTCGTCCTGGGCTAAGTTCAGACGTCCCCGTTCGACAAGCTCAGGGCAGGCTCTTCGGGACTGAGAGCAGAGTTCTCACACACGCTCCTATACCCGGCTTTATGGGGAGATACGTTTCCTAATCACGGAGCGACAATTTTTGTTGGCAAAAACTATTTTCTGGATTAGGATGCTCCTCAGTCAAACCGCGATGAGTCTTTTAGAACTCCAGCTCCCCAAAGCACCTCGTCCGATCATTCTCATCGGAGCCGGCGGAATCGTGCGCGATGCACATTTGCCCGCCTACCGGAAAGCTGGATTTCCAGTCGCCGGCATTTTTGATCCGAACCAGGAACGCGCGCGTTTGCTGGCGCAAGCGTTCGCCATTGATCAAGTGCCGGCAAGTCTCGAGGATGCTATTCGAAGCGCTCCCCGTGACGCGGTCTTTGATGTTGCGACGCCGCCGGCCGTCTTCCTCGACACTTTGCAGAGCCTGCCCGATGGGAGCTGCGTTCTTATGCAAAAGCCCATGGGAGAGAACCTCAGCCAAGCCCGCCAAATCCGCGATTTGTGCCGCCACAAAAGGCTCCGTGCAACTGTGAACTTCCAACTGCGATACGCGCCGGCCGTGCGCGCGGCTAGAAACCTGATCGAGCAAGGCGCAATCGGAGAACTGCACGATCTGGAAGTTCGGGTGACCGTTTATACACCATGGCACCTTTGGACCTTTCTCGAAGGCATTCCGCGCGTGGAAATCCTTCACCATTCGGTGCATTATCTCGACCTGATACGCTCCTTCCTCGGAGAACCGGCCGGCGTTTATGCCAGGACGGTGAAGCATCCGAAGATGCAAAAGCTGGCTTCTACGCGTTCAAACGTGATCCTCGACTACGGCGACACGATGCGCGCCAACGTCACCACGAACCATGGGCATGAGTTTGGCCTGCGGCACCAGGAGTCTTACGTCAAGTGGGAGGGAACGCGAGGGGCAATCAAGATCCGGGCGGGCCTTCTGATGGACTATCCGGCGGGGGTTCCGGATGTATTCGAGTACTGCGTCCTGGAATCCGATGCCGCCGATGCCGCCCCGGAATGGCGCACCCTTGATATCCAGGGCTCGTGGTTTCCCGATGCGTTCATAGGCACGATGGCGGACTTGATGTGCTTTGCCGAAGGGTCCACGCACGAACTGCCGGGAAGCGTGGAAGACGCTTACAAAACCATGGCGGTAGTAGAAGCGGCATATGAGTCCAACGATGCCGGAGGGACAAAGATCGTTCATGATTGAGCTAAGAGGCATTACCTGGAATCACACCAGGGGGTTTCTGCCCATGGTGGCAACGGCGCAGCGTTTTTCTGAGCTGCATCCGGACGTGACCATTCATTGGGAGAAGCGCTCATTACAGCAATTCGCCGATCTATCGATTAGTGAGCTGATAGAAAGATTCGATCTGCTGGTCATCGACCATCCCTGCATCGGGATGGCGGTGGAAGGCGGCCTTTTGCTTCCCTTGGATGGTTACCTGAGCGCAGAGTTCCTCGCCGATCAGGCCAAGCATTCCGTGGGAGCATCGCATAAGAGCTATCAATTCGCAGGCCACCAGTGGGCATTGGCTATCGATGCCGCCACCCCGATCAGCGGTTGGCGCCGAGACCTGCTGGAAGACAAAGGCCACTCCGTCCCGCAAACCTGGAACGAATTGATCGCCCTGGCACGCAAGGGTCTGGTCGCCATCCCCGGCATACCGATCGACAGTCTCATGCATTTCTTCATGGTATGCGTCGGGCTGGGAGAGCTTCCCTTTGCTTCCGATGGCACGGTAGTTTCTGCCGATACCGGCATGCGCTCGGTCGAGATGCTGCGCGAGCTCTATACCTTGGTTTCACCGCAATGCTCTCAGCGCAACCCCATCGCGACCTGGGAGCACTTAACGGCAAACGATACAGTCGCGCTGTGCCCATTTGCTTATGGCTACTCCAATTATTCGCGAGAGGGATATACGCGGCATCCGCTGCAGACCGGCGGTTTGATCGCGATCGAGCCGCACACGCCGTGTCGCTCAACACTGGGCGGCGCCGGTTTAGCCATCTCGTCTCGATGCCGGCAGATCGAGACAGTCATTGCGTACAGCCAATTCGTCTCCAGCCCTGAGTGTCAACGCAGCGTCTATTTCCAATCGGGAGGACAACCGGGCCATCTCCTCGCCTGGCTCGACGACGGGGTGAATCGCGCCAGCCATGATTTCTTCCGGAACACGCTGGCCACCCTCGATGAAGCCTGGCTAAGGCCGCGTTGGAATGGCTACCTCCATTTCCAGGACCAGGCTGCTCCCCTCGTTCACCACTACTTGTGGAACGGCGGTTCGACGCGGGATTTGGTTTGCAGGCTGAATGATCTGGGGCAGGAATCAACGAAATTGAATTCAATCCGGAGCTTTGCATGAGACCGCTCGATGGGTTAAACGTACTGGATTTCAGCCAGTTTCTGGCAGGACCTTCCGCGGCGCTTCGCCTGGCGGATATGGGCGCTCGGGTGATCAAGATCGAACGCCCGCAAACCGGAGATCTGGCGCGGCAGCTCTATATTTCCAATCTCGCCCTCGACGGCGACAGCACGCTGTTTCATTCCATCAACCGCAACAAGCAAAGCTTCGCCGCCGATCTGAAGAACGAGAGCGATCGCAAACTTGTGCGCGAGCTGGTACGGCGCGCCGATGTGATGATTCAAAATTTCCGGCCTGGGGTGATCGAGAAACTTGGTTTCGATTACGAGACGGTCAGCAAGGAAAATCCGAGACTGGTCTACGGCGAGGTCACCGGATACGGAAAGACCGGGCCATGGCGCAACAAGCCGGGGCAGGACCTTCTTGCCCAGGCTCTCTCCGGCTTGCCCTGGCTGAATGGCAATGCGGATCAGGGGCCGCTTCCGATTGGCGTGTCGGTGGCAGACCTGTTTGCGGGCGCCCACCTCGTTCAGGGCATCCTGGCATGTCTTGTGCGCCGCGGAATCACGGGGCGCGGCGCGCGGGTGGAAGTGAGCTTGATGGAGTCCGTTCTCGACGCGCAATTCGAGTTGCTGACTACATTCCTCAACGATGGGGGCAAACCGCCGATGCGCAGCGCAGTCAATAACGCCAACGCTTACCTTGGCGCGCCCTACGGAATTTATCAAACCGCCGATGGCTTTCTGGCCCTCGCCATGGGCTCAGTGCCAAGGATCGGCGAATTGATTGCATGTCCCGCGTTACGCGCCTATACCGATCCCAAGTCGTGGTTCGAGCGCCGCGACGAAATCAAGGGGATTCTCGCGCAGCATCTGAAGACGCGGAGCACCAGTGACTGGCTTGCCATCCTGGAACCCGCGGATATCTGGTGTGCCGACGTCTTCACCTGGTCGCGTCTGGTGCAGCACGACGCGTTTCGAGCTCTCGATATGCTCCAGGATGTAACCTGCCGGGATGGCTCTGTGCTCCGCACCACTCGATGCCCCATTCGTATCGATGGCGAGACGTACAAAAGCTCCCACGGGGCGCCCCGCGTGGGGCAGCACACGGATAGCATTATGGAGGAGTTTGACCTGCGTGCTCACCGAAACGGGGTTGAACTGAGCCAGTAGGGAGAAGCCGATGGCCCACCGGGAACGAACCTTTCGCATCGCAGTCCGCAAATTCGAGCCGTTTGAGTTGGCGCTCGCCAGACAATGGGATAGTTTCGAGCAACGCCATCACACGAACCTGGAGTTAGAAGCGGTTCCTTTGGACCTGCACCCGCTGCATGACTCGCTGTTTGTAAATCGCGGCTTAGTATCGGGTGATTGGGATGCTGCCTTGATCAGCACAGATTGGCTCACCGAAGCGGCGGAAGCAGAGGCGCTCGTGGACCTCGCGCCATACATCGAAACAAGTTCGCCGGAAGGATATCCTCAGGCGTGGAGCGATTCTCTATTAAGGCTGCAACGCTTCGAGAATCGAGTGCTGGGGTTGCCTTACCATGATGGCCCGGAATGCCTGATCTATCGTAAGGATCTTTTTGAGAATTTCGATGAACGCGATCGGTTCGCTCAAGAACACGCAGAACCGCTGAACGTGCCGCAGACCTGGGAGCAATTCCGGCGCATTGCCCGGTATTTCACTCGCCCACAGAAGTCTCTTTTCGGCACTGTCGTTGCGGCATATCCCGATGGGCATAACACCGTCTACGATTTCTGTCTGCAATTGTGGACACGCGGTGGCGAGCTTTTTGAGGATTCAGGGCGGATGCGCCTGGACACACCTGAGGCTCATGAGGCCTTGGGATTCTATCGCACGCTACTGAAAGACAGCTCGGCCATGCATCCTGAATCGTTAAGCTTTGATTCCGTAAAGTCCGGCTTGGCCTTTGCCGCTGGTGAAGTAGCCATGATGGTGAACTGGTTTGGTTTCGCCTCCATGTCGGAAACTATCCCTCAATCGAAAGTAAAAGGATGCGTAGGAGTTGCTCGGATACCTTCGGGGGGCGGTCCGCGAGTTTCGTTGAATGCTTACTGGGTGCTGGGCCTGCCTACAGGCAGCCCACATCGTGATGTGGCCTGGAGATTTCTCAGTCACTGCGCCGGCGGGGAAATGGATAAGCTGCTCACCCTGCAAGGCGGCATCGGTTGCAGAAAATCAACCTGGTCTGATCCGGAAGTGAATTGCCGCATCCCGTTCTACCACTGTCTGGAAGAACTCCACGAAGGAGCGCGAGAACTGCCCCGCCGCGGCGACTGGTCGCAGTTGGCGGCTGTGATCGACGTTATGGTTCAGGATGCGATCAACACCAGCGAATCGACGGCCGAAATCCTCACACGAGCACAAAAGCTTGCCGAGAAAGCGTGTCCGCAAGGAGCACAAAGGATATGAATGCGGCGGCATGGATGGGTGCGCTCCTGGCAGTCACTGGCGGCGCGTTGCAAGGCGCGTTCGCAGTGCCCATGAAGTACGCTCATAAGTGGAAACATGAGAATATCTGGCTGGTCTTTACTGTGACCGGCTTAATACTGCTTCCATGGGTTGTTACCGTCGCAACTGTTCCTTCGCTCACAGAAGTCTATCGGCTGGCGCCACTGGGCTCGCTTGTGTTGATTGCCGTGTGCGGCATCGGGTGGGGCGTTGGAGCCGCTTTGGTCGGCGTGGCATTCCGCATGCTGGGTATCGGCCTGGGGTTCGCCATCATCCTCGGCTTAAGCGCCCTGCTAGGCTCCCTGGTTCCCTTTTTCCTGCAACCTCAGCAAGACGTTTCCGCTTCACAGGGGCGGCTCTACCTGTTGGGCGGCTGTTTGATGTTGATCGGCATCGCTGTAGTCTCGATCGCAGGTTCCATTCGCGAACGAGCGGAAGCGAATCGTGACGGCTCGGGTTCTGCCGGGGGAAGCACTTCCCCACGGGTCTCATCATCGCCGTCGCCGCCGGCATCTTCTCTTCCCTGCTGAGCATCGCCATCGCGTTCACTTCCGGCATGGTCGACACAGCGCGCCACCTTGGCGCCTCTCCGGTTTGGGCCTCTAACGTAGTGATGGCGCCCACCGTGACCGGCGGCGCCATCGCCAATCTTGTGTATTGTGCCTACATGATGCGCCGCAACCACAGTACCAGACTGTTCTGGCAACCCGCGGTGGCGAGCCACTGGCTCAACGGCATCGTCATGGGAGCCTGTTGGTACGGGGGTCTTGCCACGTACGGATTAGGCGAACAACGGATTGGCTCCGCGGATGGTTGGCCCCTCTTTATAGGAGCCATGATCCTCAGCAGCAGCGCAGCAGGCTTCCTAGCGGGTGAGTGGAAATCCGTAGGGCAAAGGGGCAAGTGGATTCTGTGCGGGGGCAGCCTCCTGATCTTCTTCTCGCTGATTGTGGTGGGAACCGCGCACAGTGGATGATGAAAGGCGTACGCAAACTATGAGAACTCCAGCATCACGGCTTGCCAAGCCCTCAAAGGCAGCAAAGCCTCATCCCGACTATGCTGTGCCTGCTCTCGACCGCGGACTTGATGTCTTCGAACTGCTGGCAGCTTCCGAGACGTCGTTGTCGCTGACCGAAATGGCGAGTGCGTTGGGAGAAACGCCCAGCGCCGTATTCCGCATACTCAACCGGCTCGAGAGCCGCTCTTATGTCGTGCGCCATCCCGTTTCCGGCCGGTACCGTTTGTCACTGAAGCTGTTCGAGCTGGCACACACACATTCGCCCATCGAGCACATCACAACTATCTCCGCGAAGCCAATGCGGGAACTGGCTGAGTCGGTTCGCGAATCCGTGCATTTAAGCGTGCTCAGCAACCGGCGGATCGTCGTGCTTCTCGATATCGGAAGTCCCCTGAGGGTACGTTTTACGCATGAAGTCGGGGCACAGTTTTCGCCGATTCTTACCAATTCCGGGCGTTTGCTCTTAGCCTACCTTTCGCCCGAGACTCTGGAAGATCACCTCAGCAAGGACCCTGACTATGCCGAGTTCTCTGCCGCTGAGCGGGAGGCATTCCACGAAGAGCTGAAAAAGATCCGGAGAAATCATTATGGGATTTCCAGCAGCGAAGAAAGAGCGGGCATGAAAGATATCGCCGTGCTGGTTGGCAACCCGGCGATCGGTGCGACAGCAGCCTTGGCGATTGCCTGCCTGGGCGGTGGGAAGAGCAGTTCGGAGACCAATCGGTTCATCTCCGAGCTACAGTTATGCGCAGCCAAAATCACCAAGAATCTGGGTGTCAGCCATGATCGTGACTCGTTACTTTGACGATTACATACTGGATTCCATGCGAGAGACGCTGGGGCGAACGATCACCGAGACGGATTTTGTGATTCATGCCGGTCAAACCGGCGACTTTTATCCCCATCACATGGATGCGGAGTGGTGCAAGACCCAACCCTTCGGCCAGCGAATCGCGCACGGAACTTTGATTTTCAGCGTGGCCGTAGGCATGACATCCGGAGAAATCAATCCTGAAGCTTTCAGCTACGGTTACGACAGGCTCCGCTTCCTTAAGCCCGTCTTTATTGGTGATACCCTGCGCGTGCGCGTGACCATCAAGGACAAGCGCGACGCTAAATCCCCAGGTCATGGCATCGTTGTTGAATTGTGCGAAGTTTTCAACCAGCGAAACGAGACGGTGCTGGCGTGCGAGCATTTGCTGATGGTGGCCCGCGCCGGTGCGGAGAAACCGCTATGAACTCAGTGCCGAGCGACTTAAGAGGTAGGACTTCCCAATGATGCAGAATCTCCGGCGGCGAACATTTCTGAAAATGGCCGGCCTGGCAGCGGCCGACGTTAGCCTTTCCCCTCTCCTCCGCGCTAAGGAGAGCTGGCAGCCAACGTGGGAGTCCCTAACGACACACACGACGCCCTCCTGGTTTCAGGATGCGAAGTTTGGTATCTACTTCACCTGGGGCGTTTATGCGGTACCGGCTTTCGGATACGAGTGGTATTCCCGCGACATGTATATCGAGGGGACGGACTGCAACAAGTTTCATAAGCTTGTGTATGGGTCTCCGTCTCGATTCGGATACAAGGATTTCATTCCCCGGTTCCATGCGGAGAAGTTCAATGCCGAGGAATGGGCACAACTGTTTCGCAGGTCCGGAGCGAAATTCGCCGGACCCGTTGCGGAACATTGCGATGGCTTTTCCATGTGGGACTCGCAGGTGAATCCCTGGAATGCAGCCCGCATGGGTCCTTGCCGCGATATTGTGGGCGAGATGAGCCGGGCGATCCGTAATGAGGGCCTTACATTTATCACCACGCTTCATCATCAATGGTTGTGGGGCTGGTATCCGACGATGGACGCATCGCTGGACTGTTCCGATCCCAGGTACCGCGGACTCTACGGGCCGCCGGCTCCCGGTAGTCCCTTTGTCTACACGCACACACCCACGAAGACCCCAACGCCGCCACCGGAGTTTCAGGACACGTTCATTGCCAAAACACGGGAAGTGATCGATAAGTACCATCCCAGCCTCGTCTATTTCGATAGCCGTTTAAATATCATCGACGAACATCGGCTTGCCGGCCTGTTTTCCTATTACTACAACCTGGGGGAACGATGGGGCGAAGAGGTAAGCATTACCTATAAGGACACCGATATCCCACGGGGCGCCGGGATCCTGGATATAGAACGCGGCCGGCTCGCAGAGCTGGTTCCTTATGAATGGTTAACCGATGATGCTATCGATTGGAAGTCCTGGAGCTATATCCAGAACCCGGACTACAAATCTGCTCGCCGGATCGTTACCGAGTTGGTTGATATTGTCAGCAAGAACGGCAACCTTTTGCTCGACATTACACCCGCTGCCGACGGCGTCATACCCGAACCAGTCGTCGAGCGCCTGCTTGCTATCGGGAAATGGCTCGAAGTCAACGGAGAGGCAATCTACGGCACCCGGCCGTGGAAGATCTTCGGAGAAGGACCGACTCACGTCAAGAGCGGGAACTTCGGCGAGGAAAAGAGCGTTGACTTCGGGGCGGAGGACATTCGCTTTACCAGCCGCCCGAAGACGCTCTATGCGACCGCCCTCGACTGGCCGGCGAATGGCAGTGAACTGGTGATCAAATCGCTGGGCACACGCGCCAATCTACTTGCAAAAGGCGAAATCGCTAACGCGTCGCTGCTTGGCAGCGACGCGAAGCTCATTTGGAAGCAAAACGAGGAGGGGCTGCGGATCACTTTGCCTCCAAAAAGGTCCGGAGAATTCGCTTATGTCCTCAAATTATCGCTCAATTAAGGCGGCGCCTTGTCCGCAACAAGAAATGGAGCCGCAGGCGACGTTTTCGTGCGCGTAGTTCTGTCTCTGGAACAATCGACTTATGCAAGCCGCGCTGGTTAGTTCATAACAAATGTATACAATTTGTCGCCCGCGCCCACCACTAGGTACTGGTGTCCATCGAGCTCGTAAGTGATGGCCCCATTCGATAAAGGACTCCCAAGGTTTGCATGCCAAAGCGGCTCACCGGTCGTGGCATTCAGCGCCACCAGGTTGTTGCTGGGATCGCCTGCAAACACCAGGTTGCCGGCGGTGCTTAGCAGCCCGCCTTCAACTCCCGGCGTCTCCCATTTGTGTCTCCACTTGATCTTTCCCGTGCGATAGTCCAACGCCTCCAACATCGATTCGTCCCACGTGCCCAGATCATGACCACCCCAGCCTTCAGGCCTGTTGCTGTCGTCAAAAATGTAGTAAATGGCAAACGAACGGGTCGCGTTGATATAAAACAATCCAGTAGCTGGGCTGTACGTCGGAGGAGGCCAATTGACTCCGCCTTCCGCATTCGGCGAAACCAGCGTGCCGGCCACCTGCGGCTCCTTTGCGGGATCTGGAATCGGTTGCCCCTTGGCATCCAGGCCCTTGGTCCAATTGGTCTTTATAAAGGGCGCGCTGACATAATTCTTTCCGGTTTCGCGGTCCAGCACAAAAAACCAACCATTGCGGCTTGCCTGCGCCAACAGCTTGCGCTGTTTGCCATCGACCTCGCCGTCAAATAGCACCGGGGTTTCCACTGCATCCCAGTCGTGCGTGTCGTGGGGAGAAGGCTGAAAATACCAGGTCATTTTGCCACTATCCGCATTGAGCGCCACGATTGATTCCGTGAACAGATTTGCGCCCTCGCGCGTTTTGGCCGCCATCACCGGTTGCGGATTTCCGGTGCCCACATACAACAAGTTCAAATCTGCATCGTAGGTTGGCGATATCCACGTCATGCCGCCGCCGTGCGCCATCGCCTCGGCATTCGGCCACGTTTCCGAACCTGGCTCCCCTGGCTTTGGCACCACTGACCAACGCCACTGCAGTGCGCCCGTCTCTGGATCGTGCGCCTCGAGAAAACCCGGCCGGTCCAGATCGTCCCCGCTCACTCCGGTAATGATGTGGTTCTTAACCACCAGCGGCGATACTGAGGCGTAATACATCTGGTCGAGATCGCAAATCGGCTCACTCCACCGCAATTTGCCGTCGGCCAGATTCAGAGAAACGAGGTTGCAATCCGGCGTTTCAAAATAGAGCGAGTTTCCAGAAATGCCGACCCCCCGATTCCCTAGGTGAATGCCGCCTTTTGAGGTCCACGTATACGCCCACAGCTGCCGCCCCGTCCGTGCGTCCAGGGCCCACACCTTATCCGGCGACGTGATATACATCAATCCGTTCACCACCAGCGGAGTGCCCGCCAGGCGCCCTCCTGGAGCAGCGCTGTTCCTCGGCAGCTGATACATCCACGCCAAGCTCAGCGCCTTCACATTCTGATCGTTGATCTTGGTGAGAGTGCTGAAACGCCGGCCGGAGTAGTCTCCGTTGTACGTCGGCCATCCATCCACCGGCGGATGCGACAACACTGAAGGGTCCAGCCCGGCATTCTGGCTTGGCTCCGCACCCAGGCTCCAGGCGGACAGGAAAGCCATTGCTAGAAGAGTCAGCAAAATTGCCGCAGGAAACTTCATTGCACGGTCTCCAGGTAGGCCACCACGTCGTGTATCTCTTTATCGGTGTATTGGTCGAGAAGCGCCACGTGCGCGGCGTAGGGATCATGCTTTTCCACTTTGACTCCGGGCCCGCGAGCGAAGCTGCGATACTGGCCCGACGCGTCGACCAGAGCCACGTTGAAATCGTCTAGCTCTGTCGGCACGCCGGTCACGCTTTCGCCGGATGCAGTGGTCACGGTAACGGTCAGCGGTTTGCGCTGGCCTGAAGGCCCGGTGCGGGCAACTGCGCGGTTCTGCGGAAACACTACCTTCAACTGCAAACTGGGAGGATCATATTTGCTGCCGATGTGCGCCAGGTCCCCGCTGGTTGAATGGCATTGGCTGCATCCTCCTGTCCCGTAGAAGAAGGCCTTGCCTGCCTGGGCGTCGCCCACCAGGATGTTCAGCACGTTGTTATACGGTCCGGTCCGCAAAGTGTCGCCGACCTGCTGGTGCAGAAAATGAGACAAGTCCACAATCTGGTCCGGCGTCAGGACGACCTGTTTTCCCGCTGGATGGCCCTGCGCGAGATAAGGTCCGATCGTACTTCCGTAGCGGTCATGAAGAACCACTACTGACCGCACCAGGTCGGCGCCGCGCTCGCCTCCGCGTGCCCGTGTTCCATGACAGGTGATGCATTGCGCGATGTACACGGTCTTACCTCGTGCCGCGGCATCTTCGTCGACGACCTGCTTATCGTCTGCGCCTACCTGATCGATCAGGCTCTTTTTGCGCGCCGGGGCGGCCTTGGCAGTTGCGGACCCTCCACCGCCTTGCTTGCCCGGCGGCAAAGTTTTTGCAAGATATTCGACCACTTGGTCGAACTCTTCGTCTGAGATCTTCGCCCCCCGGCCGATCATATTCGACACCACGCCGCTCCATTGTTCCCGTGTCATACCCCGTCCCAAAAACATCTGGACGGAATGACACGAGGAGCAGATGCGTTGCACCGTTTCGCGGTTAGGTCCGCCGGGTAACTGCGAAACCGGCGCTTGCCCCATGCCAAACGAGGAAGCAAAGCCGGCCAACACCAGGACACAAGTACGTGGGAATCTCATGAAGGTACCATTGTTCATCGACGACTGATGCCGGTGTAATCTCAATGGGCCTGCTCAGGCGCCTAAGCCTTCTTAGGCATCTCCCCGGAGAGTATCAGGCCAAACCGCCGGCGCGTCTCTTTCAGATAGGGCGCGTCTCCCGCATCCAGCTCCACGGTTGCCGTACCTTGATAGCCAATGTCGCGAAGCGCCTCATACACCGCTGTCCAATCGATGTCGCCTTCGCCCAAAGGTACCCAGGCCGCGATGGAGTTGTCTGTGCCCGGCTGGTGCTTGAACGAAAAGTCCTTGATATGTAACTTGACGACTCGCTTCCCCAGAGTCCGAATCCAATCCTGCGGATAGCCGTAGAGCACCACATTGCCCACATCAAAGTAGGCGCGGATGTGCGGCGAATTGTACTCGTCGATGTAACGGGCAAACTCCAGCGGGCTTAGCAGAAACTTGTTCCACACTTCCTCGAGCGCGAGCGTCACATTCAACTGCTCTGCCAAGGGAATCAGCTTGCGAATCGCCATCTGCGACCGCTCATAAGCCTCTTTGTATGTGGTCTGCGGGTTCACCACGGCAGGCACAAGAAGCACCGTGGAAGCTCCCCACAAATGCGCGTTGCGAATGGAGACCCGCGCACCGTCCAGGCTCTTTTCCACCACCGCCGGATCGGCCGAAGAAAAAGGATAAGCCCAATGGTCCATGTTCATGACCGAGTGGATCGGCAGTCCGACCCTCTCTGACGCTGCCTTCATCTGTTCCGCGTCCCCCTGGTCGCGCGTGGTGGGGCACTCGATCCGTTCGAAACCGCAATCCTTAGCGAGTTGGAATCGCTCCAGAATCGATATCTTCGTCGGCAGCATGTTGTACTCAACTGCCATCTCGATAGGCAAGCGGGTTGCACCCTCGGCACGCGCCGTAGACATCACAGTCACTGCGGCGGCGGTCTGCAAGAATCTTCGACGATCCATAATGGTTCCTCAGATAGTCGCACCTGGAAACGGTGCAAGCAAATACTTTGTTTCGACTCGTCCACAAGATACGCCAATAGATGGCCGCGAAAGGCGCGAAGAACCTTGCCGACCACGAACGCAATGGCTTCCGCCTCTGTCTCTCGCACCGTTTTCATGGTCACCGTTCTGCGCCCGGCTTTGTGGAGCACTATGCGCGAACTCATGGACAAGAGTGGTGAACTCTACGGCTGCGGCCCGTCCGGGGACGATAGCGATGCGGCCTCCGTAGCTCATTCCAAGTGCCGAGGCGATGCTTTCTTTTTGGACTCAAGCTCGATACCCTGGCCGACAAATGCGGGGCGCTCCGACGAAACCTGTCAGGCCAGGTAATTCAGCGTCTTGGCAATCAAGCGTTCGGTGCCGGGAAACGGATCGCCGGAGGCGATATCGTACTCCATCGAGAAATAGCCTCGATAACCGGCGTGTCTGGCCATGTCGAACATGGTTTTGAGATCGACTTCGAGGACCTGACCTTCCTTGTCCTTGAGGGTGTCCTTGACGTGACACATGTTGAACACGTGGGAAAGCATGGCGGCAACGGCTTTGCGGTTGAACTCGGCATCATGTCCGAGTAGTGAATTCCCGAAATCCGGTAGCGCCCGCAGATAAGGGCTATTCACCTTTTCAATAACCGCGGTAAGGAAAAATGGGTCTTCGGCGACAGCATTGTCGTTTTCGAGATTGACGACTATATTTCGCTTGGAACCGAACTCGGCGACCTGGCCAAGACTCTCGGCGGCGAGCGCGACATCGGGCTTGACTCCGGGATCTCCGGCGACGTGCTGGCGGACGCTCGGAGAGCCGACCAGAACTGCGATATCGATCCATTGATGGCCATAGTCCACGGCGGCCTGTCGCTTCGAGGCGTCGGGGTCGTAGAATTTCCCGCCGCTCAACCCGAGGTCGACGACGTGAGAACCGGCCTTCTCCACCGATTCGCGGAAGGCCGCGAGGTAGGCCTGGTCGGTTGAGCTAAAGTGTGCCGACAAGGGGTTGATGTTGTGAACGCCGAATCGCCACGCGACTACCCCCGGAAATTCCTTTAGGTCAAAGCCCAGCTTGCCGCGATCGAAGGCCTTGTTTCCTGGACAGTCAATGTAGTTTCGAAAAGGCCACGATGTAACGGCGAGCCGCTCGCGCGGCTGCCGGGGGAAGGAGAGGCTCGGTCCAGCGGAAGCTGCGCCCAAACCGGCCCGGCAGGCCAGAGAGACAACAAGTAACTGCCATAGAACGTCACGACGAGAAAGACTCACGCGTATCTCACCCCCCCTCTGGGCATGATCGCACACCTGTACCTTTGGGGGACCCGTATCAAATCGATTTTGGTACCACAAACGGAGCACGATATCCCCGGCCCTCGTCGCGCTACAATCGGTTCGCCTCATCGTCATTCTTCACCAACTGGGTCTCAGGATCGAAATCCAGCGTTCGCCCCAACCGGTACGAGGCGTTTGCCAGGTGTGCCAATCCAGCGGAGAAGTGACCTTCCTCGATGGGTGCTCTCAGGTCTTGCTTCTTGCGGCTGATCACGCAGACAATAAAGTTTGCAAAGTGGTCTTCGGGCGTCTCGGGAAAAATGTTTACCGCCAGCCAGAAGGTCATCGCCAAAGTCGAGCGCATATTCCATCGCCCCGATTAATCCAATTCAGACGCGGACTCCGGATCTAAATAAAGAGTGACATCCGGATGAGTGCGCAGGATGGTTGCCGGACACTTAGTTGAGATTGGCTCATGGAGCGCACGGCGCACGCTGGGAGCTTTGCGGCTGCCTGGAACCGAAACAATCAGTTTGGGTACTTTGAACAAAGTGGGAATCGTGAGCGTGAGAGCGCGCTCTGGAACTTCCTCAAGGCTCTTGAACCAACCTTCTGCCAACTGCTGCTGTCGGCACATGGTATCGAGCGTTACCACTTTGAGTTCGTCAGGATCCTCAAAGTTTGCCTCCGCGGGGTCGTTGAATGCCAGGTGTCCATTTTCGCCAATGCCCAGCAGACAGAGCTGCGGACCTGTGTCGCGAAGCTTGCCAGCATACTCTTGCCGCACCCCATCGAGATCGGCGGAAGGTCCGTCAATCTCAAAAAATTCAGCCAAAGGAACGCGCGCGGTCAGATTCTCGCGCAGATAGCGCCGAAAGGAAGCAGGATGATTTTCATCGAGCCCAATGTACTCGTCCAGGTGGAAGCCATGAACCTTCCTCCATGGCAGGCTGGACATCGAGGTCAACGCGTGTAAGGTGTCGAGCTGCGAAGCGCCCGTGGCAAAGATAACTCCTAACCCTTTTCCCGCAGAGTCTAAGTCGCTGAAGGCCTGCGCGGCAGCGCATGCGGCCGCCTCACCGGCAGCCTTTCGGTTCGCATGGACCTCGACCTTCATGGTTCCCGCTCGCAGGTGCTTAACTTCCATGGTTAATCCTCATAGTTCTTCCTCGGGAGCCGGAAATCTCCTATTTCATGGAAACGGCGCTTTGCGAAACGGATGCTCTTTCCATCAGCCTGCGAGTACCGGCAGATGATCGATCGGACGCTTGGCATGTCATACGGCAACTACGCTTCGATCTTGGCGGCTCCGGCGCTGTTTCGGTTCGACAGGCCTCACCAACAGATGGGTGATTATACTCAGCACAACCCGGAGGCAAAAGCATCTGTACGCTGGCGACCGGTGATCAAGCGCGTTCCGTGGCATGAGTGATAAAACAACAACGTGACCACACATCCAAAGACATGGAAAATCGTGGCGAGGAACTACGAGTCGGTGGAGTAGCTGGATAGCCGTTTGGGATTGCTCTTGGTGTCCTCATCAATCTTTGCTCCACTGTAGGTTTTGGTTATCAGAGCCTCAAGGAAAGCTTTTGATTCAAGGACATCTTTCTTGTGCTCGCCTCCTTGCGTCTCTCGTTCGATCGTTATCGCACCTCTGTAATTCAGCTGCTTCAACTTTTCAAGGACGGTGGGAAAGTCGACCTTTCCTTTACCGAAAGGAACTTCTTTGCCCAGGTTGCGTGGATCGGTCGGAAAGAGACCATCTTTGGCATGAATTCCGCGCACGCGGTCGCCAAACACATTCATGGCATCGACCGGATTTCCCTTTCCATAAAGAATCAAATTGGCCAGATCGAGGTTTACGAAGACGTTGTCCAAGCCCACGTCCTGAATCAGTCGCAGGAGAGTGATGGGCGTTTCCTCTCCGGTCTCGCATAAGAACCGCCGGCCTCTCTGTTTGCAATAGATGGCAACTTCTCTTACCGCAGCCACTGCTTGCGGATAGAGCAGATCATTCGGGTCTTCCGGAATGAAGCCGCAATGCGTATGGACCGAAGGGATACCACATTGGCCCGCGACATCAGCCGCCAGCTTCAAAGCGTCGATTCGGGCGCGTCGTGTGGCTGGTGGAATGATGCCGACGGTTAAAGGCCCTTGATAGAAATCGAAGATCCTCTGCCCTGGACCGTGTTGGCTGAATGCAGTTGCTTCCACGGAATATTTCTCCAAAGCTTCTTTCAGAGGCTTCACGACGTCTGCAGTTAACTGTTCGAAGCCTATCTGGCACGTTGGCAGGCCCAGATCATGAACCCCCTTAATCCCATCTTCGATTGTCTGCCCGGCACCGATCCAGACAACTGTTCCCAGGCGAATGGGAACGGCCCCGGGAACGCGAACACCAGGCGATGACTGGGCGCCTGCAGCCCTCATAGCATTGGAAATGCAGGCCGCGCCGGCAAGCTGCACAAAGCTTCGACGATTCAGTGTTCTCAACTTTTCTAACAATTCGACTCCCAAGAGATTTCGGAAAGAAGATCTGGAGGTCTGCTCTCGGGATTTCCCTTCCAACGGACCTTAAGTGATCAGGACAGAACTAATCTGCTGCGACGGCTAGGGTGTGAGCCACTGGTCCAGTCCCTGACGAACAAACTCATCGTCGTTGAGATGTGGGTAGGCGGTGTAGACCCTGTCAATTTTCTCTTTCTGTCCGGGGCTTAGAGTTTCGTTAGGATCCAGGCACCAGATACCTTCCAGTAGCCCCTGCCGCCTCAAGACCTCGTGCAGGCCGGCGATACAACCGGCAAAGCCATTCTCCACGTCAAAGAAAGCCGCGTTGGTGTCGGTAACTTCGACGCTTCTGCGGAGAAGTTCTTTTGAAACATACCCATTGCTTCCGGCGGCCTCCTGACAATCGCAGAGTAGTTCAGCCGCTCTTTGGGTCCAAACTGCCCAGTGCCCCAGCAACCCGCCCACCATCCGTACCTCCCGCCTCTCACCATTCAATGAAAAAGTGTAAGGCGTCAGAAGATCCATCACGATACTGTCATCGTTCCCAGTGTAGAGCGTGATCGGTCGCCCAGACTCGAATACCGCGCGGATCACATCCAGGGTCTGGTAGCGGTTAAAGGGTGCGATTTTGATGGCGACGACATTCTCGATTTCTACGAATTTTCGCCAGAACTGAGAAGAGAAAGAGCGCCCGCCAACCGAATGTTGTAGATAGAATCCCATGATGGGGATAACCTCTGCCACAGTGCGGCAGTGTTGCAGCAGGGGCTTGTCGTCAGTATCGTTCAGTGCGGCGAGGCTCAACAGCCCGGCATGATAGCCTAGATCAGCCAGCAATCGGGCCTCCTTTAGGGCTTGCGCCGTCTCCCCGCAAATGCCTCCAATGCGAATCAACGGTTCAGGGCGGATGAGGTCGGCTCGGTCCATTTCTTCCGCGGCCAATTGCAAAACGGGCTCAAAAAGCCCAATGCGTGGATCGCGAATAGCAAACTGCGTGGTGTGAACTCCCACGCCCAGGCCACCCGCACCCGCAGCGATATAGTAGCGAGTCAATGCCCTCTGACGCCTTTCATCCAGACGTCGTTCCGCAGTAAGGGCGAGGGGATGAGCCGGGATAACCGCGCCGCGCGCAAGTAACTGACTTATCCTACTACTCAGTTTTAAAATCATCCAATCTCTTTTCTAGAAATTTCCAGCACGATTTTCAAAGTGCGTGGGCTTGGCAAAGGTCTTCCCGCCCCGTCCGACCCAGTCCGCGATCCAGACCATCATCTGGCCGAGGCTTACATGGGGATACCCGAAGAGATGAAATGCTTTTTGCGCGTTACTCACCAGGGAATCTTCCGATTCCACACCTTCAAATTGAGGCGTTTTTCCGAAATAGTCACCGAACTCCTCAGCGATTCGTCGCACACTTAGTAGTTCTGGGCCAGCGATATTCATTACGACCGGAGGTGCTGACGCATAACTCAATGCCTGCAGGCTCATGGAAGCGGCGTCGGCCTGCCAGATAGAGTTGAAATGTCCCATTTGCAGCGACACGACATGCCCTGAGAGAACACGCTGCGCCAGGTCGGAAAGTACCCCATAGCGAAGTTCAGTGGCGTAGTTTAGCCGGAGGATGCACATTTTGAGCTGATTAGTACGACTGAAGTGCTCAAAGATTCGCTCTCGTCCCAAACAGCTTAGGGCATACTCCCCAATAGGATGCAGTGGGTCCCCTTCTCGCGATCCACCAAGGCGGACGGGGGAGACTCCGTATACATTGCCCGTAGAAAACGCCGCAATGCGGCTATTGTGATACTTCTCGCTAACGAGCCCTGGCAAAAAAGTATTCATCGCCCAGGCGAGAGACTCCTGACCAGTGGATCCGAATTTCATCCCTGCCATGTAAACCACGTTGGCCGCATCGGGCAGGCGGGCATAGGAGGTGCGATCCAGAAGATCACATGCATGCGTCTCGATGCCCCAGGACCTGAGCCGTGCTTCCAGTTGCGGTTCCGAGAACCGCGAGACACCGATGACACGCCGAGAGACATTTGCAAGGTCAGAGGCCCTCTTCGCCATGCGAGCGAGGGTCGGTCCCATTTTGCCCCCGATCCCCAGGAACACAAGGTCGCCCTCGAGGGAGCCCATTGCCTGAATCGTGGCCTCCGTCGGCTCACTCAAAATATCTTCGAGCTTCTCGACATCCCGGATGGACTTGTTGTGGCTCATCATCGCAAATCGCTTTTCCTGCTTCCAGCATTGCCTCGAAATCCGGTCTTCACTTGTGAAGCGAAGCCTCTGGTCATCCCTTAAACGCACTCGGCTTCAACATTGCTATTTGTCAGACGATTGTCCTTCGGTTTGGCGACCGATATCGCATAGATGGCTGCCGCCCCCAAAGCCGCCGCGGCCGCGAGAACTTGCCATGCCAGGTTGTAATTGTGGTAAGCGTCGAACATTCTTCCCGCCATCCAGGGAGCTATCCATTGGCCGAGTGAATATCCCATGATGATCAAAGCGAGAAGCTTCCCCAGTGATCCGATCCCAAAGCACTCCGCCGTTACCAAGGGGATCAGCATGTAATCAGGATGCTGGGGGGACAAGCATTCACGACAGGTACGGAGACCTAGCTATGTCATTCTATTCACTTCTGAACATGCCGAATAGCGCGGTTGATCCATTTGACAGCAAGCTTCCAGGTTCAGCGGTCGGCAGACTCGACCTACGCTCCGGCCTGCCCGTTAGCCTCGCAAGCCGCGAAGGATCTCCTGGAAATAGGACTGCTGTCTAGCACTTAAGGATCGAGTTGCCAACGAACCGACCGGTTTGTCAGCCCATGGGCAGCTTGAGATGGGATACGCGCAATCAAAACTGATAGACCACCGATAACTGAAACTGCCTAGGCGCGTACGTTCCCGATGTGCCGGTAATCTGGCCATAAATGGCCCGGCCCACTCGGGCGGCAGGTTCCCCGAGATTCACCATGTTGAACGCATTGAAAGCATCCGCGCGAAACTTGACATTCTGCTCGCGGAAAGTTCGAAACGACTTGAAAAGCGACATATCGAAGTTTTTCGAACCCGGACCGCGTTCCGTGTTGTTGGCAGCAGTTCCAAATTGATTGAAGGCGGGAATACCGTAAGCACAAGGCACTCCGAGCGAGTTTATGGTTGTGCCCGGCGTTGTACAGGGCGTTGCCGATGGGTCTGTACCAAACCAGGCAAGTCTGCTCCGGTGTACAACCTTTGGCCGGAAGTACTGGTTAACGCGGCCCAGGCCATTGTAGTTATAGCTGTTCGCACTGTTGAGGCCGTCGTTACCGGGGTTCTGATAGAGGGTTATCGGGAAACCACTGGACAATATGACGTTCCCAGAAACCTCCCATCCGCCAAGAGCCTCATCCGTCACACGATTCCAGCTGGACCCAAACTGCTTGTTATGACCGAAGGGAAGTTGGTAAACGATCGTTCCATTGAAATTGCTTGGAACGTCGAAGGCAGACTTACCGTAGTCTGCTCCCGGGTCGTACGCATTTTGCCAGAATTGACTCAACCCGCCGAGGGTGTCTCCGACACCGAAATACCCCCCCGGATTATTAGACAGCGATTTCGAATAGGTGTAATTGAATGTGAATTCGAGGCCATTGCTTTCCTGCTGGCGAAGCGTGGTTTGCAAGGCGTTATAGCTTGAGATGGACCGGGACGCAGTCTCGACGACCTGGCTTTGCCCTCCAACCAGGGAATAATACGGCGCTACTAAGTACTCGCATCCATTGGTATCAGGCGCTGCGCACGAATCCGGGACAGGGCCCGTGTACTGGTTCAGAAGCACGGGGGTTGCCAGGTGACGACCCAATTGGCCAACGTAGCCGATCTGTACGGCCGTCTTTGTACGAACCTGGAACTCCGTAGTCAGGTTGAACTGCTGGACAGAGGAAGGTTCGAAGTGGGGATCCCACACGTCGTACTGGCTGCTGAGCGCCCCGGGAGTCGAAAGTGTAAAACCATTCCCCGCTTGCAGCCAAGTTCCACCGCTGGCTGCCGACGGTGACGTCGCGTTGTTTGTAAACGACGACGTGAAGGGTGCGTTTTGTGTCATGCGCAACCCATTGCCGGTGCCTTCCATGGCGTCGGTAATGCCATATCCACCACGCACTACCGCTCGGGGAGTGACCTGCATAGCAAAGCCGATGCGGGGCATAAACTGCTTGTAATACGGATTGATCAATGCACGGCTGTTGCCATTCTGCCCGGCGAACCTTAGCAGCGTGGAAGGGTCTGTGCCTACCGGCGCGAAGTACGCCGCCGGCAGATTCACGCTGACCATTTTGTTGTTAGCCTCATATAAAGGCTGGTCATAGCCATAGCGGAGGCCAAAGTTCAGGGTCAGACGTGGAAACAGCTTCCAGTCATCCTGAACGTAGTAAGCATCGCGCCACTGCCGCGCTCCGAATGCGCCGCTCTGTCCGCCGACCTGAGCGTTCGCTGCTTTATCCAGTTCAAAGTCAGCGTAGCCATCGCCAACAGAGGAGCCGAGAATGGCGCCGGGGTCGCCGCCGGGAACAGGGCCCCCACCAGCTGTGTAGCTACCTGAGTAGCTAAATGTTCCCAGTACTCCACCGATATTGCCCGCGTTGAAGTAGTTTTCCTGATAGCGCACGAATTGCGCACCGAATTTGGTAACGTGCTTTCCATGCACCCAGGTTAGGTTGTCTCCATATATAAAGTTATTGTCAACAACAATACTTCCCGCGGCACCGCTGGTACCGTAACCGCCATTGTCCGAGGAACCGATACTGATGGCGGTAAATCCGTCGACCGACTGAGGAGCCGGCAGAGGAATTCCGACTAACGAATTCCCACGGCTCCCGAACAATCCGGTCGGATCCGTCACCACGTTGCTTTCACCGATCCGTGAATATCCAGCGCGAGCCTCGTTCACCAGCGACGGAGAAAATGTATGGACCCAGTCGATCACACCCATATAGAACGGGTAGTCATCTTTGAGAGGAAAGTCTATTGCCAGGGGGGACGATTGCTGCTGATCGTGCGCGTCTCCCCAGGTTCCCTTGACCATAAGTGAATCTTTGCTGCTCAGCGCGTAATCGACCCGGCCATCCACCTGGTTGTTTATGTACTTGGAAGACACGTTGCCCACATAGTTGTTTTGCGACACAGTACTGGCAAGGGGTGCGTGGTTGGGCGCCGGCAAAGCCGCGGGATGGGCGAAAAGATACGCCGCTACCGGATTGTTGATGGGGATCCCCTGGTTATTGAGGTACGGGACGGCAGTCGAGCCGTTGCCATTTGCGGTGTTATACAGCTGGTAATTGGGTCCATAGGTAGACAGTTCCTCGCTAAAGTCGCCCGTGCGTTCGAGCGCGGTAGGAACGCTTGCGGCGGCTTGACCGCCTGGCAGGTTGAGCCGATACCCTTCATAGTCGGCGAAGAAGAAGAGCTTGTCTCTGAAAATCGGACCACCGACGGCGCCACCAAACTGGTTTTGAGTAAACGGTGACTTTGCGATCGCGGGTGAACCAGCTGGCACGTTGTTGTTGGTCCAGCTATTGGCGGCCAGGTCCTGATTCCTGTAGTACTCGAAAGCACTACCATGAAAGCGGTTGGTCCCGCTCTTGGAGACCATGAGGACTTCTCCCCCGTTTACGTTTCCGTACTCCGCGTCCGCATTACCGGAGATGACACGGAGCTCTTGCAGCGAATAAGGAGACGGATTGTAACCGAGCGTGTTGGTGATCGTCTCATTGATTTCCACGCCATCCAGGATGAAGTTATTGCCCTGTTGGCGGTTGCCATTGAAAGAGGGAACGCCGGAAGCGGCTATATCGTTCGACGTGTTGACATCGCGATAGCCGCCCATCAAACCCCCCATGGAGGCAGTCGCGGGGCTGACCGCACCGGGCGTATAGAGTGTGGAGATAATCACGTTCAGGCTGTTCAGCGGCATGGCTTCCAGCGTGTAGGAGCTGATGCTGGTGCCGAGCGTAGCATTTTCCGTATTCAGCAGCGGTGACGTGGTCGATGCGATGTTGACGGTGGTGGAGGCTGACCCGATCCGCAGCCCCAAATCGACTTTGGCGATCTCGTCAATTTGCAATCGGAGCGGGCCGACGGACGCTGTGTCGAAGCCAGAGGCCGTTGCCGTGATGGTGTAATTGCCGATGGCAAGAAATTGAAAGGTATACAAGCCGCTTCGGTCAGCAACCGTAGTCGAGGCGACACCGGTATCCATATTGGTGGCGGTGACATGGGCTCCCACCACCAGGGCGCCGTTAGGGTCTGTCACCGTTCCACGAACTGATCCTGTGATCGTTTGAGAAACAGCTGCGACCCCGCCAAAGATGATAACTATGCAGCAAAACCAGATCGGTGCCAGTTGCTTTCCCACTTAAACCCTCCTGAAATGCCTCGATGACGCTTTAGTTTTCTGCTCCGTATGGGTCCCGCTGGCTTTTCTTGAGTCTTTTCTTGCTCCCGGCGCTACCTGCTTGTGGCCTGTCCGTCAGCTACCCAGACCCCTGAGATACGCGGCGGCCTGCTCTAGCTCCTCATGACCGTCCTCTACAGGCTGGCCCAATTATTGTGGTTCCTGCTGGCCTTAATCCAGGTGATGGTTGACCGCTATGTGGACAGCATAACTGCTATGCGGATGAAGTGTCCGCTCTTTTCACGCGACTGTCAAGGACTTTATTCAAGTTGGCATTGTCTTGAACCACTCCGTAGAACAGGCACCCAGGGCCTCTTGTGCTAGGGCCTCCGTTGAAGCTACAGTTGTTCGTTATGCAGCAGATAAGCGCTAAGAAGAGCAAAAACGTAAGGTCCAGTGCAATGACCTCCACGTTACGTTGCTTCCAGGTTCTCGAACTGCTCGCTGAGGAGCCCTTTGAGCTTAGCGTGTCTGACATTGCAGAGGTGCTGTCGATGCCGAGAGCATCGGTTCATCGTTTGTGCACGACCCTGGTCGAAGGGGGTTTTGTCGAGCATGTTCCTGCCTACAAGCGGTACCGGCTCACCCCCAAATCGCTGTGGGTCGGATCCGGCTATTTGCGCCATTCGGCGATTTACCGCGCTGCTTTTTTCCCCATGCAGGGACTGGGAAAACAGATCACTGGCACTGTTCAGCTCGGGGTATTTTCCGAGGGTAAAGTTCTTTTCATCCACTCTGTTGGTTATCCCGGGTCCACAACCGCGTTTGCTGATGTGGGACTGCGCAGGGCCCTCCATGCGACGGCCTCTGGCAAGTTGTTTTTAGCGGACATGCCATTGGATAAGGTGGAGCAACTGATGTCGCACGGGGTGGAAAAATATACGGAACGCACGACAGTTTCATTCGCTCGCATGCGACAGGAACTGGTACGCGTGGCAGCTAAAGGGTACGCGGTGAACGATGAAGAGCTTTTGCCTGGCTACCTGGTCTTAGCTGCGCCAGTGCTTGATTCCAGAAGTCGTACGGTAGGCGCCATCAGCATCACATTACCGGTCGACCGTACTCATCCTGAGAAAGAGACCGCCTACGTGGCATTGCTCCTTGATGCAGCGCACAAGACGTCTCTGCAATTAGGATATGACCCTCACTCCGGTCTGCCCCAATCAAGGCCCGCCTCCCTGGCGGGGATGCGAGGCAGATCCAGCCGCGTGACCAGGTAGTCCCATTATGGCGAGTGGAGCACGGCGCGCTCGAATAGAGCAGCCTTGAACTGCCGTTCAGTTCGCGCTTGCTCCACCTCTCCCGAATGGCAAGCCGCAGGTAAATTCACGCTCTTCTGGCCGCTTGCTCTGTCCCAAAATGATTAGGTGATGAGACAGTGCCTCGGCTAAGCCTGAACGATTGTAGAGGCGGTTTGCGAGTGACCGCTCGAGACTCCGGCAATCAACATCCCATGTTTTCCGTGGCCCGGCGTGCTGATGTCGATGCCGCCCTTGAAGAAGGCGCCGTCCCCAACGCTGATGCGCTGCGCAGTGACATCCCCGGTCAGCGAACCTTCACTGCGGATGTCCACACGGTCGCTGGCATAGATATTACCGCTCACTTTGCCAAAAACCACCACTTCACGCGCAGTGATATTCGCCGACACTTGTGCATCGCGGCTAACCGTGACCCGGCTCTCAGGTAAGTTAATCGCGCCCTCGACGTTGCCGTCGATGTATAACGATTCAGACCCTATTACTTCGCCCTTGATCTGCAGGCTCTTACCAATCGTGGCCGGATCGGCGGCTCTTGTCGATGCGAACGAAGTGTCGGACGAGATCGCCTCATGGATCGAAGCCATGGGTACAGACGACAGCGTAGGTTTCTCGGTAGAGGACAGCGTTCCAGGTTGGGTATGCTCTATGCTCATGGTCAATGCTTGGTTCCCAAGTCGACATCGGTAAAATAGTGTCCGCCGATTATCGTCTCTTCGGTTCGCAAATAATGCTACGTCCGCTCGTTTGCGTGCGCAATTGCTTCCAGGTGACGGAAGCGATTCCCCCCCATGCGGTAGGTGGCTTCTTCATTCATGATGGAAGTCTTGGCAAAGCTACAGAGAAGGGCCATGACTATTGACCGTCCGGCATCTGGTCCGGGAGGTCCAGATAAGCGCCCGAAAAGACCAAGCCCCTCTGAATAGGGACCGTAATGCTCACTTTATTTGATGAGCCACTTTTGGTTTCGCCATCGAGGCTCACGAAGTAGCATCGAGTTTTTCCTTGCTGCTGGTTGCGCCTGGTTTCAAAAGGAAGCAGATTCTTCGGGACACCGTTAATGATAGCTGTCAACGAGACCGGCTGTGGTGGTATGCCGAATTCATGTTGGGGCGCTGTTCTCTCTTCCGTCAGAACGTGATCCGGAACCCACTGGTTATTCTGTTCAACTGTCTCGTCTTTGAGTAACAGCACCAGGTAAGCTTTGTCATATGCCCACGGAGCCAACGACCACGCTGATTCGGGTGTCTCATTAGAAAGGTACTTACCGGCCTTATTGGGAAATTCAAAACTTGCGCCCATCGTGACTGTATCGGGAGCGGACTTTAGGACGCTCCAATTGCGGATGTAACGGCGCGATTCTGCCGCCCGCGCGTCCTCAGGCTGAAAGTTACGTTGGCTGCCAGCGGCTTCTGGCGCGATCCAGAGAATCCGCACTTGTTTGCCTGGAACCGTAACTCGCAGCTTGGCACCCTGGGGATACGCGCCATCCGATGGTCCGCGGAGAGCCATTCCTCCTGGGTACACTTCGTCCACCACGAAGCGTGTGGATGTCGGCGCCGCCAAAGCCAGAGTCAACTCGCCAACCTGCTCTGCCGGCCCAGGATTGATCAGGAAGACAAAGCCTCGGTCGCCTCGTATATGTGAATAACCCGTCAGAGAGTCGGCATCGCCCTGCAGGATGTTAGCAAAGTGTACCGAGCGCTCGAACAGCTTGTCATTCTGTTTCAGGTAGTCCTTGTTGGTCTTTGCCCAATCTTCCCAATGCTGTGTAAATTGAATCTCGCTCTCGGGAACGTCGTCTGGAGCATCGGCAAACGCCAACTGGCCCGCCAGGGCCAGCGAACTCAGCAAAGCGTACCGATACCCGGCGCGGTCATGAAGGTGTGTCTCCATTCCAAAGTGGTTGACATTATTCAGTACATGGTACCAGGGCCGCAGAAGGTTTTCGTGGGCCAAACCATAAAGGTAGGCACGATTCATGTCAGCGTACAGTCGATCGATGTGAATGTCCGGCTCGGTGGCCGGATTTGCGTCATAGCCACCGCCGTGGTGGCGACTGTCAGCGTATCGGCCATACTGCGGATTGTCCAGTCCGCTGTCTGCGCCGAGCATCAGTCCCGGGGCCGCCTCATGCAGTTGCTGGGCAAACTGGACCATCCGTTGACCCTGAGCATAGATTGAGTACTTGCCCGCAAGGTGCCCGCCAGTGGGATTGTCGCACGGCCACACCGTCCAGAAATCGGCCCAATGAAAACCACGCAGGTTGTACTTCCGAACCAATTCAACAGTCTGGCGAAAATAGGTTTCCGCTTCGGGCGAAAGCTTGCACAGGGAAGACTGCCAGTAGGGGGCCATGAATCCCCAACCGTAGCTGGAGCCAAAATCGTTCCACCAGCCCGTGGCAATGTCGTATTTGTTAGCGAGATCAACCCAGCGCTGGGTTAGGTCGGATGGCATCAGGAGCGCTAAGTCAGTGGGGTCGTAAGAGTCCATATATTGGACACCCAGTTTGTGGGCCGTAGCAAAGAATCTCTCTGTCCAGGCAGGGTCTTTCTGAAGCTCCTCCATGCCAACCTTGGCGTCCCAGCCTTCGAGATAAATATCCGGAAATTGCTTCTGCACAGGAGTCACCTGCGTGTGATACTCAATTACCCAGTCGCGCACGCCTCGGTCGAACCCCTCCACCTGTTCGCCACGGTTACGATAAACGCCAACGACGGCCTTGTCGCTCTCGAACGTACCGCCGGGTGCCACCGTGACGCCGGGATAGAAGCTCATCGCATCACCCTTGTGGTCCCAATAGACTGTTTCGAGACACTCAAAGAACCCGCCCTTTTCCATGCGGGCCACAGGGTAGGTGAGTTCCGGTCCCGCAAACAGATCCAGCAAACGCGGTAATCCCAACGAAGAGACCGTCACATCCAGAATCTGAAGGTCTGAACCGGCTTTGTTTTTGACGATCAGCCACTTGTGATAGAAGTGGTCCTGGCGCCGGAGCTCATAGTGGACAGAAAGATCCACCGCCTCCGATGTCAAATCCACACGCAGATGATTGACCTCCGGACTCGAGCCGGAGGTGTCTTCCCGCACCACCTTGAAATCAGCTGAAGACAACTCGCCCTTCGAGGTTCGAATCAGGAACGGCCGCGAGTTCGCTGTCGCGGCACTTTCATCCGTCACCAGGTTCCTCAGGAGCGACTCTTTGAGGCCGCCGGTTGTCGAGACTTCGATTTGCATGAACCCGTTCCTGAGAACCATGATTCCGTTTCGCTGCTTCTCGATGACACACGCTACCTTGGACCATTGGCTCTCAGCGACGATCAGAGTCGGAGAAAGGGTGTCGGTCACAATTCGGGTCGGTTTCGGTTCGATCACCAGTGGTCCGGCACGATCGTACGGGTTGTCGCTCGACCATTCGTTGTAGTACATGCCTGCGGATCTATCGGGACTAACTTTAACCAGCCGCGGTGCAGGGTTCACCACCGCGTAGGGGACTTCGCCGTAAGCTTCAAACTCACAAACATAAATGCCCAATCGCTCTGGCAGTCGCCGCGATTCCGGGTCGGGTGGCTCGGAAAAGAGAAGACGCAGACGAGTGGTCTTGATGGGATCGAATGCGTAGCGCACGCCGGATGTCTCCTGCCCAACTACTTGAGCCTGGATATCCTTCCACTCGTCCTGGTCCCAGTACTGAAGACGCGCCCATTCTTGAGTCCTGGCCATAACTGGCCCACGGACCATTCGGCCGTCGAAATAGCGCACCACAACGCTGGAAATTTGACGTGCTTCATGCCACTCGACGCCGATGTCAGCAGGAAGGTCCACACCACGCACTGCCCAGTAGCTGTGTACGCTGCCGTCGTTGACCTTGGAAGGCTCGTGTTCGGGGACGACCGTGACTCCAGGCTCCCACGAGCGAGCTACACCTCCAAGGGCGGCCAGCGCCAGATTGTTCACGGGAACACCCTGGCCTTCGCACGGAACGCACAACATGCACAAAGCAGCCAGGAGTGCCCCTCTCCCAACTTGTTTTAGAGCGTCTGCCGAAAAGTGCATCATAGTCACAAGAATCCCTCCTGGCCGTTCAACCGATAAGCGAATGCGCGAAATTATCAACGATCGCCGTCGACCGGTCATTCGCAGGGGCATCGACCCCCGTCGAAAAGTACCGGGACCTGATGTGAATGGCGCAGGCCAGCGATATCTATTTGAACTGCACTACCTCTCTCCTGCTATTCCCTCGTCCCACGTCATGCCGGCCGATCTCCGGACGAAGATCAGTACCGGTATGAGCTAATTACAATCTTTTATTGCGGAACTTACTTATAAGCCGTCACGTTTGCGTTGCCTGCAAATTTGTATTGCCTATCGTTGCCCCGGGCTCTTTGCTTCGTCAAGGCTGAACTTTTGAGTTTGTGCTATGTGTCCACCTATTTGGATGAATAACTCCCATCAGACGATTTACGGCTCGCGTGCCGGCGGCTACAACCGGTACCTCCTAAGCCGCTAAACAAGGATCCCCATTAAGAAGCGGGAAAAGATACCGTGACCAGCTCAATGAAACACGAAGCAACGCGCGCTGGCGATAAGGTTTCGATGGAAACCGCCTGGCGGGCTGAGACAAATACCGTCCAACAGGCTGAATCTTCGCGCGGAGATACTACAAGGGTGATTGTGGTCGTTTAGGATTCATCCTAAGATCTCCGCATGGTCTCGAAGGCACAACATCTTCTACGCTTCTGCGCAGCAGTTTCCTTGGCCACGTGGCCGTCTCTGCTGCGGGCCGATCACAATCCCCCCTTGCCTGCGCCGCAGCAGATGAAATACGGTACTGGAGTGCTCCAGCTGGAAGGAGTCAGCATTGCGCTTCCTACCCAAGGTGCTGCGGAAGATCAGTTCGCCTTCGATACGCTCACATCGGGCCTGCGAGAATTCACTGGCCGGGAGATTTCCGTGGCGCCGGCTGGAGCCGGCCCGCGCATAACTCTAGAGCGCACTGGCGCAGTGGATGCACTGCCGGGAAAGGACGAGAAGCCCGGCCCAGGGTCCCGCGAGTCCTACCAAATTCGGGTAACGAGTTCAGGAGCCCAAATTGAAGCGAAATCGTCCGCCGGGCTTTTCTATGGCGTGGAGACCTTTCTGCAACTTCTTCAGAAGCGCAACGGCGAAGCCACCGTTCCAGAAGTCACCATCGATGACTGGCCAACCCTGGCGTACCGAGGCGTCATGATGGATTTGAGCCACGGCCCACTACCCACCGAGAGCGAAATTAAGAGACAGATCGACTTTCTCGCTCGCTGGAAAGGAAACCAGTACTACTTCTATTCCGAATTATCGATTGAACTGAAGGGCTATCCACTCATCAACCCGAATGGCCGCTATAGCCAGGATGCCGTTCGCCGAATCATAGCCTACGCGCGGCAGCGGCACGTGGACGTTGTTCCTTGCCTTGAATTTTATGGCCACCTGCATGATTTGTTCCGCTTGGAGAGATACGCCGATCTGGCTCCGTTGAACCATGGAACGGAGATTAACCCGACCAAGCCGCGCATACAGCAATTGTTGGCGGACTGGGCGCACCAGATGGCTGCGCTTTTCCCCAGCCCCTGGTTCCATATCGGCCTTGATGAGCCTTGGGAATTGCAGAGGGCTGGAAGCGCAGCGGCAGGCGGCGTCGACCCCGAGAAATTATACGTGGATCACCTTAACCGCATAGCTGCACTCTTGAAGGGAGAAGGCAAGCGAGTGCTCTTCTGGGCGGACATCAATAGCGGTGCAGACCTTTTCAATAAGTATCCGACAATGCTGGCCGATCTGCCATCTGATTTAGTGGCTGTGCCATGGCATTACCGGCCGGAGAAGGACTACACGCCGATGGTTGCACCGTTTCGCAAAGCAAATATTCCAGAGCTTGTGGCGACTGGAATCTGGGCATGGGATTCTCTCACTCCCGACTTCGAGCGTACATTTGCAAACATCGATGGTTTTCTGCGCGACGGAAAGACCAATGGAACCCTGGGCATCATCAACACAAACTGGGCTGACGACGCTCAACTCCTCTATCGGATGACGCTGCCCGGTATTGCTTATGGAGCAAGCGCGGCCTGGCAATCGGAGCCAATCGATAAGGCACACTTCTTCGACAATTACTGCGCTCAGATGTACAGCCCAACAACAGCGGCCGAAGTTGCAGCCGCTCTGCATTCCCTGTCAAGGGCCCAGGTTTCGATCTCGAGCGCGCTCGGCTCGGAGGATGCACTGCGTTTCTGGGATGACCCCTTCACAGCTGCAAGTCTCGAAAGGTCTCGAAGTCACGTCGTGGATTTGCAGGCCGCACGGCTTGCGTCAGAAGACGCACAGGAGCACCTCTACAATGCGCTTGACCTCTCGGGAGACTCCTACTCGCTACCCAGTCTCCTATTGGGCGCTCGCCTCATCGACTATGCGGGTATGAAGTATCTCTACGCCGTAGAGCTATCGGATGTGTTCACCAAGGTTGACTCGAACTCGAGCCAAGCAGACATCGGATTCTGGCTGGGCCGCCAAGCAAGTTCGAGAAATCATTCTCGCATCGCCGACCTGATGGATTCGGTTACCGAACTCCGCGAAGTTTATAGAACGATGTGGCTGTCAGAATACACACCGTTCCGTCTTGGCACTGCGATTGGTCGCTTCGATGGAGAGTTTGAATACTGGCGAAAATTGCAGGCGAAAATCTGGTATTTAGAGCGGACGTATAAACCTGGAATGGCCATCCCAACGCTGGACACTCTACGCCATTGAAACGGAGGCCCTGCAGTTGATTACCTTTACCCGGCCAGAGACGTCTTAGCTTGTTCAGACGTAACTGTTGGAGGCCATGCCCTGAGACCGATAAATCGATCTCGAAACGGATTGCTAACATTGGCAACCATCAGCTATGCTCATCCAGGGCGCTGGACAAATGCCGACCGTACCATATGATTATTCTGTCCCTTCTGTAATGCGGGCGATGAAGATCCTCGAGCTGCTTGCTCAATCACAGCGTGGCCTCACGCTGGCCGACGTCAGCAGAAAATTGGCCGTGCCTAAGAGCTCAGCTCACGTGCTCATGAGGACGCTTGAGGATCTGGGCTATCTCAAGGGCAGCGGATTGAAGGGCAAATACTGTGTCGGCCTGAAGCTGGTAAGTCTCAGCAACATTGCACTGGAGAACCTGGATCTGCGCGAGCAAGCTCGTAGCTTCCTGCAAGATCTAGTGGTTCGTACAAAGCTCACGGTCCATTTGGCAATCCTCGAGGGGGTGGAAGCCGTGATCATCGAAAAGTTCGACGCTCCCGGGATGCTGCGCCTGGCCACGTGGGTTGGCAGACGACTCGACGCCAACAGTTCCGGCGTGGGTAAGGCGTTGCTGGCATTTGCGCCAGAGGAAACCTACGATCTCCAGCTCAAGCGGAAATCGCTCGCGAGAAACAACCGAAACACGATTTCTTCTCCAGAAGAGCTTCGCCGGGAGTTGAAGAAGATCCGGGCGCTCGGTTACGCATTTGAAGATGAAGAGGGCGAGATTGGGTTCCGATGCATCGGAGCGCCCCTCTACGATGCAGCAGGTCACGTGGTTGCCGCCATTAGCATTGCTGGCACTACGTCGCAGATTCCGAGCGCACGGGTAGCAACTCTGGCTTCAACTGTGAAAGAAACTGCTGCCCAGATATCACGCCACCTGGGTTACGATGCGTCCGCAAAATAGCTGGACACCGGTGGATCACTTCTTCCGTGTCTTTACTTGATCGCCCACGTCTTCAGGATATTTTTCGGCAAGCTCGCGAATCCTGTAGGTGAAGTCGATAAACAGTTTTTCCCAACGTTTGGCTTGCGCCGGTGTGTAGCTGTAGAAGCCCTTGCCATTAGCCACTCCGAGGCCCCCGGCTCGATGGACTCGTTTCATGAGCCGAGGAATCTCAATTGCGCAGTTTAGATCGGGTAAGAGTTTTTTCATTACGGCAGCGTAAGCAGGTATGCCGGTGAGGTCCATGAACCGGAACGGTCCCGCAAATGTAATCCAGTAACCAAGATCGTTGCGTAGCGAGCGGTCAACGTCCGCAACCGTGGCATAGCCTGCATCCACGAGATGGAATGCCTCCCGGAGCATGGCATACATGATCCGATTGGTGATAAATCCCCGGATGTCCTTGCGCAGCACGGAGGGTTCCTTGCCCCAACCTTTCGCCAGCAACTCCGCGCGTCTGAGATTCGCCAGCGACGTGCGCTGACCGCAGATGATTTCCATAAACCGAGTGATGTTTGCCGGCTCTGCCCAGTGCAGCCCCAATATCCGCTCCGGATGCATGGCCCCATTCTGAAGTTCGGTCACCGGGATCGCGGATGTATTGGTGCCGATCAGAGCCTTCGTCGAAAGGACAGCTTCAATCTGGCGAATGACTTTTCGTTTTACCTCAGGACTCTCTATTGTGGATTCGATGACGATTTCAGCTTCACGTAGTGTCGTGAAATCGTTTGAGAACCTCACCCGCTCCATCAGGCTGTATGGAGCGGTCTTGAGAGTCCCACGCCGTTTTGCCTCTGTGAGAACAAGAAGGAGCCTGCGCCGAGCCGTCCGAAGTTTCGCGGGATCGACTTCTATGCACGATAAACGGTGTCCTGCCGCGAGCAGGCACGCAGCGATGCTCGTACCCATTAAGCCCATGCCGACGATGCCTGCAGGGGGAGTGTTCGCAGCGCGACTTGCCCTCGAAACCTCTCGATCGCCTTTCACTCGAGCTCGATTTGCCATATGCTCAGGACGCTTTCTTTCACCGGAATTGAACGAGATCTTAACGTGACTGCTTTAGCTGGGCGAATTCGTGAAGCTTGCACGCGTGGTCGCAAACGTGCAGATCAGCGCTTCCTCTACGCGGCTTAACGTTTCCTCAATATCTGCCGCACAGTGTGCCGCTGATATCGACCACTGCTTCGTAGCCAACGGAAATACGTAGATGCCATGCTCCACCAACCTACGCCGGAATTCCGTATCGGACTTAAAATCGTGATGCATCACTAGGTCATGCCAGTCGGCGGGACAATGATCCATAAAGTAGATACAGAAGGCTGATCCTTGACGTGCAATAGAGGCTGTGATGCCCAACCTACTGAATATCTCCTGTAAGCCTGTTTCCATCATGGCGCCGAGGGCCTCGGTATGGCGGTACACCTCGCCATCCTCCATGAGCAAGCGCTCTATCGTTGCAATGGCAGCGACCGTAGGCACAGGATGCCCGTTGTAGGTGCCCGCAAGAAGAACGCGGCGCTTGGGAGAAGGGTCGACAAAAACATTCATCAAGTCACGCTTGCCCGCCAGCGCAGCGATGGGGTAGCCATTGGCTAGCGCCTTGCCAAAGACCACGAGATCAGGTTGGAGACCGACCAACGTGGAGTATCCGCCAAGTGCATGGCGAAAACCAGTCTTCACTTCATCGATAATCAGCAGGAAACCAAACTCGTCAGCCAACGCACGGAGGCCGCTAAGGTAGCCGTTACCTGGCTTGACCACGCCTACATTTTGTAGGATCGGCTCTGCAATGAGAGCAGCAATCGGATATCGTTCGCACACATACCGTACCGACTCGAGGTCATTGAAGTTTACACTATGTACAAGACCCTGATGTTCTGGTGGGATGCCGGCACTCATGGGGTGAAACCTATACTCTCCGGGGCAGACTCTCGGTCCCAGCTCATCGAGGGGCGTCATAAGGTTACAGGAGACATCATTGTGCCATCCGTTATAACCGCCCTGCATCTTGATAATGTGGTTGCGGCCAGTAACCGCGCGCCCAAGGCGCAGAGCCTGATACGTGGCTTCACTGCCGGTGTTCAGCAATTGCACAGACTCGGCAGCGGGAACATGCCTATGGATCAGTTCTGCCAGTTGCCCTTCCATTTTTGTAGTGCCCGATCCATATAGACTGGCGGAGTCGTGAAGAGCCTTGACTACGGCTTCAGTAACGTGTGGATCGTTGTGACCGAGAAAGTGGGGCCCAAAGGCGGCGTGGTAGTCGATGTATTCATTTCCATCCACATCCCACATCTTTGCGCCCAGACCCTTCTCAAATGCGATCTCGGGCGTGATACTACGATTGACAGAGACAATGCCGCCAGGGATGTACTGCTTGTTATAGTGCAGAAGCCTTTCCGATTTCAACGTGCTTTGCATCTCGCGATTCACCCTCAATGTTCTACCAGCGGTGGCCCAACCCATAGAACGATCGGGGATCCCTCTTTCATTCCGCTTATGTCTATTGACTTCAAAAGGGAACGTTCCGGCAAACGTTACTTAGTGTCTTCCCCTGGACGCGGGGTTGACAAGGCTAATAGCAAGCTCTTTGCTGATTTATGTCCAGCGTATTGAATCCCAGATCGATCGATATGGTGATCGCGCACCGATGTTACAGAATAAACATCAGAACTCGAACTTGACCGCAAGCTGCACGTCCCGCGGAGACCCGGCCGAAGATATCAGCCCCGCGGTGCTCGTTCCGATGACAGAACCTGGGGCGCTAAAGTTAGTGTGATTAAAGGCATTAAAGAATTCACCCTTTAGTTCAAACCTCGTCCTCTCGGTTAGCTTTGTCTTCTTTATGAAGGCCAAATCCCAGTTCTGAAGTCCCGGAATGGACAGGATATTTCTTCCAGAATCCCCGAAGCGAGGAGTACCGTTGCTGAGAGCCTGTTGTAGAGCAGCTGTGCTAAAACAATCGATATTGAACCACTCGTTTACCGTCTTCGGGCCTGAGCCCTTACAGGTGCGGTCAGGACGAGGCGACGAAGAGCCGGTGTTCGAGAAATCCTGAGAAGTAGTGACGGTGAACGGCAGGCCACTGTGCGCAGTGACGATCGCACTCACCTGCCAACCACCTGCAGCAAGATTGACATAACGTCCAGTCGACAAAAATCTTTTACCTTGCCCAAACGGAAGCTCATAAATTGGACTGGCAACAAAGGTATGTTTTACGTTGAAATCTGAAAGAGCATATTCCGCGTTGGGATTGTTATCGTCCTGCGTTGCGGATGCGAGATCAATGTCCCCGCCCTCATTATCGAGGCTCTTTGAGAAAGTGTACGAGATCAATGCCGCGAAGCCATGGGAGGACTTCTTTTCGAGTTTCGCGTAAAAAGACTGATAGTTTGAAAAGGCCTGATAGTCATCGTAAAGAAGAGTATTGAAGTCAGGGTACGGCCTGCGTGGTTGCAAATCACCTAGGCCAGGTTCTGGCTGATTACCGAGGTTATGCAAATAGTCCAGGTGAAGACCGCGATTGCCCACATAGGCAATCTCTGTCGCCCAATCCTTGGCTATTTGCGATTGAATGCTGAGGCTCCACGCGTACGTTTCAGGCGTCTTATAGAAAGGACTCGGCATGAGCTGCGAGGTAATTCCTGAGAGCGATACAAGAGGCGCATTCACGAAGGTTTGTTGGGTTGTGGTTACGACGCCATTTGTTAGCGGAGGGGGTGCCCCAAAGGAGGTTACGTAATTGGGTGTTTGCGTCGAGACTGGATTGTTATTGGCAAAGGAGCCCATCCGGTTTGTATTCGGCAGATCCATAAAAATGCCGGCGCCGGCATGCACAACGACCCGATCCGAATGTAACGGCTGCCAGGACACTCCAAGGCGAGGAGCAAAGTAGCCCGGGCCCGGCCCGTAGCTCACCTGTCGCACTTTGTTGCCGGTTAGCCCTTTGGCGGCTCGCATACTGGAGGTCATCACTAGGCATTGGCCAGTGGCCGAAATGAAATACGCCTGGGAGCAGAGGGCGTCGTTCGCTGCATCGGGAAGTGCCGTGAGCAACAGCGCGTCGCCGGGGGCGTAGGTCTTCGACAGAGGAAAGAACGTAGCAATCTGATTGTTGGTGTCCATCGGCTGCCTGCGGTACTCCCACCTCAACCCCCCTTGAACGGTCAGCCGGGGATGCACACGAAAATTATCCTGGGCAAATATGCTGATCCAGCGTCCCCCAACCAGATTGGTAACAATCGCATTCTTCGTGTACTGTCCACCCGAAGGATAGCCAAGTTCCAAATCAGCAAGATCAGAGACGGAACTTACGCCAGGAATCTCCCCGGCGAGAGAAGAATATTGACCGTTGAAATTGAACCGGCCATTCACCTGGAGCGGGTCTGTGACTCCTTTGGTCTGCCAGAAATCCAGATTCCCCCCGAAAGCAAAGGTATGACGGCCGACACTCTTGGTGAACGTATCCTCAAATTGCTCGATCGAGTCAGGAGCAGTGACCGGGTAGTAGCCTGGAAAGCCATCGCCCCAGAGTGCGAAATTGTTGAGAACGATATTGGGATATTCGTCGAATTCGGGCAAAGGATTCATTAGCCCGGCAATGCCGAAGCTCGCGAGTGTACCTGCAGCGCGAGGGCATCCGGAACATGCGTACGTCAGATAGTCGCGCTGATAGCCGATACGAACATCATTAATCGCCGACGGGCCTATGGTACGGGTCCACCCTCCGACCACGTTCTGGCCCCGGAAGTGCTGATAGCCATTGAACGTAGGGAGCGCGCCGGGAAAGAGGATGTTCGAATTGCCCAGCAAATATCGAACAAACACGGTGTTGACTTTTCTGATGGTGGTATCGACGCGGCCATCGAACTGATCGTTCTGCTGTTGTTGCGAGGTCTCGTTGGTGTAATTGACAACGCCCGGAGTATTGGGGCTGGGATAGAGCGCCACTACCTTTTGCGCAACTGGGTCAAGAGTGCCGATCTGGTTGCCCGCGATTGGATTTCCAATCAGGACCGAGGTTTGGCCCACTCCTGGGTTTTGAGGGTTCGCGGGGCAGTTATACACAGATTCCGATTTTGGATCGAACAATTGACCCGTGTCGAAAGTGAGATTCGCCGGGGCCGCACTTCCGCTTGAGCCACAGAGGTTGGCGGTCGTTCCCGTTAGAAAGGAACTGAAGTCGCCTGACTTTTCGGCGCTTGTAGGAACGACACTGCTGGATACGATCCCCTGCGTGAGTCGAAGTCCTTCGTAGCTGCCAAAGTAGAAAACCCTTTTCTTGAAGAGTGGACCGCCGAATGTACCACCAAACTGATTGCGCGAAAGGGCCGGCTTGTTGAGCGCAAAGTATCCGCTAGCGTCCATCACGGCATTCCGCACATACTCCCATGCTGAGCCGTGGATCTCGCTTGTACCTGAATTCGTGATGAGATTCATCACGGTTCCCGATGCCAGTCCGAAGGATGCGTCATAAACGTTGTTCTGGATTTTAAATTCCTGGACCATCTCGGGCGGCGGGTCAAGTGAGAAACTGCTATTGTTCAGTGCGCGGGAGATCATTCCGTCGATGAGCAGCAAGTTTCCGCCGGAGCCGCCCCCCGAGCCGCTATACCCAATGTCGTTGAAGCCCGAGCCGTTCGCTGCTCCAGTGGCCAGAGAGCGTCCTGTTGTGTTCACCGTACCCGGAACCAGGAGTGCGAGGGCTCCGACCTCCCTCAGGTTCAGGGGCATGTTCAGGATGTCCGCCTCCCCGATCACCGTTCCAAGGCTGGCGTTCGATGTGTCGACCAGGGTGGGAGTAGCCTCAACCGATACTGTCTGCACCTCTGTACCAGGCCTGAGCTCAACATCGATCGTGAGTTGCTGGTAGAGGTTCAACGAAAGATCTGACAAACTTGTGGTGCTAAAACCTGCATGGGCGACCGATTCGGTGTACGCACCCGCAGGAAGGGACAGGAATTCATAATGGCCATAATTATTGGACTTGGTCGAGCTAGTCACTCCCGTGCTCGCATTCTTCACGGTGACATCGGCGCCCGGAATAACCGCCTTAGAGGGATCGGTCACCGTACCAACGATACTTCCGGTTATCGCTTGCCCATGGCTGGGTAAGCTGCTTGAGATACACAGGATCGCAAGTAAGATCGAGCCGATAGGCGAGACGCCGCGTCGCTCAGGACTGAAAACGCATAGTCTCGTCGCTGCATTACTTATAAGGCCTCTAGTAAAAAAAACCATTGAATCAGCCCCTCCTGTTTCGTCGTTTAGACAGCGCCGAGTAGATGCTTTTGAGCTACGTTAATGCAGTTTGCCGAAAGGCCCCGGTGAAAGTCGACAGGTCGAGTGATTATTGTCCAATAGGCTGGACATCCCTACTCAACCGAATGGCGCGCTATCAACTCTCCATCAAACCAGAAACGTCAGGCACATCGGTGTACCGATAGGCGTGTATTGGCCGGTGAAGGCGAGCATACCGGTAGACACATTCCTGCGGAAGGATGTGATTTGATCGCTCCGTTGATTGCACACATAGAGAAAACGACCGGTCGGGTCCAGGCTGACGTGGTTTGGATAGTCGCCCTGAGTTAAGGTCTCGCCTAGCAGCGAGAGCCTACCATCAACGGTTATTTTGAATACGGCAATTGAATTGTGCAGACGGTTCGCAGCGTAGAGCGATTTTCCATCGGGCGAGATGACAATTTCAGAGCAGAAGTTGGTTCCCTTGAATCCGGACGGAAGGGTTGAAATCGTCTGCTGAGGGAGCAATGACCCGATAGACGAATCATAGCGAAAGCAGGCAATCGTCGAAGCCTCTTCCTGAATGGAATACATCCAGTGTCCGTTAGGGTGGAAGGCGAAGTGACGCGGGCCATCTCCTGGAGGGAACGACACGTAGGGAGTCGCTGCCGGTGTCAACTTTCCCGTAGAAGGATCAAATTTGTATACGTACACTCGGTCCTGGCCTAAATCGGTCTGCAACACAAAACGATTGGCCGGGTCTGGCTGGATCATGTGTGCGTGCGGCGTGTCGTGGCCGCTGATGGCGAAGCTTCCTGGAGGCCCGTCTGTAGCGTGTAGGTTTCCAAGTTCGCCCTTGTCCAGATGAGTAAAGGTACACTCACCAAGGGATCCATCCGGCAGAATCGAGATAACCGCGATGTTGCCGCCAAAGTAGTTGGCAACAAAAACATACTTGCCGGAGGCATCCAGGCTCAGGTGCGCCGGCCCGGCGCCTCCGGAACCCACAACATTGAGCGGCTTCAGGCTGCCGCTAGGGCGATCGATAGCGAAGGCGCTGACAGAGCCCTGATTGTCTGGATAGTCCGACACTTCATTAATCGCGTATAAGAACTTGGCCGAGGGAGCAAGAGCGAGCCACGATGGACTAACGGTTTCCGCGGCTAATTTGATCAGGGAGAGCGCACCTGTGACCGGGTTCATCTCAAAGAGATAGATCCCTTTCCCATTCGCTGCACCATCTACCGGCTTGGTATCCGTGCCTAGATACGCCAGTATTCTGCCCCCCCTGGCTGGCTCTGCAGCGACAACGTGGGCGCATGCGTACGGAGCGACAGACATGGCCGCCAGGCCCCGTAGAAATGCTCGGCGAGAACTTGACCGATGCGACTTGTCAACAACGTTCAAGTTCGAAATTTCCATTCGCTTCTCCTGACGGCACCACTTGTTCTAGTTCCGCGAGTGGGTTGTGGGCGCGGTCCCCTCTATGACCTGATCAAGGGGTGGCAGCACGTCGCCTTCATGAGTGCTGTCGTTGAAGTGGCGAAGCCGGTCGTGTACTCCGTGCCAATACTGATACTCCGCATCCCACCGCCCCAGCGCCGATCCCATGCGATAAGGGGTGTACTCCTGCATCCATTCAGCCTGATATGCAGGTTTCATGCCGGTGATTCGATCCATAAGATCGACGACATAGGAATGATCGTAGTGGGTTACCTGCGATTCCCACTCGTTCCACCATCGCTCAGAGTCAGGACGTTTCGAACCAAATTGGCCCCACGCTGCCACCAGGTCTAACGGGGTCTGAAATTTCTGCCCAGCGTAGTCAAGCATTTCGCTGCCAATCATCAGGCTGTTCACTGTCGTTGGGTCAGCCCCGGCCGCCTTGGCATGCAAGAGCGCAGTTTCAGCCTGCTCGGCGTGAAGCCGGGCCTGGTGCAGGTCCTCGCGGTGTGGTTCGAGTTTCTTGAGGTTCGGGGGGAAGAATGGATCTTCCCAGAAGCCGAACATCGTCTGCTTACCGAGCAGTTTCTTCAAGTCTGTCTCGGCAACCGTCATGTTGCCCAGCGCGGAGGCAATACTCGGCGCGATAGTGGCTGGATACATCTGCCGCGCGTAGTTGGAAAAGAAATTCGCGCGATCGATGGGGGTCGATTGCCAGGGTGCGATCGCCCCATAGGCAAATCCTGGAAACGACATGCGGAAGAGCAGTTGCGCATCATCGGCCCAGACGGAGTTGACCAATCCTTCCGCCCCCGACTTCCTGCCCGCCGCCAAAAAGGTATCTATGTTCTCGAAGGTCGTATCGTAATCAGGCGCGATGTCATCGTAGCTCATAATGCCGGGTTGTACGACGTGGGGGATATGGTGAGCCACCAGCGGTGCGAGCCAACGCTTGTAGGTTGGATCTTCCGCAGTGTAATACCACGCAACCGCGATGACGCCGGGAGGAAGCTCGGGAATGATTTGCGGGTACTTGACCATGATGTCGTCATAAGCCATGACGGTCTTGCCGCGCTTCTGAAAGAGCGTGGCCACCGACGTCAACTGTTTTACGAACAGCCCGGTCGGCGCCCCTGCCGCACCACTGGCATGAGTCGCAGCCTCAATTTGAAACGTCTCGTCGAAGCCGATGCTCACGAAGGGGCTGGGAAACAGATCCGCAAACTGGTTGACCCAATCAGACAACAACGGCGCAACTCCAGGATTTTTCGGGTCGAACTCTGTTCCGTGTGGCTGGTCCGATAGATCAGAATATTGTTCTATGCGAAACAGATCATGTTGATGCCCATACAAATCGAAATTTGGAATGACATCGATGTGACGCTCGCGGCCATACGCGACGACCTTTCTTATATCGTCTTTGGACAGCCGCCCTTCCAGGCAGAGTAGCGGATAGCCATCGAGTTCGACGCTGTCTTCGGAGTAGAGGTAGTACTGATTCGCCTTCCATCTCGACAAGAAGCTCAGTTGAAGCTCGATCTCCTTTTCCGTCGGCATCGGTCCGTGGCTCACGTCTACCATGGTGCCGCGGTAGGCAATGGACGGCCAATCGTGAACCTCGACAATCGGAAGCACTGTCTCCGACCGCTCGCCTTCGAGCAGTTGACCGATGGTCTGGACCCCATAGAAGAGTCCCGCCGAAGATCGAGCATGCAGCTTTACGCCCGTGTCAGTGACGGTAAGGTCGTAGGCTTCCCGCGAGTCGGGGCCGCCTTTCTCGCCGGGTAACGCTAAAGGCTCATCATGGTCTCCCGCGCGGTCAAAGAGTATCTTTACACCTTGCTGCCCTTGATTGCCGAAAGAATCGATGGCAACGTCGTAACCAGTGCGTTCTTTGAGCATGGACCGCAGCTGATCTGCAGCGAAGCGGTCGTTATCGCTTGGGTAGGAGGAGAACTGAATCGCAATTCCCTTCAGTGGAATACTGCCGTCACCGTAGTGGATCTGCTGAGGAGCTGGGAGCAAAACGTTGTGATCGGCATACGCAAGCGGGACGGCGAAGAGACACAAAAGCATTGGGATCGTCTTGATACGGTCCATGACATGCCTTCCTACCCAAAAACAATATTGATGCGTTCTGGCTCCGAAGAATGCACACCTGGAATTGTTCCCACGACGAGGGGAGAAGTTTTCTACGCGGCCCAGTCAGTCTCTCTCGTACGCCTATGAGAATCAAGACCAATCCGTTTGACCATTAGAGAAGTGTCCAGCAGACTGAACGAGAAGAGACTGAATACATGGTTACGCGACTTTGCCGCGTGCTGCGACTTTCCATTGATCGACGACAGTCTCCCCTGAGACGATGTATACGCTATCGTGCAGGTTGATGCATGGACAGATATGGTTGGGTATTACTCGAAGCCTCTCGCCAATCGTTATCGAAGACGAATCGGTGACTTTCAAGTGACCGTGCTCTTCGGACAAACCTTCGAGAATAAGATCGGGATGGCCCTGAATGTATCCGTTATATCTATGTTTCCCAGACTCCAGGGGATCGGCCGTCAGCGTCTTGCTTCCGGCGTCGATGATGGCTCGCCCGGTCACGCTGGCACTCACCACCGTGGTAAGCACGGTCGCAGCGCAGTCGGCATAGCCGGCAGCTTCAGCATCGACAGTATTTCGATCGTTGAACACGTAGGTGCCGGGTCGTATTTCCGTGACGCCATGAAAATGATGGCTCTCGAAAGCAGCTGGCGTGTTGCCTCCGCTCACGATTGGGTAAGGGATGCCGGCAGCATCGAGTAATTGGTACAGGCGATCCAGTTGAACACTTTCGGCAGGAATTTCCTGTTCGCGAGTAGCCTTCGTACCCATGATGTGACCCGGATATACAGAGATTCCTTCCCAGCGAAGGTTCGGCAGAGCCATGATCCTCTCAGCCTTATCAATCGCGCCCCTATCCAGCGGGAGACCGCAGCGGTGAAAGCCGGTATCGAACTCCAGGCGAATCCCTACTTCCACATCGGCCTCTCTTGCCGCGCATGAGATGCCTTCTGCCACCTCGAGTGAATCCATGGTCACAGCGATCCTCGTGCGCCGGGCAAGTTCCGCAAGCCGCTTCCACTTACTCTCACCCCACAGTGGGTAAACGACCACGATATCGGTGATCCCAGCGTCGGCCATCACCTCCGCTTCACCCAGTTTCGCCACAGTAATGCCGGGCGCGCCGTACTTTAGCTGCAAGCGCGCAATCTCGATCATCTTGTGTGTTTTAGTATGCGGACGTAGAGAAAGGTTGTGAGTTGCACAGTATTTCGCCATCGCTTGCAGATTGCGGTCAAGTGTATCTAGATCGATAACCACCGCAGGCGTCTCTATATCGTTAATATTCACGGCGTCTCTGAGTCCTTGCTTACATTATCAAGCCTTCGTTGACGGCCAGCGTTCCGCCACGGTAGACCGACCGGATACCGCTGGGCGCGACATCGGGTTTTTCGTACGTAGCGCCAGTGCGTACGGCTCCTGGATCAAAAACAGTGATGTCCGCGACATACCCTTTAGCTATCCGGCCACGCCCCTGCATATTGAATATTCCGGCCGGCCGGCCGGTAACCTTATGAATTGCCTCTTCGAGGCTCAGCCATTTTCGCTCTCGGACCAGATCTCCTAGCAGGAGAGGAAACGTTCCGTAGAGCCGGGGATGTGAGCGCCCCCGAGTGTACACACCATCCGTAATGACTACCGCCAAGGGGTGAGCGAGCAACGCGTGCAGATTTTCCAGTGACTGACAGTGTTCTACGATATTTACCTTGCCTTCCTGCTCCAGCAGGATATCCATCACGGCGGTTTCAGGAGCCGTTCCCCGTTCGTTTGCAATCTCCTGAAACGACCTGCCCACCAACAGATCTTCGTTGGTCGCGGCCGATGTGATCACCACACCGTTCCAGCGCGCCTCTGGCCTGATGTACGGACGAATAGCCTCCCGCTGCGCAGGATCCCTCAGTCGCGAGAGAAGCGCAGCGGTCCCTCCTTCCAGCGCAGATTGAGGCAGCACCTGCGTAAGCACGGTAGAACCAGCCAGCCATGGGTAAGCGTCGAACGCGATATCGACACCCCGCGTGGAAGCCTGCTCGATAGCATCGATGGCAAGTTGCTGCAGTGGCCAATAATCCTCACCGGCAGCCTGTAGATGGGATATCTGAAGACGGCAACCGGAGACCTCGGCGATCGCAATCTGCTCTTTAACGGCGTCCACCAAGCCCGCGGAGTAGTTCCGCATATGAGTTGCGTACACACCGCCTCGGCGCGCCACGACACAGGCAAGAGCGGTTAACTCCCTGAAAGATGCTCCTGATCCGGGTGCATACATAAGCCCCGACGAAAGGCCAGCCGCGCCTTCTGCCAACGCCTGTTCGAGGACGGCCACCATGGCCTCAAGTTCCGTGATCGTGGCCTCTCTCGTGGTGTTTCCCATGACTTTGATTCTCAATGAGCCGTGCCCTACCAGAGACACCACCGTTGCAACCTTAGAATTGCTCGTGCTAGCGAGATACTCGGCAGCAGAACTCCAACCCCAGTTGTTGTCGCCACACAAAATTCCATTTGCAAAGTCTCGCAGGACCTGAGGGTCCTCGGGCACCGGGTACGCCGAGAAGCCACAGTTGCCAACCACTTCCGCAGTGACACCTTGCAAGAGTTTTTCTGTCCGATTGCTTAACACCTGAAGGTCTGAATGACTGTGGGCATCGATAAAGCCGGGCGCCAGGATGTAGCCGCTGCAGTCAACCACCGTGCACTCGGCATTTTGCGTCACGCCAGAGACAGCAGCGCCTGGACTGTCTATGGAAACGATCCGGCCACTTTGAATGACCACATCCCCGGTGACCGCAGGAGCACCGCTCCCGTTCGCGATCTTTCCGCGCCTCAAAACCGTCCGCCGCGGGCTCGTCATTCCAGATCCTTCGTACCGAACTTCGCCCTCTGTGCCATGACTTTATTCTTCTGGACAGAACCGACCAGCCTTCGATTTAGAAAATCGATATGCGCACGATCTGTCTTACTGATGGTGATGGTCGCATCACGAACGACTGCATCCGTGAGAACGCCACGTGCCACCAACAGGGCTTTCTCAGCGTGATGGAAGAATTCCAGGCTCTGCAAGCTATAAGCAATTTGTGGCAATACGGTTTGAAACAGATTAAAGGCTGCGTCTTTGTCGCCGCTTCGAGCACGCTCCCAAATCACCTGCAAGAGATCGGAGATTCCCAGGCCCGGCATGACTCCGCATATGCCGGCATCGATAAGCTCAAGCATGTAGATGCCACCCCAGCCATCGAGAACGCCCACATCGCCATGGCATTCGTTGAGGATCGCTTCTACACGAGCGGCCATGAGCGGCTCTTCAAGCTTTAGATAGCGGAAGAGGGGATGCTGCTTATGCAGGCTCTTTACGAAGTCGTGGCTGAGAGTGGACCCTCCGGGGTTGAAGTCCTGAATCACGAGAGGAATCGTGATAACCTCGAGCACTCGATCGAAGTAACGAAGAAGGTCCCGCTCGGGCAATGCAAAGAGCCGCGGTACTGCAACGTTGATCGCCGCAGCTCCAGCGGCTTCGAGTTCCCGCGCAGTCCGCGCAACATAGGACGCGGAAACGTGATTTACTTGGGCGACAACCGGTAGTCTTCCGTCGAGAATACTGATTGCGTGGACAACGATCTCCCGGCGCTCCGGCTCCGAAAGCTTATAGAACTCACTGGCATAAGCAGGCAGACAAACGGCGCACACACGTGAATCGACAGCAAACTCCAACAAGCTGCTTAACGCCTGGACGTCTACTGTCTCTTCTCGCGTAAAAGGGGTAGGAATGATCGGAATCACTCCGTCAACCACAAAAGGGGTAGTCACGGATGAACCTTTCGCATACGTTGATGTTCTTCATAAACAGTCACCAGGAAGCAGCTCGCGAAGATCATCCCGCCCCCAACCAGAAGACTGATTGTGAACTTTTCGCCGAGAAGGAGGACTGAAAAACCCAACCCAAAGACCGGTAGTAAGTAGATGGAAAGTGCAGCTCTCATGACTTCCACCGCCTGAATGACGGAAAAGTACAGCAGCATGGAAAGGCCAAGACTAAAAATCGCAAGCAAGATAAGAGTCCACCAGACCGCGGGCTCTAGATGGGCAAGCCGAGCCCACCCGCCCGGCTCCTTCAACAAGGCGAAGGCGAGCAGTTCCAGATCGGCGACGATAAAGCTCCAGACCAACACCCGTGGAGGCGAGAACCGTGAAAGTGCACGTCGACTATAGGAGTTATAGAACGCGCTCCCTGCGCAGCTGGCAAGCACAAATAGATTGCCGCTTACATAATTCAGCCGAAATAACTGAGCGTCATGAATATCACGAGCTGAAATAATACATACCCCAAATATCGCTACCGCGAAAGATACGATCCGCAGCTTGGTCAATCGCTCGCCCAGGAAAAGCGAGGCGCTCAGCGCGGTCAACACGGGAACGGTCAACGATAAAACGCTTGCGTTCGAGGCCAGGGTGCGCTCGACTCCGTAAACCAGGCAGAGTTGCGCAGGAACAATTCCGAGCGACCCAAGAAGTACGATATCAACCAGGATGCGGCGGTGCTCCACCTTAAGGAGATCCCCATTTAACTTGGCGAATGGCATAACGAGAAAGGTCGCCAATGCTAAGGGCACAAGTGTGACAAGGACCGGCCCAAGTTCCCTGGTGGCTATCCTCGCGCCTGAGAATTGGAATGCCCACATGGCGTTAACAGCGATTAACACTGCAAATGCAAGCATCGGCCTGCGCGTGAACAGGTTTGGCTGCAGAACTAAAGTCTCGCCGCTGGTGGGTGTTTCTGTGGAAGCAGAGTCCATCTGGAAACTGATGCTACGAGCGCCGCTGGGGCACGTCAACCAGCCAAATAATGCCGGCCGAGTGGCATCCAGCAGGCTGGACGGATAGTACAGCCGCCGGTGCGGCGGGTCCGGTGCGTGGCTGCTCAGGGCCACAACCGCAGCCTACAACGCCACCCCGCGCAGTGATCACTGTGTAGGTTGAGCGGAGTAAGCCCAAATCCTTAACGATGACGTATTGGTGGCCCGCGTCTCGCATGCCACTGGCGATCATGGAATCCGCGCGCCGCACGCACGTCGGAATCAGTGACCTTCTCCGCAAAGTGGTTCCACATAGCCAACGAATCATTCGGGTAAGCCGCACCGGTCCCCTTGTTCTCACAAGATTGTGCACAGCGGGCGCTCGCTTACGCTCTGCTGGCAGGAGTGCGTGCAATCGCGTCGATTTCAACTTTCAGCCCGCCCCACAACACCGCTTGCACGGTTGTGCGCGCCGGGGGCACCCCTTTGAAGAAGGATGAATACGCTTGATCAAACGCGTCGAAGTCTTCTATACGAGCCAGGTAGCACGTGCACTTTACAATGTCCTCAAAAGCACATCCGGCTTCGTTCAGCACCTTGCCCAGGGACTTGAGTGTCTGAGTCGTTTGCTCAGCTGTGCTGCCAGGAATAACGTCACCTGTTGCCAAATCCTGCGAGGCGTGGCCACTGATGTACAGCCATCCATCGCAGAGAATCGCGGCGGAATAAGTTCCTGTGCTCGCCTTCTTCTCCGGATGCGATACCGCGATCTTGGACATCAGTCTTTTCCTCCTAGAGGGCATAGATTGCAGACGTCAAATGCCAATCTGTCTCAGAATTTGGCATTGACGCGATAAAGTGTCAATGTGTGCGACAGCCATCTGAAGGATACTGTCCAACCTGCTGGATCGTAGATGCACGGCATGGCGGCTCGGAGAGTCTCGCTTCCGTCTGCCTGCATGCTGGTAGAGAGCAGGACGACGGTTTCGACGATCAGCTTGTCGAGAATGCTCTCGTCGGTCCTACATTCGTGGTCTCTATTCGAGACATCGCCCGGAAAGGCCTATTCTTAAGTCAATGAGCGCCTCGGCCTGCAGGCAGCTATTGATGTGAACAGCGCCCCATAAAATAAACTGGCTGGAAGCTATTCACAACGCAACGCCACCATCGTGGTCGACGCGCATGGCGCGACGCGAGGGGATGCAGCACGCTGCGAGCGCCCCCGCCCGCCGAGTTGCCCAGGGGTGCGATAAGCCGCCTCAGAGACTTCATGACAAATCCTCCGCCTTTACCGCGAAGAAACGGCCGATGATCTCCGCCGTTTATTCCCAATCCCTAGCCTCAGACTGCAACTGCCTCCGTCCGTCCCGCGTCAGCCGGTAGAAGCGCGGCGTGGAAGATGCGAATCTTGGACGGTAACCAATCGAGGTCGCGCGGCAACTGGACCAAGTCTGGCGCCGATGAGCTTATAGGTTATTGAATATTTGGCTCCTCAGGTAGGACTCGAACCTACAACCCTTCGGTTAACAGCCGAATGCTCTGCCATTGAGCTACTGAGGAGTGTCCAGGCGGCAACAACGTCTTTGATTTTACAGTAAAGCGGGTGCCTCGCGTCAAAGCCTTCCCAAATCCTTGATGACCGCCTCCGCAACCCGCCTTCCCGAGGCGAGCGCTCCCTGAATCGAGGCCGTTTCGCGGTAATCGCCACACATATATACGCCGCCCGAGCCGCCCACCCGCACCGGAGATTGCTCCCACTCAGCGTGCCTCTGTTGCGGCAGAGCCTGGGCCAAAGGATAAGCTCTGAGCATTTTCCACAAATCCACTACCGGGCCAAACCACTTTCTAAGATGGGCACGGACCCCGTCGTCTAATCGCATCAGGGCCGCGCTCTCCTGCGGCGCTTCTCCCACCACACTGGCGACCACGAGGTGCGCGCCCGGCGGCGCATAGGCGGCCGATACCATAGTCATCACCGCTACGTTGTTGACTGGCCCGGCGCCGTGCCCCTCCCCGTTCAACAAGATGATGGGCTCGTCGACTGGTGTCTGCCCTGCGGCATAACAGAATGCCGTGGTCCTGTTCCAGGCTCGGACCTCGGGCACACTCCAACCGCCAACTCCCCCTAGCAACGCGTTGCCTTCGTTGCCTGCCACTGCAAGTACCACCGCACGCGCTTCCAGATTCTCCCTGCCGTCGATTTCGATCTGGAACGATTGCGCGTTTCGCGTCACCTTGGCCACCCGCGCACCGGTCACCAGCGTGCCTGGCCGCAGCCTTGCCGCCAATTGCAACGGTATCTGTTGCATCCCAGCCGCCGGAATGGCCGTGGCCCCAGCCGAGAACATGCGAAAGAGAAATTCAAAGAAGCGGCTGGAAGTCACCAATTCGCATTCCAGAAAAACGCCCCCAAAAAACGGCTCGAAGAAGCGTTCGATGATGCCGGCGCTCAATGGAACCTGCTGCAGATAGTCGCGTGTCGTCTTTTCCGGACGCGCAAACATGTCTTCCCATGTGCCTCGCTGCACGCGCGCGCGTAGCTTTTCAACACGCAGTTTGTCCGCCAACGGCACGATTGGGTCAAACAGGAACCGGGCTGCGGCCCCGGGATTGCGAAAAGAATCGGCGAAGCGATGAAATTTTCCACCATGCCATACCAGCGCCCCGGGTTCGAATTTCTTCAGCTGCAGCGCATCGTAATCCAGCAAACGCTTCGCTTCCGGATAAGCGGTCAGCAGCACCTGAAAGCCACGATCGAGTCGAAAGCCCTCCACTACGTCGGTGCGCACGCGCCCACCCTGGGCGTCACTCGCCTCGAGCAGGTTCACCGCTATGCCCGCGTTTTCGAGCGAAAGGGCGCAGCTGAGCCCGGCCAGGCCCGCTCCGATGATCGCGACTTCGCTCATTTATTCCCCGTGCCTGATACTGCCTCGTAGTCTGGCCGTTGCGTGTCGCTCTTGATAGGTCATACGGCGAGGGTAGAAAAGCTTCTCTTAGCGCATGTGTGTCGTTGTGGGTTGATCTTGACGGGGATAAAACGTTGCCCACGAGCACTGAGGGGTTGCGGTTTTCAGCAAAAGCGTGCGAGGGCACTCGTCCCGGCACTCGTCCTGGTCCCGTCGGGTTCGTTGGGCTGCGCTAATAGAGCATCACCGCCAGCTTATAGGTCGTAAAGCCCTGACTGGGGTTGCCGGAGTCGCAGGCGCCCACCGCGGCTTTGTGATATTGATGGGTCGCAATTTTCTGTTCCAGCACGTCCGGCAGACGGCTCAAATCCGTTCCCTCCCACCGCATGATGAACCTGGGCGCCGAACCGCCGGCCGAGCCATGCTCCATTTCGCAGGTCTGGCGCGCATCCTGCGCCGTGCCCGCAAGCTGCAGCCCTCGCTGCTGCAGCAGTTGCCCGATCTTTTGCTCGATCTGTTCCGGTCCAAGCTGGGCTACGCCGTCCGCAAAGTCCACCACGGCGTAGTAGTTCCCTCCCGCTTTACCAGGCCCACACCAATCGTATTCATGGCCGGATTCAGGATGTTTGCCCGGTGAGGAGCCGAATTCATCCACTCCTTTTCCAGCGCCTCAGGGCTAGGCGCTAAAGCGACGTTCTCTGCGATGGAGCGGAAATGCGCACCAGCCACGCCGCAGCGGGCGGCCAGATCAGGTTCCCCAGGATATTGGTGGGAAAGCGCAGGCTGTTGCGCCATCAACTGCGCATGTTGGGTTGCGGCCTGGGCCAGCGCAGGGTCCCACTTGAGCGGCGCCAAGCCCTGCTGAGCCCGATCCGCATTCTCCAGGTCCATCAGCTGCTGCTCGGCCGGTTGCTGCGCCCATGCCGGCAGTGCCACCATGCTCGCTGCCAGCGCCATCATCCAAAGGCATTTTTGTTTGCGCATCGCGTTCTCCCTCATCCTATTCAACCCCCACAGCGGCCAATATGCGATCATGACCATCGATGGCCTTCGCCCGCACTCTCCGCCACCAGCCGCTCGGAGTCATTGGCATCTTCCTTCTGGTGCTCTTTGTTGTCATAGCGGTGCTCGCACCAGCCATTTCGCCCTACGACCCCGCCGCCATCGACCTTTATCAACGCCTTACTCCACCTTCGCACGCTCATTGGTTTGGCACCGACGAGCTGGGCCGCGACATCTTCTCCCGCATTCTTTCGGGTGCACGTCTTTCGCTGATGGTTGCCGTGAGCGTCGTCGGCCTTTCTCTTTCGCTGGGACTGGTTCTCGGCGGTCTGGCCGGCTTTTACGGAGGACGGGTCGATACGCTGCTCAATGTCTTCGTTATGAATGCTTTTCTTTCCTTTCCGGGCATTCTGCTGGCCATCGCTTTTGTGGCTTTTCTCGGCCCCGGCCTGCTCAACCTGGTGCTGGCTCTGGCCATTGGCGGATGGGTGGGCTACGCTCGCCTGGTGCGCGCCCAGGTCCTCGCCGTTAAGGAGCGGGAGTTCGTCGAAGCCGCGCGCGCTCTTGGCGCTTCGGATTTGCGCATCTTTACCCGCCACATTTTGCCTAACATTCTGCAGCCCATCATCGTGCAGGCGGCCATCGGCATGGCAGGAGCCGTCCTGGCCGAGGCCACGCTCAGCTTTCTGGGTTTGGGGTTACCGCCGCCGGCGGCCAGCTGGGGCGGCATGCTGAACGACGCCCGCTCTCACCTGTTCGACTCGCCTCATATGGTCATTTTTCCGGCCATTGCCGTCATGCTCTGCGTGCTCTCGTTCAACTTCATCGGGGACGCATTACGCGATTACCTCGACCCACGGACCCGGCTTCTTATCGGCTTATGATCGGCGTTATTTCCGATACCCACGGTCAGCTTGCGCCCGGAGGCAATCGAGGCTCTGCGGGGCGTCGAGCACATCCTGCATGCCGGCGACGTGGGCGACCCATCGATTCTCGATTCGCTCCGCAATCTCGCCCCGGTTACGGCCATTCGCGGCAATATCGATGTGGACGGTCCCTGCTCCCAACTGCCCGCCTACGGAAGTCGTCACCCTTCACGGCCACACTTTTTATATGCTTCACGACCGGCACGCGCTCGATCTCGATCCCGCCGCCGCTGGGTTTGCGGCGGTCATCAGCGGGCACTCGCACAAGCCGCTTATTGAGTGGCGCAACGGCGTTCTGTACATGAACCCAGGCAGCGCAGGACCTCGCCGGTTCTCTCTGCCTATTTCGCTCGGTCTGTTGACTATACGTGCGGATTCGCTTCAGCCACGGCTGTTGACGTCTGCTTTAGAGCCCGCCTCCAGCATAGGCAAAATCAACTCCTGCAACTGGCCGACGAGAGCCTCTACCGGCGGACGGCCGGGCATGGAATACCACTGCTTCACCCCGCCGCAGATGGCTGCAGCTCGCGGCGGCCGCAATCAGCTCCGGGGATGACGATAGCCGGTGCTCCGCGCTGCTCCAAACCCTCGATCAGCAGGCCGCCGAATGGCTTTCACCATGGCAGCATCCATCAGCGGTTCAAAGGCTGTTTGGCGGTCACAAGCTCCCCGGGAATGAGCCTGGGTTAGGAAATCGCAGGTGGCCTGAATGATCGCACCCAGGGCAGCGGGGCATCCAGCCTGGTAGCGCACCTGCCGCTCGAACAGAAATTCATGGAAGCCCCCGGCCACCATCGCCTCCATCAGAGCAAACTTGTCGGTGTAGTGGTCGTAGAAGGTCGCCCGGTTCACGGTCGCAGCCTCGGTGATGTCCTGCACCGATATTTCGTCGAAGCTCTTTGTTTGCATGAGAGTACCCAGCGCACCCTGGAGGAGCTTTCGGGTGCGCCGGATTCGCGGATCGCGAACTTCACAGTCAGAAATCGGCATGGTCGCTCTATTAGAGCCTATCAAGTTTAAAAAGAATCGCTAAAACGACGATTGTCGTCTATACACTTAACAACAAGCGAAGCATACCCAACGCATGTTGTTCTGGAGGTTCTGTATGGCGACATTGCTACAACTCGATTCAAGCCCGCTCGCAAGCTCCGTCAGCCGCGAATTAACGCGTGAATTCGTCAGCAACTGGAAAAATGCCCACCCTTCTGGCCGGTGATCGTCCGCGATCTGGCCGCCAATCCTCCTAAGCCGTTGGATCAAGCCTGGATTCTACGCAGCCTATACCCCGGCAGAAGCGCGGCAGCCGGAGCAGAAGGCCCTTCTCGCCTACTCAGAGGAATCACATCGCCGAACTGGAGCAGGCAGACGAGTACGTGTTTGGCGTGGCGATGCATAACTTCAGCATTCCCTCGGTCGCTAAGTTGTGGATTGACCAGGTCGTCCGCGGCGGACGTACCTTCGCTTATGGGGCCGAACGGAGCCAAGGGGCTTGCTTACAGGCAAAAAAGCCACCATACTCGCCGCGACCGGGGGAATCTACGAAGCGGGAACTCCGACTCGCGGCACTCAACTTCATCGATCCGTACCTCAACACCATTCTGGGATTCATTGGCGTCACCGATGTAAGGTTTGTTACTGCTAGCGGGACAGCGCAGCTTATGTCGGGGAACGTCGATCGCGGTCAGTTCCTGCAACCCCACCTGGAGCAGGTAAGAAGCATCGCAGTCTAATTAGAACGGAGAAAACCATGAAAATAGCGGTTCTGGTTGCACGCATCCTACTGGGCCTGACGTTTCTGGTCTTCGGACTCAACGGATTTCTAAACTTCTTGCACATGCCGATGCCCCCTGGCCCTGCCGGCCAATACATAGGCGTGCTCTTCGTGTCGCACTATCTGCACGTAGTCTTCGCTGGTGGAAGTGATTGGCGGAGTGCTGCTGCTGTCGGGGCAATTTATCCCGCTGGCGCTGGTTCTGCTCGGCCCGGTGATCTTCAATATCCTTCTCTTTCACACTTTTCTTTTTCCCGCCGGTTTTCCGCCGGCGCTGTTTGCCACGCTCTTGTGGTTCATCATTTTCTACGGAGTACGGCAGGCATTCGCCGGCATTTTCGTCCAGAAGGTGCCATTTCCTAGGAGATCGACGGTCAGCTCCGGATTCTGGGATTGGCGACGGTATACAGCACATCGGTCAGCAGGTTGACCAGCACATAGGTCAAGCCGACGGCCAGGATGCAGCCTTGCACCAACGCGTAGTCGCGATTGGAAATGGCTGAGACGGTGAGCCGGCCAATCCCAGGCCAGGAAAAGATAGTCTCGGTGACGATGGCGCCCGCCAACAGGGCGCCAAACTGCAGGCCCACCAGGGTCATCACCGGGATGATCGCGTTGCGCAGCGCGTGCCGGTAGACGACCACGTGTTCGGGCAGGCCTTTGGCGCGCGCGGTGCGAATGTAGTCCTGATTCAATTCCTCCAGCATCGCGGTTCGCACCATGCGGGTAAGAATGGCGGCCAAACTACCGCCCATGGTGATCGCGGGCAAGACCAGGTGAGCCGGGCGAACCGGCGCCCGAGACCGGCAGCCATCCCAGCTTGATGGAGAACAGCAGGATCAGGATGGGACCCAGTGCGAAGCTGGGAAATGAGAGGCCCAGCAGGCTCACCACTCCCACGGCACTGTCTTGCCAGCGGGCTCGGCGCAGGGCTGCCAAAACCCCGGCGGGAATGGCCAGTACAAGAGCCAGCACCAGCGCCGCAACCGTCAGTTCCAGCGTATACGGGTAGCGGGTGAGCACCAGGTGCGAGACGGAATCATTCAGGCGCAACGACCTGCCCAGGTCTCCATGCAAGACACCGCGCCAGTAGTGCACATACTGCAGTCCCAGCGGCACGTCCAGTCCATATTGATGACGCAGCGCCGACAGATCAGAAGCCGTCGCGCCCTCGCCCAGCATCTGCTGTACCGGGTCGCCCGGCACCAGGTGGATGAGCAAAAAGACCATCGACACCACCAGCCAGATGACCGGCAGGATATAGAGCAACCGCTTGAGCAGCGCTACCAATTCAACCGCCTAACCCTCGCTCTTACGGCCCTCGTTCTTGCCGGCCCTCGTTCTTGCCGGCGTCGCGGCCGAGATGAATTTGTGCGATCGAACCCTCTTTTGCCGCGCCCGTCGTTTCGCTGCCGCCGTGTTCCCCATTTTCGGTTGAGTTTTCCAGCCGTTCTACCCGTACCTGGCTGATGCGATGATCGCTCATTTCCAGCACCGTGAACCGTCTTCCCTCAAAGTCCACAGTCTCTTCGCCGGTCGGGATCTTTCCCAGCCGCGTCAGCAGAAACCCGGCCAGCGTCTCGACCCCGCCGCTGCGCGGCAAGTGCCAGTTCATCTGCGTCTCCAGGTCGCGCAGGTTCACTCCACCGTCCAACACCACAGCGCCCGAGGTGGTGTGCACGGCGGCCCTGGGACCAATGTCAAACTCGTCCTCCACCTCGCCGATGATCTGCTCAATTGCATCTTCTACCGTAACCAGCCCGACGGTCGAACCGTACTCGTCCACCACGATGGCGATATGCCGTCTGCAGCTGCTGAAATTCGCTCAGCAGGTCCAGCACCGGCTTGGTCTCCGGCACCACCAGCACATCGTGCATCACCTGCCCCAGCCGCAATTCGGTAAAGGGAGCGCGGGCAAAGCGGGTTTGCGCCGTCATGCGGAAGTGCATCAATCGCGAAAGGTCTTTCGAATAGACCACGCCCACGATATGCTCCGGGCCGTGCGCCGGGTCGTACACCGGCACCCGGGAGTGCTGCTCCTCCACCACCCGGGCGTTGGCGTCCTCAATGAGCATGTCCTGGGGCAAAGAGAAGATGCGCTGCCGCGGGGTCATCACCTCTCGCGTAGGCACGCTGTTCAGCTCCACCGCGCGGTGAATCAGCCGCTCCTGAAAGGCGGGAAGCATGCCCATTCTGCGCGATGCGGTCGCGATCAGCTTCAGCTCTTCCGGCGAATGGACTTCGCCCCCCTGCATCATCTCCATGCCAAAAAGGCGCAACACCACCCGTGCCGACCACTTCATCAGCCGCACCACCGGGCGGGTGAGCCGGATAAACACATCCATGGGGCCGGCCACCGCGACCGCCAGCACCTCTGCCTTGCGCAGCGCCAGGGATTTTGGCACCAGCTCGCCCAGCAGCACGTGGAGGTAGGTAATGAAGGCAAACGCAACGGGCACCGCCAGCAAGTGGGCGTAGACCTTGGCATGCGCCATCCCGGCGAACCAGTGCTCGAAGAGGGCGGCCACGGCCGGCTCGCCGATCCAGCCCAGGGCCAGGCTGCACAAGGTCACCCCCAGCTGCACGGCGGGCAGAAAGTCTTCCATGTTTTCCTGCAGCCGGCGCACTGCCCGTGCTCCCGGCCGCCCCAGGGTGATCAGCCGCTCAATGCGGGTCTCACGCACGCTCACCAGGGCAAATTCGGCGGCGACGAAAAAGCCGTTCGCCAGGATGAGCAAGGCGACGGAAACCATCCGAAAGAGCATCAGTTCAATCATTTCGCGCAGGAAACCGGGTATTACGTCATGATACCGGTGAGGGTTGGATTACGGGAAAATGGAACCTTCCCGTACCCTTTTACGTATCAATGACATCGAGGGTTTGGGGCACGAGATTCCTGGGGCGGCGCAGGATGCGGGTCTGGTATGGGAGGATCTCCTGGCCATCTCTGGCCTGAGCGAAGGCCAGACGGTTTATCTGCAACCTTAAGTTCTGCGAGCTATGCAGCCCCGAAGGAGGGCGAGAATGCAAACCCGATCGAATATATCCCGTAAAGCGGCAGCCACCATCCTGGTTGCCATGACCATGTATCTCCCGGCTGCCCTTGCCGCCGAGAAGTCTTTCGACCGCACGCTGTCGGTGAATGGTCCAGTGACGCTGCACGTCGCCACGGGCTCCGGCTACATACACGTCTCCCCCGGGTCAGACAATCAAGTTCACATCGTTGGCCACGTCAAGAGCAGCAGCAATAACTGGTGGGGTGGCTCGTCCGACGATGCGGTGGCGAGGGTCGCCACCAATCCCCCGATTGATCAGGCAGGCAATATCATCCGCGTGGGCGATGAGCACGGGAACGATTGGTCTCACCATGTCTCTATCGACTACGAGATCACCACCCCAGCCAATACCATGCTTGTGGCCGAGAGTGGTTCGGGCGACCTGCAACTCTCCAACATCAATGGAACCGTCAAGGCGCACACTGGCTCGGGTTCGATCCGCGCGGACAAGCTGGGTTCTGGCTCCAGGCTTGAAACCGGTTCTGGAACCATCGAGGCAAGTAACCTGATGGGGGCTACCACGCTACAGACTGGCTCGGGTGAAATTCGCGCCCAGCTCTCGTCGGCTGGCGATGTAGTGGCGGGCACCGGCTCGGGCGATATAAAACTGGAAAACGTACAAGGAGCGGTGAAGGCGGAGACTGGCTCGGGCACACTCGATATCAGCGGCCAACCGACGGCGCCATGGAAACTGGAGACCGGCTCCGGCGACATCTCATTGCGCCTCGGCAACGCCCATTTCACGCTTGATGCAGTAACCGGTTCAGGCTCAGTCAAATCGGATCCGCCGCTCACCATAACCACGCATGGTTCCGTAGACAAACACCACGTCAGCGGAACCGTGAACGGAGGCGGCCCGACCATCAAGGCGCAAACCGGCTCCGGCGACATCCACATCCAGTAATTGGGAAGGTCGATCTGCCGGCTATTGATGACTGCAAAACTAATGTCCGGGTCAATCTGTTTCGAGCCAATTTCGAAAAATGCTTTGTATCAGGGCACGACTTCAGTCGTGCCGAAAAGTGCCAGCAGGACGAGGGCTTTAGCCCCTGCGGCGCTATTTCCCTCTCAGTTCGGCTTCGGACAGCGGAACCCATCAGACTCCACAGGAAATCGGGGTTCTGGGGCACCCGGCCTTGGTTGCTCATTGAACAGCTACGGCCTATCCGCCCAAGCCAAAGTAACTACGCATGCCAAACTCCGTGACACTGTAAGGCAACAACCGCTTCAGCCACACGGCAGCGCGCTGGGGTACGGGTCCGATGGTGTAGCGCAATCGCGGGTTGCGCTTGTTTACGATTCGATACAGCAAGCGAGCAATCTGCTCCGGGCCGGGGCCGCTTTGCTCGTCGTGTGCCGTACGCGCCAGTGCCGCACGGAAAGATTGATCGTAAGCATCCGTACCGCCCAACATCTCCGTCCGATTTTGAGTAATAGCCGTTTTGTGATCGCCGGGCTCGATAATCACCACCCTGACTCCAAATGGCCTTACCTCCATCCGCAGCGCTTCGCTCATTCCCTCCAGGGCAAACTTTGAGGCGCTATACATCGCCTGGTATGGAATCGCGATAAGCCCACCGATGGAGCCGATATTGACGATGTACCCGCTTCCCTGCTTCCGCATGGCAGGCAGTGCTGCGCGGCATAGCCGGAAAGCGCCGAAGAAATTTACATCGAGTTGCCTCTTCGCTTCCTTAATCGAGGTATTTTCGACCGGGCCTGCAATCCCCATCCCGGCGTTGTTCACCACAATATCCAGCCGCCCCTCGCGTTCCAGCACCGTCGCTACCGCCTGCTCCACCGAGCCGTCGTCGGCAACATCCGCAGTCAGCATGGAGAAGCTGCCCACCTGGCCTGCGCCCGCCCGCCGCGAAGTGCCATAAACACGATAACCGCGCCCGGCCAGATGCGCAGCACAAGCCAGTCCGATGCCGGAAGAAGCGCCCGTCACCAGGACAACCCGCTTATTTTCTTTATCCATATCGAACTAAACCGTATCACCTGTGCATCGAACAAGCTTGCGTCGCCCTTCCGCATGTTGCGGAAAAGCAGTAACCTTTACATTCGCGAGGACACAACATGGCACGTCAGAAATGGATCTACCGCACCGGCACCGCGCTTGCCCTTGCGCTTATGCTCGCCGGATGCAGCGGGTTTAAGGCAGCGACCCCGAAGAACTTCACCGGCGCGTTGAACGCCTACTACAGTAACCACGACGATTGCCTGTTTTCCAGTTCCCTTCGCTTTCCCTACGAGGCCAGCACCACCGGCGAAGAGGACAAGAACAAGAAAGGTCTCGACGCGTTAACCACGGCCGGTTTGCTCAAGTCGCTGGAAGACAGAGACATCCATGTCAAGCGCTATGAGCTCACCACCTATGGCAAGCGCGTACCGCCGCGCTTTTGCTATGGACACCGCGTGGTGACCAGCATCGACAGCTTTACGCCGCCCGCCATGGTCAGCGGTCAGCAAACCACCCAGGTCAACTATCACTATAAGATGATGGACGTTCCCGGCTGGGCCGACTCCGACTCGATGCGCAAGACCTTCCCCGCCTTCGCCAAATCAACCGCCCCGGATGCACAGGACCACGCCACGTTAGTGTTGTCGCAGAGCGGCTGGCACGTGCCGGAGTAGGACTCGCGGGGTGGATCGACTATCGTAGAAAGATGTTCAGGATCTTTCGTCCCATTCCGGCGGTCTCGCTCCGCCTGCTGGTATTCGACCTCGATGGCACCCTGATTGATTCCGGAGCTGACCTCTGCGCCTCAGTCAACGCCACGCTGCACCACTTCGGCCGCCCGCGGCTGCCGCAGACAGTGATCTCCACCTTCATCGGCGACGGCGCGGCGCGGCTGATCAGCCGCTCCCTTGGCGAACCTGTCGACGCCCCTTTTCTCGATTCCGCCATCGCTTATTTTCTGGACTATTATCGCGAACACAAACTAGACAACACCTTCGTTTATCCAGGAGTATTTCCGTCGCTCGACAGCCTGCGGTTAGAGCCGGCCGGTGCCGCGCGTTCCATGGCTGTGCTCACTAACAAGCCCATCGGTCCTTCGCTGGCCATCTGTGAAGCACTCGGGCTCAGTCCATATTTTTTCCGCATTTACGGCGGCAACAGTTTCGAGACCAAGAAACCGGATCCCGAAGGGCTGCGTGCGCTGATTCGGGAAGCGGGTGTAACGGCGCAAGAGACGCTGATGATTGGGGATTCCGACGTGGATATCCTGACCGCACGCAATGCGGGAGCCTGGAGCATAGGCTGCACCTTTGGCCTATCCCCACATACGCTTGCTGCGGTTCCGCCGGATTGCCTGGTGGATTCGCCGGCCGAGTGGCCTCTTGCCCTGGCCGGGGACTCGATCTGTACTTCTCCTTCCAGGTGAACAGGGTGAAGCGGGCCGGTGTGAAAAAAGTCTGTGTACGAAGGTCAGGGCTTCATCTGCGTAAATTTCAACCGCGCGTTTCTTAGGAATACCACGAGTGCGGCGCAAATTTTTTAAATCGAGTTTCACCTAACCCCCGAAATGGCTGGATTCGGTAGCTTGCCAGACTCTTCCCTTCTAACCGAGTTCAAGTTCCTCTGACCCCGCCCCAAGGGCCGGCCGCAGCTACATTTCAAGGGGGTGGATAGATCGAAATCTGCGAAATGCGCGAATTTTTCGGGAGTCACCGTTCTAATGCTTTGTATCAGGGCCCGACTTCAGAGGCTGCGGAAAAACTAGCTATTGGATAGGAAAGCCGTACCTCAGGGGCTAAAGCCCGACGTAATTTCAATAACTTACGGCACGACTAAAGTCGTGCCCTGATACAAAACGTCAGTTTTTCCGCAGCCTGTGTGAAGCCGTGCCCTTCGTTCAGAGTTGTTTCGTAGCGGGCAGAGAGCGTAGCGGACCTGTCCCGACCGTGCCGTGGAGCGGACCTGCTGTTTCTCTTCAGGGCGCATGCTTTATCGGGGCACACTGAGCCGAAAAAGCGCAGGGCTTGAAGCCCGTGCCCTTCAAAGAGCGAGCTCTCACACACCCTCTTTAGCCCAGGGTTGCAACCGACGCGCGGCTAAGTCCTTTGTTTCAAGCGACGCTTAAAGTTGTGCGTGTATTTCGCCTCCAGTGTGGTGCAAAAGTGGCCGACGGAAATGGTGCGTGATATGCGTGGTATGCGTGGTAAGGTCCGACGGAAATGCAGTGCGTGATATGCGTGGTATGCGTGGTAAGTCCGAATCCAGGCAAGAGGTTGTCCGGGGTAATTTGCCCGCTGAGCCGTTCTGGCGAGCCACGTTTCATGCATCATCCACGCACGTGGCCCGCAAATGATTTCGAACAGCACAAAGTTATTGGTGGACACACCTTATATATATGCGGATTGGGGTCAGTTTTGCGGCAGGAGAAAGGCCTTTTTTTCCGCAGCCTCTAAAGCCCCTGTTCCAATGCCGGAGCGGATTCGTTCATTAGGACCGGAGCGTACCCGGATTTCCTGCCACGCAGCACTGGACAAAGCCGCGTGTGCGCCTTTCTCTTTAAGGAAAGGCGCATGCGTTCAGCCAACGCCACCAAGGTCCACAGGAAATCCGGGGTAGCGTAGTGGACCTGTCCCGCCTGCCCCGCCTGCCCCGGCGTGCCGTGGGCTTGCCGTGGAGGGACCTGCTGTTGCTCGGTTCTCACGCACACTCTACAGCCCGTATGTTAACTACCCAAGATAGAATGAGCTTTTGGCCTTGAGGGCATCTGTTGTGTTCGCTGGAGCAGCCCTCAGCGGCTGAAGCCGATTCATCTTGACTGCTAAACGCACGGCCTAAGGGCCGTACCCTTCAAAAAGCGAGTTCTTACACACCCTCTAAAGCCCAGATTGTTGTTGAGCCTTTGCGGCCCGACTGAAGAGGCTGCGGAAAACTAGCCATTGGGTAGGAAAGCCAGTACCTCAGGGCTAAAGCCCGACGTAAGTTCCCCATCATTTATGGCACGACTAAAGTCGTGCCCTGATACAAAACATGAGTTTTTCCGCAGCCTGTGAAGCCGTGCCCTTCGTTATAGAGAGTCTTCCACAGGCATTTAGGATCGCAGTCGTTGACGATAACACACACGTGTAGTAGAACTTATTACGACCGTAGGAGAAGAGATTGCCCGAACCCAAACTGTCCAAGCTCGAATTTCAGATCATGGAGGCTCTGTGGACACAGGGCGAACTTTCGATCCGTGAGATTCAAGAGGCCTTCGCCGCGAAGCGCAGGCCGGCCTACACAACAGTCCAAACGACCGTTTACCGGCTTGAGGCAAAAGGCACTGTTCGCCGGGTGAAGAAGGTTGGGAACTTCCACATCTTCGCTGCCGCGGTATCGCGCGATGCTGCCCAGAGAAGACTCATCGATGATTTGTTGGCGCTGTTCGGAGGAAGGTCACAGCCGGTAATGGCACACCTGATCGAGTCCGGCAAACTCACGATGGGCGACGTAAAAGAGGCAGAGAAAGCTCTTCGCAAGCTGGAAAGAAAGGACAAGTCGTGATCCCGGATAATCTGCCTGCATTCGGTACGGCGATGGCCAATCATCTTTGGCAGTCGACTCTTTTTGCGCTACTGGCTGGTATGGCAACCCTGGCCTTGCGAAAGAACCAGGCGCGGGTTCGCCATCACCTGTGGCTGGCAGCGTCGTTAAAGTTTCTGGTTCCCTTTTCGCTGCTGATGGACCTCGGCGGGTATCTGGCCAGGCTGAATGGCTCCTCGGAGACGCAACCTGTTTTCTACTTTGTCATGCAAAAAGTGAGCCAGCCTTTCAGCGAGGCTTCTGCGTCCCGAGGCCTGTTTGCTGCTTCCCTGCTCCGATGGTTGCCAGGGATTGTCGCGATGCTGTGGTTGGCCGGTTTTGTCACCGTGATTGGTCTATGGTGGTTGCAGTGGCGGCGGCTCGCTGCATCGATTCGCAGTGCCGTGCCCATTTCCAACGGGCGTGAACTGGACGCACTACGTCAAGTGGAGCGGGCTGCAGGTTTGCAGAGGCCGATTGCGCTCTGGTCGTCGCAAAATTCGCTTGAGCCGGGCGTCTTTGGGATCGTTCGGCCGCTTTTGCTTTGGCCGGCAGGGATCTCCGATCGGCTGCAGGATGCGCACCTGGAAGCGATCCTTGCCCACGAAGTGCAACATGCACTGCGGCGCGACAACCTGACCGCCGCGATGCACATGGTGGTGGAAGCCATCTTCTGGTTTCACCCGTTGGTTTGGTGGATGGGATCTCGTCTGGTGGAGGAACGCGAACGGGCTTGCGATGAAGAAGTATTGCGACTTGGCAATCCGCCGCAAATCTACGCGGAAGGCATTCTGAAGACCTGCGAATTCTGCATGGCATCCCCGTTGGCCTGTGTTTCCGGGGTCACAGGCGGTGATCTTAAGCAGCGAATTGTTCGCATCATGACGCATGGTTCTGCGGATAACCTCGGTTTCTTCAAGAAGCTGCTCCTGGTGGCGATAGGCATGGGAGCAGTGGCAGCGCCAATCGTTGCCGGACTGATAAAGGCCCCGGCGGCTGCCGCACAATCGGCACAGGCAAGCGTAGACCGGCTTCCGGCGAAGGTTGATGGCACTCAACAACCGATCGACGCCCCATTCCCGGGATCCTTCAACAACTTCGCGCTCCCGCAGATCTACCACGTGGGAGGGGACGTTTCCGCTCCCAAGCTAGTCTTCGCACCTGACCCGCAATTTACAGAAAAAGCCCGGCGGGCTAAGTATCAAGGTGTCTGCGTTATCTCGACGATTGTCGACGAGCAGGGTAACCCCAAGCGTGTTCAAGTGGTGCGTCACCTGGGTATGGGTCTGGATAAGAAGGCCGTCGAGGCAGTGAGGCAGTACAAGTTCGAGCCAGCGACGCGATTCGGAAAACCTGTTGCGGTGGAAGTGAACATCGAGGTTAACTTCAGGCTCTTTTGAAGCAGAAAATAATTCGCGTGTCCAGCGCATAATCTTGACTGAACGAACGTCTTATATTCAGCTTTCCGCTTCATGCACGCCGTCTTGCGTTATAGGGGCCGCTCTCAAGAAAGGATCTCCGGTACCGTGACCGAACGTGTTGCGCTCAAGCTGAGCTTTATTGGAAACACATTGTCCATCCTGTCTGGAGCGATGGCCCTTGCCGTGCCGCTCGGGTTTGGCCTGGTATCTGCGACGCAAAGCCGAGCGCAGACCAATGCGGAAGACACCGCAGTCAAAGTGCCAGTGTACGACGTCGCTTCCATCAAACCTGGAAAACCCGGCGAGGGTTCTATGCTGTTGTTCAGGCTGGACGGGCTTACTGCAAACAGGATGACTCTGAAGGCCCTAATCAGGGAAGCGTACGGAATTGAAAACGATCAGATCTTAGGGGCACCGACCTGGCTCAACACACAAAGTTACGATATTGAGGCGAAGGTGGACGGCGCTGATGCGGCTGCGCTGGAGAGGCTAAGCGAAGACCAGCGTAAGCTCATGTTTCAGTCGTTTTTAGGGGAACGCTTCCAATTGAAGGTTCACCGGGAGACCAAAGAGCTTTCGATCTTAGCGCTGGTCGTTGCGAAGAATGGTCCCAAACTTCGAGAGGCAAAACCCGGTGATACGTACCCTGAAGGAATTAAGGGTCCTGACGGTAAACCCGGGGGACACGCGGGCATGATGATGTGGGGGAACGGCCGTCTAACAGGTCAAGGAATATCCATCGCTTCCATGGTGCCACCGTTAACGCAGCAATTGGGCCGAACGGTCCTGGACAAGACAGGACTCACGGGCAGGTACGATGTCGAGTTACGGTGGACACCAGATGACACCTCCACTCCGGCCACAGGGCCGGACAGCGGAACCGCGGGCGAATCTCCGACGCCATCGATTTTCACGGCGCTCCAGGAACAGCTTGGGTTAAAACTGGAATCGCGCAAAGCTCCGGTTGAGGTCCTGGTCATCGATCATGTGGAGGCGCCTGCAGCGAATTAGACATCTCTTGGGACGACAGATGGAGATAACAACGAATATAATCCTCGCGATCGAGCAAGAATTAAATCAGGAACGTCTTATAAGCAGCTTTTCGCTTTACATGCGTTGACTTAGTGTCCGGAGTTGCCAGGGGCCGATTTCAGGAGAGGAATTCCCGGATCATGACGGACCTTGTTATGCGTAAACTGCATTTCACCAGAAAGCTCTTGCTAAGCGTGGCCGGATGGTTAACCGTGGCCGCGGTAGCTCTGTTCGGCCTGGTAGACGCGGCACAAAGCCGGGCCCAATCTCCGACCGACAATAAAACCCAGAGCATTGCCGACACCTGGCAGGGCACGCTGCACGCCGGACAAGATCTCCGCACCGTGGTCAAAATCACCAAGGCGGATGACGGCGGATACAAAGCAGTGTTCTACAGCATCGATCAAGGTGGCGACGGCCTTCCAGTAACCAAAATCACGCTGGATGGCAGCACGGTAAAGATGACGCTTACCATGATCGGCGGCACGTATGAGGGCAAGCTGAGTCCGGATGGCAAGACAATCAGTGGCACCTGGAGCCAGGGATCTCCCCTCCCTCTTATCCTGACTCGCGCCACGCCGGAGACAGAATGGACCATTCCCCCGCCGCGACCCAGACTGCCGCCAATGGCCGCCAATGCATCGCCCGGCATTGAAGTTTCCACCATTAAACCAACCAAACCGGACGAGCAGCGGTTCATGCTGGTGTTCAACGGAGGCCACTTTAAAACTACTAATATTTCTTTGAGCAAACTGCTCGCCTTCTCGTACGGCGTCCAGGAGAAGCAGCTCGTCGGTTTACCGCCCTGGGCAGAGTCAGACAAATACGACATCGACGCAAAGCCTGATACAGAGGGCGCGCCCAGCAGACAGCAATTGCAGGCGATGGTGCAGAAGCTGATCGCCGATCGCTTCAGCCTCAAATTTCACCAGGATAAGAAAGAGCTACCGGTTTATGTGCTATCCGTGCCAAAACCGGTGCAAAACTTACTAAGACCGAAAGTCAGGAAGGGCATCCAGGCTTCGGCTTGCGTGGACTGGGGGCCATAACGGTTCATGACGCCAGTATGAGCGATTTCGCCGCCATGATGCAGGAGACCGTTCTGGACCGACCGGTCGTCGACCAGACCGAACTTGCCGGAAGATACGATTTCGCCCTGAACTGGACACCGGACGATTCGCAATTCGGCGGCATGGCAGCCAAGCTACCTCCGCCAACAGACAACACCAACCCGCCCCCAAATCTGTACACCGCCATCCAGGAGCAGATTGGTCTCAAGCTCGACGCCACCAAGGCTCCCACTAACGTCATGGTCATCGATCATGTCGAGAAGCCTTCAGAAAACTGACGCCGGACGAACATCGGGGAACCAACATGGTCTGGCGGCGAGCGCGAAGAGTCTTCTACCTGGTTTGTATACTTGCGGCGATTGCGTTTCCTCGCATGGCTGCAGCATCGGAGTATCGCGGCCAGGTCACCTTCGGTGGCTTGCCTCTTCCGGGCGCTACCGTGACGGTTACACAAGGAACGAAAAAGGTCAGTGTGGTGACTGACCAGGGCGGCCTCTACACCTTTCCCGACCTCGCGGACGGACCCGGCAACATCGAGGTCGAGATGCAGTGCTTCTCGACCGTCCACGCCGAGATAACCATTTCGCCGGCGACTCCCGCGGGGAAGTGGGAGTTGACACTGCTCCCGCTGGACCAGATCACAAAGTTGACCAAGCTGCCGCCTACGCCGGTCCCCTCGCTTAGCACAAGGCCGAAAACGCCCGCAGCGCCTGGCTCGCCCAATGAGAACGTCGCCGAAATACCAAAGCCGGCGGAGGACGCGAACCAGCAGTCATCCGACGGCTTCCTGGTCAACGGCAGCGTTAACAATGCGGCGACGTCGCGGTTCTCGCTCGACCAGGCCTTTGGCAATCGAAGGACCAACAGCAGGAGTCTCTACAACGGCGGATTTGCCGCCGTCTACGATAACTCTGCCCTCGATGCCCGCCCCTACTCGCTCAGCGGACTCAACACGCCCAAGGCCGCTTACAACACGCATCACCGGCATCTTTAACCTCGGCGGTCCCTTGAATATTCCGCATGTGATGCGGCGCGGGCCTACCTTCTTCGTTGGCTACGTCTGGATGCGCAACCGTGACGCTGAGACCATTCCCGGCCTTGTCCCGACGGCAGCGGAGCGTACCGGCGACCTTTCCAATCTGGTCAACCCGCTTGGGCAACCCGTCGTCGTCTACAATCCCGAAACAGGCCTGCCGTTTTCCGGCAACATGGTCCCGGTCAGCCCCCAGGCCCAGGCGCTGTTGCAGCTCTATCCCACACCCGACATTGCCGGTAATTCGCTCTATAACTACCAAATACCGGTTCTTAACAGCACCCATCAGGACTCGGTTTTTTTGCGCCTGGATAAGACACTCGGCCGCCGAGACGAGCTCTATGGAAGCTTTAACTTTCGGAGCACCCGCGGGAGCGCGGGGGATCTCTTCGGCTTCGTCGATAAGACGGACACTCTGGGCATCAACACCAACATCAACTGGTCGCACCGCTTCAACCAGCGCCTTTTCCTGTTCAGTAGTTATCGCTTTAGCCGGCTCAGAACCCAGATCGTTCCTTATTTTGAAAACCGGCAGAATATTTCCGGGGATGCCGGCATTTCCGGCAACAACCAGGACCCAGCTAACTGGGGGCCGCCGAAGCTCTCCTTCTCCAGTGGTATTACCCCTCTCATGGACCAGCAGAGCTCGTTCAATCGTAACCGTACCGATGGCTTTTCCGGATCCGTCGGCATCTACCGCGGCCGCCACAACTTTACCGTTGGCGGCGATCTGCGCAAGCAGCAATTCAACGATTTCTTCCAGCAGGACCCCCGAGGCACCTTCACCTTTACCGGCGCCGCCACTCAGGGCCTATCCAACGGCGTCACGGCCGGCGGCTCCGACCTCGCCGACTTCCTCATTGGTGTGCCAGACACCAGCGGTATCGCCTTCGGCAACGCGGACAAATATTTACGCCAAACCGTTTACGACGCCTACTTCACCGACGACTGGCGTATCCAATCCAACCTCACCATCAACGCAGGGCTGCGCTGGGAATACGGCGAACCGATCACAGAAATTCATGGGCGACTGGTTAATCTCGACGTGGTTCCCGGTTATACCGCCGTCGCTCCTGTACTCGGCAGCGACCCAATCGGCTCGCTCACCGGCAGCCATTATCCCAGTTCGCTCATCCGGCCGGACAAGCTCGGTTTTGAGCCGCGCGTCGGTCTCTCCTGGCGGCCCATCCCGGCATCGACCATCGTGGTGCGTGCCGGCTATGGCATCTATGACGACACCTCGGTGTACCAGACATCGGCGCTCTCGCTCGCCCAACAGGCGCCGCTCTCGAAGAGCCTGAGCGTTGACAACAGTGCCGCCTGCCCGCTCACGCTCGCGAATGGATTTGAACCATGCTCCACCACCACGGCTAACACCTTCGCCGTCGACCCTAACTTCCGTGTCGGCTACGCGCAGACCTGGCAACTGTCGATCCAACGCGACCTGCCAGCAGCGCTGCAACTGACCGCGGCTTATCTGGGCGTCAAGGGTACACGAGGGGTGCAGCAGTTCTTACCCAACACTTACCCCATCGGAGCGGTCAATCCTTGTCCCAGTTGTCCAGTGGGCTTTTACTACCAGGCTTCGGGCGGTGATTCCACGCGGCAAGCGGGCCAGGTACAAATGCGCCGCAGGCTACGCAGCGGTTTCACCGCGACGCTGCTCTATACCTATTCGAAGTCGATTGACGACGACGCAATGCTGGGCGGTCAGGGTCACGTACTCGCCGGCAACCAGACCGCGGCGCCCTCCGGCGGCCAAGGCCAGAATCCAGGGCAAGGCTCGAGCCAGGGCGGGACGGGGACACCGGCCACCACCTCGCAAAGCGCAGCGACCACACCGGCCGTTGCGCAGAACTGGCTCAACCTGCATGCCGAACGTTCTCTCTCTAGTTTCGATCAACGTCACCTGCTCAACCTGCAAGCTCAATACACCAGTGGCGAAGGCCTCACCGGCGGAACGCTGATGAGCGGTTGGCCCGGCAGGCTGCTTAAGGAGTGGACTGTGGTGGCCACGGCCGTCGTCGGCAGCGGCCTGCCAGACACGCCGGTCTACTTAGCAGCTGTCCCGGGAACTGGCGTCACCGGCACCATCCGGCCCAACCCCACCGGCGCGTCCATTTCCGCATCCAGCGGAAGTCAGCACCTCAACCCGGCCGCTTACAGCGCGCCGTTGCCGGGCCAATGGGGAACTGCGGGCAGAAACTCGATCACCGGTCCCAACCAAGTCAGCCTCGACAGCTCGGTCGCCCGAACCTTCCGGCCCAGCGGACGCTTTTACCTCGACTTCAAGGTGTCGGCCACCAACATGCTGAATCATCCTGTCTTTACCGGTTGGAACACGACCGTGAACAGCACCCAATTCGGTCTTCCGCTTGCCCCTAACCCAATGCGCAGCCTGGAAACTCAACTGCGCCTGAGGTTCTGAGATGGGACGGAAAATGTCTAACAAGGTTGGCCGGGATGGCTCGGTTGGAAGGGAAACCCTCCCTCGGTGGCTATGGAATGCTGCAAAGGTAATGTCCTCCTCGCAGGTTGAGCTGCCGAACGCTGCCCGAAGCCGAACTGAAAGGGAAGTAGCGCCGCAGGGGCTAAAGCCCTCGTCCTACTGGCCCTTTCGGCACGACTGAAGTCGTGCCCTGATACAAAGCGCTTTTCGAAATTGGCTCGAAACAGACTGACGCGGACATTAGTTTTGCAGTCACCAATAAAGAGGGTGTGTGAGGACCTCATTTCTAAACTGAGTCCTGCAGGGACCCACGGCAGGCCGGGGCAGGCTGAGTTTGGAAATGAGGTCCTCACACACCCTCTAAAGGCCTCGTCGAGTGCAGCGCGGCGTGGGGCTGCTGAAGGCGCGGCCTTCGTGTCTGCGATGAAGATTCTGTTTATTCTCTTAACCCTCATCGCGGCTCAGGCCATCGCGCAGCAGATCGGCCAGAACACGTCGGCGAATGCTTCGGGGACCTATACCCTGACCGCTAAGTCACAGCTGGTTGTCGAAACCGTGGTGGTCAAAGACAAGCAGGGAAAATTCATTCCGGGGCTCAGCGCCAAAGACTTCACCGTCACCGAAGACGGCACTCCGCAAACGATCCGCTTCTGCGAGCACCAGGATCTCGCGGCCGAAGAGGCGCCGGTTGCCCCCGCTGCACCCGGTTCGGAAGATATAAAACTCTATAAGCGGCTTACCCGGACCCAGCTAGCGCCCGAAGCGGCAGAGAACAGCCGTTATAAGAATCGCCGCTTGCTGGCACTGTACTTTGACATGTCTGCCATGCGCCCTGCTGACCAGCTACGGGCGCTTTCGGCTGCAGAGAAATTCTTGCGCACGCAAATGACCACCGTCGACCTGGTCGCTATCCTCCGCTACCAGGGCGGCTCGGTCGACATCCTGCAGGACTTCACGGCCGATCGCAACAAGCTGCTCAGCATTCTCGAGACCATGATCGTCGGCGAAGGGCAGGGCTCCGCCGAGACTGTCGACGACGCAAGCAGCGCCGACACCGGCGCCGCATTTGGCCAGGACGACACCGAGTTCAACGTCTTCAATACCGATCGCCAGCTCTCTGCGCTGCAGACTGCGGCCAAAATGCTGGGCCAGTTCAATGAGAAAAAGTCGCTCATCTACTTCGCCAGCGGCCTCCGGCTCAACGGCATCGATAACCAGGCTCAACTTCATGCCACCGTCGACGCCGCCATCCGCGCCGGCGTTTCCTTCTGGCCAGTGGACGCACGCGGCCTCGTCGCCCAGGCGCCGCTTGGAGACGCTACCCAGGGTTCGCCCGGCAATTCCGGCATGTACTCCGGCGGCGCAGCCATCGCCAATACCAACAACTTCCAGCAATCGCAGGACACGCTCTACGCTCTCGCCGGCGACACTGGAGGCAAAGCCCTATTTGATAACAACGACCTGACGCGCGGCATCGTGCAAGCGCAGGAATCCGTCTCCGACTACTACGTGGTTGGCTACTACACCACCAACACCGCCAGGAACGGCCACTTCCGCAAAGTAAAAATCTCTCTCAACCAGGACACCACTGCCAAGCTCGATTATCGCCAGGGCTACTACGCTGACAAGGAGTTCAGCCGCTTTACCACGGTCGACAAGGAGCGGCAGTTGGAAGACGCGCTCATGCTTGAGGACCCCATAACCGACCTATCGATCGCCATGGAGATCGATCACTTCCAGCTCAACCGGGCCGAATATTTCGTGCCCATCGTGGTCAAAATCCCCGGCCGCGAACTCGCCCTCGCCAAGCGCGGAGGAGCCGAGCACACCCTCATTGACTTTGTCGGCGAAATCAAAGACCTGGTTGGCGGCACCACGGTTAGCAATGTCCGCGACAACGTCAACATCAAGCTCACCGACGCAACCGCCGCCGAACTGGCCCGGCGGCCCATCGAGTACGACACCGGCTTCACTCTCCTGCCCGGCAAGTACATGATCAAATTCCTCGCGCGCGACGATGAGACGGGAAGAATCGGCACCTATCAGACCACGTTCGTCATTCCAAATTTAAACAAGGAAGTCGCGCACGTCCCCATCAGCTCCGTTGTGCTCAGCAGCCAACGGGTGGACCTTAAAGATGCGCTGTTTAATGCAGAAAAGAATAAGAGCAGGACCAAAGAGGAGGATGTAAATCCGCTGGTGCAGAATGGTCAGAAACTCATTCCCAGCGTGACGCGTGTCTTTCGCCAGAGCCAGAACATGTATGTCTATCTGCAGGCCTATGAACCTGGAGTTGCAGCGGCACAGCCGTTAGTCGCTTTTGTAAGTTTCTACCGCGAGCAGACAAAGACCTTTGAAACCCAGCCGATGGAGATGACAACCGGCTTGACTAACCGGCTGCAAACGATGCCTTTCAGCTTCAGCATTCCTCTGGGCCAGGTTCCACCCGGCGAGTATGATTGCCAGATATCTGTGCTGGACCCAACTGGAAAGAAGGCTGCTTTCTGGCAAGCGCAGGTCAAGGTCGTTCCGTGAGTGTAGGGTGCAACGGCTGATTTAAACATCCAGCTTGCGATCGTGGGTGAGATAACAGCAGGTCCCTCCACGGACGAATCACGACTTTAAGAGCTACGAGGGCAGAGCAGTGGTATCCCACATCTCGCGAACAACGAGCGAGATGTGGGGCACCCGTCATCCGTGGTCAGGACAGAGGGAACGTGTTGAGTAGGCGCATCTTGCTGGGGTTGGTGGTGGTGGTTGCAGTATTGGTCGTCTGCGTGTGGATCATTTCCGCCCACCACAGGAAGCGGATCATTGATTTAGGGGTCACGATGCCGCTCAACGAACCGGGCGGCGGCCCTGTTTCCGCTGAGGCGTACGAGGTTTATTCCGCACTCTACCAGGCTCCCATGCACGAACCGCTGGCATTTTCTGCGGAGTCGTTCGCGGATATTCCGCAGGTGAATGGCAATTGCCTCAGACCCGCAGCCTCGCAGGAACAAGAGATGACTGCGGCTTTCGTCGCAGCCAATCAGCAGAGCCATCGCTGGGAACAGAAGTTCTCCATCCCCCAAGGTTATCGTCTGCTGCCGCGGAACAAGGTGGCGCAAGCGCAGATTTGCCTGGCAACCCACGATCGCGAAAGCGCAGCGTGCGAAGACTATAAGCAACTAAGGTATGTGCGGCTTCTGGGAGTTCCAGGATTCGACCACGCGCACACACGGGCACTGGTGTCGGTGATCAAGAGCTGCGGGCGCCTTTGCGGAAGCGGCGGGATCTTCGCGGTCGAGAAAACGGGTGGCACGTGGCAGCGATCCCAGTTGACCGATTTTACTCAGGACTGCAGCTGGATCTACTAAGCAACAATCACTCCGACAGAATAGGCTCCTTCACATCCTCGGTCGCCGGTCCCAGCGATTTGTGGCGCTCAAGAAAGCGAACACAGGCATTCCAGCGCAGAATAGGGTCATCGTTGCCGGCCGGCCGTACGCGCTCCGCCTCTTCGAATAGCCCCATCGCCTTGACGATCCACTCATAAACCCGCCCGCTGGACCCTGGCCTGCCGGCATCATAGAATGCCTTCGCGCGCCGTTCCCAGGCAATCCCGGCGTAGTAGAAGCGATCATAGGCCGAGTCCAGACCCGCAGTCTCTGCGATTGCACTGGCAAAGGCCCTATCGTCTCGTGGGAACTCGTCTGTCAGAGCCAGAATCAGGCTGATGCGCGCCTCCCGGTTTGCTGGCGCAATTTCGAGGATATCCCGGCAGATGCTCTCGGCTTCGGTGGGCTCGTTCAGCAAGCGATAACGTTCGGCCTTTGCCAGAGCGCCATCAACGCTGTCTCGAGAAATGGGTTTGAGCGTGAACATAGGACCCTCCTTGTTCGTTAGAGGATGTTAAACAGCTGCTTCAAAGGATCGAAAAATCGATCCACCACCCGCTCCTTGAGCGGAATGATCGCGTTCTCAGTAATGGTGATCGACTCCGGGCACACCTTGCGGCAGCAGGTAGTGATGTTGCAGTAACCAATACTGTGCTTTTTCCTCAAATCGTCGACACGATCTTCAGTATCGAGAGGATGCATTTCGAGCGCCGCCGCGTAAACCAGCAGGCGGGGACCAATAAACTCATCCTCTTTGTGATGCTCGCGCAAGACGTGACACACATCCTGGCAAAGGAAACACTCGATGCACTTGCGAAACTCCTGCACGCGCTCGACGTCGGATTGCTGCATGCGCCACGTTCCGTCGGGCAGATCCGGGGAACGTGGCCTGAATTGCTTGATTGTCTTCTTGGCGCGAAAATTCCAGGAGACGTCGGTGACCAGGTCGCGGATCAAGGGGAAGGTGTGCATCGGCTCCAGGATGACCGGCATGTTCAGGTTGAGCGTGCTCAACCGCGTCATACACATGAGCTTGGGCATTCCGTTGATTTCCGCTGAGCACGAGCCGCACTTGCCCGCCTTGCAATTCCATCGCAGGGCAAGATCGGGCGCCTGCTGAGCCTGGATCCGGTGCACGGCGTCCAGGACCACCATGCCCTCTTCCACCGGCGTAACGTAGTCCTCGAAGCGGCCGGCCGCGGGATCTCCGCGCCAGATACGAAACATCGCCTCCATTGATTTCCCCCCTATGTCATTCGCGAATGCGTCTCCCTATTTCATTTCCTGAATCACTGCTTGCAACTCATTGGGCAGCGGGGGAAGAGCGCGCTTCTCCACCAGCATTTCGCCCTCCGGTCCGCGCTTGACGACGATGTTGTGCTTGCCCCATTCCGTATCCTTGTTAGGAAAATCCTCGCGAAATTGCGCCCCTCGGCTCTCTTTGCGAAGCAGCGCGGCGCGGGTGATCGCCTCCGACACCAGCAGCAGGCTGCCAAGATCGATGGCTGTGTGCCATCCGTTGTTATACTGGCAATGGCCGGTGATCCCCACCTGGCCGGCTCGCGTCCGCAGTTCCGCAATTTTTTCCAGTGCCTGTTGCATTTCATGTTCGGTACGAACAATGCCGACCAGGTCCTGCATGGCTTCCTGCAGATCGTATTGAATCCGGTATGGATTCTCCCCCGAAGCCCCGCGGTCGAAGGCCGCGAGAGAAGCCTTGGCCGTTGCCTGAAGCTCCTGCTCGTCAATGGTAGTGGCCGGCACATTATTCTTGGCGAATTCCGCCGCGAAGCGGCCGGCTCGCCTGCCGAAGACCACCAGGTCCGACAGTGAATTGCCACCCAGCCGATTCGCGCCGTGCAGCCCTGCCGCCGCTTCTCCCGCGGCAAACAACCCCGGCACGCTGGACATCTGCGAATCGCCATCGACGCGGATGCCGCCCATCATGTAATGGGTCGTGGGCCCCACCTCCATCGGTTCCTTGGTGATATCCAGATCTGCGAGCTGTTTGAACTGGTGATACATGCTGGGCAGTTTTCGTTTGATGTGCTCTTCCGCTTTCGGAAGGTGCTGCTTGATCCAGGCAATGTCCAGAAAAACACCGCCGTGCGGCGTACCCCTTCCCGCCTTCACCTCGCGATTGATGCACCGGGCGACGTGATCGCGGGTGAGCAGTTCAGGCGGGCGGCGGGCATTTCTGTCGCCCTGGGTATAGCGCCAGCCTTCCTCTTCGTTGTCCGCCGTCTGCTCTCTGTAGAGATCGGGAATCTCGTCGAACATGAATCTGCGGCCTTCGCTGTTGCGCAGAACTCCGCCTTCGCCGCGCACCCCTTCGGTCACCAGGATGCCGCGCACACTGATCGGCCAGACCATGCCGGTGGGGTGGAATTGGACGAACTCCATTTCCTGCAGTTCGGCGCCGGCCTGGTACGCCAATGCAAGACCATCGCCGGTATATTCCCAGCTATTGCTGGTGACCTTGAAGGCGCGCCCGATTCCGCCAGTAGCCAACACCACTGTCTTCGCCTGCCATAAATGGAAGTGGCCCTTCTCGCGGTCGTATCCGCAGGCCCCGGCGACGCGGCCCGAATCCATCAGCAGCCTAAGCACGGTGCACTCCATGTGGACTTCCATCCCGCAGTGAATGCCGTGGTCCTGCAGTGTACGGATCATCTCCAGCCCGGTGCGATCGCCGACGTGGGCCAGGCGCGGATACTTGTGGCCGCCGAAGTTCCGCTGCAGAATCCGTCCGTCCTTGGTCCGGTCGAACAGCGCACCCCATGCTTCCAGTTCGCGCACGCATTCCGGCGCTTCTTTGGCGTGCAGTTCCGCCATGCGCCAATTGTTGAGATATTGCCCGCCGCGCATGGTGTCGGCAAAATGGACTCGCCAATTGTCACGATCGTCGACGTTGGCCAGCGCCGCGGCAATGCCACCCTCGGCCATCACGGTGTGGGCTTTGCCCAGCAGCGATTTGCAAACTACGCCAACTTTGGCGCCATTCGCCGCGGCTTCGATGGCGGCGCGCAAACCAGCTCCACCTGCACCGATGACTAGAACGTCATAGGAGAACCGCTGGAATTCCGGCATCTACAGGATTCTCCAGTCATGCCAGATCCCCATGGAGCAGAGGCGAATGTAGATATCCGAGAATCCCACCCAGAACAGACTCGCCCAAGCCCACTTCTGGTGTTTTGCGTTCAGGCAGCTCACGCAATCGTAGAGCTTGTGCCGCACCGGGTGTTCTGAGATGCGGTCGAACGTGCCTCCGATCAAGTGACGAAAGGCGTGGCAGCCAAATACATATCCGCCCAAAAGCACCACGTTGATCACCAGGACGATGGTTCCGATACCGATCCCAAAGCCATTCGGGAAACGAAAGGCTATGACTGCGTCATAAACCAAAAAAAACCACACCAGGTAGGAGAGCCGCAGAAAGTAGCGATGAAAATTCTGCATGATCAGGGGAAAGCTTCGTTCGCCAAGATACGTCTTGCGCGGCTCGCTGACTGTGCATGCGGGAGGGTCTGCCCAGAACGATTTGTAGTAGGCGCCGCGATAGTAGTAACAGGTAACGCGAAATAAGCCAGGGATCCAGAGGATGAGAAGCGCCGGAGAAAAACGCAGAAAGCTCGGATACCAGGCCGGTCTAGGACCGAACAACGCGTGCGACGAGGAACCGAAGAGTTCAGGAGAATAGAAGGGTGAAATATAGGGTCCAAATGTGTAGTGGTTGCCCTGCCACGCCGCCCAGGTGGAGTAAATCACAAACGCACTCAAACCCAGAAAAACCGCCGACGGCGAAAGCCACCAGGGATCCCGCCGGGATGTCTGGCCGAACCTGCCGTTTTTCCAGACGACATCGGGAGCTGCCATCTTCTCCTCCACGGCAGAGGATCCGCTGGAGCCCCTTCACGCCGATGGCACGGCATTATATACAGCGAAGAACTGGGCCGCCAAGTGTGTCGTGGAGGCGGGTTAGAATCATTGTCACCGTCGCTCTTTTTTGGGGCCATCCCTAAATCTCTTGCATGGAGACTCTCATGAGCTTTCTGCCCTCTTCGAACGACCTGCTTCTTTTCGTGTCAGCGGCTGTGATCCTGCTGGTCATTCCGGGACCAGCGGTGCTCTACGTCTTGACGCGCAGCATTGACCAGGGACGTAAAGCAGGATTGGCCTCGTGTTCCGGCATCGCGACCGGCTCGCTGGTACACGTGATGGCCGCAACGCTGGGGCTCTCGGCCTTGCTGCTGTCTTCGGCAGTAGCCTACTCTGTGGTGAAGTATGCGGGCGCTGCTTACCTGTTTTATTTGGGAATCAAGAAATTGCGCGAACGCTCTGCCATGGATGTCGAACCGAAGCACGTGCCGGCGCTGCCGCTGCGCCGGGTCTATGCACAAGGCGTTTTGGTTGAGGCTCTCAATCCAAAGGTAGCAATTTTCTTCTTTGCCTTCCTGCCGCAGTTCGTCAACCCGGCGCGCGGGCACGTGAGCTTGCAATTCTTTGCGCTGGGGATGCTATTTACCTTGATGGGATTTACGACCGACAGCGTGTGGGCTCTAGCCGCCGGATCAGCCGCGGGCTGGCTACGACGCAACCGGACCTTTATTCGCAACGAGCGTTACGTCTTCGGAACTGTATATCTAGGCCTGGGTATGGCGACGGCCGTGAGTGGATCCAGGCACAAGTAACCCGGATGCCGCGCGAATCAGATTAGCCTGTGACCATGGTACTGTTGGCGGGACGATGAGTTCAACTTTGCTGCGTGCGAGGTGCTTTTGAAGCGCCGTCATTTCTTATCTGGCATGGTGACCGCTGGAACCTTGCATTCCGCGGTGGGTATCAGACTTTCCGGTCTGGCTTCGCAGTCTGATGCCGCAGCAGTGTCGCGTGTCCTTGTGGTCTTCAAGTGCCATTTAGACGTGGGGTTTCTCGATACGCAAGCCGCGATCATGCGCCTGTACTTCGATCACTACTTTCCCAAGGCAATCGAAATTGGCGAGCAGTTGAGCCAGGTGGGCGGGGACCGGTATGTATGGACGACGGGATCGTGGATTCTTTACGAGTATCTGGAGCAGGCGAGCGCGGAACAACGCAAGCGGGCCGAGAACGCGATCGGCGCGGGATATCTGGCATGGCACGCGCTGCCCTTCACCTGGCAGACCGAGATGCTGGATCGCACCATGATTGCCGGGTCCATCGGGTTCTCGAAATCTCTTGACCAGCGATTCGGACGGACAACTACAGGGGCGAAGATGACCGACGTTCCCGGCCACACACGTGGCATCATCAGCCCGCTCAAGGAAAATGGAGTCACCTTTCTCCATATCGGAATCAATTCCGCGAGCACGCCGGCAGAAGTGCCGCGTCTGTTTCTGTGGCGAGACTTGAACGGCAACGAATTGACGGTGATGTATCACCCGGACTACGGCGGAATGTTCGCGTTGCCTGGCTCCGGCCTGGCCGTCGCCATCGAGATGAGGGACGACAATAGCGGACCCCACACACCCGATGAAATTGCGGCCATTTACAAGAAACTTCGTGCCAGCTATCCAAATGCAAAGATCATCCCGTCGACGCTGACGGATATCGCCGTGGCGATTACTCCCTTTCGCGCTCAGCTGCCTGTACTCACCCAGGAGATAGGAGATACGTGGATCCACGGCGTGCCCAGCGACCCGGTAAAGGTGAGCCGTTACCGGGAGATCGCTCGCTTCCGGCAAGAATTGATTGAGGAGAAAAAGCTGCGTACCGGCGATGCGGTAGACCTGGCATTGCTTCGGCGGCTTACCCTCGCGGTGGAACACACCTGGGGCGTGGACACGAAGAAGTGGATCGATTACGACCACTATAAGCCCAGCGATCTGGCCCAGGTTCTTAATCTCCCCGGATACCGGACCATGACCAGCAGCTGGGTGGAGAAGCGCCAGGATATTGATGATGGAGTGGCCAGCCTGCCGCAACCATTGCGCTCGCAGGCCGAGGCGCGCTTGCAGAGCCTGCGAGCCACGCCGCCCCTGGTTGCCGGTTTGAAACCTCAGGCGGCGGATTCTGTAATCGAGACCCAGCATTTTACGGTTGCCATCGATCCGCAAACCGGGGCTATCAGCGGACTTCGCGAAAAGGCGAGAGAACGTGAGTGGGCGACCGCGAAGAACCCGCTGGGGCTTTATTCCTACCAGACCTATTCGAAAGAGGATTTCGATCGATTCATTGCGAGTTATATCCATTCCACTGAGGACTGGGCATTTAAGGATTTTGGCAAGCCCGGCATTGCGCGCTTCGGCGCGCAGAGCCGCGAGTGGGCGGCTACTCTGGTGAAGCTGTGGTCAGGGAAGGACAGCCGCGGTTACCGTGTGCTGGCGGAATTGCATGTGGATGATCCGAAGACCGAGAGATTGGGTACGGTCGCGTGGCCACGCACCTTGTTTCTTGAGTTGTTGATGCCTGACCATACGCCGATGGTAGAGATGAATTTCTACTGGTTCGGGAAGGCCGCTAACCGTCTTCCGGAAGCGGCGTGGCTGAGCTTTCACCCCGCCGCAGCCGGCGATGGGAAATGGTCTCTGGAAAAAACCAACGAGCTTGTTTCTCCGTTTGATGTTGTGCCCGGCGGCAACCGGCATATACACGCCGTCACACAGGAAATTCGTTCTCCCAACTTCGTGATTGAGACTCTCGATGCGCCAGTGGTTGCTTTGGGTGTGAAGTCGGCGATTTTCTTTAACAGAGAGCAACCCGATCTTACGCAAGGGGTGCATTTCTCTCTGCACAACAATACCTGGGGTACCAACTATGTGCAGTGGTTCGGGGAGGATATGCGGTTCCGGTTTGTCTTGCGTCCCAAGGTGGTTTGAACAGAGATGTTTTAGGTGGGGTAGGGAAATGGGCTGCGAGATTCCCATTCCGAAGTGTCCAGCACGAGAGGAAGCTGCTTCGAATACTGCACTTTGGTTTTGTATCAGGGCACGACTTTAGAGGCTGCGGAAAAACTCGCCGTTGGGTAGGAAAGCCGTACCTCAGGGGCTAAAAGCCCATCGTTTTGTTTCTTTTATGTACGGGCTGAAGCCGGTGCCCTTCAAAAAGGGAAGACACAGCCCAGGGGCTAAAGCCCTCATCAGACCCAACTATTGCGGCACGGCTGAAGCCGTGCCCTGATACAAAGCATGAGCGCAGTGACTTGGAATTGGTTCTCACGCACACTCTAAAGCCCGTCCTATCTTGGGTAGTTAACGTACGGGCTGAAGCCCGTACCCTTCAAAACGGGAGTTCTCACACACCCTCTAAAGCCCAGCGTATTTTCAATCACTTACGGCACGGTCGGGAGCGAAAGCCGTTCCCTCAGCGGCTAAAGCCGGAACTGTTTTCAATCTTTTGCGGACGGCCTGAAGGCCGTCCCCTTCAAAGAATTCGGGTTTTTCCGCAGCCTGTAAAGTCGTGCCCTGATACAAAGCAATAGAGCCGTGACTCCCCAAAACTCGCCCGTTCAGCAGATTGGGAAGTCATGTCGCTAAGCGGCTCCCTCGCGAGCTTCTTTCCAAATATCGATTTGCCCTTCCTGCGCGTAGCGATCAATCTCATGCAGTTCTGCATCGGTGAACTGGAGATTCTTGACTGCATCCAGCGAGTCGTCGAGCTGCTTCACGTCCCGCGCTCCGATCAGTGCCGAAGTCACTCGCTTGTCTCGCAGCACCCAGGCAATTGCCATTTGCGCCAGTGTCTGGCCGCGCCCGGCGGCAATATCATTCAGTGCCCGCACCCGCTTGAGGTTCTCCTCGCTCAGAAAACCCTTCAGGAAAGAACCTTCCGCCTTGGCGCGTGAGTTCGCCGGGACTCCCTTGAGATATTTGTTGGTCAGCAGTCCCTGGGCTAACGGCGAAAATCCGATGCACCCCACACCCAGTTCATCCAGCGTGCTGAGCAACTCCTTCTCCACCCAACGGTTCAGCATCGAGTACGACGGCTGATGGATCAGCAGCGGCACCCCTTCGCTCTTCAGAATCTTTGCCGCCTCACGGGTTCGCTCCGGGCTGTACGACGAAATCCCAACATACAAGGCCTTGCCCTGGCGCACGGCCTGCGCCAGAGCCCCCATGGTTTCTTCCAGGGGCGCGTCCATCGTCGGCCGGTGAGAATAGAAAATGTCAACGTACTCGAGGCCCATGCGAAGCAGGCTTTCATCCAGCGACGCCAGCAGATACTTGCGCGAGCCTCCCACCCCATAAGGTCCAGGCCACATGTCCCAGCCCGCCTTCGACGAGATCAGCAGCTCATTGCGGTAATCACGAAAATCCTTGCGCAGGATCTCGCCAAAGTTCTCCTCCGCCGACCCATACGGCGGCCCGTAGTTATTCGCCAGGTCGAAGTGCGTTACGCCCCGATCGAATGCTCTGCGAACGACTGCCCGGCCGGTCTCGAAGCTGTCGACGCCGCCGAAATTCTGCCACAGGCCAAGGGAGACGGGAGGTAGTACGATCCCGGATCTCCCACACCGCCGAAATTGCGCTCCGTCATACCGTTTTGCATTGGGCACGTAACTCATCCGTGTTGAATCTCCTTTTCTGTTCAGATGATGTCACAGGCGATTAAGCTTCCACAGCTTTCAATGTACCATGGTACATTGGTACAGATGACAGAGACAAAACAACCTGTCGAAGTAGAGCGGATCCAGACCGGCGTCCGGATGGAGAAGCGGCTGGTCAAGGTGTTGAAGGCAGTCGCCGAACTGAAGGACATGACACTGGGTGACCTGCTGGAGGGAATCGTGCTCCATGCGTTTGAAGGTAAGTCTGCGTTTTCCGCGCAGACACTGAAAGAGATTGAGCAATTCAGGAATATTTACGGTCTGACGCTCCACGCCTCCGACAGCCATCGGTTGAAAGAGCGCAAATGAAAAGCGGGTTAATTCTATTTCTGGGACTTCTCTCCATGGCAAATCCTGTGCACGTGAGTAACAGCTTTCACTTGGTCGTCCACGCCCCACTAGACCGCGCTGCACTTCTATTCGGTCCGGATGGAGAGCGCTGCTGGGCCGGGCCACATTGGAATCCGGAGTTTCTCTACCCTCAGCCTGGTAAGGACATACAGGGCGCGGTGTTCACCATACAACATGGTCCGCACACAGTCGTTTGGGTAAACACACTCTTCAACCCGGCGGAAGGGCGTATGCAGTACGTGTCCTTGATCCCGGGGAGGCTGGTGTCGATCGTGGACGTCCAACTGAGTTCCCGCAACCCGTCAACCACAAGCGTGGAAGTAACCTATGCTCGCACGGCCTTGAACGCTGCTGCGAATGATGACGTGCAAGCGATGGAAAAAAGCGACCGCAACAGCGGTCCAGAGTGGCAGCAAGCGATTGAACGCTGTCTTGCAGGGCAACGTTGACGTTCCACTCGATAAATCCTAACTAGTAATCGTAAATGTGCTCCATGGTAAGTCCACCATGCTGAAGCAGAGGTATGACGAGATGAAGGCTAGAAACAGGACACAAAAGCACGACCCGGGTCTTCGCTTGATCGGTCAACATTGGCTGCGCAAGGAGCAACTGTAGATTGGGGACGGTGTTCGTCCAGTTGCTTGGGGCAATGGCAGAGACAACGATTAACTGATTGCCTGAGATCTGACGGAAGCGGACGCCGGCCTGCAAAAGGTCCTGGGCGTCGCCGGTGAACTCCTGGTAGCGAGGTATCTCCACGATAGCTTCGCCTTCCCCGAGTTCGCGGATGAACTTCATGGGAGGCACAAGGGACAGCACATGCGCCTTTTCCTGGGGAGGGAATTCAATCCAGGCCGCGGTGGTGGTGTCCTCAAAGCCATACGTGGCATGCGTCCCCAGTTCGATGAGCTCGCTATAAGCCGCTTCGAAGGAGTAGTCCAGTGATAACCAGGCACGCCGTTCGAGGCTGCGCAGAAGGTGCTGGGAACGGAACGGCGTCCCGAACCACAGATTATGCAGAGCGTGCGCAAAGGAATACTCGTAAAACGGACGAACATGGACAAAGGTGGCGTAATCCTCTGCCACCTGGGCGGCATATGCGTCCTCAGCCACCGGCTCTTGATGGCTGGTCCATTCGCTCAGCCGTCCGATCGTCTTCTCGTATAACCCCTTCAGGCTGTACTCCACCGTGAATGACGAACCGATCACGGCCAACATAATGTGGTCGCCCGTAGGCGAGGGGTAACGAGAACGCGTAAATGAATAAACAGAACAGTAGCCGTGCCAGAATTGACCTATATCCCCGAAGTAGGAATATCCGGATGGTAGGTGGTTGCGCTGGAAATCGGCCTTTGCCTGGTAACTCCACACGATGTACCACTCGGGGTAAGTGTAGAAGGTGTCCACCTCCGGCCGGTTGTAGTTCTTTATGCCGGCCGCTTGCGCGGGGTGCCGGAGAGACTCCGGGGTTGGCTCGAAAAGAAGTTGCCGGGAACGACAGGTCACTGTAAAGACTACGATTGCCGCCAGTGCCAACCCGGCTGTGCACGCAATTATCTGCAGGAGCCGGAAGAGGACCCTACGCACGCGCGGTGATGGCATTCGCGCTTTGCTTGCCAACGTTGACAGCAATGAAAAAGGCGGCGAGAGAGATGATGGCGTGAGGAAGGTTCACCAGCAAGTTGGTCAGGGGCGAGACCAGGTGCACATGCGTGATCACATAGGTGACGACGTCCGCGGCATAAAAAAATCCCAAGAACCAGAAGTAGGCACGTGCGGTCCTGGGGCCAACAAATCCGCTGATGAGCGCCAGCACGCCCAGACCAAGGTGCCCCACATCCACAAACGTGGTCATCGAAAAAAGGCCGAACATCTTGCCATTGGCGCCCATAATGCCAGGCACGTAGTCGAGCGAGTAAACGGCAAGAAAAAGAACGGCAAAGCCGAAAGCGCACTTCTGGATCGTGGAATAGCGGCTGGCCATGGCGCCTATCCTACATCAAGCAGCAAGTTGCCGCCGTTATACTGCGTGGCATGGGAACGTTGCGAGGCCTGATCTGTGTGCTGGCGGTTTTAGCTTTGGCATGTACATCTTGCCGGGACGGTTCGGGTGTGGCCGGCCCCCAACCGGCGGAATCATCCGCCATTCCGGACAGTGCGCTACACGCCGTCCACGATGCTCTGTTCGCATCCTTTCTTCCGGTGACAGACCTCCCCAACGACCCTGCAACGGTGGCTCTGCTGGTGGCCGCCCGGGACGGTATCTGGACACAGGCCGGCAGCACGCCGGAGTTTCGTCAACTCCTGCTGCCCTTCGCGGATCTGCGGAAATTCGGCACCAGGTGCGGAATCGCACCAGCCATGCAAGGTACCGGAGCCTCGTCGTTTGCCGCCCTCACTTCAAACAATCGTCAGCACGTGCTCTTCCTGCTGCAAAGTTGCGCCGACAATGCGCCGCGCCGCCTGGCAGCAACCGTGCGGAATTTCTACGTCGTGAAAGGCTACGGTGCGGTCCAGGGGCAGTTGACCGGAGTCAAGCTGAACCTGTTTGCACCGCCAGAGTACGTGAAAGCTAACCAGCCGAAGCTGCCACCCACGCGGCTCGCCTATAACAGCAGCAAAAAAGAGCTGGCCGAGAGTGACGGACATGCCATCGACGTACTCATCGTAGGCAGCGGTCCGGCGGGCTCCGTACTGGCCCACGAGATGCGCCGCGCCGGCCAGCGGGTCTTGTTGCTGGAGCGTGGATCCTTTGTGGTGGCAGGTTCCATGGAGACACGGTTGATCGACGACCTGATCGACACCCGCACATCCGTGGACGGAACCATCCGCGTGCGCAACGGAATGGCGGTGGGTGGCGGGTCGCAGGTCAATGTCGACCTATGCTTCGCCCCGACTACCGCCGCTATCCGCACCAGGATCGAAGGCTGGCGCAAAGCCGGCCGGATTGCATCTGACCAGTTCACGCAGCCCGAGCTGGCACGCGAGTATGAGTGGGTAAAGAAAGCAATCGGCACCCGGACCCTGACGGAGAAGGAAATCAATCCAAACAATCGAGTGCTCTGGGATGGCGCCAGGTTATCGGGTCTACACCCCAAACTGTACAGCCTGAATACTTACGCTCCGGGCAAATCTCCTTCCCCGGTCAGCGATAAGCGTTCGGCTGAGAGTCAGTTGCTTCTTGCCGCGCTGGAAGACCGGACCAACCCGCTGGGAATGATGCCGGACGCGGATGTGAGGCGGGTGATCTTTGAGGACCAGGGCGAGGACCAGGGCAAGCACGAGGGCGATCGGCACCGTGCGGTCGGCGTTGAGGTGCGCATGAGACCGGCTATACCGGAGGTTGGGACCATCGCTGATCCCAATGGCCTCAGGATACCTCCCGGTGAAACATTCACGGTGCGCGCAAAGACCGTGATCCTATCCGCAGGCGCGTTGGGCTCCCCTACGGTGTTGCTCCGAAGTGGAGTCAAGAATGACCAGATCGGCCGTGGGATGGTGCTCCATCCGTCGATGCCGATCATGGGCCGATTCGACCATCACATCGACGTCCTAACTGGAACGGAGGCCTCAGTCTATGTCGATGACCGGCTCGTGGATCGTGGATACGCACTCGAATCGATGGCGGATCAACCGCTCTATGCAGCGCTGATGAGCCCAGGGCCCGCGTTGCACTCTCTGGAGATGATCGAAGCCTTTCGCGATCTGGCGGGCTTCGGTGTCATGCTGGTGGATACGCCGCAGCCTGAGAACCGTATCGTACTGGACGATTCTGGCGCCCCACAAATCGACTACACCCTCTCGGAGAGCGACAAGAAGCGGTTTGCGGAGGGTATCGCGGAAGCGATTCGCGTGATGTTCAACGCCGGGGCAAAGCAGGTTTACCTTCCCACGACCGAGGACATCTTAGGATTTGGGGGAGGAGGAGCCTCTCCCAGAATGGGCCTGCAAATTGGTTTGCAGCCGCAGATCCTCACCTCTCCGGATCAGGCCGTTCTGGTGGAGAAAAACCTGAAGTTCATCTCCAACCGCTCCATGGTCACCTCGGCTCATATGCAGGGCACCGACAAGATGGGTGCGGATCCCCGGGATAGCGTCGTGGGGCAAGATTTTCACGTGTGGGGAACCGAAGGGCTCTATGTCGTCGACGGCAGTATCTTCCCCACATCGGTAGGTGCGAACCCGATGCAAAGCATCTACACGATCGCGAAGATCTTTGCCGATCATTGGAATGCCTCGGCCGGAGAGAAGCAAACCGCTGAATGACGAGCTAGCGCTGCCTGGCGTGCTTCTTTAGACGGCGATTTCGACTCCTCATTTCAGAACCGACTTCCCAGGATTACGAGGGACCACCTTAATTTCGAAAACCGTAGGCCACTGCTTGCCGGTGACGAAAAGACGCCCTCGCTTTGCGTCGTAGGCGATCCCGTTCAGTACGGATTCCTGGTTGATCTTCTGATCGGCCGGCAGCAGACCAGCGAGATCGATCCAGGCGATCACATGCCCGTCGTGGGGATTGATGCGCGCGATCCTGTCGGAGTGCCAGACGTTGGCATAGATCTCGCCCTTGATAAACTCCAGCTCGTTCAGCTCGTCGATGGCCGTCGCACCGTCCTTCACCACAATATGACGAATTTCCCTGAAGGTTTCAGGGTCGCGAAAGCGAAGCGTCGCGCTGCCGTCGCTGGTGATGATCTCTTTTGCCGTGCGTGTCATACCCCAGCCCTCGCCGTTGTAGCTCAACTGCTTAATCGGCCGAAGACTGAAGCGGTCATAAACAAAGCAGATTTGCGACTTCCACGTCCACTGGTAGATGTCAGGGCCCCAATCGACGATACCCTCGCCAAAATACTGCGCCGCCAGCTCGCGCTTCTGAACAGGTTTGCCGGTTTCGGGCTGGATGGCGAGCAGGGCTGAGTGTCCAGCGAGGCCTATGCCCTCGTAAAACAACCCATCCAGATAAAAAAATCCCTCGGTGTAGCTGTCGGTCGAATGGGGGTAGCGGGCTACTACCGTGTAACCCATAGTCGGGGCGGCCGCGCAATCGGCACTCAAGACAAATAAGGCAAGTGCAAGGCTCGCGGCCAGACTGCGACAGCGGAAAAATAAGCTGAACACGTGTTTTACCTTACCGCATATCGAAAGGGCAGTATTCCGGCGCTAAACTGGATACATCGTGATTTCCGGTGCACATGTCATCGTCTACAGCAAAGATGCAGCGGCGGACCGCGCCTTCTTTCGCGATGTGCTTGGGTTGGCGTCGGTCGATGCCGGCCACGGCTGGCTGATATTTGCCCTGCCTCCCGCCGAAGCGGCCTTTCATCCGGCCGAAGAGAATGATCGCCATCAGCTCTACTTCATGTGTGAAGACCTTAAGGCGGAGATGAAGAGCCTGGCGGGAAAAAACGTCGTTTGCTCGCCTATTCAGGAAGAAAGATGGGGATCGATCACAACCATCAGGCTTCCCGGAGGCGGCGAAGTTGGCTTGTATCAACCCAAGCATCCAACGGCACTCAACCCCTGAGCTTGCCGGAAACTGCCTTGTCACTTCTCCAGGCCACAGCATTGATGATCGAATAACCTTTACTTCCCTCGAGGAAACGCTGGCATGCTTTCACGGTGCTTGATCCTTTGCACTCTGATCCTGGTGCCATCTCTGACCGGTGTTTCGCAGGCCCCGGCGAACGTAGGTCACTTTGGCCGGAATGTCCTGGTTAGCGCCGACGAGACGATTCACAATGCCCGCTGCTTTCTCTGTTCCGTAGAGGTGGAAGGGCACATAACCGGCAGCGTGCACGTTTTCGCCGGCAATGTTTTACTCAATGGCCCTGTGGCCGGTAACGTTCTGGTCTTCGGTGGCAATCTCACGCTCGCCAGTGGCGCCACCATCGATGGCCACGTGCTCATTTTCGGTGGACATCTGCATCAGTATTCCCCCGCGCCCCGCAATCCACCCACGGTATTCTCGCCAATCGTCTTTCTGCCCGTCATCCTGGTCATCTGCGCCATCATCGGGGCCTTGATCGTGCTTGCGCGCCGTATGGTGCGCGGGCCCATCGCCTACCCTCCCCTACCCCGGCTCTAGACCACTCCCAGCGTTTATAATCGAGACAGCCCCACCGCTTCCCAGCACCCGCCCACGGCGGGTCGGCGCACGGCCCACTCTCTACAGGTATTCATGGACTTCCAGTTAGTAAGCGATTACCGTCCCCGCGGCGACCAGGGCAATGCTATCCAGGAGCTCGTCTCGGGGTTAGCTGCCGGCGAACAGCACCAGACCCTGCTCGGCGTTACGGGCTCGGGCAAGACCTTCACCATGGCCAAGATCATCGAGCAATCCAATCGCCCGGCGCTCATCCTGGCTCACAATAAGACGCTCGCTGCTCAGCTCTTCCACGAATTCAAGCAGTTCTTTCCCGGCAATGCGGTCGAGTATTTCGTCTCCTACTACGACTACTACCAGCCCGAGGCCTACATCCCTTCCGGTGACCTGTACATCGAGAAGGAAGCCACCATCAATGAGGAGCTGGATAAGCTGCGCCTTTCCGCCACCCGTTCCCTGTTCGAGCGGCGCGACGCCATTATCGTCTCCTCGGTAAGCTGCATCTACGGACTGGGTTCGCCTGAGGCCTACTACGGCATGCTGCTGCTGCTCGAAAAGGGGCAGAAGATTCGCCGCGAAGACATTACCCGCCGCCTGGTCGAAATTCTCTACGAACGCAACGATAGTGATTTCCGCCGCGGCACCTTCCGCGTGCGGGGAGACGTGATCGAGGTTTACCCCACCTACGATGAGATGGCCTATCGCATCGAGCTCTTCGGCAACGAGATCGAGGCTTTGTCGCAAATCGATCCGCTTTTCGGCACCGTACGGCAGAAATATGCCCGCCTGCCCATCTATCCAAAATCACATTACGTAGTCCAGCCGGAGCGCAAAAAGACCGCGGTCGAATCGATCCTCGACGAGCTCGCGGTGTGGGAGAAGCAGTTGGAGTCGGAGGGGCGGCTGGTCGAGTCGCAGCGAATCCATCAGCGGACCCGCTTCGACCTGGAGATGATCAAGTCCATGGGCTATTGCCATGGCATAGAAAACTACTCCCGCCACTTTTCTGGCCGCCTGCCGGGCGAACCGCCGCCCACCCTGCTGGACTATTTCCCGCGCGATTACCTGGTGTTTATCGACGAGTCGCACGTAACGGTGCCCCAGTTGCATGGCATGTGGCATGGCGATCGTTCGCGCAAGCAGAACCTGGTGGATTACGGCTTTCGCCTGCCATCGGCGATGGACAATCGCCCGCTCAAATTCGAGGAGTTCGAAACCCGCACCCACCAGACCATTTATGTCTCCGCCACGCCCGGCCCTTATGAGCTGACCAAGTCTGCAGGGGTAGTCGTGGAGCAGATCATTCGCCCTACCGGCCTGGTCGATCCTGAGGTTGAGATTCGGCCCATCCGCGGGCAGATCGATGATTTGCTGGCCGAGATCCGGTTGCGTGTGGAGCGCAACGAACGCGTCCTGGTCACCGTGCTGACCAAGAGAATGGCGGAGGATTTGTCCGGCTATTACGCCGAAGTCGGCGTGAAATGCCGCTACATGCATTCGGAAATCGAGACTCTGGAACGGGTGCGCCTATTGCGCGATCTGCGCCGCGGCGAATATGACGTGCTGATCGGCATCAACCTGCTGCGCGAGGGGCTTGATCTTCCCGAGGTCTCCCTGGTTGCGATTCTCGATGCCGACAAGGAAGGCTTTTTGCGCTCCTCCGGTTCCCTGATTCAAACCATAGGACGCGCCGCCCGCCACTTGAGTGGCCGGGCGATTCTGTACGCCGACGTGATGACGGACTCCATCCGCCGGGCGTTGGATGAGACGGACCGCCGGCGCACAGTGCAGCGGGCGCATAACGAAGAGCACGGCATCACGCCCACGTCGATCAGCCGCTCACTCGACATGTCCCTGGTGCATATCCTCAAAGCTGAATACGCGGACCTCACCAGCCAGGATGACGCGCTGCCGGAATTCAATACCCAGCAGGAGCTGGACGCCTATATCGGCAAGCTGGAGTCGGATATGCGCGAAGCGGCCAAGAAATTCGAGTTCGAAAAGGCAGCCAAACTGCGGGATAACATCAAGGACCTGCGGACCAAAGAATTCCTCTTTTCCTGAGTTAGAGTGGCATATGCACTGGTCAGGCGAAGTAATTCTGTTGGTATTCATTGCCGCAGTAACGGCAATCATGCTGTTACTGCTTCATCTCACCAAACTCGGTTATATCCTCCGGCAAAACATTCCCGACCGTCCTCACCGCAGAATGTTTCTTGCGTCGATCAGCTTTTTCTTCACCTTCCTGGCCGTCCGTTTGCTGGTTGCCTCCATTCAGCACAACATCGGCCCATTCCAATATGTCACCATGGGTGGGCGCCACATCCACCACCTGGTCTGGGGCATTCTGATCCTGCTCGGGGTTGGCTTCGGCTACCTTAATGAGGTCGGCTCCGATTCCACCCCCGCCTCCATCTTTGCCGGGCGGCTCCTGGCCATTCTGTATGGGGTCGGCGCCGCACTTACGCTCGATGAATTCGCGCTCTGGCTCAACCTTGCCAATGTCTACTGGACGCGCGAGGGACGAGAGAGTATCGACGCGGTGGTGCTATTTGGCAGCCTCCTGGCCATCGGGACCTGGGGCGCTCCGCTATACACCGACATCCTGCGAAGAAAATAAATTGTTTGCGTCGGTTACCTCTGCGGTTCCGGATGCTCCAATACGCTTGCATCTATCCGTGTGCATCTAGTATGCAAACTGTAGGTGTATTTTGGCCGAATCAGACCGTCCTGCACTGGAATTCATGCAATCAAGTAAAGGAAGTGCTAATGGCATCCCACACTCCGATCCCCCCGCCAGAGAAGTATTTCGTGGCCTTCGTCATCCAGGGCGAAGATGTTTTTAAAATAACCTCCGAAAGCATCGTGCACACCTGCGGAAACTCAGGCGAGCAGGCTTTTCAGGGGATTGCCAAGCTCCGCGCCGCCGCCGCGCTCGAGCAGCTCACTGCAATCCACAACGAACGCCCCGACGAATTGCGTAAGATGGCTCGTGAGATGGCCCGCGAGGGAATGGCCATGCTTGCGCGTACCGGCAATAATGCAAAAACCAATATTGAAAGAATCGCGTAAGCTGGATTCATGAAGTCGCGGTCGTTTTTTTAATCCGCAAGACATGCGGAGGCAGCCCGGACTAAGCTCCCGGACTGCCTTTAAGCGTGCGCAGTGGAACGAAAATCTATCTGTATTTCGAGGTCAAGAGCCCGCTCTGACCTGGCAGAGCCCATCTCCACATTACCCTCTATACCCTCACTTTTTCGGGAAACAAGGACACTATGCAGTTCTGGAACGAGTTGGAAGGACAAACAATCGATGGGCTTTATCCCCTGCGCCGCCTGGTGCGATCCGAAGGCCGAAGCGCATGGTTTGAGACCGAGACGTTTGAACCGCAGCACACCCCCTCCACCATCAGCCTTACGGAGGCCCTGACGGACGCGGACGAAGTCACGGCGCGCCTGGAGGCTGCGCAACACCTGGCCCATCCGAATCTGGTCACCATTACCAAAGTCGGGCAAGTCAAGGTGGACAATACCTTGTTGGTCTATGCGCTCATGGAGCCCATCGAACAGAGCCTCTCCGATGTGCTGCAGAGCCAGACTCTGTCACCGGAGGAAGGCCGCGAAGTGGCCGAAGCCCTGGTCGGCGCGCTCACGGCGATTCATGAAAAAGGAATGTCGCATGGTCGCGTGGAAGCGGCCAGCGTGCTTGCCACCGAAGATACGGTAAAGTTACGCAGCGATTGCCTGCACCGAACCGCAGCGGGGCAGGCAGAGGACGTGGCCGGCATCGGGACAACCCTCTTTCATGCCTTCACCCAGCGAAAAGTGTTCAGCGCCACGGATGCGCAGATCAATCGCATCCCGGCTCCGTTCGCGGAGATTATCCGCAACTCCTCCGCCGGTCGTTGGACGTTAGCCCAAATCAGCAATGCCTTGAAGCCAGTCCTGCCGGTCGCGTCCGCAACGCCGCCCGCCGCCACCGCGGTGCCGCCGGCTCCTCCGGCACCCAGCCCGGCGCCCAATCCGGCGCCCAGACCAACGCCCCCACCCGCTCGCGCTCCCATTGCACCTCGCCCTCAATCCGAGCCCATCGCGGCCAAGGTTCCGGCAAAAGCAGCGCCGATTGCCGAGCGGCTTACCACGCCGCCCATCCCTCTAGTGAAACCGCTCGTCATCGAAGAGGAAGACGAACCGGTCGTCAAGCGTCCTCCGTTTCTCCTGTACGGTGCACTTGCTGTGGTCGTGCTGGCGATCATCGGATGGTTGCTACTCCGCCCCCACTCCGAGCCCGCCCCGGCAACCGCAACCAGTCCACAAACTGCACCCCAGGCGGTTGCGCCTACACCCCCCATAGCCGAGAAGCCGCCCGCAACCAAACCTCCGGCTGCCAAACCAAGCACGCCAAGAGCCACCGCCGCAGCGAAGCCTGCACCCTCGTCGACTCCTGGGTCAGCAACCCCAGGGCTGACGGATCGCGTCTGGCGGGTTGTCGCCTATACCTACAAAGGTCAAACCAAAGCTGAGGACATGGTGGCCCAGATTAACAGCAAACATGCAGACCTCGGCGCTGAGGTTTTCAACCCTTCCAAACAAAGCGGGGATTACCTGGTCACCGTCGGGGGCGCCATGGATCGTGTCGCGGCGGCAAAAATGCTTGATAAAGCCCGGCGCCTGGGTCTGCCTGCCGATACCTATTTACAGAGTTTTTCCAGGTAGATCTCGGTTTGCGGGCCAGGCCTGGAAGCACCGAGAAAGCCTCCGTCAAGACTTTCAATTAACTACGGCCCTTGGGTGCCCCAGATCCCCGATTTCCTGTGAAGCTTGGTGGGTTCCGCGAACCTCATGCGCCTTTCCTTAGAGAAAGGCGCACACGCAGTCCTGTCCTAGCTAGTGTTGCGTGCAGGAAATTCGGGGCATCTCGCTCGTTTTTCGCGAGATGTGGGATACCACCGACGAGTCTTCCAAAGTCTCAAGTCCTCATTCGCCGCCGGAAATTGGTGATTGAGACCCGTGGACAGGTCAAAAAATTTAAGGCCTTTCGCTAAGCGGTTATATTGCCTATTATGCAGAGGGCTCCTTATGGAGCACTTTCGTCAGGGGGCACCACAGGATGCGCAAGTTAGGTATCGGAGTACTGGGCGTGGGTGAGATGGGTAAGCAACACGCGACGAATTTGCGCCGCCTGGTCCCCCATGCGGAACTGCTGGCCGTAGCGGATGTCGATGCCGCCCGCGCCAGCCAGGTCGCCGCGGAGCTCGAGATTCAGCACTCCTATGCCAGCCTCGACGCCATGCTCGAAAGAAAAGACATCCGGGCCGTGCTGATCGCGACCCCAGATAACTTCCACGCCGGTGCAGTCGAAGCAGCCGCACGCGCAGGCAAAGATATCCTCTGCGAAAAACCGCTCGGCGTCAGCGTCGAGAGTGCGCAGAATGCCCTGCAGGCGGTTGCCAAAGCCGGGGTTCGCCTGCAGGTGGGCTTCATGCGCCACTATGATCCCGCCCACGTGGCCGCCGCCAAACGGATCGAAGCGGGAGAAATCGGCGAGCCCGTCATCTTCAAGTCCCTCGGCCGTGACAAAGATATGCCTCCGCTTAGGGCTTATCAGTCCAGAATTAACGGAATGCTCTTTTACAACAGCACCATTCACGACTTCGACGCGGCGCGCTGGCTAACCCATGACGAAGTTGCCGAGGTGCACTCCTTCGGGACGGTCGCGATCCGCCCGGAGATCGCGGAATTCGGAGATGTAGTGGCCAGCACGGTAAATCTTCGCTTCCACCGCGGCGCCATCGGCAATGTGGAGTCGTATGTGCAGTGTCTGTACGGCTACGATGTTCGCACCGAGATCGTGGGCTCGAAGGGGTCGATCCTGATTGGAAACCTGCGGCAAAACTCCGCCACCTTCCTCAAGCCGAGTCATGGCAGCTACCAGTTAGAGGATCATTTCCTCACCCGCTTTCGGGAAGCTTATTTGGCCGAAGTTATCGACTTTGTCGACACGATCCTGAGCGATCGCACGCCGCGTATCACCGGGGAAGATGGCTTGCGTGCGGTCAAAATCGCAGTCGCGGCAGAGAAGTCCTATCAAACAGCAGCTCCGTGCGTCCTGGGAATACCCAAGTAGCCGCCTGGTTACAAAAGCAATCGATCATTGTCGGGGTTAGGGTCGGGATTAGGGGCGGTTACGGCCGGACCCTCCCGGGCCGCCATTTTCCGTCGACAGTCCTCTTACGCGATGGTAAAGTGAAGGCCTATTTAGGCCCCCGTTCTGCCTCTTTCCCCCTTGTTTACTTTCTGTCGATGGTGATCATGCACGGCTACGCACCCAATCTCCCCAAAGAACCAGCCTCAAAATAACTGCGGTGAGGTGAAGGATTTATGGCTAAGCGACCCGGTGGAGTCATGGTGCAGGGCACCGAAGCCACACGCTCCCAACTTATCCCGGTCATCACCAAATGGAATGAGTTGGGAAAAACTGCCCAGCTCGGACCGGTGCTGTTCTGCATCGTGGTCTTCTTCGGCATGGCGACGTTCGGCACCACCACCACGATCGTGTATGCCATCGTTGCCGCGGACGGCAAGCATTATATTGACCCCCGTTTTTGGATCTACTCCTCCAACTTCCTGATCATGCTGGCTGTCTTCCTGACCATGGTAAGCATGTGGTTCATTTACCGGATGATTGGCAAGGATAAGTCCTGGTACATCCTGTTAGGTGCTGCCGGCTTTAGTGCCTACTACCTGTGGCTCATGCAGGTCGATCACGACTTCCTATGGATGTATGAGTTCTTCCACCTGCATCTGGCCGGCGGGGAGCCGGATGCCAACGCTCCGTTCATTCAGCTGTTCATTCAACACTTCCTGGGAACCGGGTTTTTCGAGGAGATAGTAAAGGCCTTGCCTATTTTCGCCCTGGTCATCGCCGCCCGCTACATGACCCCGGAAGTGCGGGCCAAGATTGGGGTGGAGGAGCCTCTCGACGGCATACTGATCGGCGCGGCCTCAGGCGGAGGCTTTGCCATCATGGAAACCCTCATCCAGTACACTCCCCGGGACCTGGTGAATACCTGGACCACCACCGTTTTGGCATTCCGCGGAGTCCCAAGCCAAAATGCCGACGCCGTGATGAACAACATGAACGGTGAACAGCTACGCAGCCTGATAACCCAGGGTAGCGACCTGCTGAACACCGCACCCGGGATCAAGTGGCTCATCATCCGGTCGATCGATTTGTCCTTCGGGCACATGGCATACGCCGGTTACTTCGGATACTTCATTGGCCTTTCTGTGATCAAGCCTGAACAGCGCTGGAAGATACTGCTCATAGGCTTGGCCTCGGCCTCCCTTCCTCATGCGCTATGGGATACCGTGGCGAGCATGGATACCGTGCCTCTGCAGGCTGCGATCGCACTGCTATCGTATGCGGTGCTGGCGGCCGCGGTGCTCAAGGCTCGCGAAATCTCTCCCAATCGGAGCATGCTGCAACCGAGCGTGATCTTTGGTGGGGCCAGGACAGTGCCGGCTTACACCGCACCCGCGGCCAGCGCTCCCCCCGTGGCCTACGCTTCGCCGGTCGCGACCGCTCCCGCTGTGGCTTACGCCGCGCCGGTCATGAGCGCTCCCCCAGTCATCCGGCCTGGGCTGGCAGAGGATGCAACACCCCCTCCGCTGATATCTCCATCCGTCGGCCCGGCGGGCAAGATCGCTAACCGGCTGCGGGTAGGCGCCAAGTTCCTGATCATTGTGCCGGGGCTACGCTTGCTCGAGCACCAGGTGCCGGGGCTGCTGGCACAGTCGCCCGGAGGCGCGGTTGCTGAAGTGACCCGGAACCCGAACGATCCAACGATTCTCGGGCTAACCAACCTTTCCAGTTCGGCGTGGGAAGCAGTTTCCAACGGCACCAGGCGGCAGATCGCGCCCGGGCAGACATTCAAACTGTCTCCCGGAGCCAAAATCGACTTCGGCTCCACCGACGGTGAGGTTGGCTGACGTGGTAAGAAGTTCGGGCCAGGGACATCAACACAACCTGAAAGGGTGGGCAACATGGCAACCGAAGTACCTCGCGAAAAGCTGAAAGAGCTCATGGAGAAAAATGGAGACGGTCTTCTCCAGGACCGTGACCGCTGCGAAGGTCTGTTGAAGGACTATTGCGGTGGACATCGCCGGGAAATCTCCGCCATCGTCGGCGCGCTGGAGGAAAGAGTCCCACTCGAATTAAGGTCTTCGTGGCAAACCGCTATGACACCGGAGGCCATGCGAGCCCGTCTGGTGCAGCGGCTCGAGGACAACCGGGGACTGGCGCCAGAGATTGCCAACTATGCGGTCGATACCTGGTCTTACGCGCTCGGAGTGGGCTTGGGACGCAGCTCTGACCGCGTACAGGACGTGCCCGCCGCCAACTTGAACGGTTTCGCCAGCGGCGCAACGGCTGCCGAACGCGCGGCGGCGGATCGCCCCGCAGGCTCACTCCCGGCAACGGCTCCGGTAATTCCTCCGGTTGTGGTCAAAGCCGGCATGAGCAATCAGAACAAGGCGGTCGTGGGCGGCGTGGGTCTGGTAGCAGTCATTGCGGTAGCCTTTGCTCTGCTCCACCATCCCCAGCCCATCGCGCCACCAACCAGCAATGTTCCCCCTGCTCAAAATGGGCAAAACGGACAAAATCCGAAGCCGCCTGTGCAGGACGGGCAGACGGGGCAGAACAATACGCCACCGGCGCAGGACAGGCAGAACAAGCCCAACCCCGGGCAAACCAGCCAGTCAGGCACGAGCTCGGACGTGAATCACGGGAGTGCGAACACCTCCCAGCAGACAAAACTATCCCCGGTGACGCCGGGTGCTTCGGTGGCGGTGCGCCTCGACAACGACTTCAATTCCGACACTTCCACGGTTGGCGAACTTCTTGAGGCAACGGTGGTCACTCCGTTGACCAGCGACGGCAACGTAGTGGTGCAGCGAGGATCGAGCGCGCAACTAAAAGTCGTGAAGATCGACAAGAGCGGCAAGATCTCGGGTAAGTCGCACGTCGAGTTCGCCCTGGTAGGGTTGACCGCGCACGGCAAACTGATGCGCATTTCCGGCTCCTCCAAAGCGGTTGACGGACCATCGCAAGGCGTACGGACAGCGGAGAGAACCGGCATCGGTACTGCCGCGGGGGCTGCCATCGGCGCTATCACCGGTCACCTGTTCCATCACGCCGGCGCGGGCGCCGCGGCCGGTGCGGGTGCAGGGGGAGCCACCGGTGCACTTACCTCACACCCGGCGCCAGTAAAGGTCAGTGCCGAGACGGTACTTCAGTTTCGCTTGACCAAGGGCATCCCGACGGGATCTTGATTAGGATGGCAGGAGGAAAGTCTCTGGACGAAGGGCACGGCTTCGAAAAATGGATGGTTTCTGCGTTTATGTACGGGCTGAAGCCCGTACCTACCAGCCCGTACTTACCCTCCCGTACATTCAGCATTGAGGTTTTTCCGTAGCCTGTTTAGCCACTGAGGTACGGTTGTCACAGAGCAGTTCCATGCAGAGGAAGCATGGAGAAATGTAAGCCCTCTCCAGCCAAGGCTCCTTGCGGCAAGGTTAAAGATAGGCCCTCCGTTCAAAGCGTATTCTTTTTTGTATGGGTGTCAGTTACTAAAGCCATGCCGTTCGCTTTATTTCCGGCCAGACTAACGGGAGAATAGATGATATGGCGGTGCGACCCGGTGGAGAGTATGCAGGCAGACCCCTCCACGTAATCTGGCTGCTGGATTGTTCAGGATCCATGGCCATCAGCGGCAAGATCGAGGCGTTGAATAATGCCATTCGCGAGGTTGTGCCTGCAATGCGCAAGGCCGCGGAGGGCAATCCCGAGGTTCAGTTCTACGTGCGCGTGATTCGCTTTTCGAGCGGAGCCACGTGGCATATCGCCCAACCCACATTGCTCAACGACTTCAAGTGGGTTGATCTGCACGCGGAAGGAGAAACCGACCTGGGCCAGGCATTTGCCCTACTGGCCGAAGAAATGAGCAAGATGCCGGCAGAGGCACGTATGCTGCCGCCGCAAATCGTGCTCATCTCCGATGGCAAGCCTACCGATGACTGGAAGGGCGCACTCCAGGCACTGCTCAACATTCCATGGGGAAGGCGCGCTGTACGCCAGGCGATTGCGATCGGGCAGGATGCAGATCAGGAGACGCTGCGCAAGTTTGTCGACAATCCGGAGAAGCCTGTACTGCGGGTGGATAATGCGGAGCAACTAGTGCGCTATTTCCGTTACGTTTCCACTTCGGTAACGGCAACACCTCCAGGCAAAGATCCGGCGGTTGTTCCATCAGTACCTATGCCGCGGGCCGACGACGATGCGATGTGGTGAGGATTTTGCGGGCCGTGAGCACAAATACGTTATCGTGGCCGAGGTGAAACGATGAGTTGGAAAGTAGCCCACGCCTGCGTACGAGGCAGCGCCCATCAGCGCTCCGGACTTCCCAACCAGGATGCCGTGCAGTGCACCGTGGCTCCAGCTGCGCAAGGAACTGTGGCGGTGGCAGTTGTCTCTGACGGCCACGGTAGCCCGCGACACTTCCGCAGCCAGGTCGGCTCTTCCCTCGCCGTGAGCACGGTCGCCGCCACACTGCAAGGCTTTCTTCGCGACTCCGTGGCCACCGATGGTCATGTGCCTTTTGTCCCCGAGCAGGTGCATGAGTTGGAACGCAAAATTGTGAGTGGATGGCTGGCAGCCGTCCAGTCAGATCTTGAAAACAACCCGTTCACCCAGGAGGAATTGACCACTCTGGAAAAAGAAGAGGGAGCCGAGGGCCCGGCGGCGATCGCGAACTCTCCGGAGTTGGCTTATGGCGCCACTCTTCTGGCAGCGGCAGCCACCGATCGCGTGCTGCTCTATCTGCAGCTCGGCGATGGCGAGATCCTGAGCGTCAGCGCGCAGGGTACCACTACCCGGCCCCTGCCACCGGATGACCGGTTGATTGCCAACCAGACCACCTCTTTGTGCCAGCCGGAAGCGTGGAGAGACTTTCGATCTTCCTGGGTGACCGATGGGGCGCTCCCAACGCTGGTTCTGCTTTCGACCGATGGTTATGCCAACTCCTTTCGCTCCGACGATGACTTCTTAAAGATTGGGCAGGACTACCTGGAAATTATCCGCGAGCAAGGGATTGCTACCCTGGCAGAAGAACTGCCGACCATTCTGACCGAGGCGACGCAGCAGGGGAGCGGCGACGACATCACCCTTGCCATCCTGCAGGATGATCTGGGACCAGGCGCCGCCGGCGCAACCAAAGTGCCGCGGCCGCTGATGACCGCTGACTCGAAGTCTGCCTTGATTGAACAACTCAAGGCCCGGCATAGCAGCCAGCAGCATAAACTGCAGGAGCTTGCCGTCCGCGTGGAACAGACGCGAAAAGATAACCGGCGGCTGCGCAATACTCTTCTCGCTCTGGTGGTCGCAGCGATCGCGATTGTGGTGGCGGTTTTTCATAGCCGGATCTTTCCTCCTTCGCCGCCCCGGCCGCCCTTACCCCCCGTAACGAGTCCGGCGCCGGCAACCAAGAAGCCGGTTGCTTCCACAGGCTCTGCTCGCAAACAGCTAACGGAATGGACGCTCCAGTTGAAAGGCAATGAGATTCCGCTGAGCAAGGGATCGAATATCCCATCCCACCTCATTCACCCGGAGGCGAAAGCTGGTGACTATCCCAAAGACTATGCCCAGGTGGCTTGGGATCCAGACAAGCGTGCCATGGTCCTCATCAATGGTTCAAAAGACCGATGGACCGTGGGCGCCGGGCAAAAGATCAGCGCCAACGAGGAAGTCAAGCTTGGCGAGAAGCCGCTCACGATTGTCTTTGCGCCAGGGGTAAAGGGGGCGCTGAAGCCCGCTGCCGATCCACCGCCGGCAGGATCGGATACGCCGCAGTGAGGCGCTCGTAATGATGGAGGGAATGTTGAAGCGGGGGCAAGTGCTGATCGCCCGCAATATGCAATCCGCAGCGGTGATCGAAGATGCTCTGGGCGAAGGCGCGCAGGCAGAGGTGTACCGCGCGCGCATCGGCGACGCGCACTATGCGCTGAAATGGTATCGGCCGGAGTACCTGGCCGGAGACCAAAGGCTGTGGGAGCGTTTGAAGGTGGCCATCAACAGCGGCACGCCCACGGAGCAGTTTTTGTGGCCCTTCGACTTGGTTTCCTATCCCCGCGATAGTGCGTACGGCGGGTACCTGATGCCGATCAAGACGCCCGACTTTGTCAGCATGGTCGACCTTATGCGGCGGCAGGCGGAGCCTTCTTTCCGGGTGCTCACCATTGTGGGCTTCAGACTGGCGCACAGTTTTCTGAAACTGCACGCTGCCGGCTTGTGCTATCGCGATATCAACTTTGGCAACGTATTCTTCAATCCTCACACCGGCGATATTCGCATTGCGGATACCGACAACGTGGATGTGAACCTGAAGCCGGGGAGTATCAAGGGCACACCTGGTTTCATGGCTCCTGAAGTGGCCAACGACCTGGTGGAACCCAACGCAGCCAGTGACCGCTTCTCGCTCGCGGTCTTGCTCTTCTTCATATTTGTCATTGGTCATCCCTTGAAGGGCAAGCGAGAGCTGACCCTGCCCTACGACACATCCGATCCCGATCAATCTCACCGGCTTTGCGCAAAGGATCCGGTGTTCATCTTCGATCCCAACAACGACTCCAATCGGCCTCAACCCGGGGTGCATGACAATCCGCTGAGCTTTTGGCCTATCTACCCCGGCTCCCTACGCAAGCTTTTTATCCGCGCGTTTACCGCGGGCCTGCATGACCCCGACGCCCGGGTGATGGAAAATGAGTGGCGCAAAGAGATGTGCGCGTTGCGCGATGCCATCTTTCATTGCCCACAGTGCGGCGCAGAAAACTTTTTTGACCTCGATCTCTTGCGGCAAAAAAAGGCACTCGACCCCTGCTGGGGTTGCCAATCGCTGCCACGCAATCCTCCTCGTATGCGCATGGGCGCAGCCTACGGCTCGCAGCTGGTCATGCTCAGTCCCGGGACGCAGCTCTTTGCCCATCACCTCGAAGGAGACACCTACAACTTCAGTACCCCGTTGGCCGAAGTTGTTTCCAACCCGCTCGGGCTGAAGAATCTTTCTCCACACCCATGGACCGCGCGCGCCCAGAACGGCTCAGTGCTGGAAGTGAAATGCAACGAGGTGTTTCCCCTGGTGGGCGATTGCCATCTCCACTTCGGGAAGACGGAGGCGGAAGTACGTGTCAGCTAGGTACCAGATGCGCCAAATTGCGCCATTTTTTATCCGCAAAGCTGGTATTATGGATTAGTCTAAGCACGTTGCCAAACGTGATCTCTTCTGCTCCTGTCAGGAAGCTCTAGCGACCCATTGTCATCGTAACTTGCTCTTTTTGCGTTACTTCGCATCGATGGCGAGTTAACTCGCGAGTGCTTGCGTCTTGAAAGGACGTGTCCCGTATGGCCGTTTTCCTCATCAATCCCAGCGATCATTCTTTTGGCACCGCGGTGATCACTCCGCGCTGGCTCTATGTGCTGGCCGCAGCCACACCGTTATCGTTTGGCGATCCAATCATTGTGGACGAGACACTCGAAACCCTCGATCCCTCGAGCATCCAGAGCGGAGATCTGGTCGGCATCGGCATCCACACCGGGAACGCTTTGCGCGGCTACGAGGTCGGCCGCCAGGCGCGGGAGCGAGGCGCGTGGGTCGTTTATGGCGGCATTCACGCCACGCTCTACCCCGAGGAAGCCCTGGAGCGTGGCCATGCTCACTCCGTGGTCAAGGGCGACGGAGATGTTATCTGGGCCAAGGTTCTGCACGCTTGCATGACAGGTGGCCCAAGCCAGATTTACGAGGGCGGCAGGATCGATGCGGATCAGTTTGTTTCCGCGCGTTGGGATCTGCTTCCCCCCGACAAGTACATGTGGGCTTCTGTGCAGACAGTTCGTGGTTGCCCCAAGCACTGCTCTTTCTGCTCCGTGTGGCGCACCGACGGCCAACGCCCGAGACAGCGGAATTTCGAGAGCGTCATTGAAGAAATTGTCCAGTTACGGCGGAAGGGCTTTCGCTATATCGCGCTGGCGGATGACAACTTTTATCCCGTGACTTTGACCGATCTGCGGCTCGCTCGCGAACAGAAAAATTACGCTAAGCTGGCCGAGCTGGAGCAGATCCGCAGCGACAAATTCGCCCTTATGGCGGAGTTGGCGAAACTGCCGAAAAATATGGTCTTCTTCACCCAGATCACGATGGAATCCGCGGAAGATCCGCAATATCTCGATGCCATGCGGAAAGCGAACATCAAGGGCGCTCTAGTCGGAGTCGAGGCCGTCACCCCCGAAGGTTTGAAGTCCGTTTTCAAAGAGTTCAACCTATCGGGCGAGGGACTGGTAAAGCAGCTCCAGACCTTCCGCGCGCATGGACTGCACATGTTAGGCTCCTTCATCTTTGGGCTTCCTTCGGATAAGCCAGACACCTTCAAAGCCACGGCCGATCTTGCATCCAGGGCTGGGCTGGCGTTTGCCCAGTTCGTGATGTTGACACCGTTTCCGGGTACGGTGGATTTTCTGCGTTGGGAGAAGGAGCAGGAGAAGGAGCAGGTTTATGTCGAAGGGATTCCGGTGACGCGATTCTGGCTGATTCCTGCCGCGACCCGGCCCAAGATGTTCATGCCCCATCCCCTCATGAGTTCGCTGGAGATCAGCAACAGGACGCAGGGTGTTTGGGACCGTTTCTACACATTCTCCTCCATTTGGAAGCGTTCTGAGATCGCGCCGACTCTGCGCTCCAGGGTGGCCTTTGTCTTTCTCTCCAAGCTCTACCGCAAGATGTACGCCGGCACCGGCATCAGCACCGATAGCGCGCGCCGTAAGAAAGCAAACTCAGGCGCTCGATGGCTTTCCCGGTACACGCGCAAGTTCTTTATCTCCAAACCAATGCCTGAGCTTGCCATGCCTGTGTGGGCAAACCGCGCTGCCGGCGCTCCGAGGTGCGGAGTGAGTCCGTTTCCTGTTCTGGACTAGAGGGGCTGCGGAAAAGGTCGCCGTTGGATCGGAAAGCCGTACCTCAGGGGCTAAAGCCCGACGTATTTTCAATACTTAGGGCGCGACTAAAGTCGTGCCCTGATACAAAACATGAGTTTTTCCGCAGCCTATAGAGTCAGGGTGCCTTGGCGAGCAGAGGTCGTCACGCCCGGCAACAGGTTGCGGAAAAATCTCTGCTAGGACGGGTTCGTTCCCTAAAGCCGAACTCATCCCCAAGTGATTGCGGCCGGGCTAAGGAGGGTGTGTGAGATCCGGAAGAGAAACAGCCTGTTTAGCCGCTTTTCGAGATTCTTAACGCCAGAAGGCCTTCGCAAGCCTTTGAAATCTGTGCCTTTAGGTCTATCCTAAGCTATCAAAATGCGCCTTCGCGCGGCCGCATGCATCTCATCAGGTAGGTAAAACAAAATTATGCGGCGCAGACTTACTGGTTTCGTTCAAGTCGCGTTCGGCCTTCTGGCCCCCGGTCTTGTACTCCTTGCCCAGCAACGGGTAACAAGCGGACCGATGCCGCCCTCCCATCTCGCCAGCCCGGTTCATGCCGGACCCATACCGGCACTTCCAGGTGCCTCCCACACTTTTGCTTCGCCTTTAGGACCGGCAACCATGCGCCCGGGGGTGCGCCATCCGGTATCCCCTATTAGCGAACAACCGCACTGGCCTTCAGCGGGCACCGGCCCGTCCCATCGACCTGGCGGTGACCACGGTGGGGCGAGACACTATGATCGCTATCCCACCGTCTACGCAGGCTACCCGTGGTTGAACGGCTTCGGTTATGGGTTCCCGGTGGCAAATGCCCCATACATCGATGACCAGGAGGAGATGAGCGGAGCCCAACCGGCGCCGCAACCAGCCGATTATGGCAACGTGCCTCCGTCTGACTACGTCCAGGAGCCTTCGGGCCCTCAGTTAGCCGCCAATGCCGCACCCGCGTTTCGGCCCCCGTACCAGGAGCAAATCGACACTGCGCCGGTGCATGCTCAGCCCGCGACAACCTTGATCTTCAAAGATGGCCGTCCGTCGATGCAGGTGCATAATTACGCGCTCACCGCCAGCACGCTCTATGCACTCGACGGTGAGTCGCACCAGGAAATACCCCTCTCTCTGCTGAATGTACCCGGCCACGGTCGAAGCCAACCGCACTGCCGGCGTTGACTTCGCACTGCCGGTCAGCCGCTAGAGCGGTTTAACAATCACTGTGGCCCGACAAAAGGGCCGCGAGGAGTGGTTTTCCTTGGGAGAAAACCACGAAAAGGTCCTTGGCTTCGGTCTACACCCATTGTTAAGCCGCTAGAGCGGTTTAACAATCACTGTGGCCCGACAAAAGGCCGCGAGGAGTGGTTTTCCTTGGGAGAAAACCACGAAAAGGTCCTTGGCTTCGGTCTACACCAATTGTTAAACCGCTAGAGCGGTTTAACAATCACTGTGGCCCGACAAAAGGCCGCGAGGAGTGGTTTTCCTTGGGAGAAAACCACGAAAAGGTCCTTGGCTTCGGTCTACACCAATTGTTAAACCGCTAGCCCAATCGGATCCCGTGGATATGTAGCCGTTGTTGTGTCTTTCTACAACTTTTGTAAGCACGCGGAGGGGCTCGAAGTGCCTCAATCTGCAACCTTTGTGCGATCAAATTTGAGCAGCATAACATGCTAGCCTTGCTCTGCCATGAAGTACCAAACTCGACTTCTCGCTTGCTCGTTGCTACTCCTCAGCCCTGCCCTTGGCGTGGCTGCTAAAAAGCAGCCCCCCCAACCGCAGGTCAGTCCCACCAAGATGACGCCGGATGCCGCGGGCTTCCTGGACAACGCCATCGATATCATGCGCCAGCACGCTCTGCATGGCCAGGACGTTGACTGGGATGCGCTGCGAACGGAAGCCTTCAAACGGGCGGGTGGCGCGTTTAATCCTATCGACACTTACCCGGCAATTTACTGGGCCCTGGTTCAGCTGAAGGATCCCGGAAGCCATCTTCGTCTGCCTCCTGGTCTCTATCCCGATCAAATCGCCCTGATGCAACAGGCGGAACGCGAAGCAGCCAACAGCGCGCCTGGCGGCGCCCGGGTCGACACTTCGATACCCACGCCGTTCACCAGTCGCCGTTTGCCTGAAGGCCATATCGTAACTGTGCAAGGGCGAAACTTTGGTTATGTCGTACTGCCCCGTTGCTCCGCCAAGGACAACGACGGCCTGCTGCTCTACGCCGCCGACGTCCGTCGCATTCTGACCGACCTCAATGCGCAGAGCCCCAAGGGATGGATCGTTGATCTTCGCGGCAACACCGGCGGCAACATGTGGCCGATGCTGACCGGCATTGGGCCGATCCTGGGCGATGGCGCCGTGGGCTCATTTGTAGCCGCCGACGGGAATGTAACCTGGTTCTACAAAGATGGCAAAACCGGCACACGCAACCCCGCTGGCCTGGAAACTGTCTCTCTGACCCTGGACGAAGAGCCCGGGCTGCAAAGCCCGTCAGCGGCTCCAGTCGCTGTCCTGGTGGATAGCAGCACCGCAAGTTCAGCGGAAGCCATCACCATTGCTTTCCATGGCCGCCCCGGTACGCGCTTCTTCGGCACCGCGACAGCCGGCAAATCCACCGCCGTGCAGCCCTTCAAGCTGGACGACGGCGCGGAACTCTACATAACCACCGCCATCGACGCCGATCGTAGCGGCAAGTCGTATCCGGATGGCTTTACGCCGGACCAGATCATTCCTTACAACGGGAGCAGCATGCCCCAGGAGGTCAATGACGCGGTCGTATCCGCCGCGCAAGCGTGGCTGGTGACAAGCACCACACCCGCTGCACCGCAGCCGACACTGGTACCCAAGTCGAAGACCCGGCGCAGGAAGGGGCCTGCTCCTCAGAACATCGCTTCAACCACACCCGTCGCGCCGCAAAAGAGCAGTGATCCGGTCGCCCCCGCGGCGCAAACGCAGATGGTGGCAACCAGCACCCCCACACCGGCACCGGCCGCTGTCGCAGTAACACCAGCGCCTGTTGCAGCAGCACCTGTGGCAGTTGCACCAGAACCTGTCGCAGCAGCACCGGTTGCGGTAGCATCAGCACCGGTCACGGTTGCTGCGCCGGTCGCAGCATCTCCGGCTCCCGCAGTGGCGGCGCCTGCTACAGTGATGCCGGATTCCACAGTGGCGTCGGCTCCCGCAGCCGCGGCGCCCCCGGCCCCAGCACCCAAGCCTAAGACCCAACGCAAGAAGGTCGTGGTTCATCAGGGCAGCTAGGTAGATTCAACCAACAACAACGACGTTCTCCCCACTTGGGGAAAGGTGCTGGAAAGTGCACCTGAACGAAGGCGCACCCATCTGAGGTGCGCCTTCTTATTTGCGTGAAATTTCTACATTTTAAAGAGGATGGATAGATCGAAATCTGCGGAATGCGCGAATTTTTCGGGAGTCACCGCGCTGGTGCTTTGTATCAGGGCCCGAATTCAGTCGGGCCGATGAGGCGGCCCGACAAGATCTGGGCTTTAGCCCCTGCGTTTTTTCTTTGCCAAGTAAGCGTAGCGGCATGAGGTACTGCCGTAACAGGGGCTAAAGCAAGGGCTAAAGCCCAATTCTCTTTCAACCCTTTATGGCCTGACTAAAGTCGTGCCCTGATACAACAAAACCAAACTCACCTGAAATACCTACCCTGCGTTCCTCAAGTATAGAAACTCCACATTTATATTGGGGCATGGTGAAGCTTGAGGCCCTGTTCAGCTCGGAGCGGGGCGCGGCGGACCGGCTCATACCGCGCTGGATTGTGCTGCGCGCGTTAGGATTCATTTACTGCTCCGCCTTTGTCTCCCTCCTGTTTCAGATCCGCGGACTCATGGGCCCCGCGGGCATCCTCCCTGCAAACCGGTATCTGGCGGCGGTCGCGCAATCGTTCGGACCGGGGGCGCGCCTTTGGTTCGCCCCCACGCTCCTCTGGCTGGCCAGCGGCTCCCACGTGCTCATGGCCATGTGCTGGGTGGGACTCGCCGCTTCCCTACTGCTTACTGCCAATCTCTTCCCTCGAATCATGCTCCTGGCCTGCTTTGTTTGCTTTCTTTCCTTCGTGAGCGCAGCCCAGGATTTCTCCGGCTATCAATCGGACGGCATGTTATTGGAGGCAGGATTCCTCGCCCTCTTTTTTGCGCCGCCAGGTTGGCGCCCGGGGCTGGGCTATGATCATCCACCGTCGCGGGCAAGCCTTTTCCTGCTGCAGTGGGAGTGGTTCCGCATCTACTTTGAATCTGGCCTGGTGAAGCTCCTGAGCGGCGACGTCGAATGGCGTCACCTGACCGCGATGGACGAGTACTACCAGAACGGTCCCCTGCCCACCTGGATCGGTTATTACATTCAGCACTTGCCCCACTGGTTCCAATGGACAACGGCGCTGGCGACTCTCGTCATGGAATTGGGCATCGTCTGGATGATCCTGCTTCCTCGCCGCTGGCGCATAATCTGCTTTTTCATCGTCACCCCGTGGGAAATCGGCGTAATCTTCACCGCCAACTACACCTTTCTTAATTACCTGGTACTGACCCTGGGATTTCTGTTGTTGGACGATCGTTTCTTCGGCCCATGGGTAAGAGAGCGGTGGAAGCCCCACCATCCACCGGAAACCGTCGAAAGTTCGACCATGGCGCAAACCGCGCGCCGCCTGCTGGCTGGTTTGGGTCTCGCTGCCAGCGCGGTGCTGCTCACCCTGGTTGGCTACGTGACCACGGTAGAGCTGCTCTCCATGGTGTTTGGCCGCTTGCCGCTCCCGATGCAGCCAGTGACTATGCTTGAGCCCTTTCGCATCGCTAACCAATATGGTCTATTTGCGGTGATGACCCGGGGCCGCTATGAAATCGAGTTCCAGGGTTCGCGTGACGGGCAGGTTTGGGTCGCCTATCCCTTCCGTTTCAAGCCGCAAGCGCTCAATCGGGCGCCCGGCATCTACGCCCCCTACCAGCCGCGCTTTGAGTGGAATCTCTGGTTTGCCTCGCTCGGTTCCTGGCAACAAAACCCCCTGGTTCCGCGAACCGAAGAGCGCCTGCTCACTAACGACCCTGACGTGCTCGCGCTCTTTGCCGGCAACCCCTTCGCCAACTCCCCTCCTACCCGGGTACGCGCGGTGTTGTGGCAATACTGGTTCACCTCAATGGAGCAAAAACGCAAAACCGGCGACTGGTGGACTCGCAAACTTCTTGGCGTCTATGCACCGGTGCTGGAGCGCGATGCTGCGGGTGGGGTCAGCATCTTAGCTATGCCGGACGAGCTGCCCACCCACGACTAGCCAAGTTAAAATAGGTGGCATTGTAGTTATGTTTTCTCCGCTCCCAACCCGGCGCAGATCAGTGGGCTCAACTTTGCTCTCTGTCGCCGCCCACGCGGTGGTAGCGGCGGTGGTCGTCCTCAGCCTGCGGATGCATCCAGTACAGGTTTTCAGCTTGCCCGGCACCGACCTGGGCACACGGGTGGAACTCAGTTATCTGCCTGGCCGTGCGCCTGTGCCGGCGCCCCATCCGCAAGTGCGGGTGAAGCCCAAAGCGGTTTCCGGACCAGAAATTACGCCGTCTCCAGTGGTTCCGGCGGCGCCGGATGCCATCCACTTGCCGCCGCTGCCGCACCTTACTGTGACTGAGACCGCGCCCTCACCTAATGTTGCTTCCCCAGCGTCGGCCGTGCCGGACTCCAGTAGCGGTTCCGACTCCTACGGCTCAGGTTCGATACAGATAGCTCTCACCACCTACTCCCCGAGCCCGGCGCCCGATCTCTCCGCACTGCCCCATGGCGTCCAGGGGGACGTGATCGTCGATGTCACCATCGATCCCAACGGTAAGGTCGCCGATCTTGCTGTTCTACACACCCTCGGCTACGGCATCGAAACCAGCGTCATCGGGACCCTGAAGACCTGGACCTTTCGTCCCGCGACCAAGGATGGCGCGCCCATCGCCAGTGTGCAGGAACTGCACTTTCACTTTGGCCCGGTTTAGCCTTCAGGGACAGTCCCAGGACGGCGGTATACGGCTAGTCAATACCTCTAGAAAAGCCCAGGCAACGTAAGCAACCGTTTTCATAGTACGTTCATCCACCTATGCATTGTTCGTTATCTAGAGGGTGACTGGGCCATTGGGCATGAGTGTGCGCATACTGCTGGTGGATGATAACCATATTCAGTCGGCCACCCGCCGCGCAATTCTGGAGGGGTGTGGCCGGGAAGTCTGCATAGCGCTGCAAGGTCAGCAGGCACTGGAGATAATGAATGAAGGGGAAACCTTAACCCCTATTGGCTTGGTCATTACTGACCACTTAATGCCGGTGATGAGTGGCCCGGAATTTGTCGCTGAGCTACGGCGACGCGGCTACACGATTCCGGTTTTGGTGCTGAGCGGCCTTCCCGATGCCCAATCCGCCTATGAAGGGTTCGATGTAATCTTCCGCCCTAAGCCTTTCGATCCCGATAGCCTCATCCAGCTGGTTCAGGATTTGCTCGGCGAGTGTATGCGTCGCTCGGCATAAGTTCTTAGCTCCTCCCTGTTCACCACGATTTCTGGGATTCTGTTAAGAGTCCGTGGCGCGAACCCCATTCCCAACTAAGTTCCCGGCGGGTAGCCCACTCAAGCCTCTTTTGGCTTGAATAGGCTATCCACCCAGCTCTGATTCATCCCGGCAACAAATTAAGCCGTGCCGCAATCTCCGTGGCAAGTTGAAAGCTTTTGTGCCACCATTGCCGTCTGCCGTCCAGCTCTGCGACAATCGTGAAGGGTTCGTGACCCTCTCATGCCGGAATTTGGAAGTTTTTCTCTCCTTCTCGCTCTTGTCCTGAGCGGCTACACTCTGATGGCCGGCGGAGTCGCGTTGCGGCAACTCGCCACTGGATCCCGCGGCCGGATACGCCCTGACCGGCTGGCTGAGACCGCCCGGCGGGCCGGCATCGGCAGCTTTTTTGCCGTCACCTGCGCTGCCGTGGCCCTGGTCTACGCCGCCTTTACCAACGATTTCTCAGTCTCTTACATCCTGCATCATTCCAATCGCGCCCTCCCCGGACCCTACAAGTTCGCCGCCCTGTGGTCCGGCCAGGAGGGGTCCCTGCTGCTTTGGGCATGGTTGCTGACCGCCTACGGATTTGTGCTCCGCATGCGGCATAAGGTCGACGTCACCCTTACCGCGTACGCTTCCACTATCCTGGCCGGGATCCAAATCTTTTTCCTGCTCCTGCTCAATTTTGCCGCGCCTCCGTTTGCGCTGGTGCAGGGCCAGACACCGGCGGACGGCTTCGGCCTCAACCCGCTGCTGCAATATCCGGAGATGGTGATCCATCCTCCGATGCTTTACCTGGGTTACGTGGGCTTCAGCGTGCCGTTCGCCTTCGCGCTGGGCGCACTGATGATGCGCTACCCGGGCGAGAAGTGGATTCATATCACGCGCCGCTGGACCATGGTCACGTGGCTCTTCCTTACCTGTGGCATCTTCCTCGGCGCGCACTGGGCTTACTCAGTGCTGGGGTGGGGCGGATACTGGGGCTGGGACCCGGTGGAAAATGCCTCTCTCATGCCCTGGCTCACCGGCACCGCCTTTCTGCACTCGGTCATGATGCAGGAAAAGCGCGGCATGATGAAGAACTGGAACGTCTGGCTTATCTTCAGCACCTTCCTGCTGTGCATCCTGGGAACCGACCTGACCCGTTCCGGCCTGGTGAGTTCCGTCCACGCCTTTGCCCAGTCCTCCATCGGCAGCTGGTTTACCGCGTTCCTGGTGATTGTGCTCTCCATCTGTCTCTTCACTTTCCTGAGGCAGCGGGATCATCTCAAGTCAGAGCACAAATTGGAGTCGCTAGTCTCCCGCGAGTCGAGTTTCCTCTTCAACAACCTGGTGCTGCTCGCAGCTTGCTTCACTATCCTTTGGGGCACTTTGTTCCCCATCATCTCGGAGTATGTACAGGGCAACAAAGTCACAGTCGGCGCACCTTTCTATAACCGCGTCGCGCTGCCGATCGGGCTCTTTCTCCTCTTCCTTACCGGCATCGGCCCGCTTCTGGCCTGGCGGAGCGCATCTTTCAAGAGCATCCGCCGCAACTTTATCCTGCCCATTGCGGCCATCGTGACCACTGCGATTGTCCTGATCGCGACCGGCCTTCGCCCCTGGAACGCCCAGTCCGCGTTCTATTCGCTGGTTGCCTTCTCTCTGGGCGCCGGCGTCGTCACTGCCATTTCTTCTGAATTTCTCCGTGGCGCGAACGTCATCCGCAAGCACACGGGCAAGAACCTCTTTGCCTCCATGATCCAACTCACCCGCCGCAACACGCGCCGCTACGGCGGCTACCTGGTGCACTTTGGCGTGGTGATCATCTTCATTGGCATTGCCGGCGGGGCTTTCAACCAAAGTCATGAGCAGGAAATGAACAATGGCCAAAGCATGACCATTGGACCGTACAGGATCGTGTGCGAGAGTTACACCCAGGATTCGAACTTGAATTACGATACCGAGTTCGCCCTGCTCGACGTTTATCGTGGCAACAAGAAGATCACCCAGCTTTCCCCTGAAAAGCGCTTCTACGCGGCTTCTCAACAACCGTCAACCATAGTTGCCAATCATTCGACCCTGGCCTGGGACCTGTATGCAGTCTATGCCGGCAAGAATCCCGACAGCGGCCTACCCATCATCAAGATCTTCTTGAACCCGCTTATGGCCTGGATCTGGATCGGGGTTGTGGTGGTAGCAATTGGCACCCTGGTCGCTCTGGCGCCCAATCTCAGCGCGACGCTGGCCCGCACCCGCACTGACGCTCCCGACGGCGGTCAGCCGCCCTCCCCAGAGCCGCGGCTGGTAGATGAGGCCGAAGTAGCAGTGGCCGGAAGGAGCGGCGATTGATCACTCGTAATGTACTTAACCGGATCTCGCAGCTCACCCTACTCGGCATCCTGATCGCGATGACGGTGGGCGCAGCCGATTCCTCTGCGCGGTTCGACAAAGACAGCCACGAGATGATGTGCGTCTGCAGCTGCAATCAGCTGCTGGGCGAATGTAACCATGTCGGTTGCCCGGATTCCGAAGGGATGCGCGCACAATTGGCGGCGAGCATCGCCAAGGGTGATAGCGACAACGATATTTTCCATCAGTTTCAGGAACAATACGGGCCGGTGGTGCTCGCGGCCCCCAGGTTCACGCGATTTAATCACCTCGCCTGGATCATGCCGCCGCTGATGCTCTTCCTGGGCATCGCGGGTGTTTTGCTCATTGTGCGCAACTGGAAACTCCGCACAGTGCCCATGCCGGCGGTCCCGGATACACCCGGCTTTGCCGCCACCCGCGAACGCATACGACGCGAGACTCAAGTATGAGCACCATTGCCTGTGGCGTTCTTCTGCTCGCGATCTTTACTTTCGTCTTTTATCCCCAACGGAATACGGCGCGACAGATTCCCAAGTCGCGGCTAGATTTCTTGCGCGAACAGAAAGACGTGCTCTATGAGAATCTCCGCGACCTGAATTTCGAATACAGTGCGGGCAAATATACGGCGGAAGATTACGCTGCCCAGCGCGCTGCTCTGGAGAACGAGACCGCGGCGGTGTTGGCGGAAATTGAGCAGCTGGAGCTGCATGCCACGCTCTCCTGAAACCATGCCGCTTACAGAAAGATGAGAATGAGATCGAATTTCCTTCCGGGCAGAAGCCTTGCGCAATCTCTGTTGATGAGCGCGCTCTGCGCAATGTTTGCCTTTACCTCAGCAGCGTCCGCAGCGACCATCACGGGTACCGTCACCAACGGTACGACGCATACGCCGGCTGCTGGAGACAGCGTCACCCTGATCGCACTCGACCAGAGCATGCGGGAGATCGCGAAGACTACAACCGATGCTCAGGGTCACTTTTCGATCGATGCACCCGATCCGGGTATGCACCTCATACGCATCGATCACCAGGGGGCCGGATACTTCCAACCGGCACCGCCGAACACCCCCAATGTGAATGCTCAGGTCTACGATGTGGCTGCCGTGGTCGCCGGCGTGAGCACTGTGGCCAACGTGATGCGTGTCGAGACCGACCAGCAAGGGCTTCGCGTTACCCAGAGCTTTTTTATCAAGAACGATTCCAACCCGCCCCGCACCCAGTTCAGCAAGACTTCCTACGATTTCTATCTGCCGCCTAGTGCGCAGATCGAAGGGTCGGCGGCGATGGCTCCGGGTGGAATGCCGGTACAGTCTTCGCCCATGCCTCTGGGTGAGAAGGGCCACTATGCATTTCTCTTTCCTCTGCGCCCAGGGGTAACGCAGTTTCAACTCAGCTATCACCTTCCGTACTCCGGCAGCCTCGCCTTTGATCAGCGCTTCGCCGGCCCGACCGACAGTTTCGTGGTCATGATGCCCAAGAGTATGAGCTTCAAGCCAAGTGGCGGCGTATCCTTCGAATCGCTGAACGAGACCCCGGGTGCTCTGACATTTCTGGCTCGCAACGGTTCCCCATCGCATCCATTCGCGTTCACCGTCTCCGGCTCTGGCGCCATGCCGCGCGATACGCAGGCCGAAAGCCAGGCCAACGACAGCTCCTCGGCGCCCCAGTCGGGGAGTGCAGCGGCGAACGACACTCGTCCGGGGGGTGGTCTCGGCGTGCCGATCGATACACCCGATCCACTGGATAAGTACAAATGGTGGATTTTAGGGGCGATCACCCTGGTGTTCGCTATCGGCGCCGGATTCATGCTGCGCCGTCCGGGAGACGCCGAAACTGCCGAGGCGGGTGTAGCTGTTCCGGCTGTCAAAGGTTTGCCGGCTAGCCCGGGTGGCCTGCTGGCAGCGTTGAAGGACGAGCTCTTCTCGATCGAGACGGACCATCTTCAGGGGCGTCTTACCGATGCCGAGTACGAGCAGCAGAAGCAGGCGCTGGAGCTGGTTCTACGCCGTGCTCTAGCCAAGAAGCCCGCCTGAGAATCTCGAGTTAAAACTTTCCATGATCGGGTGGGCGGGCCTTAACCGTTCGCCTCAGAGGGATCAGCTAAGACTCAAGGGTTACAAGTACACGGCAGTGGTATCCCACATCTCGCGAAAAACGAGCGAGATGTGGGGCACCCGTCAGTCTTTGGTCAGGACAAAGTTTGGTCAGGACAAAGTTTGGTCAGGACAAAGTTTGGTCAGGACAGTCTTTGGTCAGGACAGTCTTTGGTCAGGACAATCCTTGGTCAGGACAATCCTTGGTCAGGACAATCCTTGGTCAGGACAAAGTTTGGTCAGGACAAAGTCTGCGGCATCAGCCGGACTCTAGAATCAGGTTCGCATACTGCGTGGTGTCGCCCGTGCGGATCAGGCCGATGGCTTGTGGCACTCTCCGCTTAAAGATCACATGAGGTTCGTAAAGAATCGGCGTGCCGTTCAGAGCCTCAATAAATGCGTCCTTGGTCGCCGGCTGGTTTACCGAAAGAAACTCTTCAGCCATGAAAGCCTGCGCAATGACGAAGTTCCTGGTCAGAGCCTGTAATACGTCCAGCACTCTGGGTATGTCGTCGATTAGAGAAATATCTACCGTTTCGATCTGCGGCCAAAAAGGAAATCCCCGGTCAGAAATGACCAGGGTATTCGTATGCCGGATCCGGCAGAGAAGAGAGTTAATGGCGGGATTGAGAATGCCTGTCTTAAGCACGCCAACCAGAGTAAACCATGTGGGAATCCCTTACTTTGGTAACGGTGGCTAGAGGGAAACGCCGCGCTTCCAGGGGATGAAGTCGTGCTGATCGAGCTGCTCGGCCTTGGTTCGCACCTTGCCATTGGCCACTTCGAGAATCAAATCCAGAATTGATTCACCCACCTGCTCGATCGTCGTTTCGCCGCGGATAACCGCGCCGGTGTCGATATCAATAATGTCTGACATGCGCTCCGCAAGGCTGGTGTTGGTGGAGACCTTGATCACCGGCGCGACCGGATTGCCGGTTGGCGTTCCCAGGCCGGTGGTGAACAGAACCACATTGGCGCCGGCGCCTACCTGCGCCGTCACACACTCGACGTCATTCCCCGGAGTACAGAGCAGGGCAAGGCCGGGCGTGTCGTCGTACTCGGGATAATCAAGAACCGCACACACGGGCGAGGTGCCGCCCTTCCTCGCCGCGCCGGCGGACTTCATCGCGTCGGTGATCAATCCGTCTTTGATATTTCCCGGAGAGGGGTTCATCTCGAAACCGGAGTGGACCGCCTTGGCCCGCGCAGCGTAATCCCGCATGAGCTGGATAAAACGGTCGGCCTGGCCCGCGTCCACACAGCGATTGATGAGACTCTGCTCCATCCCACAAAGCTCGGGAAACTCCGACAGGATCGACTTCGCGCCCAGAACGGCCAGCATGTCGGATACGTGCCCGAGCGCAGGATTGGCGGAGATGCCGGAAAATCCATCGGAGCCGCCACACTTCAAGGCTACCGTGAGCTTGCTCAGAGGAGCAGGCTTACGCGTGAGGCGGTTGGCTTCCACCAGGCCTTCAAAGGTAGTGCGAATGGCTTCAGAAAGCATGGCCGATTCAAGGCCGGACTGCTGTTGTTCAAACATCAGGACCGGCTTGTGCAGCGCCGGGTCCCGCTGGCGAAGCGCATTCATCAGTATCGACGGCTGGGCGTTCTGGCAACCGAGACTCAACACCGTGGCGCCGGCAACGTTCGGATGATGAATGTAGCCCGCGAGCAGCCCGCAGAGCGCCTGTGAATCCTGGCGGGTTCCGCCGCAGCCACCTTCATGCACCAAAAACCTTACTCCATCGACATTCGGAAAGATCCGCTCAGGTCGATCTGAAGTGAGATCCGCACGCTCCGTTGCTCGCGGACCCTGATGGTGCTGGGCGATCAGTTGACGCACCTGTTGGCGATAAAGTTTCGGCCGTCCGTAACCAAGCTCTTCCTCGAAGGCATCGCGCAGTGCTTCCACGTTACGGTTTTCACAAAAAACCAGCGGGATCACCAGCCAATAATTGCGCGTGCCAACCTGGCCGTCCGCACGATGGTAGCCATCAAAGGCGCGGGAAGACCAACCCGAGACGTTGGGCGCAGACCAGGAATAATTGCCCACCTTGGGACCGAAGCCGGAGGCATCGTGCTGCACATTTCGCGTGCTGAGAAGGCCACCGCGGGGGATCGCCTGGCGGACCAGCCCGACGACTCCACCGTACATGATGACCTCATCGCCGATGGCCAGATCACGAATGGCAAACTTTTGCTTGGCGGGTATTTCGGACTGCGGAGTGTACTGCTCCCCGGAAAAGGTGATGGCTTCGCCGGCGGGTAGTTGGGTCAGTGCTACAAGTACGTTGTCTTTGGGGTCGATCCGGAGTATTTTTTCGGCAGCCATTTCTTTTCGCCGGCACTCTGCCGTGGATATAGACTCAATGTAGCGCTTAATGTATCGATGGTCAAACCAACGGCCGCCGATCTACCCTGAAAGAAAACAGCCCCGCGCATGACTGCTTCCATTTTTGATTTGCAGGGAAAGACCGCCGTTGTTGTCGGCGGCACCACCGGCATCGGCCACGCTCTGGCTCTCGGGTTGGCGGACGCGGGAGCGGATGTTGTCGCCTCATCGAGACGGCCGGAGCAGGTGGAGCAGACGGCCGCCCAGATCGAATCCAAAGGCCGCAAGACACTGCGCCGCACCTCCGACGTGCACGATCGAACTACTCTGGAAGCACTGCGCGATGACGTCTTGAGTACGTTTGGCAAAGCAGACATTCTGATCAATTGCGCCGGCATCACCAAGCGCGCGCCCACACTCGACTTTCCCGAAGCAGACTGGAACCAGATCATCGACACCAATCTGACCGGCACCCTGAGGGGTTGCCAGGTTTTCGGAAAACATATGCTCAGCCGGGGCTACGGACGCATTATCAACATCGCATCCCTCTCCACTTACGTGGGGTTGTTCGAGGTCGCCGCATACAGTGCCAGCAAGGCAGCGGTAGGGGCTTTGACCAAAGTCCTGGCCGTGGAGTGGTCCCGCCATGGAGTGCTGGTCAACGCGATTGCTCCCGGGGTATTCCGCACCGATCTAAACGCAAATCTGCTCGACAGTACGGAGCGCGGACGGGAATTCAAGATGCGTACTCCCATTGGCCGCTTTGGCAAAACAGAAGAGCTGGTGGGTGCGGCCGTGTACCTGGCCTCAGATGCAGCATCGTTTGTATCGGGCGAGATACTGGTGGTCGACGGCGGCTTTCTGGCCAGCGGAGTCAATCAATAACGATGGAATACAGGAAGCTCGGGCAGACAGATCTCAGCCTATCTTTAATCGGCTTCGGAAGCGCTACGCTGGGGGACGTTTTCGGCAACGTCGACCCCAGTGACGCAATCAGGGCGGTTCACCTGGCGGTGGACAGTGGCATCAACTTCTTCGATTCGTCACCCTACTACGGGATTACCCTGGCAGAAACACGGCTGGGTCAGGCCCTCGTGGGCAGACGCAAACGCGTCGTCCTGGCGACCAAGTGCGGACGCTACGGGTTTGACGAGTTCGACTTTTCCGCCAGGCGCGTGACCGCCAGCATCGATGAGTCACTGCAACGGTTGCAGACCGATTACATCGATCTGTTTCAAGTTCATGATGTCGAGTTCGGGGACGTGGAACAGATTATCCATGAGACCCTGCCGGCCTTGCGGAAACTGCAGCAACAGGGGAAGGCGCGCTACATCGGCATCACGGGGTATCCGCCCAAGCTTCTTAGGCGCATTGCCGAGGCTGTGCCGGTCGATAGCATCCTTACCTATTGCCGCTACAACCTTATCAATACAGATATGGACGGAATTCTCACCCCCTTCGCCCGGGAACGCGGAATCGGGCTGATCAATGCCTCTGGTTTGTGCATGGGTCTTCTCACCGAGCACGGGCCGCCGGATTGGCACCCCGCCCCACAGCAAGTACGGGATGCGGGCAGAAAAGCTGCGGAATTTTGCCGCGCGCATGGAGCGGATATATCGAAACTCGCCCTGCGCTTCTGCCTGAACCACCCCTTTGTCTCCAGCACACTTATCGGTATAGCATCGACACGTCAGCTGGAGGCGAGCCTGGAGTTGCTCAACAGCCCCACCGATCAGGAGCTGCTTGCCCAGGTCGAAGCTATTCTGGCGCCGGTGTTCAATTACGTTTGGCCGTCCGGGCGTCCGGAGAATCAAGAGTAAACCATGAAAGCATTCGTAATGAAAGAGCCCGGCAACGTGGCAATCGAAACAGTGGCGGATGCAGTCGCTACCAATGATGACGTGTTGCTGAAGGTTCGCATGATCGGACTTTGCGGAACCGACCTTAGCTCGTTTCGGGGTAAGAATCCGCTGATCACCTTTCCTCGCATTCCAGGTCATGAGGTGGCAGCGACCATCGCCGAACCGAGCAAAGCGCATCCGGAACTTCCCGCTGGAATGGACGTTACGCTTTCTCCCTATTTCGGCTGCGGCCGCTGCCCCGCGTGCCTGCGAGGACGACCGAATGCCTGTCAATTCAACGAGACGCTGGGCGTACACCGCAACGGGGCAATGACGGAATACATCGCCGTTCCAGCCACCAAACTCTACCCTGCCCGGCTGACCATCAAAGAACTCTGCCTGGTCGAACCATTGACCGTTGGCTTGCACGCGGTGGATAGGGGGCGTGTTACCGCGCAGGATGCGGTCGCGATCTTTGGCTGTGGGGGAGTGGGGCTTGGCGCCATAGCCGCCTCCGGCTTCCGTGGGGCAAAGACCATTGCCGTCGATCTCGACGACGCCAAGCTCGCCCTTGCTCGCCACGCCGGCGCCACCCACAGTATCAACACCGCCAAGGAACCTCTGCACGAACGGCTGCTCGAGCTTACGGGAGGCCGGGGGCCAGACGTGGTGATTGAAGCGATCGGGCTGCCGCAGACCTTTCGCAGCGCCGTAGACGAGGTAGCCTTCACCGGGCGCGTGGTTTACATCGGCTATGCCAAAGAGCCGGTAGCCTACGAAACCAAGCTCTTCGTACAGAAGGAGCTCGACATTCTGGGCTCACGCAACGCCCTCCCTGAAAACTTTCGTGAAGTGATTCGAATGCTCGAGGAGCATCGCTTTCCGGTAGACGAAACCGTGAGCGCCATCGTCCCACTGGAACAGGCGCCTGCAATGATCAAGGCTTGGAGTGATAATCCCGGCGGATTTTCGAAGATCATGGTTCAACTCGACTAAGCTCATTTCGACTGAGAGCTGTTTCTTGCCTCATCCGAAACGCCTGAGGTAGTCAGAGCAAAGCCCGACCGTCTGGTCAGTGTAGGAAACTCCCAGCGACCTGGCGAGACCGGTTTCCGCATGGGAACTGACCCAGGCTACAAGCAGCAACCGCCGTAGCATGACAAAGGTTGGAATTTCTTCTTCTTCGGCCTGGCTGACCGAGGACACCGTCCGATAGCCTTCCAGCCAGAGTTGGATGAGCCTGGGCCCGTGGGGCAAGTGCTCGTAAAACGAGAGCGGCGTAGCGGCATCGTACATATACCAACCAAAACCGCAGTCGTCAAAATCGATGACTTTGATTTCCCTCCCGTGCATAAGTACATTGTCCAGCCGTAGGTCGCAGTGAGCCAGACCAAAGCGGTCAGGGCCGCTTCCATAACAGGCCAGGCGTTCCCGCATCAACTCGACTGTGCGGCCAAATAGGTCGAGCCTGCTTGCGTTCATACCCAGTGCATCGCGCCAACGGCCCCAGCGTGGAGCCTCCCCTAAAGCGGTCTCGAAGTTCCAGGTGAATCGCTCAAAATCATCCGGGCGGCGCCATTTTCTGCTATGCGTGTGCATCTGCGCCGTAATCGCCCCAAGACTCTTGAAACACTGGCGAAGGTCCATATTGATCCGCGGGTGATCTCCCTCTTCCCATTCAAAGAGAACGACGTTGCGCGATTTCTCAGCAGTGGGCTGGGGCACAACCTGCACCCATTCTCCATTGAGCCCGGCTACGGGAACGGGAGTCGCGCACACGCCATCTCGACGCAACGCAACCAGCCACGCAATCTCCGAAACCAGCGAATTCCTCGACTGATATCCCGGCCGTTGGAAACGTAAAACCCAAGCTCTGCCAGAAGGATCTTCTACTTTGTAAATCTCGTTCTCGGAAAGGCTGATGAGATGGACGCGCGCGTTGCGGGGAAGATCATAGAGGCTAAGCGCCTGCCCGGCCAACTGAGTTGCCACCTTTTGCCAGTCTCCTTTGCTCACTCTACACCGTCGATAAAATCCTTTGACTTCCCCTCGCGTTTCCCCGCAAACTAGTGTCATCGCTCTTCAGGCCCTCCGCCCGGATTTCATCGTCGCTCGCAAATTCAGTTACTTTGAACCAGTGTTCTGGAGACCCACCACTGCCGCCCGAGACCACAACTGTACTTGCATCGGACCTTCCCACGAGCCAGACCGAATACGGTCTACGCCATAACATTCTGACGCCCTGGGAAACCCTGGCCCAATCGGTCGCGGCCATCGCGCCCGTCACCTCCCCCGTCCTGACCATCCCTTTGGTGTTTGCCCTGGCCGGCAATGGAACCTGGGTCGCGTATGCCCTCGGAACCGTCCAGATCACGCTCATTGCCCTGCTCATCGGAGCGCTCGGACGACGGTCAGCCTCACCCGGCTCGCTTTACAGCTATACCACCGATTCGCTTCCGCCCATGGTTGCCGCCATCGCCGCATGGGCCCTCGTCCTTGGATATGTAGCCACGGGTTCATCGGTAGTCGGGGGCTTCGTCCAGTACTCTAATATCCTGCTGAAATCCTTCACCAGCCACACCATCGCGCCCGACCTGCTGGTTCTGTTATCTGTAATCGGAGCCGCTACCATGGCCTACCGCGATGTGAAGCTTTCCGCACGAGCCATGCTGTGGCTACAAGGCGTATCCGTGGCTTGTATCGTGGTGGTGCTGGTGTTGGTCTTGTGGAAGAACGGTCTGCACCTCGATTGGCCGCAATTGCGGCTGCAAGGCAGTTCGATATCGGGCATCCGGCTGGGGTTGGTACTGGCGATTTTCAGCTTTGTTGGTTTTGAGAGTGCGACCGCGCTCGGTCACGAGGCCAAAGAACCGCTACGCACCATACCGCGCGCAGTTTTGCAGTGCGCGCTGGGCGCGGGGGCTTTCTTCATCCTGGCTGCGTATGCTGAAGTGCTTGGTTTTCGCAATGCCGGCCTCGCCTTCGACAAGACCGATGCACCGGTCCACGTCCTGGCAAACCAGGTTGCGTTGCCTGTACTTGGCCTCATCATTGACGCCGGTGCGGTGATCAGCATGTTTGCCTGCCTCCTGGCCTGCATCACTGCCGCCGCCCGCATCCTGCTGCTCATGGCCCATAACCGGCTGGTTCCGATGTGGCTGTGCAGGACCCATCACCGCAACGAAACTCCACATGTGGCCGTGTTGATCACTGCCGCAGTAGTAGGCATGCCGGTCCTGATTCTTATCTCTCTCGGCTTCTCAGGCACTGACATCTACGGCTGGCTTGGGTCTTTCGCGGTTTACGGTTTCATCACAATTTATGGACTCACCTGTATTGCGCTGCCGCTCAAGCTGAAAAGGCAGGGCGCGCTGTCGATGACTCTTCTAGTCGTCGCTGTCCTGGGGGGTATCTCGATGGTGATGGCCCTGGCGGGAACGCTTTATCCCGTACCTGACCCGCCCTATTCCTGGCTGCCTTATCTCTACTTCGTCTACCTGCTCATCACCCTGGTGTTTTTCTTCCGCGCCCGGCACACGCGCGGTACCGCGGTGAGCGAGGACTTCTCTTGACCAGGTAGGTTCATGCTGAGACGGGTGTACCCCAAAAGGGTGACTCGAATTCGCAGTCAGCTCCCACCTTTGTTGCTATCATCAGTGCCATGAAAAAAGCTTTGCTGTTCGCCATGGTCGTACTCTTTACGGGCTCCGCTTTCGCGCAGCATCATCACCATCATCGTCATCACCACCACCATCCCCACGCGCAGGCTCGGTAGTACGGGGAGCTTAGTGCGAGGCTGCCGGCGGGGCGACGGTCGCCAACCAACGAAGAAATGCGCTCGACAGGGGACCGCGCTGATCTGAGTAGGCGTGATCGGTAGGCAGGTGCAGCGTAGCCACACGGCTGTTTCCAGCGCGTCGCAGTGCGGCCGCGAATGCCTGGTCTCCTCGAGCGTACGCATCCTCGGAAGTGACGATCAGCAACGGCCGGGTCTTGAGTGCACCCACCTTATTCATGAAGCTCCATTGCGTTGCGTTGGCGATCGCTTCGTGGGCCAGCCCCTCAGGGGTGCAGCCGCTTAAAGGCTCCATTCCATCTCGATCGTAAGCAGTGCTCAGCGCCTTAATCGTTGCCTGTTCCTGATCTTTGGTAAAGGGTCGGGCAATGCGTCCTCCCACGTCAGCGGCGGAAATAAGACCAACCCCCACGATCCCCGGATCGGCAGCCGCAGCTTGCACTGCCATGAAGCCGCCCAGGCTGTGTCCGATGAGGACAATACGCGACGGGTCCAGCCGCAAGATCCTTGCCATTGGGGCCGAACGCAGATAATCGATTGCGGCCGCCGTGTCTTCGATTCCATGGGAGAACGAGAAGTCACCGGGAGATCCCCAGGAGCCACGGTAATCAAAGTAAAGAACATCCCAACCGGCACTGCGAATATCCTGGGCCAGATCAAGATTGCGCTCGTTACCTGGAAACCCGTGCAGCAGCACCACCGCCGGGTGTGGGCCTGGGCCCGCGGCAACGTAAACGAACGCGTTCAGGAGCCCTCCGTGACTCGGGATTTGAAAACTCTGCATGGAAGCGCGCTGCCCAAAACTGAGCGGGGCCAACATGCATAGAATGGCGACCGCGATCCGTTGCCGAAGCATCGCCTTGAAGGATTGCTCAACACCGAGATGGGTAGCCACTACGCAATGACCACAAACCAGCCTATGGTTGTGCAGAGCTACCTCCATGACTTTTGGGCTTTGTAACCCCGTGAGTTTCCATCCTACCGGAATAGGATCGCGGCGCACCCTCACCGAAACGGGGCACAAGGGGTACGGACAGTCGTTTCCCGGATTTCATGAAATCTACCCTGAAATGCCCTCCTGGGCTGGCCCTACGCCGTTTTCTTCAGGGGTTTTGCCGGTTATTTCATAGAAAGCGAATAACGCGGTGGGTACGTTTTGGACTGAGCACGCAGGGTGCGAAACCTGGTCACATAGCGTTAGCCGGGCTGCCGCAGAACGGGGGACGACCTGGTACCGATCCCGGCACGAAGCGGGGATGCTATCTCGGTAAACAGGGGATCGTGGGGAGAATGAAGGCGAAAATGAAGTAAACCGCATTCAGTGCCGATGTCTAGGTAGCCAGGACCACGCGCATGCTCGCCATGAGAGCGCCGGCCAAAAGGAATGCAGGGAATGCAAGGAATACAAGGTGGTGCGCCGAAGTCCGGTCTTTCACTTTCCAGATCGACAAAAACCAGTCTCATGATTGTTGTGCTTGGCTTGATCGGGCTACTGACGATCATGCAGTGGGCCGCGAGAACCGTACTCAAAAATGTGACGATTGCATCCCAGTCTCTCTTTCCCGCGGCACTCATGAGCCAGCGGGCCGGCACTGCGTTTCAACTAATGAACCGCGAATATCGCGATGGAGTTATGTTACACGAGAAAGCATCTATCGAAGGCGCCAATCGAGACGCCGCAGCGGTAGAGTCGTCGATCGACAGCGCCTCCAGGTACATGGAGTTCAATGCCTCGCGTCATCAACAGATTGTCTCTTTAGGGCGACGGATCGACGACCTAAAGTCCCGGTCAAAGCCTCCTTACCCCGCAGCCGCGGACACCAGCGTCACGCACGCTCAAACGCTCCAGCCGGACTTGAAGGAACTAGCGTTGAAAAATAAGGGAGTCCAGATCGCGTTGGAAACGCTGCAGAGCGACTTGGAGTCTGATTTAAGGGCCGAACTATCATCCATTGGCGGCGTACTGCGAATGCAGAGAGTACTCGGGGCCGTGCTGCTTGTATGTATGATGACGGCCCTGTTCTTTAATACGCGGGTGTCGATTGAAGCCGGAGCGCGAAGGCGAGGGGTTGAGGTCTTAAACCAGGCTCATCGGGATACCGAAGTCCTGCTGAATTCCATTCCATCGCTATTGATCGGACTGGACGCGAATGGCTGCATTCAACAATGGAACAAAGCGGCCACGATCATTCTAGGCTGGGAGGAAGCCGTCATACCCGGCAAGACTCTGGATAACTGTGGGGTCAAGTGGCTCACTACCGACATAAGTTCCCGCATCGCGGGTTATGTCCGGGAGCCGGCAGCCTACAGCCTCGACGACATCAGGTTAGATAAGAACGGGACCGTCCGCACTCTCGGTCTTAAAGCGATTCAGCTCAATACAGAGAGTTCCACCGGAATTCTTATCGTCGGCGCCGATATTACCCAAAGAATAGCGCTTGAAGAGCAACTGCGCCAGGCGCAGAAACTTGAGTCCATTGGTCAACTCGCGGCAGGGATCGCGCACGAGATCAACACGCCGACGCAGTACATCGGAGACAATGTCCGGTTTCTGCAAGATGGCTTCGAGGATCTGAAACTTCTGCTGACACAATACGGCCGGCTGTTGGCAGCGGTGAAAGGCCCCGAGCTCTTCGGCGAAACGGTGGAAGAGGTCTCAGCGGCGGTTGACAAAGCCGACCTTGGCTACCTGCTCGAAGAGATTCCCAAAGCTATTGAGCAGACCCTGGAAGGGGTGAATCGGGTAGCTACGTTGGTGGGCGCGATGAAAGACTTTTCCCACCCGGGCACGAAGGAAAAGGTGGACCTCGACTTGAATCGCGCCATAGACAGCACAATTACGGTGGCGCGCAACGAGTGGAAGTACGTGGCCGACCTGGAAACCGACTACGACCCCTTGTTGCCGAAGGTCTCGTGCCTCCCCGGCGAGTTCAATCAGGTAATCCTGATCTTGATCGTCAATGCCGCACACGCAATTGCCGATGTCATTGGAGAAGGCGGTCCGGATAAGGGCAAAATCAAAGTCCAAACCCGGAATTGCCCGGAGTGGGACGAGGTCCGAATCCAGGATACGGGCTCCGGAATCCCGGAGACGATACAAGCCAGAATCTTCGATCCTTTCTTCACCACCAAAGAAATCGGCAAAGGAACCGGACAGGGACTGGCCATCGCCCGCTCCGTGATCGTGGACAAACACGGGGGATCCATTCATTTCGAAACTGAACAGGGAAAGGGCACAACCTTTGTCATCCGTCTCCCGCGCGATGGCAAGAGCCTTAGCCTCCAGGCGGGGGGACGAACTGCGCCTTAGAGATGCTTCTCCCCAAATGTGTGAAGGTGGCAAACGTTATTCTAAATCGGATTCGATGTAAAAGCGGCAGCCCCTTGTCCGTCAGATCTTGTCCGTCAGATCAAGCGAATACCCAGGGAGGGCATGAGTCGTTGGAGATTTTTTAACGAGCGGGCATGCCACGGTACCGACTCAGAAGCAAGAAACTGAACGTCGATCCCGGCATGGTCCCGAGCTTCAATGACAAACCGGGAGAGCATGGTGATGCCGGAGCTATTGAGGAAATCCAATTCCCTGAGATCGAGCACAATCGGGTTGGCAGGACTCATCAGCGTTTCCTTGAGCAAGTCAAGAATGGGCGCGTAGTCCTCGGTTCCGCTCAGGCGGAGCGCGCCTTTGAAGAGGACGGTGGAGTTGCCCTCATCCAACTGGATCGCAAAGGATTCTCCATTAATGTTTTTCAAGCGGAAACGCTCCTGGAACACCGGTAAGAGGCAAGACCGCACTGGTGGTAACGGTTATGCTCTGCAATAGGACGGGATGTAGGTCGAAGCGCCAGGCGAGCTGCGCATCATAGTCACTGATCATCGTTAATAGGCCCAGGCAGGACACGCTCGACTCGCTGCTCCTGGCGCTTTCTTCCTGCTGCCTTAAGAGGAGGTCGCCTGCATTGCCCTCCTGGAAACGTTCAACGAATGCTTTGTAACGCTCCGCCTGGACGACACTGACGCCATTGCTGACGCTTACGGTAATGTGATCAATTGCCAGTTCCAGATGGATTCTAATCGGGATCTCGACATCGGCTTGGTGATACTTCATTGCATTCTCAAGCAGCTCGTTGGCGATGTAGGTGACGGCGTGCCTAATCTGATTCTGCCGGTTTTCGAAGGCGGGTACGGCGGGAAGGAACGTAGTCACGTAGTCGCCCAGAAAATCGGCGGACAATCCGTTGTTACGCCAGCGGGATCGCAGCGGGGCACTAATCGGCGAGAATGCCAGCGTCAGATACTCGCGTGCGTTGGATCGTACTCCCTTACTATCGAGGGTCTGGCTAGTCATCATTTTTTGGTGTTCTCCTCGTCCTGATAGTTCACCTGGTTCCGGCCCAGGCGTTTTGCCAGATAAAGATGCCGGTCCGCCTCCTCGATGAGTGCGCGCGCGTCGGTGGGACCGTGGGGTTGAGGCGTTGTACACGCCACACCGATGCTCATCGTGACTCGGTCGCAAACGGGAGATGCCGTGTGCGGAATCGCGGCGGCCGCGACCGCCGAGCGCACACGCTCGGCCACTTGCAAAGCTCCCGCAGCGTTGGTTTGCGGTAGCACCATCGCAAACTCTTCGCCCCCGTACCGGGCAACCAGGTCGCCGGCGCGATAGCACTGGGTTATCGCGTTCGCCACGCTCTTCAGGCATTCGTCACCCGCTTGATGACCATGGGCGTCGTTGTAGAGCTTGAAGTGGTCCACATCACAAATCAACAGCGACAGCGGCTGTTGCATGCGAATGTGCCGCCCCCACTCCTGCAACAAATATTCGTCGAAGCGCCGGCGATTGGCGATCTGGGTTAGACCGTCGATGCGTGCCTTCTCGCCTTCCTGGGCCGAATCGTCGCCCTGATCAATGAGTATCTGGACCAGGATTTCGAGGTCGCCTTTCTCCCGCGTCACCGCCTGAATAAGTTTCTGCAGTTTCTCCTGCGCGGTCTCGCGCTCCCTAACCTCAGCCTTCAAGTTTGCGCTGAGCCTATAAAGATGCTCCTGCAACGAGTCGCTATGCTCATTCGAGGTCAGGAGGGCGATTTGCAGATCGTGATTCTCAAGCTGTAACCGGTCAAGCTCCTGGCGAAGCCGGCCGAGTTCATTCTGCGAGTTGGCTTGGCTCCCGGCCGGTGAAGCTGGTGGCGGGTCTGTGGATAAGTCTATGGGTAAGTCCGCAGTTTCCATGCTCCGTGTCTCCCAAGACGCCAGAGATCGAATGTCCGGTGGGTCAATATCGGTCATCGACACGGTGGTCCGCTCGTCTAAGTTGGCGATCGGTTTCCTTTCCGTGCGGGCCTGGTGAGCTTCGGTCATCGGCAATGCGATCCTGGTTTCAAGGTTGTGCATAACCTGGGGCTAGGCAGGTTTGATGACGAGCAGGCTGATGTCGTCGAGCAGGTGCTGGGCTCCGACGTACTTCCGAAGGCTACTCAGCACGGCTTCGCGGATCGCACCGGCCGGTTTATGGTGGCTGGTCCTCACCGCGTCTGAGAGCCTCTCAATACCATAGGCGACCCCGGCGCAATTCATGGCCTCGGTAATACCGTCGGTGTAGGCGACCATTACGTCGCCGGAATGTAAAGGAACGGTGGCTTCACCAATAAAGCCGGAGATGTCCTTCTCCAGTCCCAGGGGAAAACCAAGGTTAAGAGTGTCATGCCGCTCGAGGACACCATCGCCGCGTACGACAAGCACCTCCTCGTGCTGGCCACTGATCGTAACCACTCGATCCTGATAATGAAGCAGACTCAGCGTAAGGTTGCGATCGCAGCGCATGAGGCGAACGTTATCGTAGATCACGCGGTTGAGAGCGTCGAAGAATTTTGTGCTTTCGTATTCTCCGCTAGCCAACAGGGTTCTCACTGCCGTTTGAACCATAATGGCGATGACTCCGCTTTCCAGACCGTGGCCCGTAACGTCACCGATACCGAAGACAACTCCCCCGTCTTTGCAGACGACGTCATAATAGTCGCCGCCGATTTCAGTGGCCGGCTCCATAGAACCGGAGATGTCAAGGCCTGCGATCTTGCGCATGTCTTCGTTGCGTGGCAGCATCATCTGCTGAAGACGCTGCGTGATCTCCAGTTCAGAACTCATGCGCGCGTTTTCCTGCTTCAGTTGTTCGTGGAGACCGTTGATTTCGGCCAGCAGCCCGCTTTTGGTGCGACTGGCCTCCTCGGCAGCTTCTTCTGCCTGCTTGCGATCGGTGATGTCGGTCATGACTCCGGCAAGCTCTTGAGCCTGCCCATTGCCTGAAACCAGGCGAACCGAAGTGCTTAACCAGACCACTCTCCCATCAGCGGCGATCATCCTATGCTCAAACCGTTCGGGCCCTCGCTTTTCCGCGACGGCCCGGCAACGCGATTCCGCCAACTCGCGATCTTCAGAGTGAAGATGATCGATCCAAAAAGCTGATGTACGGGTCCACTCCTGCATTGGGTAGCCGAGGAGATCTTCGGCTTCTTGATTGACGTAGCTGAAGCTGGCGCCGTCTAAACCTCCGCGCCATAGAATGACCTTAGCCGAGTCGACCAGTTCCCGGTAGCGTTGCTCACTGTGGTGGAGTTCCAGGGACTGCGCCGAAAATCGACGGTCGACGAGCGAGGTCAAAATCGCCAGGGAAAGGGTCATGAATGCCACGCCGCCGATACCAACGACGCCGATGGAGGAGATCTTGACCGATTGGGCCAGGTCGAGAGGGACAGCCGTGGGCCAGAAACTAGCCGCGGCCATGCCGGTGTAATGCATGACCGGAATAGCGGCTCCCATCAACCCGGCGCTGGCCAGTTTTTGCCAGCTCATGGAGTTGACTTCGGCTCGCAAGTGGAAGGTTAACCATAAGGCAACCAGCGAAATCACGATGGCCAGGACCACTGACAGGGTCACCAGGCCGGGGGAATACCGGCACATTGCCGGAAGACGCATGGCGTGCATGCCGACATAGTGCATGGCCGCGATACCGCTCCCCATCAGCAGCCCGCCCACGCCAATGCGCAGTGGCCCCATTGCATTCCGGCTCACGACGAACAGTGCAACGGCCGATGCGAACATGGCCGCCAGCAAAGACAATAAGACCGTAGGCCAATGGTAGAAGACAATGACCGGAAGACTATAAGCCAGCATTCCGATGTAGTGCATCGACCAGATGCCCATTCCCATGGCGGCGGCGCCACCCATCAACCAAAGGGATCGAACCGTACCGCGCGAGGCCGTTACGCGTCCGCCAAGGTCGAGCGCAGCATACGACGCGAGCGCCGAAATCAACACGGACAAGGCGACAAGGCGGTAATCGTACGTACCGGCAAGCGCTTCAGACGGGGAAACGGCTACCACTCGGTGCTCCTACCTGGTCCCTGTTTGGGAACGTATACACGGTGAACCAGTCCGTTACTCATCCCAAGTCAGGGGTGGCACCGTGCGTTGTGAGAGCTTCTCTCACTTCCCTCTATGATTCATCGGCTTAGATGAGAATCACGCTAACCTTTTATGACACAGTCACGGTGAGACGGCCATTTCTGGAAATGACAGGTCCGAGCGTTCAAGTGACTTATTGTGAAACGTTGGTCAGCATGCAGGACAAAGTTCCAATCTGTGATGCTGCTGAATTCCTTCGCCCGGATGGACAACGTAAACCTAGAGTGCTGTGAAACATGATCTGATTCGATGCGAATAGGTGCCCAAATCGGATTCAGCCCGAATACGCGTCCAGATTTCCTCCGGAATGCCAAGAAAGGCCTGCACCACATCGGGGTCAAACTGAGATCCGGCGCAACGCACGATTTCATCTCGCGCGGTTTGGTATGACAGCGCACCGCGGTAAGGACGATCCGAGGTCATCGCGTCCAAGGTATCCGCGACCGCAAATATCCTGGCTCCGAGCGGGATTTCCTTCCCAATCAATCCTTGAGGGTAGCCCCGGCCATCGTAGGACTCGTGATGCGTCAGCACAATTTGAGCGGCGCGAGAGAGGAACATATGTTGACTTACAAGGTCATAACTGATGTTCACATGCCTGCGCATGATCTCTGTCTCTTTGGGATTCAGCTTTCCCGGCTTCAACAGAATCGCATCCGGGATACCTATTTTTCCGATATCGTGGAGCGATGCGCCGAGAGCAAGTTCTCCAAGCTCTTCCTCGCTGCAAGCCATGGCTCGGCCAATCTCGAGAGAGTAGAGCGTCACACGCTGGGAATGCCCGGCGGTTTCGTTATCCCGCAGATCCAGGGCTCCGCCCAACGCGCGCAACGTTTGATCGTACATCGATCTGATTCGTTGTACAGCGACCTGGAGTTGCCTGGTTCTCTGGTCCACCATTTCTTCCAATCGATCGTTCTGCCGCTTCAATCCTTGCCGCAGCTCGTGCAGCTTAAGATGTGTATCAATACGAGCCTGCACCTCTTCCACCTGGAACGGCTTGTTAATGTAGTCCACACCGCCGCTCTGAAAGGCTTTGACTTTGTCTTCGGTTGCGTTGAGCGCGCTCAGGAAGATGACGGGTGCAGCCGAGAGCTCAGGATCGGATTTCAACCGCTCGCACACCTCGTAGCCATTCATCTCCGGCATATTGATATCCAACAAAAACAAGTCCGGAGGATTCTGTGCAGCGGCCGCCAGTGCCAAACGCCCCCTGGGAAACGAACGTATCTTGTAACCATGCACTTTCAGCATGTCTTCCAATAGCCTTAGATTGGCGGGTTGATCATCCACCACCATGATGTTCGCTTTTTCAGTAGGGGTCATTGGTTGTGCTTCATGGCTCAAGTTTCAACTTCGTCTCTGCCAACAAATGAGTCAGGTCGTCATACTGGTAGTTTTCCGCGAATTCCTCTAACGCCCTCGCGGCCTGTTTGTCATACTCTTCGACCCTTTGGACCAGGTGGTCCAAACGGTCCTTCTCGCCCTTTTGAACCGCATCCTGCAATTGATGGATCAATTCCCAAGGCAGTTTCGAGAGCTGTTCGGAACTCACGGCGGGAGGTAATGCAACCGCCGGATACAGTTGCTTGACTGCATCTGCGCGGCTTTCGCGTGGAGCACTCTGCGCTACACCGTCCATAGCCTGGTCAGGCTCGATGGGCATTTCGAAGCGGAATGTTGAGCCCTGGCCAAGGCGGCTGGTTACCGTAATATCGCCTCCCATCAATCGCGCGTAGCTGCGGCCAATGGCCAGCCCCAAGCCCGTTCCTTCCTGCTCTTCGATACCACGCTTAATTTGACTGAACGGCCGGAACAACTTGCCTTGCTGGTCATCCGCAATACCCGGACCGGTGTCTTCAACCTGGGCTGACAACCAAAGCCGATGGGCATCCCTTCGCTCCAGTGTGATGTGCAGCGTGACCTGGCCTCGAGCGGTAAATTTGATCGCATTGCCCAGTAGGTTGATCAGCACCTGGCGTATCTTGCCTTCGTCGGCCACAACGTAGGCCACGGCTTCCCCATCCACGACTACTTCGAATCGCAGTGCCTTCGCCTGTGCCCACAGGCGGAACATCGATGCGAGATTATCCACTAAGCGGGAGAAATGGAAGGTCGTCGGATTGAGCTCGGTGCGGCCGGCCTCGATTTTTGACATGTCCAGGATGTCGGTGATGAGAGTGATCAGATGCTCGCCGCTCTGGCAGATAATCTTAAGATTCGCTTTCGCGTTAGCTCCCAATTCCGGATCCCGCGACATCAACTGCGCGTGACCAAGAATAGCGTTCATCGGGGTACGTATCTCATGGGACACGGTCGATAGGAATAAACTCTTAGCCCGGCTGGCCGCCTCAGCCTCTGCCGCTGCAACTTCGAGCTGGCGGTCATACCGCCTCTGCTCCGTGATGTCGCGTACAGCGGAAACGACCAGGGTTCCCTCCTCGGTCTCCAATGGGCTGAGACTTATCTCAATCGGGAAGTCCGTACCGTCTTTGCGCAACCCGTAGAGTTCTGCTCCGGCTCCCATGGGGCGCACCCGTGGATCGGCAAAAAAAGCCGAGCGGTGCTCCGGATGCCCGGCCTGGAAGCGTTCCGGCATCAACTTCTCCATCGACTGCCCGATCAGCTCTTCTCGCCGGTATCCGAATAAGCTCTCCATCTGGGCATTGACTAAAACGATCTTCCCCTCTCGATTCACCACCAGCATTGCGTCTGGCGCCGCTTCCAATAGCACTCGGAACTTGCCTTCGGTGGCCAGCCTCCGCGTACGGTCCACAACTTGTCCGAGCTGATTTCCGACCAGCATCATTACTTCCAGAAGCGCATCGTCTTGATCCTGGTAGTCAACCGCGAAAAACTCGAGCACCGCGATGACCTCGTTTCCGCTCAGCACCGGAAAGGCGAATGCGGACTTGATTCCGGCTTGTTGAGCTACCGCCTGCCGAGTGAAGTTCGCCTCGCTTGCCACATCTCTGACCCAAATAGGCCGTGCGTTGGCAACGACTTCAGCGAGAAGATCCGCTCCGACGGAAAATCCGCCGGCCTCAGAAACTGCGCGGAAGGCCTGGAAGCGATCTTCTTGACTGAAACTCCAAATAGGGGAAGAGACCAAACGCTTCTCGCCAGGGGAGGCTAAGCAGGCATGCCCCAGGGGCCAGCCGGTAAAGTCACAAACCCGCTCGACGGCGAATTGCATTGCCTCTGCTGTGGTAGCTGCCTGGTTAGCTGTGGTGGCCACGTCCTTCAGTAACTCAAGGTGCTTGTTCCTCTCGTATAAGGTCTGTTCACTTTCTTTGAGCCTGGTAATATCGAAACCCACGCCGTGAATGGCACAAGGCCTGCCGTCGTCCCGGCGGAGCATGCTGGCTTCGCATTGAAACCACACCACCCTGCCATCACGCGCGATCACCCGGTATATCGATTTGAGCGGTTTGCCGGAAACAAACATCTCTGCGGCTTCTGCGCTCCATCTTTCCTTGTCATCCGGATGTATGTGCTGGTACCAGCGTATGGGGTCTTCGAGCCACTCGTTCTGCGAGAATCCCAGGCTTGCTTCGATTTGAGGACTTACATAGGCATCGCCGATGCCGCCCTCGAGGGGGGCCATAAAGACAACCGCAGGAAGCCGGTCGACGAGTGAACGATATTTGCTTTCCTCACTGAACGGGCTAGTCGAATCAGGTTGGCCAGGGAGGGACGCCGGACTCGATGGATCGTGCGGACCGAACACGTCCGCCAGCCGATGGAGTGTGGCCTCGACGCCGGCCAGATCGAACGTCGTTTGATCCGATTGCGATAGCGCTGTAAGTTCTTGCCGCAAGCCAAGTCCTCGTGCACTTTCACCTATCCAAGTTCGCAACCCCTGGTTCGCAACCCCTGGTTTGCAACTCCAGGTTCGCAACTGACCGCGTCGCCGGAGGTTATGTTGTGTTGGTTTCTCCGCTCATCTCTTTCTCCAGCTCGGCTCTTTGTTGAGCGAGGCCTGGGTAAACCTGCGCAGAGCGTGGATTGCTTTTCCGTAAGTGGCGACTGCACTGGCGGATAGCAAGGAACCGGGTGGCTGGTTCATGAAGGGCATAAATTTGTCGGGAAAGCCGGGCATGGTACAGCCGATACAAATCCCACCCACGTTGGGGCATCCGCCTATGCCTGCCATCCAACCACGCTTCCCAACATTGCACTGGACAACGGGTCCCCAACATCCCAGCTTCACGATGCATTGAATCTCGCCGTACCTGGTCGCGAAGTCGGCCTGCTCATAGAAGCCACCGCGGTCACAGCCCTCGTGGACCGTCTGACCAAACAGCCAGGTAGGGCGCAGACACTCGTCGAGGGGGATCATGGGCGCCCTCCCCGTAGCCATATGAAGCAGATAGAGGAAGGTCTCCATGAAATTATCCGGTTGCACTGGGCATCCAGGAACGCAGACGATGGGAATGCCGTCCTTCGATCTCCATTTCCACCCCAGATAGTCCGGCAGTCCCATGCACCCTGTGGGATTGCCCTCCATCGCATGAATGCCGCCGTAAGTTGCGCACGTCCCGGCAGCGATGACGGCCCAAGCCTTGGGGGCAAGGCGGTCAATCCAATCGCAGGTAAGGATAGGTTGGCCGGTTTTCTGATCTGTCCCAAAGGCCGCCCAGTATCCCTCGTTCTTATTGTGTTCATTGGGAATCGATCCTTCGATAACCAGAATGAACGGGGACAGGTCACCTGCGGCTGCGCGATGAAACGGCTTCAGGAAGTCTTCGCCGTTTTCATACGCGAGGCATGGATTGTGGAAATTTACTTTGGGAATCCAGGGTATGCCACCGAGAAGAATATCCTCTAGGCTTGGCTGCGTTGCCGCGGTTATGGAGATAGTATCGCCGTCACAGCCAAGTCCTGCGGTAATCCAAAGTACATCCACTTCGCCGAAAGGTGGCGTGTCACTCGATGGATGGTTGCTCGTCATTCGGGCGGCTCCAGTGTTTGACCGGCGCCGCGGCGATGGGCAACGCCGGGGGTGGTCGGCAAATGACGTTGCGGGAAGCGATGGCCGCAAATTCCGGCGCGCGGAATTATTTGAAAAGCTGCCGCCCACATAACTGTTCCGAGTGATCGAGGTTTCCCAATATGCCCAACGCAGGTGGAACGCAATCAGACAAAGATAGTATCGGTCAAAAAAGACACATCCTTTAGTAGTCCACATTTAGTCGTACACATTCCTTGGCTTGATGCGAGCCCGGCGAGTCGGGGCGATAGAAGAAGTGGCTCCGCTTCCCATGGTCATTCGAGTGGTGTATAAGGTTTCCATAGGCATTCGAGTGGAGGAGGCGGAAATGGTATCGAAAAAACCGCCGGAAGCAGGTGAGATTCTGCAGGGCACTCTGGACATGCTGATCCTGCGCACATTGATGATGGGGCCCGCCCATGGGCACACTATCGCCCAGGTCATCGAGCACACATCGGAGAACGCGCTCGAGGTGGAGCAAGGCTCGCTCTATCCCGCATTGCATCGGCTCGAAGACCGGGGCTGGCTGTCCTCGGAATGGGGCGTGAGCGAAAACAACCGCAGAGCAAAGTTTTACCGCCTCACTGCCAAAGGCCGGAAGGAACTGAGCGCTGCTGCCGGCCGCTGGCGCAGAATGACGCGCGCCATTGGTCTTATTTTGGGTGACTCGATCGAATCAGCAGGAGAGTGACGCCAATGACCATACGCCGCTTCATGCATCGCAGCAGGAAAGATGAGGATTTGGCGGAGGAGATCGAGTCGCATCTGGCTCATGAGCAGGACGTGAATGCCGAGCGCGGTCTACCCTCTCAGGAAGCGCGCCGCCAAGCTCGTCTCCGATTTGGAAATCCTCGCGCAACGCGGGAACGCGTATGGCGCTATCGCTCCTTTCCCATGGTTGAAGATGGATGGCGGGACCTGCGCTTCGCGGTGCGTTCGCTTGCCCGGACACCCGGGTTCACATCCATCGCGCTTCTCGTCATTGCTGTCGGCATTGGCGTGAATACCGCAGTCTTTTCGGTGGTGGATGCTGTACTCCTCAAGCCGCTGACCTATCCCGACCCGCAGGCTCTAGTGCAACTGGTGACCACCAGCGACGAGGGGCCGCTTCCGGTCGCGAGCATCCCCGAGTACAACATCTGGCAGCAGCAATCCGGCATCTTCCAGCAGGTGGCCGCCTACAATTTGGGCGGAGCCGGAATGAACCTCACTGGCGGAGACCATCCAGAGCAGGTGCTCGGCACCCAGGTCACCAGGGGATACTTCGCGCTGTTCGGCGCTCCCGTCGTTGCCGGACGCACTTTCACCGCCGCAGAAGATAGCCCAAATGGCGGTCACGTTGCGGTGTTGAGTTACGGTCTGTGGAAGAGGCGCTTCGGAGGAAACCAAAAAATCGTCGGCTCCACCATCCAGGTGGACGGCCAGCCGTGGCTGGTTGTCGGCGTCGTCGGCCGCAACTTCGTCACCGACACACCCGCCGATCTGTGGGTACCATTTCAGTTCGATTTGAATTCGCGGGAAATGGTCCACGGTTTCAATGTGGCAGCGCGGCTGAAGCCGGGTATCACCGGTGCTGCCGCGAATGCGCAGCTCGCGCTGGCCGCGGACGAGTTCCGGCGCACTTACGGCAGCGACACAATGCCACCCCACGGCGGGTTCGGAGTAGTGTCGCTGCAGGAGTCTTTGATTGGCAATACGCGCTTCCCACTCCTGGTTCTGCTCGGAGCCGTGGGATTCGTGCTTCTCATCGCCTGCGCCAACGTGGCCAACCTCCTGCTTGCGCGAGCCTCCATCCGCAAGCGCGAACTCGCAACACGTGCGGCTCTGGGAGCCGGGCGCGGACAGATTATCCGGCAACTGCTGACCGAGAGCCTTGCCTTATCCCTCGTGGGTGGCCTGTTGGGTTTGCTCATCGGGTTCGCTGGCCTACGTTTGCTGCTGAGCATGAGCCCCAGCGATATTCCTCGAATCGGAGAAAATGGCTCGGCCGTCATGCTTGATCTCCGTGTCCTGCTATTCACACTGGGCATCTCGCTATTCACCGGTATCGTCTTTGGCCTCGTGCCCGCAATTTCCGCGTCGCGCCCTAATCTTGCCACCTCGCTCAACGAGAATTCCAGTCGTTCCGGCTTGGGCTTTCGCCATGGCACGATCCGTTCCGTGCTGGTCATAAGCGAGATAGCGCTTGCCCTGGTTCTCGTTATCGGAGCCGCTTTGCTCATCCGGACTTTCCTGAAGCTGGAGGATGTCAATCCCGGTTTCACGACTCACAACGTTCTCACCGCGGCGATGTCGATGAGTGGGAGCCGCTTTCAGAAAACGGGGCCCGTTGCCCAGATCGTTCGCGACGGCAAAGAGCGTCTCATGGCTCTCCCGGGAGTGCTCGATGTGGGCGCGAGCAACTGCCTGCCGCTGGACCGCGGTTTCGGGATGATCTTCGACATTTTGGGACGTCCCAAGGGCGAGACGCCCTTCACCGGCGGTGCGGGCTTCTATTCCATCTCCTGGAGCTATTTCTCAACCTTTGAGATTCCTTTGTTGCGCGGTCGCGCCTTTACCGAGCAGGATGACGGCGCCGCACCTGGCGTGGTCGTCATCAACCAGGCAATGGCTCGGCACTATTGGCCCAATGGCGATCCCCTCAAGGACCGCATTCAGATCGGAGTGGGGGCGGGCCCAGCGTTTGCCGAGCCGCCCCGTCAGGTCGTTGGCGTGGTGGGAGACACGCGCGATGACGGTGTCGATCGCGATCCGTTTCCGAGGATGTACATTCCTATCGCGCAGATGCCGGACGCAGAAACTGCGCTCAACTCCCGGGCTGCACCGCTGTGGTGGATTGTGCGCAGCCGCGTGAATCCGTACACCCTCCGAGTGGGCATCGAAGCTGCGCTACGCGAGGCCAGCGGAGGCTTGCCGGTCGCCCATGTGCGTACCATGGCCGAGGTCGAAGTGCGCAACACTGCGCGTCAGCGCTTCAATATGCTGCTCCTCACCATCTTTGGAGCAGCCGGATTGCTGACGGCTGCCATTGGTGTCTATGGAGTCATGTCTTATTCCGTCCAGCAGCGCACACAGGAACTCGGCGTACGCATGGCGCTTGGGGCGCAGGCATCGAATCTCCGCAACATGGTCATCGGCCAGGGCATGATCCTCGCCGGCGCCGGCGTGGTCCTGGGCATCGGCGCAGCGTTCTGGCTCACTCGCTTCCTGGCCAGCTTCCTCTTTGGTGTCAAAGCGTGGGATCCCGTCGCATTCCTCGTCACGCCTTTCCTTCTCGGCGTGGTCGCCCTCCTCGCCGTGTGGATTCCGGCGAAGAGGGCAACCCGCGTCGACCCGATGACCGCGCTTCGGCTCGAATAGCAGAGTGCATATCTGCCGGCAGGAAAGGAGGAACCAATTCTGTGAATGCTTCCAGATCCCTCGCATGGCCATTCATACCGATCACAGTTTTGATGATGGGACTGCGGGCGGGCGCGCAGAGTGTGACTACATCGCAGTATGACAATGCGCGCAGCGGCGCCAACCGGCTCGAAACCATCCTGACTCCGCGCAACGTGAATGTTCGCCAGTTTGGAAAGAGATTCACGCTGAAAGTGGATGGAGACGTCTACGCGCAACCACTCTTTCTCGCAGGATTGGAGATACCTGGCAAGGGCCGGCACGATGTAGTGTTTATTGCGACCGAGCACGACAGCGTATATGCCTTTGATGCCTACGGCCACCCCGCTGTGCCGCTCTGGCGGGTAAACTTTCTCGGTAAGGGCGTCACGACTGTTCCGGAGGATGACGTCGAATGCCCCTTTATCGCGCCGGAAGTCGGAATTACGTCCACACCCGTAATCGATGCGGATACTGGAACGCTGTACGTGTTGGCACGGACCAAGGAATCGGCACGGGGGCCTTCGAGTCATTACAGGCAGCGTTTGCATGCGCTGTCGGTGACAACCGGGCGGGAAAAGTTCGGTGGTCCGGTCGATATCAAGGCCATGATCGCTGGGAGCGGAACTGGTAGCCAGTCGGGAAAAGTACAATTCGATCCGTTACGCGAGAATCCTCGCGCCTCACTGCTGCTGGCGAACGGATCGGTTTATCTTACCTGGGGTTCTTCCTGCGATGTCGGGCCCTACCACGGCTGGGTGATGGCCTATAACGCGCTCACCCTCAAGCGGAAGGCAGTCTTCAATGCATCTCCCGACGGGGATGACAGCGGCTTTTGGGCGAGCGATACAGGACCGGTCGCCGACAACAGAGGCGATGTATTTCTTGCGACGGGGAATGGGCGCTTCGACGCAGCCGGGGGTGGGCGCGACTATGGAGATAGTCTGCTCAAACTCGGGGGACAAAGTCTCAAACTCGACGACTATTTCGCACCTTCCAACGTCGACAAACTAGACGCCGAAGATAATGATCTGGGTTCCGGAGGACCGGTGCTCTTGCCTGTCGCAGCCGGGACCGCGTCCACACCTCGTCGTGATTGCCGGCAAAGGCGGGGCCATCTACCTGATCGACCGCAATCACATGGGCCACTACCAGCCAGGCAGTGATAGCCAGGCGGTGCAGACGATCCCGAGCCCCGGTGGCGGCGTCTGTGGCTCAATGGGCTATTGGAACCACAATCTCTATGTGCTGAGCAACAGTTCAAAGGACGCCCTGCGCCAGTTCACCGTGCAGAACGGCAGACTCTTGCTCAAAGCGGCAAGCGGTTCCCGTTTCCCAGCTATCTGCGCAACCCCGACCGTTTCGGCGAACGGCTTGCGGGATGGTGTGCTTTGGGTTCTGCACTCGAGGGCATGGAATGCCGACGACACAAACGCGGTGTTGTTCGCCTTCGATGCCGTCGATACCTACCGGGTGCTCTACGCCAGTGAGCAAAATCCGTCGCGTGACCGCGCCGGGCTGGCCCTTCGGTTCAATATTCCGACCGTCGCGAACGGGCACGTCTATGTGGGAGCAAAGCACGAAGTTGATGTGTACGGTCTGTTGTCTCAAGAGAAAGCAGCAGCACTGCAATTGAGGTAAAGCGTAGACGCGTCATTTGCCACCATCCTTAGCCGTATGTGCGCCAACACCTTTTGGGATGCCGAAGTTGCCGTCCAACTTGGAAAGCTCTGATGGATCCAGGGTGCCCGCGATGTACACCATATCCAATTCTTTCGATTCCGAGTCCAGCACGAACATGACGCCATTCTGGCTCCGGTCTTCTGAGACAGGCTATTGGTCGAAGCAGATATGGATCGTAACAAAGGTTTGGCTGGCAAGAAACCATTCTCGATGCCTGATTCTGAAAGGCTGCGTGCCTGCCTCTCCAAAGGTTTGGAGTATGCCGTGGTAAGAACGTGCCAGTCGCTCCGCCCGCTCCACGAATGGCCAGAAATCGATTGCAGCCCCGATCGAGAGCGGCTCCCCGTAGCTGACGGTGACAACATCGGCGTTTGGTGTTGATGGATCTGTGAAGTCGAATTCGTTATAGATTTCGTCTGCGGCTTGTGGGGCAAGGCGGCCAAGTTCTTCAAGGGTCGCACCTCCTGGAGAGAGTAACGCCTCGTCGGTCGGCGCCGGTTCGCCTTGCATATCGGTCAAGCTCTGATCCGAGCATCTAAGGTCTAGAGTAATCAAGGCCGTGACGATGTTCTCGTCAAGCCAGCGCCATCCTTGGCACACGATGATTGAGTCTGGTCTCTTTTGCGTCTCCGGGCAGGTCAATTGGGAGATTCGATGGTTTGCGATGGCGACGGCTCGCCGATAGGCTTCCTTGAAGCCCGTAAATGGCTGTGCCGCTCCGATTCTTCTTTTGAAGAGGGCTGAAATACGGTAATTCTGCCGGCTGTCATGCAGGGAGGATAACTCCGCTCGCGTAGTACAGACGAGACCCTTCTGCCACAGATCTGTGCCGGGAGCAAGCTCGCCATCACCGCCCGGTGCAAGGAACTTGGAAGAAGTGTCCATTACCTATCCTGGTTTACGCGACCCATCGAACATCATCGCAAGCATGGTCCCCCCTTCGGCATTCCATCAAGAGTGCGGAGAATCAGGAAACCAAGGCCGTCTTTCTGGTGTTCTCGGAAGTCGAAAGCCACCAGCCATTCCCAGAGCACCAACAGGTCTCATCAGGGGATGTCCCGAGTCTCAGCGAACGCACCTTCCCGGAATCTCCTCGTTTGAATGCTTCAGCGAGCCTTTTCGCGGTCTCTTTGTCCCTGGCTCCAACGCAAGGGATAATCACCACCGATGAGATAAAGCGCGCGTCAAACTGTTCTGTCACCCGCGTGATGAGCAGCATGCCTCCAAGACCAGGCATATTTCCCGCTCCATCAGGAGTGAGTGGAACGAGCAATCGTCCGCCTGGACGTAACGCGTCAAGCCAATTTTGCAACGGGGCGGTAGACCCTGCGCTTACATAGACGGCATCGCAATTGGGGAGAGAGGCTTCTGCCCCCGAACGCTGATAAACAGTTACATTCCGCAAATCTGCGAGACACCGGGCCGCTCTTTCTGCCAAGACCGGTTGGATTTCATAAGCAGAAACCTCACCGCCCGGACCTGCAAGCTGTGCCAAAATCGCCGTATAGTAACCCGAGCCAGCGCCAATGTGGACAATGGTTTCACCCTCCATCACATTGAGCGCACCGAGACAGAGGGCATGCAGCATAGGTTGGCCATTGTTAATCCCCTGTTCCTCTTCCAATGCAACGACAATGTCCTGATACAGAAATGCCGGATCATCGGATGGAGTTTGGATATATCCACGTGCAGTAAACACTTTCCACGGTCCTGGCCCGAGATAGTGCTCCCGAGGCGTCGCCATGAACGCGGACGTGAGCCGGCTTTTCGGCATCCCCACGCTGGAAGTGATCAACTCCGCATAGAACATTCGATGAGCTTCCAGTGTCGCCATATTTTCTCCTCAAGATCGGTTTCTATCCCGGACGCCTGCCTTGTCCCGATGCGCACCTGACCCTAACCCCAATCAGGCGAGAAGCCCGGGCCGTTTCAAATAGCGGTCGACAATTGCGTCCGCCGTGCGCAACGTTTGCGCCAGAATCGTCAGAGTTGGGTTACCCGAAGCATTCTGTGGAAACGTGGAGGCCCCTAGCACGAAAAGGCTCGGCATCTCCCAATGCTGTAGCCACGTGTTCACGACGGAGTTGCCGGGGTTCGTACCCATGATGGTTCCGCCCTGCAAGTGGGTAGTCTTGTAGGTGTTGACATCATAGCGGCGCGCCAGCGGGGTCACCATTACCTCGCGTGCTCCCATCGCGCGGCCCACCCCCGCCATCTTCGCCGTCAGGAAAGCGATCATGTTGCGCTCGTTGTCGTTCCAATCCAACGTCATGCGCAAGAGCGGGTCGCCAAGGGAATCTCGATAAGTGGGGTCCAGATCCAGGTAGTTTGTGCGATAGGCCAGATGTTCGCCGGAGATGCCCACACTCGCGGTGCAATCGAACGCGTCCATGGCAGCCTTCTTCCACTCCGCCCCCCAGGTCGCCTTCACCGCAGGGGGTACCACTCCGAAATTACTGATCGGCCGTGAGCCCAAAGCGTATGCACCGATATACGCGCCGCGTAGAAAGTCGAGCGGTCCATGATCGAAGCAGTCGCCGTCCAGGTCGCGGATAACGGTGCCGCAGCCCCCAGAGCCCATAAACCGATTCAGCGGGCGGTCGAAGAAGAACACCAATCCGTGGGCACTCGCCTGGTGGGTGAGGTTGCGCCCCACCTGGCCTTTACCGCTACGGGCGTCGTACGCTTCGCCGATCTTCGATAGCAGCAGAAGGCGTGTATTGTTGAGCGTCCACGAGGCCAGCACCACCAGGTCGGCCGGCTGAATCACCTCTACTCCCTTGGAGTCCACATAGGAGACGCCAGTCACCTTACCGCTTTGATAGAGCACGCGCCGGACATTCGCACCGGTCCGCACGGTCACGCGTTTCTGCCGCGCGATCACGGGCAGCAGCGTGTTCGTCGGCTGCGCTTTCGCGCCTATCATGCATCCAAAACGCTCGCAGAAGCCGCAGTACTGGCAGGCAGGCCGCATAATGCCGTCCGGATTCCGATAAGCCTGACTCAAATTGGCCGAAGGGCTCGGAGACGGATGATAACCCAGGGAGCGGGCTGCGTCGCTGAAGAGAGCGGGGAAATATCCCATCTTTTGTGGAGGGGTCGGATACTCCTCCGAATGCGGGCCTTCGAAAGGATCCAATCCTGTTTTCCCCGAAATGCCCAGCAGTCTTTCGGCGCGAGTGTAGAAAGGCTCGAGCTCCGCATAAGTGATGCCCCAGTCTTGAATCGAATGATTGGCTGGAAGACGGCCGGCGCCATAGCGCTCCAAGGTGCGGGTGTGAATCTCGAAGCAGTCCGGCAAAAAACGTGGTGTGATCCCGTTCCAATGCTCCCCGGCGCCGCCGACGCCGGTCCCTGGCAGGAAGGATGCGAACTGTCGCACGGGAAGCGCCCGGTCGTGGGACGTATTCCGGAAAGTCACGGTCTCCCTGGACGCATCCTGCATCATGCGAAGGCGGATGGCATAGTCCAGTTCATCCATCCCGTTGAAATAATCGATGGCCTTGTGCGGCTCGCCGCGTTCCAGCACGACGACGGATAGGCTAGTGCGCGCGCCCAGTTCCTTGGCCATCAGCAAACCCGTCCAGCCCCCGCCGGCAATGGCCACATCCACCCGGGGCAGGGATTTCACTCTGCTTCCTCCCACGGTTTAACCGGATACCCCACTACCTGGTCGAGACTGCGCGGTCTGGGGCGATAGGGCTTCCCGTAGTGCTGGTCGATTTGCTCGCTCCAACTCAGGTACGGACCCGGATAGCCGACCGCTTGCCATCCGATCATGTCGGCGTTGCCGCCGTGCATCGGGTCGCAGAACATGCCCTCAATCGTGTGTTGACGCAGGAGTCGAAAGAAGTAAGTGGTCTCGATTCCTCGCAACCTGGCATCCTGCCCGGCTGGTGTGAGCCGGTCAAAGTCTTGCCCCAGCAGCACCAGTCCTTCGCGATAGACTTCTCGCGGCGTGGCTTTGCCTTGATAGCCTTGCTCGGGTACACCGTCCTCAAAGGGCGGGTGCGTGTAGCGGTAGCGATCACGTCCGTAGGGGCCGGCTAACTGCCGGTCGATATAAATAACTACCCCAGCCTCAGGCGCGCCAGGACCGGTCGCGTCGCTGGGAAAGATCCGCGCCGCCGCGGCCGAGACCGTCAGCGCTTCTTGCTGGTCGAAGAAGCGCAGCGGCACACGGATCTTTCGTTCGCTCTGAGCTTGTACACGCATCGGGCGGCGGTCGAGAGTGAAGACCAGGAGTCCGCCGAGAGCCGTGGCTGAGAAGGTGAGAAAGTGCCGGCGGCGCATGGTTAGACTCTTCCGCTCTTCGCCTGTTTGATGAGATGGTCCGCGGCACGGAACGCGAGAGCCTGGATCGTCATGGTGGGGTGATTGCGGCCACCGGTGACGAAGCTGCTGCCATCCACGATGAACAGGTTGGGAACATCGTGCGCGCGGTGGTACTTATCGACCACCGACGTCTTCGAGTCGTTCCCCATGCGGCAGGTGCCCCGGCTATGAGCGCCCCCACGGGCTTCGCTGACGGGCTCCGCCCACACAGTGGTCGCGCCGGCTGCCTGAAGAACCTCGAGTGACTTCTGTTTGAAGAACTCCATGCACTTGAAGTCGTCAGGATGAGCTGTCATGGTGATGCGCATCGCCGGCAAGCCCCAGGCGTCTTTCAGGTGGGGATCCAGATCGACTCGATTAGTCTCCAGCGGCAACTGGGTGACGAAATTGGAGATGATCATCTTGCGGTTGGCCTGCTCCCTGAGCGCCTTCTTGTAACCCGCGCCCCACTTGGGAGCGTGGTGCGGTCCTGCTAACCCGTATTGAATCGGCTCCTGCTGGCCGCGGGCGGTCATGCGTCCACCGCCATAGAATCCTCGCTTGCGATCGCTGGGGACGTAGTCCAGAATGGCAGCTCCGCTCACGATACCCTTAAATTCGTCCAGTGGATGCTCGAAGAGTCCGCTCGCGTCCACGACATTTCCGCTCATCAGATATTTGCCCACGACACCGTTCGAGTTCGCGAGGCCGTCAGGAAACCGGGCCGATTTCGATAGCAGCAGCAGGCGCGGCGTTTCCAGGCCATTCGCGGACAGCACGACCGCTTTGGCCCTCTGAAATACCTCCTGTTTCCGGGCGTCGAAATAGATGGCACCGGTTACCCTGCCGTTGTTGTCGACCGAGATTTCGCGGACGTAGCTGTAGATTCGGATTTCGCACCGGCCAGTCTTCTCCGCAATTGGAATCATGGTAACGGCCGAGCTGGATCTGGCTTTGACCTGGCACCCGAAGCCTGAGCACATCCCGCAACCGATGCACGCGGAGCGGCCTTGATACGGCTGGCTGATAATCGCGGCGACATTTGGCACGACGGTCAAGCCAAGCTTGGCGGCCGCCGCCGTTAACAGGGCGCCCGAAGCCTTAAGGGGCAGCGGCGGTAGCGGATAGGGCTTCGACATCGGGGCAAAGAACGGGGAATCGACACGAAGGCCCGAGATGCCCATCTCCCACTCGGCCTTGGTGTAGTAGGGTTCCATCTCCACATAGGTAACCGGCCAATCCGCAAAACCGGTACCAGCAATCGTTCCCTCGTGGGTGGCTTCGTTGAACTCGTACGGAAGGTGACGCCAGCTGCTGCCCCCGTAGGTGACGGTCCCGCCCCCCAGCACGCACCCGTATCTGGAACTGCCACGGACCGCTTCTTCCTGCTCGTTCCGGCGGAAGGTGTTCGGTTGCCGCACGGGATCGGACATCAAGCGATCCGCGGGGTTGGGCGGGTATATATTGAGGAGCTCGTCCTTGTTGTAGTCCTGTTCGTGCCCGTACGCGCCCGGGCCGCCTTGTTCCAGTACCACTACCGAAAAGCCAGCCACCGCCAGCTCCTTGGCCATGATGCCGCCAGCGGCCCCGGATCCGATGACGACAAAATCAACTTCGGTTGTCGGCTTGTATTGGATCATGAGTGTCTTCCACGGCTATTCGCCTGGCTTGCTGATGGCGTCGTAGTAGCCGAACGGCGGTTTGAAATCCAGTGTGTCCTTGAACCCGATCAGTTCCCAGCCGACCTTGCCGTAGTTGCCGCCGTGCGTGGGGCTGGCAAACATCCCGGTAATTGTGTGGGCGCAGACGGTCGTGAAGAACGGAGTGTTCTCGATGGCCGTGAGTAGTTGGATCTGCTGCGCAGAGGTCAGCGCCGAGAACTTGCCGCCACTCGGGAAAAGTTCCGTCGTCTTCGCCTGCAGATCGCTAAGCCCGTGGGTGTAGATAGGCTGACTGTCGCGGAGGAACGTCGTTAACGCGCGGTCGATGAAGTATACGCAACGGGCATCGTGCGCGCCGGGGGTGGTGTCGGTGGGAATGATCTGGGATGCCATGGCATCGATGTCGGCGGCTTGCTCGCCGGTGAAGAAAGCGAGACGGACCGCCCGCCCCGGTTCGGTTGCTTGCAGCGCATGCGCCCTGGCATCCAAGATTCCAGACCAGTTCGATGCAAGCCAGAGCGAACTCAACCCCGAAGTGGACCCAATAAGGAAAGCTCGTCGTGATTTTTTGTTCATAGGTGTTCGTTACTCGTGATTTACGTTAGGAAACCTCTGAATTGAGTCTGGTCTTTCACAGGCGGATAAGTATATCTCTCCCACGCGGCGTGTGCGATTCGAGTTTGTGACGATCATCGAAAGGAGGCCGGGATCCACCGCGACCGGCTTAGGTTAAAAAAAGACGCTCAAAGAATTTTACGTTTGCTGTCAGAACCTGCATGATTGACCAGCAGCAGAATTGAGGCCCCCAAGCCGGGGTGAACGCAAGGGCGTGCATACGGACGAGGAATACGGCGGCAGGATTGCGATTTTCTGTCAAGGCTGGTCACGTGCTGCCATCGGTGAGCCGTCACCGCATGCGCGGCAAAATGGTGGGCGTTCCTCTGCCCCGCGAACCCAGCCATCGGCGAGCTTTGGAATTTTCCATGGAGGGGTTCAGGTGAAGACGATCGACGATAAAGAGCGCAAGGACCTCTCGAAAACCGAATGAGCTATTATCTGATCCACATAACCTATCCCATCCTTTTCGTTGCGGTTTTGGCCCGTCAGCTATGTCTTCCAGTCCTTGCCGTCCTCTTTCTGCTTTCTGGCGGGGCGTTGGTGGGCGCCGGAAAACTGAGCTACGCCGGCATTCTGTTGGTGGCGGTGCTCGGCTGTGTGTTGGCGGACCTGGTGTGGTTCGAAGCGGGGCGCATCTCTGGAAAAAGAGTGGTGCGATTGCTATGCGCCCTGGCAACGGATCCGAGCTATTGCATTCGCCGAGGAAGAATGATTTTTCGTAAGAAGGGCATTCGACTTCTTCTGATTGCGAAATTCGTGCCAGGGCTCGACGGCATCAGCGCGCCAATGGCGGGTATGCTCGGCGCTTCACGCGGCTCGTTCGTCCTTCACGATATGGGAGGGGCGACGCTTTGGGCAGCCGCATACATCACCTGCGGTTTCTTTTTCGCAAAAGAAATGGCTTTGGTGACTCGGCGTGTTTCGGCGTTTGCCAATGTACTGGTTCTGGTGTTGGGTGTTCCTCTTTTGCTCTTCCTGGTGTGGAAACTGCTGCATGACACCGGCGGAGTTGAAGAGCCGCCTGGATGCAGGCGAGAAACTTGGCGTGATCGATCTGCTTCGCTTCGAGGAGGATCCGCATGGTGTGCCGGGAATTCCGGGAGCAGTACGACTCGATCCACCGGAGATCCGGCGGAAGAAACACATTGTTGTTCCCCCGGATGTTGGCGTCGTCATCTATTGCCACTCGAAAAACAGTTTCGTTAGCGCGCGGGTGGCGGCCGCGATGCGCAAGCATGGAATTCTGCGTGTGCAGGTATTGGAAGGCGGTCTGAACGCTTGGACTTCCTGTGGCTACCCGTTGAGCAGAACGTTCGCCGATCCAGAGGCCGAACTGAAACGCCTGGGTGTCGAGATGTCTCCGCCCTGGAGACCGCTGCCCGCAAAACGTTGATAGGGCGACTCAGGCCAGCTTTAGTCCCTCAGGATGGTGGTAAGATATCCTTGTTTCCGTGAAACGAGGTTTCCGTGTTAGCCAAAAAAACCACTAAGAACCAGATCACCCTTCCCAAGAAGATGGTTGACCGTTTTACTGGGGTGGAGTATTTCGAGGTAAGCACAGACGGAACGTGTATCATCCTGCGGCCTCTGCAAAGGAGCCGCGCAGATGAAGTGCGTGCCAAGCTGGTACAGCTTGGGATTGATGATGAGGACATCACAGCAGCTGTCTCGTGGGCACGCAAGAAAGCGTGAGCCGGCGTGTGGTCTTTGACACCACGGTCGTTGTCTCGGCGCTGGTATTTGCCAATGGCCGCTTAACCTGGCTTCGGCGGCACTGGCGTGAAGGCAGCTGCGTACCTTTGATTTCAGCCCTAACCTTAACCGACCTTACGCGGGTACTTGGATATCCGAAATTCAATCTCTCCTCCAGCGACAGGAGAGAACTGCTGTCTGACTATCTTCCGTTTTGTGAAGTCATCGAGCACACGAGAAGGTCTAACATTGTGTGCCGCGACGCCAACGATCAGCCGTTCCTCGACTTGGCTCAGAGTGGAAAAGCCGAGCTTCTCATCAGCGGTGATCGGGACCTGCTGGCGCTGAAAGGAAGAACCCGATTTCTCATCGAAACGGCCGAGGCCTATCGCCTTTGGATATTCGGCGCACAGATTCCTGCACCTTCGTGAAAGCGTCATGGCAGTCTATAAGACAGGCCAAGGTGCCGGCGTATGCGGCTGGCGACTGACGCTGAGATACCAGCCGGCTTATTTTTCACTGGAGTAGTCGTCGTAGAAACCGCGGCCTGATTTGACGCCCAGCCATCGGGCGTCTATATAACGTTGCAGCAGCCTCCGCGGTCCTTCCGGAAGTTCCTTGCGGATGGCGGCATAATGCTCTTCAATCGCGAGCACAGTGTCAAGACCTACCTTGTCCATGAGGCGGAAGGGTCCCGACATGCTCGCGGTAAATAGATTCCACATCCGGTCGACGTCCTCGGGCTTGGCCACACCTTCTTCGACCACCGACAAGGACTCGCGTTTAATCGCTGCCCAGATGCGATTGAAGATGAAGCCGACGCTCTCCCGTTGCACACGGAAGGGCACCAGGCCATAGAGCGGCAAACGCTCCATGAGGAGGTCGATGATTAACGGATCGGTCTTGCCGCAAGACATCAACTCCACCACGGGCATTTCTGGTGGCATGTAATAGTGCATGTTCAGCACGCGCTCCGGATGCGCGACCTTGTCGATGAGTCGACTTGAAGGATACGAGGAGGAGTTGGTTGCTAAAATTGCGTCCTTCGGTGCCAGAGAATCGAGCTCGCCGAACACTGTTTGCTTGAGATTGAGCTGTTCCGGAACGGCTTCGACTACCAGCCATGCACTTCTCACTGCGGTCGCGAGGTCCATTTCTCCCCGCACGCGCCCGGCTGCGGCGCCTGGAATCGATGCAACGATGGCCGGTAGTGTTTCCGTGACATAGTTCCGTGCCTCCTCGAGAGGGCGCTCCTGGGTATCAAATATTCGAACCTCCCCTCCCCGCGTGCTTGCCATCAGGGCGATGCGCCGTCCCAAAATTCCACACCCGATCACGGCAATCGGGCGACCGGCGATCTCTTCCGTTGTGGCTATGCTCATTCCTCAGTTCCTTTCCAGGTCATTCGCGCCGGTGCGCGCATCCGGCTTCCCTTGGGAGCATAACTGCCGGCAAACAAGGAAGTATACAAGGGTCCGGAATGTCCTATTGAGACCATGCCTAATCCATAATTTCTAACGCATCGGGAACCGGCAGCCAGCTCTGCAGTTCCGCGGACCTCTCCTGGAAATGTAGAATCTCGTCCCGCCGCAAATTTGTCATCTCGACCGGAACCGAAAGGGGCTTCCTACCCCTCAAGCTGAATCGAAGCATAAGGTTTTCAAGCCATACTTCGGAGGGGCCGGGCCATGGGGCGGAGTCCCCGAGCCCAATGGACGACCGCGTGCTGCAGATTCCCGAGGTACGGTTCGTGGCTCCGGCTTCCTCAACAGACTGGACGGTCGCTATGGCCAAACAGAATGCGAGGCCAAATTCCCGTTTCCGTGAAGCGCCAGGATAGGATCTCACTCCAGATTTGTTCTGGCATGGAGATGTCACCTTACTATAGTGCCTGAGGCGAAGGATTCATCGGTCACCGTTCTCCGGCTCGCAGCCGATGCAAGTAGCGAGACTGCAAAGTCGCTCATACCGCATCGTCAGGGTACGCAGACGAGCTCTGTCGATTTCCACCATTGGAGCGCGATTGGCGCAGAAAGAGGAAACTACATGGCTGTGACTGATTCGCAAACCCTCGAACGGCTAAGACGGGAAGAAAGTTCAGCTGAGCAGCAAGGCAGGCAGGCGTTGAACATCTCGATGATCCTCAAAAATCATCCCCAGTATGATGCTGCTCGGCAGAAGGCTGATGCCCTCCTCGCCAAAGCCTCGGCCTTGCGTGAGCAAATTGTGAAGATCGAAACCGACTGATGCTTGGCAATTCCGGTGGCAATTGGAGCCGGCAAGCTGATGACCGTTCAGGTGTTCGCGGTTAAGCCCCGGGACCCGGTTATGCTGACCGTGGCAACGTTGCTGCTGGCGCTGGCGGCGCTGCCGGCATCGTTGACCCCGGCGCGGCGCGCGGCCGGGTGCAGCCGATGGTGGCACTGCGGAATGAGTAATCGAGGATCTTCCAGAACTTCCCCACTGCCGCTCAATGCAGCTCTTCAATGGACATCTTAGTTTTGGATCGTCCGCAACAGCTCTAGGAGCTTGGGTGCTGCGATGATGACCTTCGTCAAGTCACTGCAGCGGTGATTGCTAGATGCGTGCGCCGCACAGACCGCTGATGATAGCGACGGAAATAAGCCCGCTCACGACGAGTCCAAGCGCCCACACCCGATTAGCAAGTGTGGCGGCCACGCCGTGCGCGATGACGACTCCGCGAAGTCCCGAAGAGAGATGCGCCAGGATGAAGAAGACGCCGAATGCATAGTGGGGAAGGAGGCGAATGTTCCACGCATCGTGAATGAGGCCGGTCGGCGCGCCCGAGGCCCAGGCCCAGTCCGTGTCGATCTTGTGCACGGCCCGCGCGGAGATCAAGGCCGAATTCAAGTGGGCGAGAATGAACGCCGCCAGATAGGCGCCGGACCCAATCTGAAAAACGCGGTAAGCATCGGCCGGAAGCCCACTCCAACGCCAGGCGAGACGTGCGCCACTGACTACCTGGAACAGGAACAAGCCAATAAGGACTGGCTGGACCACAGGCGATCGATAGACGCGACGCCCCACCTTCATCACCGCTGCGTGTACGTCGGGCCCCGCCAGGCCGAAGAGGTGGTTAGTGAGATGAAACAAGATGAAACTCACCACTAGAGCTGCGGCTACCCCGTGGGCGACCCGCAACCTCGTAGGTGGCCGCGCCACCGACCCAGGCACCGACTCATTCCCGAGCAAGACATAGACACAAGCCGCCAGCCAACCGACGACCCACACGAGCTCGTCGGTTACATGCAAATGCAGAAGCCCGAGAGTCACGCCTATGAGCACGAACAACGGCGGCACGCCGATGCTCATGTAGGCAAGGCGACGAGCGCGCAGTTCGAAATGCGACGGATCCGCCCTGGTGATTCGAAATGCGGAAGCCAGACCAAACAGCGGCGTCGCCATCGCAACCAGCAGGCAAAGTGCTGCCCCAATTATCCGGATTATCGATGCCGGACCACTTGCAGGAGATACGGCGATGTGGAATCCATCGAGCCAGAACGGGTAGAAGATCGCTGCGGCCGCCGGGGCGAGGTTGCGGAGTTTATGAATGATCGTATTCGCCGAGCCATCATTGCGGGGCGAAACGCTGCTCTGCCTGAATGTATTCATTGGCTCTCCAATCACTTGATGCGTGGCCTCATTCTCTACACGGTCTTGAAGAATTTATTTTTTGCGAACAGGTGCAGCGCCCTGGCAGCGCGGTCACGCGAAGGATATCAACAACGAGCTCATCATTGCCAAGTTGCCTTGGAGTGACCAGATCTCCACGCCGCCTACAACCCACCATCCTCCCTCACATCGGCGGGAGCTTCCGCGGGGGAGGAGAGAACGGAGGACCAATGCTTGCTCAGCAGGCGGGGAAGCTACCGCGAATAATACCGTCAGCCACCCGTTGGAGGATCGCCTCTCGGGGAGAGCACCGGCATCTGTCCTCTGGGACATCGCGAACACTGGCAGTACAATCCTGTACCATCAGGCTGATTGCCCTCTTTGCCTTCTCGAATAAGCGGGAAGGACGCTTGAGTTGAGCCCCATGACATTGGTTTGACGCTGGGAAGGATGAAGCAAATGAAACACTCGGTCCGGGATTCCCGTGCCGGAATCAGTGAGCCGCTTCGACGTAAACCCGGGCGGTGTTCCCACATGCCGAGTTTTCGCCCGGACGCTCCCGCCAGATGGAACTGTGCATCAACCGCGCGAAGCGGTTTGACCACGACGGCGTTCTCGATAGGCGGCAACCTTGTGGCGGTTTCCACATATTTCCATGCTGCACCAGCGGCGATGGTGCGATTTGGTCTGATCGGCAAACCATAGTACACAGGTCCCGTCTTCGCAACGCTTTACAAGCTCAAAGTCGCTGTTCGCAAGCAGGTCCGCAGCAGATTCTGCCACCGGCGCCAGGATCGACTCGGACGTGTCCTGGCGTCTCACCCTGTCAATCTTCAGTGAGTTTGGCTTGTTCCAGAGTAGCCGGGGATGGCTTTGGCTGGCCGCCAGAAAGTTATTGAGAACCGAAGGATCTGCCCGCTGCCCTGCCTTTCGCCTTTCCACCAGCAGGCGGATGTGCTCCCGCAACTTTCGCGCGGAACGCAAAAGGGATGATGGCTCTATTTTTGCGCCGGCCGCGGGGAGAGGAAGTCCGGCCTGTTTAAGCCAGGCCAGCACATCCTCGTCGCTCTCAAAGACATCGACGAGAACGTGATTCACTCGCATCCGAGTGTTCAGAAAATCCAGGGCAGGATGGCCGGCCACAAATAGTGCGCGAACATTTCCTGATTCGTTCTGGCTCAATATTCGTCTCGGGATCGAACCCAAAATAAGCGTAACTCCTCAAACAGGCCTTGACAACTGTTGCAGATGGTGTAACCGTTGATGCATGCTTTCTGCGGTGTTATGCATTTTGCTACACAGGAAGCGATGGGAAGCAGCCATGAGCCAGACCTTTCGTGTGCAAGCTCAGGAGAATCGGTCGATCGCCGGGACCGAATTTCGATACCGCACGGTAAACGTGGACCAATCCAAGATTTTCTATCGAAAAGCCGGGGTGCGAGGCGCACCAGCGATCCTCCTATGCGAGCCTTCCCGACCGCGAGCCACATCTTCAGGGGTTCGATTCCGCTACTTGCCCATCGGTTTCCTCGTGGAAACAAATAAAAAAATGTCCATTTTTCGCAGTCAACATTCTTCGCGCAGATCATCAAAGCCTTGCCGATCAGTTTGCAAGACGTGGCGGACGGCACGGCCACGCAATAGTAATCGGCCGAGTAAGAGCCATTGTGATTCGTCCAACGGGCACCCTCTGCTGTATTGGCAAGGTGCCTACCAGCAAATCGCCCAGAAGCAATCACCCCCACAAGAATGAGGAGGAGTTTTATGAGTCAAGTTCTTTCAGCGCAAAAGGGGAACGTCGCCGCAATTGGGCGGGAAACAACCGAAGCACTTTCCCGTCCTGGCGAGCTGCAGTTCGCTGTGCCGGTGACATCCATCCACAGGGTTGAAGCGGATGGAGTCCAGGTCTTCTACCGCGCGGCGGGCGACCCGAATGCGCCCGTAGTGCTCTTGCTCCATGGGTTCCCGACATCATCATTTATGTACCGTGAGCTCATTCCCCGGCTTGCCGATAAGTACCGGGTGATCGCACCAGACCTGCCTGGTTTCGGATTTACCGAGGTACCGGGCAAGCGGAAATATACTTACTCCTTCGACGCGCTGGCCGTAACCCTGGGAGCCTTTACAGAAGCACTTGGATTGAACCACTATGCGCTTTACGTGTTCGACTACGGCGCCCCGACTGGCTTCCGTCTGGCCATGGCTCATCCAGAACGAGTAACAGCCATTGTTTCACAAAACGGCAACGCCTACGAAGAGGGGCTCGGCGATGCGTGGGCGCCGATCCGGAAATATTGGGGGGAGCCCACGGCGGAAAACCGCGAGGTGATTCGGCAGAACGTTCTAACCCTGGAAGGCACTCGATGGCAGTACACCCACGGCGTGACGGTTCCGGAAAGTGTTGCGCCGGAGTCGTACACCTTGGATAACGCGCTGATGGAGCGACCGGGGAACAAGGAGATTCAGCTGGACTTGTTTTTGGACTATGCCTCAAACGTCAAGCTCTATCCAAGATTCCAGGAATATCTTCGGAAATCGAAACCTCCCTTGCTCGCGATCTGGGGCAAGAACGATCCATTTTTCATCCCCCCGGGAGCGGAGGCGTTTCGGAAAGACGTACCGAACGCGAAGGTCCAGTTCCTGGATACGGGGCATTTTGCAATAGAGACGCACGTCGTGGAAATTGCCGCTGCGATGAGAGAGCTTTTTGAGGCGAACGGCGTACAGCGCCGTGCAGATAAGGTGGCGCCGCGATGAATGCCTCTCTTCACAACGGTACGGTCGTGTTGGTGCACGGAGCGTGGGCTGACGGGTCCTGTTGGAGCAACATTATCCTGCCGCTACGCCGACAGGGTCTCGCAGTAACATGTGCGCCGATTCCCCTCACATCGCTCACGGAGGACGTAGCCGCTCTGCAACGAGCGCTGGAGAGAACGACTGGGCCGGTCATTCTGACAGGGCATGCGTACGCGGGCGCTGTAATTGCCGCAGCGCGCGAGGAACGAGTGAAATCGCTCGTATACATAGCCGCGTTGGCGCCCGATGAGGGGGAAACGGTTGCGGATGTGTTTTATCGCGCCGAGCCGCATCCACAGGCCCCGCACCTGGCGCCGGATGCGCATGGCCTCATCTGGATGGAGGAAGGGGGTCATGGCCGCGCAGTGGCGCACAAAGCTTCGCCCGACGAAGCAACCATTCTGGCTGCGGTCCAGCGGCCGATCGCGGTGCAATGCATTCAAGAGAAGGCTCCCGCACCCGGGTGGAGAACGAAGCCATCCTGGTTTCTGATCGCGGAAGAGGATCGAATGATCAGCCCGGAGACACAGCGCTTCATGGCCGGACGAATGGGGGCAAAGGTTCGCTCCGCTCAAGTGGACCATAGCCCCATGCTCACGGCGCCGGATGTGGTGGTTAACTTCATCCTGGACGCCGTACGCACAACGCTTTCGCCGATGGCGGTTTTCGCATCGTAAGCCGGTGTCCATAACCACGAAGAGATGAAGCCATGAAAACCGACTCTGTCGCAATCGTTACCGGCGCCAGCCAAGGCATTGGTCGAGCTACCGCTTTGCGGCTGGCACGGGATTTCGCAGCTGTTGTGCTGACCGCGAGGAATGGGAGTGAGCTCGAACAAACTGCGGCCGGCGTGAAGTCGGAAGGCGCCGAAGCATTGACCTACGCGCTCGACCTGCGCGAGCCCAGGTCTGTTGAGATTGTTGTCAAGGGGACGCTGGAACGCTTTGGCAGAATCGATGCCCTGCTCAACATTGCCGGTGCGGTGCCACAGATTGATTTGTTCGAGATGACGGACGCTCAGTGGGAGGACGGTATAGCGCTTAAGCTACATGGCGCGCGCCGTCTGACGATACGAGCGTGGGATGCTCTGAAGGCTTCGAACGGGTCGGTTGTTTTGATGTCTGGAAGCGCGGCGCTCGACCCCAAGCCCGGGTTCGCGGCGGTGGCGGCGACGAACGCCGCAATTATTGCACTCGCCAAGGCTTTTGCAGAGCAAGGAATCAAAGACGGTGTGCAAGTAAACAGTGTGGTGCCGGGCGCCGTGATGACCGGACGCCGGCGTTCCTTTTTTGACAAGTGGGCGCCGGCGCACAACATGACGGTGGAAGAGGCGATGGAGAGGTTCCCGGAAGAATCCGGTATCAGCCGCTTTGGGAAGCCTGAAGAGATTGCCGAACTGATGGCCTTTCTGGTGTCGCCGGCAGCGAAATGGATGACGGGAACCTCGGTGCGTATGGACGGCGGCGAAATCAAAGGGATTTAAGGCAAGCCGCCTCATTGCCTTTGACACGCAGAGCGCACTGGTTAAGTGGGCTCAAGTGGAGGGCGCATGCCTCAGCGAAGAACGTCGGTGGAGCGGTTAGGTGCCTTTTCAGACGCCGTGTTCGCAGTCATTATCACGATCATGGTGCTGGAGTTGAAGCCACCCGAACGGCCTACGTTTGCGGCGCTGCTGCCACTGTGGCCAACTGCGCTGAGCTATGCCGTGAGCTATCTGTTCATCGCGATTGTCTGGTTGAATCACCATCATCTGCTGCGCTTTGCCGAGTATCCGACGCCACGCCTGATCTGGATCAACTTCGCACATTTGTTTATGGTGTCGCTGGTTCCCTTCTCGACCGCCTGGGTCGCACGTACGCGGCTGGCAGCGGTTCCCGTCTTTGTATACACGGCGGTTTTTGTTCTGGTGGAATTGGCGTATGTTCCCTTCGAACGCCACGTACTAGCGCAAGCGAAAGGTGAGGAAATTTCGCCCCGGACCCGACGGTTCGCGCTGGTGCGCTCGTTAGTGGCATTGGGAACCTTCGTGGTTGCCATGCTGGTGTCACTCAAGCTCCCTTTATGCGGCTTCGGGTTGACAAGCTGCGGAGTACTCCTCTATCTGCGGCCCGAACCTCCTGGGACTGGACGAGAAGATGCACGCAAGGCCGCCCCCGGCCATGCGGTATCGCCGCACCTGTAGTTTCTACATTTCCAGGGACCAAGCGTATGGTATTTCAACAGCAGTAGCTCTATCGGACGCTGAGTTTGGCTTTGTATCAGAGCGGTGAGTCCAGAAAACTCGCGCATTCCGTAGATTCGGATCTATCCGCCCTCTCTGAAATGTAGAAACTCCAGATGCGGCATCGCCGCACTGCGAGCTAGAAGGCGGAAGCAGCCCCCAACGATAGGTCTAAGTTGACTTCTGATTCGCTGTGCAGAGCTCAGATCAAAGCATTATCGGTCTGGGTTCTTCCACTATTGGCCGTATCACCGGCTGCTCGGAGTAGTGGCATCACATTGGCTCCGGGACGAGGTTACAGATAGCTTAACCCCCTGAGAGGCACCGCCACTCCGAAATTGGCGGTAGTCGGCCCTGTCATTGCAGCTTGCCTGAATTCGGCAGGGCAATTCGGAACAGCTTTCGAATTCTTCCGTGTGGCCAGGTACGACTGCCTTGATGAAATTCCGCGCTTGCAGCAAGTGATGCCCACCGCTCTCTCATCCGATTTACCAATGCATGGAAAACACAGAGTGGGTATCGCGCGGTGTGTGCGGCTTACTCCTCCTTTGCGTCGTTTTCCCACGCCGAAGGAGTACTGGCCCCGGCCGTGTTGCCGATGGTGTAGAGCCATGTTCCGTCCGGCTGACGCCGCGCCACTCGGGTCAAGGGAGCGGGATATTTTGTAAAATTCGATAAAATTTGGCTTTTTATCGACTTCAGCGTCGCCGCCCAGAGAAGCGTTTATCTGGGGAAAAGGAGGGCCTGAGGGAGCTGGCTTTGTCCAGAACGGCGTCGAAGATGGAGCCGGTTGCGGCAGGAACCCGGTTCAGGCTTTCGGGCGCTGACGGTGCAAAGCGTCGGGAATGCGGAACGCAGGCTAATCGCTCAGGGACGCGCGAAGGGCGAGGATTCCTCTGCGGTCTGCATGGCCAGGCGCCCCAGTTGGCGAAACGTATCACACAACTCCACGGGACGGTACACCACGATGCGGCGTCCCACGCTGAGCAGCATGGCCGCGAACATCTCCAGCCGATCGCGCCCGCAGCGCAGACGCGTACCGCCTTCCTGCGGCTCAGTGGCCACTCTCCAAGGCGCAAAGGTATGTTCGGCTTCCTCGATGGGCATGTTGATCCACACATCGATCTGGTAGTCCGACTGGATGAATGGCATGCGGTCCTGTAGATAGGAGCGCGGATCGAAATTGGGGGGACGGCGGAAGGTGGCAGCGCAAAGCTCCAAGTTCGTCACGCGATCGAGGCGGAAGGTGCGAAGCGCCCGTCGCGACAGGCAATGGCCGATCAGGTACCAGCGCCCGTCGGTGTGCATCACCGCATAGGGTTCAATCTGGCGTCGTGAGGCGGTACCGTCATGGGAGCGATACGCAAAGCGGATCCGTTTGCCGGTGCGGATTGCGGAGGCGGCGCGGATCAGGTGCTCCACCGGGGTCGAAACCACCCAAGGACCGGGCTCGATGGCCACCACATCTTCGACGGTCCGGATGCTCTCGCGCAAAGATTCGGGTAAAACGCGTCCCGCCAACGCCCCGTGACGAGTCAATGGGAATGCTCAGATCCTTGAGGCGAACGATGTAGCGCTGCACGGTGCGCGGATCTACTTCCAGGCGCTCGGCCAGTTCCGCTCCGGTCACATGGTCACGTGCCTGGAGGATTTCGAGGACCATGAGCACGCGCATGATGGGGTCGTACATACAAATCGATCCTTCCTCTAATTTACGACAGGATCTGTCGGGAATCCCGCGTAGTCTCAAGAACGAGGTCCAGAAGGGCCACAAGGAGGATGTAAATGGCAACTGAGACGACACCAATGAACCTGCTGACAGCGGACGTTCTATTGAACAACTGGCAAGGACACAGACGGCTGACGCGCAGGACTATCGAGGCCTTCCCGGAAGACAAGCTCTTTCAGTTTTCGGTAGGCGGCATGCGGCCTTTTGCCGAGATGGCTTGGGAGTTCATTCGCATGGCGGTGCCAATCGTAGAGGGCGTGTCGACCGGGAAGTGGGACGAGTTCAAAGTGGAGAAGCCAAGCAGCAAGAGTGAACTTCTCCGGGTGTGGGATGAGCAGACCACTGAGCTCAACGAGAAGTTCCCGAAGATTCCATCGCATCGGTTCAGCGAAGTGGACAAGGCGTTCGGCCAGTGGGAGGCCCCCGGGCTGGTGACGATTCAGTACGCCATCGATAATGAGATACACCATCGCGGCCAGGGATACGTGTATCTGCGGGCGCTCGGCATCGAGCCGCCGCCGTTCTGGGAGCGTGACTGACGACTTTCGGACAATGGCTGCCGTGCACCGCGCATCCATTCGAGGCACGGCAGCCGCTCGAATCCAGGCCAATGCGGTCATCGAGCTTATCGGTTGGATCTCTCTGGCAAGTGGCCGTATCACCAGCTGGTCCAGTCTGCCTGTTATTCCTCGCGCAGCAGGATCATCGGGTCGACGGCGAGCGCGTGCCGGGCGGGGATCCAGGAAGCGACCAGGCCCACCGCCACCATGGACAGGATGACGCCGCCAAGCACGATGGGGTCTCTTGGCGTGGCCTGATAGACGATGTAGGAAAGCACACGGGTGGCGAGCACGCCCAGGATGATGCCCGCCGCGGAGCCAATCGCCAGCAGGCGGAAGGCTCTTCCCAGCGCAGCGCCGAGCACCTCGCGCCGGTTAGCACCGACCGCGATCCGGATGCCCAGTTCGCGCAGGCGCTTGCTCACCGCGTACGATGCCATGCCAAAAATGCCGGTGATGGCCAGCATAGCGCCCAGCACTCCCAGCACTCCCAGAGCCACTGTGGCCACGCGGGCGGCGAACAGGGCGGAATCCAGTTCGCTGTTCCAGCTCTTGATATCCAGCGGCAGTGCAGGATCGAGGCGGCGCAGGGATCGTTGCAGCGCGCCGGCCACCTCCTGTGGGGTGTGCTGTGAGCGGACGATGATCCAGGTGCTACCGGAGGGAGAGGGCTGCTGCAAAAACGAATAGAACATGGCCGGTTGAGGAGTTTCGGTCAGGGTTTCATACTTACCGTCCTCCACCACGCCCACCACTTCCACGCGCGCGCCACCCCAGCGCTTGAAATGACCGCCTACTGCTTTCTCCACTGAGCCGAAGAGTTTGCGCGCGAATTCGCGGTTGACGACAGCCACCAGAGGCGCCTTGTTCTCATCGTGCAGGGTGACGGTTCGCCCGGCCAGGATCGCGGTCCCGGCCGCGCGGAAGTAGTCCGGGGAGACGGCGAACTGCTGCGCATCGGCGATGGTATTTCTGGGCCGGTAATCCGTGGTGGTGTCGGCAAAGACGGATGAGTCGCTGCCGCCGATGCTGAGCGGCAGCCGGTCGCTACAGCCTGCTGCGGTCACGCCCGGGATGGCTGCTACTGCGTCGAGCATGCGCCGCTGCATCTGCGCCCGCTGGTCGCCGTCATAACCGCCCATGTGCAAATCGGTCTTGACCAGCATCGCATTCTGCGGCTCAAAACCATAATTGCTCTGGAGCGAACGCGCCAGGCCTCGCACCGCCACCAGCGAGGCGGTAATCAAAACCGCGCAGATGGCGATCTGGAGCCCCAGCAGCGCATCCCGCAGGGTAAAGCGGCGCAGGCGGCCGCCGCCCGAGGAGCCCGAGCGGATGATCTGCCAGGGGTCCGCGCGCAGTACCTGGCGAACCGGAACCAGGCCGAACAGAAAGCCGCTTACCAGGGCAAGCAGCAGCGCCAGGGCATAGGTCTTCACATCCGGATTCACCGGCACATTGATGGGAATGCCGGGGATAGGCCGCCAGGTGCTCAGCACGCGCAAAATCACCACAGCCCCCGCCATGCCGCATACTCCTCCGGCCAGCGAAACCAGAATCGCTTCGGTGAAAAGCTGGCGCAGGATGTACTGGCGCTTCGATCCGAGAGCCATGCGCAGGGCAATCTCGCGCGAGCGATCGGCCGCCCGCGCCGCGAATACGCTGCCCAGATTGGCACACGCGGCCAGCAGGATGAGGCCCGCCAGCAGCATCAACCCGGCCATGAAGGCCCGCGCCGGCCGCCCCAGCGTGTCACCGACCAAGCCCGGCCGCGCCAGGGAGAACTTCAGTAGTTCATCCTCTTTCGGATTCGATTTCGCCATCGAAGCGGCCACGACATTCAGGTCCGCTGCGGCTGCGGCGGGCGTCATGCCCGGCTTCAAATGGCCGATCACCCAGGTGAAATGGTCGCCGCGCTCATCCATCGGATCCCATCCGGTCATCTGCGGCATGTCGACGAGGGGCGCCCAAAGGTCAGGCGCGAAGAAGAGTTCCGTGCCACGGAAGGCGGGCGGCGCCACTCCCACAATGGTGTAGGGATGCTTGTTGATTTGCACGGCGCGGCCCACCGCGGCCGGATCGCTGTTGAAGTGATTGTGCCAGTAGGCATAGCTGAGGACGATATAGGGCACGCTGTTCTTTCCATGCTCGTCAGCTGCATGGATAAACCGGCCAAGATACGGCTGCACGCCGAGGGAGTCGAAGTAATTGCCGGTCACCAGGTACGGCCACACGACAGAGGGATTCTTGCTGCCGGTATCGAGCCCAACTCCCCCCATAATGCTGTACGACATGAGCGACTCGAAGCTGTGGTTCCGGTCGCGCAGGTCTCGATAATCGAGATACGACTGCGAAGGACTGTCTCCCTGGCTGTAAGCGCGCTGCAGCATGAACAGGTTTTCGGAGTGGGGCACATTCAGCGGGCGCAGCACCAGCGCATTCAGCACGCTGAACACGACTGCATTGGCGCCAATGGCCAGCGCCAGCGTGAGCACTGCGGTTACGGCAAAGCCCGGCGCCTTGCGCAACTGGCGCATGGCAAGTCGTAAGTCAGCGTTCATGCTTTCCCCTCGTCTGACCTCTCAGCGGACAGGCCTCTTCTTTTTGCCCGCGCGCTCGAGCTGATTCCCAGGTATACGCACGCTCGAAAGCCGCGGTTCCCTTGGATAGGGAGTTGTCCAATTACGAACAGTTGCTTCCGATTTCGGACAAGTATGACCTGAAGCTTCGTTACGCGAGGAGCTTGACCCGCCTATAGTGATCGAGTTGCGTTTTCGCTTGAAGTGGTCAAAGGATTGCATTTTCCACATATACGTCATAACTGACTTACGGAGGTTCCATGCGGACGATGCTTCAGGATCTTCGCTATGCAATCCGGCAAATCCGAAATTCACCCGGCTTCGCGATCACGGTCATTGCAACGCTCGCGCTCGGCATTGGCGCAAACACCGCCGTCTTCAGCGTAATGAATGCGGTACTGCTGCGCATGCTGCCCGTGCGCGAGCCAAAGCAGCTCTTCTACCTGACACATGCCAACATGCCGCCCGGCGTCGGGAACATTGATGATTCGAGGTACACCTACGGCATCAATGTCTATAACCGGCTCAGAGAGGACCGCTCGGCGTTCTCCGATGTCACTGCGTATGCTCCACTTTCTGAAAATAAGACTGCGGTTCGATTCGCAGATGCACCGGAGGAGATCGAAGCGAATGAAGTGAGCGGAAACTTCTTCTCCGCGCTAGGTGTTGGCATGGCCGCTGGCCAACCCTTTACCTCCGCCGATGAGGATCAGCACTCGCAGGTGGCTGTCATCAGCGACGGATACTGGACGCGCCGATTCAACCGCGATCCCAACCTCATTGGCAAGCCGATCTTCGTCAACGGGGCGCCATTCACCGTGATAGGTGTGACGGCGGCAGGCTTTTATGGAATCGAATCCGGCGGCTCGGCGACCGATCTTTGGGTGCCGCTGCAAAATCGACCCGAATTGAATGCCTGGGGGGTACCCGCAACCAGCCAGAATACGCTCTACTCCAGCCCGAACTGGTGGAGCCTGCTGTTGATGGCGCGCTTGAAGGACGGTGTCACCCAGCAACAAGCATTGGCGCGGATGAATCCTCTCTTTAATCATGCCGCATACGAGACTACAGGTACCGAAGACAGGAAAAAGGGCCAGAAGCTGGAGCTGACGCTGGTGCCCGCTCAGGGCTTGGGCACTTCGAGCAGTCAATACCGGGACCCTCTGCGCATTCTGATGGGTATGGTCGCGCTGGTGCTAGTTATCGCCTGTGTGAACATCGTCATGCTTCTGGTCGCGCGCAGCTCCGTGCGCGAGCGCGAATTTGCCCTGCGAATCGCGCTTGGCGCGGCCCGGGGGCAGCTGTTTTGGCAATTGCTGACCGAAAGCGTCATTCTCGTCACAGTTGGATCTCTGCTCGGCTGGTTCTTTGCCGTTGAAGCCACTCGCCTGCTCGGCGTCTGGTCTGAGTTGGAAGTGAGTCTCTCGCCAGACAGACCAGTGTTTCTCTTTACCCTGGCCATTTCGGGGCTTTCGGCACTGCTGTTCGGACTTGCGCCCCTGCGTACTGCGGGCCGCGCGGAGGTGGGACTTGTTCTGAAGTCTTCGGGCGGGCAAACCACCTCGACCCGCGAGCGAATGTTGACGGGAAAAGTCCTCGTCGCCCTCCAGATGGCGTTTTGCGTCGTCCTGCTTTTCGCTTCTGGATTGCTGCTTCGCAGCTTGCGCAACTACCAAAACGTCGACCTGGGCATGCGCGCCGAAAGGGTGCTCGCCGTGGGCGTTCATCCCGTGGGCGCCCCCCACTATGCGCAGTCGTTGGCGTTCTACACGCAACTTACAGAGCGTCTGCGGGCCCTGCCCGGGGTAAAGTCCGTGACTCTTGCTGAACTTCGTCCCGGCACCGGCTGGTCAGACAACGCTCCTCTCACCATCGACGGATATTTATACCCATGGGACAACGGCAGGAACATGCTGCGGAGTAATCTAGTCGGTCCCGACTTCTTCGCCACTCTAGGAATTCCAATTGTCGCCGGCCGCGACATCCGTCAATCCGACACGCAGACGGCTCAGAGGGTGGTCGTAGTAAACCAGACCCTCGTCGATCGCTATCTCAAGGGAGTTTTTCCTATTGGCCATACGGTCGGCGATCCCAAGCACGTTGCTACCATCGTGGGAGTCGCCCGGGACAGCAAATACGCTTCTAGTGATGAAGACGCGATGCCCATGATCTGGGGTAGCTACCGGCAGCAACATGTAATTCAAAATATGGATGTCGAAATTCAAGTGTCGGGCGACCCAATCAGCCTTCTTCCTGCTGTTCGCCGCGTCGTCCGCGATCTCGATCCCAACGCTCCACTCACTAAGCCCCAGCTTCTCCAGACCGGCTTTGAGGAAACTTATCTGATGCCAGCTCTATTCGCGCGGCTGGCCGTCTTCTTCGGTGCTCTCGCGGCGACACTGGTTGCCGTCGGACTTTACGGGACACTTGCCTACCGCGTCTCGCGCCGGACCATCGAAATAGGTCTACGCGTGGCGCTTGGCGCGACCCGTGCCGAGGTGCTGTGGATGATCGTTCGCGAGAGTCTCTACGTGGTCGTCGCCGGTCTGATCCTCGGACTCCCACTCGCATGGTTCACATCAAAACTGATGGCTTCCATGCTCTTTCGTCTTTCACCCCGCGACCCATTCAGCTTTGTTGCCGCCGGATTGGGCATGCTGCTCGTTTCTCTCGCCGCCGCATTCCTCCCGGCTCGCCGCGCTGCTTCGATTGAACCAATGCAGGCGCTTCGTTCGGAATAGTCGACTACATACAAATGGTTAAGCTCCGAGACGGAGCCGGTTTCATACAGATTTCACTTGGCGGAAAAACCGGCTGGAGTTGATGCGCTCAGATCTGGGTCGCCCTCTGCTTCTGCTGCTCTCTGGTTCCATCACGGCTCTGGTGTTGGGAGTCCTGGCCAGCCGTCGACGGCTCCTCCGCACCTTAGTCATCCGAACGTCCGGAGCGCTGCCAGCTGATTGCGATCTCTCCGTGTGCTCTCATTGAACGGGCAGCAGGCCGTAAACATCCACCTCGTGCTTTGAGCCTACATATACATGCCCATTCACCACTATCGGGTTTGCCAACTATGTAGCATACAGCATACCAGGAGACAACGAAAGGAAGCGATGAAGCTCCGATCACCGGCGAGTTCAATGAGCGCCTACTCGCCCGGAAGGCCGTACACTCCCGGGAGCATTGTTGATCGAAGGGGACGGGAGAATGGAGTCAATCCTCTGTTTTGAGTAAGTAAGGGTTACGCGTGGGATGCTACACTCCTGAGCTGTGAGTGGGTTCCTCATTCGCTGCGCGGTCATCTCTGAGCAAAAAGAGCTTGAGGCCCTACAATTGCGTGCATCTCTTACCAATGCTGGCGATCGTGACGCCTTACTCGCCCACCCCGACGCGATTGAATTGCCGATAGATCAGATCGCTGCGGGTACGGTGTTCGTCTCGGAACAAAACGGCGTGATCGTTGGATTTGCTGCGTTGCTACCAAGGCCGGATGGAGGGGTCGAACTAGACGCCTTGTTCGTTGACCCAGACGTCCGGCGCTGTGGTGTTGGAAGATCGCTGGTCGACCACTGTGTCCAAATTGTCCGCACACAAGGATCTGCTGCGCTCTGCGTTATCGGCAATCCCCACGCCTACGACTTTTACAGTGCATGTGGTTTCAACGTTATCGGAACGATCGAGACTCGTTTCGGCTCCGGACTACTGATGCGAAAAATGGTATGACCATTAGTCACTCGCCATCACGTTTACCCTTTAAAGAATAGGTATGCTGGGAATTAGCTCTGCATTCTGGGCGCTATGCGTTTTAGAGTCTGTGTGAGAACTGGAGAAATAAACCGCAGATCTCTCCACTGCGCTACGCTCCGGTCGAGATGACAAATTGTTTAGGAGGTTGGGATGGTTTCTCCATGGAAAAAGGGCGCATCTCCTAGCCACAGATTTGTCATCTCGACCGGAGCGTACCCGGTTTTCCTGCCTCGCTGCACTGGACACGACCACGTGTGCGGCTTTCATCAAGGAAAGCCGCATGAAGTTCGCCAACGCCACGCTCAACTGGAAATCCGGGTAGCGCAGTGGAGAGATCTGCGGTTTCTTCTCCAGTTCTGACGCAAACTCTGTGAGCCGCGCACCGGGTGATGTGCTTCGCCGTCTGCGCCGCTTATGCTCTGAACTGGCGCAGGGCTTTCGTCACTCCTGCCCGGTTCCGGCGGCTTAGCGGCACCTTAACTCCGTCGCGCAGCAACAGGAATGAGCTACCTTCCGAGTCAGTGCTTACCTCACGGATCTGCGCCAGGTTCACGATCACCGTCCGATGAACCCTCAGGAATTGAGAGCTGTCCAATCGAGTTTCAAGCGATGCCAGCGACTCACGCACAAGGTGCTTTCGACCTCGACAATACACCGCGGCGTAGTAGTCCTCAGCACCTATCCAGTCAATCTCTGAGGTATCGAGGATTAGATCCGCGCCACCGGTGCCGATGAGTAGTCTGGTTGCAGGCTCAATTGGCTTCTCGACAAATTGACTCCCGTCTGAGAGAAGTTGCGACAAGCGTTTCGACAGCTCAATCGCTTCCTTGGAACGAAACCGTTCGCGAACCCTGGTGAGCGCGTCTCTGAATCTCGCCTCATGAAGAGGTTTTACAAGATAGTCAAGTGCGTTAATCTCAAAAGCGCGCACTGCGAACGTATCGAAAGCGGTGACAAATATCACGAGTGGCAAACACTGCGGCGCGATCGCTCTCAGAACCGCAAAACCGTCAATCTCAGGCATCTGAACGTCCAGAAAGACCAAATCAGGCTTTAGTTCCTGGATAAGCCGGATGGCCTCGCGGCCGTTTCGAGCTTCCCCCACAACCACGCTGTCGGAGTGCAACAGCAAGAGCTGTCGAATGGCTCGACGCCCGAGAGGTTCGTCATCGACCACCAGAACGCGAAGGGAGTTCATTCCGGACCTACACGAAGGGGCATGGTTATGGTGGCCTCTGTACCACCGGTGGAGAGTGAATCAAGCGAGAGCCTGGCGCCGTTACCATAGAGAGCTCGCAATCTCTCTGTAACGTTCGACAAGCCGACACCGGCTCTGCCTGTCGATGGTTTAAGACCTTTTCCGTTGTCGCGCACTTTCAACTCAACAGATTCTCCCAGGACCTTTGCGGAGATTTCGATCACGCCTGCTTCGGCATGATTGAGTACTCCATGTTTGATCGCGTTTTCCACTATGGGCTGCATGATGAAACTCGGAACAAGAGCGCGGAGCGCACCAGGTTGAAGATCCCACCGCAGTTCAAGGCGATCGGAAAATCGAACTTGCTCGATCGCAAGATACTGGGCGAGAAATGCCATTTCTTCCGATAGCGGAATCTCATGTGGTTGATCAGGCCGTAGCACCTGACGCAACACATCGCCAATCAGCTCAAGCATCCGAGAGGCTGCCGGCGTATCCTGCTCACGGACAAGCGCGGAAAGCGCATTAAGGCTATTGAACAAAAAGTGAGGGTTAAGCTGCATCCTCAGAGCGCCAAGCCTTGCCTCAGAGAGCTGAGCCTCAAGCCTCGCGGCATCCGTTTCACGCGTTCTGGCTTCGACGAAATACGAGTAGGCATGCACGCATCCGAGTAATGCAAAGTAGATGGAGACGACGAAGGGCAACCCGCTTAGCATCCAGGTGAAATAAGCGACAACCAGAGATCTCTGAGGTGGGAAGGCATGCAGGAGCATTCCCAAACAAAAGTTTAAGGAACCGAGAGCTGCGCACAGCACCAGGGCGCCTGCCGAATGAACGATGAGCCAGACTTTAAAGTGCGCTCGCGAAAAAGGAAACAATTTTCCCAACTGATAGATGAGCGGCGTAAACATGCCTACGAGTAGCCACTCGCTTCCTCCGTAGACCAGATGCTGCCATGTGACCGGGTGCTGCTCCACTTTGGACCGGACGTATACCTCCAGTACAGACAGCGCCGCCGGAACAGCGAATATCGGCGCAATCAGGATGCCTATGCGGTATCCCGTTTGAGCTCTTCGAAATGGCAAGGGTCTGTTCATGAACATGGAGCTCGACCAGGCCGTTGAACATCGCTACCATGCTGAGTGGGCGACCTATGCCGGCGCGGTCAATGAATTATCTAACATTCTCTCGACCGGAAGGGGTACCGAATAGAGTCAACGAACAAACGGATTCTGGCCCAGACCTTTCCCCACCAGAGAGTCTCCCGAGCGCACCGCTTGCTGCATGCTGATACCGTTCATGAACATGGCCGTAGCCGTTGCCTGACTAAAGATGGCGCGCTCACGGCCAACTGCCTAGGAATAGAAGCTGCACCTCGAGGAGGTTCGGAGCGTATGGACGCGGCATATGTCGTTCGCAGTATCCCTGGCGATCCTGCACCAGTGTCAATGAGAACAAGACACTCCTTGTTGGCAATCACAGTCGGCGGTCTGCTTGCGGGCGTCTTGGATCTTACGCAAGCCTTCATCTTGTTCGGACCGAAAACTCCGCTGGCGATTGCCGCTGGCCTGCTTGGACCGCAGGCCTTCCACGGAGGAGCGGCGGTCTACCTGCTGGGTGTTCTGCTGCACTTCTTTATCGCATTCTCCGTTGCGGCGGTCTACTATATGGCCAGCCGAAAGCTGGTTTTCTTGAGACAGCATCCTTTGGTATGCGGGCTCTTCTTTGGGGTTGCGGTGGAACTGGTGATGCGGCTTATCGTTCTGCCCCTTTCCGCCCTCCATGCCCGGGGCCCTTACCAGTATGGTGGTTTGGTCCTGGGCCTGCTGGTACACATGATCCTTGTAGGGTTGCCAATTTCTTTCAGCGTCCGGTGGTTCACGAAAGGAAGTACGGCGGCTTGACTGATTTGCGCTGGACAGGCGAATCCCGGCTTCGGTGGCTCGATGAACTATGTAACCGCCGAACGCTTTACAACGGAGCGGGACCAGCGAAGGCGTAACAAGTTCGTCGAGAGGATGAATCCATGAGGATGAACGCCAGAATACTTTTCCACACTCTCACAAATTCTAGACTCACGGCTTGGAAGGTCTTCGTCGCGGCTCTCATTTCCTTTGCGATGGGATCTCTCTTAACGGGCCGCCTCATGTACCTGAATGAAGTGAGAGCAGAGAGCGATCGCGTCTTCGAGCTGATGGTTTACCATACGATGCCGGGCAAAGTGCCGGAACTCGAAACTATCTTTCGGGACGTTTCGAAGCTACAGGAAAAGCATGATCTCCACGTCGTCGGCTACTGGGTACCCAATGACGACCCCGCCTGGAAGGATACATTCATCTACATTGTGGCTCATCCCAGCCTCGATGAGGCGAAAAAGAATTGGGATTCGTTGCATGCGGACCCAACGTTTCTGCCATATAGGAAAGCCGCGATACCCCTGATTCAAAAAGTAAACGGAACCTACAATGTAGACGAAGTCTACATGCGTCCGACGGACTATTCGGCGATGAAATAGGCCCGGAGGCCGGTTTTTGATTCGCTAATTCAGCGAGAACGAGCCGCGGTGGCCTAGTAGGCATTCATCCTCGTCGCGCCACGTCAACCGAATAAGAGCCGTCTGAAGTCCATCCTCCTATTGACAATCTGTATGAAGGAGTTCACACTCGTATAGTCATTCAATAGGACTGGAATGAGGCCCAAACAGACAAGTCTTCTTCAAGGCACTCTCGATCTCCTCATCCTGAAGGCGCTCGGAGCCGGAGAACTCCACGGATTGGGTGTTTCGCGCCGCATCGGGACAGCTGAGGGGGACAGACGAAGAGTACCCCAATGTCCGGTCTGTTCCCGTCTATAGTGGGTTACTTTTCGTTCGTCCCCCTCAGTTTTCTCTAGCAATCTTGCCGGACGCAGTCTCGCTCGGATAGTTGAAGAAGAGTTGATTGCCGTCGGGATCATCGACCACCAGGAGCCGGTAGCCCCACGAACCCTCCTTGACCGGAACGCCCTTGGCCTCGAGTTCCGCGCGCAGCGCATCCAACGCGGCGACCGCGGCCTCGCCCGTCGCCGGCTCGACGTTTAGGGATATGAACATCAGCCCCTTGCCAATCTTCTCCGGCCACGTGTCGGCCAGGATAAGGGCGCAGCCCTGCCGGTCGACCTGTGCGACATGCGTTTTGCCGTCCTCGTCGTAGCGCCAGGGGCTCGTGAAGCCGAGCCGGTTAACGTAAAAGCGGAGCGAAGCCTCAACATTCGTTACGTGTAGGACGGGGCGTGCGAACCAGTCTGTCATAAGCTACATATCTTCAAATAAAGATAACCTCTTCCAGGATCAGTTTCAAAACCATGGTGTCACCGTTCTGACTTGGGCAGTGTTTTTCCATGCACAATCACCACGCCAGCGTTGCTTCGCGCCGACGGTTGTTCGCCTTCGTCATTATCATCCACTACTGCTATAGTAACATTACTTACATCAATAGTTGCGTTACATACATCAATAGTAGATCCACTTGATGAATCGGAAAGTGACAACACCCCGCGCAGACAGCCTACTCGCTAAAGCTCTTGCGCCTGCGCGCGGAGGATTGAATAGCATCCGGAGAATGGCCGTTCTTTTGAGCGTTCTCTTCGCCTTGACGGGCGATCGAGGCATGGCTCAGGGAAGTTCTACGCAACTTTCTCCGTCTGAGGCCTATAAAGCTGCAATGGCGCCATTCAATGCGGCGAGAGCCCAATCGGGCGATCTGACAGACGCGGACAGATTTGCGCTCGGCATCGGGATGGCCGACGCCTCTCGTAATTGCCGGGCACTCTCGGGCGAAACCTCCGCATACGCGACGGATCCCAAAGAGCTGCTGGCGTTGAGCGAGTTGTGCATTTTCGGGCAACAATACGAGCCGGCTCGCGCCACACTGGTGAGGTACCTCGCGGCACCCCAGCCGCCGGAAAGGAAGCTGGCTCTAGTCTTGCTGGTACGAGCGCTCTTGGGGTTAGATGAGCCGAACTCGGCTGAAGCGGAAGTGCGTACGCTGCTACGTGACTATCCCTACGATGCACAAAGTCATTTTGCCATTGATCAGGTTATCGATGGTTTAGAAGGAGAGAATCCCGGGTTCAATCAACTGGCGTTGGAGCTGTGCGCCACGCAAAATGCCACTACGCTCCCCCTGCTTATTAGCGGAAAAGCTTTCGAGGGCAAAGATATCAGTGCATCCCCAAGTGTTTTATTCGCCGCCGCGATGCGCTGCGCAGCGCTCGCGGCAGAGTTGGGGAAGGCCACAACGCAAGACACGTTATCTAAACTAACCGCAATCGCACAACAGCCTGGCTGGACACAAACGGCCGATCTGCCGCCCATGCAAGCAGCGTTGGCACGGCAAACGGCGGTCGGAGGGAGGGTCCCCCTTAGCGGACTACACGGACATTCGATTAGTAACAGCACACTGTTACCCCGCTCCATCTCATTGGTAAGCGGCACTATCCTTTTAGTTCCCTTCACCCTTTGGGCTCCAAGCGCTCCAGATGTTGTCCTCGATCTGGCCAGGTTTGCACCGCAACAGCCCATCTACGCAATTACCAGCTGGAAGGCGAACACGGGCCGTGACGACGTACCGTCCCATGAGATTCTTATGGCTTTGAACTCCTGGCGACAGAACCTGCCGCGGCACGTCTACATGCTCATTGTGCCGGATGTTGAACTGCGGGCCTTTCATGCCGACTCGTTTCCTTCGGGGATTGTGATCAGTGGCGGAGTCGTCCGCTGGAATAGCGTTCTTTCCAGCCGCGGTGCAGAACGAATGCTTGTCCACACTCTGAAGGACCCCAGAAAGAGGGGGGAAGCATCACGCTAGACTCTCTACGCTAGCATTTTGAATGGCCCGAACTCCCGTATCTGGGAGACACGCACAACCGCTCTTCGGTTGTGTGCGTATGTGCTTCGCGCAATCTATTGATAGAGACAAAGGTGACAACAATCCTACAGCTATCCGATACGCATCACTTTCGCGCTGTTCATGCATGCAGCAACCTGCTTCGTGCGGCCACCTGTCTAGCGCTGCTACTATCGTCGGCCTTGAGCGTAGAAAGTCAGGCTCCAAACACATCAGCGCCAGCGCCGCCAGGCATTCTCACTGATGTAGGCGGCTATCGTGTCCACTTGTACTGTATCGGCCAAGGAAGCCCAACAGTGATGATCGTGGGTGCTGCCTTCTCCTTCGATTGGGGGTTAGTCCAGCCGGAAGTAGCGAAGTTCACTCGGGTCTGCACGTTCGACCCGTCAGGAACTGCATGGAGCGATCCCTTCGGAGTCACCGCGAGTACAGTTTCATCGAAGTCTGCGCCCATAAAGGACTCATTGCCAACTTGCGATGATAGAGTCGATGAAATCCATCGCTTGATCACGAAGACGCCGATCAATGGTCCCTATGTTCTTGTCGGTTTTTCAGTAGGAGCTCTTTGGGAGCGTCTTTATACCGCACGATACCCGGACAACATCGTCGGGATGGTTGTCGTGGACCATGCGTTCGAACCGATTGCCAATCCCGCTCCCATGCATTCTTCAAACCCGAGTAGTTCCCACAGTGGGTACAGTCCGCCAGTACTCATATCGAAAGCGCCCATTGCTATAGATTTTGAAGACAACTCGAATTTCACGAGATTGCCAGAGCGTGATCAAGAACTTCATCGCTGGGCTCTGTCTCGGCATCCGATTCGTGCTAACCATGAAATGTTTGTCGACTGCCACTCTCGTATTAAGAGCATGACACGCGGACAAGCACATCCGCTTGGAAACATCGATTTGGCAGTAATCAGCACGGCGAACGCAGCTCCAGCTTACGTGCAGCTTCAAGCGGAACTATTGAACCTATCACGCAACAGTAGGCATATTATTGCGTGGAACAGCACTCACATGGTTCCGATTGATGAGCCCGCTGTGATCGTCGGTACGATTCATGAACTAGTCGAGCGTGCCAGGGGGCCAAGGGATAGTTCTTCAACCCCCTGAAAGCAAGATTTCTGGTCAAAGTTGGCTGCCGTATTCATCGTAAGCATGGCTTTCGTTTGGACAACTGGTCATAGCGGTCGAGGGGTTGGCGCCAATCCGATGCTCAATCTCGCGGCTCGTCTTCGCCCTGACAATTCCCAATCGAAAGCCGCTCTTGAAACAAATACAGACGTGAACAGGTTGGTCACCAAGCCAATCGCCAGAGTAGCTGCGAATCCCCTTACCGACGGGGTCCCGCAAAAGAACAGAAAAAAGCACGAGATAACGGTCGTCACATGAGTATCCACAAGCGTGGCGAAGGCCTTGGAGAACCCGGTCGCCAATGCCGCCGGAGCGGACTTATCCGCTCGTATCTCTTCACGAATGCGCTCAAAGATAAGAACATTGCTGTCAACGGCCATGCCGATGGTAAGGACTGCGCCGGCGATTCCCGGCAACGTCAGTACAGCCCCGAAGCATGACAAACCGGCTACAAGCAGTACCCCGTTCAATAGCAACGCAAGTAATGCGTTTGCCCCCGCCCTGCGGTAATAAAGCATCATAGCCACAACCACGGCGGCAAGGCCGGCCCCACCCGCTTGCAGGCCGTGACGGATGGAATCCGCACCCAGAGATGCCCCCACAGTCCTCTCCTGCGCTACTTCGATGGCCGCCGGGAGAGCACCTGAGCGGAGGTTGGCTGCGAGGTCCGCAGCTTCCTCGAGATTTCGCGGACCGCGAATCTGACCCGAGTCGCGAATGACACCTTCAATCACTGGGGCACTGAGGATTTCCTGATCGAGTACAATCGCACAACGCCGCCCGATATTGTTTTTTGTGTATTGCTGAAAACGGGCCGCCGCGTCACGGCTTAGGGTGAAGGCAATGACAGGTTGCCCCATGGTATCGGCGGCTACCTGGGCATCGCGTAGGTCTGTACCACGGACTATCGGCTGACTATCCAGCAGGTACCAACTGCGCTCTTGTCCCACGGCTGGTTTGGTTCCAATCAGCTTAAGGTTGGAGGGCACTTCGCCCCCGTGCTGCGCCACGGCATCCGTTGGATCGGAATAGGGACCATCCTCGACGGAATACCATTCCAGAACTCCCGGGCTCTCAAGCAAGTTCTTAATTCGAGAGGGATTGCTGACCCCCGGAAGCTGCACCAATAGTTCGTTTCCCCGGCTGCCATAGGGCTGGACTGGCGCTTCGGAGAGCCCGTAGGCATTAATACGGCGTTCCAGTATCTTGCGCGTTTGCTCGACAACTTCTCGCTGTTGTTCCCGAGACACGTTCTCGGTCTTAATGCGGAGGATCAAGCTAACTCCACCTCGCAGGTCAAGGCCCAACCGCAAAGGCGAGCGGAGAATGGCGAAGGCGCTGGCCAACATGATGGTGATAATGAACAGAGTCTTGCGGATGAGTCGTCGATTCATCGCGGGCCTCCGGTCGGCGAAGAGCTGTGGCGGACCTTCGAACCAGCGCGCCGGTCTTCCCAGGCAAGCAAAATCGGACTGGCGATGAAGATCGATGAGAAAGTACCGACGACGATCCCTATCACGAGAACAAGAGAGAATCCATGCAAAACCGGGCCGCCGAAGAGCAGCAGTGAAAGAGCCGTAAGCAGCGTTAGTCCGGAAGTAAGGACGGTACGGCTGAGTGTCTGATTGATACTGCGGTTGATCGTTTCAGCGAGAGGCTCACGCCCATGAATGCGACGATTTTCCCGGATGCGATCGAATACCACAACAGTGTCGTTCATAGAATAGCCAACCAGTGTAAGCAGGGCGGCTACCACTGTGAGTGAGATTTCCTGATGGAGCAGTGAAAACAGGCCAATGGTGATAAGGGCGTCGTGCACCATGGCCAGCACTGCGGCCGCACCATACGCTGGGCGGAAGCGGTAGGAAAGGTAGAGGAGCATACCGCCCGACGCCCCCGCCGTTGCCATGAGTGCCTGGTGGCGTAAATCCGCACCGATCTGAGGTCCGATCACCTCGAAATTGCGGATGGAATATTGCGTGTTCACCGTGGACAATGCTTGTTCAATCGTCTGCCGCACTCCCGCTATGTCTCCCACGGTTGGGAGCTTAGCCGAGACGAGAACTTCGTTGGAGTTGGTAAGATCGTGCGCAGCCACGACGGACACGCCGGTTAACCGAGACGAGACTGCGGCCCGTATGCGCTCGATGGGTGGCGCGCTTTCCCAGCGCACCTCCATTTGGGCGCCGCCTTTAAAGTCGATGCCATACAGCAGACCGCCATGCGCAACTATGCTGACAAGTCCGGCCAGGATAAGAATCAACGACGGCAAGATGAACCACCACTTCCTGCCCAGGAAGTCAAAATGCGAATCTCTAAATAGCTCCATACCAGAGCCTCTCCTATAGACTCATTTCCTCGAATTTCCCAGTTCTGGAAAAACGTACGGCCCAAAGAGACACCGCACGAGAACGCACGCGTGTGCGCTTCGTCAGGGACCGCAACCGATTGTGAGGAATGCTTAGGAAGCGCTAGGAGGAGGACGTCGATGGAGTGGACCGTAGTTTGGTGGAGCCGCGCCCGCGCGTTCGCGCGATCCGACACGGACTCGACTGCCGCGGAGACAGAGCGTGGTATTTGCAGATTGGAGAACACGACCAGACCAGTCAAAATGCAATTGCGGAAGCTTTATGACAGGCGTCGATTCAACGGATGCGCTAAGAGCAGGCGGCCCGGAGACACCTCCGGCGTTGCGGCCCGCGACGGAAGGACGAGCGTCGAAGACTGACGCGGTCACGAAGGCGATGAAAACGCCAAGGGTCCAGAAGTATTTGGTCCGCCAACGCATCAGAGCGAGCTTAACAGAGGATCAAGCAATCAGGACAGCGAAGATTTCGCACGAGCTTGTCAGAAGACTGCTATCGCTTCTCGCGGCACCCGTAGTTATCCCCTGAACGCTCCTCCTCACCGCCGTGCTGTCCCTGGTGTTTGCCCGACCCGCGGTATTGAAGTCTTCGCGCTCGATCGATATGTGCTGAAGCGGCTTGAAAGCCCATAACCCGCTGCCGCCGCAAAAAGGTGGCCTGCCCTATAACCGGACACGACCTGATCCCACGTTGCGTCTCGCCCGATACCGGTTGTGTGTTGCGTTGGGACTATCCTGTGAAAAAACTGACTTGGTTTGCGTTCCTTCGCTTGCTTTGGGTGGGCGTTCTTCTCTCGACCGCGAGTTTGCTGTGCGGGCAAATAGTTACCTTCACTGGCTCGCCGGTCAACTTCGGAAATGTCAATATTTGCCAGGGGGCCAAGACCGCGCCGGCGCCCTGCAGCGCAACCATGACGCTGAACTATAAGGTAACCGGGAGCGGCATCTTGGGCACACCCAGGGTACTGACCGTGGGTGCGTTCGGCGGTGATTTTAGTCCGGTTAGCAGCACCTGCCAGGGCAGTATGACAGCCGGCTCGACGTGTGTGGTGCGGGTGATATTCGCGCCCAGATTCCCCGGACTGCGCCCCGGCGCCGTCGAGATCACCGATGGGAGCGGGAACGTGGTGACGACGACGCTTATCCACGGAGTGGCCATGGGGCCGCAGATTTCGTTCGACGGAACCCCTCCGTTTCAGCTGGTCGGCGACCAGAATGCCGATATTTTTTGGGGTGGAGTGGCGATCGATGGATATGGCGATTTGTTTTTCCCCAACGGCGAGCGCGCAGACGAAAATGTGAAGCCGGCCGTGTACAAGTTATGGGATGACGGCACGCTGCAGACGGTGGGATTCGGATTTACCAGTCCGCAAGAAGTGGCCATCGATGGGGCGGGAACTCTTTACGTCACAGACACGGGCACGAATATGGTGGTCGAAGTGCCGCAGGGCTGCGCGGCCAGCAGCTGCCAACGTACGCTGGATGGCGGATTCTACCTGCCGTACGGCATTGCGGTGGACGGTACAGGCAATCTGTACGTGGCGGATTCCGGCAACAACCGGGTGGTGGAGCTGCCGGCCGGTTGCACCAGCAGCGCTTGCGAAATTGCGATTGGCAGGGGATGGAATTTCCCATTCGCGGTCGCCGTGGACAGCGCAGGAGACGTGTTCGTTGAGGATTTCGCCAACCATCGGGTGGAGCGAGTGGCGGCGGGCGGCGGTGCGCAGACAACGGTAGTGAGTAATTTGCAATTTTCCTATGGGATCGCGGTGGATGCGGCAGGTGACCTTTTCGTCTCCGACTTTGGCAATCAGCAGATATTCGAGGTGCCGGCCGGAGGTGGCGCGCCAAGGACGATAGCCAGCGGTCTCGACCAGCCTCAGGGAATCACATTGGATGCTGCCGGGAATGTGTACTTTTCCCAATTCGCCAGCCACCAGGTGATCAGCGAACTGAGGCGTGCCGGGTATTCCAACTATAACTTCGCCACAACGTTCGCCACAACGATTGTGGGCACCACCAGCAGCGATAGCCCGCAAACGCATACCATCGGAAACAGTGGCAACAAGCCGCTATCCTTCAGCAGGCTGCTGCTGGAGCAAAACCCGGATTTCGTCCAGGAGACTGGCCCTGGGACGCCTGCCGACTGCGACGTAAGCTTCTCCTTAGCGCCCGGCGCAGGCTGTGACCTGAGCATCAGCTTCATGCCTACGGAAGCCGGTCCGCTCACCGGCACGGTGTTGATGAATGACAATGATCTCAATGCAGGCATCGCGACGCAGATGCTATTCCTGGCGGGGACTGGGACGCCGAGTGGCGCATCCATTAATTTTGCCAGCGGATTTGCGAGCGCCGCTGGGAGGGTGGCGCTGAACGGAGGAGCGACCATCCAGGGTACCGCCCTGCAGCTTACCGACGGGGGAACGAATGAAAGCCGGAGCGTGTTTGACTACACGCCCATTGGTTTATCTTCCTTCCAGACCGAGTTCGATTTCCAGTTGGGGGGCAAAGACACGCCAGGAACCGATGCGGACGGGTTCACTTTCGTGCTGCAGTCGAATGGTCCGAACGCCCTCGGCTCCCCGGGCGGTGGACTCGGTTATGGATTGCCGGCCATAGGCCAGTCCGGTCCCTTCATCACCAACAGCGTCGCGATCAAGTTCGACCTGCACAATAACGACGGGGAAGGAAGTAGTTCTACTGGGCTCTACGTGAACGGAGCAGCACCGACGACACCGTCGATTAACCTGCCGAGTAACATCGATCTGCACAGTGGGCATACCTTCCACGTGGAGCTGCTCTATGACGGATCGACTCTGACGCTCAACATCACCGACAAGTCAACGCATGCGACTCTGAGCCATCCGTTCACCATTGACATTGCCGGCATACTTGGCGGGCCCACGGGATTCGCGGGCTTTACCGGCAGCACGGGTGGGAAGACCGTGGTCGAGACCATCCTTGACTGGCAATTAACCTCTTCGGAGTGCTGCATACCCGGGGAGCCAGCTTTCCTTACCGGGTTCACTCCCGCATCAGAAATCAGCCTCAATGGTCAGGCTGCAATCACTGGAGGAACCTTGCTGTTGGCCACAGATGCCGGACTTGAGGCAAGTAGCGCATTTTTCTCAACCCCCGTGCCGATCAATAAGTTCAGCAGTGATTTCGATTTCGTGTTGAGCCGCGAGGCGGGCGAGGGATTTACCTTTGTCGTGCAATCGGCAGGGCTGCATGCAGTCGGTTCGGCAGGGGGAGGGCTGGGGTACGGAGTAGACTTGCCGGGAGCCGGAGGGGCGAAAATCGAGCACAGCGTCGCGGTCAAGTTCGACATGCATAGCGACGCCGGAGAAGGCTCGAATTCAACCGGTGTCTACGTTGGGGGCGCGTCGCCGACAGTGCCGTCGACCAACCTTGCGCCCAGCAGCATCAACCTGCACGGTGGGCATGCTTTCCACGCGCGACTGAACTACGACGGAGTCAACCTCAAGGTAAGCATCACCGATCTGACCCAGTATGCCGTCTTTACCGGGACTTATGCCTTAGCCATTCCCACGGCAGTCGGCGGGGCGACTGCTTATGCTGGATTTACTGCAGGAACCGGCGGCGACTTGTACGACACCATAAAGATTCTTAATTGGAGCATGAGCTCTTATTGAGTTAGGGACGACCTAGGGTTCGAGCAGAGTACAAACCCAAACCGAAGCAGGACTGGAAGGGACTCACCCCAAAAGACAACTGTCTGTCCGTCTTCTACCTGCGACTGTTTGGATCGCTGTACGGACGAATGTTCTTGGTGTTGTTCATGCCGGTTTCCTCCGAGAAGGTTTTCCATCGTGACTGGTGATATGCGGAATTCTCCGGCCGGTCGCCACCGCGGCAAGCGGCCAGATGAATTCCATATTCATGCGACTTCGGCTGTTGAAGCCTCGCGTTCCGTTTTTGATTGCATCGACTTCACCAGGTCGGCCGCTGATGCTCCTTCAAGCGATAGTCCGTAGCCTACTTCCCGCACAATGCGCTCTTTTAGGGGCTGGATGAAGTGGACCCGCGTGTTACGCCGAGTTACCTCGGGGGCCTTCAAGTAGAGCGCGGCCAATTCGCGTGCCCGGGCGAGAGCCTTACCGTTCGGCACGACCTCAGCCACGACTCCCCACTCCTGAGCGGTACGCGCCTTTAATGGTTGCGGATTCAGAAGAAACGCTTCGGCTCGTCCTGCGCCAGCGCGATAACTCCACGTGGTAAAGATTCCATCACCGGGTGCAATACCAACGGCATAATGGCCCACATCCTGGAAGGTCGCCCCCTCGGCAGCCACAATCACATTAGCGAGCAGCGCATAGTCGGAGTGAATATGCGCTCGTCCCTCGATCGCCGCGATGACCGGCACACGTATGTTGGCTATGTTTTCCAAAACCTGAACGCCTTCGTCGTGAATCTGGCTCCAGACGCCGGGATCGGCGGCGTTGCCGAAAGATGACCAATCGACATCAGTAATGAACTCCCCGCCCGCTCCGGTTAGGATTACGATCTTGTTTGCCCGGTCTTGCGAAATACGGTAGAAGGCCTCGACAAACTCCGTGTGAGTACGTGCGGTCATCACACACGGCCCGTCGTTGGTGTGGAGTTGGGCTATCAGCACGCCGTTGGCGTCTCGCGTCAGCTTCACGTTGCGATAAGCAGTGAAGTAGTCAGCTTGAAGTGTTTGCATAGAAAGTTTCCTCTCTGTTTGAGTGCTGAGCATGAATCGTCCGAAGCTGTACTCCCACGGTTGTCGGCGGTTCGCTCGCCCTGCCTGAGTGCAATACGCGTGCCAACTTCGGCTTCCGGTAAGCTATTGAAAATAGGGTGGCGACGCATACGGGGCGTCGGGATCAGGAGGAAGGTGTCAAAGCTGTCATCGAGACGCTGACAGTCGCTCTCGTCCCATCACGAAGCGGATTGCCCTTACACTCAGCCTTCCGAATCTGCGTCATTAAGGGCATCGCCCGTGTCCAGTGTATTCTGTCGAGTACTGCGAACTAGTTGTCTCAGAAGCTCCCTCAGATAGACACCGCATTGGAGCTTGGTCTTGTTCTTCATCAATTGCAAGAGCACACGCTCTCCCTCCGGACCGATTCCTGTTAGGCTTCTCAGGTCAACGATGAGTTCGCGGCCGTCAAGGTCAGCTCTTGCTTTTTCGCAAGCGAGTGCGAGTTCACTGTCCCAAGGGGCCACGAGCGTGCCCTCCACAACCAACCTGCGTTGGCGCTGGCCGTCGACAAGCGAGATCTTCAACATGCGCACCTGTACCTGAGGATTCAGTAGGGCAACGCGGATGCCAAATCCTCGAAGCGGTAAGTACTTCTATTTTCAACACTGAATAGGAATCGGGTGCTGAGAGTTGAGGCTGTCAACGGAACTTTGACACTTATGCTGACTGCATCAGGCGTAGTCTCGCGGATCGATGCCAAGTTTTTTCATTCGGGCGAGGAGGGTAGTGCGGTTGATCCCCATGCGCGCCGCGGCTCCATCGTTACCGCCCACGCGCCCCTTCGATTCAGTCAGTGCGCGCACGATCGCATCCCGCTGTTTCTTCGTATCCTGATCGGCCACGGTGCTGTTAGCGTGTAGTGCTTTTATGGTCTCTTTCACAATGCGGGCAATATTGTCTTGATCTGCTGGCATACGCTCACCGTCATCAACCTTCACCTTGCGTAGCTCCGATAACGGAGCCTCCAGCGACCTACCGTGCGTGAGAATGACCGCACGTTCGACCAGGTTCTCCAGTTCGCGAATGTTTCCAGGCCACTCCCATGTCTGCAGGGCCTTCATCACAGCCGCAGGAATACTGTCGATCTTCTTCTGCATCTGTTTGGCGAATTTCTCAACGAAATAGCTCACCAGCAGAGGAATATCTTCCTTGCGCTCCCGCAGCGGCGGTATTCGGATCGGAAACACGTTCAGCCGGTAGTACAGATCGCTGCGGAATTCATGCGCAGCCATCATCTTTTCAAGATCGCGGTTGGTGGCGGCGATAAGCCGAACGTTCACTTTGCGGGTGCGTGTGCTTCCGAGCCGTTCGAATTCCCGCTCCTGCAATGCCCGCAGTAGCTTGGGTTGGATTTCAAGCGGAATGTCGCCTACTTCGTCCAGGAACAGGGTGCCTTGATCAGCAAGTTCCAGCCGGCCGATCTTTTGAATGATCGCGCCCGTGAAGGCTCCCTTTTCATGGCCAAACAGCTCGCTCTCCAGGAGACCAGTCGGAATGGCAGCACAGTTCACCTTCACAAACGTGCGATCCTTCCGACGGCTGCCGTCGTGAATCGCGCGGGCGATCAACTCTTTGCCGGTTCCCGTTTCACCGAGCAGCAAGACTGTTGAGTCACTGGGCGCAACGGTTGCGACCAATTGAAGAACGCGCTTGAGTGCCGAACTGTTCCCCACGATTTGTCCGAACTCCATGTCGCCCCGGATCTCTGATTCGAGATAGAGCTTTTCCTGGGCCAGTTTCTCTTTGAGTTCGGAAACTTCGCGATACGCGAGGCAATTCTCAATGGCGATGGCTATTTGCCCGGAAGCGTCTTTGAGGAAATCGACATCCTCAGGCGTGAACAAATTGTCGGTGGTCCGAGCAATTGCCAGGACTCCGACAGCTCGACCCTGATTCACGATAGGTATCACACATTGACTCTTAATCCCCTCAGCGAGCAGCAAGTCGCAATAATCGGGAGGAAAATCGTCGCGGTTGGCTGTACTTCTAACCGCCGGCACCAGCTTGTCAAGGGCTCGTCTGACAACACCGGCCGGAGGGATGAGTTGTTCCTCCTTAACAAAGCCTCTGCTTTCCGGGAAATCCAATGCGTGCACCCGGAATGTTCCTGCGGCTGCGTCGGGCAATGAGATGTGCACTAAATCACAATGCATGAGTTCCCGGATACTGGCCGAGATTGCGCGCAGCACTTTCCGAAGCTCCAGATTGGAAGTGATCTGGCTGGTAAGCTTCAGAAGTAGTTGAAGCCGAATGTTCTGGACGGCGAGAACCTGCTCAGCTTTTTTCCGTTCCTCAATATCGGTATTCGTTCCGTACCACTTGACAACTTTTCCGCTTTCGTCGAAGGCTGGAGTCCCGCGGAAAAGAAACCAGCGGTATACTCCGTCGAAACGGCGCAGACGCCCTTCGATCTCACCCGCCGTGCCAGAAGCCAACATCCCTTGCCAGTGCTCCACTAGCACCTTTAAATCGGCGGGGTGAACCGCAGTTGTCCAGCCCCACCCCCGTGCGTGCTCCGCTATGAGCCCGGCGTAGTCCAGCCAACGTCGATTGAAAAATTCAGCCGCACCGTTGGCCGCCGCTGCCCATGCCATCGATGGAATAGTTTCGATAACATCGCGCAGCTCTCGTTCACTGCGCTGCAGTTTTTCATTCTGACGCTGTAATTCCGCGCGAGCAGCCTCCGCCTGGCGAAGATTGAAATTGTCATCAATTGCGAATGCGACGACTCGACCGATGACTCGCAAGAAGCCAATGTCATCGCTACTGTATTCGGTTCCAGGAGGTCCGGACATGCCCAACGCGCCCAGGCGACGATGCGGCGTTGTGAGGGGAACAAAAACGAGCGGACCGACCTCAATCCCCTGGGCGGCAATTCCTTGCTTGAGGCGTGCCGGTACTCTTTCATCCGTGTTCCAGTCGTGAATATGGAAGGGCTCTTGGGTGGTGTATGCCTGCCACGATGGTCGCTGTTGAACTGGTACATCCGCATAGGCCGCCACCAGGCTCTTCTCTCGACCCACCACCGCCCATTCGACTTCCGTGGAGTGGGCTTTGTAGACAATCATGTAAAACTGTAGGAACTCCAGGAATTCACGTAACTGGTCTGAGAGGATCTTCGTCAGGTCCTCGGGTTCGCGGCACTCGGAGAGGGCCTCGCTGAGGCGAAGCACCGCTTCATATCGGCGCCCGGTGCTCCGCAGCGGGACGCGGACATCTCGACGGATCTCGTGTTTGGGCGGGGATTCCATCCAGAGTCTATGTTACAAAATCGGACGATTTACCTAGCCTGCGATCGCATCGCGGATGCCTGCTGTCGCTTGGATTTGCTTGTTCGTTCGGTCCGTTGAACCGGCATCATCTCACCTGCGACGCTGGAGAAGGCTCGAATTCAACCTGTGTTTACGTTGGGGGTGCGTCGCCGACAGTGCCCTCGACCAACCTTACGCCCAGCGGCATCAACCTGCACGGTGGGCATGTTTTCCACGCGCGACTGAACTACGACGGAGTCAACCTCAAGGTAAGCATCACCGATCTGACCCAGTATGCCGTCTTTACCGGGACTTATGCCGTAGCCATTCCCACGGCAATCGGCGGGGCGGCTGCCTATGCTGGATTTACTGCGGGGACCGGCGACGACTTGTACGACACCATAAAGATTCTTAATTGGAGCATGAGCTCTTATTGAGTTAGGGACGACCTGGGGTTCGAGCAGAGTACAAACCCAAACCGAAGCAGGACAGACTGGGAGTGTGTCGGAGATAGATAGGCGATCAGCGAAAAAACCTTTATGGGCGCGCGCAGGAATTTCGTATGATTCACTTATGAGCAAGCGGTTTCGAGTTTGTAGCCTAGAGCAAGAGTTTTTGTTGCCTCCTTCGCTACAAGACTGGCTGCCGGAAGACCACTTGGCACGGTTTATAGCGGATGTAGTCAATGAACTCGATTTGTCTGCCATCTATGCTGAGTACGAACGGAAGGACGGCCGAGGGCTGTCGGCGTATCACCCGCTGATGATGACGCGGTTATTGCTCTACGGATACTGCATCGGAATAACTAGCTCCCGGAAGATCGAGAAGGCGACCTACGATAACTTAGCATTTCGTTATCTGTCTGCCGACCAGCATCCTGACCACGATACCCTGGCTGCGTTTCGTCAGGAGCATCTGGAGGCGCTGGCCGGCTTGTTCGTACAGGCCTTGAGGTTATGTCAGAAAGCTGGTTTGGTGAAGTTGGGCAACGTAGCCATCGATGGCACCAAGATTAAGGCCAACGCCAGCACCCACCGATCCGTGGATTATCAAAAGATCAGCGAACGCGAGCAACATTGGCGATCCGAAGTGGAACGATTACTGAACCAAGCGCAGCAAACAGATCAAGAAGAAGACCAACGTTTTGGCGTCAGCCAACCAGCTGATCCGTTGCCCGACGACTTAGCGAACGCGCAAAAGCGCTTGCAGCGGCTGCAGCAGGCCAAGACGGAACTAGAGCAAGAGGCAAAAGAGCAGTTGCAAGCCGTTGGCGCCCTTCCCCTGCGCAGACGCGGTCGCCCCAGCAAAGAGGAGCAAACCAGTCAACCGCCAAAAGATCGGAGGCAGCGCGAGAAGGAGAAAAAGCAGCGCCAACGAGCTAGAAAGAATGCCGCTACACCGGGCCGTCAGTATAACTTCGTCGATCCCGACTCGCGGGTGATGAGAGACAACGGGCAGAAATGCTTTGTGCAGGCTTACAATGTCCAGATCGCAGTGGACGCACACGCTCAAGTCATCGTGGCCGCCGAGTTAACCCAACAAACGATCGATCGGCAGCAACTGCTGCCGCTTGTAAAAAGTGTATGCAGCACCGCCCAGGCCACTCCAGAGACCATCACCGCAGATGCGGGCTATTGGGACACGACCAGCCTGCTGGATCCGTCGTTGAAGGGAATTGAAGTCCTGGTTTCACCTGACTCCAATCCACAACCACCTGGAGCGCCCCTGCCTCCCAGTGCACCGCGCAACGAAGAAGCAATCCGCATGAGAGAGGCCCTGGCCAGCCAAGAAGGGAAGGCTCGCTACGCTCTTCGAAAATCCACGGTCGAACCAGTCTTTGGACAGATCAAAGAAGCTCGCGGCATCCGAAGATTTCGCCTACGAGGCGTGTCCAAGGTGACCTCGGAATGGAAACTCATCTGCGCCACGCACAATCTCTTAAAACTATTCCGCCTCCGTGCTGCCATTGCCTGTGCATAGCGATTCACGGCAATGTTCTGCCTCTGCATGCCTTTTGCCCCTTTTCCGTCTCCGAATGCCAAGAACAAGACCCCTGGCTGCGGTTCCAAGGTAATAAGGCGGCACCGCAGTATTTATCTCTCTCCTATTTTTTAGACCAATTGTCAGGACTTCTCTCCGACACACTCCTGGACTGACCCTAAAGACAACTAGTGGACCGTAACAGCAGATTTGGTAGAGCCGCAGGGGCTAAAGCCCAATTATTTCTCAGCCCTTTGCGGCCCGACTAAAGTCGGGCCCTGATACAAAGCACGATAGCCGTGACCCATAGAAGGGTCGCGCATTTTCGCAGATTTGGGTCTACTCCTGAATCAGCTGTTACATGGGCACCCCCGAAACAGGTCGCTGTGCCGTCGTCTCGATGGAAGGCGCCAAGCATAGTTAGATAATCCCTAGAATGAAATAGTATATCGGGTTCCGTCAAGGGGAATTTGAGAGCCTGGTGATTGCGGCGAAACTGATATTTTTGGCCCCGGGGCGATTGCCCCTGCCTTAGAAACGCCGATCCGGCTTGCACCACACCCTACCCTTTGTCATCCCGACCGAAACGGAGGGATCTGCAGTTTCACTCCATAATCAACCGCCGCCACACTCACCCTACTTTGTCATCCTGTCCGAAGCGAAGCGGAGGATTGAAAAAGATCCAGGCAAGGAGTGTGCCAATGACTCAATCTCCTATACTGGGCTCAAGACAGAATTTATCCAATCGCTGATCATGCAGGAAATTGTCGTTGGCAACAGACAGAAGATCAACCTGGAGACGTGGGAGCGCCGCGCGGCCTTTCAGTTCTTCAAGAATTTTACTGAGCCCTATCACGGCGTCTGCCTCCGCGTTGACTGCACAGCGACCTACGGTTATGCCAAGCAGCACGGCCTTTCGATCTTCTTGTCATTGCTGCATCGTTCACTCGTCGCTGCGCACCAGGTTGAGAACTTTCGAACACGCATTGTCGACGGCATCGCCTGGCGCTACGAACAGATCAACGGCGGCAGCGCCGTCGGACGCCCAAACGGCACCATTGGCCTGGGACATTACCAGTTCCGGCAGCAAATCGACGAGTTCGTGCGCGAGGCGTCCATCGAACTCGACCGGGTGCGGCAGCGAGACGACATCGAGCGCTATCCGGAGGCTAACCTGATCCGCTATTCCGTTCTTCCCTGGTTCGACTTCACATCCGTCTCCCATGCGCGCGACTTCTCCCACGAAGACTCCGCGCCTCGCATCACCTTCGGCAAAATTACTGAAGCGGATTGCCGTCGGACGATGCCAGTGTCGATCCACGTACACCACGCTCTCGTCGACGGCCTCCATGTGGCACAGTTCGTCGAGAAGTTTCAACATTCCCTGGATGTACCAGAAGACGCCCCAGACTTAGAACCTGTGTAGCGATACATAAGCTCCTGCGCTGTTTCGCGCCTATACGCACCGTGTCGCCATCTCTAACCAGCGGCTGGTCGCTCTCGCCGAGGATAGGCGGGGACCAGTCCAGAGTCGAACGTCCTGAAGACAACCGTCCGATGTAAGATGGTGTTCCATCGAGGTTCACTTTCATGGATGATCCCGTCAAGAGCACCCGCTCCGCGCTCACTCGCGCCGAACTGCCCGGCATGAGTCTCATCGAACACCTGGAAGAACTCCGCAAGCGCCTTATACACTCCGCCATATATCTTGCGATCGGGTTCGTCGTCGCCTACGCCTTCCGCGAGGGCCTGTATGGCTTCATTCAAGCACCTCTCGACCAGCTTCATATTCCACTGAACTTTACCCATCCCACCGATGGTCTGATGCTGTACCTAAAGACCTCATTCGTTGGTGGCGCTATATTGGCCAGCCCTTTCGTACTATTTCAGATTTGGCTCTTCATCTCGCCCGGCATGTATGCCCACGAGAAGCGCTACGTCTGGCCTTTCATGTCCGCGACCATCGGCCTCTTTCTTGCCGGTGCGTATTTTGGATACCGCTGGGTTCTGCCAGGTGCTATCAAGGTACTGGTGCTCGACTACGGCCACCGGTTCCACCCGATCCTCACGATCGAGGACTATACCGGCTTCTTTCTGTCAATCATCCTTGGCCTCGGCATTGCGTTTGAACTCCCCATCCTCATGTTCTTTCTGGCGCTGTTCGGTCTCATTGACGCCAAGTTTCTCCTTCGCAATTTCAAATACGGCATTATCGTCATCTTCATTATCGCGGGTGCAATTTGCCCACTGCCCGACCCATTCGGTATGTGCCTGTTCGCCTGCCCCTTGATTGTTCTCTACTTACTCGGCACAGGGATGGCTTTCATAGCCCACCCGTCGCGTAGGAAGGCAAAGGCCAAACCACACAACGCAGAACTCGGCCTGCTTGTTCTATCCCTTCTCCGATTTGCAGCGCTTCTGAAGGCTCAGCGCGAGGCTCGGCGTACGTCACCTCACTGGAACCCGCAGCCTTCCCCACAGGTGGTCACTTCCCTTATGCTCTGAGCCAGCAGCAGGGAGTATTCCAGTTGTGTACTTGTCAGAGAAGACGCCGCGCGTGCGGTGAGCGTGTTCATCTGCGACAGCCGACGCCGAAACTGTCGTGTACAAGAACACCACAAGCATAACGGGAATGAGTACTAGGTTACTGGTGTCTAATGGTCCCCTTATCTCTGGCGTGGGTTGTCACCCATCGTGCCAGGAACTCTTCCTCCAGGGTTCCGATGCCTCTCAGTGCGAAGCTTTGGAAGGCACCGCCGATGACATTCCCGATCGCTTTTCTGTCCCCCTGGGGGAGATAGCTATTGGAGATCGCGCCTGCCGCGAGACCGCCCAGGAATCCTGAGTAGTTGGGTTGCCACTTTCCGTTATCGCCTTTAGTCCTCACGATTGCGAATAGCGCATAACCGATACGGGACGAAATATTGCCCGTCCCTTTGTAGAAATAACGTGGATCTTGACGTAAGAGAGCCGGCATCAGGCCAGCGCCGACGATCGTTCCCGAGACGACGTTGCCGTAATCAGCTCCATAACGCTTGCCGAAGCCAGCGGCGCCCTGACCATAGCCGGGGTTGTTGTTACGCCACTGATCCCAACCAGCATTGATTCCGGTGTTGATGAACTGATACGGATCGACCATTGACCTGAAGGCGAGACGCATCTTCTGTCCTGCGGTGAGAGGCGCCGGATCGGAAACGTAGCTGACGTAAAAGTTGGGAACGACGAACAGGAATCGCTGTTTCTCTTCTGCCTTGATCTGGGCTTCTGCTAACTCATATTGCGTCTGAGCGCCGACTTGAACGGTCGAGGTAGCAACCGCAACCGGCATTGTGGTAAGGGACAGTTGATACTTTTCACCTTCATCGACTGACACTCCGGTTCTCACAACCGGCTCGAAACCTTTGGCCTCAATCGTGACCGAGAAGATACCCTCGCCCACTGAAGTGAAAGTAAAAGAGCCCTGTTCATTCGAGAGGGTCGTTCTCTTCTCATGGCTGGCAGCGTTTTCGAGTGTGATTGTGGCTCCCAGTATGATCGCACCCTGGATATCAGTCACCATGCCGGTGATGCTTGCGGTGCCTTGCTTCAGAGAGGCTGATGTCGATGTCTGCGGGCTTGGGGCCTCGGGCAAATCTTCGCATGCACGCAGCGCTTCTTGTGCACTGAGGTTCACTGTTAAGAGCGAAAACACCACAGCCACAATGCAGATGCGAGCCAGAATTACCTGGCATCGTATGTATCGCCCCTCCTTCCGTCCAACCTTCGTTAGAATGCTCTGTTGCATAGTGCTGGAGTTGTCGGGGTGACACATGAGCTGACTGTACCGGAAGCCAGAAGCCCAGGAATCGGCCATAGGACTGAGACGGCTTCTCCTACTTTTGGGGGAGGCCAGCGAGCCACGATTTATTCTGGAAAAGGAAGAGGTGCTAAGGAGTCTCTGACTAATGGCCGATGCGCAGCACGCCGATCTCTCCTACGGTACCTACATGGTACTGCGGAAGCCACTCTTGTTCTGGTTGCGCTGGGGTGGGCTCCTTATTGCTGTTTTCGAGGTCGCCGCCGAAGCGCAGACCGCACCTGGGACCCATCACGGCAAACTCGACATGTTGTTTTGGATGAAGGTGGTTGGCGCAATTGCGTATGGCTTCCTCTTCGTTAAAAACGTTCCTTTGCGTATCAATCTGATACCTCAGCGGGAACGCTGGTTGTTGCCGCAGATTCTGGTCGGCGTTCTACTGAGTCTTGATCTAACGAATTTGTCAGCATTCTGTATTCCGTTCTGCGTGCCTGTAAATCGCCGCCTCCGATGGTGCGGAATTGCCGTAGGGGCCAATTTCGCGGGATGGATTGCGCGCATGATTATCTACAGGAACGATATACATCCTCCATTGGCTCAGATAGTCCATTCGCCAATGCAGATGATCGTGGTCCTCGCCGTCGTCAGCGCAAACTACATCTGGTATGGTTTTGCCTTTCTCGGTGCGTGCCTGTTGGTTGAGGTGGTGAAGAATCGGCAACAACTGATGCTGGCAAATCAGGAGCTGGTCGATTTGCAGGCTGAGATCAAGGAGTCGGCGAGGTTCGAGGAGCGATATCGTCTATCGAGAGAACTTCATGATGCCGCCGGTCACTATCTGACCAGCTTGAGCATTCAACTGGAAATAGCGCAGCATCGTGCCGCAGAAGCGGCGCTGCCGCCCATTGCGCGAGCGCAACTGATCACGCGGGTATTGCTCGCCGAGATTCGTGAATCGGTCTCGGCCTGGCGTGAAGACGAGATAAGAGACCTTTCGGTTGCATTGAAGCGTCTATTAAGGGACGTGAGTGGTATACGAACGCATCTCGAAACGGAAGGAGACCTTGAAGACGTACCGCCGTCCGTCGCCCACGGACTCTATCGCTGTGCCCAGGAAGCGGTGACGAATGTACTGCGGCACTCCGATGCGAAAAATCTCTGGATTGAATTGACGCGAAACGACTCTACGGTTCAGCTCTCCGTTCAGGATGATGGTCGCGGTTGCGATGATCTGACCAAGGGCAACGGACGAAATGGCATTCAATCCAGAGTGAAAGAGATGCGCGGAACGCTGGAATTCCCATCTTTGGGGAGCAAAGGTTTTGCTATCGTCGTAGGCGTTCCGATTGAGGAGGAACAGACCGCGTGAGAATTGTATTGGTGGAGGATGAAACGCTCGTGCGGCTTGGGTTGTGTGAGTTGCTCAAGCTGAATGCGCGCTTTGAGATAGCGGCACAGGCGGAAGACGGAGTTGGTGCGGTGGAGACGATCCTCAACACAGAGTCGGACGTGGTGTTGATGGATGTTCGTCTTCCCGGTCTATCAGGAGTAGACGTGCTCAAAGAGGTTCGAAAACGGGGATTCTCGACGCCGGCTATTTTGGTGACGACCTTCGATGACGACGACATGTTCTTCCGCGCGATCCAGAACGGCGCGAATGGCTTTATCCGCAAAGATTCAACTTTGGCCGAGTTGACGTCCTGCATCGATAAGGTGATTGCCGGGGAACGAGTGTTTCGTCCGTCTGTAACGCGCGCCGCGCGTACCGCTCTCGAAGCTTTCCAACCCGGGTTCGAGAGCATGGAGCTCCCGGAGCCTCTGACAAAGAAGGAGTCAGAGGTACTCGCGCTGATGACTGCAGGGTTGAGCAATAAAGAGATTGCCGAAAGCATGGGAGTCACTGAAGCGACGATCAAGACCCATGCATCCACGATTTTCGCGAAGCTGGGAGTGAGGGACCGGGTTCGCGCAGTTCTAAAGGGTCTGGAAATCGGGTACGTGTAAAGACGGGCTTATCGCAGAGATAATCCCTGTATGTTGACATTCCATCTATTCGACGCTAGGCTACATGTAGAAATTCTACAGGTGGACGATGAATGATGGGAAGGTCGGATGTTCTGCAGGGCACGCTTGATCTGATGGTGCTTAAGACTCTGGAGTCAATGGGATCGCTGCATGGATATGCGATCGCCCGTCGGATCGAGCAAGTCAGCAACCACAGTGTGATCATGAATCAGGGGACTATCTACCCGGCGCTACTGCGCCTCCAGCAGCGCAAGTGGATCAAAGCCGAGTGGGGCGTCTCAGAGACCGGCCGTCGCGCCAAGTTCTACTCGCTGAGCAAACTGGGGCGGCAGAAAATCGAAACAGAAACTAAGAACTGGGAGCGGGTTGCCACGACCATGTCACGCTTTCTGGCCCCATCCACTTGAGGAGTCACGATGGACTGGATACGGATTTTGCTGAGCCGTTGCGCGGCGCTTATCCACCGGAGGCAGTTGGATGGGGAGCTTGACGAAGAGCTGCTGACGCATATCGACCTCGCGACCGCGGAGAACAGGAAGCGCGGCATGCCGGAAGAGGAAGCACGGACGACGGCACTGCGTGAGTTCGGTGGAGTCATCCAGGCGAAGGAGCAGTACCGCGTTCAACGTGGCTTGCCGATTCTTGACGTATTGGGGCAAGACGTCAGCTTTGGTTTTCGCCAACTGCGGAGGTCTCCCGGCTACACTGCTGTTTGTCTACTTACGCTGTGCCTGGGCATCGGTGTCAACGCAGCGGTTTTCAGCGTCATCCAGGCGGTAATTCTGCGCCCACTCCCGTATAACGATCCAGATCGCTTGGTACATCTGACCGATTCGCAGGACCCGCAGGACGGCGGCATTCTCTACAAGGATTTTGCATCGTTGAGGGAGCAGAGCCAATCCTTCGCCGGCATGGCCGTTTACTATCGTGATAGTGGTTGGTCGCGAGTGACGCTCACGGGTGCACAGGAACCGGTATCCGTTCAGGGTGCGTTTGTTTCTGCCGATTTGTTTCCTCTGCTTGGCATGTCGCCGGCACTTGGGCGAGTCTTTACTGCCAAAGAAGAGTCGAGGCATGAGCGAGTCGTCGTGTTGAGCTACGGTCTGTGGCAGCGACGCTTTGGTGCGACCCCCGACATTGTCGGCCAGAAGATACGGCTGGATGGAGACACCTCGGAGGTGATCGGCGTCATGCCGGAGACCTTTCAGTTTCCAGCCAGAGATTCACAGTTCTGGGCTCCAATTTCGACCAATCGCTATTGGGGAGATCCTTCCCTTAACAGCAACGACGGTTCCCATGCGCAGGGGTTCTATGCGCGATGGCAGGCGATTGGACGATTGAAGCAATATGTAAACCAACAAGAAGCGCAGGCAGAACTCAATACAATCTTCCACCGCCTGGAAAGGGCTGATCCCGACTCCAACCGGGGAATTGGGATCGCTGGGTTGCCGCTTCGAGTTGAGGTCAACGGTAATACCCGTCTGGCACTCTATGTTCTCTTCGCCGCTGTGTCCCTGCTGTTGTTCATTGCGTGTATCAATGTAGCGACCCTTCTTTGGGTCCGAGGAGTTTCCCGCGCCCACGAAATGGCTATACGAACCGCACTGGGGGCCACCCGTGGCCGTATCCTTCGGCAATCGTTGACGGAAGCTGCTCTGCTCGCCGCTCTTGCTGGAATCCTTAGTTTGCCCGTTGCCTATCTCGGAACACGTGCTTTCATCGCGCAGGGGCCGACCGATATTCCGCGACTTCAGGAAACAGGCCTCAATCTGGGTATTTTTGGATTCGGTCTTGCGGTTGTAATGCTTTGCGCGTCAATTGTGGGATTGGCTCCTGCTGCAAGAAATTGCCGCACCGACCCAGCGCAGGAGATGAAATCCAAGAGCACAGCGATCACCGACTCTGCCGGGCTGATGAGTTTGCGCAGCGTCCTGATAGTTGCTGAGATGGCCTTTTCAGTTGTTTTGCTTACAGCAGCCGGACTCCTGATTCATAGCCTTGTTAACGTGAAAGCAGTAGATCCTGGATTTGATCCCGAGCACGCCATGACAGTGAATGTCTCCTTTCCAGGCGGCAGTTCTTCCTCTTTGTTTGATTCCATTCTTGCCCGGCTACAAGTGGTGCCAGGAGTAAGGGACACCGGAGCGATCGATGGTCTTTTTGACCTCGGACCCACGGGCAATCTGGGACTACGAAGTGTGGAAGGTCATGTTCCGGAGTCACACAAACAATGGACTGCCCTCACCTGGGACACTGTTCGAGGAGATTATTTTCGGGCAATCGGAGCTCAGCTCGTTCGAGGGCGCTATTTCTCTGACCAGGACGGTCCTTACGCGCCGCTGGTCGCAGTGGTGGATGAGAGCGCGGCTCACCGCTATTGGCCTGGTGAGAACGCCATCGGCAAACGATTCAAAGGCCAGGACCGTCGCGGCCAGAATGACGACTGGCTCACCGTGATCGGTGTGATACGAGACATACGCACACATGGCCTTGAACGACAGCCAACGCCTCATATTTATGAATGGTACCGGCAGAGTGGAAATGCTACTCCTGATTTTGTGGTTCGATTTACAGGCGACCAAGCGGAGACTGCAGCAACAGTTCGCCGCGCTGTCCGCAGCGTGGCCCCTACTGCGATTGTTTCCAATATAACGACCGTGGACCAGGAACTGTCCAGGCAATTGGCCCCGCGCCGCTTTCAAACATCACTGTTAGGTTTGTTCTCTCTGCTTGCTCTCCTGCTCGCATTTGCCGGCATCTTTGGAGTGATTCATTATTCGGTCGCCTGTCGTACGCGGGAGATTGGAATTCGCATGGCTTTTGGCGCGGCACGCGGCAACGTCCTGGCGATGGTCCTCCGCCAGGGACTTGTGCTGGCTTTGCTGGGGCTGGGAGTAGGCTTAGCTATGGATTGGGCCGTGACCCGTCTCATGTCAAGACTGTTGTACGGCGTGGAACCCTACGATCCCGTGACAATCGCGTCCGTTTCAGCCCTGTTGCTCGGCTTCTCACTGGTTGCAAGTCTAGTACCGGCTCTCAGAGCTGCTTCGACCGATCCAATGCTCGCGCTGAGAGCGGAGTAGAGGGCCTGGAACCGTTACCGATCAAGGTCCTTAAGTGACTCGAGACTCCAATCATCCCTTGAATACGCCCGAAATGAAAAGCCGAAGAAAGCAACAGCCATGATCCTGATACTAAAAGCGCTTCGCATTTGCCGTCGCGCCTGCTTCTTAGCGAAGATCGCGTCCATAGTTTTGTGTGCACTTGCCTGTCTACCGCAGGTCGCGACCGCGCAAACCTCTCCGTCGCCGCTGGCCAGGCTGGCATTGGTCGACCCTTTCATCGGGACGGGACCGGATGGCCATACTTTTCCAGGCGCGACCTTGCCGTTCGGCATGGTGCAACTGTCTCCCGACACGCAGATTCGTCCCTTCGAACAAAGCTACAAGTGGGCTTCCGGGTATCGCTACGAAGACAGCACAATCCTCGGCTTCTCGCACACGCACTTTTCTGGAAGCGGACACTCCGATCTCGGCGACGTTCTGCTCCAGCCAATCGCCGGTGATGTGCAACTCGAGCCCGGTGACATCGAGAAGCCCGGATCCGGCTATCGATCCCGCTTCAGCCACAAGCAGGAACGGGCCGAGCCTGGTTACTACGCGGTGGATCTGCTCGATTATGGAATTCACGCCGAGTTGACGGCGAGCGCTCGTGTCGGTGTTCACCGGTATACCTATCCTGCGGGCAAGCCCGCGCATGTTCTTGTCGACCTCCGATCTTCAATCTACAACTATCCCGGCAAGGTGCTCTGGTCGCGGCTGCGGATTCGCGAGGATGGCACAGTAACGGGCATGCGAGAGACACGTGGCTGGGCGCCGGGACGTCAACTCTACTTCGCAATGCGCTTCTCGCAAACTACGCAACAGCATAGCTTGTACGACCGCGAACCTCTGCCAGTCGAGTATCACGGCTTCAAGACTCCCGGAACGACTCCAGACAATACGCAGGCGATTGAGGGCCGGGGCATTATCGCAGTCTTCGATTTCAAACCGCTAGCGCAGCCTCTCGTGGTGAAAGTCGCCCTCTCATCGGTGAGCGAAGACGGCGCGATTGCAAATATGAATGCTGAGGTACCCAACTTTGATTTTGATTCGGTGCACGCGGCAGCGACGGCCGCATGGATGAAAGAACTGCAGCGGATGGATGTAACAGCACCGCCTGCAGTGCAGAAGAACCTGTACACGGCGATGTACCATGCACTGTTGTCGCCGAACCTGAGCATGGATGTCGACGGCGGTTATCGCGGCCCGGACAACCAAGTTCACCATGCCGAAGGCTTCCACTTCGTTTCGAACCTGAGCCTATGGGACACGTATCGCGCGGAACAGCCGCTGATGACGGTGCTTGAGCCGGAGGCGCGCACCAGCGATCTGGTGAACTCGATGCTGGCCTCGCGGCGCGAGAGTCCGTTTGGCATTCTGCCCATCTGGCAGGAACAAGGGCTCGAGACCTGGTGCATGATTGGCTACCATGCCGTACCGGAGATTGCCGATGCTTACCTGAAGGGCATTCGTGGATTCGACGCTGACGAGGCTCTCCGTGCCATCGTCGCCAGCGCCAGCTATGGTCCGTATGGCAGCCTGGACGAATACATGCGGCTCGGCTATGTGCCGGTAGACCACGATGATGAGGCCGCCTCGAAGACGGTAGAGTATGCCTTCGACGATTGGACGATTGCTCGCATGGCTGGAGCCATGAAGCACACGGAGACGGCCGGCACATTCACCAAACGAGCGGCCAACTGGCGCAACAACTTCAACACCAAAGATGGCTTCGTGGAGCCACGTCTGGCCAATGGCGAGTATCGCGTTCCATTCGATCCTGCGCGGGCCGGAGCCGGTAGCGGCTTCACCGAAGGCAATGCCTGGCAATACTCGTGGTATCAGCCGCAAGATGTGCAGGGGCTCGTCGATCTGCTGGGGGGCAAACAGCAACTCGTTGCCAAGCTTGACGCGATGTTCGACGCCAAGGTCGACCCGCATCAGTATGCGGATGTCGAGGATATCAGCGGCATGATCGGGCAATACATCCACGGCAACGAGCCGAGCCATCACCTTGCTTACCTCTACGACTACGCCGGCGAGCCCGCGCGTACGCAGGAGAGGCTTCGTCAGATTGTGGAGTCGCAGTATCGGCCCGCACCAGACGGTCTCGTGGGCAATGATGATCTCGGACAGATGTCTGCGTGGCTGATCTTTACATCGCTGGGATTCTATCCCGTCGCGCCTGGTTCAAATGAGTATGTCATCGGGCGGCCGTTCGTAGATGCAACGACTCTGCACCTTCCGAATGGAAACACGTTCAAGGTAGTCGCTGAAAATCTGAGCCCATCGAATGCGTTCATCCAATCGGTCACACTGAATGGCAAGCCGCTCGCCCGCATGTTCCTGCGGCACGAGGAACTGATGCGTGGGGGCGAGTTGCGCTTCGTGATGAGCACCAAAGCTGAAGCGGCGTGGTCGACGCAGCGACTCGATGCTCCTTACTCAATGACTCCAGCACACTAAACATGAGTTCAACAGAGCCGCACCGTGCTGCTCATGAATGCTCTCCCCGATCGGCACCACTCTTACCGGAGACTTGCTGCAAAACTCTTCGCGTTCTCCCAGGAACCGGGTAGAACGAACCAGACAAAGTCCTTGGCGGCGATGCCATCCAGCGCCTCCTCGGAGCCGAGATGAAAGCTTCGGTTGCGCCACATGAAGTCACTGTTAAATCCGCCGCTGATCTTCTTATCCGGAAAGTTGCTGGCCGGCATGGCGACGGCCAACCCGATCGCGCGCTTTTCATCCCGGTACCAGCCACCTACGAGCGAGTTCGCCTGGTTAGCCGCGCATGGACAGTGTTCCGGACTGATAGCCCGCGTGGTAAATTCCCAAGGATTGTAAGAAGCGAAGTCGAAGTCGAACGCACCGATCTGCTCATCCGCAACGTGGATTAACCGCTCGGAGAGACGAAGATCGTAGGCCGGAGCGTGCCTGGGATTGGGCACCCATTCGACATGGGTTTCCAGCAAATAAGGGGAGGCGTAACTGAGCGGCACCATATCGTTCACCCGACCGTCCCACACCGCAACCAGAGCTTTGGAGTAAAAACCGTTATTGTGGTTGAAGTCGAGCATGCTGGTTAGTAGATCGAGGGTCTGATTGCCATGGCAGGAGATCCCCGTGACGGGCGAGTTGGCACTGCCGTCTCCCGCTTGCGTGGGGTTGTAGTCGCCGGCCCAGGCACCCTGCTTGTGATTGTGAAAAGCCATCTGGAGCAGGCCTCCGCCGTTGTATTTCCAGATATGCTCCTGGCCTTCGTAGAGGAGAGAAACAAGAGCGCCGCCTTGTGTAACATCGAAAGTGGCTGATTGTTCCCCCGCAGGGTCGCGCAACACCACTGCCTGGTCGACCTGGTTCGGCTGCGGTTGAAACTCGGAAGAGACGCAGGCAATCGCATTCGCCTCGGCGGTCGGAGGCGAGGGAGCAAGCTCCGTAGGTTCAGGATCGACCGCCTTGTCCGCCGCGGGTTGTGAATCCGCAAAGGCCCGCGCCTGCTGCCAGGAGCCCGCGCAAAGATACCAGGAGAACCGCCGGGCCGATGTCCCTTCCATCGATTGCTCAAGGACGGAAGCGAAGGTCCTGCGAGGCGCGGCCCAGACTGCGTTGTAAAGCAGTACCACATACTCGGCGAGCGGTCGATAGTAAGCGCGCGGCGTCCGCCAGCCGGCCGTGGGGACAACCATGGCGATGCCATTCGTCTGAGCCGCATCCTCGTAGCGCCCGCTGGCAAGCGCTGGTGTGTCCTTGCCCGAACAAGGCGTCTTATCCAGACATTTCTCCGGATAGCTGACCGCGTGTTCGAAGTCCCAGGGGGCGGCGACATTCAGGTACCATTCCAGGGGACCGCTACTCTGCGGAGCTGCGTTGACCACCGATTGATCGAGCCTCAGATAGAACCGGGGCGCTCCGCCCGGGTTAGGGACCCAGCTGGCATTTGTCTCAATGGAGAAACGCGTCGCATAGCCGGGAGGGTAATGGTCACTGATGTGACCGGCGCTTACTCCGAGCAGGGCCTGTTTCTGAAATGAGTTGTCCGAGCCGCGATCTTCCATCATGGCAAAGGCCCTCATGCTGCGGTTGCCGGCACAGCTCACGCCCGTCACCACCGCCGGAACGCCCATACTGGAACCGCCCTGGTCGGGACTGAAGGCCGCCCAGTAGGGGCTTACGTCTTTGAGCTCAGGATCAGTACTGTGGCTGGGGGCAAACATGGATACGCTCGCGCCCGCAGTCTGGCCAAACAGCATCTCGTGCCCCCGGTAACGGAGTGAGATCAGGCTTGCGCCGTGGGTAAGATCGAAACGGGCTTCCTGCTCATCGGCTGGGTCGCGGAGCACTACAACCTGCACCTGCTTCTGCACCTGTGGAAACTGCCATGCGACCACTGCCTTAACAGCAAAATCCTCCACCGGGCAGGTAACGTCCGGGATAGCCTGGGCGAGGACAGGAAGACAAGAACCGAGCACGACCGCAGCAACACCGATGAACTTCATGGGAAATTTCCTTCTGTTGGATTGAACAATCGCCGCGAACGCAAAGGCCGGAGCTATACTCCGGCGATTTCTACTGCTAAGAATTACTCGCTCGCAAAAATCAAGTAAACGCAGGCGAGGCTGGAATCTAAAAGATCCCAGCCTCGGCCTGCGGCTCATAGGACACTAGAAACGGAAATACGCCTCCATCTGCAGTTTGCGGGCCGAGTTCGACTGCACGGTAACTTGGCCGAAGGTAGGCGTCGTGATATCGGTGTTCACGCCGCCGAATACCGATCGATTGAAAATATTGAAAGCATTCGCCTTGAGCTGCAGTCTCATCTCCTCACGGATGGGAAAGCTTTTCGACAGTGCGATATCTTCGTTTTTGTAAGTCTGGTTGCGAAGAGAACGATCCGCCAACGTGCGTGGAGTGTCTCCAAACCCGTAAGGCGCTGGATTCGTAAACGCATTCACATTGAAGTACGGCGTGACTCCGGGAAATCCGGTACCGATATTCGCCAACTTTACTGCGGGGCCTCCGGGAGCGTAATCCGCGTAGCAACCGTTGGTGCCGTTACCAATGACCCCGTGATGGCCACCATACGGGTTGTTGGCGCAAGCCGCCGCGATGCTGAGAAGTGGTGTGCCTTCGATGTAAGATTCAATCCCGGAAATCTGCCAGTTGCCGACGATCCCATCGAGAATCCGGTTGTTGACGTTGAATGTCTTACCCTTGCCGACCGGAAGTTCGTAGACCTCGGTTATAGTCAGAGCCTGCGGAGTATCGATGAAGCCGACGCTCCTCTCCTTGTTCCACTGATAAGCCGACCGCGCGTCTGCGCCAAAGAATTGAACGCCGTCCCCGCCGTCATCCATTTCTTTGCTCCAGGCGTAGGATGCGAGCAGATAGAGTCCATCCTTGAAGTTGTGCGTGATCGTTGCCTGCAAAGCGTTGTAGCTCTGCGTTCCAAAATCGGACCATGGATCAGGTCCTTCAAAAGTGCTGCCCAGGGCGTCATATTGCGGGAAGGGCCTTAGAGCCTGTCCAATAGATCCGACGAAATTGGCAAACGGAATCTTTATGCCGGGTATGATCGCATTTGCCTGGGCGAGCGTGGTTGCATTCACTGGTTGGTTGAGCAATGCTCCGAGCTTAAAGTAACTCGGATCCACTTGGTTGGAGTAAATGCCTACACCACCATCCAGCCCGGTAAAGTGGGTACTTGTTCCGGCGTAAGTAAGATTGACTACAAACGAGCCAGGAAATTCTCTTTCCAGGGTAAGAGCCCACTGCTCAGTGTATGGAGAGCGGCCTGCTGTACTCGGACGATTATAGGAATAGCTCCCATTGTCGCCCGGCATCTCCGTCGTATACCCCGTAGCAAGGGTCGGGGAAAAGAATGGTGGATGCTGGTATGCAGGTATCCCGTTATCAAGCTGGAAGGCGGGTGTTATCCCGCCATCACCCGTAGAGAAGGTGGGCGCTGCGGAGTAGCCCTGCAGCCCTACTCCTTGCTGCTCGCCGTTACCGCCTAATGCCCCACCGTTGTAATGGACAATCGCAAAGGAAGAGCGGACGACCGTAACCGGAGTTACCCTATACGCAAAACCTACTCGCGGCCCAAAGGTCAGGTAGTGAGTAGCCACATTGGTACGGCAATTACAAGAGTCCGGACCATGGCCGGCAAACTGAATAATACCCGGAGCATTGCTTGCCGCGCTATTAGGAAAATTCGGATTGAACCAGGACGCACGATTTTGAACTTCTGTAAATGGCTTCGGAATTGAGTAGCGAAGACCTACGTTGACGGTCAGTCTCGGGCTCATCTTCCAATCGTCCTGCGCGTACATGGCGTAATTTTGCCAGCGTCCACCTGTTCCCTGCACTGATGCATCCAGAAAACTTGCGTTGTCGACCAACCCCAGCAGGAAGCTGGCATACGCGTTTCCGGTGGTTGGATCCAGCGATCCTGCGCTCGGTCCGCTGGTTATGAACCCGCCCGTCTCACTGTTATTGAAGACCAGCCCATTGTTCCATTGGCTAGGTAGCTGAAGGTTTTCCTGTTGATAGATTACCTGGCCGCCAAACGTGAAACTGTGTCTTCCCTTGACCCACTGTACATTGTCCTGGACAACCTCGGAAGCGGGGATCTCGGCAAATCCGGTATTTCCCTGATCCCAACCGGTAGGGGAATTGGGGCCATTGAAGGTTTCCATCGGGAAAATATCGGTCAACTGCCCATCGGGAAGACCAGTCAGTCCGAGTTTGGCTGGCCAGCCACCACCCGCGGTCGGATTCCCGTTAACCGACGAAACCCGTACAAAATTAACTCCAAGCAAATTCAGAAGCTTTGGAGTGATGATCTGCGTATCGTTGACCTGCGCGATGTATTGGATGGCCTGGGAAGTGCGAGCACTGCTATAGGGCACCGGCAAAACGGTACCAAGGGAGACCGGTACGTTTGTGCTTCTTTCGAAAAGAAAAGTGGCGCGGTTGCCGTGGCTCAGCCCTGCGTCCACCTTGGCCAGATAAGCCTTATTGGTGAGTCCGTTCGTGTACGTATTGAAATAGTTATTGCTCAGGCTGGAATTCTGTGGCGTGGGCAGGTAAGACTGGATCTTCGCCGCCACCGCGGAGTTGACAGGTACCTGGTTGCCGGGAAAGGGCGTCCGGGTGGTGACGCCGTTGACCGTAGTGGTTGTCCTTGGATCGTAGATTACATTGGGAAAGGCGCTGAAGTCGCCGGTCCGTTCTGCGACTGTGGGGATGGTGACAAATGTCGGACTCGATCCAGTTACCACCTTAAATCCATCGTAGCTGCCGAAGAAAAAGATACGATCGCGCCAGATAGGACCACCAACAGCAGCGCCGTACTCATTCTGATGCTCAACCGGCGTCGGTCCGGTCCGGTTGAAATAGCCCTTGGCATCAAATATGGTGTTGCGGATATTTTCGAAAACAACGCCATGGAAGTGGTTGGTGCCAGACTTGTACACCAGGTTGGCGATTCCCTGGCCGTCGTAGTAGGCCGGAGCACCACTCGTGATCACCTGAAATTGATCGATGTTTTCCGTGGAAATCGATGTAAGGTTTTCCCAGCCGCCCTGTAACTCTGAGGAAACCAGCGGAAGCCCATTGATATAGATCTGGGCCGACACGCCGGTGCCACCGTTGAAGTCGAGACCGAAGTCGTCGCCGCCGCCTGGCTGGGCGCCTGCTGGCTGGGAGACGCCGGGAACCAGGCTCAAGAATCCTACCGGGCTCTTGGGACCGCCGTTCATGGCGATCGGCAGTGCTTCGTAGGTTGCCTGCGGGATGGTATTTTCTACCGTTCCATTCTCCGTGTAGAGTTCAGGCAGATCTTCCGAGTTCACTACCACCTTCTGCTGTTCCGACCCGACTTGGAGTGAAACGTTCAGGCCGAGTTGGGTGAGGGCATCCAGAGTGATGTGCTCCTGGACGTAGGGTGCGAACCCAGCGGCTCTGACTTCAAGGGTGTAATCGCCTGGAGGTAAAGCCGAAAGCACATACGACCCCTGGCTCGAAGTCTTCTGGGAGGAGGTCAATCCGGTGCCATTATTTCTTACAGTCACGTCGGCGCCGCCAACATTCGCGCCGGCAGGGTCCTGCACGATGCCTTGGATCGTTCCAGTTCCGGCGGCTTGTGCGTGCGCGCGAACAGGCGAAAACCCCAATAAGAAGAGGAAGAACGCTAGGGTCAGTGCCCCTGTTTTCCAGGACAAGTTCCGTAAATTCGATAAACAAACATTCTGCGTCATGTTGTGCCTCAAGAAACTTTGGTTAGGGCCGTTATCCTGGCAATCCGCCACGTCATCCCTGATGGTGATTGACGCCTTCGACGAAGCTGCCAGACTTCATACCAAACGAGGAATTACTTTTCTATTGGTGCGGAGATTAATCACTCCGGCTAAAGACTGTCAACCTTTGAATCCGTTGGCGGTGCGTAATGAACTTTATTCCGGTCTGGGTTTGGCTATGCCCGGCTCGCATAGAATGTAAAGCGCCGAGAGGAATGGTGTGGGAGCGGTGCGACGTGCAGTGCGCTACGCCCTCATCAACCGCACACCGGCCTCGGTGGATCTCGTTGCTCAGGAGACTTGGTAGGAGCCTACCTGGGCAGGCAGGAACGAGCAGGACAGAACTTCATCTTCGTGAGTGCTCCTGATGCGAAGGTAAGAACATGCTTATAGGTGCTCCTTCGTTCTCACCTACTGGCCACGATGAGCATCCGCAAGGGATTACGAGCGAGCTCCGTTCGATCGCTACAAATAATTCATTTTGTTATGTTTAATGGTGGGCGCTACAGGATTCGAACCTGCGACTTCCACCGTGTGAAGGTGCCGTTCCAGGGGCATTTTATTGACGGCAAAGGACTTAAAAGCCGGAGGAGTCGGCAAAACCGGCACAATCGGCGCTATTTGCCACAAAAATGCCGCAAACTTTGTCAAGCATAACAAACCAAGTGGGCCGTGGGCTGGCCGTGGCGGAACAGCCCAGATTTCCTGCCGTTCGAACGATGTTTAATCAGTGTCCGTCCGCAGGTGGCACCGAGGCTTCGAGGCGCGCGACGGGATTTGAACCCGTGTTATCGCCGTGAAAGACCCCTAACAAATCGCAACATTAAGGCACTGCTGAGAATCAGAATGCATCGGAACGAATCCCAGCAACTTTAACGAACAGCGTAAGTGCTCCGCGAACCTCCGCGAAGAATCAGCACCCGGAACGGGGTCAGCACCGCTGAATAAGACTTCTCCAAGCGCATTGGCAAGAGGCAAGTAAGAACCAAGAGCTAGATACGCATTTTGCGTATCTAATTACGCATTATGCGTACTATTGGAGCGCTAGGCGCTCTCTTTCCAATGGTTCGGGCAGGCGTGCTGTCCGCAACCCTACATCAACTCGACCACTGGTGGTTCATGACCGAATTGGCCCGGCATTTGGAGGTCACTCCTTCGAGTCTTCAGCGGGAACTGGAGTCGCTCGCCTCTGGCGTTCTTTTGCGGCGCCAAGATGGGCGGCGGATTTAATTTAAGGCAAACACCGAATCTCCGGTGTTTCCGGAACTCAGGGGGTTGGTCGAGAAGACCCTCGGGGGTTGTTCCAGAGCTCAAAGCTGCAATTGAGAACTTTGGCGGGCGAATCAAGCTCGCCTTGTTATATGGATCGATTGCGCGCGGAGAGGAGCACGCCGGCAGAGAAATAGACCTGATGGTCGTAGGAACGCTACGGCAGATCGATCTGCTCCCGGCCCTGCGAAACCTTGAGAGTCGCTTTCGCCGCGAGGCAAACGTCACTCTGTTTTCCCCTGATGAGTTCCATCGGAAATTAGCATCGGCCGATCACTTCCTCAGCTCTTCGATGAAGGCTAAGACAATTCCGCTGAAGGGTTCGCTGAATGAGCGGAAGAAACTGCTTCAAAGCAATAGCGTCCATCGACACACGACCAGTCGCCAGGAACTGAACGACATCCGCCGCCTTGTAGCCCGCGATCTAGCAGACGCTGCGATCCCAGTGCTCTCCAGATCGCCGCTTGCCACTGCCTATAATGCCGCGCTTCAGACAGCGAAGATGGCAATCGCTTGTGCCGGATACAGAGTCGCGGGTGTGCCAGGCCATCATAGCTTGACATTTCGAGGAGCCGAACTGGCAGTCGGCAAGCAATATTGCAGAGGCGTGCAAGGCTGCATCGAGAATGGTCAACGACGCCACGCGCGCTGCCGATATCCTCGACCGGGTTCGCGCGCTCTACAGGCGAGATCGCCCTCAACTGGAGCTGGTTGACGTTAACGAAATCATTCGAGAGATGACCGTTCTGCTGCGTGATAAGGCAAATCGGAGCTCCATTTCCATCCGCACCGAGTACGACCCTGAGCTTGCGATGATCGCAGCGGATCGCGTGCAGCCGCAGCACGTCTCGATGAACCTCATGCTGAACGGTATCGAGGCGATGAAAGATACGAGCGGGGAATTAACGGTCGCTTCGAGCAGATAGTCGATGATCAGTTGCTAATCTCCGTCAGTGATGCGGGTATCGGGATCGCGCCTGATCGAGCCGAACGCATTTTCGAGGCGTTCTTCACCACCAAGCCGCAGGGCACCGGCATGGGATTGTCGATCAGTCGGACAATCATCAAGTCGCATGCCGGCCGATTGTGAGCCAGTGCCAACCCCGGACGGGACGCAACCTTTCAGTTCACATTGGCGTCCTCGCATTCTGCTGCTTAGCTGGCTGGCGACAAGTTGGGCCCGCTCGCCGTTTGGTATGAAACCCTTCCTCTTCGATTCGTTCGGCGGAAGCATCAGCAAATGCTTGCGCCGATATTCATACCGCAAGCGGGATTCCGTTGGCATCCGGAGTGAGATTTGGCTATCTCGTTCGAATAGCTGTCGATCTCCGACCCTAAGTGTCGGCCCAGCGACAACCCGCACCACCAAAGCGGCGGCTAAGTTACAGATGCAAAGGAGTTGTGAGACGCTAGCGATGGCATGCGACATGCATGAGGAGAGAGCAGGAGGAGTACACCATGAAGAAACCCTACGCTCTCGCTCTATTCGGGCTGTTGCTCTGCAGCAGTCTTAACCTCTTCGCAGCAAGCGTCTCAACCGACTACGATCACTCAGCAAACTTTTCTCAATATAAGACCTATTCCTGGCTCAAAGTACAGGCCGGCGATTCCCTGTGGGCGGATCGCGTGCAGCAGGATGTTGACGCGCAACTTGCCGCAAAGGGCTGGACAAAAGTTGATTCGAATGGGAATGCAAGCATTACGGCATTCCGGTCTACGAAGGAACAACCCACCATGGAGACTTTCTATGACGGGCTCGGAGGAGGTTGGGGGTGGCGTGGCCGTGGAGGGTTTGGCGGCGGCGGCATGGGCATGTCTACGACCACCACTGAGAATACAAAAGTCGGCACAACAGTCGTCGATATCTTCGATTCTCAGACAAAGCAGCTTCTTTGGCGTGGCACGGAAAGCGCCGATCTCGGCAACAACACCGAGAAGAATACCAAAAGCCTGGCCAAAGATACGGCCGACTTGTTCAAGCGCTTTCCTCCATCACACTGAGAAACGGCTATCACTTGCCGAGCCAAATGAGGGTGGAGGGCGGCTGAGCACGTCCTCCTTCACCCACCCTGAAAAGTTTTCAAGGAGTTGCTTGTGCGTGCTGCTGTAACCCTCCTGATTGTCAGCACCGTAATCGTGGCGCTGGGCGCAGCTGCGGTTACTGTCTATGCCATTCGGCTGCGGCACCGGGAGAAATTTCTGCTCCGGTTTGGTCTCTTTTCCATTCTCTACGGGCTTCTCCTGATCGTCAGGAATTCGGTTTTTCGTCTGAGCTTCGGGCAACCGCAGCATATCGGACTTGAGGTAGAGCGGCTCATCGCCTTGTCCACCATCGTTCCCGGTCTGCTGCTCTTTGAGGAGTTCTACGGTCGTGGATGGCGTTCGTCACTGCGATGGCTGCTCTGGAGCTATTGCGTACTTGCAGTGGGGGTGATGAGCGGTGTCGAGGGTCGGAGTCCTCTCGAATGGATCTTGTTTCCCGGGAGCGCGCTGATGGTCATGGTGCCCCTCGTACTGGCCGTGGGCTATTTCACCGGATACCAGCCACCACCGGTGCCGAACCGTCGAGTCCTCTTTGCGGGACTACTTGCGTTCTTTTGTACGTTTTCCATCGACCGCGTGCTTCGGACGGAACTTGGGCATTGGCGGGTGGGGGTGGAACCATACGGATTTCTGGCCCTCGTCGTCTGCCTATCGTATGTAACCGCTCGACGGGTGCTTGCAGATGACAGACGACTGCTCTCGCTTAGCGATGAAATGCGGGCGGCGACAAGAATTCAGGAGGCGATTCTTCCCTCCGAACTTCCTTCGCTCAAGAACGTCGGGATCGGCGTGCGGTACGCACCCATGACAGCTGTGGCAGGCGATCTCTATGACTTCCCTGCAGCTCCGCCACATTGCATAGCCGTGTTCGTGGCTGATGTCGTGGGACATGGAGTGCCGGCAGCGCTGGTTGCAGCGATGGTTAAGGTGGCGGTATCGAGACCGTGCGGGCACGATCGCGAACCGGCGATGGTTATCGCTGGGCTGAACGCCTTACTTTGTGATGAGGCCCGCGAGCAGTATGCGACGGCCGTGTATCTATGCCTGGACACTGTCAGTGGAGTCGGACGGTATTCGGCCGCGGCACATCCGCCACCGTTATTATGGCGGCGGGGCAGGCAGTCATTGGAAGTGCTCGGAGAAACCGGGCTTCTGCTCGGGGTGCGACCGAAGGAGGCTTACGCCGACAGCGAGTTTTCCTTTGAGGTGGGAGACCGGCTTCTACTCTACACGGATGGCCTCCTGGAAGCGGAGAATGCCACCGGAGAGGCATTTGGTGATGCGGCACTTGCCACCTTCATCAAGGAAAGGCAAGAATTCGGAGCCGAGCAATTCGTCGATCTCCTGCTGAAAGAAGTGCTCGCATGGGCGTGCGATGGGACGCGCGCGGGGCAGGAGGACGATATCACCATTGTCGTTATCGACATTCATCATCGCGTGACAGTTGAGGAAATGGCGTACTCAACTTCCTCGAGCGGAACATCAACTACAGTTGGTCTGTCGCGGTAACCAGGATCGTTGTGTCCGTTTTCCGGGTGTCGATCAGTCTACTGCAATTGGGGCAGCGGGACCGGCTCCCGCCGTGGGGGTTCGACCAGATCGGAGCTGCTTTGGAGAACAGGCCTGCTAATCCCCAGCCTCTGCATCTTGCAGATCAGCGTAGTGCGCTTGAGGCCAAGTTTGGCCGCCGCGCCATTCGGGCCTCCGATCACCCAAGCGGTGGCGTCAAGGGTGTGCAGAATCATGGCGCGTTCGGAGTCTTTAAGAGTAGTTACCGCCGGGGAGAGGGCGACAGTCTGAGTTCCAGCTGGCGGCAAAGGATTGGGAAGCACGCCATAGTTGGATAGGATTACGGCGCGTTCGATCAGATTCTGCAGCTCGCGGATATTACCCGGCCAATGGTACGAGCTGAGCGCAGCCATGGTTTCCGGAGGAATGTGTTTGATTTGTCTGCCCAATCGGCGGCCGAGGATCTCGACAAAATGCGTCACCAACGCCGGGATGTCTTCGCGGCGAGCCCGCAAAGGTGGCAGCCTGAGGGGAAAAACGTTGAGACGGTAGTAGAGGTCACTGCGAAATTCGCCACGCTTCACCATCTCCGTAAGGTCACGGTTCGTCGCAGCGACCAGCCGAACGTCCACCTGGTGAGTCCGCGTGCCGCCCAGGCGCTCGAACTCCTGTTCCTGCAATACGCGCAGAAGTTTGGGCTGTAATGCCTGCGGAATATCGCCCACCTCGTCGAGGAAAAGCGTGCCTTTGTCGGCCAGCTCAAAACGGCCGATCTTTTGCGCTATGGCCCCGGTGAACGCGCCTCTCTCATGGCCAAAAAGCTCACTTTCCAGGAGATCCAGCGGAATGGCAGCGCAATTCAACTTTATGAACGCGCGTCCGCATCGCGTGCTGAGGTTGTGAATTGCGCGCGCGATCAGCTCCTTGCCGGTGCCTGTCTCTCCTTCGATAAGAACGGTGGAATCCGTAGGCGCCACGCGTTCGACTTCTTCAAGCACCGTCTCCAGAGCAGAGCTCTTGCCTATGATCTGTTCGAATCTGCGCCGATTATGTACCTGGTCACCGGACCCGGACCTTCCGAAGGCTTCCACAGAAATCTCCTGTCTGTCGCGATCACAGTTCCTTGTCGGGTTTAGCTCTCCATCGCCGCTCGAACACTCTCGAGCAGAGCTTCATCGTCGAACGGTTTTGCCAAGAACTCCACTGCGCCGGCTCTCATCGCCTGCATCCGCATTTTCGCGTCGCCGTGTGCGGTTATAAAGATGGTCGGAATCCTACAATGGTCTGCATTCAACTGCGCCTGCAATTCCAGACCGGACATTCCCGGCATGCGGATATCCGTGATCAGGCAAGCAGTGTCGTGCTGATGGCCGGACCTGAGGAATGCCTCAGCCGACGGAAACGCTTGCGCCAGCAAGCCGGCCGATTTCAACAAGCCCTGCAAGGCGGTGCGCATCAAATCATCGTCATCGACAATCGCAACCATTTTGGCCTTTCCTCGAACCATGGTAGGAAGTTAGCGTGAAGCCAACCCCCGCGCAATCATACTTTGGTATGTAAGCTCCACTGGAGGATTGCCGATTGGCCGGCCAGAGCTGCTTGCGTTGAAGAAACTCAAGGAGTACCGTTTTCGCATCGCACGTGTAAACGCTCCACCGGCATGTCGCGCCGGACGGCACGCTACGGAAGGAAGGGCTGAAACTCATTCAAGCCGGGCAGACACGGCATCGACACGGAAAGAAACAGTGAAGGCATGGCTTACCCCGGTTTTCCGTCCAACGGTTCGGACCCCGATCTCTCGGACTACACGCTCGAGACGCTTCACAGCAACGGGGAGTTCGTGCTTTGCAGGGGCCGCCGCCGAACGAGCACGAGCCCGCATCCGCCCACCGTACTGGTGCTGATGTTGCGATCCGAGCATCCCCGACCCCAGAGCGTCCGGATGCTGGAACACGAGCACTCCTTGCGGGCCGAGTTGGATCGGACATGGGCAGTTCCACCGGTTGAGTTCACGCAACACGAGGGGCGAACCGTGCTTGTCCTCAAGGATCCCGGGGGCGAACCGCTCGATCAGCTGGCCGGAACTCCGATGGAGATGAGGCAGTTCCTGCGCGTTGCCATCGGTCTTTCTGCCGCGGTCAGGCAGCTGCACGGTCAGGGCCTCATCCACAAGGACCTCAAACCGGCCAACGTGATGATCGAACCCAGCACCGGGCAAGTCTGGCTGATGGGCTTTGGGATCGCCTCTCGATTGCCGCGCGAGCGCCAGTCGGCGGAAGCTCCCGAATTCATTGCGGGAACGCTCGCCTACATGGCCCCCGAGCAAACTGGAAGGATGAATCGTTCGATCGATTCACGCAGCGATCTCTATGCTCTCGGGGTAACACTGTACGAAATGCTAACCGGCACTCTGCCCTTCACGGCATCCGATCCGATGGAGTGGGTACATTGCCACATAGCCAAACAGCCGACGGCGCCTGGCGAGCGGCGAGAAGATATCCCCCGCCCGGTATCGGGAATTATTACGAAGTTGCTAGCCAAGAATGCTGAAGAACGCTATCAGACCGCGGCCGGCCTGGAGAGCGATCTTCGCCGCTGCCTGGCTGAATGGGACTGCCAGCACGGCATCGGCGAATTCCCATTAGGCGAAGATGACAGGCCAGATCGGCTACTGATTCCGGAGAAACTGTACGGACGGGAGCGCGAGGTCGAGAGCCTGCTCGCCTCGTTCGACCGCGTCGTCAAGAGTGGCACGCCGGAGTTAGTGCTGGTCTCCGGATATTCTGGTATCGGCAAGTCTTCGGTCGTCAATGAGCTTCACAAAGTCCTGGTTCCGCCGCGCGGCCTTTTTGCGTCAGGCAAATTCGACCAGTACAAGCGCGACATTCCTTACGCCACTTTGGCCCAAGCCTTTCAGAGCCTTATCCGTCCGCTTCTGAGCAAGAGCGAGGCCGAGTTGAACAGCTGGCGCGAGGCGCTCGGTGAGGCGCTGGGTCCAAACGGGCTGCTCATAGTGGACCTGGTGCCTGAATTGAAACTCATCATTGGAGAACAGCCACCGGTCCCGGAGCTTCCGCCGCAGCAGGCACAAAGCCGTTTTCAGCTCGTGTTCCGGCGGTTCATCAGCGTATTTGCACGACCGAAACATCCGCTGGCGCTGTTCCTCGACGACCTGCAATGGCTGGACGCGGCGACGCTCGACTTACTGGAAGATCTGTTGACCCGATCGGATCTGCAGCACCTGATGCTGATCGGCGCTTACCGGGACAACGAGGTCGATGCCACGCATCCGCTGGCGCGCAAGCTTGAGGCAGTCAAGAGCGGCGGTGCGAAAATAGAGGAGATCACGCTTGCACCTCTCGCCAGCGAACACCTCGCGCGGTTGATTGCGGATGCGCTTCGCTGCGAACTGGAGCGCGCTGCGCCGCTCGCGCAACTGGTGCATGGGAAGACGAGTGGCAACCCGTTTTTCGCCCTTCAGTTCATGTCTGCTCTCGCCGAAGAGGGCTTGCTCACCTTCGATCATGACGTTGCGCGATGGTCCTGGAATCTCAATCGCATTCACGCCAAGGGTTACACCGACAATGTAGTGGACCTGATGGCCGGGAGGTTGAACCGCCTACCGGTTGAAACCCAGCAGGTGTTGCAGCAGCTAGCCTGCCTGGGCAACGTCGCCGAGATCGCGATGCTTTGCATGGTTCGCGGGAAGGGGGCGGAGGCGGTCCACGCGGATCTGTGGGAGGCAGTGCGACAGGAGCTGATCGTCCGTCTGGCGAGCTCCTACACGTTTGTCCATGACCGGGTGCAGGAAGCCGCCTATTCCCTGATCCCGGAGGAACTACGAGCCGCGGCGCATCTCCGGCTAGGAAGGCTGCTGGCGGCTCACACCCCCGCGGAGAAGCGGGAGGAGACGGTCTTCGAGATCGTCAATCAGCTCAATCGCGGCGTCTTGTTAATGACGTCGCGACAAGAGAAGATCCAACTTGCCGAGCTGAACTTGATGGCAGGCAGGAGAGCGAAAACCTCGGCGGCCTACAGATCCGCGCTGAATTATTTCTCCACCGGGATAGCACTTCTTGGCAACGACCTATGGAAGAGTCAGCATGAGCTGGCCTATAGGCTAAGTTTTGAGCAAGCGGACTGCGAGTTTCTGAGCCGCAACTTCGATGAGGCTCTGGGTCTGTTCCATGCGCTGCTTGCACATGCGAGAACGACGCTCGAACAAGCTGACATCCATCGTGTAGTGGTCGATATCCACACGGCCAAGATCGAGATCGAAGACGCCATCGCCAGTGGACTCGGGGCTCTTCGTTTGTTCGGCATCGATATCCCTCGCCATCCGAGCCGTGAGGAAGTGGCTCGCGAGTACGATGCGATCTGGAAGAACCTCAATGGGCGGGTGATAGAGGATTTAATCGATCTGCCTTTGATGACGGACCCAGGGGTCGAAGCCGCGCTAGGCATTTTGGTCATCCTCTTTGTCCCCGCCATGGCCGTCGATCGTAACCTGGTTCTGCTCTGCTCCTGCCACATGGTCAACATGACGATCCGCTATGGTAACTGCGACGCCTCGGTCATGGCGTATGGCTGTCTGGGCATGAACCTGGGCCCATTCTCTGGAGATTACCGGCGAGGCTTTCAGTTCGGACGGCTGGGCTATGATCTGGTCGCCAAGCGGCAGCTGGTGGCGTACAAGGCCCAGATCGAGTACATCATCGGGACATTCCTCAGCTTTTGGAACGAGCCTCGCACTCGGGCCATCGAGCATCTCTATTCCGCGTTCAAGGCCACGGTCGCTGCCGGCGACCTGAATATCGCCAGCTACGTCTGTGATCATCTGATATCACACAAGCTCGCAGCCGGAGAGCCACTGGACAAGCTCTATATCGAATCTGAGGCATTTCTGGACTTTACCCGCAAGGCCAAATTCGATCCCTCCTGCCAGATCATCACCCGGACGCAGCGATTCATCCAGGCAATGCGGGGCTTCACGGCCGACGTCTCGACCTGGAGCAGCGCGGATTTCGACGAGGATGAATATGAGCGGTGCATGGAGCGCTATGAATGGACGAGTATTGTGTGCGGCTATCACATCATGAAGCTGCAGACTCGGGTGATCTCCGGCGACTACCACGCCGCCATCCTGGCCAGAGCAAGGGCAACGCCACTGCTTTGGGCGAATACCGGCATGGTTCAGGAGGCCGAATATCATTTCTACGGTGCGCTGGCGTCGGCGGCATACTACGACGAGGCATCGGCGGATGAGCGGCCAGATCTTCTGACGGCGCTCAAAGCCCACCACCAGCAGCTCGAGCTCTGGGCGCAGACCTGCCCGGAGAACTTTCAGAACCGTTCTATGCTGGTTGCGGCGGAGCGAGCTCGCATCGAAGGCCGCGATGTTGACGCCATGCGCATGTACCAACAGGCAGTTCGCTCGGCGCGCGCAAACGGCTTTGTCCACTATGAGGCGCTGGCCAACGAGGTGGCCGCGCGGTTCTACAGCGGGCATGGGCTCGAGGAGATTGCGCATCTCTATGTGGGAAACGCACGCCGCTGCTATCTCCGCTGGGGCGCCGATGGCAAGGTGCGGCAACTCGACGAGTCATACCCGCACCTGCGGGAAGAGCAGCCCGTGGCCGGTCCAAGGAGCACGATCGGTACGCCGATCGAACGGCTGGAGCTGGCAACGGTGCTCAAGATCTCGGAGACGTTGTCCAGCGAAATCGTGCTGGAGAAGCTGATCGATGCGCTGCTCCGCACTGCCATCGAGCACGCCGGCGCGGAACGTGGACTGCTCATTCTGCCGCGAGGCGCCGAGCTGCGGATTCAGGCGGAAGCGATTACCGGCGGCAGCTCGGTCATAATTGAGCCTTGCGATGCGCCAATCTCCGGCGCGGAACTGCCGGAGCCTGTCATTCAATACGCCGCGCGTACACAGGAAAGCGTCATCCTGGACGATGCTTCGGCTCGAGGCTCGTTCGCGAACGACGAGTACATTCGCCGCGAACACGCGCGGTCCATCCTATGCCTCCCGCTGCTAAAACAAGGCCGGCTGATTGCCGTACTCTACCTGGAGAACAACCTGGCGGCCAATGTGTTTACTCCGGCGAGAATTGCGGTGTTAAACGTGCTTGCCTCGGCGGCGGCGATTTCGCTCGAAAACAGCCGTTTGTATCATGAACTCCAGGAACGCGAAGCGAAGATCAGGCGCCTTGTGGATGCCAATATTGTCGGGGTGTTGATCTCCAATCTTGACGGCCAGATCCTTGAGGCCAATGACGCCTTTCTGCAGATGGCCTGGTACACGCGTGAGGACATCACCTCGGGACGACTGCGATGGACAGATCTGACGCCTCCCGAATGGCAGGCCGCCACCGAACGAGCGGTGGCGCAGCTGAGAGCGAGCGGCACCTGCGAAATCTATGAAAAGGAGTACTTCCGCAGCGACGGCAGCCGGGTGCCAGTGCTGGTCACTGCCACGGTGATTGGGGACGCCGGGAGCGAGACCCTGGCATTCGTGCTCGACCTCACGGAACGCAAGAGACTGCGTCAGGCCCAAGCCGACCTGGCCTATATGAACCGGGTAATCACCGTCGGGGAACTGGCGGCATCGCTGGCCCACGAGATCAAGCAGCCGATCGCCGCGGCGGTGATGGATGCCAAGGTCTGTGCGCGGTGGCTGCAGCGAGATACGCCCAATATTGCAGAGGCGTGCGAGGCTGCATCGAGAATCGTCAAGGACACCATGCGCGCGGCCGACATCATCGACCGCGTTCGCTCCCTCTACAGGCGGGGTGCGCCACAACGGGAGTTGGTCGACTTAAACGAAATTGTTCGCGAGATGATCGTTCTTCTGCACGATGAAGCGAATCGATACTCTATCCCCATCCGAGCCGAACTCACCCCAAGTTTGCCCGAAGTCATGGCGGATCGCGTGCAAATTCAGCAGGTACTGATGAACCTCATGTTAAACGGCATCGAAGCGATGAAAGATACGAGCGGTGAACTGACGGTCACTTCGAAGAGAACCGAGAATGGTCAATTCATGATTTCAGTGAGTGATTCGGGGATCGGGCTCCCGCAGGAGCAACCCGACCGCATCTTCGAGGCGTTCTTCACTACGAAGTCGCAAGGCACCGGCATGGGACTCTCTATCAGCCGGACGATCGTCGAGTCGCATGGCGGCAGGTTGTGGGCGACCCCCAACCGGGGGCGGGGCGCGACGTTTCAGTTCACCCTGGGGAACGAAATGACAGCGTCCTCGCCTTTTCCGCAGACTGGCCGATAGCCGGGAGTAGAATATCGGAGGGCGCGTTCCCGAAGTTCGCACGTCGAGGTCCGAAACCGTATACACACAACCTGAATCCAGCTGGTGGAGGTCTCTTTGGTCTCCTCACGTGTCTCATCGGTTCGAGGATTTAGTGTCTATCTGTTGAGTTTAGTCCTCGGTCTTTGCCTCCTTCCTTCATCCTGGTCTCAGGTATCAACAACCGGGAAGATCACCGGTGTGGTCACCGACCCCTCCGGAGCCGATATTCTGAACGCAACGGTCGAGGTGAAGAGCCCGGCGCTGATGTCTAAGCGCTCCGAGCTGACGCAAGGGGATGGCAGCTATTTGTTTGATCTGCTGCCACCCGGCACGTATGAAGTCGTCATCACGGCAACGGGATTTCGGGAGTTGGACGAAATCGGAGTTGTGATCACCGCCGGCTTTACCGCCACCGTGAACGCCAAGCTGCAGCTGGGTGAAATAGCGCAAACCTTAGTGGTACACGGGCAGCCAGTCGTGGACCTGCAGAATGTGCAAACGTCAACGACGTTTGACCAAACGTTGCTGCAAAACATACCTAGCGGCCGCGATCCCTGGTCTACCGTTGAGCAGATGCCGGGAACCACATCCAGCACCTTCGATGTCGCGGGCAACAACAGCTACCAGCAGTCCCTGATGCAGGTGCATGGCAGCACGCTGGGAGAGCAGATCTACAGTTTCAATGGCTTGGATTTGAATTGGCCGGGCCTCAATGGAGGTTACACCCAGTTCTACACGAATCATGATTCCTTCGATGAATTTCAGGTGGTGGCGGACAATGCCCCCGCTTCGGTGCCCATCGGAGGAATCTACATGAATATGGTGACCAAGTCGGGATCGAACCAGTTACACGGACAAGCCGCGCTTTACTATTTGACGGCGGGTGTTCAATCCGGAGACAAGTTCCCGACCTACCAGGGCCAGCCGGTCAAGTCTGGCTCGCCTTTTGATATGACCCTCGACACCACGGCCAGTCTTGGCGGTCCCCTCCTAAGAGATCGTTGGTGGCTGTTCGGCTCCTATCGCCGGTACGATCTGCGGCAGCGAATCCTTTCGGTGACGGATCAAGCGGGTAATCCCGTAGTGGACGTCAACCACCAATCGAATACCGACCTGCGCAGCGACTGGCAGATTAATTCCAAGAACAAATTCAGCTTCATCTGGCTGTACAACGAACAGAATCGCTTCTTCCGCCGGGACACGAAGTATGCATTTGTTGCCCAAGAAGCCAGTTGGCGGCAGATCGAGCCTGCCTACATTCTTCAGGGACTCTGGACCAGCCAGATCACCGATAATTTCCTGCTCGATTTCCGCGTCGGCTGGAACAAGCTTCTCTTCCCGCTTCTCTATCAGCCTGGCCTCACAAGTTCTGCCCTCAATCTCCAGGATGTTGCCGCTAATACCGAAACTGGCGCGGCACCCTACGAATCTGACAATCCGGCATGGGTGCTCAAATGGACCGCCGGCGGTTCGTGGTACAAGGGCGACTTGTACGGCAGCCATAACTTCCAATTTGGATTTGAGTGGGGCAAAAGCTACAACTCATATATCTACAAGGTCAATCAAGGAATCGATGCGATCTTCAACAGTGGTCCTGGCCATCAGCCCTTCACGGTGCCCTCTCAAGTGCTGGCCTATAACACTCCCACTACTCAAAAGAACTACTTCCGCAATACGAGCTTCTATGTGCAGGACACCTGGAGGCTCAAGTCCCGGTTAAGCCTAAATCTTGGCCTTCGCTATGACAATTTCTATACCTACTACCCCGCGCAAAAGAGCGACCCAAATGAAACATTCCCGCAATTGTTTCCCATCACCACTTATCCAGCATCGGGAGACCTCGTCGATTGGAACACGGTTTCGCCACGCATCGGATTGGTGTTCGATCTAACTGGTAAAGGCGACTCGGTCGTCCGCTTCAGCTATGGCCGTTACTACATCATGCAGGGCACGGGGCTGGCCGAAACCGTGAACCCGGTCGGCCTGTTCGGCAAATACTATGCATGGAATGCTGCCAATGGAGAGCAGATTCCGCAACAGAATCAATGGCTGCCACAAGGGGCAAATACCGCTCCAGTAAATGCTTTTGGGGGCTCCAGCACACGCGTTAATTCCAACATGAGGCGCCCATATTCGGACCAGCTGAGTGCCGGCTACGAGAAACAGATTTGGCGCGATCTGCGGGTTGGAGCAACCTATTATTACCGCACAAAGAAGAATCTGTTTGGCCTGGAAAATACGGCGGTTCAGTCATCTGACTATGTCCCGGTCTCAGGCATTACGAACCCTCTTACCAACCAGCCCTTGACCCTGTATAGCTTCCAGCCGAGTGATCCGGCAAAGTATGGCGCTTTCAATTTTGTGCTAACGAATATCCCGGAGTTGGATGACAATGCCTATCACGGCGTCGAACTCACCGCCGTGAAGCGGCTCGCACAAAGATGGCAGGTGCTCGGCGGCTTCACCATCCAGCGGCAAAAAGGCGTGTACAGCCGCGGCTATTCGGATCAAGGTTACTCGGACAATTTTACCGATCCCAACCTCGACATCAACCGCAATAACAACTACCTGAACCTTGATGCCACTTACGTCTTCAAAGTGGACAGCACTTACCAGCTGCCCTGGAGATTCAGTTGCAGCGTCAACTTCCAGCACTATACCGGCTTTCCCCTGCAGCCGACAGAGACATTTGCGGTCCTGGATGGCGAACCCACTCCCAAGCCGGTCAACGAGTCCGTCATTCTCCAGCCGGCCGGAGTCCTGCGTTTGCCCAGCGTGAATATACTGAATTTGCGTCTCTCGCACGACTTCGTCCACGATCGCTGGCACCTGATCCCAACCGTCGACTTCTTCAACACCACCAACGCGCAAACAGTCATTGGTGAAGTGAGCACCTTTGGCTCCAGCTATCTGTATCCGTTCAACACCATTAACCCATTCGTGACGCGATTTGGCTTGCGTCTCACGTTCTAGCCAAGGGCGCCCGGCCGAAGCTAAAGCTTCGCCGCCATGCGCACTAATTCGGCCAGTGATTCAGCGCGCATCTTCCGCATCACATGCCCCCGCTGCATCTTCACCGTGATCTCGCTGGTCCCGAGCTCATAGGCAATTTGCTTGTTGAGCATGCCTGAGACCACAAGACCCATAACCTGGCGCTCACGCGCTGTCAGCGACTCATGACGCTTTCGCAATTCGGCAAGCTCAGCCTGTTGTTGCTGCGTTACCCGATCGCGATCCAAAGCCTGGTAAATCGCATTCAGCAGGTCCTCATCCAGGAAGGGCTTAGTCAGGAATTCCACCGCGCCGGACTTCATGGCCTTCACCGTCATCGGAATATCTCCGTGACCAGTGATGAAGATGATGGGAATCCGGACGCCGGATTCAGCCAACTGCCGCTGAAAATCCAGACCGCTAACCTCCGGGAGTTCGACGTCCAAGACAAGACAACTTGGTCCGTCTGGACGCTTACAGCATAAGAACTGTTGCGTCGTCTCGAAGGTCTCGGCCTGCAAGCCCTCCGACTTGAGCAGACCTTGAATGGCCGCACGAACCAAATCGTCGTCATCAATGACGAATACCGTGGGATCACCTGTTGTCGTCATTGAGGTACCTGGGCGTTCGTGGATAGTGTGAAATAGAATTTGGCGCCACGCGGAGAGTTGGCGGCAGCCCACAATCGGCCACCATGCGATTCAACGATGGATCGGCTGATGCGAAGTCCCATGCCGCTGCCGTGAGCCTTAGTGGTAAAGAATGCCTTGAAGATCTGGTCCGCTTGCTGCGGGGGCAGACCCGCGCCGGTATCGCTAACGGACACCTGAAGTTGCTCGTTTTCCGCTCGCTGCGACTTGATGGTTAGCTCGCGCGCCCCATCCACCTCCTTCATCGCATCGATGCCATTAATCATAAGGTTCATGAGCACCTGCTGCAGTTGCACCCGATCTGCGGTAACTTTGGGAAGTTCGACGGCAAGGTCGGTACGGACGCAAATTGAGTAACGGTCGGCCTCGCTGCACAGCAGGACGAGCATTTCGCTGACTAATTCGTTCACATCGACCAATTCGCGTTCCGGTGGAGCGCCTTTCTTATAAAAAGAGCGCAAACGGTCGATTATCTCGGCGGCACGGGTGCCGTCTTTCATGGTTCTCATGGTCGCTTCGCGGGCCTCTTCCAGATCTGGCTGGTCGCGCGTAAGCCACCGCAAGCAGGTCGTGGCGTCTGTGATTGCCGCAGTGATGGGCTGCCTAAGCTCGTGAGAAAGAGAGGCCGCCAGTTCTCCCATCATGCTAACCCGGTTCTCGTGCGCGAGATCTGCCTGTAGCTGGCGAAATCGCTCGCGTTCTTGTTCTGAGCGTTTGCGATCTTCAATGTCTGTCAAGGTTCCATACCACTTGAGAACATTTCCATGCTCATCGCGCAAGGGCACAGCACGGACTAGAAACCAACGATATTCGCCGTTGGCCCCGCGCTGGCGTACCTCATTCTCGAAGGGCGCGCCGGTTGCCAGCGACGCTCTCCACTTGCTCAGGTGCTCATCCAAGTCGTCGGGGTGAATTGTGAACTGCCAGCCATTGCCCAGGTTGGCTTTCTCCGACAACCCTGAGTAGTCCAGCCAAGGTCGATTTACAAATTCAGTCGAGCCGTCGGGCCTGGCAGAGAACGCCATCGCGGGAATTGTTTCCACAACGTCTCGCAGATGTTTTTCCTGGCGCCGGAACTGCTGAATGCGCCATTGATAGAATCCCCCGAGCAAGGTTACAGCAACGGCCGCACAGAGCAGACGAAACCACCAGGTGCTCCACCACGGAGGAAGAATCTCGATCTCCACGGCCGCGCCTGGCTCACCCCAGATACCGCGGCTGGTCGCGCCTTGTGCGCGAAACGTGTATAGACCGGCCGGCAGGGTGGTGTAGGTAGCCAGACGCTCATCACTTCCGACCTCGTGCCATGTTTCGTCCAATCCTTCGAGCTTGTAGCGGTACCGGTTGGTGCCCGGGCTCAAGTAGCTGAGAGCGGAGAAAGCTAACGAAAAACTGCGTTGCTCATGAGAGAGCGTCAACCGGTTCGTATAGGTAATGGATTTGCTCAGCGGCGAACCGCCTCCGATGTCAACCGGACTGCCCGACAGGCGAAATTCCGTGAGAACGAGTGGCGGGGTGTCCGAAGGGTCCGCGACGCTGTCGGGATGGAAAACGGTGGCTCCGTTAAAGCCCCCGAAGAACATCTCTCCACTCCGATTCTTGAAGCACGCGCCCCAGCCGGTTAAGTCGGGGCCGGGCAGCCCCTCCGCGGTCGAGTAACTCTTGACCGCCAAGCTCCGCGGATCGAATCTCGCTATCCCATTATTGGTACTCATCCACAGGTTGCCGTGGTCATCTTCGAGGATGCAGCCCACTGCATTGCCAGGCAGGCCATCGCGTTGCGTATAGGGGGTGAACGTACCCGTCTTGGAGTCAAACTTGTCCAGTCCGTTCTCGGTACCTACCCACATAGCGCCCGAGCGATCAAAGTGCACCGAGTTCACCCGGTTGTTGCCCAGGGTCCCGGGACGATCCATGTCGTGTGCGTAGGTGGTGAACTGACCCGTGGCCGGATCGAAACGCTGGAGACCTGAGGAGTCGGTGCCAAGCCACAGTGCCCCGTTCCGGTCCTCGACCAGTTCAAGATAGTCGACGATTCTTCTCTGCGGGTCAGGCTTATAAACCGTGAAGCGTCCGGTGGCCGCATCGAAACGATTCAGACCATCGTTGGTGGCGACCCAGAGGGTTCCGTTATGATCGACGAGAAGACGTGTCACGACGTCGTTGCTCAGGCTGTATGGATCGGCCGGATTATGACGGTACGTCTGGAATTGTCCCGTCCGCCGGTCAAGACGGAGCAGCCCGTGGTTATAGGTCCCAGCCCAGAGATTGCCGGAACGGTCTTCGCGAATCGTGATCACATCGGTGTTGGCTGCTGGTCCGGCCGTCCGGCGGTAGGAAGTGGAGTAGCCGGTCTTGCGGTTGATAGCGTTGAGTGCTTCGGGCGTACCAACCCAGAGGATTCCGTGATCATCCTCGTATAAGGCGCCGACAAAGGGCTCAGCCATACCTTCCGCACTGTCGAGATGGGGAATTCTTTTAAACGGCAGCGGGTTCGTCGAAAAATGGGCTACCCCCATCCTACCCAGGCAAGCCCAGACGCTCCCTTCCCGATCCGTGAACAGTTTCTCGACGTCGTTCTCGGGCAGGCTGTTGGGATCACCAGCGTTATTGCGGTAACGAATGAATCGCCGGTGCTCGCGGTCAAACTTGAGCAAACCCGCACCATGAGTTGCGAGCCACAGAGTGCCGTTCCGGTCTTCAGTCATTGCCATGATGACGGTCAAGGCTGTGGCAGACGGCGATTCGTGAAACGAATAGTTGGTTAGCGTGTTCGTCTTCCGGTCAAACACGGATAAGGGGTGGGGGGAGTCGTGGAAGATCCAGAATACGCCGAAGCGATCCTCGTAGAATCCGAACCCCAGCGGAAGTTCAGGCATTGGAATGTCACGCGTGACCTTGCCCGTTCTGCGGTCGAATTCGTCCAGGTGTCCAATCGTCGCAACCCAAAACCTCCCTTCCTTATCTTCGCCGCTCAATTTGACGTTGTTGTCGCTCAAGCTCGAAGGGTCACTCGGATTGTGAGAATACTGCCGGATAGTTCCCGTTGCCGGATCTAGACTGTAGAGGCCCTTGGCAGTCGCCAACCACAATATTCCGGCGCTGTCCTGCGTAATTTGGGTGACGAACGGCACCGGGTACCGTTTAAACGTCTCGGTCGCCCGATCGAATTTATTGAGAAATTGATCGCTTCCGACCCACAGCGCGCCATTGCGAGCCTTGAAGAGCGCGCTGGCGTACACCCCGCTGAGGCCGTTGGGATTTCTTGGATCGTGAACGAACAATTTGAAATTGTAGCCGTCGTATCGATTCAGCCCATATTGCGTGCCGAACCACATGAATCCCTGATCGTCCTGCACGATCTGGGTTACCTTCGTTTGCGATAACCCTTGGTCGGTGGAGAGTCGCGTGAAACGGAGATCCTTGCCGTCGACTACAGGCAGAGTGATGGTACGAGGCTCCACATGCGCCTGCCGCACTACTCCGGGAGTAACGGGCCGATCACCGAGGCGGCCTGCTCCGTCTTGGGTCATCCCCAATGTGGTAGCACCCAAAAGCGCGAAGAGGGGGCAGCGGACGGCCAAGCGCAAAAGAACCGCCGGCTTGATCGTTCCTTGATGGTCGACTGAAATCACAGTGTTTGTCACTTCTGTCCGGGAGTTTAGACGTGCTCATTCGCTGTCAGAATACCCCCGAAAGGGGGTTTTCAGTCGTCCTTTGAAGGAATCGTGCGTCTAGCCGGGTCCCAGACAGAAGGGTGGCAATTCGTTCCATCAAACTTGTCTCCGTCAAACTCCCGGTTTGCTGGCAAGGGCGCCCATGCATGCTAAGACCTTTGTTTTGCCAAGGTGTTCGAACTCCGCAATGGAGTCGGAATACCGACAGCTGTGACGTCCACTCGTCGCACCCTCTCATTAGTTGGTCTTAAGACGTAGGAAACAGGCACGCCAGGCAAACAGAGTTGTTTGGCTCTTCAATTGCAATTTCTGTAGCAGGCAGCATTGCGTTGATGGTCCGTATCGTACGAACCGCGCCTATTCGGGAAACGCATGACATCGACAGCTGGAGCATACATCCCCTGGTCTAGAGGAACCAAATGAGTGTGATCGAAGCGACAAATTTAGTCAAAGCCAGCCAGTCTACTAAGCAGCCAGACGTTGAAATCTCCCTCGATGGAACGGCCGTCGCTGCAAATCAAGGCGAGCTTCTGGTCGAGGCAATCCTCCGGCACAAGGAGATTCCTCATATCTGCTATCACTCGCCTCTCATGGGCCCGATTCAAACCTGTGACACCTGCATCGTAGAGGTCGATGGGCAGCTTGTCCGCTCATGTGGAACCCAAGTAGGTCCGTACACGAAGGTAGTGACCGAGTCGAAGCGCGCAAAGGATGCCCGCGCGGAAGCCTATGACGTGATCCTCGGCAATCACATGCTCTATTGCACTGTCTGCGACAACAACAACGAAGACTGCAGGGTCCACAACACGGCATTGGCGTTGAATGTTCAACACCAGGAGCATCCCTTCAAGCCCAAGCCGTACGAAGTGGATATGTCCAATCCGTTCTATCGTTACGATCCCAGTCAATGCATTTTGTGCGGCCAATGTGTTCAGGCATGCCAGACGGTGCAGGTCAATGAAACTCTGTCGATTGGGTGGGAACTCGAGCACCCCCGCGTACTGTGGGATGGCGGTCACGAGATCGGCGGATCAAGCTGTGTTTCCTGCGGCCACTGCATCACCGTTTGCCCCTGCAATGCCCTGATGGAGAAGTCCATGCTTGGCGAAGCTGGTTTCCTTACTGGTATGCCGAAAGAATCTCTGGACAAGATGATCGATGTGGTGAAGGCGATTGAGCCGGAGGTGGGCTACGGGGCCATTATGCAGGTCTCGCAGACCGAGGCGAAGATGCGCGAGGAGCGCATCAAGAAAACGAAGACGGTCTGTACCTACTGCGGCGTCGGCTGCAGCTATGATGTCTGGACCAAGGACCGCAAAATCCTCAAGATTGAACCGTTGCATGGCCACGCCAACCAGATTTCCACGTGCGTCAAGGGCAAGTTCGGGTGGGACTATGTGAACCATAAGGACCGTTTGCAAAAGCCGCTCATCCGCGAAGGCAGCAACTTCCGCGAGGCGAGATGGGAAGAGGCGCTGAGTCTTGTGGCAACGAAGCTGGGCGCGATCAAGCAGCAGTATGGCCCCGATTCGATTGCGATCATCGCCTCATCAAAGACCACGAACGAAGAAGTCTATGTTATGCAGAAATTCGCTCGTGCGGTGATTGGAACCAACAATGTCGATAACTGTTCCCGCTACTGCCAGTCACCTGCGACCATGGGCCTCTTCCGGACTGTAGGCTATGGCGGCGATTCGGGGTCATTTGAAGATATCGCCAAGTCGGCGCTGGTATTGATTGTCGGCAGCAACACCGCGGAGAGCCACCCTGTGCTGGCAACGCGTGTCAAGCGCGCACATAAGCTCTTCGGCCAGAGATTGATCGTTGCCGACCCGCGCGAACACGAGATGTCGCGTCGTGCGGACATCCACTTCCGCCCGCGGCCCGGTACGGATTTGGTCTGGCTATCGGCGATGAGCCGCTACGTGTTCGATCATGGACATGCGAAGCTCGATTTCATCGAGAAATGGGTGAATGGTGCCGGCGAGTTCCGCAAGAGCCTTGAGCCATTCACCATGGACTGTGCCGCCAAGACGTGCGGGGTGCCCGTTGAAACCCTGGAGCGTGTCGCTAGAGAGATTGCGGCTGCGGACACAATGTGCGTTCTCTGGGCGATGGGCGTTACGCAGCACACGAACGCATCTGATGGATCGACAGCGATCTCCAACCTGCTGCTGGTTACCGGAAATTATATGCGTCCTGGCTGCGGAGCCTATCCGCTGCGCGGGCACAACAACGTGCAGGGCGCCAGCGACATGGGAGCCATGCCAAACAGCTATCCGGGCTATCAGAGTGTGACCGATCCGACCATTCGCGAGAAATTTGAGAAGGGATGGGGTGTAGCGCTTTCTCCGGATCGCGGCATGGATAACCACCAGATGGTGGACGGGATCCATGAAGGAAAGCTGCGGGCGATGTATCTGGCGGGAGAGGACATGATCTCCGCCGACTCGAATGCAAATTTTGTCGGAGCCGCTTTCGAGAAGTTGGATCTCTTTGTGGTGCAGGATATCTTCTTCTCCGAAACCTGCCGCTACGCTGACGTGGTTCTGCCCGGTGTTCCAGCCCTCGAAAAGGACGGCACGTTTACGAATACAGAGCGGCGTGTTCAACGCCTGTATCAGGCTCTGCCAGAGTTAGGAGATGCAAGGGCCGATTGGAGGATCACGATGGAGCTTGCCAATCGAATGGGCGCGAACTGGAACTATCGGCATCCCTCCGAGATTATGGCCGAGATGGCGTCGTTAACGCCTCTCTTTGAAGGTGCGAGCTTTGAAAGGCTGGAAGGCTACAAGACGCTGCAGTGGCCGATAGCCAAGGATGGTTCCGACCAGCCGATCCTGTATTTGAATGGATTTCCTTTCCCAGACAATAAGGCGCGGTTCTATCCGGTTTCGTTTCGCGAGCCCGAGGAGGCTTTGGATGATGACTTCGATCTCTTCCTGAACAACGGTCGCATACTGGAGCACTTTCACGAGGGGAACATGACTCATCGGGTTGACGGGATTCGCGAGGAAACTCCGGAGCGTTACCTTGAAATCTCGGAGGACCTGGCGAAGGAGCGTGGCATCGAGTCCGGGCGATGGGTACGCGTCACCAGCCGCCACGGCTCGCTGGTCATCAAGGTACTTGTTACGGGCCGAGTATTCGGGAAAGAGGTGTATCTGCCGCTGTTTTCGCGAGAAGGACCAGTCAATATCCTGACCGGCTCGCATGCGGACCGTGATACCAATACTCCCGCGTTTAAAGAGACTGCGGTGCGCATCAAACTTTTGCCGGAAAAGGGCACGAATCCTTTGAAGCCCCTGAACTTTCGCTTTTCAGGCAAGCCAACACCTCAAATGGGTGTCGAAGTGGAGCGTAAGTGGAGGCGTAAGGACTATCACATGCCGGGCACGGAAAAGCTTGTTCAGATTCAATCACAGAACTAAGAAAGGCGGGTTACCTATGGCGGTAGCTGTCGATTTTCGTGAGCTCACACCGGTCGATTCGCGTGCAGACTTGGTGCGCAGGGTTGAGCAGGCTCCAATCGAACATGCAGAGGCTGTGTTGGCCACATATGACCTGCTGCAACGGCTGCATGAAAAGGGTCTCCTTGACTCACTCAATGGCCTGTTGAGTGCAGGTGACACGGTCGTCGAGCATGTGGTGGATGTCGTCTCCTCGAAGGAGATGGTGACGGCGCTTCGCATAGGATTGATCTTCAGCAACCTGCTTAACTCGATCGACGCGGATGCGTTGCATGCAGTGGTCGTAGGAGCAGGCAACGAAACTCCATCGCTCCTGGCGATTGGAAAGCGGGCAGCATCGAAGGACGCACGCCGCGGCCTGGCGGCGGCAGTGGGGGTCCTTAATCTTTTTGGCGCGGCCCTGAACAGCAGCAAATAGAAAAGTAAGGCCAACGTAAGTCTGAAAACGGACGTTGTATGCAAGATAGGTTGCCCAGGCTGGGTGGCAATAGGCGGCGCTGCGGTTCTCGCCACCTTCGGATTCGTCGAATCAGGGCAAAGAACTCCCAGGGTGGAATCAAAGCAACCATGGCAGCTACGCAGACCGGATTGGACCATCATCAGTCTTTGCAGCTCCCCCGGCTCTGGCTGATCCTGATCCGGGCTCACGATCAGATGTTTTCGGAACACAACAAGGCCCTGCTCAAGAGACTGGCCATCAGAGTAAGCATTGCCGGTTTCGCGCTTCACCTGGTAATGGTGTTTCTTTCCCGAACTCTCTCCCATCCGCCCCTTATCATTTCGGCCGTAGGGCGAAACTACCTGTCGGCAATCGCTACTCCATTCAGCTTCATCCTGTTCTATGAAGTGTTGACCCTGATTGCGGCTCTCCCTGCCTCCACCACCCAGTCGATCGCCAACCAGTTTGAGGTTGTATCGCTGATTTTCATTCGAGACGTTTTCAAAGACATTGCAGCTGCAAGCGAAGCCGGCTGGCATCACGAACACGCTCGTCAAGCGTTGCCTCTGTTCCTGGATATGTGTTCTGGCTTGCTGATGTTCCTTCTGGTCGCCATATTTCAGTATGTGGCACTCAAGCGAGTGAGGCCTGCGGGACCCGCGGAGTTGTCAGCCGGACCGCAAACATTCGTTGCGCAAAAGAAACTTGTTGCGACTGGCCTAACCGTACTTCTGCTTTCGATGGCTGTTTACAACCTTGGAATCGTCGTTTTGCATACCTATCGGTCTCTCATGGCAGGGCATTGCATCACCCCGGGGCCGAAGGCCTTTTTCTATAACGATGTATTCACAGTCATGATCTTCACCGATGTTCTCGTCCTGATTCTGTCATTGGTAGTGTCTGGAAGATACGAAATGGTGTTTCGCAATGCCGCCTTCGTGGTTTCTATTATTCTGCTCCGCTTCTCACTCACAGAAGTGCACCCCTATGGCGCGCCTCTGGCCCTGTTTGCGATGGCGTTTGGAATTATGACGCTTCTGGTATTCAACTTCCATTCCCGTATTCGCACCGGCCACTAGCCGGTTGAAACTCCGCACCCCGGTCCGACACGCTGACGTGTAGCTGTCGGCATACTGACACTTTGCGAAGCCGCATTGCCTTTTCTTCAAAGCCCGCCAGGGATGGCATCTCGCTTGCGCACCCAAGCACATGTTTGGTTCAGGTCTTGACTTAGTTGGGCACGCCATGGTGCACCTAATAGGGAATAAGGATTTCTACTTGGACGCGCTCCCATCTGTGGATGGAGACTAATGACAGTACAGGAGCAACACCATGAAACCAGTGATCAATACACTTCTGATGGCAGCAGCATTAGCAACAACCGCTGTAAGTGCTGGGGCCGCGACAATACCACACTCGAAAACCATTGTTGTGGAGTCTCCTTCACAATTGCCTGTATTGGCTGAGAATGACGGCGAAGCGATGTATCTATACGATACCGGAGATGGGAGAACCTTTCTCTACATCGAAGGGCAAGACGGCCACGAACTGTCAGCTCTCGATGTTACCGACCCCGCCAGGATCAAGGCTGTGACTAAAACACAACTTGCAACTAAGACAGCTTTCGACTTCGTTCAGGATGCTGGAGGCAGAGGAGCGCTTATTCGCTACCGGGATGGCTCAGGAGTTGCTCTGCTTAGTTTCAAAAAATGCAAACACCCAGGGCTTGCTGAAGGACCAACATTGGACCGGGCAAACTCTTCGGAGGCACTCGGAGAGACAGGCTTGTTGCTTACATTCAACGATGTTGTGCGGAAGCCAACCAGCGATCCGCGGAACTACAAGGTGCTCGACACATCGAATCCTTCCCAGCCCACACTGCTTGCTTCGATACCTGTAGTGAAGCAGTGCCTCACAAAGGCGAATACGGGCACGCTCTTTCTTCTTAACGACGAAGGAGTCACTGTGGTGCGCCGGCTTCGTGTGGAGCAGGAACACCAAATTGACCTCACTGTGCAAAGCGGCAACTGAAATGCTTCAGATTTCTATTTCATTGGTGCTCTTTCTGATCGCATCCGTTATTGCAATTGCATTTTGTACCGTCACGTAGGACAGCTTCCAGGGTGTAACAGAGAACCTGCTGTTCACTCCCACGCAGAGCGCACAGGAAAGTGAAACTGCGACACCTATCTTAGGACTTTGCGGATGGAACCTTTTTATGCAAGGTGCAGGTCACTAACCAGAAGTAGCATATGAATCAAGGAGACTCTCATGAAAGCAGCATTCTCAGCCCCCGTAGCCGCCTCCGCACTGTCTGCATTGCTGGCCCTGATCGGCGTGAGTCCCACCCACGCCGAAGTTCGTTCCAAGTCGAACGAGATCATAGTCCTTCAACCCAAGGATCTGCCAGAGGCGGCGCAGACTCCGGGAAATTCGGCCTTCCTCTACTCTGACAATGATGGATGCACTTACCTCTACATCGAACAACAGCAAGGTGCTCGCCTTACCACTTTTGACGTCAGTGACCCGAGCAAGATCAAGTTTGTCTCGTCTACTGCGTTGACGTCACATGGTCCCTTCGACTTTGTTCGTCTGCTGGGGGGTCGCGCAGAACTGATTAGGTACCGTGATGGCAAGGGTGTCGCCGTCCTCGATCTGCATGCTGCAAAAAAGCCGACGGTGAAGGTCATCTCGGGCTTATCCGAGTCCGGTTCTACCCAGGCCCTCGGCGAAGGGGCATTCTTGATGATCGACGAGCCATACAACTACGTCCGCGCCGTTCCTCGCGACTACCAGGTGATGGATATCTCTTCTCCTACTGATCCCAGTCTGCTCACGACGGTGAAGGAAGTCAAACACCAAGTCGTAAATGGGGACACCGGAACAACGTTCCTCCTCGGAAGCGAAGGATTGACAGTGATCCGTAGAGTCAACGTCGAGAACGACTACAAGATCAATCAGCTGCGTGAGTCTTCTAACTGAAATACGGGGGGGAGAGGAGTCTACCCCTCTCCCTGTCAAACCGCTACGGAGAGACGTAGTTGGAGGGCTGACGTCCACTGGCGAGCGACAGGCCATTCCTGTCTCATGAAAGAATCTCTCTCTCTCGATCGCAGTTCCATCGCACTTCGAGGTTGGAAAGCAACCGTAACCACACCGCTGGTTTTCTTGCACGAGCAGGCCCTTGATATCTATGACGATAGGCCCCAAGTCGATCACGCGCCCGCTGGAAGCGCTGGACACTGCCTCTGCCTGTGGCGCCCGGCGTCTTCGGCTCCTCGGGGTGGGCGTGCTCCGTTTATCGCTCCGGGTCATGATGATCGGACTTGTCGCAGGGAGCGCTGCTTTCGCACAGGGCGACAGCTCTCCCCGTTGGCTGGAACGCGCCAGTATTACCCGCGCGAAACAACCGGACTGGGTGACGCCGTTAATCACTGCATCCGCGAACCTCGAGGAGGCGGTGATCTATGACATCTCGCGGAAGATTCCAACAAATGGAATCCCACTGGTTACAGCCGGCAGCAACCGAGGCATCCAGTTCGTTCCGTTTAGGGCGCTTCAGATCACGTTCGCGACGACCCCGTACGAGTTTCACAACAATACGCGCGTTAAAAACGGCTTTGGAGACACCCAATTCGGCTTTAAGTATCGCCTGGCCAGCAGCAATATCGAGCGTAAGGACTTCGCTATCTCCATTGCCACCGGCGTAAGTGTCCCGACAGGAAGTTACCAGAATGGCCAGCATAGCGGGACACTCTCTCCTACCGTGTTGGGTGAAAAGGGCTGGGGACCATTCAATGTGCAAAGCACAATCGGGATTCAAATTCCCGTGAGCGCCACCTATCTCACCGGTCAGCCATATACCTTCAACACCGCTTTTCAGTATCGGCTCGACAAGATGCTATGGCCGGAACTCGAAGTGAACACGACTGGCTACAAGGGAGGACCTTCAGACGGTAAGAAGCAGAGCTTTCTGACACCTGGGATTATTCGTGGGGCGAATTCCGGTGAGTCGAAACATGGGACTCACGTTCGGAGTGGCGATGCAGATCGCCGCAGCGAGGTATCACACCTACAACCACAACCTTCTATTCTCTGTTCGCCTTCCGCTCGAGGCACGGCGCGAGAGGTAAGCGGCAGGTACCAGATCGGAGTTCAAAATTCATGCTGTCAGCGTGTCTCAATTCACAGCGTACTCTGAACTCAGAATCGCTGCCCGCCATCCAAGCGCGCTGTCGATGCACCCTGTCGACCATTCGACACGCGTGTCGAATTCCAAGTTGCAACCTTGCATCCGGGGAGATCAACACGGCGCAGAGAGCCAAGAAACTGTGAGACGATGCAAATCGCGAATGGCATGTTGCATGCACCTGAGGTAATCGCAGGCGCTCGTCGAGAAAAGCTCTCACGTATCGCGCCTCCGGCTTATCACGCATAAGAATTTCTTTTTAGACGCCAGCGCCCCATTGAACCATGCTGGTAATTAGAAGTCGCAATCCTGTGAAAGGAGAAGAACAGTGTCGACCTCAAATACTCAAGAAGAGACCATCACTATCAAGCAGCGTGTCTTTATCGGTGTCCTCTTGATCTTTAGTGTCCTTCTGTCAGCTCTTGTGTTGTTTTGCTTCAGCCCGGCCAGAGCGACAAGCGAAGCTTTGCCCTGCCAGCACCTGTCGCCAGTCGTGTACGACGGATCGGTTCGGGCATGATCGGAAATCAAACAGCTTCGCTCGGAAACAAACTGATCCGCGCGCATGTTTGTGCTGCGTTCATCGGCCTCGTGCTCTCCGCTCTGTTCGGCTTGATGGTATCTATCAAGTTCCACATACCGGAGTTCCTGAGCGGACACGGTTGGGACACGTGGGGCAGACTTCGGTATGACCACACACAGGGCATCCTGTATGCATGGCTTGGAAATGCATTCATCGCATTCCTCTACTATGCTGTGCCGTTCCTGACGAGACGAAGCTTCACCAGCCTTCGTCTTGGCTGGTGGATCTTCGCCTTGTGGAACGTGGGAGCTGTGCTTGGAGGCTGGACTCTGACGCTGGCCGGCATCAGCCAGCCGCTCGAGTGGGCTGAGTTTCCATTAGTGATTGCCGCGGTGATTGAACTGTGCCTGGTTCTGCTGATTGTTCAGTTCGGAGTGCCCTTCTGGAAATGCGGAGCTTCTGAGCTCTATGTAGCCGGGTGGTATCTGCTCGGCGGCATAACCTTCACGGCGCTTGCGTACCCAGTGGGGAATATCCTTCCCAGACTTCTGCCCGGAGCGATTGGCGCGGCATTCAGCGGGTTGTGGATTCATGATGCGGTCGGAGTCTTTGTGACCCCCTTTGCCACGGCAATGGCCTACTTCGTGATACCTGCCGTGACGAGAAAACCCATCTACAGCCACTTCTACTCCATGATTGGTTTTTGGCTGCTCTTTTTTGTGTATCCGTTGAACGGAATTCACCACTACGTGTACTCCTCGCTGCCCATGAGTGCGCAGCACGTCTCCGAAGTGGCCTCCATCTATCAGGGTATTGACGTCATCATCGTCGTCACCAACTTGTTGCTGTCCATCGAACTCGCGACCGGAGGCAGTGTTCAGCGGGATATCCCTTTGCGCTTCATCTGGACAAGCGTTGTGCTCTACCTGGTGGTTAGTATCCAGGGTTCTGTGATGGCGGTTATGTCTTTCAATCGCTTTGTCCATTTCACCGACTGGGTGATCGGGCATTCGCATTTGGCCATGATCGGCTTTGCTTCGTTCGCAGCCATGGGGGCTCTTTCGCACATCTGGCAACGATTGCCCGAAGTGCGTTCGAGCAGACGTGCTCTCGCCTGGTCTTATTGGCTGCTGGTGATCGGTCTGGCGTTGATGGTTGTGGATCTGACTGGCGCAGGCCTTGTTCAAGGCAGTCTATGGCAACAGCGTCTTCCATGGATGGAGTCGGTGCGTGCTTCACAGCCCTATTGGGTCTTCCGCTCGCTCGATGGGTGTGTCCTGCTGGCCGGATTCATTGTCTATGGCATCAGCTTCTTTACCGGAGAGCGCAACGGGACGACATTACCGTCGAGAGTCGATTCCGCCAACTCGATCCAGGCACCGAGCAAGGTTCGGGCTGACCATTGGATCGCAACCGCATACGGCACGACCTTCGGAGCGGGACTGCTCTTCTTCATCATTTCTTTTCTTGCTCTTGGTGTCTATCCTGCCATCCGGCTACACGAGACCATCGTGCGCACCACGCCTCCGATTGCGCAACGGACTCTAAGACTGACAGCACAGGAGAAGCATGGGCAATACGTCTACGGAAGAGACGGCTGTGCGTACTGTCACTCCCAGCAGGTGCGTTTTACGCCTGCGGATGAGTGGCGCTTCGGCCGGCCTACGGAGGCATGGGAGACACAAAATCAATACCCCCAGATGTGGGGAACCCGCCGCATCGGACCCGATCTGGCACGCGAAGCTGCGAAGAGACCCAAGGATTGGCAGTTAGTGCATCTCTACAATCCACGATATGTCGTTCCGGACTCGATGATGCCGAGTTACCGGTGGCTCTTCAAGGGGGATCCTGATAAGCCGACAGAAGATGCGCGCGATCTGGTTGCGTACCTCAATCTCCTCGGCCGACCGGCAATGGAGTCATCGTCCTCCACCACATCTGCTGCGACGCCGGCCACCCTTACAAGCCTTATACAGGACCCACAAATGCCAAGCGATCTGGAGGAAGGCAAGGCTGTCTTCCTGGCGAATTGTGCTGGCTGCCACGGTACAGATGGTACCGGCCACTCTCCTGGCGGCCGCGCACTCCGTCCTGTTGCTTTCAACCTGGCTGGTTGCCATATACCCCCTGCCGTCGTCTGGAATGCCCTCCAGCATGGTGTACCGGGCACATCGATGCCGGCCTGGAATGAATTGCCAGGGGCAGAGTTCAAAGCGGTTGGCGACTACGTGCTTTCGCTGGCTAACACCCCTGAATTGCGCCCGGGAGAGCAATGGGCGACACAGGACACCTTGTTGCTCGCCGGACAGCGCATCTTCGATACGCACTGCACTCTCTGCCACGGAGAGAACGGCGCCGGAGACGGTCCTGCTGCCCGCGTGTATCTGCCTCGACCTGCCAACTTCCAACAGATCAAGCTTTCCTATCCCGGGGCTGCCGACGTGATTCACAACGGGGTTCCAGGCAGCGGCATGCCTCCATGGCCCCTGCTGACTCCACAGGAAATCCAGGCGGTCACTTACTATATGCGCTCCTTATATCAAGGACCAGCCGGCGATTCTGCGAAGACGATCGCAGCAAAATCGGCGCGGATGGAGGACATGCCATGACCGCGTGGCTGATAGGAATCATCACGTTCGTCTTGATCCTGTTCCTGATTTGGAGGAGACGTTCTCGCGAGTTCCGGGAGCGTGCTGAATATCCGAAATTCAAATTCCTCGAAAACCTGGGAATCCGATCACACCAGGATCAATCACCAGCTAGCCCAACCGATCCACAGGAGAGTAGAGATGAAGAACGTAACCCGTAGATCATTTGTATCAAGCGCCGCTGCCGGCATGACAGCGCTTGGCTTTTTCAGCAGCATGTCTGCGCCTGCCGAAGCGCAGCTTGTCTGGAATACGTCGGACTGGAAAATGGCTGAGTTTGAAAAACTGGTCCACAATACTGCCCGCATCAAGCAAGTGTGGGACATTGTCCAGATCGGCGACGGAAAGTTCCTGAGCAATATCAAAAACGCTCTCAATGGACTCCATTTCGGCTACGGTGTTCCTACCGAACAGATCAAGATAGCGGCCGCACTCCATGGTCCTGCCAACATGCTCAACTATGACGATTACGTCTGGAGCAAGTACCAGATCGGCGAATGGTTAAAGGTCGTCGATCCCGAGACGAATAAGCCTGCTGTTCGAAATATCTTCTACAACAGCAAGGACGGCGTTCAGAAGGAGGCGGCCTTCAAGGATCCGGATGATCCCAACTCGCTCTTACAGGACACAAGCATAGAGGCGCTGCAGGCGAGAAGTGTGCAGTTTATGAGCTGCCACACCGCCACCGAAGAGCAGGCGCGTGCTCTTGTCAAGCGCAACAAGCTGTCGCAGTCTCCGGAAGAGATCGTCAAGGACATGCTGGCTCACACGCAACCCCACGTCCTGGTGAACGCCTCGATGGTCTCTGCAATCGCACTGATGCAGGCTGAAGGCCGTTACACCTATATCACGCTCTAACTCAAGGGAAAGGTCAACTTCAATGAAAGTCTTACTAAAATTTACCCTCTTGGCTTTGGCCATGTTCTCAGCGATCATCGCGTTTGCCCAAACCACGCCACCCTGGAGCAAGGGAGCCAACGATCCGGCTACAGAGAAGGGTTACGCCTTCCATGTCTCCGACATCGACAACATTCCAGATATCCACGGAAACCCGGTCGACGCAAAACTGGTGATCTTTATCGGCGGCAATCAATTCTTTGTCCTCCCACAGCTGATTGCTGCATTTGAACAACAGCACCCAGAGCTCGAGGGACACGTTTTCTACGAGACGCTACCCCCGGGCATCCTGCGGAAACAGATTGTCGCAAACGACACCATTACCCTCGGTAATCTCACCCTCCAGGTCAAGCCGGATGTGTACGAGGCTGGAGCCCGGGTGCTGAAGCAGATGGAACAGGCGAACCAGGTAAAGGGGATTGTTCAGTATGCGACCAACGACCTTGAGATTATGATTCCTGCCGCCAACTCAAAGAATATCCAATCATTGAAGGACCTGGGCCGGCCCGATATCGCGCTATCGATGCCTAACCCGGCGTGGGAAGGCGTCGCTAAACAGATCTCGGATTCACTGCGCAAGGCCGGAGGTGACTCGCTCTACCAGGCTGTCTACCAGGACAAGGTAAAAGACGGAAAGACGATCCTAACCGAGATTCATCATCGGCAGACGCCGATGCGCATCATGAGCGGTCAGGTTGATGCCGGGGTTACCTGGGCCTCCGAGGTGCGCTTCCAGGAGAGTATCGGAAATCCGATCAAAGGTATTGTGATCCCTCCAGACCTCAACACAACCGCGACCTATGCAGGAGGAGTGATGCAGGATGCCCCGCATCCGGCGATTGCAGCGCAGTGGCTGGCCTTTCTGAAAAGCCCGGAGGCACAGACTATCTATCGACGGTACGGCTTCCGGCCGGTCGAAGATTCTTCCAAATAGAAACAGGGGATCATTATGTGCGGTACGCGATGTGCGAATTTATTGTTAGCCCTTGCCGGAACGGCGTTCGTACTTATTTGCCTGATCGTTTCCGGCTGTTTGGGTCGTTCCATCCAGGCAGCCAGAGCGCAATCTGCAACTCCGCAGCAGGCAGCTGTCACAAGCAGGCAACAGACGGACCTGATTCATCAGGGAAAGCTGATCTTTGATGAGACTCCGAAATATGCGGGCAGCTACGTGGGAAATAAGCTTTCCTGCAACGACTGCCACCTTCAGAGCGGCACCGCTGCCTATGCTGCGCCCATGATTGATCTTTCCGGGTTGTTTCCTATGTTCAACAAAAGGGCGGGACATGTCATTTCGCTTCAGAGCCGGATTCAGGAATGTTTCACCCGCAGCGAGGCCGGACGCCCGCTGCCTGAGGACAGCAGAGAGATGCAAGCGTTGGTGGCCTATATCAACTGGCTCTCGAAGGATGGGGTGAAAGGCAAAGCTTATAAGGGCCGCGGTTTAGTAAAGCTGCCCCAGCTTACAGGAGACTCGGTGAACGGTAAGTCCGTCTATGCTTCGCAATGCGCCGGGTGCCACGGTAGCGATGGAGCAGGAGTTCCCCCCGTGCTGCCGGCGGTCTGGGGGCCTGACTCGTTTAACGATGGAGCAGGTATGAACGGCACCGCCAAAATGGCGGCGTTCGTCATCCACAACATGCCCCAAAACCATCCGGGTACGCTTACGCCGCAGCAGGCCTATGATGTCTCGGCTTATATCCATACTATGCCACGGCCCAAGTTCGACCAGGCATACAAGAACTATTAGACGCGCACACTGTCCTTGCCCACACAATGCGAACTTCATTCTGTCTAAGGATGACATCATGCAGATTATTCGTTTCGGAATCACCCTCGCCTTAATAGCTCTCCCAGCAGTTGTTGTGACAGCAAACACAAGCACGGAGGCCGCCGCAGGACAAGATACTCCGGCTCTGCACGTCTATGGACCCGGTGGGCCTTTACCTGCCATCAAGGAAGCGGCAGACGCATTCGGCAGGGAGAAGCACATCCAGATTGTTGTAACGGGCGGCCCTGAACCTAAGTGGCTTCATGATGCGCAGCAGAATGCTGACCTCATTTTTAGCGGTTCAGAAGATATGATGAGTGACTTCCAGGTTGCAATGCAAGGCGCACTGGACCGACCTACCATCACGCCTCTCTATCTGAGAGAGGCTGCGATCCTTTCCGTCCCGGGAATCCAACGCACATCCAGGGGCTACAGGATCTGATGAAACCAGGGCACCGCATCCTGGTAGTGAATGGCGCGGGTCAAAGGGGTCTATGGGAAGACGTTGCCGGACGCCAGGGTGACATAGCGTTCGTAGCAAAGTTCCGTGCCAACATCGCGATCGTCGCGCCCAACAGTGGTGATGCCCGAACCGACTGGATCCATGACAAATCACTCGACGCATGGCTGATATGGAATATCTGGCAGGTGTCGAATCCATCGCTGGCAGAGATTGTTTCAATCGACGAAGCCCATCAAATTTATCGCGATTGCGGAATCGGCCTGACAACCCAAGGAAAGTCTCGCCCTGAAGCCCGCGAATTCATTCGGTTCCTTCAGTCTCCACAAGGCGCACAGATATTCAAAAAATGGGGATGGCGCGCGGAGCCATGAAATACCCTTTGGTCAATTCCAGCAAGAGTGACCGACACAACAGTGCAAAACGGAAAGATAAGAACTTCGCGGGTTCGCGTATCTGCTGCTCTCCTGTCTGGCGCCGTCGCAGGCGGCGCCAACATGGCGTTATTGGGTGCTGCGAGCGCTGCCGGCATTACAACGGCGCATGGTGGATTACTTCGTCTGTTTGAAAAGATCGTTCAACACCTGGCCAAATTGCTTCACATCGTGGCTCAGACCAATCAATGGTCGATACTCCCCGTTTCTGCAGTGTGGTTCCAGAATGGGTTCCATGTCATCACAGGATTATTCATGGCCATCTTTTACGCGTACATTCTTGACCAGAGACTCTACGGCCGTCCCTTGGTCAAGGGTATGCTTTATGGCACCGCCGTGTGGCTCTTAAACGCATTTGTCGTGCTTCCGTTGATCGGCGAAGGAATTGCAGGCTCTGCTCACCTGAACGCTATGGGTATGATCAGCTTTGCCATTGCACATATGGCTTTCTTCGAGGTCCTGAGTGTGCTCTATGGATGTCTGTTTTCGGGGTCCCTCTAGCCGCGGCTGGCCGGTCCAGCTGCTTGATAGATCAGCGGAACCTTACCAATAGTTAGGTTGGTTCATGCTGATCGGGAAATGAAAACCGGACTTCGTAAAATTGTATTCGAAGTACGCATACGGGTATTGGTAATCGTGGCCTGCTGTCGTGGTCCTGAGAAACTGCCCGGCGAACATGCGACCGTAACCAAAGCCAAGGTTTAGTCCCTTATTCAATGTGTATTCAGCGACGATGTCGAGTTCGTTGCCGACGTGCCTGCTCGCGCCGGGATGCGCGTGAACGGCAATTGCGCCTGCCCCGTTATATAGATTGTCATCCGCTGTGGCCAGCCAGAACCCTTCGAATTGCTGTTTGAGTCTCCATTTCTTCGTGGGTACTTCTTCAATGCCGGCTCGGTACTGCACAAGATTCCGGCGGCCGATCAGATCGACGAAGCCGTATTTGTCATGATTCGAAGGATAGAGCTGGTCAAAGGTATTCCACTCACGTCCCGCCGGATTCTTGGTTCCAGAGGCGTAGTTGAGCTCCAGGAAAGTTCGCGGCGATGCGGGCGCCTTGCGAAAGGTTTTGCCGATGCTGGCATAGCCTGCCCACGCGCCGATGGAATATTTGCCGAGTGAACCCTTCTGGCCGTCAAATTCGTTATCGTAGTCGAAGCCGGAGGGAAGCTTACCCTTCCAGTGGAGGCCGAGTGTGACTTCATTGAGGTGTCCGTGACCGACCTCTTCTGCAAGCTCAGAGTTCGCGGGTGCAACGCGCCAGAGAACATAGGGCTCGAAGTCGGCCTTGGGAACGATATCCTGAAAACTTCCGTAGATTCCGTGCAGGTTGTTGCCCGCGAGTGCGTTGTGTAAGTCAGTATTCTCGCCGGGCACGACTGACGAGGAGAATACGCTCACTTTGTACCCAGGGTGATGAAAGTCAATTCGCGCGACGTTGAAAGTACGGGTGACGTTGGTCCAGTTGGAGGGCCCGATGACGCGTTCGTCTCCAAATAGCAGGACTTGGCGACCCGCTAGAACATCCACCCAACCTTCTGTGGAGCTGCCAATCTGAGGATAAGCTTCCCAGAGCGTCCAACTATCTTCATAGGGGTTGCCATTGGGAGTATGGTGATTGAAAAAGATACGTGCATCCTGTAGTTCACCGTGGAAACTCAGCCAAGGCTTGGGCTGAATGACCGCACGTACGCGCAAGCGGTCCAGCAGGTAAAAATCATTGGTTCCCGTAAAGCCAATACCGGTCGGGCCCTCGAGCCGATTCCGGTATTGGCCGCCGATGCGGATCCAACTCGGCAGACGCTTGTCGAGCTCGGTCATTGGAAACAACCAGCTGGGCGACGCGTGGCTGGCAGCCAGGTCGGATGCGTAACTGGCCTGGGTGCCCGTAGTTGAATCAGAGGCCTCTTGAGCCACGCCTGCGTCAGAAGCCCCTTGAGCACTGACCTGTCCTTGAGCAGTGCTTGCACCCACGAAGAGGACCAGCATCAGCAGGTAGGTTAGCGTCGAAACCTGTGCACCACACACGATTCGATCAGAAAGAGTTGTTCCGTTACATGGAGCGCTATTCCTTTGAAGCATACGTCACCTCACGAAGTCGGCAAATGCGCCCACTTGTTTCGTGATGTTGAAGGTCAGCAGCACGTACCAGCCGCGAGTACTTGTCCAATACCCTTAGATTGGAGCTGAGGCCCGAGGTTCGAAAGTGAATCAGTTCCCGAACAAATTCCCCAGGCCCGTGAAAGCTTCAGGGCGCGTTATCCTGCGATGACCAATTCCTTTTCCGGGGGAATCTTTGCGATCTGTTGCTTGTCGATATTCATGTGAGCAGTCACCGCTTCTGGGGGCAAACGCCTGATCCAGTTATTCACGGAGACGTCGACAAACTGATCGGCCTTGAACATCTCCAAAAAGGTGCAATCGGCGTTGCCAGTGTTCTCGATGTAATGGGCGGCAACCCTGGGAACAAAGCCCACGTCGTTGGCATTGAAGTCCATGGTGCGGGCTCTTCCCTCGTTCGCGATGACGCCCATGCGTGCTTTGCCGGAGAGCCAGAACTGCCACTCGCTTGCATTGGGATGCCAGTGCAATTCGCGCAGGGCTCCGGGCTTGAGAGTAACCTGTGCGGCGGCGATGTTCTTCGTCACCGGGAAGTTGCGCGAGTCCACAATGCGAACTTCGCCTCCTGCGGTTTCTTTGGTGGGGGGCATGTTGGACAGTTTGAACGTGTACTGGAAAGGAGATGCCACGCGCAGTCCGCCGATAGATGCCTTGTCCTGCGCGAGAGATAGCGGAAGGTCTGCCGGGAAGATGTAAAGCGACTCTTCTTTTACCAGTTTTGCGGCGATCCCCTTGTCGATACCGAAATTTTTCGCTAACACCTTGTGTGGTGTATGCGAAATCATCTCGGAGAAAAGGAAGGTGCCGTCTTCCGAGAAGTCCCCTTGATCGAACACCAGCAGAAACTGGCAACCATCGGGCTGAAGCCCCTGAATGGAATGCGGGTAGCCCGCCGGAAACAGCCATAGATCGCCCTTGCCCACGTCGTCGATGAACATCGTGCCATCGGGATTCATAACAGTGACGCGGGCGTTGCCGTATAGCATAATGGCCCACTCATCGGCGGTGTGCCAGTGCAACTCGCGGAAACTGCCGGCGGTGATCCGCATGTTTACGCCGGTCAGATCCTTTGAGGTGGGTAACACGAACGAGTTCACCTCGTGCGTCCACCCACCGTCCTGCACCCGTTTGTGTACCAAGTCGAAGGAATACCAGATCGGACCGATATCGCCATGATCCGTCGGCGGAGGCAGATTTGAATCTGGGTTCTCGTCCAGCAGAGGTGTATTTTCCTGTCCAGGATCGCTTGCAGAATGATCTTTCTCCGCCTTGCGTGTATCTTGGATCTCCTGTGCATGCGCAGTAAGTCCGCTCAACGCTGCTGCTGCAAGGGCTGTAGAGGTGACTCCGAGAAAATCCCTTCTCGAAAACCCCTCTGTGCTTGGCTTATGATCTGCGCCACTCTGCGCGACCTCATCCGTGCCTTCGGGATGGCTGCCGATCCTGGTTTCTTCAACTTCTTTCATGATGTCGTCCCCTTTTAGGTGTATTACTTCCGTAGGCTGCGAAACGAATGATTTATCGCAGTTACTTAGCGCGCTTGCACATAATGGTCCAGTTGCAATTCCAGCGACACGTCACGATTCGTAGGAAGTCAACCCTTACAAAGTAACGGGCCGATGCTGCGGTCCTGCCAGTTCGCTGACCCGCTTGCGTCGACGTCCCGAGCACTCGCGTGTCGACCTACCGTCACATATGGGGAACACCGTCGACAGTCATCGTGTTCTTCATGAAGGGCTGGTCCGGGGTTAGAAAAAGCATCCAGAGAACTGGGCACCAAGCTGACTTCGCTACCGGTGGTGGCCGACGGCCTCACCAGGCATGTTGCTTAATTCGTGCGGTGATAATTCGTCAATCTGGACACTTGCATTTACGCTGCCAACCCGAGATTACCCTTGGTCTAAGCGCACAATTGTTCATGTACTTCGCGGCCCAGCTAAGGCAAGCGTGTCGGGCGTCTGACACAATGCAGGCACAAATGCCGACATTTCGACTCAATTGCACAGTTCCACGTCGCGGGAACGAGCTCGCAGTATCACAATTCAACGGGAATCCTCCCCGTGGGTGATGTGGTTGCGATTTGTGAACACCTATAGGGGGTAGGGGCATCCATCGTAGTAGGGAGATTTAGCAGCATGGAAAACACAATCAGACTCTCCATTGACGATGTGCACTGCGGAGCTGCTGCGCGACGGGTGACGAATGCTCTCGCCGGGGTCGATGGGGTTCGTGATGCAGTGTCGTCACAAATTGCCTGCGTCTGAGCCGGGCTGGAGCTTGGATAAGGAGAGTTATGGCTATCAGGAAAACTTCATATTGTCCCCCTGCTTCTTCCGGAGGCGAGTTTCCGATCGCGGGACGGAAAGCGGTGGGAGTCGACCCCGAGATCAAAGCCTCCAACCTGCGCCGCCTCAACCGTATTGAAGGTCAGGTGCGCGGGATTCAGCGCATGGTAGAAGAGGATCGGTATTGCGCCGACATTCTAATGCAGATCTCTTCTGCGCAGGAGGCATTGCGGGCCGTTGCTCGTGCTTTGATGCGCAATCACCTGGCGCATTGTGCGAGCCACGCGATCAGGAGCGGTTCAGAAGAAGAGAAAGAAGCCACGTACGACGAGCTGCTCGAAGTGATTTATAGGAACGCTCGCTAGATAGCCTACAACTGCGCACGCCGCTCTCACTAGGGGCCGCTGCCGGGCCCCACAGGAGACCAAAGCGACCGAACCTCTGGATGGAATGGAGCAGTCTATGGGCAATGCATGCCTCCGAATTGTCCGCACATGGGGAACTAACTCCCGGTTGAATATTGCGGAATATTTCTGGATCCTGTCGATGTTCGGCCTCCTTGCGTGCCTTGAGGATGATCGGATCGGGTTGTATTTGATTCCTCCTTTCGGGGCGACTCTGACTATCGTTCTTGGTCTTCCCGAAGCACCCGTCGCGCAGCCCTATGCTCTGATCGCAGGTTCTGTTGTCGGAGCATCTGTGGGAACACTGCTCAGCCTGGTTTCGCGTGGGTCCCTGATGGCCATCCTTGCAGCAGTCGCGGCTTTCGGCATCATCAACCTGATCCATGCCTACCATCCGCCTGGAGTGGCCCTTGCTATGTATCCCTTGCTTCTTCATCCGGGCCATTGGTTTCCTCTGACCGTAGTGCTTCCCTTTACTGTGGTTGCAGCAGGATCGGCGGCACTTTTGAGCAGGTTGGTGAGGGAATGGCCCCCTTATCCGAAACCGCTGAGAGATAGTCGATGAATCTTTGCGCTGCATTGAAGGCGATTCTTGATCCGGCTGTCTTTGGGACGAACAGATCTCTTTTCGCAGTGTCGGTCTGAGTACGTGCGAAGATGCTGTCGATGGTTCGACGTCCGATGTCGCGGGAGCGACACGGACCAGCAAGTCAGATACTGCACGAGACGAATAAGCGGCCAGTCACCCAAAAAGTTACTGTTGTTCGATGGGTTATCGCGTCGCGGAGAACTGCGATAACTGTGGCCCGCTACTTGCTCTGTAATGACATATCACCTAGGACGTGAATCCTGGGCGCAAACGCAGGAGTATCTGTGCAATATCAATCGATTCGTGTCGTTCGTCCAGAGCAGTTCGATTCGGCCACGGCGCAAACACCGGGGTCGAAGCGTACCGCCGCAATCTATCCAGAAGCTGGAATTCGTTCGCCTATGTGGGGAGGACTCTTCTTCGTCGAGCCTGGAGCCCGTACGGGAATACATCACCATGGAGAGCAATACTCGTTCGCGTATATCCTCAGCGGATCTTCTTATATTCGCTGGGGCGACCGGGGAGAATTCGACGCCACCGTCGAGGCTGGCGACTTTCTCTACGTTCCGGCGTGGCTTCCCCATCAGGAGATTAATCCGTCAAAAGACGTCCCCTTCCAATGGGTTGTAGTTCGCAGCACTTCAGAACCAATCGTCGTGAATCTCCGTGACGATTATTGGGATGAGATCGATGATGTCTGCGAGTCTGCATGCTCAAGGTTAACAACCCGTTGAGTATTTCTGCAGCGGGCGCTGAATGTGAACGCGGCAGGTGTCAGTACTCGTGCGATCCATGCAGCAAGAAATGTCGCTGCCTATCAAAAATGTGTTAGCGCAACCGCTAAAGGAGCGTACAGAATGGAACCTCAAACATTTACGTTCGCAAGTTCTCCCTTCGTGCCGGTAGCCATTGGCTTTTTTGGCTTGGGCACCGGCTACTTTATCTGGGGTGGTCAGGCCTTATTTGGTTTTCCCAAAACCAGCCCCGAAGTTAACCGAACTCTGGGCTTATGGGGTTTCTGGATGCCTGGCTTCATGCAGTTTCTCACGGGTATTTACCTGCTGACGGGATTGACGTGGTTCTACGTATTCAGCAAAGCGGCGCCCTTATATATGGCTGCCCTCGCTTTCACGGCTTACGGTATTCACTGGTTTGCGATGGCTCACCGGCGATATATCGGTTCCAGCGCCCAAGTGGATGGCTGGATGGCCATAGCGTTCCTGTTTCTCAGCCTTCTCGGGGTTGACGTTTTTCGGCGTGCCGGAGACATCCCGGTGATGATCGTGTTTATCGGCCTAACGCTGATCTACGCCACAGAAATTCCAACTCGCTTGTTTTCGTGGAACCCGGGTGGTCGCGCCATAGGGCTGTTCCAATTCATTACCGGCATCTGGCTGATGTATTGCACGTACGCCATGACCGTAGATCTGGCGTTGGGCGCCAAAGTCTGGATTTAGGGGTTTGCGACTCGCTCCTGCAGAGTGGCGTAGCGTCCTTTGAGCTGACTGCTGTCAGGGCGCTTTGCCCATAACCGAGTATCAACAAGCAACTTCCAAATTCATTGATCGGGGTAGTCGCGATCGGTCCTCAAGGCCATTAAGCAGCGGTTGACGACGATCGCTAGAGCCCCCTCAAAGGGTCGCTTAGAACCCGTTTTCGGGTAACATGGCAGCGAATGAGCACGTCTGGACCCCAGACGGGATTAACAAACGTGTGATTTTGCTTCTCCAGCAAGGAACGGTCAAGCCGAAGGTTCTCGTGCGCTTAGCCGTTCGCTGCGCCCTTGTTGGGTTCTTCTGTGCTACCGGATTGGGGATGGCCTCACACGGAGCGGGTGCCCCGACAGCTGCAGCAGGTATTGATGAACCTCATGCTCAATGGCATCGAGGCGATGAAGGACACCGCCCGTGAACTTAAGATTGAGTCGGAACTGAGCAAGGATGGTCAACTGCTCATCACTGTCAGCGACACCGGTGTGGGATTGCCAGCCGAAAAGACAGACCAGCTTTTCCAGCCCTTCTTCACGACGAAACCTCAGGGGTCCGGCATGGGCCTGGCGATCTGCCGCTCCATAATCGAATCACACGGCGGCCGCTTGTGGGCGAACTCCAACAACAGACGGGGCGCGACGTTTCAGTTTACCCTCCCTGCCGATACGAAAGGGTCATCACCCTCGGTTGCCTAACGCACCACTGACAGACGCGGCGATTGGAACTCCATAGCCCAACTTCGTCGGTAAAGGCGCATCTTTTTCCTCGATAATGATTCGCGCCGCCAAGCCCTCCAGCGCGCCACCTACAGCAATCGCGAATGCGACAGACACGTCGAAAAAACGGGTCGGCGGTGTGTAGCGATGCGAAACTGAACTGGCACCCTGCACCCCAACACCTCCGCCGCTCCGCATCGATGAACTGTCCCGGCTGATATCAAACAGAGTTCGTGTTTGCATGCCATCCTTCCCGCGTTCGACAAACGATGAGAAGACTCTTGTTCTGTATCAGTTGCTGGCAACTACTGAATGCTCCACAACGCTGGTGCTCGTGGCGGTCTTTGTTTCCGCTTTAGTAGCGTCAACCTTCATCCCGTATCTCTGGCCGTTGACCCAAATCCGATTCAGATAGTCGGTGTCTCCGTATTTGTGAAAGGTGACGTCGGCTTGTGGATGAGGTTGCTCTGCATGCGTCGGGATGAATTCAATGAACGCAGAATACGCCCCATTGACACTCTGGATCTGCAGCACAGATAAATCGATGTCGGATTGGCTGATCCGGTAGGTGCCGGCAGGCATTCTGGCGTTACTTGCATAAAACGGAAATGAGGTCGTGAATGTAAGACCATTGTCAATCTGCGCCGCGAGTGGCATCACGGACAGCAGGGATAGTAATCCCATCTTTAGAACTACTCTTCCAAAGCTATTCATAAAATCTCCTCGATTTGGTTAGCATTCATGGTGAATGCGTCTGCCCTCTTTAAGGCATCTGTTATGCCATTCCTGCAAAGGTTTCTCTGTCGCCGCATGCATTGGTCTAACTGGTTTTGTCTCCATGTACGTCGCGGCCTGAATCGGGCATTCGTTTGGACAAGAGGGGAGTTAGTAAATTCCTGCGTGTCAGTAATGCGCCGCGCTGCGGCGCTATTTCGACTCATTCGACAGGTGAGAGGACCGGCCTCGGACTCTCTACGCCCCGGGAGTCCACATTCGCGGAACACCACAAAGCAAAGGATGGCAGGCGGATTGCTCAAGACAAGGTGTGGAGGGGAATCAGGTGGTCACCCAGTCGTCAATTCCGGCGCCAAGTAGAGCGCCGTCGGCCCGTACGAAGAATAGTAGATTCCTCATTTGGCGAGTGCTTCAACTGGGGCTGGTCACGCTCGTTCTGGCTTTCTGTGCAACACGGGCGCACGCAGCTGCCGCTTTGCTGATGGAGGAACCGTACGGTGAATTTGGCCGCTACAATCCTACCGGGCATTCAGCCATTTATTTGAACCATGTTTGTGCCGAGTCTCCCGTCAAGCTGCGAGCGTGCCGCGCGGATGAGGATGGCGTGGTTATCAGCCGCTATCACCAGATCGACGGCCTCGACTGGATTGCCAATCCGCTAGTGCCCTATCTGTATGCGGTCGAAGAAGTAAAGGACATCCCAATGACCGCGGATGCTGAGCTGGAAGCTCGCTTGCGGGACGAATATCGTCGCCGGCATTTGTTACAGATAGCGCCGAACGTATCAGAGAAATGGGGTGACATACCGGACGGTAATTGGATACAGCTCGTTGGGGCTTCGTACGATCGAAAAATCTACGGCTTCACGATCGAGACCACGCCGCAGCAGGATCGACATCTGATTGCTCTTTTTAATAAAAGGCGCAATGTAAGCCACTTCAATCTGTTCTTCCATAACTGCGCGGATTTTACCCGAACTCTCTTGAACGACTACTATCCGCATGCGGTACATCGCAACTTTGTTGTCGACTTTGGGCTAACGACCCCGAAGCAGGCTGCCCGGTCTTTGACGAAATATGCCAAACGGCATCCGGAACTGACCTTTTCCACCTTTGTAATTCCGCAAGTCGCAGGTCGCATTCCGCGGAGCAAACCTACGGACGGCGTTCTTGAATCTGTAGTCAAATCGAAGAAGTACGCGGCGCCACTTCTGCTGTTGAACCCGGAATTAGTCGCAGGCATGGTGACGGTCTATTTCGTTGACGGCCGCTTCCGGCTTCCCGCACAGGATCCAGAAGTTACAGTGCCGTTGCTGCCTGAAACCAACACCGTCACGGAAGATGCAACGCGCCAGGTGCTTCGCACCCCATCTGAACAAAACGCAACTGCTGTACAGGAGTGATCGCATTTGTCACATGCAAGAGAGTTGTGTCGAACCCTCTCCGGCTTCTGTCGGGATTTCGACTCGCACTCCGGTGCTTTTCCCGTAAACCGTGATGTCCGGATGGTGATGTCGTTTCGTTTCAGCTACTTCGCAAACTGTTCTCCTGACGCGATCCCTGGCATTGCGAGTGCACTAAGACTGGTAAAGGAGAGAACCAATGGCCAACGAAACGAATACCCCAGACACCCCGGGAGAACAAGACGACTCCAACACCGTCGAGACTCCTAAACAATCAAAACTGGACTCCATCGCAAACTCAATTGCCACTCGAGCCGTGAAGAGGCAGCAGCGTTACGATCGGGACCACAACATCTTTACCAAATAGTGCGGGGGCCCAATCACCTGTACGACCGGAAATCGATCCGGCGCAACTTCGGGAGCAGTTCGAGTCGTTGATTGAGCCGGATGCACCGGGCCCTGCATAGGCACGGTTGATCTGTTCAAAAGGAACTGGAAAAGGAGCTTTCTATGCTTAACGAGCAAGTTCATTCTGCCGCCGCCGCTGGTACGTTCACAATCGGTGGCGACCTCACGGTCAATCGCCTCGGGTATGGAGCGATGCGCATTACGGGTCCAGGCGTTTGGGGACCTCCCCCTGACAAACACTCCGCGCTTGAAACCTTGCGGCGCGCCATCGATCTCGGCGTCAACCTCATCGACACAGCTGATTCCTATGGTCCGGCTGTCTCGGAAACATTGATTGCAGAAGCGTTGTATCCATACCCCTCCGATCTCGTTATCGCCACCAAAGGCGGCTGGGAGCGTCCCGGTCCCGGACAGTGGACTCATAACGCGGGTCGCAAACATCTTGCGCATGCGCTGGAAGGCAGTCTCACCCGCCTCCGTCTGGATCGCATCGATGTATATCAACTCCATGCGCCGGACAACGCCGTCTCGTTCGAGGCCTCCGTCGAGGCTCTGGCCAACCTGCGCGAGCAGGGTAAGATCCGGCATATCGGGCTCTCGAATGTTACCCGCGAGCACGTTGAACGCGCCCGCAGACTGGTGCCCATTGTTTCGGTGCAAAACAGGTACAGCTTTGCCGATCGCGAGTCTGACTTCATCGTCGACTACTGCGAGCAGAACAGCATCGCGTTTCTACCGTGGGCTCCTCTGGGCGAGGCGCAAGAGGCGCATGATGCCCTAAAGAAAGTTGCCGAGGATCTCGATGCAAGCCCCCTGCAGGTCGCTTTGGCGTGGCTGCTCAAGAGATCGAAGGTGATTCTGCCGATTCCCGGAACGTCTTCGAGCAAGCACCTGGAAGAGAACATCGCTGCTGCAAGCCTGGAACTTCCCCAGGCCGCATACGAAGAGTTGTCTGATGTGAGCCTTTCGGCCACGGGCCTCCGCGAATAAGGGCGCCCGGTGGGATCTTGCGAAGGGAAGTGGCCGTCTTGCAGAAAACCTTCGAAAGGTTTTCTGCAACTCACGGCAAGCCCAAGCCCAAGACGAAGCTTGTCTTGCACGCCTGGTTGAAATTAGCGCACAAGCCAGCAGGATCTTTATGTGGATAGTTCGATTTGCACTCCAACGGCCGTACACGTTTGTGATTGTCGCGGTGCTGATTGCGATCTTTGGCGGGGCAGCGATTGCAACGACTCCGACCGACATCCTGCCCGACATCAACATCCCGATCGTCAGCGTGATCTGGAGCTATAGCGGACTCGACGCCGACGATATGTCGAAGCGGATTGTGGGCATCTGCGAGCGGGCGATTCCAACCACGGTAAATGACGTCCAGTACACGGAGTCGCAATCGTATGGCGGTGTGGGAGTGATTAAGGTTCACTTTCAGCCCAGCGTGCAAATCGATCTGGCGATTGCGCAGGTGACGGCGTTGGCCCAGTCGGTGGTACACCTGATGCCGCCGGGAACGTTGCCGCCCTATGTGCTGAAGTATGACGCGTCCAGCGTGCCCATTGTCCAAGTGAGCCTTGGGGGCAAGGGGTTGTCACAGACCGAGCTTTACGACCTCGGACAGAACTTCATCCGCGGTCAATTGGCCACCATCAATGGAACGTCGGTGCCGCTTCCATACGGGGGCCAGCAACGGTCGATCATGGTGGATCTGGAGCCTGGGCAACTCGCAGCGAATCACCTCACGTCGGAGGATATTTCAGCCGCACTGAATAGCCAGAACCTGGTGACGCCATCCGGTACGGAAAAGATCGGCGATCGCGAGTACCTGGTGGGGACCAACAGTAGCGCCGGCACCATTGCGGAGCTCAACAACCTGCCCATCCGCGCGCAGAATGGTGCGGTCGTGCAGATGAAAGACGTGGCCTGGGTTCACAACGGATACCAGCCTCAGACCAGCTATGTCAGTGAAAACGGCCAGGCCTCGGCGCTCCTGACAGTCGTTAAAAATGGCGCCGCGTCAACCCTTACGATCGTGGACCAGGTAAAAGCGGCGATCCCCAAGATCAAAGCGGGGCTCCCGGCTGCGTTGACCCTGACTCCTATCTTCGATCAGTCGGTGATTGTGCGGGCCTCGATCCGGGACGTGGCGCAGGAGGCGATCACCGCGGCGATCCTGACTGCATTCATGATCCTGATCTTCCTCGGCAGCTGGCGGAGCACGTTGATTGTGTGTGTCTCGATTCCGTTGGCGGCATTGTTCGCCATTGCGGTTTCCTCAGCCCTGGGACAGACGATCAACGTGATGTCGCTGGGCGGACTGGCGCTGGCAGTGGGGATGCTCGTGGATGATGCCACGGTGGAGATCGAAAACACTCACCGCAACCTTGGGCTGGCGGCCAAGAAGCCCCTTGCGAGGGCCATACTCGACAGTGCGGAGCAAGTGGCCGTGCCTGCCTTGATCTCAACGCTGTGCATCTGCATCGTGTTTGTGCCGGTGACCTTGCTGTCGGGTTCCGCAAAGTTCATCTTCACGCCGCTGGCGCTAAATGTCGTGCTGGCGATGATTGCGTCCTATGGGCTATCGCGGACACTGGTCCCGACGATGATGCACTTCCTGTTGCCCGCAGAAGTGCCGCTCTATCAAGAGGCGGAAAAAGAGACACCCCTGAGCCGGAGCCTGATCTGGCGGATCCATCAGCGGTTCGAACACGGCTTTGATTACTTTCAGGAAAAGTACAAGGGGGTGTTGAACTGGTCGTTGGGACACCGCGCGTTCACCCTGGTTGCATTCGCAGTGGTCGCGCTCGGTTCATTGGCGTTGATACCAGTCATCGGGCGCGACTTTTTCCCGTATGTCGATTCCGGGCAGATGCAGTTCCACCTGCGGCCGCCGGCAGGCACGCGGATTGAGACGACGAACGAGGTCTTCAGGCGGGTCAACGAGGAGATACGGCGGGTCATCCCGCCAGACCAGTTGGCGATGGTAGTGAATAACATCGGGCTACCGCCCGGTGGCGTGAACCTGGCCTACTCAGCGAGTGACACCACCAGTAACGGCGATGGTGACGTGCTGGTGCTGTTGGCAGCCAAACACAGTCCGACACAGCAATGGATGCAGATTCTGCGCCAGGACCTTGCCGAGAAGTTTCCTCAGGAAACGTTCTTCTTTGAGCCGGCAGACATTACCAACCAGACGCTGAACTTTGGGTTGCCTGCGCCCATTGATGTGCAGGTACGCGGCAAGGATGCTGCTTCGACAGCGGAAATAGCGAACGCATTGCAACAGCAAATCAAAGACGTCCCGGGCGCGGCCGATGTTTTCGTACAGCAGGAAGTGAACGCGCCGGCATTGAACATCAACATTGACCGGCTCAAGGCACAGGAGCTGGCTCTGACGGCTCGTGATATTTCCAGTAATGTGCTTCTGTCGCTGTCCGGCAGCGGGCAGGTGGCGCCGAATTATTGGATGGATCCGCAAACTGGCATCAACTATCCCATAGTCGTGCAGGTACCACAGTACCGGCTGAGCAGCTTCGAAGCCCTCGATCAGACGCCGGTAACTTCTCCTACGGCGCAGAACGACCAGCTGCTGCGCAATGTTTCCCAGACCAACCGAAGTGTTTCTCCACTGACGGTCTCCCACTACAACGCGCTGCCGGTTATGGATGTTTTCGCCAATGTGGAGCAGCGAGATCTGGGCGGGGTAGCGGCCGACGTCGAAAAAATCATCAAGCAGAACTCGCAGCACCTGCCGCCCGGCGTAACCATCCAGCTGAGCGGTCAGGTGCTCACCATGAATACATCTTTCCAGAATCTGGAGATCGGCATTGCCGCAGCGGTCATCTTTGTGTACCTGCTGATGGCGGGGAACTTCCAATCGTGGACCGACCCGTTCATCATCTTGACCGCGCTTCCTGGTGCGTTCGCAGGCATCGTGTGGATGCTGTTCCTCACCCAGACCACGTTCAATGTACCGTCGTTGATGGGTGCGCTGATGACCATCGGTGTCGCCACTGCAAACAGCATATTGTTGGTGACCTTCGCCAATGACTCGCGCGCCGAACACCCGGATGCCAAAGCTGCGGCGCTGATTGCCGGGGCGACCCGGCTGCGGCCGGTCTGTATGACAGCGCTCGCAATGATTATTGGCATGCTGCCGATGGCGCTCTCGCTGGGAAGCGGCGGCGAGCAGAACGCGCCCATCGGCCGAGCCGTGATCGGCGGGTTGCTGTTCGCCACCGTGGGGACCCTGCTTATCGTGCCGGTGTTCTATTCGCTATTTAGTAAGACACTGCCGGTGAATTGGGAAAAGCGTTTAGAGAATGAGATCCGAGGAGCATCGCAAGGAGTGTCCCCAAGGAGTATCCAATGACCGATAACCAAAGCACTGCGCCGCGGCCCCGGACCGCCACTGAGCCCGTCAACAACGAGGCCTTCAACAATGAACACCAGCATGTGAACAAGCGCCGTGGAATCTTGATTGCGGTCATGGTGGTGCTTGTCGTTGGAGCGGCACTGCTTGTCGGCGGGCTGCCCCGCCTTAAACGCGACAGGGAAGTAGGAGCGAAGGCAAACACTGAGCGGACCTCGCTGCCGGTCGTGGAAGTGCAGACGGTAGGTGCGGCAAGTTCAGAGCAGGAGCTGACGCTACCCGGCACGGTAACGCCTCTCGATGCCGCCCATATCTATGCGCGTGCGTCGGGTTTTTTTGAGCGTCGCTACGTCGACCTTGGGGATAACGTGCGCAAGGGGCAGTTGCTGGGGTTGATTTCCGCGCCCGACCTCGACGCCGTGGTTTCACAACAGGCTTCGCTCACACGCCAGAGCAGCGCCGGCGTGTCGAGCGCACAGGCTGCGGTCCAGCTGCAGCAGGCGACTTACAACCGGGTACATACGCTAGTGCAGCACGGAATACTTTCCAGGCAGGACGACGACGCAGCGTTGGCCGCGCTGCAGACGGCTCAAGCCGGCGTGCAGGCCGCGGAGCAGGCGGTGCAGGCCGCGAAAGCTGCACAGGCCCATGCGCAAACAATGGCAGATTTTGAGCAGGTGCGTTCCCCCATTGCCGGGACCGTCGTGGCGCGCAACGTGGAAGTGGGCAACCTGGTATCGGCGACAGGGGTTGCCCAGGGGGTCGCGCCTGTCCCCGGCGCAGGCCCGACAGGGGGACCAATGACAGGTGGCGCTCAGGGCGGCGAGCTCTTCTATGTGGTCAATCTCGACCGTCTCGAGGTATTCGTCACCGTGCCTGAACAAGATGCACAGTTTGTGCAGAACGGTCAGCCGGCGCAACTGACGTTTTCGGAAATGCCCGGGCAAACATTCCAGGGCAACGTGATCCGCACCAGCGACTCACTCAGCCAGCAGACGCGGACGCTCCTGACGGAGATACGGGTGACTGACCCACAGCACCGTTTGCGCCCGGGGATGTTTGCCTCAGCGCAGATGCGCTACAAGGCGGCCAATCCGGGGATTTTGATTCCCGGGGACAGCTTGATCACCATGGCGCGCGGCCAGTTTGTGCCCGTGGTCCAAAACGGCGTGGTGCAGATGCGGCCAGTTCACGTAGGCCGCGACCTGGGAACCCAGGTGTTCATTACCGCAGGATTGGAAAACGGAGACATGGTCGTGGTGAACCCCAACGACGCAGTCAAGGACGGCGCGCATGTGACTGCCAAGCCTGCTCCGTCAGGGCAGGAGGGCAACGAGGCAAAGCCCGCCTCAGGCGGAAAGGGCGGCGCGAAAGGCAGTCAGGCACAGCAGGACCAATAGCATCTGGGCGCGAAAGGATATCTTTGATGACGGGTCTTGGTCGGTATTCCGTAGTGGGGCGCCGTGCTTTGCAGTTCGGTCTGTCCGCCATCTGTTTTTCCGTCGCTTTGCGAGCGGCGCCGCGCGCTGAAGCGCAGCAAGTCTCGGCGTCGCTCAGCACGTCGGCTCTATCGGCCACAGCAGCGACCAATGCAATGCCCGATGCTCCCCGGCCGCTGTTGTCTCTCGCGCAAACGCCGGCGCAGACAGCGGAGCCGGCAAATTCGCAGGATGGCAAGCTCTACCTGTCGCTGCGCCAGGCGTTCAAAATGGCGCTCGAAAACAATCTCGACCTCCAAATCGAGCAGATCGATCAGTCGATCGCTGATGCAAGCATGCCGCTGGCGCAGGGCGGCGGAATGCCGCGGCCAATCAACTACACCATCATGGATGCGCCGGCGGGGGTGGGGGGAGCAGCCGTGCCGCTGTTGAGTTTTTCATCGCCGGGGCTGGCGCCGGCGAGCGTGGACCCCATTCCATCCACGATCTCCTCCTCGTACAACACCAGCCGTGTGTTGGAGACGGCGCGCTCGCTGTCGCTGGGGACGAGCCCCTATTCCGGTGGTTCGCTGGTGCCCGGCTTCGACGCACAACTGCTGGGCCGGTATGGCTGGCTGCGCCGAAATCCGCAAGTATCGTTGTTGACCCAAACCCCTTCCTCAGTTACATCCGCGGATACAGTGACCACGGACAACACACTCGGCGATACCATCCTGACCAAGGGGTTCAGCCCGGGGACGACGGTCGAACTGGGGGTGAACGACTTTGTGCAGAGCTTCTACTCGGGGCGCTCGTCAGCCGTCCCCTTTTCGCACCCCAATGCCTATGCGCTGATTGCGCAGCCCCTGTTCCGCAACGCCGGCCGCGCAAACAACACCCGCTATGTCGCGATCGCGAAGACGAACAAAAAGATCTCCTCCGCGGTGCTGGAGCAGCAGATGATCAGCACGATTGCGGGCGTGGACAGCTTGTACACCGACCTGATCAGCCTGCAGGACGAAGTGAAGGTGCAGCAACAAGCTCTGAGGGCCGCGGAGCAGTTGTTGAGCAACGACCGTCAGCAGTTGGATGTCGGGCGACTGCCGCCAATTGAGGTGACGCGCGCGGAGTCGCTGGTAACCAGCACCCGGGTGCTGCTCGAGCAGGCCAAAGCGCTGCGTGACCAGCAGGCGGTTATCCTGCGGACCCTTATTGATCCGCGGTCTTTGACTGGGCCAAGCGCGCAACTCCCCGACATTGTGGCAACCGACCCGCTCCTCCCGCCGCATGCGGCAGTTGAAAGGCCTTTGCCCGAGTTAGTGAAGGCGGCGTTGGATACGCGGCCGGATGTGCGGCAGGCACGGTTACAGATTGTGAATGGCGAGCGGCAGGTAGCGGGTTCAGCCAACGCGGCCAAGCCGGAGGTCGATATCTACGGAACCTATCAAACGCGCGGCGTGGTCTTACCTGGTCTGGTTACAACGGGCGGAAGCTCGCTGACGGGGAACACCATGCTGGATCAGGTGCCCACGGGCGGTACCCGGTCGTCGACCTTATATGAGGCCGGCATTCAGTTCTATCTCCCGGTGCAGAACCGGGTGGCTAAGGCGAACCTGATCACTGATAAGGCAATTTTGCGCCAGCAACAGATACGGGAAACCCAGCTGGAGTCCGCGGTGGCCGCGGAGGTACGGAATGCGATGACGGCGTTCCGCGCGGCCGAAAGTGCGGCGGCCGGGGCCGTCAAGGCACGAGAGCTGCAGGAAAGGCTGCTTTCCGCCACGCAGGAAAGCTTTCAAGCCGGGTATGGGACTAATCTCGCGGTCGTCGAGCAGGAAACCTATCTGGCGCAGGCGCAAGCCAGTGAAGTCGTGGCCAAAGCTGCGTGGTCAAAAGCGGCGGTCCAACTCGATCGGGTGACCGGGGAGATGCTGGACCGTACAGGGGTCAGTTTGAAAGATGGACAGAGAGAGGAAAATAATTCGCCAACACGCTGACCTCATTGTGGTCGTTATCACGCTTCCTATCTTCGCGGGAACGGCGTTTTTCCCGCCTATCGCTGCTCTAATCGGACTGTTCGGTATGGTGTTAGGGGAGCAATAGAGGATGGCTTCTTACAAAAAAGATCCGATCTACAAACATAGCTTCAGCTCACATTATCGGTGAGCTCAAAGATCAACAGCAGCGTCTGAACCTGCAATCTGTAAGTTCGGCCGTGCGTCTTAAGGAGTAACCTATGAATTCTTTTCAGCGATATGTTCTAGTCCTTTCTCGTGTTCTTATAGCAGTAATATTTTTGTTGAATGGCTTCGGGATCATTAGCCAGGCCCTTGCCGCAAAAGCGCTCATCGAACATGCCGCTCCTGCCAGTCTGGTGCCCTTTCTCATACTGGGCGCTAGAACGCTTGAAGTGGTTGCAGGCCTTGGTTTGGCCTTCGGCATCTACCCGCGACTGGCATCTGTGGCATTGGCGGCTTTTCTGGTTCCCTCGACGCTGATAGGGCACGGCTTCTGGGAGGCTGCCGGCACAGCCGCCTTTACGCCGCAGCTCATCAATTTTCTCAAGAACACAGCCATGGCAGGTGGCTTGCTGTTTATCGCAGCAACGCAATCCCAACCAGCACTGCTTCCGCGCACTTCGTGGTTAAACGGTTGGGAACGAACTGGAAGCGAGACGGCCTCTCGCAATACCGCGCGTGTGGCTTGATACCGGACTCGGGAGGTCTGGAGGAGAAAGGCCTCACGCGACGGGAGCCTGGACGATTCAAGTATGTGGGCTTATATAGCCACTCGGTGACACCAACCGGTCGCCACGAAAGGATATTCCGGCGAATACCGAATGTTCCGCGGGAAAACATTTGAGACTCATGGCCGTCGCACTGTCAGTTCACCGGCATTTCCAAAAGGGGTACAAGCCGTCCGCATTCTTGTTGATCGCTCTTGTCATCACGCTCTTGCCGTTGCGTGGGAGGGCCCAGACGCCAAATCCCCAGCTACCCGGTCCAGCTCCAGACCCGGCGCGTCCATCGTTGAATCCATTTCCGGCGGAGCAGAATTGGAGTTTTCTCGCAGACCCTTCGAAGCGCACGGATTTCTTTGACCCGGTCAAGTACATTCCGTTAGGCGAACACCCCCAACTGTACCTCTCGCTGGGACTCGAATACCGGATCGAATACGAGTACTACGACAACTGGATGTTTGGCGCCGGGCCTCAAGACCACAACGGATATGTGATGAACCGGGTCATGCCCCACTTCGATTTCCACGCGGGCACTGACTTTCGCCTATTTTCTGAGCTCAAGTTTGACTCCATCGCCGGAAGGAATGGTGGCCCACGACCAGGAGTCGACCAAGCCCTGGGCGATGTCCATCAGGCGTTCATCGAGATCGGTCCTCATGTCAGCAGTCCCGCACAGCATGAGTCTGCGGGCGGGACGCCAGGAAGTGGTGTTCGGTACGGGGCGATTATTCGACAACAACGAAGGTCCCAACGTAAAGCTGAGCTTCGATGGATTCCGTGCGATCGCCGAGACTTCGCACGTGAGGCTGGATCTATTCGCCATGAGACCGGTCGAGGATGACGATCAAGGTTATTTCGACGATGAACCGAATCATGCGCAAAGCGTCTGGGGAAGCTATCTGACTGTGCCGGCCCCAATCGTGAGCCGCGGGCAGGCCGATTTTTATTACATCGGACTGGATACGAAGTCAGTCATCTACAACAGAGGCATTGCCCATGAGCTTCGCCACACCATCGGAACCAGAGTGTTTCGCCCGATAGGGAAGGGCTTGGACTACAACCTGATTACCAGTGGGGAAGTTTCGGGAGCGCCTCGATTCGCGCATGGAGCGTATCGACAGAAACCGGGTTTACGTTTGATCGCATACACTTTCTTCCCCGGCCATTGTTACGGGCCGACGTATATAGCGGCGACGGCAATCCTGCGAATCGCCCTCTCGGAACCTACAACTCCCTTTACCCCCGTGGTGCATACTTTACCCCCAAGGCCGTACCTTCTCTGGGGCCTCAGAACCTGATCGATTTGCATCCTGTGCTTCAATTCCAACTGAAGACCAACGTTACGGGGGCTTTTGCCTGGGATTGGTATTGGCGGGAATCAACGCACGACGGGATATATGCTTTTGGGAGCGGAGCTCTGATGGATCCAGCCGGTACCAGCCATGCGCGGTATCTCGGCAATCAAGGAGATCTTGAGATTCGGTGGGCTCCCGCGCCACACGTCATCATTGCGTTCAACCTTGCAGGCTTTCAGGCAAGAACTTTTTTCAACACGGTGTGACCTACAATGCAGCGCCTATCTTCGGGAACGTCGGTTTTACGTATCGCTTCTGAAGTGTCCAAAAATATCGCTAGCCTAGCCACTTCGGGTTTGCCGCCGTGCCGTCGAAGTGGGCCGTCGTTTTGAACAGTTCGTAGCGGCCATCGGCTGCTGCATCGCGGGTCCGGTCAAGTAATGCTGTGATCTGCTGCTGCGTCATGGGCTGGAAGGTCTTCACCGCGCTCAGCGCTTGTTCCATCACCGGCATCGAGTCGATCCCCGTAATCACCACCGAGACCGGTTGCGTCAAGGAGTAATGCAAGGCTTCGACAGGTTCAATCGTCTTACTGTCGAGAATGAAATGGTCACTAAAGGTCTTCATCGCGAGCACTCCAATCCCTTGCTGGATTGCGACTGGCATGACCTCCTTGGTAAACGACCGGAAATGAGCATCCATGACATTGATCGGCATCTGTACCGTGTCGAAATGGAAGCTGTGCTCCTGAGCAGCTGCAAGCATCCTGAGGTGCACCGCCGGATCCTTGTGGCCGGTAAACCCGATGTAGCGAATCTTGCCCGCCTCACGTGCGGCAACCGCGGCCTCAAGCGCTCCGCCGGGAGCAAAAATGCGGTCCGGATCTTCTAAACGAATGACTTCGTGGAACTGGACCAGATCGATGACGTCGGTCTGCAATCGCCCGAGAGACTGCTCCAGCTGAAGGTTGTAAGCCGTTTTGGTTCGGCCATCCATCTTCGTCATCAGGAAAACCTTGCTGCGATAGCCGTCGCGTAATGCCTGGCCCATGCGGACTTCACTAATTCCGTCGTTGTAATCCCAACAGTTGTCCATGAAGGTAATGCCGCTGTCGATTGCGGTTCGCACCAGGCGCACACTTTCAGCAGGGTCCGCCTGTTTGCCAAGGTGATAACCACCCAACCCGATCGCCGATACCTTTTCCCCGGTCCGGCCCAGGTCACGGTATTGCATGTCGGGCGACATCGGACGAGAAACTGGACTGCTGCTGCGGGGCGAGTTTTGCGCCTGCTCCGAAGCACTTAGCGTCGTACCGGCAGTCACAGCGGAGGCGACAGCCGACTTGATAAAATCTCTGCGTTCCATAGTTTCTCCTCGCGAGCAATTCGAGCGTCCTTCGAAGCAGACTCACAACTGTATAGCAATTGAGCTTTGGAGAGCGCTCAACAAACCGCGCCGACATTCGGATTTACAAACGTATCCGTGTTATCTTCGTCGCTGCGATCAAGACAGGCGAAATCCTTTTCAATGATGACTTCAAGCAAACCGTCAGCGCCAATATCGACTGCCGTGTAAATCCCAACCTCACCAGCGTCACTCCACGTTCGCGCCTGATCTTCCGAAATGGTCACCGTAAGTTCCTGCGGTTTGTAGCGTACGGTTGTTACAGTATTGATGGGAGTGGACTCCAGCGCGTAGGTAAGCTTCGCCTCCGGCCCCGGGCCAAAATGGATCGTTTCCTCGATACGGCTCGGACCCAAGAACCGCGTGAGTTCAGAACGCGATACGCGCAGTCGCAGCGAGTTTCCCTTAATCCGTAATTTCATGCGTCGACCTCTCTGACCGCTGGCATATAGCCGAGTATCTGTTCCTCGCCGTGATAAATGTTGAAATGGTTGGGGCGTAAAAAGCCGACGAGCGAAATGTTGAATTCTTTTGCAACCTGTACGGCAAGGCTGGAGGGCGCGCCGACAGAGGCCACCATCGAAACCCCACCCATGAGAGCCTTCTGCAAGAGTTCAAAGCTGGCTCGCCCCGAAAGGAAGAGCAAGGTATTGCGCAAAGGGGTGCGGTCGGCAAGAAACTCTGCGCCAAGGATCTTATCCACCGCATTGTGGCGTCCCACATCCTCGCGCACGGCGAGTAGCTTACCTTCGGAATCAAAAAGGCCCGCGCCATGAAGCCCACCAGTCCGGTGGAAGAGGCGCTGGGCTCTCAGTAGGCGATCCGGTAGCAAATAGAGAATCGAGGCGCTGATGAAAAAAGTGTTCGTCATACGCGGTGGGCAGACCGTTTGCAAGGCGAGCAGCGACGCCTTACCGCAAATACCGCAGCTCGATGTGGTATAGAAATTCCGCTCTAAGGTTGCAAGGCTCACGTCTACGTCAGGCGCCAGCTCCACGCGTACTACGTTCCTCCCTGGGTGATACGGAAGAGCGCCCGGTTTCGCAGCGAATTGCTCTGGTGCCTCTGGAACGCGCTCCGCCCAACTGGCGATGCTCTCAATGTCGTTGGCATCTCGGACGACCCCCTCAGTCATCAAGAAACCGGCAGCGAGCGAACGATCATCTCCCGGAGTGCGCATGGTCACGGAGATAGACTTAGCTACTCTCGCATCCGCGGCGCCATAACCCAGCTGAATCTCGAGTGGCTCCTCAACCGCCAGCGTGTCGTGCGCCGGGTGGAGATTTAGTCCCGTGACCCTCTTAATGGGGATATCCCGGGAAGCGCCACCGATTTCATCAGGGGCTTGTGCAGTGCCTTCAAGTAGGGTTTGATGCTTTTTCACTCAGGGGAGTCTCTTTTAAACCCGCATGCTAAAGAACGAATCGAGGAACCCGGCTTCAACTTTGCCCAAGCACTCGAGGGAACGGGACCGTCGCGGCGCAAGCATCTACCGATTGCGCCAGCCCAATGAGATGCGCAATGCCATTCTCGCACGCGCAAGCCTCGACTTGACCGCTGGTACCGAGATGCCCAGGAATTGTGCAATCTCTTCCATGGTGCGATCTTGTCCATGGCTCAGCTGAACAACCTCCCGGAGCAACGGCGGCAACCCTTGAATTGCTCCGTGAAGAAGGTCTTCGCACTCTCGTCGTGCGCAATGGCTTTCAGGACTTTCAGCGCCATCCCTAGGCCCCCAACGATTCCAATCTCCGAACTCATCGTCCATAGCGTCGGTCGAAATCTCAAGGTGACCCCGCTTCTTCCGCAAAAGCATCAGTGCGGAATTGATCGCGATCCGTGTGAGCCAGGAAGAGAAACTGGATCTCTCCTGGAAGCCGTTCAGGTGAACGAAGGCTTTCATGAAAGAGTCCTGAAGGACATCCTCTGCATCTTGCCAGTTCTTTACGATGCGATAAGTCCTGCGCAGAATCATCTCGGAGTGGCGCGCGCTGAGTTCAACAAAGGCAATAGCGTCCCCAGACTTCGCAGCCGAGACTAGCAGCGAGTCGCTCATCTTGTCGTGGCTGCTTCCGATAACAGAACCATTGCCTGGTGATATCAATGCACTCATTCGGCCGATCCCTTCTTTGGTAGCGTTTGATTCCGCGTAGACCCAAACCCCGTGGTTATCGGCAATCCCTGACGAGTAGTGCACTTGGCGTGCCAAAGCGCGTTTTATTCGTGACGCGGCAACTGATTGCAGTCAGAAGGGCTTTGCTTTGTGGGCTGTGGTTTTGTGAAAGAGTGTCGAGATCTCGACACTTCTGTGGACAAATGTCGAGCGTCCACGGCAGGGGAGTCCGGGCGACATGGCATATGCATTACTTCCAGATGAGACAGCTTTAGGTCGCGGCCCACGCTTGGTCAGGGACGGCGCCCGTCGACCCTGGCGGAAGATCACCGGTCCCGGGAACTTGTAGCCGACTAAGAGGGCGGCGACCAGGAGCAAGGGCCAGAAGAGTAAAAGCGCCACAGCTGCAAAGATCAGATCGACCCAGCGCTTCGTCAGATAGGCTCCAGAGGCTCGGTTTGGCGTAATGTGGCGTGGGAACTTTGCAGAATAGGACGGCTGAGTTCGGTCAGTGACTGTAGTTAATACGTCCTCCGGACTGTAGGGTGCTATCTCTGCCCTACCAGAGTCGCAAGCATGGATAAAAAGTCGATGAAAAATTGTTTGTCAGACCCCCATAGGGAAAAGCCTGAGGGAGTCTCGGCGTCGGCATCCATCGTTGTGTCTTATGAAAGTGTATTGTGTCTTGTGAAAGTGCATGGGTCTGAGCTTTTTAAGATTCGCCCTTGACATGTTCTCCCGAACAGATCCATTATGTCTCGGTATAGTGGTCGCCTCAGTCTGAAGTATGTTGATCGGCTAATTCTTCTCGGGTATCTTCATTGGGTTATTTCGTCGGCTTTTGCGACGGATCGGCTGATCCCATCCCGGTGTGTGAGCAATAACGGCATGCACGAATCCCTGTTCGGGTAACTAAACCGGGCAAATATGCCCGGACAAACTTCCAAGGGCTTTGAACGCGCTCACTCCTTTGCTGGCCTTCGCCCGCTGAGCCATTCCATGCGCCCTACCCGAACCCCAGCGCGTTCCAGGGAGGTCACTCATGAGACAAACAAGATTATTGATGGTAGTAGCCGTCGCCTGTGTAACCATCGCCGTCGGCATGGCCGTCACCACTCACATTGTGCGCGGACAATCGTCCCCAACGATTTACAACCCATATCCGCCAGGTATCCTGCCGACCGATATCGCGCCCGAGCTAGCGCGGGTTCAAAGGGAAATTACCGGCATCTTTAACAACTATGCCGCACAGTGGCAAGCTTTGACGCCTCCGGTCGTGGCAGGCAACCCGCCAATACTTCAGAACACCGGCTACGAGGCACAACGAATACTCGGCGGTCTACTGCAATACGACTTGCATATATCTCCATTCCAGAATACGGCATGCGCTTCTTGCCACATGCCGTATGCCGCCTATAGCGGACCCATCCCGTCCGTCAATCTGACAATGATCGCGTATCCCGGAAGCGCTCGCTACCGCGCCGCGAAGCGTACGGCGCAACGATACACGTATTCACATGCCTTTCCTGATCTCAACTACAACACAACCCAGGCCGCGTTCTTTGGCGGAAACTTTTGGGATTCACGCGCCACTGGATACAAGCTGCAGGCTCCCGACGCCGAGCAGGCACAGTTTCCTCCGGTTGACCCGCTGGAAATGGGTTTCCCTGATACAGCTTGCATAGCGTACCGGATCTCCTCGGCTTCCTACCTATCGCTGTTTATGACGGTATGGGGGGACTCTTTCAACATCAACTGGCCGTCCAACACTGCCTCGATCTGCGCCACCCCTAATGGAGCGGCGGTATTCAACGGGAACACCCAACCAATCCTGTTATCTGCAGACGACCGCACCAAGGCCAACAATATCTATGATCACTGGGGACAATCCCTCTCCTTCCTCGAAAGGTCCACAGATATCAGTCCCTTCACCTCGAAATTCGATGCCTATCTCGCAGGCAAATACACCTTCACTGCAGCAGAAGCGGCAGGTTACAAGCTGTTCGATGGCAAGGGCAACTGCAATTCATGCCACCTCGACGGCAGGTCAACCGCTCCTAGTCCTACGGCCACGGCGGCTGAAGACACCGGCACGGCCGCCGCTACCACGCCCGTGTTCACATGCTTTGGCAGTGCCAATCTTGGCCTTCCCAAGAATCCGAGAGTTGCACTCTTATACGAGACGACACCGGACAGCTATGGATTTACCCCTAATCCTGAAGGCTACATCTACACGGATCTCGGATTGGGAACTTTCTTGAGAAGCGGTTACGGCTCCGCTCCTAACCCGAACTCGGCGTGGCTAAAATACGCGGAAACTTCAGATGGGCAGATGCAAACGATGACAGCGCGCGACGTGGGCCTGGCGCCGTCCCAGTGCCCGACCACCGAAGCCCCAGGGCCTTACTTCCAAAAGGAGTTTTTCCACAACGGCTACATCAAGAGCCTGAAGCAACTGGTCCACTTCTATAATACCCGCGACGTCTATAGGAATTCGGCGGTCGAGAGTGGCGATTGTCCGGCAGGAACAACTGAAAGGGTGAACTGCTGGCCTGCGGCCGAGGTTTCGGCAAACGAGGATATGACCATCGGCCATTTAGGTTTGACAGATACGGAGGAAAACGAGATCGTCGCGTTCCTCCAAACGCTTAGCGATGGCTACACGACACCGTATCCCTTCATTGGGAGTTATACGGGTGCTTGCAAGAGCGGTGGTACCGCCGCGACTCAAGGCAACTCAACGCTCATTTCTGCGGAATTTTTAAAATCAATGAGCAAGAAGTAAAGGCAGTCCAACGGTAAAGAGGGCGCATGTGCGACTAGAGTGTTCATGCGCCCTCAAAATTGCGTTCTCCAAAGACCTACTCGAGCGATGTGTTTAGCATATGAAACATTTTTTCAAAAACAGGCTGCTTCTCGTACTGGCGGCCGGTCTGCCCCTATCGTGGTCAACCGCCGCCCAGGTGTCACAGTACACGGCTAACGACATCCCTCCCCCCGCAAGGAGAGCAGCCCGGGTGCATATTACGGAAGGGCCGGCCCTCGAAATGTTCAGGAACAACGAGGCCATTATCCGCTGGACAAGCAACAACCCCGGCGGCACGGACGAGCACTTCGGGTTTGTGAAGTACGGGACTGATCCTCACAACCTGAACCTGACGGCGAAGAGTCACATCAGGCTAAACCAGACCCATCCTTATACGGTTTTCCGCGTGCGATTGGAAGACATAAAGCCTGGAACAACTTACTACTACACCGTTGACTCGATGGAAGCCACTGGAGAACTCGACGGGGTGAAGAGCAACGTTTATCACTTCACCGCCCGCGAGTAGAAATCGTGGCGGCGTTGGAGTCTATCTCAACCGGAGTACTACTCACCACCCAATCTGACGGATTGAGCACGACCTGATCCGCACGAGTAAGCCCGGCAGTGACCTCAACGACGTCCCCATATTCATGGCCGGTGCTGATGGGGCCGCGACCGATCTGGCGTGGCTGTCCTGCAAAGTAAGTAGGATGGTTAAAATAGCGATCATCACTGCGGAATTAACTGCTAAGCGGCCAAAGCTACGTCTGTTCACTCCGGGAGCGGACGCATTCTCGCCACTGCTTTCCGCATTCTTCGGTGGTTCGACGGTTTCCGTAGGCATCAGGGCAAAGTACGGTTTGGCGGAAGCTGAGATGCATCCCAGCCGCCACCGATGGCCTTAATCAAGAGCACACTCGCATCCATCTGGCGGCGGAGGATGTCGATCTCGTTTCGCTCGTTGAAAAGAAGAGTGGTTTGTGCCGTGACAACTTGCAGGTAGGGGTCGGCGCCTCCTTCGTAGAGATCGGTGAACAGCCTCACGTCGTGTTGCGCTTCCTCCACCGCCTGTTCCTCCTGAGTTGCTTCCTGCGCGAGGATTCGGAGCGCAGCCAAATTGTCTTCTACCTGTTGAAATGCTTCGAGCGTTGTCTCGCGATAAGTCGCAACGGTTGCGTCGTAGTTAGCCTGAGCCTGCTCCACACCGGCTCTACGGCGCCCGCCATCGTAGATGATCTCGGATGCCTGCGGGCCTATCGCCCAGAAGCGGCTGGGCCAGGTGAATAAGTTAGAAATGTGCCGGGATTGCAGCCCGACGTCACCGCCGATGGTAAGGCTTGGGAAATACGCAGCCCGCGCGATACCAATGCCTTCGTTCGCCTCCGCTACCCGGCGCTCCGCGGATGCTATGTCGGGCCGGCGTTCCAACAGTTGCGAGGGCACGCCAACGGGAATGCCCGGAGGCTCGAAGGGTTGGGATCGAGGAGCAATGGCGAACTCCGCTGGCGGTTTGCCGATCAGGATGGCGATTGCGTGTTCATATTGAGCGCGCATCACCCCGATATCGGTATCCTGCACGCGCGTGGTATCGAGCTGCGTTCGTGCTTGCACCACGTCCGCCTCAGGTGCCGCGCCGCCGTTGAACAGCGCTCCGGTCAGATCGACCATGTCGGCATAGGCTTTCACGGTTTCGTCCAGAAGTCTCTTTTGTGAGTCGGCGCTGCGCAATTCGAAGTAATCGTACGCGAGTTCCGCCTGCATGCTGAGAGTCGTGGCTGCGAGATCGCCGGCGCTGGCCTGAGCTTCCTCGCGGGCAGCTGCCACGGTGCGACGTATGCGGCCCCATAGGTCCACTTCGTAGGAGAGATCAAAAGGAAGGAGGAAGTTAGCGGCGGAATTGATGCCGGTGCCGGCGGAGGGAAAGTAAGGTTGATTGGGTGAGTAGCGCAAAGCTTCAACGCCCGGTGATATCGCGATCGTAGGGAACTCCCCGGCGCGATAGTAACGAACTGTGGCGCGAGCCTGGCGAAAGCGGGCCGCCGCCATCTTGAGGTTTTGGTTGGACACCATGACTTGGCCTTCCAGAGCGGTGAGCTGAGGATCGCCGAAGATCTCCCACCAGTTACTTCGCAGAGGTTCTGCATTGGGATGAGCGACCTTCCATTGGTCCGTTTCCGGCAGCTCCTTATAAGCAGGAGGCGCCGGATCGGCCGGCTGTTTGTACTTCGGACCGACCATACAACCGCCAAGGAAAATCACGCCTGCTGCAGGCAATAGGAAACGAAAGCTCATTGATCGGCACCTGACGCCGCACTCGCAATGCGGACGGGCGTGCCGCTGACTAGCGAGTCAGGCGGGCTTTCGATGACTTCGTCACTTGCACTGAGCCCGGACGTTACTTGCACAGTTTCTCCGTAGTCAGTGCCGATGGTGACTGGAACAAGTTGTGCGACGTTGTTGCGAACCACTCCCACCTGGAGACCTTTTGTGCGGAACAGAAGCGTATCGGACGGAATGACGACAGAATGAATCTGCCCGGGCAAGTCAAGGTGGACGCGTACGTAGGCTCCGGGAAGAAGCAGGCCTTTGGAATTATCGATATCGACCTCAGTGTTGAGGGTGCGTGAAGCCATGTCGATAGAGCTTGACGTACGGGTGATTGTGCCCTGAAAGGTCTGATTAGGGTACTCGTCGAGAGTAAGGGTGGCCTTTGATCCGACGCGCGCAGCGCGCGAATACACCTCAGGAACCGCGACGAAAACACGAAGTGTGCGGATTTGCCCAATCTGAAACAGCTCCTGGCCGGGCGTATTCTGACCCGCGGAAATCAGCCAGCCATTGTCCGTGTTGCGCATCGTGATGACTCCATCGAAGGGCGCATAGATCTTTTCGAATCCGACCAGGTCTGCATAGTGACCCTGGTTTGCCATATACGAATTGACTGTCCAGTCGGAGGCCTTCTGATTGTCAACGGCCTGGTCAGTCGATTGTTTGGATACCGAGCGTGTTTTGATCAGTCCCTGCCAGCGGTCCGCGGTGATCTGGGCGAGATTTGAATTGGCCTTTGAGGTTTCCAGCTCGGCCTGCGCCTGTATCAGTTGTTTGTCGAGTTCAGGCGCGTTGATGATGGCAAGCAGGTCTCCCTTCTTCACGCGCGATCCGATGTCGTGGTACCACTTGACCAGATAGCCGCTGGCGCGAGCGTAGACAGGAGAGTTGATGTAAGGCTGGGTAGCCCCGGGCAGCTCGACCTCATCGATTGGCGCATTCTGCTTGGGGTGGATGATCATGACCTCTTGAACGGCAGCCTCGTTCGTGTTTTGCCGCAATTTCGACTCGGCTCGCTCGCGGGCACGGATACCCAAAAGGATCACGATCACGAGGAGGACGAACATGGTCACGCCGATCGTGGCCAGCATCCGCATGGTGCGCCGCCGCCCGCGAACCTCGCCCGGCGGACAGCCAGGAATCTCAGCGTTTGTTGTCTCTTTGTCATCCATTCTGAGCTCCGTTCTGAGCAGTGTTGCGAGACCGATTCAGGCGATGGTCGTGCAAAAGCGCGAATACAGTCGGCACGAAAACCAGAGTCGCCACGGTTGCGCAGAGCAACCCTCCGATCACAGCGCGACCAAGAGGCGCGTTCTGTTCACCTCCGTCGCCTGCGCCTATTGCCATTGGGACCATGCCAATGATCATGGCGAGGGCCGTCATCAGAACAGGTCGGAACCGTGTGAAGCCGGCCTCTGCCGCGGCCTCCAGGGCATCGCCGTTTTCAGCCAGCCGCTCCTTGGCGAAGGCAATCACAAGAATACTGTTCGCCGTCGCAACCCCCATGCACATGATGGCGCCCATCAAAGCCGGCACGCTCAGGGGCGTGTGAGTAAAGAACAGGAAGACGATGATGCCGGCCAGAGCCGCAGGCAGAGCGGTGATGATGATGAATGGGTCCAGCCATGATTGAAAATTGACGACGATCAGCAGGTAAACGAGAACAATGGCAGCAGCCAGGCCTGCCAGCAATCCTTCATATGAGGTTCGCATCGTTTCAAGCTGACCGCGTATGCGAAAGAAACTGCCGCGCGGGAGGAGTTTCTGATCGTTGTCGACGATGCGAGTGATGTCCCGGCCGACAGAGGCGAGATCGCGATCCTGGACGGACCCAAAGATATCAATAACGCGGCGGATGTTATAGTGATCGATCGCTTCCATTTCGTTGCCGCGGTGCAACGAGGCAACCTCCGACAGGATTTCAGGACGCGCCATAACTGTCGATGTGAGGGGGATGTTTCCAACGCCCTGTAAGGACTGAATCCGATATTGCGGAGTTTGAGAGATCAGTTCGTATTGCACACCGTTCTGCCAATTCAGGAAGAAAGTTGGTATGGTCTGGAAGCTACCGCTTAAAGCAACAAGCAGGCTGTTGGTGACGTCGCGATCGGTGTAGCCGCCTATTGCTGCCTTAGTTCGATCGACATTGATGTTGAACATCGGGTAATCGAGTGGCTGTTGAATCCGTAAGTCAGTGAGGCCGGGAACATGACGGAGTTCACCCAACACACGAGTAGCCAATTCATGATTACTCGCCTGGTCCTGACCTTCTATCTGGACATCCACCGGCGCAGGCAATCCAAAGTTCAGGATCTGCGTGACCATGTCTGCCGGCAGGAAATAGAACGTTGTGCCAGGGAATTGGCGGGGCAAGATCGTACGAAGCGTCCGGACGTAATCCGCTGTCGGGCGGTGTTTGGCGTTCAACGTCACCAGTACGTCGCCATCGGAGGCGCCGATCACGCCTGAAGCGCTGTACAGGAAGTTCATCTGGCTGTAGGGTAGGCCGATGTTGTCAACGATGCCTTGCATTTCTTGCTTCGGTATCTGGCGACGGATCGTGTTTTCGATCAAGTCGGCCAGCATGGCAGTATCTTCGATGCGGGTTCCGGTTTGGGCCCGGAAATGGAGCATGAACTGGCCGCTGTCAGTGTTCGGGAAGAAGTCCCGGCCGAGCCAGGGAAGGAGAACTCCGGCAGAGACGCAGACGAGCAAAAAGGTGGGGACGAAGATCATTCGCCTGTGTATAAGTGTTCGCAGCAAACCCTGATATATGCGCCGGACCTGTTCGAATCCCCGGTCGAAGCCTTTCTGCATCCGTGCCAGCGGATTGCGCGATGGCGCAGCGTTATGATTGGGCGCCTTCAGGAGATACATCGCCATGGTAGGCACCAGCGTTCGCGACAGTACATAAGAGGCCATCATCGCGAAGATGATCGCCTCTGCAAGAGGCGGGAACAGATAATGCGATACGCCCTGTAAGGCAAAGAGCGGCAAAAATGCGATGCAGATGCAGGTTGTGGAGACGAACGCTGGAGTCGCGATCTGCGCGGCCCCCTGCAAAATGCCCTCATAGAGAGGTTGGCCTTCTTCGAGATGGCGGGTGATGTTCTCGATGGTAACGGTCGCGTCATCCACCAGGATGCCTACCGCCAGCGCTAGTCCTCCAAGCGTCATCATGTTGATGGTTTCTCCGGTGGCGCTCAGGACAATGACTGAAGTAAGAATCGCCAGCGGAATAGAAACGGCGATGATAACCGTGCTGCGCCAGCTGCCGAGAAACAGCAGGATCATAAGCGCCGTCAGGCCGGCGGCAATAGTGGCTTCACGAACGACGCCTTCGATGGCTCCGCGAACGAACACGGATTGATCGCCGAGCGGTTGAATGTGCAGTTGCGGCGGGAGGGTCAGCTCGACGCGCGGGAGCAACCGGCGAATTCCATTGACCACGCTGAGCGTAGAGGCGCTTCCGGCCTTGATGATGGTGACCAGAACACCGCGGCGGCCGTTGTGACGAACGATGTTGGTTTGAGGGATGAAACCGTTGGCAACCTGCGAAATATCTTTCAGATAGATGGTTGAGTTACCCACGACTTTCACGGGGACATTATTGAGCGCGTCTATCGTTCTGGGCGCTGAGTTGGTAGGGAAGTCATATTCGAATCGGCCGATCTTGGCGGTGCCCGACGGCGCAATCACGTTCTGTACGCTGAGCGCATTCACGACATCCTGCGGTGAAATTCCTTTCGACTGGAGAAGCGTGTCCTGAAGGTTCACCATGATCTCGCGCTGTTTCCCGCCGTAGGGGTACGGCACAACGGCCCCGGGAATCGTAACCAACTGGGTCCGAAGAAAGTTGAGGGCCAGATCATTCAGGTCGGCTTCACTCAGTCCCGGGCCGGACAGCGCCAGCTGTAACACAGGCACATTCGAAGCCGTGTAGTTGACAATCTCGGGAGGTAGTGAACCGGGCGGCAACTGGCGCAGGATGCTTTGTGAAGCAGCAGTAACCTGCGCGTTCGCCCGGTCAACGCTGGCGTTCGGTTGCAGAAAGATTTTTACTCTGACCAGCCCGTCAATGCCGACGGTTGTGGATTCAATGTGATCGATGTTGTCGACCAGCGCTGTCAGAACTTTTTCGTACACTGTCGTGAGCCGGCCTTCCAGCTCTTCCGCGTTCATGCCCGTGTAAATCCAGGAAACGGCGACCACGGGGAGATTGACGGTTGGGAAGATGTCCGTTGGCGTGCGCAGAAGGACAAGTGGGCTGATAAGTAGTACCAGCAGAGCCAGGACGACAAACGTGTAAGGGCGATCGAGCGCGAGCTTGACAATCCACATGTGACAAACAGCTCCTAGTGCTAGTTGACCCTATCTCATTGGGGCAGCGATCAACGCAATCTGTTATCCAACGAATGCGTTAATTGGTAAACCTAGCTGCTCGCTCTTTGACTAATGACGAACGGTGTGATTGCCGCCAAATCCAGGTCTCCATTTGCGGAAACATTGGAGGCAAGTACGGATTGGGCGGCAGTGGCGGCTGGCAAAACCGCACCCGAGCTCCTTGCTGCACTCATGGCCAGATCCATATCCTTGCTCATCAGCCGCAACGGGAATTCTGGAGAGTATTCGCCATCCTTTATTTTCCGGAATTTCCCCACAAACGCCGGCGGTATCACCGCAGTCCTGGATAGAACATCGAGCATGAGGTCGCGATCGATCTTAAGATGCTCCCCCAGCGAAACTGCTTCCGCGATCGCCTGCATATCAAGACCTAGGAGAAGGTTGACAACCAGTTTCATGAGAACGCCGGAAGAACCGGGTCCCATCAAGAACCACTGCTTAGCAATGGACTCGTAAATAGGAACACACTCCTCGAAGGTATTCGGGTCACCACCAGCGAGCAGCGTGATCGTCCCTGCCTCGACCGCTGGTGTCGACCCGGAGACGGCCAGATCGAGGAAGCGAATGCCCAGCATGCAGGCTTGCCGATGGAGAAGGCGCGATAGTTCCGGCGAAATGGTGCTCATTTCGAAAATGATGGTTCCTCGCTTTGCTGCGGAAAAGACGCCACCCTTAGCGAAATACACGGAGTAAACTGCCTCATCATTGGCCAAGGAAGATAGAACCACATCCGAATCAACCACGAGCTCCGCTGCGGATGCGGCAATCACTACGCCCGCTCGCCTCAGTACATCTCCCGGCCCGCGACCACGGTTCCACGCGTGAACGTTCCAGCCTGCTGAGTGCAAACGCCGCGTAAGCCGGCTTCCCATAAGTCCGAGACCGATGAATCCAATTTGGATAGCGCGTTTATTGAGTTTGTTTACCGGCCTGGCCATCACGTCATCTCCTCGCATGCTGTTCGTTGTTGTGCCTCTTGGCGGTGGTCGCCAATAGTCAAAGAGCATTTGCAATGCCAGAGCCGCCGCAGATAAACATTCTGCGATCTATTTGAATCCTGAGGGGTTATTCCACACCGCCTGGGCGTGTGCGAAAGCCCCTCAGAAGCGTCAGTCGGGATCTCGACACGGTTCGGGCGGATTGTCGACACATCGATCTTGCCGCGATGCGTCGTGTGACGGGGCGAACGCTCCTCAGCGGCCGACGAATGACATGCTTTGCCAGAAGAGATACGGCGACATGATAGCGGCGTACAGATAGGACTTACGGGATCGCAATCCGTCAGGACTGCGGGATTTCCTCGGCTAGAGCATCCGCGCTCAACTGACGCTTAACCGCCAGCACGCGGGCCATCATGACATCACGGCGCGAGCACCGCAAAAGAATCGCGCATTCTGCATCGGACTGCCCTTCCAGAATCGACATCACGAAGACAAAGCGCTCGAAGGTATCCAGTAAAAGGATTGCGGCAAAGGGGTTGTTTTCTGCCGCCGAAGCCGATCTCTTGAGACTGAAGAAAGATACGTGTTCGGTGTGCTCGGGTGCAGGCTTGATCATCCGAATCGCTTGTTTTAGCACAGCTCCCCGACTCCACGAACGCGCCCAATCCATGGGAACACCGATACCCTCCACACATTCTCCCATCGCGGAAACAAGACATTGCTCAGCTTTATCAGGGTCTGCGGTTAGCAGGAACGAGAGCAGGTACAGACTGTGCATCTCTTCATTAAACGTCGTAAAGAAGTCAATCACAGTCGGGTATGGTGTCGCTCTTTCGTCAACGAGATCCATTGGGTGCAACATATTTCACCTCTTTGGTTTCAAGCCACGGATTGCTCTAACTCTTCGTAGCATGAATTGGTTTCACCTTGCGCAGCGCAGGGGAATGACTGCAGGTTGCCGGCATAGGACGGGCCCGCTAATGGGTTGGCATGAGTGAAGCGTTCAAATACATCATTCGCCGTATCCTCTATGCGAGTATTCGGCCGGTGGAAGCTGCGGGTTGCCCTGGAGGCAAGCCTGGTAAGCAGGAAGCGGTTTGAAACGTGTGTCATTGCGCCAAAGATCAGGTCAGAACGCATCGTGTCCTCCGAAGAATCAAAGATTGACTTAGCCCCTCAATAGCTCTAGAGCATTCACAATGCCAAGGCGGCCACAAACGAGATATCCCGCGATCTTGTTGAATCGAGGCTCTTTGTCTGGGCGACCGTTGCAGGACGATTGAAAAGCATCCGAAGGCTGGAGTCCAGATCCCGACACCAGCCGACACTAGTACGCGAGAGCCAGTTCCAACGCCGGCGCTCCCACCCGTCGCCGCTCGGGAAAGTAGGCCTTTCGCGCATATTGCTTAAGCATGCGCTGCGCATTGAAATACGATCCGTTGATCGCAATCGTCGACCGCATGATGCGCCGCCACGCATCATGCTGCCCATAGAAGAGCGGTAGGATCACCTGCTCCAAACGCTGGTAGAGAGAGTTGGCCTCATCGGTCTCTTCCTCGTGATCGCCGATTGACCATCCGGTGACGCCTTCGTAACATCCCTCAATCCACCAACCGTCGAGGACGCTGAGGCTCGGCACGCCGTTGAGCGCCGCCTTCATACCACTGGTCCCCGAGGCTTCATAGGGACGCTTCGGCGTGTTCAGCCAAAGATCTACTCCGCCAGTGAGCAGCGCTCCCAGCACCAAGTCATAGTCCTCGAGATACACAATCTTGAGTTCATCCGAGCCTAGCTGCGTGGTGAGCTCAATCACTTGCTGGATCTTCGCTTTCGCCGGATGGTCGGCGGGATGAGCCTTGCCACTCAAAAGAACCTGCAGGCCGCCCAGTTCCCTTGCGGCTCGCAACAGCCGGCCCGGGTTGGTGAAGAGCAGTTCACAGCGTTTGTAAGTCGCCGCGCGGCGCGCAAAGCCAATGGTGAAGACCTCAGGACGCAGTTCCAGGCCGGTCCTATCCTTGACCGCGGCAATGAGAGCCCGCTTGCCTTCGAGATGTGCGTCTGCAATCTCGCTGTCCGGGATGTCCATGGCGTAGCGCAGTTTTAAATTGTCTTCCCTCCAACGGGGAATATGACGGTCGAATACTGCCCGGAACGCCGGCGCGGTCCAGCTGGCTGCGTGGACTCCGTTGGTGATGGCGTCGATGGTGTGATCGGGAAACATCTCGCGCGACACTTCGCCGTGGCGCATCGCAACCGCGTTCACGTACCGCGCAAAGTTAAGCGCGATATAGGTCATGTTCACCAAGCCGTTATGGGAACCGCGGACTCTCTCGATGAGCTTTGTCCGCTCACTGCCTAGAATGCGATAGGCCTGCTCCATCGAGAAGCGATCGTGACCGGCAGGAACCGGCGTGTGGGTGGTGAATACGCATAGCTCGCGCACTGCTTTCAGGTCCTCGTCCGTCGTCTGCTCCAGGCTTCTACCCCGCAATTGCCGCTCCAACAGTGCGATCGTCAGCAGCGATGCGTGACCCTCGTTCAGGTGGTAAACCTGCGGCCGGTAACAGAGAGCCTCCAGGATGCGCGCTCCGCCGATGCCCAGCACCGTTTCCTGCCGCAACCGATAGTCTCCATCCCCGCCATAAAGATGATCCATGATTTCCCGATCCCGCGTGTCGTTCTCCTCTAGATCGGTATCGAGCAGATAGATGGGAATCGTATGACCGGTTACGCTGTGCAGGTCGTAACGCCAGGCCCGAATCGCGACCGTACGACCCTCAATGAGTACTGTGATGACCGGCTCTTCAGAGGGGAGCATGGCTTCCAGATCCCACGGCTGGTCCTCCTCGCTCTGCACGCCGTTCGCATCCAGACGCTGCTTGACATAGCCTTTGCGGTGAGCCAACGTGACCGCAACCAGCGGAAGCGCCATATCCGCCGCGGCTCTGAGGGTGTCACCGGCCAGGACGCCAAGGCCTCCACTATAGGTAGGTATGGCAGGGGTAATTGCGATTTCCATCGAAAAGTACGCAATGAGCCTGCTCTGCCCCGGATACTCCCCGGAAGAATACGGCTGCCAGCTGGTAAACAGTGTCTGGGGTGTCATAGGTGGCTACTCCTGGATATTGCCGTCACCATCTCGTTAGTGGCGCAGTTTGGTCATAATTCTTGTTGCGGTCCACGCGGCACCTAACGCATGCAAGATGAGGTGGTCTCCCGGGCTCAAGTGACCTGGATCTGAGACAGCCTGATATGCATAATGAACGCTGCCGTTTTGTGTTACGCACCAGGGTTCGTGACGAATGATTCCGTCACAGTGCCCACAGGCTGAATCCGCGTTGTATTGGTTGCTGTGACTCGACGGGAGGTGGTCTTGTACCGGCATTGTTTACTCCTGCGGCCACGGTTGATCACTGGATGGAAGACTCTGTTACCTCTCGTATTGCTGCCAGAGTTCCTTATCCGTCATCAGCCTTACCGCCCGATCCACTATCGGTTCTGGCATTCCTTGAGAGCACTTATAGGGCCAATCTGAACTTGCGAAACTATCAGAGGATTTCTTCCTGTGGTCTCGGTGTTCGATCGACAGGGATATCCAGACAATTTCCATTGCCCATCATGAACAAGCTCACCGCCTGACATTTGCCGGGAAATTTGGCAGCTGGAGCAGCTTGAAAGCTCAAGTACGAATCCGATCTCTCGAATGAAAAAGCCGACCAGCGACGGCTGTCGAACCTTCGACACTGTCGACATTTCCTGAGACAGTCTTAGCTTTCTATAGGCAGCACTGACTCGTGTCCGCCATTTCTAATGGCTTGGTTCCGTGGGAATTGGACGGTCTAGTATGAATTTGCCGATATCTTCAGACGACCGTGGTGGGAAGGGTGAACTGAAAGGTTGCACCCCGCCCGGGGGCGCCGGTGGCCCACAAGCGGCCGCCATGCGACTCAATGATCGAGCGACTGATGGGCAGCCCCATACCAGTGCCTTTATCCTTGGTCGTAAAAAATGCGCTGAAGATCTGTTCCGCATGCTCCGGGGGCAATCCTACACCGGTATCGCTGACTGAGATCAGCACTTGAGCATCGCCGGCTTCCGACTTGATGGTAAGCACACCTCCGCCAGTCGTTCCATCCATAGCATCGATGCCATTGAGCATGAGGTTCATGAGAACCTGCTGTAGTTGGACACGGTCTGCCATAACCTTGGGAAGATTCTCAGCCAACTCGGTACGGATTGAGATTGAGTAGCGGTTGGCCTCGCTGCGCAGCAAGACAAACATTTCTCGTATGATTTCATTCACGTCAACCAGCTCCTGCTGCGGAGAACCCTTGGTGAACAGCAAGCTGATGCGGCTAATGATGTCGGCCGCGCGCATTACGTCTTTGACCATTCTTGAAAACCTGCTTGCGATGGCTTGGTCGTGATGACGTCGACCTGGCAGAGGCACGCGACGCCGCATCGTTAATCACAGCCCAGAAAGCAAACTCCCGGAGGGCGCTCACAAATCGTGAAAGCAACCAGCTTTACAACGTACGCGTTCACTCCAAGTTCATCGATTGCCGGCCTTCCATGTGTTCTGGACGATTGGTCGGCAAGCCAGAAGTAATCCCAGGCACCACCGGGATGACGATTCGACGTTCTGTTTGTCCCGCCGTCAAGTTCGCCAGGACGACGTGGCTGAGAACCCTTAGTGCACATCGCTACAAGTGGTCCCGAAAATGAGATCGACTGCGGCGCAAGCCACTCGCTCGAGCTCGGCATCGTTTTCATGCTTACCGACTCCTGCCAACCTACGGTAGAGGATGTCTCCCGTCAATGAGTCGTGAAGGATCACCGCGATCCGGTCAATTGGAATCGTAGTCTTTCGCAGTTCTTCGCGACGACTTTCCAAGAGAGATCGTATGAACGAAGCTGTCTTGGCCGGACCGTGCGTGTACCATGCCTCACCTACTTCAGGACAGTTCACGGCCTCGCCGATCGCGAGACGATGAAGCTCCACGGACCGTTTCGCGGTGATGAGCTTGAGGATCTGAAAAGAGAGTTTCTTCAGGCTCGCTTCAAGATTCAATCCTACGTAGTCAATCTTCGTGAGCGGTTCATTCGCTTCGCGGCACAGGTTCTCGATACTGCTGATGAATAGCCCACACTTCCCGCCGAATTCGCTGTAAACCGTACTCTTCGAACCGCCAGCCAGCTCGACGATCTTGTCGATGGTGACACCCTCATAGCCGCGCTTTAGAAACAAGTCCGCTGCGACCTTTTGAAGCTTGCTGTTTCGAACCTCTCCTCGCGACCGCTTGTTAGGCACTCATCTCTCCATCCATCCTGAATGCATGCAAAAATATTCAATGCAATCCGCCGCTTGAATCCCCTGTACTAGCAACATTTTATGCGACCTACGACTTCTTCACTCACTGAATTGTGGCTCCTATAGAGTTGCAATCAGACACCCCATGTTGTACTGTACAGTACAGTACGACTGATCGCTAGAACTAGTAGCGAAACAGAGAAAGCCTTACCGCCATCGTAGCCGCAGCCTCTCCGACGACCATCCTTGCTCAAAGCCCGGCGAACGAACGTTGTATGTGGTCACCACGAAATTGTTCGGACTAAAGCTATCTAAACCAAGGAGACTTCATGGATCGTCGCAATTTTCTTTCCGGCTCTCTCGCTGCTTCTGCCCTCTCGCTTGCTACTGCTGGTGATTTACCTGCTCAGGCAGGCTCTACTGCGGACAAATCTGCGCCGGAGTACATGGATCTGCGCCGGTACCATCTGGCGAGCGGGCCGGGCGTAAAGCTAACCATTGTTTTTTTTGCCGATGCTTTAATTCCGGCACTGAACCGGCTCGGCATTGGACCAGTCGGTGCGTTCTCTGTTTATCTCGGACCAGATAGCCCGTCTTATTACCTGCTGATGCCGAGTTCGAGACTGGAGACATTAGTTACAGCTGACCTTGAGTTGGCGAAGGACGATGTCTTTATGAAGGCGGCTGCGCCGTTCTGGGATGCTCCCGCCGCCACGCCGCCCTACATTCGCATAGAGAGTTCCCTATTGCGGGCGTTCCCAGGATATCCCAAGGTCACTCCGCCGGCCTCCGCCGCAACCAAGGGAAAACGCATCTATCAACTTCGCCAGTATCAGTCGCCGACAAACATGGATCACGTCCGAAAGGTGGAGATGTTTCATAACGGCGAGTTCGGCTTTTTCGCTAAGGCCGGCGCTACGGGAGTTTTTTACGCCGATACACTGGTCGGACCGAATCTGCCAAATCTTACCTATATGCTCAGCTTTCCTGATATGACCTCGCTTGAGGCAGATTGGGAAAAGTTTTCCGCCGATCCCGATTGGAAGAAGCTCTCTGCCGATTCGAGGTTCAACTTAAACCCACCAACGGTATCAAACATAACAAGCCTCGTGCTGCGTCCCCTAGCCTGTTCACAGGTTTAGTTATAGAGAACGAAGAGATCGTGAACTGTGACGCGAGAATGCTGAATTTGAAGTATCTCCTTCAACGAGAAGGCGTCTCCTTTCAAGCGATGGTCCGAAGAAGTTTGCTAACGCCGAACCAATCAATACTGATAGAGGGAAAACGAGATGAAACAGTTAGTGATCGCTGGGCTATTTCTGGCTCTGGCGGCGACCCAAGCAGATGCGCAGATCAACGCAGGCGAGCAGAAGCCCGAGCCTAGCCTGCCTTTCAACATGGTCCAGGTAGCGACCCTCAATCTGCCCTGGCGGATTGCCTTCCTCCCCGACGGGCGCATGCTGATCACCGAGAAGGTCGGCGGTATGGAGTTGGTCACTCAGCAGGGAGCCAAGACGCCCGTCACGAATGTGCCAGCCGTTCTTTCCAAGGGCCAAGGCGGCATGCTGGGTGTCTATCTCTCCCCGCACTACGCCAAGGATTACAGTGTCTACCTCACCTACTCGGAGCCGGGCGAGGGCGGTTCGAGCCTGGCTCTTGCGCGGGCCCGGCTGGCGCTGGGCCAGGACTCGGCGAGCCTCGAGGGGCTCAAAGTGATCTGGCGTGATGGCGAGAGGGGCAATGGCGGACAGTTCGGTGCACAAATAGCCTTTTCCCCGGATGGCCACTATCTATTCCTTACCGTTGGCGATCGGCAGCGCATGACGCCGGCTCAGGATCCTAACCAGCCACTGGGCAAGATTCTGCGCCTGACGCTGGATGGCAAGCCTGCTCGAGGTAATCCGATGGCCGGGAAGAAGGGCGCGGCCAGCGTTCCCGTAATTGACCCACCGGTGGATACTGCAGCCGCGAAGACTGCTCCCGTGGTGAGAACGTATACCTTCCCCGGACCTAATCTGACACCCGCGGAGAGCTGGAGCAGCGGACACCGTACGCCCTATGGTCTGGCCTTCGCGCCTGACGGCCGGTTGTGGGAGATCGAGCATGGCCCGAAGGGCGGCGATGAGCTGAACCTGATAGAGCCCGGCAAGAACTATGGCTGGCCGCTGGTCTCCTACGCGACCAACTACAACGGAGTGCCGATCCCGAGTCCAGACACGCGACCTGATTTGACCAAGCCCGTCATCTACTGGACGCCGGTCATCGCGCCAGGCAACCTCATCTTCTACAACGGCGCGATGTTCCCGCAGTGGAAGGGCTCCGCCCTCGTGAGCGGCCTGGGGAGCAAGACGCTCAACCGCATTACCTTTGATGATCACGGCTGCGCCCAGCCCGCCGAACGCTGGGACGTTGGTCACAGAATCCGCGATGTCGAGGTCGGTCCCGATGGCGCGCTGTGGATGCTCGAGGATTCCAGGACGGGCGGTCTGTTCCGCGTGACGCCGAAGGACCCCTAAGTCTTCTACTCAAGCCAAGGCGATGTCTCATGGCACACTTTGACGAGGCGCAACTCAGCTGCGTGTTCTGGCGCTGAGCCGGATGCATGCCCTCTCTCGCACATTGGGAATTCTTCCGTGCAATTCGGCGGGAGGCCAGCGAGCGGGACCACGAACTTTCGAATCAAGCTGCGAGCCTGTCAAGGTGACGAGACAATGACAGTACCTCGTCATCGTCACGTCGTCATTCAGCCTTATGTGGCAATTCGCAAATCCCACTTGTTCTTTAGCTAACTGCTTTATCGCCAGCCTCTAACCAGTTCTCGCGTTGAGCACCGTGCCTTTGGCACGCAAATTGCCTTACATATGGCAGGCAGCAATACAGGATCGGAGGCGCGCCTTGGCGGTGTTCCGGTTGGACTATCTATCTTGTTTTCTCACCGTCGTTGCGACGATCCTGGTCGGAAGAAAGATGTGGACCGGTCTTGTTGTTTCGGGCGTCAACAGTCTCATCGTCTGTGTGATCGGGTTGCACACGTCGCAGTATGGCTTTATCCCTGCGAATGTGTTTTGCATTTGCCTAAACGCATTCAATCTTCGGGCATGGTTTAAGGTGCAGAAATATCCATCCGAATCGACGACTGACGCCAGCAGCGAACTGGTCACTGGCTGCAAACGAATGGGCACCTCTAAAAAGGCAGACACGAGACCCTTGATAAATTCTTTCAGAATCCGCAGCGAAGATCGATGAGAGCATTACCCGAAAAACCATCACCTACAGCCACGTCGCGCCCATGCCGCGAGTCTGACGAAAAGGCTCCGCGAATTTCTTGAATCGAGCCTCGTTCTGCTGACACGAGAGTGATTGGCTACTACAGACAGTACCCTCCTTACAAGGAGGGCTTAAATGAGCCAAAATTATCAGCACGGCTATCTCAGGCGTGCAAGACGCAAATCTGGATCACATCGTTGGGAATTTCTCTGGCGAGAAAATAATGAAGCCGGAAAACGAGTACGCCGAACGGCAATCGTTGGAACTATTAAGCAGTATCCGACAAAAGAGTTGGCATCGGCCGCCGCAAATGGACTGAGGATGCAGATTAACGCAGATCGGCGGAGCAACCTGGAGCAGTGACTTTCCGCCACGATGTCTGTAAATGACTGATTCTATGGTGGGCGCTGCAGGATTCGAACCTGCGACTTCCACCGTGTGAAGGTGGCACTCTACCGCTGAGTTAAGCGCCCTCGGGGCAACCCGTAGTTTACACGAACCTTCCGCGCCCACCCAAGCTGCCGTCGGCATCGCCTCCGGCTTGTCTTAAAGTGTTCAGCAAGCCGGGTTGTGCTATGGTTTCACCCAACACCTCCTCCCGGGCTCCAGGCCGTTTAATTCAACAATCTTGTCCGATCGAAGACGGTTTCCATTCCCGCAGAAACACGATCCCAGGATTGCTGCCACAGCGGTTCCGGTCAAAGCGCTTTGACCGCGAACCGGACGTTTCTGCCCGCGGTGATTTAGTTCGGAATTTTCGTTACGGGATCCACTTGCGCTTCACCATCATGATCGACAGCCGGCACATCCGGCTCTGAACAGGGGCTCAATCCACTTGGAGAAAATTGAGGATGTCGCGTTTATCGGTGCTTAACGTCCTGCTACCACTGGTTCTCACCGCAGCGGCTCTGGCTCAGAGCCCCTGCCCGACCCAGGAAATCCTGGGTTCCGCCGCCAAGCGATCGTCTGACCTGGTTTGCATTGTTCCGCAGGTCTACGGCCCCGGCGGCCTGGTGGGTGTCGACAATGGAGGGCCCCTCACGGCTACGGAGTTTCACGAGGTTCACTTCCAGGCTTCCAGCATCAACAGCTTCGGTCCCATCAATGCAGAGATCGGCGTGCAACTCAGCCAGGTGCCGCTGGCGTCACCCGTTTCCGGATTCATCTTTGCCAATGGAGTCATGCAGGAAGCCACGAGCTTCGGACCCGTACTCGCTGATCGCGCTGAAACTCTCGGCAAGCGACGGCTTTTCGTGGGCGCGAGCTACGAATATTTCGACTTCGATAAAGCGGACAGCGTCAATCTCAGATCGTTTGGAGCTGTTTTCCAGCATGAGCTGGAGCCAACCATCTGCCAAAGCATACCGACCACACCTTGCCTCGGCGGCGAGCCCATCTATACCCGGGACATCGTTGCCACGCAGAACCGGATCGATATCAAAGTCCACCAGGTCACGATGGTAGGCACCTATGGCCTCTCGGACAAGCTGGATGTATCGATTGCTCTACCGGTCGTCGATGTTCGCGTGGGGATGACCTCGAACGCCACCATCTACAACTTCGAGCCACCACCGGTGAACCACACCTTCGCGCCTATCACGGACAACCCGCGCGAGACCTACATCAGCCCGTTCAACGCAATTCTCACGAACAGCGATTCAGCATTGGGCATCGGTGATTTGCGGCTTCGCGGAAAATATGTCGCCTGGCGGGATGCAAAAGAAAAGTCGGCAGTGGCGGTCGGCTTAGACCTTCGCCTGCCTACCGGCGACGCGTACAAGTTTCAAGGCTCCGGGACCTGGGGTCTACGGCCCTTCGTTATTTACTCGTACTCCGCCCGGGTTTCTCCCCACGCCAGTGCCGGCTTCGAAGGAAATGGCAATTCAATTCTGGCCGGCACGGTCACTTCGCAACCAGTTACCAAGGCCCAGCTGCCGAATGTATTTACCTACTCCGCGGGTGCGGACGCTTCGATACGCCGGTGGGTGGGTCTCTCCGCCGATTACATCGGCACGTCCCTGCTGAATGCATCACGTATAGAAAACTCCACCTTCACAGATTACGACGGCCTCACCCACGCAAACGTCAGCACGTTTACCTCCACCGTCAACCAGGCAAATATATCGCTGGGAGCCAAGGTAAGGCCGGTGGCCAGACTGCTCATCACCGGAAATGTGCTGTTTCGTTTGAACGATGCAGGACTGCACTTCAAGCCCTCACCGCTGATCGGCGTTTCCTATGTGTTCTGAGCCGATCTAACGGATCGAAGTAATGTGCCAGGAATTGTTTCCATCCTTTTTCAAGCTCATCGTCACTTGTGCTTTTGCTGCTGCATTGGTGACGATTTGCTGTTGAAAGCTGACCACGGCCACGTTCCCCGCTACTTCTGGACCCTTGGTGATGGCGTACGTCAACGTGACTTTGCCCGCATCGCGGAACGCCGTACGCAGCCCGTTCACCTGTTTCGGACTCATATCCGGCCAGAGTTCCTGGAGCTTGGCCAGATCCTTGGTGTCATAAGCGGATTTGTAGCCGTCCAGAACGCCACGAATCGCATTTACATCCTCAGCATTATCGGCAAGCTTCGGTGTAACCGGAGGAGCAGGAGGAATCGGCGCCGGCGTCTGGGGTGCCTGCGCCGCCGGCGCCGTTACCGGCGGGGGAGTCAGCCGGGCCAGCTGCGCCGTCGCTTCCTCCCTGTGCCTGCCTGAAGGATAACTGCCCAGGTAGCCCTTGAGATTGGCGGCATCCCCCTTACGCGGTTGCTTCACCCCAGGTGAGATCGTCGAGAAGGCCTACCGCCCGGTCGTGATACTGGCCTCTCGGATTCTGCTCAAGAAATTTTTTGACCTGCTGCGGGTCGGTTGTGTTCTGGATAGGCTCCCACTCCAGGCGCGCGATCTCTGCCAAGGCAGCCGGCAGATGGGGACCCGCCGGGGAAGCATACCTGGCCGCATATTCCTGCAGTCCTCGCAAGCCCCCACTGCTGCTGGCCCGGGACCAATAAAGACCTTCGAGCTTCGACTCCGCCTGCTCCCGGAAGGAGGAATTTGGATAACGGCGGAGGAAGTCTTCCACTGCTGCCGGATCGGCTGTGCTGGTGAGACGCGTCCAGGCGACCTGCTCTTCTGACGTGGCCGGAGCAGGCTGCTTGAAGTCGCCACGGTTGAGTACCACAGTTGCATTCGGTTTAAAGGAACGAGGATCCGCGACCAGCTCTTGCGTTCCGGCCATGAGCCGAAGGCGATGGGAGCCGGGCGTCAGTTCCCAGGTGCCTGGCGGCCCGCTCACCGGCAGCCGAACATCGTCAACAAAAAGTTGATCCCCGGAATGCACTCCCTTCACCACCAGCCGGGCCATCACCGGCTTTTGGCTCGGAACCGCAGCAGGAGCTGCCGGCACAGGCTGTTCCGGCGTGAGCTCGATCGAAATGGTCTGGTCTTTGCGCAGGGTTACGGATTGGCTCCGGGAAACATATCCCTTGAGATCTGCTGTGACGTTATAGGTTGCTCCCGGCGCAAGCTTAAAGCTGCAGTTTGGAGTAGTACACTTGCGACCATCCACCTCTATCTCCGCACCGGAAGGAGAGCTGGCAACGGTCAGAACAGAAACGTGCGGCCGCGTCATATACCGGATCAAGGCACCGAGCATCCCCAGCACCAATAACGCCACCGCTGCGGACACGAATAGCAGCCTGCGTGGCGCTCTTGCCGGGCGCATTGCAGCCTGGAGTACACGCTGTCTGATCTTCTCTTGCTCCGCGGTTTGCCGGTCGTTCGCTTTCTGCGCCGCTTTCCGCGCCGTAGCCAGTAGCTTCTCAAGTTGTTTGTCGCCTGGCCACTGCTGGCCGGCAACTTCAAGCAGAGCCGCAGCCTCTTCGTAACGACGATTTTTGAGAAGAACGGTTCCCTTATCGATGGCAGCCTGCATTGCTGCCTTTTCGGCGCTTGCCTGGCGTTTCGCCTCCTGCTCCGCCTCGATCTGCTCTCTGCACCGCAGCAGGAGAGACTGTAGCTGTTCGCTTTCGGGATATTTTGCAGCCGCTTCTTCAAGCGAGCTCAACGTCTTGGCCGCCTGTCCTGATTCCAGCAACCTGGTATAGGCCTTGACCTCGAGAGCAATGGCAGAAGCACGGGCCGCCGCCTCATAGCGCGCTCGTTCCGCACGCTCCAGGCTTTCTTGTGCCCTGAGCAGCATCCCCCGGAGCTCCACACTTTCAGGGAAGGTCTTGACCAGCTCCTGCAACTTCTTTACCAGGGATGCCGTATCCGTTGTTCCCAGCTGCGCCATCGAGGACTCGACGTCGTGCCCCTGGGATAGCCGCTGCAGTTCAGTCTGCAGCAGCTTTGCGCGGGCCGACCGAACGTCACTTTCTATCTGCTCACAGAGAGCCACGATCTCCGGATCGGCGCCATGCTTGGCTCCTGCCTCTACCGCACGGTGCCGTGATAGGGTCCAGCTCCGCCGGCGAAAGGGCCTGGCTGATGGAGGCATTCAGCGAGGTGAGTTCCTGGCAAATAAGGTCGTGTTCGATCCGGCGGCCATGAACCTGCGCCGATACGCGAACAATTATTTCCTGAAGGTCGTCGAGTTCCGGGTAGGCGGATGCACGCTGCTGGGCTTCAGCGAGTAATTGCTCCGCATTCTCAATACCCGGAGCGGCAGACGCACGGTTTGCGACCTGGTTGACCTCAGCCAGCAAACGGGTGATTGTCTGACGGCGAGCCTCGGCTGCCACTTTCACCCGCTCGAGAGCAGCACCCACATCCGGATCGCCCGTGGCGGCGGAAGCCACAGAGTGCGCGTTATTGATCAACTGAGAAAGCCCAGCGTTCGACCGAGCCCGGGAAGCGGCACCCTCCAGCTGCTCCAGTTCGCCGATCAGGGCTTGCCGTTGAGCCAGGCGGCGGTTCACTTCGGACTCAATCTGTTGAATCAGGGCCCCGACTTGCGGCTCCGTGGAAAAATCTGCCGACATGCGCGCGGCACGGCGCAACAGATCGGTCGACTCACTGAGCGGCACCTGCTTGACCGATTCGGTAATCCTGGTCAACTCAGCAATGACACGTTCGTGTTCCTCACCGCGTACGTCCAGAGCCCTGGCCACTTCTTCGCAGGCATCCTGAACCTTTCTTTCCCGGGGAAACTCGGCCTTGACCTCTTGCAAGCGCGCCTTCGCTCGCGCTCTCGACCCGGGGTCGAAAGAATCCTCGACGCTCTTCCTCAGGTCTTGCAGTTCCGCGGACACCTGCTCCTTCGCCAGCTGCCGGGTTCGCACTTCTTCAAGCGTAGGATCGAACGACCTGCGGGTCGCCTCATCGAACTCAACACCCATCAACATCTGCCTCAGTTGAGTGGCAAGATTTTCCACGTGCTCGAGATCGTCCCGCTCAGCCAGCGCAGTTCGCAGCGTCGCCGCCTGGTGTTGCGCCGCCTGAACCTGAAGCAGAGCCCGCTCAGACGCCTCTTTGGCAGCCTGCGATTCCTGATCCTGGGATTGCCGCTCCGACTCGGTCCGCGCCAAGGCCAACAGCGCTTCCAGATTGGGCTCTGCGGGATGCTTAAGCAGAGCTGCTTCGAGTAATTTGATGGCCGCGCTGAAGTCGCTGCGATCCAACAATTCTTTCGCCGCCAGGCTCTGGTCCTGAACAAACCTTCGCCGATCCGCGATATCTCTCTGCTTCTCAGCGATCGATTTCAATCGCTGCAGAGTTGGTTCGTTGGGAAAACTCCCCAGCCCCACTTCGCAGATGGTGTAGGCGGACGAAAAATCTTCCGCGCGCAACGCACCATGAATCTGGTCTGTTAGATCCAACAGATCCTTACGGCGCTGCTCCTGATCCTGCCCCCGGTTCGCCCATTGCAGCAGCTCCCGCACATTTGAGTCGCCAGGATCTAACTGCTCCGCCTTGCGCAAAGACTCAATCGCGTCCCCAAAAAGGCGCTGGGCAATCCCATGGCGCGCGCTGTCGACCAACCCCTGTACCTGCAGCCTGCGTGATCGCTCAGACAGTTCTTTGTCGATAATCTGCGCCAGGGCCTGTGCTTCCGCGCCGTTCGCATCCAGGCGAAGAGCCGCGTCCACTGCCTCCCTGGCTTCATCGAAGTCTCCGGCATAAAGAGCCGATTCCGCCCGGCGAAGCGAATCGCGAACCGACTTACCCAGAGAGATTGCGTTTTGTATTTCTTCGCGGAGTGAAACCGAAACCGCATCAGCGGGATCGAGTTGCAGCGCCTGCTCCGCGCAGGCAAGCGCTTCTTCATATTGCTGGCCGGCCAGCGCCACCTGGGCCTGCGAGCGCATTTGCACAATTTGCGCCGAGCGCTGTTGTTCCTGTATCGCCTTACGCACTTCCGCCAACATGCGGTTCGCCTGATCGTGATGGCGGTCAAGGCGAAGGATTTCCTGCAGGTGCAGCTTGACGCGTTCCAGGTCGCCGCGGTGCATCGCCGCTTCGGCTCGCTGCATGAAATCAGTAGCCATGCCCTGCTTGATTTTCTTTTGTATCTGCAGCAGGTCAAAGCCAAGTTCCTCGGCCGTTTGGTACCGGTCGTGGGTCTTTTTCGCGAGCGCCTTGCTAACGCACGCCTGCAGCTCGGGCGGAATGTCGTTCAGGTAGCTGGATAGCGGGGCGGGCTCTTCGCGAAGTATCTTGACAAAAACCGCTGCCGCCTCATTCCCCTTGAACGGCAAGGTATACGTCAGCAGCTCATAGAGCATGACGCCCGCGGAAAAAATATCGGTACGGGCATCGATGGGAACCGAGTTGATCTGCTCTGGCGACAGGTAGGAAAGGCTGCCCAGAAGCTGGCCTGTCTGCAGGGTGGATGTCTCGATGCCGACGACCCTGGCAATGCCAAAATCGACGATTTTCGCCGTGCCATCCTTCAAGAGGATGACGTTTGCCGGCTTTATATCGCGATGGATCACCTGGGGCTTGCGATCGTGCGCGTGTTGCAGCCCATCGCATACCTGGACAAACAGTTCCAGTTTGTCGACGATCGGCATGGGGCGGCGCTCTGCAATCACCCGCGATACAGGCTCGCCATCCAGGCATTCCATCACCAGGTAGGGGTTTCCGTCCTGTTCCCCGCTCTCATAAACGGTGACGATGTTTCTGTGTTGCAGGCTTGCGGTGGCTCGCAGCTCGCGGTTAAAAAATTGCTCCAGTTGGTGAACCTTACCCGCGCCTGCATCGGCCCGCTTGAGCATCTTGATGGCGACGGTTCGATTCAACGCAGCATCATGGGCGCGATAGACGATGCCCATCCCACCCGAGCCTATGACGTCTATCACGACGTACTTACCGATCTTCTGTATCAGAGGATCAGAACTTTTCAAACCGCTCTTGGCTACCTCCACTTAACCCAGGCAAAAATTCAGGGCGGCGTTTGAATCTGCAGAGCGCAAATTCATCAGGTTCGGCGCGGCTTTGGTTGCACACATACACGCTGATTGGCCGGAATTTTAACCGCTACCATGGTAATCCAACCGGCGGAAACTGCTCTCAACTGATTTCTAACCGGTCATATTCGTGAACACGATCTGCAAAAAGCGGCATCTTCGCAAGCGAGCCGGACACCGCGAGGCGCCCGTTCGCGGCACCTGTTGCGTGACAGCCATGCCTTGAGAAAGGGCGCGGTGATTGGACGCAACTTGGCGACATAAGGCCCCCCCCAAAAAAGTGCGGCGCGTCTTAGGGACTTAAGATCATGTGTGAGAACCAACCCCACATTTCAGAGGGTGGATGAATCCAAATTCGCGGCATACGCGAATCCTGGGGATCCACCGCACTGGTGCTTTGTATCAGGGCCCGACTTCAGTCGCCGTCGAGGTCCCAACAAAGATCGGCCTTTAGGCCAAAAGTACGTTCCCCCCTTCCATGAAGCGAGGGCCTCAAGAGTCCGGGTGAGCACCGCATTCCAAACTCAGCCTGCCCCGCTGCGCCCCGGCGTGCCGTGGGGTCCACAGGGACGGGTGAAAATTATCAGGACGCAGCCCGGGCTACCCTCACTCATTTCTCGAGTCCTGCCGGTAGGCCCCGGGGGTCGTTCTCCTCAATGCCATCCACTGAAACTTAACCACCTGAGTGATAGTGCATCTGCGGCCGCCGCCGTTACAGGCCACCAGCCATCTGGTTGAAGGCAAACCGCTTAGCGGGACCGGCGGAGAGTGACCCGCGGCCACCCCTAGGCTCTGTGATTTAAACCGGCTCCAAACCCACGGGAGTCCCTGAATCCCCCGCCCACCTCCACGAAACTGGGCGAGACCACCCCCTGCGGCAACATTTACAATCCACTCAGCTTATGGCGCCTCTTCCACCAGAGCGGCAAGACCCTCCCACCCCTGAAGAATCTGCGGAAAACTCTCCCCGCTCCGCGCAACCTAGCCAGGAGGATGGGGTTACAAAGGGTATGGGTACCGTAGCCATTCCGCAGAACGGGTTCCAGGGCGCCCAGCAGGGTGCAGCACTCCATCAATCTGGGGTTGACTGGGCACAGCTTTCGGACGCGGAGATCATGTTACGCGTGCGGGAGGGTGACGATTCGGGCTTTAGCATCCTGATCGAGAAGTACCGCAAACAGATTGTGCATTTCATGTTTCGCATGTCTCGAAACCAGGCAGTGGCCGAGGAGCTGGCGCAAGAGGTGTTTCTGCGCGTATATCGTTCGCGGCAGACCTACCGGGCCGAGGCAAAGTTCAGTACTTGGCTTTACCGCATCGCAACGAACCTGGGAGTAAACCACGCGCGCGATACCAAGTACGAGCGGACAGCGCAAAACGTATACCTGGACCAGCCAGACCCGGAGACAGGGACCAGCCCCGATGTAGCGGACAGTACCCTCAGCGTGGAACAGGAGCTGGTGCGCGAAGAGAGAATGAATGCGATTCGTAAGCACGTAATGGCGCTGCCCGAACGGCAGCGGAGCGCGGTGCTGATGCACAAGTACCAGGAAATGGATTACAAGGAGATTGGTGAGGTTCTCAAGCTGAGCGAATCGGCAACCAAGTCCTTGCTTTTTCGCGCTTACCAGACTTTGCGCGAAAACCTGAAGGATTTTGTCTAAGCAGAAATAGAGGAAGATGATGACTTGCCCTGAGATTAAAAACAATCTGGCCGAAGCGGTGTACGAGTCGCGGCCACTGCCTGCCGAGGCCCGGAAGCACGTTGCGGAGTGTGCTGCATGTGCGGCCGAACTGACGGAGATGGAAGCTACCTGGAAGCTGCTTGACCAATGGCAGGCACCGGAGCCCAGCGCCTTCTTTGACGCTAAGCTGTATGCCCGGCTGCGGGTGGAGCAGGCCACCGCCCCGGCCGGTTTTTTTGAGCGTGCCAAGGCTTGGCTGCTGTACAGGAGCAACCTGCAGATGCGTCAGCTGGCCGCGGGTGCCCTGGCGACGGTACTGGCGGTCGGCGGCGGAACGTTTGCCCTGCTCGATCACCAGGCGGTGCCGGCGCCGCAAACCTCGGCCACAGTGCGCGACTTGCAATCTTACGATGGAAACGCCCAGCTCTTTCAGCAATTGAACGCTCTCGACGGGGACGAGGATAGCGCCAGCACATCGAACTGATCGTGATTGATGCACCTGGCAAAGGAAACGAAGAGACGTGCCGATGGGCACAAAAACCGGGAAACGAGGCGCCCGAATAAGACGGTCGACGTAACCGCTTCGGAGGGCACCACCATGGCAAGGCACAACGAGCTCGAGACGACTCCCCACCGGGGGAAGCTCGCTCGGAGTGTCTTTGCGGCGCTTCTGATGGTGCTCCCGTTGGCGGCTTCCACCTGTTTTGCCCGGCCTGCGCCACAGGGTCCGCGCCCGCGATATGAAAACAACCAGCCGCACCTGGGCACCTGGCTGCAACGGCATGGAAACCTGCCCCCCGAGCAGCAGGAGAGAGCTTTGCAGAGCGAGCCGGGCTTCAGCCGCCTGCCGCCGGAGACCCAGCAAAAGCTACTGAATCGCCTGCGGCAAATCAACCGTATGCCTCCCAACCAGCGCCAGCGGACGGTCGACCACATCGAGGCACTGGAGCGCCTGTCCCCGCAAATGCGCCAACAGGTGCGCGCCTCGTTCCAGGACTTCCGTGCCCTCCCCGAAGACCGGCAACGGATGGTGAGGAAGGCCTTTCGCGACCTGCGCGAGTACCCACCCGAACAGCGCCAGGCACTGATGAACTCCGGCCAGTTTCAGGCCCAGTTCACCCCCCAGGAGCGCAGCATCCTCGGCAACATTCTCGCCGTGGAACCGTACCACCCGGGCCCCAGATCAGGGCTGGATAACGGTCTTCAATACGGGCACTAGCTAGAGGGCGTTAGTCCTCCCCGTCAGGTCCCATTCAGCCCTTTTCTCTAATCTACGGATCTAACTCAGAGATTTTCCCCCGAAAATTCACGGCTGTCAGCTACATCATGCTTTCGTTCGACAGCTAGTCACTCGGCCTTACATCATGATAAGACCCGCCTAACACATTAGTATCTTGGCTTTAGCATTGTTTATGTTTCTTTATGTCAACGATGGTCTCTGGTACCTGAAAAAGCGGAATCGCGAAAGGCTCGCTCGTCCCTTTGACCGGACGCGGCTCCTTGCCGCAGGCCATGGCGAAACCACGTCGCCGGATCCTCTGTGGGGGCGCAATGTCGAGGCCGCCACTCGCAGATTACACAAATAGCCTTCGTCGAACGCAACGGGCTCGTTTGGGTAGCCGCCGGGCTGCAAGCAACGTTCCGACATGACATCCCCGATCGCGCCCGAGTTCGGCCAGCAGTGCGTCGAAGTGAGCGGGAGAAACGTCGGGGCCCCGGGGAATCATACTCCGCTTTGCGAGCGTACATCAGTACCATTGGCTTCTGATTCAAAGCTGGCAGGGGCCGCCGCGATCGCGCGAGCTTTCCCGAATCATAAAAAACACTCTCCGTCAGGCGCCGTCGCGCAAGATAAGTCCGGATCGGAGGACGATATCTGGAAGGACGAGGGTCTTAGGCCGTCCGAGGACAGCCAACCTTCGGCGGCAGCCGCGTGAGACGAAATTCAACAACCGATTAAGTTTCATTTCCCGCACTGTCCGGCAGGCCGTTGTGGCGCGTCCAAGCGCGGCGGTGGCTTACCGATGGCGCGCAGACGTTCGTCGTCAAAACCGACGTATGCCCGCGATCGCAGTGCCTTCGTCGGTCGAGCCCTGCGTCGAGGAGGATCAAATCGAAATCGCTAAACATTGCCTGGGGACGTTTTGCATCGCCGGATCAAGGGAACCGTTCCGCGTTCAGGAGAATCGTGGTGCTCGAAACCCTGGACGTTGTGTCCGCGGTATGGAATTGATTCCGCGCCGGCTCTCATGCATTTCGTATACCAGGTGAAGGTTTTGCGGTAAGCAACTTTTCTGAAAGGTAATCAGGCCGATTGGAAACCCTTTTCGCTCATGAGCAAAGCGGCATCAGGAGCTTTAGAACATCGATTTGTTTGAAGCTATGATATCTAAGCATCCGAAGCGCAACGCGAGGACAGACGATAAAATGAACCCGACTAAGCGTTTGATGAAGGCGTCATTTAACCTCATGGGCGTGAATATCAGTAAAATGCTTCGCCGCCCGAGATCTCCGCCACGTTTCGAACGACTCTATCACAAGTACAAAAACAACACGATGCTGGGCCCGGCAGAATACTTGAGAAACCTCGCGTTGGCTGCGACGGTGACTGCGCCCGGCTGCGTGATCGAATGTGGCGTTTGGAAGGGTGGAAACAGCGCAGGGATGGCGAAAGTCCTGGGACCTGATCGGGAATATTTTTTGTTTGATAGTTTTCAGGGTCACCTCGATCCCCAACCATTGCGGCCCGGCTGCATGCCTGCCAGCTGACAAGAATGGACCCTGGTACTTCAACAACGCTGTTGTGGGCACCGAAGATGCGGAGGCAGCCATGAAGAATTCGGGTGCCAAGAGTTATAAGCTCGTTAAGGGATGGTTCGAAGACACACTTGCGACCTTTGTGCCCCCATCTCGAATCGCGGTACTGCGCATTGACTGTGACTGGTACGCATCGACCATGACCTGTCTGCGCGCCCTGTTCCTCATCTTGCCGAGGATGGAATTCTAATCGCCGACGGTTATCCTGACTGGGATGGCTATGCGCGAGCGATCCATGAATACCTTGCTGCCTATGAGGGCATGGCCCGAATTAAGCAGTTCGACGGCAGACTTTACTATGTCGTCAAAGGTACCCGCAATTGGGACGATGCGGCTAGCACTTGAGCGCGTCGAACGGATTGGTTTTCACATAAGAACTCCTATGCATTCATGAAGCGACCACCCTGGAGCAGCCGTGAAATAGCAGTTCAGGTCGACATTACAGCTTGACAGCCCGCAGAGTCACGATGGCCGGGCCCATGGTCGAGGAACAGGGGCGGAGGAGATCGAGCAGTCAAGACTAGACATATATGAGTCAGCGTATCCAGTCCATTCGGAGTTGGCGTTTCTCTAAACAGTCGAGGGGCCGGCGACCGAACAATCATCCGGCAGCTTTCTGATCTGGACGCGGTTCTTGTGAAGACAAGAGGTCATCAGCCGAAAGCACGGATTCACACTCTTCACCACCCCGTCCCGCTTTTTTCTCTTCCTTAGAGCAATCTGGTCCGTATGATTCCGCTTTCGAACGTGAGTTCTAAGCGGACCGTATGTTGTTGCCCACGGTCGAAGACGCATTTGTGATTGCCAGGCTGCAGGGGCTGAAGCCCACTCTCCTTTACGGCTCTGAGAACGTGCCCTCAAGGCACTTATACCCAAAACTGAAACTCGAAATCCTTTTGACCCTAGCGAGACCCTTTTAAATGGGGAGAAACTCCATGACGCAGGTTACCTCTCGCGTCCGTGCGCCATGTGGCCAGAGGCTCGCATTAGGGTATTGACGAATCATCCTGAACTTCTGCCACCATATTCGGCCAGGGTAATGCCACTTTCTCACACTGGTCGCGTTCTCTGGTCAAATGACAGCTGGATTCCGGCGAGATTCGCTGGTTCACGAGTTGGGGTCTTACAGTCATGGAGTCGCGCGCTTTCCATCCAGCAACATGGAATATTTAGATCGTTACGCCGTTTGAGCTACCGACACCGCGATCCAAGTCAAGGAGACAAGATCGAGGCTTTTCTGTCTGTCATGTCTAATGTTGATCTCTTTGTGGTGGCGGGAATGGGTGGTCTTAAAGTCCTTCATGATTAAAGCGTTATGATTCTTAATACGCTAGTATTAGCGCAGGCCCATAAAGTGCCTACTGTGCTTTTCGGTCAGGGAATTGGCCCGTTCGACCCAGGCCTACGGAAACGGCCGGCGAGTACTACGCAAAGTGGATTATATTACTCTACGTGAAGGTCTGTACGGAACATCGCTCTTGTGAATGGGGGGTTGCGAGGATCGATGGTCCGAAACCGGGGAAGACGCGATAGAGTTGGCTTTTCGAAACCATCGTGAATCGACGGGCAGAGCGATAGGTGTAAATCTTCGTCTGGCAGCGTACTCGGCGGTGACAGAATCGATCGCTTCGAACCTGCGTGAGCCCTTGCAGGTAGTTGCGCGGAGCTTGGGTGCAACCCTCCGAGCCGTCCCCATCTCACGATTGCCTGACGAGGCGGACGCATTGCAGGCAGAAATTCTTTTCGAGGGCTACGATTTGGTTGAATATCCGGACAGTCCCATCGACACTCCTCTTGGCGTCATTGAGGAGCTCAAGCATTGCCGGCTCGTCCTAACGGGAAGTTACCACGCGGGAGTCTTTGCTTTGGCCCAAGGCATACCGGTGATCGGACTGGCCGCCAGTGAGTATTACCAATGGAAATTCGACGGTCTCGCACACCAGTTTGGGGAGGGGTGCCGTGTCTTTCGACTGGGAACGTCGAGTACGGCAAGATTCCTCCAAGAGATGATTGGCGAGTTATGGAACAAAGCGCCGGATCTTCGGGCTGCTTTGCTGAGCGCAGCCCAACTTCAGCGAGACGCCAGCAGAGACGCATATCATCACGTCTTCGCGATGCTGGCAAAGAGACCAGCCGGTGATCGATGAGGATCGAGTTGGCTGCCCGGTCGTTATTGTGTCGCTGGTTTGGTTCGTCCGATAGACCGCGCATGGACGAACACAAAAGAGCTATTGCCGGAGTGGGACAAACGCACCCGGATACTTGGTGGCCTCCTCCCTATTTATTTGCGTGTGATTGAGTTCGGAGCTGGGCGAAGGCAACTCGAGCTCCACCTACCTGCCGGCTGTACTTATATTGCGTCGGACTTGGTAGACCGCGGTAAAGACACCCTCGTCTGCGATTTGAACATCGAGCCGCGTCCCGAGCTGAGCCGGCTGGGGGTTGATACCGCGGTGTTCGGAGGCGTCCTCGAGTACATTCAGAATTTGGAATCGCTCGTCATGTGGGTAGCTCGAGACGTTGATCGGTGTCTGGTCTCTTATGAGTGTGCTCAAACGAGACGTTCAGACTGGGGACGCCTCTACGAATCTTTCACAAGAGCTCAAGCGGGGTGGGTTAATACATTCCACGGAAGACGAGTTTGTGCTGTTGTTTGAAAGAGAAGGATTTTTACTTGCTCGTCGCGAGCTTTGGAGGACAAAGGATGGCTGCGAGCCGATATTCCTATTCGAGCGCAAACGCAGCGGATTAGCCGCCGATTCTCAGCGGGCCTAACCGCGTCCCAGGATCGCACGGATTCGAGCGAGAATGCCGCGCGGCAGCTGTAACGAGGCTTCACAACTCCGGCTCGCCGATCTGGAGAGGAGCGTTTTCTTGACACATCAGAATCCGCGCAAGCCATCGGATGTACCCGAGCACTTTAGAGCAAAACACCGTGAGTTTTCGGCAAGGGTTCGAAGCATGTCTGTGCGAGAGTGAACCAGCTGCCGAAGGGCAGTCGGGTGCCGATGTGATTAACAAGTAGGGGGTCCATGGCATCGCCAACGAACATGGCCAAGATTGAGGCTGATGGTGCGCACACGATCTAGTCGGACGATAGGGGCATCGCGGTCGCCTGCGGGTAGCTGACGAGTCACCTTGAGAACCTGTTCGCACATATGGACCCGACCATCGAGATAGCCTTTCTACGTGATCGCCAACCTTCTTGTGGGTTTCGAGCCCTCGTGCGCGGACACCGTTTCCCCGAGCACATTCCTGCCCGCTCCCGAGCGTTGCACAGCCCTGCCTGGTTGAAATCGATGCTGGATTGAAAGCCCGAAGATGGGGACTTAAGAGGATAATTGATAGCCGACTGATGCAGCCTTTGGGACTCTCAAACCGTGCCAGGCCCCCACCCTGCGCAGCAATCATGGAGCCGAAGTGTGATTACTCCAGGGCAGCCGGCAGAAGCCGCGGTAGCGGGCCGCGAAGGCAGTTACCTGCCACGGCAGTTGATCCTCCGGCTCCGAACCTCATTCTAGCCCATCGCAACGCCAACGCCGGTTCTCACCTTAGGACGCAGCATTCTGGACAAAATTCGTGCCATTGAGCGTTATCAGCCGGTAACGGGCCAGAGCTGGAAAACAGGCTTCGGAAGGGCTAGAACGCTACGTCAAGCGATTACCTGGTATATCAGGGGAGCTTGGGAAGGTGGCTCGGCGTTCAGCGTAAAACATTGGCTCAGCATCGCTACCACCGGCTCGAGACGCGACTCATCTTCCAGATACACCGTAAACAGGGTTTCGCCGGCCGCGACGTAATCGCCAACCTTTTTGTGGGTTTCTACACCTGCATGTGCGGACACGGCTTCCCCGGGCACCGTTCGGCCCGCTCCGGAGCGTTGCACCGCCCACCCTACCTGGTCGCAATCGACACTCGACAGAAAACCCGAGGACGGGGACAAGACGGGGTGCTGGTGCACCGGCCGATGCAGCCACTGCGGACTTTCGAACCAACCCAAATCCCCGCCTTGCGCGGCAATCATGCAGGCAAATTTCTTGAGGGGAAGGCCGCCCGTCAACAGATCTTCGGCCAACTGGGCGCCGTCGTCAGGGTTGGGAACCTTCCCTCCGAGGTAAAGCATCCATCCCGCAAGCGCGAGGGCCAGCCGCCGCAGGTCCTCGGTGAGCGGGTGGCGCTGATTGCGCAGCACCTCCATCGACTCGACGATCTCGACCGCATTCCCGGACATGCGCCCCAACGGTTGACTCATATCGGTGATGAGGGCGGCGGTCCGGGTGCCGGCTTGGTTCCCGGTGGCCACCATCAGTTCCGAACCAGGCCAAATCCCCGCCCTGCGCGGCAATCATGCAGGCGAATTTCTTAAGCGGAAGGCCACCGGTCAACAGATCCTCAGCCAGCTCGGCGCCCTCTTCCGGGTTGCGCACTTTGCCGCCCAGGGAGAGCATCCATCCCGCAAGCGCGAGGGACAGGCGGCGCAGATCCTCGGTGAGCGGGTGGCGCTGGTTTCGCAGCACCTCCACCGATTCGACAATCTCGACCGCATTGCCAGACATGCGCCCCAGCGGCTGACTCATGTTGGTGATGAGGGCGGCGGTCCGGGTGCCGGCGTGGTTGCCGGTGGCGACCATCAGCTCGGCGAGGTGAATTGCCTCCGCCTTCTGCTTCAGGAACGCGCCCGAGCCGGTCTTGACGTCGAGCACCAGCGCATCGAGACTGGCGGCGAGCTTTTTGCTCATGATGGAAGCACAGATGAGGAACGGGCTCTCGACAGTGCCCGTGCGGTCGCGCAGCGAGTACAGCGTGCGGTCTGCGGGTACCAGCCATTCCGTCTGGCCCACGATAGACAGGCCGCAAGCCTTGAGTACGGCGAGGATTTCCTCTTCCTCGAGATGCGTCCGGTACCCGGGGATGCTTTCCAGCTTGTCGAGGGTTCCGCCGGTGTGGCCCAGGGCCCGGCCGGAGATCATGGGCACGGATAGGCCGGCGGCGGCCACGATGGGCGCCACCAGGAAGGAGGTTTTGTCGCCCACGCCTCCGGTGGAATGCTTATCCACCTTGATCCCGGGGAGGCCACGGAAGTTGAGGACCCGGCCGGAGTCACGCATGTGGGTGGTTAGGCTCTGCAGTTCTTCCAGGTTGAGGCCCCGCCAGACGACAGCCATGAGCCAGGCTGCCAGCTGATACTCAGGAATGGAATGGGTCGCTGCCCCAGCGACCAGGTAGGCGATTTCGGCATCCGTCAAAGCTTCGCCGTCGCGCTTCTTCCGAATCAAATCGACCACGTGCATGGAGCAGGCTCCCCTGCTGCCATGGTAATAGCACCGAGGCGGGATCGGGTCTGCATCAGGAACCGTGGTGGTGGCATGGTGTGTGCCATTACCACCTGCTGTTACCACAAGCCGGCGGTTTATTACTCAAGAACTATGGCGAATTTCTGTAGAAGAAGTATTCTCTTTTCAAGCGGCGATTATCCAAGAACGCTTTCATCGATTCTTTCGGGGGAGGGACTCGATGAAAGGGAACAAGGATAGTCGCCGTTAGTCTTTTGGGCCTGGCCGGATTCGTTACCTGGCGACCGCCACAGATTCCAGCCGTCCACGGTCGATCACAGAAGAGCGCTTCTTCTCCCAAGCCCAAGCCGTCCGGATAATCTCCCCAAGATCGTGCCGTGCCTCCCACTGAAGTAGTTTGCGAGCTTTGCCTGGATCTGCATACAGGACAGGCGGGTCTCCGGAACGGGGTTCCACTATCGTGTGCGGAACAATGCGCCCAGTAATTGTTTCAATTTCAGTCAGCAACTGCCTGAGCGTCGTTCCTTTTCCTGTACCTAAATTGAGAGCAACCGGTTCGCCGCCATGCATCAGGTAATTGGCGGCATGCGCATGAGCTCGCGCAAGATCCGATACGTGGATGTAGTCGCGCACGCAGGTGCCGTCCGGAGTGGGCAAGGTTCCTCCGAAGATCTTAAGCGGCGGCGCCGTTCGTAACGCGGCACGGATTGCCCGCGGAATGATGTGTGTCTCCGGATCATGACACTCACCGATGGTTCCATCCAACTCGGCGCCAGCCGCATTAAAGTAGCGGAGTGCTACATAGCGCAAATCGTGAGAGTGGGCGTACGCGGCAAGCACACGTTCAAAGAATAGTTTCGTGGCTCCATATGGATTGATGGGCTCTTTGACGCTCTCTTCAACGATCGGTAAATGGGAAGGGGTCCCGTATATGGCGCAGCTCGAGGAGAAGATGATCTTCTGTACCGAACGCTCAAGCAGGCAGTCCACCAACTTCAGACCCGCCTCCACATTGTTGGCAAAATACTTCCTTGGGTTCGCGACCGACTCCGCGACGTACGAGAAGGCGGCAAAGTGCATGACAACCTCCACCCCATCGAGACAGCGTTTGAGCTTCTCTTTGTCCGCTATATCTCCGACGACTAGCTGGAAGCCCTCAGACAGTGCGATGTGGCCGGTGCTTAGATTGTCATAGATGATGACTTCGTGTCCTTGTCGCGCCAGTTCCCGGGCTGTGTGCGAACCCAAATAGCCGCTGCCGCCTGTGACCAAAACACGCATAATTTTGCACCTCGCGCCGGTGTTGCTGCGCGTCTTGAATAAGACTAACGCAGGAGCCTATCGGAGACGCGGCTTCGATAGGCCGGGTTGCACAGATGATAACTTGCCGCCCGGCAACTATCTGACTCGGGTCTGGGCCTTTTGAGAGCTTTGGATTGAGCGTTTGAAACTTACCGTTCGGCGGATCGAAACTGGTTTCGCCAGTTTTGTGTTGTAGGCGAACGCAACTCAAAACTCATCGTGGAAGGAACGTGGGACTTCTCTCTCGTTGAAATGCAATCGTCGCCCAGAGCGTCAGGAGCGTAGCTGCGGATGATAAGTAACATAGCGGCATGGAGAACGGGCGAGACAGGCCCTGCCAAAGACAAAACAATACGATTGGGATGAATGCCAGGAGGGGTTTAAACAGCCCGTTGGAGAGTATCGACCCCGGCGTCATCAGGTCGGTGACGCTCACACGTGAAGTGACAATCAGAATCCATACAACGCCGACTACGGCCCCAACAAGGGTTCCATACGCGACACCGATTGGCCCCATAAAGACTGCGCCGAGAATGCTGAGAGGTAAGTTTACGGCAGCCTCGATTACCGTACCACTTATGAGCGCCTTGTGTCTGCCGGTCGCTATTACACCGGACGCAAAAGGACTGGCGACAAGTCTAATCGCATTTGCGGCGAGCAGCACTTGTAGGATCGGGAATGTCTTCGGCATGTAAGCTGGTCCCACCCACAAGGTAAGCAATGCCTTGCCTAGCAGGTAGTTAGCTACAATAACCGACATATTGATGAGGCTCGTGAATAATGTCAATCTTTCCAGGCTCGTGCGGATGCCAGCCTGATCCCCCCGTTGTTCCATCACCGCGATAGGAGCATAGAACGCCGCGCAGACGGTCGCATTTAGACCATATAAGAATGTTGTCAACGTGGTCGCTACGGAGTATGGACCAACCGCAATAAAATTGAAGTGCCCAACAATCGTTAAGTCCAGATTGCTAATGATCATCATGCAAAACATTAGCACCGTTAAAACTAACGACTGGTGCACAAGCAACTTCGCGAGGTTTCCGTTATAGAACTGAGCAGTCAATCTCAGCGAAGGAAGCAGGCGCTTGACCCACAAAAGTTGCGCCAGGCCTCCGATGAGATTCCAGCTGGTGAAGCACAACGCGAGGATCATGAGAGAGCCATTGTAACGGGCGCATACAATGACAGTGAGAGCTCCTAGTAGTCGGCTAGCCCCAATCGCCAATGCGGGAATTTCATTCTTGTGTAACCCGACAAGTAGACCAGTGCAAGCGGATAGAGGAAGGGAGAGTGCCGTCCCAATCACGAGAATCGCAACCCCCTTCTGAATCTCATGAAGGATCACGATGGAAGAAGAATGAAACACCACCGGCAATAAAGGAAGAAATAACACACACCCGGCAAGAGGGATCAGGCTGGCTACCGCGAGGAGCATCATAGACGTACTAGCTAGCTTGCTTAGGGTTTCATCCTCTCCGCGTTCTGCGGCTTGCGCCACAAAGCGCCCGAGTATGGTCTGTAGACCAAAGTCGAAGTAGGCTGCGATCGCGCTCATTTGCAGCATCAACGACCAGGCCGCAAATCGTTCACCTCCAAGGGTACGCGTTAGAAAGTGCGGCAGCGCTAACGCTACAACAGCGGTTGCTCCCCCTCGGCACACGTTGGCCAAGGCGTTTTTTCTCGTTCTCCACCGCCGTTCTTTCGCCAATGTAACCCCTTACAGAAAATTATGGTGTTCGGTCCATTCACTGTGCTGCGCGATCCGTCAGGACATTGAACTGGAAGTGCATACCTGATTGAGTCTGTCTTTTGATAGATCGGTAGATTCGCACCTATATGAGCTTCTAAGTTGAATCTGCGGTCGCCTACAACACGAAACTGGCGCATACAGCTTCGACACGCCGAACCGCAAGCTTTAAGCTCTCCACCCAAAGCTCCCAAAGAGCCCAGACCCGATTCCGTCCGCCAGTGCGGATCTTGGCCAGCCGGGCTTCTGTTAAAGCCGGAAAACGATCGCTGTTGCCACCGGCCAGCATCCTTGTGGTGACCTCATCCAAAAAAAGGGCAGTTAGCGTTCTACCAGGACGTAGAAGCAACTCGTAATCGAAGACAATCTTATAGCTGGTGTCGTAATTACCATATTTTTCGAATAGGTCGAATCTATGCAGGCTGCCTGGGTGTGCCGTAGTCATCTTGCGTTGGAATGCCGGCCAGCTCCACGGTCGCCCAATGATCTTGTCCGGTAGGCCAGGACGGATCAAACGAACAAGAGAACAAACGTATTGCGCGTCTGTTCCCCCACAAACAGCCAGATATTGGGACAGTGCATCCGGGAGTAAAACATCATCAGCGCCAAGAAACGCGATCCATTCACCCGTCGCCGCGGACAAACCTTTGTTCCAGGCATCGGAAATACCGCCATCCGGCTCGCTTATCCAGTAGGCCAGCAGGGATGAGTGACGTTGAATAAGCTCTACGGACCCGTCTGTTGAACCGCCGTCGACTACTATATGCTCAACGTCATGATACGACTGGTTACGAACGCTCAGAATGCAAGCTTCCAGCGTACTTGCGGCATTATAGACGGAGGTAATAATGCTTACGCGACCAGGCTTCACGATTCAATCCTTTCTAGATTTAGACCCGAGTTATCACTACTGAATGATAGCGCAGGCAAGCCGATCAATAAAACGACATTCGCACATCTTAGAGAGTGGCAGTTCTGTCAGGCATGGCGCGATGCGGACCTGGATCGTTCGGCTCATCCTCTCGAACCGGCTGAATGCCAGCAATTCACCTCTTGGCATCCCGAGACAGGCGCCAGAGTTCATAGCCGTAATCGCCGGACTGCGCCGCCTGGATCACTTGGTAGTGAGTTGTGATGAACTCGCACAGCGGCTCCCGGACGCTTTCACTATGTCTTACCGGCGGGACAAAAGGAGACATGAACACGACTTGAAGAATCCGTCGTTCCGCTGCCGGGTGTACCGTGCACTCCTCTGTGAAGTCTTCGGGTAGCAGTAGATCGCGTTCTGGGTGAGCGCGCAATTCATCTATCTTCATCGTCACCGCCGCAGGCGTGAAGGCATTTAACAGACCAAAGAAGTACCCGCTGTCTAGTCCCACTGTGCGATATTCCCCGAATTGGTTGGGTTTGTAGCCGAAGGGCGCATCCAACACCCCGCTGGCGCCCGGATACGTCGCCCGAAGGTCTATTTGCGATGGAACTCTGCTCGATGCTCTCAGCAAGTCAGTCTTAAGGCGTGCTTTCTCTCGATTCTTTTTCCGGGCGTAATATTGTTCAGCTGCCCTATCGAGCTTCATTGTCATGAGGTTATGCGATTCAAACTGGTGCAGGCGAAAAAACACTACTTTTGTGACCAAGGCTGCCTGGTACCACCAAAGTGCCGTCATGGCAGGAGCAGCGACCAAGAGGACTACGAAGGCGATGCGATAGCCGCGCCACAGATTTGGCCGTGCGGATATGAGCAGAGTCGCTACCACAAGGACACCAATACCCTCAAAGCCAACATGCCAAACATCGCATCTCCCCAGCGCCGCAAAGAGGGTTCCGATTGAAACGGCCAGTACCATGAGCATCCCACCCCCTTGGGCTCCGGCCCTTAGCCGACTCGCTGCGTATAGAGTGACCACTCCGCAGCAAAACATGAAGAAGAGGATATGTCCCCCCGGAACGATAGGAAAGTTATAGGCACCGCCTGCGAAGGCCTTCAGTGTTTTGAGGAGTTCGAGCCTACCTGCCTCCCAGAGGACGCCGACCTCCGCAAACACGAATAGGGAATATCTGGCCCAATATCTCCATGCATTGAACAGGCCTCTTCGGAACCCAAACAAGGCGAAATATCCGATGACACCTGCGGTAAATGCCAGGGCAACTTCGGGTGAAACCAGCCAGAGGATCACAGTAGAACCCACAGCCATAAACATCGCTGTCGCGCCGTGTCTTTCTTGCTCTCGCGTATCCGTACGCTGCACGAGAAGGCCGAGGTAAGCGGCCGGGAGAAAACGAAAGAGCGTGTAATTGAAACCGGCACCCAGAACCGCGGGAAGCGCGTAAAGGCAGAGAAGAGAAAATGCTTCGGATTTTCGAGCCCCCGGATACTCCAGCAAACCTATGACTTCCGCTAGCATCCAAACACCGACGAGTAGGGTGAGCAGCCAAAAGACGTAATAGCTATCTTCTGCCGACAGATGCAGCAGCATAAGAGCGCGCGGCCCATAAAGGAATATGGGGCCGTAAGCCCATTCGAAATCTTTGTAGGGCGTCCCTCCCTCGGCCAGCATCTTTACACGGTCTATCAGATAACCCGACTCCGAGAAACCTTGTAGCCCACGCGCCAAGAAAAACACGCATGCCCAACCGGCACTGAACACCCCTGCCCAAAGCCAGACTTTCTCCTTTGGCACGCGTTCATTGAAGGACTCATCATGCGGTCGAAACTCAATGAACCGGCAGAAATATCCGCCCAGCACAAGGAAGAAAAGGAGCAACATCACACCAGCCCCATTTCTATAACCAACAGCGTAAGAATCGGAAATTGAAGGAGCAACAGGAACGAGTTGCGGGAGATAGAAAATACCAGTGAGAGCAACGACGATAAATCCGCTCCAACGTAAGAGCGCTATGCGCTTCGACGTTTTAGATTGCGAGGGTGCAATGGACACCTGTAGCCTCATATACAATCCTCCCTTATCTTGCGCCGGTTTTGCGTTGTAGGCGACCGCAAACTCATCTTAGTACTCCGCTCCAGATGCGGCTCCGTGCCGGTATCGCGATGCAGATTCATATCGACGATCCAATGCCAGTCTGATTGAGTCGATGAACTACGCCACTGGCGCAAGCCACAATAACACGGACCGGCGCCGCAGCGACGACATCGGACGGAATATAAATTTCAAGCAAGCGTTACGCAAATCCACTTTGCGGTTCTGATCGGTTAGATGGTAGAAGACTACATTGTCTATCTTATTGATGGAGCTAATGGACTTTGGCCAATATCTCATGTTTCGCGCTTGAATTGCTCACCGTGATTCTACCTAACCAAACAAGAAGCGGCTTCTCGATACAAACGTGCACAGCGCACCCGGCGATTACGGCTGAAACTACCATCGTCAGAATTGGCACCACAAGTGGTGCCGATGTTTTCAGCGAAAACGCATAGACTCTTGGAGTAATAAACATCAGGAATGGATAATGTACTAAATAGATCGCGTATGATGCATCACCGAGGACCATCAACCATTTGGGGAACCGACACCCGCCCGTTTGTTCTATCCGTCCTCCACCTAAAATGATAGCTCCGGATCCGCAGCCAGCGAGTAGTTGCACCCAATTATCAACCCCCGCCCGTAGGCCCGCCAGGAACACGGCCAGGAAGAACGTGAGCGCTCCGAGCAGAACGACGCTACTGCGTGCCTCGGAAGAACGTAAGGAGCCCAGCTCCGCGTTGACTCCTTGACGGAGCAAATAACCGACCATCAGGCCAAGCCCGAACAACAGATGGAGCGGCGAGATCAGATACTCTCCCAAAAACCAGGGTAATCTCATCACACAAGCACATATGGACAAAATGAACCACACAGCTAAGACCGAGATACCTACCCTCTTCTTAACGAGAAGCAAAGCAAACAGCGCATAGAATAGCATTTCATGAAATAGCGTCCAGGCCACCGGCAGATTGACGTTCGTCGATCGGATGTGGATGAGTAAGTAGCCGGAGAGAATAACCCAGCCGTTGCGTTGGTATGCCTGACCAAGGCCAGGCCGCAGAAAATACTCTAGCACCACCGGCGTTAAGACAATCCAGTAAATCGGATATATTCGCCGGAACCTCTTCCAGAGATAGGACCCGAGACTTTGCGGTTTATCTATATCCCCCCAATGAGCCATAAGCATCACGACGCCGCTAAGTACAAAGAAATACTCAACACCTAGCTGAAGACCGTCGAATCCGTGCGCTATTGAGACCCGGTTCCAGTAACGAGGCTCCCGGCCGATGTAGGACATCGTATGATGGCCCACAACCATCACTGCCGCAAGACCTCGGCCTACCTGAAGTGACACAAGCTGCCGCAAATTACGCATTTGCCCTCCAAGACCTTATCGCGGTAGGAACGTGGGACTTCTCTCCCGTTGAAATGCAATCGTCGCCCAGAGCGTCAGGAGCGTAGCTGCGGATGATAAGTAACATAGCGGCATGGAGAACGAGCGAGACAGGCCTTGCCAAAGACAAAACAATACGATTGGGATGAATGCCAGGAGGGGTTTAAACAGTCCGTTGGAGAGTATCGACCCCCGGCGTCATCAGGTCGGTGACGCTCACACGTGAAGTGACAATCAGAACCCATACAACGCCGACTACGGCCCCGACAAGGGTTCCATACGCGACACCGATTGGCCCCTTAAAGACTGCACCGAGAATGCTGACGGGCAGGTTTCAGCACATTGAACCGGAGGCTCGCACCGATAGCGTTCTAGCGTCACAGTTCAGGGCTACTGGCTTTCATCACACCGGTGCAGCTTGCGCTCTGATTAAGCTTCGAGCTTCCACCGCTCGCTTCAGCCTGAGCGTCACGGGTTCCTCTACCAGTTTGTGTATAAAACAACCGGCGAGGAGGGCAAAACAAATGCTGAGTGCGATAGATAGCAACGGATAGGGCATGTGTAGTTTTGAGAGGACCATCGGCGCGGCCGGGGCAACCAGGGGATGAAACAGATATATCACGTAGGACGCATCCGCTAAGTATATGAGCCATCCGGGAATCCAAGTGAGCCACGCTTCCAGCCCGACAACACCCCCAATGATCATTGCGGCGGCAAGACCAGCGAGAGACGTGTGCCAGATCGTAACCGGAAAAACGAGAAGTAAAAGCAGGCCGGCGAATACTGACAGAACCGCAGCACCACGCGGGAGAAATTTACCTCGAAGACAGGCTTTCGCTATGAGCATTCCGAGGAAAAAATCGAGCACAATGGGGCTTAAATAAAACGAGACTGCAGGCCAGTTATTCTGCCTGAATAATGCACCACTAGCTAGCAAGAATAAAACCGTGCCCACAAACTTAAACACGCTTACTCGCAGAAACAGCGCCACTGCGAAAAGCAGGTAGAACAACATTTCAAAGTTAAGTGTCCATCCCACGCCCAGGAGCGGAAAAAAGTTGCCGTCACTATTCCGAGTCGGTAAGAATAGATAGGACATAACGGTGTCGAAAGGGCTAAATCGTGCATGAAGCACAAACTCGCCAGCTAACACCATCAGGACAAGCTTAAGAGTGGTCGCCAGCCAATACATCGGCACGATCCGGATGACCCTCCGCTGACTAAATACTAACCAGCCTTTACGATTCCCAATCAAATTCACTGAAGAGTACACCATAACGAAGCCGCTGATGACAAAAAACAGATCGACACCGGCTGCACCGGTTCCCCAGTACCTAAATGAGCGGTCGAGGCGTTCCGACGCATAGAAACCAGAATGCGTAAGCAGGACGAGGACTGCAGCCATGACCCGAAGGACTTGCAAACCCAAATAGGTAGGACGACGCGACATATGTCCCCACTTTCCTGAGAGGAGTCCTAGATCTGGACGCCCACTAATGGTAGCATCTAACAGATACAGGCTTGTGCCTGCCACTCCCGATGTCACATACACCGAAATATCTGCCTGACCTCCGTGGCTCCGACAAGGACAGCACCCGCGGGAACCCTTTGCGAGTTTTATTGTCATCCAGGACGACGCTGTTCTCGACTCCAGGCGGAGACACCATTATGCTTCTCAAAACCGCTGAATCGCTCCGCTTGCTGGGCTGCGAAGTGACCATCTCTAACGATCTCAATCACCCCCTGGATGGCTACGATATCTTGCATCTTTACAATCTCACTCGCCCTCAGGAGATGTATTATCAGGCGCGGCGGGCAACCAAGCGTGGCATTCCCGTAATCTTGTCTCCCATCTACGTCGACTACACGGAAGCGGATCGTGCTGCTCGAGGACCGCTACAAAGATTGCTATTTCGTTCGATCTCCCGGTCTAACGCGGAGTATCTAAAAATGGCGGCACGGAGTTTGACAAACGGTGAGCTAAATCGCGGAACCGCGGCTATTCTCGCCAGGGGATTCCGAAAGGCCCAACGCCACCTACTTCAAATGGCTTCTGTCTTATTGCCTAATTCTGAATCTGAGATGACCCGCATCCGCCACGACTTTCCGGAGACCGTCAAAGCACGGTTCGCGGTGGTGCCGAATTCCGTAGACCCAACAGTGTTCAACGCTGACATCTCTGCCGCGGCTCCAGAATTCACCGACTGCATTTTGAGCGTCGGAAGAATAGAACGGAGGAAGTGTCAGTTGCAGTTGGTACGCGCCGTCAAAGGTACCGGTCTAAGGCTGGTTCTGGTCGGAAAGCCAGGGCCCAACCAAATGGCGTATTTTGAACAAATTAAGCGCGAAATGGACGACTCTGTAACCATCGTAGACCATGTTGACCATGCTACGCTCAAACAATACTATGCTGCATGCAAAGTGCATGCACTGGTGAGTTGGATGGAGACTACAGGATTGTCCTCCCTGGAAGCCGCCGCGATGGGCGCCAATATTGTTATTACAGACAAAGGCGATACGCGTGATTATTTTGGAGACCTCGCATACTATTGCTCTCCAGATTCGGTGCCTTCGATCCGCGAAGCACTACTGCGAGCCCACAGTGCGCCACGCTCCAGTTTACTGCGAGAGAGAATTTTGAATAACTACACCTGGACTCATACTGCGCAGGCCACGTTTGCTGTCTATTGCGACGTCCTGGGTTCGTTGCGGAGTAACCTATAACGATCGCACAATGAAACGCTTGCACATGTTGCTCCGAGCAGGAATAGGTTTGGAGCTAGATTTCCCTTGTTGAGGATGCCGGTAATGGCTTCCTGAGTCAGCACAAAAACAAAAACCGTCCACAGCAGAAGGAAGCCATTTAATTTTGCGCACTTTTCGGACTTTCGGAACTCCCGATACGCCATGAAGGCGATTTGGATGCAGAACACTATAAATAGGCTCAGGCCCAACAGCCCCGTCTTTACCAATAGTTCCATATAACCATTATGCAGTAACGGGACGAACTCAAAATAATCGACGAGCAACTTCATGGCAAAACCAAGGTCGACCATCGTGCCGAACCCTCCCCCGAACAACTTTTCAGTATCGCTGAATTCGGCATAGGTCTTCGCCGCCCTGGCTGCTTCAAAGCCACGCCAATTTAGATTGATATCTTCATATGTCTCGTAGCTGTGTACATTCACCTCTGCCGATGTGTTTGCTGTCTTTTGGACAAATGAATCCAGAAGTACGCCCACCTTATCACTGTGGAGCATGCTGGACGCAAGTGCCAACAAGACTGCGGCGCCCAGGAGAAACGCCGTGTAATTCCTGACCCTTTTTGGCGTAAACCTTGGATTGACAGTGCAAACGAGGCCTGCGGCCAGGCATACAATAGTGGTTCTGGAAAATGTGGATAGCACCGCCATAGTCGACAGGATATAGGTAGTTGCCCTTACCATTGTTATGCGTGTTACCCCTGTCGTGGGCAACCCGACATGTCTCATGAAAACGAGCAGGACTGTCGGTATTACAAAAAGAAGAGTGCCGAGACCTGCGATGTGTCGATAGTCTTCGACTGTGGTAGTTGCGAGCAATTGTTCCCGGTTCAAAACAACCCCAACGATGGTGGCAAGACAAGAATATGCGCCGATAACGACGAGAGGCTGGGCCAGGCGTTGCCAACTTCCCAGCCTTTCGAATACCAAATAACCGAAGGATATATATACAATCGGGCCGCTGAAGTACCACAGGTCTTTACCCACGTCATACAGCGAATTGCTGTATATCCCATGCAGTCCCAGGCAGAGTATCAGGGTCGGGGCGACTAAGATCCGCACCAGGCTGGTCGGCAAGGAGGGAACCGTGGACCGGGTCCAGAGTAAGACGATGGATGCAACCAGCGCGACAATCCAACCCTCAACGTCACGACTGTAGGAACTCACCAGTAGAAAGAGCGCGGTAATAATATAAATAGTCATATAGCGCGCGCTGCGGCTAGCATGGTCTAAGGCCGGTAGATTGCCGCCGAGGCTAACGCGACCGCCATAGTTGCCGCCCCGCCTTTCACTGCAGCCTTCGGTGAGTTGGTGGGAATGTAAACAATATCGTTAGACCTTAGGGTGATGTCGTTAAGGGGTTTCGACACGTTCTTATTGACGGCGAAGGGAATCTCGGTCTGACGCCCGTCGTCGTTACGGATAATAACGGTTTTGCTTAGCTTGGCCTCGTAGCCAGCTCCCCCTGCCATTGCGATAGCCTGTCGAAGGGTAGTTGAACTGGAACTCTTTAGACGGTATGCACCGCTGTTCTTGACCGCTCCGACAACATAAACGACGCCGGCCACTCCCACGATCACAGTATCGCCCTTAACGAGCGGTATATTGGCCGCAAGCGCGGTTTTTGGATCATCCCCGAGGTTGATCACGTAGGTTTGACCTGTCGCAGGCCGCAATAGGGTTATGTTGCGACTGGCAGTATCCTTCAAGCCGCCAGCCAGTGAGATACCACCGATCAGAGTTTTGGCCCCGTAGGCAGGAAATACGCCGGGCTTATCGACGTCGCCTGAGACCGTAATCGTCTGTGAAGGCTGCTCCACCAGGGTGACGTGAACATGAGGATTTTTCACCATGCCACGCTCTTCGAGACGACTTGCGATGAGCTTTTCTGCTTCGCTAGCAGTGAGACCAGCAACCTTCACCGAATCTACGAGCGGAATGGCAATCTGACCGTCACCATCTACTCGGGGCGTATAGCTATATTTTTCGATTTCAAACACTTCGACGCGAATGGAGTCCCCGCTTGCAATGGTCAACTGCGGTGGATGGACCGAAAGCAATTCTCTAACAGTCTCCGGGGGTGCAGGGCTTGTCGTGCCGACGGGTTCAACTTTCGCGAGGTCACCCGACGATTGGGCATAAAAGGGCGGGGCAAAGAGAAGCAGAAGAGTTGCCACCATCGTTTGCGCACGAGACCTCAAACCAATGAACGACGCCGAAGTATTGGCCTCTCGACTGACTTGCTCATTCGTGCCATGCCTGAACTGAACTGCGCCTTTAAGCACGGTGTTCGTCCTCTTGATCTAAGATATATTTGTCCGATAACCATCCGACAGAAATGCCACGCCACGTAGCGAAGCACCGAGACCCATCAGAGACCTTTTGACTTCTCCCAACATCGGTTGTGTCGAGACCCCCTCTCGAACCACAACGACTACTTCGCTAGCGAAAGACGTGAGCAGTCCAACGTCCGCAAGTCCAAGTGCGGGTGGTGCGTCGACCACAATAAAGTCGTAGGCGAACGCATGCAATGCAAAAAGTCCTTGCAGGTCCGCTGCAGCAAGCAGTTGCCCTGGGTTTCCCAGCAGAGGGCCGGCTAAAAGGAGGAGCAGATTCGATCGATCGGGCACAGCCTGAACCAACTCGTCTAAGGTGCCACCGCCCGTCACGAGGTCGCTGAATCCACGGTCGTTCGGCAATCCAAATTGCAAGTGTTGACTAGGGTGCCTTAAATTGGCGTCGACCAGTAGCACACATCGACCACTCTCTGCGAGAACACAGGCTAGATTCGCGGATACTGTTGAAACTCCCTCACCCCGGGTTGCGCTGGTGAATAGGACAATCTTAGAGGATGCAGTTGCTTCGTCCATGAGGAGACGGGTGTGCAACATGCGAATGGACTCGGTAAAGATCGAGGTCGCGCTCGCAGTTCTGGCGGCTAATGATCTCTTGAAAACCCCCGAGAAGGCGCTCGGCCGCGTAGTGCTTGGGAACTCGGGGAGCACCGCGAGCGCGGGAAGGCGCATGTAGCGCTCCAACGCCCCGACACTATGAAACGAACTGTCGAAGCTCTCCAGAAACATGGCCGTAATAAACGCTAAGATTGCCCCCAAGGCAAGCGTGATCAACATGAGCGGAAGGGGGCCAAATCCAGCCGGCGTAATGGGAAGGGTTGGCAAATCCACAAGATCCACATCCCCGGACTCTATTCCCGAAAGCACTCCGGCTTCCCTCAATCGTTGCACGAGGCCCTCATAGAGGGCGCGGCTTGCTTGAAAATCGTGCAGCAGCACCTGGTACTCCACCATGGCGTTGCGCTTCTTAAAGACACTGTCTTTCTGGTGGCCGAGGGCCTTCGAGGTCATTGCTTGATTTCGCCGCGCAGCGTCGAACGACATCTTTGCCTGCTCTACGATTCTGGACTCTTCCTTGGTTACTTCACGCGTGGCCTCTGCCAACTGCGCCTTAAGCTGCTTGGCTTCTGGATAATTGGGGCCGAACTGCTCACTCACACTCGCGTATCGTGATCCGATCTGGGCTTGAGAACTGCGCAGCGTCTGAAGAAGCGAGGAGCTCGGTTGATTGTTTGGCGCCAACATCGCAGGCCCCCCCTCCACCAGGCTGGGATCCTCCTCTCGCAAGATCCGGTAGCGCGCCTCGGATACGATCCGCTCGATATTTGCCTCCTGGTTAGCCTTCGCTAGATCTTCTAGCTGAGCGGTCTCCAGGTTGTGCGAATCGTCAAAGCCCGAGACACCGAGCTTCTTCTGCAGGTCTACCAGTTTCTGCTGATCCAGGAGCACTTGCTTTTTAAGATCATCGAGCTGGGCAGTCAGGAACATCGAAGCATGTTTAGTGGAGCTGAGACGGGTCTCAAATATTCGGTGGATGTATTGATTCATCAGGGTGCTGACAATACTCGATGCCAGAATTGGTGAGCGAGCCGTAGCCTCTACCGAGATGATCTCAGTCTTCGGGTTGCGCCTGACCTTCACCATCTTACTGAGTGCCGCTACAACCTTAGCCTGGACCGCAGGATCTGAGGCAGCCGTATTCCCTTTCTTGGATGTGCCGGCAATGGATGGGTCAGCGTACAGGTGTAACTCGTCGGCGACCGCGAGCAAGAGCGATTTACTCTGCAGAATCAGCACCTCGGACTCGATCCGGTCATCAGTGTCTGGATTGGGCGGCGCGCCGTTTACCTGTGACCTGTACGCATTGGCAGCGCCAGGCCGAATTTGCAGCGTCCCGGAAGCTTCATAGGTCCTGGGCCTTAAGGCGAGAATCAGGCCAGCACAGAACGACAACGCCATCACCCAAAGCACTATCTTTCTTCGCCTGCGGAGTATGTCCAGCACATAACTGATGCTGATCTCGCGCTCCGGTAGCTGATCGAGATACCTGTCTTCGGGTTCGACAAACGACGCACTTGAACCTTGCGGCAAGTACGTTATTTCCGCCCTTGTATCCTCGGTCTTCATAAAGGACGCACTGCTACGTTTAGGCAAGTACGGTATTCCCGCCCTTCCAGAATTGATCTACGAGACCCTTGGTTGATCGAATGTTAGAGTGGCTGGAAGCGCCGAACACGATCGCTTCGACGTTTGGCTGAGCACACACCCAGGATATCGCTTCACTTGCAGGGATAGCGCCTGAAGCAAATACCGACATCGCAATGGCACGAAATCTGCGCTCTCTCAAAGCCTCCTCATACGCTCCAAGGCCGCCGCACATACGGAAGCCAAGTTTATTGATATTTGAGCAAACAATCGGATTGTCAATCTTCAGATCATCCAATACGTCCAGGAGCAAAGGAAGGTTCATCGTGATGAAACCGGGCTCGGCATTATATTTTGACCGAACATGATCGCTGAACACGGCGAAGGGCGCCGTCATCCCCAAGCCTAGCAGGAGATCGACCACGACATTTTGCAGGAAAACAACAGGGGTTCGGAGGCCTTTGAACATTTGCATCTCCGAGTCGATCAAGAGCCGGGTTATCCCACTAATATCCTTGCCCACAAGTGATACGCCACTTCGAACTGCCGCGCTCCAGGCTCCGCTTTCCGGAGCAAATTTCTTTATTGCCCCAATAACGCCTTCCTCTGTGGCTGCGTTCGCATATTTGTGAGCATATGGCATACACGGATAGAAGGCGTAGTCGTGATATCTGTCAGAATTGGCGCGAACATGATTGCAAATCTCTTCGACTCGATCATGGGTAGTACACATGAATGTTTTGATGCCCTCGTCATAAGCCGCATCAAGCGTCCTGAACACTTCCTTGATATCCTGAAACTGCAGGGCCTGAGCGCGCGCTTTTTCCTCGGACATATGATTTATGCCGAAGAACTGATTATCTCCAAAAAGCAAATTTGGCATCATTTCTAACAGGCCCCCCTTCCTCTAACCGGCCAAACAACAGTCTTTTTCTCTGCTGGATGGATGGAGATGCTAACGGCGCCGATATGACGGCCTGGGCATCGTCTCGCATCATTGACATCAATTGGTCAGTCTGCGCTGCCGCAGCGAACGAATTCACATTCTCCGAAGACCCGGAGGCAACAGCCTTTACGAAGTAATCGATCTGTAATGAGTATTCCTCGCCGCGCACGTAAAACCAGACTGCCTCCGTAAGGTCAGTCGTATAGCGGACATTCCACCCCTTTGAATAGCCCGTAGCTGACTGCGTGCCGTCACGCAAATAGACCTTGCATTCCTGGCGGTCAGCGATGATGCGTCCCGCCGTCCCCGTTATAGATAGCTTGACGCTCATCTTGCGGTAAGATTCATCGCTCCAATTGACTGAGATTTGCGCGCTTGGTCCATCTTCAAAGAAAACTGTTCCGTACACTTCGTCGTCTGTATCCCTGGAGAAGATCTTCTTTATGACCGTGCCGCCCACCCTCGCTGGCATCCCAAAGTACCAATTGAGCAAGTTGATGGGATGAGCCGCATAGTCATAAAGACAACCTCCGCCCTCCGCCTTCTGTGTTCTCCAGGACGAGCCCGCTGCGCGTAAGACAACCGGACCATAAGCTTCCGCAAGAACATGAGTAACGGTCCCGATGGCATTTGCGCCCAGGAGCCGCTTCACCTCTTGAAAAGCTGCCACGAAGCGATAGTGATAGCCAACTTGATTCACGAGTCCTTTCCGCTCGGCGAGTTTCGATAGATCGGTCGACTCTTTCCAGTCGAGACAAAATGGCTTTTCACAGAAAACATGGACACCTCGCTCTAAAGCCACCCGCGCTATCTCTCCGTGAAAACGAGACGGTGTTGCCACGATGATCGCTTCCGGCCTGGCTCTTTCGATCATCGTCTCCAGATCGGTGAAAGTATCCAGACCCGCGTTTTTACCGAGCAGCTCCAACATGAACTTGGATGGATCGCAAACTCCAACAAGAATAACTTCGGGATGAGCCCGCACTATCGAGAGATGCGATAGGCCCATCTTCCCCAAACCCACAAGCGCTAAACGAACCATAGAACCTAACCCTCAATCGGTAGATATTTGTTGGCTACCAGTGCATTCACTCCAGATCTACGTAGCATATTCCAGCAATAGAGCCTCATACTGTCCTGCGACCCGTTTCCACGTAAATTCATCCCGGAAGCGGTTGAGTGCATTCTCCTTTAGGCTCCTGCAGAGTGAGTCATCCGAAAGAAGCTGGGAAATCCTGTCAGCGAGTTGCTCGCTGCTCGTAAAGTAAACCGCCCCATTGCCGGCTACCCAGCGGTTGTATTTGTTGTCGTGAGCGATAATCGGATTCGCCGCAGCCATAGCCTCGACGAGAGACGGGTTCGTCCCCCCAACCGTGTGTCCGTGCAGGTAGGCCTTGCCGTGAAAGCGCAGCGCCTTAACGACATCTGAATTGTAGATGGGCCCCGTGAAGTTAACCTCATCGCTTGCGAGTGCTATGACCCTTCGATGATATTCGTCTTTTTCTGGATCCAGCTTTCCTAGAACGACGAGCCTGTGGCCACGCTCTACAGCGGAGAATCCTTCGACGATCTCGGCAATCGAGTTCTCAGGCAACGGCCTCGCGATCAATGTCATATATCGGCCAGGTTCAAGACCCAGGGCCCTCAGCGGCTCGCACTGTATGTCTGTGATCGGGTCGGCTCCGTATGTGATCGTCGAAATCTTGGCTGGCGATGCGCGAGTTTTGAGATGCAGCTCAATCTCAGGATGGTCTGCTATCAGGTGATTACCGAAAAGAGCAGCGAACCGCTCGTTTACATACAGGATCAGTTGCTTCGCAAGGCCCCATCGCTTACGAGACCATTCAATGCCATCCATATTAATGATGTTCGGAATTCCGCTTAGACGCTGACGGAGGTTATAGATTCCAGTGTTATAACCAAACGTCAAACATATATCCCGAAACTTACACGCGTGTGCGATGGAGAGCCAGTCGAATTTCGATGTGCCCCGCCAGCCCGGTAAATTTACAGGTATGATTACTCTCTTAATGCCCTGCCATTCATCTTCGATGATCTCGCCAGTTCCCGAAGTTTGACAGTAGACGATGACACTCCATCCATTCCCCACCAGATAGCGAGCTATGTTTTCCGCAGCTGTTTCGAAGCCTCCGTAGGCTGCAGGAACTCCGTGCGTTCCCAGGATTCGTACGGTTCGCCGCGGGGCCAGGCCCATGAAATATCCCTTCTATCATCGAAAATAGCTACCGGCACGGGAAGCCTTTCGTCCGATCCGAGGCGGACAAAGACATAGCCCGGGAGAAGCGGATGTTGGATTTCCCGTCGAACTCCGTTCTTCCACCGCCGTGCGGTCGCGTAAAGAGGCAGGAAGGATTGAATCTGCCTTGCTATCAGTTGAGCCTGGACGAATTTTTCGTGGCGGGGCGCGGTGTAGACCGCGAACCGGGACTTCTTAGAGGCATCCGGATCGATGGCACTCGCTGCGACGCGAGGTTTGGTCAGGCCTCGATCCGGAATAGGGGATACCCAGCAAAGCATACGTCCATGTCAAAGACATTTCGGCACCCACTCCGGAGAGTATGCTTCCAGGGAAAGAGCGGGGTCCCAACGAAGACGTATCGGCCCGTCGCCATTCATTGCGCTGGAATAATCGGAACCCATGTCGAGCAATCCCACTGACCCGTTCAGACAAGCTTCGCACTCTCACTTAGGTGAGGGGTCAGCCAGTCTGCCATCACCGGCAAGGCGACTCGCGGCTAATATTGCCTCGTTCTGCTGTATTGCGATACTGTAATTTCTTTGGCGAAAATCGTGACGTGCAGGCGCGGACCCAGCTGCACAGATCGCAACCTTGTAACCGCCTGCGACTGCGCTTTCCGGACGAGCCAGCTCGCCGCCGAGCAACCTTGGCACCACTGACCAAGGTCAGCTTAGCCTGCGGCATGGTAGGGATCAAATAAAAAATCCCACCTTGGTACCACCTTTGGCGAGGGGTACCCAAAGTTGCAACTTTCTTCGCATAGCCATTATGTGGCGCAAGCCGCAGGCGTCTCTTACGTGCTGGAAGTGTGGCAACTAGCCGGCTAATTCCAGGTCACAGGCTTGTATGCCAATGGCAAATGATTTCTGGATTAGCTGAATGGTGACTACAAACGTCAAATTGCCGCGATCTCGCTGGACATGTCCCCTCACGCCCTGGAACGGACCACGCTTGATGCAAACAGCGTCGCCCACGCTTACGGACGGATGCGGAGAAAGGGATGCGTGTTGCGTGCCGACGCGGAGGGCGTGTATCTCCTGATCGTCAACGGGTAGAGGCGATGAGCCATTGCCCACTATATAGACCACGCCCGCGGTTTGTATCACTGGGAGCCGCTCATTGGCGTCGAAACAAACAAAGACATATCCCGGAAAGAGCGGGTGTTGGATCTCACGTCGAACCCCGTTTTTCCATCGTCGCACGGCCGAGTAAACGGGTAGAAAAGATTGGATTTGTTTGGCCACCAACTGCGCCTGGACAAACTTTTCGTGACGAGGTGCAGTGTACACCGCAAACCACTTCTTCTTTACCACATGAGGCAAAACACGGATCGCTTCGATCGGAGGCAACGTCGAGCCCCGACCCGAAGCTGGGGGAAAAACCAGCACAGCATACCTCCATGTCAAGAACGTTTCGGCTACCCGCCCCGACCCATACTTCCAGGGAACAATGGGTACCAAACGAAAAACGTCAAAGGCCTGTCGCTGATTCATGCGTTCCGAATCAACCGGCGCACCTATCGCGCTTCTTAGCCCAGCCCGTTCTGGCAAGCTCCGCACTCTCACTTAGCTGTGAGGCTAACTACCTTGCTAACATCTACAGGGTTACCTCTATGCCCGTAACGCTTTTCTTGTAATTTACGGTTCTGAAACTATTTAAGCGGCAATCTTGCTAGGGGGTGCAGACCCAGCCATACAGGCCGCAGTTTATGAGCAACTGCGACTGCACTTCCCGGGACTGGGTCAGCTTGCCAGTGAATCCAAATGGCACTACTGATTGAGATCAGCTTAGCCCAGTGCATGATAGCTATCAAAGAAAAAATCCCCATTTGGTACCACGTTTGGTAACGGGTATCCGTTCGCGCAACACGCTCAAGCGGACCCGGGTGTGCTAAGCACATTTCCTTTGACTGCTGGGATCGCTGACACTCCGAGCCGGCGGACGCTAAGCTACAGCGCAAGTTAAAGCTTGCAATGATAGCTCCGGCAAATGTTCCAAGCGGAACAAAATCGTCCGGAATCCAATGGCTTGGGAACAGCTCCGGATAATCGTTGTCTTTCCAAAGATACCAGTGCCAAGGTGAGATGACCGTCTTGTCCGGTCGGGGGCTTAGCCACGATCGCCGCCTGGACGAGGGGCCGGACGAGGAGGTAACTACTTAGCTACTGCCTTCCGGTTACGTCGCCCGGGCCCCAGAAAATGATCGCCGCTTGCTCGGCGAGTCGCAAGACTTCTCTATCCACAAAGCTTTCCACAAGAGGCTTAAGTGCTATCGACCGACCTGGATCTCCAGACTGACGCAACTGGCCGACAGGATAATCCTTCCACCGGAAAACGATCAGGCATTCAACCGCCGCGACTTGCAGAGTTTCTAGCGGTACGGCGATATCGACATGCAGAATTTCGCTATCACTGGTCCCTCCGTTTGTTGGATCGGAGATATCCACGCTTTCCTATTCTATTGCCCTCGTTTGCTCAACAATTATTTCAATGGAACACCACTGAGTGATGGCCCCCAATGTCACAAGTTCTTGGTAGATGGCCGGCCAACGCCATGATGGCAAAGTTTTGCTGGATTCACGATAGAATCGAGCTCCCGGCACAGTGGTGGACTTGATGATTGAGGTCGATAGCGCCCAGAGAGATTGCGTTTCCCGGACTAAGGTTGATCCACTCAATTATGATCGCCGTGTAAGACAACTTCCGCCTCCTCTCGCCCGAGCATTTCGGATTCTGACCTGAGCGGTCTATGGGGAGGAACCGCAAAGGAGCATGCCATGCCGCCGCGGATTTCAGTTGTCATGATTTTTTTCAACTCGGAGCGCTACATCACAGAAGCGATCGATAGCGTCCTTGCCCAGACCTTCACGGATTTCGAACTACTGCTCGTGGATGATGGATCGACCGACAGCAGCAGCGCCATCGCTCGGGACTATGTGGACCGATCTCCCACCACCGTGCGCTATCTGGAGCACGAGGGGCACGCCAACCGCGGCATGTCCGCTGCGCGCAATCTAGGGTTGCGAAACGCCGTCGGCGAATTTGTAGCCCTCATAGACTCGGACGATGTCTGGAGACCTAACAAGCTGGCCGAGCAGCTTCGCATTATGGAGCTACACCCGGGTCTCGGAATGGTCAGCGGCACCGTTCGCTACTGGGAGTCGTGGGCAGGAGGCGAGGACCGCATCGTACCGTCTGGCCACATCCAGGACCGCTCAATTCCTCCCCCAGAGGCCATGCTGAGGGTCTATCCAGTAGGGACAGCGACAGCGCCATGCCTTGATCTGTTGATGCGACGCGATCTCATGATATCGCTTGGAGGTTTCGAGGAGCAGTTCACCGGCATGTTTGAGGACCAGGCCTTTCTTGCGAAACTCTATCTTGTTGCCCCGGTCTATTTCTCTGGGGATATCTGGCTCGACTATCGCCTGCACGCGGATTCATGCTGTGCGACCGCATCGCGGAGCGGCCAGGAAGAAGAGATGCGCCGCTTCTTTTTTCAGTGGCTGGCGAACTACGTCGCCCAGCAGCCGCGAGTGGATATCAGGGTGCACACGGCGCTCGGCAGGATACTATGGCGCTACCGCCATCCGCATATCTACCGTATATGGCGTTTTTCAGATCCCATCGTTGGTCGCCTTCGCCGGCGCCTGGGGTCCCGGACGTGAAAGGGCGGTATAGCGTGAATGCGCTCTTTCGTCTGATGACCCAATTGTCTTTGCAAGAACGGCATCCAGATGGCCAAGCCGCTGGATAATTGCTCGTTCTTGGCCCCCCCGGGCGCCAGGAGAAACGTCAACCCCGAATGCGGGGTCCATGTCGGAAAATAGGGGTCGTTCCGGAGCCCAGATTTTGGCGACCCAACGAAGCTGGCGCAAACGAGACATTACCCACTTGGGAGCCCATTTGGCGATGCTCATCCCGAGATGCCACAACTCTGCAGGTCCCAACGTCCGGATCAAGTCAACTTGGCATAGATGCAGCACTTCTAACGCCGCGAGCCTCCAGCGACGTCCCTTGGCGTAATTGGTCACGGCGTACGCTGAAATCTCCACCAACGCCGCTTTCGCGGCCCAATCTGGAAGCTGAGGACAAAGCACAATATGGGACGTAATAGTTCCCACCGCGGCGCGAGCCATCCTTAATTTATCGCTCGACATGCTTCCCGGATAATGACGATACCCCACGAGGTAGAGAGGAATTGCGGCCATGGGATATCTTGCCGCCAACTTCAATTCGAAGTCGAGATCCTCGCATCCTCCAATCCCCCGCGCAGCCCACGACGATTCGAAGCCCCCCACAGCCAATGCATTCTCGCGCCGAACCAGCAACGTACTGCCATTCCCAATCGGTCTTACATAAAGGTGGCGGGCAAAGGTATATCCGTTGAACGCGGCCCGCCTGCCACATCCAAACACCCGGTCATCAACGTCTATATCTCGCGAGAGGGTGTAGACCGCAGCGGCATCTTTCATCTCATCCAGCGCTGCCATTTGACGTTCAAGCTTTGTCGGGTGCCAGAGGTCATCGGCGTCGAGAAACGCGACAAGTTCGCCTGCCGCCTCGCTAATACCGATGTTCCGCGCTTTTGCCACGCCACCATTGGGGACGGAGATGACCCGGACCCGCTGGTCACTTTGCGCAAAAGCACGTGCCACCGCTCCGGTCGAGTCAGTGGATCCATCATCGATGACGATCATTTCGAGCGTCACATAAGTTTGTCGCAGACCGGACCGTAGGGTTCGTGCTATGAAGCGTTCCGCGTTGTAGGCCGGAACGATGATGCTTACGAGCTGCTGCATGCATTCACCATCCTCTCCGTGCCTCATTGTTCGCGACCCTCCGTGGGACCGAGCACGATTCCTCTCGCCTGCGAAACCAATTCAGTTTTGCGCGCACTCCCTCCTCATACAAATTCTGGCACCTCCGTCCAGGAGGTGGTGCGCTTGTGTGGGAGAGGCCAGGAAAGCGACTTGTTGGGCTCGCAACGCTCAATGATGTTAACAACCGAGATCTCGCGACCAAATCTACAAGGTAGTCGGCACACGAACTGCGCTGGTCTCGCTCGATCCTGGCTGCGCGGCGCCACCCTGCATGGCGCGAAAGGCAACCGTGGATGAAATCGGACCCTCTTCCACCACCTTTCCTCTTTCCAAAACAACAGCATCATCGCAGAAAGCGAGTGTATTCGGTCGATGACTAATCACAATAATGGTAATACTCTTCGATAACGTCTGGAATATGTTACTCAGTTCGCTCTCAGTTACCTGATCCACCGCGTTGGTGGCCTCGTCGAGAATCAGGATTTCCGGGTTCCGAGCGAGCGCTCGAGCTATACTTAACCGTTGTCTTTGGCCTCCAGACAGGCTGATACCTCGTGGACCGACAACTGTGTCGAGCCCTTGCGGCAGGTCAAAGATGAAATCGGCCCGTGCGGAACGAACCGCAAGTTCCATGGTCTCCGGGTCGATTGAGCCTCTGCCATACATGATGTTTTCCGCAATCGTGCCATCGATCAGATCAACGTCCTGCCCCGCAATCGCGATACGGCTCAACCAATCGGAGACTCTGATTCGCGAGAGCAGCTGCCCATCCACCCTGATCGTTCCAGATGTGGGTTCAAGAAGCCGGCAAAGTAGGTTGATAACTGTCGATTTGCCCGCCCCGGAGGGGCCAATCAGAGCAGTCGAACGGCCACGCCGTAGCACAAAGCTGGCGCGCTTGAGTGCAGGATCGTCACGCGACCCATAATCGAAAGTAGTCTCGTCAAACTCAATCCCTTGGCGCAAGCCGGTAAACGCGAGATCGCCGCTGGGTGGCGCCGGCTTCCCGGTCGCATCGAGCAGCCACTCAACCTCGTCGAAATGACCGGCCGCCGATGCAAACGTCGCCCCGGATTGTTCCAACACTCTAAGGTGAGGCTGCAGCCGGTTCATGAGCACTAGAAAGGCAACGAGCACAGGAAGAGGGACGCGGCTGGATACAGCAATGATCAAGACGATAAGAAATAATATTCCGTGCAGCCCTTCAAGGACAGGGCCCTGGATGCCTGACGTTCGCTCGCCTCGAAGTATCGCCCGGCGAACATTCTCGGAAGCGGTCTTGAAGCGCTCATGTTCCTCGGCCTGTTCGTCGAAGAGGCGAATCAGGCGCGCTCCGAAAATGGCAAACAACATGCGATGTGCCAGCAACTCATTGGCCGCTACCGTCTGCCGGCTGAGCACTCGCAACGCAGCAGTAAATCTCTTCTGAACGAGTCGTGCACCCAAACCGCCAACTGCGACCACGAGCGACAACCGCCAGTTGACCAGAAAGAGAACGACACCAAATACCATGGCCGCAGCACCAGCAGCGATGCGCTGGAGCAGAACACGGACCGCATCAGACGTCTTCCAGGAGTCAGTCGAAACGATGTTTATCAGCCTTGCCGGCTTCTCAAGAAGAAAGAACGGATAGCCAAGATTTTGCAGTCGCTTGGACATGCCACAGCGAACGTCCTGACCTATGCGACCGTCAACCCATGCCGCAAAAACATTTGCCGCAATCTGAAATCCTCCCTTTAGTAAAACGAAAGCCAGGATAACGGCAGTAATACAAAGTACCCTTTTGCCAGGGCTATATCGGTCGGCGAAGTGTTGGATGGTTGCGACGACTCCAGCGGAGTGCATGCTCGGCGATACACCGTTGACCACCGAAAGCAGCGGAATCAACAGGCTCACGCCCATTCCTTCAAGGAGTCCGATGATGGTCGAAAGCAGCGCAACCACGCCCGCTGTCCAAAAATATCGATGCATCAGCGCAGCAAGATTGCGATTCGACCCCGCAGGATTCGGCATTCTCATCGCTGCAACAGCCTCCACGTGGATGCTTCGAAAAAGGGCTTACTGGGCTATTATCAACTATACTGCGCTGAATCACTCTGTGACTCTAAAAGGGCAATGGCGGAATGAGTACCGGGGGAACGTCGTCTGATCAAACCGTGACCGTGGTGATCACGACGTACAACGACGCTGATTTCCTTCATGAAGCTTTGGCGAGCGTTGCTCTTCAGCAGAAAGTTCCGAACGAGATCCTCGTCGTTGATGACGGATCTGAAGTGAGCCCGGCACCAATAGTCGCGTTCTTTCCCCAAGCCACGCTCATTCGCAAACCAAATGGCGGTCTTGCCAGCGCACGCAACGTGGGTTTGAAGGCGGCTTCAGCCAAATTCATCACGTTTCTCGACGCCGATGACAAGTTTCGATCGAATGCAATCACGGCTGGTCTCGATTGCTTCGCGCGATCTCCGGATGCCGCGATGGTCTACGGAGGCCATATTCGTATCTCAGTAGATGGCAGCCAACTCAGCGACGATATCTATCACCCTGCCTCGAACGACCCATATGCTGACTTGCTTGCCGGCAACAGCATCGGCATGCATGCCGCCGTGCTATACCGTCGAGATATCCTGCTTGCAGTAGGCGGGTTCGACGAAGTGCTACGTCTCTGCGAGGACTACGATGTTTACCTGCGTCTCGCGCGAAAGTATCCTGTTGCCTCTCATCCAGAGATCGTGGCCGAGTATCGGTGGCACGGCCGAAACATTTCGAGGAACACTGCACGCATGCTTCGTGCCGTGCTCGCTGTGCACGATCGTCACCGGGAGCAGACTGGCGCTCGAGAACAGGCCTGGCGCGCAGGTCGGCAAGCCTGGAAGTCCTGGTACAAGATTGGTCAACGACAGAGTTGGGGTGGAGAGCAGGGCGACACGCCTTTGCAGCGAACTGACCTTGCGCGCATGGCACTAAAGCAAGCGAAGAGCCGGCTTCGCAATGGACGGCTCCACAGACTGTACGCGCGCATCCGAGGAACTTGGCCTCCTCCCCTGGGCTCCGTTCGATTCGGCCAGCTTGGGACAACCAGGCCCGTCAGCCTCGACTTCGGGTGGGATCGGGGGATTCCGATCGATCGCTACTACATCGAAAACTTTCTTCAGGCCCGTGCGACTGACATAAGAGGTCGCGTGTTGGAGATCGCAGATGACGCATACAGCTCTCGGTTTGGCGGCTCTCGAATCACCAGGCAGGACATCCTGCATTTGCATGCCGGAAACTCAAAAGCTACTCTCGTGGGGGACCTGACTCAGCCCGGCGTACTGCCTGAGGATGCGTTCGATTGCATCGTGCTTACACAAACGCTTCACCTGATTTACGATATGAGGGCGGCGCTGAATCAACTCCACGCCGCCCTGCGCCCGGGTGGTGTATTACTGCTGACCGTACCAGGCATCAGCCAGATCGATCGCGGCGAGTGGCAGAAAAGCTGGTATTGGAGTCTAACGCCCCAGTCGCTGACCCGTCTTCTGAGCGAGGTCTTCGACACCACGGAGTTTGTGGTTGAGAGCAACGGGAATGTTTTTGCGGCCGTGGCCTTCCTGCATGGCCTCGCGCAAGGGGAGGCCCCCCCCGCGAAACTGTCGGTCAACGACGCGGCTTATCCGGTGATCGTCACGGCACGGGCCCAGAAAATGATGCGAGGCACCGAAGGGCCGTGATTTCAGTACACAACGCCCAGGGTTTCGATCACCACGATTCTCCTGAACGCGGTACGTTTCCTTGACCGAGCCATGCAAAACGTGCCCAAGCAGCGTTTTGCCGATTTCGATCACAGTGCCTCCTCGACGAAGGCTCGACCGACGGAGGCACTGTGATCGCTCTGGCGCTAACAACGCCTGCCGAGGAGTGCTTATTATGATTCGCGCCCAGCGGGCAATCGCGGCGGCCGTGCGAGCTTTCCGTCGGAAGCCAATGGTTCTTATGTACCATCGCATCGCGGAAGCGGACTATGACCCCTGGTGCCTCGCCGTGTCGCCCGCTCACTTCGACGAACAGCTCGCCGAACTCGGGCGCGAGCGGGACGTCATGTCACTCGCAGAATTCGGAACGTTGCTTGCTGCCCGCCGGCTGCCCAAGCGAGCGACCGCTATCACGTTCGACGATGGCTACGCGTGTAATGCGCGCGTGGCGGCACCGATCTTGCATGCCCACAGGCATCCGGCGACGTTTTTCCTCACCACAGGTGCAATCGGTAGCGAACTGGAGTTCTGGTGGGATGAACTAGCGACGCTCCTGGTGGAGACGTGTGTACCGGTCACCGCTCTTATAACCGTGGGGGCGAAACAGTTCGAGATCGACTTCGCCGCACCTCTTGTCCCCGCTGAAATACTCAAAGCCTGGCACTGGACTTCGCAGGCGCGACACGTGAGACTTCACAATTACATGGATATCTGGAGGGAGATGCGTGCTTTAAGTCACACGGCACAACGCGTCGCACTCGATTCGATGTGGCAAGCTTGCTCACGACGACCAATTTCGCGAGACAATTATCGGCCGCTAACCGCGCAAGCAGTGAAGACCTTACAAGGCGCGGGCTTGTTCCATATCGCGCCTCACTCGGCCACTCACACGGCCCTAAGCGGTCTCCCTGAGGAAGCGCAGCGGCTCGAAATCGTGAGCAGCCTCGAAGCCTGCGCGACACTGTCAGACAATACCATAGCGATATTTTCCTACCCTTACGGGGACAACTCCCCGATCACCAGGCGGATCGTTCATGATGCCGGTTTCGCCATGGCCTGCGGCACGGAGCCGCGTGTAGTCACCGCGACGAGCGATCCTTTCGCGATTCCGCGTTTTCCGGTACCGGACCTACCATCGTTGGTGTTTTGAAACAAAGACAAGGCAACCCACGACGACTACCAGACAGGCACTCACGCTTAATATCTGTCACAAGGGCAGTAATCTCGGCCCTAAGCCAGACGACCATTAGCCTTGGGCACAGCGCACAGTAGTCGCACGTGACGGTACCCTGTGCAGGAACTCAGGATACACAGGCCGAAAACGGATTATTCAAATACTTTCCCCCACGCACCAATGGCCGCTCGCGCCCCGGCACCGCTACTCCTTCTGTTGGCTCATGGCAGGAGCCTCAGGGTTATAAAAGTCACCGCCGGCGGTATAACCCCACCATTGTTTAAACACGACGAAGAGGAAGATTGTGTTCCCGACAAGGTATCGTCTCCAGAGGCGTCGCGGTTCTATACACAACCGCCACAGCCATTCGAAGCCTATCTTCTGAATCATCACTGGAGCACGCTTTCGAAAGCCGGCTATAAACTCGAAACTGCCACCTATCCCCATCATCACCTTTGCCGGTAGATATGCATAACGCTCGATCCAGTATTCCTGCTTTGGTGCACCGAGCCCCACGAAGAGAAGGTCCGGTTTGGCAGCTTCGATACGTTTGGCCACTCGAGAACACTCATCCTCATCGTCCAGGAAGCCCTTTGGAGGACAGTCGATCCCGGCAAACACAAGCTGCGGCAGATTCTTGCTCAATCGTTCTGCCGCACACGCTGCTGCACCTGGACTGCCCCCAAGGAAATAAACACTTTTGCCGCTGGAAGCCGCTGCCTCGCATAAGCACACCATCAAATCAGCTCCCGCAACGCGCTCCGGAACGAATTGGCCCAACCAGCGCGATGCCCAAACTAGGGAAAGTCCATCGGCCACGCTTAAGTCGGCACGGCGCAGCACTTCGGCAAAACGAGTTTGTTGATGAGCAATCTCGACAAACTGAGCATTCATGGTAACTACATGCGCCGCGCGCTCTCGCACCTCCTCAAGCATCGAAGCAACCCGATCAACCGCTTCGCTCATGGTTACTGGATCAAGAAGGATCTTGTCGATGCACACGCGTTCCATTTCTTATCTCCTCAAAGCTTTCCACTGAATGGCTCAAGTGTTGCGCAGGCACTAGTGCAAGCAGTCAATCTAAGATTCGCTGTTCGCGTTCGTTTAAAGACGCAGAGATCGGTCCCTGGAGGCACTACTCAAATATCGTAGATGCTGTCTCCTGCCGGTGGCGTGCTATCTGTAACACCGTTCGTGGCGTTACACACGTAACTTGTACTCCGGCTGTCTCCCGCTTGGAAGGAGACACCGCATTCTCTGTCTTCTTGCACAGGGCTACGCGGAAGTGAAGCAGAAGGAAGGACGACAACGGGACATGGGCAACCGCTTTTGGCCGAGTCGTTGTATCGATCGCAGGCCGGCTATTTTTAACGATGTAAGAATCGATGGCACTCGCTTCGACGTGAGAAAACTCACTGCCTCGCCGTGAAACAGGGGGATAACCAGCACCGTTTACCTCCAGGTCAGTAACATTTGGGCGCCACTGCCTTACCAGCAGATTCGAGTAAGGAATGGTTCCCGACTGAGACGCTAACGGTCTTTCGACTCAATTCGTTTAGTTATAGTCACCTAGCAAATACTATGGAACCGTCAGACCTGCCATGCTCAGCACGCCTTCGCTACCCCGCTGAAATGCAACACAGACACTTCGCCATCATTCAGGTTACCGTTGGATCCTAAGCTTCTCTCTGTTTGATGGATTGCGCCATTGTCACTATGCTAGCGACATTTGTGATGAGCACCTAATATTCAAGCACACAGGGAGCAATCGTGCACAAGCAACCTGCGGCCGCAGCTAATCTGGACGGGGCCAGCTCACCGTCTTTCAATGGCACTGCTGACTGAAATCAGCTTAGCCCAGAGCATCCAGACGATCAAACACAAAATCCCTCTTTAGCACTACCTTTAGTAACGTGTATCCAGTTCTAACAACTGGACAACATCCGCCGCGAATATGATAAAACCGTAAAGCCAACACGTAGAGCCCACCCCGACTACCGTATTGCCACAGTATATGTTTTGATTGCGGAATGAGCTCCCTGAGGGAAACATCTCCGCCCACCGGGCTCAGGCACAACCGTTAATCACTTCGAGGAGGGACTTGCATTCCGGCGCTTTGCGCCATCACTAATGCCTTATGGAGAAACAGATCACTCACTTACTTCTGACCAGATTCAACACAGCCACCGACTTCGCGCCGTCTCGCCTGGGCCTGCAGACCGAGTGGCTCAACGCGCGGCTCAAGCTTTTTGAGCAATTCTGCATGCCCTCTGTGGCAGGGCAGAAGGGAGCGGATTTCCATTGGCTCGTGTTTTTTGATGCCGCGAGTCCAGCATGGCTGCGGGAAAAGATAGCGGCTTACGGCCCGCTGCTAACCCCCATCTATGTTGACGGGGAGGCCACAGACCAGGTGATAGCTGACATCGTTCTTGCTAGCGGCTTGGTAAGATCACCCTACCTGTTGACCACGCGCCTTGACAACGACGACGCCTTGGCAAACAGCCATATGGCTCGAGTCGCGAGCGCCTTCAACTACCAGGAGAAAGAATTCATAGAGTTTCCGTTTGGCCTGCAGATTTATCGCGGTCATCTTTACCAGGTCTACTGGCCCTCCAATCCATTTCTCTCGCTTATAGAGAAAGTGCAAAGCGGAAATCGTTTTACCACCGTTCTCTGCGTACCCCACAATCGCGTTCGGTCGGCGGGGCCGGTCAAGAGTATCTGGGGTCCCGCGCAGTGGCTGCAGGTGTTGCATGACTCGAACTTGCTCAATGCTCTGCGTGGTTGGCCGCGGCTCAGGAGCCGGTCCCACCCGGGTTTCACTGTGCGTTGGCCAGAAACACCAAGCACAGACTCGATAGCGAACCGGGTCGGTTTCTCAGCAGCGGGTTACAGCACGAAAGCGAGCAAGCTCGCTGGCAAACTAGCCACTCGGCTTGCGAGATAGCCCGGAGCGCGTGTGGGTTTGATGCACTTGTCACAGTCAGGGAAACAAGCTCTTCCCATAGACCGCTTTGCGAAACCCGCTCATTTGAGAACACAGCGACTTCATAGGCGCAAGGGGTGAACGAAATAGCGCCACTACTTTCGTAACTAAGCGGACTCGCAAAGCCGAACAATATCGTTGATACAGCCGTCGTTATCAACGAGAATAGACCTCAGCGACGCCCAACTTAATTGTGGAACAACCGTTCGCGCGCAGCCATTCGATCAATTGCAACCAGGCGCCCGCTGCCTGAACCACATTACTTAACGGAGAGATTTCCCTGTCAAATCTTGAGCCTCGTCTAGCCTATCGCCCAGACATCGATGGCCTGCGTGCCGTGGCCGTTTTGCTGGTGATTGCCTATCACCTGGTAGCTTTAAAAATCTGGGGCGGATTTATCGGTGTTGATGTTTTCTTTGTCATCTCAGGTTTTCTTATCAGTTCCGTGATTCTTAGGGAAATTGAGGAGGAGCGCTTTTCCCTGTTCGCCTTTTACGAACGGCGAATCCGGCGTATATTCCCTGCCCTGATGGTGATGTTGTTTGTGATCGCCATCTTTTCTTGCATTTTCCTATTCCCTTCTGAGCTGAAGGACTTTGCCAAATCCCTTATCGCCGCTGTCTTCTCCACGTCCAACATTTATTTCCTGGAGAATTCCAATTATTTTTCTGCCCCGACCGCCAGCAAACCCTTGTTACACACCTGGTCGCTCGCTGTTGAGGAACAGTTCTATATTTTCTTTCCGCTATTCCTGCTCCTGATCCGGCGATGGATCCCAGGTAATTTCAGGAAGGCCGTCGTCCTCGTGGCCTCAGCCTCCTTTGTGGTAAGCGTCTTCGGGGCTTACGCCTTTCCCACCGCAACCTTTTATCTGCCCGTTACAAGGGCGTGGGAACTGTTACTGGGAACCATGCTCTCTTTACAGATCTTCCCCTCAATTCGGTCAGCGTTCTGGAGAAATGTAGCCTCCGCGGCCGGCTTGATATTGATCGTCGCGTGCGGTTTCGTCTATGGAGCACGTACTCACTTCCCAGGATTAGCGGCGGTGCCTCCCTGCCTGGGGGCCGCTTTGATCATTGCGGCTGGCCAGACGGGAAATTCCGTCGTGGGGCGTCTCTTGTCACTGAAACCCGTCGTGTTCGTTGGATTGATTTCCTACTCACTGTACATATGGCACTGGCCAATCATCGTTTTTCAACGTATGAGTATGGTTCAAATTCGTGACGCATCCAGCCGAAGCGTAAAGTGCGGTCTGCTCGTCGTCATGATTCTGGTGGCCACCCTATCCTGGCGATATGTCGAAACGCCTTTTCGCAAAGGGCGTCTGATGTTGAAAGGCGGCAGCGCCTTCAGGTTCGCGGCTGCCAGCGGCGTAGCATTAGCTGTCGCCGGCATCGCCATTCTTGCCCTGCACGGACTCCCCTCCAGGTATACGCCCGAGGAGGTCGAGATTTCCTCGTACATGGAGCGGGAAGCACCTTACCGGTTGGGAACATGCTTTATCTCGTCAGGAGAACCCTCGACCGATTTCGACGTGTCCACCTGCTTGCGTCAGGATGCTCACAAGAAGAATTACCTGCTTCTTGGCGACAGCCATGCCGCGCAACTATGGTATGGGCTCGACACCGTGTTTCCTGACGTCAATATACTTCAGGCAACAGCATCCGGTTGCGAGCCCACCCTGCAGCATGTCTACATGTACGGCGATCAATGCACACCGATCATGCAGTACATCTATAAAGACTATCTGCCAAAGCATCCTGTCGATCAGATTCTGATCGCAGCGCGGTGGGAACAGGGGGATCTTCCACGCATAGACGACACCATGAGAAAGCTCAAGCAGCAGGGACTCAACATTGTGCTTTTCGGGCCGATCGTGCAGTATGATTCTCCCTTGCCACGACTTCTTACTGCGTCTTTGAAGGAGAATGACCCATCGTTGCCATTCAGGCATCGCCTGAACAAGTATCGCAAGTTGGATGACGAAATGGGCTACCTGGCTGAGCACACGTGGCACGTTCCCTACGTTAGCCTCTTCAAATTGCTCTGCCCGCACAATGCTTGCACAGAGTACGCTCAAAAGGATGTTCCTTTGCAGTTCGACTATGGCCATCTAACCCAGGCTGGTTCAGTGTTGCTTGCCGAAAGACTACGAGCAGAGAACTCCCTCGGCACACGTTAAGTGCTCACGCCACCGGTGGCAGATCCGAGCTTCTACTAAGGCTCTATGCTCGCGTTCGCTTGTGTTATGTAGGCGGGCGCGAGTCCTTCGCGGCGCACATAATAGAGCGCGGTTAGCCAAAAGACCACCACCAGCAATCCATCACACCCCAGGCTGGTCCACGCCGCGCCGCGCCAGGACCAGCGCGGTAAAACAACCAGGTTCAAACCGATATTGAGCAATGCGACAAAAACCTGGATACCGGTACGTATGCGTTGTAAGCCGGCACCGGAAAGGGCGTCAGCCAGGAATGTGTGAAAACAGCGCAACAACGGGATAAGTGCGAGCCATCGCAGCGCCGGTACGACTGCGTCGTACTTCGTGCCCAGGATGAACGGCAGGACCGAAGAGAACAGCCAAAGCGAGGCGGACGCAAACACGCCATAGATAGCGGCTTTTGGGATTAATGAGAGCGCGTAGGCATAGGTCGCGCGCATACCGCCTGCGCCCTTGTGAAAGAACTGCGGATACGCTGCCGATACAAGAGAGCGGACCGGCGTCATGCTCACATCCACAACCCGGTAGGCAGCGGCGTAGATGCCGGTTGACGCCAGGTCAGACAATTTGCTCAGCATGATCTTATCAATGTCGTTGTAGATGGTCGTGGCCGCGCTGCCAATACTAAAAAACACGCCCTCTGCGACATCTTCCCGCAACGCCGGCAGGTCAATGGATGGCGTACCCCACAGCTGCGAGCCTTTCCACACTGCATAGACCGTTCCCAGTAGGCTGGTAAGCACGTAAACCAACACCCATCGCTGAAGCGTAACCTGGGGCTCGGCCGCCATCAGCACCGCGATTCCAGAGAGTCGCAACAAGCTCACGACCACACTTTGAATGGAGGTCTGCGCCATCCGGTTCGACGCTGCAAAGCCGAACGATGCGAGCTCTGTGACCTTCATGAAGACCAAATCTGAAATGCAAACAACGATCACAACAAGCGAGCCGCTCTTGAAGTGAAAGACGGCGTTGACGGCAACCACGAAGGCAGAAAACACCAGCCCCGACAGAACTGTGAGTAATAAACCGTTGCCCCAGCAGACATCGGCATCTCGCTTGCCCGAGCGCACGTTCTTGATAAATAGATTAGGGGTCCCCATGCCGGAGAAAGGCCCAAGGACGGCCGCCATGGCGACTACGGCGACAAATGCACCATAGGCGTCAGGGCCCAGCGACCGCGCGATAAGCACGAAGTAGGCGGCTTGAATGACCAACCTGAGACTCAGTCCGATGGACATATGAGTCGTATCCCTCAGCAGCCCCTCTTTTCGAAATCTCGCGAGTAAGTTCAGAAATTCTCCCTTCCTTAGTCACCGCCAATAAGAACCAAATCGCCGCCACTGCCTCCGGAATGAACATTACAGCAAGTTGCGGATTGCCTCTTCGAACCTTTGTATCGCATTGCTCCAGGAAAGGCTTTGATGAAAAAAGTCGTAGGCCCTCCAGGCGAAACGCTCATACGATCCACGATCCCTCAAAATCCGCATCGCCTCATCGGCCCAAACGGATATATCCGCATCGAGTGGAAGCAGTGTTCCGTTGTAATCCTGCCGAACAAGAGACGCATTCCCCCCAACGTCGGTGGAAATAAAAGGAACCCCGAAGGCGCTGGCTTCCGCCAAAACAACAGCGGCACATTCGGCTTCTGTGGGCAGGATCAGAAGGTGACTTTCACCCAGCAATCTCTCCAGTCGGCAAGCGCTCTCCGACGTTCCTTTCAAAACCTTGCCGTATAAAGAGACATAACCGGGAACGGGGAAGCCCGGTGGCGGCCGGCAGCCTACAATCTGCAGCTGTACATTCAAGCCGCGTTTTCTTAGCTCGCCGGCCACATCAATGGCTTTGGCCATTCCCTTCCTCTGCCAATCAAATCCCAGGATGATCAACTTGATTTGATCAGGACCACGTAAAGTGAGCAACCGCATGAGTTCTTCCCTCGTGGGTGTCTCGGTAAGATTCGCACCATAGTTGATAACCCGAACCTTACTCGGATCCAAATCGTACGAATCCAACGCTACATCCGCCGCCCATTGATTGGAGAAGATTGCCATGTCGCACGCTGTCAGCGCAGCCTGCTCGACCTCGTGTGAGCGCTGAACGGTTCGTTTGGAGAGATTTTGGTATCTAACATAGCGGCCGATCACGCCAGAAACCGTGGTGTCAGCCCAAAACACCAAAGGTATCCTGGACTGCACTCCCGCGATGTAGAAGACGGAGGTTGCCAACAAAAGGTCGAGATCAGGGTTCTGCTCCACGTACTTACGAACAATTGCAGGATACTGGCCGGCAATCAACCGATGTCTCTCCCAGAGCACCCCTTTGCCGGTCAATTGCTTCCGCAGCCGGTTGTGGAGCCTGACCGGGGTGCGATATCGCAGCGGGTAGGGGCCGAGAATGCTGACGTTGTTTCCGGCAGCGCGCAGATAGTGAACAAGATGAAACGGAGTTCCTGAATAGGATCTGATGTCCGCCGGATCTTCTACGCCGAGCAGTCCAATTCTCAATCCTCTAGGGGAGACATCCATCTGCGTCCAGTCGCTTTCATTGCGTTCCCAGTCCTGGAACAATTCCGGTATCTGGTTTCATTCGCGTTTGCGTTGGTCAACCGCCGATGGAGGAAGCATTGTGGGCTTCACGGCGGGCGCGCGCTCTAAATGTTTCATGCAACGGAAACTCAATCGGAGCGAGCTAAGCTTTGTTCCTGAGGGCCTAAGCCGGGGTCAGAATGTTTAGCCATCGCGGCCTGCTTCAATCCAATGCAAGCCAACAGGAACAGAAACCAGACCAGTTGGACCATCCCTAAAGAGCTCTCGCCGATGTTGTAAAGAAGGGTGGTGATAATCACCACGATGCACCAACGCACATGATTATCCCGGCCGCTACCGCGAAAGCAGCGTAGCGCATCTCTCGCTGCTTGGCCCGTAGCGAGCAGTATCAGGAGCACGCCCGTAATCCCTACTTGCAGCCAGATGTCCAGGAAGCCATTTTGAGCTTGTGCCAGGGCCCATCCGGAGATCAGGACAATGTTCAAAGACGGGCCTTGCAATCCAGTCCAAAAAGCTCCGTATCCATAGCCAAGAACCGGCTGTTTGGCGATCGTTGTCCACACTGCCGACCAGATAACAGTTCGCTCGCTTAACGTGGGATCTTTGCCCACAGCGGGTAGCAGAAGTGCAGCGTTGGCAAACACAGCATAAGCAATCACTGCGACAATACCGCACACTATCATGCCTGTGAAGAGCGCATCCCTGATCGGCATCTTCTGCAGCAACCGCAGGCTGGCAGACAGCCCAAGGGCTACAATGGCCAATCCCCAACCAGTACGGGACTGTGACATTAGGATCATTGCGCAGCACATCACGGCATACAGTGCGCGAAAAACCTTCTGATTTGATCCTGAAGCTCGCCAGTGAAATGCCGTCACCAACAAAAGCGTACACACGGCGGCACAATTTTGTTTGTGTGCAAAGATGCCGCGCCAATTGTGACCCGGCGCGCCGAGTGCTGGCACAAAAAGCGACAAGCCTATGCTAATCACAAGAGCTACACCACCGGACAACATCAACAATTCGAATTGACCGGTGGAATCGAAGCTGCTCGCTATGTACAGTGCGAAGAGGGTAAAGATCAGGAGAATGACTGCGCTCACGATGCTCTGGCGCGCGCTATCCGACCACGCACTCGATATCAAAGCCAGAATGGGAAGCCCCAGCAATACTTTCGTCCTTTGGCCCAGGGCGAATACCGCGGGCAGACGCGCAAAGATCAGCACGCTGCACAAAAAGCAGATCAGGCCCAGGCCCAGCCGGTGAGAAAGTGAGCTGCCCGCCGCTTCAGCCATACTCGTGGAAACATCGCCGTTATCGGGTACGATCTTGCCGTTGGTTGAAAAGAATAATAAGGGAAGCACGATTACCCAGCCGATCAAAAGATGCCACATCGGCGCCGGGGAACGACGCGGCAAGACATCCATTGAATTGCTCATAGCGAACTACCTCGAATTGACAACAGGTCGTGATGTGCTATTAGTGGAGCTATCCTGGTCCATCGGCACAAAGCCTTGTGATCGCATCACCAACAGCGGTGTATGCCGGTTTTGGTCTAAGGTTCTCGTCCAGCAGCCCTGGGCGATGCGGACCTCCGTCAGGCCGCTGGAATTTAGGTGCACGGACTGAGTTTAGCCAGTTCCCTTTGTCGGTAGCAGTCCAGAAAATCAGCCGATCGACATGCCCGGGCGGCACCACCTCGAGTAAATAGTCGGAGTAACACCGGGCAACAGCTGAGTCGCGGTCCTGAAGATTGCCGGCGATTTGCGTGTCATTCACGTCCAACTCAGTGATCAGAACCTGGAGACCCAATGCCCTCACCTCATCCACAAATCGTCGCAAAGCCGGGCCAGCCGGCGGCTGGGAAGCATCCAGGTGCGACTCGATGCCAATCGCCTGAATGGGTACGCCGCGCCGCTTGCACTGCTGCAGAAACCGTAGGTTATCCCTCCTTCCTTTTTCGTCGTCGGGCGTTCCCTGCTCCACATAATAGGTATTCAGCACCCTCAGCGCCTTTGGATCAGCCGCAGCCGCTGCGTGAAAGGCAATGTCGATATATTCCGGCCCCAGCAGATTGAGCCATATCCCCGGATAAAGCCCATCGTCGCGCTTACTCCACGGGACAATCGGTTCATTGACAACATCCCACGAATCTATCCGCCCACGGTATCGTCCCATGACCGTCGTAATGTGTTGCGTCAAGTATTGCTGGGCATTTTCCCTCGTAAGCGTCGAAGAGAACCAGGACGGGTTCGTCCCCTCGGCGTTCCAACAAAGGTTATGGCCGTGAACGAGCATCCCATTCTGTTGCGCAAAGCCCACCATCCAGTCAGCGTCGCTGAAGTTATAGGAATCCGATCCAGGTCGCAGCCTCGCCCACTTTAACTCGTTACCCGGGGTCAGCATCTGAAAGTTGGCAGTCACCGTTTGGGCAAATACCGGGTTCTGCAACTGCGTTTTTATCGACTGAACACCGACCTTCAGACCACACGGGCCCCCCCGTGCTTTCAGCGAGTTCGCCGAGGCGGCGACAGCCTGATCCGAAAATACCGCCGGTATCGCTGCCAGGGAACCCCATTGCAGACTACGGCGGATGAATTCTCTTCGTTTCATCTTATGTCCTGGCGTCTTATTTATCACAGTGACGACGACGGTCCCCGGCGCTGGCTGCGTGCCGCAGCTTCAATTGCTTTCCAGTTGGGCGGTGAGGATCGTACGCGGCTCGATGGAGTGTTGCTGCCTTAGAGCCTCCGTATGCGCAAATCGCTTGCGCAACCGTTCGGTCGGCCTTTCCACCAGGATATGGATCGCTTCAGCCAGCATAACAGCAACCACAAAAGCTACGATTGCTGCCAGGACCTTCGAATGAAGCAGACGATTCATCTCCAGCAACACCGTCGCATGCAGCAGGTACAAAGAATACGAGAGTATGCCCAGGCGGCCGAGTATAGGGGTATTCAAAATCCTGCCAACCACCGTCTGAGGCACGTACACCACATAGTAAAGCATGGGCGCGATAGCCAAAGCCTGCAGCGTGTAACGCAGCGTTTCTCGAAACACAACATTACGGATGGCCACGGTTACCAATAACAGCAACAGGCTGGCTGGCACCACGTAGCGTTCAAGCCGGCGCTGAGATAAGATCCGTTCGCACGCTCCGGTTTTCTCCAGGCAGGCAAGCACACACCCGAACAAAATTGAATCTGCCCGCGTGTCGCTTTGATCCCTCGCCCACCTTAGGCCATCGGGCATATAAGCGACGACAACACAGCGCCAGATGAGGATGGCTACACAAATCCACACCAGTGCTTTCGCAATCTGGGAATAGTTCATCCGCCAGCGATCGAGGAACAATAGCATAAGAGGCGGAAAGAAAAGGTAGAAGTGTTCTTCAACCGCAAGCGACCATAGTGGTCCCAAGCCCGGAATGAGCCCGCCGTGGTACCAGTAGTTTTGATAATAGAAGAGTTGCGAGCAGAGCCCACCGGCGGTAATGCCCGCCATCTGATGCGAAAGCCAGAGATAGAGCAGCGTCGCGCCCGCGATTGAGTACATGGGTGGAAAGATGCGGAGTGCTCGCCGCGCGTAGAACAACTTCAACGATATCCATCCGGTCTTCGCCCGTTCACGGATCATGAGTGTAGTGATCAGGTATCCACTCAAAAGAAAAAAGATGTTCACTCCGAGGCGGCCAGGCACAATCCAGTCGAGGCCCGAGTGGGCCGCAAAGACGATCAGAAACGAGATCGCACGTACCCCGTCAAGGGACGGAATTTTGCTGGAGCGCGCGGGGGGGCCGGAACGCGGTTCATCAACGCTCATTCGAGCGAATCATAACAGTCATAGTGTCTCTTCGATGCTCGATCTAAGACCGCTTAGGTACGCTGGTAACCGAAGCGCCGACTGTTACTTTAGTGCCCTTTTGATGCATTAACACGGTGACGACTGTAATGGAATTGAGCGACACTGAAGCTACGCCGGCGTCTCGGGCTGCAACGGCCTGAGCAGGCGTGAGCGCGCGGTTGCCCGAACCCGAATGATTAAAGGCTCATAAACCAGGGCTGCATTCTCAGTGCCGCCTATTCAACACCACCACGATAGCTTGTTACGGCGACATCTTTACTTCCAAAGGAGCAGTCACCAAGCGTGAATCAGTCCATAGCGAAAGTCTCTGCCGCAGGAACCGATATTACGTTGAGCGATCTGGTGCAGATCTATCGCCGCCGCCGGCGTGTGTTTTACGGCTTTACCCTCGGCATGCTGATCCTGGCCGGCGTTTACTGTGTCGTCTGCACCCGGCGCTACGACGGCAGCGGCGTCATCCAGGTACAGAAGGAGAGCCCGGATGGCCTCGGCCTCGATAACATCATGAGTGGTCCTGAGAGCGGCGCCGACGCCCTGAACACCGCACTGGATTTACAGACCGAGTCGGAAATTCTTCAGTCCGATACCTTGGCTCTTAAGGTCATCCAGGACCTGAATCTCGAAAGCACGAAAGATTTCAAGGGCCATTTCAGTCCCGCAGGGTTTCTCCTGGCCCTGGTGTCGCCGCGGGGTGGGAGCGATCCAGCGGGCGCAAGCCTGGAGGATTCGCCCGCACGACGCACTCGCGCCCTTAAGGTGTTCAGCAGCAATCTCAAAGTAAAAGTCGACAGCGGCAGCCGTCTGATCAACATCGACTATCTCAGCTCCGATCCAAAAATCGCTGCGGCCGTGGTAAACGGACTCATTCGTGGTCTCACTGACTACACATTCCAAACCAGGCTCTCTGCGACGTCACAAGCCTCAACCTGGCTTTCCGGCCAATTGGGCGCCTTACGCAATCAGAGCGAGGAGCTCGAGGCCAAGGTAGCCAATTTGCAAAAAGATATGGGCGTTTTCAGCCTGGGTGACAGCGACAGCCAGGGCAAGCCACAAATCTACAGTACGGTCCTTGATCAACTGCAGCAACAGACCACTGCGCTTGCGAGCGCTGAAGCAAACCGCATCATGAAAGGCGCACTCTACCAGGTAGTACAGAGCGGGAACGCTGACTTGATCTCCGGACTGGGAGGGAGCAGCATTGGCGGATCTTCGAGCAGCACGAACAACTCCTTCAATTTGATCCAGACACTGCGCGCGCAGCAGGCAGTCCAGCAACAGCAGATAGCGCATGACCAGGCAAAATTCGGATCACAGTACCCCGCATTAGCAGAAGAGACTGCCGCGCTGCAGGGTATAAACCAGTCGATTGATGCCGAGATCGCCCGCCTGAACGCCAGGGCGAGTAACGACTACGAGATCGCGCAACAAGCGGAGCAAAGCACGCGCGCCGACTACGAGGTTGCACACCGAGCCGCCGACCGCTTAAACGACAAGTCGGTTGAGTTCACCATCGCGCAGCAGGAAGCCAAGGACAGCCGCGGCCTTTACCAGGATTTATTGAAGAGACTTAAAGAAGGCGGAATGCTCCAAAATTTCCGCTCTTCCAACATTACTGTCGTAGATCCAGGCAGAGTTCCGGCTAAGCCAAAGAAGCCCAACGTGCCGCTCTATCTCGCGGTCGCTCTTGCTTTTGGCATGTTTAGCGGAGCGGGGGCTTCGCTGTTTGTCGACGCCGTGGACGACAAGATTCAAGGCGTTGAGCAATTAGAGCAGTTGCATGGCGTGACCTTGCTCGGCATTATGCCTTTTGCTAAGCCGCGCAGGGGCCGCAAAGGGGTGGAGGCGGTGGCATCACCCGCGTCCCCTTTCACTGAGGCCGTGCGCGGGGTGCGCAGCTCGCTCATGTTGAGCAAGAGCGGTGCACCGCCCCAGGTTATGCTCATCACCAGCGCCCTTCCTGGTGAGGGCAAGAGCACGCTTGCCAAGAGTCTCGCAGTTTTGCTAGCAAAGCAAGGCAAGAAAGTGCTACTGGTGGAAGCAGACCTGCGACGGCCCAGGATGAGCCAGGATCTGGAATCTTTGGGTACGGGTGGCTTGAGTGCAGTACTGGCCTCGAGGGATAACGGTGACGCAGGATTAGGAGCTGCGCTATCGCTGGACGACCTTCCGGCCTTGACCATCCTGCCCGCTGGACCTATCCCGCCTGATCCTGCAGAGCTTATCGACTCGGCCCGGATGCGCCTGTTGGTTCACACGTGGCGCGCCCAGTTCGACCTCGTGGTACTGGACGGGCCGCCGGTCCTCGCCGTAACAGATGCCATACCACTGGCAGGAATGGCAGATACCACCATCATGGTGGCACGTTGCGGACTCACGCCGCGCCTTTCATTCAGGCGCGCCTATCAGTTGATCGAAGAGCATGTCGATCGAGCACGGGTGCGTGTCGTGCTGAACGGCGTTAGACCCGGGTCCAATGCTTATCAAAACTATTACGGCTTTGCTTCCACCAAATCATACCGGGGAGACACACATGCGAGCGCTTAAACCCTCGCTCCTCTTGCTCTGCATAGTATTGTTCGGCGGCCGGCAAATGCGTGCGCAAACGGAAAGCCTGCTCATTGGGCCTGGGGACCAATTGCATATCCTGGTCTTTGAGACCCCGGACCTGGAGCAACGTCCTCGAGTCACCGATGCAGGCGAGATCCCATTGATGCTCCTGGGCAACGTAAGCGTGTCGGGACTTACTCCGGCAGACGCCGCTGCCAGAATCCAGCAAAAGCTCATCGCCGGCAACTTCATGAAGCATCCACAGGTGACGGTAACCGTGGACCAATATGCCACGCAGAACGTCGCGGTGCTGGGCCAGGTCAAGGCGCCGGGTACGTTTCCTATCACTGCGCCACGCAGCATCTTTGACATGATCGCACTCGCGGGCGGGCTTACCGGCGTTGCCGATCGTTCCATCACCATTGAGCGTCACAGCGACCCGGCGAGCAAAGTAAACTTCTTCTTCTCCAATAACGCCAGGAATGCGATTGATGATGCGGTCCTGGTTTATCCCGGCGATAAGGTCATCGTCTCCAAGGCCGGTCTGGTCTATGTACTCGGCGACGTGAAAACCCCTGGCGGCTATATTATGAGCAACAACAGCTCCCAACTCACCGCCCTGCAGGTGGTTGCCGCCGCAGGGGGCACAAACCATTCAGCAGTTCCATCGCACGCACGCCTCATTCGCAGAGATGGGCTTACGGGTTACACCGATAAGCCACTGCCACTAAGCGCCATGCAAAAAGGAAAGCAATCCGATATCGCCTTGCAGGCGGGAGATATCGTCTATGTACCTTTCAGCTACCTGAGAAACTTGGCAGTAGAGTCAAGCGGCGTCGTTGCGGCTGCAACGAGTGCGAGTATCTACACGCTCCCATAGCATTTCTATCGTTCGAATACGAGGGCCAATGAATCTCCCAACTCCTACAGTGAGTACGGTGATCCCTACTCGAAATCGACCAGACCTGGTAGTGCGGTCCGTGATGAGTGCGCTGGAACAGACTTTCAGCGGGATCGAAGTAATTGTGGTCGTGGATGGACCGGATCGAGTCACCGTTCAGGCGCTAGGGGAGATTTCCGACCCTAGGCTGCGCGTGGTTGCACTCGAAAACTCTGTCGGCGGCGCCGAAGCACGCAATCTTGGAGTCCAGGCATCCAGAGGGCAGTGGATCGCCTTACTGGACGACGATGATGAATGGCTTCCAGGCAAAATTGAAAAACAACTGGCAGCCGCCGAGGCCAGCATCGCAGATCGCGTGCTTGTCGTGTGCACATTCGTGGAGCGCTCAGCGCTCCGGGAAGATGTCGTGCGGCCGCGTAGACTTCCCCGTCCAGGGGAATCGATCTGTGAATATATGTTCGATTTCCTGTGCTACTTCCAAACTTCCACCTTCTTCTGTTCCCGCGCACTCCTTCTGGAGGTGCCGTTTCGCAAGGAACTGAAAGGGTTCCATGATATCGATTGGTTTCTCCGCGCCAACTCACACCCCGAGGTAAAGCTCGAGGTTGTGGAGGAGTCACTTTCCGTATATCACGCCCCGGAGCAGCGCGCTACGATTACTGCCGGTCTGCATTGGGAGAAACGTCTTGCCTGGGGCAAGCAAAACCGCGGGCTGATGACCCGGCGTGCCTATTCCCGTTTTATCGTTGGGTCGTGCGCCGGGCCCGCGGTGCGGGATCAGGCAGGTATGCGTGGCCTTTTCCGGCTGTTACGGGAATGTGTCTTCCGCGGATCCCCAAACCCTCTTAACATTGCGCTTTTGTTGGCCACGTTCCTGGTAACTCCCGGCGCGCGGCGGACCATCCGTGACAAATGGTTCCTTGACACCGCAAGAGCTGCTACCCCCGCAGGATCCGGCACGACGTTAAGTTAACTGGCAGTTCCAGGGTCTTGTACAAAAAATGTCGAGGGATCATCTTGGCACATCGCAAATTACGATTTCCTGTCCGTCTGTACGGCGCGGGTGTACTCATGGGAGCCCCAGTAAATGAACTCTAGGCCGCTAGTCAGTATCCTGATCAACAACTATAACTATGGGCGATTTATCAGTGAAGCCATCGAAAGCGTATTGGCGCAAACTTATGAGCATACCGAGATTGTCGTAGTCGACGACGGATCGACCGACGATTCCCTCCAGGTGATCGCTCGCTACGCTCATCGTGTGCGGCTCCTGGCAAAAGAGAACGGCGGCCAGGCGTCTGCCTTCAATGCGGGGTTCGCGGCCAGCAAGGGAGAAATCATCTGCTTTCTGGATTCCGATGACCTCTTCGCACCTGAGAAAGTAAATCGCGTCGTTGAAATCTTTGGTCGCCAACCTCAAGTTGGTTGGTGCTTCAACCGCTTGCGCATCTTTGGTGAGGGAATCGAGAATTCTACTCGGATACAGGTGCGCAACAGGTTCGGAGAATTGGACGGTCGAAAGGCCACAGCCTCCGGTAAACCTCCCTTCCTTCCCACGGCCACGTCCGGCATGTCATTCCGCCGTGATACCTTGGCCCGCATACTCCCGATGTCGGAATTGATCCGCATCACAAGCGATAATTACATAAAGTTCGTTGCTCTCTCTCTAACCAAGGGCTGGATGGATTCTCAAGAGCTATCGCTTCAACGCATCCACGGGGACAACGCTTATACCAATCGACAGGAGGGCAAGCGGCGTGTCTTTGGTCGAACTGGACTATTAACTGGTATTTGCCTGCACGAACAATTCCCGGCCTTGCAACCCTTGGGAAAGGCAATCTTCTGTAACGGTCTCGGAACGCTTTGGGCGAGCGGTGGAATTGATCCAGACTGCGAGCGGTTGGTTGACTCATTCCTGGCGTCCTTCGTGTTAACCACAAGGTCGGCCATGCGCCTTAGAGCCGCTTGCACTTCGGCCAGGACGTTGTTGTAGACATCCGAAAGTTGGTTGCAGCGACGCGGGCTACATGAAAGAGGACTGGCATTCTCTGTATATGGCTTCCAATTCCCTGGTTTGGCGATTGAGGTCAAAGCGATCTGCAACCCAATTGATCCCCTCACTGCTTGAGCTTTGCCAGAACGCCTCGTCTTGCAAATAACGCAGGATTTGCTGGGCCAGGCTAGCCTCATCACCGGCGGGCGCCAACAATCCTGTGACTCCTTCGCTGATTGCCTCGGGAATCCCGCCAGAGCGGAAGCCGACCACCGGCCGTCCCATCGCCTGCGCCTCCAGAATAACCATGCCCAAGCCTTCGCTCCCTCCATCGACGCCAGTGATGCTGGGTATACAAAGCAAGCTGGCACGGCGGATTGACTCCCGTACCACAGACCCTGGTTGGCTACCTAGGAACTCAACTTGTAACTTTAGCGCTTGCGCAGACTTTTCCAGCGAGGCGCGCAAAGGGCCATCGCCCACGATCACAAGACGAGCAGACGGCTCCAGATCCTGCACGCGACGCATGGCACGGAGTAAATGGATGCAGCCTTTTTTTTCGACTAGCCGGCCCACAAAGAGCACCAATTTGCCGGTGCGATCGCCCGCCGGACGAAAACTCTGGCGATCGATGCCGATAAAATGTACACGCAGCTTCTCCTTTGGAAATCCAGCCTCCAGAGCCTTGCTGCGGATGAACTCGGAAATACATAGAAAGAGCGAAGTACGGTCCCAGAGCTGTTGCCGGCGTCGCAGATACAACTTACCGGCCAGTGTTCTACCGAGGTATTTGTCTCCCATGGTTACGTCGTAGCCATGAAGAGTTACCACCAGTGGAACCCGGAGTGCGGCGGCCAGCGGTAGAGCAGTCGAACCGTCGAGCGCAAAATGAGCGTGGATCAGAGCCGGCTGCGCAAGACGAGCCCGCCGGTGAAACCGCGGGGCTATGCCAGTCAAATCGTAGAAATGGGCACCGCCCAAAGAGCGAAGGGAGCGGGTCGGCGCTAGTAAAATAGCACCATGAGCCAGAGTTAAACTTTTGGCCGCCGGAAGCAGGCCCGCGTATTGCGGGCGAAACGATCGCAGCGCGCCCGCCTGGGCTTCAATGAAGGTTTCAGAAATTGGCAAGAGTGCTCGTCTAAAAATGAGAACATTTTCCATAGTTAACTTGAGGGCTTGTATGAATCAGCCAGGAAGCATCGTAAGGCAAGTTGGCTTCTACGCTTAGAGTACGCTTTAAAGGCGTGGGTGAGTCCCGGATACCCCTTATCTCTCCTCTACGCCCCGCATAAAGATGAAGGTTCGCTCGCAAACGATTCCTCTTGCATGTGGGGATACGAAGAACGGCTGAAGAGATGCGAAGAAGCAATATCCATAGACATCCAGGCTGGCGGTAATAGATCAGGGTAGTAACTATCCTCCGTGAGATCCCATTGCTTTGGCGCAATGACGATCTTGTCCGGCCTTGAATTCAGCCATGCCCCCCACCAGGAAAAGGTACTGTTAGCAATAATGTGGTGCTGGCAGGACGACATGAGCCGCATATCCTCATGGGCACTGAAATCGTCATTGTGGTCGACAAACACAGCCTGGATATCTTGCGGCAGGTATCCTTTGACAAACGGGATATCGTCGGAGAACACAAAAAAAGTAGGGTTTGCCAACCGTTCCTTTAGCGTGGAGATGGCGATTGCATAATACTCAAGCGGTAATTCGACCCTGAGAGTTGCTGGATTTTTGCAATCTCCGCGTCGCACGTGAAGCGACACCGACTGACTCCGGCGAATTCTCTCCAATACCTCAAGGTTTTTTCCCTGTGCAGGTTTTTTCAGCCTCAATTCCGACCGTAACTCATCGGCAACCTTATCCACCATGCTGTACGTGTGCCAATACCCGAGAAGATACAAGGTCTTGGTGGTGCGCCTGACCGGCACATCCGGCGAGAAGAAGTAACGATCGGAAGGGCGCTGCACAAAGACTTGGCTCCGCATCGCTCTCGTGAACGGGGCAGACACAAACCGCAGCCAGGGTTTTTCTGTGAAGAGGATGCGCTCGGAAAGCGAACGTTCCTCCATCGGCGCCGGGATCGAATAGTGTTGTAACAAGCAAGGCCGTGGATACCCAAAAGATTGCGCATTCCACTCCGGGTCGATCGATATTGTCATTTCCGCGCCGTGGCGCTTTGCATAGTACCGCAGGGCAGCGTACCGAAAAAACTGGTTGCCCAGGCCTCCGAACTCTCTCAATATGATTTTCAAACACACCTCTGCATCAGTGCACAATCACCGCACCGTCTAGGGGCCGACATGAGTCCTCGTCGTTGCTCAGGCCCCAACATCAGCATCGATGGCACTGAATAGGTCCGCGGGTTAAGCAAAAACATCCTGCGTCTCATGTCTTTTGGGTTACGCCGCTCGGATAGCTCATGCGTATTGACTCTGGGCGCGGGGGACGCCGAGATTCGTGCTCGAGACAGTTAGCTCAATGACAAATGTTTAATATTAGTGCGCTGACCTTAGCACGATTTGCCAGGACTACTGCCTAGCTATTGAGTAGCTTAGCCCAGGCCCTCTTTCGATCAAACCGAAATAAAACCGTTAGCGAGTCTTTGGTAATGGAAGGCCGGGGCTATACCGGGAGCGGGTACCACTCCGGTAACTATATCTATTTCTTTTACATTGATTTAGCAGATTGCCTTGCGGCGTATTGGCGCGGATTAATACGTATACATAATAATAAACAGGTCACCGTGCGCCGCGAATCCGCCTCAATATTGTCACCGTGTCCGTGTGGAAAAGGGGAGCGGCCAAACTGTAGCGAACCCCTACCCAATCAACCCCAAATAATCCGGCTCATCCGCAATCGTCTTATACCGAAAAGCCCGAACAATCCCCCGGTCTCGCAGGAAGAAAATCCCCGGCATCTGATCCGCATCTTCCTTAATCAACCCAATGCCATGCTTGCGCGCCGCGCCGCCCTGCAGCCAGCTCTTCCATACCGCGGGAACCAGTAACTGGGAAAAAACGTTCTTTCGTGGCAGCTCAAAGACTGAGCTCCCATACAACGAAGCGTCCGGATCGCTCACCCGCTCCACATCCGAAAGATGGTAGTAGTCGAAGTACGGCTTGGCCCGCTCCGGCGTTCCGAGGTGCACGAAGACCGGCCGCACGCCTCGCCCCTCAATCTCCCCACGAATCCGGGAAACATCCTCCAGCGTCTGCCGGCAAAAAGAGCATCCAAAATGACGAAGGAAAATCAGCAGAATGGGAGACTCATCCAGCAGCGAAAGCAGGGTTCGCCCGGATTCCGTGCGGAACTCCCGGAGCACCGCGGCCATCTCCGTTTCTTGTGGATTCGTCGGTTGCGGATCCAAAACCGGCAGCGTCATCCACCCCTCCCAGCGCCTCAGAAGGCAGGGGGTAACTCTCTAGCTACTGCCTTCCTGTTACCCAGACTGCATCGTCCCGGCTGGCCAGCCTTTAAACAGTATTCTAAAAGGAGACGCGGTGATGCTTCGCCGTCGGTCCATCGATTCTTTCGGGGGAGGGATTCGATGACCGGCGCCGGAAAATCACCGCGTTCGTTGTTTATTTGGTGGATCCCCAGCATAGTTGGAAATTTTCTCGCCTAAGCCCTTGAACCAAGTAAGAAACTGGGCCACACTCTATCCCCGGGGCTGACTTCTCGCGATTATCGCTCATAGGGCGCTCCTTTTTTAGCCACACGCCCGCAAAAGGCAGAATGCGGCCTCAAATGCGATCCTCGCCGGAAATGCGTCGGGGCACCCAACATTTCCGCCGGCCCGCGGCTCTTTATTCGCCCCCGTGCTGTTCCATCAGCTGGTGAAACTCCGGGGTGGATCGCAGCGCGGCAAACTCCTTATCCTTCATCAACAGCTTTCTGTCTTTGAAGCCGGCTTCCAACGCCTTGCGCAGGTAAACCAGGGATTCCTGCATCTTCCCCGCCGTGGCGTAGGTCTTGGCCAGGTAGTAGTTGACCGCGACCAGCTGCCGGCGCGTACTGGTTTCCTGAACAATTTGCGTTTGCCCAGGATCGAAGATGTTGCGGGTTCAACGCCAGCGCCTTGCGATACGCTTCCATCCCGGGCTTGTATTTCTCATCTGCGAAATACGCCGTGCCCAGGTTGCAGTAGGTGATCGCCGCATTCGGAGCATACTTGAGCGCCTGCTTGTAGGTGCGTTCCGCTTGCTTGTATTCGTGTTGACCATGGTAGACCGCGGCCAGGTTGTTGAGCGCGTCGGCATAGCTCGGATTCATGGCCAGCGCGTGCTGGTAATACTTGCGCGCCTGATCGAGGGCAAACATGTGGTGGTAAGCGACACCGATTTTGTTCCAGATCACAGCGGTTCGCTGGTTTTCGCGTTCGTAAGCCTCAATCGCGGCAGCGTAGCTTCGGTGAACCATAAGCAGATCGCCTTCAATCTCGGGCGAGAGCGCGGCGGTCGCAGGTGGGGTGGCCACATCGGTGGCAGAAGGAGACGAGTTGGGAGTTGCGGCAAAGGTGGTGTGAACGCACACCACGAGAGAGAAAACAATACAAAAAACGAGGCCGGATGACCTGCGACGTTGAAGGTCATTCATACTTGCCTCCTTTCCTGACGACAGGGTCAGATTGGACGCGGAACCCATACTACTCCCCAAAATTTGCGCAGTCAGATCACACTTTTGCGTCAGTATCCGTGGTGCCATCCTGTCTGTTGATCGGCTAAAAAGGCAAGGAGTCAGAACCTGTAACCGAGGAGGAGTGTCAGATTGCAGCAAATGACGGGTACCCCACTGACATCGCCCTGCCGGCGCGGCTTTTCGTCAAAGGGGGCGCTGTCCGCCGTCCCGCCCTGTGCAGAGTAGAAGTGAAGATGTTTTAATACTGGGATCATGGCTTTTGACCACGCCAGCCTTACCGGCCATCCACGCTGTTGCTGTATGCGCATCGATGCGGGCACCCAGGGAGACTGGCCAAAGGGCTGAAAGCTGCCAAACCAAGTTTCTCGAGAGGCCTGCGGTCAACCCAGACTGCGGGCCTTTCGCTTGCAGCGAGATTTCCAGAGGAGAAACCAGATGTCAGAAAGCAAGAAGCAGCATCTCGCAACACTTTCCGTGCATGCCGGGCAGGAACCTGACCCCACGACCGGATCACGCGCCGTCCCCATCTACCAGACCACCTCTTATGTCTTTAAGGATGCCGATCACGCCGCCAGGCTCTTTGGCCTGCAGGAATTCGGCAACATCTATACCCGCATCATGAACCCGACAACCGACGTCTTCGAGAAGCGTATCGCCGCCCTCGAAGGAGGGGCGGCCGCGCTCGCGACCGCCTCCGGACAGGCCGCAGAAACTCTGGCCATTACCACCCTGGCCGGCGCCGGAGACGAAATCGTCTCCACCACTTCTCTCTATGGCGGCACCTACAACCTTTTCCACTACACCCTTCCGCGCCTTGGCATCAACGTGCGCTTTGTCGATGCCGATGACTTTGACGGCCTGCAGGCAGCCATCAACGCGAAAACCAGAGCCGTCTACACCGAGACCCTGGGTAATCCCAAGCTCGACATTGCCGACGTCGAAAAACTGGCCGGCATCGCCCACCAGCAGGGTGTGCCTCTGATGATCGACAATACCTCCGCTACCCCGATTCTTTGCCGGCCCATCGAGTGGGGAGCCGACATCGTGGTCGAGTCGGCCACCAAGTTTATTGGTGGCCACGGAACCTCGATCGGCGGCGTCATCGTCGACGGCGGCAAGTTCGACTGGAAAGCCTCAGGACGCTTCCGCGACTTCGTCGAGCCTGACCCGTCGTACCACGGCCTGTCCTACGTGGAAGCGTTCGGGCCCCTGGCCTTTATTCTCAAAGCCCGGGTGCAGGGTTTGCGCGACACCGGTGGCTGCATGGCGCCCTTCAATGCCTTTCTGTTTTTGCAAGGGCTGGAGACACTTCACCTGCGCATGGAGAGGCACTCGCAGAACGCGCTGGCCGTGGCCAAGCATCTGGCCAATCACCCCGGCATCGAGTGGGTCAACTATCCCGGGCTGCTCCTCCAGCAAGTACGCCGCTCGGGCGAAGAAGTACATGCCGGAGGGCCAAAGCTCTCTGGTCACCTTCGGCATCAAGGGTGGCTTCGAGGCGGGCAAGAAGCTGATCAACTCGCTCAAGCTGTTCTCTTTGCTGGCCAACATTGGCGATGCCAAGTCGCTGGTCATCCACCCCGCCTCCACTACCCATTCCCAGCTCACCGTTGAGGAGCAGCGCGATACCGGCGTCACCCCCGAGATGGTGCGCCTGTCGGTCGGGATCGAAGATGTTCGCGACATTCTCGCCGACCTTAACGATGCAATCGAGGTAGCCAACGGTCATTCGGCCAAGCCGGTGGAAGCACTCAGCGCTCGATGAGCGCCAGCCCCAGCGCGGCGCTGGTCGCACCCAGTTTCGAGGGAGACTTTTCTCCAGGCGAGGCTTTCTCCCTCGAAGCCGGCGGGGTGCTGGCATCCCCGACCCTGCACTATGCCATCTATGGCGAGCCCAACGCAGCGGGTGACAACGTCATCTTCATTGCCCACGCGCTCTCCGGCTCGGCCCGCGTCGCGGATTGGTGGCCCCGCCTGTTCTCAGACGGTGGCCTGTTCCAGGCCGGCACCAATTGTGTCATCGGCATCAATATCATCGGCTCCTGCTACGGCTCCACGGGGCCAGCTTCGATCGATCCGCTCACCGGCAGTTGCTATGGCCCGAACTTTCCCCTGGTCAGCATCGGCGACATTGTCACCTTGCAGGCGCGCCTGCTCCAGGAACTCAACATCCATCGCCTCAAGCTGGTGATGGGTGCTTCCATCGGCGGCATGCAGGCCTTAGAACTGGCGATCCGGTTTCCAGAGTTGGTCGAGCAGGTCATCTCCATTGGGGCCGCGCCCCTGGGGGCCATGGGGCTGGGCCTGAACCATTTGCAGCGGCAGATGATCCAGCTTGACCCGGCATGGAAGGGTGGGCATTATCCGCCGAACCAGCCACCGCGGAAGGGGCTGGCGCTCGCCCGCGCCCTGGCGGTCTGCACCTATAAATCGGCGGATCTGTTCGAGCATCGGTTTGCGCGCAAGCCGGATCGCAGTGGAGAGGATCCCTGGGCCTCTTCGCATGAGCGTGGCCGCGGGCTCACGGGCGAACGATTCGATGTCGCCGGATACCTCGACTATCAAGGCGAACGGTTCGTCGAGCGCTTCGACGCCAACGCCTATCTCGCCATTACGCGGACCATGGATACCTTTGACCCGACGCGCGGATACCCATCTGCGGACGCTGCATTCCGCCGTATCCAGGCTGAAGTTATGCTGGTGGGTATCTCATCGGACTGGCTGTTTCCATCAACGGAAATAGCGGCCCTCGCCACCCGCATGGCGAAGGCCGGCGTCCGTTGCCGGCACCGGGAGTTGATTTCCTCGCACGGCCACGACGCGTTTCTGGCCGAACCGGACGACCTGGCCCGGTTGATTGAACCTTTTCTGGGAAAGGAGGAAGATTGGCCATGAGTCTGAGCCAGGAGCAACGGCAATTCTACGAAGCGAATGGGTATCTCTATCCGCTTCAGGTTTTCAGCGACAACGAGACAGCGGAGTTTCGCCGGCAATTCGACGATTACACCGATCAGAATCGGGATCGCCTGAGCAAGCTGATTCCCCGCGAGCGGCGCGCCGTTTACGGCCTCACCCATCTTTCGCTCCCCTGGGTCTATCAGATCGTGTCTCATCCCAAGGTCCTCGAAGCAGTCGAAGGCGCAATTGGCCCCAACCTGCTGGTGTGGGGGTCGGATTGGTTTGTCAAGTTTCCGGGCGACGCCGCATTCATCTCCTGGCACCAGGACGGGGCGTACTGGGGATTGCAACCGCCGAAAGTCACCACCGCATGGATAGCGCTCTCGCCCAGTACGCTGGAGAGCGGCTGCATGCAAGTGATGCCGGGAACCCAGAAGACGCAGCTCCCGCAGCGAGAAACGTTTGCCCTCGATAACGCGTTGTCGCGCGGCCAGGAGATTGAGATCGATGTGGACGAATCGAAGGCGGTCGCGTTGCAGCTTGCCCCGGGTGAAATGTCATTGCATCACATCGGAATCGCGCACGGTTCGCAGGCAAACCGCTCCAACTACGCGCGCATCGGCATTGCCGTCCGCTACATCGCGCCCGAGGTGGTGCAGCAAGGCAGCGAGCGGCAGATTGTGCAACTGGTGCGCGGCAAAGACGAGTTTGGGAACTTCGAAATCGTTGCTCCGCCCAGTGACGCCATCAGCGCCGCAGAAGTCCGGAAGGAAGCGGATCAAAGAATGCTGAGGAATGTCTATCCCGACGCCAAGCCGAATTGAGTCACTGCTTTGTTTTGAGAATTCCGATTATCAACAAACGTTGGGTGCCCCAGCGTCTTTGGTCAAGACATGGTCCTGGAGCAAACCAGCGTGACTAGCCCATCAGTCCCAGGTAGGGATTGCTGCCGAAGTTGCCGAAGTTAGGAAAGACTTCGTGGATCTGGCTGTCAGAAAGGCCCATCCACCTTCCCAGCGTTCCGCCGTATTGCTCGACGGCCGTGGTTGGGATCAGCCGGCCCGCACCCACGTCATTGGCCTGGTTGGCGCCCACGACGGGGTATTCACCGTAGATATTCTGCCCAGCAACCCCTCCTCCGGCGACGATGTGGTGGCTGCCCCAACCGTGATCGGTGCCATCGCTGTTGGCGGTGAGTGTGCGGCCGAAATCCGACGCGGTAAAGAGCGTCACCTGGCCGCTCAGGCCGGCAGTGACCATAAGCTGATCGAAGTACTCGAACGCAGCGCCTAGCTGGCTAAGCAACGTCGAATGACGCTTGGCCTGTGTATCGTGCGTGTCGAAACCACCTAGCTGCACAAAGAAGACCTGGCGGCTCACCCCCAGCGCAGTGCGGCCGGCGATGACGCGGGCAACCGTCTGTAGCGAACTGGCAAGGGCATTATCCGTTAGCTTGCCCGTCGCTGGGTCGAGATACTGCGTGGGGTTGGGCACGCCGGTTGGGCCTGCCGGGGCCATGGCAGAGGCAAGCGCTGCCTGCGCCTCCAGCGAGCGGCGAACGATGACCGCGTATTCTTTCGCGAAGAGATTCGCATCGTCGGCACTGATGATGGACTGCAGTGCGGCCGTTCCTTGCGCGGAACCAAAAAGAGGATTGGCCAGCCCGTCCGCCTGCAGAGCACCGGCCGAGCTCACGCGCAGCTGAAATGCTGTCTGCCCGGAGAGAAAAAGACTGGTACCGCTGGTGCTGATGCAGGTAAAGGAAGCATTGGTATTCATGCTTTCGAACAGGTCGGCCATGCGGCCTCCCCATCCCCGGTTGGCGCCATCAGCGGCAACCGCCTCCCATGCATTGGTCTGGTCGAAATGTGAGAACAGCGATCTGGGGAGAGTCGCCGTACCCTTGGTCCATTGGTCCTTGGTCACCGGGGCGATCAGGGTTCCGGTGTTTGCCACCAGCGCACAGCGGCCGGCGTTGAAGAGATTTTGTATTCCAGCGAGATAGGGGTTGAGGGCAAAGGTGCGGCCAGACTGCGCAGTCGTAGGCACTATCGGCAGCAGATCACTCATCGAATAGGCCAGTCCCTGGGCGCCGCTGCGTGCCTGGGTAAAGGCTGCGAAGGAATCGGGGTCGGTGGCGATCAGGGTGCCGTGGCCGTCGTTACCACCCTGCAGATACACACACACGATGGCGCGGTAGTCAGTGGGCGCAGCGGCGGCATGCGAAGTCATCGCCGCCAGGGCGCGCATGCTATGCAGCAGCGGACTTGCCGTCACGCCGGCCATCGCCGCGTAGGAGGCCGTCTTCATGAACTGGCGCCGGGAATGGTCGATCTTCCGCATGGTCGGTAAACTCCTCAGTGCTGTTTTCGTCAATGCTGGGCAGTGTATTCAGGCGAAGCGACGGTTAGAAAAATGGCGGTTTGTGCACGCGCCAAAAGCGCACTGTTGATCGCGGTGGCATCGCCGCCAGCAGGGACGGTGATGGCGTTGACCGCACCCAGAATCTGGCCACGCAGGGCGGATGACATATTGCCCGCCAGCAGCAGCAGATTCACACGATCCAGCAATTGATCCGGGTTGTTGGCCAGCGCCGTTTCCGTAGCCAGCGTCATATAAAGGTCGCCGTTATTACCGTAGCCGCCAGAGAGCGCAGCCTGCATGCAGTTGAGATAGCCGATCACAGTGGTCACATCGGTGATCTCCATCTCTGGCGCCGTAAGTCCAGCCTGCTCGATGCTGGTGCCGGCGGGCACATAGCCGGGAGCGAACCAGTTGAAGATGCTGGGTGCGCGCGAAGCCATCTCGGCGAAGCCGTATGCCGGATCTTCCGTGCTGCCTGCATCGAAGGCGCCGCTGCGCGATTCCGCAGTGAACGCGCGGGCCATGTGGGCAAAGCGCACCAACGGCTCCTGCACCTTGCCATAGTTAGGACTGGTGAATGTGGGTGAATTTGTATTGCGAGCTTCGTCATCCATCAGGATGGCGGTGATCACTGCCTTCATATCCCCGCGAGTCCCCTGCCCGTTATCCTTGAAGACCGCCGCCACTCGCTCGAGATAGGCGGGACTGGGATTGCTGGTGACCAGGTGCTGGATCAGTTGTTTGGAGACAAAGACCGGCGTGTTGGGGTGATTAAACAATGTATCGAGCGCGAATTTCAGATCGCCGTTTGGGTCGGATGAACCCGGGGGTATGGTTACACCCAGAAAGTCCTTCTCATCGGTGGAGTGATGACTGGGATAGGCAGTCAGAGGCAGCAGGTCCTGGCCAAAGCCGGGGCCGGCATAAGCGGCGCCATAACCTGACCACGCCTGTTCGCTGGTGTTGCCGTTCATGTTCCAGCTAAACCCGGTAAAGACCTTGGCCATGCCCACCACATCATTCAGTCCGTAAGTCGGAATAGGGTTTCCGCTGCCATCCAGTTGAGTTGTTCCGTCTGGGTTGAGCTGATTGAGGCCGATAGTTAACAGCTGCATCACTTCACGCGCATAGTTCTCGTCCGGATCGCGCGTAGCGTCGCCCTTGTCATTGGCCAGAATCGAAAGGTAAGTCCCCATCATCGGGCTTAGTGTCACATCCTGCAGCAACTGCCGGTAGTTGGTGAAGGCATCATTGCCCAACATGTCGTAGTAGTTGGCAACGCCGCGCGGCATCTGCCCCACAATGGCATCCTGGCTTGAGATCACGAAGAGTTCACTGAGCGCGAACTGCACTCGCTTACGCAATGCATCTTTGCCGGTAAGGGCGCTGCTCCAGAAAGGCTGCTCGAAATAATCATCGCCGTAGGTCTCGAGAAACAGCTTCTGATTGCAGGTGGCGTCGGTGGCCGCGCATGCGGGCTGGGTGTTGAGCATGATCGCCCGTTCGGCGTAGGGCTCGTGCAGGGTATTAGGAATGGCAAATTGCTCGGTGAACCAGGCGTCGTAACCGATGGTCGAGAGATGGTTGATGTCCGCCTCGGAGCCGCCGAACGTTGCCTGCATCAGGAAGCGCGAGGCGTCCTGGGGCAGAACCAGTGGTGTCGGCGGGGTGCCCGGTACCTGCTCCACCACATCGGCGGAAACAGAGGCTCCGGGATCGGGATTGAGAACCTGCAGATCAAATGGACCGGCAACGGTAGGGTCAACGGTCGCAGTCAACTGGGTAGACGAATTGAACTGTGTCGGTATCGGCGACCCGTTCTCGAGCACCGTCGCGCCATTGATGAAGCTTCCACCCGACAGCACTACGGAGGTCGAACCGATATTGACTGTAGAAGGCGCAGCAGTGAGCAAAATGGGGACGGGGTTCAGAACCTGGACATTCACAATAGTGAGGGAGTTGGGATTATCGACACTGGTGGCTTGCACCACCACCAGGTTTGGATTCGGTACCACCGCGGGCGCTGTGTAGACGCCTTTGGCGCTGATGGTGCCGATCTGGGCGTTGCCGCCGGCTACACCGTTGACCGTCCAGTTGAGTGCGGTATCCTGCGAACCGGTTACGGTCGGAGTAATCGTGATGGTGTTGTTGACCCGAACACTGGTTTCTGACGGTTGTAACTGGATGACTACCTGGCCTGGCTGAACCAGCGCGTTGATGCTCTTGGAAGATGCCGAACCAGGATCGGGGTTGACCACGGTCACCGGATAAGTGCCCGGTGTATTTTCGGTGATGATGGCTACCAGTTGAGTACCTGATATATAGGTGGTGGGAACCGCTACGCCATTCCACAGAATCTGCGCGCCATAGACAAAGGCCGATCCGTTCACCACGATTTGCGCCATCCCCTCGGAAAATGATCCGGGCGTAATCGTGGTCACGATGGGGATTGGATTCAGAACAGAAACACCGTAATTACCCTTTGACGAAGGGTATATGTTTGCGGAGCTTTCAATGGTCACCTGATTGTTTGGTAACGGTACGATGCCTGGCGCGGTGTACAGGCCGTTTCCAGAAATGGTGCCAACGTCGGCGTTGCCACCGGGAATACCATTCACTGACCAGGTAACCGGCGCCTCGGTCTTAAACTGCATGGTCTGGGTCACACGCAGGTTATTGCCGGTGCCCTGGATTGCCGACATTTTTATAATCGCAGCTTCATTCAGGCTAAAGCCGCAACCGGCAATACTTAGACTAACCATCGCCAGGCAAAGCGCAGCTGCGTGGCTCTGCCCTTTGGTTGATAAGTTTGCTGTCCACATACTGCGCTCCGCACTTGACCGGACTTAGCTGGGAAGACTGGCGCTCGGAAAGCGCGATGCTCGCCGTAGTGACAGTTTGAAAATACGCAAGGCAGCTACTCCCGTGAACAGTACTTTCGGGGGACTTAGGATGAAACTTGCGCCGGTTGGCGATGGAATTATGCCGTGAGGTAACCCGCGTGTTGCGGATTAAGACAGTATCTGTTATTGGCTTAGAGGTTATCGTGCCAAGTTACCGGAGCTGATGAGGGCGCAAGAAAAAGAGGCAGCTCCGAAGGACTGCCTCTTTCAAAAGAGGGGCGCGGGTTTCCGGCCTACGACGAGAACAACTGCGTCAGGTTGCTAAGGCGAAGCAATTCCTTTACCCGGGGGGACAGGTTCACCAATTCCAGCCTGCAATAGCCTTCTCTCAGGGCTGACACCTTTAGTCCCACCAGGGCTCCCAGACCGCTGCTATCCATGTAGCTCACGTCGGTCAGGTCGAGCACGATGCGGCCGCCCAAAGGGATGAGGGGCTTGACCACTTCCTTTAGTTGACCCGAGGTTTCGTCTACCACCCTACCGTGGCAAACGATGGTGGTGACTGGGCCAGTGCTTTCGTCCCCAGATTTCTGAATTTCGTATTGGAAGAGAGCCTCGGGCGTCGTCGTCATTTGATCTCCTGGAGCAAGCCTTGCGCCATACTAGTCTTGGCGTTTGCGGTCTCTACATTAAAATCTGGTTACTTCAAGCTCTCTTTCGATAGACCCAGGCAAAAACAGCGAAAAAACTGTTCCGGTGCGACGTCCGGCAGAACTGGAGCGCACGCCCAGATGGCCTCCATGCTTCTCGATGAGTTCGCGAGAAACCCACAAACCCAACCCCGTACCGGTGTCCTTTTTGGTGGTGAAGAAGGGTTCGAAGATACGGTGGAGGTTCTCCGGGTCAATGCCACAGCCTGTGTCAGCTACCACCACGCGCGTTCCCTTCAAGGCGGGATCGTGTGGGCTGCGGGCTGCCCGTACCCTAACGCAGATTGCGTCGCCAGACTGGCAGGCATCGAGGCTATTGGCAAGCAGATTAGAGATCACCTGGCGGAATTCTCCGGAGTTTCCCCAGGCCTTCTGCTCCGTTTTAGTGTTCACGTGCAGGCCGATGTGCGCTTGGGTTGCACGGAAGGAGAAAAAATCGAAGACTTCACGGACAACAACATCCGGACGGAAAAGACTGGCCGCGGAATTCTCGCGATAAAAGCCCAGTGATTGGCGTGTGATGTGGGCGATTCTTTGCAACTCACGCTCGGCTTCCAGGAGATGGCGCCGAATACTTCCGATATCCTCCTCACTACGCGCCAGATAGATGAGGTTGACCAGGCCTTCCAGGGGATTATTGACCTCATGGGCGATGGCTGCCGCCAGGCGCCCGGCCGACGCCAGTTTTTCTGCACGTATCAGTGCCCGTTCAGAGGCGTAGCGTTCGCTGATGTCGCGGAACACAAGGACGATGCCGATCATGCGCGCGTCCTTATCAAGGATGGGAGCGGCGCTATCATCGACCTGAAATTCGCTCCCATCTTTACTGACGAGAACGGTGTGGTTGGCAATCCCAACTATCTTGCCGGACCTCCGCACCACTTCCACCGGGTTCTCCACGACCGCGTGTGTGCGTTGGTTATGAATGACAAAAATCTTAGAGAGTAGAACACCGTCCGCCTCCGTTTCTTTCCATCCTGTTAGCTGCTCGGCGACCCCATTCATGAACACCACTTTGCCCTCGGGGTCGCAAGCGATCACCGCATCCCCAATACTGCGCAGGGTGGTGTTCAGCCATTGCTCGCGGGCGTAGGACTCGTCTCCCCGTCGCTTCAGTTCTTTCACTTGCAGATTGTAAGTACCAGCGAGTCTCTCGAAGAGCCGGCTAATCTCCCAGGCAATCAACAGACCGAGAATCGCGGCTAGCCCTATGAGCCCATAAAAGGTGAGGTTATCGACCCGCAGGGAGGTAAATGACCGGCTAGTGCGGATGCGCGTCTCAGCGGCAAGGAACTCATCGGCGGAAGCACGGAGAGCATCCATTTGCTGCTTGCGCTCAAACATCTGGGCCTTCAAGTCAGACGCTGGGGTGGGAAGCGCAATGGTTTCGCGGTCAAACTGCTGCCATGCACGCGACGCCGTTTGCATGCGCTGCAGGCGGGTGGTTTGTTCAGGGTCGCGCCTTGTCAAACTGAAAAGGGTTGCGAACTCGGGATCCAGGTCTTTTGTAGCTTTATGGTAGGGCTCAAGGAAGACCGGATCGCGGGTAAGCAGATACCCCCGCAGCCCGGTTTCTTCATCCACCATCAGTTTGACCAGGTTGCTGGCGTGCGCGATCACCTGGTCGGCCCGGTCCACCCGGCGCGCACTCTGTTGCGCCCGGCGAAATCCGTAAGCCGTAATCAGCGCAAGCAGGGCCAGGGCAAGGATGGGCAGTGCGAGAAGGCGGACGAGCAGACGTCGATACGCGGGGGTATCCAAAAGGGTCTCCCGAGGCGGCCCGTCTACGGTGAGAACATCCCCCGAAGAGAGCTCTTGCGGCGTGCTCTGCAATTTTGCCTGATCGTCTGCATTAGAAGCAACGGAAGCGATCAGAGGTCGTTGGTTCGGCAACACGAGTCTGTGTGAGAACCGGAAAGAAAGCTCCACTCCGCGGAAAGCGCTGCCCTCAGGGGCTAAAGAGGGTGTGTGAGAACCCACTTTCTGAAGGGTACGGCCTTTAGGCCGTACGATGAAGTTTCTACATTTCGGAGAGGGTGGGTACATCCAAGATCCACGGAATGCGCGAGTTTTCTGGAGTCACCGGTCTGATGCTTTGTATCAGGGCACGACTTCAGTCGTGCCGCTCAAGGTAAACAAAGATATGGGCTTTAGAGTGTGCGTGAGAACCAATTCCAAGTCACCGCGCTCATGCTTTGTATCAGGGCACGGCTTCAGCCGTGCCGCAATGGTTGGGTCTGATGAGGGCTTTAGCCCCTGGGCTGTGTCTTCCCTTTTTGAAGGGCACCGGCTTCAGCCCGTACATAGAAGAAACAAAACGATGGGCTTTAGCCCCTGCGCTTCTTCTCTGCCAAGTAGGCGTATCAGTCCTGCTTTAACGGGGTTCTGAACCATAGATAGATAGATGCGCAATGCATTTCGTGCAGGATTGCCATTGCAGGGGCTGAAGCCCAATTCTCTTTCCTTCCTTTACGGCACGACTGAAGTCGTGCCCTGATACAAAGCAAAACCCAAAACTGAAGCTCGATAAACCATACCCTAGGCTCGAGAAAATGTAGAAACTCCAGGGTACGGCCTTTAGGCCGTACGTCTAGCAGTCAAGATGAATCGGCTTCAGCCGCTGAGGGCTGCTTAAGCGAGCACAAGAGATGCCCTCAGGGGCTAAAAGCCCGTCCTATGTTGGGTAGTTAATGTACGGGCTGAAGCCCGTACCCTTCAAAAAGCGAGTTCTCACACATCCTGTAAAGCCCAATTCTTTTTTTATCCTTTACGGACCGGTCGGGTGAGGGATCGCAAATCGCAACATTATTGTTTGTGGCTCGATAGCAGATTCAAGCCGCACTTGCCTTGTATGCTAAAGCGAGCAAACAGTAAGCGAGGGAATCATGAAAAACGGTCCAGTGCGTGTCGGCATCATCGGCTCGCAATTCCAGGCAGATTGTCACGCGGCCGCGATCAGCATGATCGAGGAAGATATGTCCGTAGTGGCGGTTGCCTCCCCCACCGCATCCCATGCGCAAGCTCTGGCCGATCGTTATAAGATTCCCGGCGTTTACAGCGATTACCGGCAACTGGCCAAAGATCCTCAGATTGAGGCGGTCAGCATCACCGCGCCTAACGCTCTGCATTGCGAGATGGCCCTTGCTATGGCGGAGGCGGGCAAGCATGTCATCTGCGAGAAGCCGCTCTGTGTCACGCTCGACGAGGCCGACAGAATGATCAGGGCTTGCCGTGCCAACGGAGTTCTGCTGCTGTATGCCGAGTCGCTCTTCTTCACTCCGAAGTATGTCAAGGCCAAAGAAATGGCAGACTCCGGCGCCTTCGGCAAAGTCCATCTCATCAAGCAAAGTGAGAAGCATTTCGGCCCGCATGCGGAATGGTTTTGGGATGTGAAGCGAGCAGGCGGCGGAGCCCTCTTCGACCTCGGCGCCCACGGCATCGGCTTCGCGTACTGGTTTCTCGGGCGGCCCAAAATAATGAGTGTGTACACTCACCTGGGTACCTACGTGCACGGTGACAAGACACAACTCGATGACGAAGCTGTGAGCATCATCGAATTCGAAGGCAAAGCCTTCAGTATTATCGAAAATAGCTGGGCCCGCCGGGGCGGCATGGATGACCGCATCGAGGTCTACGGCGAAGGCGGGCTTACGATTGCCAACCTGCAAATGGGCAACGCGCTCCCGACCTACAGCGAATATGGCTTCGGCTATGCGGTCGAAAAGGCACCCACAACCAAAGGTTGGAGCTGGCCGGTCTTTCAAGAGCTGTGGAATTATGGTTTCCCCCAGGAGATGCGTCACTTCGCCCGCGCCATACGGGGCCTGGAAGCCCCGCTGGTCACGGGGGAAGACGGCAAGGTTGTATTGGGAGCTATCTATGCGGGTTATGCTTCGGCCGGCCTGGGACATAAGGTGACCTTGCCTTACACGCCGACGGCAGAACGGCCCGTCGATGAGTGGCTAAACAGGAAAAAAGCGTGAGCCGCATACCCATGCTGGAAAACATCCTGGCGCAGCCCGCAAGCCACCGCGGATTGCTGGCTCTGCACCAGAGCGATCAACACGCAAAGCTGCGCGCGTGTGCTGAGCCTATACGCAATGCGGCACGACGAGTGATCTTTACCGGCATGGGTGGGTCGTTGTTTGCGGCCCTGGCAGCGGTAAGCCGCCTGAGCGAACAGGGATATACGGTGCAGGCCATGGAGAGCGGCGAACTGCTGCACTACGGCGCCGCTTCTCTGCGGGCCGAAGACGTCGGCGTAGTGATCTCGCGTTCCGGGGAATCGATCGAGCCGGTTTTGCTCGCGGAAAAAATGCTTAAGGCCGGAATGACCGTCCTTGGCGTCACGAATGTACCCGGCTCCAGGCTGGAAGAGCTCGCCAATATTACATTGCCCATCGGCTCCCAGGCGGACAAAATCATTGCGGTGCAAACCTACACCGGCACCGTGCTTACCCTTCTGTTGCTGGCGGAGGAGGTGCTGGCCGGGGAAAGCGTGAAGCTGAGCGATGCATGTGACGCCGCACTGCCGGTGCTTTCCACATACATCGACGAATGCCTGCGGGAGAGCGAACACTGGCAGGATTGGCTCATGGGTAGTCCGCTCTACCTGCTGGGCCGCGGACCAGCGCTCGGCTCCGTTTACGAAGGTGCGCTGCTGCTGCACGAGACGGCGAAGACGGTAGCGGTTGGTATGTCCTCAGGGCAGTTCCGCCACGGACCGGCTGAGATTCTCTCCTGCGATTTTCGGGCGGTGGTTTTCGGTACACCGCCGCCAACGCAAGCCCTCGACCGTGCGCTGGCCGACGATCTCTTTTCTGTAGGGGCAAGAGTCCGTTGGATCGGACCCGCGGCGGACGTGGGTGACACCCGCGAGCACGCACAGTCGCTGGTTCCCTGGCCGAAGATTGCGCCCGTGCTTGCTCCACTATTCGAAATTGTTCCGCTGCAAGCGGCGGCGTACCGGCTCGCGCTGTGGCGCGACATCACTCCCGGCGATTTTCGTTTCGTCACCGAGGTCACCGCCTCGGAGTCGGGTTTCCTGACATCCAAATAATTAGCGATCAAACTGGCAGGTCAACGATGCAGTCATTCACACGCCGTAGCGTCATCAAGGGAGCACTTGTTTGCTCGGCAACTGCCGTTTTCGCAAAGGCGCCACAGGCGACTTTTCCGGTTGATCCGCGTGCCCGGATCGGAGTAGCAACCTATCCTTTCCGGGCAACGATGATCGCGCCTGGAAATCACGACCGGGACGCGAAGAAGCCGGGGATGGATCTGGCCTCATTCGCACGTTCTATCCCGAAGGAGTTTGGCGTGCACGGGATTGAGCCGCTGAACTGCCCACTTTACTTCGACTGAACCCAGCGAGGTACGCAAGCTCCGTGCGGCCTTCGACGCTGCCGGCGTGTACACGGTGAACATCCCAGTCGACGAAAAGGTTGAGCTGTGCAGCGACGACGAGGCCAAGCGCAATGAGGGGAATGCTCGCTATCGCCATTGGATCGATGTGGCCGTCATGCTTGGGTCGCCTAGTATTCGCGTCTGGATCCCGAAGTGCTCCGATACTTCTGATCTCCCCCGGGCGGTGCGGGCCCTCAAGCCGACGCTTGACTACGCAGCCACGCGCAACGTGGTGGTGAACCTTGAGAATGACAACCCTGTTTCCGCTTCTGCTGCGCGAACCATCTCGGCCATCGAGTTGGGTCATACTCCTTACTTGCGGGCACTTCCCGATTTTGGCAATGGCCTCATGGGGGGCGATGAACGCTTCAATGCGCAGGCCGTGAAAGACATGTTTGCTCATGCCTGGAATATTGCTCATGTGAAAGACGCCGAGGACGTTCACGGCATGCGAAAGACTGCTTCCCTGGCCGAGCTGTTCGGCATCGCCAAAGCTTCAGGGTATCGAGGCTATTATTCGATGGAATCTGATTCCGACGTCGACCCCTTCGTCGACACCAAGCATTTGATTGAGCAAAGTCTTCCCTTGATCTGAGAAGAAAACATCGGCTATTGCGGTAAGGTGAAGGCCAGTAATTCTCCCGGATATCCAGGGCCGCCAATGGCGACCACTATGTACTGCCTGCCATGGAGCATGTACGTCATCGGCGAACCGGTTTGTCCCGACGGCATGTAAACGGCTCCCGCGTCTTTGCCGTTGGCCTTGTTGTAGGCACGCAGGAGAGCACCCTTCTCGCCCGCGGTGTTGGTAAAGACTCCGCCCTCCCCCGCAATGACGAGGGTCTTGGTGGTTAGCACGCCGATCACTCCCGGCCGCCCGGTACGAGGGATCTTCAGCCCTTTGAGCACCGGACTGTTACGAATCTCATCCGGCGTCTCGCCGTGCGTGACCTGCCATAGAATTTCGCCGGTATCCAGATTGATGGCGCTGATCTTCCCATAGGGCGGTCTCACTAGCGGCAGTCCTTGAATGGTCAGGCGATTGAATCCGCGCTCATGGGTATGGACTGTACCGACGAAGTACCTCACGTCTGAGCTCGCGTCCGGCGGAACTAACCCCAGGCTACCCGCGGTTCCCTGCGAGAAAACGTAATAGATGTGAGTTTGCGGATCATACGATCCACCGGCCCAATTCGTTCCTCCGTTGGGATATCCAATGATCAACGTGCCCAACGGTCCGCCGGCTTTGCTGACCACCGGCGGGGTAAAGACAGGCCCAAGCTTGTACTGGGAAACTAGCTTGAGCGCCTGGGCTCTTAGCTCGGGAGTGAAATCGATAAGTTCGTCCGTGGTGAATCCATTTCGGTCGTAGAACGGCGGCTTGGTGGGAATCGGTTGCGTGGATGAGTACCATTCACCCGGCACGTCGCCCTGGGGCACGGGCCTCTCCACGATGGGCCAGACCGGTTCGCCGGTCACTCGATTCAACACATAGAGAATGGATTGTTTGGTTGCCTGCGCCAGGGCTTTGACCGGTTTGCCGTTGACCGTAATATCAACCAGGACCGGAGCGCATGGAATATCAAAATCCCACACCCCATGATGAACCAACTGGTAATGCCATTTGCGCTGGCCAGTCTTTAGATCGAGAGCGACCAGGCTTTCCGCAAACAAGGCATTTCCGGGACGATCGCCTCCATAAGAATCCTGTGTGGGTGACTCAACCGGCAGATAGACCATACCCAGATCTTCGTCTACGCTGATCTGAGCCCAGACTCCGGTGTTTCCCGTGTACTCAGCAGAACCTTTCTCCCACGTGTCGTAACCGAATTCGCCTGGCCGCGGTATGGTGTGGAATATCCAGAGGCGCTTGCCCGTCTTCACATCGAAGCCGCGCACGTAGCCCTTGACGTTGGTTTTGCTCCTTGGCTCTTCGCCGGGTCGATGAGCTGCGCCGACGATGATCGTGTTGCCGGCAACGATAGGTGTGGAATGCAGCCCAATATCAGCATTCACCAAGTCCATTTCCTGGTCGTCATTCAACCGTAGATCGACCACACCATCCTTTCCGAACGTGGGTATGGGTATGCCGGTCCTGGCGTCGAGCGCGATCAGCCGGTAGCCTGGCGTCACATAGAGAATTCGCTCTGAGCTGCCGTCTGTCCAGTAGGCTAGCCCGTGGCCAGAGAGGCGCCGCGGAGCAACCATGGCGCGAGTACCTTCGTGCTCCGCGTGCATCCACAGCACTTCGCCCGTTGCTGGATCAAGCGCAACCACGGCGCGGCGCGATCCAGCCGTTGTATAGAGGACACCGTTGGCCATCAACGGTGTCGCCTCAAATTTATATTCAGGTTCGGGTCCGAAGTTTTCGGTTCTTAAGCGCCACGCGATTTGCAGCTGGTTGAAGTTCAAGGCGTTGATCTGATCGAGAGCCGAATAACGCGTATTGCCCAGATCGCCGCCATAGGTATGCCACTCTCCGCCAACAGCACCGGTTTGCGCAGAGACCGTGAGGCAGATGCTCAGAACTGATATGGACAAAACGCGGCTAGCGCAATGCATATCTCTCCCGGACTAAGAAGAGATAGCAACTGATTCCCACCAGGAGCCAGAAACCAACAGCGATCAGCGGCGCGTTAAAGTTTCCTGTTTTTTGGACCAGCAAGCCGGTGATCCATGGGGCCGCGATCCCCGCTATGTTTGCGGCCGTGTTCTGAATACCTGCCACGCGGGCGGAGGTGGAGCGCGGCGTCAACGTCTGGGTCAGCGCCCAATAGTTCGCGGTAGCCAGGCCGAGCCCGCTCAGCGAAAACACTGCCAGGAACAGTGTGATCGCGGTGGAGTGCGAGAAGGCTCCGAAGGCCGCGCTGAACGCCAGCACGAAACCGGCTATGGTGAACGCTTTTCGGACCGTAACCGGATTACGCCCGCGAGCGATGAGCCGGTCGGCCACCCAGCCTGCCAGGATTGCGATGGTCCCCGTTCCTGCAAATGACAGGAAGGTATACCAACTCGAGGCGGTCAACGAAAAACCAAATCTCTCCTTGAAATACGTTGGCATCCACGTCATGCAGAAGTAGACAAAGTACATGTAGCAAAAAGTCGCGAGGCAGGTGCCCCAGATGACCGGCGTGCCAAAAATGGCGCCCCAGGAAACTGATTTGCGCGGCTCCTGTTCTTCTGCCAAAGCAGAGCTCCCGCGATGATCCCTTACCAGGAATAACCACGGAACCAGCCAGAGAATCCCGAGCGCTCCGTTGAGCACGAACATCCATCTCCATCCGAAGCCAAGAACGAGATAGGTAGTAATCGGCGCACCGATGGCCGGTCCGTACTTGGTCCCGGACATAAGAATGCCCATCGGCAGACCCCGTTCGCGTTCAGCAAAGTTTTCCCGGATATAACGCATGCTGGCAGGAATAGCGATGGCCTCGCCAATACCCAGCACAATGCGAATGGCGATCAGGCCGTGGAGCGAGCCCACCAGCGCAGTCGCTGCAGAAGCCGCGCTCCATACGAACAGCCCGGCGGCATAAGTCCACTTGAGACCGAAGCGGTCGACCACCCAACCGGAGGGAGTTTGCAACAACGTATATGCCCAGAAGAAGGCCGACAACAAAATTCCCGACGCCTGCGCGGTGAGCGGAAAATTTACCCGAATGGCAGGAAGAGCGGCGGACAGGTTGATACGGTCGGTGTAAGCAATGATGACGCCCAGGGTGAGGAGGGCGACCACCAGCCACCGCGAGTTGCGCCGCGTAGACACGGCGGCTGCGATACTCATGCCTCAGTGCACCTCGTACAGCGAGCGGCTATAGTTCTTGTCAGTCATTGATCCGGCATCCTGATTCCCAAGCTCTATCTCCCTGGCGGATGGGGCGCGCCCAGCTCCGTGTCAAGCGCATCCTTGACAGCAGAGATACCGATAATCATAAGCTCCAGATCCGATGAGCCGTTGTTGGTAAAGGAATGCGCCTCGCGGAACAGGATGGGCACACCATCCCCTTTGTGAATCGGTGCGGTTTCCCCATTTACTTGCACCTGACCAGTGCCATCCATCACGTAGTAGATCTCTTCCACACCGGTGTGGTAATGCAATCCTTCCGACGCTCCGGGCGGAATCAGCAGGTGATCCACGTAGGACCAGTTGGTCTCGAACACATCCGGATCGAGCGCTCGCCGGTATTGCACCGTGCCTTGCCCACCGTGATAATTCGCGACCGGCTGGAGCATCGTCTTGTCCAGCCGCATCAGCATGAACTGCGGGATGTCATCCTTCACAGCCACCTTGTCGCGCGAATCCCCAAGGTTGAACGCGTCATAATGACCCTTGGTCATGGAGACGTTGATGTTCAGGTAATCGACCAACTCGTTGGTCGGGTTGTAAATCGCGTGTGAGTGGCCTCTGCGCTGAGGCGCGCCGGCAGGCCCCTTTACCCGCGAGGTATGACTATCGACGGTGAACTCCGCTTCTCCGTCGAGGATGGTGAACATCTCCTCCACGGTATTGTGGAAGTGTTCCGCAACGCCCCCGCCGGGTTGCATCTGACAACGGAAAACAAAATTCAGATTAACGTCCATGGCGCTGGCGGGAACCAGGGTCTGGCATTTCCTCAAGCCGACACTGCCGTGAGAATGCGCAGGCTCGACCTTGCTCAAATCCGTGTGCCCGATCCTTTGCGCCAGCGGCGGGCGAGCTGGAGCGGTTTGCGAAAAACCTACCAGGGATACCAGCATGGCCGCCAACATCAGGCATAGTTTCATAACGCTCCTACCAGTTCGTAATTGAGCCATCCGGCCGGAAGTAGGTTTGTGCACGAGCAGTGACTGGTTCGGTGATTTCGGCAATCTGAGTCAGTAGCTTGTTGTCCAGCTCCACACCGATGCCGGGTCGATCGTTGGGGTAGAGCTTGCCGTCTTTGAAGTCCAGGCACTTAGGCAAGTAGTCCAGTGTGCGGCCCTGGTAGTTGTACTCCATCAGGAGTGGACCCGAAAATGTTCCCAGGGAGTTGACTAATGCGGCGGTAGCGATGGGACCGGTGAAATGGGGAACGATGCCGACAAAGTGCGTTTCACAGATCGCAGCAATCTTCATCATCTCCGTGATGCCGCCGACATTGGGCAGCGTGGCGCGAACAAAATCGATGGAGTGATTTTCCACCAGCTTGTTGAAGTCCCAGCGATTTCCCCATTCCTCGCCGGCAGCGAGCGGAACATTCACCTTGCTGCGCAGGATCGGAAGGTCTTCAAGAAACGCCTCAGTCCGCACCGGGTCTTCGACGAAGAACGGTGCCAGATCCTCGATCGAGTTGCAGCCGCGGATGGCGTCCGGCAAATCGAATCGCTGATGAAAATCGATGCACCAGTCGCCATTTTTGCCAACACCTTCCCGCACCTGGGCGCATTGTTCGCGCATGATGTTGATGCGCTCGCGGGTGTTGTACGTGCCGTTCGCCGGCGCCTCGGAGGCGCCAAAGCGGAAGGCGCGATAGCCGGCTTCGATGGTGAGACGGGCACGATCCTTCAGACTGGTCTCTTTCGTAACCCCTGGGATGATACCGGCAGTGTTATAGCACTCGACGTGGTCGCGCACCATGCCGCCCAATAGCTGGTGGACCGGTAGACCCTGCACTTTGCCCTTGATGTCCCAGAGTGCCAGATCCAGTGCGCCGATGGCGTCGGTTCTCTCCCGGCCTGCGGGGTAGAAGAAGGCGCGATTCATGTCTTGCCAGAGCCGCTCGATGTATTGCGGGTCGCGGCCGATGAGCCTCCCCGCCGATTGCGACAAAGTATCTTTCATGCCTCCCTCACCGATGCCGGTGATACCCGCGTCTGTCTCGATGGTGACGACTACGTCGCTCTGGTTAAACAGCGGATTGGGATGAGGAGGCAGATAGGCTCTCACCCGGGTGATCTTCATCTTCGGCATGGGCGCCGCATAGGAGGGCAAAGTGCGCACGCCGCTCGCAATCGCGGTCGCGGCCAGGGAACGGAGGAACGCTCTTCTTTTCATAACTCGACATCTCCTTCAAACTTGAAACCTGAAATTCTCCACCCGGCAACCAAGCCCGGGTGCCCCATATCTCGCGGCGCTACCGACCTTGCCAAGCACGCACCGCTTCGATCAAAGTTCTTGCCTTTACCTCCACAGCACGAGCGTCGTCGCCGGGCTTGTAAATCGACGAGCCTACGCCGAGGCCCAGCGCTCCCGCGGCCATCCAGGGGGCGACTTGATTCGCGTCCACTCCACCCACCGGGATCACGATGACCGACGTGGGAAGCACGGCACGCAGCGCCTTGAGCATGGGCGGACCCAGAACCTCCGCGGGGAAAAGCTTGATCGCATCCGCGCCGGCTTCCAGTAAGGCAAAGGCTTCGGTCGGGTTGAAGAATCCGGGAAAGGCAAACAGACCCGCCTGTTTAGCCGCGCGCACAATCGCAGTGTCCGCGTGAGGAGTGACGATCAACTGCCCGCCGGCCGCGGCCACTTCCCCAACCTGGGATGGAGCGGTGAGTGTGCCCGCTCCTACAAGCATCCGGCTACCAAAGCTTTGCGACAGAAGTGAAATGCTCTCAAGCGGCTTGGGTGAGTTGAGAGGAACCTCAACGATGCAGATGCCCACCCGTTCCAATGCGGAGCAGATCGATTCTGCCTCAGCCGGCTGAACGCCGCGCAAGATGGCAACCAGGGGGCAACGCTCGAGCCATGCTCTTACGTCCAATGCAGCCTCCTGCCGACAGCAGCAAGCCCCAGTGCAGCGGCGTCTTCATCTTCCAGCGTTGATGCGCCTCCGCAGGCCTCGATGGCTTGTGCATAGAGACTGCAAAGGTGCGCTGCACCCACCAGATGAACGTGGCTTCCGCGAGACATGGTCGCGCGCACCTCATGCCCTATCAGCAAACCCGAAAGGTATGAGGCGGACACTTCCTCCTTGAGCTGACCCATCAGGGGGAGCGTGCGCACGCCGAAAAGATGGTGAAGCAGACCGCCGGAATCCGCGGAGCGATTCACGCCGTTGTGAAACGCAGTTTTATCGACGGTGGGGTTGCTGGTCATGGTGCGTTCCAGGATGGTGCATTTACGCAGAGCACCATAGAGCTCGCCGGTCATGCAGGTAGTGAAACTCACAATCTTGCGATCGCTCAGTTGAATCCACTTGGAATGGGTCCCAGGAAAACAAACCAGACCTGCGCCTGCGCACGCGTCCAACATGCCCATGGCCGCGGTCTCTTCGCCGCGCATCAGCTCCGGCACACCCGCGGCGTCTGGCCCGATGACCCCGGGAACCAATCGCACTTTCGCCCCGGAAAATGGCACTGGAACAACGGCGTCCGCCAGCTCCGCAATCCCGACCGGGCAAGGAAGATATTCTGCTTCGACCCAGCCTTGCCGGCTACCGATCATGCCGCAGAGCAGGATATGCTTTTCTCCCGCTGCCAGCCAGACACCCACCTCGGCACGTAAGGCTTCTTCGAAATTCCCTTCCCCCACGCGAAGAATGCCCTGCGGCGAAGAGCACCTGGCAAAGACGACTCCCTCTGCACTGACCCTAAACGCACGGAAATTGCTCGTACCCCAATCCACTGCAATCAAGGCTTATGCTCCTGGGAGTTCTCTCCTGACCCAATGTAACAAGGCGTCAGGTTCGATGCTGCACACGGCGTTAGAGCCGATTCAGGAGGAACCCTACCTGGCCGCGTAATCCTTGGTCTGCTTGGTCCCCGAGTTATACAGCGTGAAACTGCCCTTTGGACTCGCGGTTAGAAGAAAATAATTTCCCGGATCCGCGCCTTGAGGATTGGCGATATATTCCGCGGCCGTGTTGTGCTCCGCGCCCGCTTTCTCCGCAAAATGAAGCTGCCAAAGCGTCTCCAGACCAGGAGCCTTCAGCACTTCATCGATCACCTGCGGCGATCCTCCTTTGGTTGCTGCGTTGTTCATGATGGCTACCCGGGGATGGATGCCGTCGATCAATGCATGACTGGAGCTCGCATTGAGGCCATGATGCGAGACCACCAGGATGTCGATGCTGCCAATCCGATTGACTGGGCACATGAACATCATTTCCTTGTCCCAGGTGAGATCGCCCAGATCGAGGATTTTGAGTTTGCCAAAATTGATCAACACTCCCAGCGAGTGTGAATTTTCACTGTGGTCCGTGGGCTTGGTTTCCGGCGTGCTGCAGTATTGATTCGTCTCCCCGCCGCCGGGTAAAGAGTGGTCGATCACGTTGCCATCGCTGCTGATGACCGTAACCTTCATGCCGGTTATGGGCAACACATCGCCGGGCTTCGCGACCATATGCTTCGACTTGCCCGTGGCCAGCACCTGCTGATAAGCAGCGTAGATTTTCTCCGTCGGTCCCCCGGGCTTGGTATCGATGTTGGCCCCATGATCGATGAATGTGCCGACAGGGATCCGGTCGACCAGCTGGGGCATGCCGCCCGTATGGTCGTCGTGATAGTGGGTCAGGAGCACATAGTCAATTTTGCTGATGCCGGCGTTCTTGGTTGCGGCAAGAATGCGGTCCGCATCCCGCCCTTCGTTGCCGGGCCATCCGGTGTCGATGAGCAGAGACTGACCCGTCGGAGTAACAAAGAGCGTGGATTGGCCACCCTCAACATCGATGAAGTAAACCCGAAGATCGCGTTTGGCTGCCCAGGCTGCGGGCGCAACAACCAGCAGCGCGAGTAAGGCAACCGTCAACGTGCGTTTTTGAACAGGATGGGTCATTTGCGTCCTCAGGCATTTCATTTTGGCGGATGTATCCGGCGGTTGCATTCTATGTCATGGACGGCAAGTCTCCGGTAAGCCTCCTTTCCGTCCATAACTGATTTTCTTAGAACTGAAGCCGCAGCGAGCCTTGCAAGTTGCGTGCGTTACCGACAATCGAGGTAATCTGGCCTACCTGCGCGTTGCCGACGGTCGCATTCGGATATCCGAACTGCGGATGGTTGAACACGTTAAATGCTTCTACACGGAACTGCAAAACCAGTTGTTCGTGAATGGGGAAGGTTTTGAAGAGTGAAGTGTCAAGGTTTGTGCGGCCGGGGCCCAGCAGCGTGTTGCGTCCTGCATTGCCGTATGTGTACGGCGCCGGAGTGGCGAACGCCGAAGGACTGAACCAATGGAGGAGAGTCTTCGGGTAGGTCACAGGACCAATGATGTTAGGACGGCTGGATGTGCCCGTGTTGGTAGTAGAGGTCTGCAGAACTGGTGAAAACCAAAGACCGCTTTGGGTGAACAAGGCTGTATTGAGTTGCCAGCCGCCCACAATGAGGTCCGTCACACCGCCGTCATTGAGAAACTTCTGACCTTTGCCGAACGGCAACGCCCATAGCGAGCTCAAGGTTAGACGCTGGCGTTGGTCGATAATTGAGTTGCTGACCTCATGCGGGAAACGTGGATCCTGAGGATTCGGCCCAGCGTCGCCGCCACCGAATTCCAGCGGCACATCATCGATGGCGTGGGAGTAGGCGTAACCGAGCAGCGCGCTCACTCCCTGGCTCAAACGCTTGTCGGCGGTGAACTGGAAGGCAAAATACTCCGCAAAGCCATCCGATATGTAGTAGTTGACGTCACTCTGAGCCGGATCTTGGGCGAAGAGCGGGCGCCTTGACACAGTCGAGGTCGATCCCGGGATCGCCTGATTGGCATTCCAGCTGTCTTGCAGGTGGCGCCCTAAATTGCCGACGCCGACAAACTTCAAGACCATCTGCAAGGGGACAATCTCCTGTTCTATACCTCCGTTGAACTGCTCAGCATAGGAGGGACGGAAGTTCGGTGCGACCCCGTATGCGACTCCATTTGGAGTCGGAGGGATGATGATCGGTTGGAGAGGAGCAAAGCCCTGGCTTACCGTCGGCCCTACCGTAACGTCCCCGGGCGTGATTTGGGAGGTCAATCCAAAAGGAAGATTGCGCGCCAGGCGCATGTTGCCCGCCTCGCTACCCGAAGCGTTGTAGAAAAGGCCGACACCACCACGAAATACTGTGTGCGGGAACATCTGGTAAGCAACACCGAGGCGCGGACCGAAGTTCGGCCAATACTTCAGCACCCCGGCGTTCACTCCTACGCCGCCGACACCTGCGACGAGATACTGGCCGGTAGCAACATCGAAATTAGACCACCGGTTGAACGCTTCATCGGGCGGGCTGAAGTAGTCCCAGCGAATGCCATAGTTGATGGTCAGGTTCTTGGTGGCTCGCCAGTCATCCGCAAAGTAGATCCCGGCTTCATTCATCCGTATACCCGGGAATTGATAGTTGTAGTCGTGTGCGTCGAGAGTTGGGTAGCCAAGCAGGAAGCTGGCGGCAGCATCGCCGCCCTTGCCTGCTGGATTACGCGAGTCGGTAAACGCGGCGGAGAAATTGAAGCGGCCGTTGCCTTGGTTGGTTTGGTAGATCGTCAACTGCCGGCGGCGGAAATCCGCGCCAATCTTGAAGGTGTGCGCGCCTTTCGTCCAAGTCAGGTTGTCGAGTTCCTGAAAGGTGTTCTCCCGGCGATACAACGGTAGAGACCGGGTTTGGCCCACGCCAAGATACGTAGCGGGGGAAAAGATAGGCAGGTTTTGCTCGCGCGGGGTGACGTTGGAATTGGGAACCCCCAGTTCGTTACCCAGGCCCGCTCCTGGTGCGAAGTTGATGGGGACGTAATCCAGGCGGTAGCGATTGAAGCCAACACGGAAATCATTCACCAGCGACGGCGTGAAGACGCGCACGTAACTTGTCGCCACATGCTGTGTTGGCTGGAATGAGGTTCCGGCAAACGACGCCTCATCGCTAAGACTTACCGGAGTTGAGATTCCCGGGATGGTGGTCTGCGCGTAGGTGCTGGGCGAAATGGTGCTTGTGTTCTGAATCGACCAGCGGGCGAAGATAGAATCCTTGGCCGTTATCTGTTCGTCGATGCGGACATCGCCCTGGTCGTAGTCCTGGACCTGGATGCGGGCTTGCGAATAGTTGTTCAGCCGGGCAGTGCTTGTCGGAATGGGGTAGGCGTTGATCATCTTGTATGCGATGGGATCAAAGCGCTCTTGTGGAATGACGTTGTTGATAAACGGGGTACGAAGAAAATTGCCGGGTCTAGCGGGATCCGGTACGGTCGTCAAAGGGTCGTAAATAAGGGTATTCGGCAGCAGTTCGCCGAAGTCGCCAGTCCGCATGCGCATAGTGGGGATATTGCCCCGCTCGAATATCTGTACGCTGTTGCGGAAGCCTTCGTAGTCGACGAAAAAGAATGTCTTATCTTTGCCGTGGTAGACCTTGGGTATCACCACAGGGCCCCCCAGGGAGCCGCCAAATTGATTCAAGCGGAACGAGGGGAAGCTGGTTCCCGCAGTATTGAAGTAGGTGCGCGCATCCACATCCGAGTTGCGCAGAAACTCGAATAGACTACCGTGGAGCTGGTTGGTTCCCGATTTGCTGATCACGTCAATCACCGCGCCCGAGTTTCGGCCTACGTCGGCGCTATATAGATTGGTCTGAATCTTGAACTCCCGGATCGCATCCACCGGCGGGCGCAGGGTCACAGAGAGCGTGAGGCGCTCGTTGTTATCCACGCCGTCGTAGAGAAAGTTATTGTCGCCTTCGCGGTTACCATTGGAGAAGATCTCTGAGCTGGCGCGGCGATCGTCCGGCCGGGTGCCGCTCATGATGGTTCCGCTGGCAGACTCTCCCACGCCGGTTACCCCTGGGCTGAGGGTCGCAAGCTGGACAAAGTTGCGGCCGTTCAGTGGCAACTCGTTTACCAGCTGCTGGTTGATCACCGTGCCCACGGAAGAGGACTCCGATTCGAGCAGCGGGGGATGGCCGGTCACGCTGACCGTTTCAGCGGTCTGGCCGACCTGCAGCGGGAGATCCACACGAGCCTGCTGGTTGACCTGAAGCCCGATACCCGTCTGTTCAAGTTTGCGAAAGCCTGGAGCTTCGACGGTCAGGCTGTAGTCTCCTGGAGGAAGATCGGTGAGCACATAGTCCCCGTTCTTCCCACTGACGGTTTTGTGGGCAATGGCGGTCTCGACATTGGTGGCGGTTACGGTCGCATTGGGGACCGCCGCGCCGGAAGCGTCGAGGACGTTGCCGCTTAATTCGGCAGTGGCTATCTGTGCCGGGCATTGCGAGCCCACCAGGAAAATTGCCGCCATAAAACAAAGGGCGCTTGCCAGCCAAACCACATTTTGTGTTGTCTGTTTTTTAACCACAGCTCCAGCCTCCTAAAAATCGTGCGGAGAAACCTATATCACCGTCAATCAACGATGCGCAAACATTTTCTGAACAACATTCCGAAAATTGGATCTTTTGTCGACAATTTGGTTCATGTTCCGCTATCATCTGCCCACTGCGGGCTCACGGGTTCCGCTATCATGAAGTCGATCGAACCTCTATGCTGAAGACCAAGACCGCTCGCCCGGCAAAGGCTGGGTCACCCAAGCTGGCGAAGGCCGAGACCGCTCCCGAGTCGCGCGCCGGAGATCAGTACTTCTCCCGCGCGGTGGGCAAGGCGCTGGAGGTTCTGGAGTTTCTCCAGGCCGAGCTAAAGCCGATGTCCATGAACGACATAGCGCAGCGCATCCAACTCTCAAAAACATCGGCGTTTCGAATTCTGCGCACCCTTGAAACGCTTGGTTGCGTAGTGGTCGACGGCCGGGGCCAATACATCCTGGCCCCGGGAATCCACGCGGTCACGCCGACCCAATGGTTGGGTAAGCTGCATCGCGTGGGGGTGCCCTACCTGGAGGCATTGAGCCGCGAACTCGCCGAGACCTCTACCCTGGCGGCCTTGTTCGAAAACCGAGTCGAAGTCATCGCGGTGGTGGAAAGCCCCCACGTGATCAGAATGAGCAACGTTGTCGGGCACATTCTGCCTCCCAACGCCAGTTCCCTGGGCAAGGCGATCACTGCCTTTCAGCCGCAGGAGCAACGGGAAAGATTGTTGCGGAGCTTTGGCACCTACCGATTCACCAAGCACACCATTACCGATCGCAAAGATCTGAACCGGGAATATGAGGATATCCGGCTGCAGAAGTACGCAATCGATCGAGAGGAGTGTGCTTATGACGGTATCTGCTTCTGCGCGCCTATTTTCGGGCCGAACGGACAGGTTTCCGCGGCGATCAGCTCCTCGATGCCCAAGACACGGCTGAAGGACAAAGCACATGAAGAGGAGATTATCGCCGCAGTCCAGACGACCGCCGATCAAATCGCCGTGGATCTAAAGAAGGCCTGACAACGCGAAGAAACGCAGATCTCTACATTCCGCTGCAGTCTCACGGCAAGCCGGGACAGGGCGAGGTGACAATTCTGTTTGGATTGCGAGAACATTCGCTTGAATTTGAGGGAAACTGCAGATCCCTATCTGCCCGGAACCTAAAATAGTTAGTTTCCGAACTAAACAACACATTAACGGAATCAAATTTACTTTCCTTTGACTCGGTCCTATTTTGTCTTGACGCTCCGATCCCCGAAATATATTCTTGGGCGGCTTAAGCAGACGGTGCCGCCTTGTGCCCCGACTGACAAGCATGCGAGGAAACGATATGATGCGACCCGTGTATCTGCTACGGATTCTTTGTGCGTTTGCGCTCCTGCCCTTTTCTTCGCTGTGGGCGCAGACTCCCCTGGCGGCCAGGATCGGTCACACCGACCCCAGCAAGTACACTCGCAGCCGGTCCCACAATAGTGCCGGGGATATGGCGTGCGAACTTCTGGTTCCCCCCTCCGCCATGGACGTCAATCTCAACTTCATGCACCGGTGCGAAATCATGCCCGGTGGAGGCGTGGGGCATCACTTCCATAACACGACGGAAGAGATGTTCATCGTTTTCGACGGCCAGGCGGAGTTCACCATCGATGGCCGCACCTCGGTTCTTAAGGGAACCGTGGGGGCGCCCTGCCGGATGGGCCACTCCCACGCCATCTACAACCCTTCCGATAAGCCGGTCGAATTTATGAACATCAACGTGGCCCAGATCAAGGGCCACTACGATGCCTTCAATCTCAACGATGCGCGGGTCGGCGCTCCCAAGGACGCGATCCCAACGTTCATGACCATGAACCTGGATAAGACGCTACTGAAACCCTGCCCGAGTTATCTCGGAGGCCAAGGCACGGTACAGTACCGGCGGGCGCTCGATGCGGATGTGTTTCTGACTAACTGGGCATACGTGGATCACATCCTCGTTCCGCCCGGAGCGTCGATCGGCAAGCATTACCACAAGGGTGTGGAAGAGATTTTCTACGTACTCAATGGCGATGGCGAGGTGCAGGTGAATGCGGAATCCGCACCGATCCACAAGGGCGATGGCGTACCGATTCGCTTTAACGAAGCGCATTCCTTCACCAACAACGGATCGGCAGACCTGGAGCTGATGGTAGTCGGAATCTCGGCGCAGAAGAACGTACTGGATACCGAGTTGGGCGAGATGCCGCACGCGCACTGATTTATACGGAGAGGATTCATGACCAAGAAGATTGACACCCATGCCCACCTGGGCGAATGCTGCGTTTTTGGCCTGCTCAGCACAGAAGAGGACATGCTTCGCCGCATGGAGGAATGTGGAGTGGATGCGACCATCGTGCAGCCGTATCCAGGAGCTACGACCGCGTCCAAAACGCACGACCGCATCGCTGCGCTGTGCGCCAAGCATCCGGGCCGCTTCTTCGGGATAGCCAGCACCACGCCGCACGGGCCTCGCGACGCTTATGAGCGCGAGATGGAGCGGTGCATCAAGGACCTGAAATTTGTCGGCATCAAGCTGCATACCATCGGGCACGGGGTTAATCCACTGTCGGAAGATGGGGATCGCGTTTTTGCCACGGCCCACGCTCTCGGCGTCCCGGCAATGGTCCACACCGGCCCCGGAGTGCCCTTCGCATTGCCCGCGCTTTGTATTCCTGGCGCCCGCAAGTATCCTGACCTGAAAATCATCCTGGCCCATGCCGGCTTCGCGGTGTTCACCGCCGAAGCCCAGGTGGCTGCCTCTGTATGCGGTAACCTCTATCTCGAAACATCCTGGTGTATCGGAGAAGATATCCGCTGGATGATCGACACTATCGGTGCGGATCGGGTGATGCTGGGAGCGGATCTTCCCAGCAACGTGCCGGTGGAATTTGCAAAGTACAAGGCGCTCGACCTTGCGCCCGACGTTTATGAGAAAGTTCTGGGTGGCACAGCCATCGATGTATTCAAACTGAAATGGTGAGGTGACGATGTTCGTCCTCTTCGTTGATATGAAATTGAAACCGGGGGCACAAGCGGCCCTGGAAAAGACCTATACCGAGGTCTTCCGGCCTGCGATTACCCGCCAGGAAGGTTTTCGCGGCGTCGACCTGCTGCGTCCGAACCAGGCAGGGGACCAATGGCGTCTCAGCATCGCTTTCGAGTCGCATGCTTTGCAGAAAAAGTGGGTGGCCATGGATCTACATCAGGAAGTGTGGCCGCAAATGGAAAGCCATTTTGCGGACTACTCCGTGAATGACTACACCGCGGTCTAACGCGGTTTAACAATTGGTGTAGACCGAAGCAAAGGAACTTTTCGTGGTTTTCTCCCAAGGAAAACCACTCCTCGCGGCCTTTTGTCGGGCCACAGTAATTAAATCGCTCTCTAAGGAGCCCTATGGAACGCAACGTTCCGGAATATGTAAGCGCGTCGGTTCCCGTACCGCCCACCGCCCGTGTGCCCTGGTACAAGAGCACCTTCCCCAGCTACTTCGGCATTTTTCTTTTTGTCGGCTATTACCTCAAACTGGCCGGGCCAACGGTTGGCTACGCCAATGTCACGGTGGTTCTGTGGGGCCTAGTCGTGGCCGGGCTGCTTTGCTTTGGGCTCTACTACTATGTGCCGGCGATGCTTGGCATGCAGACCGGGCGAACGCTTTACGTGGTGGGCACTTCTACCTTTGGAACCACGGGTGGATTTCTCATTCCCGGCATACTGATGGGCCTGTTGCAGGTTGGCTGGGTGGCGGTGGATGCCGCCATTGCCACCAGCTTCATCATGAAGGGCCTGGGCCAGACCTCGAAGATCCTCTACAGTGTCATCGCCTTAGTGTGGCTTTACTGCCTCGGGTGGGTGGCCATCAAGGGGATCCATCACGTCGCCCAGGTGGCCAAGTTTCTAAATTGGATTCCGTTCCTCATGATGTTGATCGTGTTGTGGGCTAACCGGAGCGGGATCCCACATTACCAGCCTGCGCACAACGAACCTTGGACCGGTTTTGTGAATGCGCTGATCATTACCGTCGGATTCTTTGCCACCGCGGGGGCGGCGGGCACCGATTTCGGCATGAATAACCGCGACCGAAAGGACATTGTTCTCGGAGGACTGACGGGGATTGCTGCCGGGGCAGTGATCGCCGGTGGGATCGAGATTCTTTCCGTGGCCGGGTACCTGGGGAGGAATGGTGGGCCCGTCAACTACGATTACACCGCCGCGATTGCCAGCGTAGGAGCGCTGGCGCCGGTGATGTTCTTTCTTTTTGCCGCTGCCTGTTTGGTGCCGACCTGTTTTTCCGCGTTCATCGCGGCCAACAGCTTCAGCACCATGCTGCCCAAGATTTCCCGGCCTGTGTCGACGCTCATTGGTGTCACGATAAGCGCCATCCTGGCCATTAGTGGCGTGGCCGACAACCTGGTGGGGTTCTTCAGTATTATCGCGGCGTCCTTTGGCCCCATTTGCGGCGCCATGGCGGCGGATTACCTGCTGGCGGGCAGACGATGGTCCGGGCCGCGGCGCGGCATCAATTGGGCGGGCTACATTGCCTGGATCCTCGGCTTCCTGGTCGGCATGCCGGAACATATTCCCGGAATTCCGGCAGCTTTGGTAAAAGCCGACAATCCATCGGCACTATATGCGTTCGCGACGGGTTTCCTGGTCTATGTCATTCTTGCTCGCCTGGGATTGCGGCCGCCGGTTGTGGAAATAGGAGGACGTAAATGATCAAGAGCCCAATTCTATTACTGGCGCTTGCGTCGGCAGCGTGCCTGGCTCAGCAGGCCCCACTCACACCGGTTGTGCCGCTCGACCAGCGAATCGCCCACGCCGACCCGTCAAAGTATCGAAACATGAAGGCTGTCCATGATGGGCCGGGAGCGCTCGATTACCGGCCGCTCTTCGATGCCCAGTCGCTCGAGACCAATCTATTCTTCATGCACCGTGGGGTGATCGAGCCCAAGAGCGGCATCGGCGCCCACTTCCACAATCAGTGCGAGGAGATGTTCATCATCCTCGATGGTGAAGCCCAATTCACCATCGATGAACGCACTTCCACGCTGAAAGGGCCGGCCGGCGCCCCGGCCCGGCTGGGTCATTCGCACGCCATCTATAACGCTACCGATAAGCCGGTGGAGTGGATCAATTTCAACGTCGGCACGATGAAGGGTGTTTACGACGCTTTTAATCTCGAGGACCCGCGGGTGGGCGTTCCCCTTGACCCGATCCCGGCGTTTATTACCATGCACCTGGATCGATCTCTGCTGAAACCGGTCGATCACATGAACGGCGGTACCGGGACGGTGCAATATCGCCGGGTGCTCGACCCTACGGTGTTCTACACCACGTGGTCGTACGTCGATCATCTGCTTTTGCCGCCGGGAAGCACGGTGGGTCCTGTTTCCAAGCCGGACATGAGCGAGATCTACTACGTGATGGCGGGCGATGGCAGCGTGACGATTGGCTCCGAGACGGCCCAGATCCACAGTGGAGATGCCGTTCCAGTGCGGCTGGGTGAGCGCCAGTCCTTTGCCAACTCGGGCAGCGGACCACTCGAATTCATGATCTTCGGCATCGCCAGCGACATGGCCGCCAAGCAGGCCCTCATGGAAACCAAGCGCCGGCTTCGCTAGCTCCTCGGCGCGACGCCGCAGGTTATTCTGATGGTTTGGAGTTCAATCCTTCTTGCCTGGTCGCCACGATGCCAATCCCTGCCGATTTGAGTCCCAACCGCACGTATAACCGCCTCCTTCTCCTGGTCGCGGGGCTGGGCGGTCTGCTCTATGGGGTGGATGTCGGCATCATCGGCGGCGCGCTGCCTTACCTGGAGGCCACCTCCGGCCTCAACGCCAGCCAGCTCTCGATCATCGTTGCGGCAGTTTTGCTGGGGAGCGTCATCTCCACCCTCTTTGCCGGCCTGCTTGCCGACTGGCTTGGCCGCAAGCCCCTGATGGTGATCAGCGGGGCCATCTTTGTTCTGAGTATTCCCGTCATTGCCCTTTCTCATGGGTTCGCCCCCCTTTTCTTCGGCCGCCTGTTGCAAGGCGTCAGCGGAGGACTGGTAGGCATGGTGGTTCCCCTCTACCTGGCGGAGTGCCTGTCGGCTCAGGATCGGGGAAAAGGCACAGGAGCTTTCCAATGGCTCCTGACCCTGGGCATTTTCCTGGCTGCGCTCATCGGTATCTATTACAGCTATCGCGTGGCTGGGCTCACCAGTTCCACGACGCCGGCGGACCTGCTGAGCGTCAAAGACCAGGCCTGGCGCCGCATCTTCTGGATGTCGATGCCGCCCGGAATTCTCTTTCTGCTGGGTAGCCTGTTTGTAGCGGAGTCGCCCCGCTGGCTCTTCAGGCGGGGACGCAAGGAACAAGCTCTCAATGCGCTGCTTCGATCGCGAACCAGCAAGCAAGCCGGGATCGAAATCGAGGAGATGGAGCAGACCTCTCTCTCCAGCCAACGTGCCTCGGTAGCCCGCGGGTCGTTGAAAGATTCGCTGCTGCAACGTAAATATGTTCTCCCGTTCCTGCTGGCCTGCGTCATTCTCTTCTGCAACACGGCGACGGGGATCAATTCGATTATTGGGTACAACACCGACATCCTGCTGCAAAGCGGCTTGTCGGACCTGCACGCGCACTGGGGCTATGTACTGTTCACGGGTTTTAACTTCCTGATGACCGTGGTGGGCATGACACTGGTCGACCGGAAGGGGCGTAAATTCCTGCTCACCCTGGGAACATCGGGCATCATCGTGTGCCTGCTGTTTGTCGGCGTCCTCTTTCTGCGCACGGAAAAGAACCGGTACGACGTCCGCGACGCGATCCAGTCCCAGGTACAACCAGATCAAAATGTTCTGCTGCACTTCAACCAGGCGGACGCCAAGCGCCTTCTTCCTCCCAATGCTTTCGTAGGGAGCCCCACCGACCGGTTATCCCTGACCGTGATTTATTCCTACGGAGGCTTCGACGGGGCGACCAGGGCCATGCGTTCCGCGGACGGGGAAGCCCCTGTCACCATCGACCGGCAGAAGAGTCTGCCTTCGACCAAAGTCGAGGCATTCTTCCGTGACCCCTTTGTGAACCTCGACGCCGCACGGACGGCTCCGCTCAAAATTGAGCACGCCTATATCGGTCTACTGCCGGATGCGGTGCATGGCTGGCTGGTGGCGCTGGGCTTGTACGGCTTTGTAGGGTTTTATGCACTGGGCCCGGGCGTTTGTGTGTGGCTCGCGCTATCCGAGTTGATGCCCACGCGCATCCGATCGAATGGTATGAGTATTGCGCTGGTCATCAACCAGATGGTTTCGACCACCCTGGCGGCAATCTTCCTGCCGGTGGTGGGAAAGTATGGTTATTCCATGATGTTTTTCCTATTTTGTGGTTTCACCCTGATTTACCTGGTGACTGCGGCCTTCTTTCTTCCGGAAACGAAAGGCAAAACTCTCGAGGAGATTGAGGCCCACTTTGCCGCTGCCTAGCGTGCCGGGTCCGGAGTGCCTAACCAAATGAGTTTCTTTTTAGCTCTGGATGCCGGTGGAACGAAAACAGACTACGTGCTCGCCGATGAAACACGCGAGCTGGCGCGAGTGCGCACGGGCACCATCAAGCGCATGCGCGTGGACGCGGTGACCGCCTGCCAGAACCTGGAGTCGGCTTTGGCCGAACTTTCCGCGCGCACAGGTATTTCCATGGCCCACGTCACCCGCACCTGCGTGGGGACCGCGGGAGAAACGGTTCCGCTGGTCAAAGACTGGCTGCGGGAGTCGATTAGCGCCAGAGTCGGCGGCGGCTTGCTTATTCTGGGCGACGTCGAGATCGCCCTCGAAGCGGCCTTTCCGGGCCGTGCCGGGGTGTTGGTGATGGCAGGCACGGGTTCCAATGTGGTTGGACGCACCATCGCAGGGGAGCTCATTTCTGCCGGAGGGTGGGGGCCAGCGCTGGCAGATCAGGGATCCGGGCACATTATCGGCCTGGAAAGCCTGCGCGCCATCTTTCTGGCTAAGGACGAGGAACGAGAAACACTGCTTTTACCCGCGGTGCTGGATTTCTGGCAATTATCTTCTCTGCATCACCTGGTGGAATACGCGAATACTCTTCCCGCACCCGACTTCTCCACTCTGACCGGGGTGGTGTTGAGTTGTGCGGAGCAGGGCGACGAAATAGCCTCTGCACTCCTGCGGAAACAAGGGGACGATCTTGCTTACCTAGTCCGGCTGGTCATCCGAAGGTTGCGGCGCGCCTCAACCGATCCGGGCTGGACCCCGCCGATCGCCTACACGGGCAGCATACTGGAAAACGTTCCTCCTGTTCGAGACGCCTTGATGGCGGCGGTACAGCGCGAATTTCCCGCCGTGCAGGCACCACAGAAAGGGGTCGATCCCATCGACGGCGCGTTGTGGCGGGCACGGACCGGAAACTTCTCTTGAGCTAACGCGAAGAAACTCGGTCTTCCTGTTCACCGCCTTGTAAGTCTTTCATTCGTCGTTCATATTCATCTCCCGTTTGCAGTCCTTTAAACTTCCTTTCCCCGTACATTCCCTATCGTCGTGGGATATGAACAGCATTATCAGACAAGCAATTCGCACTCTTTCTCTAGTCGTGACGCTATCGCTCATGGGCTCCGTTGCACACGCCCAATTCGACGTCGGGAGCCTGGTAGGAACGATCCGAGACCAAAGCGGGGCGGCTGTGGCCGGTGCATCGATCACCGCAACCAACACTGCGACCAACATCGAAAGCTCCGCCACCAGCAACGGCAGCGGCGACTATGAAATTCCCTCGCTGCATGTGGGCATCTACACCATCTCGGCCAAAGCAACAAACTACGCCGAAGCCGTGGCTCAGAACATCACGATTTCCGTCGGCAGCCGGCAGCGCATCGATCTGCAATTGAATGTCGGCCAGACGCAAACTTCGGTCGAAGTGTCCGACGTGGCTCTGGAACTTGAGACCGACTCAAGCCAGCGAGGCCAGACGATCACCCAGTACCAGACCGAGGCTTTGCCCCTGGTCAGCCGGAATTACTCGGACCTATTGGCGCTGGTCACCGGCTCCCGGCAAGCCCCGACGGCCGCCACCACCAGCTCGATCAACAGCCTGGTGCGTCAGGGCGCCTACAACGTGAACGGGCAACGCAGCATGTTCAATAACTTTCTCCTCGACGGCATGGACAACAACGCCTATGGCGAGAGCAACCAGGGCTTTGACAACCAGATCATCGCCATTCCTCCGGACTCGGTCTCACAGTGGAATGTGGTGACCAACAACGAGAATGCCGAATACGGCCGGTCTTCCGGCGCCACGATTAACGTCGCTTCGGCGAGCGGAACCAATCGCTTCCATGGGGCTCTGTGGGAGTTCCTCCGCAACACCGATCTCAATGCAGCCGGCTACTTCAAACCGACCATCGTCGGCAACACGGGAAACGTAATTCCATTCCAGAAGCCAACCTTCAATCGCAACCAGTTCGGCGTGAACTTCGGTGGACCGATTCTTAAAGACAAGCTCTTCTACTTCGTCGACTACGAAGGTTTTCGGCAGACCCTCAAGCCGCTGAACGTGTTAACGCTCCCGACGCAGAACGAGCTCAACGGCATCCTGGTCGTTCCCGTACAGAACCCGATCACGGGAGCCGTTTACCCGGCCGGCCACCCCATCCCAGCCAGCGCCATCAGTCCCATCTCGCAGCAGATCATCGGTTTCTTCAAGCAAATACCAGGGCTGCCCACCAGTGGGCTGGCTTCGACTGGACTGGCGACCAATGACTACTCCAAGCTGGTCCCATTTACCGATGACTCCGATAAGGGCGACCTCCGCCTCGACTACCAGCAGAACCCAACCAGTTCCTGGTTTGTCCGCGTGAGCGACCGCAAGGAGACAGGCGTCAACTATCCCGCCATCCTGCTACCACTCGATGGCCAAACCAATGGCACCATCCGGATCCTCGATCAGCAGGTGGCGCTTGGCTACACCCACCTGTGGGGCGCTAATAAAGTCATCGATGCCCGTGTCGGTCTCTCGCGCACCAAGGCCGGCAAGTATTCACTGTCCATCGGCGATAACGCGATCACCATTCCCGGCCTGCCCTCTAATCCAACCGTCTCCGGTGGTCTGCCTTCCACCAGCATTTCCGGGTTCAGCGCGTTTGGCCGGCAGAGCACCAACCCGCAATGGCAAAACCCGGCTCTGCTTGATCCCAAGGTCAACTTCACCTGGGTCAAGGGAAAGCACTCGCTGAAATTTGGCTATGAGTACGAGCACATCTGGATGGCCGTCAACGACAACAACCCGCTCTACGGTTCTTTCAGCTACTCCGGTGGCTATAGCCTTTGCCCCAGCGCGACGGTGGGCGGGGTGAAGGTTCCGATCAATCCGAATTGCACCAGCATCAACGCCGCCGTCACCGACAACTACTGGGCCGACTTTCTCTTCGGTACCACCAACAACTACTCCTTAGCCAACCTGTTCGTCGCCCATCTGCGCCAGACGATGGAAAGCGCCTACGCCCAGGATGACTGGAAGTTTGCCGAACTGACCTTTAAACCTGGGACTGCGCTGGGAGTATGGATCGCCTTATTCGGAACAGCACAATCTGCTTTCAAACTTCGATCCGGTTTCGCAAACTGTTTTGACCATCACGCCGGGTTATCCGGCTACCAGCAGCGTGACGCCAGTTTCCGCCGGCGGGGTTTATGGCAAAACCCTGGTGAATCCGGATTTTGCTGACTTTGGTCCGCGGCTGGGCTTTGCCTATGCGGCCACTCCGCGGATTGTGATCCGTGGCGGTTACGGTATCAGCTACGTGCATTACACGCGGGCCGGCTCGGGCGACATCCTGGCCATCAATGCCCCCAACGCGCTGTTCGTCTCCGTAACCCAGCCGAAGCCGGGCACGGCTGGTTATCGCACCGTGGATCAGGGTTTCCCTCAAGGTCTGGCCACCACTTTCGATCCCAAGACAGACAACATCACTTACATTCCCAAAAACACCCGCGACAGTTACGTGCAGGATTTCTTCATCGGCGTGCAAAACCAACTGGCGAAAAACAGTCTGTTGGACATCGCCTTCATTGGCAACCACGGGGTCAAGCTGCAGGGCTTTCTGAATGCCAATCAGATCAATCCTGCCGCGGGATTCGCCCGGCCTTACACCCAGTGGCCTAGCGACATTACTGCCGCCGTGAATGAGTTCTGGTCGCAGTACCAGGCTCTGCAGGTGCGCTATGAACAACGCTCGGTTGCCGGCCTGACCTTGTTAAATTCCTTCACATGGTCGCATTCGTTGGATAACGCGAGCGCCTCGCTCGAAGGCAACACTCCTTCCCCTCAGGACGCGAACAACATCGCCGCCGACTATGCTCAGTCGGACTACAACTTGCCCATCGCCAACATCACCAGCCTGGTCTACGACCTGCCCTTTGGGCGTGGAAAACAGTTTCTGGGTCAAAGCAATGGCCTGGTGAACACCATCGTGGGTGGATGGCAGCTCAGTGGGATCAATACCATGCAGGCGGGTACCCCCTTCAACCTTGGCTACACACCGAATTCCGCCAACGCTCTGTCGCCTCAAATCGCGGCTACCTATCGCGGAGCCAACGAGTACCGTCCGAACCGCATACCCAGGGTACCTTTGACCGAGAGGGTCAAGTTGTCGAGCGGGTATATTCAATACGTCAACTACGCGGCGCTCACCTTACCTGCCACCAAGAGCGCCAGTGGAAGTCTCCTGAGCCCCTTTGGCAACGAAAGCCGCAACCCTGGCAGAACGCCTGCGTACTACACCACGGATTTTGCGCTGAACAAAAACTTTGACACGCCTCTGGAAGGCCTCAAGGTTCAGTTCCGCACCGAGATGTATAACGCCTTCAATCACACGAACCTTTATCTTCCCGCCAGCGGGTTAGGTGGAACCCTTGGCGGCGCGCCCAGCAGTGGAGGCAGCATAACCAGTACTTTCGAACCGCGTATCATTCAGTTCGGCCTGAAAATTCTTTACTAGGGTCGTCCTGGGTACACCTCTTGTGTTCGGTTTCGGATAATAAGAAGGCCCGGGTCACTTCCGCCCGGGCTTCCTTATGGTTTGAGAAATTAAAATGTGGGTATGGGATTCGTTATCGATCATCTTGACCACCTGGTTCTCACCGTAGCCAGCATCGATGCAACCGTCGTTTTTTACACGTCTGCTCTGGGCATGGAATTGGTCACGTTCGGGAATCGAAAGGCGCTGCGGTTCGGAGAGCAGAAGATCAACCTCCACCAGGTCGGAAAAGAGTTCGAGCCAAAGGCAGTGCGTCCTACTCCTGGATCAGGGGACCTGTGCTTCATCACCAAGGCGCCCCTTGAAGAAGTAATCGCTCATCTGAATGCCAACAACTGTGCCATCGAACTAGGGCCGGTGGCACGCGACGGTGCGTTAGGCGAAATGACTTCGATTTACATCCGCGACCCTGACTTCAACCTGATCGAAATCAGCAACTATCTTTGATTCGTCCCTCTGAACGTCATGGCTCCCCAGGCAAAGAGTCGCCAGCTGATTCGATTTTGAGGTCACTGTCGGTTTGGTTACCTCGGTGTCGGCCCAGGTGACGATGGGTCATATCATCTCTGCGCGAGCCCTTCGAATGCCATTTTGTTGGTAAGCTGGATGCGCCTTCTAAGCGATAAGAACTTTTTGGTCTGTGCCAGTCTCCCGGGCCTATAATTTTGCCGTCTATGCCCCGTCCCTGGCCGTTTCACCGATCCGTCTCACCGGCCCGGAATCCCAGACGAGACACCGGCCAGTAGCCTACTTTTGTCGCAACGGCACAGAGCGATCGCGGAGTTGAGGCGTCAAGCCACCCGCCATCTGTAACGATTGGCTGCTGCGCGACACACATATAAACGGACTTCTTTGGGAACTGACCGAATTACGGAGGCAAGAAAATGAACTTTCGCAAGCTAGCAGTACTCGGAATCATCCTGTTGGCGAGCCGGCTTACGTTCGCCGACGCAAGCTACCAGGAAACGACTCAGGTCACGGGCGGGTCGCTGATGGCCCCATTGAAGTCGATCAGTTTCCTCAGCAAATCCATGCGCGATGCGTTTGCGCCCATCACCACGACAACCATGATCCATGGCAACCAGAAGGCCGTGGTGGGCAAAGATTCCACCGAGATCATCGATCTCGACAAGGAAACCGTCACCCGTATCGACAACGTAAACAAGACCTACACGGTTATGACCTTCGCCCAGATGCGGCAGGCATTTGAGCAAGTGCCCAAGCAGATGCAGCAAGCTCAGGACAACGCGAAACAGGAACCGCAGGCACAACAGCCAAAAAAAAGCGATGTGAAGACCAGCTTCGACGTATCAGTCAAGAATACCGGCGTGACCAAGCAGGTCAACGGGTTCACGGCACAGGAACAGATAGTCACGCTACAAATGCACGCCACGGATCCCAATGCGCCTCCCACGGACGCGGTCAACAGCGTCACCTATGAGGTCACTACCGATGCATGGATCACCCCTGACCCGCCGGAGGTAAAGGAAATCCAGGATTTCGACAAACGGTACGCCCAAAAGCTGATGGAGGGAGTAGATCTGTCGGCCTTCAAAGCACAAATGGCACAGATGACGAGCCCCAACCAAAATGCAGGCTTGTCGCAAATGTTCGCCGGCAAGCCAGGATCTGCCGAAGCCATGGCGGAGATGGGCAAGGAGATGGCAAAACTCCAGGGCACGCGGGTGATGGAAGTAACGAGGATGGGTGGCAGCGGAAGTGGGCCCGGAGCTGCCCAAAACTCGGCGCAAACTTCGGATCCCGCTCCGGCCGCAGCGCCTCCGAGTTCTAACGGCTCGATGGCGGGCATGTTGGGGTCTGCGTTGGGCGGTTCCGCATTGGGGGGCTTCCATAGGAAGAAGACGCCGCCACCTTCGGACTCAACGACGACCACCACAACCACGGCACCCGATGGTACGCAAACCACGAGTGCAGTCTTGATGGAAATGACGTTACAGAAATCAAACTTCTCCCAGGCACCCGTATCATCGTCTTCCTTCGAGGTACCATCGGGGTTCAAAAAAGTTGACTCGCCTGTATATGGTGCCGCGGGAAAATAACCAAATAAAGGGGTGACCTTGAACCGGTCACCCCTCTGCTACTCAATGCACACCGATCCGTTGAAGCTCCCGCCCGCAACATCCCCCAGCTGTAAGCGTCCCCTTCAGGGAAAGAAAGACGTACTTCAGGGGCTAAAGCCCAAATCTTTGTTGGGCGGCTCAACGGCCCGACTAAAGTCGTGCCCTGATACAAAGCATCATAGCGGTGACTCAGGAAAAATTCGCGCATTCCGCAGCTTTCGATCTATCCATCCTCTTTGGAAATGTAGAAACTCCAAGGCACGGCTCCCTCATGGCTTGGTGGCAAGAACCAGCGGTGATGGCCCCGGCGAGTCAAGTGTCCGCGCATTCACGAAGCCGGCGTCTTTTAACCAGCTGCTGATTTCCTCAAAGGAATAGGTATCTCCGCTATCTGTGTTCACCAGCATATTTACCGCAAAGAAGAGTCCGTTCAGTGGACCCGTTCTGTCCGCATTCACGAGAAATTCGGCAACCACGATGGTTCCCCCGGAGGCAAGCGCCTTAAACGTCTTTTTGAGGAGTTCGCGGCTGCGCTCTCTCCCTTCGCTATGCAGAATGTGCCCAAGGGTTGCCACGGTGTGCCCGGTGCCAAAGTCAGCCTGCAACAGGTCGCCCGCGACGAATGAATAGCGTTCGGCAAGGCCGAATCTGGAAACGGTTTTGCGCGTGATGGGGATGACTTGTGGCCAATCTACCGCGGTGACGCTCACTTTTTCTGATCCCTGCGCGATCGCGATGCCCCAAACTCCTGAGCCTGCGGCCAAGTCGAGTACGCGCACCGGCCCACTCATCCCACTTTCGCCTAAATGCCGGCTAAGCGTCTGCGCAGCGGGATAACTCGTAGGGAAAATATCATTGACGAATTGCGCAAAGAAATCGCTCCCCGCGCCTTCCTGGTTGACGGATGCTACCGGCTGGCCGGTCTCGACAATCTTGTTCAGGTGAAGCCACTTGGGGATCAGTTGCTCGCTACCATGGCGAAGCATTCCGCCCAGGAAGCCGGGCTTGCTGCTGACCAGAAATGTGGAACTTTCCGGGGTGAGTGAAAACACACCTTGCTTATCTTTCGCCAGGAAATTCATGCCTACCAGCGCATGCATGACCGCCGACAGCCCTCGCTCTGAAGCGCCTGTCTCTTTGTGTACCTGGGAGATTGTCTTAGGGCCGGAGTCGAGCAAATCAAAAACGCGGTGGCGAATCGCCGCTTCCAGAACCAGTGGTGGAACATATCCCCAGGCGAACTGCATGATACGCTCCGGCGTTACCGGAGTAGTCACAGCTGTACTCATATTTCCTCACTATTGAGATCGCGAAATTATACCTGTTGGCAGCTTAGCTAGTTTTTGTTGTCAGAGGCGGCAAGAGAGGAGATGAGCTTGTCAGCCTCCTGGCTGGAGGCGTCGATGCTCTTGACCAGGTCCGCAACATCGCCCTGCAGTTCGGTCGAAGTGCCTTTCAGTGACCCGATCGCCCGGGAGTTCAAGTTGTGTTTCAGAAAAAGCACCTGATCGTGAAACGCCTTTAAGACTGGCGCGATCTGGTCCTCGGTGCGCCGCATTGCGCGCATATACGTCGCCTGGCCTGACTTTGCGTTGCGCAGCATGACGGTGTCCTGCGACTTCAGTTTGCCATTATCCATGGCATTGATTTCACCCTGCCACTCCTTGAACAGATCGTTGCTCACTTGGTCGATCGACTGGATTTTGTCATGCAGTTTGCCCGCTTGCGATGCGGCGCTCTCGTAGTCGGAGTTCAAGCGTTTGTAGGACTTTTCCAGTGATCCCCCTTTAAAGCCGGTAAGGGCCTGGAAAGACTCCATGGTGGTTTGCAGTTGCTGCTTGGTTTGATCCTGATCCTTCTTAGCATCCTTGATGCGCTGCACCAGGATGTCGCGCTTCTCTTTTCCCAGCGTGCGCATCGTCTTGTAGTACGTCGATTTGCAACCGGCCAACAGGAGGGTAAGAACAATGAGAGGAATGAAGATAGTTCGACGCAAGAAGACTTCTCCCTTTTGAGCTTAGAGCGCAGCGTATTCCTTCTTGGCCGCTATCAGCATAGGCAGATCTGAGTCCGCGTCTTTCCATGTCGAGAAAAACGAGTCGTATGCCTTCTTTGCGCTTGCCTTATCGCCGCCAATGGCATAGGCCCGTGCCAACCCCAGTTGCACTTGCGCGCGAAAAGGCGCAAACCCCATCTGCACTGTCCCGGAGTTGGCCCGAACCGCAGATTGAAATGCGCTCAGCGCATGGCTGGGATCGTGCAGTTGAAGGTACGCCAAGCCCTGCAGGTACGACCCTGGAAGATTCGCATCAAAGGACTTGGCTGGTTCGGCAGCATCCACTGCTTCCTGTGCGTGGCCTGCCGCCAAGGCCACGAACGCTCTCGACAGCGGCCCGTAGGCATCCTGGATCAGCGTGTCCTGGGGAAACTTCTTGCTCAACTCCTGCACTAAAGGCAGTGCCAGTTTGCCATTGCTGCACACCGCCGCCGCCAGAGTAGCGATGGTCTGGGTCTGCTTGCTTTTGTCCAGCGACAAGGCCTGTTGTACCGCAGTCTCGTTCGACTCGCACAGCCCAGCCAATCCCAGAGCCGACGCCCCTTCCAAAATAAAACCAGCCTGCGCATCGGAAGCCTTGGCGCGCGCCGCCTGCTCCACCGCCCGCCGCATCGTCGCCTCAGCCGCCCGATATTGGCCGGCATATTGCTGGATCGCCGCGAGCGACTGCGTCGCGACAAACTCATCCTGCCGTCCCGCGATCTGCGCCATAACTCTTTGCACTTGCTGCGGCTCTCCCAACATGTAATAGGCCACCATGTAACTCACCAGGTCATCCGTGCTGCTATTCAAGCCCAGACCTTGTGTCCGTTCTAACTCCTTCTTCGCTTCAGCCATCCGGCCCAGCGCTACGTAGTCTGACAACAGATTTTCTGCCGCGATCGAATCCTGCGGATCCAGCTCAACGGCTTTCTGCGCATAGACGAGCCCTTGCTCATATTGCCCCAAATACTGATATGCAACATTGATGTTGATGTAGTTATCTATCTGCCCCGGATAGGCCTGGATCGCTTCCTGCAGGGTTTCAATCACCTTAGGTAAATCGCCGGCGACAACCTCATAATAGTGGCCGGTGATGTAGAGCCGCTCCCGCTCGCTCACATTCTTCGACAACTCATAAGCCTTGGAAAAATACTTGTTGGCCTTCGTCACCTGGCCTGAATTGATGTACACCACTCCCAGCCGCGCGTAGGCCATGGCAAAGTTGGGATCCAGTTCCGTGGCGCGCAGGTAGTGGCCCTCAGCCTCAGGAATGTCGTGCGCCTTAGCATGCGCTTTGTCGCCCAGCGCATAGGCGCGAAACGCCTCCAGCGACGTCGTCGTCGCCTGGCCAAACGGCGTGTCCAGCTTTTTGATGCTTTCCAGGTCCTCGCCCAGCTTGCCTCGCATTGTCGCCGCGGCCTTGCCCACGGCGTCCAGGACGTGCTCCTTGTCCGGGGCTTGGGCCTGCTCGCTGACGATTTCATCTCCCGTTGCGGTGTTCTGCGCGGTCAATGTAATGACATATTCCTTACCCAGGTTGGCGATGGTCCCCGTGATGATGGCCTTTATCCCTTCCCGCTCGCCGATCTCCCGGGCAATCGCAGGCGTAACCGCCGTGCCTTCGGGCTTGCCCAGATACTTGACGCTTTGCAACAGATGTTGCTGGCTCACGATATTGATCACTGGCGACTGTTCCAGATCGATCTGCAACGCCTGGTTCAGCGTGGTGTCAAAAACGGGGTCTCCCGTGCGGTTGACAAAGTCAGCCAGGATGATCGAATCCTTCGTGGCCTTGGTCCCCGCTGCGCTGGGCTCGCTGCCACTCGATGCAGGGGCAGCTCCAGGCCGGTATTTCCACCATGCCAGTCCAACCGCAATCACAACCAGCACTGCCACGGCAGCTATCCAAAACCAAGTTGGCGACCACTTTGGCCCCGTGGCGGCTGCTTTCTTCGCCGCAGGCCTAGGGTAAGCACTCAAGCCTTCCAAATCTTCCTGCAGTTCCTCGGCGCTGGCATACCGCCGGGCAACATCCTTGGCCAACAATTTGGCGACGATGGGATCCAGCTGCTTCGGCATGGCCGGGTTCACCGTGCTCACCGGTGGAGGGTCCTCGCGCAACAGGGCCGCGAACACCTCCGCCGTCGACCCGCCGCCGAAGGGAGTCTTCCCCGTCGCCATCTCGTAAATAACCGCGCCCAGGCTGAACAAGTCTGTGCGCGCGTCCAATGGCACGCCACGCGCCTGTTCCGGAGACATGTACGAAACTGTTCCCACCGCCGAACCGGGACTAGTCAGCTCCAGCGTTGCTTCTCCCGGACCTACCGCGGTCTCATCCGAGCTGCCACTTCCCGGTATCCCATAGGTGCGGGAATCGACGGCTGCCTGCTTCTTCGCCAGGCCAAAGTCAAGGATCTTGATCTGGTGTTTGCCGCGCAGAGCGTCGACCACAAACAGATTTGCCGGCTTGATATCCCGATGGATAATTCCCTTAGCGTGGGCTGCAGCCAGGGCCGCCGCTGCCTGCTGGGCAAAGGCCACCACCTCGTCCGCCGGCAGGCAATTGCCGCTGGCTTTGGCGAGATATCTTTTCAGCGTCTCACCCCGCAGCAACTCCATCACCAGGTAGGGCCGGCCGTCCTGTTCCCCTGTGTCATAAATCGCGCACACGTTGGGGTGGTTCAAGGTGGCCGCTGATCGCGCCTCGCGCAGAAAGCGCTCATGCGACACATGGCTACCGGAGTGGGGTGTGGACTGCGCGGGTGTGTCGTGAGCCAGTGGTGAGGGTGATCCGCTGCCCAGCTCCGCAACCAGATAGCTATCCGAAACCAGCTTCAGCGCGACCTCGCGCTCCAGCCGGGTGTCGAGCACGCGATACACCTCGCCCATGCCGCCGGCGCCGATCTTCTCCAGCAAACGGTACGGGCCAAACTGTGTTCCTTCTGCGATCGCCATCGGTGCGAGCAGTCTATCAGCGCTGCCCTGTCAATGACTTGAGATTCGTTGTTCGCGCGGGAAGTCGCCGCGAAAGCTGCGGCGGGAGTGCCGCGCCTACGGTGCTCTCGTTCATCCGACAAGGTTGTCCCAGCCCTTCCGCGCTAGGTTGACGTTTAGCGGGCGGCCCTACGAGCTTGATGGACTGGCCAAGGGATTGACCCCATGTCTCGTTCGTATTTCGCGGGATATGGGGCACCCAGCGCCACTTAAGCTTGAGAATCTCAGGTTCTAATACACTCGGGCTAGAGCATGGTTTAGCCCTGGTTTAGCCCGCATTTCTGCCAGAACCCATGGGTAAACGAATAAACGAATCGCTGCCAGTAGTGAGATCTCTATGCGTAACGAGTGACGGGTGCCCCATATCTGCCCGGTTTTGGCAGATGTGGGATTCAACGGCTGTCCACCGATCACTCTCTACCAGCAACAGATCTTTTCCATGGCCATCTACGCCCTGCACAGTCACAGGTTGAGGTTTGTGGAATCCCACATCTGCCAAAACCGGGCAGATATGGGGCACCCGCGCTTTGTCGCAGACCGGGCTGTGAGAAATCCTGGCTAGCGGCTCTTTAGAGCGCGGCGTATTCCTTCTTAGCCGCCTGCAGCAGGGGCAGATCGGCATCTGCGTTCTTCCAGGTAGTAAGAAATGCCTCATAGGCTTTCTTCGCTTCTGCCTTGTCGCCGCTCATGGCATAGGCCCGCGCCAAACCCAGTTGCGCCAGCGCATAAAAAGGCGCCGTCGTTTGCAGGTTGCCACCCGGAGACTGCGTCGCCAGGCGAAAGGCATTCGCAGCCTGGGTTGCGTCATGCAGCTGCAGATACGCCAAGCCCTGCACATAGGCTGTCGGATAAACCAGGGCAAACGACTTCCCCGGCTCTGCATCCTCGATCGCCTCTCGCGGCTGTCCCGAGGAAAGAGCCACGAAAGCTTTCGCCAGAGGAATAAATACCCGCTGGATCAGCGTGTCGTCGGGGAACCTCTTGCTTAAGTCCTGAGACATGGACCCCACCAGCTTGCCGTTGCCGCAGATACCCGCCGTCAACACCGCCAACGACTGCGTTTGCCTGCTCTTATCCAAAGCCAAAGCCTCTTGTACCGCCTCGTTATTGCCCTCGCACAAGCCAGCGAAACCGCGGCTGGCCGCGTTGGTCAGAATGGCATTCGCCTGCACATCCGGAGCCTTCGCCAAGCCAGCTTGCTCGTAGGCTCGCTGCGTGGTTGCTGCCGCTTGACGGTACTCGCCGGAGAAAAGCTGCGTACCAGCCAAGGCCTGGGTTGCCAAAAACTCATCCGGCTGCCCCGCTACCAACATCATGATCTTCTGCACTTCATTGGGCTCGTGCAACAGGAAATAAACCTGCAATCGAACCATGCGATCGAGCGTGCTGGTGTCGATGCCCAGTTTGTCGGCACGCTCCATTTCGGCGCGGGCGTCACTCATCCGATTCAAGCCGCTGTATGTGCCCAACAGATTTTCGGCCGCAATCGAATCTTCTGGTTGCATCTGTACGGCTTTCTCTGCGAAAGGAAGCGCCTTCGCAAAATCCCCTAACGCCGTATACGCCGCGGTGATATTGATGTAGCTATCGATTTGGCCGGGATAAGTCTGGATAGACTCCTGTAACGCTTCGACCACTTTGGGCATGTCGCCGGTCACATTCTGGTAGTAGTGGCCGGTGATGTAGAGCCGCTCCCGCTCGCTCACACTCTTCGAAAGCGCGTAAGCCTTGGCAAAATACCTGTCGGCCTTCGCCACCTGGTTGGTATTGATGTACACCACCCCAAGCCGCGCATAGGCCATGGCAAAGTTGGGATCGAGCTCGACCGCCCGAAGATAGTGGCCCTCGGCCTCAGGGATATCGCGCGCACTCACATGGGCTCTATCTCCCAGTGCATAGGCGCGAAACGCTTCCAGTGACGAGGTCGTTGCCTGACCAAAGGGCGTATCCAGTTTCTTGATGCTTTCCAGATCCTCCCCCAGCTTCCCGCGAATGGCCGCGGCCGCTTTGCCCAGCGCATCTAACACATGCTCCTTGTCCGGAGCCTGCGCCTGCTCGCTGACAATTTCGTCCCCGGTGGCGGTGTTCTGCGCGGTCAGCGTAACCACATACTCCTTGCCCAGGTTGGCGATCGTTCCTGTGAGGATGGCCTTGACTCCCTCACGCACACCGATCTCCCGCGCAATCTCCGGCGTCACGACGGTGCCCTCCGGTTTGCCCAGATATTTCACACTCTGCGCCAGGTGTTGCGGGCTCACGATATTGATCACCGGCGATTGCTCCAACTCGATCTGCAGCGCCTGGTTCAACGTGGTGTCAAACACAGGATCGCCGGTGTGGTTGATGAAGTCGGCCAGAATGATCGAGTCCTTGGCAGCCTTGGGCGTAGTGCCAGCGGCGCTCTCCCCAGCCGGTGGTACCGCAGCCGGACGAAACTTCCACCATGCCAGGCCGCCTGCGAGCAGCGCCAACAGCACAACAGCAGCAATCGCCCAGGGCCACTTTCGCCCAATGGCACTGGTCACCGCCGCCTTGCCCAATTGGGGGTCCAGTCCGTCCAACGCTTCCTGCACCTGCTCCGCGGTGGCATAGCGCTGCGCGGGATCCTTGGCCAGCAGCTTGGCCACGATGGGATCCAGCTTCTTCGGCATCGCCGGATTTACAGTGCTGGCAGGAGGCGGATTTTCGCGCAGCAACGCAGCAAACACTTCCGCCGTGGAGCCACCGGCGAAGGGCGTCTTCCCGGTCGCCATTTCATAGATAACGGTTCCCAGGCTGAACAGGTCGGTGCGCGCATCCAGCGGCTCACCCTTCGCCTGTTCGGGGGACATATAGGCCACCGTCCCTACCGCCGAGCCAGGACTTGTCAGCTCCATGGTCGCCGTGCCTGGCCCGACTGCGGTCTCGTCCCCGAAGCCACCGCCGGGGAGATCGTAGGTGCGCGACTCCGCCACCCCCACTCCCGGCTGCTTCTTGGCCAGGCCGAAGTCAAGGATCTTGATCACCCGCTTGCCCCGGCCGGCATCGACGACAAACAGGTTAGCCGGCTTGATATCCCGGTGGACGATTCCCTTGGCATGCGCCGCAGCCAGGGCAGACGCTGCCTGCTGGCTGAACGAGATTACCTCGTCCGGGGTCAATCCCTTTCCAGGTGTCTTTGCCAGGTAGTGCTTGAGCGTCTCCCCGCGCAGCAGTTCCATGACCAGGTACGGCCGCCCGTCATGTTCCCCGGTGTCGTGGATGGAGCACACGTTGGGATGATTGAGGGTAGCGGAGGAACGCGCTTCGCGCAGGAAGCGCTCGTGCGAGATGTGAGAATTGGGAGTTCCGTGGACCGGCGTGACCGGAGAAGGCGAACCACTGCCAACGCCCGTAATGAGGTAAGTCTCGGAAACCAGCTTCAGCGCGACCTCGCGCTCCAGACGTGTATCCAGGGCTCGATACACCTCGCCCATTCCGCCCGAACCGATCTTCTCGATCAGGCGGTACGGACCAAACTGTGTTCCCTCTGCGATTGTCATCTTACCTGGCTACACGAGAAGTTACGGGACGATGAACGTGTGCCAGCAGTCTATCAGCGCTTACACGAGAATGACTTATGATTCAGTGGCGCTTTTGCAGGAGAGAAACCGGGGGCAAACCTGGCCGGAAGTTCATTCCCAAAGCGGCGTATTCCTTTTTCGCCGCCGCCAACATAGGCAGGTCTGCGTCCGCGTCCTTCCAGGTGGTAAGGAAATCCTGGTACGCCTTTGCCATCGTCCCCGGTCGCGGAGCAGAAATTTGGCCTCGAACCTGGTGCCAAGTCTATCAGCGCCCGTCATCTCTCTGACCTGTCATTCTCGGGGCAAACCCCGTATTCTCAGAGGCACCACCAACCCCTTGCTTTTGCGCGGAGGTTTCGCACAACCACTCAATTTCATGAAGATCCTGACTCTGTCCTGCTTTTTGTTCCTCTCGCTCAATCTGTCAGCTGCACCTGCTCTCGCCGCCGGCTCGCAAGATGCCCTGAGTCGCGATCTGCTCGAGGTCACCGTACCTAAGCTGGAGCAGATGTATCGCGATCACAAATACACCGTTACCCAGGTCGTGCAGTGGTATATCGCGCGCATCGCAAAGTACAACGGGATCTATCGCGCGGTACAAACCGTTGATGCGGCGGGAGCCCTCGCCACCGCCGCACGCGAAGACGCGGAAGCAACGCCGCACGGCGCCTTGTGGGGCATCCCTATCGTCATCAAGGCAAACACTTCGGTGAAAGGCCTGATCACCACCGATGGATGGCGCGGCTACATGATCCCCGGGCATGAGCTGATCGCGCCGAAAGATGCGGCCATCGTGGCCAAACTGCGGGCTGCCGGCGCTGTCATCCTCGGGCAAACCAATATGCCCGACTTCGCTGCCAGCGACACCAATCGAAGCACCGCCTTCGGCCGTACCGGCAATGCCTACGACGTGCGCTTCAGCCCCGGAGGCTCTTCCGGGGGAACCGTCACTGCAGTCACCGCAAACTTCGCCGTCCTGGGCAATGGAACAGATACCGGCAACTCAATCCGCATGCCGGCTGCCACCAGCTCGGTGGTCGGTGTATTCCCCACTCGTGGGCTGGTGAGTATCGCCGGCATCGCCCCGCTCGACTGGTTGCTCGACAACACTGGCCCCATTGCGCGCGACGTAACCGATGCTGCCATCGCCCTCGACGTGATGGCGGGCGAAGAGCGCCTTGCTCAGCCCGGTCCCTACACCGCATACCTGAAGCCAGATGCTCTCAAGGGTAAGCGCTTCGGCGTGCCAGCATTCATTCTTGCAGGAGCAGGGATTCCTTTTCAGGGCGTACCAGCTTCTGAATCGCCGAGCATGCTAGCGGCCGATCGAGCAGCTGCCCGCGTCCCGCTACGGCCGGAGACCAAGGCTGCATTCATGAAGGCTTTAGAGGGGCTGCGCGCCGCCGGTGCGACCGTGGTCTTCGATGACTCCATTCTCCCCGACAGCTTCGCGGAATCGGCCTCGCGCATCTGCACCCTGGGCTACATTAGCGAGGGAACGGAGAACTTCCTCGCCGAGTATGGTCCCCCGCAATACCGTTCCATTCAAGAATATGCAAGAGTCGTTGGATCTCCCTTGCCGCATGAGATCACTGACCGCGAAGACAGCCACAATGGCCGGCCCCTGATGAAGCAAGTGACCCTGGAAACGGATCCGCAAGCCGAGGCCAACTTCCGCGCTCCACGGCGCATGACCCTTGAAGCCTATAACCAAACACTCGACCGCCTGCATCTGGATGGCTTCGTCTATCCGGCAACACAGATGCCGCCGCCTGACGAGACCATGCCCCAGGACGGACAAATCAGTGGCGGCCCGCACAGCGATACCCACTGGGTGAACATGATTGGCGTTCCCGCTGTGGTTGTGCCCGGCGGATTCTATCCCGATGGTTTGCCATTCGGCCTGGAAATCTCAGCCCGGCCGTGGAGAGACGGCGACTTGCTCGGTTGGGCCTACGCCTACGAGCAGGCCACCCGGCATCGCCAGCCTCCCATATTAGTAGAAGAAGGTCTATTGCCGAATGCGCGATGACGCTGGATCTTTATGCAGGGCACTTTGCTAAATACAACAAGTCTCTGGAACACGACTTGCAGCACCTATCCCCCTTCAGAGAGAATCCCTTGGCGGATTGCGGTCGCGACAGCCTCGGTTCTATCGGAGACCTGTAGTTTTTCCATGATCGAGACCAGATGATGACGGACGGTATTCTCACTGATGTTGACTGCCCTGCCGATTTCTTTGTTGGTCGATCCGTGGGCGACTAACCCAAGTATCTGCTGCTCGCGGCCCGTCAGGTCGGATCGCATCCTGCGGGCTGCCAGACGAGCGGCAATATGCCGCGGCATATAACGTTTGCCCCCATAGACTTGAGTGATGGCCGCTACCATTTCGGCCTCCGTGGTGTCCTTGAGCAAGTATCCAGCGGCCCCCGCTCGTATCGCACGATAAATATCTTCATCTTTTTCGAAGCTGGTCAGGACAAGGGCATGGGGCGGAGAGGCCATTGACTTCAAAGCGTGAAGCACTGCTATCCCATCCATTCCGGGCATACGCAGATCAAGAAGAATAACTGCGGGACCCGCTTGGCGTATGACTGCCAACGCCCGCTCTCCGCTCGCCACCGAGCCCACAACCTCGAACTCCTCGTGGCCGGCCAACATACTGGCCAGCCCCGCACAAACAACGGGATGATCGTCTACGATGAGTATGCGAATCGGGTCATTCTTCTGAATGCGCATGTATCAGGGGCTCCCACAGGTAATGCCACAAGGCTTGCCGGATCCCGGAAAATCCAAGAGCCGATTGGCTGGGAACAACGACAGATATCTGCGTTCCGTTTCCCGGCACGCTGGATATTTCGAACGTTGCCGACACTGCGGCTGCTCTCTTTCGCATCCCTCTCAGTCCGAATCCAAGCAAATCTCCACTTTCGACAAACCCGGTCCCATCGTCTGTGACAGAAAGAGTAACCCTGTTATCGTCATAGAAGAGCGCGATCCCCAAATGGGTTGGGTCTGCGTGGCGAATTGCGTTTGCGATGGCTTCCTGCCCGATGCGCAACAGTGCGGTGGATATGGCTGGGCGCAGTGGGCGCTGCTCTCCTGCAATCGATGAAGTAATGCAGACCGCTCCTCCTTCTGCCATTGTTTGGGCTGACTTTTCAAGGCGTCGAAGAAGATCAAAACGTTCGTTTGTCTCTGCACTGTAAGAAGAGAGTGTGCGACGAGCTTCTTTATGGCTATGCCGGACAAGGTCGCGGGCCAGGTCCACCTGCCGCTCGAGATTGCGAAAATCGCGAGGAATCTCCCGGCGGATTGCCTGTAGCTGGAAGCCGATCCCAGCGAAGCTCTGGGCCAGGGTGTCGTGTAATTCATGCGCGAGCCGCTCCCGTTCTGCGAGCACAGCCTGTAGGCGCCCACGGTCGTAAAGGCTCCGGATGATCTGGATCAGGAACAGCAATGCCAAAGCGGCAAGAGCGACCGCGACATAGATCGCATGCGGGACGGTCCACCAGGTGGGCATCTGAACCAGCGTGGCATCGTCTTCTGAGCGCAGAAGAATCTTGCAATGGACCTTCTCGGCGCCGGCAACGTCGTAGTTCCACGCCCTGCTCACTCTGAGCGCGATAATGCCACGAATGCGGACGGTGCTCCCATCGGGAATGGAACGCAGTTTAGGTTCCGCCCCGCCGTCAAGCTCGGCTTCCACGACATCCGATCCGTCTCTGAGCAGCAGAGTCCGCTGGGATGGACCGTGTAGCTGCTGCACCAGGATTCCCTCAGTACTGATCAGGTTGTAATTCAAGTTGCCCGAACATAGGTTGGCCAGTTTGACCGGAGCGGGAGCGAGAGGGGCACCCGAAGCGACACGTCGAAGGATAGCATTCTCAAGAATGGGACCTGAATCGCGCGGCGCAGGGAAGCCGATCACGTCAACCCTGTCGCCCAGCGAAAGCTCCCTGGACTGATCCGTTCTCGCATAGACCGCAGAGCCGTGGTCTTCAATCACCAGGCTTTCGCCGGGACGGTAATAGGTAATCGCCCCAGTGACGTGTACCCGGTGATGGAGATCGGTTCCGGAACGCCATTGCATGAGACGCCCGATGGGCAGCAGCGGCGTCGACCAGGGCTCTGAAGAAGGGGGGCGAAGAAGAACGATGTTCTGCAGGCTGGACATTGCAAGGATAGGAGCTACCAGTTGGCGATTATTGTTTTTCGACGACATCGCTGTTGCGGTAACTCTGACGGTCCCGTCAAGCATGTGCTCGAGAGGCTCGTCGGCGTCGCCAGGCAAGGTGGCCATCAAGGTTCCGTTTCCGCTGTCGATCCTCACGATCAGGTGTTTCAACCGCGCTGAATGTTCGCGCTTGCCCACAGAACGTATAGAACCAGTGAGTGTGACGTATTGAGCCTCAAAATCACCGGAGCTTAGCTGCTTGAAAGTCACAGGAAGAGGCTTGGGAAGAGGAGCAATACCAAGTTTGCGCACCGACGCCGCATTTACAACGGGAGCGAACTTGCCTGGACCGATGCTTCCCTGGACTTCAACCTCGTCGCCGGGTGCATAGTCCTTAACTCTGTTCCAATAGACCCAAATCCCTTCTGTTGCGTCATGAACGACCAAACCACCCTCGACCGACAGGGTAATGACCCCGCGAATCAAAGCGGGGTGACCAAGGTTTGCCTGGTCGAAGGAAAGCGATCGAATAGAAGCGATGGTATGAAAAACGACAGTCTGCGCAGCAGGCTGCTGGCCGTAAGCATGCAACGGCAAGACCAGTAACTGGAAGACAGGGAGAGCGGCTGGCAGGACCCAGGCGGACCGCCACGAGTGTCGCAAATCGTTCATAGCTGCCACAATCCGCTTACGAGCGAACGTGTCTCCGGGGATCTCCCCGAGACCGTTTCCTCCCGGACTTCCTTCCGAGCGCCTGTTCCGACCGAACCCACCCCTGGAGACCACACTCCTGAACTTAGCCCCAAAAATAATGGTCCGTTTGTACGATGCCGACGTTTCCGGAGACGCTTAGCATTCGGCTGGCAATTCTAACACTTCATGTTCAGACTGCAACGGCGGCAAGGACAACCGTTTGTTCCAAATGACTGCAAGGGGCACAACATTTTCCATCTGACAGCAATTGCGAGTATTGTCTGGCCGGACACGGAGGTGCCCGCCGCTCACAATTCTGACGCAAGCACTATACGATACGACGCCCAGCCGGTCCAGTCCGGACCTAGGATGGCGCGTTGTCACGATTTCGAGAAGAAGACGTACTTTTAGGAGGTCTACCCGATGTTATCGAAAAAGTTATTGGCACAAATGCTTACGGTGTCGCTCGCATGTCTGCTTAACCTGCCGGCGATGGCTCAGGCCGTCCGTGGCCAGGTTCGCGGATTGGTTACTGACCAAACCGGGTCGGTACTCCCCGGAGCCAAGGTAACCCTCTCGAACGTCAACACGGGGGTTGTCACCACCAAACCAACCGACAATGCCGGCATCTATGTGTTCGACTTCGTCGAACCCGGAACCTACACGGTAACCGTCGAAGCCGGCGGATTCGCCAGGCATGTTCAGCAGAACCTCGTTGTGCAGTCCAGCAGTGAGTTAACCGTCGACGCTACGTTGACTCCGGGGGCTCTGCAGCAATCGGTCACTGTCACTTCCGCTCCGCCCCTCCTCGAGACCACCTCGAGCAACGTAGACTTGACGATCGACACAAAGATGGCGAACGACACGCCGCGGCTCGATCGCAATCCCTTCAAGCTGACGTTAATCGAGCCGGCAGCCGTAAACACACGCGGTGAGATGCTTCCGTACAATTCCTGGGCGGCCAACAGCGTCGATCTCGGGGGAGGCACCAACCTCAAGAATCAACTGCTGGTGGACGGCAATCCTATCGGAATCGGTCATAAGGCCGGCTATCCGCCGAACCAGGACGATGTGCAGGAATCCGTGGTTAGCCAGAACAGCGTGGACGCTTCCAGTGGCCACAGTGCCGGCGGCTTGATCAGCCTGACAACCAAGTCGGGCACGAACGATTGGCATGGGATGGCGTTCTATCTTGGCCGCTATCCCTGGCTGAGCGCGGAAGCCGACCGTACGCGCAACGTCACGAACGCACAGCGCCAAAACATGTACGGGGGCACCTTCGGCAATCCGATCCTCAAAAACAAGTTGTTCAACTTCTTCTCCATCGAAGACTGGAAGATCAACTCGCCGTACAGCTACACGGAGACGGTGCCGACCCCCCTTGAACGTGGGGGCGACTTCTCGGCCACGGTGGACGCCACCGGCGCGCAACGCCTGATCTATGATCCGTTTATCGCTCCAACGGTCGATCCCTCGACCGGCACACTGGTGCGTACTCCGTTTGCCGGCAACGTGATCCCTTCGAGCCGCTTCGATCCGATCACCGCCTCTCAAGCAAAGCTCTTTCCTGACCCCAATAATGCCGGCCAGGGCCCGTTTCATTTGAATAACTTCCAAAAGAGCGGAAGCCAAGGCACCAGTTACCTCAACTTTTCCGATCGGGTCGATTACATCATTAACGATAAGTGGCGTTTATCGGGCTACTATGGCCGCTATCACTCCGAGGACAGTCAGACAAATCCGCTGAATAACGACCTTTATCAACCAGCTGACAGTTTGCGTGGGGCCAACCAGGTCCTGGGCGACCTGATCTATACAGTGACTCCAAACACCGTCATCAATGTTCATGGTGATTGGTTCAACCTCATCGACGCTTACGTCTCCCAAGGGTTGGGCAAGGACGGCTGGTCGAAGATTTGGAACAACAGCTGGTATGCCCCGTATCTGGACTCTTCGCCGAACGTGCCTGTTTACTATCCCAGCATGACTATCGGTGCGAGCACCTTCGGCGGTCCCGGCTTCTTCTGGGACCAGCGTCCGAGTGCGGAAGCATTCTCTGCGCAGGTTGCCCAGACGAAGGGCTCACACTACGTGACCTATGGCATCGATTATCGCCGCGGCGGCGGAGTGGTTTTTGTCAGCAACACGGATAATTTCTACTTCAACCAGTCGTTGACTGCCCGCGAAACAAGCAGCCCGGACCTGACCATTTCAGGAGATCCCTTTGCGACGTACCTGCTCGGCGCTCTCGACTCCCAAACGCAAATGGTGGGCGGCCCGGCGCCGGATCCAATTACCAACGAATATGGCCTCTATATTGGCGACACATGGAAGGCCACGCGCAACCTGACGGTCAACGCAGGTCTGCGTTACGAGTACGAATCCGCCTGGCACGACGCAACTCACCAGCTGTCGCAGGGGCTCGATCTGACACAGACAGATTCAGCTATCAGTGCAAATCCACCTATGATGCCGTCGCAAGTCACCAGCATCGTAGGATCGAGTCAAAGTTTCGCAGGCGTCTGGAGCTTCACCAGCGGAAGTCATCCCGGAATGTGGAACGCCCCGAAGGGTGACTTTCAACCCAGGTTTGGTCTTGCGTACCGAATCAATAACCGTACCGCGGCGCGCTTTGGATACGCCATGTATAAAGAGCCCACGGAATTCAACTTCACACCCGCGCCCGTCTCAGGTTTCGAAGACGTGAACTTTCTGGAACCGCCGTTTTTCGGCGAGACCGGATACCAGAACGTCGCGCCGCTCTTGAACGGCGTTCCGCAAGCTACATTCCAGAATCCCTTTCCGGCAAGCAACCCACTCGTGCCCATCGCGGGCAGGGCTGCCGGCGGAAATGTCGGCCGTGGCGGATCCCCCCTCTTGTGGTACCCAAAGAATTTCCAAAAAGCCTACAACAATCGCATCAGTCTTTCTGTGCAGCGCCAACTGCCCGGAGAATTCGTGGCATCGTTTACCTTCTTCCAGAACTTATGGCAATAAGCTCTACAATCAAGCGTTGAACAACACCGATCCGGCGATTCTCCAGTCCTACTCGCCCGACTACCTCAACAACACGAGCGTCAACAATCCCTTCTACCAATATGGCAGCCAGACGTTGCTGCCTGGACCGTTGTACAACCAGCAACAGGTGCCGCTCGGATCTCTGCTGACAAAGTATCCGCTTTACGGGCAGCTGTATGAGATTGGCGAGCGTGGCGCAAGTGAAAGCTACAAGGACCTCGAGCTCCAGGTTCAAAAGAGATGGAGCAAGGGATACAACTTCCTGTTTGGATACATTTACATCAAAGAGAAGTTACAAATTAACACCTTCAACGACCTAACGCTGTATACCAATAAGCTTCAGTGGCAGGACAGCAATCAACCGCACCACCGCCTCACTTCGGCGGGAACGCTCGAGCTGCCCTTTGGCCACAACAAGTGGCTGTTCTCAAACGTGGGGCCGGTCGTGGATACCATTATCGGTGGCTGGCAGACTACCGGTTTGCTGACGTATACCAGCGGCGACTATCCACGTTTTGCCAATTTGATCGTCAACAGTGATCCCTGCCAGAACATTCCGTCGGGCTACTACTTCAACCCGGCTGCCTTCAGCCCTCTGCCCTCGAACACCTACGTGCTGCGATCGAACCCGCTGCAGTACAACTGCATCGTCGGCCCCAGTTTCATAAACCTCGACGCCACCCTGCAGAAGAACATCCATCTGACAGAGCGGGTGCAGGCGCAATTGAAGCTCAATGCTTACAATGCCACCAACAAACTGAATCTGGCCGATCCGGACACGACCGTCACCGATACCGGCCTCTTCGGCCGAGCGATCTACCAGGGATCGCCGGCAGGCGAGTTCTCCGGGCAAACTGCTGTGTACGGTAATCAGGCGGGACGACAATTGGAGATCGGCGTGCGCTTGCTGTTCTGACGACTGCTCCGAGTTCCGTGGCATCGTAATAGTTGATAGCCGAACCTTCATGCCCGCCGCCCTCCTGACGGAGTCGCGGCGGGCGTTTTTGCGCCTTGCTATGCTGGTAAGCGGCAACAGCTGATTGGATAAGGGCGCAGGGGCTGAAAAGGCCGCAGAAAAGTGAGGCTTTGTATCAGGCACGACTTCAGTCGTGCCGAAAACGGCCGGTAGGACCAGGGCTTTAGCCCCTGCGGCGCTATTTCCCTCTCAGTTCGGCTTCGGCCAGCATTCGCGAGCACAACCTGCGAGGAGGACATTATTTTTGCAGCCTTCAAATAAAACCCAAATCGGTTTAGGCCTCATGCCCGCCGCCCTCCTGACGGAGCCGCGGCGGGCGTTTTTGCGCCTTGCTACGCTGGTAAGCGGCAACAGCTGATTTGATAACGGCGCAGGGGCTGAAAAGGCCGCAGAAAAGTGAGGCTTTGTATCAGGGCACGACTTCAGTCGTGCCGAAAACGGCCGGTAGGACCAGGGCTTTAGCCCCTGCGGCGCTATTTCCCTCTCAGTTCGGCTTCGGCCAGCATTCGCGAGCACAACCTGCGAGGAGGACATTATTCTTGCAGCCTTCAAATAAAGCCCAAATCGGTTTAGGCCTCCTGCCCGCCGCCCTCCTGACGGAGTCGCGGCGAGCGTTTTTGCGCCTTGCTATGCTGGTAGGCGGCAACAGCTGATTGGATAAGGGCGCAGGGGCTGAAAAGGCCGCAGAAAAGTGAGGCTTTGTATCAGGGCACGACTTCAGTCGTGCCGAAAACGGCCGGTAGGACGAGGGCTTTAGCCCCTGCGGCGCTATTTCCCTCTCAGTTCGGCTTCGGCCAGCATTCGCGAGCACAACCTGCGAGGAGGACATTATTTTTGCAGCCTTCAAATAAAGCCCAAATCGGTTTAGGCCTCCAGCGGCACGACTAAAGTCGTGCCCTGATACAAAACATGAGAGTCGCGACCGTTAAGAGAATGGCGCAATTGCGCAGATTTACTTTTACCATCGAATCGCCTGTTACTGTCCACTAGTGAGCGGCCCCGACAATGCTGGATCGTAGAGAGTTTCTTCGAGTCGCTGCTTTCGTCGCCGCTGCACGCCTGGATGCTTTTTCCGCGCAGGCAGCGCAATCTTCGCCACCCCCTTCGAACGCAATTCAGGGAATGGCGTCCCGCGGAGTGAAGGCCGGCCCTCATCTGAAGGGATCGGGTCTTCCGTTCCGGGCGCGCCTGACCGACGTGGCGGCGAAAGCGGGCTTGCACGCAGTGACGGTTTGCGGCCATCCGAACCATGCCGATTATGTAATCGAGGCAATGGGATGTGGCTGTGCCTTCTTCGATTACGACGACGATGGCTGGATCGACATCCTCGTGCTTACCGGTTCACGCTATGGCGATCCCGTCGGCGATGCCTCCAACCGTCTCTATAAGAACAATCGCGACGGCACCTTCACCGACGTTACCGCCCGCTCGGGCTTGTTTCGGACCGGGTATTGGTACGGTGTCGCCGTTGGCGACTACAACAACGACGGCTTCGAAGATCTGTTCCTGACCGGCTACCCGAACAACGCTCTGTATCGTAATAACGGTGATGGTACATTCACCGAAGTGACGAAGGAAGCAGGTCTACTCAATACGGAACCACGCTTCGGCTCGGGATGCACGTTCGTTGACTACGATCGCGACGGGCACCTGGATTTGTTTGTGTCGAACTATGTTCTGTTCGACACGAAATCTGTGCCGCGTGGCGGCGAACTCTCCAGTTGCAACGCGGAGAAAGTATTCTGCGGACCACGCGGGCTCCAGTATGGCCGCCACTCCCTGTATCGCAACAACGGCGACGGCACATTTCGCGACGTGAGCAGCGCGGCAGGAATCGAGAAGGCAAGCTCCGGTTACGGCCTCACCGTGGTTGCCGCTGATTTTGACAACGACGGCTGGCCCGATATCTACGTTGCCTCTGATTCCACGCCGAGCCTTCTTTTTCGAAACCGGCACGATGGGACGTTCGCGGAAGAGGCCCTGGACCGCGGAGTGGCCTTGAGCGAAGACGGGATGGAGCAAGCCGGGATGGGCGTCGGCGTCGGCGATTTGGCTTGCAATGGCGCCCTGGACATCGTGAAGACCCACTTCGCCGCGGATACTACGGCGGTGTATACCAATGACGGCAAAGGCGACTTTCACGACGATACTTACCGCTCAGGGCTCGGCAGCGAAACACGCTACATCAGCTGGGGCATTGGCATTGAGGACCTGGACAATGACGGCAATCCTGATGTTTTCTGGGTGACCGGCGGAATTTATCCGGAGCTGCAGGGCAGACCAGACCAACCTTACCGGGGACCGCGTATCGTCTTCCGCGGCCTCGGGAACGGGCGTTTCGAGCAGATCACGGCCGAAGCAGGATCAGGGGCCCTCGCGCAACACTGTAGCCGCGGCTGCGCATTCGGTGATTTTGACAACGACGGCGACATAGACATTCTCACCGTCAACCTGTATGAGCCGCCATCGCTGCTGCGCAACGACGTTTCGGCCCGGGAGCACTGGATCAAGTTCAAACTCACTGGAACAAAATCGAACCGAAGTGCGATCGGGGCGAGGCTGACTGTGCGCTATGCCGGCAAGGTCCAGGTCCGTGAGTTGCTGAGCCAGTCATCGTACCTGTCGTCCAATGATCCGCGCGTACACTTCGGGCTCGGCAGCGCGACTTCGGTTGATGTGGAAGTGCGATGGCCGCTGGGTTTGGTCGAACGATTGACGAATATTGCTGCCGGCCAACTCGTCTTTCTTGTCGAGGGTTCCGGCGTTCATAAGACGCAAAAGTTCGGTTGACCGGTATGCGTAGCATCGTTCTGGCACTGCTTTGCGCGGCAATGTTCAGTGGCCAGCAGTCGAAACTCGATCAGGCATGGAGCCTCGCCGCCAACGGTCGGCGCGGTGACGCTATTCACGTTTTGCAGTCATTGATCGTCACTGAACCACGCAACACGGACGCGCGGTTGTTACTTGGCAGTCTCCTGATGGAAGAGGGTGATAAGCCGTCTTCCCTTGCTCAATTGAAGACCGCGGTCGAGCAACGCCCGCGTTCCGAAGAAGCACAGAACGCACTCGGTGAGGCTTACAACAAATTCGGCGAAACCGCCGCCGCCAGGACAGCGTTTGAGAAAGCAGTCGCAATCAAGCCAGACTACGGAGTCGGGCAACTGAATCTGGGGCAGGTGTTGGTGGCGCAGGGAGACCTGGTCGGTGCAGCGAAGCACCTGGATCGAGCGATCGCTCTGCTGCGGCAACCGGACGATGCGGCCGATGCGCATTATTTCCGTGCCAGGATTGACTCAGCGCAAAACCGCCCGCGTGCTGCCGCAACCCAACTCGAGACAGCGGTCCGCTTGCGTCCGGGCTTTGCGGGAGCATGGTCTGACCTTGGGCAGGTCCGTACGCAGTTACTGGATGATTCTGGCGCGCTCGAGGCATTTGAACATGCCGTTGCTACGAATCCGAAAGATGCGGTTGCTCAATATCGGCTTGGCGCCGGGTACCTGCATCAAGGCAAAACCCGGCCTGCGATCGACCACCTTCGTCAAGCCTACGAGCTAAACCCGTCCGATCAGTCCACTCTGAACGCGCTGCAGATGGCGCTGCGGCAAAGCGGCGATTTGGATGGGGCAGATCGCCTCAAACAGCAACTCGCGGAGCTGCTCCGCGACCGTGATCGGAACAATCAAAACAAGCTCAAGGCCATACAAATCAATAACGACGGAGCTGCCCTCGAAAAGTCCGGGGACCTTCGCGGGGCGCTTGCTAAGTACCGCGACGCGGCCCAACTGGATCCAAGCCACGCCGGCATCCGAACGAACTATGGCGTAGCGCTTCTGCGCATGGGCAAGTGGTCAGAAGGGCTCGACGAGCTCCATCAGGCTTTGCAACTTGATCCCCACAACGAACAGATCCGGGCAGCGCTAAAAGATGCGCTATCGCAGGCTCCGGCTGGCACGCTTCCTTCTTGGAAAGACGAAGTCCGCTAACTGCGCAAAAAGCTCTTGACGCTTTGTATCAGGGCACGACTTTAGAGGCTGCGGAAAAACCCGAATTCTTTGAAAGGGACGGCCTTCAGGCCGTCCATAACTGCTTTGTAGTGAGTGCGGCTTTAGCCGCTGAGGGAGCGATTTTTCTTCAACCGAGACTCTTTCCGCAGCCTCTTTAGTCGGGCCGCACAGGCCGGAAAAAGAATTGGGCTTTAGAGTGTGCGTGAGAACCAATTCCAAGTCACCGCGCTCATGCTTTGTATCAGGGCACGGCTTCAGCCGTGCCGCAATGGTTGGGTCTGATGAGGGCTTTTAGCCCCTGGGCTGTGTCTTCCCTTTTTGAAGGGCACCGGCTTCAAGCCCCTGAGGGCAGCGCTTAGCGTCGAGGACTGGACCTGTCCCGGCGGGCATCCTTTTACCCCGATGCTATTCTCCGCTGCCAACGCGCATACCAAACCCGAGTAACCTTTGGGGCGGGTACTCCCGTGCCGAAAAAAAGCATCTAGCCCACTTGTATCAAGCCCGGAAAGGCTCTATCTCTTAGAGCAGAAGATATCGGCAGGCGACGACTCCTCACGCAACCGCGCCCTGGCCGGCAGTTGCCGGTAGTTTCGGCCTTCCGCGTGAGCGAAGGATAGCTTCACCGCTATCCGGTGCCTCACCCTATCCCTGTCTCAAAATCACCAACACCAGCCATCAGTGGCCCATCGCCGCTCTCAGCCCCTTTGTCCCCTTAGAGAGCAGCAAACCAATCCAACCCCATCTCCAGCAAACCAAGGAACGAGACGACCTATGCCCAAAAATACCGCCTGCCCCGGCCTGCCGTGGGTGAGCGATCCCATCACCGATCAGGAAATCGCCTTTGCTCACCTGATCATGTCCGGAACCATGAACGACCGCGCCGCAGCGGAAGCTGTCGGTCTCAATCCCGACACTGCCGCCTACACCAAAGCCAAGCCCCGCGTCCGCGCCTACATGAGCGAGCACCGCGCTGCCGTCAACGAAAAACTAGTGGACCAGGAAGCCGAGGGGCTGCGCAAGCTCAACCTTGGTCGCGACCAGATTCTGACCCGGCTCTGGGAACTAGCCACTCTCAGCCACGAAGTGACCAGGGGCAGCATCGCCGGCCAGATGAAAGCTCTTGCCATGATCGTAGCCATCGAAGGACTGATTCCAGACCGCCGCTCCTCCCCATCCGGGACCCAACCCGCTGCCCGCCCGTCAAGCCAGAACTCTACAACGATAAGTGGCCCCGCGAACCGCAGCACCAACCTTTGGCTGAGGAGCCAGGGGACCCCGTTGCCGGCACGAAAGCCCAACCCGCCGCGCCCCAGGCACCCGAACCGCAGCCAACACCCGACCCCGCCCCCAAACCGCCTAACCACATGTCGTCTCTTAACCTTGACCGGAACCAACCCAGCGTTCTCAATCCCTTCATCAATCCCGAAAAACTGAACCCGGTTCCCGCCGCGACCGATCACGTCTTCGATGCCGTTCTGGACAACGCCAGTTCCCACAGGCTGTCCTTTTCCCCCGAAACAGGCCTCTCTACGCAGCCCCGCTGGAGGCGATAAAAAGCCAAATTTTATCGAATTTTACAAAATATCCCGCTCCCTTAACTCGAGTAGCGCGGCGTCAGCCGGAAGGAGGTAGAAACCCGGTCCTCGATTCAACCGACTGTAGAATGAGCGTCATGCTGTGTAACCGGTTCATGGGCCTTGTGCTTTTGGCGAGCCTGTTTCTCAATCCGGCCTGCTACGCGCAAGACCCTTCCGCTTCGCAGCCATACTTCGAGATATGGTCCCCGCAGCGAACAGGCATTGTCTGGAAGCACGACAACGCGATGTCGACTCGCCGCTATCTACCGGAATCGATGGGGCCAGGCGTAGCCATCTTTGACTATGACAATGACGGCTGGATGGATCTGTACTTTACCAACAGCGGGCCGGCAGATTTTTTCGTGCCCACGACTCCCTTGCGCAATGCGCTGTATCACAACAATCACGATGGCACATTTACCGATGTGACCGGGAAGGCGGGTGTGGCCGGCAGAGACTTTGGCATCGGCGTAGCCGCGGCGGACTATGACGGTGACGGTTGGACAGATCTTCTGGTAACCACCTACGGGCGGCTGATCCTCTACCACAACAATCACGACGGAACCTTCACCGACGTAACCACAAAGGCCCGCCTCGACGAGCCAGGCCTTTTTACCAGCGCAGTATGGTTCGATTACGACAACAATGGCACGCTCGATCTTTACGTAGGGCACTTTGCCAAATACAACAAGTCTCTGGAACACGACTGCAGCACCAACGGGATCGCTCACTACTGCTACCCGAAAAGCTATGAGCCCTGGCCGAGCCGGCTCTACCGCAACAACGGTAACGGCACCTTCACCGACGTGAGCCTCTCTTCAACGATCGGGAACTATCCCGGCAAATCCTTCGGCGTAGTGGCTACGGACATCAACAACGACGGACTGCTCGATCTGTTCGTGGCCAACGATTCTGTTCCCAACTTTCTTTTTCTCAACAAGGGCGGGGGCAAGTTCGAAGAGATCGGGCTCGCAGCTGGAGTCGCCTACAGCCCCGAGGGCGCTGCACGATCGGGCATGGGCGTGGATGCAATTGACTACGATCAGGACGGCTTTCAGGATCTCTTCGTGGCCAATATCAGCCGGGAAAAGTTTTCCCTCTATCACAATCAGAAAGATAATAGCTTCGACGACGTAGCCGGGCCGACAGGCATTGCGATGGCCACCATCATGGACACCGGCTGGGGGATCCGATTTTTCGACTATGACCTGGATGGTTGGCCAGACATCATCATGGCGAACGGTCACCCCGACGACCTGATCGAATCCATTTCCAGCTCGTTGCACTATCGAGAGCCACTTCTCCTCTTTCACAACAACGGCCACGGCTTTGACGACGTAAGTGCGCTGGGCGGACCCGCCTTTGCTGCGCGCTATCCGGCTCGCGGACTTGCGGTGGGAGACCTGGATAATGACGGACGCCCGGATGTCGTGGTTGTGAACAATGGGGGCCCGCCAGTCATTCTCCACAACAAGCTCCACAACGCGAACCAATGGCTGGGGTTGAACCTGATGGGTCTGCGGGTAGGCGCCAACATCACCTGGTCGGCTGGTGGTGTGGTGCATAGCTTATTTCATCGCGGAGGCGGCAGCTATCTTTCCACTTCGGATCCACGCGATCTTCTGGGCCTGGGACAAGCCGCATTTGCCGATTGGATTGAGGTGAAGTGGCCTGCGGCTGTAGGACGAACCGACCGTTTTGAACACGTCGCGGCGGGAAAATATTATTCGCTCGCACCGGGAGGCAAACTCCGGTGATCTGGCTGCTCGCTCTTCAACTTTCATTATCACCGCAACAGCAGCACTATGACAACGCCAAAGATGATCTCGCCAAAATGCAATTTAGTCAGGCCGATGAACAAGTCGATCTGGCCTTAAAGCTCGATCCAAATTTCGTTCCCGCCCTGATTCTCAAAGCGAGGTTGGCGCTCTTTGCACACCGCCCCGATATTGCAAAAAGTTGTCTCATCAAGGCCGTCTCTGTTGAGCCTTCGTCGGAGAGCGCTCAGTTCTACCTCGGCGTTTTCTATTATTTGCAAAATGATTTCACTCTGGGAATCTCACCCCTGGAAGCGGCGCGTTCTTTGTCCCCCAAAGATCCAATGCCATACTTCTACCTGGCAATGTCAAAAGAAGCGCTGGGCGATGCACCAGCGGCTCTCCATCTCTATGAGCAGGCTGTTGCTCTCTCACCGGAACAGAATCCGCAAACCGCGGCGATCCTGGTTGCCTACGGCCGTCTGCTCTATTCCCTGGGAAAATACGACGAGAGTCTTGCCCAGGATCAGCTCGCCATCGCTGCAGATGGTCAATCCAGAGATGCCTTCTATGAAAAGGCGAAAGGCCTTGAACACCAGCACAGATATCAGGAGGCGGCGCAGGATGGCGAGCGGGCACTCACGCTGCCTGAATTGGGAACAAGCGACAGCCAGATCCACTTTCTTCTGGGAAATATCTATCTCAAGTTGAACCAGCCGGACTTAGCCAAGGCTCATTTGGCAAAATTTCGCGCCGCACCGCAAACCACCCAACGATGAGCGGACTAGCTGAATGAAAATGAGGAAAAGAGCGACTCGTCTCATCACCTCACTGGGCTTGCTTCTTGTTCTGCTACAGCCACTGTACGGTCAGCTTCCAGACGCGCCATCGCCGGCGCTTAGGGGTTCTCGCGCTCAATACGTCGGAGACGCGCCCTGCCGGAATTGCCACCAGGCAGAGTCCCACTCTTATCTCGGCTCAGCCCATCAGATTGCCTCTCGTCCACCCGATGCGACTTCGATCGACGGCAAGTTCACACCGGGTTCGAACATTCTCCGCACATCCAACCCATATTTCTACTTCATCATGAACGCCACCGCGGAGGGCTACTTTCAAAGTGCGGTCGCGCGCTTCCCGCCTTCGGAAACGATCACTCACAAAGAACGCATCGATCTTGTGATCGGCTCCGGCAGAAAGGGCCAAACCTATCTTTATTGGAAGGGCTCTGAGCTCTTCGAGCTCCCGGTCACGTACTGGTCAGAAACCGGACAATGGATCAACAGTCCCGGCTACCCGGACGGTTTGCCGAACTTCGATAAGCCCATCATTCCCCGCTGTCTGGAGTGTCATGCAACGTACATCGAATCCCTGCCTCCTCCGCTCAATCATTTTGAGAAGACCAGCATGGTTCTGGGCATCACGTGTGAGAAGTGCCACGGTCCAGGAAAATCGCATGTCGAAGCGGAACGCTCGCACAAGCTCAGCTCGCCAGGAGAAGCGGCAAACATCGTTAACCCGGCAAAGCTCTCCAGAGATCAGCAAATCGATTTGTGCGCACTTTGCCATGCTGGGCCGGGGAATCTGAAGGCGCCTGCTTTTTCCTTTGTTCCCGGAGCGACCCTGGCAAAGTATCTAGCCATACCGATCGATCCGGCGGACACCCCAGTCGACGTGCACGGTCACCAGGTGCAACTGTTGGAGAGCAGCCGTTGTTTCCGGTCCAGCAGCATGACCTGTACTACTTGCCATGACGTTCACAAGCAACAACGGGATGTAGCGTATTTCTCAGAACGCTGCTTAACCTGTCACCAGGTCAAGAGCTGCGGGAGGTATGCAACGATGGGGGATGGGATTCTGCATAAGTGTGTGGACTGCCACATGCCGTTGCGGGAATCAAACGTAATCTCTCTCGATGCAGGTGGCCACAGTGTGAAGCCACAAGTCCGCAGTCACCGCATCGCAGTTTATTAACGAACTGCCGCACGATAAGCCGTGGAGTTTCTACATTTCAAAGAGGATGGATAGATCGAAATCTGCGGAATGCGCTAATTATTCGGGAGTCACCGCTTTGATGCTTTGTATCAGGGCACGGCTTCAGCCGTGCCGCAATGGTTGAGTCTGATGAGGGCTTTAGAGTGTGCGTGAGAACCTAATTCCAAGTCACCGCGCTCATGCTTTGTATCAGGGCACGGCTTCAGCCGTGCCGCAATGGTTGGGTCTGATGAGGGCTTTAGCCCCTGCGTTTTTTTCCAGGTAAGTGTAGCGGCATGGGAACTGCCATAACAGGGGCTTTAGAGTTTGCGTGAGAACCCAATTCCAAGTCACCGCGCTCATGCTTTGTATCAGGGCACGGCTTCAGCCGTGCCGCAATGGTTGGGTCTGGTGAGGGCTTTAGCCCCTGGGCTACGTCTTCCCTTTTTGAAGGGCACAGGCTTCAGCCCGTACATAAAAGAAACAAAACGATGGGCTAAAGCCCAATTCTCTTTCAACCCTTTATGGCCCGACTAAAGTCGTGCCCTGATACAAAGCCAAACTCAGTTGAAATACTACCTTCGTTCCCGAAATGTAGGTACCTCTCACGCCTCTCAGTCCGTGCCCGAGAGTACCCCACGCCGGATCGCAGTAGCCACGGCCTCGGTTCGGTCCGAAACCTCAAGCTTGCCCATGATGTTGTTCACGTGGTGGCGAACGGTGTTATCGCTGATGTCGAGAGCATACGCAATCTGTTTATTGGTCGAGCCCTGCGCCAGCCGTTCGAGGATTTGCACTTCGCGGGCGGTTAGATCTGAGCGCATCATACGGTCCGCAAGCCGCGCGGCGATGTGGCGAGGAATGTATCGCTTTCCCGCGTCAACCACCGATATGGCGGCCACCATTTCGGATTCCGTTGTGTCTTTCAGCAAATAGCCCTGTGCGCCCGCACGAATGGCTCGATAGATGTCCTCATCTTTTTCAAAGCTGGTCAGGACGATGACCCGCGGCGGCGCTTCCATTCGCTTAAGTGCGTGCAGAACACTAATTCCGTCCATGCCCGGCATCCGTAAGTCCAGCAGGATCAAGTCCGGCTTATCCTGCTGGATCATCGCCAGGGCTTCGTCACCGCTGGCTGCCGAGCCAATCACTTCCAGGCCGGCCTGGGCGCTGAGCATATTCGTTAAGCCGGAACAGACAACAGGATGGTCGTCAACGATCAGGATCCGAATCAAATTGTTGTTTCGTTTCGACATGCGCGACACGCTCCGATACGTACATCCATTTCCGTTTGAGCAGGGTGGCCAGGTTGAGGCCCGGAGGTATAGGGGCGGTCACCTCAACCCGAGTGCCCTCACGCGGCTGACTAAAGATTTCGAGCTTAGCATTGATGGAGGCTGCGCGTCTGCGCATCCCGCGCAGCCCAAAACCAAGCAGTCCGCCACTCTTCACGAAGCCGATGCCATCGTCACGAACAGCGAGCCGCACTACATCCTTCTCCCACCGCAAGGAAATTTGCAAATGACTGGGGTCAGCATGACGAACGGCGTTCGCGATACTCTCCTGGCCGATCCGCAGCAATGTATCCGCAATCCGCGGAGAGAGCGGCCTTGGGTTACCGCTGCGAAAAGCTTCAACCTCGACGGATCCACCTTCCACCATCTTGCGTGCGGACCTTACCAGAGAAGATAGCAGGTCAATTCGTTCCCGCGGATCCGGAGGCAGCGGCTCGATGCTGCGGCGAGCTTCTTTGTGGCTGTGGCGCACAAGTTCGCAGGCCAGGTCTACTTGCTTCTGCAATCGCGGAATCTCATGAGGAATCGCTTTGCGGATCGCCTGTAGTTGAAAGCCGATACCGGAGAAGCTCTGGGCCAGAGTGTCATGGATCTCGTTCGCCAGGCGTTCGCGCTCTTCATGCATGGCTCGCAGCCGCCAATGCTCCACCCGGCTATAGACCACCAAACAAAGAAAAGCGAGCACCATTGCTCCCAAAATGACTGCGATGTACAACACATGCCGTGTCGTCCACCACGAGGGAGGCCCCAGTACGCGCACATCGTCCGCGGAACGGAGCAGCATTTTGCACTGAATTGCGCTAGCGCTGCTCACTCCATAATTCCACGATCCTGCCACTTCCAGCACGCTGATGCCGGTGCTCTTCACCATGCTGCCTTCTTTGAGCTGTTGCAGGGTGCTGGAAGTATTCGATTGTGCCAGCTCTACCAGGACGATGGCCGAGTCATCCTGCAACAGCAACACGTCGCGAGAAGGTTCGCGCACTCGTCGCAGCAGCTGCCCTTCCGTTGTGATGAGGTTGTAGTTGAGCGTGCCGGAGCAAATGTCGGCAACTCTTACCGCGGTCGGCGCGAGGGGAGGGCCGGCGGCGATCCGGCGGAAGACGGCGTCCTGCAGGATAGGGCCCGACGCCTGGGCGGCGGGGAAGCCTACTGCCTCAACCCGATCGCCCAGTGCGATGTCGCCGGTTTGGGTCGTCGTGACAAACAGAGCTTTTCCGTTTTCTTCCAGGATGAGGCTCTCGCCAGGCTTGTAGAAGGTGGCGGTTCCGGCCACGCGAACACGATGGTCGTAGTCGGTCCCCGATCGGTACTGCATCAGTCGTCCGATGGCCGTGAGCGGCTTGGCAAAAAGATCAGCCGGCGCAGGCCGCAAAACGGTCACGTTGCTCATGCCCGGTACCGAGAGCGTCACAGCAGTGATTTGCCGGTTCTCGTTCTTGGTGCTCATCGCGGCGGCGTTGATTCTTACCTGTGCATCGATGAGCTTTGCCGCTGCCGGAGTATCCTCTACAGGAAATGAGGCATTCACAAAGCCATCTCCCATGTCGATCCTCAGCCAGAGCTTCTGCTTCGGAGAAGCGCTCTTTCTCACGGCAACCGAACGCACCGTGCCAATGACGGAAACGTACTGGCACTCCTCGTCGCCGGCACTCAGTTGCCGGTAGCTCACCTCCTTGGGTGTCGGCAGTGGTGCGCGACCGAGCTTATGAACGGAGAAAGCCTTGACCACCGGAGCGTATCGGCCTGGCCCCACCACCCCCTCCACCTCGACATCATCCCCGGGAGCGAGATCGGCGAAGCCACCCCAATAAACCCAAATTCCCGCCGTGGAATCCTGGACCACCAGGCCAAAATCCGTGGACTGGGTGACCACACCACGGACCAAAGCCGGACGTTCAGACGCCGTTTGCTCCGGAGAGAGCGCCAGGATTGAGGCCGCCGTACGGTAAAAGTCGGAGGGGCTCGGTTCGTCCGCCAGAGAATGCCTGGCCACCGCCAAATGGAAAATGGCCAGCAGCAGCAACAACACGAGGCGCGGCCACAACCGTCTACTCATGGAGATGGTTTTCCCCACCCAGCCGGTGATTGCGAGGGCCATCCCCTGCATTGTTGAGTGAACGGCGCACCCCTGCCGGACGAATTCCACGGGAATCTCCCTGCCCTCGATGCCTGGCGGCGGTAAGTTTATGGATCTTATTCCCCTAATAGGGCACCTGTACAGACGGAGTTGGCCGGTTTTAGCCATCTCCATATGGCCCATTTGTACTATGTTATGCCTATCCATTTATAGAGGCCCAAAGCTGCCATTAGAGCAATGGAATTTAGGGCCAATCGTAGGATGCGCATGCTTCTTCCAGGGCCTAGTGTGCTGGGCGTCTACAAATAAGCACTTTAAGTGTTGCAGAATCGGGTTCATGCTGTTCTACGCAAGAGGGAAACCCTGGCCGTAGACCAGTAATGAACTCAACAAACCGTCGCGCACACATTCGAAACGGTTGACCGGTAAGACCATTTTAAGGAGACCTGTAATGTCGAAGAAGAACCGCTCCAGGCAGTTCACGTTGGGTCTGATGGCCCTAGCTCTTCTCAGTTTTAACATTCTCTGCTTGGCCCAGTCGGATCGCGGCAGCATCACCGGAGCCATCGCCGACGCTGCCGGAAGCAGCATCCCCGGCGCCTCAGTGACTGCGACCAATGAAGGTACGGGCGCCCAAAATCACACCGTGACCACAGGGGCCGGAGAATACACCATTCCCGAGTTGCCGGCAGGGACCTATTCGGTAACCGTAGAGGCGGCGGGCTTTACCAAACTGATCCATAACGGCATCACCGTCTCGGTCAACCTGAATGTCCGCCTCGATCTGACCCTCAACGTCGGCGCAGCGACAACTACGGTCAATGTCACCTCGGATGCACCCCTGCTCAAGACGGAAAATCCTGAGAACAACATCACCGTCACCTCGACCGACTTTAACTCTTTGCCTTTGAATATGGCGGGGGTGGGTGCGGTCCGTGATCCGCTGTCGTTTGCTGAATTGGCCCCTGGAACCACGGTTGGCGGCTGGAATGACATTCACATCAACGGATCGCCCGGGAATACGTACCGCATCATCCTTGATGGGCAGGATTCAGGAAGTGGCCTGCATTCCCGTGTTTCCGACGAAGAACAGCCGTCTGTGGAGGCGCTGCAGGAGTTTACTCTGCAGGCGGACAGTTTTCCCCCGGAGTTCGGACAGACGACCGGCGGCATTTTCAACTACACCACCAAATCCGGCGCCAACCGGTTTCACGGGTCGCTTTATGAGTACTTTGTTAATGAGGCACTGAACGCAGGCCAGCCATTCACCGACAACGGCAATGGAGGCCTGGTGCGGCCCAAGAGCCGGCAAAATGATTTCGGCGGCAGCTTCGGCGGACCTGTCTGGATCCCCAAAATTTACGATGGCCACAATCGAACCTTCTTCTTTTTTAACTACGAGATGTATCGCGATCGTGTGGCCACCAACAACGGGTTTGAAACCGTTCCCACCGCCGCTTACCGCAACGGTGATTTGAGCTATCTTTTGACCGGACAACAGATTGGCACCGATCCCCTGGGCCGCCCGATCATGAACGGCGCCATCTATGACCCCGCCACCACCAGAACCGTCAATGGGCAGGTAGTCCGCGATCCATTTCCCAATAACTACATCAACCCGAACCGCTTTGATCCTGTGGCTGCAAAGGTACTTTCGTATCTGCCCAGCCCGGTCAACGACAGTCCCACCAAGAACTACCCGGACATTTTCCCGGCAAATAAATTCCAGTGGATCCCCAGCATCAAGATCGATCACACGCTGACTTCCAACATTCATCTCAGTGGCTACTACGCCTCCCAATCCACTGACAAAGACAATGGCGGGGACGGCCTTCCCGATCCCATCTCCGCGCGGCGTTACCAGGTGATCCGCAGCCACACTATCCGCATCAACGCCGACGACGTGCTTACCCCAGCCCTCGTGCTGCATGCCGGTGGCGGCTTCCAGCGCTATCACAATCCAGACACGACGCCGCTCACGACGTTCGATCAATCGACCTCACTCGGTTTGAACGGAGCCCTGGTGGGTGGGTTCCCCGTAATGTCAGGCTTGAACATCAATGGACAAGGCCTGAGCTTTGGCCCATCGAACTACGGGCTCTATGTACTCAACAAGCCCACCGCCGTCGCTTCTATTTCTTGGATCAAGGGAACGCACAGTCTCAAATTTGGCGGCGAGTGGCGGCATGAGAATTGGCTGAATGAGTCCTCAGAGAATGCGCTTGGCATTTATGGCTTTGACGCCCAGCAAACTGGCCTGCCCTCCACCAACGGCGCCAACCTCAACGGTGGATCCGTAGGCAATGGATTTGCGAGCTTCGTGCTCGGGCAAATGAATTCAGGAACCATTGGCAACGTGGTGAATCCCCGGTGGGAAAGAAGCACGGCCGGCATCTACGCACAAGACAGCTGGAAGGCCACGCGCAAAATGACGATTACCTACGGTCTTCGTTATGACATGCAGCAACTGCAACACGAGCAAAAATACCGCACCAGCCAATTCAACCCAAACATTGCCAACCCCTCCGCCGGCGGTCTACCCGGGGGGGCACAGTTCGAAGGCAATGGCGCTGGACGCTGCAATTGCATCTTCGAGAAGTACTATCCATGGGGCATCGGTCCACGTTTGGGAATCACCTATCAAGCGGACCCCAAGACGGTCTTTCACGCGGCGGGCGGTCTCTTCATGGGCCAGCAGCCTTCACTCAACTATATTGGTTCGGGCAACAGCCTGGGCTTTGGCTGGAACACCGTCAATTTGTCTGCCCCGGGGTTTGGCTTGTCGGCAGGTCAGCTTTCCGCTGGAATCCCCTATACCCACGATCAACTGTATGCCAACAACTTCGATCCAGGCATACGTCCCGATGTTGGTCAGCTCGATGGGTTACCAGCCTGGAACGCTCCCAACAATGGCCGTCCGCCCAGAACGGTGCAAACCAACATAGGTATGCAGCGCGCCATCACCCACGACATGACATTCGAAATGGCTTATGTTGGCGTACGTGGGCAGTGGTTTGAGTCAAACGGCCTGGTGAATCTGGATCAACTTACCGAGCAGCGTCTGAACAAGTTTGGACTCAGCTTGAACAACCCGGATGACATCTCGCTGCTGAGCCGGACCATCTCCGATCCAAGCGTAACCGCACGCGGATTTACCCTCCCCTATTCCACGTTCCCTTCCAGCAGTTCATTGGCTCAAGCACTGAGGCCGTATCCCCAGTTCAACGGCGTTGGGATACAGAAGGCAATGATCGGCAACTATTGGTACGATTCATTGCAGGTGAAAGTAAGCAAACGGCTATCCAATGGTCTGTGGTTTTTGGGAACGTATACCTGGTCAAAGGACTTGGGAACGGTCGACGACGAATGGGGTGATTCAGTACCGGTTGCGAATGCCTCCCTGCCGCCTAAGAGCCAGAAGACGTACACTGCGGTCGACACCCCGCACATTACTTCCGTTGCCTTTAAATACACCCTCCCGACGTTCGGCCTGGCCGAATCCGGCTGGAAGAAGGAGGTTTTTGGCGGATGGACGACCGACGGGATCCTTCGTTATTCGAGTGGCACCCCGATCCAGGTGCCCAACGCACAGAATGGACTCACGTCGGTGACGTTCGCGAGCGCCAACTTCGCCAATCGTGTTCCCAACCAGCCCCTCTTCCTGCAGAGCCTGAACAAGCACAACTTCAACCCGCGGACCGCATTTGTTCTTAATGCTGCAGCCTGGTCGGACCCCGCAATCGGCCAGTATGGGACGTCGAAGCCGCGCTATTCAGATTTTCGCAATGCTCGTTATCCCAACGAACAGCTGGGAATCGGTAAGGTATTACCGCTGAAGGAAGGGCTCACCTTTGAAGTTCGGGCTGACTTCTTCAACGTATTCAATCGCTGGGCCTACCCAGCGTTGAATGGTACTGGCAACGCTCTGCAGCCCGTGCAATACGGATCCAATGGTTCCATCACCAACGGCTTCGGTTTCTTTGGCGACAGCATCAACGGTGCGGCGAGCAACTATCCTCCCCGCAGCGGGCAGATCGTAGCGCGGATACAGTTCTGATAAGCCGGGCGATACGGGGCAGATTCAGGCCGAGCCTTTGGGCGGCCAGGTAATCTGCCCCGTGTGCTTATAGGCGAGATTGGCGATGTGGCCGGCACGCGCGGCCGAGATTCCGGTTTCGACTGGCGCGTTCGGTTCCTTCCGTGTCTTGACGCACTCGAAGAAATTCTGCACGTGGTCGATGGTTCCGTCGCGGAAGCTATCCTCGCTGAGGATTGGGTTTTGGCCGGCCTGCAGCCCCTCGCGATAAACTCCGAAGCCGGCGCGGTCGATCTTGATCGTGGCCTCCGTGCCGCGGAATTCCAGACCGCCGTCGTCGATGGAAGAGCTCATCATGCCCTCGTACACTACGTCGAACCCCGGGTAACGGAACGCGGCCTGCAGCGTGTCGGGGCAGTCCCACTCTTCAAATATGTATTTGTCCGCCAGCATCTGTGCCTGGTGAGGCGTGTCGCTCTTCATGGCCCAGTGCGCCACATCAATCCAGTGAGTGAACAAATCGGTCATGCCGCCACCGCCAAAGTTCCAGAACCAACGCCAGCGATAGTACTTTTCTTCGCTGAAAGGCTGGTCCGGAGCCCCTCCCAGCCACATCTTCCAATCCAGCGCCTGGACGTCGATCGGTTTGGGCTTCCAGCCCGCCTGGTTATAGTTTTGCCACCAGTAGGTCCTCACCTGGGTCACACGCCCTAGGCTTCCACCCTGGATCAGATCGACTGCGTTGCGAAAGTGGGTCCAGCTGCGCTGCTGCATGCCACACTGCAGAATCTGCTTGCAGGAGTGAACGGCGTGGCTGAGTGTGGCCCCTTCCTCGATGGTATGGGTAACCGGTTTTTCCAGGTAGACGTCTTTACCTGCAGCCAGTGCATCCACCGCCATGCGCACGTGCCAGTGGTCCGGCGCCGCAATGAGCACGGCATCCATATCTTTCGCCAGCACCTCGTGATAATCGAGATGGGTGGTAGCGATGCCATTGGACCGTTCCTTCACCTCATCGCGGCGTGGTCCATACACGTCGCTCACGGCCACGATTTGATAGGCAGTGTTGGTCTTTTCGGCACAATCGAGCAGGGTTCTCATCCGCCCGCCGGCTCCGATGACGCCGATGCGAAGAGTGTCGTTTGCACCAAGAACTCTGGTCGAAGCAAGGGCAGTCATTCCACTTGCAATGATGAAACTACGGCGATTGGGCGTAAATGGCATGATGACCCCGTCAATTTAATTCCCGACGATCTTATCAGCGAAATACCGGGCCTGTCTTGATTTGACGCAACCGGAAGGCCTATAAAAGACGCTGTTGTGACCCGAAAGTCTGGGGTGACTGGAGGATTTATGGATGCAGTCCGGCGCTCTCTTCTGCAGGCAATTCCCATGCTGGCGGTCTCTTCGGCGTCTGCAGCCGACGGACCGGCGCTCAGCTCCTTCGTCAAGCCCTATAGCGATTTGCCGGTAAAGCAAAGCGGGCAAAACGAATCCAGGCCGATCCTGGACGGAGTCACTCACTCCGGAGACCACCTTGAGGTTCACGAGACCATCCTCGCTCCGGGAAGCGAGCCGCATCCGCCCCACCGCCATGAGCACGAGGAACTTTTCCTGCTGATGAAGGGCTCTGTCGCGGTGACCATTGACGGTAAAACTACGACAATCGGTCCTGGATCCGCGGCGTTCGTGCACTCCAATGAATTGCATGGTGTTCACAATCCAGGACCGGAGAAAGCGCAATATTTTGTGGTGGCAATAGGCTCTTAGGGAGGCGATGCAATGCAGGCAAAGTGGAAACTAATGATCACAACCGTGCTCGGGTGCGGCACAGCTCTGGCGGGCGCAACCGATTTGACCATTCACCTGAATGGCGCACAACCGCTCTCGCGCAAGGCCGTCCAGTACCAATGCGACGCCCACGCTGCTGCCACAGGTCTCCCCGCGGGCGCATTTCCGGCCGAATATATTAACGGCGCCGGCAACAGCCTGGTGATTGTTCCCGTCCATGGCACATCGCTCATCTTCGCCAACGTCAACTCCGCCTCCGGGGCACGCTATGCAGCCGGGCAATATATCTGGTGGGAAGCCGGCGGCACAGTTACTTTCTACTCCGATTCGCTCGCGGGCAAAATGCAGTCCACGTGTCATCGGCTTCCGTCTCAATAGCATGCAGAGTCTGGCCAACCTCATCGATCGGCGGAATATATCGGGTCGAATCTCGGAGCTCTCGCCAGGCGATGCGGCCCGCTGGGGTTCTATGTCCGTCCACCAGATGGTGTGCCATCTGAATGACTCCTACAAGATTGGCTTGGGAGAGAAGTATGCCAGCCCGGCATCCGGTTTTTTCGAGCGAACGTTGCTCAAGCGGTTGGCGTTGGACGTGCCCCTGCAGTGGGCCAAGGGATTTCGCACCCGCCCCGAAGTTGAACAAGGCAAGGGCGGTTCCCTCCCGCTTGATTTCCGCCAGGATCTTGCTTCGTTGCTGTCCACCGTCGACCGGTTCTGCGATGCCCTGCCTGCGCCCTGCGTGCCGCATCCGATATTCGGGGCCATGACTGCGAAAGACTGGATGCGTTGGGGCTATTTGCACGCCGATCATCACCTTCGGCAGTTTGGCCGGTGAATGCTGAGCCAGCTGTCTCATCCGTTGATCGTCTTCGCCGCAGTGCTTACGCTGGTTCCCTACTTCGCAGCAGCGTTCTTCCCTCGCAGTCTCCAGCTGGCACAACAACTGCCGGTCAGGTTACGCATTCTGGCGCCCGCCCTGCTTGGTCTCCCCTACGCGCTCGTCTCCGTATCGACAGGCCTTTTCCGCTGGCCCTGGCTGGCCCTCTACACGCTGTTGCCTGTGGGCATCGGTTTGCTGCTCTACGAAGCAAGCCTGGCCGACCCGAAGCAGCGGGGAGAGTGGCGTGACTTTCTGATCCTTGTCGTGCTCGGCCTCGCTGTGGATTTGCGTTGGTTTGAGCCCGCGTGGGGCCCGCGCCTCGCCATCTTCAATAAAGTCCTGCTCCTGGACGCGGGCATCTATGGTTTTCTTGCCATCCGGCAGTTGCGAAATGTTGGCTTCGACCTGCGTCTGCGCCTGCACGATTTCGGCGTTGGCTTGTTCGCCCTTGCCGCGTACACTCCCATCGCTGTCGTGCTCGGACTGTTCCTCCGGTTCCTCCATTTCCACGCCCTTATCCCTTCGGTCGGCCGGGTTCTGCTCGCATGGCTGTTTACCTTCTTTTTCATTGCCGTGCCGGAAGAGCTTTTCTTTCGTGGCTGGATGCAAAACCTTCTCGAGCGCCGGGTTGGGCCTGCGCGAGGCCTGCTCATCACCTCAACCTTGTTCGGTCTTTCGCACTTCAACAAGCGTGCCGCGTTATTCAACTGGCGCTATGTGCTGTTGGCGGCTCTGGCCGGAATCTTCTATGGCCTTGCCTGGCGTCAGGAGCGCCGGGTCGGCGCGTCGGCCATCACCCATGCGTCGGTGGATACCATCTGGGCCATCTGGTTGCGCTGAGGATGATACCGGTAGTAGCCGATCCCCACCCGCATGTGATGTTGGATCGAATCTGGCACAATTACTGCGACACACAGCCCCAGGATCCCGTGAGCGATGCCCAGAGCATAGATATTCCGGTAGCGTAGGAACAGCACGCACGCCGCGATCCCCCACACCAGGGTGACCGGCGTCAGCACCGGATTGGGCAAATGAGCAAGCGAGAACAGGCCTGCGGCGGCTACTATAGGCGCCACCTTCCCCGGCAGCAATCGCATCAACCGGACCAGGAAATAGATCTGCAGCAAAAACTGTTGCATAACCGCCCAAATCAGATATCCCCAAACATGCGACAGCAGCGGCGTGGGACCATGCAGCCGGTGCAGCGAGTGCAACCGGTTGGCAGTGTAGACCGCCAAACCCGCAAGTATGAGTGCAACAGCCACCACCCACAGAGACCGGACCAGCCCCGGCAGACCGAGGCCCAGAGCCTTCCATGTTGGTCGCCCCATCCATGTGGTCACCACAATCCACGTGATGGCGATCCAATAAAACCACCGCTGCCAGGGATTCAGCGTCCAGATCGCCGCCAGAATCAACGCATAGCCCCCGCAGAACTCTGCCATGTCCCGTCGAAAAGCGTGATCTGCTCCTATTGTCATGATGGATCTTTTTGTCATGATGGATCTTTTTGGGCACCCCTAAATCCAAGTCTACCCGCGACGTTCCGCGTAAGAAGCAGCGATCATCGGTTCTAAGACCCCCAGTCATGATTCTCGAAGACCCCTAAAACTGCGCTTTAACCGGCCCCACGTTTACTCGCAAAACCAGAAAACGCCACTCAGATTCGAGTGGCGTTTTCTGCCTGAGCGATGGCGCTACGCGTTACGGCTCCCGGCGGCTATTCTTGCTGGTTCATCGGCACTGTCTGAGTCCACCTTTATGGATTCATTTCTGCCCAAGCTTTTCTCGACGTGTTTCGCATCAGGGCACTTCTCACCGTCTCCATGTCCGAACCTGATGCAATCAGAACCCATTCGTATGCAAGACTCCGTCCTTACCACGGGAAGGCGGGTGCCCCGTACGCCGCTTTGCGATGGCGGCTTTGCCTGGGGTCTGTCCAGCGTGCCGCAACAAAATTGTGGGCTTAAGCTAAAGACTCAACGGGGATTTGCGGATAGTCTGCGTGCTGAGGAGTCTGCTGATGGAAGGACGTGCGACTAGCATGGGGCCGCGTTTTAAGGATCAAGTCGCACTGGTCGTGGGAGCAGCCCATGGGATCGGGAAAGCCATCGCTGCACGGCTGGGACGCGAAGGGGCGCAAGTAGTGATCGCCGACGTGGATCCGGAAGCCATGGAGGCCACGGTTCAGGAAATGCGCGGCGAAGGCAGTCAATGCAAAGGTGTCACCTGCGATGTACGCGATCAAGCCCAGGTGGAAGCCGCCGTCAAGCAGGTCCTGGACTGGTATGACCACATCGATATCTTGATGTACGTCGCCGGCATCGCCCCTGCCGCACCGTTCCTCGAACTCGACGTCGACACCTGGGACAATACGCTCAACGTAAATCTGCGCGGAGCATTCCTGGTTGCAAAGGCCGTAGTCCCTCACATGGTCGCGCGAAGAAAGGGCAAGCTGGTCTTCATGGCCTCCACTAACAGTTGGGACGGAGAGGCTCAACTCGCCCACTACAACGCATCCAAGTCGGGTGTGTTTCTTCTTGCCAAAACCCTGGCTCGTGAGCTGGGCAAATTTGGCATCAACTCCAATGCGGTAGGACCAGGACCCATTCGAACTCGTCTGTCCGAGTCCATCTTCAACGACCCGATATATCAGGCCAAGTATCATCCTGAGACGGGCGTCGTCCCCCTTGGGCGCATGGGAACACCGGAGGATGTAGCGGGCCCGGCTCTCTTCCTTGCCTCTGACGATGCAGCCTACGTCTCTGGTGTTTTGCTGTTTGTCGATGGCGGCCAGCTGGCCTAGGATCGCCCTCAAGTAACTGTTGAAAGCGCCGGGCACCGCAACTTCCCTTCTCGATATCCGTCTTAATAAGTGATCTCTGCGAGGTAATCGTGATGTCACGGGTGTTTGGTTTTAGAGGTTGGGCAGTGGCACTTGCTTCCCTGACGATTGGTTTGGCCGGCCTAATGGCCGCGGAATTGAACGATGGTCAGGGCGGCATGGCGCCCATGGCAGGCCACATGTTCATGACCGTGCTCCGGCCTCCACAGCCAGGCGATCAGCAGAAGGCCGACGCCATCGTTGCAGCCGCAAAAACGGCCATGGCGCCGTATCAGGACTACCACAAGGCACTTGCCGATGGTTATGAGATATTTCTTCCTGACGTGCCCCAGGCCCAGTATCACTTTACAAAACACGAGTACGGCTTTGCGGCCCGCTCGCAATTCGATCCTCTTAAGCCCACCTCGCTGCTTTACAAGAAGACTCCAGACGGCGGGTACAAGCTTGTAGGAGCCATGTATACAGATCGGGTGGACGCCACGGAAGACGAGCTAAACCAACGAATCCCACTCAGTATTGCCCGCTGGCATCAACACATTAATTTCTGCAAAGCGCCGATAGGAGAGAAAGCAGCCTACTTTGGCCCAGATGCGAAGTTTGGACTGCTGGGGTCGATCACCACCAAAGAAGCTTGTGATGAAGCAGGCGGCCAGTTTCGCCCGCATCTGTTCGGCTGGATGGTGCACGTCTATCCCTACGAGTCCACCGCGAAGCGCATCTGGTCTACGGACGATGACGACCAGGGGCATGACAATATGGATCACTCGGTGATGCCCGGAATGAAGATGAACTAAGGCGAGGAACTAAGGCGCGGCCAGGAATCAATTTGCCGAAGGCCGCTCCGCGGTATCGACCACCAGCGCAGCGACCGGACCCCGAGTGGCCTCCAGTTTCAGGCCAAGCTGTTGCTGGATAGCCTCAAAAAGAGGCGGGCTGGGAGACGCCGCGGACGTTGGTGGCAGGTCACTGCCGAACTGGGTCTCATCCGGCGCCCACTCCAGATCGAAGTCGTACCTCCCGGAAAGACCGGTCTTGTCGACCACCGGGCGATCGAGGATGGCCCGCTGCAGCAAAGAGACGAAGGCCTCCATGGTCGCATTGCGACCCGGCAGCACCACACGCTCCCCCGGATAGACCACGCCCGGGCCCACCACCGCCGGTTCATCGGGACGCGATGCGCTTGGCTTGAGCTTTGGCCCGTCCTTCGCAAGCTCAAGTTCGTAAATCGAGAATACTTTTTGTTCGCGATGAAACGCGAGCTTGAACCGGTCCGCCAGTAAGCTCCGCAACATCGACATCTGCTCATCATGGTTCGGCCGGACTTCGCCCGGCGTGACGGCGAGAATGTCGTAGTGGTCGGAGTTGATCCATGGTGGTCCACCGGAAATGGTTCGGGGATTGAGATCGTACGCAGCCGCAATCAGCAACTTCAGCGTGTAGGCCTTCTCCACAAATCGATTCGTACCCTGCATGATAATGAACCGGCCGCTCTTGGCGTCTGGCTCGACCGGCTTGACGGTCGCCACCTCAAACGCGTCGAATTTAGGCCGCGAAGGCGGGGACTGCGCCCATACTCCCGAAGCGGAAAACCCAAGGATGGCAAACATCATCCATCGAACCATCATTCCCCCCTTATCCAGCCAAGATCCAGATGAAGCCATTCTCACACGGGAATCGGGTGGGCACGTTGGCCACAGTTGGTTTTATGATGGAGCGCAGGCGGTGATCTATCGGCGGCCGTACTCTATCAGGGCCGTCAGGCCCCAAGAAGACAGCGCTCGTGGTCGGGTCTGACTCCGCGGTCGTTGCGGCGGTACGAAAAGTGCTGCCCGAATGGAACATTGCGCGTGCAGCCAACAACAAAACCGCCCTGGAAAAGCTCAAAGTCCAGGCTTACGATCTTGTCCTGACCGGCGAAGAAACTTCAGGCAAGCAGGATGTGGAGCTTCTGCGCCAGATCCGCACTGTCCGCCCCCATGTCCGGCTCATCATCATCACCTCGAAGAGCACCCCGGCCGATGTAATTGCGGCCATGCGCGAGCGCGCCTTCAGCTACTTCTCCGAGCCTTATTCGATGGAGACCTTTGAGAAGATCCTCCATCTATCGACAACCGGTCCCGTTTGGGACGAAGGCATAGAGATTCTTTCTGCCACGCCGCAGTTTATTCAGCTGGTTGCCCGGTGTGACCGCAAGACCGCCGATCGGCTGGTTCAGTTCATTCATGAGATAGCCGATCTTCCGATGAAAGAGAGAGACGCCGTCGGAATGGCTTTTCGCGAGATGCTCATGAATGCGATCGAGCACGGCGCCCACTTCAAAGCCACTCAGCATGTTGCGATTTCTTATATTCGCGCCAAGCATATGGTCTTATGCCGCGTGAAAGATCCCGGGGAAGGCTTTTCTCTTGAAGACCTGGATCACGCCGCAATCAAAAACCCGCCGTCCAATCCAATCCGCCATCTCGCCGTCCGCGAAAAGCAGGGCCTTAGGCCGGGCGGCTTCGGCATCCTGGTCACGCAAAACATCATCGATGAGTTGATTTATGGCGAAAAGGGCAACGAAGTCGTGCTCATAAAGTACCTGAAGCCGGATCAACTGGAAACCTAAGAAGGTTGATCCTAATTAGCCGCTGGCGGCGGAGTTGGAGGCGGCCCGCCTGGCCGTGGTCCACCCGGCGCCTTATCGACCAGTTCCACATCCAGCTGGATCGCGATTTGGTCTCCGATTATGCCAGCGTCATAATTCATTCCATAGTCTGCTCGGCTAATGGTGGTGGTGGCCGAGACGCCACGATGTTGGTTCCCTCTCGGATCCTTTATGGGAGGAGTGGGGCCATCCACATCCAGGACTGCTTCTTTGGTCACTCCATGGATGGTCAGATCGCCCGTAATCTTCAACTTGCCCTCGCCCGCGGCTTCCACGCGTTTGGATACGAAGGTGATTGTCGGAAACTTGGCGACATCGAAGAAGTGGTCACTCCGCAGGTCTTTGTCCCGCATTTCTACCCGGCTATCCACGGAACTGGCGTCGATGGTCACATTCACAGAAGCCTTGCTAACGTCTGGTGAATCCACGACTACGCCGCCGACTTTGGTAAAGGTGCCCCTCACCGTCGAGATTCCCATATGACGAACAGAAAACTGCGCCGCTGAGTGCGGAGGATCGAGGTACCACGTCTGCGTTTGCGCCATGGCGCGCATAGCGGCCTGGTTAGCCAGCGCAAAAAGCAACAAAAGTTGGAGCGGAACGGTAACGCTTGGTTTTCTGGTCATGGAGGAGGCTTCGCTTTCTCGCTTTTTTTTGAGGCGCCGGAGTTGAGTGTATGTGCGCAACATGTTCGGGTCAACTGAACATGGGGATAGGAGACAGAGCACTTTGAAACTGCCCCCCCCACTTTTGGGTCTGCGGTGGGAAAATCCTGCTACAAGACCAGGGCTAAATTCTGCGACCAAATGCAGGTGCTTTTTCGGGTGCGGGAAATGGACCGGGCAAACGACCAAGAGTTGCAATGGGGGAAAATCCTCGTTCAAAACTAGGCGCAATTCGGGGGCCAAATTTGGGTGGTTTTATTGGTGTAGGAAATGGGGGCGAAAAGTCATCATTTTCTATCACATATGATGTGATGACCGACAACTGAGCCTCAAGTGAAAAGGGGGGTGAAACTGGTGATGCACTAGGGTGTGGGGGAGAATTTGGTTGGGAATGGGCGGGATGAGAGATGGGGGGAGAAATTGTGGGATCAACACAGCCTTAGGAAGAAATTTGCACGCATCGTACTGTAACGATAATGAGGCCTTTAAGAAGCCGCTACCAAGGGTCATACCGAGATAGGTCATTATTCATCAGGGCATGTATACCCATTAGGAGATAAATCGCTCTGTAGTGTCGAAGAGATCCTGAAGGTGCTGTTCGCTCCGCTTGCCATTCAAGGCTTGGCGAAGAAATGTCTTGATATCAGACTCCCGGAGAACAAGAACAAGCCCCTTACACTGTTGGAACACTCGCTTAACGTGATCGTATGTATGTTGTGACAGTGGTTCTTGTGTGCGGCAAACCATGATCAGAAAACGGCCCGCTTGTTCGTTCATGTAGTACAAGGCTTGGTGAAAGTCGTCGGCTTTGAGGTCCGCATAATTCTTACATTCCCAAATGATCTGGGTAGCATTGTATTTGTCACGAACGCGAAGCTCAGCACGTCACGAACGGCGGATCGGATTCGTTAATTCACCGACAAGATTGAGGAAAGGAACGGGAATGCCCCTAATGGAAACGCATCCCGCCAGGGAGAGTCAGACATTGCCTGGACCGCTGCCGCCGGTATCGCCATCGGCTAAGCGCCCTTCTGAGACATCAAAAAATCGGGTGGGAACGGGTGCACTTACAGTAGATGCGCTCACAAGATTCAAACGTCGACGAATATCCCTGAGTTTGTTAAATGTTCTGCGATCGATCGTCATGCCAGGTCAACCTCGACGCGATGCACGCCGTGTTGAATGGGCGCGAGCACCAGGTATGTGGACTGCTCGATGGTGCGTAGGGTGATCTCGGCTTCTCGTCCATTCAAGCGCGCTGTTTGAGCGTGTCGCCCGGAGGGCAACAGTATCTCCACCTCAAAATGTTCTGCGCTCCCGGTGAACTCGACTTCGAGCTTCCTCTCCGACGACCGGTACTTGTAGGAGCAGTAGCCGGCCGAAGCCGGGTAGCGTAGCGTGATCTCGGCTGCGGGCACTTTGGCGGAGATCCAGCGCGGGGTCAGCGCGGTTTTGCTGAAGGCTGCGCCCTGGTCTTTGATCCCGGCCAACCCCTCGAAAAGCGCATAAAGAACAGACCCGTTCCAACCATCCGGGATGCCAGTTGAGAGGTCGTCGTAGGGTGCGAAAAATACCGGAGCGCTGCTCAGAGTGACAGCCAGAATGAGCCATTTGCTGGTGGCACCGCCGGCACTCAATTGCAAAGAGGCAATCTCTCGTTCAGGGTGAGGATTGTTGATGCCTGTGGCGTAGACACCTGCTTCCCGGTCGTCGGGCGTCTTCTTCTTCCAGGCTAAGCGGTAGGTATCCTCGGTGCGCGGCCCTGCCTTTGCGTATTGCGAATCGCTGGGAAAGGCCCAGGAGTGACCAGTTACATTCGCGGAGTGGCTGGTGCCGTCAGCGTAATGGAAGGTGAGCATTGTGCCTGCGGACGCGCGGCTGTCCGCGGCATCAAGCAGGTAGACGGAGGCGGCTTTGGCGCCCGCGGGAATGGATGCGTCGGCAGAGTAAGGCTCTTGCCGCGATACCACGATGCAGGAGCGGAACGGGGTGGGCTCAGGATCCAAAACGTCAAAGGGAATTTGCTGAAATTCCTGCTTGCCGGTGGGAAGGGCGGCGAGATTCATCTCCGGTTGGTTCGACCAGCTGGGCACGCCCGTCGCGTTCGTACCATGAGAGGCGTTGGCCTGTGCCCGGATACTCAGTTGCTGAAAAGTGCGCTGCGGGGTTTCAACCGCCTTGCCGCGCAGGGTTACGGGAAGATAGCCGCGATAGCGATCGGCGATCGCTTTGATCCTGAAGAGAATGTCGGCGCCATAGGCTTCGTGGCCGTGTTCAAAGGCTCCATGCGCGAGCTCGCCGCCGACTACTACAAGCACGCCGCCGTTGCAGTACTCCCAGACCAGGCCGGGAATGTTGAGCGTGAAGTCCTTTTGAAACGGCGGATAAATGCCGTAGAACTCGCCGGGTGACGAGGATGGCATGTCTTGTCGAATCTGCTGATAGGTTTTGAGAATGGAAATGCATTTTTCGTGCGCGATTCCACGATTGAGCGCGTAGGCATTGGAGAGCGAAACCTGGCTGGACATGTCTACGCCCACATCCGGTTTGTAGTCTGGATTCTCCGCGATCCAATGGGTGTAGTAATTGCCGTTCCAGGCGAGCGCGTTGAGCCGCTGCTCAACATCGTCGGCCAGCTTTTCGAACTCTGGCGCATCCTGCGGGCGGCCTGCAACCTTGAGCATCTCCGCCAGGTTGCGGCATTGGAGAATGAGGTTGGTGTTGTCGCCGTGGAAGACACCGAATTCACTTTTGCCCAGGTAGACCATGAACACGCTTCCGCCAAATCGCTGCTGGTCGTCGGAGACGTAGTCCCAGGTGTCGATGGTAAAGCCGCGATGCATGAGCTGAAACTTTTCCGACCAGCGATAGGGGCTTTTTGTAACCTGCCGCAAGGCGCGCATGGCATTGTCGAGCCGGCTCTTCATCCAGTCTGTATCTCCCGTCGCCTTCCAGGTAGCGTAGAGTCCTTCGACAAAGTACTGCTCTACGTGGCTCTCGACGGGGGCGCGGCGAAGCTGCCAGAAGCCGTCGCCGAATCGGCGTATGAAACCGTCGTAGTCGAATTTCCAGTCGAAGAAATTGGGGTCGGGGGTGGCAGGATAGCAATTTTCCCAGATCATGCCGTCTTCGCGCTGGGTGTCGGCGAAGAAGTCGATTGCGCCCTTCAGGTCAGGCCAGAAGTACTTCATGCCCTTGAGGATGAGGGTGTGGTCGAATATCCAATTGGCAAAGAATTGATAGACGCGATCGTTCGAGTGAATCGCAGTAACCGGGTTATTTTCGCTCCAGCTCATCATGGTCCAGAGCACGGCGTTCAGCAATCCGCTATAAACTCCTCCTTCATCCTTTAGCTCTGTGGAGCCGTCGACCAGGAAGCCGGCTTCTCCCGCGATTACCCCATGGCTGTCCAGCAGGCGTGCAGTCTGCCTGCCCAGAGCGCCGCCGATGGTGAAGGTGAAAGCGTTGCTCGCCTTTCGGCGTACGTATTCGCGCCCTGCACCGTCTGCAACAACGACGATGGCGTCTTGCCAACCATCGCCGGCGATATGCAGTGTGGCCTCTTGCAATGGGCGGAGAGTTGTTGAGCCTGCCGGCTCGAGCGTGAGCGGAACGGCCCGCGCCTGCGGCCCCGCGAACGACAGTGGGTTGGTCAACGCGGCGGAGGCTGCCAGGGGGAGTGCCTTTAGTACATTGCGACGGTCCACGATCATGCGCAAGTGCGTGCCTCAGGGCCTGAAGGCCACAACGGTTACATTTCGTTCATGCCCGGGATCATGCTCGCTGCGGCGAGGTATCCCGGGCATATGCTCAACCCGAATTGTTCCGCAGCGTCTGAATCCCAAACGCCCGCCGTGCGGCAGTCGTTCGCCTCGTCCACTTGGCTAGAACTGGAACTTGCCTACGAGTTGGTAGATGCGTGCCTGGTTAGCGCCTTGCGAGACGCCTAGTCCAAAGGTGCTGACGGTGTTTAGATCGGCCGAAGCGGGGCCGGTAAGATTGGCGCGGTTGATCACATTCGTGCCTTCGATGCCCAGCGTCAGGGTGCTTTCCTCCGATTGGAACCACGGCAACAGGAATTTCTTATGTAGCGCGGCATCGACAGCGAGATAGCCCGGCCCCTGGAAGGAGTTATAACCCTGGTTACTGTAGGCGGGGTTCACTCCGTATCCCGCAGGGTTGGTGAATCCAGGCCCCTCAGCGGCAATGGTGTAAGTCGGGACGCTTGACTTAGTGTAGCCAAGAGAAGAGAAGACACCTTGTTTCCATTGAGCGCGGCTGAATCCGGTCTTCTTGATGCCGTTAGGGATATTCACCAATGTGTTCTCGAGTCCGTTGGCCAGATAGGTTCCGGCAGCCGAGGGGTTGGTGATATCAGTGCCGCATGAGGTTGGCGTGCAGGTGCCGCCCTGGGATGGCAAGGCACTCGCAATCGGCACGAACGCCGCGGTGGTCTCGAGCGAGAATGGCGTGCCGGCCTGCGCCGTGGTAACACCGCTGATGGTCCAACCGCCGAGTGCCTCTCGTGCGACAAAGTTCGACAAATTGCGGCCGGGGAGCTCATAAGCTATGCTGCCGTTGAAACTCTTGGGCACGGAGCCGGTGGCCGGACCGTAATAGTGATTGGGGTCGTAGATGTCACTGATAAGGCCGCCGTAGACGAGCGACTTGCCCCAGGTGAACGAAGCCTGCCAACTCAAGCGGTTTATATTCTGCCGCGCGGTCAGCAACAGCGAATTGTAGTTGCCGCTAACCAGGTTCTTCTTGACCGTGACACCGGCCCACTCCTGGGACAGGCGCTTTTCCGCTCCATTGTTCACAATCTGGTCACCCGGGTAGGTGTTGTAGTCGCCGCTGGCGTATTGGTTCCAGGAGTAAGAACCGGTATAGCCAATACCGAAAACAAAGTTGCCCCTGACCTGCTGCTCGATCTGCACGTTGTAGAGCGAAGTGGTTTGCGGCTTCAAATGGCGATCCACGCCAGAAAGAGCGCTGGTCAACACGGTGGGGACACCATTCTCAATGAGGATGACTTGGCCATGTTCGTCAACACCCGCCGGGGTAATCGCGGGAAATTGATAGGTCATGCCGAAGGGAGCCGGAGCTTGATAGTTGGTTCCGTAGTAGTTGCGGGGGTCCGCGTCGTTCAGCGGGGCTATGCAGGTGTAGCAGAACGTGAGGTTAAGGTAGCTGGGGGAGTTGACGGCGAGGCCGCTGGTGACTCCGCCGACATTGGTGGCGTCCTGAAAGAGACCGTAGCCGCCATGGATGGTCAACTTGCGTGACTCGACGGGCGACCAAGCGACGCCGATGCGGGGCAGGAAGTTTGCGTCCTGCGCGCCGGCGAAAGCGTTAGAAACGGGAGTCGTCCCGATGTTGCCGTTGACGATGTTGCCGCGCAGGATCGCGGTAGTGGCGGAGGAGTTCATGTTGTAGTAGGGCAGCGAACCGTCGCCATAAACCGCTGGATTGCCGTAGTCATCCCAACGGAGCCCGAAGGTAAGCAGCAGGTTTGGCTTGATCTTCCAGTCATCCTCAGCATAGAGACTGAATTGCGAAACGGCGGTTCCCTGGATATTGGGAAGGAACTTTCCCGTCGTTCCCGAGAGGGTATCAAGGCCGTAGGTCCATGGCTGATCGTCAAGCAGGTCGCTCCAGCTGAAATAGGTGGGTACCTGCGCCTTGGCGCTGGCGCCGGCGGACTGGTCGTACTGTTCCAGCCGGGCAAAGGCGAAGCCCCCCTTGATGGTATGGCGGCCGTGGGTCCAGGTCACGTCCTCGTGAACCTGATAATTGTGGGCCTTCTGCCATGCCGGGTCGGCGGGCGTGCCGAAGTAATCCGTGGCATCGTCTCCGGAGCCGAGCATCAGCGTGAGGAAGGGTATGACGTTCGCCTTGTTCGACGTAAAGGAGTTCCAGAAGCGGATGTAGCTGGCCGAGGCCTGGCTGATCAGGTTAGGCGAGAAAATGTGGGTGTAGCTGACATTCAGGTAGCGCGCTCCGCCGGGGGTGGTGGAGTTGAAATCCGGCCGCCACCAGATGAAGTCCGAAACCTGCGGGGCAAGAACGTAGGCGGCGTAAAAGCGGTCTTTGCCGTCGCGGAAATATTGGTCGACACGTGCGTCGACCTGGTAGCCGTTGACGCGGGGTGATTGATTGAAGGTACCGGTGTCTACGATTTCCATGCCGCAATCGATGGGCGTGATGCCGATCTGCTTGCCGACGTAGAATGGCGCATCTTTGATGGGAACCCCGCATACCCCTGGGGTAGTGGTCGAAAACAGATCGGATGCGTAAGCGGCTACGGCTGTCTTAGTGGTTGTGGCTACCTGGCCGTTGGAGCCGGCGCCGATGGGAAACGGAACGAGCAGGTTCTTTACGTTGACGCTGTTGGGATAATTTGCCGGCGCCCAGGTGCCGGTAAAGTCGTTGGTCGCGTAATGAATCAGGCTGTTTGAAGAAGAAGTCTGTGTCTGGTGAAGATAAGAGAAGAAGAAAAAGGTGCGGTCTTTCCAGATCGGGCCGCCCAGGCTCGCGGTGTACCAACGACGGAAGTTGGGAGCCGCGGGCGATGCGAAGTCCGCAGTCGCATTCAGGCCGCGGCCGCTGTAGCGGTCGCCGAAGCTGCCGTGAAACCGGTTCGTGCCTCCCTTGGAGGTTATATTGACCCGCATCGATGAGGAGGAGCCGTAGTCCAGCGCGAATGAATTTGTTTCGAGGGCCACCTCCTGCACCATGTCTTCGGCAGGCGAAAAGGTGAGATTGTGGTTTATGCCTGAAGCGTAGCCGGTATTGTCCTGAATGCTTACGCCGTCAAGCTGGTAGGTGTTGCCGGCGTTCGGGCGTCCATTGGCCTGGGCGTACATGGTGTTGCCGTTGATGGAGACCGGCGACAGCGAACGGTCTTCGTCGATGCCTGTAACTCCCGGCGCGAGGCGTACGGTCTCAAGAACACTTCCGTTCTGCAGGGGAAGGTTTTCGATTTGCTGCGCCTCGAGCGTGGTCTGCACCCGTGTTTCATCGGGATTCAACTGGCCATACGCGGCGGTCACATTTACCTGGGCTGTGGTTGCGCCCACCGTGAGCGAGACGTTTGTGCTGACGTTCTGATCCTGGATGACATGCACGGTGGTCGAATTCCTGGCAAACCCCGGAGCTTCGACGGTGACGGTATAGTCGCCTGGTCCGACGTCGCTGAAGCGGAAGAAGCCGGCCGACCTGGTGGTGTCGTGCAGGTCGATGCCGGCTTGCACATTGTGAAGAATCACGGTCGCACTGGCAACCGCGGCACCCGTTGGGTCGGTAACGGTTCCCTCCACGGCACTGTTGAACTGGGCGAAGCAGGTGGCCGTCGTCAGTACGGTCATGCATACCAGTAGAGCCGGCCTTAGAAATATCCTTAGGTTCCGTTGCATCCGAGTGTCCTCCATTGAACTCGTTTACTCATTGAAGCTAAAAGCCTTGGGCGTGAGAACTCTCGGGGAGCTTACAGAAACGTTCGTCCGCCCGGTGGGTTCTTCGATCCTTTTGTTTTCGCGGGGAGTCTAGGCGTCGGACAGTTAGGCTGTCAAGCCAAAGTTTAGTACTGAGCAAATGCTCAGCAGGGGCCGTAGAGGAAGAGAACAGGATGATGGGAAACAAGCTATTGCAGAGACCAGGTTCCGCGGGAGGACCATGTGTCGCGGAGAAAACGTTCGTCGCACAAATAGATGAACCCACGTCTCAAAAATCGAAGATGTGGGCCAGCCTCAATTGCGCCGTTAGAGCAGTTTCATTGAGACGGGCGGCTAGACTTTATTAAGAAGCTCTGTCGCTGTTACATGGTCAGTCACAATCACATCGATCAACTTCGCCTGGAGCGCGGCACGTATCGCCTTGAGCTTGGAAGGGCCGCCGGCGACACCGACGACCCGGGGAATCTTTCTCATCTCATCGAGGCTCAGCCCGATGACCCGGTCATTGATGGCGGAGGAAATGAGGCGTCCCGCCGAGTTGAAATAGCGCAGGTTGATGGAACCCACAGCGCCTTTTGCCAGCAGGTCCGGTAATGCGTCCGGTGGCAGAAAACGCCACAGATCGGGGATGGCAACCGAATCGCTATCTGAGGATCCGATGCCGACCAGAGCAAGGTCGGCGGTTCGCGCCAGTTCAAGGGTGTGACAGACGTGAGGGTCAGCGTAGAGCGCATTGCGCATCGCTCTGCTGGCGGCGATTGCCGGCGCCGGAAACAGAACGGGTTTGGCACCGAAGGCCTTGGCCGCTCTGCGGACGAGCTCGCCTCCGTACATGGCTGTATTTGGGTCGCCAAGACTTCCCAGCGCTTGAATGAGCCGCAGATCCGGCATGCAAAGAGGGGTTCGCGACGCCAGTGCATTCACCATGCCAAGCAGCGAATTGCCCCAACTGAGGACGACTTTATCTTTTGGCTTCAACACCCTCGCCATATACTCCGCGGCTCCGGAGCCAATTTCGCGCGCGATGGTGTTCTGGTTGTCGGGAGCGCTGGTTTCAACCACCAGAGCCTCGGAAAGGCCGAAACGCGCCTCCAGAGATCTTTCCAGTTCAGAAAAGAACCCCATGATGGGATGGATGGCAATGTTGACGATTCCTTCTTGTCGCGCATTCGACAAGAGACGCTGTACCCGTTGGCGTGACAGCCCCAGCCGGCCACTGATCTCGGCTTGAGTCATGTCCTGTTCGTAATAGAGGCGCGCCACTTTCGCGAGTAGTCGTGCTCGATCGAAATCCATCTGAATGCTTTTCGCCTCGGCTTCAACCGTGTGGTTCGAGATCTAAGTGACAATATCATCATGCGATGATTGCTAGTGCCCACGGCCGGTCGAGCAGATGACCTGCGCGTTCGGCTACAGCCTTCCCGCGCACCAGCATTTGGAGAAATCCTGCCGCAGGAGGGTCAGACAATCGACGTATCCATCTTGAATGACGGGCGATTCGGAAATAATCCACTTGGCCGATAAACCGGCTTAAACGAAGCCTACTCGGAATAGTGAGATCGCAAAGTCCGTTTTCCCTGTCAAGGTGCCGACATGCCGATTTTCCGCTCAAGTGCATTACCGCAGCGAATCACATCCCTTACGATTTAGGTCTTAGCAAAAGCCCCTTTGGGGATGAACTGGAGAGGGACGAACCCTCGCCGCGAAAACCGGGAACTACTCATTCGTCAATTGTTGCCTTCCGTGAGGGAAAAGAAGGAGTTCCTGCGCATGAGTTTAATGAAGCTTCCGGGGCATGCCTCGGACTCGCTCTCAGAAACAAGGAGAACTTCATGAAACTCAATTTGCTGAAATCACGCTTCCCCGCCGGAGTGATGTTTTTGCTCCTTCCATTTGTGCCCAATAACCTCCTGCGTTTGACCCCTGTTGCTGCGGCTGAGGCGGCTTCCTCCCACTGCGTTCCAGTGAGCGGGGCGCTGATGACGAATATCGGTGCGATTGCGGGCGTGACCAACCTGGGGCCCGCTTCCGGTGATTTGGCGGGCTCGCTTGCGGCCACGATCCTCGGACAAAACAGCAACGGCAGTTACAATGTCCAACATTACTGGGTCACTGCAGCGGGTGAAACGATCACATTGAAAAAGGCCGTGCTGACCCCCACTTACCCAACAAGCGATCTAGCCATCGTAGCTGTGCCATGGGGGAATTACCGGTCGTACATCTCGGGGGGAACGGGTAAATTCGAAGGCGCAAGCGGTTATCTGGACTATTTCGGCATGGCGGATTTTCATCAGGGCACGCTAGTGCTGCGCTATCGAGGTCAAGTCTGCTACGCACTACCTTCAGAATGAACCGCTCTCAAACGCCTGCGGAATGGGGCTCTGCGCTTGAAGGCGCCTGGCTCCATTACACGAATGGAAGATCTCCTCGAAGCGGCTACTGAGTCCACCGAGTCCTGCCTGCAGTAACAAGAATAGCGATGGGCTCACCGGCCGTGCACAAGGTCAACAAAGAAACGGCACCCTACCCTTCGAATGGCCGTAAATCACGAACACACAGGTTAGTTCACTTGAGGCCATCCGCCAGAATTAACTCGCTGCTTGACGGAATTAGCTGGGAGTACAAGATCCATTTGCGGTCCGGGGATACGGTGAATCCGAAGTATCCGTCCCCTACCGGGGCTAGCACTTCCGTCTTGCCGGTTGCGAAACTAAGAAACTCGATGGCGAAACGGTGACCGGTCCCGGTGAGGAAATAGACGCCATCGTCCATCACGGCGAAGTTCCAACTGGCGATGGACGGCAAAACCTCGGTCTCCTCACCGCCTGATACCGGCATTTTTCGCAGGCTGGAGTCGGTGCCTTCGCCGGAAAAGTAGAGCCACTTTCCGTCGGGCGATTCGGAGGCAATCAGACCGCCGCCATGAGTTACCTGGACGGCTTGCCCGCCGCCGGATGGCGCCTTCCAGACTTGAGCGGCGCCGCTCTCCTTCGAAGAGAAGTAAATCCATTTCCCGTCGCGCGACCACCGGGGGAACGCGGCTCCGGCGGTTAGTGAAGTGAGCCGCCTCGTCGCTCCCCCTTCTGACGGGATAACGAATATTTGGGGGTTACCCTGCGCATTGGAGTAGAAGGCAACCTGTTTCCCGTCAGGGGACCACGTCGGTACACCCGATGCGGGGGACCCCATTGTAGTCAGCTGGGCGCAACCCTGGCCGTCGCTTTCGCAAACCCAGATATCAAGGCTACCCCCCCGGTGGGATTCGAACGCCACCTTCTTGCCATCGGGAGAATATTGCACGGCAAACTCATCCTTGGTGGATGCAAACATCCTCTCCGGGGGCTCTCCTCTTGTGTGTCTCTCCGGAATATGCATGCGCCAGATACCCAGTCCCCCGCCGTTTCTCAGGGCGTAAGCCAAACGTGGCGAGGTGAGAGAGTTAGTGATAAATCTGAGTCCGCCGCCAACCTCGACTGCCATGACCGCCTGACCCCGAGCAGGGTCTCTGTTTTCCGGTGCGAGCGGCTGAGTCCAAAGCCCAAGGTCGTGGTAGAAGACCAGCTTCCGGCTATCCGCCGTCCAGGCTACGCACGACCAAATAAAGACTTCATTTGGAGTCGCGACCCAGGGAGCGAGGACCACTTCACGGGGTTCCCCGCGGGCCTTGCCATCGATGCCCAGTCCGAGCAGATAAATGGTTCCCCGCCAATTGCCCTGCCCATGCGCGCGCCGGAAGGCAAGAGACTTGCCGTCGGGAGATACCGCCGGGCAATGATCTCCGATCACCCCGCTGGGCGGAAACGTCAGTTGTTGCATTTCGCCAGTGCGGGCGGAAACCAGAAACAATGCAGTTGGGCGTCCAGCGGATGCGTGGTGGGTGATGATGAGCGATTGACTGTCCGGTGTCCAGGCAAGATAGGGCGAATAAAACCATCCCGTTTCCGGGATCGAGACCTCAGCCAGTTTGCGTTCCTGTCCACCGAGAGCCGCCACTAGCATCAGGCCGAACTGGTTTCCAACACTCAATTTACGCAGAAAAGCGATTGAACTTCCATCCGGTGACCATGCTGGATTGGTATCGTCTGCCGGATCTCGCGTCAGCCGTAAAGACGGGGCGGCCACCGCGGCTCCTGCTTTTGTAGTCTTCACATAAATGTCGAAGTTCGCCTGGTCCGGTCCGTTCCATGAAAATGCCACCTGGCTTCCATCCGGCGAAAGCGACGGTTCCTGTTCCACTCCAGGGTCGGTGGTCAGAGGAATCAATTTGATGCTTTGGGCTATCTGGGCTGGCCGATTGCGAGTCCACCAGGTCCACGCAAGAGCTGCAGCGACCAGCGCCGATGCCACAACTGCGACCATCCATGCTAATCTCCGGCGCTTTGTCGTTGCGATGAGCGCGCCGTTCGTTATGCGCGTCGATGCCGTTTTCTTCCCCAGATCTTCGAGAGCCAGCTTCAGGTCGGATGCCGTCTGCCAGCGCTTCGCAGGATCCTTCGCAAGACATCGTTCCACGAGACGGCGGAATGCCGACGGCGCAACCTTCTCAAACGCCGGTTGGCCGTGCATGATTTGGGATATCAACTGCGCTTGACTCGATCCGCCGAACGCGCGGCTACCCGTGGCCATCTCAAAGAGAACTAGTCCCAGCGCGAAGATATCGGTGCGAGCATCGCAATCGTGGCCTTCCAGTTGTTCGGGAGCCATGTACGCGGGTGTTCCCAGAATCGCGCCCTGCGCTGTCAGCGTTTTCTCGGCGTCCCCGAGCAAGGTGGCCGTTACATACTTCGCCAGGCCGAAATCGAGCAGCTTGATCCCTTTGGGGGTCTCCATGACGTTTCCGGGTTTTAGATCGCGATGGATGACCCCCTGGGCATGCGCTGTGGTCAGAGCATCGGCAATCTGCGCTCCGTATTGCAACACCTGATTGACGGGAAGAGGTCCCTGCTTTAACCGGTCTGCCAGCGACCGGCCCTCCACCAATTCCATGACCAGGTAATCCGGCCCAATATCGTAAAGCGTGCAAATGTTGGGATGATTCAGCGCCGAGATAGCTCGTGCTTCTCGCTCGAAACGCGCTTGCAGGGGCTCAAGGTAGACCTTGATCGCGACCACTCGTCCGAGCCGCGTATCGCGAGCTCGATAGACCTCGCCCATGCCCCCGAAACCGACCAGACAGTCGATTTCGTATGGTCCCAGACGAGAACCTTTCGCCAGTTGCCTCCGCTGCGGCGGTGCGGATTTGAGAAACTCGTCCACAACCTCGGGAGCTGAGGCAAGAAGGCCGTCAACTTCGATTCGAAGAGAGGGGTCCGTCTGACATGCACGTGCCAGAAAAGCTGCACGTTCTTCTCCCCCAACATGCAAGGCACCGTCGAGGACTTCTTTCACCAGCTGCCATCGTTCGGGAGTCATGCCAGTCCGGTTCCCGCGATCTCGTGGCGCAGCCAAAGTCGCGCAGTGGTCCATTCGCGCGAGACTGTGGCTTCGGAAATGCCGAGCGCAACGGAAGTCTCTTCCAGGGAAAGACCGGCAAAAAACCTGAGTTCGACGATGCGGCACTGGCGTTCATCGAGTTTTGCGAGACGTTCGAGAGCGTCGTTCAGGAGAATCAGATCCACGCTTCTCTGATGCGGCAGGCCGATCGCCTCATCCAACGGAAGTACTCCGGCTCCCGCGCCACGTTTGGCGGCCCTGAGTTTCCGTGTGCGGTCGACGAGGATCTGTCGCATCAAACGCGCAGCGACTCCAAAGAAGTGGGCGCGATTCTGCCAGTCGGGCGGGTTCTTTCCGGCCATGCGCAAGTACGCTTCGTGAACCATGGCTGCGCTTTGAATGCTTTGACCGGGCGCTTCATGGCGAAGATAGCTGCGCGCCAGTCGCCGCAGTTCGTCGTAGACGAGCGGGACCAGCTGCTCCAAGGCAGCGTGATCGCCGTCTCGCCACCGGACCAGCAATTCGGTTACTTGCGGATGAGAATCTGCACCGTCATTTCTCATAGTCAAGAATTCAGGACTTGGGAGGTACGATGCGACAGAAGGATAGTGTGGCAGACACAGCAAGTCAAAGGAATTTAAGCCGGCACGCTGATTCGGAGTCCCCTTTGAGACCAATGAGCTACTGAACAACCATCGTGAGGTTCGTACTGTGGGTTAGAGTGGCAGAGCCAGAGGCAAATGTTCCGGTAACCGTCAACGTATAGGCGTTCGCTGCTGTGCCGCCGCCGGGGTTGCTGCTATTTCCGCCGCAGCCTGCTGCCACAAAACAAACGATCCCCAGTAACGCCGCCCCATAGATCGCCGCAGTTTTTCCCCTGCACAGGGCAGAACGCCGGACGCCCAACAGCAACAACCCTGGCAAGCCGCAAATGGCAAAGAAAATTGGAGTTTGCGTGCCCTGGGGACGCCGTGGTTGAGTAGCGGCGGCAGAATTACCCAGGGTCGTCACAGAAACGGTTACCGATGCCGGGGTAGGACCTGAAAGCGCGATTGAGCTGGATGACAGCGAACACGTAGAACCTGTGGGCGCTCCGCTACAGGACAGCGCCACCGTCTGATTGAAGCCGGCAATCGGGTTAACAGCGATCGTGTACGTGGCAGTCGAGCCAGGGGTAACCGTCTGCGTCGATGAGGAAGAGGTGAATGAGAAGTCCTGCCCCGAGCCGCTTAGCGGTATAGTTTGCGGGCTCCCGCTGGCGTTGTCGGCTATGGTGAGCGTTCCGCTGACAGCCCCACTGCTCGACGGGTCAAAGAACACACCGATCGCGCAACTGGACCCGGCGGCGAGGCTGCCTCCACAAGCGTTGAGCACGCCAAAGTCCTTGGAACTGGTGGTTACGCTTGTGATGGTCAGAGGAGCACTGCCCGGATTTGTCGCCGTGACCGTTAGCGGCAAGCCTGAAGTGCCCACGTATTGACCGGGAAACGTGATGCTCGACGGTGACAACGTGAGAGTCGGGCCAGTAATCACCTGGTTGAGTGTTGCAGAGGAGGCTTTTGTATTAGCATCCCCCGCATACGAGGCAGTGATTGCTAACGTGCCCGCCGTGGTGAATGACGTAGTTGTGTAGGCTGCCGATCCTCCGCTCAGTGTGACCGTGGCGAGCGTTATGGATCCAGAGGTAAAGATCACATTGCCCGTAGGCGTAGGTCCGTTGCTGGTGACCTTGGCCGTCAGGGTTACACTCTGCCCGGCGGAACTCGGATTGGCCGAAGATGTGACCGCAGTGGTGGAACCCGCCTGGGTGACGGTAACCGTAACCGCTGCGGAGGTGTCCCCACCGTAGTTTGCGTCGCCGGAATATTGAGCAGCAATGGTGTGCGTACCTACGGCGAGAGTTGTGAGCGAGAGCGCACTGGAGCTACTGGTTTGCGGCGTAAAGACGGACGCTGCCGGCGGAGTGGCCGTCGGCAACGAATACACAAGAGATGGCACTAAGTTGCCGGGAAACGTTATCGGCGCCAACGGAAATGTCGAGTAGGACTCTGCATTCCCCAATAATTGCAATGGAAACAGCGGCGAAGACAAAGTAAAAGTCCCATCCCCATTGCCTAACCCCACTTGTCCATCGCCAAAGATCAGGTCCTGCTTGCCATCCAGATTGAGGTCTTCGACTACCACGGAAGGCGTTTGAAACCACGGAATGCCTTGTGCATTTTCCAGTTGATGGACTATGAAATAAATGGCCGGCTGGAAGGTGCCATCGCCATTTCCCAGCAGAACGATGGCATCGCAGTTTGCGTCACTGTCCGATACCGTCAGGATGAGATCCTGTTTCCCGTCCCCGTTCACATCCCCAGAAGCCATCCCAAAAGGAAATTCGGAATCAGTGCCGATGTTTGGCCCGTTTGCGATGGTCACTGGCGTATACGCGCCGAAGGTGCCGTCACCCTGATTCAGGAGCACGTCGACCGTTACGAGACCCTGTGTTTGGGTCGCTCCAACCGGCTGGATCTGCGTGATCAAGTCAAGCTTGCCATCGCCATTCAGGTCTACGAGCACTGGTTGAGGAAAGCTCACATACAATCCACCGGCGACTGGAGTAACAGGGAACGTTCCGTTCGACGCGAAGGATCCTCCTCCCTGGTTGAGGAAAACTGTGACCGCATACTGACCTGCACTTCCGAGCCCAACTGGGACGCCTGTCGAAGGCACAGCTAGAATGTCGGTCTTGCCGTCTCCGTTTACATCGGCCGCGTATTCGGTTAAAAACCCGCTGGCCAGAAACGAGACGGAAACCGCCTGAGCAAAGGTCCCATCCCCATTTCCATAGGCGACCAAAGATCCGCATAGGATGTCGGTCTTTCCGTCCCCGTTCAAGTCGATGAGCTGTGGAGAGCCGGCTACGTTTCCGTTGGAGGAACACGCAGAAAAGCTAAGCGCTTGCAGTGCGCTGGCGTTGTAGCTACCTTTCCCATTGCTGGTGAAGGTCTGCAAGGAGAAGGGGGCTGGCGAACCATAACTAGAGATAAGCAGGTCCTGAACTCCGTCGCCGTTCAGATCCCCTACCAATTCGCCGCTAACCGTCAAGGAGGGGTCAGGCGCTCCGAAGGTCTGCGGGAACGTCGCACTGGTATAGCTGTTTGGCGCAAGAGCAATCGGTGCACTGCTCAAAGGCGTCGTGCCATCGAGGAAGGTGATCGTACCAGTGGGCTTGGGTATGGTTTTTCCCCCGCCGGGCGCGGCGCTCGGCTGGACGGTTGCTGTGAGGCCCACAGCGGAGCCGGCCGTTACAGTGCTGGGGTTGGCGGTCACGGTTGTGGTCGCAACGGTTTGCCCGGCAGCGAGACCAGGCAGGGCACTCAGCGTCAACAAAAAGGCAGGAAAAAGCAGCAAACGGGCCACAAAACCTCACTCGCCCGGCAGACCGTACTTTGCCTGGGTATCACTGGAGTTCTCGTGGGGGTGCGAGGATCAAAATGAGTATACAGGGCGACCCGCCCTCTTATTCTGCGAAGTTAATCATTTGCCATTACGACAGTTTCCCAAGCGCAATCGGCTTGTTTTTCTTCCGCAGCCGCAGATGGAAAACAACCGAAAACCCGATTCTGAGGTTTCTTAACCGCTAATTGGGCGAGGGTCGCTCGACGTGATCGATCACCAGAGTCTCCACCTGTCCTTTTGACGGCTCTAGCTTCAGGCCGAGTTGATCGGCAATTGAGGCTGCCGAGGGCCCCAGATCGGGCGCAGAAATACCCCCTTGCGGTGCATTCGGCTGCAGAGCTGGCCTCTGGATTGTGACGTCATACCTTCCCGCAAGACCGGTCTTGTCCTCAACCGGGCGCCCTGTCCCCAATACAAATGCCGCTAGCTGCGCTATCGAGATGCCAAAATAATGCACTGTCATCTGGTCGTCTTCTTCTTCTCGGGACAGTGTCCCCCCTCCAGGCATCGGACGTGTGCCAGGATGAAGTTCGCCGGGATTCGTCTCTTTGAATTTTGGCCCTCTCTTCCCTACAACCAGCAGGTCCACAGGACCCTCCCTGGTGCTGCGGTGCACCACCAGCTTGAGACGGTCCTGGAGCATCGCCTGGAGCATGGACCGCAGCATAGCAGGCTGTTTGGCCGGGTTCTGCCAATCCTCAAGGTCTGCCTCGTCGACCTTCGCGTCCACATCGTAACGATCGTCTTCGCTGGTCAGCCAAGCGGGCATTCCTATTAGCTGGTCAACGAAGAAGGCTGCGCCGCCGGTTTGCGGCACATAGGCCATTCGGATCAGATACCCCAAAAACAAGTTTTTCATTTGATATCCGTCAGCCGTCGCAACTCCGATATGCCGGGGACCGCCGGAGTTATTTTTCCGTATGGAAACCACAGCGAACTTCCACTGTTTGATCCCGGAATCGCCGGGTTCGATGGTGGCGACATCGAACACGGGGGCGGCGTCGGGTATGGGTTTAGGCGTCGCGGGCTGGCCCGGAGCAGTCTGGGCGAGAGTCGAGACGGCGGCGAAGATGAAGACAGGAAGCTTGAATCCGAATGAGGGCATATATTGATATCTATGTAGTATGTTATCTAATTAGTATACTACATAGTACACGCATCGCAATTCAGAAAAGCCGACTTGAACGTCATGCGCGCCTCATCTGAGGTGAACCTTGGGCTCGACCGACTATAGCCGCCGTCGCCGTAGCAGCGCTGACCCAGACTGGACACGAGGGCAAAACCTACGACCTCACCGGACCGGAGGCATTGACCCATGCAGAGATGGCTGAACAACTTTCCCAGGCTCTCAACCGGCCCACCACCTTCGTAGATGTACCAGAGAAGGCATTTAGAGAGGCGCTTCCGGGGTTCCACGTACCCGATTGGCAGGCGGATGGGTTGATCGAAGATTACGCCCATTACCGCCGGGGAGAGGCGGCCGGCATCTCTCTCGCGATTAAAGAAGTTACCGGCGAAGCGCCTCGCTCTTTCAGCGAGTTCGCACGTGACCACCAAGCCGCCTTCCTGCAAACAGAGGCGCACGAATCCTACCCGGTCTCGTGCGCAGGCTGACAGTGGCTATGAGTGGCCACCAAAAAATCCAGCTGAGTGGCTATTGCCTCTTAGAAGATTCTCGTCGAAGGTTATTGGGCGAGCCAGGAGCGCCCTCTGATTCCGCAATTCATCTCGAGCCCTCTCACCTTGATCGTTGTGTCCGGTTTTCTCCACCTAGCCAATCTTGCCCAATGGATTTTCTTGGCCGAATTCGCTTGGGGCGTATGGTTGCCCTATCTCGCAGGGGCTGTGATCCTGGCCATCGGTCTCATCACCGTCAGGAAGGAATTTGTCCAGGAACGCGGTCTGAATAAGATCGTTGCTTTAGGTCCAATTTGCTTGGCTGTTCCTCTTGCCGTGTTTGGCACAGAACATTTCACCGCGACCAAAATCATCGCCGGGATGGTGCCTGCCTGGATTCCAGGACACATCTTCTGGGCGCTCCTGGTCGGGACCTGCCTCATTGCCGCAGCCCTGAGCATAGCCGCGAGAAAATACGCATGGCTCGCCTCCGCACTCGCCGGCCTCATGATTCTCTTGTTCGTCCTTCTTATTCACGTTCCTGATATAGCCGCCAGCCCGCGCAGTCATCTTCTCTGGGTCGTGGGTTTTAGAGACTCAGCCTTTGCCGGCGGCGCTTTCGCCCTCGCCTCATCCCTGAAAGAAGGATGGGGACTGCAAGCCAGGCATAGGCTCGCAACCCTGGCCCGATTTTTCGTTGCGATTCCGATTGCGTTTCTCGGTGTGGAGCAAATTCTCCATCCAGAACTCGCGCCAGGAGTTCCCCTTGCGAAAGTGACGCCCACATGGGTTCCAGCACACTTGTTTTGGGGTTATGTGATCGGCGCAATTTGGATAGTGATCGCGGTCTTCCTGATGATCAACAAGCAAGTTCGCGTCGCGGCAACCTGGCTGGGGCTGATCACTCTACTGCTCGTGTTGCTCATCTATCTCCCCATACTCATCGCAAATCTTTCAGACATTGCGAACGGCCTGAATTACTTTGCGGACACTTTATTGCTTGGCGGCGCTGCCCTGGCTCTTGCCGGCTCGCAGCCTCAAAACTCGTCGTAAGAGATATGGTTTTCCGGCACGCCAAGCTCGCCCAGCATTTTGAGACAAGCCTTGATCATCAAAGGCGGACCGCACAGATAATATTCCGCGCCCCGCGGATTATCGTGCTCGCGAAGGTGTTTCTCCAGCACCACTTCGTGGATGAACCCAAGATGCCCGGCCCAGTTATCCTCCACCAGCGGCGCCGAGAGTGCCAGGTTGAATGCGAAGTTGCGGTGCTTGTCTGCTAGATCCCGGAAGTATTCGTCGTAGTAGATCTCCTGCTTCGATCGCGCGCCGTACCAGAAGCTAACCTTGCGCGCACTCTGCTCCGTTTCCAGAAGATGGGAGAGGTGCGCGCGCAGCGGAGCCATGCCGGCCCCCCCGCCGATATAAACCATCTCCCGCTGCGTGGGTCGTATATGAAAATCGCCGAACGGGCCGATGGCGCTGACAATATCTCCCGGCTTAAGGCTGAAGACGTAACTGGAACCCACTCCGGGAGCGCAATCCTGGCCTGGAGGCGGCGTAGCAATGCGCACATTGAAGCGAAGCAAACGATCCGTTTGCTGGTTGCTGGCGAGCGAATAGTTATTACGACGGCCAGACTCGGGATTACGTGCCACCAGATCGAACACGTGTTGCCGCTCCCATACAGAAGCAAAAGGCTCGGGGATATCGAACTCGCGAAAGCGGATCGCGTCGTACGCCGGAATATCGAGTTGCAGGTAGTCTCCTGGGGTAAAGGCGACCTTTTCCGAACCCTCCAGAGGCTCGAGTACAAGTTCCTTAATGAAGGTGGCGACGTTGCAGTTACTCACCACACGCAATTGATACGTCTTCTGCGGGCGAGCCCCCGCACCCCCGGGCCGGCTCACATTGATAAAGATTCGCCCCGTACGCTCTTCGATGGGATAGGTGGCCAGACCGCGGCAAATCGGCACCCGCGCGGGTGAGCCATCGACCAGGTGGAAGCGCCCGTTGTGCTTGGGACACTCGATGATGTTTCCCTTTACCAGGCCGTTGGAGAGATGAGTATTACCGTGGGTGCACAATCCGTCGGTAGCGTAGAGCTCGCCCTCCTGGGTGCGATAGAGTGCGTATGTTTTCTTGCCGTGATCGAAACGAATCACATCTGCGCGCTCAAGATCGGCCGCGGCACAAGCTTCGATCCAGCCTGATGCGTCGGGATTGCCATAAGAGGATCGTCCAGCTTCGTTCACCCGTAACCTTGCAGCCGGGAGCTGGCGCTTAACGTGGTAACCGGGGTCCCTCACCTGCTTGAGAATCGTAGGCACAATTTCCCTCCATGCCGAGAAAAGGCTCGGGTACGGCATCGCACAGTCGTCCTTTACCGCGGAATGTAACTTCGGCAGGGCATGGTAAGGCACCAGCGGAAACATGTGATGCTCCACGTGGTAGTTCATGTTCCAGTACAGATAACGGTGGATCCAGCACATGTACACCGTGCGGCAGTTGAGACGGTGATCGAGGACATTCTCGGCTAAACCTGCGTGCTGCGTGTATCCATAAGTGACCAGCAGCCAGGTGCCGAAGAAATTCGTAAACCCTACCAGCAACAACGGGAGGATACTGCCGGTCTTGATCGCCAGCCCAATCACCGCCGCATAGAGGGCGACATAGATACGCGCCTTGCGGTACACCTTGGGAAACTCTGTTGCAGGGATGAATGTTTTTCCCTCTGCATCCATGCGCCCCATGGAATGCAAAAGGATGAGCCTGAAATATTTCAGATACACCTTGAGATTGAAGAACGACATGACGAAGGCCTTCAAATCCGGCGGACGGGGAACGGCAATCTCGGGATCGCGGCCGACAATAATCGTGTCGCTGTGATGGCGGGTGTGACTCCAGCGCCAAACCGTGGATTCGCGCATCACCATGAACGAGGCAATCTCGTACAGCGTGTTGTTCATCCAATCGGTCTTGAACGCAGTACCGTGGCCTGTCTCATGCCAGCGGGAATCAGAGGTCGAGGCATAGAGCACGCTGTAGACGAGGTAAGGGAGAATCGCCCACCACGTACCCCACAGCTTGTAGGTCAAAAAACCGCTGGTGAAAATGAGGGCAAACCACAGAATTGTGTCGCGGATCGCCGGACCATCGCGGCGCTGGAGCAGGCCGCGCATGGTATCGCGGGGAACAGGACACTGATACCACTCAGCTTCGGCAAGTCCCCGTTCGACCGCTAAGGTGGAATTAACGCCGGTGAGACTATAGTCGAGCTTCAATGGTGGCGCAGGAGCGGTAACAGCGCCAGGGCTCATCGTCGCGGCCAATCGATCCCCCTGCCTTCTCGCCGCCCAGAGTTCCAACGGGAACAACATCTCTGCGAGGAGCGGCGGAGACGTAGTTCCATCCTACTGCTCGGGCTTTAGGCAAGGAAAGCTCTAAGCGGCAGTATGCGGCTCAGAGGGTCAGTACAGGTTCTCCTGGTTGAGTAGTTGTTGAAACTCCGGCGTCGTCCGCAGCTCTGCGAAATCCTTATCTTCGTCAAGCCGTTTGCGATCCCTGAAGCCTTCATCCATGGCCTTTCGCAGGTAGAGGAGCGCCTGTTCCTTCTTGCCTGCGCTGGCAAAGGTCTGGGCGATATAGTAGTTGATGGCCACCCGCTGCTCCCGCGAACCTCCGCCCTCCACCATTGCCGCTTGATTAGGCGAAAAGACCCCCTGATCAATAGCGAAGGCCTTCTGGTACATCTTGATCCCCTTCTTCATCTTCGACTCAGCAAAGTAAGCCGTACCCAGATTGCAGTAAATAACCGCACTTTCGTTTGAATGTTTTAACGCTCGTCTGTACCAGTGCTCTGCGACCCTGAACTCGTGTTGGCCATAGTAGACGGCAGCAAGATTATTGGAAGCAGCGGCAAAACGAGGATTGAGCGCAAGTGCATGCTGATAAGCTTTGCGGGCTTCGTCCAGGGCGAAAAGATGGTGGTACGCCATGCCGATATTGTTCCAGACAATGGCGGATTTCAGATCGCTTTGCTGGTAGGCGTTGATCGCGGCAGCGTACTCCCCCCGCGCCATCAGAATATCGGCCTTCTTCTCGGCAGGAAGCTCCTCGAGGGTGAGAGCTTTACGCTCCGCGACAGGCGCTTTTGGGGGAGGGCTGGCTGCGGTTTGGGGTGCCTGGCTTGCCAATACAGTCTGCGCGGCCGCCGCAAGGATTGCTACGGCGAACCAGAGTTTCACGCTGAAGAGCGGCCTACTGGGAATCTCACCCATGACTCGCCTCCTTGACATGCGCACTTAAGACTGCGGCGATGCAATCCGTTCCTATTCTCCCCCTATCAGTAAGGCGGCGGCAATATCCAATTACGAATAAATAACCATAGCCAACCGGGATTTATGGAGTTAGAACGAAATCCCGGCCAGGGTGGCCCCGACGTCCTACCTTCCCAGGGCCCTGCCCGACTCCGGCGCGACCGTCGGCGATACGCCTATCTCCATGAATTGACTTGCCTTTTCAGCGGCGAAGTTCATATGTTTCTCCCCGCTTTCCGCTCTCGCTGCGTTTTCCCCGTTCACCCGTTCCGGGCCCCCAGGCCGTCCGGGCGATCTTCCCGCGACCAAAGGAGACCTCGCGCTGCAATACCCAGCTGGAAGGAAGGCAAGATAGGCGTAGAGCCGGTCGCCGTACAGTCCGGACTCGGTCAGCTCGCATCGCTCAACCACTACCCGCCATGCTCTTCACCACGTATCGGTGAATCGATTCGACCGAAGCGGCCTGTCCCAGTTGGTTCATAACGAGATTACTTCGCTACCCTCCAGCTTCTCGTCGGCAACGGATCCGGCGACACTCTTCAGCTTTCTGAGATCCGGAAACACCACCATCCAGATCAGTGCGATCACAATACTGCCAACCCCGCCAACGATCGTGGCCGGTATGATCCCGAACCAGGATGCCGTCACCCCCGATTCGAACTCGCCCAGTTGATTCGATGTCCCGATGAAGAGCGAATTCACCGCACTCACCCGGCCCCGCATCTCGTCGGGGGTTTCGAGTTGAACCAGCGAAGACCGCACCACCACACTGGTCACATCCGCGGCGCCCAGCACACAAAGAATCGCCATCGATAGCCATACATTCCGGGAAAGAGCGAAGGCAACTGTGGCCACGCCAAAGACCATCACCGCGGCGAACATACGATGTCCGGCCCGGGTGCGAATCGGATGATGTGCGAGGAAGATTGCGGTCGAGAGCGCGCCGACCGCGGGCGCCAGACGCAACAGTCCAAGTCCCCACGGCCCGGTATGCAGAATGTCTCGTGCATAGGCTGGAAGCAGTGCGGTTGCGCCGCCCAGCAGCACCACAAAAAGATCCAGCGAGATCGCGCCCAATATGTTCTTGCGCTCTCGAATGTAATGAATCCCCGCCAGGATCGACTGTCCGGTCACCGGCGCCTTACCGGCCGTCCGTCGTTTGGGAACGATGGTCGAGCTCAACAAGGCCGCTGTCGCAAATAAGAGAGCGCACAATCCATACGGAACGTGGGGTCCAAACGCGTACAGCAGTCCGCCCAGCGCGGGCCCGACAATCGATGCCGTCTGGTTTGCCGAAGTTGACCATGCGATCGCCTGCGGTACCTTCGCATCTTCCACCAAACCAGGGACCAGGGCCTGTGTCGACGGGCTCTCGAAGGCCCGCGAAGCCCCGATCGCCGCCACCGCGCAGAAAATGCCAAACGGATGCAGCCGATGAAGATAGCTGCTGACAGCCAGCAGCGCCAGTGTCACACCCTCCACCGTCTGGCAGATGCTGATGATGGTCTTGCGATTGAACCGGTCGGCCACCTGCCCAACTACCAGCGTGAGCAGGAGCATGGGCAAGAACTGCACCAGCCCAACCATGCCCAGGGCAAATGTGCTTTGCGTCAGCGCGTACACCTGCCAGCCGACGGCAACCGCCGTCACCTGGAACGATATCGTCGAGCAGATCCGGGCACACCAAAACCGCACATAGGCTGGCTCACGGAATACCGATCCTCTGTCGATAGGCTCCTCTGGTTCTGGCATTAGTCTCCTGTTCCATGTTCACCTGTAAATCCAGGATGCGTCCACCCGGCCCGGGAGACGTCGCATCCAATCCGGCATGATCAACCGCACGCTCTCTCTTTCCGGCTTAACCGTCCATCGCCTGGGTTATGGAACCATGCGCCTCGTCGGCGAAGGAGCCTGGGGAGAACCCAAAAGTCGAGACCACACGCACACCATCCTGCGCACAGCCGTACAATCCGGCATCAACTTCATCGACACTGCCGACGCCTACGGCCCGGAAATCGCGGAAGACCTCATCTACGAAGCCCTCCACCCTTATCCATCCAATTTGGTGATCGCGACCAAAGGCGGCATCACCCGCCAGGGACCAGCAAAAGCAGCAGCGGTCGGTCGCCCGGAGTACCTCCATCAGTGTGTCGAGATGAGCCTGCGTCGCCTGCATCTCGAGACCATTCCGCTCTACCAGCTGCATCGCATAGATCCCCAGGTGCCGATGGAAGAATCTCTGGGCAAGCTCGTCTCGTTACGCGAACAGGGTAAGGTACAGCACATTGGACTTTCCGAGGTAACGGTCGAAGAGATCCGGCAAGCTCAGAAAACCAGTCCCATCGTCTCTGTGCAGAACAAATACAACCTCAGTGAACGGAAACATGAGAGTGTCGTGGAATTTTGCACCCAGAACAACATCGCGTTCATTCCGTGGTATCCCGTGGACGCTGGCAGACTCAACCGGCCTGACGGCCCGTTTGCCGCCTTTGCGCATGCCAAGAACGCCACCACCACTCAGTTGTCACTTGCTTGGCTGCTCCACAAATCGCCGATGGTGCTCCCCATCCCGGGCACGTACTCGCTTGAGCATCTGAAAGAAAACATCGCATCCGCGCAGATCGAGCTCACCAAAGACGAAGTTGCAGAAATCGAGCGCATCGCAGGTACAAAATCCTCTTAGCGAACTTTGCGCTTAATCCTGCTCCCCGAGCGTTTGGGCGTAGGTCTTGCCATATGGATAGAAGAGCTCTTTGCGGCCTTCCTTCCAAGCAGCCTTCAGTTCCGGCGTCGTGATATCCCAATCTGGCCGGCATTTTTTGGTAACGGCACGCAGGTCCTGACGGAGATCCTCCATCGTCGGACGGCCGAAGAACCAATAGCCGTTGTAGATTTTGTGGATGACCAGACCCGGCTCCAGAACAATGGTATGCGGGATCATCGGATTATTGGCGGGATCGGTATATTCAGCGATGTCGAGATCCTTTTGAATGGTTCGTCCCGCATCCGAGAGGAACGGCCAGTGAGCACCGACGCCGGTGCGGTACTCGTTGGTAAGAGTGAGGTTGTCGGTGCTGATCGTGACCAGGCGGCAATAGCCAACTTCCAACTCACGGTGCAGTTGCACAAGAAGTTCGGCCTGTCGGCGGTCCTTGGGGCAAAAACCTCCGCGGCTGAGTACGAGAACCATCGGATGCGGACCCTGCAATTCTGAAAGCTTGCGCCGCTTCGCCGCGTGATCACTGAGTTCGTAGTCGGGAAACATCGCGCCCGGCACTATATCGGATCGCATGATGACAAGTTCCTTTCGTTGTCTCCCTTAACTGAGACACAATTTCTTGATCATAAATCGACTTCACCGTTGAGATCCGTTCGCGTGCTCCTGCGAGCACGCCCATATTTCCAATTTGATTGTAACTAGCAATATGGGTTTATTTTAGTTACCGCTGAAAACGGTGCGATCTGAGAACTCCGCCACAAACGCAAGCTATTATGAATGCCTGCAAAACTAATGTCCGGGTCATGTCTGTTTCGAGCCATTTTCGAAAAGTGCTTTGTATCAGGGCACGACTTCAGTCGGGCCGCACCGGCCGGGCCAGTAGGACGAGGGCTTTAGCCGCTGCGGCGCTATTTCCTTCTCAGTTCGGCTTCGGGCAGCGTTCGGCGGCTCGACCGGCGAGGAGGGCATTACCTTTGCAGCATTCAATAGTCCGGAGAGGGGTCGAATAGCAAGACGTCAAAATTTTCCACACGCAAAATTTAACGTCTTAAGCACAATCACAGGAGTCTTACGAGGGTATTAGAGGGTGTGTGAGGACGCATGTATACGCTGAAATCGATCCTTCGGACCCTGGCGATCCTCGCTGTCGCATTCGCCACCACCTCGGGTCTAGACGCCCGGACAAAGGACAAAATCATGGAACAGCAAGTGTTTTATCGCACCGTGAAAGTTGACGGACTTTCCATCTTCTACCGCGAAGCGGGGCCGAAGCACGCTCCCACCATCCTTCTACTGCACGGACTTCCGTCGTCGTCGCGAATGTTTCAGCCGCTGCTGACCCGACTCGCAGACAACTATCATTTGGTCGCCCCCGACTATCCCGGCTACGGACACAGCGACTGGCCCGATCCTAAGCAGTTCGACTACACCTTCGATCACATCGCTTCCGTGATGGACAGCTTCACGCAAGCTCTGGGCTTGTCGCACTACACGCTATATATGCAGGATTACGGCGGACCAGTCGGCTTCCGTATGGCATTAGCCCATCCGGAGCGAGTCAATGCTCTCATCGTCCAGGATGCGGTCGCGCATAACGAAGGACTCGGGGCGAACTGGGCAACCCGGCGAGCCTTCTGGGCAGATCGCCCTGCTCACGAAGAGGCGCTACGCAAAAACCTGCTGTCGATGCCAACCACCAGGACCCGGCATATCGGAGACGATCCGAATATTGAACTTTATGACCCGGACCTTTGGACCGATGAATACGCCTTTCTGAACGCGCCAGGGCAGGCGCAGATTCAGAGCGACCTCTTCTACGACTATCGCACCAACGTGGATGCTTACCCAAAGTGGCAGGCGTGGTTGCAGAAGACCCAGCCAAAACTCCTGGTCCTCTGGGGCAAGCACGACCTCTCGTTCGATCCCGGCGAGCCCGAACGCTACCGCAAAGACGTACCGAAGGCGGAAGTCTACGTTCTCGAAGCCGGACACTTTGCGCTGGATACCAAAGCAACCGAAATAGCGGCGCTCGTACGTGAATTCATGAAGATGCTGAAGTAGTCACGGGTTATTCGCCACCATGTGAATTACAATTTGGCCGTTTAAACGCGGCACCAACACTTAAGTGCCGCAAAAAGTCTGACGGACACATTCCTCGGGGCGAGCTGGCGTGGCGTACCGCTCCAGGCCAGGCCGGTCTTCGTACGGGCGTGACACCACGTCGACCAATTCCTCGAAAGGCTGGAAGTCCTCCCGCTCCATGGCGGCATTCAGTGCCGCCTCCACCACGTGGTTCCGCGGGATGAATGCCGGATTTGCCATTCGCATGGCCGCAGCGCGCGCCTGCGCAGAGACCCGCTCTTCTTCCAGGCGCTGGCGCCACCCAACAGCCCACGAGTCATAAGCGCTGTGATCGGCGAACAACGCGCGCACTCCCTCATCGCCTTCCGGTCCTGCCGCAGCATCGCATAGCCGGCGGAAGGTCAGGGTGAAGTCGGCCCGGTTTGCAGCCATGTGCTTGAGCAGGTCCACGCTCAACGCCGCATCGCCATCCCTGTCCGTGAAGAGGCCCAGCTTGCGCCGCAGGCCGGCGCCGCGAGCCGCCTCGAACTGCGGCCCGAACCCGGAGAGCGACTCTTGGGCCGAGGCCAGCGCGGCCTCTCCGTTTCCCGCTTCCTGTTCCAGAACCGGGAGCAACGCCTCGGCCAGGCGCGCCAGGTTCCAATGCGCGGCGCTGGGCTGGTTGCCATAGGCATAGCGGCCGTAGTGGTCGATGGAGCTGAACACTTTGGCCGGATCGTAGGCCTCCAGGAAGGCACAGGGGCCGTAATCAATCGTCTCGCCGGAAATGGAAGTATTGTCGGTGTTCATCACGCCATGGATAAAGCCGAGGAGCATCCACTGCGCGATCAGGCGCGCCTGCCGCGCGACCACGCCGTCCAGGAGAGACCGGTACGGATGCTTCGCTTGGGCGGCCTCGGGGTAGTGACGGGCGATCGCATAGTCCGCCAGCGTGCGCGTCGCTTCCGTATCGCCCTGGGCTGCGAAATATTGAAAGGTGCCTACGCGCAGGTGGCTCGCCGCTACGCGGGTGAGCACGGCTCCGGGCAGAATTGTCTCCCGCCGCACCCGCTCCCCAGTGGTTACCGCAGCGAGCGCCCGGGTGGTCGGCACGCCCAGCGCCCACATGGCTTCGCTCACGATGTACTCGCGCAACACTGGACCCAACGCGGCTCGCCCGTCTCCGCCGCGGGAGAACGGCGTCGGTCCGGAGCCCTTGAGCTGGATGTCGTAGCCCACGCCGTCGCGCCCCAACACCTCGCCCAGCAGGTCAGCCCGGCCGTCGCCGAGCTGTGGTACAAAATGCCCGAACTGGTGCCCGGCATACGCCATCGCCAGAGGCTCCGCGCCCTCAGCCACCAGGTTGCCGGCCAGAATCCCTACCCCTGGCGCGCTCGCCAGCGCGTCTGGATCCAGGCCCAGGTTCCGGGCCAGTTCCACATTCAACTTCACCAGCCGGGGGGCCGCTACATGGGTCGGGGCGACTCTAGCGTAGAAATGCTCCGGCAACCGCGCATAGGTGTTTTCGAAACCAAAATGAATGGCGTGGTGGTCGGCGCCTGGGCTATCCGGCAATACCATCGCAGGAGCATCGGGTGAACTCATAAGCTATTGGATGTCACAATGTCGTTTTCGCTCCAGCTCACGGACCGGACCGCCCTTTATGATATCGTGCCGGTAGCAGCGTGGCGTTCTCGATCCTGATTCGATCCTGCTAATTCGCCTACCTTAGATGGTTCATCCGCAGTGAGGTAACCGCGCCACCCGCAGCTCTTAGACCCTTCGTGGCAGCGCCGGAAACAAGAACCGCAACATCGGACCGGCACGCAAAGCCCACGCCGATTCCGTGTGCTCCCCACCTTCCGCTTCGAAGTAAGCCAGGTCTTCGCCCAGCCGCCATCCTTTTCTGATCAGCCCATCGCGCAGCGCCCGCGCATCCGGAACCGCCCGCGTCGATTCTTTGGTACCGATATCCAGCCAGATACGCAACTCGGGTTTCTTCTCAAGTTCTCCCACTGTCCTGAGGATCGTCCGATTGCGCCACCACACCGAGGGAGACATCACTGCCAGCTTGGAGAACACCGCGGGATACTGCAACCCCAGGTAAAGGGTCACCAGTCCGCCCAACGACGAGCCTCCCATGCCGCAGTTCTCTGCCCCGGGCTGCGTCCGGTACTGCGCTTCGATGAAGGGCTTCAGCTCCTTCACCAGCATGGAGCCATACGCATCCGCCTGTCCGCCGCCGAGGCGCTTATCTTCGACTGGCGTGTACTCGTCTATTCGCTTAACCCCCGAGTTGTAAATGCCAACGATGATCAGCGGCTCAATCGTACCTTCTTTTATCAGCCCATCCGCGGTTTCCCCCAGGCGCCAACAGTTTCCCTTAATGAACGAGGTCTCGGGGTCAAAGAGATTCTGGCCGTCCTGCATGTACAGCACTGGGAAACGGCGATCCCCATCGGCCTTGTACATCGGCGGGAGATAGACGATCAGGTCGTGGTGGTCATCAACCAGCTTCGAAATAAATTGTTCGTGCTTGTGCAGCCGTGCCGCCAGGCCGTTCGGATCTATAGCGGGTTGGCGGTTCGAGGCAGAAGGCAGAGCTCGGTCGTTGGCGATAAGGGGTCCCGCCGGCGTTCTGTAGAATGGTGCAACCATATTCAGCAATGGCTTCGCGCACCCTGATTCTCTAGCTTAAGTTCTCTAGCTTAACAAAACTAAATCCTGGTCCCCTAAAAGCCCGAGGCAAGGAGGAACGATTGCAGCGCGAATACCATCGCTGGTGGTCCAACGATCTGGGCCGTGACATGGAACTGCTGTCTTTTGGCCACGCCGGAACCAGGGTGTTGGTCTTCCCCACATCAGGGGGACGATTCTTCGAGTACGAAGACAACGGTATGGTCGCCAGTGTCGCCGATCGCATCGATAGCGGCCAACTGCAGCTCTATTGCGTCGACAGTATTGACCGGGAGAGTTGGTACAACAAGCATGCTCACCCCTATTGGAGGGTGCAGCGGCATATGGAGTATGAACGCTACCTCGTCGGCGATGTTCTGCCCCTGATGGGCAAGAAGAACCAGACCCCGCGGCTGATCACCACCGGTTGTAGCTTCGGCGCCTACCATGCCGCGAACTTCGGCTTCCGCCATCCTGATGTGGTCACCGGCATCGTAACCATGGGGGGAGCCTTTGATATGAAGGATTTTGTAGACGGCTGGTACGGCGAAGATCTTTACTTCAACAACCCACCCGACTATCTCGCCAACTGCACCGATCCCTGGAAGTACAACCATATCCGCACCGTGCTGGCCACCGGCGAGTGGGACTTCTGCTGGGAAAAGAATGAGCGTTTTGCAACGGTCCTGCGCAACAAAGGCATCCGTCACGAACTTTACGTCTGGGGCGATCGCAGCTTCCACGACTGGCCCTGGTGGCGCCCCATGGCACGGATGTATCTGGAGTAGATGTACGCGAAAGACTTCGAAAGATACGGACCTTACGGGGTTGCGGAAGTAATCGCTCGACGAGCGGCAGGCCTTTCAGCCGTGTCACAACGTCAATTGGCCTATCCGGCTTTCGCTGGGATGAGACGGCTGGCCACTGGGATACGCTTTTGCGACCCTCTAGGGGGAAGTAGCCTTTTCCTCCAGCTAATCAAGGCAAGTGAAATGCGGTTGTAAGAAGGATCCGCAATGGACGATTGGAATGCGATCCCACCAGCTTCCCGTAGAGAGATTTTGGATGTCCTGGGCTACTTCGCTTAGAATTGGGGCTGTTCGACCCTCCCAGCGGCATTGGTATTCGGGCCTTCTGTCCCAGCAAGCTTCGCCTCAAAGGAGCCGCCGTGAAGAAAATCGGAATCATCTTCGGGATGGAGTCGACCTTCCCACCCGCATTGGTCGACAAGATCAACTCCTTTCATGATCCCGACGTACAGGCCGAGTTGGCCGTCATTGGCGAAGTACGTATGGCGGAGCCTTCTCCCTACCACGTCATCATCGATCGCATCTCCCATGACATCCCCTTCTATCGCGGCTACCTCAAGAACGCGGCGCTCTCCGGATCGATTATCATCAACAACCCTTTCTGGTGGAGCGCCGATGATAAGTTCTTCAACTTCGCCCTTGGTACCAAGCTCGGAGTAGCCATCCCCAAGACCGTGCTGCTGCCTCACAAACACCACCCGCCCGGCACCACCGACCTCTCCATGCGCAACCTCGAATATCCCCTGCCATGGGAAAGCATCTTTGACTACATAGGCTTTCCCGCATTCCTCAAGCCCTTCGACGGCGGTGGCTGGAAAGATGTGTACAAGGTAAGTTCGCCCGGCGAGTTCTTCCATGCCTATGACCAGACACGCGATCTCTGCATGACTCTACAGACCGCGGTCAACTTCAAAGAATATTTTCGTTGCTACTGTGTCGGCCAGCAGAAGGTTCACATCATGCAGTACGACCCTTCGCTCCCTTTTCATGAACGCTATGTAAAAAATCCAGCGCCCGTTGACCCCAAACTCCTGGAGCGAGTCGAGCGCGACTGCATCACGCTGTGCCGCGCCCTGGGCTACGACCTGAACACGGTGGAATTCGCCTGTGAAGACGGTATCCCTTACGCGATCGACTTTATGAATCCTGCTCCCGATGCGGATATACACTCGGTCGGTCAGGCGAACTTCGACTGGATCGTGAACCAGGTAGCTGAACTCGCCGTGGAGAAAGCCAGAGAACATACAGGAATGGTTCCTGAATATCGTTGGAGTGCCTTCCTCGGCGGGCCTTCAACCGGCTCGAAGAACGGTCAAGCCAAACAGATCAGCCAGGAGGTACACGGATGACCCGTCCCAGTTTCAGCATTGGCATCGAAGAGGAGTATCAAACCATCGACCCGGAAACGCGCGATCTTCGGTCCCACATCCAGTCCGAAATCCTTCCCAGGGCGAAGCTCATCACCATGGATCGCGCCAAACCTGAACTTCACCAATCGGTGGTGGAAGTTGGCACTAAAGTCTGCCGGGATATGCAGGAAGCTCGCGAAGACATCCTCGATTTGCGCCGGCAGATGATCACCCTGACCAGCGAAAGCGGCATGTGGCTGGCCGCGGCCAGTACCCACCCTTTCGCCGACTGGCGGGCCCAGGAGATTCACCCCGATGATCGCTACAAGCAGGTGGTAGAAGACTTACAGCTGGTCGCGCGCGCCAATCTCGTCTTCGGTTTACACATCCACGTGGGCATTGAGGACCGCAATACCGCGATCCACATCATGAACTCGATGCGCTACTTCCTGCCCCACATTCTCGCTCTGTCTTCGAACTCGCCCTTCTGGGAGGGCACGAAGACAGGCTTCAAGTCCTATCGGTCAAAAGTCTTCGAGCGTTTCCCGCGCACCAACATTCCTGACGTGTATGCCAACTGGGCCGAATACGAGACGTTTATTAACCTGCTGGTCAAAACCAATTGCATTGACAACGGCAAGAAGGTCTGGTGGGACATTCGCCCTCACCCCTTCTTTAACACCCTCGAGGTCCGCGTCTGTGACATACCTATGCGCCTCGATGAAACCATGGCGATTGCCGCCCTGATCCAGGCCACCGTGGGCATGCTCTACGACCTGCATGCAAAGAACAAGAGCTATCGCATCTATGGGCGCGCATTGATTATGGAAAATAAATTTCGCGCCGCCCGCTACGGCATCGATGGCAAGCTAATCGACTTTGGCAGGGAAGAAGAGGTGCCGATGCGTGATCTTATGCTCGAATACATCGACCTCATATCCGACGCTGCCAGAGATCTTGGCTGCGAGCGCGACATCGCCTACATCCACGAAATGCTGAGAATGGGAACAGGCGCAGACCGCCAACTTAAGGTATACGAGGAGACGGGCGATCTGAAGAAAGTAGTCGACTACATCGTAGCCGAGACCAGAGTCGGCGTAATGCAGGAAACACCGGCCTTACAAACCTGAACCCTGTCCCTGCCAAGACCGCTGGGTGCCCCACATCTCGCTCGTTTTTCGCGAGATGTGGGATACCGCGAACCTCAACGTTTTTTTTGCCAATGGTAAGAGGAAGTTGCTTGGCCCAACCCGTTCTAACCGATATCACCAGGATCGAATTCGACCCGCAATTCTCTCCCGGCGCTTATAACGCCGTGAACACCTGCCTGCGTATCCAATCCTCGGAAAAAGTCACGCTGATCACCGACCAAGCGTGCCGGGAAATAGCAGCCAGCATCGCGCAGGAACTGATTAAGGTTGGCTGTGCCTTCAAGGCCTTTCTGCTGGAAGATCTGGCTCCGCGCCCGTTGGCCGGCTTGCCACATGAGATCGCGGAAGACATGGAAACCAGCGACGTGAGCATCTTCGCCGTGCGGGTGCAGACCAATGAGCTGAAATCCCGCATGGAAATGACAGCGATCGTGAACCGTCGCCACATGCGCCACGCCCACATGGTGAACATCAATCGTCAGATCATGCTGGAAGGCATGCGCGCCGACTTCAACCACGTCGATGCTCTTAGCAACAAAGTGATGCAGATTGTCAGCACGGCAAAGGAGATTACCGGCAAGACCGCCGCCGGCTGCGACTTCACGGGCGCACTCAACCCGAACTATCACTGGATCAAGACCAGTGGAATCATCAGCCCCGACAAATGGGGCAATCTGCCTGGCGGCGAAATCTTCACCTCGCCGGGTGAAGTGAACGGCGTGTACGTAGTGGACGGCGTGGTCGGTGACTATCTCTGCGACAAATACGGTGATCTGGAACGTCAGCCGTTGACCATCCGCATGCGGAACAATCGCATCACCGAAGTCTTTAGTGAGAATAAAGCACTCGAACAGGATTTTTGGGCTTACACCCACACCGACGAAAACAGCGACCGCGTGGGCGAGTTTGCCATCGGCACCAACATTGAATTGAAGAACGTGATCGGCCAGATCCTGCAGGACGAAAAATTCCCCGGCATCCACATCGCCTTTGGCAATCCATACGGCGAGCACACGGGAGCCAAATGGTTCTCCGGCACACACATTGACGTGGTGGGCCGCAAGTTCGACATCTGGGTAGACGGGCGGCAGATCATGGATAAGGGTCGCTTCCTGATAGAGGACTGAACCAAAGGACTGACAAAGAATGATCCCCGCTTTCCGCGAGGCCTTCAACCGGAACTTTCTCCCCGATAAATATCAGCAGTTCCTCAAGAGCTTAGAGGCCCGTGCCGGCACACCGATTGCGTTTCGAGTATCCGAGACACCCTGCTTTTTTCCTAAAGCCCTGCTCGATCGAATGGCGGACTATGGCCGGGACCTGGTTCTGCAACTAGTGAACAATCCGGATTACCGCCGTGCCTCAGACATTACTGTGCCGCCGCGGTATAACGTTCCCAACGAGTCGCCGCGCCCCATGTTCCTGCAAGTTGACTTCGGCCTGGTTCGGAACACTAACGGTGAACTCGATCCCAAGCTGGTTGAGCTACAAGCCTTTCCTTCCCTTTACGGATACCAGCCGGTACTGGCGAAGCAATACATTGAGTCTTACGGATTGCCTGCCGGCCTGGGGATCTATCTCGGCGGCCACAACCACGATCGCTATCAGCAACTGATGCGGGAGCAGATTGTCGGCCGCCACGATCCCGAGAATGTCGTCCTGCTGGAGATTCATCCGGAGAAGCAAAAGACGCTCTGCGACTTTCTGCTTACCCGGCGCGATCTGGGTATCAGCATCGTCGATATCCTCAAACTAAAAAAGCGCGGCAAAGGCCTCTTCTACGAAAACGACGGCCGCGAAATTCCGGTGCACCGCATTTACAACCGCTGCATCATGGATGAATTGGAACGTAAGGGTATCGAGCTCCCATTCAACCTCACTGAGGCACTTGACGTGGAATGGGCTGGGCATCCCAACTGGTATTACCGCATCAGCAAGTTCTCCATTCCCTATCTCAAACACAAGTGTGTGCCCCGGACGTGGCTGCTCGACCAGAACAGTACCGTGCCCCGAGACAACGAAAACTATGTGCTCAAGCCGCTTTACTCCTTCGCTGGGCTTGGTATCAAGTTCAATCCCACGCAGGCTGATATCGACACCATTCCCGTGGGGCAGCGTCACCACTACATGTTGCAGGAACGGATTCGCTTCGAACCTGTGATCGAGACACCGCACGGTATAACCCAGGCCGAAATCCGCATCATGTATGTTTGGCCTGAAGGCGGAGAGATCACGCCGGTACTTCCGTTGCTCCGCATGGGCCGAGGCATCATGATGGGGGTCGACCACAACCGCAATCTCGAATGGGTGGGCGGTTCCGCGGCTCTTTGGGTGTAATGTTTCTACGTCTTGACCGGCAGATACAGCCTGTAGGTTTCCTTGTTAATAGCGGGGTACGGCACCATTTTCAGGCCTTGCGTGGACGTCGGCATTTGCCATTCGTCCACTCCGCGTTGCTCGGTCGCCAGGAGCTGAGTACGGGTCAGATCAGCCGGAACATCGCCGAGCGCGAAGAGCGTAAGCGGACCGTGGAGCACGGCGACAAGGTTTGGATGTTGCGGGTCGACGGACGACAGTCGCACCGGTCGTTCGACAATGAACTCGATTCGGTCGCCATTCTTCCAGCTCTGGCGCACTGGTACGAATGTGCCAGGCTTTAGGGCGGCAGATGTGCTTTTTCCATTTACGGCTAGCTGCGTGCCCGGTCCTGCCCATGCCGGGATTCTCAGATAGATGGCGAAGCTCTCCGGTTTCTCCATCTGCAGGGTAATGGTGGTTTCGGGCTTGTAAGGATACTGCGTATTTTGGACCAGCGTACACCGGGTCCCGTTCTGCATCCAGCTCAACTGGGAGGGAACGTAGAGGTTTACATACACCCCGTCCTGCGAGCTGAAGTAGGAACTTATGCCATAGTCCGCGGTGATTTGAGGAAAGGTTCCTGAACAGCAAGGCCACTTGTCCTGGTGATAGAACTTGGTGGCCGAGTTATTGTAATCGGCATAATAAAAGCTTGTGCCATCCGGCAGAATAGGCTTTGCACCCAGGATGGTGTTGTACAGGATGCTCTCCATGCTGTCGCCGTAGAGGCTATCTCCGGTGATGCGCATCAAATAGCGGGCGATCTTGAAATGGCCGTACGAGCCGCAAGGGGTCTCAAAGCTGGAGTGAGTTCGAACAAGACTCTCACCCATTTCCCCGCTGCCCGGCGTGCGGAACCTTTCATCCGGTCCCCAACCGCCAGTGGCAAAACTCTGCGTGCTACGGACGAAGTCAAATCCGTTTTGCGCAGCACGCAAATGCATGGCGCTTCCGTCCACCAGGTAAGCCTGGGCCGCCGAACATAGCGCATTGACATGGCTGTAGGCATGAAGACCGGGAAGGATGTTATTTCCTTCAGAGAGCGGGGTAAAGTAATCCTTATCCTGAAGGAATCGCTCCGCTAGCTTGCGGTAACGCGCGTCGCCGCTGCGCAGGTAGGCGAGATAAAAGTTTTCTGGAAGGGTGTATGTTTCATCCCAGCAGTAGGAGATATTCTTGTGCGGCAGCACGCAAGCTTCCACACGTGTCTGTGCCCCGGCCGGCAAGTGAGGCAGCACCGCGTCAGTCGCGTGACGGAGCACCGGCAGAGCCATGCGGTCGCCGGCAAACGCATAGGCATCCAGCAGGCCCATGTTGGTCTTGTCGAAAGTGTAGGCAGGTAAAGGATAGTCGATGTAGAACTTCTCCGTGACCGTCGCGGCGAAGCCCTTGACCAGTCGCTGTACTTTCTCCTGGGTCGGTTTGTCGCCGGTGACCGCATACGCCCTGGAAAGGCCAGATAGATATTGGCCAAAACTGTGACCCGGAATATAACCGGTCATATTCTTCGGCGGATCATAGTCGGGGCTGTCGTTGTACCATCCACCCATGACGGGCCCCGGTGCGGCAAGCCCGGCGCGCTCGCGAAAGGGCTTGAGCAGCCCGTCCTCGTCGAGCGCGAGGAAGAACTTGTGATTGCGGGTGAACTGGTCGAGCATCGGCCCTTCCAGCAATGTGACCTGGGAGTAATCGAACTGGCTTAGCTTTGGCTTGACGGAGCTGGTTGTTGTTGCGCCGCCAAACATTGACCGCAAGGAAGGAGCACACAAGGCTGCCGCCGTGCTCCCCTTCAGGAACTTTCTGCGATTTAAGTCCCTCATAAGTCCGACCATCCCTCTTACTGTTGAGTAGAACGAAATGTCTTCAAGGAGCGTCCTTCGGCGTTCGCTAGGGGGAGCTTCGGGTGGTATTCGCGTCCTCCAGCAAATACTGTGCGTGGGCTACCTGCTGCTGCTTCAATTCCTCCAGCCGCCGAACCAGAGCCTGGATAGCCTCTTTGTTGCCCAATCGACGTTGTGCCTGGATTTCCTGGTAGAGGGCAGCCTGGTCGGTGGGATCACGCTTCAACGCGATCCCAGCTTGCTCGATGACTGCGGTATATTGGTTCGCCTTCAGCAGAAGGGTGCAGAGCAGATCGCGAGCAGGCTGGTAGCCGGGTTCAAGTTCCAGCGCCTTTTTCACCGCCGCTATCGCTTTGGCTAAATTCTGCTCACTGTCGTTACCATTCGCATGGGCCAGCGCCTCCGCATAGAGATACTGAAGCAGCGGGTCCTGGGGGTGCTCAACAGCCTGCTGCTGAAAGATCGCCAGTGAGCCTGCCAAGTCATGCTGCTGGCTGCGAATCATACCCATCGCATCTTCGACGAAGGAAAGCTTTGGATCGAGAGCATGCGCTTTCTCAAAATCGGCGACCGCTGCGTCGTAGTGGGATAGTTGTACTTGAAGCACACCCCGGGCCAGGTACAACTTCCCCGCATCGGGCGCCTGTCGGAGCCCTGAGTCCACAACATCGATACCGACCTGGTAAGAGGCATGGTTGAATGAGATCGTAGCGAACAGTAGATAATTTGCCGTATCGCCAGGATTCTTCAGGATCGCAGTGTGCAGCCATGCGACGGCGCGCGGGGTGTCGCCCATTTCCTCAGCAATCTGCGCAGCTAGCGAGAATGCCTTGCTATCGACTGAACCTGGCGTCACCAGCGGTTGAAGTGTGGTCAGGGCAGCATCAAAATCCTTTGACTTCCATTCGACAAACGCCAGCTGCAGAAGATTCTTCTCGCTCGGGTCCTGTTCCGCGATGCGGCGAAATGTTTCTACCGACTTGCGATGTTCCCCCTGGGAAAAGAGGCAGGACCCCAGTTCGCGCTGCGCCTCCACGCTCTTTTGTACCAGGGAAAGGCTCTGTTCGAAGTTCTCGACCGCGGCGGGACAATCCCCATGCTGAAAACTCAAGCTGCCTAACATAGCGTGGCTTGTTTGGTCATCGGGCCGGAGAGCCAGGATTCTCTTGAGCAGGGCTCCCGCCGCAGGCGCGTGCGTGGCGTAAGCGATCTGCGCGGCCCCTTCCAATGCCGGGAGGTATTGAGGGCAGAATCGGAGAGCTGTTTCGAACGACGTAAGTGCATCGTCATTTCGGCCTGTCTGGCTTAACGCGATTCCGCGCAGAGTGAGGACCTTGCAATCGGAGGGCTGGATCACCAATATCTTGTCGGCAATCGTCAATGCTTGAGCATAATCCTTGTCGTTGAGCGCACGCGCCACGCTCCGCGCATCTTCACGGTCTGCCTGGGCAAGGAGCGTCGCGGAAACCGCGGACACAAGCGCGGCGCTAAGGAGAATTCTTTTCAGAATACTATTCACAAGCGGGGCCGGTCTCATGCGAAAACTGGTTCAGGATGAAGATGGTGATCCTTGAGCTTGATCGGAAGCAGGATCGGAAGCTTGATCGGAAGCAGGATAAATAAGCGGCGCCAGGAACAGTCAACTAATCCTGATTCCGATCGAGTTTAGAAAGTAAGGTTACCTCCGATCTGAATAAGGCGCGGCGTGTATTGCGCCGTCGCCTTGCCAAAATTTCCGTCGGGCAGAATCGCGTCCACCGTATTGAGGTTCGCTCGATTGAAGAGGTTGTAGAACTCAAATCGGAGTTGAAAATTCACTCGCTCGGTGATTGCCGTATTTTTGAGCAACGCAGTATCCCATTGGGCGAAACCGGGTTCGCGGAATGAGTTGTAGCGTTCGTTCCCATTTGCGCCAAAGGTGGCCGGGGCGGGAAAGTTGGTCTTGGGGAAGAGGCCTTGAAGATAGCTCTTCCGGCTGTTGGAGTATGAATAGCTGGCCACATCCGGGAAATCCCAATTGTCGCCATCCGCGTTATAGTCGCCACTGCCGGCCGCGTAGCCAGTGAAGGTTCCATTGGCGTCTTTCGTGGGGGCAAACGCCGCAGTGGTATAGACGTTAAACGGTGTGCCCGATTGCAGGATCGTCGTGCCGCTCAGTTGCCACCCGCTCGCGGCCCGGCCGACAAGACCCTCCGACTTGCGGAAGTCGGGAAACTGGTAATTCCATGCCAGGGAGAAACGATTGGGCGCGTCCCATATCGAGGGCCCGTACCACTGATGCACGTTCATGTAAGTGGGGTAAACCTGCGTATCGTCGCTCGACGATGACCGGGTGTAGGAAGCGTTAAAGAAGGCGCGCGCGAACCTCCCGCGAAGCGCAACGATGAATGCGTTGTAACTGGAGACGCGATCGTTCTGGGTGTAGAGGACCTGTCCAAAGCTGGTGTTCAGCCTGGTGGGCGTGGTTGCTGTTATGCAGGATCAGATCGCCCGGAAGCTCGTTGATATCTTGTCCATAGCTAACGTTGTAGACCTGGCCTCCGCCGGAGAGCAATTTCCTTCCGGTTGCCCCGGAATAGGCCACGGACGCGACCATATTCGCCGGCATCTGACGATCGAGTGATCCGGAGTAGGTGTAAGTGACAGGCGAGTTCAGATTTGGATCGATGCCACCAATAGTGAACTGCAGGCCGGTGATGCCTCCTTGCGCGTTCAGCGGCCGGCCGGGAAGGGACGGAGCCGGGTAATTGAATGGCTTGGAGTTTGAGGTTCCGAGAGCAAAGATCGGGGCCGGGCGTTTGCCCGCTGTAAAACGTCGGGAAAATATCGCCGGGCGGATTACCGCGGAATTCTTCCTGAAGATTGGCCAGGGTGGGCCAGTTATGGAATAATCCTGCCCCACCCTTCACCAGCCATGTGCCCTTGCCGGTTACATCCCAGGCCACACCGCCGCGGGGACTGAAGACATCGGTAATGGAGCGGTTAAGCGCATGATTATGCCGAACCACAAAGCCATTTGCAGTCTGCTCCTGAAGTGTCTCGCCGGGTCCATAAAAGAAGTTGCCGAAGGCCGTATTGGCGCTGCGGGAGTAGGGATTTCCGAAGTCGTCCCAGCGAAGCCCAAAGTTCAGGGTGAGATTGTTTCGCGCCTTCCAGGTGTCTTCCGCGAAGACTCCATTCGTGATTCCCGCGGCATTCCAGTCGTACTGTGACCTCTGGCCGCTAATGGGATTGTAGGCGAGACTGGTCTCGGTATAGACATTGTCGCTCGCCAGTTCGAGCAGGCCGTTGAATTGAAAGGTCGGTTGATCGTAGGGGCCATTAAATACTTCGACGTCATCCGCGAACAGGCCCTCATAGCCTACCTTGATGGCATGCGATTTGATGGTGTGCGTCAGTACATCTCGCCAGTGGTAATTGTGCTGGATGAAATCGCCTTGGGCGAAGCCGGCTCCGAGGGCATTTCCGTTGCCATCAACATTAATGCTCGTCACCTTCACCAGCGGGACAGAGAAGAGTCCTGCCGTGCCTAAGACGCCCTCGACGCGCATGCCGGCAAATGCCGCCTCGTTGAGAGTGGTGGGATTGAAGGTGTGAGTTTCATTCACCTGGATCGCCCACTGGTGGTACGCGTTGGTGACGGCGAAGGCGGAACGTGCGTTGGGTGTGTTGTCATCCAGGGTCGTGCGGTAAACGCTCCCATAAAGACGGTCGGCGGCGAACGTCTTATCGAGCCTGAAATTGTATTGCGTGCCATTGCGGTAGTCGGTGTCGGTGTAGTTGGCGTTGTCTACCATGGGAAGACCGCAGGGTAAGAAGGAAGAGGCGGCGGTGCCGCAGGTGCTCGGATAAAGCGTAGTCGAAGTGGAGCTGACGGCCCGACCAGAAATCCGGCCTGGGTTAACGGGATATTTGGTGAGCAATTGTGTGCCGATCGTGGCCGGAAACGCGGTCTGGGCGAATGCGGTAAATTGCGGATCTTCAAAGCTGATATTGGTCGTGACCGCATTAGAGGCCCGAAGCGGCTCAATCGCGAAGAAGAAAAACCCAATATTGTGGCCGGGAACAATGGGGCCCCCGATCGTCGCCGAAATGTTATTGGAATGAAAAGGAGCGTACTTCTTGGTGAATTCGGTACGGCTCAACCAACCTTGATAGGTGAAGTAGTCGCTGGCGTTGCCGTGATATTGGTTGGTGCCCGACTTGGTGGTCATGGTCATCTGGATGGAGCTGGCTCGGCCGTAGTCGACGTTATAGGTATTGCTCTGGATGCTCGTTTCTTGAATGGAGTCGGGATTCGGCGTCATATTCAGCACGCCGGCGCGGATCGAACTCGTTACGTCGAGTCCATCGACCACATACATATTCCCGACTGCGCCCTGGCCGTTGGCACTGGCATCGACCTGAGTCTCGGTAGAATAATTATCGCGGCCCGATCCCGGGCTTCCATTGCTGGTCACGCCCAGTCCGGTTACCCCCGGCGCCAAAGTGACGAGAGAGATCATGTTGCGTCCGGCGAGTGGGAGGGAAGACAGCGTCTGCGTGGAGAGCGTTTCCTGAAGGCGCGTATCGCTGGTATCGAGTATCGGTGCCTGGCTGGTAACCTGCACGGTTTCGCTTGAGGTGCCAACGGTTACCTTCACCGGCAGGTTCAGGGTTTGGTTGGTTTCGAGCGTAAAATTCTGCTGGGAATCCGCGAAGCCCTTGGCGGAGGTTTTCAATGCGTAGTTGCCGGGAGCCAGGCTGACAAACTGGTAAAAACCGGACGAGTCACTGGTTCCTGTCTTTGCTTCCCCAGTTCCGACGTTGGTAAGCGTAACGGTGGCACCGGGGACGACCGCGCCCGCGGGATCCTGGATGGTGCCCGAGATGCTGCTACCGAACTGCGCCAAGGCGCTGGAAAAGGCTCCGATAGCGAGCGCCAGCCCAAAGGCTACGCGTATTAGATTGCGTTTCATGCCAACCTCCCCAAAATGTCTTCAAGTCGTGAGCCGGGTGAGGGCCTCTCGCCTGCGTCGAAGAAAAAGCAACGAAGAAAACGATTTCTCGGCGGAGCAAGTTTCTTCCCTGGCACGGGCAGGAGAACCATATTCCCGACCCGAGACCATGCGCAATGGGTCATGTGTACCAATGCCACGGGCTGTGCTTCGCTTACACCTGGAAGGCTGTGGAAGCGGCGAAACCCCACGCTTCCCAACAGAAGACAAGGCCTGGAAGGTGAGGTGGCAGGTCGTCCTCCCTTCCTGTCGCTCCATCGGTGTACCATGATCCGTTCGATCAGTGGGCCGTCGCCTCATGTTTTCTGCGACGATCATCTGTTGCGCGGGAATTGCCGTTAAATATGCCGGAAAGCACCAGAAGCAGGTTCGCGAGACCCGTCGGGATAACGTTTGCTGCAACCGTGCTGATCGTACTCTGCGCGTGCAAGCGGGCGCCGATGGCAATTGCCGTAATCCCGCGCGCCTGCGGAACAGCATTGTGGGAGCCGGAGCACTCCGGCGCTGCCGGGGCTGCGAGAGCACTGGGCATGACCGTCTATTGGAACGCTCCCACCCGGCCTCACGATGTTCAGAAGCAGATCGCGCTTCTGGAAAAGGTCGTGGAGCTGCGCTATCGCGGTATCGTGCTTGCGCCCGACGAGACCCTGGCGCTGCGCACGCCCGTCAAAAGCGCACTGGCCACGCATGTCCCAATCGTGGTGGTTGGCACTGAACTCGGCATGGATCCCGACAGCAACTTATCGTATGTGTTGAACGATGAGGTTGCCGGTGGCCGGCTGGCGGCCCGCCGACTAGGATCCATTTTGGCTGGTCAAGGCGCAATTGCGATCCTGGGCCTTGATCCTAAGCTGCGGAGCATGAGGGTCCGTGACCGGAGTTTTGAAGACACGCTGGCTGCAGAGTTCCCGCGCATCCGTGTAGTAGCCCGCCGGCCTGGGCAAGCCACTGCGGCCCAGGAGCAAGAGACTGCGGAGGGCCTCTTCCAGAGCGGAACCACCTTTGATGCTTTGGTTGCGCTCTCTGCCGAAGCTACCAGAGGGGCCTATTACGCCTTGATCGAATTCAATCGGGCAGGGACGATCCGCCTTATCGGTTTCGACCAGGATCTGTTGCCCCCCATTCGCAATGGTGGCCTCGATTCCGTGGTCGCGCAAGACACCTATGAGATAGGCCGATTGGCAATCAATCAGATCGACGGAAAACTGCGTGGAGCACAGGTCCCGGAAAAAGTGATGGTGCAACCTAAGCTTCTCACCCGCGAAAACATCGATTCCCCTGAGATGCGCGAGGTGTTGACAGCTCACTGGTGGGCAGGCCAGTGACACCAGCATCCGCGTCGCGCATCACCATCGTTCTCCTGGTTTCGGCTTGCGTTGTCGTCGCCGCGTCTGGCTTTTTTCTCGCGTGGCGGTTCTCTTCCTCGCACCTCGACATTCCTTCGCCCCACACCGCATCGTTTGATCGAAGGGACGACTGGACTGCCTTCGGCGGTACATGGGAAGCGGTCGACGGAGCCATGCGCAACAACTCAGATGAGCGCGGCGCCAAGCTGATGAATGGCTCAACGAATTGGAAGAACTACTCGGTCGAAGCGGACGTCCAATTGCTTGGGCAATATGGAGACGCCGGTCTCATTCTCCGCGCCAGAAATGAAGAGGAAGGCGTCGATGCCTACAATGGGTACTTCGCCGGTCTTCGCGATCTTGATGATTCGGTCATCCTGGGGCGCGCCGATTTTGGCTGGCGCGAATACCAATCGGTGCCTGTGAAACCAAGGGTCAACGCCCAAACCTGGTATCACCTGAAGTTCCTGGCCTTCGAGTGCGATTTCGTGGTGACGGCTACGTCACTTTCCGGCGAGACCACGACGGCGGCCGTACGAAATCCGGATTGCCTGCAATCGGGAAGGTTTGGCCTTAAGTCTTACGCCACTGGCGCACTATGGCGTAACGTCCAGATACGTCCGGTCACCCGGGCCGATGAAGTGGCCATGATTGGACCGGAGCCGCCCCCGTTAGCCGTCGCGCGGGACTTCACGGGTGGCGCCACATCCGACTCGCTCGACCGGGACCTGGAAGCGATCGATCGCGAGACCAAGAACCACCACTTCGACCCCCATGCCATACCGATTGCCAATCTCCGCCTCCTTGCCCCAGGAAAACCTGCCCAGGTGACGGTGCATGGGAACGTCACCTTGACTTCTCCGCTGTTATTCATCCAGGACCCCGGAGGCGGTCTGGCAATTGCGCGCAGCGATGAGCGCATTCCGATCGAGATCGGCGATGAAGTAGAAGCCAGAGGTGACCTTCAGCAAGGGGATTTCAGCTCAGTATTGAGAAATGCCGGCGTGCGTGTGCTCTGGCCCCATTCGCCTCTCCCGCCAGTTTCGGTGACCGCTTCGCAGGCAACCTCCGGCAATTACGACGCCATGTTTATCGAGATTGAGGGTCTGCTGCAAAAGAAAGAAGCAGGGGCGGACCACAGCCTCATCATGACCCTGGCGAGCGAAAGCCAAAACTTCCGCGCCATCGTAAGCGGAAAAGGCCGCGCATCCTTTCCCTGGACGATTGAAGAGAAGAGCCGGTTGCGGCTCCATGGAATCTGCGTCGTCGACCCAGCCTATACCCAGAACCAAACTCCCTTCGCGGTGATCCTGCCGGCGATCGACGACATAGAGGTGGTACAGCGACCCCCCTGGTGGAGCACCGGCCACATTGTGGCTGCCATCATCGTGCTCATGCTGATGGTTCTTGCCGCACAAGCCATCCACGGGCGCATCGAGCGGATGAAGCTTCGCGCGGTATTCGAAGAGCGGGAGCGATTGGCGCACGAGATACACGACACGCTCTCCCAAAGCTTCGCCGGAATCGGCTTTCAACTACAGGCGATTCACGATGAGGTCGGCAATGAAACCGAATTAAAGGAGCATCTCAATCTGGCTACCGACCTGGTGCGCACCAGTCATGACGAAGCCAAACGGAGCATCTCTGCGTTGAGGTCGGAGACCGTCGAGAAACTCGGGCTGTTGCAGGCACTCGATGAATGCGCTGCCAGAATCGCAAACGGTGGACCAATTCAAGTTCGTGTACGCAATGTGGGCGGTGGCGACTCCAGTGCAATTCCTCCCCGCATTGCCGACGCGCTCTACCGCATCGGCCAGGAAGCGATCGCCAACGCGGTGCGCCATGCAGACGCCTCGAAAATGGACATCTCTCTGCTCCACGAGTCGACCGCCTGGCAGCTTTTGATAGAAGACGACGGCCAAGGCTTTCCGTTGGGTCAGGATTCCGCGAGTTTCGGCATCCGGGGAATGGGAAAACGCGCGGAAAGTATCGGCGCGACCCTCGATATTCGCAGTTCCCCGGGAAAAGGAACATCGGTCCAAGTGACGGTACCGCGAGCAAAGCGCCTGATCCGTTCGACCTGGCGTGAATACGACCGCAAAGTGAGGTAGGTACATGACAGTGGCTGATACAGTAACCAGATTGCCCATCCGCTTACTGCTGGTGGATGACCATCCCGTGGTGCGAGCGGGGCTTAACAGTATGCTACGAAAGCAGAGCGGCCTCAAGATCGTCGGATCGCTGCATGGGGGGCGTGAGGCGTTGGATTTCCTGGCGAACGAGCCGGCCGATGTAATGTTGCTTGATCTGCGTATGCCCAATATGGATGGGATCGACACTCTGCGGGCTTTGCGCAACGCTGTTGTCGCCTCCAAAGGTCGTTATCCTTTCCAACTTCGAGTTTGACGAGGAAATCTATCGCGCGGTCGAAGCGGGCGCAAAGGCCTACCTGGGCAAAGACACATCGAGGGACGAAATCATCACTGCCATTAAGGCGGTGCACGCGGGAAATACCCACTTTCCAAAACGAATAGAAGAGCGCCTCCTGGATCGCCAGCAGCGCCACGGGCTCAGCGCCCGCGAAGTGGAAATCCTGGGGTTGCTTTCGAAAGGGCTCACGAATAAGACGATCGGCCAGGCCCTGGGCATTAGCAAGTTTACTGTTCGTAACCATGTCAATCGCATATTGGAGAAGCTCGAGGTGTGTGATCGCACAGAAGCTTCCACGGTTGCCATTGAGCAGGGTATCCTGCCCACCTTCCACTAATTACAAGTGAATGGAGACGGTACCGTCGCTTGGAGTCAGTGCCCGCCCGCTGGAGGCAGCTCTTTCGGCTGCGTCTTCTCTTGCACAATGCTTTTGAGTCTTTGAGATAACTGGTCCGCTTTGGCTTCGTCGCCATTTGCGTTGTATAGACCAATCAACTGGAATGCCGCACTCAGGTTTACTGGATCGAGATCCATCGCTTTCTGCAGATGTTGCTCGGCTAGAGCGTGATCGCCCAGGGCCGCATACGTAAGGCCAAGGTTAGCTTCCTTCGGGGAAGAGGTGGGATCGAAACGCACGGCCAATTCGAAAGCCTGGAGGGCCTCGCCATACTGATGCCCCGCAAACAGCGCACTCCCCATCGTGGTGAACATCTCGCTATCTTGCGGGAACAGTGCCTGCACTTCTGTAAGCATGCGATACCCGCTCACAATCAGTTTGCCGGATCGTTGTTCCAGTCCGGCCTCTATCGATGCGATGCCGAGGTTGCGCTTGGCAAGGTCTGCGGAAGGCGCCCTCCATGGAACAATAGCCATGGCTTCTTCTGTAACCCGGTTTGCCGGCCGCCGCTGGATTCTATGATCCGTAAAGGCAGTGTGCCCGCCATCGGCGGCGTTTCTCCTGGGCATGTGGCAACCAATGCAATCGCTTGTTTTGTTCGGATGAGTGGCGGCGAAAACTGTCTTCGTGTGGCACTGCAGACACTTCGAGCGGTAATACGAGATCACATCCGTCGGCTCATTATGCGGGTCATGGCAAGTTCCGCACCACATGCGATTGCCGCTTTTGCGCTTGCACTCGCTAACTGCCAGTTGCTCGGAGTGGCTGATGACCCGGAACGCGCCCTCGGCTCCGCTCGGAGCCTCCTCATGGTAGATAGTAAAAGTACCCTCCAGAGGCTGGCCCGCCTGAAAATCGATGAATCTCTTTCCCGGATTCAACACGCGAGCAATGCCCTTCAGATGACATTGCTCGCATACGCTATCCCTGGCAGCAGGCTCCAGACGCGATGGATTAACGATGTTGTTGGCTGCCTGCGGATTTGCCAAGTGGGGCCCGACGGGACCGTGACAACGATTGCATCCAATCGCCAGATGGGGAAAGGGCGTCCTGGCATACCAGTTCTCACTTCCCGCTACCGCATCAAAGGTTCCCGCATGGCAAAAGAGGCAGCCCGCTCCGATGGGCCGGGTGAAGTCGGGGTCTTCCGTTCCCTCATATCCGGGAGCCAGATCATACGCCCCACGGCTGCGATAATAAGCGACCGGCGACTGAAAGAGGTGGTCTCCAAGGTCCACGATATATCCACTCGCGTGCGTCCCCGACCCGATTACATAATCCACGTGATAGCTGGTGGTGCTGGGGCCGCTCTGCAGGGTCTGCCATGATCCATCCTGGCCGGCGTGCATGGTAATGGTTGCCTTGGGAGTGCGAACCACACCGGCCGGCTCCTGTCCTCCGGCACGCATGGAATGCGCCATCTTGGACCTGGCAAAGCCGTCGACCTCGTAGGTGTGGCACCCTCTACACTGATTGGCATAGTCCGTTACGGTTGGGGGCGCCGCTCCTGCAACCGCAGTCTCACCAGACAGCCAGCACCTGGCGCCTAGGCATAGAGCGATCGCACAGCATAACGGTAGTGCGGCTTTGCTTAGGAGTGGTGTGCTCTCATTTTCCCGCCTCATCGGAACCCTTCGCAAGAGCGCGGCGACCTCAGCCTGCCATGATATGCGAAGTACGGTGACGGGGAGAGGGTCAATGGTACTAATTGACTAGAACGTTCGCTGTCTTAGGCACGAGGCGGGCTCTGCACTCAATTGAGCACTAGTCCAGGTGAATCGAAACGTTTCCGTCGCGCATGGTGATCGGCTTGTTGCCGGGCGCCCCGGCGATCTCGACCACCATCGCCTCAAGCCTCGGTAGTTTCCCTCCCGCGTCGGCTTTGAGCGTGAGCCTGCGTTCCTTGTCGTTCCAGGTGCAAAGTATTCTGCTGAACTGCCCCTTGAGATAGTCGAAACTGATGCCGTCGTCCTGGTAAAGTTGCATCGCTCCGTCCGCGCCGGGATAGATCCGCAAGGTCAAAGGCTCGCTCGTCTCTTCCTGAGCGTACTGCTTCACCGGCCCCACGGGCAGAATTGTCCCCGCCTTTACATACAATGGGAGTACATCGAGATCCACTTCACGCACCTCATCCTTTCCACCTTCGATGCGATGATTGGTCCAGTAGTCCCACCATTGCACCATGAGGCAGATAAGTGGTGCGGTGGGTAGCTCCTGCTTCCAACACCGGAGCCACCAGGATATTTTCTCCCCACAAGTATTGGTTGTCAGTCATCGCCGCCTTCGGATCCGAGGGATAGGAGAGCCAAAGCGAGCGCATCAGTGGCAGCCCAGTGGCATGGGTCTCAGCCACGGCGGAATAGAGATACGGCAAAAGCTGATACCGCAAATTGAGATACTTTCTGCAGATTACTTCGACTGCCGCATTGTGCAGGGCTTGCGGCTGGGGTAAAGTCGCGGCGTCGAACTGACCGTCGAATTCCGCCGGCTCGTAGCTACCCAGATCCCAACCCCAGGGCAGACGCAGCTTCCATGTTCGGCCATGACAACGGAACGACGGGCAAAAGGCGCTGAACTGAAACCAGCGCACGAACAGCTCGGCTGTGAACTCCTTTGTAGGAACGAATCCGCCGGTATCTGTACCCCAATAAGGGATGCCGCAAAGCCCGGCGTTCACGCCTATACTTACTTGCGCTCTTAACGTCGCCCATGTCGACAGTGTGTCCCCCGACCACAGCCACCCATAGCGCTGCAGCCCCGCGTATCCATTTCTGTGCAAGGCAAAAGGTCTGGTGCCCGGCTGAAAGATCTGCGAGCCTTCCCAGTACATCCGGTTCCTGGCCAGTCGCGAAGCGGCGTTAAGCTCATCTCCTTCATCCGGCCACCATCCATCCACGCCGGTCTGCTGCACCTCTCGATGCTTCGGCCAATACGCGGCCGCGCTGCTCGGGTCCTGGAGTGCGGCGCCCGTGTCGCCTACTTCGCCATGCAGGTCCTCGGGAGGGCTAACCACGTGAAGCACAACCTTGAAGTGATCATCGTGGAACTGCCGGAACATGACCGCGGGGTCAGGGAAGACTTGCGGATTAAAGGTAAAGGAACCGTGACCTGTGTTCCACCCCGAAGGACAGAAGCCGGTACCGAGATAGATCATCGCATCGCAAGGCAGCTTCTCCTTGCGAAAGCGCTTGACCTCAGCGAGCACGGACTCGCGGCTCTCCAACGTGCGATGCGATTGTTGATAGCCGAGCGACCAGAGAGGCGGCATATGAGGATAGCCGGTTAGATCGACCCACTCACGCATCAATTCCGCCGGCCTGTCGGTCAGCATAATAAAGATGTCCCGCGTTGGCGTCTGCTCACCGGGCAGAAAAATACCCTCTTCGCCCTTCAAATCGAACGTGCCCCAAGGATGGGCAAAGAAGATTCCCCAGCTTTCCGCACCGGCTATCCAGGGGATTGGGACACGCGCTCCATAGGTGGCGAGGTCGGGACTTACTTGCCCGTTCCGCATAGCGTCCGCGGTGCCTCGGCGATTCAGAGGATGACCTCCCTCACCGAGGCCGAAGATGGGGCCGTCGCCAAGGTTGAAGTGGATCGCGCCCGTCGACGGCTCAAGCTGAAGCCGCTGCCGTATCTTGCCTGCGGTGTCGACAATGGTTATTCCCCATGGCCGCTCCTCTACGTGAACCTTGAATTCTCCCCAAGCCACCGAACCATTGGCATCCGGCTGCAAGGGCTCCGGCCAGCTTCTTGGGACTATACCAATCTCACTCGCCGGTCCCTGCTTCCCTTGCTGAATGACTCGCAGACGAAGTGTTTTTTCGCTCACGGCAACGAGGGTCAATGCATGGCTGTTGCCGACGGCCGGGACACCTTGCGCCGCAGCCACCATCTCCCGGCTGAACAGTAGGTCCGCCGCGGTGAGCGCCATTCCAGTTAATACTCCTCGTCGAGAAATGCTCTCTCCCATGCCTATCGCTTCCCTCTTCTCCGACCTTCACATCAGTGTGGGTCAGACCGAGGACTATCTTACCTCGGTGCTTCTTTTACGCGGGGTAGGGAGTTTCGACATTTTCAAAAGAGGATGGATAGATCGAAAGCTGCGGAATGCGCTAATTTTTCGTGACTCACCGCTCTGATGCTTTGTATCAGGACACGACTTTAGTCGGGCCGTAAAGGCCCAACTAAGATTTGGGCTTTAGCCCGTGATTCTTTCTTTGCCAGGTGAGTGTAGCGGCATCGGTACTGCCATAACAGGGGCTAAAAGCCCAATTCTCTTTCAATCCTTTATGGCCCGACTGAAGTCGTGCCCTGATACAAAACCAAACTCAGTTGAATACCTACCCTTTGTTCCTGAAATGTAGAAACTGCTCCTCTTACGCGGGGGTAAGGGGAGTGCTTGCACGGCGATGCTGAAGATGTTTAGCCAAAGGATGGGGAGATCGCGGCCGCTATTGCCGCTGCCCCGCAGGGGGTGAGGCATGATGTGGGGTATCGACCACAACTTCAATCTGGAAGGGTGAGAGGGCCACTGGCTCGTTGGGTGCAAGTCCGTCCTGCGAAACTGGCATTTATAAAGGGGAAAAGTTGGGCCAGCGTGGCAGAAGCTGCGCTGGCCCCGAGATTAATTTACATCTCCAATCGTAGAACCTTGGTTTATCTCCCTCGCTGAGCCTGATCGGCATCCTGCGCCAGATTCTTCATCAAGGAGAAGAACGCAGGTGATTGACCGATGAAGAGTCCCATTGCCGTCAGGAAGTTGAGCACGCCCATGGCAATTCCCCTGGTTTCAGTGGGACGGATAATCGAGCATCGTGGGAGCTTTCGGTTTATGAATGAGCACGGCTCAGGCATAATCAAGTTGGTTTGGAATTCCGGACCGCCGAACGGCGGAGAATTCAGGTCTGGAAACGTTACTGATACTTTTGTTACTGGATCTACTGCAGTCAAGGGCGGAGCGTTGCCTGCCTTATCCGACCAGGTTTGAAAATGCATGGTCTCCGTGGGTCCAATGCTTATTAGGATTCGTAAGACTTCCACGCTGGTCGCTCTCTGTGCCATGGATGGATACAGGCTGTTGCCGCCCTGTTCGATTGTGGGCATGTGGAAGCCTGCAGTATTGGCGATGGCCTGTAGAAAGTTTGCATCCTGGGTGTCGTCATCAGTCCTGGGAATTGCCGTATGCTTTCCGACAGCTAACGTTGGGATCGCTTGCGGGAAGACAAACGTAGGTTCCAGATCTGGATTATGCGCACTGCGATAGCGAGTCCACCAACTGGTATCCAGCGTCAGCTCCATAAGATTGGTGATTCGGAGTTTGCCGCTGGAACCTGTCGCCTTGCTGCCCTCCAGTGTACGAAATGGCTCGAGACTCACTGTTTCTGCACCTTTCGAGGAAAGGTACGCATTAAGAAAACTCTGGTGAGTATTTTCATCGTCCGTATTGTCGTGAATGTACTGGGCCATGTCAGAGTCAAGCACCGCAACCGCTGCGGTATAGGCGGGATTTCCGCTTCCTCCTGGAACTTCGTTATCTGGAATGCCCGCGAGTTCGTTGTATTGCACCCAGAAATCAGCTTCGATAATTTCTGCTGCTGCCGCGAAGCGCAGTAGAGCTGCATCTCCTCGGGTAAGTTGACCGCCGCCATCGTCCGCGAAAACGGATGAGCTATCGGCTAGCAGTCCGACTCCGGCTGTCGCTACACCTGCTGCTGTCAGTCCATTCTTTACGAAAGAACGGCGGTTAATTGTGGTTTTCATATTCCTCCATACTTCATCCATATTTGCTGCCTCCTACACCCAAGAGGCTGAACTTCCCCTTCGACGCATGTGTCAATGCGGTGTAAGGATGTTGTCATCTGTTTGTCTAATATTTGTCGCATGGAATGGATAGCGGACGCACGGCGGAGGCAATCGGAGATTCGATTATGTATTCGAAGACGCGGCCCGCTTGATCAGAACAGCACCGATGCCCTGATGGCGACAATCATTTATCGAAGCCGCTGTTCTCGGTTGCGGGGCTCGGCATCATTTCACTATCACGCAAGCCAATTTGGATGTCACACACGCAGACCCAGGATGATGGGGAGATTTCACCAGGAGGTTATGTTTTTCGAGCGTTCTGTTCGAGAATAGACGTCGATACAACGGGAAAAAAAGCGGTGCGAAATGATCTCGCGCGAGAAGGTTTTCGCGGTGACTGCATAGCCACCACTTCCATGCAGAGCAACACATCAAGGCCGGGGAATGCGTCAGTATTTGCCGTGGACCATCAAACGCAGAGGAGAATCAGCGATCCGACGTCTCTCAGAAGGCACAATATCGCCCTTGAGGCACGCCATATTGTGCCTCGAAACGGATTACCGCCAAGTTTGACGCATAATCATTCCATCATGAACCCGCCGGAAAAGTCGGGGAAGCTAATCGAGTTCTCGCAACCGCAGGAGCCCCAACACGCCGTCGTCCGGATAGAGGCTTTCGTAGGACGATTGATAGAGAGCAGTGACCTGTTGGCGGAAGCCTTGGTGCGATTAAGAGACTTTTACTTGGCCGGAGCTCCGCCACTGGCCGCAGATAAAGTGTTGGCACAGGTGGCCGCTGCGCTCGAAATGGCTGAGAGAACCAGAAACGGCTTCTAGCACCTTTCATCCCTTGCCTGACCCTTCCACCGTAAGGTTTATTTTCCCCTCGCTAGAGTGGGAAGCCCGGTTCGTGGTAAAAGAGACAACTGACGGTGCTCTGAGATGGCAGCCGGCCGTTGCCCTTGGCCTGGCCGCATTCCCCAATCCATTTCGAGACTCCGGACGGAACTAAGAGCAATGCTAGGAAGGTAACTATGGAAATGACGAAAGATCAGGTCACCTCGATGACCGCTGGGAAGATGAAGCTGAAAATTTACCCCAGCAAAAGGGCCGCTGGTGAGGCGGCCGCCCTTGCGGTAGCGGAAGAGCTTCGGCGGTTAGATCAGCTTCGCGAACAGATTGGCGTTATTTTTGCCACCGGCGCCGCCCAATTCGACACGCTTGAGTTCCTCACCGCAACGGCCGGTTTGCCCTGGAAAAAAGTGCGCGGCTTTCATCTGGATGAATATGTCGGGCTGGATGAGAATCATCCAGCTTCGTTTCGCTACTTTCTGCGCCAACGGCTCACACAGCGTGTGAGCATGGGAGCCTTTTTTGAGATGGACGGGACCGCCCAGGATCTCGAAGCCGTATGCCGGGATTACATCAAGGAGCTCCACGTTGCAGAGCCGCAACTCTGCCTGCTCGGGATTGGCGAGAACGGGCACCTGGCCTTTAACGAACCAGCCGAGGCCGACTTTCACGACCCGCTGGAAATGAAGATCGTCACATTGGACTCAATGTGCCGTCAGCAACAGGTAGCCGAGGGCTGGTTCCCGAGTTGGCAGGAAGCACCCGAACGGGCGCTCACGTTGACGATTCCGACGGTCTTCCGTGTACCCAAGCTGATTGCCTCGGTACCGGGTCCCCGTAAAGCGCATGTAATCCGTCGCACGGTTCACGACCCAATCTCGACTGCCTGCCCCTCGACTCTTCTCCGCACCCATCCGGACGTCACGGTGTACCTGGACGTAGACTCCGCCGCGGAACTGGAGGGTATCTCGCCTACTGCCACAAGTGGTTCGGCGTAAGGTACGCTGCGAGCGAAGAGATTCAGCCGATCCAGTGGACCCGAGGGAAATTTTCTTTCGGAAACTCAGACGGAAGTCCAGCCTCGCCCGACGGTCTATCATTCCGTCCGCAACGCCTGCATTGGTTCAAGCCGCGCGCTCCGATATGCAGGAACGAGTGCCGCCAATGTGGTCACGCCGCCCAAGGCCAGGACAGCAGACAGTAATGTGCTCAAGTCGAATGGTCTGACGCCAAACAGGAGACTGGTCATGAAGCGACTCAGAAAGATCGAGCTAACCAATCCCGCAGCTGTGCCGATCAGGGCTAGTCTGATTCCTTGAAAAACAACGAGCCAGGCGATTCTCCCGCGCGTTGCTCCAAGAGCCATCCGAATACCGACCTCTCGCACACGGCTTGCCGCGAGAAATGAAACCAATGCGTAGATGCCGAGAGTGGAAAGGGTGAGAGCGGCCGCCCCAAAAAGCATCATGACCAGAAAAAGGAAGCGCCGGGTCGCAATCGAGTCCTGGATCAACTGGGCTACGGTCCCGGCAAAGTAGACAGATTGATTGGGATCGACGCCGGCGACCACGTTTTTCAGCAAGCGAGTCGTCTCGGCAGGCGAAGCGTAACTCTTGATCACCAAAAAGCTGATCCCGCTCGACCCCTGAGAGAGTGGAAGATACATAGAGGGACGCGGCGCAATGTCGAGAGATCGGTTGCGTGTGGGCGCGACGACTCCGACCACCTGACGCCACACGGGTGTGGCTGGATCTTCCGTATTGACCAGTTTCCCGATCGGATTCTGATGTGGCCACAATCTTTTCGCCGTGTCCTGATCAATAACGGTTACCTTTGGAGCATCCGCAGTATCTGTTTCGCGGATTGATCTGCCGCTGATAATCCGTACGCCCATTGTTTCCAGAAAGCCGGCGGAAACTTCGTTAACGGCAACGACTTCCGGGCTTCTATCTCCGCCTGCCATTCCCGTGGTTTGCAATTTAGCGCCGTTATACTCGCCGATCAGCGGAAGGGCGGTAGAGGCCGCGGCGGATTCGATTCCAGGTGTAGCGCGCAACTGGTCCAGCAATTTCTTATAGAAGAGTTCCGCGTCGGCACGCTTGGGATACTGGGAATGAGGCAGGACGGTAATAGCGTACAGAACGTGGTCTGGTTTGTAGCCAATATCGGTCGAAAGGAGGTTGATGAACGTCCGCAGCATCAAACCGGCCCCACTCACCAGAATGACCGCAAGTGCAATTTGCCCGATGACCAAAGCGCTGCGGAGCTTGGCTCGGGGTTGGCCCGGACTGGTTCTCGAACCTTCAGAAAGCACTTCTCGAGGCGACCGCTTCAACACTTGAAGCGCATTCAATCCGCCCACCACGATTCCACATACCATGGCCAGCGCTAGTTCAAACAACACGGCATGTTGGTCGATTTTGGTATCGGCCAGACGAGGCACATTGATTGGAGCCAAGCGGATGAGGAGTTTCAAAACGACTATGGCCAACGGCAGTCCCAGCAAACAGCCGCCGAAACAGAGCACAATTCCTTCGACCAGGGGTATCTGCGCCACCCGCCCGATGCTTCCCCCAAGCGCCATGCGTACCGCTAATTCGTGTTTACGGGACTCTCCTTTCGCCAGCAGGAGACTGCTAATGTTCGCGCAGGTAAGCAGCAGGATCAGAGCCGTGGCTGCGAGCAAAGCCAGCAGCGGCCCATCGAAGGCACCCACGGTATGCTGGTGAAGAGACGACAGGCTCGCGCTTAAGTCTTGGTTGGTGGCGGGGAATTGTTGCTGAAGCAGCCGGCACGCAGTCTCCAGCTGCGCCTGAGCCGCCTGCACCGACACTCCCTTTTTCAACTTGGCAATCACGCCGGCATTGGGTGCGCCGTGTGGCTCCTTTGCGAGATCTGCTCCGAGCGGCACCCAGTACTGCATCTGATCGGTTGGCAGCCGAACATTTCCGCCAGTATCCATCGGGAAATTAAAGCCCTGAGGCATAACCCCCAGAACCTGGTAGCCTTCGCTGTCGAAGTGGATGAGTTTCCCAACAATCTGTTGGTCGGCATGGAAGCGGCGACGCCAGAGGTCATTGCTGAGCAACACAACGTGCGTGTGCCCCGGACGATCATCCTGCGCAGATAGCCATTGCCCTAACTGCGGATGGACGCCCAGCATGGGCAGCAGATTCGCCGCAGCGCGCACTCCGTAGAGAGCCTCCGGCGCACCTTCCGTCAGATTGACCAAGTCGAAGCGAAACGCGGCAACGTCTTCGAAACCTGGCACCGTGGTCTTCCAATCGACCGCGTCCCTGAGCGGGGCGCTCCAGCCGTTTTGATCACCGGTCTTGGGCCACTTGCTGACGATCTGGACCAAACGTTCGGGAGATCGATACGGGAGAGGATTGAGAAGAACGGTGCGGATGGTGCTGAACATGGCGGTGGTGACGGCGAAACCCGCCGCCAGAACCAGCACTACAAGCCCGGCAAACGCCGGCTTCTTTTGCATCTGCCGCACAACCTGCCGGACATCCGTCCACAGTGTTTCGAGTAGGGCTAGCCTAATCGTCTTCATACGCGCCATTATGAACCTCTTCAGAGGCGGATTTCCAAAGCGGACGCGCCACAGGTTCCGTCGGAGTCTGCACCTTTCCCCTCAACCCGCTTTTACGCTTCCCTAGCAGGAACCGGTGGCTCGATTGACTTCTATTTCCAGGCCAACTACTGTAGCTTTCAGCGCGAAGGGCGCATCCAGTCCGCGGAAAGGGCCGTGCCCACCTCCAGTACGACGATTGAACGAAACTTCTTTCCAGCCTGACGCGTGCGGACTCCAGGCAATAACGAAAGGAGCTTCGTATGCCTGAAAAACAACTGCCCGTCCGCCCAAACCTCGAACAATACAAGAAGCAATCCAAAGATCTGGTAAAGGAGTGCGCCCTTGGTGCTCCCGACGCGCTTGCTCGTGTAAAGCGCCATCATCCGCGCTTTCACAAGCTGACCGAATCTGAAATCCGGGCCTCACAGATTACCCGCACCGATGCCCAACTTGTCCTCGCCCGCGAATATGGCTTCGAGAGCTGGCCAAAGTTTGCCCGGCACATCGAAACTCTCCAGCTGATTCTTTCCGTTGCCTCACTTACCGATCCGGTGACAGCTTTTATCGAAGTAGCCTGTGTGCCCAGGCACTCCTACCACGGTTCGGGCACACTCGAGCACGCCGAGCTGATCCTCGCGCGATACCCGCAGGTAGCCACGGCCAATGTCTTTACCGCCGCCATACTGGCGGACGAAACCGCAGTGCTTGGCTTCCTCGCGCGCGATCGAAAGGCCGCGACGATGACCGGCGGTCCGCACGGTTGGGATGCATTGACCCATCTCTGTTTCTCACGCTATTTGCGCCTGGATCGCCGGCGCTCGGAGGCCTTCGTGCGCACGGCCCGGGCTCTCCTGGATGCTGGAGCCAGTGCCCGGACGGGCTGGTACGAAATGATCGACCATCCTAACCCGCGTCCTACTTTCGAGAGCGCCATCTACGGGGCTGCCGGCCTCGCACAGCATTTGGGCCTCACTCGTCTGCTGCTCGAATATGGAGCTGATCCGAACGATGAAGAGACGCCGTACCACGTACCCGAGGGAAACGACCATGCGGTGATGAACGTCCTGCTCGAAAGCGGGACGCTGAACCAGGTAAGTCTCACCACGATGTTGCTACGCAAGACGGATTGGCATGACGTGCGGGGGCTCAAGCTGGTGCTCGACCACGGCGCTGATCCCAATACGATGACGAGGTGGGGTGACAATGCACTGCACCATGCTCTCCGCCGCGACAATCACATCAGCGCCATCGAACTGCTGCTCGACCACGGAGCGGACCCGGCTCTTAAGAACCTGCGCGATGGCAGATCGGCCACAGCGATGGCTGCACATCGCGGCCGCGGCGACGTGCTTTCTCTGTTGGAACGCCGCGAAATCGCCCTCGAACTTCATGGCTTAGATCGCCTGATTGCCGCCTGTGCCAAGGATGACCGCGAAGCGATGGTCGCACTCTCCGCTGCCGATCCTAACCTCGTAACCGAGCTCATCGCTCAGGGCGGCAACCTGCTCTCCGAATTCGCCGGCGTGGGCAACGTCGCCGGGCTCCGCAACCTGCTCGACCTCGGGGTCAGCTCTGCCGCCCTCTATACGGAGGGCGATCCTTTTTTCGATATCGCAAAGAACAGCACCGCCCTGCACGTGGCCGCCTGGCGCGCATGGCCGGCCGCGGTGAAGGAACTGATTGCGCGCGGCACGCCGGTGGATGCATTGGATGCAAAGGGACGGACAGCTCTGGCCCTCGCGGTCAAGGCGTGTGTCGACTCCTACTGGAAAGACCGCCGCTCGCCCGACTCCGTGGAAGCGCTGCTCCAGGCCGGCGCATCCGCCTCGCACATTGAAGTTCCGACAGGCTACGACGAGGTAGACCAATTATTCGACAATCTTCCCCACGTTAGCGATGGTTCTGCTGGCGCCGCCGAGCCTGCCCTTTTGGGCTGCGATCACGAATGTACTTGACTTGACACCCGCATGACGGCACTCTTCTATAGATAGCTAGGGAAGGAGATGGTGTGGCGCTTGTATTGAATTTCGAATCAATGTAAGACCAGGAGACTCACCATGCCATGGATCTCTCGCGTGCGCGCGCTTTTTCGAAGGAAGGCGCTCGCTCAAGAGCAAGAGGAAGAGCTTCGGTTCCACCTCTCTATGCGGGAGGAATGGAACGTCGAGCGGGGCATGCCACATGCGGAAGCTCGTCGTGCGGCTCGGCTGCGCTTTGGCAATCTGAGTTTGTGGCGCGAGCAGATGAGCGAGGTTGACCTGGTGATCCTGCCCCAGACCATCCTCCAGGACTTGCGCTATGGAGCCCGCATGTTATGCCGCAATGCCGGGTTCACCATCGTTGCGGTGAGTGCCCTGGCGGTCGGCATCGGGATCAATACCGCCGTCCTTACCGCGTATAAGGCGTTTTTCGCGCTATCTCTTGATGCGCGAGATCCCGGCAAGATGGTCAACCTCGCGTTAGTTCGTCACTCGGGTGCTACTGACCCTTATTTCAGCTATCCCGATTACGAAGCATATCGGGATGGCCTGCATTCCTTCAGTGGCTTGATCGCCGTACGCAACGCTGAGCTGCTGACCTTTTCCGGCGCCGGCGGCGTGGTCAGCGAGCGCAGTTCCAGCGCTGGCTCGCTCATAGGAAGACTGGGGGTGCTGCCGGGCAGCACCAGCAATGCAGAATTCGCCGCCACCTCCGCAGTCTCTGAAAACTACTTCTCGGTTCTCGGCGTCGCGGCGTTGCGCGGCCGCACCTTCAGGGCTGAAGACACCTCATCCCTCGCTGCCTTCCCCTCAGTCCTCATCAGCGAAAACTACTGGCAGAAGCGGTTCGCTAGAGATGGCGCGGTGCTGGGCAAAACTGTTCGTCTCAACGGGATCGCTTTTACGATAGTCGGCATCACGCCTCACGACTTTGTAGATACCAGCGGTTTTGTGGTGCCTGATTTCTGGCTGCCGCTCAGCCTGGAGCCCTTGGTTCATGCAAACGACAATCTGCTGCACGACCGGGAAAATCAGTGCTGTCGGCTTTTTGCTCGCCTCGGTCCCGGCGTCAGCCTCACCCAGGCGCAAGCGGAAATGACCCTGCTTGCCGGCCGCCTCCGTACCCTGCACGACCCTCACTCCGAGTTGGGTAAACCCGCTTCCGCGCTACTCTGGCCGGGCTCTCCGTTCCCCTTCCCTCTCAAGCAATACGGCGGATTGCGCTTTGCTATTCTCCTCATCATGGCCGCAGCCGGAATGGTGCTGGTGATCGCGTGCGCCAATGTTGCCGGCCTGCAGCTCGCCCGCGCGGCATCCCGCCAGAATGAACTCTCCATGCGCCTCTCGCTTGGCGCCAGCCGGTTACGCCTGATCCGGCAGTTGTTGACGGAAAGCGCCCTACTCGGTCTGCTCGCAGGTGTAGTGGCCCTCCTCTTCACCTGGGCATTGCTGGATGCATTAGTAGCCCTGTTTGCCGCGACCATACCTGCCGAATTTGGCACGATCGTTTACCGGATGACCCCCGACCTCGGAGTCTTCGCTTACGTCTTTGCCATCTCCTTGGTCGCCGGCGTTTTGTTCGGGCTCGCCCCGGCGCTGGAAACCTCCCAGTCCGCCCTCTCTTCGGCGCTCAAAGCCAACGCGGTAACTTCTCCGTTTCGCGGCCGCCGACTCCGCGACTTCCTCATCACGGCCCAGGTCGCGGTCGCCCTGGTGCTTATGATCGCTGGAAGCTTATTGATCCGCAGTTCCCTTCATTTGCTTAAGATGGACCCCGGCTACAACATCAAACAAGTCGTTCAACTCGATCTTCAGTTTCCAGAGGCATCAAAATACACTGCGGATCGCAAGCTTGCCCTGGTTCGTGAGCTTCGCACCCGGCTCTCCGCACTCCCCGGAGTCGCCGCCATCACCACTGCACGAGCACCGCTCGGCAATGGCCTTCGCTATGCCGCCGTCTCGCTGCATGCGGACAGCCCCGCGGCTCAAACCGGCCGGGGACTCCTCGAATACGATTACGTCCAGCCGAACTACTTCCGGACGCTCGGTATTCCCCTGCTCTTCGGCCGAGGCTTTCCATCGCAGGCCGGCCAGCCTGAGCCCTCTGTCATCGTCAGCGAGTCAGCAGCCAAACAGTTATGGCCGGGCCAGAACCCCATCGGCCGCCGCCTGCGCCTGGGCACTGACGGGCAGTTCCATGGCAAGAACGAAGTGCTCCCCGACGGTCTGGCCTACCAGGTCACCGGCATCGCCCGCAATACGCGCGGGCTTAACATTGACGGCAGCGACACCGTGCAGGTCTATCTACCATTGCCTGAAGACCGTCTCCAGGATTACCCGATCCTCATCCGCACCACGTCTGACCCTACGCAGGTAATTGGCGCGCTCGGCCCCGTGATCTCGTCCGTAGATCCCGACTTAGTGGCACACGCTGACACCCTCGCGGAGATATTTCGCCTGACGCCGACCTTCGCCATCCCCAGCACGGCAGCCGCCATAGCGTCCACGGTCGGCCTGTTCGGTCTTCTGCTGGCATCGATGGGCATATACGGCACTATCAGCTATGTGGTCGTCCTGCGCACCCGTGAAGTCGGCATCCGTATCGCTCTCGGCGCCGGCAAGCAAGACATCCTCGGCCTCATACTGCGCGAAAGCACGCGACCCGTGCTAGCGGGATTGCTCGCCGGCATGTGTCTTGCGGTTGGAGCCTCTTACCTGCTGCGCCGCGTCCTGTATGGACTCAACACGGTCGATGGCATCTCTTTTGCCGGGATTTCGATCTTATTCCTGGCCATAGCGCTCTTCGCCGCTTACCTGCCTTCCAGACGAGCGATGCGCGTTGATCCGGTCATGGCGCTCAGATACGAATGAACAGAAGTCTCACGTGGTTATGCTTGAACTCATCTAAGTGTGAGGAGTGAGTGGACGAATCGCCTTCGCATGCACCCGCACCCGCGCCAGTCGCTGACTGACGTCCCGCCACCAGTGTTCCAGATCCGATGGATCGACGAAGAGTATATAAGCCGTCAGGACGTCCCAGGAGAGCATGGGGATGTTGAGCGTGTATTCGATACACAAATGAAACAGCAGGCCCAGCAGCAACACCGGGTAGCGGAATCGCCGGAACCAGATGAGGACCCCAAGGGAAAACTCAAGCGCCAGAGTAAACCAACTGCCCGCTTTCAATATCGCGGCAGATTGGATCCACCGCGGCATGGGAAACCGTGCAAGCGAATGCAGATGGATCACGTAGTAGAGTGCCGTTCCGTTGAGCCAGGTGTGGCCCTTCATCTTCCACCAGAAGGTGGTCAGGTACATCAGCGCCAGCTCGAATTGGATCATTCGTTGCGCCCAGGGGGCCCGCGGCTTGACTTGGGGACCTTCCAACCCTCTGCGAACTCGTATCAGACGGTCTACTGAGAGAGCCGCTCCCGCCGGGGCAAACATGAGAAAAAGCCGGCGACGCGCAAAAACGTGTCACCGCCGTGAAGCATCAGGAGATTCCTCTGATCCATCGAAGTAAGACAGAGGTAGACGGCGACGCTCATGGCACGAGTCCATAGGCCTGCCGTAAGCAGCACCGCACAACCCAGAAAAACCCAGAAGAATGCTGTGATCCAGCGATCATCCTGCGGCATTACGGTAAACAGGTTGAGGCGAACACCCGTTTCTACCTGCCTCATGCTCGACAGGGTTATCCAGCCATGAACGCCGAACCAGTTCAACCAATCGGAGTGCAGCAACACAACTGTCGCCGAAACACAAATACCGTAGAAAATTCGGAACAGAGAGATGGGAATCGGCGACTCTGGCGTGAAGAAAAACTGGTCCCAGGTTTCAACCAATTTTCGTAGCGTCATGGAAGATCCCCAGGCTGAAGATAATCGTCATAGAAGACGCCCGGCCTGGAAACTGGGTCGGAAGACTCATCTGCTCCCGGATGGATATCGGACTGAAACTGAATGAGGAGGATCTTATCAGGAGGATCGGATTTGTTGTTCAATTGCCTCCCAAGGTGCCTTGCAACATCTGGCCATAGCGGAGCATATTGCGGCTGGGGCAATACCTCTGAAAATTTCCGGTATCTCTCTTTCCGCAACCGCTCCGCAAAACCAAGTTCCTCCATCCTGGGAAACGACCAGACCTGCATGTGGCGATCTCGGGTGATCACCACAGCTTTGACATAGGAATTGACTGACTCAGGATCGGGAGCGAACATGTCCCATGTTTGAAAAAGCCCACTCCATCGCATGTAAGGCATGACAAGCTCTCTGACACTCATCAATGCTGAGAAGCGCAGGGGCACGGCCACACAGGTAATGGCCACCAGGTGAAACAGGATGAAGATACTAATTGCGCCGCGACGTAGAGCTCCCACCTCGAATTCGGCTCCCGGTCTGATTTGCGGGTGCCTCGGGCCCTTGACTTGCCCAGGAGCGCGCTTCTTCCGTTGGTTGCCTTTCGCTTCGCTCATCGTTCTTCCTCAAATAGAACATGGGCTCTTACGTGCACGACAAGTACTGGACGTCTTTCCCGCTTCTTATGTTCGGTCATCGCCGCGATTTGCTGAAGTGGGGTGAACCATTGGCCCGGTGGAGAAACCTGCATTGGTCTCCGCCTGGAGAACGGTAGACAATGGAGGCGCACTCAGGATAACCATCTTCGTGCCTTCGTTCATTATAGGGAGAGAATCCGTTCCTGAAACGAATCCGTCTCCGCCCCCTTGCGGGGCAGGGAGTTGAGGGGAAGACGAGAAATGATCAACAGCAAATCCATGGTCGCGCTGCCCACGCTGGTGTTCACCCTGTCGAGCCTGGTCATGGCCGCGGACACCAATGGCGATCTCCTGAAAAAGAACGGCTCACTGGACCGGCTCTTCAAGCAGGCCGGCGTGTACAACGCATCCAGCACTGGCAAGACGCCGGGGTTCGTCGTCGATCCCGCCTGGCCGCAGCCGCTACCAAACAATTGGCGTCTTGGGCAGGTTGGCGGGCTCTTTGTCGATCAGCACGACCATATCTGGGTCTACAATCGGCCACGCACCATGACGAATGAAGAGGCCGGACTGGAAGGGCCCGTCCCGGGCGCCGTCGATCAAAAGGGTCAACCCATCAACGGCCTTGGCCAGGTGCGCATGTATGGCACCATCGCGGATTGTTGCAAAGCAGCTCCCTCGGTTCTGGAGTTCGATTCCGACGGAAAGCTTTTGCGCGCCTGGGGTGGTCCCGCCGATCCCGGTTTTGTCGGCGGTAAATGTAAGACCGAAGCAGGCTGCATTTGGCCCAGCAGTGAACATGGTATTTATGTCGACCATAACGACAATGTCTGGCTGTCGGGAAATTCCGCGGCAGCGGACCATGGAGGTTCACCTTGGGCGACGAATAAAGACGGTGGCGATGGCTTCGTGCTGAAGTTCGACATGGACGGCAATTTCAAGATGAGAATCGGTGGAACGCCAAAGGGACCCGACAGCAACAATACGGATGGTGGGATTAACGGCACACCGCTGCTCTACCAGGCAGCGGATATGGTAGTCGACCCGGCAACGAACCGCCTGTATGTTGCCGATGGCTACGGAAATCGCCGCGTCTTGATCGTTGACGCCGACACCGGCAAATATATCGGTCATTTCGGGGCCTATGGAAACAATCCCATCGACGATGCAGCGGCCCAGGCCGCCGGTGCATGGATCGAGGGCTATACCAAGGGCAACAAGAAGCCCGCGTTCTTCCGCAACCCCGTTCACTGCGTCAAGATAGCCGACGACGGAAAGATTTACGTCTGCGACCGCGGAAACGATCGCATCCAGGTGTTTGACATCCACGATCCCGCGCTTGGCAAGCCCTGCAGCAATCCGGGCGGCGCCGCCGGCAAATGTGGTTTCGTTGCCGAGCGATTTGTCAGCGACCACACCAACATAATCGGAACTGCTGTTTCCATGAGCTTCTCCAAAGATAAGGCCCAGAGTTGTCTCTACATCGGAGATAACGCCAACATGACAATCTATATCCTGAACAGAAGCAACCTGCAGGAACTGGGCCGGCTCGGACGTAGCGGCCGGATGGCGGGAGAATTTCACTGGATACACCAGGTGAGCCTCGACAGCCAGGGCAACATCTATACCGGCGAAGTCGACACCGGGAAACGTATCCAGAAATTTCTCCGCTATGGCGCTACCGGGTGCAGCGGAACCGGATCGTCTACCGTGGGTGGGCCGATGGCCGGGAAGTAGTACCCGTGAGTGAGGCGTTTTGAACGGCGGCAGGCAGCGTCGCACCATTGATAGACCCTTCCAGGAATTACCGGCATCCGGTGTTTCCATGCGCGCGGAGCTGCGAATTGGCCGGTGCCTGATGGAAGCTGATCGTGACCGACCGTGAAGTCAAAGGGTATTTTTGCCACCACAGCTGGATTAGTCGCGAATGCCCGGGCAGCGGTGGAAAGATTTGCCAAGGTCAGAAGCGCGGCTACCGTGAATAAGAATACTTTCATGACGTCATCTCCTTTGGGCGAAGTGTCTTGGTTGAGACTTCCTCCTCTCTCTAAATCGGAAATGAGCCATGAATCCAGCCAAACGTATGCCTGGAAAATTCAACCGGGCGGCTGCTATCTCACGGTCGCTCAGGATTCGGGATACGCAAGCCGCAGGGCGATTTTTGTATCCGGGTGATTCGAGCCAAGGGTAGCTTGCAGATGTTCGGCCGCTGCACGAAATGCGGCGTGGGCATCCTCAGGCCTGCGCAGGGCTTGCAGGGCGCGCCCATGCGCCAGGTAGACACGCCCCAAATTGCTCGAGTGCGTTCCCACCTGCATGGAGGATTGCAGCAGGCCCAGGGCTCTGGCCGCGTCCGCCGCAGCTTTGTCTCGCTCCCCCAGGTCGAGCTCGATCGCGGAACGGCGCGCCAGCAGAATCGGCAGATAGGCCGCACATGGCCCACCGCGCTGAATCGACGCTTCATCGATCTCGACCGCCTGGTTCGCGAGCCGCGAGGCCGTGGAGGGGTCACCCTCCGCCTGCGCGAGGAGTGCTTTATCAGAAGCCAGGGATGCGAACGCATAATGCTTCGGGGGCAGCAGGCGCCGAAGCCTCGGCTCCAGGCTCGCTAATAACAGATTCGCGCGAGCGAAATCGTTCCGATCGCGGTACACCCGCGCCCGCTGCAGATCCGCCTGGCCGATAAGAATCTGATCGCCGGCCCGCTGAGCCTTGATAGACGCGCGTTCCGCATAGTCGGCCGCCTCGGTGAAGCGCCCCAGCTCACGTAAAACTCCGGCATAGTTGTACAGCAGAACCGGTGAGACAGCATCTTCCGTCTGGTTCGCCCGGCTGATATCGATGGCGCGGCGATAGGTTTTTTCCGCTTCCAATGGCAGCCCGGCATAGGTTAAGGTAAGTGCCCAGTCGTTGAAGAGTTTGACCGCTTTCTGGGTCTCGTCGTATCCAAGACTCGTCATGAGAGCGCTTGCTCTCTCAAATGCGGCGTTGGATTCAGAAAATTGGCCTGCATCCCCGTAGACACCACCCAGGTTCACGAGGACGTTCAGTTCTTGAAGATCGGAGACGGCCGGCGACTCTTTCAGTGCACGCTCGGCTGCCCTGGCCCGCACAACGGCTTTTGTGGAGTCACCATTGCGATAGGCAACTTCGCTGCCGCGCAGAAAACAAAAAGCGCGATCAGGGGCCGACTGCGGCTCGTCGCTGAGATCGTGCAAACCCTGTTGGAAAAGTGACTCCGCTTGCGCTAACTTCCCGAGAGGCAACATAGCTCCAGACAAGACGCAAGAAGCCTTCGCGCGAATAGATCGCTCTTTCAACCCGCGGGACAGCTGATAGGCCTGCTCGAGCACACGCCAGGCTCTCTCATTTTGTTCTCCTCCGGAGTATTGGTCGCCAATCGACAGCAATAGTTCCACATGATTGGCTGCGTTGTCATAGTGTTCCCGTTCAACGATGCGCTCCTCCAGTGCAAGGAGCTGATTTACGGTGACCGGCTTGCCCATGGGAGCTACATCGGTAAGGAGAAGTTCGTTAAGATCGCTGATCCGCTCAGCGCGAGCAAACTGGCGTACGGCTAAATCGCGCTGTGTACGCGTTGTCCGCACTTGCATCCATGTCGCCGCCGCACCGGCCGTCGTGGCCATGAATGCAAGCGTCGCAAGCGCCACCGCAGTCCGGTTTCGGCGAACGAACTTGACCACTCGATAACCGAGGGTGTCAGGGCGGGCGCGGATCGGCTCATTACCCAGATATCTGCGCAAATCATCTGCCAGTGCCGTGACTGAGGAGTAACGTTCCCCCGGGTCCTTCTTCAACGTCTTCGCGATAATCGTGTCGAGATCTCCGTACAATGAGCGGCGAAGCCTCTCCGGCGTGGTGGAACGTCGAGCAGCATTTTCGCGGGCGAGTCCCCAACTGGCCCGCGATGAGCTCACCGCGTCCGACGGGCGCGCAGGTTCTGTATCGACGATCGCCCTTATCAAGTCAGTGGGCGTGTGAGGTCCGGGCCCGGTTGGATGCTGTCCGGTCAACAATACGTAGAGCAAAACTCCCAAAGCATAAACATCCGTCGCCGTGGTAATTGCCTCCCCCTTCAGTTGCTCGGGGGCCGCATACTGGGGCGTCAACGCCCGCTGGCCTTCCACGGTAAGCTGCGTCTGTTCTCCCGCGTGTTCTTCGCTCTCGAGCAACTTGGCAATGCCGAAATCGAGCAGCTTAACCTGACCGTCGTTTCTGACCAGGACATTCGAGGGCTTCAGGTCGCGATGAACAATCAGATTGGCGTGCGCCTTCGCAAGCGCCTCCACTACGTCGAGAAATAGCACAATGCGGGCGCCGATACCCAGTCGATGATGATCGCAATAGAGGTCGATATGTTCGCCCTCGATGTAGTCGAGGACCAGGTAAGGCTGCCCAGCCGGCGATACACCGGCATCGAGCAATTGGGCAATGTGCGGATGAACCAGGAGGCCCAGTATCTTCCCTTCCCGTTTGAAGCGCCCTTCGCCGTCATTACCCATTAGTGCGAGGTTGAGAAACTTCACCGCAACCCGGCGCTCAAATCGTCCGTCACTCCTCACCGCAAGCCAAACGCTGCTCATTCCGCCTTGGCCGATCTGCGACACCAACCGGTAGACACCCAGCGATTGCCCGGCCAAAGTGGCAGCACTCGGAAATTGGACCGAACGCTTCTCTAGAAAGCCCTCTTCAACCAGGGCACGATGCTCATAGAGAATCGTCTCCAATTGATTCACCAGGGTTGGATTCCCGATACGCAAAGTAGAGAGCCAGCTCGCGCGTTCATCTTCGCTCATGCCGAGCATTTCATCCAGGTATGGGCTCAGCGCCTGCCACTGACCTGGCTCTAGCCTACGCATTGGATTCTCGAGGCAATTCCGTGCCCATACTGTGGCGAATGTAGATGCGTGCCTTTTCCCACCTTCTTTGAACGGTGCGTTCCGAGAGCATCTGCATGGCAGCAATCTCTGCAAAAGAAAAGCCGCAGAAGAATTTCAGGTCGACCAATTGGGCAAGATCCCGCTCACTCTTTGCCATTTGCTCCAGTACATCATTGATCAGCAATAGCTCTTTCGCATCGACAGGTTTTCCGATCAGTTCGGGTTGGAGCGAAGTTATTTCGAATTCGCCGCCATGCTTGAGCGCGTTGTGTCTCCTGGCATGATCGATAATAAGTCCGCGCATCACCCGCGCGGCGTATCCCATGAAGCGCGCACGATCAGGGAACGAGGGACCATCGGCAGCCGCCATGTCGAGATAGGTCTCGTGCAAAAGCGTCGTAACACTCAAACTGTCAGGGATCCATCGCCGTGCCAGTTGCCGTTTTGCCAGCAAGTGCAGTTCAGAATACAAGGTGCTGAAAAGAGCGTCCGTTGGTGTATTCCCAGCGTTTTCAGTCGCGCCGGTGAGCGGGTAGGTAATCGACTCCAAGGTGTCCTCCTGAGAAACGAAATATCCTGAGCCGCTCAAAAGGGTTGGCCGGTATCGTGGCTGCAGAATGCGCCAACCCTGGTTGCGGCTTATCACCCCTCATCGAGGGGCCAGCAAACTGGTCCTCATCGTACCGCTTAGTTCCTCATTATTTGTCACAGAATTGTCATTACTAGCCTGGTTTGTGAGATTTAGAGCAACCTGAGCTTTGGAGGATGCAAAGCGCTTTGACAGTATCCCGTCGGGGAAGAAATTGCTTTCGTTTTCCACAGCTGTCATGTCGCTTTTCGTTGGCGGATTTCGATCTTGATAAGCAGAGACGGCCGAATGGATCGCGGCCGGGTCAAAAAAAAACCTGGCTGGAAGGCCGGTAGCTACGACCCAAAGATCATAGATAAAAGGAGCGGCACGATGTACGACATGGAAAAGCTGAAGAACCTGAGCTTCCTTGGTAACGGGGCGACAAAAGCGATGAGCACATTCTGGGCATTTGACAAAGCAGCCTTGGCCGACGGTGCAGTCCCTAAAAAATACAAAGAACTCATCGGGCTTGCGGTCGCGTTAACAACCCAATGTCCCTACTGTCTGGAGCTGCACCGCTGTGCGGCGGAAGCAGCAGGTGCGACCCGGGAGGAGTTGGCGGAGACAGCGCTCGTGGCTGCCGCCCTCCGCGCCGGTGCAGCCATCACCCACGCCGCGCACCTGATCGACAACCAAAGCGACGAGCGAGTAGCACAGAGAAGGCGAACGGGTTGATAGAAACATGCCGATGCGTCTCGTGTACGCATTCGGCGCGTGTTCTATCCGCCAGGGGCGAGGGGCCAGCTTACGCATCATTGAGCATCGCAGGTCTACACAGCACGATGTTGCACCAGCGTCGGCGAAGATGCCTCCTGCAACTTTGCTTTCAGGATGTCTTGAAATGCCTGCATGCCAGGGGAAATCCATTTGTCTTTGTGCCACACCATGTGGGTCGCGATGCTCATCTTTGCGCCGTGCCAGTTCATCAAGGCGAACTGCTTCTTTTTGAGTTCGCAAGCGATCACGATCTCCGGCAAAAGGCCGATGCCCATCCCCGCAAGCACGCACTGTTTTATCGCTTCTACGCTGGAGAACTCCGTAACGTGCTGTGGCCTTACCTGAGCTGATGCCAGCTGCATGTCGAGCTTTTTACGGTATCCGCAGCCAGCCTCGGTCAAGAGCAGAGTCTGATCCGAAAGATCTTTCGGGTACACCTTCTTTGCGTTGGCAAGCGGATGATCTGGGGTAGCGAACAGATAGATGTCTTCGCTGCCCATTTTAATGGAACTCAGTTGGTCCCCTGAAACCAGGTCTGACATGCTGATGGCCAGGTCCAATTTGCCACTTTCCAGTTCGTCAGCCAGTTTGTTGTCCGAATCAGGGCGAAAGATAAGCTCCACTCTGGGATAACGCTTCCGGAAGAGTTTCAACACCTCCGGCAAACGATAGGTGAGCACGCTCTCGGGCGCGCCGATGTGCAAAGGGCCAGCCGGTTCGGAGCCGAACTTCACTGCGCGACAGCCCTCATCCATCGCCGCCAACGCTTTTTCAGCATAGGGGCGGAAACGGTGACCGGCTTCCGTGAGCACTACTCGCTTAGCCAAGCGGTCGAACAGAGGAGATCCCAGTTCCGCCTCGAGCGATTTGATCTGTGAGGTCACATTGGATTGCACCGTATACACTCGTACCGCCGTACGCGTGAAGTTCAACTCTTCCGCCAGAACACAAAACGTTTGCAGCTGCCGCACTTCCATTCTGCAATCTCCTTTTGAGATCGCTACGATGATAACAATCTATTGGACGGATGTATATCCCGGGCGGAAACTCAGCCTATGAGCTTACTTCAATTTCAGCATCGGCAATTCAGTGGAGCGACGCTCGGCATCCTGTTTGCCGTGCTGCTGGGCTTCGCTCCCGCTCGTCCTTCGCATGCACAGGAATCTCATACGACGCTCGTCTTCTATGCGCAATCGAAAGTGAGCGAGGATCTGTGGCCGCTACTATTCCAGATACTACGCACTGATCTGGCCAATGGGGCCGGTGAATTGCCAAATGGCCTGGTTTTAGACAGGAAGGCGGCCTTTGTCCGTGGGACCGACGATCTACGAGGATTCCTCTTCTCCCAGGTTATTTCGGTGAAGTTACTGGGCCGTTGTGATGTGCTCCCGCAAACGGACCATCCATCATCGGGGGGCCCGCTTGGCTGGGTGCCGCTGGTCTCCGGAAAAATCCAGCCTTTCGTTTCAATCGATTGCACCCGTCTGGCCCAGGTGCTCCGGCCTGCCGCGGCCGGTTTGGACAAGCAAGGCCGCCAGGATGTGATGGCGCAAGCGATCGCCCATGTCCTGATCCATGAGTGGAGCCATATTGTGACGCAAAGTTCTGCACACGGTTCGCGCGGCATCACCCAGGCCTATCTGTCTGTAAATGATTTGATCGAGGAACCCAAGAACAACCACTTGTCCGCTGCTAACCACTAGCCACCGCGCACGCGGCTGAGGTTTCTAAGCCTCTTCCGCCTGCGCCGCCAATTTGTGCAACTCTTCGCGGGTAAAGCCTTCTTCCAGGAGAAACACAACTGCATCGTGGAATCGCTTCTCCCGGCACCTCGTCTCTTTGTCCGCAAAGTAATCGGCGACGTATTGCTTTGCTCTGGCATCGCCTCGATGCCCACAGGCTCTTATCCTGTCATGAAGAAAGGCATTCAGGTTTTCTTCACTGGTTTCTGCGTCGATTGTTCCGTCGATCACACGGTCCAGGTCCGCACGTTCCTTACCAGCGAACAGAAGGGAAAACGCTGTGCCAAAGAACCTCGCCCCAGTCGAGAGTCCGTCATGCTTTTTCAATTCGAGAGCGCAACGCCGATTCCACTCGTGATATTCACGCTGGTTTCTTTTCGCCGCGTCTGGCCAAGCGGCTTCTTTTTCTTCATGGCGGGTAGTTAACGGGACTTGTGGTTGAGTGGTATCGAGCGCCTGATTCTTTGCGGTTGCCATAAAGCCCTCCCCGCACCAGTCTAACGCCGAACTGTAGAGATGGAATGATACGAACGTTGTATCTTTACGGCAGAACCGGCGGTCCGCGTCCCTTCAGCGGTCCTGACAGGTTCGGCGACGGTAGATTAGCTAAGTGATAAGTCTAAGTTAATTTTCGTTCATTTTTGCCAAAGGCAATAATTTCTTTTTGATACAGGAATACTACGTTTGGCCAGATGGAACACGTGCTATTCACAAGAGACCAGGAGATGTTAAGGACCCCAGCAAGCGCCTGAACTGGCTCGCCAAACCGCCTCACTCGTTCAGCTCTCCGTTATCACCCCGGCGCAACGGTTTGGCCTCCGCCACGGGTTTTGCGCCGCGAAACGCAAAATGCAAGCCAACCGCCCGTGGGCCGCCAAAAACGGCGGCAGAGGCTTATGGCACGATGAATTGAGCCAGCCCGTACTGCATGTTTCAGTAATTTCTGTTTATACAGAAATTACTGATATAATAAACACATGCAGCTCACCGATTCTATGAAGCAATTCATCCTGCACTGGGGAGAAATGGGCGCCCGCTGGGGCGTCAATCGCACGGTCGCCCAGGTGCACGCGCTGCTCTACCTCTCCCCGGAATCCCTCACCGCGGAAGATATCGCCGATACTCTTTCCGTTGCCCGTTCCAATGTCAGCACCAGTCTCAAAGAATTGCAGAACTGGAACCTGGTCCAGGTAGACAGCCGCATCGGTGACCGTCGAGATTTCTTCCAAACCTCCGCCGACGTCTGGACGCTCTTCCTTACGGTCGTCGAGCAGCGTGTCGAACGCGAGATCATTCCTACGCTCACCATGTTGCGGCGCTGCGCCATCGAAGCCCAGGCTGAGCGCCCCTCCCAGCCTATGGTCACTGCCCGCATCACTGCCATGCAGGCCTTTCTGGAGGAACTCTACGGCTGGTATGGACAGATCAAGAAGTTACCACCCGCCAGTATGCGCTCGCTGATCAACATTGGCAGCGGCGTCACTCGAATATTGCCAAAAGCCAGAAGACGGAGGTTGGACTGATGCCTGCGCTTCAGATGCCTGTACTGTCCTCAACGCAAACTTCTACCAGCTTTCAACGCTACTACGAGGAGGCTGGACCGGACTACGCATCCTGGAGCCCTGGATTCAACATGCACTTCGGCTTCTTCCGCTGGGGCATGAATCCCTTCAACCGGGAAGCCATGCTCGAGCAGATGAACCAGGAAATACTGCGTCGTCTGCACTCCACCGATGAGTTTCCGGCACACGTTCCCGTACGCGTTCTAGACATGGGTTGCGGTCTTGGCGCCACCCTGCGCAGCTTCGCCCGCAGTCTTCCCCAGGCCGACTTGCATGGGATCACCCTCGTCCCCTGGCAGTTGGAGCAAGGCCGTCAGCTAAACCAAGCCTGCCCCGAAGGCGGGCGCATCACTCTGGCTCTCGGCGACTACGAACGGACCGCCCAGCCCTCCGCATCCTTCGACGCCGTCTACGCACTCGAAAGCAGCTGCTACGCCCACGGTGCAGATAAACGCGCGTTCCTGGTGGAGGCGCATCGACTCCTGCGACCCGGCGGCCGTATCGTTGTGGCCGACGGCTTCCTCGGGCGAGGCAAATTGCGCGGCCCGCAAAAAGCCATTTACCGTAAGGTCTGTGACTGCTGGGTCATCGACACCCTGGCTGAAGTGGACCAATTCACCTGCGGGCTCCAGCGCATCGGCTTCGGGGAGATTGTGGTCGAACGGTTGCAGGCGCGCGTGACGCCCTCCGTCTTCCACGTTCCCTGGGTCACTCTCAAATTCCTGCTCACAACCGTCTTGTTCGGTGAGCGCAGGATGACCCTTGCTCGCTGGAACAATATACTTGCGCCGATCCTTTTGCCATTCGTCGGTTTTCCTCTGGGTCCAATTGCCTACTACATCATCAGTGCGACCCGTAGTTGAAGTTCCGGTTTCGCCACCAAAGCTACCCTCGCGGAACCCGCAGCGTGGTTGAAAAAGTAAGAATCCCCACACCCTTGACTTGAGTCCACTATGTTGATATCAACGTAAAATAATCGAGGCAACCGGAAGATGATCCAGGGCGGAGAGTTGCGATGGCGCGGCCATCAGATATGCTTAGCCGGTAAACGATCTGCCTCAATGAAGGACCCCGCATGCCATTCCTTCGTGATCTGAAACTTGCGCTGCGTTCCTTAGCGCGAGTTCCGGCGCTGTGGATCACCGTGGCTCTTACTCTCGCCCTGGGCATCGGCGCAAATGCGGCCATTTTCAGCGTGGTCCGCTCCGTGCTCCTGCGCCCGCTCGTCAACCGGGACGAAGACCGGCTGCTTTACGTACGCCAGACCGCTCCGGGCATCGGGGTCGAGAACGCAACATTCTCGATCCCCGAAATCCAGGACATCGGCCACGGCCTCAAAACCATCAAGGAACTCGGCACCTTTTCAGAGATCGACTTTACTTTGGTCGGGCTGGGCACACCCCGCGAGATCCATGCCGGCGTGGTGGATGGCAACTACTTCGACGTGATGGGGCTCCGATCCGTGCGGGGACGCTTGCTGACTCCGGCCGACGATGGCCCAAATGCACCGGGGGCAGCCGTGCTGACGTATCGATTTTGGACCACCTCGCTGCACTCTGACCCCAATGTGGTTGGAAAGACCGTGCGGCTCGGGAGCATCGAGGGGGGACGCTCCGCGGTCATAGTGGGGGTTCTGGAACCATCGGTGCCCTATCCCGTGGAAACCGAGCTCATCGCCAACGTTGTCACCAGCCCCCATCATCTATCCGCCACCATGGTGACTGGCCGTGAACATCGCATGACTGAAGTGTTCGCAAGGCTCGCTCCCGGCGCGAGTCTCGAGGCCGCACGAGGGGAACTTCGTACAACCTACGCGGCAATGCTGTCCGCCCATCCGGAGGTATACAAGCCCGAGGACCACTTCAGAATCGATGTCACGCGGATGCACGACCAGCTTAATTCGCGTGCCAACACCATCTTGTGGGTGCTGTTCGCGGCCTCCGCCCTGCTGTTCGTGATTGCCTGCTCGAATGTCGCCAATCTGGTGCTGGCGCGAACGGCGCGTCGCGAATCGGAGCTAGCCGTGCGTTCAGCTTTGGGCGCAACCACCGCGGCGCTTCGCCGTTCGTTGCTGGCGGAAAGCATTGTGCTGTCTGGCAGCGGAGCGTTGGCCGGGCTCATCATCGCTGCCCCGATGGTCGCCGTGCTGGGCCGTTATGCATCGCGCTTCTCCGCGCGCGCAGACGGTCTGACGCTCGATTTCAGCCTGGTGTGGATTGGCACTGCGCTGGCGTTGATTGCCGCCGCCTTCCTGGCGTTTGTTCCCCGCCTGCCCTCGGCGGATGCGTCGCGAGGATTCGCGCTCACCACCAGCGGAGTGCGCGTCACCGGAGGAGGTAGCCGGCGGCTCAGCCTCTTTGCCGTTACCCAAATCACCGCCTCATTCCTGTTGCTTGCCGGAGCCGGCGCGCTGATAAAGACTTTGTTGGTGCTGGAAAGGACGCAACCACCGTTCGACACAGCGCGGGTTCTGGCAGTGAACCTGCCGGTGATGTCGTATGGGCGAACGCCCGAGCAGGTGCGTGATTTTTATCACGACGTGCAGCGACGCATCAGTACGCTGCCCGGCGTCGAACATGTGTCTTCGGGGTTCGGCGTTCCATGGCGCGACGCCAGGGCACTGACCATCAGCTTCACCTTCGCGATGGACGGCGCGACCCGCGAGAACGCCCGCGACGATTTACGCGCACGGTTCCGGTCCATATCCCCCGGATTCTTCGAAACCCTGGGAGTGCCGCTTCTGCAGGGCCGCGACTTTAGAGACACCGATCGGGACGGCTCGGAACGCGTGGTGATCATCAGCCAGAGCGTTGCCCAGAAGCTTTTTCCCGGTCAGGAAGCGCTGAATCGCAATTTGCGCTGGACCGACGGCGTGATGAAGTTTATCGGCATCAGTACCGAGCCGCGGCGAATCATCGGCGTAGTGGCGGATGTCGATGATGAAAACATCATCCCGTCGCCGGCCATGACCGTGTATCAGCCGGCTGATCAGGAAGGATGGGTGGGCCGTTTATTCGTCCGCGCCAAGGGTGATCCATACGCACTCGTTCCCACCATCACCCGTACCATCCACGAGATCGCCGCGGATCAACCTGTGGAGCGAGCCAGCACGCTCGAAGACATTCGGGCGGAAGTTCTGACCCCCAACCGCCTGAATGTGATTGTGTTCGGCGGGTTCGCCGGGGTGGCGCTCTTGATTTCCGTGGTGGGTGTAGCGGGCGTGCTTGCGTTTTCTGTAAGTGGGCGCTCCCGCGAGTTTGGCATCCGCCTGGCGCTAGGCGAGCAGCCGCGCAGCATTCTTACCAATGTTCTTCGCGAGGGCATGGTAATGGCCGGCATTGGAGTAGCGGTGGGCGCGGGCCTGGGGTTTGTCTGCGCACGGGTGGTCGGTAAGTATCTAGTAGAGGTGCAATCACCGGGCATCCTGACTTTGATCGCGTCCGCCATAGTCATTCTGGCTGCGGCAGTGATCGCCTCAGCAGTGCCTGCTGCACGCGCCGCCACGGTGAACCCTGTGGAAGCGCTGCGTTCCGAGTAATCCGCGTTCGCAAAACGTTACTGTCAGCAACATTTGCGGTAGCGTAAAGACGCTGCGCAGGACAGTTGCGGTTATTGTGCCTCCTTAGTTGGTTTAATACGCCTTCATCGAAGAGATTGCGACGGAGAGACCGGAGACGGACTAAAGTACCCAATAAGTGATGCACACAGCATCGCTGAACGATCCGTCTTGACGGGCACGTTTCGCCGGTCCCCAGGATGTCCCGTTTCGTCTGTCTCTAGAAAGTCCTTGGAAGTCCGAATTAGCCAGTCCCGCGTGACGGGAGCGGGATATTTTGTAAAATTCGATAAAATTTGGCCTTTTATCGACTTCCGCGGCGCGGCCCAGAGGAGCGTTTATCTAGGGAAAAGGATGGCCTGAGGGAGATGGCTTTGTCCAGAACGGCGTCGAAGGCGTAGCCGGTTGCGGCAGGAACCCAGTTCGGGCTTACCGGGTTGATGAAGGGATTGGCAACGCTGGGTTGGTTCCGGTCAAGGCTCGGAGACGACGTGTCGTTAGCCGGTGTTCGGGCTGGCTCGGGCGCAGGCTCAGGTGCATGCTCCGGGTGGGGGACGTGGGGCGCGTCGGGTGGGGTTTTCGTGCCCTCAACGGGGTCCCCTGGCTCCTCAGCCACAGGTTGGTGCTGCTGTTTGTGGGGCCACTCAGATTCGTAGATTTGTGGCTTGACGGGCGGGGCGGCGGGTTGCGTCCCGGATGGGGAGGGGCGGCGGTCATTCATGGTTCCGGACGGGATCAGGCCTTCGATGGCTACGATCATGGAAAGAGCCTTGATCTGGCCGGCGATGCTGCCTCTGGTCGCTTCGGAGGGAAGATTGGCCAGTTCCCAGAGCCGGGTTAGGATCTGGTCGCGACCAAGGTTCAGGTTGCGCAGCCCGTCGGCTTCCTGGTTGATCAGTTTTTCGTTGACGGCGGCGCGGTGCTCGATCATGTAGGCGCGGACGCGGGGCTTGGCTTTGGTATAGGCGGCGGTGTCGGGATTGAGGCCGACAGCTTCCGCGGCGGCGCGGTCATTCATGGTTCCGGAAAGGATCAGATGAGCAAAGGCCATTTCCTGATCGGTGATGGGATCGCTAACACTGTTTTTGGGCATAGGTAGTCTCGTTCCTCGGTTTGCTGGAGATTGGGTTGGATTGGTTTGCTGCTCTCTTAGGGGCACAAGGGGGCGAGAGCCGCGGCAGGCCACTCGTGACTGGCGTTGGTGATTTTGAGACAGGGATCGAGTGAGGCACCGGACAGCTGTGAAGCTATCCTTCGCTCACGCGGAAGGCCGAAACTACCGGCAACTGCCGGCCAGGCGCGGTTGCGTGAGGAGCCGTCGCCTGCCGATATCTTCTACTCTAAGAGATAAAGCCTTTCCCGGTTTGATGTAAGTGGCGAGACGCTTTTTTCCGCACGGGAGTACCAGGCCACAGGTTACTCGGGTTTGGCATGCGCGTTGGCAGCGGAGATGAAGTGGGTGGCAAATGGGATTTTGTGGGTACCCTGGCGTGAAGCCGGCGTTTCTTCCAACAAATGATTTACTGACTGGACTCGAAGCGCCGCGAACCGGATGTCCCGGATTGAAGCACGCCGGTCACTCGTATCGGAGTGCCACCATGGGATCGACGCGCGCAGCCCTCTGCGCTGGAATGTAAGCGGCAAGCATCGCGATCAAAACAAACAGCCCCGATACTGCCACGAATGACACCGCGTCGAGTGTGTTCACACCAAAGAGAAGCGCCCGCATCAGGTGAGCTGCTCCTGCCGCACCAACCATTCCAATTGCCACCCCGACCAGCACTGGACGGGTACTCTCAATAAGAATCAGCTTCACCACGTCGCGCTTGGCCGCACCTAGCGCCATGCGCACGCCCACCTCGCGCGTTCGCCGAACGACCGCGTAGCTGACCGTACCGTAGATGCCAACCGAAGCCAACATCAGACCAAGCGCGCCGACGATCGATGCAAACAGCGCCGCACACCTTGACGTGACAAACTGGGGGGTCGTCGTTAGCAGGCCATCCAGAGTTTCAGAATAGATGATCATGTTCGAGTCCAAAGAGCGCACCAGCCTTCCAATGCCATCTACCAAGGGCTTGGGATCGCCTTCAGTCCTCACCAGCATTGGACGATCGTCGAGTCTGTCTGAAGGAAGCGGAAGGTAAACCTTGCGCGCATCCATCCCGTCGATCAGAGCGGCGCGGGTATCTCGCGCTATGCCAATTACCCGATAAGAGGAGCCGCCGGGAGTCAGCTCGGCTTTGGCGTGGAAGCGTTTCGACCCATCTAATACGAGCTCTCGGCCAATCGGATTGTTCCCTGGCCAAAGCTCTTTCGCTGCCGACTCACTTAGAATCGCCACCGCATCCGGCGGTCCGTGCGCTTCCGCAAACCCTGTGCCAAGGCTGAGCGGGATATTCAGGGTCCGAAAGTAGTTTGGCTGTACATAGGTGTAGTAAAGTTCGGGTTGCGAACCGTCCGCGAGAGACTTCCCTCCATTGATCGTAACCGCCGCTGTGCGCATACCCCCGCCGGCGGGCGGCCTCCCAAAGGTAACCTCTCTTACTCCAGGCAGCGCTCGAATGCGATCATAAAGCTCGCGCGTCTCGTCTGCTTGCTTCTCACGGCTGTAGCCAAATCCGTCAGGAAAATAGAGATCGAGGAACAGGACGCGCCTGGTCTCATAACCTGTCTCCATGTCCAGCGCTCGAATGGAGCTTCGGATCAGCAATCCACCAGCAATCATCAGCACAAGACACACCGCAACTTGAACGGCAACCAATCCATCGCGCATCCGCCACTTGCCGGTGGAAAAGACAAAGTGCGCAGCCTCTTCCTTGAGTGCCGAAGAAAGACCTGGTTTTGAAGACTCCAAGGCCGGTGCAAGTCCGAACAGCAGGCCAGCCAGAAGCGCGACCGCAAACACGTATCCAAACACCTGCATATCCGGCGCAACACGCAACGCAAAGGCGCCCCATTCGGCAGGCAGGGTAGCGGCTATCTCCACCACCAGCAGACGCAGGATCCACCATGTCAGAAAAAGCGAAACCACGCCCGCGAGAAGACCCAACAAAGCGCTTTCTGTAAGTAATTGCCTGATCAGTCTTCCTCGACTGGCCCCCAGGGAAAGGCGAATGCCCATTTCGTTCTGCCGCGCAGCCGCGCGAGCCAATTGCAGGCTGGCGAGATTGGCGCATGCGATCAGCAAAACCATTCCCACGGCGCACATAATCAGCGCAATGGCGAATTGCAACCCTGCTTCAAGATCGCGCCCGAACGGAGAGCCAGGATACAGCTGGATGGTCACCGGCTTGCTCGCATCAGAATGTGGCGCGTGCTGAGATCTGAGTTGCTCCGCCAGCAAATTCATCTCTGCCTGCGCCTCACCTAACCGAGTGCCCGGCGCAAGACGGCCATATATGCGGCAACACGCATTCTCCCGGTCGTGAAGGATATTGCCGCCCGGCCGCAACAATTCCTGCTTCCGAAGCGGGATCCAGAAGTTGGGCACATTGAGATTGGTGCCCATAAAATCGCGAGGCGTGATGCCGATTACCGTAAAGGGTGCTCCATTAAGCTTGATCGATCGGCCCAGTACTGCTGGATCGCCGCGAAATCTCCTTTGCCAATAGTTCTCACTGATCAGCACGCCAGGTGAAGTAGCGTCATGAGTATCTTCGGGACCAAAGATCCGGCCACGCACAGCCTTTACGCCAAGTACTGAAAAGTAATTGTCAGAAACTATGGACGCTGTGACGAATTCAGCCCCGCCGGACATCACGCTGGGTAGCCGGAATCCAACGGCACTCGCCAAACGCCCGCCTATCGAACCGCCGGCATCTGGAGCGTTGCCCACGCCCGAAAGCGCAACTTCATCTCCAGTGACAGCAATCAATCCTGAAAATACGTGGTTATCGTCCCGGTACGCTTCGTAGTCTGCAAAGCTGAAGCTGGGATCATACTTCCCTTGATAAACCGTACGGCTAACGTTCACCATCTGCCGGGCATCGCTTGCATCCAGCGGCCGCAAGAGGAACGACTTGTAAACAGTAAAAATCGCGGTGTTGACACCGATACCTAAGCCCAGGGCCAGGATGGCTACCGCAGTGAAGCCCCGATGCTTCGCCAGCATCCGGGCGGCGAACCGAACATCCTGCCAGACGGTTTCGGGCAAGGTGAAAACGTCGATTTCGCGCATCTTCTCTTTCCAACGGCCGGGATTGCCAAATCGGCGCATGGCGTCTGACCGAGCCTCTTCCAGTGGCATTCCTTCCCGGGCGCTCAACTGTTCACGCATTGCGAGATGAAACTGCAACTCCTCATCCAGATCGGCTGAGAGGTGCTCCCGTCTGAAAAGAGCGCGCACCCTGTGCATCCATCCCATATAGCCTCCTCAGACTTTGCTATCCGCGAAACTCAAGACCTGCGCCACCGCGTTTGTCAATTTGCTCCATTTCGCTTCTTCCGCAGCCAGCTGCTTACGGCCAGCAGCTGTGAGCCGGTAGTAGCGCGCGCGGCGCTTGTTATCGCTCATCCCCCACTCGGCCGCGATCCACCCCTCCTGCTCCATGCGGTGCAACGCCGGATACAAGGACCCCTCCTCGACCCGCAGCACATGGTCCGATATTTGCTGGATATGCATGGTGATCCCCCATCCATGCATGGGGCCTCGCTGCAAGGTTTTCAATACAAGAAGCGCTAACGTTCCTTGCAAGGTGTCGTTTTTACCGAGGGGCATAGGCGCTCTTCCTCTAGCTAGCTATAGGAAGAGTGCGCCGGATTCCCAAAACTGTCAACTGGCCAAAAATTGAAACCGGAGCCTAACCGGAAGACCAGTTTCCTGTCTAATGCGCTGAATGGAAGAGAGTGACGACTCCATACGCCGAGCGGTTCTGTCCGGCGATAAGGAAGCTTACAGGGTGCTGGTGGCGCGCTACAGCCAGGTTGTGTTCCGCGTGGCCTATCGTGTTACCGGCAATGAGCCCGATGCCGAAGAGGCCGTGCAGGAAGCATTCCTGCGTGGATACCAGGCGCTCACGAACTTTCAAGGGCGGTCGAGTATGGCGACCTGGTTCTATCGCATCGCCGCCAATTGCGCCTTTGACGTGGTGGGCCGTAGAAGGCCGGAAGCGCAGAGCCGTATCGCGGAAGAGAACGATCCGGAACAGGGTGAGGTGCAGTTGGCAGATATAAAAGCAGGCCCCGACCGATTGCTGTTGAGCCGTGAGATCGAGGCCAGGCGGCAGGCGGCCATGAGCGAACTTACGCCTACCGAACGGACAGCTTTCGTTCTGCGGCATATGGAGGACCGGTCTACGGAAGAGATTGCAGCCGCTCTAGACATCGCCCCGAACGCAGCCAAGCAGGCAGTGTTTCGCGCGGTACAGAAGCTCAGGCGCCAACTGGCGCCCCTATGGGTAAACACATGAAGCACCTGGATGAAGCAGAACTAGTCGAGCACTACTACGAAGAGTCCGCCAACATGGCCGATTGCGAGCGCCACCTGAAATCTTGCCCGTCGTGCACCAAGCGTTACGCGGAGTTGCGGAGAGATCTCGACGGTGTAACGGCGACGGCGCCCCCGGCGCGCGGCGAAGAATACGGCGAACAAGTGTGGCGATCCATTCGCGGCTCTTTGCCGGTATACGAAAAGCCTAAAAGGACCTGGTTGCGGTCTTGGCAACCACTCGGCTGGGCAACCGCCTGCGCGCTGCTGCTGGCCGTGGCCTTTGTTGCGGGGCGCCAGTGGGAGCGGAAACAGACGTCAACAGTGGCCGTGGCTACCGACCCGCATGCTCGCCAGCGGGTGGTAATCGTTGTTCTTGGTGACCACCTTGACCGCTCCGAGCGCTTGCTGGTCGAGCTCAATCATGCGGGCGGGAACGATTTCTCCGCTGTGCCTCTGCGCAGCGAGGCCAGAGATTTGCTGGCCAGCAACCGCCTGGTCAGACAAAGCGCGATGCAGGCCGGCGACCTCAATGTCGAAGCCTCGCTCGACCGCCTGGAACGTTTGCTGATGGAACTCGCAAACGAGCCTGAAGAACCGAGCGAAGCTGACCTCAACCGGCTTAGGCAGGAGATGAATACCGACAGCCTTCTCTTTGACATTCGCGTCCTGCGTTCCCGGGTCCATTCCCAGGCCCTTGAACCGCAAAGCGCTCCGAAAGCAACGAAAGGGGTTTCCATTTAATGAATACGAAAACACTGATGTTCGCAACGCTGGTTCTCGCCTTGTCCGCGGCACCGCCGGTCCTTTACGCTGAGTCTCCACTTGGCGCCCTCGACGACAACGCGGCCGCCCGGTCGAAGGAAGATGCGCTCTACTCCGAAGGCACGCGAGCCATCAACGATGGCCGTTGGGCCCAGGCAGAGACGATCTTCAACAACATCGTGCAGCAGCATGGTACGCGCGCGGAAGCAGCCCTCTATTGGAAGGCGTATGCGGAGAATAAGCAGGGCAATGCAACCCGTGCCCTCGAGACCTGCAGCGAGCTACGGCAAGCTTATCCGCACGGGAGTTGGGCGAACGAATGCGGCGCACTGGAAATAGAGATCCGTGGCAAGAGCGACGATCCTCTGCCACCTCAGGCCGAACAGGATGAAGAGCTCAAGCTGCTGGCCTTGAATTCGCTCATGCAGCAGGATGAATCGCGCGCCCTGCCGATCATTCAACAACTCCTCAACAGCGATAAGTCAGAGAAGGTCAAGGCTCGGGCATTGTTCGTTCTGGCGCAGGACCAGTCCGCGCAAGCGCAGACGCTGCTTGGCCAGGTGGCGAGCGGCGAGCGCAACCCGGCGCTGCAGCGGAAGGCAATTGAGATGTTGGCAATTAGCCGCGGCAAGCAATCCGCCGATACGCTGGCCGGCATCTATCGGCAGGCTAAGAACGATGAGGTAAAGAAGTCCATCCTCCACACCTATCTCATCATCGGGACCCCCGATCCGCTGGTGGAAGCGGCACGTCACGAATCGAATCCTGAACTCGTGCGCACCGCGGTGCATACCCTGGGGGCGATGGGCGCCACCTCACAGTTGCTCACTCTCTATCACGACACCAGCAACCCTGAAAACAAGGCGGACATTATCAACGGCTTGATCCCCGCGGGCCAAAAGGGCGCCGAAGCGCTGAGCAGCATCGCCGTCTCGGAACAAGATCCCGAACTGCGGCGCAAAGCCATTCGCAACCTTGGCATAGCTGGTGGTATGTCGGCGGCGCCATCCCTGGTTGCGACTTATAAGAAAAACCCAGATGCAGAAACCAAGAAAGCAGCCCTCCAGGCGCTCTTCCTAGCGGGAGATAGCCACGATCTGGTCGAACTTGCCCGTGCTGAAAAAGATCCAGGCCTCAAGCAGTCGATCGTGCAACAACTCAGCATCATGCACAGCAAAGAAGCCACCGATTACATGCTCGAAATTCTTAACAAATAATCTGGAAGGAGATTCGCTCCCATGAAGACCAACGTGCTTATGGTTTTAGCACTCGCCGCCTCCGCGCTGATGACCAGCGCTCAAGAGCCCCGGGTCACCCACACGCAATTTCACTCCGGGCCGGTGAGCCTGGGACTGTCCGCGACGGTGGACCGATTTCGCCACTCCAATGACGCGCTTTGGGTGGGATATGCGGTGCAGGCTCTTCGGCGAACACATCTCTCTGCGTGTTCGTCTTGGACGGGATCATCAGAAGTGGAAGCTGGATGCTGCGATGAACTTCGGCTCGAACAGGACGCAGACAATCTGAACACCTCGGAGCAGGCCGACTCGCCTGCCCCCATGGTCATGGTGCTTCTCCGGCTTGACCACGGCGAGGTCACGCGGACGCGTATGGCTCGGGTAGGATGCACCCTGGATGCGGGCGGAGTCCCTTTTGAGTGGCTGACCGGTGTGCAAGCGGAAGAGAGTGCCGCATTTCTGGGCAAGCTTGTCCAGAGCGCCGCCGCACTTCGCGACAGCGGAGCGTCCCGCGGACGGGGAGTGGAGGAGAACCTGGTTGCCCTGAGCATGCATGCGACGCCCAGGGCAACCGAAGTGCTGGCCTCGCTCGCCGCTCCCGGAAACAGCGCCTACTTGCGTGAGAAAGCGGCTTTCTGGCTTGGCGCACAGCGCGGCCACGAAGGATTGCTTGCCTTGCGCCAGCTTCTGCGCAGCGAGCAAGACAGCAAGCTCCGGGAAAAGCTGGTGTTCGATCTCTCCATCAACTCAGACTCTGCGGCAACCGACGATTTGATTCAGATGGCGAAGTCGGACGCAGATAGCCGGGTGCGCGCTCAGGCTCTTTTCTGGCTGGCGCAGAAAGCGGGAAAGAAAGCAGTCGGCGCATTGAATGCATCCATCGAAAATGACCCTAACTTTGAGGTCAAGAAGAAAGCCGTCTTCGCCCTCAGCCAATTGCCCCATGAAGAAAGCGTGCCGCAACTGGTGCACATCGCCGACACCAATTCGAACTTTGCCATTCGCAAGGAAGCCATCTTCTGGCTGGGACAAACCAACGATCCTCGGGCCATCGCCTATATCGAGGAAGTGCTGAAGCGCTGAGGTGGTATAGGCTCCAGAGGGTGCGGAAATATGGCGAGATAAAGACCGTACCCTTCAGGTTGGCTAAGAAAAGAGCGGCCTATGAGCGATAAGAACTTTAAGTGTGTGGGGTAAGGGCAGCAGGGGGCAATCTTCAGCCGTCCCTGCGGGACTGATTTGGAAATTCGGTTGTGTAGCGTGTGCCCTTTTAGGAAAGACTGAGCTGGGAATGCGGTTCTCATGCAAAGCCTACAGCACGCTTGAGAAAAAGACGTACCTCAGGGGCTATTGAATGCTGCAAAGGTAATGTCCTCCTGGCAGGTTGAGCTGTCGAATGTTACCCGAAGCCGAAGTGAGAGGGAGATAGCGCCGCAGGGGCTAAAGCCTGTGCCCTTCAAAAAGGGAAGACGTAGCCCAGGGGCTAAAGCCCTCATCAGACCCAACCTTTGCGGCACGGCTGAAGCCGTGCCCTGATACAAAGCATGAGCGCGGTGACTTGGAATTAGGTTCTCACGCACACTCTAAAGCCCGTCCTATCTCGGGTAGTTAACGTACGGGCTGAAGCCTGTGCCCTTCAAAAAGGGAAGACGTAGCCCAGGGGCTAAAGCCCTCATCAGACCCAACCTTTGCGGCACGGCTGAAGCCGTGCCCTGATACAAAGCATGAGCGCGGTGACTTTGGCATTGGGTTCTCACGCAGGGGCTAAAGCCCTCATCTGCGGGAGCAATTTACGGCACGACTAAAGTCGTGCCCTGATACAAAGCCCTTTGGGTGGAGGGCTGCGGCTTCGTTTGCGTTCTCACGCAGACTCTAAAGCCCTCGTCCTCCTGCCCTCTTTTCCGGCACGACTGAAGTCGTGCCCTGATACAAAGCCTTTTTTTAATTGTCTCAACACAGACTGGCTCGAACATTAGTTTTGCAGGCTTCAATAAAGCCCAGATCTTGTTGGACCTCAACGGCCCGACTGAAGTCGCACCACAAAGCATCAGAGCGGTAACTCCCTAAGAACTCGCTCATTCCGCGGATTTGGATCTACCCAAAGCTCTGCCATGTAGAACCCCCAGGTACGGGCTAAAGAGTGTGCGTGAGAACCGGGAATTCGCATTCTATCCCTGCAAACTAGCTCTGGGTGCCCACGATCCAGGTCAGGACAGAGACTTGTTACCTACCCGCCCATATCTTCAGCATTGAGTTTTTCCGCAGCCTGTCCAGCCGAACGGCAAGGCCGTCCATTTGGAAGCCGATAGCAAGATCGACTATTCTGAAGGTGCTCGTATGAAAGCTCTTCGCCAACTCGGCACTGTGATCCTGTTACTGGTGTCGTACCTGACTCCAGCGATGGCGTGCGTGGTGTCCGATGTGCAGATGAATGCAGAGGAACGTGCGTGCTGCCAGCAGACGAAAAACCAATGCGAGCAGATGGGAATGCCCGCATCGCACGGTTGCTGCCAAAAAGCGCCTCGCAGTGTTAACGACAGTGCGCTCGATACGAAGGCGGTCACCTCTCATCCGATCGCAGTTGCCGTTATCTGGCTGACTGCTGCGGACTGGTTCCATCCGACGCTGCTGACGGCGGAATGGATCGAGCAATCTGGCTACTCGCCTCCCCAATCTCCCCCAAGTTCCATCTCCGTTCTGAGAATCTAGTCTTCTTTTCTCTCGGTCTGCTTTTGCCGAGTGCGGGCATACGTGTCTGCACGCTGGCGATGTTCTGAACCGCAATCGAGATTGGAGTCCGTATGAACGTGGTCTCTTTCGTGACCGCCACGCTTGTGCTCGCCAGTGCGTTTTCCGCCATTGGGCAGGAGACGGCTGCGGGCGCGTCTACGCCCTTGTCCCAGCTCTTAGCCGAAGCACAGGCCAACAACCCACAACTGTCCGTAGCCGGCCATGAAGCTCGGGCGGCAAGGCAGATGGCCCCACAGGTGACGACGCTACCTGATCCGAAGGTCACCTATCAGCAATTCAGTGTAGGCAGCCCCAAACCGTTCGCTGGGTACACCAACAGCAACTTTGCCTATGCCGGAATTGGCGCTTCGCAGGAACTGCCTTATCCCGGGAAACTGCGCCTTCGTGGAGAGATAGCAGACCGCGACGCCGACACGAAGCAGGCGGAGGTTGGAGTGATCGGCGAGAGCATCGCCGATGCGGTGAAGGCCGATTATCTCCAGCTTGCCTATCTGCAGCAGACTCTCGACATCCTACGCCAGAACGAAGCTGCCCTCGACCAGCTCATTCAGGACGCGACGGCGCATTACCAGGTCGGCCAGGGGATGCAGCAGGATGTGCTCGAAGCACAGTTGAACAGGACCAAGATCGTGCGCGAGATCACCATGCACCATCAGCAGATGAGGCAGGTGCAGGCACATCTTAAAGGTTTGCTCAACCGCGATCAAACGTCAGCCGACATCGTGACCGAGGACTTGAGCGAAACTCCTGTGAAGCTGGCTTCCGGCGATCTTCTCGCCCGAGTTCGTCAGAACAATCCGCAAATTCAGGTCGATGCCAGTGCAATCCAGAAACAGGACGCGCAGGTAGCGTCCACCAAGCGCGAGGGCAAGCCTGATTTTGAGGTCGGCTATATGTACCAGAACACCGATCGTAAGTATCGGGACTACTACATGCTGACCTTCGACGTTCGCTTTCCGCGAAGGAAACGGGTAAACGCGGAGATCGCCGAGGCAGAGGAGAAGCTCATCGCGTCGCAGAAGACGCTCGACGCGCATCTCCAACAGGAACTCTCACAGGTGCAGCAGTTATATGTGCAGGTATCGAGCGATGAAGAGCAACTGCAGGAATACCGCGAGGGTTTGGTTCCTCTCTCCGATGCAACCTATCGAGCTACGTTGAGCGCCTATGCCTCGAACAAAGACCAGTTCACTCATGTGCTCTCCTACTTCACCGATTTCCTCAATCTAAGGCTCGACTACGCGCAAACTCTCCTCGATCACGAGACTGCGCTGGCCCACCTTGAATCTCTGACAGGAGCGGCACTGCGATGAACAAATATGTCTTGAGAACCTCTCTCGTGTGGATGACTGTCCTGGCAGTTCTCGCAGGCGTGTGGGCCTACCGCTCTCGCTGGAACCGTCATCCTCAAGGGATGAACCTTCCCATGTCAGGCGATGTGCAGCCTGTCGCTGCCGGGCCAGCTCCCGATGCGGCAAAGCCTGCATCGTCGATGCCGGGGATGGCCATGCCCGAGTCGAAGGATGCCGCTCTTGCTCCCATGCAGCTTACGCCCGAGCGGATGCAGAGTATCGGCGTGAAGACTCGGACCGTTGAGTACAAGCAACTGAGCGATGACATTCGCGCGCCTGGGACGGTAGACATCGATGAACGCCTGCTTTCGTATGTTCAGGTGCGTTTTCCTGGCTATATCCGCAAAGTCTTTGCCAATGCGACGTATCAGTACGTACGCAAAGGCGAACCGCTGTTCACCGTGTACAGCCCCGATCTGGTAGCGACACAACAGGAATATCTCCTCGCGCAGCAGAACCAGAAGATGCTTCAGTCCAGCACGGTCGATGGCGTAGCTGCCGGCGCAAACACGCTTTCCGATGCTGCTGAGCAACGCTTAGCGCAATGGGATGTTCCAGCAACTGAAATCGCCAAACTGAAGGAGACGGGCAAGCCGGTCACCGATCTCACCTTCTACTCGCCGGTTTCGGGATACATCACGGAACGCAACGCTCTGCCGAATCTTTACGTCGAACCATCAACCCGGCTCTACACCGTTGCCGATCTTTCGCGGGTGTGGGTCAATGCACAGATTTTCCAGGACGACATTGGGCGGCTGAAGCCTCAGGATACTGCATCTATCACTGTGGACTCGTATCCGGGCCGCACATTCAGCGGGCAGATCGAAGAGATATTGCCGCAGGTCGATATGGCAACGCGCACGGTGCGCGTGCGGCTGGCGATTGCGAATCCTGGCTTGAAGCTCAAGCCGGGCATGTTCGTGAATGTTGATCTGAAGACCAGCCGGGGCCGCCAGCTTGTAGTGCCGGTTTCCGCAGTCTTCCAATCAGGTACGAGGCAACTTGTTTTCTTGAACCACGGCAACGGAAATCTTGAACCCAAAGAAGTGTCTATTGGTCTTCGCGCCGGTGATGAGTTCGTCGTGCTCAAGGGGCTGGAGGCACATCAGTCCATTGTCACTTCGGCCAATTTCCTCATCGACTCCGAGAGTCAGTTGCAGGCGGCAGCAGGGTCGTTTACTCCTCCACCGCCCGGTGCGGGGAGCAATGCCTCTCCGGCAAATGCTCCTTCCGCTGCACAAGTAAACATCGACTTCACCACCGACCCCAACCCGCCTAACAAGGGCTCGAATATCTTCCGTGTGCGACTCGCCGGACCTGGAAATACGCCGGTCATGGGCGCAACCGTGACGGTTGTGTTCTACATGGCTGCGATGCCCGCAATGGGTATGGCCGCTATGAACACCACCTTGACGCTGACGGATAAAGGCAATGGTCTCTATGAGGGAGGCGGTTCGCTCGGTTCCGGCGGAACGTGGCAGGTGACCATCACGGCCCAGAAGCGAGGACAGACCATTGCCACGAAACAGTTGCGCGTGAACGCGACAGGAGGCATGTGATGCTCTCCAGAATCATCGAAGTCTGCGCGCGTAATCGCTTTCTCGTCTTCGCTGCCGTTCTGATGTTGACGCTGGCTGGCATCTGGTCACTTGAGCATGTGCCTTTGGACGCACTGCCGGATATCTCCGATGTGCAGGTCATCGTCCACACGAACTGGATGGGACAGCCTCCCGATGTCATTGAAGACCAGGTGACCTATCCGATTATCACCAGCTTGCTCGCCGCGCCGCATGTCAAAGCCGTCCGCGCACAGACTATGTTGGGAGACTCTTACGTCTACGTGGTCTTTCAGGACGGCACCGATCTCTATTGGGCGCGCTCCCGCGTCATCGAATATCTCCAACAGATCAGCGGACGATTGCCGGAAAATGTGCACCCTGTGATTGGCCCGGATGCAACCGGCGCAGGTTGGGTCTACGAGTACGCCATCGTAGACAGGAGCGGCAAGCATAGCCTCGCTGAGCTGCGCAGCCTGCAGGATTGGCGTCTGCGCTATGCCCTCGAAACCGTCCCAGGTGTTGCTGAGGTAGCAAGCATCGGAGGCTTCGTCCGTCAGTACCAGGTGCAGCTCGATCCGAACAAGCTGCTCGCTTATGCCATTCCGCTGTCCGCGGTGATTGACCGGGTGAAGGCCAGCACCAATGAGGTAGGCGGACGTGTGCTCGATCTGAGTGGTGCAGAGTACATGATCCGCGGCCTCGGTTATCTCCGGTCGCTCGATGATCTCGCTGCCGTCGCAGTCGGAAGCAAGAACGGCACACCCGTCTTCTTGCGTGACCTAGGCACTGTCAGCTTCGGCCCTGACATCCGCGAAGGCGTTGCCGAGTGGAATGGCGAGGGAGAGACAGTCGGAGGCATCATCGTCATGCGCCAGGGTATGAATGCGCTGGACGTTATCAATGGCGTGAAGCGGAAGCTGAGGGAAATCGCTCCCTCTCTTCCCGCAGGCGTCGAGGTTATGCCGGGGTACGACCGTTCCGGTCTGATCGATGCGTCGATCAAGACGCTGCAACGCGACCTCCTGGAAGAGGCCGTGATCGTCAGCGTCGTCATTATTGTGTTCCTCCTTCATTTTCGCTCTGCGCTGATCGCGATCCTTGCCTTGCCTATCGCAGTAGTGGTGTCCTTCATTCCGATGTACTGGCTTGGCGTGACCTCGAACATCATGTCGCTCGGTGGTATCGCGCTAGCGATTGGTGTACTTGTGGACGCCTCGATCGTCATGGTCGAGAATGGCTACCGTCATCTGTCAGAGCGGCAGGAAAACAGTTCAGAGCCGGTGACGGAGCCAGAGCGAAGGACGATCCTCATCGATGCCGCGAAGCGGGTTGGGCCTGCATTATTCTTTTCCCTCCTGATTATCGTCGTCTCCTTCCTGCCGGTCTTCCTGCTTGAAGCGCAGGAAGGCCGCATGTTCCGACCTCTGGCATGGACGAAAACGCTGGCTGTCGGGTCGTCGTCCATTCTCGCCATTACGCTGGTTCCAGTTCTCATGGTGATGCTGATCCGTGGGAAGCTGCGACCGGAGAGTGCGAATCCCATCTCCCGCATCACCCAGGCAATCTACCTGCCGATTCTTCGCTGGTGCCTGCGTCACCGCTGGCTAACCATCGCGGTCAACGTGATCTTCCTGATCGCAACTCTCCCTCTGGCATCAAAGCTGGGCAGCCAGTTCATGCCGCCGCTGTTTGAAGGCTCAACACTGTACATGCCCACTGCGCTTCCGGGGATCTCCATCGAACAGGCCAAGGTTCTGCTTCAGCAGCAGGACCGCATTCTTCGCAGCTTTCCAGAAGTAGCCAGCGTCTTGGGGGCCGTAGGGCGTTCCGACAGCGCGACGGACAACGCGCCTCTCGACATGTACGATACGACAGCCATGCTGAGGCCACGCGAGCAGTGGCCTGCAGGAATGACCTACGAAAACCTCATTCAGCAGATGGACGATAAGCTCCAGTTTCCCGGCCTCTCGAATACCTGGACGATGCCGGTCGAAAACCGGCTGGACATGGAGCTAACCGGCATCAAAACCCCGCTCGGTCTCAAAGTGCAGGGACCGGATGTGAATGGCATCCAGCAACTTGCTTCACAGATACAGAATCTTTTGTCCGGTCTGCCGGAGATGAGGTCGGTCTTTGCGGAGAAGGTCGCGCAAGGGTTCTACATCAACGTCGATGTCAACCGGCCAGAAGCCGCACGTTACGGTCTCAGCGTGGCGGATATTCAAACCGCAGTAGCCTCCGGCATCGGCGGAGAGAATATTGCGGAGAACATCGAGGGACGCGAGCGCTATCCCATCAATGTCCGCTATCAGCGCGACTTCCGTGACAACATCGACAAGATACGTGGCGTGCTGATCGGCACTCCGTCTGGCGCGCAGATTCCATTAGGACAGGTAGCGCGCATCTCCTTCAGCCGTGGACCTGCCATGATCCGAGATGAGGATGGGGCTCTCACCGGCTACATCTACATCGACCTCAAGAGCACGGACTACGGCGGTTTTGTCGCGCAGGCAAACAAGCTCCTGCACGACAAATTGGCACTGCCCGCAGGCTACTCCTTCCAGTGGTCAGGAGAATACGAGTTGGAACAACGGGCGCGCCAGCGGCTCGAACTCATCCTGCCTCTGGTCTTCTTTGTCATCTTTTTGTTGCTGTACCTGGTCTTCCACTCGATAACCGAGGCGCTGGTTCTCATCTTCCCGACGATCTACGCCTTGAGTGGCGGGTTGTTGCTCCAGTGGTTGCTCAAGTACAACTTCAGTGTCGCCGTGGCAGTTGGTTACATCGCACTGTTTGGTATTGCTGTCGAAACCGGCGTGGTCATGGTGGTGTATCTCCATGAAGCTCTTGAACGGAGAAAACAACCCGGAAGGCCGCTCACGAATAAAGATGTGGAGGAGGCCGCCATAGAAGGCGCTGTACACCGTCTCCGACCGAAGCTCATGACTGTCTGTGCAGTCCTCGCCAGCCTGGTTCCGATTCTTTGGGAATCCGGCATCGGCTCTGACGTGATGAAGCCCATCGCAGCACCCATTGTTGGGGGCATGATTACGTCAACTGTCCACGTCCTGATTCTGGTGCCTGTCTTCTTTGTCATGATGAAAGAACGGGCATTGAAGCACAATACCTTCGCCTCCCATACCGATTAGATGTAGCGGTCTGTTCTCGCCAACTGGGATCGAAGTTACCGAAAACCCGACTTTACAGGCGGCTGGGACACTTTCAGTTAGTGAGCTTGTCGCCTGATTAGCATCCAGACGTTCAAGCGGGAGCGGAACGACGCGAAACGGCTGCCTCCTCTGGAAGCCAATGCGATCCGCGGCACCCCTAAAGGATTTCCTAGTGCAATTGTGAAGTAAGGACGTCTTGTATTCAAGAGAGGTTCCCAATTCATGGCTAACAGTGTTCCGCGTAGAGCGGCTTTCTTACTCTGTGTGGTCAGCGTCGCCGGCTCGCAATTCCTTCTAACCCACGCCCAGGCCCAAGGCCCATCTGACGATTCAAGACCCAAATTGCCGCCAATGGAGGCGAATGCCAATCCCAGCTTCGAGGTTGCCACTATCAAGCCGAACGACTCCGGGAAGCCGAACATGCAAGGGCTGACCATAATCGGCCACAACTTCAAGACCGTCAACGCGTCTCTGGGTGACTTGATTCAGGTTGCTTACGAGGTGCAGGCGAAGCAAATTGTCAATGGACCTCAGTGGATGGTCAAAAATCGATACGACATTGTCGCCGTGCCGGAGGAGGCGGGTGTGCCCAACGCTGAGCAAGTGCGGATCATGATTCAAAAATTGCTGGCGGACAGATTTAAGCTGAAATTCCACAAGGACAAGCGGGAACTTGCGGCATACCTGCTTACGGTTGGAAAGAATGGGCCGAACTTGATACCAAACGACCGGAAAGGACAACTACCCAATTTCCATTACCGGCCTGTTGACACGGGACTGACGTTGTTTGCGACAAATGCGACCATGGCTGACTTCGCGGCTTTTTTGCAGTTACTTGTCCTGGATCGCCCGGTCGTGAATCAGACAGGAATTGCAGGTAGGTTCGATTTCCAATGTACATTTACGCCGGACGACTCGCAGTTCAATGGACACTCGCCTTTGACGCCGCAAACAGACGCGACTGCTCCCAGCTTGTACGAGGCTCTACACGAGCAGCTTGGACTTAAGTTGAGCGCTGAGAGAACTTCGGTCGACGTTATCGCCATCGACCATATTGAGCAGCCCTCCGAAAACTGACGGACGTCGCTAGTATGCCCCCTGCGACTATGTTCTACGCGCCATTCCGTGCGACGCTATCACAGGTCCGATAAGCGCCCTCCTGTAGACCCCAGGAATCGGTGAGCTGCCCGCCTGTGCCACCTCGGGGGGGAAATTACCGAAAACCTAAGACTTTCAGGCATGATTGAGGATCACTCCCGGGACGTCCATTCCCGCACTGTCCCTTCCAGAATGGTTACGTTGGCGATCCACTCCGCATCTCACTTGCCGAGAGGCGGTGCCGTGCAGCCCCCAATAGAAACATCCGTGATGCTACAAATCACCGAATTCAGCCCAAGGACTAAGACTCTTCCGATTCTGGTGGTTAACCAAGCGTTGCGCTACTGGCTGGATACGGTTGCACCTTCGAAGCTGGGCGCCCTAGGTATGGGACCGCTCTTCGCCCCCATCAGCAGTCCACTCGCCAGAAGGGGAACTCCGTTCGCTTACGGACTACCTAAGCAACGATCGAATTCTCGGTAGACACTGAAGGTTCACTTTGTGGCGTGCGAGCAGACATACGTGCAGGCTCAACCCCAAATGCGAGCCATTCAGGGTCTTCCGACGCGATACGCATTGCCTGAGCAGCTGAGTTGGCTCTGAGATAGTAGCGCTTCGTGTGAGGATAAAGAGAGTTCAACGAGTGCTGGGGCCGAAGGACCACACAATAAGTGTGCATGGGTTCTCCTAGCAGTTTTGAGATGGCGTGCCCCGGGTGAATAGCACAATAATTGTAGCAGCTTAACCGCTCGATGAGTTTAGTTCCTGCCGTGGGCGTTGGCCCCAGCAGGCGTGGAGAAGCGCGTTGAGGAACCAGAATGAAGGATCGGTCCAAGGGACTGTCAGCGCCTTGTACTCCTCGTTCCGCTCCTGGGTCAGGCTACCGTCAGCTTGCTCCCACACGCGGACAGCCTCCAAAGTCTCCTGCCACCACCGCGCCCACGGGCTGCCACCCGGCACTACCTCGGCAGTCGCCTCGTGGCGGATATTTTCCAGACCGCAATGTCCGAATAGCACAGGGAGCTTGCGTCCAAAGGTGGGGTCATACCCTCGCGATGTCCACCACTCACCATCCCGCCATGTGCGCTGATACCGGGCGTAGTACGGATGAGACGGGTCCACTGGAGCAACCGTGCCCCAGTCACCGTCCTCATCGACGAGCCAGCCTCCTGGTCGTAGGCACTCTGCCATGCGCTGGATAGCCGTCTCTTGCTTGCCAGGGAGCCAGAACAGCATCAAACGAGAGCAAACCAGATCGAACGAGGCCGGACCGAGCGTGTCTAGAGGATCATCAAGGATGTTGTGCTGGCACACCTCGAGGTTCGGAATATTTAGTCGTTTCAGGTAGGTAACATCTACGTCCGTCGCCACCACTCGGCCGCTGCTTCCCACCCGCTCGGCAAGCCAGACGGCCATAGAGCCCCGGCCCGCGCCGACCTCAAGGCACCGCCAGCCAGGTTGGACTAGCTCACGCCGTCGACGAGAACGGGGGTCGAAGATATGTTCCAATAGCCCCAATCGATCGTCTTCGGCCTCTTGGCGCCCTCTCGCGGCGAGCCGGTATCCGGGATCCGGCGACTCAGGAACCTCGGATGTATCGTGGCGTTTTGCCATTGTGCCAACAATAGTAAGAGGCTTTCCTCGTGTCAACGCCTCACGTATCCCGTCGATGGATGAAGGGATTAGTCCTGGATGGCCAGCAAAAGGAGAACTAAATTGAGAAATGTTAAGCGTGTTTTCCGAACCGTTGTCACAGCATCCGCTCTTGCGCTCGTGTCGATTGCAGCGCACGCCGCAACCGTTCACCTGACGGGAGACTTGAAGGCCTCAACCGAGGTTCCTCCCAAGGACAGCCCGGGTGCTGGAACTGTGACCGCCACGCTGGATACTGAAACCAACGAGTTCAAATATCACGTTGAGTTCAGTGGGTTGACTGGTCCAGTCGTCGCGGCGCACTTTCACGGACCAGCGGCGGCGGGGGCGAATGCGAAGCCACAGCTTCCGATTACTAACCCGACCTGCCACCTTGCTGCGGAAAGGATGTGCCAGATAACAAGTCCCATTGATGGTATGGCGACCCTAAGACCGGAACAGGCTAAGGATCTGGTGGATGGTAAGTGGTATTTCAATCTCCACACATCCGCAAATCCCGGCGGGGAGATTCGCGGCCAAATTCTGAAGTCTGAATGACCGTTCAATGAGAAGGCGACTTGCGCCGACTGACTCGACGCACCGAGCCCTGGATTGGCGGCACCCTGACGCTTGACGACGGAACGCCGCGGCGTGTCCTGTGTCGTTGACGTATGAAGTGAACGTTTTCCTCGCTTGGTTATTCTATGTTCCGTTAAGTTTTTCGGCGATACGCCTGCTTGCGACATTTTCTACTGCTACGGGTAAAGGAAGCTCTCCTTCGCGCGGGCCGCTGCACTGATGGGGCGCCACGTCAACTAGGTCCCATGCACTGCATGTCGACGTGGGCCTTCGAGAATAGCCGGTTTGATGGTCCAAGCCTGCAGCCGCGCGAGTTCCATCAGGTGGTCGGAGTGGAATCTGGGCGGAAAGATGGGCCACTCCCAGATCGAGGGAGAATCTTTGGCAACCCATTGCTCAGCCGCTAGCTCCGCGGGCAACACCGTCACCGAATCGGGCGGCCGGGACCTGGAAGCAAGGTCCTGGGTGGCATTTGCCAGCGCCAGCAAATAGGCCTCAGGAGTCACTGCTGTGCTACCGAACCAAACAGCATTTGGAATGGATCGGTGCCTGGTAAGAAACTCGCTTACATCAATGGAAGTTCGCGAGAACTGACTCCATTCTATCTTTGTTGCACCCGCCGGCATCGTCAGACCGTATGCCCGTGAGGTAGGGCCATAGAGAGTGCCCGCAAGCGTCACCTCTCCAATAGTGCCATTGCTTACATAGCGAGACACAAGGCTATTGAGTAAGTAAAACGTATCGCTGGCGGACAGAGAATAGTCTCCGGAAACCTGGAACGTTACACCCGGCTTTACCCGGCTAGCCACCTGGGCTAGTTCCTGGGTGCTAAACGCTCGGCCCTGGGCCTTATCCTTACAGATTACATAAGCCTCCGACGCCGTCACGAAGCGGACGCCCGGGAATGATTTTGCATAACTAATCAGGCCTTCGAAGTATTGGAAGGCACGTTCGCGTTGCGCTGGGCTGCACTCCGGTTGCATCTTCCACTCCGAACGAGCCGGGTTTGCTCCCTGGGCAAAGTTCACCGCATCCCAGAAGACCTCGGATATCAGCTGCGTGGGGTGAAACATGAAGCTCACAATACCACCCGGTGGCTGAGCGCTCATCTGGGTATATAAAGTTTTGAAATTTGCTTTGGCCGACTCCAGATTCGACCAATCGTTATTCTGCTCAAGTTGCCGCCCGGCATCGATGTGAAAAATATTCAGCAGGCCGCCGTACCAAAACGGTTTGCCGTCGAGTTGTACTTGCTCGCCGTCATCGAGGTATACATTGACACCCCATTTCTTTAATGCCGGATACGCTTGCGGCGCCCAACTGACCCCCGGCTGGCCATAACAGCTGGGTGGCCTGCCGAATATGCGGGTGAGATCGTCAAAACCAGGCCGCTCGCGGCGATTGAACTCCTCCTGGCCAGATTCCCAATCAAGCACTGACTCGTACACAGCCGGTGTCGGCTGCTGACTGTGGGTGTTCGAGTGGTAGCCGATTTCATGACGAGCGAGCGCGGCAATCACGTCTGTGCGCTGACGCCGTTCGAGCACACGCGCCTTCTCACCGACCACCTTGAATGTAGCGCGAACCCCTTGCTGGGTGAGGAAGTCTGCGATGCGCAATGCCGCGTCATCGCTTTCAGGCAGTATGTAATCCTCAGTATCAAACCAAAGCACGATATAGACGGGCGCCGCCGGCTGGGCACCGAGAACAGCCGGCTTATCGCGTGCCGCCGGCGCAGTTTCTGCGCCTGAAGCACGAACGCCCGCTGCCATCATTGGCACGCCTACCATAGCTTCGGCTAATAGCAGCGCTGCCTGTCTTCGGGTCATTTCGATTCCCATCTCTCTTATCTCCCTGGAGCCGGCCATGCCACCCCAGACAATTATCCGGCAAGTTACTGAAAATGCGACTTCGCAGGCGGTCCCCGACGGCAACACGGCTGGCCGCGACGGAGAATTGCCGGAGCCGTTTTGATCTTGCGAATTCCTCAGGAGACCCTATAGCATGACTGCCGTGGTTGAACCCACCTACAGGTCGTCCGATTTCGACCTCGCAGCGCAGGTCTCGAAACTATGGCCACACCGAGAGTGTGAAGCCAACATCGTCCTCGGACAATTCTGCCGCATCGGGTTGCACTGGTGGCGTCGGTTGGATCTATCAGAACTTGTTCCCGGCAAAGACATCCACTTTTGCTTCTCGTGCAAAAAGGTCAAAATCGACGGTGCCGTCCACGAACCGTGAACGTTTTAACCCCCTTCGGCCTTTGCCGGTTCGGAAGCTTCAATGCCGATTCAGCGTACCGGAAGGCCGGGGGAACTTACCGATAACCCGACTGGGAGGCACTCGAGAAGGGAGTGCCAGTATCAACACGCGTTGGGGTGCGATTTCGACGTCTCAATGGCGTGCGGCTTCTGCGGCCAACATCCGCTTAATGGCTGGACGGAACGGTTTGGCGAACGTCGAGAGCAGCCTAATGTATGGACGCTCCTTCCTGTAGTACCTCGTCTCCAACTTCACTTGCCACGTGTCAGCCACATCTTCCCGCTCTTGGAATTCGGGTCGAACCGTAGCGTGGATGTGGTGCCCGATCTCGTGAAACACGACGGGCGCAAGCAAGAAATCTCGCACGAGCGGCAGCTTCAGCCAGAATCCTCCCTCCCAACCCTCGAAAATCCGATCTACAAATATCTCGATCCAGGCAGTCTTGCCCTTCTGCGCATAGTGATAGAGTCCGCGAGTCTTCACTATCTTTACGGTACGTTTTCTCGACCAGGTTTTACTTCTGCGCCGTTTGCGCGACAAGGCGTCTGTGCTAGTGAGCACAACCGAATCCAGCCCGACCAGGTACTCAGGCGGGACCGATCCCAACATTTTTGACAGTAGGGGTCGTACGTCGAATGGCGGCGTGTATTCATTGAAGTAAGTCACGAGCTTGGGCCGGGGGAAAGCGTTGCCTTCCTCCCGGCAGCTGCCCGCAGGATCTTCCGATGGCCGTGTAGTCACGGCTGCATTATCAGCCCAAGCGAACGTCTTGAGAAGGTGTATTCACGCGTTCCTGAGTCGAACAGCCTGCAAAACGGGGTTATCGGTAAATCCATCTGCGGAAGCCTGGTCAGTTGGCGCGGCAAATCGCCAACTCACTCAATGAGAAATGGAGCCACACGGTCGGATAGTCGGCAGCTCGAACATGTGGCAATCAGAACGGCAACGCAGCTATCTCGGAGATGCCTTTCTTGGGAGAAGCCCGCATCCGCTGTGAAGCCCCTTCAGTTCGCCACCTACCCGCGAAAAAGCAGGCCATGGAAACGACAGAGTGTGGAAAGCATGGAAAGCCATAAAGCCGGCTTCCCACCGTTCCCACGGTCTTTGGAAATCACTTCGGGATTCCCACATTCCCAGGACCCCAACGACGAGATTAGGTATTTAGGAGCAACGGCAGAGACAAACTTCAAACCTCAACTCAAGCCCCCAGATCGGCGAGGCAGAAATGTGTGTGTTTGACGAGGGCTGTTGGCGCGGAGCGGTTCGACCGTACACTCGTAGGCTGTTGCCGACTCCCCGACAACGCTACCGGCGTCCTGCATAACGCAATTCCAGTAGAAACGCGAGCACGGTCACAATGGCGAGGATGGGCCAGACCCAACGAGGATTGAGCGTAGAGACGCCTACCTCTGAGAGGAGAAAAACAGTACCGGCAACCAGGAAGAGGGGAGCGGTCATGCCGCAGTGCAAGGTTCGATTCCGGAACCAGTTGGCCGCACAACCGATGGCCACAGCAAGGCAAACAGTTGCCGCCGAGAACGGGTGGAGAGGATACCAGTAGATGCCGATAAGGCTGAGCCCTCCCCACGCCAGGAGAGAAACCTAGAACCAGTAACCCATCGAAGTTGGAGAGCTGCAGCAAACCTGACCCTTCGGTGTCACAACGTGAGACATACTTCGTAACATCACCAGGAGCCCCGCTCTAATTGAGCTTCCAATTCCGGCGCAGTGCGGACAATCGTGCCATTGAGAAGTTCGGGCACCGGCGCCGAGTCAGCCCATTTCGATGCCTTCGGATAAGCCGCGATCACGTCCCACCAATTGCCGCTCCGACTGCAACATCTCGGGCGACGTCCAGCGGCGCCCTTTTCCATGAGTCCGGCGAGCAAGTGTTTCCTGTCCCAAACCTGGATGACGCGCCGGTCGGAGAGCCGGGCAAGTACATGAGCATTGGGCGGGCCCCAATCAGTCGCAAGCATCGGCTCCCAGACGGCGAAGACTCGGATATCGCTTCCGGGATGGTGTCGCAGGATTGCATCGACCTCAGAACTGCCTTGAAGACAGGTCGGACAAGTTGGCGACATCAGCATGATGACTCGCTCTGCGTTCGCCGCACGATTGAATTCTTGCGCGAACTGAGGAAGCGACTGCGGAGTAATCGCCAAAAGCGGCGGTTGACCCGGGGCAGTTTGATGGCCTGCCCCAATATAGCGAACGATCAGGACGAGAACCATCGCCAGGATTCCGATCACGATCCAATATTTTTTCGCCATCACCATCTCCGGGCATTCTAAGGATAATGGGCAGCCAGAAGGCTGGCGACCCATTGGGGGAACAAAACAATCGCAAGCACGACTACAGCCGCAATTCCCCAGATGGCAATCTCGACGGGACTGCGACGGCGGCAGCTTCGTCCCCGACGCAGTATCTGGATCAGTCCCAGGCCGAGCAAAGCGACGGATAGAACGATGAGTTCAGCCTGGAATCTGGCGATGAAGACACTCAGGCCCAGCGTTCCCAGTGCTGCACCAATGCCCCAAGGTAAACAGCAGGCAAGCGTGGTCAAGGCGCTCATCGTCGCGCCTATGGATGGCAGCGCAGTTGCTGCACGGATACTCCTCACAGACTGCCCTCCCCCTTACGCGCCGCGCGAATGGCCTGTTCTATCCAGGAACGTGGAGGCATGCCTTGCGGCTTTCCTTCAACAAGGTACCTTCGGCAAGCAAAGCCGACGCCGAGCCAATAGGATGGAACATTCTCGATGTCCTCGCCGTTCACCCTGACGGTCGGCGATCCGGGAAATTCAAGAGCACACGCCTCTTCGTAATCCCGAACGAGAATCTCCTGCACCTGCGCAGCCACACCCTCTGCCCATACAACACTGCGGACGAGGTTCACGGTCCGGCCATGATTCGGACATCCCAGCAAGTACAGCAGCTCCAAGGTCATTTTCTTTTCCTTCCATTGCTCTGAGAAATGTCCCTCAGTGCCGGGCAATCTTCAGCTTTACCTTTTGCTGCCATGCGCAGATTCGCCTGACAATGAAACATCGCTTGCCTCAGCTCGCGTTCCAGTTTGCGCAGGGCGTCAATCTTTGCGCAGACGGAGCCAATCTTATGTTCCAGCATCCTCTCCACCTGACCGCAGTCGGGATACCGGGTGTTCTTCAGGCTCAGAAGTTCACGGATTTCCTGGAGCGAGAAGCCCAGTTCCTGCGCGTTGCGGATGAAGGCCAGGTCGGCTACATCCGATTTCGTGAATAACCGGAAGCCGCCGCTGGAGCGGGCTGCTGGGTTCAACAGCCGTTCTCGCTCATAAAAACGAATCGTGTCGGCACTCAGGCCCGTTTGACTGGCCACATCGCCGATCTGGAGGAGTCCGCCCATTTAGGAACCTCTACGTAGGGGAGCATATACCCTGGAGTACACTCCAGGGTCAAGCGCGAGGCGAAGAAACATTTCGCGATTGAGAAAGGAGCTCTCATGTAGCGCCGTTTTGAGACCAGGAGGTCGTTTCATTTTCTTTGAACATGGACTTTCTCCCGATCTTCAAATACGTCGATGGCAGAAGCGGATCGAACCGTTCTTCAAGCTGGCTTTCGTGGGCTGCCACGTAACGAGGAACATTCCATTGCTCATTCGTGATGGAGGATTTGCAATCGAACAACTCGATGAGGCGTATCTGGCACCCTTTCCCAAATCTGGCTCGTATTGCTTTTGGGCTGTGGCCAGGCCCCGATCATGATCTCAAGCAACTTAGGAAAAATGCTTAACAACGAGTGAGATTGGTAAGCCTACACACAACATATGAATGACCAACTGCCCGAGAAAGAATGTCCATGAGAAGGGCCGCTTGAGAGAGCTCAGTGGCAATACGATAAACGTCATAAAAAGGTGAACAGCTGCACCATATAGAAGTCCGCTCAACAGTGAATGCTCGGTAAGCACCGTGAGGTATCGGCTCGCAATGATGTAGGTGGTTGCGACTATGAACGCAATTAGAAAATGCAGGCCGAGCCCTAATGTGACAGCGCTACTTCCGCCGCCAAACGCCTTCGGCCCGAGCATTGCGCTTGCAATGGTTTGAAGGAGACGGCTCGGTGTGATGCCTCGAATCGCAGCGAACGCACACGCCGCAAAGAGATCAGTGGAACCAGAAATGAATCCCGCCCAAAGTATGACCTGGAGTATTGACTGGCTTGCCGTAAGAGACACCTGACTCCTCCGATTTCAATAAAACAGAATAATCGACAAGTCGTGGACCCCATCAATCGTCGACAACTCACTGGTAATTCCCTGGCTTGAACCGACTTCTAATCTACCGAACTGAGTTCCGCGAGTGTTTCGGCGATCTGGCACGATTGAAAGGACTGGCTCCGAAGAGACCTCTGCAGTGGGTGAACCTTGCGCCGGGACCTTTGTGGCACAACAGTCTCGCGGAGGCACGTACCCTTCGGGAAACAAAGACGTACCTCAGGGGCTAAAGGCCTCAGTTGCGGCGGTTCGTTCGGCACGGCTGAAGCCGTGCCCTTCGTCAGCCTATAAGCCCACTTGCAGTTGTCGTCGCGCAGATTGCTGTGTCTTTACATTTCTTGCTGGAACCTCGCGCACTGGAGTGGTACCGCGAGCATCACAGGAGCGTGAACAACCTGGCAGGCGAAGGGTAGATTAATTTGGCTGCGAATGCGCCATCACAGTGGAATGGCGCAAGAACCTTGGCGACCGGGCGTTCCCTGAATCCACCGGCTAACCTTGCAGGCGCCCGTCAATGCTGAATCGCCCAGGACCCGTGAACAGGAGTGTCGCAAAGATGATGATGTAGAGCGCGACCAATTCCACGTGGCTATTGGAAAAATACGCGGCGTGATGAACGAAGAAGAAGGCCACCAGCAGATTGGTGAGGATGACCGCTGCGGCGGGACGCGTTGCCAGCCCAATCAGGACAAGCACAGAACAAATGCCATCGCTGAGCAAGGCAAAGGCTAAGCCGGCGTGCGCACCGACGTGGATCGGATCGGGAAAATGCTGAACCATCGTCGAATACCCGCTGAGCTTCTCCCATCCATGTCTTAGGAACAAACTGAGGCCTGCGATACGCAGCACGAGCAGCCCGAAACTTATGCTGCCGGCGCCGGTGTTGGTGTTGAGAAGTGCTTTGAGATTCATGCAGGATCTCCAGGTATTCCGACCAGCGTCGCACGCCAGGCGTGCTTAGTTTCTGTGCTTCGGCGCCGGGTACACGCCGCCGCCGAAGCTACTCCGGCGGTCACTTTAGGGGTTTTTGATGGTAAAGGTGGTCGCCTTCACGGTGAACCCTTCGACAACCTGAGTTTTGCCATCTCGATGCATGAGCACTTCATCCCGGCCGACACCTTGGGTGACGGTTGCAGGAACTGAAATCTCATGGCCCTTGCCGGAAAGGGTCACCTGGGCGTCGCTGGAACCCGGTTGCCAGTGGATCGCATACGTTCCTGCGGGCAGGTTATTTGTGCCGACTCGCACAGCGCTCGGAAAACTTACTGATGCGGACTCCTTATCGGCGGCGTAGCTCATGGACCCGAATGCGAATAAAAATAGCGAACACGTAATTAGAATTTTCTTCACTGCAGTCTCCTTGTTCTTCTAGGGTTTGTCGCTTGTGTGCATTACATCCACGCGGCCACAGCCCCACAAGGTACTTGCGGTATCGTTTGCGACACAACTGCATAACGATCCTGGTATGTATGCTTTGTGCGAGACAAGAACTTCGGTAGCGAGAGGTATGCTACTTCACCGGGCTGGCCGCCTTACCAGGAAGTGGCGGCAAGAACCGTAGGCGGCCCAGGCTTTCCCTGGATGACCTCAGTCCCAATCACAATTTGTATGTTGCTTTTATCGAGCTTGAAACCAGTTCGTTTGGTGAAGTCCTGCATATACTTCGGGTCAGTGAGGAACCGGCCAGCCGCCAGAGTTCCATAGCCCCACAGCCCGGCCACCGTAACTGTAATGAATCCGGTTCTCGGGTTCGCGACTCGCGAAATAATGGCGTAGTCCTGCTTGAGCGCCAGGTTTCCTTGCCCGTCTGTTTGTCCCAGGTCGTTTTTCCAATCCTGGAACGAGGGGCGATCGCGGTCCGCGATCCATTGGACTCTGCCCGTCCGTTGGAAGGTGTAGCGCATGCGAGACATCAATTCCATTGTCCATTGGTCGTTGTATGCGCCAATCAGAACGGCGGGCCCTTGCTGGAAGTCGCTGAAGGTCGCCTCGTCCTCCCGGAACAAACGGAGCGAAGCGCCGTCCGATTGGACAAGTCCCGCCAGCCGAGCCAGTGTTTCTGCATCCCACCATGCCACTGCGGCCTGGTGCGGATCTACCGGATGCCACGAGCCGGGCGGCGGATCCCCGGGCCGAAAACTGCTGCGCCCCAGGCACAGCATGACCGAGTGAGTCTGCTGGATCACCGGACGCCAAAATCGATCGAGCGCGGTCGGTCTATTCGCAAGGAAGGCCCAGATCAATCCAGCTACAACTATAAATAGCGCCAAAGTGCACGCCGCCACCACGCTTCGTTTACTGCGAACCTTGGGCTCGTTCTCGGCAAGGATTTCCGGCGAAGCGGGCAGCGCGGCTTGCGCAGGCAATACGGAAGGAACCGCGGGTGCAGGGACGCCCGCAATAAATTCGGGCCGATACGACCCAACCGGCAGCTCGATACGCAACTGTTCCGGGTTCGTCACCTCCTGGTAGTACTGCGCCAGTCGCTTACGAACTTCCCCTGCAGAGATGCGCACCACTGGGTCCGCGCCGGGATCGTAATATGGGTCCCTGCCAAACACGTCGATGGCGATCGTGCGCTCTTTCAGCTCGGAGGACGCACCGTTCAGTTCTTTTTCCACCACGTAACGGAGCAGCGCCGGATACCTCTTGCTGTTGCGAAAGGGGGCGCTCATGAGAACTCGTTCCAGCTGCGCGCGCACTGCCGACGCATCCACGGCTTGAGCAGCGGGACTTTTGCCAGTCCCATTGGGGGTCAATTGCGGCTCACCAGCATCCTTCACGGGATTTTCCGATGTTGGCAATCTGTTCCTCTCCACAGCCATGCTTCTGATGGAGGTATGATACTCCGCGCTTGCCCTTTCTTCATTCTGGGCCGATCTCTATGATTGACAAGCGTTAGCAGGGTGTTTAATCAGGCTGAACACGGTACCGGACCTGGCTTCTGGACAGGTTTGTGAGAACCAGATGATTTTGCTGCGTTTATGTACAGGCTGAAGCCCTTACCTACCCCTGTACCTACCAGCCCTTGAGCATTGAAAGGCCCTGCACCGCCGATGGCCTCGCTTGCTGGCCGCGGTAACATACCTCTCGATACAAAAAATTTGCCCCGCGCATAAACCGCACATTCGGCGAACGTTGAACATCGATCCCTCGACGATACCGGAAGTACCTTGTGGAGCGGCCGGGCTGGATGTGTAATCCAGACAACCGTAACAGGTCGATCTCGTTTGAAAGACAAATGACCAACTCTCTTCTGCACCGCCCCTTGCTTGCACTGACCCTCTACTGTCTATCCGCAACAGCCATGGCGGCCAACCTCCGCGTGGGGGCAGCTCGGATTGACATAACACCTCCGCCGGGCGCCTCCAATCCGCCGACCGGCAAATTCGCGCACGAGCATTTGTATGTGCGTGCCATCGTTCTCGACAATGGCTCAGCGCGTGCCGCCTTGATCGGCGCCGATCAGGCCGGGCTTCCTGAAATTGTTTGGACCACGGCATCTAAACAGATTGCGCAAGAACTGGACTGCCCGATCGCAAACATCGTGATGTCGGCGACCCACACCCACAGCGGGTGGGGACCAGGCGGCCCAGGGCCGGGAATGTTCCACCCCGACCCAAACGCTCCCCCACCGCCGATCGCCGGCCAGATCGTCGACGCCGTAAAGCAAGCAAAGGCCCAGTTGCGGCCGGCACGCATGGGGTTCGGCACTGGCTTCTCTTATCTCAATGTGAACCGCGATGTGATCGACCCCACCACCCGCTTGTGGACGCAAGGCCCGAACCTCAGTGGATCGTCCGACAAAACCGTGGCGGTCATAAAATTCGAGACCCCGGAAGGGCAACCGATTGCGGCCTACACCCCGTAAACGGATATCTCGCGGGCTTTACCAGCGCCGATTTTGCGGGAGCCACTTCGCGCTATGTGGAACAGGCCTACGGCGACAAAATGGTCGCGGTGTTTGTCCAGGGGGCGTCGGGTGATCAGAATCCTCTCTACCTGCGCGCGGCGACAAATGCTCTAGCCTCACGTAGCGGAGTGCAAATCACCGGCAACGTGCTCACTCGCGAGAAGGTGGAGGCCCCTTTGCGCGACGGCAAGGTCACGGAACATCCTCTTGACCCGGCGGTGCGAGACGCGCTTGAACGTGTAATGGAAAGCGAAGGCGTGCTCCTTGGAGAGGAAGTGATTCGGGTGATGACCGACACCACCCACATGGATTCGACCCCTGGCATCTCGGCCGGCCAGGATATGGCGACCTGTCCCGGGCGCCACCGGCTCGACGACGTGCGCGAAGGCACTCCCGGTAGTTATGAGGAGGGCGATCCGGTGCACATTCGTCTGGGCGCACTGCGCATTGGCGATGTAGCGCTCGCCTCGGTGGACGCAGAACTGTACAGCGCCATCGGCAAACGCCTGAAAGAACAATCGCCCATGGCGAATACCGTCATGGTGACGCTGGCCAACGGCATGGCGAACTCGGGCTATATTCCCGACGACGCGTCATTTGGAGCCTATACTTTCCAGGTACTGAGCTCACGTTTAAAGCCGGGCTGCGCAGAGAGCGCCATTGACGGTGGACTTCTGAGTTTGATCCAGGCGAACGATAAGTAGCTTACTCGCGAGGAGCGTCGCAATGGGAATGAATAGAAGAGCATTTCTTACGTCGATGATCGTGGTGGCGGCAGGGCGCATCGTCAAGGCTCAGTTGCCACCGGAGACGGCGAATCTCTGGGGTGCTCCTGTCATCGACTGTCACTTTCATCCCCGTCCCACTCTGGAGGCGAACCTGGCTCACCTGAACGGATCGGGTTGTCAGGCAGCGTATCTGTTGGCGCGGCTAACCGCGGCCGACGACGCAAAACGATTCATGACGCAGGAGCCGTTACGTTTTGCTGGTTACTCCGTCAGCACCAATGTTTCCGCACCCGATGCGGTAAAGCTGCTCACCGAGGCGGTAAAGTCCGGAGCCCACGGCTTCGGCGAAGTGAAATTTCATGTCGAAGCCGATGGGCCGGAGATGCGGCGCCTCTATGCGGCTGCCGCCGAGCTCGATGTGCCCGTGACCATCCACTTTCAGGAAGTACCGCATACGCCGACAGAAGGCGTATTCAACACCGGCTTCAAGCGTTTTGACGCTATCCTTAAGCAGTTTCCTAAAACCACCTTCGTCGGACATTGCGACGCATTTTGGGCGAACATCAGCGCGGACTACGCCAATGATAAGGACTACCCCAGAACCCCCATCGTGCGCGGAGGCATTACCGACAAATGGCTCTCCGACTATCCAAACCTCTTCGCCGATCTATCGGCAAACTCCGGCAACAACGCGCTCACTCGCGATCCTTCCTTCACCGCTGATTTTCTAAAGCGCCACAAAGACAAGTTGTTCTTTGGCAGCGACTGTTCGTGCAGTGACGGCCACGGCGCAGGCATTTCGCAGGGAGGCAATCCAGGCGCATCCCGGCTTGCAGGCAAGTGCGTGGCCCGCGAGACGCTCACGGTGTTGAAGGCGAATACGACCCCGAAGCTCTTCCGTACGCTGGTTTGGGAAAACGGGCACCGCGTATACAAGTTGAAGATGACTAAAGCATAATCGTGGATCCGTCCTCGTAGCAGGCTGCTGCCGGAGCGCGGACCGCATAGTTTGCGTGGTACGCCTGTAGTTATTTGGAGGCAAACATTGTTGCGATCTGCGCTCCGGCGCCAATGCATTCCAATCTGGTTTCGAGTTCTCGTCGACTTGTGCTGCTGGTATTTCTCAGCTTCACTCCGTTCGCACACGCGCAATTCGTTCCGCCAAGGTCCAACCGTTGCTACAGACTGACTCATCCCTCGGAGGCGGCCAGGTCCCGATCCCGTACCCCAATCAGATAGAGCAGGCTATCCAATCCAAGAAACGACACGGCGTGGCTGGCTGTTTGCCGCACCAGGGGCTTGGCCCGGAAAGCGATGCCCATGCCGGCGACACCAAGCATCGGTAGATCGTTTGCCCCATCCCCCACCGCGACTACCTGCTCGAGCGAAATATTTTCCTGCCCGGCAATCTGCCTTAACAACTCAGCCTTGCGCGCACCATCGACAATCGGCGTCCGCACCTTGCCGCTCACCACCCCATCCGCGATGTCCAGATCGTTGGCGTAGACAAAGTCGATGCCCAAACGTTTCTGCAAATGCTGCGCGAAGAAATTGAACCCTCCGGAGAGAATCGCCGTCTTGTAGCCAAGCATCTTAAGCGTTCCAATCAATTGCTCGGCTCCTTCCACCAATGGTATGGTGTCCAGTAGCTCTCGAACCCTTATCTCTTTGAGCCCGCGGAGCAGCGCAACCCGGCGCCGGAAGCTCTCCTGGAATTCAATTTCTCCCCGCATAGCAGCTTCGGTAACCTTCACCACCTCGTCGGCTACGCCTGCCAACTTTGCCAGCTCATCAATGACCTCGCCTTCAATCAAAGTGGAATCCATGTCGAAGGCAAAAAGCCGTCGATTGCGACGGAAGATGCTCTCCCGCTGGAAGGCGATATCGATTTTCAAATCGTGAGCAGTGGCGAGAAAGGCCGCGCGCATGGACTGTTCAGAAGCGGAGTCTCCGCTCACCGTCAATTCAACGCAGGCGTTCGCATCGGGGCTATGCACTGCCAGGGACAACCGCCCGGAGAGCCGCTCAACCCGATCCACGTTCAAACCATGATGCGCAATGATGGCGCTCACCCGGGCCAGATGGTTTGCAGAGATCGCCCGGCCAAGGATGGTTACGATAAATTGATCCTTGCCCTGCGAAGAGATCCAGTCCTCCAGATCCGCCTTTTCCACGGGCGTGAAGTTGACCTGCAACCGTAGTTCGCCTGACTTTTGCACCAGGGCGTCCCGGACCCCGGCAAAGCTCTCCCCTTCGGGGATTTCGACCAGCAAACCGAGAGAAAGGGTTTCGTGGACAACCGCCTGCCCAATATCCAACACGCATGTGTCATAGCTAGCTAAAACAGCAGTCAATTCTGCGGTAAGCCCCGGCCGGTCCCGGCCCGAAAAGTGAATCAGAATGGTCTCGTTCATTGATACGAAAGGTCCCTCCCTTAGCCTAACAGGGGAGTCTTCGATGGCAAGTACGCGAGCGGTTGTCGCTTACCGTCAGGCGGAACGGCGACAAGAGAAACAACTCATCAGACACGATCGCCGGCCCGCTGAGATTGGTCGGCATCGCTCACAATCCGGAAGGTCGAGATTTAATCCGTACGCTGAAGAAACGGCCGCTGCGTGAGACCAGGCGATTTGGCAACATCTGACCTGCGTCGATGCGACTGGTGTTCAAAATAACAGAATCCGCGAAAACCCCTCTCTTTTATCTCCGCGTGGAACTCTCCATATGTGAAATGCGTATGCTTATCAAGACTGGCTTCCTTCCGTTCGCCCAGAGGCGACGAGGCTCCGTTTGCGCCCGGGCGCGTTATGGAACCTGACATAAATGAGAACTGGTAACCGCGACTTGAACCCGCGAGGAGAATGGCTCTGACAAGCGCAGGCGTTGTTTTACCTTCCAGCCCGTCCCGCGACCGCCTCACTCGCGGTTTCGCTCTGATTGCATGTATCGCACTTGTGCGCGTGGTGCTTTATCTGGTGGCCGCTTCCCACTACGGCTACTTTCGCGACGAACTGTATTACCTTGCATGCGGCGAGCATCCGGCGTGGGGATACATGGACCAGCCACCGATGATTGCGTGGATGGCCTGGCTGCTACAGCATACAATCGGCACCTCGCTTTACGCGATTCGGCTTCTACCTATGTTGGCCGACGTAGCTGCTATCGCTCTTACCGCACTTCTGACTGAGAAGCTCGGTGGGCGGCGCTGGGCGATGCTTTTTGCAGCGCTCGCGGTGCTCGGTACACCGATCTTCCTTGGGTTCTCGCACCTCTTCACTATGAACGCCTTCGATCCTTTGTTGTGGACACTGCTCGCCTGGCTCATTGTGGATCTGATTCAGACTGGCAATCAAAGGCTCTGGCTCTGGATCGGAGGCCTTGTCGGGATTACCCTGTTGAACAAGTATGGCGTCTTGTTCCTGGTTGTGGGACTTCTCGCGGGTGTCATAGCCTCACCGTTGCGCCGGGGTCTTGCCCGCCCCTGGTTCTGGGCGGGAATGGCACTGGCCACACTCATCGCACTGCCGAATTTCCTCTGGCAATTGCACTGGAACTTTCCCTTTATTCAGTTGGTCGGCGCTGTTCGCCGCGGTGGACGCGACGTGATGTTGGCGCCGCTCCCTTATCTTGCCCAGCAAGCGCAGATGCTCGCATTCATCCCGGCGCTGCTCGTGGTTCTTGGTGTGTTCTTTCTGTTTTCTCCACGTGGAAGACGGTACTCGGTACTTGGCTGGGGCTTTCTAAGCGTTCTGGGTCTAATGCTCCTGCTTAAGGGAAAGTTCTACTATGTCGCTCCAGCTTATCCGGTCATTTTTGCCGCAGGCGCGGTGTTTCTGGAACATTTGACCGAAAGCCGCCGGCTGCAGTGGTTCCGCCCAGTCTATGCGCTGGCGTTGGTGGTTGTGGGTGCGCTGTTCGCTCCTACCGCGCTTCCGCTTTTGCCAGTCAAGGGCTATATCGCTTACACGAAGGCATTGGGGATTCAGCAACAGAAGTTCGAGAATGAGCCGGAGAGCCAACTGCCACAAATCTATGCCGACATGTTTGGATGGGAAGAGCGCGTAAGAATTGTCGCGGATTATTATCGTTCTCTGTCTCCCGAGGAGCAACGCGTGACCGCGATTGGAGCGCCGAATTACGGCGAGGCGGGAGCCGTTGATCTATTCGGCCCCAAGTACGGGTTGCCCAAATCGATCAGCGGAAGCAATAACTATTGGATATGGGGTCCGCGCAACTACACAGGTCAGAGCATCATTCTGCTTGATGAAGATTCGCCGGAGAAGTATTTATCCCACTGTCAATCCTTGAAGGAAATTGCCCATCCCATGGAACCATATTCTCGTCCCGATGAGGACTTTCCCATCTATCATTGCCGCGGGTTGACTCCCGCCCTCCAGGTGTTTTGGCCAACGCTCAAACCGTGGAGGTAAATCCTTGGAGCAAATCAACGGAAATCGCCAGCTACCCCTACACGCCGGAAGCTCTCATTGAGCGCATTAGACATCTCAGTCGTTCGTGGCACCGGCGGCTCGCGCTGCCATCGTTCATTTCCAGGCGGCCAGCAGGCCCCCGATGATCAGCAAACCTACCAACCAATAGCCGCTATTGATCATGAAGAGCTTCAGGGGGCGGCCTTCATAGATGCCTTGAGGAAACTGCGTTGCGGCGAAGAATCCGAGCCAGCTTAGAAAGCCGACAAACGCACCCATGCCCAGTGTGGAGGCTCCAGACCAGAGAACGAAATGGAGCAGCACGAACGCAACCAGCAAGTCTCCAATGAAAGAGGAGATCATGCCCACGGCAAGACCCTTCTTGGGACCGGTGGGGACGATGCCGAGAGCCGCCATCCAAGGCTTGGCGAATAGACCGGGCGAGTACCATATGGCACCCAGAAACCACAGGATCAAAGCGGATACAAGCACGGCCCAGTAATTGAAATGGTGCAGGTGGTGGATGGACAGGTCCATACGCTTCTCCAGCCGGGGGTTTGCGGGGGATGCAGGGCTGCGATTGACTTTGCTCTAAAAGCGGACCCACTGTCAAACTTGTTCGGGAAGTATCACGGCGCCACCGCGACCTACCGGCGGCATCCATCGCGAGAGCATGGCCGACAGGGTATCAGAATTGATCGGCTTGGTGAGATGGTCATTCATTCCCGCATCGAGGCTTCGTTCGCGATCACCGATCATGGCATGGGCGGTCATGGCAATGATCCGCAGGTCGTGGAATCGATCATTGGAGCGAATCAGCTTGGTCGCCGTCAACCCATCCATCACCGGCATCTGGATATCCATCAGAACAAGATCGAATGCCTCCGCGAGAACCTGATCCACCCCCTCGCGGCCGTTCTCTGCAATAGCAACCCGGATGCCAAGATCGCATAGCAATTCGCTCGCAAGATCCCGGTTGATCTGGTTGTCTTCGACCACCAGAACCCGCCGTCCAGTCAACTCGGAGAGAAGATATTGCGGGGGCGGCTGAAAACCGGAAGCAGGTGCTTCGACTCTCTCCCCGCTGATCGATGCAATGGTGCGCCTGAGCAGGGCTTCGGTGACCGGCTTGACCAGAAAACCGTCGAACCTGGGGTCGCTCAGGCCGCGCATCACCTCTTCAGATTCGAACGCGGAAATCATCAGAATGGCCGGGACCGGCGAAAGCGTTGGATGCGCCTTGATGCGGCGAGAGGCTTCAATCCCATCGATACCAGGCAGGCGCCAGTCCATCAGAACCAGATCAAAGGGTTGGCCAACCTGGGAGCCACGCACGAGTGCCGACAGCGCCTCTTCACCCGACGAAACCGCCCGGGCAAAAAAACCGTTCGCCTGCACCATTGCGACCAGCATATCCCGAGCACTCTCACTGTCGTCCACGATGAGAACAGATCGCTTCAGGGGATTGGCCCGGAGTTCGCGGACGATGAGTGGAAGCTCGTCAGTGGCAACACCGAAGCTGACCGAAAAGATAAACGTGCTTCCCTTTCCGAGCTCGCTTTCGACCGAGATGCTGCCCCCCATCAACTCGCAGAGTTGTTTGCTGATGGCAAGCCCCAGCCCCGTGCCGCCGTATCTGCGGGTAAACGACGTGTCGGCCTGGTTGAAGGATTGGAAGAGATTCGAGACCTGTTCCGCGCTCATGCCGATTCCTCTATCACACACCGAGAACGAGAGCCGCACCTTGTCCCGGGACACATCTTCCGCCGTCACCCGCACGGCAATCTCCCCCTTGTCGCTGAACTTGATGGCATTGTTGACCAGATTGATGAGGATCTGCCCAAGTCTTACGGGATCGCCGATCAGAGAACGCGGCGCCTCATGCGCTCCCGAGAACACGATCGCTGTGCCCTTCTCCTGTGCCTTCTGGCCCACAATATCGATCAGATTGCGCAATACTTCATCGAGCGAGAAGGTGATGTGCTCCAGTTCCAGCTTGCCCGCTTCGATCTTCGAGAAATCGAGGATGTCGTTGATGATGCTGAGTAGCGATTGCGAGGCATTCCCAATCTTGGTTAGATACTTTTGCTGCTGGGGAGTCGGATTGGCGCGCTGGGCGAGATAGGTCATGCCCATGATGGCGTTCATCGGCGTTCGAATCTCATGGCTCATATTGGCCAGGAAATCCGACTTGGTGCGGTTGGCCGCCTCCGCGGCGCGTCTCGCCTGGCGCGATATTTCCTCAGAGCGCTTGCGCTCGGTGATGTCACGGACCAGGCCCACGAACATCCTCTGCCCGTGAAACGAAAACTCCGTGACCGTCAACTCCACCGGAAAGGTCAGCCCCGCCTTGGTCAAACCGTCCAGCTCCCGGCCAACCCCGATCGCCAAGGTGGCGCCTGTCGACTCATAACGCGCCAAATAGCCATCGTGGCTGCTCCGGTTGGGCTCCGGCATCAGCATCTTGATATTTCGCCCCACCACCTCCCCGGCTTCGTATCCGAACATCCTGACCACTGCGGGATTAATCGAAATGACTGCCCCGCTCCCATCGATGGTAATGATGCCATCCAGAACATTGTCGAGAATGGTCCGCAGGCGCGCCTCGGCGTCTTCTAACGCCCCCTGAATCTTGAGCATCTTTTCGCGCTGCACATACAAATCGAGATATACCTTGACCTTGCTCTTCAATATCTCCGAGTTGATCGGCTTGAAAATATAGTCCACCGCGCCAATTTCGGCCGCCTGGGTCGCGTATCGTTCCTCCTTGCTGATGGCGGTGACGAAGATAATCGGCACCCCACGCATGGATTCATGCTCCTGCATCAGCATGGCGGTCTCAAAGCCATCCATCTCCGGCATCTGCACATCGAGCAGCACGACCGCGAATCTGTGGCGAAGCACCAGTGAAAGCGCCTCATTGCCCGAATTGGCTTTGAAGATTCCGGCATCCAGATGGCGGAGTATCTTCTCCGTCGCCAAAAGATTTTCCTTGCGGTCATCGACGACCAAAATATTAGGCCGTTCCACCACTGGCGGAACTGCTTCTATCACCCGCAAACCATCCTGCTTAGCCGGCGGCGCCATAGGCCTCCTCCAGTGTGCTCATCCGATTGAGGAGCGGTGCAATCCGCCCCAAATCAACCACGTAATCGACCGCCGTTGCCTCGAGCGCCGCGCGCGGCATAGTCGTTGCCGATGCCGTCTGTGGATCCTGCACCACGGCCAGTCCGCCGCGAGTTTTGATCGCTTTGAGGCCGCGCGCTCCATCAGCATTGGCGCCCGTGAGCACGATGCCGATCAGCGACTCGGCAAATACATCCGCCGCACTCTCGAATAAAACATCGATGGAGGGACAGCTATGATTAACCCTCTGATCGACCGAGAGGCTCAAGCATCGGTCCGATTCGATCAGAAGATGATAGCCCGGCGGGGCCAGGTACGCGTGCCCGGCGCAGAAGGGTTCCTTGTCTTCCGCCTCACTGACCGCAATTCCGCTCATCCTATTCAGAAAGGCGGCCAGGAAGCCATCCGAATGCGGATCGCGATGGTGCACGATGGCAATGGGAAGTCGAAAGGAGGCCGGCAGCGCGGGAAGAAGGACCTTCAGCGCCTCGACACCACCTGAGGATACACCGATCACTACGGCTGCATAGCGCATACTAGACTCCACATTTCTGGTAGATCCTCTGCGTCTTATCCACCGGAGCAAACAGCGGCTTGATGGCCATGAAATTGAGCGACTCCCGGTTGCCGAGACACAAGAAACCGCCGTGGCGAAGGCTTTCTGAAAATTTTCCCAATACCTTATCCTGCAGCGTCTTATCAAAATAGATGAGTACGTTGCGGCAGCAGATTATGTTCATCTCACCGAAGACACCATCCGACACCAGGTTGTGATACGAAAACGTGATCCGCTCTTTCAGAAAATCCTTGAACTTGCCGAATTCGTACCCTTCACTGTAGTAATCGCGAAAGTAGGCCGTGCCGCCTGCCAGCTGATAATTGGCGGCATACGCGGCCATTTGTTTGACGGAATAAACTCCGTTCGCTGCCGCTTCCAGGGAATGCTTGTTGAAGTCGGTGGCGTAGATCCGCGCCCTGTCGAGAAAACCCTCTTCATGGAGCAGAAGAGCCATGGAATAGACCTCCTCGCCGGTCGCACAGCCCGCGTGCCAGATCTTGATAAAGGGATACGTCTTGAGCAGCGGTACGACACGCTTACGGATAGCCTGATAAAAATCCGGGTCCCGAAACATTTCCGTAACCGCAATCGACATGATCTTCAGGAATTCGTCGAAGCTTTTTTCGTTATGCAACAGCCGCTCACGCAATTCTCCAAATTGTGTGAGCCTGGCCTGCGCCAGCGCCCGATCCAGGCGGCGCTTGAGGGAGGCTCGTGAATAATGGGCAAAATCGTAGCCGTAGCGACTACGTATACCGTCCAACAACAGATCGATCTCCGGTTCCTGGCAGTCAATTTCACTCATTAGGACTCAACCATGGTGAGCGTTCAGGCGCGCGTCATACCGCCGCCGCCTGTTGGAACAACAACACACGCAACAACGTGAGGAGCCGTTCGATATCCACCGGCTTGGTCAGATAGTCGTTGGCCCCCGCGGCCATGCATTTCTGCTGTTCCTCCGGCATGGCGCGCGCGGTGAGGGCGATGATTGGTATTTCCCGAAGCGATGGTTGCGAGCGGATAGCCCGCATCGCCTGGTAGCCATCCATGATCGGCATCATAATGTCCATAATGACCAGCTCGATGGACCTGTTCTCCCTGAGCTTTTCGAGAGCCATCTGGCCATTGTCCGCAATGACGATATTCATGTCGTGTTTTTTTAACAGCTTGGACAACGCGAAGGTATTCCGAAGGTCATCGTCCACCAATAGCAATGTTCTGCCTTGTAACACCTGGTCCGGGTTGTGCTGCATGCGGACGATCTCCTGCTGGTCGCGCGACAGTGTCGACTCCACACTGTGCAGAAACAGCGTCACTTCGTCGAGCAGGCGCTCGGGCGATTTCGCGCCCTTGATGATGATGCTTCCGGTGTAACGCGAGAGCCGCCAGTTTTCCTCCTCAGTCAGCTCCCGGGCAGTATAGATAATGACCGGAGGAGTCTCGTCGCCTGCAGCCGCGCTTTCCATGCGTTCCAACCATTCGAAGCCGGTCATGTCCGGTAGCTGGAGGTCGAGGATCACGCAATCGAATCTTGTGGCCGCAAGCTCTTTCAGCGCCGCGGCTCCGTTTCCGGCGACGGTGATATGAATGTCGTTTTTGCGCAGCAGGCTTTCCACGGCGATTTGCGTCTTCCGGTCGTCTTCGACCACCAGCAGGTGCTTGACCACCGACTGCAGCAAACCTTCGATTTTGATTAATGCGCCATCAATCGCCTCCTTTGGTACCGGCTTGGTCAGGTACCCGATGGCGCCCTTCCTCATGGGCACGGCATTGCCTTCCTCGCGACCGCTGATGATGTGCACCGGAATGTGACGCGTCCGAAGATCATGCTTGAGCTGGTCAAGCACTTGTATCCCGTCGATATCGGGCAGCTTCAGATCAAGCAGAATCGCCGTCACTGGCTCTTCTACCGCCAGCACCAACCCGGTCTTGCCATCACCGGCCGCAAGGCATTTATAGCTGCGCTTGCGTGCGATCTTCATCAAGGTCGCAGCAAATGCCGGATCATCCTCGATAATCAACAACACCTTGTCTTTGTTACCAATATTTTGCCGGTCGTCGGCGATGAACTCCGCAATCGCCGTTTTGGGCATCTTTTTGAGCTCTGTGCGCGCGCCATCCGGTGCGGCATATCCGGCTGGCGTTAATATCTCTTCGGTTTCAACACCTGCCAGGTTTACGGGCAGCACCAGGGTGAAGCAGCTGCCTTCGCCTTTCTGGCTCGTAACATGGATTTCTCCGCCCAGCATATGGGCGAATTTGCGGGCAATGGTCAGCCCCAGCCCGGTGCCACCGTAGTGCCGGTCGATGGAGCCATCCTCCTGCTGGAAGGCTTCAAAGATATCCTTGAACTTGGAAGGCTCAATGCCAATGCCGGTATCATGCACTGAAAAGGCGATAGCGTTCCGGTAGTCAAGGGAGGTGCGCTGTAACTCCATCCGCTCATCCGGCCGGTGTACTTCGAGGGTTACGGAGCCTCGCTGGGTAAACTTGAAGGCGTTTGCAAGCAGGTTCTTAAGAATCTGCTCAGCGCGCTGCGCGTCCGTACGCAATGTGGCAGGAAGATCGTCCGATACCATGATCGGGAACTCCACTCCTGTGGCTTTGGAGACAGGGGAAAACTGTTGCCGCATTCTTCCCACAATGCTGTCCAAAGTCACTTCCTCTGCGACCACCCTGAGCTTGCCGGCCTCGACCTTGGAAAGGTCGAGAATGTCGTTGATAAGGGCAAGCAGCTCCAGGGCCCCGTTGTGAATAATGTTCGCTTCCTCTACCTGTTCTTCGGTGAGATTGCCCTCCTCGTTCGCGGCGAGCAGCTTGGCCAGAATCAGCAGACTGTTGAGCGGCGTACGCAGCTCATGCGACATATTGGCCAGGAATTCTGATTTATATTTGCTCGCACGCTCCACCTCTTTGGCTTTTTCCTCGATCAGCCGCTTGCTCTCAGTCAATTCCTCCGACTGCTGCTGGATTTGCGCATTCTGTTCCTCCAACACCTCGGTCTTTTCTTCCAGCTCTTCGTTGGAGGCCTCGATCTCCTCATTGGAGGCCTTCAGTTCCTCCTGCTGCATCTTCAGCTCTTCTTCGCTCTTCTCCAACTCCTGTGTGTAGCGCAGCATCTGCGCGGCCGCCCGCTTCCGGCTGCTTTGGTAAAGCCAGATGGAAAGGACCATGGCGACATAAAATATCGCGACAGCGGAAAACGTCATCAATTTGTTTTGCCGCGAAGTGATCTCGTCGGTTTCACTCCGCAGCGTGAGGAGGTGGTTCTCTTCCGATTCCATGATGCGGGCCATGGTGCGGGCGTGATCCATCAACTCTTTGCCGCGATGAATATCCGGGGGTTCGGCAGTTCTTGCATCCTGCGTTCTCCGGGCTGCAATTGAGGCCGCTTGATAGTCGAGTAGCTTTCTGACCACATCGTCCATCTCGTCCAGGTTGCTTTGCTCCACCGGATTATCCGCTGTCAGACTGCGAAGGTAGGCCAACTCCTGGGCAATGGACCGGTGCTGGCGCAACGCAGTATCTGCTACGCCCGGACCCAATGCAACCTCGCTCCTCACCGCATTCGAAGCAGGACTGTCGCGGACCGCCACCAGGTAAGGCTCCAGATAGTCCTCCTTGCCGGTAAGCAGGTAGGCACGCTGTCCCATCTCGGCGTCCTGCAGCTTGCTCAGCAGTGATTCGATGTCTGCGATGACCTCATAGGTATGCACGAGCCAGCCCTTGGCCTCGGCGCTTGCCTTCTCCTGCTGCCAGAACGAAAATGCGGCCAGCACCATGAGCAACGAGAGCGCACCAATGGCTATCGCGGTTGCTTGGCGGACGAAGAAGTTGCCAGTGTTGGGCGGCACAGTATCCATTCGGAATAAACACCCCTTTTTGTGTCTGTGCTCATGATTATGGCCTTTGCCCCACCGACGGAGGAGATTTTTGAAAACTTTCCCTGCAGAGAATCCGCACTTTAGTGACGGATTTGTCCCCTGGGACTATTCAATGATCCGTTACAGTCGTCTCGACACATGGGTTCTCACTTTTCGAGACCTTGTGTGGCTGATCTCATGCGCCTTTCTTTAAAGAGAAAGGCGCACACGCGGCTTTGTCCAGTGCTGCGTGGCAGGAAATCCGGGTACGCTCCGGCGACCATACATGTATATATGGAGATTGACTCTACTTCTTGCCATAAGAAATTCTCGGGGGCAATCTTTGGTGTGTTACCAATTTCACAGAGGCTGATCCGCGGAGCCTGGCCGACTTATGCTTACCGATCTGGAGTGCCAATTAGATGGATTACTTTCGGGTGCCGAGATCCGGGCCGCCGCACCAACGGGATTTTATGAACTTTGCTGTTAGGCCGATAGACAAATCACCATGCAGCGCATGAAATCGACGGGTAAGGAAGCGGCTTGGTGTGGGAAAGAACAAACGGCCTGTTTTTGAACCATCATGCAATGTCATTCTCTTTTGGATCCCTCTCACGATTCAGGTGTACTCGCCGATCGATCGAGGGAACGCCTGGAGCTACAAACGCGGGAAAAGACTTGCGGTTAGCCGATGCGGGAAAGAAATCCAATCATCGATGCCGGGGAGCAGGCTGAGTCAAGATACCACTCTGTGGATGCGGCCCGCGGGTCGGATCCACACGACAACGCCGGCCTTGCCCAGGCCATTCTTGATGCCATGTTGGACGGGGTCATTACCTTGGGTGCGCAGGGCGTGGTAGAGACACTCAATCCAGCGGCGCGGAACATTTTCGGCTACACCGGCGCCGAGGGCATCGGCCGCAACATCAAGATGCTCCTGCACCAGACGCGCCATGGAGAACACGACGATCTCCTCGGAGCTTGCCGCGCCGACGGCGAGGCGCGTGTCAACGGCATCCGGCGCGAAATCCTGGGAAAACGTAAGGATGGCAGTACGTTTCCGCTGGAACTCGCGCTGAGTGAGATGAGGCTGAACGGGGAACGCCACTACACCGGCATCGTGCGCGACCTCAGCGAGCAAAGGCAATTCGAGCACCAGCTCAATCTCTTCTTCGAAGTCTCCCTTGACATCCTGGTGATCCTGGCCGGGAACGGCTACTTCATGCGCGTTAGTCCAGCGTTCACCAGGACGCTGGGCTGGAGCATCGAAGAAGCTCTGGCGCGACCGTTTATCGAGTTCGTGCATCCCGAGGACCGTGCCGCCACCATCCGCGTGGCAGAGCGCATGAAGAAGCTTGGCGAGCATGTTCTTCAATTTGAAAACCGCTATATGCACAAGGACGGCTCGTGGCGTGTGCTGTCGTGGCGAGCTGTGCCCCAGGAGGGAGGGCTGTTCTTCGGCAACGCACGCGACGTCACCGCCGCAAAGGAGGCCCAACAGTCGCTGGTCGCCAGCAAGGACGACTTCCTGGCCACCATGAGCCACGAAATACGCACGCCGCTCAATGGCCTGCTGGGGATGCTGGAGTTGCTCTCCCTGTGGCAGCTCGATGGTGAACAGGGCGAGACACTGGCCATGGCGAGGGAATCCGGACGTAGTCTGGTCCGCATCATTGACGACATCCTCGACTTCACTAAGATCTCGGCAGGGAAGCTTGAGATTCAGGCGGGCCCCACCTCCATTGCGGAAATCCAGCGTCACACCGTCAATACCTTCCATGCCGTGGCGAGCGCCAAGAATCTCAAGTTGCAACAAACCATGGACCCGCGCATCAGCCCTTCGCTACTGGCCGACCAACTGCGTGTGTCACAGATCCTCAACAATTTAGTCAGCAACGCGCTCAAGTTCACCAGCGAAGGCGGGGTAGAAATCCGGGCAGAGTTGATGGCGCGGGAAAACGGCGCCGACACTGTGCGCCTTTCCGTGAAGGACACAGGCATCGGCATGGACTCAGAGGTGCAGAAGCGCCTGTTCCAGCCGTTCGAGCAGGCGGTGGCATTCACCGCCTGCCGATATGGCGGGACTGGGCTCGGGTTATCGATCAGCCGCCGGCTGGCGGAAATGATGGGCGGCACCATCGAGGTGAAGAGCGCGCCGGGCAAAGGAACCACGATGAGTGTGCTGCTTACGCTGCCTATCTCCGACGTCATGCCGGCCGAACCGGAGAGCACGGAAGCCACCGTCACTCCAATGCGGGTGGGCGCCTCAGCGGGCGCAGCCCCGCTGGTGCTGGCGGTGGACGACCACTCGACCAATCGCAATTTGCTGGCACGGCAAATCACGGCGCTGGGTCTTCGTGCGCAGACCGCCGAGGACGGTGTGGAAGCACTGGCTATATGGCAAGAGGGGGCAGTCGCCCTGGTCGTCACCGATTGCAACATGCCGCAAATGGACGGCTATGCTCTGTCCCGGGCGATCCGTGAGATAGAGACGAACAAAGGGTTGCCACGCACCCCGATCATCGCCTGGACCGCCAATGTGCTCCCCGCCGCAGTAGCGTTATGCCGATCCGCGGAGATGGACGATATGCTGACCAAGCCGGCTGGGCTGGCTGCTTTGAAGGAGACACTATCGAAGTGGCTGCCCTCTGCCCCGATAGTGGCGTTCGCCGCTGAGAACACCGCAGACGCGGAATTGAAACCCATACCGGGCGCAGCCATCAAGCTTGCGGCGCTGGATCGGATGGCCACCACCGCCCAAGAGAGAGCGGAGATCCTGCTGGATTTCATGATCCAGACGCGGAACGATGCCGTCGGGCTTCGCGCCGCGGTGGCGGTGCAGAACCTTCCCTATCAGGTGCGTATCGCCCATCGTATGAAAGGCTCGAGCCGCATGGTGGGCGCGCAGGATCTGGCTGCGGCGTGTGAGGCGATCGAGACAGCACCAGGGAAATGCCTCCCCGAAGGCGCGATGGCGGCGATAGACCGAGCCTTGGAACAGCTCGAAGCGCATCTTGTCGAAACCACTCGCGTCAGCGGGGAGCAAAGATGACCGAGGCAAACGGCTTGACCGTACTGGTGGTCGAAGACGATGACTTCCAGCGGCGAACGATGGCCCGCATGCTGCGCTCCCTGGGTGCGCTGCAGGTGATGGAGGCCCGCGACGGCAAACAGGCCCTGGCTGCGCTTCTTCCCCCGGCGCGGGTGGACGTCGTAGTGTGCGACCTGGACATGCCGGAGATGGACGGTATGGAATTTCTCCGCCACCTGGGACAGACACAAAACACCGCTTCGGTCATTATCAGCAGCGCGCAGGAGCGGTCATTGCTGCTCTCGGTGGAGAAAATGGCGCGCGCCTACAGCGTCCGCCTGCTGGGCGCAATCGAGAAGCCTATAACGCGCCAGGCGCTCCAGGAGCTGATTGCAGGGTACGAACCGTGGATCGAGGCGCGGGCTGCCGGCGATGTCGCAAGTCTCAGTCTCACCCAGATCCTGCACGGTATGCAGGAAAAGCAATTTGAACCGTTCTTTCAGCCCAAAGTGGAGATGGCAACAGGCCGGATCATTGGCGCGGAGGTGCTTGCCCGCTGGCGTCATCCCCTCTATGGCATAGTTGGCCCTCAAGTGTTCATTAGCCAGCTTGAAGAGAGCGGAAACATCGATGAGCTCACGTTCACGATGCTTACGGAGGCGGTGGATGCCTGCAGCGCCTGGCGCGAATCCGGATTGGATCTTACCGTCTCGGTGAACCTGTCGCTCGCTTCGCTGTCTGACACCACTCTGGCCGAGCGGATTAGGCAGGCCGTGAACGCATCCGGGCTTGATCCGTGTCATGTGATCTTTGAAATCACAGAAAGCGTAGCCATGACCGAGGTGGCGGCCGCTCTGGAGAATCTTAACCGCCTACGGATGCGAGGGTTTGGTCTATCCGTTGACGACTATGGAACGGGTTTCTCCAGCCTGCGGCAGTTGACGCGCGTGCCTTTCACCGAGATCAAGATTGACCAGGAGTTCGTGAAGGGCTGCGCCACGATTCCTTCATCGCGTACTATCGTCGCGTCGAGCGTGGAAATGGCGCAGCGCTTAGGGATGAGAAGCGTTGCTGAGGGGGTAGAAACACAGGAGGACTGGGATGTACTAAAAGCCGTGGGCTGTGAGGTGGCACAGGGTTATCTCATTGCCACGCCGCTTGAAAGGAGTTCGTTTCTGCGGTTGTGCACCGCTGGGGCAGAGTCGAAGTTTTGACGTGCTAGAAAGCCGGTGGCTGATAAATCCCTAGTTTGATTGACTGTCTCAAAATCACAGGAGCCCGTTTGTCGAGTTCGTCGAATCTCGCGCTCTGATTCGGGAATGGAATGATTGGCCCGATGCCGGATTCTATAGAGATCGAATGCTCATAGGCGGCCATTCCAAGAGTGATTTTGCGGTTGCGCTCCCCGAGGTAGTGCCAGCCCCACACGTCCATGCTTAGAGAGAAAAGCGCAGTGCCTGCGAGCGCAACGAGAAAGATGCGATTCCTCAGGAGGGGCAAGCTTTGGTGCTGAAGGAATTCCTTCACGATTGCGATCCAGGCAAAAATCAGCAGCAGAGCAGAGTATATCCGATAGCGTGAATCGAGACTGTGCTCCAGGCCCAAGTCGGATCGAAGTCCGGCGACGCTCACCGCTGTCAACAACAGAAACAGAACACAGTAACAATCTACCGGATTTCTGCGAATGTACCCTCTCATGGCAAGGACAACAAAGAGAATACAGATAAGCGCCGCGAGAAAGAGGCTGAGTAGGGCAAAAGGGATGGCTGCGGCATTACCGATAAAGGCGAACGCATAAAGTGGTTGCGGCCAGAATCATCTTCGCGAGAATCGAATGTTGACTTTGCGACGGTATGACATGGTAGCGATATGTGTAAGCGGCAACACACCCAGCAGAAACGAACAACCAGTTCGCCAGCCGATTAAAATGGCGGCCCGCACTAAGGATAAAAACACCGATTGGGATAACAAGAAGCCCGTTTCCCGAAGCCGAAATCGCGAGAACAAGGCCTATCAGAGACCCGAGAAAGGTCCGAAGAGACGACTGCACCAGCAGATAGATTGTGCCCAGCGAGAACACCAGGACGGGCAAGTTCTGAAGGGATGGCATCGCCCAATCAAGCGTCTCTGCATAGCCAAGTTGGAAGAGTAAACATGAGACCGGGATGAAAACCGCTATGCGGTAGGCGAGATCCTTGTCGTCGGGTAGCAACATCTTCCAGAAGAGGATCGCGAGTAGCAGAGCGAATCCGTTGCCAAGTGCACAGAGTACTGTAATGTCACTATGGCCACAAAGTGCAAGCTGACACCATGCCACCGCATGCCCGAAGAAAAGTTTGTACTCGTTGAACATCGCCGCAAAGAAGTAAGCAGCTCTTTCGGAACCGTTCCTGAGTACCGCCATCTGATTGAGGAAATCGAGCAGCGCCTCATAGTCATCCTCGAACGGGATGTTGATCGCCTTGTGAAAGAGAATCCCATAGAACAAGATCGCTGGAAGCGCTGCAAAGGCTGCTGCGAGAAGCACCTTTGGCCGGCCATGTGACAACGCTAAAAGCCCTCGTCCTCCTGGCTCTTTTCGGTACGACTGAAGTCGTGCCCTGATACAAAGCCTTTTTAATTGGCTTAACACAGACTGGCTCGGACATTAGTTTTGCAGGCTTCACTAATAGGAAGTCATGCTCCAGCTGAGGATTTTTTCCGTGTTGTACAGGGCGCCGGTCGCCGCGGTGAATCCGGCGTAAACCTGCTGGCCGCCTACAGCGGCGGGAATGTTCACTGCGTAAGTCCCGGTGAACACGGCGTAGTGGGTGAGGTCGGTAATGTTCACCGTGAGGTTCACTCCCTGATAGCTAAGGCGCACGTGGAAAGTATCTCCGCTATGCAGATTGATGCCGAAGGGTGTCAGATTCGCAGAGGGCACTGTCGGCGAGGCGCCGCCTATGTAGACTCCCGTCGAATTGGAACCCTCCCCGGCCTGGTTCTGCAAATCGAACTTCACCGCGACGCTGTTCGTTATCTTCGCAGCCGGGCCACCCGGCGTGGCCGGCCCGTATCCCAGCCCACCTGCCCCGGAACCGATAGCATCCAGACCTTGCGACTGGAGCACAAAGGTAAATCCCTCGCCGCTCTCGCGGCTCAGGCTGAAATCGAAATCGCTGGTGAACCTGCTTACCGGCACCGAAGTAGAGAAATAGGCGCTCCCTAATTCGGATGGAGTGTTCCGGGTTAGCACCAAAGCCCCGCCAGATACGGCCGTGTTGCCGTTGAGAACCAACCCGGAGGAGGTAGAAAAGCCGGAGGAAAAACCCGGCATCCCCGACGTACAACATTCGGAAGAGTACAGCTGCCAGTTGAGGATGCTCTGCACCGCGGTCTCAGCGCCCGTGCTCGCGGTAAATCCCGCGTAGGCTGTTGGACCGCCGACAACTCCGGCGATGTCGACGGGGAAGGTGTTGCGGAAGGTTGCGTTCGTCGTCCGGTCATTGATGGTGAGGGTGAGAAGCGTGCCGTCGTAAGTCAGCACCGCGTGGAAGATGTGCCCACTGTGCAGGTCGATGCCGCTGGGCAGCAGGTTGACCGAGGGTATCGTCGGTGCTGCTCCATTGATGTAGATTCCCGTGGAGCTGGTTCCTTCCCCATTGTTATCGTGCAGATCGAACTTGACGGCGACGCTGTTGGTGATCTGTGGGCCCGATTGGCCCACCGCCGGCAGCCCATAGCCAAGTCCGCCTCCTGGCGAGCCTAAGGCGTTGGGGCCGTTGGCTTCAAGAACGAAGGCGAAGCCGTCCGCATCCGGCGCCGGCGTTTCTTTGCCTGTCAGTTGAAAATCGAACTCGGTGGTGAACGACGCCAGGCCGACCGGGGTGGAAGAAAAGACTGCGCGACTTTCATTGGGCCCACCGTCGGTAAGCTGCAGGGTGTTATCGACGATGGCCGCTCCTCCGTTCGGGACCAACCCAGTGGAGTTGTTATTGAATCCGCCGGGAAAACTGAGGAAGGGACCGGTGGGACCTCCTACTCCAGAGAGGGGAATTATCTGCCTCGAGCCGACCGCGTTCAGTGTGTTGTCTGTCAGCACGGCTGCGCCGTCCAGCGGGCCGCTGACTGTGGGGGTGAAGCTGATATCCAGGGCGCAGCCGGCGCCGGGTGTTAACGAGAGGCCGGCGCTGCAGTCTGGTGGTGTTTCAGAACCGGGTACCTGGATAAAATCTGAGTCTGTTCCTACGATCAGCCCGGCGAATGAAAGCCGTACGTTACCGCTATTTTGAAGCGTGAAGGCATATGGGCTGTCACTGCTGGCGACGCCTACGGCCGTGGTTGCGAAGGTATGTGCAGCAACCTGGCCGCGCTTGATTTCGCTGACCACGGTGTTGCTGCCGAAACCGGTAAAGAACACGTTGCCTGACGAGTCCAGGGCCAGTCCAAGAGGTTCGTTCGGGGTCTGCGCCAAGGTGGTCATCGGACCGTTCCCGGGGGCCACCTCTACTAAGCGGCCATTGAAAGGGTCGGACAGGATCAGGTCCCCTGCGGCGTCCACGGCAATGCCATAGGCAATCACATTTTCGGCCACCGTTGATTGCGCGCCGCTTCCCGCCGCCACTTTCACCACCCGGTTGGAGAGGTCGGTGATGAATACATTTCCTGCGCTGTCGACCGCGATGGCGTAAGGAAGGTTCAATCCGTGGCCGACCGGCACGGCACAATCACGGGTCGTGCAGCCGGCCGGCAGCTCCACTACGCGCAGATTGCCCGCGTCGACGACATATATATTGCCTTCGCCATCCACGGCGATCCCTCCCGGGCGGTAGAAGCCGCCGTCCAGAAAGACCTCGCAATTGGTGCTTTGACAACCGGGAGGCACCTTAATCACCTGGTTAGAGCCGCCGATGCCGCCGTCGGTGACATACAGATTGCCGGCCCCATCCAGCGCCGCCGCCTGAGGATTGCCGAATCCACTGCCCACCGTCGTGACCGCTCCGCCGCCGGCCGGTAATTCAAACACCTCTGCCTGGACGCCTTCGGAGGAACCCTCTCCATTGGGTATGAACACATTGCCCGCGCCATCGACCGCGATCCCGCTCCAGGTGAGATTCGCATTGGAGTTACTGACCAGGGTGGTCAGAGGAGCGCCGTTTATGGCTATTTGGGGCCCGTAACCGGTTCCACGGATGAGCGTCGTAGCCAGCACCTTCCCGCTCCCATCCACGATCTGCACTGCGCCGGCGCGCAGTCCGGGGAACTTCGGCGCCAGGGTCACCTTGACTGTACACAGGGATCCTGTGGCCACACTTCCCGTACAGGAGCTTCGGGCGAGCGTGAAATCGAGGTAGGGCGCACCCATCGTCAGTACTCTGGGCTTGCCCAGGGTTCCGCCCGCGGTCATCTTATAGGTGAGTGTCCGCATTTCGCTACACGGTGCAGGCGCCGTCTTGCCGGCTGCGCACACGTTCACGTCGCCGAAGTTGGTCGGGCTGCCTTCAAAGCTCACCGTCTGCCCGTGCAGCAGACTTACGGCGGAGGGAAGAACTGCCGCCAACAATATAAAGAGGAGAGCGCACTGCGCCGGCCTTTTCACTGCTAACCTCGTTCTCTCAAGCGAACACCAACCTCGTCGGCAAAGTCCCCAGCGCGCCCGGCACCGAGAATGAAATGTACGTAGCCTCGCTATTAATGCCGCCCCCCCTGCGTGGCGCAGGTCAGCGGACCGAGGATACACAAGGCAGAAGCGATAAAACACGGAATCATCATGAAGGGATCTTGATCAGTAGAGTCGATGGGCGATTCTGCCGTTGCTGATTTTCGCGGCTCCGCTAAGCGAAGCCGCGAAGACCGGAGAACCACACTGTCTCGTTCATCGTCGCCCGGCAAACATGCATGAGGTGTTGTCTGCGCTGTGATGTTTGCTCTTCCCGAAAGGAACCGCAGATGACGTGCATCTGTATGCGCAAGGCGGCCACGCCTTTGGGTTGCGGCGCATGAGGACGGGTGCCGATAGCTTTCCCTTTTCGTGGGTGGCCCTTCATCGGTGGCTCTGACAGAAGCCACAACTCGCCTGAGGATTACCGATGATACATTTGCAGTGTGCGTCCCATTTTTGCCGCCATTGTGGTGCTGCTGTTTGCGAAGAGCCTCGTTGCGCAAAGGACTGTTTCTTTCCCGACAGCGGATGGTGGCATAGTCTACGGTGACGTTTATGGAGAGGGCAGCCGAGGCGTTTTGCTCGCCCACGGCGGGCAATTCAACAAAGAGAGTTGGAAAAAGCAGGCCATGGTTTTGACGGGGGCCGGATTTCTTGTATTGGCTATCGACTTCCGTGGCTATGGTCACTCGCGTGGTCCTGGTCAGTCCGACCCTCTGAGTGCCCCGCTCTACTTCGACGTATTGGCCGCCGTCGGCTATCTGAGGAGAACCGGCGCGAAAACTGTATCGGTAGTGGGAGCGAGCCTAGGCGGTTGGGCAGCAGGTGACGCCTCAATTATGTCTCAGCCGGGAGAAATTGATCGGCTGGTGTTTCTGGGTTCTTCTCCGATCGGCCCCGCCGAGAAGCTCAAGGCACGTTCACTGTTCATCGTGGCTCGTGATGACACAAGCGGGGACGGCCCAAGGCTTCCCGGAATCCGCGCGCAGTATGAGAAGGCTCCTGAACCGAAGGAGTTGGTCATTGTCGACGGGTCCGCCCATGCGCAATTTCTTTTCCAAACGAACCAGGGAGAGAAAGTTATGCATGAGATTCTCCGTTTCCTTTCCGCTAAGTGAAACCGCTCGCGCCATCCGCCGCCCTCAGGAATTCCGGGCGGGAGTACGCCGTCAGGGCGAAGGCCGCCATTTTCCGCTTCTCCTGGTGAAACTTCAGCGCGAAGCGCTCCGTCAGGAGCTTCTGCATGATGAAGCCATCGGTTGCTCTCGAATGACGGACGACCCGGAAGCGACTGTGGCGACAGGAGTCTGATCATTGACCGATGGATGCATCATTTATTCATAGCGGAGAGCTTCGGCGGGTGGGACGGCGATGGCGTGGCAGGCGGGCAACAGGCAGGCGAGGAGTGCGCTGAGAGCGAGGAGCGTGGCGGCTGCGAACAGACTGCCTGCAGCAAAAGCGCTTTTCATCCAGTGGGCGAGGACGGCGCCGAGAAAGCTGTCAAAGGCAAGACCGATGACAATGCCCGCGGCCGCGCTGACGAGCGCGATGCGCGCGGCGACCCAGAGGACATGCGCGCGGGGAGCGCCGAGCGCCAGGCGGACCCCGAACTCCGTTGTGCGCTGTGCGACGCTGTAAGCGACGACGCTGAAGATGCCGACCAGCGCGAGCGCGAGCGCGAGCGCCGAGAAGACGCCAAACAATATGGAGAAGAGCCGCTGGCGGCTGTACTCTGCATCGCGCTCGATGGCTTCTTTGAGGGTGAAGGTGCCGTTGAAGGTGCTGTTGGAGATCTGCTGGTCGGAAGCGACAGATGCGATAGCGGCGCGCATGGAGTGCAGGTAGGTGAGCGGATCGCCCTGGGTGCGGACGAAGAACTGCACGTTGGACGGTATCACGGCGGTGTACGGAAGGTAGATGGCGGGGACGACAGGGCGATCGACGCCGTCGTTGCGCGCATCCCCGACGACGCCGATGATCTGTCGCCAGGCGGTGCTTTGCGCAGAGGTGACCGCCCAGCGATTCTGAGGCGTGAGACCGGGAATGCGTAGCTGTCGCCCCAGGGCATTGGACGGTGAGAGATAGCGCGTCGCGAAAGCGCGATTGACGACCGCGATGAAGTCTCCGCGGTTGTTTTCATCCGTATTCCAGAGGCGACCCTGAAGCAGAGGGATGCGGAGCGCAGGGAAATATCGCTGGTCGACCAGCATCACACGGGCCTGCGGCTGCTCGCGATCGCGAGTTCCGTCCATGTTGAAGGAGCTCTCAACGCCAGTATAGGGCGGCGTGGCATCGGTGCCGGCAGAGTCAGTGGAGACAGCGACCATGGAGACACCGGGAACGGATGCGATCTTCTGCCGGATCTGCTCGATGTAAGCGGTGCGCGCTTCGCGCGACTGAATGCGGCTCCACTCGCCTGGGTCTTGGAGGTGTAGCAGGATGCCGAGTTTCATGACATTTGCGGGATCGTAGCCAAGCGGCATCTGCATGAGCTCAAGAAAGCCGCGGATGGCGGTGCCTGCAGTGGCCATGAGAAGAAGCGTGAGCGCGACTTGCGCGGCGACGAGAACGCTCCAGCGATGCTTTGCGGGAGCAGCGACAACGCCGATCTGCCTGCCGGGGAGCATACGCGCGGAATCGTGACGCGAGAGACGCAATGCGGGGGCAAGACCGAAGAGGATGCCGCAGAGCAGCGCGAGCGCGACGGAGAACGCGAGGATGGGAGCGTTGATGCGGATGACGGATTCGGCTGGAAAGGAATCCGGAGAAAGCAACAAAGGAAGCTTTGCCAGCCAGTAAGACGCAGCAACACCAAGGACGGCGCCGGTGCAGGAGATGACGACGGCTTCGACGAGCAACTGGCGGACGATGCGCCAGCGACTGGCGCCGATCGCACTGCGGATGGCGAGCTCATGCTGGCGCGTGCGGCCACGGGCCAGCAGTAGGATGGAGCAGTTGGCGCAGCCGATAATGAGCAAGAGCACAACGCCCGCGAGAAGAAGCGTCAGGGTGCGGCCAGTTCCCTGCTGGTAAGGCACGATGATGGGCTCGAGCGCAAGATGCCAGTGATCGGGAAAGCGATCGGGATGCTGTTTCGCAAACTGGCGCACGATGGGCTCGAGCGCCGCGTTGGCGGCGGCAAGTGTGACGTCGGGCCGGAGCTTGATCCACGGTATGGAGGCCACGAAGGGAAGGTTGAAACTTGGCATGAGACTGCTCGGCAGGTAAACATCGCCGACGCCGGTGCTGTCATTGAATGCGAAGCTGCGCGGCATGACCCCGATGATGGAGTAGCGGGCGTGATTGATTTCCAGCGTTCGCCCGATGACGTGGGGATCGCCGCCGAAGTGGCGCTGCCAGAAGCGGTAGTTGAGAACAACGACGGATTGGCCGCCGTGCTCCGCATCGGATGGCTCGATGTTGCGGCCGAGAAGCGGGCGCACACCAAAGAAAGTTCCGGCATTCTCTGTGAGGTAGATGCACTGGATGTCTTCCGGTAGTGCTCCGCCGGTTATCTCCATTCCCGAGTTGTTGAAGCCAAGCGCCGAATCAACCGGGGCTGCAAGGCGCAGGTCATCAAACTGTGCCTTGCTAAGGGGAAACCAGCCCGAGTAGTCAGGATGTTGCTGGTCGATGACGACGGGGTTCATGATGCGGTCGGCACCGGCGTAGGGAAATGGGTGCAGCAGGACGGCGTAGATGAGCGAGAACATCGCCGTGGTGGCGCCGATGCCGAGCGCGAGTGAGAGCACGGCCACGGCGGCGAAGCCAGGGTTGCGGCGCAGGGCGCGGAGGCCGTAGCGGATGTCTCCGCCTAACTCATCGAAGAGGCGCAGGCCGATGGCGTCGCGGTAAGTTTCGTTTTGGGCGGCGGGCCGGCCGAGGTCGATGCGGGCTTTGCGGCGGGCTTCTTCTTCGGGGAGGCCCTGGCGGATTAAATCTTCCTGGTAGGCGTCGATGGTCGAACGAAACTCTTCTTCGACGTCGCTGTGGGTGCGTGGCGCGATGGAGTGCCAGAGCTTGCGAATTGCGGCGAGGAGACTCATACCTCATGCGCCTTCTTGTCGAGAATGCCGGCGACGACAGCGGCCATGTCGGTCCATTTGGCGGTGTCGGCCTTGAGCTGACGGGTACCGGCAGCGGTGAGTGAGTAAAAGCGGGCGCGGCGATTGTTCTCCGACGCACCCCACTCGCCTTTGATGCAGCCCCGGCGCTCAAGACGATAGATGGCGGTGTAGAAGGAACCCTGCAGGATTTCGAGGCGCTCGCCGGAGATCTGCTGGATGCGCAGCAGGATGCCGTAGCCATGCAGCGGACCGAGCGAGACCGCCTTGAGGATGAGCACCTCGAGTGTGCCCTGCGGAAGTTCAACCGGTTTCGTCAAAGGCTCTCCCCCCTATCTAGGAAAGGAGAGTACGCGCTCTCTCCTTTCCCGTCAAGGAGGAGACTGCCACCCGGGCGATTGCGTCTTCGGCGGGTTCAACTGATTCGCTCTCGGGGTCTGCGATTCCTTCATGTCAATTGTGGATCCTGAATGGGAGGCTAGCGAACGCGTGAATCGAAAAGCAATGGTGGCTTTGTTGCGAGAAAGCGGGGAGAGGACGGTCGAGTTGTACGGGATCTGGGACGGAGAGTTTTAGAAGCCCGTGAATTCCGGCCCTTCCGTTTTGTGGCTACACTCGGAGAAGATCGGCGCGGCCTTCGTGCGTCGAAACGCACGCTCAACCGTAGCCCGAGGAAAATAACGAATGCCGAATGACGATCGCACCAAAATAATTCACAGCAGGACGCCGGAATCAGCGGCCATGTTGGCGAACGTCAAACGAGCGATGGCGATCACCGCCACACTTAACCGTTTGACGTTCAACGATGCGGACGAAATTCGGGCCTTGTTCAGCGAACTTATCGGTAAAAGGGTAGACGAGAGCTTTTTACTGATTCCTCCATTTTATACTGCCGGTGGGGACGAAATCCGCGTCGGGCATAATGTCTTCATAAATCAGAACTGCACTTTCTATGACCTTGGCGGTCTCGACATCGCAGACGATGTGATGATCGGGCCGAACGTGAGCATCATCACGACGGGCCATCCCCTTGAACCCTCGCAGCGACGCGCCGCCACAATCGGAAATCCCATCGTGATTGAGAAAAGCGTGTGGATCGCAGCCGGCGCGACCATCATCGGTGGCGTAACAGTAGGCGAGAATTCGGTCGTCGCGGCAGGTTCGGTAGTCACGAAGGATGTTCCTCCGAATACTCTTGTCGGAGGAAATCCGGCGAGAATTATTCGTTCGATTGACGACTGAGGGAACGTCCGCAAGGGGTCGATCCCCTGACCTACTTAGCACTTCCGTTACAAAACAGACCGGAGACATAGTTTACAGCGAAGCGCGACGGCGACGGTTCCCCAGCTTTGGGCAACGCACGACGATGTTGTATGCCCTGGAAAGAGAGTCGGATCTTGGATCAACGTCTGCAGTTTTTGTCGCGTTATCAGAAAGAGGAGATGTCAGTAGCGGACCTGTGCCGTGAGTATGAAATCTCCCGCCCAACGGGCTACCGCTGGATCAATCGCTACAACGAGACGGGGCCGGAAGGACTCGTAGATCGCAGCCGCCGCCCGCATAGTTGCTCCCACGCGACGCTAGAGCCGATCGAGAACGCGATCTTTGCACTTCGGGCCAAGCATCCATCCTGGGGCGCACGGAAGCTTAAGGCAAGGCTGGAGAGCTAGTTCAAAGCTGCCCATAATCAGTCATTAGCCTATTACTGGAAGATCGGTCGAGAAACAGCCAACTGCAGTTGTGTCGAGCCTATCCGTTTGCTAGTTTGACATGCATGCCGCCGAATGCGCCCGAAGATCTGAGTAGGACCATAGAGACTCTTTACCGGTCGGAATCGGGCAGAATTCTGGCTACGCTGGTGCGTCTGGTCGGCGATCTCGATCTCGCCGAAGAGGTCATGCACGAGGCTTTCGCTGCCGCCCTGGAGACTTGGCCGCAGACCGGCCTTCCCGACAAGCCGCGCCCCTGGCTCATATCGGCCGGGCGATTCAAGGCCATCGACGTGATGCGCCGGCGGGCACGCTTCGACGCCGCACAGAGCGACATCGCACTCCAACTCGAAGCGCGCGTCGATGAAGCGCCCCAGGAAGAAGAGTTGGAGGACGATCGTCTTCGTCTCATCTTGACGTGCTGCCATCCTGCGCTGCCATCGGAGGGGCAGGTTGCGCTCACACTACGTGAAGTCTGCGGCCTGACAACGGAGGAGATTGCGCGGGCATTTCTGGTTACGCCGGCGACGCTTGCTCAACGCATCGTTCGCGCGAAAGCCGTAATCCGCGATAAGGCGATTCCTTACCAGGTGCCGGCTTCGCAGGAATTATCGGCGAGGTTGGGGGCAGTACTTCAGGTGGTGTACCTGGTCTTCAACGCGGGTTATTCAGCGGAAGCAACAGGCGCTGAATTGAGCCGCGAAGCGATCCGTCTGGGTAGACTTATGCTCGACCTTCTCCCCGAACCCGAGGTCATGGGCCTGTTGGGGCTCATGCTGTTGCAGGAATCGCGTCGCGCCGCTCGGAGTTCTGCAGAAGGAGAGCTGATTCTTCTGGACCGGCAGGATCGGTCACTGTGGGATCGAGATCAGATCGCCGAAGGCATCGCTCTCACCGAGAGCGCCCTTCGATCGCACCGTTTCGGTGCTTACACCCTGCAGGCGGCCATCGCGGCAGTTCACGCAGAGAGTTCCTCGGCGGCGTCCACGGACTGGCGCCAGATCACGCTGCTCTACGACCGGCTGATGCGGATTCAGCCATCTCCGGTTGTGGAACTCAACCGTGCAGTTGCCGTCGCCATGCACGAAGGTCCGGCGGAGGGGCTTTGTCTCATCGATGACCTTCTGGCGCGCGAGGAACTCGCCAATTATTCCCTTGCGCACTCCGCCCGTGCGGATCTGTGTCGCAGGCTAGGGCGGCTTCCGGAGGCCCGTGCATCGTATGAGAAGGCGCTTGCGCTTGCTCCGCAGGAGGCGGAGCGGCGGTTCCTTTCGGGGCGGCTCGAGGAGTTGAAATAAAAAAACTGCTCTGCTGTCGAATTCCCCTTTCCCGGACGACTATAGGGTGAACAATCCAGTGCGCGGGCTGCGCTGGTGGCAACAACATAAGGAGAGACCGATGAAATACATCTGTTTGGGATACTACGATCCAGCAAGACACGCGGCCATGACCGAGCAAGAGCGAGAAGCAATGTTCGATGAATGCTTCGAGTATGACGACCATCTTCGCGCGAACGGGCACTTCGTTGGTGGAGAAGCCCTTCAACCCAGTGAAACAGCGTTGACCTTGTATTGGAAGAACGGCAAAGTCGCGACCACCGACGGTCCCTATGCCGAAACCAAGGAACAACTGGGCGGCATTCTTGTGCTTGAGGCGCGCGACATGAATCATGCGATTCAACTCATGTCGCAGCATCCGGCGGTAAAGTATGGGACGATTTTCGAGATCCGTCCGACCGGCGATATGACTGAAATCACGAACGCGAGCGAGCAGCGACGGCGTAAGTTCATCGCACACTGAAATGTACGAGAGTCAGCACAACCACAGTGAGAGAGGAATGGGATGTCAAAGGTTCGGGTAGCGGGATTTGGTGTTTCGTTGGACGGTTTCAGCGCTGGGGTCGAACAGAGCCTCAACGATCCGCTGGGGAAGCGGGGACCGGAGATGTTTCAGTGGTTCTTTCATACGAAGACCTTTTGCTCCATGGTCGGGAAGGAGGGGGGAACCTCGGGGGATGTAGACGATATGTTTGCTCAGCGGGCGATGGAGAACTTCGGTGCCTTCATCCTCGGCCGCAACATGTTCGGTCCGGTGCGCGGCCCATGGCAAGACGGCTCATGGAAGGGCTGGTGGGGTGACAATCCGCCGTACCACGCACCCACCTTCGTTCTCACGCATTACAAGTGTGAACCTCTGGTGATGGAAGGGGGAACCACCTTCCACTTTGTGACGGGCGGATTCGAGGAGGCGCTGGTCCTTGCGAAGAAGGCTGCCGGCAGCAAAGACGTCAAGATCGGAGGCGGCGTGGCCACAGTGCGGCAGTATCTAAGAGCTGGCCTAATCGACTCTCTCCACATCGCGTCGGTACCCGTTCTTCTCGGTCAAGGAGAACTGTTGTTCGATGGTCTGGACCTTCATGCGTTGGGGTTTTCCATAACCGAACGCAAGACTTCGGAATACGCGACCCATCTTGTGCTCGAGAAAGCGTAGAGACAGGGCTTCCGGCAAGGGCTTCATCGCGTGGGAGCAAGGCGCGATGAGGATGCGCGCCACAAACATTAGTGGCCGAGAGTCGGCGAGGCTTTCGGTTCCTCAAGCCGGCAAGTTGACGAGAAACGACCAAACCGGACACTCGACGCCCATGAGTTTGTTCACCGACACGAATGCCCGCCTCAGTTGGTGATAAATCGCCAAGTCACTCATTGACAATCGATGAGTACCGATAAGCACCTTGCGGCACATTTCACTGGGTGGCGGCATATCGATTTATCCAGCATTTGCTGGGCGAAAAGCAGGCCATGGAAATGACAGAGCGTGGAAAGGGTGGAAAGCCATGAAACCGGCTTCCCACCCTTCCCACACTCTTTGGAAATCCCCTTGGGATTCCCACATTCCCACGGCCTCGACGACCGGATATATGTTTTGTCGTACCTCTCAGCTGGAATCATCGGCAGCGCAAGGGGCTTGTAACGGATGTCTCAGGTCCACAACGTAACGTATGTCCAGGTACACTCACCCCGCAGACCACAGCCGCCCTCAATCACCCAAATATTGTTTCGATCTTTCACGTCGGCCAGTACGACGGATCGCCGTACATCGTCACCGAGTTGCTGCAGCGCGAAACCCTGCGAGACCGCCTTCGTAAAGGCCCCATGCGGCTGCGGGAAGTGGTCGACCTCGGCGTGGAACTAGTCCGCGGACTGGCGGCCGCACACGATGCCGGAATCGTTCACCGCGACCTCAAGCCGGAAAACATCTTCATAACCAAAGATGGTAGGATCAAAATCCTTGACTTCGGGCTGGCCAAGCTCGATCCAGCCAAAGCTGTGAGCACGGACGGGGCAACCGTTACCTTCCAGCAGGAATCCGTCCCTGGACAAGTGCTGGGCACCGTCGGCTATATGTCGCCGGAGGGCAGCGACAGCAGCGGGAACGTCTATATCACGACGCCTCGATTGCGACCGTGGCTCCAGGGGGAGCGGCGACCTTCTCCCTCATGTTTACCCCTGGAGGCGCCGCAACCTATCCCGATGCGCTAAGCTTCAGCACAACCGGCCTGCCTCCCGGCGCCACCGCGACTTTCTCGCCGGCAACGATCCCGGCGGGCAGTCCGGCAATTCCGGTCACGCTCACCCTCCAAACCAGCAATAACCAGACAGCGTACAACGAGAAGCCATCTTCGGGTGGACCTTTACCCTCGATTGCGTTGGGCTTCCTGCTGCTGCCCTTGGCAGGCCTGAAGCGGCTGCGCCAGATGCGGCGCCTGTTCCTGGTGGCGTTGATGGCGGCTCTGTCGTTGGGTGCGGTACTCAGCTTGAGTAGCTGTGCCAGCCAAAACGGGTTCTCTTTCAATCAGCAGAGCTACATCGTGCAGGTGATTGCGACGGACATGAAGACCGGAGCCTCGGTTTCCACCAAGGTAATCCTCACCGTGCAGTAACCGGAAGCTGGAGAAAAGCGTATTTTGCATTAGTCCCCCAAAACGCCGCAGGGTCCGGCTATCCACTTTGACGAGCAGTGGGTTTAACTGGGACAGCCGTTCCTAGGGGAAGAGGGTCGAACAATCGGCGCATTCGTTCAAGATGTGCGCCCCACTTCTTAAAGCGTTAGCGTGAGGTGGTCTCCATGTGGCAACCATAGTTCTGATTGGTCGGAGCTTACATTGAAGAGGCCGAGACGGTGCTTTGTGGCTAAACGGAACACGTCATCGTAAGCGACAGAAGCCTTAGACCATGCGAAGGATACATACACGAGGTGCTCGCCGATGCTGTAATCAGTAAGGGATGACTCATCTTGTGGTCAGCAAGGTCCCCAGGCTTTCGTTCGGGACAGGAATTTTTGCTAGCAACTTGCCAACCCATCCTTCCGTCGATAATGTGTTGGACAGAAATCATGTTCCCGGTAAACCGATGATTTCACGGCGCTCTACGTTGGTTCTGGCAGTTGCTGGTTGTTGCGCACCAGCCCTCTTTCCCTTGCGGACACAGGCGCAACCTGCCGCGCAAACCCCGTCGAGTCAATCAACATACACATTTCATGCCAACACCCGTGCCGTTCTTACCGATGTTACGGTGACAGACAAGAATGGCAATCCTGTGCATGGTCTGCCGCAGTCCGCCTTTCGTATCTTCGATAACAAACAGCCGCAGGTGATTGCTTCTTTCGAGGAGCACGCCGGCATGCCTGCGGCGGCCATACTGCCTAAGGACACGCCTGGCGTCTATAGCAACGACTATCTCCTGCACCTCCCGCCTGTTCTGAATGTCGTGTTGATCGACATTGCCCGCCTCGACCTGGCCGATCAGATGTATCTCAATTACGAGTTGACGAAGTTTTTGAATGAACAGCCAGAAGGGCAGCCTCTCGCGATCTACCTGCGTGCAGGCTCAGGCTGTTTTCTCGTGCAGAACTTCACTTCGGATCGCAAGCTGCTGCTCGATGCCGTGCATAAAGTGCTTCCGCGCTTTCCTCCGATGGGAAGCGAATACCTGACAGATCTTGAAACGCTGCAGCAGATAGCCGTAGCCCTAAGTGAGCTTCCCGGTCGAAAGAATGTTCTATGGTTCTCCGGTGGCTCCGGCGTTCACACTCTTATACCTGACGCCATGTCTCTGCAGAATGACGCTGGCTGGCGCGATCTCTACGATGAGCTCGATCAGGAACGCATCGCCATCTACCCGATTGATGCTCGTGGGCTCCAGGTGATTTTCGGCCCAGCAGTAATGGCCGTTGGGACCGAGCACATCATCATGAACGAGCAGGCCCAGGCTACGGGCGGACAAGCTTTCTACAACGACAACGGGTTGAAAGAGGCTACGGAGCATTTTCTCAGCACGGATACCAGCTTTTACACTCTCACCTACTCACCGTCTAACCTGCATTTCGATAACAAATGGCACAAGATCCGCGTCGCCGTGGACGGACCCAGGTACAACCTCAGCTATCGAAGGGGATACTTCGCTGACGGCAGCCTTCGCGATACAGACGAGCCTCCTAAGTCCAGAACGCGCCTTCTCGCGAACGGAGAGAAGCTCGAAATTCGCGAGCCGAACAACCATCCCATCATCTTTCAGGCACGAGTACTTCCCGCATCTGACCCCTCTCTTGCCAAGCTGGACAGGCCCTCGGGTTCCTTACCTCCAATTCCTGCAAAGAAGGGGGCAGCTCCATTCTTGATTCGCTACACAGTGCCGATTGGCGCGCTGACAGTGAAACAAGTTGACGGAAAACACCAGGTCGTCTTCGGCGTCGCCGTCATCGCGCTCAATCGTGACGGGAGCCTGGAGGAGCGCGACGCCCGGCAGGTTACAATCACTTTCAAAGAGGACGTCTTTCGTCACGATCCCAACCGGCCCATTATTCTCGACCAGCAGCTGAACCTGGCGAAGGGCGATCAATTCCTCAGTTTGGGCGTATGGGACACGGCTACCGGCCGCGCCGGCAGCATCCAGATTCCTCTTGAAGTTCCCAAGCCACCCAGGCACCAGCAGGCAGCTGGCCAAAACTGATCGCGAAGATCTGTTAGTGCGCGCCCAGACCGCTGATCCCGCTTCGGATGAGACTTTCTTGTCATTCAGCGTTAAATTACCTTCTCTTCAAAGCACCGCTATAGCCAACTTCCATGTCGACCGTGCTTAAGTCGCCATTGGAACTCACGGCACATTGGCGAGGGCCGCGTCTTCAGCACTGTAATCAAACTGCTGGGGATTGACGATGCTGGGTGGGTTTTGCTGCTCCCAGGCGATCGTTCGTCGTATCGCTTCCTCGATTTCAACCGGTTCCTCGTAGCCCAACCCTGTCCGGATGCGGTCGGAGCTCGCGACCACATGCTGATCCGTATTTCCGGATTGCCATAGATGCTTTGGCGTCTGTCCTCTCGGCGACAGGACGAACTTCCCATTCCAGTTCATCTGTTTTGCTATCTTCGATTGCCACGCGAGTTCTGACAGGCTTGGCTCATCACAAATGTTATAGATGCGTCCGGCTGCCTGATCCGATGTTGCAACGACCGCAATCGCGTGCGCAACGTTCTCCACATATCCTCGCGGCCCCCGCCACGCGGCGAGATCCTCGGAAAAAAGTATGGAGGATCTCCCATCCGCGACGCGTTTCAGCAGCGGGAAGAATCTATGGAGGGGATCGCCCGGGCCGTACACCATCGGCAGCCGTAAGATGGTCCACGGCACCGCAGGATCGCCCTGTATGGCCTCTTCGACCGCGATCTTGTCGTAATGCTCGTCGAGCCAAGTGAAGGTGTTCTGCAGCATCTTCACCTGCTCCTGCGGGTAGAGCTTTCGAGTGGTGCGGAGTGGGGAGTCCTCCGTGATCGGCAACGGATCCAATGGGCCAGCTTCCACTTCGAGCATCACTCCCCACGCACGGTAGACGTCCATGCTGCTGATCGCGATCACTCGTCGCGCAATTTCGTGCGCGGTCTCCACCAGTTGCCGCGCCTGCTCTCCCGAACTCAGGATCAGATCGACGATGACATCAGGAGAAAATCGGCGCAGCTGACCTTCGTAATCGGAAAGCCGATTCCTGTCTCCCTGGATTTGTACAACCCCAGAGTCGGCAAGACCAGCATCGGAGCGACGGTGAAAAACCGCGACTTCATGTCCGGAACCGAGCAATTCACTCACCAATCGTGAGCCGATGAAGCCATTCCCGCCGATCACAAGGATTCTCATACAACAGTTGGATGAACAATTCCGGCGATGCTGCACTGAAATCCACTTACGAAGTGCGGAATACGCCGAACACTTCAAACATTCAAATGCACACAGAGAGTATGTCCGATACGGGCTCTACTCCTCTCGCTCCCTGAGCGCATACCCGGACTTACCGAGTTGGCCAATTCCACTTGGGAATATTAAACAGTGTCGCGCCCTCGAGCTTGGTCTCCCCGAAGTCCTTTTGAAGATGCAGGCGTGTACATATAGGCGCGGAAGCCAGCGCATCGATCAAAGTTTGAGCGTGAGAAACCACAATGATTTGTGTCTGTGATATCGCAGCCAGGATCAGTCTGGCGAGCGCGGGCAATAGGTCTGGATGGAGGCTCGTTTCGGGCTCGTTCAGAACCATCAGCTCCGGCGGGCGCGGTGTAAGGAGAGCGGCGGTCCAGAGCAAGTACCGTAGCGTTCCGTCCGAGAGTTCAGCGGCGCAGAGAGGACGCAGAAGGCCATGCTGCTGTAGTTGTAGCTCGAAGCGACTGTTTCGGTCTTCAACGTAGAGACGGCTGCCGGGAAAGGCGTCTTCGAGTGTCGTGGCGAGTGCTTCATCGGAACGAATCTCCATGATGGTTTGGATGGCAGCGGCGAGATTGCTGCCATCGTGATGCAGAACCGGGGTAAAGGTCCCTACCTGGGCCGCCCGCGCAGGTGATTCGGAGTCAGTACGGAACTGATCGTAAAAGCGCCAGCCACGGACGGCTTCGCGCACGGCCAGCATCTCGGGAGCCCGCTGCGGGTCAGCCACGCTCGCCAGCATGCTGTCGGTATCCGATAGATGCTGTGTGAGCATGACAGGCTCTTCATCCCTTGTGGTGGAGAGCCAGACGAAATTGTTCCTCCGGTCTACCAGGGCAGATGCTTTGCGATACGCTGGACCGTGCCAGATGCACTCGCGTTTCACGCGCGGGTCCAGTTCAAACATCGTTGCCGGAGGCGGTTGGACAGGGTAACCCAGGTCGATGCTGTATCCGTAGGTGTCCCCGCCAAAACCGAGCTTGAGGCTGGCAACATTCCGCTTCGCTAAACCTTCAACGGCATGAGTTCCCTGGCGTACGCTTCGCGCAATGGTTTCTGGTCCCGCCCAGAAGGTAGAAGGGAGGCCTCCTTCGCGGGCGAGGGAGGCGACGACAGCGTTCTGAGCAACGTCAGCAATCAGTCGCAGCGAACGGTACACACTCGATTTACCGCTGCCGTTTGCGCCGGTAATGACACTCAATTGACCAAGCGGAAGCACCAAATCACGCAGAGATCGATATCCTTGGACGGCAATGGCGCGGATCACCATCACAGGATACTTTGGCTAGGTATCAGCGCGGTGATGTAGTGGGAGCCGGAACCGATAAGCGTTTACTCCCCTTGATTTATTGAGCGGGGCCGGGCAGTAGCTTAATTTTCTTCTCGGTTGCGTTCTCGACTGCTGTTCGGCTGTAGAGCAAGGGGAAGTACTGGCCGTTGCGCCACATCTGTGCCAGGTCCCGATAGTGGGGGCTAGCTGGATCACCGGATTGGCCGGGGTGGTTCACGGCCCTCGAATTGTCCCAATTGCCAACGTCTAACACCACGCGCACCGACGGGCCGCTGGTCTGACGAAAATCGCGGCTGCGATACCCCGACGCGTTGGGCACAAAGGGACCGCCGTTCTTCTCAATGGGTCCAACATTGATGCGGGCGCGCGTGGCGTCATCGACGATGGCGGCAAAAGGATGTTCGCTCAGGTTGTATTGCAGCTTGGCCCAATTCCATTGCTTCGGGTCAGGCCCCTGCAGTCTCTCCATTTCTTCGTAGGCTGCACTAAGACTTGTAAGGAGCAGCTGGTTTCGTTTCTCGGCCGCGTTCGCGCCAAAGCGTGTTTCGGGATGCTCCAGGGTATCCAGCATGGCTGCCGGGTCGGGACCGGACGTGTTTTCGGCGATTGCTTCGGCTGCTCCGTGGCTGAGGATGGCACGCTCATAGTTTCGGCCAAGATGGCGGCTGAACCAAACCTCATAGAGGGCGGATGCCGGCACGCCGGCGTCAACGCTCGAATTCCATTGGGTAAGGATGCCAAGGGCCGCCGTGGTTTTTGGGTCGTCGCTTGAAAGAAGTTTCAATAGCACAATGAGGCGTCTCGCCGGGATCGATACCTCATCGTTCTGGAGATGCATCGAGTCTTCTATCGATAGTTTGCTCGCCTTGGACATGACTTCATCGATGCGCTGATGGCGCGAGGCGTTTGCCCATTCAAAACCAAGTTTGCGTTCCTGGTAAGGATAGCCAGCCGGAAGATTCATTTCGTTCGAGGTGGTGATGTAGCCGGAGACGGGATTGTAGACTCGCGGCAGTTGCCCGGCTTGCCAGCGGCCGGCCCACTCGAAGCGTCCGTCGCCGGGCACCGGCAACAATCCATCCCAATTGGGACGAATGGGCGCCAGGCCTCCAACCACCCAGCCGATGTTGCCCTTCACATCCGCATAAACCAGGTTCGAGCTGGGCGCGCTCCAGGACTCCGTTGCGTGCTGAAAGTGATCGAAGTTCGCGGCGCGCATGTAGCGCACCGACCCGTAATAGGGCGCCATGCCGGGCTCCAGCCAGGCGCTCCTTACAGCAAAGGCCCGGCGGGTTGGCTGGTCGACGTAGATCACCGGACCATGCCTGGTGAATGAGAGGTCAACCGGCACCGGAGCTTGCCCTTTGACCTTGATCTGCTCCCGAACGATTCGGAACGGCTCCCAAGCTCCGCGATACTTGTACTGGTTCAGATTTGCCGGGTCCAGCTCGTAGATGTAGAGGTCTTCCTGGTCAATGGGGAAGATGGTGTAGCCAAAGGCAATGGAGTCGTTGTGTCCGAGCGAGATGCCAGGAAGTGCTGGTTCGTTGGCTCCGATCACGTGCAGCGTTGGGGCATCGAGGTGAGCGATGTAGCGCAAACTTGGCTCAGAATAGGCGCGATGCGGATCGTTGGCCATGATGGGCCGCCCAGTGGCGGATTTCGATGGCGCAATCACCCAGTTGTTGCTGCCCTCCAGAGTATCTGTGGGCGGTTCGGTATCTGCCATCTCGACTACGGGTGAAGGGTTCGCGCCCGCCGCTGCTTTGAGTGCGGCAGGGGTCAAGCGCACTTCCTGAGTCGCCAGGGTGAAAACGTTGAGGAGATTTTTCGGCAGGCACGGATCGATGCCCGCCTGCATCTGCGTGTGCCAGGGAGGTTGCAATGCAATGCGGACTTCATCTGATTTGAGGTCGGCGGCGCACGCTACCGCGGATCGTGCCACCTCACTATTGAGATTGCGAGTCAAACCATGGCTGCGGATACGGACAACGTCTTCGGCGCTCCACTTCGACGGCCTCCGGGAAGAGCTCGACCTTCCGCGTAGCCGAGTTTTTTGAATTCCCACGGGGCGCGATCGGGATGTTGCGCCAGCCAATCAATGTACGCGTTGATGCCGGCCACGAAAGTGTTCTGCAATCTGCTTCGCGGAAGGACCATAGGCAGCCCATTCCTTGCCCATGTCTCCGCGATAGAGAAACAAGCGGGTGGCCTTATCCTGTTCGATAAAAGCCGGGCCGAATACCTCAGACAATTGGCCAAGACCACGCCGGCGCCACAGATCGATCTGAAAGAGCCGATCACGGGCTGCATTGAAGCCCTGGGCAAAAAAGAGATCTGCCTCGTTCTTAGCATAGATGTGGGGCACGCCCCAGTGATCGATCAGAATCTCAACTGGCTGCCGGAGATTTGGCAAGGTGATGGTTTCAGAAGGAATGCCGGTTTGCTGGGCGGCGCGGGCAGGAATCGTGTCCACCCAAACAGCAGCCAGAAGCAGACATATCGGGAGGGCGTGATGGGCGCGAAGTGGTTGGCGCAGGCGAGCTTTGAGCATGGAGCGTCCTCCCTGCACTTACCGGGTTCCGGAGAGTGATAGGTTCTGCGGCTGCAATTTTACTATCCGGCTACCGTTGGGCTCGAGACCTGGCTGGGAGTTTCCAGGGGTACCTGTCGTCTAGAAATGAGTAGCCGCTTCCGCCCGCTCTTCTGGCTCCTGGGAATTCCCGAAGACCTCTTCGCGAATGATCCGTTCTGTCGCTTCGTTCAGGTATCCGTCGAGGGCATCCTTGATTTCAATAAACTCAGGCCATAGCGTGTTCTTGATGAACGATTCGGGGGCTCGCAGCACCACAGTCGACTGACGCTGGCGCGGGTACCGGTAGGGCCTGAGCCCGTAGCGGCGGCACAATGCTGTAAACAAACGCCGGCTCCAGCGATCAGGCAGCGCGAACTGCATCTCGATGGTGCGTTCGGACTGCTGGGCACTCTTAAGTGCGGCGAGAATTCGATTGGTTGCTGCCGCTGCGGCGTCTCGCTCACCCTCAGTCGTGGCGCCCTCGAAGAGAGCGGCTATCTTTCGTAATTTCTGGCGAAGTTCGTGTTCTGTAGTCACTTGCTCTCAATGCCGGTTGGTTACGGCGACCCGCACAATCATGCAGACTGGTTACGCGTTGTTATGAAAGGTCGGACGGTGGCGAGGGACGAAACCATACCGGGCGAAGACTTACGTGGTGACCGGTTTTGGCCTCATGCTGAATCTTTCGATACACCAGCGGGCCTATGCGGGAGGCCCTCATGCTGGCATCGTCGTTCACAGGAGTCTTAAATGCCTTAAAGGGGGCAAGCAACTGGTGAGCGTGAGCCACGTCAGCCTCAGTTCCGCCGGCAACAAGCTGCCTTATCGCACGACAGGCATCCCGTGTTTCCTCACTTGCGTTCAGCCAAAAATCGAGACAGGCCCGTTCGTATTCCATGAGGATTGCCTGACACTCTTCACATGGAGCAATGGTTCGCATCGCACCCATCATAAACAAATTGAGCCTGTGAACCCTCTGGAAAAAAGGACTGGACCTTGCAAGCGCAGTACCGAGATCCGTGGTTGCCTGGAATACGGACGCAATCAGGGTACGGTAATCAGCGATGGGAAGCGGTTGGCGGTACTTTCCACTTCAATTCGGCAGGATTCCAGGTGGTTACTTGAGCGGCCATGAGGCCGTCGTGGGTCTCATAGGCATCCGCTCCACGATAACTCTCCTTGAGTAACGGGGAGTCCGCGCGCCACTGGACGTTGATGGTATCTCCAACCACAAAGGTGTGCTCGGCGACAACTTTCAGGCCGCAGGTGCCTCCCTGCGAAGGCGGCTTCACCACTTGAGCAAACATCTGACCCAGTGCTGCTTTGCCGCGAACTACTTGTCCGTTAGGGCCAAAGAACTCCACATTCTCAGGAAACTGCGCCATCAGGCGCGGCCAATCGCAACTGGAGAAGGCGGCCATGTGCTCTTCTACCACCTTTGCCGGCGTGGGCTGGCGTTTGAGTGGCGGCATAGTCTGGGCGACAAGGGGCGCACAAAGAAGGAACAGAGCAGCTAACCTGCCGGCGGCCCGGAGAGGAGAGGGCAGAAGAACAATTTTCATATGAAACACAATAACGCACTTCGGGTGGCGATCGTTGGTGCGGGGATCCGGGCTGGACAGATCGAAATCTGCGGAATGCGCGAATTTTTCGGGAGTCACCGCGCTGATGCTTTGTATCAGGGCCCGACTTTACAGGCTGCGGAAAAACCCGAATTCTTTGAAGGGGACGGCCTGAAGGCCGTCCGTAAAAGATTGAAAACAGGTCCGGCTTTAGCCGCTGAGGGAACGTCTTTCGCTCCCTATTCGACCTTTTTCCGCAGCCTCTTCAGTCGGGCCGATGAGGCCGACAAAGATCTGGGTTTTAGCCCCTGCGTGAGAACTGCGAATTGCATTCCGTCCCTGCAAACCAGGATCTGTGGTCAGGACAGATGATTTTGTCCACATTTCCACCGCCTCGGTCTGCTCATCCATTGCATCCCGGCGCCAATAAGCGACGGTAATATGGAAGCAGTGGTAGCGGGGACATGAAATGCCGGGCAGAGCGAGAGAATTCACCATCAGCGGATTGGATGCGAACGGACATCGGCGCTTGGACGATTCAGAGACGTATCCCAGAGCGCTCGAATTCAAGGCTGCGATGGAGAGTATAGGCTGGCGCGAGGTCAAGGTTTATGACATCAACCTGCAAGAAGTCAGAACCGATCCTGGAAGCAAGCCTCTCCGCTGAAAAAGGCAATTTCGCGGGCGATACTGGATCGGTTGACGCGGTTCTGAAGCGCATCCCAGGGTCTTCCGGCCAGCCAGCGTGCACGTGGCGCGGGCTCTCCAACTTCGATATCGAGATTCACCCTCCCCCAGAGGAAAACATCCGAGGCACCGTCGGTCCGGGCCCGGCAAGGTAATCAGATTGTCAGTCGGCTATTCTATGGGCGCGGCGCAAGGACGGCTGCAACCCATGGACGAAGCACCGGCATTTCTCGCGCCTGCCGTCATGGAAGGCCAGGGCGGCTACAACCGTAACTCGCAGGTACAGGCAGGCAGCTTGTCGCCGGCGCCGTCCATGCTGGAGCGAGCGGCAATCACGTTGCTTCGTGAGCCCTCGCGCACCAGAAACAGATCCAGGTTCGCCCAGGTGGAGGGGCGGGCTCAGAGCAATTGCCGCGGAGCGATAAGTTGTGGGCTGCTGCTGTTCACGCTTTTATGCGCAGGTCGTGGTTGGCCACAAAGCGAGACAACTAACCTGAATACGATGGAGGAAGAATACGTAACTCCTCTACTCAAGTACCAGGTTCTGTCGCCGGCGGTAGCAGAATTCCAGGTCCGGCAATATTTACTCAACCAGGTGGCTGCACCTCCGCAAGTTCCTTCTGCGCCTCAGGAGTGGACTGCGGAAGCTGCGCGACTCCGGCGCCACCTGATCGATGATGTAGCGTTTCATGGATGGCCCAAGGAGTGGGTGGACTCAGCGCCCAGGTTCGAAGAGATTGGAGTGATCGAGACCGGTGGAGGCTATCGCATTCGCAAGCTGCGTTACGAGATTGTTCCCGGTTTCTATTCCACTGCGCTTCTCTATGAACCTCAGCATCCGAGCGGCAAAATGCCGGCGATCCTGAACGTGCACGGCCACGTGGGTGCGGTGGGAAAAGCCATTGAGTTCAAGCAGAAGCGGTGCATCAATTACGCCAAACACGGGGTGGTGGCGCTGAGCCTGGATTGGTTCTTGCATGGCGAGCTCAATGAGAAAGGAAACGGCCATTGGTTCGGTGCGCACCTGGACCTGGCCGGCGCCAACCTACTGGGCATCTTTTATTTGGAAATGCGCAGGGGCCTCGATTACCTCTACAACGACCCGAACGTAGACCGGACTCGGATTGGCGTAACTGGTCTGTCGGGCGGTGGCTGGCAAACCATCGTGCTGAGCTCGCTCGATGAGCGGGTGAGAGCGACCAATCCGGTGGCTGGTTTTTCTTCTTTGCGATCGAAGATAGAAGCCAACGGATACAGCGAAGTTGGTGACCTTGAGCAGTTGCCGCCGGACTTCCTGAAAGGCCTGGATTATCCGTACCTGGTGGCGATGATAGCGCCGCGGCCCACACTCCTGACTTACAACGCTGAAGATGATTGCTGCTTCAGGGCAGGCCTGGTGAAGCCAGGAATTTACGATGACGTGCGGCCGTTCTTCAAGCTTTATGGCAAGGAAGACGTTTTCACCTGGCACGAGAACCGCGACCCCGGCACGCACAACTACCAGCTGGACAACCGGCTCGCGGACTATCGTTTCTTCAGCAAGCAATTCGGGCTTCCTCTCATAGACAACGAGGACGGCGTTGCCTCTGAAATCAAGAGTTATGAAGAATTACGAGTCGGCCTGCCGAAAGACAACCTGACCATACTCAGTCTTGCCCAGAAACTGGCTGCTGAGATCACCCGGGATCCCATTCCCTCTGATCCGTCAGCCAAAGCGGCCTGGTCCAGCGCCAAGAGGACAAAGCTGAAAGACGTCGTTCGCTATAAGCCCGTCGATATACGGCAAGCATGGGCGGTCGCTACGACCAAGCGCAGAGATGTACAGTCCCTTTCCTATCTTTTTGAGGCGAGCAATCAGTTGAGCGCAAACGGAGTGTGGCTCCGATCGATTGCACAGAGCTCCGATACTGCGCCGGTTACCATTGTGCTGAATGACGATGGCCGGGAAGCTGCCACTGACGTTGTTTCTGACCGTCTCGCGAGGGGCGAGCAGGTGCTGGCATTGGACTTGGTCTTCACCGGCAATTCCTGGAAAGACAACGCGTTTGAATTTGCCCAGATGCTGGATGTTGTCGGCGACCGCACCATTGGCATAGAGGCCGCTCAACTCATCGGTGTCGTTCGCTGGGCGGAGAAACGTACAGGCGCTGCCAAAGTGCGACTCGAAACGGGAGGCATACGGACCCAGGCGATTGGGCTGGTCGCTGCGGCCCTTGAGCCGGGATTGTTTTCGGAAATCTCGGTGCGCAACGGTATGCACAGTCTGAGTTACGTATTTAACCTGCCAGTCGAGTTCGAACAGGCGCCAGAACTCTTTTGTCTCGATCTTTACAAGGAATTCGATGTCGACAGCCTGGTAGCGTTGGCTGCTCCAGCAACGGTTCGTGTGGCGCACTATCGTGAGCTTCCCTAGTGTAGTGCGTCGGTGATATTGTCGATTATTGCGAGAAAGCCCCCGCATTCATGCGGGGGAAGGAGCGCTTCAGCGCTCCGGAAAGTCTTCCGCTCCGATTCATGCGCTTTAGCGCTGGCAATCCCAGCGGGTTTAGCCGAGCTCTCTCGCTCGTACCGGCTGAAACATAATCGATTAAATCAGTGACGCACTACCCTAGCGGGCTGCGGAAAAACTCAATGCTGAAAAGTACGGGCGGGTAGGTACGGGCTTTAGTCCGTACACAAACGCAGCAAAATCATCTGGCCTTTAGAGTCTGCGTCAGAACCAATTCCAAGTCACCGCGCTCATGCTTTGTATCAGGGCACGGCTTCAGCCGTGCCGCAATGGTTGGGTCTGATGAGGGCTTTAGCCCCTGGGCTACGTCTTCCCTTTTTGAAGGGCACCGGCTTTAAGCCCCTGAGGCATCTCTTTTGATCGTTTAAGCAGTCCTCAGCGGCTGAAGCCGATTCATCTTGACTACTAAACGTACGGCCTAAAGGCCGTACCCTTCAAAAAGCGAGTTCTCACACACCCTCTTTAGGCCCTTGTCTGTTCTTTATCTCGTTTCCGCAGAAACCGTTCATTTTTCCGCTGCCCTGGGATTCGGGTACCAGGGGCAGCTCAGAGTCATGCCTAGAAGTTTAGAGCGAAGGCGTAGAGAGTATCGCCAGAGGCAGCCAGGATGTATTGGTGTCCGTCAAGCATGTAGGTTTCGACGGCATTCGATACCTGGCCGAGGTGGGTATGCCAAAGCGGCTTTCCGTTTGCCGGATCGTACGCGACCAGGTTGCCGTTGGCGTCGCCACCGAAAAGCAATTTCCCGGCGGTTGTGGTCAGTCCGGTATTGCCTTCGCCTTCTCCGGCTGAAACCTGCAGATGCCGCCACGCGATCTTGCCTGTCTTGTAATCAATCGCTGTGATGTATTTTCCCGAATTTCCCACTCTCTGCTCTTGAATACCGTTCAGACCCTGCAGCGCCCTGACATTCGGTTCCGTACGATAAAAAACTGAATAGACCTCGTCGGTGGCTACGTAGAAGAGCCCGGTTTGCGGATCATACGTAGGCGGCTGCCAATTTACAATGCCATCCGAATCAGGAGATACCAGGGCCCCGCCCGGGGAGGCATCCTTTTCCGGATTACCGACAGGGCGGCCTAACTTATCAATGCCTGTTGCCCAGTTGAGCGAATCCGCATAAGGCACAGTTAGTAAGTGCTCGCCGGTGACGCGATCGAGGACAAAGAAATATCCGTTTCGGCTGGCGTCGAGCAATAGCTTGCGTGGTTTGCCCTTGAATTCTCCGTCGACGATAACCGGAGTCTGGGCCGCATCCCAATCGTGGGTATCGTGCGGCGATGGCTGGAAATACCAGGCGAGCTTTCCCGTATCAACGTTCAGGGCGACGATGGAGGACGTATATAGGTTGTCTCCTTCGCGGGTCACACCGGAGAAGGCAGGAGTGGGGTTGGCGGTTCCGAAATAATAAAGATGCAGGTTGGGATCATAGCTTCCTGGAACCCAGGTACCCGCACCGCCATGACGCATGGCGTCCAGGTTCGGCCAGGTCTGCGATCCGGGATCTCCCATCTTTTCCGGTTCGCTGTACCACTTCCATTGCAGGTCGCCGGTTTCCGGATCAAAGGATTGCAAGAAGCCCGGGGCATCCAAATCATCGGCGGTGCCGACCAGCAAGTGATTGCCGATCACAATGGGCGCGATGGTCGAGAAGTATTGCTCATTGAAGTCCGAGATGACCTTGTGCCAACGCTCCTTGCCGGTTTTGGCATCCAGCGAAACCAGGTAGTCGTCCGGCGTCTCAAAGAAGAGCCAGTCCTTATACATACCCATGCCCCGGTTCCCGATGTGGGTACCGCCCTTGGTCTTCCAGAAGTAGTGCCACAGCACGATTCCGTTGCGAGCGTCGACGGCCCAGGCATTGTCCGGGATTGAAACATAAAGGATGCCGTTCACTTGCAGGACCGCGCCTGAGATATGCCCCGCGCCGCGTACCGGAACTGCCTCTTCAATCTCACCGCCGATGATCGTCGCCGGGTTGCCCGGACCGTGCCTGACAAACGGTCCGGTGGGACCGGGTCCGGGAGCCAGGTGGCTTACCCAGGCAAGGCCCAGGTTCTTCACATTCGTTTGATTGATTTGCGTCAGTGAGCTGAAACGCCGGCCGGAATAATCTCCGGAGTACGTGGGCCAGGAATCCGTCGCTGGTTTAGTCAGCAACACAGGGTCCAGCCCTTGTGCTGACGCTGCGCCAGCTAAGCCAATGATGGAAATTGCGAGCACGAGATTTCTTGCCATCTTCATTTCAGTGTCACCAGGTAGGCAGTCAGATTATGGATGTCTTCATCTTTGAAGGTCCGAAGCATATCCAGGTGCGGTTGCAACGGGTCTTTCACGACCACCTTGGGAACATCTCCCTGGCGCGGAAAACTGCGATAGACTCCGTTAGCATCGGTGAGCGAAACGATGAAGTCGTCGATCTGGTCGAGCGTACCCTCCACGGTTTCTCCGGTACGGAGCGTCACCGTCACCGTCTTCCTGGGAGCTTCCGATAACGCCCCTCTTTCTTCTCCAGACAGCATTGCGCCTTGAAGGGCCCTCACATCCAAGTATTTTGCGCCAATGCCGGCAAGGTCTCCGGTTACGGAATGGCAGGTAGTACATTTTCCAGGTCCGTTAAAGTAAGCTTCACCGGCTTTGGCATCACCCACCAATGGATCGACCGTGCCTGTGGTTGCAGCGCGACCGCCGACCGGCATGCTATGAATGAAAGCTGCGATGGTCGAAATTTCTTCTGTAGTGAGATCAAATTTTGGCATGCCCTTGTCGGGGCGGCCGTTCTGGACAACGGTAGCGATCAGTTCACCTTTCTTATCGTCCAAAACGAGTTGACTACGGATCAGATTGGGGCCGCCTTCGCCCCCGCGGGCATCGGAGCCATGGCAAAAACTGCAATTTGCACTAAAGATCTGGCGGCCACGCATAACGTCGGCGGGGTCGGCAGGCGGCCTCACCGGATAGGCCGGAGGAGGGGCTACGCGAGCGGGCGGTGGCCCCGGCGGCTGTACGGGGGAAGGAGGACTTGTTGTTTGATTGGCACCGGGTTCATTGGCACCGGGTTCTTGGACCGGAGCGGAAAGCGAAGGCTGCTCTGCGACTAAGGCGGCCGCGCCAAGCCCCAATAACACAAAAGAGACGATTTTCACCCGATGCAAAAGGACCTCCAAGTTGAGATTGCAGCGAAGATTGGAGAACCTCCCCGCCAGCTGTCGCGCAATATAAATAGGTTATACTCTCTAGAATGGTAAGTGGCCGCTCCAATGAGAGAGCACTTCGTTCGCTCTGGGTGGGGCTTGGCTTCCTTTGCTGTGCACTCATTGTCTGCGCCGCGACGGTGCAGGTTTTACACATCCACCCTGACGGTCAGGCCGTTCAAACTGATTGCGCACTTTGCCACGTGGCCCACGTAGTCGTTGAGCCGCCTGTCCCGCAGTCTTTGCCCCATACCATAAGGGTCATAGCGGCCGTAGCAACGGCGCTTGGGCCGATTCGTGCTCGACACTTCTCTCTATTTTCTCTCTTCACCCGGCCTCCGCCTGTGGACATTGCTTTCGCATAAAGCAACGTCGAACGCAACAACACAGGATCTATGGAGGCCCTTATGCCAGGGCGTAGCCGTAATCTAAAAACACGTCATTTGTTGTGGGTAGTGCTCGGCTTTTTCTGCTGTGCACTGATTACCGTTGGCGGAATTGCGCAAGCCGGGCACACGCACGCAGACGGCCAAGCGGTTCAGTCCGATTGTGCGCTTTGCCAGACCGCCCACCTCGTCGTTCAACCAGCTGTTGCCCAATCTCTGCCGCGTACTGTGCTGGTCGTGGAGAGGGTGTCGACTGCCCCGCAGCCGATACGCACGCAATTCTTTTTTACCTTTTCTCTCTTTACCCGGCCTCCGCCTGTGGACGCTGCTTTCGCCTGAAGCAGTTTCGTCCCAAAAATCAATAGGTCTCAGGAGGCTCCTCATGCGCATGCCTACGCGCAGCATTCTCTCGTTGGTATTGGTATTGCTATTTTCAGCGATGTTTTTTACCGTCCAGGGGCAATCTAACTCTGGCTCGATAAGCGGCGTGATTACCGATCCGTCTGGCGCAGTCGTCCCCGGTGCAACCGTCACGGTTGAAAACCCGGTGAGCGGTTATCTCCGAACGGCAAAGACGGATGGCGCCGGCAGGTACCAGTTTAGCAATCTACCCTTCAACCCCTACCATGTTGCGGTGACGGCCAGCGGCTTCGGCGGCATGGCTCAAGATGCCGATGTGCGATCCACTATCCCCCTGAATTTGAATATTGCCTTAAAACTGGCGGGCGCTTCCACGACCGTGACCGTGGAAGGTTCGCAGGATCTGATAGAGAATGACCCGACTTTTCACACCGACGTGGATCGTGGACTTTTCCAGAAATTGCCCCTCGAAAGCCAATCATCCTCTCTAAGTTCTCTGGTAACTCTATCCTCGCCCGGCGTCGCCGCCGACTCCAATGGTCTTTTTCATGCTCTCGGCGACCACGCGTCCAATTCCTTTTCTGTAGACGGTCAGCCGATCACAGATCAACAGAGCAAGGTGTTCTCCAACCAGCTTCCGTCCAACTCGATTCAATCCCTTGAGGTGATATCAGGCGCGCCACCGGCGGAGTACGGGGGAAAGACCAGCCTGGTGATCGTCGCGACCACGCGGTCGGGTCAGGGCTTGACCAAGCCAACGGGCGACATTGCGGCCTCGTATGGAGCCTTCGGCTCGGCGACCGGGAGTTTTGACCTTGGCTATGGCGGCAAAAACTGGGGAAACTTTTTCGAAGCAGATGGACTGAATACGGGGAGATTCCTGGATCCGCCAGAGTTCGTCGTCTTCCATGACAAAGGGAACGAAGAGAATGTCTTCGACCGGGTGGACTATCAATTTACGCCGGCGGATTCCATTCATCTGAACCTGAACTACAGCCGTTCGTGGTTCCAGACTCCGAATGCCTACGACAATCTAAATGTATCGAACGTAGTCAGCGGCGGAGCCGGCCCCGACCCACTCTTAGCCAACGTCGGGAACACCGACCAGAAGTCGAAGATTGAAACCTTCGATATCGCTCCAACCTATACCCGCATTTTCGGAACGAATGCAGTACTCAACTTTGGGGGCTACGTTCGCCGGGATGCCTACAATTACTACCCCAGCGGCAATCCCTTGGCCGATCTCGGTCCTCCGAACCTGCAAACCTCGTCGATCGCACAGTATCGGACACTGACCAATGCCGGGTTGCGCACAGATTTTTCCTACCAAAAGGGAATCCACAACATTAAGGCGGGTGCGGTCTACCAGCAAACTTTTCTCCGTGAGAATGACAGTCTTGGCGTCGTCTACTCCACCTACAATTCCCCATGCGTCGATGCCGGCGGTAATCCGCAGCCGGGATTTTCCGATCCCACGCAATGCGCCGCAGCCGGCTTGGTTTCGAATGATCCGGCCGTTAACCCTGCCGGCACTTACAATTCGCTTCTGACACCCTACGACCTGACCCGTGGAGGCAGCCTCTTCAAGTATTTCGGCCACACCGATGTAAAGGAATTGGCGCTCTATATCGAAGATCAGATCAAGGCGGGGAACTGGCTCTTCAATGTTGGTATCCGCGGCGATTTGTACAATGGTCTCACGGTCGCCCGACAGGCGGAGCCACGCGTGGGCGTCGCTTACAGCATAAAGCCCACCAATACAGTGCTGCGTGTCTCCTATGCCCGCACGCTGGAAACGCCGTTCAACGAGAACCTGGTACTTTCCAGTGCGGGATGCTCAAATGCGGTGTTGGCTCCTCTCCTGGCTTGTACGCCAGGAGTCTCGGGCACGCTGCAACCTGGTTTTCGGAATGAGTTCCACGCGGGCTTCCAACAAGCTGCGGGCAAGAATTTCGTATTCAGCGGTGACTACATCTGGAAATACACCCACAATGCGTTCGACTTCAGCGTGCTGGGCAACACTCCCATTACGTTTCCGATTGACTGGCACAACTCGAAGATCCCTGGCTTCGCGCTGCGCGCGGACGTCCCCAATTTTCACAACATCAGTGCGTTCGTGGTGATGTCTTCAGTTGCGGCTCGCTTCTTTCCGCCGCAGTCGGCCGGGGCTGGGGCGACAGTAGGGCAAGGTGGCTATCCTTTTCGTATTGACCACGATGAGCGATTCAACGAGACAACCCACGTGCAGTACCAGATACCGGGGACAGGCATGCTCAAACCCTGGATATCTTTCAACTGGCGGTATGACAGCGGTCTGGTTGCCGGCTCCGTACCTTGCTATAACGTCACGGACCCAAACAGCCTATGCAATCCAATCAACGGCGGGCCCTCGGTCACGCTGCCCAATGGCCAACCAGGAATTGATCTGAGCGGTCTAACGGCGGACCAGGAGTTTGAGGCCGGCCTTATCTGCGACGGAGTCAGAGCGACCCCGACCACACCGCTACCGACTCCGTGCCCGGCTTCAGGACTCACCTCGAACCTGGTAAAAGTTCCAGCCCCAGGAACGGAGAACGATGACAAGGATCCGCCCCGCATCCAGCCACGCAATCTCTTCGATGCCGCCATTGGTGAAGACAACATCTTCAAGGGTGACCGGTACAAGTGGAGTTTGCGCCTGACAGCCGTGAACATCGCCAACAAGTACGCACTTTACAACTTCCTTTCGACGTTCAGCGGTACTCACTATGTGACCCCGCGAGCGTTTTCGGCGGAGGTCGGGTTTCATTTTTAAGCATCAGCAAATCATTTACAGTGTGCGTGAGAACACCGATTTCAACTAAGCCCGGAGGGACGGCTGAGAATCAGACTTGTCCAAATTAGCTTTTTTCGCTAGGCCGATTTGGACGCACTTGCTGAAAGCAAACCAACCATCAGATTCAATCAGGACGCACTTGATGAAGACAAATCAACCATCCGATTGTCCTGGGTCTGGGGCATGACTTTAGTGCTTTGTATCAGGGCACGACTTTAGTCGGGCCGTTAAGGTCCACAAAAATGAGGGCTTTAGCCCCTGGGCTGTGTCTTCCCTTTTTGAAGGGCACCGGCTTCAGCCCGTACATAAAAGAAACAAAACGATGGGCTAAAGCCAATTCTCTTTCCATCCTTTACGGCCCGACTAAAGTCGGGCCCTGATACAAAACCAAAACTCAGCGTGGAAGGAGCGGCACCTGTTGAAATACCATACGCTCTCCTCCGCATTGTAGAAACTTCAGGCCCACCCCACAGTGCGTGTAGGCTGCCAGAAGACGAGTCCCGCAGGGACGACCGATAACCAGGTTGCTTCTGTTGGCCGGCTGCTTACCAAATGGCAACGAGTTTTCGAGTCGCGCAGATGAACGAAGGGCACGGCTTCAGCCGTGCCACAAGACTCGCGCTGATGAGGGCTTTAGCCCCTGAGGTACCTCAGGTACGTCTTTCCCATCGTCTGTGGCGAACTCAGCCGCAAAAAGACATGAGTTCGCCCTATGTGCGTCTCGAAAAGCGTACCTCAGCGGCTAAAGCCGTCAAGCGCGCACCCATTTACGGCACGGCTTCAGCCGTGCCCTTCGTTCGACAGTCTCTTCCCCAGCATCTTAGGGTCAGGTTTCATGTGCTGTCCAAATCGACCAACTGAAAAATCTAATTTGGACAAGTCTGACCGCGAACTATCCAGGACGTCAGTCCTAGGCGAACCTGGAACCGCACGCCAATGCCGATAGGCGATCATTCAACCAACCCAATTCTCTTTCAGGCACCCTCCACATCTACAAGCCGGACTCAACCAGCCTTTACTTCTGTTGCCGCCTCGATGTTCTGCTAGAAATCGAAATCCGGACTGAGCCATGGTTCATCCAATAGCAAGCGAGCGAAGTTAGTTGCGTACTTTTTCTTCGCACGGGGTGAGGACTAGATCGCAGCCGAGAGCGAGGGAACATGATGAAGATACGATTAGTGCTGATCTTATTCTTGGGCGTGGTGAGTGTATTGACTCTTTCGCAAGCCCAGCAGTCTGCGCCTCCGGCCCAGGCTCCGGCAGATACGAACACCGCCAATGGCGAAGAGCCCGATGTTCCGGTGGCGCAGCCTGCCAAAGACAAGGGCGCGGAGTCAGGGACGGATACCGCCTGGGAGATGCTGAAAACAGCTCTCTCCGACACCAAGACCCAGGCGCGGCGAGCGAGGATCGACGCGGTCACGGCTCTGGGCACATTAAGTGACTTTGAGCAGGCGCGGACGTTGCTGCGCGGCGCAGCACAGGATTCGGATCGCTATGTGCGCCTGGGGGCGGTGGTAGCGATGGGCGGCAGCAAAGCGGAGACGTTCGTTCCGGATCTGAAAACCGCGCTCGGGGACAACGCACCAGAAGTAAGCTTTGCCGCAGCCGTAAGTTTGTGGAAGATGCATGACCGGAGTGGCGAGAGCGTCTTGTACGGTGTCCTTGGGGGAGAGCGAAAGGTGAAGCAGGGGGTTGTTGGTTCTGGGCTGCACCAGGCTGATCAGGACCTGCACAGCCCTTCGAAATTGGCTGAGATCGGCGCAGAGCAGGGTGCGTATGCGTTGCTTGGTCCTGTCGGGTTCGGAGTGGACGCATTTAGGATGGCGCATAAGGGAAGCAATGGAAACTCTGCGCGAATATTAACCGCCACGTTGCTGACGGAAGATAGGTCGAAGGCGACGATGCAGCAGTTTTTGGACGCCCTTCAGGATCGCGACTACTATGTGCGGGCCGCGGCGGCGAGAGCGCTGGGTGATTATCGAGACAAGGCAGTAGCGGACGTGCTTCTGACCGCGTTTGGAGACCCGAAGCCGGCGGTGCGGCTCATGGCTGCCGCCTCCTACATTCGAGCGAGCCAAGCAGGACCAGCTAAGCAGAAGGCGCGGCGCATTCACCGCTGATCCACATGCCGCATGCATGCTTCGCCGGTCTGCCCCCGGTTGTTCCCTTTGAACCCCCTCCGTGAGACGAGTACCCAGCCCTTCCGGACCGGGCTGACCTTTGGCGGGCGGCCCTCCGGGCCTCAGTGAGTCTGGCCGCAAAGCCTTCGTTCTCACACGTGTCTTTAAAGGAGGATCCATCTGAAGATACGGGTACCCGCCTGGAAAGTCGTATAAAAAAAACCCTTCTCCTGCTGCAAAACAGAACCCGAATCCGCATATATATAGGTGTGTACACCAATAACTTTGTGCGGTTGCAAATCATTTGCCGGCCACCTGCGCGGAGTATGCATGAAACGCGGGCCCGGCAGAACGGCTCAGTGCGCAAATTGTCTCCGACAACCCCTTGCCTGGATTCGGACTTACCACGCATACCACGCATATCACGCACCCTTTTCGTCGGACTTACCACGCATACCACGCTTATCACGCAACCCTTTTCGTCGGCCACTTCACCACCCTGGAGGCAAAATACACGCACAACTTTAAACGTCGCTTGAAACAAAGGACTTAGCCGCGCGCCGGTTCCAACCGATGGGCTAAACAGGCTGCGGAAAAACTCATGTTTTGTATCAGGGCACGACTTTAGTCGTGCCGTAAGCGATTGAAAATACGTTGGGCTTTAGCCCCTGAGGTGCGGCTTTCCTACCCAACGGCGACTTTTCCGCAGCCTCTAAAGCCATCATCAACCGCGCCATGCATGGCACGGCTGACGCCCCTGCCCTTCGTGCAGAGAGTTTTTCGCACCCTTTTAGTCCCTGAAGGCTGCGCTTTGTCCGCGCTGCATCAGGGTTTCCTCACCATTCCTGTATGCTGGTTGAAATTCGAGGATCCTAAAAAAGCCAATCAAACGGGGAATATTCACCTTGTACAGACTTCGGGGAGCTATCTGTGTATTGGCTTGGTCTCTTCTGCTGTTTTTTCCCTTCTCGTCCCTGACCGCTCAGCAGGCAAAGCCTGAGGTGTCTCCGATCACGATCGTGCGCAAGCCGGGGCGTGCGGATGGCGAAGCCAAGAGAGTAGTAAAAGGCAAGACGGAAACGTTCAGTCCGCATGCGGTTGAGGCGTTCACCGTGCGCGCAGGCGAAGGCGCGCTGGTGATCGTACTCCAGCCTGCAAAGCAAGCGTTGCCGAAGCAGTATGTGCTGCGTTACTACGATTTGAACAGCGGGAGAAGCCGCGTTCTGGGCACCCTGCCCATGAGCGCGGGGAAGCTTACGGAAACCGAGGCCAAAGGGGAAGCATGGGCTTTCGCTTTGAGCGGGACCGATTTGCAAACCAGCCAGCCAATCATTGTGGTCGGGGATGATCAGGCGATCCCGGGGCGTCTGCCGAATGCGAGCTCACCAGTGTTTCATGGCGTCGTGCTGAGTTATTCGGCGGGGGGAGAGACGCGCGAGGCGAAGCTTGACGTATTACTGGGTACGACGAGAGGAGACATTTACGCTCCTCCCCAGAGAACGCAGGCGGCGCCGAAGTTGCTGCAGGTATTTCCCAATGGCACGGCCATGGCGATGACGGCAAATGGCGTGGTGCATAAGGCCACGTGGCAGACCGATGGCCAGGTGTTGCAATTGCAGGCGGATAACGGCACGGCGATGTACTCAGTGCCGTGGGAGGAAATGGAGACGGTAAAGGGTGTTCCCGCGGGCAAGCGGTTTATCGTGCGGTTGATGGCAGACCTTTCGTCGCTTAAGACGCACGAAGGCGATAGCGTGAAGGCGCTATCGATCACGCCAGTGGTGGTGAATGGAGCCATCCTTATTCCATCGGGATCGACCTTTACAGGCAAGGTAGTGCAGGCGAACAGCACGGGATGGGGGTTCAAGCACGAGACCGCTTCCCTAACGATTCACTGGACGAAGGCCGCGCTGGTTGACGGACGCGAACTAGCAATTGATATGCGCGTATTCCAAGTGGAGAACGCCCAGGAAAGCGTGACCGACAAGGGAAAGATCCAGGGAATACGATCGACGGGGACCCCCGGTTATTCCGCTGAAAATGGGGTGCTCACGTTTGCCGGAATCGACCCCGTAGCGTACATCTTTGCTTCCGCTTCAGGAAATGCGGTGCTCGGGTTTGCAGAGCCGGAGATTCTGTACCACGCGGGAACCGAGTTAATTTTAGAAAATGTAACCCCTCTCTTAACTTCGCAAAGTTATCCGCCATCGGTGCGGCCGGTGGCGGAGACCAGCGAGGCCCACACAGAACTGCAGGCGTTCGTGAAGAAGCTGCCTTACCGCACCAAGACACAGGGTAGCGGTAAGGATTCGGATGTAACCAACCTGGTGTTCGTGGGATCGGCTTCGGGGTTGCAGCGGGCGTTTGAGGCGGCTGGATGGCTGCCGGCGGAAGAGCTGACTGCGGGCTCAACGTTCCGCACCATCAAGACAGTGAGTGGAAACCAGACATACACGCAGGCGCCGATGTCGGTTCTTCTGCTCGACGAGCGGGAGCCGATACTCGCGTTGGGCAAAACGACGAATACGTTTTCGTCGCGGCATCACCTGCGGGTGTTTCCCACTGCTGAAACCCGCGAGGGACATACCGTGCTCACGGCGTCGTCAACGCAGGATATCGGCATTGCATTTTCCAGGAAGCAGAAGACCTTCATCCATGTGATCGACGAGCACATTGACAACGAACGCGCCAAGGTGGTGAACGACCTGGTGTTCACGGGCTGCGTCGAGAGCCTCGACATGGTGGACCGGCCGTGGGTGCCACGGGATGCTTATAACTCAACCGGTGACCGGTTGCTGACGGATGGCCAGGCCGCAGTGCTGCGCATGAACGATTGCCAGAATCCGCGAACAACGCCCACCACGGTGGCCCCGCGGCCGCCAAGAGCTGAAAGAATTTCGCGCGATACCTCGTTGACGATTCGTAACGGCCTTTATCGCGGAAACCTGATCTATCAAGGGATCTCCGGGGCAATCACTGTGCGCAAGTATCTGCGCTCGTCGAGCGAGTTGCCCCCGAATGCCGGCGCTTGGCGTATGACCGATGCCTCGGGTGCGCAGTACAACGGGTATGGCAGCAGCTCCGGACTGGCAAATGAGGTGCAGAGCAAGACTCACGGACTACGCCGTAGGGGAACCGGTGATTTCAAGCAGCAACCAAGTGCCCAGGATCTGGCCGCAATCGAGAAGGCGAAGCAAGACCACAAATGGGACCCACCGCGGTATGAGTTTGGGTTGCAGGGCGGGTACATGCACATGCGAGAGAACTACCTTACTGGTGTCGCCATCATCGAGGAATCTTCCAACCCAAACAACGATACTTATTTTCTCTACCTGCAAGACCTGGTAGATGACGGATGGGCGCTGGGCGGCTCCATTACTGTAAATAGCTGGAAACATTTCTCCAACGAGTTTTCATACTTCCGCCAGCAGGTCAAATATGAATTGGCGGAGTTGAACCTTACGATACCTGCCAGCGGCATCGTCGTCGATGACGACGTCTATCTGGATTCGCAGCGCATCGGGCTGGTGACGCGGCAGTTCGAATACAATCTTTTACTTCAAGCCCGCTCGCCAAAATCGCGGTGGAGACCTTACGCGGCGGTGGGGCCGGTGCTTCAGCTGATTGCCCTCAACGGCGCACCACTGAAAAAGCCTGCAGGTGTTTATACCCTGGGTCTAAAGAACATCGGCCTGATCAAAGCGGCGTTTGACTTTGGCAGTACTCCGCCTCTGGATGGAGGCGGTATCTTCGAGTTCGGACTCCAGTATGGGGGCGGAATCAAGTACCGGCTGTCACCGAGAGTGATGTTGCGAGCAGACTTTCGCGAGACCTGGAGCAAAAATCCAGACATCATCGCGAACAGCTATGAAGATTACGATCCCAATGCCCTCGATGAAACCTACACGACGACGGTGCTGAAACTACGGCCGGAGACAAATTTTCTTCAGGACCGATACACGCTTGGCGTGGCGTTTACGTTTTAGCGGAATGACGGCGACGGGGCTTTCCTGCGGTTGCACAGTCACCAAAAAGAACTGTCGGTGAACCGCAAACTAAGCCTCAACTGGATCCTGCGCTACGGCAAAGGATTTCCTTTCCATTCCGGGCAAGCGCAGGGCCAGTGTAATTGCCCGCAGAGCCATGAAGGCCAACATGGCGCACCATAACCCGTGGTTGCCGAAGCGAGCGGTGAGAACGACGGCGAGGCCAAGGAATCCGATGAGGGAGATCACCATGCTGTCGCGTAGTTCCTGGGCGCGGGTGGCTCCGATGAAAACACCATCCAGCATGAAGCTCCACACGGCAACCATGGGCAAGACAATCAGCCAGGGAAGAAACTGCGCGGCGAGCGAACGAATCTCCTGCTGATTGGTGAAAACGGCAATGATATTGCGGCCGAAAACGAGATACAGGAGCGAGAGCCCAGCGGCGACGGTGAATGCTGAAACGGAGCTGGCCTTGAGCACAGCGCGGAAGTCCGCCACACGTTGTGCGCCGATCGCCTCGCCGACCAGCGCTTCCGTGGCGTTCGCAAAACCATCGAGCCCATATCCGGCGATCCAGAGAAAGTTGATAAGAACCGCATTTGCCGCCAGGATTGCATTGCCGGAGCGGGCGCCGGTGCGGGTGAACCAGGCGTAGGCTGCGACCAGACTCAGTGTGCGCAGAAGGATGTCGCGATTGAGAGCAAAGAGCCGGCGCAGGCTTCCGCCGTCGATCAGTTCGCTCCAACGCACATGGTTGGGGCGAGCGCCGCTGGCCAGCATGATGATCAAACCGAGAATGCATCCGGTCCATTCGGCGGTCATGGTTGCGGTGGCGATGCCGGCCACGCCCCAGTGACGCCATAACACCAGCATCAGAGCCACGACCACGTTGACGACGTTAATCATTGCTTGCAACAGCAAGGCGGTTCGGGCGCGCTGCCGGCCCAGAAGATAGCCCAGGATGGTGTAATTAGCCAGGGCAGCCGGTGCCGACCAGATGCGGATGCCGCAATAGACCAGCGCGTTTCGATGCACTTCGGGGCTCGCGCCGAGCAGCACCAGAGATGCGGAGATAAGCGGCCTCTGGATGGCGAGGATCAAAGCCCCGATGAAGAGAGCGGTGAGGAGCGCCCGGCCGAAGTGGTGCATGAGCTGATCCTGATCTCCGGCTCCGTGCGATTGCGCGACCAGGCCAGTCGTGGCCATGCGCAGGAAGCCAAAGGTCCAGTAGACGGAGTTGAAAAAGATGCCTCCGACGGCTACGCCGCCCAGGGCCGCAGGGCCAGGCAAATGGCCAGAGAGGATGGTGTCCACCATAGAAAGCAGTGGCTGGGTGAGGTTCGAAAGAATGAGTGGGATGGCAAGGAGAAAGACTCGCCGATACCAGTAAGACGTTCCCATGGTGTTGTGGGTCTATTTTTCTTCACACTAGGGTTTCACATTGACTGCTGTTTTGCCACCAGTTGGAGAGAAATAGCGGCTTGGTCAGCGAACTGCATCGCGGACGACGCGAAAACCATAATCGGCATATTTGAATTCCGGTGGAATGCTGGAACGTGCCGAACAACGTGAGATTTTGATGTGGTGCCGCCAGGAACCTCCCCGCGATGCTTTTCGGTTGCCCTCTTCCGGTCCGCGCGGATTCCGATCTGGGGAAATCGTATAGTAGCCGGGTTCGAACCAGTCGCTGCACCAGTCATGTACATTTTCGCACATCTCAAACAGGCCGTAAGCGTTCGGCTGTGACTGTCCGACGGGTTCAGGTCCATTCTTCCAACGAGCATGCGTAGACAGGCCGCTAAAAATACGGCGAACCGGTGGATGGGCGGGCGAGATGCTATCCGGAGAATCGCTATGAAGCCGATTCCGTAAAGCCGTCACCACCCGCTACATCTACCTTTCGTCTTATCTCCGCGAACGGTCTACCAGCAAAGTGCAATAGGAATTCGAAGTATTTGGCCGGCTCCAGCAGGGGCAGCTCCAAAGTTCGATACATACAGTGCCTTATCAGGCCCGAACGTCATGCCGGTGGGAACAACCAGGCCAGTCACAACATCCTCAATTTCCCCGTCCCTCTTGACCCGAACTACTTTCCCATTTCCTGGAGCGGGATTACCAGCTGCATCGGAGAGTTCAAGGGCATAGAGCAGACCATCCGGTCCAATATCAACAGCAACTACGGTCGTAAAACCTGCCTTCGAGTTCACTATGTGATAGCCCTCGGTGTCGAAGCCAGGCACATAATGGTCCTCATAGCCGCCGCCCGAAATCGTAAGTATCCGCGCCCACTGCGGGTCGATCGGAAACAAATTGAGATTCCCCACATAAAAAGTTCCATTCAGCTCGGCGATCGAAGTCGGAACGATATGACCCTCAGATGCGGAGATATCGATGACCTGTTTGATCACGCCGTTGGTGCTCACCGAAAGCACTTCTCCATGATTTGGTTCGACGGTGTACAACGTACCATCCACTGCAATCGCGCTATATAGAGTGCCGTCTGGTTCGAAGTCATCCGCACTTTCGTACTTCGTCGGATGGGTCTTCAGAAAGGCGCCTATATCTGCGATGAGCTCCCACTGACCGGTGGTCCGGTTTACCTTTGCAATGCCGCTTGGGCTGTTCGGGTTGCCGTGGGAACAACCGCCCCCCGCTACTAGGGCATAGAGCGTGCCATCCAGGAATACGACATCCGCCACCCCGATCAGGTCTCCCATTGCATCCTGCGTCGAAGGAAATCCAGCCGCAACCGTCGTTCGCGTCCCCTTGGAATTGATCTTTGAAATTCTCGCGTTGTTGCCGCCTGTATAAGGTCCCACCGGCGCCGGAACCTGCGTGCACGCCTTACCCGTGCTGTTCGACCCGCCGGTCCCCGCTTCTGCAACATAGAGGTAGCCATCGGGTCCGAATCTAAGTCCTCTCGGCGCCTGCAGGCCCGATGCATAGATCGAGGCATTCGCCGGCAATTGTTGTCCAACCGCGCCATTGGGGAAAACGGCTGCCGCCAGCAATCCGGCGAAAAGAAATCCAGATAGTCGTTGTCTAGCTTTCACCTTTGAGCCTCTTTCGTTCACCAAAGTACGCTCGCTCATGACTGCCCTCCGTACGAGTCCACTGATAGCGATTTTCATTTCGATTTCCTTCCAGGCCGCAGCTGCGGTAGTGGCCTCACTCTGATCCCCAAAGGCGAGGCACGCAAGGGTACATCCGATAAGTATTAGGTGAGAGAACTCACTCACCTAATACTCACCACTCCGCTCTGTTATCCCTCGACCATTTGGGATAAGCTTCCGGCCATGCAAGAAGCAACCTACGTATCGGAGATCCGCGATAAGATACGCGGGGAGATAAGCTGCCCCGGCGACGAATTCTTCGACATTTACCGAAAGGTCTGGAACGGCATGATTGACCGGCGCCCCTCCTTGATCGTGCGCTGCGCGGGGGCGGCCGACGTCAAGCACTGCATTTTGTTCGCGCGCGACCATAATCTCTCTGTTGCCGTTCGTTCAGGCGGCCACAGTGTGCCGGGCTACGGCGTGTGTGACAGTGGCCTGGTGATCGACCTGAGCGCCATGAAAGGAATCAATATCAATAGAGGGCGCCGCGGCGTCGACGCGCAGGCTGGCCTTACCTGGCGCGAGTTTGACCACGAAACCATAAGCTTTGGGTTAGCCACGACCGGGGGCGTAATTTCCTCGACTGGAATTGCAGGTCTCACTCTGGGCGGCGGGATCGGCTGGCTCATGGGTAAGTTCGGGCTGGCCTGCGATAACCTGACCTCAGCGGACGTGGTTACCGCCGATGGCCGCTTCCTGCTAGCCTCGGAGGAGGAAAATCCGGATCTCTTGTGGGCCCTCCGTGGTGGTGGCGGCAACTTCGGCGTGGTGACGTCGCTTCGCTACCAGCTTCATCCTGTTTCTATCGTTACCGGAGGCATGATTCTTCACCCCTTCTCGTCTGCGCGTGCGGTGTTTGAACAGCTTCTGGCGACCACAGCTAGAGGATTGGATGAGCTGACCACCTATTTCTCCCTCATGACTGGACACGATGGCAGCGACATGTGCGGTGTCGCTCTTTGCCATTGCGGTCCGATTTCGAAAGCGGAACAGGACTTGAGAGAGCTGCGATCGTTTGGCCCTCCCGTTGCCGATATGGTGAATCCGATTCCGTACACGACCCTTCAACAGATGCTTGATTTCACCGCACCCCACGGCCTTAGGTACTATTGGCGCGCCTTTTTCGTCGAACGCTGGACAGAAGAAGCCTTGACCACTCTATTACGATGGGCCGCCCGCAAGCCCACGCCTCAGACGATGATCGTTCTTCAGCACGTACACGGTGCAGCAAGCCGGGTCGCAACGAATGAGACGGCGTACGGAATACGTCGCGACCACTGGAGTCTGAATATCATGGCGTCCTGGGAGACGACGGACCACGACGAAAGCTGCACTTCCTGGGTGCAGGACACCAGTGCCGCGATGCAGCCTTTCGGCGACGGCAGCGTATATGTGAACTATCTTGGCGACGAGGGGGATCAGCGGGTTCGCTCGGCCTATGGGGAAAACTTTGCCAGGCTCAAAGCGCTAAAGACCAAATATGATCCGGATAACTTCTTCCGGATTAATCAGAATATCTGCCCCGGGCATGCTTCAATGGAGCGACTGGAGGCAGTCCCAGCCTCCTAAGCAGGTCTGCGTAGCGCCTGTCTGCCGCCAGGCACCAAAACGCCGGATGTATACCAGCCAGAGCCAGTTGACTCGAACGCTCGTCCACCGCCTTATCAAAATATGCAAACGCCTTCTCCCATTCCCCGAGTCCAAGGTGCACAATCCCAAAGAATGCCGGTTGCACATATTTTTCTTCGCTGACTTTCTCGATTTGCTTCAATACAGCGCGCGCTTCTGCATGTTGCCCGGCCCTGCCGTATGCCCAGCCGATAAATGTGCTCGCCTCCGGACTCATTCCAGTCATCCGCTCCGCCGTTCGCAGAGCCTCGATGCCCTCGGAATACCTGCCCAGCGAACTGTACGCCAACCCCAGGAAAAAATGCGTCCGATGGAAAGAATCGTCCATCTCTAATGTTTGCAGCAGATGTTTTACGGATGCTTCTCCCTGGCCGGCATTGAAAAACATAGCTCCGACATAAGAGTTCACGATCACCGAAAGCGGGTCGATCTCGCGCGCTCGATGGATCTGTTCGAAAGCCTCGTCGTGGCGCCCCAGCGCACTCAACGCCAGCGCATACCATTGGATCGCAGTAGCATAATTGGGGTTAAGCGAGATCGATCGCTCAAACTCTTGCAATGCTCCGGACCAATCCCAGTCGTACCAGAAGTGGACCATGGCTAAGGCGCAATGTGCCTCGGCCAGCGACGAATCCAGAGCCAGCGCCTTATCCACGTAGGCCTTTGCTTTCTTCATCGCGTGCGCAGGAGTCATTACCACGACACGGTTTGATCCTAGTTGGATGTATGCATCCGCGAGTCCTGCGTGAACGAGTGCATATTCGGGGTCAACTGAGAGTGCCTGCTCATAATAAGCGATACTCTTGCGCACACCCTCTTCAGTCATCTTGTTCCAATGGTAGCGGCCCTTCAGGTACGCTTCGTGAGCCACCGGATCCACGTTCTGCCGCTTCTTCGGCGGTAACAACTCCAGCGCCAGCCATCGGGACACTTGCCGCGCCACATCGCTCTGCACAGAGAAAATGTCCGCCAACTCGCGTTCATAGATCTCAGCTCCTAGATGGGTTCCTTCTCGCGTCTCGATAAGCTGAGTTGTTATGCGCACTCGGCTGCCGCTACGCCGCACGCTTCCCACCAGGATGTAATCGGCCCCAAGTTCCTGCAGGACGCGGTCGACGGTAGGAGTCGTATGCCGGTATTTCATCACGGACATACGAGCAATGACGCCAATGCGACGAGGATCTAAACGGCTGAGTTCGACAATTAATTCTTCGGTCAATCCATCGCTAAAGTATTCTTGCTCAGGATCACTACCGATATTGGTGAACGGCAGGACGGCGAGTTTTCGCTTGCTATGGGCCGCCAAATCTCCCGTAATAGGAGCGTCGATCTCTTTTTTGAGAGCGGCGATGAATCGATAGCCGCGACGAGGAACCGTCTCTATGAAGCGTGGATTATCCGCCTCATCGCCGAGCGCGTTCCGTATTTGGCGAATGCAGAAATTGAGCCCGTGTTCAAAGTCGACGAAGACGTCTTTGCCCCACACTTCCGCCATAATCTCTTCGCGGCTAACAAGATGGCTGTTGCGAGAAATCAAAATTGCCAGAATCCGAGTAGGTTGGGGTGCAAGGTGGACAATCCTACCCCAACGCCGCAGCTCGCCTGTGGCCAGATCCAACTCGAACGCATCGAAGCGTACACGGTCTACCGCAATCGGAGTAGACGCGCGCCTCGGCATCTCCGAATCCTTCGCCATGACGCTTCGAATCATACGCTGATCCAGCTACCCGGGAGCAGCCCTAAGATTCAGACTGCAGACGATGCGAAAACCATAATCGGCATATTTGAATTCCGGTGGAATGCTGGAGCGTGCCGAACAACGTGAGATTTTGATGTGGTGCCGCCAGGAACCTCCCCGCGATGCTTTCCGGCTGCCCTCATCCGGTCCGCGCGGATTCCGCTCTGGGGAAATCGTATAGTAGCCGGGTTCGAACCAGTCGCTGCACCACTCATGTACGTTTTCGCACATCTCAAACAGGCCGTAAGCGTTTGGCTGTGACTGTCCGACGGGTTCAGGTCCATTCTTCCAACGAGCATGGTAATCACGACGTGACATCGGTGGATCGTCGCCCCAGGGAAAGGCCGTCCCTTCGACACCGCCGCGGGCGGCTCGTTCCCACTCAGCTTCTGTAGGCAGCCGATAGTGCAAGCTGGTCACGGCGGAGAGCCAGGCGCAATAGGCGACGGCGTCAAACCACGAAACTGCGACGACTGGTTGTTGCGGATGATCGAAGTTGGCCTGGCCCCAGTAGGGCGGTGGCGCGGCGCCGGTTGTGCCCAGAAACCGCGCGTATTCCCCAACCGTGACCTGAGTTGCTGCCATGGCAAAGGAATCTACCCAAACACGATGCACAGGCCTTTCCACATCCTGACCGGTGTCCGATCCCATACAGAACCAGCCGGCGGCAATGGGGATCTGCAGGGGCTCAGCGATGGGCGCGGGACCGGGGACTAGCATTTTTGCTTCTGGTGTATACAAAGCAACCACTCCCGTCGCGGCTTTTCCTCAAAAACAGCCGCACATCGCTACGCTTGCCTGCGCAGAGCAGAAGTGCAAATCCTCTAGACTCAAAGCGGCAGCGGCAACATTTGTACATACGATGTTAGCTTGTGGAATGGGGACTGGAGCGGATGAAATTTGATTGGACCCAGGGCGCACTTGCTGAGGGCCTGCGACTCTATCATGCAGGGGAATTCTTTGCCGCCCATGAGGCATGGGAAAGTGTGTGGTTGCTGGCGCAGGAGCCGGAGAAGATGTTCCTGCAGGGGTTGATTCAGGTCACAGCGGCGTTCCACCACCTGCAACGTAATAATCCCCGAGGGACTGCGCTGTTATTGCAGGCCGCTCTGGGCCGGCTCGAGCGTTATCCCCCGAGCTTCGGATCGATCTCCGTTGCCTTACTCTGCGATGACATTCGCGAATGGTTAAAAGCGCTTGAAGCGGGTGCACCGGCACCCCGATTCGGTTCCGTCCGAATACGCGCTTAAGTGGGAGAGGTAGAGCCGAGGGCACGCAGAAGCGAAACGCCATTACTCCCCGATAGTAGTCGACGATTATCGTTGGTGTCGCGATCGTATCTGGAGACGTACGAGCGCCAGGTGAAACTTTACCTCCCCGTCCTGGCGGGTAGCGAGATCAATGTCGACCATTACAAAGACGCTGCTCGCTCGCTCGATTACCTCGCCACGCGCGCGGATATCGACAACTCCAAGCTGGCTTACCTCGGAGTCAGCATGGGTTCAGCCAAAGGGGTAATTATTTCGACCCTGCTGCAGGGTCGCCTCGAGACTTCTATTTTTCTTGATGGTGGTTATTTTCTCTTTCCACCTGTCCCCGGCGGTGACCAGGCCGACTTTGCGCCCCGGCTGAAGATAACTGTTCTCATGGTCAATGGGCGCTACGACTACAGCTTTTCCCTGGACAAATCGCAGAATCCGCTCTTCGCTATGCTTGGATCGACCGATGCAGATAAGCGGCACGTGGTTCTCGACACGCCGCACGATGTTACGGAGCAGCGCACGCAGCTGGTAAAGACAGTGCTTGACTGGCTCGATCATTACCTCGGACCCGTGCACTAACCAGCGACAGTCTCAGAAATGCGGTAGCGTGATACCTATTCACCGTCGAGAGCGTCCATTTGGCAACAGGTATGCTGTCACCGCATTGCCACCACATGGAAACCTCGACCGATCGAAAAGGGGTTGCTTCCGCATCCCCTTTTCACTTGCCTTACTTTACCCAAAGAGCATCTCAATCTCTTCGAGGGTTTTGCCTTTGGTTTCGGGCAGGAAGAAAGTTGCGGCGATGAAATAGATTGTCGTAAAGCCGGCCCAGAGAAAGAACATCCAATAATATCCGTGGTTACCGACAACTGGCAGAAAGACCGCCGCGATCAATGTGGAGACGCCCTGGTTCAAAAGCAGCCCAATACCCATACCTATCGAACGAATACGCATCGGCATCAGTTCAGAAAGAATGAGCCAGCCGACGACGCCGGGGCCCACCGCAAAGAATGCAACGAACAGGGCAAGACAGATGGCGACGAGCCAGCCCGTCGTTTTCAGAGGGACGGGGCCATAAAAAGCCCTCCTGATGACTAGAGGCCGGTTAACGTCTTCTGCATCCGGCTCGATCTTGAGAACCGGGTTGAGGCTATCTCCCAACACCGTCGCGATGCGATTGCCGTTGCCATACGAATAGAGCACGGTGAGCACCATGCGACGTCCGTTCAGGGGAGGGCCGAGTGTGGCCTGACTGACGGCCAGCGCGACCCGGTTGCCCGTCCGCGCAGACTCGACCGCACTCTTTACATCGGTGCGTTTCGATTCAACGCCGAGAAAAAGGAAGGCGCATGCAATCAACGAGAGAGTAATACCTCCAGTGCCTATCTCGAGAAGAAACTTGCGGCCTTTCTTTTCTACCAGCCCAACCGCGACTAGCGTGATGCCGCAGCAAAGCACCTTCACGGCGACGTCACCCTGGGCCGCGCGAACCGCGTCCATGCCGGTCTGCCTGAGTATGACGACCAGGAAGCTCAGAACTGAGTTGATGCCGGTCGCCTGATTGAGCGCCACCATTGCGGATGCGAGAAGGAACGGGAGTACATATTTGCGCTGTAGCAGCGAGCCCGAGCGGCCCGCGCTGGCGCTGCTCTGCTGCTCGTTCTCCAGCGCTTGCATCTCGCGCAGCGTCAACTCTGCTTCCTCTTCCGAAGCAGAGCGGCGCAGCGCGTTCAACGACTCCGCAGGCCTGCCTTGACGAAGCAGCCATCGCGGGCTCTCACTCAACGCGAATGCGCCTGCGAAGAACAGCAGCCCGGGATAGATCACGGCCTGAAACATGCCGCGCCAAGCGTGGCTTTGCGCGGCGCGAATAAGCGCTGGATTTCCCGCCGCCAGTGCGATGGCTGCCTCTGCCTGCCGGGTATAGAACCAGCCGATGAAGGCGGCTAGGACGATGCCGAACGTGAGCATGAACTGAAAAATCGCCGTCCCGCGGCCCCGATTGTTCGCGCTGAGGGACTCCGCAAGGTAGAGCGGTACGACCACGGCGATCACGCCGCCGCTCATCCCCTGCAGCAAACGCCCCAAAAACAGAGGAATGAAACCCTGAGAGATCACGATAAGGCCGACGCTGACGACAAACATCAATCCGCTGGCAATCATGATCTTCTTGCGTCCCAGCCAGTCGGCAAGCACGCCCGCTACCGGCGAAGAAAGCATGCTCCCACCCAACACGGCCGCGACGATGACCGAAGTCTGGCCGATGCTCAGGTTGACCGTCTTACTCAAATAAAGCAGGGCTGCGGCGATGATGCCAAGGTCGATCCCGTAGAGCAGACCACCCAGTCCTGCAACAAAAATGAGGAAACGGCCGTAAAAAACAACCCTCGGCTCTCTGACAATAACCGACGATAGCTTGGAATTCTCCATGATACGAGGGGAACCTATGTTACGCCGATCATTGACCGCCGTGTTATCGACGATCGAAACTTAAGCACTTATCCGACGCACCAATCCAAAGCAGCGGCCAGCAAGACTTCAGCGGTCTGGATAATCGACGCAAATTCGACATATTCGTCAGGATTATGGGAGCCTGCCCCGCAAGGCCCGAAGAGCAGCGTCGGTATGCCAAACTCTCGATCAATGAGGAAGGCGTCGCACGGATAGGGAGCCCCGGTGACAACCGGTTTCTTCCCTAACGTCGCGGTGGCGCTTGTAATCATGCAGCGGGTCCATGGATGGTCCTGGGATCTTTCATGGCCCAGCAGCGGCTGCTCCAAAACGGGCTTCCACTCAATGGGGTGGGCACGAAAGAAAGCATCCGACTTCTCAAAAGCCTTGAGTGAGCTTCGAACCTCCCGCAGGACCGCGCCTACATCCTCATGCGGGAGAAACTGCATGTAGAGACGAACTGTGCCCCTCAAGGGCACGCTCAACGGGATGTCGCGGTCGAATCGATTTGCCTCAATGGCCAATACCTGAACCGGCGTAGGATCGGGGAAGCTGGCATAAGCGCCAGTTTTTTTCACTTTCCTTCTGCGCCGTGCCAAAGACTCCACCCATCCCAAAAGCCGCCCCAACGAGATCGCCGGACTCACAACTTCGCCTTCTGAGAAGTACGATTCAGGATCTCCCGCTTCGACGACCAGGTCGACTACGAAACCGCCCCGCGTCGCGTGGTAAAGTTCGAGTTGCGTACCCTCTGACACGACACAGGCATCGGCTGAGTCTCCGCGTAGCCGCGCGGCCAGTGTGCCCCCTCCCCCTCCCCATTCTTCATCGACCACGGATTCACAAATGAGATCGCCGCCCAGCCGCACACCTGCGGTGCGCAGCGCACAGGCCACACCGGCTTGTGCAACCAGGCCACCTTTCATGTCGATGCTGCCCAGTCCGTAGACGCGCCCCTTACGCGTGGAAGGAGACCAGGGAGAAGTAGTCCACGGTACTTTCCCGGCAGGGACCGTATCCATATGCCCATTCAAGAGCAAACTCTTACCTCGCCCCGAGCCCGGTACGCGCATCACCAGGTTTTTCCGGCCCGCATAGTTCCGGTGCTTTCGCGCCAGGCGGCTGCCGGAGCTCGTGAGAAACTCAGTCTCGTAGAGTTCCGCTCGAAGCCCCTTCTCCCGGAAAAAATCGCGCAGGATCAACTGGGCGGGAGTTTCATTGCCGTCCGGCGGAATGGCCACAGTGTTGGTGCGAATTAAATCGTAGAGCAGACGCTTGAGATCGCCACGCAATGGACGCACCAGCTTGCGCGCCTCTCTCGCGGCAGTTGCTGGCATAGATAGAGAGGAATGGCCCATCCTGAAAAACCTCGTCTTGTCTGGCTTCCCCGCCAGCCCGAAAAGGGAGCCTGGAAGAAGCGCGCTGAAGGCAGCCCTGCCTGGGGAAGCCCGTAAAGATAAAATACCTGGTAGAATCGTAGCACAGGTGTACACATATGTAATCTATTTATGCACTTTTGTGCGCGATTATGATCTGCGAGAAGTAGCCGCGGGGAGCCGGCGACAATTAGGGAGCCATAGCTGCTTGCCTTGCGGTTGTCGCGGTCATCCCGAACTTAGGGATCGGTTGATCTCAGGACCATTGGCCATGACAGGTAGCCAGACCGGTAGCCATTCGGAACAGTGCCTATTTCGCCCGCGCGTGGGACCGCGCCGCAAACTTCTTGATGCCCAAGCCGCTGGAGGATTGCCCCGCGCTGGATTGCCCGGCGACAATCACCTGAATTCCGGAATCTCTCAGCATGCTGATGTCCGCCTCTGCGGTGCCGGAATCTGTAATCAGCGTATGAATGTCCGTTGACGGGCCAACATACGCGAATCCTTGATTCCCGAATTTGCTGTGGTCCGCCAATGCAATGCGTTCCTTAGCAACTTTCACAATCAACTTCTTAATCATTGCTTCGGCTTGGCTGGCAGTTGAGATGCCATATGCGGGATCGATCGCGCTGACCCCTAGAACAGCCTTATCAACCCGGATTTCATTGAGCGAACGCTGCGCCCATGGCCCGGAAAAATAAAAGATATCGTGCTGCAGGTCGCCACCCGTACACATTAGCTTGATCGTGGCAGACCGCTGAAGCTGGCAAACGATCAATGGCGAGTTCGTGACAACTGTCAAACGATTTCGCTGTAGCAGGAGCGAGGCCAGCTCGTAAACGGTGCTGCTGCCTTCGAGAAAAACCGTGTCTCCATCGAGAATCAACTTGGCGGCTTCTTCCGCGATCAAGCGCTTTTCTTCCTGGTTGGTGCGCCGGAGAGCATCATAGGAAGGCTGAAAGTTAGTGCTGGAAGCCTTTGAAACCGCGCCACCATGGGAACGAACCAGCAATCCCTGCTGTTCAAGAGCGGCCAGATCTCTCCGGATCGTCGCCGCGGTTACCCTGAGCGTCTTCTTGAGCTCCGCAGCGCTCACCGTGCGCTGTCTTGCGAGAATTTCACAAATTTGAAAGCGCCGTTCTTCAACGAGCACGCTGTGCTTCTCCATGTCTGGCGGCTTGCCATCTGGCAGCGCTGTCGAGCATAACGATATCGAGCATAGCAGTAAAGCTCAGATCTCAGTTCGTTTTGAAGCCGGATCTGATCGGTTTATCCTCCAAGAGCCCTCGAACGGCGCAACCCAGCGGATGGAAAACGGCCGGAATACACCACATCACAAGGGCGGGAGGGCTGCGCGCGAAGCCGCTCGGAGTTGTCGTAGATCTATCATCCAATCATATACTTCCATGGAAATTGAAGCTGCCTAATCTTTAATCCCTCTTCCGAAACAGCTCACAAATGAACACTGAATAGATGTCAAGTATTGACATAAAATCTACATATATGTAGCTTTACATAGACTATTTGCACGTGAAAGAGATGCCTGGAGGCTTGCTTGCAAGACGTCGGCAAGAAGATTCGCCTCAATAGAATTCTGCGGGAGCCGGGACATGGATCCCTCGTGGTCGCCTTTGATCACGCGCTGGTGCTGGGACCGATTACCGGCACGGAAAATCCGAACGACCAAATCAGGCGTTTTGCAGAATCAAGTGTTGACGGAATCCTTCTCAACTTAGGCTTGCTGCGCCATTGCAGCGAGGCTCTGTGTCCCGGCAAAACACCCGGAATCATTGCGCGCATCGATTGGACGACGATTTGGAATTCGCTATCGGAAGGCGAGCGAGGCGTATACCGCAGCTGCATGTTGGCCAGACCGGAAGAAGCGCTGCGCCTGGGCGCTGACGCGGTGCTTACTTACATGGTTGTAGGCACAGGCGATGCTGACTTCGAGACCAAGGAAGTGGAGCGCAACGCCGCAGTCTCTCGCGAATGTGAGCGGATAGGAATTCCGCTCATTGTTGAGACTCTGGCCAGAGGCAGGGATATCCACGATCCCAGCGACCCCAAGTGGCTGAAGCTCCACACGCGCATGGCCGCGGAGCTGGGAGCCGATGTCATTAAGACAGACTACGCAGGCGATGTAGCGACGATGCGATCTGTGGTCCAAGGGTGCCCGGCTCCAATCCTTGTGTTGGGCGGGAGCCGGAGCCCGGACGCCCTGGACGTGGTGCGCGGCGCGGTTGCCGCCGGCGCCGCTGGCATCTTTTTTGGCCGCAATGTTTTCCAGGCGAGCAATATGCGGGAATTTCTGCGCCAGGCTCGGACCGTGCTGGACGGCGCATCTCTCGAGAGTGAGCACCTTCGTGGCTAAGGCAAGCGGTTTGCAATCCAACACCTTCGAGCGGGTGGAAAACCTCCTGGACGGGCGTCCGGGATTTCGTCTCACCGGCACATGGGGACATGTCTCCATGCTGGAGGGAGGCGGCCATCTCTGCGAACTGATTTCCAGCCGCAATCCAGCGATCAACCCCATGTGGAGGCCGCATTGGAAAACAATGGAGCCTTACCTTTACGATCCACAACGGGACAGTCCAACTTATGGTCCGCTCCCGGATGGAAGGTTACTGGCGGGTATCGCCGGACACAATCTGAGCTTCGATCATTTCGGGCCGCCCTCTAAGGAGGAGATAGCTGCGGGGCACAGCACACATGGCGAGGCCCCTGCTCTTAAGTGGAATATTTCCGGAGGCCAAGACCAACACGAGCCCACGATCGAGGGCAACGTGCTGCTCCCGGAGGCTCGGATAGAATTCTCGCGCAAGCTATCGATCGACCCTGCCGCTCCCGTAATTTACTGCGAGGAAGCCGCTACCAACCTTCTCAGTTTCGATCGCCCAATCTCCTGGAACGAGCACGTCACCTTTGGACCGCCTTTCCTGGAGTGTGGCGCGACCATCATCGATATGCCGGCGGTCAAAGGCAGAGTTTGCCCGGCCAGCTATAGCAGCCGCATGCGCTTGCAACCTGATGCCGACTTTGAATGGCCGATGGCGCCCACCCGGGACGGGAGCATGCGCGACTTGCGAACAACCCCGGAGCAGGTCTGCTCGCAGTACAGCGCCCAGCTGCTCGACCCGGCAATTGAATTTGGATACATCGCAGCGGCCAATCCCCGGCAACGGCTATTGGTTCTCTATGTATTTCGCCGCGCCGATTTCCCCTGGGTCGGAAGCTGGGAAGAGTGCTTTGCCAACCAGGAGCCGCCCTGGTGCGAACAGACCTTTTGCAGAGGGACGGAATTCAGCAGCACCCCCTTTGCCGTCCCCAGGCGGCAGACGGTAACTCAAGCTACTTTGTTCGACCAGCCGACATACCGCTGGCTTCCGGCAAAATCGACAGTCAGTCTGCGCTTTATCGCTCTGCTGTTGAAGGCGCCAACCGACTTTCACGGTGTCGAAAGAATTGCCGTGACAACGAATGAAGTTTGCATTTTCGAGAGAGAAACGGGACGAGAGCTCTCGTCACCGATAAGAGCCTTTCTTTGAATTCACGCTTCAGGCGGGCCTGATAAGAGATTGCATTTTGAATGCGGGCACAGCACTATGAGCCTACTGGCGATTGATATAGGATCGAGCCGCTGCAAGGCGGTGCTGTTCTCTGCCTCCGGGGAGATTCTGGCGCAATGCTCGCGGTTGTATGCCCCGGAGTTCCCCCAGCCTTCCTTCGCGGAAATGAATCCCGATATCTTTTGGGAAGCCGTGCAGGCTGTCTCGCGCTCCGCCGCCAATCTGCAACAACAAGATCTGCAACAGCAGGATCCGATCGAGGCCGTCTGCCTCAGCTCCCACGGCGAAACATTGATCCCGGCGAGTCCGGCCTCTACCGCTTTGCGTCCTGCAATTCTGAATATCGATACGCGCGCCGCCGAGGAATCCGCCTGGTGCGAACGGCACCTGGGCCGCATGCGTCTCTTTCAACTGACTGGTCATTCTTCGCACCCCATGTACCCCGTTCCAAAACTGCTATGGCTGCGCAAGCATGAACCGGAGCTATTTCGCGAGGCACCCATTTTTCTCAGCGTTATAAGTTACATTCTCGTCAAGCTCGGCCTTCCCCCTTATGTCGACTACTCCCTCGCATCCAGGTTCATGGCCTTTGATATATGCAACAAGCGCTGGTCAGAGGAAATTTTATCTCTTCTCAATTTGCCGGAGGATTGCTTGCCTATCCCTATTAGCGCGGGAACCATCGTGGGCGAGCTATCGGCGGAGGCCGCGCGGACGCTTGGCCTTCGCCAGGGAACCCCGATGGTTGTGGGCGGCCACGATCAAGCTTGCGGTTCTCTGGGTATGGGCGTGATCGCCTCCGGGCGAGTCTCCGATTCGATGGGCACTTATGAGTGTATCGCCGTAACCTCCGATAAACCCCACTTGAATGAAGAAGCCCTGACTTACAATCTGAACTCTTACTGCCATGTGCTCCCGGGAAAGTTCATTACCTTGGCATACTTTCCCTCGGGGATCATGCTTCAGTGGTTTTACGATCTCCTCTATCCCTCGGATGCGGATGACTCCGGCGGCTCAGAGGAGGCGCGTTACGTCGCCCTGGAGTCGCTTGCGCCGGAGCAGCCCAGCGGATTGCTGGTTCTTCCATATCTAATCGGAACCTGTAACCCCGACTTCAACCCGCACGCTCGCGGCGCAATCTTCGGGCTGACTCGCAGTTCCCACCGCGGATACATCTACAAGGGAATCCTGGAGGGCGTGGCCTGCGAACTCTCCGCAATGACCGGAATGTTTGACCGGGCGTTGGGTGAGTCCGCGGATATCTATGCCACCGGTGGCGGATCTCGCTCCCCGCTGGGCATGAGGTTGCGTGCGGCAATGACCGGCCGCACCTTCCACTTGATGAGCTGTCCGGAATCCGTGTGCCTTGGCGGCGCAATCTTTGCCGCCGTCGCCGTTGGACTCTACCCCTCAATCTCGCAAGCCGTGAAGCACATGGTTCGGGAAGAGCAAACCGTTGCGCCCGATGAAGAAATGGCTGAAGTCTACCGGCCCGTCAAGACGCAGTACGATCACTTGCGCTCCATGTTGAGCGCACTCCAAGCACCCGATAGCACCCCCTTACCCCGTATAGGAGCAGACGCGTGGTTCAGCCAACGGTAGGTTTTATTGTTTACGGCGTGCATAAGGACGGACTTCTCGATCCGATGGGCAAGCCGTTCATTGATGAAGAGCTTATCGCCAAGGCGAAAGCCCAGCTTATCGCCGCGGGACTTCACTTAGTCGAGCACCCGATCGTGGTGGCGACGAAGGACGAAGCCAGGACTGCCCTGGGCACGATGAAGCATGAAGATCGAGTCGATGCCGTAATTCTTTTTTCGGGAACATGGGTTTGGGCGGCGCACCTGGTCGCCGCGATCCGCGATTATGCCGCAACCGGAAGAGGCGTGCTGATTTGGACGCATCCCGGCTCGCAAGGATGGAGACCGGTCGGCGGCCTTGTCTTGCGAGGAGGCCTGCTTGAGATTGGAGTGCAACATCGGTTCGTCTACGGGGACGCTGAGGACGCAGAGAGCATCGCAAAGGTTGTCAGTTTTGCTCAGGCCGCCCACCTGAAGAACGCTCTTAACATGTCCACGGTTGGCAGTTTCGGCGGCCGCGGCATGGGGCAAACCTGCGGCGCGGCGGACCCGTCGCAGTGGATGCGCGTGTTCGGGGTGGATATCGATTCCCGCGATACGACGGAGATCATAGGAACGGCCGAGGGCATCTCTCCGGAGCAAATCAAGAAACTGAGACCTCGCCTAAAGAATCTCTTCGGCGATCTTCCCCCTGAAACTCTGGTCAATGAGCGCTCCATTCGCCTCTATCTTGCTCTCAAGCAGATCGTCGAGCGCGAGCGCTTCGCTTTCTACACCGTTCAATCGTTCCCTGGTCTCGGGGATGATTACTCGGCCACATGTTTTGCGCAAAGCATGATGTTGGAGGACGGCCACGGAACCTCTACGCTCGGAGATTTCAATACGGCGCTCACGGTTTTCCTTCTGTCCCAACTCAGCAAAGAGCGCGTTTACTATGGCGATCTCCAGCATATCGACAAGCGAACCAACGAAATCAAGATCATCGGAGACGGCGCTTGCCCTCCTTCCCTGGCCGGCAAACTGGGCCCCGCTGGATTTTCCGAGCATGGAATTCCTACCGAAGGCAGCGCCGGCGGACTCTCGGTCAAGTTGGTATGCAAAGCGGGAGAGGGAGTACTGGCTCGCCTGGGCCGTGTGAACGGGGAGTTCGTCATGGTCCTTGCGCGTGCCAGCGTCTTTGAGCCTCCGAAGGACCAGTTACAACAACGGCTGAGTGAGTGCAACATCCCATTCTGGCCTCATGGCTTCGTTACCGCCCACTGCGATATCGATGCTCTGCTTCAGAACTGGACCAATGAGTATGCGTGTCTGGGATACGGAAATGATCTATATCCCGCGCTGGTTAGCTTCTGTGAGCAAACAGGGATCCGGCCCATTTTGGTTTGATCGACCAGGGTCGTCGCGCATGGGCGCGGGCGGCCGCATTGGATAGTTGGAATGGATTCAAAAGGAGGAACTACGCGATGAACACCAACAGTTGTGCAGCGGCCAATAGGGGGAATAGCCATTTCCGCAGAGCGGACCGCGCAGCGAGGGCATGGTTGTTGGCAACGCTGGTACTGCTCTGGCTTTTGCCGGCCACGCTCTTCGCTCAAGTCACCGTGGGCAACATCGTGGGAACGGTGACCGCATCGGATGGAAGCGTTCTGCCCAACGCCACGGTGATCGTAACCGACAACGGCACCAACCTCAGCCGAAAACTCACTACCGATTCTAGAGGCAATTATGAGGCTGAGGATATCAACCCTGGAACCTACACGGTCTCGGTCGCTGCGCCCGGGTTTGCCCCCTATCGCAATACCGAGGTGCAGGTTGCTTCGCAACAGACGCTGCGTATTGACGTCGGCATGACGCTCGGAGGAGTCAATGCTACCGTGACAGTCACTGCGGGCGCGCCGGTAATCCAGACGGATATGCCGTCTATTACAAGCACGGTAACCACCAACGATTTGACCAACACCTCCTCCAATTTGCTGAGCACCTCGGACGCGACCGGCGACAGCGGAGTGATGTTCTACACTTCGCTGCTTCCTGGCGGATTCCAGCAAGGCACTGGCTACAATTGGTCGATGTATGGTTCCCGTGGCGCCGAAGCCTACTACAACGTCGATGGCATGAGCGCCAACTCCGCTATCTATGGCAATATGGTCGGTCCCGACTGGCCGCCGTTCGACATGATTCAGCAGGTGCAATATTCCGCTGTCGATAACAAGGCCGAACTGGGTCAAACCCTCAACATCACCGTAATTACGAAATCGGGAACGAACCGGTTCCATGGTGGCCTGTTCGACAACTACTCCACCAGCGGGCTGCTGGCGCGAAACTACTTCGCGAATTCAGTAGGACCGCTGGTATCGAACGATCTTGGCGCCAACCTAAGCGGCCCGATTATCAAGAACAAATTGTTCTTCTTTGCATCCAGCGAATTTCTGCGCGAAGCGCAGCCAATCTCCATCAACCCCAACGTGCCCACTCTCGATATGCTCTCCGGGAACTTCGGCTCGCTGCTGCAAGGGCCTAATCCAACCGTCATTGTTGATCCCTCCACCGGGACTCCCTACCCCAATAACACCATCCCCACTCAGGACCTCAACTCGGCGGCCTTGACCTGGCAAAAGCTGTTCTACCCTGCGCCTAACTATGGCCCCGCAGACGGCTTTGTCACCAACTTCAGAGGTACTTATCCGCAACATTTCTACACCAACCGGATGTACCTGAGAAGCGACTACGCCCTCTCTCCCTCAAACACCATGTATGCTCTGGTCGGATATATCAGGTCTTCGCCGGAAGCTCTGGACAGCGGTCTGCCGCCCTCGTTGACCGGGTATCGTGTCCAGAAGAGGCATACCTGGGATGGAGTTCTGTCCGACACCTGGGTACTGGGTCCGCGCATGGTCAATGTGGCCAAATTCGGTCTCACTCATACCGCCAATGACTTCGGCGGGGCGCTTACCGGGCAATCGATCATCGACGAAATGGGGATTAACGGCTTCCCTGCAGCGCCGGCAGGCAAGACCGGGATTCCCGGCGTCTACATTAACAATTTCACCTCTCCTTATCAGTTGCCGGAGAGCGCCCCCACGGAGCAGACCGTTCAAGTGGAAGATCAACTGACCTATGAGCGAGGCTCCCACACCTTTAAGTTCGGGGCGGGATACCAGCCGATGCAAGCAAATAACCCCTTCAACCCTACCTTTGGAGGCTTCACTTTCACCGGCGCATACACCAATTTCCCCTATGCGGACTTTCTGCTCGGCCTTCCCCAAACTACCGCTTACACCTATGCGCGATCACCGGAATATGCGCGCTTTTGGTATCTCAATGCGTTTGCGCAGGATGATTGGAAGATCAAACCCAACCTTACCCTGTTTTACGGGGCGCGCTACGACTACGGCAGCCCTGCCGTGGATAAGTACAATATCGTGGCCTCCTTCGATCCGGCAACCGGAGCGGTGGTTATCCCCAACGAGTCGATCGCAACCAACATCAATCCCGCCTTTCCTTCGGCGATTCCCATTGAAACAGCGTCCACTACAGGGCTTCCTGAGCGTAGTATGAGGAACTCGTTCAAACTTGCGCTCTATCCCAGACTGGGCTTCGCATATCTCCCCTTTAAGAATGCCGGCACGGTGATCCGCGGCGGATATGGGCTCTACAATGATGAGTTCACCGCTGCGTTGTTTTCCGATCTTTACGGAGGGCCGTTTGGCATAACCGTTGGCTTCACCAACAGCATTACCAATGGCACGCCGGCTCTCACCTTTCAAAATCCCATCAATACTTCCGCAGGCGGGCTCGCTCCTGGCTCTGTGGTTCTTGAAACTTACGATAAAAATCTGCGCAACCCCTACGTGCAGCAGTTCAACCTTACGCTGGAGCAGAGTATCGGCTTCAATACGGGGCTCCGTCTCTCCTACGTTGGCACCAGGGGCGTAAAGCTAGTCTATGGGAGAAACATCAATCAGGTTCCCGCAAGCACAGTCCCGTTCTCACAGAGTTCGACTCCTTATCCGCTGTTCTATGCCGTTGATCTCTTCAATAACGGCGGCTATGAGAACTACAACGCTTTTACAGCGGAAGTAAGACGTAGCTTCAGGCATGGCTTGAGTTATGAAGGAGCGTTGACTTGGGCGAAGAACCTTACCGATGACGATGACATTGGGCCCAACGGGGTTGAGGGAGGGATGACAGCTGAGAACAGCTTCAATCTATCGAATGAGAAGGGGAACGCGCATTATGATCCACGCGTGAGCTTCGTTTCCAACCTGGTGTGGGAGCTTCCCATCGGGCCGGGAAGGTGGTTGTTGAACGGCACCAACTTCGCCGACAAGATCATCGGCGGGTGGGGCATCAGCGGGGCCTACCTGGCGCGCAGTGGCGACTTCCTCAGTCCAAACTTTAATGGCCTGGGCCCCTCTAACACCAACCAATTCACCGGCGCCGCGCAACGCGAACTTGCTTCCACTGCTCCGATAGGCACGCAATCGCACACGAACTGGTTTAACCCGGCGGCGTTCGCAATTCCGCAGAATGGAACCTTCGGCAATGGCTCCTTTGGTGTGGTCGAGGGACCAAACACGAACATTGTGAACCTCTCTCTCTTCAAGACCTTTCCCATTTTCCGTGAGAGTCAGTTCGAGATACGAGGCAGCTTTACCAATGTGCTTAATCATACGAACTTTGGCGATCCCGACGTTACCATCACAGACGCGGCCGTCGGCCAAATCACAAGCACAACAACCAACACCACCGGGGGACCGAGAGCCGGTCTTGTGAGTGCAAGATTGACCTTCTAACACCGCGCGTTGCCAGACGAGACGAAACCCTCCACGGCGCGTGTAATGCAGGCCGAAAGGATGCTTAACCATGCCGGCGCTATTGGGAGAGGAGCGACGCTCTCTGAATAGCGCCCCCTTTCCCGGCGCGCTAAGTAGAGCCCGGCTTCGACGGCCAAATTGTCAGAAGGAGTTTTTGCATGCCTCGCCGTTTCTCGTTTGTTTTGCTGCCGTGGCTGATGAACTCGCGAGGCATCTTTTCACACCCGGATCTGGAGTTCCGGGACCTTGTATTTCTGGTTCTGCTCGCCTGCCCTGCACTCCCCGGCTTTGCGTCTACCACCGCGCCGGACCCAGCGTTAGCCAGCCACCAGGGTGCTGCCTACACTCTCGAAGACCGTGAGGTGAGCGCGCGATTCCGATCGAACGGCGGCCACCTTTCCAATTTCACGATGGAAGACCGCAGCGATTCCCGCAGCCTGGCCATTCCTGACGTCTTTACCCTGGTGATAGGAAGCGGTTCCGAACTTCGCGCTTCGCAGATGGACTTGGCCGGCGCACCCTCCATTCAAGATTTGCGAGCAAACCCCACGGCGTCGCGCTTCTCCGACAGGCTACCGGGGAAGCAAATTTGCGCTGAGCTGAATGCGCGAACGCCCTCGACCCGCGTGACCTGGTGCGTCGTGCTCCGTGATGGGTCCAATTACTTGCGTCAGCAGATTACCATCCGCGCCGTCCATCAACCCCTCGCGCTTACGAAGGTTTACCTGGTTCAACTCAACGAAACGGGAGCGCATGTTGCCGGCACCGTTAAAGGCTCCCCTATCGTTGACGCGACCATGTTCTTCGGCTTTGAGCATCCCCTATCGCAGAGCGCAGTCGAGGGGGACAGGATCGAGGCCTGGCTTTCCCGGGTGCTGCCTCTACAACTCGGCCAAAGCGTAACCTATTCGGCGGTGTTTGGGGTCGCGCCTCCTGGCCAAATGCGGCGTGCGTTCTTACGTTACATTGAGCGCGAGCGCGCCCATCCTTATCGCACCTTCCTCCACTACAACACGTGGTACGACCTGGCCCAAGGCGCTAACTATAACGAGGCCGAGGCATTGAATCGCGTGCACGCCTTTGGCGAAGAACTCGTTCAAAAGCGCCACGTCGTGCTCAATTCCTTCCTCCTCGACGAGGGCTGGGACAACACCAATTCGTTGTGGCAATTCAACTCAGGGTTCCCAGATGGATTTAACCGCGTACGGCAGGCGGCCGCTCAGTATCACTTCGGCATAGGTGTGTGGATGTCGCCGTGGGGGGGTTACGACCAAGAGAAGAAAGAGCGCGTCGCCTTTGGCAGAAAAGCGGGATACGAGATTGTGAACGGAGGATATGCTCTTTCCGGGCCGCGTTATTACCGGCAATTCCAGAGGGTCTGCCTGGAAATGGTCGACCAATATGGTGTCAACCAGTTCAAGCTCGACGGCACAGGCAATGCCAGCCAGGTGGTCCCGGGCAGCGCCTTTGATAGCGATTTCGACGCGGCCATTCACCTTATCGGGCGCATACGCCAGCAGGAACCCGGCGTTTATATCAACCTCACAGCCGGAACCTATCCCTCCCCTTTTTGGCTGCGTTATGCCGACTCGATCTGGCGCGGCGGAGAAGATCACAGCTTCGCAGGCGTCGGTACCTGGCGTCAGCGCTGGATAACCTATCGTGACGCGCAGACCTATAAGCATACCGTTGAGGCGGGGCCGCTATTCCCTCTCAACTCGCTCATGCTCCACGGAATCATTTATGCGCGGCTGCCCGAACACCTTAACACGGATCCTGGCCACGACTTCTCTTCAGAAGTGCACTCCTACTTCGGCAGCGGCACTCAACTGCAGGAGATGTACATCACTCCTTCCCTGCTGTCGCCGCAGGATTGGGATACTCTCGCCAAATACGCAAGATGGTCGCGCGCAAATGCGTCCATCCTGCGCGATACGCACTGGATCGGCGGCGACCCAGGCGCGCTCCAGATTTACGGATGGGCGGCGTGGGCTCCCAGCGGTTGGATTGTCACTCTACGCAATCCGTCGGATCATCCGCAGGAGTTCCAGCTCAACCTGAATCGCGCACTCGAACTTCCCCCAGGCGCGCCTGATTCCTTCACGGTGGAGCAGCCCTTTGACCTATCTCACTCGGATAGTCTGCACTGGCAAGCTACGCGCACGATCCCACTTTCCTTGCAACCTTTTGAAGTACGCACCTTCGAATCACAGACAGGTCCTATGAATCCCTGAGTGTGCCGAGGCTTTTATCTCAGCAAACAGTCGCTGAAAGCGGCACCCAGTTAGGAGCCTACAAAGCGTGAACCCATTCCGCTCTTCTGATTTAGTTATCGCGCCGTTCAGCGTGGGCATTGCATTGGCGCCAGGCGGATCGCGAATGCACCCACTGCAAGACGGCTCCAATTAGCGTTTCTCGACACAATGAAGCGAGGTACTGCGGAACGAATTGCAAATGCGCTGACCGGCACCGGCTTGAGTATCGGAGGGAAGACGGGAGGCCCCGGGGCTATACTTGACCAGCAAGACGGCTGTTTTGCCGGGTTGATCTTTGACAATCGCGGCAAAGCCCGCTTTACGGTGTGACATTCGTCAGGAGCGGTGGAATAGGCGGAGGCAATGCTGCTGAAATCATTCCACGAGTTAGATCAGCATGAAAGCCAAACAACACCCGGAGCGATCTATGCAAGAAGAACAAATACGTGACGCCCTGAATGCGCATTGGCAGGCCTCTGCAGCCGGCGATGTAAACGCTGAACACGATATTTACGATGACGATGCTATCTGCGATTATCCCCAATCAGGCGAACGAATCCTCGGACGAAGCAATTTGCAGGCTTTGCGGAGTCATCATCCCGGCAAGCCGTCGGGGTTTGACGTCAAGCGAATTCTCGGGAAAGGTGATCTCTGGATCACGGAATACACAATCACCTACCAGGGGCGACCAGCATACACAGTGAGCATTATGGAGTTCCGCAACGGCAAGGTCGTGCACGAGACACAGTATTTCGCGGATCCCTTCGAGGCGCCATCCTGGCGAAGCCAATGGGTTCAGCGGATGCCGTGACGCCGGCGCTGAAAATCGATAGTACCGAAAACTCGGCATGTGTCCAGGCTTCCACAACCGAGTTGGACTGGCTCGTTGGCATGTCCCATCCGCGTTTACCGATACCTATCTTGAGACCTAGGCAGGCACAGTTGGATTCGAGCGATGCTGATCGTCAACAGCCTCCGAATGGTGCTGGGCGACTATCGCTCAACCAGTAACTTCCGATTGGGCACTTCCCGTTGGGCGACCAACCGATCGGAACCCGCTTTTGAACCATCGTGATTCCGTCGCCTCCTCCTGACAGAAATAAATGTCAATGTACCTTGACATCTTCTAATTGAAATATGTAAAGTATCATTATCAAATCGTAAAGGACACCAATCATGTCGCGAAAAATTGATAACCCCGCAAGATATCGCTATGAGGGCCGTGTCATCAAAATCTTTTCCTTCTGGGGAGTCTTTGCTGCCCTTCTGGTGTGGAAAGGGCGCTTGACTGGCATCTTGGCCTACGCTCTAGCCGTTCTGCTCTCACTCCCGCTAGTCGGACTCATCGTTGCTTTTGGCTTGTACCTTCGAGATGAGCAAGACGAGTTTCTGCGTAATATTCAGATTCAATCGATGCTTTGGAGCATCGGAGCGACATTCACTGTAACCATATTCTTGGGGTTTCTTGAGTTTCTCGGCCTGACTCCGCATTTCAACCCCTACTTGATATTCATTCTGTTCATATGCTTCATGGGTATCTCCGGGTGGCTTCTCAAGTTGAGGTACAGATGAAAAACCGATTGCGTGTTCTTCGCGCTGAACGCGATTGGTCGCAGGGCGACCTTGCAGAACGGCTGCAGGTTTCGCGTCAATCCGTGAACGCAATCGAGACTGGGAAGTACGACCCAAGCCTTCCATTGGCCTTTAAATTGGCGAAGCTCTTTGGGACTTCAATCGAGGCGATCTTTTTGGACGAGCGCTCATGATCTTGCGCCGAATCTTACGGCTCTTGCGGCGCATGAAACGCTCAGAGAATTTTGCCCCCATTGCAATCCACCAGCACGCCCCCTAGAGCTACGCCTGATTCACCGCCTATCCGGAAGTAATCCCCAAAAAATGCGGTTCTGTCCGGATAGCCGACAATCCTACCGCAACTCACAAGACGGTACGGAATCTGAGCTGGAAACGTGCTTCAGGCTGTTCTCGTCAACCCAAGATCATGACCAGGAAGATCGGTGAACACATGCCGACTTCCGAGGACCGATCCGGTTCAACTTTCGAATAGCCGAGTCCCATCGCGCTCAGTTGAGTTCCTGGGCGAGTCCGATCAGAAGCCCTTCAGGCCCGCGGATGTAGCAAAGCCGATATGAGTTCTGATACCGGACTACTTCGCCTACGAGCTGTGCGCCGCGCTTGCGAAGCCTGCCAAGCGTCTCATCGATGTCGTCCACGGCGAACATGACGCGGAGGTAGCCTAAAGCGTTCACTGGGGCGTTGCGGTGATCCGCGACGACAGGCGGCGTGAGGAAGCGGGAGAGCTCGAGACGGCTGTGGCCGTCCGGTGTGCGCATCATGGCAATCTCGACGCGCTGGTCGGCAAGTCCGGTGACACGTCCTGCCCATTCTCCTTCGATCGTGGCCCGCCCTTCTAGCTCAAGGCCGAGCTCTCGGAAGAAATCAATCGTCTCTCCGAGGTCATCGACGACGATTCCTACGTTATCCATCCGTTTGAGCGCCATGCGTCGACTGTACAAGATGTCGCCTAGATGCAACAACGGACGCTTCGCAACGCCGAAGCAGAATCCGCGCGGAGTCTGCCAGATCGCTCCCGAACAGCCCTTAATCGGGGCGGATCACGGGCAATCCGGAAGTGATCGCAGGATCAGTACCGAGAAACGCCGATGTAGCCGGGAGGAATTCTGGCTTCACGCTAAATCGCCGAGGCGCGAATCGAGCGCCTGGAAGGCGAATTCGGGGGTTCCGTCTGGATCACCGCCCACCCGGGAGTTACTCCAAAACGGGTGTCCGGGTTGGCGACCGCACACTCGGAACTTGAAGAAGGTCCAATATCGCACCTCGATGAGGCGTTGCCCTGTTATCAACAGTCTGAGCATCGGCGAGGTTGGTAAACACCAACCGTCTATCGGCACCCACCTTGGCTGGGTTGGCGATTTTTTACGCGTGCAGAAGCCCGATTGGCTGGCCGGCAGCAATCAGACTGTCGGCAAAGCCGGTTATATGCTCAGCGGCTGTTGAGCGTGCGGTATCCCCGTGTCGGTTTCGCCCTTGACATTACTACAACACGTGTTATAGAAACTACAACACGTGTTGGAGGGTCAATGCCCGGTCCCAAGTTGTCAAAGCTCGAACTACAGATCATGGAAACTCTCTGGACTCGCGGCGAGGTGTCCATCCGCGAGATTCAGGAGAGCTTTCCTGAAAAGTCCAGGCCGTCCTATGGAACCATCCAGATCACGACCTACCGGATGGAAGAGAAGAAGATAGTGCACCGCACAAGGAAGGTTGGCAACTTCCACCTCTTTGCGCCGCTCATCTCCCGAGATGCAGCTCAACTGAGATTGATCGATGAACTCGTCGCGATGTTCGGCGGACGCTCCCAGTTGGTCATGATGCATCTTGTCAGGTCCGGGAAGCTGAAACTTGAGGACGTCAAAGAGGCCGAGCGGGAACTCAAGAGACTGCAGCGAAAGGACAAATCGCTATGACCCCTGAATCTTTTTCTCCGATATGGGCGGTTGGGGTACGTGATTCGTGCCATCACCTGTGGCAGTCCACACTCTTCCTTGGCATCGTCGCGTTGCTCGCACGCCTACTGCGGAAGAACCAGGCGCGGATACGGTACTGGCTGTGGATGACAGCATCAGTCAAGTTCCTGATTCCGTTCTCGCTGTTGGTCAGCCTGGGAAGCCATCTGCCCTGGCCCAGCCATGCGGTGGCGCCAAAGACCAGTCCCTACGTCGCAATCGAAGAGATGAGCCAGCCATTCTTGGAGGTGACGGCCCTCAACACACCGATTGACATTCCTGTCGCAAAGCCTACAGCTTCCCAGGTTCCGATTCGTATCTTCCTGCCCATGGTGACGGCGGTGTGGCTGACCGGCTCCATTACGATGCTGATCTTTTGGTGTCTGCAGTGGTGGCGCATCTCCAGATTAGTGCGGTCGGCAAGGCCGTTAATCGAGGGACGCGAGGCTGACCTCCTACGCAAAGCGGAGCTGTTAGCAAGATTGCCGAGGTCAGTCCCGCTGTTGTCTTCAGGCAACTCAATGGAGCCGGGAGTCTTTGGCATCATCCACCCCGTCTTGCTGTGGCCGGAGGGAATCGTGCGTCATATGGACGACGCGCATCTGGAGTCCGTTCTCGCGCACGAAGTATGCCATGTACAGCGCCGGGACAATCTAACGTCAGCGATCCACATGTTGGTGGAGGCGATCTTCTGGTTCCATCCGGTTGTGTGGTGGATGGAGAGGCAACTTGTAAAGGAGCGTGAGCTTGCCTGCGACGAAGCCGTTTTGCAACTCGGCAATGGGGCGGCGGTCTATGCGGAAAGTATTCTCAACGTCTGCAAGTTCTATACCGAGCCTTCCATCGCATGCATCTCGGGTGTAACGGGATCGGAGCTGAAGCAGCGGATCACGCGGATCATGTCCGGACAGAGCATACGGAAACTGGACCTGCGACGGAAGGCAACGTTGGCGCTGACCTGCGTGCTGGCGGTGGGCGTACCCCTGGCGGTGGGTTTGTTACGCGCGGCGAACGGACAGACGCAGCCCGCGCAAGAGAACGCGATCGAGAAGACCGGCATTGCCGGGACGTGGCAGGGCACGGAACATACGCCGGAGCGCGGCGATCTGCGCATGGTGCTGAAAATCGCAAAGGACGAGAAGGGCGCGCTGAGTGCGACCCTTTACAGCATCGACCAAACGGAGCTGTTTCCTGCTGGCGGCTCGATACGTTTTCAAGAAGGAAAGCTGCGGTTCGTGAATGATTTTCCGGGGCTGACCTATGAGGGGACAATGTCGCCAGACGGGAATTCCATGAGCGGGACGATGACCTACGCCAAACGCTCTTTCCCTCTGGCGCTGCAACGCACGAAGCCAGAGGCCGAATGGGCGATTCCTGCTGCGCCTGCGAAGATTGCGCCGATGGCGACTGACGCAAAGCCAGATGTGGAGGTGGCCACGATCAAACCGACTCAGCCGGGAAACGATCAAATGACGTTTCAAACGCACGGAGGGACCTTGGTCATCAAAAACCTCACGCTCCGCTTCATGATGAGCTTCGCGTATGACCTGCCAGCGCGGCAGATCACGGGCGAGCCGGGTTGGATGGACACGGATAAATGGGACGTTGAGGCGAAGGCAGATGCACCGGGGGAGCTCAACGTTTCGCAACTGAAACTGATGATGCAGAAGCTGTTCGCCGAGCGATTCGCGCTCCAGGTTCATGAAGAAAAGCGGAAGATGGAGGCCTACGTTCTGATCGTGAGCAATGACAGGCCGAAGATGACGAAGACTGCGGACGCGTCGTCACCGACAAACGTGCTTATGTACCCTCAAGGCGTGATCATCGCGAAAAGCGCCACCATAGCGGATCTCGCGCAGTGGCTGCGAAGCATTTTTGGCCAGCCGGTGATGGACAAGACGGGACTCGAGGGGCGGTGGGACTTCACGATGAAGTGGACGCCGGATGAGACGCAGTTTGCGGATGTTCCGGAGTCGGCACGTCGCCCAGCGGATGACGCGAACCCGCCGCCGCCGCTGTTCACCGCAATCCAGGAGCAACTGGGACTGAAGCTGGAAACGCAGAAGGCGGATGTGCCGGTGCTGGTGGTCGATCACGTAGATCATCCGTCGCCGAATTAATAAGCGGCGACGGTTCCTATGAACGGGATTGTCGCTAAGTTTATCGCCGCAAGCTGATTCAGTTGGCGACCAAATCGCCAAACGGGCATCTCGGACAGTTGAGGACCGGGCTGACGGCCAAGTGTTTTTCATTAACCGACTACGCGTCCAATGTGGCATGTGGATCGTGTCCGGGTTGCCGATCACCCGGAACCGAGGGAAAAGCGCCAATCGCCCGTTTTGCGATGGAAGCCGCAGGGACAGAGGATTCACTCCGTTGAAGTTCGCCGCCAATGGAACTTGGGTGGCTTATCTTTGCGGATGCAAACAGTCAATCATTTCTTTTTCGACGGAAGCCATCACCGGCTAACCGCGAGAAGGTTGCCCCATGATCCCCAGGCGGACGCAGGACATCTAACCTAGTGCGGCTTCTGGGTACCCGGGCCGCACTAGACACCAGATCTCAATTTTCGGTTGGGATCTTAGCCGCATCGTCGACGATCACGACTGCCACTTCACCTTTTCGGCTTTCGATTCTCAGACCCAATTGGTCTTCAAGAGCTCTCTGCCACGCCGTGAACATGTCCGTGCCAAGCTCGGGATGAATGTCGACGCTGAAGTCAAAGATGCCATCAAGGCCAGTCCTGTCGAGGACCACAATTGGAGGGCCGCCGGCTCTTACGGGTACGCTTGGGTCCCCGGTAGCCGGAATAGAGAACTGCACGGCAAGCAGATCAACGAACTGGCGCATTTCACCATGGAAGTGAAATCCGGATATCGGTTTAACCGGTTCTCCATCGGTAATCGGCCGTATTTTCTGGCCGTTCTTGGCGATCACTAATTCGCACACACGCATTTCCCGCGTTTCGATGTGATCCCTTAAGTGAAAACGCTCAGCGAGAACTTTTTTGAGCATGGGAGCCATCTGCTCTTTGGTGGTGCCTTCGGCTGTTCGCGCGTTTATGTCGTATTCGTTATGATCGATCCAGCCTGGCCCAAGAACCTGATTGAGCTGCATGTTCCAGGCCTCGGCGATGAGGCGTTTAAGCGTGATGTTCCTGGCGTTGAGGCCAGAGCGTGTAAATGTGATTTGATTGTTGTAGTCCGGGCCGAGAGTGAGTTGGCTCGGCCTCACCGACGCGACGTCGAATGCTGGCAACTTTGCTTCAGTCTGGGCAAAAACAACCGAGCACAAAAACGCGAGAATCGTGATCTGGCGCAGCGCGCGCATGACATTCAGGATATGCCCCGGACTATGCATCGGCAACGCCTATCCCGGGCGCTTGAAGTCGCGACCGATCCGCAATGAAGAGCTTCCTGAATGTCCTGCAGATCGTCTCGGAGGCGCAGGGTCCTCCCACTCTAAGGAGAACGGGCTTTCCTGAAGCGTAAACCACGGTTGTGCCGAGCGTGGTCTCTGAGGTGCTTGTTTTCAGCCTTACCGGAAAGGAGGCATTTCCTATATGAGCACCCTGAACCCATCTGCGCTCGCTGGTAGTCACGGGCAATTCGGAAAGAATCCGATTAGTTCCTGTTTGCCGGCAACACATCCGGGAGCCACGTGCGCCGGAAGCTCCGGCCTCGGTGGATTTAAAGGGGGAACCTAACAGCCGTTGCAAACGTATATGACCTCGAGGGATCCTATGCGTCGATCTATTCATGCGGTAATACCGGTGATCGCTCTGGCGGGTGCTGTTTCGGTTGCTTTTGCGTGCTTCGCGCAAGATTCTGACTTTAACCTGAACGTGCATGCCAATTCGCATGCGACGGCGAAGGATATTGGGCTGCCGGTTTATCCGGGAGCGACGCTGTTCAAAGACAAGGACAGCGATTCGTCGTCGGCGGATTTAGGGTTAGTGCTGAACAGCTTTCACTTCAACATACAGGCGGTGAGCTTTGTGACGACGGACACGCCGAAGCAAGTGCTTGAGTTTTACAGGAGGCCGCTGGCGAAATACGGCCAGGTGCTGGAGTGCAACCACGGGAAGCCGGTCGGCTCGTTAACTGTAACGAAGAGCGGGCTGACGTGCGGTGACCACAAGAGCGGGGGGATGACCATGGATGGAAGCGACATCGATGTCGAGCTGCGGGCAGGGACGCCAGAGCAGTTCCGGATCGTAGGGATTGACGGCACCGAAGCAGGGAAGACGAAGTTTGGGCTGGTGGCGCTGCTGCTTCCGAAGGATGAAGATGGGAAGTAGGCGATTCTTTCCTGCTAACCGCCTACTCGGACGTTACCATTTCATAATTGACGGATTGGCGGCGACCCCGACCGTGACGCAAATTGATTCAGAGTCGCGTTAGGTAACCAGGCAGAACACGACAGGCATTCAATGTCGCACTTCGCGTAAACGGCTGTCTTATTGAACACGAGTAGCCTTGTGGTCCCCGCCCTGGTGCAGGACTAGGCCGGTGGCTTTCCCCTGGCTGTCCGTTTCAAATGTGATCTGCGCGTCCACCACTTTCAGAAAGAAGTCGTGATCGCTCTCTGGAAATACTTCGACCTTTCCCTGTCCTGTTGCCTGCGTAAACAAGTGGTCCCCCTCGCGAGTCACCGTCAGTATGAAATTCGGTGCGAGTTGGTAGGATCCCACGTAGTTGTCCAGAATCTTTGGGTCGATGGCCACTTCTTTATGTTCCTTCGACGCTGGCGGCGCGGTCTCGGTGCGCTTCGCAGTCTGGTCTCGCCCGTTCTGGTGGAGCACGAGGTCGGAGACCTTGCCCTGGCTGTCCATTTCGAACGTAAGCTGCGCATCCACAACTTTCAAGAAAAAGTCTTTCTCGCTTTCCGCAAACACCTCGAACTTCGGCTGTCCGGTCAATTGCGTGAAGAGATGGTCTCCATCCAACGACATCACGATAAAGATTCCAGGCCTCAACTCGTAATTCCCGACATACTTCGCCAACACTTCATGCGGAACCGTGATTTCTTTGCGCTCGGATTGCAGCACCACCTTTTCGCCATGAGTCACCGCCGCGAGTTTTCCCGCAATGTCCCCCGGCGCGCCCCCGTTCAGATTGCCGAGCACGATCACGGTGAGCTTGTCGTCGGGGTAGTAAGCCATATCGGTGTTGAACCCCTCGATGCCGCCGCCGTGCTCGTACTGCAGGTGTCCTTTCGCATTCGCAATCATCAGGCCGCAGCCATAATTCTCTTTGAACGGCGTAGTCATCTTCTTTAACGACGCGGCCGAAAGGACCTTGCCGCCATACAACCCCTGCTCCCAGAGGAGCAAATCATGGGTCGTCGAATACAGAGCTCCCGCGGAGAAAGGAATGGTCATGTCGATATAACCGGAGTTGACCGGACCCTTTGGGCTCGGCGTGTAACCCATGGCGCGATGTGGAATGATCGCCGAGTTCGAGTCGTACCCCGAATCCTTCATCCCCAGCGGCTTGAAAATGTTCTGCTCCACAAAATCCGCGTATGTCTGTCCGCTGATCTTTTCGAGCAGATACCCGAGCAGCACGTAGCCGGAATTGCTGTAGTTCCATTTCTCGCCCGGCTGGAATTCAAGTGGTTTGTCGCGGAAACGGTCCACCAGGGCCTTGGCCGTCGTCGGCGTCGCCTCGCTCGCGTGGTAATCCGGGAAGGAAGTAAAACTCGGAATGCCGGAAGTATGCGTCAGCAGGTTGTAGATCTTGATCTTGTCCCATGCCGCGGGGGCATCGGGCATATACTTCTTCACGTAGTCGTCGGTGCTGAGTTTTCCGCGCTCCTCCAGTAACAGGATCGAGGCCGCCGTAAACTGCTTGGTCATCGAGCCGATTCGGAACTTGGTCAACAAATCATTGGGTATGTTCCACTCGAGATTCGCGTCCCCGTAACTCTTCTCGAAGACAACCTTGTCCCCCTGCGCCACCAGCACCGATCCCATGAACTGATGGCTATCCGAGTACGAGCGCACGACTTGATCCATGCGTTCCACTGGCGCCTGGGCGCGGCAATACGAACATGCGCCTGCGCCGGCAAGAACCAGGAACATGGCCGTCCTCAAGGTCCGTAAGGCCGGAAGATGGCGATCCACGCGGGCAACTGGCAACATCGCAGAGACGGTTCCCTGGGCACTCAAGCCGGTGGCAAAAGTGCCTTCCCCTTTCAGACTCATTGGAGACCTGCCTTTCAGATCGTTTGGCTTCGCGACGCGGGCTGAAGAATTTCTCATCTCATTTCTCGCGCGATCTCTTCCCGGAGTGACGCTCCCATCCTACCCGCGAAGCCCTGTCTGATCCAGTAGTGTTCGGGTCCCGGTCACCTGCGCTGTTGTACTACTCAAATCAGAGGACGACTCGAAACAGACCGACGCCCTTTGCTAATGCGCAGGAGCGCTACCAACAAAGCCGGCTTATCGCGCTTACCACACTTGTTTTTGCCCTAAAGGCATGCCTACTCAAGCCGCTCAAAGCGAACCGCGTCCGCCACCACAACTCCATTGGCAGCGTTGTTCAGCTCCACAAACCGCGGATTGTCGAACGTGCCCAGCAGATGCCACTGTCCCGCCGCTTGTTGTTGGTTGACCATCACCGTCTGCGTCTCGTGCTCCGCGACGATCTTGTAACGAGCATTGGTTGCCAGCGCACCAACCTTCGGAGCACCGATATACACCGAGACCTTATATCGTCCCAACAACGGGCTGTCCCCTCGCCAAAGAGCGGTCCTCGACCCATCCCCGGCTTCCGTCCAGAAACTGGCGCCCCCGTAGTTACCGCTCGCCGGACTCTCATCGGAGTGCCACTCCTGGCGGTGACTGATCAAAAACGCCGCCCCAATGCCGATATCATCCACCGTCACCACCTTCAGCGGTTCCGTATAGATCTTCCAGCGCCGAACCTGTACCTCATGCGACGGCTCATTCACCTTTGTCCACGCATCCAGCTGAGCGTCCAGTTGTTTCACTACCTCCGGCTTCGCCTTTGCAACATCATGCAATTCTCCAGGATCGCTGCGCAGAGCAAATAGTTGCTCCTCCCCCGTCCACAAATTGCGAATGAGCTTGTAATCGAGGCTGCGCACCGATCTCTCCGGGATCTCGACGTCTTCCTCGGCATAAATATATTCATTTGCTGACTTCACCTTCCCCTCAACCAACGGCGCCAGGCTATGGCCTTCCGCATCGTCCAGCGCCGGAGCGCCCGCCAGATCGAGCAGCGTGGGCGCAGTGTCCACATTCGAGGCCAGCGCAGGATTGACCTCTCCCTTCGGAATCCCCGGTCCCGCCACAATCAACGGTATATGCAGCACCGGGTCGTACAGCGACCGATGATCGAAGGTAAGAAAATCATCCGGATGGGAGTACAGCATCTCGCCATGGTCCGACGTCAGCAGCACGTACGTATTGTCTTCCAAGCCCAAAGATCGCAGACGATCGAGGATCTCGCCCGCATACCGATCTACATAGTGAATCTTTCCGTCGTACAGCTGGTACAGCCGTTCCACCGCCTTCTGATCACCGTTCACCGCAAGCCGAAACAACCCGCCACGCACCAGATCGTAACCATCATTGGAGAGATACGGATAAGCATCCGACTTGAACAGGTCATCCTCAGGCGGCGGATTATAAGGAGAGTGCGGTTCCAGCAAATGCACATACAGGAAGAACGGCCGTCCGGAATCGTGATGGCTATCCAGCCACGCCAGCACACCGGCCGTGGTGTACGGTGCCCCGATCTTCTGCCGGGCGGCCCGCTCCGTGATATCCGGAGCCGACGCGCTGCCATCCACAAAATCATCGAAGCCCTGGCCCATCAGCGGCTTCCCGCCCAGCGCATTGTCCACAAACGCCGCCGTGCGGTATCCCCCGTTCTTGAAGCTCTCGGCCATCGTGGGTACATCCTTGTTCAATAACGGCATGCCCGGAGTCCAGAACAACGTCACCCCATGCTTCGAAGGGAACAGCGAAGTATGCAGCGTGCCAAACGAGGGCGAAGTCCACGGCGCGACCGTGTAGTAGTGCGACAGGATCACCCCGCGGCTCGCCAGCTTATCGATGTTCGGGCTGGTCAGACGAGGGTTCCCATAGCAATGCAGTTCATCCGCCCGAAGCTGATCGAGCACCAGGACAAGAACATTCGGCTTGGCACTTTGCGCGTTCAACAAACCAGGCCCCAACCAAACGAACCAGGCAGCAATACACCCCAGAACCCTCTTCCCGCCATTGTTGAGCATGTTTCCCTGACCCTTTTAATAAATGAATTTTAGAGAAAGCTGGACGATTCTCGCTCCCGTGATGGAAGTGATCCGTCCGTACGTCGAAGCCGACACTGTGGCAGACGGAACCCCCAGCAACGGATGATTCAATGAATCAAAGAAGTCCGATCGGAACTGCACCGACATGCCTTCTCGAATCGCGACCGCCTTGAAGACCGACAAATCAAGATTGGTTGTCCGGGGACCGATGATATTGTCTCTTTGTTCGTTACCAAACTCGCCGACGCCCGTTTGCACATAGCAAGTAGTGTTGAACCATTCAGCGACGGACTGGTTCGGCGGCCGGTTTCCGTTGCAAACCTGGTTACCCCGCTGTGCATGGTCGCCGCCTGTATCGGAAAGATCGGTAGCGGTCACATTGAAGGGAAGTCCGCTCTGTACCGTGAGGATGCCGCTTCCCTGCCATCCGCCAACCACTGCGTTGGTAAGCCAATTTGCGTTTCCAAGGAGCTGTTTGCCCTGTCCGAACGGAAGTTCATAAACCCCGCTGAGCTTGAACACCTGTCCCGGGTTGAAGTCAGACTGCCCATACTCCGCCTGCACATCCGGCCCATACTGCGGGTTCGACGCACCATTGTTCAACGCATCCATCGACTTCGACCACACATAGTTTGCATGCATCGAGAGGCCATTCGTAAACCGGCGTTCCAGCTCCCCTTCCAATGCGTGGTAATTCCCATACCCGATACTGGCGATCTGGTACACATCCCCCACATACGCATACGGCCGCCGGCTCTGGATCGAGCCCGGGTTGCTGGGGTCGGTAGGCAACGACGCCTGGTTAGGATTCTGCCGGATCTGCAAATGGTCCGACTTATTGCCCAGGTACGAGATCGTTGCCAGCCAATGTGGTCCCAGGCTTTGCTGTACCGAAAGATTCCACTGCTGCACGTAAGGAGTCTTCATATGCAGCTGGATGGTAAAGGGAGCCTCCGCGCTAAGCGTCGGATTGGCCAGGAATGTATTCGTCACCGGCGTCAGTGTCCCCAGGGCGTACGTATTCAACTGCAGAAAGAAGTTCGGCTCATTGATCATCAAAAACTGCAGCTGATTGTATTGGAAAGGAGAATAGTAAATCCCGTATCCACCATGCACCGTCGCGTTGTTGTTCAGCAGGTAGGCAAAGCCGGCACGCGGAGCAAAATTGAGGTATTGCTGATGAAACGTGCCCAGGTGGTTGGTGTTCGTCGGCAAATCATAAACATTGGAGTGGCCATCGGCATCGGCAGGCGACCCATAGTAGTCGTAGCGAATGCCATAATTCAACGTAAGCCGATTGGTAATTCTCCAGTCATCCTGAATATAGGGTTGAACATTCCACTCCCGGAACTTGGCGACCGTTACCCCTGTACCCCCCTCAGCCGAGGACGGAAAACCAAGCAGCAGGTCTGCAACGTCGCTTCCGCCGGTTAGCTTTTTCGTGTTGTGGTTCGAAGTATTCTGTCCGTTAAAAATAAACTGGCCACTATTCCAAATGGTCCAGTTGGGATCCATGTCCAGTTTGTCGAGCTCCCCGCCAAAATAGATATTGTGCTTTCCCCGAATCAGGTTCACTTCATCCGCAAATTCATAAAGCCTCTGATCCGTGCCTTGTGGGCTCGTAGGGCTGCCCAGCCCCGTATGCGTCGTCAGCGTCACCGCCGGGGGCGCATATTGGGCCTGCACCGGATCCAGATTCTGTATTCCAAACTGGGTAACAAAGTCTGCTGTTCCCGTGCCGGCGGTAGAGTAAAAGATGCTGCTGTCGTTGTATCCAAAGCGGCCAACGTTGAGTGTGCTCGGGTTAAAGGTGTGCGTCTCCTGCACATAGGCATTCTTGGCTGTCTGTATATTGATGTAGTTAAAGAGAGAAGTCGCGCTGAAGGTCGGCTGCACAATGCCCGGATTCGTGCTTTCATACGCGCCGTACAGGGTGTCTTGCGGGCGCAGATTGTAGTCGACCCGTCCCAGGTAAGAGTCGTAGTTGGTCGTATTGTTGACGTTCTTCTGGTAGTTGTCTCCAGCAATCACGCTGCCCGTCGGAAGCGGATAGTACGCCAGGAACTTCTGGGCGAAGGTGCTGATCTCACCCGAAGGAATCGTATTGTTAGGGAATGCCGAGATCGTCCCAATCTGCTTGTTATACGTAGTTGGATCGTAGATCGTATAACTGTCTGCCTGAAAGTTGCCTTGCCGTTCGGCCGCCGTAGGAACGTTGGCGAAGAGCGTCGTCCCCTGAGACTCTCTCAAGCCCGAATAGTCAAAGAAGAAGAACAGCTTGTTCTTGATAATCGGCCCGCCGATATTAGCCCCAAACTGGTTATACCGCAGCGGCGGCTTCGCCACTTTAAAGTATCCCACGGTATTCAGCGCGTCGTTTTGAAAGTAGTCGTATACCCGGCCGTGGAAGCTGTTAGTCCCGCCCCTGGTCACCACATTGATCACGCTCGGTTCGTCATACCGTGCGGACGCGCCGTTTTGGATGATCGAGACTTCCTGCGTCGCCTCGATCGGTGGCTGGAAGTTAGCGGTTTTCGTCAGCACGGCGATGTTGGTCACGCCGTCCTGAAGGTAGCTGGTTGTCCCGGAAGCCGATCCGCCAATCGTCAAACTGTTGTTGGTGGTCTTGAAGTTCGATACCGGCCCGGCAGCATTCTGGAATGGGGCCACATTGGTAGCCGCTTGAAGGGTTTGGAACACGTTCCTCCCGTTCGCGGGAAGGTTCTCAATATTGTGGCTGGGCACGAGCGATCCCACTTGGTGGTCCGTCGTTTCCAGCTCCAACTGGCTATTCCCCGCATTGACTTGAACATTCTGGCTGGTGCTCCCGGGGCTCAGATGGAAATCAAAATTCGCGGCCTGTCCCAGGGCTACGACGATCTGCGCACTGGTCAAAGCAAACCCTGTCGCGGATGCCGTCACCTTGTACGGATCCGGAGCAAGCGACAGGATCGTATAGTACCCGGAACTATTGGTCTGGACTTCCCGAGCGGCCCCGGTTGCCACATCTGTCGCCGTTACTATGCTGTTGGGAATCGCCGCGCCACTCTGATCGTAAACAACTCCCACAATAGACCCGGATGTTACCTGGGCACGGATCGCCGCAGCCGAAACCAGGCTCAGGATAGAAGCAAAAGCCACCCTTAACAGGGTCGAAATACTCTTGGTTTTCTTGATGATTTGCATTGATCCAATGCCTCCCAGACAGGAAAGTTGCGCTGCGTTTGCGCCACAAAGACACCCAGAGGAATAGACCGCATCAACTGAACCGCAGGACGCGGCCGGAAACAAGGCAGGTAAAATAATACCCCATGTCCGAGCCGGAATCACCGAGCAAAATCTCTGGACTATTCAGTTTTTAGAGGGAAAGAAGGGATCGACAACAAGAACAGCGGCAGGGCAGAAGACCCTTCGCAACGGTGTACCACTTGCAATATGTCGAAGACATGACATGACTATTAAGTCGCATCTCCATTTCTATGTCAAGTCCAAAAGGTACTGCTTAATGCAGAATCCCTTCTATCATTTCCGCGTGGCGCGATCCTCATGGACAACTAACCACCTGTCCAGACTGTCTGCCGCCAAAACCTAAGACCCGGCGAACTACGCAAGTATCTTCACTGAAGTCGAAACCGAGATGCGTCGGCCGTGGATACAATCGTGCGCGAACGTGAGGTCGGCCAGGATGTTATTCCGGCACTGCAATACAGCGACATCGACGGAGGATCTGTGGAGCGTTGGCTCGATGAAAACTTCCGCAACGTGTATCGGCATGTTTTCCCGGGAAACTGGCGCAACTACGATGCATTCGACGCTGCATGGAGACCCGATGCACGGGAAGATTCACCCCGCAGGCTACTGGCCGCTTTCCGACTCAAGCTCCTCCCATGAAATCCGCGTAATTTGGAAGGGTCCCATTTCATGTCCTTTGACAGCTAAGTTAAGGAGCCCTTTTCCTTCCCCAGTCAGGGTCATATTCCAAGTCACAATGGCCTCGTCTGATTCCTCAGTACTAATTATGAGCATGCCTTGGGAAATGCTTGTCTGGACAACAGGAGCCGCCCCAGGAATAGCCTTAAACTCAACCAGCTTTCCATTGTTGTCCAAGGCCGCGTGCGCATTGGTAAGGCTGCCAGTCAGTCGCCCGTTGTAGTTCATCAATTCGAGCGTACCAACTTGCTTGTCCTGGGCCGTTATCTTCCATATCCCTACGTAGGAACTCGAATTCGTCGTAGCTTGTGCAACCGAGGCTACTGAGCCGAACAGTAATGACACCATACCGGCTGCTCGAAGCAAACTCATTGCTGACGCCGTCTTTTTGCCGAGACTCCAGAGCCTTGCGTTGTCGATGAAGTTCATAATGGTCATCTCCAGAATGTCCACCTCAAGATTCGAGGCAGCGTATTGTCGGACTCCGACTATATCGGAATCCGACTATCAGTGTCAATCCTGACGATTGCCTTCTTGCGCGGTTGGGACTTTTAATACGTTGGCGCGTTGATATTCTGGCTCAAACTAAACAGCGCGCCGGGATTAACGGTTGACGGCATCCCGCGGCAACTGTATATACTGTTTATACACAGATGTCCGGAACCTTCCCACTCTCGCAGTCTGATAAGCGGCCCATGTACTTGCAGATCATGGAGCAAATCAAGCGGCGGATTATCGTCGGTGACTGGGCGGAGGGCCACCCTATCCCTTCCATCCGCCAACTTGCCGCCGACCTTGAGGTAAGCGTCATCACCGTCAAGCGTGCCTATTACGAACTGGAACGTGAAGGCGTCATCGTCACCCACCACGGCAAGGGTTCGCACGTAGCGTCGACCCGGGGCTTGGGCACTCGCCTGCGCGAGCAGGAACTGGAACAGCATTTAGAGCAGGCTGCTCGCATCGCGGCGCAACTGGGCATGCCGCCCAAACGACTGGAGGAACGATTGCGCCAAGCTGGGAACCGGGTAACGGAGAAGGAAGAGGAACTTATATGACAGATCTCGCAGTCGAACTGAGCGGAGTCAGCAAGAAGTATCGCTACTTCACGCTCGAAGATATTCATCTGAAACTGCCGCGGGGACAAATCATGGGCCTCATCGGGGCGAATGGCGCCGGCAAGTCCACCACCATACGCGTCTTGATGGGCCTGGTTCACCAGGATTCGGGTGAAGTTCGCGTGCTCGGCCACAGAATGCCCGCCGAACAAGTCGCCGCCAAATGGGACATCGGTTTCGCATCGGAGGACATGCGACTTTACGAATCCATGAGTCTTGCCTGGCACATGAGCTTCATGCAGTCGATTTACTCCAGGTGGGATGCCTCTTACGCACAGCTTCTTCTCAAGCGTTTCGGATTGCACGCGGATCAGAAGATCAAAGGCATCTCCCACGGCCAGCGCGTGAAAGCAACTCTGCTCCTGGTTCTGGCGCGTAAGCCTCAACTACTGGTGCTCGACGAGCCCACTACCGGCCTCGACCCCGTCGCACGTCACGAGGTTCTCCGTGAATTGACCAACGTCATGGCCGACGAGGATCGCAGCATCCTGTTCTCGTCGCACAACACTCAGGATGTGGAACAGATCTCGGACCAGATCACCTTCATTGATCGCGGGCGCATTATCGACTCCATGGACAAGGAGACCTACCTTGACCGTTGGCGCCGGCTGCGCCTCGAGGTCCCTTTGGGAATCGAATTGCCGCCGCTGCCCGGAATCGTCGGTGTACGGCGGGAGGGAAGATTGGCAGTCGCCACGTCCAATGCCTTTGTGCCCGATCTTGCTCATGCCTATGAAAACACCGGCGTCCGCGTTCAGAGCATTGAGAACATGACGCTCGAAGAGATTTTCGTCGCCAACGTGGAACACAGCCGCGAGGAGGTGGAAGCGTGACAAGCTCCGTCATCGGTCATCTGATTCTGAAGGATTGGCGTCTCAACCGCCGGCTCATCTCAGTTAGCATTGCCATCGGCCTGATCGCGTTGGTAATCGCACAATACGGGGGGCAAACCGCTCGTCTCCTGGGCAGCGTGTGGTTCTTTGTGACTCTGTGTGTTCTCGGCAGTATGCTGCCCGCCTCAGCCATCCTGAACGAGCGGAAGAAACAGACTTTGGCGTTCGTGATGAGCCTTCCCGTATCCTCCGTCCAGTACGCGATTGCGAAAGCTTTGTCGGCCTCGGCTATGTTCCTGGTCCCCTGGCTCACGCTGCTGATCTCCGCGCTGTTGCTCATTGAAACGCGTCACGTGATTCCTCACGGGGCAATCCCGATGCTGCTCATGCTCGCTATGCTGCCTCTGATTGTTTTTTGCCTGATCTCTGCCGCGGCCCTGGTCGGAGAGTCCGAAGGGTGGCTCATGGCGGCCAGCATCGCCTGCAACTCCTCATATTGGTTTGTTTGGTACCTGCTGGCCCGCACCCCATCGCTCCGAGCTAACTGGGCTCGTCCGGTGGCAGTTTGGAATCCCACGGTTTTCATGGTCCTTTCCGCGGAGCTTGGATCAATCGCGTTCATCGTGGGTCTTGCGTTGTTCTTCCAATCCAGGAAGCGCGATTTCATTTAGCGGACCGGACTCGAAAACTCGAGAGGAAATGCCATGCGATACGCGTTTCTGTGCGCACTCATCACCTCGACGCTGTGGGCTCAAGATGGCGCCGCGATTTATAACCAGCGTTGCGCGTCCTGCCATGCTACGCCCGCGCCGCGCGTTCCATCGTTCAGCACGATCAAGGCCATGAGCGGCGAAGCCATTTACCTGGCCCTAACGCACGGCGCCATGAAGACTCAGGCAGAAGGCCTCTCGAGCGCCCAACTCTTCGCCCTGATCAGGTATATTGCGCCCACCGGCGGCGCCCGCACGGCCACCGCTCTCGACTTGACGCCCACGTGTAAAAATCAACCGGCGTTTTCTGCTGGCGCAAACACCCCGGAATGGAACGGGTGGAGCCCGGGAATTACCAATGCACGCTTCCAGGACGGCGCCTCCGCTGGTCTTACCGCTGCTGATGTGGGCAAACTCAAGCTCAAGTGGGCCTTCGATCTTGGCGACGTCACCAATGCGCGGTCGCAGCCTGCTGTTTCCGGGCGATACGTGTTTATCGGTTCCAGCACCGGAGCACTCTACGCACTCGATGCCGATTCCGGCTGCACCTTCTGGGGATTTCGCGCTGCTACGGGTATCCGCGGCGGCACTGCCTTCGGTGATGCCACCGGCACACCTGCCGTATTCTTCTCTGACACCGCCGCAAATGTCTACGCCGTTAACGCGCAAACGGGTAAGTTGATCTGGAAGGTTCGCCCCGTCGATCATTTCGCCACTGTGGCAACGGCCACGCCCCGCTATTACCACGGCGTGCTATACCAGGCATTTTCTTCTTTCGAAGAAGCACTGGGCGGCGATCCCAAATACCAGTGCTGCACATTTCGCGGCAGCGTGGTGGCCCTCAACGCAGCCGACGGTGTTAAGTTGTGGCAAACCTTTACCATCCCCGATCCCGCTAAGCCCACGCGCGTGGGTCCCGCGGGCACGCAGCAATACGGCCCGTCGGGAGCCGCCGTCTGGTCGACCCCAACCATCGACGAGCAAATGGGCGCGCTCTACGTTGCCACGGGAGACAACTATTCGGACCCGCCGACCACGACGAGCGACGCCGTCCTTGCCCTGGATCTGAAAACCGGCAAGCTCCTGTGGTCACATCAGCTCACCAGCAACGACGCCTTTAACAACGCCTGCTCTGTCCCTATACCCGGTAATTGCCCCGCGACGCATGGCTCTGACCAGGACTTCGGCCAGCCGCCGATCCTCCTCAATCTAGGTGCCGGCAAACGAGCCCTGGTGCTCGCGCAAAAGTCCGGTATGGCTTGGGCCCTCGATCCCGACGCAAAAGGCAAACTGCTTTGGCAGACGCGGGTGGGCAACGGAGGAGTATTCGGAGGCAGCCAGTGGGGTTCGGCGTCAGATGCGCAAAGGGTCTATGTGGCCATCTCCGATCTTGCAATCAGCGCAGTTCCGGATACGAAATCACCTAAGGGGTACCGGTTCGTGCCGGATCCCCACAAAGGAGGCGGACTCGACGCCCTTGATCCTCGAAGCGGCAAGATCGTGTGGAGTATGCCGGCGGCGCCCTGCGCTGCTTCCCGGACGGACTGTTCGCCTGCACAATCTGCCGCTGTTACCGCCATTCCAGGGGTCGTCTTCTCCGGTTCGGTCGACGGTCACCTGCGTGCTTATTCAGCATCCACGGGCAGAGTTCTATGGGATACGGATACCGCGCGCGACTTTTCCACGGTAAACGGCAAACCGGCCCGTGGGGGCTCGATAGATGGCGCCGGTCCGGCAGTGGTTAATGGCATGATCTTCGTCAACTCCGGTTACGGCCAATGGGGCGGTATGCCGGGAAATGTGCTCTTGGCCTTTTCAGTGCAGTGAGAGAAGACACCGGCAAAGATGGCGACTCGAGAAACAACACCAGTTGCCCAGGTTCCTGGCCGCTCAATGATTTGTACCGTGATATTGGTTCGGCGCGCCAGGAGTTGGAACGTTGTCGGAGACCTGCGCTCCACTGGTATGTGTTCGGGTTAATGGAGCGGTGAGGCTGATACCGCTGCCCGAAATCTGTTCGCCAGACGCGTGCGCACGAGCAAGTGGTGCGGCCAGCGTGATCGTGGGGTTGCCGCCGCCCCTGATCGACAAAACGACGGCCGTTTCGGAGTTTGCTCCATCGTCGATTGAGATGGTTTGACCTCTGGCAAAGCCGATCACGTTTGCAGTATGGAGAACAGTTGCTCCCAGGGGAGTGGACGTACTCAACGTAGTGGCGCCCGCTGTGCCAACCGTAGAGATGACCGCGGTTTCAAGATTTGCACCTGAATCAATAAGGATCGTCTGGCCAGGGCGGAAGCCTTCCGAACTGGTGACCTTGAGATTGTTTGCACCCGCGGGCGAAGCGGTCAACAAAGTCGCAACGGCCTGCGTCTGGAAATCGTTACAGTTGCTGTCGGTATCGGCGCCGTCGGGGAACCGTCCCGCGCTCGAATTGGTGGCAACCCGGGTCACAACCGTTGACCATGGCTCGAACACTGAGCCGGGCGCCGGGACGAAGCAGCCGCTGAGCACCGCTCCGGAGGCGCCTTGATCGCCTTCGGCGGCCCATGGGTCGACAAGGCCGCCGTAGTTGAGGCTGTCGGCAACCACTCCCGAAGCGTCTCGCAGCACCATGCTGCCCTCTTCGACGGTGATGTCACGACCGAATTGAGGGGACGTGGTGGTCAATGCAGGTCCTCCAAACCACTGGTTGGGCTCCGGCGTGCCCTGGTACCCGGCGGTTTTGACGGCGGCATCCCGTACCACGTCGTGGATGCCGTGGCCGTTAGCCAGTGGTCTGTCGAGTGCGATGCCGGTGCCAAGCGCCTGGACCGGCTCGTTGCTCGAATGGGCAAAGGCAGTCGCCGGCCGAAAGCTGATGCCTGTCCCGCGATCGCTAAACGGGAGATTGGCGGAATGATGAAAGTGGAGGGGAGCTGCGAGATCCAGGCCTGTGCCCGGAGACACCACCCATTCACTGATCACATGAGGTTTGGCGAGGCCGGGTGTAATGTCGATGGCGGTACCGTCCGGCTCCTGGCTGCCGACGGCTGTGACGGTAACGGCTTCCTGGTTGGCAGGCGTGCCGACCGTGATCCTGTCGCCTACAGCGAAGCCCTCAGCCCGGCGTACGCTGATCCGGGTTGCTCCGGCGCTCGTAAGAGCTGAGAGATTGGTCCGGCCTGCTGCTGTGCCGACATGCGCCACAGTCACGGTTTCGATTCCATGGCCGGTGCTGTCGATATCCAACCTGATCTTGTCACCGATGGAGATATCGGAGAGGGAGGTGACCTTAACGTTGGTGGCTCCGGCAGGCGCATCCGTCGCGAGATAGGCTTGTGTGCCTGGCTTACCGACTGCAGTCACCGTGGCTATCTCGTACTTCTCCACAGGATTGGCAGCGACCGGGTAGGTAGAACCGTGGCCGAGCGCTATCTTCTGGCCGGCAACGAAGCCGGATGTACTCTCTACAGGCACATTGGTCGACCCGGCAGGAATGGTGATCACCGGTCCTTCGGGAAGGGGTTGCCACAGCGTCGTGTGGTTGGTGGCAGCCGTCCCCAGGCTTGCGATCTTGCGCGTTTCCATGCTGGAGCCGGTATCGATGGTGATGGTATCGCCAATCGACATTCCATCCGTGTTCCTGACATGGAGGATGCTGTCGCCCGCGCGCGCAGGGGCCGCCAGTCCAGAGTTGGAGAGACCGAGCAGATAGAAGCCGCCGGCCGCAAGCTTCGTTCCAGCCGGGATCTTTACCGTCGAGAAGATAGCCTGCTGTGCCGGGTGCACGGTCAACGTCCAGTCGGAAATATTCGCGCTCGTGGAACCTGCATTGTAGAGCTCAATAAATGAGTCCGTCGGGTTGCCTGAAGCGCCGGAAGCTGGAGCGCCTGAAGTGACGCGAAACTCGTTGATCTTGACTGGTGTGGCATTGCGCACCTTTTCAACCGCTGTCTCGACTTGCTTTCTGCCGCTGGCCGGATTCGTCCACCATGCATTGCCGACGAGATCGCCGTCGGAGGTTACTGGCCCAGAAGTGACTTTGAAAGTCGCGCTCACGCTCGCACCCGGTGCAACCGGCTGAGCGAACGTCTTTGATGTCTCGGTTGTGCCAGAAACGACAGAGGTCCACTGATTGCTGGGTACAGCAATGCTCAACGAAACGCCCGCTGCCGGCGCGCCTGTCGTATTCGTGAACGTCACTGTGATGTCCCGCGAAGACTCCGGAGTGAACGTCTGCACACGTTCCTGTGTTGATGCTGTCGCCACGGGCGACATAGTGAGTGGACTCACGCCGTAGCTGGCAGCCACAATGTTGGCTTGAACAAGCTGGTCGGTAGCATTCGATGGAAATGTGCCGGCGGCTGTCATCGCTCCTTCATAGAACGTTCCTTGCGAGCCGTCACTGTTGTCGCCGCCGTTGCCCAACAGAATAGCCCCCTGCTTGCGCATCGGGTCATAGGTAGGATTCACGCGCATTCCATCGAACATGACCGACAGAGCCCCCTTTTGCGCGTCACCGCCCAGGGATGCCCAATGGTGCGGTTCTCCCTTGCCGATTGCGGTTACGAAACGCCAGGGGATGCTGGGTAGATTGGGACAGCCTTTGGAACCATCCTGATTGACGCAACCTACGAGATTGTTTTCCTGGTCGGTCATAATCCACGGACCGTTACCATTCCCGCTATACCACGGCGTGGCGTTACCGAAGTACAGAGTTTCCATGGTGCCGTTGTCATCATCGCGGCTGTCGATCTCGGCATTGCCGTAGTCGAAACAGCAACCGGAGTTGAAATGCTTACCATTGACGACCCAGTATTGCCCCTCCGCCTGGTCGTCGACTGCGGTGCCTTTCACATCGTTATGGCGAAGTCCCATGCCCGGCTCGATGAACACACCGTAGACCTTGTGCCCCATGATCGTAATCGGCGCCATATCGGCAATCGGAAGGTTGTTGAAGCCTCCCAAGGCCGGGCCGCCGAACCCGCCACGGGGAGCCTGAGTGAGATCGTTGTGCTTGGAAGATTGATCGTAGATGATGCTGATCCAGCAATAGGTGCCGGCGCAGAACCTATCCTGTGCGGCTGCGTCGGCGTATCCGCCCGGATCCGGAACTGGCGAGGCAGCAGGCTGGACGACACCAATGTCCAGAGTCTTGCCGTCCGATTGGCGCAAAACCTGGTACAGGGGACCGTTATAGGTCGCATATAACGCGCGTGTCGTGCTATGTGCGGCGACACAGGGGTCACCGGCAGAAGCGTAGATGTCGCAGGGGCCTTGAGGCCTGTGTGGCGGAACACCACCTGCCGTGGGAGCCTGCTGCGCCATCGTCAAGGTGGCGCCAGCCACCGTAAGCACAAGTGAGAGCATAAGCGCGAAATCGATTGTCGTTTTCATTCTTATCCTGTCTGCTGTGAAGATTTCTCTTGGGCATTCCGAAGAGACGGAATCTTCCCTCGGTTTTGCGGCCCAATTTCTTCGAATTCTGTGTCGGGAATACGTATACCACCTGATCCTGAATTGGCTCCAACTGCTCCAACTTGTAAAGATAACCGGTTGGTTGCCAAGTTTCCTGCTCCCGGGAGGGATCTTTTCGAACGCTTGCTGATGCAGCGCGGAACAACCCGGACGAAACACACTTATGCTGGGACAGTTGCATCAACGAGCATTTTCCGCTTTGCCTTAGGGTGAGGTTCAGGAGTGACGGAGATTGGAGCCTGCGGCCTCTGCTTATGAGACGTCTCGTCTGAAAACCGCAGGCTGCAGATCAGGGCATATTCGACGGAGCCGCCGTACTAGCCGTACCATCGGACCACTTGTCTGCCAGGACGAACAGAATCGTCACACGTTCCTGCGGGTCATTTGCCACCATGACAGGTGAGTTGGGATCATCGGCTGCCCAGCTCTTCGTCATGTCGCCGGGGGAAAAAAGCATCCAGTTAACCCTTCACACTACTTACCAGCACCCGACGGATTGGCAACAAATCTCGGAGGCGTAGCCTCGGTGCCAAACTGCCACGCCGTGAGATAAGCAAGCTCGAGTATCTTCTGCATCTTCGAGAAATCAATCTTATCGACTGTGTCAGTAGTGTGGTGATAGTCGGGATGAAAGCCGGTGAACCACCACAACGCCGGGATATTATGCAGCACAAAAGGAAACTGATCGGACCGGAAGAACACGTTCAACGCCGACTCATGGTCAAACCGGTCATCGAGCGTCAGCCCAACAACCTTATCCTGCTCCTTAACCGCGCGGTTGTAATCCGGCGAGTAGAGCGCGCCGATCAGGTTAAGCCGGTTCGTGGTATCGCTGGGTATCGTGATCAGTCCGTCCGTTTGCGGGCTGGGCGCCTCGTCACGGCCAATCATGTCAAAGTTGATCTGCGCCCGCGTGGTGACGAGTGGGCGCAGTGGATGAGCAGCCATCCAGTAGGCCCCTAGCAGACCGCGCTCTTCGCTGGCGAAAACCACAAACAAGATAGAACGCTTGGGCTTGACGGGGTTAGCGGCGAAGGCGCGTGCCAGCTCAACCACGCCTACGGTGCCCGAACCGTTGTCATCAGCGCCATGCCATATCTGCGGGCACGGATGCGGGTCGGGCGGCGTGCTCTCCGGCGGATGCGTCGGGTCGGCGCACGCAGCGATACCATCGTGATCGTGATGCGCCGTGATCAGGATGGTTTCGGGCGCAAGCCGCGGATCGCTCCCCGGCAGCAGACCAGCCACATTGTTCGTGACCCCGGTGCGCTCGGAGCGGTTGCGGAAGTGAAAGGTAACCGTGGTATTTGGCAAAGGCCGTGATTGAGGCTTGAGGTCGTGATCGATCGCTGTTTGTGCCGCGCTCAGGCTCATCCCCGCTGTTGCGAACAGCTCCGCGGCCACACCATCGAGCACGATTGCCGATGGGATATGCACCTCGTCATCCTCGATCGCCTGTAGCGGCAAAGGTATGGCTCGCACAGCGCTGGAGCCGATGCGCGTATGGCGCTCCGCATTGGTAAGATGTTTGCGGTTTGGCTCGGCCACAATCATTACAGCCACCGCCCCGTGCGCCTGTGCGTTCATGACCTTCACGCGCGTGGTGGCGTAGCGCGTGTTGCCCGTTCCGTTGAAAATCGATCGGGGATCATCCTCTTGCGGCTCATGGTCAAAAATAAGTACGATCTTGCCGTGAGCATCGATAGTGGCGTAGTCATCGTATCCAAGCTCGGGGGCGGTGATGCCGAAGCCCGCAAAAACAACGCCGGCCGTAAGATCGACGGCATGCTTATAAGTCCCGATTGCTTCGGGAGTATGCCAGACCGCCGTCTTGCCGTCGCGCATGAGCTTTATGAAGGAAGCATCAGCGTCGGGGTGATATTCAATGAGGGTTAAGGGCTGCAGGTAACCGGCCTTACCGCCCTCCTCCTTCACCGGCAGCTCAAGGCCGGCCTTGGCGAACTGGTCGGCAATCCAACGGGTGGCCAGCTCATCCCCAGGCTGCAGGCTCATGCGGCCCGCGAGCTCATCGGAGCTGATGTAAGTCAGATCGCGGCGCAGGTCAGATTGCTGGATCGTGCGGAAACCGGGCAACCGCTGAGCTGGGACGCCGGTCTGCGCGGCTGCTGTGGCGACAACCAGGACGGTTGCATATATGGCGATGATTCTACGCACGAGTCCTCCTCAAGCTAAGTTACATGGTTCGCACTGCGGTTCTCGAAGGCCTTCGAGAAAAACTAGCGAGAATTCAGAATGCCCTCTGCCATCCGCCATTGAGATAAAGTTACTTGCCAGGTCTTCTGCAGTTTTCGCTGAAGCATGGTGTGCGGCGACCCACCTTTTTATCTTTTCCAGGAATGGACCTCCATGGCAGTGAAGCCCCCACTCGCAGCACACCGTCCTCCGAAGCTTGCCATCGTTTGGTTGTTGCCGGCCGTTTTGAGCACGACAGCGGGCGCAGTCGACGTGATTGGATTCCTGGCCCTGGGAGGACTTTTTACCGCACACATCACGGGTAACCTGGTAGTCTTGGCCGCCCATTACCTGACCGGTGGCTTCAGCCAGATCGGGCCGCTGCTCTCAGTGCCCGTGTTCATCATAGTAGTAGGTGCAGTCACCCTGCTGTCTGCGAACGAGGCGACACCTCGGAACCGGCGCTCATTGCTGGTTCTTCAGGCGATTTTCCTTGCGGGATTCCTGGGGGTGGGCGCGGGGCTCGGTCCTTTCCCCAACGCCGACGCGGGCCCAGCCGTATTTACGGGCATGCTCGGCGTCGCCGCCATGGCCATCCAGAACGCGCTGATTAGGCTTGCGCTGCCCGGCTCCCCTGCGACTGCGGCGATGACCACCAATGCCACCCAGTTGGCCGTCGACCTTGCCACTGTGATCCGCGCCACGGGGGACCCGGATAAGCTCGCCCGCGCCCGTCACCGCACCGGCATCATCCTGCCTTCCTTCGCCGGATTCATCGCCGGCTGCGCAGCTGGCGGCTTTCTCGAAGTTCATTTCGGACTGGGGTCACTCACGCTGCCACTTCTTCTGGCGGTAACGGCGATTCCGCTCGGTGAGCTGTGGAATGACGGCTCCATCGACTGAATGAGTGGACGTTCACAGCGAACCCGATCCCGCAGGAGTTTACGTCATAACCAAGCTAAAGGGAACTGGACGGGTGCCCCATGTTTGCCCAACCTGCCCCGGCGTGCCGTGGGGGCATACATGGGCCGAAAACGATGGGCGCAGCCTACCCATGGCTGTCACTACGTCCTATTCGTATCTCGGATCCTACTGTTAAACACATTCCGAAAAACCGACTGAGAATTACCCAAGACCGCGCGCAAATACCTAACCGCATCTGGTCAGCTATAGTTCCAATCATGAACCTCCGGCAACTGCCCCTGATGATCCTCCTTATCACGGCTTGTTTGCCCGCGACGGCCCAGCACTCCTGTAACGATCTTCTAAAACAGGTGTCCCCAACCGTTTCGATCAACCTTGCAACCACAATCGAAACCGGCGCCTTCGCGCCCACCGGGAACACCGGCAAGCTCGACCACCTCCCCGCTTTTTGCCGCGTCACCGCAACACTCAAGCCTACTTCCGATTCCGAAATCCACGCTGAGTTCTGGCTTCCTACGGTTACCTGGAATGGCAAGCTTTTGGCTGTAGGCAGTGGCGGCTGGGGAGGCTCGATAGCCTATCCCGAAATGGCCGAGGGCCTCCGTCGCGGCTATGCCACCAGCGCCACCGACGACGGCCATACCGGCAGGAGCGCGAGCTTTGCGGTAGGGCATCCGCAGAAGTTCGTCGACTTCGCCTACCGCTCCGAACACGAAATGACCGTCGAAGCCAAGCGTCTGATCACAGCCTTCTATGGCCACGAGGCGCGCTACTCCTACTGGAACGGCTGCTCCGGCGGTGGACGCGAGGGGCTGCTGCAGGCGTATCGATATCCCGACGAGTTTGACGGCATCATCGCCGGCGACCCGGCCAATGTTCGCCGCAACGCCTGGGCACTGTGGCTCGCGACGCAAACCTTCAAAGACCCATCCGCCTACATTCCCCCCGAAAAATATCCCCTGATTCACCGCGCCGTTCTCAACGCCTGCGACGTCAACGACGGGCTCAAAGATGGTCTCATCGAAAACCCGGAGAGCTGTCACGTTGACTTGAAGGCCCTGGAGTGTAAGGCATCCGACGGCCCCGACTGCCTCACTGCGCGCCAGGTACAAACCGCACAAACCATCATGAGCCCCGCAACTGATGCGAAAGGCAATGTCCTCTTTCCCCGCCTTGAGCCCGGAACTGAGCTTCGATGGGGTCGCCTCGCGGGCGGCCCCATGCCCGCCGACCTCTTCCTGGACCAGTTCCGTTACCTCGTTTACCAGAATTCCGCTTGGGACTGGCGAACCTTCGACCTGGATCGGGATGCCGCAAAGGCCAACGCCGTGAACAAGGATATCGACGAGCTTGATCCTCATCTCATGCCGTTTGCCAAACACGGCGGCAAGCTGCTTCTGTATCACGGTTGGGCAGACCAGCAAGTCGCGCCGGAGTCAACCGTTGAGTTCTATAAATCCGCCCTCAATGACAGCAGCAATCCCGCATCAGCCTCCGCCTGGATCCGCCTCTTCATGGTCCCCGGGATGGGACACTGCTCAGGCGGAGAAGGCCCCGACACTTTCGACAAAATCGACCTCATCGAACAGTGGGTGGAACAGGGGAAAGCACCGGATCGGATCATCGCTTCGCATTCCACGGCAGGCAAGATCGATCGCACTCGTCCTCTTTGCCCCTACCCTCAGACCGCTCGTTATGACGGCAGCGGCAGTATCGACGATGCATCGAATTTCTCTTGTCAGCCGCTGCGTTAGCCATTGCCCTTCCGCGGGCCGCCCTACGCTGACGGCATTAAGCGGAATGCTCCCGGACTGCTGAGCGCGAGGGTACCTCATCGGAAATGGGAGCAATCGGCGCATCGGCTCCCTTTTCGTTGGTCAGGCGTCTCCATAGGATGCGCAACGTCGCCACCGTCGGGACCGAGATCAGAGCACCCGCGACGCCCGCAATCTCTCCTCCCGACAGCACAGCCAGGATCTGTACTAGCGGCGAGATCTCAAGAGACCTGCCCATGATCCGCGGGGCGTTGACGTAATCCTGAACCAAACGCCAGATCCCAAGAAAGATCACCAACCAAATCAAGTGAGGGTAACTCGTCAGAACCGCGATCACGAAGACGATGAGGGCGGCAACGGCCGGGCCCACCACCGGGACAAATTCGAACATGCCTGCCAGGGGGCCGAGAATCAAAGCGTACCGCAGGTGCAGAATGCTCAACATCACCGAGTAAACAACCAGCGTCAGGGAAGCAAGCATAAGCTGTGCGCGGATGTAACTGCCGAGCATGACATTTACATCGCCCACGATTCCACGAAGCGTCGCCGTTTCCTCTGGCGCGCGTCCTAGAGCGACCAGGTTCTCGCCGATAGATCGGCCATTTTTGAGGAAGAAGATGCTGAGGATTGGGATCAGAATCACCCACCAGATATGCTGCGCCGGCGCCGCCAGCTTCTGTCCGATAGCCCGGCCGTACCCGAGGATCATGTCTTTGTGCGATATGAAGAAGTTCTGGATCTGGGCCTGCCGGGCTTCACTCCATCCATGCCTCTGACCCACCTGCGACACCAGCTCGCCGGAACCAGCCTTGTCTAGCAGGGATGGAAGGCTGGTCGCCAGCGCGTTGCCTTCACTGGCAATCTTTGGCCCAACCAGAAAGCCGAGGCCGACCAGAAGAGCAATCAAAAGCAGGTAAACCGCGCCGATTGCCTTGATGCGGCCTCGCAACGGCTTTTCCAGCAGAGAGACCAGGGGAGCGACGAAGTACGCGAATAAAATTGCAAACAGGAAAAGGATGAGAGTCTCACGCGCGGCGTGCAAGAACGCCAACACCAAAGCAAAGATGATTACCGTACAGAGGATTCGGGCGGTCTTCGGGTCCCAAACCTTATTGAGCATGTCTGATCTTAGCCCCTTCGCCACCCGAAATCCTTGCCCCGCTCAACAATGGTTGCTCAAACATCCCCATGAATGTCATCCTCGATACATGAACCGAGAAAGATCAATTGCCCTTTTGGCCTCCGTGCTCGCCTGCTGTGTGTCCGTGATCGCCCAGGACCGAGGCATTTGGCGTGCAGTGAGCTCATCGGCACAATCCATCACCGGTGACGTAGCAATCTCGGGTGACAAGCTATCGATCAACTACTCCAGTTTTACGATCGCGCAGATTCGTGCGCTCGAGCCAGGTGAGGTTGGCGCCGCTTTCGATATGGACAGCAGTTCCGTGAGCAAAGGCTATCTCTACCGGTTAAACGTACCGGGAACAAAAAGATTTATGCACAAGAACACTCTGTGCGGATCAGAAGATATACAGTGGATGGCCTCCTACGCTGCTGGAAACTATTTGCATCTTGCATTTTTCTCAGGACAGAAGATGCCCGTCCTTACGCCCGAGGCGATCGCTAACACAACCGATCTATGCGGCACCTTTTCCTATGCCCGATGAGCGTTTTTCATCACCTTGGGTGGGGCGCAGGCCCATGCATGGGGCACCCGTCCGGTTTCCTCCTGGCATTTGCCTGGACAGAGGAGCTCATCGGTCGCTGCGGAACTGAGTGCAAATTCGGAGTTCTCACGCGGACACTAAAGCCCCCTGCGCTTTTTCTTTGCCAGGCAAGTAAATCATTTCCCACCGGGGTTAGCCTTCGAGTGAACACTGGCCATCAGCGCCTTCGTCCTCGGTGCGGCCTTGGCAGCGTTCTTCTTATCGATCGCCGCCGACTTTGCCCGTTCCTCCGGGGTCATCCACTGTGGGTCGACTGAGTTCGCCGTACCGGGCTGCATCGTCTGCAACTGATTTGCCGGCAGAGTGTAGGGCCGCCAGTCGTGTTGTAGCGGCTGGCCTTCGCGCGGCTTCCAGTGCGACTCGCCGAAGCCCTGGGTCTTTAGCGTTGTCCAACGCCGGGCCTGTCGATCGGCAGCGGTCGGCGGCTGGTTCCACGGGTTGCCCGACATCGCGTTCAAGTCGTAGACAAACTTTCCATCCTTGATCGTCAACTCGCACACCATCTTCCGGTCGCTCTCCACCCGGGCGTTGTAGGAGTCGCCAAACCCGAAGTGCCCATGTTCCATGCTGATCACCGCAACATCGGCAATCGCACCCTGGGAAAGATTGCCCAGCTGATCCTGCTTCACCTCATGCGCGGGATGCCACGTCATCGCCGCGATCACATCCTTCAGCGGCCAGCCGATCGCCAGAAACTTATCGCCAATGTTCAGCATGTCTTTCATGCCCGCGTTCATGCTGTCCACGTGCAGATCGGTCGAGATCGAATCCGGTGGAAACCCATCCAGCAACAGCGGAATGGCCACTGACCAGGCAAAGCTCGCCTGCCCGTGCCCCACATCAAAATAAATCCCCTTGGCCCGCGCCTCCCGCAGCCCGCGCCCAACGCCACCAGTCACGTTGTCCTGCTCGCCGCGCTCGCCCGAAAGAGCATGCGTGTAAATGTCTCCCGGCCGCAAATAGTCCGCAAATAGCTTGTAGATAGGCCGCTCGATCCGCCGTGCACCAAAGTCGATCATCACCGGGATATTGGCCATCTTCCCTGCGATCTCCGCCTGTTCATACGGCTTCCATTCCGGACCGGTAAAATGCGCGCTCTTTATGCCCACGATCACTCCCGGATACTTCAGCGCCATCTCTCCCGTCTTCTGCCCGTCCATGTCGGCCGTATTCTGCTCTATCCCGTTCGGCCGCATCCCCGCGCCAACAATATTCAGCATCGCCAGCACCCGCGTCTTCGAGATATCGATGACCCGGCTCTTGAAATCGGGAAAGCTTCGCCATCCCGATGATCCTGCATCCACCACCGTGGTCACGCCGCTGCGAAACGTAAACCCATCCGGATACACGCTCAAATCGCCGGCGTACGAGTTCTTCTCCCCCGTCCCCGCGTACACATGGGTGTGAATGTCCACCAACCCCGGCACCACATACATACCCGTCACATTCACCGTCTTGATCGCCCTGCCGGCAGGGATCGCCTGCGCCACCCTCGCGATCTTTCCATCCCGAATGGCAACGTCCATGAGCGTGTCGATGTTGTTCCGGGCGTCAATCACGTGGCCGCCCTTGAGCAGCAGGTCATATTCGGGAGAAGCCACAGCGGCAGCCTGAGCGCCCGCAGGTTGAGAGCCAACCAACGCCGCAAGAACGAGCACAGCAAAGAAAGTGACAACGCGAGCTTTCATATCCAGTCGACGTTCCCTTCAAGGTGGAATGGCAGCAGGGCAGAAAATGATGACTAATGCTAATCGATGGGCAGCAAGCTAAACCAGGTCGGACGTCCTATGCCAACGCAGCCTACCGACATTGCTTCGAACCCGCAGGAGTTCCTCTTTCTTCTACCCCCGTTTGTGATCGTAATTCCCGCTCCTGTGCAGGAATGCGATTAGGATAGAAACATATCCCATGCAAACCCCAGTCATGGTGCTTTCGACCGTCGCGCTCCTCGTCCTGACACCCTTCGCGTGGGTGCCCCAGGTCTCGCATGCGCGACCGGCAGTGGCTGCGAACCATGAAGAGATCAAGTTGCCGCTCCGAACACAGATCCAGCCATTCCATGCCAACGGGCCCTGGGTGGAAGCTCAATTTGAAGCAGTCGTCATTCCCTCGAAAACCGCGATCATCATTACGGATATGTGGGATCAGCACTGGTGCAAGGGGGCCACGCACCGGGTTGGGCTCATTGCCCAGAGGATGGAACCCCTGATCGCCGTGGCCCGGGGCGCCGGCATCCTGATCATTCACGCGCCCTCTGAGACCATGGACTTCTACAGCCACGCACCGGGCAGGCTCCTCGCAGAGAACGCCCCGCACGTCACGCCTCCTCCCGAGCTCGCCTTCGCGGACGCGCCGCTCCCCATCGACGATAGCGACGAAGGCTGCGATACTCCCGGAGACAAACCTCATAAGGCGTGGAGCCGTGAAACCGCAGCCCTCACCATTGCGCCCGGGGATGTAATCTCCGACAACGGGCAGGAGATCTACAACGTTCTGCAGCAGCATCACATCGACACCATACTGTTCATGGGCGTGCATGCCAACATGTGTATTCTCAACCGGAGCTTTGGCGTGCGCCAGCTTTCGAAGTGGGGTTTGCGCTGTGTCCTGGTGCGCGATCTCACCGATGCCATGTATAACCCTGCCTCAAGACCTTTCGTCTCCCATGCTGCCGGCACAGAATTGGTGATCGAACATATCGAGAAGTACTGGGCGCCTACCATCACCAGTGATGCGTTGACCGCGGCACTGAGGGGTGATGCCTCTCCAGGCGCACAAGCCAAGACGCCTTAGCAACACAACCCATAGGCGCCGGCGACGCTCGACTCAATAATCAAGATGGACCCGGAAGCCGGGAACGACAACCGGGCCGCGGTCGCGGTTGAAGCCGGGATTGTTGACGAAGGAGAGCAGCGCGGCGAAATAGAGGCCGCGGAACACGTGGGCCGTATAGTAGGTTTCACTCACGCTCTCGCGTCCATACGCGAGGCCGCCGTCACCGAGCATAAAGCCAATGCCTCCCAGACCCAGATACTCCCGATGGTCCTGGCTCAAGCCGCTGTTGACGAAGGCAGAGCCAACGCGATCTTCCTTCCGGCGCCAGGCGTCCCCTGAGAGGTCGGCGCCGAAGGAAACAGTGTTGTTCATCTCGCTGAAGATAAACGATTCATAGTTTCCATCGTTCCAGCCGGCGCGAAAGAAGACGCGGAAATTCGCCGGCAGCTCCTGTTCGAAATTCACGCCGAAACCAGGCTTTGTCGTATTTGGATGACGGTGAGCCGTGATGTCTGGCGTTGGGTCGCGGCCGCTCAGATAGGCCTGGTTGGCCTCGCGGTAGTTTCCCAGATCCGCATGGTTGACGAAGGCCAGCAGACGAAGACGGGTGGCGTAACCTTGAAGGGTGTAAGTGGAGTAGTTGAATTCGAAATTGTCAGAGTGAACGTGGCGGAGGTTGTAATCGAGTCCCCCGGCGGCGGAGAATTTCGGCAGCAGCGCCTCAGCAAAATGAAAGCCTATCTTTGGCCCCTGGTACGTTGCCATCGCAGCCAGGGTAAACCCGTGAGAGTCTCCGGGAACTTCATAAATACCGTTGTTGTCGATCGCAAGATTGGTGAATTGCAGGTGCGTGTCGCTGCCCACTTCGTTCACGTCGAAAAAGTCGAGCAGGCTCATCTTGCCGAAGGTAAATTCGAGGCGCCGGCGCGGAATCGAAGGCTGCAGGTAAAAAGGGTTGGGCTCCTCCTCGATGCGGTCCGCGGTCAGGGCCACGGTTCCGTGAATGAAGGAGCGAGAGAGATAGAAGGAACGGCCTACAGACGGATCGATGGCATCGGCGTTCACGTAGGCCGCGAGCCCCAGGCCGTCACTCAAGCCGCGGCCGCCGGCCTCATCAAAATTGGCGATGAACTCGGTAAAGCGCCGCAGGCGTACACCCGTGTAAACGGTAAGCGTACGGGAGGCAACTGCCTGCCCATACGCACGGAAGCTATTGGGTCCGGAATAGGGCGAATGGAACGGCGTGTGCGCCTGGAAGATAAAGTTGGATTGCCCGGAAATCCAAAAACGGTTGCGGATAAGGTGCTTCAGGAAAAAGGCCGGGCTTTCCTGATCGTCTGACTGGTCCTCAATGGTCTGCTTCACCTGCGGAGGCGCATTGGAATACTCCGGTCCGCCGTTCGCGCCGGAGCGGGCTGTGCCCACATCTCCGAACAGCGGCGCGTCGGGTAGCGATGCGACCGTGACCGGTGGCGGGTTAGCCGGCGGAACAAGCTGGGCAACCGCGAATCCGCGGGAGAGCACAAGAACCACCAGGATTTGGAAGGGCGTCCGCCTGGCCGGTCGTTTCTGAGCAAGCGTCTCCACCTGCAAGACGTTATAACTACCGGCCCCTGCCCAAGATCACAGTCCTTTAAAAATCGCCGGAAATCGATCGGCGTGTCTGCCCGAGCCCTGAATTGCGGTGGATGAGGGCTTATAAAGGGTGTGCGAGAACCGGAAGGAAGAGGAAAAGCAGGACCCCATCTCAATCAAAGAAGTGACGATCCTCATCCGCCAGGTGCGCCTTAGCTGCCTGCACGTTGAAGCTGATACCAATCCCCGGCCGGTCCCACACCTTGATAAAACCGCGTTCAACAATCGGGTTCGGCAGCCCTTCGACAATGTCATACCACCACTCCGGCTGCCCCAGCGGATACTCGAACGCGATATAGTTTTGCGGCAGAGCAGCCGCCACCTGCACGTGCGCCGCCAGTCCGAAAACGCCATCGAAAATGCCGTGCGGAGCAATCTGGATCCCGTGAATATCGGCGTACTCGGCGATCCACTTCATCTCCGCGATCCCACCCACATCTTCCGGGTCAGGGCCCACAATATTCACCGCCTGTTTCTCGATCAGGTCTTTAAAATTCTCCCGCAGGTAGATCTCCTCTCCCGTATGGATCGGGACCGTCGTACTCATCGTCACTTCCCGGAAAAGATCGGCATTCGGATAAGGCGTGTAGTCCCCGGTAATCAAATCTTCGAGCCAGGCAATGTGGAGTGGCTCCATCGCCCGCGCAAACGTGATCGCATCCTTGACCGTCCAGCCCGGTCCACAGTCCAGGGCCAGCCCGATCTCATCGCCGAGCACCTTCTTCATCGCTTCGACGCACGCGATCACATTGGCCAGGCCGCGTTCCGTCATCATGCCGCGATCGGGATGCGACGCCCCTTTCCGCGCCGGTTCGTCGTACCACGCATTGGGCACCGCGGGCATCATCGCCGGATCGTGAAATCCAACAGCTTGTTTAATCAGCGTGAACCCTTCTTTGGCATCCTTCATCTTCGCCATGTTCTCGGCGTAATCCTGTGGCGTATGGCCGGTCATGGGGAAGCGCACGCCTCCGTTATAGATACGCACCCGGTCCCGGATCTTCCCGCCGAGCAGCTTATAAACCGGCACCCCGGCCACCTGCCCCGCGATGTCCCACAGCGCAATCTCGATCGCGCTCACCGCCGCACCCCAGGGCTTGAACGCGCCCAGCCGGCGAATCTTCAACATCACCCGTGCCACGTCCGTCGGGTCTTCGCCCAGAAGATAGTCCTTATAGAAAAGCACCATCGGCTTGAGATACGGCTTATACGACTCGGCTTGTCCATACCCGGAAACACCTTGATCCGTCACGATGCGCACCGTCGGGTTCCTGCCGATGATGGCGCACCGGAGATCGGTGATCTTGATGGGCGCCTGCCCCGTCCGTTTTTCACCTGGCAGATTACTCTTCTGCTGAGCGGCAAACGCCGTTGCGGCCGCCGCCGCCGACAAAGATCCAATAAACCCTCTACGCGTCCAATGAGTCATGAGTCTCTCTTCCAACAAAATGTCGCGCTTCAAACAGCCGCGTGGCCAACTTCCCGAGTAATGGACGGGCTTCAGCCCGTCCATTACTTTCTCTACAAGAAATGCCGGCTTTATTGAAGCCTGCAAAACCAATGTCCGAGCCAGTCTGTGTTGAGCCCATTAAAAAAGGCTTTGTATAAGGGCACGACTTCAGTCGTGCCGAAAAGAGCCAGGAGGACGAGGGCTTTAGCCCCTGCGGCGCTATCTCCCTCTCACTTCGGCTTCGGTCAACCTGCCAGGAGGACATTACCTTTGCAGCATTCAATAGCCGCTGAGGGCAGCGATCCTGATCGGAGGCAAATTTCCACACGCTGCCACGCTTTGTAAGTTCAGAGGAGAATATGGAAAGAAGAGCGGTTCCGCCGCACGAGGAACCAACACTACCGCCCCTGAATCCGCTTCAACTGATCAATCAGCTTGTCCGGATGAATCGGCTTAGCGATCAACTCAAATTCATATCCATGCTGCTTACCCTGCATCAGAATATCCGAGATGCCCACCTGCCCCGAGAACAACACAATCCTGGTGGCAGGATACTTTTTCCTGATAGCAATCGCGAGTTCAACCCCATTCATTGCCGGCATGACTACATCGGTAAGCAGATAATCAGGCTGAGCCAATTCGGCCATCCGCAACGCCGACGCTCCATCGTAGGCCGCAACAGCCCGAAAGCCCGCGCCATTCAGGATGTCGAGAAGAGAGTCAGCAATCATTTCCTGATCGTCCACCACCAGAATACTGGGCCTGTTCGCTGCACTTCTCTTGCTGCGTGCTCCGCGTTCCTGGGCGCCGGGTAAAGCTGCGAAGGGCTTATCCTCTCGAAACACTTCCACTTCGTTTGCATTCATCTCAGATCCTCGGCAGCATTGTTCAAATAGTCATTTCGCCTTCTGCTTCTGTCGTTGGCGGAACAAACGGTAGAAAGATCGATATCACTGCTCCCCTATTGATCTCCTCGGTACCGCTCTCCACCGAAAGACGTCCGCCACGCTTTTCAATCAACTGCCGGCTCACCCATAATCCGATACCCGTTCCGAGATTCCCTTTCGTGGTAAAGAACGGCTCGAAAATTCTGTCCAGATATTCCCTGGGAATCCCCGTTCCAGAATCACGGATGGTCACCTGCACGCCCTCTCCCTGCGCGCTGGTGGTTTCCTGCGTTTGAATTTGCAACTTGCCCCCATTGGGCATCGCATCCACAGCATTCGCGATCACGTTGGAGAACACCTGCAACACCTCGCCCTTGCTCACCATGACCGGGCGACGATCGTGAAACTGGCAATCGACAGCGATTCCGGAAGACCGGAACTTCGACTCGTAAACCTTGAGCACCTCACGCAAAAGCTGGTGCAACATCGCCTCCACCGGAGAGCCCGTATCGCGGTAGTATCCCAGGGTTTGCCGCGCCAGGTGAGAGACCCGCTCCAGTTCTTTTTCTGCCAGCTGCAGATAAGCAAACGCCTTTCCGCGAGGCGCGCTGTGTTTGCGCGCCAGATAAACCAGGTTCATCACCGATTCAAGCGGATTGTTGATTTCATGAGCCACCGTCGCCGCCATGCGTCCGGTCGCGGCAAATTTCTCCGACTGGATGAGCCGCCGTTCCACCTCTTTCCGTTCAGAAATGTCGCGCGCGATCTTCGAAGCGCCGATGACGTGGCCCGCGCCATCTCTTATCGGAGAAATCGTCACCGAGACCTCTATAAGATTTCCGTCCTTCCGGCGTCTCTTGGTCTCATAGTGGTCGAGGCGTTCCCCCGCTCGTAGTTTTTTAAGAATCATCGCTTCTTCGGGATGCAGCTCGTCCGGGATCAGCCGAAGAATTGACTGGCCAACCATCTCTTCCGACGAGTAGCCGAAGATACGGCACGCTCCCGAGTTCCAACTGGTAATGATCCCATTTAGATCTTTACTGACAATTGCATCGTCGGAGGAATCTACGATCGCCGCCAGGCGAGAGCGGGATTCCTCCCTACGCCGTCGTTCGGAGATGTCGCGCGCGATCTTGGAAGCGCCGACGATACGGCCTGCGCGATCTCGCACCGGCGAGATGGTCACCGACACTCCTATCAGATTTCCGTCTTTCCTGCGCCGGGTTGTCTCATAGTGGTCGATCCGTTCACCCGCGCGAATCTTCGCCAGAATGACCGCTTCCTCAGGATGCAGGTCGTCCGGAATCAGCCGCAGGATAGACTGACCGACGATCTCCTCCGGGGCATATCCGAAAATGCGGCGCGCCGCTGGGTTCCAGCTCGTAATAATGCCGTTCAGGTCTTTGCTGATGATGGCGTCATCGGACGAATCAACGATCGCGGAGAGCAGAGACTGCGGATCGTCCGTAACGCTGGCAAGCATGTCAGCCGGCACCGCGTTTGCCCCCCTTAATTACGGCCTCAGGATCGGTCCAAAGACGGTCGGCCACGTGGAAGAGTGAGCCGCCCCCTTCGCAATATAAAACATACTCATGGAATTCGAAGAACTATGCAACTGCGCACTCCGTCAACGGTCTATCGAGCGCACCAAACGAGATCCTCCGTAACCGCCGCCAGAGCTCCTCTCCCTCGTGAAAGCACCAACGGCGCCAGCCGCCCCCTAAGATCCCGGGGCGAATCACAAAATGAATCTGCGACCCGACCTCACACCTCTGAGTGCCCCCTACGTTCTGGCAGTGAACAGGAAGTAACCAACGGTTGCAAAAAGCTTGCCTTCGCTAACAAGTGCCTCAATTCCCGAGCTCCAGTCGTGCAGCTCAGAGTCGGAAATTACTCCGTCCGCCGCAGCAGACTCACCGCAGCGCGCGAAGTAGCTCGCTGCCAGTCCAGGCGTGAACACAATCACACGGGTCGCCAGGCGGATATCGTGAAACCCCACGTCGTCCAGTATCCCGCGGAGCTGACCGGGTAACCAACCGTGGACGACGTTCGTATCCGCTTCGTGCCCCATCACACGGCGTACCAGGGCCCGATCCTTCAGGTTAAGCGTCGAGGTGCTGATGTCTGGCTCGATGCTGGCCACGCGGCCTCCGGTACGGAGCACTCGCCGCATCTCTGAAACAGCTTGCCGTAGATCGGGAACATAGATAAGTAGTCGCTCCGACCATACGATCTCGAAGGACTGGTCCGGGTAGGGCAGCGCCTCCACGCGTGCCTGCTCAAAAGAGATATTGACCCCGGCCCCGGCCGCACGGTGCCGGGCTTCCGCCAGGAAATCGGAACTGAGGTCGCATCCGGCCACGAGACCACCAGGGAGTACCAGGTGAGCAAGTCGCAACGTTTCTAGCCCGAAGCCGCACCCGACCTCGAGCACACGCGCGCCAGGGCCGATGACGGTATGTTCGCGCCCCAACGCCTTCAACTCTTGCAATTGCTCGAGCCGGTCGAAGCTTTCGAGTGCCGAAATGTAGGCGGCGAAATCGGTCCCGTGCGAGGCAGACGTAAAACCTTTAAGAGAGATATCTCCACGGTCAGGATGGTTCGACATGCAGGTCCTCGTTGTGCCCACGGTGTGGGAAATGTAATTTGTCTCGTCGGGCCGGCGAACACCGCTATGCGGTACCGCTGTACGTTTCCAAAATAGAGAAAATCGTGCATGCAGGGAAATGCCGCGACGCGATATTTATTTTCCCGGGATCATCCGTTGCATGACACTGCCTCGCGACCGACTTCCGCTCCGCCACGCATGCGCGCGCCGTGAGATCATCCCTTACTCGGGACCAGGCATCTGGAAAGTCTCGAGACGCGCTCTACCACCGTATACGGCCTATTCTGTGGGGATGGGACACTCGCGGCACGCAATACCGTCGCTACGATAGGTGGGAGCTTGATGGGAGCTTGGGCTTCGACGGTCTTCTCGCCGCCAACATTTACTTTGATCGGTGTGGGCTTGGCTTCGACCCTCTTGGCGAAGTTTATCTTCCGCACGCCCTTGTCACAGTGGCGCTCACTTGTTCCGGAATCAACAGACCTGGGAAGCGTGAACGAGTGGGTAAGGCTTCCGAACCTGAAAGAGTAAGCAGAGACACTTGCTTATCTTTAACGTTAGGCTCTTACGATTACGGTTGTCAAGAGGCAGTACTGTCCGATCATTGCTGTTTCTTCAAAAGCTCGCCCTCAAAGTGACCTTTACCTTTTTCATGACCAGTTCATTGTCACCGTGAGTGTATCCGACACAACAACCACGGCCAAAAAAGCGTAGACTGTGAATGCCCGCAAAAGATCTTTCCTCGCCTCCAGCCTTGGAAATGCTCAGACGAGCTCAGTCTTGGTAAGCAACGGCACGAGATGGAGCATCTATGAATATGCAGCAGGAATCTGATGTCCGCAGTCACTTGTCCAACCGGCCAGGCATTGTAGGGAGAATGCACAACTCGTCCACCCAGTGTGCAAATCCGCAATGTTCTAAGGAGCTGATTTATCTCCGTGAGGGAACACTCAATCTGCTTGAAATGGAATCGCATTCTGACGATCAGTTCCAGTCGGACGTTGGCGCATTTGCGATGAGGTCCGTACCCAGCAAGTTTTTTTGGCTTTGTGGTGAATGCACGAAGACACTCATTCTAAAGCGATGGACAACTGCCGGCCTTGTGCTGGTGCATCGCAACCAGAAGACGGCCGGCAGCCACCCCAAACTGGCGGCTCATCCAGCGACCAACACAACCACGCGACCACTTCCGGTGCCAGTGGCGGTCCCGCGCATGCCGCCGGGACAGGTTACGGCGACAGCATATCGATTCAGTGATTGTCATTTGTAAGGGGTGATAGGTGGTGAGTTAGTCCTCCGAGACTCGTGCTTTTGTCAGGGTATTTCCAGTCCCTCCGCGTTTTGGGGTTGTATCAGGGCCCGACTTTAGTCGGGCCGTAAAGAATGACAACAGAATTGGGCTAAAGAGTTTGCGTGAGAACCGGGAAAGAAGCCGCAGATCTCTCCGCCCCGAATTTGGTGGGAGCCCCCTGCTTCAGCAGGGGGAGCTGGACTTCAGTCCAGCGGAAAAGGGTTTCCTTTCTGAGGGAGGGCTTTAGCCCTGGATTTTCAAGGCCAGCGCTAAAGCGCGTGATCAAAGTCGAACTTCTTTGCGCAACGCTGAAAGCGTTGCTCCCCCCTGCTGAAGCAGGGGGCTCCCACCAAACTCAGGTCTCCTTGTGGGTTTTCACGCAGACGCTTTAGCCCCTGAGGGCAGCCTTTCGGCACGTGTGCAGAAAGCATCCCCGATATGCGTCACCCCCAAAGGCTTCATCCTCTCAAACAGGTTGACAGTCGAGCTGGAGTGAGCGCAGTGTTATTTATAGCCGTGTAACGGCACTAGGAGTCCGAATAAACCACCGCTCTACGCGGCTGGTCCCGACCTCGAAACGCCGGTCAACTCCTAAAAAAGTCCCTAGCTGCAGCTAGGGACTTTTCTTTTTGCGAAAGCTTGGCCCTGGTGAAGTCCCAGCTGATTGCCGGTTTCTTGATGGGCAAAGTTTCCAGATCTAACGCTTCAGGTGCCGCACCATCCTGCGCGGCACGGGGATAGGCGTCGTGTCGCCGTATCCTCTCCATCTTCCAGGCTGACCAAAGTCGGCGGAGCCACTTTCTCGTGCTCTTGGGTTCAGGCGCTCTTCTTCGAGGTGACGGCGGAGAAGGCAGACCAGCTCTGTTCTACCTCGTGACCGCCGCAGTGTGGGCAAGCGGTCTTTCCCGCGTCATGCTCTGCAATTGTCAGAATCTTCGCGAAGGGCTTCTTGCAGGCGTTGCAGAAGAACTCATAGTGGGGCATACAGACCTCCCACGGTCTTGGAATTTGTTACAACTGGATTCTAGACCTGCGGCTGCAGCAGGTTCAACTTCGATCGGTCTCAACTCGGCGCACGTGGTCTTATTGTTCTGTGCTCTTCCGGAAATTGTCTTCTCGACCGGGAGTTAAGATGGCAGCTGCGAATGGCAGCTGCCACCCAGGTTTTGTTCGTTTCAATATTTAGTGAGCCGTCGAGGCAACGACGACCGAGGCAATAACGCCGGTAGCGACAGCAGCGAGCACATAGTTACCGTCCACCGATCGCCACTCGTAGCCGCGCGGTGGTTCGCTTAGGTGATAGTGTCGATAGTCAACCGGTTGCCCCCTGTGCCAGTCTTCCTGCTTCATGTGGTAGCCCTTCTTCCATTCGTCATGGCGAACGTACTCGTCATGATGCTCGTCATGATGATCCTGGGCAAACGACATAGGACCGATAAGGCTCGCCGTTACAGTGGTGACGGCTAGAATTCTGTAGAGCTTTCTCATGCAGTCTCCTCGCAAATCCCACTAATGCGATGCGGGCAAAGCTGGGTGGGTTTGCCTGCGGACGTTCGGCGGCAGCACGCAGATCGCTAACTCACTGATAAACAGCGGTGAACTACCAGACAGGAAATTCGAGGAAACTTATCCGGCGCCGATTTGCGTCAAGGCCACATCCAAAAGACAATGGGGGATTATTCCGTCAATTTCCAGGTGAGTCGGTATTGTCTCTCCGTACTGCCTCCGGACAAACCTTGAGATTTGACTCCCTCAAGAGCACCATCAGCGCCTTTATCGTGGACAGTTACCACCTGCCCGTTTCGAAAGCCTTCAAGGAGTCTTAGATTTCTCCAGACCTTTCGCGCCATCAAGATGCTTTTCCAGGACGGGTAAGGTGTTCTCCGCATAGGTCTTCACCGCAGGGTTCTGCGCGTCCGCGGCTTCTTTCTTATAGACGGCGATCGCTTTGGTGTGTCCGGCTACCATCTCCTGGATGTAGTGATGATCAAAAGCGGCGCCATTCAGCTTCTGGAAAGGGTCGATCAACATTTTGTTGTGTTCGGCGTCGATTGCATCCGGCTGCGTGAGATTGGCCTGATGAGCGAGATCGTACAGCTGGTCGAAGTCTTTTGAGTGATCGTTGACCAGCATTTGCGCGTAGTCTTTCACTGCCTGAGACGAAGCCGAGGTTTGCGCCAATTTCCCGAGATTGATCTCCGCCATGTCGGTTTGTCCAGCAAAGTCGACAAATTGCTGGTCAGTCATGGGCGTTGCTGCGGCCTTTTTCTGTGCCAGCACAGGAGCCGAACCAAGGGCGATACAGCATACGGTTAAAAGTATACGTTTCATCCAATTCCTCCCCCACCTGCCAAGGTTGGATGCAATTCCGCGCCATATAGTAAGCGGCGGGGCGCGAAAGCCAGTGACATGCAGTCGTACACTCGTACTTCGCGCTTGCCCTCGTGGAAACGGTGTAAGCGTCCCTCATACTGCGCGATCGTACCTTCGGGACTTCTGCAACACTTAGATATGGCCGCACAGGAAATTACAACTTCCTTTGCTACGTCCGAGCGGTCGGCGGATGTTCTCGGTGTCTCCAAAGCCCGTAGATCCCAGTTGATCCGCTGGGCTCGTGAATCGGCGCTCGGGAGCTCCCTTGAGAAGGCCGGATCCAGTTCGATACGAAACAATGGCAAAGCCGCCCTCTGCAAAACGGCCAGCAAGTAAGTCAGAAGATTTCGTTTTTCTGAACCTCCCCTACGACTCCATCTTTGCTGCACGTTTTCTAGTATTCGTGACATAATTGGCAGTCTAAACCGGACCAACGAAGGGTAGAACCTTGCCGTGAATGCTCTAGATCAAGAGCTGGTTCTCAACCTGAAAAGGGTACTCTGGTCTGAAGATTCTCTTCGGGCGGTAAACGTGTGGGCCGTTCTTGATGGCGCTAAGGATCAACGAGTTTTCGATCTCGTATCGCGCTGCTATCTAGACAAATGCTGTCTGTTTGCCGGCGATCTTTCTCCGCAACTGGAGCGGGCAGCGCCTCATCTCGTAAATATTTCCATTCATGATTCCATATGTGATCGTTTGCTACGGTACGGTTGGGGTCAAAGTTGGGGAATTTTTGTGCAGTCGGACGATCCTATCCGAATCCTACGGCGGCACTTACGGACCCTGCTTCGGGTCAAAGATGAATCTGGACGCTATCTTCTGTTCCGTTATTATGATCCCAGAATTATGCGTAATTATCTTCCGACTTGCCGTACTGGAGAACTGAAGACAGTCTTCGGCACCTCGATCCTGAAGTTTCACATGGAAGCGGAAGATGGTCGTTCGATTGTCTCTTTCGAAATGGATTCGGATGACCTGCTTAAACAAGAGGTGCTCAAAGTTTAGGGCACATTTTGATAGCGGAGGGAGTTGTTGTCTTCTCCGCCGCCGGCGGCATCGGCAGACGCGGGGTCGGAAACGAATTCACTTTGTTTGAATCGGAGTCAGATCATGATCCCGCGACTGAGGATGGCTAGCCAACGGTCTGGCCATCGAGACTTAGAGTCCAGTAACCTTGCCGGCGCGCAACAAGAAGCCAGGTTGTCGCCGGACGTAAGTGCACCCCCTGATGAGGACAAGCCCCTTGTCATAAGTCTAGGGGGGTGGCAACTGCATCGAGCAAGCGAATGTCACCTCAGCACAAGACTGGCGAGTCTTGAAAAGGGCTCAGCGGCAAGGTACTGGCTCCAAGCGCACCGAAAAGACATCTTTGCCATGACCGCCATGCGCAAGGCCCTTCTGGTCGAGGGATCGTCGCTCTTGCTGACCCATCTGCTCGACGAGGACGTGATCGAGCAGGTCGCGCACTTACTGAAACGTGGTCGCTGGCATGTCTGCGAGCCAATGATGCAGGTTCACAAGGTGATTGCATTGGCACAACCCGCGTTTGCACCAGCTCCAAGGCGGGCGGTCGCGCCCGCGCCCGCGCCACCTCCGGTCGTCGAAATCCCAGAAGACCCTTCGCTGAGCCGGAATGCCGACCACGATGCCTTGGCGGCCGTTCTCACAGATGCCGCAGCGAGTGGGGTCCCATTTTGTGAAGAGTGCGCGAAGATGGCTTCCGTGAGGACGGCGTAATGCTAGTCATTCGACAAGGGCAGATGAAACTACTCGGCGCGAGCGTCAGAAGGCGGTTCGAAGGGGAAATGGCCGTTCATCTCCATGAGTTCTTCCCCGACCTCTGCGCCGCAATGAATCGCGACGATCTAGCCGTGTTCGTCCAGACCACTATCGACAAGGCTCTTGCCTATGGCATCGAACGCGAGCGCGATGTCTGTAAATTCCTGAATGTGTCAATGGTGTTCGGAAAAAACTTCGATGAGCGCCCGGAATTCTCTTGGTCTCGCGACATTCTCGCGGACCCGTTGCTCGTCGGACCTGAGAAAATCGACCGGTTGATGAAGGCAGCCCTCGCCATCGAGGCAAGAAGCAGTGCTTCACATGGCTGATGGAACGGGGGGCGGAGGTCTCGGAGCCGCTACTCGTAGGGCTGACACCTCGGTGGGCACGACTTGTGTCGGCTCTGCAGTCGGTCCGTGCCCCGGACACCTCATCGTTCGTGTTCGAACCCCTCTGGACGCTGCCATTCAAGGGGTGACCGTTGAAGTCACGGGAAGGGGTAAAAAGTTGACCGGTGCAGACGGCCGCGCCGATTTCGGTATGGTGCCCGCCGGCTCGTATAACATAACCGCCCATAAGGCCGACTATGGGCCTCTGCCGGCCGGCAGCTCTGTGTTTGCGATCGACAACGCAACGGCCACCCAGGCCGTCGCGTCGGGAGTTACCGTGACTGCGGAAATGCGCATGGTCACCGTGACTTCCGTAAAGGTAAGCCATACTCCCGTCGTAGCCGCTACCCCTTTGCGCATCTACAAAAAAGCCGTGGGCGATGCGCACGTGGACCACATCATCACCTGCACGGCGCTTTGCCCACGTACGGCAGGCCTCGGCGCGGGCACACAATTTCTTGTGCAGGTCGATTGGACGTTCACCACGCCGTCAGGCAACGCGCCCAAGGCGAATGGAGGCAAGGACAACACAGATATCCATTTCGGCCTCGCGCCGGGCCATCCAATGTCCGGCGGGGGAACCATCACCGCGTCCACCGTGACCAATGATTCCGGGGTTACGCAGATCACCTTTCGAGCCTCGGTTACCTCAGACGATCACTTCCAAATTCATGCCAAGGTGCTCCGCGACCCGGCGAATACTGCCAAGGGAGACTTGGGCCACGATGATTCGCCAACCTTCGAAGTCTGGAAGAGGCTCGACTACAATAACCTTTACCGAATGGTAACGGGGGCCCAGAAAGGTTTTGATCTCGCGGCGCGCTGCACCGTACCCAACATTCAGCCCGCGTTCACGCCCACCTTCACCGAGTACACGGTCGGCCCTCCGCACGAAGTGCCATACAAGGAATACATCACCAGCCTGGTAGCGCCAACGGCAGCGCAGTTGCCTCTGAACGGTAGCGTGCAGATTCGCAGCAACGGAGCCGATACCCGGGCGGTGACGATCCAAGGATTGGTCGTCGCCGCGGATGGATCGACGAGCAACGGATCAGAGGTATTGACCCTCAACGGAACTACCAATGTGGCGGGCACGAAGAAGTTTCAGAAGGTTACGGCGGTTAACGTAACAGCGTCGCCGGGTAGCACTGTCACGGTAGAGACGTCCGCCGGGGCCGCCATCACGACTGTTCCTGCGCGCCATTCGTCCGCGACACCCGGGTTTCTTTTTGATACGGCTGCCGCTGTCCAGACCAAAGCTCAGGCATGGTACCAGGCAAACCAGAACCAACTGGGCGTAGATATGGCGGCGCTGAATACGTCCATCGGGGCCGCTGGATTCTTCATGGTCGGCGCCGCCTACTATCACCCCAAAATGGATGGCCGCGCTTCCACAGGGAGCACAACCTACTACGCCGGCTATCCCACCGTGCGGATTACGTACTACTCGAACTCCTACCATCCAGATCGAGAATGGGGGGGCGTCGATGGCGTAAATCAGGGGCAAATGTCCTGTTTATTTCTGAATGTCGGAGGCGGCGATTACGCCTCGATGGTTGCCCGGCATGAGATCGGCCATGCTTCCGATCACGTCACCTATGGAACGGGCGACCATTGTCCTCAAGTCTCGTGCCTCATGTACTTCTCTTCGCAGCGCAACAAGTTCTGCACCACGAATCCCAATCACTCCGAACGCCGAACGAAAGGGTGGTCACCATAATGAGCGTGCAATACTCCGTTGACGTGCACCCTCGAACAGCTGTGCTGGGTACGCAGGTGACGGCCGTGCTTCGTTGTACGGCAAAAGGGGACACCTCCGGCGTTCTGACATTCCAACACAAGTCCCTGGTTTTGGAATTGAACTCAGAGCATTTGTCCGAGCCTTCCCTCGCCTTTCCGAATCGCTTCGCGGTGGAGGATCAAGGGATGCTCATACGCATGTCTCTCGATGGTGGATTAGAAGATTTGCAGAATGGCGAGGAGCGTACGCGCACGTTCGACCTGCTCGCTCTCTTCCCTGACGATGTTCTCGATGTGGGCAAGATTTTGTTCACCTACCGCCTGGAGGATGGGGACCCCTTGGTACGCCCCGAGCCCGCCGCACTGAAATTGGAGTCGGGACCCGAAGCGGTACCGCTGTTGATTGAGTGCCTGGATTCCCCTTCGTCGGGAATCCGTTCTCGCGCCGCTGAGCTGCTGCGCCGCGTGACCGCACAGGACTTCTCGAAGAGCGCAGAATGGTCGGAGTGGTGGACGAAGGAAGGCGTTCGGCTTCCCTGGAACTACGATACTGAAGGCGCTGTATGGAACGCCAAACCCTCCGCTCCTTCTTCGCCCGTGCGCCGGAGCATACATCTCGGCGGAGTCGAATATGCAGGTAATCCTGCTAAAGCTGATGAGTAACTTGCCGGAGCCGCTCACACGGCGAGCTTTCGTTCGAAATCTGGGTTACTGTTCCGTGGCCGCGCTCGATATGTGGGCACCGCCGCCGATCCGATATTCGGTTCGGGTGGTGCCGGCAAACGCATTACTCGGCGACCAGATCGTCGCCTATCTGGACTGTGTCGTCTTGCAAGAAGGCATCGAAGTGTTCACGTTCCAGGATGCATCGCTGGAACTTGCCCTGAGACGCATGCCCACGGGCTCCGAGCCTATGCTGGCCTTTCCGAACCGCAGCGTGACGCAGAATGGATCCCTCGAAATCCATAATCACCCGACCGGCCGGCTACGCGCCACCAACGGCCAGCGGCTTAGCCGCAAGTTCGAACTGGTCAGTCTTTATCCGCGGTGGATGCTCGACACCGGAGAGTATGAATTCTCTTACCAGCTGGGTCCGGGGGAACCCTCCTGGGGCGCCGCGCCGGCGAGACTTAAGGTTGAATCCGGCCCGGCTGCGATCCCCCGCTTGTTTTCATGGCTAGACTTTGAAGACGCGGGCGTGCGCGCACGGGCTGCCGGCCTTATCCATCGCATGACTGCCCACGTTGCAGGCTACGATGCCGGCGCCGCGCCAGGAGAACGTACTGCCGCGATTGCTCGGTGGCGCGAATGGTGGGGGACGACGGGGGAAACGATGCCATGGAATTTCCTGTCGCCAGGCGCAACCTTTGGTGTGGCGATTGAGCCTCCAACCAGCTCCGGGAGGAGCAGGTTCCTCGGTGGTGTTGCGTATCAACTTCGTCCGCTCGACCCGGCAAGCGCCAGGGTGTTTGCTTCGGTTCTCGCAGAGTGGTTGCGCACTCCCTCTGCGGGTCCGGATACGCTCAAAGCCCGGCAATGGGTAGCCGATCGGGAATTCGATTATCCTCGCGAAGACGTGATGCTCAATCCCGGACAGGAAAGTGCGAACCTGCTTGCGTCGGCCTTATCGCAAGTTCCCTCCAGGCCGGCGGCGGCGCCGATTCTTTTGGCCACGGCCGCCAGAATGCCGGACGCGATCTACATCGGACCGCTGGCTAACCTGGAGCACTTGGCGAGAGAGGTTCCAGCTTTGCGTCTCGCCGGCACCATGGCGATGGGTTTGCTCGATGTGCTCGACCACGATAGAACGCCCACTGCCGCCTAGACACAAGAGATTCGAGAGACGGATTGGGACAACGCTCGCAAATAGTCATACCGCTGATAACAACTAAACATCACGAAACGAAGGTGAGCTTCAGGGCGGGACGAGGCGACTGGATCGCATCATTTCCCTCATCGAGAGCTGCCGATACTCCATTCACGACCGCGCTCGCGCAAACCCTATAAGGCCGACTCCCGACTCACCTCAAGCCCAGCTAAATCCACTCTTTTGTAACGGCAGAGTCCGAATCCTCTTACCTGTAGCCGCAAACACCGCATTCCCCACCGCCGGCAAGATGGGCGGCAGCGTAGGCTCCCCCAAACCCGTAGGAGCGAAATTTGACTTGATCCAGAACACTTCAATCGGCGGCACCTGTTTCATCCTCATCAGCGGATGCTGATGGAAATTCGTCTGCTGCACCTTGCCGTCGGCGAGCGTGATCTCCTGCTGCATGTGGCTCATGCCCTCCACCACTCCGCCAAACCCCATGCTCTCAGCGGCTTGCGGATTGATAATCTCGCTGCCCACATCACCCGCCGCCCAGACATGATTCACCTTGATTTTTTCGTCTTTATCTACAGTGACGTCGGCCACTTCGGCAAAATAGCCCAAGTGGCAGAAGTAGCCGGCGATTCCCATGGCCCGCCCGGGTTCCTTCTTGCGATTCGCCCAGTTAGATTTCTCCGCTACCAGCTGCAACACTCCCTTCATGCGCTCCGGGTTCAAGTCGCGCGGCCCCTTCGGCTTCTTCTCCTCACCCGGCACCGGAACCATCTTGTTGCTCAGGATCTCCAGTTGAAACTCCAGCGGGTCGCGGCCGGCGGCTACGGCCAGCTCGTCGAGAAAAGACTGGCCCACAAATGCATAGGCGTTGTTGCCCGGCGCGCGCAAATAGCCCGTGCGCAGCATCAGCGGAATAGCCGAGGTGTAGAGCGCGTAGTGGGGCGCCAGACCGGAGGGGAATTCGTCACTGCTAATGTTCGCGCCCGGCGCGAGCTTGCCGCCATCGCCATAGGTGACCAGATGGTGACGCCACGCGACCAGCTTGCCCTGCGCATCCAGGCCGGCCTTCAGTCCAACGAAGCCCCCGGCGCGGTAAGCGTCGTGCATCGTGTCGTCTTCGCGCGACCACAGGAGCTTGACCGGTGCCTGCACATGCTGCGCGAGCCACGCCGCCTCCACCATGTAGTCGTTCATCAGGCGGCGGCCAAAGCCTCCACCGACCCGTGTGAGGTGCACAGTGATGTCATGCTCAGGGATACCCAGCGACTTGGCGACCAGGGCGCTGCCGGAACCAGGGTTCTGCGTGGGGACCCACATCTCCAGCTTGCCGTCCTTCCACTGGGCGGTAGTATTCATCGGCTCCAGCGTGGCATGGGCCAGGAAGGGGAAGGTATAGGTCGCCTCCACGACCTTGGCGGAGCCTTTCAGGGCTGCGTCGATGTCGCCATACGTGCGAACGGTGGTGACGGGCGGGGCCTGCAGCAGGGCTTCGGCCTGCTGCTGAAAGTTGTCACTGCTTTGGGCTTGGGCCGGCCCGTAGTCCCACTCGACTTTGAGCGCTTTGCGCGCTTTCTGGGCATGCCACCAGGAGTCGGCCACGATAGCAATACCGGGCTCCATCCCCGGCTCGGGCGCGGTGTAGGCGGCAGGCTTGATGGTGCCATCGATGACCAGCACCTGCCGAATTCCCGGCATCGGCTTGATCTGGTCGACGTTCGCGGTTTTGACTTTGCCGGCAAAGACGGGGCACTTCTCAATGGAGGCGTAAAGCATCCCGGGCAGCGAGACATCGATGCCGAAGAGCGGCTTGCCGGTGATGATCTTGGGGGTGTCGACTCCCTTTTGGGATTTGCCAATGATGCGATAGTCCTTGGGGTCTTTAAGAGTGACGCTGTCGAGGACCGGGCAAGGGAGGGCGGCGGCTTTCGCCGCGAGCTCTCCGTAGGTAGCTTGTTTGCCGCTGGCTTTGTGGAAAACACAGCCGGCATCGGTGGTGCATTCCGATGCGGGGACCGCCCAGCCGATGGCGGCCGCAGCCACCAGCATCTGGCGGCCGGCCGCTCCTACCCGGCGCAGCGGCTCCCAGGATTTCGGAGTGGACGTGCTTCCCCCGGCGGATTGGCTGCCGTACGTGGCCTCATCAAGATCGGCTTGTTCGACGCGCACGTTCTTCCAATCGACGTCAAGCTCTTCAGCGATGAGCATGGGCAGCTCGGTCTTGATGCCCTGCCCCATCTCGGGTCCCCGGGCTTTGATGGTAACCGTGCCGTCGGGGGCGATTTTGATGAAAGCAGTGGGCTTCAGGTCTTGCTTCGTGGGTGCCTGCGCCTGCGCTTGAGGGATATAGAGACGGAGGGTGAAGGCGCCGGTGGCAAGAGCGGAAACTTTGAGAAAGGAGCGGCGGTTCAGGTTCATCGGATTTCTCCCTCTCTTAGGCTTTTTGGAGCGTTGCGGCTTCGTGGACGGCCTGGCGGATGCGAGGATACGTCCCACACCGGCAAAGATTGCCGCTCATCGCGGCATCGATATCCACATCGGTCGGATGCGGCGTACGCGCCAGCAAAGCGGTCGCGGACATGATCTGCCCCGCCTGGCAATACCCGCACTGCGGCACATCGATAGCCTCCCAAGCCACCTGCACCGGATGCGACCCGTCGGGCGATAGCCCCTCAATGGTAGTGATCGGTTTGCCCACCACGCTGGAGACCTGCGTCAGGCACGACCGAACCGCATTGCCCGCAACAATCACCGTACAAGCGCCGCACAAACCCATCCCGCACCCATACTTGGTACCGCGCAGATTGAGAGTGTCCCGCAGCACCCAAAGCAGCGGCGTGTCGGGCTCCACATCCACCGTCTTGACCGCATCATTAATTCGCAATTCAACCGGCATAGGTTCGCTCCTGGAAACGCCGTGAGGAAGGCTGATCGCGGAGGCAGTCTTCGAAACGAAAGGATGCTCCGCGAGGATTGTCTGAAATTGTAACTCCTGCCCCCTCCCGCACAACAAACAAAGCTGAAGCTCTCGGCCCACAAACTCTACCGCTCCGGAGTCGTATCGCTGATCTATGACGTGCAGCGCTACCCTATCGCCCGCGAGTACTAAGGTGGACCGCGCACCGGGCAGAAAAAGGATTCGCCAAAAACGTCCCCGCAATTCCCGAAACAATCACAGTTCCATCCTCCGCGTTAAAATGCGCGGAACGGAATTCTCCATCGGGAAGGTCATTGAGCCGTTTCCAATGCAGCCCCCGATCGCTGCTGGTGTAGACGCCGGTAAGTGAAGTAACAATTTCATGATTCGGCCTCGCCGGGTCCACCCCGACGCTGAACGCGCGAATATTGGAGCCCGCCTCATCTTCATCTCGATGCAAAAGAAAGTTAGCCTGGGTTACCCGCTCAACTTCGTCGGCGCTGATAGGGTTGTACACGCCCCAGCAGGCCGCCAGGTGGGGGCCGCCCACCGTGCTGATTCCCTGCACTGCCGAATCGTCACCCACTCCATCAATGCGCGTCCATTCCTTTGCCCCCGTCTTCAGGCGAAAAGCCTGATCGCCGGTGCCCACATAGAGAGACCGTGCGCCAAACTCCATGGAGAGAAGATCCAGATCGGTCGGCAAATCGGGGAGCCGCCCATCCCGCATCCATGCGCCATCGCGGCCTTTGCGGTAAGTAAGAATTTGCGGCCGTAAATCAAAGTACCCATACCCCACGATCAGATGCTTTCCATCGGCAGTCATCTTGACCACGTTGGCCGTGACCGGGTCGCCCTCTTTCTTCGCAATAATCACCATCGGGTCGGGTTGAGAAACCCGCGGGCCCGCAATCGCTCTCACCGTACCTGTCTGCGGCAGCACCTGGAAAGCGCCCCGTTGCGTCGTGATCACAAACTCGGTCCCCCCGGGAGCCACACTTAATCCGTTACGCTCGCCCTCCCCAATGTCCGCGTCGAAATACTCCGCCCCCACCCGGGCCACCTGCGTCCATGTTTTCCCGCCATTGGTCGACTTCGATATGTACATAGCCCGATCCCGAGCCGGCACCTTGCTGCTTAAATCCGCCGTAAGCCCCCAAACGGTGTTGCGGTCTCTCGCCCGGCCATCGGGATCGCTGGCCATCGCCTCCATAAAATCGCTGCCGAACTCATGGCTTCCGGGCAGACTCCTCACCACATGAACCCGGCAACTATCCAAATCCCTCTTGGCATCCTCATCGCCCGTGCGATGCGCCGGAACCTGTCCAAACGCCACGATGGGAAAGGCCATCAGGAGCAATACGCATCGCCATTTCAGTGACACTTGTCCAACACCCTCAATCCCCTCGCCATCAGTCTAAAAGCGCCGATTGGAATCTTCCACCCGCAATCCGATTAGAATCCTCCACCCGTAACAAATGACGGGTGCCCCATATCTCGCTCGTTTTTCGCGAGATGTGGGATACCACGACTCTCGAGTAAACTATGACCCAGTGTCCAATCCGCATCACCCAAAAAACAACATGAACGATCGCGCACTGGTTCTCGGTGGCGGCGGAGTAGCCGGCATTGCCTGGATGACTGGCGTACTCTTCGGCCTGAGCGAAAGAAACATCGATCTCCGCCAAGCCGAATTGATCTTAGGAACATCCGCCGGCTCCGCGCTTGCCGCCCAACTAGGAAGTCCCTTATCTCTGCAACAACTCTTTCGCCGCCAGGTACATCCGGCTCTGCAGACCCGGGAAATCACCCCGGACCCGCGTCTGCGGGAAAAACTTCTGGGCGCCATCCCGGCAATGGTCCTCCCGGACCGGGCAGAATCCGCCCGTCAATTCGGACGCTGGGCACTCCAGGCGCCGACGGTCCCCGAGGCAGAACGGCGCTCCGTGGTAGCAGAGCGCTTGCCCAGTCACTCCTGGCCCCATAGATTACTGCGCATTGTCGCGGTGGACACCGAAACTGGCGAAACCAGGATCTTCGATCGCTTCTCGGGAGCGGAGCTGATCGACGCCGTCGCAGCCAGTTGTGCCGTACCCGGCGTCTGGCCGCCAGTCACCATCAACGGCCATCGCTACATGGATGGCGCCGTTCGTTCCGCAGATAACGCCGACCTGGCAAAAGGTTATGCCCGCATCGTCATCCTGTCGCCATTCGGTACAAGGCCTGACGAAATAGTGGGCATCCCGCTCAAGGAGCAGACTGAAACTCTCGAGAAAGCGGGCGCAATGACTTACCTCATAGAGCCCGATAACACCTCAAGGAACGCGATCGGAATGAATGCCCTCCTACCGGAAACCCGACAACCGGCAGCCGAAGCCGGCCGCAATCAAGGCCAGGCAATCGCGAAGGCTCTCGCTCCCTTCTGGACCGACACCCTATCCGGCTAAACAGACCAGGTGACCCAACCTCTTTGGTAACCATCAAGATGGGGCATGCTTTCCTGCCCATCGGACTTTTCCGCAGCCTCTTTAGCCCACGCAGCCTGACCTGAACCAAAGCACCTTACCACGCATACCACGCATATCACGCACCATTTCCGTCGGCTGCCTTAGGGCGCTTTTTTTTATCCATGACTCACTCAGGGGCATTTAGGCGAGCAACATGAGGATTCTCACCCGGGACTTATCCATTCTTTACGCGCCCGCGAACCAGCCATTATGCGTTCCCACCTATTCGGAGGTATGCTGGCACCTTGGTCCAGAAGGAAGGGTAAATGGCAAAAAAAGTCTTCGATGTGTGTATCGTTGGCTCGGGAGCTGGGGGAGGCACACTCGCCGCCCATCTCGCCCAACGGGGGATAGACGTCGCGGTAGTAGAGGGCGGGCCCACCATAAACACCCGCACCGACTTCAACACCCACGCTCTGCCCTTTAACTTCCCCAACCGCCACATCCCCACCATGAAGCCCGGCAAAGTCGGCATGGGCTCCGAGCGCGCGCGAGGCGTCGGCGGAAAAACCATGCTATGGAACGCCGTGGCCCTGCGCCTGAGCCATCGCGATTTCAAAGGCTACACCATCGACGGAGCCGGAGCCGACTGGCCCATCGACTACCCCGACATGGCCCCCTGGTACGACCGCATCGAACGCGAAGTCGGCGTCTGCGGAAAACGCGACGGCCTCGAAGACCTGCCCGACGGCATCTACAACGAACCGCCGCCTCTGAAGCTCGGAGACCTTCTACTCCAACGCGGCGCCAAACAACTCGGCATACCCATCATCCACACCCGCAAAGCCACACTCACCCGCGCCACTTCAACCCGCCCCGCCTGCCACTACTGCGGAAATTGTATGGCCGGCTGCGACGTAGCCGCCAAGTACAACTCCGCCGACGTCCACATGAACCCGGCCCTCACCACCGGCAAGCTCACCATCTTCCCCGACTCGGTAGTGCGCGAAGTCATGGTCTCCAAAGAAAACCGCGCCACCGGCGTCCACTATCTCCATCGCGTCACCGGCCAGCAGGGCGAAGTCCACGCTCGCTGTGTCGCCGTTGCCTGTGCCTGTATCCAGAGCGTAGGCCTGCTGCTGATGTCCGTGTCCAGCCGGTATCCGCAAGGCCTGGCCAACTCCAGCGGCCAGCTCGGCCGCAACTTCATTCCCCACTTCAACTCCGGCGTCGAAGGTTTTCTGACTGACCTGATTGGTCGAACCGTGGTCAATGACGAAGGCTACATCGATCACGCCTACCTGCCCTCCTACATGCACGCCCAAAAAAGGGACTACGCTCGAAGCTTCGGAGTGCAGATCTACACCGGTATCCGCCGCACCACCGGCTGGGCGCGGCAACTCCCGGGCTTTGGCGCCGATTACAAGCAGCGCGTGAAGCAGCGCTTCCCCGCCTACGTGAGCTTCCAATGCTTCGGAGAAATGATTCCCAACTCGCAAAGCTACATTGAATTAGATAAAAACCAAAAAGATGAGTTCGGCCTGTACAAGGTGAACGCCGTCGCCGTTGAGCTGGAAAACGAAAGAAAGATCTACCAGGCCATGAACGAGGCGTCGGTCGCGATCTTGCAAAAGGCGGGTGGAGAAGTTCTCTCGGTTTCCAATTTCGAAACGCCCACCTTCAATCACCAGTTAGGTGGGTGCCGCATGGGCAGCGACCCGCGCACCTCGGTCGTGGATGCGTATTGCAAAGCGCACGACCTGCCCAATCTATACGTAGTGGATGGCAGCGTCTTCCCTTCCAGCTCAGAAAAAAATCCGACCCTGACCATCATGGCCCTGGCAGCGCGCACTGCCGATCACATCAGTGATCGTTTTCAAAAAGGAGACATCTGATGCAAACCCGCCGCGAAGCCCTCAAGATCATCGGAGCCGTCGGTGTCACCTGCGCCTTCCCCTTCTCCGCCAATGAGCTATACGGCCAGCACATGCATGATCATGCCGCAGCGCAAGCAGCCCAGCCTCCCGCGACCGAACCAAAGTACTTCAAGCCCGCGCAGTTGCTGGTCATCTCCCGCTTGACCGACCTCATCATTCCATCCACCGATACTCCGGGCGGCGCGGCCGCCGGCGTTCCCGCCTATATCGATCTCGTGGTTAACGAAGATCCCGGCCTGCAAGCCACCTTTAAGGAAGGGCTACCGCGCTTGGACACCATCGCTGCATCCAAATCTGCCAACAGCACCTTCCTGCAACTGACCGAACCGCAGCAGGTCGAAATCCTTACCTCGCTCAGCCAGGCCGGCGGCAAAGATAGCGACTTCTTCCACGCAATCAAGAATCTGACCGCGGATGGCTATTACACCTCGCGTATCGGCTTAATGCAGGAGCTGGGATATAACGGAGACGCCGTCCTCGCAGCTTTTCCTGAATCCACCATCCCGGAACACTGAAATGAAAAAGAACTCGATCATCACCATCACCGCTGCTTGCGCCCTTCTTATTCTGTGCGCCACCTGTCCCGTCCGGTCTGCCAGCCGGCCCGAAGATATCCCGTTCGAGAAGCACACCATCGACCTCGGAGCTTCAGAAACCGCGGCCTTCGCCGACATCAACAAAGATGGCAAGCTCGATCTGGTTTCAGGTGAATACTGGTATGAAGCACCACGCTGGACGAAGCACCACTTCCGCGAGATCGACTACCTTAACAACTACGTGGACGATCTATCGACCCTGCCACTCGATGTGGATGGCGACGGCTACGTCGACCTGGTCACCTCAGGATGGTTCAGCAAGAAACTGGCATGGTGGCGCAATCCAGGAAAAACTGGCGAGAAGTGGAAAGAACATCCCATCGCCACCGGATCAAACATTGAGTTTACTTTCCTCGTCGATCTGGATAACGACGGCAAAGCCGAAGAAATTCTCCCGCAATTCGGAGACAATCGTCCCCTCGCCTGGTACGAGCGGGATAAGCACGGCGGAATCGTAGAGCACATTGTCAGCGACCACAGCTACGGCCACGGGATCGGTGTGGGTGACATAAACGGAGACGGCCGCAACGACATCCTCACTCCGAAAGGCTGGCTGGAAGCGCCCGCCGATCCGCGCCAGAAGAACTGGACCTTTCATCCCGACTGGCATTTCGAAGACGCCCTCGGCTTCATGTACGTGCGCGATGTGAACGCAGACGGACGCCCCGATATCATCACCTCCAATGCCCACGGGTACGGCGTGTTCTGGATCGAACACACGAGCGATGGCAAGTGGGTCAAGCATGTCATTGATGACAGCTGGTCACAACCGCACGCAGTGACGCTGGTGGATTTTCGCAAGACGGGAAACATAGGGTTGCTCACCGGAAAACGCTACATGGCGCACAACGGGCATGATCCCGGGGCTCGCGAGCCGCTAGGAGTGTACTGGTACGAGCGCATGCTCGATCCAAAAACCCACAACGTCGACTGGGCCAGGCATGTGATCGACTACGGCGGCCGCACCGGAGGCGGCATCGAGATACCAGTCGCCGATATCAACGGAGACGGCAATCTCGACTTCGCGGTAGGAGGCAAAAGCGGGCTTTTTCTGTTCGAGAATAAGACACCGTCAAAGTAGCCTGTGCGAAAGGAAACCGTTTCGCTCCGGGCACCATCAAGGACGCTCCAGACGCAAGTTTTCCGGGAGTCGCTGCTCTCATGCTTTGCATCAGGGCACGGCTTCAGCCGTGCCGCAAGGCGGGAACAAATGAGGGCTTTATGGATGCCTGCAGAACTAATGTCCGAATCAGTCTGTTTCGAGCCAATTTCAACAAACGCTTTGTATCAGGGCACGACTTCAGTCGTGCCGAAAAGGGGTCAGTAGGACGAGGGCTTTAGCCCCTGTGGCGCCATCTCCTTCTCACTTCTGCTTCGGGTAGCAGCTCACAGCTCCCCACTGACGCGCGTATGCACTTCCCTTTCAACCCCAACCATGTCCTGATGCAGCATTTCACCATGCTCCACCTTGACTTCGCCTCCGACAAACACCTCGTCGACATCCCGCTCGCCGGTGACGAAAACCAGGTTCGCATAAGGATCCTCCAGCACCGCCCCCAGCCGTGTTGGATTGATCACCACGAAGTCGGCAAACTTCCCTGGCTCCAGGCTGCCCAGCTTGGTCTTGACTCCCAACGCATCCGCGCTGCCCATGGTATGAAGCCAAAGAACCTGGTAGGGGCTCAATACTGTCGCGTCCTCATACTTGTCGCGAACAGCGAACAGCCCCGCGCGCATGTTCTCGAACGGATCCGCAAGATCGGCGCTGGCTTCCCCATCAACGCCCATGCCCACACGAATTCCCATCTTGAGATACTTCGGGATATCCGCGACCCCGGACGCCATGCGGCCATTCGAAAGCGGATTCCAGGTGATCGCAACCCCTCGTTTCGCCGTCTGTTGCAAGATGGCATCATCCGCATGGATGAAGTGCCCAAAGATAAGCTGGTTCGACAACAGGCCGCTGTCGACGAACCAGCGAAACTTGGCTCGCTCCTCCTTTTGTGTTGCTAACTCAGGAGGCTCCAGGTAATGGCTCTGGTTCATCAGGTGGAACTCATCCATGAGCGCCTTCTCCATCACAGCTTGCTGGTATGTATTGTGGAAGGCTGTAGCTCCATCGATCATGACGCTCAGGAAGGTGGATGACTGCGGCTGAGACGCGGTCCAATCAAGAAACGTCTTGAGCCGTTTACGTGCGTGGTCAACGTTGGCTCCCGGAACAATCCATTCCGGCTCATAACCATGAACAAAACGGATGCCTGACTGCATTTCCGCACGAAACTGTGACTGATCAAAATCGCTGTCCGTCGTCTGCCAACTCGTCCGGCTATAGTTGAAGTCGTAGGCAGTCGTAATGCCATGCTGCAGATGATCGAGCGCCCCCAGAAGACAGAACCAATACATGTCTTCCGGACTGGCTTTGCTGGCCCTCTTTACGTATAGATCGTCGATCCAGTCGATGAGAGTCTTGTCCCCGGCAAGTCCGCGATACGCCGCCTGCCAAAGATGACTGTGGGCAGAAATAAACCCGGGAAGGATCCAGTCTCCATGCGCGTCGAAGACCGGCGCTCCGTTGAGATTGGACGGCGGATCTCCCGCCGCAACCGTAACGATGCTTCCGTCCTCGCCAACCACCAGGTAGCCCATGAACGGATCGCGCTGTTGCGGAGCCATCGTAAACAGGCGGCCATTTTTCACCACCAGCCTGGCCGAAGCCGCAAAAAGACCAGGTGTGAGGAAGAGCAGGCAGAGAAAAACCAGCCACGGACCGCGGACGCGTTTCGCTACGGCGTGAGACTCGGGCATGACTCAGCATCTCACGGGTTCAGCCGGCAACGTCTTTCAAATCGGCCCGTGCGTGCTCATAGGTAGTGCTGTAGGCCAGCAACTCCGGATCGGGCTCAATCCCCTGGCGCTGGCAAACCAGGCGGTAAACCTCGGGCCACCAGTTCCGATGTTCGGTGAGGCCGTCGTCTTTCCACTTCTTCCAATCCACAACGATCTTCGACCAAGCCTGGTCGCCATAGGCCATCGCTTTCGTTTGCGAACCAATCTCGGCCACAATCCAATCCCGGCCAATGCGCGCATGCAGAATTTCATCGGCCCAGTCGTAGTCCTGAATCATGGCCGCGAGCGGATTGTTGGAGGCAATCGCTACCTCCCACTCATACTCCTTGCCAATCTTCTTCGGCATCAGGCCTTGCTCAATGGTGTAGAGAACGGCATGCCTCTCCTTGGCGGTAAGCAGCGTGTTCATGCCCAGAGACCAGGTAAAATTCAGCGGGATCTTCGACCAATCAATCCCCATCGAGACGAATCCAACCTCTCCCATCATCGCGTGGCGAGCCTCGTCCCATAGCTGCCGCGTCATGTCACGGTAATACTTCCATGGCTTGCCGCTGGTCTCGTTCAGGATGCTCGCCATCATTTCCGGCACATCAATCTCGCGCATGCGCTTGAAGTACAGCATGATCGTCTTGGGAAATGGAGGAATCTCAGGATCGAAAATCATTGCCTCCGCGTTGACCCCCATGTTGTACGAATCCTGAAACCGTTCATCGCGCCGGGGAACGGGATCGTACCGGTAAGGGATGAGAGAGAAGTGCCTGCCCACCTCCTCCCCACTCGGCGGCCTCTTCCCATCGAGGTCTCCGGCGGCAGCCAGCATGCGATCCAGAATCGTCAGCCACGGCTGCAGCTCCGCGTGCGCCTCCGGCTTGACAAGGCAGGCTACCGCTTCGCTGCCATAGCGCTGCACATCTTCGAACTCCACCAACGTCAAACGGCAGATTCGCCAGCTGGGATGATCGAAAAGCCGGTTCGTATCGGCGATCACATGCTCCAGGCCACGGATCACCGCGGGTACTGCACGCTCATACAACCCCAGCAACAACGCTTCGACATTGGGGGCCGCTAATATCTCGTCGAAGAACAGGTCGAGCGAAGCATTTGGAGTTACTTCCAACCCATAGGGAGGCTGCCTCATTTCGCGAACTCGGTCGGCAATCTCTCCGATATGCTCGGCGCAATAGAACGCGTGCAGGCTGAACGCCATCTTGAGCTCGTAGATCGCAGTACTCGTAATATGCGATACGAAGATGGTGTGCAGCTTCTTCAACGACCAATGGAGCCGTTTCAAACGAGCGACGGATTCGCCCACGGATAACCCGGTGGCCGCCGCGTCGCCCATGGTGTGCAGGCCCACCAACGGCGGCAGGCCTGAATAGCCTTCATACGAGCCTTCTGTCATGGGTGTGTTTTCTCGCTTATGCCGGAAACGTTTCTGTGATGACCTTTGGCAAGGTTAGCCGGGCGATCCCGCGGTGTCTTCTCGCTGATTGACCGTTATAGGTACGTAATTGACGTCATTTTTGATGAAACCTTTTGAATATCCGGCAATTCAGTCATAGACTGTGGCACATGAAGGCATATTTGCAGAAGATCGCCTCCGGTCCATCTTCCTTCGCTGCCTTCGTGCGGAACGATCCCGCATTCCCCTTCGACTGGCACTATCATCCGGAATACGAGTTGACGCTGATCACCGGAAGCCAGGGCCAACGGCTGGTGGGCGATGGCATTGCCGACTACGGACCAGGCGACCTGGTTCTGCTCGGCCCAAACGTGCCCCACAGCTGGCGGTCCGGGCCCATGAAGTCGGAGGCGCCCACAACCCATAGGGCAGTGGTCATCCAGTTTCGCCATAACTTTCTCGGGGAGAGCTTTTTCGAGCTTAAGGAAATGGAATCCGTTGCTCGCCTCCTCGGCCGCGCCGCGAATGGTCTTGCATTCGGTCACACCCAGACCGGCCGCAAGGTTGCGAGCTACATAGCAGACCTTCCCTCCCTGGTGCCGGCCAAGCGATTGGCAAAATTACTCTCCGCGCTCGCGGATCTGGCGAGCGAAAATGATGTGCGAGTCCTGTCTACGCTGCAGCTAAAGCCGACCTGCCGCGGCGCCGACCAGCAAAGAATCGATGCAGTTTGCCTGTATCTGAACAACCACTTCGGCGATGAAATTGACTTTGCCGACCTCGCCGAGCTCCTCCATATGGACCAGGCATCGCTATGCCGCTTCTTCAAACGCGCAACTGGGCGCACCATGACGGCCTACCTGAATGAACTCCGCGTAGGAGCCGCAGCGCAGCTATTGATCGATACCGACAAGAGCGTGCTGGAGATCAGCTTCCGCGTCGGCTTCGGCAACTACTCTAATTTCAATCGCCAATTTAAAAGAATCAAGGGGTATGGACCGCGCACCCTGCGCTGCCATTTCTCGCCCAATCTCGCGCCGGATAGTCACTTCATGGAGCGGACATTACCGGCCCTCTCGGTGGCTAGAAAAAATGGCAAAATTCAGCCAGATCGATTCAGCTGAAGCCCTTGACGCACCGGACATGGGCACATAGAGTCAACGTTAGGAACGATCGCACTCCTTCTCTAGTGCTGATTTCTACTCCGCCGGGACCATCTGATGAATCGGAGAGACACGCTTAAACTGATATTGGCTGCTTCCGGGAGTAGTTTGTTCTCGTCGCGGGATTCCGCCGGTGAGGTATTTGCCGCATTCGCGAACGCCCCATCCTCTCCCTCCATGCCGTCGCCAAACGGTGCAATTCCGCCGGTGTTCACGTGGCTCACCTTGGGAGAGGTGAAGCCTGCCGGTTGGATCAAAGAGCAGATGGTCCGGGATCTGAACCAGGGCTTCGCCGGGCACCTAGATGAGCTTTGCCACGAAGCTTCTTCAGACATCTTTGTAAGCCACCGCAACGGAAGTGCTGCAGAGAACACCGGGAACGTAGCCAACAACAATTGGTGGAACGGGGAAACCGAGGGTAACTGGAGAGCGGGATTCATCATGATGGCCTATCTGACGGAAGATAAGAAGGCCATGCACAAGGCGGACGATTATGTCCGTCACATCCTATCCTCTCAAGGTGACGATGGATATCTTGGGGTGTTCGCGCCTGCCGTCAGGTTCTCAAAGCCAGGAGAGCTCTGGACGCAAACCTGCTTGCTGCGGGGTTTGCTTGATTATTGCGAGCTAACCGGAAACCAGCAGGTAATGCAGGCCATCGTCCGCGCCACCGATCTCACCATGTCTGCGTATGGGTCGGGGAAAACCCCCTTCCCTTACAACGTGGGCACAACCACGGTAGGAGGAGAAGGGCTCAGTCACGACATCATGATTTCCGACGTGATGGAGAGATTGTACGACTTGACCGGAGACGCGAAATATCGGGACTTCACTCTGAGCTTCTACCTGGACGCCAGTCGAAATGCGAGTAATGCAGACACCAGCCTGCCTTCGCTGCTGAACCTGAACTCCGGTTATGTAGGTCACGGCGCCAATACTTATGAGACCATCCGTGTGCCCTTCTGGTTGTGGATGGCCACCGGCAGGGAGGATCTTGGCCGTGCTTCCCGAAACGCGCTCGATAAGCTGAATCGCTACACCGAAGCCAGCGGCTCAGCTATCAGCCAGGAAAATGTATCAAACCTGAAGCCGGACCCTACCCTCACGCAGTACGAATATTGCGGCACGAAAGAGATACAGTTTTCCCTCGAATCGGCGTTGCAGAAAACCGGAGTGGCCCTCCTCGGCGACCAGATCGAACAGGTCTGGTTTAACGCTGCACAAGCTTCCAGATTGGCGGATGGCACCGCCATCACCTACCTCACCACCGACAATCGACTGCACTGTGATGGCCTGGCGCCGGACGGTGTGAGCAAGGATCGTAGCAACAAATTCTCGCCCACCCAGGCGGATGTAGCCGTTTGCTGTAACCCAAACGCAACCGCGGTCGCGGCTCTCTATGTCCGTGGAATGTGGATGCGGCACGCGAGCGGAGGCTTGGCCGCCGTACTCTATGGACCGTGCACCGTAACCACCTCGGTGCATGATGCCAAAGTCCGCATCGAGGAAAAGACCCACTATCCATTCGAGAACACCATCGAATTCACCATCCAACCGGAGCGTGACATTGAGTTTCCCCTCTTCTTTCGTGATCCCGCATGGTCGAAAGGAACAACCGTAACCTGCGCGAACGCCCGCATTGTTCAGGAAGGCGGCTACTGGATAGTGAAGAAGAAGTGGCAGACAGGGGATAGCGTGCGTCTTAATTTCGTGCCCACCATCCGCGAGGTCCCTGCCGTCAACGGAGAGGTCGCGCTCCAATATGGAGCCCTGTTGTTTGCTGAACCGATTGCGGCCGATAAAAAAGTGGTAAAAACCTATCCGATCGCGGGCTTTGAAGATGCTTACTTCCTACCCACACCAGGCAAATACAACCCGCTGAATCTTCCTGCCTCCCGCAGATGGCAATCGTTCGGGCTGCAGCCCGTATCCATAAAGGATGGGGCTGACCCGCTCCACCCATTCGACCAACCCCTGGTGGCGCTTAAAGGAAATCTGCTTAGCCAATCCGATGGATCTGAGGTTAGCGTGATGCTGGTTCCGATAGGAAATGCTCCAGTTCTGCGGCGGGTTACGTTTCCCATCTCGTCGTGATTCTTTGAGCAGCCGCGGCGCAGGCTGCAAAGCCGAGGCCACGCGCCTGGTGAGGGAGTTTCATGGCTAACCCTCTCACGGACTCACAGATCCTCATCCACGAAGCAAAGCGTCCACAAAGCAAAGCGCAAAGAGGACGGGTTTCCTATTTGAACTCAAAAGCGCAAATAGAGTACACATCGCGGTCAATACCGGATAAGACAATGGCCCCTTTATAGGCTTTACTTGACTTCAACGAAACCTTACAGTCACACATCGGCAGCAACCGCAAAGGGTGGAGGAGATGGCGACAGACATCATTCAGCCAGTTGACTACCCGCCGATGACCCCGAGTGACCCGCAAGCCAGTGTGCTTCGCAGAGCCCGGTTGCTGTCGCTGGATGGCCTCCGGGGCTTCGATATGCTGTGGATCATCGGTGGCCAGCAGTTGGTGAGAAGTCTGGCGAAGGTTTGGCCCGGCCGATTCTCCAACGCGATGGCCGAACAATTCGAACATGTCCCCTGGGTCGGATTGCATTTCTTTGATGTGATCTGGACTCTGTTCATGTTCATGGTGGGCGTCTCTCTTTCGTTCTCCATCGCGAAGCGTAAGCGAATGAACGAGAGTGACCGCCAGATCTACTCTCACGCGATCCAGCGTGCGCTGATATTGTTCGCTCTGGGAATGGTTGCGCAAGGCAACCTGTTGGAGTTTCGTCTCGCCACCTTCCATCCTTTTTATAGCGTATTGCATGGGATAGCCGCCGGGTACCTGATCGCAACCATCGTCACTTTGAAGTGGCGACCGAAAGGCCAGGCGGTCGTGACCGCAATCTTCTTGGTTGCTTATTGGATATTGCTTCTGATCATTCCTGTGCCTGGCGTCGGCCGGGGTGTTTTGACTCCTACGGGCAATGCGGCCACATACGTGGATTCCCTGGTCATGGGACGCTTTTACTATGGAGAGAACACCTGGTTCTTGAGCTACCTGGGTTTCGCTTCATCGGTGCTGCTCGGCGTTCTCGCGGGAGAAATGCTGCTCTCCAACCAGACCGCTAAGGCGAAGTGCCTCACGCTTTACGGCTATGGTGCCGGCTTACTCATGGCCGGTCTCATCTGGAGCGTTTGGCTCCCGATTATCAAGCTATTGTGGACCAGCTCCTTTGTTCTTGTCGCTGGAGGCATAAGCTGCCTGATGATGGCGACGTTCTATCTCATTATCGATGTCCTTGGCTACCGAAGGTGGGTCTTTCCTTTCACCGTGATTGGCATCAATGCCCTTGCCGTCTACATGGCAACCATACTGTTTGATTTCCGAAAAATCGGCAATATCTTCGTCGGGAACCTGCTCCCGCGGGTCGGCAGATGGGATCTGTTTCTTAGCGAGGCCGCGGCGTTAGTCATCGTTTGGTTGATCCTGTACTGGATGTACCGCACCAAATCATTCCTTAAGGTGTGATTTGGCAATGTCTCCGAGGTTCGAAGTCGCGTGGGGCAAACGCAATACACAAAGTAGTCAATGTAGGGGAAGCCTGGATTTTGATTCGGTAATAACCTAGTGCAAATAAGAATTGGTCACAGTTTTGAGCTAAATGCCCTTGAGGACAGGTAAGCCGCGTCTTGAGTGGCAAGGCCATCGGATTCCAAAAAGCACAGTAGGGCAATTGAGTAATCTTTGGGGGCATACATGAAATTTGAGGTCAGAGCCGAAGTATCGAAGCCGGTGTTCTCGGGTCCAAGTCAAAGAGAAAACGGCAACACTCTCGATGGTCAGCATCAACCAATCTCGTTCAGCGCCAGAGGCCTGGCATGCCTATTGCCTGTCACGTATTTTTTGCTGCTGGCGGTATTCATAACGCCGCGGCTGGGGGCGCAGATCGCCTCCGGTGGCATCACGGGAACAGTGAAAGATACTTCGGGCGCGGTGATAGCTGACTCCCAGGTAAGTCTCACCAATGACCAAACCGGCGTGGTACAGGACACTCGTTCCACCTCCACGGGAACCTACGTGTTCGAGTCTGTGCCGGTTGGAACATACACCTTGCGAGTAACGCATCCCGGCTTTCAAGACGTCCTGATCAAGAATATTCAGGTGCACGTCCAGTTTGTGCTTACGGAGGACGTAGCGCTGCCGATCGGCACGGCGCAACAACAGGTCACGGTCACGGCTGCGGCTCCCCTGCTTCAGGCTGAGAGCGCCGCCATCGGAACAACGATTGAGTCGAAACAGATAGTGGATCTGCCGCTCAACGGACGCAACTGGGCCTCGCTCTCGCAACTCGCGGCCGGGGTAACCACGGCATCCACGCAGTTTTCGGGGGCGCCGGGCAGCGCTTACTTCGCTGTGGATGGCATCAACCCCTGGCAGATGGATTTTCGCCTCGACGGCATCGACGACAACGTCGAACTATACGGCGGCCCGGGACCGACCAACAGCAACGTGAACATCACGCCGCCTCCGGATGCGATTGAAGAATTCCGTCTGCAGAACGGGGATTTCAACGCCGAGTTTGGGCACTCGACCGCGGGGATTATCAACGCCGTCATCCGCTCCGGAACAAACAGGATCAAAGGGGACTTGTGGGAATTCGTGCGCAATGACGCTATCGACGCCAACGACTACTTTTCCAAACAGAACCATCAGCCCATCCCGGAATACCGTCAGAATCAATTCGGCGGCACAGTTGGCGGCCCAATCATGATTCCCAAGCTGTACAACGGAAGGAATAAGACGTTCTTCTTTTTTGACTATCAGGGCACGCGGATTATTCAACCCAGTCCTTATACCGACAACGTTCCGTCGGCTTTAATGCAAAGCAGTAACTTTACGAATCTTCAGGACTTGATCACCTATAACTCCGGCACCAAGACGGATGCTCTGGGACGCATCTTTCCCTACGGCACAGTTCTCGATCCTGCCACCACGCGTACGGTCGCTGCCGGGGCACTCGACCCGGTTTCCGGGCTGCCCAACACCAGCAGCAGCACGGTGTATGTACGCGACCCCTTTTTCAATGGACCTGTGCCTCCGGGCATAACGGACTATACCGGCCTCACCGCGGAACTCAACCTGCTTCCCGCCGGACGACTCGATCCCAACGCGATCAAGCTGCTGAAACTTTATCCCAACCCCACATCAAGCGGCCTGGCCAACAACTATTTCCAAAACCCTAAAACTCCTCAAACCATCAATCAGCTCGATTTTCGCGTGGATGAGACCCTTGGGGCTCACGACAACTTGTTTGGCGTCTACGACTGGAGCCACCTCACGGTGAATGTGCCGAACAGGCTACCGGGAATTGCCGATGGCGGGCAGTTCGGGACCGGCACAATCTTTATTCCGGTCTACGGCATCGCCGTGGGAGAAACCCACGAGTTTAATCCGACTCTCGCCAACGAGGCCCATGTTGGCTGGAATCAAAACGTACAGCACCAGCTTTCCTCGAACGGAGGGCAACTGGGAATCCCCGAGCAATACGGAATACAAGGTATTCCTCAGGTAGCCGAAAATGGCGGCCTGCCCAACTTCAGCTTCTGCGGGCCGAACACATACTGTGCTACCAGCGTCGGTTTCACCACTCTGGGCACATCCACTTATATGCCTACCCTCTCAACGATTACATCGCTTGAGTTCATGGACAATGTCACCAAGGTACGTGGCAGCCACACCTTCAAGGCCGGCATACAATTCGATAGGCTTTACGGCGCCGTTTTACAACCGCCATACGGCCGCGGGTCATTTACGTTTACGGGGCAGTACAGCGATGTTCCCAATGCGGCCACGGGGCTCCTGGGATTCACCGATATGCTCTTGACTCCAACGAACTCGACTGATCCGAATGGGATCAACAATATCGGTGGCCTTAGCAGCTTCATGGCTTCAAACGTCGCTACCAATCGCGATCTCCGCTACTACTGGGGCGCTTACTTTCAGGACGACTGGAAGATAACCCCGAGGTTGACGCTCAATCTGGGGCTTCGCTGGGATCACTTCACGCCCTATGCAGAAATCGATGGGCGGCAAGCCAACTTTGTCCAAAGCGGCAACGGAAATGGAAATACCGGCACCTTCTACATTCCTAACCAGGGCTGCAACGTGGCGCGCGCCCCTGCCTTCGATTCGCTCCTGGCGTCGAGCAATATACAAGTTAATTGCACATCCAATAAGGCGACAGGAAATGCGCAGACGCTCAATTTCGCCCCCAGGATCGGATTCGCAGACCGTATTACCCCGCTCCTCGTGGTGCGCGGCGGCTTTGGCATTGCCTATGGGGCGCTGGCAAACATCGGATTCGGGGGAAATATCGGGAACAATTACCCGTTTGCTTATGTCAATTCCCTGAATAGCATCAATGGTCAAACACCCTTTATCACTCCCGCTGGAAGTCCAGCGGTCTTTGAGACTGCGGTGGCAAGTCTAAATGTCCAGGACCCGGCGCTGGTTACCCCGAACGGCCTGAGCCTGATCGGCAGGCAATATAACTACAGCACCCCGTATACCGAAACTTTCAATCTGTTTACTCAGTATCAATTTGCACCGCACGATGCTGTTCAGGTTGGATATGTGGGCGTTCTGGGACGTCAACTGGACAGCTTTGCAACCCACAATTCTCCCAGTGAGATCTTGCCCGTGGGTACAAATATCTACGATTACATTCCGTTCCCCTCATTTGCTCCGAACTCATTCTATGAAATTACAAATGGGACGAGCAGTTACAACTCGATGCAGTTGACTTATCAACATCAGACCAGCTTCGGGCTCAACCTGCTAGCCAACTACACCTATAGCAAGTGCATGACAGACCAGGCGTTTTATGCCTCCGCGGCGCAAAACTACCGCGCCGAGTGGTTGCCAGGATTCGGCACCGCTGGAGACTATTCGCTTTGCGACACCGACGCGACCAACGTTGTTCATATCGCTGGAGAATATCAGGTACCGATTGGACGCAACGGAATGTACCTGAAGAATGTCAATCGCGCGGTGGATGCCGTCATTGGCGGTTGGGCCGCCAACTACATCTATACCTTCCAGAGTGGTCAGCCATTCCCAATCTTCTGCCCGGCCGCCACCACAGCCGACTTCGGCTGCTATGCCGATACTGTTCCCGGAAAGAATCTCTACGCGGGAGGGCACACACAGAAACAATGGCTGAATCCGGATGCGCTGGCGGCCCCTCCGCAGGCGACGACGATCGGTCAGACGGACTACTCACCATTGGGTGGGAGCCCGCTGGTAGCGCGTGGGCCTCACTTCAACAACCTGGACTTCTCATTGTTCAAGCAATTTTCCATCGAACGCGTGGGTCAGCTTGAATTTCGCGCGGAAGCATTCAACCTTACCAACACCCCGCAATTCAACCAACCTGGAAATACGGGTGGTTTTACCAGCACGGGACCGGGAAATCCGAATGGCTTCAGTACCATCACTCAGTTGCGCAACAATCCCAGGTATTTGCAGTTCGCACTGAAGCTTTATTTCTGACAAGCTGCGCAGCCGCAGCAGTCCGTAACGATTTACTCGCCGGGTACCTTGTCCGCATTCAAGCAGATGAGGTACCCACTTTTGTTCGTCCGGCCGTGTCGATGAGACGCGATAAATAAAACATCAACGGCCTTGATCGAGCCGCTCGCGAACGCTAGATTGAATACGGTTGCGCGCGCGGTGCAACACACGCGCGAATTCCACCCCACTATCAAAGATCATGGTGATTGCATGACCAGGCCTGGTTTCACCGGAACTATGAAGATCGTATTGTTTGGGGGGCTGCTCGCTGCCCTGAATACAAGTGTCACAAGTGCCCAGAGTATGCCTGCCTCGAAGCCTGATAGCTATCTGGCAAATAACCGCCCGGCCGACCCCCGTTTCAAGGCGGACATTCTCGTCGTCGTGGCCCACCCTGATGATGAAGTGATGGTCACGGCTTACCTGGCCCGCGAGATATACGATAACCACAAACGGGTAGCGGTGGTGTATCAGACCCCGGGCGATGGAGGAAACAATGATGTGGGCCCGGAACAGGCCGCAGCGTTGGGCAACATTCGCCAGATCGAGGGACGACGCGCCGTAGGTACCTTAGGCATCACCAACGTGTGGTTCCTCGGTGGCCACGATACCGCGAGCCAGAACGTGTTGAACTCGCTTGAACACTGTGGCCACGGCCGCTGCCTGGACGAGTTGGTCCGCGTGATTCGCATTACCCAGCCCTCAGTGATTCTCACCTGGCTCCCCGATTTCACGACCGGAGAAAACCACGCGGATCATCAGTCCTCGGGCGTACTCGCAACCGAGGCCTTCGACCTGGCCGGCGATCCAACCGTCTTTTCTGAGCAGGTATCTCCCGCCAGCAATCCCGACAAGAACATGAATCTGACCGAAGGTCTACGCCCGTGGCAAGCGCAGAAAATCTACTACTTTTACAATCCCACGCATGACATTTTCGCCGGGCGTGGCCCCCAGTATTCGTCGAAAGACGTTTCTCCCTCGCGCCATGTGACCTACGGGATGCTGGCTGCTGAGGTATTTAGCGCCCACCTATCCCAGGGGGGCGAGAAAATTGTGACCGATATGGCAAATAACACCCTGGAAACCTCGTCGGATGCGATCGCAAGAATTGCCACCGGCCCAGTGCGTCTGATTCTTGGGAAATCTCTGGTGCCGTCGGCGGTGACCGATGATGTTTTCTCTGGTGTGGTGCCAGGCGCCATTCCGTACAGCCGAGCACCTGGGTTTGTTGCTACCGCGCATGCGGAGCCAACGCTTGAGATTGGCGATCCATGGAGCTATTACCACAAGCTTTGGCAGGCCCACGGCCTCGATCACCTGGCAGATATCGTGCCCGCAGAGATTTCCATTCACGTGGACGGAATGCTCGCCATTCCGCTGATCATCGATAATCCTTCGAACAAGACCGTGGATGTCACTCTTTCCGTGAAGGCGCCGGATGGATGGAAAGTCACACCTGTTACTCCTGCCTCGGTCGCCCCGCATAGCCAGTACTTTCTTCGGGTGCAGGCCGCAGCGCCATCCACCAAGTTGCCCGGCTGGCAGGAATTCACCGTCTCTGCTGAGTCTGCCAGCAAAAGCATCGGAACGGTACCACTGCGCGTGGAACTCTCTACGGGTTGGGTCGCTCCTCAGTGATCCGCATCGCCCGACGTCACACAAAGACTGAAGCAATCGATTGCGGAGATCCAAAATTATCCGGCCGTATGCTGTTTTGACCATGTCCGAAAACCGCTAGATTTCACTCCCAAAGATGAGAGACTTTGAGGTATGGAGTTACCCGAAAAAACCACCAGCTACCGGGCATTACAGAGCCGTGATCCTCGTTTCGACGGTTTGATATACGTTGCCGTGAAGAGCACTGGCATCTACTGCCGGCCTGTCTGCCCGGCTCGCACGCCAAAATATGAAAACTGTACTTTTTATGCATCCGCGGCCGCCGCACAGGAGGCTGGGTATCGCCCATGCCTCCGCTGCCGCCCTGAGACCGCGCCTGAAATGGCCTCATGGCGCGGAACCTCCAATACCGTTTCGCGGGCTCTGGCATTCATTGAGGAGGGCGCTCTGGACGGTGATGGCAAGAGTGTGGATGCGCTCGCCGAACGGCTGGGTATCGGCGAACGCCAGCTGAGAAGACTGTTCCTGCAACATCTTGGAGCCTCGCCAATTGCCGTGGCCCAAACCAGGCGGGTTCTGTTCGCTAAACACCTCCTGCATGAAACTCAAATGCCGATGACAGAGGTTGCATTGGCGGCTGGTTTTAACAGCTTGCGCCGGTTCAATGAAGTGTTTCACCAGCTCTTTCACCGGCCGCCCAGCGCGCTACGAAGAAAAACCGCAGCAAATCGTCCGCATGCAGAAGCAGGAATTACGCTGCACGTGCGATATCGGCCCCCGTATGACTGGGAGTCCATGCTTGGCTTCCTCAAGGCACGCGCGATTCCCGGCGTGGAAGTGGTTGAGAATGGCTGCTATCGGCGGACGGTGGCAATCGGTAGTTCGGTGGGGAGCGTCGTGGTCTCGCACCTGGCCAAGAAAAATAGCTTACGGGTTACGATCCACTTTCCAAATGTCCAATCTCTGCCTGCGATCGTAAGCCGGGTGCGCCGGGTGTTCGACGTTGGCGCCGACATCGAGACGATCGACACCCACCTCGCGCATGATGCACGGCTCGCTCCCTGGGTCGCAAAGCGGCCCGGCCTGCGTGCACCCGGCGGTTGGGATGGGTTTGAACTGGCGGTACGCGCCGTTCTTGGGCAGCAGGTGAGCGTCGCTGCAGCAAGAAGGCTCGCGGGGCAACTGGTAGCGCTCCACGGCGAACCTGTACCAGAAGGTGTCGCGAATCATCCCGGCCTGACCCATGCCTTTCCCACGGCGAAACGTCTGGCCTCGATTGAAGCGATAGGGGTCGGCATGCCGGCAGCCCGCCTGAGAGCGTTGCAAGCATTGGCCAAGGCAGCAGCGAACGATCCGAACCTGTTCCGTCCGCTAGGGTCTATGGAAGAGGCGATTGCCCGTCTACGCGCTATCCCTGGAATTGGCGAGTGGACAGCACAATACATTACGCTGCGTGCCATTCGCGAGATGGACGCCTTCCCTGCTTCGGATATTGGATTGCTTCGCGGCGCAGCAAAGGTCGACGGCGCACCAGCAACTCCATCCAGCCTGCTCCATCGTGCGGAGTCGTGGCGGCCGTGGCGAGCCTATGCGGCCCAGCACTTGTGGGCTGCCAATTCCTCTGAGATTCCGGTCTCCGAACAGGCGTCTTGTCAATAGTCGTTATAACGATTACTGTTGTTGTATGAAGCAAGCGATCCAGCCGGACCAACGACGGCGCCCGGCCCATCCCGAAGAGGCCGCATTCCTGGAGCTGCTGCGTGCGACGGACATGCTGTCCCGCGGCTTGATCGCGGTTCTCAAGGCCGAGGATCTCTCCGCGACCCAGTACAACGTACTGCGCATCCTGCGCGGGGCGCCCGATGGGCTTCCCTGTGGCGAGATTGGCAACTGCATGATTACGCGGGACCCGGACATAACGCGCCTACTCGATCGCCTGGAAAGACGCGGGCTGATCGTACGCTCCCGGGAAAGCAAGGACCGGAGAATGGTGATGGCCCGGATTACGCCCCTCGGGCTCAAACTCCTGGGCCGCCTTGATGAACCGGTGCAGGAGACCCATCGCAAGCAACTGGGCCACCTGGGACGAGACCGGCTTCGGGCGCTCACCGAACTTCTGCGCGAATCCCGTGCCGAAGCGGGTTAATTTTGGCCACAATAGTTGTTGAAACGATTATCGTGTTAACGCATCTAAGCAAGGGAAAGGATACCACCACCATGAGCACCTCGCCTACTTCGCCCACCACCGCCGCCACGGCCACCTGGAACATTGACCCGGCTCACTCTGTTGCTGAGTTCAAGGTCAAGCACATGATGATCTCAAACGTTAAGGGACACTTTCCCAAAGTCACGGGATCGTTGACGCTGAACGAATCCGACCTGGCCAAATCCCGGGTCGAGGCCCTGATTGAAGCGGCCTCTCTCGAAACCCGCGATGCGCAGCGCGACGCGCACCTGAAGAGCGCCGATTTCTTCCACGTCGAGAAGTTCCCCACGCTAACCTTTAAATCCACCGGCATCAGCCTTGTCCGGCCCGGTGAACTGGCCATCGAGGGAGATCTGACCATTCGGGACGCGACGCGCAAGGTGGTTTTTGCAGTGGAAGGCCCTACTCCGCCCGCGAAGGATCCCTGGGGCAACACCCGAATTGCGGTATCGGCGACGACCAAGATCAGCCGCAAGGACTTTGGCCTCACCTGGAACGCGGCGCTCGAAGGCGGCGGCATCCTGGTTGGCGACGAGGTCACCATCACACTCGACGTGCAGTTCGTCAAGGCTTGAATTTTCCTGAACGCCAGGCAAACGTCCCAAGCCATGCATTCCCGGCTCTAGAAAGGGCATCTCATGTCACTCCGCGCAGTTAGACAAATCATTGAAACCAAGCCCACCATCGAAGGCGCCGGCGTAAAGCTGCAACGCGCCTTCGGTTTCGGCAAAACCAAGGAGTTCGATCCTTTCCTGCTACTGGACGATTTCCGCAATGAGAATCCTGAAGATTACATTGCTGGATTTCCGTGGCATCCGCACCGCGGGATCGAGACCATTACTTATGTGCTCGCCGGGTCGGTCGAGCACGGTGATAGCCTCGGTAACCGGGGAAAGATGATCGCCGGCGACGTGCAATGGATGACGGCCGGCAGGGGTATCCTCCACCAGGAGATGCCCAAGGGCGACAAGCAGGGTCGCATGCACGGCTTCCAGTTGTGGGCCAACCTGCCGTCGTCGCTGAAGATGACCGACCCGCGCTATCAGGACATTCCCGCCAGCGCGATCCCCGAGGTCACCGAGGATGACGGCACCCACGTGCGCATCATCTGCGGCGAGTTCGGAGGCAAGAGAGGACCGGTGGAAGGGGTGGCTGCTGATCCTAACTACCTCGATATCTCGGTCGCCCCGGGCCATCGGAAGCGGATCAAAGTCGAGACTACGCGCAACGCCTTCGCCTATGTGTTCGCGGGTTCGGGGACATTTCGGGGCGCTTCAAGTCCCCGCGCGGTCCTGACCGAGCAGGCCGCGAAACCGGAGGCGCCGCCCATCTACGATGCCGGTAATCATTCCCTGGTGCTGTTTGACCGCGGAGACGAGATCGTGGTGCAAGCGGGCGACGAGGGCATACGATTCCTTTTGGTGTCGGGCAGGCCCATCGAGGAACCGGTCGCATGGTATGGGCCGATCGTGATGAACACGCAGGAGCAACTGCGGCAGGCAATGGCCGACTTACACGACGGCACTTTCATCAAGCAAGGCTGATCAATAGGAACAGCCCTGCACAGCCGCACGTGCAGGGTCTGTCTCCGCCGAACCGGTGGTCCGACGGTGCGTGGGTTATTGGCCAACTCGGTTTAGGATGTCTTGTTGCTCAGGTTTGATTGGATGGCATGCTGCACCAGCTCGCGCCCGCTGTGGAGAGACAGCTTGTCTTTAATGTGGGCCTGGTATGTTTCGACTGTCTTTATGCTGAGGTGCAATTTCTCGGCGATCTGCCGCGTGCCGCGGCCTTCGCCGATGAGGCGGAATACCTCAAGCTCACGATCGGAAAGAGCAGAGAGGCGGGAATACATGTGTCCGGAAGCACCGCCGACGTATTGATGAAGCAACTTGTTTGCCATTCGATCGCTCAGATAGATGTCTCCACCGAGAATTCGGCGCACGGCCACCAGGACTTTCTCGGTGGCCTCCTGCTTCATGATGTATCCGTTGGCACGAGCCCGCAGGGCGCGCTCAGCATAAATTGACTCGTCATGCATAGAGAGGATCAACACGGGAAGGTTCGGATACAACATGCGAAGGTTCTTCAAGAGTTCCAGTCCGTCCGGACCATTCAACGAGATATCTGCAATGAGGATGTCGGGATTTTTGGCCGCAATTTCCCTCATGGCGGTCTGCGCATCCTCGGCTTCACCGCAAACAGCAAGATCGCGTTCGCGGTTCACCAATAACCCCAGACCCTGGCGCAATAGCGGATGGTCATCCACGATAAACACGGTTTTCTTCCTGATGGGGGGGACACTTTGCGACTTGGTGATCTGAGCCATGTGAACGCTACCCACTGTGTCGCACGGGGAAAACACAAGTAACGACCGTTCCTCGCGGGGTGCCTCGCCGTGCTTCCAGGGTGCCGCCAATCACTCCTGCGCGGTAATTCATGATGCGCAAGCCCATACCCTGGGTATCCGCAAGATTTTCCGCAATTCCCTTACCGTCATCTTTTATCAGCAATGTGCCCCGGCCCTCTTCTTCCGTCAACTGAATCAGTACCTGCCTTGGTCCGCCGTGCTTGATGGCATTATTCACCGCCTCCTGAGCGATGTGATAGAGATGGGTAGCCACTGTGTCGTCGTGAATCAGGACAGGCGTTTCACACTGAAAGCGGCATGATACTCCAAAAAGGTCTTCCACCTCAGCTGCCCACAGTTGCAAGGCGGACATCAGGCCCTGTGAATCGGAGACGACCGGCAGCAGCCCCCTGGCTAATTCGCGAGTCTTATGAATGGCTTCGTTCACCAGCTTCACAATCTTGGCTGCATCCTCAGTCTCCGCCCTCTTTTGCTCGGCCAACTTCGCTTCATGCACTTTTGCCATGAAGGCGATGCCGGTTAGATGCTGGCCGAGGCCATCATGCAGGTCCTGCCCGATGCGCCGCTGTTCTCTGGCGCTTATATCCAGGATGGCCTTTTCCAGATGCTTTCGTTCCGTGATGTCAATGCCCGTGGCAATGATGTAACGGGCCGTTTCTCCACTGCCCGGAAGCAAGGTACTGGACCATGCGATCAAGCGCTGTTCTCCACGCCGTGTGAGCCAGGAGTTCTGATAGTCCTGAGGAAGGAGATCGGTACGCAACACTTCAAACATGGCCTTGAAGCGATCTGCTTCCTCGGGAAGCAGAAACAGGTCCCAGACGTATTTGCCCTGGACCTCTTCCATCGCATAACCCGTAGTCAGTTCACAAGCCGGGTTGAAGCGTAAGATACGTCCTTCGTTGTCGAGCACGACGACCAATGCTCCTACCGTGTCCAGGATCGTGGAGACGAAGTTGCGTTCTTCCTGGAGCTCTTCTTCGATGCGTTTGAGATCTGAGATGTCGAATGCAACGCCATGAATACACCATGGGCGACCATCTTCGCGCCGCATCATGCGAGCATCGCAATGGAACCAGATGACGCGACCGTCCCGGGCAATCACCCGATATGCGGATCGCAGCGGCTTGCCGGAGAGGAACAGCTCGGCAGCTTCCAGGCTCCATCGTTGCTTGTCAGCGGTATGAATATGTTGATACCAGCGAACTGGATCCTCCAGCCATTCTTCTCGTGAATATCCGAGGGCTGCTTCAATCTGCGGGCTCACATAGGCCTCGCTGATACCCCGGTCGAGATGCGCCATGAAGACCACTGCCGGTATCTGCTCCAACAATGCGCGGTATTTGTCCTCAAGGTCTGGCGCCCGCGCATCCGGGGACGGCTTACGCCCATTTTCGTCATTGAAATGATCATCGAAACGATCTAGGACAGGATTAATGGCCGGGTCGGCAAATACTCGAGCGAGATCGAGAAGGACCGCTTCCGCTTCGGCAATATCCGGCAGTCCGGCATTGGCGTCAGCAAGCTGGCTCTTGCTGCTCTTTGGTTTTCGGACGGTTCGCGCAATCGAAGACATTTTTTACTACTCCAGATGCTGCATGTTCAGCCACTCGTCTCCCACCATCAGCGAGTCGCTCCGGAACCATTCTGTTCGACGGGACGATGGGGCCTTTGCCGCCAGCTCGGTTCTTTATTCAGTGAGGACTGAGTAAAGCGACGCAACGCATGAATGGCCCGGCCATAGGTTTGGACGGCGGCAGAAGATAACAACGAGCCTGGGGGCTGATTCATGAACGGCATAAACTTGTCAGGGAAACCGGGCATGGTGCACCCGATGCAGATGCCTCCCACGTTGGGGCAGCCGCCCATGCCGGCCATCCAACCACGCTTGCCTACATTACACTGCACCACGGGGCCCCAGCACCCCAGTTTCACGATGCACAGTGGCGAACCATACTCTTCCGCAAACTGGGCCTGCTCATAGTAGCCGCCGCGATCACAGCCTTCGTGAACGGTACTGCCGAAGAGCCAGGTGGGACGCAGGGCGTCATCGAGTGGGATCATGGGGGCACGTCCGGCGGCCATGTTGAGCAGATATAAGAGCGTCTCCATGAAATTGTCCGGCTGAACGGGGCATCCGGGAACGCAAACGATGGGAATATCCCCTTTCGAGCGCCACTGCCAACCAAGATAATCGGGCAGCCCCATGCATCCGGTGGGATTGCCTTCCATGGCATGGATTCCGCCGTAGGTCGCGCAGGTTCCCGCGGCAATGACCGCCCAGGCTTTCGGCGCCAGCCGGTCGATCCATTCGCAGGTGGTAATGGGCTGGCCGGTTGATGAATCGGTGCCGAAAGATGCCCAATAACCCTCCTCCTTGTTGGTCTCATCGGGTACCGAGCCTTCGAGCACGAGAATGAAGGGGTTCGATTTTCCCTGCGCTGCCCGATGGAAATGCTTCATGAAGTCGTCTCCTACCTCAGTGGCAAGGAACGGATTATAGAAATGCACCTTGGGAATCCAGGGAAGGGCTCCCAATACGATGTCTTCGATGCTGGGTTGGGTTGCGGCCGTCATGGAGATGGTATCTCCGTCACAACCCAGGCCTGCCGTGATCCACAGGACGTCTATTTCCGAAATGGGTGACGATTTGCGAGCCGGGCGACGAGCGTTTCCCATGACGAGAATGGCTTCCCTTCCATGCGGAACACGCCGCTGAGAAAATTCGACGCGTTCATTCTCGGCCTCAAACTCGATTTAGGCAAGGCGGACCGGCCTGTCGCCGCCCATCAGGGCTGCAGTCGATAGTCAACGTGCTGCGATCGCGTCGGCGATTCAACGCAGGAAACCCTCTGGGTTGCGTGGCTCAATCCCGGTGGAACGAACCGCCGGACGCTTTCGCGGCTCCCCCGAACGTGTTCAGCAGAGCGGAAATCGCAGCGCCGAGACGTTCCTGTGTAACCGATTCAGGCAAGGGTATGGACAGAGCCGGGCGGTTCGTCCGGGCGTCCCATTTAAAGAGTCCGGACATTGCCTGATCCAACCGGTGTGGAGTCGCGCCAGCGGATCTTCCGGCGGCGCGCTCCGATGCGATCGACTCGATGAATCTAAGTCCGGCCTCGATGAACGCCGCCGCCGTCTCGACGCTGCTTGCCTCCAAGCCAGCCTTTGGTGCGGGTGAGCCGCCGTTGGCCGCGGGGACCGGCGCACTCGCCAAAGCAGGCGCAGGTTCTTGCGCAACGACGGGCGCCTGGACCAACGGAAGCGGAGCGGCAGGGGTGTGGTCAATGACCGGTTTCGGCCGGCCCGGTTGGTTGGCAAAGATTTCCTTCACGGCCTGTAGCATTGTCTTGCGGCCCAGCTTGGCAAAGTTCACCTCGCCCGTGGGAGAATCGAACACTCCGGCGAACAGCGACTTCTTCAGGCTTAGCGTTTCCCACACCCGCTCCTCGATGCTCTTGCTCGTCAACATATGAATCACGTGCACCGGGCGGGACTGGCCCAGCCGGTGCACGCGTCCAATGCGCTGCTCCAACCGGGCCGGATTCCATGGGGGCTCGAAATTCACCACCACGGAAGCGGCTTGCAGGTTGAGTCCCACACCTCCCGCATCGGTCGAAAGGAAGACCTTGCAGGCAGGATCGCTCCGGAACTTCTCGATCAGCGCCCCGCGCTGGCGTGAGGGAACTCCGCCATGGAGGGACACGAAGCCAATTCCCAGCTTGCGAAGTTCCTCGCCGGCCAGAAACGTCATCCGCTCGTACTCGCTAAACACCACCACCTTGCGGTTTTCCTCGATGGCGAGCTCGGTGAGAATCTCGCGGAACTCCTGGAGTTTTGGAGAATGGTGGGTTTGTTTATCGACAAGAAACGTCGAGTTGCAGAGCATGCGCATGTTTTGAACGCAGCACAGAATCCGCTTCTGATCGATCTCCGAAAGCCAGCGTTGCCGCTCCCATTTACGCATAAGCGCCGCCAGGATATCGCTCTGCTCGAAATAGGGCTCCGCCTGCTCGGTGGTCAATGGCACGCGGAAGATCTGGTCCGTCCGTTCCGGCAGCTCCTTCAACACCTTTTGACGGGTGCGCCGCAGCAAAATCGGAGCCAGCTGCTGTTGAATGCGGTCCAGGCCGCGGTACCCCAGCAGGCGGCCGTTCTCATCTTCCATGCGGTGTTCGTGCACGAAGCGAAAGGCAGGACCCAGCCTGCGCCCATCCACAAACTCCACCACCGAAAAGAGCTCCTCCAGCTTGTTTTCCAGCGGCGTTCCTGTGAGGACAAAAGCGTACCGGCTCTTCAATTGTTTGATGGTGCGCGCGGTGGCAGTGGTCCAATTGCGGATGCGCTGCGCCTCATCCAGGATGATCAGGTCCGGCTTCATCTCGTGCATATAAAGGATGTCTTTAAGAACCAACTCATAACTAGTGAGATTGTAAAAAGAGGGGGAGGCATACATGGCTCGCCGCCGGGGCAGCAGCCCATCAATGACCTGCGCTGAGCGATTGGTAAACTTCTCGATTTCCGTTTTCCATTGGTACTTGACCGAGGCGGGCGAAATCACGAGGACTCTCTCGATTCCCTTTCGCCGGCGTAGAAGTTCGGCCGCGGCCAGCGCTTGCACTGTCTTTCCCAAACCCATGTCGTCCGCCAGAACCACGCGGCCCCGGCAAGCCGCGAACATCGCGCCCTGCGCCTGGTACGGCAGCAACTTGGTCTTCAAGACGCCGGCCATGGGCTCCTGACCCCGTTTGAGCTTCGCCAGCAGCTTGCGCTCCAGTTCCAGACCCTCGGTCAACTCGTTTTCGCGATCGATGTAATCCAGAACGTCGCTATAGATGACCGCCTGTCCGTCCGACTTTCTGAGTGCTTCCAGCACTTCGGCGAATTGCTGGTAATGCGCGCGGGGCAACAGTCCGGCGGGGTCAAAATACTCCTTTGCGATCGATTCCAAGGCAGGCGAGGCTGGGGTGGACATGCGCAGCCGCACCTCGATCGAATTCCCGTACTGAAGCGATAACGAAGCGCGCGTGCGCTTGTACTGCGCTGTCTCCAACTTCTTTTGATGGCGATGCCGTAACCGCAAAAGCATCGCTTCGACATGCTTGCAGGTCCCCAGCGTATTGACCGCGAAATCCGGACAGGAGCAATAATTCTCGAAGAGCCCCGGACCCCGAAGCGCCACCCGGTAGGTGTGTCCACTGGCGGACTTGACGGTGTAATCCCCATATAGGCCGCCTTCGGGCCGTTTCAAAATCTTCAGCGATGTTGCCTTGGCCCTGTCTTGCCGTTCCGCGATCTGCTGTTCGACTAGCATGGAGAAGCCTCTCTCATTGGAAGGTACAACGTAACAGATACTAATTTCGCCAAGCCGCCAGAATCTCCTCGACCCTGTCGGCGACTCGTTGGCGGGCGGTTGCGCGGTCCACTCCATTCGCCAACAACTCGTCATAGTTAGTGTGCCTGTGGCGAACCGCAGCGACCACTGCCAAGGTCAAAGCACGTTCCTCCAGATTCCGGCCCGCCTCCGTCCGTCCCACCCGTCCGCTTCCCCTCGCTGCGGTATGTTCGGCGATGGCAGCAACCTCACGGGCCGGACAGCCGGGGAACAACATTGCGATCTGCTTCGTCATCTGAGCGGCCAATTCTGCATCCTGTTTTTGCCGCCACTCGGCCCCACGCATTCGCGCCGCCGCCCGTTGATCGGCGTCCTCCACGCATTCCCGCTCGGCTTTCTCGATCGCGGCTCTTTCCACGAGGATGCCCTGTCTCTCGTAGCGTCCCCGTGACCGGCTAAAACGGACTACCACGGCCACTCGCCCACTGTACTTCGAAGCGCGCCGCGTCAATGCCGTGTCACCTGATGGAAGAAACTCGAGGTCGTGGAGACGCGCACAGTGGAGGCAAAGCGGCTGCTCCATTTCCAGCGACAGAAAGGAGCCCTGCGCAATGTCTACGCCGCATTCTGAACATTGGGACTCGCGCAAATTTTGGAAGACGACAGGTTTCGGGGGCTGCTTGAGTTTCTCTTCAAGCCGCTGCTGCTTTTGCTTCGAGAGCGCCGGCGATACAAAGTGCGTGCGGTAGCTCTTCTCGATAGACGGATTTCCACTTTTCGAGAATTGCAAGGCCTGTGCTCCGATCCGCGTGCGGCGCACATATTGGGTTTCGCTGGGTTTGAGGCCCTTCTCTCGTGCCCAGCGACGAAAGATCGCCATGGAGGAAGAAATTTTCTTGAGGTTCCCTTGTATTACCCGTTCGAGGAAATCGACTTGGCCTTTCCGCCAGGAGGCGACGTGGGTGGGCGTCAAAAGCCCCATCCCCACAAGCACGTCGATTGCACTGACGTATTGTTGACGGAACAAAGCGGCTTCCGCAGCACGGAGAACCCGTTTTTCCAGCTTTTGTTGATTCGAACGCAGCATCTCTGACCGGGTAAGAAGATATTAGGGCCGCCGGGTGTTCAGGCGGACGGGCTATCAGAGGACGCGAGCACAACGGATGCCTCGCCGGTCAGGAGGCGGAAGGTGAAGCTCTCCTGGAGATAAAGCCGGACGACCGCGTCGGTGTGAGTGAGATAGCCGATGGAGATATCCTGCCCGATGTTGAGCTCGAAATCACCTCCGCGGGTGGTCAGGACAAACGCGCCCTCTATGGCCGGAGCCCAGATGATGTTGCCTTCGACAATGCGCTTGACGTGCTCCAGGACGGGATATCCGTGATCACGGGTTTCCGCAAGTTCCGTATAAGCTTTAGCTCCGAGTAAGACCGAGTAAGGCCCGTTCACGCCTACAAGGCGCAGTTGACTCAACGCGTGAGCCACGGCGTCCGGATAGTCACGGACATCAGTGGGAAGGGTCATGACCGGGTTGGTGGTGCCTTCGCGGATCCCCTGGATGTTTGCTGCGGAATAGCCATTGAAGATGGCCCGGTCTTCCGCGAAAGCGATCTTCCTGGCTGCGTCCTTGGCCGGTTGCCAATCGGAGTCCTCGGAGCCTCGTTCCACATCATCGATCGCCGCGCGGGTCAACTCGAAGGGGACCCGCAATTCCACAAGCGCCTTCACCTCACGCTGCCTGGCGAGGATGTCTTCCGCAGGCGGGGCTATCGACAGCAGATGACCCGTGGCCACTGCGGGCAAACCAACTCCGCTGGGAGCCGGGACATCGACAACGCGCCGGCCGGCGAGATAGCGCTTGAGTGTCCGAGTCGTTTCCTCCTCGATCTGCGCCCACGCGGCGTCAGAGATGGGTGCCAACTCACGATGGAGGTTATTCATTTCGTTCTCCTCTCAGCGATCCTATCCGAAGTGATGCGTCCGGCGCAGAGGATGCGACTGGCGGATCCGAGGCGACGGGCGGCGCGGCTATTGCCGCGGGGAGGGCCTGCTCACCGGCGTCCTCAAGAAAGCTTGCCGAAGGCGCAAAGAACAGACCTCCGGTAACGGCGCGGCTAAAATCCAGGAGCCGATCGTAGTTGCCAGGCGGACGGCCCACAAACATATTCTCGAGCATCAGCTCGGTGATGCGCGGGGTACGGCAGTAGCCAATGAAGTAGGTGCCAAATTCACCCCGGCCCGGTTGCCCGAAAGGCATGTTGTCGCGCAGGATCTTGACCTCTTTTCCATTTTCCTCGATGACAGTCAGGGCGCTGTGGGCGTTGCTCGGTTTTACCGCATCCTCCAACTCGATATCGGACAGTTTCCTGCGGCCGATAATGAGTTCCTGCGCCTCCGTGGACAGAGCATTCCATGCCTTCATATCGTGAAGATATTTCTGGATGATGACATAGCTGCCGCCGGCAAAGGGAGCGTCCTCCTGGCCAACCAGCGCAGACTCGAGGGCAAGGCCGTCTCTCGGATTCTCAGTGCCATCGACGAAACCGATAAGGTCGCGATCCTCAAAGTAACGAAAGCCCTGCACCTCGTCGGCGAGCGAAACTGCATCGCCAATGCGCTCCATGATCTGTGTTGCCAGCTCAAAGCAGATGTCCATGCGTTGGGCACGGATGTGAAACAGCATATCGCCCGGAGTCGCGACGGCATGGCGGTCGCCGGAACGGAATTCCCGGAAGGGGTGCAATTCGGCGGGCCGGGGATTACCGAAGAGGCGGTCCCACGCATCCGATCCGAAGGCCGTGATGCACGTGAGTGCGGCCTCGAGGTCACGGAACTCCACCGCGCGAACCAGCCCGGCGAGGTCACCACAAAACGAGCGCACGGTTGCATAACTTTCGGGCTCCGGGTTCACGGTGACGACAAGGAAGATTGCCGCGCGCGTGAGGGGTGCGAGCACAGATTGGGGCAGAGGAAGTGGATCCGGCCCGTTGATTGTCATCCGACCTGCCTCGTTCTGCTTTGATTCTTCATAGCGTCTTTTCTCGCCGATTCAACCTTCAATGCGCAAGGATGGTGGTCACAGATCTGGAAAATGCGATTAAGTTAACGGAACCCCAGCTTAACAGGGTGCGGAAAAAGTTAGGAAGGGCAGGAAAGCATGCCCCAGGGGTTAAAGAGTCTGCGTGAGAACTGGAGAAGAAACCGCAGATCTCTCCAGTTCTCACGTAGACTCTTTAACCTAACGATGATTAGATTGCGTTTGGGCCGGGGATAAATCCCCGGCCTACCCTAAAACCTTCCGCAGCCCGTTAAGCCATCAACCACTCAGCCGAAGCTCGCACAATTCGCCAATCAAGGTGCCGGCCCACCAATAAATATTATGATCCCTCACCGAGCGTCTCATCCGGCGCATACGGTCACGGATCTCGCCAACCTCCATTTCCAACGCCTGCGCAATCGCTTCACCCGTCGACCGGACATCGTACGGGTTAACGATGATAGCATCCCGTAAATCTCGCGCAGCCCCTGTGAATCGGCTCAGAATCAGTACGCCTCGCTCGTCCTGGCGTGCGGCCACGTATTCTTTAGCCACCAGGTTCATGCCGTCATGCAACGAGGTCACCATGCACAGATGGGCCGCACGGTAGTAGCGCAGCACTTCCTGTCGATTATGTTGGCGGTTCAAAAATACAATCGGCCTCCACTTACCACGCTGGAAGCGCTCATTGATACGGTTGGCCTCTATTTCGACCTCTTTTTGAAACTCGGCATAGCGTGGAATGTGGCTGCGTGAGGGCGCGCCGATCTGGATAAAAGTGAACTTATCCTGATACCGCGGATGACTCTCCAAAAACGCCTCCACCGCTTGAAAGCGTTCAATAATTCCTTTGGTATAGTCCACGCGATCGACGCCCACGCCCAGGAACGATGCTTCGATCCCCAATTCGGCAATCAACGCACTGCGTTCCTCAGCCACAATGCCCTTCGCCGGCGTTTCCGCGGTTTCAAGAAACTCCACGCTGATGGGGAACGGCAACACGGAGGACCAGTGATCCTTGCGTTTGACCGCAAAGTGTTCCCAATCGACGCGTGCTTCGAGAACCCGATCGACGGTGCTGAGAAAATTGTTGCAATGCGCCTGGACATGAAACCCGATCAGGTCCGCACCCAGCAGGCCATCCAGCAGTTCCTGCTGCCACGGGCAGATGCTGAAGGCTTCTGGATTAGGCCAGGGAATATGCCAGAAAATCGCAATTCTGGCATGAGGCATCCGCTCTTTCATCATGCGCGGCAAGAGCGCGAAATGGTAGTCCTGAATCAGAATCACGGGATGTGCCTCGCCCGCCATCTCTTCCACCAGCGCGTCGGCGAATCGAGCATTCACTCTGTTGTAATATTCCCAGTCCGAGTCGCGGAAGGTGGGGCGGGTATGTGCCATATGGCACAACGGCCATAAGCCCTCGTTGGCAAAACCGTAGTAGTAACCATCTTCTTCATCCGCCGTGAGCCAAACCCGGCGGAGCGTATATCGAGGATCGTCGGGCGGAACCTGCAACCGGTCATGCTCATCTACGGTCTGCTTGTCCGCCGTGCCGTTCCCCTGGGCTACCCAGGTCCCGTTGCAGGCATAAAGTATCGGTTCCAAGGCCGTCACCAGCCCACTGGCGGGAACGGTAACCGTGATGGTGTTGCCCTGGCGGTTGTGAACGTAGGGCTCGCGGTTCGAGACCACAAACAGATTGCTGCCATTCAGCCTGGTGCGGACATGGTCGGCTAATCGCTGGGCGGTCCAGAGAGATTCGTTCGTATTCCGCAGCCTGGCTTCGATCTCTGCGGCCGCACGCGCCTGGCGCATGCTTTCTGCAAGCGGCGCCATCTCCCGCGCCAGCGGCTGGAAGAAATCAAGATTCGTGGGAGGTACCTGCACCGAGTGACGCGCGGTACGGAGTGCATTCATCCACTGCGCCGCGCGGGCGATCGGCCCGGCGAGGCTCCAGCGCACGATCAACAGCGTGATGGCAACAATGACCAGCACCAAGCCCGCAATATGGACAAATACCCGGCTCCAAACGCGGAAAATCTCGGCGCGGATGTAGCCGGTATCGTAGACGATGAGCATGCCGCCCGCGACGCTTTTATTGACCGCATGCAAGGGCGCGGCGAAGATGTAAAGCCGTTTAAAATGCAACCGCGCGTAACTGGTTTCCGGCTGATTGCGCGCCATTGCCGCGCTGAGTGCCGGGGGCATGCCTGGCAGGACGGCACTCAGATCATGACTGACGACCAAGGGAAAGAGAGTCAGGTCGTATACGCCGATTCCCAACACATGATCGCGGTTATTGAAGCGCTGAACCATCCGTTCGAGCCCCAGCTTGTCTCCGCCCTGGAGGAACGACTCCGCATTGCCCACCAGGCTCTCGCCAAAGGTTTCGGCTTTCCGTTCCAGGTCGAGGCGGAAAGCGTCCTTCTCCGCCTGCACCTCATACCACGACGAGGCCAGCGACACCAGGGTGACGCCGATAATCAGCGCCACAATCAACCGCAAACTCAGGATCCGCATAGACGCATCGAGACTCTTCTCTGTGAATGTAGAAGAAGGAACTGCCGGATTGCCCAACGTAGCCGAAGCACGGGCTCGTTCGGTTAGAAACGCCCAGGTGTTTCCGGCTCCGCAGTTGCCCCACCCGGGTTATTCGTTGATCTGACTGTTTGGCTATGAGGTTATCGGGCCTTTGAAATATACCGCGAAAGCGAGCTTGCATTCCCAAGACAGTTCTCTCGCTTTACTTGGCCTGGCCCTCAACGAGGTTACGCTTTACAACTCTGAAGACCTTAAGCGTGTAGCCCCAAAAAGCCTGCCAGAGCAGGCTGGACAATCTGCTACAAAAAGTCTAGCAAACTCCTTGCATCATCGGGATGGCCTCACAAGATCAACAACGTGCGGTCTGCGCGAGCAGGCGGTCGTCCCATACGGCGAAGGTGGCCTGGAGATGGGGCAGGCCGAAGGTGGAGGTGGAATCCAGGGCGGCGTAAATGGCGCTGAGACATAGGACCTGAGCCTCGGCGGCTGGTGGCGGCGCCGCGCAGGCCGAGATGGAGTTGGCTCAAGGCGGGTAGCAGTCCTGCCAAAGCTCGCGCGCAGCAGATCGCGCTGAAAGAGATGCCAGAACCACTGCCGCATGGCGGCACATGCGGGATCGCGGCATCAAATAATTACAAAGGAGAAGTATCTACCAGCGAGTTAAGGGCCGGCGCAATGGCGTTACTCCATGTGCAGACCAGGCATACTTCTCGAGCGATTTCCGGAGCTTTCCCCGGCATTCCCGAACCCGGCTTTTAAGCGCCAAGTGCACAAGTGGGAAGAGTGTTAGGTCACCATCCGGGCTTTTCGTTACCTCGTGTTGCTGGACGATCGTCTTCATACACTGGTGAGCAGACTCTGGTTGGTGAAGGTCTGCCCTGTTTTCGGCTGTAGCTACGGTAAGAAAACAGAAAGCACAAATGGAGTCGATCGTATTATCGGGGTTCGTCCGATAAACAAACTGAGAAAAACAAGATCCATGCAAACTAGCCATACAAACCTCCCAACCCACGGAAGACGTTTGATCTCAGGAGCGAAGAAGCTAACAAGCAAAGCCGTATGCGCCCTCATCCCTATTCGAGAAAAGGCCGATAAAAAACGGGCCCTGTCCTAGACCAAATCTATCGACTTGCCTGACACCATGTCGCCGGCGTTTTTGCGAGTTCGCTGAAAAAGTCGCAGCAAGCTCACGTAATCGCGCCGATTGCAGCGAAGGCACCGAATCGGATACTGAAAAAGAAAGAGCCGCTCGACGTCTTTCAAGCGAAACCTGGACCGGTGCACGTTATACGAAAAACACTCACGACATTGAAAGATCACCGAATTGCTCCCACGAATCTTTGCTCTCTTACCGCGTTAAGATGAGTGGGCAACAGACCAAGATGCCTTCGCGCAGAAACTGGTCCAGATCTTTTCTGAGAGGCGCCACCCTCGTGGTGCACCTACCAGCCGTGGTGCTGAGGATAAGAGGAACGCAAATCAAGCCGCCAAGGTTACGCGCGGGTGGGATGTCAGAAAATGACGTGCAACGCCGTGCGTAGCACCTTCATCTGCCCTTTTGCATGCGATCGATTTGCGACGCCAGACTGGGTGAAATCGATGTCCAACTCCACGAGACTGAAGCCGTTCGAAAAAGGACGGTATCGTCGAAGTGATCATTGAAACGCCCGCAGGGAGTCGCAACAAATTTGCGTTTAATCCAGACGAAGGTGTATTCGCCCTGAAAAGGGTTGCCTGCCGGCATGGTTTCTCCGCGTGACTTTGGTTTCGTACCGCAAACAATCGCTCCGGCTGATAAAGCGGTTTTGCTCTCTATGGGCACTCTCTTCATGCGGTTTCTAATCGGCGGGGTGGTGGTTAGCCTTTTTGCGGCCCTGGGGGACATTCTTCGTCCAAAGAGTTTCGCCGGGCTTTTCGGAGCCGCACCCTCCATTGCCCTCGCCACCATAGGGCTCACCATCCACCAGGACGGAAAAGCTTATGCCGCTCTCGAATGCCGTTCGATGATGCTTGGCGCGGTTGGTTTTTTTGCCTACGCCTTGGTCGTCGCCTGGGTGCTAAGGCGGTATAGCCGTAGTGCACTCAGCGCAAGTCTGCTGCTTATGCCCATCTGGTTTGTCGTATCACTTGGCCTATGGCTCCTTTTCGAGAGACCAACATGAAGAGGATGGAAGTCAACTTGTCTTCTCTAAGAGAGACAGCGCCGCATGAGTTTGCAGTACGATTTTTCTTCGGGGGCTTGTGCACAGTTGCGGCAGGCTTGATGGCAAAGCGCTTCGGACCAGGCGTCGGAGGACTTTTTCTCGCATTCCCCGCCATTTTTCCAGCGAGCGCCAGCTTGATCGAGAGTCACGAAAGAAAACGCAAGGCCAAGATTGGTTCGGACGGACGAATCCGCGGCCGTATAGCTGCAAGCCTCGATTCACGGGGAGCCGCCCTGGGCTGCGTTGGTCTCCTTGGATTCGCCTTCGTTTTGTGGAAGTGGGTGGGTGGCCACAACGCGTGGCTGATGATTCCCGGGGCAACTATGGTCTGGCTAGTGATCGCATACACGCTGTGGTCGATTCGTGCGAGCCGGCCGAGAAGGACTGTACAAGTCCTGCGGAAGATGGGTCCCCGCCGCCCGGTCAAGTAGGCGCGCGAAATAATACTGATCAAACGAAGAGCATGCTGAAGGAATGGCACTAGCCAGGCAATCGCTAAAGAACACCGTATTTCGTGAATACCTCGCGGAGCGACTTGCCCTCTAACAGCTCTCTGTTAGACAGGTTCTCTTTGTGCACTTTTTCTTTTGCCTGTACGATGACGGCCTCTTCGACTTGATTAGGAACGACCACGATGCCGTCGAAATCAGCAAAGATCAAGTTGCCAGGTTTAACCAGCACGCCGCCGCAGCTAACCGGCACGTCGTACGCCATGACAATTCCACGCCCCATGGAATCGAGAGGACGTATTCCGGTGTAGTAAACGGGGAAACCCATGTCGATGATCTGGTTGCAGTCGCGAATCTGGCTATCGCAGACACATCCCACCGCGCCGTTTCGCTTCGCCACTGTGCTCATGAGTCCGCCCCACGGAGCATTCGTACCGGCGAAGTCGGTCGAATGCACCACAACATCTCCCGGTTTTAGCGAATCCATGGCGTCAATTTCAACGCCGTAAGGATCCTCTTCCACAACGTAATCCGCTTCCATCCAACGGATAGTCCGGGCACGGCCTACGAAACCGCATTTGGCTCGATCAGGCAATAACGGTCGCAGGCGGTGGTGCATGGCTTGATTGCGGTAGCCCAGGCTGTCCAGGATGTCGCACACGGCGGCTACGTAAAGACCCGTGTATATGGATTTTGCCATCTCAGCGGTATCAGAAAACATCCATCATCTCCTTTGTATCTTGCTGGCCGGCCCAAGCCCGCGTGGTGCGAATCGCAATGACTTTCTCGCCGGTTAAGATTCGCTAAAATCGACCATGATCGGGCGGTCGCGGAACCAGCGTGTCTTAATTGCGCTATATATAAATCCGACGCTGAGCCAAAAGCCGCCCACGATCTTTGCCGGCGTTTTGAGGCCCAGCCATATCCACAGACAAAACATGAAACCAAGCAGGGGTATGACAACGTCACCCAGCCATTGGCGTTTACGCCCTGCCTGCCCCACCACACCAAATTGCCAGAAGGTAGCCAGATTTACACCCATGAATGCGAGGAAAGCACCAAAATTAAGGATCTCTCCCGCCTGTTCGTAACTAACGAACAGAGCCCCTATATACGCCACGATACCGATCAGCCAAATGTTGAGAGTGGGCGTATTACGCTTGGGATCGAGGTAGGCAAAAACCTTTCGCGGAAGGACGTTGTCGCGTCCCATACCGAATAGCAACCGGGCAGCGCCCACTTGCCCAGTCAAACCAGCTCCCACGGCGGCGAGAATCAATATAATTCCCAATGCCTGGAAGAGCAGCGGCCCACCCACGCGATGTGCCACATCCATGAAAGCCGTTTCAACATTAGGAAAGGAACTGTAGGATGGCCAGACTCGTTGGCCAAGGTAAACTTCAAGCCCTCCTACCACTCCAGTAAAGAGGCAAACCAGAACAGTGGCTAACATGATGTTTCGCTTGGGGTTTTTGACGTCTTCGGCGAGCGTAGTTACTCCGTCGAAGCCTATATATGTCAGCGCGGCATAAGAGGTGGCCATCCAGATCAAACGAGCATCGAAGGTCCTAGGATCATAGAAAGGTTGAATGGAAAAGACTCCGTGCCAACCTTGTAGGTGAAAAAGATAACGGACCGCCAACACCATGAAGATGACGATCACTAAGCACATGATGGTTACGAGAACGATGTTGGCATAAGCTGTAGCGCGAATCCCACGCAGATTGAGCAAGGTCATCATGGCCACAAAGATCGCCGCGAGAACCGCGTAGGGAATGAATGGAAAGAAGCGCTGGATAGTCAGTGCTCCATAAACTCCGTTCATCAGCGGCTGGATGAGGTAGTCAAGAAACATGGACCAACCCGTAAGAAAACCCAAATGAGGGTTGAGGCCCCGTCCCACGTAGGTATAAGCGGAGCCCGCCGCGGGGAACAGCGACGCCATCCGTCCGTAGCTCACGGCCGTAAGCATCATTGCAATCATTGCAATCAGAATTGTGGTAACGAAGTGGCCGTGAGAGAGCACCTGGGCGACGCCGAACATGGGCACGGGTGCGATGGGCATGATAAGGACAATGCCATAGAAGATCAGATCCCTAAGTCCGAGAACCCGGCGCAGGCGCGGGGGAGAGCCCGCAGGATCGCGCTTCATATCGGTTAAGGAATCAGTCACCGTTTCACTCCATGTTCTGGATTCAGAATGCCTATCACACCATGCCTATCAAACCAGGACACCCGTCGAAACCTGTTGGACCCAATTCAAACAGGCGGCAATCCGACCCCAAAGCCGCCACTCGTTACGACCGAAGAACCTGTCACGAAGGAAGCATCGTCGCTCGCCAGGAACACGGCGGCTCTCGCCACCTCTTCCGGTTTCCCGATTCGTCCCAATGCGTGCAGCTTACCTGCGGCTGCTCGTGCTGCGGCAGGATCTGGCTGGACCTCAAAGTACTCCTGTGCCAACCCCGTATCAATGTATCCCGGGCAAATACAGTTGACTCGTATTCCATCTCTGCCGTGATCAATCGCCATAGCCTTGGTCAGCGCGATGATCGCGCCTTTTATAGCACAGTAGCCGGCACACATAGGCTCGACAAAAAAGCCGTTCACCGAAGCCATGTTAATGACGCAACCTCTTGTACTCCGCAGATGCGGCAGAGAATATTTTGAGCATAAAAACACGCCTCCCAGGTTAATCCCCATCTGACAATTCCACTCTTCGATGGTCGTGTCCTCGATGGTTTTATTAACCTGAATTGCCGCGTTGTTGAACAGTACATTGAGTTTTCCGAATGTGCGCAGCGTCTGCTCGATCAGAGTTTGCACGGACTGCGGCTGCGAAACATCGGTCTTGACGGCCAGCGCTAGTCCGCCTGCTGTTACTATCTGCTGCGCTGTCTCCTGGGCGCCCTCCTGGTTGATGTCCGCAACCACTACCTTCGCGCCTTCGCGGGCAAATTCTTTGGCGCTCGCCCGGCCGATGCCTGAAGCAGCACCAGTGATGATGGTGACTCGTCCTTCAAGTCTCATGTGTTTCGCCAGTCCTCTTAGCTGCGTAAAAAAACGATGGTTTGAAAGAGGCCGATATTACAGGAGTCGTGTTAGAGCATCCTGGAAGGTCTCCGGTTTCTGGTAATACGTCGCGCTTACTTCCACAGAGAACTCCTCCCCGGCTGCCAGGGAGCGGCTCGTCCCCTGTTCGTAGGCTTCCGCGAGGTTTACGGGTTTGCTGGTCCAGGGTTCGAGGATGACATGATGAAGCCCCCTCCAGCCCCCATAGTTGAGCCACAGCCACAAGCAGGGACATTGGTCGAGAGGGAACTTCAGAAGAAAACCCTGACCCGATGACGCATCCTCCACGGCATACCAGCCCGCATCGAGATCGACGGCGTAGTGTCCGAAGCAAAGGTTGGCTTCAACCCCCTGAACCTTGTCCATCTCCAACCGGCCTGCGGCGCCCTCCAAAATGGGCCAATCATATTGCTGCCCGGGAACCCCCCAGCCAGGCTGGTTGCATTGAGCAACTACGGCATGTTTGGCAGGAATGCGCAAGATCGTAGTCCCGGTAATCGCAATTGCCGGATGTGTGCCCCAAAGAAAGTCAAGACGCGCGGGCCCCAGGTTACCGATTCTATAGTGCATTCTGATAACAGGAGCAAGGCCATCGAGCGTTATGGTCTTCGTTGCCCGCACTGGACTGATCGCGCCGAAGGCTGACAGCTGAGCCACTGCATTGCCCATTGATTTACCGCATGAGTCCACGTGCCATTTTAGAGAGCGCAACTCGCCCAGGCTTGGATAACGCTGTCCTTGAAACACGCATTCGTCGCAGGTGGGGAAGGCGTCATCCCATCCACCGCACCAGTAATTATCGAATTCGCTTTCGATGGTGGAGGACTGAGGCGCAATCCTGGGGTTGTGCCACAGGATGTTTTGTCCGCTCGCTTTCCAGACCAGATCATAGATCTTGGCTCCGACCTCCGGTAGAACCCGCACTTTTAGCCAACGGTTTTCCAGTTCCAGAGCCGATAGTGATGCGATCCGCCCTCTTCGGTTAATTCTCGTATATGGCTTCAGGTCTATCGCACGCCGGCTCATTACACTCCCGTATCGACCGCGTACTTGCTTACTGCCTCCGGGTTAATTTCGACTCCTAACCCCGGGAGTGCCGGAACTGCGACCCTGCCCTGAACCACTTTGAAAGGTTGCAGAAGAAGTTCGCGACGCAGGCTCGATTCAGTAACGGAGAACTCCAAAAAGGCGGAGTTCGGGATCGCGGCAATCAAATGCAAACAGGCAGCTACGAGAACTCCGGTACGGAAGGCGTGGGGCACACACACGCGGTTGGCTTCATGCGCCATGTACGCAACCCGCTTGGCTTCGGTAAGACCGCCCACACGGGAAATGTCGGGTTGAATGACATCCAGATGAGCATCCCAAATAAGCCGCCGGAAAGCCCAACGGCCTGCGTCTTGCTCCCCCGCCGCAACACGAAGCGAAGTGGAATCGCACAGGCGCTGATAGTCCTCAATCGCTTCCGGCGGGAAAGGTTCTTCCATCCAATAGATGCCGAGTTGCTCAAATTCCCTGGCGGCTTGCATGGCCATCTTCAAGGTATATCCATGGCCGATGTCGATCATTACTTCCACTGCGTGGCCCGCAGCCTGCTTGGCTGCCGTGGCGAGTGCGACATCCTTGCAAATGTCCTTTCCCAGCGGTCCATAACCAAATTTTATGGCGGTAAAACCCTGCTCGACGTAACGATGGACCGCATCCTGGACTTCTTCCGCCGTCTCTGGCATCAACATGCTCGCGTAGGCACGCACATCCTTGCAGAAGCTTCCTCCCAGCAGCTTGTGAATTGGCTTGCCCGCGGCCTTTCCCAATATGTCCCACAGTGCCATGTCGATACCGCTCATGACGTGCATGACCAATCCAAGCCTTCCGTAGTAATTGGTCTTGCGATACATCAATTCCCATATCTGCTCGATATCGAATGGATCCAGGCCGATCAGGACTTCACGTAAGCCGTAGCAGGTGCCATGCGACATCTGCGCATCAATCGCTGCTTTGCCTACCTCGGGCGACGTATCCACTTCACCATAGCCGACGATGCCCTCGTCGGTTTCGATACGGATGAGCAAGTCGTCCTGTGTCCCATCGGCTACTGCCTGCCTTACCGGAAGACGCAGGATGATTCCTTCGACGTTCGTGATTTTCATGAGTTCGTCTCCTCATCTGCACCTCTTGGCCGGCTGATCGTAATTCTGGCTTTATGGTCAGGCTTTCCGATTACGCCGAGATTCATGCGGAAGAGCTGTCCTCCCATATTTCCGGTGAGCGGATCATATGATCTGGGCATCAATGGCGAGGGCCAGGATTTGCCGGCAGAGGTGATGAAGATATCCGTTAGATCCTTTCCACCGAAAGCTAGCGAAGAGACTTGTTTGGCTGGAATTGCAATCCTGCGCTCCACTTTGCCATCTGGATCGTAGCGGACAACGCAGCCACCATACCACTGGGCGGACCATAGAAAGCCTTCGGCATCCACGGTAAGGCCGTCCGGCAGTCCATCTTCGTCGAGTACCTGCACCAGTATCTTGCGGTTGCGAAGGTCTCCGGTACGCCTATCGTAGTCATAGGCATAGATTCGCCGGGCAGCCGAGTCGGTGAAATAGATTGTCCTATCATCCGTCGAGAAAGCCAATCCGTTCGGGAGTTGGAAGCCATCATCAACCACATGCGTGGTTCCGTCCCGATCGACTCGAATGAGCTTGCCTGGTTCGTAGGTCTGATCGGGATCATAGAAGTTAGATCCCGCAAAAAATCGCCCTTCCGGATCTGCGATAGCGTCATTCATCTGGCACTTCGCGCCTGCAAGCTGACTGACGATCAATTGCAGATCGTCGGCTCCATCCCATAACCAGATCCCGCCGCTGTTGGCAATCACGAAGCCGCCCGGTTGATTGAGAGCGTAGCCCGCGATCTCGAGGCCGTGCTTTATAACTTCATGCTGGTTGCTGGCATGATCGTAGCGATAAAACCTGCGGCCATCGATGTCGGTCCAATAAAGAGAGCTGCTATCTAGGTCCCACACCGGGCCCTCACCACACAAGTCGCGATAGTCAGCTACGACGCTCACTTCACTCATTGCCAAACCTCATTGGCTCGCACTTCGTTCTGCAGTACGACAGGCTGTGTACGGACACCAACTTGGGGGTGCGCAGTGTCATATAGACTCTCCTTTGAGTGGGGGGCCTTGTCAAGACGGTTTCCGAACGATCATAATCGATGTTCAATGGGTTGAACACTTTCCGCGGAGTGCACACATGGCTGGTGTGAAGCGCAACTCGCTGCCCTCCGTTGACCGGACGATTATGGTGCTTGAATTCATTGCCCAGTGCAAGCGCGGTTGCTCGGTCTCAGAAATCAGCCGAAGCCTTGCTCTTCCCAAGAGTTCGACGTTTCTCGTCCTGGCCACGCTGGTGGACCGCGGATATCTCAAGAAGAGCGCCGAGACCGACAAGTACTACTTCGGTATTAACCTGGTCAAGCTTAGCCGGAAGGTTCTCGCCAACCTCGATTTGCGCGACATAGCCAGGCCCTTCATCAACTCGCTGATGAAGAAGACCGGCCTGGTGGTGCACCTCGCTGTGCTTGCCGAAACCGAGGCCGTCTTAGTCGACCGCGCGTCTCCCCGAGGTTCTTTTGTCGGGGCAGACTGGATTGGTCGCGCTCTCGACATCAACTGCAGTGGAGTTGGAAAGGCCCTGGTGGCTTTCCTGCCTGAGGATCAGTTCAACCAGCTCATCGGCGCCAAGAGGCTCGCGAAACACAACGAGAACACGATCGTCACCCTCCGCGGGCTGAAGCGCGATCTCGCACTGGTTCGAGAGCGCGGGTACGCGCTTGACGATGAAGAGGATGAGCTTGGATTACGGTGCATCGGAACGCCTATCTTCGACGGTGAGCATAAGACGGTTGCCGCAGTGAGCGTAGCCGGGACTGTTGAGGATATTCCACTCGATCGGGTGCAGGCCCTGGCCGTGATGCTTAGACAAAGCGCGGACGAGATATCTCGCCGTTTCCAGTCCGTGCACGTTTGATCCCTAAGGCGCGATCAGCGTCACCCGCAAACTATTTTCTGTTCAACCTATTGAACCGCGATCTGCTTTTCGCGGAATCTCCCTTGACGCTCTTCTGCGCCCCTGTATCTTGAAGAGAAGTAATAAGCTCGAGACGCCGCCCCGGGCGCATCTGCAATCGTAGAACCTGCCTCGCGTTCATATTTTATTCCCGTCATGGGAAGAAGTATCGGCCGGCTTGCAAAGTCAGCCAGGGCCAGAGTTTCATATTTTCAAACCTGGAGATGATCATGAATCGTGCATGCACCGCGATTGCCAATCGGTTTTCCTGCTGGGCCTACGCGATCCTCCTGTTGTTGATGCTGGCAATTTCACCGCGCGCACGTGGGCAACAGCAAGCCACGCTCTCCGGCATCATCTCCGACCCCTCCGGTGCAGTTATCCCCGACACTGCCATTCGTGTGACGAATAACGCGACGCAGGTCACCAGGACCGCCGTGACCAATGCCACTGGTTATTATCTGGTACTGAACCTTACCCCGGGTACTTATAGTATCGTTGCGCAAAAGGAAGGATTCAAGACGGCGACGCAAACGGGGATAACCTTGCAGGTCGCGCAATCCGCGACGGTGGATCTAAGGCTGGAACTCGGTCAAACCTCGCAGGAGGTCACCGTGAGCGGAGCTGCGCCCCTGTTGCAAACCACCGAATCTACGATCGGCCAGGTGATTGGGCCGACCACCATGGTCGAAATGCCACTGAACGGCCGAAATTACTTTAACCTTGCGGAACTCGCACCTGGGGTAACCAGCTATGGATCGCGCAGCTTTTACTCGAGCGCGATTAATGACTACGGTACTTCTTTCAATTCCGGCAGCGGCGGCGAAGATCGGAACGGCTTCTCCCTGGATGGCGCCGACATCAAGGGCTACGTCATCAATGTCTCCTACGTACCCTCGATCGATTCCGTGCAGGAATTCAAGATCGAGACCACGCCATATTCGGCAGACCTGGGAACCAGTTCGGGTGCGCAAATACTCCTGGTCACCAAGAGTGGAACTGATCAGTTTCACGGATCGGCCTATGAGTTCCTGCGCAACAATGCCTTCGACGCCTACAACTATTTCGATGATCGCAATCAACCCATCCCGAAACTCATCAAGAATCAATTCGGAGGAACCATTGGTGGGCCAATCCTGAAGCAGCGGCTCTTTTTCTTCGGCAGCTATGAAGGGCAGAGAGAACGCGTCGGTCAGACCTTTTTCGGCACAGTGCCAACGGCTCAGATGCGGAACGGCGATTTCTCTCAGTGGACTCAGCCTATCTACAATCCCTTTACCACGACACCGTGCGCAACTTGCACGACTGGGGTACAACGCCAGCCCTTCGTCAATAATCAAATTCCGGCTGGCCTCATCAGCGCGGTTTCCTCAGCCTACGAGCAGTCTCAGTTCCCGTCGCCAACAAGTCCGGGGATTTCCAATAATTTTGCCGCGAATGCTGTAGATCGCAACACCCGCGACCAGACAACCATGCGCATCGACGCTCCTCTGGCAAAGGACGCTATCTTCGGCCGCTTCAGCTATAACAACTCCCGACTGTATGTAACCAGGCAGACATTCGGGGGCGCCCAACTGCCGAACTTCGGCGACAACGACTCGATCATCACTACCGACTTCACGATGGCCGATGTCCACACCTTCAATCCGACGCTGATCGTTCAGGGGCAGGCATCGTTCCTCAGAATCTGGCTAAACATCAGGCCGCAACAAACCGGCAACGACCTGAACTCGAAGCTAGGCATTCAAGGGGTTTCTCCCAATGTACCGTTCAGCAGCAATGTTTCCGGCGAATCGAATCCCGGTTCCAATCCGTACGCTCCGGAGTGGATTTCGACAAACCAGTTCTCTTACGTAGGCAAACTGACGAAGGTTGCGGGCAAGCAAACGTTTAAGGCGGGCGGAGAGTTTGGCCGCTGGCAGGTATTTCACAACGCCAGCCCAAGCTTCCCACAAGGGCAGTTCAGCTTCGACGGATCATTTACCAAAGACCCCAATAGCACAAACAACACCGGCGTGCCCTTTGCTGATTTTCTGCTCGGCTATCCCGTCTCCGCACTTACACAGACTGGTTACACGGGCAGTTATCTCTTCCGCAATATTGGGAGATGGTGGGCCAGCGATGAATACCGTCTTTCCCAGAATCTGACCGTGAACCTGGGTCTACGTTGGGAGTACGACGGTCCCTTCTATCTGAAATACAACAACTACTCGAACTATGACCCTTCCACGGGCCAACTCGTCATCGCGGGCCAGAATGGGGTAAGCCGTTCCGCCAACGTGCGTCCTGACCACCGCAGCTATGCTCCGCGATTCGGCTTCGCCTATGCCGTACCCGGCAAACAAAACATCGTGGTTCGGGGCGGTTACGGAATCTTTTATGACATCATCCAGGAGAACAATACCGAGATCGGCCGAACCAACCCGCCATTTGCCGCCTTCCCGCAATTCATCGGCGGCAATACTACTGAAGTGGTTCCTGCGAGTCCGATCCAGAATGTCTTTGCGCCCGGCTCAGGATTCTCCTCTCCTCCTGTGTTGGGAGCCGTCGCTTTCAACCTTAGAAACGGATATCAGCAGCAGGCATCGTTTGGGCTGCAAAAGCAATTCGGAACGGATTTTGTGGCAGAAGTGAACTACGTGTGGCAGAAGAACACCGGCCTATCAGCGTTCAGAAATCTCAATGCTCCGCTGGTGAATGGAACGTTTGTTCTCCCAAATCCGCAGTTTGGCGCGATTGATTATTACACTAACCTCGAGTATGGGAATTACAACGCCCTGCAGACCAGTTTGCTCAAGCGTCTTTCCCATGGCCTCACGTTCTCCGCGGCATTTACCTGGTCAAAATCGCTGGACAACATAACCTCCGGGGATGCCTCCGGGGCACCCGGCGATCCCGGCTTCCAGAACCCCTACTGCTTTACCTGCGACTATGGGCGTTCGGCATCTGACTATGAGAAGCGCTACGTGCAAAGCCTGGTCTACAAGCTTCCCTACCCCGAGAGCCGGGGCAAGCTGGCGAAAAATCTGATCGGTGGATGGGGCGTGTCGGGCATCTTCACGTATCAGTCCGGCTTCCCGGTAACCCCCCGCGTTTCGTTCGACAATAGCCAGAGCGAAACCTTTGCCGACCGGCCCGATGTGGTCAAGGGAGTGCCGATTTTTCCCGGAGGCACCAAGACACCTACACAATGGTTTAACCCCGGGGCCTTTACCGTTGCTCCTCCGCTTCAGTTCGGCAACGCCAGCAAGGGCATCATCCAGGGCCCCCACTCAATTGATCTCGACGCCGCGGCAATGCGCGACTTTAAACTGAGGGAGAGTCTCAACCTCGAGTTTCGGGCAGAAGCTTTCAACCTGGCCAACCATGCGAACTTTGCGGATCCCAATCCCTTTATCGATATTCCATCGGTGGCGGGGAGCATTACCTCCACCACAACGACCTCGCGTCAGCTGCAATTGGCTTTGAAACTAAACTTCTGAGTCAGCTGCTTATAGGGTACGGGGGAGGCAAAGAGCATGAATGCTTCGTGCAGCAAAGGGTGTCAACACTTTAATGCGGACATCATTTTATTGAATGCTGAACAAGTAATGTCCTGCTGGCCGGTTGAGCTGCCGAACGCTGGCCGAAGGCGAACTGAGAGAGAAATAGCGCCGCAGGGGCTAAAGAGACTGCGTGAGAACTCGGGAAGGCACTTGTTATTTTGTGCTGGCTGGGGGATAGAAGAGTATGTCTCGATTCAAGGATTACAGACCTGATCAGGCGTATTTGCTGCCTCCCAGTGTTCGGGATGAGCTGGGTGAGGATCACCTTTGTTTTTTCATACGGCAGGTGGTGCAGCGGCTTGATCGGAGGGATTTTGAGCTGGCCTACAGTGCAGAAGGTGGCAGACTATACGCGCCTGAGCTGATGTTGAGCGTTTGGCTTTACGCCTATGCGTTGGGGATAACGAGCGCTCGTCAATTGGAACGTCGCCTGGTGGAAGACCTGCCGCTGCGATATCTGGCCGGTGGGGAGCGGGTAGACAATTGGGCACTGAGCGCGTTTCGTCGTCGCCATGCCCTGGCTCTGAACAATGTATTTACCCAGGTGCTGGAGATGGGGCGCAGCATGGGCTTGGGTAAGTTAGGTCGGGTGGCGATTGATTCGACACGCATTAAAGCCAACGCTAACCGCGACCGAGTAGACACCGAGCAGAGCTTGCGCAATGAACGAGCCAAGCTGCGACGGAACATACGGCGTTGGCAAAAAGCCTGCGATCAGGATGACAGCGAACCCACCGGGCTGAAAGTGGCCATAGAACAGGCCGAACGCAAGCTGGCCGAGCTGCCCCAGCGACTGGAACGTCTCCAGAAGAGTGGGCTAAAAAAGTGTTCTCGTACCGATGAGGACGCCCGCTTCCTGCGCACCCGGGATGGCTTTGTGCTGGGCTACACCGGGGAAATAGCCATGTCGGAGGATCATCTGATCGTTGCCCAGCGGGTGACGCAGCAGCCAACGGACAACGCCTCGCTGATTCCGATGGTGGAGCAGATCGCCACCCGATGCGGTTCTCCCCCAACCATCGCGCTGGTCGATAGCGGGTACTTCTCCCTGGAAAATCTCAAATACCTGGAGCAGCAAAACATAGATGCCTATTTGCCCGACTCGAACATGGCTCAGGCCTTGAACCTGGGAAAAAGGTGTAAGGGCAGGGCGCGAGCGCCGGTCCACCAGAGGATGCGCCGCAAGCTGCGAACTCGCCAAGGCAAGAAAGAATACAGCCGGCGCAAGACACTGGTTGAGCCTGGCTTCGGAACCTTGAAAGAACAGCGAACCATGCGTCAATTCCGCACACGAGGACAAGTCAAAGTCGCTAGCGAGTTCACCCTATCCACCATCGCCTACAACCTCTCCCGCATGTATTCGATCTCTACCCTGCATCTGCAGAAAATCCACCGCACCTGCTGCTGGGTATTGATCGAACTTATTCTCTCCACCCCCAAATCATGGAAAATACAAGCCATTGCCTTCGTTCTCACGCAGTCTCTAAAGCCCTCCTCATTTGCGGCTTTTACGGCCCGACTAAAGTCGTGCCCTGATACAAAGCGCTTTTTAAAACAGGCTCGAAATAGACTGATTCGGACATTATTCCTGCAGGCATCAATAGCCCCTTTGTTGGGAGCGGCTTTGTTGGGAGTCAATTTGTTGGCTCCAACGATCTTTGCTCAGGCCTCAGCAAGGCCGGAGCCGCCGGACTGGTATGCCGGCGACGCCCACGTCCATCGAGGCATAGGCTGCGGCAGAGAACACGAAAAGGAGATGCTCACCCCCGCCCAGCTGCTGGAGATGATGAAGCCCAACAACCTGGCGGTCATCTCGGTTCTCAGCGACATCGGGAACGGTGAACTCAAGTACATCGAAAAGGATCTGCCGTTGATGACCGGGAAGGACAATCCTGTCTCCACTCCAGACCGCATATTGCACTGGGATGCGGAGTGGCACTACGATCCCGACGGTGTCACCTTCGCGAGGAAGGTGATCGGCGGCCACCTGATCCTTCTGGGGCTGAAGCAAGGTGGACAGCCCTTTGCTCACTACACCTATCCCATACTCGATTGGGCAAAGAAGAACGGCGCTATTGGTGGCTTCGCCCATATGCAGTATCTGCCGTTTGCTTTTTACCCTCCTCCTGACGGCATCCTCGATTCGCTCGACTGCTGCTCGCCTTTGGAATTTCCAGTGGAGACGGCCCTGGGCACATCCTCGTTTCTTATGGAAGACGTGCACGGCAGTGACGCCGCGCTGCAGGCCTACTACAAGATCCTGAACACTGGCTTCCGTCCTGGGCTGGTCGCCAGCACCGACTATTCCTGTAACTACCTGGAACCGCTGGGCACGCTCCTTACCTATGTTCAGGTTCCGGACGGCAAGTTGACATATGACAAGTGGGTCGATGGCATCGCCAAGGGCCGCACCGTCGTTTCCCGCATCGGGCACAACGAATTCCTCGATCTCAAGGTCAACGGCGCCTCCACACCGGGTGACGAACTCAACCTGCCGGCGGAAGGCCAAGTGAAGGTGCGCATCGAGTGGACGTCGCTTAAACAGGCAATCGGCAGAATCGAATTGATCCAAAACGGAGCCGTTGTGGCTTCAAAGACGGCAGAGGCCGGTCCGGGTAAGCCCGCTGTCTTCGAGACTGCGATCGATGTGCGCCAAAGCGGATGGCTCGCTGCCCGCAGGATGGATTGGCAGAACGGACACCAGACGCATACGGGCGCGGTCTTTATCCTGGTTGGTGGACAGCCGATTCGCGCGAGCGCGAGCGACGCTGAATTCTTCGTGAAGTGGATTGACAACCTTATCCGGCAGACTTCGCCCGGCGGAGCCTGGAGCAGTTATCTTGCCGATGAGCGTGATGCAGCACAATCACGTTATCGCGAGGCGAGGGCAATTTTTGTACAGAGAGAACAGGAAGCGCAAAGCCAGGCGCAGACGAAACCGTAACAGGCCCGTCATGGGAGACAAAAGATGAAGCAGGGCCTTACCCGCCGTGATCTACTGAAGCTCGCAGGCAAGACTACGTTAGCCGCCCGCCTTTACTCGATTCCGGCATTCGGGGAATCTATCCCCACCTTCAATGGTCACACGGTGCTGTTGGACGCCCAGGGCAAGATCCTCCCCTGGGCTCCGGCGAAGCAGAATCCTTACGATTATTTCCTGCGTCTGCGCTGGAACTTCATCAAGACCAAGGTGCCGATGTGTCCCGGGCCCGCGCCCCGCTCGTCTTATCCGCAGTACTATTTTTATTGCGCCTTCTGGGATAGGAATGGAAAGCTCGAACCAGATACCTGGATGAACGATGTAGCGGAAAAGGTCCCCAACTGGTTTGAGTCGGCGCGTTTGTATTACGCGTACACCGGTGACGCGAGCGTTATGACGATTGCGCAACGGTTGGTGGACTACTCAATTGATCACGGCACCAGTCCAGCCAGTTTCGCGTGGCCAAACTTCCCTTATACGACGACAAACGCCGGCGATATGGAATTCCGCGGATTTACGAATTCCAAGCGTTTCGCGTTGCATGAAACCCAGGTGGGGTATGGAGGTGACATGGGGCTCACCTACTACCGGATGTACCTCTACAGCGGTGACGAGAAGCATTTGACCGCGGCTATCCATGTTGCGGATACTCTGGCGGCTAAGGTACGCACAGGAACATCTACCCAATCCGTATGGCCTGACCGGGTGGTGATGGATACGGGAAAAATCACCGCGGACTATGGAGCCCACTTTGCAGGCTGTTACATGCTGCTCGACCAATTGATCAGGGGGAACCACGGTGAGGTGGCGGCATACAAAGAGGCGAACGTGAAGGTTCGCGACTTCCTGCTGCAATATCCACTGAGGACGGGCTACTGGGCCGACGGGCATACCGATGCGGATGTGAACAGCAACACTTACAAAAGCAACACCGCAGCCAGCAACTTCACGCTCGCTCTCTTCGACTATCCGGAGCTCGATCCGGAATGGCGGACCAGTGTTCCTAAGCTAATCGAGTGGACCGAAAAGAACTTTGTATTTCGCGGCGCTCCCGGTGAGCCCGGAACGCAATGGGGGGCCAACGTTGTGGGAGAACAGGACAGCTTCCTTTACAAGATGGACTACCAGACGGCACGTTACGCTGCCGAGTGCGCCCGCTGGTACGGAGTGTCACAAGATGAAGCGTACAAAGAGAAGGCGTTTCGCTCTCTGAACTGGGTGACCTACTGCAACAGCCCCGACGGACAAGGCAATGAAAGCCCGCTCAGCAAAAACATCTCCAATTGGTGGTCCGATCTCTATGGGGAATGTCCCAGGATGTTTTACCAGGCATTCGCGGGGGTTCCGGAGTGGGCGCCCGCAGGCGAAAATCATATTTTGTATTCCGACTCTGTGCTCAAGAATGTCTCTTATCGAGCAAAGCAAATTCGGTACACAGCCACACAAGGTACTGGAGCGGATTACTTGCGAGTCACCTTTTCTCCCACCCAGATCACGCTGGCCGGCACCAAGCTGGTTCCCGTCGCGGATGGCAGAGCCAAGGGCTACATGCTAAGAAAGATTGCCGAGAGCGATTACGCACTGACCATCACCCGGATGGCAAGCGGTGAGATCGTTATTCAATGAGCGGATTCTGTGGAGACGGGATGACAAAGATAATGAAGGTTCTGTTCGCCTTGATGGGGTTGTTATGGGTGGCAGTCTGCGCCGGGGCACAGGAACACGAAGCAAGCGTCCGCATCCAAATCAATCCCAGCCAGCAATATCAGCAAATCCAGGGTTTCGGTGTGAACTTCACCGGTCCCTACTTCCGTAGCGACCAGAAGGCGATGTTTGACCAGTTGATCGACGACCTGGGTGTCAGCATGTTTCGCGTCGTACCGTATCTCGTCTACAGCAATTGGGAAGAGACAAACGATAACGATGATCCTAACTCGATGAACTGGGAGTACTACAACGATCGTTACTCGACTCCGATCTTCGAGGCAACATGGAACGGACTGCGGTATCTGAACTCTCGTGGGATTCGTCCCGTGATCGCACTGATGGGTCCCGTGCCTGGTTGGATGACCGACGACAAGGTCTCGCCCCCCAAACATCGCGTATGTCAGCCAAACGTTCCTGCCGATCAACAAGGGCATCTGAGTCCCAAGATGTACGACGAGTTTGCTGAAGAAGTGGTATCCATGGTGGTTTACGCGCGAAATCAGGCGCATATTGACTTCGATTACTTCAGCCCCTTCAACGAAACCGACTGCTATCCTCCCGAGGGCCCGCGTATCGATCCTGACGAAGCGCCTAAGGTTCTAGATGCGGTGGCGCGGCGGCTCAAGAAGGAGGGTCTCGGTGATGTTCGTTTAACTGTTGCCGACAATGCTGTCATCACCAACAACTACACCGAACCCATCCTCCAGGACGAGGAGTTGATGAAGCAGGTAGGAGCCCTGACCTTCCACACTTATGAGGAACATTCTGTCGGGCCGCAGGTGGAGCGCGTCAAAGCCAGCAAGTATCCTCAGGAACCCGTGTGGCTGACGGAGTACGGTGATCTGAACGACCTTGATAAGACCTTTGAGAACCAGTGGAAGCACTTCTCGCTGCTGACAAATCGGCGGGCGCTGACGGCTCTCAACCAAGGTGCAAGCGCCATCTTCTATTTCGATGCCTTCGACGACTACGAAGAGTGCGCTAAGCGGATGTGCTACTACGGATTATTTCGTAGCGGCAGTCACATCTACGCGCCCAAGAAGAGCTATTATGCCACCCGACAGCTTTATCACTTTGTACAGCCAGGATGGCGGCGGATTGGGATTAGTAGCGATGCTCCAGGCCTAACGGTGTCCGCTTTCCGCGGAACGTCGCCAGGCTCGATGGTCGTGGTGGGAGTGAAGGAGGGCGTCGCGAACCACTTAAAGATAGAACTGTCGCTGACCGCTGGGCCGGTTCCTGCGAGTTGGGATTTGTACGAAACCACGCGTGAACTCGACTGTCAAAAAGTGGGCACAGTACCAGTACGGAATGGCGTGGCTGAGATCGAACTTCCGGGCGAAGTAGTGTTCACCTTGGTGGCCAACCCTGGCAAGACGGAGTGACAGGGTATCGGGTAGCCTTGTTCAGGCTCAATTACTCATTCCAATGAAGAGCGGCTCCGATATCGCTGCAAAGGTAATGTCGTCCTGGCAGGTTGAGCTGTCGAATGTTACCCGAAGCCGAAGTGAGAGGGAGATAGCGCCGCAGGGGCTAAAGCCCTCGTCCTCCTGGCTCCTTTTCGGCACGACTGAAGTCGTGCCCTGATACAAAGCCTTCTTTTAATTGGCTCAAGACAGACTGGCTCAGACATTAGTTTTGCAGCCTTCAATAAAGGGAGATAGCGCCGCAGGGGCTAAAAGCCCTCGTCCTCCTGGCTCCTTTTCGGCACGACTGAAGTCGTGCCCTGATACAAAGCCTTCTTTTAATTGGCTCAAGACAGACTGGCTCAGACATTAGTTTTGCAGCCTTCAATAATTGGAGAGGCCACCATCAAAGGGAGTTTTTCTTCCCACGCCAAGATGGCATCTTTCTCCAATTGACCCACGTTGCCGTCGAACCGGCCGTTGACGACCCTGTACTTGTGGTTCTCTGGGCCATCTTGGTCCGACCCCTTTAGCCAGACCTTTATGTCCCAACCTGGCCTGCCATCATCGTAGGTACCTCGCACATGGAACTCGCCGTAATTGTCTCGTTCGACTGTCATCCCTGCCTCTACCGCGATGTTCATGGTCACCTACACGCCCAATGGGGGGCTCCTGCCAGTTACGGCAGCGCCGGCTCGACGTCACGCAATCATTTAGTGACATCGTTCATTCTCGAGCATTATATTTGTTCGCGCGTGCCCGAGATCGAAAGCCCAGGAAGACGAGGCGTAACCCTAACTGCGGATACGCGATGGTTTGAATGAACGATCTTCAAGAGGTTTTCTGGTGCTCATGATTACCCGCCGTGAATTTCTCGGTTCCGCTGTAGCTGCCGGCGTGTGCTCGCGGTTGGCCATTGCCGGGGAGAAGACGCTGCGCATTGGTGTGACCGACTGGAACCTGAACCTGGGCGCAAGCCCTGAGGCCGTGCCGCTGGCCGCGAAGCTTGGATTTGACGGGATTCAGATATCCTTCGGGCGAAAGCTCGTGGACGACAAGATGCCGGCTGACAATCCGGAAGTAATTGCCCGCTACCTTAGCCTTTCCGAGCGACATAAGATTCCGATCGATGGAACCTGCGTCGATAAGCTGCACGACAATGGTCTGAAGAGCGACCCGCTGGCCCGGAAGTGGGTGCTCGACTCCATTCGGCTGACCAAGGAGTTGCAAACGAAGGTACTTCTACTGCCCTTCTTCTCCCGCTGGGCTCTACAGACGAAGGAGGAAATGGATTATGTGGGTGATGCGCTGCGCGACCTGGCGCTGGAAGCCACCAAGGCGGGCGTGATCCTAGGGCTTGAGAATACTATCTCCGCAGAGGATAACGTGCGCATCATGGAGAGGTCGCGCTCCACGAGCGTGCTGGTGTACTACGACGTGGGTAACTCGACGAACGCTGGATTCGATCCGGTAAAAGAGATCCGCTGGCTTGGGAAAGAGCGGATTTGCCAATTCCATCTTAAGGACAATCCGCACTACCTTGGTGACGGAAGCATTCAGTTTGGGCCCATCATGCGAGCGATTCGTGATATTGGGTTCTCAGGGTATGCCAACCTGGAGACGGATGCGCCTTCGAAGGAATTGGAGGCGGACATGCGCAAGAACCTGGCCTACATCCGCAATGTCATGGTGCGAGCTTGACGACAGCAAGCGTAGGTGGTGATCGCCGTCACCGATGGCTTCTTCCATTCATTGGTAGCTTTTATCGCACTCGTCGAAACCGCAGCGCCCGGTAAGGGCGTCCGGTAGAGCAGCATACCGACACTCATCCGCTACGATAGCCACAAAAGCGAAAGGGCGATTTCTCTCGCGAGACCTCGCCCTCTCAATTCCGATTTTCGGAGATCCGGATCGGCTTCCAGATCACAACGTTTGTTCTCCCGAAATCACTCAGCATCCACGAGCCGAAGCCCGCGTTTTCCTCGCTCTTCCACGATCACACCCGCCGCAAAAGTTTTCACTGCCATCCGTCTCCAGTTGCCTGGCGCGAGTCTCGTTGACGATTCTCTAAGATGGCGGTTAGTCGCTCTCTCCTTCTGGAAGATCACTCTTCCGTTGAAAGCAATAGTACTCTGCACCCACGGAAATGCTAGTGGCTCTTGTAATTTTCTGCTGTGGAAATGACGTGACAAAAAGTGGAAATTCGTGGCGAACCCGATCTGCCGCCGGTTTGGCCGCCTCTCCAGCAGCCTTTGGGGTGGCGTGGATCTGCAACTTCAAGGTTCCGATTTCAAGGAAAGGCAACCTGCAGGCAGACCAAATCAGTTCTTGATCATACCGTTGCAGCCCGCTGCTGTATCTCGCTCGATGTTGCGTCGCGAGAAGCAGTAAGCGGGCTACAGGAATCTCTCTTGATAAATTCGGTCGGAATCGTAACACACTGAGGGGCCAGGTCGGGTTTTGCAAGACGATTGAAGATCAATTCGACGAGCTGTTTCCCTAACTGTTCAGGAAATTCCCGGGTCGTACTCAAGGCTGGATAGAGCCAGGTGCCGACGGTATCGTCGCAACCGACCACGCTGATATCATCGGGAATTCTTAACCCTCTGTCCGCTAGCGCCTTATAGACTCCATGCGCAGTCGGATCATTGCCGGCGAGGATTGCCGTAACTGATTTGTCGCGGACCAACAGTGACTTGGTTCCCAGATATCCGCTTTCGGTATCATCTTCGGAGTCAGTGCTGCTCTCGCGTGGAACCAGGCCGGCTTCTTCCATCGCGCGATGATAACCTTCATAGCAGCGCCGAAACCACGGCAGGCGAGTATTGCCGACGAACCAGATACGACGATGTCCTAAGCCGACCAGATATTGGACCGCATCTTTGCTGCCTTGAATATCATCGGCAAAAACCACATCGTTGGCTTTCAGATCCTGCTGCTCCCCAACCACATTGTTGCCAAAAATGACAAAGGGAATGCCTTTGTGCGCCAGCAACTTTGTGAGATTCGTCGAGTTTGTGCCTGCCAAAATCACGGCTCGGGTCATATCGTGCCGCTGGACCACTTTGGGCAGGTGCAACTCTGCCCAGGGAATATGGGGTGAATAGTTGAATGAAAGAAACACCATGTTCCACCCATGCAAGGCGCAGTGTGCCTCTGCTCCGCTGAGAATGCGCGAGTGGAATGCATGAGGCATCGCTCGGTTGCCGAGAAGGAATACCAGGGTTCTGGCTTTGTTCCTCTGAGAAGGATCCACTCCAAGTTTCTTGGCCACTTGTAAAACAGCCTTTTGAATATCCGGATCAACCTGGCTGTTTCCATTCAGAACACGGGAGGCCGTTGCAATACTTACCTTCGCCGCAGATGCGATTTCCCGGAGCCTTACTTTACCTTTTTTGGGATCGATATCCTTCATACTTTAGAGCCGAACTTAGAAGTCAGGAATTCATCAGAGTCCGACGGTGATACTGCACCGATCATGCGCGTATCGAGCATTGAGACTCGCCTTGAAGGCATAAGCGTAAAGAAAACATTCACACATTGCAAGAAAAGTTCTTACAGCCCTCCCCAGAAAAGGGGATTGGGAATCATAGCCAATGGGGCCTCTCGATTGAATACGCCACATTATACAGACGATAGGGGCCGAGCTTGTTTTGCTCTTGACATGGAGAATTTTCTCAATTATTTTGCCGCTTAGTCGATCCCAGAAGCTGAAATCGAGCAGAACGCTTCGGTGAGTCTGGGTTTCGAACCAGTCGCAGGCGGTAGAACCGCGATCCCAAGACGCAAAAGTTGGAGAAGCTTTTAATTCAGGCGCCGGCGGTTCCCGGCCGGGAGCCGTGGACGCAAGGGGATGCTTTTCTCCTCGATCCCACTGGTGTTATTTATCCCTCAGCCGGCGCCTATGACGTGTTGGGTTTCGTTGATGTGAACCGGAGACCTTACTACACCTGGCAAGCATATGTGATCGGCGCCATGGTGTCTGACCGCGACGGGACAATTTATATCGGTGGGAACGAACGCATTTCCAAGCTCTATCTTTTCTATCCATGGCAATGAAGTGAGGATGACGAGGTTATGAACCGCAGAGATTTTATGGGTACCGTGGCCGGGGGGATTGCTATGGCCAAGCTGGGAGTGGCGGGTTCGTATGGGTATGGTATGGAAGCCGCGGGAGGGAAAGCGGCGCCGCAAAGGGCATCGACCGGGGCATGGATAGATAACGGATTGATCGATGCCGGCGGTTCCCACGAACCGTATCTCTTCGTAGTGCGCCGCGGGGGGCAAAGCCTCAACGCTCGTGAGATCTACGAGCATGAGCAAAGTGAAGAGGTAATCCGCCAGCTTAAAAATCAAGGGGTTGAGGTCTTCCACACCCATTTGTATAAGGGATTCGGCATGGTCGCCGAGAAATCGGAAATGGAAGACACAGTGCGCACCGCAGCCATCGTTCACCGCCTGGGAATGAAAATAGACACCTACGTTCAGTGGGACACCATGATGTACGAGACCTTTTTTATCGAGGAACCACGTGCCCAGGGATGGATCCAGTGCGACGCACTCGGTCAGCCCATCATGCTCGAGTATGGGTATCAGCAGTCATTCCGATATCTGCCCTGCTTCTCGAATCAGGAGTACCTCGATTACCTCAAGAAGGTTGTGCGCTACGCATTAGTAGAGGTGAAGACCGATTTCATTCATTTCGATAACTTTGCTTTAAGTGCGGAACCCAACTCGTGCCACTGCAACGCTTGCAAAACCGGCTTTCGGAGATATCTTCGAACGAAGTACTCGTCGACACAACGGAAAGATCGATTTGGATTCGAGAACGTCGACTTTGTAAATCCACCCTTGTGGAATACGTCAAATCCTCCTGAGAAACTGAATGTTATCTCAGATCCGGCCTTCCAAGAATGGATTGACTACAGGTGCCAGACAATGGCGGATGCTTTAAGCCAGATGGTGACTCTCATAAGGTCTTTCAACAATGAGGTGGTTGTAGAAATTAATTATGGCGGCGTTGTGGGTGACAATAGCCCCTGGACGCGCGGCACGGACCACTCGAGGCTTTTTAAGCTTACCCAGGTCTTTTGGGACGAATCAGACCGCCAGCCGGAGTACTTGCCAGATGGAAGGCTGATTACAACCATCCGCACCTATAAGACGGCGCGGACTTATCAAAACATCGTTTTGGCATATATTTCGGTCAGCGAAGCAGCGATCGCGGAATGCCTGGCGTTCAACCAGACGATTGGCTTCGCGGGCGTAGATCCGCTCTCCTCCGAAATGGTGAAGTATATTTCTTTCTATCGCAGGCAGCGAGATCTGTACATCGGAACGAAGGACGTAGCGTCAGTGGCAGTACTTCGTTCCTATCCATCGATTACTTACCATAACTCTGGCGCGGGTTTGAGTGCGATTCTGGTGGAGCAGGCCCTGATTCAGGCGAAAATGCCCTTTCACATAATCTTCGATGAGCATCTCAATCATCTATCCCCCGCCATGTACCGGGTACTTATCCTTCCGGATTCGGAATGCCTCTCAGATGAGCAGCTCGCCTCGATTCGCCGGTATGTGGAAGCGGGTGGCGGGCTGGTTGCGACGGAGCAGGCGGGTCTTTTTGACTCCTGGCGACGGCTGAGGGTCAAGCCGGGATTACAGGGCCTCGTGGACAGTCAAGTCATGGCTGCCAGCGATGGACAAGCGGTGGGCGCAGGCCGAATCACTGTGGAGGCGCCAGCCCGGAAGAAATTTGGCCAGGGACGAGTCGCTTACTTTCCGGCGATCGAGTTCGACGGTCCTCTACCGCCGGCCCAACCTTATTTCTTCCTAGGCACAGAGTTTTGGAAGCGTCCTAAGAACTGGAAGGAGTTAGTGGATGGGGTCTCCTGGGCCGCTCAAGGCGATGTTCCGCTGCAGGTCTCCGGTCCCGATTTTCTAGGGGCGAATCTGGTTGAGCAGCTGGAAAAGCGACGCAGACTCATTCACTTGGTGAACTACAACACTGGCAATATTCCGTCCATCGAAAACATCGAACTAAAGTGTGCAATGCCAGAAGGAAAATCGGCCGGCACGGTGAGGCTTTACTCGACGGACTTAGATGGGTATCTCACGCTGAATTTCCAAATGCAAGGATCGGACGCCTTATTTACAGTTCCTAAGCTCAACGCGTATTGCGTGGTGGCGGTAAGCTGGTAAGCCTTTCGCTAATCCATTGAAGCAAAACCTCAGACAAGTGGAGATATTCGGCACAAGTCTGGCCTGATGATGCCCACAAAGGGATCGATAGCCGTTCAAGTTAATGGCGATTCATGGCACTACATTACCTACAACGTCCTTCTTCGAAGGCATAGCCACATTGGATCACGAAAGGCAAAGTTGTAATCCAAGTATTACCGTGAGCCTCAGCGTCTTTACCCTCAAGATGAAGTATTAAATATCCCTTGGCCTGCTCAAACTTTTTGGCGTTCGTTGATAAGAGAGTCTCCCCATTTGGTTTATATACAGTCACTTGCGGCATTTTTTAATCCCTCCCTTCCCACATTCTAGCCCCATCGTCATCTAGCATATTGGAGTTGGAAAGATTTGGCTGAAAGCGTTAGGAGGGTCGAGGCGAGTCCAGGTGCTTGAATCTCTGAGTCGCCACAACCAGTTGGATACGCGGCTCCAACGGACGGCTAGCGCTCGATGACCTTGCCGTAGGCTTCCTTCTCGAACTCGAAGCCGTCCTCTTCACCCAGAATCTCGTTCGTTTTCGAAACTTCCCTGGCCCAGTGCACCATCTCGTGCAGCAGGATGATGGTGACTAGAGGCACATGGCCGCGCGCGGTGGTGCGCACGTCCTGGCCGGTTTGATAGCGGCCCACGTCCCCGATACCAACATCGATGATATTGGAGTTCAGTCTGTAGCCGCCTGTCGGGGTGATCGTCTTTCCACCCTCCTCTTTTGGGATGAGCATCGCCACATTGACCAGGGGACCGCTGCCCCACATCAAGCCCTTTTTGAGCGTCGCGTCATCCGCGCCGGAGTGGTTCTTCATCGCGGCCATAAGTTTCTTGTCATGCATCACGGTGGGCAGCGTGGTGCGGACGAGTTGGGCAAATTTCTCATATTTGCTGATCTGGTCGTCATTCATGCGCATGGTTCGCCTCCGCTGGAGACTCGAAAATCGTATTCAATTGGCGACACGGAAAAAGGGCCTAACTCAATGATTCCGATGGTCGGAGCGGAGGGATTCAACCCGCCGACCCTTTGCTCCCAAGCTGGCCGAGCGCGCTTAACCGCGGCGAACTGTCAGCTTCCGGATTTCCGGTAGGCTGGGCACTGGCTGCCATGGTGACAGGATCATACCATCGGGCCGAGGTGCCCGCTGCATGGTTCATAGGTCCGAGGCTGTACTAGCAGGACTGACTCCGAGCGGATATCGCAGCCTGGGCGGCGCCTTGAAGGACCTTCTTTATGCCCGCTAGCGCTCAAAGCAACCCGGTTTACGCGTTCCACTTCACCTCGGCCCAACTCTCTACGATTTCCAGCAGGAATATAGCAGCTAGTTTGCCCTCTGAGTTCAGGAGCACGAGATGCTCACCTATGATCTCAGCTCTCGCAGCAAGCACAGGCCGGGGGCTGAGGTAGGTCGCCCACTTAAATCGAACTAAGAATGTTTTATCGGTCACTCGCCACTCACCGATCAGCCCACGCCGCTCGAGACCGAAGGCTTTTTTCAGAATTGTTTGGGCTGGATTGCGTTTCAGGGCGAGGAGTGGCGTTCGGATCGATACCTGCAGCTCACGTCCAGGGATCCAGTATGACGCACAAAAAAGACTCCGGAAACCGGCCTTCAACGGCGCGCTCCAGAAAATGCACCGGCGAAGCGGAGGCAGCGGCCTGGGGAGCCACAGTCCGGTGACGTGAACCTGATGTCAAACGGGAATGGACCCCGCCCGGCGGGAATTATCGCGAGGCGGCGCCCAAGGCCTGTGCTGCTCTGCCCGCGAAGCGACGGCCAGTTTCGAAAAAGCGTAAGTCCGCGAACGCTCACCCAAGCTGACGATCTCCGGGGTGCTTAAACCACCCGTACAACAGCCCCCCTTCACCGGGACGTTTACGACCAGTTCCCCTGTAGAAATGTGCGAACTAAGCGAACTAAGCGAACTAAGTCTGCTCCTGCATTGATTGCTCGTTGGCTGTTTCCTCATCTGTCAATTCATGGTATGACTCTTCCTCGGCCAAGCACTGCGATTCTGGTATCGGAGACCAGAGGGTAGAGGGGCGGCCCCCGGTAGGCCGGCTGCTTTGGTAGATTGCACCCAACGATATGAGTTGTTCGAGTGCGGCTTCGATGCGGCTGCCGCTGAGATGGCCGTGGAAAAGAGCACTTATTTGCTTTCTGGACAAGCCGTCAGTGGATGCGTTGATGGCTTCCAGAATACGGTCGGCGGTGTGGTCACCGGTGGATGTGCCGAAGAAGAGGGAGGCGCTTGCGGAGCAGTAGTCCCAGACGGCGAGGGCCGCCTGAAGGTGAGGCAGCCGGATGATGGGACTGCAGTCGAGAACAGCGTATATGGCGCTGAGGCGCAGGACCTGGGCTTCGGCCCGACTGGTGGCTGCGCCGTAGAGGCCAGGACGGACCTGGCTCAAGGCCGGATAGCACTCGTGCCAGAGAGCTCGCGCCTGGTCGTCACGGACGAGACGTATGGTGTGCGCATCGCCGGCCCAATCGAGAGCGCGGCGGAGCTCGGCGGCGACGGCGGATACTTCATGAGCGTCCAGGTTGCCACCTTCCGGCAGGCATTGGCTACGCTGCACCCCAGTCCAGAGACAACGGTTGGCGAAGCCGTTGCGCGCTTCTGTAGGGTGGAGATTCTCTGCGAGTTCGCGCTGGGTGATGTGGGCGATCAGGCTGATATGCGTGCCAGTTGCCTGGATGGGGTGGAGACCATCGAGCGAGTGGAGATCGCCACTATCCCAGGCGCAACGGAGCAGAGGTGAGAGGTGCCCCTTGGCGCGCCGCAGGGAATAGAGAACGGCGGCGAATTCTTCAGAGAGCGCGAGCAAGCGGCGGTCGGTGACCGGCTGCTGATCGCGCAGAGAATAGATAAGGGCAGCGGGCGTCAGGCGAGCGGTGGTGACACGGCCGGCGACCCAAGGGCGATCGACTTCAGTGAAGAGGCGGCGGATTTGGTTCCAGCTCGTTCCCTTGCGGGCCTTGCTGGACTCGCCGACCAGCACCACGAAAAGGTTGAGACCATGGCGGGTGGCATCGACCATGCAGTGGGGCGCGGGACCAACGGCATTGCCGAACGCGGCCAGCAACTGGAGGAGGATGGCGGCGGGATGGGCTTCGCTGTGCGGGGCCAGGCCGCATACGGCCAACCCCGCGACGCCGTAGAGTGCGGCATCGGCGAGGGTTGGAGCCGGGGACACACTGGGCGGTGGCGGTGTGGGAGGCGTGGGGCGGGTTTGTCGCTGTGCCTGTGTCTCGTCGAGCCGCTGTTGAATGCTGGCGAGTTCGGTGATGCGGCGTTGTATGTCGGACAGTGTAGGTAAGGGTGGATGAGTTATCCCGGCGAAAGAGTTAGATTTCATGATTTGCCTGCTTACACATTTCGAATTGGTGTCAACAATTATTGGTCAGTTGGCGTTGTTATCGAAGGGCGGATAAGGCAGGCGTAAATGAGTCTGCCGGGTCCAGGGGCCGCGTTCTATAAGCTGCGGAGCGGCGTGTCGATTCGATTGTTGAAGGGCGCTTTCTCATTTTGTCCGCATGTCTCCATGTTCCCCGTAAGTGGGGTTTCGGAGGATCTATCCGTGGGGGACTCTTGATTAGAAAGGTATTACTGCATGCGTGTGGCGTCCATCGCGTTTGCAAATAAAGATGAGGATAAAGGAGTATTTAACTAGTAGTTAACAGTCTTATTTTGACGCACGGCTAAAGAGGGACCCTATAGCTGCCGGCGAATCTCGCATTTCGGTTGTCCAGCTCGCTGCCCGGCCACATTGGAGGCCTGTCAAGGCCAGTCTCGGTTCGGAACAGTACCAAGTAATGAATTGCTCCAGGCCGGCTAAGGGGCAACTCGCGGGTTCCGGTCGAGTTGTCGCCAAACGGGAAGTCACCGAGATTCAGTACGTTTCCGCGATTATTCCGGGTTGGCGGTTAATCTAGCCTTTTCAACGTATTTCTAATTCAGGACACAAGGTTCAAACCGGATCCTTAGTTCTCCGAAGGCTTTTCGACTTTATCAATCACCAAAAGGTCGACTTGCGCCTTGGTTGACTCCAGCTTCAGTCCCAACTGCTGCTGAATAGCTGTGAAGAGATCCGGTAACGAGTCGGCTCGCTCGGGAGGCTTCGGTGGTTCGCCCGGCCGGCCAGGTGATGCGAACGGAGTCTCATCGGGCGTCCATTGCAATTGGAAATCGAACCGTCCCTTCAGCCCGGTTTGATCTACCACCGGACGATCCAGGTGGGCTTGCATGACGCCTGCGAATTCCTCCATGGTGGCGTTCCGCACGGGCCAATTACCGGCCCTGAAAATCAGGTTAGGGATAGGACTGGCGGCCTCACTCACGGTTAGCTGCTTGGGTCCGTTATTTCCCACCTTCAGCGCGTACACCGTGAGCTGCTTCTTATCACGATGGAGCGTGAGCTGAAAACGATCCGCCAGGAGTTTCTGAAGCATCGTCTTAAATTGATTTGGGTTGGGCTGTCCCTCGCCCTCGGGCTTCCCGGTGATATCGAACTTGTCCGACTCAACCCAGGCCGGCGCGCCGCTAATCTGCGCGGCATGAACGCCATAGGCGAAGGCGATCAGGTCGCTTACCGTCGTGTCAACAGCGATCACCTCGGTACCTCGTATAGAGAACAGCCTCCGCCCCGGCCGGTTCGGGTCACTGAGTTTGATGGTGGCTACTTCGAATACCGGATCGGCGTCCGCAGCCATCATTCTCGGTGCAGGCGGTGGCTTTGGGACTTCCCACGCAGCGTCGTCTTTCACATGCGCCAGGGTCAGAGGCCTCGCCGTTCCATCGGTCGCGCTCCACTTGCCCGTCAGGGCAATCGCGTCTGCATCCAGTTTGCCTTCGTAGGTGCCCCCGATTCCCGGAACCGTTATAGTTACGTTTGAGCCTTGACTCGCGACCGCGGCAGGCAAGCCCGGGACGGGCCGGTCAATCATGTAAAACGTCGCCTTAAGAGCGCCCTCGTCAGCCTTCAATATCTTGAAGACAATTCGTATTTCTCCATTAGGTGCCTGCGGTACCATCAATTTGCCCTGCCAGATGCCAGTTATATCCGGTTGCGAGATTGACTGGGCCTGTGCCCGCAGTCCAGGCGCGTTGGTGATGCCAAGAATCACCGGAATCGCGATCGCGAGGACTGCCGCGAGCACCAGTCCCACCTTCTTTGGCAAACTCAGGTTTCGCATAGGCCGGTTTGCCATGATCGCCTCGATTCTTTTCTTGAGATTCGCCCCGGTCATGCCCGCTACGCATTTGAGCGGCGATTGCAAGTACAGCTCGCAAACCTTGAGGATTCCCTCCGCGTAGGCTTCCGCTTCACTCCCCATCCGCAGCACCTCTTCGTCGCAGGCCCGCTCGCGCTCGTCCATCAAGCGGGCCCCCAGCCACCAGACCAACGGATGAAACCAGAAGACAGCCTCGACAACCATGTGCATCAACGTCGCCAGATTGTCGCGGCGGCGAACGTGACACAACTCGTGAGCGAGAATTGCCTGAAGTTCCGCGGGCGCGAGGCGATCCCCAATCCCGTCCGGTAACAGCAACACCGGACGGAATACGCCGAATACGCCAGGCTCAAGGATCGATGCCGAAGACAGGGCAGGAATTCCGATCCCCAAAGGCACCGGCGACGCCGCGCGGAGGGCAACCTGCATTCGGCGCCATCGCATCCACCACGAGAACACCAAAGCGCCGCAGCCAATCGCCCACAACGCAACCAGCGTCGGAACAACAAGAGCTGATTTCGACGCGTGCGGCATCGCTACCGCTCCTGACGGAACCTCGGCCACAAAAGGCTCATTCACCTGCTCAACGAGAACTGGTACGCGCGTCGGCGCAGGCAGGACCACCGAATGCCGTCCAACCAGCCCACCCACAAGCATCAGTAACGAAAAAGGGACCAGGAACTTCGCCGAGGCCGCCAGCCATAGACAATACCTCGCATGCGCCCGGTTCTTTCTCAAGAGCAGAGTCAGGAGACCTGCGATCCAGGCAAACAGCGTGGATTGCCACAAGTGGTTTGCGATGGGTAGGAGGCTGTCCGGAATCATTCCGGCTTCTCCCGTTTCGTCGCCTTTCGCAGCGCGGCGCGGGCCTCGCGCAGTTCCTCCGGAGTTAGTTTCCCCGACTCGATCAGGTGCGTAACGATCGGCAATCGCCTGCCGCCGAACAGCGCGACCAGATCGTCGATCATTCGATGCTGCGCGGAATCCCGTGAAACGACCGCCTCAAAGACATGCGCGTTGCCAAACTTGCTCGTGCGCCGGATTGCTCTCTTTGCTTCGAGCCTGTAGACCACCGTCTGAACGGTTGTGTAGGCCAGCCGTTCGTCCTTGGGGAATGCCTCTAGCAACTCGCGAATGGAGCACGGCCCGTTGCTCCAGAGTGTCCCCATGATTTGGAGCTCTAACCTGGTCAGCTTCGGCAGGGGCATGGCAGGATCAAGCTACTACAAGATGCGGTAGACTGCAAGCCTTTCCCCAGTGAATTTTGCGCGATGCCTCTCGTAACGCTCCCCTTGCATTCCTTCGCGTCGATTGGGGAAATGATTCGATGTGTTAGTTGTCGAATCGATCAATTGAGGAACAGTCATTTTGGCAGTGTGCATCACTCGTCGCGCAGAGCGACCATGGGGTCGATGCGCGTAGCTCGCCGCGCTGGGATCGAGCACGCGGCCAGCGCGACCAGCATCAGCAGGAAGCAAACGCTCGCAAAGGTGGCAGGATCGTAAGGACGTACGCTATAGAGCATAGCGGCCATGAGCCCCGTAACCGCCCTGGCAGCGCCGATGCCGATGACAGCGCCAGCAAGCGCCAGCACAAGTCCGCGCCGCACCACAAGCCGCATTAGTTCGCGCCTTTGCGCGCCAAGCGCGATGCGAATCCCCAGTTCGCGGGTCCGGCGCGCCACTTCGTACGAAAGCAATCCATACAAGCCGATGCACGCCAGTATCAGGGCCAGCAATGCGAAGAAGCTCGACAAGCGGGACATGAGCCGCTCCTGATAGAGCGCCTGCTCAATCTGCTGAGCCTGCGTTCGCACATCGAAGAGGGGCAGGTTGTTGTCGGCCTGCGAGACGATGGCGCGCACCTGTTTAACCAATGCGGCGGGGTCTCCGACGGTACGCAACTCGAAGTGGGCGCTGTTGCCCACCAGGGGCAAGAAAATGGTGGGCATGATATCTCTCCGCAATCGAGAGTATTTGGTGTCGCCGGCAATGCCAACGATGAGATAGCCAGGCTGTGGCCCCGTTGCCGGCTCATCGCGTTGCGCATTGCCCAAATGCAGGCCGACAGGACTCTGGTTGGGGAAGAATTTCCTGGCAAACGCTTGATTGACGAGAACAGGCTCAGGAGCCGGCTGCGGCCCCAATTTCGGCTGCGCGGCCTTGGCTGGGCCACCCGATGCGGCGGCCTCTGCCGCCCCAATCATCAACGCGTACGTCGCCTCTTCCGAGGCAACGTCGGCGGGCGTGAAAGCGCGGCCGGCAAGCACGGCAATGCCCATCGTCCGGAAGAAATCCAGTCCCACCCGGAGCTTAGCAGTGTTGACATTCGATTTGGGAGGCGCACCGTCAAGGTGCACGTCACCGGCTGACCAGCTTCCGCTTAAGAGCGCGTCCTCGGAATAACTGGCAGACACCACGCCGGGCAGCGCTTCGAACCGCTCCTGCAATTGCCGGTAGAGCTCGACCGTTTGATGGTTCTTATATCCGGCCAGGCTGGGATGAATGCCGAAGAGCAGAACGTTTTGCGTATCGAAACCCGGATCGAGTGTTTGCAGCTTATGCAGGGTGCGCACCAGCAGGCCCGCGGCCACCAGCACAACGACCGAGAGCGCTACCTGCGCCACAACCAGCGCGTCGCCTGGCCGGACACGCGGGCCACCCTGCAATGCGCCGCCGGAGATGGACGATGCATTCTCCCTGAGCGATGGCGTAAGGTCGGGGCGCGCGCTGCGGAAGCTGGGCGCAAGACCGCACAGGATGCCCGTGGCGAACGTAACGCCGCTGGTGAACGCCAGCACGCGCCAATCCGGAGCGATGACAAACGGGAAGAGCCGCTCGAGGCCGCTGGACATCAACCTGGTGAGAGTGTGCACGCCCCAAACAGCAACCAGAATGCCGAGCGCACCGCCGCAGGTTGCCAGCAGCAGGCTCTCGGTCAGGAGCTGGCGCACAATCCGTGCGCGTCCGGCACCCAGCGCCTGGCGCACGGCCAACTCCTTTTGCCGATTAGAAGAGCGCGCCAGAATCAGACCGGCTACGTTGGCGCAGGCGATGAGCAGGACAAACCCCACCGCGGTCATGATGAGTTCGAGCATGGGTGCAATCTCGCTGCTCTCGCCGTTCAAAGCCTCTCGCGCCGGCAAAAGCCGCAGAGCGGGCGTGTCGCCCTCGCTGAAGACCGGCTTGGCTAAGTGCAGCACCTCTGCGTTTAAGAGTGTTGATGCCTCAGCCTGTGCCTGCTCGATGGAAACTCCCGGTTTGAGCCGGCGGCCAGCACGACCCACCAGCTTGCCGGATCGGACAACCGGTCCCCTGTCCCCCACCATTCGCCCCGAACGCGCTTGGCAAGCGACAGCGGCATGAAGAAGTCCTGGCTCTTACCCGGCGTCAGGCTGGTGAAACCCGGCTCGGCGACGCCCACGATGGCGGCATCCATGTTGTTGAGGTGTACAGTGCGGCCTACGGCGGATGGATCGGCGCCAAAGGCGCGCCGCCAGTAGCCGTAGTCCAGCACAATCACCGGCGATGCAGTGGGCGCATCGTCTGCAAGGCCCAGCGGCCGCCCCAGGACTGTCTTTGCGCCGACGGTCGAGAAGTAATCGCCCGAGACGTACTCGCCGCGCGCGATAGTCGCCGGTCCGTTGCCGCTGAAACCCACCTCACGAGGACCCGCGAACGCTGCCACGCCGGAAAATGTGGCCGTGTGGCTGCGCAGAGCCTCATAAAACGGCACGGAAAATGAGCAATCCCTCGTGCCGCCATTGCCGTCGCAGTCGCCGAAATCGCTGTGATTACGCAGCTTCGGATCGTGATGTGAGCTCCAGCTGAAGATCGCCAGGTGCTGCGGATCTTCAGCCGGTAGCGCCCGCAGCATTACCGCATCGATAACGCTGAAGATGGCGGTGTTGGCGCCGATGCCGAGCGCCAACGTAAGAATCGCAACTGTGGCAAAGCCCGGCGATTTTGCCAGCATACGCAGGGCATAGCGCAGATCCTGTATCGTCTGTTCGATCCAAAGCAGGGATCGCTCGTCGCGATGCGCCTGCTTTGCCTGTTCCACACCGCCGTAGGCGCGCTTCGCGGCCAGCCGGGCTTCTTCAGGCGACATGCCGCGGCGTTTGAAGTCGTCGGCAAGCAGCGTAAGATGCGACGCAACTTCGCGCGCAAGCTCTTCTTCTGCACGATTGTTGCGGAAAAGATTGCGGAACCTGGACAGAATTCGTCTTGAACGCGACAACACTATTGCTCCTCCGCCAACAGTTTTTCCACCACGCCGGACATCTGACGCCAGCGCACGGTCTCTTCTTCTAGTGCCTTCAATCCCGCCTTCGTGATGGCATAGTACTTTGCTTCGCGGTTCTTCTCCGTCTTGCTCCAGGAGCCACGTGTCCAGCCGTGTTGCTCCAGCCGGACAAGTGCCGGATAGATAGTGCCCTGGTTGAGGTTTAGTGCGTCCTCCGAAACATGCTGGAGCCTGTTTGCAATACCATACGCATGCTGCGGTCCCATCGTGGCCAGGGTGCGGAGAATCATCAGATCGAGTGTGCCTTGCAATATCGGAATGGACATCTTTTTCACTTGCTATCCAAGTAGACATCTCACTTCACTTGAATGTCAAGTGGACAAATACAAGACTGATTTTCGAATCTGGGCTGACATGTTCGATTGGAGAATGAAGGCGGCTTCTTGCCGCTCACTGTATGCCGCAGATCATTGAGCTCTCGCGGAATCCCAGATCGAGAACCACTCAGGAATGACTGATCGGTTCCCGGGAGTCGGCAACCGTTTACCGATCTCCATGGACAACGGCGTCAACTCTCGGTAACAGGGCAACGCATTCATCCAGACGGGTTGAAGGTCAAAATCGCGGGTTCAGGTCGGATTGTCGCCTATCCGGACAGAACTCCAATTTGGGGTAACTTCCGGTGGGCGGTCACACGACCCCAATCGGGGAATTTTGCGGATTTGGAGTGCGGTGGCCATAACCAGGTGATTTGGTAGAGCAGCAACCGGGTGGCGAGTTATCCAGTTCCCGCCGCCCGGCCAAAAACTGAACCAGCTTTTTTTCAGAGCAGATCAGTGAAAGCAGTGCTCGTGGTGATGCGTTTTGCGGAGATCACACCCGTGAACGACGCGTAGATGTTTCCGGACGTGTCGTATGCCTGCAGGGTGAAGGTTCCGGAATAGGAATTACCGTCCGGGCTCAGAGTGATCTTTTCAAGGATCTGGCCCCCATCCTGGGGCTTCCCAATGGTGTCCGGTGGCACTGTGGGGTCATACACATTTCCCTGCCAGGGAATGTGATTGAGGTAGTAACTGTACTTTCCCGTGCGGGTCCACACGCCCAGACAGAAGGTTCCATCCTGCGCCGCGCGAGCGGAATTCATGATCTCCGTTCCGTCGCTGTGCCACACCACCACGGCATTGTCGATCACTGCTCCTCCCTTGACGGGGACGGGCTCTCCGTTCTGAGTCTCAGCCGTAAAGATCACATGCCACATACCGATGATGGATGGTTCGCGCCAGTCATCATCGGCGTCAAGCGCTATCCGGACCAGTGACGGATGCGCCGCGCCATATTGCGGGCGCCAGTCCATGGGTTTGATTGGTTTCGTTGGCAAACCACACATCGCCAACGCACTCGGAACCATCGTCAACGCAACCACTAGCGCAGACAGCGCCGGCGCGAACCTCCAGTGCCTCGTCTTCATTTGTTTTCCCTCCCGGCCGGCAAATAGCCGGCTGCCCAGAGATAACGCTGGCTCGAGCCGCCGATGCAATGGCGCGGGGGTAAAGCGCGAGGTAAAGTTTTGGTGAAGCAATAACCTCTTTTAAATCTCGCACTTTCCTGATACACCCTTATCTGTAAGCTCCCCCGCGCAGGAGGTCCCGCCTACTTCCGTGCCCGGTCCCGTCTACCAATTCGGTGACTTCCGGCTCGACCCGGGCCGCTTCGAGCTGCTTCGCAACGGCCATTTGCTGCGCCTCGAGCGCAAGCCCATGGAACTGCTCATCCTGCTCGCCTCACACAAAGGCCAGCTCGTCACTCGCGACCAAATCGCCCAGCGCCTCTGGTCCAGTGGGGTGTTCGTCGACACTGAACACGGCATTAACACCGCCATCAGCAAGCTCCGTTACCTCCTCCGCGACGACGCTGAAGCTCCGCGTTTCATACAGACTGTCACCGGCGTGGGATACAGGTTCATTGCACCGGCCGCCGTGCAGGACGGCGATGACAGCGAGCCGAGCCGAACCGATACCGAGGCCGGGCTTCCTGAGGGCCCGATAACGGTAGCGGCAGAGCCTGCGCTGATCTCACCGGAGAAGGCCGGAAATCGCGCCCGTTGGCAATGGCTGGCTTGGGCGATTCCATGCGTTCTGCTTGCAGCCGCGGCGGTAGGCCTCGCGGCGCGCTTCCGGATCCACCATAATCGAGCGACAGAAGCAGGCATCCACTCATTGGCGGTGCTGCCGCTCGACAATTTGTCCGGCGATCCGGGGCAGGAGTATTTCGCCGACGGCATGACCGATGAGCTGATAACGATGCTGGCGAAGGACTCGACGCTGCGCATCCCCTCGCGTACCTCGGTCATGCAATATAAGGGCGCACACCGGCCGCTCCCCGAAATCGCCCGTGCGCTCAATGTGGACGGAATCCTCGAGGGTTCGGTTTCGCGGAACAATGATCACGTACATCTGACATTGCAGCTGATCAGGGCAGACACCGACTCGCATCTATGGGCGGAGAGCTACGATCGAAGCTTTGGCGACGCACCTTCGCTCCCCGACGAAGCGGCGGCTGCGATTGCCAAAGAACTTCACCAGGCTATTCCCGCGCGGCCTGTCAGCAGTTACGTAAACCCCGAAGCCCACGACGCATACCTGCGCGGCCGTTACCTGTGGGAGAACTTTGACTACGATGAAGCAGGCAAGAACTTTCTTCACGCTGTCGCCATACAGCCGGATTATGCGCCAGGGTGGGCGGGTGTCGCAGAATACTATGCCGGGAACTCGGTTGACGGTTACATCGATCCACGAGATGGATGGCCGCAAGCGCAAAGCGCCGCAGTCAAATCGCTCCAGCTCGACCCCTCGCTGGCAGAAGGACACTCAAATCTTGCGGCGATCTTCTTCTTTTATCACTGGGATTGGGAACACGCCCGCAGAGAGATTCGCCGTGCTTACGAGCTGGATCCACATTCGGCCGACAATTATCAGCTCGAAGCCAAACTGCTTGCCGTGCTGAATCAGAAAACGGAAGCGGTCGCAGTGCAGAAGAAGGCGATGGAATTCAATCCGTTTGTCCGGCCGTGGGGACTGGTGATGACCTACGACAACATTCGTGATTACGATGCCGCTCTCGGAGAGGGCAAATTCCGGCTCAAGACCTACCCACAGAATCCCGCTCTGCTCGAAAACATCTCCGAAGCACAGCGGGGCAAGGGAATGATGAGGGAGTCGACTGATTTTCTCGCCAGAGCGTTGGCGGCGGAAGGCGATACGCAATCTGCGCAGGCAGTGAAGAGGGCTTTCATTCACGGCGGTTACACGGCAGTGGTCCGCTGGCGTCTGGCCACACTCCTGGAACGCGCCAAGTCGCATTATGTCTCGCCAGTGGACGAGGCAGAGCTTTACGCGGAGCTGAGTGATCGGGAGAAGACGCTGACGCTTCTCGAAGAAGGTCTGGCGCAGCGGTCACCGGATCTGCTTTTCATTCAATCTGATCCGGCGTTCGATTTTGTGCATGAAGATCATCGGTACCGGTCCGTTATTCAGCGAGTTGGATTGCCGCCACAATTTTGAAGTTCGGTCGCTTTCATAGTCGATAGTATTGTTCCCTGGTCCAAACCCGGGCCAGATTGAAGTGCATGCGGCTCTCTGAAAGGGAAATTGATTTGATTACGCCGTAGAAAACCCACTGTTGATCGCCTTGCATGAAGCTGCGACTAAGGGAGCCCCAAGTGACTTTGCAGGCAAAACGAGGATGCCAGGATTAATCGTAGATTCGCTCGCGATCCAGGCCTTGGTCTCTCATCGCGTTCCATTGGCAGCCCGCCGCTGACGATCCTGGCTGCCACGGTCTTGGCGGTCGAGAGCCTCGTGTTCGTCGGGCTGCACGTCAAGTACCGCGAGGTCGCGCCCATGACCTTGAGCGGCGTCCGGGGCCTCCTCATGGCGTTCATCGCGTATGGCCGGATATTTCTGCAGCCGATCTTCTGACCGACGGGCCGTCTCACAAAGGGTAGGTTTCGGGACAAAGAGGCCACTGTAAACGAGGGCTCAAGCGTTCCGAATTATCCATCGCACAAATGCGACATGAAAGACGGCGCCCCCAGGCGCGGATCAGTCACGACAAACACCATAGGTCTCGGGGATGGGTCGTGTCCTTATGGTCGCCTATCCGGACAGAACCGCATTTTTTGGGAATTACTTTCCTGCTTGGCGGTCACTCGCCCGGAACTCGCGGCTTTCCGCACCACATGACGGCTCCGTCTACCAGTCCCGATTTGGATGCCGCCGCATCGCCTTATGAATAGCCTTCCACTTTGCCCGCGTTTGCCGCTCAAGCTCCGGGTTGGCTTTTCGCTCGAGAAACTCGAGCTCGCGCAGCATCTTGTGATAATTCGCGAGCCGCGCTCCATCAACTCCTGCATTCACCACCGCGCATGCTGGCTCGCCCGCATGTGTGCAGTCGCGAAATCGGCATGCTGCTGCCAGTTCCTGAATATCCCGAAATCCGGCGTCCACAGCGTCGCTATCAGCCCAAAGCTGAACCTCTCGTAGCCCCGGCATGTCGATGAGCAACCATCCGCCCGGCATCATAAAGAGCTCTCGGGTTGTGGTTGTGTGGCGGCCGCGATCATCCCTAGCCCTCACTGCACCCGTTTTTTGCCGCCTAATGCCAAGCAACCTGTTCAGGATCGTCGACTTTCCCGCTCCCGATGAGCCGACCATCGCCGCCGTGTGGCCAGGCGCCAGCTCTGCGGCCAATGCGTCGAGACTGCTATCGGTCAACGCACTCAGAGTTAGCACCGTCTCCTCTTCCGCCAACAAACTCGTCCGTGTCATCACTTCCTCCAGATCGAATCCGAGTTCATCTGCGAGATCCGCCTTGTTCAGCACAATCACTGGCCTTGCCCCACAGTCGTGAGCAAGCACCAAGTAGCGCTCCAACCGCCGCGGATTGTAGTCGCGGTCAAGGCCGCACACGATGAACAGCACATCGACATTCGCTGCCAGCACCTGCTCACTCGCATCCCGGCCCGGTTGCCGGCGCGAAAGCGTCGTCCGCCGCTCCAGAACCCGCTCGATCGTCGGTGTATCCTCGCGCAGCGTTACCCAGTCGCCCACCGCAGGCCAAAGCGGTGACTCATATCGCAACGAACCGCTGGGCTCCGCATACGTTTCGCCGCCCTCGGTCCACACTAGGAATCGCTCGCGGCACGCCGAAGCAACTCGCGCGGGAATCCCTCCTTCGCACTGCCGCGCGAAGAAATCACTCCATCCAAATTGTTCCAGATTCACTTCCGCTGATCCTCTCGGTTGCCACAACACGAGAACATACCCCAACCCACCATCCAGGTGAGGCAGTGTGAGAGGACGAATTAGACAAGGACTGTCAGCGGCGCTCCCCGATGCATTCACGGTAAATCGATAACACTGGGGGTCGCAACAAAAATCGCGCACTAAACCGCTCGTTGCGCCGCGACCCGTCGCGTATCAACATCCGACGGAAGCTATCGTTCCAAACTGAAGGTGTTGTGTCCAGAATGAGCGCTGCGGCTATCGTTTCGCAACTCAAAGTCTCAACTGTTGCCTTCAGGCCAACGCAGTCATCCAGACGGGTTGAACGTCGAATCGCGGGTCCAGGTCGGATTGTCGCCAACCCGGACATTATCCCCACAGCAGCAATCTCAACTATAGAGCCGTCATGCCTGAAAAACGGGATTTCCGGTAACTTGCTCCCACCTGACGCCTCCGGGCCGGGAAGTTACGGAAATTCCGACTTTGCAGGCATTTCGCAGGATCACTTCAGGATTGCCCGTGATTCGCCCGCAATCCGCCGCTGGTGGGTTTTGCCTATCGAGAGCTCTAAGTGAGCGGTTATGGCGATTTGGCATAAACCGAACCGAAAGACCAGCCACCTATCTGCCCGGTTGGCCGACCAACCTCAGTTTTGCTTGTAATGACGCGGATCGCGCGCATAAGCCCGGTCGATGGCGATTGCAATTCTGCTCATTCCCGGCGCAAGAGTAAGATCGAACGTTCGCTGGACGTCGCCCTTGTATGACGAGGCGTTTTCGCCTTCCAAGGTAATGTGCTGCGTCAATCGAGTTTGACTGTTAGGAAGCTCCTTGAACACCCACTTGCATAAAATGACTGCTCCTTCCAGAGCGATCTCTATCGTATACGAGTCATGCGGCTTGACTTCTCGCAGCCGCCACTGCCGCGGCGCTTGCCCTGGTATCTTGGTGGTACCGAGTGATCCACTCGTGAACGATCCATTCAGTCTAAATTCCGCAGGAGGGTCGTCCCAGTTTTTCACATCAGTCATGTACATCCATGTAAACGCAGGAGTTGCCGTTGTCTCAACAGAATGCTCCGTCGCCCATGCGATGTCACTCATATTCATGCCTTACTTCGTCGCAGGCCAGTTAGTGTATATGAATAGCCCGTTCACGGGGGAAACACTGACGCTAAGGCTTCTGTTGGCGCGAACGAATCAGGGCGAGTCACGCATTGAGGTTGACTAGATAGCCTTGGGGCGTTTCGGGTGGATTGTCGCCTATCTGGACAGAACCGCATTTTTGGAGATTACTTCCGGACAGGCGGTCATTCGTCCAGAACGCTGCGCCGATGAGTGCTTTGGCGATTTGGCGTCATCTGACAATGACAAGCCGCGTACTGACAAGAATAACGTTTATCGTTACCAGCCGACCAGCAGTGGTCTACTTTCATAGCTCCGAGCTAGGCCGTGATGATTTTACCGTCCCAGTCTCCGCCCGATGGAACGGAGGCGTGTTGATGAATCAACTTCCACTCCCCGTCTCGCCTCTCGAAACAATCAGTCTCGCGCACCATGAGGCTTCTCGCATCGCCCGTCTTCAGTGCGACGTTCACTCTTTGAATCGTGCAAACGAGGCCCATGTTGCCGTTCACCACGACATCCGTTTCGAGAATATTTATCTTGCAAGACTGGAAACTGCCGAAAACCCTGTCAAAAAACTTCAGTGCTGGCTGAATACCCCGCGAGGCAAACGGAGGGATGTCGAACCATAGGGCGTCATCGGCCCAGTGCCGAGTGCTTTGAGCTCCGGTCATGGACTCAGTCATCTCCTTGACGATTGAGACGAGCGTTTCCTTGTCGCCGCCCTTGTCGGTGCTAATTGGCTTGGCTGGTGTGTCAGACATCTGGCAACCTCCCTATTTATTGGTCCAGACCGTCGGCATTCAAACAGCCCGTACCCACAAGACGATGGTGCCCGATATAGTAGTTGCATGCTAACGCTATAATGCCAATTAATATGGAAATCCGGCCAACCGCATCCTTCACCGAGAAAATGCTGAAGAAGCGACAGCGATTTGCCGTGTCTCTCGATCAAACCCGCGGGCCCCGAGATGGGAAGGCGCCTCACCGGCATCCGGAGGGGCAACTCTCGGTAGTAGCTGACGGACTGCTTATCATTGGCGTGGAAGGAGCGAACCTGATGCTTCCACAGCGGAGAATAGGCTGGATTCCTCCCGAAATTACGCATGCCGGAGCGTCCTATGGTACTCGGATGGGATGGGTTGCTTATCTGCATCGGAGCCTTTGCGAGTGGCTTCCCCAACAGCCTACTATCCTAAAATTGACGCCGTTGACAGAGGCATTATTTGACCGTATCTGCCATGTCGGTAGGAACCGGACGAGCAACGGCGCTCCCGCGAACAAACTCATGGATGTGCTGCTCGAAGAACTACAGTCTGCGGAGAGTGATGAGCTTCAGCTTCCCATCCCTGCGGATCACCGCTTGGCGAGTATGGCCGCGAAACTGATTCAGGACCCTTCGGATAATCGTTCCCTAAGCGCCTTTGCCAGGAGCTTTGGTTTCTCAGAACGAAGTTTGTCGAGGCACTTTCGTATGGAGACAAAGATGTCGTTCGTTGAATGGCGCACGATGGCCCGCATGAAACGAGCGCTTGAACATTTGGCCGAAGGGTTCTCAGTGACGGATACAGCGATCGCTATCGGGTACGACAGTGTTAGTTCCTTTATCGTTCAATTTCATCGAACCTTCGGAACTACGCCGGCTCTGTATCAGCGAAGCGCAGGGCGTCATTCGTCAATCGGCTACTGACCGCGGCCGGAAATTGAGTCACTCATTTGTTCTGATAAGCCGGCTTGTGGGAAGCAATCCGTCAACCGTTCCCAATTGACGAGAACAGGCCAATGCGCTCGTTGAGCCGTGAAGTAGGGAGTTTTTCCGAGTTCCGGTCGGTTTGCCGCCGCCCCGGACATTACGCCCGTTTTGGGGTAACTTCCAGGAGGGGCGGTTATCCAACCACGATTAACACAGACCATTGGCCCACTTATAGGTCGTGCCACGCCCGTCCGGCACGCGCCGAGCGGGGCGTCAGTTGCGACGCTATTTTCTGGATTGGCCCGGACCCTGCCGCTAGAGTTCCGTCAGGGTTACGCTCGCCATGCGAGCTCTAAATGCTCCTTTCCTCGAGCCAAGCTGGAACATGGATCATGAGATAGTCAATAAGACTCCTTACCGACGGCAGCATTCCCCGCGGGGTCGGGTAAACCAAGTGCAGAATATTCTTCGCCCCAGACCATTCCGACAACACTCGTTCAATAAGCCCCTCTTTTAGCGGTGCAGAGACCACTTGTTCTGGCAGCAATGCGATGCCAATGCCGTGTATCGCAGCTTGAAGTCTCACGCGCAGATCACTTGTTACAAGTCTCGGCTTCAACTCGATCTGTTGCGCCCCATTAGCAAGATTCGTTAAGTTCCAGCGCGCCCCACGGTCGAATATATCGTCGGTGCTGGCGACGGTGGCGAACTTCGGCAAGTCGGCTGGATTTTCCGGTCGCCCGTAGTGATCGAGAAAGGTAGGGCTGACGACCAGCACGCGTTTGGAATTACCGAGAGTTTTCGCCACCAAGCCCGCAACGTCCTCTATTACTGGCTGTGCCCGGATGGCGATATCAAATCGCTCCTCAATCAGATTTACGGTCCGGTCTGTCGCATCGACGAAGACAGAGACTTTTGGATGCACCGTCATATAGCCGGGGAGTGCATGAGCCAGACACCTTTGAGTCAGCAGTACCGGGCTGCTGAGGCGAACGAGTCCCGCAGGTTCCTCGCGCAATTCCGCCACGCTGTCATAGGCCGCCTGTGCTCCTTCGACGGTCGCTACACATCGCTCAAAGAAGCGCTGTCCGGCTTCTGTTAGAGCGAGGGCCCGGGTGGTCCGCTGGAGCAAACGGACACCCAGCCGTCTCTCCAGTGCGGCGATGCGGCGGCTCAGGCGCGTTTTCTCAACCCCGATCGTGCGTGCCGCCGCGGAAAATCCGCCATATCGAACGACCGAGGCAAAGAAGTAGATGTCATTTAGATCTTCCATTGACTATTGTTGCTCTAATTGCACCAATCTATGGTAATTGAGGTAGCTAACGGTCCCGACTGTTGCTCGGCTATGGTTAATTTATTGGCGCAACGCACAGCAGCCATAGAAATCGAAGGAGAATGCCATGACCAATCAAATCCACCCCTACGAGCCCCTGACTGCTCAAAATGCGGCGCTTATCCTCGTCGATCGTCAGTTAGGTCTGATGACGGGCGTCCGTGACTATTCGATCGGCGAGCTGAAACACAATGTAGTGGCCCTGGCCAAAGCGGCGAAAGCGCTGAAGTTGCCGATCATCGTTACCACGACGGCGCGCGACAGTATGTGGGGTCCGACATTCCCCGAACTCGTGGACGCGCTCCCTGGCATCGAGATCATCGACCGTTCATCGGTCAACGCATTCGACGACACTCGCGTAGCTCGCGCGATCGAGGCGACCAGCCGCAAGAAGCTGATTTTCGCCGGCATCTCGCTCGAAGTCTGCGCGGCTTTTCCTGCGATCACAGCTGTGGGTAAAGGGTTCGACGCCTATGTGGCGGTCGACGCCTCAGCAACATTCAGCGAGACCAAGCGGCAAGTTGGGCTCCTGCGCATGCTACAGGCGGGCGTTATTGTCTCGGACTACGCGACCTTGATGGTGGAAATCCTCAAGGACAATGCGCGACCGGAGGCCGGCGAGGTGTACGGGGCCATGGATATGGCCTGGGCTAAGCTCGTCGGCCAAGTCGCCCAGGCCTACGGAAAGTAACCAACCTGTGGGCAGCCTCGACTACGTCGCGTTCTGCATTGTCGCCAACTCGGAAGTTACGTCGTTTCGGATGAGCCGCTGAGCCCTGAGGAGTCTTGAGTTCTGTCGCCCGTATGGTCGACGGATCTCATTCTCGTTGACGGGTGTTGCTCCAAACGACCTGACACACTCCGACAATCAGCATGATTGCGCCGTAGAACACCCAATGTTGATCGCCTTGCATGAAGCTGCGACTAAGAGAGCCCCAAGCAAGATTCAGCCCCTGCAGAATCCAGATCCCTCCCATCAGAACCATCAAGACACCGATGAGGCTGCTGATCACTCGCATCACCGCGTTGAATGTACGACTCATCGCGCACCTCGAGACAAAAGGGTCTGTGTCCACCTGCTGCGGGAGCGCATCAGAAAAGCTCTGAATAGTGGGCTCCTGAGTATGTTAATGCGTCTAGCGTACATCTCGGTAGGGTTGTGGCCAAACCGTCAGTTAGACGTTGTCAACACTCGACCAGAACTGCCGGTTGGGCGATGACGCGGGCTCAATCGGAGAGACGGTGACAATCCGTGCGGGTTGCCAGTTGGAGCGTTCGCCATTCAAGCGCGAGGTTTGATCCCAATTCGATCATTGAACGCCGAACGAATCCGCTGTTTGCAGCCGAGGTAGCGTTCCGTCGTCTGAATGGAGACATGCCCCAGAAGGAACTGGATCTGCTCCAATTCTCCTCCCACGGCGTGGCAGAGTCGGGCACAGGTCCGTCGAAGGTCGTGCGGAGCCAGTTTCTCCAATCCGATCCGTTTCGTGGAGTCTTTCACGATGTGCCAGACAGCCTTCTCCGTCATTCCTTCACCCAGAGTCTTTCCCATCTTGGTGACTCGACGGAAGATCTTTCCTCGGTCGATCCCTGATGCATTCAACCAGACGCGCAGCTCTTCCATGACCCAGCCGGGCACAGGTACTGTACGAACATGTCCCGCCTTGCCCTTCAGGTCGACGATGGCCCAGTGTTCTTCCCGTTGTTCCAAGTGTTCCAGTCTCAGGGCGACCGCTTCGTGCCGACCCAGACAGGCGAGCAACAGCGCAAGAAGCGCGCGGTCTCGTTTGCCTTTCAGGACTTTGCAGTTGGGAGCCTGCCAGAGTGCGAGACTCTGCTCCGAGCTCAGCCAGTTGCCGAGACGGACTCCGAGGTTTCTTACGCCCTTTACCCGGCGAATCCCAGCAGCCAGATCGGAGCTCAAGAGGCCGGAGTCCGCTGCCTCATAGGCGAGACGCCGGACGGCGCCCAGTCGAAGGTTGATGGTTCCAGGCGCGAGTTGGCGTGCTTCGAGGTAGGTGCGATAGCGGAGAACCACCGTTCGGTTCAAAGCAAGACGGGGCTCCGAGCAGTACCAATCGACGAATTCGTCGATCGCGTGGCCATATCCACGTTGGCCGTCGACACTGGTCAAGCTGTTCAACACGGCTGTCTTAGAGTATTCGAGATCTGGCAACCGTAGATGTGTCTTGGGGTGCTTGCGCTGTAGGGAACGTGGCTTTTGCTTCATCGCCTCGTGGCCTCCTCGCCACAAGGCGATCATGCGCCGTTTTTAGGCCTACTTTCGGGTGGCCGGTGATCCGCCAGGAATCCGGTTTTCGAGCGCAACGTCAATGACTTGGATTTAGCACTCATTGAGAAATCGGCAAGGGGTCAATCGGCCGCAATCACGTGTCCGAGATGCCGGTTTTTACAGCAACTTGCCGAAGACAGACACCGATCAGAATCGGGGTCAATGAGCACTATGGTCTGTTTGCGACAGTTGAGAAATCGGGGCCGTTCAAGGCGGCACTTTAGAGCCTTCCGGGGCAATAGGAAGCCTCTCAGCTCCGTACGTGCGCCTTGGTCAGCTCGTCCAGGTAGACCGTCTTCGACTCGTCCCGTGTGAAGTGTGGATATCCGTAATTGAACCCGACAGCAACATCAGATGGCGACGAGATCCCTTCGTTGCACGTCCGACATCTGGTAGTCCGTGAAGGAAGACCGGTTTGTGAGACTTGCTCGCGCCGTCGATTGTGGCTTGGCCTGCGCAGAACAGCAACGGCGATCAAGCGGCCCACCGAATGATTCGGATATTGTGGCTTCGTAGTGATGAGGTTGGAGATGGATGATGGGAGTGCGACTCCGGTGAGCCGGGCTCTGTGGTTTATTGAGAGCCACTTTGGCCGCGAACTAACGCTCGAAGAGATTGCGGACGCTTGTTGCGTGTCACGGTATCACATGTCGAGGGTGTTTGCGGTCACCATGGGGTTTCCGATAATGCGGTACCTTCGCGGGCGGCGATTAACGGAGGCGGCACGGGCCTTGGTGGAGGGCGCGCCGGACATTCTGAATGTGGCGCTCGACGTGGGATATGGTTCGCACGAGGCGTTCACGCGGGCGTTTCGTGAGCAGTTTGGGATGACACCGGAGGCGGTACGGGCGCAAGGAAATCTGAAGAGTATCCGAGTGATGGAGGCGATGAAAATGCAGGAACAACTCTTGGCAAAAGTGGCGGCACGCATGGAAAAGGGCAGGGTATTGCTGATCGCGGGTATAGGCGCACGGTATAGCTGTGAGAGCTGCGTCGGGATTGCGGCGCAGTGGCAGAAGTTCTTGCCCCATCTGGAGAGTATTTCTGGGCAGGTAGGAAGGAAGGCCTATGGCGTGATGTGCAACTTTGATGACGATGGGAATTTCGATTACACGTGCGGAGTGGAGGTGTCGGATTTCACACGAGTTCCGGCGGACTGGACCCGGGTGAGAATTCCGGCGCAAGAGTACGCCGTGTTTACCCATCGCGATCACATCTCGACGATCCGAAGCACCTCGGCAACGATCTGGAATAAGTGGCTGCCAGAATCGGGGCGGCAGGTAGCAGACGCTCCGAATTTCGAGTTGTATGGGGAGGATTTCGATTCCGTAACTGGCCGGGGGCCCGTCGAGATATGGCTGCCGCTTGAACCTAAAGGCGCAAGATGACGGCGAGTACGCGGTCAGCCGTGGATAATCGGACATGGCGTCCAGTCAGTGTGACCGCTCCGGTTACTGTTCTCAGTTGAAAGTGACGAATTAGAAGCTCGCAAAACGATAAGGAATGTAAACGATGCGAACAACGAAGGGCAGAGCCGTATGGATCAGTGGGTTTTTACTAGAATGCCGCAAGAATGAACTACTGTGGAGCCTCTCAATCTGAAGTTGGTTTGTCGGCAGAGGACTCACCAACTTCAGATTGAATTTTCCTTAACTTGCAAACTGCTAAACAACTCGCGGAAATGCCGCAGAACAAACGAAGGGAATCAAACATGAAGCTTACGGGATGGATGAATGCGAATATTGTCGGCGCCCTGTCAATCGGCATGCTATCCAGCGGTGCGGCGGCTCAAGACAAGCCTCAGGAACCCACCAGTGATGTGCACTTGGTAACTGCTTCCACGCCGCGCGAGCGCCAGATCGAACTGGCCAGGAGCGCGGCTCCAACCGAGGTGTCGAATAAGGCCACAGTTTATATTCTGGGGCACAAAGGCTACGAGAAGGCTGTCGAAGGCACGAACGGCTTCAGTTGTTTTATTTGGCGTTCGTTCTCAGGTACAACGCAAACTTCGTCAGCACCGGCGTGCTTCGACGCAGAAGGCAGCCGAACGATTATGGTTGCTTACATGCACAGGGAAGAGCTGCGGGCAGAGGGCAAGTCCGAGGAGGAGATCAAGGATGACATCGTGAAGGGTTATAAGGATGGCCGCTTCAAAGCGCCCGGGCCGGGTTTCCTTTACATGATGTCGAACGAAAACTATGTTTATGATTCCGAGTCCAAAGAAAGCAGTTTCGTGCCCCCGCACCTGATGTTCTATGCGCCTAATAAGACCGCGCAAGACGTGGGATATGAATCGGTATCGCCCACCATGGTGCCTTTTCTGACGACGGGCAGCGGGATAGGAGCGGAATCATTGTTAGTCGTACTCGCGAAAAATCCGTCCCAGGGTGACTCCACTGGCGATTCCCACAAGCACTAGTCTAATTGCATGCAGGGATGTTGGGTGCCTGCTGTTTCCGATCATCGCCAAACGGATGCCGCGGCGCCTTCAGTATCTCGCCAACGGCATGGTGGGCTGCCTTTTTACGCTGACCCTCATCCTGCTGCCCCATGCGCCATGGAGTTTTGCGATCGCCCTGCTGGGAGAATTCCTATTCCAGACCGGTGCCTACTGCCTCCAGATTGGGATCGTGTTTGAGACCATCGGGCAAAACAATCCGCAGGCCGCAACCACCTTTGCCTTCCTGGCAGCAGCCACCAACATTCCTGTAACGTACATGATGGTTGTCGACGCGGGGACCGAGACCGTCAGGGTGGTGTTCGTATTTTCAGCCCCAGGGTTTGAAAATTACATGCGGTGCGACTCCGTGCTGCCCAACGAGAAAGTGACACCTCTCTCGTTAGAAGAACAGAGAGGGTGCGCTCACGCAGGGCATGTCATCTACAAAGACCTAGAAGAGAACCCCAAAAAGTGAAAGTAAAAGCCGGCGGCTCAAAGGCTTGGCCCTGGCCGGTTTATAGTCACGACAAACGCGCTATCCGTAGAAGTCACCCATTTTGGCCTCGCGATTCGAGCCACCACGCGAGATAGCTCCCGGATTGTCGCCAACCCGGACATTACACCGGTTTTGGGGTAACTTCCGGGTGGACGGTAATCCAGCCGCTATCGTCCAATTCCAGAAAACTTCGCATCTCCCGTCTGTAATTCATACTGGCGAAAACGGTGGACGCAGCTTACCTCAAGTAGAGTCGAGCGACAGACATCACGGCAGAACTAGCGTGGTCCGACGGGCCGATTCGGTTATCTGGCGGCTCCATGCTTCCGCAGGATTTCGGCGACCATTGTGTGTCCCCGCCGCTCGGCCCACGCGAGGGGAGTGGCCCATGGCGGGTCATCGGGGAGATTGGTGGGTGCGCCGCGGGCGAGCAGAAACTCCACCATCTCCGGCATGTTCGTCCGGGCCGCCCATGCGAGCGGTGTCGAACGGTACTCCTCGTCTCTGGCTGAGATCGAGGCGCCCGCGTCGAGCAGGATCTGCGCGCGCTCGAATGCGTCCGGTGTCTGGCCGTGCTTGTCACCAGAGCATAGATCATGCAGAAAGGTCCGCCGCTGCCAGTTTGGCAAGTCCGGATTCATCCCGCTTGCGAGCAGGATACGGAGCATCTCGGTGTTTTCGAGGAGGTAGCTGTGGCACCCGGTCACAACCGGCGGCACGCGGATGCCGGCGTCCAGCAGGCGCAACAGCAGATCGTGCTTCCCTCGCGTGCATACGGCTGTGAATACCCCTCCGCAGCCGAGCTCCGCCGAACTTGGGTCTTCCGTCACGCGACGAATGACTTCGTCGTCCTCATCCAGCCAGACGAGGTCATACGGATCGAGCGTGCCTCCTCGTGCCATGAGCAGCGCCCGCAGTTCCGGCGTTCTCGCTGCGTAGACCGCATTGCCCGCCGAGTCCACATGGCTGTTGGAATCGGCGCCGTGCGCGAGCAGCAACTCCACCAGTTCGCGGTCACCGGCGCGGGCGGCGGCGTGCAGGGAAGCCCCCCGGGGTGCGTCGGATTCGGGCCAATTGGGATCGGCGCCGCGTTCCAAGAGCAGACGTGCGATTTCGCGGTGACCGAATTTGACTGCCGCGGACAGTGCGCGTTTCCCATTCGGACGCACTTCGCGAAGACAGGCGGGGTTCTGGTCAAGAAGTGCCGTGACCCGATCCAGGTCCCCGAGTGCGGCGGCAATCGTCAAATCACAGGTAGCACCATGTGACAGCAACAGCCGAGCGGTATGGAAATCGCCCCTCGCGGGTACAAGTGTGTTCCGGCTCCATATAGCAAGGTCGACGGCTTGCGCCCCTGTGCCGTCGGTTGCGTCAATGTCGGCGCCACGATCAAGGAGTAAGGCAATGACCTCGTGCGCCGAGCGCTTCACCGCCAAATGCAGCGGCGTCCTCCCGCCGGCGTCGCGACGATTCAGGAGTGTTGCATCTCCATTAAGCAGGTCGCGAAGGCGCTGGACATCATTGCGCTCTACGGCCAGATGGACGGGATGATCCTCTGCCGGCACAACTGGCCTGCGGCGCGTGCGCACCTCATCGAGAAGCAAAGCAATATCTTCATAACTCCGGTCCCTGGCAATTCCGATCAGGCCATCGAGGTCACAACCGTTCCATTCCGCTTCTGCTGCGCCCGCGTCGAGCAGAATCCGCACGGCTTCGGCATGCCCTTCTCGTACGGCGAAGTGGATAGGCGGTGCGTAGAAGTATTCAGCACGGCTCAGGTTCCGATCGCGTTCCATCAGGCGTTGAAGCGTAACCGTGTCGCCGGCCGCGGCGGCGGTGATCGTGTCCCAGACATCACGCCCTTTGTCGGATTCAAGTTCCGGCGGTTTGATCATGCCCCCGCTCACGTAGGCTTTGAGCCTGGGCCAGCTATGGAATCCGTGCGCCCTGGCCAGCACAAGTTGCGCATCGTGCAAGGCGAATTTCTGCGGGTCAGCGCCAGGATATCGCGCGGCGGCTTCTGACAAGGCATGTGGTTCGCCGGCACGAACTGCGTCCAGCAACTCCTTCGCCTGACGTTTGAGTTGATCGAGATCCGGGTGCTTGGGGAGCACGCGGGTAGGGAGAGATGTCTTCACAATGATCTCCTTTCCTGGCTGTCCTTATTCGGATCAGCTGCGCCCGGTGTCCGCTCTCTCGGGCAGAAAAGAGTTCATCAAAATCGACTACTGAAACTGAAAACATTTCAGGGAGACTCAGTCCTTCCCGCGGACACGGCGGCGCCCTGAATGCGCCGATTCACATCCTATCACCTCACCCGACAGGACTTGTAAGTTCCTTTTCCTGATAGGGGATACCGGCTGGGCCCACTCGGCCATTGAGGAGATGTATCAACTTGTTGCCCTTGGCAATGATGTGGACCTGATATTCCTCGCTGAGAACGCGTTGAGAAGCAGGCCGCCTGTAGGGATGGTTTTGAGAATTGACTGATTTGTGGCGATAGCATCCGTATGGTCGCTTATCCGGACAGAACCGCATTTTTGGGGATTACTTCCGGATAGGCGGTCAACCGACCTGAATTGTGGGAGACGAGGATTTCTCGGCCAGCCACGCTCGATGAGTGCATCGGCGACCATGCACCAGTTGAATCGCAGGAACACGAATCTTCCGAATCGCCAACCCCAGATTCCCCGTGATCCCTTGCGAAGAGCAAATCTCGTCGGTCCCGGCAGCTATGCTACATTTCTCGCATGTCGAAGGGGGCGTGGCTCATTGAATGCCATTGTAACCACACAATACGGGCCACCGGCGGACGTGCTGCGGCTTAGAGAGGTCGCAACTCCCGAGCCCACGGAGGCGGAGGTCCTGATCAAGCTGTATGCGTCGTCGGTCAATCCGCTCGACGGTTTCACGATAAGAGGGCCGTTGTTTTTCTTTCCGAAGCTTGGGAGGCTTCTCAAACCGACACACAAGATCGCAGGCGCGGATTTCGCGGGGCGAATTGAATCGATTGGCCGAGATATAAGACGGTTTCTGCCGGGCGACGAAGTGTTCGGGGCATCGTTCAGGGGAAAAGACCTGGGAGGATTTGCTGAGTATGTGTGTGCTCGTGAAGACAGCCTCGCGCCGAAGCCATCCAACCTTTCGTTCGAAGAGGCGGCAGCCGTGCCCGTGGCGGCAATCACTGCGCTTCAGGGTCTCCGCGATCAGGGTCAGATCCAGCGCGGCCAGAAGGTTCTGATCGACGGAGCCTCTGGCGGCGTGGGTACCTTCGCTGTCCAGATCGCCAAATCATTCGGGGCCGAAGTGACTGCCGTGTGCAGCTCGAGGAATGTGGACAGGGCTCGAGCGATCGGTGCAGACCACGTGATCGATTACACACGAGAAGATTTCACGCGAAGCGGTTCGCGGTACGATCTGATTCTTGGTGCGAACGCCCATCATTCGATTTTCGATTATAGGCGTGCTCTCAGTAGGGACGGAATCTTTGTGATGGTCGGTGGTGGTTTCGCTCGAATTCTCCAGGCGATGTCTCTCGGGCCACTTCTGTCGTGGATAGGCAATAAGAAAATGCGTTTCTTTATCGCGAAGATTAACGGAAGGGATCTGCTTCTCTTGAAAGACCTTCTTGAAGCTGGAAAGATTGTACCTGTCATCGACAGGCGATATCCACTAGGCGAGGTAGCTGAAGCCCTCCGTTATCGCGAAGAAGGACATGCCCAAGGGAAAGTTGTTATCACCATTCGCCACGAACCGCATTTTTTGGGGATTACTTCCGGATAGGCGGTTATACGTCCACATGGATTACTTCTGGATTGCCCGTCACGCGTCCAGAGCTAGGATTCACCTCTGACCAAAACGGGTAAAATGACGCTGTTGCTGTCGATTCTAACCTCTGCCGTTCGTCTTAAATTAGAGGAGATGAAACCAATGAGCAGCGGCTACGCGGACGTGAACGGCATCAAGCTCTACCACGAGATCTATGGCCAGGGCGAACCCCTGGTGCTGATCCATGGCGGGCTAACGACAATCGGCGAGATGCAAGGATGGGTGCAGCCGCTGGCGAAGACGCGGCGGGTGATCGCGGTAGAGATGCAGGGCCACGGTCGCACGGCGGATACGGACAGGCCGATGATCTTCGCCACGATGGGCGACGACATCGCGACGCTGCTGAACCATCTCAAGATTCCGAAAGCCGACGTGGTCGGCCATTCGTTCGGCGGCGCCATCGCGATCCGCGCGGCGATCCAGCATCCGGACAAAGTCCGGCGGCTGGTGGTGATCTCGTCGCCTCATACCAGGTCCGCCTGGTATCCGAAGACGCAAGAGGGAATGAGCCAGGTCGGCGCGGGGCTGGCCGAAAACATGATGCAGACGCCGACGGGCAAGTTTTCGAAGCAATGGGCTGAGCCGCAGCGCTTCCCGCGGTTCCTCGACAAGATGGGGAAGATGATGAGCGAGGATTACGACTGGTCGGCCGACGTCGCGAAGCTGCCGATGCCGGTGCTGCTAGTGTTTGCCGACAACGACTCGATCTCGCAGAAGCACATTGCAGAGTTCTTCGCGCTGTTGGGCGGGGGCGTGAAGGAGCCGGGCTGGCTGAACACGCGGCTCTCTAAGTCGCGGCTGGCAGTCGTGCCAGGCTACAGCCACTACAATTTCATAAGCTCGCCGGAAGTGGCGCAGATTGTCGGCAAGTTCTTGGCCGATCCCCTCACCAATCAGCCGGAAGGCGCAGCCGCCGCCTTGCAGGTCGCGCCATCGCCGGAGAAGACGCAATAGGCCTGAACTAGGCCCGGATCAGAAACCCGACCGGACAGGCAGCCTGAACGGTCCACTTCAGCTCCATCGCATCGGGTGGGCGTAGTGGACGGGGATTCTACAACCCTGCATCCCCTGAGCGTGGGGAAAAAACAGCGCCAACGGCGCTGACCCGGCCGCGGGTTCTGTCTGGGTGGTCGGCTATCTGGACAGAACCGCATTTTTGGAGATTACTTCCGGACAGGCGGTCATTCGTCCAGAACGCTGCGCCGATGAGTGCTTTGGCGATTTGGCACTCGTCCAGACGCATGGCCCCGAGACGTGCCTTAGATTTGCTCGCCAAGAATCAGCGGCACATAGCTTCGGGCGTCTTGCAGCAATTGCTCGCGCGCAATACCAACCTTGGCGCGAAGCTGCAAACCCTGCAACAAGTCAACGAGCACACGGCCTCGCACCTTGGCAGAGGGTGTGCGAGTCAGGCGCCCCGCTTTTATCTCCTGCTCGAAACGTTTCGCGAAAATATCAGCGGATGCCGTGAAACCCTTCGCCAGCCAAGAACGGATCTCCGTTACCCGCTCCGAATGTCCCAGCGCAGCGGCGGCCAACATGCAGCCGCTGCGAGCGTCGCCGGTAGCGGTGTTGACGGTAGTCTCGCAAAAGGCGGTCACGGCTTTGTGGATGTCCGGCTCCGCTTGAAATGCTGCCATTTTGGGAGCTCCATAGATCAGCGCATAGCGCTCGACGGCCCTTAGCAGCAGGGTGGACTTGTCTCCGAAGGCTCGGTATAGCGCGGGCTTGGTGACGTTCACGGCGCGCGCGATCCGATCCACGTCGACTCCTTCATACCCATGCTCCCAAAACATCTCAACGGCACGGTCGAGTGCTTCGTCGGGAATAAAGCCTTTTGGACGTCCTGGGGGGCGCTTCGCAATATTAGTTACCATCGCGTACGAAACTCCTTGCATTGCATCTGTTGGTATCGTACTCTCGCGTATGTAACGCTGCAAGACAGTAAATACAGGAGACGCCCATGGAACATTCGATCGCACTCGTCACCGGCACCACCTCCGGGCTCGGTTATGCGGCAGCCCGCATGCTTGCCGGACAGGGCTGGCACGAGATCATCGTCACCGGACGCAGCTTGGCTCGGGTGCGCGAAACGGCCACTCAGCTCGCGGCTGAGACCAAGAAACAGGTCTTTACGCCGCTGGAGCTGGATCTGGACGCGCCGTCCAGCGTTCAGTCCGCCCTCGCCGAGCTGGTTAAGCGAGGTCGGCCGATCGATTTCCTACTGCTCAATGCAGGGATGGTCCCAGGTAAGAAGCGCGTGCTCACTGCGGCGGGCATCGAGGCGGCTCAGGCTCCGCTCATCGGCCATCATCAACTGACTGTCGGGTTGCTCCGCGCCAACCTGCTGAGCCCTGGCGCGCGGATTGTTATCGCCGGCGCAGAACCTGCCCGAGGGGGCGTGCCGATGTTCAGCTACACCGATGTGCCAGCCTTCGCCGCCAAATACTTCCGGGGAGACCGGACCGCCGCTATCGAAGCCCTGATTCGCAACGGGCCAAACGTGAAGTACGTGCCCAACAATACGTATGCCGACGCGAAGCTCATTATCGCTTGGTGGGTCGCGGCGCTGGCGCGCCGGCTACCCTCCGGCATGGCCATGTACGCTGTCTCGCCCGGTGGGGCGACCGCCACCAAGGTGGTGCGAAACGCTGGCCCGGCGTTGAAGTATCTGTTTATCCCAATCGTGAACCTCATTCCCGGCATGAATCAGACGCCGGAGACCGCGGCCCGTCGGTACCTCCAGGCGTCGGAGTTCGGAACCGACGTCTCAGGGCAATTCTTCGCCTCGGCTCAAGGGAAGTTCTCAGGCCCAATTGAGGTGCAGCGCCAGCCACACCTCTACGATCGCGCCAGCCAGGAAGCCGCGTGGCAGGCCGTCGTCAAGGTCTCTGGCATCGACTTGTCTCACCCAGCATCCCTAACCGCCGTGTCCTGAGGAGCGCTGATCGGCGCGCAACTGGATGCTAAACAACATCGCCACCTCCCTAACTTGAATCACGGCGACAGAACGAAGAACAACCATTCACAAGGAGAAGACGCATGAAACGGTACGAAGATAAAAAGGTGGTAATCATCGGCGGCACGAGCGGCATGGGGCTCGCTACGGCGAAGATGCTCCTTGATGGAGGCGCGCGCGTTCTGGTGACGGGTCGCTCGAAGGAAGGCCTGGAATCGGCGCAGAAAGAGCTTGGCAATGAGGCCATCGTGGTTTCGAGCGACGCGCGGTCGTTGACGGACCTCGACGCACTCGCCTCTCGAGTGAAGGCCGAGTTCGACACCGTCGACCTGCTGTTCGTCAACGCCGGGTTCAGCACCCGAGCGCCTCTGGAGAGCATCACCGAGGCCATCTACGACGAGATGTTCAACCTGAACGCCAAGGGACCGCTTTTCGCGGTGCAGAAGTTCGCGCCGCTAATAAACCGGGGAGGCTCTGTCGTCCTCACGACTTCTATCGCAAACGTCAAGGGAATGGTCGGCAACGCCACATACGGAGCCGCCAAGGCCGCGCTGCGATCATTCGCTCGGACGCTCGCTGCCGAGTTGGTTCCTAGCGAGATTCGCGTCAACGCGGTGACGCCCGGTCCCATCGACACGCCGATCATCGGAAAGGCGTTTCCCGCCGAAGCAGCCTCTCAGATAAGGGAAAAGATGATTGGTATGGTCCCGATGAAGCGCTGGGGGACGTCGGAGGAAATCGCGAAGGCCGTCCTCTTCCTCGCGTTCGACGCGACCTTCACGACCGGTGCCGAGCTTCCGGTAGACGGGGGATGGTCTCAACTGTGATGTCTTTATTGAAAAACAAGATCGCTGTCGTCACGGGCGGAAGCAGCGGCATCGGCCTCGCGACCGCAAAGAGGTTCGTTGAAGAGGGTGCCTATGTGTTCATCGCTGGTCGCCGTCAGACCGAGATCGACAAGGCCGTCGCGGAGATCGGCAAGAACGTCACTGGCGTAAAGACCGACGTCTCTAAGCTCGATGACCTCGACCGTTTATACGAGACGGTTGCGAAGAAGGGCAAGATCGATGTGATTTTTGCGGGCGCAGCCTTCGTCGAAAAGCAGATGACAGCCACGGTGACGCCCGAGCATTTCGACGAAACCTTCAACACCAACGCCCGTGGCACCTACTTCACCGTTCAAAAGGCGCTGCCTTACTTGAACGATGGTGCTTCCATCATCCTCGTGGCGTCCGCCGGAAAAAACAAAGGCCTTCCGGGTCGCAGCACCTACAGCGCCAGCAAGGCAGCGCTCCGGTCATTTGCTCGGACCTGGACCAGCGAACTCAAGGAACAGAAGATCAGGACCAACGTGTTGAGCCCTGGCGCGGTCGACACGCTGATGTTCGACGGACAGTTTCCGTCCGGGGAGGGTGCCGCCGAAGCGAGAAAGCAGATCACTGCGATGACGCCTCTGGCGCGCTTGGCGCGCCCTGAGGAGATCGCTTCCGCGGCTTTATTTCTCGCCTCGGACCAAAGCAGCTACGTCGCCGGTGTCGACCTTCCCGTCGATGGCGGCCTGACGGCAGTCTAGATCGAAAGGACCTGGGCGCAACCCACGGAGGAAACAATGAAAGCGATGAAGCAGATTGTGGTATCGGTAAGTTTAGTTGTCATCTCCGCGATGGCACCGGTTGTGGAAGCGCAGCAGGGCGTCAAGAAGGCTGCTCCAGGGACGTTGGTTGCTCCGGCCGAGGCGCTAAATTCGCTGCTGAATATGACTGAGAGCCAGATGATAAGTCTGGTGAAGGCATTCCCTGCCGACAAGTATGGATTTGCACCAAGCGCGGCGATTTTTACACCTTGGCAACAAACTGAGTACGCGGGCGTCCGCACTTTCGGGGCATTGGTCATTCACGTCGCGCAAGCGAATTACATTTTGGGTTCGCGCCTGAGCGGACTAAAGCGCGATATTGATCCAACCACACTTGCTAAATTGTCGAGCAAAGATGAGATTGTTGCTGCCCTTGAGACCTCGTTTGCTCTCGATCACAAGGCGATAGGGACGATCACGAACGCAAACGCCTTTGAAGGTGTGGGCGGTCGAGCTCCGTCGGGAGCTACCATCCCGTCTACGCGCTGCACACAGGCCGCATACATCGCGGTGCATGCTTCCGATGAGTACGGGCAGATGGTGGAGTACCTGCGCATGAACGGTATAACTCCTCCGGCCAGCGGCGCTCCTGCTCCGCCGAAGAAGTAGGTAAGTCTCGATAGCACCATGCAGACCGGTAAGGAGGAGTATCAGCATGCACAACCTAGTAGTGAGCTGTTTGGTGGCTCCTTATCTCGCAGGGAACGTGTACGCGATTGTGAAGCTACGAGTGTTCGAGTTGGCCCGTTCGCGCAAGCATCTCCTACTCTATGGCGTACCTTTCATATTGTGGGGCTCTCTCATTCTGTTGGGATGCAGGCTCATGGAGATTATGCGCCGATTCGATGAATGGGCGGCCTGATGGCCCATTGAGATGACTCTTTTGAGGATAACGCTCCGAACAAGTTAGCTGAGAACCGGAGTGCATTGTCACCTCCGGATACGAGCAGCGTGGCCAAGTGTTCTCGGCTGACGACTTCAGGGCTTATCGCGAATCGACACCTCCGGAGAACAGGCAGCCAAAGCGGTCGTTTACGGGCTCTTCCAAGTTCTGCTTGCACCCGAGGTAACGCTCGGTTGTCAGGACGGAGGCGTGGCCCAGAAGGAACTGTATTTGCTCCAGTTCGCCGCCATTCACGTGGCAGAGCTTTGCGCAGGTGCGCCGAAGATCATGAGGTGCGAGGTGGTCGAGCTCCAAGCGCCGGGCACAGCTCCGAACCACATACCAGACGACGTTCTCGGAAATGCCGGTTCCCCAGGCGGTTCCGTGACGACTGACTGCCCTGAACACGCAACCCGCCGTGACTGATGCAGCGGTCAGCCACCTGTCCACGGCTTCCTTTACCCAGATTGGCATGGGTACCGTCCGGACGTGATTGCCCTTGCCGACAAGGTCAACGATAGCCCAGTGGCCTTGTCGGACCTGAATATCTTCCCTGCGCAAGGCCGACAACTCGGCTCGGCGCAGACCGCAACCGAGCAGGATCGATATCATAGCGACGTCTCGGATGCTGCGTAAGCCTGCTCCGTTCGATTTTTCAAGTAGTGACCGGGCTTGGTCGCGGTTCAGCCAGTTGCCCGCCCGGCAGCCCAGTTGCTTTACGCCTTTAACTCGCCTGATACCAGCAGCAAGTTCCGGACTCAGCAGACCGGAATCTGCCGCCTCGTAGGCGAGCCACCTGACTGCCGCGAGTCTTTGGTTGATCGTACCTGCGGCTAGTCCGAGCGATTCAAGGTGGAGACGGAAGCGGTGAACGACGGTTCGATTTAGAGCAAGCCTTGGCTCGGAACAGTACCAAGTGATGAACTGCTCCATCGCGAATTTGTAGTTTCGCCTCGAACGCGGGGAACTCAAGCTGTTTAATACTGAGGTTTTCGCATGATCGAGATCCGGCAGGCTGAGGACGATCTTCCGCACGACGTGTTTCTTGGTCCTTGTAGGCATACGCGCGGCCTCCTCTGCCGCAGACATGCCCAAGAATTTATGCGCCTGCCCCCAGAAGTCCCCACGACTGCTGGACGAGCGCATTGGCGATTATGCACGCATTGACACCCTGTGGAAGATCGAAGGATCGAACTGCGTCTATCCGTACTAATCCGCCGAACATGCTTAAAATAGCACTCGATGAGTACTGAACCCTGAAGGCAACAGCCGAGCCAAGGTCGCTTGCCCGGAAAGCCGACCATCCGGCCAAGTGACGAGAAGCAGGTTTCAAATAAGCCTCCGCCGCCCTTAGCCGGGGTCTCCGAGATAGACTGCCTCTGCTTTACGTTCAGTTGCTCGCGCATGATGATCACGTTGATCGGGGACATTTGTTCGACAAAGTTCGCGAAGGAAAGCATGGCGTTCTCCGCGCGGAGGACCAAAATCTCCCCCCCAAGAACACAGGGCTACAGAGGAATACATTAGAGGAATTTTCGTCGATCCTAGACACCGTTGGCGTGCTGGCGAATCAATTACAGAAACTTAGAGCGAGTTTCTTCCTCATTGTGGAATACGCACTGGACGGCGAGACGGCCGACGCGGCGACCGAACCCCAAATCTTGCAGCGGAACGAAAGCAGAGATATCCATATGCCGCGCGGCGCATTGAATAGTGAAGGTTCCAAAAACCAAGATCCCCGCCCATTGGCGCAAACGGCGCGCGATAATCCGGGGTACCTGGCCTCCTGAGCTTTACTTCTTGGGCCGCGACTCCGGCGGCACAAGACCTGCGAGGCGGTAGTACACAACGAGCTGGCCGTAGTGTTCTCCGCTATGCTCGATGATGCCGTATGCAATGTCGATAACGCGCGCTTTCTGCTGAGGGTAATAGACAACCTCCGTCATCAGGCCTTTTTCGCCTTTCGACTGGATGGCGGTAGCGCCATCGGCGAAGGACTTCTTGACGAATGCAACGATGTCGGCCTTGGATTTGTATTGCTCGCGCTTCGGATCTTCTGCCGCGGGAGGCTTCTGCCCCATCGCAGGATTCGTGAAGTAGTAGCATGAACCCGCCGCGTGCAGTAATTGCTCGGCGAAGCTCCGCTGCGCGGGTGTCGGCTTGAAGTCATATTTGTCCTCAGGAAAATCTTCGGCCAGCGCCGTAAGCTTGCGGCCAATCTCATTCCAGGAATCGAGCACGACTTTCGATTCCGGATCGGCAGGTTTGACGGCTGCATCTTTCTTCATCGTGTCCTGGGCATGGGCGGCAAATGCAAATGCCAGCAGGACGATAGCGAGAAACGATAGTCTTTTCATTTCTTTCTCCACGATTGAGTTTCGCGAATCAAAGCTTCAGTTTCTTATTTCGCCTGCGCCAGCTCCGCAACAACTGCGGCAACTTTTTCGAGTATCTCGTTCCAGCCCTCGAGTTGCCCGCTGTTCTTGGCGCTCTCCATCGGTTCATTTCCAATGAAAGTAAGCTTCGTCTGGCCATTTCCTAAGTCCTCAAAAAGGGTCACGTCGTAAGCACCCTCGATGGCCTCAGGTTCGATTCCCAATTGCGCAGGGTCAATCTTGTTTCCCTCCGGGTCAGAAAAGTACATCAAGGAAACAATCTTCTCGTACGGAACAATCTCGTGGTATTCAACCGCATTCCAACCCTCCTGCCCATCCGGCGCCTTCATGCAGCAGAGAAGTTTTCCTCCCACGCGAAAATCCATCTTGCAAACAGGCGCAGTAAAGCCCTTCGGTCCCCACCACTGCATGATGTACTTCGGGTCTGTCCACGCCTTCCAAACCAACTCGCGTGGGGCATCGAAAACTCGTGTTATCGTCATCCGCTCTGTCTCGTTAACCGTGTTATTTGTCACCTCTGACCTCCTCTTTTTTCATTTGCTTCACAACCTCTTCCAGCTTGTCGAAACTCTCTTCCCAGAACCGGCGATAGCTAAACGCCCAGTCGCTGACCGTCTTAATCGCCTCTGGCCTGAGTGTGCACACACTCTCCCGTCCACGCTTCGTCTTGATCACAATCCGCGCCCGCACCAGGTACGCAATATGTTTTGAAATCATCTGCTGCGAGAGCGCAAACGGTTCCGTCAATCCATGCACAGAGGCAGGCCCACGCGAGAGCCGTTCGATCATCGCCCGCCGCGTCGGATCAGACAAAGCTGCAAATGTTGTACCTAACCTATCCACAACCATATGGTAGTGGATTTCCGTTGAATGTCAATTGATATTGTCGCGAGCCGGATTTCCATTCCCTGGTCTCTGAACCGTTACACCGACGCGTGATAGATCGGCAATGCACTCACTGAACAGGATTGCTACTCTTAGGCCGGCTAGTGTCCGACGACCTTTCCCAGGCGTGACCTTCGGTTGACGCCAACAGGCCGAATCACTCATCGAGCCGGGAAACGAATGTGGATTACTTCCGCCATGCGCGTTCACGGGCGCTTCCGGCCTGGAAGGACGCTCTAGGCCAAGCCTAGTGAGGAATGGCTCGCCCTTCGAAGCGGTACATCCCGATGGGCCGGCATTTACAACGAAGAGACAAAACAACGTCTCCCCGACGAACAGGCCCGCTCAAATATCGACGCGGTTTGGAGGGCAATAACGACTCTCGGTTGGTACAAGCCATGACAACAAAAACCGCGAAATTCAGGTGGGTTCGGACAGCAAGCCGGTGGTAGACCGAACGACGCGTCCTCATACGAATGGGTGTGCTATTGCGATGTCTGAGGCGTCGAAAGAAACGAAGATAACGAGGATGGTGAATGCGATGCCGAAACCTGAAACCGCGAACACTTATGGGCAATGCGAGTATTTCGATCACGGGCTTGCGGATAAGGCGACTGGTCACTCAGATTGTCCAAATAGGAATTCAGATCGCTTTCAGACCTATGTGAGTTCAGCTGCGCGCAACGCCTTTTATCCAGACACCTCGAATGACACAGAGTGGTTGAATGATACAGAGTGGTTCGAAGACTCAGATATGGGGGCACGATGACAGAAACCGCGATTGCAAGCCCGTCCTAAGCTTCGGGATGCGTGTAAGGCGCTCGATATTCCTGGCGTAACAGTGCATTTGCCTCGGAATCTCCGACCACGAGCTGCTTCTCTGGATCCCACGCCAGGCTTCGGCCCAGCTTCATCGAGTTGTTCGCCAAAATGCACGACGCGGTTGAAATGTAGCCCTGCTCGATGTCGGAGACCGGATGGCTACGCGTGTCGATCGAGGCAAGAAAGTTCTGCATATGATGCCGGATGGCAGGCGCGACGTGTTTCTCGAGTTCCTTTTCCGTCTTGTCCTCGGGGTATTGTTCCAACTCGTAGGTAACGTCTTTATGAACAGGCTGTCCGCCGCCGACGGGAATAAAGTCATATCCCATCACGCTCGCCTTTAGGGTTCCTTTGTCGCCGTAGAATGTCGCGCCCCATGGATACTTTGGATCCGCGGCCTCGCCCCAACTGCGGTGCTGCCACACGACTCGAAGATCCTGGAAATCGAAGGTGGCTGTCTGGGTATCGGAAATGTTGGCCTTGCTCTTCTTATCGACAAAGATTCCACCGGTGGAATCAATCTTCGTTGGCCAGCCCAATCCGAGCATCCACCGTGTCATATCAAACATGTGGACACACATGTCACCCACAATGCCGTTCCCATACTCCATAAACGCGCGCCAGCCGCGGGGGTGAACCAAGCTGTTATAAGGCCGCATTGGAGCAGGACCAGTCCAGGCATCGTAATCCAGATTCGCAGGCGGCGCGGTATCAGGGGGATTTGCCGTCGCGCGCATGTGGTAGTAGCAGTAGATCTCGACAAGCGCGATCTTCCCGAGCTTACCCTCTTCAATGAAGCGCTCTTTTGCCTCGACCAGGTGAGGCGTGCTACGGCGTTGCAGACCAACCTGGACAACGCGATTGTTGTGGCGGGCAACGGCCAGCATGGCCTTGCCTTCCAGAACGTCGCGGCTAATCGGTTTCTGAACCCAGATGTCCACGCCGGACTTTGCGGCTTCAATCATGATCAGGGCATGCCAGTGGTCAGGCGGTGCAATCAGCACCAAGTCCAGATCCTTCTCGGAAAGCATCTTTCGATAGTCCGAGTAGGTGCGAGGCCTCTTCTTGGAACGCTGCCGGGCGGCGGACATGTCGGCGGCGTTCGAGAGCATCTGCGAATCGACGTCGCATAAAGAGACGATCTCGACCGGCGATACCTGCACCAGCCGGAACAGATCGGATTTTCCATACCATCCACAACCGATCAAACCGACTCGCCGACGTTTGTCGCGATCATACTCTTGCGCGGGCGCTACGGCGGCCGCAGCCAACCCGAGGGCAGCGGTGTGGAGGAATTCACGTCGATTCATAGGAATACCGGCAAAGCGAAAGCAGTTTCCTAGTATATTCTTTCGTATCAATCATGACTGACAAAACTGTTTCCCACGCGATCGAGCGGGGAAGCGATTTCTTGTTCGCCAATCGTCGGTTTTGCGGAAACGAGCCGCGGCTATGAGAGGGTTTTGACCCCCTCCTCGGCCACAGCGATGAGTGGGTAACGGCCTACGCCGCCTGCGCGCTCCTTCATACCAACGAAGAGAGATCCGTTTGGGCAGCCAGAGAAGCGCTTCATGCGCTAGTTGATCGAGCAAAGCAGCACCGAATGGGATCTTGATACAACCGGCGAACAGGCGCGGATGGAGGGTGGCGGGCAAATCGTAGATTTGCGGTCAGGTTGTCGCCGATTTCGAACCACGACTCAGAGCACAGAATGTGGACAGTGACTCCTTGAGGCCGGCAGCACCGGTAGGAGTTCCTGTAAAACGGGGTTCTCGGTAACTTGCCTGCCCTGACCGCACCGGGCTGAGGGAATCTACTGTTCGATGAGCCCTCGGCGCCTATGCCCGATTCGAGATGGGTGCGGCCGCTATCGGCTTTTGTCGGCCCTTTTATAGAGGCAGATCTAAAATTAACGCTAAGATGGGATTTACTCTAAGACGTCGTAGAAATTGTGAGGAGGGCGTATGCCGAAAGTTTCTTTTGAAGTCGATATCAAACCAATGTTTCGCGCCATCGACATCTCTCACATGGAGTCGTTCGGCGTCGAGTTGGACGATTACACATACATGTCGAATCCCAGCAACGCTGATAGTGTGTTCGCGACACTGTCGCCGCACGATGGTGAGCCGCCTTCCATGCCCCCCGGCGGACCTTATTGGACGGCGGCTCAGCTCTCATTGTTCGTTCAGTGGCAGACGGAGGGGTACCAGCCGTAAGCGGGCCAGCTTGTACGACTATAGATTCCGATAGGCGTGGCGACCCTATCGGCCGCACGTGAACAAACAGCAAGAGTTGGCTGCTATCGAGGACATCCTAGCGCACCGCATCGGAATCCTGCTTAGTAGTGTTCACTCCGATCGAAGCTATCCAGCCTGACGCCTTGCGCGCGCCACGTGGCCGAAAGGTCGGCATCCCGGACAAGCGGATGCTGGATCTCCAGTGAGGAAAAGTATGGCCCCATCTCGCGTGATGCAAAATCGCCATATGCACTCACCGAAATGGAACGCGAGCCCACGTGGACGTTCAAGTCGCGATTTCGGACAGATAGTTTTCAGCCTTTTGGTTGGAGATCGCGGGTTTCTCGTTGATTGACGCAGAAGGGGGGATCTCGAAGGGTTTGTTTTCCCCATGGGTCCAAACGGCGAGTTACCCAAAACGAGACTTCTTAGGCGCATCCTAACGACGGGGCAGGGATGGAAACATGCCCAGAGCCTTCGGAACTTTAAGCCGGTCCGCCATCGCTTCACCAATGGCCTTTTGATAGGCTCGTCAAAACCGCGATGACTCGCTACAGTATTCTCTTACGTACGTTTGTCGTGGGAGCGTCGATCGCGCGAGTGGCTTAGTCTCTGCAGGTAAACTCGAACCGTTTCCAGCCGAACCGGGACAAAGCGTGGTCGTACAGTTCGTTGGCAAGAAACACGGCATCGTCTATGGCGTGGATTCACACGATCACCTTTATGACCAGCCCGTGCATCTCGTGCCAACGTAGAACGGCTACGATCGCAGCGGCCAGTTCGAACACCCGACCGTCTTTTTTGTTCTGTACAGGGGAGTTGTTAAACCCGCTTCTCAACCTTACCCAATGGAACCGGCAGGCGTACGTTTGAACCTGGGGGCAGACATGAAAACCGCCAATCCTTCCAAGTGTCTGCGGTAAGCTGCAAGCGATATGTTTTGCAGAGCACGGCCAAAATGCTTGCACTGCTGGCTACACTCTTGTACACTCTCGTCCCGACGACGGAAGCGCGAGCCCAGACTGAGAGCGGGGCCACGACTGCTGTCTTACCCAAGTTCGCCGTAGCTGCCATCCATCCTATTAAGCCTTGGGAACCCGGGCAACCAGGTCGTAGCTCTGCTTCGAAATTCACTCCGGACGGCCTGTTGGACGAAGGCGTCCCGCTTAAAGCGCTGATCCGGGTAGCGTTCGGCGTCTCCCAAGAGCAGGTCCTTCGATTACCCGACTGGACCCAAGGAGATTACTATATCGCTGCCAAAGTCGATGCCGCTGTCGTGCCGCAATTTAGCAAGCTCCCACCGCGAGAGAAATGGGCGATGGTCCTAGTGCTTTTGGAAGATCGCTTCGGCTTGAAGTTTCACCACGAAACGAAAGATATGGAGACTTACATGTTGGTGATCGCTAAGGGTGGTCCTAAGCTGAAGAAATCCAGCCCCGAGGAGCTTGCCAAAGACGCAGCAAGCCCGCCACCAAAGGTCTCCGGATCCGGAAATGGACTCCACCTGGAACAGAATGGAGCCTCAATGGCGAGCATCGTGCGCCTCATTTCCAATGCCCTACACAGCCCCGTGATCGATAAGACAGGGCTTACCGACCGCTATGATTTCACGCTTGATTTCCAGCCGGATGTCGCTGAGTTAGCGCCGACGGCTCGGGGCAGCGAACGAGCTCCAAACATCTTTACTGCACTCCAGGACCAGCTTGGTCTTAAGCTCGAATCGGGAAAAGGCTCGGTGGATGTTATTGTGATCGACGATATTAAGCAGCCTTCGCCAAATTAACGCTTCCCCGAGGGCACAGCATTAGCGTTCGTGCCCGCTTGAAACAGGCGGGATCAACAAAGTCCTGCTTCGGCCACAGCGTGTTTCTCTTAAGAACCTGCGTTTCGTCGCTGGATGCACCGGGCACATCGGATAACGTGGTGCTACTCAAATCACCCTCGAATGAGACTTGAGCATCTCCAACCACTTCTAGCGCGGCAGCCAAGAATCGTCGCTTGTCGCGAACCTTGTACAGAAGAGGCATTCATTCTTTTTACCAGCGCTAGCAAAGTCCAAGCGCGCGAAAAACGGGATTTCCGGTAAGTTCCTCGTGCCACCAGCGGTCGCCATAGATGGGAAACGAGCATCCGGGGCGTCAGCTAGAGCAACTGCCGGCTGGTGTACTTCTTTTCCTTGCGTACAACCAGCCAAGGTATAAGCACCGCGAGCGCCCAGTAGTAAAGCGACTCGAGCTTGCAGATCCAGGACTTCGCAAATTCAGAGTGGAGCATTATGAGAAGGCCGATCCCCCACACATAACAAAGAGGGAAGCAATCTCGAAGCCGAGATCGCCGCGGCGATCACCGTGGCGGCGGTAGAGGATTGTGTGAATGTGGTGAGCTTTTGAAAAGGGAATCCTGAGCCTCCCTCTCGGGGCTCGGGATTCCCATGAGGGTCCCACTTCGTAGTTGTATTTGGCCCACCAACCCCCCCAGGTAGGGGGCCTCTACGGAAGAGTCTAACGCGGCGGCAAGCAGCTACGGGGGAAAGATCATAGTTACGAAAGGACATCACCAAACCAACCGCCTCAGCTTGAATTTTTGATCTGGCATTAATGCGGATGCAGCAGGTATTGGAGTTCACACACGGAGACCGACAGTGGGCAGCCGGCCCGGGGCTGAGCAATTTACTGAAAACCCGACTCTTCAGGGAACGCTAGAATGTCCGTGATGCCAGAGACGCTAAAAAGACACGTTGGAAACGACTGGCTGCCGACGGAAGCGACGATCACCGCATGCGAACAAGCGCTCCTATGCCAGGAGAGCTTCACTGATGAGGGTTATACGCCCCCGGAATACCGGGTCGGACATGTTGGTCATCCGTGGCTTAAGTGGGGAGCAGGAATCATCATCGGAATCGGGTTGGCGCTGTTGGTTAACTGGCTGTGGGGCGATCAAGACTGGTTCCGTAATTGAGTGTCCGCACTTGGTGAAGACTCAATTTGGCCCTGAGTATCGCGCCGTGCTGAGGAAGTTACCGAAAGCCCGACTTCGCAGGCACTTCGCGAACACTTCCGCATTGACGCTGACACGTCCGCAGACCCAAATGATGGGCCACAACCCTCTTCGCGACTTCAATCTGTGCTACATCAGGCAAGTTACTGAAAACCCGACTTTTCAGGGCTTCATAGAGAGAGTAGCGTCGGATTGCCGTCTCAAGGCTTAGTTCGCCGCACTGGGCCCCTAGATAATGGCCTGAAGAATGCTCGATCATGATCGAACGTAACGCGCAGGGGCAGGATTTCAAAAAAATCGCACTTTTGGTTCTAGCTAAGCGGCTGGCTTTAGTCCTGCCGGTGGTAGTCAGCATCATGGGTGGGGTCCAGGTCCACGGGCAGATTCTGCACGCGACCAGACCGTTGCCCTCGTTTGAGGTGGCGACGATCAAACCAAGCCAACCCGGCGTTACGGGTACCCGTGCCTTTGGACCTAAGGGCGCCGATAGATTTCTCGCGATGAATGTCACAGTGAAAGACCTAATCGACTTCGCCTATACGATTGACGATGACCGTCAAGTTGTTGGGCTGTCCGGCTGGATGATTTCGAAACGATATGATATTGATGCAAAAGTCGGCGATGCTGAGGTTGCCGCAATGTCCAAACTGCCTCTGTCCTATAACCCATACCGATTCATGCAACAGGCCCTACTTGCTGATCGATTCAACCTCAAAATTCACTTTGAAACGAGGCTGCTACCTATCTACGCGCTGGTGGTGGCCACGGGTGGTCAGAAGCTAAAGGCAAGCGTGATGGATCCAGCTAATCCTGCGGAAACGGTGAAACCGCGATCTCTCCGGCCGGGAGTGGGCACAGCCTCTGGCGCAGGTACGACAATAGGTATGCTGGCTGAAGTTCTCGGAAGACAAGACGAAGTCGGCAACCTACCGGGGGGCCGTGGACGGATAGTGGTCGATAAGACGGGTCTGAGCGGTCTGTACGACTGGACGCTGCACTGGACTCCATGGCAAGACCTGAGCAGCGGCGAGTTGTCTGATTCGAAAGGTCCCTCCTTGTTCACCGCCCTACAGGAGCAGCTTGGACTAAAGCTCGAACCGGCGAAAGGTAAGGTAGAGGTGGTCGTGATTGACCATATTGATTCGCCCTCGGAGAACTAGTTCCGCCAGATTCACCCAGAGGACACCGTCGTTACAGCCGGTTGCTTCCCGCGCCTCTCGGCAACCTGGAATTGGCACATCGCCGAAGATCCAGGCCGGATAATCCAGGTGCTATGAAAACGGGATTTTGAGTAAGTTGCCTCCCGGATCTGCGAAAACGGGCGCACCTCTCACATCATGTGCTCGAGGTGCATTGGCGATTAGTGTTGTAGCGCGAAGCCCGGTCGTGGCATCCGGGGGGCGGCGAGCAATGAACGGTGCCGCCCCGATCGTGATTTCCACCAGTGATATCAGGGCAGCAGTTTGGTCTTGATGGGGGCTCCGAAGAAGCTGTAATCGCACAGCGGGTCAGGAGGCGCGCTTCGGGCTGTCCTTCAAAAGCCCAAGCCGCACCAGGCTCTCGCCGGTCGCGGTAAGGGCTTCCTCGTTCGACCGCGGCGTCCAGCCAAGCATCCGCCGGGCCTTTTCGTTGGTCGCGTTTTTGCGTTTGCCGAGCTCAGGCAGAATCAGCTTGATCGCCGGATCGCGTAGCGACGCCAAGCGTACCATCCAGTTGGGCAATTCTCGCGCCGGCACTCGTCTTGCATCCGATCCCATGCGGTTTTTCAGGATCCGAGCGATCTCGCGCATCCAAAGAAAATCCCCGGCGACTGCAAGGAATCTCTCGCCTTTGGCTGCAGGAAGCGTCATCGCGCGGATGTGCAGGTCTGCCACGTCCCGCACATCGACAACTCCAAAAGAGAGCCTTGGGCTGCCGGGCAGAGCGCCATCCATCAGGCGCTGCACAATCAGAATCGAGGTCGAATAGTCAGGCCCGAGCACCGGCCCAAACACTCCCACAGGATTGACGACCGACAGTTCCAGGCCGCCACCCTCTTTGGCGATAAAGTCCCACGCCGCGCGCTCAGCCAAAGTCTTCGATTTCGTATAGGGCGCCACATCGTCACCATCGAGATGGGTCCAGCTCGTTTCGTCGAAGGGCGCGCTCTGCGGTTTGTAGCCATAGCCGACGGCCGCAAACGAAGAGGTGAGCACAACCCGCTTCACGCCGGCATCGCGCGCGGCGCGCAACACGCGGAGCGCCCCGTCCCGCGCGGGCACGATTAACTCGTCCTCGTGTTTCGGGAGGGTCGGCGGAAGAGGCGATGCCACGTGCAACACGTACTCGCAGCCGGCTACGGCCTCGGCCCAGCCTGCGTCGCTTATGAGATCGGCGGCCACGAACGAAAGCAGGCTGCCCGGCTCGGCGCCGCCGTTCCTCAGCATGGCGCGTACATCGCCTTCGCGCTTTAGGTGCCGTACCGTGGTCCGCACCTGATGGCCCGCCGCCAACAGCTGCACGATGGCTTGGCTGCCAATAAAACCTGATCCGCCTGTAACAAGAACTTTGCTCATCTTTGTCTCCGCCGGTTCTGTTCCGTGCTCGAATCCATCTCGCGAAAGAGATTTTAGGTAATAGATCGAACGTTCGTTCTACAGGATTCAGAAAAAGTTCCCGGGAATTTCTCGCTCTGTTCACCTATTCGTCGGCAATGGCGTTCCAGACCCTTTCTGCAATGGTTTTGAGCGTGGCTGTCGAAAACGGCTTGGGCGCTTTTGCCAGGCTGGCAGCCAGGCCGAGGGTGAGACTGTCAATTGCCTCAGGCGGAAGGTCCCTAAGGATTCCGCCCTTGTTTTTCGGCTGTAGCCATTTGAGTATGCGCGCACTCTCGGTATTTGCGAACTCTGCCGCTGCTTCATAGCCGGTTCTGCAGTAGGACGAGTTCAGATACTGATCGAGAAAGCGTGTCTCCTTACGATGAGTGCGATAGAAACGGTACGCGTTGAGCCAGACACGCAAAAGCGCCTCGCGGGGGGATTCGTCTGCGGAAACTCCCTCGAAGAAGACCTGGTGCTTGATCGACGCCACGCGCGCATAAACGGCGTGAATCAGGTCGTCTTTGCTCGGAAAGTAGTGATAAATGACGCCCGGACTCGCGCGGGACCTCTTGGCCAGGACGGACATGGGAGCATTATGAAAGCCGCGCTCAACGACCAGATCGAGCATCGCCTTCAGGATCGCTTCACGTTTATCGCGTTTGCCGGTCATGCTTCGCCGCATTGGAGGTAGTAGAATGCTCATTCTACTACCCTATAAGTCTGCCGATGAGCCCCAACCGGTCTTCCTCGCTACGCCACTCTCACCGATATTGCCCCCTCCGGTTGGGGGAACTTACCGAGAACCCGACTTTTCGGGCAATCGCGCAGAGAGGGCGTTTGGCGGCTGACTGATCACTTCCGGCGAGCCGATTTGGTACCGATTTCTCCGGCAGGGGCAGCCCATTTTTTGACCAGTTGCACAGGCAGCCGCGGCTCTCTCTTCCGCTGCTCCTATGCTCCGAATGGAATATCGGTTAAGGGGTCACTTTGCGGATCACACCGTTATCCGAATCCGCGATATAGAGGTTACCAAATGCGTCGAAGAACAGACCCCAAGGATTATGCAACTCCGCTTGCGCCGCAGAGCCACCATCACCGGAGTAGCCAGTCGTGGTTCCTGCAACAGTGGTGATGACTCCAGTGGATGCGTCTACTTTGCGCACCCGTTGATTGTCGCTGTCGGCAATGAAAATGTTCCCGGCCGGATCGAGAACAACGCCCTCAGGAAGAGAGAGTTGCGCCATGGTGGCAGGGCCGCCGTCACCCTTGACTGTCGAGCCCGTCCCGATGGTTCCGTTGCCGGCAACAGTGCTGATGATGCCAGTTGAGAGATTTACCTTTGCAATGACGCATGCTCCCTGCTCAGCAATGTAGAGGTTACTTGAGCTGTCGAGAGCGAGTTGTTCCGGATTTCCGATCATCGCATCGGTCGCCGCGCCGCCGTTGCCGGAGTAGCCATAGGTGCCGTTGCCGGCGATCGTGGTGATCACGTTACTCCGGGCATTCACCTCGCGCACTCGCCCATTACCCTTGTCCGAAATAAAAAGATCCCCAGAAGTGTCGATTGCAACGCCGTACGGACAGAAAAGCTCCGCCTTGGTCGCCGGACCACCATCGCCGCCAAAGCCTCCCCCCGCGCAGCCATCGCCGAATCCATTGCCGGCCACCGTTGTGATGATGCCGGTGGACGCTGCGATCTTGCGGACAATATTATTGCCTGCTTCGGCCACGTAAAGGTTACCGGTCGAGTCGAGCGCACATGCCGATGGACCATTCATCGACGCAGAGACAGCCGGGCCGCCGTCGCCGTTGTATGCCGGTACGCCGTTGCCTGCGTAGAGCGAGATGATTCCCGTGCCCGTCGCAACCTTGCGTATTGTGTTCGTTGCCACGTCGCCGATGTAGAGGTTGCCAACGTTGTCGGCCACTGCGCAAGAGGGTTGCTTCAACTGCGCTGCGATCGCTGGGCCGCCATTGCCGGAGTAGCCGAGCTTGCCGTTTCCAGCAACGGTTGCGATGGCACCGATGCTGCCCGGTGCGTTGCTGGTAGAGGAGCCACCACACCCACTGAGGCTAGCAGTTACCAAGATAGTAGTTACCAGGACAGCAGCAGGACCCATTGCGCGAGAATTAGGACAGCTCTTCATTTGGATTCTCGATTCGCCTTTTGCTGGTAATCATAACTCAGGTCAGTAGCGGAGCCGCGCATTGGGTGTTTCAACTTCCGGTCGGATCTTGACCTAACCGAGTTATTACTTAGGTCATAGCGACCCATGGATTCGTAAGACGGGCCGACGGGTTTAGATTGAATTATCAGCACCCCGTCACGCAGAATCGTCCGAATGCTGTCCCTGGGTCAGAATGAGTGCTCGAAAACGCGCTTCTCGTCACTTGGCCGTATCGGTTTGTCGGATATGTGGCCGTTCGGCACGGACGTCGAGTTCCTGTGAAACGGGATTTCCATAAGTCTGCTCCGCATCAAAAATATCGCCTGAGAACTCCGGCGGGAACTGACCGCCATCGTAGAAAGCAAATCCAACGGAAGCATTGTGGGGCTGCAAGAGCACATCTGGAGTAATGACCTTGTCTTTGAGCTCGGATGCCTACCCGCAAGGCGCGGATCCTGATGACCACCCATGTACCACCACGGCCAGCCGTAAAAACCGCCTCTTTCCACATGGGTAATGTAGTCAGGAACAAGATTGTCACCAAGCCCATCGCGTTCGTTCACCGTTATCCAAAGGTTACTCGTCTTGGGATCGATCGACATAAATGATGGATTTCGAATGCCGTAGGCGAAAATCTTTACATCGGAACCATCAGGATTACATTCGAATATCTTTGCGCGGTTTTTTTCCAAGGGGCCATCTGCATCATCTGCGTTCGAGAACGACGGCACCGTAACCAGCATTTTTTTTCCGCCCGGTTCAAATAAAATGTCCCGATTATTGTGACCGCTGTCCGGGAGGTCCAGGATGTGTTCTGACGGCCCGCGGGCCTGCAGATCCCCGTTGCGATAAGGAAAGCGAACTACTGCTTTTGTGGTGGCTACATAGACCCAACGTGGATCGGTCCCGGTGGGTAGAAGTTCACACCAAAAGGCCGATCCAGACTGGCATAAGCTGCTGTGCGCTGCGGGTGCCCAGCGCTATCGATGCCGCGAAAGATAACAACCTTGCCGGTGCTTACTTCCGCGACAAAGAGGTCGCCATTAGGGGCCCGACGAATTCGACGAGGATTGTCAAGACCTGTTGTATAAAGCGTGACCTCAAATCCGGCTGGTGCTTTGGGCCACGCGTTTTGAGGTCGCGGAATAATCATTGGTCCGTTAGAAGCGGAAGGCGTGTCGAAGGGTGCTGGCAAATCCTTTAACGTGATCTTGTGGATCTGTCCCGGTTTTTCGAACCGATAGTCGGTAAACGGTGGTTTTGGAGGGACTGCAACCGCAGAAGATGATTCAACGTCTGCTGTTGTAGGCGTGGGCATCGAACCATTGCGGGCGTTGTCGTACTGCGATATGAGCATTTGCCCATCCGTCTGTAGACTAAGTGCCAGTATGCAGAGGACGAGTGCATAACGAGTCATTGTTGCCATCGTCAACCAGCCTGAGTTTCGTAGCGCTGTGATTCCATTCTTTTGCAGCCAACGCCGCGAAACGTGCAGGGAACTTAATTTGTTCATGTGAAGATGTTGGCAAGGGACAGCATGTCGACTTTCAATACCGTACGAACGATGAGCCACAGATCCCGGATCGCTGCTCTTTCCTTTACCTGCCTTCTTTCCTCATGTGGCGGAGGTGGTGGTCCTGTTTCGCCTCCTCCGCCAACACCCGTCTTTTCGCTCCAGCTTGGCCAGGAGAACGCTCTCCTCACTACTGCGCAGCGCGCCAGCTTCGGCCTCCAATATGGCCCGCCAGACGGCACCCTCGGTGTCCTCCTGTCTTCCGGGACATACATGTTCTTCGCCGCCTCGCGAAGCTCCTCGACCTGTACTGGCACTCCACTCATTGAGGGAACCTATCGCTTCGGTGGCACTCTAACCGCCATTACCGCGCCGTATGGATGCAGTGCGCTCATCCAACCTGGCGGCGACCCAAATGGATACACTTTCGATCGCGACTACGCGGGCGGTGGCCCGGTTTTACCCATCTCCAACTCCACCGGCCAGACAGCAATCCTCCACATCTACCACGGCGAGTGGCACGGGGGCACTTGTGCCAATACGAGTGTCTGCTTCTATGCTTCCCTCGGGATGGCCCTCTCAAGGGATGGTGGCACTACCTTCACCAAGCTGGGCGAAGTCGTGCAGCCGAACGTCTCCCGTACTTCCTCCATCGCATCGAGCAAAAATCTCGACGTAGGCGGAGGCACACCGATCATTGCCGATCAGAACGGCCAGTACATCCCCAACCTCGCTGCGGCCGATCCCGCAAATGTTTATCTCTATATCTTCTTCTCCGACAGGGACCCAACGGCGAGCACTGTCGCTCCCTGCGCTCAGAACTCCTGCATTGCTCTCGCCCGTGCCCGTCTTTCCGACGTAGTCACAGCCGCCTTTGCAGGCAACACCACCCAGTTCCCCACTCTCTTTCACAAGTATTATCAAGGCGCCTTCACGGAGCCCGCCACTAGCGGCGATCCGGAGGCCGCAAATCCTTCCGGCCACTACACGCCCATTGTCGTGGACGCGGGGAACTTTCCCACCGTCGTCTACGATTCCAGCATCCAGCAGTACCTCATGGCGTATACCACTGGAAACGATGCGATCGTCATGCGCCGCGGAGACAACCTCCTCACCTGGTCCGATCCCATCGCCAACGGCGCCATCAGCCAGCCCGGTGAAAGTATCCTCTATACCACTCTGGTTGGCGAAGGATCCGATCCTTACACAGGCAACGGCAATTCATGGCTCTTCTATATCCACGCTCCCAAATGGCCTGACTGGCCTGATGCTGTGGTTGTCAACCGCCAGGTCCACGTCACCTATCAGTAAAAGTCAAGCGAGCCCTGCCTAACTCTCGACTCTATTGGGCGATGCGGAATCGTTCACTCAGTGGGGCTTTTGGTTACGCCTGCCGAGACAACCTGGTGAGAAATTCGCCAAGTCGCTCATTTACCAGCGAGGGGTCCACTTGTCTGAATTGCCGGCATATCGTCAACTTGACGGAGAGCCAAGCGGTCTTGGTTTCACTTCTACGACAAGCTGGTTTTACGTCCACTTGAAGACGTAGATCCATCTGAACAGGTTGAGAAATCCGCCGACAATCCATTCGCTAGTCCCCGTGGAAGGCTTGGCCCTGATTGCGATACTTTAGTAGAGTGGACTCGTGATGAGGAGTATCCCATGGAAGTCAGTTCCTGGGAGATGGAGAAATATCTCGCAAATCCTTCGCTCCGTACCAGCGCGGGATCTGACTGGGGACACCTGACTGTACGGACCCGCCTGGAACCAGCAAGCTGCCGTTACCTGCGGATTCCGGCAATACCAGACCCGTGGCTGGTACTCACAACTGGAGGCGGACTACGGAAGACCGAGGTACGGAGTAGAAACGGCTGGAGCTGCGCGTTCAGCGGCCCTGGAAATCTGGCTCTGACTTCTCCGGGCAAGTCTACCGAAATCCGCTGGGATCGAGGAGACGGAAGTGGAATTGAGACCATTCACGTCTGCATTGACGCGGCTCTCTTTCATCGGTTCGCGGCGGAGAACTTCGAGTGCGATCCAGCTCGGGTAGAAATTATCGATGGCTTCGCTCAACATGACCTTTTGATTTACTCCGTCGTGAGTTCTCTTGCCGATGAACTGAGAAATTCTGAGAGGGCAGGAAAGCTCTTTCTCGATTCAGCAGCTCAGATGCTTGTTGCACAGCTGCTCCGCAAGTATTGCGCATTTCCGCTCGCCCTTCCGAACCGGGCGGCACGTTTGAGTGCCCGGAGGCTCCGGCTGGTTGAGGACTATATCCAGGCAGGACTGGCCTCCAGGCTCGCGCTCGAAGATATAGCCGCGAGCATCCATATGAGCGCGTACCATTTTGCGCGAATGTTCAAAGCGACAACGGGCCAAACGCCCCATGCCTATGTGACCCGCCTACGTATCGAGCGAGCCCAGGAACTCCTTCGAACATCCCGCTGGTCCATGCCGGCCATTGCGCGACGAGTGGGGTTCGCCAGCAAGAGTCATTTTGCCGCGACGTTTCTCCGATTGACCGGTATATCGCCTCATCTGTTCCGAAGCGCAACCTCGAGTGAAACGAGCGACGAAGAGATGTAACGATCGAGTTTGGCGGAACGTTCCGGGACAGAACCCTCCCTCCCTTTCCAACCCCGCTTAGCTCCGGCTGCTCTCACTGAAGAAAGCGTCGGTCCTCTAACTGGCGATCCTGCTTCTGACGCGTCGAGAAGATGCTCTCCCCCTTCTAGAGACTTAACGATCCACGTTCGCCGGGCAGCCGCGGCGACGTTTCTAGATCCCCCTCAACAAAAAGAGCAGGAATCCGGCCGCAACAGCAAGTAATTGCTCCCGCAACAACCGTACAGTCAGATCGAGGCCGGTATCTGTGCAGCACCACGCCTGCACCAGGCAAGCTATGAAATCAAAGAAATCTGAAGCTGAACTATTTGCCTGGGGAACCCGCAGGAGGTTCTTGTCTGGAATGCTGCCAATGATCTTCCTTCCAGACGCGCTCGTCTGTATGCACGCCCAGGAACCGCGAGTTTGGACAACGCCTCAAGAAACGGAGAGGAACATGCACATGGCTCTATCACCTGAGCAGATTTCAGACCGAGTCGAGATCGAGGACGTTCTGACGCGCTATTGCTATGCAGTGGATGATCGTGAATGGGATCTCTATCGCGGTCTTTTCACCCCTGACGCAGTGATCGACGATCGCGTTACGGGAGGGCTTCAGAGTGGCGTAGAGGAGCACATCGAGTACCTGAGGAGCGCACTCTCCGCAGTCGTCTTGTCACAACATGCGATCTCGACGGTTCGTATCGACTTAGGCGTCAATAACGCGCGGGTGCGCGCCCACTGCTCCTGTCCAATGGTGGTGGATCTGGGAGGAACGAAAACACACGTGTTCTTCCAGGGATTGTGGTATCGCAACTCACTCGTGCGCACTCCCGACGGTTGGAAAATCTCTCATTTAGTCGAAGATGGGTATTGGACATATAACATGCCAGCCCATTTCGCGTTTTGATGCTTCCAATTCCGCGCGCTACGCCGGCTTTTGACCCCGGCAGATGAACTCTCGAAGCACACTGATCAGAATTGCACTCGCGATTGTTGTGATCGCAGTGGGACGCGCGTCCGGCCCTGCGCAGGAGCCAAGGGCCTCCGGAATTGCGGCGAACCGCAAATGTCCGCGAAGAATCAAGAACTGAAGCGGGGTTACGCGGCTGATAGTTCTTTAAGAGCGAAGGTGACCTCAGAATTCTTCTAGCGGCGCGGTGCCAAAGTTCGCATGAAAGCGCATGCAATAAATCGACACCGTGTTCAGCTCCTGCAGGTTAACGCCGTTCGGAAGGCGATAGTCCTGATTGCCTTGATTCCCTTTCAGGTCGCCGAGATCAACATTTTTGATTGTACCGATGGCGAAGTCCTTTCCGGCTTCCGGGGACTTCCCATCTATGAGCAATACGTGCAACGCGGGTCCGTTGGAGGTGGAGAAGTCGGTCAACCGCAAAACCCGCGTACCGTCTGCCTGTTGATACACGGTCGCGCGGCCGCTCGTCTTATGCACTTCTCCTGTAAAGCGTCCGGTGGAAAGTGGCGTGAGTTGGCCTGAAACTTGCGCCGGGGGCGCCTCATTGACTCGCCTATTTACGAATAGCCGCTCTGGCCGAAACGCAAACCAGAGTCCCACCAGCACCAGAAGTCCAACAACACCCGACAGGACGCGTTTGGGTGCCGGGATGTGCGATGAAGCACTCATAGTGAATCTCCCTGATTCAAACGATGCGAACGGAAGCACACAATCCATTGCTTCCGTTCGTCTGGCTTACTTCTCCAGTGGAGCGGTGCCGAAGTTGGCGTCGAAGCGTTCACAGAAGATCGACACGGCCCTGAACCTGGACAAATCCGTGCCGGCAGGAATCACATAATTCTGATCGCCCTCATTGCCCTTAAGCGGGCCGAGATCAACACGCCCGACTTTCTTTTCAAGGAAGTTCTCGTCGTCTTGCGCATCAGAGGCGGCGATCAGGAGGAGGTGCAGGTTCGGGCCGTTTGAAGTCGTAAAGTGCGTTAGCCTGAGCACATCACCGCCGGACGCCGCATACACCGTCGCACGGCCTGAAGTCTTATGTGCGGCGCCGTGAAAGGTTCCTGTGGCCACGATTGCAGCCGTCTGCCCTATCAGGGCGGTAGCAGACAGGATAAGCGCAACTGCTGAGGTGACAACGATTCTGTCGAGATTCATCGAGAACTCCTCCTATGGATTTCATGGAAAGCAACAATAATAAGAACGCGAAATGAGCGCCAGCGGACAACAAGAGCCGTGCCCGTGTTGTCTGCCTGGAGACTTTGCTCGGAGCCGAATAGTGCATCCTGACCCAGCATCGCTTGTGGTCTGCGAAAGCACCCCACCGAATTGCACGGTCATGGTCCTATGCTTTTCTACAGGCGAGGCTGCAGAACGGGCGATAGAACCGGTGAGGCGACTTGCAAGCTTAAGGAGACTTCCACCGACATGAACTGTAGAGAACTACAGGGACAGGACTATGGAAAATGGCTTTGCTCTAGTTTGTTGCGCTAATAAAGTTATTTGTGGCAGGTTGCGGGCTGGCCTCAACCCCAGTTGTGAACTTCCGCTCGACCGCTGACAGCCATGGATCGGTTGCCGGGAGCCAACGCGCATGGAAACATTTCCCATCGGTTGCTTAAGCCTGTTTTTGGGGTGCTCGCTCGTCTGTGGCGCCTGTTTGTTCGGCCTGCATTTGATGTACCTGCGCGGTGCACGCCGCTACCAACGGTTCCTCAATGATACGTATGCTGAGCACTTTGCCGAAAGGGCGCTGATGGCAAAGTCTCTCCACGCGACGTTAGCCCGGACGATTCAATGCAGTAAGTGCACCGTAGATCAGGTACGAGAAGGCTCCTCCGATGCAAAAACAACATGGGCTGCCCTGAAGCAAGTGTCAGAATGGCTTGAAGGAGCGGCCGGGGAGAGTGATCGGGCACTGAGGTCGCTCGAAAGCGCTCCGATAGAGACGCGTGGCAAGGGATACGTAAGCCGAGGAGCACATGTCGACAGCGAAACAGATTCGCATCATGACCGTTGAAGATCATCCTGTGTTCCGCGAGGGGCTCAATATGATTATCGCCGTGCAGCCAGATATGGAGCTGGTGGCCCAGGCCTCCACCGCCGAGGAAGCGCTGCAGGAGTACCGCCGGCTTAAGCCTGACGTAATTCTGATGGATCAGAGGCTGCCTGGCGCCAGCGGGACTGACGCGCTTATCTCCATCCGCAACGAGTTTCCGCAGGCAAAAGTTATGATGCTTACGACGTCCAGCGGAGACATAGAGATTCAGCGCGCTCTGCGTGCGGGAGCGGTAGCCTACGTGTTGAAAAGCACTCCCAAGAATGACTTGCTGCAAATCATTCGCACCGTATCCAGAGGCCGCAAGCATATCCCTTCCGATGTCGCCAGCAGTGTGGCGGAGCACATGGGACAGGAAGATCTCACCCCACGCGAGCTGGAAGTTCTGGAGTTAATCCGGGAAGGCAACAGAAATAAGCAGATCGCCGACCAGCTCTCTATCTCGGAGACTACGGTGAACTTTCATATAAAGAATATTGTGGATAAACTTCAAGCCAACGATCGCACCCATGCGGTCACGATAGCGCTGCGACGCGGTCTGCTACAAATTTGAGAGCTTCTCGGTTGAACCCATTGGCCGTCCAAGCATGCAAAGCCAGATCATCGCGAAATCGACGCATCAGATTGCTCTTCTGGCAACTTACCTTGTCCCTGCTCTGTGTTGCATCCACGGCAAATGCTTTGCAACCCACGGCAAGACTGACCCAGTACGCTCATCGGGAATGGCGCATGGGCGACGTTGGTCTGATGGGCACTCCCCAGGATATCGCGCAAACTGCGGACGGATACATCTGGGTTAGTACCCAGAACGGCCTGTTTCGTTTTGATGGATGGCGTTTCGCAAAGTGGCTGCCTCGAGCCGGTGAGTCGCTACCCAGCAGCTCCATGTGGCACCTGTTCGGGGCACGGGACGGTTCCCTCTATGTGGGTACCGATCGCGGTCTTGTCCGCATCCATAACGGTCACGTATTCGCCTACGCGGGAAGCCCCCGCTGGCCTGGACCGTTTGTCGAAGACAGCAACGGTGGCGTATGGATGGGAGTAAATGGCGTTGACACCGTTCCGAGTGCGCTGTGCAAGGCAGGAACGCAGAGCCTGACGTGTTTGGGAGCTGCCGCTGGTTTTGCGTGCACTCGGGGAATCTCCAACGCGATCGACGCGCAGGGTAACTTTTGGATTGGTGGACCGGAGGGTATCTGCCGGTGGAAGCCGGGAACCAGGCCGGAGGCTGAGCTAATCCCTGCCCTGTTGCGCCGTAAAGGATTAAGCTCCGTTAGAAGCATGGCCAGCGGTTCGGACGGCTCTCTCTGGGCAGGCCTGGATATCAAAGGAAACGGTGCGGGCCTGCTTCGCTATACAAACGGAAGATGGATCTCCTACATTGTTCCCGGCATCGATGGGAGGGACTTTTCCGTTTCATCTCTGCTCGCCGACCCCAACGGCTCGCTCTGGGTTGGCACCCCGGACAAGGGACTTTACAAGCTGTCAGACGGACGGTTGGATCACTTCGACACGGCGGACGGGCTAAGCGATCATCACATCCTTTCCATCTTTGAAGATCACGAGGGCGGTGTTTGGGTTATCACGCCGAAGGGCGTCGATTACTTTCGAGATTACGCTGTGCTGAGTTTTACCTCGAGCGAAGGTTCCCTAGCCGATCACGCGCATGCAGTCGCTGCGGATCGCCAGGGAGCTGTCTTCCTGGCAAGTAGCAGCTTGGCTTGCCTGCGCAACCAGAAATTAACCGCAGTCAAGGATGATCGCGGCCGCCCGCTCACAGACGTCCAGATCCTTTTTACAGATTCGCGCGACGATACTTGGATCGGCGCAGGCGCCCGTCTGCTGGTTGCAAGAAGAGGTGGGACACCCTCCGCGATCAACGGCTACCCCGCTACCTCGGGAACATTGGCCACCTATCTTACTGAGGACCGCGTGCACGACATCTGGGCGTCCGTGGAAGAGCTCACAGCACGGGTCTCGTGGCTTATTCAGATACGCAACGGCCAGGCTATCGCCAGGTTCAATGAAACATCCGTGATTGGGAGCCAGGCGATCAATGCGCTTGCGCCCGACCCCGCAGGCGGCCTTTGGATAGGCGGAGCAGTACACGGCCTCTTCCGATTCCATGACGGCCGCTTCGATCGCGTCCCCGTGGATGGATTCAACGACCGGGTGGAGAACCTGATGCAGGAACCCGGGGGCGCCCTCTGGATCGTGACCCAGCGAGGATTCGTACGCTACCTCAACGGCAAGGCGAAGAGGCTGACAGCCGCGTCCGGGCTGCCGTGCGATAGCGGCGTCAACATCCAGGAGGATGGCGAAGGATTCAAGTGGTTCTACATGCATTGCGGCATCGTCCGCATATCCGATGCGGAGCTTGCCGCGTGGTGGCAGGGCTCGCATGGCAGGGTATCTGGAAGGGTGTTCGATGCGCTTGACGGCGCCCGGCCAAATCTCTCCAACGGAAGCCCCGCGCAAACGCCAGATGGGAAGCTTTGGTCGGCCAGCGATTACGAATTCCAGATAATCGACCGGCATCATTTGCCCTTCAACAAAGTTCCTCCTCCCGTAACAGTGGAGCGGCTGGCGGCGGATGGTAAGGACTTCACGCCGGATCACAACCTGGTTCTGCCGATGCACACCCGGCAGATCGAGTTCGACTATGCGGGTTTAAGTTTTCTGATACCTGAGTTGGTGCGGTTCCGTTATTGGCTGCAGGGTTATGATGCAAATTGGATCGAAGCAGGCAACCGGCGCCAGACCTTTTATAACGATCTGCCTCCGGGGCGCTACGTGTTTCATGTGGCGGCGTGTAATAACGACGGTGTCTCGAGTACCCAGGACGCGGAGCTCGTGTTCACCATTCGACCGGCCTGGTACCAGTTAATGATCTTTCGCCTCGCCGCTGTGCTGCTGACCATTGCACTGGCAACTCTTACTTACCTATACCGAATGTGGAGATACGAGGCGTCGCTGAAGTTGCGTTTTGATGACCGGATGCAGGAGCGCACCCGGCTAGCGCGCGATCTGCACGATACACTCCTGCAAACGATTCAAGGCAGTAAGATGGTTGCCGACGACGCTAGGGAGCATGTGGACGATCCCCGCCTGACCGCTCGCAGCCTGGATCGCTTATCCGACTGGCTCGGCCGTGCGAGTATAGAAGGCCGTGCGGCGCTTGAAGCCCTGCGAAGCTCTTCGATCGAAACTAACGACCTGGCCGGGGCTTTGCACCGCGTCGCCGATGATTATGCCGCGGGCGGCGGCATGAAAGTCCACGTCATGGCAGTGGGGCCGAGCCGGGAACTGCATCCGATTGCGCGCGATGAAGTGTATCGCATCGCCTATGAAGCAATTCGCAATGCGTACGCGCACTCCGGAGCCAAGGATCTGTGGATCGAGATCGAATACAAGAGACGATTTCACCTAGAAATACGAGATAATGGCCGTGGCGTTGAGGAGGAGATCTTACGCGCCGGCAAGCCCGGCCACTTTGGTCTTGCCGGCATGCGCGAACGTGCGCTGTTTCTCGGCGGAGAGCTGACCATCTCCAGTTCGTCTCTCCACGGTACAAGAATATCGCTTTTTATCCCAGGTCAGGCGATCTATAGGTATCCAGCCCCGGGAGTTCGCTCGTGGCTCATCCATCTCTGGCGGCCGAAAAGTGGCCGCGACCACTGATGCTAACCGTATAGCCGCTGCGAGATCGCCCATGCCGCGTTTACCAATCCGATGTGGCTGAAGGCCTGGGGAAAATTCCCCAAGAGCTCTTTCGTATCCGGAAGGATCTCCTCTGAGAGCAGGCCTACGTCATTGGCAAAACCAATGGCCTTGCAGAAGGTCTCCTTCGCCCGGTCCAGTTGCCCGGCAAGCGCCTGCGCCTGGGCAAGCCAAAAGGTACATAACAGGAAGGAGCCCTCCTTGCCGGAGAGGCCATCTTCAGAAATGTAGCGGAAGACGAGGCCGTGTTCATCTGTGAGCCGCTGGGCGGTCGCCTCGATGGTGGAGAGCATCCGCGGATCGTCGGCGGCCAGAAAGCCTACGATCGGAATCATCAACGACGATGCGTCCAGGTATTCCGATCCGAACGTCTGCGTGAATGACTGGGACTTTTCGCTCCATCCCTGGGAAAGAATGGCGCTGCGAATTTGTTCTCGTACCCCCTGCCATGCCGGGACCTTATCAGTAGCTCCCAATAATTCCGCCAGCTGGATGCCCCTGTCGAGCGCAACCCAGCACATCAGTTTGGAATAGAGAAAGTGCCGGGGCTCGCCCCGCACCTCCCAGATGCCTTGATCTTTCTGGCCCCAGCGGGAAGCAGCTGCTTCCACGATGTTGACCAGAAACTCCCGGGTGATCTGGTCCATCTCGGTCAAATGCTCCCTGAGAAGGTAGACAGCGCCCATCAATTCGCCGTAGACGTCAAGCTGACGCTGGTCCCAGGCACCATTGCCAATACGAACCGGACTGCTTTTCCGCCATCCAGCCAGGTGAGGCAGGGTTCGCTCGGTAAGATCGTGCTCACCGCGAATGCCGAACATAATCTGCAAATCGGCGCCTTTGCGAACCTGGGTGAGCGCTGCCTCCGCAAGAAAGCTGAAGAACTTCAGCACTTCATCCGGGCAAGCAGCCACCCAAAGCGCCTCCATGGTAAAACTCGCATCTCTCACCCACGTAAACCGGTAGTCCCAGTTGCGATCGCCGCCGACGGCTTCCGGCAACGAAGTGGTGGGTGCAGCGACGATGCCTCCCGTGGGGTAGTAAGTCAGGGCCTGCAGAACGCGCCCGCTGTGGGCGACCAAATCCCTCCACGGCCCTTTGTAGTTTTGATGAAGCCGCGACCAACTGCGCCACGCCTCAACGGTGTCGGCGGAACGGCTCGCAATCTCTGCTTGCGTCCAGGCGAAGGGGGGAGGCTCCAGGACCGAACCGTATTGCAACGCGAAGTGCATGACCTGACCCGCCGTGAGCGTGAAGCTGGCGCGTGCCGTGCATTCTGATACCTGGAGGGGAAGCGGCGCGGAAAGAAAGAGAAGAGCCGATCCTCCGCGGCCTTGAAGCCCGCCCTCTATGGGCCTGAGGAGCGGAAGCACGAGTCCGTACTCAGGACGCGGAGCGTACTCAAAGTCAACCTGTACTTCACCAGCGGTGCATACGATGGACCGCAACAAACTGTGAGGCGCTCCTGCGCCGAGATTGTGACCTCGCGCGTGTTGTCCAAGGGCCATGGCATCGGTAAGGACGGCTGTTCCATTTCCAGTTTCGAAAGCGGTTTGCAACACCATCGCATCCTCAACATATTGGCGGCTGGCTTTGACCGTCCCTTGCGGAGAAATCGACCAATGCCCGGCTTGCCCGTCGAGCAGACGGCCAAATACAGACGGTGAGTCGAAGTCCGGAAAGCACAGCCAGTCGATGGAACCGTGCGAACTTACCAATGCAGCAGTGCGGCAATCGGATAAGAGTGCGTAGTCGGCGATTGGACGATTATCCAAGTGAGGGACCTCCTGTTCTAAGCCGTTGCGGATGAGTGCACCCGTCTCATGGTCGAGTTTCCACCTGCATCCGGCAATCCCTGCTAATAGAGGTAGTCACCTACAGATTTATCCAGGGCGCGACCTGCAACCTAAGGGCTGTTCTGCAGAGCTGCCCACAAGCGATGATCAATCTGGTTTAAGGCGCATCCTTGTCCCTTTGGCAGTCTTTCCTTCTTGCTTTCACGGCTCTTCTCCCGCTGATCAATCCGATTGGGTCGGCCCTTGTCTTTCTGGGGTTGGTTGCGGAGCAACCGGCTGAGGTATATCGACAATTGGCGGGCAAGATTGCCGTCTCGACGTTTGGGTTTCTTATCGTCATTGAGTTCCTCGGATCTTTACTGCTGAGCTTCTTCGGTATTTCTCTGCCCATCGTGCAGGTAACCGGCGGAATTGTCATCGCAGCAACCGCCTGGGCACTTCTGTTCGAGAAGGATGCGAACGCCAGTAGCCGAAATAAGCGTCAGGAGATCGAAGGAAGTGCGCCCGCTGCGGACGAGGCACTGGATGGCCAGGTCTTCTATCCCTTCACCTTTCCCATCACCGCAGGACCGGGAACCCTGGTGGTGACCATCACGCTCAGTGCGCACGCTTCTGGAGCCAGTCTGGCGGGGAAGGCAGCAGCGCATGGCGGTATCGTCCTGGCTGCAGCAGTGTTAGCCGGATCGGTTTACCTTTGCTATGGATATGCGCCGAGGTTGATCAAGGCTGTTTCGCCGCCCACGGTGCACGGCGTGTTGCGCGTGATGGCCTTTATCCTCATGTGCATTGGAGTGCAGATTGCCTGGAATGGTCTATCCCTTTTGAGCACACATCTTTCGCCACTCCGGTGATGTTGTTCGGGCGCAGGTGATCAGATTTCCCGCTGCATACGATCGAAGCGGCAGGGGCGATGTGGTGCAGTAAAGCATGGTGTCAAAAAGACAGATGCTAAACATCAGCGGCCCATCGTCAGGCAGGCGCCTCCAGTTCCCTTCAGGTAGCTGAGAGCCGCGCGATCGACACTATAGAAAAATGCAGGTTGCAAACTGCACAACCGGCGGATGTTGACAAGGGCATGACGCGAACAAAATGGGTTAGTCATTTCAATGATATGAGGGGGCTATGGCAAAGGCAGACGATATGGAAGCAAATATGGTGACACGCCGGGCCGTATTGGGTGCCGGCATCGCAAGCGCACTTGCGTGGCTAGCGTCCCGGCCAGGTCTTGCCGGAGTTGTGCCCTCCGCAGTGTTGGGAAAACCCGCATACGGCATACGCACAGATCGGCGTCACGCGGAGCTGTATGTCTTCCCGGGCGCCCAACCCGCAACATCTGCAATCGCTATCACCTGGCCGAAGCGCCTGCACGGAGCCGGCGATAGTTTGCTACCGGGCTCCCAGGTAAGGATCCATGCCGGCTCACAATGTTGGACATTCGAAATTCCTGCGAAAAACTCCGAGTGGCAGCAGGACGAAGCACTTTTGTTTTGCGGCGCGATCTGCTCTGGTACCCTGCAAGCGTTGGTGCTGGAATCACCCAGCCAGATGATTACCGCCTCGGGGCCAGTTGGCATTTGGGCCGAACGGTTTACGCGCAGCGGAGTGCGACAGAGGATCGGCTCGCCGTTCCTGGCGAAGATCCTTGCCGAAAACGATGCGATGGCAGAGATGTACCATTCGATATCTCCATCGGATGACCGGCGGATGTTGACACAGAGTCTCGCCAGAGCCATCGCCGGCAAGGCGCGGCTGACGGAGCCGGACGCCTACGGACGGCGCCTCGCCTCGGTTTTGTTACCGGATGTGTTGCGCTACGATCCGGCACGTCCACCGGGCTTTACCTTCGCGGCGCAAAATGGAAGGCATCCGCTTGATGCTTCGGAAGTTGTCGTCGATTCGATTCTCTCCGGCTCCCCGGCCACCACTTCTGCAGTCGCCGCCTGCCGGCTGAAGACGCATTTCCCCTATTTTGTGCCATCCCTGGGTGTCATTTAAGTAAGTCCCACTCTGTCATGCGGTGAAAGAGGTTTCCGATGTCGCATCATTTCGACACCAAGCTCGCGAAAGAAGATCCGAGCCTCAACGTCTGCGATTTTTATCTATTTGCAGGCTCTGCTCCCGGCACAACCGTAATGGCGATGACGGTCAACCCGGATGCCGGCCTTTCCGCATCGGACGTCCTTCACTCCGAAGGTCTCTACGTCTTTCGCTTCGATCTAAATGGCGATGCGCGTGAGGAAGTCGTGTTCAAGTTTCGCTTCGGCGAACCGCGGCACGCTGACCAGGAGGAACATACGCACGTCCAGAAGCTTGAGGTGCGCAAAGCAACCGGCGAAGCCATGCGGGGTGACGGCGGCGAACTCCTGATCGAGGGTGAAACGGGAAAGGTACACCACAAGTCGGGGGTACGCGCTTATGCCGGCATGGCTCCGGATCTCTTTGCCGGTGACGCGCAAGCGCTTCACGTTTTCCTGAACGCATTCTATCAAGACCACCGCTTCGATGGAGACGCATTTCTAAATCGGAAAAACTTCTTTACCCGGCGCAACCTAACGGCGATGGTTCTCGAGGTCCCTACTGCAATGATTGGACAAGGACGAATCCACGCCTGGGCCACGGCGTCACTCTACGGACATGCACCTGAGATGCAGGTCTCGCGTTGGGGTCTTCCTCTCATTTCACACATCTTCTTAAACGATCCGAACAACCAGGAATGGAAGGAACGCTATAACGCCACCGAGCCTCGCGATGATATAGCTCAACTCTCCGGACCGATCGGCAAGTTTGCGGAGACTATGGCGACCTATGCAGGCTCGGTCGTAGATCCCGCAGAATACGGAAAGCAAATCGTGGCTCGCCTTTGCCCCGTCACACTTCCCTATGAACTAGACACACCGGCTGCATTTGACCAGGCCGGCTTCAACGGGCGTCCCCTAGGAGACGACGTTATGGACGTGATGTTGACCCTGGCATCGAATAAGCCGCTTGCCGACGGTGTCGCTCCGGACAGAAGCCGGGTGCGGACTGACTTTCCGTACTTCGGGGAGCCCTACACCAAGGCTGAACAGGTTGGAGTAACGCCGGTACCGCGGCCCAAGAGTAAGTGAAGGGTAGTAATTCTCTTGTGAATTCACTGAGGAGATGGTGCGATGTCTAAGGTTGCCCCTGGCACGTTGTCTGACCCTGCGCTCGTGGAACTCGCCAAGGCCGGCGATCAGGAGGCTTGTAGCGAACTCTATCGCCGTCACTCACCCATGGCGACAGGTGTGATCCGCCGCATGACACGCCACACGGAGGACGCGGAAGATGTACTCCAGGAAGCCTTTCTCCGTGCTTTGATACATCTCCGGTCGTTCGACGGCCGAGCGGCATTTTCCACGTGGCTCACGCGGATTGCCGTGAACTGCGCATTGATGCTCTTGCGCAAGCGACGTGCACATCCTGAAAGCTCAATCGATACCAAGCATGATAGTGGCGAGTGGTTAGCCTTTGACGTGAGAGACTTCTCCCCCGATCCAGAGCGAATCTGTTTGCAGAGCGAAGAGGCCCGGCGACTGAGCCGAGCCGTGAGCCGCCTGCCGCAGTCTTTACGCAGTGTCTTAGTCGCTCGTTACACCACTGACGCTCGCATCAAGGAACTTTCCGCAGCCTTTGGTATTTCTGAAGCTGCGGTCAAGTCGCGTCTGGCTCGCGGCCGCGTCGCACTGCGATCTGCGCTTAACAAACCAGGCCTCGCGTCGCAAACAAACGCTGCCCGTTCCTGAAGGCCCCAGGCGCTTTTCTAACGAGTGCGACACAAGGTCCGTTCTTTCGGATGGTCGATGGAGGCATCTCTTCCATCAAGCGACGCCAGCGGGTTGGTGATGGAGGCGCCGGTCCCGAACGGCTTCTGCCTAGGGCGGCGGCTGAAGCGACGTCTTCATCGAGACCGTCGGGATACTTGCCAACAAGGCCGCCAGGTCTTGCTGGATATACTTGAACCGTACGCGCAGGTCGAACAACATAGCCTGCCGGTCGTCCAGGTCGTCAATCGATTGCCTGATCCCCTGCCCCCGAATGCTGGTCAGGCGATCAACCTTTTCGCGCCCTTTCGCCGAATCCGGTGAAGGAATACGCCCCACCTCGACCCAACTCCGGATTAACCGGTCCTGCCGGGAAAGCCCTTCCTGATCATCAGGAGGAACGGCGTGCATGAAACTGGCAACCACTGGCGGATACATATTGCTCGCAGCCGCCGGCCGAGCGAAGATTTCGCTCAGCATGTTGCTCGGTGTTTCCAGCATCCGCGATTCCCCCCGCTGCACTCGCAGCTCCCATATCGACAACGCAATCGTAGTGCCTCCGGCCACAATGCCGGTTACCGAAGCGGCGAGGTCGTGATCGGTAAAGCCGAGGGCGGAACTCCCGATGCCGATTGTGCCACCGATACCCAAGTTAAGAAGACCCAACCGGTCGGCTCTGGAATTGCGGCGGCTGATGAGGTAATTTTCCAGTTCCCTGGTCTCCGCAATCTCTGCATCAATCTGCCCAGTCGCCGTTTCCACCTGCAGGGATGCGGCTGTCACCCGCATCAGGATTTGCTGCTGCAAGACGACCAGTTCCAGACGATTGAATGGGTCGGAAGTCTCTCCCAACTCCTTAACGCGGCCGAAGAGTGGCAACAATCCGATAGCTTCCGCCGTTTGCTCGGCGGATAGCGGCAGAGCCTTATCCACTGCCATCATGGGCTTCTGCGCATTGCAGCTGATTGCCAGCCCCAGCATCGCGATAAGAACCACAAGAATCCAACGACACCTCCTATCGTCGGCGATGCGGGACGCGCAAGCTACCTGAACGCTTTTCATTATGGAAACTTTGCCGAATAACCTATTTCCCGCTCCTGCGAACCAGGCGCGGTCCTACCGCCCTGTTGCAGAAGCTTCGCTATGAGGCCGGTCCATCCGGTCTGGTGGCTTGCCCCAACCCCTGCCCCCACGTCGCCATCGAAGTACTCAAAGAAAAGAACCAAATCCTTCCAGTGCGGATCGCTTTGAAATTTCTCCATGCGTTCGTAGACCGGACGCCTGCCGCTCTCGTTACGCAAAAAAATGCGGCAAAGACGCTGCGACAGTTCGCTCGCTACCTCGGCCAGGGTCATCAGCGTGCCAGAACCAGTCGGGCATTCAACCTTGAAGCCTTCGCCGTAAAAAAAGTGGTACTTCTGCAACGATTCGATGATGAGATAGTTCATGGGAAACCAGATAGGACCACGCCAGTTGGAATTGCCGCCGAACAGCCCTGAGGTTGACTCTGCCGGTTCGTAATCAACCCGATAATCCATCCCTCCGACGTGCTTGACGTAAGGAGAGTCACGGTGGCTCTGAGACAAAGCGCGGACGCCAAATGGTGAGAGGAACTCTTGCTCATGCAACATAAGGCGAAGAATGCCGCGTAGTTTCTTTTCATCGAGGATCGATAAAAGCAGCCGGTCGTTCTGACCGCCATGCATGCGAGCAATGTTGGAGCAAAGATCAGGACGATTATTCACGAACCAGTTCAGGCGGCGGGTGAAACCCGGCATCCGATCCAGATCGGCCGATTCCAGCGTGTCGACGGCAAACAGTGGCGTGAGACCGACCATGGAACGAACTTTCATGCGTTCCCAATTGCCGTCCGACGAATAGAGAACATCGTAGAAGAAGCCATCCTGGCTATCCCACAGGCCCTTTCCATCACCGCAAATGTGAGTCATCGCGTGTGCGATATACAAAAAATGTTCCCAGAACTTACTGGCAACATCTTCATAGGCGGAGTTGAATCGCGCGAGCTCGTTGGCGATGGTGAGCATGTTGAGGGTGTACATTGCCATCCAACTGGTTCCGTCGGATTGCTCGATCAAGCCCGCCACGGGAAGCGGCGCACTGCGATCAAAGACCCCAATGTTGTCGAGCCCAAGAAATCCGCCTTCGAAAACGTTCAAGCCATCGGAATCCTTCTGATTGACCCACCAGGTAAAGTTCAACAGCAGCTTATGAAAGGCTGACTCGAGAAACGCAATGTCGCTCGTGCCGCGGCGGCGTTGCTCTATGCGATAGACTCTCCAGACGGCCCAGGCATGTACCGGAGGGTTTACGTCCCCAAAGGCCCACTCGTATGCCGGCAGCTGCCCGTTAGGGTGCATGTACCACTCCCGCAGCATGAGGGAAAGCTGGCCTTTGGCAAAATCCGCATCGACGATGGAAAGCGCGACGCAATGAAATGCAAGATCCCACGCAGCGAACCAGGGGTACTCCCACTTATCCGGCATGGAGAGCACATCGGCGTTGTACAGATGGGGCCACTTGGCATTGCGGCCAGAGTAACGTTCCCGCGGAGGCAGAGGCTGGCTAGGATCCCCGTCCAGCCATTCCTTGATCACATAGTGATAGAACTGCTTGGACCACAGCAGCCCCGCCAACGATTGACGCATCACGTTTCGTTCATCGTTGTCCAGCGATGTCGGGATGATGGCTTGATAGAATTTGTCGGCTTCAGCCACTCGCCTGCGAAAGAGTGAATCGAACTCCCCAAAGGCGTCAACCGGTTGCTCGCCTGTCAACAGGCGGAGACGGAAAACTACCTCGGCGCCGCCCTCCGGGTGCGCCCGGTAACGCACCGACGCCTTACTGCCGCGAAGAGCAGGGTTGAGCGCGTCGCTCTTCCCGTTTACCACGGCATCGTTAATGCCGTCCTTGGTGAAGGACCGGTTTGCAGAACCGAACAGGCGCGCGTAATTTGTCTCGTTCTCTGTGAATAGCGTGTCTGGTTTGCCTTCACAGTAGAGTTGGTAGCTATCGAAGCCCGCCTTTTCGGCCACCAGGATCGTCTGCCCAGGGAGGCTATGCGCTACGCTTATTTCGGGGGTCGGCTCTTCTCCCGCCCATGACCATGTATTACGGAACCACAGCGTGGGGAGAACGTCGATCACGGCCGGCTCGTTTCCTTGATTGGTGACGGTAATCCGAATCGCGATATCGTTCACATCTGCTTTGGCGTACTCCACCTGGACGTCGAAGTAGCAATCTTCATCGAACACGCCGGTATCAAGAAGCTCAAACTCTGGTTGGTGCCTTCCTCGCCTGGCGTTTTCTTCAACCAGTTCGCTGTAGGGAAATGCTCTCTGCGGATACTTATAAAGGAACTTCATGTAAGAGTGGGTGGGCGTTGCATCGAGGTAGAAGTAATACTCTTTTACGTCTTCGCCATGGTTACCTTCAGGTCCGGTCACGCCAAACAACCGCTCTTTGAGGATTGGGTCTTTGCCATTCCATAGGGCAAGCGCGAAACAGAGATTCTGATGGTTGTCGCATATGCCTCCCAGGCCATCCTCGTTCCAACGGTAGGCGCGCGATCGTGCGTGGTCGTGGGGAAAAGAATCCCACGCGCTCCCGGAGGCACTATAGTCTTCGCGCACCGTTCCCCACGCGCGGTCACTCAGGTAAGGGCCCCAGCGCTTCCAATGCTTTTTCCGACTTTCTGCCTGCTCCAGGCGCTCCTGCTCCGGATTGCCGGAGATGCTGCCGTCACGTTCACTGCTCATGGCATTATCAGCTCCAGAAGATGGCCATCAGGGTCTTTTATCCAAGCTGCCTCATGGGCTAGGCCCCCCGCTGGTAGTTTGACCCAATGGGCATTGCGCAAATCAGCGCTCTTGTCCGGAGAAGACAGGCTCGCAGTGACATCCAGGGGAATCTGCCAGCATGCGATGTCATCCATATGCAGGTCAGTTGGGATCGGGCGCCCCGAGGTCGGGCTCACATAGTCGAGTAGTTCGATCCCAATGCCTGACGGAGCACGAAAACTCGTGATGAGCACGTGCGCATTAAATACGCCGCTGAGGTGCTCCTGTTCACTGCCGTAGTTCTCACTGCTGCCGGTCAGGTTGAAGTGCAACACGTCGCGATAGAAATCGACACTGCGACGCATATTGGCAACGGCAATCGCGGTGTGATCGATTCCCAGAAAAAGCCTCGATGAAGGACGCTGCCATTTTGCTTGCCCCTTGCCCGAAGGAAAGTGAATCAATTCGAGATAGTGCCCATCCGGATCGCGAAAGTAGAACGCCACTATGCCCGCCGCTTCCTTGTTCCAGTCGGGAAGGGTCTGAGGAACGTTCGACACAAAAGGGGTACCCGAGCCGCGCACCCTTGCGTAGGCCTTGTTCATATCTGAAACAACAATCGCAATGTGTTGAAACCACCGATCATTGGCCCGCGAGTCTGCTGGGAAGCGCGCCCCGCCCGGCGTCTTGTATTCCGTCAGGTCAAGACACTCTTCTCCCAGGACGAGATGGGAGGTCCGTGCCTGAATGGTGGGAGCCACGCCAGGCACCAGCCGCGCCAGTCGCGAAGAGTCGTCTGTCTTCACCATCGAAAATTCAAGCGTCCCGGTGTAAAAGGCAACCGCGCGGTCGAGGGAAGCCACAGAAACGGATGGGCAGCCGACATGAGTCACACGTACTGCTGCACCGACGAACTGTGCGCTGATCAGCGTACAGGCGAAGACAGACCATCGAACGACACCAATCCGACCCTTCATGCCTGCATTGCCTGCGTCGCCTCGTTATGCGCATGCATTCGCTCCATAAGAAGGTCGCCTACACGCAGCGCATTCGCGACGATGGTCAAAGCGGGATTCACCGCGCCACTCGATGGAAAGAAGCTGCCGTCAACCACGTAGAGGTTGTCGAGATCGTGAGCCTTGCAATTCACGTCCAATGCGCTGGTGAGCGGATCGTGTCCGAAGCGTACAGTCCCGTTCTGGTGAGCGACGCCGGCAAGCGGGATCTGTTGGCCGATGAAGAGGTCTCGATCGAACAGACCCTGGTGACATCCGTTACCATGAAAGTCACAGGACGTGTTCTTCATCATTTTAGAAAGCTGATGCTTCAGACGTTTATGGGCCTCAAGGTTGTTCGGCGTATAGCTCAGCACGATCTCGCCCGCGCTGTTGATGGTCACTCGGTTTTCAGGGTCGGGAAGGTCCTCCGACGTAAGCCAGAAGTCGAGCGAATGGCTGGCCATCAACTCCAGGCTCCAGCCTGGAGCAATCGCCGGCGCTCCGGCGCGCAGGGTGTCCACGTCCAGCTTGCCGACAAATGAGATATGGCCCATGGGAAAGCCCCATTCGCCAGACGCGGAATAAAAGTCATTGACGGAGAGGGTTTTCTGGAAGACCGTGGGGTTGGGACAAAGCGAAAGCGCCATAACTACCGAGTTGGTGTGGCCCATGTAGTGCCGCCCAACCACGCCGGAACGGTTCGCCAGCCCATTCGGGTGATCGCTATTAGAGGAGCGCAAGAGCAAGGCCGCTGAGTTGATCGCACCGCAGGCAACCACCACGATATTCGCGGACACTTCGACCTGTTCGCCCTCATGCTCGAATAAGACGCCTGTAACCTCTTTGCCCAAGGCGCCTGTCTGCAGCCTGGTGACCTTCGCACCGGTCATCAGCAACACATTCCGGTGGATGCGTAACGTCGGCTCGATACACATCATCTCCGCATCGGACTTGGCGTGAATCAGGCACGGATATCCGTCGCAGGTATTGCAGCGAATGCAGGGGCTGGTGCGCCAATCCTTCTCATCCAGACGCACACCGAGCGGGGTGTGGAATGGGTGCAGCCCGGATGCCGCAAAATCTGCGCTCAATCGCTCCAGCCGCTCTTCATGCGAGATCGCCGGGTAGGGATAGGGTCCACCGGGCGGGTCGGTCGGGTCCACGCCCCGTTCACCGCGCACCTGGAAGAGCTCCTCGGCCTGGGCGTAATAAGAAGCAAGGTCCTGGTAAGAGAGAGGCCATGCGGGAGAAATGCCACCGTGATGACGAATTTCACCGAAGTCGGTTTCGCGCAACCGAAACAGTGCTGCTCCAAAGAACTTGGTGTTGCCCCCTACGTTGTAGTTCGTATGGGGATGGAGAACCTCTCCATCCTTCGTCCGCCATTGCTCTTGCGCGAGGTAGCGGCCCTTGAGGTTCACCTCCAGAGAGCTCCAATTCGCTTTCTCGCGGCGGACGTAATCGCCGCGCTCGAGAATAAGAATCTTCAAGCCAGAGGGCGCAATCCGGTTGGCCAGGGTTGCTCCGCCTGCGCCCGTTCCAATGATGATGATGTCGTAATGAGTGTCTGATGGCATGGTTTCTCCTCCGGCGTGTCTGGGTAAAAAGGCGGCCGCCGCTTCACGAGCGGGACGCGGGCTGCGTGGATGGTGCGAGCTGCCGAAAGCGGCAGCGGAAAGGACAAGGGCTATGAAGATCGTGATAGATTTTGGCGCAAAGGACTGCCTCCGATCCGGAAATGGCGACATAAAGCAAGGCCGCCAGCAACATGCCTAACAATGGGGCGGAAAAGTACAGCCACATTGCAGTCCAGATGCCGGCAAATAGCGCCGAAGATACCGTTCGTGCAGGATTGAGGCTAAAACCGGACACGGGTGAAAATACGATCACATAGATTGCTACCAACAAGCCAACCAGTAACCACGTAATGCGCGAAAGTCGCGCACGGTTTCCACTCTGCAATGCGACGGTCATCAGCAGCAGCCCCATGAAGCACTCCGCCAGCCACGCGCTCGTGACACCGTAGCGGCCAGGAACGGTGACCACGTAGCGCACGGAAGGCGAAGCAAGATCAGCGCCAAGAAGAATGCGCGCCACTAGTACGCCCAGGGCGCCTCCCAAAAACTGACCAACCACGTAGAACATCGCGTCCAGCCGGTGCATTCGGCCCAGGCATAAGAAGGTGAGCGACACCGCGGGATTGAAGTGCGCACCCGACCGCCTGCCCAGCGGAGAAAGGATGATAGCCATCGCTGTGGCGCCCATCGCCAGCCCCATAAGCACCAGCCGGACCCTCGCAGAGGGCACATAAGAGACTACCGGCGAGCGAGAGTAGAACAACAGTGTCCCAAAAGCGCAGGCCGCAAACATGAATGCGCCGAGCTCAATTCCCTCGCAGAGATATTCCGGCCAGTGCAGCGCGATGGCATCTGCCACGCTCGCCGAGTGAGCAAGCGCGCGAACAGGATAGGTTGCTGGCTGCTTTTCTGCGATCGCCCTCTCCTCCTTCCTATCGAGCGACTCAACCACCGGGGCGGTACTAACCGCCTGTAGCAAAACCGGGGTACAGTGTCATTCCACCGTCAACGAAGAGCGTCGTCCCGGTAACGTAATCCGATTCGTCCGAAGCCAGCCATACGGCGGCCTTAGCGATATCGTCGGGTAGGCCGACCCGATTGTAGGGAATCAAGGTAAGCAGCGCCGCCTCCGCCGCCGGTGTTTCCCATGCCGTACGATTGATCGGTGTCTTGATCGCGCCTGGACCAATCGCATTGACGCGTATCTTGTGTGGAGCGAGCTCCTGCGCGATGCTTTCCATAAAAAGCTTGATGCCGCCCTTGGACGTGGCATAGTTGCAGTGACCAGCCCATGGAATCACCTGGTGGACCGAACTCATGCAGATGATCTTGCCCGTGGCCACGGAGCGGGAGGCGTCAGGACCACGCCGCAAGAACTCACGCGCAGCTTCTCGCGCGCAGAGAAACTGTCCGGTAAGGTTTACGTTCAGCACGAACTGCCATTCGGCCAGGCTCATTTGGGTAAAGGGTGCATCCCGCTGCAACCCAGCGTTCGCAACCAGGATGTCCACCGTGCCGAACTGCGCGACGACGTCGCGAAACATGGCTACCACTTCGTCTTCTTTGCTCACATCGGCTGCGGCGGCGATCGCCTTCCCTCCGCCACTTTGAATTCGGCCAACGATCTCCTCGGCCGGTGCGGGAACATGAGGGTGATTGACGACTACGGTGGCACCAGCCTTGGCAAGACCAACCGCAACCGCCGCGCCGATCCCTGAACCCGCCCCGGTCACGATCGCGATCTGTTCTTTTAGCGTTGTATTCATCTCGTCTCCTAAGGCACTCACCGTGTCTCATGGAAAACCATGAGCTCCTGGATTGGGTCGATTGTCTCTGGAGTGACGATTGACGTGCGCCCTGTCTTCCACGGGCTAAACGACTGAGGTTTTCTACAGGGCGAATCCGTGCGGCCGGGGTGTAAAGACGGTAGCTCAGAACCTAACGTGTCTGCGCGAGAGTTATCGGTTCAGATCTGGAGGATGCCTCGCCGGAGCGCCATGGTAACGGCGTGCGTCCGGTCCCGGGCCTGGAGCTTATCCACAATGTTCTTGATGTGAAAATTCACTGTAGTCTCGGCAATGCAGAGGTGTCCTGCTATCTGCTTGTTCTTGTTTCCGTCCCTGATCAACTCAAGAACTTCCAGCTCGCGGGGCGTGAGATCCTCCTGGCCCATGTGTTCTGCGACAAGGCGGGCTACATCGGTGGGAATGTGCCGGCGCCCCGCAGAGACAGCGCGGATAATCTGCAGCAGCTCATTCTTGGGCGTACTCTTGAGCACGTATGCAGCGGCGCCCGCCCGCAACGCACGTTGAATCTCGATGTCTCCGCCGTGCATCGTCAGCATCATGACGCGGGCGTTCGGGAATTCACTGCGGATAGCAATCAGGGCCTCTGTCCCACTCGCTCCGGGCAACCTTTGATCCAGGACCATTACGTCCGGACGGTGCCGGCGGTACTCCTGAAGCATTTCTTCGGCAGTGGATGCCTGTGCTACCAAGAGCATATCCGCCTGGGAAGCGATGATCATGGTCAGACCTTCGCGAAAGACGGGATGATCTTCGACTGTCATGATGCGAATCCGCTTCTCGATGGCCACGCTTTGTCTCACGCTCCCGGCGCTTGCGAGGCCCTGTGGTTGGGTTGAGAGTGTCGGCAATGCCAGCCTCCTGACCGGGTGAGCAGTCCCTGCACTGTGCTAGAGCACCTGACTAGCCAAAGCAGATACCCTCGCGACGGCCGAGAGATTGGACTCAAGTCATTCTTTTGTCGGCATTTGTCTTAAAAGAGGGCGGCAAACCGCGTGACGAAAGCCGGGAGCCCGTCACTGACGGATTTCCGTCTCGACTCCCGTCACGCGAATCCAGGAGCCAAATGTCAGCAAGCGAACGACGGTCGGTTATGCACCCTCGCCGGCGGCACGGCAGATTCCCAACTTCTGCATGCGGTAGACCAGCGATGTTCGCTTCAGCCCCAGCCGCGCGGCAGCCCCATTCCGCCCCCCAACCACCCATTTGCTCTCTTCAAGAGCACGGACGATGTGTTCGCGCTCCACCTTGGCCAGGGCATTCTCGGGCCTGGCGGATCGCGGAACAGCGTGGACCGGCTCCAACTCGGCCACCGGAGCGCAGAGGACTGAGGCAGGGGAAAGAATCACGGCTCGTTCCACAAAGTTCTGCAGTTCGCGAACGTTTCCCGGCCATCGGTATCGCACCAGGGCTTCCATGGCAGGGGCGGGAATGGTTTCGATTTTCCTATTCATTTTCTGGGCGTACAGCCGGGCAAAATGGCGCACAAGTTTGGGAATGTCTTCCGCGCGCTCGCGTAATGCCGGGACGGTGATAGGAAATACCTTCAGGCGGTAGTAGAGGTCTTCGCGAAAGGCATGCTGCTTGACCATCTTCGACAAATCATTGTGGGTCGCCGCGATGATGCGAACGCTCACCTTGTGCGTGCGATTGCTGCCCAACCTCTCGAACTCCTGTTCCTGCAAGACACGGAGCAATTTTGCTTGCAGGCCCAGGGGAATGTCACCGACTTCGTCCAGAAAGAGCGTGCCTTTGTTCGCCAACTCAAAGCGGCCTATCTTTTGCGCGACTGCTCCTGTGAACGCTCCTTTCTCATGGCCAAACAGCTCACTCTCCAGAAGGCCGAGAGGAATCGCCGCGCAATTCAGCTTGACGAAGGACCGATCGCGGCGTGCGCTCAAATCGTGAATTGCGCGGGCAATCAGTTCCTTGCCGGTGCCGGTCTCGCCCAGGATGAGGACACCGGAATCCGTCGGCGCCACGATCGACACCTGTTGCAGTACCGACTTCAAAGCACCGCTCTCGCCGACGATTTCGCCGAAGTTGTGGTCGGCGCGAATCTCCTCTTGTAGATAGAGTTTCTGCTCGGTTTCTTTGTCCCGGTCTTCTCTGGTCTGTTCGTAGTCCAGCGCATTCTCCACAGCAATAGCCACCTGGTGTGCTACTTGTTCGAAGAAGGCCACGTCTTCATCCGCAAAGGTGTTTTCCGAGCGCTTGCCGGCGCTCAACACACCCAGCACGCGGCCGCGGCTCACGAGCGGAAGGTAGCAGCCGGATCTCAAGCCTTCAGCCATCGGGTTGGCGACGAGACGTCGGCTATCCGCACTTCCGAAAATCTCGAGGTCTTCTCGTGCCTCTTCGAAGTTCTTAAGCCAAAGACTCTTCGCCGTGCGAAAAACCTTACCCTCGACCGAGCTGTGTATCGGCACCATCGTTCCCTCGCTTGCGGTTCCACGCCCTTCTGCGTTGTAGAGCATCGTCGCGCGTAACTGATCGCTGTCGGAATCGGGCAGCAGCAGGCAGCACTGATCGCATCGCAGGACGCTCAGCAAATTGGTGGAGAGCGCCTCGATCAAGTGGCGAAGGTCGAGTTTCGAAATCATACTGTTGGTGATTTCCAGCAACAAACGCAATCGATCACGCTCACGTTTCAGCTCATCTTCCAGGCGTCTCCGTTCGGTGACGTCACGATAAATTGAGTAGCTGAATCTTTGGCCGGCCGCAGAAACCAGGGGAACGCCCACGATCGAGACTGGTACCCGGGCGCCGCTCTTATGTTTTCGAACCGTCTCAAACGCAAGAGTTTCGCCTTGGAGACTCACTCGCCGCCTGTAATCCTCAGCCTCTTCTCGAAGATCGTCTGCGGCGATCAGGTCATTCAGACACCGGCCCACCGCTTCCTCCTCGGGATAGCCGAAGATGGTCGTAAATTCCGCATTGACGCGAATGATCCGGTCGTCCACATCCAACAGCACGATTGCTTCGGGGACCCGCGCGAACAGTTCCTCAAGGTGTGCCCTTTGGGTCTCGATCTCCCGACCCAGGTTTGCCAGAGATTTCAGATCAGCCTGCAGCAGATCACGACACTGGAGCAGAAATTTTCGGTACAGCGGACTATATTCATTTCTCTTGTTATCGAGAACGCAAATCGTCCCAAATATCTGACCGTTTGGCCAGGTAACCGGGTACCCCAGGTACGAGATCAGCCCCAACCGGATGTCAGGGTTATACTTCCACTCTTCCTCCTGGAGAGCGTCCGCAACCAGAAGCGGCAGGCGTGTTTTCATTACGGTTTCGCAGTAAAGCCCGGTATCGAGAGGCGAAACGGCACCACGCGGACAAGGGTTCCCCTTTGAATCGCTGGAAAGCAAAACCTTGGCGACTGGCGGCTCAACTTTCACCACCAGTGCGGAGGGAACGCGTATCACCCCGGCGAGCATGTCGACAATTTCCTGCCACTTGCAAAGCACATCTGAGGGAATATCGACCTCGGAACTTGACAGCATAATCTGACCTTTACTCCGTCGTTAAGCTATTATCCTGCCGGGACGTTGGATATACCTACGCGGACGGATCGTAGCCCGCTCTAACGCAAAGCGCAACTTGGTCCCATCGTGGATGGGCGGACCTCGTCTCCGAACCGCACCGCGCAACGATTTTACGTGAAATGTACAACAACGGCCCTACTTGTGCGGCGAATAAAATGCGAATACTTATTGCCTGACCTGGGGATGGTGCGCGGGAGTTTTTCAATGCGGCATCTTCCAGCTTGAGCCGTATGGCGATAATCCGATCGGTCATTTGCCGAGCGGGTGGCTATTGATAACAGTCGGTAGACGCCCGCATCGCATCCAGCAAAGCATCTGGATGAAACGGCTTCTGCAACAGAAAAAAGTCCAGCCCCTGAGCGCTGGCTTGATCCAACAGATCCTCAATCGAATTCAGGGCAGACATGAGGAAGATCCTGCAGGCCGCCTGAAGTTAAAGTTACACTTGCCCTAAACGCCGGCGCCCTACAGGGAAGTACAGTCCTGTAGCTCTGAGTCATGCGGCGTGATGTGATGCAACACCTAACTTGCTGCATCGAAACTGGAGAAAACTGCAGCGATAGACCCCTGATAGCAAAGGGGACGAAGGCGGCCATCTCCGCAGTACACTGCGCTCGATGTACTGCTCAGGAGACAGGTCGATATGAATGACAAGAACCTAACCACCCACACCCTCCTCGATATCGGCGTTGCTCATCAAATTGGTAAATATAGCGATGGTGTCCGGGTAGCTGCAAACCAACGATGGCTCTTCACCTCAGGCACGCCCGGTCTTCTGATGGATGGTGCATTGCCCGGCGACATCACCGGCCAGACCGAGGTCGCGTGGAAGTACGTACTTCGCATGCTGGAGCAGGCGGAGATGACCGTCGCCGACTTGGTCAAGGTGACGCAATATTTGACGAAGGCTGCGGACATCCCCGAGTACGCGAAGGTAAGAAGCCGCTTTCTCGGTGGAGCCCAACCGGCATCGATGCTGCTCGTCATACCGCAGCTTGTGCGACCCGATTTTCTGATTGAAGTCGAAGTGATCGCTGCCAAGGGTCAGTAGAGCCGAGCAAATGGTGAGAAAGCCCTCTCAACACTTCGAGCCACGCTGGCCGGCAGCAATCGCGCTCCTCGCAGTGGGAGGTCTACGCCTAGCCTTACCTGAATACCTCTTCCTCGGCCCCGGTTGGATCTTGTTGGCGGTCGTGGCCGCTCTGATGATCCCCACGGTCTGGGCGCGTTACTGCGACCTCGACACGCTCAATCAAATTCTCGGACACCTCCTTACCTCCATTGTCACGGCTGACATGGTTTGGTCACTTTCCCGGCTGATCGCAGCGATACCATCACGAAAAGAGATGCCCCAGGATATGTTGCGTTCCGCCGCGGCGTTATGGGTTACGAATGTTCTGGTATTTGCGTCGTGGTATTGGCGCCTCGATGGCGGCGGACCGCGCGCCCGCGAGCAACGGGGCGTTCACACCGACGGAGCGTTCCTCTTTCCGCAAATGACGCTCAATTCCGAAGCCAAACGCGAAATGGGTGAGGAGCTCTGGAGTCCTGGCTTCGTTGATTACCTGTTCCTGGCTTTCAACACAAGCACGGCGTTCTCACCAACCGATTCGCCAGTTTTGTCGCGTTGGGCCAAGATATTGATGATGGTTCAGGCACTCATCTCATTCGTCACAGTGGCTCTGCTAGCGGCGCGGGCGGTTAACATTCTTTAGGAGTGGCTCCTAATCCTCGATGTAACGCTTGAGCGTGCCATCGTTGAGCAGGTCGCGTGTTATGTTGTCGAGCCAGAGGCTCTGGCCGAGGTTTCTAAGCAATCCTGTTGCCCCCATTCTGTGACCGCCCCCCTCATGCTGTTTTCTGTGTAGGAGCGAAGAGGCACACCTCACTGAAGGCCCGCTGACCACACTCCACTCACAGGTGAGATCGTACTCACTCTCCTTAGCCTTACGCCGATCATTGCATCAATGCGCAAGGGCTCGTCACCTGACACCGGACAGCCGCCTTCCTATGTTTTTCTACAGGTATAAAGCAGCGTTCTACAAGATCAGCACGCGTTTTCCTGCGCGCTCGCCTGAAGAAAACTGCAGCATCCCTACTGTCTCGTTTGAGGATGATTCCGCGAACGTAGACGGAGCACACTTCTGGAAGTAGGCCGGTTTGCTCTGTTGTCGGCATGGAACCAGAACTCGCATGCACCAGGTTCAGAAGAACGGTCCATCGAATGCGCTGACATTACGTGAGCCGTTCTCCGCAAGTTCGATTAGTTAGGAAGAGGAATGACGATGAACTATTCGTTACCGGATCATCATAGTGTCAAGATAGAACCCGTGGCAAGGATTGAGCGTCTTGCGTTCATATTCCTCCGCTACGGTTTGGTAGTCGCGATCGGTTGGATCGCGGCGATGAAGGGCACTGAATATGAAGCAAAAGGCATTCAACCCCTGATCGCACATAGCCCATTCCTCAGTTGGGGATATAGCATTTGGACTGTGCATCACTTCACCATGATCATAGGGGCTGTCGAGTTGACCATCGCGACGCTGATCGCCCTTCGTCTATGGTTCCCCAAGGCGTCCGCGATCGGAAGCGCGGGCGCCGTAATGATGTTTCTGACCACGTTGTCGTTCATCCTCACGACTCCAGGCTGGGAGCCAAGCCTTGGCGGCTTTCCCGCGCTTTCAGGTGATGTAGGAGAGTTCCTAATCAAGGATTTCGTTCTGCTGGGAGCGTCCTTATGGACGCTATCGGATGCCCTGAGTTCCGTTCACCGGCTGCCTAGCTTCCTGCGCGACCGCGTTTAGGTACCAGCGCTTATTTAAGACACGGCTGTTGTGGTTAAACAACAGCAAGGTCTTTGCACTCATAACAGCTTCACAACAAAGGAGAGACTGCTATGCACTTCAAAGGAAAAGTTGCAATCGTTACCGGCGGCAGTTCAGGGATCGGTAAAGAGACGGCAAAGCGTCTTGCCGCTCATGGCGCATCTGTCGTTCTCAGCGGAAGAGATGAGGCAAAGCTGCACTCGGCGGCCAAAGAAGTCTCCTCCGTTCCGGGTCAGGTGCGCGTCCTTGCTGGAGATATCGGCAAGCCGTCAACGGGGGTTGCCCTCGTGGACTTCGCGGAAAAGGAGTTCGGTGGCCTGGACATCCTGGTGAGCAACGCTGGAGTTTTCAAACCGAGGGCTTTCTCGGAAGTGAGCGAAGAAGAATACGATTGGTTCCTGAACACGATCCTTAAAGGGAAGTTCTTTGTCGCCCAAGCCGCTGCTAAAGCTATGAAGAAGCGGGGGGGAGGATCCATCGTCCATACCGGTTCGCTTTGGGCCCTGCAGGCCGTCGGCGCAACGCCTTCTTCGGCGTATTCCGCGGCAAACGCCGGAGTGCATGCACTCGTTCACAACCTTGCGCTGGAGCTGGCCGTCGACAAAATCAGAATCAATGCAGTCGCCCCGGCCGTGGTAGAGACTCCCATCTACTCTACATTCCTCCCCAAGGATCAAGTCCCCAAGGTACTTCCGACTTTCAACGCCTTCCATCCATTGGGCAGAATCGGGCAACCAGGGGATGTAGCGGAAGCAATTCTTTTCTTCGCCTCAGATCAGAGCGCGTGGATCACTGGAACCATATTGCCGGTCGACGGCGGGGTGATGGCCGGCCGCAATTAACGCGACACCGAGGATGGCGGAAGTACGTATGTGCTCCGCCGTCCTCAGATGTCGACTTAGGCCAGGTCAAACGCGCCCCATAGCGCCAGCGGGAATTTGGAAGGTAGGAGAAGAGATGCCAGAGTACCGTAAGAATCCGGAAGCCTTATCCAGACTATCGGCGGAACAGTATCGCGTAACACAAACTGCCGGAACGGAACGGCCCTTTGATAACGAGTACTGGGACAACAAGGAGCCCGGTATTTACGTTGATATCGTATCCGGCGAACCGCTGTTCGCCTCGACAGACAAATTCGATAGCGGCACCGGGTGGCCTAGTTTCACCAGGCCCATCGATGCCGCGAATGTTGTCGAAGATATTGACACGAGCCATGGCATGGCGCGCACCGAGGTCCGTTCCACGCATGGGGACAGCCATCTAGGACACGTCTTTGCTGATGGTCCTCGTGCCGTGGGCGGGCTGAGATATTGCATCAACTCAGCGTCTCTCCGGTTCATCCGTCTCGATGAACTGGAGAGCGAGGGTTATGGACAATATCGCAAGCTGTTTGAATCGCAAACAAGAAAGTAGTAATCAACATGAGCCGTTTGCACGCTTCGGGCTCAACAAATTGTCGAAGCTTACATGAATTCTGCTCTGGATTTTGATTCTTGCAGAGGATCAAACTCATGGGAGCCAAATTCCCTGCCCACTCCGTCTTCGTCGCAAAGGGCCTCGGAAGTTAGCCACTATGCACTTCTAGAGAAAAGTCCAGGGTCGTACCTGTAGAGATTGCTGTGTTCCGTTCCCCGCATATATCTCAGTATGGGCAGGAGAGCAGACTGCTTGGACTTTGCAGTCCACGCGGGGAAACTCACCTCAACCATCCACCGGCTTGTGAAGGCCACTAAAGAGGCGACGCAAAGAGGGGCGACAAAGATGACCGGAACATTATGGCGTAATCCACACTTATCGACCCGAGGAGTGGCGACAACTTTTGGCGTGATACTGGCGTTATTGGTCTGCTGGCGCGTGGGCCACGCGCTTGAACCAGAGAAATCAGCTGAATTGTCGACTATCAAGGCAGACTTTGGAGATGATGGGAAAGCACACCTGCCAAGGAATTTTAGACAGTGGGAGCACGTGGGAACGCGGGTTAAGACCAGTGGGAAGAGCATCCTGGATGGCTCGGTGATCCTGAGGCCCCAGGTTTTGGACACCTATGTTGAGCCGTCCGCTTTCTCACAATACAAGAAGAACGGTAGATGGCCTGATGGGACACAGATCGTGAAAGAAATCAGTGTTATCAGAACCGGAAAGGATTGTGACAAGATCACTTTCGCATGCTCCATACCGGCTGGCGTTGGGATCTTCGAAGATAGCTTTATAGGCGTCGGGTTGATGGTAAAGGACAGCAGGCGCTTTCCTGACGCTCCGGGTCACTGGGCATATTTTCGCTTCCTCCCTAACGGAACAACGTATGCGGCGACATCCGCGGTAATGCCCGTAAACCAATGCCAATCCTGCCACGTCAATTTCGCCTCACAAGAGGACTACGTGTTCACTGATACCCATATAGGTTTGAACTTAGAAGGTGCGGCAGGGTCATAAGCTGGACGATGGCTCTCTTGAACCTCAAAGTTGCGCAGGGCGGTCGCTTCCGATGGCGTTTGTGAAAGGGCCATGGCCGGCGCGCAGACTGCCAAAAACAACAATATCGACTCACTGTTCACTTCTCAAGACCTTTCTTAGCGGATTGTCACTAAGACGGCGGGTGTACCGCTTAGCTATCTCTATGCTCAATCAAACAGACGGGGTTGAGAAATATCGCAGACCACAGGGTGAAACCTGTGTGTTTCTTCAGGTCTATCTGAGGAACTGGCCTATTGTTTTCTATGGTGACCGGGTAAAAGGCGTCGGCTAACATGACTCTAGCACGCATCGTGGGTAAGACGGCAGCGCCTGTTCGCGTCCTCACTCAGAGTCACGTCTATAGCTAACCTTAAGAAGGGCATAAATATGTCATCAGAGAACGTCGCCATCACCAAGCGCATCTATGAAGCATTTGAAAACAGAGATATCCCCACCTTTTTCAGCCTTCTATCTCCAGAAATCCACGTCACACAGGTTCCTCAGGTTCCATGGGGAGGAGTCTTCCGCGGCATGGAGCAAACGAAAATCTTCTTTGGAAAGGTGCACGAGTACCTGGACGATCATGTGGCTATTGAACGCATCATTGATGGCGGCGATCGCATCGCAGTCATCGGTCGAGCTCACGGCACTGTTAAAAGCACTGGTGGCCCTTACGATGTGCCCATCATGCACCTTTATACATTCCGGAATGGATTAGTCGTCGAGCTAGACATTGTTCTCGATGTTCCTACGATGCGGGCTGCGCTCCAGCAGTAGCACGACGCACACAGCGGGCTGAATCCTCGTGGAGGAAACGGAAAGCACTCATGGTGGCGCCGGTTTTGGGCCACCTAATTTACGCGGCGGGAATAAAACTGGATCATGCGGGTTTCTTTACTGCCGGGCACAATTTCGTCGTTGCGTGTCAGGCTGAATATTGTTGCTTAAGAAAAAATGTCGAGAGACGGACGATGTGAACGGCATGGAGAGCCAACGTGAAAATTGGTTTTGTGAGTATGCCTCTGTCAGGGCACTTGAATCCTATGACTGCGCTCGCACGCAAGCTGCAATCGCGCGGAAATGACGTGGCGTTTATTGGAGTTCCAGATGCCGGACCCCTCGTTCGTGCAGCCAATCTGAATTTCGTCCCCTTTTGCGAAAAGGAATATCCAATAGGTTCCATAGCAAAAAGCTGGAGTGGGGTGGCAAAACTCGGCGGCATAGACGCGGTAGAGCATACGGCCCGGCATTTGACGCCTGGAATCACCGAAGCGGCGTTGGAGCATCTGCCTGAAAAGCTGACAGAGACAGGTGTTGATGCCCTGGCAATCGACACCGTACATCGCTTCCTCGAACTTGTGCCCATACGCCTGGGAATGCCCTACGTGCACATTTGGAACATACTTCATATCGATCGCTCCGGATCGAGCCCAGCTTGTTTTTTCAGTTGGCCGTATGAAACAACGCCCGAAGCTTCCGCCCGGAACGTCGAAGGATTGAAAAAGATCGGTGGGTTCTTTGCTCCGGTTCTGGCAGTTGCAAAGTCTTACGCCGAGAAGAATGGGCTACAGATCGACTGGAACGACCCCAGCGCAACTGTCTCTAAACTGGCCGCGATCACACAGACCCCCAAGGAGTTTGACTTCCCAATCTCCAATTGGCCTCCCCAGTTTCATTATGCGGGCCCTTTCCACGACGACGAAGGCCGGGAACAACTGTCTTTTCCCTGGGAAAGACTGACTGGGGCATCTCTGATCTACGCTTCCATGGGAACGCTGGTGAACGGCATCGAGCACGTATACCGTACTATCCTTGAGGCGGTTGGGAGATTTCCGGAGATTCAAGTTGTGCTCTCGGTGGGCAAGAATATTAAGCCCGACGATCTCGGGCCGATTCCATCGAATGTAATCATCGTCAGCGCGGCTCCCCAAATTGAATTGCTGAAGCATGCAACGCTCTGTATCACGCATGCAGGACTGAATACAACGCTAGAGGCACTGGCACAGGGAGTGCCCATGGTGGCGATTCCGATAGGATTCGATCAACCGGGCGTGGCTGCCAGGATTGCCTATCACCGGGTAGGCGAATTCGTCGAAGTAGACAATCTAACGGTAGAACGTCTCTCAGGGTTGATTCAGAGGGTGCGAGAGAATCCAAGCTATCGCGACAGAGCCCGCTACTTCCAAGAAGTGATTGCGCGGACTCAGGGGCTGGATTTGGCCGCCGACGTGATTGAACGGGCGCTCAAAAAGAATCTGGCAGCGGATTCAGCCGGGGAATACGCGGAGTTATCGCACGGCTGAGACATTTTCCATTGTTCTGCAGTGCACTCCCATCACCGATGCACACCCGAGAATCAGAACCGAGAAGCATGACAGTCCCTCAAGCACACTCAATCCCCAAGCTACAGGAAATCACGGGGTGGAAGCTGTAGTTCCCCTTGGTTCGGCGACGACCGCTACCCCACTATGATGGTGTTCAACCACAGCCCTTTAGCAGCCATCGCAAGACCGAGTGCTGTGGCGCCGGGACCACGTCTCCCGCGTTTTGGATCCGGGAATAAACTCCGTTTTGAGGTGTTACTCAGAGAAGAGCCAGTGCGCGCTATGGCTGCGTCTCTCTGTCGCGGTGCTTTCATGCTCGGGGGCAAGCATTCTTTCCATTCCCTGCAGCAGCCGGTTGACTCCAAGATAGCCCAGTGGGAATTGGAACTCGGAAGCCTGCCGTCAGCCAATGGAAAGATTTTCAGGAATCGATGATCACGCAGAAGACCAGACAATTATCGACGTCAGAGGTCCGCATCCTCTCGCTCGCATCTATCGGAGGCGCATTGGAATTCTACGACTTCGTCGTCTTTGTGTTCTTTGCCACAACGATAGGAAGGTTGTTTTTTTCCGTGAGCCTGCCTGATTGGGTTCGGCAGGCGCAGGCGTTCGGCATCTTTGCCGCCGGCTATCTGGCAAGGCCCCTGGGGGGCATCGTGATGGCCCATTTCGGTGATACCCGTGGACGTAAACGCATGTTCACATTCAGTGTTTTGCTGATGGCGGTTCCGACGCTTCTCATCGGGGTTCTCCCAACGTATCACTCGATCGGGGTGGCGGCGCCTCTGCTTCTCTTGCTAATGAGGGTTCTACAGGGCGCGGCGATTGGAGGAGAAGCACCCGGAGCCTGGGTCTTCGTCGCAGAGCACGCCCGACGCGGAAGGGTAGGTTTCGCGGTCGGCTTGCTCACCGGAGGGCTGAGCTTCGGTATTCTTCTCGGCTCATTGATGGCCATCTGTCTTAACCGAGTATTCAGCCAAACTCAGATAGTCGCGGGAGGCTGGAGAATTCCATTTCTGATCGGCGGCATATTCGGTTTCATCGCAATGTGGCTGCGCCGCTGGCTGACAGAGACCCCACTGTTTGAGGAAATGCGGAACCGTGCAGCACTTTCCCTCGAGTTGCCTCTGGGCGTAGTTTTGAAAGATCATGGCCGGGCGGTCGTGACCTCCATCTTGAGCACCTGGGTACTGACCGCGGCGATCGTCGTTGTCATTCTGATGACGCCATCGCTTCTACCCAGGTTATTCGGGATACCGTCCAGTCAAGCGCAAATAGCTAACCTGGCCGCGACTGCCGCTCTATGCGTCTCCACTGTCGTGATCGGTGTTGCCACAGATCGCTTCGGTGTCGGCCGCGTGGCTGTGCTGATGCTGCTCCTCCTGATAGCTTCAACATATGGACTATATCGCGGGGCAGAGATTATGCCCGTCGCGTTGTTGCCGCTGTACGCACTGGCAGGATTCAGCGCTGGCGGGGTTGTACTCACACCCCTGGTAATGATTCACGCCTTTCCAACATCGATACGATTCAGCGGAGTCTCCTTCTCCTACAATATCGCTTATGCGGTGTTTGGTGGATTGACCCCCCTTCTCGTTTCATGGTTGGCACATCTCGACCGACTCGGGCCGGCACACTATGTCGCAGCTGTGAGCGTTGTCGGACTCGGTGCAGCCATGACTGCACCGAGGCATGCGCTTAGTGATGTCGATACCACGGCACACTTTGATGTGTCTCACGTCTAGTGCCATTGCGCGAATGCGGACTTTGCGGAGCCTATAACGCTTTGAACAAAATGCAAGAAAAAGGAGTAACACCATGTCGATTTCGATCGGCGAATATCTTCTCGCCCGGCTCTCGGAGATGGGAGTTCGCCACATGTTTGGGGTCCCCGGAGACTTCAACCTTTGGTTCCTGGAGCAAACGACCGGGGATAGTTCCATCAATTTCGTTGGATGCTGCAATGAACTGAATGCGGCCTATGCGGCAGATGGATGTTCGCGGCTCGCCGGCATCTCCGCTCTGGCTATTACATATGGCGTGGGTGAGCTAGCATCTTTGTCAGGAGTCGCAGGAGCGTACGCCGAACGAGTTCCGATCGTGTGCATCACGGGAGCGCCGCCCCTTCCGGCAATCCAGCTGGGAGCATTACTTCACCACACACTGGCGGACGGCAATTATGAAAACATGTTGAACTGCTATCGGGAATTCACCGTCGCCCAAACGCGACTCGAGCCCGCGAATGCTCGTGAGGAGATTGATCAAGTGCTTCGGACTTGCTGGATCGAAAAGCGACCCGTATATCTTCAGCTTCCCTCCGATGTCGCCGGTGTCAGAACCAAACCGATTACTGCACCCTTGGATCTTGATTTTCCACCGAGTGACCCAGTGCAGCTCGCTCGCGCCATTTCAAGGGTATCCGAACGTATTTCGCAAGCGAGTGCTCCTGCATTCCTTCTGGACGCGGATGCGGACCGGTTCGGCTTGACCCAATTACTTGTCCTACTGGCAGAAGCGAATGGAATCCCTATGGCACACCTTATTCCTGCCAAAGGCGTGATCGACGAAACACACCCTTTGGCGATCGGCATATATCGCGGCGCCGGATCACACCCTGAGACGCGACAGCTGATCGAGGGTTCGGATTGCTTGATTTGTGTCGGTGCCCGTTTCACCGACGTGGCAAGTGGCTTTTTCACTCATCACCTCGATTCAGAATCGATCATCGATTTGCAGCCATTTGGACTCAGAGTAGACGAGGAGTCTTTCAATGCGGTTGGAGCTGCTGAGCTGCTCTCTGGGCTCGTCACCCAGACCCATAGAACTCGCCCTGCTCCGGTGACCTATAATCAGAGGCCAGAAGCAAGCGAGGAACCAGGCGCGAATGGGTCCTTGACATATTTGACGGTCTGGCATCACATCGAGAAGTTCCTGCAGCCCGGAGATGTGTTGGTCAGCGATACCGGAACTTCTTTCTTTGCGAGTTCTAACCTGAACTTGCCACCGGGGACCACCTTCATCGGGCAACCGATTTGGGGGGCTCTCGGGTATGCGCTTCCCGCAATTCTGGGAGCCTGCCTCGCAGCTCCTGAACGGCGGCATCTACTGTTTCTCGGTGATGGAGCATTCCAAATGACAGCTCAGGAGCTCTCGACGATCCTTTGGCGTGATCTGAATCCGATCATCTTTCTGCTCAACAATGATGGCTATACGATCGAGCGGTTGATATATGGGGCAGACTCAAGTTACAACGATATAAATCCCTGGCGCTATGGTCGTCTTTCCGCCGCCGTGGACCCTCGAGAACGCGCCGTGATTCACAGTGTCCGAAATGAGGCAGAACTGCGGTCGGCACTTCAGGCCGGCCGCGGATTCGACCAAACCTCATTTGATCGAAATAATCCTGCCACGTATGGAGGCACCGGATCCACTTGTGCGCTTCGCCAGGAAGGCTGCTGAGTTTGATTTTCCGCAACTTCTTGAAGAGGAAATCGATCAGGTCAGTTGATCTCGCATTGGCGGGCGCGCAAGCGGACCGGGATCAAGCTGCGTACCAAGTTTTCCCAGAAGCCATCGATCGCCTACATGTCCAATAGGCGCCATTTCAGTAGCTTTTCTTCACCTCTACCGATAGTGAAGATCCCGGAGAACCGCATTAGCGGCGTGATACCCAGACATACCGTGGACTCCGCCTCCTGGCGGAGTAGATGCTCCGCAAAGATAAAGACCATGTTTTGGAGTCCGATACAGTGATTTAGTCGGTCGCCAAAACAATTGTCCAATATTCATAGCGCCTCCCAAGATGTCACCTCCCACCAGATTGGGATTCCATTGTTCCAGGCGCGCTGGAGATGAGACGAATCTCGACAAAATGCAATCTGGAAACTCAGGAGCAAAGCGGGTGATCTGTCGTTCTATCAGCTTCGTGGCATCTTTAGTGCTGCCATTAGGTACGTGACAATATGCCCAGGCGGTATGCCTGCCGCGGGGAGCCCGGCTAGGATCGAAGAGCGAAGGCTGACCCAAAAGGACAAACGGCATATCAGAAGAGAATGTGCGTTCGGAGGCAACGATCTCTTCAAATGTTCCCCCAAGGTGAACGGTCGCAGCTCGTGAGCATTCTCGAGCCTTCCAGGGGATGGGCGCGCTAAGAGCGTAGTCGATTTTGAAAGCGCCAGGGCCGTATCGAAATCTCTCTAAGCTCTTCCGGTAACTGGGCGGAAGACTTAAGCCCGCAATGCGAACCAATTGGCGCGGTGTGAGATCCGCAAGTACCAAGTCGGATTCCGGAAGGCTTGTAACCTCGTGCTCCGTTTCAATACTCCCGCCTAAGCTTTGCAGGTGACGCGCGAGAGTGTCAGTCAAAGCTTGGGCTCCACCTCGCAAAATCGGCCATCCACCGGCATGTCCAGCAGCCATAAGGACAAGACCGACTGCGGCCGACGTCGGTTGTTCCAACGGAAGGATTGAGTGAGTGGACATGCTTGCGATAAATGCGCGAGCTCGTTGACCACGAAAGAAAAGTTTCGCAAGCGAAACACCAGGGAGAAGCGCCAAAGGCCCGAACCGAGCAAGCAGGATCGGATGCCTGGGAAGATGCCACATCGGGCCCAAAATTTCCTTAATCAACTGAGAGAAGCTCGATGCAAGAGGCGCCAACAAAGAGCGATAAGCTCGGCGGTCACATGAATCGAGAGTAGCGACGGTGTCCTCGATAGAGTGTTCGAGCATCACGGCGGTTCCATCGTCAAGGGGATGTGCGCACTGAGCAGGAGGTATGATCCATGGGATCTCCACAGGTAACGATCGGAAGAAAGGACTTGCGAGTCCCATCGGATAGGCGGATGATCCCAGATCTTGGCGAAATCCAGGCAGAGTTGTTTCAGCCGTCGAACATGCTCCACCGATGCGGCTGTTTCTTTCGAGGACCTTGGTATCGATCCCCGCGTTCGCAAGAACGACGGCAGCCGAAAGCCCGTTAGGTCCGGAACCAATGATTGTCGCTGTAGTCATGGAACAATGGCTCGTTCATTGCTTATTGTGGAAGCTTGGAAGACTATGACAGCAGCAAAGTATCAATGCATGGCAAAGCCACGAGGGTCCCAACCTGATGGCGTTCTCAAGGCAAGATTGAGCCATACACGTGTTGTACGACCTAAATTCAGCCACCGTACCGCTCCGTCCTGATGATTTGTGAAGAAATCCCGGCAGCAATAGCACTGTCGGCCGCAGCATTTACGAAGGGATTACTGCCACAGATGTAGACTCGCATAGGCAGACCCGGAAGATGCTTTAAAGAAGCCGTAACTATCGTGGCATCGATCCTATGGCCATAGTCCACAGGCCTTCTGGGAGAGTCCCTAGTAAGAACAAATGTCACACGGAAACGGGGAATTGAAGATTCCCCATTTAGAAGCTCATCTCGATAAAGGATGTCATCCCATGTGCGAGAAGAAGCCAGAAGAGCGATCGGGACCGCTGTATCTCGGCCCCGCTGGAAACGAATCATAGATATAAGAGGCACAATGCCAGAACCTCCGCCGATTAGTAGGATAGGGCCCACCTCTTCTGGTCGAAGTATAAAGTGCCCTCCGAGTGGCCCCCTCATCTCCACATCATCGCCGGCGGCCACAACGTCGTGAAAGAATGGCGAGACTTCGCCATCATCGAGCCGCTCGATGGATAGTTCGATTCGGCTGGTCTCGACCGGTGACGATGCGATCGAATAGCTACGCAATGCGGTGTAGCCATCTTGCGCGGTTAGTCTCACATCAACATGCTGGCCAGGGTAAAACTCAAATGGGATCTCTGGAGCGAGAGAGAAGCTCTTAATGCGCGATGTTGTGGCTTCAATCGCGACCACCCGTGCGCTTTGCCACCGCACTTCCTTGCGACTTGGATCCACCAGCTTAGTCATTGGAGTATCTCTGTTCACGCCATGGATCACCGTACATGTGGTATCCATTGCTTTCCCAGAAACCAGGCTCATCGCGTTTAATGAACTGCAGTCCCTTGATCCATTTTGCCGACTTCCAAAAGTAGAGATGAGGAACAAGCAACCGCGCGGGACCTCCGTGGTCCGGTTCTAGGGGACGGTCACCGTACTGCAGTGCAATCATCGCTTTTCCACCAAGGACGTCCGTAAGGGGGATATTTGTCGAATAGCCGTCGAACGAGTGAGCGAGCAGAAAGGACGTTGTTGGCTCGATGCCAGCGGCGACGAATAAGCTATCGATGGTCACGCCTTCCCATGAGGTATCCAACTTGGACCAACTCGTGACGCAATGGATATCACGCGTGACTTTGGTTTTGGGCAGTTGGTTGAATTCGGGCCATGTCCATTTCCGGATGACCCGAATGCCATCCTTCAGGTCGAAACTCCATTTATCCAGAGAGACCCTCGGCACCGGCCCCGCCGAGAGCACGGGAAATCCGTCAACGAGATGCTGTCCTGGTGGTATTCGCGAGGCTAGATCGGTCGATCTCTCACGTCCTGTGAAGCCACGAGTAATCATTGTTGCGACTCTCCTCCACCCTTTATGCTAATTGCATTCTCTTTTCAAGAACTGTTGGAAATGATCTGACTGGCCGTGCGTTCCTTGTGCAGGCGTCGGCGATCTTAAGTATATTCCGCATCGTCTGCTGGGTTTCAGAAGTCGTTCGAGATAGCGGCACAAAAAATAATGACCTTATGGACTACTTGTCTTCATCATGCCTTATCCATCATCGTCGTTGGATGGTGCGTTTGACAGTTCCGATACTGTAGTTTTCTCCAGTGGGAGAAGCGGCAGTGGGGGCGATGAGGGCCGAGCCGCCCTTTCCGCTCTGGTGTTTCTGCGCAAGGCCCATGAACGACGGCTGTAAGTAAGGGGCGATGGTCAGAGGAACCAAGTGGATGTCGGTCCGCTTCCAGGGGGGAGGCCTTGTGCCTCGGGCAGTTTGGCGAGCAGTCGGGTGGCGGTTAGGCGACTCATTCTTGATGAGCGCCAAATCGCCGATGATCAGCCTGCGGGCCAATGTCTCCACCAGTGGCTGAAAGTGGCCTACGGCGCTCTATATGCGACGTGCGCTGGTCCCGGCAACCGCCGAAGCAACCACAATCACTAGTTTACATTTGCTAACCGGCATTGGTCGATCCAGTCCACTTCTTTTGCAGAATCAGCAAAGCTTCGTCGATAAGAATTCTAACCAACCAACTGCGGAAAGCACCTTCACATTCAAATCGTGGACCATTATAGGAGGCTGACAGTAAACAGTTTCGCACCGCCTCTTCGGCGTCCTCGTGATTGGCGAGCACACGGTACGCTACGAAGGATAGCACGCGACGGTACCGCGACAATCGATCATCCAATGCTTCTGGATTCTCCAGCGGATTGTTCATGGTCTCGTCTCCATTCTGCGAGCGCGAATCACATATACAGTTCACTTTGACAGACCCATTCCTTACCTCGCACATGCTGGCGATTGTCCCTCTGGTCTATAGCCTCGATGCACTTGGTTTCACGCGAAGGTGTGAAGAGGACGTAACGACTGCAGTGCGGGCCACGATTCTGGGCGGGTGCGCTCTATTGAGGTTACAAAAGCCGCTTCGGTAGCCTCTCACTCAAGATTTCGCGAATGCTCCATCGTTTCAGAAAGCACGGTACGAAGCTTTGCACGCGCTCTTGCCAAACGTGACATTACTGTTCCAGCAGGACATTCCAGCACACTCGCGATCTCCCGATAAGACAGCTCTTCATATTCCCGCAGCAAAATGATCTCGCGAGATTCTATAGGCAGCTCCTGGATCGCACTCCGGACTTGGCTCGCCTCCATCTTGCTCACGTACGTCCCGTTCTTGGATTGCGCCACGGTACTATCTGCAACGCCATTACAATCATCGAGTCCGACGAATCGAGGACCTCTCCCTCGCTTTCTCAACTGATTCAACCAGACATTACGCAGGATAGTGAAGAGCCATGCCTTCAGACTGCTACCCGGTCGCAAGCAACCCAACGCCGGCATGGCACGAACATATGTTTCTCGCGTCAGGTCCTCTGCGTCCGCATGATTGCGCGTCAGAACCAGCGCATAGCTGTAGAGCCCATCGATGTATACAAGACTCTCTATATCGTGGTCACAAGGCATCTCGAGTAAGCACCTTTCGAAGGAATATTTCCTTTGATGGTGCAAGTCGATGGCCAATCGCAAGCTGTTGACAGGACTAATGATCCACATCCCAGCACTGGGTTGCTTCACCAAAAATTCCCCAAGATTTCACGAATCTCAACATGCTGCTTGCAGGAACTGGCGATCTTTGCGTCTAGCCGGTTTTAAAGCGAAACTTATTGATGTTGAGAGTTCTGATTTTATAATCCAATGTCGATGCAGGCATCTTCAGCTTAGCTGCGGCGCCCCAGGGGCCCGATACCTTACCTCCTGTATCAGCCAAAGCGGCTTCGATAATCTCCTTCTCTCGAAGCCGCGGTGGCGCCTGGCTCAAAGGCCGCCGTGCCCTCGATGTCGAATCATGACCGAACGCCAGCCAGCTCTCGTCAACTGTGAGGTCCACCGTTTCGCAGACGATAAGAGACCGTTCGATCACATTCTGCAGTTCGCGGACGTTGCCCGGCCACGGATAGGACTGCAGCCGATCCAGGGTTGCTTTCTTTATCCCACGGGTCTTCTTTCCCGCTTTCCGTGTGAACCGATCGACGAAGTATTCAACCAATATGGGGATATCCTCCTTGCGTTCGCGTAGGGGGGGAATCTCGATTGGGAACACGTTGAGGCGATAGAAGAGATCACTGCGAAATGTGCCGGCGGCAATCGCGTCCTGCAAGTTACGGTTGGTGGCGGCGATCACCCGCACATCAGTTCGGATGAGCTTATTTCCGCCGATTCGCTCAAACTCGCGTTCTTGTAAGACTCGCAGAAGAGCGGTCTGCGTCTCTGGCGGAAGCTCGCCGACCTCGTCGAGGAAGATGGTACCTCCGTCCGCCAGTTCGAAGCGGCCCAGACGGCGTTGCTGCGCCCCGGTGAACGCTCCTTTTTCGTGTCCAAACAATTCCGCGGCAATCAGGGACTGCGGGATGGCGGCACAATTTACACTCACGAAGGCTCTATCGGACCGGAGCGAAGATTTATGAATAGCGCGCGCGATGAGTTCTTTGCCCGTGCCGGTTTCTCCGGTGATCAGGACGGTGGCATCGGTTGGTGCAACCTTGGCCGTACGACTGAGTACGCTTTCCAGCCCCGGCGAAGATCCCACAATCTCTTCGAACATGGATGACTGTTTGATTTCCTCCTTCAGAGCTACGTTTTCTCTATAGAGTTCCTCCTTCAATTCTCTTATTTCGTCGAATGCTGTCTGGAGTGCTTCATCTGCCCGTTTGTGATCTTCAATATCAACTGCGCTTCCATACCATTTCAATGCCCTTCCCGATTCATTGAGCACCGGCATCAATTGGCCAAGAAAGTAACGATAGTTCCCATCGCGCCCCCTTATGCGAAGCTGACCGGAATAGGGTTTGCCCTCCGCAATGGCCAGACTCCGAACTTCCTTCCAACCTGCAATATCGTCGGAGTGAATCAGGGCTTGCCAACCGTCACCAAGTGTTGATTCAGCAGGCAATCCTGTATATTCCATGAACCTGCGATTGATGGAATCGACAGATCCGTCAGCCGTCGAACTCCATACCATCGCCGGGATGGAGTCGATCACGAGACGCAGGCGGTCTCCGGATTTCTGGAGGTCTGTGTACAGCCGAGCGTTTTCCAAGGAAATCGCAGCCTGCGAAGCAAGCAGTTTCAGCACCTCAATCTGGGACGGTGTGAACACATGGGATGCCGCGGTATTTTCCAGGTACAGCGCGCCCATGACTTCAGCCTGCTTCACCAACGGCAGACAGAGCATGGAACGGACCCGCTTCTGCGCAATGTAGTGATCAGCCGAAAAGAGATTCGAGGCCAAGACATCATTCAGAATCACGCTCTCCCGCGTTCGAACGGCATACTTGAGGACTGACTCTGGAAGATCCGAAGGCGTTGATGTTTTCCCAATGAAATGAACTGTGATCGAATCGCGATTGGTCACGGCTTCTGCCTCGATCCGGTGTGAATCACCTTGCGGGAGAATGAAAAGGGCTCGTTCAGCCCCGGCATGCTCGACCGCAATCTTCATGAGCGTTTGGATCAATTTTTCGAGGACGATTTCGCCGGATGCCGCCTGCGACACTCTGACGACAGTTGCGAGGTCCAGATGCTCGACTGGGGCGCCAATCCTGGACGTGGGACCGAGCACCGTCAGTTCCTCCCGAAGGTGCGGGTGCGTCCGGTCTAACCGTTGTACCTCACCGTCAGCGCCCCAGCGAAGATAGCAGTGCCGTGCGTTCCGCAGATAAGCATGAGAGATCGTTTCAATACCACGCGCCGTATAAAACCTGGATGCGAGTTCGTTGGCGAGGCCCTCGTTCTGGATGAAGCCGTTTTCGCGTGCCAGCCGGACAGCATCCTCGTAGAGGCGTTCAGCGTCCAATTCGCGGCCATCCAGGCGCGCGATCTCGGCAGCAACGAGAGCAGCCCGGTTCGCGAAATTGCCGGGGCAGTTATCCGCCCATATTACAAGCTGTGCGTAGTGGTTCTTGAGCGCGTAGATGTGCTCCTGTTGTTGGCCAACCAACGCAGTGTCACAGTTTGCCGCTCGCGCCAGAGCGCCATAGAAATGGTATTCCGCAGCCTCGGGGAATGACTTCGTCGTCCAGAAAAGATCTTGAGCCTTCGCTGCCGCCTCGATGCAGGCTGTATAGTCTCCAGCGAAGAAGAGTATCTGCAGCTTACGAATCCAATAACAGCAAGCAGCGAACGATAGGTGAGGTTTTTCTGCCAGGTGCTGCTCGAACCCGACCTCGTCTCGCCCTTCATCTTCGGGAGAGAGGAAATTTGGTATCAGCCCACGCAGCGCACTGATCAAGGAGAGCTGGCCAATGAAGCAGTCGACGACAAGCCCAAACCGTGCCTTCCGGGCGAATGCGAGACCATGCTCGGCTTCACGGTGCACTTCGCTGAGTGGTACTCCGGAGATAAGAAGGTTCGTGATCAGATTCAATGTGCTATAGGCCGCGAAGGTCAAGTCTCCGGCACCGTTCGCTGTCTCAAAGGCGCGTCGCATCAATGGTTGGCTGATAGGTGCGTGCTTCTTCCATGGCAAGACAAACAGCGCGACGCATACGTAGACACGAGCCGTGGATCGGTCCAGCCCGTGCCGTTCGGCCAAATCAACACCGAGCTTCCCAAAGCGGAAGCCCGCCTGGTAGTCGCCGAAGCGATGCCCCAAGATGATGTTGAGGCACGCATAGGCATAGCATGATCCATCACAGTTGCCATACTCAAGGCTGAGATTCGTCATGCGAAGAAGGAGAAGGTGGTGCAGATTACCATCTGTGAATACGGCCGGAGGCGTGACTTCCGCGAAAACGTCTATCGTCGCACGCCAATCTGGATCGCTCATCAGCGGCAAATCAAGAAGCTCTTCAATCGTCCGGCTCCCGAGTAGTTGCCACATTCGCTCACACTCCTGCCGGACTTCCTCGTCCGTCGGATGGGGCGACCACTCGATGCCAACGTGTCGCATGTATGCGAGACCAACCTCGACGGCGCGATCCGGTTGGTCCAGCGTGGTGTAGAGAGCCACGCGCAAGCGCACGACGGCGGCTCTGTCGACCAGGGTTGCTGCGCGACCCGACAGCGTCGACAGCCTTTCTTCCGCAGCAGCTGATTCCCCAGTCAGGAACTCGCACTCGGCCCGTTTGAGCTCGATCGCGAAGGCAAGCGCATAGCGTCGTTTCCAACGATCCTCCGCCAACAGCGCCTCACCGGCAGTAAGATAGCCAAGAGCCGAATCATAGGCTGTCGCTAGTCTGGCACGATCGGCGGCAATCAAGTTGAGCTCGGCGACTTGCTCGCGCTCTTCTGTCGATGGGATCAGCGCAACACCGCGGTTAAGCTGATTCACAATTTCGAAGATCCTCTCCTTACGTTTCTCATCGGAAGTATTTCTTGCGAGCAGCCGGCCAATCCGGAGATGGCCTTCGGCCCGCTCATTTTCAGGGACAAGCGCATACGCGGCTTCCTGGATCCGGTCGTGCAGGAACGCATATGCGTCATCCAGACGGGAAATGAGCCCAACTCTGACGGCGTCCCAAAGCGCAGAGTGAATCTCATCCTCCGAGCCTTCATGAACCAATCTCAGCGTTGCCGCCTCTGCATTGTTCCCCAAACAGGCGAGTTGTTTCAGAACATCCCGTGTGACTGCGGGCAGCCGGTTCAACTTGCCGATCATGAGATCGACAATATTGTCTGTGTGGTCCTTGGCCCGAATGCGCTCGAGATCCCAGTTCCAGGCCGCCATCCGCGTATGGAACGCGAGGAGTCCTTCCTCAGCCAAGGCGCCAAGAAATTGAATCGCAAAGAATGGATTGCCGCCGGTCTTCTCGTGTACAAGCGCGGCTAGAGGCTTAGCCCGTTCCCGTCCGCAGTGCAATGTGTCGGCGACGAGTTGGGCAAAATCGTCGAGCTGGAGGGGCGCAAGTACGATCTCGCGCACAGTTATCTCAGCCTTCCGGATCGCCGCCAACGTCCGCATGAGCGGATGCGAGGGACTGACCTCGTTGCCCCGATAAGCACCAATCAACAGCAAGCAGCGGACCTCTGGCCCGGTCACCAGATGTTCCAGCAACTCAAGTGTCGCCGGGTCAACCCATTGCAGATCGTCGAGGAAGAGGACGAGCGGATGTTCGGGCCGGGCGAACGTGCCCAGGAACCTCTGGAATACCATCTGGAAGCGGTTCTGCGAGTCCTGAAGCGAAAGATCAGGACTGGGTGGCTGTTTCCCAATGACGAGCTCGACTTCAGGGATGAAGTTCACGATGAGTTGACCGTTCGCCCCGACTGCTTCCTGAAGCGAATCATGCCATTGAGCGAGTTCCGTATCACTCTGACTCAGAATCGTGAGGACGAGGCTGCGGAATGCCTGGGCCAGAGTGGCATACGGGATGTCACGTTTGTATTGATCGAATTTGCCGGACGCAAAGAGGCCGCGCTGCGGGACGAGGGCTTTGTGCAGTTCGTTCACTACCGAGGACTTGCCGATGCCGGAATATCCGGAGACGAGTACAAGTTCCGGTGTCCCGGAGGCCAGGATACTATCGAAGGCCCCCAGGAGTGTATCGATCTCGTGTTCACGTCCGTAGAGCCTCTCCGGAATCAGCAGCCGGTCTGGCACGTCATCCGCGCCAAGTAGGAACGGATTGATCTGTCCGCGCGACTCCCATTCCCTGAGGCACCTCCGTAGATCCACTTCGACACCAGCAGCAGTCTGGTATCTGTCCTCGGCGTTTTTGGACATAAGCTTGGAGACGACCGCCGAAATCGCAACCGGGACTCCACTGACTCGCTTGCTTGCTGAGAGCGCATGTCTCGCGACATGACAGTGGATCCATTCCATCGGATCAGAGGCAGTAAACGGCAGCTTGCCCGTGAGCATCTGATACAAAGTTATGCCGAAGGCATAGAGATCGCTTCGCGAATCGATCGACCGATTCATACGCCCGGTTTGCTCCGGCGCCATGTACGGAAGCGTCCCGGCAATCACTGAAGGGGGCTCTGCGGCCTTGCGCTCGCGCGCGAGGCGTGAAGCAATTCCGAAGCCCATCAGCCAAGCCTGACCTGTCGCCTTGTTCACCAGGATATTCCCCGGCTTGATGTCTCTGTGAACGAGCCCGTGCCCGTGAAGATGGCCGAGAGAAACCGCCAAACCGATGGCGACGCGCAGGAACTGCGTCAGTTCCCACGGGGTACCGAGCAACGCGGCAAGGAGTTCCCCCCGGGGTTTTCCATCAGGAGTGCCGGCTTTCCCAGATGATGAACTAATTCAAAGGGACGCGCGGCCCAAGAAGTATCTAACTCGTTCCGAAGCGAATACGCATGCTCAAGCCCCACGAGGCTCATTGTCGTTGGTTGCGCGTGCGCTGGACTTACAACCAGTATTGGCGACGTATGCCCAGGCAGCATCGCCTGCGAGAGAACGAAATTTCCGTCACTCGAGATAGTTTCAAATGTGTACTTCCACAACTCTGTCATCGGGATACAGAATCAATCCAACCAGCCTGAGAACATGGATCTCCCCAGTTTTATCGCTCTAACTAATCGCTGAGCGTGCCGAAACCTCACGTCGAGCTGATATCGGCAACCGCCATAGATGGCTTTGGACACCACGACCACGTGAACCTGAACCGGTTCGACTGCTGGAATTCCTCATCGTTTCTGTAAAACACGAAAGCCAGAGGTTTATTCCCAACGTCGGCGCATTCTTTACGACGAAACCGCAAGGCAGCGGCATGGGCTTGGCAATCAGTAGGTCGGTCGTCGAATCGCACGGCGGCCGGATTGGGGCCAACGGCGACGGCGGACGCGGCGCGACTTTTCCATTTCAGTTTGCCAGCGGTACCCGCGGAAACAACCCATTTGTGTCCACTGCGCCAGCGGCTTCGTTCAAGTCGACTATTCGACAAGTGACCTTCTCGTTCAATTGCTGAAAAGAGGGCACTGCCACCCATCACGACCGCTATCAACTCGACATGCAGCGGTCAGTTGTGGACCAAGTCGTGGGCCGGTGCAAGACAGAGGCATCGCAGAAACGAATACCACTGGATGAGTACACGGCACAGGATTTGCTGGTTTGGTTTCAGCAAAGGCTGTATCGCGACCCCCAGGACTACGTTTTCGCGACCAACAGCAGCCGGGCGGGAAAGAAGCGCGGAAAGCAACCACTGTGGCTGTCGACCATCATGCGCTACTACATCCAGCCGGTGGTCAGGAAACTCGGCATCAAGAAACGAGTGACTTGGCAACCTTCCGGCGCACCTATACGACGCTTCTTCACGCCAATGGGGAAGACGTGAAGGTGGTGCAGGAGTTGTTGCGACACAGCTCGTCACGTATCACGATGGACATCTACGCGCAGGCGCAGATGCCCGCAAAACGGGCGGCACAACAGAAAGTGGTGGCGATGGTGCGGGTGGAACAACTCCGGGGGAGGCCAAAAAGATGGCTTAACTGCTCCCCAAAATGCTCCGCGGCGAAAATAGCGGATTTCAGGTAAGTCGCTGATTCTATTTGGCGTCCCCGACGGGATTTGAACCCGTGTTATCGCCGTGAAAGGGCGGTGTCCTAGGCCGGGCTAGACGACGGGGACGTTGCTTGGCCCGTAGCCTCCGGGCCGGCCGGAGTCGACCACCTTCAACTCTAGCAACTCGGAAATAAGGTGTCAAAAGCCATACTGCCTCACGCCCGCGACATTCTCCCCCTTCCGTCTGTGCACGAGACCAGGTGGACTGGGCGAACGGGTTGGGACAGCCGGGATGCGTCCAGGGTAATTTTCAGCCGTCCCTGCGGGACCCAGTTTCGGAGACCAGGTTTCCGAGACCAGGTTCTCACGCAGACTTGTAAAGACCCCCGTTGTACCCTAAGTCAGAATCCCCATGGCCCGCTACAAATACCTCGATACCCTGGTGCTCATCTTCGTCGTTGTCCTGCTGGTGTCGAACCTGGTCGCCCAGAAAGTCTGCCGTCTTGGACCCTTCACCATCAGCGGCGCGGAACTCCTCTTCCCCATCACCTATATCTTTGGTGATGTCTTCACTGAGGTCTATGGCTACCAAGTGTCGCGGCGGGCTATCTGGATCGGATTTTTCGCGTCCGCCCTGCTCAGCGCGGCCGGCGCCATGGCCGTCGCCCTCCCCGCAGACCCCGGCTGGCATAACCAAAAGGCGTTCGAGACGGTCTTTGGCGTGGTGCCACGGTTTGTGGCCGCCAGCCTCATTGCCTACTGGACGGGCGAGTTTGCCAATTCCTTTACCCTGGCCAAACTTAAGGTCCTCACCGGCGGGCGGTGGCTCTGGACCCGCACCATCGGATCCACCATCGTCGGCCAGGCCGTCGATACATTTCTGGTCATGTTCATCTCCTTTGCCGGCACGGTTTCGCGGCCGACCCTGATCCGGTTGGTCGTCTCGTCGTACTTGATCAAAGTGGCTTACGAGACACTGGCGACACCCCTCACTTATGCCGGGGTCGCCTGGCTGAAACGCCGCGAGGGCGTGGATGCCTTCGACACCCGCACGGACTTCAATCCCTTCTCGCTGCGGAGCCTTTCCCCCGCGAACGAGGCGAAGACGCCATGACCACCATCCCCACGTCGATGCGCGCCATCGAGATCGCCGCCCCCGGGGGAGCCGAGGTTTTGCGCATAGCTACTTTGCCGACCCCAAGGCCGGGCGCCGGGGAGGTGCTGGTCCGTACCGTGGCCGCCGGAATCAATCGGGCCGATCTGCTACAGCGGCAAGGGCATTATCCGCCTCCACCGGGCGCTTCTCCGATCCTTGGAATGGAGATGTCCGGGCACATCGCCGAGCTCGGCCCCTCCACCACCTCCCGTTGGCGGGTGGGCGACGCTGTCTGTGCCTTGCTCGGCGGGGGCGGGTATGCCGACTACTGCGCGGTACCCGAGGGCCAGTGCATGCCTGTGCCTAATGGCGTATCGATTCGGGACGCAGCTGCCCTTCCTGAGGCGGTCGTCACCGTCTGGGCCAATCTTTTCGAGCCGCGCCGGCTGTTCCCCGGCAACCGGTTTCTGGTGCAAGGCGGCTCCAGCGGCATTGGGACCATGGCTATCCAGATGGCCCGCGCCTTTGGCGCCAAAGTCGCGACCACCGCCGGCTCGGACGAGAAATGCAGCTTTTGCCTGGATCTTGGGGCCGACGTCGCCACCAACTATAGGGGCGACTGGGCCGCTGAGCTGGCCCAATGGGCCCAACCCCACGGCATCGATACCATCCTCGACATGATCGGCGGCGACTACTTCCCCATGCACATCGATCTGCTCGCCACCGGGGGCCGGCTGGTGCACATTGCCACCTCCCACGGCGCCAAAGTCACGGTGGATCTGCGCTCTATTATGGTGAAGCGGCTGTTGGTTACCGGTTCGACCCTTCGTCCGCGGACGGTCGAGGAAAAGTCGGCGCTGGCGAGGGGTGTGGAGCAGCAAGTATGGCCACTGTTCGCTAACGGACAGATTCACCCCGTTGTCGATTCCACTTTTCCCCTGGAGCAGGCCGCCGAGGCCCACCGGAAGATGGAGTCGGGCCGTCATTCCGGAAAAATCATTTTGGTAACGAATGAAGCGGCCTTTGCGCCAACGCATTAAAATTTGTGAAGCAACCGTCGCTGCAATCACATCCAAGTGTCACTGTCAGAGTAGAGGCCTCCTGATCTCCGGTCAGGAGCAGTGAAGAAAGCCGTCTGTCAAACTGCAGATAAAGGTACGCAAGCGTTCTGCAGCATTCTTTTGGTAAGAGGATTTCGTTTTGAGAAGGCTACCCGTTTGGATCGCACCATGTCTGTCCCTCGCCATGCTGGCGCTCACAGCATGCGCCAAGTCGGCTCCACCGCAAGCTGCGCCGCAGGCGATGCCGGTACAAACACAGACCATCGCGGCCGCGCCCGTTCCGCAATACGATGAATATGTCTCGACCATCAAGTCGCGGCGCTCAGCCACCATCAATCCCCAGGTGGACGGTAACCTGGTCCGGATTTATGTCCATTCCGGAGTCCGGGTGCATGCCGGTCAGATCATGATGGAGATCGATCCAGCCAAGCAGGAAGCGACGGTCTCTTCCTCCAAAGCCACGGAACAGCAAAAGCTTGCCGTATTCCAGTACAACCAGATTGAAGTGGAGCGGCAACGCAAGCTCTTCGACCAGGGCGTCACCAGCCGCGATGCTTTCGACCAGGCGGAACAGGCCTACAAAAACTCCCAGGCCGATTATGAGTCCACGGTAGCCACTACGCAGAGCCAGAGGAAGCAGCTGGGCTATTACCACATCACCGCCCCCTTCGACGGCATCGTCGGCGATGTGCCCCCACACCTGGGCGATTATGTCTCACCCACTACCGTGCTGACCACGGTCGACGAAAATCGCGACCTAGAAGCCTATATCTATATCCCGACGGAACGGGTCACGCAGATCCGGAGGGGCCTGCCGGTGGTGATTCTCGATAACCAGGAGAATGTGCTGGAGCACACCGCCATCGACTTTATTTCGCCCCAGGTGGATAACGGACTGCAAGGGATTCTGGCTAAAGCTCCGGTCCATGCGGACCTGGGCAAGCTGCGGAACCTGCAGCAGATCAAGGCGCGGGTGGTCTGGACAACGTCGTCTATTCCGGTTGTTCCGGTGCTGGCGGTAACCCGCCTCGGTGGACAGACCTTCGTTTATGTCGCCACCAACCAGGGCGGCAAATACGTTGCCAAACAGCGACCCATCACTGTCGGTGACACGGTGGGTAACGACTACGCGGTTCTCAGCGGGCTGCAAAATGGAGAAAAAGTCATTGTGTCGGGGACTCAGTTCCTGATCGATGGCGCCCCAGTACAGCCGTTGGGCTAGACATCCAGTAACAATCTCTGAGCTTCATAAGCCGCTGCGCCGCGCGATCCAGATTATGCCGGCTAGACCAGTTTTCACAATGGTTGTATAGGTAAGCTGAAATTTTTACGTGGTTTTCTCTCGAGGAAAACCACTCGTCGCAATTATCGACCGGGCCTCGTGTTGTGAAAACGGTCTGAGGCGGCGCACACCAAAGGGAGCGTTCTCGTGGTTGATTTTTTTATCCGCCGGCCGGTGTTCGCAACTGTCTGCGCTCTGTTGATCATCCTTGCCGGGGCCGTCTGCATTCCGACGCTGCCCATCTCCTTGTATCCGACGTTGGCGCCGCCGGTCGTTCTCGTGACCAGCAACTACGTAGGCGCAAACGCACAGACGGTCGAATCCGCGGTGACCATCCCCCTGGAACAGCAGATCAATGGTGTGCAGGGCATGCACTACATCTCCTCCACCAGTTCCAATGACGGAACCAGCGCCATTACTACCACCTTTCAAACGGGTTACAGTCTCGATATCGCCGCGGTCGACGTACAGAATCGTGTCTCGGCAGCGACCGGCCGGTTGCCGCAGGTAGTGAATAACACCGGCATCACGATTAGCAAGGCGAACTCCAACTTCGTATTCGCGGCTGCTTTCTACTCGCCGGATGGGCGCTATTCCGATCTCTTTATCAGCAACTACCTCGACGTTTATGTAAAGGACGCCCTCAAGCGTATCCCCGGCGTGGGCGACGTTGTGATCTTCGGCGAACGCAGGTATGCCATGCGTTTATGGCTCGATCCGGCACGCCTGGCTGCTCGCGGCTTGACCAGCGCCGATGTAACCAATGCCCTGGCAGAGCAGAACGTTGAGATTCCCGCCGGCCAGGTGGGGCAGCCACCTTCGGAAAAGAAGCAGACTTACCAGATCCCGGTGCGTGTGATCGGGAGGCTTTCCGAGCCGGCAGAGTTTGACAACATCATTGTCAAAAATAGTCCTGGCGGCATCGTGCAGCTGAAGGACGTGGGCTACGCGGAGTTAGGCGCCGAATCTTATTCTACTGACCTTAACTACAACGGCGCCGACGCTATCGGTGTGGGCGTTCAGCAGCTTAGCAATGCCAATGCGCTTGCGGTCGACCGCGCCGCCAAGGCGGCGCTGGACGATCTGGCCAAGTCGTTCCCTCCAGGAATGACCTACGTAATTCCCTTCGACACCACCACGGTCGTTGGCGATTCCATTCGCGAAGTCGTGGGTACTCTGGGCGAAGCGATCATCATCGTTATTGTGGTGATCTTCCTCTTTCTGCTCGACTGGCGTGCGACCATCATCCCCGCGATTACCATCCCGGTGTCGCTGGTCGGGACGTTTGCTTTCATCAAGATCTTTGGGTTCTCTATCAATTCGCTGACCATGTTCGGTATCACGCTAGCGACCGGGCTGGTGGTAGACGATGCCATTGTGGTGATCGAGAACGTGCAGCGCCATATCAACGAGGACCACTCCGACCCGCACTCCGCTACCTCGGTGGCGATGGCTGAAGTTACAAGCGCGGTCATCGCTACCTCGCTGGTGCTCATCTCAGTCTTCGTGCCGGTTTCCTTCTTTCCCGGCACTACCGGCATTCTTTACAAACAGTTTTCCTTGACCATCGCTTTCTCTATCGCGATCTCGGCGTTCAATGCGCTGACCTTGTCACCCGCGCTGGCGGCAATCTTTCTGCGCGGCGAGAAACACAAACGCGGCCTGTTAGGGTTGATCGACCGCGCAATTGTATCCAGCACAGTTTTCTACGGCAAAGCCATACGCCAGGTGTTGCGTTGGCGCTACGTAGTGGTGCTGTTCTTTATTGCCGGCCTGGCCGGCACGGTCTATCTCTATAACCACACGCCGAGCGCCTTCCTGCCGACGGAAGATCAGAATTACCTTATCTGCATTGTGCAGACGCCGCCCGGGGCTTCGCTCACTTACACCTCCGACGTTGCGCAAAATGCCGTAAAGCTCATCAGGCAGGATGATGATGTGTTTGGGACCTTTGCCGTCATGGGATTTAGTCTTAGCGGGGGCAGCTCTTCGAACTATGGCCTCATCTTTGTTCCGCTCAAATCCGTCGACCTCCGCAAGAAAAAGGGACCAGGCCATTCAGCGGCGGAAATCTACGCCAGACTTGCCCCCAAGCTGTTTGGTGTGCCAGGCGGGCTAGTGGCTATCTTCCAACCGCCCGCCATTCAGGGCCTGGGTAACTTTGGCGGATTCACTTTCGAGTTGCAGGATTTGGGCCGCAATACGCTGCAGGATCTGGACCGTGTTGCCCACCAGATTATTGGGGCCAGCCGCCAGGACCACAAGCTGGTTGGCCTGTACACCAGCTACACGGCGAGCGATCCTCAGTTGCTGATCACGATCGACCGGGTCAAGGCGAAAGCCCTGGGAGTCCCTGTCAGTCAGATCAGTTCTGCATTGAGCGTGTACATGGGCTCGGCTTACGTCAACGATTTTAACTACAACAACCGGTCCTATCGGGTTTACGTACAAGCCAGACAGTCTGCTCGCATGACCCCAGGGGACCTGCGCAGGTTCTATGTGCGATCCGACTCCGGGCAAATGGTGACGCTCGACAACCTGGTGACGATCGCGCAACAATCGGGCCCGCAGGTGATTAACCATTACAATCTTTTCCGGTCGGCGGAGATTGATGGTTCTGCTGCACCGGGTTACAGCACAGGAGAAGGCCTGGCTAACATGGAAGCTTTGGCCAAGAAGAACATGATCCAGGGAATGACCTACTCCTGGACCGGTCTGTCGCTGGAGGAGATTGAAGCCGGCGGCAAGGCAGTACTCATCTTTGGGCTCGGGATCCTGGTGGTTTTCCTCACGCTCTCGGCGCAGTATGAGAGCTTTGCTCTTCCCTTCATCATCCTGTTGGCTGTACCCATGGCGGTGTTGGGAGCATTGGGATTGGTGACCCTGCGTGGTTTGTCGAACGATGTGTATTGTCAGATTGGGTTGGTCATGCTAATCGGGCTTTCGGCTAAGAATTCCATTTTGATCGTGGAATTTGCCGAGCAGATTCGTGGGCAAGGGAAACCTATTCTGGAAGCCGCGATTGAAGCCGCCGAGCTGCGACTGCGGCCGATTCTGATGACCTCGTTTGCGTTTATTCTCGGCGTGCTGCCGCTTTATTTCGCCACTGGCGCGGGCGCCCTGGGGCGGCGTTCTGTAGGCACCACGGTAGTTGGCGGGATGTTGGTTTCGACCATCCTGAACCTGGTTTTCATCCCGGTGCTTTATGTCATTCTGAAGACTCTCCTGGAGACTTTGGGACGTAAGAAGCCACGGACGGGACCGGTGGAGTTTCCCGCTAAACTGTAGTGCGGCAAGAGTAGCTCTATTGGATGCTGAGTTTTGGCTTTGTATCAGGGCACGGCTTTGGTCGGGCCGTAAGGAAGCAAAGAGAATTGGGCTTTAGCCCCTGCAAGGGCCCATCCTGCACGAAGTGCATCGCGCATATATGGTTCAGAACCCCTGTCAAAGCAGGACTGGTACACCTACCTGGCAGAGAAAAAAGCGCAGGGGCTAAAGCCCTGATCTTGGTTGGACTCCAACGGCCCGACTAAAGTCGCGCCCTGATACAAAGCATCACGGCGGTGGCTCCAGAAAACTCGGCGCATTCCGTAGATTTGGATCTATCCGCCCTCTCTGAAATGTAGAAACTACAGGGTACGGCTGAAGAGGCTGCGGAAAAACGCGAATTCCTTGAAGGGGACGGCCTTCAGACCGTCCATAATTGCTTTGTAGTGATTGCGGCTTTAGCCGCTGAGGGAGTGGCTTTCGCTCCCTATTCGACCTTTTTCCGCAACCTCTGAAGCCGTGCCCTTCGTACGGAGACTCTCTTTCCCGCAGCCTAAAGTCCGTACGGTCAAAACTATGAGTTCATGAACACCGCAATCGCGCAGATTCTCTGTCCGCGACACCGTCAACAGGAATCGCCTGTGCCGATCCATCTGACAAATTGCCGATAGGCGCCTTAGCAGGCAAGAAGACTGAGACTGCGGTCCAACTTCGACCGGGTGTCGTATTGCTGCGAATCTGAATCTTGCCCGCATGTCTGTCAACGATGCTCTTGCATATCCAAAGTCCCAGCCCAGTTCCCACGGCTGGTTTGGTCGTGTAGAAGGGCTCGAAAACCTTGGCCCGATGTGGAAGGGCAATGCCGGGACCGGAGTCAAGAAATGTAATTTGTACTCCCGGCGTTTGCAGATCCCATCGGCGGCCAGCCGAGATGCGTATGCGGATCACGCCGCCGTAACCCACAGCATCGATAGCGTTGTTAAGAATATTCGCCAATAACTGCCGGATCTCGCCAGGAATAGCAACGAGTTCAGGGTCTTGCCCTATTTCGAGCTGGATATCGATTTCCTTGTTCTTCGTCTTAGACGAGAAAGTCGCGAGTAGTTGTCTTAAATGGATACCAACCTGGGTTCGGGTAGCACCCTTCTCCTCCCGGTAAAAGCCCAACGTCTGTTTCGTCAGAAGTGCGACGCGAATCAACTCTTCTTCTGCATCCGCAAGATATCCACGTACGACGTCGGAAGCTGTGTCGTGATTCTTCGCGAGATAAATAAGATTGATGATTGCTTCAAGCGGATTGTTGATCTCATGCGCGACGCTGGCTGCCAGGCGGCCCACCGCGGCAATCTTTTCGGTGGTCCGGAGAGCCTCCTCCATTCTCTTCCGTTGACTCAAATCGCGGACCATCTTCGCGGCGCCGATGATGTGACCGTCGTCGTCCTTGATAGGCGAGACGGTTAAGGAAACATCGAGCCGTTCCCCCGCCCTGGTGATTCGTTGGGTCTCAAAATGCTCTAAGCGCTCGCCCCGTCTCAGGGTCGCTAGAATGCGATGCTCCTCCTGCTGCAGTTCAGGTGGAATAATCCGTGTGATCGGCTGACCGATAATTTCTTCAGCCCTGTAGCCAAACATCTTTTCCGCACTGGAATTCCAGCTGGTCACAACTCCATCCAGGCTTTTGCTAACGATGGCGTCCTCTGACGACTCAACGATCGCCGCCAACCGGAGTCGCGATTCATCCGCGCGTTTCTGACCTGTGACATCGATCGTGAAGCAACGGGTGTGGACAAATTCACCCTCCTCGACGAACACGTTCGAGTGAATCCGCACCTCACGAATTGATCCATCCTTGCACTTCAGCCGCGCCTCGTAGCCGCGTAATTCTTCATGGCGGCCCAAACGTTGCAGGATGTCTTGAATGACAGGTAGATCAGCATGGAATTCACTGATTGGGTGACCAATATATTCGTCGCGGTCATAGCCGAGAAGCTTCAGTTCTGCGCTGTTGGCCCACAAAATCGTACCGTCCGCTGCTACCCAATGCATGGCAACGACTGCCCTCTCCAGAAAGTCCCATAACTGCGCTTCGCGCCGCTGAAGCAGCCGTTCAGCTTTTCTGCGTTCCGCAATTTCGGATTCGAGTGCTTGTGCTCGCTGCTGCAATTCAGCGATGACCCGATTGCGCTCGTGATCAGTAGCTGTGGCGAGATAGTTCTCCTCTGGAATCACATCGCTGTGCTCCGTACAGATCTTTACAAACGGTTCATGGTGTTCATGGCGGCCAAATCCGGTCATGGGATAGGCGCAACGCAGAGAGAAGGCATGGGTCTTGGCGAGAACGTTCCACAATTGTTCGAGGCGGATGGCTGCATCGCATTTCCCGCGTGACCACAGGAGTGACACCATCTCCCCAAAGATTGCAACGTCACTGCACTTCTCTCCACCGCAGGTCTTGGCGCGGTCAATGACCTCTCCCATCAGGGTTACAAAACGGGTCTCGTTGGGCCACCCGTCCACCAGCAATCGGGAAAGCGTCTCGTCCGAGTCGAGAACCACATATCGACCCTGTTCCAGAGCTCCGGCTAAATCTATTCCCCGTTCTCTTAGTTGTCGCGCGATTCCATCCCGGTGGGCCTTGGTCGCGATCACGATCGCGGCACTTCGTGCCAGAAGCGACGTTCCGATGAATTGGCTGATGGAATCTACCAGGAATGCATCGTTGGAATAGAATTGGACGGCATGCCTGTGAGGCTCCAGGGAACATGGAGCACCCTTTGCCTCTCGATTGTCTTCTGTGCGCCTCTGCATCATGTCCTCTTAACAATCACGGGCTATTTCCATTCCGATCAGATGGGTTCCTTCAGGCGAATCTCGGAGCTCGAGCTTTGATCTCTGGCGGCGGTTCACATCGAAATTTCTCATCCAATTTGCGGATGTTCGCCAAGAGATCTGTTGGATGCACGGGCTTAGCTAGCACAGTAAAGTCATGCCCCGCGTCGCGGGCCGCGGCAAGTAGATCAACGGTGGTAGCTTGTCCGGAAAACAACAGTACCTTGCAATCTGGTACAGCATCTTTCATTGCGATCGCCAATTCGATGCCGCACTTCCCCGGTAAAACGACGTCGCTCAGCAGCAGCTCCGGAGGGATGACGCGACTAAGGTCAAGGGCACTCTCTGCATCATAGGCTTGCATAGCCGCGAAACCTCGACGCGTAAGGATCGCAGCAAGCGTATCCGCGATCACGCGCTCATCGTCTACCACAAGGATCACTGGACGATGAGGACTCGCTTCGGCGGTTAACCCATTTTTTGTTATTTCGTCTAATGAGACCGTTTCAAAATTGAGTGCTGACAAGGAGAAAATACTCCCCTGTATTCACCTTAGCAGTATTTGCTTCAGCTTGGCTTAACTCTTTATGTATGTGTTATTTAGAGGTTATCGACAGTTTGGCGCGAGACCCACTTGTCAGCTCCGGAGCGAATATGTTAGCTTATCGCATCGTTAGGTTAGCGATAGGATATGACTGCTTTAGGGGAGGAAGGTATGGAAAAAAATGAAGTGCCCAAGATCACTACAATGAACTTTCAATCCATGCCCCAGGCCGACGTTCCGACCGGAAGGAACGGCAAGCATAAGGAGGTCGTCTCCCAACTGCTCAATGACATCAGTCAACTGGAGCCGGGGAGAGCGTTAAAGGTTCCTCTGGCCGAGCTGCCCGACACAAAGGAGAACATTCGGTCTGCTCTGAATCGTGCAACCCGAGAAAAAGGATTGAACGTCGCCACATCGAGCGATAGCGACTACTTGTACATATGGATATCGTGACCGGTTTACCTCACCGCGATCGGAAGGCTAACCGCCGACGACATTGTGCAAGACAAGATCGCTTCTTAGTCGTGATAGCAGAAGCGATCGCAGGGGCTGCGCCCATCAGGTTGCCCCGCACTTCTCATCAGGGCGCTTGCGAGGCCAGATAACCGGTGATAGCTACAATGTCCTCGATGGTGAACTTGGAGACTACGCCTTTCATCATGGGGGCCATGGAACCGTTACGGGTCCCCATCTGGAAATCGATAATTTGGCGCGTCATCTGGCTGGGTGATCGCCCGGCAATCGAGGGGATGTTTCCCGTTCCCTTCAGGTCCGGACCGTGACACATGGTGCATGCCATGGTCTTTCCGTTGCCGCCGGTGGTGACCAGGTCTTTCCCCGTAGCCAGGCTTCCCTTGGGAACATAAGCAATGAAGCCCGAGGTGGGATCACGCAGCTCAGTCCGCTCAAGGCTTTCTGAAACCTCGATCACTCGATCACCGATCGGCTCGTTTCCTCCACCATCGACCACCACCATCATGCCGCCGGCCGGCTTGGTCTTGGGCACTTGCTCCACTTCAACCACGCGAATCCAAGGCTTCAGTTTGAAGGAAGAAAAATAGGCCGCGGCCGCTTTGACGTCATCGTCGCTGATAGACTTGGACAGCTTCATCATATTGGTGACGGAGAGCATCTCGGGGTCAGAACCCTTACGCGCCCCACTCTTGAAATCCGCCATCTGCTGAGTGATGTACTCCGCGGAAAGTCCGGCGACGCTTGCATTCTCCGGACGACCCTGACCGTTCGGCAGGTGGCAGTGGCCGCAGGAATATACATCCGGCTTGCGCCCGTGGGCGACAATTTCGGGCATGGGCGGATGGATGTCCGGGTACCAATCCGGCACGACAAAGATATCGTTGATCTCGCCCCTGGTATAGCTTGCCTTGCTACCGGGAAGATGTTCCGCCTCGGTGCGGTTGGCGCCGGACGAGGGGCCTTGGGAAAAATGATCAGGATAAGCCCAGATGGGCAGCTTTTCCTGGGGCGTCGCCTGGGCCTGCGCTAATGACGCAGCGGCGATCAGGGCAATCACAGATAGAGCGCGATGTGGGGTTCTCAAAGGAGTCCCAGAATAGCAACTATCGCGCGTTGGCGACAACACTTCCCACACGGGTTGCCGACTCCAGCGTCTGCCGTAGCTGCTGGTTTCTGGCCAACAGTTCGGCAACCAGCCTCTGCAGCCGGGCATTTTCCCTCTCCAACTCGTCGACGATTTTCTGGCTAATTGCGGGGGCTTCCAGGTTCATCACAAACCTCAGACCTTCTGTTCTTCGGGTTGAAAGTCGCGATAGCCACAGCGGCCTCGCATAGCCCGGGTGAATTTTTCTCTTTCTTCGGGAGACATCTTTTCCCATCGCTCTCCCATACGGTGCCTCCAGTGGATGCCGCCTCTTCCGCGGAAGCCGCCGAAGAGAATTTTGCTCAGCAGCAGGATGCCGATCGCCTGCCAGAAGTTAATGGCATGCCATCCGACAATCGCGGGCATGAGCCAGTTCCACAGATGTTGAACGACGAAACCAAATATGGCAACCGCCGCGATTACGATTAAGAGAATCCCCGGTGCCTTGTATAGCCATCTCTTTCTCATTCTTTGCCTCATTTCTTCACAAACTCCTCGTAGATCGATTGCAACCTGCTGCGCAGATGCAGCACGGCATAATGCTTGCGCGACAATAACGTGTTGACGCTCAAGCCGGTTTCGGCGGACAGCTCCTTGAAGCTGTACCCTTCCCATTCATGAGCGATAAAGACGGACCGTTGCTCCGGTGGCATCTCTTCCAGTGCTTCGTCAATTTCGTCCAGCAGCACGTTCCGCGCATAGGCCGCCTCGGGGCCGTTGTCTGGTGAGGGCAACAGATCTTCGAGCGAGACGGCGACATCGTCATCTTCGCCATACTTAGCCTGGCTCAGCGACTCGAGCTTGCGGCCACGAAAGCGATCGATGATGCGATTCTTTGCGACCCGGAACAGCCAGCCGCTTACCTGTTCGATTGGCTTAACCAGCCTGTAGGCCTCAATCAGTTCAACAAAGACCTCCTGCAGGATGTCTTCCGCAGCCTCCAGGTCGACCACATGCTTGCGGATGTAGTTACGCAGACGTCCGCCATCGCGTTCCATCGCCTGCGCGATCGACTGGTCCTGTTCCGCGGTTAACTGATCCAAGCTCGACATCGAGTTACTAGAGTGAAGACGGGATGAAAAGGAAAATATTGTGCCCAAAAAAAGGGCTCCGCGGCGTGGCGGAGCCCTTCGGCAAGACTGAGCGAAGAGTTAGACGTTAAAGGAGGAGCCGCATCCGCAGGTGCTCTTGACCGCCGGGTTGTCGAACTTGAACCCGGCCGCCTCCAGAGTCTCAACGTAATCGACCACGCAGCCATTGAGGTACATCAACGAGGTGGCGTCGACAAAGACCTTCAGATCGTCGAACTTGAAGACCTTGTCCATCATGCCCGCCTGGTTCTCAAACGACATGGAATACTGAAATCCGGAGCAACCACCGCCGACCACGCCAATGCGCAGGCCTGCGGGCAACGGATCCTGAGTAGCCATGATTTCGTGTACCTTCGCAACCGCCTGGGGTGACAACGTCAGGGGCATAGATACGGGATTGAGGTTTGTTACCGGTTCGGCGACGCTTGACATCTGTTTATCTCCGTTTGCTGCCTATACTTAGTAGTTTAGTCCCGGATGCCGGGTGAGTAAAGGCAGAATCCCACTCTCATTGGATGCGGTTGTCACTTCCTCGACTCAACCCTAGTGCACGGTAACTTTAGGAGCGATTTCGTCCAATTGCCGCTCTGTGAGAAGGCCGTCCTTGACCAAGTCGTGGGTGGAGGTATAAGGCCGATGGTTGATGATCTGCCTGGCTTTCCCCACTGAAATTCCCTGAAGCGATTCCAGATCAGCCTGGGATGCGGTATTCAGGTCAAGGCGACTACTTGCGTCGGGTGCGTTGTTACTATGCAGGCCCTGCTTAACCCCTGCAGCGACATCATTTACAGCCTGTTCGGCATTCTTTGCGGCCACCCGGGCGTCGGCCAGGGCGTCTTTCGAGCCCTGTTTCGCCTGCTCGGTGGCCTGGGCAGCCTGTTGCTGCAGGTGCTGGTCCGAGGCGGGTGGGTTACAGGCGGCCAGAAACGCCGCCCCTACGACCGTCGCTATCGCCAAAACACGTCGTTGCCTCTTGCCGTTCATGTCTTGCTCCTCGTATTGCTCACAATCTGAGAGCGCCTTCAGCCCCAACGAGTTGCCGGGAACCTGCGCGGTAAATGAGAAAATTGTGGGCAATCGAGTCTCTGGAGGACTATATTTCTAAGCCGTAAGCCCCTCCTACCCTCCGAGGCCGGCTACTTTGGGACCCGCTCGGTATCTGGGACTTCTTGGGGAATCCCCCGGGAGGCAAGTATGCACGTAGTTCCTACTCTGTGGATAGTTTGGGCAGTATTTGCGGTTTGCCTGCTGGGTCTGCTGCTTTACCGCGGAACCATCACCCGCTATGAAGACGATCAGTTGTTTCTGGATGATATTTCCGATCGTGCGCATAGGGAAAACGACGCGATCATTCGCAAGCTGAATACCATTCAGCCGTTTCTACGGGTTTTTACGGGCGTCACAAGTATTTTGACCGCCGCGATCATTGGCATTTACGCCTGGGACGCGATCAAGACGTTCTACATGTAGAAGCGTCAGCAGCCTGGATTTCTTTGGGTGCGATGGTTCGCCCCGTCGCGTCGTCACTCCAGCTGTCTGATTGTGCCCTTCGCAACCACTTCGATTTCCACCTGCTTGCTTACCTTGAGCAGGAATCTACTTGGATTCTTCATTCCCCAATCCACATAGGGCACGGTAAATCGCGTCGTTGCCATGAGGGTGCCGGCGCTCGCTTGCACTTTGAGCGGCAAATCCAGGGGATGGTCTGCCCCGTGGATGTTGAAGGTGCCTTCCCCCTGCAGTTCCTGGGTACCTTCCTGAGTTTTGAACGCCCCTTTGATTCTGGTCGGATGGAAAAAGATCGCCGGGTAGCGATTGCTCTCTAGTACCTCGTCCTGCATTCGTTTGTCGCGGGTCGCGTTTCCACTTTCGCCGGTGGTCGCGTCCACCAGAATTTCTCCCTCGGCCAAACCCGTAGCAGGGTTGAAAAGGAACTCTCCGCTCTTCAGTTTGAAGGTGCCATGGGTGGTGTGCAGACCACCGTTGAGCTTCCAGTGAATTTCAGTCTGCGCCGGGTCGAGCTGGATTTTCAGCTCCTTGTTTTGCGCCGGTGCCAGTTGGGAACTGACGATGACAAAAGCTGCGATGATGCTGGACTTGCGTATTTTTCTCAAGGTACCTCGCCCTTATGCCAGAAGCCGCAACCCCAGCGCAGGCGCGTCCCGAAGCAGGAAATCTCCGACAGACCGCTCGCCAAGATGGACTGCGAGCAAGTGGGCGAAGAGTTGTGGCTGGCCTGAGAGTACACTCATGGCCCGCTCCCGCATCCAGGGCCACGCATCCATGCGGAGCATGACTCTAGACATGAGATGCGGCGTCCGCTGAATCACGGGATGGCCCGCCTCATAGACGCCCAGCTTTTCGACCGCGATGGCTCGGGCTAGCAGCAAGGCTTGGCGGAAGGACAACCCAATGCCTTCGCCGGTGACGGCGTCGGCGGAACCGGAAGCGTCGCCTACGAGGGCCACATTGCCGGCGGTAACGCGGCGCAGCTTGCGGGTAGTGGTGAGCGCTCCTCGCACGCGGCTCAGCTCGTTTGCACCCTCAAGACGCGCCCGCAGCGCCGGCAGGCCGGCGAGGACCGCTTCCATCCTGGTGGCGGGCTGGCGGGCGACGGTGGCGACACAGACTTCTTCCGCGCCGACGGGGGTGATGTAGGCTTGGCCCAGATCGCCCCAGTGCACCTCCACCATGCGGGACCACGGTTTCACCCGGTAGTGACATCGGGTCCCGAAACGGCGGCTCCAAATCTTCCCCTGGCCCAGACCGATTGCCTGGCGCACGCGAGAGGACTGGCCGTCTGCACCGATCGCGTACTGATAAACGCAAGGTTCGCCACCGAGGCTGAGGGGTTGCTTAGAAGCTACGTGTATGCGGTTGCCCCAGGCGAGTCGCACACCCAGTTCCTGACAGCGCGCAACCAGCAGCGAATGAAGCTGCAAGCGGCGGATGCCGATGCCGCTCCCACGCTCGAAATGAGCTGCTACCTGGTGCTGCCCGGAAAGGAAAGCGATGCCGTCAAAAGCAGTGCCATGGTTGACCTGGATACCGAGTGCGGCCAGATCTCTTCGCGCATCCGGCATCAGGCCCTCACCGCAAGCCTTGTCAATGGGCGGGCGAAGCGCATCGGCGACCAGAACGTCCAATCCTTTTTGCCGCAGGGCAATTGCGGTTGCCAGGCCAGCAGGACCCCCGCCAACGATGAGTGCGTCACAACGGATCACTCAGCGCGCTCCATTTACCACTCCAGCAACAACATTTCGGAGCAAAATCCGGGACCCATGGCCGCCAGGACACTGCGCGATCCCGGCTTGGGCCGGCGATGGGTCATGACCTCATCCAGAACCACCAGCACCGAGGCTGAGGATAGATTGCCCACCCGTCGCAGTGCCTCCCAGGAGAGTTCCAGTTCGCCATTGTGCAGGCCGAGTGAATCCGCGACGGCTTCCAGCACCTTGGGGCCACCGGGATGCATGATCCAGGAGTCGACCTGGTCACGAGTGATTGCATGCTGAGCCAGGAAGGCATCTACATCGCGGCCCAGATTCTCGCGTACAACCGTCGGCACGTGCGGTGACAGCACCACCTGAAACCCCTTCTCAGAGATCTTCCAGCCCATCACATCCTGGGTGTCCGGATAGAAAGAGCAGGCGCTTCCGAGAATCCTGGGCCCTGCCAGCTTGACCTGGTCACCGGCCACCAGAACCGCCGCCGCGCCATCTCCGAACAGGCCGGTAGAAATCAGGTTGGCTACGGTGAAGTCATCTCGCTGCCAGGTAAGAGAACATAGCTCGACGGAAAGGAGAACCGCAATCTGATCGGGATACGCACGGACGTAATCCGCTGCGCGGGCCAGTCCGGCGGCCCCGGCAACGCAACCGAGGCCAAAGATGGGGTTGCGCTTGATGTGTGGGGAAAGCCCCATCCGGTTGACCAGCCGGGCGTCCACCGAGGGGCTGGAGACTCCGGTCACGGAGACGAAATACAGGGCGCCGATTTGCTTTCGATCCACGCCCGCTTTGCTGAGCACGCATTCGATCGCATGCGCACCTAGCCGTTCCGCGGTCTCGATCCAGACGTCGTTGGTTTTACCCCAGGTATCAAGTGGGGGGTATTGCTCTAAAGGGAGGGAGAAATATCTGCCTGCCACGCCGGTCCGGGAGTGCAGTCTTTCCAGTACAGCTGCATTTTCCAGCCCCTGCTCCCATTGGCCCTTGAGTGCCTCCAACACGGTGTTCTGTAAGTAGTAGTGGGGAGGAAAGGCAGTGGCCGTCGAGATGATCCGCATGTTTGGCCAGTATACGTGGCAGAAACCAGTCGGCTGGAGAAGCGATTTGATGGCAATAAATTCGATGGGTGAGGAGAGTGAGCTGCAGATCTGCGGTCTTCAGGGTGCTTAGTCCACGTCGACGGCAATTGAAGAGGCAAACCCGGATAGATGTTCGAAAGAGTCGGGTTCCGTTGCACGACTCAGCACCGCCTCAAATACGTGCCCGACCAACAGCAGAGTGGGGGCAAAGGAGGTGGGCGAATCAGCCAAGCCGCCCAGTCGCGAAGTGGTGTACGCCGCTTCAGGGCGCGATGCATCGGTCACAGCCACACACGGCATCGTCGCGGGCGCCCCGCTGCGCAATAAGGAAGCGGCTACCTGGGCGAGGTTTTGCCCAGGCATGTAGATCGCCAGGGTCGCATCGGTTGGCAAGGTACCAGGCCAAAGATCCGGCTCAGGAACGGTTCGCGCGGCATGATGGCCGCTCAACACAATCAATCGAGACGAAACTCTGCGATCGGTGAGCGAGGCCTCCAGAAAGGCCGCCGCAGAGGATGCCGCGGTCACGCCTGGCACCACTTCAAAGGGCACGCCAGCCTCACGCAGGGCGTCGATCTCCTCGGCTGCGCGGCCGAAAATCATGGGGTCTCCGGACTTGAGCCGGATCACGGCCAAGCCTCTGCGGGCCGAAACGATCATCAAGTCGTGGATGGCCGCCTGGGTGATCTTCTTCCGGCCACAACGTTTGCCCACGCTGATGACCAAAGCTTGCTTGCCGGCCAAGTTCAAGATGGATTGAGGAACCAGGTCGTCGTGCAGCACCACGCCGGCCTCCGCCAGCAGCCGGGCAGCTTTGAGCGTGAGTAAATCCGGGTCGCCAGGCCCCGCACCCACCAGGTAGACCTTGCCCGCTTCTGCCTTGGTCATTGCGGAACCTCATGTTTGATTTCTGCGCTTACAAAATTGCGCGCCGGGCACGCAGGCAGGCCACAAACCTGGCGATGGGCCAGTTCGTGCAAGAGTGCTTTGCGCTCTGCCCCGGCCGGCATCGCCTGCAGGACTTCGCGCCGCAGCCCTCCCAGCTCGGCGAGCCACGGGCCCAGGTCGGAAGGGAGTTGAGCATCGATTTCCCGCCGCAGGCGCTGCGCCAGCGCCGGACTTTGACCCGCGGTCGAGATAGCAATCTGCAGATCGCCCCGCTGCACGATCGAGGCAAAGAAGAAGTCGCACAAGGGTGGATCATCTGCAGTGTTGCACAGGATTCGGTTGCGTGTAGCCTCTGCAAAGACCGCCCGGTTGACCTCGCGATCGCCGGTGGCTGCTATGACCAGATCACAACCGCTTACGTCCGCAGCTTCGTAACCACGGGCCAGCCAGTCAATGATTCCCCTGGAGCTCAACTCCTGAACCCGCGCAACGGCGTGGGGCGCCACCACGCGGATCGACGCACCGCAGCGCAGCAGGCTTTCGACCTTTTCCAGACCAATCAGACCCGCGCCCACCACCAGGCATCTCTTCCCTTCCAACTTTAGAAATAAAGGAAAAAGACTGGCACTCTCACTCAAGGTGTCTACCTCCGACCGGAGCGACATCCCTGGGCACGGCCTCGAGCATCGCGCCGGCAAGCTGCTCGCGCAACTGCTCGTCACTGGTGCGGGCGAAATATGCGCGCAGGTTTTCGCCTGGGCGCCTCACCTCTAAGTAGCCGCTCAACAGGCGTTCCAGCGCATCTGGAACTTCGGTTGCCAGACAACGGTATCCCACTGGCCTCGCGATCTGCTGATGCAGGCCCACGGAACCACCTACGCAGAAGTAGTACGCGTCCTCAAGCTTGCCCTGGTGCTTGATCTTCTTGCCTTCCATCCCGATGTCGGCGATCCAGTGCTGGCCGCAGCTATTGGGGCAGCCGGTGACGTGCAGCTTAAGCTGCTGATCGAATCCCGGAAGCCGCTCTTCGAGCTCATCAACAATCCAGCGAGTGAAGCCCTTGGTCTCGGTAATTGCCAACTTGCAGAACTCGCTACCCGTGCAGGCGATTGCGCCTCTCCAAAACGGGGAACCCTCCACCGGCAAGCCCAGCGACTCCAGTTCCACCGCCAGTAGCTGGACTTTGTTTGAGGGCACGTTCACAATCACGAGATTCTGCATGACTGTGGTTCGCAGCTGGCCATTACCGAAGCGCTTGGCGAGATCGGCCACGGCGCTCAACTGCGCGGCGGTCATGCGCCCGCGCAACACCGAAAGACCGACGTAGCAAAGCCCTTCCTGCTTCTGCCGGTGGATGCCCACGTGATCGCGATAGATGTCGTCCGGAACCTTTTCCTCTACAGCGGGATCGAGTTGGTAGCCAAGCCGCCGGTTCAGCTCGGTAAGAAAGGTCTCGGCAGTCCACCCTTCGCGGAGAAACAGATGCTTCATGCGTGCCCGATCGCGGCTCTCGCGCAATCCCTGCTGATCGCGAAAGAGCTCAGTGATCTTGCGTACCACGGTGACCGCCTGGTGCTGTTGCACGAAGGCATTTAAGCGAACCCCCAGATGCGGATCAGCGGAGAGACCACCGCCCACACGCAGGGAGAATCCCACCTCCTGCCCGTTGCCGATTGAGCGCACCGCAGGAGTCAGCCCAATGTCATTGATCTCCGGGTAGGAACACCACACCGAGCAACCGGTAATCGAGATCTTGAATTTTCGCGGCAGGTTATAGAGTTCCGGGTTGCCTTTCAGGTCTCCGGCCGCAGCAATGGCAATAGGGGAGGCATCCAGAACCTCGTCTGCATCGAGGCCAGCCAGGGGACAGCCGGTTACATTGCGCACCACATCGCCGCAGGCGCCTTTTGGCGAAAGGCCGGCGCCATCGAGCCGCTCGATAATCCCGGGGAGAGCTTCAATGGGGAGCCAATGCAGTTGGATTGCCTGGCGAACGGTAATGTCGACAAGGTCCCGGCCATGCTTGGCGGCGATGTCGGCGATTAACTCGATCTGCTCCGAAGTAGCGATGCCGTTGGGCAGCCCAATGCGCATCATGAAGTATTCGCTGGCCTTGCCTTCCCCGCCTTTTCCGCCGAGAGCACCAGCCCCATCTCCCTGGGTGTAGACGCCCCACCATTTGAAATAGGCAGAAGCCCATTCGGGGAGAACCGATTCCCTGCCGGCGGCGGCGAAGGCACGTACTTCATCGAGTGCCTCCCATGGGTTCTTCTCCCGCTTAAGCCGCTCCATGCGCTGGGCTTTTGTTTCCTTAACCTCGGCCATCGATAATCTCCCCTAAAATGAAAAACCCGCGTGCCGTTGATTGCCGACACCCGGGTTTCCGAAGATTGGTGATTTGCTAGAATTCTTAGGATGTACCCGTACGGCGCGATGGGATCACGCAACAGCGGATCACGCGACAGCCAGCGCTACGGCGACAGTACAGGGACATAGTTAAACACTAATCCCGTAGCGGACCTAAGTCAATACATCCCCAGGTAGCGGGGCGTTGGGTCATTTTGGCGTCCTGGTTCTATGGTGCAGCTTCCAATGCAGGGGGAGAGAGCGGCGCTCTGGGGAAAGCGCTGCCCTCAGGGGCTAAAGCCCAGAGCTTTGCTAGGACTTTACGGCCCGGCTAAAGTCGTGCCCTGATACAAAGCGTCAAAAGCTTCTTGCGCAGTCAGCCCTCATCCGGTCTCAGTGTGCATCGATGCGGTACGGCTGAAGTGTTGCCCTTCATTGGAAGGCGGTACCTAGCGGCTTAACCAACGGCATTGGGTTTCCGCAGTCTATGAAGTCATACCCACCCGCCTATGCGTTTCTTCAGTCGATGGCGGTACTTACCTGATGGCGGATGTCGGCTCCGCGGATCCAGAAGATGACGTCCCGGGAAATGTTGGTGGCGTGGTCGGCGATGCGTTCGAGAGCTCGGGCGATGATGATCGCGTTCAAGGCCTGCAGGCTCACTTCCGGCTGCCCTTCCATTACCTTCATGAGCTCGCCCCGAGCTACCCGATTCATGCGATCGATCTCATCATCCATGACCACAACCGCCTCAGCGAACTGAGCGTCGGCATCCAGCAGTGCCTGGATGGCCGATCGAATCATGCGTGAGGCATATTCGCCCATGGACGCGATGTCCACCGGCAACTCGACTGGGGGATGCTCCAGCAATTCCTGAGTTCGGATCGCGATACTCATGGACTGGTCACCCACCCGTTCCAAATCGCCGTTAATCTTGATCACTGCCAGGATGAACCGTAGATCAATGGCCATCGGCTGTTCCTGGGCCAGCAGCTCGTAAGCCATCTCGTCCACTTCGCGCTGGGCCGCGTTGATGGCCGTCTCATTCTCCCGGACATACTGGCACAGCCCGGCATCCCGCTGCAGATAGGCATCCACAGAGGAAATCACCGCTTGCTGGGAAAGCGCAGCCATGGCCAACAGTTTGTCTTTGAGTGCGGCGAGCTGCTGCTGAAAGTGGATGCGCGGCAAAGGAGCCTCCTTGTACAAAAATTGTGCACCATCGCCGATGACAGTTTGAAGAATATACCTCTATTTCGGGGTCCGGGTACCCCTTACCGGTTTCGGCAAAGACGCTTTTCAGCTTCGCGCGTGGCCTCATAGATCTGCTCGAAGGACTCCACAGCATAGAGGACCGGCTGCATTTCCGAGGTGGAAAACTGCTGGTTCAGAACCTGGTCCACGTCGAAGTCCCTGATTTCGGGCCGCCCCTCGATGACATGGGTTGATTCGCCCTGGGAGGAGATCAGCCCGCTTCCGTAGAGACGGTAGCCTCCCTTTTGCCGAATCACGCCAAATTCAACCGTGAACCAGAATAAACGCCCCATCTTCTCCAAAGCGTCCTTGTCGGTCAGGGCGGCACACACGGCGCCGTAATGCTGCAGGAAATCGGCAAACACCGGATGGGCGTGCATCGGAACGTGACCGAAAACGTCGTGGAAAATGTCTGGTTCCGGAATGTAGGCGAGCGATTCGCGGCTCCGCAGCCAGGTGGTGGTGGGAAATTGCCGGGCTGCGAGCATGGCAAAGAATGCATCTGGAGGAAGAAAGCCGCTGACCGGGGTGGCCCTCCAGCCACTCCGCGGCCTGAGGCGCTGATTCACATCCGCCAGATTGGGAATCAGATCGGTTCTAAGACCAATCTGTTGAAAGCCTTGCAGATACTCCTCGCAAGCATGTGCCTCGATCTGGGGCATACGGCGGCCCACCAGTTCCGCCCAAGTGGCGTGTTGCTCCGGCGTATACGCTGGCCAGTCTTGCTGGATTAAGAAGGGCTCAGCGGCCCCAAGTGTTGCTGAACCGATCGCCATGGTCTTTCCTCTTCCTGGTCCTACCTACACCCATCTATATAAGACGCGTTTCCGAGCATTTCCTCTCTGCGACGCATCCAATCAAGGTGCAGGGTTCGAAAACGGCACTGGCCCCCCGGACGGGCGTACACAGACAGTTAAATCCTACCTTCCGGGGTCTATCCAAGTACCTCCCCAAAGGTATATCTTTCATCCGGCCCTGAAGAGGTTTGCCGATTGGTGTGGATTGAAGCAATGGACGCTGTCCTGGTTTTCTCAACTGGAAAGCCATTCCTGGCGGTCATTGTCACTCTACGCGATGGTGAAACCCCTTGAGAGAAGGGCGACCCAAGGAGTAACCCCGGATCTATGACTACGCTTACGCACCAGGAACAACAAACAACCGAAGATGTTCTGCAACTGAACGGGACCGATTACATCGAGTTTTATGTCGGCAACGCGCGGCAGGCTTCCTACTTTTACCGCATGGCAATGGGCTTCAGCTTGATAGCCTACGCGGGGCCCGAGACGGGCCAACGCGACCGTGCTTCCTACGTCTTGCAGCAAGGCAAGATCCGCTTTGTGCTGACGACCCCTTTGCGGCCGGACAACGAGATAGCGGAGCACATCCGCCTGCACGGCGACGGCGTTCGCGACGTCGCTCTGTGGGTGGACAATGCCAAACAAGCATGGAGAGAAACGACCATGCGAGGGGCGCGCAGCGTGCAGGAGCCGGTCGAAGCTTCGGACGAACACGGAAGCACGAAACGAGCTTCCATCGCCATTTACGGAGACACCATCCACACCTTTGTTGAGCGCAAAAATTATCACGGGGCCTTCCTGCCCGGCTACGTCGGAAAAGGAGAAGATCACCTGGCCCGTCCCACAGGCTTGCTGCACGTAGATCATGTCGTCGGCAACGTGGGCTGGAATGAGATGAACCGGTGGGTAGAGTTCTACGCTACGGTGATGGGCTTTTCTCTCTATCAGCACTTTGACGATAAAGACATCTCGACCGAGTATTCGGCGTTGATGTCGAAGGTGATGGCGCATGGCAACGGGCGAGTGAAGTTTCCCCTGAACGAACCCGCCGAGGGCCGCAGGAAGTCGCAGATCGAAGAGTACCTGGAGTATCACCACGGTCCGGGCGTGCAGCACATCGCATTGGCCACCAACGACATTTTGCACACGGTTGGGCGGCTGCAGGCGCAGGGGATCGAGTTTCTGCGCGTGCCGCACTCCTACTACACAGAGTTGCTGGCGCGCACCGGCAAAATAGACGAACCAGTGCACGAACTGGAGAAACTCGGCATCCTGGTGGACCGTGACGACGAAGGCTACATGTTGCAGATCTTCACCCGTCCGGTAGAAGACCGGCCGACCCTGTTCTTCGAAATCATCCAGCGCAAAGGGAGCCGCAGCTTCGGCAAAGGCAACTTCAAAGCTCTTTTCGAGGCCATTGAACGCGAACAGGCAGAGCGCGGCAATCTTTGAGCATGCTGGCGTTTGATCCTGCAGATCACTCTCCGGGGGATATATACAAACTGATGGTTGGTGCGATCGTGCCGCGGCCGATCGCACTGGTCTCCAGTGTCGACGAGACCAACGTCAGGAATCTCGCGCCCTTCAGCTATTTCACCGCCTGTAGCTCGAACCCGCCGGTAATCGTGTTTTGTCCTATCCTGCGTCCCCTGCCGCCTATGGCAAAAGATACGCTGCGCAACATCATGGCGACTCGGGAATTTGTGGTGAACATTGTGTCGGAGGAATTTGTCGAACGCATGAATGCCACCGCGGCCACAGTAGGCCCGGAGGTCGATGAATTCGCACTCTCCGGGCTGACCCCGATCGCCAGCGATCTGATCAAGCCGGCACGAGTCGCGGAGAGCCATGTACAAATGGAATGCCGCCTGCTACAGATCGTGCAAGTGAGCGACAAGCCCGGTGGCGGCAGCCTGGTTCTGGGCGAAGTCATGCGCTTTCATATCGATCAGAATCTCATTGAGAACTTTCGCATCGATCCGGACAAGTTGCGGGCGGTGGGCCGCATGGCAGGTTCGACCTACGTGCGCACCACCGACCGTTTTGAACTTGAACGACCTAAGTGATCTATAACGCCGCAGTGAAATGTACTAGGATCTAGGCTGAGGTTCCCAATGCGAACTCTGGGGACGGTCGGAGCGATTGTGATGTTGTTGATGTCAGGGGCGGGCGCCAGGCAGACCAACAAACCCGACCTGAAGTTGACCGCTTCCCTCGATATGGCAGCGCCGGAACAACAGCCGATCCTGGTGATCCATATCCTGAATCAGTCGGGCCATGTGTTACGCATCCCCGACCCACCCCTGCTATGTAAGGCCGCGCCGGGAGCGTTTTCACTCGAAGTAAAGTTCATCCCTGAGAATTCGAGCCAGTCCCAGCCGGCCACCGATTGCGGCCTGGAAGTGGACGGGAGTGGGCTGCCCGACATCCGCGAGCGGGCCAAAAAGTGGCTGGTGCTGAAGGCGGGTCAGGACTATGAGGCTAGGCGACCGCTGGCCATGGGCGTCGATGCAAACGCCCACGGGACCTACGAACTTCGCGTGGTTTACGACGGGCCGAGCGCGACCCCGGCGGATGACGAGAAGCTAAAGGAAGCCGGAGTCGCGGCGCCGAGCGGCAGGTTTGAATCGGACAAGGTGACGTATAAAATCACCGCGCCCAAATCGTAGTTAACCAACCGTCCTGGTTAACCAACGGTATTGATCAGCGTTCCTATGCCGGTGATGGTGATACGAATTTCATCCTGCTGCTGCAGCGTGAACTCATCGGGTGGAACGATGCCTGTCCCGGTGAGCAGGAAACAGCCGTCAGCAAATGAATTGTCGCGATAGAGATATTCGAGCAGAGTGGCGAAGGTGCGCTTCAATTCAGTGAGCGCAGTGGAGCCGGAAAAGACGGTCTTGCCGGCGCGCAGAATCTGCAGCTGAATTTCGGTTGAGGTTGGGATCGGTTCGCCGGCGAGGAGTATCCCGGGCCCCAGGGCACAGCCTCGGTCATAGACTTTAGCCTGCGGCAGATACAAAGGGTTCTCGCCTTCAATGTCTCGCGAGCTCATATCGTTGCCGATGGTGTAGCCCACAATCTTGCCCGCCGGACTGGCGAGTAGTGTTAGTTCGGGCTCGGGTACGGACCAGGTAGCATCTTTTCTTATTGCCACTTTGCCGCGATGGCCGACAACGCGATTGGGGGTCGCTTTCATAAAGAGTTCGGGACGTTCGGCAGCGTACACGCGGTCGTAAAAATCCCCACCCCCGGCGCTCTTTGATTCCTCCATGCGGGCGTTGCGGCTGCGATAGTACGTGACCCCAGAGGCCCACACTTCCTGGTTGCCGATGGGGGCTACAACCAGTTTCTCGATGTCCGCGAACGAGCCGGCGTCGATGGGCTTCAGTTGGGGCAACGCTTTTGTCAGATGGGCCTCGAGATCCTCTCGAGTGATCAGCTGATCCCATGATGCGTCTGATGATGCGTCCGCGCCTGCATAGAATTGATCCTGATGTTCGGCTATGTAGCCGCTGGCGGTGCGATAGAGTTTCATTCGTCGTTTGCCTTTCTGATCAAGAAGTCTATCGTGCGGGTAAGGTAGCGGGCCGATCGATCCAGAAGACCGCAGATCTCTCCACTCCGCTACGTTACATGGATTGTGGGCGCGGAGCTCGGTGACTATTTCGGCAGCGGCGGCACGGGCCAGATCACCCTGGTCGGGTGGAAAAGAGATGGCGCCCACGCGCGCGTGTCCCCCTCCTCCGTAGCGTTCGCAAATCTGCGCGAGGTTGACCATCTGCTCAGGCTTGGCTTTGGTCCATGGGTTCGAGCCGACGGCAACCTTGGTCCGGAAACTGGACTTGCTTAGCCCCACGCTGTAGGTCGCCTCAGGGTACAAGAAATAAGGAACAAATTTGTTGTAGCCCTCAACCGGCTGGTCCGTGATGTCGAAGTAAAGCGTGCCATCAAGAGACTCGGTGCGCTCCCCGATAAGAGCCAATGACTTGTGGTGCCGTTCGAGCAGCGGCGGTAGAAGCTCAGCCACAAACGGCTGCTTCAGCACGTCGCTCAGACTCATCTCAGTCAGCAACGGAATCAGTTTGGGAATGAATGCTGGATCCTGACTTGATTCGATCACCAGGGTCAGCTTCATCGCGGGCTCCGCCATTTCGACTGCGGCCTTGGGGCTTTCGTACAGTGCGCCATCCACAATGTCGGCCCAGCGAATCAATTCCGCCACCGGTTTGGGATCGAAACCGAAGCGGGTCTGCGCGATGTGGGCAATAAAACTGGTGCAGGAGGTGTAATTCGGGTCGTAGAAATGGCGATCGCGCGCGCTGCCGTCTCGCTGCCCTTCCAGAAAGTGCTGTTGATCCGCAGGAGTGAGAAACGCGCTCAGATGATGATCGAACCACCAGGTGATACGCGGCGAAGCACTGTATTTGAAGTCGACAATCGCGTTCTCGTCACCGGTAAAATCAGACTCTTGAAAGAGCGCTCCGGCTCGATGCACCAACCCGTGATAGTAGTAGTGCGCATCCTGGCGAATGCATTCGCGGTGGAAGCGCATGAAGAGCGAAGCGGAACACGCTCCGTCAAAACATCGGTCGTGATAGAAAATGCAGGCCTTCAAACAGTCAAATCCTCTCCAGCGACGAATGACTAGGATTGCCGGGAGGCGCTTGTGTGTCAAGCTGCTGACGCAGAAATCCGGGCCGCGATGAGACAATGAGCGCTGGAAGACGAGATGAAATGATGGCGAGGATCGAGGTTGGCGCCGCGCGGCGGCGAAGATTGCCGGTGTCCATGCGGATCGCGGCCGGTCTGGTAATCAGCCTGTTGATTGCGGCGACAATAGGCGTAATCGGCAGTATGGCGTGGCTGAAGGGCGCCATGCGCGAGCAAATGCCGATGCTCGACGGCAATTTGCAACTGCCGGGACTCTCCGCTCCGGTGCTCGTACGGCGGGACGTTCACGGTATACCGCATATCCAGGCCGCAACCATGGATGACCTGGTGGAAGCGCAGGGTTTTGTCGTCGCCCAGGACCGATTGTGGCAGATGGATATGGCACGGCGTTTCGCCGCCGGCGAGCTGGCGGAGCTGCTGGGCCCCAGCGTAGTGGAACACGATAAGGTGCAGCGGGTGCTGCAGATCCGGCCGGCCGCAGAGCACCTGACAGCAACCATGCCTGAAGACCAGAAACGTCTCTTTGAAGCCTTCGCCAGGGGGGTCAACGCATTCATCACCAGCCACCAGGACAACCTGCCGGCTGAATTCCGGTTGTTGGGCTACAAGCCCCGGCCATGGCAGCCGGTGGATTCCTGGCTGGTGGCTCTGAATATGGTGGCCCGGCTGGACACGCTGTACCCCTGGAAACTGGAGCGGGAGAAGGTAGAAGCCAAGCTCGCGCGCAACCTGACGGCAGAGTTATATCCCACGACCACCTGGCGCGATCATCCGCCTACGCAATCGATTCCCGACCTGACGGCTCCGCAGCAGAATATTCCGGAAGCTCCGCTCGACGAGTCGCAAACCAGCCTCGAAGACCTGTTGCGGCTGCGAGCAATTCTCAAGTTGGGATCGGATGGATGCGACGCCTGCAAGCCCGGGTCCAATGAATGGGCAGTGAGCGGCGTCCGCACCGCCAGTGGAAAACCATTGCTCTCGAACGACATGCATCTGGAGCATTCCATCCCCGACATCTGGCACGAGGAAGACTTGCAAGCCGGAAGCTTCCATGTATCGGGGGTAACCACCCCAGGCATTCCGCTCATCATCGAAGGGCACAACGATCACATTGCGTGGGGCTTTACCACGTTGAATGGAGATGTTCAGGACGTCTACGTGGAAAAGACGAACGCCCAGGGAGAATACTGGGCGGGCAACGGATGGCACCAGCCGGAGCATGGTCGTGAACATATCCATGTGCGCTTCGGTAGCGATGTTCTGCTCGATGTGGAGCGCACCGACCACGGGCCAGTGATCACTCCACTTCTGCCCCACGAGACGCGCATGTTGACCCTTAAATGGGTCCTCTACTCGCCTGATCTGCACGGTTTGCCGCTGCAGGGGATGGACGCGGCCAGCAACTGGACGGAATTCCGCCAGGCGGCCAGCGAATGGTGGGGCCCGACCCAGAACATCGCCTACGCTGATGACCAGGGCCATATCGGCTACCAGGCGGTAGGGTTATTTCCAATTCGACCGGCTGGCTTGAGCGGGATCCCCATTGTTGAAACCGGAACCGCGGCAGACAGCGAGCACGAATGGCAAGGGTATGTCCCATTCCAGTTGCTGCCAACCGTGCTCGACCCGGACAGCGGTATTATCGCCACCGCCAACGCGCGCATTACGCCCGACGACTATTCCTACCCTCTGGCTCTTAACTGGGACGCCCCCTATCGCAATGAGCGCATCTGGAAGTGGCTTTCAAGCCACACAAAACTCACACCGGCGGACATGCTCACACTACAGACAGATACTTATTCCGAGGTGGATCGCGGATTAGGCCAGCGCTTTGCTTATGCCATCGACCGCTCAACGATTGCGGACGCAAAACTGCGGCAGGCCGCTGACCTGATGCGCACCTGGGATGGGGTGATCACTACGGGTTCGGTCGAGGCCGAGATCGTGGACGCCACCAAAAAAGCGCTATGGCCGCTAGTCCTGGAGCCTAAATTGGGCCCCGAATGGCAGCTCTACGATTGGCAAAGCAAGAACTTCGTCCAGGAGGAAATGGTCGAGAAAGCCGCACCGGAATGGCTTCCGGCGAACTACAAAAGCTGGGACGACCTCATCGCGGCCGCAGTGCAAAAGGGAATGGTCGACGATCATGCGCCGGCATTGCTTCGCGACTGGACCTATGGCAGCCGGCACGTAATCGATGTAAAGCACCCTTTGTACGGCATGATGCCATTCTTCAAATGGACCAGCACCGGACCACACCAGCTCGCCGGCGACGAGACCACTCTCGACCACGTTCGCGGTCTGCTGGGCGCCAGCCAGCGCCTGACGGTGGACTGGAGCAACCTGGACGGATCGACGGAAAACATCGTGATGGGCGAGTCGGGCGATCCACTCAGCCCGTACTATCTTGACCAGTGGCCGTACTGGTATAGCGGAAAAACCTTTGCCATGCCCTTCACCGAGGGGGCGGTGAGCGCGTCCACCAGGCATACTCTGCGACTGCTGCCGTGACGCGCGCGCTATGCTGCCCACGCCCACGGGTACCCCATGGTCGTGGGTTAGTGGAAATTCTCGATTGATGTCTTCTTCACAACTTCGAAGCCTCCTGATCGGTTGCACCGCATTGCTGGCGGCCGGAACGCTGATCGTGCGAGCGAATTCCTGCGGCCACGATTTCGATTTCCACCTGCTCTCATGGATGGAGGTGGCGCGAGCCTGGCATACCGGTCTCGCCTATCCGCGTTGGGTGCAGGATGCAAACTACGGCGCAGGCGAGCCACGGTTGATTTTTTACCCCCCGGCTTCCTGGCTGCTTGGAGGCCTGCTGGGAACCATCAGCGGGTGGCACGCGGCCCCGGTGCTGTTCGTGCTGCTGGCGCTGTTGGGCGCGGGGGCCAGCATGTACCTGCTGGCGCGGGAGTGGGCGTCACCGCCTGCCGCTACCTTTGCCGCCTGTTTCTACGTCGCCAATCCCTACGCCATGTTCGTGGTCTACGAACGCTCAGCACTGGGCGAGTTGCTGGCCGGCGCCTGGCTTCCTCTGATGGTGCTGTTTGCCTTGAGAACCCGCTCATCCATTGCGCCGCTCGGATTGTCGGTGGCTGCCCTGTGGCTCACCAATTCGCCCGCCGCAGTCGTAGGCAGCTATATGCTGGCCGTCCTCGCGCTGGGAATGTGGATCGCGGAAGGCAAACCATGGCCCGCTCTTCGCGCCGCGGGGGGAATGGCTCTGGGGCTGGGACTGGCCGCGTTCTATATCGTGCCCGCGGCATTTGAACAGCGATGGGTACAAATCGATCGCGCAATCATTCCCGGGATGCGGGTCGAAGACAGTTTCCTCTTCGCGCGCACCGCGAACGCTTTTCATGATCATGTATTGTGGACGGCATCCTGGATCTTTATCGCGGAACTTACCGTGGCTTCGATCGCTGCCTACCTGGCGTGGAGAAGGCGAGCCGGCGGCCACGTGAGAATAGTGCTCACTGCGTTGCTTCCCGTGATCGTGTGGTTGCAGTTACCGGTCAGCGATGTGATCTGGAAGCTCACCCCGCATATGAAGTTTCTGCAGTTTCCCTGGCGTTGGACGCTGGCGCTGAGCGTGTTGACCTGTGCGCTTGCAGGCATGGCGGCGAAGAAACCCGGCGGGCGCACCGCGATGTTGGCGGGTGGATTGATTGCCGCCATGGCGATCGGCGGGAGCCTCCTCTTTTTCCAGCCCTGCGACGACGAGGATGCGGTGGCGGCACAGCTCGCCGGCTTCCGCCTGGGACAAGGCACGCAGGGCACCGACGAGTACACGCCGGTGCCCGCTGACAATTCCTCGGTGCAACAACATCTGCCCCTGGTGCGGATATTGGGTTCCGCACAGGATGACACCGCCGACAGTAGCCAGGGAGACAACCCGGAATGGCGCGCTGGAGGGGCGGGAAGTATCGCGGCAAGGGCAGACACCAAACGTTGGAATGCCGAGCATTGGCTAGTGAGCGTTGTTACCCCGGAGAGCGGCTATGCCGTGTTGCGTTTGATGGACTATCCGTCGTGGCGTGTGACCGTAGATGGCAAGCCGGCGCTCGGGCGCCCGATGCGGGATGATGGACTGATGGCGGTGCCGGTCATGGCTGGGAGTCATGCGATTGAAGTGCAATGGACGGCGACCAGGGACGTCATCGCCGGGCGTGCAATCTCCGCCCTGGCGTTGCTGGCGCTGGCGCTCGTGGCCATGATGGAGCGTCGCGGGCGTCGGGTATGATTACCAAAATGCAGCAAAGTGCGCTCGAGATTCGGGACAGCGGTATAAAGCTTGTCGACCACGCCCTGGATCGTTTGTTGCCCGGTCCGGATCAGGCGCCGGTCTCGATTCATCGCGCCATGCGGCACAGCGTTTTTGCCGGCGGTAAGCGTTTGCGACCGGTGCTGTGCATGGAAGCAGCAAGAATGATCGCGGGCTCCGGTCAGCTCCCTGCCGGGGTGGAAGAGCTGGGCGCGGCGATCGAAATGTTGCACACCTATTCCCTGATCCATGATGATTTACCCGCTCTGGACAACGATGATCTGCGCCGGGGCAAGCCAACTTGCCACGTCGCCTTTGGGGAAGCGATAGCCATCCTTGCCGGGGATGCGCTACAGACCCAGGCTTACGAGGTGCTGGCCGGCATCCGATGCCCGGCACCGCAAACGGTAGAGATTGTGCGCTCCATCGCACAGGCGACAGGAACGGTCGAGGGCATGATCGGCGGGCAGGTCATGGATCTGGAAGCCGAGGAACATAAGCCAACTCCGGAGGTCGTGGAAGCCATCCATCGTGCTAAGACCGGCGCATTGATTCGCGTCAGCCTGATCACCGGGGGCATCTACGCGGGGGGGATGCAGATGACATCGAGCGGCTGCGGGAGTTTGGACGCAAAGCGGGGCTGGCGTTTCAAATCATGGACGATGTGCTGGATGTAACCCAGAATTCGTCCCAACTGGGCAAGACAGCGGGCAAGGATGTAGCCAGTGAGAAAGCCACATGGCCGGCGGTCTACGGGGTGGCGCAGAGCGTCAAGGATGCGGAGCGCCTGATCGATGAGGCGTTCACGCAACTAACCAGCTACGGTCAGCGTGCCGATCGGTTGAAGGCTGTGGCACGGTATCTGGTGGAGCGCAAAAACTAATATGGCACTCACCGAAGAAGACGTTATGCAGGCTTTGCGGGATTGCTACGACCCGGAAATCCCGGTAAACATCGTGGACCTAGGATTGATTTACAAAGTCATGCTGACTCCGGATGCGAACTCCAAACGAGCGTTTCCCAGGCAACGGGTGAAAGTGGAAATGACGATGACGTCGCAAGGTTGCCCCTCCCACGTCGCCATCATGGAACAGGTACGTAACCGGCTGGCGGGTATTCCGGAGATTAGCGACACCGTGGTCAACCTGGTGTGGGAGCCGGCCTGGACGCCGGACCGCATCAGCCAGAAGGCTCGCGAACAACTGGGTATCGGTTAACTGCGAGGAAAATTCGCCAGACGATAGGCGCGGCTAAACAGGTTTACTGCCGCACGGCTTTTTCAACAACGGTGCGCAGCTTCTCGCCCTGGGCCGTCAACTCTCCCACAAACTTTTCAAAACGGCTCAGCATGCTGTGACCGCTGTCGAGATAATCCGGGATGTTGTTCCACACCTTCTTGACGCCCTCAGGATCTTCGAGCAAGGCAAAGACGGTTCCGGCTGCAGCAACGGCTAACCCCGCTTTACGCTTGCCACTGGCCAGCAGAACTGCTCCGGTCACCAGCGAGCCCGCGGCCACGGTGCGGACCCAATTCTTGTCCCAACCCTGGTCGAGAAGCCGGTTTCCCTGGTATTTCAGGGTGTCGGTGGCGTCCTGAACGGTAGATGCCACTTGCTGTGGAATGCGTGTGATCCCCATCGCTGTCTCTCTTTCGCGTGCACTCTGTTATAGATGCGGAGAAATGCCTTAATCGAGATCGAATTCACGCAGAGGTCGTCCCTCATCGGGAGATTCCTTTGCCTTGCGCAACGCTTCCTCGAATCGCTTGTCGAATAATTGTTGTTTATTCTTTTCCGCTTCGACCGACTGCCGGAAAATGTCTTCTTTGCGCTCGTCCTGTTCGCGCATCGCCTTAGCTGCCGCTTCAAAATCTTCAAAGGTTCGCTTACGCGGCGCGGAGGTGTGCGAGAGTATCGCCCTGGTCTCGGGGTCAACCTTCAGGATTGCCCCGCAATCGGGACAGGTGACATCGAATGGCTTGGCCGGTTTACCCTTCATTGCTGCCAACATTCTAAAACATTTAACGCTGACCTGACTGGAAGCGCTGGATCAAATCCAGATGGCTTTGTGCCCGGGACATTGCTGACCGGCTTGCTCCACTAGCAGTTCGGGAAGATCTTCCCCGTAGCGGGAGAGAAACCACGCCGCCCCCAGAACCCGCTCCTGTGGGTGGCGATCCGGGAACAGGTTGAGCGCGATCAGCCCGGCATCGCGGCCCAGAGATTGCTCCCGCTGGAGCTCATGGTTCGCCGCCAAGCGACGCATGCGGTTCATCTGGTAGCGCATCTTGGAGCTGCTGACATCCGCGGCCCGGCCCAGACCGGGGTCGAGCGAATGCATATAAGTAGCGAGTGCCGAGAGTTCAGTATCGAGAGCATTGCCGGCGGCAGCGAGCTTGCGCTTGCCAACCACGGAAATCGCGCGCGCGCCCAAGCGTTGGGCCAGCTCCAGTGGACCTTTCAAGGCGCTCTGGATCACATCGGGCAATGAAACCTCGTGCCGGGCCAGCAAGCCGGCGATCGGCGGCTCTATGAGTGTGGCCGACAAGCGGGGAAGGACGGGCGTAGTACGACCCAGTAGGCGTTCATAAAGTACCTGCGACTGAGCGAAATAGGCAACTTCGGAGGGGCCGCCCACGTAGGCCGCGGTGGGCAGAATAGCATCCTGAAACACAGGCCGCAGCAGGGCGTTGGGGCTTAGCCGTTCCGGCTCGGTGTCGAGAATAGTGAGCAACTCTGTGGTGGAATAGCTCTGCCTGGCCGCATGCCATCCGCCGTCTGCTGTGCGCCGCAGTGGAACGCGTGCCCCGGTAGTGCCATCGAAGAGAAAGAGCAAGCTTGAAAGTGGCGGAACCAAAACCTGGGAATGATAACCGGCGCCCGCAAGCTGCTGGTCACGATCGTTGAGGGCCACCCGCAGTTCATCCGCGCGGACGATTGCCTGGCGAAGAACATCGCCGCCGAGAGCATGGAAGCCGCGGGCTGAGGCGTCAATCACCACCAGCCCTTGCGCAGCAAACGTGTGGGAGATGAATTGCGCAAACGCCTGGCCGAGACTCTGCCCCTGGCGATAACAGGCAGCAATCTGATCGAGCATCGGGCCCGGGCCGAGGATCGCGGCCGCTTGTTCCACCAGTTCTTCGATATTCTTTCCGATGGTGACTGCGCCGACCGCCGAGCCATTCACATGCTCTGAAGCCAGTCGCAGCGTCCTGAGCTCGTGGCGGTCGGGAAATGTCACGTGATCCGCTTCCGCCAGGTCGTGGTCCTCGGTCGCCAACCAAAAAATCGGGATGTGCGGGCTGCCGGCAATAGAAGCATCTTTTGCTTTGCGAATCGTCGTTGCTGCTTTGAGGATGGTGAAGAGTGGTCCGCCAAATAGCGTCACCTGCTGACCGGTGACCACCGCGGCGGCGCCGTTGCGCAGCCGCGCGATGTTTTGGAACACCGCATCAGCAGCGCCGAAACTGCGGTTCTGCTGCTCCAGCAGATCGCAAAGGGTCTCGCGACCAGCCGGTGGGAGAACTGGACGCGTGGTCATCCACTCAGTGGAATAGGCACTTGCCGGGTAGAAAGGCGATAAGGCTTCGCGGCGCTCCGCGAAGTCGAGAAACAGGCGGCTGAGACCAGGCAGCATCGCGATGGGATAACACTCGGTCTTCATGGCCGTCCCTTCCACCATTCCCATTTGCTCCCTTCGCAGCTTGGTCTAGTTTCTCATCATTTCCGCTGCAACGAAGCGCGCAGCTCCTTCTTGCCGGAACCGGGTAAAGCTTCAAGAGCATATAGCGCCAGCGAGCGATACACGCCCGCCAACATAGGATGGGACTTAAGGGCCTGAAGATGCAGATCAATTGTCTGCACGTCTCCCCGGGCAATTGGCCCGCTGAAGCTCTTGCCGGCGCCCCTGAGAAAGAAGTTGTCGAGGGTAGCCCGGACAATGGGCTCTATCAGCCTCCGTGCCTGGCGGCTGCTGAATCCGGCCAGTGCAGCCGCATCCTGGGCCGCGGTCAGATGGCTGACCAGCAGCGGCGATGACAGCACACCTACCGCATGGTAGAGCACCTTGCTCGCAGCCTTGATCGCAAATGGGCGACCGCCGATCTGGCGGACAATCGCGTTCAGGATGCGACGGCTATCGGCATCCGCTTCGACGGCAAACGGCACTCCGTGCAGCGAAACCGGGACGCGGGTGGGAAAGCTCATCACGGGATGCACCGAGGCCACGGAGGCGCCGGCGTGGGCGGCGGCCTGCAACACCTGCGCACTGAGGGCGCCACTGGAATGAACGACGATTTGCCCCGCAAGTCCGCGTTTTCCAACCCGCCTCAGCAGGCGGCTCGTTACCCGTGGGATCGCGGCATCCGGCACGCAGATCCAGAGGACATCGGCTTCAAGTTGAGCACGGTCGAGCGTGGTCAGCGGCAGGGAGCGGGCTGCGCGGCCAACCACGGAGCGCCCGCTGCCCACGATGACCTCGTGCAGCCGAACCCCGTTGACGCGGAGAGCGTGGACCAGCGAGCTGCCCCAGTTGCCAAGTCCAATGACGGAAACGCTGCGCTGCATACCGGATAGTACTTTAAAATTGTCCGGCACAGTGAAGGAGTGGCATGGCGAGAAAAGCATCCGGCAAAAACAAACCCAACGTGGAGGTGGTCTCATCAACATTGAGTTACGACGGCCCTCTCTTTCGCGTATATAGCGACAAGATCATCGAGAACGGGCGGGAAGTGACCCGCGATGTAGTACGGCACAACGGATCGGTAGTGATCCTGGCGATCGATGATGCGAAAAGCAAGCGAGATCCAATGATCGTGATGGAGCGCCAGTATCGCCACGCCGCGAAGGAGTATTTGCTCGAGGTTCCTGCGGGAAAAATGGAGGAGGGAGAGGATGCGCTGGCCGGGGCCAAGCGTGAACTGCTGGAGGAGACAGGCTTCAAGGCGAAGCGCTGGCGAAAAATGCTGCACTACTTTGCGAGTCCCGGGTTTTTGGGTGAGTTCATGCAAGTGTTCATCGCTGAGGGCCTGACCCTGGGAGATGCGCAGCCGGAGTACGACGAGCAACTTGAAATCGAAATGATGCCCCTGTCCAGGGTGCTCGGCATGATCGATGAGGGCAAGATCCACGACGGTAAGACGCTGATTTCAGTCATGCTTTATGAACGTCTGAGGCAGGCTGAGAAGAAAAAGAACAGAAAATAGGGCACTTGTCCGCGGCCTCCATGAAAGCGGCACGCAAGTTGCCCGAGATTTTGGGGAAAACCATTCGACCCTGTGATGCGTCTGTAAAGGAGAGCAGTTTGTTCTCCTCATGCTCGATCCGCATCAAGGAAGGTCGACAGGCTAGTGGCTCAATACAAAGGCAAAGTCAAGTGGTTTAACAACGCGAAGGGTTACGGCTTTATCGGCCGGGACGACGGCCCCGATGTGTTTGTTCACTACAGCGCGATTCAACTCGATGGATACAAGAGCTTAAAGGAAGGTGACGAAGTAGAATTCGACATCGTTCAGGGGCAGAAGGGACCTCAAGCTGATTCCGTTACTCGAGTTCGAGAAGTAGCCTAGCGCCTCACGTCGTAGATGTGCCAGCGAATCAAGGGGCCCCATCCCGCATGCATTCCTGCGCGTGATGTCAGGCCGCCATGCGCTGAATCCTCAGCGCTCTGATTATCTGTGTCTCACAAGATGGTTTAATGTCCATTGAATGGACAACAAATCCATTGCGCAGCTGTTGGGCGAAACCGCTGACCTGCTGGAGATTGCAGCCGGCGATCCCTTTCGTATCCGCTCTTACCGGCGGGCCGCGGAAGCGGTTGAGAACAGTACCGAACAACTCAGTTCCTTCGTGAACGAGCCGGACCGGCTGCTTGCCATTCAGGGAATCGGCAAAGGCATGGCGGCGAACATCCAGGAAATCGAAACTCGCGGAAGCATGAAGCTACGCGACGAACTGCTGACCAAATATCGGCCCACCATGCTGGAATTGCTCAAGCTGCCAGGCATGGGACCGAAGACGGTTGCCCTCCTCTGGGAGGCGCTTCAGGTTAGCGATGTAGAACAGCTGCAGGCTGCAATCGACGCCGGGAAGCTTGCGACGCTGCCCCGTTTTGGACAAAAACTGATCGACAAGTTGTCCCGAGGGATCGCTGAATATCGCAAGAATAGCGGCCGCTTTCTGCTCGACGACGCTGAAGCCGCTGCGGAACGAGTGACCCTCTACCTGGAGCAGTTCCCGGGGATCGAACAGGTCATGCCGGCGGGTTCCCTGCGTCGAGGACGGGAGACCGTAGGCGATCTGGACCTACTGGTAACCGGTCCAGCTTGCACGGAAGAGGCGGTTGCCGCCGCAGTCGAGTACACGGCAAACTATCCCCCAATTGCTGAGCTGCTGGCGAAGGGCCAGAACAAAGTGAGCTTCCGATTGCGCAACGGGCTCCAGGTAGACGTACGCTTATTGCCCAAGGCGTCGTATGGAGCGGCCCTGCAATACTTCACGGGTTCGAAAATGCACAATGTTTCGGTACGCCAGCGCGCGCTGAAGCGCGGCTATACCTTGAGCGAATATGCGCTGGCACGTTTGGACGATGGAGCGGTGGTAGCCGCCGCATCCGAAGAAGAGATTTATCAGGCCCTGGGCCTCGATTGGATTCCCCCCGAGCTACGCGAAAACCAGGGTGAAATAGAAGCCGCCGCGGAGCACCGCCTGCCTCGGCTGATCGAAGCCAGTGACCTGCGCGGCGATGTGCATATGCACACCCAGGCCACAGACGGCAGAAATACGATCCTCGAGATGGCCGAAGCAGGCATCGCGCGGGGCTACGAATACATCGCGATTACCGATCATTCAAAAAATCTGGCCATGGTGAACGGACTCGATGACCAGCGTGCGCTCGATCATGTGAAACAGATTCGCGAGGTCGATGCGCGGATGGAAGGCCGCATCCGGGTGCTGGCGGGGATTGAAGTCGACATTCTGGGCGATGGGGAAATCGACCTCTCGCAGGAAGTACTGGCGCAGATGGACGTGGTGATCGCCAGCGTCCACTCTCTTTTCCACCAGCCCAGAGAACAGATGACGGAGCGTCTACTCAAGGCCTTGGAGAATCCCTACATCAGGATTCTTGGCCATCTGACGGGGCGCTTATTGCTACGCAGGGATAGTTACGAAATGGATTTGACGGCGGTGCTCAAGCAGGCGGCGAAGGCCGGCGTGGCGGTAGAACACAATGCGTATCCAGACCGGCTTGATCTTTGTGACATCGATTTGCGCCGCGCGAGAGAGCTGGGTTGCAACATTGTGATCAATACCGATTCGCATCACATCAGCCATCTGGACGCGATGCTCTATGGAGTCCGGCAATTGCGACGCGCCTGGCTGACGAAGGAAGACGTCCTGAACACCAGGCCGGTAGAGGATTTTTTGGGCGCTTTGCGTCCGCGACCCTAGCGAGTCGAGAAGAAGACCGCAGGGTATCAACGAGGGCTGAGAGTCGCGAAGGGAAGGGCTGTGGCATCCCACTCTCGCAAAAAACGAGCGAGATGTGGAGGCCCACCGTCGACCGTTGTCAGGACAGCGCTTAAAAGACGCGCTCGTCCAGAACCGAGCGAAGATATCTTCCGTAGCCACTCTTCGCTACCCTGGCGATCAGCTTTTCCAGGCCTGCGGCGTCGATCCAACCCAGGCGATAGGCGATCTCTTCCGGACAGGCAACCTTGAGCCCTTGGCGCTTCTCGATGGTTTCGATAAAGATAGCGGCTTCGATCAGAGAGTCATGGGTACCGGTGTCGAGCCACGCGAAGCCCCGTCCCAGAACCTGGGTACGCAGCTTGCCCCGCTCCAGGTACCAGCGATTGACATCGGTGATTTCCAATTCACCGCGCGCGGAAGGCGCGATCTGGCGAGCAACCTGAGAGGCGGAGCCATCAAAAAAATATAACCCGGTGACCGCATAACGCGATTTTGGCTTGTCTGGTTTTTCTTCGATCGACAACGCGCGGCCGGAAGCATCGAACTCCACTACCCCGTAACGCTCTGGATCAGAGACGGGGTAGGCAAAGACGACCGCACCATCCTCGATCTGCGCCGCCTGCTGCAGACTGTGGGCAAAATCGTGACCGTAGAAAATGTTGTCCCCAAGAATCAGCGAACACGGCGCACCGCCGATAAACTGTTCGCCGATAATCAGCGCCTGCGCCAGGCCGTCCGGGGAAGGCTGCACCGCGTATTTAAAGGAAATTCCCCATTGCTCTCCAGTCCCCAGAAGCCGCTCGAAAAGCGCCGTATCCGCCGGGGTAGAGATGACCAGAACCTCGCGGATACCGGCCAGCATAAGGACCGACAGCGGATAGTAGATCATCGGTTTGTCGTAAACGGGAAGTAATTGCTTGGAGACAACATGGGTGACGGGATAAAGGCGGGTCCCGGACCCGCCGGCAAGGATGATGCCCTTCATCGCGCAGCGCCTCCGCGATGAGCATAGTTCAGATCGATCCACTGGCGATAGGCGCCGCTGGTCACCTGCTCGACCCAGTCCTGATGGGCGAGATACCACTCAACTGTGCGGCGCAGACCCGAAGAGAAGGTCTCGGCGGGACGCCAACCAAGCTGATGTTCAATCTTGTCCGCGTTGATGGCATAACGCCGGTCGTGGCCGGGCCGGTCGGTCACGAAGCTGATCAAATTGCGATGGGGCACATGGGGCGAATTGGGCAACAGCTCATCGAGCAGGCTGCAAAGCAGCTCCACTGTATCGAGATTGGCCTGCTCATTGCGGCCGCCGATATTGTAGGTTTCCCCGATCTCCCCGCGCTCCAACACCACCCGCAGAGCCGAGCAATGATCACCTACGTAAAGCCAATCGCGCACCTGCCGGCCATCGCCGTACACCGGCAGTGGTTTGCCGGCGATCGCGTTGGTAATCATCAGCGGCAAAAGCTTCTCTGGAAACTGATAGGGACCGTAGTTGTTGGAGCAGTTGGTGGTAACCGCCGGCAAGCCGTAGCTATGCACGTAGGCGCGCACCAGGTGGTCCGAGGCTGCCTTGGAGGCGGCGTAGGGACTGTTGGGTGCATACGCAGTGGTCTCATGGAACGGCGGGTCCTGGGGATGGAGCGTGCCGTAAACCTCGTCGGTCGAGACATGCAAAAAACGAAACTTCTGCCGGTCCTGCGGAGAGCTTTTAGCCACATATGCCCGGGCCGCTTCAAGCAGCCGGAACGTACCTTCCACGTTGGTCCGGACGAATGCCTCCGGGCCGGAAAGCGAACGGTCTACATGACTCTCCGCCGCAAAATGCAAAATGGCGCGCGGCTGATAGCGGTCGAGCAAATGGTGGAGAAATGCCGGGTCGCAGATATCGCCCTGCTCGAAGTGGTAACCGGACTGCCGCTCCACGGAAACCAGGTTCTGTAAATTGCCGGCATACGTGAGCTTATCGAGGTTAACGACCGGAGTGCCCACCAGGCCGAGCCAGTCCAGCACGAAGTTCGACCCAATAAAGCCGGCTCCACCCGTAACCAGAATGGGCGACAAATCGTTCATAACTCACCTCTGACTAAGTGCGCGTGGGCAAGCTGGCCCGAAAATAATCAAGGGACAATTCGAGACCCTGGCGGAGACCGATCTTTGGCTCCCAGCCTAGCAGGGCTTTTGCCTTGGTGATATCGGGGCAGCGCTGCATAGGATCGTCGACCGGCAAGGGCTCGAAGCGGATCTTGCTGCGCGAGCCAGTGACCGCCAAAATTTCGCGAGCACAATCCTTGATCGTCCATTCCACCGGGTTGCCAATGTTCACGGGAAGATGCTCGCTCGAACGCGAGAGAAGAACAATGCCCGCGATCAAATCCGACACGTAGCAGAAGCTTCTGGTTTGGCTGCCGTCGCCATAAATAGTGAGATCTTCATCGAGCATCGCCTGGATCATCAGGTTGGAAATGACGCGCCCGTCGGTCGGCTGCAGGCGGGGCCCGTAGGTGTTGAAGATGCGTACCATATGGGTGTCGACACCGTAGTAGCGGTGGTAGGCCATGATAAGGGCTTCGGAGAACCGCTTGGCCTCGTCGTAGACCGAACGCGGCCCAATCGGGTTTACGCGGCCCCAATAGCTTTCCGTCTGCGGGTGAACATCGGGGTCGCCGTAGCACTCGGAGGTGGAGGCGTGCAGAAAACCGGCTTGATATTTGCGCGCCAGATCAAGAACATTCCTGGTCCCCTGGGAGCCGACATTCAGCGTCTCGGGACCGAGCCGGGCGTAATCCGCAGGGCTGGCAGGCGACGCGAAGTTGAACAGATAATCGACCTTTCCCAGGTCGAAAGGCTGGCAGATATCCTGCTCTACCAGGGTGAATCGCGAGTCATTCTTGAGGCCAGTCAGGTTGGCAGCTCGTCCGGTAGCAAAATTGTCTACGCCCACCACATGATGGCCCTGGGCCAGAAGGGCGTCGCACAGATGAGAGCCGAGGAAGCCGGCGGCGCCGGTGACCAGGACACGATGAGTCGTCAAAATACGGTTTCCCCCGTCTTAGAGTCGATCTGGAAATCGAGCGAACAGATCTTAAGGCCAGCGCTTGGTCGATGCCGATTCGACCGAGGTGTGCTGGGAAGGCCTGCCTACACTCAGATAGGTGAAGCCGAGATCCTGCATGACCCAGGGGTCGAAAAGGTTGCGGCCGTCGATGATGATGGGATAGCGCAGGGTGTATCGCAGCCGTTTAAGGTCCAGGCGAGTGAATTCTACCCAGTCGGTGAGGATCAATAAGGCGTCGGCATTGTCCGCGGCTGCATATGGATCGTCGGTGTACTGCAGATTGGCGTGGGGCGGCATTTCGAGCTTTGCCCGCTCAATAGCGGCCGGGTCATGGGCACAGATGGTGGCACCCGCATCGAGCAGCATGCGGATGAGTTCGAGCGCTGGAGACTCGCGAATATCATCCGTACCCCCCTTGAAGGCCAGACCGAGCACGCCGAGACGTTTCTTTCGCAGGGTCCACAATGCGGAGCGAATCTTCTGAAAGAACCGCTCTTTCTGCAGTTCATTGATCTTTTCCACTTCTTCCAGAAGGCTAAAGTCGATACCCAGCTGTTGCGCGACGTAGCGAAACGCGGCGACATCTTTGGGGAAACACGAGCCCCCATAACCGATGCCGGCGCTCAGGAATCGCTTGCCGATCCGCTTATCCATTCCCATGCCGCGGGCCACATGTTCCACGTCCGCATCGACCGCCTCGCACAGGTTGGCGACCACATTGATAAAGGAGATCTTCATGGCCAGGAAAGCATTCGAGGCGTGCTTGATGATCTCCGCCGCCTTGGTTGAGGTCTGCAGAATCGGTGGGAGATCGGCGGCGGACCGATGACCTGGAACGGCATCGGAGCGCTCGTAGTAGCTGCCCGAAGTGAGAGGCTCGTATATGGCGGCCAGCAATCCCGCGGCCGTCTCACTGTCGGCACCGAGAACAATGCGGTCAGGATGGAGAAAATCCTTGACCGCGGTGCCTTCGCGAAGGAATTCGGGATTCGAAGTCACGTCAAATAGCGACCTCGAGATACCATTCCGTTCAATCGTGCGTCGAATCCAGTCGTTGGTGTAAACCGGCACCGTGCTCTTCTCGACGATGACTTTGTAGGAGTGAATAGAACGGGCAATCTCGCTGGCCACCGCGTCTACATAGGACAGATCAGCGTTGCCGGTCTCGCTTTGCGGTGTGCCCACGGCGATGAAGATGACCTGCGACGCCTGGGTGGCGTGGCCAAGGTCGGTAGTGAACTGAACCTGGCCACTGGAACGATGCCTGCCGAGCAACTCAGGGAGGAACTCCTCATGAATCGGCACCAGGCCCTGGTTAAGATTGTTTACCTTATCTTCATCGTTGTCGACGCACAGGACCCGGTGGCCGATTTCAGCAAAGCATGCGGCCGCCACCAAACCAACATAGCCCGATCCGACTACCGTGATCGCAATGGATTCGCTCATCTTGTTTTCTGGACTCCGCCTAGCATCAAATGCCTTGATGTAACTACGAATCTCAGGGGAAAGCCATACTCAAATCGTGCAAGACTGGCACGAAAGAGCCGGTGAAATGCGGACAAAGTTGCCGCAAAAAGTGCCGCTTCTAATACAAACCTCTACCCAGGGCTTTTATTCCCGGGCCGGGCGGACCCACTCGGGTCCATTTTTTCTTCACCAGATCAGTGCTTAAACGGCGGCCCCTACACTGTCGGTGTTCTTGGTGGGGGAGCTTGAGGTCCGAGCCTCGTCCTTCGGTTCGTCCTTGGCTTCCTCCTCATGATATTCCATCTCGGTGTTGATGGACCAAACATTGCCCTTGTCCTGGACGCCGGCGATGATGTTATCGACCGCGGTCATGGCGGTCAGCATGGAATGGTCCTGATTGTTGTATTTGTGCATTCCATTTCGGCCAACCAGGTACAAATTTTGGAAGCGATCAAGGAATTCGCGGATGATATGAAATCGGTCGTAGGTACCAAAGTAGGCAGGGTAGGTCTTAGGCACCCGCACCACATGTGCGTCGGTTACATCGCGAGCCCGCAGGATTCCAATTTTTTCCACCTCGGCAATAGCAAAATTCTTCAAATCCTCATCTGCCATCTTCCATAGGGCATCCGTCTGGTAGCAGAAATACTCAAGGCCGATCCAGGTCTTGCTGGGGTCAGCAACCATATATGGGCTCCAGTTGTTGAAGATTTGTAGCCGCCCTACCAGAACATCCGGCTCCTGGATATAAATCCAGTTGTCCTTAAGCGGACCTCCATCCGCTTCGCGCACCGTCAGGTGGTCGACCAGAAGCCCCACGGTGATGAAGTCGCGATATTGCAGTCCGTCACTCACTTCGCGGACCTCTCCGGGTATCGGGGTATCCATAGCGTCAATCAGTTCACGTACCGGCATGGTGGAGAAGACATAGTCGGCTGAGAATCGGCGCCTCTGCCCAGCATCGCTGACTGCCTCTACAGCGGTGATCGTATCCCCCTCGACGAACAGCCGGGTCGCGCGCCAACCGAGAAGAATCTCTCCTCCCTGCCCACGGATCTGATCAGCGGCGTGCTCCCACAGCTGACCCGGGCCATATTTCGGGTAGAGAAATTTCTCAATCAGTGACGTCTCGGTCCCCTTCTGCTGGATCGCCTCGTCCTTTTTCGAAGCAAAGGCCTTCTTGAGGAAATGAAGAACGGCGGTAGTGAGCGACAGTCCCTTGATCCGCTGTGCCCCCCACTCGGCGCTGATCGACTCGCAGGGCACGCCCCAGACTTTCTCGGTGTAAGACTTGAAGAAAGTGAGGTACAGCTGGCGGCCGAAGCGGTTCACCAGGAAGTCTTCCAGCGACTTCTCCACCTTGCGTGGAAAGAGCCTGGCCAACAGGTAGCTGACACCGATTTTCAGGGTGCGGACCAGGCCGAGTTTGCCCAGTGTGTCCCCGGTCAGCTTGATGGGGTAGTCGAAGAAGCGGCGCAAAAAGTAAATGCGGCTTTTGCGCGGGCGCACCAGCATCACCAGATCCGTAGCCTCAGGAGATGCCCCGGAACGTTTGGTTTTGAGGGTTCGCTGCTTATTTTGGTGCCGTAACGCATGCTCGGCATCCGCCGTGGCCTCGGGTGGCATCAAATCCATCCACCAGTTCATCACCCGGTCTGATTTGGAGAAAAATCGATGCCCTCCAATGTCGATGCGGTTGCCGTTATGACGGACGGTGCGCGAGATGCCACCGATCTCGTGGCTGGCCTCAAGCACGATGGGATGCACCTCGGAACGGCGGAGGAACTCCAGGGCGGCCGTGAGCCCCGCGGGCCCGGCGCCGATGAGTAAAGCGGTTTTAGGCATCAAAGCTCCAGCTGCTTGCCATCAAAGACCATTGAACGACAAGGCTCACCACCCCGGAGGGGTTGCTTGACTCATCAATACCACGGTAACAGGGTAGATGGTTGATGAAACGCTGCATTGCCGCTGGAACAAACTGCGCGGGTTCAGGTCGCGCGACCCCGGTGAGATTTCACGACGTCTTGCGTGCTCTTCGTGTTATTACCCTGAAAGGTTCCGGCTGATCTTTCGCTGGGGCCCCGGGCAACTGTCACTGCTGCGCACACGCTTGCCGTGTAAAGCCTACCACGATGGGTCTCCGTTCTGATCGCGTCTAATTGATGCGGTACCTCGCGCGCTAATTGTTAGCACTGTTCTGTTCTGGGACAGCATTGTTTCTCTTCTAGACAGATGGGTACGTTTTGATTACCCTGAACGTGCATCAGTAGAAGTGCTGTTGCAAAAAAACGAGCTTCGCGCTTTCATGCAAAGATGTGCTGCGAGGATTTCGTTCTTCCAGCTTCGAGAGTGGGTTTCTCTAGCAGAGTTTCGGATTGGGAATCACACCGCAAGCCGCCCTTTGGGCATCATACTGTGTACTAGCGCTGCAACTATTGTTGGATTTGTAACCAGCGAGGTTACTTGGTAGAAACGATTGGATGCAGCGCATGCTCTAATTATGTCTGTACTGCGTGACGAGATGGAAGCCTTAACCAGGGAGCGAATGGGCTATTTTTGCCCTGGCTTTCCGAGATCTCCAGACACCGAAGGTATCAACATTTGATTTCATGGGCGGCTAACATGCGACTTCTCTCTAGAGCACTAGCTTTGGCAGTTCTCGTGGCGGGAGCCATGCTGCCGAATGTACTGGATGCCCAGGTTGTACCCGCGATCAAGGGTGGCGGAAGTCAAGTCAACGTTTATGGGACCTATACGCTCGTTAAGACCGACTTCAATTCTGTTCTCGACTATCCGCCCTCAAATCCCCCACCCGCCAGCTTCGAGGACGCCAATGGCTGGAACCAGGGATTTTCGGCGGGCGCGGACTTCCGCCTCGGCCGGTTTGTATTTGGTCAGCCGGCGGTGGGAGCGCGTTTCACCTACAGCACCGGCACTGCGGTGGGGAAACAAAGGACCTTGATGTTCGGTCCTGAACTCCACTACATCTACCGCCGCTTTCGTCCCTATGGCGACTTCATGATTGGCCCAGGGAACATCACCTACAGTACGGGTCAGACCGACAACAGCATTGTTTACGAGTTCGGCGGCGGCGTCGACTACCATAAAAGTCGAGTGGTGAATTTTCGTATGGTGGACTTTCAGTACCAGCTTTGGGATCTGGGGAACCACTACTATCCTCCGGGATTTATTCCTGGGCAACCCGGTGTTTATATCGACACCAAGCTCAAGCCGTATACTCTTAGCTTCGGCGTTCTATTCCGGGTACGGTGAGCTAAGCGGCCCTCCAGGTTTTCTTCTTGCCAAAGAGGAGACGCCTCTCATCTCGCGGAAAAGAAGTGAGGCGTGGGATTTCCTCCTCTCTTGGCCAGACGGAAACCTCCCCCTCTGATGTCATCGTGAAGTTAAGATGCACCGAGCCACCCAATCCGCCGACCCCTACCTCAGGCCTTCGTTTTCCATGTCGAATCGCATGGGCAGGCTGGCGTGGTCCATAGTATGGGCTCTCTTGTTTCGCACATCACCCCGCCCCTTTCACTCCTGGCGTGCTTTTCTCTTGCGCTGCTTCGGCGCTAAGCTTGGACCGCATTGTCACTTTTATCCCAAGAGCCGGATATGGGCCCCCTGGAATCTGGAGTGCGCCGACGGGGTGAGTCTGGGCGAAGAGGCGGAGATATACAACCCCTCACCCGTCTCCTTGGGATCGCACGCCATCATTTCCCAGCAGGCTTACATCTGTGGAGCCACGCACGACTACAACGACCCGGCGTTTCCCCTCATATCGTTCCCTATGAGCGTGGGCGCGTACTCGTGGATATGCGCGCGCGCATCTGTTTGTCCAGGGGTGAACGTCGGCGAAGGAGCGGTGCTTGGTCTCGCTTCCCTGGCCACGCGAGATCTTGAGCCCTGGACCGTGTATGCCGGGGTTCCGGCACAGCCGTTGAAACGGCGAATGGGACGAGAGCCAGGCAGTGCCGCCACGTAATGAATTGGACTCCATACTCGACAGCAGGAATGATTTCGCCCATTTCTCCTGTTACTGTGATGGGGTAGGCCTACAGGAGAAATGCTCTCAACGATGCAGCCTGTCTTGCGAACTCTTAAGCCGGCAATGGCGGGTGCCTGGCGCCTCGTACCTTGGGCAACGATTGCATTCCTGGTCTCGGTAGGCGCCCTGAGTCCCAGCCAGGCTCAGGAACAAGATAATGGCGGTCTTTCTTCTCAGAGTTCAGGCCCCGATTGCGATCACGCCCGCGCCCAGCCCTTCAGCGAATACTCCGCTGGAGCCTATTTTCCCTCAATCGAACGCGCCTGCGGTGGCCGGTCCGACCCGCCCTTCGAGAGACGCGGCGACGATCGGCCCGGCGTCGGGAGCAGGCCTGGGCTACGGGCCCATCCGCCCCGGGGATATCGTCGAGGTGCAGATCTTCGATGCCCCGGAATACTCGGTGAGAATGCCCGTCTCGCCCGCCGGACAAATCGCGCTGCCGTACGCAGGTCTTTTCCGAATAGCAGGAATGACTTCCATCGAGGCGGCACAGGCAATTGCCCGCCTCTTTGTGCAACAGCAGATCCTGCGCGATCCCCGGCGTGATTGTGACCACGCAACAGTTCGGTTACAGCGTAACCGTGATGGGCGAGGTAAAGACTCCCGGCATCTACACTTTGGCCGGCAGGAAGCGGCTGGTCGATATGCTGACCGAGGCGGGCGGCGTAAGCGACCGGGCGGGACACGTCATCGAGATCTTCCCTTCCGGCTCGATGAAAAATCCGCAGACCGTGTTATGGGACCCAACGCTGCGCGAGAATGATAACGCCGAACTGGAGATCAAGACCGGAGAAACCATACTGGTTAGCCGTTGCGGCGTGGTTTACGTGGGCGGCAACGTAGGGCGGCCGGGAGCCTTCCCGCTGTGCGAATCCAACCACACGACACTCTCCGAAGTCATCGCGCTGGCCCAGGGAACCAAACCGAACTCCTACCCGCAACGAACGCTCCTGCTGAGAAGTTCGGGAAGTGGAACCAGGGTGGTGCAAAAGGTCAAGCTTGAAGATGTGCTGCGAGGACGGACGGTGGACATTACCATGCAGCCGGACGACATTCTCTTTATTCCCCCGAGCACACTCAAGGCAGCTGGAAAAACTGCCATGACGGCTGCCGTGGGATTCGCCACACAGGCGTTTTTCTACTCGCGTTAGAAAGTGTTGCTCCACATCCCTTTCCCGGGAGAGCCCAGGGTCGTGACGTGCCGATGAAGTTCAGCGTGGTTACCATCTCCTTCAATCAGCGGCAGTACCTGGAGGAAGCTATCACCTCGGTGCTGGCACAGGATTATCCTGCGATTGAATACATCCTGGTGGATCCGGGTTCGACGGATGGGAGCCGGGAACTGATCGAAAGCTTTCGCACCCACCTGGCGAGCATGATTTTTGAGCCCGACAACGGAGCCGCCGACGGCCTGAACAAGGGGTTTCAGCGCGCCTCCGGCGATATTTACGGCTTTCTCAACTCCGACGACGTCTTGTTGCCGGGGGCGATGAAGAGCGTCAGCCGGGCCTTCGAGCAGAATCCCGATTGCGACATCGTGATGGGTAACGGCTTTATTGTCGACTCCCAGGGCAAACGCATTCGCCGCATTCGGGCAGCGGGTTTTACCTTGGATCGATATTTTTATGGAGGAGCCACCTGGCTGCAACAGGCGACGTTTTTCCGGCGCTCGGCGTTTACCAGAGTGGGAGGATTTAACGTGAACAATCGCTCCTGCTGGGATGGGGAACTTCTGGTGGACATGGTTCGGGGGGGCGCAAAGATCAAATACCTCAACCATGACATGGCACTGTTTCGCATCCATGCCCAGTCCATCACCGGCTCGCGCCGCCATAGTGAAATGATGAAAGCAGACGCGGATCGCATGTTTTCGCTTTCCCGTGGACGCCGATGGACGGCCGTGGATACGCTGCGTGGCTACCTGTTCCGGGTCGAGCGCATCCTTACCCATCCCGGCGCGGTCGAGTCCGCGATCCGGGCCCGCATGCGCAGAAGCTAGAGCATTTTCACTTCTACTCTGCGCAGGAAGGTGTAGCGATGTGCGTCTTTTCTTGCGGAAAAGCCGCGTCGGGAGTGGTTGCTTTGTATACACCAGAAGTGAAAATGCATTAGCCGGTGCGCAGGCGGCGAAAACGGACTTTCGGGCTTACCCTTGCCGGATGAACGAAACCGCTAAGCACAGTGGTTCGCCGCGCGAGAAAGATTGGTGAACCGGCCCGCGGCACTCTATAATTTGGACTCTAAAGGGAAAGAATCCGACCACTTTCCGGCAGGTGGAGGTTGAAATCGAGGGACGTCCACCACTTTGACACCTCCAACCTACCGATTCGGTGAACTTCCAAGCGCATGAGTATTTATCCCCCACCATCGGAACCGGTCGTACTACCCGAGTATCGCGAACCAGACGGACGCGAACGTTCCTTTCTTACCTCGGATTGAACGACGGCCAAACGCTGCAGCACTTCCTTCTCATTGGCAGAAAATATTTATGGCTGGTGCTGACGTGCGCCCTCCTGGGCACGGGCGCGGGATTCGTTGAGAATGCCACGGCCCCGAAGGAATATCGCTCCACGGCGAACATCGAGATTACCCAGGACACCGCCGATCAGTTCCGTGTGGATACCGGCGGTGGCTACGACAGCGGGTACATCGACGTCTCCAAGCTGGATACGGAAATTGCAATCCTGAAGAGTTCGACCCTGGCGATGCAGACCATCAAGTCGCTGCGCCTGGATCAGAATAAGGATTTTTTGCCGCTGGGACCGAACCACGTCTGGGATCTATCCAAAATCCAGGATCGACACGCTCTGATCGGGATGTTTGAAGGGGGGCTGGCGGCCGAGCGCTTCGGACACACAAATATCCTCGACCTCAGTTTCACGGCGCGCAATCCCGAGCTTGCCGCACTCATTTGCAACACCCTCATCGACAACTATGTACAGCACAACTTCAGTGAAAACTATGCGGCAACCAAAGAAGTCTCACTCTGGCTGTCGCAGCAGTTAGGTGATCTTAAAGCTCGCCTGGAGGCGAGCCAGGAGCACATGCTCACGGTGCAGAAAGATATTGGCCTGGTGGGCATCGATCAGACGCAGAGCATTGTGCTTTCGCGGTTGGTCGATATCAGCCACGATGTAACCACGGCTGAATCGCAGCGGCTGGTCGCCCAGGCCAAGTTGATCACTCTGCAAAGTGCTCCGCCCGATGTGCTGGCCACCCTGAGCGGAGACCCTGTCCTGATGGGGCTTAAGGAAAGAATGACCGGCCTGCAGGCTGAAAATGCAAACCTGAGCGCCAAGTATGGCGCCAAGAACCCCCGGCTGCTGGAGATACGCTCAGAACTCGCCGAGATTGAGCGGAGCATGAAGGTGGAGCAAGGCACTGTTCTTGCTCGGGCCCAGCAGGAAGTAAATGCGGCCAAGGAAAATCAGGATGCCCTGCAGAGAAGATTAGATCAGGAAAAAAACAGCGCTTACAGTGGCAACTCGAAGGCGGTCGAATATTCGCTCGCTCGCCGGGAATATGAAGCCAATCGAGCGTTGTACGACGGCCTGCAGCAGCGCCTCCAGGAGGCAGGCATCATCGCCGGCCTGCACTCCACCAATATCCGCCGCATCGACCCTGCCGATGCTCCGGACTTCCCCAGTTCCCCGCGCAAGTCGGTTAACCTGACCCTCGGCCTGCTCTGCGGCCTCGGCTTCGGCCTGGTGCTGGCCTTCCTGGTGGAAGCTCTGGATACGAATATCAAGACTATTTATGACATCGAAGAGCGCCTTGGCTTGCCGATGTTGGGCGTCGTTCCCCAGGTCGACTCGAAGCTGCTCTCACCAGAAACTTTTGTCAGGGATGCTACCTCACCGGTTCCCGGCGCCTGGTCACGGCTAGCCGAAGCTTACCGCGCGCTGCGCACCACTATCCTTCTCTCCCGCGCAGGCACGCCGCCCCAGGTCATCCTGATCAGCAGCGCCAAGCCCTCCGAAGGCAAGACGTCGGTCACCACCCTGGAATCTATCGTCTTTGCGCTCAATGGCGCCCGTGTGCTGTTGATCGACTCTGACCTGAGACGGCCATCGGTACATCTCCGCTTCAGGATTGCCAACAAGATTGGGCTCACATCCGTGTTGACCGGCAAGACCGCGCTGCAAGAGGCGATCGTTTCGGTGCCGGGTGTGCCGTCCCTGCACGTATTACCCGCTGGCCCGGTTGCTCCCATGCCCGCCGAATTGCTGGGCTCGCTGCAAATGCAAAGGCTGGTCGAGGGATTGCGTGCAAATTACGACTTTATCCTGATCGATACCCCGCCAGTGCTGACGGTAACCGACGCAGCGGTATTGGTATCCATCAGTGATGGAGTGGTATTGGTTCTGCGTTACGGGCAAGCATCGAGGAACGTGGTGGCGCGGGCCAGCGAAATCCTGTTGCGTTCGGGAGCCCACCTGCTGGGTGTGGTGTTGAATGCAGTGGATCTGCAATCTTCCGATTACGCCGAGTACTATGGCCGCGCTTATAACGACTACTACCAATCGCGCGTGGATGTCGAAGAGTAGGGCTTGAAAGCAATCATTGCCACGGGGTTTGGTAAGCTCCACTTCCACGAAACAGCCCGGGCCCTGGCCGCCGCCGGGGTCGAAGTAAACTTCCTCACCGGCTGGGTACCCAGGGACAATCAGACCGCGCTGGTGGACTTGCTGGGAAGATTCCTCGGCGAGAAACATCTGGCGGCGCGGATGGCTGCCCGGCAGATTCGGATTCCGGGCGCCACCGTCACCCACGTAGCCTGGGTTGAGGTCGCCGGAACCTTCATTAAATTGATCCAACGTACCCGGGTTATTCCTCTGGATCTGGCATATGGCATGGAGTTCCGCCTGGCAGCCTGGGGTAGCCGGAAATACCTGAAGGCGGCCGATGTACTGCTGGTCCGCAGCGGAGCAGGCCAATCCGGTGCTATCCGGAGAGCTCGCAAGAATGGCATGGCCATTGTTACCGATCATTCGATCGCTCATCCAGCCTTTATGCATGAGGCTCTTCGGGAGGAATTCGCGCGTTTCGGTTTGCCGGCCGGCTACAACCCGCGGGCGGATCTCTGGAAGTTGGTGTTGCGGGATTGCGCGGATGCCGACATGCTCCTGGTCAACTCCGACTTCGTGAAGAAGACTTTTGTCGAACAGGGCTACCCGGCCGGTAGGGTGCGGGTCGCATACCTGGGAGTTCGGGAAGAATTTTTCGACCTGAAGCGCGACTATCGCATCGAGGGGCCGGTGCGCATTCTGTTTACCGGAAACTTCGATGTTCGCAAGGGTGTGCGTCTCTTGCTGGAAGCGGTTCGCCAGTGCCGCCGATCGGGGCTCGATGTTCGTCTGGAGTTGATGGGAAATCTGGACAATGGGGCGTCATGTTTAGAGCCGGGCGACGCAGTATTTTTTAGCCATACTCCCTTCGCGCCGCTCAAGCAGGTGGCTGCAGCATTTGCCGGCGCAGATCTATTCGTCTTTCCCACCTTTGCCGAGGGCTCATCGCGTTCCGGGATGGAAGCCGCAGCGGCGGGTTTGCCCATCATTACCACGGAAAATTGTGGCTTACCGCTGGAGCAGGAAAAGAGTGCCATCTACGTTCCGGTGAACGACTCCCGATGCCTCGCCGAGGCCATTGCCAGGGTTTCGTCAGATGAGGCTCTGCGAGCATCCATCGGCAGAAACGCAATGAGCACCGTTACGGAGAACTATACCTGGAAGCACTACGGACACCAGGTTGCGGAATACCTCAAGGAGGCAGTTGAACAAAGAAGAGGATAAACATCGTCGCCGTCCCTTCGGGATTCACTCTGACGCCGCTTTGTAGAGAGCGTCACATGGGACCAGGCTACGGTTATTTCACTTCGCTTGTTCTTCCGCTTGGTGGCCTAAGTCCCAGGTGCATTTCGACCGCTTGCAGGAGGGAGCTGGCGCCGGCATCAGCAAGTGAGGCGGCGGTGTCGGCTCCTGTTTTCTGACGGTCTGCCTCACCCTGGATGAAGATGGTCTTCATCCCGAGTCGCCTGCCGGCCTGAATGTCGGAAAGAGAGTCGCCGATCACCACGCTGTTGTTTGGGTTGATTTGCGGAAAGTCTTTCATGGCTTTTTCAAAGAGCCCAATGTCCGGCTTACGACAATGGCACTCCCCATGGTCATGAGGGCAGTGATAGATTGCGTCCAATCGCGCGCCATTTCGCGCCAGGTGGTTCTGCATGTTGTCGTGAATAAGTTCCAATTGCGCAATCGTAACCCGGCCCAGCGCGATACCACGTTGATTGCTGACCACCATAACGGTCAAACCAGCGCGATTCATGCGGGCGACCGCCTCGACCGCTCCCGGCAGCCATTGAAACTGCGCCCAATCGCTGACATAAATGCCCTCGGGCATCTTGCGGTTCAGGACTCCATCGCGATCCAGGAAGACGTAGCGCACTATAATTATCAAGGCTAACATTCATGTCCGACAGTGCCATCAGGCGCATTACCTTGCTGAGTTTTCGCACGTTTGGCGATTACGTACTGAAGGCGCCCTTTCTCTTCGAGCTCGGCCGGCTATATCCCAATGCAGAAGTCACCATCATTACCAACCGTAAGGGCGGCCAGGTATACCCCCTGGTGGACTCACGCCTGAAGTTGGTAGTCGTCGACCATGGTGACCCCAAGCTGCCTATGCTCCGCACCCTCTTTGCCATTCCGCGGGCGGACCTGGTTTTCGCACTGGATGACAGCCGCACAACGTTGGTGCTCTCGTTAGTGGTAAGGGGCAGACGGAAAACAGGATGGGTTCAAGGGATCAGCCGCCTCTATGCGGAGGGCGGCTTCTTTGAATGGAAAAGCGTTCGGCCCTGGCTCTCAGCCATCGTCAAGTTTGTCTACCGGCCGGGCATGGTTCGCCACCCAGAAGGCAAGCATGATGACGAAGTGGAGCTCGAGCTACTCGGCCTAAAGGGACAGGGCCAGCCGCTCGCCCTTTACCGCAGCGCCTACGCCTCTCCGCCCGCCCTGCGGCCAGACCCACCCTATATCTATTGCGCGGCAGAAGCCGGCTGGCGTGCCCGGCAGCTTACCGATGAGCAATGGATCGGCATCATCCGCGGCCTTCTGCAAGCCTTTCCAAAACATACGATCGTGGTCCACGGCGCAGCCGCGGGCGGTGGAAGAATTCGTGTTGGAGCCGCGCGTCATTTGCTACGGCCAAAAAACCGTCCGGGAGTTGTTTGAGAAAATTTCATCCGCAGACCTGGTGATCGCTCCCGATAGTTTTGCCCTGCACCTGGCTTCGTTCTACGACGTACCGGCGATCGGCTATTTTGGTCCGGCATATCCCCACCGCTTCCAGCCAACCGGCCGGGGCAGCGCCAGCCTCTTCCACCAACCGGATTGTTCCCCGTGCCTGCAGCTTCGCGGCGATCAAGCCTGCCGCAGGGGGTTGGTCCAATGCAGTTCGTTGGCGACGATGGAACCAACTGAGTTTGTGGCCGCGGCGGAAGCTGCGCTGGCGTTACCGAAGGTCTGAAGACCTGCTCGAAATGCGATGTACCCGTCAGAAACGGGTCCACTTTCCGTCTGGATAATCAGTTCTTTCGGCGCTCGCGAGCTTTCTCCAGCAGCAAATCGATATCGGAATGAAACTTCCTGGGGAAACCGAAAAAGTTGGTGGTTCCCGAATCGACCTGCGCCTTGAGCCGGTCGCTGTCTACGAATCGATAGCCTTCGTGTTCCAGATATCCCAAGCACTCATGCTTGGGATGAAAGCATTCGACGAAGAGTATCGGCTGATCCGAAGAGATTGTTCGTTGAGCGCCCCGTAACACCGCCGCTTCATACCCCTCTACGTCGATCTTGAGAAGGTCGACTCCAGGGCGCCGCGAGCGTTCATCATCGATTGTGACGAGGGGAATATGGGTCTTTTCTGAAGGGATGCTCCAGTGCTGCTCTTCGAATGTTTGCTGTGCTGAGTCATCAAGTGTAGATGTGGCGCCGGCCAAAGAGTCTACCCGCAAATAACCATCGCCCTGACGGTCACTTGCTCCTGCGGCGATCAACTCGACGTCGGGAAGGTGAATTCGTTCGAGTGTTGCGCGGACAAGCTCGGCATTTTCCGGGGAGGCTTCAAACAATAGTGCGCGAAGGCTCGGGGAAGCTGACTTGAGCAGCCAGGTGTAGTAGCCGATGTTGGCGCCGACATCCCAGAAGGACTGCAGCTTAAGGCGATCGATACACGCAAGCGCAAGGGCCTCGGACCCCGGTTCCTGAGATCCGATCGCGGCAAAAGCCAAGCCGTGGGTTACCAGGCGGCCGCGCACCTTGAAATTTACATCCGGAATCGAGAGCCATACCGGCAGGTCAACTAACCGGATCACAAATCGCCCCGTGGCTGACTTCCGGGCGTAGTACAGCGGATGGAAGCGCTCTCGAAGTTGTTGCAACGGATTGCGAATAGACTAGCCCTTTTAACGTGCCCAGTTCAGATATACCATAGACCTCACGATCACTCCCCCCATGAATTCTTTCGGCTTCGTTTCTTCAAAGGCGCTTCCCGGTCTAGACCATTGCTTCTCACCGCGCACCACAATTTACTGAACGCCCTCCTTTTATAAGCTATTTACGTCCGCCCAAAGGCGTCGCTATGGCTATCGTTTCGCTCACGCTCGAATTGCATATCGAGCAAGCACACTCTCTGAAGGACCGCCGCCAGGTTGTCCGCAGCCTCAAAGAGAAGCTTCGCAATGGCTTCAATGTTTCAGTTGCGGAATTGGATGAGGCGGTCACCTGGCAGTCTGCGACTATCGGCGTCACCGCGATATCCCGTTCACGAGACTATCTTTCCGGCCTCATGCGGCAGGTTGAAAATGCGGCGGTGCGCATCGCCAATGACCTGGGCGCCCAGGTGGCCGATTCCTGGTGCACCTTCCTCGAAGAGGATGCTGAGGAATAGGCTCGGAAGGCGCTTTCTGATAATCTTAGGGGTTTAGCTAAGGACTTTTTTCATGGTGGAACCACGGGCACGAAAGTACCATCGGGATCGCGTCGCCGAAACGTTACGCGAAGAAATCAGCGGCATGATTGTGGGTGAACTCGCCGACCCCCGCATCAGTTTCGCCTATGTCAGCGAGGTGGTCCTGAATCCAGGCGGCAAGTCCGCCCGGGTGTACATCGCCGTCGATGGCGGTGAAGTTGAGGAGGAGAAGACGCGAGAGGCCTTGACGGCAGCCCGCGGCTTCATCCGCCATGAACTGTTGGAGCGCATGGGGGTGCGGCACGTTCCGGAACTGTCGTTTCAAATCGATAAGTCCAAGCACCTCAAATTGCGGATCGACGAACTGCTCGGGCGCACTAGAAAAACGCAGAAGGCGGATGCAAAGGATGGCCTCCCCCAGCCCCTGACGACCGCGAAATCCAAGGAGTAGTTGCGGCCCCTTCGCCGGCTTATGATGCCATCCACTCCGCAAACCACACCAACGATCGACGCGGTGCTCAGCTCCATCGCGAAGGCCGATCGGCTTTTGGTAACTGCGCACGCACGCCCCGATGGCGATGCCGTGGGTTCGCTGATTGCCTTCTGGATGATGTTGCAGCGGATGGGCAAAAACGCTGACATGGCGCTGAGCGATCGGGTGCCGTGCATTTACCGGTCACTGCCCTGCGCGTCACTGGTGCGGCACTGGAGCCGCGTAGAAGGCGGGTACGACACCGTTATCCTGCTTGAATGTGATGGCATTCCCCGGACCCGCCTGGATGGCCTCGAAAACCGCTTCCTGATCAATATCGACCACCACACCAGCGGCCGTGCTTTTGCCAACGTGAACTGGATCGACAGCAGCGCCTGCGCTGTTGCGGAACTCGTCTACCAGCTCGCCTTCGCTGCCGGCATCGAAATAACACCGGAGATGGCAACCTGTCTCTACACCGCCATGCTTTCCGATACCGGATCCTTCTGCTACGAGGGTACCGACGCCCACACCTTTGAACTCGCGCGCAACCTGGTTCGCTATGGGGCCGACCCGGTCCATATAGCGCGGGAGGTTTACTTCTCGAACCCGGCGTCAAAGATGCTTCTGCTGGGCGCCGCGCTGGCTAACCTGCACCACGATGGAAATCTGGCATGGCTGTGGGTGTCCGAAGACGATATGGATCGTACCCATGCGGCGGAGGAGGACTGCGAGGGGATCGTCAACTATGCCATTGCTATCTCCGGGATTGAGGTTGCCGTGTTTCTTCGCGAACTGCGCGACCACCGCGTACGCCTCAGCCTGCGCAGTAAGGGGCGGGTGAATGTGGCCACCATCGCCGAGCAGTTTGGCGGAGGCGGTCACGAAAGTGCGAGCGGGTGCACACTGGACGGCCCACTGCCCGCGGCCACGGAGCAAATCCTGAAGTATCTCCGCAATGAGATGGCGATCGCCACCTCCGTCAACGGGGTGGCATGATGGCCGCGTTTTCGTGCTGTTTCCTCGGACAGGGCGCCATCCTCTCGGCTGGCCAGTGAATCTGATAGCCTTGTGCCCGTAAGATACCTGGCAGAACCGATGGCTGAGAAAAAAGCAATGCTGGGTACGCCTCAAGTCCTTAATCGGCCGGGCACCGGCCTGGACGCGTTGAAAGCCCGCTTCCCTGCTCTGCACGACACCCTGGAGGCATTGAGCCTTTTCATTTTTACCCCCTTCTTCCTGTTTTATGGGCTGGTGCCGGTCTTCGGTGGAGATGGGCTTGGACTGGTGGGCGCCGACGAGCCCAGGTACGCGCAGATTGCGCGCGAGATGCTCCTCCGCCATGACTACATCACCCCGGTTCTCTGGAGTCATCCCTGGCTGGAAAAGCCCGCTCTCTATTACTGGCGGGCCATGTTTGCCTTCCTCGAGTTTGGCGTACACGACTGGTCAGCGCGTCTGCCGTCGGCCAGCTTTGCGTTCATCCTGGTGGCGTTGATCTATCTGCACCTGCGACGCTTCCGGCCCGGGAGCCAGTTGGACGCGGCATTGATCACTGCTTCCTGCGCCGGCATCGTCGGCTTCGCCCGCGGAGCCTCGACCGATATGCAGCTGGCCGCGCCTTTTTGCATCGGCATGCTTGGCTGGTACGCGTGGTATGAGACGGACAAGAAATTCTGGCTCTTCGACCTTTATTTCTTCGTCGGCGTTGCCACGCTGGCCAAAGGCCCAGTGGCTCCTGTCATGGCTGGGTGCATCATCTTCAGCTTTGCCGCACTTCGGCGGGAGTGGTCGCTGCTACGCCGCACGGTCTGGATTCCCGGAGTAATTCTCTATTTCGCGATGGTGCTGCCCTGGTATATCGCGGTGCAGCACCGCAATCCGGATTTCCTCCGCATCTTCTTTCTGGAACACAACCTGGAACGCTTTGCCACTAACCGCTACATGCACGAGCAGCCCTTGTGGTACTACATCCCCATCCTGGTGCTCGCGCTTATGCCATGGTCGATCATTGCCATACGCGCACTGGTGGAGGCGATCCACCAATCGATTGCGGAGTGGCGCGCGCGCCTGGCCAAGCACCACTACGTCGGCCACACCCGGTGGGGCGATGCCTTCCCCGAGTTCCTGGTGTTATGGACGCTTTTCCCGATCGTCATTTTTTCCCTTTCCCGATCCAAACTACCGGGTTACATCCTGCCCTCCATTCCACCGCTCACCATCCTCACCGCCGATTACATCAACCGCATTCGCCATAAGGGTCTGAACCTTTGGCTGCTTTTGCTACATGCCCTGCTGTCAGCGGTGACCATCATTCTGGTGCTGCTGTTGCCGTGGCACATCGTTCATCCGGGAGGCGTACCGCCGGCCAGCATTTTGCTGCCTGCGGTTTCGAGTGGCCTGGCCGCAGCACTTCTCATCCTGATCGTCGTGGCCCACTTCGGGGTCAAGCGCCTGCGCGTGGCGACCATGGTGCCACTGGTCGTCATGCTGCTGTTTATCTTTGGTGTCGGCCCATTTTTTGGTCTTCCTGCTGTCTCCGCTACAAAGAAGAACATCCGCCTGCTTGACGCGGCTTACTCCGCCCGGCCTTTGGCCGCCATCATCAGCCAAATTGCCCGGCCGAACGAGGGCGTCGCCGTCTATCGGGTGCGGCGCGACGTCGAATACGGTCTTTCGTTCTACCGTAATCACCAGGTCGCGAATTATGAAGCGGACGGCATCCCGCCACAGGAGCACATCCTCATAACCCGTGAAATCTATGTCGGCCAGCTGCGTACTTTGCTGGCCGGCCGATCGTACCAGCCGCTCTTTTCCTATCCGGCGCAAAACCTGGCGGTTTACCAGGTCTTCGCCAAACCTTGAGGTCCTTGGGCAAAGGCCGAGGTTTCCTTGGCATGGCTTTGTGCCGTACACTCCTGTTCAAACGCGGATGACACCGGCCCTGCACCTGGAAATTCTCGATTTGCGACACTTCTCTGCCAGCAATCTCAAGCCGGTGCTGGAGGCGGAGAGCCTTGTTTGGAACCAGCGCCTGCGTTGGGATTTTCACGCTTCTGCCAACCTGCTACTGCAGTACCTCGACTCCCGTCTTCTGCCCGGCTACGTGGCCATTGAGAACGGCCGGATCTGCGGTTATGTCTTTTGCGTTTACGAGAGTGAAAAGGCCCTGGTTGGCGACGTTTTCGCGATCCCGTCCGCCAGCAATCCGGAATTGACCGCGGACGTAGAACGCCGTCTGCTCGAACATATGATCGAGTTGCTGCAACATTCTCCCGGGGTCGATCGCATTGAATCGCAACTGCTACTGCGACCGCACGGGACCCATGCGGAAACCCTGCACAAGGCCGGATTTCAGATTTACGAAAGACTGTTCATGGAGCTCGAGCTAAGCTCCGCGAGCCTGCCCGAAGGGCCGCCAGCCGACCGGCTTAGTGAATTGGAATTGCGTGCCTGGAGAGACAGCGATTTTGCCGCAGCCGGCCATCTTATCGCGCATGCATACGAAGGTCATCTGGACGGCATCATCAACGATCAGTACCGCACCGTCGCCGGCTCCCTGAGATTTCTGCACAATATCGTCCGTTTCCCAGGTTGCGGACTATTCGATCCTTCCACCTCTCGGGTGCTGGCTTTCCGCGGCCGCGAAGAGATCGCAGCTCTGCTGCTTTGCTCGCGGGTGCGCGATGATGTCGGCCACGTCACCCAGATTTGCGTTAGCCGGCAGTATCGTCGTCGCGGCCTCGGAGCGTGGCTTTTGGCCGACTGCTCACGCGCGCTCCGCAGTCATGGCTTTCAGGCGCTCACGCTGACCGTGACGCGGCAGAATTCCGAGGCAGTTGCGCTTTATCACCGTAGCGGATTCATCACTCGCCAGACCTTTGACGCCATGGTTTGGGAGCGCCGCGGGAGGGCCCGAACATGACGGCCCAGTGTATTCTTGAATGATGGCGCAAAGAGCAGACGCGGCGAAGCAATCGGCTGCAGCGAAGGCTAACCGGTTGGGATACATGGCACTGATTGCCGGTTGGCTGGTCCCTGGGGCAGGACATCTTATGCTCAAACGTTGGGGCCGCGGTCTTCTGGTGTTGGCTTCGATCAGTTGTATGTTTGTCCTAGGCATGATGATGGGCGCCAGGCTCTACGCGCCCAACACCGCCGACCTGTTGGACATGTTGGGATTTCTGGGTGATCTGGGCGCCGGCCTGCTGTATATGGTTGGCCACTTGCTGGGACTCGGTCAAGCGCCGGTGCAAGTGGTGACGGCGGATTACGGGGCAAAGTTTGTAGTGGTCGCAGGGTTGCTGAACCTGATCTCAGCTGTAGACGCCCATAGTATCGCCGTAGGGAGAAAGCCATGACCATTACGCCTTCTCATTTCACGACGGTGATTCTCTTTGCCGTGTTTGCGTCGATTATCTTCGGCATTACACAGCGGAGTACGCCGAAGACGATGGTCCGCTATGGAGCTTACTGCTTCGTGCTGTTTCTGGGGGCGGTGATCGTCGCCAGCTGGGTCATGTACTTCATCCGGCACTAGTGTTTCCGGGGCTTTGTCAAGAAAGTGTGTGAGAACTCGCTTTTTGAAGGGTACGGCCTTTAGGCCGTACGTTTAGCAGCCAAGATGAATCGGCTTCAGCCGCTGAGGGCTGCTTAAGCGAACACAAAAGATGCCCTCAGGGGCTAAAGCCCAATTCTCTTTTCTTCCTTTACGGCCCGACTAAAGTCGTGCCCTGATCAAAACCTAAATGCACTCTCACGCAGACTCTAAAGGCCTCTCCAAACAAGCCCCTGTCATGACCACAGATGCTGGGTGCCCCATATCTCGCTCGTTTTTCGCGAGATGTGGGATACCACAGCTCTATCTTCGTAAATTTAACCTTCCAGACGCCCCAAGCTTTGGATTCATCCTTCGGGAGCGGGGAATTGAGGTCCGTGGTATCCCACATCTCGCGAAAAACGAGCGAGATATGGGGCACCCGGCATTGGGGCGGGGTTTAAATGCGGACCAGTTCGGTTTGTATGGGTCCGGTCACTACGGCCCGGCGGGGCTCGGTCAACATGTTTATTTCGCTGCGTACGCCGAATTCCGGGAGGTAGATTCCCGGCTCCACGGAGAAGCAGGTGTAGGGCAGGATCAGGCGCTCGTCATGGGTCTCGAGGTTGTCGAGATTGGCTCCGTTGCCATGGGTCTCGGTGGAGATGCTGTGGCCCGTGCGGTGAGTGAAGTATTCTGCGAAACCGGCGTCGCGAATCACTGCGCGGGCGGCATCGTCCGCCTGCCATCCCGCTAATGGCTTGCCTGCAGCAAACGCCTCCTGCACCGTCTTGATGGCCGCGTCCCTTGCTTGTGCCACTACGGAGAAGACCTGGCGTTCGCGTTCGGTTGGCTCGCGGCCGACAACTCCAGTCCATGTGATGTCATAGAAGCAAGTTCCCGGATGGTCCATGCGCCCCCAGATGTCGATGAGCAGGAAATCGCCCTCGTTGATGGGCTTCGAGACGGCGGACGTTGGTTCGTAATGGGAGTCAGAACTGTTGGCATTCACGGAGACGTTCGGCCCGTAGCCTTCGGCGATCCCTGCGCGGCGCATGGCCTCCTGCAACCACACCATCACTTCATGTTCATTCAGGGGAGTACCCGTGCCGGAGCGCAGCCGGGTGGCGATGTGCTTCCACGCAGCACTGACAATCTCGTCGATGTGTCGCTGCGCCTCGTAGTGACTGGCGATCTGCTCTGGTGTCAGGACGGCCTCGAAGCGGCTTACCAGATCGGCGGAGCTGACGATGGTCTTGCCCATTTCCCGCAGTACTTCGATCGTTCCCGCATCGACCAGCGACACGTACATGATGGCGTTGCGTGGGGAGTACTGCATGGCCAGTTTCTTATACGGCTGGAGCATGGTACGCAGGCCGTCTTCCAGCTCCTGCCACGACGAGTAGAGGCGCCCGCTGCCGGGCAGGGACGCGAGCTTTCCGCTTTCAACGCGGTGAGTCAGCTTGCGCGGGGAGCCTTCGGCTGGAATGAAGTAGTACCAGCGCCGCGACACATGCAAGGAGTCGCTCAGCCCCAGGATCCGATAGGCAATCGGATCCCGGTGGTGATGGTCGTAGAAAAGCCAGCCATCGACCTGCTGCTGGCGAAGCGCGGTCTGGATTTCTTCCAGATTCATGAGCTGACTACTGAGCAGTCAGCTCGGCAGCGACCCGCTCGGTCACGAAGGCCTCGACGGTATCGCCTATCTGGATGTCATTGAAGTTGGCAATCCCCATGCCGCACTCCATGCCGTTGGTTACCTCGCGCGCATCATCCTTGAAGCGCTTGAGCGACGACAGCTTGCCCTTGAAGACCTGTTCCCCATCGCGCATGAGGCGAACTTCTGCATCGCGCTTGATGGAGCCGTCGACCACGCGGCAACCGGCAATGGTGCCGACCTTGGGGATCCGGAAGATGTTGAGCACCTGGGCGCGGCCAACGTAATTCTCCTTGATGGTCGGCTCGAGCAAGCCCAGCATGGCTTTCTTGATCTCGTCCTGCAACTCGTAAATGATGGAGTGCAAGCGGATCTCGACGCCATCCTGTTCTGCCAGGTCGGCTGCTTTGCGCTCGGGGCGCACATTGAAGCCGATGACAATGGCATTGGAGGCGGAAGCGAGCAGGATATCGCTTTCGGTGATGGCGCCTACGCCGGTGTGCAGGACCTTGATGCGCACCTTCTCGGTCGACATCTTCTGCAGCGAGTCGGCCAGTACTTCGACCGATCCGGTCACGTCACCTTTAAGGATCAGTGGCAGTTCCTTAACGCCAGCTTGCTTGATCTGCTCGGCCAAGCCTTCCAGCGAAACCCGCGAGGATTTCGCCAGCTGGGACTCGCGTTCCTTCATCTTGCGATATTGCGCAATACCCTTGGCTTTGTCACGATCGGCCACCACCAGAACGGTGTCGCCCGCATCGGGCATCCCTTCCAACCCGAGGATTTCCACCGGGGTCGAGGGTACAGCTTCCTGAGTAGCACGTCCGCGGTCGTCGAACATGGCGCGCACCTTGCCGAAGGTGTTGCCCATGATGAAGCTGTCACCAGATCGCAGGGTGCCGTTCTGTACCAGAACGGTGGCTACGGCGCCGCGTCCGCGATCAAGTTTTGCCTCAATCACTGTACCTACCGCAGGGCGATCGGGACTGGCCTTCAGATTGCCCAGATCAGCGACCAGGCAGATCATTTCGAGCAGCAGATCGAGGTTCTGTTTCTTCTTCGCCGAAACATCGACGAATACGGTAGAGCCTCCCCATGCCTCAGGCACCAAGCCGCGATCGCCCAACTGCTGCTTTACGCGGTCTGGCTGCGCATCCGGCTTGTCGATCTTGTTGACGGCCACAATGATGGGCACGTTCGCGGCTTTGGCATGGTCTACCGCTTCCAGGGTCTGAGGCATCACTCCATCGTCCGCCGCGACCACGATGACCACGATGTCCGTGACCTTGGCTCCGCGCGCACGCATGCGGGTAAAAGCTTCGTGACCCGGGGTATCGAGGAAAACGATCTCACGGCCGAAGGCGGGCGAGTCCGGTTTCGAGATGCGCACCTTGTAAGCCCCGATGTGCTGGGTGATGCCGCCGGCTTCGCCGGACGCGACGTCGGTCTCGCGAATGGCGTCGAGCAGCGAGGTCTTGCCATGATCGACGTGCCCCATGACTGTGACCACAGGAGGCCGGGTCACTTCAATCTCGCTGACATCCTCATTGCTCATGAGGTTTTCGAGGGCCTCATTGGCCATCTCGTCTTCGAAGGTGATGACCTGGGTGTCGGCTCCGAACTGAGAAGCCACATCTTTGACCAGCTCAGCGTCGAGCGACTGGTTGACGGTGACAAAGACGCCGCGCATCAAGAGCGATGCGATGAGGTCTTTGCCGCGCACGCCCAACTTTTCCGCAAGATCTTTTACGCTGATGCCTTCTGTCACCGTGATGGTACGGGTGATGGGCACCGGTTCCTGGGGAACCTGCGCTCCGCCGAAACGAGGCGGGGGCGCAAAGCCCTTCATTGGGCCTTCTTTGGTCTTTGGGTATTGCTGGCGTCCACGACGTTGCTGCGGAGCGGCTCTCTGCGGCCGCGGAGCTTCGCCCGGAGGCGGCGTGAGGCCACCTGCGCCAGCGACGCCGGGCCGGGGCGCACCGAAACCAGGACGGGCGCCAAAGCCGGGGCGGGGTGCGCCGAAACCAGGACGTCCACCGGGGCCGGGAGCTCCGCCGGGCTGGGTCCGGGTTGGGTGCATGGGCCGGCGTGCACCGCCAGGTCCATCCTGCTGCGGTCTTGGGCTATACCCTGGTCCACTAGGACCGGATCCGGGTCCCCCGCCGGGCCGGCCACGATCGAAGATCGGCCGCCCTCTCTGGATGGCCCCACCCGGTGGCTGGGCAGCGCTTGAGGTTGATGGCGCGGCCTGCTGAGTCACGGGTGGAGGGGGCGGGGCCTGGTACACCGGACGCGGGCCGGTCTGGGGCATGATTACGCGCCGCGCTGCGGGCGGCGGTGGCGGAGCCGGTGCCTGGGCTTGAGGAGCGGCAACTTCGACTGCTGGAGAAGCTTGCGCACTGGCGGCAGCAGCGGCGGCGATCTCAGGAGCACTGGGCACTTGCGGCGGCTGAGGAGCTTGCGGCCGGGGCTGCGGGGAAGCGGCTGCCACCACACCCTGACTGGCTACGGGTGGGCGCACCTCGGTCCCTGGTACGGCGGGCCGAGCCACGCCGGGAGCAGTCGCCGGTGGCCTGACTTCCGCACCGGAAACGGGTGGCCTGGCCACCACTGGCCCAGCGGGCGGTTTCGCGGCAATGGCGGGCGCGGGCGGCGGCGGGGCTACCACGATCCGCGGCTCCTGCCGAGGTTGGGGAACGATCCGACGCGGCGCCGGGGGCGGAGGAGGCGGAGTACGTTGTTGGCCCTGAGCCTGGCTTGGCTGATGGCGGGCTGCGCCGGCAAACTCCTGCCCTGGGCTTCGGCCACCCTGGGCCTGACCGTCCAGATCGTACGAGCCGGGCCAAATGACCAGCACACCTTCCAGGTCCTGCCCCGCCGGTGGGTCGTCGAGCGCACCCTGGCCTGGATCACCGCATACCGCCGCTGCGCCCGCGACTACGAACGCCTCACCAGCCACCACGAAGCCATGCTCCTCTGGGCCAGATCGCCGAATATTTGCTTGCTTCCCGGCTCGGGATATCGGCCGGCGCGGGCACAGATAACCGGTTAAGCGCCTCATTTCGGGCTGGTCGCCGCGCCGGGGTCGTTGAAGAAGGCTGCGATGTCGCGGCTGAGCAGGTCGGGTTCCTCGGCGGATGGGAAGTGGCCGCCGCGCGGCATGGGCGTCCACCGGCGGACGTTATAGAGGCGTTCGGCCCACTCGCGGGGAGGCGTGCCGTCGTCGATGAACTGGTGGGCGAAGACAGCTACCGCGGTGGGCACCGTGACCGTGTCGGCGGGGCCCAGTTCGGCTGCCAGCCACCGGTTGTCCACGTAGTCCCGCATGGAGGACGTGATCGTCTGGGTCGCCCAGTACAGGGTCACCACGGTGAGCAGGAAGTCGCGGGAGAAGGCGGCGTCGATGTCCCCGCCGGAATCGGCCCACCCTCGCCACTTCTCCAGCACCCAGGCAGCCAGGCCAGCTGGTGAGTCGTTGAGGCCGTAGCTGACCGTCTGAGGCCGCGTCGACTGGATCGCGCCGTAGCCGCGGTCGTCTTCGCGCCATCGCTGGTACTGGGCCCGGTAGGCGCGCTCGGCCGCGGACAGCGGCCGCGACCCCGGCCCGGTGTAGGGCGCGAGATCCAGGTTGGACAGGTGAATGCCGAGCATGGGCGCCGGGTCATCCAGCGCCATGAACGTCGTCACGGCGGACCCGAAGTCGCCGCCGTAGGCGCCGTACCGCTCATATCCCAGGCCGCGCATCAGGCGGTGCCACAGCCCCGCCGTATACCGGCATGTCACCCCCGTCCGGGCCGGCCTGTCGGAGAACCCGTAACCAGGCAGCGAGGGGATCACCACGTCAAAACCGGGCCCGTCGATGCCATGCGCGGCCGGGTCCGTCAGCCGCGGCACGAGCGGCAGGAACTCGGCGAAGCAACTGGGCCAGCCATTTGTCAGGATCAGCGGGATCCCGCGGCCGCTGCGGGCCCGCTCGTGCACAAAATGCACCCGGACACCATCGATCCCGGCTCGGAAGTGACCAAACCCGTTCAGCCACCGTTCCTGCGCGCGCCAGTCGAAGCCATCCGCCCAGTACCCCAGCAGGCCCTGCAGGTAACCGAGGTCTGTGCCCTGCCCCCACGCAGCGCCCGGCGCCGCCCCCGGCCACCGCGTGTTCAAGATCCGCGCACGCAGGTCGGCGAGCACCTCGTCGCTCACCCTGACATCGAACTGCTCTGCCCGGAAGGTCGTCACCCCGCTAGCCTCGCATGGTGCCGGCGCTGCAGCGCGACCGTGGCCGCCAGCCGACCCGACGGTGCCGCCACACGCCGGGCGCGCGCGGCCGCACGCAAAGACAGACCACAGCGAGGCAACCGGCCGCCGAATACGTGCGAGCGTCGGCCGACTGGCGAGCAGCTGGACCGTGCCGGTATATACACCCTCGTCGAGGGCCAGGGCGGTGCGCTTTTGTGTGGCCAGTTCGAGAGGCTTGCCGGGCCAACGGTCGTCATGTAGGACGGGCTACATGCATGCGATCCGCGCTCGCCACGCCTACGACGGCGAATCATTTCTGAGTGCCGGTGCGACCGTCTTGGTTGAGGACGGCTTGATCATCGGTGTTGAGTCCTACGGGTTTCAAGTTCCCGGGGACTGCTTGGTCACCGGCCATGAAGGGACGCTGCTGCCGGGCTTGATCGACGCGCACGTTCACCTTGTCGCCGACAGCGGAGACTCGGCCTTGGACCGGGTGGCAGGCTACTCGGCCGAGGAAATCGAGGAGGTCATCTCCCGGGCGTTGCGCGATCAGCTCTTGGCGGGTGTGACTACAGTCCGCGACCTGGGGGACCGGCGATTTTGCGTCCTTGACCGCCGGGACCGGCAGCAGTCCACCCCCGCGATCGAGCCGACGATCGTCGCCTCGGGGCCACCCTTGACAAGTAAGGGCGGCCACTGTCACTACATGGGCGGTGAGGTTTCGGGGACCGGCGAGATCATCGGTGCTGTCGCGGAACGAGTGGAGCGGGGCGCGGACATCATCAAGGTGATGGCCTCTGGCGGTGTCAACACTCCCGGCACCGATGTGATGCTTACCCAGTTCACCACCGGTGAGCTTCAGCTAATCGTTGACCGGGCTCACGCGGCCGGTGTGGCGGTGACTGCACATGCGCATGGAACCCCTGCCGTAGAGCAGGCGGTTGCGGTCGGAGTCGATGGCATCGAGCATTGCTCCTGCGTGACCGACCGCGGATTCGGGCAGGTCAGTGAGGAGACGGTCGCGACCCTGGCGCGAAGCCGCATCGCGGTCTGTCCCACCATCGGCGTCGACGCGCAGCTGATGAAGGCCCCGCCGCCGGCGGTAAAAGCGATGATGGCCCGGATGGGGGTGACGGCTGAGCAAATGCTGCAGGCCCGGTGGGACTTCGTGGGCCGGCTGCACCGAGCTGGGGTGCGTCTGGTGTCCGGGGTTGACTCCGGCATCGGGCCAGCTAAGCGGCACGGCGTGCTCCCGCATGCCGTATGTGAGCTAGTAACCTCGGGACTAAGCGTCACCGAGGCCCTGGCCACGGCGACCTCAGGTGCCGCGCAGGCATGCGGGGTCAGCGCACGCAAGGGCCGGCTCGCCCCTGGCTACGACGCCGATCTTCTCGTCGTGGATGGTGATCTTGAAATCGATGTGACCGCCTTGCACCGGCCCCGATCGGTACTGCTACGTGGCCTGCCCGTAAGCGTCTGACCGAGGACAGCGCCTCAATCTCGGCGGTCCGCTCCGCCAAGATCTCTCATCGCATATCCAGTAGACCTTCTCCTCGCGCGAGATCAGCACTGATCGCTTCATCTGCG
>CAVQWB010000018.1:0-164017 GCA_963717225.1 uncultured Acidobacteriaceae bacterium | reverse complement strand
CACAGCTGGCGTGAGATGCACCAGTCGTGGATATTGCGCATCCATTCAAAGTACGTCTTGGCGTATTGTTCCGGCGTAAAGCGGATGAAGCCCTGCTCCACCGCAGCAATGGCGGGTCAGCCAGGGGCTGAATACGGATAAACCATTGGGTCGAAAGCAAAGGCTCAACTACGGTTTTGCAGCGGTCGCACTTGCCGATGGAGTTGACGTGGTCCCGCACCCCCGCCAGCAGCTTTCCGCCTCCAGATCGGCCAGGACCCGTTGCCGCGCCTGGTAGCGATCGAGGCCGGCATAGGCGCCGGCGGCGGCATTCATGTGCGCCGTCTCGTCCATCACGCTGATGGAAGGCAGGCCTTGCCGTTGTCCCAGCGCAAAATCGTTGCTATCGTGCGCGGGCGTCACCTTGACCGCTCCGGTCCCGAATTCGGGGCTGACCCAGCTATCCGTCACCACCGGGATCTCACGGCCGGTCAGAGGCAGGCGGAGCATCTTTCCATGCAGGTGAGCATAACGCTCGTCCTCCGGGTGGACGGCTACGGCCACATCGCCCAGCATGGTCTCCGGCCGAGTGGTGGCCACGGTAACAAAGCCGGCTCACCCACGATGGGGTAGCGAATCTCCCATAGTTTGCCTTGCTGCTCCTCGTGGATCACTTCCAGGTCGGAGATCGCGGTTTGGCAGCGCGGGCACCAGTTCACAATGTAGGCGCCGCGGTAAATCAGCCCCTGCTCGTATAGCCGGACGAAGGCTTCGCGCACAGCCACGGAGCGTGGGCCATCCATGGTGAAGTACGCGCGTGACCAATCGACGCTCGTACCCAGCCGCCGCATCTGGTCGAGGATCGCGTCGCCGTAATGCTGCTTCCATTGCCAGACGCGTTCGAGAAAGGCTTCCCGGCCCAACTGCTGTCGTGTTTTGTGCTCTTCGGCAAGCTGCCGTTCGACCATCAGCTGAGTGGCTATGCCGGCGTGGTCAGTGCCCGGTAGCCAAAGAGCCAGGTCTCCGCACATGCGGCGCCAGCGAGTGAGGATGTCCATCTCGGTGTGTTCCAGCATGTGCCCCATGTGCAGCCGGCCGGTAACGTTCGGCGGGGGCAGCAATATGGTAAAGACGGGGGGGCAGGCGCAGAAGTGGTATCTGCAGCGTGGGGTTGGTCAAACAGATCCTCTTCGACCCAGTAGGCCGCCCAGCGATCTTCGATGGCGGCCGGGTCGTAGGCTTTAGGTAGGTCACGGGGCATGGGGGCGTCTTCTTTCAACACCAGAGGGCATCATCGCTACTCTGATCATGCTCTAAAACGGGTTGAGTTTGTCGATGCCCTTCTTTTTCTTGTGTTTGCTGGAAGAGAAGACTCTTCGCTCGCATCATACTTGGGCGCGGGGGTCTTCTTTTTCATTTCGCGTTGGTGGCGCCTGCGTCGGTGCCTGTCTGCACTTGTGCTGCATTGTGCACGTCGTTGGTTTGGGCGGAGCATCCGCGGGCTTTTCGACGGGAGGTAAAGGTTGGTTGTTGGCCGGAGCAACCGTCGCCAAGCCGCCTGGTTCTGTGCCCCCGGTACCCCAGCTGCCGCTGCGGCCGCGGCTGCGCCTTCAGGAGTTACGGCGGGGCCCACTGGCACTCCCGATGCGGGCGCAGAGGCTGCAGGAGTCTGGCCTGAGGAGCCGGAGCCGGCGTTTTCACCCGTACGCACAATACTGGCCCCAATCGCAGGCGCGCCACTCGACGTTCTCCAACTGAAGGGTCGAGCCGGTAGCCAGGTGCGGGAGCTCCGGTTCCATTGGCTACCGCGGCGGCCGGAGCCCGCCGGAGGCTCCAAGGATGGTAACGGCTGGTCGCTGAGAGCCGCGGTGAACAATGCCGCATCCCGCTTATGAACATCAGGCGCCGTAACCGGCGGAGGATCAGTCAGGGTCGGCTCCCCAATGCGGGCAGCATTCACTGTTACCGGGCCGCGGCTGACCAGCAAAATGGCACGATCCTTGAAAGTGATGCCCGTGCGGCTTTGCTCTTCAGCCTCACTCTCGGCGAGTTCTTCCTTGGAGGTTCCGGCACCGGGCGATTGAGTGCGATCAGGCGCTCTCGGGCGTCCTCAACGTGAGGCGCCATCGAGTAGTGGGTCACCACGCGGGAGTACGCGTCAGCCGCCTGGTCATCGTAGGCCTTCATCAGCTCTTGCTTGGCCTTGGGATCGATTTTGGCCAGGCCCTGAACATAGCGGGCTTCGGCGGCATAAGCGTCTCCCAGGCCGATCAGCGCCAGGTCGCTATGGCTGTAGAGCGGGTAGTTGTCACTTACCGTCTGCAGGCGGGCAATGGTCGCGGCCCAATTCTCGTGCGAGGCGTAAAAACTCCCAACCTGGTACTGCCGCTCCGCCAGTACTTCCTGCACTTCCCGTAGCCGCTGCTTGGCCCGGGGTACAAAGGTGGAATCCGGGAACTGTTGGATCATGGTCCGGTATTCCTGCTCCGCTTGGTCGGCATTCTTCGGGTCGCGGTCAGGTTTTTCCATCTGCTTGTAATAAATGTCGGCGACCTTCATCTGCGCTTCGGCAGCTTCCGGTGTATTTGGGAAGAAGGTAATGAAGTCCTTATATTCGGCTTCGGCTTGGGTCAGGGCGGCGGTGCCGCCTTCCTTGAACCAGCTATCGCCGACCAGCAAGCTTGGCGCGCATCTGGTATTCCGATTCCGGATATGTGTTCAGCAATGTCTGCAAATCCAGCCGGGCCACATCAAACTTGCCCTTCTTCATGGCGTTCAGAGCCTTTTCGAAAAGCTCTTTATCCGGCTGCTTGGAAGCGTGACCCGCAAGCGGATCGTTGGGCGTCGGGACCGTCGACGGTTTGGAGGGCTTGAAGATGCCAAACTGAGCACACGCGGGGAGCGCGCAAAGAAGACATAGGGTGGAGAGCCGGAATAGAAAACGCTGCATAGCACCTCATGGGCAGGGGCTCGGCCAGGGAGCCAAAAAATCGTGACCGGTAGTGGTGCCCCGCCACCGCGGCCGACATTACTTACTTACGCAATGGTAAATGGCGGCGGGCCGCCTGGAAGGGAAAATTTAGGCTAGGCAAGCCTGTTCTGCCTCCCGGGCCATTTTTAACAGCACCCGAGCCTCCTTTTCCGGATGGCCGGAATCAAAAACGGCGCTGCCGGCGACCAGTAAATCCGCGCCGGCCTCAACCACCGAGGCGATCGTGTCATGGGCCACTCCCCCATCCACCTCGATTCTGAAGTTGAGATCAAGTTCCCCCCGTAGTTCGACCAGCCGCCGGATCTTCCCCAGCGAGAAATGAATGAATTTTTGACCTCCAAAGCCCGGGTTAACGCTCATCACCAGCACGTGATGGACCATAGGCAGAATATCGATCAGAAAATCGACCCGAGTGGCCGGATTAATGACCACGGCAGGTTCCATGCCATGTTGGGCGATCAATTCCAGGGTACGGTGCAGATGGCGGCAGGCTTCGTAGTGAACACTGATCCAATTAGCTCCGGCCGCGGCGAATTCTTCGATAAAGTCGTCGGGGTTCTCGATCATCAGGTGGCAGTCCAGCGGCAGGCTGGTGACCTTGCGCAGCGACTTGACCACCGGGGGTCCCATGGTCAGGTTGGGGACGAAGTGGCCGTCCATTACGTCGACGTGAATGACAGAGCCGCCACCGCGCTCGGCGGCCTCGATTTCCAGGGCCAGCTTCGAGAAGTCGGCAGAGAGGATGGATGGCACCAATTCAACCATGATGACCCTCAACTCCCCTCAGTGTACAGGAGTTCGATAAAGGCGAAGCAGGCGCGGATTGTGCACCGATCCCTTGATGGTGGCTAAGTCCTTTGTTTCATGAAGGCGCTCAACATGCTCAAGATGCTCAACGTATTAATTGAGCATCTTGCGCCTTTTATGGCTTGCTGCTCGTATTTGGGTTGTTACCTGTATATATGCGATTCAGGGTGGTTTCCTCTCTAGTTCAGGTAGATTATTTTCCTGAGTTGGTTAGCGAAATGCCGGAGCCAGAGCGGAAACCTGCGGGCCTGAGTAACTGAGGTATCCACTGCGCTACTCGACGCAGGGTCTTTAGCATGTGCGTGAGAACTGGAAAGAAAGCGTAGATTCCACTCCGCGACGCTGTGGGGAAAGTGCTGCCCTCAGGGGCTAAAGCCCTCATCTTTGTTGGACTTTATGGCCCGACTAAAGTCGTGCCCTGATACAAAGCATCAGAGCGGTGGCTCCCCGAAAACTTGCGAATTCCGCAGATTTGGATCTAAGCAGATTTGGATCTAAACCGTCGAAAAGAGGTCCTCAGGGGCAAAGGCCCTCGATAGCTCCGGCTGAACAGGCTGCGGAAAAAATCTCTGCTTGGACGGAGTCGTTGCCTCAGTGGCTAAAGCCGCATCATTCATTCCAAAGTGATTACAGACGGGCTAAAAGAGCGTGCGTGAGAACTGGAAAGAAAGCGTAGATTCCACTCCGCGACGCTGTGGGGAAAGTGCTGCCCTCAGGGGCTAAAGCCCTCATCTTTGTTGGACTTTATGGCCCGACTAAAGTCGTGCCCTGATACAAAGCATCAGAGCGGTGGCTCCCCGAAAACTTGCGAATTCCGCAGATTTGGATCTAAAGGATCCGGCCCACGTTACGCATGCCATTGGATCGGGGGCTTGGCCAACTCCTCAGGATTGGCGCTATTCGCGCGCGCAGCCACTCGGGAAATGGCCCGCAGCAGCGCCTTCCGCGGCACCTCTCCATTCACCCCTGCAAAGATCATCTCTCCTGTAGACCTCGCCGCCGGACGGTAAAACCACTGCGTGAAGAGTGCCAGGTGGTCCGAAAGAACCTGCGTCGATACAGACTTAGGCGCGGACTGCCCCAGCGCAGCCAACGCCTCCTCAAGCCGCGATTCCAGCACATCTTTTGCCGGCAGGGCAGCCACGCCCTCCAGTGGAACCGGCTCCATCGCAAAGGGCTGAGCGAAGAGGGAACTGGACCCGGATCGTTCATTCGCCAGGCGCATGCCCACAATGGAATAAAGCGCAGGCCCGTTCCACATTCCGCGGCGCAGCGAGAAGAGTGCGACATGGCCGGGCTCGGCCGACGGCTGCACCAGGATGCCACTTAATTCCGCCAACGGATGAACTGCTTCGCTGGCCAGGTGGGCCACGCTTTGCACCTTTTGCATCCTCTGGTGGATGGCTGCGGCGCGCTCGAATTCCATTGCTTCTGAAGCGGCGTTTCGCTCGCTTTCCAACCGGCTGAGCATGGAGGCGCCGCGGGTGGAGAGAAACGCAAAAACATCTGCCGACTCCTGCTGGTACCGCTCATCGGAGCAGCCCTTGTAGCAGGGTGCAAGGCACATCTTCATTTCCGAATAAACGCAGCCAGGAAAGGCTGGATCGGGGTTGAGCTCTTCACTGCAACGGCGCAGCAAGAAAAGATTCAGCATCTCGTCCGCGTAGCGCTCCGCCGCTGCCCGGGAAGGGAATGGACCGAAAAGAGCATTCGCCGCCGTCTTGCTGATTTTGGAAGTGGCATAGACCCGAGGATAGGCGTTGTCGATAGACATGCGCAGAAAGGCCGGAGGGCGAAGACGCAGCCGCCGCTGAGCTCGTTCCCCGAAGGCGCGCAGGGAAGCCTGGTATAGGCACAGCGACGATTCGAAATCCGACCCCGTAACGCTGTATTCAATTTGATCGACCATGTGCGCGAGTTGCAGCCGCTTGGTGGTCGCACCGCCCTGCGGCCCGCGCAGAAAACGCATCAGGCGGCGGCGAAGGTTGGGGGTCTTGCTGAGGTAGGGCTCAGCCGCCGGGTCAGCGGCGCAAAGCGCGAAAACGGCCGGGGCCTGCGGAAGACCGCTCAGGCTAGCGCTGGGGTCGGCCGGATCGAAGTGGATGGAGTGAGCGAGACCGGCTCTCATATAAAGACGAGACGATTATTCCCCGGCGATGGTCATTCCGTCGATGCGTAAAGTAGGTGAGGCCACCGCTCCGCGAAATTCCAGGTCGTCGGCGATGGCGGTGATGTTGTTGAGCATCTCCTTCAGGTTGCCGGCAATGGTGACTTCCTCTACTGCGAAGGTCAGCTCGCCGTTCTCGATCCAGAGTCCAGCTGCACCACGGGAGTAGTCGCCGGTGACCATGTTGACGCCAAACCCCATTAGCTCTGTGACATAGAAGCCGGACTTGCACATCGGCAAGCAGCTGCTGCGGGGTAACCGTCCCTTTCTGGAGAAAGAGGTTGCCGGCCCCGATGCCGGGAGTGCCGGCTAATCCTCGCGAAGCGTTGCCCGTGCTCTGCATATTGAGTTTGCGCGCCGGTGTAGGTATTCAGCAGGTAATTCTTCAACACGCCCTTTTCGACGATGACCGTGCGCCGAGTGGGCAGACCCTCGCCATCGAACGGCGCGGTACCGAACAGTCCCGGCATGGTGCCGTCATCAATGACGGTTACGTTTGCACTGGCCACCTGCTGCCCCAGCTGGTTGGTCCAGAAAGAGGCGCCGCGATAAATACTGTCTCCGTTGGCGGCTTCAAAGATGTTGCCGATGAGCGAGCGCGCAATCTCAGGAGCAAAGACAATGGGCACGCGCTGGGTCGTAACCCGGCGTGCGTTCAGGCGGCGCAGCGTGCGCCGGGCCGCCTCGGCTCCGATACTCTCGGGAGAATCGAGCCGGGCCAGCGTGCGCGCGCTGGAATACCAATAGTCCCGCTGCATGCCGCCCTGCTCCGTCTCAGCGATCGGCATGGCAGACAGGGAGCAATACGACCGGCGATACTCACCCACAAAGCCGCGTGAATTGGCCATCACCTTGTGTCCGGTCGCTGCGTCAAAGCTGCCGCCGTCGCTCTTTTTGAGCCGCGGATCGGCGGAGAGAGCCGCGGCCTCGGCGCGCCGCGCATACTCGATGCGCTGCGCTGTCGGCAGCCCATAAACGTCTTCGTAGTAAAGGTCGAGGTCGCCTGCTAAGCTGGCCCATGGCGCTCGCGCTCGGGCAAGCCGGCGAAGGGATCCTCTGACGTGACCCGGGCCAGATCGATGGCGCCGGAAACCAGGTGCGCCAGCCCTGCATCGGAGAAATCGCTGGTGGAGGTGTTGGCGGTGCGATACGCCCCGCTCGGGCCCAGAAAGACGCGCAGGCCGATGCCCCGCGCGCCTGATTCCTTCAGCGTTTCCACCTGGCCGAGGCGGACCAGGGTGGAGAATTCGTCACCTTCGCGGATCACTACTTCGGCTTCGCTGGCCCCCGCACGCAGTGCGCGCTCGACCACATCGGCCGCGAGCTGCTGCATGTCCGTCTTGCTTTCTGCCGCGGAGATGGGGGTGGCTGTCGACATTATCTGCCCGTGCCGCCCACGGTCATGCGGTCCAGCTTGATGGTGGGCATGCCCACGCCGACCGGCACGCTCTGTCCGTCTTTGCCGCAGGTGCCGATGCCTTCATCGAGGGCCAGATCGTTACCCACCATGGATACATACTTGAGCGCTTCCGGCCCGTTGCCGATGAGCGTGGCATCGCGTACCGGAGCGGTGATCTTGCCGTCCTCGATCAGGTAGGCTTCCGAGGCGGAGAAGACGAACTTGCCGCTGGTGATATCCACCTGGCCGCCGCCGAAGTTCACCGCGTAGAGCCCGCGCTTCACGCTGCGCACAATATCCTCCGGGCTGTCTTCGCCAGAGAGCATGTAGGTATTCGTCATGCGCGGCATGGGGATGTGCTGGTAGCTTTCGCGGCGTCCGTTGCCGGTGTCTGCCATGCCCATGAGTCGCGCAGAAAGCTTGTCGCTGAGATAGCCCTTGAGGATGCCGTTTTCGATGAGCACGGTTTCCTGGGTAGGCGAGCCCTCATCATCCACATTTAATGACCCGCGGCGGGAAGGCATGGTGCCATTGTCGACCACGGTTACTTTGGAGCTGGCAACCTGTTGTCCGATCAGACCCGGCGAAAGCTGAGGTCTTCTTGCGATTGAAGTCGGCTTCGAGCCCGTGGCCCACGGCTTCATGCAACAGAACGCCGGGCCAGCCAGGACCGAGAACCACCTCCATGTCGCCTGCCGGAGCGGGAACAGCATTCAGCTGCAGGATGGCCTGGCGCGCAGCTTCCCGGGCGAAGTGTTCAGGAGACTTGTCGCCCTCGAAAAAGCTGAGCTCAACCCGGCCCCCGCCACCGGATCCGCCGCGAGAATTTTTCGATCCGTCGCGAGCGATGACGTAACAGTTCAGGCGCGCCAGCGGTTGCGTGTCATGGGCGAAGGTGCCATCGGAGGCGGCGATGAGGATATGCCGCATCTCATCGTTGTAACCGGCGCGCACTTGCACGATGCGCGGATCATAGGCCCGCGCGGCGCGATCCGCGCGCATCACGAGTTCCAGTTTGGGGGCGATCCCTGCATCGGCATCCGCGGCTGAGATAGGGTAGAGACTCGCTTTTGGCGTCTCGCGGAAGCCGGCAACTCTGCTGTTTGGAGGGCCCATCGGCGATCAGGGCTGCGGTGCGCGCGGCACGCATGAGCCGTTCCGCGGAAAGATCATCGGTGTAGGCATAACCGGTGCGGTCGCCGGAGACAGACGCGAATACCGCATCCTGCACTTACGCCCTGGCTGGCGGACTTTACCAGCGACTCGTCGACCGAGATGGAAGTAGACGCGATGGACTCGAAGTAGAGGTCGGCAAAATCGCCGCCGGCGGAAAGCGCCTCGCCCAGGCAGCGCTCGATCAGGCGTCCAGTGAGTCCGAACCTTCTGGAAGAAGTGAAGCTCATGTTCAGGAAAGTTCATTCGGCGGCCCGCCGGATCGATATTCACCATACCGTCATTCTAGTCCGCGGGCTTGGGCAGGTAAACCGCCGCCGCCGAGGGGTTCCTGGGCAGCGGCGCGTTTCCGTCTCGAATTAGGGGACTATTTGGTGAAGATGTCGTGGTCCTGATCGTAACGTTTTTCTGTCTTTTCCGCCTTTTCGGCAGCTTCTTCAGCCGTGCGATCGAGTTTCTTGTCCTTTCCGGTCTTGGCCGTATGGAATTCTTCGCTGCTGGGTGGCTTTTCGACGTGACTTTGATTCGCCATAGTTTAATCTCCGTTCCTAAATAGATGCGCGGGCCACCGGCGCAGTTATCCGCTATGCTGTTTGGGCTGAGCCGAAAGAGGTCTATATGAGGATCGCGTTCCCGGTACTGACAGCACTATTCTGCCTGATGCCGGGCGCGGCGGCCCAAAGTCCAAACGGGCAATATGTACATGGACTTTGGGTATGGAAGACGCCGACACTGCTCGACTTGCCCTCTCGTGGCGAGGCTCTTCGCGACTTCTGCCGGTCGCACCAGATCAATGAGGTTTACCTCTCTTTCTCCTCGCAAAATGGTGGCGCGGCGGAACAACAGGAGATTGAAAAGCTCATCGGCCTCCTGCATAAATCGCACATCCAGGTCGAGGCCCTGCTCTCGAGCACCGACGCGGACGAGCCGGGCAAGCACCGCGACAAGCTGATGGCCCACGTCAATGAAGTTTTGTCCTTTAATCGGGAACATCCCCACCAACGATTCGACGGCATCCACCTCGACATAGAACCGCAGCAACGCCAGGAGAACAAAGGGCCGGGAAACCTTGTCTTCTTACCCAACCTCCTCGATACCTATCGCGCTGTGCTCACCTTGGCACAGCAGAACCAGATGACGGTGGACGCCGACATCCCCAACAAATTTCTGAAGGGCGATGTGAGTCAGCGTCAGGCGCTGATGTCATCCCTGCCGCGTCTGACGCTGATGCTTTACGAGCTGAGCAATCCAGGCGACGGAGAGAGCACTGCCGCCCAGGCAGACAAGCTTCGCCAAGCCAGCACAAAGTTTATGGATATGGCTTATCAGGGACTCAACGGAACCAATCTCGCAAAGCTGGCCATAGGCCTGCGCACTCCTGACTATCAACAACAGCTTCCCGATATGCTCAAGGTCGTACAGGATGCGTTAAGCGGAAATCCGCATTATCTGGGCTGGGCGTGGCACTCCTACAACGACGTTATGCCGGCTTCGAGGTAGCACATTTGGGCAAGAGCGGCTTATCTGTATAAATACGCATGACGTACAGCGTAAATTGTGTTATTGTTTTTTTGGTTTTTACATTTCAGGAACGAGGGGTAGATATTTCAACTGAGTTTAGTTTTGTATCAGGGCACGACTTTAGTCGGGCCAATAAGGTTGAAAGAGAATTGGGCTTTAGCCCCTGCTATAGCAATACCCATGCAGTACACTTACCGGGCAAAGAAAAGACCAGGGGCTAAAGCCCAGATCCTTACTGAACCTCTTCGGCCCGACTGAAGTCGGGCCCTGATACAAAGCACCAACGCGGTGACAACCGAAAAATTCGCGCATTCCGCAGATTTCGATCTATCCGTCCTGTTTTATTTTAAATTTAGCAACGCCACTTTTTTATGATCGTCAGCTACCGGGATAACTCAACGTAGGAGCAAAGATGAAGGCGATACACCCGGGAGAGCATCTGGCGGAGGAATTGAGAGAGATGGGAATGAGCGCAGCCGAGCTCTCGCGTCAGCTCCAGGTACCGACAAATCGCGTAACGCAGATCTTGAACGGTCGCCGTTCGATCACGGGCGACACGGCTTTACGGCTGGCACACTTTTTCGGTACCAGCGCAGAGTTCTGGCTGAACTTACAAAGCCTCTATGAAATCAGGCTGGCGCAGCAAAAGTCAGGCTCGGCAATTAAAGCTCTGCCAACCATCAAGGACATGCAACTCGATAATGTCCGATCCGCTGCCAGTTGAATTTCACATCAACCTCACTGTCTGTGCAGCGAGTGGTATACAGTGACCTTTCCATCGACAACACCAGCGACGTATCGGCCATCCTCCAAAAATTGCATGACCTTCTTGCCCTCTCGTGCCAGCTTCGCCCAGCGTGAATTGGTATTCGGATTCTGTTCTACGCCACGTAAAGCTGTCTCGCCGAATTTGAAATCGACTTCGCGTAATTTGGATCGGCTAGTCCTGCGGATCGGATAACGAACGTCGTCGAGAATGACGGTCTTCGCGTTTTCAGCGAATACCTGTTCCCAAACGGAAATGAGAGCTTCTTCCAGGCTCATGGCTAAGCCTCACTTATCAATTCATTCAACCTTCTCAAGAGAAACCGCCGCGCCGCTTCAGGCCGTGCCAGGCTGAGGGCTCTCTCGTAAGATGCACGAGCCTTCGCCCGTCGCTGAAATCCGCGTACTTCGCCGCGATTCGTGCAATAGCATCAGCGCCAGTAGTCCCTGGGCTTCGGGCTCCGGCAATAACTCAACCAGCAGCCTCCCCAGGCGGATGGCTTCTCCAGAGAGATCGGCACGAGTGAGCGACGCGCCCGACGAAGCTGCGTAGCCCTCCGTAAAGACCAGATAGATTACCTGGAGCACCGTATCCAGGCGTTGGGGAAGATCGCTGTGCAACGGCACTTCATAGGGGATGTGTGCGTCGCGAATCTTCGCCTTGGCGCGCACAATGCGCTTGGCATCGTGGGCGCGGTGGTTAGGAATGCGCGCGCAATTTCCTCCGTGGTGAGTCCGCAAACTTCCCGTAACGTCAATGCGATTTGGGCGTCGGGCGGCAGCGCTGGATGACAACAGGTAAAGATCAACCGCAAACGGTCGTCTTCGACATGCTCGTCCCATTCTTCGGGCTCAAACGACTGTTCGTCAGGCCGCCGCGCAAGCTCTGCCACGGTTGCATCAAAGCGGGCCCGGCGACGTATGCCATCAATGGCTTTGAAGCGCCCAGTTGAGACCAGCCAGGCGCGCGGATTGGCCGGCACTCCGCTCTGCGGCCATTTTTCGACTGCCGCGGCAAAAGCGTCGTGCGTGGCTTCTTCGGCCCGATCGAAGTCACCCAGAAGATGGATGAGTGTAGCCAGAACGCGGCGTGACTCAGAACGATAAACGGCGTCCACAATCTTGCCGACTCGTTCGAGTCCGTCCTCGCCTTTCTGCGGCAGCCCCACGGGAAACTCCTGGTGGAATTCCATCCTATTTGACTCGCGACCGCAACCGCTGCTTTTCAGGCAGTGTTTTGGTTTTGTATAAGGACGAAAGAGAGTTCCTACGATACCTTGACAACAAATGACGGGCGCCCCACATCTCGCTCGTTTTTCGCGAGATGTGGGATTCTACGGATCTAGACCTTAAGTGTTGATAGTGAGCCGAATGCTTTCGGATTGAGCGCAGTGGTATCCCACATCTCGCGAAAAACGAGCGAGATGTGGGGCACCCATCATTTGTTGTCAATAAAGTGGGACTCCGGGGTAGTTCCGGACAAGCTCCAGACCAGGACCGACGTCCTTGGAAATGCTGTTCCCGCAGCTTTTACCTAGCCCTCATCTCCGCATCGGCACTCTGGCTCCGAATGCTCGCCGGCCACAAAACGCCCTCCAGGATCGACGAAACCAGCAGCACCATACCGGTCGTGGTGCCGCACCCAGTCACCCAGGTTGTAATGAGGACCATGTTCGTTGCGACCCTTCGGCGTCAGGTCGAGATACATATAGGTGGTGTCCACCATTTCATCTCCGCGCCCATAAGTCGAATAGGTGTGATGCTCTGCACCAGGTAGTCGTTGAGGGTGAAATGGACAATCCATTTTGAGATTTTTTACATCACCCGGGCCCGGAAGGCCGCAGAAGCGGCTCTCGGCGCGCATGATGGCGGTAGGGTCAGCCCGGACAGCGCGAAGGGCAGGGAACAAGGTCCCCATCAGTGTGGTGATGAGGCACAGTGCTGCTGATGGCGTAGCCGTGCCGGTCTTCGTCGGCCAGAGATAGAAGGATATGAAAAGTGGTTGGTTGCGACGGAAGCAGCGCCTTGATGTCGTCTGCCAAAGCGCCATACTATATGCGCAAGGAATGCACGCCGCGCACATAGTGGCCGAGCCGGCAGTTTCGTACTATTATGAGCGCGATGTGCAAACCTGCCCGCAAAACGGCCACTCCACCCGCGAACGAAAGACTGGTCCCGGTCAAGCGTCGCAAGGCTGTGCCCTACGAGTTTGTGCTCGACGCCCTCTCTCCCCTGCCAATCGAATCCCGTTCCATGTTCGGCTGCCTCGCGCTTTACGTGGGAGACAAGATCGTCCTCATGCTTCGCGAAAAGCATACCCAGACTGAAGACAACGGGGTGTGGCTCGCCACCACGAAAGAGCACCATAAGAGTCTGCGCCACGAGTTTCCCCACATGCGCTCCATTCAGCTTCTTGGTAAGGAAGTAACCGGATGGCAGGTTCTTCCCGCCGATGCGCCGGATTTTGAATCAGCGGCGCTGCGTGCGTGCGAATTAATCGTCGCCCGCGACCCGAGAATCGGCAAAGTACCGAAGGGCCGGCGACGGTAAGAAGACAAAGGCGCATTAGTTCCCTTAAGAACTACTTACAGAACAACGCACAAGGCCGCTGATTGGGGCTATAACTATGTCTGCTATTTCCCGCATTAGAGGTAACTCATGAAGAGAAGAGATCTGCTGCAAGGGATCGCGGCTATGGTCCCGGCATCATCTGTTTTGGGACACTACTCAGCGCTTGCGGCTCCTTTGCGCAAGAAGGTGAAGATTACCGACTTGAAAGTGATGGTCGTGGGTAAGCCGGGAGGCAATACCCTGGTGCGCATTGACACCGATGCGGGTGTCAGTGGATATGGCGAAGCTTATTGGGGATTCGGCGTAAAGGATGTGATGCTGGGCTATTTGCGGGATGCGGTCATGGGGCAGGACCCGTTGGACATAGACCCGTTGTACACAGAGATGATCCTGCGTACCGGAGGCGCGGGCGCCATTGGCGGCGTGACGGTGACCGCGATCAGCGGAGTAGAAATAGCGCTGTGGGATCTTGCGGGAAAACTTCTTGGCGCTCCGGTCTGCAAACTACTCGGGGGCCAATACCGCACTGGAGTGCGGGCTTATCTCACTACCAGCCCGGCGGATTTCCTGGACCCTGGGTCCTGCCGTGAGTGGGCGGCGATGGTGAAGGAACATCGCTATGGTTTCGAAGCAGTAAAGACGGATATCCGGCGTGCTGCCGATCCCTACGGGTTGTTCCCCGCAGATGCCCGCTTCAACAGCCGCCAGCTTTCTCTCAAGGATTTGCAAATCAACGCTAAGGGTTTTGCAAACGTGCGCGAGACCCTTGGCGACCAGTTCGAAATCGCGGTTCATTGCCATTGGGAGCTCGACATGGCGGATGCGCTTAACCTGGCCCGTGCGGTTGCGCCTGCCCGGCCCATGTGGCTTGAGGACCCGATGGATCCCGACTTCTCCGAATCCTGGGTCAAGCTAACGGAGGAATCTCCGGTTCCCATCCTCACCGGCGAGAACCTCTACACGCGTCGTGGGTTTATGCCCTTCATTGTCCATCAGGGTTGCAAGATCGTGCAGATCGATATACCGAAGTCCGGAGGACTCCTCGAATCGAAGAAGATTGCGGACCTCGCCGACATCTTCAACATTCCCGTATCCGCGCACAACGCAATTGGCCCCCTCGGCGCCGTTGCCTCAGCCCATTGCTGCGCCGCCATCCGCGATTTCAAAGCTCATGAATTGGCCCTGAGCCCCTCGCTCGGTCGCGATGCCGGCAAAACACACGAACTACCCTGGGGCTATTACCAGGGCGATCCATCCGTGACCTGGGAAAAGTTGGTTCTTCACGACGGCCCGCTGGTGAAGGACGGCAGAATTCAAGTGCCGGACAAACCAGGCTTAGGGGTAGAACCAAATCCCGACTACGTGCGCGCCCACCTGGCTCCCGGCGAAACCTGGTGGGGCTGAAGGATGTCTCATTCTGCTCTGTCCCCATAACAAAGCATGGGTTTTACAACCTCAACGCACCTGAGACGCACTCTTCACAAAATCCCTCGACGACAGGGCTTAAAGCCCTCAACAGGCCAAGCGCAATCCGGCACGGCTGAAGCCGTACCCTTCGGGGAGAGAAAGACGTACCCCAGGGCCTAAAGGCCTCAACAGCCCTGACTTTTACGGCACGGCTGAAGCCGTGCCCTGATACAAAACCTAAATGCAGATCTCACCAAGGCTCTTAAGGGGATCCATACAGGTCCTGTCGCCGCAACAAAGGGCGGGTGACGAAGTTCCGTACCCGTGGAATCCCGTGCTTCTCGGTTGCCGAAACCGAGACGGTCTAGTTGACTGCTATAATTTTAACTAACTGGTTAATCAATGTCAGTAAAAACCCCAAACCCGAATCGCCGCGCCGATCTCACCCGGAAGGCAATTCTGCGCGCGGCCATCCGCGAATTCAGCGCCCACGGCCTGGCGGGCGCCCGCACCGACGCCATTGCGGAATCGGCCAAGGTGAACAAAGCCCTCCTCTACTACTACTTCAAAAGCAAGACCGGTCTTTACGCAGCCGCGATCGAAGAGGTTTCGAAGGTCGTGGCAGAGCGCGCCATGGCTGCTCTGAATCCCAAACACAGCGCAGGAGAGCGCGTGCTACGCACCGCGTTGAGCCACTTCGACCGCATTCTCACCCAGCGCGATTTTCAAAGCCTTATGCAACAGGAGATGGTCCGGATGCGGCGTGGTGAGAGCGAAGCGTTGCCCAGCATGGTAGAGAACGTCTTCAAACCCCTGCTCAAGAAGTTACAGGAGGCGATCCGCGACGGCATGGAGACCGGTGAGCTCTGCCAGATGGATTGGCTCCAGGTCGTCTACTCCGCTTTGGGCGCAAACGTCCTCTATTTTCTCAGCGCGCCCATGATGTCTTTGATGCTCCCGTTCGACCCGATGGCTCCGGCCGCGATTGAGTCCCGGCGTAGAGCCGCGGCCCAATTCCTGGGAACCGCACTATTCGTCGATCGTGCTCATGGCGCCAGGCTGGTTAAGCGTGTTCTGGTCGAGATGCCCATGCCCAAAGCCAGCCGACCCCGCGTTTGGAGAAAGTTCGCATGAATGCACGCAATCGCATCTTCATCATCATCGGTATCCTGTTCGTCGTCGCCCTCTGTTGGTATTTCTTTTCCACCAACCGTTCGGCCGATCTGCAATTGATCGGTACCGTCGATGCCAACGAAGTAGTCGTCAGCTCTCGCATCCCGGGCAGAATTCAGACCCTCACGGTCGACGAAGGGGACGATGTGCAAGCCGGGCAACTGATCGCCACCATTCAAAGTGATGACCTCGCCGCGGCACAGCGAGCTGCCGAGGCAACCGCGGTCAGTGAGCACTACAAACTGCAGGGAGCCAGCGATACCGAACGCCAGACCCGTGGAGGAATGTCGAGCCAGGTAGCCAACGCCCAGGCGCAGTTGCGGAGCGCGCAGGCCACGCTGGTGCAGGCCCAGGCCCAGTATGAGCATCAGAATGCCGATACCTCGCGCACTGTCGCCTTGGCAGCCCAGGGCATCATGAGTTACCAGTCGCGCGACGAAGCGGCCACAGCTCTGAACGCGGCCAAGGCAGCGGTCGACTCCGCCAAGGCAAACGTCGCCGCTGCGGAAGCGTCCCTTAAAGTCGCCATGGCGAATACCATTCAGACCCAGGCAGCAGCCAAAACCGTCGCGGCCACCCGAGGCGAAATGCTCAACGCCCAGGCCCTGACGAATCAAGCGCAAATCCAACTCAGCTATGCCCGCGTCGTTTCCCCTATCTCTGGCAAGGTCAATGTGAGAGCGGCGCGGCAAGGCGAAGTGGTAGCAGCTTCGACCCCAATCGTAACCATCACGGATCTTACGCAAACCTGGATCTACGCCCCCCTGCCCGAAACCCAGGCAGATGCCGTCCAGCTGGGTGACAGCTTGCGGGTGGTCATGCCCAGCGGAGCCACTATCCAGGGCAAGGTGATCGCCAAATCGGCCGAAGCCGATTTTGCCACCCAACGCGATGTAAGCCGCCGCAAGCGGGATATCAAGACCATCCGTCTGAAGCTTCTGATCGACAACCCTGGCATGCGCTATGTACCCGGAATGCTGGCCGAAGTCTATATCCCCAAGAGCAAACTGGTGAACCGATGAGCCAGCCATCATCGGTCCAGTCGGGACCCGCCATTGCCGTCCAGAACATCGTCAAGCGTTACGGCGACTTCGAAGCAGTCAAGGGCATCACCTTCAAAGTCGCTGAGGGCGAAATCTTTGGGCTCCTGGGGCCCAATGGCGCCGGCAAGAGCACCCTCATCCGCATGATGACCACGCTGATCCCGGTGACCAGCGGAAAAGCAATCATCGCCGGGCACGACGTCTCCCGCGAGCCCGATGCAGTCAGACGAGCCATCGGTGTCATTCCCCAGGCGCTTACCAGCGATATCGATCTCACGGTTGAAGAGAATCTCTCCATCTACGCCAAGCTTTATGAGGTTCCCAAGGCGGAACGTGAGCGCAATATCAACGATCTGCTCCAGGCGGTGGACCTGCTGAAGTGGCGCAGCGCGCAAACCAAGACCCTCTCCGGCGGAATGCGTCGTCGCCTTGAGATCGCCCGCGGCCTGGTTCACAATCCGCGCATCTTCTTTCTCGACGAGCCAACCACCGGGCTTGATCCAGTCTCCCGTGTTGCCGTCTGGGAGATGCTCAACCACCTCAAGAACACCCGCAATCTCACCATGCTGATTACGACCCACTACATGGACGAAGCCGATCGCCTGTGTGATCGCATCGCGATTGTCGACCACGGAAAGCTGGTAGCCCTCGATACCCCCATGGCGCTCAAAGAAAGTGTTCCCGGGGACAACGTGGTAGAAGCGCATTTCACCCACGAATCTATAGAGTGGCCCGATCGGTTGAAGCAACTGGCCGGCGTGACCGCGGTGGAATCAAAGAGCGCAGGCATGTACCGGCTACTCACCTCCAACGGCTCGCTGACCACCACGCAACTGGTAGAGATGGTGAATCAACACGGCGAAACCATCAAGTCATTAACCGTACAGAACACCACTCTCGACGATGTCTTCGTGCACTACACCGGGCACGAGCTTCGCGACGAACAAGTCAAGGCGCAGGGCTTTATCATGCCGCCGCGTCCGGGGATGCGACCATGAAGCGAATGATGGCAATTGTCGAACGGGAGATGCGGAAGTTTTTTCGCTCCCCCGCATTAATGATGGTCTCGATGACCCTCCCGCTGGTCCAGCTGGTGATCCTCGGCAACGCTTTTGGCGGCAAGATACACGGCGCGCGCATGGGGGTTGTCGATTACGATCGCGGCTCTCAGGCGCTCAAGGTCGAAGAGGCCTTTAACGCCATTGCCGTAAATATCCGCACCTTTACCACCGTCGCCTATAACGATGAGCAAAAGGCGAGAGAAGATGTGCGCACCGGCAAAATCGACGGGGCAGTCATCATCCCGGCGCAGTATTCGCGCCGCGTCCTGGCCGGGGATTCTCCGGCGATTGGCCTGGTGGTCGACAACAGCGATCAAACCATGAGCGCCAGTCTCGAAGCGGAGATGCAATCCCTGGTGGACGCCTTGAATGCTCCCGTTATCCAGCCAAAAGTAGTGCAGTCGATCGCGCTCGAAATTGTCGAGCTCTATCCTTACGTCGAATACATGAAGTATCTGCTTGCCGGTTCCGTGGCGCTTGCCATGTATGTGGCGGTCATGATCGGTGGAGGCATGCTATATATCGACGACAAAGCAAGGGGCGTGCACGAGGGCTACCTGGTAACTCCCATCACCAGGCTGGAGCTGGTTCTCGGATTGAACCTCGCCGGCACCATCAAGGCGGTGTTATCCGGTCTCTGTATTGTTGTCATCGGCTCGTTGTTGGCCGGCCTCGGCGTCATCTTTAACCCGGCGACCGCCCTGCTTCTCTTGCTGCTCATCATCTCCACCTCCATCGCGTTTAACGGCATGATGTTCCTGATGATGGTGCGGGTCGAGGATCCGCTGGTGCCGCGCGCCATGTTTGGCGTGCTGAACACGCTGCTGTTCTTCCCCAGCGGGGCGATTTCCCCCGTCTCCGGACTGCCCAAGTGGCTGCAGGTGATTGCCCACGTCGATCCCTTTACCTACGCCGTTCACGGCTTCAAGGCCATTCTTCTTAAGGATGGCGGTTTTACGGCTATCCGCCTGGACCTCCTCTTTCTGGTGGGGTTCGGGACCCTGACCCTGGCGATCGCCACCCCTTTGTTTAAGCGCAGTCTCTAGTCCGGCCGAACCCAAATGGAAATCCCACCCTTCCCCTTGTCATCCCGCTTGGCCCCGGCGTGCCGTGGGAGCGTACCCGGATTTCCTACTTCACAGCCGTTATCTTAAACAACCGGTCGTCATGTGCGCGAAAATCATCTAGACAAACCCTTGTCTAGGGAACCTCTCGGCGATAAGATTCGTATCAACAGTGATCGCCATAAATGAGGTCCCAGCCGGACTATGGCCAAGACAAGGGGCACGCGCACGCTCGATCAGGCTTCTGGACCCGTCAGTCTCAAGACGCTCGCGGCTTATCTCGGTCTCGATCCGACGACCGTGTCGGTCGTTCTGAACGAGGTGCCTGGGCGCTCCATTCCGGAAGCAACCCGGGCGCGCATCCGCAAGGCGGCCATCAAATTCAACTACCAGCCCAGTTTCCTTGCCCGCTCCCTGAGAAATCGTCGCACCATGACCATCGGCATTTTGGTGCCGGTGCTGGCCGATGGCTATCACGCCGAAGTGATGACCGGCATTGGAGACAGCCTCCTCGAGGAGAAATATTTCTACTTCATAGCCCATCACCGCCATCGGCCCGATCTTATCGAGCAGTACCCGCGCATGCTCATCAGCCGCGGCGCTGAGGGATTAATTACAATCGATACCAACCTTGTGGACAAGCTGCCTCTGCCGGTGGTTGCCATCGCCGGTCACCGGCGTGTGAGCGGAGTCACCAACGTAGTACTCGACCATCACCGGGCCGCGGAACTGTCGCTTCGTCATCTTTGCGGCCTCGGCCACCGCACCATTGCCTTCATGCGCGGGCAGCCCTATAGTTCCGATTCGGACGCACGGTGGCAAGGCATCGTTCAGGTGGCTCAGGATCTCGGTCTCGTGATCCGCCCGGAACTGACCATCCAGTTGGAGAAAGACCTGACATCACCGGAACTGGGTTATCCGGTAGTTCAGCAACTACTGACCCACCATCGCACTTTTACCGCGGTTCTCTCTTTCAACGATATTGCGGCCATCGGTTGCATTCGCGCACTCCATGACGTGGGGTTACGAGTGCCAGAGGATGTATCCGTAGTCGGATTCGACGATATTAAAGAAGCAGCTTTCCAGACACCGAGCCTCACCACCATCCGCCAGCCCCTGCACCAGATGGGAGCATTGGCGGTCCAGATACTGCTTCAGCAACTCCGCCCTTCAGACACCAGGGAGCCATCGCAATTAGCTGTGGAGCCTGAATTGATCGTCCGCGAATCAACCGGCCCAGCGCGGAAGGCTAGTAGAAGCGCCCTGGGCAACTCTCAGCCATCCCCGCGGGACTGAGTTGGGAAACAGGCTCTCACGTAGATACTCTACAGGTTGCGGAAAAGTCATCTCGACCGGAATGTTCATGGGCCAGTGGCCTGGCCTGTGGTCCACCCAAGGTGATGAAAATCAGCTGTGTTATGGACAGCCTTCAGGCCGTCCATAACATCCACAAAAAAAATACGGGGCACCAGAAATCCTGGTACCCCGGAGGACCTACCAAGAGGCAGGCGTGTTTAAAATGTTAAGTGCGCGCTCAACTGCAGCGTACGGCCATTCTGGGTACTTCCAGTAGCCAGGCCTGTAATCGTTGAGGTTCCAGTCGCGATTGCGCCGTAACCACCGCAGCCAGTGGGCAGCACGCCAGAGGATGGGCAAACGGTGAGTTGGCTGTTGGGCAGCCCCAGGCTAGGGTGGTTGAAGGCATTGTTCGCATCGGCACGGACCTCTACGTTAATCCCTTCCGTGAAGTGGAACGTTTTACCCAGCCCAAGGTTAACTTGTTCCAAGCCAGGGCCAGTCAGCTGATTACGGCGCTCGTCTCCGAACGTACCGGGGGCGGGTACGGCAAAAGCAGCCTCATTGAACCACTGATTCGGACCACGGTTTGCCAGCTTGGGGTTGCCGATCACATTGGGGAACCAGGAGAAGTTGGTACCGCCCAACGAATAGGAATTAGTACCGCTGGCTCATGATCGGAGTAAAGGGCTGGCCATCCTGCAAGATAAGTGTACCGGCAAGTTGCCATCCCCCGATCACGGCGTCGAGCGGCGTGCTGCTATTCACGAACTGCCGCCCTCTGCCGAAGGGCAACTGGTAAATCGCATATCCCCTGAATGCGTTGCGAATATCGAAGTTAGAGTTCCCATAGTTTGCGGACGGAACAAACGAGTTCTGAATCTGAGTGTCGCCTGAGTGGCTTCCCCAACCGGCAGAGTCGGCGTCATCGAGGAAGTGTGACCACACATAGCTGAATTGGAGGCTGAGACCCTGGGTCATGCGTTTCTCGATCACGGCCTGCAACGAGTTGTAGTTGGAAATGGCATTTTCATTAGCCGGCGTGCCCGAGGTATTCAGCGAGCCAAATTGCGGATAGGGCCGCGATCCCTGGTCGTTGGCAGAGAGCAGGTTCTGCGGTACCTGGTTAATGTCCACCGGGAAGGGCAAGTTATGACCATGCGTTGCCACGTAACCGAGTGAAGCCACGACGTTGTTTCCTATTTGACGTTCCACCCGCAGGTTCCATTGATAGGAGCCTCCGACGGGTTCGTGGTAATCATTGAAGTTGAAGCTTTGTCCGTTGTATGCATCGGGAGCGTTTGAATTGGCTACATACGGCAGGTTGGCGCCACTTCCGGAAAGCGTCACGACCGGCGTTAGCCCATTCGTATTGTCGTTCACGCTGCCCTTTGAGCCGAAGGCCTGACCCATTCCTCCGCCGTATTGGTCGTTACTCCAGTTGTACGCAAAAAGACCAAAGCCGCCGTTGATGGTCGTCTTCTCATTGAGGGCGTAGGCGAAACCGACACGTGGAAGAAAGGTGTTGTAGACCGGCTTTTGCAGGTGTGTGCGACCGTTGAGATGGGTAGCACCAAACCAGATGGCGCCGAGGGTATTGGTGGTGGGGTTCGTGATCGTTGGATCGAAGGATGCTTCGTTACCTTTGACTTCACTCCAACCGGTCTGAATCTGGTAGCGCAGACCCAGGTTCAAGGACAGGTTAGGTGTGATTTTGTAATCATCCTGAATGAACATCTGGGGAAGCTTCTCGCGGCCGCCATACTCCGGCGTTACGCCCGCACTCCAGTTCTGCGTCTGTCCGAGAAGGAAGTCCGCATAGCCAACACCGGTAGAGCTGTCGCCGATGTAAGCCTGCGTATAGTTGCCGGTGTAGGTCATATTTCCGGCGTTCAAATTCCCCCAAGCGGTTGAGTTGTTCTGGTAGATCAGGAACTCGCCTCCAAAGTGAAGCACGTGTTTCCCGACGACCATGGTAACCACATCGGACGGAGCATAGGCATGCTCTTTGTAGACTGCGTTGATGTTCGAGGTCAGAAGAGTGCTGTTAGGATTAGAGCCGGCGAAATTGAAGTTGGTAATGGTGATAATCGGGAAGTTATCCGCCTTTGGCGAATTGCCACCCCAGCTTCGCCGGATAGCCTTGATTGAGGGTGTAGGGCACAAAGAAGTTAAGCTGGTTGGTGTAGCCCAGTCGCGCTTCGTTGGTGACACGCGAGCTAATGCTCCACACATCTGTCACCTGGCTGTTGATTCTGCTGACATCTCCGCTCTGGCAGTCGATCGGGCAATCTCCCCAGCCGAAACTTTTGCCCGGGATTGTTTCCCTCGGTGACCGAGCCATTGAGCTTGTTTGTGGAGGTGAGGTTATAGTCCAGGCGCCCAAAAAACTTGGTGAACGGATTGATATTGGGAGGAGTGTAGGTGTAGTTGTTTTGCACCTGTCCGTTGGAGACGGTTCCGGTAGTGTTGGGAGCCGGAAAGTACTTCTGCAGGTTCGCGGCCACGGGATCAAACCGGTCGGCCGGAATCTGGTTGTTGGGGAAGGGCGTGCGGCTGATGCAGGGGCAGGCGGTCGGCGAACTCGCGCCGGGATAGGTATAAGTGCCCGTCTGCTGAAAGACCGTCGTGCTGGCAGGGTCGTAGATGGTGGGGAGACCGGCAAAGTTTCCGCTTAATTCCGCCGGCGTGGGCGTGGTGTAAAACGAGGCCGCGTTGCCCCCATTGTCGATAATGTGATCGTAGTTGAAAAAGAAGAAAAGCTTCTGCCGGATGATCGGCCCGCCGACCGAGCCCCCAAACTCGTGGAAGTGGATTTGCGGCTTGGTCGCGGTCGAACCGAAGGTGTAATTGTTCGCGTTCAGGGCGGTATTTTGGAAGTACTCATACGCCGAACCGTGGAAGCGATCGCCGCCCCCTTTGCTTATCTGGTTGTAGAGAATGCCCCCTACACCATATTGCGCAGAAAAGCCGGAGCTGCTGATCTGTACCTCCTGGATGTCTTCCTGAACGGTGTTATCGGAGTTCGCGCTGGCGGGCAAGGTGGTCTCGGCTCCGTCTGCGAGCACCGTGCTGAAGGGCAGGTTGCCGTTTACCGCGAGCATGGTGCCGTTGGAAGTTCCTGTTCCCGTTGCCCCCTGGTTGCCCCCTGGAGCTCCCGCCTGTCCTGGCTGCAGAATATTGAAGCTGGACCAATTCTGCCCGATCGATGACACCTGTGGCAGCTGGTTGATGGTTTCGTAGCTCATCGTGGAGGAAATCGCTCCGTTTTCTGTATTCAGTAGGGGCACATCGGTATTGACCACGACCTGGGCGCTCACCGTACCTACCGCCAGCTGCGCATTGAGCTGCAGTTGTCCCACGTTCACCGTAATCGAAGAGTGGACCACGCTGGTAAAACCGGCTTTTGCGAAGGTGATCTTGTAGTCGCCGGCAACGATGGAATTGGTGTCGTATATCCCGGCTGCATTGGTGGAGTAATCGTGGGCAACTCCGGTTGCAATGTTGACTACGGTAACCGTGGCCTCCGGTATCACGGCGCCGGTTGTGTCGGTGACCGTGCCGCTAATGTCACCGGCGTTTGTGGCTTGTCCAAAGGCTGCTCCGAACGACCCCGCGAGGAGAACTCCGGCCAGTAGTTTCAATCTCCTTGATTTCATACCTAACCCCCCAAAAGTTGTTGCCGCTCTATATAGTCCTGGTTCCGTCTATCATCCTTCACGCAATAACCCAATAAGACAAACGGTTGTCTTTAAACGATATTGCCGCGCGGGAGCAATATAACAGGTGCCGGCATAATGTTGTCAAGGACTAGATTGCGCCACATGAAAACGCTTGTAATTACAGGACAACCGTGTGTCTTAAGGCAAAAAAAACTAATTCTACGCCCTCGGGGCCATCCACCTTTGCGACCCTCACGCGGCCCCGAAAAAAATTCCGCGGCCAGGCGTGCGGCTTTACAGGCTGCGGAAAAACCCGAATTCTTTGAAGGGGACGGCCTTGAGGCCGTCCGTAAGTGATTGCAAATCTGTCCGGCTTTATTGAATGCTACAAAGGTAATGTCCTCCTCGCAGGTTGATCTGCCGAACGCTGCCCGAAGCCGAAGTGAGAGGGAGATGGCGCCGCAGGGGCCCATCGTTTTGTTTCTTTTATGTACGGGCTGAAGCCGGTGCCCTTCAAAAAGGGAAGACGTAGGCCAGGGGCTAAAGCCCTCATCAGACCCAACCATTGCGGCACGGCTGAAGCCGTGCCCTGATACAAAGCATGAGCGCGGTGACTTGGAATTGGTTCTCACGCACACTCTAAAGCCCTCGTCCTACCGGCCCTTTTCGGCACGACTGAAGTCGTGCCCTGATACAAAGCATTTTTCGAAATTGGCTCGAAACAGACTGACCCGGACATTAGTTTTGCAGTCATCAATAGCCGCTGCGGGAACGGTTTTCGCTTCCTATTCGGCCTTTTTTCGCAGACTGTCTCAGCCGTGCTGCATTCGCCCTCGGCAAATGAAACCTTTAGCCCGTGAGGTACGCCCTGTCCCCGGTCTACAAGAGGCCCCCGCCTCCCGAACAGGTCCCTCCTGGCCAGGTTTGGGAGAAAACCGGTCGCAGGGAAGTCTTTCTCCGAAATGAATGGCGCGGTATCATTCGGAGGCGATGTGTGCAAAAAAAAATCTGTACCCTGTTTCTCATATTCCTCACCACCATCCCCCTCCTCTCCCAGGCAGCGGCTAGCAATCAAGACCAGATTGCTGCCCATTCCCGGCTGGCCCAGCAATACCTGAACCAGCGCCGCCCCGACCTCGCTATTCCGGAACTTCAGGCGCTGGTCTCCCTGGAACCGCGAAACTTGGATGCTCAGGCAAACCTGGGAGTTCTGCTCTTCTTTCAGGGGGACTATTCCAAGGCTGAGCCTCATCTGCGAGCGGCTCTTGAGATGCAGCCGAACCTGACGAAAATCCAGGCCTTGCTGGGAATGGCGGAAAAGCGCACGGGCGAGATTGCAAACGCGCGCACCCACCTGGAAGCATCGTTTCCTGCCGTGGACGAACCAAAGCTGAAAGTCCAAATAGGCATGGAACTGGTTGATCTGTATACGGCTAGCCAGGATCTGGAAAAGGCCAGCTCGGTGGTGAACGCCATGCGCCAGGCGGACCCCACTAACCCTGCAGTGCTTTACGCCGCCTATCGCGTTTACTCTGACCTTACCGGCGAAGCGATGCTAAGCCTGGCCCTGGCCGCTCCCGATTCGGCGCAGATGCACCAAGTCATGGCCCACGAAGAGGCAAGACAAGGAAACAATACCGGCGCTCGCGCCCAATTCCAGAAAGCCCTCGAAATCGACCCCAAACTTCCGGGCATCCACTTTGAACTGGGAGAGCTGCTTGGCCTTTCTGAGGACCCAAAGACCAAGGCAGAAGCGGAATCTGAGTACAAGGCCGCGATGGCCGAGAACCCACTGGACGAAAAAGCACAAACCCGGCTAGGGGACCTCTCCAGCCGCAAAGGAAATTCTGCCCAGGCGTTGCAGTACTACACAGGTGCGCTCCGGCTGCAGCCCGATGATGCCGAGACTCAGTTCGGAATGGCTAAAACTCTGATCGCGATGAACGAGCAGGCAAAAGCTTTGCCTCTACTCGAGCGCGCGGTGCAGCTTGAACCCACCAATGCCGCTGCCCACTTTCGTCTAAGCACCATCTACCGTGAGCTGGGCCGCACCGCCGACTCACAACACGAGGTGGAGGAGTACAAGAAATACAAGCTGTTGAAAGAAAAGCTGGAGGCGGTTTTTAAAGAAATGCAGATTCATCCGGCCGGACTACCCGCGGCCAATGACGAGCAGGAGGCCAAGTAACGACCATCAGCCTCAGCCCAGCGGAGACCCTCAGCCCTGCGGAGATTTGGATGCGAAGAGCCTACAGCGTTCGGAACCTGGCTCTTCTATGCCTCTCGGTCATGATCTTCTGCCCGCCTCATGCCAGCCGAGCCCAACATCAACCGGCGGCGCCATCGCAGAACCCGCAAATTCCCCAACTCATCGACATCACGCGCTCCACGAAAATTCAATTTGATCATCTGTCCTCGCCGGCCAAGAAGTACATCGTGGAGTCGATGAGCGGTGGAGTCGCCATCATTGATTATGATCGCGACGGCTGGCCTGACATCTACTTTACCAATGCTCCCGGCATCGACATGGCCCTCGCCGGCCGCAAAGCGCGGAGCTCGCTTTACCACAACAATCACGACGGTACCTTCACCGATGTGACCGAGAAGGCGGGAGTGGGCAATCCCTGCTGGGCCATGGGAGCGTCCATCGGAGACTACGATAACGACGGCTGGCCGGATCTGCTGGTCACCTGCTTCGGAGGCGTGACCCTTTACCGCAACAACCACGATGGCACGTTTACCAATGTAACCAATCAAGCCGGGTTGGGCATTGATTCGGGCTGGGCGACCGGCGCGGCCTTTGGCGACTATGACCGTGATGGGTGGGCCGATCTGTTTGTCGCCCATTACGTCGATTTGGACCTTAAGGATCTGCCGGAATTCGGGTCCAAAGTAACCTGCCAATACCACGGCATAGCCGTGCAGTGCGGTCCTCGCGGCCTCAAGGGGTCGCCCGACGCTCTCTACCATAACAACGGCAATGGAACTTTTACCGAGGTGTCGAAAGCGGCGGGTGTGGCCGACCCACAGCGCTTTTTTGGCCTGACTGCCGTGTGGAGCGACTTCAACAACGACGGACACCTGGATCTGTTCGTCGCCAACGATGGAGAGCCCAACTATCTCTACCGCAACGACGGCAACGGCCACTTTACCGATATCGCCCTCGACGCCGGAGTCGCCGTCAACCTCGATGGCAGCGAACAAGCCAATATGGGGGTCGCCTTAGGTGACTACGAGCACAAGGGCCTGTTCTCCATCGCTATCACTCACTTCAGTGAGGAGTACGCCGCCCTGTACCGCAACAACGGCGCGCTCAGCTTTACTGACGTCTCTTATCCTTCCGGCATAGCCCGCGGAACCACGCCTTATGTGGGATGGGGAGACGCTTTCTTCGATTTAGACAACGATGGCTGGCCAGACCTGATCCTCGTGAATGGGCACGTCTACCCACAGGTGGATACCAAGGATATCGGCACCAAATTTCGCGAGCCTAAGCTCCTCTATCTCAACCAGCACGACGGGACCTTTCGCGACATAAGCAAGCTTGCCGGAGCGGCGATTCAAATTCCCCAGGTAAGCCGCGGGCTTGCCGTTGGCGACCTGTTCAATGATGGGCACCTGGAGATTGTGGTCGAAAATCTGGAAGGCGAACCGATGATTCTGCGCCCCCAGGGAGGTGCTCCTAACCACTGGATCAGCTTCGAACTGGAGGCAACAAAGGGCAGCCCGCTCGCCCTCAACGCGCGATTGCGCGCCACCGCCGGCGACCTTGTCCAACAGGACGAGGTCCGCAGCGGAGGAAGCTATCTTTCGCAAAACGATCTGAGAATCCACTTTGGCTTGGCTACCCATCAAAAGCTCGACAAGCTGGAGATTTTCTGGCCTTCGGGCAGGGTCGAGACGCTCACCAATTTAGGTGCGGATCATTTCTACATTGTGAAAGAGGGCCAGGGTGTTCTTCCCGCTCAGTGAGGTATCTAGACAAACTATTGTCTAGATGGGCCATGGCTGCTATCTTGTTGGCTGCAGACAAGGAAAGCAGCGGCTCGATGGGCAAGCGCAAGAGCGACGATAAGCAGTCTGACGGACCAGTCAGTCTCAAAACCCTTGCCGCTTATCTCAATCTTGACCCAACCACGATATCGGTGGTCTTGAATGAGGTACCCGGGCGCTCCATCCCCGAAGCTACCCGGGAGCGTATCCGCAAGGCGGCTCTCAAATTCAACTACCAGCCCAGTTTTCTCGCCCGTTCCCTGAGAAATCGTCGCACCATGACCATCGGCATTTTGGTTCCTGTACTAGCCGACGGTTATCACGCAGAAGTGATGACCGGTATCGGCGACCGGCTCCTGGAAGAAAACTACTTCTACTTTATCGCCCACCACCGGCACCGAACCGACCTGATCGAGCAGTACCCTCGCATGTTGATCAGTCGTGGTGCCGAGGGCTTGATTGCGATCGACACGAACCTGGTCCACAGGCTCCCCCTTCCTGTGGTTGCCATCGCCGGCCATCGCCGTATGAGCGGAGTAACGAACGTGGTGCTCGACCACCACCGCGCTGCCGAGCTATCGCTCCGCCATCTTTACGACCTGGGTCACCGGACCATTGCCTTCATGCGCGGACAGCCCTACAGTTCTGACTCCGATGCGCGGTGGCAAGGTATCGTTCAGGTGGCGCAGGATCTCGGACTCGTGATCCGGCCCGAAATGACCATCCAGCTCGAAAAAGATCTGACCTCCCCTGAACTGGGATATCCGGTCGTAAAGCAGCTGCTGGCTCATCATCGCAGTTTTACAGCTGTCGTTTCGTTCAATGATGTTGCCGCGATCGGTTGCATACGCGCACTCCATGATTCGGGGCTGCGCGTCGCGGAAGATGTGTCGGTGGTTGGATTCGACGACATCAAAGAGGCCGCCTTTCAGACACCGAGTCTCACCACCATTCGGCAACCCCTGCACCAGATGGGCGAACTCGCTGTCCAATTGCTACTGCAACAGCTCCGGCCTTCCGATGCCAAGGCCCCTCCGCAAGTAGCAGTAGCGCCTGAATTGATCGTCCGCGAATCGACCGGGCCGGCACGCCAGAGATCACGAAAGGCTACTTCGAGCCGTCGCCCGCCTCGACAGCGGTGAGTTCGATGCTCATTCCCTGACTTTGGTTGCCCATCATCGCCCGGACCGCCACTGTGGCTGTAATAGGCTGCGGAAAACTGATTCGTCTGAAGGGGACGGTCTTTAGAGGCTGCGGAAAAACGCGAATTCCATGAAGGGGACAGCCTTCAGGCCGTCCATAATTGTTTTGTAGCGAATGCGGCTTTAGCCGCTGAGGGAGCGACTTTCGCTCCCTATTCGACCTTTTTCCGCAGCCTGTGCAAGCCACTTTTGTTCGTCCGGGTTCAACGGGGCCGTCGATTTCTCAAAATTTACATTTACGTAAAAAATAGTTGTCATAGTTTGTCAGTGACTTGCGACAATGCTGTCAAGAATAGCGTTCACGGTGCGGACACAGCACCAGCGTGCCGGCCGCGGCCGTTTACAAACGATATCCAGTAGAAGAAAGACCCAAATTTTGAGGAGAGCCAAATGCACCAAACCTCTCGATTCCGTCTCTTCGCCCTGCTGACCTTACTCTGCACTTTGATTACCCCGATCGCTCATGCGCAAACGGCCGTGGATGGAGCAGTCGGAGGCACGGTCGTCGATGCCTCGGGTGCCATTGTCAGTGGCGCAACCGTCACTGTCATCGCGAATGCAACCAACGCTGAACAGATCGCTACGGCCGACAGTGCAGGGTATTTCCGCGTTATTCATCTGCAGCCGGGGACCTACAGTGTGACGATTTCCGCCACCGGGTTCGAACCCTATAAATCAGTCGACGTGACCGTTCAGGTCGGCCTGCTGACCACGATTGACGCTCATATGCAGGTGGGTTCAACTTCACAAACGGTGGAGGTCTCCGGCGCCTCTCCACTGGTGAATACCACTAATCCGGATTTTGCCGGCATCATCGATCAGAAGGTTCTTCACGATCTGCCGGTCAGCAACTATCGCTGGTCCAGTTACGCCCTGTTGACGCCTGGTGTTGTGAACGACTCGAACGGTTATGGTCTGCTCAGTTTCCGCGGTCAGAGCACGCTGCTGAATAATGTAACCATCGATGGTACAGATGACAATCAAGCCTTCTTTTCCGAAGAGCGGGGCCGTACCCGGGCCGGCTATTCCACCGCCAAAGAGTCGGTTCAGGAGTTTCAAGTCAACACCTCCAACTACTCGGTCGAATACGGCCGCTCGGCGGGCGGCATCGTGAACTCGGTCACGAAGAGCGGTACCAACGACTTTCACGGAGTGGGCTATTACTTTGATCGTGATAGCGCATGGGCGGCCACCAACAGCACCGTGACGCACCCCGTCGAGGTTTCCAACACCCCGCCTATCTACCAGGTGCTTCCTTTCAAGCCAACCGACCTTCGTCGCCAATATGGCTTGGCAGTCGGTGGCCCGATCTGGAAGGATAAGATCTTCTTTTTCTTTGCCGCGGACAAGTTCTATCACGACTTTCCCGCTGCCGCTACCATCACCGGCGCCAGCGCGAACGCTAATTTCTACACCCAAGCCGACGCGGCACTGCCGGCGGGCAAAAAGTGCGGCGGCACAGGCTCTGCCGCTCCCTCTTACCAGGACGCCAATGTTTGCCAGATCGCAACCAACACCGGCCTGCCCTATGCAAGCTCCTACACTGTTTACAACGCCGGCATAAACGGGCTTCAATCAACGCTCGGTACGGTGCCGCGAACTGGTGACCAGACCATCTACTTCCCCAAAATCGACTGGCAGGTGAATGCCAAAAATCACGTTTCGGTAGAAGCCAACCGGATGCGCTGGACCTCCCCGGCCGGGATCCAAACCAGCCCGGCCGTCGCCTACGGACTCTCGAGCTTCGGCAACGACTACGTACGCGACACGTGGATCGTCGGCAAGTTGGACACTCTCATCACCCCGGTATGGAGCAACGAGGCGCGCTACATGTATGGCCGCGATTTTGAATACGAGACCAACCAGGCGCCCACCCCGTATGAAAACAGTACCCTGATCAACACGCCAACTTACACCAACCCCTTGGGCCTGCCGGCAAACGTGTATCTGACCGGCTTCTTTCAGATCGGAACCCCGCAGTTCCTTCTCCGTGCCGCCTATCCCGACGAGCGCCGTTGGCAGTTCTCCGACACCGTCAACTGGATTCACGGAAACCACAACTTCAAGTTCGGCGGAGACTACGTCCACACTTACGATTTGACTTCCAATCTCTATAACCAGTTCGGCGGGTACACCTACAGCGGCAACACTACCCTGGGTAACTACATCTCAGACGCGTACCTCGCGAGCAATGCAGGCACCGCCGCCCAGGCCGCACATTACACCTATTTCAACCAGGGCACCGGTCTCGCCGGAATTCCTTTTACCACCGGCGATTACTCCCTCTTTGCTCAGGATGAGTGGAAAGCTACCCGGCGGCTCAGTCTTACCCTGGGCATTCGCTGGGAGTACGAGAGCTTCCCTGAGGCGCAGCTGGCCAACGCCGCCGTTCCGCAAACTTCCAGGTTGAACGACATGAAGACGAATTTTGGTCCACGGGTTGGCTTTGCCTATGATCCTTACGGCACCGGCAGAACCATCGTCCGCGGCGGCTACGGCATGTTCTTCGCCAGGGCCATCAATTCCACCCTCTACCAAGCCCTCATCGGCACCGGTGCCGCGGGGAGCCAAACCAACCCGCAGTTCAACGCCGGACAGACCTGTGCTCCCGTCTTTCCCCAGGTAGTTCCGCCTGCGCAACAGGGGGCGTGCCTTGGCTCAGCCAGCGGCAACGCGACCGTGGACTATCTCAACCCCAATTTCAAGGTACCCCAGATCCATCAGGCCGACCTTACAGTCGAAACGCAGGTTACCAACCACGACGTGTTCAGCCTTTCGTGGCTCGGCTCGTGGGGACGCCGCCTGCCCGATTTTGTCGACACCAACCTGCCTGCGCCAACTCCAGTCACATTCACCATCAACGATCCGCAACAGCAGGGCCCCATTCCTAATGGGACCAGCTTCCAGGCGAATGCATTCTTTGCCACCGCCAATAAGAATCTTCGTCCCAACCCGAATTTCAGCTCCATCACTGACATCTTTAGCGGCGTCACCTCGAATTACGAGGCGCTGGTGGCGCAGTTCAAGCATCAGCTTTCGCACTCGATCGAAGTGAATGCAAACTACACCTGGTCGCACGCCATGGATTACGGAGAGAACAACACCACGGGAGCTTCGGCTACCGCCTTGTTCGATCCGACCAACATTCGTCTGGAGAAAGGCAACTCCAACCAGAACGTGCCTAACCGTCTGGTGATGGCTGCGGTCATCAGCACACCCTGGCATTTACACGGAGCGTGGGGGTATCTCACCAACGACTTTGAGATGGCGCCGGCGTTCTCCGCGCAAACGGGTCTGCCATATTCGGTCGGCGTCAGCGGATCTTCCAGCACGCTCACCGTCACGCCCGGCGCGCCGGTGCAGAAGATCGTCAATACCGGATCTTTCAATGGGTCCGGGGCTCCCAGCACTGAGAACCGGGTCCCGATCTCCGATCGCAATGCCTTCCAGCAACCGGCGACGTACGTTGTCGACCTGCGTCTTTCGAAGAGGGTGCTGTTCCGTGAGCGTTACGGGCTTGAATTTCTGGGCGAAGCCTTCAACCTTGCCAACCACCCCAACGTCACGGCAGTCAATTCCTCAGCCTATTTCGTCAATGACATACTCGAAACCGGCTCAAAAACAAACGGTGCAGGCAATACGTTGACTCCATATTCCACCCCGTTCCGGCAAGTGACGGGCATCAATAACAGTAACTTCGCGCTCAACGTCCGGCAACTGCAGCTAGGTCTGCGCTTGGAGTTCTAGGCCGTCGTTGGATTTCCTGTCAATGTTCATGGCGTTGGCAAGCTTCATGCGGCTTTCCTCAATGAAAGCCGCACACGCGGCCGTTGCTTGGGGCCTCGCACAGGAAATCCAGGTATCTCGCTGGTTTTTCGCGAGATGTGGGATTCCGCTGCTTTATCCTCGCATCTGTGCGTGTCTCGCCTGGTCTTTGAAGGCGACTTGTCTCTCCACCTCAACGCAAATCCAATTCCCATTCCTGCCCAACAAGATCGTGGCCGAAGCTATGGTGAGGCTCCTCCTTCACCAACACGAAGCCTGCTCCCTGATAAATGCGGTGCGCCGCAGTTAACATGCTCTGCGTCCATAGAACGATCTTCCGATAGCCCGCCGTGCGAGCGAACCGGACGCACTCGTTGACCAGCGCATGGCCGAGGCCCATACCCCGGGCGCTTGGCTCAACAAATAGCAGGCGAAGCTTCGCCGTGTGCGCCTGACTCGGATGCTTGACCAGAAAAACGTGGCCCACGTGCTGGCCATCCACTTCGGCGATCCAACACCGTTCCCGGGCCGGCTCGAAATGAGTGATGAAATCGGAAACGATGTTAGCCACCAGGGCTTCGAACGTCGCGTCCCATCCATACTGCTCCGCATAGCCCAGCCCCTCTCGATAGACAATCCAGCCCATATCTCCAACCCGATGCGGGCGCAGAACGTAAGGGTTACGGTTACGCTCTGTTTTCATCAGAAGGTCTTCGATCGACTGCATGCAGTGGATCAGTTCAGTACGGGCCGCGGGCGGCAGACCCTGGAGCGCGGCGTATGCTTGTTCATTGGAAAGTTCGTTCAACTTTTTGAACACAGATTTGCCACGTGTCGTGAGCACCAGTTCGGCGTAGCGGCCATCCTGTTCCGACATCTTCTTCTGCAACAACCCGTCACGCTCAAACTTTCCCAACAGGCGGCTCAGGTAGCCGGGATCCATCCCCAGCCCTTCGGCTATCTCGCTTGCCTTGGGTGCGTTGCGGTTAGCCAGTTCGTAGAGCACGCGCGCCTCGGCCAAACTGTAATCGCTGTTCAAGAGACCTTCGTTCAAGGTTCCGATATAGCGCGTATACATGCGGTTGAAGTGGCGGAACTTAGCGATCTCACCACTCACCCCAGGCAGCATTTTGCTCGTGGGCGCCATGGCAAACATTGTCATCCATATTGATTGACAATGTCAATCAATATGGATGAATTGACTGCTGGATGCCCGATTGGTACTTTGCTGACAAGAGGTGGCATGCCCCTGCCAAGGAGAGATATGAATCTCACTGAAGTGCCTGAAAGCGTGTCCTGGCCCGCAACCCACTACGCCTTTGTGGAAAAAATTGGACCTTTCCAAACCAATGCTCCCCAGGCATGGCAGACTCTCCATCAATTCGTGGCCGCGATTGCCGAACACAATCAGATCACGGGATACATGAGCCTCTACAAAATCGGGCCAAAGCTATACCGGGCCGGGGTATCGCTCGCAGCCCCGCCCGTGAAGTTGCCCCCGGAAGTCAGTTATATGGATTTCACCGGAGGCAAATACAGCCGCTTTGTATTGACCGGACCTTATTCTGATCTCGCCAGGGCAAGCGGTCGAGTGGTAGAGATTATCTCCGAAACCAGGCTGCCACTGCGGGATGACTATTTCATTGAGAACTATGTGAACGACCCCAGAAAGACACCTGAAGATCAGTTGATTACTGAAATCTTAATTCCCACGATGTAGCAAGCTTCAGATTAACGCTCTACCGCACCTTGCCCGCCGAATTCTCCAGCAAGACGTTGGAGAGCACGGCCGTATCCGGCGTGGCCGGCAAATGCGAGCAGAAACCCACTCCCACGTAGAACGGCTCATCGAAGTGCAGGTTGATCGGTGGGCCAAGCTGATGCATCGGCTCCCCCTCGAGGCTAACGAAGATGGCGATAGCATCGCCGTGCTTTTCAATGCCTACGCGTTTCGCTTTCACCCCAGCGAGGGTGCCCCCAAAACGAAACTGTGCATCCTTCATCATCGCGCCTTTGTCCGGACGCCATGCCAGGTGGATCATGCCGACCCCGTGTTCACCGAGCATAGCTTCTTTGGAATCATCTTCGAGATTCTGGCGAATGATCAGCACTGCCTTGCGATCGCCGTAGCCCTTGGCGTCGGGGAAGCTGACATCGGCGGCGAGAGAAAAATCTCCCGACATCTTCTTCCACAGAAAGCGGAACTCATCGCGCGAGTACCAGATGTTGTAACCAGCCGAGTGGATGGTGTACTGCTGTGTTCCGGCATCATAACTGGCGCTCCCGGGTACCACCGCGCCGCCAATGTCAGATTGGCCTTGAAACACGCCGATCGGCGTTTCGAAATTCCGGCTTGGCCGATGAAAATCAGCGGGCGGCGGCACCTGTACGTGCGTGGGTGAGCCCGGCTGCGCCCAATCCGGCACGGCAGGCGCAGCGGATGCGCCGCCTGCCTGCGCACGTACAAAGTACGGCGCGGCGCACAGCAACAGCAACAGCATCGAGGGTCGGCAAAAGGTTGCGATCGCTAAACAGCGGTTATGTCCCATAGCCATGCACTCTAGCAGACCGAGCCTTGCCCATGCTCGCCGGCGATATACTGGGAAGCACCCGCACCATGCGTCGACCCCTCATCTGCGGCCTGGTCATCCGCAGCCCCTTATATATTGCGTCACCGCTCTGCTGCTTTGTATCAGGGTACGACTTTAGTCGGGCCGTCGAGGCCGGCAAATGACGAGGGCTTTAGCCCCTGGGGCCCTATTTCCCTTTCAGTCGGACTTCCGCCGCGTTCAGTAGCCTATTTGCGATTGTTTACGTACGACCTGAAGGTCGTACCCTTCAAGAGCATTTAGTTTTTCGCAGCCTGGAAAGCCCGGACCTACCCAACGTAGGAGTTCTCATGCAGGGTTTGCCCGGATCACTGCACCTCTCTACGGAGCCGGCAACATGGTCGTGCAGGCGGCAACTCTCTCGAAGTAGAAGAACCTGGGGGACGGGCCGCGCTGGATTGGACCTGAACGTACCGTTCCCTGCAACCCGGATCCCGGACTTTGGAAACCAAGTGATAGACGTGGAAACCCGGTGACCAGACGGGACGTTTCATATCCATAGGTAACTGTTGGGTAAACGTCCCGTCTGAAATGACCCGAGGCAGCATTACTGGACAGGTCAAGGCCCTTTCGATCTTGCTGGGCAGGGGCAGGCTGCGGGCCGATGGTTGTGGCCTGCTGCCTCAAAAGGATCGAAAAATATAAAATTTTACAAATGGCTGAACAGGCTGCGAAAAAAAACTCGTTTTCAAGGGGCGAAACTTCCGTCTTGCCGACAATCCTGGTCATTCCAGGAACGATGACTGCCCCCCTATAAATGCCGCTAAGTTGTAGCCTGTAATCAGGCACAGTTCGTTACTGTGAAGGATACCGACCATGTCCCTGCGCAAACGGTTCCTGTTCGCAATGTTATTCACGATCGCTGCCTTGGCAGCGGCCGGAAGCGTGAGCGTTTACAAGGTGGAAGTTGATGTGCCGAAGCCGAATACGTGGTCGCGCGCTCCGGTACCTGCGACTGCCGCGTTGCCTTGGTTCGACAGCCAATTTCTTCCGATTCAGTTCAATAGCCCTCAGGATTTGGGTGTTGGGAAGTTGCTGGTGGCGAGTCGCAGCCTCGGCGACCCGGATTTTGCAAGAACAGTGGTCCTGCTGGTTCACTACGATGAAAAAGGCGTAATCGGACTGATTCTCAACCGGCGCACCGATGTGCCGCTTTCTCGAGTTCTTGATCTCGAGGCCGCGAAAGATCGCTCCGACCCGGTCTATCTCGGCGGCCCTGTGGCTCCTTCGGCCGTGTTTGCATTGTTTAAGTCCTCGGCCAAGATTGAAAAGGCTGAAAACATCTTCGGTGGGATTTATTTGATTTCCGACAAAGCGCTCTTTGAACAAACAATTTCAGCCCGGCCTGACCCTGGCGTTTTTCACGTTTACCTGGGATATGCCGGATGGACGCAAGACCAATTGCGGACCGAAGTGCAATTAGGCGGGTGGTTCGTTTTTCCGGCAGACGCCGCCACGATATTCAATTCCGATCCGGATTCCTTGTGGTTGCATATGATTAAGAAGTCAGAATTGCAATTGGCAAAGACTGAGCCCTTAGCAGAAACCTCCCAGCCCGTTGCATTGTTTCGATAAATGGCCGACCTACAACTAACCTCCGCTCTCCACCCTGACGCGCAAAAGCTGGCCTAATGGTTTCGTAGACAAACGGACCTGGCACTTTTACAAAAGCGATAGTCGGCCAGTTCAACGGTTCCATAAACGAACCATTGAGATGCATCAGGATAGCGGCCAGGTTGTCTTGACGGAGCAACTCCAAGATTCTGCGCAGCCGCTGGGAGGCCATAAGAAGGTGACTTTGCAAAGCTGAACCCCTGGCCATGCCTACCTAACTTCCGTGTTTCTAACGCTACTCCTAAATTTATCGCGGCGCTCCCTTCGAACTGATAACCGGGTGCATCTCAATAAACGGCCCCCTTCAACGGAGTATGACACGGGTTAACGTAGCTGGATGACACGTTGATAGTCCTCGCTACACGCCGAGTCGGCCGAACTCAACCGCACCGCCGGTTTTAATTCTCAAATAAGGCGGTTGGGACAAAACGTAACGGCTAGTCTTTAGCGAGCCTCAAAGGTTGTTGCTGGCAGCTCGGCGATTATATGTCGCAGTTACTGTAACAACACGGCAAGGTACTGCCTGCCAGTAACTTGACCTAAGAGAGGTGGTTAACTATGTGCACAAACCGTTTGCTGTGGCTGGCCTTTCTGATACTAGCCATGCCGTACACTTTGTTCGCGCAGTTAAGCGTGTCAGTTACCATCGCGCCGCCCGAACTAGTAGCGTATTCGCAGCCTGTTTGTCCTCATGCCGGTTACATATGGACACCAGGTTACTGGGCTTATGGTGACGATGGTTATTTCTGGGTGCCTGGCACATGGGTCGAGCCGCCCGCCATTGGCCTGTTGTGGACTCCGGGTTATTGGGCTTGGAGCAACGATGCCTACTACTGGCATGCGGGCTACTGGGGCCCGACTGTCGGCTTCTATGGCGGTATCGACTACGGCTTCGGCTATAGTGGTACCGGCTATGCCGGTGGATATTGGAATAACGGAGCCTTCTATTACAACCGCTCGGTGAATAACATAAATGTGACGAACGTTTCCAAGACTTACGTGAAGACTGTAAACAGCCCGACAGCGGGAAGCTATGTTAGCTACAATGGCGGAGTTGGCGGGACAACAGTTCGCCCGACCGCGGCACAAGAAGCCGCGGCACATCAACGTCATCGTTCGTTAACGGCCGCACAAATTACGCATCAAAGGGCCGCCGGCACGAACCACGAGTTATTGGCGTCCGTGAATCATCGCAGGCCGCCAATCGCTGCAACCTCTAGACCAGGGGTCTTTACCGGCGCGGGTATAGTAGCTGCTCGTGGGGCTGCGGCCGTTAACAGGGCGGCCGAGAGTAAGGCAGCGTCCATGCGCACGAGTGAGAATAGGGCGACGGAGAATAGGGGGGTGTCGGCTCGCACGAATGAGAATAAGGCTACGAAGAATAGGGCATCGTCAACGCGTACCAATGAAACCAGAGCGGCGGAGAATAGGGCGGTGTCAGCTCGCACGAATGAGAATAAGGCAGCCGAGAAGCACGCGGCGGCAACTCGCACGAATAAGAATAGGGCGGCCGAGAGTCAGGCGACGACCGCTCGCACGAATGAGAACAAGGGAGCCGAGAAGCGGGCGGCGACGGCTCGCACGAATGAGAACAAGGGAGCCGGGAAGCAGGCGGCGACAGCTCGCACGAATGAGAACAAGGCTGCCGAGAAGCGGGCGACGACGGCTCGCACGAATGAGAATAAGGCTGCCGAGAAGCAGGCGGCGACAGCTCGCACGAATGAGAACAAGGCGGCCGAGAAGCAGGCGGCGACAGCTCGCACGAATGAGAACAAGGCAGCCGAGAAGCGGGCGACGACGGCTCGCACGAATGAGAATAAGGCGGCCGAGAAGCAGGCGGCGACAGCTCGCACGAATGAGAACAAGGCAGCCGAGAAGCAGGCGGCGACAGCTCGCACAAATGAGAATAAGGCTGCCGAGAAGCAGGCGCCGACAGCTCGCACGAATGAGAACAAGGCGGCCGAGAAGCAGGCGCCGACAGCTCGCACTGAGGATCGCGCCGAGAACACCCGTGAGAAACGACCTCAGGGGAACGCGCAGCCTCGTCAGTAGCTAATTGACTTCGGGGAGTTTCGTGGACTAGACGGAAGTGGCACTTTTAAATCCCACGAACTTTGCAAGAGTGCCAACTCCCTCCTGGTCCACGAACACCTGTCAACCCCAGGCTAGTGCCTGTTCGGATAGGGCCGTGGCATGCCTGGTTTCCAATCGGGTATGGCGTATCCGTTTCGATTCGGCATTTTCACTTGCGGTAGCGTCGTTTGGGCGAGGACTTCATCCTCCTGAATCACACCGTTCTTGTAGAGCAGGAACGCGGTGAGCGAGTACACTTCGTCCGGCTTGAGCGAGCCTTCCAGCATGAAGGGCATGCCGCGATTGATGTAGTCCCATAGGACCGTCGCATAAGGCGCATGCAACGCGATTACACTTCCGGGTCCTATGCATGGCTCAAGGCATGGCGTCGAGCTCTTCACAGGCGTTGCGGGCTTGATCAACATCGGAGCCCGGCCGCCCGAACCGTTCTCTCCGTGGCACATCGCGCATTTCTGGGCGAAAATCGCCGCGCCCTCTTTTGCCGTTCCCTTCCCCGGTGGAAGATTCTTCCCGTCCGGGCTGATGGTGATATCCTCGGCGCGAATCTCCTCGGGCGTCGGCGTCTTTCCGACGCCATAGGTCGGCGATTGGGCCCACGTAGCGCCGCACGCGCACAAAATCAGCACCGCGAGCTCCACACTACAGCGGTTTCGCAATTGGTTTAGCCCGAACCCGGATTTCCTGTGGAGCTTGGTGGGCCACAAAAATGCGTGCGGCTTTCCGTGAAGAAAGCCGCAAATCACTGCTCTCGGCCAGTGCCGCGCTGCAGAAAATCCGGGAAAGCCAAGGGCCTTTTCGTGGTTTTCTCCCAAGGAAAACCCCTCCTCGCGATCTTTATCAGGCCACAGTAATTGCGAAACCGCTTTAAATCGCATTGTGCACGCTCCCATCGCCCGCCACCCGCCACGGCTGAATCGTGTTGTCCGAGCCTTGGACGCCGTGAGTCTTGTAATGATCCGGCGGCACCTTGAAAAACGCGGCCAATTCCGCGCGGGAAGGCTGCACCTGCCCAAGTTCATCGGTGCAACGCGACTGCAGCACGCATTCCCGCCCGTCCCACTTCCAGTCCATGCCAAATCGCGTGTGCGCTTTCGGATGGACCGCCCCGCGGATCTCCGCGTCTTTCCACGTTTGGCCGCCGTCTGTGGAAACTTCTATGCGCCGCACCGCGCCGCCGCCCGACCACGCCAACCCCGTCAGTTGGTAGATTCCAGGACCGGGGAGCTTCTGCCCTCCTGACGGAAACGTGATCACCGATTTCGGCCCCCACTGGAACGTCAACGCGGCCACTTCTTCATCCTTCGAAATATGTCCATAATCGTTGTACGTCATGTAGTAGCGGTCCACGACCTTGATCCGCCGCAGCCATTTGGTGTTGTATATCCCTTCGAATCCCGGAGCCACCAGGCGCAACGGAAAACCTTGCTGCGGGCGTATCGGCTCGCCGTTTTGCCCGTAGGCGACGATGCAATCGTCCATCGCCTTCGCCAGCCGGATGCTGCCCGCGCCCTTTACCTCTTCCGCGCCTTCCGACACTACCCACGAGGCGTCCTTCTGTACGCCGCACTCTTTAAGCAAAACTGAAAGCAGCACCCCTGTCCATTCGCTGCAACTCGTCAGCCCGTGAGTCTCCTGCACCGTTTTGTCTTCCGGCTTGGAATGGTTGCCCAGGCACTCTATGAAATGAACGCGTGATACTGAGGGAAAGCGCTTCAGATCATCCATGCTGAACTCCAGCGGCCGGTCGACCATGCCGTGAATCATCAGCCGATGCTGCCGGGGATCGATATCCGGCACGATCGACCCGCGATGCGTCCCGATGAAGTGAAGCGACGATGGTGTGATAATGCCCACTGTATCCTGCAGCGGCGCTAACACGTGAAACGTCAGCCCAAATTCGTCCGGCGAAGGTCTCCCCTCTACCGCCACGCGAAGCGAGGTCACGTAGTGCGACCGTTCGCCATACGCGTCCAGGTCCTTCAGCGATTTTGTTTCGGCGGCCGATGTTTGGCCGGTTGCGGTTTGCATGGCGCCCAACGCGGCTGCCGCGGCGCCGGTCGTTAAAAATCTCCTCCGGCTAGCCTTCGTCAAATCGGCCGGTTTTTTCGATGCCGCGTTTCTTTTCGAATCCATGGGGTTTCTCCTTCTCGCGCCTGTTTTCACTCGCGCCGAGCGAATGTTTTCGAGCGAACTTCGTTCTCGCGTCTTCCTTGTGGCGAAATGTACGCCCGTTTGGCGGATCAAATCAAGGTTGGCTTGTAGAGGTGGATCCGCCGAAAGCAAGTTCGGCAAGGAGCCCGCCACGGCATCGGCGAAACGAGTCAAATGCCTAACCGACAATCCCCTTTCCAGACCTGGCGACACGAATTTGCCTCACGAGTGGTACAATCCGAGGGATTCAGCGCCGATAGGGGACTCCGGATTGTTCTTGATGATGAAGCCCATCCGAAGATTGGCAAATTAAGTTTGGAAATGGAAATGTGGGAGTATATACGCCGATGTCGCCGGCGCGGCTCTCCGGCATCCTCACTTATGCTCGCATTATTGTCGAGGTATGTCGGTCTTCGGTTGAGCCGCCTAACTACAATACGGGGTATTTGATGCCATGACTCAAGCTCAGATCTCTAATCGACTTCCTCTCACCTTCGAACGCGAAGAAGGCGAAGCTCCCGGCACGGTGATCTTCCACTTCTCAGGACCCTTCACCGCGCGCACCGTATTTGAATGCCAATCACCCGACGCCGTGAGCAAGATGTTCGATTTGCAATTGATGTTGCCCACCGGCGAGCCGCCGACCGTTAACATCTTCGACCTGACCGACGTTCCCTACATGGATTCTACGGGACTGGGCATGGTCGTCAGGCATTACGTACGGTGCCAAGACAAAGGGGTTCGGTTTATCGCCGCCGGAGTGAGCCCACGCGTCCTGGAACTGTTCAAGCTCACCAACGTGGATGCGGTGATTCCCATGATCGCCACAGTTGAGGAAGCGAGTTAGTTGACGCGACAGGTGGGTTTCGGTGAGTGGGAAGATAAGGCGACATGATACTTATCCCCCCAGTTTTGGGGGATAGCCGCCCGCATTTTTGTGCTCGGTTGACAAAATAGACAAGCGGGAGGAAATTCATGTGCATGAAGCGCCGATCGTTTCTCCGTTCGTCCGCCACGCTCGTGGGAGCCGGTATGCTCGTCTCGGGCGACAGCCACGCCGACCATATCCATCCGCACAGCGTCCATGCGGCGTCGCTCATGACCGAGTGTGCCAAGCGCTTTCTCGCCGCGCTCGATGCCGGTCAGCGCGGCAAAGCGACTTTCCCGTTCGATACCGATGAGCGTATGAATTGGCACTTCATCCCTAAGGAGCGCAAGGGGCTGCCATTGCGCGAGATGAGACCCTATCAGAAGCACCTCGCCAGCGCGCTGCTGGCGGCTGGGTTGAGCCAGACGGGCTACATCAAGGCCGTGACGATCATGAGCCTGGAAGACGTGCTCAAGATCATGGAGAACGACAGCGGCGAGATCCGCAACCCAGAGAAATACTATTTCTCAGTGTTCGGCACTCCTTCCGACACTGGCACCTGGGGTTACCGCGTCGAGGGCCACCATCTCAGCCAAAACTACACAGTAGTGAACGGCAAGGTTGTTGACGGCCCGAGCTTCTTCGGCTCCAACCCCGCCGAAGTTCGGCAAGGACCGCGCAGGGGCTTGCGCACCCTGGCTGGAGAGGACGACCTTGGAATCGAGCTGATCCATCTCCTCGACGAACACCAACAGAAGGTCGCGATCGTGGACCCAACCGCCTACAAGGACATCCTAACCGCCGCCAGCCGGAAGGCAGCGCTTCAGGGCCAGCCATCCGGCCTGTCCGGTTCCAAGATGAACGCCATGCAATTCGATGCGCTCATGGCGCTCATGGAAGAATACGCCCGCAACGTGGCGGCCGAGCTGGCCGAAAACCGGATAGCCCAGATCAACCAGGCTGGTCGGAATATCTACTTCGCCTGGTCGGGTGGAATTAACCCAGGTGACCCGCACTACTATCGCGTTCAGACGCCTTTATTTCTCATTGAATTGGACGACACACAGGACGACGCGAATCATATCCACTCTGTATGGCGTGACGTCACGGGCGACTTCGGCCAGGACCTGCTCCAGCAGCACTACGAGGCCAACCACCAATAAAAAGTAGGACCCATCTCGCGAACAACGCGCGAGATATGGGTCACCCCTTGGTCCGCCAAGGAGAGATCCCCAAATTACGCCGGAAGACGGCGCTGAGTTCAGTCTGTAGTGAACCGCATCGTACTGGGAAACATCCTCTAGAAGTAGTACCTCATCGAAAGCTGCAGCTGCCTCGGGCCAGAGCGTACAGTTGTGATCTGTCCGAAGTTGTTGGCGCTGGCATTGCTTGCAGGGTTGGAGAGATACGCGCTGTTGAAGACGTTGTCGGCATCGACACGGAAGTTGATCTTCTGCTCGCGAAAGACGGTAAAGTCTTTGGTGACGGATGCGCCGTAGGTTTGGAAACCCGGCGCCCGCTCCGAGGTAGGACGCGCAGTACCGAATGTTCCAACAGCGGGTTGACCATAAGCGCAAACGCCGTTATCGACACCCGCAGTCGTACAGGGAGTCGCCGAAGGATCGGTTCCGAACCAGTTGTTGATGGTGCGGTGGACAATCTTCAAAGGCCGATAGTGATTGGCACGCTGGGAGTTGCCGTTAACACTGGAGTTATTTGAGGCGCTGATGTTCACCGGGAAGCCGGAGTAGGCGATGCCCGTCATACCGATTTGCCATCCGCCCACGATCTCATCCAGAATAAGGGGCATGTTGGCGCCGAGCATGCGCCCACGGCCAACGGGAAGAGCGTAGACCATATTCCAGTTGAGTGCATTGCGCACGTCCTGGCCCGCGGGACCATACTCATTGTGCAGGTTGTATACGTTCTCCGCATAGGCGCTGGCTACCGTGACACTGGGAACGCCGTAGAAGCCCGTGCTGTTCGTCATGGCGCGGCTGAAGGTGTAGTTGGCCGTGTACTGCAGTCCGTGCCACGAACGCTGCCGGAACGTAGTCTGCAGCGCGTTGTAATTCATCATCGCGTTGGAGTTCGTATAGCGGATGGTGCCGTTGTAACCTACACCCGGGGTCGCATAGAACGGAGCGGGGGCCTGCGCAAGGCAAGCAGCCGAAGGAGTCGGAGTCGCCGCGGCTTGCACGACGCCATTGATAATGCATGGATTATGCAGCTGGTTGGCAGCGTTTGCCGTAATGAGGTGCTGTCCGGCCTCACCCAGGTATCCAACCTGGACGGAGGCTGTGTTGCCAATCTGATACTCGGTGGTCAAGCTGTACTCACCAATGAATGCCGGCTTGATCCGTTTGTCCCAAACGTTGTAGACCGCTCCGGAGGCTGCCGCGCCGGCTGCAGGATTGCTGAAGCCGTATCTCACATCGAAGAAGTTACCCGCTTCCCCTTTCGCAGGCGCGTTTCCGCTCGCCTCGTAGGTGGTTTGGAAAGGCAGGTTGGTGGTCATCCGCAGGTTCGCGCCGGTTCCTTCCATGAAGTTCTGGATTCCATATCCGCCCCGCACCACCAGGCGGGGAGTCACCGAATAAGCGAAGCCGACGCGTGGCATCACGCTGCCATAGAAAGGATCGACCAGTCCGCGGCCATAGCCGGCGGCCCTGGCTGCGGCCGTGCCATCGAGCAGGATCACCGAAGGGTTATTCGGATCGATCGTCGACATGTGGTTGTGGACCTCGTAGATGGGCTGGTCGTACTCATACCGAATCCCAAGGCTGAGGGTCAGGTTCGGGCGAACCCTCCAATCGTCCTGGACAAAGTAGGCGTCGCGCCATGATCGCATGCCCGCAGGCCCGGAGACGCCGCCCTTACTGACGAAGGAGGCGCGGTTCAGCAAAAAATCGGCCACCGTATATCCGGCATTCGAGTAACCGTTCGGATCGGCGTTGGGCGAGGAAGTGCCGGCGCCAAGGAAATAGAAGCCGCCAACAGAGCCGTCGTTGCCGGGGTAAAAGTTGTTCTGCTGCTGGCGCTGGAACTGAACCCCGAACTTGAACGTGTGGTCGCCCCGCAACCAGGTGAAATTATCTCCGTACAGGAACGTGTTGTCGGTATAGTTTGTCCCCGTATTGGAGTTACCGAGAAGCGTTGCGACTGTCCCCAGGGACGTGGTGGTGGATGTGGAGTACTCGGTTCCGTTGGAAGCCGTGATGTTGCTGGGGCTGGCCGGATTGGTGAACGACAACGCGGAAAAGCCGGCAAAGGCCTGTGCCTCCCCGGGCGCGAGGGAACCGATGCCGAGAATCGAATTGCCCTTCGTTCCGAAAACTCCGGTCGGATCCAAAAGCACTGCGCCCAGGTTCTGTATGCGCGTGTAACCTGCACGAAACTCGTTCACCATCGATGCGTTGAAGATATGAACCTCGTTGATGGCCACACCACGTACCGGGTTCGTCGGCGCACTGGTGAAGCTGATCGGCAGAGGGTTGGTCGTGGTGTTCCCGTTGTCACTGAACGAGAAACGAACCGAGAGGTTGTCTTGGCTGGTGGCTTTCCAATCGACTTTGACGTCGAACTGATCGCCGTGGCTCCGATTTTTAAAGACACCGCGGTAGTTGCTGGCAGCCGGCGAGTTGGTAGCCGCGGGCGTCTGGTTAGGCAACGGATACAGTTCCGGATGTGCAAACAGGTACTGCGCCGCCGGGTTCGTTATAGCAACCTGGTTATTTGGGTAAGCAGGGAAACTGGGGTTCGTCGCGTCATAGAGCTGAATCAACTGGCTCTTTTTTGCGCATACACCCCCCGTCGCGGAGCACATCAAGGCCGGGTTCAGGAGCTCGGAGAAGTCTCCCTGACGCTCTTTCGCGGTAAGCACAGTCGCATTGGCCGCGCCCCCCGCGTGATAACGGCCACCCTGATAGTCTCCGAAGAAGAACAGCTTGTCCTTGAAGATCGGTCCGCCGAAGGTGCCGCCGAAGATGTTGCGGGTGAATGACGACTTGGGCGTAATGGTGGTGGTGTGCTTGTTGCCCCAGGTATTTGCGTTCAGGTCCCAGTCAGACAGGTAGTAGACCGCGCTCCCATGCCAGTCATTCGAGCCGCTCTTGGTCTGGTAGAGAACGTCCCCGCCGTTGACATTACCGTACTCGGCCGGGGCGTTGGAAGAGATAACCTGCACTTGGCCGATCGCATCCACGCTGGGATTGTAGCCCGGTGTGTCGTTGAGGGTCTCGTTGATATTCATACCATCGAGCAGATACTGGTTAGCCTGTTGCCTGTTGCCGTTCACCGAGACCGTCTGGCCGCCCGATATCGTGATAGCAGCCTGGCCCACAAACCCGTTTGGGTTGGTGCTCACGGCGCCCGGCAGGAACATGGTTAACGCCACGATATCTCGGCCCACGATCGGGATGTTCTCGATAGCGCGGGTATCAAGCGTGGTCGCCAGAGTAGAGTTTTCCGTGTTCAACAGAGGTGCGATTTCAGACACGACGGACACTTGCTGCGTCTGGCTGCCCAGTACCATCTTTACGTCGACCTTCGCATCCTGGCCGGTTTCCAGCACAAACGGTCCAAAGCTTGCCACCGTAAAGCCCTGTGATTCGACCGTGACTTTATAGCTCCCGATCTGCAGAAAGCGAATGTTATAGTTACCGTCGTTGTTCGTGGTAGAAGAGGTTGCGACACCAGTCTCGACGTTGGTCGCAGTTACCTTAGCGTTGGGAACGACTGCGCCCGAAGGATCGGTCACTGTCCCATTCACGCTTCCGGTGATGGTCTGGGCCTTTGCCGTCATCGAGCTATAACAAACCAGCAGGACAAGGGCTAAGAGCTGCGTTGCGTTCGTAAGCGTCTTCATCTCTTTGGGCCTCCCCAAATGTGTAGATTGGCTTTGTAGATCGGTATGCGGATCCTATTTTGTTGCTTGTCGTGGTCTCTGCGAATGGCCCGGTGAATCGGCCCGACAGCTCTTAGGTATATTGGGTGACATAATACCAATTCCCCACCCTTTTTGGCCCCCCATTTACAGCAACAATGCTTGCTGGTCCCCATGTGATCATGGGCAGCCGGCTTTCTTCCCGGAGAGCGGCGAGCGATCGATCTGCCGACCAGCGTGCCGTGTTCTCAGTTCGGGTAGTAGGACCGCGATGGACTTGCGGGTTGAAGCGTACTGTAAACGTATCGCTGGGATGGCAGTACGGTTCCACCGCACTGCATAGTCAGCGAATCTGCCAATGTGCCTGAGAGGGTCAGACGTGCCTGAGAGGGTCAGCCTCGCAAGAGGGTCATGAGGAAGAGCCCTTTCCAAACAACTCGTAACCAGACAGCACTGACCCTTTCCGATGAGTCCGGGGATGCCGGTTCTTCACGCCGGCAGGCAGGGCACAACATTAATTTTAGAATGCAGGCTTATTCCGGAACAGACGGATCACCCCAAAATTAATACTCAGGCAAAAACCCTTAATCTTCTCCGAAGATGTGAGATTTCTATTCGGGTCATCTTCGTCTGTCCTTCAAAGACTTTCGAAACCTCAACCTCTCGCCGTAACCATTTGCGTGAGCCGCTCTTCGGCCTGCCTGGTCAGGTGAGGCACAATGCCGAGCTGCCGCTCGATAAGCATCAGCTGGCCACGATGGTGCATCTCGTGTTCCTTGGCCCCAAGCAGTTGTTCAAAGCGCGACTTTGTGCCTGTGTTATCCGCCACCGTGACCATTTCCCCCAGAAACTCGGGCGTCAGCGTATCTAACCATCCAGCAAACTTTTCGCCCTCTTCGCGCAATAGATCGAGGATCTCCGCCTTGCTTCTGGTCCTCGCTTCCTCGGCATTCATGTCGCTGCCCAGTTTTACAAAATCGAAGCCGACCAGCGTTTTCACCTGCCGCTTGCCGTGAATCTCAAACCACATCCGTGGAGAAACTGCGATGTGGGTCAACAAAGCGCCAACGGTGCGGCTATTAGGCGCTGGCAGGAAGCCGTACTTCGATTCCGGAATATCCTCGGCAATCTGAAGCGTGTTATTGCGCACCACGCGAAATTGCCTGGCAAAATCTTTCCCGCCGTAGATAGTCAGCGTCATGGCTCGCTCCTTTGCGGATGAATCTTACTCCTTCGCAGTTTTTCCAGGAAGAAGACCGAGGGTTTGGCGCGGCCATCTCCATAGCATGTAGGTGCGGCCATCAAAATTGAAGAGGCAAATAAGGAGCTTCTCTCTGGCCTTGTCAGCTCGGTTACCCAGAAAGCGTTACAAGCCTAACGCAAAGGTAACGCAGGTGTCTACGAACGCTGTTGTACCTGTACGCGGTTGACCGTACCATGTGGGAAATGAAAACGGCGGGGATAGCGTAGAAGCCCAGGTCGAGAGCGCTGTGGCAGCAGCACAAAGGAAGATGACGGTAGCAGTTAAATGTTGGCTACTGCCCGTGAACTGGGTCAACAAGGATATTCTTCACCGGCTTCACTCTGGCAGATGCCGGCCTGTTCATCACCAGGCATCGGGGCTGGGGCGTGTTCTGTTTCCTGATTGCCTGTATACATCCGTTCTTTAGGCTGTAGCTCAGCCCATCTTCTAGTGAAGCTGCTAAAAGGACCGAGAGTACAGCATGGACACGCCGTCGCCAGAATTAAAGCAACTATGGATTCGAGTTCTCAAGCGCGTTCATCCTGATCTGGCAGTTGACGAGCAGGACCGAATACGTTGCGAACGACTCTCAAAGTTAGCAAATGAGGCATATCGGGCCGGCGACGTAGAGGCGTTGAGAGCAGTTCTCAGGCCCTCACAATCATCAATGCATTTTCCTCCCTGGATCGCGTTCTCCTTTAAGCATTTGCTTCCTGTAGCGGTAGCCGTCGTGATTCTCATTTGGGGAGGTTTCTCCCTTTTTTCGGTAACAACGAGTCAGCACGCCGCGACGAACATCCCTACAGCACAGGTCTATGGCATAAATGCTCACGTGGAGCTGGGGCACCCTCCCCCGTCCAAGTGGTATGGAGACGTCATTCACGACAGGATCTCCGGGAAATGGAATCCGTCCACGGTCGTCAACACACCAGTAGGAGCCACTGCGGCAATTGCGTTCACGATCTCACGCGAGGGCTTTCCTCAAAGCGTCTTCCTGTTTGCGTCAAGCGGGTATCCATCGTTGGACTCCTCATGTGTGAACGCAGTGCAGCAAGTCGGGACATTTGGACCGCCGGAAGGGGGAACCAAAGACCATCTGAACGTTATCTACGACTGCTCCTATCACCTGCAAGATGGTCAGCAAGCACCTCAAAAAACAAGCCCACCTGTAGCGAATTCTGCCCAACCCTCTCATTTGTACATGAAGCAAATGGCGGAGAGGCTGCACCAGAGTTTTAGTGATTATGAACGTGTGGATGCGAACGTTCCTGCGGGGAACTCGGCAGAGATGTGGTTCGATGTGAATCGCGATGGTTCTCTCAGCAATGTAAGAATAGGCAAGCCCAGCGGATGGAAGTCCTTAGACTACGCATGCGTGCGGGCCGTTCAACGCACTGGGACGGTTGGCGCATTGCCAGAGGATTACAAGCTACGCACTCTCCCCGCGAGCTTTGCCTGCACCTATAATGGCAGCAATGCCTTACGAACATCCAGGACAGTTGATTCTGCGGCTGACAGGTCAGATCTCTACGTGGGCCCTGTCCGCAACACAACCCATGAGTAGAAGCCGGCCATTTCTATTAGGCATTCCCTGATTCAGGGTAGAGCACAATACTTCATCTCCAGATGACATCGCTCGTTCTGATTCCCGGACTGCTTTGCAACCAGGACCTGTGGAGCAGCCAGACTGCGGTCCTTGGCCGCCAAGCTGAGATCGTCGTAGCTGATCTGGGTGCGCGGGCGACGATATTCGAAATGGCATCCGCGGTACTAGAAGCGACCCCGGAGCGTTTCTCGCTCGCTGGTTTTTCTCTTGGCAGCCAGGTGGCTCTCGAAATCATGCGCATTGCCGGGGAGCGGGTCGAGCGGCTGGCGCTGCTGAGCGCGACCCATGGGGGACTGCTCCCTCCTGTTGAGAAGGCAATACGCAGTGCAATCGAAATCATTGAGGGAGGAGATTTCGAGGGTTACCTGGAAGCTGCTTATCCCACCTACGTTTCGGCTTCGCGGATTTCCGATCCTGTCGTGAAGGGATGCTTCATGGATATGGCGCACGCGGTTGGAAGGAACGCCGGCTTACGGCAGATGCGAGCACTGCTCGAGATCAAGAGTCCATTTTCGGGTCTCGACCAAATCCGCTGTCCGACGCTGATCATCGGCGGTCAGGACGACCGCCGCACCACACCAGCGGCCCACCAGGCGCTGGCAAAAGAGATTCCAGGATCGGAGCTGGTACTGATCGACGATGCGGCGCATTTCACGGTTCTTGAACGTCCCAGGGTTGTGTCTGAATGGATGGAACGCTGGATGAGCACAAGCTGATCCGAGGCGTTTCGGTGACATGACACACCTATTCACCGTCAAGAGTGCTCATTTACTGCAATAGGAATGCTGCCATGCTTTCGGGCCAGGTACGGTCCCATTGATGCGAGCGGCACAGCCGCCTTAGTAGTTTAGCACCCTTTTTCCACATCTTTATTTGTTTGTGGCCATTGATGGAAGGAAGTACGCCGTTATACGGTCTAACCAATAGTTCCCCCACTTCACGGACACACACCCCTCCCACCGGGGAGACGGGGCGTGTGCGCGACAAATGAGAAGCATCCCTCACCAATCCACGGAGACGAAATCAGTCACTAAAAATCTATCCGTCCCCTAATCAACTTAGGGGCACGGGAAAAGGAGGACAAGGAAAAGGAGAACAGTCGAATGCGTCGCAGACACTTCTGACCATGCCTTGCGGAATTTAGCCGGAGGCTTGAAACCACCCCGTACACTCTACCTGGTGTTCCGAATGGAATCCATTCCGCTGGTTGCACGCTCAGAATGTTCCCGAGGAGATCCACAAATCTTGTCGAGGAGAATACAGATGAAGTACATGATCAGTTGGTTCGAACGTTCGCAAGGTTCAGCTGCGGAATACGAGAATGCGCAAAAACGAATCCTTGAGGTTTTCCGTCCGTGGAAGGCGCCCGCCAATTTCAAGATCGAGGTGTTTGTGATTCGCGTGGGCGAGTGGGGTGGGCACATGTTGGTGGATTGCGACGATCCGCTCGCGGTTCACAAATTTTGTTCAATGTTGCCGGCTTTCGAATTCCAGGCAAGACCAGTGGTGCCTGTTGAAGACGCAATTCGGGTCGAACTCGAAGCAATGGCCTGGCGCGATAGCCTGAGCAAGTGACGCGAGGTGGGTGACTAAAGCGGGTCAGAGCAAGTGGGAACTGCGCGATCAACCTCATCCTCTTATGGCTACTGAGGTGACCGATAAGGGCATCGACCGGCTTTGCGAATATGTTGCGGCGGTGCGGGACAACATCGGCTATGACATGCCGTTGTCCATGGATCACCTTGGCCATATCGGGGTGAAGTCGGTGATCGAGCTGGGCAAGGCATACGAGAAGTTCAACCTGGAATGGATCGAAGACGTGATTCCGTGGTACTACACCGACCTGCTGAAAGAGATTACCGATGCCAGCCCCACGCCGACGATTACCGGCGAGGACATTTACGAAGTAGCGGACTTCGAAAAGCTGTGCAGCGTTCACATGTGCTTGCCGTCATAGAAACGATCTGTGACGATCTGGTAGATGACGGTCTTCTTGTAATCCTGCGCGTGAACAGGAACCGCTGAGGTTACAGACAATGCGGATAGCGCCAATGTTGCATAGGTAGGTCGACGCATGCAAATCTCCTTGCGAAATCCCGATCTGCAGCGGAAGTCGGTATTCCGCCGCCCAGCATCATGCTCCCAGTTCATCCAAACCGTCAACGGAAATCTCAGATGCATTACTGATCTCGCGGCCCGATATGAAGGCGATCCCCGGGTTAGCCAGATCACCTCGGTTGCTAGTCTCACCGCATGTAGAAGCGACAATTTTTCCTTTACGCCACGGCGTGAGAAACGCGACGGTTTCTCTTCCTCGGTTTACCTCTGTCAGCGCTAAACAGACAGTGAAGCTCGACACGAAAGCGTTTCAAAGATGCAAAGAACAGTACGTCCAGGCAGCGATGCGCCCGCCCCCAGGTGGCAGAACAACAGGGCTACGTACTGGCGCCAGCAGGTAAAGCCGCGGGTAGGCCGCTCGGCCCGACGCTCGCGCACGCCCTCAAATTCAAATCAATTTCGCAGGACACGCGCGGGATCGGTCCGGCTTGCCCGCCAAGCCGGTAACAGACAAGCTAAGATTGCCGTAGTGATCATGACTGCAAGAGCTGATCCGAATACCAACGGATCGCGCGGGCTCACGTTGTAGAGAAGCTGTCCGAGCAATCTGGTCAGGGCGAGCGCTGCGGCGGCGCCGAAGAGGACGCCTCCAGCCGTTAAGCGCAGGCCGCGCGAAATGACGAGCCGAAGCAGGTCGGCCGCGTCCGCGCCAAGGGCCATGCGAAGGCCCAATTCGCGCTTGCTTTGCGCTACCGAGTAAGACATCAGTCCATAGAGGCCGACCGCAGCGAGTAGCAGCGCCAGTCCTCCCAAAGTCGAGACCAAGGTGACGGCAACGAGTTGCGGCGAGGAGGCGCGGTTCACTTGTTCATGAAGCGTGATCGTTTCGTACAGGGCAAGATTTGGGTCCAACGCGCGCACTTCGCGGAGAACTGCGGCCAATGTGCTCTGCAGCGGTTGGGTAGTGCGGATATACAAACCCGGTTCTCGGTCGAAATCCTGTCGCAGCGGCACATAGAAGAAAGGCTTCGGAGTCTCGCCCATGCTTTCATACTTCGAATCCGCAGCCACACCTACGACTCGCGCCCAGCGTCCCTTCACCTGAATTCGACGTCCGATGGGGTCTTGACCGCGCCAGTACCGCTCCACCATGGTCCGATTCACGACGGCGACGAGCGGTGCGTTCTCGTCATCGCTGCGCGTAAATTCACGACCGGAGAAAAGAGGAATACCCAAGGTTGCGAAATAATTTTGACTGACCTGGTTGTATTCCACCTCAGGTTGCTCGTTCGGAGAAGCCTGGTAGCCATCGACAGCAATCGGGGTAGAAGAGAAACCGATATAGCCCAACGGCGTGACGCGGGCTAAGGCTACGGACTCAATTCCGCGGCAATCCACTAAGGTGCTCGATGAGTTCGTTCTGAAATGTTTTGGCTTGAGGAACGTCATAGCCTGCGGCGACTAGCGACACACCCGTAGTGACGACACTGGTCGTGCTAAATCCCGGGCTTGTGGTTCGAATCTTTTCCAAACTTTCGAGCAACAGAGCCGACCCGACCAGCAAGATGAAACTTAGAGACACTTGGAAGATGACCAGTCCCGATCGAATCCAGCCTCTTGACCGAACCCCAACTGCACCTCCGGACTCGGCATTCAATGGGCCTGCCAGGTCCAGGTGGCGCGTCTGCAATGCCGGTACCAGGCCGATGATGAGCGTAACCACCAAGGAAATGCCGGCGCTCAACGCCATCACATGTTCGTCGATTGTTCCGGCAAGTACATTGTCCTCCCCTCTGGCAGCAACAGAACCAGCAGATGCCTGCACCAATACGCCATAAAAAATCCGCCGGCTGTTCCCAGCGCAGAGAGAATGAGGCCTTCGGTGAGGAGCTGCTTCAACAGACGGCCGCGACTGGCTCCAATTGCGAGACGTACGGTCATTTCATGGCGTCGAACAAACGACCGGACCAGCATCAGATTGCCGACGTTCGCACAGGCGATGAGCAGCACAAACGCAACGACGACTACCATGACTCCGAGTGTCGGCCCCATCGTGCGGGCCTGGTTGAACGGCGTCTGCCACAGCGGCCATATCCCTATGCCGCGCCCACGATTGGTGGCCGGATAGCTGGTCTGCAATCGAGCTGCGATGGCGGAGATTTGCTGTTGTGCTTGTGCCCGGCTGACGCCGGGTTTCAGGCGCACATAGGATTCGATCCATCGCGCACCGCGGTCCTCGAGCTTGTAGCCTCCGCCCCCAAAGGTTTCTTCCATGGACGCGGGAACCCAGAACTGGATCGCCCGGCCTACGAAGGTCCCGTAGAATCCGTCTGGAGCGACTCCGATGATCGTGTGCGGCACATTGTTCAGGCGCTGCGTCTTGCCAATGATGTCTCGGGCACCTTTGAAGCGATTGCGCCACATCTGATAGCTGATAACTACAACGGGATGGGAATCGTTGCCTGCGTCCTCGCCCGCTTCGAAGCCACGCCCGAGAATCGGATGGACACCGAGGGCGTCGAAATAATTGGCTGAGACAATGCTGCCGGTTGTGACTTCGGCATGATCCCCAATATTCAGCGTGCTGCCGGTGATTCTGGTGACGAAAGCGTCCTCACAGAACGTGCAGTCTCGGCGCAGGTCGAGGAAGTCCGGCCAGGAAAGCCCGTCGATTCTCTTGCCCTGTACCGTTCCGGCGACTGCGAGCAGCCGCTCCTGATGCACGACTAGTGGATAAGGCCGGAACAAAATTCCCTCCACCCAACTAAACACTGCCGCGTTCGCACCGATGCCTAGAGTCAGACACAGGATGGCCAGGGCAGAAAACCCTGGACTGCGAAGCAGTTGACGAAGGCCGTAGCGTAAGTCCTGAACAAAATCCTGCAAGACGCTTCCACCACGAGCCTCGCGACACCGTTGTTCGATCTGGGTGAGCCCGCCCATGGCGCGTATTGCGGCGTAGCGCGCCTCTTCCGGGGACATGCCTGCGGCAACGTTTTCGCTGATTTGCTGCTCAAGATGCTCGCAAAGCTCTTCTTTGATTTCTTCATCAACCTGATTCGAATGGAAGAAGGAACGTAAACGCACGGGAAGGGAATAGAACCATTGTTCGATACTCATGTTCAGGCCTCTTCGAGCTGCACGATGCCGGAGATCGCCGCCGAGACACGGTTCCAGTTGGCGGTCTCTTTTTCCAGTTGCTTCCGTCCCAACCGCGTGAGCGAGTAGAACTTAGCGCGACGATTGTTTTCACTCGGCTTCCAATGCGCGCGAATCCATCCGCGATGTTCGAGTTTATGGAGCGCGGGGTAAAGCGAACCGTCGCTGACGGCCAGCACCTCGCTGGAGATTTGTTTCAGACGCTGGCTGATGGCCCATCCATTCAAGGGTTCCAATGCCAGTATTTTTAGGATCAACATGTCCAGCGTCCCCTGAACCAAGTCGGACGGTTTGCTCACAAAGGTCTCCTCTCGGTTACCGAGTTATGCTATCGCAGGCTCCCCTCGGTTAACAAGAGGTCGTCCAAACATCAAGCTTATTTCTGCATGGCCGCCAATCTGGCAGCCGCCAATCCGGCAGTCACTTTGTAGTACATCCTCACCGTACGAAAACGCTTCGTAGCCGCCTGCGCAGGACCCGGGGTGGACACGATTGGTACCGATAAGCGCTGATCTGAAAAGTTGAGCCAATTAGGAGTTTCGTGGATGGACGAAGCTGACACTTTCATGAAGACGGGTTTCCGGTGACTAGTTTGTTGCCTCCACTCTCTCCGCTGAGCTCCAGCGGGCGAATGGGATTCATAACCGGCTGAGCGGATTATTAACTTACATTTGTGCTTGTAGACACCCGGCTAGAGGCTGCGGTGCGCCCCTAAGCTGAGACACGCCTACAGTGCACTACGACCCTGTTCACCCACGCGCTCGATCTTCCCAACCAGAAAGATATAGGACCCGGCTCCAATCAGTCCCATGGCGGAAACGGCGATCAGCGGCCTCGTGAAATCGTTCCCCTTGATCAGAAAACCAATGGCCAGTGGGACTACGACGGCGGCCAGATTGCCTACGAAGTTGAAGACGCCGCCGGTCAGGCCGATCAGGCGCTCCGGAGCCATCGCCGAAACCACCGACCAGGTGATGGAGCCGAAGCCGCAGCCGAAGAAGGCAAAGGTGAGGCAGGCGCTGATGGCAAACGGGTCGTTCACATAATTGGCCACCACGATGGAGCTCGATAGCAGCATGCCCACGATAATCGGCAGCTTGCGCGCCATGGTCAGCGAGCTTCCTTTCCGCAGCAGGCCATCAGAAACAAAGCCTCCCAGGAGCACGCCGGCAAAGGCGCCGAGGAACGGCAGTGCCTCCAGCAGTCCCGACTTCGCGAAGCTAACATGACGGTAAGTGACCATGTAGGTCGGGAACCAAGTCAGGAAGAACCATTGCGTCGCGTTGATCCCGAACTGACCGAGGTAGACGCCCCACAGTTTTCGACTCCCCAGGACAATCTTCCAGTCCGCCCAGGCAAGGACTCTCTTTTGCCGGCGGATGCGCTGGGTCAGGTCGGGTATGCCTCCGCGGGACGCGATGTGATCGATCTCAGCCTGGTTGACTCCGCCAAAATCTGCCGGGTCGCGATACAGCACGTACCAGGCCACGGCCCAGGTCAGCCCCACCGCGCCGGTGACGGCAAAAACCGCTCTCCACCCATAGGAGAGGTCAATCCAGGACAACAACGGGGTCAGAAATCCGAGGCCCACGTATTGGCCGGAGGTGTAGAACGCGATCGCACCGGCGCGCTCGTCTTCCCCGAACCAGGTGGTGACCACGCGATTGTTGATCGGATAGGCGGGCGCTTCAAATGCTCCCACCGCCAGACGGAGAAACAACAGGCCTAGAAAGCCTGTGACCAGCCCTAGCGACAGGGTCGCCAGCGACCACAGGCCCAGGATGCAGCCAAAGAGGTATCGCGGATGGACGCGGTCGACCAGCCATCCGCAGGGGATCTGCAGCGCGACATAGGTCCAGCCGAAGCCAGACAGAACCACGCCCAGCTTGACCGGCGTCAGATTCAGCGTGCGTGAGAGCTGCGGCCCCACGATGGAAATGTTGCTGCGATCGAGGTAATTGATCACCACGATGACAAACAGCATCATGGCAATGAGGAATCGTCGCTGGCTGGGGGCCTCGGGCATCACGCGTGGATGAGTCAAAGTTCGCTAGCGGATTGTCGCACAGAAGACGTTACTGCATCTGGCACTGCAAAAGGCCAACGGCGGGAGCGCAGATCCCTCGGCGCTGTTCCCACGACACACCGGAGCAGGCGGGATGACGATTCTTTGGTGAGTATATCGGGTATGTGGGAACGAGAGCGGTGCGGCAGTTGGCCGGCGTGACCCTGAATGCGGCGCCGCTGCCGGGCGGTTCTACGGTCTGCATGGCAAATGGACAGTACAACCCGAACCCCAGGGAACACCGGAGTTTCCGGTGGGAGAGCATGGTTCGATCCAACGTCATTCGCCAACCCGGCGGAGCCCACATACTCACCCACCCAGTTGCCGTCTGAAATCATTTCTCCCGTGTTTGGCAATACTATGCGCAACGCATTCCATGGTCCGGGAATGACTTATATCAACGCCAGCGTCTTCCGCTGATTCCATGTGTATCGTGAGTCCGCGTTTCAGATTCGCTTCGAGGCGTTCAATGTGCTCAATCACCCGATTCTGACCAACCCGAATGCGACCATCGGCGCCGGAACATTCGGCTACATCACCACCTTCGGCACCACCTCTCCCGCGGCCCCACGGGTGCTGCAGTTTGGCGGCCGCTTCAACTTCTGATTTTCTTCGCCGGCATGGCCGGTTTCGTGGAGAACGTGAACGTGCCGGGATGCTCGATGGAGGAGATATCGAAACAACTTGCGCTGCCTTCGGCAGCTTCCAAACGACTATCCTTCCAAATTCCGATGAAGAAGCTGAAAATTGCACAGGGGTAACAACGATGACCGATCGTCCGGCTCGCCGTCTTCAGAGACTCGGCGCCATGCTCATCATTGCCAGCGTGGCCAGCGTGATGTTGGGACAACGTAGTCACCAGGGAGGGGGTGACTTTGTATTGGATCACGCGGTCACCATTCTGGTGAGCCCGGACGAGCCTGGGCCAGTCCGATTAGCCGCTGAAGATTTGGCGGGCGACTTGGAGAAGGTGCTGGGCACCAGACCGAATATTGTCACCCACATGGAGGACGCGGGACAGGAGACGATCCTGGCAGGAGAGATGGACAGAATTCCGCCGGCGATGCGGCCCAAAGGATTGAGTGCGCCGGAATCATTTTCGATTGCTGCGGTCCGGGCCTCAGGCAAAAATCGCGGCGGACACGTGGTGGTTTTGTGCGGAGCCGACATGCGCGGCACCCTCTACGCGATCTACCAATTCTCCCAGGAGCATCTAGGTATCGATCCAATGTATTACTGGACGGATCATGTACCGGAACATCGGAGTCAAATCAACCTGCCTTCTTCTTTGGCGGAGACGTTTCCCGCGCCCGTTTTCAAGTATCGCGGATTCTTCATCAATGACGAGGACCTATTGACAGGATGGGCGCCGGGGGCAAAAGACAACACAGGCATTTCTTTAGAGGCGTGGAACAAAGTGTATGAGACAATCCTGCGCCTCAAGGGAAATATTGTGGTCCCGGGAACATGGATATTTCCCGATAATGCGCAGGTTGCGTTGGCGGGAAAGCGGGGTCTGATCCTCACCCAGCATCATGCGATTCCGCTCGGCCTGAATGTTGCCAGGTGGCCAAAGGACGTTCCTTATAACTACTCCACGCATCCCGACATTCTGGAGCGGGCGTGGAAAGACGCGGTCGCGACCTATTCGCCCACGCAGGAAATTCTTTGGGACGTTGGACTGCGTGGCCTTTCCGACGTGAGCTATGCCTCAATGGACCCCAGTGTGCGAGATAACGATAAAGCGTTGGGCGCATTGATCAGCAAGGCCATTGCAGAACAGATCAAGATTGTGCGCGCGGTTCGCCCAGACGCCAAGTTTGTGACCGACCTGTGGCAAGAGGGGGCACGGCTGGTGCAGCAGGGCGATATGACCATCCCGCACGACGTGATCACGGTGTGGGCGGATACGGGCTATGGCGATTTGCAGGACGGGGGTAAGGTGGCGGCCGGCGAGGGTGCGTACTACCACACGGCGATGATGAACAACCGCGCAAATCAGCTCACCGAAATGGTGCCCATCGAACGCATCGTGAACGAGATGGGCCGCTACCAGAAGGCAGGGGCCACGGCGTATTTTCTGGTGAACACCAGCGACCTTCGCCCGGTGCCGATGACCACCAATGCCGTGATGGAGATCGCGTGGAAGGGAATTCCGCAAGGCGGCGCGGACGAATATTACCGCGAGTGGACAAGCGAAGAGTTTGGACAGCAGGCAAGCCTTGCGCTGACGCAAATGTACAAGGACTACTTCCACGCGGCTGCCCAGTTCGGCGAGCCTGCCAAAGAGTATGGTGACCAGCTGTACCACACGGAGGGCCGCCAGTTGATGCTGACATACATGATCGATTCGCCTTTGTACACCGTTCCTAGCCAAGCCCCAAAGTGGGAGCCGCCACGTTTCGTACAATCCAGGACGGGCGAGTCCCAGGGCAAGGAGTGGATGATCGAGACGGCCAAGCATGAAATACAGCAATGCGGAGATGCCAGGCCGCGATGGGATGCGTTGTGGAAGGAGGCGAACGAAGCGAAATCGCTCATCCCCGCGGATCGCACGCAATTTTATGGCGCCGCGGTGCTTACCATGATCACCATCAATCGGGAAAGCAATGACATGCTCTACCTGGTCTCGAAATCGATTGTCGATGCCCAGGGGGGCCGGCAAGCGGATGCAGAGCGAGAGGCCCAAGAGGCGGTCAACGACCTTAAGCAGGTGGAGGCTGCCCAGAGCAGCGCCGAGTATGGCAAGTGGAAGAACTGGTATCGCGGTGATTGGCTTACCAACGTGTCTCGTACGCGGGAAATTGCGCAGGCCTTTGCTCAGTATCTGGACGACCCGCTGACGCGGTTGCCTCCACCGCTGGTTTGGAGCAATTGGGAAGCGTATTACCACATCATGCGTTACGAACAGGACAGGTCGGCCGACGTGAAGTAGATCAATGCACCTTCCGGTAAATCGGAGGAAGTGAGTTTAGCAGCGCCGTGCCGAGGGTATCCTCATCGCCGACCGCAAATCCGTGCACAAATATTCCGCCGGAGGGGGCCTCCAGGGCTTTTCCCGATTGGCTTTCGTTTCATGAAAAAGCCCAAGGCTCAACCGACACATTGTCCTGCTTTTTCTCAGAGAAACAGGTCCCTTTGTTTCCTGGGCGAGCCCCGACTGCGAGAGCCATCGCGTCGGGGCCAGTCCATTTTTCCGCATGAGAGTGCAAAGACCCTAGACCGCGGCCGCACTCGCCATGCGTGACTCCATTTCCTTCGGTGAGACATCTTCGACGTGCGTGCCGATCGTCCACTTGTAGCCGAATGGATCGAGAAAGGTTCCGGAACGATCGCCGTAGAACTGATTTTTTACCGGACGCAGCACTTTGGCTCCTGCTGCGACGGCCTTCTTTGAGAAAGTGTCGACGTCGTTGACGTAGAGCATCAGACTGACGGGCGATCCGTTGTGATGTTTGGGGCCGTACGCATCCATTTGTGGGGTTTCATCGGCCAGCATAATCCGAGAGTTTCCAATCTGGATCTCAGCGTGGCCGATCCGGTTCCCCATGGGCATACGAAAGAGTTCCTGCGCGCCGAATGCTTTTCCGTAGAAATCGATCGCGGAGTTGGCATCCTCGAAAATGAGATACGGAGTGATAGAGCTATATCCGTCGGGAATTGACTTGACCATGAAAAAGCCCTCCTTCTATGGACGAATGTCCATTCTCAGAAGTATAGACTCTTGGCGCTCAAACAATCTGCGACCTGGTTCCCTTCTCGCCGGCGATCTCGCTGATCCATTTTTGATCAGGCGCGAAAATGTGCACGTCGTCCAAGCAACCCTTGTTCGTGGGACAGTGAATATTGGTCTCCATAGCAGTGGCGTCCACCCGCAGGTGATGACCATCCCGCGCAAATGGACCTACGGGCATCCGTGAGTGGTGGATCCGTCCGGCCAGCAAGTTCCCTGGCTATCTGCTGAGCCCCGTATCTCCCCGGAACTTCCCATGGCGAATCTGCTTAGCGAGACGTGATCAGCCGTATACGCGCCGTCAGCGCGCGGCCGGGGAATTCGCTAAAGGTGCGGAACTGGGGAGAATCCACTACGTTGTTCACCACCGCGGGGTTGCTGCTGGCGGTGGCGTTTTCCAGCACACCGCGCAGACCGAAATACGAGCCGTGAAAGTGGAATCGCCATTCGAGACCTGGGCTGAAGGAAAGATAGTCCGGGAAGCGCAAGGAGCCGGCCGCGCCCACCACCTGCCGATTGGCGTTCACCGCATCGAAGGGAAAACCGGTTTGCCAGTCAAGCGTGTAGACGAAATCCCAATTCTTCTTGAGCATTGGTAACAACAACGGGAGCCATCCCCAGGAGATGACGCGGTTCGGCACGTCCCAGGGCAGCGGACCGCTTTGTTGCGGGCCGAGCAACGAGATCTTGGGCACATAGTCCAGGGCGGCGTTGGTGCGCGCCGAGGAGTGAGTATACGCAGCAAACAGCGCGTACCCATGGCGAAAGCTGCGGCGCGCTTCCATCTCTTCGGACGTGTAGTGATCCTGGCGGCCGTTGGTCAGCAGATAGGTTCCTGACAGCGCCGTGGGTCCGGCTTGGTTGGCATAAACGAAACCGTCTGCGGTACGTTTTTCAAGGAAATTTGCCTTGGCATAGATCGCGCCGGGAAGCTTTCTCTCGATGCCGATGCTCCAGTTGATGGCGCGGGTCTGGTGAAGGGCGCTGTCGTTCGCGGTAAAGTTGGTCTGCAATGGGCCGGTCACCGGAGTGACGCCATCGGCGGCATAGTACGTGTCGTAACGGATACCGGCCAGGGCGCGTTCCAAGTATTCCGGTTGTGTGTGCTCGTAATAGATACCAATGCCTGCGGAAAGCTTGGTCGTGCCCTCCTGCCCGGGCGGCGAATAGGTCGCCGCGAGGCGCGGCGAAAAGAGCGGGCGGCGTATGATTTCGTCCCAGTCGAAGCGCAGGCCGGGCTCGATCAGCAGTCCGGACTGTGGCAGCCAGCGGTCCTGCACGTAGGCGCCGGCGGCGAAATTGTGCCGGGTGAACGGAGCCTCGACCGGAGCCTGGACGGGAGATTGGACCGGGAAGGTGCTGCGCCGCAACAAGGTTCGGTCTTCGCGCAGATAGTTCACCGGAGAGCGCGCCAGGCGTTCGCCGAATTCTATGTGGTCAAGTTCGATGCCTGCCTGCAGGTCGTGGCGCCCCGCAGCGTAGTGCGAAGGCAGAAACAGCGTGGCCTTACCCTGCTCGCGGCCGGAGTGTGCGGCCAGGTTTTCAAAATAGCTGCCCTGGGTCTGCTCCGGGGTAATTTCGTATTGGCTATCTCCGTGCGGTTCGTAACCGTCGCGGAATCGGACTACCCCCAGACCAAGCTGCAGCAGGGCTCCCGCGGCGAAGCTATATTGATCGCGCAGGTAAGGCAGCCAGGCGATGGTATCCCGCTCGGTCGTGCTTTGTTGCGGCATGAGGGGAGAGAGGCCGTCGTAGGGCGAATGGTAGTCGTTGAAGAGCAATCCGGTGGTGAGGATGTTCGCGGGGGTCAGATTTACCTGGGCTTTGGCCAGATTGCTGCCACGCAGCAGATGGTTGGTATCCGCATTGGGCGGAAGCCCCTGAATGTAGATGTTGTCGTATTCCGTTTCCAGACCATCGAAAAACCACGCGCGGTCGCGCACGATCGGCCCGGAAAAAGTGACCCGGGGAACGAACTTGTCGAAGCGCAGGCCGTTGGTCTGGCGAAACGAGGGCAGAAAATCTGTGGTGTTGAAGCGGAACTTGTTGTCCCCCATACCGGTGTAGAAAGCTACAACGCCTCCGGTAGCTTTGCCGAACTCAACCGGGTAGCGGGTGGTCTCGGTATCAATCGAGCGCACCGCATCCGCGCTGACCCGCATAGCAAGTTGTCCGCTGGCGGGGGAGCGAATGTCGAATCCATCCAGCAGATCGAGGGTGGCGTAGGTTTCCGATCCGGCAACATGAATCTGCCCCGTTCCATCCTGCACCACGCCCGGGGTGAAGGGGAGTAGATTGCGGATGTCGCGCGAAGTCGGATACGGCAGGTTGACGATGGCCGGTGTATCGAAGGTGCTTTTGTCCGAGATCTGTTCGAGATCGATGCCGCCTGGGGAGGGGACGACATCCACTTCCTCGTGCACTACCTGCTCATGGGCCAGCTTCACTTCCACGGACTGGAGATGAGCATCGGCCTGGTTCTCCACCGCCTCGTAAAAGCCCTGCTTCTCCACGCGAAGCTGGTAGGGTAAGTCGTTGTGCAGGGCGAAAGCGCAGCGCCCGGCGAAGTCGGTCCGGCACTGCATCGGGGACAGCGCCGGCTCAGAGAGGGAAACCGCGGCGCCGGAGACCGGCAGCCCATCCTCGTCTACGACGATGAGGTTGATTGCGGGGTGGGGGGTGGGCGCCTGTCCGCCCGCCAGGACAGAGCTGCAAACGAGAACGGCCTCCACGACCATCCATCGGCCTGGACCACGGCGCAGCATGACCTCTAGTTTAGTCAACCAGCGACTAACGCACCCACCGGGATGATGTTGTCACTGAGACAGGCCCAGGTGGCTTCCGTCGAGTAAGGCTGGCCGTGCTACTTTCTGGCCAGCACGGCCGCCAGAAAGCGGAGTTCGGACTCTACTTCCGCAGGGTCAGCTACAGTGTCAGCGATTTCCTGGCGGAAGAGTTCGCGATATCGCTTGCGCAGCCTGTGAATGGCCACCTTGAGAGCTCCCTCTGACGTGTTCATTTCACGAGCCAGCGTGCCTGCGGATACCACGTTGTCCTTGCAAACCGCATGTTCCATTAACGACAGAGGCGAGATCGTGGGATTCGCGGCCTTGAAAAGCAATCCCAGCGAATTTCACGCTTACCTGGCGAAGCCGGTGAGCTCAGGAGATTGAGCCGCGCCGGAATCGGAAGCACCTGGCGAAGAGATGCGGGCCATCCGAGAAGGTCACGTTGCATTGCAGCTTGCCCCGCACAAGATAAGTCCATGGGGGCGCTGCCCATCGAAACCTTCGTCCCCGTCTGGACATCCGGCAACGAGCATGTTGTAGTTTTCGTGATGAGAATATTGATTTCCGGAGCCGGAATTGCCGGACCGACTCTGGCCTATTGGCTGGCTCATTACGGATTCAAGCCCACGATCGTAGAAACCGCGCCCCGCTTGCGAACGGGGGGCTACGTCATCGACTTCTGGGGGGCGGGCTTCGAGATTGCCGACCACATGGGCCTGTTGCCCGAGATTAGCCGCAAGGGATACATGCTGCGTGAGGTAAGAGTTGTAGGCCGCAGCGGAAAAAGAGTGACGGGGTTTCCGGCGGAGGCGTTTTCTCGGATGACGCAGGGGCGCTATGTCAGCCTTCCGCGCGGGGAACTCTCGGCATCCATCTTCGGCTTGATCGAAGGGAAGGTCGAAACCATATTCGGCGACAGCGTGGAACGCATCGAGCAGACTGAAAATGGCGTTCACGTTGCCTTTGCGAGCGGGGGCGCGCGTGAATTTGATCTCGTCGTCGGAGCGGACGGGCTTCATTCGCGGGTCCGCGAGCTAGTTTTTGGTGCGGAAAGCCGATTCGAGAGGTACCTGGGCTACAAAGCCGCGGCCTTCGGGATCAAGGGCTACCGGCCACGCGACGAACTGGTTTACATGATGTACACGCAAGTGGGCCAGCAAGTGGGGCGGTTCGCAATGCGCGACGACAATACGATGTTTCTGCTTACCTTTGCGGATGAAGATGCCCCAGGACCGGAAGACGTTCAGGGACAGAAGGCGCTGTTGCGCAAGCGCTTCGGAGCCAGCGGGTGGGAATGCCCACAGATCCTGGAGGCCCTCGATGCGGCCAAGGACCTTTATTTCGACCGCGTGAGCCAGATACGGATGGACCCGCAACAGGGATTGTGGACGCGCGGCCGGGTAACGTTGATTGGTGATGCGGCTTCCTGCGTCTCATTGCTTGCCGGGCAGGGGACGGCGTTGGCCATGGTGGCGGCGTATGTCCTTGCCGGTGAGCTGCATCGTTCCAGGGGCGACTATGCCGAGGCGTTCAGGCGTTACCAGGATTTGTTCGGGCCATTCGTTGTCGCAAAGCAGAAGGCTGCTCTTCGTTTTGCAGGTTCATTTGCGCCGAAATCGAAGCTCACTCTGTTCCTTCGCAATCAGCTATTCAGGCTCATGGCAATCCGCTGGATAGCCGACCTGGCTGTGGGCCGCGATCTCGCAGACAACATAGCGCTCCCGGCATATTGACCAATGACATGAGAAGCCGGTGAGCTCAGGAGACTGAGCCGCGCCGGAATCGGAAGCACCTAGGGAAGAGATGCGGGCGACGGGATGCTCCTCGACCGTCGCCCCGTCGAACTGGCGGACGAGGACCTGCCGAAGATTCCGCACCACGGCTAAAGGTAGGCAGCAGGCTCGACGGATCGCGTAGTGTTGATAAGAAAAACCGGTGATCACTCCCCTGGCGGCTGTGATCACTCCCCTGGAGGACTCAGTCTTCCCTCCATGTCTCCCCCCGTCGCGCTGACGCGATGAATCCCTCCTCAGGTCGACTTCATCTTGGTCGCCAGCACCGGCCACAGATCTTTGAACTCTGATGAGGTAAACGCCGTCATTTGTTCTTCACCGTGGAGCTCCGCGATGATCTTCGATGCAAGTTTGCAATTGCACTCGAGGAAGTGAGCAGCGAGCCATTGCGCGGCCGCATTTCGAGATTTTCCCAGCTCGCCACGCTGGGCCTTGCCCCACTTGTTACTGATCGCGTAGAGCGTGGCAAACGGGCTGGTGACCGGATTCGCCGATGCGATTTTGAACCGGCGCTTCTTCACCTTCTGTCGAATTGCGTACGGCAACACGTCGTTGGCGACGATCTCGTGAGACCCCAAGGAGTATTTGGTCTCTGCCTGCGTGCCGTCACTCAACAACTCTTTACAGCCTTGTTCGCCGCCCAGGTTCTTCCGGTCGTTATAGATGTCCTGCAGGCCTTTCATGTGGCGGTGTGTCTTATAGGCAGACCGAGCGGCAATACTCGAAGACACGACCATTCCGACTCCTGCGACAGCGAGCAAGCCGATGCCGGTCGCGCTAACGGCAGCGCCGGTCACGAGCGCAGCCGTCGTGCCGATTGTTCCCGAGTGCGTCGCGGTTTGGGCTAGGCCCACAGCCTTTTCAGAGGCAGCCAAAATGACCTTTCCTGCTTTTTTCGCGGCCAGGTGCCGGTTTTTGACAACCTTAGGAGGGTCGAAGAACTTTGCGGACTCGCTCTCTTCTTCAGGATCTTCGTGGAAGGTGGGATTTCCTATCACCGATATGGTTCCTTTCAGTCCTTTGGGCGGTCCATCGCAACAGGCCAAGAATGCGCGGTCCCAAATGATGACATTTCTATAGGGGTGCCCCTGCGGTTGCAAGCTTTTTCTCTCGAACTAGCTGGGCGCACTGCCGGCAAAAAGAAAGGAGGCTCGGGAGCAGCGACCCTCCAATCGAGCCGGATCACATCATCGAGTTTGAATGGGCGAAATCGATGGCTTGGAAACCGGCACATTGTAGGGGATGCAAGAGCCCCACGAAAAGGAGAAGCGATTCCATCTTAGTGTCGAGTCTTGCGCTGTTGGCCGTGAGGACAATCAGTTGAAGCATTCTTCTGGGGCCCCTCGCCTCCTGGGCCCGGAGTGAATGCTACATGCTTAGCGCGTTTCTCCTGCCCGGATGTTTGGCATATGCCTGCCAAGGCTGCGGCCAACGCGCTGGCCCCAGCTTTGGAGCACGGAGAGCTGCAGAAGCAGCTCGTCGGTCAACGGCAGCCCGGCACTGCGAATCGCCTGGATGCAAGCACACTGTAGACCGAACCGCTGCCATCGGGTGTGCTGCCACGATCGTGAGAGACTCTGCTGGGTGAAACGTTTCACAACCAGCGCTTCCGGAACACGCACAAATTCACCAATCAGCGCAAGCCGGAGCAGCCACGGCAGGTCGGCGGAACACTCTCCAGCCAAGTGCTTTCGCATGCCGCCAATTTCACGAGCAGTAGAGGCACGAACCAGTCCCCGATTGGGCGCCCACCATATGCCATCGCGACTCAGCACCTGGCGACCCCGCGAACGAGCTTCCGTGATTCCTTCGAGCAAAGTGTATTCCTGCATTTCGATAGTGCCGTCTAGATGACGCGTCTCCAAATCGGAAAATGAAATCACGGCTGCCGGGTTCTCTGTCAGGGCGTTCGCAAGCCGCTCGACGTACATAGGTTTCAGCACATCGTCGTGAAATGCAAAAAAGAAATAGTCGCCTGCCGCTGCCGCAAGAAGAGCGTTAACGTTATCCACCCAACCGAGGTTCCTCGGCTGCCGGATCACGCGCGTGTTTTCCCGCTGCGCCGCAAACGCTTCACAAATCTGCGCCGTATGGTCTGGCGAGGCGTCGTCTGAGATAAGAATATGAAGATTCGGATAGCTCTGCGCAGCAAGTGAAGCAAGCGTCTCCTGAATAAAGGCCGCGGAGCGCCACGCAGGTACAAGGGCCACTACCCGTGGTAACGACATCGTCTTCGTCACGTGTTAAGCCCCTCATAATCGAATGGGGCAGATTGGCGTGGCTTGCCCGCGCGTTCCGCTATTCGGTCAGCAGCCTCCAGAGCAAACAGCGGCGCTGTGGTCATTTTCCCGGGATCTACCGTGTGATAGTTGTTTACCGATGTCACGCCAATGCGGGTGCGGTCATGCAGGCCACTCTTTGCATCATCCACATCTGTGTGGCCGACTGCCACGATCGCGCCGGCATCGAGAGCGACGATGCTGCTGTTAGCAATCCCCGGGTACCATTCGTCGATATATCGGAGGGCGCATTGGCCGACTTCGCGTGCAATGTCCGCTGGCGGATTTCCGCGGCAAGGCTCGTCCCACAAACGCGGGGGCTCGATTTCGCTGGTCCACCCGCGCAACCCAGTGGGGTACCAGGATAGATAGGTGTCGCCTCGCGGCCGTATCACCACGTCACCATATCGTCCCACTACCATCGTCGCCGATGGACCGTGCTGCATCGCCGGAGGCACCCGGACCATCACACGATACTTAAGCCGGTGCAGCAGCCCTTGCGGAGGCGCGATCCCCATTCTGCAGTCGAGTGCTGCCCGCCGTTCCCAGGTTGCGTTCACGACCTGTTGTGCGTAAATGGAGAAAGCGCCATTCGGCCCGTCGCCCTCGATACGCAGCGTATCTCCGATAACCTCGGTGGCGCGTACGGTATGGCTGTCGCGGAAATCGATCAGCCGCGACGCACGCAGCGCCGAACGGATCAGGCAGGCAAGCTGGTCCGTATCTATAGCTAGTTCTGGGGTCGCAAAGGCAGCCTGGAAGCGATCGGCCGCAAACTGCGGCGGGATGGCGTCCAGTTTGCGCGCAAGAAATTGTGGTTGTGCCCCGAGATAGTCCAGCTCCGGATCCACGAGGAGCTGGGCTCTGTATTCCTCCTCCAATCGCGAATAGTGCTCGGCGAGTTCTTCTGGCTTCAGCACAGAATCGCGAGCCACCAGATAGGTAAACGGAGTAGAGTAACGCAGCTTATTCGCGGCTTTGCCAATCCAACGTTCGAGCAGACTGCGAAAGCGCAATCCGCCCGTGAGCTGCAGGCGGGCGGTTTTGAACGTGGGATCGTTGGCATAAATCAGGCCAAGGTGGATCTTGCCTTCGTTACGAAGGCTCGCCCGGTTCATAGGGTCGGGATCCTGATCGAGCAGCAGCACGGGCAGGCCGCGCAGGGCCAGCTCCAATGCGATACAAGATCCCTGCAATCCTGCGCCGGCAATGAGAATGGGTAGTTCCCTTTGGGGCATCCATTCCCCCGATCGTTGAAAAGATTTGTTCTACCTTAGCCGATGCAATATCCAAGCCGTATTCTCACGGAGCCGGCCTGGTTATGGGCCCCCGTGAACCAGGACCCAGTGGTTGAGGGACAAGCATTAGCCGGTCGGCGATAGTTTAAGATCTCGTCTTTCTACCTTGGTTTCCCAGCTGATAACAAACCCCGATGATAGAACGCCGGATCGAAATCGAGCGGGATTTGTTGAACCCGCGGACCATAATCGACATTTACCTTTCTTACACATGGAATGAGCGGGACACCATCGGGGCAGCTAAACAACTGGGAAGTGATTTAGCGAAAATCCGACAACCTTGGCGCGAGATAAACGGACGACTCTCAGCGACGAAAGAGGCCGGATACCCTGAGGGTCACACGAAGCATCTGTTACTTGGAGGACATCGATATGGCAGAAAATCCGCTGGATGGCGCCAAAGACCCAACGAGGGCCGAGAATATTGTTTTGAGCCTCGGCGATAAATTCGCGGCAACTGCAAACGCTAGAAGTGTGTACGGTGAACCAGTGCGTGTCGGCAATCGCACGATCGTTCCTGTCGCCAAGGTCGGATACGGGCTGGGAGCCAGTTCTGGTGGACGAAACGGGGAAACCCTTGGAGGGGGTGGCGGAGGTGGTGGAGTTGGCGCGCGACCTGTCGGTTACATCGAAATTACCGATGAGGGGACCCGATATGTGGAGGTCTCGGCGATCCGGAAGATGATTGTGGCCGCCTTCCTGGGATTTGTGGCGGGCTATTTGCTCTGCGGCCGCACGTCGCGAAGTTAGCGCGCCGGACGAAAGATTAAAGGTCGTCATTCACCCACGGGTTCACCAACCGTGCGATTCCGGGCCAGTCCACCTTGGACAGCTCCTAATGAACAAAATCCGCTCCGGCATTGGAACAGGGGCTAAAGCCCGACAATTTGCAGGTTGGTTTCGGCCCGACTAAAGTCGTGCCCTGATACAAGCATGAGCGCTGCGGTTTGGAAAAGCGGGAGCTCCCGTTCATTCCTCTCTCAACTTGCCGCAGGCGAGTCAGTTGCTCGGGACAAGCAAAGGACTTGTCCTGGATTCAGTCTCAAAACGCGCTGTGGGTCAAACTGCTGGCGACATCGCGATCTATGGTGAAAACCTTGTCCGTATGGGTCATCTGAAACAGCTCGAGGAGGCGTCGAGTTACGCCGGCAAGCCGAAGTTTGGAACCCGCCTCCTGGGCAACTCCGTCGAGGTAGAGCAACACCCCCAGCCCCGAGCTGTCGGCGTATTCGACCTTTGAGAGGTCAAGGATCAGAATCAGATCACGTTCGCCGGCCGAAGACGCCAGCTGCGTTTTCAGCCCCTGCAACTCATCGCCATATGCCAGCCGGCCATTGAGTTCCACAAGAATCACATCTTGCTTCGGACGTCGACTAAACCATTCAAGCCCCATCGTGCAGACACTTTAGCACAGAGCCACGCGGTTGCGAGACCTGGGTTTTTACCATATCGGGGCGTCGAATCTCACCGCCCGGTTATGCCCGGCATCACCCCGCCCTCATCTGCGCATCTGATTAAAACGGGAGAGAAAGCGATGGATGCGAGACAGATGGTTCTGGTAGTCATTGCGTTGGTTGCGATCGTTTTGGTCGTAACTTTGCTCTTAGTTCGCAAACGCAGGAGCGAGCGCTTGAAACAGCAGTTCGGCCCGGAATACGATCGGACCGTGAAAGAACAAGGAGCGCAACGAGCAGAAGCAGTTCTGGCTGACAGAGAGCAGCGCGTCAAGAAGTTGGCCATTCACCCGTTAAGTCGTGACGATCGGGAAAGATATGTCCCGGAGTGGACGCAGGTGCAAAAGCAGTTCGTCGACAACCCTTCACTAGCCCTGGACGAGGCGGACAAGTTGGTAACCAACGTGATGGCCGCACGCGGTTATCCCATGGGTGACTTTGAGCAGCGAGCCGCGGATGTCTCGGTGAACTATCCGGGCGTTGTGCAAAATTATCGATCTGCTCGAAGCATCGTGGTGCGGCGCAGCAAAGGACAGGCGACGACCGAAGACATGCGGCAGGCCATGGTTTACTATCGGTCGCTGTTTGACGAGTTGCTCGATCTACCCAAACCCGAAAACATAGGAGTTTCCCATGAACGAGCTTCGTAGTAATCAAGAATTGACGACGGCAGATATTGCGAACCCACAACGAGGGAGAGAATCCAGAACAGCGGTCGTCGATAAGAGACCTATTTCGTCGCAGAGTGCGGCTCCTGTGCCGCAGCCCATTGACCAACCGTCTGTTGCCTCGAAGGGCGCGCCTGTAGAGCAGAGGAAGGAGGAGATGGCGGATGGTCCTTTGTTTCGCGAAGAGGAACTGCAAGGCTATCGATTACGGTGGGACCAGGTTCAGGCCTCGTTCGTCGACGAGCCGAGGCAGGCAGTCGAGCAGGCGGATGGTTTAGTCGCAAATATGGTCAAACGGCTGGCTGAAGAGTTCTCAACGGCTCGCGCAGATTTAGAAAAGCAATGGGCTGCTGGGGGCGACGTTTCGACTGAGGATCTAAGGCAGGTGCTCAGGCGGTATCGGTCGTTCTTTAATCGTCTGCTTCCTATTTAACGGGGCGTGTCTGCTGGGAGCGGTGAACAGAAGTACAGGTTGACGCCGCTCCCGCAGTTTCTGGAGCGTTGCTGCGACGGATTGGAATCACGTCCGCACACTTCAACACCCGGAAAGATCGAAGATTCCTCGAACGTACCGCAGCACGGCGCTGTGTTTCTCCGGATCACGAACTCGATGCTTTCAAAAAGGCGACCCAACCCTCAGCAAAAACAAAGCCTTTTCCTTCTGATATCGTGTTAGGGATTCTTCCGCCTCTGCTTTGGAGAGACTGAGCCGGTGACAGCACGAGACCTCATCGATCGGCTGGCTGAACATAGAACCCTGGGCGCAGCGCCCCGAACGGAGCTGGCGTGGTTGATAGCCCACGGATCCATGCGCCACCTGAATACTGGCGACGTTTTGAGTTGCAAAGATCACCCGGTGGAGGCCCTTTATGTCGTTCTTTCCGGACGGCTGGCTTTGTTCGTCGATCGCGGGTCCGGGCCGAACAAAGCCGTTGAGTGGCATCCCGGAGACGTCACTGGCGTATTGCCATATTCCCGCTTGGTAACTCCGCCAGGAAATGTTCTTGCCCTGGAACCAACCGAACTTCTCGCTATCCCCCGCGGCCGTCTCAGGGCGATGACGCGAGAGTGTTGCGAAATCACATCGACCCTGGTCCATGTGATGCTCGATCGCGCCCGGCTTTTTACCTCAAGCGATCTGCAAAACGAAAAGATGATCTCGCTCGGTAAACTCTCTGCGGGTTTGGCCCACGAACTCAACAATCCAGTCTCCGCCATGGAGCGTGGCGTGGGCATGCTCGAGGACTGCCTCGAAGAAACCGAACAGGCTACGCGCTGTCTCGCGCTGGCATCTCTGAGCGAGGCCCAAATCGCCGCCGTCGACGCTTTTCATAGGTGCTGTATCGCGCAACACAACCGTGAGATCCGATCCTCTCTGGAGCAGTGTGATCGCGAAGAGGAGATGGAGGCGTGGCTTGCCAACCATGGACTGGACACGGCGAACGCCCACATGCTCGCCGACACCGACGTGACCTTGGCGGCGCTGGACCGGCTGGCAGCTGCCATAGAGGGTCCGGCGTTGAACACGGTAGTTCGCTGGGCAGCCGCGGCTTGTGCGATGCGGAGCCTGACTTCGATGATTCAGGGTTCCGCCATGCGCATATCGAGTCTGGTATGCGCAGTGAAGGGATTTACCCACATGGACCAGGCGAACGCGGCCGAGCCGGTGGATCTGGGTCCAAGCCTGGCCAACACCGTGACGGTGCTTACGTCGAAGGCACGGGAGAAGTCGGTGACCGTTACCCTGGAGTTCGAGCCGGAGCTGCCAAAAGTGCGAGGCTTTGCCGCCGAATTGAACCAGGTGTGGGGAAACCTGATCGACAATGCCTTGGACGCCGTGGAGCATGGAGGCTGCGTAGACGTGCTGGCGATCCGCGAAAACGAAACCGTGGTGGTGCGCATCCGCGATGATGGGCCGGGCATTCCGGCGGAGCTTTGCGACTGCATCTTCGATCCTTTTTTTACCACCAAACCCCTGGGGCACGGGACCGGCCTCGGGCTTGACATCGCCCGCCGTCTGGCGCGTCACAACGAAGGCACCATCGACTTCGAATCGCACCCCGGCCGCACTGAGTTTCGCGTCAGGCTACCAATCGCGGAGACCAATCCAGCGAACATTGTGCGATAGCACATGCTGGGCAGTTACCGCGCTTACTGCGCACGATCTCCCCGGCTGCCTTATGCAGCGACTGAGTGCGCTTAGCGCACGTTTTTCCTAACTACCGGTTGGTTAACCAAGTGAATTGGCATCAGGTCACCAAAACTTAGTCACCTGAATTCACCATGGCTAACAAAGGAGCGGCGTAATGGTTTTCGTAAAGCGCCTCCGCGAAGGAGTGGTTCGAGGGAAAATAACTTGCAGCGTTAGGATATGGACGAGCCCCCACGTAAAAGAAGGCAAGCGTTATCGCATGGGTGAGGGAGAGATAGAAGTCGATTCGGTCACATTGATCGGGCTTTCAGATATTACTCCAACGTTGGCGCGAGAGTCGGGTTTCCTGGGTGTGCTCGATCTGCTCAAGGTGGCTAAACATGGTAAGGGCGACAACGTCTATCTGATTCGTTTTCATTACTTACCTCCGCGTGCGCAACGGACGGCTCGGTCAAACAAAGCAACGAAGGCTTCCTGAAGCCATCGTTAAGGCGAAAATCACGCCGCCGCTGAGTAGATACGGAAAAGGGCTACGGACGTTTACCCACCCGTCAAGCGTAGTTATGTACGCCCTAAAGAGCCATACCCGACGGGAGGCCGCATAGGGCGGGAGTCATCGAAGGGTTTTCTTTGAGATTGGAAGATGGTTCTCAATGATGGATAATGCGAAGGCCATTCAAATGAATTGAGGAGAAGCAATGAACATGAAGGCCATCTCTCGTACCTCTGCGCTGATTGCTTTGTTAGTCCTGACCGCAAGTGCCCCATCCGCTTCGCCCCAGCAGAGCCAGTATCCGATCCTGGACAAAGTCGCCCAAAAAGTGATCAACAAGTACCAGACGACCAGTTGCGCGGATTTGAAGGCTAAAAAGGAGGCCCCTAAAGCTGCCGAATCGGGCGATCAGGCACAGATGAAACAAAAAGTCGTGATGATGCTACGCAACGACCCTAAGATGCGCGCGCATTTTCTGAACATGATCGCCGGACCGATCGCCAACAAAATGTTCGAATGCGGAATGGTTCCCTGATCCCAATCGAAGAGCCCCCGATTATTTTTTGTCACGACGCGAAGATCGCATCCGCGATAGACTCATTCCGACAGATTTTATGAGACAAACCCGATTCATAACAACGACATGTATCTTCGGCGGCGCTGCTGTGCTACTCGCGACTGGTATCGCGAGCATACGGGCGCAGGGACCGGGCGGCGGGCGAAATGCGCAGGCACTGTTTGATGCCCTCGATACCGATAAGGATGGGACCCTGACACGGCCCGAGATGGAGTCTGGCTTCAACTCCTGGTTTACCGCTTGGGACAACACTCATAGCGGGACCCTGACCCAGGCTCAGATTCTGGCCGGAATCAGCAAAGTGCTGCCAGCGCCGCCTGCGGTCAAGCCTGGGCAAGCCAACACTTTCAACCCTGTGGGTAATTCAACGCCGATTCCCGTACCGCAAGCGGATGTGGACGCCATGATGGCAGCCCTACCCACTACCCCTGGTGTGAAGCCGATGCACGAGCGCAGGCTGCTGGTGATGGCGCATACGGGCGCGGGTGGGTTCGTGCATGCCTCCATCCCGCTGGCTGCGAAGGCGGTGGAAGCGTTAGGAAACCAGGGCGGTTTATGGACCACGACAGTCAGTTACGACGCCGCGGATATCAACGCTGGCAATCTCAAGAAATATGACGCCATTTTCCTGGACAGCACAACTGCGTGCTTTCTTGACGATCCGGATCCGTCAGTGACGGCCGCGCGGCGGGCGGCGTTTCTGAATTTCGTGAGAGGCGGAAAAGGTGTCGCCGGCATCCACGCCGCGTCAGACGCATATCACACCGACTGCCTGGCGAGTGAAGCCGCGGTAAAGAGCGGCAGTCCTGGGCGGAATATGGCGGCACCGGGTTTAGCCGCCCGGCTAGTCACGGCAGCTGACAAGGACAGTGACGACACCGTCAGCCGGCAGGAGTGGACCGCCCTTGCCGACGATTGGTTCCAAAAGTTGGATACAGGCAATACCGGCAAGGTCACTCGCGCCGATTTTGTGGCACACTTCAATTCGTTGTTGCCGCCGCTCGACATGCATCGTCGAGGCTTGGAATCGAAGCCTGTTCAGCAGTGGCCTGAGTTCAACACTCTGATCGGCGGTTACTTCAAGTTTCACTGGCCCGATCCGCAACTGATTTATGTCAAGATCGATGATCCGAACAGTCCTTTGACGGCCATGTTCCATGGCAAGGAGTTCGAGATCCACGACGAGACATATACATTCGAGCAAGACTCGTTTTCGCGCAAGAATGTGCATGTGTTGACGAGTATCGACTACGACAAGATGAGCGGTGTGGATAAGGCGAAGGAAGAGAATCCGCGAACCGATGCCGATTATGCCTTGAGCTATATTCGCCGCGAGGGCAAGGGGCGAGTGTTCTACGAAGGACACGGCCACAGTTACCGGGTATATGCCATGACGCCGATGCTGGAACACATTCGAGCTGGGATTCAATACGCGCTGGGCGATCTGAAAGCGGATGATAGCCCCTCAGTGAAATAAGCTGTCCGATGTACGATTTCGGACGACTGGGGACAGGACGACAGACAAAAACCGGACACATGTGAAACCGTTGACTACACCCAAGTTCATCCCGAGCAGCGAAGAATTGAGCAAGCTTGACCGCGACCTGCGGTTTCATCCATCGACTACCGTGCGTCCCGAAGCTCTGACCCCGGAGCAGATTGCGGCTTTTAATCGCGACGGTTACCTGGCCGGCATTCGCATCTTCGATGAAGAAGAGATAGCCGGCATCCGTCGTTACTTTGATGAACTGCTCGCCAAGACGCTCGCCGCAGGGGGCGACAGCTACTCGATCAGCACGGCACACCTCCGCCATCGACGTGTTTACGACATCCTGACGGATCCTCGTATTGTGGCCCGCATCAAGGACCTCATTGGCGAGAACGTGGTTGGCTGGGGTTCGCATTTCTTTTGCAAAATGCCTGGAGATGGCAAACGGGTCTCCTGGCATCAAGATTCGAGTTATTGGCCGTTAACCCCGTCGATGGCCGTGACGGCATGGCTGGCGATCGATGACGCCACTATCGAAAACGCCTGCATGCGGTTCATTCCTGGTTCGCACCACTTGGGCCATCTGACCTACACCCTGAGTGAAAACGACGAAGGGAATGTTCTGAACCAAACTGTTCCGGGCGCTGAGAATTTTGGACGGCCAGTCGATGATCAACTGAATGCCGGGGAAATTTCCATCCATAGCGACCTGCTATTGCATGGATCCGAAGCAAATCAATCACGCAAACGACGCAGCGGGCTGACTCTGCGATATTGCCCGGCTATCGTGAGAGCGGATCTGGGCTGGAACGCGAAAGGGGTCGTTGTGAGCGGCAAAGACGAATCCGGTCACTGGGCTAATCCGCCGCGGCCGCAAACTGACTAACCACGATTTCGCCTTGATGTCCTTGCCGGCTCGCGTGTACCGGCGTCTGCGCCCATCTCGGTTAACTAAGCAATAGTAATGCCGTGGTCCTCCGCCTGGCTGAAAACCGAAAGAAGGTTCGTCAGCTTTAGCACATTGCGAAGCTGCTTACCAAGATGAAGCAACTTGAACTCACATCCAAGTTTCCGGGCAGATGCATGCAGCCGCACCAACGTGCCAAGTCCCGTGCTATCCACGTAGGTAAGTTCTGCTAAGTCAACCACTACTACTTTTGTCTGAGGTAGTAGATGTTTCACCTCCTGGTAGAGCTCTTCGGTGGCGCCTGCTACCAATCGGCCATGACATTTCACAACGGCGGTGTCCCCGTCGCGTTCGATTGCAAAGCTCAGAACTTTTTCGGATTCTTCAGGCATATGGGTTGCTCCTGGGAAGATAACGCACGTGGGGCGAAAGAGGGTGTATGAGAACTGGAAGAGGAAAACCGCAGATCCCTCCACTACGCTGCGCTCCGGTCGGGATGACAAGGTGGTTGCTAGGAAATAACTCATTTCCCATGGAGAATCGTCACCACCTTCGTAGCCACCTTGTCATCCCGACCGGAGCGCAGCGTAGTGGAGGGATCTGCGGTTTTCCTCTTCCAGTTCTCATACACCCTCTTTAGTGTTGACCTGGGAATTTTCGCATATGGAGCCTAAGGACAGGAACCAATTTGTGCAGATTTCCGGGAAACTGAGTTTTCCAACAGCCACGCATTTAGCACCAACTGACGCCGGGAACTCCTCTGGCAGACTCTTGAGCGTGTCACTCCGGCCCCGATATCCGCGTTCCAGCGGCGCAAGTGACTGATTCGGTCGGTTGGGAGAGAGTTTGATGCTCCGTCGCCGGTCACAACATCCAATATATGTGATAGAAAATGGTGTCTTCCCGCTGACAAGAGACTAAGATGTGAAACTTCCGGGTCGGTCACCTGTTGATTGATTTATCCGATGAGCTCCGCTGTTGGAGGAACGCCCGCATGCTGTCATTTCTTGATCGTGAAGTCTCTGTTGCCCCTCCCGGTTTCAGCCGGTGGCTTGTGCCGCCCGCTGCACTCTCCATTCATCTGGCCATCGGCCAGGTCTACGCATTCAGTATCTTCAAGAATCCGCTGCTGGCGCTGAAGGGCGCGGACGGCGCGGTGTGGAATCTGAAAGAGGTGGGCTATATCTTTTCGATCGCCATCGCGGTGCTCGGGCTGTCCGCGGCTTTGTTTGGCCGCTGGCTGGAGACGGCAGGACCTCGCAAGGCGATGTTTGTCGCGGCTACTTGCTTCGGGTCCGGATTTCTGGTGGCGGCTGCAGGCGCGGCGACACATTCTTTGGCGCTCATCTATCTCGGCTATGGAGTGATCGGGGGCGTCGGGCTGGGACTGGGCTATATCTCACCGGTCTCGACGCTGATCAAATGGTTTCCCGACCGGCCGGGATTGGCTACCGGCCTCGCGATCATGGGCTTCGGCGGGGGCGCGATGATCGGTTCGCCGCTGGGGACCAGGCTGATGATGTTTTACAGGGCGTCCGCGCATCCCATCGCGGCCACCTGGGTGACGATGGGCGTTCTCTATTTTGTCTTCATGATGTTTGGCGTCTTTACGATTCGCGTGCCACGGGAGGGATGGAAGCCAGAGGGATGGGTTCCCAAGGCAACGCAATCGGCCCTGATCTCTACCCACAGAGTGGACGTCAACGCCGCCTCCCGTACGCCGCAGTTCTGGCTGCTATGGGTCATCCTGTGCATGAACGTGACCGCGGGCATCGGCATCCTGGAGCAGGCGTCGCCGATGATCCAGGACCTCTTCCACGGCCGTGTCTCGGCGATCGCGGCGGCTGGTTTCGTGGGCCTGCTGAGCCTCTTCAACATGGGAGGACGTTTTGTCTGGGCGTCGATGTCGGACTTCATCGGACGCAAAACCACATACTTCGTCTTTTTTGTTGTGGGCATGCTGCTTTATCTGGCGCTTCCTTTTACGGGTAATACGCACCTGAATTCCGTCCCGCTTTTTGTGCTGATTGCGGGCGTGCTGATCAGCATGTACGGCGGAGGATTCGCGACCATTCCGGCTTATCTCAAGGATCTTTTCGGCGGCTATCATGTGAGCGCCATCCATGGACGGCTGCTGACTGCGTGGTCCACAGCAGGCATCGTGGGACCGCTCATCGTCAACGGCATCCTCGACCATTACGTCGCCAACCACTTGCCGAAGCAGCAGGCTTACCCGGTGATCCTGCACATCATGGCTGCCCTTATGGTGGTGGGTTTTATCGCCAATCTCCTGGTGCGTCCAGTGGCAAAGAAGTATTGGCTCGAGAGCGCGAGCAGCCAAGTTCGAGCAGCACGTTGAACAGAGCCGGAACCGGAGGAGCATCCATCCATGGTCACAAATGAGAACAAGACATCGCCGATCCTAGTCCTGGCTGCGTGGCTCCTGGTTTCGATACCCGCCGCATGGGGCGTTTACTACACCCTGCTGAACGCACTGAAGCTCCTCCAGTAGAGCAGGAGTCCCCTTCGCGCAACTCCTCGAGGTGCGCGCCGAGTTATGAAATGACGCCTGTCATTAGGTTGCGTGAACTGCGGCACGCCGACATGGAAAAGGCGGGATTGATCCTGGGCCGTGGAATGCGTGACAATCCCGTGAATCGTCGGGTGTTCGCGATACCGGATGCGGAGCGCCGCGCGCAGGCATTGGCTCGGTTCTTTGGTCCTGTCCTGCGAGGTCTACATCGAAGAGGGCTAATTTATGGTGCCTATCGCGATGAAGATCTGGTCGGAGTCTGCGGCATCGCACGGCCCGGTTTCTGCCAGCCCTCCTTTTTGGAGAAACTCAGCGTAGTCCCCGCAGTGGCGGTCGGCAATCCTGTCGACACGGCGCTGCGCGTGCTCAACTGGACAGGAGCGTGGGCGCATCGCGATCCGGCCACGCCGCACTGGCATCTTGGTCCGGTAGCCGTCGATCCCGGCGTTCAGGGTCAAGGAATTGGAAGCGCCATGCTGACCGCGTTCTGCGCCCATATGGACGCGTACGCCGCGCTCTCCTATCTCGAGACCGACCGACCAGAAAATGTCAACTTCTACGAAAAGTTCGGGTTCGTTGTGATGGCAGAGGCTGAGATTATGGGCGTACCCAACTGGTTTATGTCCCGGTCTGGTTAACAGGACCGGTTTGTTTTTCAGACGTCGGGTCACTCCTAATTCGCTGCACGGTCCTTAGGCAATGCGAATGCTATGTAGGACCTGTGCACCGGCTGTGCAGGCTGCTCCTCGGGCCCATCCCTTGGTATATCCGTCTGCTTCGCCGAGGCTGCGCAGACGACGATGTATTCGCGCCCCTCTACGTCGTAAGCCGCTGGGACGCCTTCGGAAGCTGCAGGAAGATCCGTTTCCCAAAGCACTTTGCCGCTCTCCTCGTCGTACGCGCGGAGCTTGCCTTCGTCTTTCGTCGCTATAAAAACCAGGCCGCTCGCGGTCACTACCGGCCCATTTCTAGACATCATGATGCCCGTGTCTTTCAGGTTCTCGGATTCGCCCTGGGGAGCATTACCCAACGGTACCCGCCACTTAATCACTCCGCGGTTCAGGTCGTACGCCGTCATCACGGTCCAGGGAGGACGAATGATAGAAGGCTGCAAGCCGTAGCCTGACCAGTAGCGAACCGGCTCTGATCCGCCGCCGGCCGACGCTGGAGGCGGTTCGTTTCTCGATGGAATTGGCTCGGGCGCACTCGCGGGATTTCCGAGATATAAGAGGAGATTGTCGAGAAGCCGGTCAGTGAGATCGGGAAAACCGGGCATGTCGTTAAGGCCGTAATTCACCACGCTCTTGATCGTTTTGGATCCAAAGACGGAAGGGGCGTCCACCAACGAAGGAATCGCCGGCGGCGCACCCTTTCGCTCGGGGCCGTGACACCGCTCACAATAAACGTGATACACCACCTTACCTTGGAGGGCCGGAGCAGCCCTGCTTGGTATTTGCCAAAGGGAGGGCGGTTCCCGGCGCTCATTCTTGAGTATGGCCGGAATATCCATGGACACCACGTACATCGTTCCATTTGCGGGATCGGCTGCCGTCATGCCCCAATTAACACCGCCATGGTTACCGGGCATCTCGATGGTGTCTGTCAATCCGGGAGGGGTGAAGAGCCCCTGGTTGACCGCATTCTCCACCACCTTCTTCCAGCGTGCTCGATCAGCCGGGTTCAGAATATACGGATTCAGATCGGCCACTGTGAACGTCTGGCGTGCGAAGGGCGGCGGGGCGGAAGGAAACGGCTGGGTGGGCGAAGCCTCCTCATCCGGCATGTTGGATGGGGGTACGGGGCGTTCGTCAATTGGCCAAATTGGTTTCCCCGTGGCACGGTTGAAAACGTAGAGAAACCCCTGTTTCGAGGCCTGCGCCACGATGGCAACATCTTCACCGTCGTGCCGCACTGTTAGCAATTGAGGAGCGGCCATCGCATCGTAGTCCCACAAATCATGGTGAATGAGCTGGTAGTACCAGACCAGCTTTCCGCTGTGGGCATTGAGTGCAAGCAACGAGTCCGCGAATAGGTTGTTACCCTTGCGATCGGCGCCGTAAAAGTCGTAGACCGGAGCTCCGGTGGGTATATAGACGATGCCGGTCTTTTGATCCAGGCTCATTTCGCCCCAGCAGTTGACCCCGCCGCCGGATTTCCATGCGCCTTTGGGCCACGTGTCGTAACCGGGTTCCCCGGGATGGGGGATGGTGTGAAAAATCCAAACCATGCGCCCGCTGCGCACATCGTAGGCGCGAATATCGCCCGGAGGCGAGCCATAGTCCTCTCCGGTTGAGGAACCTAAAATGATCAGATCTTCAAAGACGACACCGGGAGTACCAGACTGGATCTGGTGTATCGAGTTCGGGTCCCGCCCGAGGCCTTCTTTCAGATTGACCGTACCGCCTTTGCCAAAGGAAGTAATTAACTCGCCGTTCGCCGCGTTGATGGCTTCCAGGTTGTTTCCGAAGCTGATGAGAAGGCGCATATCGGAAGCATCGCTGCTCTGCCAGAAGTTGATGCCTCGATGGCCCTCGATTCGCTGACCCAGGCTGCGGGAGCGATAAGTCCATAGTTCTTTTCCTGTGGTGGCATCGAGCGCAACGATGGAATCATTTTTCGCCATTACATACATGGTTCTGCCAACCACGATGGGATTGAACGCGTAGGGCTGTTCGCTTCCGCTGTCGTAGGACCATGCCACCTGCAACTTACCAACATTGGACCGGTCAATTTGCCGCAGGGCAGTATAGTGAGACGCATCCGCGCTGCCCAGATAGGTGCTCCACGTGGTGTAAGCCTTTGGGTTATCCTTTGGGCTCGCCGACGCTATAAGACTGAGGGTTAACACCGTGAAGGTTGCAATTCCGCAAAACCTTCGAGCACGGCAGCCACGCATGGCAAAGCACATGAAGCTTTCTCCAGAGGTTCTAGATCTTGAACGGCAAATGAAAAACAAATGTTCCCTTCCGTGCAGTAGTCACAATTTCAATCCTGCCGTCCTGATTGATATCCTTGGCGACGATCTGGGTGCCCACACCCGAGGCATTGTGGATCAGGGTCGGAATCCATTCCACTGCTCCCCCGGGTTTGCGAACCAGCTTGAAGCTGTAGAGCACTGGCGGATTCTCCACATCGTTCTCATCGTAGACGTACCCGTGCGACCACCAGCGTTTTCCCGTGATGATGGAAGGATGTCCGTCACCGTCGAGGTCCGCGAAGGCCAGGGCATGCAGTTCAGTAAAGGCAACCGATTTGTCCGTCTCCTCCCATAGTTCCCGTTCCGCCAGCGGGGTGGAGGGGTCGCCCATGATCAGGTGGCGCTTCCACGTCACATCGCCTTGTGCGCCTCTTTGTTGTTCGAACCATGCCAATCCGGGGCCATGCGCATTGAGGCTGGTAATGACATCCGGAACCCCATCGCCATTGACGTCGTACACCAAAATATCGGCGCCACCGCGCAGGGCAGGCTCGCCTTCGGTCGCGCCAAAGGGCGCGGGATGAAATTTCCATAGACCGCTGGTTCTCGCGGGCGGCTGCTCCCACCAGCCGCTGGCCGTGACGATATCCAGGCGGCCATCCCCGTTGATATCTCCTACGCCGATGCCGTGCGGCGCGCGCGTCGCCTTCTCCGAAACCGGAAAAAACTGCCAGGGTTTGGTGGGATCGGAGGCGTCTGGTTTTGCGTAACCGACTTGGTCGCCCTGCGTCATCATTAGTTCAGGGTGGCCGTCTCCGTCGATGTCGAACAGCTGGGTCGTCTCAGAAGTGACCGAGGGCACCACGTTGTAGTTATCCCAATGGCGAAGTTCGCCGCGTGGATTTACAAACAGATGCGCCGAGAAATTAGGTTTCGGACCAAAACCCATAATCATCAAAACGTCCGGCCAGCCGTCGCCCGTAAAATCGTGAATATGACTTAGAAAGCAGTTGGAGTAATTGCCGTGCTGGCCCACACCAGCCGGATTGATGGTCGTGGGCGGGTAGAGTTCTCGCGCAGTCGTGTAATCCGGTCCGATATAGTAGAAGGGACCTGCCACCACTTCGTCGCTGCCATCCTGATTAAGGTCTCCGGCAGCGACCCCTTCGGCATAGAAGAGGTCGGTCATCTGATGAAAGCGAGGATTGCCGGCATTCTGCGCCAACCCAGCCGTCCTCTGGGTCAGGTCGAATATCGACAGCTCTTTGAAGTGGACGGGCGCATCGTGCCCGCCAGAGACAAAAAGTGCAAGGGTTCCGAACTGGCTTCTCGCTTCGAGAGCTTCCGCGACACCGGTCTTGTCCCAGGGGCATGCTGAGCCGCGTAGCGTGATTTCCACCTGCTGCCAGCCATCAGCCCGTGGAGTGATGTGAATCGAAGGTCTCGATGGCCAGCCGGTCCTGGTGCCCTCCGCGTCATTGATACCCGAACAGGGAATTGGCGCGCACGCCCCGGGATAGAACTGGTCGCCGCTCCCCGCTTGCTCACGTACAGGAGCGGGAATCGGCTTGCGGTCGGTCTCCTTTCCGTTCCCATCGAGCGTGAGCATAGACATCTCTCCCGCACGAGCGCCGGTGAGAGTCACGTAGACTCCGACGGTTCGGTCGCCGGCATGCGCCGGATGGGAGAAGCGGGACCAGTCGAGAGGAGCGTTGCGCAGGAGCACCCCGGTTTCCCCGCTGCTAGAACGGAAGGCGAACCTCAGCACAAAATCCTCGAAGCCGCGCTGCGTCGCCAGCCACCCACCCCCGGAAGCGTCACAGGATCCAAGCAGTTCCCCGCTTTCGACACGCCATTGCGCAGGACCTTGCATGCGCCATCCCATAAGGCTGCTGCCGTCGAAGAGCGACATCGGAGCCGTGCCGGAAGCCCGGGCAAGGTTGCCTTGTTCGGCGCTCGCAGCCCACGACGAGGATCCTTCCTTCAGCTGCGCGCCGGCCTTTAAAAAGGGAAACCATGCTCCTGCGGTCGAGGCGAGTGCCAGAAATTGTCTCCGGTTTGGTTTCATCCCTTCCTCTCTCTCTTCTTACACGGCAACACGCTGAAGTACTCATACTCGCATGCGTTTTCGGGAAACGCTACGCCAGCCGTGCATAAATGGCAATGGGCACGAGAGCCAGTGCGCTCTGCTGCAGCCGCCAATCGGACGGACCTTCAAATGGACTCCTACGCGCATGCCGGTCCGCGGTAAGACGGAAGAAACGCGTACCTCAGGGCTGTAGTTTCTACATTTCAGAGAGGGCGGATGGATCCAAATCTACGAAATGCGCGAGGTCTCCAGAGTCACCGATCTGATGCTTTGTATCAGGACACGACTTCAGTCGTGCCGCTCAAGGTCAACAAAGACATGGGCTTTAGCCCCTGCGCTTTTTCCTCTGCCAATTAGGTGTACCAATCCTGCTTTGACAGCGTGCTACAGGATGTGCCCTTGCAGGGGCTAAAGCCCAGATCTTTGTTGGCCTCTAACGGCCCGACTAAAGTCGTGCCCTGATACAAAGCATCAGAGCGGTGACTCTGGAGACCTCGCGCATTCCGTAGATTTGGATGTATCCACCCTCTCCCGAATGTAGAAACTCCAGGGCCCGACTAAAGTCGTGCCCTGATACAAAGCCAAAACTCGGCATCCAATAGAGCTACTGTCCCTAGATATGTAGAAACAGACCCAGGACTGTCGTCCTGGGCTAAGTTCAGACGTCCCCGTTCGACAAGCTCAGGGCAGGCTCTTCGAGACTAAAGCAGTTCTCACACACCCTCTTTCGCCCTGGGTTGGAACCGACGCGCGGCTAAGTCCTTTGTTTTAAGCAACGCTTAAAGTTATGCGTGTATTTCGCCTCCAAGGTGGTGCAAAAGTGGCCGACGGAAAGGGTGCGTGATATGCGTGGTATGCGTGGTAAGGTCCCGACGGAAAGGGTGCGTGATATGCGTGGTATGCGTGGTAAGGTCCGACGGAAAGGGTGCGTGATATGCGTGGTATCTGTAGGTCCGACGGAAAGGGTGCGTGATATGCGTGGTATGCGTGGTAAGGTCCGAATCCAGGCAGGAGGTTGTCCGGGATAATTTGCCCAGTGAGCCGTTCCGGGGGGCCGGCGTTTCATGCATCATCCGCGCACGTGGCCGGCAAATGGTTTGCAACAGGACAAAGTTATTGGTGCCCACACCTATATATATGCGGATTCGGGTCAGTTTTGCAGCAGGAGGAAGGGGTTTTTTCCGCAGCTTCTAAAGTCGTACCCGGCTGCAAAGCACCAGGGCGTGACTCCAGAAAACCGCGCATTCCGTAGAATTGGACCTCATCCAGTCTGCATCGACGCGGTACGGCTCCACTCAGCGACCCTCTGGGGAAAACGCTGCCCTCAGGGGCCTAAAAGGCGGTCCGGAAGCAATCCAAATGGACAGCGAGTAGAGAGCTAAAGAATGCGGCTGATCGAATTCGTCATCGCCAAATCACTTTCAGTCCCTTGTACTTCTTGAACTGACGATCCGATCCGATGAGTGGAATATCCTCCGCCAGCGCAGTCGCGATCAGCATTCGATCGAAGGGATCGCGGTGATGGGGCGGCAAACCATACAGACGCAAGGCATGATCCGGGCCAAAGGGGATCACCTGCAAACGAAGATCACGAATCGCCTGCCTCGTCTCTGCCGCGCCCATCTTCAGCTTGCCCGCGTCGTGCTTCATGGCAATTTCCATAATGGAGATTGCGCTGATGAGCGGCAGAGCCTCTGGGCTGGAGAGGAGCGCGTACACCTTGCGCGACAGTGGAACGTCGCCAATGTAGGCGTGGACCATAACCTGGGTATCTAAAAGAACGCGCACGTGTCAATAGAGCCCCTGGAGGAAGACCTCTGCCTCGTCATCCGTCATTGGGTCCAGTGCCCGGGGATCGATGAGCATGGCCTTGCCCTTGCCGGTACCGAACTTGCGGTCGACCTTTTCCGCTTTAGGCGCCGGCACGAGTTCAGCCATCGGCGTGTTATAGCGCGAAATGACGATTCGCTCTCCTTGCGCCACGCGGGCCAGCAGTTCCGGGAGGTGAGCTTTGGCGTATGCAATCTTAACGTTTGCCACAGAAGTAGTATAACAAATGTAGGTCATCATTAGGACAGAAGGTTCGGGGCGCTCGCGTTTATGTACGATCACGCCAGACCGGATTGGTGAACGCGCCGTCTCCTGCCACATCCCAGACCGCAAACCGTGCCCACGTCCACCCCGGCGTGTCGACCAGCCACGTGTACTCGTGATCGTAGAATGCCGGCGTCGATTGCAGGTCAATGATTTGCCGATGGGTTGTCACACCGTCGCCCCACACTACTTCCGCGATTCGCAAAGGAAATGTCGAGGATATTGTTGCTTTGACCCGGATGGTCCGATCACCCTCCGCAGACATTGAGGTAGATGGGAGAACGATCTCGCCGGTGGTTATAAAACCGTCTGCCTTCTCGATCGAGTTCAGGAGGCGGTCATAGTGGTCGAACGAAGGCAGTTCAGGCGATCGAAGATAGTTGACGTTCATATGCGCGTAGAGTTCATCCGCCGAACTGAGCTGAAATACATCCACTTCGCCTATCATGTGCTTGTGCAAACCGAGATTGTTCAGGTCATCGAGCGTCTTAAATGCTCTCTCCCCCAACCTTGGCGAAGACAGATCGGACGGCATTGCCTTCCAACCGGTGCCGATGTAACTGCTGTCTCGAAAGTAGGGAGTGTTCAAAATCTTATCGGGGTAGCCCGTCGAGCCCTTGGTGCGCGGATGAGTCTGATAGGCTAATCCAGCTTCTGCCTTGATCATCTTCCACATGTCTTCGGCATCATGTATGCGATAGATCTTGCCGTATTTGTCATCCGCGGTTTCAAAAGTCTCACCAGGTTTGCGATCCTGCTGCCAATACACGGGGTGAGGAAATACCAGCCCCCAGTGGCCACCCAGATAGATATCCGCTTCTTCTGAAGGGATCAGCAAGAAGTCCCGGTCAGACTGCGCCCGGCAGGCTTTGTAGTACTCGTCCAGTTCGTGGAGCCTAAGGCGAGTCAAATCGGTAGGGTGTCCGTCGCCGTGAAAATCCATGATCATGGCGGAGTCAATGCCAATGCCCTTCATCACCGGCTTGAAAGGAGGCTCCCAATCGAGTCCCTTTTCCATGGCCTGCACGGTGTAGGCAAGGTGCCAGTGCGGTGCAAAGGTTACAAAACCATCCAAGTGCACAAAGTGATCGTTGTGCGTGTAAGCAAGAACGTCCTTGAGCGCTACGCTCGAGTCCTTCGCGCTCGGCAACAGAAACAAGCTCATTTCCTGAACGGAGTCCGGCGGCGCGTTCATCCATGGATCGATGGTCGTATCGTCGTCGGGGTACTGGTGCACTCCGAGTCCAACCCTACCCCGCCAGGAACTGTACCAGAGGTATCCCTGATTCGTCGTGTAGTCACGCGCAAAGAAATAGCGGTGCGGAGGTGGAAAGACTGCAATGCTCCCCGCGCCCATCTTCGCCGCCACCGTGCGATAGTGCGCTTTCAGCGAGTGACGATCTGAACCGTATGGCGGCGTGATCTCCTGTAGCTTCCCCTCGACGTCGTAGTAGGAGATGTGCGACTCCATAGTTCCACCGGCCCGGCGATCCTGCTCAGCTGTCATTTCCAATCCAGCGTCATAGTAGAAGGCTGTGTCGGGCTCATGAGTGCTGAGGAGCGCGGACTGCTGAATGAGTGGAGTGCCTGGGTAGAACGTATAGCGGAGTGAACCTGTGAAGATTCCGACCCTCACTCCATCAAAGGTTACTTCCACTCGATCCCCGACCGTCCGGGCAGTTACTGTGGCCGGATGAAACTTAAAAAGAAATTGTCGAGTTCCCTGCGGGTCAGCCGGAGGGAAGTCAAAGAAGGCGTCCCACCCACCACGGCGTTTTCCGGTGGAACATCGATAGTATGGTTTTGCCAGCTCAACGATATTGCGGCCATCTACGGAGATCGCCGTGATCAAAGGTTTTGTCGAGTCAAGCGAGAAGATCGTTTGCCAGTGTTGATTGGCGGCGTCATCCCAGGTGATTTTGAGCGACTGTGGCGATGACACTACCGCAATAGGCCCGGCCTTGACCGCGGACACATTAGGGGTGATGGCTGTACCGTAGGCAAAGGCCGATGAGCAGCCAAGCAGGAATAAAATGGCAAGTCGATTCATCTGAACCTCTTTTCATTATCTCCCCTAAATGCGAGCGAATAACCTTTGCCTTGCGTCTGTGGCTTGAGCGGATCGGATGAAGAGGAGCCTTATTTGTGCATGACCGAGCAGGTTACTCGAAAACTGGGTTTGAGTAGAAGCCTATCGCTCGGCGTTGCTGGATTATTCTGCATCATTGGGCCGGTCTCGTTTGGCCAGGGGCACACGTCACCTGCGACGACATCGCCAACAACTGCTCAGACACCGGTCGCAACGGGAAAGAGGCTGGAGTTCGAGGTTGCTTCGGTCAGAAGGAATAAGTCCGAAGACGAGGCGTCTATGAACGTTAGCCCGTTGCTTGGGGATGGCCCCGTTCCCCCCCGGAAACTTATACCTGGCAAAAAATATAAAGCTTATCCAATTCATCGCTTTTGCTTACAGTCTTACGCAAATCCAGCTGCGGTCCCTCGAGTTACATGTGCCATGGACGACTGAGGACCGATTCGACATTGAAGCGCGGGCGCCAGGCAATCCTACGAGAGCTGACTACCGCCTGATGATGCAATCTCTGCTTGCTGATCGGTTCAAACTAACGGTCCACTACGAGACCCGAGTCGTACCGCTTTACGTGCTGGTTCTGGCGAAGCCGGGAAAGCTCGGGCCACAACTGCGGCTCCATCGAGCAGACGACCCGGTATGCCTGAAACCTGCGGCCTTGCAAAACCAGATTGAAGTCGATGCGGACGGATATCCTGAGGTCTGCGGGGGGCCTTATCGCCTGAGACCCAGCAAACCTGGCCGGATGAAAGACGGGGGAAGAGATGTGTCCATGGCGCGTTTCGCCGCGATTATGACCGGCGTGGGGGTTGTCGAACGCCCCATGGTGGATAAGACGGGGATTCAAGGAACGGTCGACTACAGCCTGGAGTGGAGAAAGGTGGTTGATCAAGTGGCGCGAGGTTCGCCACTTGAATTGGACGAGGACGCACCGACGTTCGCGGATGCGCTGAAGGAGCAACTAGGGATAAAAATGCTGCCCCAAAAGGGCCCGTCAGAATTATTTATCGTCGACCACATCGAGAAGCCTTCGGAAAATTAGCACAGGACAGTTCGGGGAAAGACAGGAATGATCCTCACGGAAATAGATAGGGTAAGTTGTGAAAACGCATTGGGGCTTCAGCACCTGGAATCTCCGCTTAGGGCTGATAGGCATGAACTCTGTCGCAAACCACTCGGAGCTGGTCTTCGAGATTGCTTGAAGAGTCGCCCTCAATAAGGGGAGCGCCCAGAACAACCAGACGCGCTCCGAATTCGGGAGTGCGGATCGCCTGTTCAACCGAAAGACCGCCAACCGCCTGGACTGGCACCGCCACCGCCGCAACCACCTCGCGCAATTGGTCGAGCGGACTGGGATATGGCTTTCCCATCCCCGCGAGGCCGCGGCGTTCATCGTACCCGATATGGTGAATGACGTAATCGCAGCCAAGGTCCTCCAGCCTTTTTGCGGCTGCAACCCTGTCCTCGGCAGCGAGATTGTCCCCCATGACCTTCAAACCAAAATCCTTTGCGGCCTTCACCATCGCTTTAATCGTCTCTGGATGAGCACGCTCCATGACCACGACATGGGTTGCTCCCGCTCTTGCTGTCATCTGGGCCTCAGTCCAACCGCCATCCATGGCTTTCAGGTCAGCCACGATGGGAACCTCGGGAAACTCGGCGCGCAGAGCACGAATACTGTTCATTCCTTCGGAAATGATGAGGGGAGTGCCCGCCTCCAACCAATCAACTCCTGAACGGACGGCGAGCCGTGCGGTTTCGAGAGCTTTGAGGATGGAGGTGAAGTCCAGCGAGATCTGTACGATGATTTTCATAATGAGTTTGAGGAATTTGGCCTCACTTTCCGAAATTCATTTTGCACCGCCGAGCTTCCGGCTGGCTTGGAACGTACCTATGGTATCCACTTGTCGCTCGAAATACCGAATGTTCTGTTTCCGCGCCCTGGTGCGGACCTATGCAACAATCTGGAGGTAGCCATGCGTACTCGTGTCTCCACCCTCGCGGTCGCGTGCGCGCTTCTATTTTCCAGCTTGCCTATGGAGGGGCAAACTGCGTCAAGCCCATCCCCGGGTAGTGCGCAAATGGCAGCTCAAGAGAAAGAGCCAGCGGCCATTCTTGAGCTTGGTGCGGCTACAAGTTGGAATGTGAGCGGAGGTGCGGCCTCCTTTGCGCCGAACCTCGCCGCCGAAACCACACCGATAGAGAACTGGCTGGAGTTGGAGGTAGGAGTGTCGCCCTTTTTTACCCACCACGCCACCGAATGGGATACAGACCTGCTGTTCAAAAAACCCTGGACACTCTCCCCGAAAGCGGAGTTCATGCTGGGAGTGGGCCCGGAATGGGAGCATGTCAGGCAAAACGGAAAAACTTCCAATTCAATCGCCGGCGAGTTAGCCGGTGACTTCATGTTCTGGCCAACCACCAGGCATCGCTTTGGCTGGTTTCTCGAACCTGCCTTCGGCTACAGCTTTGCTGGGGATCATCAGAAATCGATCGGGATGAGTGCGGGCTTGCTGATCGGGATTCCCAGGTAAGAGCAAGATAAGAGATGGATAGGCAATCACCACGGACGATATTGCCCAGGCCCATCACCCGTATATACCTTGACACGCATATGCCGTGCGGAGTATATCAAAAGAGTGGAATCTGTTTTCGAAATCATTGCGGAGCCCAACCGCCGAGCGATATTGAGTCTCCTGATCTCGTCACAACAGTCGGTAGGAGAGATCGAGCGTCAACTTCGTATGCCGCAGCCGACGGTGTCAAAGCACCTGCGGGTGCTGCGCGAGGCGGGTTTCGTGGAATCCACGGTGGACGCACAGCGCCGTCTCTACCGGCTGAAACCTGAACCACTTCAGGAGGTCGATATGTGGCTGGCTCCATTCCGCCGGTTCTGGTCCGCTCACCTGGATGCTCTCGAACGCCACCTGGACCGCATGGCTCAGTTGACACCAACGAAAAAGAAAACAAGGAGAAGACGACGCGGCCCAAGCCGCGAACGTGACAAAGGAGAAACGAAATGAAAATCAAAATCACCAGCGTATATGTGGACGACCAGGACAAGGCCCTGCACTTCTATACGGAGGTACTGGGCTTTGTCAAGAAGGCCGATTTCAGTCAGGGCCCATACCGCTGGCTGACGGTGGCCTCACCGGAGGACCCGGACGGCACGGAGTTGCAGCTGGCGCTCAACAACAACCCGGCGGCGAAAGCCTACCAGCAAGCCATTTTCCAGCAAAACCAGCCCGCGGCCATGTTCTTCACCGACGACGTGCAGGCCGATTACGAGCGGATGAAAGCGCGCGGCGCCCAGTTCACCATGCCACCAACAGACGTGACGGCCTCCAAGATTGCCATGCTGAACGACACCTGCGGCAATCTCATTCAGGTCACGCAGTTGATGCGCTGGTAGGGCGGACAAGGAGAAGAAGGACAAGGAGAAGAAGATGGCCGATTGCGCACAGTACTCACCGGGTCCCGCCAGCGGGGCGCAGGTAAGAAAGGGCGGAGATACGTGGACACTCATCCTCGTCCGGGAGTTCCGTCACCCGCCCGCGATGGTGTGGCTGGCGCTAACCGATCCTGCCCACCTCTGCGAATGGGCACCGTTCGACGCCGATCGGAACCTGGCCGCTGTGGGGCCGGTGAAACTCTCGCTGGTCGGGACGCCGAAGTCGCAGGTCTTCGAGAGCACCGTGAAGCGGGCGGAGCCGCCGAGGCTGCTCGAGTACAACTGGGGTGGCAACGAGCTGCGGTGGGAGCTCGAGGCATTCGGCGGCGGGACGCGCCTCACGCTCTGGCACAACATCGACCACCGCTTCATCTCGTGGGGCGCCGCGGGCTGGCACATCTGCTTCGACGTGCTTGACCGGCTCCTCGCGGGTGAGCCGCTGGGACGCATCGTCGGCCCCGACGCCATGAAGTTCGGCTGGCAGCGATTGAACATCGAGTACGCAAAGCAGTTCGGCGTTGAGGCCCCCGGTTGGTCGCCCAACGCCGCGAAGCGTTAAAGCAAAGGAGGAAGAACCCCATGGAATCCACCCTGCAAAAGACCGCCCTCGCCGGCGCCTTTAACACCGCCAAAACCAAGACCATCGTCTATTGGACCGTAACCGTGCTCTTCTGCCTGCTGATGAGCTTCACCGCCTACAACGAGCTGGCGAGCCCGCAGGTTGTCAAGGTCTTCACGCAACTGGGGTTTCCGAACCATGCTTTCCAGGTGGAGCTGAGCGTCGCCAAGATCCTGGGGGTACTGGCGCTGCTGCTGCCGTTCGTGCCGGCGCGGCTCAAGGAGTGGGCTTACGCGGGCTTTGCCATCAACCTCGTCTCGGCGCTTATCGCCCACTTCTCGGTGGGCGATGGCCCCTGGGCGTGGGGTTGGTCGGCGGCCTTCGGCGTGCTCTGGGGGCTCTCGTATTTCTTCTGGCGCCGCCTGCAGGCTACGCCGGCTGTTTAGGTTGTTGGAGCAAATCACGATGCCCTTTTTCCTGGACGGGTACCCCGGCGTCGCCACACCTGCCCCGGCGTGCCGTGGGGCCTATATGGGCCGAGAAAGATAGGGCGCAAGAGGGTGTGTGAGAAGGTGCTTTGAAGGGTACGGCCTTTAGGCCGTACGTTTAGCAGTCAAGATGAATCGGCTTCAGCCGCTGAGGGCTGCTTAATCGAGCACAAAGAGATGCCCTCAGGGGCTAAAGCCCGTCTTATGTTGGGTAGTTAACGTACGGGCTGAAGCCCGTACCCTTCAAAAAGCAACTTCTCACACACCCTCGCAAGCCCAGCCCGACGCTACTCGTGGACGGGCAAACGGAGTGCGGGCCAAGAGCAGGAACCCTGGTGCATGGAGTGAAAGCATTGGAAGAATCCATTTTCGGCCCATGTACGCCCCACGGCACGCCGGGGCAGGTGTGGCGAACATGGGGTACCCGTCCAGCACCAACCGCCGCGTTGCCTGGGGTTGCAGGTCTACGCTGAGCGCAGCTAAATTAGGTGCGAGAGCTAGTGCGGTGCGCGAGAAAGGTCCGTCCCCTTGGAGTCTGCCTCTGCATCCATCGACGCGAAGATCAACGAGCTTGGGGACTGGCGCGGGAAGATGCTCGCGAAAATGCGCCGAATCATCCACGCGGCAGACCCTGAGATCGTCGAAGAATGGAAGTGGATGGGCACTCCCGTCTTTTCCCACGGTGGCATCGTCTGCACGGGAGAGACGTACAAGAACGTTGTAAAGATGACCTTTGCCAAGGGAGCTGCGTTGGAGGACCCTTCAGGTCTATTCAACTCCAGCCTCGACGGAAATGTCAGACGCGCCATCGACTTCCACGAAGGCGACAAGGTCGATGAGGCGGCTTTGAAGGATCTCATTCGCGCTGCAGTGGCGCTCAATCTCGAGGGCAAGAGCACGCCAAAGCCACGGCGAGCGAGCAGCAAGCGGGCTGACTAGCTTCATCGCAGGTCCCGGCCACCCACCTCAGAATCAAAGTATCCAACCGTAGAGGAAAGCATGTCTCAGGAATACATTGACCGACTAAAGTCGTGCCCCGATACAAAACATGAGTTTTTCCGCAGCCTGTTTAGCCCCTGCGGCGCTATTCTCAGTTTCGGCTTCGGGCAGCGTGCGGCAGCCCAACCTGCGAGGAGGACATTACCTTCGAAGCATTCAATAGTCGCGCGTCGCCGGCCGGTGGATCCCCGGTTAAGAAGAAGCCTCAGACTTGTTCCGGCACCACGAAAGGCGCCCGGTAGCCTCGATCGCCGTCGTGCAAGAGCTGATGCGCTTCTTCATCGCCGATAACTTGCTGGGTGTCTGGATTGAAGTTTATCGTCCGGCCTAGGCGATAGGAGGCATTCGCGAGGTGTACAAGCGCACAAGAGATGTGGCCTTCCTCAATGGGGGCATTCAGATCGGCCTTGTTCCGGCTGATCACGCAATCGATGAAATTCTTGAAGTGAGCCAGCTCCGAGCCGCCATGCGCGACCGTCTGTTGTTCTTGATCGCGACCCATCCAGACGGCATAGGTATCCGCATCTTCATCGCCCGTAGCAAGATATCCCTTTGATCCGTAGAATATGTTTCCGACCGTATTGTGGCTGCCTGCCATTGGACCGAGCTTCTCGGTGACGGTCGACTTTTTTGGCTCGGGCGTGCCAAGACTGGGTGTTCCGATCTGGGCCTCATGATTGGTCATCCAATGCCTGACTTCGAAAGTGATCATGCGGCGCCGGCCGTTCGGCAGGTCGAATTCGAACGCGCAGTTCAGGTCGTTTGGAGTCTGCTGATCGTCGTCGAACATAAAATGGCCGCCGATCGCACTTACTTTGTTGGGAAAGCCCAGACCCATCCCCCATCGAGCCGTGTCCACCTGGTGAATACCCTGGTTTCCAAGATCGCCATTGCCGTAGTACCAGAACCAATGCCAGTTGTAGTGGAACCGGTTTTTCGTAAATGCGTGCTCAGGCGCCGGTCCGGTCCACAAATCGTAGTCAACGTCTTGCGGAATGGGCTGCACGGGAGCCTTCCCAATGGTGTCTCGCCACTTATAGCAGAGCCCGCGACCCATATAGGTCTCGCCGATAATGCCCTGCCGCATTTTCTGCACCGCCTCGCGGATTGTGGTGGCGGAACGGCTCTGCGTTCCGTGTTGGACGATGCGGTTGTACCGTTGGGCCGCGCTCACCAATTGCTTGCCCTCCCATAGGTTGTGAGAGCAGGGTTTTTCAACGTAGACATCTTTGCCCGCCTGACACGCCCAGATGGCGATTAAGGAGTGCCAGTGATTTGGGGTCGCGATGGAGATAGCATCGATCGTTTTGTCCTGGAGCAGTTTTCTGACGCCGGTATAGGTGGCTGGTTTCGGCAGGCCCATCTTCTCCATCTGCGCGAGCCGCTGGCGTAGGACGTTCTCATCAATGTCGCACAGTGCGGCAATCTGCACGTTGGGCAATTGTGAGTAGTTGTGGAGATGATCCCCGCCCCGCCCACGTACTCCGCAGATCGCCACGCGTACACGGTCGTTCGCCCCCATCACGAGGCCCGGGCGGCTAAGAAAAGCCGCGCTTCCGAGTGCGGTGAGCCCGGCCGCACCGGTTATCAGAAAATCACGGCGATTGAGGTCTTTTTCGTCTGCCATACATCTCCCTACGCAAAGTAATGCAGCGTCTCGTCAATTAGCTTCGCAGTCCCCGTGAAAGGGTCTCCGCCGTTGGTGTCGAACTCCATCGAGAAATATCCGCGATACGAACTCTGCCGGGCTATTTCGAACATCCTGCCCAGGTCCACGTGATAGGTTTTACCGGCGAGTTGCTCTTGAAGGAACTCCAACGGCTTGTCTGACCATCCGTTCCCAAGTTCAATACCGTCATAGCCCAGCCGTCTCACCTCACCCACGGGCGCATTCGCGGAATCCAGGCGCGGACATTTCTGCAGTACTCTTCATAGTCCGCGCCAAACTTCCTTCGCAGCGTCGGCTGCTCGTACAGCACGACAAACAGAGCCACGGCCGCCAGCATCGCACACGCCCACGCAATCGCGGCCACGCTCGCTCGCCAGAAGATCACCCACAGCCCTGCCCAACCCGCAAAAAAACCCAGATACATCGGATTCCGCACATAACGGTACAGCCCCACTACCACCAGCCTCTCTGGCGGAGCCATCGGAGCCGGCGTCCCGTGTCCCGTCCTTCCGAAGTCCCAGATACACCGCACCGCCACCGCGAAACCCAGTACCGAGGGCACAGCCGCAATCCACCGCCATCGCGCCGCACCCACCTCAAAGCCCAACCACGACGGCAGCAGCCAGAACCACAGCGCAAGAAACGCCGCGCCGACCACCAGCGAGGCAACGGTTGTCCCACAATGCACGCCGTCATTCGGATCTCTCAGGATTCCAGTCTGTCCGCTCGTCATAAGCGCCTCCACATCAACACGAAAGTATGCGCCCACGTGAGAAACCTGCGCAATGGAAAGGCTCTATCACAGAATGTCCAGACTCACAGTCTGCTTAGTGCATCCACCCGCCGCGGTCAGGCCCATAGTTCTGAACGGCGTTCTTCATCGGGTCAACGTGATGGGGAACACCATTCGGGCAGGTCGGAGCCTATGATTCAAATCCCCGAATGTAGGGGGTGTTCGGCGGGCGCGGCCCCGTTTCGAAGAGCGGTCCGTGTGTCGAGTGATATGCCATGTTCATGTACGGTGTCTCGATGCGGCGTCCGACGGCGGAGTAACGGCCATTCTCCCAGTTTGAATCCATGTAGTAGTTCACAATCCCGGTGGACAGAAGCAGCCGCTCCGCATTGAACGGTTCCTTTCGGGTGAGCATCATCTCTGTAATCCAGTGCTCGTGGGCGTTCGCAGCGTGGTACTGCGAAACAGGGCCGGGCCAGCCAAGCATGGAGATGATCGTCGGGTCTTTCTGCCCTTCGATTTCGCCGGCGTAGGTCCACCCCACACCCCTGCCTGAAATTACGGCTGCATTGGTCCCGTCGTTATACTCCACGATGCAGACGTTTGATTGCCTGCCCTCCTGAAGGTATCCCGGCTTCAGGTCAAAATTTTTCTGCACTGCTACGAGCAGGTTGTTGGCCCAAGGAGTGCGTTCGACCCACTTCCATGTTTCTGGCCCGCGAATGGACTGCACTGACTTGACGCCTGTCTCACCTCCCTTTCGGCGATCAACAAAGGACTGCAGCACGTCGACACAATGGAAGATGGCTCCTTCATCTGCGGCGTCTCCAACCACAATCGAGTTCTTAATTGGCGTATCGATAGCGAGTTCTATCTCGGGCTTGCGGAAGTAGATCGGTATGGAGGACCCCCCGCTGAGGGGAAATCTAAGTTCACGGGATTTGTCAAACATCCACTTGGCGTCGTCCCAATTGTAGGAGAGGTGCTTGTCGTTAAACACGGGCACCGAGCGTTTGCTCCGCTCAAAGAGCCGGATAACCTGCTGGTAAATCCACCAGCGCGGCAAGAGCCAGTGCCCCTTGAGATCAGTTGGATAATTCCCGTGTTCACAGACTATGACAACACCGTCCACAGCAAGTTCGCTCCCCCCAAGTGTTACCGTCTCGCCGACTGTCTTGTAGATGGGAATATTTTTTGCTTTGCATACTTTCTGGCCCAGTACGCTCGTGTCGAACTGATTGATGTAAACGGACACCACATCGACTCGCGAAGGAGTGTGGGCGCCGTGCCACCAATAACCGTCCAGCAGCTTGTTTACGATCCAGTCCGCATGTGAAGTCGGGAGACCCCAATAGCTAACGAGACAGGCGATAGAAGGCCGTTTTTGCGGAGTCTGCGTGACAGCATTGGGTGCCATACCGGTCAAAGCGGCCAAACCGGCCATACCGGTTATTCCCAGCATTTCACGCCGGGTGAAGAGAGAGTTCGACTCCATGGTTTCGGTGATTGGGGATGAATCTGCCGCACCGGCTGCAATGTCGATTTGCTTCTCTCTCATGATGGTTATTCGATCCTGTTGGTTATAGGTTATTTTCTACAACAAATGCAGCAACTCGCTCCCTCTACCTCTTGGCCGATGTTGTCATGCTTATATTTATCCACCATCTCGCCGAAGCGATCAAAAGGTGAACGCGAAGCCAACGGTGCTGCGTTGCTGGATATAACTTGCGGGCGCTCCGCTATAGAAGACGGAAGTGGAGTAGGTGTTATCGAGTCCGGTGGGTATGTAGCCCGTATAGCTGTTTTTGACAACTTTGGGATTTGCGCTCCAGGTCTCGCCGAAATCCGCGCGCATCATCAGGCGGGGGGTGATGCGAAACTTGAAGCCGCCACCGTATTGGAGGGCAGGCTGGTAAATCCCGCCGCCGTTGAGTGGCGGAGTTCCGCCGAAATCGATGGCCGCCTGGATCAGTCCTATATTGGAGAGGCCGAGCCGGAAAAATCCGTTGGGCTGTTTCAAGGGCGCACTGGCCAGCGCCAGCAATTGAAGTGCTGGACCGGCTTCTATATAAGGACGCCACCTTGACTTCCTGGGGCGTAGGTTGAACACGGTGTTGTAAGCGAATCGCCGGGTGGTCCAGCCAACGGTTTGGGCTCCCAACGGCGGCAGCGGCTCCGGCTGGGTCACAACACTGAAACTTTCCAGAATGAATTTGGTTTGCTCGCGTGTATAGGTGAACTCGTTCGAGAACCAGTTCCAACTGTTGAGCGTCAACGATACGCTTGCAGCCCATCCGTCGTAGACGCTATCCGCAAGCCCAAGGGCGTACATGTTCGGGTTGCTGGCCGATTGCAGTAAGACAAACACTGCCTCCATCTCGTGATTTTTGTAGTTTGAGTAACCCAGGTTAAGCCCAATCTCATAGTGTGGCGGGTCCCACTTATGGGCGGCGATGCGCGATTGCGCCTCGGCATCCAATTCGGCCGGCGCTACGGTGGCCTCTCCGCCCCATTTTCTGCGCTGCAATTGCGGCTGCGAGGTGCGCACCACCCTGTAATCGGTGCCGGAGGCATCGCTTCGCCGCCATGCGCCAGTGTCTTCGCTGAGTTCGCCTTGGGTCGCGAAGTATTGGTGGACTTTGATTCCGCCGGAAATGCTCGTATACACCAGATTGCCGCGATACAACGTGTCTTTGATAGTGAGCACTGTGTCGCGCTCGGTGCGCTCTATCACCGGCGCTCGTTCGGCCGCGGTAGCCGGCGTGGCGTATGGAGCTTCGCAATGGTTGAGGCGCAGCACGGCGGCGTCACCATCCGTGATCAAGCGGTCGCCTGTCGAGTTGTAGGCATCCCGCGGCACCCATGGCCGCGATACCAGGTCAACGCTGTCCACGCACCCGGTAAAATCCAGGTCGTTGGTCACCTTCGATCGTTCATTGTCGAGATATTGGTCGATCACGTGAATGAAGGTCTTCTGCGCAGAGGAGAAAGCAATGCCGATATCTTGCGTGGATGAGGCGGTGAGCACCGGCTCGCCCTCGAAGGTCTCGCCGGTGGCAAAGACACGCACGTGATGCCGCGAAGAGAAAGTATTTGTGCTCTTCTCCATGGCAAAGATAGGCCTCTCGTCACCCAGCATCAGCACCGACATGGGAGCCTGGGTGTAGGTCTGATTTCCTGCCAGTGTCTTCACCGTTTCGAACGTGGCGGCGGCGGTGAGCGTGTCGGCCGCGGTCCAGCCCGCGGCCAGAAAGGCGCGGCGGAGCGCCTCCGGATTGCCAATGAAGATCAGATTGGTGATATCGGAAAGCTGGTGGGTATTCTCAGTCTGCGTGCGGAAGAGGAGTTCTCGGACCACGGCATTGAATTGGACAGACCGCTCACCGGAAAGATCCATCCGGGGGACCCGCGGTGGATAATTCTTGGCCGTGATTACCGGCTTGTTGAACGCAAGGTCGAGTTCTGTCCCGGCATTGTAGAGAATCTCAGGCTCAGCGAATCCGAGCACTCCGGAGCCTGCTGCGGCGGTAAATATGTAGGCGATGGGATCAATCTGGGTCAGCGAAGCGATCTGGTTCTCCGCCGAATGTCCTAAGGTCCCTGTGGCTCGAACTCCTTCAATTGTTCCTGTTGTGGATACGGACTCACGCGCGTTCTCTACGTGGAAAACCCGCGCATCAATCGCTAGGGTACGCCCATCGGATAGCTTGATCGAGTCAAAGTGGATAGTGAGCGCGGCCGTCTCATGCCGGATGCCCCAGCCCACACCGTGCGCTGCTACCAGGGCGCCATCGAATTCACTCCCTTGTGGAAGCAGGATGCCACCGTCGAATATCCCAGGGGAAATCAATACCGCCTGAACCGGCATGCCCTTTTTGGCCGTTCGCGAAGAAAGCGGTTGCAGTAGACGTACGTTCAGATGGCTCCCGGCGGGAACGCCCATCACCGTTTGCAGATCGGCCAGACGCCAGACGGTAACAGGGCCCTTTACCGCTCCCTTTGCAGGCTGCAACGGAGTGATACGAAACGAGGAGCCGTCGGTAATCCAGCGCCCGGATTCTACCTCGCCATTCGAGGTTGTGGTAAGGGAATCTCCGTCGGGTAAGAACTGGAGATAAGCGACTCGCGCGTCGGGTGTGCGCGGGGCGTAAATGTGGCCAAGCGTTTCTTGTCCCAGGAGCGCCGGGACCTTGAGCGTTCTGGTCTCGCCTGCGGATTGAAAGGACAGAGTATCTGCGGAGAAGTGCGGATCGGAGGCAGCGGGGAGCTGGGCGTGGATGGCCTGTGTATCTCCTGCGACGATGACCGGTTGCGTTGTCGAGGAGTCTGTTCCGCTCAGAGCAAAGGCCCACGGCGCGTCGGTCGCCCGCGATTCCTCCATCGTCGCCTGGGCAAAGGGCACGTCGCCGAGCATGCGTCCCTTGCCCTCATCCAGTTGGTAATAGCGGAGCTGATATTGCCCACCTTTTTTCTCCGGCGACAATAGTAGGAGTGCACCCTGGCCATTCATGATGATCCATGCCTGGAGGGCATGAATGGCGATGTGGCCGGTCTTCTCGCGCACGGTGACCTTGCCCTTTACGTGGATGGGCGCCCTGACGGTAGCCATGGCATTCCCATCGGGGACTCCGGGCTTCCTCACAATCACGAGTTTGACCATGACGGCCGATTGCGCTTCAAGACGGAAACCGGCGAAAGCGAGGATCGCCAGTATCGCCATCGCAATAAAAACGGCCTGATCGACCATCGCCGCCGATCGTTGCGTGCGCATGCTCGTCTGGCCCTCAGAGTTCGCGTAGGATCGATATCCGATCAATACTCCGCCCGTGCTGGGGCTGAGCCCAGGGAGACCCACAGTTTCCAACTCTCAACCGGCCTGAAAAGACGTTGAAGGCATGATAGAGCATCCCTGCGGCACTCGTCATTAAGTGCTAAGACGCAACCAGCATGATCCCATTCAACCTTCCTAGTGGATGCTTTCCAGGCCGGATCGCGGACGCTTACACAAAGCCTTTTTGAGGAACCGGGTGTTCGCGCAGGAGGGCCAATTGAGGGAAACGTCGCTTAATCTCCCAAGAGCGGACCGCGTGTTTCATGGATTGCGAGTGCACGTTACGAGGTCACTCGTAGAGCGCTTGGTTCGGCCTCCGCGCTCGGCGGTTGATTTATCCCTGCGGCTACGTTCGATCCGGATCATTCACCGGAGTTGTGGCAACTTGCCGAGGAACTCATTCACAGCGCGCAGCACTTCTGCTTCGTTGGAACGGTAGACGTAGTGACTCGCGTTATGCAGACGGACCACCCTCGCTGAGGGAACACCTGCTTCGAAGGCATTGGACAGTCTGGTACTTCTCTCGATGTCGGCTGCTACCACTGCGGCGTGGCGAGTTGCGTCCCCCGGGAAGACTGCGCTTAGGTCATGCGGCACCGCGAAGATAGCAAGGCAGGGTACCTTGATCTCGGTGTATTTACGCTCGCCGCTGATGATAGCGGCGAACGCGCTTGCGGTAGCGGGGTGCGGGTCTTGCGGCAGTGAAGGATTGGTGGTGGGCTGTGCGATTGCTTGCTGTAGTTTCACCTGATTCTGAAGCTCCCTCTCTAGCTGGGGGAGGCTGGCCAACAGGTCTTTTGTTGCTTGCATCGGGCCAGATGGGTCGCCTCCATACGGGAGAAGTCGCTCGATTTTGTCACGGGCAGCCATTGGTCCTGAGTCTGCTTCTCGGCAGCAATCCACTTTGCGGCTGCACGATCCTTAGCTCAAGTCGAGTTTTCGGTAAGTTGCTCCCGAAGGCAAGTTACTCAAAAACCCTGTTTGAGGAAGTTCGGCTGCCTAATTTGGCGACGGCTTTTCCACATGATCGATCACCATCACATCCATAAGAGCCTTTGTCGACCCCAGCTTCAACCCCAACTGCTGCTGCATCGCAGTGAAGATGTCCGGGGGCGCGTCCGCGTTGTCAGCCGGTGGAGCACCCGCGGCCATGCCTCCGGGCTGAGATTGAGAAGCATCTGGCGTCCACTTCAGGACAAAGTTGTACCTCGCCGAACCGAGTCCCGTCTGATCGACCACCGGCAGGGCAACAGAGTCGTTCAGAACAAAGCCGACGAATTCCGCTATGGTCGAGTTCACTACTCGCATCCCTGCAGGTCCCCCGCCATAGCCAGGATTGCCATCGGGATTGGTGTTGTTCATAGTAAGCTTCGGTCCGCCTTTTGCCACGGTGACCGCATACACGGGGAGCTCAATCTTCTCGCGATGGAAAGTAAGCTGAAAACGATCGGCCAGGAGCTTCTGAACCATCACCCTCATCTGCTTCAGGCTGGGTTGGCCCTCTATGTCGGGCTTGGCGGTCAAGTCATACTTATCCGTGTCAAGCCAAGCTGGTCCCTTCGTGATCTGGCGAGGGTGAACTTCATAGGCGAACTTGATTAGGTAGGCGAGAGACGCGTCGGTTGCGACGAGCTCGCCGCCTCTCGTGGGATGGATTGAAAAGCGCGTCCCCTCTTGGGTCGGCTTGATCGTTGCTACTTCAAACGTCGGATTAGCATCCGCTGGTATCCGCTTCGGCGGAGGAGGAGGCGCGGGAATATCCCACGCCGTCTCCGGCGTGGCGCGCACTAACGTCAGCGGAAGCGGCTGCGTCCCCTGCGTCCACGTACCGGTAATCGTCTTGCCGTCTTCGCCCAGCTTTCCCTCAAAGGTCCCGCCGATCATGTCGACAGATATCTTGATGCTCGATTCGTGCTTGGTCACCGACGTGACCGGGATCGCCTGCCCGCCCTGATCGATGCTGTACATCTTCGCACTCCAGGCATCCTTGTCACCCTTATAAAAGTTGAAAATGACGCGCAGGTCTTGGCCGGCCTTCAGTGTGCCCTGCCAGTTGCCAGAAAGATCCTGCGCCCGCGCCTCCGTTCCAAACATCGCAGCCAGCGCAACAACGCACAGCAGCAGCTTCTTCATCGAAATACCCTCCGGCAAACGCCGTTCCAAACAGTGTTCTTCGATTCGCTAAGACGCTGCCATCGTACATCTCACGCAAAGAAAAGGCGCCCCACATAGCCTAAATTGCGACACTGTAGGTATATTGAGGGTTCGCTCGGTCATCCGGCCAGAGCACGTTTCATCAATGCCATCCTTCGATGTGCGGTCCATTGAATTCAATGGTTTACGATTTGGGCAAATTCATGTGGCATGCACTAGGGACTCATCCGAGCAGCTCAGAGCTACGTTCCGGAAAACGATACCTTGACTATCTACAATCACCTTGTGAAGATAATCATAGTATGGGTAAACCAAGCGATCTCGTACAGGGAACTCTCGATCTGTTGATTCTGAAAACGCTCTCGATTGAAGGCCGGCACGGGTGGGCCATTGCCAAGCGAATCCAGCAGATCTCCGGCGAGGTGTTGCAAGTGCAGCAGGGCTCGCTCTATCCGGCGTTGCACCGGCTGGAGCAGCAGGGCTGGATCAAAGCGAAGTGGGCGGAGAGCGAGACCGGGCGCCAGGCGAAGTTCTATTCGCTCACCGCTGCCGGACGCAAGCAATTGGATTCAGAGACCACGCAATGGGCTCGCCTCTCTGAGGCCATCAACCTTGTTGTGCAGGAGTCCTGATCCATGCGCTGGTTGCACAAACTTCTGATGCAATGCAATATGTTGCTTCGCCGCGACCAAGCGGGCGAACAACTGCACGATGAGTTGCAGTTTCACCTCGACCAGCATATCGCCGAGAACATTTCCCGCGGGATGAGCCCGGTAGAGGCGCGGAGTGCCGCGCTGCGCAGCTTCGGCAATCCCGCCACGCTACGCGACCAGGTGCGCGATACGTGGAGCTGGCAGGGTCTTGAACTGCTGCTCAGCGACATCCGTTACGGCCTTCGCAGGCTTGTCCGCACTCCCGGATTTTCCGTCCTAGCCATCGTCGTAATGGGCCTGGGTATCGGAGCCAATGTTGCGCTCTTCACCGTAGTTCATTCCGTGTTGTTGAAGCCGCTGCCGTTCAAAGATCAGAGCCGGCTGGTCAGACTCTACGAGGCCAACGTCAAAGGCGCATTTCAGGACAATGTGCTCGCCGGCGGCACCTATGTTTCCTGGCAAGCGCAGGCGCAGAGCTTTGAGGGAATGGCCATCAAAAGACGGGCGAGCTACAACCTCTCAGGTTCGGCCGGTGAATTGCCGGAGTTGGCCGATGCCGAGCAGGCTTCGTGGAACATCTTTGCATTGCTCGGGGTGGATGCGGCGGTGGGAAGAGTCTTTCTTCCGAGTGACGATCGTCCTCAAGCGAATGCCACGGTCATCTTGAGCTGGGGCCTGTGGAAGAGGCGCTACGGAGGCGACCCTGGCCTCATCGGAAAAACGATTCTGCTCGACGCCAGACCTTTCACTGTCATTGGAATTCTTCCGGCGTGGTTCATTTATCCCGATAGCAAGATCCAGATGTGGACGCCGATTTATCGCGAGCGGTCTCCCGCTGCGATGGCCCTGCACACGGCGCACAACCTCGATGCGATTGCGCGGCTCAAGCCCGGGGTCACAATTGATCAGGCGACGGCGGAATTGGACACGATCCAGCGGCAGATACGGCGGCAGTTTCCGGATGGGCCCGTCAACGATGCTGCCAACATTCGGCCGATCCTCGAAGGCGAAGTGTTTCGACTGCAGACCGGGCTCTATGCCATGTTTGCGGCTACAGGCTGTTTGCTGCTGATCGCTTGCCTGAATATCGCCAATCTTCTTGTTGCGCGCGCTGCGACACGGCGCAAAGAGACCGCAATCCGCACCGCGCTCGGCGGCAGCAGGGCGCGCCTTATCCGCGGACAAGTGATCGAAAGCGTGGTTCTTTCTGTGGCGGGAGGAGCGATTGGCTTGGCGCTTGCGGAAACTGCACTGCTCTGGCTCGTTCATGCGCGGCAGGACATTCCCCGCGCGGACTCCATTCATATCGACAGCCTGGTCGTGTTGTTCACCATGAGCGTTATGCTCTTATGCGGGCTCGTCGCCGGCCTGATTCCCGCGCTTTCGTCGAACGATAAACAGATTCTGCGTGCACTGCATGAGTCGTCGAGGAGTTACAGTGGCACCCAATCCGGCGTACGCTTGCGGCGCGTGCTGCTGGGACTGCAAGTCGGGCTGACGGTTGTGTTGCTTACCTCCGCGGGCCTGCTGCTCAAGACTTATGCCCGGCTCCGTTCGGTGGATATCGGCTGCGCCACCCATGATGTACTGACTATGGAAATCAATCTTCCCAGGGGCAGCTACAAGACACCCGCGCAGATCGTTACCTTTTACGAGCAACTGGCAAACAGGGTGCGGCAGTTGCCCGGCGTTGAAGCTGCCGCCGTGGGCACCACCGTGCCCGGCGAAGGTCGTCAGCGCGACGATACCTTCACCATCCGCGAACATCCTGCATTGCCCAGGGGGCAGGTGCTCGACGCCGCTACTTATTTTGTCGACCCTGACTATTTCACGGCGATGAAGATCCCGTTGCTGCAGGGGCGCGTCTTTGCGGCCGACGAGCGGCTGGACCGCAGCGGCGAAGTAATCGTCAATCAGGATTTTGCTCGGCAGTTCCTGAAGGGAGAAAGCGTCCTCGACAAACACGTCAAGGTTTCGATGGGAGGCGAATTGCCCGGGGAAGAATCGGGACTGCAGATTGTGGGTGTGGTGGCCGACACTCTGGAAGATGTCTCCAGCAGCCCACGCCCAGCCATCTATTATCCGTTCTATGCAGGCTCGGAGCGCTCCGGAACCCTGGTGGTCCGCGCACAGCAGGCTCCATTGAGCATGGCGCTTTCTGTGCAGCAGGCGATTGCCGGCATCGATCCAAGCATTGCCGTGGCCAACGTTCTTACCATGGACCAGATCGTTGGCCAGTCCACGATCGACGCCAGCTTCGACGCTACGCTGTTGTTCGCCTTCGCGGTGATATCGCTGGTCCTGGCGGCGGTAGGTCTTTTCGGAGTGCTCTCCTACATTGTGGCCCAGCGCACCGCCGAGATTGGCATTCGCATCGCCCTTGGAGCGCAGCGGCCGCAGGTGATGCGGCTTATGCTCCGCGACGGCCTTCGCCCGGCAGTCTTCGGACTCGTGCTCGGGCTCATCGCCAGTACTGGAGCGGCGCAACTGATCCAGTCGATTCTCTACGGAACGCCGGCTCTCGATCCGGTGGTTTATATGCTCGTTAGCGTCACGCTGCTCGCAACCGCAATCGTGGCATGTACCGTGCCGGCATGGCGAGCCTCGCGTCTTGACCCAACGACGGCGTTGCGCATGGACTAGCACACTCGCTACCTGCTCCCTGAACTGGGGCGCAACGCGCCCAGTTTGCCAAGCGCCACACGGTGCTTGACGATATATAAAGAATGCTACATAGTGGGAGACTACGATTTTCGGGCCGTCCCACGGTCTTTAAGCGGCAACATTCGTGATCGGTAACAAGTGGAAGGGCCTCAGTCAACAACGGCAAACGTGGTGTAGTTGGTGGCTGTGATCGATCCGCTGATGGCCGTGACCGTCACTTTGCCCGCAGTCGTTCCGGGGTTCCCACTGCTCCCACCTCCAGCGCCCGTATGCGCGGTGGTCGATCCGCAATACCCGGTAAGTTCCCCAGCCGGATGGACCAGGCAAGAGCAAATTACCGGAATTACCGAAAACCCGTTTTTCAGGCACTTCGTATGCAGGCCGGCTTCTCAACGATCTGATTCAGGATTTATGACAATCTGCCCCGAGTTGTTAAGAGCAAACAACCTGTACCCTCGAGGTGTCCGGAACAGACTATAGCGACCGGTGCTCGGGTCGTTATCCTGCGGTCACTCATCGCTTTCGGCGTTACTGAGCTTCGTCACCGTAACGATGCGACACCGCCAGCCAATCAACGCGGGACCAGCCGAACTGGTTTTGAGTTAGATTAGGCTGCAAGGGTGTGCTCGGATGTCTAGCAAGATCCGCTTCGGAGTCTATGAACTGGACCGTGACGCTATGGAATTGCGCAAACATGGCGTGCCCATCCGGCTCCAAGAGCAGCCCTTCCGGGTTTTGGCGATGCTTGCGGTGCGGCCGGGCGAGGTCATCGCTCGTGAGGAACTGCAAGAGCAGATCTGGGGAAACACTTTCGTTGACCTCGATCAGTCCTTGAACAAAGCGGTGAATCGGGTGCGAGAGGCGTTGAGCGATAACGCCGCTACCCCGCAGTATATTGAAACGGTCCCGCGGCGGGGATACCGATTTATCGCGCCAGTGGCGGGGATCCCTCAAATTGAAGAGCCGACGGTCGTCAATCTGGGCTCAACCGAACGGCCAGCGAGACCCGGCTCCCATAAATCACCATCCCGGACCGTCGTCCTCGCCGCGCTGACCATCGCGAGTGTGCTCGCCGCGACAGGTATCGCCACTATGTCATGGCTGCGGCAACCGAGGAAGCCCACCTTGCAGGAAGCCAGGCTTATCAAGTCGTTTGGTTGGGCGCCCGCACTTTCACGGGATGGAAAGTTGCTTGCCTATTCTTCGAGCGTTGGTAGTGGCCAACAGCATATCTGGGTGCAGCAGACCGCGGGGGGCGAAGCCATTCAAGTGACGGCGGGTCCCGACGCAGAAACAACGCCTGATTTTTCGCCCGATGGCGCCCGCATCGCCTTCTGTTCGGAAAGAAAAGGAGGCGGAATCTACATCGCCTCCACTCTACCTGGCGAACCTAGACTTGTCGTCAGCACCAGCGATGCGGAAGACCCGCGGTTCTCACCCGGCGGCGACAGCATCCTTTACTGGCGAGACCTGAAATTATTCACCGTATCTGTGAATGGCGGCCAGCCCACAGCCCTACCGCTGAATCAGGACTTTCGCGTATATAGCGCGCCCGTCTGGGCTCCCAATGGAAAAGAGATCCTGCTCTATGGGGCACGCAACAATCAACAAAAGGAGGCGCCCAGTTGGTGGATCGTGCCGCTGTTTGCAGGCCATGCGACCCCGGCCAACCTTCCGGGAGTGGCGCAAAACTACCGACCTGGGTATTCCGCGCGGGCGTGGGTTCGGACCGCCGAAGGCCACGAATGGATCATCTACTCTACCGCTGACCTCGAAAACTGGAAGCTTTGGCGCATCGGAATCTCTCCGCGGGGTGTCATGGACGAGAACCCGGAACTGCTCTCTTCCGGCAATGGCAGGCTCGCCCCGGGCGGCTCGGTGTCGGAGGACGGTAAGCTTGCCTATACTATCTGGAATTCCAACGTTTCGATCTTTCAGATCTCGATCAGCGACCGCGGCCAGAAACTAGGTCCGACCTTCCAGTTAGCTCTCCCCGAAGGTGGGAGCTACACCTCTCCGTCCCTCTCTCGGGATGGAAAGTGGATGGCCTACGACACTTCCAACCCGGGCACGCCCAATACCATCATGCTGAGAGATCTGAAAACTGGTACTGATCACATCCTGGACGAGAAGAGCCGGCGGGAGAGTGACCTGGACGACAACGGAGAAACTTCCATTTCTCCTGACGGATCACGGGTGATCTTCAAACGCGACGGCAAACTGAGTAGATGGCCTGACGCCACACAGTCCTCTTTGCCGGACGGATTCATGACTGCGGCGGTGGACGGAGAGCCGCAGCAAGTCTGTGAGCGTTGCACGCCGCGTGGATTTTCATCCGACGGTTCTGTGGTTCTGCTTCAGAAATACGACCAAACCGACGGAAACAAGGATCGGATTATCGCCCTCGATCTACAGACAAGAACCGAGCAGGATTTCCTGAGTGATCCGGACAAACCCCTTTACCATCCTTTCTTTTCCTGGGATGACCGCTGGGTGGTGTTTAAAAAATTGCAGTCATTGGCTGGGATCGCTCAGATACTGATCGCGCCGGTGCGGCGTGGCGCGGCCGCCGGCCAAGCGGAATGGATCGCGGTAACCGACGGACGGAACAAGGACGACAAGCCTCAGTTCTCTCCCGATGGCGACACCGTGTATTTTCACCTCCAAACGCGACGGCTATCTTTGCATTTGGGCTCAGCGGCTCGATCCGGTGACCAAACACCCACTGGGGCCACCTTTCGCCTTCGAGCACTTTCACAACTCGGAGGGTCGCGCCGCCGCCTATAACCAAATTGCTTCAGACCTCACTGTCGCTCGGGACAAGATCCTGATCAATCTGCCGCATATACACCCTGATATCTGGATGACTCAGATGCGATAGGCTTGCAGCTTTCACCCTCAGCGGCGAACGGCAACCGCCGTGTTTGCACCGGGACCAGCACGATGCGAACTCCCGTAACGGCCAGCCAGTTCCCGGGTCTGCTCAGGGCTGAAATGAAAGCCGTTTTGTGCCATTGCCTGGAAGTCGTGAGTGTCCCAGGTCGCTTTCATCAAACCGTGGCTGGTATGGGCCTGTTCACCGAGAAGCAGGTGCCCGATTTCGTGGGCGGCGGCGTAGGCTAGCACTGTGGTTCGAGAAAGATTTGCGTCAGAAGCCTTCTCCTCTGCCGGCTTCAGGAAAACGGAGGCGTACGTTCCGCCATCATGGCCGGCGACAGACATGCCTAAAGTTTCGAAACGTACATTCTTCCTGTTCTTAGCCGTATCAGCGACCAACCTGATCACGACCTTCCTGAAACTTCCGGCGTGGCTCTCGCACGGTGCGGCACCTCTCGAGCAGGCATCCACCTCCAGCGAGACGCCGGAACTGGCCAGGATTTCTTGTGTCCGCGCGATGAATTGATGGAGGGCTGCCGGGCTCAAACCGGCGTAGTCGTAAACCTGCACTTGGAGTACAGACGTCTCAGCTGAAACAGTGTTTGCGTTGTCGGCCAGCGTCAGGAGAAAGAGCAGAAGTAAACAGCCTCGGTTTGACATGGGCCGAGGCTGCGCGGAAGGTCACAGAATCAAAATGGCCTGACGCGGAATTAATCCTGACCTCAAGGTCCAAGGCAGATGACGAGCTAAGCGGTTGGTCCAGCGTGGGATACGCTCGATTCTTCCCCAGGAAACACCCATATCCCCGGCCCGATCAAGAGTTCTCTTGAGGTTCCAACGAGTGAACCACAGATCGCGTGCAGGCTTCTCGGCATCGCCGGCCGTTCGCCACCACCATTACCGCTGGGATCCTCGCTTCATTCACCTGGTACCTGCACCGCCCTCTGCCGCCGCCGAGCATCACGGGATACAGCCAGCCGTCCAACAAGAAAGCGAACCCAGCCGGCCACAAGACGGAAAACAGCATGGTACATTTACCCGCATGTTTGAGTGGTCAAATGCCCTGTCGGTATTCCCACAGCTGGAGGAGTCGTCCCCATTATGGCTCGACATGCGGCGCTAATGCTGAACTTTAGCAAGAGGGTGTTGCTGCTTGTGGTTGGCTTGATAGCCGTAGGAATGCCGTTCATCTTTGGCTTGGCGCAAGCACCACAAAAGATGCCCGACTGGCAAAAGGCGGCGGGCGGCAAGATGGAATTTGAGGTCGCCACCATCAAACCCGCAGAGCCCGGCAAGCGCATCGAGCAAAACATCGCCCTGAGCATTGACGACGAGACAATTCCCCCCGGAGGACGACTTCTCGCGCAGGGAACACTTTCAAACTTCATCGAGTTTGCCTACAAGGTCATGCCCACACGGGAACAGCGAGACACTATGCTTGCGCATCTGCCCAAGTGGGTCGCGAGCGATCGCTTCGTCATCGAAGCCAAGGCGGAAGGAGATCCCACCAAGGACCAGATGCGGCTGATGACGCAGTCGCTCCTCGCCGACCGCTTCAAGCTGGCCTTGCATTTTGAAACAAAGGAGACGCCAGTGCTCGCCCTGGTGCTCAATAGGCTGGGAAAGACTGGACCGAGGCTTCGGCCCCATTCAGAGGGTCTGCCGTGCGACGCAAAGTGGACGCCACCACCGGATCGCACTTCGCCCTCCGTTGCGCCGGGCGGATTTTTGCCGTTTTGCCATGTGAATGCGCTGATACTTGCACCAAACCATTCGTTTTTGGTGGGTGCCCGAGACGTCACAATGCAGTACATTGCCGAGTTCATCCCCATGTGGCAGGATCTTGGCCGGCCCGTGGTGGACCGGACTGGGCTGACCGGGACATACGATTTCTCGCTCGACTCGGTACCTGAACGCAACGAGCCTTCGACCTCCAGCATGGGCGCTGAGCTTGATAATGGAGCGCCGACGTTCTCAGTCGCACTGAAGGAGCAACTCGGCTTGAGGCTGCACCCGGCCAGAGCCCGGGTTCAGGTTCTTGTCATTGATCACGTCGAGCAGCCTTCACCGAACTAGCGACGATCTGTGCGAATCGACAAGTGCCCGCAAAGTCGGGTTTTCGGTAAGTTGCCCCGGCTCACACCCAGCCGGGAGACGGGCTGAATGAGATCGAAGACGTCATCGGTGAGCCGTAGCTCAGGGGCTAAAGCCCTCAACAGCACAGGACTTTGCGGCACGGCTGACGCCGTGCCCTTGTGTGCCCAGCATGGGCAGAATCTTGTTGGATGAAAGGAGCCGACCGGAGCCGATGACGGCAACCGTAGCGAAGCGCAAGGCATAGCCGTGAGGTGAAGCCGAAAGCAGCGTGTAGCAAACCCTCGACCGTAGGGACACGAACTGGCAGCGAGGCCGGAAGCGGGCGACAAGCTGGCAAGGGACAGCGAAGTCCAAAGGTCATCAAGACGCATCAGGTAGAGCCAGTCGGCGCGAGGGGACAGATTCCGCACCTTACCTGGGGAGATCTCCTGGACGAGAGTGGAGGAGAAGTCAGCAGAGGCCGTAGTAGCGGAGAAGCCTGGTAATGCGGGTGGAGCGAAGGGCCGAAGGACGAAAGAACGGAGCTAAAGAAGGAACTGAAGCCGGTGTTAGGAGGGACTCGAATGCGGGAGCGCAGAGTTATTTTGGCGACCCGGAGTGCGTGTAGGCAGAAGCGGTGCAGCTGCAGCGAGCCGAAGGCGGCGAGACCAAGCCGGAGTCGCGGACCTTCCGAGAGAGAGCGATGTACGAGCGATTGATGGAAGAAGTGGTGAGGGAAGAGAACCGTCAGCGCGCCCTGTCAGCAGTGCAACGCAACCGGGGTGCAGCGGGGATCGACCGGATGAAGACGACAGAACTGGAGAGTCATCTTCGGACGCACTGGGAGAAGATACGAGCGAAGCTGCTGGCGGGAGCCTAGGTGCCGACTCCGGTAAGGCAGGTAGAAATACCGAAGCCGAACGGAGGGGCACGGAAGCTGGGCATTCCGACGGTGATGGACCGGCTGATTCAGCAGATGCTGCTGCAAGTGCTGACGCCGATTTTCGATCCGATGTTCAGTGAGCATAGTTATGGATTTCGCCCAGGGCGTAGCGCACAGGACGCCGTGCGAGCCGCACAGCAATACGCGCAGGGAGGAAAGGACTGGGTGGTGGATCTAGACATTACCAAGTTCTTCGATCAGGTCAATCACGACATTCTGCTGGGCCGGATGGGTCAAGTGATCCGGGACAAGCGGGTGTTGCATCTGATCGGGAAGTACCTGCGGCGGGGAGCGATGGTGAACGGGCTAGTGGAAGCCAGCGTGGAAGGGACGCCGCAAGGCGGCCCGCTGTCTCCGCTGCTGGGGAACATCTATCTGGATGCACTGGATAAAGAACTGGATCGGAGGGGGCACTGCTATTGCCGCTATGCCGATGACTGCAATATCTACGTAAGCAGTCAAGCGGCGGCGGAACGCACGCTGGCCTCTGTGCAGGGCTGGATCGAGAAGCATCTGCGACTGAAGGTGAACGTCGCCAAGAGCGGAACAGGGAGGGTATGGGAACGCAAGTTCCTGGGCTTTCGCCTGGAGCGGGAAGAGCGGATCGGAGTAGCACCGGAAAGTATCGAACGATTCAAAGCCAAGGTACGGGAGATGTGGCGTGGCAACCAGAGTCGAACCAGTAACGAGCTGCGAGACGTCTGGAGCCGTTATGTGCAGGGCTGGTGGGGATACTTCCGGCTAGCCGAGATGCGCGAACCCATTTTCCGACTGGAGGGATGGATACGACGGCACATCCGGAAGTGCTTCTGGCTGCGGTGGCATAACGCCACCGGGCGGGAGCACGCGTTACGAGGACTGGGACTGCGAGGACGCGCCCTGCAAGGCGCCGACAGTTCCCGAGGCGCTTGGCGCATGGCCGGTTCCGCCATGGTGCAGCACGCCTTGTCGAACTTGGTGCTGCGACGCTTCGGCTTTCTTATGCCATCACAGCTTGCGGCTCGATAAGGCCGCTGCGTTCAACCGCCGGATGCGGAAAACCGCACGTCCGGTGGTGTGGGAGGCTGGCGGGGCGCAATCCCCGTCAGTCGACCCGATCGTGGGGAGAGAGTTTTTCCTCAGGTATTTCAGGGTGGGGCAGCCTTCGAAGGCATGCGCAAGGAGAGCTACCGGACCTGAGAATAGAATTGCGGGAGACACGGCCAACCAAATGCCAAGACCGAAGCGCGTTCTCAAACCCATGCGCTTCATTGTCACGGGTGTGACTTCACTCCCTTTTCCCGATCGAGCTGGCGGAGCCGTAATTGGCATCGCCGTAGTAGATCGCACTGAGGGAGTGCGTCGCAATGGAGGGTAGCTTTCCTTTGACGGTGACGGTGCCGTTGTTGAGCTTGCCCATATTCAGAAGAGCAGTTCCGTCGAAAAAGCGCACGTTTCCGGTCGGTGTCGGTCCGGTGCCGACCGCAGGTACCGTTGCGGTAAGGTTAACCATCGATCCGGGGGCGGGATTGGCAGGCAAGTACGAGAGGGCGACTGTCGGCGTTAGCTTCGCAATCGTTCCGGAATACCTCGGGGATTGCTGGACAACAGTTCGCGTATCCTGAATACTGTTCCGCACATTTGCTGTCGCGCCATTCGCGATCTCTTGCCCGTTAGCGGCAAAACCTGTTTGCTTGTCGCCTTTCGAGAATGCCTCAAGTGCTTTCGGCGCATTTCTCCGATCAATGGAGTTACCATTCAGATTCTGCATTTGAGTGGAAACGATTCGATTTCGCTCGCCGTTCGGAGTCTCGGTCTCCAATGATGACGCTGACATGTTCGGAGTTGACGTACCTGGCGTCGATGGCTGTACCGGCGGTCCGCTCATTTGTGCTGATGCGGACGTGGCAGCGTCCTGAAGACTGCTCGCCGCCGAATCCGTCGCCGGGGCTCGATTGAGGCGTTGCATGACAGCTTCGATCGGAGACGTCCGTCCATTCGAACCCGAGAGTGGCTGGTAGGCAATCGGCCGACTTAGCAGAAATGCAAAGGCAGCGAGCACGATCAGCGATATCGTGCCGCCGACCAGAATCGAACCGAGCCCAAGGGGCTCGTCGTCCAGCGTTTTGAAGGAAGGAATACCCGTGGCGTTGAGCGAAAGCGACGCTACTTCTGTAAGGGCGTAGGAATTCCGGTACGCGGTCGGGAGTCCAGCCAAAACATCGGCCACCAGGTCCCACCATAGACGCGCTCTCTTGAAGAAACCTGTCTCGTCGCGGAGGCGGTCCCGGATGAGTTGGAGCGCCTGGCCCTCGTATTCCTTGCGGAAACTCGAAGGATATAGGCGAAAAAGGCGAGTGAATATCTTTTCAGACATAATCCCCCCTCAAGATTTTGCGGGCTCGAGCAACACGCAAAACGTCGGCCATCTTCTCGGCCTCAGATCGCGCCAGTTTGCGTCCGGTAGCGGTCAACCTGTAGTAGCGGCGACGTTCCTGCCGGTCTTCAGGTTCCTCAGAGCGATAAACCTCCTCGATCAGCTTTCCCTCAAGGAGCGCCTGGATCGAACTGTATAACGTTCCCGGCCCAAGGCGCAGGCGCCCACCGGTCTGCTCTTCAACCTGCCGCATAATGGCGTATCCGTGAAGGTCGCGATCGGCGAGAGAAAGCATAATTTGGAACGCGGTCGCCGGTAACGGATCAAGTTTTCGTTTTGGCATATATTGCTCGATGATCAGTATATCGATAAACGACTGTAGTTCACTTCCATTTGATTTGTCAAACATCCGATAAGCGGCGCTATATCACCAGACCCCAAAGAAATACACGGAATCATGCCGAGGAGGTGCCTAGTTGGTTCACAGCGGATTCACGGGCACGGTATAAGATCCGAAAATGGCGACTAAACGCGAGATTGATGTGCCGAACCAAGTTATAACGATTGAGTTTACAAACGGGCAGATTATCGGACCTATCGAGTTCAATCCCACCACAGACGCGCTTACGAAAATGATCGCCGTTCTGGAAGGAAGAATCGTTGATCTTGAAGCGAAAATTGCGAGCACGAACATGGCCGGTATCTTAATCAACGGCTGATAGAAGAAATTTACCAATTCGACAACAGCACGCGGGCTGATGCTAAAAGCCTCATAACGACACGATTTTCGTGGAAGGCCCCTTCCACGGGCTCACCCGAAGCCTATCGACGTGCCTGAGAGGCACCCAGCTCTAAATATCTCAAGGTGAGACACTGTCCAGCATGTCCCATGACAGCGCGGCGGTGTGGGGTTTGCCTTCGTCCGTCTTTGGGGCAAGCTCTCTACAGGTCAGCGGGTTCAGAGAAGTTGGAGAGGTTCGTCGCCCCCAGCAAATTGAGGTCACCGGGTGAAGAATCTCTATAATTTTCACGAAAGCGGGTTTCAGGCTGGACTTGGGACGTTGCTCTAAGTGATTGATTAGGTGGAGGCGCGGGTCGGAATCGAACCGACGCATAAAGGTTTTGCAGACCTCTCCCTTACCGCTTGGGTACCGCGCCATCTTGAACAATTCTAATGCCGGGCTGGACGAAAACCAGTCTGGCTACTGCGACTTTCAGACCATCACGCCTAGCACGCGACAAAGTAGCCGTTTGGAGCGGGAGACGGGACTTGAACCCGCGACCCTCGCCTTGGCAAGGCGATGCTCTACCACTGAGCTACTCCCGCATACGTCCTGAGGCAGTATATCGGGCGGTTTGCTGCCCGGTCAACGCAGGCCCTCTTCCCTGCCCGTGAGATACGCCTCAACCACCTTCAACACATTATCGACCCCGAACGTCATGTCGACCTCCAGCTTCGCATGCTGGATGGGCTCAAAGTGCTGCTTGATGGTGCGATAGAGCGCAGGATCTCGATTCTTTGCCGGATGGCTAGGGTCGCTCCGAGCCAGACGCTCTTCCGCGACTGCATCCGCACACGTCACGTGCACGATACTCGAGCGCGCACCCGCTCGTGCCGCGGCGAGCAGGACATCCCCGATCTGAGCCTGGGTTGAAAACGTGCGTCCATCGAAAAAGATGTAATCCGCTCGCCGGCGATCCGTCAGGTAGGCAGCGGCCTCCAGGATCGCGCGCATGCACAGTTGATCCTGTTCCGCGGTGTAATCCGTCAACCCATCCGGAAACAGCGCACCGCGCACGCGATCCTTATCGAGAACGGCTGCGTTCAGGCGTTCCGCTATGGCTCGCGCCAGCGTGCTCTTGCCTGTCCCCGGTAAGCCGGCAAACAGTACCCAGGTGGTCATTGATCGGACACCAGGGATCGGACGCCAGGATCGAACACCAGCCTAATCCTCGAACAGGTGGCCGTCGCGCATATGCAGGATGCGGTCTCCAATCGCCGCCGCCTCGGGGTTATGCGTGATCATCAACACCGTTTGCTTGAACTCCTGGTTGGAGCGCCGCAGCATCTCCAGCACCGCGTTGGAATTGGCGGTGTCGAGATTCCCCGTCGGCTCATCGGCAAGAATGATCGCAGGGCGCGTGATCAACGCGCGGGCAATCGCCACCCGTTGCTGCTCACCGCCGGAAAGCTCCGACGGACGATGATCGAGCCGCCCCGCTATGCCGAGCATATCCGTAAGGTAGTTCAGGAGCTCCTCATCCTGCGGCAGGTGGCTACCGGCAATCTCTCGCGCAATTTCAACGTTACCTCGCGCGGTCAGCGTGGGCAGCAGATTGAACTTCTGAAACACGAAACCAATCTTCGTCTTGCGCAAAACGGTGCGCCGCGCATCGGTCAGCCTGGCAAAATCGACGCCGTCGATCAACACGCTTCCCGAGGTTGCCCGCGTCAAGCCGCCAAGAATATAAAAGAGCGTCGATTTTCCGCTGCCCGAAGGGCCGACAATGCTGACGAACTCTCCCGGTGGCACAACAAACGAGACATTGTTGAGGGCAGGGACATCCACTTTGCCCGCACGGTAAACTTTGCTGACGTTCTTTGCCTCAATGATGGGCTGCACGTTCCTGATTGTAACTGGCAGGGTGCTATCGGAGGTTGGGACTCTCAAGTAGCGTGCGGCCGTTTCAATCAGGCGCCCACCACCAGAGGATCTCTTATCTCCGACTGGTGCCCCGCGACTTGCCCGGCTGCGTGTTCCGCTGCATGCTCCGCTGCGTGTTCCGCAAGCAGGGGACGCAAGCCGTGACCCTTCTTGGGGCCGCGCTTGCGGGCCACCATCATACGAATGCGCTCCAGCAATTCAACCGGCGAGCCCGCGCCCTTGGGCAAGAAGGCGTCGGCCCGATTGGCGCGATCGAACGCCTTCACGCTCCCGCTGATAAGGATCGCCGGCACTTCCGGCGCAACCTCCTTCATGCGGCGAATGAGCTCGTTCCCGTCCATGTAGGGCATGATCAGGTCGCTCACGACCAGGTCGATCCCACCTTCGCGAAACAGTTCCAATGCTTGTTCACTGCTGGCCGCTGTCAGCACCCGGTATCCCCGGGTCTCAAGCATGAATTTGCGAACGGACAGCGCCTGTTCGTTGTCGTCAACACACAAAATCGTTTTCTTTGGCCGCATGGGTCGTAATTTTCTCCTTTCAAAGGAGCTGTGAAACGCGGGCACACATGCACGTGCGCGTCCGCCGGCTTGGGGGGAGAACGGAATAAGCCGCGTCAGGGATGGCTGCGCCGCCACGGGTACAAGGGCCTGCGTGCATTCACCATGTCCAATGGGACAGCAGGTCTTCGTCCAGCAGCAGCGCGCATCCAAGCGCGTCCGATCTGAATTCAGTTGTCAGATTTAAAGGCCGACAGTCGCATTACCTCGACGGCAACGCTTGCACAGAGTACGAAGAGCAGAGCGATGTGTAAACGGGGAAGATCAAGCGAAATGGTGCTTGCATTTTCTCTTAAGTTCCACCGCAAAAGAGCGTCGCGTTGCCAGTATTGTGTATATGCGTGCTCAGCCCTGTTGAAAGCATGTGAATCGTTCAAGGAAAAGACGCTCTTTTGCTACAGGATCAGTGCTGCTAAGAAATAAAAAATGCCTCGCTTGCTCGCGAACCACTTTTTCTTTTTCATTTTCTCCGCTTGTTCGAAGGCGCAACAGCCGGCTGTGGCTCGTAAAGCGAAGAGCCGGAGTTTGACACCTCATGCTGCCGGTTCTATGCTTAAGCTAGTCGAAGCTGGCCGCCTCTGCTGCTTCGTGATTGAGCAATGACCAACGTCTCTCAACACCCGGGCTCCCTCTGTTGCAGCTGCTGTCGTGCTGCTGCCGCGGGTGTGTTTGTAGTTCGAGTCGCAAGCTTCGAATCCTTAACCTACGAACCTCATCCACCCGCAGCCGGCCCACGCCGCGGGTTCCCTCGTGCTTGAAAGCAAGCCTGGAAACAACGCCCCGCAGGCCCACTGCCAACCACGTATCCACGAGGAAAAACCATGAGCATCGAATCACGCATTCCACGCATTCTTGAGCAAGCGCCAGACTTCCAAGCCAAGAGCACGCACGGCGTCATCCAGTTGAGCGATTACACCAGCAAGGGCAAGTACGTATTGCTGTTTTCCCACCCTTCCGATTTCACCCCCGTGTGTACCACGGAGTTCATTGAGTTCGCGCGCCGATCCGATGATTTTGAGAGGTTGAACGTGCAGCTGGTCGGGGTCTCGATTGACAGCATCTACTCCCACATTGCGTGGGTGCGTGACATTGAGCGCAATGCCGGTGTGGAGGTGAAGTTTCCCGTCGTCGCCGACCTCGACCAGAAAGTCTCGCAGGCCTACGGGCTGGTGCATGAGGCCGCCTCCGATACAGCCACCGTGCGGGCTGTTTTTGCCATCGATCCTAAGCAGAATATCCGCGCCATCGTCTACTACCCGATGCAGTTGGGGCGTAATGTAGATGAGCTGATCCGCATCTTCGAGGCGCTGCAGGCCATCGACGGCAATGGCGTATCAGTTCCCGCCAACTGGAAGCGGGGAGATTCTGTCGTTGTGGCCGCCCCGGTTACGGTGGAAGACGCGCGCAAGCGCACCAACGGCGGCGGAGCCGGGCTGGCAGTAGAAACCTGGTACCTGGCAAAAAAGGATCTTGCCACCCAGGCAAAATAGGTAAACTCTGAGGGCAGCCCTGGAGAGCAAGGCTGCCCTCAGAACGACGAGATGAGCACCGGTGGCGAAGTGGCTAACGCGCTGGTCTGCAAAACCAGTATTCGCCGGTTCAATTCCGGCCCGGTGCTCCAATGCTATCGTTTCCGTGGAAGTGACAGATCCAGATCGGTACCCATGAGTTGCTTGGTCAGCATTATGATCTGGCCCTGGTGTAATTGCAGGTGGCTGACGATGCGGTAGATCGCTTCGAGAATGGTCATCGGCCCCCAGTTCCCTGTTGGCTGGGGATTGATCATTTCCAGCAAACGGGCAGGTGGAAGCGACCCAATCACCTTTCGACATTCCGTGAGCGTGGCGGCAAAGCAGCTGCGAACCTCATCGCAATCCCGAGACGGCGAGAGCGTAAATTCGGAATCTCGGGCGCGCACGTCCGGTTGGCCGTCGATTCCGTGCAGGAACCACTGCCGTAGATTCCCCTCCAGATGAAGCAAAAGGTTGGCGATGGAGTTTTCGTGGTCCCCGCCGCGATGCCACATCTGCTCATCGGAAAGCTTGGCTAGACATTTTTGGATGTCATCCTCGGAGAGCTGCATCCGCTTCACCGAGGTGGCAAGAAATACTTCACCAATTTTGTCAGTCATCAAGCCCACATCATAGACGCCGCCGGGCAAGTTGTTCAAGCGCCATGGCAAGCTGTTGCGGAATTGAAGGGCAAGCGTTCGGTTGATTCTGGGCGCGACACTGAAGTATTTGTGTTCCGCGATGGCCATTGGACCAACCCTGGCTGGCACACCGACGCGGAGAAATAAGGCGGGCCTACTCCAAAACCCGGTCGACCGCCTCAACCAGAGAATTAAAGTCATAAGGGCCATCGTGCCTTTGGCCATTGAGAAAGAAGGTGGGTGTCCCGTTGACCCCGCTGCGCACTCCGCCGCTGAAGTCTGCTCGTACCCGGGGTTCAAACTCCTTCGATTCCAGGGCCTCGCGCAGCTCTGCGAGATCAAGATGCAGTTTCTGCGCCTGCTCAAACAGCAGCGCGTCGTCCAGACGATCCTGATTGTCGTACAGCAGGTCATGCATTTCCCAGAATTTGTCGTGTGCACCGGCAAATTCTGCCGTCTCCGCAGCGACCTCCGCATACGGATGCATCTGGGTCAGGGGAAAGTTGCGGAAGACAAACAATAAGCGTTTGCCGAAGTGCTTCTGCACCCGCTTCACGATTGGATATGCGTGCCTGCACGACGGGCACTGATAGTCTCCATATTCTATGAGCGTGCATGGCGCATCCGGAGTTCCTTGCTGATGATCCTGGGCACTCACAGCAATGGAAAGTTTAGTCATCATTTCTCCAATTCCTCCAGCGCCTGCAAAATTCCGTCGGCGCCAGGATTGACGAGAATCGGAGACAGGTGGCTCCAGGTAATCACCCCATCTTTATCGATGACGAAGAGTGCCCGTTCGCTGAAACCTGCCTCCTGATGGTAGGCGCCGTATGCCCTAGACACCGCACCCTTCGGTTCGAAGTCGGCGGCCAGCGGGAAATGGAGATGGTGATCCTTGGCATACGCGGCGTGGCACCAGGCGCCGTCGACAGAAATGCCGACCAGTTCTGCTCCGAACTTTTTAAACTCGGGCAGAACCTCGTTATAGAGAGCCATCTGATCGCCGCAAACCGGGCTCCAGTCCGCAGGATAGAAGGCCAGAATGACAGGCTTTCCTCGCAGCTCATGGAGTGAGAGCTTCTTGTCGGGGGCTACGGGCAGGCTAAAATCCGGAGCCACAGTGCCGGGAGTAAGAATTGCGGTCATGTATGAATCCTCGCCTATGAGATGCGTTGGAGGCAATCTAGCCTCGATGTTTCTCGAAAGCACGCGATAATTTTGCCAAGGAGCAAACCGAGCCATGACGACACAAACAGAAAAAGGACAGGCCTTCCGAGCGCTCCATCACCGGAAGAATGCATTCATCATTCCCAACCCGTGGGACATCGGCTCCGCACGGATGCTGACCCACCTAGGCTTTGAGGCGTTGGCAACCACCAGTGGGGGCTTTGCTTTCTCCATGGGCAAGCGGGACTATACGGTTGGCCGTGAGGCGGTGATCGCGCATGTTTCCGCACTGGCGCCGGCCACCGATCTGCCCATCAGCGCCGATCTGGAGAACGGTTTTGGAGATGCGCCGGAGGCCGCCGCGGAAACGATCCGGCTGGCGGCAGCCGCTGGAGCCGTCGGCGGGTCTATTGAAGATGCAACCGGTGAACATGGAGATCCTATCTACGAACAGGCCCTGGCGGCGGAACGAATTCGCGCGGCGGCCGAGATGGCGCGTGGCCTGGATTTTCCCTTCACGCTCACTGCCCGTGCCGAGAATTACCTGCACGGCCGCGGCGACCTGAAAGACACCATCCAACGGCTCCAGGCCTATCAGGAAGCGGGCGCAGATGTTCTCTATGCTCCGGGTCTCACCAGCAAGGAGGATATTGCCGCGGTGGTGAATGCAGTCGATCGTCCGGTCAATGTGCTGGTGGGTATACCGGGGGTTCCGATGAACCTGGCAGAGCTCTCTGCCATTGGCGTCAGGCGCATCAGTCTCGGCAGCGGTCTCGCCCGCGCCGCCTTCGCCTCCGTGCTGCGCGCCACCCAGGAAATGCGCGAACGCGGAACCTTTGCTTTTGCCGAAGAAGCCCCCAGCAGCCGTGATATCGGCGCAATGTTCTAGGCTTCGCCGGGAAGCGAACGTTCCATGGGCAACTCTCGTCATAAATGAACCTTTCTTCAGTCCGAGATACTCTCATGGAACAGCGGTATGCCCTCAAAGGAACGATTTCAAAAACATCACTTGGTGCTCTCCCACGGGTTGCACACAGAGGACTGAATATGAAGCCGGAAGAAGCGTTGGTCACATCGACACTGAATTTATGGAAAAACTGGATCGAGCGAGCTGACAAGTCGTTCTCCCCGCTCACCGAGGACCAGATGCAAAAGGAAGTAGCGCCGGGTAAAAATCGTTTGCTCTACCTCGTGGGGCACCTGACAGCCGTCCACGATCGTATGCTGCCGTTACTGGACCTCGGTCCGCGCCTCCATCCGGAATTGGATACACCCTTCATCTCCAACCCCGATCGAGCAACCGCCGAGCTGCCCAAAGCCGAAGAGCTCAAGAAGTCCTGGCACGAGGTCAACAGCAAATTGCTTGCAGGGTTTGAAAAGCTCTCACCCGCGGAGTGGCTGCAAAAACACACCTCCGTTTCCGAGGAAGACTTTGCCAAGGACCCGTCGCGCAATCGCTTTGCTGTCCTGCAAAACCGCACCAGTCACCTGGCGTTCCATTTGGGGCAGGTTGCATTGATGCCGAAATAATTGCGCCCTTTCACCACGCGGAGACGGCGGCCCAACAGTTGCCTCGTCCTTGAAGGTGAGCCCTCAACATTCGCGGAATCCCACATCTCGCGAAAAACGAGCGAGATATGGGGCCACCCAGAGTTCGTGGTCAGGACGGAATTCAAGCTCACTGCGGCCCGGACTAAGAAGCGGGCCGCAGTCTTAACTTCTTCAGTAACTGCTGGAAGCGCACATCACCACGGCATCCATTGAATATTGGATCGATGCCCAACAGACCCATTTCCCGATCGCCGTTTCGCTGTGCCCGGTCAAGCCAACGCATGGCATTGTCCGGGTCGCCGAGTGCGCAGTAGACAACGGCCAGATCGACGCCAGAAACATAGCTGTGAGCCGATGTGTTCTCCAGCTGCTTTGCGATTTCTCGCGCCTGCTCCGACGCGCCCGCCAGCGCAAGGGCGTTGCCCTGCAGGGCTTCGATGTAGATTGAGGCGCCCCCAAACAGATTCGAACCGTTTTTGTATGCCGCCAGGGCCTGCTCGTAGTGTCCCTGCTGTTCAAGAATCTCACCCTCTGCCAAGTACGCTTCGGCAAAGTTAGGATTGCGGGCCAGGACTCCTTGAATCCGCGCCATGGCTTCGCCAGGGTTGCGCGCCCAATAAGCAGTCTCCGCAGCATCGGTACCGATCATTGGCGACAGCGGATCCAGGGCCTGCGCGCGCTGGATCTCGATTTCCGCCTCCCTCGTTCTTCCCAGCCGGGAAAGATGCAGACTATACCAGTGGTGCGCAGTGGGGTAGGACGGATCTAAATCGAGGGCGCGCCGGTACTCAACCTCGGCTGCCGGCCAATCACCGTCCCGTTCGGTCCTGACTGCACCCAGAACCGTATGCGCTTCAGCCTCGGCCTCAGCCTCCCCTTCTCCGAACCGCAGTGCGGCTTCCGCGGCCGCCTGCGCCTTTGCCAGGGAGCTCGAGGGGTCGGGACCATAGTCGCTGAGCAATATATAGGCCTTTCCCAGAGCCGCATAAGCCTCAGCGTAGGCAGGGTCGGCATTAATTGCGGACTGGTAGTACACAATCGACTTTTCCACGCTGTCGAGGGTCCGCTTGTTCAACAGATAGCGACCCCGCAGGTAGGCGTCTCTTGCTTCGACACTTACCGGACGCACCTCGGAATTGGAGACCCCGCTCCCCAGCGCAAGCGCAACGTCGCGCACAATGTCGTTGGTTACCGACTCCTGGATATCGAGCAGGTCATTCCCGCTCTCCTCATAGACTTGCGCCCAAAGGTGGCGATCGTTGTGGGCGTCGATCAAGTCTGCGGTGATGCGGACCTGCTTGCCCGTGTGCAGGAACGAGCCCTCGAGGACGGCGTCTACATCCAGAGTCTGAGCGATCTCCCGCATCGGTACTTGCAGGCCCTTGTAGTGCATGACGGAGCTGCGGGAAATGACGCGAAGAGGCGTGCTGCCGGCCAAATCGGTAATGAGCTGGTCAGTCATTCCATCCACGATGTAATCCTGGTCGGAGTTTTGCGCCAGGTTGACGAAGGGCAAAACCGCAATAGAGTGGAATCCGCTCACTAAGTTCTCCGGCCGGTGAGCGGGCCGCCAACGATGGATCAGGTACGAAACGGCGAGCAAACCACCCAGGATCGACAACCCGATGAAAACAATCGGCCGGCGGAGTCGCACCGGCGGTTCAGGCCGTGCGGTCTGCGGCTCGATGGCCGGCGCAGGTATTGGCACTGCGGGCGTCGGCGCCGGCATGAGGGGAGTTTCATTCGGTTGAGGCGGACTGTATTGCCCGTTGGCGGAAGCGGAAAGCTGCTGCTTTTCTTCGATCGTCTGAGCTTCCAGTAGGGACGGCGCCAGATTCTCCAGGACCGGATCGGCTGCCATCTCGGCAATGAAGCGGTATCCCTGACCTACAACGGTCTGTATAAACCGCGGGTCCCGCGGATCGTCGCGAAGAATGTAGCGGAGCTTGTTAACAGCGGTATTAACGCTATGGTCAGTATCCTGGTAGGCCTGCTCACCCCAAAGGCGGCGGTTGATGGCATCCCTGCGGACCAGCTTGCCGTTGTTTTGGAGCAGCAGGATGAGCAGCTCCATCGGTATTCTTTCGAGCTTGACCGCTTGGCCGGACCGGCGTAGTTCATAGCGCTCGATGTCTAAGTCATACTCTTCAAAACGAAATGGTTCGGGCACAGACTAAGCTCACTTGCTCACGGAAGTTCTACCCGGGGGGCCTCTGACGGGAAGGAAGCTAACTGGGACTGAGGATCAGTGACGCCAAGTCTACCCTTTGAAACCGCGCCCGGCAATAAGATATTGCTGCATATCGAAGAAACAAGATGCCTTAGAGGTTTAGATGAACTTTAGATGACTTTTACACGCTGTCTATTGACTCCATCCTCGTCAATCATGATCATTCGCCTCGACCACCGCGAGACAACTCCTGCCACTGCGGCGCTCATCTGTCAGGCCCAGATTTTTCCTGCAATTCCTTGGTTGCGCCGAGTCTTGTCCCGGCCAGCCAGTGCATTCTCTCGCCCCACGGTCTAAGGGTCCGCCCCCTTGATTGGCGGAAGGAGCAAGTGCTTTATGGAAAGACAAAAGCTTATTTCCGGACTCGGGCTAGGTCCCCGGTTGTCCGTTGGCGCCTGTTTGGCGGTGAGTGCTGTATTGGCTTCTGCCGCTTTTGCGCAGGGTCCCCTTGCAGCCAAGATCAACGTCACGCCCCTGGCCAGTTACACCGGCACCACCCCGCTTGCGAAGCCGGACAAGATCCAGGTGTATGACTTTGCCGTCAACCCGGATGACGTCCAGGTGGACAAAATACAGTCCATGCGTCCCAGGCACTTGATCGCCGGGGACGAGACCCCCGACGCCATCGCCGCCAGTGCGAGCAAGCATTACTCACAGGAACTGATCAAGCAGCTTGGTAAAACCGGCATTCCCGTGGAGCACATGGCAAAAGACGCACCACCTTCTGCTAACGCGTTGGTGATCCAAGGGTCGTTTACCTCGTTAAAGCAAGGCAACAAGACGGAGCGCGACACCATAGGGATGGGCGCCGGGGGCGCAGATGTGCAAACCAAGGTCGACGTGCACCTTAAGACCCCATCTGACTCTGTTTTGTTCTCACAGTTTCAGACCGATACCAAAACCGCCAAGAATGCCGGCTCTGCGATTCCCGTGGCGGCTGGCCTGAATCCCGCGGCGGCTGTAGCCAAATCAACCGTCGGGGATCGTAGGAAGAATGCCAACGCCTACGCTTCGAAGACGGCGGATGCCGCGGCGAAAGAGATCATCAAGTCCATGGCTGCGCAGGGTTGGGTCAAGACCGACGACAAGGGCCAACTGGTCGCCGCGGCGAAGTAGAAGTTCCCTCGGGCGTGGCAGTAGCGTGGCGGCAAACCGCCGCCAGGGAGAAAGCTTTATGAAAAAGATGGTGTGTGTGGTAGCGCTGTTCCTCTCGGGGGGCCTGGCCGCTATGGCACAAACGAATTCGCCGCCGATCAAGGGCATGGCCAGCACGGTCGGTCTCTACGTTTATCCGAAAAACTCGCAGAGCGCCACCCAGCAACTGACTGACGAGTCACAGTGCTATACGAACGCCAAGACCCAAACCGGATACGACCCAAACGCGACCACTACAGCCGCCGCTCCCAAGAAGCAGGACCAGAAGAGCGGCGACGACCACGATATGGCGAAGGGTGCCGCTCGCGGAGCTATTATCTCCGGTGCTACCGGGGGCGACGCGGCGGCCGGGGCACGCAGAGGGGCGATCATTGGGGGAATCAAGGAAAAGCGTAAGCAGAAGCAAGAGACCGAGCAGACTCAAAAACAGGCTGACGCAGCCAAAACGACCACCCCGCAACCACTCGACAACTTTAAACGCTCGATGTCGGCCTGCCTGGACTCTCGCGGCTATTCGGTCAAATAACAACAGCGGCGGCGGTGTGCAGCCGTCGCTCCGCAATTCTTTCGATAGGAAGCAGGATATGAAACGAAATTTGTGTGTTCTTTCGCTCTCCCTCATTCTTGCGGCGCAATTGCCCATGGCTTTTGCAAGCCCGCAGGAACAAGCTTCGAATCCCGCTCAAGATAAATTCAAGCAGGATATAAAAGCGGCCGTATTGAATGGCAGCATCACCATCCCCCAGCTCAAGGAATTGCAGACGAACGCTGAAATTCTAAAGAACTACAAGTCGGAGCAGAAGCCCGGGGCACCGGTCGACTTTGTCACACCCTGGCAAGCCGTGTCGAAAATGAAGGCCATCATGGCCACCGTAAAGCAGCCGGATCGCGACACGTTGGAACAGGATCTCCAGGTAATGATGGCTAACAAACAGCCGGCGACGCCCGTATCCGCGGAAGCTCCGAACCCGGGCGCGAAACTAGGCAAGGACACCTTCACCGCAATCATGCACGGTAAGCCCACCGAAGCCCAGGTGAAGACGCTGCAGGATAGTCTCAACTCACTGCAGAGCATCAAGACCGACGGCGGCGGGAAGCTACAACAGTTCATGGCGCTCAAGAAGGCGAAGTCGGAAATCGAGCAAACCATGGATGCTGGGGAGTTTCGGCCCCAGGACCGGCAAGCGGTGTTGAATGACCTGAACAGCCTGGGACCGCAAGGCGGCGGGGGCGGAGGCCTTCGGAGAGGGCGTTCCTAACATTTTTCAACGCTAGGTGCCCCATGCTTGAACCGTTACTTCGGGAAAGCATGGGGGGCCACAGCAGGGACATTCCCGGCTTGCCGAGGGGGTCCTGAGGCTGTGCCTAACCCGAGAAATTTCCGGCCCGCGCTCGAGGATGGTTGCGATTCGACAATGAAGCACGCGAGCTACACAAAACCATTCGGTTGGGCGATTGCCGCGACTGCCTTGATGACCGGGATGTTATCGCTGGGACAAGAACCCTCCAGCGGAGTCCCGGTCCTCTCGTTGTCCCAGGCCGTCCAGATGGCGCTTGACCATAATCGCCCGGTGATCATCGCCAAGCTCGACATAGACAAATCCAAATGGACGTTGGCCCAAACCAAAACCAAACGTTTTCCGGCGATCACTACTTACCTGTTTGCTTCGGGAGATATTACGTCGCCGATGTTCAGTTTCCCGGCAGGAAGCTTTGGCCAGATGAAGCCGCAAAACTTCAAGCTGTCGAGTGGGATTACCGGGTATGCATCGGTGCAAGCGGCGCAGCCACTCTCCCAGCTTTACCAGATCCATCTGGCTATCCGGGAGCAGGAGTTGTCGGTCGATTACTCCGGTGAACAATACAAAGGAAAGAGACAGTCGCTTGGCAGCGAGTGTAAAGCAGGCCTACTATTCTGCGCTGCAGACGGAAAGCTCGCTCGAGGCTGCGGAGGCGATGGTCAAAGCGTATGAGGAGACGGACAGGGTCACGCAGCAATACCTCACTCAGGAATCTGTGCTCAAGTCTGACAGCCTTGAGGTCAAGGCCAAGCTAGCCCAGGCCCGGTATCAGATCGTCCAGTTGCGCGATACCCTCGACACCCAAAAGGAGCAGGTAAACGAGCTCCTGGGACGGGATATCGACACTCCCTTTCGCACCGAGCCAGTGCCTCCGATTACGCCGGCAGAAATGGACCTGAAGGTAGCCCGGCAAACGGCTCTGCAGCAGCGGCCCGAAGTCAAAGAGGCGGAGATCGATACCCGACGCGCCGATTACGACCGGAAACTGTCGCGAGCGAAATACATTCCCGATATAGGCGCGGCCATCCACTACTTAGATCCAATTAACACCGAGATACTGCCGCAGAATATCCTCTCCGCCGGGATGGAACTAAAATGGGATCCCTTCGATTGGGGAGGGCGCCGGGACGAGGTGAGACAGAAGGATGTGAGCGTGCAGCAGAGCCACTACCAACTGCAGGAGACGCAGGCGCAGATTACGCTGGACGTCGACAACAACTTCCGCAAGCTGGAAGAGAGCCGCAGCATGCTGGCTGTGGCGCAGGCCAGCAAGGACGCAGCCGACGAGAAGCTGCGTGAAGTCAGCGACGCGTTCAAGCACTCCGCTGTATTGCTCCGTGATGTATTGCAACAGCAAGCCTCGACGGCCAATGCGGACCACGACTATGAACAGAGCCTGCTCTCCTTCTGGAACGCGAAAGCCTTATTTGAGAAAGCTCTTGGGGAAGAGTGAGCCTATGAATCCCATCGTGATTAAATTTTGTATCGCAGCGGCCGTAAGCCCTCTTGTACTGGGCGCAACCGCGTGCAAGCAGGAAAATGCTGCCGAAACCTTGCCCATGCCGGTGCACACAGCCATGGTGCAGACGATCGCTGTGGGGAACGGCGCCAAATATTCAGCCAGCATTGTTCCCTACGCCCAGGTCGACCTCGCTTTCCAGTCCGCCGGCTATATCGACAGCATTCGCCAGGTGAAGAACCCGAGTGGAGGCATGCGCAACCTTGACCAGGGAGACTGGGTACAAAAAGGAACCGTGCTGGCGGTGGTGCGGCAACAGGATTACCAGGACAAGCTGCAACAAGCCAAGGCGCAGCTCGCGCGCTCCCAAGCCGAGTATGACAAAGCCAAACTCACCTTCGACCGCAAGGCTGCCTTATATGCTTCGCAGAGTGCGACCAAGCCCGACTACGATTCCGCCCAGGCCCAGTTGGCCAGCACCACGGCTTCTGTTTCCGGCGCGCAGGCGCAGGTAAGCGAAGCTAATGTCGCGCTCGCCTATTGCGAGTTGCGAGCTCCCTTCAGCGGGTGGGTGGTGAAGCGAAACATCGATCTCGGAACCCTGGTAGGACCTGCCACCAACGGCTTTACCCTGGCCAACACGCAATCAGTCAAAGCGGTGTTCGGTGTGCCCGATACGTCGATGAACCGGGTGCGGCTTGGCCAGCATCTTGCGATTTCCACCGACGCGCTACCCCAGCAGTTTGCCGGGCGCGTGAGCGCCATCTCTCCTTCTGCTGATCCAAAGAGCCGGGTCTTTTCGGTGGAAGTCACGATCGCCAACCCGAAGGACCAATTGAAATCGGGAATGATCGCGTCACTCACGTTGAACGGCGAGCAATTGCCGGAGTCGGTCCTGGCCGTTCCCCTGGCCGCGGTCATACGCGATCCTGCACGGGCCGACAGCTTCGCAGTGATGGTCACCGAAGGTACGGGAGATCCGCAGACGGCACGATTGCGCGCGATCGAACTGGGAAATACCTACGGAAATATGATTGCCGCGAAGGGGGGCCTCGATTTTGGCGAACGAGTGATCACTACGGGCGTCAGCCTGATCAAGAGCGGTGATAAGGTTCGCGTCATTCCCTGATTGCACAACGGTCATGAGCCGATACGATGAGCCATAAATCAGAAGCCGAGTACATCGAACGCACCCATAACACGGCGCGTTTCTTCACCGAACACCGCCAGGTTGCGATGGTCCTGCTGATTGCTGTCTGCATGTGGGGTTGGTATGGCTACATGCACATGCCCAAACGCAAGGATCCGAGTATTCCGGTGCGGGTGGCTGTCGCTTCCACGGCGTGGCCCGGAGCTACGGCGCAAGAGGTGGAGCAGCTGGTGACGCGGCAGGTGGAACAGGTGATGGCGACCAACGCCTTCATCAAAGCCCCCCTGGCTTCCGACTTTGGCATTCGCTCCATCAGCTTTCCCGGGCTGTCGTTGGTCTACGTTCAGCTCGATGACCAGGTGACCGACCCCAAGAAGCAATTCTCAGATATCAATCTCAAGTTGAACGCGGTCAACAGCAGACTGCCCCAGGGCGCAGGCCCGATCCAGTTCAATAGCGATTTTGGCGACACTGCAGCCCTGATGCTGACCGTCGCCAGCCCGCGAGCCAGCGACGTCGACATCGCCTTGCGCGCACGGTCGATCCGGAGCGCCATCGAAGCCACACGCGCATCAGAAGGCGCTCGAGCGCCCCAACCCCGGGTCAGCATTGTGTACGCATTTCCACTCTCTGTCGCCCCTGCCCTGGTGCGGGATGCGTTTGTTTCCGTATTGCAAACGGGAGGGCAAAACAAATACATCTCGGACCCGCATTTCTTTTCGGGCAGCGGGTTTATTGGAGCCGATGTCAGCTCACGTTTGAGCGATGATGAGTTGCGCGCTCTGGGCGATCGCCTGGTGATAGAGAAGTTACATCAGTCTGAGATTCACCCGGATAGTTGGCCGGCCGCCTTCATCCGGAATCCGGCAGACACGGAAGCGCGTCTGGCGGCAGTGGCAGGGGATAAGTATTCGTACCGGGAACTGGACGACTTTACTGACCTGATCGGCAGGACCTTGCAGGGCGCACCGGAGGTGGCCAAGATTGAACGCAAAGGTGTGTTGCCGGAGCAGATCTTCCTCGACTACTCGCAACAGCGGCTGGCCGAATACGGCATAACGCCTGCCAATCTGAAAGATATTTTGGGAGCGCGCAATATCACGCTCCCGGGCGGCCAACTCGAAGTCGGGCCGCAGAATATTCAGATTGACCCCTCGGGTAAGTTCACTGATCCGCAGCAGATTGGCGACGTGATCATCGGCTCATCGTCTTCTGCCGCCAAGAGCCCGGTTTATTTGCGGGACCTGGTGGACATTTCCCGCGGATACCAGAGCCCGGCAAAGTACCTGAACTACCTGACCTGGGCGGACAAGCAAGGACACTGGCGACGCAGCCGTGCGGTGACGGTCGCGGTGCAGATGAAAGATGGCGAGCAGATTGACGCCTTCGGCCGCAGTGTCGACGTCAAGCTTGCGGCGGTCAAGCAATATCTTCCCGATGATCTGATTATCGCGCGCACCTCGGACCAGCCGTTGCAGGTGGAAGAGAACCTTAGCCTGTTCATGGACGCACTCTATGAGGCGATCGTCCTGGTCGTGCTGGTATCGTGGCTCGGTTTCTGGGAGTGGCGGTCCGCCCTGCTGATGGCCATCTCCATCCCGGTCACACTGGCGATGACATTCGGCACCTTGTACCTGATCGGTATTGATATTCAGCAGGTATCCGTTGCCACCCTGATCATCGCTCTCGGGCTTTTGGTGGACGATCCGGTAATTGCCGGCGACTCGATCAAGCGGACGCTGGCCGAGGGCCACCCCAACATTATTGCCGCGTGGCTGGGCCCAACCAAACTGGCGACCGCCATCGTGTATGCCACCATCACCAACATTGTGGCGTACATACCTTTCCTATTGGTGACCGGGAGCACGGGGGAGTTTCTTCATAGCCTGCCGATCGTGATGACGGTGGCGCTGGTGGCTTCGCGGCTGGTTTCCATGAGTTTCCTTCCCCTGCTTGGTTATTATCTTCTGCGTCCGGAAAAGAAAGCGGAGAAGACGTTGGAGCAGCAGCGCAATAGTGGTTTCTTTGGCCTGTATGCGCGCACGGCAAAATATTCGATCGAACACCGTTGGAAGTTCTTCGTAGGCTCGCTGGTTTTTCTTGCTTTAGGAGCTTTTATCTTCTCGCAATTGAACTCGGCTTTCTTTCCGGAAGACGTTCAATATTGGTCGTATATCGATGTGTGGCTGCCGAATGATGCGACCCTGGAGGCGACTAACCAGACGGCCCGGCAAGTGGAACAGATTGTCCGCGAGCAGGCGGAGAAATATTCGAGGGAACACCCGCAAGGCGACCATCCGGTGGACGTACTGCGCTACGTGACCAGCTTTGTGGGTGGAGGCGGACCGCGGTTCTGGTTTTCTGCCTCGCCGCAGCTGCAACAACTCAACTACGCGCAGGTGTTGATCGAGGTCAAGGACAAGGAGATCACTCCGCAGTTCATTAAACAACTGCAGCCGGTTCTGACCGCTTCGATTCCCGGGGCGCGTATGGATGCACGACAGTTGCTGACCAACCCGATGGACTATCCGATCGAGATACGGATCTCGAGCACGGCCGACGTAAACGCGAAGGACGAGGCCGCGGATATACGCGGGCTGCGGGCGATCGCGGCCAAGGTCGAGGATATCTTCCGATCTATTCCCATCACTGAGCGCACGCGCAATGAATGGGGAGACGAGAATACGCAGATTTCGTTAACCATCGATCCCGATCGCGCCAACCTGGCGGGCATCACCAATATGGACGTGGCCAATTCGTCCACGTCGGGGATGAGCGGCACCACGGTCAGCGCTCTTCAGGAAGGCCAGAAGCAGATCCCGATTGTGGCCCGATTGCGCATGGATGAGCGCTCGCAGCTTTCCGACATACAAAACATGTACGTGTACGGCTCGCAGGACAACAACAAAATTCCCCTGGTGCAGATTTCGAATATCGATCACGACCTGATCACCGGGCGCATCGTTCGCCTGGAACAATTCCGGACCATCAATATACGGACTTTTCCGGTTGCCGGGCGCTTGAGTTCGGAGGTCCTGAACCAGGCGATGCCACGTCTGCAGCAACTGAAGGCGGAGCTTCCGCCGGGCTACCAGATGCAGATCGGCGGCGAGTATGACAAGACCAAGAGCGGCTTCAAGAACCTGGCGATGGTGATGCTGATTTCCACTGTCGCCATCTATCTCGCCCTGCTCTTCCAATTCAAGAATGCCATCAAGCCGCTGCTGGTGCTGGCCGCCGCGCCGTATGGCATGATGGGCGCCTTCGCCGCGTTGTGGATCATGGGCGAGCCGTTCGGGTTCATGGCGTTCCTGGGCGTGGCCAGCCTGATTGGCGTGATTGTGAGCCATTCCATTGTGTTGTTCGACTTTATCGAAGAGCGGCATGCCGCGGGCGACGACTTTGAACTCGCGCTGATCGATGCCGGTATCCTGCGCCTGCGTCCGGTACTGATCACCGTGGGAGCCACGGTGTTGGCGCTGCTGCCACTGGCCTTGCACGGAGGCCCGCTGTGGAAGCCGCTCTGCTATGCGCAGATTGGCGGCCTGCTGGTAGCCACGGTAGTTACCAAGTTGCAAGTGCCGGTGATGTATGCCATCTTTGTCCTCGATTTCAAGATTCTCAAATGGGAGACTGGCGAAGAGGAGCTGGCTACTCCAGTGGGCGGCCCGGCGCTTCAGAAACCTACCTTTAGTTAGGAAGATTGCATGACAATGGTAAAGAGTTTTTTGCTTGCGCTGGCTGGCGCTGTCTTACTGCCACTCGGCTTTGGTCAAACGCAAGGCCAGGGTCAGACGCAAGGCCTGGCCGGCGATGGCGCACAGTCGGGCATCCTTAAGGAATACGACCAGGCCATCGACCAGGTGGCGGAGCGTGCGATGCAGTCGGTGGTGGAGATCGAGGTCACCGGCTACGGCGTGCCCGAACACGACAAGGATCAGGGGGAGCAGCAACAGGCCCTGGAACGCCAGCGCTCTTTGGGCTCTGGAGTCATCGTCGATCCCGACGGATACATCATCACCAACAATCACGTGGTTGCCGGCGCGTTGCGTATCCGGGTGATCGTGGCTCCGACCACGGTGGAAATGGCGTACGGGAATACCCGGCTGGGCAATCCGCAGCGGGTGTATGAAGCGAAGCTGATCGGGACCACCCGTTATGCGGACCTGGCCTTGATCAAGATTGAAGAGAAGGGCCTGCCCTTTATCCCGTTGCCGCAGGAATTTCATTTCCGCCTGGGGCAAACGGTGGTGGCCATCGGCGCACCCGAGGGCCTGGATCACACGGTTACCAAGGGAATCATCAGTGCGTTGGGCCGGCAGCCGGAAGTGGACCGGCCCATGGTCTATGTACAGACCGATGCCCCGATAAATCCAGGGAACAGCGGCGGCCCATTGGTCGACCGCAACGGCAACCTGGTGGGAATTAACACCTTCATTGTTACGTCCGGCGGAGGCAGCGAAGGGCTCGGCTTCGCGATTCCCGAGCCGATTGTCCGCTTTGTGTATCACGAGCTTAAGGAGAAGGGCATCGTTGCCCAGGTGACCATTGGCGCCCATGCTCAATCCATTACCCCTGCGCTGGCAGCCGGCCTGAAGTTGCCGCAGGATTGGGGGGTTATCCTTTCTGACATCGATTCGGGCGGCCCGGCGGCGGCCGCCGGCCTGCGGGCGAAAGATGTGGTCACCACGATGGATGGCTTGCGGGTGGACGCGCTGCCCAAATACACCGCCTTCCTTTATGTACACCAGCGCGGCTCGGCAATCCAGATGGAAGTGTTGCGCGACGGCAAGCCGATGACGGTCTCAGTCACGCCCGTGAATGCGCCTCCGGTGGTCGACAACCTGTCAGACCTGATCAATCCCAAAAGGGATCTGATCGCCCCTCTGGGCATCTTCGTCATCGATCTCAAGCATTCTGTGGTGGGCGCCATGCTCAATCTACGGTCCGACAACGGGGTGCTGGTCGCTGGCCTGCTGGGAGGTGAGCCCGCAACCGCAGCGGATCTCGCGGTGGGCGACGTGATTCGCGCTGTCAACGGCACATCCCTGGATAGTTCTCAGCAATTGCGGCAGATCCTCGCCGCCCTGAAACCTGGAGATCCAGTGGTTCTCGAAGTGGAGCGGCAATCGGTACTGCAGTATGTGGCGTTTGACATGGAGTGAGGCGCGCCGCCAGTCCCTCGTTCCAGATAAACGCATACCCCAGGCCGCTTGCATAAGTTACTTGCGTTTCTCCCGGCATCCGGCTTTGCTGGTCCAGGACACGCTTTCTAGGAAGCGCTTTCCACCGTAAGCACGGCTGTATTGCTCGTAACGCTTCCGGAATTGGCTGTAATGTTCGTCGTCCCGGTGCTGCTGAGACTCTGCGCGGTTGCCAGTCCTGCACTGTCAATCGTTGCCACCGTGGTGTTCGAGGATGACCAGGTCACGGAACTGGTGAGGTCGACGGTGGTACCGTTTTGAAGAATGCCAACCGCCGTATACTGCTGCGTAGCGCCCGAAGAGATCGACTGGCTGGCCGGAGTTATCGAGATCGACGCCAAATTAGCAACCGTAACGTTCACCGTAGTCGAGCCGCTGACCCCACCTAACGTGGCGCTGATGGTTGCCGATCCGGAAGCTATCCCGGTCACCAACCCGGTTGAGCTTACCGTCGCAGTGGCAACATCCGATGACGCCCAACTGGCAGAGTCAGTGATAGTCTCCGTACTGCTGTTGTCGTAAGTGCCGGTCGCTGTCATCTGTTGCGTCTTCCCAATCGCAATTGAAGGTGTGGATGGGCCCAGCGTCACGGTGGTGAGTGCGGGGCCGATGAAAAAGCCCTTACATCCCGCGACCACCAAAACGGTCAAGACGCACAGCGACGCCGGCATTATGATAGTTACTGCGGCGCCATTTCTCCTTGATCGACCCTGGTTCATCGAACAGTATCCTTCTTAAGGTGTTCGTCTTGACGGGTGAGCCTTACGGCTTTGCGCCGGTTTTTGATCCGCCTGCGGCACGACTGGATCCGCCTTCGGCAGGGCTGGCCGGGACTTGCCGCAACTGAATGGAGCTGCTTGTTCCGGTGTCTATTCGTCTGAGATTGATCGGATCAATGTCCATGCCCCGCACCAGATGGGGCGTAATCAGGAACACGATTTCCTCGTGCTGCACCTCATGCTGCTGGGTGCTGAAGAGATATTTAAGCCCAGGTATCTCTCCCAATCCTGGAGTGCCGCTCACGGTGTGATTGTTTTGTTCCTGAAGGAGACCACCCAGAATATTGCTTTCTCCCTCTTTGAGCCGGATCGTCTCTTCGACACTTTGCTGACCAATAATGGGTTCGGTCACACCACTGATGGTGGTCGAGCCAGTCTCGGAAGAGATCGCGACCTTTATCTTGAGGCTGACGTCGCCGTTGTAATGAATGGACGGCTGCATCTCGACGTTCACGCCGACATCGATGTATTGGAATTGCGTATTTACGAGAGGGCTTGTGGTCGAAGTAGCTGTAGAGGAAAACGACCCGGTGGCAATGGGAATGCGTTCTCCAATTTTCAGATCCGCTTTTTGGCCGTCTGTAGCGCGCAGCCGCGGGTTTTGCAGGATGCGGGTATCGCTATCGGTCAGCAACATCTCGGCCTGGGCAGTCCCGACAGTCAGGGAGAAATTTTTAGCGGTCAGGTTGGCGAGATCGTTGAGGGTGAGCGTTGCACCGGATGCCGTACTGGTAGTTGCCAGTGTTGCGCTGACCGTCTGCGGCCACTGCAGGCCGATATTTCTAATTTTGTCCCTGTCGACCTGCAATACGGAAACATCGATCACGACCTCAGGTCTCGCCTTATCGAAGTCTTCGATGAGCTGTTCAGCCAAGAGGAGTTGATCGGGCGTGCCGCGCACGACAATCACATTCTGACTGGGCAAGCCGTATAACTTGGCCTCAACCAGAACATTGCGGAGCGCGGTTTGAACGTCGTTCAAATCGTTTTGTTGAGTCGCGTTCGCCAGGTAGAAGACCTGCACCGCCTCCTGTTCTAATTGCTGCCGCTTTGCCCTCGTGTCCGCGGCCACGAAGATGGTGTTTCGCGTAACAGGCTTCCAGAATGTGGAGGAGACGGTGGCCAGGATGCGAAGGGCTTCCGCCAACGTGGTGTTGTTCAAATCTACAGAGATGCGTTTCGATGTGTACTCGGGATCAAACAGCACGTTAATCCCCGCAGCTTTCCCCACGGTTTCAAAGGCAATCTTGCTATCCTCCGCTAAGTGCAAGGTTATGGCCTCGTCGGAGATGGGTTTTAGTTGAACTGGGCCAGCGAGTGCCGCCAGGTCCGCGCGGTCGCCCGATAACTGGGGTATGTCGGTCTTTACCAGGGCTGGCGCGATATGTTCGCTCAAGCTGTGGATTGCTTGCTCGGCTGCGATGTTTGCAGGGTCGATGGCAGTGGCGCGCAGGAATTCAACCAGCGCTGCCCTTAGCTGGCCGATCTGTTTCAGTTCATTGCCGAGCTTGACGTGGGCCGCGGAGGCAAGTAGTCGAGTTCTTTCACAGGAGGCTTTGTAACGCAGATCTCCTGGATCCTGGAGCATTGCCTTCCGATAGGCATCGAAGGCCGTATCATAGTCCTGCCGAGCCTCAGCAGTTTGTCCCTGTTTGTAAGCCGACCGCGCGGAGTCGTTAGCGTACAGACGGTGGCCTCCACTGACAATGACCAACAGGCTGATTAATAGTGCTGACGGCGTTCGCCTGAAAACCTTCACAGATACACACCCCTGACGGGTATTGTTTTGAAAGAGAGAAAACTTCCAAGTAAGTTGAATTATTTGTTCTAACTTCGGGAAGATGGAATCTAGAAACGCTATACTTCCACACGACTCCGCCGATGCAGTCTGGAATTCCAGGCGCATGCACCGAGCCTCGACGCAGAGATGAGTACGCTTCATCTCGCTTCATTCTCAAGGACGCTCTACGGCACGCTTCCGCTCGGAAAGCGAAACATAGCTTCGCGTGAAGAGGGTGTAGTAGCTGATGTGACAAGTAGGAGGGTAATAGGATGGGGTGGTAACTAAGCAGTCGAGATTAGTAAATGGGTGTGTGAGAATCCCATTTCCAAACTCAGCCTGCCCCGGCCTGCCGTGGGTCCCGCAGGGAGGCCTGAACTGAGCCTGGATTTCTCACAGCCCGGTCTGCGACAAAGCCCGGGTGCCCCATATCTGCCGGTTTTGGCAGATGTGGGATTCCACAAACCTCAACCCCTGACTGTGCAGGGCGTAGATGGCCATGGACAAGATCGGTTGCTGGTAGCGAGTGATCGGTGGACAGCCGTTGAATCCCACATCTGCCAAAACCGGGCAGATATGGGGCACCCGTCACTCGTTACGCATAGAGATCTCACTACCGGCAGCGATTCGTTTATTCGTTTACCCAGGGGTCTGTGATTTATTCGACGCAGGTCGAAAAGTCCCTGCGGGACCCACGGCAGGCCGGGGCAGGCTGAGTTTGGAAATGAGGTTCTCACACGTCCAGATTACTGCGTGGGTGCTTTGACAAACCTGGGAACGATCTTATCGATGGTGTAGTTTGCCGGCACCTGGAACAATGTTACGTCGGGCGAACCCTGCTGAATGTTCTTGAGGGTATAGGTTGTTTGACCAAAGCGCGGATCACTCTGCGTGCTCTGAATCACGAGCTTTAGCTCTGGCGAATACCATGTTTCGCGGGTGATGTTGAGATCTTTATCATTTCCAATTGTGCCCGCGGGAATCGTGCTCGTGCTACGCGTTCCAGTGACTTGTACGCCTTCCATTGTCATGGTACCAAGAGATTCTGTCTTGGGCTCCATGCCCTTGAGGACTTGAGGTGAAACGGGCCGAGCCTGGACCGCAAAGCCTTGCACCATTGCCCCTACAGGGGGCGGCCCGGACACCGCAAGTCCGCTTTCCTCGCCCCCTACCGCACTCGTGGCGGACAGGTTGAAACCAGCGTCGGCCCGGACAACCGCTCCGGGAGGCACTGAAGGCATGAGTAGTACATGAGCGACCTTGCTATTAGACGTATAGTCGATGTGTTCTTTGGCAACAGGATCGAAGATAGTGGTCAGCGTCTGGCTGTTTCCTTGAGAGGAGTCCGCAGATTTCCAGGGGCCCAATGCGTTCAGTTTCTGGACGCGCACAGTTCTGCCATCGCTATCACGCGCGACGGTTGCCGTGTTGGTTTGGACGATATGCGACCCATCCGCCAGAGTCTGCTTCATCTCAGTGACAGCCTGCGCCTGGTACGGTTCATTCTTAACGACTGCCGCTTCATCTTGTAACCCGAACTTCCCGGCTGTCGAAACGATCGCAACCTGTCCAGCCCCGATAAGCGGAGCACCCTCCATATCGAGTTGAGTGGTGTTCGCTCCCTGCTGATGAGCGATTGCGGTGCAGGGTGTCTGCTCGGAGCAATCCCCCTGGCTGACCGTAACCTGCACTTGTGCCTTGCTGTTGCCGGAGACACAAAGAGCCAGACAGGGTAGAACCATAAGCAGACGGCGAAATATCATGGAAGGAATCGAATGCTTCATTTCTTCTCCCTAACTACCTCCAGAGGCAGAGGCACGCTGATTGCACGCGGCAAGCCGTCATCCCCCAAGGTCAAGTCGGCAACCACGCGGCGATCGCGAAGAGTGGCGGTCATTGGAAAGCCCAGCGACACCAGCTCCGCTTGAGACATTGACACGCGGATGGTCGCATCTGTTCCGTTATCGATCGCGCTATTGGAATAGGGGAGGCGGACGACCATTCGCCGAGCAGGGGTGTTCTGTGCCAACCTGGGCAACGAATGAGTCATCTTTGGCGGCTTAACGTCTGCCGCCGGAACTGCTGCCAGAGGGCCGGTATCGGTATTAAGAGCCTGCTTAGGTGGGATAACTCGTGATTCAATTCCCACGCGCAAGCGTTCGGACTGGCGAAGGTAGACTACAAGCACTGCAGCAGAGCCGATGGCAAGGAGCAAGGCGAAGGCAAGAGCCGGTCTAAACCACGACTGAAGGCCCGGTTGTGGGCTGCCAAACCGTCGTCCCGGATCCGCTCCACCCCGCAATCGCTCGATCGACAGAAGCTGCAGCCGGTCTCTGAGGGCGGGAGGCGGATCTTGGGGCGATAGACTTCTCAGCACTCCGAGGAGATACTCCACGCGGGGCGCATCGGCGGTCTCTGTACGCTTTGCTCTCTGCTCCACTATCCTGATCCTCCTATCCGGGTTCGAGTCGCAGACGCATTGACTTCCTCTGCCGCTGGTCCCAGCATTTTTGCCGCCAACAATGCCTTAGCACGATTCAAGCGCGAGGCAACCGTTCCCGGGGAACATTGCAAGATGTCGGCCGCTTCCTGGTAGCTCTTTTCCTGCAGGCTGCATAACACTATTGTCTCCCGATACGGATGCGGCAGATCAAGTATCGCGCTGTAAAGGAGCTTCAAGTCAGACTTCGCGGCAAGGAGCGTTTCGGGATCTTGCATTTGATTCTCACGGCAAAACTTATCCAGAAACCGATTCCATTCAGGCGTTTCAAAAACACTTTCCAAAGGAACAAGCCTATGGATTTTGCGACGCTCTTCCCGGGCGAGATTCCTGGCGATTCCAAGAAGATACCCTTCCAGGGTCCCCTTCTCCGGGTTGAATTGCCGGATTGTTCCGCGACAGATCGCGTCAAGAATTGCCACAAAGACCCCCTGCGTGAGATCTTCCGCAACTGCAACTGACCCCGTCATGTGTATCAGGAACCGATACACAGAACGTCGATGGCGGTCATAAAGGTCCAAAAAGGCGTTCTCATCTCGTTGCTTTAGACGCTCGACGAGTTGAGCCTCCGGATCAGCGTTGCCCTTCGAGGTCTTTTTCCTGTTGCCAGTTCGTGACCACAGCACTGAATATTCCCTGCCTTGTATTGCATCTTCGACGCAAAAACTTCCTGGCCGCTCAAAGTTTTTGCATAAAACAGGGAAGGGCATTGAGCGCTCACACGTTCGATGCACAGGGTACGCCGGCGTAACTTGCACGTTAGCTCGCCGGTTTGGGCATCGGAATTTCATCAATCTTGTAATCCGGTGGCACCTGGAACAGTGCTTCATCGGGCGGACCCTGCTGAATATCGTCGAGGGTATACGTTGTCTGGCCAAAGCGCGGATCGTTCTGCGTGCTCTGTATAACCAGCTTCAGCTGTGGGGAATACCACTCTTCGCGGGTGGTGGTTAGAGCTTCGTCGTTGCCAATGGCGCCGGCAGGTATGGTGGTGGTGCTGCGGGTGCCGGTAACCTCAATTCCTTCGATGGTCTTGGTGCCGAGAGGTTCTGTCGTAGTGGGTTTACTCGACAACTGAGATGAACTTGCCCGGCCCTGTACAAAGAAGCCGACGGCACCGCCCGCGGGCTCCGTGCCAGACCCGGCAAAGGCAGCGCCAATGGCCACGGGAACTCCCGATGATGCCGTGGTCGACGGCAAGGGCAGCACATGTGCAATCTTCGGGTCTGAGGTGTAATCAATGTGTGTTTTCGCTACAGGATCGAAGATAGTCGTGATCGTTTGACTGTTGTCGAGCTTTTGGGAACGCACAGTCCTTCCTTCACTGTCGCGCGCTACCGTCGCCGAAGTGCTCTGCGCGATGTGTGAGCCATCCGCAAGGGTCCGCCTGGTTTCGGTGGTGGCCTGCGCTTTGTACGGCTGGTTCTTTACCACTTCGAGGTTTCCCTTAAATCCGATCGACCATCCCTCCCGGACAGGCAGAGCCATCTCCAGCGCAGCCGGCCTGGAATGTTGCGATCTTCGCCTGCTGTGCTAAGGCCATGCCATTGGTGAGCACGCAGGCAACCCAACATAACGGCAGTGCCGCAGCACAACGGAATCCTGTAAACCGAAACGACTGTCTCATTTCTTCCCCTTTCGGGACGACAGCGGTGAATGCCTCGTATCTTGTATTGCACTGCCGACGGAAAAGCTTCCCGTCCCTTTGAAAGTTTTACGTAGGTTGTTCGTCGTTGAGTGCACTCTGTGAAGCCCCCGCGATCTGGCTTTGCGTGAGAACTCAGAAAGAAACAGCAGGTCGTCCCTCCACCTACGCTTCGCTTCGGCCGGGATGACAACTTATTGGGAATAAGAACCAGGTATCCTCTCGCCGAATCTCCTTAAAAAGTTTTGGTTGCCTATTGCAATTAGAAAAGAAGTATGACATTCTCACAGAGTTCTCAAGCCCAGAGGTAAGACGATGAAACACTTCCTCCAATTCGAAGCGCAGGTCATGCCGGTCATACGGCCCGACTATCTATGCGCGAAGAATGGCTTCTGGACTCCAGGCGCATCGCTCATATTCGCCTAGTCTTCCCGGCCACTGGGCTGCCGGGAAAACAGCACACATTCCTCGCACAATCAGGTTGCTGGCATCCGGTGGCGAAGTCTGTCGATTACATCGACTGTTAATCGGAAATATCGCGGACGCTTCTTTCCCCGGATGCTGGAATTTATGGTCAGTGGCGGAGTGCGCGGATACATCTGGCAACTCTGAAAAGAGCGGGGTTCGACTCCCCTTGACGCCGCGTACGTTTATTCCCTGACCTGAAAAGTCGGCTTCACCGGTGGCGATAGAAGAGAGTTACTTCCTCGACACAGAAAAGCAGGGCCGGAGAACCCTGCCAGAGTGGCCGTCTTGCGGGACGGGGGCGTAGCCCCGAAGCATAAGGTACCGCAAGGCACGCGCTCTGAAACTCTCTTCGCTGATTCCCCGGTGATTCATTCGAGCACTATCAACCAGGTTTGGCCGGTGGCGTAGACAACAGATACTTCGCCTCAGGAGCGGGTGGACGCAGGTTCGAGTCCTGCCGCAGCTGTATGCTGCGTAGCTCAGTGGTAGAGCACCTCAAAGCTCTGTCGTCGTTTGTTCCCCGGCCGTTCCCTCCGGTTAACTCCGGATAAGAAGCACGCCTTGTCATGGGCAAGATCAACATGAAGAGGTGGAACTTCGCCGGTGGCGTCAACAACAGATACTTCTTGTCGCTTGTTCCACGGCGACTCGTCAAAAAGAAAGGAGGCAGTGAGTGGCAAAGTTGAACATTTTGAAGTTAAGTCATCTTGCGCCGGTAAGGACGCACGAAGGCGGCCCTGCAAAGGCGATTACGCCGGAGCAGGCTCTTAGGCGTTCTGTACTTGCCTGCATGCTGTGGGAGGATGAGTTCTACGAAGAGGGGGTGCAGATTGCCGGCCGGGTTCGCGAACTCGTACCCAAAGTCGATGCGACGAAGGTCGCGGCGCTGGCTATCGAGGCTCGGGAGGCCATGAAGCTCCGTCATGTACCGCTGCTCCTGGTACGTGAGATGGCACGTCACGCGAGTCATCGGGCTGTGGTTGCACAGACGCTCGCTCGGGTGATTCAGCGTGCGGACGAGCTCTCAGAGTTCATGGCGATCTATTGGGCGGACGGTCGTGCTCCTCTGTCGGGCCAGGTGAAGAAAGGGCTGGCAGCAGCGTTCACCAAATTCGACGAGTATGCATTGGCCAAGTACGACCGTGCGGGTGTGGTCCGTCTGCGCGACGTGCTCTTCCTTTGCCATGCCAAGCCGAACGATGCAGACCAGGCAGGGTTGTGGAGGCGTCTGATCGAAGGAAACTTACTCACTCCTGATACCTGGGAAGTGGCTCTTTCCGGAGGTGGGGACAAGCGTGCACACTGGGAGCGGTTACTCGCAGAGCGCAAGCTGGGTGCACTCGCGCTCCTGCGCAACCTTCGCAATATGAAGGATGCCGGGGTCAATGAGGAGGCTGTCATCAACGCGTTGTCTGCGATGAGAACCGAGCGCGTTCTACCCTTCCGCTTCCTGGCTGCGGCTCGGTATGCGCCGCAGTGGGAGGGGGCCTTGGAGCAGGTGATGTTCAAGGCTATCGCCGGCCGGGAGAAGCTTGCCGGCCGCACCGTGCTACTGGTCGATACTTCCGGCAGCATGGATGCTCCACTCGCACGCCGTTCGGAGATGCTGCGCATGGATACGGCATGCGGACTGGCTGTGCTGCTGCGCGAAGTCTGCGACGCAGTCGAGGTCTACAGCTTTTCCGACAAACTGGTGCGGGTACCGTCGCGTCGTGGCTTTGCTTTGCGCGATGCGATTGTATCCAGCCAGCCCCACGGTGGAACGCAGCTGGGCCATGCTCTGAGCTGCTTGCGCGATGAGTATGACCGCATCATCGTTATCACCGATGAGCAGTCGCACGACCGTGTACCTGCGCCGAATGGCCGCGGTTACGTGGTCAACGTAGCGAGCGCGCAAAATGGCGTTGGCTATGGCGCGTGGACGCACATCGATGGCTGGAGTGAGGCAGTGGTCGATTACATTCGCAGTCTCGAAGTTGAGGCAAACGCAGCTAACTAAGCTATGCGCCGGAGTCAGGTTTCTCCGGCGCATAGCGAATGCTTCGCACCAGGAAGTGTGTCTAATTACTTCCCGGTGGTACCACACCATTCATTCGTAGATACTCCACCATTTGCCCGTAGTGGTCGTAGCCGTGTGCCACGGCAAACGCGGCTACCGTGGCCGGTGTGTGAAATCCGTCGGCTCCCTTAATGCCGATAAAGGCATTCTGCGGCGTGATCGTCATGATCTGGGCGTGACCATAGGCAAAGCTCTGCTTAAGAGCTGCCAGAATTTCATCTTTCGTTTTCAGATCGCGCACCTGCTTCGCCTCCGCCGGTGGTGCTGCTCCGCTCACCGTGCTGTAGAAGAAGTAATTAGCGCCGGCGATGTGCGTCAGCTCCCCGGCAAACGTGCGAACAGTTCCATATTTGGCCGGGGTGCCAGGAGCAAACGTTTCCACCGTGGGCGCGAAGCCGTACTTTTCCGCCGGCATGGCTTGAGCCACACCCAGCACTTGAGTCTCGAGCTGGCTGAGCATGACATCCAGTGCCTTGGCCGGCGCCATTGGCTTGCCCGCCTCCGAAGGGGTGTAGGTATCGTTGTAATCTCTCGCCTGTCCTGATGCGCTTGCTACCGCTATGGTGAGCAAACCGATCACCGACCAATTGGAAACTCGCATGCTTTCCTCCTTGCCACGGAATACTCCGTTACAAAACTCTCAGTCTATCCATCACAATATTCCGATTCTACTGCTTACCACCAAACAGCTCTTCAAAATCGGTCGTATTATCTCCGATAAGGTAGAAGTTATGGAGAGCGTGATCGAGGACGTTCGCTACGGAATCAGATCGCTTCTGAAATCTCACCGATTCGCGCTCGCCGCGGTGGCCACCCTTGCCCTGGGGATTGGGGCCAACACAGCGATGTTCAGCGTGATTCACGCAGTTCTGCTGCAGCGGTGGCCGGTCAAGGATCAGGCGCGCCTGCTGTTTGTATCCCAGCGCCAGGCGAATGGGAATCTAAACCTCTTTTCTACACAAGACTTTCTGGATTGGAAGCAACAGGGTGGGCTCCTCGAGAAGATGGGCGCTCACGTGTCGTGGCAGTTCAATCTAAGTAGCAGCCAATGAAGAGCCGGAACGCATTCGCGGTGGCATGGTGTCGTATGACATGCTGCCCCTACTGGGCGTGCAACCGATGTTCGGCCGGCTGTTTTCTGCACAGGAAGATATCGCGGGCTCAGGCAAATTTGTTGTCCTGAGTTACGCCCTGTGGAGAGACCGCTATCGGGCAGATGCCCACATCGCCGGGACGGCGGTTCAGCTCGACGGAGTTCCCTACACCGTCGTGGGCGTGATGCCGGCCGGCTTCCATTACTTCGATGGCACGGAACTTCTCTGGACGCCGCTGCAGCTGCACCGTGACGCCGGCATAGGCGCATCACCCACCTTTCATTGGTTGGGCGCCTTCGTTCGCCTTCCCGATGGAGTGAGCCTGCAGCAGGCGCGAGCGGAACTGGATGGCGTTGCGGCGCGTCTGCACCGCGAAGACGCGGCCAGCGATGTGGGTTGGGGAGTGTTTCTACAATCCATCAATGATGCCTTCACCAGCGAGGTGCGGCCTGCACTGGTTATGCTGATGGGTTGCGTGGGTTTCGTACTGTTGATTGCCTGCGCCAACGTGGCGAGTCTGTCCCTGGCTCGGGGAACGGCTCGGCGGCGCGAAATGGCAGTCCGCGCCGCGCTGGGCGCTTCGCCCTTGCGGGTTGTCCGCCAATTGCTCACGGAAAGTTTATTGCTCGCATTGACCGGGGGCGCGTTTGGCATCGGGTTTGCGTTTCTTGCGCTGCGCACCATGTTGGCGATGCATCCCCCCAGCGCTCCTGGGATCGAAGCAGCCGGCATCGATGGCGGAGTCTTGGCGTATTCGCTCCTGGTCTCCCTCGTGGTTGGCGTTCTGTTTGGACTGGCGCCGGCCATCGAGGCTGCCCGTGTGGATGTGAACAATGGCCTCCGTGGTGAGCGCGGAGGATCCGGCAGCCGGGGCTTTGGCCGGCAGCGGTCGATGCTGGTGATTACGGAAACGGCGCTGGCATGCATGTTGCTGATTGGTACGGGACTGGCGCTCAAGAGCTTGTGGTCACTGCGGAGCGTGGAGTTAGGATTTGTACCGGAGAACGTGCTGACCTTTCGCATCGCCGCGCCCTCGCGGCTGGCAGGACAACAAATTCCGGAATTTTATCGCCAGGTAGCCGAGCGCATGCAGGCTGCGCCCGGCGTGCAATCGGTAGCGGTGGCGCGCAACCTTCCCATGAGCGGAACGGACCCTTCTATGCCCATCGTTGTGGAAGGGAAAAGTTCTGCTCCTGTACAGGGGGAGATCGTCACCCGCTATCGCGCCATCAGCGCTGACTATTTTCGGACACTGCAAATTCCAGTGCAGCAAGGACGCGCGTTTGACCAACGGGATACTGCGCAGGCGCCGGCGGTCGCGGTGGTGAGCGAAAGCCTGGCCCGCAAATATTGGCCGGGAGAGAATCCGATTGGGAAACGCCTCAGGCCCAATTTCAGTGGAAGCGCGTGGTGCACGGTGGTGGGCGTTGCCGGAGATGTCCGGCACTGGGGCGCGGACGTCGACATTGAGCCCACTGCCTACTATCCCTATACGCAAATTCCGGACAGCATCCGCCAACTATTGGAAGCAGATATGGGTATCGCGGTCCTCAGCAACCTTGGACAGAGCGATCTTCTCCGTTCGATACGCTCTGCGGTGGCCGGGATAGATAAGGATCTGCCGGTGTACGAAGTGAAGACAATGGATTCCATGGTTGCGGACTCCAGTTCTCTGCGCCGTTTCGATCTGTCGCTCCTGGCCACATTTTCTGTTCTGGCGCTGTCCCTGGCCGTGATCGGAGTTTATGCGGTCATGTCGTATTCCGTTTTCCAGCGCACCAAGGAGATTGGCATTCGCATCGCGTTGGGGGCGGGTTCCCACGATGTTCTGCGTCTGATCCTGGATCAAGCAGCGCGACTTGCGATTGCCGGAGTTCTGACGGGAGTTGCGGGGGCATTTTTTCTGCGGAAAGTTTTGGCAAGTTTCCTGTATGGATTGAGCGGTAATGACCCGGTTATCCTGTTGAGCGTTCCGTTGGTGATTATGCTCGTCGTGTTGTTGGCATGCTACCTGCCGGCCCGTCGCGCCGCGAAAATCGGTCCGCTGGTTACGTTGCGTTACGAGTAGCTGATGGTTACGTTGCGGAGCCGGTGAGTATGGTGTGGCCAGCAGCGTCAAAGGTGATCGCTGCAGCATTCGTTGCTGATGGAGTGAAACTGCAGATCCCTCCACGGCAGGCCCCACGGCAAGCCGGGGCGGGCGGCGGTCGCTCCCGGCAGCCCCGCGGCAGGCCGGGGCATAGCGGGGCAGGCGGGATGACACAAAGGGGAGAGCTGTGGCAACCTTCGATTGTTCCCGAGGCAGCGAACTCGTCTTGTTGCATTCCCATAGGTGTAGAGCTATAGTGCTCCTATTGGATGGCAACACGTGCAAGGAGAAGATGCAGTGGGCGAAAAAACCGATGTCTGGCAGGGAACGCTGGCGCTCATGGTACTGCGCACGCTGGAAACGCTCGGTCCGCTCCACGGCTATGGGCTGGCGCGGCGCATCGAGCAGACGAGCGGCGATCTTCTACAGCTGAACTACGGCACCCTCTATCCCGCTCTGCTCAAGCTGGAACAGGAAGGCTTTATCCGTTCCCGCTGGGGACTTTCGGACAATAACCGCAAGGCGAAATATTACGAGCTCACCAAAGCCGGGCAACGACAAGTGAAGAAAGCTGCGGCCGAATGGGAACAAACGACCGCGATCCTGGCCCGATTCCTGGCCCCGACCGGCGAAGCATAAGGAGCACGATGCGCAGATTGCGAGCCTGCGCTTTTCGCCTGCTCGGCCTCTTCCGTGGCCCTCACAGGCTAAAGCCTCACAATTTTAATTTCCAATGGACGGGCTAAAGCCCGTTCTTTCGGAATGAACCGCTTTTCCGCTGGACTGAAGTCCAGCTCCCCCTGTGAAGGGGGCAGGCTTCAGCACGAGATAAGGGGTGGATGAAATCAACGGTCATTTTCCGGTTCTCACGCAGACTCTAAAGCCCGTCCCCTTCACCAGCCCCGAGGAGAAATTGCCGGGCACGCCGCAGGCGCATCGTGGTTAGTGGCGGAAAAGGCAGAGCCGGAACGTTGGTTCCGGCTCTTGCTTTGATTCCACTTGCGGGCTATTTGAGAGCGATCATCACATTGCCGGAGTGAGATGGCTGACTTGCGACCTCAAGTGTGGTCACCGGTTTCGGGCCGCTCAGCTTCATGCTATCGCTGCCCTGTTCTCCCCAAACCTCGGTCAGGAAGTACTGGCCGCCAGCCTGGCGGAACACCAGTGTGTCGCTTTTCTTGCCAGGATAGTCTTGCTGGCCATGGGAATAGATGGTGGCACAGGTTTTGAAACTTTGGACCGTGATCCGGTTGCTCACGGAATCGACCGAGATTCTGTAGCGGCCGGCCGGCAGTTGCGAGTTTCCGACGTGGAAGGCGAAAGGTATATTCGCCTGCATTCCAGGTTGAGCATAAGCGCCGGTTGCGGTGAATAGGAACGACACGAGCGATAGGGCGGCGATCAGGTTGCGTTTCATCACATCCTCCTTGGGGGGCTCATTTGCAGTCGAGCCGGGACTGAATTTGCTTCGTGTGTTTGGCCGTGAACTGGTTACTTGAGAGCAATCTCGACATTTTGAGTGGATGGGACGGCGGCGACCTCACGCTCGCGCTCCCGTTTGGTGGCGGGGATGATCATTCCCGGAGTGGCCTCGGATCCCCAGATCTGAGCCAGGAAGTACTGATTGCCCATATGGCGGAACACCATCTTGTGGCTCACGTGGCCAGGGGTTTCCCGCTGGAAAAGGGAGAGCGTGGTGGCGCCGGTGCCGAGGTTGCAGATGGTGATGTAGTTGGTGTCGAACTCCGCCCTCTTGATTTTGTAGGTGCCGGCCGGCAGATGCGTCGTTCCTACGCTGAACGCGAAGGGCACATAGGCCTGCGCAGCAGATTGAGCGTGGGCGCCGGTGGTCGTGAACAGGAGTGACAGCGCCACGAGCGAAAGGGTTCCGATAAGATTGCGTTTCATAACATCCTCCCTGGGGGTTCCTCGCAGTGGAACCCAAACTGAATTTGCCTCTCAAACTCTCAGTACCTTCACTGGAAGCTTGCGTTGACGCATTGACCTATTGCATGCTCACGGCCAAACGCGAACACGGTTCGCTTCGGGGCGATTTCCCTGAATTTGCAATAACTTAGCTTTTGCCACCATGCTCGCTGGGGGACGAAACGGTAGCCGATCGGATACCGTGCGGAGCCTGCAGGTTCCCCGCGACGAGGTGAGGCCGGTTGGACGATGCTTCTGTGGCACTTTCGGCTAAACTGAACCACCGGAGGAAGACTTGACGAACCCGAGACTAGTGGCGATTTCCGGCTTTCTGAAAGGAACAGTCTGGCCAGCGAAACTTAGCCCGCTGTTTCTGGGGAGGGATACCTCCAACCAAGTGGAGGTGAGGGATGCTGCGGTTTCGCGAAAGCATTGCTCGATCACCGAGATTGCCAGCGGGGTTTTTGAGATCGCCGATCTTGACAGCCACAACGGGACTGAGGTCAACGGAACGAAGGTGAGCCGTAGAACCATTGAGCATGGCGATCGGATTCGTATCGGGAGCAGCGAATTTGCTTTCCTCACCGGTCCAGGGGACAGCGACTCGCTGACGTTATCTCACTCGGACACCCTGTCTGAGACTGGGCTGATCACGGTGCGACTCGATCGTTCGGGTCTCCCGGCGGATGCCTCCGGAGTAGGCCGAATGGCACGCGATCTGAGCGCATTTTTCAAGATCGCCAATGTCATCAATTCCACGCGGGACGCGGAAGCCTTACAACGAGAGTTGCTGGTGTTGATTTCAGAAGTGATCCCGGCCGCGGAGGGCGCCATTGTGCTGCAGCCGGGCAGGAATGACGAAGGCAGGCCGTGTACCTGGAATCGAAAGGGCCTCCCCAAGCTGGAGATGCCCATTCGGGAGGAACCGGTGCAGCAGGCGACCTGGGAACGGTGCGCGGTCTTCTCAGCAGCTTCAGCCGAGAACAATTCCACCGAGCATGTGCTGTGCGTGCCCCTGGTGGGAGTGGAAAGAACCGTGGGAGTGATTTATCTGAGCTCACCGGCGTCTTCGCCGGCCTTCAGCGAGGAGCACGCCTACTTCCTTACCTCGGTTTCGCGCATCGCCGCTGTCACACTGGAGAACCTTTCGAAGTTGGATTCTCTGCGGGCAGAGAACCAGCGGCTGCGAGGGGACGTGAAAGCCGACAATATGCTCGTCGGTGAGAGCCGACCGATGCGGCGGGTAAGCGAGTTCATCACGCGTGTAGCGAAAGGCGATTCGACGGTGCTGATTCGCGGCGAGAGTGGAACCGGCAAAGAGCTTGTGGCGCGCGCCATTCACGCCAACGGCTTGCGGTCCGACAGGCCCTTCGTCGCCATCAATTGCGCTGCTATCCCAGAAGCGCTGCTGGAGAGCGAACTTTTCGGTCACGAAAGAGGAGCGTTTACGGGTGCCGCCGGCATGAGGAAGGGTAAGTTCGAAGCGGCCGAGGACGGAACGCTCTTCCTGGATGAAATCGGGGAGATGGCTCCCCTGTTGCAAGGCAAGCTCTTGCGGGTTTTGCAGCAACGCGAATTCGAACGGTTGGGGGGAAACCGCTTGCTATCGTTCAACGCCAGAGTGGTGGCGGCGACGAACAAGAATTTGGAGCAGGCGATCAAGGCAGGCGAATTTCGGCAGGACTTGTACTACCGGCTCAATGTGGTCTCAATCGCTTCGCCGCCACTGCGCGAGCATCGCGAGGACATTCCCCAGCTGGCCCTGCATTTCGCCGAGAAGTATGCGGCTAAGTGCAAGCGCGGCTTCAAAGGCATCGCTGCGGACGCACGTACTTTGTTGATGCAATACAGTTGGCCGGGTAATGTGCGCGAGTTAGAAAACGCGATCGAACATGCCATCGTGATGGGACTGACGGACGAGATTCTTCCCGAAGACCTGCCCAATGCGCTGTTGGAGGAGCAATCCTCGGGATTGGAGGCGGCGCGTTACCACAGCACGCTGAACCAGACAAAGAAACAGCTGGTCGTTGACGCGCTCGACGAAGCCGACGGCAGCCCGGTCGAGGCGGCGCGTCTGCTGGGAATCCATCCCAAGTATTTGCACCGGTTAATCCGAAACCTGAACTTGAAAACAGACGGGAAGCGAATGGGATAGCTGGGGGATGTCGCTGACCAGAGGGGGACCAAGTTCAGTTGTCCCGACTGAAATCGCAGCCCAGGGAGAAGCGGAGCGCGGCACAAATTTCGTTCATGCGAGCGGAACTCAGCCGGGCGACGCGCTTTCCCAACCGGTCCTGAGAGACTGTAATCGTATTGTGCAGGTTTACCGCACATGGCGCCTCCATCCCGTCGTCGTCCCCTAAGGCAACTTCGGATGGCACTCCGCGGATGGTCGACGTTATGGGCGCGATACTCACGGTCGATAGATAAGAAATGGCGCTGTCGCGCGTAAGTACAACGACCGGCCTCTTTTTGTTAGGCGAGGCAAACCGGTAAAGGCGGATATCCCCTCGGGTTATTCCGCCGGCCACGCCGCCTCCGCCTCCCAGGGGGCAGATTCATCACGTTTTGGGGGTCGCTTTGCGTAACCCTCACGGTCGCGCCCTTCGCTGGCACGGATCTCCAATCGCTTGAGGTGTTCGCGCAGAGCTTCGCGCACTAATGCAGAACGATTCTGTTTGGTTCGGCGCGCTGCTCGATCCGCAGCCTGTAGAAGACTCTTATCGAGGACGATCTGGACTGTTTCCATATGTTGACTATGCTCCACAGCATACTCCACATCGGTAAACAGGCGGATTTGGAGGCTGGGGAAAAATCGTACCCCCAGCGGCTAAAGCCGCATTCACTTCAAAGTAGTTATGTACGGCCTAAAGGCCGTACCCTTCAGGGAAAGAAAGACGTACTTCAGGGGCTAAAGCCCAAATCCTTGTTGAGCCCGGCTTTTACGGCACGACTGAAGTCGTGCCCTGATACAAAGCGTTTGTTGAAATTAGCTCGAAAGAGACTGACTAGTACAGTAATTCTGCAGGCATCAAGAGCTCTCATTTCCGCTATTCAGTTTTATTGCTCCCGCTCCTGCGAAAAAACTCCACGAGAGGGTGAGATTCGCGCCCTCAGCGGCTAAAGCCGTGCTCACGCTGAGCAGGGCAATCTCGAAGCGCTGCGCTCCGCCGTTGTTCAATATTTACTGGCTGCGCCAGTCCAAAACCCGGTGACAAAACCCGTTGACTTTTACCTATCATGGACGTCCCCAGGTTATCCAGTTATCCGACCTGTGCTCGACCGCTGGCCGAATCTCAGCGACTTGCTACTGCAGGATCATGTGAGGCGTTCACCTCGTTGAGAAAGGCGGTGGGTGTAGGGCGCGGCTCGGCAGACCAATTGCCCGTCGTGCCGCGGGGCGGAAGGTCGTCGCGATACCCGAAGACGAGCAATTGAAATTGCTGCGATAGGTATCGTGTCAAAAGCTGTCACCGTATTAACCTCCCACCGTATTAACCTCCTGTCACTGCAAAGCTGCCGAAGCGCTATCCTGATGATCGGAGGTATGCAAATGGATCCGGAGATAAACCAGAATCTACGTTTTCTCGACCTAGACGAGGAGCAACGGGCGTCTTTCCGTCTCCGGCCCCTCCCCGAGCTGGTTCGGCTTGCCAACAATCAGTATCTCTACAAGTGGACCGAATTTGGCCTGGTGAATCCGGCCAAACTCAAAAAGCCGATTACGGAATATTGGCTTCCCTGGAAAGCCTTCAAGGTGGAAGGTCGGGAGGTGCCAGGTTTTAAAGAATTGCGGATGCGGTATGTCAATAGGGATGGCGGTGTAGGCCGGCCACAGGAGTTTGCGCGATCACGTAACGCGGTAACCGAGCAGTGGAATGCGATGAGTTCCATCTTGAAGGTGCAACTGAAAGTGGCGGTGTGGGGTTTTGTTGGACTGACAAGCTCTCAGCGTGCCTACCTTGATCCCAAAAACCCAGATAAGCTTGCGAATGTCATGTTGATAGGGGGAGATTATCAGCTCTGCATCCCTAATCTGAAACCAGACCACATCCGAAAAGTCTGATTTAATTCATCTTCCGCCCTTGCTGCCATCATCGGCCTCATCGGACGGTTCGGGCTTGACAGCAGAAACCCGGTGAAGCAGAAACCCGGTGAGCAGAAACCCGGTTTCTGTCTGTCCCCGGGGTTTCTGGCCCCGAAACGTCACCGAATTTCTACCGGATTGGTTGCAAGCCAATAGAAATTCCCGGCTTCTACTGATGGGTTGGGTTGCGGACAGAGGCTACATACAGACCCGACCTGTCAGTCGCAGAACCAACAGACCTGGAGGTGTGTAAGGCGTTGCGGCCATTATAGGTACAGGCGAAAGTCGCGGGGAGAGTGCGTGGCTTGTAACTCTTTGGCAACGAACCGACGGTCGCAGTACGCAGAACGGCCCGCACGCATGCGTAGTCTAAGGAACCCCAGCCGCTGGGCTTGCCTATTCTGACATTGCGGAGAGAACCATCGCGGCTCACATCGAACCACATCTCTGCCGAGTTTCCTGCAGGAACGTTTGCATCCACAAGTTCGTAACTACGAAAATTCTGTTGGAGCTTCTCAGCCATTTGCTTCATATACAGAAGTGAGGGTTTAACAGAACTGACTACGGACGCTGTTATCTTTTGAGGTGCTGGCGGAACATCCGGCGGGTGATAGGAGCAGTCGTAGATAACGTTCATGCTGTCTTTGGTTCCCCCTTCCGGCGGCCCAAATGTTCTGACTTGCCGCACTGCGTTCACACAGGAGAAGTCCAGCGAGGGATGCCAGCTTGATGCAACCAGGGAGACATGTTGAGGAGAGCCCTCGCGTGAGATGGTGAACGCGATCACCGCGGTGGCTCCTGCAGGTGTGTTGACGAGTGTGGATGGATTCAAGTTCCGGGAGATCCTGTTGTGAATCACGTCTCCATACCACTTGGACGGGGGAGGCTGACCCACCTCCCCCTGAGCTTTTATGGGAGCCTTGATGCGATCGACCTTTGCTGTGAGGCTGTTCGACACGGCATGCTGACTGGTTGTTACCGTATAAAGGGAGAAACCTCCGCAAATGAGAATTACGGCCACTATCGCTACACGAGGCAAGCTCTTAAGGGAGAACCCGGTCCCAGGGGGGAAATACATGGGTGGTTGTGGGGGCATGAGAACTGCTCTCAACGCCCCCAGGTCGCCAGCCTGATATGCCTCATTGGCCAACTTTGTGAGCCGTTCGCACCGTATTCGATCCTGCTCGTCAATTGCCAAATCAGGATGAACGCGCTTGAGAACTCGAATCCATAGCTGCTTTAATTCCGGCGACGGCATGTGCTGCACTCTCGGTCCTTTTAGCAGTTCACGAGAATATGGGCTGCGCTACAGCCTGGAGAACAGATCTGAGAGGAAGTCAGAAAACGGAACACGCTCCAACCCCGATGCCTGGTGATGAACAGGCGGATATTTGCCAGTGTGAAGACGGGGAAGAGTCTCTTGTTGACGCAGTAGCAAACACTCAACGGTTACCACCATCTTGGTTCGTGCCGCAGCCCTGTCGACGTGGGCCTCTATGCTATCTCCGCCATTTTCATTTTCCACATAGTACGGTCGACTGCGCGCGGGTACAACACCGTTCGTAAACGTGTCCGTTACCTTTGTGTTAGGCTTCTGACACTTTCCGGGTAGCCGGGCTGACGTGGGAGCGTCGCGTTCCCCGGAGCCTGAATATGCCGATTTGATGGATCGGGCGGGAGCTAAGTTCTTGGTTTGATCGAGGTGATCGAATTTTGGTTAATTGCCGCCCCTCACCCGGCTGACGAGGTCCTGGTCTGGCGGGTCGAGGAAACCGTCGGCGGAGGGTCGACCTGACGCCGGGGGCTGGCGGCCCTAAGGGAAGTTTCGCGGACAGGAAGTTTTGGGCCGGTTCTGTCCCGGGCCGGTTCGCCGAATCGCTACGCTTTCCTCAAAGCCGCTCCAACCGAGTCTGCGAATCCCCGAATTGCTCCAGTTTCACACCGAAACGATCCATCAGCGACAAGTACAAACTGCACATCTTACGGTTATCGTCGCTGTCGTTGAGATAGTTCAGCGTACGCCCCGTCTGTAGCGTCCCGCCGAGCCCGCCGGCCAGGACGAGCGGCAGGCGGAAATTGTCGTGTTTGCGCCCGATCCACATGTTGGATAGGAACATCAGGCAGGTGTTATCCAGAACCGTGCCATTTCCTTCCTTCATGCTGTCTAGCTTGGACGCCAGGTAGGCGTACTGCTCGACGTGGAAACGGGAAATGCGCTCGTAACCATCGGAATTGTTGTTGTGCGAGGCGGAATGGTGACCCTCTTTCACATCGAGGAAGGGATAATACATGGCCGACAGATCATGAGAGATGATAAACGAGGCGACGCGCGTCTTGTTGGTTTGGTACGCAATGGCGATGATGTCGCACATCAGGCGGGCGTGATCGCGTAGGTCTTCCGGCAGTCCGTTGGCCGGCCGTTCCATGGTGGCGGCGACGGTGTTTTTGGCTTTCGCGGCGTCGTCAGCGTCGCTCTTGTCTTTGCGCATGCCCTCCACGCGCTTTTCCACTTCGCGCACGCTGGTCAGATATTCGTCGAGCTTGCCCTGGTCCGTGGCACTGATGCACTTGGAAAGATCCTGGGCGCGATCCTTGACCCGGTCGAGAATGCTGATGTTCTGCAGGCTGCCGCGGTTGTCAAACAGGTTGTCCCAGGCGAGCGACGGGTAGACTTCGACCGGAACGGGCGAGTTCGGACTCTGCCAGGAGAGGTAGGAACTGTAGGCCAGGGAAAAGTTCGATTCGTGGTAACCGGTCATGGGCTGATCGCATGCCAGCACAATGCTGGATTGCGGAGTGTCTTCGCCCACGTGGTTGGCAATCATCTGGTCGATGCTGATGCCCGAGTGGATGATGGCGCCTTTCGAGATGTGCGCGCCCGATAAGAGACTGCCGGTCTGAGCGGGATGAATGCCCTGGCCCGTGAGCGCCTTGACGTAGAGACCGTCAATTACGTTGATCTTTTCTTTGAGGGGCTCCAATGGCGACAGCGTCTTCGAGAGTTTCATGTCGGCGCCCTGGCCTTCGGCGCTCCAGTGATCTTCGTTGATGCCACAACCCAGGAAGACGATGCCAAAGCGCTTGGGGAACGCGGACGGCGGTGGGACATCCGCTAAGGCGTGCAGCGACTCAAGCCAAGGCAACGCCACGGTGCAACCGGCTCCGCGGAGTACGGCGCGGCGGGAAATGGGAATCGAAAGCTTCTTGGCCCATCGAGACATGCTAGTTCACCTTTCTGGATGCTATCTGAGTCTCAGGTTTCTGAGGCGCTGGTATTCGTTTGTTCCGGAACTGTGGGCTCAGGACAATGGTTTCGACCAGCGTGTCAAAACGATCGCCTTGCGCGGCGAGATTGGTCTGCATGGTGTCGACCAGGGCTTCGTCGGAGAGTTGCAGCGAGCGATCGAGCGCGTACGTAAGCAGCTTGCGGCAAAGGTTGTTGATGAATTGATCCTGGCGATGATCGCGGATAAAGTCGCGCAGACCTTCAAAGCCAACGCCGTTGACGCCGCCGGGGTAGGTGACCGCGGTATCGACTGGCCGCCCGGCCATATCTTTGGTACGCACATCGCCGATGGGTCCGTAGCCTTCATACGCCAGGCCAAAGGAATCAAAGCGCGCATGGCAGGCGGCGCAGAAGGGAACCGAGCGATGTTTGGCCAGCATGTCGCGTACGGGAAGATCGGACTTGGACTCGTCGGCCGGCAGCTCGGGAACCACGGGCGGAGGAGGAGGCACGCGGATGCCCAGCACCTTTTGCACGACCCAATTTCCACGCTTCACCGGGCTGGTCCGCAGTCCGGGTGAGTTCTGGGTCATAAATACCGACATCGGCAGCAGACCACCGCGTCCATATTGGCCGGCATTGTCCACGCGGACCCAGTGGTTCACGTCGCCCTGCACTCCTGGTACGCCGTAGTGTTTGGCCAGCACTGGATTCACAAAGGTGTAGTTGCCATAGATAAGATCGAGCACGGATCGATTATTTTGAATGGTGTCTTCGACGTAGCGTATGGGCTCCTGAAACATGGCTTCGCGCAGGTCGCTATTGAACTGGGGAAAACGAGCGCGATCGACGGCGTTGTTGGTTTCAAAGAGACGGAAGTTGAGCCAATTGCCGGTGAATTCCGTGGCCAGGCCACGCACGCGGGCATCTTTCATCATGCGGCGCGCCTGCGCCAGCAGAACTGCCGGTTTTTGCAGGTCGTTCGCTGCCGCATGCCGCAACAACTCTTCGTCGGGCATGCTGGCCCAGAGGAAGTAGCTTAAGCGGCTCGCCAGCGCGTAGCTGGACAATGGCTCAGAGGGGACTGCTGTGGATGTTTTCAGGACTACTACGTGGGAACGAGCTTTTGCAGCAGAGGCCGTCTGCGGATCTGTCATATCGAGGCGATAGAGGAAATCCGGCTCCATCAGCACGCCGGTGATGGCATTGCGGAGGGCCTCTTCGTGGGATGACTGATTTTGGGTTCGATCCTGGTGATAATACGCGAGCAATTCCACGCGTTCCGCGTTGGTGAGGGGCCGCCGGTAGGCACGCGCGGCAAGTTGGAGCAGAGCATCCAATTGCCTCGGTTCCGCCCCTGCCCGTTCCTTTTCCAGGCTGCGGAGCGTGGCGTTCATCTGGTTGAAGTGGTCGCGAATGGCCTCAGCCGCTGCGGGGTCATTGGTTGGATCCGCCGCCGCCTTGGCCAGGTAGACGTCTCGCATCTTGAAGATGACTGCCGTATCGGTGACGGCGTGATCGGTGGGGCGCTCGGAGCCGGACTCGTCGCCTTTCCCAAAAACTTCTCCGCTCTGATTGAAGTAGTACTGGGTCCAGGTACGCGCGGAAAAATCCGCAATGTAATCGAACTCGTTCCAAAGACGATCCAGCTCCTGGGTTCCGTTCTCATCGAGGATGAGCTGGCGCAGGGGAAGGTCGTCGCGGTAATAGCCCATGATGTTGTGATACCCGGCGCTGAGCAGGCGGCCCTTATCCTCCGAGTCGTCAGGGAAATAACGGCCCCGTTCTGACACATAAAACACATCCGGAAACACCGAAGCGAAGCGCGCAAATGCGGCTTCATAGCGGGGGCGCTGGGCGGCCGGCACGATCAGATCGGCATCGTTGGCGCGCGCCTTTGCCGAGAGAGCGGCCCAACGGGGCGCGGCTTCCTCGTGAAGATCAGGATATTTCGGAATCTCCGGAACCACGGGCGGTGGATCGGTGTCATTCCGCAGATCTTTGGGATCGCTGTCACGCCGGTGCTCAGCAAACTGCTTCAGCTTCCAGTTCAGCAGAGGCTCGGATTGCGCGGGTAAACCCGCCACGACCGGCGCGGCAAACTGCATCGCGGTGTGGGCGCGAATTTTCACCACGAAATCGCGCATTGCTGTGCATTTTGCCCGCAGCGCCCCGGTCTGAGCCGCGTCAGGAGGGGGAAGGCTCTTCCACATTTTCTGCAGCTTCAGAACAGGACCGACCGCGTTCCGATCGTGCAGGATCTGCCACACCATCGGCAGGTATTTGGGGCTCACCTTTGCCTCCGCCGCGGTGGTGGCCAGGGTGGCACGTGGTTTCTTAAAGGCGATTCGATACTTATAGCGCCAGGCGGCCTCGAAATAATCTGCGTAGTCGGTGGGTTGCGCGGCATAGAAGCTCACAATCCGCTGGATGGCGTACTTTTCGCGATCGGTCTCTACCAGCATGGGATAGGCCGCGAAGGCGATTCCATCTGGTTTTAGAACCGCATGATCCGCCACTTCGCGAGCCGCCTTCAGATACTTGTTCAGCAGCGCCGGCGACATGGTTAACGATTCGCCCGAATTATCGAAACCCGCCTGGTTGGCAGGATCCACGGGAAACTCTTTGGCGACGTGCATGTCCTGGCCGGTGAGGTCGCGGATCGTATAGTCAAACTCGGCATTGCTCAACCGGCGCGCCAGCACTACGCCCGGGTCGCCGGCAGCCTTCTTTATTTCTGCCGCGCGCACAGCGGCTACCCAATCAATGATCTGCTGCGCCTCGCCCGCCGGAGGCGGCGGCATCGGCTTGGGTGGCATTTCATGGTTCTTTAGCCTCTCCGCCAGCAGTGCCCACCGGGCAAAGTCTTCGGTGACCATAGCCATATTGGTATAGGACTTCAAATCGAACTGCGCGGGGGCCATCTTGCCGCTATGGCAGGCCACACAATATTTGCCGACAAAGGGTCGAACCGTCTGTTCAAATTGCTGGTCAATGGAGGACGTGGGGAGGCCTGTTGGGGCGGGAGTGGCTGCACCCGCCACGGAGGCTGCGGCGAGGGAGAGCGAGACAAGAAGGGTCCGAAACTTCATCACAAAGCGCCTCTGGTCTCGATGTAGGCAGCGAAATTGATCGGCTTGGTGCTGTACTTATGACGATGACTCACCGGCACAAGTTTCCGGCGGGGAATGGGCCGAACGCCTTCATTCAATTGCAGGTTGAGCACGAGGCGGGAACTGCCGAACGCGAACGAGGCAACCGTTCCCGGCAGAGCGTGTCCCAAAATTGCCGCAGCGTACCTCAGGTAGCCTTTCCTCATACGTCTTCAGTTCAGAGTGGCACTTCGGGGGATGCGCTGCTGACGTGAAATAAACAGCTCTTTGTGACGAATGGTATGCCAGCAGAATTCACCAGTCAATGGACCATCGGACCGATCCGGGACTCTTCCGGAACTGAACCTGGACTGGCTGATGCGGCCGAACTATCGGCTTTTCAATTGGATACAAGAGGCCCAGGGGCTTCCAGGGCCGAGATTCACGCCTTCGGAGTGGGTTCCGAATGTCTGGCGAAACATTTCTGCAAAAGGCCCTCGATCACAGTCCAGGGACCAAGGCTTGAGCCGACTACTCCTTGCGCCGGCGCCTAAGCTACCCACCGCAAGAGCTCTGCAACAGCATTCTTGCGACAACCCACGTAGAAGATCATCATACGCGCATGTCTCAACATTCCGGACTTGGCCAATACAACATCATCGGATTCGTTTCCATCGTCGACGTGCCCCGCGCGAAAGAGTTCTATCAGAACACTCTTGGCCTTCACCTGGTGCTGGAAGAGCCGCCGTTTGCGCTGGTCTTTGAGGCGAATGGCATCATGCTACGTCTCGGCATGGCCAAAAAACTCCCTCCGGCTCACGGCACGGTTTTGGGCTGGCAAGTCCCTGATATCGCTGCGACCGTTGAGAGCCTGGGGCAAGCCGGAGTCCGCTTCGAACGCTATGAGGGTATGGACCAGGACAAACTGGGCATCTGGACTTCGCCTACCGGCGCGAAGGTCGCCTGGTTCAAGGACCCTGACGGGAATATCTTGAGTGTTTCGCAACATCCGGAACTAAAGAAATGAAGCCTGCGAAGACCTTGCCCCGATGCTCAGCAATCCAGTGAGTGCCGGTTAGCCAAGGAATCTGACCGCAACTCCGGCTGTGACCATTGCGTAGATCGCTGCGCCGCCTCTTTAACCCCGCCCCTCAACGCAGCGATGAGCAATCAGTTTGTGTATCCGTAATAGTTTCTTAATTGCAGGATGCATTGCCATGCGGCGCGTACCCAGTGCGATCGAGGAGTGCGAGGAGATCGGGTTGACGACAAAATAGACGCGGCGGACTTTGACAGCTACATTTGTCTGCCAGACTAAAAGCATATCAAGCTACGTAACAATATGAGATACCAATCACATGGTGCGAATTGCCGGCGTGTGCATTCATCGGATAATTGGCAACTTCCGTGCAACAAATTTGTCATCTCGCCTGCCCCGGCTTGCCGTGGGACCGGAGCGACCCGTCCCGCTATGCCCCGGCCTGCCGTGGGGCTTGCCGTGGAAGCGGAGTGGAGAGATCTGCGGTTTCCTTTTTGTTCTCCACGCCCTCGTCCTCAGGTTGCAATCAGATGATCTACCCGTTAAGATTGGATTCAGACTATGAAGCATTACGCCTTGCTGCCTCTCCCCGAAGAAGTGCGCGACTGGTGCTCAACAATTGGTGCGCAGATGATGCACTGGCCCGGCGTAAAGATGAATCACGTATTTGGCACACGTGCTTTTTATCACCGCAAAGTCATGTTCGCCATGCTTCCCGACAAGCGCAGCTTACAGAGTTCTACCGCGATCTCATTCATAACTCCTCCCCAGGACGAGGCAAACCGGGATGCAAATTGGCAGACATTCGAGCTGACCGACCGCAACCTCGACGCGGCTCTTGCGTCGCTGGAGAAGGCATACAGAGACAGCATGCTGTACTCATCTGTGGATCGTCCAAGCCCCAGAAAGCCAGGGCCGAGAAAGCGAGACGGGCAAGGGAGAATCACCGATTCGGTGATATCGTTATAACCCCACCGGCCGCCCATGATTTAGGCCCACGTATTGCGTAGGGCTTTCCGTTAGCAAAACCACCCCGTAAAGCCAAAGCTTTTTTCTACACCCGACGTGGTGATGCGCGCTCTTCACGGACGCTTCAACCTTGCGTATTGCTCAGGAGTCAACTTCAGGTAGGCCCCGCCCTTGCCCGTCTCGATCGCGTGCTCCAACATCTGCCTTGCCTCTGATGTCCCCCAGGCTTCCCCGTGCCTTGCCAACTCCCTGATCTTCTCTGGATCAGCGAAGGTCAGCTTCCTGGGCAGGGAAGTCTTCAAGTCCGCCTCCAGGAACTGAACCTGCCAGCCCTGGCGAAACAAAAACGACATGTAGACGCGATGGCTGGGACGGTCGTATCGACTCATGCGGCCAGTATGGGCGAATAAAAGGCGAAAGTATCCACAGGGTTGGAGAAACCTCAAAGGATCGGCACGATCGCAGATGGTGGATGGCGGTTGCGTAATCATGCACACGACGACAATGTCCTGCCCGCATTGATTAAAGCGATATGGGAAAGTGCCTGGGGAAAATTTCCCCTCAACTGATTGCGTTGAGGATCGTATTCCTCCGAGAGCAGGCCGACGTCGTTACGAAAGCTGAGGACTTTTTCGAACAGACGTTCCGCATCGGCTCGCCGGCCCACTCCGGCCAGATTTTGGACAAGCCAGAACGAGCAGGCCAGAAAAGCAGACTCCCGATCGCTTCTTTTCTCAGGAAGATAGCGATTCACCAACCCATTGCGTACGAGCTTCTTTTGGATGTTATCGAGCGTACTCTTCACTCGCTCATCATGAAATGGAAGGAAGCCAAATACCGGCAGAAGCAGGACGGAAGCGTCGAGCTTACTCGAACCAAAGGACTGCACGAAGCTTCCCATACTTCGATTAAATCCCCGACTGCATATCTGCCGATGGAGGCTCTCTCGTTTTCGCTTCCACGCGGCCACTGCCGCTGATGTCCCACGTTGGGCAAAGGATTTGATCCCGTGATCGAGCGTAAGCCAAACCATCATCTTTGAATAAATGTAATGATCCTCACGATCTCGCCGCTCCCATATCCCCGACGTGGGCCGATGATGGACAGAAGCGACGTACTCGGCCAGGTCCTTTTGCAGACAGTGTAGGCGGGGGTCAATGGGAATGCGTGCCTGGACCATACGGGCAAGCGCATCTGCGACTTCTCCGAAGACGTCGAGCTGGAATTGTTCAGATGCGGCATTCCCGACACGCACGGGACCAGAGCCTTTGTATCCCCGCAGCCAGGGCAACTCATATTCGGGAAGGTGCCTCTCGCCGCGAACACCATACATGATCTGCATTCCACTCACGTCACTGCCTAAGGATTGCAGCAACCATTGCTGCCAGGCGATCGCCTCGCTGTGATAGCCGGCGGATAATAGAGATTCCAGCGTGAAGCCGGCATCACGGAGCCAGCAGTATCGATAGTCCC
>CAVQWB010000017.1:0-26063 GCA_963717225.1 uncultured Acidobacteriaceae bacterium | reverse complement strand
GGATTTCGCACCCGGAGACGCGCAGGACAACCATCGCCGGCCTGATAATTTTCGATGCTGCCGTTATGTTCCTGGCGGCGCAGGCCAGCGCCCGACGAAATAACCAAGTGGATATACAAGCGATGCAATTCCTGCACGATCATCAAGGACTGTCTCGCAATTACACGCTGGGCCCGCTTGCACCCAATTACAGCGCCTATTTTGAAGTCGCCAGCATCAATCACAATATTCTTCCCGTTCCGAAGTTATGGGCGGATACTTCGATCGTCATCTGCTGCCTGGCTTTCAGAGGGACACCGGCGTCACCTTCTTCTGGCCGGCCTGGGGCGACACCAGCAACGCCGGGGCGCGGACATTCAGCATGAACCTTGCGAACTTTCGCGATGTCGGAGTCAGGTATGTCCTAACAAAGCCTGGCCAGAGCGCACTCCCAACGATCTACCTCGATACGACCGATTCAAATCTGCCACTTGAGGGTGAAAGTAAAACGCGAGTTGGGGAACCGAGAGTTCTTGCGTGGTTCCAATCAATGGCCGACAATCCGGCAAAGCCGGCAGCCCAGCGTTTTGTTTTCGGATCTGTTGCTCATTCACTCCGGCGAGTGGTGCTTGCTGTGAACGATCAACCAATCGTTAAAAATGGAAAGAATGAACCCCCACGAGCCAGGATGAGAACTCGGCAGAACTGAGTCGAATCATCTAGTTCTCTGGCCCGGCCAGGCCGCGGAGACTGTCGTTCCCATGCCGGCGGCCTTCGCTCAATCTGCGATCGATGGAGTCGAAGTGCTTATCGCGAATAACGATGTCCCCGTAGATGGTGAGCTTGAGGTCAGGATTTGCGCCGAGCAAGTGTGCCGGTCGAACCTGGTCCCTTCCAAATCCGGCAACAGTCCGTTCAGTCCGTTCTTTGAGGTACATCTCGATCAGCCGTTCGCCGCGCCCCCAGGAACCCCGTTGCATTTGACCTTCACCCACAAGGGTGGATCCAGGCCGGTGGCGCTGGCAGTTTCGGCTGGAGCCAACCAGGGACTCCAGGGACCTGGCGGTGCGGTTCCCGATCGACGATTGCGTGTCACTTTTAAGGATTCCATGCTTATGCACGGCTTCCGTAAGGCCTACGGGGATTCCGTGATGGACATCTGGGAGGTGCCTGAACCTGCGCCTTACTACGAAGTGATGCAGGGTGGTCCTTGTACCCTTGCGACGGAGCAGCGGGAGGACGTCACAGCCGTGTGCTCGTCTCCTGCCAAATTGCGGCGCAGGGAACTCTATATGCCTGGATGGAACGTGAGGAACAATCGCGCAGCCATCGAAGCGGTCCAGCAGGATGGCATCTTCCAGGCGACCACTCTGCCGGCTGGGGTTAGTAAGGTTCACTATAACTTCACGCCTCCTCACATGGAGATTGGCTGGATAGCGTGCCTGACGGGCGTGGTGGGGCTGTTTTGGCAACTCTCCGGATCGCACGCGACAGAAGAGACGGGACGGGCATCACGTCAGAGGAGTGAACCCTGTGCGATCGCCTGCTACAAGCTGCTAAGATCAAGTGGCACAACCCGATAAGGTAAGTCTAGCCTCTACCGTCTGATGGAAATCGAAGGATGAAAAGCCGTGTTATTTCGATCGTTGTGCCTTGCTATAACGAATCGAAAACCCTGGAAACAATTATTGCCAGGGTGCTCGTCGCCGATGTCTCTGGGTTGGAGCGAGAGATCATAATTGTTGATGACGGATCTCAGGACGACTCCGTGAACATCGCAAAGGCTCTTGCGGAACAACACCCAACATACGCGTTCTCGAACATAGGATAAACCAGGGCAAAGGTGCTGCCCTCCGGACGGGATTTCAAGCCGCCGCCGGAGAGATAATCCTTGTTCAAGATGCCGACTCGAGTACAGCCCCAGCGACTACCGCGGTTGCTTGCGCCCATCCTCGATGATCGTGCCGACGTAGTTTACGGCTCCCGATTTCGCAGCGGCTCTGAGATGCGCGTGCTTTTCTTTTGGCACAACGTCGGCAACAGTCTCTTGACCCTGATGTCCAACATGATGACCAACCTGAATCTTACCGACATGGAGACTTGCTATAAGGTCTTTCGTCGCGAAGTGATTCAGGCGGTCACTATCCAGGAGGACCGTTTCGGCTTCGAGGTCGAAATCACTGCAAAGATTGCGCGGTTGCCCGTAAGGCCTCGCATTTACGAGGTAGGTATTAGCTACAGCGGCCGAACATACAGTGAAGGAAAGAAAATTACGTGGAAAGACGGGGTTCGCGCAGTTTGGTGCATCCTGCGTTACAACATTTAAGTAAGGGCTGGTCTATTGGTTTCGCCACCTATTGAATCCTGCAAAGTCCTCATGGCAGGTTGAGGTGCCGAACGCTGCCTGAAGCCGACCTGTCATGGAAATAGCGCCTTTTCAGGGGCTAAGCAGGCTGCGGAAAAATTAATGGCTTCTGCGGAAACGAGATGAAGAACGTACCCAGGGCCTAAAGGCCAGATCATTTGGTTGGGTTTATGTACGGGCTGAAGCCCGTACCTACCAGCCCATACCCTTCGGGAAACAAAGACGTACCTCAGGGTCTAAAGCCCTACAACAGCCCAAGCGCAATGCGGCACGGCTGAAGCCGTGCCCTTCGTCCAGAGTTTGTCCTCGGGCTGTAAAGCCCTCGTCTTGTTGGGCCTTTACAGACCGATGCATGTCGTAAACCACAGGCGTGACGAACGATTTATCGTTCGATGACCTTAGGTACTCTGAAGAAGATCCGTCTGTATCCGGAGCACAAGCCATCACTGCTCGCGGTTCAAAGAGGGGGCGATTTCATCTGGCCGCAAGTGTTGCGCATCTTCTCCGGATTCTTGCCGTCACTGGTCCCACCTGCATCGGCGGCACAGAGGCTGTGTCCAACTCGTTGAGCTGGGCGAAATAGTCGAGAACGGAATTCAGATCGCGCAACATCCGCGCCTTCTCGCTAGCTCGTCAGTTCCAGATTCGCAAGTTCGGCAACACGGTCGACATCCTGCTCGGAAACACTCATGACTATGCAGACTTGGAAAAATCAATCGCCCAGGAATTGCCGCGGCTGGAGAAACAGCAGAAGGCTGTCTCGTAAAGCAGGGAGAAATCACTCACCAAAGTCGCCTCACGCATGTAATCCCAGTCGATTTTCGCTTTCAGCGGCTTGATCAAGCGGCAGTAGTAGGCCTCAAGCTCATCATCGGGAATTTCCTGCAGCATCTCTTCTTCACAACGGAATGCGAGCGTTGCCGCCCCGGTGAGGCCTGGCCGAAACGGCATATGCATCACTTCCAGATGAGGCAGCTTGGGACGGGGGCCAACCAGGCTCATGTCGCCACGCAACACGTTGATCAGCTGGGGAAGCTCATCCAGTTTGTACTTGCGCAGGAACCCGCCGAATCGCGTCACCCGCGGATCGCCTCGTTTGGTCAGAGACGGACCGTCTTCCTGGGCATCGATCGCCATGGTCCTGAACTTGAATACGGTAAAGAGAACCCCGTCCCTTCCAACTCGCTTCTGGCGGAAGATCACCGGACCCGGAGACTTGTAACGGACAAGCACGGCAGCCAGCAGGAGTAGAGGCCAGAAGAGCAGGAGCGCCACCACGAGCAAAAAACAGGTCGATGCAGCGCTTGATTGCCGAAACGCTCCACGCGCTGGGCTCAGCATAATAAGCTGTGGGATCTTGCGGAACGGCACAAAATGGAGGAAATAAAGTCGTCGAATGACCATTTCCCTCAGAGACCACATCGTTCCAAAGCAGAGCCGCACTGGGCTGCGGGGGAGCAAAGCTAGTGTCCATGCGTTTTTAAAGACCTGTCCTAAAATTTTGGAGCGCTTGCCGAATTCTCGTTCAGGGTCTTGTTGATCAAGTTTTGTTGCTAAACCGATGCCTTACGGCCTGCTGCAATTCTTTATCTTAGACACTTGCTTCTCTGACCGAGGTGGCGAATACCTAGCCAACTGCGGAACAACTGGGTCCAGGTCACGGTTTAAAAGCGACTTGGGGCGAGGGCAAACTACCGACGCCAGCTATGTACACGGATGAACCCGTGGTTAAAAAGGATGTTGCGTGCGGGCCGAACTTTTCTCGATTCAGCCTTTTAACCAAAATAACAGTATTTGGGCTCCGGTGGTATCCCATGACTCATGACGGGCGAGGTTCCCGGTCTCGTTCCTCCGGAGGAAACCAACACCAGCATATTCTAAGGTTTACACGAGACGAAAATACTTAATTCGTTTTAATGGATAAAAGAAGTGTTACTCAGGGCGGGTGGCGCCTAGTCGGCCCCGGTCCGTACATCCTCTTGCTGCATGACCGTCCGGTCAATGGCGTTGAGCCGGGGCGCTCCGGGCCCTTTGATGACCCGCTTATCGCGACTCAGGTAAAATTCGGCGATTTTAAGCAGGCAACGGGCCGCGACTGCTCCCCGCACCAGAAACTTTAAGCAACCGGCTTTTCCCGAAATAGTCATAATGCTCGTTGAAGTCCACCATCGCCTTGTGCTGTTCGATGATCTTCTTCCTGGGCATCTGGTTGATGCTTTGGCTGCCGTAGTGAATCACTTCGGCGCTTGGGGTGTAATAAATCTTGCACCCATTTCGCTTCAGCATCAGGTTGTACGCCAAATCGACCTGGAAATGAGGCAGGCGTTCATCGAGCATGCCATAGGTCTCCCAGGTTTCACGCCGCAGTACGTAGGCAGTCGTGCCCAGGCTCTCAACCTGCTGTTCTCGCGCATAGTCGAAGGAGCATGCATAGTACTCCCTGGAAACCTGGCCATGGGGAAAGAACTTGTGCCAATTCAGACCCTGGAGAATCATGGTCCCGAGGCCGGCAAAGCTGCGCACGCACGATTGCGTGGTTCCATCCGGATTCAGCAGCCGCGGACCGCATGCCGCAGCCTCCGGATGGGCGTCCATAAACGCCACCAGCACCTTGAAAACGTTGCCCAGAAGTTTGGTGTCGCTGTTTAGCAAGCAGGCGTACCGGGCCCGCGACATTTTCATGCCCAGGTTATTATTTTTGGAATAAAGCAGGGGCTTTTTGTTGCGCACCAGGTTGACTTCGGGAAAGGCCGACTCGACCATCTCCGGGCTTCCATCCGATGACCCATCATCGATGCAGATCACCTCGAACCGGATGCCCGCGGTATAGCGGTAAATGGAAGTTAAGCACTGCCGCAACAATGCGTTGGTGTTGTAGTTGGGAATGATGATGGTCAGGTCGAGCAACGAATTCATCAATCTTTCGAAACCTCAGGCACTTCTATTCGGATGGGTGAACTTCGCGTGCGGGAATCCCGGCAACGGTTGCATTCGCGGGCACGGACCGCAGCAAAACAGAATTCGCGCCCACCTTCACATTATCGCCTAAGCATATCCCTCCGAGCACCTTTGCACCGGCTCCAACCACCACATAGTCACCAAGTTCAGGCCTGAGAGACAGGTCATAGCTCATGTCGATCTGCCGTGCTCCCAGAGTGACACCCTGGAAAATGGTCGCACAACTGCCTATTTTTGATGCGCCAATCACGGTTCCTGAGGTATGGGGAAAGAATATACCGGGACCAATAGCGCATCTGGGTGAGATCTCTATCCCAAAGATAATTTGATTCAAGTAAGACAATAGATGGGCGAGTGCGGGGATACCGCCTAGCAGGGCCGCCCGGCTGGAGCGGTAAAGGACAATGGGCAAAAACCTGGGATGGAGCAGTCTGCACAAAAATCGGGGCAAGGAAGCTTTGGTATCGGGCCGGCCACTCAGCTCCAGTTGGCGCTCCAAATCTGCATAGAGCAGCGACTTTAGCATTTGTTTCAGGCCTTCATCAGGCCGCGTTCGATCAACTCCCGATTGGCGCGGTCCAAACCGTCTTCTGCGCCGTTTTTGGCAATGGGTTGCGTTTTCACCCAGCGCACGAAACGCGCCATACCTTCCTCAAGCGGCACTTTCGGCGAAAAAGCTAACAGCTGCCCTATTGCTGACATGTCAGCGTAGTTGTGCCGAATATCGCCCAAGCGATATTGACCGGATACGATGACCGGTACATCGGCATCATGGAATTCCCGCTTGAGGCTTTGAGCGATTGTTTGCACGCTCATCTGTGCGCCTGATCCAACATTCAGGGTCAGGCCATCCCCCCCGGCCGATGACAAGCCCAGCGCCATCGCCTCAGCAACGTCGGACACATGGACAAAATCCCGGCTTTCCTGACCATCCTCGAACAACAGGATCTCTTTGCCCTGCCGGATTCGATTGGAAAAGATGGATAGGATGCCGGTGTACGGATTGTTCAGTGACTGGCCTTCTCCATAAACGTTCTGCAGCCGGAAGATCAGGAAAGGAATTCCGAGTGCGTTGGCTGCGATGCGTAGCAGATCTTCCTGGGCCAGCTTGGTGGCTGCATAAATCGATCCCGGGCTGGTCCGGGCGGTCTCCGGTGTGGCTACCGGGTAAATAGCGCCGTGACACCGGGGGCAGGGCGGCTCCCATTGCCCCGCCTGCAGACTGTCCAGGCTGCGCATTAGGGGATAGACCGGGCCGCAGCGAGTACATCGGTAGGCGCCTTCACCATAAACTGAGCGGGAAGAGGCCAGTATTAATTTTGCGACGCCGTGGCGGTCATTAGCCAGCACGTCGAGAAGCAGCGCAGTTCCCAGCACGTTCGTGCTGGTGTAGTCGCCAATCCTATACATGGATTGGCCGGTTCCGGTTTCCGCTGCCAGATGGACCACCGAAGTGATATCCCGCAAGGCCTGAACCCAGTCCCGGCGTTGGCAAACGTCGCCCCGCATTATCTCGACGTCGTGCTTCTCAAGCAGCACACCCAATTCGGGCTGCGGATCGACGCCATGGACTTGCGGATTCAGATTGTCCATCAGGCGTACTGTCTTGCCACGCCGGACTAATGTCCGGGCGAGGGCCAACCCAATGAACCCGAGCCCCCCAGTAATCAGGACCTTTTGGGCCATCCTTTGATCTTAACCTGTTTGCTATCAATACACCGGCATCTATCCGGTTAGTTTGAGATTAATGCCGCTGAGGTGAATCGTTTAATACGCTGCGATACACATCGAAAGTACTGAGTGCGCTTCGGTTCCAGTCATAGAGCCTCACCTGCTGCTCACCCAGCCTCCGCTTCAATGCCAACCCTTGTTCGTCCGCCAGGGTTGCGGTGAGGCTTTGGGAGAGTTCGTCCGCATCGCAGGAGTCGAAGTAAAACGCCGCGTCTCCGCAAATCTCGGGCAAGGATGACGTTCGGTTGACGAGAACCGGACAACCCATACTCATCGCTTCCAAGGGAGGGAACCCAAACCCCTCATACAAACTGGGATAAATAAACAGGGCAGCATCCCGGTAGGCGCCCGCGAGTGTCGCATCCTGTGCCTTGGGAACGACGCTGACCAAACCATTGAGACGGAGCTCTGCGATCCGATCCCGTTCCGCGGCAGTGAATTCCCCGCCGCCAACCGCCAGCAGGCGGTAGCTGCCGGCTAAGCCGCTGCGGAAGAAGGCCTCGAGCAGGAGCCCAAAATTCTTGTAGCTGGCGCGCGAGCCTACGTAGAGCAGGTACGGTTCAATTTTGTCTGGCCCGTCACCCGGCGCCGACAGCAGGGAAGAGAAGCCGTGATATACGACGTGTGACTTCTTCTCCGCGACATCGTAAAAACGATGCAGATCATTTCGGCTGGATTTGGAAACACATACGATGGCATCTGCCCGGGCAAAAAGTCTGCGCTTACTTTCTATGATGGCAGCGGCGTTCTTGAAAAGATGGGGAAACCGCTCATGTATACAGTCGTGGTGGGTAACCACCACGCGCTGCCGGCGCACCCAGGGAAGGGCCCGGTAAAGAGTGGGGTGGTAGATGTCGACGCGTCCACGAAGCGGCGCGATGATCGCGGAAAAAACTTCATTGATTGCGTAGCGGGCCACTCCCGGCTTCACCGCCGTGCGGCGGCCGAATACTCGGGTGTGCGGCTGCCGGAGGGTAGCAAAAGGCATCACCGAGCCGTTCAGGCCCATGAGGACCTCAATCGCGACCTCATCCGACTGTTGCAGATTGCGGGCCAGCTCAAAATGGTAGCGAGAGGCGCCCCCGGCATCCTGCAGGGAAAAGACCTGATGGTCGTAAAGGATGCGCATGAGTCTTCCATGCTATCTGGGGTCCTGATTTCTCACCAGAACCTAACCTAAGCAGGACGCTGGCGCGAGTTCGCCTACCTTACCCGGCACCCTATAATGATCTTTCAGCGATGAAGTTTACTCTCGCCATTCCGTCGGTCCGGGTTCCGCGGGCCCCCACGATCTCTTACGTCCCGGAAATTCCAAGGGTTCGAATCCCCTTCCTTTCACTCTTGCTGGAAGCGAGACCGCTGAAGAAGTGGCTCCTGATTTGGCTGCTCTGTCTGTATCTCGCCTTCTGCTGGGGGTGCTATTTCGTGTGGGAGCAGCCCCGACTGAACCATGACAACTATGTAAGGTTTGGCGCGGATTCACCAACCTACTGGGACGCGGTGCAATACCGCAGCGAACACGCAAATACCAACAATCTGGTTTCTTTCACTGGGAATTTGTTGGGCCCGGTATTGATCGGGATGGTATTCAGAAACGGAATTGCCGTTGGCATCTTTAACATTCTACTTTTCTTTATTGCAGTCGAGATTGCATGCACCATTCCCGGGGTCGACAGGTACCGGCTTGTCCTTCTTCTGGCCCTGTGTTCCGAGACCGCTCCTGCTCTGGTCACCCTCAACAAGGAAATCCTGGTGCTGTTCTCTACCTTGTTGTTGGCCAAGTACATTTATTCGGAGCGGCGCTCCTGGTTGCTCCTGGGTGTGGTCCTGGTGGTCTCCCTGTTCGCTCGTTGGGAGCAAATTGCCCTCATCTTCATGTTCCTCTTCCTGCAAAGAAAGGGTTCGATTTTCGAGCGCAATCCCAAGTTCGCTATCGGCACCGTCATCGCCATACTCACCGTACTCTATGCGCTGATCGCCAGGCTGCCGGGCACCGGCCTCGGAGCGTTTACTCAATATACAAAGAACGCCAACACTATTGCCAAGCTCGATAAAATCCAGGAGAACTTTGGATTTCCGCTGGTTCTGGCGCCTAAAATCCTGATGAACTTGTTAGGCGAGCTGCTAAGGCCGTGGACTTTTGTGAGCGAGTATGCCCAGCTTGGCTGGGGCGACATCCACTCCATATTCATTATTCCGCTGTTCTCGATCGCCATGTGTACCCTGCTGGTGATCGCCTACCGCCAGGGCAAGCTGAATCCCCGGCGGCCCATCGCTTTTCTGATCATCATCTATGCCATCACCACCGCGGTAACGCCATTTGTTCAGCCGCGCTACAACTACTTTGCCTACATCCTGCTCGCCCTGGAAATATCCCGGAAAGTAGACCCAGAGGAGGAGAATCAAAAGCTTAGACTGGGGAAGAGTGCTCCAGGTACTGTCGATTTAAATCGAAATCCTGAGTATTTGGGTTTTTGACCGTGTACCCCAACGCGCTCCGGAAGCCTCCGGAACCGGGCAGAAGCCCGAGACCCGTGCCTGCCCCGATAAGGCCGGGAGGCGCACAGTGCATTTTCGATCTCCACCATTCTTCCTGAAAGAAGAATCCCGCAATCTCCATGTGGTGGGCTTCATGGGTAAATAGATAGCATCCGTTCTGTAGCAGAGGCCAAAGGTAAGTGAAGCAGGTCTCGAGGGAGTCGAGTAGATCGACATCCAAAAAAACCAACACGCAGGGCCGAGAACAATGCGGCAGCGTTTGATCGAAGTAACCCACGTTGAAATGACAAGCCGAAATCTTGCCGTACTTTGTGATGTTTCCCCGTACCTCTTCCAAGGGACCGCAGAAGGCGCCCTTCGCATATATATGAATCTCGTGCAGATCGACAAGGACGTGCTCTTTGTCGGAGCTGAAGGGTTCAGGAAGACCGGCAAAGGAATCGAAGATTTCCAGCTTGCGATGGCACAGTTCGCAGACCAGGGACAAGTTGGCCGCACTGCCACCTTTGAAGGATCCGCATTCCACCACGCACCCTTCTATCGAGGCAGGCACGCGAAGGATTTGGGTGGCCATTATCAGATGTTCAAGAAAATGAGAGGCGGTGGTGATCCTGCGGTTATTGCGCGCCATTTTTACCAGCAGAAAGATTTTTTTGGGGAGACTTACGCCGAACTCGCCTCCTGTCTCGGAACGGAAGTAATCAAGCAGAATGATGGGCAAACTCAGCAGCGTGACTGACATCCTCCAGAACCGCATGATCAACCCTTCCGAGGCTTGTTTTCGCAATTTCTGAATAACGGAATCTCCTTTCCGCCCAAATGGGCGTGCAGTCTAACGTTCAAAGGTACTGGCGCGCGCGCTCCAGGATGCCGGCCGCCCGGTCATCGGGAAAGAAAAGAAAATTGTTGATGTATTTCCCGACCTTACCGTTTTGTCTCACCTGGTCGCGGCGGGGGTCAAACTGGGCAATCGGTGTAATTTGCTTTCCATCCAGATAGAACCCTACATAGCCAAGGCCGCCGAGAAAAGCCGTTACGCGGTCAAGCGCGCCCGGGGCGTGACGTTCCTCAATCTCGATCATCAAATTTGGCTTCTCGCGCTTCAAGGTTTCCAGGCCGCCATACAGAACGGCTTCTTCATGCCCTTCTACGTCGATCTTGACGAAGCCAACATTTGTCAGGTTAAAGCTGTCTAAGGTCTTCATGGGCGCGACCACGGTTTCAATGACGCGACCGCTCTCCAATGCTGCGGAATTGGATGCGGCGATCGTCGCCGACATGTATCCGCCCGCGGGATACTTAAGCTCCCCCTGGCCCTCCCGGTCAGAAATGATCACTCCATGGATTTCCATCTTGCCGGCATACCTTTCCCTTAGACGTGCAAGCATCTGGGGAAGCGGTTCAAAGGCTACGACGCTTTTGGCAAGGGGCAGCAGATGGTGCGCAAAAAAGCCTTCATTGGCCCCAATATCCAAGGCAACCGCATCTTTCCGGCAGAGGGCGGGCAGAAGTGGCAGTTCCGGCTCTATCTTCACCCAGGTATGGAAGCGCCTGGCGTACATCGTCTTAGGAAACAAGCTCTCGGCAACCTGCTTTAGCTGAGGCCGCAACATTTTGAGGGTGCGTTTCATAGAGGGGATAGACGATTCCTTACCAGAGCCATTAGAACAGTTTACCCGAGGCAGGGCGCCGTTAGCCGGGGCGGGCAAGCCTCACAGAGAGCGGACTTCAGTATGGGTATAATCTTGCTTTGATCGGGCTCCGCAGGCCCCTGACAAGATGCGCTCGCGCACAAGAGCATATTTTCGAGTGTTTTACCCAACATGAAGAAAAATCAGATTGTAGCCGTGGTTGTACTGTACAAACGGCTGCCAGAACAGAGTCAGACGATCGACAGCCTGGGGAAGGTTTTCGCAGGCAATCCAGGGCTTCTTGATTCCATTCGCCTCATCCTGTTCGACAACAGCCCACAGGCACTCGATCAAGTGAATCTTTCGTTTCCCTGCGACTACCACCACGCTGCGCGCAACGTGGGAACGTCCGGCGCCTACAACTACGCGATGGAGTTTGCGGAAGCGGAGCATTTTCCCTGGCTGCTGTTGTTAGACCAGGACACGACAATCTCCGCCGAGTTCCTTCCCCGGATGCTCGAGTACAGCGACCAGCTTCGCGACCAAACGGACATAGGGTCGGTGGTTCCGCTCATTTATTCGCACGGATCTGTGATCTCGCCTAGAAAACATGGGCGGTTCAACCAGATAAGCCTCATTCCGCCCACGTTCAGCGGAATTTACCGCCAAAAGGCCTTTGCCGTAAACAGCGCTACCTTGATGCGAGTCTCTGCTTTGCGCGAAATCGGTGGATACAGCGATGATTTCTGGCTCGACCTCTCCGATGTCTACGTTTTTCAGGCCATGTATCGAAAGGGCAGATATCTCTACATCGCGGGTGACCTCAGCCTGCAGCACTCCATCACCAGCATGGACTTTGACAACGACATGGCGCCTGAGCGATACCGTAATTTTCTCGCGGCGGAGAGCGCCTATGTAGATCTCTATTCCTCTGCACCAGAGCGGGCATTCCACCTTGTCCGCCTGCTGGCGCGCACACTGCGGCAACGCCGCCGCCACCGGAACAGGGTTTTTTCCGACATGACCTTCGAATACCTTTACCGGCGGCTCTTTGACACCCGGGCAAAAAGACTTCGCAGTTGGCGGCAACAGTTGTTACTGCGTGACATTCCTGTCATCGAGGACGGGCAGGTAGTAGGCTAGAGCGGTTTAACAATTACTGTGGCCCGACAAAAGGCCGCGAGGAGTGGTTTTTCTTGGGAGAAAACCAGGAAAAGGTCCTTGGCTTCGGTCTACACCAATTGTTAAACCGCTAGAGCGCTAACTGGAACGGAAGCTGAGAGCCCGCCGGAACTGAGCCAACTTCGCGGCGTTGTCAGGATCGGCGACCACGCGACTGTGGACGTAAGATCCAATCACCCGGACACATCCAAAAAGGAAACCAAGGATCAGGCCGGACAACGTCCACAAGGCCCGGAACGGTCCAGACTTTCGTTCCGGAGGCTCGGCTGGATCCAGCACCTGGATCAACGGAGATGCTTTTGCCTCGTCCATTCTTGCCGCCTCAAACTGACGGGCGATCAGATCGAAGATCAGCGTGTGGTACTGCACATCTCGCTGCTTGCGGAGGTAGGTGACCTGATCCTCGGGGAGGGATTGGCTGGTAAGGGAGATATCCCCGGGCTTGCGCCCTTTTTGAACGCTCTCCAACGAGCTCACCTGCGCCCGGAGTCCTGCGATCTCGTTGTTCAGGCGAATCACATCGGGATTTTGATCCGTGGACGACGTACGCAACGCGTCAAGCTGCACTTCACGCGAGATAATCTGGCCCCGCAGCGCCGCCACCTGGGAAATCACTACACCCGTCTGCCCGATCGGAGAAATCGCACCGGTCTTTTCCTCTGTTTCCTGAAGCGCGATCTCGGCGTCCGTCAACCGGTCCTTCTCAAGCGCCAACTGTTGGGAAAAGAAGTTCCGCCGTACGCCGGCTTCACCAATGATTAAACGGCTGTTAATGTTGTGCAGTTCGTCTACATATGCATTGGCGATCTGAGCGGCTCGATGTGGATCCGCATTTTTGATGGTGATGCTGATCATGCCGCCCTTTTCGCTGACAAACTTGGAATCAGCCGCGAGCAGGCGCCGCGCGTCTGTCATCTTCTTGACCTTATAGGATTCCAAAAGGTTAAGGCGCTTGATCAGCCCATCAGCCACCGTATTACTTTGAAGAACTGCCAGGTATAGATCGTTCGGGTCCTTCGCCGAGGCAACGCTGCCCAACCCTGCCAGGGCGGCAAAACTGCCCAACTGGCTCAAAAGCCCGGCGCTCGATTGCCCCTGCTGCGGAGGGAGAATCACCGCCTTTGCAGTAAAGACAGGATGCATCAGCAGCACCAGCCCGGTAGTGATTAACATACCGATCACCGCCGACAGGATGATCTTGTTCTTCCGCTCTGCCATGACCAGCAACAGATCGAGAAGATCGAATTCGATCCCGACCCGGGTGGCCTCGAGAGGCGGACTGTATTCTCTGGTAGGCGGCATTATGGCCATGGGCGAAGTTCCCGCTGCTCCCCTTAATCCTACTGCAACACGGCGATCGCTGCCGCACCCAGCGCTAGCTGAGAGAAAATCTGCGTATAGCTGATAAAGTTCCTCAGCCCTGAAGGTCTGGGCACTTTTTCCGGAATTACGACCGTATCGCCCGCGTTTAAATGCATGCTGTCAAAGGTATTTCCGAAGACGCCATTCCGCGAATGCCGGCTCACTACCGAACCATCGGCCCGGATGATGAAGGAATCCCTCCCGTCAGCACTCTTCGTTGGTCCCCCGGCCAACCGCAGGTAGCCGCCCACGGCCTGGCTGTTCCGGTACAGGAACGAGTTCTGGTCATACACGGCGCCGACCACATTTACCGTGCTGGGCTTGGAAGGAACCACGAAGCGGTCGCCATCTTCCAGCTGTATGTTGGGCAGGGCGGCGATTCCCGATGCGTTCTGGGAGATATCCAGGACCACGCGACCAGTAGCGCGAATGGTGCGGAATCTGGCAACTAAACTCCGCGAGGCAGCAGTCGCTGACGGATCCACGTTGCCGACGCTGGCGGAGGCGGCGATGGTGGAGCGGTCAATCTCCAGTTCCAGGTCCTGCAGGTAATCATTTAAGCGCAATTGCTGCAGGATGCGCGTCGACTCGCGGGTAAAGTTCGATCCAAACAGATAAGCCTCTGGCGTGAACCCTCCGGCACGGGCTACGAGCTGGGGTAGTGTCTCACCGGGCAAGACGCTATAGATTCCCGCCTGCTTGAACTCGCCCTCGAGACGGACAAACTTAGTGCGCTGGGCCTGAGGGACTTTGATATCGGCCTGGGAGAAGATGGTGACTACATCCCCTGGTTCGAGCGCCAAATTTTGCGCAGCGTCGTGGTTCAGGACAAGCTGCCCGGGATTAAATGGCACCAGCGAAGTGGTGAGCGTTTGCGGGTCCATCCGCTCGATCACTGCGTAGGACCAATCGATCTCCGGCACGGGCAGAGCGACCGTCATAGCCGGCCGGGGAAGATTTCCAGAGGAGGCCTGGGTTTCATCGGCCAGCGATCGGCTTCCCGAAGTTGTACATGGTTGCCCGTTCTGGGAGTTAGTCCCCTGGGTACTCGATCCCTGGGTCTGGCCATACTGATTTTGCTGCGAAATACTGCTAGCGTCAGGGATACAGTTCGGATCGTTGTTTTGTCCTGAAGCCGGCGGATTCTGGTTGTTGCTTTGGGGGGTGTTCGCGCCATTCGTCCGAGAGCCATTGGTTTGTTGGCCCTGGCTGCTGACATTCGGTGCGGACTGTCCGTTGTAGATAGGAACCCCGTTGGCATCGTATTGCGCAGTGCCGGTCTGGTAGCCGTTGAGATCGCGATTGTAATAGTCGGGGTTGTTGGCATATTCCGGCTTGAACTCCGGACCCGGTACACCCAGTTGGTTCCTGCGTTCCCAATAATCCCGGGTAATGAGCGATTGGCTGTCGGGGATGATGTCGCTTAACCTCATGCCCGGATGCCAGGAAAACCGCCCTGTTTCTGCAACATTGCCACGCAAGGTTACAGTGTTTTTAAACTGCGGAGAGATGGGAAGCACGCGCAGGATGTCAGCTTGCTGCACTGGAGTCGCCAAGCCCGCGCCCTGGAGTGTGATGTCGAGTACGGTGCGGTTCTTCTCCGCAATCAGTCGCTCCAGCGATGCTCGTAGCAGGGATGCCGTGGCGGAAAGCCCTCCCGCAAAGCGAAGAGCCTGCTCCACCGTTGTGTCGCCTTTGAGCTCGTAGATGGCGGGAATGTGGACGTCGCCGGCAACGGCCACTTGTGCCCCCACAGGGGGAATGTAAATCACGTCGCCGGGAAGCAGAGGCGAGTCTTTGGACATATCGCCAAGTATCAGCAAATCGTACAGATCGAAGTGACTGATGGTTTGCCCATTACGCCGGAGTTGAATGTCACGGAGAGACCCTTGAACGGAAGGGCCACCGGTGGCAAACAATGCGGTGACCAGCGTGCTGAGCGAGCTCAGTGTGTAGGTTCCAGGGCGGCGCGCCTGACCTACGACGAATACCTGGATCGAGCGCAGCTGTCCCATCTCCACGTCGAGATTGAAGCTCTTGTAGATGTGGCCGACTGCATCGTGAATATGTTCCGTGACCTTGGCATACGGCAGGCCGGCAACGTGGATTTCGCCTACCTGGGGAAGGTACACCGAGCCGGAACGGTCCACGGTGAGTTGGGCATTGAAATTGACCTGCCCCCAAATGCGGATCACCAGCTGGTCACCCGGTCCGAGGACGTAGTCCGGAGTAACATTCACCTCCCGCAGCGGTGCAAAGGTTGAAGGCACCTGGCGAAAGAGGCTGTCCCCATAGACGGGAAGGAGAGTGCCGAGCGAGCTGCGGACTAATAGCTGAAAGTCAGTAGGTGCGGAAGGGGCTCTGATCGCAAGAAGCCGAGACTCCTCAAGAGCCGCCAATTGCGATTGCCCACTGCTCAGGCCACCCTGATCGAGAATGCTCTGTACCCTGTTATTCATTCCCGAGGACTGCAGTCCCGGGTATTGACCGGCTAACGCGCCTACCCCCCCTGCTCCACCAATCGTCCCATAGCCGCCATTCGTAGAGGAACCGAGTTGACCAGTGCCGAGCTGGCCCAGGCCCTGGGTCGGTGCCTCCTCCTCACTCACACAACTTCCATCTACTGAGGAAATTACACCTGATGGGCAGTCAAAGGTATCGGAACCAGAAGTGGACTGAGCAGCAGCAATTGGCAGTTTTACCTGCACTACGCCCGCGATCGCCAGGATCGCGAAGAAAAGACCTGAACGCTTACCCATAATTTGTAAAAGCAGAAGACCCGCTCAGCACACAGCCGTGCCTCCCGCTCAAGCTTTACTCCTTTGCCATCGGCGCAGCCCTGCCCACCGGGGGACGAACTCCATCCTATTTCTTCTTCTTAGTCTAGTTTAGGGCCTTGCGGTGGATGTGCAAATCGTTTTCCCCGAGAACAGCCGGCAAAGAACCTGATTCAACTCTAGAAAACCAGGGTAATCAGGAGGCCTTGCTCCCAGAACGCCAAGACGGGTCGAACCCCGATATACTTCGTCCACCCTCCCCCGGCCACCAATAACCACGCCCCAGGCACTGATTTGCTGGGAAAAGGAGGTCTTAGTGCGCCGTTTGCTTCTTTTTTCTGCCTTGCTGTTGATCTCAAATGTGCTGTCTAACCCGGGAGTCGCGCAAAGCAGCGCGACGACGACCTTATCCGCCAATCCGGCGAACGTGACGGCGGGTGAGTCCGTCGGATTCACCGCAACGGTCCAGACGGACAACGTGTCTCTCAGTCCGGTCATGCCTTTACAAGACCGACCGGCGCGATCACATTCCTGGACGGAGGCACGCCGTTAGTCAGCACGCCGGCGGCACTGACGCCAAACACGTTCACCAGCGCGACCTTTCAACAGCAGTTCGGCACACCCGACACAACTTTGACGACGCCATCCATATTCACTCCGCAAGAAATCGCAGGGGATCTGAACGGTGATGGTACACCCGACTTGCTCGTCTACAGCTTTGCTTCCCCGACGGGAACGCTGTCCGCGCAGGCTTTTCTCAGTAACGGCAAAAGCGGTTACACGACCGGCGCGTTGCAAACGTTCAGCGTTGTGCTCCCTGGCATCTCCTATCCCTCCGTTCCGTACGTTCCCACGCTCATCGATTTGAATGGCGATGGCAAGCTGGACCTGCTGTACGGCATTCAGGTCGCCTATGGAAACGGTGATGGTACCTTCGCTGCACCAGTCCCCGTAACTTTTCTCGCCAGCGGTTTCGTTACCGCCTATGCAGCCGACCTGAATGGGGACGGTAAAACAGACATTCTGGCCGTGAATGCGACTTCGTGGCCGGCTCTTCAGTTCTCAGTCACGGTCTTTCTTAATGGTGGGGGAGGGTCGTTCACGTCTGCCGGAACATTTCCGATCGGTCACGGAGGCATGGAGAACATTTATGTTTACCAGCCAACTTTTGTCGATCTCAATGGCGACGGCAAACTCGATGTGGTTTTGCAGTGGAACTTAGTCTCCGTGGGAGCTCCAGACGTTAGCGTGCTCTTGAGTAACGGCGACGGTACCTTCGGCAACCCGACTGGGCTGACCGTCCCGTTTCCGCCCAATATCGGGGAGTCGTGCTCAAGCTATCAGACAGGCTTCGGAGACGTGAACGGTGATGGGAAGCAGGATCTCATCCTGGGAACTTGTGACGAATATGGCAACTCCGACGCGATCATATTCCTGGGAAATGGAAACGGCACTTTTGAAAGCCCCACTTTTTTTGCGCTGCCTACCCCGCCTAATGTGGTTATCCCGATTATTCCGAACTTCATCGTGCAGGACATTAATCTGGATGGAAAGCTTGACCTGGTCTTTGGCAGCGGCCGGTTGGCATTAGGCAACGGTGACGGTAGCTTTACTTCTGCGGATCCGTTGTTCCCTCTTCCCGCATCTCCATATTTTTATCCGCTATTGCAGACTCAACTCGCTGGAAATTCGGAACCATCCCTCGTCTTTTTACCGCTATCAGTGACGCCGCCTCCCGCAGCCGTCTTTACTCCGCAGGGCGGCAGTTCTGCCTCGCTGCCGCTGACGACGTTGGCAGTTGGAGCGCACACGATCACTGCGAAATACTCCGGTGATGCAAATTATGCTGCCGACACTTCCGCGGGCATCGCGGTGACGGTGACCCAGGCAGCGTCCGCCGTGGCGGCCACGTCCTCGGCCAATCCCAGCTTTGCCGGACAGAGCGTAACCCTGACCGCCAACGTCACCAGTGCTGGACCTACGCCCACGGGCGCCGTGACCTTCACTTCCGGATCAACGGCGCTCGGCTCCGTCGCGCTCAGCGCGGGTTCGGCCTCATACACAACTTCTGCCCTCACCACAGCTGGCACGCAAACAATTACTGTTTCTTATGCCGGGGACGCCAACACGCAAGCCTCCTCCACATCGTTGAGTCAAGTGGTGAACGCAGCGTTTAATACGGCGCCGGGCGGTAGCGGGAGCACGACGTTAACCGTCAAGGCGGGTCAGACGGTGAGCGCCCCCATCAACGTGGCCGGCGCGGCTGGCTTCTCAGGAGCAGTCACGTTTGCGTGCTCGGGTCTGCCTACAAACTCCAGTTGCGGCTTCAGCCCGACAACTATCACGGCGTCTGGCACGACTGTTGTATCCACTCTGCTTTCGGTAAATACGACCGCGACTACGACGGCCAGTCAGTTACGACCGGGGCTCAGCACGTATGGACTCGCATTCGCTGGATTGCTTTTGTTCTGGCCGGCGCGGCGCAGCCGGCACCGGGTTTGGGCAATCCTGTTCTACGCCATCGCGTTCGCTACGTTGGGGCTGAACGGGTGCAGCAGCGGTGGCGGAGCGTCGTCGATGGCACAAACTACGGCGGGCTCTTATAACTTTACCGTTACGGCGAGTTCAGGAGGTCTTCAGGCGCAAACCGTCTACACCCTCGTGGTCCAGTAGCCAGCCTTCCTCGCATCCTATATGCCTGGTGGTATGGTTGGACCAGCGAGGTCAGGAGGCATTCGTGAGGGCGAGCACTCGCATTCGAGTGATGGCACTACTTCTGGTAGCGAGTGTGTCTCCGAGCAGTTCGCAGACGCATGCAGCGTCTTCGCCCGTTGCACCAGTGCCGGCAACCAGCGTCGCCGGCAGCGACATCGGAGACCGCGTTAATCATGCCCTGAAGTCGTGCGCGCTGCAGTGCACCGTCTATATACCCGCCGGGAATTATTCTTTTTCAACGCCCATCCACCTGGAATTGAACCCTTTTGGCAAATACAAGCTGAGCGGTGATCCAGGAGCTGTACTCAGCTATACCGGAAGCGGCGATGCCATCGCGACAACGATCAACAACCTTTCGGGTTCTTCCCAGTTGCTGATCGAAGGTTTTCAACTGGTGGGAAATGCGCATGCGGCTGCCGGAATTCACACCATGCCGACCAACCGGATTACCATCCGCAACATGGTGATCAGAGGATTTTCCACCGGCGACGGAATTCTGGTTGAGGGAACCAACAGCTCGAATATTTACGACAATCTTATTTCCAATAACAAGAATGGAATCCGCTTGATTCCTACGGTGTGCAGCAGCAGCCAACCCCTCCGCTGTGGAACTTCGGCGAGTGGTCCGCCGTTCGCCGCGAACGCCATCCACGTTACCTACAATCAGATCACCAGCAATGCGCAATGGGCTATTTTTGAGGACACAGTCATGGTCGGACATGGCCTATCGGAAACGTTGAACAATCTTTATATGGGCAACGATTTCGAGGCCAACGGGGTTGGGGCTATTTATCTGACCCGGTCCCGGGGAACGATCATCACAGCAAACTACTTTGAAGGGTCGCCTCGCCAGGTGGTGCTTGGGATGCCTAACGGGGGAAGCGGCTACCGCGCCTATGGCCCGGTCGTGCGGGATAACTATTTCACCACCGTGACTGCGACACCCTACAACATCGAAATTCAGGATGCCGACAGCGCTTTGATTGAAGGCAACAGCGAATTAGTCGGCTCTCTCAGTGCAAAGAATTGCTTTGTCAACATCGTAGGAGCAACCCGCACCTATATTTCGAAGAACGCGATCTATCAGAAGAATGCCTATTGTTACAACGGGGTTCCGGGAACTCCTCCGACTGGCGATGGGTCCTTCTTCTTTGGCCAGCACTAATAACGCCCTCTTCCCTGGACGGAAGACCGCGGTTAGCCTTCGGTTAGCCTGGGTTTCTCACAGACCTGCCTCTCTCTACCCGTAACAAATGAAGGGGTGCCCCATATCTGCCCGGTTTTGGCAGATGTGGGATTCCACGGACCTCAACCGCCGACTTTGCAGGGTGGAGAGGATCATGGACCTCGGGATCCGTTGCAGTAGAGAGGTAGCCGGTCTAGCGCAGTGGAATCCCACATCTGCCAAAATCGGGCAGATATGGGGCACCCTTCATTTGTTTACGGTTAGAGATCTCGCCATGGCAATTTATCGGTTGTGCGAAATCTTTGAGAAATTCAGGCTAGTCGACGATCCAGTTCAGCAGTGTACGATTTTTTCTGAAGTCAGACCGCGTGTGGCGTTTCTCGAATCCACCACCAGCCGAGATTCCTCCACGATGCGGGCATAGTCGTAGGAAGTATGATCGGTGACAACCAAAACGCAATCGTAACCGTCAAGGTGATCAAGCGGCTGGGACTCCATATTCAGGTTGTATTTCCGACCCCTTCCCACCGTGGGAAAGAACGGATCGTTATAACTGACCGCCGCCCCCTCCTGCTGCAACATCTCAATAATCGACAGCGAAGGCGATTCGCGAAGGTCATCCACGTCCCTCTTATACGCCAGGCCCAGCACCAGAATCCGCGAGCCCTTCAGCGGCTTGCCGCGCTGATTCAGCGCGGAGGAGACCGCCGCCACCACGTGATACGGCATAGCTTCATTTACTTCGCCCGCCAGTTCTATGAACCGGGTGCTGAAGTCGAATTCCTTCGCCTTCCAGCTCAGATAAAAGGGATCGATCGGGATGCAGTGGCCACCAAGCCCGGGACCGGGATAAAAGGGTTGGAAGCCGAACGGCTTGGTCGCAGCCGCCGCGATCACCTCCCAAATGTCGATACCCATACGGAGGCAGAGCAGTTTCAGCTCGTTGACCAGCGCGATGTTCACGCAGCGGTAAATATTCTCGAGCAGCTTGGTCATTTCCGCCGCAGCCGGGGTGGATACCCGGATCACCCGGCGGAATGCCGCGCTGTAGAGCGCTTCGGCGGCCTCGGCGGCGAAGTTCCCCAGCCCCCCAACTACCTTGGGAATTTCGCGGCGGTCGATGCTGGTGTTGCCAGGGTCCTCGCGTTCAGGCGAGTACGCAACCAGCACTCCGTCCGGAACCATAGCCTGGCGAATCACCTTGACCCGGCCCGCGCGCTCAATTGCCGGCGCAATCAATTCCTCTGTCGTGCCGGGGTACGTCGTGCTTTCGAGGACCACCAGCTGGCCGGGCCGCAGATGGTCCACGATTGAGTCCATAGTCGCTGCGATGTAACTCATATCCGGCGTATGGTGATCGCTGAGCGGAGTCGGAACGCAAATCAAAATAGCGTCGACTTCCCCAATCTCGGAAAAATTGGCGGTCGCGCGAAACCCCTTATCCTGGGCGCTCTTTATCTGCTGGGGGTCGATACGATGAATGTAGGATCCACCCGCGTTGAGCCGATCCACCTTGGCGGCATCGATATCGAAGCCGGTAACGCGAAATCCCTCCTGGCTAAAGAGCAGAACCAGCGGGAGCCCTACGTAGCCAAGCCCTATGATCCCCACCCGCAGCTGACGCGTCTCGACCAGAGACAACCACGGTGTCAAATCCAGTTGGACTGGCTGAGTCATCGACTTTTCGCAACCGGCAGCTTGAGCATCTCGCGATACCACTCCACCGTCCGCTGCAAACCTTCTTCCACTCCGATCAGTGGGCGATAACCGAAGGCTTCGGCGGCTGCGGAAATGTCGGCCTGCGAATTCAGTATGTCTCCCGTCCGCGACTTTGCATAAAGAGGCGGCAGCTCAAACCCGATCATTTTAGCCAGCAACCGGTAGATATGTTTGAGGGTGTGTTGGCCACCGCAGGCGGTATTGAAAACTCTACCGGCAACCTTCTCCGCCGGGGCGGCGCAGGCCAGCAAGTTGGCGGAAATAATGTTGTCGATATAGGTAAAGTCCCGGCCCTGCTCGCCGGTGCCGAAGATGGTTGGCCGCGTCCCCTCCAGCATTTGCTGGATAAATTTCGCCAGCACGCCGCTATACGGCGAATCTGCTCCCTGGCGCGGCCCAAAGACGTTAAAGTAGCGCAAGCTCACCGTCTCCAATCCATACACTTGCCAATAGCTGCTCATGTAATATTCGCCCACGAGTTTTTGCACGGCATACGGAGAAATCGGCATGGGGCGCATCGATTCCTTGCTGGGCAGGATTGGTTGATTCCCATATGCGGAAGACGAAGCCGCATAAATGATTCTTTTCACTCCCGCGGCGCGCGCACCTTCGAGCACATGAAATGTTCCCTCCACATTGCATTGGTGGCTGGGCTCAGGATGCGCGACCGAAAGGGGAACAGAAGGCAACGCTCCTATATGCAGGATGTAGTCAATTCCTTCACAAGCGGTGCGTATCCCAGCCGCATCGCGCAGGTCCACTTCGCGAAAGTCGATCCGGTCATAATATCCCGCCAGGTTAGCTGCTTTGCCGGTCAGGTAGTTATCTACACCACGAACATCTTCCCCGCGTTCCACCAGGGCTCTCGCCAGGGACGATCCTATGAAGCCCGCAATTCCAGTGATCAGGTATTTCGCCATCGACGGTCAGAGGCCAACTTTGAAAATAGCACACCGATTAGCTAAGGCACTATTCCTCGGCCCAGAAGCCTGTCTGGGTAAAATCTTCTGACATTTTTTGTATGTACTTTTTGGAATTGAACTTCTTGCCGGTGGAAGGGCCCGACATGTAGCGGATAGTGCCAAAGATGGGGCGGTCGAACCATGGGCGATCGAACTTGCCCACAATCGACCATGCAATTCCGGCGTACCCGTTCGGGTCTCTGCCATCGAGAAAGTAGCGGTCATTGAGCGTGACGCAGGTATCGAATGCTTTGGCGGGATCAGGAGACCACTCCAGGATCTTTTTCGCCCAGTACATGCGCATGTAGTTGTGCATCCATCCGAATTTGACCATTTGGTTTTGAGCGGCATTCCAGAGCTCGTCCCGGGTCTCGGAGCGTTCCAGCTGCTCCATCGAGTAGAGGTGCTCTCGCCGGTCACGCGCATGTTCCATCAGGGTTTTGCGGGCCCAGGGTTCGGCACAATCGAAGGAATCGTAGTTCTCGGTGAACTTGACAAAGTTCACTGCCAGCTCCCGCCAGCCGATCAATTCACTGATATACGAATCGCGGGCTGCCTGGGGAACTTTACCCTGCTTGAACGCTTTCTCGACTGCCAGGGCGATGGTGATGGGGCCGATGTGCCCAAAGTGCAGGTAAGGGGAGAGACGGCTGGTGCCGTCCACCTCGGGATGGTTTCGCTTCTGGTCGTAGGTGGCAAGATCCTTATCGACAAAATCTTGCAAGCGCTTGATCGCTGCGTGCGTGCCGCCGGTAAAGCTCCCAACGGGTCCGACGGAACGGTCGAGCGTTCTCCACCCCTGGGTAAGATCTTCCCGCACGGGAAATGACTCGAGCGAATGGGTGGGTTTCCATTCCCGATGGGGCTTCATTACGGGCTGCTCAAGCAGAAATTTCGGCAGCTCAGCGTAAAGCTTTGGCCGAAAGATATGCAGGGCGTACATGGGCTTTTGGAACAAGCCGGAGGGTACCACTACATCCGCGTCGACCGTCCAGTAGGGAATGCGCAAACGGCCGGCCAATACCTTCCGCCAGCGCTCAGGCTCGCGGCAGGGATTCTCGTCGCCCACGACCATGGCCGCGTTTACTTCCGCCAGCAGGGTCTGCAGGGAGTTGTTGGGCGGCCGGCGTACGATAAATCCGATCTGCCGCTGTTGCAGATCCTCTTCGATATCCGCCAGCCCTTGATTGAGGAATACATAGTGCCGCAGGTTGGCATGGGGGAAGTTGGAGATGGCGGAGAAGTAGACCAATACCGGAAGATCCAGGGCGTTGGCAATTTCCACGGCAACATCGAGGGCAGGATTATCGAGCGCCCTTTGCGCTCGTTGCATCCAGTAGACGACGCACTTTCCTTCCGCGACTGGAGCTCCGCCGCGCCGGATTAAAATCCTGGGATTGGCGGCGATTTTGCGCAGCGCCTCGGGAATTTCATCGTGGTCTGTTGGTTTGGAGGTCATCAGGGAGAAGAATTCGTTCCGTTGACTTTTTATCGTACCGCGACTGACGGGTGCCCCACATCCCCGATTTCCTGTTGGTGCTGGTGGGTTCCGGACACTTCATGCGCCTTTCCTTAAAGAAAGGCGCACACGCAGCCTTGTCTAGCGCCGCGTACAGGAAATTCGGGGGTATCTCGCTGGCTTTTCGCGAGATGTGGGATACCGCTGCGATAACCCCAATCCTTCCGATCCCAATGAGCACTTATGGTCAAGGGTTGCGGTATCCCACATCTCGCGAAAAACCAGCGAGATGTGGGGCACGGCGGATTCAGCTTACAAGTGCAACATTTCCAGAATAGGAGATAGTTGCAATATGCCAAGAAGTTTTCGTCATCTTGATTTGTCGGAGCGGGTGTTTCTTGAAACGCAGTTAAGCCATGGGAGGAGACCGGCAAGGATCGCAGCCGAGCTGAAGCGAGCCCGGTCGACCATAACCCGTGAGATTCGGCGCAACGGATGGAGAGCGAAGCTGCGCAAGGGCAGCATAGCTGGAGGCTACCGCAGTGTGGCAGCGGATCGAAGAGCCCGTGTGTTATCTGTGAAGGCGCGCCGCCCGCGCAAGCTGAAAGCCGGCAACCAGCTTTGGATGACCATGCTGAGGCATCTTCGCCGAGGCTTGAGTCCTGTGCAGATTGCGAGCACACTGGCACGTATGGCTGATCCGGTCCGTCTTTCCCATGAAGCCATCTACACCGCACTGTATGCCATGCCACGGGGACAGCTCCGCGCCAGCCTGCTGGATCTGTTGCGCCGCAGACACAAGGCGCGCAGACCGGCGCGGGGCAAAAACGGGCGCAGTCACTCCATTCCCGACATGACCTTGATCGACCGAAGGCCTATGGAAGTGAACGAGCGACTGATTCCCGGCCACTGGGAAGGAGACCTCATTATTGGCAAGGGAAACCTTTCTCAGGTGGGCATCCTGGTGGAGCGAAAGAGCCTCTTTGTCGCCCTGGTGAAGTTGCCCAACGGTAAGGCCGACACGGTCGCGGAGCGCTTTACCAAGATTTTCAAACGCTTTGAAAGCCAGATGCGCCTCTCCATGACCTTTGACCAGGGCAGTGAGATGAGCAAACACAAAACCCTGACTAAAAACACTGGAGTTACTGTCTATTTCGCTCATCCCCATGCTCCCTGGGAAAGAGGCATCTGCGAAAACATTAACGGCCTACTCCGCCAATACCTCCCTAAGGCAACCGACCTGTCTCTGTTTTCCCAAAAACAGCTCGATCAGATCGCATGGAAACTCAATACCCGACCGAGAAAGACACTCAGCTGGAAAGCTCCTGCGGAACTGTTCCTCCCAGAAGGCACTTTCGATTTTGCCGACTACTGGTCAAACATCGGTAAGGGCGCCCGTCCAACTTTCGTTCCCTCGGCGGGCCATTGAAAAGTGGAAAGCAAACCGCGCTTCCCACTTTCCAACCGCCCCTGCTACTGGAGTGCTATAAATCAATTCAAACCCGATTTCGTTGCATTTGGAGTTTGTACCCGCCCAC
>CAVQWB010000016.1:0-149481 GCA_963717225.1 uncultured Acidobacteriaceae bacterium | reverse complement strand
CTGTGAAAATGTAGCCGTGATCATCTGTTCGATGACTTTGTAACTCACTGGCTTGGAAATAAAATCATCCATGCCGGCCGCCAGACAGCGGTCCCGTTCCTCGCTCATCGCAGATGCGGTCATGGCGACAATGGGTACGTGAGCACCGATAGCCTCTTCCCGGCGGATTTGCACGGTGGCCTGCAGGCCGGTCATCTCAGGCATCTGAACATCCATGAGAATCAGATCGAAATCACTTTGTCTCCATTGCTCCAGAGCTTCCCGGCCATTCGTTGCCAGCGTGATCCGATGTCCCATCTTGCCCAGCATCGTCATGGCGACTCTTTGATTGACCAGGTTGTCTTCGGCCAGCAGGATCCTTAGCGATAGTGGCGAAGCGGAAATCCCGGCGTCTGCTAGAGCGACCGTGCTTGCCGGCGTATGCACTCCGATCGCAAGACGAATGGATCCAAGCAGGTCGGCAGGGCTGATGGGTTTGATCAGGTAAGTCTCCACTCCCATCTGCCGGCAACGTTCTGCGCTCTTGACCTGATCGCGCGAGGTCAACATCATGATCACCACATTTTTGAGCGCCGGATTTCGCCGAATGCGGTCGAGCACCTCCATTCCATCCATCCCCGGCATCTGTTCGTCGAGCAGAAGCAAGCGATAGGGGTTGCCCTGGGAGGCGGCTGTGGAAAGTTCTGCCAGCCCCGAATCCCCGGAATCGCACATGTGCGGTTCCATCTTCCATTGACGGGTTAGCTCGCAGAGAATCCTTCGATTCGTAGCATTGTCATCAATGATCAGGGTGCGCATCCCCTGCAAGTCTTCTTCCCTCGAGATGGGCGGGGCTGGCTGAGATTCAGCCGAGACGTCAAAGTAGACATCAAAGGTGATGGTTGTGCCCTTCCCGGGCAAACTCTTGAGACCGATCGTTCCTCCCATCAAAGTCACAATGCTTTTGGAAACCGCCAGTCCCAGTCCGGTACCACCGTACAGCCGATTGCCTGAAGTTTGCGCTTGCTGAAATTCCTTGAAAAGTCCTTCCTGCTGGTCGAGCGCGATTCCGATCCCGGTGTCGCGAACGGCGAACTGCAGACAAACGCGGTCGTTCGTAGCCGTTTGCACAGATACCTCTACGCTGACTTCACCCTGCTCCGTAAATTTAATTGCATTCCCCACCAGATTGATGAGGACCTGCCCAAGACGAACCGGGTCCCCCCTGAGGTCAGCGGGTACATCCGGCGCGATGTGCTCGGTGAGTTCCAAGCCCTTTTGGTGGGCGAGAAAGGCGAGGCTCCGCAACACGTCACTGACCACGCTGGGTAAATGGAAGGCAGCCGAATCCAGAACGGTTTTACCTGCTTCCAGCTTTGAGTAATCGAGGATTTCATTAATGATGGTCAGCAGGCGATCTGCTGAAGACTTCACCGTCAGCAGAAAATCGCGCTGCTCTTCACTCAGAGTTGTGCTGAGAGCAAGTTCGGTCATGCCCAGAATGCCATTCATCGGCGTCCGTATTTCATGGCTCATGTTGGCCAGGAATTGGCTCTTGGCACGGCTTGCCTGTTCGGCCGCAATCATCGCCTTGGTCAATTCCGCTTGCGATCTGGCATACCTCACCTGCAATATCGCTGCTCGTACTCCATAGATCGCAACCGCCGCCGAAATGCAGACAAATCCCAACCATGGGTGTTCCGGCGCAATCTCAACTCCCATAAGTGTGATAGCCAGCGTGAATAATACCGGGCTCAGGTTATCAATCAGCAGTCCCGCAGTCCGCTGGCCGCTACTCCGTTCACTCTTGTCCATACGGGTATTTTGTTGCAAGGCAAACGAGCCTAAGAAAGGCAGGTAAGGGATTCCCCACCCGACGTCTTGCAGTCCGTCAGGCCAGCCGCGCTTCAGTTCGAGGTAGCCCAGGATAAGAGCCACCGCCCCATAGAGCCAGAGATACAGGGAGAGGGTGCGATAAAAACGTTTTCTTGCCGGGTTTGGATTGGAAAAGAAGCGCAAGGTCACAGCTCCGACCAGAATCCAATTCTCCGCATTGTTCAAATACATGAGATTCGTCGCGGAGATCGCCTCGGGACGGGTATGCGAGGGCATTACCGAGAAGAGTTGCAAGTATGCGAGCATCGCTGCGATGAGCCCTTGAGCCCCATCAAGCCATGCGAAGATCTTCAGGCCGGCATCTGAACCCCTGGAGCAGATGGCCAGCATGATAGGAATTCCGTATGCAAAAAAGAAGAAGTCGGCGTTGAGGGCCTGGGTCTGAGTGTGTATGTGTGTCGCGAGGTCGTAGTACGTCGATCCCAGCTGGCCAATCGCTGCGAGCAGAAAACCCAACCCGAGTAAGAGCCACAAGGGCTTGGTCTCTGGAGATTCGCTATACGCCCCAAGCAGGCATACCGTAACCCCTAGAACGGGAAACATGAAAAGGAATAGGTTGGACAGGAACGTTGTATCCGCATGAAAGGCGAATAGAGTCGCGTGAGCGGCTACAAGGGTCGTGCCCGCCACGAAGAGACTGCGAGCCGGACCCGGCCCCGCCCTCATTACCGCATACTCCGCAAAAATCCGTAAATCAGCAGCCCTCGGCCACTGTTGCGCCGCGCAGAGTTGTGGCGGACCGTTGCAGCTTGCACTATAGGCATGCAGTCTCGCACTTTCTAGTGGTCATGGATGTATCGGGCCAGAGACGTCTGTGACCTTATGTCGGACTTATCGGCGCATCAGATGGAGTGCGCCAGTCATCTGTCGTTTGGAGCGGCTTTGGAGGCCGTTCGCGGACCGTCCTACCTTAAAATCGACCGTCCTACTGCCGGGGCAGGAGAGGTATACTGGATGACCGGCTCACCTTCAGAAGAGCACTCTGATTAGACTTCAAGGTCTCCAACCCGATAAAAGAGATCAGGAACCTGTAGCTCAACTTCGTGAGGACATGGTCATCCGTGCCTCCCAGTCCCCAAGCGTCGCCAGCCATTCCTTGTCTGGCGAGTCGACGGGATCACGCTTCTCCAGGCACCTAAGCCGTTTTACCGGCATACAGCCTTGACCGGCCAGCAGACACGGGCGCGTATTCGGTTTCGCGGAAGAAGATCCGCTCACCATGAGGCCTCGCGGCCAAGCCAGCAACCACGCCGGATCTTCAGCAATTCACAGTCCTGCACAGCGATCAGCAGCAAAAGCCTTGCGCTCATCTCTTAATCGACAGGTTGAGGGTTCGATTCCTTCCGCGTCCACCATCTGGTTTCAATGGTTTACGCGTAGACCGGTATAGCATCCCCAAGTCGCAAGAGTGGCCCATTTCCCCGGCTTTTACCCCAAGCCTCATTCCGCGTGAATGGTTGCATTCATGGGGTCCGGCTCAAAGCCCTCGTCCTTTAAGGCTTTCTGGACAGCCGAGCGGAGCGTCTGCTCGTCCGAATTCTTCGGAAGATTGCAGCGGCGTCGAATCACCTCCTCGCCGTTTACAATCCGAATCAGCCAACTTGCCTTCGCCGCATCCCAAGTGATTTCTACGCGATCCGCACGCATAACAACCTCCGCCAAAAACTCCATTATGATCCCCAACGGGGACGGTCCAATCCGAAAATATCAACATCGCCAGTCTGAGAAGTGAGCAAATACGCCTCCTTCTCCACCCCCCATCATCTTTGAACACCGGCCGGCGCTCCGTAGCCGGGTCGGCATCCTAGTGACCTGTAACAGCTGATTCAGGAGTAGAACCAAATCTGCCAAAATGCGCGACCCTTCTGTGGGTCACGGATATCGTGCTTTGTATCAGGGCCTGACTTTAGTCGGGCCGCAAAGGGCTAAGAAAGAATGGCTTTAAGCCCCTGCGGCTCTACCAAATCAGCTGTTACGGTCCGCTAGCTCAGTTCCGCGGCCGATTGGATCAAGCCTCGGATATATCCATAGTCATAAGCGAAAGATTGCAGTGTCGTTGTGGGATCGTTCGGGGTTTGCGGCACGTGATCGGGCATGAGCATGTACTTATAGCCAACCTCTTTGTAAGTTTGAAGAGCTTTGACAAAATCGACGTCGCCCTCGTCGGGGTAGGTTTCCACAAAATCGTCACGATGCCCTCGAATATTGCGGAAGTGGACGTTGAAGATCTTATCGCGGGTGCCAAAGTAGCGAATCACGTCGAAAATTTCAGTGCTCGGGTTGGCGAGCATCTCAGACACCGTTCCCTGGCAGAAATTGAGACCGTGATACGGGTTCTCCTGGATTTTGATGAATTGTTTGATTCCATCCACGGTACCCAAAACGCGATCCACTCCCTGATATCCGGGAGACGGGACGCTGGGATCGTCGGGGTGCAGGGCCATACGGATCTTGTACTGACTGGCCACCGGTATAACGCGGTCGAGGAAGTACGTGATGCGCTCCCATGCCATGTCTGCACTCACGTGGCCGGCACGCGTCAACGGCGTTTTCGGTTTCGCTTCGGCTAGTTTCCAGGTGCTGTAAGTCGCGTCGCCGCGCCCGGGCGTCCGGGCGGTACGGAGATCTCCTACGATTTGCAGGTTGTACTTGATGGCAGGAATGCCGGCGGTGGCGCAGTTCTTGATCATCGTCTGCAGGTCTTCAATGTCGCGGTCACGCTGCGGGCTCTCACCCAGCATGATGGAAGCATGCTTATCCCCGTCCACCGGGATAGAGGCCAGAAACGGCGGCGTGGTCATATCTACTTGAATGCCATTTGCCTCAGCCAGATCCTGCATGCGATGCAGTTCTTCTACGGTGGCGTAGAGCCGTCCGTCCGCGATCTCCGGATATCCGCAAATATTGCGCACGCCATAGCGGGCAAGATACTTCAGGTGGGCATCGTTGGTTGGGGCCGATTGGCAGCCAAGCTTCATCAGGACCGGCTTCTTGGTGTGGCTGTTGGCAGTTGGAGCGGCCAAAGAGGAACCCGGATTGAGCACAAACGCTGCTGCCGCTGCTGCTGCGGAGGTAGAGAGGAATTGCCGGCGGGGGAACTGCGTCATGCACGTCTCCTTATCTTGGGATAGAGATGATCTTCACGCTGTTTTATGCGGGCCCGAAATCTATGAGTGCCGCAACAATTCCATTTCGCTTCCGGCAAGTAGAAAGGCCCCCACGCCCTTAGGGTCGTTGTCCACTACAGGAGCATGCAGATAGTAGCCGTAACTCCCGTCGTCTGCAGCACTGGCGCCGAGAGCGATATGCGTGACCGTACCGGTAATTTCCACTTCTCCCGTCGGGGTCGTGCGGATGAAACGTAGCCGGATGGCTTTCCATGCTCGTGCCGCGGCTATGCCGTAGCGCGCGGGCAGGTATCCCAGGCGTACGCTTTTCCTGAAGGCATAAGTGAACATAAGGACGGAGGACGACTCTATATAGTTTTCTTTTGCTCCAGGCTTATCGAGGATCTGGTACCACAGGCTGCTCTGCGCATCCTGTGCTTGCTCGACCGCCGCTGCGGCTCGACGCAACATGGCGAGCAACACCGCGTGATGGGGATCGCGCTCCGGCACATATGGTAGCGTGTCGACCAGCGACATAAGATACCAGCCCATGCCGCGAGCCCATAGATTGGCAGACGTGCCCGTGCTCGCGTTTGCCCACGGCGCTGTGCGCGATTCATCCCATCCGTGATACATCAGGCCGGTGTTCTGATCGCGTGTGTGCTGCTCGATAAGGGTGAACTGCTTCACGACGTCGTCCAGATCTTGCGGCTCATGGAAAGTGGCCGCGTACTCGGCATAAAACGGCGCAAGCATGTACTGGTCGTCGAGCAACATCACGTTCGGGGCAGCCTTGGAGTGCCAAACTCCTCCGGAGACCGTGCGCGGCTGAGTGGCAATCTGCCGCCTGATTTTCTGAGCGGCCAGTTTGTATTTTTCCTCGTGAGTGACCCGATACAGTGCTAGTAGCTGACGGCCAATCAGGATATTGTTCAGCGAATATGCCTGAGAGTCGTAGCCTTTAATTGTGCCATCAGGCTGCACAAACTGGTCGACAGCGTGCTTCAGGTACGCAAGGTATGTAGATTCGTTAGTCGCACTCCAGACGGCGTCCATACCGGCGAGCACGATGCCCAATTCGAATCCCCAGGCTGCAGGTGCACCTCCCGGCCCAATGCGACCATCAGGCCAGCGCATCATCGCCTGGTTCGCCACGCGAAGAGTCAGAGATGGTTCCTTTGACTGCGCGGTGAACAGGGAAGCCGCGACAACCAAAAGGCAGGCGGCTCCGCGTGCTGTGCTACCAGGAAATGCGGTGACGAAGCCATGGATCATAGCGAACCTTTATGCAACAGTCGTGGAACGGGAACCGGAGTGTGAACCATGAATCGCACGACCGCCAGCTGCAAGCAGGGACTCGATCGCCGCACCAATGTTGAGAACATGTTCGTCCTGCATTGCCAGCCCCGCGATCATGACACCAACAGGGGCCTCGCCAGGGGCATGGCATGGCACTGAGAGAGCGCAGCCATCGAGAAAGTTGATAACGCTGGGATTACGCAGAATTGCCGCATTCGCTCCGAAGTACGCCGCATCCGTGGCTTCAAGATCTGCGATGCGGGGAGCAATGCAGGGAACAGTAGGCATCAGGATCGCGTCGTATCCTGTAAAGGCGCGCTCAGCGTCCGCGATAATCTGCCGCCGCACCTGCACCAGGCAAATGTAATCCGCTGCGGTCATCTCTTTCCCCCGCAAAATGCGTGAGGCAATGCGCGGGTCGTAGCGCGGTCCTGAAGTTTCCAGCAGCGGGCGGTGCCAGGTATATCCTTCGGCGGCTGCGAAGCCGCCCTTTTGGTTGGCAATAGGAATCTTGTCAAGCGATGCGAAGGCAACGTCTTCGAGGCGCGCTCCACAACGCGAGAGAAGCGCCAATGTGGAAGAAAAGGCCGCCGTCACAGATGCATCGAGCCCTTCCAGCACATAGCCTTGCAGCACCGCGAAGCGCAGATCTTTGATGTCGACAGGCTGTATCGGTTTCTGAGCGTGCCCAGCTAAAACCGCATCGATGCGTGCACAGCAAGCAACTGTGGGCGCCAGGGAACCGGCGGAGTCAAGCGTACTGGACAGCGGCAATGCTCCGTCGAGCGGGATGCGTCTCGCGGTCGGTTTGAAACCAGTAAGACCGCATAGGGCGGCCGGGATGCGTACGGAACCGCCCGTATCGGACCCGATCGCGGCGTGGGCCATGCCGTCAGTTACGGACACCGCCGCCCCGGAGGAAGAGCCGCCCGGAATGCGTTTGCCGGCACGATCATATGGATTCAAAGGTGTGCCATGGTGCGGATTTATTCCCAAACCGGAGAAGGCAAACTCGGTCATATTCGTTTGCCCTATCACAATCGCCCCTGCCCCGCGCAGCCTGCTCACAACCACGGCGTCGGCGCTGGCCACAGGAGCCTGGGCAAGCACAACCGACCCGGCAGTCGTGCGCTCACCCGCAACGTCAAACAGGTCCTTGATAGAAATTGGCAAACCCGCAAGTGCTGCAACGGTACGATGGCGATCGAACTCCCGTGCTGCCGATCGCGCGCTGTCGGAGAAGACGCGTATGAAGGTCCGCGTTCCTTCTCCGCAGGGGTCCATGATGGCATGGAGACACGAGTCCACCAGATCGCTGCTGCGAAGTTGCCCGGCAGCGAGTGCCTCCAGCGTTTGCGCAATGGGCACCAGCATCTTCACTCTGATCGCGACGCCGATTCGTCGTAAATATGAATTTCGAGAAGGAGGCAGCCGGTCTCGGACTTGAACGGACCGTGGAAGGTGCCCGGCGGCCGGCAGGCGTAAGTATTTGGCGGAAAGCTCTCGCCGCCGTTGCCGTTCGCATCATTACCGACTATCAGATCGCCCGAGACAAGGTAAACCTCTTCCCAGTAATCGTGTACAAAAGGCGCGGTGGTATAAACACCCGGAGCAAAACGCAGGTGCCGGGTGCGAAAACCGCGTTTGCCTTTCTCATCCAGAAAGCCCGCGAGTATCTGCTGCTCAATCCCTTTTGGATACCCCGGCGGCGTCTCCCAACCGGCGTTCAGGTCGACGGTATAAAACTCCTTGTGCTCTTTCTGAATCGCCATCTGCCGCCTCCTTCTTCAGTCGTTGTAGGGTAGCTCTCGCACGCTGTACCGGTGGCGTAGCGTACGGTGAAGCACAGGGTCCTCGAGTTCCATCTGGAATTCGGCCGTGGGCCCGATCGGTACCAGCAGAGGCATGGTGCCGCAGAACATGGCCGTCCCGATCGGAAGATCGGTGCTGCCACCTGTATAGCGTGCGATAAGGTCCAGCGGAGAGAGCATCCGCGTCACTACTCCTTGCTGGTAAAGCACCTGCTGGTTTTCGCGGATTATCCAGGAACGAAGGATCAGGGAGTCCCAATGATCCTTCATCTCTATAAATGGCCACAGCTCGCGAGAGACAGGCTTGGGACACATCTGCTTCGAAACCGTAACCCCATACGCCTCCACTTTTCGATCGGTGTGGTCCGAACCTACGCCCACGTAGAGGCCCTGGGAAAGAGAAAGCAGCACAAACTCTACTTCGCCGCTGCCATCCGCACCGGTAACATCGAATCTCTCTCCGGTGGTCAACAAGTTTGCCCCCACACCATAGAAGCACGGAATGTTGCGCGGACGCGCGACCCCGATCGCCTGAAGTTCGCGGATGTGGTGTTCGACTGAGGCGGCATCACGGCCGGTCCATCCGGCGATCACCAGATCGTCAATGGCAACCATCGTCGGTTTGCCATGAAGTAGAAATTCGGTTACAGGCATGCGCTGTTCATCCTGCGGTGACGGTCCTCCGCGTGAATTTAACCCCATCCAATGGGAGCGAAGTCAGAGAGAGAGCCGTCTGGCGCAGGTATCTTCTCCAACTGGCTGCGGGCGTAGGTTCCATAGCGGCCGCGATAGAACAGGAGCGGGTCAGCCACCGGCCCGAGGTGCATCTGCGTTACCTTGCCAAAAAAGGTGCGATGATCGCCGCCGTCAATCTCCGCAAAGCGCGCGCACTCCAGCTGCGCCAATGCATTGGCAAAGAGAGCACAACCGTTCGCTCCTACAGAATAAGGTGCAGTATCCCAAGAGGCGCTTGAGGGCCGGGCAAAGAGGTTGGAAAGCGATTCTTGCGTGTGGGCGAGGATATTGACTGCGAAGCACTGGGCCCGCTGAAAGTGGGCGAGAATATTGGCGGCCTTGCCGAGCGAGAACAGGATGAGAGGCGGGTCCAACGATAAGGATGAAAACGAATTTACGGTCACCGCAACATGCTCTCCCGCGCTCGTGCGGGTGGTAATGATCGCGACCCCGGTGGCATAGCATCCCAGCACATCTCGCAAACCGCGCACCCCGATCGATGACATAAGGCGCCTCTAAACTTTTATACCCTGCAGGTCATAGGTAGACATGAATTGATCGACCATGCCCGTGGCCTGTTCCCAGTCATAAGTGCGAAAGGCGTGGCCCCGCGTGACCATATGCGCCCCCGCATAGAACATCTCGTACTGCAGGTGACGCGAGCCAAACTCTGAGCCGACCGCATCCCAAGCCAGCTTGAAGAACTTAACCCGGCCCAGAGAGTCGGTCGCAGGAGAATGTTGCGTCCTCTCGATCAAGCCGGCAATCTCCGGGTTAGCAAAGTCGTTCACCGAAGAGGGAAGCATGATCATGCCGCCACCCGCCAGCTCGCGGATTTGATTGGTGAACTTCGGATAAAGCTGCTGCGTGAGCACCATCGCAGCATACAGGCGGCGGCCATTCGGCACAAAGTACTTGCCATACTGCGAGCCGCTGATTTCCATCGATTCGACCAGCCCCTCCACCATCGAAGCTTCGGCAGCCATCTGGCCAAGGGTCTCGCGTACAGCCGGAATGGAGACAATTCCATTGATCTCGGCAATCTTGCTTGCCAGGCCGAGTAAGAAGCGCAGTTTTACCATGAGTCGTATCTGGCACTGATAGTTTTGGTACACGTGAGTGGGAGCGACATGCCATTGCGCCGACGCCATGCGTACGTCGTTGTGAACGAAAACCCGGCTCCAGGGAACTTTAACGGATTCTAGGTACAGGACACAGTCATTCTCGTCATAGGCCGACGAAAGTGGATTGTCGAACGTAGACGCAGCCGCAGCCTCGAAGGACTTTCTGGAGAGCATTTTCACGCCCTTCGCGTTGAGCGGAACCATCGCGGTGAAACTATATTTCTCCTCGCCTGGCTTTAACGGTTGAATGGCAGCGACCATGACTTCATTCGCCATGGGACAACCGGTAGCCAGCATTTTGGCGCCCTGCACGGTAATGCCTTCGCTATCTTCATCGACGACGCCGGCGGTGACAAACTCTTCGGCCTGGTTTCCAACGTCCTTACTGCGATTGGCCTGAGGACTGATGATCGCGTAGGTGAGGTAGAGATCATGGTCGCGGGCGTATTCGTAGTAATCCTCCAGCGCCTGGCCATATCTGTCGCCATGTTGGCGGAAGATATCAACTCCCATGTACATGCCTGAGAGGACCGATGCAACATGGTCGGGCGAGCGGCCAAAAAAACCGCAGGAGAGCGTGGCCCAGGCTTCGAGCGCGGCACGCCGTTCCACTAGTTCGTGGTAACAGGTAGGAAGCTGCCACATGCGGTTGACGCAGTTGCCGGTTGCCGGAGAAGGGAAGGTCATCTTCTTCAGGTTCTCCGGAGACGCCTGGTAGTCGTACATCGCGGCCACGGACCGGATGCTGGAACGGAAAGCGGGATGACATACGTGGTCCTCAATGACTTGGCCATCCAAAAAGATCTGGCGGCCATCGCGAAGACTTGAAAGGTGGTCCTTTCCATTCTTAGGCATGTTTGACTCAACGGAGGAGCGGGAATTATTCCCCTTACGATGTGGATGTAGCATAGGTTCGAAAAAGAATGTAGTCAAGTAGCTTAATTAAGTTTATTATTAACCGTCCAAGGCCAAGGCAGATGCTGCCCTCATCAAATAGCGAGAAGAAGAGACGGTTGGGCAACGGCCTGCCCGTGAAGCGGGCTTTGCCGCGCGAGCGCACGTTTTCCTCCGCGCCAGATAGGGAGACACGGGTGAAAAGGAAGGACTCCCCCTTTCACCTGGCGTTGTCAGCGTCTCTGGTGGAGCTACTGGACGAGGGCGGCAAGACCGACCATCGCTTTCGCCAGCTGCTCTATGACTTCTCTACGCTCGGTGCTTCACTGGAAGTGGCGCGGGCATATCTGGCTTCTCGGCTGGGCATTTCTCCCCCGCAGTACAACATCGCCATGGTCGTGGCCAACCATCAAAACACCGGCGGAATCAACGTGAGCGACGTTGCCAAGCGTCTGCACGTAAGTACGGCGTTCATAACGCTCGAGTCCGGGAGCCTGGAACAGGCCGGGCTTATCGAGAAGAAGCCGAATCCAAAGGACCGGAGAGGCGTCCTCCTGCGCTTGACCCGTCGTGGAGAATCGTTGGTGGAACGCATTGGGCCAGAACGGCAGAGAGTGAATGATCATTTATTCGGTAGTCTGTCGGCCAAGGATTTTCGGCGGCTGTCAGAAACGCTTTCTTCGCTTCTCGATGACTTTGCCTATACGGTCCGCCTCCTGAAGAGTGCGCGCGCCGAGAAGTCGTTGGGTATCAGGGCACGAGGAGCTCTAACCCCTTCGCGGGATACGGCGTCTAAGGCACAGCTTGAGGTTAGCTGATGGGTTTCACTCCGGCTCAGCCTCAGTTAGGTTCTTATTTAACCTTGTAGGCCATTTGGCCTATGACATCTGAAAGCGCTGGTTTAAAAATGAACTCATTCTTGCCATTGATGGCAAACCTGTTGGACCTGGCCATTCTGTTCATGGCGCCAGCCTAACCGCACAGCGCAGACCACTAACCCGAAACTTTCTTGGAAAGGAACGAAGGAGAACAAAATGGAGATCAATACTCGGCGCAGCTTCTTTGGCAGGATTGCGGCGATGGCCGCAATCATAGCCGGCACACCAAAACTTTTCGCTCAGCAGACTACGCCTGCCGGACCTCCTCCGTCTGCAGGTGCGCCGATGAGCGCAGCCGGCGATGACAGAGCTCATCGTGCCGCCAGCCATACACACGATGGAATTTATTACTTTTCTGGCACGGGATCGAATGATGGCTATCCCAAGGACGACCATATTCTAGTCACCGATCCTTTCGAGAAACACGTGACCCGCACCATGGACGCGCTTAAGAAGTCAGTGGAGCGAGCAGGATGCACGATGGACAGCATCATCCACGCCCAGGTGTTTTTCTGCCTCCCCCTCGCCGATGGAGTCCCCATGCCGAGCGGCAAGGCACGCTTCGATGCACATAAAGCGCAATATGAAGCATTGAACAAAATCTACCGGACTTACTTCAGCCCGGGCAATGCGCCCTCCCGCGCCTGTATGGCGCTCGAATGGATTCCGGGGGATTCCTTGATTGAAATTGTCGGAAGCGCAAGAGTCGTGAACGCAGTCCCAACCGCCGGAGCGTAAGCAAGGAGTCTGTGATGAACCTGAAGTTTGACTGGAGCCGCCGTTCCTTTTTGTCGTTGCTTGGGGTCGCCACCGGAGGTCTGTTTGCTCCGGCAGAATTGCAGGCGGCCGGGCTCTTCGGCAAGAAACCCAAGCCGTCTACAGCCACCGTGGACGGGAGTGCCATCGTACCCATCACCAGTGGACTTGGATGCGGTGATATCTACGAAGAACTAGGTATAACGCCTCTCATCAACATCAACGGCACGGTCACGGTTATCGGCGGCTCAGTGATGGCGCCAGAGGTCATGGAGTTAATCCGCAGGGGCAATGAACATTTCGTCCTGATCGACGAATTGGAGGTCGCAGCCGGGAAATACATCGCAAAGTTATGTAAGCTTCCCGCCGGTTACACCGGGCTGGTGACGGGCGGTGCGGCCGCGGCGATGGTGGTTGGGTACGCGGGCATGATGACCGAGGATCTTGAGCCTCGGCTTCACCTGATCCCAGACGTGAGCAGTTTCCCGCGGAACGAGGTCATCATTCAAAAGAGTCATCGCTACCCTTTCGATCACCAGATACGGCAGACAGGCGCCAAGTTGGTCGAGGTAGAGACGCGCGAAGAGATGATTGCCGCTATCAATCCCAAGACCGTAGCCATCCACTTCACCAATATCCTGTCCAATCGGGGCAAAGTCAGCGGACCTGAGACTGTCGCCATTGCCAAGGAACACAACATCTACAGCTTTAATGATTTCTCTGCCGATGTTCCACCGGTTTCGCGGCTCTGGGAATACCCTGCGCTCGGCTTCGACCTGCTAACCGTTAGCGGCGGCAAGGATATCTGCGGACCGCAGGCATCAGGCGTCCTGATGGGCAAGGAAGATCTGATTCATTACGCCTTGCTTAACATGAGTCCTCAGGAAGATAAAATCGGCCGCTGTTGCAAAGTAGGAAAAGAAACCATCTTCGGATTGCTAAAGGCCCTTGAGATCTTCGTCAACCAGGACTATGACGCTACCTTGAAGAGGTACGACGCGCGTGCCCAGCTAATCACCGACGCGGTAAAGAAGTTTGGGGTAACGGCGCTTCCGCGAGAATTCGATCCCCAGGCTTTGGGCAATGTTACCCCTCACTACTCCTGGCATATTGACTCCTCGAAGATCAAGATCACCGGACCAGAGGTTATGCAAGCTCTAGCAGATACCCGCCCGATAGGAATCGGCAGCATGGGCGCCAATTCAAGCGGCATGCAAGGACGCAATCCGGATGCACCTGCCGGCGCTGCTCCTGCCGGCGGCAGACACAACGGACGTTTCAATGACCCGAATACGTTCGGCTTTGCGGTTTGGCAGATCAAGGACGGCGAAGACAAGATCATCGCTGACCGATTGGTTGAGATCTTCAGCGGAGCGCCAAAGGCTTCCTAGGCTTATCAGAAAATAGTATCAACTACGAGGACTGCCCCTCGCTAATCGGGACCAATCTACGAGGATGGCAGGACTGCCTCACGCAGATCGTTTACGGGCTGCCTCCAGAACACGGCGCAATCGATTGCCCACAATCAGGTCTTCTCCCGGCTGTAAGGTCATTGAAATAATCTGCAATTGATTTGGATGTTTTTTCCGAGGTTTCTTGGGGTCCGCGCCCTCTTGGACCGCCGGCACCAGGCTGGGATTGTTGTTGGTAAGCACTTCGATCCGGGGCTCACCTTCGCGGAGTTGCTGGTCACATTGCGCCACCGTCAAACCAAATTGTTCTTCATTCCAGTTTACGGTCAAGGTCGGATAGCTATTACCTTCCTTCGGTATGGTGATTGTGGTGGTGACTCCGGGCACAGTTGTGACGAGTTTCTCAATCCGTTTGACACGGGTCTCCCACTCTTTGTTCAGCGCTGCAAGATCCGTGTGGGACCAGTAATCCACTGCGGCAAGCATACCCATGATCTCTTCTTTGCCTACTTTCATGGCCCTGCATACTGCGCCTTCCCAGGGGCAAGTATTCGCCAATGCCGCATCGATCAAATCTTTCCTGCCCAACAGCAACCCCGCACATTGCGGACCCCGGAAACCTTTTCCGCCGCTGAAACAATAAAGGTCGACGCCCATCTTTGCATAGCGGCTCAGGTTCTCGAATGGAGGTATACCGGCCGCATCGTCCACCAGCAAGGGAACTCCGGCGGCGCGAGTGACCTGCAAGGCTTTCGCCAGCCGGTCATCCCGCCAGGTTGTATAAACCATGGCGGTTTGTGGCGTGAGCGCCGGCTGCAGATCGTCCAATCCAGGCGCAAGCACTAAGCTGCCACCGGCCAGGCGGATCGCGCTATCGAATGCGCTCCGTCCTCCGAGCATCACGACTTCATGCTTTAAGCCTGTGGTATCGGGCAACTGCCAAATATTCTTAGGATCGCTTCCGGCGATGCAAGCCGCGGTCGCCGACGCCATCGCGCCCGCTGAGCCCGATGTCACCATTCCGGATTCCGCCCCGGAAAGTTCCGCAAGCCTTTTGCCTGCTGCCCGTTGCAACTCAAACATGTCGACAAATTGTCTGGATGCCTGCTCCGCCGCTTGGCGAACCTCGGGCAATTCCAGCGAACCACTCAGGTAGGTCCACGTCCCTCGGCCGTTGATAAATGGTCGAACACCAAGGCGAGAGTAGACGTTCGTGCCTAAAGGCTTCGCTTTCGCCGTAGCCACCGTATCGGCTAGGCTTCGAGACGCTATGGTGGCAAAAAGCGGAGCAGCGGCCATCATTTTAATGAAGGATCGCCGGTTGTTCAGGCGCTTTTGGATTTCAGGATCAGTCAACATAATGGTCTTCTTCCTTAGGCAGTAGTTCGGAGCCCAGCTAAACCGAGGTCGGAATACTTTTTGTGGTTACCAGTTTGTGATTGACGTAGTTATAAGGAGGAATGCGGTCGCCCTTGATCATCGCCAGCCCGAGATGGATCAGCCGCGCACCGTAGGTGTTCACTTCATGCGAGACCGATCCAATAAACGGCGAGTTGGCCTTGGTCATCTCTTCGAGAACCTCCGGAATGCAGTCCTGGCCGACGATGGCAACGTGCTTTTCGCGCTTCGCTTCTCGTACGGCCTGCAGGGCGCCCAGGGCGCTGGTATCGGTCGCAGCGGTGATCAGCAGGTTACGATCCTTGGGGTGACGACGTAAGAAATCAGCCATGAGCTTGTACCCCCGATCACGAAGCCCGCGCCCATCCATGCGCACGAATGCTTCGATCGGCAGGTCGGGCAACACAGAACGCACGCCTTCAAACGCGCCGGTGATGCGGCTCTGCACCAGTGGGCCGGCTTCTTCAATATCCAGGCCGATGACCCACGATGCTTTGCTGCCCCACTTTTGCCGCGCATGAGTGGCAAGATACTCACCGGCTTCAAAGCCGGCACGGTAATTATTGACGCCGAAGAAGATCGCGTGCGGATGCGGGATCTCGACCGCGATCAAAGGAATGCCTGCGTCCGCAATCTTGTCCGCAACGATCGGCGCAACCTGCTGCTCAATCTGAAATTCGATGACCAGATCCACCCGGTTCGCAACAAACTGCTCCGCGTTGCGGATCGCCGTGGCGGCGTCATAATGATTATCGAGGATCATCAAATCCACACCGGAAGAGGCCGCCGCCGTTCTGAGGCTCTCGGTGACCGCCTGAGAGAAGGGCAAATCTTCTGACTGGCCACCGAAGCCAAAACGTATCTTTCGCGGGCGCGTCGCCAGCCGGTACAGGCCATTCTCGGTTTGCGCGACATAGCCGCGATGGACAAAAGTCTTCAGGATTCTATAGACAGATGTCTTTGAAATCCGGGTTCGCTGATAAAGAGCCTCCAGGGCTAGTGGCTCATCCTCTGCCTGCAATAATTCCAGGATGTCCAGGGCCTTTGACAAGATCGGGATGTGATATAGCCGCTTTAACCCAGACTTAGCCAAGCCTCTCCTTTTTTGAGCCTTACTCACCTCTTCAGCTCAAGTTCAATACGGAAACCACCACGATCCTAGTATAGCGTCAGCCAGTTCGGTCACCGGAACGGCGTTGAACGGCTAAGCAGGCTGCGGAAAAACCCGAATTCTTTGAAGGGGACGGCCTTCAGGCCGTCCGTAAAGTGATTGCAAATCTGTCCGGCTTTATGGATGACTGCAAAACTAATGTCCGGCTCAGTCTGTTCCGAGCCAAGTTCGAAGAGTGTTTTGTATCAGGGCACGACTTCAGTCGTGCCGAAAAGGCCAGTAGAACGAGGGCTTTAGAGTGTGCGTGAGAACCCAATCCAAGTCACCGCGCTCATGCTTTGTATCAGGGCACGGCTTCAGCCGTGCCGCAATGGTTGGTCTGTGACTGATGAGGGCTTTAGCCCCTGGGCTACGTCTTCCCTCTTTGAAGGGCACAGGCTTCAGCCCGTACATAAAAGAAACAAAACGAGGGCTTTTTCCTCTCAGTTCGGCTTCGGGCACCGTTCGGCAGCTCAACCTGCACCGAGGACATTACATTGGCAGCATTCAATAGCCGCTGAGGGAACGGCTTTCGCTTCCTATTCGACCTTTTTCCGCACCCTGCAAGACCCCCGGGCGAATCACGCGGATAAATCCCTGGCCGCCATGGAATCTTCCGTCGCCACACCTTACATCGGCATGCTATATTTGTGCGCGCCGTAAAACCAATTGGGGAACTATTTCACTTTTGATTATCGACGTCCAGCCTATACCACGTTCGTGATCGGTGACCCAGCGAGAGTAAAGGGGAGAAGACCTTCTATGAAGTCGCTGTTCATACTCAGGAAAGTTGCCGTGGCCGCTCTTTTCGGAGCGTTGGTCCTGCCCGCCACGGCCCCTGCTCAAAATTCAGCCGACCCGCTGGAGCAAGGCTTTCTAAGTCCGCCCAGTGGCGCGAGGCCGCGCGTCTGGTGGCACTGGATGAGCGGAAACATTACCCAGGAAGGTATCGGCCTGGATATGGAGTGGATGAAGCGTGTTGGCCTGGGCGGAATGCAAAACTTCGATGCCGCCCTCAACACCCCTAAGGTGGTTGAGAAGCGCCTGGTGTACATGACCCCCGAATGGAAGGAGGCGTTCCTGTTCGCCACCAGGAAGGCCGATTCTCTTGGTCTGGAACTGGCCATCGCCGGGTCACCCGGGTGGAGCGAGACCGGGGGCCCCTGGGTCGAGTCTTCGCAGGCGATGAAGAAGTTTGTTTGGAGTGAGACTGCGGTGGAAGGCGGGCAGCCGTTCACCGGTATGATCGCCAATCCTCCCGTGGTGACCGGACCCTTTCAGAATCTTGCCCAGCAGGATCCAATGGGGATGATGGGCGGCCCGGGCCAGCAGCCTCCGCCACCCAAGGATTTCTACGCCGACAGTGTCGTCCTTGCTTACCGCGTACCGGATGCGGAGATCTCTGCCGCGGCGGTGCAGCCAAAGGTTACATCGAGCAGCGGGCACGTGGATGCGGCGATCCTCTTCAGTGGAGATTTGATGAAAGCGACCGACCTGCCGATCGCTCCCGTAGGCAAACAGTCATGGATACAGTTCGAATATGCGCAGCCTTATACGGTGGATGCAGTCACTGTTGCTATGGGAGGCCCGCGGGATCCATTGGCACAATTCGCAGGAGAGACGGGTCATGGTCCCGTCTTCGAAGTCAGCGAAGACGGACAGCAATTCCACTCCATCGTCACCATGCCGACCGCCGGTGCGGTGCAGCACACCATGGCGTTTCCTGCAGTGACCGCCCGCTTCTTCCGCCTGACCTTCACCACCCCGGAACCGCAAAAATCAGCGCTCGGTGACATTGATTTGTCTGAGCTGGGCATCGGTATGCCGCCGCCGCCCACGGACTATCACATCGCGGAGGTTCGACTGCATGCGGGCCCACGGGTGAATCGATTTGAGGAAAAGGCCGGATTTGCCACTCTGCCGGATCTGTATTCGTTTGCCACTCCAGATGTTGCGCCCGGCCAGGCAATTCAGAAGAGCACGGTCATCGACCTGACTGCCAAAATGCGTCCCGATGGAACGCTTGACTGGACGCCTCCGCCCGGCCATTGGATTGTTCAGCGGATGGGTTATTCGCTCACCGGAATCACCAATCATCCGGCATCGCCGGAGGCCACCGGCCTGGAAGTAGACAAGCTCAACCGTGGCTACGTGAAAGCCTATTTCGAACATTACCTCGACAACTACAAGAGCGCGGTCGGCCCCCTCATGGGTAAGACCGGCGTGCGATTTGTGGTTACCGATAGTTGGGAAGCGGGCACCGAAAACTGGACGGACAACATGCTCGCGGAGTTCGCAACTCGTCGCGGCTACGATGCGCATCCCTGGCTCCCTGTGCTCACCGGCCGTGTGGTCGAGAGCGCTCAGGCCAGCGACCGCTTCTTATGGGACTGGCGCAAAACACTCGCAGACCTGGTAGCCGAAAATCATTATGGCCAGATTGCTCAGTCTCTGCACGCACGAGGCATGGGCCAGTATGGCGAGTCGCATGAAGAGGGCCGCGCCACCATCGGCGATGGCATGGAGATGAAAAAGGCCGACGATGTCCCCATGGCCGCGATGTGGACGCAACGCCCGGGCGTGAACGCGGAGCAGTATGGGTACAACGCCGATATTCGCGAATCCGCATCCGTGGCCCACATTTACGGACAGAACCTGGTCGCGGCTGAATCTCTCACCGCCGCGAGTGGTCCGTGGGCATGGTCGCCGTCGACCCTGAAACCCACAGCCGACAAAGAGCTCGCGATGGGCCTGAACAGGTTTGTCATCCATACCTCGGTGCACCAACCTCTCATCGGCAAGGCTCCGGGCCTCGCCCTTGGCCCCTTTGGACAATGGTTTACCCGCAACGAAGTGTGGGCCGAGCAGGCGCGGCCATGGGTCACCTATCTGGCGCGCAGTTCCTTTCTCCTGCAGCAGGGACAATTCGTAGCAGACATCCTCTACTTCTACGGCGAGGATTCAAATCTCACCGCAATCTTCGGCAGCAAGTCGCCCGACGTACCCCTCGGCTACAACTTCGATTACGTGAACGCCGACGCGTTGATCCATAAGCTGTCGGTCAAGAATGGGCAACTGGTGACCGAGAGCGGCATGAGCTATCGCGTATTGGCCCTCGACGCCTATAGCCAGCATATGTCTCTTCCGGTGTTGCGTAAAATTCGCGAGCTGGTGCTTGCCGGGGCTACTGTCGTTGGCTCGCGTCCTGCGGACGACCCAAGCCTGGCCGACGATGCAGCGGAATTTCACTCCATCTCGGATCAACTCTGGGGTCAATCGAAGACCGGCAAAGGCAAAGTGTACGGTAACGAGAAGCTGGCAGACGTGCTTGCGGGCATGAATGTTCCACCAGACTTTACCTACTCCAAGCCGCAAAACGACACCGAGGTTTTGTTCGTGCATCGCAAGCTGGAACAGGCTGATCTCTACTACGTCGATAACAGGAACGACCGGGTGGAGCAGGTCGACGCGACCTTCCGTATCGATGGCAAGGCGCCGGAACTTTGGCACGCCGATAGCGGCACGATAGAACCCGCCGCCTACCATATTGAGAATGGGCATACGGCCGTGCCATTGCATCTGGATCCATATGAGACGGTATTCGTCGTCTTCCGCAAGCCGGCCGTTTCGCCTGCTCGCGATCTCCCCGCCAGGAGCGAGAGTGTGGTGGCAACAGTAGAGGGTCCGTGGGAAGTCAGCTTCGAACCGAACCGCGGAGCGCCGGAAAAGATCACCCTCGATAAGCTGACGTCGTGGAGCGAGAGCACGGACGAAGGAGTGAAGTATTTTTCCGGACACGGCACCTATACCAAAACTGTGGATGCATCAGCAGACTGGTTCAAACCCGGCGCACAGCTGTGGCTTGATCTGGGCGACGTAAAGAACCTGGCCGAAGTGACTGATCAATGGAAAGGCGCTGGGGATCGTATGGAAACCCCCTTATCGCCTGGACGTGACGAGTGCGATGAAGCCTGGTGAGAACAAACTCGAAATCAGGGTGGCCAATCTATGGGTCAACCGATTGATTGGCGATCAGCAGCCCAACGCGGCGAAGAAATACACCTTTACCACCCATAATCCTTACAAGGCAACTTCTCCGCTGCTACCCTCGGGCCTGCTTGGAGCTGTGCAGGTGATACGCGTATCCTCACAGCAACCATGAATCGATGCATTGGCAGTGGAGACCACTGATGCAGAGCCAGTATCGGCAGGTACGCATAGGGTTGGTCGGGCTTGGGCTTGAGGCGTATTGGAGCCAGTTCGCAGGGCTGGAAGAAAGACTCAATGGTTACGTCCATGAGGTCGAGAAGAGGATCTCCGGCAATTCGCGAGCGGTCGTGAACCTGGGCCTGGTCGATACGCCCGAGAAGGCGCTGGAAGCTGCACATAGATCCCGGCGCGAAGACATAGAGATTCTTCTGGTGTATGTCACCACCTACGCACTTTCCGCAACCGTGCTGCCGCTCATCAAGCGGGCGAAGGTTCCGGTTGTTTTGCTGAATCTGCAGCCCGCATCCGCAATCGACTACGAGCGGTTCAACGCGATGGAAAGCAGAACCGCGATGACGGGCGAGTGGCTTGCCTACTGCAGTGCGTGCCCTGTCCCCGAGATCGCGAATGTGCTTCGCCGTTTGGGCGTTCCATTTCACCAGGTCACCGGCATGCTCCACGACGACCCGGCATGCTGGCGGGAGATCGATGAGTGGCTTCGCGCCGCTGAAGTGGTGCACATGCTGGCGCACTGCCGCCTTGGATTGATGGGCCATTATTACGGCGGTATGCTCGACATCGCTACCGATCTGGCGCAGGTGAGCGGCAGGTTTGACTTGTACATCGAAATGCTCGAAGTGGATGAGCTCACTGCGTTACGCAACAATGCCGGCGAAGACGAGGCCCACAGCAAGCTTGCAGAATTTCACACTTTCTTTGAAGTGGGTGACGATTGTCCGCAGGCGGAACTTCTACGCGCGGCCCGTACGGCTGTAGCGCTCGATCAGTTGGTAAAACAAAATGACCTCGATCTGCTGGCCTACTTTTACAAGGGAAGCGGCGTACCCGCCAATGAAGACACGATGAGCTCGATCATCCTCGGTACATCGATGCTTACCGGGCGCGGAGTGCCGGTCGCCGGAGAGTACGAGGTCAAGAACGTGATCGCCATGAAGATCATGGATTTGTTGGGCATGGGTGGATCCTTTACCGAGTATTACGCGATGGATTTTGCCGCGGATCTCGTCCTCATGGGCCATGACGGTCCGGGCCACATAGGCATTGCTCAGGACCGGATCAAAGTACGTCCGCTCAAGGTCTATCACGGCAAGGTGGGCGCCGGTCTTTCCGTCGAGATGTCAGTCAAGCACGGCCCGATAACTCTGCTTTCCGTGATCGAGGATAAGGACAATGGCTTCGCCTTGCTGATCGCGGAAGGTGAGAGTGTGCCTGGAGCCATTCTGGAAATTGGCAATACAAATAGCCGCTACAGGTTTCCTCTGGGTGCGCGCAAATTCGTGGAGGCCTGGAATTCACACGGTCCCGCACATCACTGCGCCATAGGAGTTGGGCACGCGGCGGCGCAGATCGAGAAGGTTGCAAGTTTGCTGCAGCTGCGGTCCATCCGGGTTTGTTAGTCTTACCACAAACGATGGGTGCCCCACATCTCGCTCGTTTTTCGCGAGATGTCAGGGATACCACAGCTCTCAATCCGAATCGTTCTGAGCCCAATAGGCAAGGAAAGTTAAAGGTCCGCTGCATCCCACATCTCGCGAAAAACCGAGCGAGAGTGTAGAGCATCCATCGTCTTCTTGCAAGGGAAAGATCTCAAAAATTTGCCGATAATATTTGCCGGGCCCAGTGAGCAACATCGGCAACCCCAACACCCTCCGTTACGCGGATTTTCGAGGGCAGCCAATTGCACCGCAAAATTGCCGATCGTCGCGCTCTCAACTGCGCCACATCGTACTTCCAGACCAGTCGCGGCCTCGGTCAACCGGTTCAGAAGCGTGTTGCGGCTGCCACCGCCGACGATATAAATCCGCCGAAGTTTCTTTCCCGTGATCTGCGCCACGGCTGCCCAGAATTTCCGCATACCTGGCAGCCAGGCTGTGGAGAATCAGACTTGTCATTGCCGGCGCCGCTTCAGCGCCCTCCGCGAGCGGCTGCAATCCGCGCCGCTTGAGCTGTCGATTCATACGTGCCGGCATCTCTCCCGGCAGCAATAGGTCAGGATCATCCACATCCAGGAGGGAGGCTGGAGGCGGAAGATGTTCAGCGGCCGCAATGAGTTCAGGTACAGCCCAGTCGATCTCTGCCGCCCATTCCGTCATGCACTGCCGCAGCATCCACATGCCGTTGACGTTCTTGTGAAAACAAATGCGGCCTCCGACGGCGCCGAGATTGGTGAAGTCCGCCGCCTGCGCTGCTGGTCCGTTGACGGGCTCAGAGAGCAGCGTTCCGACCAACGACCAGGTGCCCGAGCTGATGTAGGCCCAGTCATCCCCGCTATCAGGTATGCCGGCGATTGCGGAAGCTGTGTCATGACAGGCGGGCGCAATTAACTCAGCTCCATCGAGACCGGGCAAGTTGAGTTCACGCCCCTTCAATTTCCCGATCACGGTACCGGGGCCCACGATGGGAGCTGCCGCCTTCCTCACCAGGCCTACCGCTGCAAAAATCTCCGGCGACCAGCTACGCTTCTCGGCATCCACCAGCTGGGTATGGGTAGCGTTGGTGTATTCAGCCACGGCTCGCCCTCCAAGGCGATGCAGAGTGTATTCCGGTAACGTCAGCCACGGTTTGTCCTGCAGCTCATCCGCATCTGCGCAAAGCTGGTAGAGGGTATTGATGCGGCTCATCTCGATGCCGGTAATGGAGCGAAGACGAGCTGCTGGAATTCGTTGGAAGACTTCTGGCTGCGAGCGAATGGTTCGTTCATCGCGATAGCAGAAAGGTTCGGCGAGCGGCTCGCCGTTCTGATTCAGGCGCACATAGTCCACTGCCCAGCCATCGGCAGCGATGGATCGGATGCCCTCGCGGGCAATCTCTGCGCACTTTCGCAGGCCCACGTCCATCTGCTGCGTGATCTGGCGCAGATCCCAACGAATCTCACCATTCTGGTTCACCGGAGCATGCGCATGGCGATGAACCAGCTCAATATGAGCCGAATCATTAAGCCAGCGCAGCAGGGAAACGCGACAGCTTTCCGCACCCAGGTCGATCGCGATCATCGCGCGCCGGTCTTTTGGACAGGCCGGGATGGAGGAATCAGAATCACTCATCTGAGATAAGCCTCGGTCAGACCGCCGTCGACCGGAATCAAGTGACCTGTCGTACAGGGCGCCTGCGGCCCTGCCAGGAAGAGGATGGCCGCTGCACAGTCCTTCGGGTCGATGGGTTGATGCGTCAATGTTCTCTGGGCGTAGAACTGCGCCAGCAAAGTACGCAGTTCATCATCCGAAGCGGACTCTTCAAACGGGATCTTGTACTTCGCCAGCGATGCCTTTACCCGGTCACGAGGAAACATGGTTGACCCCTTGACTACGGTGGCAGGACTGATGCCATTGACGCGGACCTTGGGGGATAAGGTGACCGCAAGTTCGCGGACCAGGTGGCTGACTGCCGCCTTGCTCACGTCGTAAGCTTCGCTACCGCGCTTGGCTACGACCGCATTCGCCGAACTGGTCAGCACAATGCTGGTATCAATCGCCTGTGCATCGAACACCTTGGCTACTTCGTCCGCGAGCAGATAATTGGCGGTGACGTTGATCTCAAGCGTCGACGCCCACTGGGCGTCACTAATCATGCCGTCGGGCGACGATGGGAACAGCGCAGCCGTGTTGACCAGGATGTCTATGCCTCCATAGGCGGCAATCGTCGCGTCGAGCGCTGATCGAATCGCGGCACGGTCGCGAATGTCAATCTTGGTGGCAATCACGGCTTCACGGCCTGCGATCGCCTGGGCTTCCACAGCAACTTTGCCGGCTGCGTCCAATTCGCGGTCCGCAACGACCACGTGCGCGCCACGCGCTGCGGCCATCAGCACCACCTCGCGGCCGATTCCGCTGGCCCCGCCAACTACCAGCAGGATGCGGCCGCTTAATTCCTTTGCTGCGGGCTGCCGCCGTATCTTTGCCTCCTCCAGGGCCCAATACTCGATCCGAAAGGCTTCAGAGGCCGGCAACGCAACGTAGTTTGAGTGGACCTTGAAGGCGCTGGTATCGGCCGCCGGTCCCGACTGCGGCAGGATCGGAGGACAACCACCTTCCTCTAAATGCCCGGCGCCTTCCATCACGTGTATCGCATTCACATAAAATTCGCCCGTAATCCGCGCCTCGGCCCTGTTCTTGCCGAAGCTGAACATACCGATACCAGGCAGCAGCACGACCGTTGGGTTCGCATGGCGCATCGCGGGCGAGTCTGGTAATGCGTGCTGCTGGTAGTAGTCCGCGTATTCGCTGCGATATTTCTCCAGCGCACTTTTTGCGGCAGGCAGGATCTGCGCAGCATCCGTCGATGGATCCCAGTCCACAAAAAGCGGCCGAATCTTGGTCCGGATGAAATGATCGGGACAGCTGGTGCCCAAATGTGCCAGCTCCGCAGCAGATTGCGAATTGATGAATGCAAGGATTTCAGGAATATCCGTGAAGCTGCCAATCATGCGCTGCGCAGTGGACACATTGCCCCGCAGAAACGGCATGACCTTGACAGCAATCGCCTGCCGTTGCTGGTGCGGCTGGTACTTTGCCCCGCCAAACGGAGCCCCGCTCTTCCTGGCTCGATGAGCCTCGATGAACTGGCCGATTTGATCGATGATGGTGATGGTATTCAGATACGACTCGCGCTGCGTGCTGCCCCAGGTGAAGAGGCCATGACCGCCGAGCACAACGCCATCGCAGCCAGGTACTTCTTTTACCGCGCGTTCAAGCATCATTGCCAGCTCAAAGCCGGGCCGCTGCCAGGGTAGCCACACCAGCTTGTGGCCAAACTGCCGGTTGAACGCGTCCATTTTTTCTTTACCGTTCGCCGAAGCGGCGAGCGCGATGCCCCAGTCGGGATGAAGATGATCTACGTGTGGGAAGGGTAGAAACGCATGCAGGGCCGTATCGATCGAGGCAGCTACCGGATTGTTACCAAAAGTGCAGAGCGGATATAAGCCGACGATCTCGTCTTCAAACTCAACCCCGCGGTAGATCCTGGATAACGCGAGCACCTTGTCCATGTACAGGGTGGCAAAGCCCTCGACCTTGATGCTGCCCAGGTCACCGCCGCTGCCTTTCACCCAGAGCACCGCCTTCTTTTGCCCGTCCAGGGGATCGGTGCCCTCGAGTTTCGAGCTGGTGTTACCGCCGCCGAAATTGGTGATGCGCAGATCGGATCCCAGCAAATTGGAACGATAGCGCAAAAGAGCGGCGGGATCGAGCGTTTTGGCATGGCTTTCATCCCAAAGATCGGCGAGATACTGCAGAGACATACGTCTTCTCCTTGTGTTCCTGGTAGATCCTCGAACCAAATTCAATAGACGAAGTATTTCACAATGTGCGCCTTACTAAAGTAGGATAAGTGGGTTTGCTTTCACTGTGAAACTGAGGTGGATGTGGGTCCTAACCCGTTTATTGGCGTTATCTATCATTGGATCGGCGGCCTTGCTTCTGCCAGCAATTTCATCCCATTCCGAGAAATCAAACGCTGGTCCTGGGAAATTTATTGGATCATCCAGGGCGTTGCCGCCTGGATCATCGCTCCGATGGTGCTGGCGCTTTTGTTCGTCCCGCATCTGTTCGCCATTCTTCATGCTGCCCCGTCTGCCAGTATCACCTACGCATGCTTCTGGGGAGTGATGTGGGGGATCGGCGGACTCACTTTCGGCCTTTCGATTCGCTACCTCGGCATCGCTCTTGGATATGCGATCGCACTTGGCTTTTGTACCGCCTTTGGCACCTTGATGCCGCCGATCTTCAGTGGTCAGATGTCGTCGATCCTGCACGAGACATCGGGGCAGGTAATACTCGCCGGTGTCGGCGTATGCATGGTGGCGATTGCCGTCAGCGGTCTCGCCGGGTACTCGAAAGAGCACGAAATTTCCAGCGAGCACCGGGCGGAAGCCGGAGAACGCGACTTCTCCTTTGGCAAAGGGCTTGCCGTGGCCATCTTTGCCGGCATTATGAGCTCCTGCTTCGCCTACGGGCTCGCCGCAGGTAAACCTATCGCCGAGATAGCACGCGTTCGACTGCTCGCGGAGCATCGTCTCGATCTTTGGCAGAACCTACCCGTACTGGTCGTCGTTCTCTGGGGCGGCTTCTTCACCAATTTCGTGTGGTCGCTTTTTCTGATCGTAAAAAATCATTCCCTCGCCCAGTTCGCGGGAGCCCCGGGCATCAACCCCATGGCTTCGAGCACAGCGGCAGACGAGGAGCCGGCGAACGTAGGTTCTACTGCGCATGGCCTGGTGGGCCGCCTCACAGGTCAGACACTGGTAAAGAACTACATTCTCGCCGCTTTGGCGGGAGTGATCTGGTATTTCCAATTCTTCTTCTATTCCATGGGGCAGACGAAGATGGGCAAATACGACTTTTCCAGTTGGACGCTCCATATGGCGAGCATCATCATCTTTGCCACCCTCTGGGGCTTGGCCCTGAAAGAATGGAAAGGAACCAGCCGGCGGACGAAAGGCCTGGTGGCACTAGGATTATTCCTGCTGGTCGGATCGACCGTAGTGGTGGGTTACGGAAATTATTTAAAAGTACGATAGAAGTTCAGGCGTAGCTTGCCACGGCACCCTGGTTCGCCGCTGCACGTTCCTTCGTAATCTGTTCGATATAGCCGCTTTCGCGGAGCGCCAGCAGTGGATCCTCTACCAGACCTTTCGATCGCCTCCAGCTCTTGACGATTGGCCGCACGTCCTGCCAGAACGCCGAGCGAAAGCACTCTTCCGCTTCAACCAGCTTGCATTCGTCTTGCAGCGCCGAGAGCCGCGCATGATCGACCAGTGCCGCCTTGGCGTAAATCTCCTGTGCGGTGCAAACGGTTTGCACCATGGCTTCCATTTTGCCCTTTAGATTGTGGCTTTGGTCGATCATGTAGGCCACGTCTACAGAGGCGCCCGTTTCCCACTCGTAGTTGCGAATCTCGTGAAAGATTCGGAAGACCTGGTAAGGGTCAATCGATCCCAGGGTAAGGTCGTCGTCGGCATAGCGCCGATCATTGAAGTGGAAGCCGCCCAGCATCCCGGCGCGCAGCAGCCAGGCGACAATCTGTTCGATGTTTTGTGTCTGGTAGTGATGCCCGGTATCCACCAGCACAAGTGCCTGCGGCCCGGCTGCCTTGGCCAGCAGCAGCGCCATACCCCAGTCGGCAACATCAGTGTGATAGAAGAATGGCTCGAAGGGCTTGTATTCGATCAGTAATCTTTGGTTAGGCTGCATCGCCGCATGCGTTTTTTTGAACGCTTGCTCAAACCATCCAATGCGGCGCCGCATGCTTTGGGTTCCGGGATAGCTCGAGCCGTCGGGAAGCCACGGCGCGATATCGCGTGAATTTAATTTATCCGCGATCGCGACGCAGTCCAGCAGATGGTCGAGCGCTTGCTGGCGGATTGCCGGATTGGGGTTACCCAGTGCTCCGAACTTGTATTCCTGTCCCTGAAAGAAGTTGGGGTTGATGGACCCTGCGGCCACGCCGCATTTACCGGACAGTTCTTGTACCTTGGAGACATCTTTGAGCCCATTCGGCAAATCCCAAATGGCGTGCAGGGCAATCGTCGGGCAAGCCCCGGTTAGCTGGTTAACCATCCCGGCGTCGCTGAATTTTTCCGCCAGGTTGGTCGCTGCCGCGGGCTGCATAAATTTGCCGAACCGGGTTCCTGTATTTGCGAAACCCCACGAAGGCAATTCAATCTTGAATTGATCAAGTGCCTGCCAAACGGAGCCTTCCATGTCCTGTGCCATAGTGTCCCTATCCGCGAAACCATGCTCAACGGTTCAGTCGACATTCTTCTTGAGTGCCGGCGGACCTTTTTCGGCCTTGAACAGCCAAGGCTGAAGAATTGCAATAGGGTAACAGTTTCTATCCTAAATTCCGTTATGTCAATCATCCAGATATATCAATCGCTCGCTGGGAGCAGAATTCGCAGATTCAATAGGGAAAAACACCTCCCCATCGCGTCCATGCAAAGATGCTGCTTCCCCGGGCTTTGAGTTATTTTACAGCCGGCCGGCAACCGCAGAGACTTACTCTGTAGTAACCCGGAACGAATAAGTGCCTGCAGGCAGCTCGTAGGTGGGGCTACCCTCTGCGTTACCCACTAAACGGAGTTTCTTGCTGCTTGCCAGCGATTCTCCGTCCAACGTGAACTTATCCTGCTGACCGGCTGGCAGTGGCATGTGGGCAGTCGTGTTTGGGGGAATCGTGACCAGCCACGTAGCGGTCGTACCCTTTATCGACCACGCGGATCGTATCTCGCCATAAGAGGACTGGTAGCGGAAATCAAGACTTCCCAGGCGGGCATCAAAATTGGGATGAAGATAGATGGTATGGAAGCCGGCATCCGCGGGCAGGGCATCAATACCCGCCGCGTAACGGTAAATCCAATCAGCCACCGCGCCATAGGCATAGTGATTGTACGAATTCATGCTGGGGTCGCCCCGCATCTGGTCGCCGTTCCAGCGCTCCCACATGGTGGTGGCGCCATGCCCTACCAGGTATCCCCAGGAGGGATACTCGGTATTGAGCAGCAGATGATAGGCAACATCGCTGTGTCCGGTGTCTACCAGCACTGCCAGTAGATATGGCGTACCCAGAAACCCGGTAGCCAGGCGTCCATGGTTGGCCGCGATCTTGGCTACCAGGCGATTGGCCGCCGCAGCACGCAGCGCATCGGGTACCAGCTTCATATTGAGCGCCAGCACATATCCCGTTTGAGTATCTCCGCCAGCGGCCTTGGCTTCAGGATTGTTGATCTGTCCAAAAGGAGAAGGCCCATTATCCGCCCCGGCGATAAAGCCGTCGGCGTGAACATACTCGGCGGCAAAGGCGGTCTTGATCTTGCTGAATAAGCCGGCGTATTTTGCTTCCTCTTCGGTCTTGCCGAGGGCATGCGCCATCTGCTGCATGAGCGTGACGTCGTAGGCCCAGTAGGCGGTTGCCACCAAAGGCTCGAGCGTAGGGCCTTCCGGAGAGAGCCAATCCCCAAAAGGAGTACCGTAGCCCGTCCGCCAGAGGTAAGAGGGATTGGCTGCTTGAATCGCTGCCAGGTACTTCTCCATCGCATCCCAGTTTTGCTCCACTACCCGCGTGTCTCCGGATTGCAGCCATGCGGTCCAGGGGATAATGACGCCGGCATCGCTCCAGCCGGCCCCAAAGCCGGGATTGGGCGTATCCGTGCCCGGAGCGAAGATGCCATACATCGGCGTGCCCACCTGCGTTGCTCTAATATCGCGGGCAAACTTTTTGGAGAACTGCGTCAGGTCCATGTTGTAAGACGCGGTCCGCCAGAATACCTGTGCATCCGCGGTCCAGCCCAGACGCTCGTCTCGCTGCGGGCAGTCCGTGGGCACGCCGACGAAGTTGGATCGCTGGCCCCAAAGGATATTGCTCCACAGCTGATTAATCATGGGGCTGCCGGAGTGCATCTGTACCGTAATGGGCGCGTCGGTATAGATGGCCACTGCCTTAAGAGCGGTAAGGTCAGGCTTATACTTCAAGCCGGTGACCTCAGCGTAGCGGAAACCGTGAAAGGTAAAGTCTGGCTGAAACTCCTCCTCGCCCTTCCCGGAAAGAATAAAGTGATCGGTGGCTTTTGCCGTGCGCAGGTTTTCAACGTACAGCGTGCCGTCGGGATTCAGCACTTCGCCGAAGCGCAACTGAACTTCTGTACCCGCAGCTCCGCGCGCTCGCAGGCGCGGGACTCCAGCCAGGTTCTGGCGAAAATCGTAGATGTAGATTCCCGGCTTGGGGTTGGTGATTTCCGCCGCGGTCAGCGTTTGGTGGGCGCGAATTGGTTGAAAGGACTGAGGAACAATCTCCGGCTCCACAGGGTTCACCAGGTCGACTGGTTTCCAATGAGTATCGGAAAAGGCTGCTGTATCCCAGCCTGCCTGTTCCTTGCGCGCGTCGTAGTCTTCGCCGTCGTAGATCTCCGCCTGAGAAATCGGAGAAATATCGGCTTTCCATGAAGCGTCGGTCGTAATCCACTCGGTCGTTCCATCCGCATGCTCCAAACGTAGCTGCGCCTTCAGGGCCGGCGGAGTATTTCCATAGTTGTATCCCTGCCGGAACCACATCAGAGGTGTGGTGTACCAGCCCGGCGCAAGCCATGCTCCAATGACGTTTTGCCCGGTCTTCAACTGTTGCGTAACGTCGTATGCCTGGTAGGGAACGTGCGCGCGAAAATCATCCCATCCGGGAGACAGAACCTGATCACCCACCCGCGCGCCATTGATTTGAAATCGATAGGCGCCCAGGGCAGTCACGTAAAGACGCGCCGAGGTCACCGGCTTATTTATATCGAAGCCGTGGCGAAGCAACTTCACCGGCCCCGTTCGCCACGGATTCCCCAGCACGTTCGAGCCCATCGGCGTTTTGGGTGGTACGTAGGCGATGGCGCTCTGCCATGCTGCATCGTCGTACGTTGGTTCCTGCCAACCGTGCTCCGCATTCAGCTTGGCTTTCCACTCCGTGCCGCTGGCAAAGACAACAACGGTGCCGTCCGTCATTTCAACATAGAGACAAGCGCTCATCGGGGTGCGGGCAGTCTCAGACGGGCCCGTGCCATTGGCGAGGGCGTTCCGTACAAAGTAACCCCAACCGCCAGCAGGTTCTCACCGCTACGCACGTCGGAGGTGACATCCTTGAGCAGGTAGGTCTTCCACGGCGCCTGCTTCCATGGTGGCAGTGGTAGCGTCTCCAGCACCTGCTTGCCGTTCACCCATGCCGCAGCAGAATCTTCGCCGGTTACGAACAGGTCGGCGCGCTTCACTTGCCCAGTGAGCGAAAATTTGAAGCGAAAATCGTGTTGGGTATCGCCGTTGCCTTGCGGAGCACCCTGCTTGCGGCGCATTTGTGATCCACGTTGCGCCGGATTTGCGGACCGCGCGGTGTTCCGGATCTTCGTAGCCGATCCACTGGGCTTTCCAGCTTTGCTTGAGCAATCCTGTTTCCCACCAGCTCGCGTCGCTTACCGGATAAGGTTTTCCATCTTTGTCCCAAACCTCCACGCGCCAGTAATAGCGAGTGGAAGCAGCTAACTCCGGACCGCCGTATACCACGCCAAACGATTTGCCGGAAGCAACCCGTCCACTATCCCAAACGTCGGGCTTGTCACTGTTCAGAATGGCCGGCTTGCTTGCCACCTCGATCCTGTAGGCTGTCTGCCGCGCAGCAAATCCTGCATCCTGAAGTTGCCAGGCGAACAGCGGCTGACTGGAGTCGATGCCCAGGGGCTGCTCAAGAGAATCGCAACTAAGATGTGTTGGTTTTCCCACCGGCGATGCCGCAAAAGCGGGCGCGAGCAAAAGCGCAGCGGCGCCTGTAATCGCCAGGCGCATTGCTTGTCGAAGACGGCGGCCACCAGTGGCAGCAGCGTCCCCATAGTTGACGGGGTTCGGAAGGTTTATGTGCATTCGGCTGAAACTATCGAGTTGTGGAGGCGATGATGTCAATAGGAAAGTGCTATACCTTTCGAATCGTACGATCAGTCAGGCACACCGCGAAACAGGTGTATGCAAGGCCTGGAGAATTTCTCCGTACAAATAGACCGATGGGTGCGCCACATCTCGCTCGGACCCCGGATTTCCTACCACGCAGCGCCCGTTGTTGACACGGGTGCGGCTTTCCCTTAAGGAAAGCCGCCTGGAGTTTATACATTTTCGTGAGCCTTGGGTATGATCGATCGAGCTTCGGTTTTGGGTTTTGCTTTGTATCAGGGCACGACTTTAGTCGTGCCGCTCAGAACTCGAAATGATCAGGGCTTTAGCCCCTGCAATGGCAATCCTGCACGAAATGCATTGCGCATCTATCTATGGTTCAGAACGCCGTTAGAGCAGGACTGACAGGCCGACTTGGCAGAGAAAAAAGCGCAGGGGCTAAAGAGTGTGCGTGAGAACCCAATTCCAAGTCATGGCGCTCATGCTTTGTATCAGGGCACGGCTTCAGCCGTGCCGCAATGGTTGGGTCTGATGAGGGCTTTAGCCCCTGCGTTTTTTCTTTGCCAGGTAAGTGTAGCGGCATGGGTACCGCCATAACAGGGGCTAAAGCCCATATCTTTGTTGACCACAAAGCATCAGACCGGTGACTCCAGAAAACTCGCGCATTCCGTAGATTTGGATGTATCCACCCTCTCCGAAATGTAGAAACTCCAGGCGGCTTTCCCTTAAGGAAAGCCGCAGGAAGTTTGCCTGAGTAGCCGAGTTTGACAGGAAATCCGGGGCTTTGGCGAGATGTGAGATACCAGCTTTCAGATAGAAACCATCCGTAGGCAGGCACCGCGAGCGACCATGACCCTGCCCCTTGGGTTGGCCGGGACAATTTCCCTATTTGGAACTGTTGCTCTATTGCCATATTTCTGTATGATGGGTGCGGCCTCCCGAGATGCTGCTTTTGGTAAGGCGGCAGCACAGTACGTCGCATGGATAAGGCAGTTCTAGCTCAGATCCTGCGGAGAAAAACTTGATCCATTCCTACATTCCCCTCGATAACGCGTCTCTGGGCGCCGGGAAAGTTATCTCGTGCCTTCTACTGGCGGCAACGCTTTTCTCCGGGCCCGTGCTGGCGCAATCTAAAAGCAAGCCCAATGAGGTTGCGGTTGACTGGAACAAGACGGTCATCGTTTCCCGGTCGACACCAACCCTGCAGGTTGTCGTCAACCCAATGTTGCGCGCGGGCTCTCCCATTCACGACGCCGCATTTCAGGCCATCAAACAGTTAGGCGCAGACTACGTGCGTTACGTTCCCTGGCTGCCGTACCCCAGGCTCGGCGTAGCCGAACTCGAACCACCGACCAAAGAAGCAACATCCTGGGATTTCTCGCTCATCGATCCCATGACCAAAGACTTTCTGGCGGCGACCGAAGGTCACAGCACGGTGATGAACTTCAGCACTATCCCTGCGTGGCTTTTCAAGACGGACAAGCCAGTGACCTATCCGGCCGACCCTAACCAGGTGTATTGGGATTACACCCAGGGCACGGAGCTGAAGGATCCGTCAGGCAAGGACTTGGGCGATTACTTTGCCCGGCTGGTGAGTTGGTACACCAAGGGCGGCTTCAAAGACGAGAATGGCAAACAGCACTCTTCTGGCTACCATTACGACTTTCCCGTCTGGGAGGTGCTCAACGAGGTTGAGTTCGAACACAAGACCACACCGGAGCAATACACCGCGCGCTACGATGCCATCGTCAGCGCTATCCACGAGGTAAGCCCGAATACAAAGTTCATGGGTCTGGCATTGGCGACGCCTTCGGTCGAGCCTCGCTATTTCGAATATTTTCTCGACCATGCTAACCATAAGCCAGGGATCCCGCTCGATTACATTTCTTATCATTTCTATGCCAGCCCCTCGGCGGACCAGGACATCAACAACTGGCAGTTCACCTTTTTTGACCAGGCAGATCGTTTCCTGGCCACTGTCCGTTACATCGATGCGATCCGTCAGCGCCTCTCTCCGCAGACCAAGACGGATACCGATGAGTTGGGAATCATTCTTGCCTCCGACGAAGCGGAGATCGCGGAGAGTAAAGCCCATCCCGACAGGATCCCAACCCTGTACTGGAATGCGGCGGGTGCGCTCTACGCCTACCTTTACGGCGAGTTGGCGCTACAAGGCATTGAGGTCATTGGAGAATCGCAACTGGTGGGTTACCCATCGCAGTTCCCAAGTGTCAGCATGATTGACTGGAAGAACGGTAAACCCAACGCTCGTTATTGGGTGTTGAGTCTGTTGAAGGACAACTTTCATCCCGGTGACCAACTTGTGTCTACTACGCTCTCTTCCCACAGCGACATCGCGGCCCAGGCCTTCGTCACCTCAGCGGGCAAGAAGCTGTTGTTAATCAACAAAAGGAATCGGGCCATCGACGTTACCTTGCCGGAGGGCTCGCGGAACGGGAATCTTTCCACCGTCGACGAGGGAAGCGGGGAAGGCCCTGCCCGCGCTTCAAAAGGTGAAGGCAACCATGTGAGCCTGGCCCCTTTTGCCGTGGTTGTCGTCAGCTTTCCCTGAGAGCCCAGTGCGCATGCTACTTTTGGTAAGCGGCTGCTCGGTGTGAGTGTGAGTTCTCCATTTCAGAGACAGCGCGCCAGGCGGCGGACCGTAGGCAGCATATTTTGTAACGTACTCCAGCTTGACCCGTGCCAAGCTGTGCCAGCCCCGGACTTCAGTCCGGGGACAAGCCCTGGACTTCAGTCCAGGGTCAAGCCCGCGAGAACGCTTTATCTCGCAACGACGGGCTTCAGCCCTGGTGAGACGAACACCACCACACTTACATTTGGGAGAATGCCCCAGAGCGGGCTTGAGCGAGAGACCGGAGCTGTTTGCATGGTCATCGGCGTCTCCGTTGATGGAATCGGGTGCCCGCCACCAGGGCTAAAAGCCCTGAATTTGCATCCCGGAGCGTTCACGCGGGTTTGAAAACCCGCTCCCTACCAGATCCCTGGGTAAACAAGTAAACGAATCGCTGCCAGTAGTGAGATCTCTATGCGTAACGAGTGACGGGTGCCCCATATCTGCCCGGTTTTGGCAGATGTGGGATTCAACGGCTGTCCACCGATCACTCGCTACCAGCAACCGATCTTGTCCATGGCCATCTACGCCCTGCACAGTCACAGGTTGAGGTTTGTGGAATCCCACATCTGCCAAAACCGGGCAGATATGGGGCACCCGGGCTTTGTCGCAGACCGGGCACTGAGAAATCCGCTCTAGGTCCGGCACGTCGCACCAAATCACAAAATAATTTTTCCGAAGGGTAATTAAACTAACTTGAATGGCATATATATAGGTGAGAGCCCAAATATGAGGGGAAGCTCCTCAGATATATATATATACGGAGTGTCTACGACAACACAACGGAAGCGTGATAATGGCCTTGCTCCCACTTGAGAAACAGTAGCTGTGCCTGCAAAAGGGGCAAGATGCTCAATTAATATCTTGAGCACCTTGAGCACCTTGAGCACCTTCATGAAACAAAGGACTTAGCCGCCAACATTTCACTTCATAGTCTTTTGCGTGATCGGTTGTGGCCAATTCGAGATGTTCCGTGTCTGTGATCGTGGCGTTGCCTGGTTTGGACGGGGCACTGATGACCAGAGTGAAAACCACCGATGCAGTTTGACCGGACGAGCCAACAGTGATGATGGGCATATAGGTGCCTGACTTAGTAGAGGAGTTGGCGATCAGAGTAAGTAACCCTGAAGGGTTGGATTCCGATTCCTTGTAACTCTCCGATACGCCGGCAGGCAAGCCGGCGATAGTGAACGTTGCTGTCTCGGTGGGAGCGACGATCGTTACCGGGACGTTTACCGGCATTCCGTTTGGCGGCACGACGACGGTTTCGTTATTGACGGATACGGAGAGGTTGATCGGCGGAGGAGTGTAACTGCCTCCTCCACAACCGGACAACGCGAAGACGAATCCTGCAGAAGCCGCAATGATCCTTGACCGGGGGAGATGCAACACTCACTGAACCTCACCATTTTGCAGCACCTGTTTTGTGACTTCTTCCTCTGTACTCGTCCCTTGCTGCAACCCAATCTGGCTGTGCAAACGCTCGAACTGAGCAGAAGCCTTGTTCAGCTCCTCCGTCCTGCCGAGGGCTCGATCTACCAGTCCCAGGCGATACCACGCAACCTCATCATCGGCATTGAGTGCGACCGCCCTCTGCAAATGCGGCAATGCGAGATCGGGCTTCTGCTGCGCTATAAGGACGGTTGCCAGGCCCACCTGCGCCTCCTGGAAGTCAGGGTAGTACGTAAGCGCGGTTTCAAAGAGCTTTCGCGCCTGGTCGAGCTCATTCCGCTGCCGATGGATCTCGGCCAGCTCGTAGCTGGCATTGGCATTGCCCGGATCCAACTGCAACTCCTGCTCAAACTCCTGCGCTGCTTGCGTCTGCGCCTCAGGGTTACGGGTAAGCTGCCACCGTGCCAGTAAGGTCCGCCCGATGCGGTAATGGATCTTCGGCCGGCGAGGGTCGAGTTTAAGTACCTCGTGATATTCGCGAATCGCGGAGTCGGTCGATCCTTCACTCTCAAACGCTTCGGCAGCAGCCTGGTGGCGCCATATAGACGTCGGCGCCACTACTTCCAACTTATGGAACGTGAGAAAGGCGTAATTTCCATAGACACGCCCAGTCTGGTAGAGCATCTCAGGATCGTTGGGATACAGTTGGTTCAACTGCAACGCCACTTTTACCGCATCCTGGTCACGCTGGAGGCCGGTATAGGTTCTCATCAACTGCAGACCGCACATACGTTTGGTTGCTGGATCAGGCGCCTGCTGGAAACCCTTTTCGAGTCCTGGCAACGCTTCCTGGTATTGCCCTGTTTCTGAGAGCGACATCGCCAGCAGAGTGCTCGCCCGTCCCAGTGCCGGCTTCAACTTCAATGCGCGCCGCAGCTCGAGCACAGCCTGATCGAATTTCTTCTCCTGGAAGTAGACCAATCCCAGTGTGGCGTGAATTTCGGCGATATCGGGATCAACGGCAAGCAGCTTCTTGAAGTTGCTCTCTGCTTCGTCGTAGTGCCCCGCGGCCAAGGCCTGCTGTCCGGCTTCAGAGTATTGTTGCAGGAGTTCTTCGTGAGAGCCCTGTGCCGACATGCCTATGGCCCCACTTAAAGCAACTATCAGTAAAGCGGGCAAGGCAGCAGCCCTGGTCCTAAGAATCATGCAGGCAGTGTATCTCTTACCCGGAAAGTTCCGCCACGCCGAAGAGGCGTGGCGGAGGTGAGAGGTCGCGATGGCTTGCGGATCAGAATGTGACCTTGCCGCTGAACTGATACTCGCGTGATTTCGAGGATCGAGTTATCAAGCCAAATTTGGTATCACTCACGGTATTGTCAATGACGTAGTTGCCCCCCGATCCGGCGACGAGCAAGCCACCCACATCGTCGGTATACTGGTGATGGTTGAAGGCGTTGAAGGCATCCGCCTTGATCTGGAATCTGAGCCGCTCGGTAAAGGCGAACTGCTTGCCAATACCCAAATCCCAGTTGTTAATGCCCGGCGACCGCAGGGTGTTCCGCCCGATGGTTCCGTACGTCCCGAGTGGGGGTTGAGTGAAGCAGGCCGTATTGATGCGCTGGAACTGCGCAGTCAGATTGCTTTTGATCTTGCAGCCCGGCACAATACTCGCGTGCATAAATTGGCTGTCGTTCACGCCTTGAATATCGTTCGCCAAAATGGTGTAGGGGAAGCCGGTCTGGAAGGTGGTAATGCCGGTTACCTGCCAGCCGCCAACTGCCAGGTCTTCCACCCGGTTGATTCCGCCCCCGAATTTCTTGCCGCGCCCAACCGGCAGTTGATACACATAGCTGGCGACGAACCTCTTATCGACATCGAAGTCCGAGGGTCCGTAGTCCAGGTTAGGGTTATGGTTGTCTTCGAAGCCCTGGTAGCCGCCTCCGGTGGTGCCCACGCCGGCTGCCGCCGACTTGATGTCCAGACTCCTGGCCCAAGTAAAGATTGCAGTTGCGGCCAGATCGTGAGCGCGATGCTCGAATTTGATGTTGGCCGCGTTGTAGTTGGAATAGCCGTGGAAGTCGCTATTTATGTAAAAGCCGTTGAAATTTGGATAGGGCAAGCGGCTAACCACGGAGCAAGGAGCCTGGCTGAGGTTGATGTAGGCGCCGGTGACTGGATCCGTCGCATCGCAGAACGGCACGCTCGCCGCCGGGACTTGATAGGGCTGCGCGATATTGTGTCGATCGAGCAAATGAGTTGATTTCGTGCCGATGTAGTTCAGCTCAAGCGTCGTGTTCCTTGCCAGCTCGCGTTCAGCGGAGATCGTCCAGGACTGGACGTACGGATCTAGCGGATTCTCCGACTGGATTACGGCGATGAACGACAGCGAGGCTTCAGGGAAGGGCCCAAGTGTGGAGAAATTTGGGAACAGCTGATTGCTTAACTTGGGAGTGCCGGCAACTGTCAACGGGGTGAGGTTGTTGCGGATGCTATACGGATAAATATCCGCGGAGTCATCGATTTCGCGTCCTTCAAAGGAGTCGAAAAAGATGCCATAGCCGCCGCGAACAACGGTCTTGTCATCCACCCGGTAGTTTAGGCCGAAACGGGGGGCAAAGGGGTATTTCTGGCCACCGCGGGGCGTGTTGCCGCAGTAGCGCAGGATTGGGCCCCCATTGATACCCACCCCAGGCGCCACTCCGTCGGTCGAAAGCTTCGGATCGGCATAGCAAAGACCGCCTTGTGGGTTGGTGGTGTCGAGCCAGAAGAAATGGTTCTCGACTTCATAGGGTGACATACGGAAGTCCCAACGAAGGCCGTAGTTGATGGAGAGCTTCTGGCTAACCTTCCAGTCGTCTTCCACGTACGGCCCCCAATAGTTGTAGACGTGGTTTTGCGGGTTACCGGCCTCTGTCGTCGGGCTAAAGGGACCGGGCACATAATTACTTACACCGCTGTAATAGCCGGTCAGCATGTCGGCGATGGAGTTGCCGGTGCCGCAAAGCGGCTGGCCACCGTTGAGAGCTGACGCCGGATTGGGGCAGGTCAGAAAGTTCTTTTGGGCCGTGTTGGCGGCAAAATTCCAGGTACCGTAAAAATCGTCGGCGAGGTTGCGAATCAGGTGCCAGCGACGATAGTCGAGGCCTAAGCCAAGGGTGTGCTTTCCATGAACTGTGGTGAAAGAATCGGCGTACTCCCAGTTCGGATTATCCGAGCCGCTGTAAGAGTTGCCGGGACCACCACCGGTGTTAAATGAGCCAGGGGTAACATTCGGCCATGTCTCCTGAAGAGCGGTGAAGACCGTGAAGACGTTTTGCTCGCCCAGCGCGCTGACCACGGAGGCGGGCGGAGCAGCCGAACCCTCGGGGGCCTGGGCGCGCAGCTTGCCGAAACGGAAATTGTTTACGTTCTTTCCGCCGAAGCTGATGGTATGCGATACCTCCCACGCGTCTTCGGTTTGGATATATTCCTCGATACCGTAGTCGACGGAAAAGGAGTTGTATATGGCGTGGTTGTTGTAATAGGCGTGAGTGTAGCGGCCGAAAACTGAGCCGTATCTGCCGAGGTTCTGATCTCCCCGGTAGGTCTGCTGGTTCATGATCAGCGGCCCGGGAATATTCTGGATGAAGTTGGTGACCCCCTCGGGTGTGTTGGCAACGGTCGGTGTTTTCCAGAAATGATTGGCAACCGCCACCTGCCCTATCCGCGCCGTTTGGAAAGCGGCCGGAACCTGGGTTCCCCAGTCATTCAGCCCGGTGTACGGGTCCACCGGCAAGCAGTCGTAGGTCGCATTTTGCACTGCGGTGCAGGCGGGGGTTCCATACGCAGGCAGCGGTCCCCCGGCATAGCCAGGTACGGCCGGAACGGTGGCGGCGGAAAAATCGCCCGCCAATTCCGCCGCCGTGGGAACAATGCTTTCCACCTTGGCGCCGTTATTCATCCGCCAGCCTTCGTAATTGGCCATCCAGAAGGTCTTGTTGCGGCCGTTGTAGATTTTAGGAATATAGACCGGACCGGAGGCAACAAACCCGAACTGATTCAGCTTGAGAATCGGATTCGATGTTTTTGCGCCGGCGATGTAATCGGTCGCGGTAGGGAACGGCGAGCTATCGAAGGCATTGTTGCGGTTCGACTCGTAAACAGCCCCGTGGAGGGAATTTGTTCCGCCCTTGCTGACGATGTTGATCTGGCTGGCGCCGAATCCGTTCTCAGCAGGGTATATGCCGCTCTGCACCTTGAATTCCCCGATTGCGTCCTGGGAAAGGATCACTGCCGGGGTCATCAATGCCTGATCGGTATTTACCAGCCCGTCCAGGGTATAGTTGTTTCCCTCGGGCCGGCCGCCGTTGACACTGACGGCATTGCCTTCACCCTGGCGCATGGTGCCTTGCTCGCCGCCCACGGTAACCGCGCCCGCACCGACCAGCAGCAGCTGCATGAAGTTGCGCCCGTTCAGCGGAAGGTTAGCCACCTCCTCCCCGCTTATTTCCTGGGATAGGGCGGCATCGTCCGTGTTCAGGTTGATGGCCTGTGCAGCCACTTCCAGCGTTTCCGTCACCGCTCCCGGCTTTAAAGACAGATTGATGCGGATCTTCTGGTCAACCGCGAGGGTGAACGGGTCGGTCTGAGATTTTTGAAAGCCGGCGGTCTGAGCTGAAACCGTATACACTCCAGGGCTCAACGAGGGCGCGTCGAAGTCTCCTGCAGAGTTGCTCTCAGTGTTGAAGGCGGCGTTGGTTCCCGTATTGGTGACTGTGATCTTGACGTTCGGAAGGACGGCGCCGGTACTGTCGGAGATGGTGCCGAGGATGGTGCCGGTTGCTCCCACACCCTGCCCGAAAGCCATGTTGACGGCGACAACGGCAAGAACGCAGAAGAGACAAATCCTTCTCAATGACATACAACCTCCTCCCAAAGTGGCTTACTGTTGCCGCGGTAAGTGGCTATGCCCCCACCTTCCGGCCATTTAAGTGGTACCGGTACACAAAAGCCGGGAAGCGAGGCCCCCCGACTCTCAGGCAACACAAAATGCTCACACCAAATACGCGCCCGAAAATACAGAGAGCAAAACACGAATGTCAAGGGAAAAGAAATTTCTCAATAGAATTTACGGTACCAATCGGGCAACTACTTCAAATTGGGTCATATGGGTGGCCTAACCGGTCAGCCCCGGCGGATTACTGGGCGATTCCTCACCTAGGCGAGCCCAGATCTCTTACGCATGGCGGAGCTTAAGTTTGCACTCGTGGGCCATTGACTGTGAGGAATCTCAGGAATCTTGGAAACGCAGGCAGGTCACGGCGTAGGGCAACAGCTGGATCGATGGAGCACCCTTCCATTCATGCCGCGATACCACGGCGCCTCCACCGAAGCTCCGTTCGTCGAGCATGAAGACAGAATGGATTTGCAGATCCCCATGCAGCACAGCTTCCTGCTTTTGGCCGGTGAGGTTTGCCAGCCAGGTGACGCGTGTTCCCGTTCGATCCACACCGGCTACAGCAGCCACACGATCCGGACGGCTCGAGTGACACTGGTAGCGAAGATTTCCACCCAGTTCCGCCAGCCCGCGCGCGGTGTAAAACACCGGATGGAGTTGCAGCTCCTCAGAAACACCCGCGCTGGCAAGTCCCAGGCGTCCGGTTAGACTACCAACCGTCAGCATTTGTAGGGACGCCTCAGCCGTGCCTGCGACAAATCCAATCATCCATGCCGCCGCGAATAGGCTTGTTTGTCTCGGGTCGCAATCCGTCATCGGAACCCGGCCATTTGCCGGGTTCTCCATCACTCGCGCACCGTAAGGGTTATGCCGCATTCCGATGGTGGAAGGCCCAATCCAGTAACTCTTCTCCTTCCCGATGATCGCGCGCGCCGATCGCGCAATGTGCGGCAGTGCTTCAAGGCTCTGCATCACGCTCAGATCATCTGCCGCGTGCACGATCGGGCAGGTGCAGTGGGAGACGAAATCAAGCATCTCCACAGGTGGACGCTTGCGGTTGAGTTCCGTGAAGTAGCTCAGCGTTCCCCCACCGATGGCCAGCCCTGGAAACGCCTCCCGCGCTGCCTGGTAGACCTCGCTAAGCGGCGGGCACGCCGGCCATATGCCCCCGGGCAGGGTTGATCGGCGGTCAACCGCCGGCGAAACCAGGACGCCCGCCAAAGGCAGGCCGGCCGCGGCCACCATGGCAGACACGCCCAACAGCTCTTCACGTACGCTTTCCTTCGCTGGCAACACCAATTCAAGAACGGATTCCGTTTTGTCCTTTTTCGAAACGCGCTGGGCGATCTCTGCAAAACCGCGGAGGTGGGTCTGCCCGTGGCCGGCGGTGGGGTCGAAGTGGAACAACAGAAGCTGCGGCTGCAAATTATCAAGCAGTGTGGGGTGAGCGCGTGCCTCGTCGATCAAATCAGGATGGAGAGAGACGCCGATACCGGGAAACGTGCCTCCTGGAGCGCCGATGCCGACGCGGATGAGTTCATTCTTACCACTGGCTTTTCTGACCGCGGGCTTTGCCCCCGGGCTCCGCGTTATCTCGAGTTCGACGGACTGCTGGTTAGTAACTCCTTGCTCCATGACATATGGCCAAGGCAAGGCGAGTGGACGGACATAAGTCTTATAAGATGCATCCGACCAGTTGCGCTGGTCTTCCATCTCGAACACGTCCCCATGGAAGCAGCAACGCGCGGTGATCTCGGGAGTGGTCTGGTGACGTATCGCTCGAATATCTTTGAACGGCTGCGCCGGCGAAATGTGGTCGGGGAACACGGCCTCTTCTTGTGAACCGTCGACGTGCTCGATGGTAGCCCGCTGGCCGGCAACACCAGCGATTGGATGGAGGACAGCAAAGCCGCAGCGTGCGGTGCGAAAAGCAGTGACCGGTTCGGCGGTCACTTCGAAAACCAGATTTCCCTGCGCGTTGCCGCTAATGCGCGCCCGGTAACTGAGAATCTGGCTGGCGTCCGCCGAAGCGCACCGAGCTCGATAAGTAATTGCGAATGCCTGACCATCCTTCTGGATGGTGCAATCGCTAATATCCGGGGTGTAAGTTCCCCAATCCGAATTGCGCACTACGTAGGCGATTGCCCGCAACACCTCGTGGTCTTCGTAGCGGATATTACGCAGGCCTCCCGCGACAAAATCCACAGTTAGCCCGCCTGCCCTCAGGGTGACGCACTTTGGAGGTTTTTCCCGGGTACCGACTCGTCGCTCAATCAGGCTCGTTTTCATGCTTCACCGGACGCATCCTGTCTTTATACCCCAGCCCCTGCAAAGGTGAAAAATCGAAGCAGGTCGTCCTCGCGGACACAACCTCAGTCAGCCGCAGTTGCGAATTCTGCACCAGCGAACACGTCTGCTTGACACAAATGCCGCAGCTCACCCATGATTTGATGGCTCTGATTACTGCTTTTTGAGGAGGCATTCTTCTTATGTTCGATGGAATGTCGAGGCGATCGTTTGTGAAGGCGCTGGCCGTGAGCGCGGTGTCCAGCTCGGCGATCAAATCCGGCCTTGGGCAGGATCGAGTGGCCGCGTCAGGGCAACCAACAGAATGGACCTACACCAGCGGAAAGCAATACACCGACCCGTTCAACCAGGTTGACGTGGATGCCATCATCACCTTGCCCTCTGGTCAGCAAGAGCGCACGCCGGCATTTTGGGCTGGTGGCTCTGAATGGCGGGTGCGTTACGCCGCGCCTGCGCCCGGGCTCTACCACATCCGATCGGCCTGCTCCGACACGAAAAATAGCGACCTGCATGATCGTGTCTCAGTACTGAACGTGCAGCCGTATGCCGGTCAGAATGCCCATTACAAGCACGGCGCGCTTAAAGTTGCCGACGACGGGCGTCATTTTCAGCATGCCGACGGCACTCCTTTCTTTTGGCTGGGTGACACCTGGTGGATGGGCCTGTGCAAGCGGCTTAGCTGGCCAGACGGCTTTCAGACGCTGGCTGCCGATCGCGTGCAAAAGGGCTTTACGATGGTTCAAATCGTGGCCGGCCTGTATCCCGACATGGAGCCCTTCGACGCTCGCGGGGCAAATGAAGCGGGCTTCCCGTGGGATCCAGATTTTACCCGCATCAATCCTGCGTACTTCGATATGGCCGACATTCGTATTCAGCACCTCGCGGATCAAGGCCTTGCCGCCTGCGTGGTTGGCTTTTGGGGATACTTCATTCCCCGCATGGGCATGCAGAAAGTCAAACAACATTGGCGTTATCTCATCGCCCGTTGGGGTGCATACCCGGTTGTCTGGTGCCTTGCTGGAGAGGGAACCATGCCCTACTACCTTTCCAAAACGAAGGAGCAGGATGCGGAAACACAAAAGCACGGCCTGACGGAATTGGCCCGCTACGTCCGCGCCACCGACCCGCGACATCACCCCATCACCATTCATCCTTCAAAGAGTTCGCGACTTTGCGTGGACGACCCCGCGGTCCTCGATTTTGACATGCTGCAGACTGGCCACAACGATCGGCAAAGCGTCCCCAATACCATCGAAACCGTCAATCATTCGCTGGCCGCGACACCTAAGATGCCGGTGTTGATTGGTGAGGTGTGCTACGAAGGCATTGCCGAGGCGAGCCGGCAGGAGGTACAGCGTTTCATGTTTTGGTCAGCCCTTTTGGGTGGCACGGGCGGACACACATACGGAGCTAACGGCATTTGGCAGGTGAATACACGGCAGCAACCCTATGGACTTTCGCCGCATGGACACTCCTGGGGTGGGCCCGCCTGGGACATCGCCGCTCAACTCCCAGGATCGGGACAGCTCGGATTGGCAAAGGGTCTCCTCACACGGTACTCCTGGTGGAAACTCGAGCCGCAGCCCGATCTCATAGAACCACACTGGGACACAACCGACTACTGGCAACCCTTCGCCGGCGAAATTCCTGGAGAAGCCGTTGTCGCCTTTTGCCCATCGGGATTTAAGCCAGTCACATTCAAGAAATTGGATGCCGCAACCTACCGTGGTTTTTTCTTCAATCCCAGCGACGGAACGGAGATTCCGATAGAAGACGTCCGCCCGGATAGCAGCGGCGCATGGAAGCCCCCGGAATTCCCTATCTTCCGTGATTGGGTGATCGTTCTCGAGCGTAAAGCATGAATTGTGGAGTTTCTACATTTCAGGAACGAAGGGTAGGTATTCCAACTGAGTTTGGTTTTGTATCAGGGTTGAAAGAGAATTGGGCTCTAAAGCCCAGATCCACTATCTTTTGGCTACTGCAGTTCGTGACCAGGTGATTCGATCTCCCCCAAAGAGAAACAGCTGCGAGATGTCGTCAGAATTGGGTGCGAAGCGTAAATCCACGGCCTTGTTGTCAAACCAGCGTTGAACCCGAAGTGTCCGGATTACGGCTGACGGTTGGGCGTTTGCCATTTGAGAGATAACGGCCCACAACCGGGAACCAATTGGAACATAGGTCGGTGTTCCATTGACGAAAACCTCAAGCATCGGGCTCACGGTTACTATTCCCGGGAAGAAGGCACAGGTCACTTGCCAGCGCAGCAACGCTTCGCACGAGATGCGAGGGTCGCTTTCGATCGCCTGGGTCGCGTCATTCAGATCTTGCGCGATTGGCGCGCCGATGAGCATGGCGGGACTCTTGTCGTTCCCGGAAACTACGAGGTCCTCCAGAAAAAGTCGTAAGCGAGGGGCAGCCGCGAACTCTGTTGCCAGTGACACGTCAGAGGTATCCACTTCAGGTGTCGTTGCTCCGATGGACCTTTTCTCGGTCTTAAGGAACATAAGCTTCGTTCCAGATCCGGCATCTCCCGAGACCATGTAATACGTGACTGTCGTGCCTCGATAATTGGTAAGAGGTGGCTGCTCGGGAGTGTGGGGGCCAAAGAAATCGCGTTCTATCTGCAATTGCATACCTGGCGTTAGGTCAACATATCCGCCCGGCCCGTAGCCGTACCGATAGAACAGTGTATCTGCGGCCGGAGCGGAGACACTTGCGGCGATTCTTTGTTTCACCGAAAGGTATTCGTGCAGCGACGCAAAGCACTGCCTCTGCTGCAATCCATAAAGAGCTCGTTCAAAGGTCTGCCACTGGTCCTTCATGTCGATGGTTCCGCCGCTCCGTTGAGATGCGGACGCGCTCGGCGTCTCCGCGATCCAGAAGGATGAGTTTCCGGCGTCTGAATACAAAGAGAACCAGGGTCCTTTGATCGAACAATCCTTCGCCGGCATATTCTTTTGATATTCGATATCGTGGGGGCGACGGATGCGAATCGTCTGATGATCCCCCGGAGTGCTGCCGGCATCTGGCGAAAGAAGAAAATATTCGGAATCGATTTTGCTGAGTTGGTACATGCTCCTGGGGGAACGAACGGCGCAGCCCAGGCATCCGCCCAGCAGCGCCATGACTGCGATCGGCAACACCGTTCGCTGAATCCTTGAGAGCGACATCAACTAACTCCAGTACCTCGACCCATCGGAACCAGGCTCACTCCGTTCGGAGTGCTTCCATGGGGTTTACCCTCGCGGCCTTTCGGGCAGGGAAGTAGGCAGCGAGGCCGCCACTCACCAGCAAAACGAGAGCGACGACCGTCAGCGTAAGCGCGTCGTGCTCTGCGACCCCATAAAGAAAGCTGTGGACAAATCTCCCCGAGGCGACCGCGACCATCGTGCCAATCATGACTCCGGCGATGACTAAGACTCCGGCCTGCCGCAGCACGAGCCATAACACCTGTCCCCGTTGCGCACCGACCGCTACCCGCAGGGCGATTTCGCGCGTCCGCTGGGTCACGACGTAAGCCAGCAACCCGTAAAGCCCCGAAATGCATAGCAGCAGCGCTGTCCCTCCAAAGACTTCCAGCAGGTGTGCCGCCAGCGTCTGGCTTCCATACGAGTCCTGGACGATCTGGTCCATGTTGGTAAATGTCGCATCTGCAAGTTCAGGGCTAGCCTGGCGAAGCAGAGAACGCAGTTCGGGAACAATGGCACCCGCGGGCCTCTCAGTGCGTAGCGCGAGATCCATCGCACTGCCCTCGATCGCAAGGTACGAATTGCTGTCTGGCCCAATCTGCGGAATGCAAATTTCAGCCTCAGGTTCCGATTGTGTGATCGAACTCTGCCGCGCATCATCGAGTACTCCCACGACTACAGCCTTATGATCCTTGCGCATGTTCAGAAGTTCCATGCCCAGGACCGACCTTGGATTCTGTGGATCCGGAGCATACAGCCTGGCAAAGGCGCGGTTGACTACCGCGACTGGCTGCGACGCAGCTGTATCTCCGCTGCTAAAATATCTGCCCGCCAGCATATTGAGTCCAAACACTTGCTGCGTTTCGGGACTGACCGCCCTGAAATTGGTCGTGATGAGATCATCCTGGCTGTGGTGACCGCCGTACTCCTTACCTTGCAAGGTCAGCCTCATATGGAATGTTTGTCCGAGCGGTACCTCCGTCATGAGCGTGGCAGACTGTACGCCGGGTAAATGCTGGATCCTTTCGAGCAGGGGTTGGTACAAGTCTCTCGTCAAGTCGCGATTCGCAAAGCGGTAAGTGGGGATCGTAAGGTTGGCGACGACGATGTGGTCTGTGCGAAAACCGAGGGGTACATGACGCAAGGCATAGATCGTTCGCAGAAGCAATCCGCAAGCCGCGAGCAGCGTGAGCGACATGGCAATCTCCGCGATCACCAGGGAACTGCCAATGCGATGCTGGCGACGGCTCCTTCCACCCTGCTGTCCACCTTGCCTGAGCGCCGGTTCGATGGGCATGTGGGCGGCAAGAAGCGACGGCCACACTGAAGAGAAGACCGTCGAAAGCAAGGTCAGCGCGACCAGGACCAGGAGGATCTTTCCGTTTGCACTCGCCGCTACATGGATTGGCAAGTGTGCAGGAATCTGCTTATCGAAAACTCTGATCGCCCCGAACGCAAGCAGACTTCCCAGCAATGAAGCTGCGCTGCTGAGGACGAGGCCTTCTACGACCAGCTGCTGTGTGATCCTCCCACGACTGGCGCCAAGCGCACCGCGCACGGCAATCTCGCGTTGCCGCGCGCTGCCGCGAACCATGAAAAGGTTGGTTACGTTGACGCACGCAATGAGCCATAGAACTCCAGCTGCCGCCAGCAGCGCAACCAGTGCGCGCGTCACGCTCGCGTTCCCGAGCGAGTCGACGTATCTCCGAACAATCACGGTAGCTCTACTCTCGCGAGCGTTCGGATCCTCATAGGCTTTGGCAATCTGGGCTTGCAGCGTCTTCAAGTCGGCCTCCGCTGCGGCCGGCTCAACGCCATCCCTCAACCGGCCGATTACCTGGTATTCGTGAGATGCGTTCTTCCGCACCCTATCCGTTTCGTCTAGCTGAACTGGCGTCCAGACCCCCGGCCGCCTGGGTTCCGCTCCCAATCCAAATCCCCTCGGCATCACACCAACAACGGCATACCCCGTACCGTTGAGCAGGACCTTCTTGCCCAGGATCGCTGGATCGCCACCAAACATCTGCCGCCACGCGGCATCGCTCAATACCAACGTGTTGGCATTGTTTCCACCGCTGAACGGCTCGACATCCTCGTCGAAACCATGACCCAACATCGGAAGGACACCCAGCGTAGCAAAGAAATTGGGGCTGACACTGGTGAGATGGACCGCTGCCGATCCTCCCTTACCTTCGAGAAAGTTGAATCGGCCTCCGGATGGGCCGGCTGTGAAATATGCAATCTGCTTAAAGGTTCGGTTCCGTTCTTGCCACTCTCGCAAATCAAGATAGGCGGCGCCGTGCGCAACTATATCTCTCGGGCCATGGACGCTCGCCTCCTCCACCGTCACCAGCCGTTCGGGCTGTGGATAGGGCAGGGGTTTGAGCAGAACGTGATCGACCACTGCGAACATGGCCGTCGCTGCGCCAATGCCGAATGCCAGTGTCGTGATCACGGTGATGGAGAATCCCGGAGATCTCCGCAACTGGCGCAGAGCGTACATTGTGTCTCGCTGCAGGGATTCCAACCAAACCCATCCCCACATTCGTCGTACCACATCCTTGACTAATGCCTGGTTGCCGAAATCCCGCTCAGCTTCGCGCCGCGCTGTCTCCTTAGTAGCGCCGCGGTCACGTTTATCCGCGGCAGCCAGAGCGAGATGTGACTCGATCTCCTCATCGAGATCTGATTTAGCGCGGTCCGGTCGAAGGATACGGGTCCAGAAGTTCATCGTAGCTCTCAGCCTTCCGGCGATGGAGACAGTATGTTACCGATCGCCGCGACCATCGCCTCCCACTTGGAACGATCGCGAGCCAGTTGCTTCTTGCCCTCTGCCGTGATGCGGTAATACTTGGCCCGTTGATTTTGTTCGGTGTGGCCCCACTTTGAAGCGATCCAGCCTTGACGCTCCATGCGGTGCAATGCTGGATACAGCGAGCCGGTCTCTACCTGCAGCACCTCTCCAGACTGGGCGCGAAGGGCTTGCCCGATGCCGTAGCCATGCTGGGCGCCCCACTGAAGCGTCTGAAGTATGAGCATGTCCAACGTTCCCTGCAGGAGCTCGATTCGATTCTGATACGGCTGACGTTCCCGGGCCATAGTGAAGAACTGTAAACCTAAAGGCAGTAGAGTGTCTACAGGTGTGCAAGGTGGAGCTGATGGTGGTGACAAGTCTCCATATGAAGGGCACGGCTTTTAGCCGTGCTCTGGAGTCTCTACATTTTCGGAGCGGCCGAGTTGGCCGGCAGAAGACATTTTGCCGTATTTGGATCAGCTGTGCCAGCCCCGGACTGAAGTCCGGGGCTGGCACAGCTTGGCACGGGTCAAGCTGGAGTACGTTACAAAATATGCTGCCTACGGTCCGCCGCCTTGCGCGCTGGCTCTGATATGTAGAAACTCCATGGCACGGAGCTGCCGCAGACACTTTAAGCCGTAGAGTTCGCTGAGGTACGTTTGCGCTCAGTGGCGAGGACCGGGTGAACGGGGTTCGTTACAAGCTATTTTCCGATGACAATCTAAAGACAAAAACGGAGGATTGCCTCACATAGAATAGGTCTTGCCGCATGAGGTGGCGCAATGGCCGTTAGTCAGGAGCGATGTCGTCACGCGCCCGCGTGGTCTCAAGATCTCCTGGACTCGAGCGAGCCTCCTGAGGTTCAGTCGCCGCTATTCGATGCGAAGTTGGGGGCGTGGGTCCTTACTCGCCGCTCCGATATCGTAGCCGCGCTTCGCACATCTACTTTGGCAATGACAGGTTTCGACAGCACAAGAGCAGAGACGCTGCCGGATGAGCGTGCCCGTAAAACGATTCTTGCCGAGACCCTGGATGCCCTATCCCCCACCCATTTGCAGCAGTGGCGCGAGTGGCTCGCTCCACAAGTAGAGGCGCTCATAGCGAAATTGCCTCAGGAACGGCCCGTGGATCTTTTAGAGGAGTATGCAATGCCACTTTGTCTGCTTCTTGCGGCAAGGGCAACTGGCATATCGACAGGGGAAGCCCGCCGGCTGGCGCCTGAAGCTCGAGAGGTTTCGGCGGCAGCCGCCGACCCCGGTGATTCGGCGCTAAAGGCCCGTGCAAGGGTCGCTGACACCACGCTTCGCGGTCACTTTTCTACCGGACCGGAAACCCTCCGAGACTCAGGATTTGTAGCCCTGTCGCAGACCATACCGTGCCTTCTTGGCAACGCATGGTTCGCCCTGATACAGCATCCGGATCAGTGGGGGCTTCTGCATAACGAACCGGCTCTCATTGATCAGGCGGTCGAGGAATTACTGCGTTATGCAGGGCTGGTCCGCGTTCTCTTCAGGGTGGCTACAGCGGATATCGAGCTGGACGGCCTGCAACTTCGCAAAGGTACGCGACTCATTCTGCGGATTATTGCCGGCAATCGCGATCAGGCCCATTTCGAAGATCCGAACACGTTAAACATCGCTCGGCGTGGCTCCGGGCACCTCAGCCTCGGGATGGGGCCGCACGCCTGCGCGGGTGCGAACCTGATCCGCATGGCGATGAAGCAAGTTACGCTGCCGCTTGTGACCCGCTTCAAAACAGCCAGGATTTCCGAGCCAGTGGAATGGCAGGGCGGATGGGTATTCCGTTCCCCCAGGTCGCTTTGGGTTCATCTTGGCCAAAAGACGGCAGCGGCTCCGTACTCCTTGCCGGATTCCCTAGACCACGCCGGCAGTGGGCATACAAGCATCTGAGAAGAGGCCGCCCCAGGAGGCATCAAGGTAAAGCCAGCGCTGAGTGCTGAACCAGCTTGTTGGCAGCTCGGGAATATGAAGCAGTCCGTGACCGCCGGCGCAGATCAGCTCAGTCCCATTCCATGCCAGGAAGTTTCGTGACGCTTGCCCAACGCGGGCCGGATGAGACAGCACCCGAAGGCATACTGGACAGCGCTTGCGTTGATCCTGGAGGATCCACCGAAAAGCAAATAGCAACCCGAAGTACGAGAGCCCCAGCTGGATATATTGCGCCGTTGTAGAACTGAAGGAGGGGACACCATAGGCAACGTCCACAGAAGTGAGATAGACCAGCGGCACAACCAGTGCGAATTTACTCCAGAAAAAAATCCATCGTCTTGCTCGAAGTGCCCAGGGGATGCGTCCCCTATGGCGGGGGTACTCGCCCAGAGGCAGGGCTGTGGTGGCCGGCAAGGTGATTAAGGCCACAATGAGCGTGAACAAAAAGATGGAGAAGGGCAGTTGGGCCCGTTGTGCCAGCGATATGCAATCGTAGCGCTCAGAGCCCCCGTCTTCCCTGTGCACCGTCATGTATCGCCAGTCGTCGTCCGCCTGGGCTACGGATCCGGTCGCTCGCATGTGGGCCAGAACGAATCCCATGGTCTTTCGGGGTAACTTATCCAAATGGTGCTCATCTTCGAGCAACCACGCGTCCATCTGGCCTGGAAGCCATGAGTCCAGCGAGACCACGCCGGCGATCAGGACGGGTTGCCCCGCTATCTCGGTGACACTTCCAATCAGGCCGGGGTCGCCGCCGAAAAACTTGTCCCAGGCGGCGTGGCTTAGGAACAATCTCGCGGCGTACGGACCATTGGATTGGTCCCGCACAGAAGCAGGGACCGGCAGGTTGAGCAACTTGAAAAGATTGTCGCTTGCCCGGGCAATGGAGAGTTCTGCCGTCGGATGTCTTGCAAGATGAACTCGTTTGAGTATGGGTTGATAAAAGGCAACGCCAGTAAACAGGCGCCGCGTGCTGGTCTTCCAGAACTGATAATCCTGAAACCATATGGTGGGAATCTGGGTTCCGTAATAGCCTTCGCCCGAAATCATGACCAGGCCGTCGCCCTGTCGATATTGCGAGCGCTTGATGGCCTTGTGGGCACCTGGCAGAGATAGACACACCCATAGGCTGATCGCCGTCCATATCGCCAGGGAAAAGGAACAGCGCGATGCGGAGCCCATGCGGAAAACCCTGCGCGGCGCCGAGCCCAGGCTAATCCATCTAAGCCAAAAAGCGTCACGGAAAGCACCAAGGCAGAAATCTGTCACTTCCTGCGCGCCATGGAAGCAACCGCGAGATTGGCGGCTGTACGAATGCCACACATGCCAAAGCTCCGCCTGCCACTCTGCCAACCACTCTGCCCGTTCTCGACCCGGTACCAGCCACGCGGCACAGCGCAGAATGAAGTGACAATCCGGAAGAGAGCGGAGCAGCAGGCGGAGACTACTCATGCGTTCTTGACCTCCGGGTCCGCGATCATTTTTTGCAGTAGCGGGTAGCGTTTGTGCATGGCCTGCAGGGTCGTCACGCCCGCGCGCGTCAGTTTGTAGTACTTCCGCAAAGGCCGTTGTTCGGCATCGGCAATCGATTGCTGTTCCCATTTCGAGGCGATGAGGCCGTCGCGTTCCAGGCGTCGCATCGCCGGGTAAACCGTCCCGCTGGGTAGACCCGTCGCCTCCATGACGCTGAATCCGTAGATCTGGCCGGCATGAATCGTTTGCAGAATCATGGCCGCGGTATGTGAAAGTTTGGGCTCGATGGCCATGGTAGGCATTTTACCTATGTAGCATACTGTTGACCAGTGTAAGCATAGTATGCTACATAGGGTATACCAATCGGAGGCCCGCCCAATGCTCGAGCTCGAGAACCTGTCTAAAAGCTATCGTGGTATTCCGGCGATCTCGAACGTCAATTTCCGAGTGAATGCCGGCGAAGTAGTCGGCTACCTGGGCGCCAATGGATCAGGGAAATCCACCACGGTCAAGATTATTACCGGCCTGTTGCAGCCCAGCGAGGGCCGGGTGCTATTCCAGGGCAGGAATATACGCGACGATCTGATGAGTTTTCGGGCAACGCTTGGCTACGTGCCGGAGGAAGCGCATCTATATACCTATCTCTCCGGCCTGGAATACCTGCAGTTAGTTGGTAGGCTACGGGGGCTGCGAGAACGGCAAATCCAGATCAAGGCCCATAGGCTACTGCATCTTCTTGGTCTGGAGTCATGGCGGCATTCGCCAATTTCGATGTATTCCAAGGGAATGAAGCAGCGCGTGCTGATTGCCGCGGCGCTCATGCATGACCCAAGGCTCCTGATATTCGACGAGCCGCTCTCCGGTCTTGACGTCCTTTCCTCCCGTCTGTTCAAGGACTTGTTAGTGGAACTGACAGCGGCAGGGAAGGCCGTTCTCTACATCTCGCATGTCCTCGAAGTAGTGGAACAAATTTGTAGTCGAGTTGTGGTCATTGCCAAGGGCAAGGTCCTGGCCGATGCCAGCCCTTCAGAATTGATCGGGCTCATGGAGTTGGCCAACCTCGAAAGTGCATTTGCTCAACTGGTCGAGCAGGAAGACACCAAATCAATCGCCCGCGAATTGGTAGAAACCATCAAGGTGCGAAATGTTTAGCCGGCTCCGCATGTTCACTGCACCGGAATTTCCTGTGCTATCGCTCGAAGTGCAAGCTCACATGCCTGTGGTGGAGGCGCGGGAACAAAGTCAATTTCACCTTCTGGTTCGTCACTTCTTCGAACGATTCTTCAACAACGAAATGGTTTCCGCGGATGGTGATGCGAAAACGCATTTTCTTCAGGTTGTGTATGCCATCGCCCTTCCGGGGATGGTTGTGGCCCTGTTTCTGACCCCCCTATACCATGCGCCTCTCCCCAGGCCCTTCTGGTCTCAGGTAAGCGACCACTATTTTTATGTGTTGTATTCGTTTGTGGCCGTCGGAGCAGTAAGCATCTTTGCCTGGGATTTGTTGTTTCCCGATCTGATTGACGTTTTCGTGCTCACCCCGCTTCCCGTTGTCAACAGAAGGCTGTTTCTGGCCAGGACGGCGGCTGCAGCACTTTTTCTCGGGTTATTTCTGGTCGGTAGCAGCGCGCTCGGATCCATCTTCTTCCCTCTGCTATCGGAGACACCAGGCCTCGCGCGTCACCTGGTTGCGCATTTGCTGGCCGTGCTGGGAAGCGGCGCGTTTGCTGCAGCGTTATTCCTGAGCGTGCAGGGAATGATGGTGACGGTTATGGGCGAACGGCTCTTTCGGGCCATTTCACCGTTCCTGCAGGCTGTCACCATAATGATGCTATTAACAATCCTTTTGCTTTTTCCGGTCTCGTCCCAATTCCTCCAGGTCTTAACCAAATTACCCGCCGCCCGATATTTTCCCCCGTTCTGGTTTCTGGGGATATACGAGAGCTTTTTGGCTGGCTCTTCATCCCTCCCTGTTTTCAGTGGTCTTGCGAAAACAGGTTGCTTCGCGATTGCGGTTGCGTTTGCCCTGACCATCCTCTCTTATCCGATTGCCTATCGACGGAGAATGCGTTACCTGGTCGAAGGATCTGAGGTGTTCGACACGCGCAACATAGCAGTCGTCCCAATCAATCGCCTGCTCCATGCAACTTTGTTACGAAACGCGGTGCAGCGCGGAATTTATCACTTCATCAGTTGCTCTTTGCTGAGGACGCAGCGGCATCGTGTGTACATAGCGATGTATGGTGGCCTCGGCCTGGCTCTCCTGGTTGCATGCACGGTCCTCTTGAAACTGGCCCACGGTCAACTCGGCTTCGCCCTATCGCCGGACGGTTTGCGGGCCGCAGTCCCGATCGCGGCTTTCTGGACAATTGCCGGATTGCGGACCGCATTCCTTTCTCCCGCAGATAAGAGGGGTAGCTGGATCTTTCGCGTGATCCTGGGCAAGCCTGGAGCAGCCCAACTTGCTACGACCACGCTATGGATCCTGCCCTGTGTGATGGGCCTGGCGTTGGGGATAGTCGCGCTGATAAACCTCGTGGCGCCAACCGAACTGCACGGCTGGAAGTCCGTCTCATGCCAGGCGCTGGTGGCGATTGGCCTTTGCCTGCTGCTGACAGACGCATTGTTCCTTAAAGTCAGGAGCATACCCTTTACCGGCGACGCAAAAGCACCCACGACCAACCTGGCATTCATCTTGCTGCAATACTTCGGATTGTTCCCGCCCCTGGTACTGCTTACGGTCGGTCTGGAACCCTGGCTAAAGGCGAGTGTATGGCACGTGGCTGCGACGGTAGGAATCATAATTGCGGCGCATCTCGCGATGCGTACGGCTAACAGAAAGAATGCCGAATATCACGTCAACCTGATTGATCTTGATGACGACGAGGAGGAGTTTCCCCAAAGACTAGGGCTACGCTACTAACTTCCCACCCAGCGTATTTCTGCCGGCTGTGGAAGCCGTTGATGCAAGAGTTCTGGAACCTCAGTCGACCTGCTTGCGTATTTGTCTTCGGGATGGTCCGGCGTTCGATTGTGGACAGAGATGCCCAAGAGTGAACACACGAACTCTCGGTAGGCAAGAGCCGAGGCGAGGTAAGCAAACTGCTTGCGATCGACGTCAGGGATGGACCCTCAAGTGCAATGAACATGCTGGGGTAGGTGCGACGCCTCCTCGGGAATTGTGGAAGGACGCCGCTAATGATGAATCTCTTCCCGCGAATTGGCAGCTTACTAGCCAAGAAAGCCCTGCTCCCCCTGCTCGCGCTTGCCCTCGCTTTTCCATTGTCCATAGCTGCACAATCGGCGGGCAGCCTGCGCGGCCAGGTACTGGATCCCAGTGGTGCCGTGGTTCCTGGAGCCCCCGTCACTCTTACCCAGGGATCTACCGTGTTAAGCGTGCAGACCGGCGATGACGGTATCTACGTCTTCAAGACCGTGCCTCCGGGCTCATACAGCCTCACGGTACAAGTAAGCGGGTTCGCAACCTTCACAAAAACCGGCATTGTGGTGGCGGCCGGTCGGGCTCATCAGCTGAATGTAACCCTCGCCATTGCCGTTCAACAGCAAGACATCACGGTCAACGATCAGAATGCCGGAGTGAGCGTAAATCCAGATGAAAATTCGAGCGCGCTGGTGGTGAAGGGAAGCGATCTCGATGCTCTCTCCGATGATCCCGACGAGTTACAAAATGAACTCCAGGCCCTGGCTGGGCCCTCCGCTGGGCCCAGCGGGGGTCAAATTTACATCGATGGTTTCACCGGTGGCCAAATTCCGCCCAAGTCATCCATCCGTGAGATTCGCGTCAACCAGAATCCGTTTTCGGCGGAGTTCGACAAGATCGGATATGGGAGAATTGAAATTCTCACCAAACCTGGCTCTGATAAATTCTCCGGGCACATAACATCGTTGGGAAATGATTCGGCGTGGAACACGGCAAATCCACTCGTACAACAGCAACCAAGCTATTACCTGTATTTCATTCAGGCGGACGTCAACGGTCCTCTCACCAAAAGCGCCTCCTACTTCTTTAGCCTGTTCCACTTTGACCGGCAAAACCAGACCATTATCGACGCCGTCAACCCGGAAGATACCAGCACGAAATTCAACCAGGCGCTGCCCAACCCATCGTCTCTTCTGGTCGCCAATCCTCGGGTAGATTTCCAACTGGGCAAGAGCAATACGTTATCCGTTCGCGATTCGTACTTTCGCTCAGTCGCAACCGCCAACGGTCCTGGTCAACTCAATCTTCCTGAACAGGCATTCAATGTAAACAATCAGGAAAATGCGATCCAGGTGAGCGACACAATCGTCGTCAACCCCCGTGTGATCAACGAAACCCATTTCCAATGGCGCCGCGTCCGAAACAGCCAGGTCGCCTCCTACTTTACTCCCACGGTTACCGTTCAAGGAGCATTTACGACCGGGGGAAGTAACTCCGGCGTGGCGCGAGATCACCAGGACCTCTTTGAACTGCAGAATTATTCGACGGCAACCGCGGGGCCTCACACCATACGGTTTGGAGCCCGTCTGCGAGCCTATCGTGACGCTAACTATTCCAGCGCGGGCTCAAACGGGAACTATCTATTCACCTCGATCGACCAGTACCTGGCCCAGACGCCGGCGCAATACCAAGCCACCGTGATCAACAATCCGTTAGCGCGGGCGATTCTCTTCGATGGAGCTCTCTTTTACCAGGACGATTGGCGTGCAAGGCCTAACCTTACTGTGAGCTACGGCCTGCGTTTTGAAACCCAGAATCGCATTCGCGACCACGCGGATTGGGGACCGCGTTTTTCTCTGGCTTGGGCTCCTGGCCATATGGGCAAGACTCCTCCCAAGACGGTCGTGCGCGCGGGCTATGGCTGGTTCTACGACCGTTTTACAGTACCCAACTCATTTTTTTCATCCACCGGGACGCCGTATCTCATGCAGGCCATCCACCAGAATGGTATCAATCAACAAAGTTATGTGATCAACAATCCTGATTTCTATAATCCGAATGCCGCCGCATCACCGAGCACCCTGGCGCAAGCCGCCACATCTACTCCATCTTTCTACAACGTCGATCCCCACTTCCACGCCGCTCTCAGTATGCAGGGCGGCGTTGGGGTCGATCAGCAGATCCGCAAGAAGCTCATGGTCAACGCAACCTACCTGTTTACCCGCGGCGTTCATCAGTATCTCACCAACAATGTCACCGCGCCCGAATTCGACCCCTCTACGTACACCGTGGTCGGGCCTCTTCCCGCTGCATACAACTATCAGTTTCAGTCCGGTGGTATTTACAAGCAGGACCAGGTGATCGTCACCGCCAACATGCAGTTGCGCCATCTATCGCTGCATGGTTCATACACCTTCAATGAGGCCAAAAGTGACACGCAGGGGGTCAACTACGTTCCCTCGGTGGCCCAGGATCCTGGTCTTGATTACGGCCGCGCCGGCTTTGGCATCAGAAACCGCCTCTTCCTGCTTGGTACCTATTCCGCGCCTCACGGGATCATCTTTGCGCCACTGTTAGCGGCTCAGTCCGGCACACCTTACAACCTCGTCATCGGCAACGATCTCACCGCCAACAACCAGTTCAATGCGCGCCCCACCTACGGCACCTGCGGGCAAGCCAATGTGGTTTCCACCCCTTACGGCTGTCTGGATACCGATCCAGTCGGCAAGGGAGAGAAAATCCTTCCCTATGGCGCAGGGATTGGACCCGCGAATTTCGTGATGCACATGCGGGTCAGCAAAGTAATCGGGATTGGCCCCAGAATCGAGGGCGCGAAAGGTGCAGGCGGAATGCAAGGGGGGAATGGCAGCGTAAATGGCCGCGGGTTAAGTGGTGCGCAGGCGCAACCGAAGCTCGATGCCACCGTGGCGCGCAAATACAGCCTGACCCTGGTTGGAGGGGCGCTGAACATCTTCAACATCGTGAATCTGGGCACGCCTAACGGCACACTCGCCTCGCCGCTCTTCGGCACAACGCAATCCCTTGCCCAGGGTCCGTTCGGATCACCGACACCCGGTAACCGCGCCGTCTTTCTTCAGGCCGTCTTTACTTTTTAGATTTAAAGCATCGGCGGTTTACTGCGGCCAGAGTTCTCGGAAGAAGTTCGCCAGCGACGTTTTCGAGCATCCTACTCAAGCATATGGTGTCACCACGGCATTTTCTTGCGGCCGTCAGCTCCGTTTTATGGAGGAGGGCAAGAATTGCACGATGGCTGTAGTAATCCTTTGAAGCCGCTCTACAAGGAAACCCCTGATGAAATCGCTGGCCGACCCAACGAAGTTGAAGCCAATTGACAAGAAGGATGGCCTGATTCAGGTCATCATTGAAACGCCCGCAGGAAGCCGTAATAAGTTTGCCTATGACCCCGATCAGGGCATATTCGCCGTAAAGAAAGTTCTTCCGGCTGGAATGGTCTTTCCCTATGACTTCGGCTTTCTCCCACGGACGATTGCACCGGACGGAGACCCGATCGATGTCCTTCTTTTGATGGACGAACCAGCCTTTCCGGGCTGCGCCGTCAAAGCTCGTCTCATCGGCGTTATCGAGGGTGAACAGCTCGACGGAAAGAAAAAGATCCGCAACGACAGGCTGATCGCCGTTGCCGAAATGAATCACATGTATGCCAACGTCCGTAGACTAAAAGACCTTCCCGGAAAATGGCTCACCGAGTTGCAGGACTTCTTCGTGAACTATCACAGCCTTGAAGGAAAGAAGTACAAGCTGCTCGGGTGCGAGGGAGAAGACGCTGCGTGGACTCTGATAAAGGCAGCTCAGAAGGCTGGTTAGCCCTCCCAATGGCGCAGGACCAGCCCCGGCGCAGAGCCGAAACGGACCAGATTGTCGTGGGTGCCGAACAACTGTCTTGAATGCAGGCCTCTACCTACTACGCGGCTGGGCAGTGTGGGCGGGCTGCTCAATAGAGGTACCATGACCCGGGGAATGAAACAACCAGACACCGATCGCCACCACGAGCGTCACCACGATGACCACCCCAAGCAGCAATCGGGCGATATTGGAAGGGCAAAACTCTCCGACACGTGGCATACCCCTCGATTATAGCCACCAACAAGGTTCTTGGAAGGGGGCAACCAAACAAAGCCTCGGACGCGCCGTACCCGGTTTGGAAGCTCCCTGCGGAGAGAAATTTTCTTCCGGGCCACCGTCGGGGCGTTTGGGCGCATCTACCCAGGAAAGGCCGCTGTTCGGTGACAGGCTCATCGCTAGGTGTCTACCCATTCATCTTATGACCTCGCACCGAAGAATTGGCGATTGGTTCACCCACGCTGCGACCGGCTTTGCGGTCACGGACGTCGAGGGCAATGTGATTGATGCGAACGAAACTCTGGCCAGGATCGTCGATCGAACTCCGGCCGAAATTGGCGATATAAATCTATTCGCGCTGACCCATCCTGAGGACCAAGCGCGACACCGCAGTATGCTGAAGAAGTTGCTGGATTCGGAGATTCCCGGGTTTGTTATCGAGAAGCGCTACTTACGTCCCGACGGAAGTGCCATTTGGGTCCGCAATTCGGTAAGCCTGATAGACGACGAGCCATCCAGCTCAAGCAAACTTATCTCCATCTGTGAAGACATCAGCCAACGCAAACGGGCCGAGTGGGCTCTGGAGCAACAGGAACAGCTGGCCGCTATTGGAAGATTAACCTCTTCGATCGTCCATGAGATTAACAACCCCTTGGAAGCGGTTCTCAATTTGATATTCCTGGCCCAACATTCAGCGGATCTCAGGGAAGCCACGCCCTACCTTAAAGATGCCGAAGAAGAACTGAATCGTGCTTCCGAGATCACCGCGCACGGGCTGCAATTCCATCGGCAATCTTCATCTCCCGCTTCTACCAACGTGGCGAATATCCTGCAATCGGTCCTGGCTCTGTTCAAGGGAAAATTTAAGGTGACCCGGGTGCAAGTGGAATTAGAAGCGCAAGACTCGCCGGAACTAATGTGTTTTGCTGGCGAGATGCGCCAGGTTTTTGTGAATTTGATCGGCAACGCGGTCGATTCGATGGAGAGTGGCGGCCGACTAAAGATTAGGGTGAGGCCTGGCACCGACTGGCGGACGGGTCTACAGGGTGTTCGAATCACGATTGCCGATACGGGCTCCGGGATTAGCCCTGAAACGCAGAAGCATATGTATGAACCGTTCTATACCACAAAGGGCATAGGAGGTTCGGGCCTCGGTCTGTGGGTTACCGCCAGGATAGTCAGCAAGCATCAAGGTCGTTTGCACGTCCGTAGCAGGTATCTGGCGCAATTCGGTGGGACCGTATTTACTTTGATTTTTCCTTATGCCGGCGCCGAAGGCAAAAGTGCGGGCTTTCACGAACACGCTGCTTGATCCTTCCTGTCATCATTCCTCTTTCCCGCATCTAAAAGCTTCAAGTAGTCCTGGCCAGCGAAGTCGGAACTTTCCAAGGAGAACTGCATGAGCGACCCGAAGAAGTGTACCAATCCGACATGTAACTGTATCCCGCCGAATAAAGAGAACTACTGTAGTTCTCACTGTGAAGCATTGAAAGGTTCGGCAGAGGTGATCTGCAAATGGGGCCACGCAGGCTGCGCTGGAGAGGCTTAACAGGCTGCAGAAAAAGTTCTTTGATGCCCTCGCCAGGGCTGCGAGTTCGTCTGAAGGGACCTGCTGTTTCTCTTCCGGTTCTCACACACCCTTTATAGACCGCCTGGTTCCTTTGCGATCGGTTTTTGAGCGAGTCTACGTGTAGGTGGGATCAATCACGGAACGCACGGCCTGCACTGAGTCTGCCGGAAACTGGCCTAGCCGGGCGTGTTCTCGTATCGTAGCCTCGTCGGGAGCGATATATACGCAATAAAGCTTGTCATCCGTGACGAACGACTCTAGCCATTGGATCTGCGGGCCCATATTCCTGAGCACGCTGCACGAAGCCTGCGTAATGGCCGCTAGCTGCTGACGATTGAGCGCACCGGCGCCCGGTATGTTGCGTTCGATGATGAATTTCGGCATAGGGTTCCTCAAGGCCACCAATGTTACACGATAGCCTGTAGGCGCGGGCGCGTCGGGTATGTAGAAAATTCGGACAGGACCAGTAAAATTTGCCCTTGTTCGCCAGGGGCGGTAACCGCATCCAAGTAGACGGAAGGGACCTGCCATGCAAACGCAAAAGCCATCTGTCAAACTCGAGGATTGGGCGGTTGTGCCGAGTCTTAATTCCGGGAGCTATCAGGCATTGCGACCTGGAAACTTATTGGTGGGCAGAGCGTTCGGCCACCAGAGGATTGAGAAGGGGAAATTCATCTTCACCTCTCCAATCGTGCGTGTCGATATTGAGAACAAGCTCGTAGAAACAAGGAATACCCGCTACCTGCTCGGCGAGATTAGTGAAGAGTACAAGGCTTGGATCAAAGTGCAAAAGGCCGGCGTCGCAGCCTAGCCGGAATACCTGTAACGTTACAGCAGCGGCGGAAGCACCACAGTGGCCGCTCCCAAAACGATCTCGTCGAAGGCATCGGCGTTCAGAGGTTCCTCCGGGCCCACGTACACGGTACGAATGCCTCGCTGGTTGGCAATGTGTACGAATCCTGCAGCGGGATAGACGGAACCAGATGTACCCACGACCAGCAGCTGGGTGGCGCGATCGAGTTCGCCATAAATGCCATTCATATCCAGCGGAATTTCACCAAACCACACAATGTGCGGGCGGACCGCCGCTCCGCACTTTCGGCATGTGGGTAGATCGCTCGCGGTCTCGTACAGTTCACGATCGGCGAAAGGCAAGTTACAGGCCACGCAGCGTGATTCGAAAAGGCTGCCGTGCATATGGTGAACACGAAGGGAACCGGCGCGCTCGTGCAGGTCGTCTACGTTCTGCGTGCAAAGATAAAAATGGTCTTCCAGCTTTTGCTCAATAGTTGCGAGAGCGACGTGCGCAGCATTGGGCCTGGCCGCAAGGGCGTCGCGGCGGCGCATGGAATAAAAACCCCACACTAATTCGGGGTCGGCATGCCAGGCCTCGGGCGTTGCGACCTGATCGACCCGATATCCGTTCCACAACCCGCCGGAACCCCGGAAGGTAGCGAGGCCGCTTTCCGCCGACACGCCCGCACCAGTCAAAACGAAGAGCCGGTCATTCTGCGTCAGGATCATGATGAGAATAATACGGTGTCAATGAGACGACGCGGAGGCGCGCGTAGCGGTTGCTGGTGCGCGGGCGGCGCCGGCAGGGATCGTCGCTGGCGCAGGACGCGTGCGTCGCGCCTGTGCTTCTTCTATCGGGGGCTTCGCCGCTCGGCAGGATGCCGGCACATTTTTCATCTGCTTAGCGAATACCAGATAGCTCGGCTGTGCGGGTCGTAGTGTCACCCAGTAGCTCGACGCTGAAAGCAGCGGCTTTTTCTGCGTGAGCATCTGGTTCTCAAGGATCTTCACCCCACACAACAAATTATTACGCGGCGTCAGGATCGTTCTCGCCGGATCTTTCTCCGCCAGGCTCTTGTCTTTTTCCCAATCAAAGTCGCAGCCATATCGCTTCGCGTCCATATACGTCAGCTGCAGCAGCCCCTCTTGCCGCACAATGCGTTTGGTAACCGTGTCTTCAACGGCTACTTCGGGCTCTGTATGGCGCACATTGGTGGTCGGCTTCAAACCTGCCTCCGCCGCTGCCATCGCCTGGAATGTATACGCCCAGAAAGCGCGCTTATCTGCATCGCTCATTGCAGCAAATCGGGGACAATAACTTCTGACGCCGCGGGCAACCCTTCCCGAAAGCATCTCCGGAGACAATGCTTGCTCTACGATTACGTCCCATTGCGGGTCCCATGACTGCTCTCCCCGCTCTTGCTTTTTCTCCGCAATCGGGGTTGGTGGAGCCGCTTTCATTTCTGGCTGCGGCTGTGGAGTCGGCCGGGCAGGCTGCTGCGCGACTTGTCTGTTGCAACCCAAGAACACCAGTGCAGCGCAGAGTGGAATTCGGGCCGCCATCGAACTTGTCGTATATCGCATCATCAATCGTCTTTAATTAGATGCGAGTTTTTCAGTCGCAGACATGCGCGATAACGGCTTTTTTTGTCGGACGTAAGGCAATGGTTAACAAGACAAAGCGCATCAGAGAATCTCTAGTGGGCCGGCGGCATTTTCAGGAACTCTCCCATCGTCAATGCTCGCCGTGTAAATCGCGCCTCCAGGATTGCACCTTTGAAATGATCTTTGAGATTAATGCGAACCCCCACGGACGAATGACCTGGTCCCTGCGGGACCAGTTGCACGCTACCCTCGCCTTGCAACTCATTGTCGACGTAGTTGCTGAGCGTCTTCCCGTCGTAAACCGCTGTAACGCGATACCACTTCCCGAGAGGATGAAGTTTCTGGCAGTTCAGCAGCGTCCTCGATTGACCACCCGCCATCGCAAAGCTGTCCAGGCACCACTGCCCATTGACAATCCGTATTTCGAACAGCAGCCGGTCGTCGATATCCTTTCCCGTTGCTGGATCCAGCACCGATAGATGGAAGAACCGCTGTGCCGGAGCACCATCCGCGTCCGGCCTGAAGATTACCTCCCACGTCCAGGTCTCGGCGCCCGCCAGGGGGTGCACGGGAACAAACAGCGCGTCTTCGACTCCGTTGAACTGCACCGCCTTGCCCAAGGGAGTATCAATCACCTGCGGATGACCGAGTATCTGGGTAGCATGGCCGCCAACCGCTGAGGTCTGGTCGAACATCCAGACTTCTTCACTCCGGGCTCCGGCGCTCTGGCCAAACAAGAGCGAGCCGGCGAATACCAACGATGCAAGCACAACACCGGTCCGGTGGCTCAGAAGTAGAATTTCCCCGCTAATTGGATAATCCGGGTTGCATATCCACCCGATAAACCATTATTGACCCTTCCGTACGTCTGCGAAGTGATGTTGGTGGTGATGGTCGAAGGATCAGGATTGTAGTGTTTGAACGCGTTGAAGAAATCGGCGCGGAGTTGTAGATTTCTTGACTCTCCTAGTTTGAACCCCTTGGTGGCAGAGAAGTCATCGTTGAACAAACCAGGCAGGCGGATCGCACCAGTGCGCGGCGACGTACCGAATTCTCCGGGCTGCGGAGCCGTGAAGGCCGCCGTGTTGAACTGCATCATGGGGGTCCGTTGTCCCCGGGCCAGGTTCGGAATTTGACCAGGCACCTTGTCGGGACGTGAAGCCTGTCCGGTGCCGGTATTCGAGGTACCAGAATAGGTCACTTGCGAGGCATCGCCGGATACCGCGGTCACGATCGTCGAAACCTGGAATCCGTCGAGTAACAACTTCTTGAGTCCGCTGGAGCTTTGAAAGAACGGAATGTCATAAAGCACAGTTCCGCTGAACCGGTGAGGAATGTCGTACAGAGAAATCGATCGGTCCGAGCGTGGATCGTAGGGGTTCAGAGGACTGGCGCCGAAGTTTCCGCCGCCCACGATTCCGCCGATGTCGCCCGGCCCGGAAATCGCTTTCGACCACGTGTACGACACCAGGGCATTGAGACCGTTTCCAACCCGGCGTTCCAGCTTGGTCTGTAGCGAGTGATAGGTAGAGGAACCGCGGGAGAAGTCTCCCTGCACCGGGCGCAGGAACGTTTGGTTCGGACGCCGCGCATTAATGCTTAGGGTGGTGCTCGCAGGATTGATGGGGAACGGCATGTTGGTGTCGTTGTAGGAAATAAAGTTGTGCGTCCCCCGCGCCCCCACATAGGCGATCTGGCTGGTAAATGCTCCGGGAAGCTGGTTTTGTATCGTCAGGTTGAACTCCTGGGTCATTTGGTCTTGCAGGTGCTGGTCGATCGAAGTGTCGAAGGGATACGTTAGAGGTCCGCCGGTCGTAACCCCCGGAAAGGGGTTGCTGAAAAAGATGTTTGGTATTTTTTGCGTAGGGTTCGATGCGGTCAGCCCGGTGTTTCCAGTAAGCTGTGCGCCGGCTTGTGCCTGATCCCCCTCACCCATGCTGAATGGTGCGTTGTCGATTTCTGGAGTGAAGTAGATTCCATAACCACCACGCACCACGGTCTTGTCTAAGCCATAGGGCTGCCAGGCGAAGCCAATGCGCGGCTGATAGTCATGGTATGTAGGCTGTATGAGGCCGCGCCCGTAGAGTGAAGTCGCGGGGCTGACTGCCTTGTCGGGGTTCAGTCCATTGGCAGCGTTGTAAATGTCGGCATACTTATTGTCGTCCTGGGTGTAGGGTGCAAAATGATCCCAACGGAAGCCGAGATTCAAGGTCAGCGTTTTGGTCACGCTCCAGTTATCCTGCACCGAGTAAGCCTGGATGATGCTGGAGATGTTGGTCCGCGTGACTGTGGGGTTGATGCTATCGGTGGCGATATAGCCAAGGAGATAGTCAACCAACGCGGAGCCGGTATATTGGCCGGTAAAGCTGAATGTCCCGTGAGGATCGCGCGCCTGGCTGAAGTAATCTGTGCGCCGTCCAATGTTCACCCCAAACTTCAGGTAGTGTCTGCCCCGCTGATAGGAAAGATTATCGACGAACTGGTTGATGCCGTTGGCGCGGTTGCGTGGACCGATGTTCCGTAAGTCGGCAAACAGGCGGTGCGTACCGTCCGGGCCGCTGATCGTAATGTTGGGTCCGCCATAAAAGTGGGGATCCGAAGAAGCAAAAGGAATCTGCATCAGCCCGCTGGAGATGTTGTACTTCGCGTTGTTCGTGGTCCCAAACGTCTCAAATTCCTGGAAATTCTGGTGCCCGTAGCGAAACTCGTTGACGATCGAGGGAGAGAAGAGGTGGGTCTCGGATACTTCAATCAGATGGTTGAATGCGTCGTTGTTATCCTCATCGTTGCCGAAGAACGAGGGCCCATTGCTATAGGTTTCATCGTAGATGTAGTGCCCGCTGACCGCGTCCTTGCTGGTGAGGTTATGGTCCATCCGGCCAATGTAATCGTACTGATAATTCAGCGTGTTCACCGGGGTGGTGTTGTAGTTGGTTGCGGAGCTGGCGTTGGTCACATTGGGCGCCGGCGTCACCTGCATCATGATGGCCGACCGCGGATCGACCGTGACCTGGTCCCCGACTTGGTATTTATGTCCGGAAATCGGATCCACCACGTTCAGAGCCTTACCGCTGGATGACGTCAGCGCCGTCGTGTCGAGAATCCCTGCCCGAATGTTGTTGTCCGGAACAATCGCCTGCTGCACGTTGGCGCCATTCAGCAGCTTACCCGTCTCCCAGTTGAAGAAGAAGAAGGTCTTATTATGGCCGTCGTAGATATGCGGAATGTAAAGGGGGCCGCCGAAATTCGCGCCGAATTGATTGCGGTTCAACCGTGCCGGGGTCATGTCCGTCTTTGCGATCGCATCGTAGGTTTGGGTAAAGGCATTATTGCGGTTGAACTCCCACAGCGTACCGTGCAGGTTATTCGTTCCCGACTTGATGATGATGTTTACATTGGCGCCGGCAGCGGCGCCTGAATCCGTACCACTGCTGCTGGTGTCAACCCGGAACTCCGCGATTGCGTCGACCGACGGCGAGAAGCTATAAGTCCAAGCGTCGTAGTCCATGGCCTCGGTTCCATCGATCGAGAACAGGTTCTGTGTATCTCGTTCACCGTTCACCTGGATCGCGATGGTGCCGCCCGTTGCATCTGTGGTGGCGATCGATCCACGGGCGCGTCGAACGGTGATCGAACCCTCCACCCCCGTGTTTACCCCTGGGATGAGCTGGGCAAGCTGCACAAAGTTGCGGCCGTTGAGCGGCAGCTCCACGATCTTTCTGCCATCGATCACCTGGCCGACTGCTCCGCTTTCGGTTTGCAGTTGCGCCGCAGCCGCCCCCGCCTCGACGGCTACTGTCTGGCTCACTTGCCCCACGGTCATTTTGAAGTCCTGGCGCGCTGTCTGGCTTGCGTCCAGGTTGATCCCAGTTGCCTCGTTGGCTCTCAAAGCCGGAAATCTCCACGCTCAGGGAGTAGGTTCCGACAGGTAAGGCGGGGATCGTATACGCGCCGTCGCTATCCGTAACCGTTGTGCGGACAGTGTTGGTTGCCGCTTCCGTCGCGGTCACCTTTGCTCCAGACATGACGGCCCCTGTGGAGTCGGTCACGTTCCCCACAATGGTCGCATTTGTCTGTTGAGCTCTTGCGCTGACGAACGCGCTCATAACCAGCAGCGCAAGTGCGATCGAGCCCGGTAACTTTGGTTCGCATTCCCCGCGAACGTGACGTGGTCCTGGCGGCGATGTTTGATGCTTGCATCTGGTCCTCTCAAAATGTGAATTTCCTCGTAGCCTGTAGTTTTTCCTGTTCCCAACCAGGGATGATCGATCACGCTCGCAAAGGCACTGCGTTAGACCCCGGCCATTGCAGGTGAACGGTTTCTCTCTTTTGGCTACGGTCGGGATTCTTCCAGCCGTAACTTATAGGTGTCAAGAACATAGTGACCCCTTCGTTCCGCCCTGCGGGACACTCGTTTAGACAGTAACGCTCTTGACAGATCTACCGCATCCAACTGAAAACGTCCGGTGCAAAGACTCAGGTAAATTAAAGCTGACCATGTCGGTCGAGGCGTAGTTGCAAGGAGTAAACCGGTTCGCTCTTAGACACTTTCCCCGCACCAAAGGCTGGGTGCTGGGTGCCCCACATCTCGCTCGTTTTTCGCGAGATGTGGGATACTCACTGTGCTCAACCTGCAACTCCCGTCTCCAATACTCATTCAAGTTATGATTCGTGGGGTACCCAAGCTTCGTTGCGAGGACAGGTAGATGCTGACAAGGTTGTTGGTAACCGCGCTCTTGGCAATCACCCCGGCAACAGCTCACTCACAAGGAGCACTCCTGGTAGTCACCAAGCAATCCCACGCGCTCGCGATTGTCGACGGAGCAACATTGCAGGTTCTCGCCCGCGTGCCCATCGGGGAAGATCCACATGAGGTGACGGTTGGGCCCGATGGAAAAACTGCCTATATATCCAACTATGGTGAAGGCACGCTGCACACGCTTGCGGTAGTCGACCTGGTGCAGCAAAAATCTCTGCCGCCGATTGACCTGACTCCCCTCCGCGGAGCACATGGCTTGGCACTCCACGGCGGAACCCTCTGGTTTACCGCCGAGGGATCCAAGGCCTTGGGAACCCTGAATCCCGCAACCCGCCGAGTAGAGACCGTGCTCGGTACCGGCCAGGACAAAACCCATCTGGTATGGGTTTCGCGAGACGGCCAGAAAGTCGTGGCCTCCAATGCCGGATCAGGCACCATGAGCGTTTTCGATCGGACGGAGGTAAAGCCAGTGACCGTGCCGGGAGCACCGCCCGTTCCCGCAGCCTATACCGCTCCAGGTTGGAAGCACACTCTGATTCCAGTAGGCAAAGCCGCCGAGGGCTTCGCCGTTTCCCCGAACGAAAAGGAAGCCTGGGTAGGCAACGAGGATGGAACCATCTCCATCATCGACCTCACCGCAGAAAAAGTCGAAGCGTCGATTGCGGCAGACGTGCGGGGAGCAAATCGTTTGCAGTTCACGCCAGACGGCCGTCTGCTGCTGGTCACGACCCACACCGGCAAAGACCTCGTGGTGATCGACCCTCAGACCCGCCAGGTGGTCAAACGTATTGCGATCGAACAGCGTGGAGCATCGGGCATCCAGGTGCAACCGGACGGCAGCCGTGCGTTTGTAGCTTGTCCGCGCGATCATTTTGTGGCCGTTGTAGATCTGCACCAACTGGTGAAGATAGCCCAGATCGACGCGGGGCGCGAGCCGGACGGCCTGGCATGGTGGGCTCGTTAAGGTGTCGCATAGTCCTCGCGATAGGGAGTGAAGATGTCCAGCACCTCGGAATCCTCCTGTGCTGAAGCCTGATGTACGACGTCACCTGCCACCAGGAAGCTGTCGCCCGTTTTCGCCTCAAAAACACCGCCGGCATGTTCGAAAGTAAGGTGCCCGCTAACGATAAAGACCATCTGCTCATGCGGATGGCTGTGTCTTGCCCCGACCCAACCCTTCTTCATTCTGTGCCGCACGAGCATCATGCTCGGGCTGTAGGACATGACTTGCCGCCGGAGCCCAGGCTCGGGGTTGGACATCGACTGGTCCTGTGAAGGTATAACCTCGATTGCCAACATCAATTCTCCTCAATGAAGCTGCACACGATTATTCATTTGCGTGATCTCAGGACGGCTACCGCCGGGTTCGACGCTGACGCTGCCGTCTTTCCAGTCTGCCCCCGCAGGTAATGTAATGACGACAGTGGCGGTCTTGGGAAAGAGATCGACAGGCGCCTTGAGGGCTGGAGTGCGTCCGCTGGCGATCATCTTACCTTTGGCGGCATAGAGCTGGTTGAGGTAGTCGGTATTGCCGCTGAGCTGCCAGGCAAAATGAAGGCGGGTTTCTTTGTTATTGCCTGCGTCATCTCTGCGGTCTGTGGCGGCTGACTGCATCACCAACTTACCCCACGTATCGCGAACGTCCAGGATGTCCAGCGCATCCGAGTTGATCGAGCGCACAACATCCACAGCGCAAAAAAGATTGACGGGGAACGCATTGGTTTCTGCCCTTTCAGCGAGCCATCCAGCCGCCGTCCACCACCAGCACTTCACCCGTGACGTAGTCGCTTGCAGACGATGCCAGAAACACCGCAGCGCCGGCGATGTCTTCCGGCTCACCCCATCGCGCGGCCGGGATGCGCGCCAGTATTTGGCTGTTGCGCACCTCGTCCTCCCGCAACGCGGTCGTATTTTCCGTGCGAAAGTACCCGGGAGCAATGGCATTCACCTGAACATTGCGTGCCGCCCACTCATTCGCCAGCGCCTTGGTCAGTTGCGCAACCCCGCCCTTCGATGCAGCATAGGCCGGCACACGAATGCCACCTTGAAATGACAGTAGGGATGCAATGTTAATGATCTTGCCCTGCCGCCGTGCAAGCATGTTGCGGCCGGCAAGTTGGCTTAACCGGAAAACGCTGTTCAGATTCACCTGAACCACCGTCATCCATGCCTGCAGGTCGTGGTTCTCCGCCGGCTCTCGATAAATGGTCCCGGCATTGTTCACCACGATATCCGGTGCGCCCATTGCCGACGACACTGCTTCATACAGTCGATCCGCGCCGTCTGGCTGGCTCAGGTCGGCGGCAAAACTACCTGACTTGCGGCCCAGGGCGCGAATCGTATCGCCGGTTTCATCCGCGGGTCGGCGATTCCCATGGCATGCCACTGATGCCCCAGCCTCGGCCAGCGCAACTGCGATCGCCGCGCCAAGGCCGGTGGCAGATCCCGTGACCAATGCAAGCTTTCCATCAAGACGAAACCTGTCAAGAATTCCCATCGTTTACCGATGAGTATTCTTTTGTTTCGCAAGCGGATTGTCAACGTCTGCAGGAACATGAGTCCCGGCATGTGGGACAATACCTGCAAAGGCTCTATGTCCGGACTAGTACAGATCGGTTCCCAGCCTGCGAAACCCACCTCGGCGTGCGCACCCGTTCGACGTTCCCGTGCAGTGTTATGGCTGCAGACTGTCACCCTGGCATGGATGCTCATCGAATGCGGGGTCTCCCTTTATGCAGCAATCCATGCGCATAGCCCCTCGCTGCTGGCCTTCGGTTCCGACAGTCTCGTCGAGCTCCTCTCCGCCGCAGTCGTGCTACTCAGATACGGGTCACCCAAATCAATTTCTGAAAAAAAAGCGGCGCGCATCGCAGGAGCTCTGCTCTTCGTTCTCGCGTTCGTAGTCGGCTCCACGGCGCTGCTCTCGTTGGTCCTTCACTGGCGCCCTGAGACGAGTTACCTGGGCATGATGATTACCGTCGCTGCTTTGGTCGCGATGCCGATCTTAGCTACGTTGAAGCGCAGGGAAGCACGGCGCACCAACAATCTTGCGCTCGCCGCCGACGCGGTTCAGTCAGCCACCTGCGCTTATCTGGCCCTCATCACCTTGGCCGGGCTGGCAACGAACGCGGCGTTCCATATCCCGTGGATTGATTCCGTCGCTGCTCTGTTGGCGATACCGATCCTTCTTAAAGAAGGGCACTCGGCATGGCAGGGACACACGTGCGCTTGTTGCTGACGGACGAAGGGCACGCGGTTCTCACGCAGACTCTTTAGGCCCTGAATTTTGGCTGCTGGAAAAAGCCGCCCATCATAGGAAGCGCGCTGCAGGTCAGGACGCACAGAAAGAGTTTGTGCTTTTCTGTGGTCTTACCCTTGTGTTGAATTTCGGTTAACAACCCACATACTGCTTGTTCCAAAAATGCACTGTCGATCAAAAATAAATATCCGATCCCGGAAAGCTGAGGTAAACTAGACCAGTCTTTCAGGATAAAGCGCTATGTTAATCAACCCACAAACCCGTCACCTCGCTCCACGAGTCCTGCCCTCCGGCGTATCGGACTTTGTCAGCTTGAAGGAAGTAGGGCGCCCCTAGCGCACTTCGTTTGCAGATTTTACGAAGGCCCTGAGGCGCAGCCTCAGGGCCTTTTCTCATTCCTGGGGAAAGCTTCCTTTGTTGAGCCATTCGGCTCCATCCATCGCGCAGGCGCAGATGCCTCGCGATCTACCAGTTGTCCTGGTGAGTGATCTATGCGTGTTTCCCGAAATAATCAACAACGTGATGCGTGACGTCCTTGCGTTCCTCCTCCGCCATTGGCGACGAGAGGCATGGCTGGTGACCGGTGTCGCCTGCTCCATGGTGGTAGCGACGATTGCCGACCTGTTCATGCCAGTCTTTGCCGGTCGCATGGTCGACGCGATCGCGATGCAGAGAGGAAGCCACCAGCAAGCATTGCGCGCCGCATTGTCGGCGTTGGCCACCATGCTCTTGTTGGGCGGCATCCTGGTCGCCGGCCGCCATTTATCCTTGATGGGCATCAGCCGGCTAACCATCCGGTTGATGGCGCGCTTGGCCAGCGATGCCTTCTACCGCGTGCAACGGTTCTCGACTGACTGGCACGCTAACAACTTCGCCGGCTCGATTGTGCGTCGCGTTACTCGCGGCATGTGGGCCGTGGACCTGATGGACGACACCCTGCTGCTGGCCTTGCTGCCTGCATCGCTGGTCCTGGTCGGGAGTGCCCTGGTGCTGGGTTCGCACTGGCTGTCGATGGGACTCATCGTGGCCACGGGGGCAACCCTGTATGTCGGCCTTTCCATCGCACTGTCGTTGAACTTCGTTTCTCCCGCGGCCCGGCTGTCGAACGCACAAGATACGCTGGTCGGCGGCTCACTGGCAGATGCAGTCACCTGCAACGCGGTGGTCAAGTCCTTCGGAGCCGAAGCGCGTGAAGATGCGCGCCTGGGCCGCGTGCTCAACAAGTGGAGTCGCCGCACGTATCGCCATTGGACCAATGGCACCTGGAGCGGAACCACACAAATGATCGTACTGCTGGGCCTCAGGGGCTCTGTCACCCTGTATGCGATCTGGTTGTGGTGGCAAGGCCGCGCCACGCCGGGCGGAGTCACCTTCGTGCTCACCAGCTACTTCATTGTCCATGGCTATCTGCGCGACGTTGGCCAGCATGTGGCGAACTTGCAGCGCAGTGTGAACGAGATGGAAGATCTGGTCGAGATGCACGTGCTTCCGTTGGGCGTGGCAGACCGGCCGGATGCCGAACCGATCCGCATTGTTAAGGGTGAGGTCGTCTTCGACCGAATTACTTTCTGTTACGGTGCGCATCCCGAGCCGCTTTTCCATAACTTCACCTTGCGCATTGAGGCGGGCGAACGCGTGGGCCTGGTCGGCCACTCGGGCTCTGGCAAGACAACCTTCGTCAAGCTCTTGCAGCGGCTCTACGACTTGAACGAAGGCCGGATCCTGATCGACGGGCAGGAGATTGCCCGGGCAGCTCAGGTGTCGTTGCGCTCGCAGCTCGCCCTGGTGCCGCAGGAGCCGTTGCTCTTCCATCGTTCGCTGGCGGAAAACATCGCCTACGCGCGTCCGGAAGCAACTGTGGCCGAGATCGAGCGTGCGGCGCAACTGGCCAATGCGCACGACTTCATCATTCGTCAGCCGAAGGGCTATGGCACGCTGGTGGGTGAACGGGGAGTCAAGCTCTCTGGCGGCGAACGCCAAAGAGTGGCGTTGGCCCGCGCTTTCCTGGCGGATGCGCCGATTCTGATTTTGGACGAGGCTACATCCAGCCTCGATTCCGAATCGGAAGCGCTCATCCAGGAGGCGATGCAGCGGTTGATTGTCGGTCGCACCGCCATTGTGATTGCTCACCGGCTGTCGACGGTGCGGATGCTCGATCGTATCCTCGTCTTCGAACAAGGCCGTGTGGTCGAAGAGGGAACTCACGACGCACTCGTCCGCCGAACAGAAGGCACTTACAAACGTCTGTTCGAACGCCAGGCCCTGGGACTGTTTGTCGAGGAGTCTGACATGGATGAAGCAGAGGAGTTGAGCGCCTGAACAACAGCGGTCCCCATCCCCAAAAGGTGTGGACCGCTCCGCCACCGTATCCACGTTTGTTTGGGGTGGAGTGAAAGTGCAGATCCCTCCACGGCAGGCCCCACGGCGCGCCGGGGCATGGCGGGACGGGTCAGCTCCGGTCCTAAAGAACAAAATCCGCTCCGGCATTGGAACAGGGGCTAAAGCCCAACAATTTGCAGTCTGTTTTCGGCCCGACTAAAGTCGTGCCCTGATACAAAGCATGAGCGCTGCGGTTTGAGAAAGCGGTGAGCTCCCGTCCATTTCTCTCTCCACTTGCCGCAGGCAAGTCACCCGCTCGGGATGAAAAAGGGGAGGGTGATTTTACATGGGTCGCGGATTCTCGACTCAATCGCTCAAGGCTTCTGTGGACTCTTCGGATCGTAAACAGCAACGCCAACGCGTGAGTCAGCGCAACCGTAGTAAAGAAACCACTTATTCTGAAAGAAAACTAACCCTTCGGCAAACGTCGTCCCCGCGGCATACTGCCCGCTTTGTTCCCACGATTTCTCGGGCTTGAAAAATGGCTTGTCCGTGCGTGCTAATAGCTTGCGAGGATCATCCTCCGAGAACAAAGCTTGTCCATCAGAGTACGCACCAGCCGCGATTCCGGGTGCTCCATTTTTCTCAGCATTTTTGCCGTTGTAAATAAGTACAATCCCGTGATCGGTAAGAAGAGAAGGCGGTCCAACTTCAGGGAAGGCACTGTCAAAGTGTCGCGGCCGATTGTGCAGTAACACGATCGCCTTGCCGGACGAATCCTCGACCGGGGTCCAGTGAATCAGGTCGGGCGATGTCGCCAGGCGTACTTGCACCTCTCCCCAGTACATCCAATATCTCCCCTGGATTCTGGCGGCAATCAGCCGCCCACCCGTTAGCCGGGTAACGATGCTGGCTGATTTGTAGTCGAAGTGCTGATATTTTTCCCCCACCAGGGCAGGTCCATGCTTTGTCCAATGGATTAAATCAGTCGAGGTTGCGATTCCGATATCCGTGGCCCGGCGATTCCACTGGGTATAGGCCAGAACGTACATACCATCTTCGCTCTCGACCACACGCGGGTCTTCGACGCCTCCCGGCCATTCCCAGTCCTTCTGCGAATCAACATCAGGGTAGAAAACCGGAGCCGGCTCGGTTGTGAAGTGCACCCCATCGTCACTCGAGGCCAGACCAAGGCGAGACGTGTGCATGCCGATTACCATGGCGCCGGAGTCGTCCTCGGCGCGATAGAACACATAAACCTTTCCGAGGCGCACGATGGCCCCGGGATTGAAAGTATGCAGCGCCTCCCAGTGCACAGGTTGGCCAAGAATCGGATCGGTAAAGACGGCTCTGGGATTCGGCTCGATGATCGGTGCATCCAAGGGGCGCACGAAAGGGCCTAATGTCCAGCCAGGGGTTGACTGGGCTAGCAGCGAACTCGCGGCCCAAAGCAAACCGAGGGGGAGCAAGGGCAGATGAGAGGGCAATCGAATTCTTTCCTTAAGGTCGATGGAAACGTCCCTCTAGAACACCCTTGGCCACAATGTGCCCATCCATCGCTTTCATCACATCCGCCTGGGTGGCGTCGGGGCCCAGGCTCAGCTTAGTGTCCAACGCGAACAGTTCGTACGTGTAGTGATGATACGGTCCAGGTGCACGGGCGCCCATGCCCATGTAGCCTACCTTTTGCCCCCGGTTCAAGGCCTGAATGGATCCGTCAGGCAACTGCGCTTGCGCAGGCACGCCTTCCGGGAGCTCGCGCGTTGTGCCTGGAATGTTGAAGATCATCCAATGCAAAACCTCGTTGGTGGTCTTGTTCAACGACGTATCCGGATCATGCAGAATCAGCGCAAAGCTAACCACGCCATCCGGTACATTCGTCCAGGTGAGTTTAGGGGAAACCGGAGCACCATTCGCCGCCGCCTGGGTGTACTTGTTCGGAATAATCCCGCCGTCATCAAACGCCGTAGTTGTCAGCGTGAGGCTAGGTTTAGCCATCGGTGGAGGAGCAGCCGGGGTCTGCGCCACCGCTCCCATACTGGTCACCAGTACCGCGATCAAAGCGATTTTTTTCATCGTTGCTCCCTACTTTCTGCTGCGATAAAAAACATGCCAGACTTTTCCGTTCTGGCTGTCGGTAATGAACAAAGTGCCGTCGGGTGCTTGAGCCACACCATCAGCGCGCGCCAATGCATCAGTCGGACTCATCAGGGGATCCTTGCCCGCAAATCCACCCGCAAAAATCTCAAACTTGCCAGATGGTTTGCCGCCGGCGAACGGCTGGAAGGTCACATTCGAAGGCGCCTGCGGCAGAGGAGCACGGTTCCACGAACCATGGAAAGCGATGAACGCTCCACCCTTATAGTGCGCAGGGAACTGGCTGCCGGAGTAGAACATCACATCCACCGGAGCCAAGTGAGCTGGATAGCTCGCGACCGGCAGTGAGAATGCGCTACACCGCCCCACTGTCTTACCGTCGCCGCCGTACTCAGGGTTGAGCAGCAGTTTCTGTTGCGTATAGTCGAAAAAGCAATACGGCCAGCCGAAATTAAGTCCCTTGGTCGCGCGATACATAGGCTCGGCAGGACGCGTGGCATTTTCCTCTGCATTAAACTTCTCCGGCCACAAAACGTCTAACTGGTCCCGGCTGTTCATCACGATATAAAGCGCGCCGTCGTGCCAGGTGATCGCGGGTTCCTGGCGAAGTCCGGTTACAAATTTCTCCCCATCCGCCTCTTTCTGGTGCAGCTTGTTCTCGTTAAACCTCCAGATGCCGCCGTGCGTCTCCAGCAGCGGACACGGGTCCTGACCCACAATGCCTTTCTGCCGGTCCTGCGACTGGCACGCATTTGAGGGAGAACCGATATTGATGTACAGCGAGCCCTTGCCGTCAAACGCAATGCCCTTGTCGTGATGCTCGTGCTCCGTCGGCAGATCCTCGACGATGATTTCGGGTGGCCCCGCGGGCTTCAGCTGCCCAGGGGTCATCTTCCAGCGCTCCACCGACTCCACCTTGGCCACATACAAATAGCCATTACGTAGCGCAATGCCGGTGCTGCTTCCGTCGCCGAAATATTCTTTGGTCTCGAAGCGCCCATCTCCGTTTTCATCACGCAGTGCCACCACGCCGCCTGTTTTTCCCTTGCCGCTTTGCAGAGCGACATATAAGTCTCCGTTGGGCGCGACCACCGCGTGCCGAGCCGTACCCAATCCGTCCGCCGCCACCAGCGCACAGAATCCCTCTGGCAGCGTCAATCCCGCGTTGTCTGGATCACAGGCATAGGGCGTGGCCGCGCGCAATGCCAGGCTCGTCATGCAACACGCCGCCGCCACGAGCAATCCAATGAACGAGCGTTTTGATGTCATTCCTTTTCTCCAGGCTGTTTGGTCAATAACGATCGCGACAGGATGCGCCTTACCGTACGATCAGGGTAGTGTAATCTTTTTGAGGAGTCGACACCGTGCTTGCAAAAAAGAACCTCACAATTTGCCTGGCCTTAACACTCGGCGCATTCTCCTATCAGGCCCTTCACGCCCAGGCGGATGCCGCCGCCGGCGATGGCCTTTACACCGTCGATCAAGCCCATCGCGGCGAGACTGCCTATAAGGCGCAGTGCACATCGTGCCATGGTGACGCGCTGGATGGTGTGGGCCCATATCCGCCGCTCAGCGGGGATGAATTCCTCTCCAAATACCAGGGTCAGCCCGCGCTCAATCTCTACAACATAATCCAGAAATTGATGCCGGCAACCGCGCCAGGTACGCTCACCCGGCCACAAGCCGCTGACCTTCTCGCGTACATTCTGAGCTTCAACAAATTTCCCGCTGGGAAAACGGACTTCCCGATTGACGAGGATACCCTCAAAAAACTTGTTCTCCCCAAGCCCGCGCCTAAGTCTTAATGGGCCAAAGCCCGGGCAATGGCATGTTCTGCCAACGGCGCCATCACGGCGTACCCTTGTGCTGTTGGGTGTACGCCGTCTGAAGATAGACCCGGAAGCATAGCGCCCTTCGCGTCTGCCATGGAGCTGTAGTAATCCAGATACACGCTTCCATTCTTCAGGCAGAAAGCCTGCAGCCACTTGTTTAGCTCACGGATGCGCTGAACCGGCTGGATGCCTGGGCTCCAAGGGAAGGCGAATGCCGGCGTGATCGAGGCAAACACTACCGTGATGCCGTTTTGCTTCGCGATAGCGGCCATCGAAGCATAGTTATCTTCAATCATCTGCTGGGTAGATGGGCCTGTGTTTCCCGCGATGTCGTTCGTCCCCGCCAAAATGACAACCGCGGAAGGATGAAGGTGGACCACATCCTGCTGAAAGCGCACCAGCATTTGCGGCGTGGTTTGCCCGCTGATGCCTCGGTTTACGTACGGCTTACCAGGGAAGAACACTCCCGTCGCCTCGGAACGCCCCCAGGCGTCGGTGATGGAATCTCCAAAGAAAACCACTCGCTGTGTATTTGGGGCCGGCGGGGCGAGGGCCTCATTTTCCGCGCGATAACGACCCAGGTCGGGCCAGTCCTGCGAGCCCGTCTTTTGCGCCCAAAGATATCCCACACAAAGCAGAGCACCGCAGATCCACAGAACTCGTTTCATCTTCATATTTACAGGTGATACCAGTGGTCGGCCCCAAAGACAAGGCCCAGCGTGATCAGGGCGATCACGATTTCTCCCACCGCTCCAACAATGAAGGGCCGCGCCCCCTGTTTACTCATCTCACGCAGGTTCGTGCGCAAGCCCACTCCGGCGAAGGTAAGCAGAAAAGCCCAGCGGGAAAGGTTTCCCACCGCGGCGAGTTGCGGCTTGGTGAAGAACCCTACCGTCGCCAGCAGGGAAATCAGCAAAAATCCCAGTATGAACTTAGGGAACTTGCGCCACAGAAAGGCGCCTTTATTTTGCACTTCGGCGGCCTCGCCTTTCCCAGCCCAGTAGATGGCATAACCCAGAACGATGAATCCAATGGTGGCGTTGCGGCAGGTCTTAGCCAGCACCGCAACCTTGCCGGCTGCGTCCGAGTAGAGCGCTCCGGCAGCCGTTGCCTCCGCTGTATTATCCACGGCGAGCCCAGCCCACAGACCGTATGCGTGATCGCTCAAATGCAGGAAGTGTCCAATGAGCGGAAAGAGAAACAGAGAGATAGCTCCCAGTAAGAGAATTGCGGCGATGGCATACGACGAGTCTTCCTCGTCGGCATCGATTGCGCCCTGGGCGGCGATGATGGCGGAGACTCCGCAAATAGACGATCCCACGGCCAGCAGGCTCACTAACTTGGGTTTGAGTTTGAATGCGCGGCCCAGGTAAGTCATAAAAGTGAGTGCCAAGGCCAGTTCAATGCCGATCAGCACCAGCGAAAGGCCGCCTAACCGGCGAACATCGCCCAACAGAAAGCGCGCGCCCAGCAGGACAATCCCTGCCTTGAGCCAAAATTCATAGGTTGCCACTCCGGAACGAAAAATTGCCGGGATGCCGACCGTGTTGGAGATAGCCAGGCCAATCAGGATGGCCCACAGAACATATTCGATATTCGGCAGCACAAGGTGGTGCGCGTTGCCGTAATGCGCGATGAATTGCTCAATGAATTTACCGGCATAGCCGACTACTGCCAGCAGCAGGATTCCTGGAATGAGGGCAGCGGCGTTGGCTGGCGGAGCAATTTCTGTCTTTACTGCCGGGGCAGATGTTCTGATGGCGGAACTGGCCATGGGTCGTCCTCTTTCTGGCGATTACGGTGTTACCAGGGAATGGATTTCACGATCCCGAAACGGACCAGCAGAGCCGCGGCGAGCGCTAGCAGAACGGCCCAGGTGTCGAGAGAAACGCGGCGAGGTGGCGATGAATCGGCCATATGGAATACTCCTATGGAGCATGCTGTCTTTATGGAATTTCAATCAGGAAGCGAGAGGCTAACGACAACAACAGGCGGGGAGCCCGTTCATAAGGCGTGCGGTGGTGGGCCTTGGATGGTACACGCATTCGACCTTAACATAGCGCTGGGCGGGATACAAGCGTAGCGCAACGCTAAGTCGAAGTGATCGAGTATCGGACCACCAGACCTTCGACATAAGTTACATTTACCAGTCGAGTGCCGGTTACGTATTCAAAGACTTGTGTTTTCAACCCATCGCCCGAAACTGACTCCGATATCTGCTTTCCCGGGCCGAACAAGCTCGAGACCTCTCCCATCTTCATGCCCCGCTTGAGGTGAGCCGAATCGAGCCGTAGTCTCCGCTCAATAAATTAGTGGGCCAGGCGGTAGACTTCCGAGCCGGCGAGCAGAAAGGCCCCCGTACCAAAAACATAGCTCGAAGCAGCCGTAAAATCCCCCGGAGCGGCTCCCACCGGCTGGATGCACCCCAACCTGCCGTCCTGGTAGATGTGCGACAGCAGCCCCTGCCAGGCTTTCTGCACCACCGGTTGGTATTTTGCCCGCTCCAGGATGCCGGAGTTGATGCCGTAGGCAAAGCCAAAAGTGATAAAGGCAGAGCCGGAGTTCTCCGGCAGACGATACGCTGCCGCATCCAGCAGCCCAGGCCGCCAAAGTCCGTCCGTACCCTGCAGCCCGGCGAGTTCCTCTGCCATCTCCTTGAATTGCGCTACATACTTCTGCCGCGAAGGGTAGTCTGTCGGCATCTCCGCCAGCACTCGCGCCAGGCCGGCAAAAACCCATCCGTTGCCGCGTGACCAGAAAATGCTGCTGCCATTTGCCTCATGCTTGCCTAGGAATGACTTGTCGCGAAAATAGAGGTGGTTCGAAGGGCTGTAGAGCAAGCCCGATGTGATCCACCATTGGTGGTCCATGAAGTCCAGGTACTTACGGTCGCCGGTCGCCCGGCTCAGCTTCGTAAGCACCGGGGGAGCCATGAACAGCGCGTCGCACCACCACCACAAAGGCTTTTCCGGGTTGTCGGGCAACGCCATCACTGCATCCATACGTTCCCGTATAGGCGCGATCATTGCCGGATCGTGATAGCGGAAATAGAGATCCAGATACGTCTGGCCAATAGCTCCGTCATCGGCGTTGGGCACGCGCGGGGCTGGCTGCCAGTTAAACTTCCGCGCCATTTGCAGCATGGCCTTTTGATATTTCTCACCGTTCGCCGCTTTAGGTACAGCCATAAAACCGGTGTAGAGAGCGGCAAACGTCCAATCCTGGTTGAACCCAGGTTCCGCTCGTGCCAACTGCCAATCGGCAACTTTCTGCATGGCATGGCTGACGTTCTTTCGCGTCAGTTCTGGCGAGAGATCCGTCGCCAGAGGTGGCGGCGTCGCCGGCGTGTCGCCCACCCAGGGAACCTTCTCAGCAGGAGTGAGTTGCCCGATTAGACCGTGGGGAATGAGCAGGATAGCGGCAGCGATGCTCATCCGCTGGATAAAACGAATCATAGAGACGACGCTCCTCTGGCGAATCTTATACTCGCCCGCAACTTGTCGCCGCACCTTTATTCGATACCCAGACGGTGTTGCATTCGCTCCAGCGATATACCCTTGGTTTCCGGATAATATTTCAGGATTAGAAAGAAATGAATCACCATCATCGCGGCAAAAAATATGAACGGGTATGCGCCGGAAGAACCCGCCATGATTGGAAACACCAGCGAGATGATGGCGTTCGTTACCCAATGAGCGGAGCTGCCAAGAGCCTGGCCCTTCGATCGCACTCGGTTAGGAAATACCTCGCTGACGTATACCCAAATCACCGCGCCCTGAGAGATAGCGAAACAAGCGATATACGCCATCAGCAGCCAAACTAGCCAGTGCAAGTGCTTGTGAGTCATAAACACATACGAGACTGCGCTTAGACAAATCGTCAGTCCGGCCGTGCCGGTCAGCAACAGCTTCCTGCGTCCGAATTGATCGATCACCGACATGGCTACCAGCGTAGCCACAAGGTTTGTTGCTCCCACGGCAACGGCCTGTAGAGCCCCGGAGACCTTCGTCGCCCCGGCAAGCGAAAAAATATCGTTCAGGTAATACAGAATCGCGTTGATTCCAGACAACTGGCAGAACATGCCCATGGTGAGCGCCAGAAAAATGGGAAACCCGTACTGGCGAGAGAACAAAGGATCAACAGAAGCCGCTCGTTCCTGATGAATGGAAGCGACAATTTCCTTGAGTTCCTCTTCCGGTTCTGCAATACCGGTAAGCCGAAGCACAGTCAACGATTCATCGAGCTTCGCCTGCATGACCAGCCATCGAGGGCTGCGCGGAATACCAAACAATGCGACCAGAAAGAGAACCGCCGGCACTGCGGAGATGCCGAGTTGCCAGCGCCATTCGGTGGCGCCGAGCTGCATACTGTCAATCCATGCGTTGGATACATAGGCAAGCAAAATGCCCACCACGACATTCAGTTGAAAGCAACCAACCAGTCGTCCGCGCCACTCAGGCGGTGCTATCTCCGCGATATACATGGGGCCCAGCACCGAGGATCCGCCAATGCCTAACCCTCCGATAAAGCGAAAGAAGATGAGAGCGGTCCAGTTCCAGGCAAATGCGCACCCCAGTGCAGAGATCACGTAAAAGATTGCCATTACCCGCAGACTGTCCCGGCGTCCGAACTTTTGCCCCGGGACGCCGGCGGTGATCGCTCCGGCGACGGTCCCCAGGAGGGCGCTTGAGACAGTCACTCCGAGCAGTGCCGGTGACAGATGGTAGGTTTGGGTTAAAGCATTCGTCGTGCCCGATATCACAGCGGTGTCGAAACCGAAGAGCAATCCCCCGAGCGCGCCCACGACTGTGCTTTTTACAACGTGAAAGTTAATGCTCATTTGTCTCCGGTCTTGTGGGTAAATTTCAGTATGTAGAACCGTACTCCGGAGATGGGGTTTTCATTGAATCGGCCGGTCTCCGCAAATCCCATTGACTGGTAAAGCGTGGCCGCTTCCGGCATGGCCGCATTCACCGTGTCCAGCACCACCGCGCCGCATCCATGGGCCTTCGCCCACGCAATTGCTTCGTGCACCAACCCGCGTCCCAGCCCCAATCCTCGAAATTGCGGCTCCACCCACAGCCGCTTCATCTCCGTGGAAAGCACACCATCCTTCAGCACTCTCTGGGCAACTGCAACACAACCCGCTCCCTGGTTCCTGACCCGCGCCAGCAGCATATCTGCATCGTTCCCCACATACTTGCCTGGCAGGCTCTGGAGCTCTGCTTCATAGTCCTCAAGGCACATACCCGCAGCCCCTACGGGAGAGGCCGCCAGGTACTGCCCGTAACTCCTCAGCAACTCGCGCGCCAGCTCTGTGTCTTCGGGCCAACGCGCGAGCGCGATTTCGTAGCCGTCTGTTTTTCCTCTCATACGCCTTTCACAGCTTACATTGCACCCAGAATGCGCCGTCCATACAATGACAAACATGAAGATATCGGCACGGAATCAACTGCCAGGCAAGGTAGAGACGATCGTCCTTGGTGTGGTCACGGCAAAGGTAAGTGTTCGCGTGGGTGAAAATCTTATCGAGAGTGTCATCACCCGGCAAAGCGTAGAGGACCTCGGCATCAAGGTTGGGGATGAGGTCACGGCCGTCATCAAGTCAACAGAAATCATGTTGATGGTGGACTAGCCTCTGCGCGGGCGCGCGGTCTTGATAGCAAGGGATGAGCTCGTAAACTTGACCCTCGACACCACAATGCCACTTCGGCGCGCGATTCGGTTTTATTAAAAGCATGGCTTCGCACCCACCGGCAGGATCACCGATTTCTTCGGGATGCCCCTGTATGAAAGCGCCAAGCCCTGCCGGTAACTAGTTTTTTTTGAGAATCGCGGGTCCTTCTCCTGCTGCGCACAGTCGGGCCCGCTCCAGCAGCAGGGTACGCTCGCGCGCATTACGGGTGAGCTCCGCCGCCATCTCAAACTCCGCGCGCGCCTCGTCAAAGCGGCCCAGTCTGGTGAGGAAATCGCCCCGCACGCTGGGTAAAAGGTGATAGCCCTTCAGCGAGGGTTCTGAGGTGAGCGAATCCACCACTTCGAGCCCCGCTTGCGGGCCGAATGCCATCGCCACCGCGACCGCACGATTCAGTTCGACCACCGGAGAGGGGGCAAGTTGCGCCAGGGCATCGTAGAGCGCCACAATCTGCGGCCACTCTGTATCTTCAGCCGTGACCGCTCGCGCATGACAGGCGGCGATTGCGGCCTGGATTGCATACGGGCCAAAGGCCGTACCTAGCTTCTCCGCCCGCTCCAGCGCCGCCAGCCCGCGATGGATGAGGAGTTGATCCCACTGGGCGCGGTTCTGTTCCAGCAGCAGGATGGGCTCCCCGGTTGGTCCTACCCTCGCCCTGGAGCGCGACGCTTGAATCTCCATCAATGCTACGAGCCCGTGAACCTCGGGCTCGTGCGGAGCGCACTCCGCCAGGATTCGTCCCAGGCGGAGTGCATCCTCGCACAGCCCCGGCCTTAACCAGTCGTCCCCCGAGGTCGCTGAATACCCCTCGTTGAAGACGAGGTAAATAACCTCCAGCACCGACGACAGACGGGCGGCCAGTTCTGGCCCGCGGGGCACTTCGAAAGGGACACGTGCCTCGCTGAGCGTGCGTTTGGCACGGACAATCCGCTGTGCGATGGTGCGTTCCGGGACTAGGAACGCCCGCGCAATCTCTGCCGTGGACAGTCCTCCCAACAAGCGCAACGTGAGCGCGACCTGAGCCTCTCTGGAGAGCACCGGGTGACAGGATATGAACACCAGGCGCAAAAGGTCGTCCCCGACCTCGTCATCGAGCGCACCGGCCAGGTCCGGGACGGCCATCTCCTTTGAGGCAAGGTCGCGGCCAAATTCGTCGAGTTTGCGTTCCAGCAGCGTGTTTCGGCGGAAGCGGTCGATGGCGCGATGTTTAGCCGTGGTCATGAGCCAGGCCCCCGGGTTATCCGGAATGCCCGCCTCCGGCCACTGCTCGAGCGCAGCTACCAGCGCGTCCTGTGCCAGGTCCTCGGCAACCCCGACATCGCGCACCATCCGCATCAAGCCGGCGATGAGCCTTGGCGATTCGATTCTCCAGACCGCATCGATGGTGCGATGTGTGTCGGCAGCTCTCACAGCTACCCATCACATCACCTTCCACTCACCGCCGCAAGCTGGACCGCCGGCTTAGGCCGTACCGCGCTTCCCCGACTGCAATTCAGGAAACCCGGCAGCGGCCTCCTGTACGTCGGCAGGGAAATCGCAAAACTCCTGCACCTGGCGCACCTCGACGATGCAGTCGTCACCCGGGCACCGCGTCGCCCATTCGATCGCTTCCTCTTTCGATTTCACCTGGATCATCCAATAGCCGCCCAGCACCTCCTTAGCCTCGGCGAAAGGTCCGTCGGTCACCTTTGCCTTGCCGCCGGCGGCGAACGTGACCCGTGCTCCCATGGAGGGTGGGTGCAGCCCATCGAGCGCAAGCAGCACGCCTGCTTTTTGCAGGGATTCGTTGTACTTCATCATCGACGCCACGGCTTCCGCGCTCGGCGTCGCGCCGGGCTCGGCCTTCTCGTATCCCTTGGGAATCATCAGCATCATGAATCGCATAGTTGTGTCTCCTCTTGTTGTGAATTCCTGACTCTACATAAACGTCGAACAAAGGAGATCGAAATCGACAGGGGAATAGGTTTTTGTTGACGGGCATAAAAATCAGAGAACCGGGAAGAATGGGACGGGTGCCCTAAGCCACCCTTTTCCTCGGGGAAGTCTCTTTCGGTGAGCCCTTGCCCGCCAGGATTTTTTTATGCAATAACTCCTTGGCATCTTCGAGCACCTTCAGCCGGTTAGCCGGCAGATTCTTGCCCGCACGATTGATGTAGAACGTCAGCATGCGCATGCCTGACGAAGGGCCCTTCGGCGACACCTTCTTCGATGCCAATTGCCGGGCGATGGTCTTCGCGTCCTTATTGAATAGCCCCGCATGGGGATGCGTGGAATCAGTAGTAACCGCTGCAGACCATTTCCGTTTCCCATGAGAGTTGCTGTGAGCGCTTTTGCTGCTGGGCATCATAACCCTCCAACAGGTTTGGATGCCGAGCAGCCCAAAAACGCTGATTCACGAACGCGACCGGATTACCCCTTCGGCAAGATCCACTCAAGATCCGTAGACCTGGCGTATTTCGCTCTCACCGTCCCCCGCCACTTTCAGGAACTCCTTGGTGTATTCGATGGCCGCGTCTTTCGACGGAGCCTGGATCAAAGCGAAGCCACCAACCACCTCTTTCGATTCGGTAAACGGTCCGTCGACTACGTTGAACTTTCCATTCGAGAGGCGAACCCGCGCGCCCAACGCACTCGGCAAGCACCCCTCAGTCGCAAGCAGCTTGCCGGACTTCATCCAGTCTTCAATCAGCTTGCCCATCTCAGCCATTTCCTTCTCGGTGGGCGGGGTACCCTCCGGCTTTGCGGATTTATACAAACACAAAAATCGCATGGTTATGTTTCTCCTGTTTCTAGTCTCAAAGTGGAGCCTGGGAAATTCTGACTCTACTTACCCGTCGAACGAGGCGCAGCAAAATCGACAGCGGCAGAAAATTATTTTGTCTTGGGCCTCTAACCGCCGGCCACGGCCGCGATCACGAGAAAAGGCTCAGCCTCTGCCACTACCGCCTCCGGCAGCGGAGCGTCTGGCATTTCGTGGGACAAATCCTCAGCGCAGGCGAAGAATCTCAGGAATGGCCGGCGCTGCTGGGTGACATGATCCCGGATCGTTCCCCGCAGCATTGGATAGCAGGCCTCGAGCGCATCCAGGACTGAGCGTTGCGTGACCGGTCCCTCCACCTGCAGCTTGACCTCTCCGTTCACCTGGGCCAGCGTTCGAAGGTGGGCTGGAAGCAAGACCCGAATCATGACAGAGTCTGTACCTCAACCGAGAGCACAGCAGGCAGATCGCGCACAATCGGAGCCCAGCTATCTCCGGCGTCTGAGGATGCATAAACCTGGCCGCCGGTGGTGCCAAAGTACACTCCGCATGCATCGAGTGAGTCGACGGCCATCGCATCGCGCAGAACGTTCACATAACAGTCGTGCTGCGGCAAGCCTTTGCTTAGCGCCTCCCACTCATTGCCGCCCATTCGGCTACGAAATACACGCAACTTTCCCTCCGGCGGGTAGTGCTCAGAATCGCTCTTGATGGGTACTACGTAGATCGTTTCCGGCTGGTGTGCGTGCACATCGATGGCGAAACCGAAATCGGTGGGTAGATTCCCGCTTACCTCTTGCCATGAATCTCCGGCATCGTCACTGCGCATCACGTCCCAGTGTTTTTGCATGAATAGTACCCCCGGTCGCGACGGATGCATGGCGATGTGATGAACACAGTGCCCGACCTCGGCATCCGGGTCAGGGATGTGTGCGGACCTGAGCCCGCGATTAATCGGCCGCCAGGTCCCACCGCCGTCATCGGTCCGGAAAGCGCCTGCGGACGAGATAGCGATGAAGATCCGTCCCGGGTCAACGGGGTCGAGAATAACCGTGTGCAGGCACATGCCACCAGCGCCCGGCTGCCAGTGAGGCCCTGAGCCGTGTCCGCGAAGACCAGAGATTTCCTGCCAGCTTTGCCCGCCATCGCTGGAGCGGAACAGGGCCGCGTCTTCGACGCCGGCGTAGACCGTGTCCGGATCGTCCAGCGACGGTTCAAGGTGCCAGACCCGCTTGAACTCCCAGGGATGCGGCGTGCCGTCGTACCATTGGTGAGTGCCGGCAACCCCGTCGTACACAAACTTGTTGTCCATCGGCTGCCACGTTTTGCCGCCATCGTCGGACCGTTGAATCAGCTGACCGAACCAGCCGGTCGACTGGGATGCATAGAGACGATTGGGGTCCACTGGCGATCCCTTGAGATGGTAGATCTCCCAGCCGGCAAAGAAGGGACCACTGATGTCCCACTGTTCGCGCTTGCCGTCAGCGGACAGGATGAAAGCGCCCTTGCGAGTGCCAACCAGTACCCTCACCTTGCTCATCAGCCACTCCTTTTCTAAGCTTCCCCCGATAGCCTGCGAAGCGCAAGCAGTATCAAATGTCAATTTTGCCAGCAGACCGATTGGCCGTAAGCCGAGCCCACGGGACAGCAACGGACCCCGGCCAATTACAATCGGCTCTTTCATTGCGGATAAAATCGAGGCAACGGATCGATCCCTTCTCACCAAAAAGCCGTAGCAAAGTCGTTTACCGGCCCCGTCTCAATCCATTAAGACGCCTCTCCATTGCTATATCCTTACTCTTAACGGGAAAGATGCACATCTGATCCTTTCTCCGGCGAATCTCATACAGGAGACTGCTCCAAGCATCGATTTTGACCCATTTCGTTTGCCCCGTGCTCTCCGTATTGATCCCCGTGTCTCGGTTCGCGATGAGCGACCCGTCAGCGAAGTCTGCTGGCCTGCTGCACGATGCCCAGTCGCCATCTTCATTGCCAACGCCCCTTTGTGCGGGTCTTCCTCTTTGCCTCGCATGACCGTCAACGGGCCCAACGCCTCTCCTGTTCCTGCACGGAGTCGCGTCCCAAAAACCGGTTTTGGTTTAAACCCTCCTCAGCGAGCCACGTCGGGGCGGTCTCGTCCAGGCCTGCCCGTATTTGTCGTTAACCCCCGTCCCATTGCCCTGCCTTCGCTGAAATCGCCCAGGACACCAATCCGTTTGCTACCCTTGGCCTTTCTCATGCTCTTGCTGTTCGCGAGCCCTCGCTTGCCCGCCCAGACACCTGGGGTCCCGCTAACCCTGCAACAGGCCATCGCTCTGGCACGCGCCAAGAATCCTACTCTTCTTTCCGGTCAGCAGCATGTGATCGCCACCAAAGCCAGCGAAGTCACGGCCGGCCTGCGTCAAAACCCAAACCTGACCCTGAGCGGCACCGATGTAACCCTGCCCGCCAACAACCCCGGCAACCCGTACTCCTATGCGGCAAACATCTCCCGCCTCTTTGAACGAGGGCAGAAGCGGCGCTGGCGTCTTGACCTCGCCCACGCCACCACCGATGTTACCCAAAGCCAATACCAGGACACCGAACGGCAGACGATCCTGGCCGTGAAACAGGCCTTTACCCAGATGCTGGCCGCGAAAGCCGGTGTGAAGATTGCGGAAGACAACCTGCAGGGCTATCGCAAGACGGTCGATTTGAGCAAGGTACGCCGTGATGCCGGCGACATCAGTCCCACCGACTTCGACCGCATTGACCTGCAACTTGCCGAGTTTGAAGCCGATTACGACAGCGCGAACTTAAATCTTGTGCAGTCCGGCGATCAGTTGAAAATGCTGCTCGGGCTCGATACATCCGCCCCGGGGTTTGACATTGCCGGCACCCTCGAACCCCCTCAGCTCAACCTGACCGTGGCGGACGTGGAACAGCGGGCGCTCGCGGAACGCCCTGATTATCGCGCGGCGCAGCAGTCTCTCCGTCTCGCTGAGGCTAACGTCAAACTGGCGGAAGCCTATGGCACTACCGATCCCACTCTGGGCGGCGAATACGATCGGTCGGGCAATGACAACTCCGGCGGTTTCCAGATAAGCATCCCCGTGCGCATATTCGATCGTAATCAAGGGGAGAAGGAACGGACCCGCTATGAGGCGCAATCCAGCCGCTTCGCGGAGATGGCGGCGCGCAACCAGGTGATCAACGACGTAGACCAGGCCTGGGCTGCCTATCAGACCGCAACCGCACAGTCGCGGCGTTACTCCGGCCACTATCTTGCAGAAGCCTCACGCGTTCGCGACAACCTGGAGTTCAGCTATCGCAATGGAGGTAGCACTCTGCTCGACTACCTTGACGCTCTTCGCGACTACCGTCAAACCAATCTTGACGCCTTGAACGCCAATGTTCAGGTCTGGCTTGGTCTCCACCAACTCAGCTATGTCGCCGCATCGGAGATGGTCCCATGAAGCCAGCCATGCCCCATGCACCCCTGTTCGCATCCCGGTCGTCATCCCGGTTTCGTCGTCTTGGATAGCCATTTTTTCCCTTCTCGTCTGCCTTGGCTGCAGTGACAAAGCGCCAACCTCGACCGGGAGCGAAAATACTCCCCCAAAAAGCCCGATCGAAGTCACTACCATCCATCCGCAGTCCGTGACCGATCGCCTGGTCCTCGCTGCGCGAGTTGAGCCGGACCCGACGCGCGTGGTCCATATCTACTCTCAGATCACCGGCCGCCTGGTCGAATTGTATGTTCGGCCCGGACAGGAGGTGACCAAGGGGCAAACCATCGGCCTCATCCAAAGCAGTGAGATTGCTGAGGCACGAACCGATTACGATAAGGCAAAAATCGAGGTAGCGCGTTCGGATCGCCAGCTCGATCGCGCCAAGCTTCTGCTGCAACACGAAGTCATGGCCCAACGCGATTACGATGACCTCGAAGCCGCCGATCAGGCCGCGCACGAGGAGCTTGCGCGCACCTTGCAGCGAATTCGCATGCTGGGCTTCCCGCCCGAAGGATCATCGGACACGGCAGCCCTGCGTGCACCCATCAGCGGCGCGGTCCTCGACATCGGATCGGCGAGCGGCGAATTGCAGCGTTCGCTCGACAACGCAAGTCCTATCGCCACCGTCGCCAACCTTGACTCGGTCTGGATCCTCGGTGATGTTTTTGAGCGGGACCTGGGTGCCGTCCGCGCCGCGCAGTCCGTCGAGGTTACCCTTCCTGCCTATCCGGACGAGACGTGGCACGGCAAAATTTCCAATATCTCCGATGCCATGGACCCCACCAGTCGAACCCTCAAGGTGCGTGTGGTCTTGCCCAATCCTAAGCATCGGCTCAAGCCCGAAATGTTCGCCAATCTCTCCATCGCTCGCACCACCGTCGCCGGAATTTGTCCTTCCCACCACCGCAGTTGTTCACGATGGTTCCTCCAGCTATGTCTTCCTTCAGACAGCCCCCGGAAAGTATGAACGGCGCCAGGTGGCCACGGGGCTTTGCGCGGCAAAACAGTCGTAGTGACCTCCGGATTGAAAGACGGCGATCAGGTCGTCACTACGGGGGCGGCGCTGCTGCGCTCGCCCTCCGGAGACTGAGCATGAAGGCATTGATCCGAACATTATTGGAGTACAGCTCCATCGTGCTCATCGTCTTCGTCGTCTCGTTGGAGGTCGGCGTCTACGCCTTTTCGAAACTCGACATCGAGGCTTATCCGGATCCTTCCCCGCCCCTGGTCGAGGTCATTACTCAGAACCCCTCGTGGTCTGCCGAAGAAATGGAACAGCAGGTGACTGTTCCGGTGGAAGCCAACTTGAACGGCACCCCACATCTCGATCAGGTGCGCTCCATCAGCATCTTCGGACTTAGCGACGTAAAACTCTATTTCAATTTTGACAGCGACTATTTCCGCGACAAGCAGGAAGTCCTGAATCGTCTCCAGACACTGAACTTACCCAATGGGTTGCAGCCTCAGCTCTCCCCATGGTCGCCGATCGGCGAGATCTACCGCTATCAACTCACCGGCGGAGGTTATTCGCTCAATGAGCTTAAGGCCACGCAAGACTGGCTCGTCCGCCGCGAGCTGAAACAGGTTCCCGGCATTATCGACATCACGACCTTCGGCGGCACGACCCGTCAGTATCAGGTCGAAGTGGACCCCAATAAGTTGCTGGCGATGAACGTCACCCTGCCACAGGTCCTCAACGCCATTCAGAACAGTAATGCCAATGCCGGAGGTAACTATCTCACCCTCGGCGATCAAAGCATCAATGTGCGCGCCATCGGCCTATTAAAGAATACCGACGACGTGGGCGCCGTCGTGGTCGCTCGAACGGAACGGTGCGCCGGTGCTGGTACGCGATCTGGGAGAGGTGAAAGAGGGTTTCCAGCCGCGACTGGGAAAGGTCGGCCGCAATGGAGAGCCAGACGTCGTGCTGGGCATCGTCTTGTTGCAGAAGCAGGAGAAGTCCCTTCCCGCACTGGAAGGCCTCAAAAAGAAAATTCACGAGTTGAACCGTGGCAGTCTGCTGCCGCCGGGCATGCACATCAGCACCGTCTACGACCGCACTAACCTCATCAACACCACCACGCGCACCGTCCGCCACGTTGTCTTCACCGGCCTGGCGCTCGTGACCCTGGTGTTGATCTCCATGCTGGGCGACTTGCGCATCAGCTTCCTGGCTGCGATGACCATCCCGTTTGCGGTGCTTTTTGCCTTTTCCATGATGGTGCTCACCGGGCAGTCTGCCAATCTGATCTCCATTGGCGCCATTGATTTTGGCATTCTCGTAGATGCCTCCATCGTCGTGCTGGAAAGCATCTATCGCAAGCTGTCACGCCGCACAGAAAACGAAAACAACCTCGATCTCATCATCGAGGGCGCAAGCAATGCGTCAAAACCTGTGCTTTTTGCCACCTTGATCATTCTCGTGGCATTCATTCCTCTCTTCACCATGCAGGGCGTTCCCGGTAAGATCTTCGCGCCCATGTCGGTAACCTATGGGTTTGCGCTCACTGGCGCGCTCATTTTTTCCCTCATCTTCGCTCCCGTACTGGCGAAACTGGTCGTTCCCACCCAAATCAAGCAGGAGAATCACGAAACCTTTCTGGGAAGCTTTCTCCGTCGCCGGTATGACAAAGGCCTTCCTCGGGTCCTCGCCCATCGAGGGTTCACCTGGGTCGTGGCCATACTCTGTCTGGTTGCATCCGGCATACTCTTCACCTTTGTGGGCGGAGAGTTCATGCCTCCTCTCGAAGAAGGCAATCTGTGGATCCGGGCTACGCTCCCCCAGGATATTTCCTTTGACGCCGCCGCAAACATTGCCGACGAACTACGAGCTCAGATTGCCAGGTCTCCTGAGGTCACCCAGGCCGTCTCCCAAATGGGCCGGCCCGATGACGGGACGGATGTTGTCACCTTCAATGACGTTGAGGTCTCCGTCGCGCTCAAGCCGCCCGGCGAGTGGCGCCCGGGTCTGACCAAAGATGCGTTGATCGATGAGATATCCCATCGTCTCTCGCACATCCCGGGCATGGACCTGAATTTTTCCCAGAATATTCAGGACAACGTCGAAGAAGCTATGTCCGGCGTCAAGGGCGAAAACTCGCTCAAGCTGTTTGGTGACGACTTTGACACCCTGTCGCACCTCGCCAACCAGATCTCGCAGGTGATGCAATCCGTGAGAGGCGTCGCCGATGTTGGGGTCTTTCGCATTGGTGGCCAGCCCAGCCTGCTTATCCGGATCGACCGCGCCAAGGCTGCGCGGTATGGTCTCGCAGCGGCAGATGTCAACGCCGTCATTCAAGCCGCGGTCGGTGGCGCTGCCGTGACCCAGATGATTGAAGGCGATCGCAGGTTCGACCTGACCGTCCGTTTTCCGGAGCAATATCGCAATGGTCCCGACGCCATTCAAGGCATCCTGTTGCCGACACCGGATGGTAGCCGGGTTCCCATAGGCCAGATTGCCGACGTAGAGACGCACGATGGCGCGTTCATGATCTATCGCGAGAACGGGCGCCGTTATATCCCCATCAAGTTCAGTGTGCGCGGCCGCGATCTTGCCACCACCATCGAGGATTTACAGCGGCAACTGGCCGACAAAATCAAACTTCCGTCGGGTTACAACTACACCTGGGCCGGAGAATTCGATAGCTTACGCAAGGAGCAGCGCCGCCTGGCCTTCATCATCCCCATAAGTCTGGTTGCGATTCTGGTGCTGCTTTACATCCAGTTCCGCACCTGGAAAGATGCGCTCATCGTGCTCGGCACGTTGCCCTTCGGCGCCATTGGTGGCGTGCTGACTTTGTTCCTCACCCGCACCCCCTTCAGCATCTCTGCCGCTGTGGGCTTCACCTCCCTGACCGGAGTTGCCACCTTAGGAGCCGTCGTTTTCCTTTCGGGCATCCGTCGCGCCCAGGCCGAAGACGGCTTTGACGCGGGCCTGAAGAAAGGCTGCAGCGACGAAATGCGCCCTGTGGTCATGGCCTGCATGGCCGCCGGCCTGGGCCTCTGCCCCGCCGCCCTGGCAAACGGAATCGGCGCCCAGGCGCAACAACCACTGGCCCGCGTAGTCGTAGGAGGCATGTTCACCACCGTTCTGGCAATCCTCTTCATGATGCCCCTGCTCATCCACCTCTTCCGCACCAAACACGACATCTAATCCGGCCCAGCAATAACTCGAAGGCGGACCCGCTTTGAGAACCTGGGATCAGTACAGACGGTCCAGCCCGGCGTGCCGTCGGGGCGTCCCGTGGGAGCAGCTGACTTGCCTGGTCCAACTTAAGGGAGAATGAACGTGGGAAGGCGGTGTTTGCAATCCAGGCCCAGAGGGCCCGCGCGAAAAAATCAGCCCAGCCCGGAAGGGCTGGGTCCGCTTGCCAGGCGGTCTAAGGCGAGTCGGGAAAAGAAATTAGCCGCTCTCACAATCAACCACTATCCTTCCATCAACCAAAAGGTTGAAATCCCTCCACCCTCAGGATGATGACGTTTCAGTCAACCTCAGATAACCTCAACCTGCCGCAATATGCCTCGTCAGACCGCGCATTTCCGCACCCGCGATCCGGATAGGAAGCCAGCACATCGGTGACGTAAGCTAGCGTGGGAGTGCGAACATACGGCCATATGAGGAGTGAAATCTTGCAAAGACGGCGGAACCGGGCAGCAAGCCCCTGCGCCTATTGCGGGATCGCAGCAATCCTCACCCTGTTTCTGACTGGATGCCACCCCTCCGGATTACCCAAGCCAGACACCAAGGCATATCTGGACGAAGTGACAGCCTTTTACGTGGGTTTGGCGGCGCTGCAGGTAGGAGACGACGTGCGTGCCGACGCCACCCTGGAGCGAGCAACGCAACTGGCGCCAGGAGAACCCGCCGGCTGGGCCAACTGGGGCCTGCTCGCATTACGTCAGGGAAACTTCGATGTATCAGCCCAACGCTTAGGACAAGCGCAAAAGCTGGCGCCGCAAAACGGCCAGCTGCACTACTTATCCGGTGTGCTCGAAAGTAAACGAGGCAATCCCTCCCAGGCGATCGCCGAACTCCGCAAAGCAGTCCAGATAAGCCCGCGTAACCTGCGCGCCATGTATCTGCTGGCCCAGGAAATTGAGCGTCAGGGCGATGCCAACGGAGCGGCCGAGTTCCAACAATTGCTGGAAAAGATTCTCGTCGCACAACCGGACAATCCAGCCGCGTTGCTGGAACTCGGACGAGTGGCGGCAAAGCGGGGCGATGCGCAGACCCTGCACACCGTAGTGTCGCGACTGAGCGCGCGCGCGGCAACCTGGCCGCCGGAAGTGCAACAGCAGTGGACCGCTTTGCAAGCTGCCGCCGCTGGCCCCGATCCTCGATCAGCCGCCGTTCGCATCGCATTCTTGCGCAACTCTCTCATGCGCGTACCGGACTTTCGTCAAAGCCTCAACCTGATACAGCCAACAGCAGGCAACGAGGCCACGCCCTTCACCCGGTTCCTGCTGCTGCCCTCCCCAACGTTTGCTCCGGCGCCCGCCGACACCGCGATCAACTTCCAGCGCCGAGGCAATGACCGGTCTAAGTTCCGGGGCAGGGAGCCCGTGGACCTGGATCGGGGCTGTCTCGCTCAGCGGCGCGGGAGCTCCGGCGATCGCCGTAGGCAACAGCCACATTGTTAAGCTGTCGACTGGCGCAGAACTTCCTTTTCCCGGAGGCTCCGCAGATTCGCCGCTGCAACCCGAGTCCATCCTGCCCGTCGACTTCAATTACGACTTCAAAACTGACCTGGTGCTGGCAGGGGAAGGCGGCGTTCGCTTCTTCCGCCAGGAGAGCCCTACATCCTTTACCGACGTGACTGCCCAAACCAAGCTGCCTCCGGCATTGCTCCATGCCACCTACACCGGCGCCTGGGCGATCGATGTAGAGGCCGATGGGGATATGGACATCCTGCTAGGCGCGCACCAGGGACCTCCGCTAGTCCTGAGAAACAATGGCGATGGAACCTTCACTGCGATCCATCCGTTTAACGGCATCTCGGGCCTGCGCGGTCTGGCCTGGGTCGACCTGGATGGCGATGGTAATCCCGACGCAGCCATGATCGATGGCTCCGGCATTCTTCACTTCTTCCACAACCAGAGAGGCGGCGTGTTTAACGAGCTTCCGCTGCCTGCAAATCTGCCGCCAGTAAAAGCAGTAACTGTCGCTGACGTCAGTTCCTCAGGAACGCTCGATCTGGTAGCGCTGGAACAGACAGGTGCACTGGTCGCGATCGCACGTGCCGGCGATACGTGGAACGTAGCCCCGCTGGGGAACGCCCCCCACCTTGCAGCAGAAGTACGCTTGCATGCCGCGGATCTCGACAACAACGGCGCGGTGGACCTTTTACTGCTCCCGGTAGCGCTCAATCCTGGCGATGCCCCCGGCGCTTTTATATGGCTAAACAACGGAGCCAGAAATTCACTCTCCTGCCAGCGCCTGCAGGTTCCCCACGCGTATTTGACGTCGCCGACCTCAATGCTGACGGGAAGCTGGACTTGCTCGGCCTCTCCCCGAACGGGGAAGCGCAACAAGCGCTCAATCATGGAAGCAAAAACTACCACTGGCAAATTCTCCGGCCCCGGGCCCGCGTAGCCACCGGCGACCAGCGCATCAACTCCTTCGGTATCGGAGGGGAAATGGAACTACGCTCCGGGCTGCTGGTGCAGAAGCAAGCAATTACCTCACCCCCAACTGCATTTCGGCCTGGGCGAGCAAACCAGCGCCGACGTAGTCACCGTCCTCTGGCCCAATGGCATGCAAAACGCCGAGTTCGCCTTGAAGGCGGACCAGGAAGTGCTGACCGAGCAGCGTCTGAAGGGCTCCTGTCCCTTTCTGTTTGCCTGGAACGGCAAGCAGATGAGTTTCGTGAAAGACGCGGTCCCCTGGGGTTCGGCGATCGGTCTGCAAATCGACTCCGTGGGTTCCCCCGGAATCGCCGCCACCGAAGAGTGGTACAAGATCAACCGCGATCAGCTCGCGCCCCACGATGGCTATTACGATCTGAGGCTCACCGGCGAGCTATGGGAAACCTTCTACTACGACTACCTGAAGTTGATGGTCGTCGACCATCCGGCCGGCACCGAAATTTTTACCGATGAGCGGTTCGTGGTGCCGGCGCCAAGCTCGCCATCACCACCGTCGCCCCTCCACATGCCATTGCGAAAGCAACGGATGACCAAGGCACCGATGTAACCGCGACCGTCAGCACCTCGACGGCAAGTATCTCGATACCTTCGGCCGCGGACAATACCAGGGCCTTACCCGCGATCACTATGTCGAGGTAGACCTGGGCAACGATGTGCCTGCGAGTGGCCCGCTCTGGCTGATAGCCAGGGGATGGGTACATCCGACAGACTCCTCTGTGAACGTCGCCATCAGCCAGGGGCATCACCAGAAGGCACAACCACTGAGCCTCGAAGTTCCGGACGGGCACGGAGGATGGCACACCGCCCGGGCGAACCTGGGCTTCCCGGCCGGCCGCAAGAAGACCTGTCTCATCAACCTGGAAAATGTCTTTCTACCGGGCACGCCGCGCAAGTTACGCCTGCGTACGAACCTTGAAGTCTATTGGGATCAGATTGAGTGGGCCCAGGGCTTGCCCGACACTGAACTAAAAATCACGCGCCTGGATCCATCGCTGGCCGATCTTCATTACCGCGGCTATTCCGTGGTCACCCAGGCCAATCCCTCTTCTCCCGAATTACCTAACTACAACCAGATCGCAGCCAGCACCCAGGTCTGGCGCGATCTTGAGGGCTACTACACCCGCTACGGCGATGTCCGCCCATTGTTGGCCTCCATCGATGATCGCTATGTGATCATGAATGCCGGCGATGAGATTACCTTGCATTTCCCGAGCAGGCTCCACCTCCCCCTGGCTGGGTGCGGGATTACGTAATTGCCGGCGACGGCTGGATTAAGGATGGAGACTACAACACCGTCGAGTCTCGAACCGTTCAGCCCTTGCCGTACCACGCAAAGACTCAGTACAACCAGGCTCCAGGCAATCTGGAGAGCGAGTGGGTGTACCGTCAACATCCAGACGACTGGCAGAACTACCACACCCGCTACGTGACCGCGCAACCGATCGACCAGGCACTCAGGAGCACCGCAACCCAATGAAAGCGAGCCTCAGTGCAAGAATAGTTCTGGCCGTTCTGTTTGTGGGCATGTTAGCCACTCCACTTGCCATAAGGCAGGTTTCCGCGCGGCGCGAAGAAGCCCAGGCAAAGTTGGATCAGGGCCAGGCAATCGCGCGCTACGGCTTCCATCTGCAGGAGGTCTCACACCAGGCCGGCGTGAAGTTTATCCATCAGGCCCCGACCTTGGACGCCAAGCTGGAAGGCATCATGCCCGAGGTTGCGTCGATGGGTGCCTCCGTCTCCATTGTCGATTTCGACCGCGATGGCTGGCCTGACATATACGCGACCAACAGCGCCATCGGCAGCCAGAATCACCTCTACCGCAACATGCACGATGGCACTTTCCAGGATGTTGCCGCACAGATGGGACTGGCCGATGTGAACCAGCCGGGAACCGGAGTCTCCATGGGAGCGGGCTGGGCGACTACGACAATGACGGTTACGAAAGCTTGTTTCTCATCAAATGGGGAAAGCCCGAGCTTTTTCATAATGATCAGGGCCATGGGTTTACACGGGTTAGCGACGCTGCCGGCTTACCTCCCTGGATCAATACCAACACCGCCGTCTGGTTTGACTATGACGGCGATGGGCGGCTCGACCTGTTTGTTGGCGGGTACTATTCCGAAAAGCTGGATCTCTGGCATTTGGATACCACGCGCGTGATGCCGGAGAGTTTTGAGTACGCAAAAAATGGCGGCCGAAAGTTCTTGTTTCATAATCTCGGCAATGGCAAGTTTGAGGAGGTCAGCGAAAGGGCGGGAATTAGAAGTAATCGGTGGGCGCTTGCCGCTTCGGCCGCGGACTTGCGCGGCACCGGACACCCCGACCTCTTCGTCGCCAACGACTACGGCGTCTCCGAGCTTTTCCTTAATGAAGGCGGACACTTTCGCGAAGCCGGCGAAGCGACCGGCGTAGGCTTTGCGCCCAAGAGCGGGATGAATGTTTCCTATGGAGACATTTTGAATCAGGGCAAGTACGCCATCTACGTCTCCAACATCTCGCAGGAGGGGGTGTTGATACAGGGCAATAATCTCTGGGTGCCCCGGGAGGGTCCAACCCTTAAATATGAAAACCTGGCGCGCGACATGGGCGTGGAGCTGGGCGGCTGGAGTTTCGGGGCGCAGTTTGGCGACCTGAACAACGACGGCTTCCTGGACCTATATCTCGCCAACGGTTATATCTCCCTCAGCCGGACGAAGAGCTATTGGTATGACTTCTCCAGAGTCGCGGGTGGCAATAGCAAGATAATCGGAGACGCGAAAGATTGGCCCGCCTTCGATGGCCGCAGCCTGTCGGGCTATCAGCAAAAGAAAGTCTGGATCAATGACGGGGCGGCAAAATTTGTGGATGTAGCCCAGGCCGTTGGTGCAACCGATACCTATGACGGCCGCTCGGTTGCGATGGCTGATTTGTGGAATCGCGGGGTTCTGGATGTAGTGGTGGCTAACCAGCGCGGCCCCTTGCTGATCTACAAGAACACCGTGAACCCACAGAACGGCTGGGTCGAATTTGCCCTCGAAGGGTCCAGGAGTAATAGGAGTGCGATCGGCGCTCAGGTAACCCTCTATTGGAATGGGCAGCAGCAGGTTCAGCAGGTTTCCGGCGGAAGCGGCTTTGCCGCCCAGAACGATCGCCGCCTGCATTTCGGCCTGGGCAAGAACCCGCAGATTGAGAAGGCAGTCATCCGTTGGCCGTCGGGCAAAGTGCAAACCATCGAGAACCTCGCCCCCGGAAAGCTCTACAATGTCAGGGAGGCCGAATGAGTCACGGCGTTGGTATCGCGCAACCGTTAAAGCTTGAGGCGGCGTGGAAGCGATTCTTCAGCCCATCCAACCGCTATCTTTCCCCCCTGCTGATCTCCTGTGTCCTGCTGGTAGGCCAACTCTCCTACGGCATCCTTGAGAGTTACACCCGTACCTTACTGGCGATTGGCGCCAGCCTTATCGCTGAATTGTTTCTGTCGCGCATTTACCTCGGCAAGTGGCCAAACCTGGCCAGTGCTTACATCACCGGCATCAGCGTCGGCATCCTGGTGCGTTCGCCTGCCTTCTGGCCTTATGCCCTGTGCGCGCTGATTTCCATCACCTCGAAGTATGTGCTGCGCGTCCACGATCGCCATATCTGGAACCCGTCCAACTTCGGTATCGTTGCCATGTTCATTCTCGCTTCCGGCACGGTGGCCGGTCTCAGCATCCAGTGGGGTAATTTTGTCTGGCCGATGATCGTGATCTGGACCCTCGGCTCGGCGATCATCTGGCGCTTGCGGCGCTTTCATATCAGCGCGACCTACGTTTTATCATTCCTGGGGTTCGCTTTGCTGCGCAGCTGGATCACGGGCGATCCCTGGAGCTCGGAGATCTCTCCCATCACCGGACCGATGTACCAGTTATTCATCTTTTTCATGATTACCGATCCTCGGACGACCGTCCGCTCGAAGACCGGCCAGTGCGTGACCGTGTTTGCTGTGGCTGCGGTCGAAATGGTGTTCCGCCTCCACCAGGCGGTATATGCACCGTTCTACGCCCTCTTCCTGGTAGGACCTACAGCCATGCTCCTCGAAATGTGGATGGATGCCCGCCGTGCCCGTCTTCTGGTCGCGCATGCCTGAACGATTGTGGCGCTATCTTACTTGCTGCTTGCTGGGGACCCTGATATCGAGCGCATCGGCGCAACGGCCTTCCGGCCCGATTCGTTTTGTCGATGCCACCGCCGCTTCGGGAATTTCTTTTCGCCACCACAGCGGCGCCTTCGGAAAGAAATATCTTCCTGAGACGATGGGGAGCGGTGTCTGTGTACTGGATTACGACAATGACGGATTTCAGGACATCCTGTTTGTGAACTCTATGGATTGGCCAGGTCATGGCTCATCCAAAAACTACCCCGCGCTCTACCACAACAATGGAGATGGAACCTTCACCGATCGCACCCGGCAGGCAGGGTTGGCAGTCGAGATGTATGGCATGGGCTGCGCTGTCGGCGACTACGACAACGACGGCAAAGACGACATCTATATCACCGCCGTCGGATCCAACCACCTGTTCCGCAACTTGGCAATGGCCGCTTCGCCGATGTGACGGCACGCGCGAAAGTAGGGGGCAGCGGATTTTCCAGCGGCGCGGTCTGGTTCGACTACGACAACGACGGCAAGCTCGACCTGTTTGTCGCCCATTACGTGGAATGGTCGATTGCCAAGGACCAGTTCTGCTCCCTCGACACAAAAAACAAATCCTACTGCACTCCCCAGGTTTACAAGGGCGAGAGCGCGAGGCTTTACCACAATCGCGGAGATGGCACCTTCGAAGATGTCACCCAGCGCGCCGGGCTGCTCGACGCGACCAGCAAGTCACTCGGCATAGCCCTGGTGGACTATGACGACGACGGCTGGCTCGATCTGCTGGTGACCAACGACACCCAGCCGAACAAGCTCTATCGCAACAACCACAATGGCACTTTCTCTGACGTTGCTGTGCAGGCCGGTGTGGCCTACAGCGACGCCGGCGCCACCCGCGCGGGCATGGGAGTCGATAACGGCGACTATGACAATTCAGGCCATCCCGGCCTGGTGATCGGCAACTTCACCAATGAAGGCATGGCGCTCTACCGCACCGACGGCTCAGGCCTGTATACCTCCGCCTCCGAAGCAACGGGCATCGATCGCTGGTCATTGCAATCGCTTACTTTCAGTACGTTCTTCTTCGACTACGATCTGGATGGCTTGCTGGACGTACTGGCGGTGAATGGTCATGTGGCCGACGACATCAGCGTGACCCAGCCGCATCTGAAGTATGCGGAACCCGCGCTGATATTTCGCAACCGCGGAAAAGGCCAATTCGAAAACATGTCTACCCAGTTAGGTCCCGCGCTGCAGCACCCAGTCGTGGGACGTGGCGCGGCCTATGGAGATTTCGACAACGATGGCGATCTTGACCTGGTGATTACCGAAGCCGATGGCCCGGCACGCCTGCTCCGCAATGAGAACGGTAATCAGAACGACATGCTGCGGGTCAAGCTGATCGGCACCCGTTCCAACCGCGACGGCATCGGCGCCAAGCTGACGCTTCAGGTAGATAAGAATCTCCGGCTGCTACGCATGGTGAAGACCGGCTCCGGCTATTTGTCACAAAGTGAGTTACCGGTGACCTTCGGCTTAGGCAAGCCCGACCCAGGCCGAAAAATGCATCTGACCATAGCCTGGCCCAGCGGCCATAAAGACACCCTCGAAAACCTGACCCCCAACCAAGCCATCACCGTGCAGGAAGGAAAGGGAATCGTCGCAGCCCACCCGGTCGCCTTTCAAGAATCGCAAAGCCTCTCGCATAAGCGCTCTGGATCCCTCCAACTGCCCTCCACGAAACTTCGCTCGTCCCCTTTGTCATCCCGCCCGGTCGCGGCTGCAGTGGGGGGTTACCCTCGGGGATCTGCAGCTGGACCTATCCTGTAATCTCGACCGGAGCGAAGCCGGAGTGGAGAGATCTGCGGTTCCTCTCAATGACTTACTACTGCTGGCCTGTGCGACCGGTAAAAACCCGACCTTTCCAACATAGCGGCAATCTCCTCCCGGCTAGCCCCCAACTTCGATCCCGCATCGCATCAAATCTTCAGCGCACACCGGATACCAATTACGAAGCGCAGGATCACCGAAACGACCCACATTGAATGGCTCAATCAACCGCAAAACCTCTTCCGTAAACGCCCGCGTGTCTCGGCCCCATCCAATCTGTGCGCTCGCTCCAGCAAATCCGCGACGCCGGACCAAAATCGGATGTCGATGAAAAGAAATCCAGGCGCCAACTCTGGCTTTCCCAACCGATATGCCGTCTCAGCAAAACTAACCGCGGCAAAATACAACAGCGACACCGCGGTAAACGCAGGAAAATTGCCCATGGTCGCGTAGAGCGCACCAATCAACCGGCTGGCAGCCAACAAGCTCACATCCGTTTGCCGCGCGTAGCCTTGCAGTTGCCGCGCAAGTCACCGAATCGCGATCTTTCGAGAGATCCGCGCAAGCCTTTCGATCCCCATCAAGTAAGCGCAAAACCAGTCGAAAGCAGCGGATCAACAAATCCGGCCGCCGACGGCAACATCGCCCATCGCTCGCCCGCGATGGCAAGCTGCGAAAACTGATCGCCGGCATGTGCCGGAACGGCTGGCAGGCCACCGCCTGCCCGAATTGCGATTGCAACGCCGGCACCCGATCCAGAACCCGCTGCCATGCAGGTTCGCCTTCGCTCAGCGCCAACTCCGCAGCCACATCCGTGGCCGCGACTCCGGCGCTGGTAACTCCATTGTTGAATCGAAGCACCCACACCCACCCGCCATCGAAGACGTGGTGAACCGCCGCATCATCGACAGGATAGGGAGGTCCGTCTCCCGCAATCTCGTTCGCCCGACTCCGGTGAAGTGGCTGTAGAGGCTTTCCGTAGCCGGCAGCCCGGGCAATGGAGATTCATGGAACGCAAGGCGCGGTGCAGGAAACCGCGCGGCCCGGTGGCATCAATCAGAAACCTGGCCCGGAGCCGGAACGGTTCATCCCCCGCGCGGCCAACCAGGTTTGCGCCATCCTCCGCGAAATCCAACCGTCTCGATCCGCACGCTGTCGCGGTACTCGACCCCGAGCCTCTGCGCCTCCACCACCAGGAATTGATCCACTTCGGCCCGATACCAATGCGTGTCGGCGATATCATCATGCGGGCTCGCCGCCACCAGCAGTTCATCCGTCTCGTGGAAGAAGCTAAACCCACGCTTCAGCCCGCAAGCAATCTGCGGATAAGCGCGTTGCCAGCTCCCCATTTCGCCAGCGGTGCAATCCGCGGCAAATCATACGTCGCGCTCAGCCTTTCCAGCAGCAGATTGCTGAGCGGCGTGGTGGATTCGCCAATCACCATGCGCGGATGCCGGCCCTGTTCCAGCAGCACGACCGAAAGCCCGAGCCGACGAGCAATCATCGCCATCAGGCTGCCGCCGAAGCCGGCGCCTACGATCACCAGGTCAACCTCACGATTCAACTGGCACCCCGCACTGGTGCAGGCAATCCTCTCCAGCACCACTTGCCGCAGGTTCATCTGCCGCAAACGCGCGGCGCGCTCCGCGTGGCAACCCGCGCAGGACGCGCGCAATCCCCAAAGGTCCGCGAACACTCTGCCCGCCTTGAGACCCAAGCCGTACTCCATTGCCGACTCCAACGTATGCAGGGCGGGAGGGCAAATTGCCCATTCGCCATCAGTTCATCCATGACACCGTTTCCCGCGCGCGTAGGAATCAGCACTGCGGCCGTCGCCCATGCTCCATGGCAAAATCCAAAGAGCGCTCCGCCCAATGCAGCGCCTCTGCCGCCGGCATATAAGGAGGCTGCACCAGGATAAAAACCCGAACATCCATCTCGTTGCGGCGCAGAAATTTTGCCGCACTCGAGAACTGATCCAGTGTCATCCGTTTGTTAAGTTTGGCGAGAACCTCCGGATGCGCCGTCTCCAAACCCATGGCCACCTCCAGCCTGCCGCTGAGCATATCGCGGAAGCGAAGGCAAGCGTCACCCGTAAGCGCCGGATGATTCTCCACGATCAACCGATCGAAGCGATTGGCGCGTTGCGCGATCGCCCGTAGTCCTGCGGAGGAATCGCATGAGGATCGAAAAAACTCCCGCTGTTATAGAGCTTGAGCTGCTTTGCCGGCGGAAGCCGCAGAAGCGCATGATCGATCTGCGCCGGGATCGCCCCCACCGGCACCGTTTCCGTGAGTGTATTGCGCCACAGGTCGCACATCAAGCAGCGAAACGGACATTCCCGATTGGTAAGAAAAACGGTGGCAACCGGCTCCACGGCTCCCTCGGCGGCACACTCCTCTTCGACAAAATACTCATAAGGAATATAAGGATCGCGTTTCTCCCGCGCCGGACGGCGACTCAGGATCCAGCATCAACCGCGGCGCTCATGAATACAGGGAAAGAAATTTCTGGCGATACTCCGCCTCGCGAAAGGGAAGCCGGGAATGCAGTGTCTCTTCAGAAACCGCCCCATGCTGGAAGCGCCGCTTGGAGAACACCGGCATATCGAAGCCGGTAACAGCCTTTACCCCGCGCGACACGATATCGCCCTTCAGCGGATACAGCCGTTCCACGTCATAGTTCGTCAGAGCAATGAACGGAATCCCTTCCGCAACCGCAATCACCGACGGTTGCGTATAAGGGCTGAACCCACGAAACCCGAAGTGATGCGCCGGAGCATAGGTTCTGCTGTAAGACCGGCTAAGCCCTCCGCTGTAGGTCAGCGAGTGTTTAATCTTGCCCACGCCCCAGCCTTCCTGGTACAGCATCGGATTATTGATCACGCTGCGAATCGTAAGTTCAGGATTCTGCTCGATCGGATAATCCTTGAGGTTCTCATCCCCGCCATCGCCATCGATCAGGTATCGCCAATCGGGATAGCGTTGCCGCAGCCCCCGGCATAACGCCATCGCCATGGTGGCCGACTGCACATCGAGCGCTTTGTAATCTTCGACCACGCGGATGGTCTCATCCACATCGAGCGACGACGCATCCACCGCCACCGGCTCGAGGAAAAGCCCCAGCCCAACAGCATCCAGGAAAGCGCGGGCCTGCCCCACATCGGGACCATCGCCCACATCGAGCACAAACGCTTTGAGCCGCGAGGGATTCATGCCCAGCTTGAGCATGACGTGGTAGGCGGTAAGAAAGACGCTGCCGCTATCGATGCCGCCGGAGAAGCACACGCCGATCGGCTCATCGGCAGGCACGCGAGGCAGCCACTGCGCCAACTCGTCCGCCAGCGCACCGATATATGCTCGCCCGATCTGATCAAGGTCGGTGCCCAGCACCCCCTGCGCAGGCGTAAAGAAACGGGTGTAAACCGGATCCGGATCCGGGCAACCGATAAGCTGCAGCTCCACCACGTGGTGCGCGGGAACCATCCTCGTATAGCTGGGATGAAACTGACCTTCGAGCCCCTCCGCTTTCAGCCACTGGTAAATCGTATCGATGCGCGCCGCCACAATCAGCACCGGCCCCTCCTGGCGCTTGGCCAGAAAGTAGCGCAAGGGACGATCCAGCGAGCGCGCCATCTTTACCGTCTTGCCTTCGCGGGCGACCAGTGCAAACGAACCCGCGATGCGGCCCACGGCCTCCGCAGGCCCGTGCAAAACAATCTCTCTTGCCTCCTCGACCGAGAGGCGATAGAACTGGTTGGCTTCCGGCTCCGTAAGATCCACCACGCGCTCAATGTACTGCTGCTGCATCGTTTCCTCGCGTCCAGAATAGCGCATCTTTCAAACATCCCTGTTCTCAGCCGAAAGGTTGATATACATTTCATCCCCTGGGAGGTTGACCGTCGCGAACCATTCAAGCACCCTTACGCAGACACATATGACACGAAAAATTTTTACCCTGTCTTTCTTTCTGGCGGCCACAACCAGCACCTTGCTCTCCCAGGACAACTTCTTTGCCAAATGGGAGGCACGAGCCAGCGCGACCCAGGCCAGGCAGCCATCATGGCCGCCGCCGCTGGTCGCCCCCTATCCAATGCTGATCCAGGTTTTTCGTGCGGACTTCACCCGCCAGATCACCCCGACGCTCACCTCAACCTGGAACTACGGAGCAAGTCGAGGTCTGAACCTGATCCCTGGCTTCAACAGTGAAGTCGATGTTTACTACGCGCCCTATATTCAGCACAACACGCCCAAAGTGAAAGACGGTTTCGGGGATGTAGGCTTCCTCTACAAGTACCGCATTTTCTCCCGCAACGAAAAGCAGGGTAACTTCATGTTGAGTGCTCAACTTGTCGCGACCATCCCCACCGGCAGTCACAGCAACGGCAGCCCCGATTCCTCCGTCGCGCCGACGCTTCTTTCTGGTAAGGGGTTTCGGAAGTTCGATGTGATTTCCTGTCTTGGAGGAAACCTGCCGACGGAGGAGACGAACAAGCTGGGCCGTTCCATCGCCTGGAATACCACCGCGCAATATCATCTGGCCAAATACGTATGGCCCGAGCTGGAGTCGAACACCACCTACTTTTTTGGCGGAAAGAACGACGGCAAGAAGCAGAACTTTCTGACCCCGGGCATCGTCTTCAGCAAATTCAAGTTGCATCCCAGCGACGAGCGAAGCCGCACCGGCGTTGCCTTCGGCGCAGGCATGCAGATTGCCACCTCGCAATTCCACACCTATAACCATGAGCTTGCCTTCACCTCGAGATTCGTTTTCTAGGCTGCGGAATAGTCTCTTCGGACGTCACCGAATGGCCATATCGCCTTTGCATCCCGGCTGCGTCTCAGCAGGGCCGTCGAAGTGGCTCAACGAAGACTGGGCTTTAGGTCTGCGTGAGAGCCAAGACTCTTCAGCAACTATCGATGACGATTCGAGAGGCTGATAGTCACGTAACATCAATCACGGATCATTCGCGATGCCCACTAGTCGGGTCGATCACGCAGATCTCTTTAGCCCCTGGGTAGGCGCGACTGCCCGCGCAATGGCGCTAGAATGCGACTGCGCACCACAGGACTCGATCGAGGCAAGAAAGAGGTCGAAAGGCTTGATTGTCCGTCTCCGCCCGATCGCGCTCATCGCAGTCCTGCTGCTGCTGTGGCAATTTGCCGTCACCCGGAACCCCATCCACCTCTTGCCCACGCCCTGGGGAGTCGTCACCGGAATCGGCGACCTGCTGCAGCACGGCCTGCTGCTCAAGTACGTGGTCGCCTCGCTTATTCCGCGTGACCTGGGGCTTCGTTCTGGCGGTTGCTTTGGCTGTGCCCTTAGGGCTCATCATCGGCTGGAACCGCCGCGCAGAGATGGCCCTCAATCCCTTGATTCAGATTCTTCGCCCCATCTCCCCGCTGGCCTGGATTCCGCATCGCCATTCTCTGGTTCGGCGTCGGCGACCTGGCGGCCATCTTTCTTATCTTTCTCGGCTGCTTTTTCCCCCTGCTCCTGACCGCCATGAATGCGGTGCGGGGCATTCCGGCGGTTTACATCAATGCCGGCCGCAATTTCGGTCTTCGGTCCAGCAGCCCTGGTTTCCCGTGTCCTCTTTCCCGCGGTCATTCCACAACTGATCATCGGCATGCGCATCACCTTGGGCGTCGGCTGGCTGGTGGTGGTCGCAGCGGAGATGATCGCCGTAAGCTCCGGCCTCGGCTTCCTGATCGTCGATGCGCGTAACGCCGGCAACCGCTATGACCTCGTGGTCGCCGGCATGGTCATCATCGGCCTCATCGGCCTGCTGCTGGATATAGGGATGCGATCTCTGCAACAGGTGAAGTCGCTGCGCTGGAGTTACTCGGAGGATTAGTGACAAAACGCGAAGCTACAGGCCGAGCACGTCCACATGGTGTTCACGCGCGACGGCAAAAGTACGCCCGTGCTCAACGACATCAGCCTCGAAGTTGCCGAAGGAGAGTTCGTTTGTCTGCTCGGCCCCTCCGGTTGCGGCAAATCAACCCTGCTCAGCACCATGGCCGGCTTTCTTTCCCCCACCAGCGGAGAGATCAAGATCGATGGCGAAGCAGTCCACGGACCCGACCCCCGCCGCATCTTTGTCTTCCAGGAGCGCGGCGTCTTTCCCTGGCTCACTGTCGAAGGCAATATCGCCTTCGGCCTCTTCCATCTGCCTGCAGCGGAACGGCGGCAGCGTGTCGCTCACTACATCAAGATGGTCGGCCTCGAAGGCTTTGAAAAAGCCTATCCGCCCGCACTCTCTGGCGGCATGAAACAACGGCTCGAAGTAGCGCGGGCTTTGGCCGTGAACCCCGACATGCTCTTTCTCGACGAGCCCTTCGGAGCGCTGGACTCCATCACCCGCCTCGTCATGCGCGGCGAACTGCTGCGCATCTGGGAGGCGGAGCGCAAAACCATCATCTTCGTGACCCACGATATCGATGAGGCCGTGCAGCTTGCCGACCGGGTCGTCGTGATGAGCGCCCGCCCCGCCACCATCCAGCAAATCGTCAACATCGATATACCGCATCCCCGCGACATCAGCTCCGCACGCTACCTTGAACTGCGCGACGGAATTTTCCAGCAGATCGGTCTGGCCCACAAAATATGAACTCCCTCGCCGAACCAAAAAAGTGGGAGAAGTTCTTCTGGCCGCTCCTGGCCACCGCGCTCTTTCTCGCGCTATGGCATTATTCCGTCGCCTGGACCGCCACAAAAATCTTTCCCTCGCCGCTCGATGTGAAGAAGGGAATCGCCGAGCTCATCCGCAAAAAGGTCTTGTGGCGCGACATCATCGACTCCCTTCGCCGCGTGGCCATTGGCTTCGGCGCTGCGGCCGTGATCGGTATTCCCGCTGGGCCTGACCCTCGGCTGGTATCCGGCGGCCAACCAGGTCGTGAACCCGGTACTGCAGATTCTTCGCCCCATCAGCCCCATCGCCTGGATTCCTGTCGCCATCATCCTGCTGGTGTCGGCGACCATGCCGCCACCTCGCTCATCTTCCTGGGAGCGCTTTTTCCCATCATCGTGGCCTGCGTCGACGGCGTATCCAATGTGCCCTCCGTGTTCCGCCTCGCCGGACGCAACTTCGGCCTCGGGCCCTCCCGGCTTCTTACCCGGGTGGTCTTCCCCGCCGCGCTGCCAAAAATCATTGTCGGTTTGCGCATCGCGCTCGGTATCGCCTGGCTGGTCGTCGTTGCCGCCGAGATGATCGCCGTCGATTCCGGCCTGGGCTACCTGGTGATCGATTCGCGCAACTCCGGCAAGCGTTACGACCTGGTGGTTGCCGCCATGCTGATCATCGGCCTCATCGGGCTCATCCTCGATACCGGCTTCCGCCGGCTGGAAAAAATCAAATCCGTTCGCTGGGGTTTTCGCGATGAGTCTTAAAACTAAAATCGCGTTGGGTGTCTTCGGATGGCTCCTGTTGATCACAGGACTGCATGCCTATCTGAACGTGAACTGGGGAGCGGTTCTCAATGACTATCAACCACCCGAGAAACGAAAAATTACAGTTGCCTATCTCCCCGTTACCTGCCAGCTCACCTGCCCGGTAACCGACTACATTTCCAAGTACTCTCTATCGGGAGAAATGTTCCTGCCCAGAATGTTTCAGGGCTTTCCAGAGATCAAGGAAGCGCTCATCTCGAACCGGGTGCAAGCCGCCTTCATCGTTGCCCCTTTGGCGATTGCTCTCGTTTCCCAGGGGGTTCCTATCAAGGTCGTGTACCTGGGGCACCGTTATGGCAGTGCGGTGGTCGTCCGCAAAGACGGCCCGATCAAGACCTTTGCCGATATGCGCGGCCGCACCATCGCCATTCCCAGCCGCTTTTCTGACGAGCGCCTTCTCCTCTTTCGCGCCATGAAGGTGTGGGGAATCAAGCCCAGCGAAATCAAGATGCTCGAGATGGCGCCCCCAGACGTTTCCGGCGCCCTGGCAGCCCACGCCATCGATGCCTTCGTCATGGGTGAGCCCTTTCCCTCGCAAGCGGAACTCGGCGGCTTTGGCCGCGTCCTTTTCCAGGCCAGGGAATATTGGCCCGACTACATGTCATGCATTCTGGTCGTGCGCCAGGACCTCATCGACAAACGTCCGGAGGTCGTCCAGACCCTGGTCGATGGTATCGCCCGTTCGGGTCTCTGGCTCGATACCAGCAAGCCTCATCGCGAAGACGCTGCCGATTTCGTAGGCCGCTTCTACTACAACCAGAAACCCGCACTGCTGCGATGGGCCCTCACCAAGCCGATGGATCGGGTCACCTACAGCCCCCTCGCTCCGCGCAAAGCGGACTTCGATATGGTGCGCGATCTGATGATCGAAACGGGGGTCTTGAATAAGAAGATCGAATTCAGCGACTACACCGACACCCGCTTCTCCGACCAAGCCAGTATTCAGACACCCTGGAGATATGAACCCGGCACCGCAACCGCTCGCTAAGGAGACAACGAAAATGATTCGCAGGCAATTTCTTCAATTCGTCACCATGGCCAGTGTGGGCACCCTGGCTCCTCTCGAAGCCATGGCGGCGGGAGCGAGTAAGACCGTTACGTATCTGGTCAAGGGATTCAGTTGCATCACCTGCGCCACCGGCCTCGACACCATGCTCGGCCAGCAAAAAGGCGTCATCTCCAGCAAATCAACCTATCCCGAAGGCAAGGTGACCGTCGGCTTCGATCCCAACCAGATAACCGAGCAGGCCATCGTCGCCTTCATCACCGATCTGGGCTTTACGGTCGAAGGCCAGCACAAAGGCTAGACGAAGGAATGAACATGTATTCACAGCTGGCCGCCATTCTTGCCGCATCGCTCGATCTTCAGCAGCCGCCGGTAGCGATTTCCTTCACCGACACAATTCCTGACGGCGTAAAAGCGCACGCCGGCCGTGTTCCCGCAGGCTGCAGATTCTGGCAAGATGGCGCGAGCGCCGCCTTTGCCACCTCCGCCTCTGACCACAACCTCTGTGCCATAGGTGTCTATACCCACAACCTTCAGCCCTCGCCCGCGCAGCAGACCGACCTGATGGACGCTCTCAAAGTATTCGGCGAGCTCGAATATGTGCGGCCAGAAGACCTGGCCCTGATTCCGGTTCTGGCGTCGCAGCCTGGATACGTCGTATATGCGCCGTTGGCAGCTTCTCCATTGCCGCCGGACGTCGTGCTCCTCTTCGTAAACGCCAACCAGACCCTCATCCTCTCTGAAGCCACGCAGCAGGTGGAAAACCAAAATGCTCCAGCCATGGGCAGGCCTGCCTGCGCCATCGTGCCCCAGGTCATGAACACTGGCCGGGCGGCCCTGAGTTTAGGCTGCTGCGGAGCCCGGGCTTATCTGGACGTACTCACCGACGACGTGGCCGTTTTCGCAATCCCGGGAGCCAGGCTCGAGGCCTACACCCGGCGGATCGAAGCCCTGGCCAAGGCGAACGCTGTGCTTTCAAAATTCCATCAAATCCGCCGCCGTGACATCGCCGCCGGAGGCACTCCCACCATCAAGGACTCGCTGGCAGCCCTGGCCCCCTAGGACTCAAACCTTTCAGCCACTACCCCGCCGCTTTTCGAATCGGAAGTCAGGGTGCCCAACTCCGCGGGTGCCGCGAGCTCTGGACCGTGTCCCGCCTCCCGAAGAGCGTGTGTGGGAGCCACCATTCTGTCGGCCGTTCTCATTCGGCATTAGCGAACCACCCTGGTCGAATCCACGGTGCCCCCGCTGACACCCAAAATTCTCCCGATTTTAATCCCCAACCCCAACCTCACCTCCGCGGCAACCTCACTTCTGAGAGAATCCTTGCATTGGAAATATCGCCCACGAAAGATCCAAAGTGCTGGTGGGGCATCTAAACCGCAAGTCCCATCAGGGGAAACGGAGCAATGCAATGGCAACAGCAGTAAAGATGCAGCCTCTCACCCAACGAGCAGCCTGGAAGGCGCTCGAGACGCATTACGAAAAAATTCGGAACGTGACTCTGCGCTCCCTGTTTTCCGACGATCCCCAGCGTGCTGCCCGCTTTACCACCGAAGCGGCTGGCCTTTTCCTCGACTACTCCAAGAACCGCATCACCGAGGAAACGCGTAAGCTACTGCTCCAGCTTGCCCAGGAATCCGGCCTGCGCGAACGCATGGATGCCATGTTTCGCGGAGAAAAAATCAATGTGACCGAAAAGCGGGCGGTCCTACATGTCGCCTTGCGTGCGCCGAAGGGCGAGTCCATCGTTGTCGACGGCGAGGATGTAGTTCCCGGCGTCCACGCCGTACTCGACAAGATGACAGCCTTTGCCGACCGCGTCCGCAGTGGTGACTGGAAAGGGCACACCGGCAAGCGCATCCGGAACGTCATCAACATCGGCATCGGGGGCTCTGACCTGGGCCCGGTGATGGCCTACGAGGCGCTCAAATACTACAGCGACCGTAAAATGGTCTTTCGTTTTGTCTCCAATGTCGACGGCACCGACTTTGCCGAGGCCGTGATCGACCTGGATCCTGCGGAGACCCTCTTCATCGTCTCCTCCAAAACCTTCACCACGCTCGAAACCATGACCAACGCGCACACCGCGCGGGACTGGGCTCTGGCAGGGCTCAAGGGAGACCAGGCCGCGGTCGCCAAACATTTTGTCGCGGTTTCCACCAACGCCGCCGAAGTTGCGAAATTCGGCATCGACACCGCCAACATGTTCGGCTTCTGGGATTGGGTCGGCGGTCGCTATTCCATGGACTCCGCCATCGGCCTCTCCACCATGCTGGCCATCGGCCCGGCAAACTTCCGCGCCATGCTCGATGGCTTTCACCAGATGGACGAGCATTTCCGTACCGCCCCTTTCGAGAGCAACCTGCCCGTCCTCCTGGGGCTGCTGACCGTCTGGTACACCGACTTCTTTAATGCCCAAACCATGGCCGTATTGCCCTACGAACAGTATCTGAAGCGTTTTCCCGCCTACCTGCAGCAGCTCACCATGGAAAGCAATGGAAAACACGTCACCCTCGATGGGGAGCACGTCGACTACGACACCGGCCCCATCTACTGGGGAGAACCAGGCACCAACGGGCAGCACTCGTTCTACCAGTTGATTCACCAGGGCACCCGGCTTATTCCCTGTGACTTCATTGGTTTTGAGAAGTCCCTCAATCCGCTCGGCCGGCACCACGACATGCTGCTTGCCAATGTCTTTGCCCAGGCCGAGGCCTTGGCCTTCGGTAAGACTGCGGAGCAGGTAAAAGCTGAGGGAACACCAGACTGGCTCGTTCCGCATCGCGTGTTTGAGGGTAATCGCCCCTCCAACGTTCTATTAGCTGAAAAACTCACGCCAGAGACGCTGGGCAAGCTGGTCGCGCTTTATGAGCATTCAGTCTTTACCCAGGGCACCATCTGGCAGATCGACTCTTTCGATCAATGGGGCGTCGAGCTGGGCAAGGTCCTGGCTCAGCACATCATTGCCGAGATTGAAGCTCCGGGGAATGCCGCGCTGCAACACGATGCTTCCACCAATAACCTCATCAGCCGCTACCGCAAGCTCAAGTAAGCCGGCAAGACAGACGAAGAACACAACCGAAAGAGGAGCAATTCGATGCAATTAGGAATGGTGGGTCTCGGCAGAATGGGCTCCAACATGGTCAAGCGTTTAATGAACAACGGTCACACCAGCGTGGTGTTTGACCGTTCGCCACAAGCGATTCAGGATCTTGAGAAGGCAAAGGCCGTGGGCGCCTCCTCGCTCGGGGACATGGTTAGCAAGCTATCCAAGCCACGCGCCATCTGGCTGATGATTCCCGCCGCCGTGGTGGACCAAACCATAGCCGAGATCGCGCCCCACCTGGAGTCCGGCGACATTCTCATCGATGGTGGCAATTCCTATTACATCGACGACATCCGTCGCAGTGCGCAGCTCGCCCCAAAGGGCATTCAATACGTCGACGTGGGCACGAGCGGCGGCGTCTGGGGTCTCGAACGAGGCTACTGCCTGATGATTGGCGGCCCCACCGCTGCCGTCGAACACCTGGACCCAATTTTCAAAACCATCGCCCCCGGAGTCGGCGACATTCCCCGGACTCCTGGACGGGACAAGGTAAGCGGCACCGCCGAAGAAGGCTACCTGCATTGCGGGCCCAGCGGCGCTGGCCACTTTGTCAAGATGGTGCACAACGGCATGGAGTACGGCATCATGGCTGCCTATGCTGAGGGTCTCAACGTCCTGCATCACGCTAACGTCGGCCAACAGACCGGGGTGATCGATGCCGAAACCACCCCGCTGCGCGATCCCGAACACTATCAATTTGACTTCAACCTGTCGGATGTCGCCGAGGTATGGCGCCGGGGCAGCGTAATCTCCTCCTGGTTGCTTGATCTGACTGCAGCTGCTTTGACCAAAAGCCCCGCATTAGCAGAATTCGCCGGCCACGTCTCCGATTCCGGAGAGGGCCGTTGGACAATCAAAGCGGCGATTGACGAAGGCGTGCCCGCCCCGGTACTCACCGCAGCGCTCTACGAACGCTTCAGTTCGCGCGGTGAAGCCGATTTTGCGGATAAGCTGCTCTCCGCCATGCGCTTTGAGTTTGGGGGTCACCTCGAGAAGGCCGCAAAGTAAGGCGCGACAGCGTTTTCGCTTCAGGGGTGGCTTTTCCTTAGAAGAGCCCCCCGCGTGTATCGGGACCAGTCCCGAAGGGACGGCTGAAAATAGCCCAGCACGCAGTGCTGGGTGTACGTCCCAGCGAGACCAGTCCCGCAGGGACGACTGAGAATTACCCGGGACGTCAGTCCTGGGTCTGGAGTTTCTACATTTTCTCGAGCCCGGGGTAGGATTTATCGAGCTTCAGTTATGGGTTTTGCTTTGTATCAGGGCACGACTTCAGTCGTGCCGCACAGAACCCGGAATTGATCAGGGCTTTAGCCCATCGTTTTGTTTCTTTCTATGTACGGGCTGAAGCGTGTGCCCTTCAAAAGGGAAGACGTAGCCCAGGGGCTAAAGCCCTCATCAGACCCAACCATTGCGGCACGGCTGAAGCCGTGCCCTGATACAAAGCATGAGCGCGGTGACTTGTCCCCGCGTGGCATTTGCAAAGTAGAAGTGAAAACGTCTTAGTGAGCGGCAATCGTTTCGGGTGTCTGCTGAAGCCCCAGGTCGTTGAACTGCTCTGAGTACATGTCGTTGTTCAGTTGGCGCACGTCCGCAGGCGCACTCGAAAGAATGCCGGTAAAAATATCTCGAGCCTTGGTGCGATCAACATCGCCGATCAGCTCGGCCGTGCCCGGCTCCTCATGCAGGTGGTGGCCATGGAGCAACGAGTATAGGGTCATGGACTCCTCCCGCTGAGTCGCGTCGGCCGCAACAATGAGTATCAGATTATCTTGCACGTGGGGAATCACCGTGGCGCCCGTCACTTTCGCCTGCGCCATCATGATCGAGATGACTCCTAGCGGTTGGCTGGCTCGAAAGGTTACCAGTGATGTCTTTCCGCCTGCGTCGCGGGCGAAAACCAGCGCCTTCTCCTGATGGTAGTATCTCGCCAAAAGAGCACCAATCTCGCGTGCCCGGTCATTCGGACAGCCGTCGATCATGCCGGAGTTTTCCGCCTGCCCGTTCCATACACCCACAGCGCCGTCGATTTGCGGTTGCTGGCAAAGATGTTCCGCCAGGTAATGCGCGGCTGCGAGATAGTGCAGCTGCTCAAAAGACTTTAGCGAGCCTTCCGCGCATGACATGGTCAGAGGACCCTTGGTGCTGGGGCTCACAAAGACAATGCTCTGGGCCGCCAGACCATGCCATGAGGTCATGATGACAATCCATGCGGCGAGTACTGTTCTCCTCATCGAGCGCGTTTCTCCTGCACAGTTTTAGGATTCTCTAGCCCGAACCCGTGGGTGCCGCATTTCTGAGCGCGCTCTTTGCGCCAGAATTGGGGTACGCGAAACTCGTTTGTTCCCTGTAAGAGACGGCAGATTCATTGCAAAGCAGTCCAGGGCCCGGGGTCCCGCTCAGCTTTCAGTCTCGCAAGAAGCCTTGACCTCAGCACCGGGCTTCAAACGCTCATAAACGCTTCCCGATTGCGCGTGCCGGGCGAGCATCTCGAAGAACTTCGAGCGCAGACAAGGCTTCGAGATAAAAATGTCGCTGCACGGTTCGAGCGGCTCGCAGTACCGTCTCAGCAACAAGGAAGAACCGCCAACGAAATTGATGAGCTGCTGCTTATGCGCAATCTCATGCTCCAACAAGTAGGCTCGCATCACAGCGGAAAGCGATTCCTTCTTGTAATTCATGTCGTTCATCTGCAGGTCCACATAGGTCACTCGATTGCGCCGCCATCCGGTTACCAGGCTCAACCAGGGTCCATCCGGCAATCGCAGCCCCATGTTAAAAAAGTCTGAGTTTGCCCGCAGCAAGCGATAACGGGCATGGTAAAACTCGCTGTTACGGTGTGGCATCGACTTGGCTTCGAGCCCCAGCATCACCTCGAGGGACTGGTCCGGATCCAGCTCGGAGACAAATTGTACGTTGGTGCTTTTTTCCAGTTGCTGGCGCTTTCCCGCCAGGCTGCGACGGGTGCGCGGTCCCAGGCTCGCCAGCATTCCCTCGTAGGTGCTCGCCAGCGGCAGTTTGTGCTGTATCTCACTCCCGATAAACCTTCTGAAGTAACTCGCTGGGCCCATCAGCTCGATACACCTGGCAGCAGAAGCTTTCATGGTGATGCTAACCCCATGGACGCGCCGCTTCTTCAAAAGCGCCTGAGTCGCCAAATGCACGTAGTGCACCTCGAGCGCCTCGGGCGCAACCACTAGGCTCTCGCCGATGTAGTCTCCACCTCGGAAGAGTCCCAGCCCCATGCCAAATCTGCAATGCTCGTAGAACAGGACACAAGCTTCGAGTTTCTGATCCTTGCGAATCAGTACCGCCGCACATCTCCTGTTTGGCACGGTATTTACCGCGAAGAAGTATTCCGGCTCCGTGGTGAGATCATCTTCCCGGTCATACCGCCGGCGCAATTCTAAAATCTCCGCCAGGTGCGCGTGGATCTCTCGATTGCCGATGATCACCTGCGCGGCTCTTGGACCGCCAATGAACGCGGAGTCTGCTTTCGACTCATTCCATAACGCGCTGTGATCCAACTGTTGATTGTTATCAATCAACCCGCTTGAACTCACGTTGCTTCTCCCGCACAACGAAACCGTCGCGACTATGCTTTATTGTCTTGTCTTCATCAGGCGTGTACAGCAAGCAGTAATAACCACATACAACAGCAGTTCTTTAACTCGCCCGCAAAGGGACTCACTCCAGGCCACTTTGGGCCTTTTGGGAGTGAATTCTGTCCTTAAGAGGGACGTTGCGAAAAGAGTATAGCACTTTGCAATCCGTTGGCCACCCAAGAATCGTGACCCTTTCAGGGTAGCTAAGACCAGGGCAAATCACCGTGGCTGCCGGCGGTGGTAGTAAAGGGCACTGGACCAAAACAGAACAACCAACAATCCATCACAGCCTACACTCGTCCATGCCGCGCCGCGCCAGGAATACTGCGGCAAGATAACCAGGTTGAGCGCAATGTTGATCAAAGCCACAAGTACCTGGATCCCGGTACGTACGCGCTGAAGTCCCGCACCAGAAAGCGCATCCGCCAAAAAGGAATGGATGCACCGTAGCAAGGGAATGAGTGCCAGCCAGCGCACTGCCGGAACCACCGCCTCGTACCTGGTACCCAGAACATGGGGCAAGACCGGAGCTAGCAGCCACAGTCCAGTAGAGGCCAACGAACCATAGATGGCGGTCTTTGCGATCAGCGATAAAGCATAGGGATAGGTTTGAGCCATCCCACCCATCCCTTTACGGAAGAACTGTGGGTAGGCGGCCGCTGCGAGGGAGCGGACGGGGGTCATGGTTACGTCGATCACACGATAGGCCGCGGCGTACACGCCGGTGGCGGCCAGGTCCGCCAGCCTGCTCAGCATGATCTTGTCGATGTCGTTGTAAACCGTCGTCGCCGAACCGGCAACGCTGAAAAACACCCCCTCTGCCGCGTCTTCCCTGAATGCCGCCAAATCGATAACCGGGTGTCCCCACAACCGCCCTCCCTGCGCCACCGCATATATCGTGCCCAGTAGGGTAGTAATCAGATAGACAACTACCCAGAGGTGGAGAGTAACTGGATGCGTTGTAACTATTAAGACAACGATGCCGGCCAGCCGAAGCAGGCTGGCAACCACACTTTGCATGGAGGTTTGCTTCATCTGGTCCAGGGCGGTAAAGCCGAATGCCGCCAGTTCCGTCACTTTGAGAAAAACCAGGTCTGAAATACAAACGATCGTAACCACAAAAGGTACTGTCTTCAGGTGAAGGACTACGCTCAGCCCAAGTCCGAGAGCGGAAAGCAGGGTTCCGGAAAGCACGGTGAGCAGAATCCCGTTGCCCCAGCAGATCGCAGCTTTAACTTAATATAAAAAAAAAAAAAAAAAAAAAAAAAAAAAAAAAAAAAAATAACGGTGAGCAGAATCCCATTGCCCCAGCAAACCGAGCCTCCCGTTTGCCGGAGCGCACATTCTTAATGAAAAGATTAGGTGTTCCCAGGCCGGAAGGACCAGAGAGCGGCCATCGCCACCACGGTCACGAAGGCGCCGTAGGCGTCCGGTCCCAGCGATCGTGCAATCAGAACGAAATAGGCTGCCTGAATGACTAGCCGGAAACCCTGTCCGATGGAAAGGTGGGTGGTGTCCCTGAGCAGGCCGCGCCTCTTCAGACCGGCCACTAGGTTCACAAACACCTCTCTCATCGTTCCGCATCAGCGTACGACGATTTCGGGTTTTGGCCAGAAGGATTTTTCCTTCCACTACGCCGGTAGCGGCTCCCCAGCGGAATAATTCATGAAGGATAAAAAATAATTCAGGCTACCTTTTCTCTGCATGCGCCATCAAAAGAGTACTAAGTGTCTTCCGCTCTAGCCCCGGCAGCTCGGGTTCGGACTGGTATGATTGAAAAGAGATCGTGAGTTCCTCACACCAATATCGTCCTAAATTGTCCAGGTTCACTTTGTATTCCTGGGGTTGGCGATTTCCGTTTTCGCCTGGGGCCTGCAATACAAGCTCTCCCTCTATGATCCCCCCACGCCACTTCCCATGAGATTCCCGAAGCAAAGCTGCTCTCCCGAAATGAACAGGCAACGGTGGTCGAGGGTTTGTTCGTAAGCAGCACCGAAGCCTGGCCCGTCATCGCGCAGATTTTGCCCTTTAGTCTGCTCGCCTTTGTCTTCCTCGGTTTGATCCCCCCGGTCATGCGATCTTCCATCACCTGGGACGCGAAGCTAAGCGTCCGTGGCGCCTTTCCTGCCGCCCAGGTTTGAACGCCTTCTTCTTTCGTCCCCCTCCTTCGCTTACCTAGCTCCTCTTCGTAAAACCACCAACATAAGTATTCGGTTTACGCCGAAATCCAGGTTGCGGCTAGCGTGTCCCCGCGGGGATAGTCCGTCATCTTGGCTTCGACCGGCAATCAATCTATCGAATAGGTGCATTGCAGATATGCGAAAGCGAATCGCCTTGATTCTCGCGGCGGGGTTGGCGCTGCCTCTCCTCGCCGGTGTGATTGCGTGCAACTCCAGGGGCAAGAGCTCGCAGGCTGTTGCCGCAGAAATTCCGTCGGCAACCGTAGCCGCAGTGAAGCAGGGAAGTATCGTGCATACTCTGAACCTCGCCGGGCAATTCCAGCCCTATCAGGTCATCGATGTTCACGCAAAAGTCTCCGGATACATCCGGCACATTTACGTCGACATCGGCGACAAGGTCCGCCAGGGGCAGGTCCTGGCAGTGCTTGAAGTGCCGGAACTGAGCGCACAGTTGAAGGGTACGGTGGCCGAAGTTGCCAGCCGTAAAGACGAGATCGCTCGCGCCCAGCAGGAAGTCCTTCGCGCACAGTCCGAACACGCCTCCCTGCATGCCAATTACACCCGGCTGAAACAGGCCTCGGCCACCCAACCCGGCTTGATCGCCGAACAGGAACTCGACGATGCCCAATCGAAGGATTTGGCCGCACAGGCGCAGATTGATGCAGCCAAGTCTGCGCTCAGCGCCGCCCGGCAAAACTTCGACGTCGCCGGCGCGGATAACGAGCGTGTCAGCGCTCTGGCCGACTACACCCGGGTAGTGGCGCCCATCGACGGGGTGATTATCTGGCGCTATGCCGATACCGGCGCGCTGATCCAGGCTGGTACCGCCTCCGACGTTCAATCCCTGCCCGTCGTCAAGCTCTCCGAAAGCAGCCTGCTTCGCCTGCGCATTCCCGTTCCCGAGGATGCAGTCGAGTTTATCCACGTGGGCGCTCAGGTAAACGTGCAGGTCGATGCTGTCCACCGCACCCTGGTGGGCAAGGTGGTTCGCTTTACCAGGGATATAAGCCTCGCCACGCGAACCATGCAAACCGAAATCGATGTCGAAAACAAAGACTTGTCGCTGACCCCCGGCATGTATGCCAACACCACGCTCGAGTTGGAGCGCAGAGACCACGTCTTGACCATTCCCGTGCAAGCCGTCATCACCAATGGCAATCAATCTTCGGTGCTCGTCGTCGACAGTCAGAACCACGTGCAGGCGCGGAATGTGACCCTCGGTTTGCAGGGTTCCAACCTGGTTGAAGTGAAGAATGGATTGGCTGAGGGAGAACGGGTGATCACCGGAGGGCAGTCGAATTACCAGGTCGGGTGAAACCGTAAAGCCGAGGCTCGAACAGTTGCCGGCCTTCGACGTAAATGAAGAGAAGTCAGGGAGCGAATAGCAATGCCTAAGTTCGCTCTCAAGTATCCCTTCTTCATCATCATGATTTGTATGGTGATCATGGTGGTGGGCATCACCACCATCGCCGGCATGCCGGTGGACCTGTTTCCGAAAATCGATATTCCTGTGGTGGTGGTGGCGACCTTCTACTCCGGCATGCCTCCGCAGCAAATCGAAGCCGACATCACCGGCACCTTCGAGCGCTTCTTCACTCTGGGCAGTAACATCGACCACATCGAGTCGCGATCGCTGACCGGCGTGAGCCTGATCAAGATCTACTTCAAGCCGGGCACAGACGCCAACGCGGCCTTGAGCAATATCGCCAACCTGGCTATGGCCGATCTGCGCCGATTGCCGCCCGGCACCCTGCCTCCCGTTGTGCTGGGAATGGACGCATCGAGCCAGCCGGTCTGCCTGGTGACCTTGAAAGGAAAGGGTCTCAACGAAACCGACCTTAAAGATCTGGCCCAGTTCCAGGTGCGCAACCAGATTGCCAATGTGCCCGGAGCCTCGGTGCCCCAGCCTTATGGCGGACGCTACCGCCAGATCATGGTCTATGTCGATCCGCTCAAGCTTGAGGCCCACAACCTCAGCTTGATGGACGTGGTCCGGTCGGTAAACGAATCCAACCTCATCTTGCCCGCCGGCGATGTTCGTATCGGTCCCAAGGACTACAACATCTACGCCAATAGCCAGGTGCCAACGCCGGAGCTGATCAACGACCTTCCTCTGAAGTCGGTCGGCAACGCCTCTATCATGGTGGGCGACGTCGGCAAGGCGCAAGACTCGGGGACCATCCAGACCAACATCGTTCGCATCGATGGCCAGCGTTCGGTCTATGTGCCCATCCTGAAGCAAGGCGGCGACAGCAACACCATCACCATCGTCAACGGCATGAAGGCCGCCATCAAGAACCTGGTCGACATTCCCTCCTCGCTCAAAACCGCCGTAGTCTTTGACCAGTCGATATTCGTCAAATCCGCCATCAAGAACCTGATGAACGAGGGTGGCATCGGCCTGGTTCTTACCGCCTTGATGATCCTGTTGTTCCTGGGCAGCGTACGCGCTACCTTCGCGGTTCTCTTATCCATTCCTCTCTCCGCGCTGGCGGCCTTTATTTGCATTCGCGCCGGAGGCGGCTCGATCAACACCATGGTCCTGGCGGGATTAGCACTGGCCTTTTCCCGCTTGATCGATAACTCGGTCGTGGTGCTGGAAAATATCTTCCGCCACCTGGAGATGGGAGCGACGCCGGAGGTGGCGGCCGAAGTCGGCGGCAAAGAGGTTCAATTGGCGGTGCTCGCCGCCACCTTCACTACGGCGATCGTGTTTTTTCCCGTTGCTCTCCTCTATGGAGTGAGCCGCTATCTCTTTACCGCATTGGCGCTGACCGTTGTCTTCGCGCTCTTTGCTTCCTATGTCGTAGCCATGACCGTGGTGCCGCTCTATTGCGCCCGGTTTATCAAGTCCGCTGACGTCGAACATGAACAAGTTGCGCAAGCCGATGGTACGGCCGCTCTGGTTCCCGCGCCAAGGCAATCCTTCTTCCAGAGAGTTGTTGGCAGTTTCAATCGCTGGTTCCAGAGAATGCTTGAGAAGTACGTCGTGGTCGTGAATCGCTCCATATTGCGCCCAGTCGCCACCACCCTGGGCATCCTTGGCGTTGTCCTTCTCAGTTTTGCCTTATTCCCTTTGCTCGGCCGATCCTACTTTCCCCGCACCGACCCCGGTCAATTTGTGATTAACATCCAGCTGCCCCAGTGGAACCCGCATCGAGCTCAGCAACCGCTATGTCGCCCAGGTGGAACAAGAAATACGCGAAGTGGTTCGTCCCCACGATCTGGATATGATCGTCTCCAATATCGGAATTACTCCCGATCTCTCCGCAATCTATACCAGCAATTCGTCGATGGATACCGCGTTCGTGCAAGTGAGCCTGAAGCCGGGACACGAGATAGGAAGCTACGAATACATGGCGCGCGTGCGCAGAAAACTCGCGGAATGACATGCCTGAGTTGACCACCTACTTCCAGGCGGGAGGACTGGTCGATTCCGTCATCAACCAGGGACTGCCGGCGCCGATCGACATTCAGGTAAGCGGCAACGACATGGATCAGTCCTTTGCCATTGCCAGCCAGATCGCCGCCCGGGTGAAGAACCTCAAGGATGTCAGCGATGTGCTGATTCCTCAGAACCTGCGATTATCCCGGTCTTGCCCTGAACATAGACCGGGAACGAGCCAGCCTGATCGGGTTATCGCCCAAGGAGATCGTAGACAACGTCATTACCGCGCTGACTTCCAACGGCATGATTGCGCCCAGCTACTGGATCGACCCCAGGACGGGGAATAACTACATGCTCACCGTGCAGTACTTCGATCAGAAGATCGCCCACATGAGCATGGACGACTTCAAGCAGATTCCCCTGCGGGCGGAGAATCAGGCCAACTACACTCCCTTGCAATCGGTGGCGGATATCAAGGAAATCAATACTCCCACCGAGGTGGATCATTATCAGATCCGGCGCGTGATCGACGTCTATGTGATGCCATCGACAGAAGCGCTGCAGCACGTGAACCGCGAGGTCAACCAGGTCATTGCCGGCGTCGCAGAAGCCGAAGAACATCCGCGTTACGGTCCGCGGAACCGTGGTCAGCATGAACGAGTCGTTCTTCCGCTTCGGCATTGGCCTGGTTCTCTCGATCGCGCTCGTCTATCTCATCCTCATGGCTCAGTTCGCCTCCTTCGTCGACCCGTTCATCATCCTGATGGCCATTCCGCCCGGGCTCACCGGAGTGCTCATCATCCTGCTGCTCACCGGTAGCACCCTGAATGTGATGTCGCTGATGGGGGTGATCATGATGACCGGCATTGTGGTGTCCAACAGCATCCTGATCGTGGAGTTCGCAGGACATCTTCATCAACAGGGTTTAACCATCTCCGGATGCGGTCGTGCAGTCCTGCAAGATTCGCCTGCGTCCGATTCTGATGACCTCGCTGGCCACCCTGCTGGGGATGATCCCGATGGCGTTAGGTCTCGAGGCCGGAAGCGAGCAATACGCACCGCTGGCGCGCGCGATCATCGGCGGCCTGGGCGTTTCGGTGGTTGCCACGGTCTTCCTGGTGCCCGCCGTCTACCTGATCATCCACGGCAAGGGCAAGCAAACTCAGGCCGGGCAGGCGGGCACTCATGCCTGACGAGCTCGACTGTGGCTTAAACCCGTGCTCCCGCGGCACGCGGTCATTGGCGCGCTCGACGTATCCGTCGCGGTTACGTTCTTGTCCCCGCCCCGTCACCGGTCGTCCATGGCCGGCGGGAGAACAACAATGCGGTTGCACAAGAGGCATCGAGAATGTCGAGAAAAAAAACGAATCCGCGTCCTCATTTTTTAGCGACCCTGTCGTTGCTCGGCTGCGCAGCCGGCCTCGCGGCCCAGACGCCGAGTACCACTGCATCGCTGCCCGATGCTCCGCAGATGCATCTCATCGCCCAGGCCAGCCAATCGACCGCTCCTATGCAGCCGAAAGCCGCCAACTCAACGCCGGCGCAGCCGGCCGGCTCGCTTCCTACCCTGAGCCGCACGCAAGCCGAACAGATGGCCATCAAGAACAACCCCGGATCAGCGTTGCCCACCTGCTCGCATTAGCGCAGCACCAGGTCGTTCGCGAGTCGCGAGCTGGCGAGTTGCCCACCATCGCCGGCAACATCACGGCTGTGGACGCCGAAGATGGCTCGCGTCTCTCCGCCGGAACCATCACCGCGTCGCGCCTCTTCGAACACGCTGCCGCAGGCGGCAGCGGCACCCAGTTGATCACCGATTTTGGACGAACCAGAAATCTGATCGCTTCTCGAAGCTCCAGGAAAAGGCTCAGAACGCGAACACCCTGGCCACCACGGAGGACATCGTCGCCGCCACCGACCAGGCATTCTACGACGCACTGCAAGCCCAGGCGCTGCTGCGTGTGGCACAGCAGAATGTCGATACCAGGCAGACCACGCAAACCCAGGTCAACCAGATGACGAAGAACAATCTCAAGTCAACGCTTGATCTGAGCTTCGCCGACGTTAACCTCTCGCAGTCCAAATTGTTGCTTCTCGATGCCCAGAACAATCGCGATTCCACCATGGCGGCCTTGGACGCGGTGTTGGGTCTGGATAGACAGGTGGTTTATCAATTGCAGGACGAGACTACGCCCTTGCAGCCGCCGCCTCCGGATGTCGAAGCGCTGACCCAGCTTGCATTACGCCAAAGGCCCGACCTGCAGGCGTTGGATTACGACCAGCAGGCGGCGGTCAAATTCAGCCATGCCGAGCGCGATCAGATGTTTCCCACCATCAGCGCCGCGGGAACGGCCGGCAGTGTGCCCATTCGTCCCGCCCAGTACTACAACTCCAACTGGTGGGGGGGTATCGGCGTCAACATGAATATTCCCCTATTCAATGGCTTCCTGTATTCAGCCGAGGCTAAGGAGGCGGCCCTGCGAGCTCAAGCCAGCGCAGAAAGGAGCCGCGATCTGCGAGATCGGATTGTGCGCGATGTTCGCACCGCTTGGTTGGCCGCCAATACAGCATTCCAGCGCGTCAGCGTCACCGCCCAACTGTTGCAACAAGCGAACCTCGCATTGACTCTGGCTCAGACACGATATCAGTTGGGGTTGAGTTCCATCGTCGAACTCAGCCAGGCGCAGTTCCAGCAAACCGATGCTGCCATCGGCAACGCCAATGCGCAATATCAATACCGCCTTACCCTGGCGACCCTCAACTATCAGATCGGCGCAACCCCATGATCGAGAACTTCAAGTCCCGCAAAGCCTCTGCCCTGTCCCATGGTTCCCTCAGGGGAGGGGGAGGGGGCGGGGTAGGGCCGTTGCAGTTTCGATACTCTGGCCGTTTTACGGCCTCAGGTGGAGGGCAGGAACGTCGCTTTTAGATTTGTAGCACGATAGGGGGGTGCGGCGGTATGCGGCTTTAGGTTTCGGCGATGAGTCTCCACGTCGTGCAAAGAGAAAGCTATCGATCATCCCGACCGGCTGAGTGATATCAGAAACCGCTTTTATCGCGAACTCGACAATCTTGTGCCGGACCAGGCGAAGGACTTCTGCAATCCCAGAAGCTTTGTAGAGGTCGGCAATGCGCACCGCCAGATTCTGGAACACATACAAGAACGATCGGTCGATTTGTTAGTGCTCGGTATCCGAAAGTCTTCCCATCTCGGCATCGAGACCCGAACCTCTCGGGCCTTTCAGCTTATCGTCCATGCGACTTGTCCCGTATTAACCATCGTTGGATAGTCGCAGCCCTCATCAACTGGAAACCGGAACTTCTCCTTTGCCCTGATCCCCGCCTGCGGCAAATCCTTTATCCTTTGGTGTGACCCTCAAAGGAGTACCCTGCTTGCTCTGCCGTAGTCTGGTCTTGTTGTCGCTGTCAGTGCTGTTATCGCCATTGATTGTGCGGGGTCAGAGCGCCGCGCCAGGGCAAGCTCCAGAAGCTCCAACTCCTCAACCCCAGGCCATGGGTGGCGTAAACACGGGCGGCACCCACGCGCCCGTGCTCGACTCCGAAAAACGGCCTATTACCGCCGGCGGCTTTGTCAAAACCGGTCCCGTGATCTTTGAGGACATTGCCGCCAAGGCCGGCCTGACCACCTGGCATCACACCATGGGCACCCCCGAGAAGCGATTCATCCTCGAGGCGCCTGGGTCCGGCGTGGCCCTCCTCGACTATGACAAGGACGGCTGGCTCGACATTTACATGGTGAACGGCTCCACCTACGAAGCGCTTGCCGGCAAAGCGCCTTCACCCCACGCCGCCCTGTTCCACAACAACCACGACGGCACCTTCACCGACGTCGCTGCCAAGGCGGGAGTGACCAACGATCGCTGGGGATTCGGCGTAGCCGTGGGTGATTACGACAACGACGGCTACCCGGATCTGTTCGTCGCCAACTACGGCAAAAATCGCCTCTATCACAACAACCATGATGGCACCTTCACCGACATGGCGGAAAAAGCCGGGGTGCAACTGGGCAATTGGTCCAGCGGTCCCACCTTCGGCGATTATGACGGCGACGGCCGGCTCGATCTGTTCGTTTCCGGGTATGTGCACTTCGACCTGCCCGACGACGCGGGCAAAGCAACCGGACCTGGTGGCGCCGGGGTGGCCTCCAGCTTCTGCCAATTCCGCGGCGTCAGTGTGATGTGCGGTCCGCGCGGACTGAAGGGAGAGCCCGATCATCTCTTCCACAACAACGGCGACGGCACCTTCACCGACGTCAGCCAGAAAGCCGGCGTAACCGATCCCAACGGCTACTACGGATTCACCTCGATCTTCGTCGACCTCAACAACGACGGCAAGGTCGACCTGCTGGTAGCCGACGACTCCACCCCCAACTACCTGTACATCAACAAAGGCAACGGCACTTTCGAAGATGACAGCTACGCCTCCGGTTATGCCTTGAATGAGAACGGCCGGGAGACCGCATCCATGGGGGTTGCCGTGGGCGACTACCAAAACAACGGCCGGCTGGGTCTATTCAATACCACCTTTTCCGACGACTACGATGTGCTCTATCGCAACGACGGCGACGCCAACTACACCGATGACAGCTATGCCACCGGGGTGGCTGAGGTGACCGTGCCCTTCCTTGGCTGGGCCACTGAGTTCATCGATTACGACAACGACGGCTGGAAAGATCTGTTTGTCGCCAACGGGCACGTCTACCCCATGGTGGACCAGAACAACTGGGGCTCGACCTACGCTGAACGGCCTCTGCTGTTCCACAACCAGCAGGGGAAGAAGTTCGAGCTGGTGCCGGCAGTGGAAGGCACGGGGCTGGCCCTCGTCATCCCCGCCAGGGGTGCGGCCTTTGGCGATCTCTTTAACGACGGCCGGATCGACGCGGTGATCAATAACATTGACAGCGTGCCGGTGCTGTTGCGCAACGTTAACCCCGATCATCACCACTGGGTGGAACTGAGCTTGACCGGCGGAGCAAAAAGCCCCCGGGACGCGGTCGGCGCCACCGTATACCTTACCGCCGGAGGCATCAAGCAGCGTGGCGACGTGCTCAGTGGAGGTAGCTTTGTCTCTTCCAATGATCCCCGGGTGCACTTCGGTCTGGGGGACGCCAGCAAAGTGGATGCGGTCGAGATTCACTGGCCCAGCGGCCTGAAGGAAAAAGTGAACCTTCCCGGCGTGGACAGGATTTTCTCCGTCGAAGAAGGCAAAGGTGTTACCGGCCAAGCCCCGCAGCCGAACGGCAAGGCTCGCTGAATGGACAGCAACCTGCAATTTCCGCATCGCCGCTACGATCCGCTGCGCGGCCGGTGGGTGCTGGTCTCTCCTCACCGCACCCAACGGCCCTGGCAGGGCGAGGTGAGCAACACCGACGCAAAGCCCGCCGTGCACTACGATCCGGACTGCTATCTATGCCCCGGCAATGTGCGTGCCGGGGGCAAGCAGAACCCCCCGTACACCAGCGTCTTTGCCTTTACCAACGACTATGCTGCGCTTTTACCCGACTCGCCCAACGGGGTGCTCGAGACTGGCCACTCCCTGCTGCTGGCACAAACCGAGCGTGGCATTTGCCGCGTCTTGTGTTTCCATCCCGATCACAGCTTGACCCTCGCCGGCATGGAAGTCGCCGATATTGTGCGCGTAGTAGAGGCCTGGACAGAGGAGTTCATGGAACTAGCTGCGCGCCCGGAAATTCGTCATGTGCAGATCTTCGAAAACCGCGGCGCCATGATGGGGGCCAGTAATCCTCACCCCCATGGCCAGATCTGGGCCACCGAGCACATTCCCGACGAAGCCGCAGCCGAGGTGGCCAATCAGCGCACGTATCGCAATCTGCATGACGCCTGCCTGCTTTGTGACACCCTCAAGATGGAACTCCAGCAAAAACAGCGTATCGTTTGCCAGAATCAGGAATTCGTTGTCCTGGTGCCCTTTTGGGCAGTCTGGCCTTTCGAAACCCTTGTGCTCAGCCGCGCCCACGTGGGCAGCCTCCCGGAATTCAGGCCTTCCGAGCAACACGGGTTGGCGGATATTCTGAAGCAGTTAACCACCCTTTACGACCGCTTGTTCGCCACCAGCTTTCCCTACACCATGGGTTTTCACCAGCGGCCGACCGACGGCGACGCCCACCCGGAGTGCCATTTCCACGGCCACTTCTATCCCCCCTTGTTGCGTTCGGCAACCGTACGCAAATTCATGGTCGGCTTTGAAATGCTGGGAATGCCGCAGCGCGACATTACCCCGGAAGCTGCTGCCGAACAACTGCGCTCCGCAGCAGGCGGCTAGATCATGCATCGCCGCCGGCTGGCTCACCTGACCGCTGTGTTTCCCTTATTGCTGTCGCTCTGCTTAGCGGCGCAGGTAATCACGGTCGACCATGGACCGAATGCTGCGGCGCAGCAATCCAGGCCTTATGTGGTCATGGTCTCCCTCGACGGCTTCCGTTACGACTATGCTCGCAAGGATGGCGCCAAACATTTGCTGGCCTTGGGCGCCGGCGGTGCCATCGCTCCCGAGGGCATGGTCCCTTCCTATCCCTCGCTGACTTTTCCCAATCACTACACCCTGGTGACCGGGCTTTATCCGGAACATCACGGCATTGTCGCCAACAGCTTCTACGACCCTGACCGCAAACAGCGCTACTCCTATACCGATCCGGCGACCAATCGCGACGGAAGCTGGTATGGAGGCACGCCCCTATGGGTGCTGGCGGAGAAGCAGGGCATGCGCACCGCTTGCTTCTTCTGGCCCGGATCAGAAGCAGAGATTGACGGCGGCCGTCCCTCCTACTATCTCAAATTCGACAATCGCTTTCCCGACGAAAAGCGGATTGACCAGGTGGTCGCCTGGCTGCGTCTCCCGCCGGAGCAGCGTCCTCACTTCATCACCCTTTATTATTCGAACGTCGATCATGCCGGGCACCAATACGGGCCCGATAGCCCCGAGACTGCCGCGGCAGTCCAACATGTCGATGAGTTAATGGGCATTCTCTGGGAGGACCTCCGGCGCCTGCAGTTGCCCATCGATCTCATCGTAGTTTCCGATCACGGCATGGAGCGGGAGCAGGGCGCCTGGATCGATCTGTCCAGGTATGCTGACCTGCAGAACTTCACTACGGTGGGATCGCTTCTATACCCCAACTCGGAAGCAGCGGCCGAAAAGGCCTATCAGGAACTGAAGATCAAGACCGACGCCTTTACCGTGTATCGCCGCAAGCGCGTACCCGCAGCCATGCATTACAGCAGCAACGCTCGTGAGGGCGATCCCGTGGTGGTAGCCAACGGGACGTACGCCATCCGTGCCCATGTCGATACGCAGGATCTGCCTCCCGAAGTGGGAGCCCACGGCTACGACCCGCGGACCATCAAGTCCATGCGCGCCTTCTTCCTCGCCGTGGGCCCGGACATCCGTCCCGGCTCCAAACTCGAACCCTTCGAAAACGTAAATGTCTATCCGCTGGTGGCAAACATCCTCGGCTTAAACGCCCCGAAGGTCGACGGCAATCTGAACGTGCTCTCCAAAATTCTGAAAGACCAACCCGCCGACACCGACGAACCCTAACGTACTTGAAATCTTTCCTCACGATGAACCGACGGGTGGCCCACATCCCCGATTTCCTGTGGACCTTAGAGCTTCCAAAGAACTTCATGCGCCTTTCCTTGAAGAAAGGCGCACACGTTGCTATGTCCAGCGCCGCGTGCAGGAAATTCGGGGCATCTCGCTCGTTTTTCGCGAGATGTGGGATACCACAGCTCCAAACCCGAAGAAGCCACGTCGCAAAACTGAACCAAACAGAAATAACCGCAGCAGGATGTTCGGACGGGTGCCCCATGTTCGCCCAAGCGTACATGGGCCGAAAACGATGGGCGAAGCCCCACAATCGCTTTTCTGAATCAACCACCGAACCCTGCATCATCTGTCACTCATGAGAGTTTCGAACCCGCCAGACGTCACCCTACTCGACAACCCCATCTGGCACGCCCTCGCCACAGAGCAGTCCTATCTCGCGCACAGCAACCATCTCGCCAAGCGCTTCCCCAGAGACGTAGCGCCCTTTGGAGCCATGAAAACTCAGTCTCCATCCGCCTACCAGGCGCTTGCCGAAATCACTCTCCGGAGACGCAGCAGCCCTCTTTCTCGACACCTCTGCCGTACTGCCCGAAGGTTGGTCGATGCTCATCCGCGGGCAGTTGTACCAGATGGTTTTTGACGCCCCTCCTCCCGCCCAACCAAAGCAGCCCTTCCGGAAACTGACCAAGGTGGACGTCCCGGAAATGTTAGCCCTGGCCAAGCTCACCGAGCCGGGTCCCTTTCTTCCCCGGACCATCGAACTCGGCTCCTACTTTGGCATCCATGACTCCGGCTCATTAGTAGCCATGGCAGGAGAGCGTCTGCGTCTCCCCGGGTTCACGGAAGTCAGCGCGGTCTGTACTCATCCCGGCTTCCGCGGGCGAGGTTACGGAAACACCCTCATGTCCGTGGTGATTTCCGGAATCCTCCATCGTGAGGAGACGCCCTTCCTCCACGTGAAAACCGAAAACCCTGCCGTGGATTTGTACCAAAAACTGGGGTTCCAGGTGCGCGCGCAACTGCATTTGGCCGTCATCCAATATGGCATTCCATCAATTCAAAGATGATCTGTGACCGAACTCAGCCCCGACGAATAGGATACACCGGGAGTAAACTACTGGTGGACCTGCACTCTCCGCGGCCAGCGCAAGCCGCGACGATTTTCCCTTCATCGTCGGTGAGCCGCAAACCCGCAAAACACCCTTGCCAGCCCAGTTACAATCAAGAATGATGCCCCCGTACCGACGTAAAGAACAAACCCCGGTCCAGTGATACCGTAGCCGTACCCGCCCCTCTGCCCGATCGCTATGACCCGGCGGAAATCGAAGTGCGCTGGCAGCAGCGCTGGGATGCCGAACCGGAGCTTTATCGCGCCGAGCCCGTCCACAGCGGCAAGCCGAAGTATTACGTGCTGGAGATGTTGCCCTATCCATCGGGCCAACTCCACATGGGCCACGTGCGCAACTACGCCATCGGCGATGCTCTGGCCCGCTACATGTGGATGCAGGGTTACAACGTACTTCATCCCATGGGCTGGGATGCCTTCGGACTCCCAGCCGAAAATGCCGCGCTCAAGAATCAGACCCCGCCCCGCGAGTGGACGCTCCAGAACATTGCCCACATGCGCCGCCAAATGCAGCGTCTCGGGCTGAGCTATGACTGGCAGACGGAAATCACCACCTGTTTGCCCGACTACTACCGCTGGACGCAGTGGTTTTTCCTGCGCATGCTGGAGCGAGGCCTGGCCTTTCGCAAACAGAGCAAGGTGAACTGGTGCCCCCTTTGCGCCACCGTGCTGGCCAACGAGCAGGTCATCAACGGCTGCTGCTGGCGCCACGAAGATACCGTCGTCGAACAGCGCGACCTGGAGCAGTGGTTTCTGCGCACCACCCAATACGCGCAAGAACTTCTGGACGGGCTCGACAACCTGCCCGACTGGCCGGAGAAGGTGCGCACCATGCAGCGCAACTGGATCGGCCGCAGCGAAGGCGCGACCATCGAGTTCGTGCTCGACCCGGCCGCTCAGGAATCGGAAACCGCACGCGATCGTGGCAAGCTTCCCCTGCCGCCGCCGGCGGACTTCGTTGCCGGCGCCCCGATCGCAACGGACGCCACCCGCATCCCCGTCTTCACCACCCGCGTGGACACCATCTTCGGCGCCACCAGCCTCCAACTCGCTCCTCAGCACCCCTTGGTGAAGCAATTTGCCCAGGCCGACGAGCGGCTGGCCGCGGAAGTAGCCTCCCTGGTCGAAGAGCAGAAGAAAGCCCGCGAGGCCGGTGATCCCGGAGCGGTCGACAAGCATGGCAGCTTCACCGGTCACTACGCCATCAACCCGTTCAGCGGAGAGCGAGTGCCCATCTGGGTCGCCAACTACATCTTGCTCGAGTACGGAACGGGCGCGGTGATGTCGGTGCCGGCGCACGATGAGCGCGACTTCGAGTTTGCCAAGAAATACGGTTTGCAAGTGCGCATCGTGATTTTGCCCCGGCAAGCCGCTGACGCCGCGGCGTCAGAAGAACCCTTGTTGCCCTACACCGAAGAGGACAGCCTGCTGATTAACTCCGGAGACTACAACGGGTTGGGTTGTCAGGAGGCACAGCAAAAGCTCGCCGCATTCGCTCAGGAGCATGGCTTTGGCCAGCCGGCCATCACCTTTCGTTTGAAGGACTGGGGCGTGAGCCGCCAGCGCTATTGGGGTGCGCCCATCCCCGTGCTCTATTGCCCGAAAGACGGCATCGTGCCCGTACCCGATGAACAGCTTCCAGTCCTGCTGCCGGAGCAGATTGAGATCACGCAGCAGGATGGTTCTCCGCTCAGCCGTGTTCCCGGCTTTGTGAACGCGACCTGTCCTCGCTGCGGAGGTCCGGCCCGGCGCGAGACCGACACCATGGACACCTTCGTCGATTCGTCCTGGTACTTCTACCGCTATCCCGATGCCCACAACGCATCGGCCCCCTTCAGCCGGGAGAAGATCGACTACTGGTTTCCCATCGATCAGTACATTGGCGGGGTGGAGCACGCCATCCTGCACCTGATCTACTCCCGCTTCTGGACCCGGGTGATGCGCGATCTCGGTCTGGTCGGCAATGACGAACCGGCCACCCGTCTCTTCACCCAGGGCATGGTCATCCGCAATGGCGCGAAGATGTCCAAGTCCAAGGGCAACGTGGTCTCGCCCGACGACATGATCGCCCGTTATGGGGCCGACGCCACCCGCATGTACGCACTCTTTGCCGCGCCGCCGGACCGCGACCTCGACTGGCAGGAGGATGGAGTAGCGGGGGTCAGCCGCTTCCTGGGCCGGGTTTACCGCCTGGGCATGCGTTATCGCGAGTCGGTCCGCAGCCACGCGGAGCAACCTCACCGCAGCGCCAGCTTCTCCTCTGGCGCAGGCCCTGCTGCGTAAGCTGCACCAGACCATCAGCAAGATCACCCAGGACTTTGCCGGACGCTGGCACTTCAACACCTCCATCGCAGCAGTCATGGAGCTGGTCAACGAAATCACCGCGGCCGAATCAGGCTTGGCCGAGATGCCGGCTGAGGCCTCTGCCCGGTTGATGGGCGCCATCGTGCCCTCCTTGATCCTCCTGCTGGCGCCCTTCGCACCTTATCTGGCGGCCGAGCTCTGGAGCGAAACCGGCGGCGCCGGTGCGCTGCTTCGCCGGCCCTGGCCGAGTTTTGATCCTGACCTGGCTCGCGAAGAGGAGCTGGAAATACCGGTCCAGGTAAATGGCAAGCTGCGCGCCGTAGTCCGTCTGTTGCCGGATGCGGGTAACGAGGCCTTGGAGCGGGCAGCGCTCGCCGAACCCAGGGTGCAGTCCGCCATCGCCGGCAAGCAGGTGGTCAAGATAGTGGTGGTGCCTAACAAGCTAATCAATATCGTGGTCAAGTGGGCTGAATGAGAGTCAAGGCTGAAAAAAGCTTCTGCTTGGCGAACTCCCTCGTCAGCATCGTGGTCAAGTAGGCCGTGCGGGGAACTCAGTCTCTGCTGTACATCTGCGCCGCTTGCTGGAAGCGCCCGAGCCTGCTGGGATGGGAACTGCTCTGGCGCTGGAGCTTCGGGATTCCGGCGGCGGCCATCCTGGTATACCAGGGTGCTCGCCTTGCGGCCACAGTCTCGCCTGGACTTTCCGGTCTTTCGCTCAGCGATCCGATGCAGGCCGGGCAACAAATAGCGCAAGCCGCTGCGGCTCTCAAGCCGGACGTAGAGTTGCTGGCTCGCTGGCTCGGGCCAGTGTTGATTCTTGCCTGGGCCATCGCTTCAGGGCTCGGGCGCAGCGTAGTGCTGAAGCGCCTCGATCCGGCGTTGCATTCCGCCCCCTTCACCCTGATCTTGCTTCAACTGCTGCGCATAGCGGCTCTCATTGCAGTCTGGCTAGGTTGGTACAGCGCCATCCAGTGGGCCGCAAATACAACCCTGAGCAGCGCGATTCCCAACCTGGTTGCCTGGAGCGCCTGGGTCATCTGCCTCTCGCTGGGGATCTTTGTCCTCTGGGCGCTGCTGAGTTGGATCTTTTCTATAGCCCCCTTGCTGGCGATGCTGGAAGGCAAAGGCGTCATGGGCAGTCTGAACAGCAGTCTTCATCAAGGCGCGCTAACCGGCAAACTGGTTGAAGTGAACCTGGTGTTAGGCATCGTCCGCATGGCGTTGATCGTGCTCGCCATGGTCTTCTCCGCCATTCCGTTGCCCTTCGAAGCCAACATGACGGGAACCGCGCTCTACCTCTGGTGGGCAATCGTCAGCCTGCTCTACCTGGTCGCCAACGATTTCTTCCAGGTCGCGAGATTGGCCGCCTTCATACAATTCTGGCGAACCTATAACCACTAACCCTAACACCGGGGGACCGTCCGCCTCATAAGTCTCAACCACCAAACAAACACTGGGATACCACAAGTCTCAACCGGACGGTTTCCAACAAGCGCGAAGCAAACGGGAAGGAGCAAACTTCGTTTTTCCCACCTTGCTCACAAAACGAAACCCTGAAAAACTAGACCGTGGATACTTCCTCGATCGTCATCCTGGATTTCGGCAGCCAATACACACAACTCATCGCCCGCCGCATACGAGAGCAGAACGTCTTCTCCGTCGTCCTGCCCTGCACAGCGTCTGTCTCTGAGATCCAGTCGCACCATCCCATCGGGCTCATCCTGTCCGGCGGCCCTTGCTCGGTCTACGATGCGGACGCGCCCGTGGCTGACTCGAACATGCTGACAATGGGATTGCCCATCCTTGGCATCTGTTATGGCTTGCAGTTCCTCACCCATCATTTAGGAGGCAAGGTACGCTCGGCGGAGAAGCGCGAATACGGACCTGCGCAGGTTTCGATCCTTCCCGGGCAGCAAGCCGAAAATCCTTTGTTTGCCGGCTTGCCTGCCTCGCTCGATGTCTGGATGTCCCACGGCGACGAAGCCCTGGAGCTACCGCCGGGTTTTTCTCTGACCGCGCGCACCGCCAACGCCGTCGCCGGCATGGCCGATCCCTCGCGCAAGATCTGGGCGGTTCAGTTTCACCCCGAAGTCCGGCATACCCCACGGGGAACAGACCTGCTGCGCAACTTCCTCTTCAACATCTGCCACGCCCAACCCAACTGGACACCGGCCCAATTCATCCAGTCGACGGTTTCCGCTATCCGCGAACAGGTGGGGGACGGCCGCGCCATCTGCGCGCTTTCCGGAGGGGTCGATTCTTCCGTAGCCGCGGTGCTGGTGGAACGCGCCATCGGCGCCCGGCTCACTTGTGTTTTTGTCAACAACGGCGTCCTGCGTAAGAACGAGTTCCTCCAGGTGCAGCAAAACATGCGCGACCGGCTGGGTCTGCGATTAGTAGCCGTGGATGCGAGCGACCGCTTCCTATCCCGGCTGACGGGGGTCCTCGATCCCGAGCAGAAGCGGAAGATCATCGGTAGCGAATTCATCGCCGTTTTCGATGATGAAGCCAAGCGCATTTTAGAGGAACGGCAGGGAAGCGCCGCCTGGCTTGTGCAGGGCACGCTCTATCCTGATGTGATTGAGTCCTCCTCGGTCAAAGGACCGTCGCAGACCATCAAGAGTCACCACAATGTCGGTGGCCTCCCCGCAACCATGAAGCTGAAGCTGATCGAGCCTCTGCGCGATCTGTTCAAGGACGAGGTCCGCCGCATTGGACGTGACCTCGAGATGCCGGCCGAGATTCTGGAGCGGCAGCCCTTTCCCGGACCCGGACTAGCCGTGCGGATTCTGGGCGAGGTCACCCCCGAGCGGGTGGCGCTCTTGCAGGAGGCCGACGACATCGTGGTCAGGGAGATCAAGGCCGCCGGGCTCTACCAGCAGATCTGGCAATCCTTCGCCGTACTGCTCCCGGTCAAGAGTGTCGGGGTGATGGGCGATCAACGCACGTACGCGTACACCTGTGCTATCCGCGCGGTGCACTCGGAAGACGGTATGACCGCTGACTGGGTACCGCTGCCCTACGATCTGCTCAAGAAAATCTCCAGCCGCATCGTCAACGAGATCCAGGGCATCAATCGCGTGGTCTACGACATCACATCCAAGCCGCCCGGAACCATAGAGTGGGAATAAACCACCCAAACCGCGGCCGCTCCCGACAACAGACGATTAATCCGGAAGCTGTGGTGCATTTAATCTCCCACCCACGGTCCTTCGTCCAGGGAAGAGGTCCGCGTTCTTTACGGGAGCGCGTTCGGCCCCTCACAAATCCTTAGACGCTAAGCCAGAGCTAGCACATCGGCAGCCGTTACCCCAACCTTGGGGAACCACGAGTGCGCCCCCTCCAGGCTGTGATTGACGTTCTGAATGTTTTTCACGCCCTGGTCGTTGAGCCAGGTTTCAAACGCCTTGGGGCCGCTCTTGGCGTAGATCGCAATACCGTCCTTCCAGGTAGCGCGGCCACAGAGCACACCATTGAAGGTGGTCCCGCTCTCCACCGCCAACTCCAGGGTTTCCGTGAAAACCGGATTGCTGACACCGGCAGAGAGATAGATGAAAGGCTTGTGAGTGGTCGTCGCCGCGTCCTTGAAATGCTGCAAAGCTTCAGTGCGGGTATAAGCAGCTTCGCCCTTGAAAGCTTTGGTGCCCTGGACAAACTCCATCTGCACCGGCACCTCCACCTTCAACACATCGATCAAATACTTCTCTTTGCCGAATTCTGACATCGAACCCGACACAATGTCCGGCTTTTTCCTGGCGTATTCCAGCGACTTCTCGCTGTTGCCGTGCACGTCGTAACCCACAAACTCCAGAAAGAAGGCGATGTCGTGGGCCCGGCATTCGTCGCCGATGCGTTCGATAAAGGCATGCTTCTGATCGTTGATATCGCTCTTCTCAAACGGGGTGTAATAGAGCAGCACCTTCACACAGTCCGCGCCTGCTTCCTTCAGCCTGCGCACCGACCAGTGGTCCAGCAGGTCGGGCAACCGGCCCGGCGTGTCGGCATCGTAGCCGGTCTTCTCATACGCCAGCAGCAGCCCTTTGCCATGACGCCGCTTAGCTGCCGGTAGTCCATACTCCGGATCGAGCAGGATCGCCGAAGAATATTTCGTGAGCACCTCGGTGACCAGTTCCTTGAACTCGACCAGCGCGGAATCCGGCAGGTCCGAAACGCCCTTCTCTTTGGCCAGCGACTTCTTCAACGATCCGCGCTGATCCATCGCCGCTGCTGCGATGACCCCGCGCGCATCTGAGACGGCCTTAAGTCCCGCCAGTTTTCCAGCTGTCATCTTGGTGGTTGTCATTGCTCATTACCCTCTCAATTTTTCCATTGTTTCCCGGCGCTCATTCTAAAACATTCTCAACAATTGCGATGCGTGCTGCACGTTCACCGCCCCAGCGCCGCACGCTGCATTTCCACTAGTTCGATGATGCCGCGCTGCGCATGATCCATCATCTCCATTAATTTTTCCCGCGGAAACGCGTTGCGCTCCGCCGTCGCCTGCACCTCCACGAATCCACCGGCCTCCGTCATCACCACGTTCATGTCGACTTCTGCCTGCGAATCTTCTTCGTATGCCAGGTCGAGCAGCGTCACGCCCTCGACGATGCCCACACTGGTCGCGGCTACCAGTTGGGTGAGCGGCAGCTTTTTCAGGGTTCCGGCCTCCACCAGACGGCGGAAGGCAATGGCCATGGCGACACAGGCGCCGGTGATGGCAGCAGTGCGCGTGCCGCCGTCCGCCTGCAGCACATCACAGTCGAGAATCACCGTGCGTTCACCCAGAGCATGCATGTCAACCACCGACCGCAGCGAGCGCCCGATGAGGCGCTGAATTTCATGGGTTCGTCCGCCCACTTTGCCACGCTCCGCTTCCCGCGCAGTACGGGTAAGCGTGGCCCGCGGCAACATCCCGTACTCCGCGGTTACCCATCCCCGGCCGCTGTTCTTGAGCCACCCCGGCACCCCGGTTTCCACCGTGGCATTGCACAGAACCCGGGTGTGGCCTACTTCAATCAACACCGAGCCCTCGGCCATCGAAGTGTAATGCGGGGTAAAGCGCACCGGGCGCATCGCCTGGGGAGCCCGGTCATTGGGACGGAAGAATGCCGCGGCGGATTTCTGCTCGGGGTTCATCCACTGATTGTATGAGAGGGTCAGTCGCTGTTGTCCCATCCATTCCCATTTCGGGACACGTCCCGAAATGAAATCATTCTCTTAACCCGCAGATTGGCTTGGACTTAACCGCGACCACGACGACAACCGCTGTTCCTTTACGGGAAAAGGTCAAAACGAGAACCCTCCGCTCCTCTTCCTGCAACTGATTGCCCTCAAACGGTTTATCTCCTCACTCCCTCCCCTCCCCGATTTGGCCCCCCACCTGCTTCTAGCATCTGCAACCGGCCAACCTCACCAGCGCAACCACAGAGGCCGAATACAAGAGCCGAACACAAGAGGCGAACACAAGAGGCGAACACAAGGCAACTGAGATAAGCGGCCGGCCAGTGGGGATCGGCCGCTTGCTCATTCGAAACAGCAGGCATGAAGCATAAAGCGAGCGTGAAGCGAACATGAAACAAACATGAAGCAAACGTGAAGTTAGCAAACGTGAAGTTAGAAGGAGTGATCATGAATTTCGGTCTGGAGTTGGTTGTGCGAAAGCTCTCCGTGGCAGCGAAGCATTATCCTTCGCCGGCCTTTGTTTACTGGGCGAATCATTCACTCAGCCCAGCTTTTCCACCCCGGCAAACGCAAGTTGCCGTAATAAATGTCGATACAGCAGGCAGGGAAGTTCCTCTATCCGGCCAGAAAGGAATCTGCGTACAATGGCGATAACTGTTCCTGTTACATTCCCTGTGACAACTATGTCGCGACCCTTGGAGCGCACCGGCAAGCTTCATCTGCTCGTGGTTGACGAGGACGCCGCGATTCGCTCAGCATGCTGCGAAATCGCCATCGACTTGGGCTTTGTTCCTCAAACTGTTACCAGTATTAGCGCGGCGCGTACTCTGCTGCGCGATCAGGGCATCGACATTCTGCTGCTCGATCTACGAAGCCCCCTCGAGGAAGGCTTGGGCCTGCTCAATGAAATCAAGGCGCTCAATCCCGCCCTGATGGTGGTGGTCATGACCGCATTCGCAACCGTGCCGGCCGCAGTCGAAGCCATGCGCACCGGGGCGGCCGATTATCTAACCAAGCCCTTTGCCATGGATGAACTCTCCGCGGTGCTGGAGCGTGCCCTGGAAAGGCGCACCGTGGATGGAGAGAGCCGCCGCTTGCGTGAAAGCCTGCGCTCTCCCCAGGGGCTGGGTAACATGATCGGCCGCAGCCCGGAGATGGACAAGTTGTACCGCATTCTGGCTAAGGTAGCGCAAAGCTCGCATCCAGTGCTGATACTGGGAGAGAGCGGCGTGGGCAAAGAGTTGGTGGCCCGCTCCATTCATTCCAACGGCCCTAATGCTGACCGGCCGTTTGTGCCCATCGATTGCGGTTCGCTGGTGCCTACCTTGATGGAGAGTGAGCTCTTCGGCTATGTGAAAGGCGCGTTCACCGGCGCCACTCGTTCCAAGGAAGGTCTGCTGGCATCAGCCCAGGGAGGCACCGTTTTTCTCGATGAGATCGGCGAGCTGCCCCTTGATCTCCAGGCCAAATTGCTGCGTGCCCTGCAGGAAAAAGAGGTTCGCCCAGTCGGCGGCACCCATCGCGTCGCCATTAACGTCCGCATCCTGGCAGCCACCAACCGCAACTTGGCGGCAATGGTGGAGCAAGGGCGCTTCCGCAAGGATCTCTACTACCGGCTCAGTGTTGTCAACCTGCGTATTCCCCCCCTGCGCGAGCGCAAGCAGGATATTCCCTTGCTGGCCGCGCACTTCCTGGAGCGCATGTTCCGCGAAACCGGTACCAGCCACACCCTTAGCGACGATGCTTTGCGTACCCTGGTCGAGTACGAATGGCCGGGCAACGTGCGCGAGCTGGAGAATTCGCTCGACCGCGCCTGTACGCTCTCCTCCGGCCCGGTCTTACACCTCGGCGATCTCCCCACCCAATTGCAAAACTTTCATCTGCAGAACCGCCGTCCGGGACCTGCGGCGCCGGCTGTGCTGGCCGCAGCTGTTTCTACCCGGACGCCTGTCCTGCCTCTGGCCCAGCTGGAGAAACAGGCGATCCTAGAAACTCTGAGCAAGCTGAATGGCGACAAGCTGCTGGCCGCCCGCCTTCTGGGGATTGGCAAGACCACGCTTTACCGCAAGCTGAAGGAGTACGGCATCGGCACTCCGGATGCGGAAGAGCACCCCAGCAACGACCGCCCTGCTTCCCCTGGCTTATGAGAATGCAGCCCAATGGCAACTTTACCCATGACAGCTTTCATGGCAACTTTAAGGAGGCAATCGTGCAATCATCCGTACAGCATAGTGTCCTGATCATCAGCCCCATGGCCGATGCCACCCGGGTCGCTGAGTCGTTGAGCAGCGCTCTGGGATGTCCGGTAAAGGTTGCCCCCAGCCATCGAGCCGGGGTAACCGAATTGCGCCATCGCGACTATTCCGTAGTCGTGGTGGATGACTGCACCGCCGAAGCCAATCCTGCCGCCACCGACATGTTGTGGCAGAGCCTGGGCATGGCGGTCCCCATGCAGGTAAACTTCGCTTTTCATGGCGGCTCACGACTCGCCCGCGAGGTACAAGCGGCCATCGGCCGCCGCGAGCTGCACCAGATTCGGGCTTTGCGCGCCGCCGCGTCGTTGCTCGAAAGTGAATTGAAATCCACCGTGACCGGCCTCCTGTTGCAGTCGCAACTGGCGCTGGCCGAACCGGAGCTGACCCCGAAACTCACCGGCAAATTGGAGCTGGTGGCAGAACTTGCCGGCACCCTCCGCCGCAGGCTCGAGCAAGCCCAAGTCTAACCTCTAGGTCTAACCTCTCGCTTATGCTTACCTAGAATGTGTGTGAGGACTCCTGCTTTGAACGGTACGGGCTTCAACCCGTACGTCAACTACCCAACATCGGACGGGCTTTTAGCCCATCGTTTTGTTTCTTTTATGTACGGGCTGAAGCCGGTGCCCTTCAAAGAGGGAAGACCTAGCCCAGGGGCTAAAGCCCTCATCAGACCCAACCATTGCGGCACGGCTCAAGCCGTGCCCTGATACAAAGCATGAGCGCGGTGACTTGGAATTGGTTCTCACGCACACTCTTTTAGCCCCTGAGGGCATCTCTTGTGCTTGCCTGAGCAGCCCTCAGCGGCTGAAGCCGATTCATCTTGACTGCTGACTAAACGTACGGCCTAAAGGCCGTACCCTTCAAAACGGGAGTTCTCACACACGCTCCATCCCCCGCCGCATTTCCCGCCGCATTTCCCGCCGCATTTCCCGCTTTGTGGACCGCATAAGCTGCTTATGCGCCCTTCTCCCCTCGCCTCCTTCGGGTAAAGTTTGGATGCAGCTCGTCGACTTCATCAGGCCGCGGAGGATCTCGCAGAGGTAACCCGGTCTTGGTTGCCTGCCTGCGGGGTTTTCGGCATCAAAAGAATTGACACAGTTGGTGTAAGCTTAAGGCGTTCTCAACGCAGCCGCCCCGTCGATTCGTGGCCATCCATGATTGTCCGGGGTTCGCAAGGCTTGCTGGGCCGAATGGTTGGACGGTCGGTCTGAGATCGATCCCGGGTCGCGTAAATATCGAGTGCAGCCGACGGCTGCTCGAAACATCAAAGTAACGTCGGCTTCGCCGCTGATTCAGAAGAGCTGGAACAGTCCGGCTACCATGGCGGCGCAGAAAGACTTTCGTATCAAGCTTTCGTATCGAGGGAGAGAATCATGAAAAAGCACGCGATCTTGAGCGTAACTCACTTCCGCTTAGCTGCCATCAAGCCATCCGCCTATGCGTCCGCCGGCATGCTTTCGCTGGCGATGGCCGGGTTGCTGCTGCTGGGTGGCTGCAACAAGGGGCCGGCTCCGGCCGCCCCCGCAGCGCAGCCCGCCCCTACGGCTCAGTCTGCCGCCCCCGCCCCCGCCCCTGCTGCGGAACCCGCACCTGCTACTCCTGCGGAACCCGCACCTGCTACTCCCGCTCCTGCTGCTGCGGCCGCCCCGCCTCCTCCCGCGCCTGCGCCTGCGGTTGCCGCTGCTCCTGCACCACCGCCTCCGCCCAAGCAATATACCGTGCCAGCGGGCACTGCCATCGTCGTTACCATGGGGCAAACAGTTAGTGCCAAGGAGAACAGCGTGGGCGATAGCTTTACCGGCTCCCTGGCTCAGTCCGTGGTGGTTCACGGCGTGAATGTGCTCCGCGCCGGAACTCCGGTTACCGGTACGGTGACCGCCTCCAAAGGCCAGGGACGTTTCAAGGGAAGTGGCGACCTGGGCATAGCGATCCGCAGGATCGGCAGCTATCCCGTAACCACCAGTTCCTATGAGAAGGGCGCCTCCGGTAAAGGCAAACGTACTGCCGGGTTCATTGGCGGCGGTGGTGGTGGTGGAGCGCTGATCGGCGGTCTTGCCGGTGGCGGGAAGGGAGCCTTGATCGGGGGCCTGCTGGGAGCCGGTGCGGGAACTGCCGGTGCCGCTTTTACCGGCAACAAAAATGTGTCCATCCCCGCAGAAACCGCGGTCACCTTCAGGCTTGCCGAGCCCATCACGGTCACCAGGGAATCGCGCTAGCGTCTCCTGGCTGTTGCGGAAGTGGGATTGCAACAGTGCTCGAAGTTGCAGATACTTCAGAGCATCATCAGGGTAATGGTGGATGGGGTCATAGCTGCTGATGTGCAGCCGTTCTGGAGCAACGGCTGCACCGGGGAGCTCGCTCGACATCAGCTCCGGAGGCAGAATGCAAAGCGATCCCCCAAGCATGGCAGCGCGTAAGCATACCAACGGTTGGATGACGGTGCTGGCGCTGGGCCTGCTGGCCATCTGTCTGCTCGCCTGTTTGTACATTCTGATTGGATTTCCAGCTGAGGGACAGACAGCCGGTGGTTCGACCATTGTCGACCCGGCCGGCTCTCCCGCTCCGGCCTATCCGGTTGCGCCCTCGCCCAGGCGTCAGCCGCTGGCGAGTTATGCAGCGCCGGCCGCTAATGCCGTGGTGTCGCAGAATCCTTCAGCTGCTTCGCAGCACGCCGACGTAACCTCCGAAGAGGTCCAGGCTCAACTGAGTTCGGTTCACGATCAACTCCGCCAGTCGCAGGAGATTTTGCGCCAGGCAGACCAGGCACAGCACAGGATCCGCACTGCGTCGGCGCTGTTTCTGGTTGTTTTCGCGGTCATCGCCGGGTTGATCGTGGTCCAGGTCTACCTGCAGGCTCGTGCCTGGGACCGTGACTCGTCGCGTGCCGTCGCCGAAGTGGATTCGATTGCCACCCAACTCGGGGTACTGCGCGACGCCCGGGCAGAAGCCAGGAGTGCGTTGCCTGCCTTGCTGCAGGAAGTGGGCGAGCAGCCTTTAAGTTTTCAGGAAGAAGGCAATGCTTTTGCCTCGCGCTCGCAGGCGATTATCGATGACATCGACCACCTCGCCTACGTCGGTCAGGGCCGCCTTGCTTTTCGCGATTTGCCTTCGGAACCCGAGGCCGCCGTTTATCTGAACGGCCTGCTGCTTTCCGCGGTTTCCCACCTGAGCCGCTCGGATCCATGGACGGCGTTCGCTCGGTTGGACCAGTTTTTCTCCCAGATGGCGCACTTTCCGGATGCGGTGGAGCGGCGCAGGATTGCCCAGGCGTATTCTTATCGGGCTCTGGCCGCCTACCAGGTACTGGAGGCCCAGGATAAGGATCCGTCGTGGCAGCGGAAAACGGAGCGAGCCCAGTTGGAGACCTTATCCAAGCAGGCTTTTACAGATATCGCTCATGCCGCGTCGGTGGATCCGGAATGGAAACACACCAACTTTGTCGAAGCTTTGCTCTGCAGCCGTTTTTATGTTCCCGAGGATACTGCCGACAACAGTTCGCGCAGCGATCTCTTTGTTCGCGGCCTGCGCCGGGCGGTCAGTCTTTACAAGGCATTGATCGAGGAGAGATCGTATCGCGGGCCGGCACGCCGTAATCTGGCACGCTGCCTCAAACGCATCGCGGAGCAAACCGGAGAGAAAAGCGATTTCTCCGATTTCGGCTATGGCTTGAACGCGTTTCCCACCGATGAAGAACTCGCTGACGAGGCGTTGGCGGCGCGCCAGCCCGCTTCGCAGGACCGGTTCCTGTGGCAATGGCTGTTGGCGGATGAGGAGCTGTTCTCTAACGTCGAGCGCCTCAACCTGGCGGAATACCGCGCCTTCTGGATCCGCATGCTGGACACCAAAGTCCACCTCAGAAACTGGAGGGCCGATCTGGGAGAACTGCAACAATCCAGGCCGGTGATGAAAGAATGGAGCGTTCAGCTGCTGCAATCCGAGCCGCCCATCACTCTGTCCAATGCCATCTCCCGGCGCCAGGAGCGCTTTGACAACCCGGCATCGGGCACCTAAAGGATTTGCTCGCAACCGGTTCGGACGTAACCCAAAGGTTAATAGTCTTGTGACTGGCAATTCCACCCTCTCCTTCGTATCATAAAGTTGTGCCCGTCTCCGACGACGGGCGCGCGATGAAGGAGACACTGATGCCTACCAAGAGCGTAGAAACGCCAAACGGAGCTGCCAAGCCCCGCAAGACCGCCGCCAAGAAGCAGACCCCTGCGCCAGCGCCGACCCGGGAAGAGATTGCTCGCCTCGCGGAGAAGTATTGGGCTGAGCGTGGCTGGCCCGAAGGTTCCCCCGAGCAGGATTGGCTGCGCGCTGAACAGGAATTGAAAACAGCTTCCTAGGTGTGTGGGAAGGTTAGTCCTTCCTCGAACTCCCCAGTCCTCGCGTCACCCCGAAGCAGCAAGCTCCGCGCTATGATGTGCCAGAGCAAGCCGGAAGAGGACAAGCCGGAAGAACGCTCGGCCAGAACAGGCAGGGTTTGCCGCCCTTTCTGTCCCTTTGCCAGCCCAAAAAAAAGGAAGAAGTCCCTCCAGGCGACGGCGATCCACCCGTCTTGACGCCTACCGGACATTTGTGTCAGGTTTGTTGACCGGAGCCGGTTTCAGTCACCAGCGGAAGATCCGTGCCTGGGTTAGGCCCCCTCCCCTATCCGGTCACATCCGGTCACACTTCGGTGATCTTGAGACCTTGCGGCGTTGAGCGATACTTAACACCAGGGAAAAGCCGAATGTTTTGAGCTCTTCCCACTGTCTTTTCTTTGCATTCTTTTCTGCCGCGTCTCGTTCTCATGAAAAACGAAGTGCTCGACATTCTGATTCTTGGGCTGCTCGTGGTGCTGTTTGCCTCGATCTATCGCAAACGCGCGTCCGCGCGGTTGCGCTACTGGGTCATCGCCTGGATCCTGGTCTTGTTCCATTTTGCAGCATTGCTGGTCCCAGCCTCCGCCGGCCTGGGACAGGATCTCGTCGACTGCCTGAGCATCAGCGCCCTGCTTCTTTCCGGGTTGTGTTTCCTTTTCTCCGCCTCCGCCGTCTTCCAATCCCCACTGGGCAGCGCACTGACCGGGTTCGGCATCGGGATTCCGGCGCTTTTTTACACCAACTATTTGATCTTCGGCGGTTCGCATCAGTGGCCTCTCTATCTCGCCGCCACCGCCTCTTCCACAGCCGGCATGGTGTTGGCGTGGAGGTTGTGCCGGGGTCGCAGCCGTGTTTGGGCCGTCATCACCATCGCCTTTGCCGGCGGCGGAATCGCGACCTTAGTCTCGATCGCTCACCAACAGCCGGATTACGGCATTTCCGCACTTCTGTTTGAAATCTTCCTCACCTTCGCAGCGCTCTACTGGTTCGATTTCAGGCGCACCTCGACCGGTGTGCTGACCTCGATCCTGGGGCTCGTGGCGTGGGCTTCGGTGTTTCCCGTCGGGCTACTTTGCGCCTATCTGGTGCGGGCAGGCCAGATCCCTGCGGAATTGTGGAACGTGCCTAAATATTTTGTGGCTTTCGGCATGATTATGACCCTTTTGGAAGACGAGTTCCTGGCCGCAGGCCGCGCCATAGAGCATTATCGTCTTCTCTTTGCTTCCAACCCACACCCTATGTGGGTGCACGATCCGGAGACCCTGCGCATCCTCGAGGTCAACGATGCCGCAGTGACGCATTACGGCTACTCGCGCGAGGAATTTGTCAGCATGACACTCCCCGATCTGCGTCCGACCGAAGAGGTGGAAGCGATTCTCAGGGAAAACTCTGCCGCCAACTCCACCAAGCTCACCGGCCCCTGGCGCCACCGGCGCAAAGATGGCTCCTATATCCAGGTGGACATGGCGTCTCACTTCATCGAGTTCAAGGGACGGAAGTGCAGTTTCGTCCTGGTCCAGGATGTGACCGACCGTCAGCAACTGCACGAGCAATTGGTGCACCAGGCACACCACGACCTGCTTACCGGGCTGCCCAATCGGCTACTGCTGGAAGATCGAATGCAACAGAGTCTGGCCCAGGCAGCCCGCTACGGGCAACAAGCCGCAGTGCTCTGCCTGGATCTCGATCGGTTTAAGCAAATTAATGACAGCTTCGGCCACGCCACCGGCGATCTATGCCTGCAACAGGTGGTTACACGAGTGTCGGCTCGCTTACGCGCGGTGGACACGTTCGCCCGTACCGGCGGCGATGAGTTCGTGATCATTCTGGGCGAGCTGGCCAACAAGAACAGCGCCCTGATGGTCGCGCGCAGCATTCTCGACAGTATTAATAAGCCGATTGAAATCGATGATTTTTCCTTCAATATCTCGGCGTCGATTGGCATTTCGATTTATCCCGACGACGGGACCGATGCTGCTCAGCTACGCCGATCGGCCGATGCCGCGATGTATCGCGCCAAGCAGGCGGGCGGGGACCAGTTTATTCTCGTCTCTTCGCACAGCAGCGGCTCCGCCGACGAGGTGACCGAACTGGAACGGTTCCTTCGCAGCGCGCTTAAGGACGATGGACTGGAGCTCTATTACCAGCCCCAATATTCCATGGCTGGCAATCTCTGCAGCTTGGAAGCCAACCTGCGCCTGAATCATCCGCAACTGGGCACCATCGCTGCCGATCGCTTCCTGCCCATCGCGGAGGAACGTGGGCTGATCGTTCCCGTAGGCAACTGGCTATTGGATGAGGTGTGCCGCCAGAGCATCGACTGGCAAGGCCAGGGCCTCGCGCCGCTGCGCATATCCTTTGCCGTCTCGCCGCTGCAATTTCTTCATTCCGACTTTTCCGCCCGGGTGCTGAGCACCGTGGCCCAGTGTGGCCTCGACCCCCGGCTGCTGGAACTGATCGTGACCGAGAGCACCGTCATGCGCAATCGCCCGGAGGTTGCCTCCCAGATGCGTAGTTTGGCCGCATTGGGGGTCCACCTTTCCGTTGCCGACTTTGGCAGCAGCTACTCCTGTTTGAGTCACCTGCACCAGCTTCCCGTCAGCACGCTCAAGATCGACTGCTCCTTCGTCGAACGGATATCCGATCCCAACGGGACTTACACCATCGTTCAGGCCATCATCGCCTTGGCCCACAGTCTGGGGTTCAAGGTCGTAGCCGAGGGGGTGGAGCGCACCGACCAGTTGGAGTGCCTGCGAACTCTGGGTTGTGATTTTGTGCAAGGTCATCTTCTGGCCCCGGCCCTGCCGGCCGCGAGTATTCCCAGATACCTCGCGACCACTAACCCGCCGATGGCCAGGCATTCGCGCCGCTGACTCCGTTCCTTAAGCTACGGTGCGACGATCGTGCCGCACGCGATTCTCGCGCCCGCGTTGCCCGTGGGATCGGTCATCATATCGTCCGCCTTCTCGTGGATGACGAACGCTGTGCCCCCATTGGCGAACACCGAATTCTTGGCGTCCTTCTTAAGCGAAATGCTTTGGGTCACGAAGGAGAGATGGTCCGTTCCGTCGGCCATCACTTGCAGGTTGACCGGCATATCGCCGGCATGAGGGCCCTTGGGATTCTTGGTTCCATGCTCTTTGCTGTCAGGATTGAAGTGGCCGCCGGCGGACTTGAAATCCGGCCCATCGCATTTAGCATCCTGATGCACATGGATTGCGTGCTCACCCTCAGGAAGGTTCTTGAGGTCCAGCTTGACCTTAACTCCATTGCCCGCGGGCGTAAGTGTGGCCGACCCCGCATCCTGGCCATCGCTGGTCTTGAAGTCCACTTCCAAACCTTTGTTCTTGTGTAACGCTGCCGGCGCCGACAGCGCCAAC
>CAVQWB010000015.1:0-35695 GCA_963717225.1 uncultured Acidobacteriaceae bacterium | reverse complement strand
AGGCGGGGATCTGCGGGGCGGGAGAGACCGCAATTCCATAAATGATTGGGGCGGGTTTGCCTGGAAACGTAGTTTGGTGCAGCGGTCGAGGATGTTCCTCAACGGACGGCGCAGGTCTTAAGACACGCCCATGGACAATAAACCAGGGTGGCGATCACAATGACGAACGCGGGAACGTGAATGAGCGTTGCCGCTCCGGTGAGGACGACCAGCGGCGCCCATGGCGTGACAGAGCGCAATGCGATTCGCCGCGAGCCCTTGCCGAGGCTCTCGAGAAGGAACAGGCAGAGCATAAAGCCCAGCATGCCGACGCAAGCCGACCCCATGTGGGCGCGCCATGCAGGAAATGGACGCAGGCCCGCGTCCCCGTAATCCTTGATGGCGCCGTAAGTGACCTCTGCACAATAGAAAGTCGCTGCTCCAATCAGCAAGGATACTAAGAGGGCGACGGGCGTGGAGGCTGGCATGGTCGTCTGCTTTCTGGGCCTGGTCATTTTCCGATTTCCAGTGGATGAAGGCTGGCGACTATCCAACAATGGTTAATACGGGACAAGTCGCATGGACGATAAGCTGAAAGGCACGAGAGGTACGGGTCTCGATGCCGAGATGAGAAGCCTCTCGGATGCCGAGCACTAACAAATCGACCGATCGTTCTTGTATGTGTTCGAGAATCCGGCGGTGCGCGTTGTCGACCTCTACAAAGCTTCTGGGATTGCAGAAGTCCTTCGCCTGGTCCGGCACAAGATTGTCGAGTTCGCGATAAAAGCGGTTTCTGATTTCACTCAGCCGGCCGGGATGATCGATAGCTTCTCGTGGCACGACGTGGAGCACGTCAAGGTCGGCGCGAAAGGCCTTGGCAAAGGAGACCGCATAGATCGCCGCACGCGCGGCCGCGGGGGTCAGATCGGTGGCGTACAGAATGTGCTGGAAAAGCGAGCGTTTACCTGCTGCTGACGCGACCTGGGGACCAACGGTAAGAACCGGCCATGACGTGGATCGGAGAATGCCTTCGGCAACAGACCCTATGATTTCCCGGGCTAACCGTTCTGCGCCGTGCGTTCCCAGCACAACCAGTGAGGGCGCCATCGCAGCGGCGAGACTGGGGATCACCCGCTTCGGATCACCTTCCAAGAGAACGGGTGTCGCCTTGAGGGAACCATGGGACAGTGCAGTTGCTTTGCGCGACAAAAGGAATTCGAGATCTTTCCTTTGCTGGCTTACCAAGGATGGATCGATCTCCACTTCCATGGCAGCCTGAGAAAGAGTGAACGCGTGCGCAACCATCAACGCCGTCGCAAAATGCCTGGCGAGGAAGGCCGCGTAAACGCCTGCATTTTGGGAGCAAACGGAGAAATCCGTTCCATAGACGATTGCGTTCAAGTCCAACTCCGGCCTCTCGCCAATCACCGGCACGGTAGACGCCTCCCGTCCATAGAACCGCCGCCCACCAGGATCTTCAGGCTCTCCGCAGCCAGGGCGAAGCCTTTCCGCTTGAGGTCTTCCATCAGGGGGTCGCGGATCATTCGGTCGATCATTCGGTCGATCATGGGGTCGCGCCGATCTGATAATTGAGGGTCGCCAGAGTAAGGCGGTATTGATATTGCGCATTGGCGTTACCGATCGCCGCATCGGTTTGCTGGAACTGCGCCTGGCTGAGTTCGACGATGGAACTTAACCCCAACTGATATCGTGTCTGAGCCAGAGTCAAGGCGAGGTTCGCTTGTTGCAACAGTTGGGCGGTGACGCTGACGCGCTGGAATGCTGTATTAGCGGCCAACCAAGAGGTGCGGACATCCCGCACAATTCGATCGCGCAGATCGCGGCTCCTTTCTGCGCTGGCTTGAGCGCGCAGGGAGCCTCCTTCGCCTCGGCGGAATACAGGAAGCCATTGAATAGGGGAATGTTCATGTTGACGCCGATGCCCCCCCACCAGTTGGAGTTGTAGTACTGGGCCGGCCGAATGGGCACGCTGCCCGCCGTTCCCGCCGCGCTGATGGTGGGGAACATCTGATCGCGCTCGGCATGGCTGAACTTGACCGCCGCCTGCTGGTCGTAATCCAACGCCTGCAGGTCAGGTCTTTGGCGTAAGGCAAGCTGGGTCAGCGCTTCGACATCCGGAGGAGGAGGCGGCAAGGGAGTTGTCTCGTCCTGCAATTGATAAATCACCTGTCTATCCAGACCCAACACGGCGTCCAAGGCCGCCATGGTGGAATCGCGATTATTCTGAGCATCGAGAAGCAACAATTTGGACTGCGAAAGGTTAACGTCTGCGAAGCTTAGATCAAGCGTGGACTTGAGATTGTTCTTAGTCATCTGGCTAACCTGGGTTTGTGTGGTCTGCCTGGTTGAGACATTCTGCTGTGCCACACGCAGCAGCGCCTGGGCTTGCAGTGCGTCGTAGAATGCCTGGTCGGTAGCAGCGACGATGTCCTCCGTGGTGGCCAGGGTGTTCGCGTTCTGAGCTCTTTCCTGGAGCTTCTGAGAAGCGATCAGATTTCTGGTTCTTCCAAAATCGGTGATCAACTGGGTGCCGATGCCGCCTGCGGCAGCGTGTTCGAAGAGGCGCGACGCGGTGATGGTTCCGGCGGAGAGACGCGAGCCATCTTCGGCGTCCACAGCCGTGATGTTGCCGGCGATGGTGGGCAACTCCGCGGCTCGCGACTCGCGAACGACCTGGTGCTGAGCTAATGCGAGCAGGTGGGCAACGCTGATCCGGGGGTTGTTCCTGATGGCCATCTGTTCCGCTTGCGTGCGGCTCAGGGTAGGAAGCGAGCCGGACGGCTGCGCCGGCGTTGAGTTAGCGGCTTTCGGCTGCATAGGTGCGGTCGATTGGCTGGCCTGGGCGATGAGATGCATCTGCGGAGCATCAGGCAGCGATGCGTCGGACCGCGGCGTCTGGGCCGCGGCGGCTACGCAACCGAGCAACCACAGAATCGCTAAAAAATGAGGACGCGAATTCGTTTTATTTCTCGACATTCTCCATGCCTCTTTTGCAACCGCATTCTTGTTCTCCCGCCGGCTATGAACAGCCAGATACCGGGCGGGGACCGGTAAGACCCCGGCCGCGACGGATACGTCGAGTCTCGCGACCATCGTGCACCCGGTGAACGAGCGAGCGTCGTCAGGCATGAGTGCCTGCCTCCCCGGCCTGAGTTCGCCTGCCCTTGCCGTGGATGATCAGGTAGACGGCGGGAACGAGGAAGACCGTGGCAACTACCGAAACGGCCAGGCCGCCGATGATCGCGCGCGCCAGCGGTGCATATTGCTCGCTTCCGGCCTCGAGACCCAACGCCATCGGAATCATCCCCAGCAGGGTGGCCAGGGAGGTCATCAGAATCGGACGCAGCCGAATCTTGCAGGATTGCACGACTGCATCCGCGATCGTTAAACCCTGTTGATGAAGATGCCCGGCGAACTCCACGATCAGGATGCTGTTGGACACCACAATGCCTGTCATCATGATCACTCCCATCAGCGACATCACATTCAGCGTGCTACCGGTGAGCAGCAGGATGATGAGCACTCCGGTGAGCCCAGGGGGAATGGCCATCAGGATGATGAAGGGATCGACGAAGGAGGCGAACTGAGCCATGAGGATGAGATATACGAGCACGATCGCGAGAACCAGGCCAATGCCGAAACGGAAGAACGATTCGTTCATACTGACCACGGTTCCACGGACCGTGACCCGGATGTTTCTCGGCTTTTGCACGCCGGCAATGATCTGGTTGACCTCGCGGTTCACGTGTTGCAGCGCTTCTGTCGACGGCATTACATAGACATCGATCACGCGCCGGATCTGATAGTGATCTACCTCGGTGGGAGTATTGATTTCCTTTATGTCCGCCAACGATTGCAAGGGGGTGTAGTTAGTCTGGTTCTCCGCTCGCAGCGGAATCTGCTTGAAGTCATCCATGCTCATGTGGCCAATCTTCTGGTCGAAGTACTGCACAGTGAGCATGTAGTTATTCCCGGTCTTAGGGTCGATCCAATAGCTGGGCGCAATCATGCCGTTGGAAGTCAAGGCGGTAATTACGTTGTCTACGACTTCCTTGGGCGATAAGCCGATCAGACTGGCTCGTTCCCGGTCTATGTTCAGGGCAAGGCCGGGATAGCGCAGGTTCTGAGGAATAAGCACATCGCTGACATTCTTGAGGTTCTTCACCTTGGCGGCGATCTGGCCGGCAATGGCGTAGGACTGATCCATGTCATTGCCACTTACCTGAACATCGATCGGCGCCGGCAGCCCCTGGTTGATTACCGAATCTACCAGGCCCCCCGCCTGGAAGTAGGTCGCCAACTGAGGCATGTCATCTGCCAGCTTTCGACGAACTCGGGCCATGTATTCGTAGCTTCCTACCTTGTGTCCCTCCTTCAGGCTTACCTGCACAAAGGCGGTATCCATGGACGAATTGCTGGTATAGATGGCGGAAAGATCGGGAGTAATTCCGATATTGGAGACGATCATATCCAGATCCCGGGGGCGAACTACTTCGCGTATTTCTTGTTCCACCTGGGCGACATAGCGGTTGCTCAGCTCGATGCGGGTACCACTGGGGCAGCGGATGTTAATGACAAACTGACCCGGGTCGGTGCGGGGGAAGTAGGATCGGCCGAGCAACGGAAATAAAGCAAAGCTAAGAAGGACAGCGCCGAGGATGCCGAAGGTGGTGGCGACCGGTCGTAATATGGAGCGATTCACCACGACAACGTACTTCTCAAGCATTCTCTGGAACCAGCTATTGAAACTGCCGACGATTCGCTGGAAGAAGGATCGCCTGGGAACAGCGAACGTCGCGGCAGTATCGTCAAGCTGAGCAACTTGTTCATGTTCGGCGCCAGAGGACTTGATAAACCGGGCGCAATACAGGGGCACAACGGTCATAGCAACCACGTAGGAAGCAAAGAGTGAGAATACGACCGTTAGAGCCAATGCAGTAAAGAGATAGCGGCTCACTCCGTAGAGGAGAGCAACGGGAAAGAACACAATCGCGGTAGTAAAGGTAGCGGCGAGCACCGCCAATTGAACCTCTTTGCCGCCGACTTCGGCCGCCACCTCTGGCGTCGCGCCCATCTCCAGGTGGCGGAAGATATTTTCGAGGACCACGACTGAGTTATCGATCAAGCGGGAGAACGCCAGGGCTAATCCCGCGAGGACCATGGTGTCGATAGAGCCACCCCCGGCGCGAATGCAAATGAAGGCCGCCAGGGCGGAGAGAGGGATCGACAAGAGGACAGCGAAGGTAGCGCGTACGCTGCCCAGGAACAACAGAATCATCAACGCGGTAAGAACCAGGCCGATCCCGCCTTCATTCATTAGGTTCTTGATGGCGGATTTCACGAAGATCGACTGGTCGAAGACTACGGCGGTTTTGAGCGAGGATGGGATGTCGACCAGATTCTTGATGGCAGCTTTCATGCCATTGACGATGGTGATGGTATTGCTGTCACCGCCCTGCTTCAGGATGGGAACATACACCGATCGCTGACCATCGATGCGCACGATATTCGTCTGGATCGTCCCCGAGTCTTCTGCTTTGCCGATATCGCCCACCATGACGGAGGCGTTGCCGACGGACTTCAACGGGAGGTCGTTGATCTGTTCCGGTGTCGGGACCTGACTATTGGCATAGATGTTGTAGTCCTTGGGACCGATACGAACATCACCGGCAGGCAAGATGAGGTTGGACTGGTTTACAGACCTGACCACGTCCATCAAGCTGAGGTTATGGGCCTCGAGTTTGAGAGGATCGACATAGACCATGATTTGGCGGTAGCGTCCGCCGAAAGGTTGGGGCACGGAGGCGCCAGGCACATTGGCAATCTGGTTGCGAACCTGGAACTGGGCCAGATCCTTGAGGTCCGTCTCATTGAGACCCTTTCCTTTCAAAGTGACCAGGCAGACCGGCTGGCTCGATGCATTCATGCCCAGCACAACGGGAGGCAGGGTGCCGGGAGGCAACCGGCGCAGATCGGCCATGGCCAGATTGGCGATATTACTCAAGGCCGCGTTGGCATCCGTGCCCGGCTTGAAGTAGATCTTGATGAGGCTCACGCCGGTCAGCGATCGCGACTCGATGTGGTCGATGTTGCTGCCCAGGGTGAAGAAGCGCTCGAAGGTGTCAGTAATATCGGCTTCGATTTGCTGGGGGGGCATGCCGGAATAGAATGTCGCCACCACCACAACCGGAATATCGATTTTCGGAAACAGGTCCACCGGCATGCCGGCAATGGCGGTCACACCGACCACCATGATCACCATACAGATCATGATGATGAAGAAGGGATACTTGAGAGCGAACTTAGGCATGCCTATTCGCTCCCCGACTTCTCTTCATTCACGTCGACAGCGGGCAACTGTTCGAGTTTGGGTTTTACGGTTTCACCTACCTGGTAATTGGATTGCCCCCCAGTGATAACCCGCTCTCCTTCAGTCAGTCCGTTCTTCACTTCAACCAGGTTGGAACCCTGCAGACCGAGGGTCACATTCCGCGCCTGCACGTGGTGTTGACTGTCGACTACGAGCACAGAAGATTGATTGCCGTTGGTGATGACGGCTTGCACAGGAATTGTCAAGACGTGGTCTCTTCGCTCCAACTCAAGCGTCGTGTTGGCATACATGCCGGGGGTGAGCGACAAGTCTTTGTTCTCGACATCGATTTCGGTTTGCATGGTTCGGGTGGCGAGGCTTATGTCCCGGGTAAAGCGAACCACCTTGCCCACCAGGGTGCGGTGGACAGCATCGACCTGCACGTTGACCTGAGCCCCGACGTGGATGAATTCGACCGCATCCTCGGGAACGGGAAGGCGCAAGCGGAGCAGGTTGCTCTGCGACAGCTTGACCACGGGCAGCGATTGAATGTCGGAAGAGGTGCCGGCCTGGATCAGGGCGCCGGTATCGGCATAGCGCCAGATGATCACACCGTCGATAGGCGCGACGACCCGGGTGTAATCCGCCAGGGCGCTGACACGCTCGTTATCGGCGCCGGCCACGTCGAAGTTTTGCCGGGCGGCGCTGAGCGCGGACTTGGCTGCATCAATCTGCGCCTCCGAGGACAAATCCTTCGATTGGGCATCATCAAGTTCCTGTTCCGCGATCAAGCCGGGTTGGGTGGCTCCTGCCTGTTTCAGCCGGGTGTAATTGGCATGTAGGGAGGCATGTTCGGATTGTGCGCGCAGGACTTCCTGCTGGGCACGAGAGATCTCGTCTTTCCGGCTGGCAACTTCCGCCACCGTGCCCTTCAATTGAGCGCTCAGTTCCGGCACTTCCAGTACGGCCAGGACCTCGCCCTGGCGGACCCTGTCGCCAATGTCCACGTAGATGTGCCGGATGTATCCGGAGACTTTTGCGTGGACATCGATGACCTGATAGGGCTGGAATTGCCCGGCGAGATTGAGTGTATGGATGATACTTCCCTGCTTGACCGCAGCTACAGTTGCCGAGGGAATCTCTGCGGCCACAGCCTGCGGGTTGCTACCCCTGGAATTGCACGCAATCACACCGGCGAGGAGAGGTAGCGCCAATCCAGCCGCTAGAATCAAGGCGATTCGCTTTCGCATATCTGCAATGCACCTATTCGATAGATTGATGGCCGGTCGAAGCCAGGATGACGGCCTATCCCCGCGGGGACACGTTAGCCGCAACCTGGATTTCGGCGTAAACCGAATACTTTTGTTGGTGGTTTTACGAGAGAAGCTAGGTAAGCGAAGGAGGGGGACGAAAGAAGAAGGCGTTCAAACCCGGGCGGCAAGAAAGGCGCCAGGGGCGCTTAGCTTCGCGCCGGAAGTGATGGAAAATCGCCATGACTGTGGAGCTCAAACCGAGGAAGGTCAAGGCGAGCAGACTGAACGGCAAAATTTGCGCAATGACTGGCCAGGCTTTGGTGCTACTTTCGAAAAAACCCTCAACGGCCGTTGCCTGTTCATTGCGGGAGAGCAGCTTGGCTTCGGGCATCTCGTGGGAAGAGGAGTGGGGTGGATCATAGAGAGAGAGCTTGTATTGCAGGCCCCAGGCGAAAACGGAAATCGCCAACCCCAAGAATACAAAGCTGAACCTGGACAGTTTAGGACGATATTGGTGTGCGGCTCTCACGATCTCTTTTCATCATACCAGTCCGAACACCGAGCTGACCCTCCAGGGTCTGGTGCGGCAGACACTTAGTACTCTTTTGATAGTGCGATGCAGGGAAAAGGTAGCCTGAATTATCTTTTACCCTTCATGAATTATTCCGCTGGGGAGCTGCTCCCACAGTGGAAGGAAAAATCGTTCTGGCCAAACCCCGAAATCGTCGTACGCTGATGCGGAGCGATGAGAGAGGTGTTTGTGAACCCAGTGGCCGGTCTGAAGACGCGCGGCCTGCTCAGGGACACCACCCATCTCTCCATCGGACAGGGTTTCCGTCTGATCATTCAGGCGGCCTACTTCGTGCTCATCGCACGGTCGCTGGGACCGGACGCCTACGGCGCCTTCGTGACCGTGGTGGCGATGGCCGCTCTGCTTGGTCCGTTTTCGGGGGTGGGAACACCTAATCTTTTTATTAAGAATGTGCGCTCAGGCAAACGGAAAGCTGCGGTCTGCTGGGGCAACGGGATTCTGGCCACCGTGCTTTCCGGAACCTTGCTTTCCGCTCTCGGACTTGGGCTGAGCGTGGTCCTTCACCTGAAGACAGTACCTTTGGTGGTTACGATCGTTTGTGTTTCAGACCTGATTTTTCTCAAGGTGACGGAACTGGCGGCATTCGGCTTTACCGCCCTGGACCAGATGAAGCAAACCTCCGTGCAAAGTGTGGTTGCCAGCCTGCTTCGGCTGGCCGGCATCGTTGTCTTAATAGTTACAGTGCATCCAGTTACTCTCCACCTCTGGATATTTGTCTATCTGATTACTACCCTGCTGGGCACGATATATGCGGTGGCGCAGGGAGGGCAGTTATGGGGACACCCGGTTATTGATTTGGCGGCGCTCCGGGAAGACGCGGCTGAAGGGGTGTTCTTTAGCGTGGCCGGTTCGGCGACGACGGTTTACAACGACATCGACAAGATCATGCTGAGTAAGCTGGCGGACCTGGCCGCCACAGGCGTGTACGCCGCGGCCTATCGTGTGATCGACGTAACCATGACCCCCGTCCGCTCTCTCGCAGCGGCCGCTTACCCACAGTTCTTCCGTAAAGGGATGGGTGGGATGGCTCAAACCTATCCCTATGCTTTATCGCTGATCGCAAAGACCGCCATCTATGGTTCGTTGGCCTCTACTGGACTGTGGCTGTTAGCACCGGTCTTGCCCCATATTCTGGGTACCAGGTACGAGGCGGTGGTTCCGGCAGTGCGCTGGCTGGCGCTCATTCCCTTGCTACGGTGCATCCATTCCTTTTTGGCGGATGCGCTTTCTGGTGCGGGACTTCAGCGCGTACGTACCGGGATCCAGGTACTTGTGGCTTTGATCAACATTGCGCTCAACGTGGTTATCTTGCCGCGGTATTCCTGGCGCGGCGCGGCATGGACGAGTGTAGGCTGTGATGGATTGTTGGTTGTTCTGTTTTGGTCCAGTGCCCTTTACTACCACCGCCGGCAGCCACGGTGATTTGCCCTGGTCTTAGCTACCCTGAAAGGGTCACGATTCTTGGGTGGCCAACGGATTGCAAAGTGCTATACTCTTTTCGCAACGTCCCTCTTAAGGACAGAATTCACTCCCAAAAGGCCCAAAGTGGCCTGGAGTGAGTCCCTTTGCGGGCGAGTTAAAGAACTGCTGTTGTATGTGGTTTATTACTGCTTGCTGTACACGCCTGATGAAGACAAGACAATAAAGCATAGTCGCGACGGTTTCGTTGTGCGGGAGAAGCAACGTGAGTTCAAGCGGGTTGATTGATAACAATCAACAGTTGGATCACAGCGCGTTATGGAATGAGTCGAAAGCAGACTCCGCGTTCATTGGCGGTCCAAGAGCCGCGCAGGTGATCATCGGCAATCGAGAGATCCACGCGCACCTGGCGGAGATTTTAGAATTGCGCCGGCGGTATGACCGGGAAGATGATCTCACCACGGAGCCGGAATACTTCTTCGCGGTAAATACCGTGCCAAACAGGAGATGTGCGGCGGTACTGATTCGCAAGGATCAGAAACTCGAAGCTTGTGTCCTGTTCTACGAGCATTGCAGATTTGGCATGGGGCTGGGACTCTTCCGAGGTGGAGACTACATCGGCGAGAGCCTAGTGGTTGCGCCCGAGGCGCTCGAGGTGCACTACGTGCATTTGGCGACTCAGGCGCTTTTGAAGAAGCGGCGCGTCCATGGGGTTAGCATCACCATGAAAGCTTCTGCTGCCAGGTGTATCGAGCTGATGGGCCCAGCGAGTTACTTCAGAAGGTTTATCGGGAGTGAGATACAGCACAAACTGCCGCTGGCGAGCACCTACGAGGGAATGCTGGCGAGCCTGGGACCGCGCACCCGTCGCAGCCTGGCGGGAAAGCGCCAGCAACTGGAAAAAAGCACCAACGTACAATTTGTCTCCGAGCTGGATCCGGACCAGTCCCTCGAGGTGATGCTGGGGCTCGAAGCCAAGTCGATGCCACACCGTAACAGCGAGTTTTACCATGCCCGTTATCGCTTGCTGCGGGCAAACTCAGACTTTTTTAACATGGGGCTGCGATTGCCGGATGGACCCTGGTTGAGCCTGGTAACCGGATGGCGGCGCAATCGAGTGACCTATGTGGACCTGCAGATGAACGACATGAATTACAAGAAGGAATCGCTTTCCGCTGTGATGCGAGCCTACTTGTTGGAGCATGAGATTGCGCATAAGCAGCAGCTCATCAATTTCGTTGGCGGTTCTTCCTTGTTGCTGAGACGGTACTGCGAGCCGCTCGAACCGTGCAGCGACATTTTTATCTCGAAGCCTTGTCTGCGCTCGAAGTTCTTCGAGATGCTCGCCCGGCACGCGCAATCGGGAAGCGTTTATGAGCGTTTGAAGCCCGGTGCTGAGGTCAAGGCTTCTTGCGAGACTGAAAGCTGAAGCGGGATCCCGGACCCTGGACTGCTTTGCAATGAATCTGCCGTCTCTTACAGGGAACAAACGAGTTTCGCGTACCCCAATTTTGGCGCAAAGAGCGCGCTCAGAAATGCGGCACCCACGGGTTCGGGGCCGAGAATCCTAAAACTGTGCAGGAGAAACGCGCTCGATGAGGAGAACAGTACTCGCCGCATGGATTGTCATCATGACCTCATGGCATGGTCTGGCGGCCCAGAGCATTGTCTTTGTGAGCCCCAGCACCAAGGGTCCTCTGACCATGTCATGCGCGGAAGGCTCGCTAAAGTCTTTTGAGCAGCTGCACTATCTCGCAGCCGCGCATTACCTGGCGGAACATCTTTGCCAGCAACCGCAAATCGACGGCGCTGTGGGTGTATGGAACGGGCAGGCGGAAAACTCCGGCATGATCGACGGCTGTCCGAATGACCGGGCACGCGAGATTGGTGCTCTTTTGGCGAGATACTACCATCAGGAGAAGGCGCTGGTTTTCGCCCGCGACGCAGGCGGAAAGACATCACTGGTAACCTTTCGAGCCAGCCAACCGCTAGGAGTCATCTCGATCATGATGGCGCAGGCGAAAGTGACGGGCGCCACGGTGATTCCCCACGTGCAAGATAATCTGATACTCATTGTTGCGGCCGACGCGACTCAGCGGGAGGAGTCCATGACCCTATACTCGTTGCTCCATGGCCACCACCTGCATGAGGAACCGGGCAGGCCGAGCTGATCGGCGATGTTGATCGCACCAAGGCTCGAGATATTTTTACCGGCATTCTTTCGAGTGCGCCTGCGGACGTGCGCCAACTGAACAACGACATGTACTCAGAGCAGTTCAACGACCTGGGGCTTCAGCAGACACCCGAAACGATTGCCGCTCACTAAGACGTTTTCACTTCTACTTTGCAAATGCCACGCGGGGCAAGTCACCGCGCTCATGCTTTGTATCAGGGCACGGCTTCAGCCGTGCCGCAATGGTTGGGTCTGATGAGGGCTTTAGCCCCTGGGCTACGTCTTCCCTTTTAAGGGCACCGGCTTCAGCCCGACATAAAAGAAACAAAACGATGGGCTAAAGCCCTGATCATTTCGGGTTCTGCGCGCACGACTGAAGTCGTGCCCTGATACAAAGACGTACACCCAGCACTGCGTGCTGGCTATTTTCAGCCGTCCCCTTCGGACTGGTCCCGATACACGCGGGTGGCTCTTATAAGGAAAAGCCACCCCTGAAGCGAAAACGCTGTCGCGCCTTACTTTGCGGCCTTCTCGAGGTGACCCCCAAACTCAAAGCGCATGGCGGAGAGCAGCTTATCCGCAAAATCGGCTTCACCGCGCGAACTGAAGCGTTCGTAGAGCGCTGCGGTGAGTACCGGGGCGGGCACGCCTTCGTCAATCGCCGCTTTGATTGTCCAACGGCCCTCTCCGGAATCGGAGACGTGGCCGGCGAATTCTGCTATGCGGGGCTTTTGGTCAAAGCAGCTGCAGTCAGATCAAGCAACCAGGAGGAGATTACGCTGCCCCGGCGCCATACCTCGGCGACATCCGACAGGTTGAAGTCAAATTGATAGTGTTCGGGATCGCGCAGCGGGGTGGTTTCGGCATCGATCACCCCGGTCTGTTGGCCGACCTTAGCGTGATGCAGGACGTTGAGACCCTCAGCATAGGCAGCCATGATGCCGTACTCCATGCCGTTGTGCACCATCTTGACAAAGTGGCCAGCGCCGCTGGGCCCGCAATGCAGGTAGCCTTCTTCGGCGGTGCCGCTTACCTTGTCCCGTCCAGGAGTCCGGGGAATGTCGCCGACTCCGGGGGCGATGGTTTTGAAAATTGGGTCCAGGTGTTCGACGGCAGCGGTGGGGCCGCCAATCATCAGGCAGTAGCCTCGTTCAGACCCCAGACGCCGCCGCTCGTGCCCACGTCGACGTATTGAATGCCCTTTGGGGCGAGTTGCGCACTGCGACGGATGTCGTCGATGTAATAGGAATTGCCACCATCGATGAGAATGTCGCCGGACTCCAGGTGGGGCGCGATCTCGGCTATGGTTTGGTCCACCACGGCGGCGGGAATCATCAGCCAGATGGCGCGTGGCTTGGATAGCTTGCTGACCATGTCCCCGAGCGAGGAGGCGCCCACGGCCTTTGCCTTCTCAAGATCCTGAATCGCTTGTGGCGAACGGTCAAACACCACGCTGGTGTGACCGTTGTTCATTAAACGCTTGACCATGTTGGAGCCCATTCTGCCGAGACCCACCATTCCTAATTGCATCGAATTGCTCCTCTTTCAGTTGTGTTCTTCGTCTGTCTTGCCGGCTTACTTGAGTTCACGGTAGCGGCTGATGAGGTTATTGGTGGAAGCGTCGTGTTGCAACGCGGCATTCCCCGGAGCTTCAATCTCGGCAATGATGTGCTGCGCCAGGACCTTGCCCAGCTCGACGCCCCATTGGTCGAAGGAATCGATATGCCAGATGGTGCCCTGGGTGAAGACTGAATGCTCATAGAGTGCGACCAGCTTGCCCAGCGTCTCTGGTGTGAGTTTTTCAGCCAATAGAACGTTGGAGGGACGATTGCCCTCAAATACGCGATGCGGAACCAGCCAGTCTGGTGTTCCTTCGGCTTTTACCTGCTCGGCAGTCTTACCGAAGGCCAAGGCTTCGGCCTGGGCAAAGACATTGGCAAGCAGCATGTCGTGGTGCCGGCCGAGAGGATTGAGGGACTTCTCAAAACCGATGAAGTCACAGGGAATGAGCCGGGTGCCCTGGTGAATCAACTGGTAGAACGAATGCTGGCCGTTGGTGCCTGGTTCTCCCCAGTAGATGGGGCCGGTGTCGTAGTCGACGTGCTCCCCATCGAGGGTGACGTGTTTTCCATTGCTTTCCATGGTGAGCTGCTGCAGGTAGGCGGGAAAGCGCTTCAGATACTGTTCGTAGGGCAATACGGCCATGGTTTGGGCATTAAAGAAGTCGGTGTACCAGACGGTCAGCAGCCCCAGGAGGACGGGCAGGTTGCTTTCGAAGGGGGCGGTACGGAAATGCTCGTCCATCTGGTGAAAGCCATCGAGCATGGCGCGGAAGTTTTCCGGGCCGATGGCCAGCATGGTGGAGAGGCCGATGGCGGAGTCCATGGAATAGCGACCGCCGACCCAATCCCAGAAGCCGAACATGTTGGCGGTGTCGATGCCGAATTTCGCAACTTCGGCGGCGTTGGTGGAGACCGCGACGAAATGTTTGGCGATGGCGGCCTGGTCTCCCTTGAGCCCTTCAGAGCCCAGTCCCGCGCGGTGTGCGCGTTGGTCATGGTTTCGAGCGTGGTGAAGGTTTTGGAGGAGACGATGAAGAGGGTTTCCGCGGGATCGAGGTCGATCACGGCCTCGGCGAAGTCGGTGCCGTCGACGTTGGAGACGAAGCGAAAGACCATGTTCGGTCGCTGTAGTATTTGAGCGCCTCGTAGGCCATCACGGGGCCCAGGTCGGAGCCGCCGATGCCGATGTTGATGACGTTGCGGATGCGCTTGCCCGTGTGGCCTTTCCAGTCACCACTGCGGACGCGGTCGGAGAAGGCTGTCATCTTGTCGAGTACGGCGTGGACGCGGGGAACTACATCCTCGCCGTCGACGACGATGGACTCGCCCTTCGGTGCACGCAAGGCGACGTGGAGGACCGCCCGCTTTTCGGTCACGTTGATTTTTTCTCCGCGAAACATGGCGTCCATGCGTTCGCGCAGGCCGGATTCCTGGGCAAGCTGGAGGAGCAGCTTGCGGGTTTCCTCGGTGATGCGGTTCTTGGAGTAGTCGAGGAATAGGCCGGCGGCTTCGATGGTAAAGCGGTCTGCGCGTTGGGGATCGTCGGAAAACAGGGAGCGCAGAGTCGTGTTCCGAATTTTTCGTGATGCGTCTCGAGGGCCTTCCAGGCTGCTCGTTGGGTGAGAGGCTGCATCTTTACTGCTGTTGCCATTGCATTGCTCCGTTTCCCCTGATGGGACTTGCGGGTTTAGATGCCCTACAGCACTTTGGATCTTTCGTGGGCGATATTTCCAATGCAAGGATTCTCTCAGAAGTGCGGTTGCCGCGGAGGTGAGGTTGGGGCTGGGGATTAAAATCGGGAGAATTTTGGGCGCCGTGAGGGACGTAGGGTTGGTCGCGGGAGTGGGATTCAGTGTGTGAGAACCGCTCTTTGAGGGCCGTCTCGTACTTCCTCCCAGCTAGGCGGACAGATGCAACTCGCACCGGCTCATCTTAAAGGAGCCGTACACGTGGTCGATGAGCTTTCCCTCTCAGGGCATCCTTTTCTCGCGAAGCAGCCTAGCTTTCTGATGCCGATCCTTTGAATGGTTTCTACCCATCTCCTTACCTCGGGATGTGGCGGATACCCAGGTGTCAGGGGTCTGGTCTACCTAGCCGTTAGGGGGCCAGGGCTGCCAGCGAGTCCTTTATGGTGGGAGTGCCTCCGGCGGCGATGTCACGGCGGCGCATTTGATGGAATTTTGAAAGCACAGCATTCGCCTTGGCCAGGGCTTCGATCCGCCGGGTGTAGGCCTCGAGCCTGGCTCCCGGGATTGCGAAAACGGCTACGTCGTCGGTGAGTACGTCCAAATAAGCCCGGGCTCCGCAGCAGCCTAAACTCAGGGCCGCCCGGCCAGTGTTCATGACTTGGGGCACGATGGCGCAGGCAGGCCTGCCCATGGCTGGAGGATTTTGGTTTTCCACCTGCTGCGTTGCTTCAGAGAGGATGAGGGTCTGGTTGGCGTTTACAAAGAGGAGCACGGCGTCCGGCGGCAATGGAGAAGCTGCCAACGGCGCATATACGACGTATCCAGGCTGCGACCCCAGAACCGGAATCAGCGCCAGGTCTTCTGGCCGCACATATTCGAGCTCGCCGAATACTTTGAGCGCGTCCATCAGATCCGTCTGCTGAGCAGGCGAGGGCTGAAGGTTGTGGGTATAGACGCCAATGGAACAGAGGCTGTGGTCGGAGGCGCAGGTGGCAAAAGCCGCGATCGCGCCATCTTGCCAGAATCTGCAACCTGCGGGAACACGGCCGGCATGCGCTTTTACGCCGGCAGGAATTGTGTCGGTAAAGGAAATCGCTACCGGCGGCTGCTGAAGATCGAGCGATGCGGCAAGAATGGCGGCCAACTGTGAATACATGTTCATTCCTTCTCTAGCCTTTGCGTTGGCCGCGACCGTAAAGCCCAGATCGGTGATGAAGGAGACGATGGCCTGCTCGGTTATCTGGTTGGGATCGAAGCCGACGGTCACCCTGCCTTCGGGATAGGTTGATTTGCTGGAAAGAACACCTTTTTGTTGGCCAAGCATGGTATCGAGGCCGGTAGCGCAGGTGATGCAACTGAATCCCTTGACGAGATACGTAACGGTCTTACCCGCTCCCACCGCCATTGCTTCGAGAGGAGCCAGGGTGCCCACACTGGCCATGGTGACGAACTGAAGAAATTGCCTGCGAATCATTTTCGTTATCTCCTTAGCGAGCGGTTGCGGTGCCGGGTTCATATCTCCAGGGTGTTTGAATACTGGCTTGGTCGGAGAAGCGGGTGTCGGTGTAGTCGCTGAATTCGACCTTCTTATTCAAGACCCCCGTTTCCATCATCAGATCGCGCACCATATCGAAGTCGGCTTTGCGCGGAGCAAGGGGGCTGTAGGTGACCCGATCCATCGGCTTGGTGAGGGCCCATCGCAGCAGTGCGGGTTTCTGGTTGTAGTAGAAGCGGCCTACGAAATCGGCAGCGTCTTCGCGATGAGGTTTGCTGGTATCGAGCCAGAGACCGGAACGGGCAATACCATCGACCAGGGTCTGGACGACCTCTGGACGTTTGTCGATAAGGTCCTGGCGCACGACGAGAATGCATGACATGTAGTCGGGCCAATACTCCCTTGCCTGGAAAAGGACTCGACCAAAGCCCCCTAGTTCCGCTTGCGAGGGGAAGGGCTCACCCATGACGAAGGCGTCGATGGCGTGGGCTGCCAAAGCGCCGGAAACATCGGGGGGCGCCATCTCGAGCATCTTGATTTCGCTGGGCTTGATTCCCCACACCTTCATGGCGCGAAAGACGAGAAGGCGCTCGTCAGAAAAGCGGCTGGGGATGGCGATGGTGCGGCCGCGCATATCGGCAAAGGTCTTGATCGGGCCGTCTTTACGGACGACCACCGCACTGCCATAACGGTGCCCCAGGTACACGATCTTGATAGGAACCCCCTGGGAAACGAGAGCAATCGCCAAAGGGGCTACGATGAAGGCGGCTTGCACCCGGTTGGAGATGAGCGCTTCCTTCATCTCTGGAAAGCCCTGAAACATTCTGGGCAGGAACATTTCTCCCGATAGAGAGTACTTGGAAATGTAGTCGGTTACCGGGCAGGTGAGCTGGCAGGTAACGGGGAGATAGGCAACTGTGATTTTTCGTTTCTCGGGGGGTTGATAGTCGTTAAGAACCGCTCCCCAGTTCACGTTCAAATAAGCATGCAGTCCTGTGATCAACAGGAGCCATCCGAAGACACCCAGCACAATCTTGCTTTTAAGACTCATCGCGAAAACCCCAGCGAACGGATTTGATTTTTTCGAGCCACCGGAAGCCGCTATCGAGGATGAGCCCGATGAGGCCGATGATCAGCATGGCGGCGACCACCAGATCGTAGCGTTTGCCCGAGTTACGCGAATCGATCACCAGGTAGCCCAGGCCGGAATCGACCGCGATCATCTCGGCGGCAACCACTACCAGCCAGGCGATGCCGAGGGCGATGCGCAAACCGACAATGATTTTTGGCAGCGCGGCGGGGAAGACCACCCTGGCAAGCAACCGGGCGGGTCCGAGACCGAAGTTGCGTCCGGCAAGACGGAACACGGAGGGCACGTTGGATACGCCGTCGATACTGGCCACGATGATGGGAAAAAACGCACCCACGAAGATGAGTGAGGTGGCTGCGTGATCGCCGACACCCAGCAGGATGATGGCTAGAGGAATCCAGGCGATTGGGCTGATGGGGCGAAGAATCTGCAATACCGGATTCACCACCTTGTTCGCGGCCGGATACCAGCCGAGGGTCAGGCCCAGGGGAATACCGATCACAGTCGCGGCGCCGAACCCAATCGCCACGCGGCGAAGGGAGTCGATAATGTCGCGCCATAAGACGTTCTTGCGAATGAGCTCGGCAATTCCCTTTTTCACATCAAGCGGCGAGGGAAAGATTTTCGTTGCCGTCCAGACAACCGAATAATGCCACAGCGCAAGAAACAGTGCAGTAGCGAGGACCGGCCAGAAGAACTTCTCCCACTTTTTGGGTTCGGCGAGTGAGTTCATATTTTATGAGCCAGACCAATCTGCTGGAAAATTCCGTCGCGCAGCTCAAGGTAGCGCGGAGAGCTGATGTCGCGGGGATGCGGTATATCGATATTGACGATTTGCTGAATGGTGGCGGGGCGGGCGCTCATCACCACCACCCGGTCCGCAAGCTGCACCGCCTCATCGATATCGTGGGTCACGAAGATGATTGTTTTGCGCTCCGCCTCCCAGATGCGTAACAGTTCGCCGCGCATGACGAGGCGAGTGATGGAGTCTAGGGCGCCAAACGGTTCGTCGAGAAAAAGCATGTCGGGGTTCACGGCCAAGGCCCGCGCCACTTCGAGCCGCTGTTTCATGCCACCAGAGAGTGCGGGTGGATAGGCCTTTTCAAAGCCTTCGAGCCCCACCATTTTCACGTAGTGAGCGACACGCTGCCGCCGTTCTGCTGCGGGCAGATGGAACAGACCGAAAGCGATATTGCCTTCGACAGTGAGCCAAGGGAAGACACCCCGCTCCTGGAAGACAAAGATGCGGCGGGGGTCGGGTCCGTGGACCACTTCGCCATCGATCTTTATCTCTCCGCTGGTGGGCGAGAGGAAACCGGCCATGGTGCTAAGCAGTGTCGATTTGCCGCAACCGGAGGGCCCGAGCAGACAAACAAACTCTCCGTCGGCAACTTCAAGGCTGATGTCATCGAGCACGGGCGTGCTCTTGCCATCGCGCGTAAACACCATGTAGACGTGCCCGGCCTGTAGCTTCGCTGTTTGCACTAATCCTCCGAGTAACTCCAGCGGAGCGACTTCAGATGTTCGAGAGATCGCATCCCCATATCCAGCAGCAGGCCAATCAGTCCGATGATGACCATCCCGGCGACCACGAGATCATAGCGGTTGCCGGCGTTACGAGCATCTACGATCAGGAAGCCGAGTCCAGAGCTTACGGCGATCATCTCCGCCGCGACCACCACCAGCCATCCAACGCCCAAGGTGATGCGCATGCCTATGATCAGTTGTGGAATGACGGCAGGAAAGAGGACACGGGAGACCAGGGCTCTGGAACTGAGACCGAAATTGCGGCCGGCATTGATGTAAACCGCCGGAATCCCCCGCACCGCATTGATCGCAGTAAACAAGAGGGGGAAGAAACAGCCCAGAAAGATAAGAAAGATGGCCGCAACGTCGCCCACGCCGAACCAGAGAATCGATAGCGGAATCCAAGCCAGCGGCGAGATGGGGCGAAGGAGTTGAAGCACAGGATTGAATGCCATGTTCGCCCTGCGGTTCCAGCCGATGATGAGCCCCAACGGCACAGCCAACAGAACCGCGAGAACGAAGCCCCAGGTCACGCGGAATAAGGAGGCAACTACATATTTCAGCAGCAGCCCGTGTTGCAACAGGTCGCCGATTCCTTTGACGACCTCCCAGGGCGTCGGCAGTATATGGAGCGGGTTCCGGGTGACGGCAAACTGCCACAGCAGCAGCAGGACTGCGATGAGCGCGATCGGGCGGAGACGGACAATCAAGCCTTTCGACCTCTTTCATTCCTCGGATCGAGTCCCGTGGTGCGCAGTCGCATTCTAGCGTCATTGCGTGGGTTCACACCTCGACCAAAAGATTGAGGTGAGTGCCCACCCGGCGTTGCCGGTATGCTATGCATCAACTCAATGCTGCGGAAAAAGTCGGATCGGGGCAGGGAAGCATGCCCCCAGGGCTAAAGTGTCTGCGTGAGGACGGGAAGACAAACAGCAGATCCCTCCCCTTCGCTACGCTCCGGTCGGGATGACACTTCTGTCGGATTATTGAGATCCAATCCCGCCCCAAGGGCCGGCCGCAGCTACATTTCAAATGAGGGTGGGATAGATCGAAAGCTGCGAATACGCTAATTTTTCGTGAGTCACTGCTCTGATGCTTTGTATCAGGGCACGACTTTAGTCGTGCCGCACACCCGGTACTTCTGTTACCGACATGCCCGTTCGCACCCCCAAACAAAAGATTTGGGCTTTAGCCCCTGAGCTACACCTTTCTTTCCCTGAGGGGTTCGGCCTTTAGGCCATACCATAACTGCTAATTGAAGGGTACGCGCTTCAGCCCGTACGTTAACTACCCAAGATAGAACGGGCTTTAGAGTGTGCGTGAGAACCCAATTCCAAGTCACCGCGCTCATGCTTTGTATCAGGGCACGGCTTCAGCCGTGCCGCAATGGTTGGGTCTGATGAGGGCTTTAGCCCCTGGGCTACGTCTTCCCTTTTTGAAGGGCACAGGCTTCAGCCCGTATACAAAAGAACCAAAACGATGGGCTTTAGGCCGTATGAATGCGGCTTTAGCCGCTCAGGGTACGATTTTCCCGCAGGAGAGACTTCTTCCGCAGCCTCTAAAGCCCAAACCTTTGTTGGGCCCTCGACAGGAACAGCTGGTCCAGAGAGAGTTCTGCAGCTAGAAAATAAATCTCGAGGTAAAGGCGAGCCCGTGGTTGTAGGTGTGGAATTGCGAGGTCGCAATCTGCATGCCTGCGCCGAAGGCAACACCGGTGCGGCTTCGCTCATCGCTGGGATGCAACTTGAACTTGTTGAAGACGATTCCAGGAGTTAGAAAATTTTGCTTCTTGCCATCATTCTTTCCGCCAAAGAAGTAGGTCGTGTTCGACTCCAGCTCAGGCCACACGTACTTGGCCAGATGATATTGTGCGGTGGTATTCCAGGCAATGGAACGGCCCAGCTTGACGGTTTCTCCTGTCGGCAGGTTTCCGCCAAGACAGGAAATCACATCGAACTTGTGAAAGCCCTTGCCGGAGAGAAGTGTGGGCGCGACGGAGGAATCGGGGCTGCCGTTGCTGTAACTGCCGGTGGGGATAGTTGCGACAAGTTGAGCACTCAACATGAAGCCACCCTGTTTTTCGTTGCGGGAGAAGAAGCGGTACTTATAGAGGAAACCTACATCCCCAAAACCGTCTTTCATTTTAGGCGCGTTGTGCTGAATATAGGGCGCATAGTACACATCGAATTCGCTGTTGAAGCCGGGGATCAGGTTGAGACCGCGGCTGGCTCCGTAGTTCCAGGTTGAGGCGAGCGTCGGGGTGATCTGACGGGTAAAGTCCGCACGAAAAACCTGGATCAGCATTGGATAGGGGGCGACCAGCGGCGGCGGCCATGATGGCTGCCGGGCCTGAGTCGCGCTGGCTCGTGCCTCCCATTTGGCAAAGAAGTTGTCCTGGGAAAGCAAGCTGCTGGTGGTAGCCGCCAGAAAGAACGACAGGGCAAAAATTTTTCGTGTCATATTGTCTGCGTAAGAGTGCTTGAATGGTTCACAGCGGTCAACCTCCCAGGGGAGGAGACGTATATCAACCTTTTGGCTGAGAACGGCGGCTGTGTCAGAAAGATGCGCTATTCTGGAACGCGAGGACACGATGCAGCAGCAGTATATTGAGCGCGTGGTGGATCTTACGGAGCCGGAAGCCAACCACTTCTATGGCCTCTCCTTCGACGAGGCAAGAGAGATTGTTTTGCGTGGCCCTGCGGAAGCGGTGGGCCGCCTGGCGGGTTCGTTTGCGCTGGTTGCCCGAGAAGGCAAGACGGTGAAGATGGCCCGGTCGCTGGATCGGCCCTTGCGCTACTTTCTGGCGAAACGCCAGGAGGGGCCGGTACTCATTGTCGCGGCGCGCATCGATACGATTTACGACTGGCTGAAGGCGGAGGGACTTGAGGCTCAGTTCCATCCCAGTTATACGAGAATGGTTCCCGCTCATTACGTGGTGGAACTCCAACTCATCGGTTGCCCCGATCCGGACCCGGTTTACACGCGCTTCTTCACGCCCCCGCAGGCCGTGCTGAGCTCCGATCTTGACGGGATTGGGCGAGCGTACATCGGCGCGCTGGCAGACGAGCTGGCGCAGTGGCTGCCGCGGGTGCCTGCCGGTGAGCCCATCGGCGTTTGCTTCTCCGGCGGCGTCGACAGCGGCAGTGTCTTCCTGACGGCCTACCACGTGATGCTCAAGCTGGGCATGAATCCTTCGCGGCTTAAAGCATTTGTGCTGGATTTGGGCGACGGCCCCGATGCCGGCCAGGCCCGCACCTTCCTCGATGCTGTTGGGCTGGGCCTTTTCCTCGAATCGGTAGCGGCGAATGCGTCTTCGCTCGATGTGGATGAGACTATCCGCGTGATCGAGGACTACAAAGCGCTGGATGTGCAGTCGGCCACCATGGCGATGGCGTTATGCCGTGGGCTGCGGCAACGCTATCCCGATTGGCGCTACCTGATCGACGGCGACGGCGGGGATGAGAACCTCAAGGATTATCCGATCGAGCAGAATCCTGAACTTACCATTCGCAGTGTGATCAATAATCCGATGCTCTATCAGGAAGGATGGGGGGTGGGCAAGATTAAACACTCCCTGACTTACAGCGGCGGTCTTAGCCGTTCTTACAATAGAACCTATGCTCCGGCTCATCACTTCGGGTTTCGTGGGTTCAGCCCTTATACGCAACCGTCGGTGATCGCGGTCGCAGAAGCGATTCCGTTCATTGCTCTGACGAACTATGACGTGGAACGGCTCTATCAGCTGAAGGGCGATATTGTATCGCGCGGGGTAAAGGCAGTGACCGGCTTTGATATGCCGGTGTTCTGCAAGCGGCGTTTTCAGCACGGGGCTGTTTCAGAAGAGACGCTGTATTCCCGGCTTCCCTTCCGTGAGGCGGAGTATCGCCGGAAATTTCTGTCTCTGTATCCATGAGTGCCCAAGTTGATAACTGGATAGTGAGCCGCCGTCCGGCGCGTGAGAGACGCGATCCATATATTCCTTACGAGTATTTCGTAGAAGAGGAGCGTGCAGCCGAAGGTCCCGTCGAGCCGGTTGCCACCATTTTTCTTACTAATCGGGAATGTACGTTCCGTTGTTTGATGTGCGACCTGTGGCGCAATACACTCACGGAAACGGTTCCGCTGGGGGCAATTCCTGCGCAAATCGATCACGCGCTTCTTGAGCTGCCGCCGGCGCGGCAGCTCAAGCTCTACAACAGCGGGAGTTTTTTCGATCCCCACGCAATTCCTCCGCAGGACTATGGCGCGATCGCGCAACGCGCCAATCGGTTTGACCGGTTGATCGTGGAGAATCATCCTGCGCTTACGGGTGATGCTTGCCTTCGCTTCCGCGATTTACTCAGCGGCAGGCTGGAGGTAGCGATGGGTCTGGAGACTGCGCATCCGGAGGTTCTGGCCAGGCTTAACAAACAGATGACACTCGATCAGTTCTCAAGTGCGGCAAACTTTCTGCGCCGCAACGAGATTGATCTTCGGGTTTTTATTCTCCTGCAGCCGCCTTATATGCCGGCAGCAGAGGCGTTGCACTGGGCTGAGCGCTCATTGGATTTTGCGATAGAGCATGGGGCGACGGCCGCAGTGTTGATTCCCACGCGCGCGGGCAACGGTGTCATGGATGAACTGATGGCGAATGGGCGATTTGCGCCGCCCGCACTGCATACATTGGAATCCGCCATCGAGTACGGCCTGGGGCTCAAGGCGGGCAGAGTGTTCGCGGACCTTTGGGGATTGCGTGTGTCCTGCGCGAGTTGCCAAGCATTGCGCGCTGATCGTTTGCGGAAGATGAATCTGGAGCAAACGGTGCTGGACAGGATTGCATGCGATCAGTGCGGGGGCGCCAGTTGAATCAAGCGGTTGATCTGGCCATCGTAGGCTCCGGCTTCGGCGGCAGCCTGATGGCGATGATTGGTCGCCGGCTCGGGCTTTCGGTTGTCCTGCTCGAACGCGGAAGCCATCCGCGCATGGTGATTGGAGAATCCACCACGCCGCTTAGTAATCTGCTGCTGGAAAGACTGAGCACAACTTACGATTTGCCGCGGATTGCACCGCTGGCAAAATGGGGAAGCTGGCAAGGCGCCTATCCTCAGATCGCGTGCGGGCTGAAGCGTGGCTTCAGCTTCTTCCACGAGACAGATGAACTGCTGGTGGCGGCGAGCCCCCACGACGACATCGCAGACACGCATTGGTATCGCGCCGACGTGGACCACTTCCTGGTTGTGGAGGCGCAGAGACTGGGGGTCGACTATCGCGACAGCGTGCGCATCGAGACCGTTGATGTTGCGGAGGATGGCGCAACCCTGGTTGGCCGCGCAGCGGATGAACCGTTGCGGCTCCATGCCAGGTTTCTTGTTGATGCCAGTGGGCCGCGCGGTTTTCTGCACCGCGCCTTACAGATCTCTGAATTTCCATTGCCCGGGCTGCCCGCTACGGAAAGCCTCTACAGCCATTTCACCGGAGTCATGCGGACGGAATTTCGCGATCACGGATCACCCTATCCGGTCGATGACGCCGCGGTCCACCATGTATTCGATGGCGGGTGGGTGTGGGTGCTTCGATTCAACAATGGAGTTACCAGTGCCGGAATCGCCGCTACCTCGGCGACGGCCAAAGAATTGAGGCTGCGCCAAGGCGAACCTGCCTGGCAGCGGGTTCTGGACCGATTGCCGGCATTGAAGTCGCAATTCGCGAAGGCGGCTGCCTGCCAGCCGTTTCGGTACATGCCAAAGATCAGCTTTCGTAGCTGTACCATTGCGGGCCCGCGATGGGCGATGTTGCCGTCAGCAGCCGGGTTTGTTGATCCGCTGCTATCCACCGGTTTTGCGCTTACGTTGTTGGGCATCGAAAGACTTGCGGGGGTGCTCAATCGGCATCGCGATTGGGGTGAGCTCTCCGGGCACTTGGAAAGTTACGCGCAGCTAACCGAGGCTGAGTTGTTGGCCGCCAGCCGACTGGTTGGTGCACTGTACGCAACCATGGGCAACTTTCCGGCGTTCACCGCGGTGTCGCTCTTATACTTTGCTGCGGTTAGTTTCGCGGAGACGGCTCATCGACTAGGGAAATCAGAGTTAGCGACGGGATTTCTTTTACGTGAGCATGCGGACTTTGGCCCGGCGTCGCAGATTCTGCTCGAACGAGCGCGCAAATTGGATGGGGCTGCCGACACGCGGGCGTTTACGGAAGAGGTTTTGCGGGTGATTGAGCCTTTTAATGTGGGGCGCTTTGGTGATCCTATGCTTCACAACTCATATCCCGTGTGCGCCGAAGACTTGCTGCATGCGGGATCGAAGTTAGGAGCCAACCGGGATGAGATCGTTTCCATGTTGGATCGATCGGGGTTCTATCGGTCGCCGGTCCAGCAGTAGTAAATCATTGAGAGAAACAGCAGGTCCCTCCACTACGCTACGCTTCGGTCGGGATGACAAAGGGGAGAGTAGTGCTGACGTGAACGCCTGTGTCCGCTTGTGTGAAACTGCAGATCCCTCCACTTCTCCGGCCGAGATGAAATCTTCCTAAGGGCAGAAGAGGAGCTAATAGCGCTCCCTCAGTGGCTATTGATACCTTCAAAAATAATGTCCGAGTCAGTCCATTTCGAGCCCGATTTCAAAACACGCCCTGTATCAGGGCACGACTTTAGTCGGGCCGTAAAAAGCCGCAAATGGGGAGGGCTTTAGAGTCTGCGTGAGAACCCAATTCCAAGTCACCGCGCTCATGCTTTGTATCAGGGCACGGCTTCAGCCGTGCCGCAATGGTTGGGTCTGATGAGGGCTTTAGCCCCTGGGCTACGTCTTCCCTTTTGAAGGGCACACGCTTCAGCCCGTACATAGAAGAAACAAAACGATGGGCTTTAGAGTGTGCGTGAGAACCAATTCCAAGTCATCGCGCTCATGCTTTGTATCAGGGCACGGCTTCAGCCGTGCCGCAATGGTTGGGTCTGATGAGGGCTTTAGCCCCTGCGGCGCTATTTCCCTCTCAGTTCGCCTTCGGCCAGCGTTCGGCACCTCAACGGCCAGCAAGACATTACTTCTGCAGCATTCAATAAAGCCGGACAGATTTGCAATCACTCATGGACGGCCTGAAGGCCGAACCCTTCACAGCCGATCGCGCCTCAGAGCTTTGCAGGTTTTGATTTCTGAAATGTAATGGGATGGGCAGCAACGATGCCCTTTCCTTCCCGCACAGTGATGGCCTGGTTGGGTGTCAGGTTTTCCAGTGTGTCCTTCTGGCCGCTCGGCCACGCTATGGTCAGGCGCATTTTTCTGCCTGGGTTGGGCTTGCCTAATCCGAAAGTCACCGGCAACTCACTTTGTGACAAATAGCCGGAGCCGGTCTTCACCATGCGTAACAGCCGAAGATTCTTATCAACCTGAAGCGTCAGCTTGGCGCCGATACCATCGCGGTTGGAACGGGTCCCGGTCAGCTTAACCCGCAGCATGTCGTTTTGATTGCCGTTCTCATTGCGGAGCAGCCGTGCCGGACCATTGGCTTCCGTAACCACCAGGTCGAGATCGCCGTCGTTGTCAAAATCTCCATAAGCCGCGCCCCGTCCTACGACTGGCTTCTGCAGTGCGGGGCCTAACTGGGTAGACATGTTTTCGAATTGACCTTTTCCGCGGTTACGAAATATCAGCGCGGGTTCCGCATACTTGAGATGCGGCTGAGTCACGCTGATGTCATCGGCAACATGACCATTCACGGCAAGTACGTCCAGCAGGCCATCGAGGTCGTAGTCGAAAAAGAAGGTAGTGAACGTAAGCGACTGCAACGACCATCGGTCGATGCCGGTTGCTTCGGAGGCGGAGGTATACAGACCTGAGCCGTCGGTGCGGTAGAGCGCCATGCCCTCATTGGTGAAGTTACCGATCACCAGGCCAGGATGGTCAGAGTTGTCATAGTCGCCGTTATCGACTCCCATGCCCGCCCGGGTGGCGCCGGCATCGCTGTAGGCCACACCGGCCTGCACGGCTACGTCAGAGAAAGTACCGTTATGGTTGTTGCGATAGAGCTTGTTCGGCTGGGTGTCGTTGGTTACCAGCAGATCGAGCCAGCCATCGTCGTCATAGTCCACCAGAGCTATGCCGAGTGACTTGCTGGTCGCGTCGAGCAGCCCTGCTCGCTGAGTTACATCTTCGAAGGTTCCATCCCCGCGATTGTGGTAAAGCCTCGCGCTCTCGCCCTTGTAAACCTGCGGGGTGCAATAGGATTTGTTTTTTGTGTCGAGGGAGCAGAACTGATCCTTGGCTATCGACCATTCCACGTAATGGGCCACAAAGAGGTCCAGCTTGCCGTCGTTGTCGTAGTCGAACCATACGGCTCCGCTGGAAAATCCGCTGCCCCCTACTTTCGCGCGCGCCGTTACATCAGCGAAGCGGCCATTGCCAAGATTTCGGAAGAGGTGGTTGGAGCCTACCGTGGTGATGTAGATATCGTCTTTGCCGTCGTTGTCATAGTCCCCTACAGCGCACCCCATGCCATACATCTCGACTGCCAAGCCCGCCTGCCGGGTACGATCGGTGAAGGTTCCATCTCCGTTGTTGTGGTAAAGGGCGGGGTAGTTTTTGGATGAGCCATGACCTGGCCAATCCATGGAGTTCACAAACAGGATGTCCTCAAATCCGTCATTGTCGTAATCCAGCACACAGACGCCACTCCCCATCGTTTCGGGAAGATATTTCTTCCCGAAGGCGCCGCTGTGGTGACGAAAAGAGATTCCCGACGCCGCGGTGGCATCGACAAAACGAATTGGGCCGGAGGGGCGCTGCGCGGATGCGGTCGATATCAGGGTCCCCAGCAGGCAGCAAGTAAGATAGCGCCACAAAAGTTCAGGCATGCGCGACCAGAAGGCGGGCACGGCGGGCATCCATCCACATTTCCAGAAGCATGGCCGTAGGTCCCACCAGGAAGAGGGCGTAGAACGGTGCATAGACGGCCTGGTGGAGGCGCAACACCATTTCGACCGCGGCCACGGCAAACACGGTCACGCACTGGCCGCTCTTCGAGCGCACGGTCGTCCGAGGATCGGTAATCATGAAAAAAATGAATAACTGATACATCGGTCCGGTAATGGGAGAAATTTCCGAGCTCAAGGGATCGCCGGTGATCCAGCTGCGCAGCACAGCGAACCCCAGGAACGATAAGACGTAGGTCGCACTGATATGAAAGCGCCGCAGGCGCCAGATGATCGCCGAGCCGAGGGTCCAGATCACGATCATCGGCCAGACAAAATTACCCCACTGGATGCTGAGGCCTGCCACCGTGCCGGAAGCGAGAATGAACACGGCAACGATACCGAAGTTGGACGGGTTCCAGATGTGGCGATCGTGGACGCGCAGCACATACTTCGAGGTGATGGAAATCAGCGCGCACAGGGCATAAGGCCAGAAGGCGGGAGAGCGAACCAGGATGCCGACGCTGATGCCGGTGATGTAAGCACTGGCCAGGTTTGGCCACTTGCCCAGGTAAATGCGCGACAGAATCAATTCAGCGACGAGGCTGGTGGCAATCGCCAGTAAGGTACGGGTGTAACTTTCAAGGATGCCGTAGGAGAGTTGGCCTACCAGCAGGACACAGGAGATCAGCAGGGGGGAGAGATAGCGGTTGGATGGGCTGAAGAATCGCTTCCACGCCGCCTCAAGCTTTAACGGTTGCGCGATACCAACGCCGTGACTCATTCCGCCTCCCTGACATTGTAGAGCTTTCCAGGGGCAAGGTTCTCGATGGTCTGCACTTTGCCCGACGGCCAACGGATGACTGCCTTTTCAATCTGCGGATTCTTGCCCAGACCGAAATGCAGGCGGCGATCGTTCTGGGCGGCAAAGCCGCTTCCGCCGGAAACCTGCTGAACCTGCTGCTGCCCATTCCAATAGAGAGTTACCTGAGCGCCGATCGCGCTCCTATTACTCCTGGATCCCTGGAGGGCAAATTCGACCCAGCCATTCTGGGGGTCCACGGTGTTCTTGTAGATCAGCAAGGGGCCGCGCTGGTTAGCCACCACTACATCCAGAACCCCGCGATTCCACAAATCAGCCATCGCGACCGAGCGGCCGTCATACGTATCGGTTGCACCAACGGCCTGGGCTACGTCCACAAATTTTGCCGCCCCGTCATTGATCCAGACTTTCTTTTGCTGATAGCCCGATAGGCTGCGGCCATCGAAGGCGGGCCAATCTTTCGCGTCTCCGATTATCTTGCTATTGCCACCCGCGACTCTGGAAAAGTCATACCAATAATTCCTCGTCCGGCTGAGGGAGATATAGCCATTGGCGAGATATAGGTCGAGGAAGCCGTCGTTATTCAGGTCGCCAAACTGCGCCCCGAAACTCCAGCCGCCCAGTTCCACGCCCATATCCCGTGCCAGGTTTTCATACTTGAGGGTTGAACCTTCCTGGGGCACCCAGAGATTATTGCCCTGAATCAACACTCCCTCCTGCGAGATATTGGAGACGTAGATGGCGTACTTGCCCTGATTCAAAATGTCTCCATAGGAAACGTTCATACCGCTCTTGGGCGCAAAGCCTACGCCGGTCGCTTCGCCGGCCTCGCGAAAATGTCCGCCTTCATTAAGGAAAAGCTCTGAGACGCCGTAGTCGTTGGCGATGAACAGATCGGGATGTCCGGTGCCGCGCAAGTCCGCGGCAGAAGCGGCAAGCGCCCACCGATTACTTTTAATTCCCGCCTTTTCGCTGACCTCCTCAAACTTGCCATTGCCGAGGTTATGAAACAAGAACTTTCGGCCGCCGTTTTTTGCGTACTCAAAACTCTCCGGCATCACGCGCGTGGTATCCAAATGCCAGAGATCCAGCTTTTCGGAGTAGTACCCGCCAACGAACAGGTCGAGCCACCCGTCGCCGTCATAGTCAAACCAGACGGCGCTGTTGCTATTGATCCAGGGAGGTAAGCCGGCAGCGTCGCTTACCCGGGTAAACCCATGGCCCTGATCGTTATGGAAAAGCTCGGGCTTTCCCCATTTGATGAGAAATAAGTCTTCGTAACCGTCATTGTCGTAGTCGCCCCAGACTGCTCCCATGGAAACTCCGGTTCCCGGCTGATTCACATCGGCCACGCCCGTCTGCGCAGCAACATCCTGGAAAGTGCCATCGTGCATGTTGTGGTACAGGTGATTCTGGCTGCCGATGGCGCTGTTGGTCGCGTATATGTCAGGCCAGCCATCGCGGTCGAAATCGACGATGGAGACGGAGGCGCCCATCGATGCAACTTCGGGCATGATGCCTTCCAGCTTGGCGTCCAAGGTCGGGGCCTGGTGGACAAAGTTCACTCCGGCCTCATGTGAGACCTCCTGCAGATGGAAGCCGTAGCGCGCGATCGCCTGGCTCTGATCCAACTTTGCCTGGGCTTCTTCGCGTCGCGCGGAAACCTGCCTTATGGCAAGTGGAGTGGCTAACATGCCTACAAACAAAAGGGCCAGAACTATTCTCGCACTGAGGCTCGCTTTCATTGGGTTGGCGTGCTCCTGAGTGCCTGGTCGATCGGTTGCGCGGTCACATAGCGGGTGTGGTAGTTCTGCCAGTCGTCTGGATGTTGACGGTACACCCACTCGCTCTCCAGATTGCCCGGAGCCTGGTTGTATTGGGTTTTTGCGTGGTAGGGCAAAGGTTGAACGGTTCGAGACTCGAGGGTGTTGTAGTCTCCATCCTTAATCCAGCCGTCTCCGGCAATCACGTAATCCCGCACCCAGCCAGGTGGAGGCGGAGCCTGCTGCGGGAAATGCAAGGTAATCTCGTCGCCGGCATTCATGATCACATAGCGATCATCGATCGCGGCCAACAACGGGCGGACATCGCCGTAGCGGGTGTAGTAACCCTCGAGATCGCGCCAGACCTGGGTGCTGGCTGCGATCCGGTTGTAGTTGGGCAGCTCGGGAGAAGAGGGATTGGCCTGGCTGACCACGGAATAACCGCGGTAATGAAGATCCGCGAGCGAAGGATCCAGGCGTGCGACCTTGAGTTGTGTTTCAGGCAAGCCCCATGCCCACTCAATCTGGTCCCAATAGACTTCGAGGTTGGTTCGCAGGCGCAATTTATGGGGCGTGCCGGGCAGGAAGACATTTTCCAAATTGATAAGGCAGGTCTTCTTACGGCCGGCGGGGAAGCCGAGGTTCGCCCGGGCGGTGTGCCATCCTCCGTGGCCGTCCGGAACTTCGAGGCTCAGAGGTTGGGCCTTCTGGTGATGTCCCTGGCTAATGGCGACGTTCACAGAGGAGTCTGTCGGATGTACCCACCCCTTGGCTATCAGCCAAAGTGGGCCACTCGCAGGCACATCGTTGCCCAGGTCCACCTCGACATAGTGATCGCGGGTAAGGCCCTGGTATTGTCCGCGGCCGAAGGTATCGAGATACTTGCCGTCGAGAGTGCTGACGGTCGCGGTTACATCCATGCCTTGATCATCCGTTGCTTTCACAATGGCATGCGGAGCCGCGACGGTAGTGATGGCGAGCTTGGGCGTCGGCACCGCGAACCGCTCATCGGTGAAAATTTCGGTGCCGGCCGGATGGTCGACGACCATCAACTTCAGGTAGTCGTAATAGAAGGTTTCCCATAGCTCGCCGGTGAGCCGCAGATCGTAGTAGCCATCGTGGGGTGCGAGTTGATTGCGATCGATCTTGTACCACTCTTCCGTGGCTGCGATTCCGGGGGAACCCACGGAGTCGATTTGCAGGCCGATCGCCGAACCCCAGGGCACCGCATCTTTCACGAAACTCATCCGCTTGCCGTTCCAGGCAAACAGGAAGGGACAGGAGCCCTTCAGACGTTGCTCGGTCAGCACTTCCTGGTCCGCCTTCAACGCGAACTCAGCGTTTTGCATACCATTGGGCCAGAGGACGGTGACTACATCGGCACTGCTTTGCTCGCCCAGCCCGAAATGCAGTTGGGGTGAGGTAATTGCTTGCTTCTGCACCAGCAGGCCCGAGCGTAGTTCCATCTCCCCTCCAATACCGAAGGAGTTGATGCGCTGGTCGCCGGTAGCCACGTGGGCTCGGGGCCGGAGAATTTGCCAGTGGTAGTTCTTGCTTCCATGATTGAGCGCCTGTTGCGCTTCCCCGTTTGGGGAAAGGCCGAGCAAGTCCAGCCTCCCGTCGGCGTTGAGGTCAGCAACGTCAAATACGCGTCGAGAACCTGCAGGCGCCGGCAAGACGAGTGAATTTCCTGGCCCCGTTGTTTAACCAAACAAAGGCTCCGGAGGCATCGCCAGGATTGAGCGCTACTGGGAGCAATAAAAGGTCCACCGCTCCGTTGTTGTCGAGATCCGCGGCACGCAAGCGTACTTCTGCTGCAAGGTGGGGGGCGTTTCCGAGCGGGGCTACGTTCCACGTGTCGTCGTTCCGCCTATCTTCGGCACGTGCGATCGCAACCAGCGCACCTGTCTGTTCCAGCGCTACCAGATCCAGCATTCCTGAGGAGCTCACGTCAGCGACAGTCACTGCCTTTACCGGCGGCAGATTTGCAGGGAGCGGAAGCTCTTTAAACACGCCTCCTCTTTGGTTGTGGAAGAAGTGAAGAATGCCAGAGCCATCGATCATGGCTGCGTCGGGATTGCCATCGCCATCCAGGTCAACCCAGGCGAAACCGCGCAGGCCCGAGATGCCGTCAAACGGATGGATCGCAGTGAAGGTTCCATCGCCATTGTTTCTCAGGGCTAGCGGAGGTCCCTGGTGCGCGCCCAGCAGGATGTCCATATCCCCATCGGCCTCGATATCGATCGCCCAGGCGCCGGTGTAGGTGGCATGGAGCAATGCGGGAGGCAGCCTGGTTTGGGCAGTCGCGTCTGTAAAGGATGTTGGGCTCTCCTGGCGGAAGAAGCGAACGCCGGCTTCCCCTGCCAGCACCAGGTCAGTTTTGAAGTCGTAATTGAAGTCGACGGGCAGTATGGACTCGGGTTGCAGCGGCGAATCTGCGGAGCCTCCGGGAAAAGGAAGTTCTGCGCCAGTCGACAGCTTAACAGTGTGGCTGTTGCCTACGGCGATTGCCGGCGCTCCCGCGCCGCTAAGCGAGACACCACCGATCCAAGTCCACGGGGTCCACGGGCTCCCTGCCCCGGAACTTAGACCGGTTATTGCCTCGGCCTGAAAGTTGATCGCGGTGTCGGCGGGCGCCGGGGCAAAAGTTGGCGAGGGCAGCAGCAGGAACCGGGTGAAGGGCGTGGCCTCGTTCCCTGCTGTTGGCTGTATCAGGTTGAGGCTTTGACGAAAGTCCGGTACGCGCATGAGAGAGTTGCGCAGGAATGCGATGCGTACGGCGGCTGATCGAGGATCGGGGCCAGCGGCGGCAGCTTGCAAAGCGGTCCACTGCTGTTGCACTTCCGGCGGCCAGGTTGCCGCGCGCGTGCTCAGTCGCGACACTACGGTGTGCAGGGTCTGCGCATCGCCCCGCTTTGCCGCTACTCGCCCCAGTTCCAGCAACGCGGCTGGATTGTCCGGTTGTGCGACGAGAATCTTTTCCAGCAATTGTTGGAACTCGGCCTCTCCGTTGGCATCGCCCTGGCGCTCAATTTCCTGGGCTAGCAAATACAGGGCGCGCAGGTTACGCGGGCTGATCTGGACTGCTGTGCGGAGTTCGGTGATGGCCTGGGAGGTATTGCCTCGTTTACTTTCGAGCACACCTGATAAGTAGTGAAGCTGGCCGTTTTGCGGCGCCAGCTTTTGCGCTTGTCCTAAGCGCTGCGCTGATGCATCGAAGCTTCCCTGACGTAATGCGAGCAGGCCCCAGTTGGCCCAGCCGGCTGGTTCTCCTGGCGCCAGCCGCGTTGCTCGCTCAAGGGTGGTGTCGGCACGCACGTCGTCTCCTACCTGCAGCGCCGCCAAACCTACGTAGAAGGCTGTCACTTCGTCCAGGTATGCCTTGGTATCTGGCTTGGGTAATCCGGAGGGGTGACATCCAGTCAGCAGTAAGGCGAGGGCGGCGCCGCGATGCCGCTCCAGTACCCGGATCTTCGACCGTTTCTGCTCCTCATATGGCCGTATGTTCGCACTCCCACGCTAGCTTACGTCACCGATGTGCTGGCTTCCTATTCAGGTCGCGGGTGCGGAGATGCGAACTCTGACGAGGCTCTATTGCGGCAGGTTGAGGTTATCTGAGGTTAATTGAGACGTCATCATCCTGAGGGTGGAGTGGATTTCAACCTTTTGGTTGATGGCTCGGGTGAGGTGACCTCTCTGAGGTTTGTTGCTTTGATCGGGATCCCAGCAACCGATCCCGAATGGAAAGTCCGCCCTCTCCTTTGTCATTGGGAGCGCGTGACTTGCCTGCGGCCAGTTAAGAGAGGGATGAACGGGAGGTCACCGCTTTTTCAAACCGCAGCGCTCATGCTTTGTATCAGGGCACGACTTTAGAAGCTGCGGAAAAAAAACCCTTCCTCCTGCTGCAAAACTGACCCGAATCCGCATATATATAGGTGTGGGCACCAATAACTTTGTCCTGTTGCAAACTGTTTGCCGGCCACGTGCGCGGATGATGCATGAAACGCCGGCCCCCAGAACGGCTCACGGGCAAATTATCCCGGACAACCTCTTGCCTGGATTCGGACCTTACCACGCATACCACGCATATCACGCACCCTTTCCGTCGGCCACTTTTGCACCACCTTGGAGGCAAAATACACGCATAACTTTAAGCGTCGCTTGAAACAAAGGACTTAGCCGCGCGTCGGTTCCAACCCAGGGGCTAAAGAGGGTGTGGGAGAACTGCTTTAGTCTCGAAGAGCCTGCCCTGAGCTTGTCGAACGAGGACGTCTGAACTTAGCCCAGGACGACCGTCCAGGACGACAGTCCAATAAGCGTTAACCTAAGAGAAGGAGTGCCGCCGGACGACAGTCCTGGGTCTGGAGTTTCTGCATATCTAGGGACAGAAGCTCCATTGGATGCCGAGTTTTGGCTTTGTATCAGGGCACGACTTTAGTCGGGCCGTAAAGGAAGGAAAGAGAATTGGGCTTCAGCCTGGCTTCAGCCCCTGCAAGGGCACATCCTGCACGAAATGCATCGCGCATATATGGTTCAGCACGCTGTCAAAGCAGGACTGGTACACCTACTTGGCAGAGAAAAAAGCCCAGGGGCTTCTAAAGAGTGTGCGTGAGAACCAATTCCAAGTCACCGCGCTCATGCCTTGTATCAGGGCACGGCTTCAGCCGTGCCGCAATGGTTGGGTCTGATGAGGGCTTTAGCCCCTGGGCTGTGTCTTCCCTTTTTGAAGGGCACCGGCTTCAGCCCGTACATAAAAGAAACAAAACGATGGGCTTTTAGCCCCTGAGGGCATCTTTTGTGTTCGCTTTAGCAGCCGTCAGCGGCTGAAGCCGATTCATCTTGACTGCTAAACGTACGGCCTAAAGGCCGTACCCTTCAAAAAGCGAGTTCTCACGCACGCTCTAAAGCCCGTCCTATCTCGGGTAGTTAACGTACGGGCTGAAGCCCGTACCCTTCAAAACGGGAGTTCTCACACAGTCTCTTTAGCCCTTGTTCCAATGCCGGAGCGGATTTGTTCATTAGGACCGGAGCGTAGCGCCGTGGAGGGAACTGCAGTTCACTTCTAAAAGCGAGACCTGGGGCAACCTTCGATTTCACCCTCAGACGTCGTGTTTAG
>CAVQWB010000014.1:0-14921 GCA_963717225.1 uncultured Acidobacteriaceae bacterium | reverse complement strand
CCCGCGGTTGGACCACCCAAGTTGGGGCGGGCCTGAACTGGTGAACCCTGACCGGAGGCCACGGGTTGACTCGGCGGCGCGCCAGTGGGCAGTGGTGTGGCTGCAGGCGGACGAGGCGCGGCTGTGGAGGGCACACCTAGGGCCGGGCTAGCCACTGGGGAGGCAGAGGCTACGGGGTGAGCTGGCGCGGCAGGCTTGGCCACCGGGGTCTGGGGAACGGGAGGCCGTTGGGCTATGGCTGCGGCTTCATCTTTTCGCTGCTGAATAGCCTTGAGCACGTCGCCTGGTTTGGAAACTCGCGACCAGTCGATCTTCTGCTTCGGCTCGCTATCCACGACCCTCGCGGCCCCGGCGCCATTCTTCCCGCTGCGTTGGAAGTGCTGGCGCACCCGCTCAGCTTCATCCTCTTCGAGTGAGCTGGAGTGCGTCTTTTTCTCGACCACGCCGACGTACGTCAGGGCGTCAAGGATCGCCCGGCTCTTCACTTCCAGCTCGCGTGCTAAATCGTTAATCCGAACTTTGCTCATCCGTCCCTTTGTGTCGTACCCTCAAGCCATTCAGACGCTCATCGCAACCTCACGGGCCCTGGGAGTGACAGGTAATATTATTATCCTCTGAAAACGTGAAATTGCGTCATTCAACCACGCGATAGCGTTCATTTCTGGCCCGTCCGTGCAACTACGATGCTCTCAAGAAAGATCCAGAGGTGTGGGTTTCTTTGGGGGAAAACCACACGAAGGCCATTTTCCCCGTCTTAGACCAGCCCGACCGCCTACACGCCACCTTCGTCTACTTTCGAGTCCTGCCGGCTCTCCTGGCTGGCTTCTTCCACGTTCCCCTCATCCACAGTCTCAGACCGGGCTATCTCATAGTTGGGCACATGACTGGCGAGCGTCTTGCTGGTGTCTTCCTGCCCGGGAGCCTCTGATACCCCACCGATGTCATCCAGATCCGGGCCCGACTCGGTCAGCGCTTCCAGCCGCATCCGGGCTACGTCATCGCTGATGCGGCCCGATCCATCCACGGTGTCTGGAGCTTCGCGCTCCCCTTCCTGATCGAGGGTAAGGGCGTCGAGTTCCTCGCCAACCTGGGCGTCTTCAATGGCCCTGGCTTTTGCGACCAATTCTTCGTCTGACTTAGCCAATGCACCTTCCCCGGCTGGGCGCTCTTCGCCGGGCTCGTATTCGCCGAAATAATGGCGGACGGCCAGGCTGATCTTCTCCAGCGTCTTTTCTCCGATGCCTGGAATCTCTTCGAGCTGCTCGGGCGTCATGTCGGCCAGGGCTTCGACCGTGGTGATGCCAGCGACCACCAACTTCTGGATGATCTGCTCGCCCAACTCCGTCACCTGTTCTATCGGCGTCGAGGGCCCGCCGCTCATGGCCTGCATTTGCTGCTCGACTTCCTGGCGCTTTTCTTCCTCGCTCTTAATGTCGATTTTCCAACCCAACAACTTGGCCGCCAAGCGCACGTTCTGGCCCTTTTTGCCGATGGCGAGCGAAAGCTGGGAGTCGTCGACGATCACCTCAATCTGCTTCTCGCCCAGGTCTGTGATGCTGACGCGGCTCACCTTGGCGGGCTGCAGGGCCTTTTCGGCGAAAGTGGTGATCTCCTCGCTGAACTCGATAATGTCGATCTTCTCACCGCGCAATTCGCGAATGATGGACTGCACCCGCATGCCCTTCATGCCCACGCAGGCGCCTACCGGATCCACGTCTTTGTCGCGAGACAGCACGGCGATTTTGGTGCGCTCCCCGGCTTCGCGGGCAATGGCGCGAATGACCACGGTGTTGTCGTAAATCTCCGGCACTTCACTCTGAAACAGGCTTTGCACCAGCTCGGGGACAGCCCGGGAAACGATGACCTGGGGCCCCTTGGCGGCGCGATCCACTCGCTGGAGGACCACACGGACGCGCTCCCCAATGGCGAACTGTTCCAGTCTGGACTGCTCGCGCTTCGGCATCCTGGCTTCGGCTTTGCCCAGGTCGAAGATGACGTCCTGCAGCTCGAGCCGCTTAACGGTAGCGTTCAGAACCTCGCCCAAACGATGGGCATACTCCTTATATACGGTGTCCCGCTCGGCTTCGCGCACCTTTTGGAAAATGACCTGCTTGGCCATCTGGGCAGCGATGCGGCCGAGCACGTCAGTCGGCTTGTAATAGCGGATTTCGCCGCCGGTCTCCACTTCCGGAGCCAGCGCGCGGGCATCATCGAGCGTGATCTGGTTCACGGGATCTTCGAGCTGCTCGGGAGCCTCGACGACGGTTTTGTAAACGTAGGCCCGGATCTCGCCCGATTCCCGGTCCAGCTCGGCCCGCATGTTCTCCTGGGTCTTGTAGAACTTGCGCGTGGCCAGTGCAATGGCGTCTTCCACTGCAGAAACGACGATCTGTGGATCGATACCCTTATCCCGGCTCAACGCTTCGATACTTTGATAAAGAACACTCGCCATGATTTTTCTTCTACCTGTTCGCTCTAAATTTCGGGTGCCAGATTAGCTTTTTCGATATTGGCAAAGGCAATCTCGACCGTCTGCGCCGGGGCCGGCCCCTTTTTGCTCGGTTTTTGTTTTCTTGCCGTCAGGTCGAGCACGATTCCTTCCGGCCTCACCTCTGTGAGCCTACCCAGCCAATGGCGGTTGCCTGCCACTGGTGTGAAAGTCTGCACCTTCACTGGACTTGCCTGGAAGCGCTCATAATCGGCCCGTGTTGCCAACTTGCGATCCAACCCCGGGGAGGAGACTTCCAGGGTATAAGCGTCTACGGGGACAAGCCCCTCGACGTCGATGACGGCGCCAAAATCGCGGCTGAATCGTTCGCAATCCTCGTGCGTGACCCAAGCCAGCTGGTCGAGCGCGATTCCTTCCGCATTCAGGTGCCCCAGCAGATTTTGTTCCGCGGCCTCCTGTGCCTTGCGGGCACGCTGCCCGGCGTTCTGCTCGATAAACACCCGCAAAACCCGGTGCTTGCTGCCACCGAGGTACTCGATCTCGACTACTTCCAGCCCGTGCGAGGCCGCCACCCGATCCGCCGTCTGACGGAGTTGCTCAATACTCAGTGCCATAGTTGCCGCTTCAGGAGGAAGATGCCGCCACGGGGCCGAGCCCCCGGATTGCCTGTCAAAATTGTTAGCGCTGACCAACTTTGTGCGGCTTTCTTTACGAAAAGCCGCACACATTACCGTTGGTGATTGCCGCGTGGCAGGAAATCCAGCCGCACCAAAAGAAAAGTGGGCTTTCGCCCACTCATTTCTCCGTGTTTCTCCGCCGTGCGCTTAAAGCGAAGCCAAAGGACAAATTCGTCTGCTTTTCAAGAATACGCCGTTTTCGGGTGGATTTCAACGGTTCGGCGCCGCCTTCCTGTAGGTTATAGGATTAACAGAAGCGCTATATATGATTCAGACACCCGTACCGGAAGCCCTTACCTTTGACGACGTTCTGCTCGTTCCCGCATACAGCGACGTTGTTCCTGCCCAAGTAAGTACCCAGACCCTGCTGACGCGAAACATTTCGCTGAATACGCCGCTGCTTTCCGCCGCCATGGACACGGTGACAGAGTCGCGCCTGGCGATCGCCATGGCGCAACAAGGAGGCCTGGGCGTCATTCACCGCAATCTTTCGATGGAACAACAAGCCAGCGAGGTGGACAAAGTAAAGCGATCGGAGAGCGGCATGATTGTCGACCCGGTGACGATCGAGCCGCAGCAACTTATATCGGATGCGCTGGAGGTGATGCGGCGGTACAAGATTTCCGGGGTTCCGGTGACGCAGGGCAAAAAGCTGGTCGGCATCCTCACCAACCGTGACCTGCGGTTTGAAACGCGCACGGACATTCCGATTGGCGACGTGATGACGAAGGAAAACCTGATCACGGTTCCGGTGGGCACCACGCTTGAAGAGGCGGAGAAGATCCTGCACAAACACCGGGTGGAGAAGCTGCTGGTGGTCAACGGTAATTACGAGCTGAAGGGCCTGATCACGGTCAAAGACATCCAGAAGAAGCTGAAATATCCCAACGCAGCCAAGGACGATCAGGGGCGGCTGCGTGTGGGGGCGGCCATTGGCGCGACGGGCGACTTTCTCGAGCGGGCTGTGGAGTTGGTCCGTTCCCGGGTGGACGTGCTCTCCATTGATTCGGCGCACGGGCACTCCTCAAGGGTTCTGGAGGCGGTGCGGGTGGTCAAGAAGCGTTTTCCGGGTGTAGCACTCATGGCGGGCAATGTGGCTACGTATGCCGGGGCCAAGGCATTGATCGAAGCCGGCGTGGATACCGTAAAGGTGGGCATAGGGCCGGGATCGATTTGCACTACGCGCATGGTCACGGGCGCGGGAATGCCGCAGATTACCGCAATCAGCGAGTGCTACCGGGCAGCACGGGAGCATAACATTCCGGTGATTGCCGATGGCGGGATCAAGTACTCCGGTGATGTGACGAAGGCGATTGCCGCTGGGGCGAACGTGGTGATGATCGGCTCGTTGTTCGCCGGAGTCGACGAAAGCCCGGGGGAAACGATCCTCTATCAGGGACGCAGCTTCAAGACGTACCGGGGTATGGGTTCCCTCTCGGCAATGTCGCAGGGTTCGGGTGAGCGGTACTTCCAGGGCAAAGGCGATATTGAGGACACACCCTCGACCGAGGGGGTAGTGGCCCGTGAACGCAACGGGGAAAACCGGCTGGCCAAGTTCGTGCCGGAAGGGATCGAGGGGCGGGTGCCCCATCGCGGGCCGCTCGAAGCCATGGTCTACCAGTTGGTAGGTGGATTGCGGTCTGGGATGGGGTACGTAGGGTGTAACACAATCCAGGAGTTGCAGGAGAAATCCTGTTTCATTCGGATATCCAGTGCCGGGTTGCGCGAGAGTCACGTTCACGACGTGATCATTACCCGCGAGGCGCCGAACTACCACGTGGAGTAGGGCTCTCCACCTTGGTCATGGGTGCGCGTCTATGGCGCTCCCACGGCAGATTCCAACCCTGCTCTTCCGGGCTGGGCTGGCGTTTAGCGGACGACGTTCCATCGAAAAACATCTTCCTTGGGGGGTGGAAGGGGAGCGAAACGCGCTCCCTCAGCGGCTAAAAGCCGGACAGATTTGCAATCACTTATGGACGGCCTGAGAAGGGTGTATGAGAACGCGTCCCCTTCAGACGGAAGGGTTTTTCCGCAGCCCGGAGTTGCCAGGAGGCTGGGGGCTTGCTGATTCGCGGGGTAGATGGCCCGAGGAAATATGTGCGTGATATGCGTGGTATGCGTGATAAGCCCCGAGGAAATATGTGCGTGATATGCGTGGTATGCGTGGTAAGCCCCGAGGAAATATGTGCGTGATATGCGTGGTATGCGTGGTAAGCCCCGAGGAAATATGTGCGTGATATGCGTGGTATGCGTGGTAAGCCCCGAGGAAATATGTGCGTGATATGCGTGGTATGCGTGGTAAGCCCCGAGGAAATATGTGCGTGGTATGCGTGGTATGCGTGGTAAGGTGCACCCATTGGGTAAAATATTTGGCTTTTTGCCGACTGAAGATGCCGCTAAGTCCTTTGTTCTATCAAGATACCCAAATTTCGATATTTCCCGCGTCCATAAGCTGCTTAGGGGACCGATTGGTTGGGTGGCAGAGTGTCTTCCGGCAAGAGCAACGATGGAGCACAGTATCGGCGCGATTTGGGAGGGCTGCTTTCTCATTTTCGTGCGCACGTCTCCATCTCACGGAAATGGGTGAGGGAGCATCTCCAGCAGGGGGGGACTCTTAGTTAGGACGGTATTACAGGATAGGTTTGGCGTCCATGGCCTGAGCAAATAAAGATGTGGAAAAAGGGTGGTGGAACTACTGAGATTGGTTGTTGCCGCTTCGGATGATAACGAGGTAATACACGGGCGTCGTATGGGCTACGATGAGCTTGTCTCGATACAAGCCTGGTCTCCGAGCCGTTGCAAGGGGCAATGGCGGGCGTCGATTCGCCGGTATCTTGACCCCCGCTATTTCTTCTTGAGGACCTTCCCAGTGTTGGCGTCAACGTAGGCAACATAGCCGGACTTCTTGTCACCCCACATCAGATACCAGACGGGCGCCTGAAACCTGTAGGTGTTCCCAAGTTGAAATGATGAGGGTTCCTTGCCCGGATTTTTCTTCAGCCAAGCCGCCGCATCCGCTGTCGCGGCTTTGTACGCGGCATCCGAATCGACATTGAAACTATCAGGCTCAATCGGCATAGCGTCGCGCGTTGGGCCGCCCCAAGGCAGCCGGAGGCCAGCAATCACGCCCTTGTGAACGTCCGGCGGGACGTTGGCGATTGCGTAAGAGTAAACCCGGTACTGATGCAGGCTGGGCGAGGCAAAGACCGCCTGCCACATGGCCGCCTTGCCCGCTTCATTCTTAAACCCTGAGACTTCGATGGGCGTGAGCCTGACTATCACGAAATCGGTAGTCCAGTTCCGAGCGGCGGTGTACATCGGCCAAAAGGCCGTCTTGGCAGTCACGACTTCCGGAGGACCGGTGGACTCGTTTGCCGCTTTAGACCCATTGCCGGCTGAAGGCGTGGTTGATTGGGAACAGCCCGCAAGAAGCAGCACTGCAACAGACATTACCCATACCGCGCATTGTTTGAGCGCAGGGCTCATCGGAGTCCCTCCACTGCTGCCCCTTCTCGTTGTTCTGCGGACGAGGCGCAATCTGTTCTTCGGCCGCGGTGTAGCAGCAGTTGACCGCCGGGCACGGAGTCTACCAGATGGTGCCGTACGTGTGCGTGCTCAAGCGAGCGGCATTCGCCAGCATTTGCAACGGGCGATTATACCTACATTGGGTTGTTGATTGGAAGAGTGTAGGGCGGCAGGGTACTTATCAGGCGACAGGATACTTATTAATGTTTTAATGGTGACGCCGCGTGGGCATCGGCCGCAAGAGCGCAACCGGGCAGTTAGAGCTAATGCAATAGGAACTCGCTCGAGAAAAGCCATGGCGGAGGAAACCTATTAGTGAGGGATGGGTGTGAAAGTCAAGTTAGCTTCGATCGTCTTTCTTTGCGTGCATTTTGCGTTTGCTTATGGTCAGGCCAGTCCTCCTCCACCTGCTTCGAGCCTTCAATATCCCTTATCGGCTACGGAAACTGAGTGCGAGGGAAACCCATGCGTAGCTAGTACCAAGAGCGAAGCAGCCTGGGAATTCCATGGCGTATCAGGCGATGGTAAATGGAACAATGGCGCATTTGCGAAGATTGTGATTGAGCGCTTCGATGCGGACGGCGTTATCATACGCCGCATTGACCTGCCAACCAGCTCGTCGAACGGCCTGACGGCTGTCTATACCGGAAGACGGCACGGGAATCGAGTGGAAGGCGCGGTCGTGTGGTCCTGGAGCGGCCATTGGAATGACAAACATCCGTCGGGCCATTGGTCGGCAACTGTAGAAGGCTTAACGCGGGTTCCTCCAGTCGCAGCTTCTCAGGTGCCGGCGTCTTTAACAGAGTGCGAGACAGACCAATGCGCTCCCGGCCGCACGGGCGGATGCCGCTGGACGTTTCATGGAGCGGAAGGTGAATCCCGCTGCCGCGATGGCGCCGCCGCAAGACTCGTGATTCGGCAATTTGATGCGAATGGTGTCGTCGTACTCCGTACGGATTTGCCGGATAGCCACGGATCAGGCTTGACCGCGGTTTATGTGGGTACATGGAACGGGGATCGGATCACGGGCTACGGAACATGGTCGTGGCCGGGCCATTGGAATAACCGTAATCCGTCAGGTCGATGGTTCGCAACCGTGGCGGGTGCAGACAGTCAAGCCCTGCCTCCGGTGCCGCCGCCCCTGGTTTCGCCCGAGGTGCATCCCGATGGGAGCGTAACCTTCCGCGCGTTTGCGCCGCGCTCTCAGGAGGTGCTTCTGGAAATCGAGGGTTCCAATCCGGTGATCATGCAGAAGGATGATCTGGGTGTCTGGAGCTATACGACGACGCCGCTGGAGCCGGACTACTACGGCTATCTGTTTCGAGATACCGGTGTTCCGGTGATTGACCCGTCCAATCCTTTGCTATGGCCGAATTTGCTGCAAACGGAAAACATGGTGCATGTGCCCGGCCCGGCGTCATTACCCTGGGAAGTCAATGATGGCCCGCAGGGGGTTCTGCACCATCACTTCTATAAATCGGCAGTGATCGGCGAGCCGCGCGATTTCTATGTCTACACCCCGCCTGGATACGATCCTCGCGCAAATATCGATTATCCCGTCTTGTATCTTCTCCACGGCTTCGGTCAGCTCTCGAAGAGCTGGATCGAGATCGGGTTGGCAAATGTCGTCCTCGACAACCTCATCGATCAAGGAAAAGCGAGGCCGATGATCGTGGTGATGCCGGTCGCATACGGAGGGAAGGAAATTCTTGGTCACGATGCATACTGGAACGATGATCTACGGAACAAGAACTTCAACAAGTTCACAAAAGGCCTGTTGACGGAGATTATTCCTCAGGTGGAGAGCAACTATCGGGTCAAGAAGGATCGCGATGCGCGAGCCATCGCCGGGCTCTCCATGGGCGGCGCCGAGTCTTTGCTTACCGGCCTGAACAATCTCGATGAGTTCTCGTGGGTTGGCTCCTTCAGCTCCGGGGGAATCAGAGAGAGTTTTGACCAGGAGTTTCCCGGGTTAAGTGCAGCCTCAAATGCGCAGTTGCATTTGCTGTGGGTGGCCTGTGGTGTCGATGACCCGCTAAGCGAAATCAACCGCGAAATCGGCAATTGGCTGGGCGCAAAAGGTATCAGGCATATCAGTATCGAAACCCCAGGCAAGCATACCTGGATGGTGTGGCGGCGAAACCTGGCCAGCTTTGCGCCGCTGCTCTTTCGTTAGGGTCACGATCCACCTGTGCCGGCAGGATCGCCACCAAGGCTCATAGGGAGACTAAGGAATGCGAGTTGGGAAGGTTCTTTCTATTGTGGTTGTCAGTTTCGCCGGCCTCGTCCTGATCGCCGCGGCGGCAATCGCGATCACCTTTTTTGGATCATTCCGGGGGACGAACCAAGAGAATTCTGTGCCACCCAACGGCCAGCAAGCCGTTTCTCCGGTCGAAGGTTCCGTTCTTTACTCAGAAAGCACTGGAAATTCCTCGTTCCTCTATCGCAAAAATCCATCCGGTGGAAAGGGCGTAAGGCTTACGGCAGCCAAGAGCGGGATAGAATCTGAGGCTAGCTTCTCTCATAACGGCAAACTCGTAGTCTTTTCGTTTGCGAGCTCGCCGGATTCTAAATCGACTGTCCGGGTGGTGGGTACGGATGGAAGCAATCCCCACGCCATAACCGAAAAGGACCAGGATGCGCTTCACCCGGTCTTTTCTCCTGACGACTCAAAGGTCTTTTACGCCGCGTCAAGTTTCACCGGGAATTACTCTCCAATCGTCCGCCCGGCTCGACATGATTGGGAAGTTTTCTCAATTCCTGTTGAATCGCAAACCATAGCTGGCGTTGCACCGAACCAGATTACACACGCATCTTTCTATGATCTGCGGTCCCTCGACATGGTTGCGGATGGACTGAATCCAGCGGGAGCTAAACTCCTCATAAGCACAACCGGTTACCCGATTGGAGCTTTGCTCGAAGAGTTTAATCTGGGGGCGACAGGGAGGGACAAGATATTTCAGCCGCATGTTCCAGGTGAACGATCGGTGGGACCAGCGTACGGCGAAGCCCGCTTCATACATGATGGAATGGACGTGTTGTTCATTGCTGCGTCCGCTCCACCGGGTGGAAACTACGATTACAACGTCTACTCGATGAGCGACGTAACTGGAAGCGACATCAAGCAACTCACACACTTGAAAGGGTTGACAAAGGAACTAAAGATCCTGCCAAGCGGAAAAGCCAGTTTTGTGAACGGCGGAGTAGCTTACGGGCTGGATATTGGCACGGAGATCACGAAGCCACTCTAAATCCGGACGGGCTAAGCTGCACCGCCAAAGTCACCTTCTATGCCGGCGGGAATAGCAGGGAGTGCGGAGGGTTGGGCGCTTGTGCGAAGATCATTGGCGGCTTTTGACTCACGCGCGTTTCGCCGCCCCACTGAGCCGTTCGATGGAGTGAGTCCAAACCTCATCCCCGGGCCGAGTGAACGGCCGCGGCCAGCTCTTTGAGCAGTCCATGCGTTTCGCTCCAATCGATGCAGGCATCGGTGATACTTTGCCCGTATACCAGCGGCTTGCCTGGCACCAACCGCTGCGCGCCCGCCACCAGGTTGCTCTCGATCATCACGCCGAAGATGCGGCGGTCTCCCGCAGCAATTTGTGCAGCGACATTGCGGCACACGAGGCCTTGGCGGGTGTGGTCTTTGTTGCTGTTGGCGTGGCTGCAATCGATCATGATACGCGGCGCGACGCCGGCTTTTTCCATCTGCTCCGCAGTCTCGGCCACGGCGGCCGCGTCGTAATTCGTCGTCTGCCTGCCGCCGCGCAGAATAATGTGACAGTCCGGATTGCCCGTGGTAAACAGAATCGCCGACTGCCCTGTCTTCGAGTGCCCGAGGAACGTATGCGGATTGGCCGCGGAGACAATCGCTTCAATCGCAATTTGCACGTTGCCCGAAGTTCCGTTCTTGAAGCCGACCGGGCACGAAAGCCCTGACGAGAGCTGCCGATGCACCTGGCTCTCCGTCGTCCGCGCGCCAATCGCTCCCCAACTCACCAGCGAGGCGACATATTGCGGTGAAATCATGTCGAGGAACTCGGTCCCGGCAGGAACGCCCATTTCCGCCAGATCGAGCAGCAGGTGTCGCGCCAGCTTCAACCCCTCGTTGATGCGGAACGTCTCGTCCAGATGCGGATCGTTGATCAGCCCCTTCCAGCCGAGGGTGGTGCGCGGCTTCTCAAAATAGACTCGCATGACAATGCGAAGCTCTTTCGAGAACTCGGCAATGGCGCTCCTCAGCAGGCCCGCATATTCCCGCGCCGCTTTGGTGTCGTGGATGGAGCAGGGGCCGACCACAACCATCAGCCGGGAATCGCTGCCTTTCAGAATGTTGACAATCTCATTCCTGGCTTGAAAAACCGTCGAGGAAGCCCGTTCCGTCGCCGGCAATTCTTCTTCAAGAAAAACCGGCGGAAGGACGACTTTGGTTGATTGAATACGAAGATCATCTGTGGGATAGAGCATGGTCTTACTCTTAATTTAGCAGCGTTAGACGTAATGCCCCGCCCTTCCTGTTTACCGTGAGTTCACTCGATCCCGTCGTGCTTACCATTGGTGGCTAAATTAAAGTTGCGGGAAATACCTATTTCCCAGGGCATAGAAAGACTGGGCTCCCAAGCCATGACGCAAATCACAAAGACTGGCCCAGTCGCTTCTCCAGCACAACGCGGTAGGTCCTGCTGACGCGCGAACGGTGGCCATCCTTGAGCACCACTTCGAACTCGCCATGAGAGATCGGTTGCAGCTCAACAATGCTGTCGATATTGACGATTGCCGATCGATGGACACGGACGAAGCGCATGGGGTCGAGGCACTGGGCCAGCTCATTCAGGGCGGCACGGTAAAGCAACTCCTTGCCGGCGACATGGAGGTTCACATAGACGCCCGCGCCCTCGATCCAGTCAATGTCTACGACACGAATGAAGCGAGTGCTTCCTCCCGACTTCACCACCAGGCGATCAAGGCAGCGGTCCGATGCCGGCCGCGAGGAGATCATGCGCAGAATGTTGCGCCCAAATTCGCGCATACTGCGCTCGTCATGGCGCGCCTTGGCGCGGCAGAGCGCTGCTTCCAGCCGCTCGTCGCTGAAGGGCTTGAGCAGATAATCGAGCGCATTGGCCTCGAAAGCCCTGATCGCATGCTGGTCGTATGCGGTGACAAACACGGTGAGGGGCATTGCCTCTGCGCCAATCGCTTCCATCACTTCCAGGCCACCTAGTTCCGGCATCTGCACATCGAGAAAGACGAGATCCGGCGCCTCGCGTTCAATGATGTCCACGGCGGCTTGTCCATCGCCGGCTTCGAGTACGCTGCTGACCTCTGCGTCCTTGTGCAGCAGATCGATCAGGCGCTGCCGCGCCGGGGCTTCGTCATCGGCCACCAGGATGCGGATGCCTTCAGCGCGCGGAGCGATCATCGGCTCACTCTCCTGTCAATCGCAGCGGCAACGAGATCTCCACTTCGGTCCCGCCACCACTTCGCCGCCCCACCGCGAAGCGGCTGCTTCCATTCGGATGAAGCCCGGCGATCCGTTCTCGTGTGACCGACAATCCCAGCCCGGTAGAATTTTCCAGCGTCCATCCCGGCGGCAGTCCCACGCCGTCGTCAGCTACGCGGATTTCCACCTGCTCTGCGCTGCGTTGCGCGGTAACCGTGACCGCTCCCCCGGAAGCACGGCGAGAAATGCCGTGACGAATCGCGTTCTCGACCAGCGGCTGCACGATCAAGCAAGGCACCAGGGCGTATTTCACCTCAGGAGCGATATACGTTTCGATTCGGAGGCTAGTTCCAAATCGAATCCTCTGGATGGCGACATAGTGATCGAGAAAGGCCATCTCTTCGGCCAGTGGGACCTCCTGCCGATCGCGAGCTTCGAGCGAGAGCCGTAGCAGATCGCCCAAATGCTCGATCATGCTGCGCGCCAGCCTGGGGTCGCGCTCCACCTGCGAGGAGATAGTGTTCAGTGCATTGAAGAGGAAGTGCGGGTCCAACTGCATGCGCAGTGCGTTCAGGCGCGCCTGGGAGAAGTTACGCTCCATCCGCTCCAGCCGCAACTCGCTCGCCAGGTAGTGCTGGTAATAAAGATAAGTCTGACGCGCCCCGAAGATAAGCCAGTAAACCAGCCAGCTCCAGAGAAGGCCCCCGCGGAAGGCACTGACGAGCATGCGGGTATGGGCGAGATCGCTCCATGCGCCCAGGCCCATCAGGGCGCGCACGGCGGCAAAGACGTAGATGTAGAGCGTAGTTAACATCGCGCTCGGCGCCAACTGTCCAACAATGCGCATGCCGAGCTGTCGTTCTTTGAAGGGAAGATGCGCATCTACCCGGAAGATGAGGGGGGTGACCAGCCCCCAGGACCACCACTGTGCGAGCGACCAGAGGAGCATGCGCGCCTTGTTGGGTGCCGAGAGATTGGGGAGCGCAAACAGCAGGCCCAGAATGCTCCACAGCAGGGCGGCGAGTAGCCATCGGCCCCACCAGGTGTTCATCAACCGTCGGGCAAACGTCGCCTGATACTTTGGATGGCTGGTCAAGAGCCCTCTAGCTTCCGCGATGCTGCACGCGTTCTGCGTGTGATGACGGTTCTATTGTGCGCTCAACCGCAAATCTTTCAAATCGTCAAAGCGCATTTCAAGTCCCCAGCCATAAAAGTTGTTGACCACGGCGACCGCCAGCTCATTATCACCGGCTTTGAGCGGCACCATCAACGAACCGTTCTCGAGCGACAGGCGTCCATCGGGCGTCTTACGGGCTTCTGGCGGCTGAAAGAGATTCTTGTCGGCAAACACCAGCTGGCCATTGACGAAGACGAAGATCTCCCGCGCCCATCCCAGCGAGGCATGCTTTTGTTGCGCGCTGTTGGAGTGAATGGTTGTCTTGAGCCAGACCACGGCGCGGTCTGTCCGCGGCAGCGGCAGCCCATACACCCGGCTTGCGTTCATCAGTCCACCGCGCTCAGCTTCGATGGGTGTCCATGCGGCCGAAGGCGGCGGAAGATCGGCAAGGGTAGGCGCCTGATCGGCTGCCAGCTTCGAGAACGGCGAAAGTTGCCAGTGCCTCACGTACCGGCCGTCGGACTCGGCCGGATCTTTTTCCGGATCGCCCGGCAGGCCTTCTACTGCGTCCGGAGCGACCGTGAGATTGGCAAAGATCCCGGGCCCCAGCAGCATCAGGCTGCCTTCTTCGCTGTCACCTTCGAGGCGCCCGATCTTCATCGTGGGTTCGGTTGCGCCGTTGATAAAGATATTCATGCGCCGGCCGGAGACGACCAGTTTCACATGGTTCCACCCGGCCTGACGCAGGGGAGCCGGGCCCTGGTACTGCGGGAACATATCCCATAGCAGAACGCCGTGCGTCTGCGGCGCATATTGCACGCAGTCCGGAGCCTGCTCGCACTTGGGTCTGGGCCGAAGATAAAACAGCTCGTAATTTTCCTGGCTGGCGCCGCGGAAGACAAAGCCGGCGCCCATGTCGCTGGTCGCAGTGACGTCATATTCAATCGTTCCATTGTGAAAGACGAGGCCGTTCAGTGTTGCTGCACCGGATGGAATGTGCTGTGCATAGTTGCCGGCTTTCAACTCGATGGAGGGTTTTCCCATGTACTCCACAAAGTTCACGGTTCCCGCCGTTGTGCTCCAGCGGTCGGCGCTCATGGGAATTTTCACTGACTCAGCGGCTTTTGCCTGGCGTGACACCATGAGGAGAGACAGGCAGATGGCGAGCAAAGCTACGCGCTTCCACGCGGCGTTTCCGCAGCGAACGCCAACAAGGCATTGATCAGAACTGACCATGAAGTTTTGCATGGCCCTAGCGTAGAGAGAGCCATTTTCTGCGTCGCGTGAAATGTTGCAGCACGGACTGGCGTGTTGCTAACCGGTGCTCCTGGGCTGTTAGGAGCACGGCCGCAAGAGAGATCGCCCTTGATGTTTTTTAGAGTGGGCCCTCGACCATGCTCTTTTGCATTCAAGGCACCTTTTCGCGCGCCCCCCCAAAGTGCCATTCCCTGGCAGGCCTTCTCACGTTCAACTAGAGGCGTGGGCGTTCGGCCGCTCGACCGTTTGAGGGGTTCCAGTGAAGATTGTTGCAGCCGTCATGTTGCTAAACTTGTTGGGGTGTTCCCAGCAATCGCAGCGATTCGTGCCTTTTGTCGAAGACGACACCATTCTGGCACTCGATACAAAGACCGGACAGACGTGCGTCTCATACAAGCAAGTCGCCTTGACGAAAGGCGGCACTCCCATGCCCTACTGTGTTGATCTCTACAATTT
>CAVQWB010000013.1:0-20049 GCA_963717225.1 uncultured Acidobacteriaceae bacterium | reverse complement strand
CTCCGTCTGTCCCTTTAACCTTCCTTTAACCTTGGGCTACGACAGGAACCGTGCCCGCTTTTCCCAGCCGCCGAAGAAATGCCACTTGGAAAGAGATATGAATTCCCCTCTCAAGGCCCTCCGCGTAAATCCTCGGAAAACGCGCTCTAGGGCATTTGCGGGACAGGACACGCATTTGCGGGACAGAACATGCTGCAGCGCTCTGATAAATTTTCGCCGGTGAGAAAGGTTAACGAAGTTTCATCTTGCCATTCGACCGGCATTCTCGGGGCATCTAGACGTAAGGAACACAGCCCCAATGGAAAGCCCCCGATGTGGTTCTTCCCGCGAACTGGGACTCAATACAAAAGGGGTTGTTCCGTCCCGTCCCCGAAACTTCCCGTCCGAAACCCCGAAACTTCCCCCGAGTTTCTCCCCGGTCCAGAGCAGGTATGTCTTTTAATGACACATCTGTGATACGATTGAACGTGGCGAAGCGAGTACCAACCCGCAAAGTTGTCGACGAGATCGACCAGGTGCGGTGCAAATCCGGAAGCTATGGCGTCATCCGCGAAGAGGTGTATGTAGACCACGCCGGGGCGGTGGTGAAGTACAACCTGGTCTTCATTCATCTCGGTTTGTGCCAGCAGGACAACGGCAGGGTGCTCGGCTACGACAACGCTCACGGACACCATGAACGTCATTGGATGGGGAGCAAGGAAAGAGTAGGCTTTATCAACTATGAACGAACCCTCCGTCATTTCCTCGACGAAGTGGAAGCGCTGAAGGAGAAGGCATGAAAACAAAAATCGGTACAAACAATTTTGCTGAATTGAGAGAACGCAAGCTGACTCGCGCGCGCAAGTTGGACCGTAAGGAGCACATTCCTTCAGCGAAGCGCATCACGTTCGCCACTGCGGACGAGATGCTGTCGCACATCACCCCCAAGCGTGTCCGTCTCTGTGAGGTGGCAAGGGAGAAACCTCGTTCCATCACAGAATTGGCGGCGGTGCTTCAGCGCGACCGAAAAGCTGTGCACCGTGATGTCCAAGCTCTACATTCGGTAGGGATGTTGCTTCTGCGAAAGGAACCGAATCCGGGTCACGGTCAAGTGCAGGTAGTGACAGCGGCGGCCGGCCGTTTTCAACTGGTGGCCGAGGTCTGAGGAGCAGAACGGAACAATTACCACGCGCCGCTAAACAGCCGGTCTCAGCATCGTAATCTCGGAGAGAACCCTTTCTCCTTTGCCTCCAAATCCCACTCTCGGTACCTATAGGTTCAAAGAGACGGAGTAACCCCTGGGCATTTGCGGGACAGGCATTTGCGGAGGCATTTGCGGGCATTAGCGGGACATCCCCGAAACTCCCCCCCGAAACTCCCCGAAACTCGCGTCCCCGAAACTCGCGTCCCCGAAACTCGCGTCCACGTGCAACGTTGCACTTGACGTCGTATATCAGCTGAGCGTAGCGTCTCGTCATCCCATGATCCGCATTTTCCCACGATGTCCGAAAACTCGAGTTGTCTGTCAGTAAATCGGACTGCAAAGTCGTGAGCTTGAACGTGAAAAAGGCTTGTGCGGATTTCCCCAAGTGAGGGCACGAATGTGATTAAAAATGCTCGCTCTAGTGTCAACGGTTACAGGAACGTTTTCAACAAAGCTGGACGCCCCTGGTATTGTTGTGGGTGCCTCACCCAGGGGCAAGGATTGTTCGTCGATAGTGAAACGGTTGCAAACCCATCATAACTATAGGAACAAGGGATATATTTCCGTAGCGAAGATATAGCGCTGCAAGTCTCAAAGCCACAAGCTTTGTTTCCGCAGCGTTGGGGACAATTAACTAAAGTCGCAGGCAGCAATGACCACCGCGTCGAGCGAAGTCGATGCCCGCAGTCGACATTCATTGTAAGGAGAAGATCTATGCGTCATTCCGGGTGCGTAGTACGGGAGGTACCGGCTCCCAGTCAGTTTGTCTTCAATTCCAACGACCCCGCTCGAAAGAGCGTATTCAAAGAGCCGCTACTAAACATCGAGAATATACAAGGGAGTATCGTCCCCGGATTCAGCAAGAGCAATCGCATCTTATTGTTTCTCCGGGTTCACCGAACCAGAGAATCGGCCACGAACTTCAAACGTTGGCTGAAGACGCAAATTCCCTTTATTGCAACGGCGGACGAAGTCCTGGCATTCAACAAGCTCTTCAAATCGACTCGTTTGCGACGTCAAGTCGAAGGAACGGTGAAGTCGACCTGGACGGGAATCTCGCTATCCTATGACCTTCTGAAGGATCTGAACTCCCAGTCGAACCAGTTCACGGATCAAGCTTTCGTCAACGGTCTCCTCGATCGTTCCCCAAGCCTGGGAGATCCAACGACCGGCGCCTTTAGTCCTCAGAATTGGCTCGTCGGTGGTCCGAATAATCAAGCCGACGTGATGATGATGATCGAGTCCGACGATCGCGAAGACATGCTCCAGGAGCTGCTCCGTATACAGGAATCCATTGTGGAGGCAAATCTGGCTAACGGTGGGAAACCGGATTCCTCGATCGAGATTATCCTTGCCGATGAAGGCGCGAACCTTCCGATCCCACTCACTGGCCACGAACACTTCGGTTTTTTGGACGGCGTCTCGCAGCCCGGACTCCGTGGACGTCTATCTAACGATCCCAACGACGTCCTGACGCTTCGACAGAATCCCAACAAGCGCGATCAGCCAGCGAATCCGGCGCAGCCAGCCAGCCCACAGAACCAGATTCAGCCGGCACAAGGAAAGCCTGGCCAGGATTTGCTTTATCCCGGCGAATTCATTTTTGGGTATCCGCGTCAGATTAAGACACAAGATCCCAACGCAGACGGTGTGAATCCGAATCCAGGCAACGACTCAATGCTGGACCTGGACGGCAAGAAGAAAGCGGCACCCGATTGGGCCGAGGATGGCTCTTTTATTGTGTTTCGACGTCTTCACCAGAATGTCGGAGGTTTTCACGCCTTCTTGCACGACATAGCGAAAGCACAAAACATTCAAGATCCACCGAATGCGAGCGCGCCGCGGCTGGTCGGTTCGAGGCTGGTAGGACGATGGCCAAGCGGGGCACCGGTAGAGCGAGTCCCCGGTCAGGAAGATTTCGCCCTCGCGGATGACGACTGCAAGAATAACAACTTCGAGTTTCAGGGAAATACCGGTCCGATCGTTCGTAGGCCAGGAGACGACTCCGCCTGCACCGACAACGGTCCGGCTCCGCAAGGTGTCGCGGATGCGGACGGGTCCCGCTGCCCATTCTCGGCCCATATCCGTAAGGCATATCCGCGTGATGATGAGGCTCTAAAAGCACCGCCATTGAGCGATCCAGAACTCGGGGAGCCAGCTACTCAAACTCATCGCCTGTTGCGTCGCGGATTGCCGTATGGCCCAGTTTCACCCTCGACTCCCGACGCGCCCGTACTTGACGACATCGATCGAGGTCTGCAGTTTCTGGCGTATCAAACTTCGATCGAGAATCAATTTGAATTCGTCATAAAGAATTGGGTCAATGCGGAGGGTTTCAAAGAACCAGTAAACAATGCGCCGAGCGGGAAGCCAATCGATCAAGGTGGCGGCCATGACCCAATCCTCGGTCAGAACGGGGCCCAAGGCCAAAATCGAGTTCGCAAATTCACGCTTACGATTCCAGACCCAGCCGACCCGACAAACGCGGCTAAGGTCAAAGCGGTCAAGCTGACGACGGACAAGGACTGGGTGATGCCGACTGGCGGTGGCTACTTCTTTACGCCATCCATCGACGCGCTTGAAAAGCACCTGACTTAGTCGACAAGAAAAAATCGGCTCGAGCGGTGGAGATAAGTGGTCAGATGGGACTGGAACTTTGCTCGAAGTGGTGAACCGGCCACCACTTTTGTGAAATTTTAGCGCTCCGCATCGCCGGCACAACATGAACGCATTTCCACCTTTGCAGAACCTGCGGTACGCCGAAATGATTCCTGATATCGTTTCCTGGCATGGGACGATTCACTCGTGTGATTGCCGTCGACGTACCACATGTGAACTCACGAATCACCTGAACACTCCAGTTGCCCAAGCGGACGAAACAGCTCCCGCGGTCAAACAAAGTGACTCAAAAAGCGAGACACAACTAGGGGCGCGCTTTGTTCCTGGCTAAATTGTGGGTCCGTTCTGCTGTGTGAGGAGGGCTGCCGGACCTTGTATACTGAGCAATCCGTACACGAGGCGGTACATGAAGTTTCAACGAACGACGTTGATCCTAAGCTGTGTTGTCCTGGGTTCGATATTGCTAGCGGTCGTGTATCTCGCCATTCTGGAACACCAACGGCTATACCCTACTACGACGACCCTGAGCTCATTTTTCAAAGAGTACACTCCGCGGCCGGTGGTCGAACCCTTCGAGAGCAATCAGTTTAATTCAGCCTGGGGAGATATCAGCTCGTATTCCGCAGGCCGAAGATTTATCACCAACCGCCGCGAGCTGATTCCGGACTTTGCAATCGAATCCGAAAAGCGCATTCCTCTCATGAACGCGCTGAACGATGATATTTATCAGCAACTAGTGAAAAGAGGCGCTTTGGTTAGTCGTGGGGGTGGTCTGGAGGAGGGGTTTCGATACAAATACGTACTAGATACGAGCATAGGCACCGTCACATTGTCGCCCATGACGCTGAGCACAAGAATTCGCCGCAATTCTCCATTGCCGAGTGGAATTGAGAACATGACGTTCCAACTTACCATTATGGAGAGATGGTTTCCTTCAAAAGCTGATGTCACGCAGGCTAAGGTCTCGCACCCTCGGTAGTGGAGGGTAGAACAGGGGGACAGGTTTGGACTGCACCCCTCGGGGAGATTGGGGACCGGACGAAATAACCACCGTCGCATCACACCAGTCCAACCTTCCCCCGGTCGACACTCATTCGAACGATCCTTCGTCCGCATCGCATTCTCCGAGGAAGGGAATTTAGTGGGACTAGATACGTCGACAGGGACTAGATACGTCGACATGATGTGTGCTGCAGAAGCACGGAAGGAGTACGAGATGCGATGAATCCGTGTTGTGAAGCTGCATAGGAGATGAGGGTAGGCCCCTCGGGATCGGCTTTCAGGAGCAGGTCTCAAACCAGCCCGAGGTGTCACCCAGTAAATCGCCTTCCCGCGTGTCTCAACTCAGGGGTGCAGTCCACCCTGTCCCTCGGCGAGATGAACGGTCGATGTTGGGGTAATTTCGTCTGTCCGGACCCCCCCCGGAATCGCAGCCTCCTTGACCGGCGTTGCTCATGCCTGGACGGCTCCCCGTTACCAATGAAGAAACGTCTTATAAATGCTTGTGGAGGTCTCGGTGGATATGGCAAACGACAATTTGCAGGTGGCCCGAGCGTCATGTTTCGCCGCGGCTTTGTACCCGCTTAGCAAGCGACATGACAAATTTCTGTTGGCGGAGATAAGAAAAATTCCACTTGCAATTTATAAGACGTCGCGGTTGTCGTGGGGACTATGTCTGGCTGTCTCTGCCATTGCCCTTCACGCCCAGACAAGTCCCTCTTCTCTTCCAACGGGAATCTGGCAAGCCAGCGGTTATGGATATATTTTCGATGTCCAATCTGACCGCATTCGCGAATTCGACCTGCTCGCTGACCATTGCAGCCAAACAGACGCTCGATCCCCATTACAATTTGGCGCTGACTGGGGCGACTGGGAGTCGCTCTCATCCGCGAAGGTCGAGACATGGCGGCTGAAAGTCTCCGGGATGGAGGTCACGCGACTTGATCACCTGCCCAACGCCTGCGCTTTGTTCGCTTCACATGACGCTCGGCCGCTCGCTAACTTCGACTATTTCTGGAATACATTCCACGTTCACTATCCCTTTTTTCTCGCCCACGGAGTGGATTGGGATGCAGTCCGAAGCGAACTGCGGCCAAAGGCTGCCGCTCTGCCTGACAACGGCGATCTATATCCGATACTCGCGGACATGGTGTCACGGCTCAAAGACAGCCATACGTTCATCAGTGATGGCCAGCGTTCCACGCATATTCGAAAATTTCCTTATCCTGAGGAGATCGGACCTAATGGCCCGTATTTGCTTGACGATCACTATATGATTGGCGGCCTCCGAGCCTACATGCGTGGCCCGAATTCTCCACTCTTGGCACCCGCGCAAACTGCGGGCAATGGGCAAGTGTTATACGGGCGGCTCAAGATTCACGAATCAACAAGCGCCCCGGACCAGTCAAGCGACATAGGTTATATTGCACTGTTTGGCATGAAACAGTTCAGCGCGGATGAAACGCGCGACACCCGTGTCGATGTCAGCGTTCAGTCGGCTCGACAAGCAATGCGAGAAGTCGTCTCGTCTTTGCGCGGGGTCAAAGGCTTGGTAATCGATCTCAGATACAACGGCGGTGGTGAAGACGCAGTAGCACTTGCCATCAGCGGATTCTTCACGGATCAACCAGTAGCTGCTTACAGCAAGCGTGCATTCTTTAACGGAAAGTTGACTTCACCTTACACGGTCAGCGTTATACCGGAAGCCGGCGATCGCCTGGCGGTTCCGATTGTGTTTCTGACCAGCGATATGACAGTCAGTGCTGCCGAGGTTTGTGCTCTCGACCTCAAGGCTATGCCCAACTCCGTTCAACTCGGACAACCGACGCGTGGATCACTGTCTGATCGATTGGAAAAGAAACTCCCCAATGGGTGGAGCTTCTCTCTATCCAACGAAATCTACACAGACATTCACAGCCGTGTCTTCGAAGTGACGGGCATTACCCCAGATATTCTGACAACCTGGCCGTCACCCAAGGCCCCTGACGACATCCGTTTTGGTAGAGATATAGCTACCGCTGTTGCAAGGCTGCAAGAAGTAAAGTGATCGGGCTCGCGAACCGTCTAGTCCTGACAAACGTTAGCGTTATATCCGACCGGCTCCCCTCCGTACCTGTTGCAACGGGTCTTGGTGGGGACGGGGTCTTGGTGGAGGAAGAACGGGGGGAAGAACGGGGACGGCCTGATCTGAGCAATTTTCCGCAACGCAAATTAATCACGCGGATCAGGCTGTCCCTCTATTCCCTCGATTCGTCAGGCGTTTCGCCACGAAGACCTCCAAAGCGCTTCCAGCATGCAGCAGGAAGAGAAGAGCGCGTCGACAACACAGGAGCACTCCACGCTCCATGACCACTCCCGCAATCAGGACCGAGCGATTCGTAAAAAGCGACCACGCTAAGTTTGAAAACCCCGTAAACAAATGGAGCCGATGTTCCGGGAGATCGGCGATCGCCTGCGGCAGATTCCGGGTGTGCGCATGGTGGCGCCTGCGCTCTATGCGCCAAGCCCCCCAACAAAGCCGTCATCCTGCCTGCCCCGCCAGCCCCGGCGTGCCGTGGGGCTTGCCGTGGGAGCGTAGCGCTTCACAGATCTATCGCAAAAGAGGGCTTTATGGCGCGGAGTCGAAGAGCCTGTCCTGAGCGTAGCCGAAGGAACCCCGGCGATGCTTCCTGGCGGATGCTCTTGGGAGCTTTCCGGCCGCAAACTACAACGGGAGATGGAGGGACAGCATACCTATGGCAGCTGTTCCAGGAGATACGTATCGCGTCCCCTGATCTCCCCTGCCTCCCACTGATTCTGGTGGTGAGCGATTTAGATAAATGGGAAAGCGGCTCTCAACGAAGGGCACGGCTTCAGCCGTGCCGTAAATAGCCGGTGCTTGACGGCTTCAGACGCTGAGGTACGCTTTTCGAGACCTCCATGGCCAAGATCGCGCGCGAAACCACCTGTACCAAGGACATCACCGGTGGTCTGCCCCGCGTACCGGTCGTGCGAGAGCACGCTCTGTACTCCACACTCGCCATGTGTGCAGATTCCATAATTGCAAGACGCTCGAAAACCGATACCGTGTTCCGTCTGCATCTTCCGCCCACACTGCGATGGTCCCGACATCCTCAGGATAGTTGTCACCTGATTGTTCTTGGAACGCTTGCAACAACGTCGGCACGTCGTGGAAGCGTGCCCATTGACCAGGCATTGAGCATGGTTTCAAGACCCTCTCTCCATTTCGGGCATCAAGGCAGGGAAAGAAGTTCTCATCCCACGAGACTTCGCCGACTCTGGTCTGCATATTTGCGATGCCCACGCTATAAAGATTCTGTGAGGATGTGTTTCGGATCTTGAAACCAACAACTTCCTCTCCCTCCTTAGCTATATCAATGACGAATTCGGGGATAGGTTTGACGCGATATTCAGCAAGCGCAACCTGCTGTTGTTGCCAGAGGTGGAACGCGTGCCGGAGGGCTACGAACGACAGGACCAACAGGCAGACGCAAAGCCATATAGCCGGATGCCAGTGAGGAAGCAGACCCCTTAATTCGAGCCTTTCTTTCCACTCTTGAGAGGCGAAGTTGTCTCTCCACCATGAGGCCACAAAAAGACACGTGAAGAACGCGCCGACACTCAGAAATTCCCAAATAGGCTTAAAGAGGACTGCCCGAAGGTATGTCCACCAACCGGTAATCTCGGGTCGTTCGTTCACGGCGCAAATGGTATCAGCCCCCGACCCCCAGTGCCATCAGACTGCCACTTGGGATGAAATCAGGAATCGCTGGAGGACATCGGCAGGGATACGCAACTGTCGGTAAGGCCGCCCGTACCGGCTGGCCTTCTGACCGATGTCGATAACGCCTTTGAGGTTTTCAAAACGGCGGACTACCGTGTCTTCTGAGGTTTTTAGAATTGCCGCTACTTCTCGAACAGTGAGCAACTCTGGTATTTGGATCGGCACATGCTGCCCTCCAGTCAAAGACCCAAACAGGGACTCCGTACGGCGGTCCCGTAGTCTCAGGCCACTGTTCCCTGAGAGACCCTCCACCGCTGCGCCCCGACTACCCTAGCCGCAGACTCATTAAACGCGTACGGGTAAGAAAGGATCAGAAAGGATAAAGGATTCAAGAAAACTGCTCATGGAAAAGGAAAAGTGACGGCCTGTTTTAGGTGACATCGTTATAACCGGATGGCCCGCCCATCAGCAAATTTACGCCTGGCGCAGGACTTTTCCAGTAACAAAATCTCGTCTCATGCTCTTCACTTGAGACCTTGTCTCGGTATCGAATCACCCCATAAATCCACAGCTTTTTCTTGCCGGTCAGAAGTTCGCTCTGTAGCCCAGGTACCATTCTCGCCACTTCCATCGCATCGTAATGCTCAAGTGGACCGGTGCCTCCGGGTGGAACCCATTCTCGGTGTACCAACCTGCGATCTTCCATCCCGACATAGGGAGGCCATTCGGGAAGAGTGTCATCCCGACCCAAAGGTATCGGTTCGAAGAATGTCCAGAGAATTTCTGCGGGTGATCTGCCGTAGTTTGTGACTTTGAAGGTAAAGCTCCACTTGTCAGGTCCCGATGGAGCGTCGTGCGAAACCAGAATCAAGGAGCGTTCGCTGTTCACAACCGCCTCAGCGTTGATTCGCGCAACCTCAGCAATCTTCTCGTTAACTCTGGTTTGCGAAATCATCTCCGCTACTTGGCGCTCGATAGCCTGCAGGGTCTTGTTTGCGGATCGAATACCGGAGACACCGATAAGGACTAGGGCACCTGTGAACAGGAGAGCCAAAAGACTGAACACCAAGGCAGTCTTGTCCACCCAGTCTCTCTTAACCGAGATGACGGGGAATTTATCAACCGATATCCCCGGCCCGTTTGGAGCATTAACGATAGGGACTCGCTGCTGATCTGCCTGAGTTGGAGGGTTCTGATTCGCATCCTGCCCCAACCCTAGGACTGCAGTGACCATCGCGAGAATCGCGAACCACTTGAACATTATGGGAAATGTAGCATGGTGCAACCCAGTCCTCATGGCCGTCTCAAGCGTGCATACTGTCCAGGTGCCAGCCGGAGGTAGACGCCACCTTTCCCGACCTCAATCGCGTACTCCAACATCTGTCGAGCCTCAGACGTTCCCCATGCTTCTCCCCGTCTGGCGAGCTCGCGAATCTTCTCAGAATCAGTGAAGGTGAATTTCCTGGGTAGTGGGGTCTTCAGGTCCGCCTCCAGGAATTGAACCTGCCAGCCGCTACGCAGGAAAAAATACATGTAAACCTGATGGCTGGGTTTGTCGTAACGGCTCATGCTTGCCAGTGTAAGGCGAACAAAAGGAGAATTATGGCTTTTTGGAAACCCACCAAAAAGAACCTTGACTAAACCCCCGGGTTTTGTCGTATGAATATACTGTCTTTACCTGGTTTTCTTCCGTCTTCACCGGGTTTGGACCGAAGGAACTTTCTCCCCCAAATCCTTGCTTTGCCTCCACGTTGAGGCTAATCATCTAAGACTGGCTCGACCCCTGTTCCCAATGAATTTGGAGGAAGGACGAACTATGTCCAAGAACATCAAGCTAAAAGAATTTATCGTGCGAACCATCACCTGCTGGGCTCTCGCTCTGCTGTTCGCTGGGGGTGGATAAAGGGACGGGTGGATAAGGGGGTGGATAAGGGATAAGGGGACGGATAAGGGGACGGACGGAAGTACCCCCCAAGAACTGCTCGCATCGGGAGGAACGCCAGGACACATTTTCCTTCGGCCAGCAGATGACTATCTAAGACTTTTCACCGACCGGAAGATTTCACGTCCCCTTATCTCCTACATTTCGCGGAGATGATCTTTGATCTGCTCGCTGCGTGGGCTGCTGGCCTCCAGATATTCCTTTGTATAACCCTTGATCTCAGGTTGACCATGCTCGCCCCGCTCCAGCTCATAGCCCAAGCCCTGCAACCGCATTGCCAGCTCGGAACGGTACAGGCTGGTAGCAACACGCTGCGACGCGAATAGCTCCTGCGGCTGTAAAGCGCGGGTTTGTCCGTTGTCGCGTTCGGTGACGTTGAAGATCACAGCATGGGTGTGGAGCTGCGGTGCTGCGTAGCCGTCCACAGGGCGGGCGGTATCGTGCTCGAAGGTAGCCGCAACGAATTTACCTGTCGTCTCCGGCGCATGGATATTGCCAACGCGGGCCTGCGTATACTTCTCCAACTCGGCCAAAGCAACACGCACACTCTCCCGATGCGCCTCTCGCACGCGCTCATCGCCGCCTACAAGGGCAGTGAGAGAAACACTCTTGGGTGCGCTGAATGTGGCATCCCAACCAGCGCGATGCTCTACGCTCGTCACTTCCTTGCCGAACTTGCCCTCATAGGTTCTTGAGGCTTGATGGCGAACGAGCTGCGCTTCCGTCTCCGGGTGCTGGCCTTCGGTCAGACGGGCAAAGTGCTCATTGCCAACCGCGCCTTCTAAGCCCCACCGCTCGGCCAGCTTGCCTTGCCACTCGCTATGTCCCTGCTGGTCACGGCTCCAATAGTTCTGCCGCTCTGACGCAAACTCCCGCTCATGGTACGTCCGTACCTGTGAGGCTGACAGCGGCTTGGAAAGCGTCAGCATAGGGAGATTCTATTTCCAAAGCCCGTAATCCAGATTGGGCCGGGAATCATAACGAAACAGCCATTCGGGATAGCCGGTGGCATCGTAATGTTGTTGCCCTGGACGATGGCGCTCTCGCACTTCATGCAGAGGATTGATGAGGTCTAGCCGCTTCACGGCTTCATCAAGAACCTGCCCTGCCATGCCGATGGCATACTGCAAAGCCACGAGTGAATCTTCCCCAGACGGAGGAAAAACTCGGCCATCTATCCCCAAACCGGTGATGCAAAGAGGACACCGGAAGTGATCGTCCTCCCCGACGATTGCCAATATATTGCCCTGCGAGTCGACAGGAACAGGCTTTCCGATTTGGACGGTCACCTGCCGCGCCGTGCCCGATTTCTCAAAGAGAGTGAAGCGGCGCTCCGCGATGATTTCACCCAAAGGGAATGTCGGCCTTTTTGGAGCATCTTCCGCCATCAATATTTTCCTCCTTCATTCGATCTCCCTACTAGCATCCCAGACGTACCCCTCCCTCTTTTTGTTAGCGGGCGTCTCGGGGAACGGAAGCTCAGGGGATAAGGGGACGGACGGGGATAAGGGGACGGACGGAAGTACCCCCCCAAGAACTGCTCGCATCGGGAGGAACGCCAGGACACATTTTCCTTCGGCCAGCAGATGACTATCTAAGACTTTTCACCGACCGGAAGATTTCATTGGGGGGTAGTTCCGGAGTGTGTCGGAGAGAAGTCCTGACAATCGGTCAAAAAATAGGAGAGAGATAAATACTGCGGTGCCGCCTTATTACCTTGGAACCGCAGCCAGGGGTCTTGTTCTTGGCATTGGGAGACGGAAAAGCGGCAAAAGGCATGCAGAGGCAGAACATTGCCGTGAATCGCTTATGCACAGGCAATGGCAGCACGGAGGCGGAATAGTTTTAAGAGATTGTGCGTGGCGCAGATGAGTTTCCATTCCGAGGTCACCTTGGACACGCCTCGTAGGCGAAATCTACGGATGCCGCGAGCTTCTTTGATCTGTCCAAAGACTGGTTCGACCGTGGATTTTCGAAGAGCGTAGCGAGACTTTCCTTCTTGGCTGGCCAGGGCCTCTCTCATGCGGATTGCTTCTTCGTTGCGCGGTGCACTGGGAGGCAGCGGCGCTCCAGGTGGTTGTGGATTGGAGTCAGGTGAAACCAGGACTTCAATTCCCTTCAACGACGGATCCAGCAGGCTGGTCGTGTCCCAATAGCCCGCATCTGCGGTGATGGTCTCTGGAGTGGCCTGGGCGGTGCTGCATACACTTTTTACAAGCGGCAGCAGTTGCTGCCGATCGATCGTTTGTTGGGTTAACTCGGCGGCCACGATGACTTGAGCGTGTGCGTCCACTGCGATCTGGACATTGTAAGCCTGCACAAAGCATTTCTGCCCATTGTCTCTCATCACCCGCGAGTCGGGATCGACGAAGTTATACTGACGGCCCGGTGTAGCGGCATTCTGTCTAGCTCGTTGGCGCTGCTTTTTCTCCTTCTCGCGCTGCCTCCGATCTTTTGGCGGTTGACTGGTTTGCTCCTCTTTGCTGGGGCGACCGCGTCTGCGCAGGGGAAGGGCACCAACGGCTTGCAACTGCTCTTTTGCCTCTTGCTCTAGTTCCGTCTTGGCCTGCTGCAGCCGCTGCAAGCGCTTTTGCGCGTTCGCTAAGTCGTCGGGCAACGGATCAGCTGGTTGGCTGACGCCAAAACGTTGGTCTTCTTCTTGATCTGTTTGCTGCGCTTGGTTCAGTAATCGTTCCACTTCGGATCGCCAATGTTGCTCGCGTTCGCTGATCTTTTGGTAATCCACTGATCGGTGCGTGCTGGCGTTGGCCTTTATCTTGGTGCCATCGATGGCTACGTTGCCCAACTTCACCAAACCAGCTTTCTGACATAACCTCAAGGCCTGTACGAACAAGCCGGCCAGTGCCTCCAGATGCTCCTGACGAAACGCAGCCAGGGTATCGTGGTCAGGATGCTGGTCGGCAGACAGATAACGAAATGCTAAGTTATCGTAGGTCGCCTTCTCGATCTTCCGGGAGCTAGTTATTCCGATGCAGTATCCGTAGAGCAATAACCGCGTCATCATCAGCGGGTGATACGCCGACAGCCCTCGGCCATCCTTCCGTTCGTACTCAGCATAGATGGCAGACAAATCGAGTTCATTGACTACATCCGCTATAAACCGTGCCAAGTGGTCTTCCGGCAGCCAGTCTTGTAGCGAAGGAGGCAACAAAAACTCTTGCTCAAGGTTACAAACTCGAAACCGCTTGCTCATAAATGAATCATACGAAATTCCTGCGCGCGCCCATAAAGGTTTTTCGCTGATCGCCTATCTATCTCCGACACACTCTCCGTCCGTCCCCTTATCTCTGTATCTCTGGGCAGTAAGTGCACGGGTCATCCTGAACGTGAAATCACGTCCTGAGTAGGGACAACTACCACTGCACTCGGCCAGGGAGTTGCCACTGCGGTAGGCATGGCAATCCCAGGCCAATGGCTGGCGAGCCATTTCAACCGGCCTGGCCTTGAACTCTTCAATTACCGCGTCTATGCCATGTGCGGTGACGGCTGCATCATGGAAGGAGTAGCTAGCGAAGCCGCTTCGCTTCTCCTACCACGTCACCCGATACGGTCGCATCATCTCATTGTCTTCATGGTCGATGATATGACAGTGCCAGACATAAGTTCCCTGTGTCGGATCGAACTGGTAAAGATTCCTTCCTGTATACGAACGGTTGGCAATCTGGGCAACATCCGATGGCGTCCATCGCACCAGGAGTGTAACGACCTCGTCGGATGCCACATTCACGGTGTCCTTCCAACCTGACTCTCCAGCCTCTGGAAGCGTGATGGAATTTGGATCAAGGTAATCACTGAACGCAGGATTGCCGCCAAGCGCGCCGTTTGTATTGGGAGTTAAATAGTCCAGCGGAGGCCCATAGTCCGCGCAATACGTCCCCACCGTGCATCCCGCCGGCAGAAGCTCTGGATGAACTGTGCCGAATGCGTTTTTCCAAGCCGACAAATATGGAGTTGGCAATTGTGTATTTAACGATTCGCGTTTGAGAACCTGGAATTGTGCCAGGTGAATATGGAACGGATGTTCACCTGGCATAGTAGATGAGTAAAGGATCTGCCACTCTTCAATCGACCCCACGCGTGGCAGTTCGCTGATGCCATCGCTGGGAAAATCATGGGCAATGCCGGGCGACTCCAGACCATTCCAATCAGTGTTATTGACGAATTCTTTGACACCCGCCAACGTCGTGGTGTCATCGTAAAAGAGCATCTGCCGGATCTTGTCGATCTTCACGCCTGGCAGCACATTGCCTTTTCCATCGGTCAGGCGAACGAGGGGGTCTTTCCTCGCGCAAAGGCCAATGGACGCCACCGGACGCCTGGGGTCACAGCTCGTTTCAGGTGTCTTCGAACGGGAGGCCACCTGGAATTGCATAATCTCCGGCAGAGGAATGTTCACAAAGATGCCGGTATTCCCAACCGTAATCTTCTGGCCTGCAGAGTTGGAGAAGTCGACGATGATGTCGGCCCGTTCGCCCGGCGAGATACTTACGTTCAAAAGTGGAACGGGTTTATCAAAGTAATTGTCATCGGCCCCGATCTGGTAAACCGTTGCGTTGCCAAAGGACAATACATAGTCCCGGTGGTTGCTGCCGTTCAGGAGATGAAAGCGATAGCGTCGCGGCTCCACCTTCAGATAAGGGAAGGCCGCTCCATTTACGGTTGCTACATTCCCCTCGAAATATGGACTCCAGAATGGATGGCCGACTTGCAGTTGCTGCGGGAAATAGAGCTGGCTGTTCGTATCGAACTCCCGGTCCTGTATTGCCATTTCGATTTCGTAAGGACCGCTTGGATATCCCTTCGGCGCGCGAGAAGGGTCTTCAAGAAAATAGAAACCCGCCAGACCTGCGTAAACATTGATGCGGGTGATTCCCAGAGCGTGATCGTGGAACCACAGCGTCCCTGCCTCCTGCGAATTTGGGTACTCATAGATCGCCTCGCCCGGCTTTGGATTGCCGGCCGATTGGTAACCGGGACCTTTCATACCGTCTGGCGTGAACCACGAGTCTGGATTGCCGTCGTAGGCGGCGGGTATTTCACCACCATGGAGGTGTACGGTGGTAGGAATTGGACCGATATACTGCGGTAAGGAATCGCCTTCACTCGATGGCGTGGAGGATCCCTTCGACAGGGCACGTTCTATGGAATGTCCCATGCTGTGCAGAGGATCGGCCCAGTGTATGGTCTGATCGATTGGCAGCACTCCTTCCACCAGTCCGGGGCCCCACGGTTCGGACGGGTTGAAGCTCGGTAACTGATTGATGTATTTCACGCGCGTCGGTGTGCCGCGTCTGGTCACCAGGGTGACCGCTGGCCAGTTGGCCGGACCAAGCACTTCACCGGTCCTGGAATCTGTGCTTTCGTAGGCCCAGACCCGTGTTTTGCGGAACTTTATGCCGCATAGATTGGGACCCCGCTGCGGCAACACCGCCTGGTTGATTTCCTTCATCGTTACCGTCAGGGAAGGATGGGCCGCCGCATCCACCCGCGGCACCGAGCCGGCAGGCCCGAACACCGGTAGACTGACTGCGAACATCGGGACGCAGTTGGCCTCTAATAGGTCCTGCGGGACAAGAGAACTTGCACTTGAGCTGCGAGTGCCTACCACAAGAATCAACAACAGGGAAACCACACTCAAAATGATTGCGCTCCGGCGACGGAACAGGGATTCGGCTGATACTGCGACATTGGCAGCTCTTGATCCACCAAACAAGCACGTGGCGATGAGCGTCCGACGATGTGTAGTCACTGGAGTTCCTTGGTCTGGAGTGATTGCGTTTTGAAAAGCCAACGACCGCGGCGCAGTTTCGAACGGAAACCGATGCGTGCCAAAGCTACAGAAGTGGTGCTCGGTCGACAGGAAGGAGATGGCCCTGCGGTCAGAATTCTGCCAAACAATCGTGGGCCACGCTGCCCAAAGATGGAAGTTACGAGACGTCCGGGACGCTCTCGCTGCCAGCGAGGATAAAACGACCCGGCCCACGCTGATTGCCAAGACATTTGCTGAGGGCTGCGCCACGACCGAAACAAGGTTCTTCTCCCAAGACAGAGTTATGCCAAACGAAGGCCGCCAGTAGACCCGACTAAGCGGCGGCATGGGGGGAGAAATCAAAAGTAAGTTAAGCCAAACCACGGTCCGGGAGGGAGGGTCACCTTGGTATTGGCTTCCCCTGACCGCGCCCCGTCCACTCTAGTGCGGGCGGGGTAGAAAAAGCAACATCAAACTACGAGTTTTTCGCATGTTCATCATCGATTCATAAGGGCGTAGGAAGGGGGCTAACCCGGGGCCGGTCACCTCGTTTCGGAAGTAGTGTGGGGGGGGAGGTAAGGGGATAGGAGATAGGAGATAAGGATAGACCAACGTTCACACCAGTTGGGGCGACGGCGACCCACGGCTGTTGCATAATTACCTGGAGAAGGAGAAATGATGCTGTCGAACAGGTCGATACCTCGCGCCACCGTAATTCCTGTGCTGGCGTATCCAGATGTGACTAAAGCCGCGGCTTGGCTATGTGATGCATTCGGATTTAATGTGCGTCTGCGTATAGGTAACCACCGAGTGCAGTTAAACGTCGGCGACGGGGCGGTGACGGTTAGGGAGATGCGCCAGGCCGACGTCAACGTAACGTTGGGTTTGGGATGCTCGATTACTGTTCGCATAGAGGACATCGATGTCCACTGCAACCGCGCGAGGAATCACGGGGCGCGGATCACAGAAGGGCCGGTGACTCACCCGTATGGAGAGCGGCAATATAACGCAGTTGATTTTGCCGGATACTCGTGGACGTTTTCGGAGTCAGTAGCGGATGTGCATCCGCAGGATTGGGGCGGCACAGCGGAGCAACTGTAGCACCACGTTAAGAAAACATCGCCGAGGGCTTCCTTCGCCGGCCGAAAACCAGTGTCCTTCTTGCGTCGGGGACAGCGGATGTTTGGCGTTTTAGACTGCCGAATTCGACTGGCCGAAGACTATCCTTTCCGGCCATGTGCGGACTCATCATAACTCTAACCAGGATCGGGAAGATTCACAGTTCGTGCGAGAGTCTCGCGATAGTTCCAGGCATCCATTCCGTGCGGCGGGCGGCCAGTTCCGGGTTTGGCGTTGCAACTCGATCAGATAGTCGAAGGAGTTAGCGCCACATAATAGGCAAGACAAAACCAGGTGACAAAAACCAGGTGGCCGGGAAGTAACCTATGTCGACATGATGACAGTTACAAACATCATGGATCACGATCTACTCCGGCTCAAAGGCCAGTTTGCTTTGGCTCGCATCAAAACGGCTTTTAGGAGGACGACCCCTCTTTCGCGGGCCAACCGCCGCCTCATCGACCTTCGAGAGCCCGCACAAACCTCTGCTGCCCAGCGGCCGCCCCGGGGGGGTAACACCGGCGAATCGCCCCGTAACCATTTGACGGTAACCGCGTGACATCCATGATAGGTAAAATTATTTTTTCTCGCTCTTTACACAGCCCCAAAACCGTACTACTTTGGAAGCAAGCATCCACACGTCAGCGCGGTCTTCACGACAGCCCTGCTTGACCTTGCATCGGTGTGCTCCACCCGTGCAACTGCCCCCAAGCCACCGGCAACTTATCCCTTGGCGCGATGAGTTGGGTGTAGCAAACAGTAATGTGATATCAGAAGTGACGGGTCAAGCCTGTCCGCGGCATTACTCGCCCGTCGCCCCACGAGGGTGCCACGGAGAGCAGGGTGCGCTCAGTGCGCTCTCTTGATTGAGCAGTTTTGACAACTTGGGAAACAGCACCACAGCGTAGCCCCCCGCCTGTATATGAGAGCTCCGATGCTGGGCACGTCCGGGCCGCCGCGAGCTCCAGTCCGGACATCCATCCTCTGGAGCCAACGGGCCCTGAGCGCGCTCCTCTTTTCCGTTCCTCAGGACCTATCGCGCTTGTAGCGCTTTTAGCGCACCTAAGTATGGCAAACCATCTCCTAGGGCCCATACGCGCCTTGGACACCATCCGGGCAAGATGATCAATTATTACTTTGATCATCTTGATCATCTTGATCATCTTCGTGAAACAAAGGACTTATTTAGCCCCACCCCTTTTCGCTGGGTCGCCAAACGTCAAAAAGCACCTAAAAATATCAAATTTTAAAAATGGTTGAGCATGTTGCACCCGGACGCGATAGGGCGACCTGATCCCTGCGTCTCTTCAAAGAAAGAGGCCCAACCCCACCCATGGGCCCTTTACGGAGAGAGGCTCCATCGCATCTGGACTGGACCCCAGGACTTAGTTCGCTTTGTTCGCTTAGTTCGCACATTTCTACAGGAACAAAAGATGCCGGAGAGTCCAGCAGACTTCGGAATGCCGGATGACAGGCGCATCGTTAAAAGTCACATCGGGTGGACGTAACACCACCCCCGCCGGCAGGTCTTTATTCTGTGCCGAACTATGGCGATGCGGTTGTGTCACGGGTGCTCCTCTTGACGCGGTCTTTGCGGAAAAGCCGTAGGCTGAGTTGTCCCTCCAACAAACGATGGGTGCCCCACATCTCGCTCGTTTTTCGCGAGATGTGGGATACCACAACATTATCTTTATAACTCTGCCAGATTCTACTAATCTTACTGCTAGCTCCCGTCACTCCCGGCCAGGTCGAACTTCATCTCCTTTGGCGTCACAACAACCTACGTGTGCCTGTAACCTTCCTCTTCGACCCCAGCGATAACTTTGGGGATGGAAACCCCCGATTTTCTGAGGTTGCACACCTCCCAGGACCGTCAAGCCTTCCGCAGCTGGTTCACCTCCATCGCGGAGGCACAGCTGGACCAGCCCAGGCTGCCGCCCGAGATCGACGATTGCGCCGCACTCCTGCGTTTTGCCTATCGCGAGGCTCTGCACGCCCACGACGAAACCTGGCTTAGTCGCCATCCCACCGAATCCCTCGTCAATCCCTGCGGCAGTACGTTTATCCCCAACCCCCGCTGGGCGCAAATCTCTTCCGCGAGCGCCTCGGGCCCATTCCTTCCCGAAGACCTCGGCAACGGCAGCATTCGCGGATGCGCGGACACTCATGGAACGAAATACTTTTCTCGTCGGACGCGAGCTTCGCCTGGCCCGTCCCGGCGACCTCATTTTTTATCGCCAGTTAGACCAGAACTCACCGTATGATGTCCCGGACGTCACCCAGTATCATTCCCCGTTTCACTCCATGATTTTCTGTGGAGAAGATGGGGTCGTGTATCACACCGGGCCTATTCACCGCGGCAAGGGTGAAATGCGCCGCTTGCTGTTGAGCGATTTATTACACCACCCGGACGCGCGCTGGCATCCGCTGCCGGAAAATGCAAATTTTCTCGGAGTCTATCGTTGGAACATTCTGCGCCAAGGCGATTGAGGATCGGGTTCCTGTGGTTGCTGGCGCTGTTGTTTCCCCTGCAGCTGCTGGCCGCCCGCCCAGTCTCTTTCAACCTGAGCACCAACCGCAGCTTTGCTCCGGCGGAAAAGCCAACCATCCATTTGTACGCGCAGAATGTCGATGAGTTGGAGTTCCGTATTTACCGGGTGCCCCACCCCGAAAAATTTCTTGCTGGTCTGCCT
>CAVQWB010000012.1:0-86933 GCA_963717225.1 uncultured Acidobacteriaceae bacterium | reverse complement strand
ACTCGATAAAATACATTATCGCGTTAGGACAGTTCGCAGCCGGGATCGACATCGGCCCTCTCTTCCGCCCCCGGCGTGCTCCTCAGAGCGACGAGCTTGCAACTCGGAGAATTTCACAAAGGGCGCTGTATAGAATTTTGACCGGGTATCTGGAACGTCTGCCTGGCGTCCTAGGAGAAAAGATACTTCCTTCAGGGGAGACGATTCAGGAATGCATCTACTCACCCGCTCGCTGCGCGCGACCACAGCGACGCGCTGCTGCTCGATGCTAGGGAGCCCATCGGTTAGTGCAAGACCTGCTGGACGACAAGCACATCACCACTGCCCAAATTTATGATAAGAGGCGGCGAAGCGTGAGGGATTCTGCGTCGCATAAGGTGCCGATTTAATGAACATCAACCGCATAAAGCAATTGTTTGTGGCGTTTGTGCAAAAACTTCCATCCCCCGGAATCGATGCGCCAAGCGAAAGCAAGACAACTGGACATCCGGAGATGATCAGAGGGCCACTTTTGGTGAGAGGCAGCCTTGTACTCCGGGATGAAGCTGCCGTTGACTACTTGACAATGTTGGACCGGGTCAGCGAAATGGCCGGTTTGGACGAGACCTGGAGCAGAGCGTCGCTTGATGATCTGCTCGTGGAATGCATTGTCAATGTCGCTACAGCACCGTTTGAGAATCGTACCGAGTCGATTCGTGATCAGGCGGATCGACTCGTTACGGAACTCAAGACCTCTCCCAATACATGGCACGTCGATATGGCAGTCGCGGGTCTCTCCTCCGATTGTGCGGGGCTAGCTTTTGGAAATGTTCAATTTCTGCTCGATACCATCCAGAATCACGCGAAACTGGATGAGAACGGCAAACCCAAGAGCGTTTCGTCGGTATTCGCGAGAATCTGTGTGGAGGCAATTGATAGAGAGTCGGCCCGAAACAAGGCTGCTCCAATGGCCGATCAACATCTGGCCGTTCTGAATGCTTTATTTTCAGATTGGCAGCCATCTCGCATTCATTTGTTCCGAGGTGAGGCAAAGCCAGCTTTCCACGAAAGCATCACTCGCACTGCAAAGGTAGGCGACCACAATGCTTCAACGAATTTCGGGAGTAGGCTGACGGGAACCATATTGTCTCGTAATGACTGGAACAGATTTTTCAGCGTTCGGGGCGGCGCCGCTATCAGTCAGCTCCTAACGAAAGATGACACGTTTGCACGGCGAGTCATCGCAGGATATGTTACAGCGGGTACAGCGTGTGTCGAATCGAAACCTGATCTGGCTCTTTTGCTTTTCGCGATTGCCCTAGAGAGCGTCGTTCTGGGCAAACAGACCAAAACCGAGATTACCTATCAACTGAGCGCGCGAGTGGCGCATCTCCTGGCTCAGACGCTCCACGATAGACGATCCCTTGTAGAACAGGTTAATGACCTGTATCGACTGCGATCCGCAATTGTGCATTCCGGTAAGAATGACGTGTCGGAAACCGACGCTTACTTGATCCGCGCCATCTGCTTACGGAGTCTTCACACATTGGTGACATCAACGGCTTTCGCAACAATGAATAAGGTCGACGAGCTCGACCAATGGTTCGACGACCAAATGTTGGGCGGGTCCTGAATGCACGTGATAAACCGGATTATCGTGGGCCTTCCTTGGTCTTGAGCTTTGCGCGTCGCCCGAGTGAGATTTGAAACCGATCATTTACAGCCTCATTAAGATTTTGCTTGCACCCGATGTACCGCTCGGTGGTTTGCACGGATGCGTGACCCAGTAGAAACTGAATCTGTTCGAGCTCACCTCCTGCCTCATGGCAGAGGCGGGCACAGGTGCGACGAAGATCGTGGGGAGCAAGATGGTCAAGGCCGATTCTTTTGGCATATCGCTTCACGGCGTACCAGACTACGTCGGTTTTCACGCCATCATCCTCTCGAGTGCCGTTCTTCGAAACTCGCCGGAACACCTTACCTTCCGTCACTCGCGAGCCACGGAGCCAAGCATCAATCAAAGATTTACACCAGATCGGCACAGGAACCGTTCGCAGTCTTCCTCCCTTCTCAAGCATATCGACGATCACCCAGTGGTTCTGCCGCGATTGCAGCTGATCCAATCTTAGGTTCACGGTTTCGGAGCGTCGCAAACCACATCCGAGTAGCAGCCCGATCATCGCAGCATCTCTTCTCCCGCGAAGGGTGCGTTGAGAAATCGCTTCACTAAGTCTTGCGCCTGGTGGCCAGTGAGCCAATTTCCAATCCTCCGCCCAAGCCGTTTGACTCCCTTAACCCTGCGAATTCCGATTGCCAACTCGGGGCTTAACCAGCCGCTCTCCGCAGCCTCATCTGCCAGACGTCGGATTGCGGAAAGATGAAGATTGACCGTAGCTGCGGATAGTGTAAGACCCTCAAGGAAAGTGCGATATCGCAACACGACGGACCGATTGAAGCCCAGCCGAGGCTCGGAGCAATACCAATCGATGAACTTCTCGATGGCGTGCTTGTAGCTCCGGCGGGAATGCGCAGACGCCAGTGTACTGAGCACGGCCGCCTTCGATTGTTCAAGCTCAGGGACGGTGACGCCGGCAAAGCGACTGGCAAGTACACGTGTCTTTTTCCGGGGAGGCATTGGAAGCGGCTCCTTCCACCGCCTCCCAATGTTGCGGCAAGCACATCTCAGTGTGCGAAATACAAGGAATGCGAAAGCTAATTCCCCTGGGCAGGCAGAACAGCAGAACCACTGTTCTTGGCGACAAAGGACGTTCGCATCAACAACCCAAGAGGGCGATGGAATTCCGTGCCGACGCCGCTCATTCGTGCAGAGCTGCCGCACATTTCCGACTAACGATTATTCGTTCTATGGGATTGCGGCTGTGAAATGCGCCAATGGCATTCCTAGACCCCACGGCGTTTGTCGTTACTTATCCTTGCGGGCTACAGGACGAGGCCCATCTTCTATGATAGAAGGTGGAGGAAAGATGGAACTCAAGCAGTACGAGATCGCTGCGAATGGCATCTCTTTGCACGTAACTGAGGTTGGGGCCGGGCCGGTCGTTCTTTTCTGTCATGGATTTCCGGACACCTCTTATACATGGCGACAACAGATGACGGCCGTCGCGTCAGCCGGCTTTCGCGCAATTGCTCCAGACATGCGCGGATATGGGCGCAGCTCAGCTCCATCCGACTCAACCTTGTATACGCCGCTCCAGACGGCGGGAGACCTGGTCGGACTCCTCGATGCGCTGAATATTCCCAGCGCCGTGATCGTGGGTCACGACTGGGGTGCAACCCATGCATGGAATGCGGCCATGATGCGTCCGGATCGATTCACAGCGGTGTTCTGCCTGAGCGTGCCTTACTTTCCGCGCGGTGATGTCAGCGTCTTCGAGCGCATGCGTACATCTGGATATGAAAACGATTTCTACATGTTCGAACAGATCAAACCGGAAGCCGATCAAATTTGGGCCGATGCTGCAGTAACTATTCCGGGGGTTTTGTATTGGGCATCAGGTTCTGCTCCGGCCGACACGCGATGGAGCCCTCTGGACCCTGCACGAAGTCTTCATCGTCCCGCTCCCGGGCCGTTGCCGTCGTGGGCGGAGCCAGATTACGTCGCTCACAACGTAGCGGAGTTTACGCGTACCGGTTTCCATGGCGCCTTAAATTACTATCGCGCCGCCGAACCGTATTTCTATATGTCCGCCGCCTGGAAGGGTGCGAGGATCACTCAACCTTCGTTTTATATCTCGGGTAAAGCTGATGGCCTGGGGGCGCTTTATCCCCCTCTTGAAAAGCTTCGCACTGGACTTCCCGGTCTCGTGGGGAATCTCGAACTCGACAATGTGGGCCACTGGATACAACACGAAGCCTCTGCCGAAGTCAGCGAACAGCTTGTGAAGTTCCTGCGCACGGTAAACCCTCCGTAAAGGAGCGCGCGATGGCAACAGCTTTGGCACTAACCGACGCCACTTTCCACTCGCCACGCCACACGACGCACTACTGGGAGGCCGGACCTGCAGGCGGGCCATTGATGATCTTCCTCCACGGCTGGCCCGAGATTGGTCTGGTGTGGCGCGCGCAGGTCGAGGCCTTCGCGACCGAGGGCTGGCACTGCATCGCGCCGGACATGCGTGGCTATGGCGGTTCATCTGCGCCTTCCGCGCCGGAGGCCTATGCCCTAAAAGAGATCGTTGACGACATGGTCGAGCTGCATGACCATCTCGGCGCCAGCCCGGCAATCTGGGTCGGGCATGACCTCGGAAGTCCCGTTGTCGGGGCGCTGGCCGCGCATCACGCGAAGCGAAGCCGCGGCGTCGTGTTTATCTCTGTCCCCTATGCACCGCAGGCCTTCGCGTTGCCCGGTCTCCTGCCGCTCATCGACCGCAAGCTCTATCCGGCCGAGCAGTATCCGGACGGACAATGGGACTACTACCGTTTCTACCTGACCCACTTCGACCAGACGGTCAGCGACTTCCATGCTGACATCCCGGCGAGCCTCGCGGCGATATACCGCAGCGGGAACCCCGAATCAGTAGGCAAAGTGTACCGGTCTGCGATCATCACCCGCAATGGCGGTTGGTTCGGTTCGGCGCATCATGCTCCCGCGGTAGAGCCTGATCCCGCACTCTGGCCGCACGCTGACTTTGACGCGCTTGTCGAAGCGTTCCGCGTCACCGGATTCCAGCCGGGCAATTCCTGGTACCTGAACGATAGCGCCAACATCGCCTACGCTCATGGGGCGCCCGATGGCGGACAGCTGCGCCAGCCCGTGCTGTTTATTAACGGCGACTTCGATGGGCTCTGCGATATCACCCACAACCGCTTCGGTGAGCCCATGCGCAGCGCGTGCCACGACCTTACCGTGACAAATCTTCCTTCGGGCCACTGGTTGCCTCTCGAACGCAAGGCAGAAGTTATCCAAGCTGTGCGTTCCTGGCTGAAAACGAAGGCGCTGTAATTTGGCGAGATCTGCAGCAATACTAAAGGAAAACAATGACTGCACTAACTGCACCCCATGCCTCCAGCCCACTTGCTTCCCTGAAGATCAATCACGTAGCCATTCGCGTGCCGGACTTTGATATCGCGGTTGCCTGGTATGCCGACAAGCTCGATTTTCGGTTGAAGCGATCGGTTCCCGTTGCCGGGCTTACCTTCGGGTTTCTTTATCCCGCTGGAGACGATAGTTTCCATTTCGAGCTGATGGCCGGGCCGGGCGCAGCAAAACGCCCGTCCTATGAGGATTTGCATGACAGCTACAGCATGTCTGGCTGGCACCACCCGGGTTTCAGCGTCGATAGTGTTGACGATGTCATCGACGAATTGAAGCACCGCGACGTGACGATCGCCAGCGAGCCACACGATGTACCCGCAATGGGCCTTCGCGTGGCCTTCTTTGCAGATCCCTGGGGGAATCTTTTCGAGGTTATCCAGACCATTACCCAATAACGCTAAACGGGCAATGCCCGAATCCTTCGATTTGATGTGTGAAGGGGCATGCACTGGTCATGGCTACACCATCGACTTGTTGTGAATGACGCATGATACTCAAGTCGACCAGTGTCCTGGAATTCTGATCGGGCCTCAACGCCGGCATACCAGGACCCTGGGGCGTTTTCGGGTACTAATCCGAACGCATTCAGCCGCTTAGAACCTGCCGATCCGGTCTCATTGGACGCTCGGATTTATTCTCCTCCCGCGACCAGGATCAACTCTCCACTGATCCAGCGGGAGTCGTCGGAAGCTAGGAATACAGCCGGCAGGGCAACGTCATCCGGTTCTGCCATGCGTCCCAGCGGAGTCAGTTCTACGTAATGCCTCTGCATGGGGCTGGCGGCGAGACCGCCTGAGATGAATCCTTCTGTTGTGATCACACCGGAGTTGAGGGAGTTGACGCGGATCTTTCGCGGTCCAAGTTCTTTGGATAGTACCTTGGTGATTGCGTCTAAGGCTGCTTTACTGGCGGAAGAAATAACTGATTTGGCTGGCGCGACCGTATTCACCCTCGACCCGATATTGATGATGGTGCCGCCTTCGGGAGGGAAAAGAGGGAGCGCAGCCTTCGTCGTCAAGAGCAGCCCCAGGACATTAAGGTTATGTTCGCGATGATATTTATCGGCGGTGACATCTTCGAGCGGTCCGAAGGCATAAATGGCGGCGTTGTTCACCAGAATGTCGTAATTACCCCGTCTGCCCCTTCAAAGCCTTGTCCCTTCAAAGCCTGGTCCCTTCAAAGCCCCCTTCAAAGCCCCCTAAACCCGACGGTAAGATAGCGGCAAGCTTCCATGTCGTTCGTAGTGACAACTTCTTTGTTTCGACGGATCGGGGAAATGGAATTGGATACTTTTGGACAAATGGTCGATGACCTGCTGCACATCGCAACTTTCTTCCTGGCTGGCCTGAGGTTTCGCGGGATTGAGACTCGTTTCAAGGTGGAGGGCCCACGCTCGAAGGCCCCGCTGCTAGGCTTCGAGTTTATGCTCGAATATATTGGTCTCTGAGGTCGAGAATGCGGGTGCTGGCGATTTGGATTACGGTCTCTTTCGTTCTGAGTGTAAAAGTTCTAGGACTTTCTGATTCAGCAGGTCTAACGCCCGTTTCTGAAACAGAGAATCAACAAAGCAGCGCAGTACAAGGGGGCGACGAACCAAAGTCAAACTCCGGGGCGTCTCCTGCGCCAAAGCCTCAGCCCGACGCTTCAGGAAAATATCATGCTGGGGACGGTGTCGCTGCACCAAGGATAATCCACCGTGAAGAGCCTGATTTCAGTAAAGGACCTCGTTACAAAAAAATTGACGGGATCACAGATGTATCGTTGACAGTGGATGAGCATGGTAACCCGCAAGAAGTCCATGTCTCCCGCTCACTTGCCGATAGCGTACCCAAGAAGCAACGTGCTGAGGCAATTGCGCTCGACGAAAAGGCGGCGGAAGCCGCCAAAAAATTCGTCTTCGAACCAGCAACTTTCAACGGTAAACCAGTGCCGGTTGAGGTCATAGTAAGGATTCATTTCACAATTCACTAACTACTTTCCGTCTGAAAGACTCCCTCGAAATGGGTTCTGGGCCGTTTTTCCGGCGTGTTCTGCTGCGAGCCCACGACCGGCCCAAACAGCCGTCCTATCTCAACACTGCTGGGATTCGAATGCTTGGGCGCATGGTCGGCTTCCTGGAAGGTGGCTTTTAGCTGCTTCAAGCGGAGTTCAAACGGGATTTGCGGTAAATTCAACCGGCTCGGTGAGTGCAATGGGGAAGTTACCGAAACTGCGACTTTACGGGAACCGGCCGCGCCGTATCTAACTCGATGGCATCCACCGATTGTTCACAATTCCCGGAGATCGCCGCCGGCGTGCTCCGGTTCTGTCTCTTTACGAAACCTTCTAACGATGGCGCATGGCGCGGCGGAAACCCCAGTAGAAGCCGCCGGAAAAAATGAGAAGTGCCGCAACCGCCAGCTGCCACATTGGAAACAAGAAACCGCCTATGCCGCCTTCGCGATTCGGCATCAATTCCAAGATATGGGGCACGCCGAAGGCAAGCCCGTAGGTCGCCAATGCAGCCGTGATTAAAGCAGCTACTCCGGCCAAAGTGCCCTTCAAGAGAATCATCGGTTCTGACCCCGGCTCGAAACTATCAAAAGATTCGCTGACCCGTCGAGGAAATTTTCGTTAAGTTGCCCTTGTTGTCGGCGCGGAGCGGTTTTCCCGTGACTCTGCCTGTTTACCAGAGCGCAAATATGCAAGTTACCGATAACCCGACTTTGGAGGCAGGTGGCGGCGGACGACTCGCCAACCGAGCACCCCCTTCGTTAGTCGACTTTTGTCCAGCCGGCAATCCAGGAGTGGAGGCCTTTTTCGCCGGATCAGGATTCTAGCTTGCCAAAGTACCCGTTGGTAGAGTCTGCTGTTGCCATCCATCGGGATGCTGGATTTTACGGTCGCACCTGGAGATAATTCGACCATTCAGCAGGGTTTCCCGGCACGCGCAAGGAGGGATGGAAACTTGAAGCTACGGCTGTTATTCGTTTTGCTCGCCTCTGCCTCGCTAGCCTGGATTCTCGTAGCGACGCAAGCCGCACCCGCGGCCGAGGCACCCACGAAACCTGTGGACTTCAACCGGGAAATCCGTCCCATCCTCTCCGACAACTGCTTCAAGTGCCATGGCCCCGACGAAAAGATGCGAATGGCCCACATGCGCCTCGACGAGACGGAGGGACTGTTCGTCGACCGCGGCGGCTACAAGATCATCGTCCCGGGGAACTCGGCGCAAAGCAAGATCTACCAGAAGATCAGTTCCAAGGACGTGGCGTTCCGCATGCCGCCGGTTTATTCCGGCAAGACGCTGACCGCCAGGCAGATTGAGGTCATCAAGCAGTGGATCGACCAGGGGGCTAAATGGGAAACCCAATGGTCGTTCGTCGCCCCCAAGCGTCCATCTCTGCCCGAGGTGAAAGACAAGGTGTGGGTGCGGAATCCCATTGACAGTTTTGTCCTGGCGCGGCTCGAAGCCGAAGGGTTGAAGCCGAGCGAGGAAACAGACAAAGCCACGCTCCTGCGCCGGGTCAGCTTCGACTTAACCGGCCTGCCACCGACACCCGCCGAGGTGGACTCCTTTGTGGGGGACAAGTCGCCCGACGCCTACGAGAAGCGCGTGGACCGGCTGCTGGCGTCGCCGCACTATGGCGAGCGGATGGCCATGGAGTGGCTCGACCTCGCCCGCTACTCCGACACGCACGGCTACCATATCGACAGCCTGCGGGAGATGTGGCCGTGGCGCGATTGGGTGATCAAGGCCTACAACCGGAACATGCCATACGACCAGTTCACGGTTGAACAACTGGCAGGCGATTTGCTGCCCAACGCAACCGTGGACGACAAGATCGCCAGCGGCTTCAACCGCAATAACATGATCAATTTCGAAGGCGGCGCCGTTCCTCAGGAATACCACGCGGAGTACACCATTGACCGGGCGAGCACCACGGCCACAGTTTGGCTGGGTCTTACCATGGGGTGCGCACGCTGCCACGACCACAAGTTCGATCCCATTCGGCAAAAGGATTTTTACCAGTTCGTCGCCTACTTCAACAGCGTTCCGGAAAGGGGCCTGGACGGCTTCCTGGGCAATGCCGATCCGGTGCTGCCGCTGCCCACCGCGGCGCAGCAGCAGCAGCTCGATGAGCTGAATAGCCGGCTCACCAGCACCCTGGCTGCGCTGCCCGAGAAAGACATCGAGGCGCAGCAGAACGAGTGGCAAAAGACCGCGCTGGCGGGTATCGCTGAGCCTTCGCAAGAGGGGCTCATCGCTTACTACCCGCTGGAGGGAGGTTTGGCTGATACCTCCGGCCAGCACCACGACGGCAAGGCGGTGCGCGGCGACCTGGTGTACGACGAAGGCAAGATAGGCAAGGCTGCGGAGTTCAGCGGAGAGACCCAGGTGAGTTTCGGCGATGCCGGCGATTTTGACCGCGGCGACCGCTTTGCCCTGGCACTGTGGGTCCGGACGTCGACCTCGAGCGCGGTGAAGCTCCTGCAAAAGCGGGACAGCTCCGAACACTGGCAAGGCTGGGAGATTGCGACCGATGATCCCACCTATGACAAGCCCCAGGACCGCCTTTCCCACTTCATCGTCCGCATGGCCGCTAAGTGGCCTGACGACGCTATCGAGGTGCGCACCAGGGAGCGCTTCGCGACGGCCTCGTTCTCTCACCTGGTGGTGAACTACGACGGCTCGGGTAAAGCGGCGGGGGTAAAGTTTTACGTCAACGGCAAGCCTGCGGTGACTGAAGTGGTGAAGGACAACTTGAGCGGCGCCTTCCGAACCGCTGCCCCACTTGAAGTGGGTAATAAGGCAATCGGAAAGCCCTTCGAAGGCGAGCTCGACGACCTGCGCATCTATAAACGCACGGTGAATGACGAGGAGGCTGAAACACTGGCCATCCGGCTACCGGCGCGCTCGGTGCTGATGGCGCTGGCGGGAAAGCCGGCGGAGGAGATTGTAACCCTGCAGCCGGAAAAGGCGCCCCCGGAAGCAGAGATCGGAGAGGAAGCGAAAGCCGAGACTCCGGAGGCCAAGGCAGCGCGCCTGGAAAAAGAACACCAGGCCGCGCTGAGCGAGTACTTCCTGAAGTATGCGGCGGCTGAAAAGGATCGCCGGCTTTATGCGCAATTGACTGAGTTGCGGAAGGAAAAGAAGAATCTTGAAGCGTCGATCACCAACGTCATGGTTATGACGGAAATGAAGAAGCCGCGGGACACCTTCATCCTGGGGCGGGGCCAGTACGACAATCCGGGGGAGAAGGTGACTCCAGGCGTTCCGGCGTTTCTCCCGCCGCTGCCGCCCGGGGCGCCGGCGAACCGCCTGGCCCTGGCAAAGTGGCTGGTGGATCCAAAGAATCCGCTGACGGCGCGGGTGGCGGTGAACCGCTACTGGCAGGACTGCTTTGGGGTCGGGATTGTGAAGACGGCGGAGGATTTTGGCTCGCAAGGAGAGCAGCCCAGCCATCCGCAGTTGCTCGACTGGATGGCTACCGAGTTCGTTGCCAACGGCTGGGACATAAAGGCGATGATGCGGCTGATTGTGACCTCATCGACCTACCGGCAGTCGTCGCGCGAGACCAGGGAGATGGCCGAGCGCGATCCCGAGAACCGGCTGCTGGCGAGGGGGCCGCGTTTCCGTCTGCCCGCCGAGATGGTGCGTGATAACGCGCTGGATGTGGCCGGACTGCTCGACACCCGGATCGGCGGCCCTAGTGTTTACCCCTACCAACCGAAGGGCCTCTGGGAAGAAATGGCATTCGGCGGGGGCTTCTCCGGGCAGAGCTATACGCCATCCACCGGCGAAGACCTCTACCGGCGCAGCATGTACACGGTGTGGAAGCGAACCGTGCCGCCGCCTTCGCTGACGACCTTCGACGCGCCCGACCGCGAGAAGTGTACGGCGCGGCGCACTATCACCAATACTCCGCTGCAGGCCCTGGTGCTGCTCAACGATCCCACTTATGTAGAGGCCAGCCGCGTACTGGCGGAGAAAACAATTTCCCAGGCGGGGCGCGATCCCGAGAAGCGGGTTGACTTTGCATTCCGGCTGGCAACCGACCGCAAGCCGCAGCCCCGGGAACGCGCGGTGCTGCTCACGCTGGCGCGAGAAGAACTGGCGGAGTACCGGCGCGACAAGACGTCGGCGATGAAGCTGATCGGGGTGGGCGAGGCGAAGCGCAATCCGAAGCTGGATCCGGCGGAGCTGGCCGCCTGGACGACGGTTACCAGCACCATCCTCAATATGGACGAGACCATCACGAAAGAGTGACTCCTATGGACGAAGTGAGACGCGATATCTTGCTGGAGATGACCCGGCGGCAGTTTTTCGGCCGTACCGCGAAGGGGATAGGCGTGGCGGCGCTCGCCTCGCTGCTCGGCCCGAGCCTGATGGCGGAGGGGCCGGCGGTGGACCCCAAGACTGGTGGCCTGGTGGGCATGCCGAATTTCGCGCCCAAGGCCAAGCGCGTGATCTTCCTCCACCAGTCGGGCGCGCCTTCGCAGATTGAGTTGTTTGACTACAAGCCCAAGCTCAAGGATTTGCAGGGCACGGAGCTGCCGGACTCGATCCGCAAAGGCCAACGCATTACCGGCATGACCTCAGGCCAGGCGTCCTTTCCGGTGGCCGCACCCATCTTCAAGTTTCAACAGGCCGGCAAGTCAGGCGCCTGGATCAGCGAATTGCTGCCGCACACCGCCAAAATCGTCGACGACATCGCCATCATCAAGACGGTGAACACAGATGCCATCAACCACGACCCGGCCATCACGTTTATCCAGACCGGGTTTCAACAGCCTGGCCGTCCCAGCATGGGCGCGTGGGTCACCTATGGCCTGGGCAGTGAGAATCAGAACCTGCCCGCGTTCGTCGTGCTGATTTCGCAGGCGAACGCACTCAACCCGGACCAGCCTTTGTTTTCGCGGCTGTGGGGCAATGGCTTTCTGTCTTCCAAGTACCAGGGGGTCAGGTTTCGAGCGGGCGCCGAGCCGGTGCTGTACCTCGATGACCCACCCGGCATCAGCCGGGAGTCGCGCCGCCGCATGCTCGACAGTTTGGCCGAGCTTAACAAGATGTGGTTCGGCGCTTACGGCGATCCGGAGATTGAAACCCGAATCACTCAATATGAGATGGCCTACCGCATGCAAACTTCGGTGCCCGATCTCATGGACCTTTCGAAGGAACCAGACTCGGTTTTCGATATGTACGGGCCAGACTCGCGAAAGCCCGGTACTTATGCTGCCAATTGCCTGCTCGCCCGGCGCCTGGCCGAGCGCAACGTGCGTTTTATTCAGCTTTACCACCGCGGCTGGGACCAGCACAACGATCTACCCAGGGACATCGCCCTGCAGGCGAAGGGCACCGATCAATCCTCTGCGGCACTGGTTCAGGACTTGAAGCAGCGCGGGCTGCTGGACGATACACTGGTGGTTTGGGGCGGCGAATTCGGCCGTACTGTCTATTGCCAAGGCAAGCTCAGCGAGACCAATTACGGCCGCGACCATCACCCGAAATGCTTCGCGATGTGGATGGCGGGCGGCGGTATCAAGCCAGGCATCTCGATCGGGCAGACAGACGACTACTGTTACAACGTGGTGGAAGATTCGGTGCCGATCCACGACCTGCAAGCGACCATCCTGAACTGCTTGGGCGTGGACCATACCAAGCTGACCTTCAAGTTCCAGGGGCGCGACTTCCGCCTGACCGACGTCGCGGGCAAGGTGGTGTCGAAGGTGCTGGCCTAGCGCCACCTTCCGAGATACTTCGGGTAGTTGGTCAGGAATTTTCCAATCGCAAAGGACACCTTGAGATGTCCGGACGGTTCCAGTCGTCCCTTCGGGACTTTTCGTCTCTCGAATCTCTACCCAGGACTGCGTCCTGGGCTAAGTTCGGACAGCTCTGAAGTTCAGCCGTCCCTGCGGGAATTATTTGCATCCGTTAGGGCCTCACGCAGGGCTTAATTAAAGCCCGTCGAAAGCGGGGTGTCCCGCTAAATTCCTGCCCATTGCCGGTGAGCAATCTACCCATGACAAGACTCCGCAGGCAGTTCCGAAAAGCCGGTTCGGCCACTTTCTGGAGACGTAGATCCTAACGACGATCGCCACGGATGGAAAACGATTAAGGTTGCGGGACTTCGAAGTACTCGATACTCTTTGCCAATAAAAGGGAAGTATCATGTCGCCGAGTCTCAGTCTGTCGGGAACTGTCGCCGTTTTTCCGTGCCCAACCTGCCAAGAAACGATCAACACTTCAATGCAGCAGTGCCCATTCCGTGGCACAGATGTCGACCATGCTGTTGCCGCAGCCTCCGCAACTGAAACGAGCAGGATCAGCCGGGCATGCAGCGATGCCAGCTACCTCAAGATCATGCTGGGTATCTTGATTCCGTTTGGCGCATTGGTCTTTTTCCCCTTTCTCGGTCTTGTGGGGCTTGTGGGTTTCGTTTTCATCAAATACGCAATTCCAGTCATGGCAATCCGTTGGTGGATCAAGTACGGTCGCATGAAATCACAAGACCTTGATTTACGAAAAGCACGGAAGACAGTCATCGTGGTGAGCGTAGTCTGGCTTGTGGTCCTTCTGTTTGTCCATGTCCATCTATTTGGCCTAACGCTTTAGGCGGCCACCTCATTCGCGCAAAGCGCGAATCGCATCTAGGTACGCCAAGCCTTTAAGCCCTTGGCACCTCTAATTAGCGTGTAGCCGGTTATACGCCAAGTGGATCCAAACTGCATTCGGTAAACACAGGCCGACCCGGTACTAATCCTGTCGGCCGGACAAGGACCCTGCTCCGTTGTTAATCAAGTAGTAATTGACGACACTTCCGAGTAGGCGACAATCCGGGAGCTATCTCGTTTTGCTTCAATCTAGAATTCCAAGCTAAGATTGCCAAATGACGGACTCTTCAGGCGGGCCGCTGAAACCGGACGAGCGTGGGCTTGGGGATGCACCTGCAAAGTTTCAAGGGAAGTTAGCGTTGGCTCTGGGAGTGATCGCAATCGCGCTCAGCTTGGTTCTTGGGTTTGTTTCACTAAGATCAGTTCGTCGCCTGGAGCGCGAGGTGGCGCAGCTCAGCCAGCAGACGGAGGGCTTCCGCCAGCTGGTCGAGCGGGCACAGGAGCAATCGCAGACGTTGGCTCAGCAGGCTTCGCAAGCAGCTGCTAACGCGCTGGCAGCCGCTCAACAGCGTGACTTAGCGAAGCAGGCACAATCGAGCTCGGAAGCGCAGTCGCAACTTGCGCGGCAGCAGGCCGCCGCCGAGCAGCAAAAGGCGGATCAAGCCACACGGCAGGCTGAGGAATACCGGCAAGAGCGAGAGGCGGAACTTCAACAGCTGCAACAGGCTCTCGGGCAAATCGCCGAAACGCATCGTAGCGCGATGGGCTTGGTAATGACGCTGGACAGCAAGTCGATTCGCTTCGACTTTGATAAGGCAAACGTTAAACCGGAATACCGCGACATCCTCAATCGCATCGCCGGGATCATGATGACGCTTAAGGGATATTCGGTTGCTGTCTACGGATATACGGATGACATGGGCACGCAGACCTACAACCTGCAACTCTCACAGCGTCGCGCCGAAGCCGTTCGCGACTTATTGGTGCAGGCCGGAATTTCCCCGACCATCATGAGCGCCAAGGGTTTTGGCAAGTCCGACCCGCGCGTTCCAGGCGACAGCGAACAGGCGCGTGCTGCCAACCGCCGGGTTGAGATCGGCATCGTGGATTCGGTGCTTCTCACGAACGGTCCACTCATCACACCAAAGTGAGCAAGGGAAGTACAGCTCCGATCTAGAAGTCGAGAGCGGACTTCACCCAGATTAACTGCCAAAAAGTCCTCTAGCGTTGAGCAAGGAAGTCGCGAATCAATGAGAGACGCCGAATCGGATGACGGGGCGCCGACCTGATCGAGTCCCGCGAGATCAAAGCTGTCGATCATCACTCCGCCGCTAAAGATCAATCCCTGATCGGGCCCGCCATCTTGACCGGGGCGTTTAGCCGCGCTCCCAATGTTCTCGCTCCAGAGTTCAAAGACTGCTATGACTACCATCGTCCGTCTCGAGAGCAACGGCCCCGCCACGATGAGGGGTCGGGGCTACCGGTCGCCTGGTCATGGTCCATCGACTATGCCCAAGTCACGATGGACGGCAAGCATTTCTGGCTGCCCAGGACCATCTCCTCGAAGGCATCGTCCCTTGACGGGGGCCGCTTCAAGTGGAGCTTCCTCGCGACTTACGGCAACTACCACCTGACGGCCGTCACCTCAACCATTCTCCCCGCCGCGGAGAGTTCGCAGCACTAACCGGGGTAACAGTCCGGAAAGCTGAATCCCACTCCGAGGGCAAGGGCTAAGGCTTAAGCCAGGATCACTTATCCCGTTGGATAACTCCACAATGAGCAGCCGCACTCAACCATGCCAAGGACGCGTTCCCCACTAAGATTTGTGGAACAGCATCGAAGTCGTCGATGCAGATGGATCCGGCGTGACGTCCGTTTCCTTAATCGTTTTCCCATCTGGGCTCAACTCAAAGGTGTTCTCCCGCCGGATCTTCCCGTCCGCTCGATACGTCACTTTCAAGGTATGGGTTCCCTCCAGCTTTACCGCCATGGTCGAGCTACCGCCAAGCTTAACTTCCGTGCCGTCCATTTTGCACATGATTGGCTTTGCGGCATCCGTCTCTTTGAAGGCCACGCTGTCGCCCGAGACCGCAATCGTAAGCACCCCGGTCTCCCCGGACTCCTCAAAATGTGTCTCCTTCCACGTGCCTGACACACCGGGTCCTCCCGAAAGCCGCTTTGAAATGGTCGTCACAGTAAAGGGCTCTCCGCCGGGCGGTGAAATTACAGCCTTCCTGATCATCATGTTGCCGTTGTTGGAAAGCGAGACAGTCGCCTTCACCTCCGCATCGCCGCTTTTCGTAGTGTGCACCTGGTAGCTTGATCCGCTCCCGGTGCACGTAGTTGTCGTGCCATCGGGAGCTGCGTGAGGCTGACCATCACAGACCCTCTTAGGCTCTGCCTTGCCGCCCCTGGTCAGGGTGTAACCTTCCCCATCCATCGCAATCGAGAAGGTCGGTCCAGCGTACTTGATCGTGGACACATCCATTTTCCACGATCCATTCCAGGGGTTACTCTGTCCCACGCAGGGCAGAACACCCACAGCACAACACATCAGAGCGCACACGCTCATGTGGAAGCGTTTCATCTCAATCCACCTTTATGAAATCTCAATTGGGGGCCCGATAGCTACGGGGAAGGAAGGAGCCGGTAACCTGCAATGCTCCTCCCAGGCCGGCCACTTGTCAAGTTCGCGACCCCTTTGCGGAGCGGCTTTATCGAGTTCCTTAGGAAAGATGAGCGTCGAGCCCAAATGCATCCGCAATAGTACGGAGCTGTTTGTCGCGCGTCCAAAAAACGAGCGAGACGTCGACATGATGTGTGCTGCGAAGGCACGGAAAGAAAGAAGAAGTGCAGCTGAGGATGCCGGCACAGCGGAGATCAAAACCGCGTATAGCAGCTTTCGAACGAGGTCCGGAGATTTTAAGCCGGCATCAGTTACAGACGCCGCGGCCGCCATTGGAGCGCTCGCGGCAATCTCCAAAGCGAGTCCCGGCCGCGCAAACTGAGAGGCATTCCTTTTCGGATGCCGAAAGAAATACTTCAGCGAACTGCATCCATAAGGTCCACTTCCTCGACGCGGCCGGAAAAATTCTTCAAGCGCGATTGCGCGTTGGTGAACCCCATGCCTGGTTTCGCGAACACGCTTCACGATGGAATCCGTGCCGCATATTCTTGACATTTCCTGCTGACCGTTTGCTACAATTGCCGCCGACGATGAAATGAGCATTGCGCTATTCGCAATCTTTGCCAGCCCAGCAAAACGCTGGTCCTGAGCGGTTTATGAGCGGCTTATTGATGGAAAGTCTTTGTTCTCGGTCGGATTTTTATACTCCGGGGTAGGTGCTATGAGGTCTCTGAATTTACGCCACGTTTGCCTGATTCTTCTGCTTGGTTCCTCAGCATGGGCAATTGCGGCCGCTCCAACTTTTCGTCCTGATCGAGTTTTCCAAGGGTCAAGCCTGAAGGACTGGCACCCGCTGGGGAGTGCAAGTTGGAGTGCCAACTCGAGCGAAATTACGGGAAAGGCAAATGAAGGCACGGGCGGCTTCCTGATGCTCGACCAGTCCTTCCAGGATGCCGCCATTTATTCCGTATTCAAGTGCGCTGGCCCCTGCAAGGCAGGCTATCTGCTTCGCACCGAAAAGACTCCCGACGGCTATAAGGGCGTTTTGGTGATGCTGGATGCGGACGACACCGCTTCCTACGCTGTCACATTGGACACAAAGGGCATGATTCTGACCAAAGACCCACTGCATTTCGCCGGTGGCCAGATGCGCATTGCTCCCCCTCCCGATCCCAATGCGCCCGCGCCGAAGCCGCGGCCTGTCCGCGCGCGCCCGCGTACGCCGCCCGTGATGCCCGAACCGGTCACAACGATCCAGAACGGTGAGTGGAATACAGCCGAAGTCATCGTGGATCTGAACATTGTTCGCGCCTTCGTCAATCAGGGTCATGAAGCCGCGGGAGGCATCGCGGACGCAAAATTTGGCAACTATGGCCCGATCGCCCTTTACGTGGGCGAAGGCGAGGTCACCTTCAAAGAGGTTTCCTACAAGGATGAGGGCTGGAAGGAATATCCAGTCGACTTCCATTCCACGGAGTTCCGTAAGCAGCGCGTGAGCGATTTCTACTACGCATGGGGTTCGGCCTCGGGCGATGTCAACCATGACGGCATCCAGGATGTGATCGCAGGCCCTTACTACTATCTCGGACCGGATTACAGGAGGCACCGCGAAATTTATCCTGCGGTCACACGCAATCCATCCGACGATTACACGCATGAGTGCTGGATGCAGTTCTCTGGGGACTTCACCGGCGACGGCTGGGTCGATTCGTTAACGGCAAGCTTCTCAGACCATGATCACGGGGTCTGGCTATATGAGAATCCTCGGGGCGAGTCGCGCCGCTGGGACAAGCACCTTGTGGTGGAAGACATATCCAGCGAGATCGGCCAGTTAACCGACATCGATGGCGATGGTCAGCCTGATCTGCTCTACATGGCAGCCGGAACCGTGCGCTGGGCTCATCCGGACCGCAAGTATCCTTATAAGCTTTGGACGATCCACGTCGTCTCCGAACCGGGACTGGCCACCGCGCACGGCATTGGCTCCGGGGACATCAATGGCGACGGCCGCATGGATATCGTCAATGCCTTTGGATGGTGGGAGCAACCCGCGCACGACGACGGCAAACCATGGCCGTACCATCCCTTTGCCTTCAGCCGCGATGGCCGCTCCGGCGTCGGCGGCGCCATCATGGCCGTCTATGACGTAAATGGAGATGGCTTGAATGATGTGGTGACCGTGCTCCAGGCCCATGGTTACGGCATTGCCTGGTATGAGCAGAAGCGCGACGCTGGCGGCAATATCAGCTTCGTGGAACATCTGATTCAGGACGACCCAGCGCATCCCGGTCCGGGAGGCGTTATCTTCTCCCAAGCCCATGGGGCGACGTGGGGCGATGTGGATGGCGATGGAATCCCGGATTTCATCGTCGGCAAACGGTACTGGACGCACCGCGACAACTTCTACGATCCCGACCCGTATGGCGAGGCGGTCCTCTACTGGTACAAGACGATCCGTGACAAGTCCGCGCCGGGTGGGGCCCGCTTCGAGCCTCACATGATCGACAATCACTCCGGCGCCGGATCGGACATCCTCGCGACCGATCTCAATCACGACGGCGCACTCGACATCGTAACCTCCACAAGATTCGGCACCTTTGTCTTCTGGGGAGAGCAGAAAAAAGGCTCCAAGCCCAGCAGGAAATAAGCAAGCTCAGCGAGCGACGTCAGAGATAAACGGGAGACGAGATGCCAGGAAGGATGCAAACCAGCACAGGCGCGCGCGCGATAGGTATGGTCGCTGCCATCATTATGATGGTTCTCCCCGTCTGCGCTTTCTCGCAGTCCTATACCCTTACCCAGGGTGAGAACGGTCCGGTGCTGAAGACGCCCGATGGCAGGACAGTCTTCCAGTACATGGAAAGCAAGCCCGCAGGCTCTCCGCTCACCGCACCCAGCACGGCATGCTTTCATCCCGTATACACACCGGGCGGCCAACGCATCACCAACCTCGCTCCCAACGATCACCCGCACCATCGAGGGATCTGGCTGGGCTGGCAGGATTCAGAGTTTCACGAGCCTCTGGACGTGGAAAAAATGGGAGCAAATCATCCCTTACGCGCCATGCGCATCACGCGAGCCGATTTCTGGGGCTGGGGCGTCTATGCGCCTCGCGAAGGCCGCGTGATCGTCACCAAAGAGTTCAAGCTGGTCAACGCCGACGCCAAACATGCCGAGTTGGAGATCCACAACGACTGGACTGTCGACGGCCGCAAAATGGTTGATGAATCGGATACAGTCGTTGTGACCGAGCGCGACGGCGTTTTTGTCATGGACTTCACCTACAACATCACTCCAATCGCGGACTTTGTGCTCAGGCAGTCAGGCTTCGGGGGCTTTGCGTTACAGGCGCGCAAGGACGGACCGTCGTTCTTCACCACACCCGAAGGCAAGATGACCGGGCCCGACCCATACTATGGCTACCCCGATACGGACCGCCCGGATGAACTCTGGTGGGACTTCGCCATCACCCCTCAGGAGAGCGGAAAGATGATCGGAGCGGCGGTCATCAACTCGCCGCTCAATCCACCTACCTGGTGGCACAACGCGACATTTCTCTGGATGTTGAACCCGGCAATTACCTCGAGGAATGGGTACACCATTCCCGCCAGGACTACACTTACGCTTCGTTACCGCGTAATCACCCATGATGGCGCGCCCCCTGCGGCTTTGCTGGATAAGTTGGCGAACGAGTTCCGTCAACACTAATCGCCGTATACAACCGATGTGAGGAGACTGCGCAGCATGGAAACAGGACTGGGAGGTAAGACTGTGCTCATTACCGGGGCAGCCAATGGAATCGGCAGAGCCACGGCGATTGCCTTCGCGCGCGAAGGAGTACACGTCGCGATGATCGATCATGATGCAGCGGAACTCACCAACACTGCTGCCCTGGTCGAACAAGCAGGTGTGAAGGCAATGACGGCTATCGGCGATCTCAGCAGTTCTGCTGGCGTGGAAAGGAGTGTAGACGCAGTCCTGGCCCAGCTTCATGGTGGCCTCGATATCCTGGTCAACAACGTTGGTTTCGTCAACGCCAAGCCCTTCATGGAACTCACCGATGAGCACTGGGAGCATACCTTCCAGTTGAATTTAATGTGCGCGGTTAGGGTTACACGCAAGCTGCTCCCGTTGTTACGGGAGAAAGAGAAGGCCGTCATTATCAACAACACCTCTGACCTCGGACGGCAGCCTGAAGCAGCGCCCGCTGACTACGGCGCACTCAAGGCGGCACTTATCGCCGTTTCCAAGAGCCTCGCGCGGTCCGAGGCGCCTAAGATTCGGGTCAACGCAGTGGCTCCCGGGCCGGTATGGACGCCCTTCTGGTCGCGTCCCGCAGGATTCGCCGACGCTCTCGGTTCCATTCACAACATGACTCCCCGCAAGGCCGTCGACCACGAGATGAAGCTCCGTCAGCTTCCACTCGAGCGGCTCGGTGAACCCGAGGAAGTCGCGCACATCATCGTCTTCCTCGCCAGCGATCTCGCCTCTTTCGTCACCTCCTCAGTGTGGGGTGTTGACGGCGGAAGTATTCGCAGTCTTATCTAAGGTGATCCTTCACCGGGAGCTCGGCTCCGGCTCGCGGAGGATGATACCGCCGCTTGTTTCCTCACCTTGCGGCATTGCTACACCGATAACTGCAGACGTGATCACTCTTCAGAATTCGGTGTGGGCTACGGACGGTCGATGATCCGACTATTAGAAAATCAACTTCAGTGCGAGCTGCAGGATTCGCGGTTGGTTCCGTAAGGCCGAAATGACGGTGAAGTTTGTATTCCCGGTCGCGTTTCCGCTCGAGGGATTGGCAAATTGGGGATGATTGAACAGGTTAAACGCTTCTGCGCGAAACTGAAGGTGGATCGCCTCCTTGATGGGGATCTCCTTGAAAACCGAAGCGTCCACGTTGGTGAAGCTGGGGCCGCGAGCTTGCTCAGATGCTCCGCCAAGCGGAGAGTAATCCATCTGCCCCAGCGTCGTTGCCTTAGGCGGAGCCGAGAAAGCCGCAGGGTTGATCCATTGGGTGGTCTTGTGAGCCCCTGCTGAAGTGCTCACGCCAGGCACGCGGTTCGCATTGCAACCGAAGTACGTGGTCGTGGCTACCAGGCAATTGATGGTAAACGGCTGTCCGCTTTGATAAGTCACGATATAGTTGACACTCCAACCGCCCACTACAGCCTGCTCCACGGGGTTTGCGGAGGCCAGGAATTGTCGCCCCCGCCCTACCGGAAGGTCATAGGCCCCAGAAGCATGGACCACCTGAGTGGCATCATTCGGGCACAACGTGTAGTCGCTCTTGATCCCAAACCCAGGAAGCCACTCCGCCCGATACGTGATGCCGTCTGTAATCGATGCCTGATCGGACATGCATTTGCTATAGGTATAGTTTGCGAGAACCGACAAGCCTGCACCAAATTGATGGGTATAGACCGTCTGCAGCGAATTGTAGGCGCTGATTCCGTTGGTGGTCAGGTAGGCGGAGCCAATCGCAAAATCCGGAAAGGGTATCAGGGTCGCTGTGCTGGTGCCTGGGGGGGCAATTTCTGAGGGCACGTCGACAGTTCCTCGGGCATCAAGGTGTCTGCCGACGTCACCCACATATGCGAGCTGTACGGAATCGTGTCGGCCAAACTGCTTCTGCAAACTCAAGTTGAAGGTTTGAGTATAGGGAGTCTTGTAATCGAAGACCCGCCCAGCGAGGTTAGCCCCTTCGGGATTGGCGTTTGCGGGGGAGGAGAGATTGACCGAGGCAAAAACGTTCTCCAGCGTTGGCAGTGCGCCGTTGGAAAGGGCGACCGGGATCACAGGACTGGGAGAGGTAAGGGTAACGCTGTACACAAACGGAAAGTTGTTACCCAGCACATACGGCGCGGCGCCGATGTTGCCGAGGGAGCCATACGCAATACCGTATCCCGCGCGGACCACGAAATCTGGTCTGAGCCGATAAGCTAAGCCAATTCTCGGAGCAAAATTTAGACCCTGGACGTTCGCCAGGCTCCTGTTACCAATACAGTTTTGCGTAATGCCGTCTTTGGCAAGAAGAGTCAGAAACAGAGGGGTCGCGTCCGTGCACGTGGAGTTCGGCATGTAGTACGCCCCACCCGGGCCATTCCCTCCGTTATTGCCAATCATGTTGGCTTGGTGATCGTTATCCTCGAGTGGGGCGCCATAGTGATCCCAGCGCAGCCCAAGATTGAGGGTCAGATTGGGAAGCACTTTCCAGTCATCCTGGAAAAACACGGCGTTATATAGCCTCTCATTGTGGATGGTGGCAGCCGTCGATTTCGTGAACGCAGATACACCACCCTCATCGTTCAGGCCCCCCGCAACCGTAGCCGCTGTGGGGGTCAACAGCATATCGGCCAGTGAGGTGAAGCCATTGGACGCGCCCGGAATGTCGCTGAATTGACCATTAAACGTCATCGTTCCCGCGCCGGCTGTCGGTTGCCGTAGTCTCGCCCGGATGAGTGTTACTTCATACCCAATGTTGAACGTGTGATTCTTGTACAGCTTCGTCAGGGTGTCCTGGATCTCATAAGAGGTCACGTTGTTGGTCACCGGATTGTAGCCGGCGAATCCAAGCGTCGCGAAGGTCGAAAGAACGATCTGCGGCAGGCCACCAAGTCCAGGGCCGTCCGATTCACCCTGAATGCCGAACTGCGCCGGAATGCCAGTCGTGTTGCCGTTCGGTGGCACGTTGTCATTCGTGGAGCTCTGGACGCCAACGTTTAGCGAGTTCGTCAGATTGGGACTGAAAAGGTGCGTGTAGCTGAAGGCGGTGGCGTAATGCGGGCTATCGTCCTTTCCGCCTCCATACGTCGCTCCGAAGGCCAGACCTGGCAGTGCACCCGGCGTGGTCTGGAACGCGTGATACCAATTGAACACGCCCCATAGCAAATTGCTCTGGTTGAAATCGTGATCGATGCGGATGTCGTACTGGTTAAGGGTCAAGTTGATGTCGGGACTGTAGGCGAAGTCGTTCACCAACGTATTCGCCTGGTTCGGCGAAGGATAGAGCTCCAGTATCTTCACCGCATTGGGATCAAGCCGGGCCGCAGGGATCATATTGAGTGCTGACGTCTTACCGACATAACTGGTCACGCCGGCAACGCTTCCGTTATAGAACGGATCGCGCACATACCCCGTGCTGGTGGCCACCAGACCCGTGACCGGGTCCACCTGGCCAGCCTGGACAGCTCTGGTTGTCGCCGGGTCAAGTATCGTTCCGTTCGGGAACACGCGAGCGAGATCATCTGTATGAGTCTTGCTGTTGTAGTTGATCAGGTCCTGCAGATTAGTGAAACCGCTGCTGATCATGCCGGCAGTCGGAACAGTGGAATTGTGGACCACCGGGCTCAGGAGTCTGACGCGTTGGGTATCAAAAAAGAAAAACGTCTTCTTCAGCGCGAGCTGGGTTCCCGGAATTCTCACCGGGCCGCCGATGGTCCCGCCAAACTGGTTCTCGTGGTAGGCCGGCCTGGGTATCCCGTGCTCCTTCGCGAAATAGTCATTCGCATTGAAGGCGGTATTACGGAGGTACTCCCAGAGATTGCCGCTGAACCTGTCGGTGCCCGACTTGATAACAGCATTGACTACGGAACCGGTGGAGTGGCCGAATGCCGCACTAAGATTGCCTGTCTGGAGATTGAACTCCTGGATGGCATCAGGTGGCGGCACGATAGACGTCGTGCCCTGAATCGAGATGGTCCCAAATCCCCCGTAGAACTCCATATTGTCGTCAATGCCATCCAGACGAAAGTCGTTTTGTGTGGCATTCACGCCGTTGGCGGAAAACGAAAGACCGGCAACATTTCCGTTGCCGGCGCTCCCGTTGCTGCCGGTAGTCGTGGTTCCGGCGGCGAGATGGGAAAGCGTGGTCCAATCTCTTCCCACCAGAGGAAGGTCGTTCACCTGTTTGGTATCAACCACCTGACCCACAGAGGCAGACTCAGCCTGCAACAGTGGAGCCTCGGAGGTGACGGTCACCTGCTGCGTTACGCTTCCTGGCGTCAGGCTGTAGTCCTGCGTGACACTCTGCTGCACATGGACCTGGATACCGTGAGTGACCTCGGGTGCAAAACCCTTGGCATCGACGCTCAACGAATATGACCCGGGATTCACCTGTTCAAAAGTGTAGTACCCGCTCGATGTAGTGGCGGCCGTCGCGGAGATCTGCGTGCCTTCGTTGGTCAGCGTAACGGTGGCTCCTGGAATGATTGCGCCGGTAGAATCCTTTACCACGCCTGTGACGTGGCCCACCGTGAGTTGAGCGAACGCGCCGAGCGAAAGGAACGCGCCGAGGACGAGAAGCAGCATCGACAATCGCACGTAGCAGTATGCGAACTTGAAGGCGGCTGCAAAGTTGTTGTGTGTATCTATTATTCGTGGCGTGCTCATCAATGGGCTCCTAAGTTTGTTTACAGTGTCACTAACGCTCATCCCCGAGTTCTTGCGCATCCCGCAGAACTCTGCGTTTCTGCATTCTCAGAACATGTATGCGCTGTACCAATCCACTCCCAGTCAACCTCACCCTCCCCTTTGTCATCCCGGCCGAAGCCTTGAGCAACTAAAATGCGTTGCGTATTACGCATTCTGTTACGATCATTTTGTTGCGCGATAAGGAATCGTTATTTCATCAGCGACGAAACGTTAGCATTCGTATCAAAGCAGTGTCAAGAATGAATATCGAGTTGTGGAATTCATCTTGGCTGGCTTCAGGAGCCTGCTGACGAGAAGTCTTGCCCGGATCTGGAATCCGGTGTCGCGTGCTCAATGGGTGATGCGGTCGGTGGCACGAGACTAAGCGGCCTAACGCCCTCCCGGGGGCCGGGGATGGACTTTAGTGCTATGTTAAGGCTATAAGTTTCAAAGCTATATGAATCCTGGCGCCCTCTCAGCGTGATCTGAGAATTTGCCTGGGCAGCTCGTTGCCATTGAATAGACCTGAGCAATAACCTATATGCCGACAAAGAAAATAAGCCAAATCCCCTTCATACAAAGCCTCGACAGAGGACTTACGATCCTTAAATCAGTGGCCCTGTCGGACCACCCTATCTCCCTGGGTGAGATCTCCGATCTGTTGGGTATCGATCGCAGCAGTGCCTTTCGTTTGGCGCATACCTTACGCCGTCGCGGTTTTCTGTCCTGCCCCGCTGGCCGAAAAGACTACATCCTGGGCTCCGCTATGTGGACCTTGTCCCATCAGTATGACTGGAACAAAATGTTGGTCAAGGTAGCGCATCAGGAGTTGAAGGAGCTTGCCCGCCATATCAATGAAACCGCACATCTGGCAATCCGGGAAGGCAAACAGGCGCTTTTCGTCGACTGCGCCCATGCAAACCACGTGATTGCTGTGTCAGCTCAGACAGGCGAGCTTCTTCCCTTGTACTGCACTGCCCACGGCAAAGCGCTCCTGGCCGACGCCGACGAGCGCGAGTTGAAGATCCAGTTTGGCCGCGGGCCTTTTGAATCCTTCACGAGAAATACCATTACCAATATTTCGGCGCTGGTGAAGGAGTGCGGCGCCATCAAAAAGCAAGGCTTCGCCATGGACGAAGAGGAATATCGGAATGAGTTGCGATGCATCGCCGCTCCGATACGCCTACAGAACAACGTGATTGTCGGATCTATCGGGATCTCCGCACCGTCATCCCGCTTTCCCAAGGAAGTCACCGTCCGCTATGCCCGGGAGATTCGCGAAGTCGCCGACCGCATCGGCGCCTTGCTAAGCAATCCCGACTAGCAGGCTGCGGAAAAACTCATCTATTTGAAGGGTACGGCCTTTTAGGCCGTACATTGCAGCTACATTTCAAAAGAGGATGGATAGATCGAAAGCTGCGGAATGCGCGGATTTTTCGGGAGCCACCGGTCTGATGCTTTGTATCAGGGCACGACTTTAGTCGGGCCGTCGAGGCCCAACAAAGATTTGGGCTTTAGCCCCTGAACTCCCTCCAGTTGTCGATGGAAGATCCTGCCCCTGGCCCTAAGCAGGCTTGGGCAGGTAAGCAATACAGTCGATCTCCACCTTCATGCCGAGGGCTACCATGCCCGCGCCCACCGTGGTCCGTGCGGGCTTGATGTCGCCAAAGACTTCCGCGTAAACCTCGTTCATCGGCTCGAACTCTCTGGCATCGTGCAGGAATACTGAGCACTTGACGACATCCTTCAGATCGGCGCCGCAGCCACGAAGAATCGTCTGCACGTTCTTGAGGACCAGCCGCGTCTGGTCCCGCACGTTCAGCTCTGGATCAATCTCGCCGCTGATCGGATCCACCGGACCCTGACCGGAAATAAACAGGAAATCACCCGCACGCACTACCGTTGAATAAGGTCCCTGCGGTACCGGCGCACCGGGCACTTGTAAACGTTCCAGCATCCATCTCTCCTTAGTCGGCCAGGAATAGGCAATGTGCTAGGGTACAACGTAGTCGCACCCCAGCGTTGTTTCACGATAGCAGAAGGGTGTGACAGGACGGCAATTTGCCATGGGCGGTGTGGTGATGATGTTGACCGCGCGCCGGATCGGCGGCATACCCCTGTTTCCGCTGGACACTGCGAGCGGGGCCCACCCGAGTGTCGGTACGGCCGCGATATTGGGATCACAAGCAACCCGGGAGCCGCTTGGATGACCCGGCACTACGATATTGCCGTCATCGGGTTGGGAACCATGGGCAGTTTCGCCGCCGTTGAGTTGGCCAGGCGCGGCTTTTCCGTTGCCGGTTTCGATCAGTTCACGCCACCGCACAGCCGCGGCAGTCATTCCGGCGGCACCCGCATCTACCGTCTCGCGTATCCCGAAGGCACCGGCTATGTGCCGCTGGCACAACGCGCGGGCCAGTTGTGGGAACAGGCCGCCGAGCAAATGGGCATGCAACTGTTGCACCGTACCGGGATGCTCTACATGGGTCCTCCGGGCGAGGCCCTTCTCCGCGAAGTTCAGGCCAGCGCCTCAGCCAACCGTCTGCAGGTGGAAACCCTCTCCGCAGCTGAGGTGCGCCACCGCTATCCCGCGTTCGAAATCCCCGAAGAGTACTCCGGCCTGTTCGATGTACGGGCAGGCTGGCTCGATGTAGATGCGTCGATCACTTCCAGCCACGCCTATGCCCGGAGTCTTGGGGTGCAGTGTTTTTTTGAGCAACCCGTAAAAGGCTGGGATGCGACAGGCAGCGAAGTAAGGGTGCACCTGGACAATGACACCATCACTGTGGCCAGTCTGATCATCACCGCAGGTGCATGGGCGGGGAAGCTGCTGCGCGATCTTCAACTGCAGTTGGCAGTGAAGCGGAAGGTGCTGGCGTGGTTCGATCCCCTGGCCCCGGAGCTTTTCGCGGCGGATCACCTGCCCATCTTCGCCTTTCCGGAGAATTTCACGTATGGATTTCCCAACGTGTCCGGCCTGGGTGTCAAGATGGCGGAACACATAGGAGGGAGTTTCCTGCCGAATGCCGACAGCGCTGTCGAACCCCCTGGACCAGCCGACCTGGACCCCATCGCAGCGACTGCTGCAAAGTATATGCCCAGGCTGGCGGGCGACTACCACCAAGCGCGTTCTCGCTTGCTGCATTCCGCTATCTGTCTCTACACCATGACCCCCGACGACGACTTCATCGTGGATCATCATCCGGAGTTCCGCAACGTCGTCTTTGCCGCCGGCTTCTCCGGGCACGGCTTCAAGTTCGCTCCCGTGATCGCCTTGGCCCTGGCCGACCTGGTGTTGCAGGGCAAAACGTCATTGCCCATCGATTTCCTCTCCCTAGGCCGGCTCCTCCATAAGAAACCATGACGGAGACCTTTCGCGTAAGGTGGAACTTAAACAGTTCAAGGTAGCAACCGCATCAATCCAGTTGCAGCCAGGTCGGCTTGCAGGAAACGGGCTGACTCCCCCGCGGCGCTGCTCACGGCTTCGGCGGCGAGGTAGCCGCTGCGGACGGCGCCCTCCATCGTGGCCGGCCATCCGGTTGCAACCCAATCACCCGCCAGAAAAATCCGCGGCCATGGACTTGCCGCCGAGGGTCGCAGCAACTCAAGCCGCGGACGAATGGAGTAGGTGGCACGCACTTCCTTGACCACCGTTGCCTTGAGTAATTTCGCCTCCGCCACCAGGGGGAAGAACTCCGCGAGTTCGCGCAGAGCCAGGTCAATGATCTCCTGACGCTGCATACCTACCAGAGATTTAGACGAGCTCACCACCAGCTCGATATAGCTCCCCGGCTCCCCGCGCCGCTTTTCTGGCTGCAGCCGGGACTTATGAAACATCCACTGTATGGTTGTGTCCAGCAGAATGGCATGCTCGAGCTCGGTTATCTCCCGATCGAACCAAAGGTGAATGCCCGTGATCGGCGAATGCTCAAAGCGACCCAGGTTCATCGCCAACTGCTCTGCCTTGGGGTTTGGTGGCAAAGCAGGCAGCAACTTGCTCAAACCTTCAAAGGCCAACGCCAGAATCAGGGCGTCGCTGGTGAAGCTCTGGAGCTGGGTCTGGGTTTGAGTCCCGACCGTCCATTGCTGTGTTTCTTCAGACCACTGGAACGATTCCGGAGCGGAGCCAAGATCCACCCGCCCGCCGCGGCTCTGCAGGTAATCAATCGCCCGGCTGTACAGATCGCTCAGCGGAATTGTAGGCACACCCATGCGCCCCGCTCCCGGCGAAAGCAGCAGCGACTTGCGAATCACCTGGCCGGCGTAGTGCACCGACATGCGATCCGGATCCTCATTGAGCGCGCTTACCAGCACCGGCTTCCAAAACCGGTTGATCGCTCCGCGAGTCTGCCCATGGCGCGCCAGCCATTGGGCAAAGTTCTCTTCCGTGTCTTTTGGAATTCCGGTAATGAATGCGCTCAGGCCGCGACCGATGGCCAGCTTGTCGGAAAACGAGAAGGCCGGCGCACGCAGAAAGGCCGGCATGTCGTGAAAAGGCGCGGGCAAAAAGGAGGGCTCAAGAATGCTCCTCCGTCCACCCGGTTCTATGAAAGTGAGGCGATCGAACCAGCGGATCGCGTCGCTGACGCCCAGCCGGCGATAAAGATCGATAAGGTTGACGCAGTTGCCCAGCAGCACGTGCTGGCAGTTGTCGATCACCTCTCCTGTTCCGGGATGTTCATAAGAAGAAGCCCGGCCGCCAAGGTAGCGCCGCTTCTCGAGCAAGCGTACCGCGTAACCGGCCTCGGCCAGGGCACACGCCGCCGCAAGCCCGGCCAGCCCACCGCCAACCACAGTAACCGAGCGCAAACCTGTCAGGCCCACACTCCCTGCGCCAGCGTCTTGAAAAGGCCGCATCCCAATATGCTCAGCTTCTCATACGCCGGAACGCCCACTCGCGCGGAAAATACGTCAAAATTGCGCTGTTCGATGTGCCGCAGCAAACGATGATAAATAGTGACCAGAACCCACATCGCCGCCCTGCTATCGGGTGAAATCAGGGGCAACAATGCTTCTGCGGATTTATAAAACTGCCCCGCCCGCTCGGCCTGAATGGCGAGCACCTGGCGCTGTTGCGGAGTCAATTGTTGCCCATTGTGGATGCCGGTTATGGAGCCGGCCGTCACCCCGCAGCGTTCCAGATCTTCAAGCGGTAGATAGAGCCGCCCACGCTGCGCATCTTCCTGCACATCGCGCAGAATGTTGGTCAACTGAAAAGCTATGCCGGTCTCTTCCGCGAGCTTCTCTGCCCGCGGATCGAGGTATCCGAAAATCCGAATGCAGACCAACCCGACGACCGAAGCCACCAGGTAACAGTAGCGGTAGAGGTCCGCGAACGTCGCATACACAGCAAACCGTGGTTCGAGATCCGTGGCTGTGCCTTGTACCAGCTGATCCAGCAACTGAGCCGGGATGGCAAAGCGGTGTTGCGCATCCAGCAGGGCTACAAAGATAGGATCGCTGGTGCTGCCCTCTGCCAAGGCCCGATGCCAGTCACCAAGCCAGCGATCGAGCGCCACCCGCCGGTCAGCAATGGGAAGGGACTCGTCGTCGGAGAGATCGTCGGCCTGGCGCATGAAGGCATAGACGGCGCAAATCGCGTCTCGCTTTCTTGCCGGCAGGGCGATAAACGCGTAGTAGAAATTTTTCGCTTTCTTGCGCGCGATGGTCCTACAGGCCGCGTAGGCCGCTTGAACTTCGGCGGTCACGCCGGCCGCCTTCCCCTTGCCAACACGGGCACCAGCTTGCCCCCGAGTGCGCGCGCCAGCAGTCCCAGCTTTCGTCCCTTCGAAATGACGGGGCGCAGGGAAAGCACGTCGTATTGCCGGCGCTCAATGGCATGCAAAATCTCCAGGCCGCCACGGCTGAAGAGATCGAGATCGAGCGCGAGCTCTCGATCGACCATGTCGATGAGGGGCAAGCCCTGGGTAAACAGAAGGCGGGCATAGTCCACCTCATGCCGCATCAGTTCACGAAAGGCCGGGGTTGCATCGCGCCGTGCAATCGTGCCCTCGTCCACACCGTAACGTTGCATATCGTCGAGCGGAAGATAGATCCTGCCCCGCGCGTAATCGGAGCTTGTGTCTTGCCAGAAATTTGCCAGTTGCAACGCGGTGCAGGTGAAGTCAGAGAGCCGGAACATGTCCGCGCCCCGATAGCCGCAAGCATAAAGAACCAGCTGCCCGACCGGATTGGCTGAGTATCGGCAGTAATCCAGTACACCATCCATGGTCGGGTAGCGCATCACGTTCTGGTCCTGACGGAAGGCCACCAACAGATCGGCAAAGGGCTGCTGAGGAATGTCGCAGGCGCGTATGGTCTCGGCGAGCGCGACGAAGACGGGGTGACGCGCTTCACCCCGGTAACAGGCGTCCAATTCCCTCCCCCACAAATCCAGCAGCGCGAGTGACTGCTCGCGATTCCCCACCTCATCACCCAAATCATCCGCGATACGGCAATAGGCATAAATACTGTGGAAGTGAGGCCGCAGCCGCGCAGGCAGAAACCACGAGGCTACATGAAAATTCTCGTAGTGCGTCGTGGCCAGCCGCTGGCAGTAGGCGCGCGCCTCCTCGAGGCTCGGGCGCTGCTCTGGAATGCGATACTCCGCCGGCAGCGCGGCCCAGCCGCGTTCTAACAACTCCCGATCGTCCGCACTCTTGACCGTCATGCTGCCTCGTTGAAAACCGCAGATCTCTCCACTACGCTACCTTCATGGAATGATGGCCGTCTTGATATCGTTCGAACGATCCTTCAAGCGGCGCAGCACTGTCTCCAAATCCGACAACTGTGCCCTCCCGGTAATGTATTCGCTGCACTTGAATCGCCCACTCGCCAGCAGGTCAAAAGCTTTGCGGCAAGCGGCAGGTGTATGGTGAAAACTCGCCTTCAGCGTGATGTCGTTGTAGTGCAGTCGATTGGTATCGATCTCCACCTTGGTTCCGGCGGCGCAGCCGCCAAAAAAATTCACCGTGCCGCCGCGGCGAACCATATCTACCGCCCACTGCCAGGTGAGCGGGGTCGCCACAGCTTCAATAGCCACATCCACGCCCCGGTGATCGGGGGTCAGACCACGTACCGCGGCGACGGCATCGATCACCGCCGTGGTCTGCACCACATGGCTAGCGCCGAACGTCGTTGCTGAGGCAATCTGTTCATCGCGCTTGACCACCGCGATCACTTTCATCCCTGAAAGTTGCGCTACGTGCATGAACATCAAGCCGATCGGTCCGGCTCCGATCACCACCACACTGTCCCCACGCTTGGCCCCGGTCTCTTCCAGGCCGCGCACCACGCAAGCCAGCGGTTCCGTCAACGCCGCGTGCTCCAAGGGCAAACTCTCCGGCACGATGAGCGTATTCTTGGCCACGATGCGCGCCGGAACGCGGATATATTCGGCGTATGCGCCGTTGTTGAAGAGCAGATCCTCACACAGGTTTTCCTGTTTACGGACGCACCAGAAGCAGGCCCCGCAAGGGGCCGAATTCAACGCCACCACGCGCATGCCCGGCTTGAAACCGCGCACGCCCGCCCCCGTCTCATGGACCACGCCGGCGAGTTCATGCCCGAAGAGGGCCGGCGGCGCAATCATCCTGGCATGGTACCCCCGGCGGAAGACTTTCAGGTCAGTACCGCAAGTGAGTGCGGCATGAACGCGGATGACAATCTCTCCCTTACCGGCGGCGGGGATAGGAACCCGTTCAATCCTGACGTCTTCCTTGCCGTAGAGCACGGCAGCGTTCATCTCACTTAACATACCTTCCTATTCTCGCCCAATCCGGGCAGGCGTGCCTTCAATCATGATCTTCATGGAGTTGGCTTTGGGCTCGGAGGCAATGGCGATGGCCTCAACCGCCTCTGACAGAGGAAAGCGATGCGAGACTAGCCGGGTCAGGTCGTAGCCCTGGCCATAACCCTCGAACACCACACGCAGCGCCTCGTCCTGAATATCGACCGATGCGCTATAGGACCCCAATAACGTCTTCTCGTCCACACATATCGCGGCAGGATCGATGATTGCCTCCCCGTGCTGGGTCTGGGCAAACAGCAGCACACGGCCTCCAGGACGCGCGGCATCCATGGCAGTACGGATCAGAGCATTCCCGGCTGCGGCCAGAATCACGGCATCCGCCCCTCGGCCGTCGCTGGCGGCACGAACCACTTCCACCACGTCTTCTCGTGAAGCGTCGATGGGCGAATCCAGCCCAAAGGTGGCTGCGATTCTGTGACGTTCCGGATAAAGGTCGGCGGTGATCACCTTCGCCGCCGAGCGTTTGGCCAAAGACGCCAGCATGATCCCGATCGCGCCCTGGCCGATCACCAACACCGTCTCATCCGCCTCAAGATTCAGGCTGCGGACCCCCTTGAGACAAGTATTTAAAGGCTCAACGAAGACAGCCTGGGCGAATGGGATGCCGTCGGGAATCTTGATCAGCCCACGCTTCACGATCCAGTCCATCACCCGCACATATCCGGCGAATCCTCCGCCGGAAGGCTCGAAGCCCGCGGTGCAACCTACCTTCTTGTAAACCGGACACTGGGCAAAAGTTTTCTTCTGGCAGTAGTAGCAAGTGCCACAGGGAATGTGGTGGAAGACCGCCACCCGGTCGCCCACGGCAAAGGATCCTACGTCAGCCCCCACGGCCGCAATCGTGCCCACGGTTTCATGACCGAAGATGCGCGGAGCCGAGTGCGACCCGGTATGGATCTTCTTCAGGTCGGTGCCACAGATGCCGCAGCTATGAACCTGGATGAGCACTTCGCCCGGACCGATCGCGGGCACAGGAACGGTCTCGACACGCACGTCGTTCACGCCACGATAGACCGCGGCCTGCATGCTTTCTGGTACCGCGAGCGGATTCTGCTTGCTGATTTCCGTTATGGTCTGCATTTTCTTTTAACCGCCGACCTCTTGGCCCTACGCGCAAGGATTAAGGTTCGTGGTATCCCACATCTCGCGAAAAACGAGCGAGATATGGGGCCCCAGGCGGTTGCTATGGCCGCAGAGTTGGGTCCTCTGGTCCGTGGTGCATGGTCAATGATCTGGATGATTCAAAACGTGTCCCCACAACAGAAGATGGGTGCCCCACATCTCGCTCGTTTTTCGCGAGATGTGGGATACCGCAGCCGTCAACCGGCGACTTTTTGCCCACACGCAAATCCAGACCATCTGACTACCCACTACCGACTAGAGGGCCCAACTCTGCCGCCATAGCCACCGCCCCCTTCCTGCCATTCTTCCCCATGCGGGCCAGGCCCGGCCAATACCGTGGCCGAATCGCGACGTGAGCCAACAACGCCGCCAGTTGCAGCTGACCCTGGCCGTCGGTGTACCGGCTGAAGTCAGGCAACATTTCGTTTGCCGCATCGGAAACCGCCTTGAGGCAATAAAACGCGATCGCGTGGCCTTGAGCGAAACGGGCCACCGCGGCAGCCTCCATATCTACCATGACAGCCTGATACTTTTCCCCCAGCCCACGTTTTTCCGCAGCCATGGCCACGTGGTCAACGGTGACCAACTTAAACGGCGGGGCATTTCCCGGTCGTGGTGGTGAGTGGGTGGGAAACCCCTCCCCGCTGGCGGCGTCCACTACCTCGTTCACCACGTACGCGTCACCGGGCTGCATGCCGCAGGAGAGCGCTCCGGCCCATCCCATCGAAACCAGGGTATCGAGCGGTGCCTCCCGGGCGGCAATCGCACAGGCTCGTTCGGCCGCCGCCATACCCATGCCTGCACAAACAGCGATGCACGTGGTCCCGTTGACGCTGCCCTGCCACCCACTCTCCCCACGCGGAAGGTGCAGTGGCTTCCATCCCTGCACCAGCGGCTTCAACTCGCCGGGCATGGCTGCGATAATCCCAATCCGCCTCATGCGGAAGGCGCGTACCCATGCGCGCGAAACCAATCAATGGCCGACCGCAGTGCTGCATACACAGGCAGCACATGAAATCCCAACTCGCGCTCGGCTTTGGCGGAGGAGACGAACATCTTTTTCTTACCCATGCGCACCGCCTCCACCGTAGCACGCGGTTCTCGCCCGCGCAGCTTCCCGGTGACGGTTTGATCCCAAACTGCGAATGCCATGGCGACGCTATGCGGAACTCGCATGGTTGGAGAAGGCAGGCCCGTGATCGCAGACATTTTATCCAGAAGCTGCTTTAACGTCAGGTTCTCACCACCCAGGATGTAGCGCTCGCCGGATCGCCCTCCCTCCAGTGCATGGACGTGGGTCCTGGCTACTTCGTTGACATCCACGAGGTTGAGTCCGGTATCCATATACGCTGGAAATTTCCGATTGAGGAAATCCACCACGATACGGCCGGTGGGGGTGGGCTTAATATCGCCGGATCCGATAGGAGTCGTGGGATTGAGAATGATGACCTGCTGGCCATCGCGCGCCGCGGTCACAGCCTCCTGCTCGGCCAGGTATTTTGACCGCTTGTAGTGCCCGATCATGTTGGCAAGCGACACCGGGGTCGCTTCATCCGCCAACCGTCCGTCGGAGAAAAAGCCCATGGTGGCCACGCTCGAGGTGTAGACCACGCGGCGAACGCCCTCCTCGCGAGCGATGCGCAGCAGTTCACGTGTACCCACCACGTTGGTCGCGTACATCTTTTCCGGATCGGTCACCCACAGCCGGTAATCGGCCGCCACATGCATGACCGCATCACAGCCGGAAACGGAACTGCGCAACGCGTCCACCTGCAACAAGTCGCCAGTGACGGTTTCGGCCGGTAGTCCGGCGAGATTTTCAAGCTTGCTGGTGGTGCGGATGAGGATGCGTAAGTCAGCACCGCGACGGGACAGCTCTTGCGCTACGTGGCTCCCGACGAACCCTGTAGCTCCTGTGATGAAAACTTTCACTTGCTATTCAAGTGCTTCTGGATGTAGCCCAAAACCCTTTTCGCCGGCCGCCTTCTTTTCGTTCCACTTCTTCACCCAGGCTTCCCAGCTGGCGCCGGCGGCGCGGTCTTTGCCGCTGAAGGTCAGCCCCGCGATCTCACTGTAAGCAATCGAACGTTTCTCCGCGGAATCCTTGGGGAAAAGGCGAACCCATGACTCGGCGAGCGAGGCGCCCGTTCTGCGATCGAAGATATACCCTTCGACCACGGAGCCATCCTTGCACTGGATGGTGACGTCGCCCCGATAATCGAATGCCTTCTCCAACGCATCCAGAACCTCCGCGTCGCTGCCCAGAACCGGCGTCCAGCCCTCGAAATTCTCGTGCTTTGTCCCCGGCGCCAGCTCCAGAGAATCGGGATCCAGCTGCGGAGGCGTTGCGCCCTTTTGCCCGGTCATACCCGTGTCTCTTCCATCTGCCGCTTGGCGTCGCTCGAGATCTGCACCAGCGACGGCGACGAATGCCCGTTAAGCAGCGGCGAAGTCAGCAGATCGCGAGCACCCTGGTCAACGTATTTATCGAAAATGGTGGCCCGCACGGCAGCCATGAATCCCCGGAAAGACCCAAACATCTCGTTCACTGAGGAAGGCTCATATCCGCAACTGACCATGCAGTTGGCGCACTTGGGATTGCCCGACTCAGTGCCGTAGTTTTCCCATTGCGTCTCCTCGATCAACTCCTTGAACGTGGACGCGTAGCCATCCTGCAGCAGGTAGCAGGGCTTCTGCCAGCCGAAGATGTTATAAGCCGGATTGCCCCAGGGCGTGCATTCGTAGTTGCGCTTGCCCATGAGGAACTCCAGAAACAGCGGAGACATATTGAACTTCCAGTGCTTCTCCCGGTTCGACAGAATCGCGCGGAAAAGCCTGCGGGTGCGCGCCCGGCCCAGGAAATGCTTCTGGTCCGGCGCCTTCTCATACGAATAGCCTGGGGAGATCACAATGCCCTCGACCCCCATGGCCATCACTTCATCGAAGAAAGCGCGCACGCTGTTGGGATCGGCGCCATCGAAAAGCGTGGCGTTGGTGGTGACCCGGAATCCGCGTTGCACCGCCTCGCGTATCCCCTCAACCGCCTTGTCGTAGCCGCCTTCGCGGCAAACCGAGAAGTCGTGGTGCTCCCGCTGGCCGTCCAGATGGACGGAAAAGGTCAGATACTTGCTGGGCTTGAACAGGCCGATTTTTTCCTTGAGCAGCAAAGCGTTGGTGCACAGGTAGATGTACTTCTTCCGCGCCACCAGCCCTTCCACAATCTCGGCGATCTGCGGGTGCATCAGCGGTTCGCCACCGGGAATGGACACCATGGGAGCCCCGCACTCCTCCACCGCCCGGAAGCATTCTTCCGGCGAGAGCTCCTTCTTGAGAATGTGCGCGGGGTACTGAATCTTGCCGCAGCCGGCGCAAGCCAGGTTGCAACGGAACAGTGGCTCCAGCATGAGAACCAGTGGGTAGCGCTTTTGCCCGCTCAACCGCTTCTTGAGCACGTAGCTGGCCACGGTCCACATTTGTGAGATCGGCACTGCCATCGTTTCAAATCTCCTTTAAGTTCTTTCCCTAAGCTCTTTCCATTGCGCGGCGGTAGTCAGTGAGCGCCAGCAGCGGAAAGTAATTCCGGTAAAGATGGTAGGAAAGATAAAAGACCCGGGGAAAGCCGGTGCCGGTAACCACCGCTTGCCGCGATGCACCTTCGCCCATGCTTTCATCCCACGAACCGTCGGGGAGTTGGCGTTCAATCAACCAGCGAACGCCCTTGGCAACTGAGTCGCTGCGCGTATCCCCGGCCGACAGCAACCCCAGGATGGCCCACGCCGTCTGCGAGGGCGTACTGGGCCCAACACCGCGAGTGGTCGGATCGTCATAGCTGCCGCAGCTCTCGCCCCAACCGCCGTCGGCATTCTGCACCATGCGTATCCACTCCGCAGCTTGCTGAATCTGCGGCTCGTGGTTCCATACTCCAATGGCTTCCAGGCCGCGGAGTACCAGGAAGGTGCCGTAGAGATAATTCACACCCCAGCGGCCAAACCAGCTGCCATCCGGCTCTTGTTCGTTGTAGATGAAGCGAATGGCCTTCTCGACCCGCCGGTCTTTTTGCGTATAGCCGTAGGTGGCCAGCATCTCCAGGATGCGGCCGGTGATGTCGACCGTCGGCGGATCGAGCATGGCGTTGTGGTCAGCGAACGGAATATTCTCAAACACCATCTTGGTGTTGTCTTTGTCGAAACTGGCCCAGCCGCCGTTCTTGCATTGCATGGCGAAGATCCAGGCAATAGCGCGCTGGCAAACATCGTATTGATACCGTTCCCGCGCGTGGTTATCGACCTTGTTTAAGGCCAGAAGCACTTGCGCGGAATCGTCGGTATCGGGATAAAACTCGTTGTTGAATTCGAAATACCAACCGCCCGGCTGCGCATTCCTTACCTTCACTGCCCAGTCGCCCTTATGGCGCACTTCCTTTGACAGCATCCAGTCAGCCGCCTTGAGCAACCGCCGATCGGTGCGTGGAACGCCCGATTGGCCCAGCGCGTAGACCGCATACGCGGTATCCCACACCGGAGACATACAGGGCTGCATGCGGAAGGTGGGCTCGATATAGTCGGGAATGCCCTCGTCCTCGATGCCCAGCTTCTCAAACTCATCCATCGCCCGGATGGTTTGCGGATCGTCGATCGAGTAGCCCAGGCAGCGCAAGGCGAGAATGGCGTTGAGCATAGCCGGATAGATGGCGCCCAATCCGTCACTCATCTCCAGGCGTTCCAGGATCCACTTCTCCGCTTTGCGGATAGCGACCGTGCGCAACGGCCGGATATGCACCCGCTCCGCCCAATGAAAGAGCCGGTCTACGACCAGGAAGAAGTTGCGCCAGCCGAGTACCCTTTTGCGATCCCAACGGAGGTGAAGCTTGGCATTGGTTTTACCCCCGACAAAAAGCTCATCGATCCCATTTTCAGACGCCAGCTTCTTGAACGGCTTCTTGGCATAGGCGATGGAAAGCGGCACCAGGATGGCCCGCGACCACGCCGAGATCTCATAGATGTTGAAGTAGCACCACTTGGGAAACAGGACCAACTCAGGTGGGATAGCCGGCACCGCATCGTATTCGTATTGGCCAAAAAAACAGAGGTAGATCTTGGTGAAGGTATTACATTCCACCACCCCGCCATGGGCTAGAATCCACTCGCGGGCATGGACCATGACCGGGTGCTCTGGCAACCAGCCCATCAGCTTGAAAGCAAAATAGGCCTTCACCGAGGCGCTAATGTTGGAGGGCCCACCGGCGTAGATACTCCATCCGCCATCTTCGTTTTGCTTGCGCAGGATCTCAGACACCGCGCGCTTCATCTTGTGCTCGTCGCCGGTACCCAGCAACGTATGCACCATGATGTAGTCGGATTCGAGGGTGGTATCGGCTTCCAGTTCCCCGCACCAGTAGCCATCGGCGTGCTGTTGGGAGAATAGAAAATCACGTGCTTGTGCGACGGCGGATTCTACCTGGTCTAGACCCGCATCGATGCGGCCAAAGCGGGGCGTAACAGGTTGTCCACTTTCAGATGGTCTACTCATTCTGGACTAACGCTCTCTCTCAAAAAACAGCTGTCTTACGCTGTATTCAGCAGGCTCATACCCGGTTAAAGTGCAGGCTTGATGGCCTGTACTATCTCCGGAGGTAGCCCAAAGCGAACATTTTCCGGCATGACTTCGACTTCTTGTACGTCTGAAAAACCACGGCCGCCCAGGTAAGTGACTACTTCGGCAACTAAGACCTCTGGGGCGGAAGCGCCTGCGGTGACCGCAACTGTGGTGGCGTTCTCCAGCCACGCAGGATTGATCGCTTCCGAGTCTTCGATCAGAAACGCATTGGTGCTCAGGTTGCGTGAAACTTCAACCAGGCGATTGGAGTTGGAACTGTTGTTCGATCCCACCACCAGCACCAGATCTGCCTGGTGGGCGACATTCTTGACCGCCACCTGCCGATTCTCCGTGGCGTAGCAGATGTCCTGGGTGTGCGGGCCAACGATGTTGGGGAATTTTGCCTTCAGCGCGTGAATAATGTCCCGCGCTTCATCCAGGCTCAGGGTGGTCTGGGTGAGATACGCAACCCGTTCCGGATCTGAGACCTTGAGCGCGGCCACTTCTTCCACCGTCGAAACTACCTGGGTAACTTCCGGAGCCTCTCCCAGGGTCCCTTCAATCTCGTCATGGTCGCGATGCCCAATCAGGACCAGCGAATAGCCCTGCCGGGCAAATTTGACCGCTTCCACGTGGACCTTGGTCACCAGCGGGCACGTGGCGTCGATCACCTTTAGTTTCCGTGACTTGCTACGCGCGCGGACGGCTGGTGACACCCCGTGGGCGCTATAAATGACCCGCATTCCTTCGGGAACGTCGTCGATGTCATCGACAAAAATCGCACCTTTATCCGCCAACTCGTTGACTACGAAACGGTTGTGCACAATTTCCTTGCGGACGTAGATAGGAGCGCCAAAGGTATCGAGGGCAATATTCACCACGTCAATGGCCCGCACCACACCGGCGCAGAAGCCGCGCGGTTTAAGAAGGAGAACCTTCTTGGTTGCGACATCAGATCGGAGACCGTCGACGGGTGGGGCTAATAGGGGACCTGTCACATCAACCAGTATACCGCGCCAGCCCTTATCTGTCTGAGAGATAGACACTCCAAGCCACCCCGAGGACCATTAGATGATCCGCTCAGGACAACGATCCAATTCGGGGGGCTCCGCCAGGAAATAGGGAAAAGGAAACCGCAGACTCCAGTCCTACCGCTCCACTTTCGGCTTGACCGCCTTGCGGCTGGTCTTCAACATCTGCTCCGCGTGCCGCAGCGAAGTCTCCGTCAATTTTGCGCCACTCATCATCCGCGCCACCTCTTCCGTCCGCTCCTCCTCTTTGAGTAACCGAACCGAAGTTTTCGTCTTCCCCTGCCGCTCCTGCTTCTCCACCAGAAAATGCTGGTCGGCAAACGCAGCAATCTGGGGCAAATGGGTGACGCAAAGTACCTGCTGCGCCCGGGACAGCTCTTTCAGCTTCTGCCCTACTGCATCGGCGGCCCGCCCACCGATACCAATATCGATTTCATCGAACACCAGCGTGCGAGGCACAGGTGTCTTGCGCCCGTGTCCACGAGCCGCCCCCTCTTCGACGCTCACTTTCAGCGCCAGCATCACCCGGGACAATTCGCCTCCCGAAGCAATCTGCTCCAACGGCTTTAACGGCTCCCCCGCATTGGTGGCGATTCTGCAATCGACGAAATCCCACCCCTGCCGGGTCCAATGATTTTCTGCTTCCTGGGCCGTGACCTGAACCGCAAACCTCGCCTTCATCGCCAGATCATTGATATGCGCTTCGGCAAGTTTCTCCAGCTTATGGGCCGCAGCGGTGCGCGCCGCTGTCAGCTCCGCAGCCGCAGCACGATAAGCCTCCGCGGCGTAGGCCTGTTCTGTTCGCAACTCCGCCAGCAACTGGTCGCGATTTTCAACCTCCGCCAGCTTTGCCCCTACGTCCAGGCCGTGAGCCACTACCTTCTCCAGAGAGGGTCCATATTTTCGCTTCAGGCGGTTCAGCTCTTCCAGGCGATCTTCCAACTCGGCAAGCCTCTCCGGGGAGGCCTGAATCCTGGAGGCATAATCCCGTACCGTTCCACTGACATCCTCGACCGCCGCACGCGCGGACTTTACCTGCTGCACCGCCTCGGCAAACTGCGGATCGTAACGTGCCAGCTCCTCCAGATTTTTCTCCGCAGCGCGCAGCGCGGCCTCGGCCGAGCGGTCACTTTCATAGAGCAATTCATGCGCGCTCATCGCAGCGGCGAAGAGCTTCTCCGCATTAGCTAACACCCGGCGCTCGATTTCCAGCTCTTCGTCTTCCCGCTCCCGGATAGCCGCACTCTCAATCTCGTTCTTCTGGAAACTCCACAAGTCCGCCTCGCGCAGGCGAGCCTGTTCATCGCCTTCCAACCGGCTCAACCTGGAACAAATCTCTGTCCATTCCTGGAACGCCGCCGACGCCCGCTCGGTGGAGATGCCGGCACTCCGGTCCAGCAAGTGCCGCTGCTGCGCCTGGTCGAAGCTGCCCATGGTCTCGCTCTGTGCATGCACCAGGGCCAGCTCCGGAGCCAGTTGGCGCAGCACATTGACCGTAGCCGGCTGGTTGTTCACATAGACGCGGCCCTTGCCACCGGCCTGGATCTCGCGGCGCAGGATAATTTCCGCCCCTTCAGCATCGATGCCGTTGCTTTCCAGCGTGTTCTCCGCGCCCGGCGTGCTCTCGAACACGCACGCTACCACCGCCCGATCGGCGCCATGCCGCACCACATCGGAGGAGGCCTTATCCCCCATCAACAGCGCCAACGCGTCCACCAGGATGGACTTACCCGCACCCGTCTCTCCGGTCAGTAAATTGAGCCCGGGACCGAAGACAGCAATGGCGTGATCGATGACTGCGTAGTTTTCAGCGCGTAATTCGAGCAGCATGGCAAGGTTCGAGCGCAGCATAGCATGAAGTGCCTACCCGGTTATTGGCCGGGTTACCCGGCGCAGGCATCTTATGCGGCAACTTGGTTTAGCGTTCGCATGTCTGCTACCGTGAGAGAGGAAGTGATGATGTCCCCGGTTCAAATCGCAGCTTTTCTTATCCTTCAGGCGGACGACGCAACGGCGCCCGTTGCGCATTCTCCCACCTACGGAGTCAGCGCCGTGTTTGACATGGTCCGCAATAGCGGTCCCGTGGCCATCACGGTACTCGTCGTGCTGCTGATTGCCAGCCTCTATTCCTGGGCTGTCATTCTGGGAAAATCCGCCCTGTTCCGCAGGGCGCGCACCCAAAGCCGCCGCTTTATGCGTGCTTTTCGCAAGGCTGACCGGCTGCAGGAAATTGCCGCTGTCAGCGAACAATTCAAGCCCAGTCCCCTGGTAACCGTGTTCGACGAGGTGTACGACACCTACCGCCGCCAGACCGGAGGGTTCGGACCGCCCAAGAACATCGTCACCCTGGAGCGAACCGCACAAGCCGCCGCTAGCGAATCGCTCACTGTCCTGGAGCGGCGCCTGACCTGGCTGGCGACGATCGGCGCAGTTGCTCCATTCGTTGGTCTCTTCGGCACCGTGATGGGGATCGTGGACGCCTTCCATGGCTTGGGTACCGAAGGAGCGGCCACGTTGCGCGCGGTAGCGCCGGGTGTATCCGAAGCCCTGATCACTACCGCCGCCGGCCTGCTAGTGGCCATTCCGGCCGTCATCGCCTACAACCAGTTCACCTCTTCCCTGCGCGAGTTTGGTTCCCGCATGGACGATTTCTCCCGCGAATTGCTAAACAGCCTGGAAGAGATCAGCCCGAAACAGGAAGCAATGGAGAGGGAGGCCACCAGTGGCCTTCACCGCTAGTTCCGGCCATACCCGCACCTCGCTTGCGGAAATCAACATTACCCCGCTGGTCGACGTGGTCCTGGTCCTGCTGATCATCTTCATGGTCACCGCGCCCGTGCTGCAGTCGGGTATCGATGTTTCCGTGCCCAAAACCCGCAGCGTAAAAGAGATCACCCAGCAGCGGTTGGTGCTGACTATCGACCGTGATCAAAATGTCTTCCTGGGGGATAAACCCGTCAACCTGGCCCAATTGCCCACGGTGTTGCACCAACCCAATACGGATCCGGCACACCAGGTTATCTATCTTCGAGCCGACGAGCGAGTCCCCTTTGGAGCATTCGCCTCGGTCATGGACGCGGTCAAGCAAGCCGGGATCACTAACATCAGCATCGTGACCCAGCCGCTCCAGAAAACGGCGAAGTAACAGCCATGGCGGGGACTTATTCCAGCGAACTATTGGATCAACCGGATGGCATCGGCTCGCCCTTTGCCATGTCGACCCTCATGCATGGGCTCATCGTTGGGCTCCTGATCGGCTATGGGTACATCCACAATCTGTTCCACGGAAGCGAGTGGGGCGCGAACGCCTTCCAGCAGGGAGCCATCCAGGCCACCCTGGTATCAACCGCCGCGTTGCCCCTGCCGCAGGATCACCCGCCGACGGATAATGTGCTGGCGACGGAGACGCCGAGCGTAGCCCCGGCCTTGGAGGAGCAGAAAACCGAGCCTATCCCGCTGCCCGATGCGGAGCCCATTCCAGAGAAGAAGCCACCGCCGCCGAAGGCAGAGCCCAAGCCGTTGCCCAAAGCCCCGCCGCAGCGCCAACCGCCGCCTAAGCCGCAGAACAAAGCCAACTACGGAGAGGCAGCGCCGGCCAATATACCCCGGGCCACGGCCGCCAACAACGCTGCCAACAGTCCCATCGCACAAACCGGAGGAGACTTCGGTTCACGCTTCGGCTGGTATGTGGACGTCATCAAGCGCAAGGTAGCGCAGGATTGGTACCTGCAGGAAGTGGAGCCCAGCACACCCGTGGGAGCAACTGTGTTTGTTCAATTCACGGTTGCCCGCGACGGCTCGCCCAGCAACATCTCCCTGGCCACGCCGAGCGGTTCCCCGTCGCTCAACTCCTCTTGCCTGCACGCCGTACAGAGAGTCGATACCTTTGGTCCGCTGCCCGCCGGTTACAACGAAAGCAGCCTGAATGTGCTTTACCATTGCACCTTTCCCGGAGCCAGGTAAAACGACAGCGCCGCAGTGTCTGCGGGAAGGAAGGGACTATTGAGCAAAGACGAAAACTTCGACGTCTGCATCATCGGCTCCGGCGCCGCCGGCGGCGTGATGGCGAAGGAACTGTGCGAAGGCGGCGCCAAAGTTGTGATGTTGGAAGCGGGACGTGGAGTCCCTCTGTCGGAGTTGCTCTCCCACAAGTGGCCGTACGAGTTGCCGTTTCGAGGATTTCGCGGTGAGAAGCAAGCGCCCTTCTATCAAGGGGACATTGCAAAATCCATCGCCTATACCGATTCCGATAACATCGCGGTCGATCGCGTGCGCGCCCTCGGGGGCAGAACCCTGCATTGGAACGCCGTTACCCTGCGCTACGCCCCGAGAGATTTCAAAGAGTGGTCGTTGCAGGGCATCGAGGAAGACTGGCCGCTGAGCTATGAGGAAATCGCACCCTATTACGATCGCATCGAACAGATCATCGGGGTTTGCGGCAACGACGATCATCTGGAGATCCTGCCGGCGGGCAAGAATTATCTGCCTCCCATCCCCTGGCGCTGCAGCGAACACATCATGAAGCGGGCCACGAGCGCGATGGGCATCCCCCTCATTGCGGTGCGCAAGGCAGTCCTCACCCGGCCTTACGACAAGCGGCCGCCTTGCCATTATTGTGGCCACTGCATGGATGGATGCGACGTCGCGTCGATCTTCAGTACTCCCGATTGCATGTTGCCCAAAGCTCGGGCTACCGGCAATTTCACCCTGCGCCAGAATGCGCTCGCACGCGAGATCCTGGTCGACCGCGAGGGCCTGGCGAGCGCGGTCTCCTTCATCGACACGGAGACTCGCGCGGAACAGCAAGTCAAGGCTGCCATCGTGGTGGTCTGTTGCTCCACCGTGGAGTCGGCGAGACTCCTGCTCAATTCGCGGTCGCCTAAATTCCCTGCGGGACTTGCCAATTCCAGCGGCAGGGTCGGGCATCATCTCAACGGCCACCTGAATGAGTCGGTCACCATCTATCTGGAGGAACTCGAAGGGCAAAAGCCTTCCAACCAGGATGGCGCCACCGATCACGTCTACGTGCCGCGTTACAACCATCTTTTTGGCAAGACCGATTACATCGGGGGTTGGGGATTTCAAGTTAACTATTCCAGTTACATGTTTCCGCACCAGGCTACCCGGCTGCCAGGTTATGGAGCGGCGTTTAAGCAGCAGGTGCGGAGAATGCAGCCTGGATATTTGTCCTTTGGGAGCTGGGGCAAGGTCACATCCGATTACCGGAACTATGTGACGGTCGATCCGGCCCGCGTGGACGCTCATGGAATTCCGACGCCCGTCGTGCATTTTCGCTTCAGCGAGAATGATCATGCTTTGTGGAATGCGTCCAAGCAGAGCATGCTGGAAGTTTCGTCGCACATGAAAGGCACGGTATTCCCGAGTTTCGGTAAGGGTCCCACGGGCTTTGCGAGCCACGAGGTGGGGACGGTGCGCATGGGAAAAGATCCGCGCACGTCGGTGCTCAACAGCTATTGCCAGGCGCGGGACGTGAAGAATCTTTTCGTCACCGATGGAAGCTCCTTCACCACTTCCAGCGAGAAAAATCCCACGCTTACCATCATGGCCCTGTCGTTGCGCGCCGCCGATTATATAAAGGAGCAACGAAAAAGAGGTGAACTGTAAGCGTCGCAGAGCGATTTGTGGGGACGGGCTTCAGCCCGTCCATTACCTCTACAGGAAAACGGCTTAGCGCTAGGGCAGCGATCCTGATCGGAGGCAAGTTTCCACACCTTGCCAGGCTTTGTAAGGCTCAGAGGAGAATATGGAAAGAAGAGCGGTGCTCAAAATAGTCGCCCTCACCGCGCTATCACAAAAGCTGAACGCACTGCCGGGAGCCGCTATGGACCATATGCAGGCAGCCCCGGCGGCGCCCACAGCTACTGCATACACGTTGCAGTTCTTCAGTGAAGAGGAAAGCCGCCTTCTCGACCAGCTGATGGAAATGATTATCCCTGCCGACGACCACTCTCCGGGCGCGCACGAGGCCGGGACCAACCTATTTGCTGACCTGATGGTGGCCACCAGCAGCGACGCCGTCAAGAAGCAATGGAAGGATGGGATCCGGCTGATCCGCGAGGAGGCTAAGAGTTCATCGCTGGCCGAGGCGCTGCGCAAAGCCGCCGCCAACGAAGAGGATCCACAAACCGATCTGCGAACGGTTCTTCGTGACGCTGAAACAGATGACGGTCAACGGCTACTATACGTCTGCGACAGGAATACACAAAGAGATGGAATATATCGGCAACACTTACCTCGTTGCCTTTCCAGAATGTACTCATCCCGAACATCAGGAAGGATGAGATGTGCCGGCCTGTTCACGGATGCGCTGGCAGGTTCGCTAAGTGATTTTCTCGATCACTGCTTCCGGATGAGCGGCGTACTCTGCCCACGAGCCGTCATACAAGCTCACGTGCTTCGCGCCTATGACTTCGAGTCCAAGCGCGAGCACAGCAGCCGTAACGCCGGAGCCGCACGTAGTAGTGATGGGCTGTTGCAAATCCACGCCCTTCGCAGCGAAGATGCGGCCGAGTTCTTCAACGGGCCTCAGGCGGCCATCTTCCACCAGTTCAGTGAACGGAATGCTCGTCGCTCCGGGCATATGTCCGGAACTTATGCCGGGGCGGGGCTCCGGTAAGGCGCCGGCAAACCGGCCCGCTGAGCGGGCGTCCAGAATTTGCCCCTGCGCCGCAATCATCTGCTGCATCTGCGAGAAGTCCTTCACAGCATTTTGATCGAGCCTGGCGTGGAAGATGGCCGGAGCACGATGAATATTCCCAGACTGCGTTGGAAGACCGGCTTCGATCCAGGCGCGAAGGCCGCCGTCGAGAAGGTAGACATTCTGCGCGCCGAAGGTCTTCAGCGTCCACCACGCACGCGGGCCAGAGAAAATACCCTCCTGCTCATAGATAACGATTGCCATGGAATCGCTGATGCCGAGAGCTGACATGCTTCGGGAAAAAGCATCGGGCAGGGCCAACATGTGGGGCAGCGGGCTGGAGCGGTCGGAAAGCTCCTCGATATCAAAGAAGACTGCGCCAGGAATATGCTTCGCCAAGTAGCGTGCATGGGTGTCCACCGGCGGGGTGACGCCGACCGGGGGAAGCGTGGCATCGAGGATAACGACACCAGGATCGTCCAGCCGGCCGGCGAGCCAGGAAGTTGTAACGAAATGGTCCATGAGACCCAGCTTACTTGGTCTCAGCCATGCAAGTGTTCCGGCACTTGGCGTGGCCCCTACGCGGCTGGAGTGGAGGGACCTTCAGAGATTTATTTCTTTCTGCGCACCACATTGCCACGAAGGAACGAGCTGTAACCCGCCTCGTCAAGCGTGCCGGCCGCGAGCTTCAGAACTGCCTGTGCTGCATCTTCTTCGCTCGCGACGAAGCGATAGCCGTTGAGCTCGAGAAACAGGATTCCGACTACAAAGCCGGTACGCTTGTTGCCGTCGAGGAAAGGGTGGTTGCGCACGATACCTGCGGTGTAGGCAGTCGCCATATCGATCAGGTCAGCGGCTTCGGCATAGGTATGCTGGTGTTCCGGTCGGGCCAGTGCCGACTTTAGCAGGCCGGCATCGCGTAGGCCCGTGGCTCCGCCATGCAGCGCAAGAAGACGGTCATGCAGTACGAGCGCATCGCGCACGTCGATCCAGACCGGCTTCTTCATTTCGCGAGAACATGCAACGTGTTCCGGTAACGATTGATGATGTCCTCCGCTTTCGCCATCCGCTTCTCGAAGCTCGGATCGTAAGGCGTAAGCTGGTAGCCGCCGTCCGGTGCTTCGATCAGGAACAAGGCTTTGCCATCGGCCGTGTGCAGACGATTGATCACTTCCTTGGGCAGTACGACCCCGAGCGAGTTCCCGAACTTTCGGACCTTAAGTTCAACCATGACCGCACCTCTTCGTGCTGTTATTACTAATGTAATAACAGCACGGACTTTTGGCAAGCAGCGTAACTTGCTGGGCGGCCCGGCACTTCTACGAGGACGCATTTCCGACGCGCATAAGAGGGCGTGGCTATAATAGCCATACTGAGGTGGGCCCATGCGGAGCGTCAATGTAGCAGAACTTAAGAATCGGCTCAGCACCTACCTGACCTATGCCAAGAGCGGCGAAGTCGTCGTCATCCGGGATCGAAATCTGCCCGTCGCCAAGTTGATCCCGTTTTCCGCCGAGGATGCAACTGACGAGGAGTTGGTCCTCGTTGCCGCCGGAGCCATGCGCCTGCCTGAAAAACCTCTAGACCTCGACCAACTCTGGAAAATGCCGAGGGCGGCAGTCAAAGGAAATGCCGCAATGCAAGCAATCCTGGATGAGAAGGCCGAAGACCGGTGAACCGCAACACCGCTTTCTGGGACTCCAGTGCTCTGATCCCACTCTGCGTTCATGAACAGACAAGCGATAAGGTTAAGAGGCTGGCGAAGCAGCTTGTTCCCGTGGTTTGGTGGGGCACGAGGTTGGAGATTCATAGCGCCATTGCGCGACTGCATCGTTCCGGCGCACTGGATGATGGCGGCAGGCAAGCTGCACTGACGTGCCCGAACCGGTACCCGATGTGGTTACCGGTGTAACGAAGATGGGTTTTTATCATATAAACTCAATATTGCGTAGGGCATGAGAGCTATAAAAGGAATTTCCTCCCCCCACTTCCGGTTTCTGTTTCTTATCCTTCTGATCCTTCCCTTTGGCTGGCAGGCAGATGCACAGGATTGGGTGCGCACGGGTACCAATCTGGGTGCGGCACGCATTCGCCTGGCCGCGGCCGACTTTAATCCCGCTTCCGCTGACCCGCAAACCCCGGCGCTCAAAACCACCTTCGACACCACACTCTACAACGATCTGAATAGCGCCGGCATTTTTGACATGGTCTCGAAGAGCATGGCTCCGCCCATCATGCCCGCGTCTCCGCAACAGATGAACCTGGCGCAGTGGGCAGCTGCGCCGGCAAACGCCGCCTTTGTGGCCTTCGGATCATTCTCCGTAAACGGTGGCCGTTTGGCAGTCTACGGTTGGCTCTTCGATGCCAAGAACCCCGCTTCACCGCAGATCCTGGGTAAGCAGTACAACGAAGCGGCCAGCCAGGATAATGCGCGCCTCATCGCTCATCGTTTTGCCGACGAGATCATTACCCGCCTGGGAGGCGGCATTCCCGGCATCGCCGAGACTCACATCTTTTACGTCGCATCCCGCGGCGGGAACAAAGAAATCTGGCAAATGGATTACGACGGGCAAGGCGCGCACCAGGTCACGCATCTGGGCACCATCTCCCTTTCCCCTCGCGTTTCCCCCAACAACGATCGCATCGCTTTTGCCTCGCTGGAACGTAAGGGATGGGCGATTCGAATGTTTTCGCTGGTACTGGGCCGCATCGTCAGCTTTCCTTCCATGGTCGGGACCACCCTCTCCCCGGCATGGGCAAGCGACGGCTCCAAGATTGCCTTCTCTGGTTCACGTTCGGGCGATCCCGAGATTTACACCGCCGATGCCAATGGCGGCAACGTGAAACAAATAACCACCTTTAAGGGGCCGGATGTTTCGCCAACCTGGAACCCCAAGACCAACTCGCAGATTGCCTGGTGCAGCGGTCGCACCGGCTTGCCACAGATCTACATCATGGATTCGGATGGAACCAGCGTGCAGCGCCTGACAGACGGCGGCTATGCCACCTCGCCGGCCTGGTCGCCCAGCGGCCAGTTCCTGGCGTTTGCCTGGAACCGCAAGTACGGTCCCGGCGCACCGGGTGGGCAGGACATCTACATCATGGACATTGCCAGCAAACGCTGGACCCAACTCACCCATGACGAGGGACGACAGGATTTTCCTTCCTGGTCTCCGGATGGGCGGCACATCGTATTCCAACGCGAAAAGGGTGGCGGAGCCGAAATATGGACCATGCTTTCCGATGGCACCGAGCAACATCGGCTGACCCAGAGCAGTGGAAATTCGATGCCCAACTGGAGTTGGAAATAGCGTTACTGACGTCCATCGGCAGACAAGCCGATGCTGCAGTCAAGCCCGGGAACGAACTGAACATAGGAGAACATCGTGAAGACTCCGCATCATAGGCATTTCGCTTCGCTCATCGCCGTCGCCGCTCTCGCCTTCGCGGCCGGCTGCCACAAGAAAGCGGTGCCCCCTCCACCGCCGCCCCCGCCTGCAGCTACCTCTCCCGCACCAACCGCCTCTATCACCGTGACGCCTGACAGCATCAACCCGGGCGGAGGCGCAGTCCTCGCCTGGAAGACCACCGATGCTACCGAGATCTCGATTGACGGCATCGGCACCGTAAATGCCTACGGTACGCAGAACGTTACCCCCACCGAATCAACCACCTATCACCTTGTCGCCCGCGGCCCCGGCGGTTCCACCGATGCCACCGCACGGCTGACAGTTACGGCTCCCGCTGCGCCGCCCCAGAATACCGGCGAAAACATGGACGAACAGATATTCGAGCAAAATGTGAAGCCGGCCTTCTTCGACTACGACAGCTATGAGATCCGTCCCGATGCCCAGACCGTCCTGGCTCAGGACGCAAGCTTCCTGGCCGCGCATCCTACACTCAAGATCGTCGTTGGCGGATATTGCGATGATCGCGGATCGGCTGAATACAACCTTGCGCTGGGAGAAAACCGTGCCAATGCGGCCAAGCAGGCTCTGGTCAATGGGGGCGTTAGCCCGGATCGCGTTCGCACTGTGAGCTACGGCAAGGAGAAGCAATTTTGCACCGAGGCCAACGAGGCGTGCTGGCAGCAGAATCGCCGTGCCGGCTTCTCGCTCGATCGATAGCTGCGGACTAGACTAAAGGGAGCGGCCCCGGCCGCTCCTTGAACTGTCACGGGGGAGCCCATGCCTAAATACATCGTCCGTCTCACAGCCGTTGCCCTCTTTGCCTTGCCTGTTGGATTGCCCCAAGCATTTGCCGTCTCCAAGGACATGGTCCAGCTGCAAACCCAGGTACAGCAACTGCAAGACATGGTGCAGCACCTGCAGACCTCGAATGACGAACGCATGGGCGTCATCGTCAACCTGGTGCAGCAAAACACTGACAATGTGAACCGGATGATGGCCGCCGTTAACGCTTTGCAGCAGACATTAAAAGCGGAGAATGACCAGCGGGGTTCCAGCAACACCCAGCTATCGACCCAGATCCAGTCGCTGAACGACTCCGTCGACGAGCTGAAGACACGCATTGGCAACTTGACCACGCAGATGCAATCGATCCAGGGTCAAATGCAAAACGTGAATGGTATGCCGGCCCAGCCCGGGGGCGGTCCTCCTCCGGCTGGAGGGATGCCGGCAAACCAGGGTCCAAACCAGGGTCCCGGAGGCCAGGCGGCAGCGCCGCAATTGACGCCCCCGACCCCCGCGGCGCCCCCCGTAGACCAGCTCTATCAGAGTGCTTTGCGTGACTACAATTCCGCCAAGTACAACATTGCCGTGTCTGAATTTGGGGACGTGATCCACTATTATCCGCAGGATCCGCTGGCCGGGAATGCCCAGTTTTACCTGGGTGAGATCAACTACAAGCAAGGCAAGTACGCCGCGGCGATCAAGAGCTACGACGCTGTTCTGGAACAATATTCGGGCAATCCAAAAGCTCCCGCCGCTGAATTGCGCAAGGGACAATCGCTCATTGAAATGGGCCAGAAAGACGCCGGGGTCCGTGAATTGCGGACCCTGGTGCAGCGCTACCCACAGACCCCGGAAGCCCAGGAAGGCCGTAGCAAGTTGAACGGTATGGGCGTCCGCATCTACGCCGCCAAGCCAAGCGCTTATCCCCCTACCTAGCCCTAGAGGCCTCTATGAAAGAGGCCCTGCAAGAGTGTCGGGCAGGCTGACCTTCATATCTTGGATGCGGGCAGGAGAGCATACCTCAGAGGCTTCAGAGGGTTGTGAGAACCGGGATTTAGAAATTTAGTCCCGAAGGGACGGCTGAACTTAGCCCAGGACGCTAGTCCTGGGTGCAACAAGAAACATGATTGAGTCCCGCAGGGACGGCTGGAGGAGGATTGCGTCGCGGCCTATTTTCAGCCGTCCCTGCGGGACCCACGGCACGCCGGGACAGGCTGGGTCGTCCTTTCAAATCCAACCCAGGACTAGCGTCCTGGGCTAAGTTCAGCCGTCCCTTCGGGACTAAATTCGGCTTTCGCTTGTTATTCGAGCTTTTTCTGCAGCCTGTATAGCCCACGATTATTACAGTTTGCGCCGGGGGATAAATCCCCGGCCTACCCTAAACCGAGAAGAATTGACCGTTTTCCCGTCCACTGGACTGCCCTTCCGCTGCGGTGCTATCGTTTCCAACGGCGTTCGAAGTCGACAGCGTCCCACCCCCAAAACAATTTCCTGTCGGCCGCGCCGGAGGTATTTGATGGCAACCATCCCCGTTGATTCACGCCTGAATTCGAAAACCGCGGAGTTCTTCTCCCGCCAACACCGCATGTTGATTGATGGACGCTTTGTCCTGGCCGCATCCGGCAAAACTTTTCCGGTCTACAACCCGGCCACTGGCGAAGTGGTCGCACAAGTACCGGAAGCTGAGACCGAGGATGTGGACCGTGCAGTGATCGCCGCACGCCGGGCCTTTGACGAGGGCCCATGGACTCGTAAAATGTCGAACTCCGAACGCGGCCAGCTGCTCTGGAAAGTAGCCGACCTGCTTCAGGCGAACCTGGAAGAGTTCGCGGAGATTGAATCGTTCGACAACGGTAAGCCCCTGTCAGTTGCGCGCGTTGCCGATGTTCCATTAGCCGTCGACATGTTCCGTTACATGGCCGGCTGGGCAACCAAAATCTCGGGCTCCACGCTTTCCTTCTCCACGCCCGGCGCCTTCCACTCCTACACTATCCGTGAGCCGATCGGCGTCGTCGGCCAGATCATTCCCTGGAACTTCCCGCTGTTGATGGCAGCCTGGAAGCTTGCACCAGCCTTGGCTGCGGGCTGTACCGTCGTTCTGAAGGTCGCCGAGCAAACGCCGATGTCCGGTCTCCGTCTGGCCGAACTGTTCGATCAGGCAGGCTTTCCTCCGGGTGTGGTCAATATCCTCACTGGCTATGGGGAAGGCGCGGGCGCACCGCTCGCCGCACATCCCCTGGTCGACAAGATCGCCTTCACCGGCTCCACCGAAGTCGGCAAGTTGATCGTGCAAGCTTCCGCCGGCAACTTGAAGAAAGTGAGCCTGGAGTTGGGCGGCAAGAGCCCAGCCATCATCTTCCCCGACGCCGACCTTGAAACCGCGATCCCAGGAACAGCCAGCGCCATCTTCTTTAACCAGGGACAATGCTGCTGCGCCGGCTCACGTCTCTTCGTGCACGAAAGCGTCTATGACAAGGTCCTGCAGGGCGTCAGCGACATTGCCGGTGGCATTAACATGGGCCCCGGTCTCGACCCGCAGACAGGGATGGGGCCGTTAGTCAGCGAAGAACAGTTCGACAAAGTCACCAGCTATATCGCCTCCGGCGTCAAAGAGGGCGCAAGAGTAGCGGCCGGCGGCAAGCGGCATGGGGACCGGGGATATTTCGTTCAGCCCACCGTGCTGACCAACACCAAACCGAACATGAAGGTCGTGCGCGAAGAGATCTTCGGACCCGTGGTCTGCGCCGAGTCATTCTCGGATGCCGATCTGGATCGCATGGCACGCGAGGCGAATGACAGCATCTATGGGCTCGCCGCCAGTGTCTGGACCCGCGATCTGAGCACCGCCCACAAGATGGCGCGGCGCATTCGCTCCGGAACCGTCTGGATCAATTGCCACAACGTCTTCGACGCTTCCCTGCCCTTTGGCGGATATAAGCAATCCGGCTGGGGCCGCGAGATGGGCGAGGAAGTGCTTCACAACTACACAGAAGTGAAGGCTGTCACCGCGGCCTTATAGTCCAAAAACGACTCAGGGCCGGAGATATACCGGCCCTGAGGACAACTTCGTGAGCGAAACCTTCATCTCTCAAAGACCATGCCAAGAGAACAACACCCAGACAGCGATCTCCACAAGGGAGCGGAAGAAGAAGACACCAGCACCCCCTCCACCAACGGCAGGCCCAATTTGCAGGACCAGATAGGTCACCGGGATCAGGATGAACTGCTCAAAGACGCGGACACTGACTTTCCTGAGCCCGGTTCAAGTCCTGAGCACAGTGGAGAGGAAAGCTAGCTTCCTGCTTGGCGCCTGCATGCTGGCTGCCCTGCTCGGCGCCAATGCGTCGTCCACCATCACATTCCGGCTTTCTCCGGGGCCACGGCTGGTCGGCACGCGCGCTGACAGCTCGGGTTACGGCACAGTCACTGCGACACTTGAGGACAGCAAACTCATACTCCAGGGCTCCTTCAGCGGACTACTCGGCGCGCCTGCCGCTGCGCACCTGGCCATGGGTTCGCTGCCCGGCGTGCGCGGACCGGTCATCGGGAATCTCACCATCTCTCCTGCTACGAGTGGGACGTTGAGCGGCACGATACAGCTCAGTCCCAGCCAGCTCACTGCCCTGCGAAAGGGCGCTCTTTATGTGGAGATCGATAGCAGCAAGGCACCCGAGGGCGATCTTTGGGGTTGGATCATGCCGCCGCCCCAGAGCAAATGAGGACCAATCATCTGCTTATCGCTCCGACGGCAGAAAAGCGTACCTCAGGGAGCTAAAGCCCTCATCAGCTTTGGTTCGATGCGGCACGGCTTCAGCCGTGCCCTTCGTACACAGATGTTCTCGGTAGACGAAGTTCTGTAGCTCTGCCGCCAGTGCCCTTCTTGGCGATTTCCTAACCCGAGGGATGGGCGCGCCTGCAGGTCCGTTACCCAGCCGCCTAGCGGAGGAGTGCGGAAGCGGCCCATAACACAGGAGCTTGTCCGTGGAAGTCGCCGGTGATGCGCTTTCTCGCCATGTAGTACTCGTAACTGTTCTGTTTTCCTGTGCCTTGGCAGACGCTGGTTATATTTTCATTCTGGTCGATGTAGCCGGTGACCGCGATCCAGGCTTTTCGCGCGGCAGGCCCGTAGGTTGCTCCGTCGAGCCAACCGTTTTTCACCCCGGTAATCAGAGCAAAGGTAAACATGGCCGAACCTGAGCTCTCTGGCCAGGCCTCGTCGTGGTCGATCAGTTGCCGCCACATGCCATCCTTACCCTGGTACTTGAGCAGCGCACTCATCATCAGCTGATAGCCCTTGAGGATGCGCTTACGCTGCGGATGATCCTGGGGCAGGTCACGAAGCATCTCCGCCATGCCGGCGGCGACCCAGCCGTCACCGCGGCCCCAGTAGAAAGGCACATCGGGCGCGTGATAGAAAAGCCCGTTGGGTTGCTGCAGCTTATCGAGATAGGCCGTCATTTCCAGCGCATCGCGATCGAGGTACTTCCTATCCCCGGTGGCACGGTACGCTTCCAGCTGCAGGATGGTGAGCATATACATGTCGTCGACCCAGAAGCGTGTTTCTGCCGAGAGTCCATCCGGCTGCGGATTCTCCCATTGACGATCAGCCCATCCCTTTCCCATGGCAAGATATTTTGGATCTTTAGTTTGAATTGCGATCTCCAGCGGCACCACACCAAAGATCGAGTCATCCACATGGTGACGCACGGGGATGCGGGCCGCTTCCGCTCCACCGGGTGTAAGCGGCTCGAACTTGTGGATCAGCGCGGTGCGTAGGGTGTCGTCATGGGTGAGAGAGGCAAACGTGAGCGCGCCGTACCAGGTGGCCACCTCGGAGTAGTGAATCGTCGGGCCGTACTGGTGCGGGCTGGTGACGAAATGTTCAGCCACCCGCTTGCCCACCTCTTGCGGGGAGAGGCCTACAGGCCAGTTGCTGAAGTATGGATTCTCTTGCGCGAAGGCACTGGTAGTGAGTGCCAGGACAAGCGCAAGCAGGGACGCTATCTTGGGCATAACGGATCGTTTCATCGTCTTTTCCGGTTCTATCGCACCAGGTTGGTGTGATGCGTAGCGATGAGGATGGCGCCGTAGATCCAGCCAAGCACCGTGTAAAAGAAAGCGATTACGATACCAGCGGGGATGGAGGCAATCGCAATCTTGATCAGGAATCGGACCAGCGGCCAAAACGGCATATCGAAGCCGACCACCACCACGGGCGTGGCTGGAGCAATTGAAATCTGAGACATAAAGAGCAAACCCTCCGCGCCCTACTATAGACAAACGCGCGCTCGCTCCCCAAGAAGAAAGCGCAAACCTTTCGATTGGCGATCGAAGGGCCCGCAGTGAGGTTATTGGGACCCATGCGACGAGGAGACATCCGTCAGAATTTTATCTAACGGGTGGCCAGTCACATTCTTCAGCTCAACGCCTAGCAAGGTGGCGATGGTTGGAGCGACGTCCAGGTTAGAAATGCGATCGAGGCGGACTCCGGGCCGGATCCCATCTCCCCATGCCAGAAAGATTGCCTGCATTTCCGAGTCGTTGTTCAGGTACCCGTGTGTGCCTCCGCTGGAGTCTCCACTCCCAGCGCCTTGGGCGCCACTCGCGAAGCCATACCCTGGCTTGGCCGCAATGAGAAGGTCTGGCGCCTGGTCGCTCTGCTGCGGCGAGGGCAACCCAAGCCCTGCCAGGTCCTGTTGCTGATACACATGCTCTACCCCGTCAAGCGCGGTAAAGAGAGCCTTGAGCTTTGGCACCAGTGTCGCTCGCTGTGCAGGATCTTTTACATACACCATGGCCGTACCGCCATCCGGAACAACCCAGGCGTCCCAGTTCGGCTTGCCATTCTCAGTCTTCACCCATCCTTGCTGGCGCAATACGGCGTTGGGATGGATGGTATGCATGATCTTGCGAAATCCATGGTCGGAGACAACCAGGATAGTCGCGGGGCGCCCGGAACTGCGAAGCGTGTCGACGATCTGCTTTACCCGATCGTCAAGAAACGCCATGGCCTCAAGACTTGCCATACTCATCGGGCCGTATTGATGGTTGATGTCGTCTAGACACAGAAGATGGAGTAGCAGGAGATTGGGTTTGTAACGGTTAAGGATCTCGATCGCGGCATCCGTCCGGATTTCGTCCTGCCACGCGGGACTACTATCATCGAAGTTAGCCAGTTGATCCCGTGTAACTAACCCTGCCGAGACGAGTTGACCCTCGATCAGGCCATTGGGGTCAGGTTGCTCGGGGAAGGACCATGTGATCGTCCTGGCGCCATAGATCGCAACCCAATTCACCTGGGCGGTGGTAAGACCTGCTTCATATGCGGCATCATAGACGGTCCTGGCATGAACCAACAGGTCCTTGTTACGCCAGGGCTCGATGCTGATCGATCCATCCGTCTTGCGGGTCAGCAATCCGTTAACCAGAACCTGGTGATGCGCGGCGTCAACACCCGTTACCAACGTGGTGTGATTGGGCCAGGTTACAGTTGGATTGACCGGTTGCATCGCAGCCGCGACCGCGCCTTCGCCCGCCAATTTGCGCAGGGTTGGAATGGGCAGCCGAGGGTCCTGAAGAGCATAGGCGGGAAACCCATCCAGGCTGATGACCACAACGATTTTCTGCGTCTGCTTCGCCGCATGTGCGGTGCCGCAGAGAAGCCCGAAAGCCAGGAGTGCGGCAAATAAGTTTTGCATGATCCTCGGGGGAGCGACGAATAGAAGAGAAGACTCCCATCACCAACGTGCAGAGCGGCCGCTCACCTCATCGAGCGCGCGCTAAACACGGAGGGTGGAAACCATGATTAAAATAGCAGCTTCAAGGAGAGCTGCATGATGCGCGGTGAGTTGGCGGTACTGATGATTCCGAACGTGCCGCTGTTTACGTTTCCGTCCGGCTGCCCGAATTGAGCGTGATTGAAAGCATTGAACGCCTCTGCCCGAAACTCCAGGTTGATCCCCTCCTTGATGGCCGTGTCTTTCAGGAGTGCGGCATCCCAGTTGTTCAGCCCGGGGGCAGCAAAGAATCGCCGGTTCGCACTTCCGATCTGACCCAGGTCTTCCGGAGCAAAGAGCGCCGTATTGAAGTAAGGCTGGCCCTTACGGGGATTGGTGATGCTCAGCGGACCATTGGTGAAGTTCGGCCTGTCGATTGGGATGGAGATGGCGCCGGCACCGGCAGTGCCCAACAGCGAGCGATCATCCACCTCGTAAAGAGTGACTGGATTGCCGGTCGAGAACCGGGTGATCCCACTCAATTTCCATCCCTTCACCAATCTTGATGGCCCGGGAAGGAGATAGACAGGAAGCTCATAATCATAACTGATCACAAAATTGTGAGCGACGTTGAAGGAGGAGAGGGAATACTGGCCGGGGTTAAGCAGATTGATCTGTTCGCCGTAGCCAGATGCATTATCCAACGACTTGGAGTAGGTGTATCCCGCCAGATAAGTGAGATGAGATATCCGTTGGCGCACACTCGCCTGCAAGGAGTTGTAATTGGAGTTGCCCGAAGTAATGAAGTAGCCTTCGCTGGTGAAGTTCTGCCCGAAAGGTCCGCGGGTGCCGTTGATGGTGGCTCCCGTGGCAGTGGTGTACACGCCGTTCTCTCCGTTCGGCCCGCAGGTCGAGGTACCCGGAGCAACCTCGGTCAGTTGACTTACGCTGAGGCACTGCGCCGAATTCCCTGGATTGGCTTCAAGAGAGGAGAGAAGGTGATGGCCCTGCGAGCCCACATAACTAAGTGAAACCAATACCGACGAACCGAGTTGTCTCTGCAGGGAGAGCTCATATTCCTCCGCGTACGGCAAAACGTTCTTGTAATAGAAGGCGGGAGAGGTTCCGATAGGCAAGAAGTTCGCCCAGTTGATCGAAGTGTCCGGGTGGCTGGGCGAGGAGTTCGCGGGCGGAGGAGGTACCGGGAAGCGCTGCCCTTCCACGTTGCCGGTACCGCGATCTACAAACGGGGTGACGAACTCAGGCGGGACCGGGCTACCGTAATAGTTGCCGAATGGCGCATCGCCAATTTCGTTAAAGTTGGTCGCTCCCTCGAAGGTGCTGAAAAATCTACCCCAGGCTGCACGCACACTGCTCCGGCCTGGTTCGCCGGTCAGCTTTCTCATCAGGCCGCTCTCCGCCGAAGGCGAATAGGCAAGTCCGAAACGCGGGGCAAAATTGTTGTAACGGGTGGGAGCCAGCGTCGTCGGTACCCCCGGATCTCCGGGGAAGACCCAGCCTACGGGAGATCCGGGAAAGACCTGTGACTGGAGTCCAGGCACCAGGGTTTCAATTTCGTTGTGCAACTCTGACCACGGCCTGCTGACATCCCAGCGGAGACCGAAATTGAGTGTCAGATTTTGCCGGGCGCGCCAGCTGTCCTGGGCGAAGAGGCCGATATAGCGCGACCGTCCATAGGAAGGATACCCTTGGCCCTGGGAGTAGGAGGTCGGTGCGCCAATCAGGAAATCAGCAAAGTCCACTCCTGTTTCGCTGCCATCAAAGCCGAAGTTGCCGTTTGATCCCAGGTTGTACTCGACCAACTGGTTGTAGCGGAACTGTCCACCAAAGGTAAGGGTGTGGGTGTGGATGATCTTGCTGAAATTGTCGATGACCTGAGCTGTGTTCTCTGTGATCCCCAGAGGTGCTCCCGCCGCCCCGAAGGAGAAGGTGTTGAAGTTCATATTTGGGACATGAGCATACTGGGGAACCGAAGGTGAAATGCCCAAAGTATCGGGCCCATAGGCGAAGCCCAGGGTTCCAGGAGTGACACCCTCCCCTCCCGAGGGGGCGTGCAGTTCAAACTTAAGCCGCGTGAAACCGAAGCGCACCTCATTGATGGCGCCGGTGCTTAATGTTTTGGTATCGGCGATATCTACAACCTGGGAACGGCCAGTGTTTTCACTGCCGAACCCTGGCAGCAGGGCGTTAGGAATGTTCTGGTCATACTGATCGAAGAAGTAGTAGCCGGTAAGCAGTCCCACGCGGGTATTGAAATCAATGCGTCCACTGGTCTTGTCGTCCGTCAGACGCTGAGGAAGACTGTTCGGGGTGAAGTAGGTGTTTCCGCCATCCGTTGTGTTTGCCGGGGGAACGTAAGCCAATAGATTCTTCGAGGGCGCAGTAATCACGCTGGCGGGTATCTGGGCGCCTGGGAAAACACAGTTCCCGGAGTTACAGCCGGCGAAATAGTAGGGCTCTCCCTGGGTTACGGTGTAGCCGAGATTGGTTGATAACTGCTGCGCCCAAAAAGGTCCTTTGACGCTGCCGGCCAGCCCCAGGGCCGGGTCGGAGAAATCTCCGGCGCGTTCTGCATCCGAGGGCACCGGAATGCGCCCTAGCGCGCTCTGCCCGATGATGATGCGATCGCCCTGGTAGTCGCCGAAAAAGAAAAGCTTGTCGCGTTTGATCGGACCGCCGATGGTGCCTCCGAACTGGTTCTCCTTATGATCATCGCGTGTGCTGGCAAAGTAATTCTTGGCATCGAAGTCGGTGTTCCTCAGAAACTCAAAGACGCTTCCGTGAAATCGGTTGGAACCCGACTTGGTGATGACGTTGATCTGGCCGCCGGCGTAGTTTCCATACTCGGCATCGAAGTTGTTGGTAAGGATGCGGAACTCTTCGATGGAATCGAGGTTGGGGATGATCCCGGTACCAGAGAAAGCGAATTCCTGAACTGTAGTTCCATTGAGCAGGAAGCCGTTGGAAGCCTCTCGCTGGCCATTCACCGATTGATTGCCGGCATTGAGGCTGCCGGAAATGGGAGTGATGGTAAACCCGGTGGCGCTGAAGTTGCCTCCCTGCCCACCCGCCAGGCCGGAAGAAGTGGGTGCAACGCCGGGCTGAAGAGCCAGCAGGTCAGTGTAGCTGCGGGATACAAGCGGGACGGCGGTCATGGTCTCGCCGCTGATCACCTCGCCCATCTGGCTACTGGTGGTTTCGACGTGCAGAGCGTCCGCGGAAACTGTGATCTTCTCCTCGGCGCTTCCCACCTCGAGCACTACGTCGAGCTGCAGAACATCGTTGACGGAAAGGGACAAGCCCGACTGGACTGATCTCTTGAATCCCGACTTGTTTATTTCCACATCGTAGGTGTCGACAGGCAATCCCTGCAGGGAGTAAAAGCCCTGCTCGTCCGTGAGGATGGTCACCGAGGTGCCGGTTTCGCGATTCTTCGCAATCACTTGCGCTCCAGGGACCACCGCGCCGCTTGGGTCTCGCACGACACCGGAGATGGTTGCGGTCACGCTGGCACGGGCCATTTCACCGCCGATAGCCAGTATGAAAATCAGCACCAAAACGGGGACCCGGGAAAGCAATGCCATCAAGGGCCGGCCGAACATCTCTGGGTGCCATTTCATACTGTTCCTCCTCCTGGTCTCTCGTTAGTTGAACTGTTTCATAAAATACGCACACCATCTAACCGCTTATTTTCACCTGTTTTATAGTGGAGTTGATCAATCCAAGTCAAGATATTTCGCTGACCTAAACCTTTAAGACACTTGTTTTGTTTGGTCGTGTGGAAATACCTCCAAAGCCGTCCGCAGCAGAAATTGACAAACTTTTCATGCTTCTTCAAAGCGCTTATGATGCACGAGAATGAGCACTTCAAGTTCACGGCGGGAATTTATCAAGCGAACGGCATTTGCGGCGGGCGCGCTCAGCACGGCCGCCTCTTCGTTTGGCGCCGAAGACGCGACCACCGCCAATACCCTTCCTCCCAAGTCAGACATTTCTGTTTGGGTCACGAACGACGGAGAACGTTTCGCTGCCGGTGAAAGAGTTCCGTGGCAGCCTGCTTCTGAAACGCCGGGTCCGGACTCCGTGCGCCTGGTCACGGGTAATCAGTTTCAAGACATTCTCGGCTTTGGCGGATGCTTTTCGGACGCCGCATGTTTTCAGATCAGCCAACTAGGTCAGGAACGGAGGGAAGAATTTCTGCACGATCTTTTTCATCCATCGGCAATGAACCTCAGCGTCAACCGAACATGTATAGGCGCTGCCGACTCGGCTGCCGAGGTCTATAGCTATGACGAAGGAGAAGCCGATCCTGAGTTGAAGCGTTTCTCCATCGATCATGACCGCGCGTATATTTTGCCCATTCTGCGCCGGGTGCGGGAGATGAATCCCGAAGTCTTTTATTTTTCCTCACCCTGGAGTCCACCGGGATGGATGAAGTGGAATAAATCGATGCTGGGCGGCTCGATGAGCCGTCAGTATCTGTCGTCCTATGCGCAATACATGTTGAGGTTCATACGGGCCTACGCCACAGAGGGCGTGCCTATCCAGGCAATCACGACGCAAAACGAGATTGATGCCGATCAACATGGCCAGATGCCGGCATGCACCTGGTCACAGGAGTGCGAAACAGAGTTCATCACCGACCACATAGGACCGCTGTTCGAGAAGACAGGTACGACCACGAAAATATGGATCCTGGACCACAACTATGTTTACTGGGGCCGAGTGATTTCCGAGCTCGATAATCCTGACTTCAGGAGATATGTGAATTCAGTTGCCTGGCACGGTTATGTAGGGGTCCCGAGCATGATGAGCAAGGTGCAGGCAGCACATCCCGAGGTGGAAATGTATTTCACCGAGGGCAGCACTGATTACAACGATCCTCACTATAAGGACGACTGGACGAAATGGAGCACCACCTATACCGACGTACTAAACAACGGCTGCCGATCCGCGGTGGCTTGGAACGTAGCGACAGACGAGCACGGTAAGCCCAACATCGGGCCCTATCCCTGTGGTGGAATTGTGATCATCAACGCACATACGCAGGAGGTGATTCGTAGCGGCCAATATTGGGCTCTGACGCATTTCTCGAAGAGCATGAAACGTGGTGCTCGACGTTTCGAGAGTCAGAGCGAGGCTGTTAACCTCGGTCACGTCGCGGTCGAAAATCCCGGGGGAGAGAAAGTCCTAATTCTCACCAATACGGGTGGCGCAAGAGCCATTCAGGTCTACCAGGGATTGAAGTCTGCCGCCATCGCCATGAAGGAAAACTCGATTGCAACCCTCGTATGGAACTAATCGCCGCAATTTCCCGCCGGACATAAGCGTCTCGACTGGAGTTGTGCTGGCGCACGAGTAAGGGAGAAGTTCATTTCGAACAGATGCCCCTCAATGCTTCTTAAAGTACTGCACCTCGCGCTCATGCTGCTTTGCTTTCTCAAGCGTGGCGAATGTGCCCAGATTACGTCGTTTTCCTGTGGATACGCTTTTCTTTCGTGAATACAGACGATATTCGCCGGATTTAAGTTTGCGGATCATAAATACGCTGATGCGGAGAAACCTCTATCTGCTGCTTTGGACAACAGGGAAATCTATGCGCGCTGCACCAAATCTACGCGCGCTGCACCGCGCATTAGATTTCATTTCATTCCCCATGAAATGATCTTGTTTAGATTGCGACGGCGACGACCAGCGTGACCAATGCGATGCTGGACAGAACCGCCCGAAGGACGATTTCGGACATTTGATGATTGTGCGAGCGTCCATTCGCGATTGCTATTCGTGGAACTCTTAAGCCTTTAAGGTATATGCTTCCGATGTATGGGCGAGCGGAGAACTCACCTTTCGGTTTATGGCACAAAACAGTTTTAGAAGACTCCGATACGCGGCTATATCCATCAATCTCTTTGGCCTGGTCCTGTCCGCTGGGACCTGGACCTTTAGAATTTGGCTGCGCACACACGCGGTGTCGCGCCCACACCCGATCGGATTCACCTGGACCCTTGGGGTGTTCTGCTGGATTCTCGGGCTAATTATGTTCATCGCGGCCTGGATTGTAGAAGGCTCGGCGTTCCAAAGATGACCAGTTGACGTAAGCAATTTGAGCCTCCGAACTGCGATTCCTTATCCGGCAGAGCGGTTATCAGGCACGAGTAGCGTGCCGCCCCTATGACGCTGGCTGCATCGGTGACTAACCGATGTGAGATTTTGCTTCGTAGGCTAAGCCTTTGACTGCAAGCTGCGTTTCGCGAATCATCAGGACACAGCCGCAGACCAGCGCGATGACCGCTGATGCTCCACACGCGACGCCAATTCCAGCTGCTATCTGGAATGCCGATGGCCGGCCGTAATACACCACGATAGAACCGGCGATCGAGATGAGAGCCGAACTGGCGAACAGTCCGAGACCCAAGTAAAAGCAACGAAGCGCTCGTAACAGCAGTTGAGCACGTGTTTGCAGCGTGCCCAGCTCGGCGGCCGAGACATCATGATCCCTGGCGTCCGGCTTTGCTAATTGCGCGGTCACGGTGTGAGCACGATCGGCCACGCGCGCGAGGCGATTGTTCGTGCCCAGCGCCAAAACAGACGATGCATTGGTAAGCACTGCCGGGGCTACCACGACCGTGAGGATCGAAAACGGATCGGCGACCGAAGTATATTCCATCATTCCGTCCTCAGGACTTGCACAGGTGATTTCATTTCCGAACTCTCCGCTGATTTTTTGCTGCATTGCATGAGCATTACCGACTCCGATGCCTATGGTACAGGCCGGTCATGCCACGCCACGAGAGCCTCACAAGGCGCGACTACTTCTTTGTCGGGGATGGTGCGGGCTGAGGGATTTGAACCCCCGACTTCAACCTTGTAAGGATTGCACTCTAACCGCTGAGTTAAGCCCGCATCGACAGAATGTCCTAACACCGAAAAGAGCGATGTGCTGCGCTCGTCCGGCTGGACGCTACTACCGCTGGTAGCTGGGAACTCGCCAGGGCAGCACGCATCTTTGTAAGGCAGGCAGTCTCACCAACTGAGCTAGCCGCCCAACTGGAATTGATGGTAACACGCAACGCCCTGATGACGGAGTAGCCTGAGTCCCTCCGGCTTGTTAACGTTAGGGAGTCAGAATTCCACAGTAGAGGCGGCAGGGTTTGATCAGCCAGGAGAATGCACCACCAGCGCCGAGTGTCACCCAGGGCCGGCTCACGATCGGCATCGATCTGGGAGGCACCAATCTGCGGATCGCCGCCTTCGACCCCGAGTGGAAGCGTCTGGCTTTCATCAATGTGCCCACCCGCGTGGCTGACGGTCCGGGGGCTGTGGTGCAAGACATGTGCGACGCGATCCGCCGCATCCTCGAACAATGCGGACCAAGTCATGAATTGTTTGGCGTGGGAGTCGGTGCTCCCGGCCCGCTCGAGCTGCCTTCCGGCAGATTTCACCGGCCACCAAATCTGCCTGGCTTCGACGCCTTCATGCTCAAAGATGAGATGGAGTCGATGCTGCACGCCCCGGTCATTGTGGAGTGCGATGCCAACGCGGCGGCCCTGGCCGAATGGAAGAGCGGCGTTGGTAAGGAGATGCCTGGCGATTCCATGTGCATGCTGACCCTGGGGACAGGCGTGGGCGCGGGCATCATTCTCGACCGAAAAATCTGGCATGGGATGAACGGCATGGGCGGGGAGGGCGGCCATATTCCTGTGGTCGAGAACGGCTTCGCATGCGGCTGCGGCGGCCGCGGCTGCCTGGAACAATACGCCTCCGCGACGGCCATCGGCCGGGCGGCAACCGTGGCTGCTGCCCGCGGCGGGGCTCCCCGAATCGCCAAGCTGATCGCCCACCGGATCGAACACCAGGGAGAATTCAGCGCGCGCGATTTGGCAGGCTTGGCCCGGGATGGAGACCAAGTCGCGCGGCAGATCTTTGCCGATGCGGGCAAGTACCTGGGCATGGCCTTGGCGACGCTGGTGAATGTTTTCAATTTGCCGCTCTACGTGATTGGCGGCGGTGTGGTTAGCGGATGGGATCTGTTTGCCCCGCGGATGTTCGAAGAAGTACGGCGACTCAGTTACATCTATGCGCTCACTCAGCCAGAGGCCGGTCAATCCTTCACTGCCGGCAAGACCTATGTAGTTCCTGCAGCTACCGGGCCCGATGCCGGGCTGCTGGGAGCTGCCATGTTGCCCTACCTCGAAGCTGGGTTGCTGTGATGGAGCAGACAACAGAGCTTTGCATGATGTGACCGGCCGCAGGAGGTGACGGACTTAGCTTGCAACCGGCGACGCAGTCTTATGGACAGAGCCCTTGTATCCATAAAAGGCGATGTAAACATAGCAGAGTGCGGGGAGGATAAACGCGTGGTGAATGCCGATGCGGTCGGCGAGTGCGCCCTCCGCTACCGGGATAATCGCTCCACCGACGATCGCCTGCACCAGCAAGCCAGAACCCTTTGCCGTAAGCGGCCCCAAGTCTTCCACACCCAAAGCAAAGATGCTGGGAAACATCACAGAGTTGAAGAGACCTACACAAATGATGGTGCCCATGGCGAGCCAGCCGGTACTCAGCATGGAGATCACCACCAGCACGCAGGCCACTACCGCAACCGTACCAAGCACCGCTCGCGTGGGTAACTTCTGCAGACCTGCCGCACCGATGAAGCGACCGATCATAGCCCCGAGCCAATAGAGTGAGACCAAACCGGCGGCCGCTTTGACAGTCATGTGGCCGATCTCGGGCTGGGTAAAGTAGTTGATCAGGAAGCTCCCAATCGAAACTTCAGCGCCGACGTACAGAAAAATTCCCAGCGTACCCAGCACCAGCTGCCGCTGCTTCCACAAGTCTCTGGCCGCGGTGTCGATCTCTCCCATGGGCCGAAATTCCCGGGTCGCCTCGATCTTGGGCAAGTTGAACATGGCAATTGCGAGCGCCAGGGCGGTCAACGCAAGTGCGATGCCGATATAGGGAATCTTGACGGAAGAGGCTTCATGCTGGCGGTAAGCCAGCATCGCCGGGGCTGATAGTTGCTTCAGCTGGGACGATGACAATGGCGCCGCGGCAAGAATGAGCAGCCCACCCACGTAGGGAGCGATTGTGGTTCCCAGGGAATTGAAGGCCTGGGTCAGATTCAAACGGCTGGAAGCAGTGCGGGCGGGCCCCAGCACGGTCACGTAAGGGTTGGCAGCCACCTGCAAAGCGGTCACGCCCGTTGCCAGTACGATCAGCGCAGCCAAAAACAGCTCAAACGACGGCGCGTTGGCGGCGGGCACAAAGAGCAATGCACCAAGGGCCATCACAAGCAATCCGACCACCATCGTCCTCTTGTATCCGATTTTCTCGATCACCATAGCGGAGGGTATGGCAAAGACAAAGTAAGCTCCGAAGAATGCCGAATTGATCAGCATCACCCGGGTGTAATTCAGATCGAAGATCGACTTAAGATGGGGAACCAAAATGTCATTCAGCGCGGTGAGAAACCCCCATACAAAAAATAGGGTAGTCACCATCGCCATGGCGCGGTAATTACTTGGGTTGGAATCGCTGCTGACTGAGGTCTTGGTTACGGCCGCTTGAACCATGAAGAATGCGCTCCGCTGGTTTCTGTGGTCCGTCTCGAACCGGGGCGGATCAACAGGCCTCAAGGTAACACAGGGGCAGTTGGGGGCGGAACCCTGCTAAGCTAAGGCCTTTGTACTTTCTCCCCTGCGAGGATTCGCGACATGATCTCTTCGAAACTTCCCGGTGTTCTCTGCCTGGCCGGGCTACTCTTCGTCAGCGGCGCGGCGAGTGCGCAGAACCTGCAGGAAAAGCCTCTGCCCTCATTGCTTACGCCGCAATCGCAGAGCGTCCTCGACAAGCTGGCGACCCTATCGGCTCTGCCCAAGCCAGACTGGCGTTATCACGCCGGCGACCTAGAACACGGGGAGTCTCCATCATTGGACGATGCCAGCTGGCAGGCTGCCGGCAATCCGTTGCCGGCGGAGGCTATCTGGATGCGGGCAACGATCGAAGTTCCCAAAACACTCAACGGCTACGATCTGACCGGTACAGAGGTTTCGTTTCGTCTGCGGCTGGATGCCAATGGGCCTGTCACCCAGATTGTTTACTTCAATGGACGACGGGTGGCCATGGGAACGGACCTGGAACCGATCACCCTTTTTCCGGACGCCCATCCAGGAGACAAAGCACTGGTAGCCGTGAAACTGCTGCAGAGCGAAGATCAAAAGCACTTTTCTGGTTCGGAGCTGACAATCCAGTTTGCGGCCAACCGGCCCAATCCGGAGGATTTTCGCCAGGAAGCAGTTTCCGCTTCCCTGCTACTACCCGCCCTGGGAGAGGGCGGAACCGACACTTCCGATAAGTTGCAATCCATCATCAAAAATGTGAGCTTAACGGCTCTAAGTTCAAGCAATCAGGCAGCTTTTGATGACTCTCTCCGCCAGGCACAACAAGGGCTGATGACTCTACGGCCGCTACTGCAGAAGGCCGACATCCACCTTACCGGAAATGCCCATATCGACGCTGCATGGCTGTGGCCGTGGACGGAAACGGTCGAGGTGGTGCGGCAAACCTTCACTACCGCCCTGCAGTTGATGAATGAGTATCCAAAATATACTTACACCCAATCTGCGGCGGCCTACGACGAGTGGATCGAGCAAAAATACCCGGCTGAATTCAACCAGATCAAGCAGAGAGTCAACGAAAAACGATGGGAAATGGTGGGCGGCATGTGGGTTGAGCCGGATCTCAACATGCCTGATGGCGAGTCCCTGGTGCGGCAGTTGCTGATCGGCAAACGCTACTTCCAATCTCGCTTCGGCGTCGATGTGCGCATCGGGTGGAACCCGGATTCGTTTGGCTACAACTGGCAGCTGCCGCAGATCTACAAGCGCTCGGGGGTAGACTACTTCGTCACCCAGAAGATGGCATGGAACGACACCAACCAGCTGCCTCTCAAGCTGTTCTGGTGGCAGTCCCCGGATGGCAGCCGGGTGCTCACGTACTTTCCCCACGATTATGTGAATGAGATTGAACCGGTCAACATGGCGGAGGCGTTTGCCCATGCCCGGCAGCGCAATCCGGGGACAACGGAGTTGATGCACCTTTATGGCATAGGCGACCATGGGGGCGGCCCGACGCGCGCCATGCTGGACGCGGGTGACCGCTGGCTTTCTCCCGACAAGGCCTATGCGCGGCTTGACTACGGCTTTGCCGGCAGTTTCTTTTCTGAGGTCGAAAAACATCTGGACACCGCGCACGCGCCAGTCTGGAATTACCGCACCCTTGCTGCCGGTGATACCAGGCTGCCGCAGCCGCCCGCGGGCCTATGGAGTCTCCCCGTCTGGAACGATGAGCTCTATTTTGAGTACCACCGGGGAGTATTCACCAGCCAGGCGAACCACAAACGGAACATGCGCGAGAGCGAAGAAGAAATGCTGAACGCGGAGAAATGGTCTTCGCTCGCCTGGCTTAGCGGAACCCCTTACCCCGCCTCCCAGCTCAACGAGGCCTGGAAAAAAGTCCTCTTTAACCAGTTCCATGATCTCGCTGCGGGGTCGGGCATCGGCGTCATTTATAAGGATGCACAAAAGGATTACGACATGGTCCGTTTTACCGCGGACGCTGCCACTAGCCAGGCGCTCGGCACCATCGCCAGCTACGTCGATACGCAGAGCGGCAGCAAGGGAGTCCCCATACTGGTGTTCAACCCGCTAGCCTGGGTTCGCAGCGGCCTGGTTGACTTCACGGTGCAGATGCCGGCGGCGGCTCCTGCGATTGAGATTGTCAATGAGATCGGGCAGGTTCTTGCGTCTGAAAGCTCGCTCACGAACGCTGCAACCCACACGTTCACCGTTCGGGCCCTCGTGCCGGATGTTGAGCGCCTGGGCTACATGCTGATTTACGCCAGGCCCGCAACGGCTCGGACCCAGGCAGTCTCGGGCGTTCAGGTCAGCTCAGACGGACATACGCTGGAGAATCAGTTCTTGCGCGTAACCGTGGACGCGAAGACCGGTTGCATCACCAGCCTGATCAATAAGAAGACCAATTTTGACGCCATCGCCTCGGGCGGTTGCGGGAATCTGCTACAGGCGTTCGTCGACACCCCTAAGGATTATGACGCCTGGAACATCGATGCCGGCTTCGACAAGGTCTTCACCAATCTCGACATGGTCGACTCGGTTCAGCTGGCAGAGCACAATGCGCTGCGGGCGGTCGTGCGCGTCACCCGGCACTGGCAGGCTTCCACCTTCATCGAGGACATCACGGTCTATAGCGGGCTGCCACGGGTCGATGTGGTTATGGATATCGACTGGCATGAACGCCACAAGCTGCTCAAGGCCGGCTTCCCTCTCGCCGCAAGCGGCGCACACGCCACCTTTGAGATTCCCTATGGCTCGATCCAGCGGCCGACCACGCGTAATAACAGTGTCGAAGACGCCAAGTTCGAGGTGCCGGCGTTGCGTTGGGCGGACCTGGGCGACCAGGACAACGGTTTCAGTCTCATCAATGAGTCGAAGTACGGATACGACGCTAAGGGGAATGTGCTTCGTCTCTCCCTGTTGCGCTCGCCCACCTCGCCTGATCCCGAAGCCGATCAGGGCCACCAGCATTTTTCCTATGCGCTATATCCTCATGCCGGAACCTGGAAACAGGCGCTCACCGTCCGCCAAGGCTATGACTTCAACTATCGCCTCACGGCCTTGCAGGTCTTGCCCCACGCGGGAAAGCTTCCCGGCAGCTTCCATTTCCTGGATGTGGATCAGGACAACGTGGTCGTGACCGCGATGAAGAAGACCGAGGACGGGGATGGCTTACTGGTGCGTTTCTATGAGTGGGAAGGCAAAGGAGGGAACGTTACCCTGACGTTGCCCCCGGGCGTTCTCTCCGCGACCTTGGCCAACCTGATGGAGAAGCCGGAAGGCCCGCCTCTACCCGTCTTGGGTGGACAACAGGTCACCGTACCGGTGACGCCTTTTGAAATTCAGACGGTGATTGTTCACTACCCGCCGCCGCGGCAGGAGTTCTTAGCCGGTATCGCCAAGCCGCTTAGTAAAACCCGGCGAAATTAGGATGAATGCCCCTCCTCCTCTGGGTCAGCGATGGGAGTGTCAACCCACCACGACACGCGCCATTGCCAGATCCAGGATCTCCGGGGTAATGACCAGTTCTGTGGTCTGCTTGCTGCGCTTGCGGTAAAGAGCTGTGGTTTCACAGAGGGCCACAATGTCTTCCACTTCTGCCGGGTTGATCACGTTTTCCAGGATGCGTTCGCAAAAAGACTGCTCATCGAGCCGCTGCAGAACAAAGCCCCGGCGCTTCGCTTCGCCCAGGTAAAACGTTGCCACTTGGGCCAGCATTTGTTGGGCGTCTTCAGGTATCTCCTCGCGATGCGCCTTGCCCACCTTGGCCCCGGGAAGAACCAGCTTAATACCGAAAATGTTGTCCAAATCACTGTTGGCCTCAAAGGCAACCGTAGTGGCAGCAACCAGAACATTCTGGCGCTCGGATGTGGTTTCAATGAGGGCGTCCAGCTCGGTAAGAACCTCCGGGTCCCCCTGCTGGTAGGCAAGGTCAATCCGGGGTAGCAGAAGCATTACCTTTTGCCATTTGTAGCCGCGCACCAGGCTCTTCGCCTTGGCCAAGGCGTCACTATCGCGGGGATTGAAAACTGTGACTACCCGGTCCATACCGGCTAGTTGTGCGATCTTCTGCGCCAGGCTTTTCTTTCCCGTTTGGTTGGGACCGATGATCAACACCTCATTGCCAATTTTCAGGTCCTGATATGCGGCTGGATTTCGGGCGCGATCAATCAGGTCTGCAATGCTGGCGAGCAAGGCGTCCATGCCCGCGATTCTCGGCCGCAACGAGCTGGCTACCTCGTCTTCCAAACTCAGATCGATGCGCTCCTTGCGTTTGCGCATCTCCGTAATAAATTCAATGAACGCCGGCAAGGCGGCTACCGACCCGACAAACACGGCAAAAACCAGCACCTGCTCGGTGATAAGAAGTGCCGAGTTGTTACCGGCCGCCGGATCGAACATACGGGCAGGATAGCAGGACGGTTTTGGCCACTAAGGTCAAGCGCTTTCTTCCCCGTGACCCGTAACCCCCTGACCCAAAACCAAAGATCGACTGTGGCCCGACCGTTAAGCTAGACTTCACAGAACACGGGAACGGTCCTCTTTAAGTGGGGATCCGGCGCGGGACTTGGCGGTCGCGGGAGCAAAGGACATAATTCTGTTGGAACGGGCAATGAAGCCGGACAAGCGAGTCTACTCACCTGAATTCGACCTCGTGCTGGCATGCCTGCGCTGGCCGGCGGCAACGGCCGACGGCGACCGTATCCGGTCGCTTGTGCGGCAGCCTATCCATTGGCAGAATCTGCTTGAAATCGTCCACCATCACAAGGTGGTCCCCCTATTTCTCCGCAATCTTGAAACCTTCGCGGCCGGCTACATGCCCGACGAGCCAGCTGCTGCGCTGCGTGCCGCTGGCGCAGCAAACGACCAAACGTGCCTCCGCCGTACCTCGCAGCTATTGCTGATCAGTCGCCGCTTTCGTGAGCGACAGATCGATCTCCGGATTTTCAAAGGCCTTCCTCTCGCCATCACCGCCTTCCAGGACCCTACCTTGCGCGACGCCGGTGACATCGATTTGCTGGTCGCTGAAAAAGACGTATTCACTGCGGGCGAGATTCTGCGGGCTGAGGGTTATGTGCGGATCGAACCGCAAGCGCGGCTGACCCCGCGCCGGCTGCGATCCTACTTCGCTCATCAGAAAGATTTTTCGTATGCGTATCCCGGCTCCGACGTGGTTATCGATCTTCACTGGCGTCTTTTCCGAAATTCGTTTCTACCCGCCAATGCTCGCCTCAGCGAAGTCGGCGAGCATTGGGTAGACCTTGGTACCGAGCGCATCGCGACTTTGCCTACATCCCGGTTGTTGCTTTATCTCTGCGTGCATGGAGCGCTCGATGGCTGGCTACGTCTCAAGTGGCTGGCCGATATCGGAGCTCTCGTGCACACCATGACGCCGGAACAACTGGCATCGACTGCGACCTTAGCGGCCGAGCAACGGGCGTTGCCGCAGTTCGGCGCTGCGATCCTGCTCTGCCGGCAAATGCTTGGCCAGGACCTGATGATCCCAGACCTGATTTCGCCGGAAAGTCTCAACCGTGACGATAGGAGAGTCGGACAGATACTGCGCTTCAGCGAACGGCTCATGACCTCTAATCAATATCGTCCAATACGCGAGCAAATACCCTCCACACAGTGGTTTCTAAATGAGTTCCGCCTTGATACCTCGCTCCATTATCGACTGGATCTCATACTGCGATCGCTGTTCCGCCCTCGCGTTTGGCGTTGGCTTAATTTGCCCGACGCGCTCTTCCCTCTTTATGCGGTGATCAGTCCGGTTGAATGGTTGACCTTCCATCTCAACAATCGCTTACGAAGGCTGCAGAACGCTTTACGCCATCCACCCACGGCCCGCCACGGCATGACGAAGCGACTGCCTTTGCGCCGCATGATGCAATTGCCGCCGGCCGATATTGCGCTGGCAGCAGAAGCGGCTTGCATGCTCACCTTCTTCCGCGCAGCGCTCAATTTTCTGCCCACGCAACGGCTCACTGCGTGGATGGGCAGGCCAGATCGAAGGCGAGCGTCCGTTTCTCAAGCGACTGCCATCGAAACCATCCGTCGCGTGCAATGGTCGGTCGACGCTGTTGTGCGCCACGCCCCTCTTACCTTTGTCTGTTTTCCGCGCTCCCTCGCGGTTTACTTCATGCTTCGCCGCCGGCACATTGTGAGCAAGCTTTTCTATGGAGTTGCGCGCGATGCGGGCCAGCTCACGGCTCACACCTGGGTTAAGGTTGGAGATCGCACGGTTGTTGGCGGCGAGGTCGAGTCCCAATTCACCGTCCTGAACACTTTCCCATGAGCCAGGCCTAGGCGGGTTTTGCTCATCGTCTCATCACACGTCGAGCAAGAGATTCTCCAGCGCATCCACGGTCGACTCCACATACATCAGACCCCAGGGACGGATCAGGCGATAGGCCCTGGCCTGGGACAAGACACGACCGCAGCGAAGGAAGTTTTCTTCACGCTGGCCGGTCGCCTCCAGTAGATAGGAGTGATGAGTGAGATTCATCAGCAATGGAACCGCTTCCACACGAGGTACTTCCTTTATCTCGGTTGTGGTAGAGGAAACTTCATTGTCCTCGAGAAAGACCAACTTGAGAATTGGCTCCGGTTCAAACACCGGAGCAAGTGGCAGACGGTACTTGTCATCGTCGCTGAATACGCGATCCAGTCCCTTCGCTCCCCGCCCCAGATTCTCAAGAGAGTTGCGCCAGAGCTTCAACCATGGGGCGGTGGGGATCACCATGGCGGCCGGCTGAGCGGGGTCGATGAGGCATACATCGTCGGCCAGCACGCGAAACCCTCGCTGGGCAAGATGGGCAGCGAGCGTCGATTTCCCGTGGCCGGAGTTGGCCAGAAAAGCCACCACTCCCGATTTGCCGGCGATCGCGCTCGCATGCAGTGGAAGCAATCCGCGCTGCTGGCATAGGACGACGAAGATGGCGCCCAGCAGGTAAGCTCGCACATCGAGGGGCAGAGCAGTCGCGTCGGGGTCTACAACAATCTCCCGCCCCCCGGTAACCAGGTAGCGTGCGATTCCTGCAATACGCAAGAGATATTGCGCAGCGGTCGCGAAGGAGTAAGGATCCACTTCGATGGCGCCCGGTAACTGGTTCGCCACCGCCCCCACCCGGACATATACGGGATGCGGTGTCGCGCTGTTCTGTTGTATGAGGGGCAGTTCCGGAAGCTCAATTTCAGAGACAAGAGTAATCCCGCCGACCAGATACACCCCAGCAACCTGTTTCATCACTATCCCCAAAAAGTGTCAGCCGCGACTATAGCAAGTTAACCTTTAGAGTGTAGAAAACCCGAAACACAAGGTTTAGTATCTACTCTAGTAACCACTACGCAGAGGAACGCATTGACGATGCCCACCTCGTGCGTTAGGCTCTAGCTGTGGCGAGTGGCAGGGTGTTATTTCCAAATCAATGGGTTCCAGGGAGCTCTCGATGAACCGCGACAATGTAAAAGATCACGGCGCGACTGACCGGCTTAGCGGAGAGGCAAAAAAGCCATGGATCACTCCATCGCTCCAGGTAATTACCCTCAAGAGTGCGGAGAACGGCCACACTCGTTTGGCTCCAGACTCCGTCGGTGCTAAATTCTCGCGTCCTAAATCGTAAGCATTCCCTTCCGCATTGCGGAAAGTTGTTTTCTTAATCGCCTTCTTCTATCAAACGTTTACAGGCAAATAAATTCTCGGGGCTGGCGTGTGTGCCGACTTTCGCCGCCGGTGGCCGCACCATTCATCCATGCTGTAATGTCGTGGCATGAGTGCGATTGCCGGAATCTGGTCTTTCGATGGTGAAGTCCCGGTTTCCACCGCCTGCCGTACCATGCTTCATGCGCTCAACATTTATGGGCCGGATGACACCAAGCAGTACACTGGCCCGTCAGTTGCCCTGGGACGTTGCCTTCTACGCCTCCTGCCGGAAGATGATTTCGATCAACAACCCCTCACAGCCGCCGGCGTCACCGCGCTGGTGGCGGATATACGTCTCGATAATCGGATAGAACTTGGCCGGGAGCTGGGCATCTCGAGTCAGCAATCCGCTGCCATGGCTGACAGCGACATACTGTTGGCCGCGTGGCAACGATGGCAGGAAAAATGTGTCGAGCATCTTTCCGGCGCCTTCAGCTTCGCTGTCTGGGATCAGCAAGAACAGCATATGTTCCTGGCTCGCGATCACACCGGGGAACGTCCTCTCGTCTATGCCTCGACGGCGAACTGCTTCGCCTTCGCTTCCATGCCGAAGGGTTTGCATCCCCTGAGCTTTGTCGGCGCCGAGGTAGACGAAGAGTACGTCGCCCGCTATCTGATGCTTGTCAACGTGCCCGTCGAACGCACCATCTTCCGCAATATGCAAAGCCTTGCGCCAGGCTGCGCGCTCAGCATCCACCGTGAAAAGAAAAAACTCTGGCGTTATTGGCAAACCGACCATCTGCCGGAATTGCGTCTCGGTTCCCCGGAAGAGTACCTCGATTGTTTCAGAGAGAGGTTCGATCGCGCGGTGCTGGTGCGCCTGCGCACCCGCGGCCGGGCCGGCGCACAACTGAGTGGGGGTCTGGATAGTTCCGCTGTCGCCGCCACGGCGGCTCGCTTGCTTGGCGTTGAAGGCCGTGACCTCACCTGTTTTACCGCAGTGCCTCGACCTGACTTTAAAAATGTTTCCAGCACAACTCATTTCGATAACGAAGGACCCGCCGCTGCCGAGGTGGCCGCACTTTACCCTAATATGCGCCACATCTTAGTGGAATCAAGCGCGACTTCCTTCCTGGACATCCTGGACCACAACAACAATCTTTATGACCATCCGTGCTTCGGTCCGAGCAACGAGGTTTGGACGAACGCCATCATGGCACAGGCACGGGAAAATGGAATTACCCTGCTGCTTAACGGAAACTGTGGTAATTCGACGCTGAGCTATGAGGGAATTCCGGCGCTGTCGACCTGGTTTCGCTCGGGAGAGTGGGGAACGTTGGCCCGGATCGCCTGGCAAATTCGCAAGGCACGAAGTGCCTCTGTTCGCCTGATGGTTCGCCACGCGGTATGGCCGTCGCTGCCGTTCTGGCTGCGGCGCGTCACCGATCCGCACATGCGCGACTTCTCACTCGATTACACGCCATTGCGTCCCGAGATCGTGGAGCGGCTGGATTTGCAACGCGCCGCCTTACACGATATGTTCCGGACCATTCCGGACGGGCGCATCATGCTGCGCAATCTGCTGGAGTACGGCGACATGAGCGAGACCAGTATTGGACCGCAGGGAGGTTGGCAACTGGATTACCGTGATCCGACGTTTGATCGAGGGGTCATCGAGTTCTGCCTCACCGTGCCGTTGGAAGAATTTCTTCGCGACGGCCAATTGCGTTCGCTGTCGCGCCGTGCCATGGTGGGGCGGTTACCGTCCAGCACGCTGAGCCGCATGCGACGCGGCCGGCAATCCGCGGACTGGTATATGAATCTCAGTGCAGTGCGGGGGAGGATGGCCGTTGAAGTTGAGCGGTTGCAAAGCTCGCCTCTGGCGAGCCGCATACTGGACCTGAAACGCATGGCGTGGCTGATAAAAAACTGGCCCAGTGACGGTTTGGGACAGGTTGACCTGCGAGCTTCGCATCACATCACCCTCACCCGTGGTTTTTCCGTGGGCAGATTTCTCATGCAATACGACCACCCCGGCAAGGTGACGTGAGCGGAAGCTGGGCCGGTCGCCCCGGTTCAGGCCACACCTGAGGGGCTGGCCATACCAGCTGAGCGGGCCGCTGTTATGGAGCTGGCCGCTCCTCTCGGGCATCGGTCGCACTTGCTGTACCGGCCGTTGTTAAGGCATCGGCCGTACCTCCCCCTGGTCCCTGTCGATCCCAACCCTTCATCGACGGCTAACTAAGTTCTCGACCTGTCTCGATCTGACATGGCCTTGAGCTCCGAAGAGTGGCCCACGGGGCGGCGGAATACGGCTATATCCATGATTCAACGGATCTTATGGTCAAAGCAAGAGGAACATCATCGACTACTGCTTTTCCAGGACGGAAGTGCTGTCGTCCCTTCTTAGATTCAGATTGAAGCCGTGGGTGCATCAGGTAAACGCCGCTTACGGTGCCCACCTCCTCACCTCCCCGGGATCGGTGCTCTCCACTTTGTAAACTGCATGTTCAGCCAGCCCGCGCAGGAGGACGGTAGGAAAAAGTGTGCCGAACTGCTGCGAGGTGAGCTTGCCATCCCCTACCACTCTTGCTCCGTCAAGCTGGATGCGTACAGGCTGCGGTGAGGAGCTGGCGTTAACCAGCTTCAGATATACGGTTCCGTCGCTCGATTTACGGGTCACGGAATAGAACAGCTTCGGCACAGCACCTTCAAGCCGGGCGTTCAGGCTCGCGAGGTAAAGTGTGCCGACGGAAATGCTGCGTGATATGCGTGGTATGCGTGGTAAGTCCTTCGCAGCCACCCGGGCCGGAGGCAGTCTTTAGCAAACCCTCCCTGGAACGCCCTGTAGAAATGTGCGAACTAAGCGAACTAAGCGAACTAAGGGGTGGGGTGACCCCCTGGGGTGCGGTGGAGTCTCCCTCCGTGAAGGGCGCAATGGGTGGGATGGGTGTCTTTTTTGAAGAGATGCAGGGATTCGGTCGCCCAATCTCGTCCGGGTGCAACCTGTTCAACCATTTGTAAAATTTGATATTTTTTGGGCTTTTTGAGGTTTGGCGACTCAGTGGGGGGTGGTGCCAAATAAGTCCTTTGTTTCACGAAGATGATCAAGGTGATCAAGATGATCAAATTAATTTATTGATCATCTTGCCTGGGTGGTGGCAAAGGCGCGTATGCCGCTCATTCTACGGAGAGGGCGTCCCAGGGGATGGTTTGCCAAATCTTAGGTGCGCTAGAAGCGCTACAAGCGCGATAAGTCCTGAGGTATGGAAAGAGAAGCGTGCTCAGGGCCGGTCGCTCCAGGGGATGGATGTCCGGACTGGAGCGCTGCGGCCAGCCCGGACCTGCCCAGCATCGGAGTTTTCTATACAGGCTTTCGCTCCGCTGTGGTGTGCTGTTTCCCAAGTTGTCAAAACTGCTCAATCAAGAGAACGCACTGAGCGCACCCTGGTCTCCGCGGGCACCCTCGTGGGGCGCAGCCTGCGGACAGGCTTGGTCCGTCACTTCTGATGTCACATTATTGTTTGCTACTACCCAACTCATCACGCCGACAAGCGCTGATGAGTTGCCGTTGGTTGGCGGCAATTGCACGGGTGGAGCGCACCGGTGCAAGGCCAAGCAGGGCCGTCGTGAAGGCGGCGCTGACGTGTGGATTCTTGCTTCTAAAGTAGTACGGTTTTGGGGCTGTGTCCATAGCGAGAAAAAATAATTTTTACCTATCATAGATGTCACCTGGTTACCGGCGCGATTCGTCGGTGTACTCACCCGGGGTGGCCCCTGGGCAGCGCAGAGTTTGTGCGGGGCGATTTCGCTACCCATGCGTTGACAGAAACGGCGGCGCGTACTTTACCCACGACCTTACCCACGACCTCAGCGGCAACGTCGCCTCAGAAAAGTATTGCCTGCCGAGCAATTGTACCTTCACCCAAGGGGTTACAGCGGCCTATGACTACCACGGGAATGTCGTGTCGCTGACCTATCCTGACGGACGTTCCGTCTACCGCAGCTACGATCTGCTCGATCGGCTGACGCAGACGGGTGAGAGTAACTTCTTGGCGGGGGCCAGCCGTGCTGCCGCCGTGCCCCTCTTTACCAGGCCGCGGCCTTATTTCTCCGGCGCTGTTTATTATCCGGCGGCGAGTTGAACAGTGCTGTGTATGGAACTGTTCTCAACCTGACGACCGCCTTTAACAGCCGTCAGGACATTACCTCACTGAAATATGCAAACTCGCAGGCACAGCCGCTGTGGTCGAAGGCATATTCCTGGGATCGGAACGGGGCAAACCTGTTGAGTGTCACGGACCAGATCAGCGGAAATGTGCGGTCATTTTCCTACGATTATATGAATCGCCTGGCCTCGACTATGGATGCTTCTGGAGGTGTGTCGGACACTTACACGATGGATGCGTGGGGCAACCGGCAAGAGTCTGGTACGTTTAGTTTCATCCAGCCTTTTGGCCCAGGCAATCAAATTAGTGCCACCGGCTACGTGTACGACTCATCGGGGAATTTGACCGCGGATGGCTTGGGAAACACCTACAGCTACGATGCGGATGGCAAGATGTCGGCCAGCAATGGCGCAGCCTACACGCGTGACTCTTTCGGCCAACGGGTCCGCAAAGACGATAGCGGAGCGGCCACGGAGTACTTCTACTTTGGGGGGCAGCTTCTGGCGACGCGTGATCCGTCGAGTAGTCAATGGACGGATTACATTTATGCGGGGAGCCGGCTGATTGCCGAGATCCCTGTGACTTCGACGGACACGGCTTTCTATCGCATCGGAGATCATTTGGATTCACTTGTGCAGAAGACGGACAGCGCGGGCAACGTGCTGGGCGCAAACGACGTTTCCCCCTATGGAGAGCTGTTCAGCAGTACCGCCTCCGACCCGCTGTTGTTTACCCAGCATGAGCGGGATGCGGAGAACAGCAGCGATTCGGCGCTTTACCGCCAATATGCATCGACCCAGGGCAGATGGCTGTCTCCCGATCCCTACAACGGCAGCTACAATTTGGCCGACCCGCAATCCCTCAATCGATATACCTATCTGTCTGGGCGTCCGCAGGGTTCGGTCGATCCAGACGGACTGTATCAACTCGCAGGAGAGGGCGGAGGAGATGAAGGAGTCGGAGGATTGATTGGGAGCATTTTCTATTATTTCTTCAGTAATCTCTTTAGCGGAGGCGGCGGCGCCCCTGCCGGAAATCCGCATTCGACGGTGAACACAACGTTTGGCACTCCCCATAGCAATACCAACGGCACCTTCGTATTTCCAGTAAATGTGGGCCTCTCATATGCCGATGCTGGGACGGGAACTGGGGCTGGGTTTGGCGTGGCAGCCCCTGTGTTTGTCTTCAGTGTCTCCGCTTTCGACTTCTCCCTTGGTGCCCCTTCGGTTTCGGCTGCTGTCGCCCCAAGTAACGGACAGTCAGATTACAAGACTTGCATAAGCCAGTATTACAGCTCTGCATATGGGAAAGCAGTTGAACTTGGAAGCCCATTATCAATGATTCCTGGATGGGATCCTGAACCTGGGAAGAATATCTTCGAAAATGTCGTGCTTATGGGAGGGAAATTTCTCGGTTTGAAGCCGTTGTCGAATGTTGGTAACGCCTCGTTGACTTCGATTGGCACATCTTCAACAATTGCAACTCCCGTTGAAGGGCTCATTGGCAAGGCCGCTACAGGCGCCTTAAATGTGGCTGCCAAAGCAGGTCCTATTGTCTGGGGTGCCGCAGCAGGTATAGATACGATTACGCACGCCTCTTGCGCTACCCCAACAAGTGTTCCGATTTTTACAGGCCCCATGTGATCGGAATAGGAGCAGAAATGATTGCTATGGGATCGTCTCCCTTTGAAGTTTTCTACAAATTCTTCTCAGGACACCCGTTACCTGGTGTCCTGATCGTTTCTGCATGTGTTTTCGAAATGGGAAGAACCTATTCAAAAAAAGGCAAGGAGCCTACGGGGCTTCTTTGGAAGATTATGGCGGTGATCTATGTCGGTATCTACACCGGGGTAGCAGCCTTCACAAAAGCGTGGTTTAGTCTCGCTATTGCAGCGAGTGTTCTTGCTTTTGAGATATGGTTGATGCTCCGTGCGCAACACCAGACAAACCAGTGGACGAAAAACCACGTGACAAGCAAGATAAACCAGGACAGATAAACCACTGCAGTTTGGTTTGCTGATCCTCTGTCTCGCGTTATCGGGACTTCCCATATCTGGAGGTATGGGCGCCCTCTTCGTAGTGATTTGGATTGGGCTGGGAATTGCTGGTATGGTCTGGTTCTTCAGGAGAAGAATGACGAGCTAAACGGTCGAAAGATGGGCGGGCACACCCGCCCCAAATAAAAACTGCTCGTCGGCTAGCCGTCTTTCCCAAGGTACAATAGGGCTTGCAAATCTCGCGGATGCCGGTGTCAGGGCGAGCCAACTGCCCGGAGCAGTCCTCGCAGCATCTGCATCTCCTCCGGCAGCTGCCGTCGTCGGGGTATATGGAGTTACGAGCATATTTGGCCAAACTATCTCGGGTGTGGCGCAATTAACGGGAGCGTTTGCTGGGCGAGGTGGCGGAGAACTAGAGCAGGTCGGTAATATCCTTTCCGGACCGGCTGCGGGGCTGACTACGTGGGTAGCCACCGGCAATGCGGCGAGGGCTGAGGCGAACGCAAATCTTGAAAGTCTTTATACACTCGGTACGGGCCTGGTCGATAAGAGCCTCCCTCGTATTCAAAGGGCTGCTGAGGCAGCACTCAGCGCTGTCGGATTGAGTGGCGTTGGATGTAGCCCCGGGGGTTAACCTGCCTAACGAAGCGTTGGATTACGATCCGTGCTTTGCAAAATGTAGAGGGAGCATCCGATGGAAGCGCTTATCAGAAAGCGTCTAATACAATTTTCGCTAGGTTTCAGTGCTATAGCGCTTCTGATAGCAGGCGCTTTCATTAGGGGCGAGCTGTCGTCTCGAGAGACCGGTATTTCGTATCTTGTCTTGTGTGGATTAGCTTCCATTCTTTTGACAGCTATAGTTAGTTCCCTTAAGAGAAGTGAGCATGTTGCTGAACCGCCAGTCATAGCTATCGATCTCCTTAGCCGCCGAAAAATTATGAGGACTGTCCGAAACTATAAAATTGTGGTCATCGTAATGCCTTTGATACTAGTCTTTGCGTGTTGGGGGACTCGGGGCGACCCGCTATTGCCACGCCTAATAGGCGCAGCGATAAACCTGGTGCTGACGTTTCTTTTCGTGGTGGCCTTACGAGCCCAGCAGGCAAAATTGGGAGAAAAGCAAGACAGAGAAAAGCAGTCCAGACTGTAACGCAACCCCAAGTGAGACACGATGGTACTTTTCAATGAGATCTGGTGCTGCCCCATTGGGCAACTCGCACTACTGATCGCTGGCCCTCCCGTTATGGCCTGTCTTATCTGGTTGATGAGCCGTGGATGGGCAGTTAGCGTACAGGGAGGAACAGCTCGGGTAACTAGGGGGGGTAGCTCGGGGACGGGGGGTAACTCGGGGACGGAAAGTTCATCCTGATACGGCGGTTAGTCGCCGCCGCAGTGTCAAGTAAACTTCCCGTCCGTCCCCGAGTTACCCCAAAGTTCTTCTCCTCCGCCTCCTTCACCGGCACTTCGGGGAACCTGAGCGGGGGCACGGCCGGGTCCCCAGGGCCGATCTATAGCTATATGATCCCAGCGCCGGGTGCCACGACCACCGGCTATGCACCCAACGGAAACCTGCTGTCCTTCACTGATTTGATCATGGGTGACTGGAAGTTCTCGACCACCGGCGGTAGTTGCTACGACAATATGAATCGGATTTTATGTGGAACTGCGTCATCGGGCCCCTGGGCGAACCTCACGTTAACCTGGACCTATGACTCCTTCGGGAATCGCCGGACGCAAACGCCGAGCGCTCCCCCCAATTCGCCGGCGCCGCCGTTACAGTTTGCCAACTATTCGCTGAGCAATCATGTGACCAGTAGCAGCACGACGCCAGGGGCTTTCGGCTATGATGGCGCGGGCAATGTGACCAATGACGGGATCAACCAGTACGCCTACGATGCCGAGGGGCGGATGTGCGCAGTCTATAATGTGGCAACTGCGACCGGTACGCAATACATTTACGATGCGGAGGGACGGCGCGTGGCCAAGAGAACGGTCGGCTCGCTGACCTGTGACCCGGCGGCAACTTACTCTCAGATGGAGAGCTACGTGCTGGGGCAGTCTGGCGAGCAGATCACCGAGCTGGATAATTCAGGCTTTCGGCGCAGTCATGTTTACGCGAACGGGCGGTTGCTGGCCACTTATGCGAACGGTACGACTCAATTTGCATTGAGTGACTGGCTGGGGACCAAACGGGTGGTGGCCAATCCCGATGGCTCGATAGCAGGCAAATGTACGAGTCTACCATTTGGCGACGACCTCGCCTGCACCGGCACTGCGCCGATGAACGGTCATCACTTCACCGGCCAGATCCACGACGAGGAATCCCTCAATGACTACTTCGGCGCCAGATACTACTCAAACATTACGGGCCGATTTATGAGCCCTGATTGGGATTCGAGTCCGGTAGCAATTCCGTATGCAGATCGAACGAATCCACAGTCATTCAATCTGTACAGCTACGCTGGCAACAATCCTCTGAGCAGAACTGATCCGGACGGCCATTGTACGAACGGCGGCCAACAGAAGGGCTTTTGGTGGTGCCTGTTCAACGATTCGGATCAGGACGCAGCGTGGGCCCGCCAGCAACTTGCTCAGTATAAGAACATCTCGATTAATGGCAAAACTCCGGCAGATGCCGCGAAGGGGTTAAACAACACGCAGACAGTTCAATTGAACCGCTCTGTTTTTAACTACATCTCGTCTCAGGTTATGAGCTCGCCGGGGATGATGCTCGGGCTGGCAATCGTTCCTGGAGCGGCTGAGGAGTTAATACCTGCGGAAGCAGCAGCAGCAGCCGATAGTGGTTCGCTTCTAAACTTGAATAAATCACTTGCAAGCCAAGAGCAGATGGGCGAATTGGCCGCTGGGAAAGGAACGCCGATAGCAGGAGCCGGAACTGGAACAGTTCTACGAGATGCGGATCGACTCGCAGCTCAGTACGGCGGCAAGCCAGGTGACTGGCAAAAGGTGGCTTCCGAGAACTACAACCCCGGAGGAGCAAAAGGAGGCGGTTTTGAAACTCACGCTTACCAGAACGTTAAGACCGGGCAGGTAGTTGAAATGAAGAGCAAAATGCAATGAAGATTCGATGCATAACCCGCGAACTCACGGAGGAGCAGAGGGCGCTCTTAAAGTCCCCCTCTCGGTTCCATCCAAATCACGCGCTGACGGTGGGCAAAGAATACTTGGTGCTGGGGATCGTCAGCATCATCGACTCGCCGCAGTACGGCAATACGGCACTGTTCGAGATCGTGAATGACGGCGGGCAATTCGTTCTGTTCCCAGCCGTGCTCTTCGGGGTGACGGACGCCAGGTGCTCTTCGTTCTGGAGAGCGGCGGTCCAACAAGACGGAACGGTGACGTTTCGACCGGAGGAGTTTTACCGGCGGTTCTTCCACGACGATCTGAGCGAGGGCGATTCCGCTACCCAGCAAGTGTTCCGAGCCGTGGTTGCCAAACTGGAAGCCGAGTTCACTGTTGAGACTCCGCAACCGTAGAGGCTGCCACGGATCGCCGCTAGGCGGCCTGTAGCGCGTCCCCGTGGGCGTTGTCCGGCCCTGAGCGTCGTCTCCAGCAAAAGCACGCTGCCTCCGGCATCGGCTGTTGGTGACACGTCACCCCTGCGCCCTGTCGTGCGCACCCATTTGCATGGGCAGCGTGGAGCATGTCACCATGTAGAATTTCGCAATCACGCCCGGAACCACCTGTACGATGCACCCGCTAGACGACAACCCGTATCGGACAGTAATGCGTCGACAGGGTCTTGGTGGGGACGCAACCAGGTGCAACCAAGGTGCAACCAGGTGACAGACAGGGTGCAACCAGGTGACTGCAACCAGGTGACACAACCAGGTGACGACTGCACCCAGGTGACACAACCAGGTGACAGACACAACCAGGTGACAAGGTGACACACAACCAGGTGACAGACAGGACGTACCCCGTACCCGCACTGACACAACCAGGTGACAGACAGGACGTACCCCGGGTGAGATAAGGGGACGGACGGAAGTACCCCCAACGAAATCTGTCGTCCGTGCAGTTCTTGGATAGTCGTCTGTTAGCCGAAGGAAAATGTGCCCTGGTGTTCCTCCTTATCGCCCTCTTTTTTGGGCCACGCTTTTGCAGAGCCAGCAAGCGTTTCGTTTCCCTTTCCAGCGCACGGACGAACTCCGCATCTCCCAGAGGGCGACCAGTGTGAGTATACCGACGAATCGACACTAGTTTCGATTCGCTCTCCCCGGCATCCAGATACTCACGCCAGCTGGCATCAGGCCATCGGCGTCGCCACAGCTCCATCGCCAACCATCCCTCCTCCAAGGATCCGCCGCAGTGGATCGCAGCACTGGACCACGCCCAGCGCTCAGCCCTGTCCACCATACCGGCACGCACCGGATTCAGCTCCGTATACCGCAGCGCTTCCCACAGGTGCTGCTCGTCCAGAGGGCACGAATAATATCTCCCCTGCCAGACATGCCCGGTCGCATGATGACTCGCATTCCAATAAGAGGCATACCGCCCCTGAGCGTTCTTCAGCGCCAGCCCCAGACCATCGGCATTGTGGGGCACCGCGACCAGGTGTACATGGTTGGACATCAAGCAGTAGCCGATCAGTTCTACCCCGTGCAAGGCAATGCTTTGCTGCAGAAGATCCAGATAGACCCTGCGATCCGGGTCGCAGGCAAGGATAAATTGCCGTCCATTCCCACGCTGGGTAACGTGATGCGGTACCCCGACTGCAACCACCCGGGCTAGACGCGCCATGCATCGTACCTTAATGACCGAAGTCACTCTTTCGGCGATTCCGCCGAACGAGCAAAGAACCTCGCTAAGCTGCTCGGGCGACACAACAAAGCAGCTGTCATCCATCATGCAGCACTTTGCATGAGCTTTTGCTTTGCGCCGTATTAACGGCACTTTATATTTGCACTCCCAACACCAACGCCATTGTGCAAGATGACCTTGTTTCCACCCGACCACGGCCTTCGTCCCGCCTCTCAACGACTCAATGTCGTAAGATAGCCTCACGATGCGAGCATTTTCTTGGGGGGTTACTTCCGTCCGTCCCCTTATCTCCCCCAATGTCGTAAGATAGCCTCACGATGCGAGCATTTTCTTGGGGGGTACTTCCGTCCGTCCCCTTATCTCCCTGAGCGTTCTTCAGCGCCAGCCCCAGACCATCGGCATTGTGGGGCACCGCGACCAGGTGTACATGGTTGGACATCAAGCAGTAGCCGATCAGTTCTACCCCGTGCAAGGCAATGCTTTGCTGCCAGAAGATCCAGATAGACCCTGCGATCCGGGTCGCAGGCAAGGATAAATTGCCGTCCATTCCCACGCTGGGTAACGTAATACGGTGCCCCAACTGCAACCACCCGGGCTAGACGCGCCATGCATCGTACCTTAATGACCGAAGTCACTCTTTCGGCGATTCCGCCGAACGAGCAAAGAACCTCGCTAAGCTGCTCGGGCGACACAACAAAGCAGCTGTCATCCATCATGCAGCACTTTGCATGAGCTTTTGCTTTGCGCCGTATTAACGGCACTTTATATTTGCACTCCCAACACCAACGCCATTGTGCAAGATGACCTTGTTTCCACCCGACCACGGCCTTCGTCCCCGCCTCTCAACGACTCAATGTCGTAAGATAGCCTCACGATGCGAGCA
>CAVQWB010000011.1:0-14823 GCA_963717225.1 uncultured Acidobacteriaceae bacterium | reverse complement strand
GCGCTCGGACCCCGCTGTCCTGGCCGCGGCCGGTCCGCCCACGCCGTGGCGATGGAAACTAGCCACCCCGGCGGCGCCGCCGCGTCCAACGAGGCCAGGACCCGACCGGGTGACCTGCCGCTTGCGGGTCTGCGGGTGGTCGAGTCGTGTCGCCGGGTGCAGGGGCCGCTGGCGGGTCGGCTGCTCGTCTTGCTCGGCGCGGAGGTGGTGCGCATCGAGCCGCCGGGTGGGGACCCGCTGCGCGGGATGCCCCCGATGGCTGGCGACTGCTCCGCGAGGTTTGTGGCGTTGAACCACTGGCAAGCAGGTCGTCGAGGTGGACATCCGCACCCCGGCGGGCCGCGCGGAGGTTGGCGAGCTGGCGCGCGACGCGGACGTTTTCGTGCAGAACTGGGCGCCGGGAAAGGCGGAGCACTACCGGCTCAGCGCCTGTGAAGCACCTGCAGCGCATCCGCCCGGAGCTGGTGTACGCGCAGGCCTCGGCGTGGGGCGGGATCTGGGGCAGCACTGACCCGCCCCTCGGGACCGATTTCATGGTCCAGGCCCACTCCGGGCTCGCCGAGGTGCTCGGCAAGTCCGGGTCGCCACGACCGTCGCTGATGACCCTGCTCGACCTGCTCGGCGCGCATGTATGCATCGAGGGTGTGCTCGCCGGCCTGGCGCAGCGCTACCTCGACGGCCGGGGCAGGCGGGTCGAGTCGTCGCTGTTGGGTGCGGCCGACGTGCTGCTCGCCGACCAGCTGCACCCCGATGCGGGGCGCGCCCGGTCGCGCACCGGCAGCGGCGCTCCGCCCCGGCCGATCACCTGCGTCCCCGACACCGCAGACGAGCCACTCACTCTGGCTGCCCGTCGGCGACCGGCATCGACGCGCTGTGCCGCGCGGTCGGCATCTCCCGCACCCACACACCCGCGGGAGACCACCGGACTGCGCGCCCATCTGGAGTCGACGCTGCGCACGCTGCCGGCCCGGTGCTGTCCGAAATTCTACCATGCTGGGCTTGCGACGAAGGGGTTTTCGTATAGGCCAAAGACGGGGAGATTGGCGCCGTCGACGAGGAGTGGGGGGAAGGATGTGGTTAGTGTTCATGTGAAGGATTCGTTGGATGTGATGAGGAGTTGGTGTCCGGATACGATTGATGCGCAGGGAGTTTGTTGGAGTGAGGATGGGAGGTGGCTGGTTGTGTGGGAGTCGCCGAGTCAGGGACATAGGATTTGTGTTTATACTGCTGATGGGCATTTGTTTAAGTGTTGGAATGGGCCGGTGCATATCTCGGACCAGGATTCGGATATTTCGTTGGGTGCGGGGATTAAGTTGTTGGATTGGAGTCGGGATGGGACTTTGGTTGCGGTGGGGGATTATAGTAGGAGGGTGACTAGCCTCTCTGCTCCTTCCTTCACCGAGACCACGAGTCTCTTCCATACCACGTCTTGTTGCTCAGGTTATCGATGTCTAGCACCTCGAAGGTGAGGTTCGGCCGGTCAAAACCCGAGCGGATCGAGATCCAGTTGCGCAGCCCGATCGCCCCGCGATTTCCTCGGCCACACGCGGGGTCGCGGTGGCCGTGGCCGCCATCACTGGAGGACGTCCCAGAGCCGCGATCACGTCGTTCAGACGCAGATAGTCAGGGCGAAAATCGTGACCCCACTCCGCCACGCAGTGGGCCTCGTTGACCACGAACAGCGCAACTTTGCGGTGCGCCAGCGCCTGGCGAAAAGAGTAGGAGGCAAAACGCTCGGGGGCGGCGAGCACGAGCCGGGTGGTGCCTGAGCTGATGTCATTGAGCGCCTGGGCGTTGTGTCCTTCGTGCATGCCCGATGCCAGCATCCTCGACTCGATCCCCCGGCTTGTAGGCGGCGCAGCTGGTCGGCCATCAGTGCGATCAGCGGGCTCACCACCACGACCAAACCCCTCGTCGTGAGCGCAGGTATCTGATAGCAGAGCGACTTGCCCCCACCGGTGCAGCACGACGAGGCTGTCACGACCCGCCAGCGCCGCCTGCACGGCCTCTCGCTGTCCGGGCCTGAAGGCTTGGAGCCCGAAGCGAGCAAGCAACTGCTCGGGCGTGGGTCGAGAGCTTCATCTGATGCCGCTGCTTCCCTTTCAGCGTTCTTCTGGGGGTGCCGATTGCGATCTTTGGGGCATTTGCCGCTCTGTATCTAAGGCATCTTGACAACGATGTGTATGCGCAGGTTGGGCTGGTGATGCTGATCGGGCTCTCGGCAAAGAATGCAATTTCGATTGTCGAATTCGCCAAAGACGAATATGAAGGCGGCAAATCGTTTCTCGACGCTTCCCTGGCGGGAGCGAGGCTTCGACTGCGACCGATCCTGATGACCGCCTTTGCGTTTATTTGGGCTGCGACCGCTGTGGTCCGCTTCCGGAGCGGGCGGTTTCCGCCGCGGGTGCTGGGCACTGCGGTTATTGGCGGCATGCTCGCGGCCTCTCTCATTGCGATCTTCTTTATTCCGGTTTCCTTTGATGTAGTGGAGCGAGCGAGCCTTTTTTTCAGCCGCGAAGGCCGGCGGCCCGAGGCTGCAGCGGAGCCAGGGCCGGCAAAATGAAGATGGAGAGACCGTCGCCGCCGCGTTGCTGCTCACTGTTGTCTGGTTGCAAAGTGGGCCCCAATTACGCAGCGTCCCGCTGGTCGATGTACCCGGCCAGTATCGCGGGCTCGCGCCGGGGCTGGCAGTGCCGGCGGCGACCTTAGCGAGATGAAGTGGGAGTCCGTCTTTCCGGATCAAGTGTTGCAAAGCCTGATCAAGGAGGCACTCACCAACAACTACGACATCCGCATTGCGGCCAGCCGCATCCTGCAAGCTCAGGCGTCTGTGGGGGTAACACGTTCCAATCAACTCCCGGCCCTGAACGGTTCCTTCGCAGTGCAAACCACACGCTCGGCGGCCGCTCCTAGCTCTCCCACGTTTGACACGGCAGGCTTGCAACTGAGTTACATCGTCGACTTCTGGGGACAATACCGCAGAGCCACCGAGGCCGCACGCGCTAATCTTCTGGCGACAGAATACGCGCGCCACCTGGTGGAGACGACGCTCGTCGCCTCGTTGCGTCCGCCTACTTTCAATTGCGCCAATTGGATTCGCAACTCGACTTTTCCCAGGCAAACGGTGCCTCCGATCAGGATAGCCTGCGCATCAACACCATTAACTACAAGGGTGGCGAGTACGCGATCACGGATGTGTATCAGGCGAAGCTGCTTGTGGAGCAGGCGGAGGCGGAGGTTATCACCCTTCAACAATCGATCGAACAGACCGAAAATCAGCTCAGTATTCTGCTGGGCAGAAATCCGGGGTCGATCCCGCGCGGCCTGAATCTCGTCGATGAACCACATCTGGATGAAGTACCGGTGGGCCTACCGTCGGCGATCCTGGAGCGCCGTCCCGACGTCCGCCAGGCGGAAGAGCTCCTGGTGGCGGCGAACGCAAATGTTGGTGTGGCCAAGGCCGCTTTCTTTCCCCAGATCCCGTTAACCGCCAGCTTTGGAGCGCAGAGCACGGCGTTGACCAGTTTTCTGCAGGGTCCTGCCACCTTCTGGACCCTGGGTGGGCAGATCGCACAGCCGCTCTATGCGGGAGGCAGAATCACCAGCCAATACCGCCTGGCCCTGGCACAACGCGACGAAGCTGAGCTCACTTACAAGCAAACTGTGCAACAGGCATTCGCGGATGTCTCCAATAGCCTGGTTGGCTATCGGCAATCGCGGTTGTATCGGATGAAATTGCAGGAACAGACCGCTACCTACAAAGAGACGTCGCGGCTGGCAAATGTTCGCTTCACCGGAGGAGCCACCAGCTTCCTCGAAGTCCTGACCACCCAGCAGCAATATTTCAGCTCTGAACTCCAAACCACGCAGGCATGGTATACCGAGCTGCAGAACTACGTGCAGCTCTACCAGGCACTCGGTGGCGGTTGGTAATGTAAGATGTGATTCACTTACTACCAATTACGAAAGAGGAGAGTCATGATCAAAACTTTAGCCATGGTGAGTGCGTTCGCTTTATCCACCTCGTTGAGCCTTGCGGCCCAGGATGTGGTTCATGCCGTGGACGGCACGGTTAAAAAGGTTGACGCCGGGACCAAGACCGTTGTCGTCGACGACCAAAGACGGCACCGAACACACCTTTCACTACGCCAGCGACGTCACTGTCCATGGAGCCAAAGATACGAAAAAGGGAACGGTAGACGCAGCCCATGGAGTGGAAGAAGGCAGCAAAGTCGCCGTGCACTACACAGTCGACGGGTGGAAAGGAAACCGCGCACGAGATCGACAAGATCGGTGACGACGGGTTGAAGACCACCGACGGCACCGTTTCCCACATGGACCGGGGAGCGAAGACCATTGCGGTTAAGACCGCGGATGGCAGCGAAGAGACCTTCCACCTCACCGATCGCGCCGCGAAAGATACCGGCAATGACGTTGCCGAAGGGGCAGATAAGTCTGCCAAGGTTACGGTTTATTACACAGAAAAGGCCGGCGTCAAGACAGCTCATTTCGTCTAAGTCCATATTCTGAAACCCGGTGCGACTCGTCATTCCTGACCATCTCAACTGGAAATCCGGAAGAGGGTATAATGCGAATGCTCATTCTGTTTGTTGCTGGCAGCGAGAATGGCGTTTGCACAGGAAACCCGGCGGACGGTCATCCTCCCTTCCCCGAATCCTGCACATGACGCCAGGCGAACAGCGACCAGGTTTCGGACGCGTATGCCATCACGGGTCACTTCGATCGAGTGGTTGTTCTTGGCTTGAAATACAAGACCGATTTGCTTGCCGGCATGGAAAAAATGGTGAAGCAGGAGCACATTCGAATGGGGTCATTTTTTCGGCCCTGGGATCGGTTCGGGGTTATCAGGTTCACCAGGTGACCAACCGAACCCTTCCGTCCGAGGATACCTTCGAGAAGAATCCTACCGAACCGGCCGACCTGGTGAGCATGAACGGGTATGTGATCGACGGCAGGGTTCATCCCCACGTGACCCTGGCGGCGCCAGACAAGGTCATCGCCGGCCATCTGGAACCTGGCACCGAGGTGTTCACCTTCGCGATTGTGACCATTGGGGTGATGAATGATGCGGATCTCCGGCGAGTAGACGATAAGAACTATCGGTAGTGAAGGGATCTGGTGTTCTCTTGGCTCTGTGACGACGCGTAGCCGCAACTTCCTATGCTTCACCTTCTGTAACTGCGAAAGAACACGGTGCCATGGTTGCTGAAAGAAGACTGACCACTTTACGCGGGGGTCGTCTTGGGTTGTACTGTCGAGAGCAGGTTTTTGCCCGCAGGGGTGCCTGCCAAGAGGGACTGACATGGCTGATAGGCAGAAACCGATTGCAACAACAGCAAGAGCTTTGGGATTATTTGGATTTTTCATGGCTGGCGGCCGTGATGCTGCCGCGCGCGCTGGGCGCATCGGCAAAGATACCGGCGATGGCCAAGTCCTATTTCGTTTATGTCGGCACCTATACCCGAGAAAGCAGCAAGGGCATCTATGGCTATCGTTTTGACCCTAGGACAGGAAAATTTACGTCGACAGGATTAGCTGCCGAGGTAAAGAACCCTGCATTTCTCGCCTCCGATCCCACCCATCGCTTCCTGTACGCTGTTTCGGAAATCGGCAATGACGGTCAGTTCGCACGGGGCAGTCAGCAGCTTCGCGATCCACCCCAAGACTGGCTCGCTTAAATTTCTCAACAAAGTGGATTCGGGTGGTGGAGGCGCCTGCCATCTAACGCTTGACCACACCGGCAAGATCCTTTTCGTCGCAAACTACGGAAGCGGGAATGTGGCGTCGTTCGCGATCAACCCTGACGGCAGCATTGGCGAACAGACTGGCTTCGATCAACATTCTGGTTCCGGTCCGAATGCCGAACGCCAGGAAGGGCCCCATGCGCATGCGGTCGTGCTTTCGCCCGACAATCGGTTCCTGTTTGTGCCTGATCTGGGCACAGATCAAATCAGGATCTATCGGGTCGATGTTGCAAAACGCACCTTCACCCCCAATGATCCAGCGTTCGTCTCGGTTACGGCCGGGCTAGGGCCTCGGCATTTCCTGTTCGGGCGAAGCGGGAAGTTTGCCTATGTGGTTTGCGAAATGAAGTCAAGCGTGGTTGCTTTTTCCTACGACCCGGTGAAGGGTGCATTGACGCCAATACAAACCATTTCCACCTTGCCGCCTGATTACAGAGGCATCGACAACTCGGCGGAGATAGGAATCGACCCATCGGGCCGCTTTCTCTATGCCTCCAATCGTGGGCATGACAGCATCGCAGTATTTGCCATTGACCCGGATAAGGGAACGCTGACCCGGGTTCAAGTGGCGCCCTCGCTGGGCATGATTCCACGCAATTTTGCTGTGGATCCGACCGGAAAATACATGCTGGTGGCGAACCAGATTTCGAACCAGATGGTCGTTTTTGCCATTGATCCAGCCAACGGTACGTTGAAGCCGGCGGGGCAGACGCTGGATTTGAATTCACCGGTCGCTATTTTATTTGTTCCCGCTGAATAAAATTGGAGGCTTTCATGAAGTTCCTGGCCACAAAGTTTTCCAGACGGACCTTTTCCAGACGGACCTTGGTTCAGAACGCCGGTATCGTAGCCGGAGCGGGATTGCTAGGGCTGGGTACAAGCGAGACCGTGCAATCTCAATTGAGTTCCAGTGGTGCCAAGGGTAAGCCGCGTGCCCTGGCGCTCATCGGCGACCGCTATCACAACCCGGATTACATTCGAGTGAGTCTGAATAAAGTCTTCCAAGAGCTCGACATCCCCATCGACTACACCATTGAATACGACAAGATCTCAGCCGGCTTGCTGAGGAACTATCAATTGCTCCTGATTCTGCGGGACGGCATGATCTGGCCCGACGGTTATCTGGGGCCGGATGCATATGCTGCCTATGAGGCGGACCTCGAAACACCGAAGACCTTCCCCGATCCCAAGCCGGTCACCTGGATCAAGGACGAGCAGGGCGCGGCGATCAAAGAATTTGTGACTGCGGGCAATGGCTTTTATGCTCTTCACAACTGCAGCCATATTTCGCTCAGTTCCAAGAACTACCGCGAGGTCATGGGCGGAGCCTACATCAGTCACCCGCCGCTGCGCCCTTTTCAGGTTCATGCTACGGAGAACAAGCACCCGATCACAGAGGGCATGAGCTCGTTCATGGTCAACGATGAGCAACACTACGTCACCTACGACAAGGACCCGAAGTACATCATCATGGAGGCGGAAAACATCGACGGGCTAAAGTTCGAAAATCTGGGCACCAAGTCGGTTTCCGGTTGGGCCTATGATTTCGGCAACGGACGGGTGGTGTTCACCGCGGTGGGTCATACGATTCACGCCATGTGGAATCCTCAGTACATAGAGATCCAGAAGAGATCCGTACGCTGGCTGCTCAAGGACCTTTAAAGGTAAAAGTAATTAGCGTCATCAAGCTCCTCGGTCCCTCGCCAACAAACGACGGGTGCCCCACATCTCGCTCGTTTTTCGCGAGATGTGGGATACCACGAATCTCCCCCGCCCCTTATTGACGGTCGCTGAAAAAGCGCAAGGACTGAAGACCAATGGTATCGGCCCACCCAAGATCCTCTTTGCGATGTAAGGAAGATCGATTTCGCCTTTGCGTTCTCTCCCTCTGAGAATTCCATTCCCTCCCGTGGCCTAACCGCGCTAAATTTAAGGTCTTCCCCTTTTCACCCTGGGCCCGGAACCATCTGGAAGAGCTATGCAAGGAACGCGCGTCACCTTTATTTACCTGGCTGTGGTCTTCGGACTGCTCGTCATTCCACGTGCGTTGCAGCGCTTCCGGCTTCCGGCTCCGCTCACTTGTTTCGCCTTTGGCATTATCGTTGCAGGTTTTTTTAAGCCGCTCATTAACGACAGCGTCATTTCCTATCTCTCGACCCTTGGCATCGCGGCGCTTTTTCTTTTCGCCGGCCTGGAGGTCGATCTCGCCGAACTTCGCCGGCAGCTTCCGTCGCTGGCCGGCAACTTCGCGGTGCGCGGCCTGGTGCTCGTGGCTTGCGCTCGCATTGCGGCCGTGTATTTCCACCTTGGTTGGCAGATCGACTGTCTGATCGCGCTTGCGCTTCTCACCCCATCGACGGGTTTTATTCTGGACATGCTGCCCTACTCCGGCCTTGACCAGACGGAACAGTCCGAAGTGGCTCTCCACGCAGTCGCCGGTGAAGTTACGGCCGTCTTTCTATTCCTGGTGATCTCGCAGGCCGACTCGATCAAGACTCTGTTCATCTCCGGTGGTGCGATCACTCTATTGATCGCGTTTATGCCACTGCTCTTTCTGGCTCTTGGAAAGTGGGTCGTGCCTTACGCTCCCGGCTCGGAGTTCTCCCTGTTGCTGATGGTTGGTCTCATCTGCGCGATCATCACCCAGCAATTAGGTGTGTATTATCTGGTTGGCGCATTTGTCGCCGGACTTGTCGCCCGGTCGCTCAACAAACGGATTGTGACTCTGGCTTCCGCCGAGAATCTGGATGCGATTCGATTGTTCGCATCTTTCTTCATCCCCTTCTATTTCTTCCACAATGGTCTCGGCGTGCCGAGTGCGGCGCTGGTTAGGGCGTCTTTGCTGTACGGGTTGGTGCTTTCCGCGTTGCTCATACCCGTTCGCCTGGCCGTGGTTTGGTTGCAATCGCGATTCATGCAGCATCGCGGGCACCGGGGCAGCGTTCGCGTGGCGATCGCCCTTACCCCAACGCTGATCTTCACCCTGGTCATTGCGGAGATCCTGCGCGAGAACTTTGCCGTCAGCCCTCCGCTCTATGGCGGACTCTTGGTTTACGCAACCATTGCCAGCATCCTGCCGTCGTTAACCCTGCCAGCCTTTACCGAGACCACGGTCGACCCGGTTGCCATCGAAGCCGTAAGCCCGCTTTGAACAGCGCCCCCCAGCGGCTGAACAGGGTGCGGAAACACTCTTTCCTCTGAAGGGGACAAAGACGTACCTCCGGGGCTTTACAGGCTGCGCAAAAAGTCGGATCGGGCAAGAAAGCATGCCCCAGGGGCTTTAGAGGGTGTGGAACTCGCTTTTGAAGGGTACGGGCTTCAGCCCGTACGTTAGCTTACCCAACACCCTCTCAGTCCCTGGGGGACGCTCTTCATTCCGTTTCCGTCGAAATCAGCCCCTCTTTCCCGATCGCCATACGTCAGCCACCCCGGTAGAGCGATGACGGGCCCCACTACCTCTGACGCCGGTCCCTCCATTGCCAATTTGATCACCATTGACGCACCGCACCGAGGGCGTTATCGTTGAGCAGTCTGGTGTTCGGGAAGGCGGTGCGAATCCGCCACTACCCCGTAACTGTAAGCGCCGAGAGCTTGAACCAATTTGCTGGAGCCACTGGGATTCGCGTCCTGGGAAGGCTGTTCAAGATCGCCGAAGCGTAAGTCAGGAGACCGGCCGGATGCCCACCAGGGCCGTTTTCAGCTTCGATGGGAGAGCTGGAAAGCAACCTCGCTGACGTATTTCGCTGGTCAGTACGGACGCTGCCTTCTTATTGGATCCCGCTTCGCGCCAGGGCCTGCCCTGCGCCAGAGGCGACGAATGCAATCGAACCAACGCAATATGGTGACCCTGCTGCTGGGGGGCGTGCGCAGCGGCAAGAGCCACTACGCACAAGAGATGGGCGAGCGGGCTGGACGAGTCGTTTTCGTGGCCACAGCGCAAGCCTGTGACGACGAGATGCGAGCCAAAGTCGACCGTCACCGCCGCAGCCGTCCGCAGCAGTGGAAAACCGTGGAGGAGCCTCTGGCGTTGGCCGAGGTCATCGCCCAACACGGTCCTACCTGCGACTTGATGATTATCGATTGCCTGACCTTTTTTGCCGCCAACCTGCTCGATGCCAAGCTTGATGCCGAGCTTGATGAGCAAATCGCAATCAATGCTCTCAGCCTCGCTTTGCAGTCGCCCCCCTGTTCCGTTGTGCTGGTATCAAACGAGGTCGGCAGTGGCGTAGTGCCGGAATATCCGTCCGGCCGGCGCTTCCGCGACCTGTTAGGCGAAATAAACCAGATTGTCGCCCGGATGGCGTCCAACGTGCTCCTGCTGGTCGCTGGTCTCCCCTTGGTCCTCAAAGGTGAGGCTGCCCCCCAGGTGAACCAATGAGCGGTATGGCAAAACCCACCGTGGCTCATGGCGACGCTTCGGACCGTGCGGCAAAGAGACGCGGCGACCGCATGAGGAGGGTCCTGCTGACCTTGGTCATGCTGATGGCCGGCATCTCCTTAACGGCACAGGCGAGCCGGGTGGTGACCGACGAAACCGGACGCAAGGTCACGGTGCCCGACCATCCGCATCGGGTGATTTGCCTGGTGCCCAGTATTACCGACACTGTTTTCGCACTCGGATCGGGGGATGATGTGGTTGCGGTGAGTGACTACACAACCTACCCACCGGCAGCCCTGAAGAAACCAAGTATCGGCAGCCTGGTAAAGCCGTCGATCGAGACCATCCTTTCCTTCCATCCCGACCTGGTAGTGGGGAGCAGCATTCCGGGATCGACGGAAACCGCAACCCAACTAACGGCCGTTGGCGTACCCGTCTATCTGGTGGATCCCCAAGGTCTCTCCGGCATCCTGCGCTCGGTCAAGAGCGTGGGTGAAGCACTCAATCGCGTTCCGCAAGCGGCTGCTCTTGACGCCAGCCTTAGCCGGCGCATCGCCGCCGTCAAGGCACGAACAGCGGGAAAGCCGGCGCCAAGAGTTCTGGTTCCTGTTTGGTACGACCCGATCGTCACTATCGGCAAGCACGCCTTCATCAGCGAGATCGTCGAGGTTGCGGGAGCGAAGTCAGTGACCGACGATCTAATTCCCGATTGGCCGCAGATCAGCATTGAGACAGTGATCGCCCGCGCACCGGAAGCTCTATTACTCATCCGCGGGGGCAAACTCTCCATCGACATGCTGCGGAAACAACCAGGCTGGAGCAGCCTGCCGGCAATCCAGAACAATAAGGTTTATTACGTCGATAACGGCATACAGGATCCAAGTCCAGTGGCCATCGACGTATTGGAGGAACTAGCCAAAGAATTTCATCCTTAGGACGGGAGTGCCCCGTTCTTCAACCGATCACCACGGCAAGGTAACGAGAAGGCGGTGCGAATCCGCCACTACCCCGTAACTGTAAGCGCAGAGAACCCGGCACGGACGTTAAAGCCACTGGGACGAGTCCTGGGAAGGCAGCCGAAGTTTGTTGACGCGTAAGTCAGGAGAACGGCCTTGCTCAACCAACCCGAGGGGGTACGCAATGTTCGATCTTTCTATTTTCCGTCGGGCTTTCGGTAGTCCGGCGCTTGTTTTGTCTCTCCTGCTCTTTCCTTCGTCCGCCTTTGGAGCGGAGGGTGGAACTTTGCGCGGAGCCGTAACCGACCCGCTGGGCGCCGTGATTGTCTCCGCGACGGTGGAACTTCTGGACGGCACATCCGTCGCGCAGGAAACGAAAACCGACGCAGCGGGTAACTATAGCTTCCATGTGCAGAAATCCGCCCGTTACCAGGTTCGGGCGGCTGCGCCCACATTTCAATCCACGACCAGCAACGCAGTCTTCGTGACCGCCTCGGGCAAAGCCCAGCTGGATGTGACCCTGGCAACGCAAACGTTGACCGAACAGGTGACCGTAACCGCCACAGGAACACCCACGCCCGAAGCCCAGGTAGGCGCGCCCGTAAGCGTGCTGAACGCGGATCAGTACCGGTACGCAACCGAGGTGCAGGATCCACTGCGCTTGATCCCTGGGGCGCAAGTGACTCAGGTCGGGCAGGTGGGAGGCACCACCGGCTTGTCGATCCGCGGGGGCAACGTCAACGCCAATAAGGTGCTTATCGATGGCGTGCCCGCCGACGATATAGGAGGCGCGGTTGAATTCGCTAACATCGATGCGGTTGGCATCGACAAGGTCGAAGTCTTGCGTGAGCCGAACAGCGCCCTCTATGGCTCCGATGCCCTGGCAGGCGTGGTGAGCCTCACCACCGCTCGCGGCAGTACCCTGCTTCCCTTGTTGACTTACTCCGGCGATGGAGGCAACTTCAATACTTTCCGCCAGGTTGGCACGGTGAGCGGTACCTATCGTCAATTTGATTACTACTCGGCCTTTGCCCGCACTGACACTCGCAATAACCTGCCTAACGATGCATTCCACAACGGGACCTATGCGGGAAACTTTGGTTGGACCCCGAATACCGCCAACGACCTACGCTTTACCGTGCGGCACCTCACGGTCGCTGCCGATCAACCGAATGCCATCCTGCTTTACGGCATTCCCGATGCGGCAAGCTTGAAGGAGCGTGACAGCTACTACAGTGCAGCCTGGAACAACCAGACCACCGGGAAATGGCACAACCAGATACGCTATGGCGGCTTGCGCTTGAATTACAACTACACCGACTACTCCGCGACTGGGATTTATGATCCGGACGAAGACGTTTACCTGGGCGCTCCGGTCAACATACAGGGTGCGAACGGCTATCGCATAAGCGGGCAGGCGATTTTTCAATACGGGACGAGCTACGGCTCAACCTACCCCAACAACTATCTCGCCCCCAGTAAAAGGGACTTCGTGTACGCCCAGTCCGGTTACCGGGTCAATGCGCATATCGTTGCCCTGGGCGCGTTCAAATATGAAGATGAACGCGGCTCGACTCTTAGTTCAGGCGGAACGCAGACCGCTATTGAGCGCGGCAACTACAGCTACACGGTCCAGCTCGCGGGAGATATAAAGAACCGCCTCTACTACACAGTTGGCAGCGGGCTTGAAGACAACGGGCTCTTCGGGTTCGCGGCCACGCCTCGCGCTTCCCTCGCCTACTATCTCTTTCGCCCCACCAATACCGGCTGGTTAAGTGGAACCAAGCTGAACTTCAGCTTCGGAAAAGGTATCAAGGAACCGAGCATCTATTACCAAAGCATCTCGCTCTTTAACATCCTGGACGCATTGCCGAGCGGTAGCGAGTTGATCAAGCAATATGGCGTGTCTCCGATTGGACCGGAGACCTCCCGCACCTACGATGGAGGCGTCGATCAGCAGTTTTGGAATGGAAGGGCCCGGGTCAGTCTGACCTACTTCCACAATGAATTCACCAATGGGGTGGAATTCGTGCCGCAATCCGCTCTGCTCGCGCTTGGTTTACCCGCCGCCAGCAACCCCGCGGTCGAATTTGGAGCAGCGGTCAACTCCCAGGCCTTCCGGGCGCAGGGGGCGGAGGTCGCGACCGAGTACAAGATCGGCACCCATCTTTTTGCCCGCGGAGGTTACACCTATCTGGACGCGGTGGTGCAGCGCTCTTTCTCCAGCGAGTCTCTGCCCAGTTACAACCCGAATTTCCCCAACATCCCGATCGGCGCCTTTTCCCCGTTGGTGGGCGCCAGGCCTTTCCGCCGCGCCCCTCACTCCGGTTACTTTGGACTTAGCTACAACCGGTCCAAATGGTATGGCTCGTTTACCGGGACGCTGGTTGGCCGCCGCGACGACAGCGACTTTCTAACCGACTCGGAGTTTGGCAATAGCCTGCTGCTGCCCAACCGCAATCTCGACGGCGCGTACCAACGGCTTGAGCTCGGCGGCGGCTACCAGGTTACTCGATCGCTTACGGCTTACACTGATATGCAGAATCTTTTAAGCGAGCATTACAGCGAAGGGTTTGGTTTCCCCGCGCTTCCCTTCACTGTTCGGGCCGGTATAAAGATCAGCTTTGGAGGCGAATCTTGGCGATTGAAATAGCCACGGTATCCAGTAGCCCGGCGGCTTCCAACCAGCAGGGGATCCCGCCCGAACTCAGCAAGCGTGAAACAGGCAAACTCAGCCCGGTGGCGCTCATTGTGCTGTTGACGGCGGCTCTGGGCCTGGTGACCCTGGTCTCGCTCGCCACCGGCGCCGTGCCCATCTCGCCCCGCACCATCTTTGCCGCCATGTTCCAACATCAGCCACTTAGCGAAATGCAGCGGCTGATCCTGTTTCACCTGCGTCTGCCGCGGGTGTTGGCATCGGGCTTGGTGGGCGCGGGGCTGGCCCTCGCCGGGCTGCTCTTCCAAGGATTGTTTCGCAACCCTATCGCCGATCCCTACGTGATCGGGTCTTCGGGAGGGGCCATCTTTGGCGCCTGCATCGGGATCTCTTTCTTCTCCCAGTGGTCGACTTTCGGCTTCAGCGCCACCGCGCTGCTGGCCTTCGCCGGGTCGGCGGCTACCATGGCGCTGGTTTATTCGCTGGCTCGATCGGCAGGCAAGACCAACGTCGTGACTCTTCTGCTGGCCGGTTTTGCCATCAGCACCATGTTCACCAATTCAAGCTATTTCTTTGAGCAGTTCGATAAAACGGGCACGGGCAATCGCATTCTGCTTTCCTGGCTGCACGGTGTGATCGGGATACCCGCCTGGACCGAATTAGCAGTAAGTGCTGCGCTGCTCGGCTTTGCGATTGTAGCTTCGCTCCCTCTGATGCGGACGCTGAACACGCTGGCTCTGGGTGATGAATATGCCCAGCAGCTGGGGATCCGGATCGAGTCGGCACGGGTGTCGATCATTCTTATCGGATCGTTGTTGACCGCAGTGGCGGTCTCGCTCGGCGGCATGATCAGCTTCGCGGGGCTGATCGTACCGCACGTGGCACGGCTCCTGCTGGGACCCGATCACGTTCGCCTGTTGCCCGTAACGGTGCTCGCCGGGGCCATGTTCCTCATGCTTGCCGATACCCTGGCGCGAACCATCTTTGCCCCTTCAGAGGTTCCGGTGGGAATCCTGATGGCCTTTATTGGCGGCCCATTCTTCCTTTATCTGCTGCGCAAAATGAAAC
>CAVQWB010000010.1:0-102063 GCA_963717225.1 uncultured Acidobacteriaceae bacterium | reverse complement strand
TCAGCGCCCGAAAGAGCTCGCAGATATTTTTTCAACTCGGTCGCTGCATATGGTATCGGAACGCCGGAGGGCACCACGATCCAGGCGGCGGGCCGTCCGTTGGAAGCAATCTGTAAACGCTCGGACCTGGCGGCCGCAGTTGCCGGAAACACCGACAACAAGCAGGCTGTGACTGGAAGGCAAGACTTAAATAAGACACGAAACATGATTACTCCTTACCATTGAGAGGCCCTACCCGCCCCTTGACGATTCAAGCGTCGACTTACCCTATGACTCCACCGGGGAAGCGATCGAGCACTGCCGGATCATAGAGCGGAACCGCTATGTCAGAGCTTCGCGCCGGATGCGCGCGTAGCTGCGTTTGCATTCTTCGACACTTTCCGTGACCCCCAGGATGATGTTGTCCTCAATGTTTTTGTATTTGAAGAAGCAATCGGAAATAACAACACGCCCCTTGTTTGTTGGGATCGAAATCGCCATCGACGATCGATGGTGAACGCCAACCCAAAACATGCGAATGCCCGGAAGAACCTCTTCCTCCTCACCCACGAGGTGCACGCGATCGAAAACCTCGGTTGTAAGGTAGGTGAGCACGTCGTCGGACATCAGGATATTTCTGGGAACAAAGCCTGGGAAACTCTGGTGCGAACAATTCCTCGATCCAGCCCCGGCGGGAAATAAATATTTTCTTGACCGCGGGGAAAAGGGCCACATTCGCATTCGCATAGGAAACGAGAGGAGTCAGCAGTATGTATTGGATGTCCGTGGCTTGACGCCTGCTGTCCTCAGGGCTGCAAGGGGACGTTCGTTTTCCTGGCGCAACATCTGGCAGCGGTCACCGGCAAAGTTCCTGAACAGCTCATTTAACTGAGTCAGATCGGCCGGAGGACCAGTATTGATAATGGCTGTAATCCCCTCGCCCTGGATCAGAACCATATGGAAATAAAGTGTTTCCCATTCAAACCAATGACTCATCCAATAAACTTCCGGTCCCGGTACATCCGCTTGTCCCTGACTTCAAGATTGTCACTTTGTATTCGGGCATTCGTTTTCACACCTGACCGGCTTTGGGGTCGTGTGCCGCTTTTCTGGTTGGAGAGCGACTGCTTCTGCTTGCCAGAGACAAGCCAATTCAGTAATACGTAACACCTTCATTGGGGGCCGAGAACATAATGGCCTCCATACTGTCGTGGCCCGAATTCTGGAACTGATGGACGACGTTGGCCGGCACAAACAATGCGTCGCCTTTCGTCCCCCACAAACTTTCTCCCGTTTCCGGCATGGTTACTATGAAAGGATTTTCGCCTCGGGGGAAGTAGACTCGCTCACCTTTCACGCTAATCGCGTTTGTGACGCGATTAGCTGGCACCGTAATCTTGCCGGCCTGGAATTCTTTGGTGCTGTAGAAAAACGATGTCAAGAATTGATGATCGTAGTCTTTGCCGGTAACGAAATGCAGCCAGTCACGGTGGCTGCAAAGCTGGATTTGGTCGCATTCCGGCTGGCTGTTTGGCGAGGTGCCAGTGAGTGGAGGTCAGCACAAAAGATCATTCAGTCTTGACTTCGGAGACTGGCCTACAAGGTGGCCGGGCTGAGCCCAGGAGTCGTGGGACTGATGGGCATGTATGGTTTCGCGGTGCAAGACAATCGGGTTGCGCACGTTTTGATAGTGATCATCGTAGTTTGGATTGGCGCGCATTTCTTTGGTATGGGTTTCGCGGGGAATCATCCACGCAATTTCGACTGTCTTGCTCCCGAAGTTGTATCCCACGTGGAATGAAAACGCGGGTATGACGTAGGCGTCGCCGGCTTCAAGCTGCGAATATTTCCCAGTGTCGGGGTCGCCGACCAGGAGAGTGCCGCTAAGGATGAGGTATGGCTCCGGATTCGGATGATTCCCAGGTTTGAAATAGTCACCTGGTGCGAGCGAGAATACGCCCACCGTTAGCGCCGTTGTGGAGACGTAAAAGGTCACTGGGGTTCTGTGTAGGCCGTCTTTGTCGGGACCCCACGGCATAAAGTGTGCGGTTTCGCGTGTCATCTTGACCGGGCGTTGTCTGGCATCCTTGAACGGAGTCATTTGATACCAGGGCGCCAACTCCTGCCACTCTTTCAGGTCGGTGAACTCGGTAACTGCCATAGCGATGGTCCTCCAAAGACCTTATGATTCTGCGATAGCCTAAGGCCGCATTGCGACACACAATGCGAATCGGCTGTCCTTCCGCGTTCCGGGGCAAATCAAACCATTGTCGAAACCACGCGTCGCCGTCAAAAATGAAAGGTCCTCTCGATCTTTGGGAGCTGCGATGCCAAAGATTGACTGTCGTCTTCCACATGCCGATGCTTTCCTTGCTCTCTTCCATGGAGACTCGTTCTCAATGAGTCCTGTCCATCGATATATCAGACCATCGGATGGTAAAGTGCCAACTATGAGGTGTCAACGGCTAATATTTCCGAACACCTGGAGGTTCCGGCCCGCCCGTTTACCAGGATCTCCACTCAATAGACATGGGGCCGAGAGATGATGAGAGGCGACCGGCAACCGGCTTGCGGAAGCGTGATACTGCAGCGTTTGCAGGCGTTTCGCTCATCAGAGGCCTTGCTTCGAAACTACTTCTATTGTTCCTATCCGATGACACATTTGCTTCTGCCGTAGCTCGACTCCTGAAGGGCGATTCCTCAAGCCGGTCGAAGGTTTTCACAATGATGCTTGACAGCAGTATCATCACGTGTTTATACATGTCGCTGTCAAATGGTCTGATGTTCCGATATATCAGGAGCGATCCCTGATAGCAAAAGCTTCGAGCGGGGAAAGTTGGGTATGGCCAAACCGAAACTGATCGTCGCCCGCGCCTGTAACTATAAGACAAGGCAGGAGTTGTATATGACTTTCAAGAGAACACTGATAACTTTTCAGGCGGTGTGCGTGTTGCTGATCGCCACAGTTGCCTCACCAAGCGCGCAAGCCCAATCAAGCACGGGAAGGGTGGAAGGAGTTGTCACGGACCCGTCGGGAAGCGCAGTCGCCGGCGCACAGCTTGTTCTTCAATCAGCTACGACCGGGCAGACGCGCTCAGTATCGGCGTCAGACCAGGGCACGTTTGAGATTCCTTATGTGCTTCCCGATGTGTATATGCTCACCGTGTCAAAGACCGGCTTCTCGACGGTGGTGATCAACGACATTCACGTGAGCGTTGGCCAGGTGGCAAACGAAACAGCGACGCTGCAAGTCGGCACCGTCTCGCAGCAGGTGGAGGTGACCGCGCAGTCGGCGCAGGTCGACACAGCCACCCCGACGCTCGGCGCAGTGATGGAACACGAACAAATAACGACACTGCCTATCCTCGGCCGGAGTTTCCTCACGCTGGCGACGCTATCTGCGGGAACTGTCGCCAATTATCCGGGGAGTTGGACCGGTACTTTTTCCGGCGCCAGGACCGACATGGCCGTTGCGGTCTCGGGGTCGCAGGATTTCTCGACCACCAACCTCATCGATGGTGTCCCGACGAAGAGCCCCGAGTACGGTGGCATCGGCTACCAGCTGCCCTTGGAGATGGTTGATGAATTCAATATCCAACGGGGCTTCTACTCGGCCAAGTATTCGGGACCCGGCGTAGTGAATGTGGTGAGCCGTTCTGGAAAGAATGAAATCCATGGCGTTCTCTGGTACACATTTGGTAATGATGTGCTCAATGCAAAGAATTACTTCGATAAGCTGAAGCCGCCTTTGCGGCAAAACCAATTTGGCGGGGCTTTCGGTGGCCCGATCATCAAGAACCGCTTGTTTTATTTTGGCAATATCCAGGTGGCGCGCAATATCGTCGGCTCCACCGTGCAGGGCACCGTCCCCACCGCCGCTGAACTTGGAGGCAACCTGTCAGATATTTCGACGCCGATCATTAATCCGTTTACGAAAACGCAATATCCAGGAAACGTAATACCAGCGGCCAGCCTGGATACCTTTGCCAAGGCATATATCGGCCTTGGTAACAGCCTGATTCCTGCCCCCACGGTGTCTGGGGTCGCATTCGGACAAGTTAATCGAATTGTCACCAGTGATGAAATCAATAATGATTTCTACTATGATCTCCGTGTCGATTACGATATCAGCCAAAAAGATCAAGTGTTCGGGAGGATCGGGGCTGGCGATTCGTCGAAGCTGCAACCATCGCTTTCCGATTACACCGTCAATTCGCCCTACAACGCAAAGAATATAGTGATTGGTTGGACCCACATCTTCTCGCCGACGCTGATTAGCGAGGCCCACTTTGGCTTAGATCGGGTCCACAATCTCCCGACCTTCCCCTATGGGCCCGGGGTAGGCAGCGAAGACTTCAATAGCAAGCTGGGTCTGGTGGGCAGCAACAGCTTTAAGCCCTGCGATGCCCCTACCGTCATTTCCATCGTAAGCATCACGTTCTCAAACGGGACTTGTGACAGTACCATCAGCACGCAATTTGCTTATGAGGAGAATGTCTCCTTAATACGCGGCAAGCATTCCATTGAGTTTGGCGGACAGGCGACTCGTACTCAGATCAGTGACCCGATCTTCAATTTTCCTAATGGAGAGATGGTATACACGGGGCAATATTCGGGCAATCCATTGGCCGACTTTCTTCTGGGATATCCTCAAACAGTCGATGCACTCACTCAAGTGAACACGCCGTATCGGCGCTCCTGGGGTTTTGGACTCTATGGTGAGGACCAGTACAAAGTCAGCAAAAATCTGACCTTTGATGTAGGGTTGCGGTATGAATTGCCGAAGCCTGCCTACGATAAATTCAATAATCTTTCGGCTTTTGTCTCGTCAAGCGGGTATAAGAACCACCAGCCTCTGCCCCCCGGTACTCCGTTTACCTTTCAACTCGCTGGTAAGAATGGCGTGTCCAGAACGATTGTGAAAACGAACTACACGGATTTTTCGCCTCGAGTAGGGTTCGCCTGGAAACCCTTCGGTCTTAACAAATGGGCGGTCCGCGGTAGCTTTGGAGTGTTCTACGAGCAGTTGGTTTTCGATGAGGAGGTCTTCAATAGCCTCGGTTATCCAGTCGTCTTCCCCTACCAGGCGACGAGTGATCCAGATCTGCCCACCATTAGTCCTGAATCACAATTTGGCTCCGCAAACCCGCAAATCGGAGGATTTGAACTTAGCGAAGATCCAAATCGTTCCGACCCCTATCACGAACAATGGACGTTCAGCATACAACGTGAGCTTCCATTTTCGATGTTGTTGACGACTGCTTACGTTGGGAACCACGGAGTTCACCTTTTCAAGAGAATGAACTATAACGTTGCGGAGACAGGCACCACACCCCTGGCCGACCGTCTCCCCTTTGCGAGCCTGGGTTCGATCCTTTACGATCAATCCATCGGAGAGTCCGACTACAATGCCCTCCAGGTGGATCTGGAAAAGCGATACAGCCAGGGCACGACTTATCGCGTAGGCTACACCTACGGGAATGCTAATGACGATGCGACATCGGCGCAAAACAGCAATTACCTCCCGTGGAATCCAAAGGGCGACATGCAAAGGTCCGACTATAACCTGAAACATAATTTTGTTGTCTCTGGTAATTATCTTTTGCCGTTCGGGCGGGGTCAGAGATTTGCGAGTTCTGCTTCCGGGTTTGTAGGGGCCCTGGTCAGTGGGTGGAATGCAGTCGGTATCGTCAGCGCCCACACCGGGTTTCCTGTAAGTGGACCAAGCAGTAATGACCTTACCAATACGCTTGCGGGAGGCTTCGGCGGACGCCCTAATCAGACGTGCGATGGGTCGTTGTCGTCAGGTAGAACGATTCAGCATTGGTTCGACGCGACGTGTTTTCCTGAAGCCGCGCCCAACACCTACGGCACCGCGCACCAGGGAATAATTACGGCACCGGGTTATGTCAATGCCAATCTTTCTGCACTCAAGAACACAAAGTTGACGGAAAAGGTAAATCTGCAGCTCCGGGTTGAGTTCTTTAATGCCTTTAACCATCCGAATTTCGATGCTCCCAACGCGAACGTGTCCAGTAGTCTTGTGGGGCAGATTCTGAGTGCAGAGCCATCACGGCAAATCCAGGGTGTATTTAGGCTGGTGTTTTAAAACGTCGAACTAGTGTAGTGCGCGCGGATATTGTCGATTATTGTGAGCTGATCCCAGGGGTGGGAGCCCCCCGCATTTATGCGGGGGAAGGAGTTTCTACATTTTCGGAGAGGGTGAACAGATCAAATTTCCCGAATGCGCTGCGCCAGGTCCTGCAGGCAGGTGGGAACAGAGTTTTCTGTCAGTCACCGAGCTTACGCTTTGTATCAGGGCACGCCTTTAGTCGGGCCGCTCAAGGTCCAACCAAGATCTGGGCTTTAGCCCCTGATCTTTTTTCCTTGCCTGGCCAGTGGAGGAGTACAAGCATTTCGTTTGAGGGCACGTCCTGGCAGGGGCTGAAGCCCAATTCTTTTTCAAGGATGTGCGGCCCGACTAAAGTCGTGCCCTGATACAAAGCCAAAACGCAGCATCCGAAGGGTCGTGTCCTGTTGAAATACCATGGGCCTCGTCCCTGAAATGTAGAAACTCCAGGCCCCCGCATTTATGAGGGGGAAGGAGCGCTTCAGCGCTCCGGAAAGCAGCCTCGACAGGATACTGGGGTAGGTTGAACGGCAGTTCGTTTGACCCATGGCGGGTATTTTCAGATCTTGCGCAGCTTGGTAACTCGTCCGACCTCGACCCATTCGACCACGAAGATATTGCCGGCATGATCAAAGCAGGCGCCGTGCGGAGTAATGAACTTTCCAGGCGTGAATTTGTCCCGCGTCATTGTCCGCATCTTTCGCCAGTCGCTGCCCGAATCGTCCCCTAGATGCTCGATGACCCGGTTGTCGCGATCCATCAGCGTGACCCGCGCATCGAGATCCGGCACCACCATATCGCCATTCTTCCACTGATCAAAATGGCATGGCATGTTCGTGCCGTGGACAAAATCGATGTGCTCCCCCTCGAGAGTGAATCGCTGGATACGTCTGTTTCCTCGGTCCGCCACGATAAGAATTGGCTCTTTGCCAGCGCGAGTATCCACGATGAGACCGTGAGGGCAACTTACCTTGCCAGCCTCACTGCCCAAGCCGCCAAAAGTCCTTATGTACTCGCCCTTGCTGTTGTATTGGTTGATGTAGCTGGAGCCATAGCCATCGCCGACGTAGATGTCGCCATTCGGTGCGATAGCGAGATTGGTTGGGCTGTACTTAGGGTTTTGACCGTCCACGCCCGGCTGATAGGCGTCGGACTGATCGGGATAGCCGATAGTCCAAACCGGCTCGCCCTTGAGCGTAGCCTTGACCACGATGGCGCGTTCCTTGTCACAAAGATAGAGAAATTCTTCGCGACCCTCCCTCTGTATATGCAGGCCGTGCGCGCCGCCCAGGAACTCAGGACCCCAACTCGAAATGTACTTTCCCTCGGCGTCGAAAACGACCATCGCGTTATGGCTTTGGCTATCTTTATTCACCGTGTGATGAATGTAGATACGCCCTTGCGAGTCCTCGCAGACACCGTGGGTGTTGCCGTAGCGGACTTCCGGCGGCAGTTCACCCCAATCGTGAATCACCTCATAAACGTGATCGCCGCTGCCTGTTAAGGGACGGGTGCTACCAGCTTTGTTGGAAGTTCCTGTTATCGAAGGGGCATCAGGGCCACGGGAAGAGCTAGCGCTGGGATTCTGCATGCTTCGGATCTCCGATCAATCAATCCTCTCTCTGATGCCGAGGATGTTACTTCTGAAGAACGAGTTCCACCATGGAGCGGACACCCATGAGCGGGCGCCACCGGACGGTTTCATCGACCAGACGCGGTCGCGGGATTTGCTTCAGCAAGGCGCGAAAGGCGATGTCCATTTCAAGCCGGGCAAGCGGTGCACCCAGACAGTAGTGAATGCCGAGGCCAAAGGCGACGTGTCTGTTCGGGTTGCGGCTCAGGTTGAAGGTGTCGGGCTGCGGAAACTGCTCAGGATCGCGGTTCGCTGAACCGAGGAGAAGGATGACCGGCTCCCCCTTGCGGATGGTCTTGCCGCGCAGCTCAATATCTTCGGCCGCCTGCCGCACCGCCCGGAACGCGGCGGATTCGTAGCGAAAAACCTCTTCGATAAAGGTTACCAATTTATCCTCGGGGTCCTGGAGCAGTTTTTCGTGCTCGGCTGGATTTGCGAGCAACAAGAGAACGCCGCTGGTAATCGAGCTGGTAGTTGCCTCGTGCCCCGCCAGAAAGAGAAAGACGCAGAAGGCGAGCACCATGGCGTCGTCCAACTCCTCGCCGACCACGTCTGCGCGCACCAGGGCGCTGATCAAGTCTGCCTGCGGGGCCTTGCGGCGGTCCTTCATGATCGGGGTGAACAGCGCGGTCAGCTCGAGCAGGGCGTGATTGGCCTCAAGCGCGTGTTCACGCAGCTTAGGCCCTCCACGCACGCTGAACGACACTAGGGTCTCGTTTGCTCGCTGGAAGGCATCGCGATTTTCCGGCGGGATGCCAAGCATCTCGCAGATGACGGTAGCCGAAAGTGGAAGACTGAAGGATCGCTTGAGATCGAACGGCTCTCCCGCAGGGATTGCGGCCAAATTGGCCTCCGCAATCTGCTGGACGCGCGGGCGCAGGTGCTCCAACATTTTAGGAGTGAACGCGGTATTGATGAGGCGCCGCAAGTGCGTGTGCTCCGGCGGATCGAGAAAGATGAGCCAGTTTTTCAGATGTTCCAGCAAAGGAGCCACCTGCTTCTTCATCTCTTCAGGAAGAGCCTGTTCATACATGGCTTGGCGGCTCGCGGAAAGACGCTTGTCGCGCAGGGCGATAGACACATCGTCGTAGCGCGTGATGAGCCAGAGTTTCATTTGTGCACTCCAGTGCACCGGGTCTTCTGTCCGCATCCGTGAAAAAAGAGGGTACGGGTTCTGCAGGCGCTCTTCGCAGAAAAGTTGATAATCCTCGGTTTTCTCGAATTCCTGCATGTCTCTCCTTGGTCCGAATTCCTGCCTAACCGTGACTGTAGTCCTCAAGATTCGCGCTGGTACGCGTACGCTGGCGGGCTCGGTGCCTGCAACCCGTGTCCGGTCGCGTTTCCGCGACGGAATGCAGTCCGCGCCGGCCACGCATTACTATTGGATCGCCTGGCCTATGTCGAGGGGGCTACAATGCTTTCCGTCCGAGGCCGGAACTCATGATTATCTCCAATTCTTTGCCTCCCGGCTTTCCGCAGCATAAGTTTGGTTACGCACGGTTATGCTGGTGGTCTGATGATTGGATGGTATATCATTTAGGTGACAACACGAGCAAGCAAGATAAGCGAGCAACTTTGGAAATTCGCGGCCCGAAGTTGTCGACGCCGCAGCGAAGAAACGGCAGAACAAATAAAACAACGGGTATTCTCACTACCCCGCTGTTTGCGTTTTAGAGATTCCATACCATGCGGAAAGTCCGGATCGGCATCATTGGCGCGGGTTGGTGGGGCGTCGCGAATCACATCCCGGTGTTGCAGAGTTTGCCTGAAGTGGAAGTTGCCGGCATTTGCCGGTTAGGCCTGCAAGAGCTTCGCAGTCTTCAGGATCGTTTCTCTATCCCTTTCGGCACCGAGAACTACAAAGATCTTCTGGACCTCGAAAATCTGGATGGGGTAGTTATCAGTACGCCGCATCACCTGCATTTTGAACATGCACATGCCGCGCTCGAACGTGGCCTCCACGTGGTGTGTGAGAAACCAATGGTGCTGCGTGCGCCGGAAGCCTGGCAGCTTGCTGAACTGGCACGCTCTAAGAATCTGCACTTCCTCATTCCCCTTGGATGGAACTATAAAGACTACGCCCTAGCCGCAAAGCAGCGCATAGAGGCGGGGGAAATCGGGAAAATAGAGTACGTGCATTGCCACATGGCCAGCGCACTGCGGGACCTGTTTTCTGGCACGGGCGCATGGTTCGCCGAGACCGCACTGGTGAAGCCCGAGATGCGAACCTGGAGCGACGCTGCCGTGGGCGGCGGCTTTGCCCACGGGCAGTTCAGCCATGCTCTCGGCTTACTGTTTTACATAACGGGAATGCAAGCGGCGGAGATTTTCGCGTTCATGGGCACCGCTTCGTCGGGTGCGGATCTTTTCAATTCCATCTGTTGCCGGTTCACCAATGGCGCGACGGGAGTGCTGGGGGGAGCGGGGACCATGCCTCCAGCTTCGATCTACCAACTCGACATCCGCGTGTTCGGTAGCGAAGGAATGCTCCTGCTCGACATCGAGCGGCCCCGGCTGGAAATTCGTCGTGACGACGGCCGGAATTTTTCCATGCAGATGGACCATCAACCAGGCGCTTACGATTGCGTCGAACCGCTGCGCACTTTTGTGGGGCTGATTCGAGGAGAGGCAGTGGAGAATCGATCGTCCGCCACTATCGGTGCTCGCATAGTGGAATTGCTGGATGCTATGTTTCGCTCTGCGCGGACGCGGCAGTTGATCACCATTGGAGATCTGAATGGTGGGATATCAAATTCCCGGGAATCGCAATAACACATCACGAAAAGAGACTACCCATGACAAATCTGCAACGCGAAGAATACCTTCGGGACGGTTATCTGACTTATCCTGGTCTACTTGATTCTGATCAGCTACAGAAATTGTTGGCCGAAATCGACCGAATCACTGGCGACAGCACATTGGCGAAACATGATAAGTCGAAGTTGGAAATGGAGCCTAAACAAGGCCCTGACGGACGGCTCGTTCGGAGAATCTATGACCCATGCAGTCGCTATACACCGTTCCGCGAATTGTCGGATTCACCAAAACTACTGGATGCGGTGGAAGCGTTGTTGGGGCCGGATCTGTTATTCCAGTACAGCAAGATCAACATGAAACCAGCCTCCATAGGTTCCATCGTTGAATGGCACCAGGACGTCTCCTACTACCCGTTGACCAACTCCTCCTCCCTTGCGGTCTTGTTGTATCTAGACGACGCTGACGTCGCCAATGGCTGCTTACAAGTGATTCCGGGGCGTCAGAACGGAAGACTTCTCGATCACACGCAAGACGGCTACTTCGTAGGTAAAATCGTGGAAGCTGTGGACGAATCGGAGGCTGTTCCTTTAGAGGGGAAAGCAGGAACCGCCATTTTCATGAACTGCATGACGCCGCACGCGTCTGTAACCAATCGCTCTGACCGGCCACGCCGGACCCTGATCCTGAGCTATCGTGCAGCCGACTCGTTTCTCATTCACGACGGCGAGCTCACGAATGAACTCGAAAGCTGCACCCGATTGGTGCGGGGTAAGATTGCCGAGTCCGCTCGGTTCTCGTTTCAGCAGTTCCCCATGCCGCGTCGAAAACAACACGTCGCCTCCCTCTATGAACTTCAGGAGCTTTCGCGAAAGCAGCAAGCTTAGATGTAGACAACAAAACGTGTGAACTCGATGCGTGGCGACGCCTCTGCACCCCTGGCCCCGGTAGTACCACCTGTTCGCCCGATCCCAGGCGTAGATTTCGTGCCCGTAAACTCCTCCAGTTTGCAGCTAGTCAAAATTCTTGATTAGCTCCTCGACAAATATCTCGTGGCCGCGGTTATCTGGGTGGTTGATGCCATTCACGAGATATGTGGTGTACGGAATACCCTCAGTCACCAAATGGTCCCATCGACTTGAGACATCCGCGAGCGCCAGGCTGTGATCTACAGAAAAGCGACGAAGGAGCGATGTGTAGAGACGTTCGTCCCTCTGATTGTATGAATTGAATTTCATCGTGGCCAAGTTGGCGAATGATGGAGTAATCAAGATTTGCGGGATTCGAAAAAGGCGCCGGCGATCCGGGACGAACTGAGGGCGCTTGAGGCCATGTCGTAGGTTCCCTCAATGTTAAAGAAACTCCTTGACAAGGGATATAGCTGGAGATAATTATCCTTAATTGCCGGACTGATAATATGATGGTCTGATAGCTATGATAGCTAAGGGAGCGCGTTATCCGTGGTTGAAGTGCCTCACATGATCAGGGAGAAGATTATTTCGGCGCGTGACGGGCAGGCGGGTGCGGATAGCGCAGCGGTGGATCTGCGTACGTTCGTTTCCGCGGCCTGTGGAGCAACCGGCTTCAGTACGGGAACGGCGACGTTTCAGCCCGGCACCCATCTGCCCTACCATATTCATCGATTCAGTGAAGCAGTGACCGTGATCGAGGGGTGCGCTCGCGTGCTCATTGAAGGCCGGGCTTATCGTTTGCATCCTCAGGATTGCGTGCATGTACCGTCAGGAATTGCACACCTGGTCGAGAATGATGATCCCGCAGGACTACTGGTTGCTCATTGGGCTTTTGGCACCGCCAACCCGGCCAGAGAAACAACCCATCGCGTCTTTCCGGTCGACGATCGCGGGTCCGCCGACCCATTGCCGGCGGATCCCGAAACGATTGTCAGATTTAAAGACGACGCCATTTACGAGCTCTCGACGAATGCATTCTTTTGCGACCTGTTTGCTCGCCGCTTCGGCGCCGTTGGTATCTGTGGCGGCTATGGCCGTTTTCTTCCCGGCTCTTCTCTACCCTGTCACATTCACGATTTTGACGAGTCGATCACCATTGTGAAGGGTACCGCCCTATGCCTGGTCGAGGGTAAGCAATATGAGCTAAGCGGGTGTGATACCGCGTTCATTCCCAAAGGGATCCCCCATCGTTTTCTGAATCAATCGCAAGCCGAGATGGCCATGGTGTGGGTTTATGCAGGGTCTGAACCAGACCGACGGATCGTCGAGGCCGGTTATTGTTCTGGCGTGCTGGCGTGGCCTGCGCCCACGCTTGCTGCGATCGACTGAGTTGTCGGCTCGCTATTGACTCTGAGCGTTGGGGAGGCAGAGTCGGGGGGAAACTGGATCTGCAGGGACAATTTACACCTGAATTGGTCTAATGATATGCTGCCGTGGCTAGAAGGCAGCAGAGGAATTCGCAGGGGAAAATGACAGAATTGAAGCGCCAAGAGTACGACGAGAACGGTTATGTTTCATATCCAGGGTTGGTTGATCCGAGCCAGTTAAAGATTTTGCTGGCCGAAATTGACCGTATCAGTGACGGTAACACTTTAGCTGCGCACGACAAGACGCGCTTGGAAATGGAGCCGAATCAGAAGCCTGACGGGCGGCTCGTACGGAGAATCTACCAGCCATGCACCCACTATGCGCCTTTCCGTGAGTTGTCAGACTCTCCCAAGCTCCTGGACGCAGTGGAAACCTTGTTGGGACCAGACCTTGTGTTCCACTACAGTAAAATCAACATGAAGCCGCCTTCGATCGGTTCCGTAGTCGAGTGGCACCAGGATCTCTCCTACTACCCACTTACCAATGCGTCCTCTTTGGCGGTTCTGATCTATCTGGACGATGCCGACGTAAAGAACGGATGCTTGCAGGTGATTCCTGGGCGTCATAAGGGTGAGGCTCTCAACCATGCTCAGGATGGATATTTTGTGGGGAAGATTGTCGAGCCTTTGGATGAATCGCAAGCGGTTCCGCTGGAAGGTAAAGCGGGGACCGGCATCTTCATGCACGCCATGACGCCGCATGCTTCCGTCACCAATCTCTCCGACCGGCCGCGTCGCACGGTGATCCTCAGCTACCGGGCGGCCGACGCCATCCCCCTGTTTACAGGCGACACGAATGAGTTGGAAGGTTTCACCCGGCTGGTGCGTGGCAAGCCCGCGGAGTCCGCCCGATTCTCTTTTCAGCAATTCCCGATGCCGCCTCGGAAACAACGCGTTGCTTCTCTCTATGAGCTCCAGGAAAGTTCACGCAAGCAGACTGCCTGAGCTCAGCCATCACTTCAGGCCCTGCTTAAAAAGAAAGGCCGGTGTCCGAGGATGATTCGATTTGCCACGGGCGACTATAGCTTTCCGCTGCTCAGCTGGGAAAAGGCGCTCCGCCTGGCCCGAGATCTGGGAATGGACGGCATCGACGTCTCCCTCTTTCAGGGCAGGTCGCAACTCAAGCCGGAAGAGGCGCTCGCCAACCCATCCGTGATGGGTGCTAAGGCGGGGGCGACCGTGAAGGCCAATGGACTGGCGGTCGCGGATGTTTTTGGTATACCGGGAAAAGACTTTGTCGAGTTATGCCCAAATCATCCAGATGCGAACGTTCGCCGTGCGTCCAGGGAATACTTCCGCCGGCTGGTAGATTTTGCCGCAGCTTGCGGAGCGGTCCATTTGAGTTCGCTGCCGGGCGCTGTCTTCGATTCTGAAGGTTACGACAGGTCCTTTGCACTCTGTATCGAAGAACTGGGCTGGCGCCAGGAGGTTGCGCATGGAGCGGGACTCGTGTTTGCCGTGGAGGCGCACATCGGCTCCATCATTGCCGACCCCAAGCGAGCGGAACAGCTAGTCCGATCGGTTCCAGGCCTGACACTGACTCTCGACCTGGGCCACTTTATTGCACAGGGATATCAGCAGGCGGAGGTCAACCCATTGATCGCCTACGCCTCCCACGTTCACGCCCGCTGCGCCAGCCCGGGGCGCCTGCAAGCCTCGTTAAAAGCAAACATGATCGATTTCCAGGACCTGGTAACGCGTCTGACAGAGCGCGGTTATCCTGGCTGGTACGCGATCGAATACGTGTGGATCGACTGGGAACATTGCAACGAAGTGGATAACGTCAGCGAGACCATCCTCCTGCACGGCGTCCTGGAAGCTGCTGCGTTGGACGCCGCATAAAGCTTTATTGGGGGTTCTGAAACGCTCACCGACTGAGTTGACAGAGGTAAGTGTCAATCGTATAAACCTGCGAGCGAATGGTGGCGTCGTTCTTTTTCGACCTGGCGCTCAACCTACGCCGGGGATTCGAAAGCACGCCGAAAAAGATGGGTGCTCATCCCTGAACCCGTTCCTCGGGCTCAAGGATGAGCAAGAAATCGTTTGCGTATGGCGGACGGAGATCAAACGTAGCATCACAGTATTTAAGGAGATGACAACAAATGGCAAGCAATCGCGGAGTAGCATACATGGGCCCAGGTGTGGTGGAGATTCACAGCATTGACTTCCCTAAATTAGCGCTCGGAAACCGCAAATGTGAACACGGAGTTATTCTCAAGATCGTTTCCACCAACATTTGCGGTAGCGACCAGCACATGGTGCGGGGCCGTACCACTGCACCGAAGGGGCTCATCCTGGGACACGAGATCACCGGCGAAGTGATGGAAGCCGGGCGGGACGTAGAGTTCATCAAGGTTGGAGACCTGGTTTCTGTGCCCTTCAACATCGCCTGCGGCCGCTGCAGGAACTGTAAGGAACGCGCCACCGGTATCTGCTTGAATGTAAATCCTGCGCGGCCAGGCGCGGCCTATGGCTACGTGGACATGGGTGGGTGGGTCGGGGGTCAGGCCGACTATGTCATGGTTCCTTACGCAGACTTCAACTTGCTGAAATTTCCTGATAAAGCGCAGGCGATGGCAAAGATCCGCGACCTCACTTGCCTATCTGACATTCTGCCGACGGGCTACCATGGCGCGGTCACTGCCGGCGTTGGTCCGGGAGCTACGGTCTACGTTGCTGGGGCAGGCCCGGTGGGCCTTGCCTGTGCAGCCGCCTGTCAGTTGCTGGGCGCCGCGGTCGTGATCGTTGGCGACCTGGTTCCTGAACGACTGGCGCAAGCCAGGAGTTTCGGCTGCGAAACTGTAGACGTTTCCAAGGACGCCTCAGTTGGCGATCAAATTGCCAACATCCTCAAGGTTCCTGAAGTGGATTGCGCGGTGGATTGCGTTGGCTTCGAAGCCCGTGGTCATGGTCACGACGCCAAGACGGAAATTCCTGCGACGGTGTTGAATTCACTGATGCAGATTTGCCGTGCTGGCGGAGCCCTCGGTATCCCGGGACTGTACGTAACTGAGGATCCTGGCGCGTTAGATAAGAGTGCCCAGACCGGAAACCTGAGCATCCGCATCGGATTGGGATGGGCGAAATCCCATGTCTTCACAACCGGTCAATGTCCGGTCATGAAGTACAACCGGCAACTCATGATGGCGATTCTGCATGACAAAATCAAAATCGCTAAGGCCGTCAACGTCACCGTTGTGACCTTGGACCAAGCGGTCCAGGGCTACAAGGACTTTGATAAAGGGGCGGCGAAAAAGTTCGTGCTTGATCCCCACGGCATGATCGCGGCATAAGTGGACTTAGAGATATCTATATTCGTTGTCTCTTTTAGTAGTTTTGGCTCTTTCCAGGTTTCATTTCGCGTTTCTGTTCTACCTGGTTGGATTGCTTTTGCCCGAAACGAGAAGGCCGCCATGTTGGCGGCCTTCTTGACTACAGAGCTGGGGTCGTGGGTGGCCCGAAGGAAAATCCACCCTGATTCAGGGCACTTTTAGGTGCCCCTATTCAACCCACGTTAGGTGCCCCTTGGATCCCATCATCCTGTAAGTGTGAAGGCTGTCGAGGGTACCCGTCACCCCACGGAAGGCGCGCCGCGACCGGCAACGGTCACCAATCCAACTTAGGACTCGTCGTGGCGTTCAATGTAAGAGTGGTTGTTGCGTCTATCCCCCGCCAACCCTCCCACACAACTCCCCGCTCTAGTAAAGAGTGGCTTGGTCAGCCATGAAAGAGTATTCTTCAAAACGCGTGCGGCGTAGGCAGCTGGGGGGTATATTGGCCTGTAGCCGAGGGGCAAGCATGGGTATCCCGGTTAGAAGTCGTCTGAAGCTCTTTCCCTCTGTCGCTCTCGTATCTGTTCTAGCATTGGAAATTTGCCCGCGCATTGCGCAGACCCAGAACGCGGCCGGCGCTCCTAAAGTTGATTATCAGCGGGACGTTCAGCCGATTCTGCAAAAGAATTGCTACGTCTGCCACAGCGCTTCGTCCCAGATGAGCGGTTTACGTCTGGACAGCCGTCAGGCGTTATTGACAGGCGGAAACTCGGGAAAAATTGTAACGCCGGGGAGCGCGGACACCAGTACCCTCTACGAACGCGTGGCCGGAACGGGCGGTCTCGCCCGCATGCCTTTCGGCGGTGACCCCCTGCCGCCTGAGCAGGTCAAATTGATCCGCGCGTGGATTGACCAGGGCGCGGAGATCCCGGAGACGGCGCTCGCGACCGCGCAAGCGGTCAAGACTCACTGGGGCTTTATCGCGCCGGTGCGCCCCCCGGTACCTCAAGTAGTACACCAGGGATGGGTCAGGAATCCCATCGACTCATTCATCCTGGCGCGGTTGGAGAAAGAAGGGTTGTCGCCCTCGGCGCCCGCCGATCGCGTGACGCTACTGCGGCGGTTGAGCCTGGACCTCATCGGATTACCACCCACGGCAGCCGAGGTCGATGCTTTTCTCGCCGACAAGAGCCCCAAAGCCTATGAGAAACAAGTCGAGCGTCTATTAAACTCACCCCATTATGGAGAGCGCTGGGGCCGCATCTGGCTTGACGCTGCGCGCTACGCGGACTCCGACGGCTATGAGAAGGATAAGCAGCGGCGCGTATGGTTCTATCGCGACTGGGTGATCAATGCCCTCAACCGCGACCTGCCTTACAACCAGTTCGTTATCGATCAAATCGCCGGTGACCTGCTGCCGCACGCCACCCAGGACGACATTGTAGCCACGGGCTTCCTGCGCAATTCCATGATTAACGAAGAGGGTGGAATCGATCCCGAGCAGTTCCGCATGGAGGCCATGTACGACCGCATGGACGCCATCGGCAAGGGCATTCTGGGCATCACCATCCAATGCGCGCAGTGCCACAATCACAAATACGATCCGCTGAAGCAGGCGGAGTATTACCGCATGTTCGCGTTCATCAATAACGCGGTTGATTCCAATACCGCCGTCTATACGCCGCAAGAGCAGATCGAGCAGGAGGAGGTTTTCCGCAAGACGCGGGAAATCGAAGCATGGCTCCAGCACCAGCATCCCACGTGGCAGGCAGAGATGGCCAAGTGGGAAGACAAGGTGAAACAGGGGCAGCCGGAGTGGGCCGTCATCCGGCCGACGGTGGACGACATCTCGACGGGCGGCGAGAAATACATTCTGCAGGAGGATGGCTCCTTTCGCTGCGAAGGGTACGCACCCACGCAGAGCAGCGTGAAACTGAAAGTAAAGACCGACCTCAAAAACATCACGGCGTTTCGCCTGGAGCTGCTGACCGATCCGAGCCTGCCCTTGGGCGGTCCCGGCCGCTCCCTCCAGGGAATGGGGGCCTTGACGGAATTTACCGTGGAGGCTGCTCCTGCCGACGACCCGGCGAAGGTCACCCAATTGAAGTTCGCGAAAGCCGAGGCCGATTTCGAACAGCCGGTGAGGCCGCTCGCGCCCATCTTTGACGACAAAACCGGCACGGCCCGAGTCACCGGTCCGGCGGAATTCGCGATTGACGGTAAGAACGAAACCGCGTGGGGAATCGATGCCGGGCGAGGGTTGCGAAATAAGCCCCGGAAAGCAGTCTTTACCCTGGCGACGCCCGTTTCCTATCCCACGGGCACGATTCTGACCATTTCCCTGGTGCAGAACCACGGCGGGTGGAACTCCGGCGACAACCAGAGCAACAATCTCGGCAAATTCCGCTTGTCGATTACCGGCACCCCCAGCCCCACAGTTGATTCTTTGCCCAAGGACGTGCGGGACATACTTTCTATTCCCGCCGCCGAGCGCACTTCCTTGCAGGTGCAGACTGTGTTTGGCTATTGGCGCACCACCGTTCCGGAGTGGAAGGTGGAAAACGACGAGATTGCGCAAGTCTGGCAGAAGTACCCCGAAGGGTCGGCGCAACTGGTGTTGGGAATGCGAGCCGTTCCGCGGGAAACGCACATTCTGACACGGGGCGATTTCCTGCAGCCGGGCGCCCTGGTGCAGCCCGGCGTCCCGGCGTTTCTGCATCCGCTGCCCCATGATGATTCCTGGAAAAACGGCCAACCGACGCGGCTCACGTTTGCACGCTGGCTGGCAGCGCGGGATTCCCCTACCACGGCGCGCTCCATCGTCAATCGAGTGTGGCAGGCCTACTTTGGAATTGGGATCGTCGCGACCAGCGAGAATTTCGGAACCCAGTGCGAGCCGCCTTCCCATCAGGAATTACTGGATTGGCTGGCGGTCGAATTCATGAATCAGGGTTGGAGTTTGAAGAAGCTCCACCGGTTGATTGTCACCTCGGCGACATACCGGCAGTCCTCTAAAGTGACGCCCGCATTGGAGGAACGCGATCCCTACAATCGGTTGCTGGCCCGCGGTCCGCGTTTTCGGGTCGACGCAGAGGTGGTGCGCGATATCGCTTTGAGCGCCAGCGGGCTGCTCAATTCCGCCGTTGGCGGACCGAGCGTCTTCCCCCCAGCGCCGGATTTCCTCTTTCTTCCACCGGTAAGTTATAGCCCGAAGCCCTGGAACGAATCGAATGGGTCTGAGGTCTATCGCCGGGCTCTTTATACTTTTCGCTACCGGTCAGTTCCTTACCCCATGCTGCAGACCTTTGACTCTCCCAACGGAGACATGTCCTGCGTGCGGCGCGCGCGTTCCAATACACCGTTGCAGGCTCTGACAACGCTCAATGAGCCAGTGTCTCTCGAAGCGGCGCGGGCATTGGCGGCGCATGCATTGACCGATGGCGGCAGAACGGATGGCCAGCGGCTGGTTTACGCCTTCCGGCGTTGCGTCGCCCGCACTCCAAACCAAAGCGAGAAAGACGAGTTGCTCGGCTTCCTGCAAAAGGAAACCCGGCGCTATCAGGACGGCGAACTCAATCCCTGGGATCTCCTGGGAGGAAACGACGCCCTGGCGCCGCTCCTGCCGAAAAATATGACCGCTGCGCAGGTGGCAGGATGGACGGCGGTTTCCCGGGTCTTATTGAACCTGGATGAAACCATTACAAAGGAGTAAGTATCATGAGCTGCTCGGATCATCTTTATCGAAATCTCAGCCCCAAGGAAGTGTCGCGGCGCTGGTTTCTTCGCCAATGCAGCGTAGGATTGGGATCGATCGCATTTGCTCAACTGCTTGCGGAGCGAGGATACGGCGATACCACTACCGCCGATCCGCTGGCTCCCAAGCAACCGCAATTCGCCCCCAAGGCCAAGCGCGTCATCTTTCTCTTCATGGCGGGCGCGCCCAGCCACCTGGAGTTATTCGATTACAAACCTGAACTGGTGAAATTTAACGCCACTTTGCCCCCGCCGGAGCTCCTCAAGGGTTACCACACCGCCTTTATCAATCCCAACTCGCGGCTCATGGGTCCCAAATTCAAGTTTGCCAAGTATGGACAATCCGGCATCGAGCTTTCCGAGTTGCTGCCTCACTTATCGAAGGTGGTGGATGACATCACGGTAATAAAGTCCATGCAGACGGATGCTTTCAACCACGCCCCGGGACAGCTTTTGATGAACACCGGCACCATGCAGTTTGGGCGCCCGAGCATGGGGGCGTGGGCGCTCTACGGACTGGGTTCGGAAGCGAAGGATTTGCCCGCCTTCGTGGTGATGAGCTCGGGGAAAAAAGGGCCGAGCGGCGGGAATTCGTGTTGGGGAAGCGGATTCCTTCCCACTGTTTACCAAGGTGTGGAGTTCCGCAGTAGCGGCGACCCTGTTCTTTACCTCTCCAACCCCAAAGGCGTGAACGCGGCGGAGCAACGCGACACTACCGACGAAATCATTAAGCTGAATAAGTTGCGGGAAGAGGTCACCGGCGATCCGGAAATTGCTACCCGCATCAACTCCTTCGAGATGGCGTTTCGCATGCAGTCAAGCGCTCCGGATCTGATGAACATCGCCAAGGAATCAAAGGAAACGCTCGCGCTCTACGGCGCTGAGCCGGGAAAACCCTCTTTCGCCAATAACTGCCTGCTCGCGCGCCGACTGGTGGAGCGCGGTGTCCGCTTTGTACAGCTATACCATGAGGCTTGGGACCAGCATGACCACCTGGTGGAAGACATCTCTGAAAATTGCCGCGACACCGATCAAGCCTGCGCCGGGTTGCTGCAAGATTTGAAGCAGCGCGGCATGCTGGAGGATACGCTGGTCATTTGGGGCGGCGAATTCGGCCGCACGCCCATGGTCCAAGTGGGCGTGGATGGAAGCGCCAATGGCCGCGACCATCATCCCAACGTCTTTTCCATGTGGCTTGCCGGCGGCGGAATCAAGCGCGGAATGACGATTGGGGAAAGTGATGACTTAGGCTTCAGCGTCGCGCAAGACCAGGTTCACGTGCACGATCTTCACGCAACGATTTTGCAGCTTCTGGGATTCGATCACACCAAGCTTACCTTCAAATTCCAGGGACGCCCCTTCCGGCTGACAGATGTTCACGGCCACGTGGTGGATAAGATGCTGGCGTAAGGGCTATAGCGGTTTCGCATCGCCGCATCGGGTCTCCGGGCTCCGTTCAACCCGCAGCGCAGGCTCCGCTCGCCTTCAGTGGTTGTTGATAAACTCTCCATTTTCGACAATCGGGGTGCCTGCCGAACGGTCCAGTTCGCCTATCGGGAAGAGCGCTTTCTCCTTTGCGAAATCATGGCGAAGCAATGCCTTACCCATCCGCTGGAGGTGAAAGGCGGCTTTTGAGCAGAACACTGAGAAGGGGATCAAGACACCGTCGAATGGATGTTCGGGCACCCAAAGTGTCAGGAGATGCAAGGCCTGTCTGAAATTCCAAGAGCCGAGAGCTTCGCCAATCAAGAAGATCAGGTACATTCTCGTGCCCCGGTTCACTTTTTCCGCACTCTCTGGATGACCCAGCTTCATTTCACCAGCGACCACCTTAAAGGACCTCAACATCCGCGGTCGATCGCTTGACATTCTGCCTGAGACGACGCGGTAGCCGGTCAGATGGTCTGGGACGAGTCCGAAATGGTACCGCCTGGCGATCCGGTAATAGAGCAGCAGATCCTCGCACCCGTGGATTCCAGCGTTCCTTAGTCCCGAGTCAAACCCGCCTGCTTCCACCAGCGCCTGGCGCCGAATCAGAGGGGAGCTGGCGTGGCCAACAAAGTTCCCCAGCAGCGTCCCCTCCAATACATCACCGGCAATGTCACGCCCCGGGACCTTGTGGCGAATCCGATTGTGCTCGTCGATCAAAGCCCACCACGTATAGACGAGTCCTACTTGCAGACCACCGTTGAGGATGACGTCAAGCTGTCTTTCTATTTTGCTCGGGGCCCAGAGATCGTCCGCGTCAAGGAATGCGATGAAAGCAGCGCGAGCGGACTGCCAACCAGCGTTTCGTGCGGCTGCAACGCCGGCATTTTTCTGCGCAATTAAGGTAACTCGGCCGTCAATCGCTGCGTGTACCTTTACAACGGAGGTTGTGCGGTCGGTGGAGCCATCGTCTACTACGATAATTTCCAGGTGCCGGTGCGTCTGGCTCCTTACACTTCTCAGGGTGTCATCGATGGTAGCTTCCGCATTGTAGGCAGGGATCACAACGCTTACCAGTTGTGAGTGAGACTCCTTCTCGCTTGCAGGCAAGATTTTTGCGTCAGTTTGGTATCCATTCGCCTGCGAAAGCTCTGGCCCGATCATCACGCCTCCTTTCGTTTTGCTAATGAGCCTTGTTCCACTGAGGGGAACGGAGCATCCGGATCTTGTCATAAGGGAGGAGAGGCTCGGGCGTACGTTGTGTATCCAGCGCTACGCCAGGGCGCATGGTTTGGAGATCTGGTTTGCGCCGGTGGCGAGTGAGAAACATCCTGATCACGTGAGGGGCGACCAGAAACGGAAGCCGGCAACCCGAACGTAGGCCCCATCGAAACGCAGCAACCATATTGCCCGACCAGAAGCACAATCCAGCAAGATAAAGGGCAAACTGGTGGGTCGCACGCTGTGGCACGCGTGGATTCAGATCTGGTCTAAGCTCTCGCATCGCCTGCACCACCCGTTGTTGCGATCGCCACATGGTGTCGCACGCCGTGCTCATGCTGCCCCGTCGGCGGCGATAGCCGAGCAATATCTCAGGAACGACCGCGGCTTTGTAGCGCTCCGCGACGCGCAAAACCAGCTCCCAATCTTCGCATCCGCCGGCACCTGTGGCTGCAAGTTGCTCGCTGTATCCACCCGCCTCTTCAACGCAATGCTTGCGAAACAGGGGAACGCTGGCATTGCCCGTGAAATTGATTTGAAGAAGCGTTTCGAAAGTCTGTCCTTCGAACATCCAGCGGGGGGACCGATCAAGCACGGTGCCACCAGCATCAATCCAAACCCACCACGAGTAAACGAAACCTGTCTCATCCCCGGCTGCAAGCATGCGTTGCATCTGGCGGTCAATTTTTGTGGGCTCCCACAGATCGTCCGCGTCCAGCGGAGCTATGAAGTTTCCGTGCGCTTCGGCTATGCCTCGGTTTCGAGCGCGGGCGACGCCGCTGTTGGCTTGGACCAAGACACGAATTCGAGGATCCCTCAGCGCATAGTGGTCCAGGATCGCCCGCGTGCCGTCTGTCGAACCATCGTCGATTGCAATGATTTCCAGATTTCGGTATGTCTGGCTCAACGCTGATTCGAGGGCAGAGCCGAGGAACTCCGCTCCGTTGTAGACGGGAAGTATCACGGAGACCAACGGATCGTGGTTCATTGGGCTCATAGCGCTGCTATACTCGGATATTCTTTCACAACCCTCGCCAATGAGAGCGGTTTCGATTGTGCTGAGGGTTGGAGGGATATTTGGCCGCGGGTACGACTCAGAATGTCCATCCTCATTACGGGTGGCGCCGGATATATAGGCAGCCACACGGCAAAGCTTCTGGACGACGCAGGTCTGGACGTCGTCATCCTGGACAACCTCAGCACTGGCCGACGGGAAAATTGCCGATGGGGAACCTTTATTGAAGGCGACATCGACGATGTAAGCCTGGTTCGCTCGATAAGCTCGTGCAAGGTAAAACATCGACCCTAATCACATACCCGTCGCAAACTCCTCGTGGGGTCAAAGGATGTAATCAATGTCGAACGCGAGGACGCAAGATTCATTCACAGGCATGCTTAACTGGCGCAAGCAACAGCAGGTGTGGGTGCGATGGGCACGCGAGGTGCCATGGAGTGCTCGCAAACCGGCGGAGAAAGGTGCCGTCGTTCTCGCGCTGGCTCTCTACGCCGGCTTGCTGGCCTACATCATCCCTCGTCATGAGCCATGGGCGGACGAGGCACAGGCCTGGGAACTCGCGCAAAGCCTCAGCCTGAAAGGCCTGTTCGGAACCTACATTCACTACGAGGGTTCGCCGGGGCTGTGGCATGCCCTTCTGTGGATGCTCTCGAGGATGCATGTTACGTACGCTGGTATGCATTGGTTCGCGGGGGCCATCGCTTTTGCTGGTATGGTGCTGCTAACGGTTGCGGCGCCGTTTCCTCTCGTTTTGCGGCTGCTGCTACCTTTCACCTACTTCTTCGCCTTTCAGTATTCGGTGGTTGCGCGAAGCTATGTACTGTTTCCCACGATCCTGTTCGGGCTGGCCTCTTGCTGGCCGAGCCGACAAGTGCGACCCCTGCTGGCTGTCTTGCTGATTGGGTTGCTGGGAAACGTCTCTGCACACGGTTTTGTTGTGGCGCTCGGCCTTGCCTTGATTCTGGTGCTGGAGTGGTACCGCGCAACAAAGGAGGAGCGGGCTCAAAGTAAGGCCTGGCTGGGTTATGCGGTTCTGTTAACAGCGCTGTTAGGTTTTGCGGCGTGGTGCATTATGCCCGCAGCTGACGCCGGTTGGCTGGTGGTCGCGAAGCGCGTGGGAACAGACGATCAATCAGGTGCAACGATGCACCGGTTGTCAGAGCTTCACCCACAGATGCGCTTCCTGTCGTCTCACCTTAAAATCGCCATGGCGATCATTTATCAATGCGCCCACGAGCTTGGCCATGGGCTGGCTGACAGATTCCACCTTGGAATTATCGCCTGGATACTACTGGTTTGGGGTTGGGCGCGTAATGGCCTGTTGCGATATTCCTTGCCGCTCCTTTTTTTGTGGGGATTTTATGCACCATTTCCAAGCCAGTTCTATCACGCAGGTTTGATGTGGGTACTTTTTCTCTTTCTGTGGTGGGTAACGTGGCAAGAACGCACGCGAGCGTGGCCCGAACGTGAGCCTTGGGAAGCGGACTTTAGCCAAAGGGCACTCTTCATCGCAGTGATACTGTGTGTTGCCTTTCAGCTTGGATGGGCAATGACAGCAATCCGTTACGACGCATCCAACCCGTATTCGCCAAACCTAGGGGGCGCGGCCGTGCTGAAGGCTTACCTGGACCGCGGCGACAAGGTAGATGTCGCCGTTCCTGCAAACGAGGGAAGCAAGAAACTCGGAGAGTTTTTTGTCACGGGTGTAGAGCCCTACTTTGTCACGGAGCCGATCAACAACATGCCGTTCAGGTTTTGGTTCTGGGGCTGGGATGGCGAAATGCGGGCCAGGTACCTACTTGATACCCTGAATCGGTCGGCCGTGGTTATGGTCGAAGAGACCGATGAGGATCCGCGGTATAAGATCGAGGAAAGGCGTTTAGGATCAGAGGGATATCGACGCAGCAGGGTGGTTTGCGGGCAAATCTATTATCCCGATATGAAGAGTTCACCCTACACCAACAGTTCACCTTTATGTCATGCGTTCTACGAGCCGCAGAATAAATGAAGGTCCCTCACCGATGACCATTGCCGTAATTATCCCGGTCTTTAATTCGAGCCAATTGCTAGGCGAAACACTCCTCGCATTGCGCTCGGGTACCAGAGTGCCGGATGAACTCATTGTGATCGACGATGGGTCCGACGATGGGAGCGCGCACACTGCTGAGAAGTTCGGTGCTCGGGCAGTTCGAATGCCGCAAAACGTAGGGCCGGCTGCCTGCCGCAACTATGCTGCCCTGCTCTCGCATAGCGAAATACTGATGTTTCTCGATTGCGATACTTGCGTACATGAAGACACGATTGAGCGAATGGAACGCCGTTTGGCGGCCGATGCAAGTCTGACCGCAGTCATTGGATCTTACGACGATACGCCGCGCCATCCAGGAATCTGTTCGCAGTACCGCAACCTGGCGCATTGCTACGTTCATCGGTCCGCAAACCGGGCGGCGCTCACCTTCTGGAGCGGATGCGGTGCGGTACGACGTGACTGGTTTTTCAAAGTCGACGGTTTCGATGAACGGTACCGGAAGCCAAGCATTGAAGATATCGAGTTGGGGTATCGGATGTCGGATCGTGGCGCCCGGATCCTGTTGGACCCCGAGATCTGCGTCACGCACACAAAACGTTGGACTGTTTCGAGCTCGATCGCGACCGATATTTTGAATCGCGGAATTCCCTGGATGGCGCTTCTCCTGGAACGTAGAAAGATGCCGGATGACCTGAACCTAAGGCGACGCCACCGCATAGCAACAGCCCTCACGGGAGCGGCACTCGTTTGCCTTGCGGCTTGCCTGCGTTCACCTTTCTGGCTTGTTCCCTGCTTCATTCTTGCGACACTGGCATTGTGCATGGATGCGGGTCTGCTGAAGTTTATCTATCGTAGGCGCGGATTCCACTCATCGGTAGTTGCCGCGGCAATGACCCTTGTACAAAACGTCTCCAAGCTCGTCGCCACCGGCGGAGGATTGCTTGTGTTCGCCTCCCGTTCCTTTCCATCGCTCCGATTGCGACGCGGTGAACGGCGTTCACAAATTCTGGATTGCCGCCGGGCACGCGAAGAAGAATCGGTACGTCTGTCGAAACTTCCGTCGACGATGTACAGTTGAGGATCGTCTTGAGTGAGGCTGCCTCTTTGGGCAGGGCATTGTTGAATCTTCGACTGCGTTGCTGGAATCTGCCGCTGGAGATTTGCCGCTCGGGCACGTCTCGGCCGAGTTAACTCTTTACTGATCGATGATTTTGCTGAAGATTTCGCGATGCTAGGAGGCGCCGTTGCGCATAAAAATCACCGACCGATCGTCTGAATAGATGACCTTCCATTTGCCGAGCAATGGCAAGACGCGCACCATGGGCGATTGCTGTGCCAATAGGCAAAAGTCGACTTTGTACTTGTCAAGAATCGTATTAGGGTCACTCTCGAGCGCTGCCCACTTTAAAAATTCGTTTAGGACGCCCGTCCACTCGAAGACATCGGCGCGGCCGTCCACGAAAACCGGATGTTCTGGCGCAGCCCAAATCAGATAGCCACCATAGACATAGTCGTTCAGCATCCTGCCGGATAGGTGGTGGCTATTAATGAATGCCACGGCGTCGACTGGACTCTGCAGTTCAACTTGTCTGGAAAGAGATTGCCGGTTGGGAAATCCGCAGAATGCCACGGCCAGCGATGCCGCGATGAGAAGCGCGTTCGGCAGAGGACGGTCCGTTTGGGCGTCATAGCTGTCCCAGGCGGTCGAAAGCAGCCGGGAGAGAATAGGCGCAGCCAATATTCCGAAGACGAAGACCATCCGTTGGTGAGACGCGGCAAGCCATGTACCTAAGGACAACAAAAGCAACTCATCCCAAAACAACTCGGACCGGCGAACGATCACTAACAGAAAGATGCATAAAAGTACTCCCAGCATCGCAACCCCGCGTGCGTCAGTCAATTGCAGCGGTTGCCATTCTTGTACCTGGCTGAGGCCGAGGGGCTGATGCAGCATGGTGTTCAAGGGGTACAAGATCTGCTTGGTGCCGACAGGATTCAGGAACAATGCTCCGACCGATAAGATCAATGACAGTGTCAGCATTTGGCGTTGCCGCGGAGCCCAGCGCGATGAGACGAGCGAACCCCAACGGAAATCAAAAAAGGAACCCAGAAGGACTATCCCTGCGATAGCGAACCCAAAAAAGAAGGACCCATGGCAGTTCACCCAAAGTGCAAACAGCGGCGGCAGGCAGAAGAACCAGAGTGGATTGCGTCTTCGCCCAAGGTGCACCGCCAACAACTCCACAACAAGGAAAAGGTAGCCGATCAACTGCGGCCGTACCGCAACACCGGAGGTTGAAAAAAGCCAAATGACCATGGCTCCCGCCAAGCCTACTTTCGCGTTTCCCGAATAGAGCGAGCACAGAGCATAGCCGGCGATCAGGAGAGCGGCAGTAAAGAAGCACAGCCACAGCATCAGGCCGCTATACCCACTCCATCGATAAGCACCGTAGATCAGCAGCTGCGATAGCCATTCGTGGGGGATCCATGCGTGGTGATTCGTCGTGTAAGAAAAAAGGTCCGTAGTCGGGATGGAGTGGGTGGTCCAGATGATCTGCCCCATCTTCAGGTGCCACCACATATCCGGGTCGTCAAAGCGCGCTCGGACGGTCAGCACCGCCAGCACCGACAGCGTTGCCGCCAGGGCTGCCGGAAAAGAAAATATCCTCTGTATAGCAGTGGCTCGCGCCTCGCAGGACTTCGGCGCCGCAACCGGGTAGGTGGTGCTCACGCGCTACCCAGCTCCCTTAGGATCGAGTCGTCCGCGATTGGCCGGTCGATCAGATCCTGCGCGTCGGCCAAGCCTCCTTCGGCGAGCCGTATCAGTCGATGCAAATAAGCGCGTGAGATGTTCAAACTTCGAGCCGCCAGCGTCTTGTTTCCATTGTTCTCGCGCACCGCCACGGTGGCCAGCTTGACCTTGAAATCACGAATCTGACGCTCGAACGAACTGTCAGGATGGTGATCGGTGATGCTGACAACATTTTCTTCCTGGATGTTTCGGGGTAAGTCTTGCACTCGAATGCAGGAATCGCTGGCAACGATGATCGCGCGCTGAATTGCATTTTCCAACTCGCGCACGTTGCCTGGCCAGGAGTAGCTCTGTAGAACGGCCATCGCCGCCTGATCAATGTACTCCATCGGCTTTTCGTAGGTCTCTGAATATTGGCGTAGGAAATGCATCGCGATCGTCGGGATGTCTTCCGCGTGTTCCTGAAGCGATGGAGCGTCGATTCTCATTACGTTGATGCGGTAGTACAGGTCCTGGCGGAACTTGCCTTGCTGCACCATCTCACCCAGGTCCTGGTGAGTCGCGAAAATTATGCGCGCGCGTAACGGCAGGAGCCGGTTGCTGCCCAGCCTGCTGAATTCGCGCTGCTGCAGGACGCGCAACAGCTTGACCTGCGTGCTCAGCGTGATCTCGCCGACTTCATCGAGAAAGAGCGTACCGTCGCCTGCCTGCTCCAGATAACCTTCTCGTGAACCCACCGTTCCGGTAAACGCGCCTTTCTCGTGGCCGAACAACTCGGATTCGATCAGGGTTTCAGGGATGGCCCCGCAGGAGACAGCCACGAACGGTCGATCGCAACGGGACCCCAGGTTGTGGATGGCTTGAGCAATCAGCTCCTTGCCCGTGCCGCTTTCTCCAACGATGAGCACTGATGCATTCAGACTCGCGACGCGTTGCACCAGGTCATAGACCTGCTGCATCGGTGAACTGCATCCGATCATTTGGTCGCAGCCCTGGCTTGCCTCTGCCAATTGCTGTTGCACGCTGTGCAGCTTCCGCTTGAGCGAAACATTCTCGTACGCCCGTTGCAGCATGGTTTTCAGATCGCGGACGGAAGGTGGTTTCCGGCAATAACCATGGGCTCCCAATCCGACAAGCTCGACCGCGGTCGCGCGCAAGGCGTCATCGACCATCACAACGGATGTAGATTCAGACGCTGCAATGCGCCGCGAGCACTCAACACGCTTTTCCAGCGAGCCGTCATTTGAGTCCAGATCGAGGATGACCACATCACATCCTTCGGTACGGAGCAAGCGCTGTATTCCCGCCTCATCCGACGCAACCAGAACCTTAAAGCCATTCCCCAAGGCGGAAGAGAGTATCGACTGGAGCTTTCGATCTTCAGAATAGAGCCCAATGCGGATCATGAATTGGTTCTTTCCTCAATTCGGCAAACTAAATAGGAAGGTGGATATCGGCGGGAGCAGAACAATCCATCGTCCTTGAATCGAATCCACGTTGGGGGGGTGGCGCAGATGAACGTTTATTAATATTGGTTGCCAAGGAATATCTGAATAAGTAGAGAATGTCGACGAAACTCTAGTAACCGTTTTTAGTAATTGGTTGTCTACTCAGTTAGCGTTATTTATGCGAATTACTATATGCGCATCAGTAGGTTGACGGCTGGAATGGGCCAAAATCGCCTTATGGTGTATCGGAAATGGCATTGCAGTTGCTCACATGTCCGGAATGATCCTTCGGCCTAAATTGGAAATCGCTCTCCTGGCCACTGCGGTGGCCGTCACTCGCTTTGTCTTTCGAAGCCATTATCTTTACGACCTGGATTCGGTAAATTTCGGACTGGCAATCGGGCGCTTCGATCCCCGCGTCCATCAACCGCATCCGCCCGGGTATTTCCTGTACATATGTCTGGGCCGCGTGTTGAATTTCCTGCTTCACGATGCCAACCTGGCGCTCGTCGTCATGAGCATTTTGGCCAGTTGCGGGGTGGTTATCGTGATCTACAAGATGGCGCTGGATTGGTTTGGCCAGAGCGCGGCCCGCTTCGCGGGGGCGATTTTCCTATTTTCCCCTCTCGCCTGGTTTCATGGCACAGTCGCGTTGACATACAGCGTGGAAGCCTTCTTCTCCGCTCTTATGGGGTATCTCTGCTGGCGCATCTCACGCGGGAGCGAACAACTCATTTTGCTGGCCGCCGTAACCCTTGGCATCTCTGCCGGCGTCCGTCCCTCTTCGCTGCTGTTTCTAAGTCCCCTCTTCCTGTTTTCCCTTTGGAAAGGAAGGCCCAAATCGCAATCCGTCGTCGTGGGGGCGGCGGTACTCGTGCTCACGTTGGCTTGTTGGATGATCCCCATGCTTTGGGCCAGTGGCGGAATCAACGCCTACTTTGGCGCCTTGATCTCGCTTTGGCATTTAGTGCCCTCGAAAGGCACGGTATTCAACTCTTCTCCCGCGAACTCGATAGCGCGCGCTTTTACCATTGTTTTCATTCTCTTTCTTATCTTTGGAGCCGCCTCACTGGCGCCGTTGGCCGTTATGTGGCGCACGCAGCCGGCCGATCGTCGTCGGCTGATGTTCATCGCCGTTTGGATCGCCCCGGCCCTCTGTTTCTTCACCTTCATCTTTCTCAAATTCGTCAACAGCGGATATCTGCTGTTGCTGTCGGCTCCGGGCTGCATTTGCCTCGGTTACTGCCTGGCCGAGTGGTGGGCAAAAAGCAAGTGGCCAAGGGCTGCAAAACTAGGGCTACTAGCGGTGGGCGCCACGGTAAATGTTCTTATGTTTCTGGGCTCTCCGCTCTATTGCTCCTACCGGTCGGTGCGGCACTTCGAGACACAGCTCGCCGGCATTTGCCAGGCACTTCCCGAGGTTGCTTCGGCCGGTGATACCTTGATTCTGAGTTTCGACTCCCATTACCTCGGCTTCCGTCACGCTGGCTACTACCTGCCGGGTTATCTCACCCTCCAATATCCCGAGGTCAAGCTGATCGAGGGAACCAGAATCTTCGCTATGCAAGGCGATGACACCCGGCTGCTTACCGGATTGCCGACAGCCGCCTACTCAAGGTTCGTTATTTTCCCCCTGGCCGAGAACGCAGAGGACAAGCAATACCTCCAAAAGGTCATGAGCAAACTCCCCAGTCATGGCGTGAGCGTCGTGCACCGCGATGGGAAGGACTTTGTCATCGGTCCGGTGTCTGAGCTGCCGCTCCTGTTCCCACCAACGCCGCCGCCCGCCAGGTAGGGTGTATATAGGCTGCTTCACCCCGCAATCCCCCTGTAAACAGGTGTGCACACTGGCATCGCCGGTAACGCCCCTAAAACTCTGAATTCCGGCTCCTTTCAGGCTTTTCTAGCTTTGGAGGGCGAATTGCTCTTCCACCAACGTACGCTACCAGGAAATCGAAAGGAGCGGTATGCATTCGATAGCTTTATGGCCAACGCTCGCTGTCCTTGCCGTCGCGACTTTCACTGACCTGCGCAGCCGCCGCATCCCCAACTGGCTGGTGTTTCCTTTCCTGCTTGCGGGGATCGTGGTCTCGGGGGCTCTCCACGGCTGGTCGGGCGTCGGGCACAGCCTTGCCGGCATGGCGCTGGGCGGGCTGCTTTTCGGTGTTCTCTGCTGGATGGGTGGCATGGGCATGGGCGATGTGAAACTTTGTGCCGCCATCGGCGCCTGGATCGGGCCGGCACAGTTGCTGGTCGCGCTGGTCGTCACCGGCATGGCCGGCGGTGTCATGGCGCTCTGTTGGGCCGCAGCCGGCGGATTTTTAGGTGAGTTGTTCCACGGCACAGGCGACCTGATCTTGGGTTTCGGGAAGCGGGGCTTGCGTCCGCATCCGGAGCTGGTTCTCGACAATCCCCTGACCCGCAAGATGCCCTACGCTCCAGCAATTGCGATCGGTACCATTTTCTCCTTCTTCTCCCGTTGAGGACTGAAATACGAACCATGGCGAGTTTACTAACAACATGTCTAACTCAGTTCAATCGGCCGCGAAGTTAACAAAAGTAGAAGGACGTGAATTTGTGATGTCGACCTTTACCCACGATCCCGACGCACTGGGCGCCAAAGTATTATCGGTTGCTTTGATCGGGCCCCAGGAGCAACGCCGTCTAGCGGTAGCCGATGCTCTTGCCGGTTCGCAGGCAAGCGTAACCCGTGAGTTCACCTCCTACCCCGGATTCGACGATGTGCCGCGCCTGCTCGATCCGGGCTACGACGTCATCATCGTTGAATTGGATAGTGATCCGGAGCAAGCCCTCGACCTTGTGGAACATGTTTGTGGCAGTAGCTCCGCAACTGTGATGGTCTATTCCGCCAGCACCGATTCTGAGCTGCTGGTGCGCTGCATGCGGGCTGGCGCTCGCGAGTTCCTCACCCAACCCATCGCCCCCAGCACCATTGCGGAGGCGCTGGTGCGCGCCTCGGTACGGCGGCCTGCAACCAACCCGCCGAAGAAGGTGGGCGGCAAATTGCTCGTATTTCTTGGCTCCAAAGGCGGCTCCGGCGTTACCACCATTGCCAGCAACTTTGCCATAGCTCTGGCCCAGGAATCCGGCAAGAGCACCGTTCTGGTCGACCTCGACCTTCCCTTTGGAGAAGCAGCTCTCGATCTCGGAATCAATGCCGAGTTTTCCGTCGCTAACGCGCTGCAGAATGCCGACCGGCTGGATTCCAACTTTCTCAGCAAGCTCTTGATCAAACACAGCTCCGGGCTCTCCGTCCTGGCCGCTCCCGACAGATACACACCGCTGCGTGCTTCCGATGAATCAGTGGAAAAACTAATAACCGTCGTCCGCCAGGATTTCGAGTATGTAGTGGTTGATGGTGGATCGAATCTGGGCTTCTGCAGGATGCTCCTGGATCTGGGGGCCGCCGCTTACCTGGTCACCCAGGTCAGCATCTCTGAACTGCGTAACTCAAACCGTCTGATCTCTGAATTTTTCAATTCCGGCGCCGGAAAGCTTGAAGTCGTGCTCAATCGATTTACTCCCCGCTCCCTCAGCATCGACGAGGAAAACATTACCAAAGCACTGACCAGGCCGGTGAACTGGAAGGTCCCCAATGATTATTCGGCGGCTCGGCGCGCACAAGACACAGCAACGCCTCTCGCGCTGGAAGATTCGCCCATCTCCCGGGTGATCCGGCAAATGGCGAGAACAGCATGCAATTTGTCCCCAACGGCAGATAAGAAGAAGCGGTTCAGCTTGTTCGGGTAAGAGGTTCGATAACAAATTTTCCCCCGAATAACCAATGATCGGATGGACGGTACAGCGTGGAACAACTGAGTCTTGAACAGTTCAAATCAGAAATACATCGCAGCCTGATCTCCAAGCTCGATCTCGAGAAGCTGTCGCGCGTCAACACCGGCCAGGCGCGGCAGGCAGTCTCCACCATGGTCAACGAGATCATCAGGGCCCAGAAGGTGCCGCTCAGCTTTAACGAACAAGAGAAGATTCAGGGCGATCTGCTCGATGAGGTCTTTGGTCTTGGTCCGCTGGAACCCCTGCTCCGCGATCCGACCATTTCCGACATACTCGTGAACAGCAAGGACCGGGTATTCATCGAACGCAGCGGTCTGCTGCTCAAAACGGATACGGTGTTTCGTGACGATCGCCATCTCCTCCAGATCATCGACCGCATTGTGTCACGTGTGGGCCGCAGAGTGGATGAGTCTTCACCCATGGTCGATGCGCGCTTGCCCGACGGTTCGCGCGTCAACGCTATCATCCCACCCCTGGCGCTCGACGGACCAACGCTCTCTATCCGGCGTTTCGGAACCGGTCCCCTCGCTGCCAATCAACTGGTCCAGCTGAAAAGCATCTCGCCGGAGATGATGGAGATGCTGGCAGCGGCGGTGCGCGCCCGCATCAGCATCGTGGTCTCAGGCGGCACCGGCGCCGGCAAGACGACGTTTCTCAACATCCTCTCGCAATATATTCCCCAGGGCGAGCGGCTGGTCACCATCGAAGATGCCGCCGAATTGCGGCTCGCGCAGGAGAATATCGTTCGTCTGGAGACCCGGCCGCCCAACATCGAAGGCAACGGAGCAATCCGCCAGCGGCAACTGCTCATCAACAGCCTGCGTATGCGCCCCGACCGTATCATCATCGGCGAAGTGCGTGGCGAAGAGGCGTTTGACATGCTCCAGGCCATGAACACCGGTCACGAAGGCTCCATGACTACCATTCACGCCAACACCCCGCGCGACGCCTTGTCCAGAATGGAATCGATGGTTTCCATGACCAATCTCAATATCCCGGAGAGAACCGTACGCCAGCAAATGGCCTCGGCCATCTCCATTGTGGTTCAGATCTCCCGCATGAGCGACGGCAGCCGCAAGGTGGTCAGCATTTCAGAAATTACGGGCATGGAAGAAAACGTCATCAGCATGCACGAGATCTTCAGCTTCAACAAAAAGGGCATCGGACCCGACGGCAGGGTGGTGGGCTCATTCCAACCCAGCGGCATTCGGCCCAAGTTCCTCGAGCGTCTCAGCGTCGGAGGCATCTTCCTGCCGCCGAGCCTGTTCGAGCAGACTTTGGAAGTGAACTAAATCAGGGAAAGGAGATAGCGACATGTTCCTGCTGTTGACAGTTGTATTTTTGGGTATCTTTACCGTCGTCGCCCTGCTCCTTGTAGCGAGCGGAACCGGCGCCTCGCAGCGAACCAAGAAGACCCTGGACCTGCTCTCATCCACCTTGGCCACAGGCAGACGAGAGCTGCAAGACCAGTATCGTCGACATCCGCAAGCATGAACTGCTCAGCGCGGTTCCCTGGATCAATCGTTTTCTGCTTAAGGTCGAGCTCGCTCCCCGTTTGCGCAGCACTCTCTATCAGGCCAACGTAAAGTGGACCGCCGGCGGCTTGCTGCTCATGTGCACCGCCTGCTTTGTTATTCCTGCCTATCTGGTTTACCTGCGAACCGGAGCACTTGCCTTTTCGTTATTAATCGGGCTCCTGCTCGGCTCCACGCCCTTTGTTTATGTGCTCCATAAGCGCAGCAGCCGGTTCAATAAGTTCGAAGAGCAGTTGCCAGAAGCGCTCAATTTGATGGTGAGCGCCCTGCGCGCCGGCCATAGTCTTGTCGCTGCGCTGGGTCTGGTGGGCAGTGAGTCGCCCGATCCCGTTGGCGGGGAGTTCAAGATCTGCTGCGATGAACAGAACTACGGCGTGGAACTCAGGACGGCCTTGGACAACCTGGTTACCCGGGTTCCGCTGCAAGACATCAGAATCGTCACCACCGCGATTCTCATTCAAAAGGAGAGCGGAGGAAATCTGGCCGAGGTGCTCGACAAGACGGCGTTTGTCATACGCGAAAGATTCCGCCTGAAGCGCCAGGTCCGTATCCATACAGCCCAGGGGCGGCTGACCGGATGGATCCTCTCCTTTCTCCCCCTCGTGCTCGGAATCGCCTTATATCTCGTCAACCCCGAAAACATGAGCCTGCTCTGGAAGCGTGACATTGGCGTCAAGCTTCTTTATACTGTCGGCGGGTATGACGGTCGTAGGCGCATTGATCATTCGGAAAATCGTACGCATGGAAGTCTGAAGGGTGAGTTATGGGATTTGCAGCTTTTACATTTTTCGTGATTTTCCTGTTGATCGCTAGCGGTGGCCTGCTTCTCTTTTATCGGGCCGCCATGCTCCAGCGTATCTCCGCCGTAGTCACGCCGCGGACCGCGCAAGGCGGGCTGTTCAGCAGGCTGCAGAGACGTGTCTCCGTTGGCGGCGTGGTGCGGCGCTTCGAACGAGTCATGCCGAAAAGCCAGGCAGAGGTCTCCGTGGCGCAGCAACGCCTGATCCGCGCCGGCTTTCGCAACGACTCGCGCGGTGAATGTTTTCTACGGCGCTAAGGTGGCGGTTCCCCTCGCTCTGTGTCTGTTGGTCATGCTCAGCGGCGTTTCGAGTTTTGGCCCCTTCTTCGTCTATGCCCTCGCTTTGGGACTGGGATATCTGGCGCCGGATTTCTGGCTGGGGAGAAAGATCAAGAAGCGCCAGAAGCGTATTCGGCTTGGCCTGCCGGATGTGCTCGATCTGCTGGTGATATGCATGGAGGCAGGTCAGAGTCTGGATCAGGCGACGGCGCGCACCAGCGAAGAATTGGACAGGGCTCAGCCCGAGGTCAGTGACGAATTAGGAGTGGTCGTGCTGGAACAGCGAGCTGGGCGCCCCCGGGCCGACGCCTGGAAACACTTTGCCCAACGTACTGAAGTAGACAGCGTGCGCAATCTTACCGCGGTGCTCGTTCAATCGGAAAAATTTGGTACCAGCATCGCCAAAACACTGCGCATTCATGCCGAGACCCTCCGAACGCAGCGCCGTCAAAAAGTGGAGGAAGAAGCGGCCAAGACCACCGTCAAGTTGGTGTTCCCACTCGTCCTTTTTATCTTTCCGTCTATCTTTCTGGTGGCTCTCGGGCCCGCCGTCCTCGTCATCATGGAATCGTTTCATAAGTATCTCGCTCATTAAGGGAAAGGAGAACAACGTGGACAATACAATGATTATCCGCCTGGTTGCCGGCGTACTCTTTGTTGTCGTTTTAGTGATTCTGATCCAGCGCCGCCGGACCCGAGTTCACTAGAGCGCTATCACACAGGCTGGGTAGGTACGGCTGGTAGGTACGGGCTGGTAGGTACGGGCTTTAGCCCGTCCGTCCGTCCGTACCGTACATAAACCGGGCCGAATCGATGGACCTTTAGGACCTGGGGCATGCTTCTCGCCACGTCGGGGCGGGTATGCTCTGTGATCTTAAGAACGATTCATTCCCTTGGTCGCCTGTGCTAATGGACCATTAGATGGGAGCGGACGGAGACGCCTAGAGGGGACATACAAACTGGAGAGACGCTGTCAAGCATTTCTCCGCAACGGGAGGTGTAAGCGGAGTCAAGCAGTCCGGATCACTGAGACGCCGTTTGCAATTGGATTTGCTAACTTCTGCGCTGCATCGAGATTTCGGGATTTGCCCGGCACTTGAAATAACGAAGGGGCAACATGGAACGACGGACATACTGCGTTTATAACCTCACGCGCGAATGTTTCCTCAGCTTGGGTACAACCCCTGCTGACACCACGTTCGCGCGCCTCAGAGGGCTCATCGGAAAGCTCAGACTGAGATCGAACGAGGGTCTCTGGGTCGTGCCTTCGAGCGGCATTCATACGCTCGGGGTGTTCTTCCCCCTCGATCTGATCTACCTGGACGACAACTACCAGGTCATCAAACTCATCGAGTATTTCCCGACGTTCCGTATCGCTCCTCTGAAGATAAAGGCTGCGAGTGTTTTGGAACTACCCCCCCATACCATCTATTCGTCGCAGACACAACCTGGAGACCTGCTGCTGATTTGCCCGGCCGAGGAGATGGAGAGCAGCTTAAGTGCTGCCAACCTGGCTTCCGAAGGCAAGACGGAAAAGCCGCAAAGCAAGGTCGCAAACGGATGAGATGACACCATGAAGAACTGGTTCGAGGAACTCATGTCTCAACACCAGCGCAGGGCTCGGCGGTACATAGAGCCCCGGTTGGTTGCTTTCTATTGGGATGGTGCCGTTCCAATACCGCGCTACATTCGCGACGTGAGTAATACGGGTTTTTATCTCGTAACCGATCAACGTTGGTATCCGGGCACTTTAATCACCATGACCTTGCAGCGGACAGAAAAGTCCGACGACGGGTCCAAGAGTTCGATCGCGGTGCGGGCCAGAGTAATCCGGGCAGGCGACGACGGCGTTGCCGTGGCCTTCGTATTTCCGCAGGCTGAGGACGCCCGTCGGGTTACAAGCATCGTTGCCGAAGGAGTTGGTTTGGCTGATAAGAAAACGCTCGATGTCTTCCTGCAGCCGTTGTGGGTCAACCGCCCCATCGGCCCCGGGGGCGGATCCTTATGAGAGCGGCCACGGAGCGGTCTATCACGAGCGCTATTTCTCTTAAGGGGATGCGGTGCGGAGGATCAGTGCGAAACAACCATATCTGTGGACAACGGAACGCGGAGTACGGTGCCATGATGAAACAGCAAAGCACGAACAAAAATATGTGTGCCCGTTCTTGCCTGGGGACCAGCGGCCAGTCGCTGATTGAGTTCCTTCTGCTGCTCCCCTTGCTCCTTCTCCTGGTCGTCAACGTGGTCAACGTCGGCGGATTTTTCTTCGCCTGGATTACGATAGCCAACGCAGCCCGGTCGGGGGCCGATTACCAAATCCTGGGTGGGGCTTCGGCTGGCTCGTTGACGCCGGCGACCGGGGCCCAAATCACGGCCATGATCAACCAGGATACTAAGTGGCTGCCCAATCAATCGAGCGTGTCGGTGAACATATGCCAGAACAACAACGGAACAATCACCACGCTGGCGGGTACCTGCAGCTCTGTTCCTGCGGATCCGGAGCCCGGGAGCTACGTTATCACTACCACCGATGTGACCTACACCTATCAGCCGTTTATCCCGGCAGGGTTTCAGTTCCCGAATCTGAACGTCTACGTAACCATTCCGCCGACGACCGTTCATCGCCGGGCTGTAATGAGGTCGCTCCAATGAGTATCTGTGGCATAAGGCGATGGAGAATGGACCAGGGCAGTGCCCTGGTCGAATTCACCTTTATCGCCGTCATGATGATTGTTGTGATGTTGGGCATAGTAGAAATGGGCCGGTATGTGCTTGTGTATACGACCGTGGCCAACGCCGCCCGGGCGGGCGCCCGGTACGCCATCGTTCATGGCGCAGATCGCACCGGCACGGGCGCTGACGGTCCAAGCGGTCCAGGCAGCACCGCGCAGGTGAAAACCATTGTCAATGACTTCGCTAGTGCTGGCCTGCTCAACGTAAGCAACTTGAACATCACCGTTAATTACCCAAATGGAACAAATACCGCGGATTCACCCGTGACTGTCACGGTGACGTATCCCTATGACGCTTTTGTCCCATATTTCAGTACGCTCTTGAATACGACACTGGGGAGCACAAGCGAAGGAGTTATCACGTTCTGAGGAGGTTTCGTCATGCGATATAAATCAGAAGAAGGTCAGGCCGTCATCCTGGTAGCCTTGGCGATGAGCATCTTCCTCATTGCCGCCATCGGGCTGGCAATCGATGGAAGCCATATCTACGCCCAGCGCCAGATGGCGCAAACTGCTGCGGATGCTGCCGCGCAGGCAGGGATCATGAGCATCTTTGACGGCACCAACTCCGGGGGGACAGCCGCCTTCTCCACAGGTAGTTCATTCAACTGCTCCACCACCGATGCCAGAACCCCATGCATCTATGCCAGCAAAAATGGTTTTGGGGGTTCCGCAAACGACACGGTGACTGTCAGCTTCCCCCCGACTCCGCGGCGCCGGGAGTGACCTTCTCCGGCACCGATCCGACCAACCTCATTCAGGTTACCGTGCAGCGAACTGTAGGTACCACGCTGATGCACCTGCTGGGCCCAGCCACCTCGACGGTAAAAGCAACCGCCATGGCGGCGATCGTGGATGTGTTTGCCCCAGTTCCCATCCTCGTAACTCACCCCACGCTGGCCAAGTCCTTCTCGCTGAGCGGGAATCCCGCAATCAAAATCTGCGGCGGACCACGCCGCAGCATCCAGGTGAACTCCGGCGCTGGGACGGCCGCCGGGGCGAACGGCAATCCAAGTGTGGATCTCTCGCACGCCGGCCCACCCGACCCGGGAGACTGTTCGAGTGGAACAGGCGCGGATTTTGGGGTTTGGGGCGGTCCTTCCACACCTGCATTTGTCTATAGCGGCGGCAGCACAGGAAAGTATCGGCAGCCGGCATCGCCCGTTCTGGATCCCCTGGCAAACGTCGCTCCGCCGCCCATCCCTGCCGCGGCGCCGGCGCAAACCGCGCTCGCAAACGGCGTCAGCGGATGTCCCGCAAACCCCAAGAAAGGCTGCATGCTCTACTCTCCAGGTCTCTATACCGCGGGCATCGACGGTAAGCTTACGACCCCGGTGTTCAAGCCAGGCATCTACTACATCCAGAGCAGCGCCGGCATGGTCTGCGCAGCCAATTGCGAAATGTACATGGCTACGGGATTCACCGACGGCGCCGGCGGCACTAACACTGGATGGACCGGGAATATGCTGGTTTACAACACTGGACCGGCCGGAACCCCGACCAACGCTGGCCAATTCAACCTTGGAGCCAACGGCAGCATAAGTTTGGTGGGCTCGCCGATCGGCTCGAGTTATATAGGTCATTTTGTTTTTTCAGGATCGGAATTCTGTGGCGAATACAGGCAAAAATGCGCATTCGCTGGGCGGGGGCGGAGGGCCTTACTCTGAAGGGGACTATATATCTGACGAACACGCTGGCCACCATGAAGGGCGACGCAACACACTATCAGGAGCTCGACCTGCAAGGCACGCCGGGAAGCGCCACCTTAATCCAGGGCGAAATCATCGTGGGAGCGCTGGGTTTGGGCGGCAACGCCGGTATTACTATGAATCTGAATTCGGATAAGTCACTGGACGTCCGGCAAGTCGCAATGGTCAATTGATCCGCAGGTCAGCGGATTATGGCAACGCTCGCTGAATGATTTCGCTACGAGTCAAGTACAAGGGAGTGAACCAGTCTCGAGCGGTGATAGATGAAACCAGGTAGGGGATGAAGTGGTTTGCAAGGTCGTTGTTCAAGGACCGTAGGGACACGGAGCGACACAGCGCACCCCAGTTGGAGGCCTATTACTGGAACGGCGCCAACGCGATGCCGCATAACGTGCGGGATATCAGTTCTACCGGGGCCTATATCGTAACCGAAGAGCGCTGGCATTTAGGCACGATCCTGATGGTGACACTGCAAACTACGGACGAATATATAGAAGCCCGGCCTCCCCTCTCGATCTCCGTCCAGTCGAAGGTCGTTCGCTGGGGTGTCGATGGCGTGGGCCTCACGTTCCTCTTTCTCAGCAAGGAGAGTACTCTCGCCCACGGGGCTAATCGGAAGGCCTTTATAGCGTTTTCCCAGTCGGTAGGTCAAGGTTCGGGTAGGTCAGGGTTTTAACCCTGACACTGGAGTTTCTACATTTCAGAGCCAGCGCGCCAGGCGGCGGACCGTAGGCAGCTTATTTTGTAACGTACTCCAGCTTGACCCGTGCCAAGCTGTGCCAGCCCCGGACTAAAAGTCCGGGGCTGGCACAGCTGGTCCAAGTACCCCAGAATGTCTTCCGCCGGCCAACTCGCCGCTCCGAAACATGTAGAAACTCCACGGTCAGGGTTTTAACCCTGACATCAACCGCACTGTGTCAGCCCCTGAGCTATTTCTATTCCGCCGAATCTGCCGGGATAATCAGCAGCACCTCGACCGCGGTCAATAATCCATTCTGCGCCGCGGCCCTGAATTGCCACTGCTCAAGCGCACCGAGCACGAACTTGGCCTGGGCGAAGTCGACAGGAAACACAATGGCAAGTTTTTCAAACCGGCCCGAGGTGTTGACAATACCCATGGACCATAATGGCATCGCCGTTAAGATCCCCGGGAGCCAGCCCGGGCCGCTCCATTTCGTAGGGCCAAGGCGCGTCAATCCGCGCCGTAGTCCCATTGTCTGCTGCCTTTGGCAGCGAATACTGAAGAATCCAGCTCTTGCCTGCACCGACGTGCAGGTAAACCGTGTACGCCATCCTGCTGCCCCACAGTCCAGCCGTCTCCGGATACTCCTCTGCCATCGACGATCCTACGACCACCACTCCAAATTTGCCGTCCTTCGGCATCACGATGCGCGTGACCGTGGGTTGCGCGTCCAGCCCCAGCGTCCGCCACCGCGCTGTCGCCGTTGTCAGACCCATTCTTAGCGCCCTTCTTGTCCGCCCAGCACTGTCTGGACGCCGGCACCTTGGCCAGCCTGATTTCCAGGAGTCTCTCCTGCCCCGATCCCATTTTGCTTGCTGGCCGTGTTACCGTTCCCCTCCTGGGATGCGTTGACTTCGCGCGCCGGCGCCATCGCATCGGAGGCGCCTACCGCCGCAGTCTCATTGACCATTGGCAAAGCGATGGTCCCCCGCTCGAGACGAAGATCGGAAAGCGACAATACCCTGGCCGGTACCGGTGGTCCGAGCGGCTTCGAGGCCGTTTCTGGAACCTGCTTTACCAGCTCGGGTCCGCGTACGACGACAGGGGAGGTCGTGCTGGGAAGAGGCAAAGGTGTATCTGTAACAAAGGCGCTTGCGGAAATCTTGAGGTCCGCCAGCTCCAATTCGTGATTGGGCGGGCTGAGATCGGGCCGTACGTTAGCCACTGTCTTCTCTTGCGGTGGAGGGAGAACGATCTGCCTGGCCGTGTTGCTTTCCGGCGACCACATCAGTATGAGTGGAATTGGAGTCTCTTGCGGGAGCAGCAGGTTGGGCGGAAGGTCCGGCTGCACCAGCGTTTGCGGCGCGGGAATCCGATCCTTGGGCTGCTGGGGTAGGGAAGGCGCTGAGGGGCGGCCTGCGGAAGCAAGTTCGCTCGTCGCGCCTTGAGCGGCTTGTGTGCTGCGGTGCTCGACCGGCCGCCGTATCTGTGGTTCGGGCCGCCACAGACTGAGCAGGCGCACTGTGTACCGTTGGACGATCGCCTCATCCTCAACCCTGACCCTGTGCTTGAGGTTGAGATACAGCGATCCCATCACCACCACGTGAACCACCATTGAGACCAGGAATCCGGAAGGCCCCCGGCGAGATGGTGCCGGATCCGCAAAAAGCGTAATGACGCGAGACTCCATAACCAGGCAACTCCTCTTCAGCGCCTTAATCCAGTTGCTTACAGTCGTTGTGACACTTAATGCAACTCTCATCGCGGCTGAGCGCAAACCAACAAATGCTCGATTGCACACTGTCGTTGTTTCCCACCCTGGAGCCAAACCGCGCGCGAGCTTTTCGGGCAGGCCGCCCGTCATGGCGCCCTGTCGGCATCACAAACCTTTTGAGATCTTGAACCTGGGGTTGCAATTTCGAGGCCAACCGTTAGCGTTCTAAGTCGCTGCAAAATCGCACACCGGCCACCTGGAGCGTGCCTGTCCGGCTACACCTGGGGTCGCCGGTGGATACACATGTTCACACTTGGCCCCAGGGCTCCCATCTAAACCCATGATTCCGCGTCAAAAGCTCTCGCGCTTCTTTGGCAGACCAATTGCGACATGAGTCCACGAAGGCCTGACTGGCGGCACCGCCGGTCTTGGATGGGTCTCTGCATGAATCGAAGACTGTTCCTTATCCTTGTGAGCGCTTTTCTGGTCGCTGCCGCTTGCAGCTATCTCGTCTATCGTGTGGTCGGTAACCGTCTGGGCGCCGTGGCGCCGAAAACTACGCGAGTGATTGTTGCCGTGAACGACGTGAAACTCGGAAGCGTTTTGAAGGACGCCGATCTCTCCACCACCGATATAGTAGGAACCGTTCCCAAAGGGCGCCATTCTCAAACCGGCAGATGCCGTTGGCCGCGGCGTCGTCTCCGATCTCTATCAAGGGGAGCCGATTCTGGAGAGCCGCCTGGCTGCCGTTGGCTCCGGCGGCGGCTTGGCTGCGACCATTCGCCAGGGCATGCGCGCCTGCGCGGTCAAAGTGGATGAAGTCGTCGGCGTCGCTGGATTTGTGACCCCGGGAATGCGCGTAGATGTCCTTATCTCCGGCAATCCTCCCGGGCCCGTGAACCCCTGCAGAGGGACCAAGGTGAAGACGCTGCTGCAGAACATCGAAGTTCTCTCTGCCGGCACGGATATTCAGAAAGACGCCGAAGGAAAGCCCCAGCAAGTCCAGGTGGTCAACCTGTTGGTGACTCCCGAACAGGCGGAGATCCTGAGCCTGGCCAGCAACCAGACACATATCCAGCTCGTCTTGCGCAATCCGCTGGATACGCAGATCGACCAAAACGCCAGGAACGGCCAGTGGCCAATCTCTTCAGCGACGGAATCAGTAAAGCCCAAACCAGTCCGTGGTGCCACACCGCGTCGCCTCCTTCCCCAGCCCGTCATCTATCTGGTTGAGGTCTTCAACGGATCGAAGAAGACGGAAGAAAAATTTGCTCGCGGACGAGGGAAAACAGTGAGAGTGAAAGCCGGCATCTCCATCGTTTGTTTCTGTGCATGGTTCTTGTTCATTTGCGCGGAGCCGACCCTCCAGGCCCAAACCCAGTCGCGCGTCCTCCCTATAGCACCGCCGGCTCCACGACCGGCGTGTCGAGTCAGGACTCCTCCAACGAGCTTTTCGTCGCTGTGGACAAGTCCGTGCTGGTCGACGTCGCGCACCCCATTCAGCGGATCGCCGTCGGCCTGGGAGACTTCGCCGAAGCCACGGCCATCAGCCGCTCCGAGATCCTGGTCAACGGTAAGGCCCCGGGGGAGACCAGTCTGATCGTCTGGGAAGAAGGAGGCGGCCGCCAATTCTTCAACGTGATCGTCCGCCCCAGTTCGGCAGCAGCCAACGATCGGTTGGAGGCGCTCCGCCGCGAGCTCAAGACAGAGCTTCCCGAACAGCAGGTAAAGGTCAGCTCCGAGAACGGGCTCATCTTTCTGCGCGGCACGGTTAAGGATCTCACCAGCTCCGATCGCGCGGTGCAAATCGCCTCCACCGCGGGCAAGGTCGTCAACCTGCTCTACGTCAATGTCCCCTCCGCCGATCCGCAGATTCTTCTGAAGGTAAGCTTTGCCAGCGTCGACCGGAACTTGACCAGGACGCTCGGCTTGAATCTGTTCAGCACCGGCGCGGCCAACACCCTCGGCACCGTCACCACGGGACAGTTCCCTTCGCCGACTGTTTCGAGTGTAACCGGGAATCCTACAGCGACGATATCGAATGCGCTGCAACCTCTTCTTCTTCCGCCCCGACCTGAATCTGGGCGCTACCATCGAAGCGCTGCAGGTCGAGGGGCTGGTGCAGGTTCTAGCCGAACCCAACGTGCTGGCCTCCAACGGCAAGCAGGCGAGCTTTCTCGCCGGCGGAGAATATCCATTCCCGGTGGTGCAGGGAGTCAGCGGGGGCGTCGGGGGAGCGGTCACCATCGAATTCAAGGAATTTGGCGTTCGCCTGAACTTCATCCCCACCCTCACCCCCCGCGGCACCATCCGTCTCCAGGTCGCTCCCGAAGTCAGCTCCCTGGACTTCACCAATGCCGTAACGATCTCTGGATTCCAGATCCCCTCGATTGACATCCGCAGGGTGAAGACCGAGGTTGAGCTGGGCGAGGGGCAGAGCTTTGCCATCGGCGGATTGCTCGACAACCGAGAAACCCGGACCTTACAGAAGATTCCGTTCATCGGAGATATTCCAATCCTGGGCAAGTTCTTTCAGTCCATCTCGACCAATAAGACAAACACCGAGCTGATGGTCATTGTGACGCCGGAGATCGTAGCTCCCATACCGGCCGGTCAGCCGTTGCCTGCGTTGAAGTATCCGGACAAGTTCCTGCCGTCGAATTCAAATATCCCAATGACCACTCCGGGTGCGGACGTAACCGGCGCTAAGGCGCCCGCTCCACCACCGCCAAGCATGCCGGTAGAGAAGTTGATCCAGAGCATGCAGCCCGAGAAAACCCTAGTGACTGATACCGTATACAACACCGGCAGCTACGGGTCGTCCCAATCCGGAGCAACAGGCGGTGCCTCGACGGCACCTGCTGCGCCCCAGTGATGCGCAGTTTATTAACCCGAGGCTCGCAGGTCTGGGGTTTATAGGTTGTGGAAAAGGCGTGATCTGGACTGAAACGAAATGAAGAGCGTATTTCAGGGACTAACACGTTGCGGGAATAAGGTCTCTAAACGAAGGGCACGGCTTTAGCCGTGCCGTTGAGGCCCAACAAAGATGAGGGCTTTGTATCAGGGCACGACTTTAGTCGGGCCGTTGAAGCCTAGTAAAGATGAGGGCTTTAGCCCCTGAGACACTGCTTTCTTTCTGAAGGGTCCTGCCTCTTAACCCTGACCCTCCCCCGCAAGTTAGATATGGGCCGGTAGGTACGGGCTTTAGCCCGTACATGAACCCAGCAGAATGAATGGCCTTTAGGCCCTGAGGCATGCGCTTGTATAGGAAAGGACCCGAGCCAACCCCGATGAACGGGAACCGCTCGAGTTATAACAGTTCCACCCCTCCCCATTGAGGACCCGCTGTGACACTTGTTGGACCTATCTATTGGGGATCTGTAGCACTGGCTGTTCTTCTTCACGAAGCTGCTCACCTGGCAGCGGCCTATCTGGGTGGAGTGCGAGTGAAACATGTTGGTCTAAGCTGGAAAGGCCCATACATTGTTCGTGATCCGGGTACTCCAGTACAGAACACAGTCATTTCCTTGTCCGGCCCGCTCATTAATTTGGTTCTATGTGTACTGTGCTTGCATTTGTCAGGGACATTTGCATTCGTGAACGGCTTTCTAGCCGTGATGAACTTGTTGCCGATACGTTCGTCGGATGGTCTGCGTGTTTATCGAATTTGGAAGCACCTGGAGTGAACATGGTCTTATAAGTGAAGGATAACCGGTACACATCGCCAACCTTGGGCCGCTGAACCAACGTACTATCAGTCATCGCGCCTGCCCCGCCAGCCCCGCCTGCCCCGCCTGCCCCGGCGTGCCGTGGGGCGTGCCGTGGGGCCGGAGCTAACCGTAGCGCATTTCTTAAAAGAAGGGACTTAAGGCCGCAACTGGATGAAACCGATTCGCTCGATTTTCGACCGCCTTACTCGGCGCCGCACGGCAAAACCCGATTTTCGTCTCAGAATCTCGAACCTCACTCGCCAATCTGTGCTCGCCAATTCCGTGGAGGTTGCGGATATCGGCGCGAAGCGCAGGAAGGGTTTGCTGGGGCGCCAGGAACTCCGGGCGGGAGAAGGCTTGTGGATCCGGCCCTGCGAAGCGGTCCACACCTTCGGCATGCAATTCCCCATCGATCTCGTTTACCTGGACCGCAAACTGCGAGTGAAAAAAGTCAGGAGCGGCATGCGTCCCTGGCGGCTCTCGGCCTGTTTCACCGCCCACTCTGTGCTCGAGCTCGCATCGGGCACTATACGCGAAACGCAGACCAAACCCGGCGACAGGATAGAATTTTCCATGTGGCAGCGCGCCCGCCCGATCTCCCGGGAAGAAACATAAGTCTGCAATGGAAGGTCAGGGTTTCAATTCTGACCCTCAAGACCGAATGGAGGTTCTTTGACAGACTGGGAAAAAACTCGATGCCGAGGGTACAGGCTGACAGGTACGGGCTTCACAGGCTACGAAACTCTGGACGGAGGGCACGGCTTCAGCCGTGCCACAGTGGGCTGGGGGCAGATGAGGGCTTTAGCCCCTGAGGTACGCTCTTCATTTCGTCTCTGCCCAAATCATCCCTTTTTCCGCAACCTGTTTGAGCCCATGAGGCGTGCTTTTCCGAGAGGAACCATAAAACCAGTTTTCGTTGCACGTGAGCCGGCAACACCGGTGATAACTATAAGGCAGATTCCGTGACGCTTGTTAATCCTGTATTTTGGGCATCATTAGTGGTCGCTCTTGTTCTTCATGAGTCTGCGCATCTGGCAATGGCGCACCTTACCGGGGTGCGAGTCAAACATATTGGCCTCAGCTGGAAAGGCCCATACATTGTTCGTGAGCCGGGTACGCCTGTACAGAACACATTTATTTCGCTGGCAGGGCCGGGGATCAATTTGGTTCTGTGTGTGCTTTGCTGGCATTTATCGGGGACGTTTGCATGGGTGAACGGGTCCTTGGCCCTACTGAATTTGTTGCCGGTACCTTCATCAGATGGGCTCCGTGTTTACCGGATTTGGAAACACCCGGAGTAATAGTCATCGTGTCGAGTTCGATTCGCCGGGCTCTACAGAGAGTCAGATTGGGCCCTGCAGAGGATGCTCAAGACGGGTCCCATCGCCGGGACATACAACGGCGATTTGGGTTTGATACGCAACAACGGCGCGCTCAGCCGGGTCAGAAAGGAGATCCATTGACCAAGCTATTAGAACTCGCTCCCGCTCAAGCCAGGGCCAACCCCCTCCGGGCCGTGGCGGCGGTTTCTCTGCTCGCGGTAGGCGTCTGCATCCTGGCCTTTGCTATGACCGCCAGTAACGCAGCAAATCGCGACTTCGTTTGCTATTGGGCCGCAGGGCAGCAACTCGTACACCATGGGAATCCCTACGACGGCCCGGCCATCTTGCGCATCCAGCAATCGGTCGGCTTCACAGACAATCGACCCTTCTTCATGCGCAACCCTCCCTCGGCATTCTTCCTGGCGTTGCCGCTTGGCTTTGTCGGTGTCAAAACAGGCGTAATCTTCTGGTCTCTTGCGATCATTGCCGCCCTCATGGGGTCGGTCCGGATGCTTTGGATCATGCATGGGCGGCCACCAGATCGATTGCACCTGGTCGGTTACATCTTTCCGCCTGCACTCGCCTGCCTGCTCGCGGGACAAATTGGCATATTCCTACTTTTAGGCATCGTGCTTTTTTTGTATTTCCACAAATCGTTGCCCTACTTTGCCGGGGCCGCGCTCCTGCTCTGCGCACTAAAGCCACATCTCTTCGTACCTCTAGGCGTTGTGCTGCTCGCGTGGATCTTGTCACAGCGGGCTTACCGGGTCCTCGCCGGGGCCTGTTCTGCCATACTGGCCAGCCTCGCGCTTTCCCTTTTCCTCGATCCTTCCGGTTGGTCGCATTACGCTCAAATGGCAAGCGCGGCCAACCTAAAGGACGAGTTCATTCCTACCCTCAGCCTGATGCTCCGACTGGCCGTCTATCGGAACTTTCTCTGGCTGCAATTTGTGTTAGCACTCGCCGCAAGCTTGTGGGCACTCTGGTATTTCCAGAAGCACCGCGATCGATGGAACTGGATGGAACATGGATCCATACTGCTGCTGGTCTCGGTAATGGTTGCGCCCTACGCATGGTTTACCGATGAAGCCGTGTTACTTCCGGCAGTCCTCGCCGGTCTTTACCAGGCATCGAACTACGGGCGATCGCTTCTGCCCTTCGGCTGCATAGCCGGGGTCGCTCTGATAGAAGTGCTCGCACGAGTCTCTCTTAATTCAGGCTTCTATCTGTGGACCGCGCCCGCCTGGTTCGCGTGGTATCTCTACGCCGTGAGTGGACCCAAGCAGAGCCTGAACGCAGGCTTCGAGTGAGCCAGACCGAAGTCGATTGCCTACGGCTTTCCATCTTGACCAAGGATCGCGTCCCGCCACTCTTGCGAAACTCCGAGGGTCTGTAATTCTTGTGCGCCCAGCGCGAACGAGTTAGCACACGGATGAGCCACTTGTGGCAAACGTGCGGGAAAAATCATCAACGCACTCGCCTTCTCATCCGGATAGAGGTGAAACTCTGTCACCTCAGCTACGACTTCGATGCTGCAATCGCCGTGGCTCTTGTAGTTGGCTACGTAGAGTGCCTGAAGACGTTCTGATCGAATGGTGATCCACGGCATGCCATCGTTCGAAGACGTGTAGACGTCTTCAGCCCTCCCCTTCGGAAAGACTTTGTCCCACCTCACGGCATCACCCGTCCGCAGATCGTAGACCAATGGAAAGGTTTCATCAAAGGGATGAACCCCACCGCAGTCCGCGCTGTCTGACACAAGCACACTGAGCAAGGCTGGACCCCTCTTCGTGACCTCAACATCTCGCTTCCAGAACATGTCAGGCCCGCTGCATGCTTCTGCAGCCTTCCTGACCCAGAGGTCCTGGCGATCGAGCGCGGCATTGATCTTTGCCTCAGCAGCATTCGGAGCCGCGATGCGGGGCAGCGCAGCGACCCCCTTCCGAATCTGCGGCCCGCTCACCAGCTTTAAGGGTTTCTGTGCAACGCTCCAGTTAGCCGGAAGTAGAAGGACCGCTCCCAGACACAATCCGTGCTTTAGCTTGTCAACGAGCGCCATTCCTGAATAGCTATTCATTGCCAACCTGCTGCTTTCGTGCGGGTGTATACGCGGCGTGTCTTTCCCCTCCGAATTGTATACAGCCGTTCACACTCCCGCTCAGCGATAGGCTTGTAACTCGCTGATTTATAAAGATAAACAGGTCAGGTCAAAGTGGCGCTCCGCGTGCCCTATAGAGAGCGACCCAGCTGTTGGCTGGGACAATCAAATAACAGGAGAAGAATTCAAATGAACGATAGATTGTTAAAGCTCTCTGTCAAGATGCAGACCCTTCTGAAGAACGAAGAGGGTCAGGACCTCATCGAGTACGCGCTGGTGGTTGCTTTGATCGCCTTCGCGGCAACCGTTGGCATGAGCTCGCTGGCCACCAGTATCAACTCTGCCTTCACCGCGATCGGCACAGTGCTCACCAGCTATACCGGCTGATCACGGCTAAAGAAATGCGGGAAGAACACGCCCCTGGTCGTTAGTTTCTTGAGGGGAGAGATACGTAGAACAGGGAAATCCCCCTTGCGTGCTCTCCCTCGGTCTTCAATCGTTTTTTGGGGATGCATTCATGCTCCTTTCAGTCGTAATTCCGGTCCTGAATGAGGAGAAGACGATACCTCTGATGCTCTCGCGCCTCCACGACACCCTTCGCGAAGTGGCGTGGGAAGCCATTTTTGTGGACGATGGCAGCACGGATGCTACGTCGACCCTTCTTGAGCGGACCGCGCTCGATGACCGGCGCATCAAGCTGCTTCGTTTCAGTCGCAACTTTGGCCATCAGGCGGCAGTTACGGCCGGATTGGATTTTGCCAACGGGGATGCCGTCGTCGTGATGGACGCGGATCTGCAGGATCCGCCGGAATTATTGCCACAAATGCTGGAGCTCTTCGCGCAGGGCTATGACGTTGTATCGCCCCAGCGGATCTCCCGCGAGGCGGAGACCAGGTTTAAGCGGTGGACGGCTATCCTGTTCTATCGCGCTTTGTCGCGCATCGCGGACCATCCGCTGACCCCGGATGTTGGGGACTTCCGCCTGTTCAGCCGAAGAGCAGTGCTAGCGATCCGCTCCCTCCGCGAACAACATCGTTATATGCGCGGCATTGTCGCCTGGCTCGGGCTGAAGGAAGCTATGCTGCCCTTTGAGCGCCGGGCGCGTGCAGCCGGCCATACTAACTACGGGCTTCTCAAGATGCTGAGGTTTGCCTGGACTGGCGTCTCTTCATTTTCGGCATTCCCGCTGCGCATAAGCATAGCCGCCGGTTGCTTGCTCAGTGGTGCTGGATTTTTATACCTCCTGCGAGCTGTATATCTGGCGCTTTGGACAACTGCCCTGGTTCCCGGATGGGCCTCGATCGTCGCTCTGCAATGCGCTTTCTCGGGGATGATTCTGCTGGCGCTTGGCGCTATTGGCGATTATGTCGCTCGAACTTATGAAGAAACAAAAAACCGGCCCCTCTATGTTGTGACCGAAATGCGCAACCTCCGGGAGTCCCCTCGGTTGTTGACGCGCGCCGTGATATTGACGGACTCCGGTCCTCGTGTCCCCGTCATGGACGAGGATAGCGGTTCTCATTCCATAACGGAAGATATCTCGTCCTATCGCCCGCTCGCCGGTGTCCGGGGATAAATGTTGCTCGCGCAACCAGATGCTTTGTATCAGGGCACGACTTTAGTCGGGCCGCTCAGGCCCAACAAAGATGTGGGCTTTAGCCCCTGCGCTGTATTCGACCAATGCGCGCCTTTGCATGCTGAGCAGCTCGAAGCGAAGAGCGACTTGACCACGCACGCACCAACGGCAAAAATAACGAAGCGGCGATACCTGCCATATCTGATATTCACACTCTGCGCTGGCTTGTATCTTCTTCCCTTCATGCGGCTTCTGTTGTGGGAGCCGCCGGAGGGAACTCTTGTTGATGGCGCGGTAAGGATCGTTCATGGCCAGGTGTTTGCCCGAGACTTTTTTGAGGTGGTGGGGCCCGGTACGTTCTATTGGCTTGCCCTGTTCTTCAAACTGTTCGGCGTAACGTTTGTAGCGGCCCGCACATGCCTGTTCGTCACCTCTCTGGCGACGATGTTAGCGATCTATCTCCTGTCGCGAAGAATTTGCGTACAATATCAGATTCTGCCTTCTATCCTTCTCATCGGTACATATTTCGGGATGTTATGGCCGGCCATCAGCCATCATGTGGACAGTAATTGCTTCGCATTACTGTCCGTCGCGTGCGTAACCGTCTGGCAGGATAGACGCAAGGATGGTCTATTGTTTGCTGCCGGTGCTTTGGCAGGAGTCACCACATGCTTCCTTCAGCCCAAAGGCTTGTTCCTGCTGCTTGCCGTGCTGCTGTGGCTCTGGATGGATCACCAACGGAGGTCCACTTTTCTGTCCTTGCTAGCTACAGTGGCGGCAGGATATGCGAGTGTGCTTGGCCTCGTGCTGGTTTATTTCTGGACCCGGCATGCGCTTGGTGATCTTGTCTATGCGAGCGTGGTGTGGCCGTCACAGCATTACAGCGCAGTGAATGTCGTCCCGTACGCGCATAACCTGATCACCAATTACTGGGATCATTGGGCAATCGCAAAGACCGGCTTTCACTGGAACGTCGTGATGGCGTCAGTGCTGATAACCCCCTTCCTCTTTGTCGCAGCTCTTCCCGTGCTGTTGTCGATGCTCGGCGCCCGATCCATAAGGAACAAGGTGAGGCCGGAGGTTGTACTTTACTGGCTGTGTGGCTCGGCGTTGTGGTTGTCGGAGCTTCACCGCAAGGATATCGCCCATCTTGTATTCGGCTCGCCACTGCTGATGATCCTCTGCGTCTATTACCTTGAGCGGTACCGGGCGAAGACTGCCGTTCTATCGGTGCAAATGCTTGCCATAAGTGCTGCATGTCTGGCTTGCTTCAATTTTTTCCTGGTGCTGTCAGCGAGACCCATGGCAACTAGGGTTGGTTCAGTGGCCATATTCAAGAGCGACCCCGTGCTCACGTTCCTGGATCAACATGTAGCCCGGGGCGAGGAAATCTTCGCTTACCCATATTGCCCCATGTACTATTTCCTATCCGCCACAACAAATCCGACTCGCTACAGCCTTCTGATTTACAACTACAACACCTCATCCCAGTTCCGGGAAGTTATCCGGGTTTTAGAGGAACGCCGGGTAAAATACGTGGTTTGGGATACGACTTTTCAATGCGAAAGCGAGTCGCCGCTATCTTCTCTGGATCGGCCTTCACGACCCACGCGCATTGATAATCGAGCCGTACCTGGAGTCGCACTACAAGCTCGTATGAAGGACGCTGGGTGGAACTACTGTCATGGAACGGAAAGATGAGGGTCATGCAGACTAGCCAGAAGTCACTACCCGATCTAGAAGTTGACGATTTGGCTTGGGCCGGCGAGGCGGTGGCAACCGCACCCTATGCAGTGGGGCGTGCCGATCAAAGGCAAAAGCTGACTAAGACGCAGATACGTCCCGTATTTGACCTTCACGCTTTGCGCCACGCTTGTACTTTGCTTCCCTTCATGCGGCTGCTCTTGCCAGGGGACGGACGAGGGAACTACTTGTTTCTGGCGCTGTGAGGATCATTCACGGTCAGGTCTTCGCACGCGACTTCTTCGAGGTCGTGGGGCCGGGGACATTGTATTGGCTAGCGATATTCCTTAAGCTGTTTGGTGTGACCTTTGTGGCGACCCGAATATGTCTGTTACTCATGTCCCTGGGAACAGGCCTATTGGTTTATTTTCTATCTTGCAAGGTTTGCCGCACCTATTGTGTGTTGCCGTGCCTTCTAGTGGCAGGTACATCGTTTGGCATGTTGTGGCCGGCGATCAGTCATCATGTTGACAGCAACTTGTTTGCGTTACTTTTGGTCGCTTGCATGGTGCTATGGAGCGAGAGGCATAACAATGCCGCTTTAATCGCTGCGGGGATTTTAGCTGGAGCAACGACATGCTTTCTCCAAACAAAGGGCATTCTTTTGCTGGCGTCTATCTTGCTATGGCTCTGGATACAAAGGCAGCGCCGTGCTGCCCCTATTTCCGGCACTGACCTTTCGTCCTGGGAGGATACCTTGCTGTCGTTACATTTGTATTGGGCTATTTTGGGGGTCACGGCGCCCTCAGGGACCTGGCCTACGGAAACGCAGTGTGGCCATCCGGGCACTATGGTCCATGGAATAGCGTTCCCTATGCGTATGGCCTGATTCGAAATTACTGGGATCTTTGGGCAGTAACAAAGAGCGGAGCTCACTGGCCAGTCGTAATGGCGCTCGTCCTGATTACACCGTTGCTCTTCGTCGTGGCACAGCCTGGTCTTTTGCTGATCCTCGGCGCCTGGCGTAGAAGCCACACACTTAAGCCGGAGATCGTACTCTACTTGCTCTGTGGTTCCGCGTTGTGGCTATCGGAGCTTCACAGGAAGGATATCTACCACCTCGTATTCGGGTCACCCCTCCCTCATTATTCTGTGCGTCTCTTATCTGGAGGATTGCCGCGCGAACGTCACAGATATAGCGTTGCAGATGCTCGCCATAACTGCTGCATGTCTGGCATGCTTCAACTTGTTTTTGGCGCTGTCAGCCAGCACCATAGCAACTAGGGTTGGTTCAGTGGCCACACTTAAGAAGGACCCCGTGCTCACATTTCTAGATCAGCACATAACGCGGGGCGAAGAGATCTTCACCTACCCATATTGCCCCATGTACTATTTCTTATCCGCCGCAACCAATCCGACCCGCTACAGCATTCTACTTTACAATTACAACACTCCATCCCAATTCCGAGAAAGTCATCCGGGTCTTGGAAGAACGCCGGGTCAAGTACGTGGTTTGGGACAAGACTTTTCAATCCAAAGCGATCGCCGGTATCTTCTCAAGGCCGGCCTTCACGCCCGCTGACTCATTGATAATCGAGCCATACCTCGAATCGCACTACAGGCTGCTGAGGGACGAGGGTGGGGTCCGCGTCATGGAACGGAGAACGGAACACCATGCAGACTAGTGAGAAGTCACCCTTCGATCCGGAAGTTCTCGAACCGTTCCCGGCGGAGGAGATGGAGGCCACTGCACCCTATCCAGCGCAACACGCGCCGAGGGGAAAGCTGACTAAATCGAAATACATTCCCTATCTGATATTCGCGCTTTGCGCCAGCTTATATTTCATGCCGTTCATGCGGCTGGTTCGACAACTAGGGGGGATGAGGGAAGCTTTCTTGAGGGCGCCGCGAGAATCGTTCGGGGCGACGTCTTTGCCCGTGATTTCTTTGAAGTCGCAGGCCCCGGGTCGTTTTACTACTTGGCTCTTTTTCTTAGGCTCTTCGGGTTCACCTTTCTTGCCACTCGAATATGCCTCTTTCTCAGCTCCTTAGGTACAGCTCTATTGATCTACTACCTATCGCGCCGGTTGTGCACAAGGTACCAGGTACTCCCTTGTATCCTTTTGTTTGCCGCCTATTTTGTTGGATTCTGGCCGACGATCAGCCATCATGTCGATAGTAACTTCTTTGCGTTGCTAGCAGTCACGAGTGTTGTTCTATGGCAGGGTTCGCGGAAGAGTGGCCTTTTGGTGGCTGCCGGAGTGCTGGCCGGGTTAACGACCTGCTTTATGCAGCCTAAGGGCATGCTGTTGGTTCTTGCCTTTTTCGTCTGGCTATCGATCGAGCGCCGACGGCGGCAAGCCTCCTCATCGGCCCTGCGCCTGGTAGCGGGAAGCTATCTTAGCGTGGCGGGGATCGTTCTTGCATATTTCTGGAGCAAAGGAGCCCTCGCTGACCTGGTTTATGTGAATGCCGTTTGGCCATTTCGGCACTACAGCGCAATAAATGTTGTCTCCTATGCGCAAGGCACTATGGACTATTGGGATGCGTGGGCAATCGCCGGGTCCGGCTCCCAATGGACCTTCGTGATGGCGGTCATCCTGATAACTCCCATCCTCTTCATCGCAGTTCTTCCCGCGCTTTTGCCACTGTTGGGCGTTCGATATCTTAGGCACACTGTGAGCTCACAGGTAATACTGTACTGGCTCTGTGGGTTGGCGATCTGGTTGTCAGAACTTCACCGCAAAGACATTGCGCATATTGTATTCGGCTCTCCGCTGCTGATAATCCTCTGCATTTACTATCTTGAACAATACCGAGCAAAGATCGCTAAGTTATCGTTACAGGTTCTTGTCGTAAGTGCTGGCTGCCTGGCTGCGTTCAATCTGTTTCTGGTTCTTTCCGCACGCCCTATGCCGACCCGGGTGGGTCCAGTGGCAATGTTTAAAAGTGAACCAGTACTCGCACTGCTACAAGAGAGAGTAGCACCGGGCGACGAAATTCTAGCCTATCCTTATATTCCAATGTATTACTTCCTATCCGCCACAATCAATCCTACGCGCTACAGTGGCATCCTCTATAACTTCAATACGTCGCCACAGTTTGAGGAGGTTGTGCGAGCCCTGGAGCAGCGCCGGGTCAGGTATGTGGTTTGGAACACAGGCTTCCGAGAAAGCGCGATGAAACATGTGTTTCCGGCACTCCAGAAAATCCCCGACGACAAATTGATCGTTGAGCCTTACCTGGAATCGCACTACAACGTGATATGGGCGGATGCTAATTACCGCTTCATGGAGCGGAAGGATGAAGATCATGCGAACTAGCGAGAAGACACCGGCGGAATTCGACCGGTATGCGTCCTCGTATGCTGAGTTGCTCGATGATCCGATCAGGAATCGATTCGCTAAGGATCCCCTGCATTTTCACCGCAGGAAATGGCTTCTGATAGAGAGGTTCTTGGGGCGGGCCGGCGGGACCTTGAGCACGCAAAGGTGGCTGGATGTCGGCTGCGGCCGGGGTGAGCTGTTGGAAATTGCGGGCAGCCACTTCGCGCAGGCGGTCGGGTGCGACCCTTCTGGCGGGATGCTCTCCTCTAATCCGTCGTTCAGGGTGCATGAGCAGCCATCACTTGTGGAACTGCCTTTCGAAGATAAATCGGTTGATGTTGTCACGGCCGTGTGCGTCTATCACCACGTTCACGGGATAGCGAGGATGCTGCTGACCAGCGAAATAAAACGAGTGCTGACCCCGGGCGGCCTCTGCTGCATCATCGAACACAACCCGTGGAATCCGGTCACGCGCGCAATTGTAAAGAGATGCCCGGTCGACGCAGATGCGGAGCTCCTTACCGCGCGGGCGACTAGCAGGTTGCTTCGGGAAGCCGGCTTCCAACCGCTGAGTACAGACTACTTCCTCTATCTGCCGGAGAAGATATTTCAGCACCTCGGTTTTCTGGAGGGAATGCTTCGCAAACCACCCCTCGGTGGCCAGTACGCGTTGCTCGCCCGAGCGCCCGCCTGACATGGCTTGAGGAAACTTTATGGACGATGGGAACTCGATTGCACTCTTGGGTGGCAGTTTGAAAGCTTCAATTCACTGGCCTGACCGGATACTTGGCCCTCGTCCCGGTTTGAAGGAAGTGAATCTGGCTTGTTGGGGCATGTTTGTTGCATTCCTGATTGTGCCTGTCTCTATTGTTTTCTGGCTACACTCCCAAACAGGATCGGGATCCATACGCAAACTCCACGCCGATTTTGTGTATTTCTATGGTGTTGGCCAGATCGCACATCAATACTCAGCCGTGCGGGTTTATGATTTCGAACTGCAGCAGAAGACGTTCAACCAGATCTACCCGTTACATGATCACACTTATGGGCCGAGCCCATATCCGCCCTTTGTGGCACTGTTCTTCAGTTTGTTTGTTCGAATGTCCTTCGAGACGGCCTACCTGCTCTGGGCAGTGATTTCTCTAGCTCTGTATACAGTGGGGATTGCAGCTACCGCGAACGAAGTGTTTCCGGCAGATCGACTGAAAACGTCTCTGATCTTCTGTTTTGCGCTGGCCTTCTATCCGTTCTCCTTCGATACACTTATGAACGGGCAGCTGGCTGCGGTAGCAGTCTGCGCAGTTGGGCTTGCCATTTCTCAGGAAAGACATTCAAGGCCGTTTTGCAGCGGACTGGCGCTCTCGATGCTGGCGTATAAGCCCACTCTTTTACTGCTTATTATCCCCATGCTCCTCCTGACCCGGAGATTCAAGAGTCTATTCGGATTCATCGACCGGCATGGTTGTTCTGATGCTGGTGGCCACGGTGTGGGCGGGGGTACACATCTGGCCCACATACTGGCGCTTCTTATGCGGCTTTGGGCACGTCGCTGGACTCGGTGGCCAGTCGGCACTCCGTCTCTGGCAATTTATCGACTTCAGATCACTCTCGTATGCGGTTCCGGGCGGTCGCTCCGCGGCTGCATTGGCGGCACTGATCTGCCTTGGAGCTACGATAGGGACATGGCTTGTAGTGCTGTTGTACAAGTCGGCTGCGGGCGAAAGACCTGAGCAATACTTGGCTTGGGCTGTGACTCTGACGTGGACCCTGCTTTTGAATATCTATGTCCCTACCTATGACTCAGTGTTGGTCACGATCGCCGTTATTCTGACTCTTGGAGCCTTGAGGGATATGGCTTGGAGCACAGCTTCGGGTTGGATTATCTTTTTGTCTGTTTTGGTCTTTTTTGTCCTCCTGGGTGACGGAAGGGATTGCCCAGCGCCGCGGGATTCAGTTACTCAGCATCTTGATCGCGGTTCTCGGCTGTTGGGCAACTATATCTGTTACATATGCTGATTCGTAAGAGATCACCTGCAACGAGACAACCTGCGCGTGGCTTAGAGGTGCTCATGGTGGACAGGTGCAACGAAGTGTCAGGAGATGAGGCATGTTTGTGGACCCTGACGAACAGGAAAGCGAGAGATCTGCCAGAAGCCGCCTGGGTAGGCAATATGGGGAGCGGAGCCAGAGCGACAAAACAGAGGTGTTGGATTGTGCTCAGTTCACGGTCGGGCAAGCTTTGTGCGGACCACAGCTTAATGACTCGCGCAAGCACTTCGAGTGCCATGCAAACACCGACGAGATCGCGGTCGCCGGACTGAAGGGCGAGATGTTCCCCGAGGATGGTGCGTTCGCAATCGCACATCCCGTCGTAGTTGGTCGACCAGCGGCAAAGCGCATCCGCACGCTAGACGGCTGTCGCGGCATCGCGATTCTGCTCGTGCTGGCCGAGCACTCCGCGCAATACGGCCGATTCAAAGGTCAGATGTGGGCGAGGCTTGGTTCCTTCGGTGTTGACATCTTCTTTGTCTTAAGTGGGTACATCATAACGACACGCTTATTCAGAGGAACGTGATGAATCCCCACAAGGTAACCTCTCGAGCTTCTATTTGCGCCGCGCCTTTCGCATCCTTCCATTGTTGGGCGCCTACCTTATTACCCTGTTCCTGTTTTCGCGATTCGTCGACCTGGTAGACTTTCGCCCATCAGAACTTATGGGCTCGCTCTTTTTCTTCCGCAACTATCAGTTCTCAGCGCATCCGCAGGGCATCTATACTGCTCAATTTTGGTCGCTATCAATAGAGGAACATTTTTACCTTCTTTGGCCAGCGCTCCTGCTTCGGTTCGAGAAGCGACGGGCCCTATGGCTGGCGGCGGTCGGCGCCGTCGCCTGCGGCGTATGGCGGGTTTACGACTATGCACACCCCGCCAACCCAGTTGGGCGACTGTTCCCAAGTCCATGGGCCGGACTCCGCGCCATTCGTACAGACACCCGGATTGACGGCTTACTTCTCGGGTGCGTGCTGGCGCTTCTTCTCACCCGGGCATTCATTCGCGATTTTGTGTTCCGCAATTTCCCCAAGGAGACACCGCTGTTTGTTGGGCTTCTCCTATTTCTTCACCTGCAATGGACACATTCCTTCCCCACGTTGAGAACTTACCTGCTCATCGCGCTTTTGCTAGCTGCTGTGCTCGTAGTCGAAGAGGGGCTGGCGCACCAATGGCTGAACTCGCGTCCGTTAGTCTGGCTCGGCACCATCTCCTATAGCGTCTATATCTGGCAGCAGCTATTTCTGTTGCACCCCAGGAACGCGCTACCGCTAGGCAAACTCAGTGCCTTCCCCTTCAATCTTGTCTGCGTACTTGCAGTGGCGTCTTGCTCTTTCTACTTCATAGAGCGCCCAGCTATCGCCCTTGGAAAGCGATGTTACACCAGGCGGGTATCGGCTCAGCTGCCTCTTGAGGGCGCAGCTTCGTGCCAGCCTTGCCTTGGGGATCGGGACCGAACGGCTCTAGCTCTTCGCTGAACACTAAGTAGCGCCAACAAATAGATGATCGAAGGTGATGTTTGGATTTCGACTACGTTGTCATGCCGGGAATCATTCTTGTGGTTGCGGCTTTGGTTATTTGGTTAATTGTCCGCCGCATGCGTTCGCTTTCAAAAGGACTTACTCCATGTGGCGAAAACTTGCCGAACGCATCGTTTTATCAATCGTGGTTTTACTAGCACTAGCCGTGGCTGGATACAGTTCATTCAACGCAATAGCTATTCACCATTTCTGGGCGCGCAATCCGCCTCCCGGACAAATTGTTGCCGTTGGTGGGCACAAAATGCACATCTACTGCACAGGAAGCGGCTCACCGGCCATCATTCTCGAGGCGGGAGGAGGGAGCGACTCTGTGGCATGGAGAGGAGTTCAGCCGGCACTCTCAAAGACCACTCGCGTTTGCTCATACGATCGCGCCGGACATGGCTGGAGCGATCCACTGCCGGGCCCCCGCGACGCGGACCATATCGCAGCTGAGTTGCACCAGCTATTACTCCAAACTGGAATTAGCGGTCCCGTCGTCCTGATGGGCCAGTCGAACGGTGGAGTCTATTTGCGCGATTACGCAACGCGGTACCCGGCCGAGGTTGCCGGATTGATCCTTGTAGATAGCGCTACACCGTTGCAGAGCCGGAACCCGGCCCTGAAACTTGGAGGCCCGGGACCGCCGCCATGGCTCATGAGTTTGGCAATGATTCTGGGCGTTCCGCGGCTGATGGGAATGTGTGGGAGCGCACAAGGTGTGCCAGGTGATCCCAGGAAGTTACAGGCAGAAGATATATGCCGTCTGCATTATAGCGTCATGTCCGCAGAAACAGAGGCCTTTGACGAGTCCGGCCAGCAGACTGTCCATTCCGGACCTTACGGCGCACTCCCAATTCTGATCATTTCGCACGATCCTGGAAAACAGTTGCCCCAACATCCCACTCAGCAGGACCTGGATAGGGAGAACGCCTGGACCCGGATGCAGGAAGACCTGGAGAAGCTTTCCACCCGCAGCCGCAGAATCATCGCCCGGGGCAGCACACATTTCGTTGTAACTGAACGCCCCGACCTGATTGAAAAAGAGGTGCCGTTGTTTATTGAGGAGATTCGCCGGCAAGATTGCGCAGCCCACAAACTACGGTTCCACCGTAACGGAATAGAGCAACGCCGCGATCATCACAGTAACCTTCTCCATGGGACTTCCGAGCTTCGGTTGGGTACCTCCGACTGGTAGACCTGCATTTCTCCCGATGTAAAACTATCCAAATCCGCATATATACCAGTGTGTCCACAAATAGAATCTTGTTACTCCAAACCAGGATGGGCACCACGCCACAATGGGCGCCCCGGGGTTCATTGCAACGGACGCTCTCCCTTTGGGCCCGGCAACAAACTTGGCCGAGAGCGAGTGTGCACTCTGCACAGCCGTGCCGGCCTGCCCCCGGTAATCAAAAGTAACTTACGGCGCTTATGGCGCATACTTTCCCCCAATCATTACCAGGCACTAGGGGGCGGGGAAAAACAAAAGTTGATCATCTTGATAAAGCAAAGGACTTAGACCGTACCTTATTGGTCTCGCATATCCCGGCTTGGCATCTGGTCGAGCCGTGTAGGAAACGGACTGTTGGGGGGGCTTAGGGCGCATAGGGCGCTTAAGGCGCACACTTCCACCCGCGCCAAAGCTCAGAGGAGTTGCTGGTCGAGGGAACCGCGGATCCCTCACTCCTGTGTACAGACGTACCTATCTTCCTGACGGTGTAAACGGGCGAGCACACTAGAGGGTGGTCGGTAGACCCGCAACTTATTGATTCATAAAGACACCCAACCCGGACAGAAATGGCTACCCACTTGCGTGCATGATACGCGGGAACATAAGGATGCCGATCATGCAAACTAGCCCAGAGGTTTGCCCCCCATCCGGCCAGTATGCCGTGGCTGGCAGGCCCCCCACTGGAATCGTCCAAGCGGAAGCAGCAGAACTCATCGAACGAGCCAGGCTGTGATCTGATGACAGCAAACGAGGCCAGCTCCACCAGCATCCGCCAGCTCCAGGGCCCGATCCTGGTGCTCGGAGCAAGTGGCTTCATTGGTGCCAACCTTTTGCGCATGCTCCTGGAGCATCGCGAAGACGTTTATGGGACAGCGACGCGTCTGCCCGCGTGGCGGCTCGAAGGCTTGCCCCGCAACCACGTGCTGGTCACCGATCTGCTGATCGACTCCAACCTGGACGCGATGCTCCAGGCCGTGAAGCCCCGAACCATCTTCGATTGCGTTGCCTATGGCGCTTACTCCTTCGAGACGGATAGGGAACTGATCTACCGCACCAACTTCAATTTGATCTCCAGGTTGCTCGGCAGGCTCGATCCGCGCACTCTGGCCTGTTATGTGCACGCCGGCAGTTCCTCGGAATATGGTGACAACTCTTCCGCGCCGCGAGAGGATGCTACGCCTGCTCCGAACAGCCATTATTCCGTTTCCAAGGTGGCGGCCGCCAGCCTGATTCATTACTTCGGCAAGAAGAAGGGGCTGCCCTGCGCTAACCTCCGCTTGTATTCGGCCTACGGACCGCTGGAGGACTCTTCTCGCTTGATCCCCAACATCGTGCACTTTGGAGCTTCCGGCTTCTACCCGGAGCTGGTCGACCCTAACGTCTCACGCGACTTTATCTACGTCGACGATGTCGCGCGAGCATTCATTGAAGTAGGCCTCAAGCTCAGCAAGTGCGACTACGGCGAATCCTTCAATCTGGGGACCGGATGCAAGACGACGATTGGAGACGTCGTCATTGCCGCCGAGCGCCTCTTTGACATCCAGCGGGAGCCGGTGTTCACCATGTCCAAGCGCGAGTGGGACCTGACCGACTGGTTTGCCGACATCAGCAAAGTCTGCCAGCGCTTTGGATGGGAGCCCAGGATCGGCCTCGAAGAAGGGCTCGAACGCACAGCGTCATGGTATCGATCGTTGCCAGACAAGGCCGCGTACCTGCAGTCGTCGAAGCGCTACGGCCTCGACACCAAGCATAGCGTCTCGGCGGTCATCGCTTGTTATAAGGATGGTCAGGCGATACCCATCATGTACGAGCGCTTGAAGAAGACTTTCAATAATCTGAATGTCGAGCACGAGATCATCTTCGTGAACGATTGCAGCCCAGACGACTCAGAAGAGGTGATCCGCTCCATCTCCCGCAATGACCGCCGGGTGTTGGGTATCTCCCACTCTCGGAACTTCGGGTCGCAGGCGGCTTTTCGCAGCGGGATGGAAATTGCAACCAAGAATTCTTGTGTCTTGTTGGATGGAGATCTGCAAGACCCGCCGGAGTTGATCGAGCAGTTTGTCTCGAAATGGCGCGACGGCTCCGACGTAGTCTATGGGCGCCGTGTGCAATGGGAGGCCTCCCTTCCCATGCAAATCGCCTACAAGCTCTTTTACCGAACCTTTGATGCCTTCTCGTACATCCGGATTCCTCACGATGCGGGCGACTTCGCACTCGTCGACCGTAGAGTGATGGAAGCGATGCTTCGCTTTCCGGAGCGTGATCTGTTCTTGCGCGGCGTTCGGGCCTACACCGGCTTTCGCCAGACCGGTGTCGACTACACTCGACCGGAACGAATGTTCGGACGCAGCACGAACAGTCTTTGGAGGAATCTGGGTTGGGCGAAAAAAGGAATCCTTTCGTTCAGCTATGTTCCGCTGGATATCCTGAGCAGCGCGGCGATCGTCTTATGCGCGATCTCATTTCTGATGGTCGTGGGACAGCTGCTGGCCAAACTGCTCTTTCCCAGCCTGGCGCCCAAGGGCTTCGCTAGTGTGATCATTCTCATCGTCTTTTTCGGGTCGCTCAATGTCCTCGCAATCAGTGTGGCCGGCGAGTACATTGCTAAGATCTTTGAAGAGGTCAAGCAGCGGCCTCATTACATTCGCCGCAGTATCATTCGAGATGGAGAAGTACGATCGGCGGCGAAAGAGAGTTGATGGAAACTAGCAGTAAGCTTCCGCGAGAGCCTCCTGCCGCAACACCGGGTTGGCGTAGAGCATTCCGCAACCCGTCGCTTTAGCTGGAAAAGTAATTGGCAGCCCCAAACGTGATCACTGAAAAAAAAAGAAGGGCAATACCTGCGGCGAATCTGAGATAGATATCGGCGGGCACTTGACGCCACTCCCCGGTGACTACGCCCACTAGCTGACCACAGAGCATCAAAACAACAAAAAACAGGCCGAACCCAATCGACACACCCAGAACTCCCAGATACGTGGTTGCGCTGCTGTAGATTGATATTCCACCCGACCACAAGCAGGCACTCAGAATCGGATTCAGTATTTCTCGTGGTCCTCCTCCGAAGTTTCTCCAGGTTTTATTGCGGGACAAGAGAACGACGAGGTAGGTGAGATTTACCAACGACCCCCCGAGGAAAGCAATGGGCCATACGGCGAAAGGCGCCCACTGAGGTGCCGCCCCCATCTCTCTCACGCGATCGATAATGTCTCCTCCGTAAGCCAGCGCCAAATTCATGAAGGCAGCAAATAAGCCAGACGTAACCGCGACGACGACCATCAGGATATAACTCTTGCGCGTCGGTTGTGCCTGACTCATGGCCGTTGCCTGGGGAGAGAATCCTGCTCCCTTCCCTCGCTCGGCGTTCAATCGCTCCCTGTGATAGCCTGCCCATCCGCAGAGTGCCACCCCGGCAAGAGTGATAGAAGTTCCGATGAGAATCAATATTCCGCTGGTCTGGAAGACCATGTGGGCGTGTTGCATGATCAATGGAACTAAGGTGCCGACCGCTGTTCCGACCCCACCAATTACTGCGCCTTGCAGTGCGAAACCCAACCGGTGAACACAGAGACCTGCTCCAAGGTAGGCGAAACCCCACAATGCCCCGAACAAAAGTGGCCTTAGAAATGCCTGGAACGGAAGGGAAGTGTAGGCCATCCATAAATTCGGGCAGGCCAGGAACGCCAGCGTTCCAGGCACAATGAGAAGGGAAACGAACGTATAAAGCAGCCAGAAGTTTTCCCAGCGCCAATGCCTGGCCCATTTTATCGGCAGCATACTGAGACCGGTAGATGTGCCGGCAACCGCAGTCAGAATGAATCCCTCAGCTAACTGCACACTCACCACCACCCGCCGGAAAGCGCTCTCATCTCAAAAGTAGAAACTCAAGCCAGCCCTTTGAATCGCGCATCAGCCCATCGCTGGGCAAACTGTACCTGCATGAGATAACGGGTTCGATCCGTTAGATTCGGTGAGCCGCGATGCCAGCATTGGTGATTGGTGAGATAGATATCACCTGCCTTGCACACGATCGCTACCGGGCCCTGTCCTTCGAAGACTGGATTGTCACCCTCAGGCAGGCGGCCGGAATAGTGGCTGGTGGGCACGAATTGTGTTGCGCCATGCTCGAGTGAATCAATATCGCTGAGCGCGATCTGGATCGTCATCCAAAAGACAGGCATGCGCATTCGCGGGTCGAATCGGGGAATCTGCGGCGGCAGCGGAAATTCCACCACGTCGTCCACGTGCCATCTGGAAATCGCCTGTCCCCGCTCGTTGCGGATCACATTCATCGCGTTGAACCGCGGGTCAGGTCCAAGTACCGCTTCGGCAATCTTGCGCACCGGCTCGCGGGTGGTGAGAGCCTCAAACATCGGGTCCATCTCGTGGCACCGCCGCAGGATCAGGGTGCTGCCCGCATAGGAAATATGTTTCTTCGCAGTGGAGGGATTGGCTGCGCACTCATCTGCTTTGGCCCGCAGCGTTTTCACCTCGTCTGCGCTCAAGACCCCCGTGATGACAGCGCTGCCTTCACGAAAAAAAGCCTCCGTTAGCTGCGATAAAACCTGCTCAATGGCGGGATAGGAAAATGTTGGCACAGCGCCCGTTGCGGTTGTCTGACCAAGAGCCTGATTTTCACCTGAGCCTTTGACCGCGGTTTCAGACTGGACTTTGTCGTCCCTCATGAGTTGAATCCTCCCCAGTACTCCGTGGTGCTTTGTCGCCCTATGCCGAGAGGAAGCCACCATCCACTGCACGCGTATCAACTGCGGCAATGCGTGCTCCTGCATCTGAAAAACCGCAGCTGATCGCCTGACCCAGCCCACTCCCGGCACCAGTCACGAGCGCAGTTTTACCCTTTAATTGAAATAGATCTGAATACATGTTTGCCCTTAACCCTGCAGGATCTCGAGAACCTCTTTGTCCGGTCCCACGAAATAGCAGAATCGCACTCCTGCGAAATAAGGATGGTTAGCGGCGATGGTCACCGGTGTCGAGAGAAATTTGACTCCTTTGCCTTCCAATTCTTTCTTGGTTTTTTCAATGTCGTCTACCTGGAAACATAAATGTTGCCATCCACCGTCATTTGCCTTGGCGGTCGCGGGTATCGGCTGACCTTTCGGATCGACGTATTGAAAGGTCTCAATCATCCCTGAGTTTTCGGGAAGCTTGAAGAAGGTTGCCAATACTTTTGTATTAGGCAGGCCGACGCCGCGTGAAAACTCCGCATCCTCAATTTCGGTTTCGAGTGCGATTTCGAGACCAAGAACTCCGTTGTAAAAAGCCTTCGTCTTTTCCTTGTCCGAGACGATCAAGTTGAAATGGTGTAACCCGGCAAACATGGGCATTATGCTTCTCCATTTTTTATTCCAGCGGTCAAGGTGCAACCGGCGGTTGAATTCGCGCACGAACCACTATAGACAAGAAATGAATCTTGTTCAATGCATGCCCACTCGGGTGTGACATTTGTTCATGTGCAGCGTGCGGCCTGGGGGCCGGAATGAAGTGCGAAGGGGCACTGCCTGGATCACCCTGGACGGAACACCCAGGTTTCAAAAGGGAAACCTGGGCCACCTAGTATTCGTCCGCGCCCGGGATTCGGTGAGTACTCGAGACCAGAGAGGATCAATTTAAACGCTGTTTTAGTAACTCTTCGCCCGCTTTGTAAAGCCGCATATTGCTTCGTTCCTTATGTTTTCTTGCAAGGAACACGAACAGGGCGTCCACGATCGCCAATTGGGTGATTCGTGAGGCCAGCGGAGCCTGAAAGTACTTAACTTCGCTGGGCGTGGCGAATAGTTTGAGATCAGCGTATGCAGTGATGGGCGATTTCATGGAGTTGGTCAGGCAGATCGTCTTAGCCCCTCGAGAGCGCGCTACTTCAAGGCAATGCACCGTCTCTCGAGTAGATCCGGAACAGGAAATGCCAAATGCCACATCCCCTTTCTGGAGCTGGGTCGCTGCGACAAGCTGCATGTGCGAATCAAACTGCGTTGATACAGGCATCCCAATAAGCCTGAATTTGCACGATGCCAGATATGCAATCGGATAAGAGATGCCGATGGAAAAGATCTCGATGTGACGTCCGCGGTCGAGCGTGGCCGCAACTTGCCGAAGCGTTTCCTCGCTGTTGATCTGCAAGGTTTCGGTCAGACTTTCTACCTGGAACTGAAAGACTTCCTCGAATACTGAACTACGATGCGCCGAGCCGTTGGTCTTTCCACCAAACCCTGAAAATGCGCTTTGCGTCATTTCTCTTGCTAGTGCAATCTTGAAGCCCGCGAAGCCTTGCAACCCAAGGCTACGGCAAAATGCGACGATAGAACCGACGCTCGATCCGGTTCCATCGCGTAGCTCGGCGATCGAAGAAGAGAGTATTCGCTCGGGATCTTTGAGGATGTATTCAGCGATAAGACGTTCGGTGGGCGTCAGGGACGGCAGTACGCCCCTCATGTAAACAAGGATGGGTCGCTTTGATTCTTCAGTCATAATGGTTCGACCTGCAACTCCTATGTTCTTAACGTTAGCAAAACCGCTTCCATCTGCAGGACAGAATGTTTGTTAGTTGCAAAGTTAACGAGGGAGGATAGAATCGCTTGCTGCCGCAGGCATTCATCCTTAAAAGCTATAAGTCGCACTCCTGGCGCCGTGAGTTTCGGAGAGATTGAACCGGCTCATATCCTGTCTGAAACCTTGAGAGGGATGCGCGACCAGTTTGTTGATTTTTTAGAAAGGCAACGGCCTGGTCAAAAGTAAAAATGCTGGCATAGCAGCCTGGAGCACGCGTGCACGAGGCCCCAACCGCCGAAGCCAAACCCAGTGCATCGTCCAGTTCCCAGTTCTTGAGGATGCCCTTGATCAATCCAGCGGTAAATGCATCCCCTGCGCCGGATTCCTCCACCGTCTCCATGGGGAACGCTGGCGCATCAATGACAAGATTGCCTTTCATGGCAAGGGGGCCGCGCGGACCCCGGGTTATGACGACCGTGCACTCCGAATTGAAGGAGCTCAAGGTCTCAGCCTGTGCGCCTTCCCGCGAATCCCCGGTCAGGCGAGCCGCTTCATCCTCGTTCGGCAAAAAGTAGTCAGTGTAGGGTAAAACGGGGGCAATATCCTCTATCCCAAAGGAGCCCTCGGCAGGCATAACCACGTCCAGAACGGTGATCAGACCTCTGTGCTTCGCTTCCCAGAAAAGCTTAGCCAGGTTGTCGGGGGTAAACGCCGGTGTCGCCAGGTAACCTCCAAAATAGAGGACACTCATTCCTCGAAGAAATTCGAGGTCAACATCGTCCAGTGAGAATTCCCTGTTGGCTCCGATGCAGTGCAAATAACGCCGATCCTCGCCCTGCAGGGTGAAGATAACCGTGCCAGATGTCGGCAGTTCTCGCGATCGGCGGATGTAATCAACGCCTGCCCCGTATTGCTTAAGACCGGAGACGATGAAGTCGCCAGAAATATCCGACCCTACTTTCCCCGACACCTGCACTTCTTCCCCCAGAATTCTGAGCGCGATCGCGGCATTGGCGGCACACCCACCGACGGTGATTGTCAAACCAGAAGTAGTCACCAATTGGCCGGCATCTGGAAGACGTTGAATCGGATCGGTGAATACGTCGACCACAAGAATGCCCATACATCCCACTTGCATAACGTCTCCATAGCACGTCGTACTTCAGGGCCGCCAATCCGCTTCGCCGTCCAACGTTCGGCGTACCCACGAGGCCGCTGGAGCAGGAATTCCGGTTGGCCCGATCGGCTGTCACGGTAGGCGCAGTGTAGCGCACAGTACGGGAGACTGACCAGCCGAGTCCAGGGCAGGGAAATCAGCTGGGAACCACAATTTGGGGCGCAATTAGGGGGTGACCACAATTGAGCAGGCAGGTCGACCGGTGGGGACGTGGCAAATACGGCGCGCAGTGCGGGCAAACCTCGGTGGGGGGTAGGGATTGGAAGCCTAAAGAATCAGAACCTGACTGGCCGGATCAGGGCAACGCTTTCCGCACCATCTCGCCGGCCGTCAGCGGGAAATGCGCCACCTCGCGGTTGATCAGGCGGTCGATTACCCTCACTTCGGTGGCGGCAGAGCTGACGGCGATGGCTTCCAAACCGCCTCCAGCTTTCGCCAGAACGAAGCCCGCAGCCTCATCCGCAGGCTCGAACCGGTACCGATCCTGCAGCTCCGCAGGCGCCATCACCATGTTCCAGCTGGTGTTTATGGGGGCTGTCGTATAGAGCGTTTTACCTTCGCGCACTGCCAACAGAGTAAGGGAGCTGCCGTGATAGGGGATTCTGGAGGCCGCCGTCCATTCCCATGCATCCGGCAAAACGGGATTGACATCGAGACCTGCGGGATGGGCGGTCAGGCCCAGGAAACTTTCTGTACTTGACCAGATGAAAATACCTGGGACAAAGGAACTTAATGGCTGGCCCCGCTGCTTTAGGTCGTCGCCGTTAAAGTATTCAGGAAACTCCCCCGGCACGACGTTGTATTCGCGCGGGTCAGGCATTTCCGTGATCAATGCCGTTGCGCGCAATGCCTTCAGGGCCAGATCGGGTCGATCGCGGATGGCAGCGGCACGCCCGATCCAGAGCCCGAGGTTGGGCCAGACACCGCCCAGCAACCCATAGTTGTCCGGATTCGACCGCGGCTGATACTCCTTCTCATCCGCGCTAATCGTCCGAAATCCGCCGGCTCCGTTGGGGGCGGTGACAAAAAAACGATCGGAATAGAGCTTGTCCAGAATTTTGCTGGAGGTTGCTTTGTCCGCGACACCGTAAAGCACGGGAAACAATTCGTCTGCCGTATCCTGCTTTACAATCTGGCCCTCCGGGTTAATGGTGAGGTAGTACGGTGCATCCGGGCTTCCTTTGGGGCGCAGAGAACGGTTGATGGCAGCATGCAGATCCTCTGCGGCAGCTTTGTAATACGCCTGGTTGGCGCTATCACCCATCACTCCAGCCAGCTCAGAAATTGAGCGCAGAGCTTCATACGCTTCACTATTCACTTCCGTAACAGCGCCCGAAAGATTGTAGTTCGCGATCGCGTTGCGCCAGCTAAACAGGCCGCGCACAAAGGTCTCTTTGGTCGTGCACCAAACCAGCCCGTAGTGGTTGTTGTCACCCGCCGATCGCTGAGACTGAATAAGCTCTGCGGAGCGTAGCAGCGATGGGTAAACCTGCAACAGAAAGCCCCGATCACCGGTGAGGCTGTAGTAGTGGCTGGCAGCCATAATCAAAAGAGGCGTAATGTCATTGATATTCAGTCCGTAGTCGTCGGTGAACAGAGGGTCCTGCGAGGCCGTCATGTATTCGGTGAATTTGCCGTTCGGCTCCAGCCCGTGGGTAAACCACAGGTCGAGCAGTTTGCGAGACCACGCCTGGGCGTAGTAGTTGCTGCCCATCAGGTACCACATCGAATCTCGGCCCACCACGATGTCTGACGGCGGGTTGTTTGAGAAGCCGTCACCCCAGCGATATTGCGCTTGCAGCCGCAACTGGGTCACCTTGGACCAGATGTTCGCCCGGTTGATCACCGGATCGGGGGTCAGCAAGGTCGCCATATGGAGATAACGCTCGATGGCACTCTCCGATTCCGTGAGCAGGTGCCGTACGCGTAGAAGGGAGCTGCGGGTATTGGGAGCATCCGGCTGATTGCTGTCGAAGGCCGCGTTCAGCAACATTTTGGAGGCATGCTCGTCTTGGCCGACTGAATACAGAAAGCTCAGGGCGAAATCCTCTCCTTCAGGCCACTCGTACTTCGTCAGTATCTCGACCGCGCCTGCGAGAGGTTTGGACTCAAACGCGACTGCGCTGGTGGACCCCCACAAGATTGCAGCCCCTTCGCCGGGGAATCGAATCAGCGCATACTTCCAGCCTTTCAACGTTGCCTGTTCTACGGAAGACCCAGCTGGAAGCAGCAACCGGGAACGAACGAGCAACGGGCCGGCGCTGCCGGAACCGCGTTCCAGCAGGTAGTGGCCTGCGCGCGAATAGCCTATTTCGTAGGGAAGAAGGAATTTTTTTCTGAGGACAGCCGGGCCTATACGGTAGGACGTTTCCTGATGCGCGCCGTAGAAAGACGTGTCGACCGGCGTTGCTTCTGCGCCCGTAGACGATTCCATGGCAACCGACCACCCCAGGGCGTAATAACGCTGGTTGGTGGACTCACGAAAACCATGACGTACTGAAGCCGGGTCGCCGAGGACATTGGTCTCCCGATCCAGCGTGACGTATGTGTTGAGATTGCCAAGAGACTGACCGCTTCCCACAAGAGCGACCGGAGTGGTGTAAACGGTGGCGGCGCTCAGCGCCAGCGGGAGGAAGAACAAAATATGAACTTTATTCAGAAGTGTCATGGTGACGCAAAACATTTTCATGGGCCGCCGCACGAAAGTAAACATATATTTCGTGAGAAGCTATTTAATCATCAGAACGCCCCGAATGGCTGGCACATGAAACTGGGTAAGAAACAACACCTGAAATCAATGACGCGCAGAGAATTCATCGGCGCCAGTTCCAAGGCTGCGATTGTACTGGCCGGTTCTTCACCGCTGTCGCGAGCAGCCGATCTTGATAGCAGCCGGAAAATCCCTGTTTGCGGCCATCTCTGGGTATATGCCTCCAGGTTTCCAGCACCCTACGACTGCAGCGCGATACTTGAAGAGGTCTTCGCGGATCTCAAGTATGCCGGAATAGAGGGCGTGGAATTGATGGAGGTCGAACTGCGGCACAATGACGCAGTCGATCGAATCCAATCTCATCCAGAAATATCATCTGCCGGTCTCGGGCACATCTTACGGAGCCGATCTTTGGGACAAAGACAAGCATGCCGTCATCGAGGCGGACGTAGAGCTTGAAAGAGGATTGGAAAATCAGCCGCGACTTTGTTCGAACGACCTTCGATTGGTGAGCTGTGAGCTATTTCTTCTGATTGACGAGCAGTTGTTCCTTGATGCCGAGGGTGACCCGTTGGTTATCTCTACTACCTTTCCTTTATCAGGGATGCGATAGATCTGGCCGATCTCACCACCCGCCCAAAGAATTCCTTCGCTGTCGAAAGCGAGATCCTCCGCATGGTCCAGACCGTCGGCGAAGGTTTCAAACTGGTTGACAGGAATCTGCACGCAACGCTCCATTTTTAACGAATTCGTAGTGGGGTTAAACCACAGGCAATTGTGCCAACAATCCACCGTCAACCAGTAACCCTATTCCAGAGACGTAAGTGGCCAGATCGGAGGCTAGAAAGAGAACCACCTTAGCAATTTCCTGAGGTTTCCCTAAGCGCCGCAAGGGAATTGCAGATTCCATCTTTTCTTTTGCCGAATTCGGGTCCGGATCCCGTCCCAGCGATCGATCCATCATCGGTGTCTCAATGCAGCCCGGACAAATTCCGTTCACCCGAATATTGTAGGGGCCCAGGTCACGCGCCATATCCCGCGTCAGGCCGAGAACGCCAGCTTTGGCAGCCGCGTAAGGAGCGGTTTGACCGGTGGTAGCAAATGCCTGGACGGAAGCTGTATTGATGATGCAGCCGTGACCTTGCTTGATCATTGCGGGAACCACATTGGAGCAGCACAAGAAGACGCTCCTCAGATTGACTGCGATCTGCCGGTCCCAATCCGCAACGGCTATGTCTACAAATTGCTTGTAGAACTCCACGCCTACGTTGTTTACCAGGGTATCAACAGCCTCATACTTGTGATAAATTTCGCAGAACGCTTTAGTGACTTCCGGTTCTGAACTCACGTCCGCCAGGATGGGGTGGAAAGTACCCCCTGACTTGGCAATTCTCGCCGCCGTACGCTGGAGCGAGTCTGGGTCCCTTTCCAGGCCAGCGACCTTGGCACCGCAGGCTGCAAAGGAATCCGCGGCGGCCGCGCCTATACCCGATCCCACTCCAGTGATCACGACGACCTTGCCTTTAATATTGAGCCGCTCGGTCTCCGTCATCATGCCTCACTTGTCAGGCCATAGTGCTTATTGAGTACCGCGATATGTGAATCCCAAGTCGGCTCGCTCGGCAGGTATCCGTCGGGGTAGGTTTCGATGGTCAGGTAAACGAAATCGCCGTCACCCACGTTTCGTACACGGTGATCGGTGAGACGGGGGATGTAGACCACGTCATCTTTGGTGATCTTCGTAACCTGGCCGGCTACCGTAACTTCGCCCTCACCCTCAAGTACGATGTACGTTTGCTCACATTCTTTGTGCTGGTGGACAGGAAAGGACAGTCCCTTTGGAAAGCGCTGTAACAAAATCTCGACGCATTCACTTTTTTCCCGGGGCAGCAAAACGGAGTACTTGACTCCAAGAAAGTTCGTTACCTGGGATTTTTCTGTAGAACTGATCACGGGATCTTTCTTCTTACCCTTTGACATGAGCCGGCGAGTCCTCTCTTGAGTCGGGTTGGCAAACAATGCTGCGGTTGAAACGTTTACCCGGGGGCCGATTACAGCATTCAACCGTACGTGGCCTGAGCATCGTTCATGATAGCGAGCAGGCCATGAACGATGCTCATAGTTATATGGATGGGGATTGATTGTCAAGATGGAATTGAATCCTTTCCAGGCTGCCACCTGGTCTGCACCTCCTGAAGCCACATATTCTTGCAAAAGGCAGCGCACATAAAGAGCGGGCCATTGGGGAACCTTACCCGCATTCTGGTTTACCAAAACCGCTTCTAGAGCCCGCCTCTATGGATTCATCTCTGAACAACTCACGATGAACTCCCTTCATTACCTCAGTATTGTGAAAGCAAAGACCAGCCGTCGGGCCTGGCATCCGCAGCGCCCACGATTCATCCCAGAAACCCCTTGACAATCAAATACACCGTGGATTACAAACCGTGATTGAATTCATGTGAACACGGTTCAGTGCAGCGAAAATAGAGTCGAATATCATTCACACGGCCCTGAAGAGTGACTTAAAGCGTGAGCAGGTTTTCGGTTGAACAAATTGAAGGGGAGGTTTGCGTCAAATGGAGACGATAATGCAGATGGTTCGTGATCGGGTGCAACGATTCGCAATCCTGAGTACAGCTTTGCTTGTGATTGCTGGTTCATCATGGGCCACGCTGCAGGCGCAAACAGAACTTGGTACGATTGCCGGAACCGTGACCGATGCCAAGGCCAGTGCTATCCCAAACGGCGAGGTCGTCGTGTCCAACGACGGTACTGGGATCACCAATAAAACCACCACAAATGGTTCGGGCGAGTTTGTTGTGCCCAATCTGCTTCCGGGTTCCTACACGGTTACGGTCTCGGTCACTGGTTTCAAAACCGTGGAGCAGAAGGGCGTCCAGTTGCAGGTCGGCGGTCGTGTCACGTTGCCCCTCGCCCTGGAAGTCGGGCAAGTGGCTGAACACGTGGAAGTGACAGCCCAGACCCCCCTCATCCAAAGTGAGGTTTCCGAGGTAGACACGCTGATTTCGCGGAAAGACGTCTCAGACCTTCCGCTGAATGGCCGTACAGTCTTCCAGCTGGCGCCTTTGGTGGCGGGAGCGAACACGGGCGCCGCATCGAGCAACGCCAACAACACCAATATCCCGGATAATGGGCGGGCCGCTCAAGGACTTTCCGCGAGCGGGAACAGGCAAGACACAAATAACTATATTCTGGACGGCGTTTACAACAACCAGCTCAACCAAGGTCTGATTGCGATTCTGCCCCCCCTTGAAGCGATCCAGGAATTTACCCTCGTCACGAGCAACTTTATGCCGGAAGTGGGTCGTGGCGGCATCGTGATGAACGTCACTCTCAAGTCAGGAACCAACCAATTCCACGGTAGTGCGTTCGATTTTCTGCGCAACTCTTCTTTGGATGCGGCGAACTATTTCGATCATCCCACGCCGCAGGTTCCAGGACGGCTGCCTCATTTTGTCCGCAACCAATTCGGTGGGTCTTTAGGCGGTCCTCTTTACAGAAACAAAGCTTTCTTTTTCGTCGACTATCAAGGAACGCGAGAAAATCAGGGTCAGACCTTCAACACCGCGGTACCCGGAAACGATATTCTGGCCGGCGACTTTAGTGCGACGACCATCAATGGGGCCCCCGACATCATTTATGATCCTCTGACCACGTGCGGATACGGGTCAAACCCTCCGTGTGCGACTGCCACAGATGGCACTCCGATCATTACCAGGTCACCTTTTCCCAATAACAAAATTCCTTCGGCGAGGTTCAATTCCGCAGCCCTCAAGGTACTTGGCTACATTCCTCCACCCAACACGACTGCCGTTGAATCGACGGGCGCGGGTATCTATCACAGCAGTTCGGGGCGAGTTCACACCGAAGATTCATACGATGTAAAGGGCGACTATCAGATCAGCAACGCGGATTCACTTACGGCTCGTTTTAGTTTTGGCAATTCCTACACTCTCTTGCCTGGCGCGTTCTCTGACATCCCCAAGTATGCTCCAGCCGTCGGAGGTGCTCTCGGATCGGGCGGGGCGGGCGGTTTGAACGGCCAGGATAACAACCCGGCCCGCAGCGCTGGCCTGCAGGAGATTCATACCTTCGGACCCAACTTCCAGAACGCCTTTAGGGCCGCCTACATACGCGCTGGTGCGGATTCTTTGCAGTTGAATTATGGTCACAACTACGGGGAGCAGATAGGTTTACCCAATGTCAACGTTACTCCGAACAATAGCGGCTTTCCCGGCATCAGCATCACCGGTCTGGGACTAGTTGGCGACTCACCCTTTTATCCGTTAATTGAGCTCGAGAACGTCATCCAGGTTTTGGATAACGTGACCTTCATCCACGGCGCCCACACCTACAAGGTAGGGGTGGACTACAAGAACATGCGGCGCAGCTTCACGCAGATCCTCGGTTATCCAGCCGGCAGTTGGACTTTCAGCGGCGCCTTCACCAACGATCCAAACAATCCCAGCACCTCGGGAAATGCATTCGCCGATTTTCTCCTTGGCGATGCGGTCAATGCCAACATCATCCTGAACTCCGGGCTGGCGAGCTTGAGATCACAGGAAATGTCGGCCTACGCGCAGGACACATGGAGAATGACCCCCAAGCTGACTGTTAACTATGGCGTTCGTTACGATCTCTTCACCCCCCAGCTGGAAGCCCACAATCATATGACCAACTTCGACACCGGCACCGGCCAGCTTGTGTTGCCTAACGGAGGCGGAAGCGATCCGGCCTTCAAGACCCGCTCTCTGACGAATACCAACAAGCGCAATTTTGCTCCTCGGCTGGGATTGGCCTATGCGCTTGGCGGGAATGGCACACTTCGCGCATCCTACGGCATCTTCTTTATTAATGACGTGGCGCCGGATAACGGCTTTCAGGGATCCCAGAACCCACCCTTTGTCGGCGGCACGAACTATATCAACACCCCTACCTTTCCCCAAACGATCAACTACACATTCGACCAGGGGCTGCCAGTGTCGACCGGCCTTATCCCGATTGACAACCCCTCTGGCTCCGTTTACATGTGGGCTGCTCACGCCCCAACAGCTTACGTAGGTCAGTGGTCCCTGGCTGGAGAGAAGGAGATTGCACACAACCTCGTAGCTAACATTACCTACGCTGGTAATTCGGCTTCGCATATCTCTTCGTACAGCAATCCAAACCAAGCGGTTTTGGGCAATGCGCCTATACAGACCAGACGCCCTTTTTTTGATACCGTACCCAATGCCAACGACTTCACCGACCATTTGCATGCAGGCAGATCGCACTACAACGGACTCCAGGCAACAATCACCAAAAGGTTTTCCAACGGTCTTTCTTTCATGACCAGCTACGTCTGGGGCCACTACCTTGAAGTTGGGTATTTTGAGGGCACGACACCGCAGAACCCAAAGGATCCTGATGCAGAAAAGCGTAATGCCGATGCCGACGTACGAAATCGATACGTTTTCAGTGGACTGTATCAACTCCCCTTCGGTCGCGGTAAAGCATTCGGGGCTAACACGTCGGGCTTTGTTAACTCATTCATTGGTGGCTGGCAGTTGGCGACGACAACGATTATTCAGAGTGGTGGTTGGATCTCAGTGACCGGCGGGGCAGGCCGCCCGAATCGAGTCTGCGATGGCGTCCTGCCACGAGGAAGCCGCGGTCCGACCGGGTGGTTCGATGCCTCGTGTTTCCCGCTTCCTACGCCAGTCGCTGATCCGGTAGCGGGTGGGACCTATGTTCCCTACGGGAACGCGGGACCAAACATCATCAACACGCCCGGCTTTGGAGACGTCAGTTTGTCCGGTTTCAAGAGTTGGACGATCAAAGAAAGCCGGACGATTGAATTCCGCTCAGAGGCGTTCAATTTATTCAACCATCCCCACTTCGGGCCACCACAGGCGGCGGTTCCCAGCAGCACCGCAGGGCAGATCTTCTCCACTGCTTCGGCGAACAGAGAAATCCAAATGGTCTTGAAAGTCACGTTCTGAGGATGATTCAGGATGCCAACGTCGGCGCTCTTTGTTGAGAGCGCCGCGTTTTGCTTTGACGTACCGGCTCAATCAGTTGTGTTGCGAACCTCACAGGCTGCTCTTTGCATTCGCGGTAAGGAGTTGAAGTGACCTATCCTTCGCGTCGCGACCTTTTGAAGGCGGGGTTGGCCCTCTCCGCGTCATCCTTGCTTCCCCCAACTTCCTTCGCCTCTCCTCGGAGTGCATTCGCTGACGCACCCTCGCCACAGGATTCTGCCTTCAAGGACGAAACCATCGTTCTGGGCGATGACGATTGGAAGCTCGGTGCATTTTCTTTCGGAGAAGGAGAGCGCCTCGCCGCCTATTCGAATCAATTCGACGAAAGCAAGTTTAGGAAGGTAACGGTTCCGGGTGAAGTCCAATTGCAGATTGGCCTGGAAGGAATGGACCTTTACTACCAAAGCAAAGAAGTCACCCTGGTCAACCAAAAGGAATGGTGGTATCGCAAGCAATTTTCGGTTCCACCTGGCCTTCAAGGGAGAAAACTGTGTTTGGTATTCCAGGGTGTGGATTACTTTGCCTCCGTCTGGTTAAACGGTCAGAAAATGGGCGAGCACGAGGGCTGCTATGTGCCATTCGAATTTGATGTGACCTCAGGCCTGACTTTTAATGGCCCCAATCATCTTGCAGTAAAGGTCACCTGTCCATGGCTGCCTGAAGGGCGTGGTTTCCTCGAATATATGAAGGGCGAACTAGCCGAAGTAGTGCCCCATATTGTTACCAGCTTTCCGTCTGCACCCTTTGTCCTGGGTCCAAACTGGGATGGCCTTCCCGCCGGCGGCAATGCGGTTTTTCCCATGGGCCTGTTTCGTGAGGTAACGCTCGTTGCTTCCAGCGTTGCTGTTGTCTCGGACCTCTTCATCTCTACCAAGTCTCTGAACAATGATGGAACCGCGACCCTGGGTGTTTCGTGCAGGCTTCGCAACCTCGACCAGGGCAAGCTTTCAGCTTCTCTCGAACTTTCGATTGCTCCCGATAATTTTGCCGGCGAACCATTGAACGTATTCAAAAGATCGATCGAACTGGCAAGCGGCGACACCACGATTGTGGAAGAAGTAGTCCTGAAGAATCCGCATCTGTGGTGGACCTGGGATTCCGGAGAACAAAACCTTTACCGGGCTGTTGCCAGGCTCGCTCTGTCCCCGGTGGTAGGGAACACGCTTGAAACCGTCTTTGGGGTGCGAACCATCTCACGAAAAGATGACATGAGTTATTGGCTGAACGGTAAGCGCTTGTACCTGAAAGGCGCCTGGTATCCGATCGCGGACATCTTTGGTTCCAAACCAACGCGCGAGACTTATGAAAAAGATTTGTTACTCTACCGCGCCGCCAACCTGAACCACCTGGTGAACTTCACCGTAGTGGAAAAGCCAGATTTCTACGAGCTATGCGATCAACTCGGCATCTTGAATTTTCTTGAATTTCCTTTCAGTCAATTTGGTCCGATGGCGGTATTGAGTCGTACCAACCCCAGACGTGACATCTACATTGCAGAATCGCTTTCGCAGGTTCGTCAGATCATCGTGCTTCTTCGCAACCACCCATCCATCGTGGTATGGGCGCCCTTTGCCGAAGCGCATATGAAAGGAAAACACGGAGGCTGGGGTGCACTGGGTGAAGACTTCGATCAGTACGGCTACCAGGAGTTTTCAGACACGATTCGCAAGATCGTCCTCGAACTATCGCCGGGAACCGTATTCCATCCCAGCTTCTGCGACTCGGGCGAGCAACATTTCTGGATGGGTAACGCCAATTGGACCGGCGACACGGTATCCAATTACAACCAGCACTTTCATGCCGACGCCGGATTCATCTCAGAATACGGAACCATCGCTTTGCCGGTTCTCGAAACTCTGCAAACCATGCTGACCCCCAAAGAAATGTGGTCAACAGAGAACGCCACCCACCCGCGCTGGTACAACCTGCCCATTGATGTGAATGCGTACGCTTACCAAAGCAGCTTTGACTATGTAGGGTTTACCGGCGTCCTCGATCGCGTGCACCAGTTTGTGGATCAGAACATCAAGTCGGTGCAAGAATTGGTAGACGATTCTCAGCTTTACCAGGCCTTTATTTTCAAATATGCGACCGAGGCCTATCGGCGAAGAAAATACAAGTCCGTCAATGGCACGCGAATCTGGGCATACGGCGAATTGTCTCCCGGCATTCGGTTTAATTTTTTGGATTACTACCGAATACCGAAGATGGGCTATTACTACCTTAAAATAGCGCAGGCACGATTCGCCGCCAACTTTGCCTACGAAGAAGCATTGGAATCCCAGGTGGTTGGCAGGCGATTGCAAATCCCGGTCTGGGTCATCAACGATCATCCACGCGTCGTCCCGTTTGTTCTGCGCTGTGAGCTTGCTAGCCTCGACGGAGAGGTAATCTGGAACAGGGAGTTTCAAGGCGAGATCACACCGGACGGGAATCAGCAGGCCGGCCTTGTCGATTGGGCGCCGGAAAAGCCCGGAATTTACGTTCTGCGGGCAAACCTTTCGGAGAGCAACGGCCCGCTCCGCTTTACCGATAAGACTTTCATTAAGGTCACGCCCGGACTGTCTTCCCACCGCATCCGCGCATTGCTCATCGGCCAGAAAAAATATAGCTTGCCGATCGCTCATATGCTTGAAGCAATGGGAATCGATCTCGAGGTCATTGACGAGTCGTCGATCCATCAACTCGCAACGCTTCGGGACCCTGCTGGGATTCGCGAAAAATATGACGTTGTTTGGCTGGCGTCGTTCGATTCCTTTTGGAAGCTTCTCGATCTTCGCAATGCGGACGGGCTGAAGCAGGCCATCAAACAGGGTGTGGGATTCATCCATTCGGGTGGCCCTGGAAGCTTCCACGGCGGTTCCATTCAGGCCGCACTTCTCAGTTTCACAACTCTGGATGAGGCGCTGCCGGTTGCAACACAGAATCGGGATGATCTGTTCCTAAGTCAGTCAATTTTGGGCGCGGGCGGCCTGACAACAAATCACGGTCAGGAGGTTCGGCTTGCGCCAGGCGCCGATTCGATATGGGATGCAGCTGTCTGGAACGGTTACGAGCTGGACGGCTTCAATCGCGTTCGCATGAAACCCGAGGGCAAGCAAGTGCTCACCATTATGGGCAGCCCACTCCTGGTCACCGGCCATTACGGTCAGGGGCGCACGGTCGCTTTCATGGGCTTCACCCCCGAATACGTAGAGACTGTGGCCGCTTGGAATAGCGACCTGGTGTTTCCTTATATGCTCGACCAGGAGTTCGCTGCGAATCCCAGGACGCGTCTATACTTCACCCTCTTCATGAGGATGATCGTCGCAGCTACTGGAGAAAAGCCCTCGGTGCCGTATGCCGAGATGCTTTCGGCACGTGTCCAACCTCTTTTCGAGACTTTGAAGAACCAGCCGCCGGCTGCACTTCAGTTGCCCAAAACCATCGAAGCGCGTGTCGCGGAAGGCAAGGCGGTCGCTTCCTTCAGCCTTTCCAACAAATCGAAATCGTACGCCCGGCTGGTGCGTGCACGGGCCAAATGGAGTTCAGTTGAAAAGCAGTCGCCCTTTCTTGTGATGTACAGCGACAACTACTTCGACCTCATGCCAGGCGAAACCAGGGAAATCACTCTTGAGTTCCGGTTACCTAAGGGCGCAAATCAGCCGGCTCATGGGTATCTCGTTGTTGAGGGAAGCAACGTCGCCGGCGCACAAGTACCGATCATCCTCACGTAATCGCTCTACTGAACTCCGCTCACCTGGTCCTGTGTGGCCTGCCGATGCTTTTCCTCCAACTCTTTGGCTGTATCCAGATAGGTCACCGCCTTGGCCTTGTCACCCATTCCCAGGTATAGCCGGCCGAGCTGGTAGTAAGCCTGCTCGTCCTTCGGCTCCAGGGCGATGGCCGCCTCCAGTTCATGGGCGGCGTCAGGAATCTGATGATGTTCCGCGAAAACTTTGCCCAGTTGGTAATGAGCCGATGCATCGGATGGATTGATGCGAACCACTTTCTTCAGCAGCCCCTCGGCTTCAGGTTCTCCATTGCTATCGAGTAGAACCAGTGCCAACTGAAGGTTGCATTGCTCGCAGGCCGGGTCTAACGCCACCGAGGTTCGCAAGGCGGCGATCGCCTCCTTGCTCTTTGAGAGGCGCGCGTAAGACCGTCCCATCAGGAGATAGGCCTGGCCAAAATCCTTCGTGGTCGCAATGGCTTCACGGCAGGTCTTGATGGCTTCGTCGTAAGTTCCCAGGTTGAAGTAGCTTAGCGCCAGCGCAAATCGGGTTTCAGGCGACTTGCTGCCGGCAGCAATGGCACGTTCGAACATCTTGATAGCGGTCTGATTATCGCCTGCGCGCTGGTAGACACTGCCGATGTGAAAGAGGATGTCACCGCGATCTGGAGAAAGGGCATTCGCCTGCTTGAGAGCAGTCATTGCATCAGGAAAGCGGCCGACGCCGGCCAGGGCCAGCCCGAGAAGGTCGAAGTAGTCGACGCCTCGCGCGGTCTCGGGAATGCTCGCCAACCTGTCTGCCGCTTGCTGATAGTCGCGGTGGACAAAGAGAAATTCAGCCAGGAGGAATTTCGCTCGGTCGGGCGCAGAGCCGGAAGCGACGATCTGCGTGAGGCTTTCGGTTGCTTCCGACGTAATCGAGTCTTCCTCTGTTTTGGGAACTGCATTCTCACGCAGCAGATCGAGAATGGACTCGAAGGACGACAACGCATCGGGAAGCGAACCCGCCTGCACCTGCAACTCGGCCAATCGCAATACAATCATCGGTTGTCCTGGTTGCAGGCGGTGTGCCGCATTGAGGCTATCCCGAGATGCGGTCAGGTCGCCGCTTTTTGCCTGCACGCCCGCCAGCTGATAGAGAATGTCAGCGTCTTTGGGAGCGTATTGGTGGGCTGTGTTAAACGCCTCAAAGGAAGCCGGCAATAATCCCTGCTGCGCATAAATTAGCCCCAGGTTGTAATTCGCAGTTACGTCGTGCGGATTAACTTTCAGGGTCTGTTGGAATTGTCCCAAAGCCGGGTCTAGCTTTCCCTGCCGCAGGTAAAGCGCCCCCAGGTTATTCCTCGCCGGATTGTACCCCGGCGAGAGTTGCAAAGCCGTCTGGTATTGCGAGATCGCTTCGTCTGGCCGGCCGGTTTGGTCGCAGATAAAACCCAACAGATTGTAGGCAAGCGGATCTTTCGTACCAAGCTTGATGGCTTTGCGCAATTGGGTTTCAGCTGAAGCTGCCTCGCCTTTGCGCAGATTTTCTGAAGCAGATCGAATCAACGTCGCAGGTGCCGTAACCACCTTGCCCGGTATCGGCTTGTCCTGCCCCAGGGCAAAGGAGACGGCTATCGTCGCCAGCGCCAAATGAAATATGTTCGATCGCTTCATGGTACAGTCGAACGTTTACCATGTGGTTATGCTTCTGTCAATCTTGCAACTGAAGGCGTTTGAAGCCCGATCTGATCGGTAAAAAGAATATAGTTGGGTGAATATTTCGATGCCAATCACCCGTCGTTCCTTTCTCGCAATGCTGTCGGCCAGCGCCTTAAGCGCCAGATCGATGGCCCAGGCAGTAGCATCGCGAGCGGTAAAACCTCAACCACGCGGTCCTGCATCCGGACGGCCCTTTGACGCCAGGTTTGTCGACGTGGCACACCAAGCGGGATTAAGGTCACCGGTGATCTGCGGCCAGCCGGACCATGCAGACTACATCGTTGAAACCGTAGGGAGTGGCTGTGCCTTTATCGACTACGACAACGACGGATGGATGGATATTTTTATCCTGACCGGAATCACGATCGCCGGCGTTCCACCGGGCACGTCGAACCGCTTATACAAAAACAACCGTGATGGAACCTTTATCGACGTCACCGAACAGGCAGGCTTAAGTAAAGCGGGGTGGGCCTCCTCTGTGTGTGTGGGTGACTACAACAACGATGGCTTCGAAGATCTGTTTTGTACCTACTACGGTCAGAACGTTCTCTACCGTAATAACGGTAACGGTACCTTCACCGATGTTACCCAGCAGGCCGGTCTGTCGAATGAGACCGCGCGCTGGGGAGCTGGGGCTAGTTTTCTTGATTACAATCGCGACGGCTTTTTAGATCTGTTCGTTTCCAACTACGTTCAATTCGATTTCAATCGCGTACCAAAGCCGGGGCAGAATCCCAACTGCTTTTGGAGAGGCGCCCCCGTGGTATGTGGGCCGCGGGGGCTTCCTCCGGGTGTCCACTCACTCTACCGAAACAAAGGAGATGGGACCTTTGTCGACGTAAGCCGGGAAGCGGGCATATCCGCCGCCCGGGGCAGCTACGGCATGACGGTCGTTGCCGCCGACTTTGACGAGGACGGCTGGCCCGACATCTATGTCGCCTGCGATTCCACGCCGAGCCTCCTGTTCATGAACAACCACGATGGAACCTTTCGAGAAGAGGCCATGCTGCGCGGTGTCGCCGTCAATGAAGACGGTCTGGAACAAGCGGGCATGGGAATCGGAGTTGGAGACTACGATCTGGGTGGACACCTCGATCTTTACAAGACCCATTTCGCCGATGACACCAATGTGCTTTATCGCAACGATGGCCACGGGAACTTCGAGGATGTCACCAAGCCGGCTCACCTTGCCGTGGAGACGCGCTACACCTGTTGGGGAGCAGGCATCGTCGACCTTGATAACGATGGTTTTCCTGACATCTTCGCGACCGCGGGCAGCGTCTACCCCGACATTGAAGAGAAACTTCCACGCTACAAGAAAAGATCACCGCGCGTCCTCTTCCGCAACCTGGGAAATGGCACGTTTGAAGAGCTTGGGGCAGAAGCGGGCCCCGGCATCACGGCATCGTACTCCAGCCGTGGCTGCGCCTTTGGCGACTTCGACAACGACGGCGATGTCGACATATTGATTGTGAACCTGAACGATCCGCCGTCCCTGCTTCGCAATGACCTGCGCAAGACTCATCATTGGCTCAAGGTGCGGCTCATCGGCACAACATCGAATCGCAGCGCGATCGGCGCGCGGGTCAAGGTGCGTTACGGCCACAAAGTTCAGACCCAGGCAGTGGTGAGCCAGTCCAGCTTTTATTCGGCCAACGACCCACGCCTGCATTTCGGGTTGGGACCCGAGACCGGCGCCGGCATTGTGATCATCTGGCCCAACGGCGTGCAGGAGGAAGTAAATAACGTTTCCGCCGACCAACTAGTGACCATTCAGGAAGGGAAGGGAATCGTCCCCTCGGTTGGTTGGGCAAAGCGTGCGTGAGTGTATACGTTCACTCCAGCCGTAAGACCGAGACACCTTCGTAGGGCACAACGATCCGCAGGTTACTATCCTGGACGGTGTGGGCCTCGTTAGAGTAAAGGTCAGTTGCTTTCCGGTAGCGAGAAGGAACGCGAATGTCTGCCGACTCGTCTTCTGAACCCGTATTGCAAACTACCAGCAGGCTGCGGGTGGGTCCTTCAATCAACCTCGGGCGTACCTTGTCCGCGGTGACCGCGGGCTGCACAATTCCTTTCAAAATGCTGCGCACTAGAGCGAGACCGGCATCATCTCCCGATTCGATGCTGGCGCCCAAATTTGTTCCGAAGTAGTAGACCTGACCCTTCCCAACCTTCTTCATGGTTGCAACCGGAGTGTCTCCGTACTTTGCAATCACGGTCGCCGAGCTGACCGTAAGGGGAGTGAGAAACGTGTTCGCGTGTAGCGTAGCCGAGATTGGCTCGGAGAACGTCAGACTGCCATCGATGTACACCCGGTCCGAGGCCGGGATGCTTTTCATCTTCGCGGTCTTGTTTCCCAGAATCGCGTCCGGGTTTGCAGACTCCCCGCCTCCCTGGATGTAATAGCTTTCCCCCTCCAGATAACCGAAAGCTTCCGCAAGACCATACGGTGGAATAACCGGGTTGAAGATCATGCGCTCGTCATACATGCCGAACGCTGTCTCAAGCAGCAGTGTTCCCCCTGCCTCGACGAACTGTCGCAGCTGTGCGCACGTCTCCTTTTTTCCGATCAAATGCCAGGGCACGACGATTACTTTGTAATGGTTGCCGGGCAAGTTCTGCGGTTCGATAAAGTCAGTCAGAAAATCACATTCCCAAAGGGCCTTATAGTAACCGCGGAAGGAATCAGTCGAAGGGTCTTCATTTCCGGTCATCGCGAAAGTGAGCAGGGCATTATCCTGGTCGAACAAAATCGCGACCTCTGGTTTGGGATCATAATTTTCCAGCACGTCCCAATGAGCCTGGATGATTCGATTGTCATCGGCCGCTTCGAGCACACGCTCGGTCGCCGAGCCGTCGCGGGCGACCAGTCCGAAACCGCTGGACTCCGTTCCCGTGGCCTCGGTGTGGTAGGCCCAATAAATAACGCCCTTGGCGCCCGTGGCTACCGAGATCCAATTCCACAGCCGGATGTCCCGCGGGCGCATGTATCGGCTGCGCGCCAGGCCATTGTTCCCGTGGCCGCCCTGTAGCTCTGTCATCCAGAAGGGCTTTCCGGCGGCATTGCACCTCGTAAGTTCTAACCTAGCGGTGCCAAGGTAGGTGGGCATCATCTCCCAGCGAGGAAAGTTCGAGAGTCCCCACGTCTCCACCACCTCCGCCAGCCGCCACGGATTATTGCCCAGGATCGCGATAGGGCCCACTGCCACTTGCAGCCCGGCATGGCACTCCAGCAGGCTCTTTGTATCGACCGCTCGAATATTCTGCACGCGGAAACGTAATTCCTCGGTGCTCCGCTCGATCATGTAGCGGCGCCAATCGACCCAGTCCAGATAGGTTCCCTGTTCTCGCGGCGGATCGATCGTCGTCCAGTTTGGATAAGTCCGTACCCATGCCTCGTTCAGCTTGTCGAGCGTGCCATAGCGCTTCTGCAGCCACTTCTGAAATTCAGCTATGGTCCTGGGGCAGTAGCAATAGACCCGTCCTTCGATGTTGACGGCCGAATCCGGAAAGTGGTGACCCCAAGCCGGCTCAATGTGTGGCTCATTCCAGCAATCGTAGGCATACATCGAAGAATGTGCGGAGACGACCTTCCCCAGTTCGCGAATGAACTTCGATGCCGCGTCACGCACCGGTTGCCAATCCAGACAGAGCCCCGGCCAGCCTCCGCTCACGTTGTTTCCGCTGCCTTCGAGCCGGTGTGCGTGGTCGTTGGCATCGACGTAACGGGTTTCTGGATGCGCGGCTTCCAGCCACCAAGGGGCATCCTCGAGAATTACGCCCATCAAGACCTTGATCCCGAATTCATCGCAATAACGCATCACTTCCTGAAGTTCATCGAACACGAAGCGATCCTGTTCAGGATTGTGATAGACCCACGAGCTGTAAATGCGGATGGTGTTGAACTTGTATTCCTGCGCGATTGTTTTTAACATCGCGCGGCGCTCCGAGGCCGGCGGATTGGGCGGCCGATAGAAGGCGGACCCGTAGACGAAAAACTTCTGGTGAATCTTAGGCTGGTCGGTCTCGGCTAATTCCGCGAATCCTTCGAGTCCCGCGAAAATTCGCAATCCACCCCATGTAGCGACGATACCCCCGGCGGCCGTGCGCATGAACTCTCGCCGTGAAGTCTTCTCAAACATGCAATCCCCCTAAGAACGTGTTGCATTCAACTTTCAAGGCCCCGGTCATCGCCGGGCGCCCCATGAACTTGGTTCTGTTGTTGCTATTAACGTATGAATACAGTTCACTATTGTTCCGAAGGCAGGATTGGAATCCATTGGACGGTTGCTTGTCAAGCGATTTGTGCGGCAGAGGGGCTGCTGCCTGTGCACTCTATCGACGCACCGTTTGTAGACTCATTCCGAGCAAACAACCGCGGAAAATTGGACTAGTGTCCGGTAGCCGCAATGCAGATAAATTCGCCGGCTCTGATTTCCACTTATGCTGGTATACGCCGAGCAGCTATTCTCAGGGTTCTTTGCAGGGATATTGACTCCCTTATAGATCACCAGCAGCGCCTTGACACTCCTTGTGGGCGCGTGATAAACGGTCGGTAGAATCTTAACGTACTGAATAAAGTTCATTTCGTCGTTCGGTCGCGGCGAGTGGATGAATGCAGTGACGAGCCCGCCGAGAAAACGGGCTGGGCGACGAGATGCCGGAGATGAAGTGAAAAACAGTCGGAGAGCAGGGTCGCGTCGCAGTTTCCTGCAAAAGTCCGGGCTTACTTTGATGCTTGGGATGAGAGAACTCTTTGCGGGCGCAAGCACTGTGCCGTCCGGGTGCCCTGAGCCTGGCAGTGATCGCATAGGCCCAGACCCCATCTACGAAAAACCCACGCCACATACCGTGGAGCAGCTCGCTGGCTCCAAAATTGGTGGAGTTGCAGCTCTGGAGGTGGACGACTATTCGCCGGCCGGCTATAAAGGCTCGTTCAAGCCTTGTCCGCCGCATGCGGATCTCAATCCGAAAAGGGCAATCATCGTTTTATGGAAAGATCATTCGCACCGAGTCATCTTCAGCCACGAGGCTAGCTACTGTCCCTGGATGGAGCTTCCCAATGGCGTCGGCCTGGGCAATCAGTTCTTCGAGGGCAACAGTGGCTACGCGGAGCTTTTCAATGAGAACGGACGCAAAGAGCGAAATAGCTCTGTCGATGTCATCTGGAGCGGTCCGGATCGCACCTGGGTGCGATGGAATTATTGTTGTGTGAATGCACAAAGCGATGCCCATCCTGCTCTGCGCGGGACCGAAGATTACATCGCTTTCCCCAACGGCTATGTATGGCGCCGTCTGACCTATGAGAGCCTTATGCCTAACAGCCCAAATGGTTATAGCTGGCAGCCCATCGATTTCTATACCGTGGTTCCCAGCGGAATGACCTGGGCCGATTTGTTCTTCAAGCATAAAGAGCACGACGATTTTCACGTCGGTTCTGTACTCGCCCTCTATTCCGATGAACAGTACGATGTTTTTTGGAGCAATAAAGGAGAGGCACGCCGCAATGGCGATGCTGAGCTCCTTCTGAAGATTTCACGCTCTTCCGGCTTTGCCCTGGTCATGCCCTTCAAGGCAGGCTTCCTCTTCACGGTGATTGGACCACCGAGTGGGTTTCCCGCGCACAAGAGCCAGGTGGTCGATAATTCGTTCACGGACACTGGGGGACTGGGGTGGCGTTCCGAGCGCTGGGACCATTGGCCTGTGGGATTTCTGAATGCCCAAATACATAACTACAAGCTGGGGTCACCTTATCCGTATAGCTTTGGGCCTTTCTCACACTGGATCATCGATAAGCCGCTCAAGAACTGGAAAGTCGACTACTTTGCTGAAACCCGCAATATGGAACTTAACCGATGGTCAGAGCGGCACGTCTATTACACGCTCACTGGAGTGGGCTCCGACCTCGAATCCATTCGCCGTCTAGGGCGTCAATGGCTGGATAAGGGCGCTGGGTGTGCCGGGGCTGAAAGCATCGCGAGTCTGCCTCCGCTGCGGATTCAGCCCGCATGACGGCTCATCTGAGAATTCCCGTTTTAGATGTCTGCATCATCGCTCTCTATATCCTGGCGATTCTGTTCATTGGAATCTATTCCACCAGGAAAACAAAGGTGACGGGCCAGGTCTTCTTCCTCGCCGGTAGGTCGCTGCCCTGGGGCGTGGTCGGAGCGGCGCTGTTTGCTTCAAATATCTCCACGATTCATTTGATCGGTCTGACGGCGTCGGGCTACAACGAAGGGCTCGTTTGGGGGAACTTCGAATGGATGGCGGTCTTCACCTTGATTTTGCTGTCACTGGTGTTTGCTCCGTTCTATTTTCGCAGCAGAATCTCAACCCTGCCCGAGTTCCTGGAACGCCGCTATAACTCAGCCTCGCGCTCGCTGCTTGCCTTCATGGCGATCCTGGCGGCCCTTTTTATCCATATCGGGATGAGCTTGTATGCCGGCGCCGTAGTCTTTCATCAGTTCCTTGGCCTGAGCATATTTGCCTCTATCCTCATTGTTGCTGCGGCCGTCTCCATCTACACCGTCTTCGGCGGACTCAGGGCAGTGGTGATGACCGAGACCGTCAACACCGTGGTGCTTCTGGTTGGGGCCTCACTCATTACCGTGTTTGCCATTCGCGCCCTCCCCGCCCATGGCATTCACACCCTGGTTCAGTTTCGTGCGGCCGTCAAACCAGGCCAGCTGGACATGTTGCAAACACATAATCCGGCGGGTCTGAATTGGTATGCCATCTTCCTGGGCTTTCCTATACTTGGTATCTGGTACTGGTGCACAGATCAAACGATCGTTCAGCGAGTTCTAGGTTCCCGGACCGAGCGTGATGCGCAACTCGGCCCCATCATGGCTGGCTTCCTCAAGATTCTGCCCGTGTTTTTGTTGGTCTTTCCCGGGATCATCGCATACATACTGTTTCGCGATCAGATTGGGACTGACGGAAACCAGACATTACCAGTATTGCTCAGCCAACTGATACCGACTGGGCTCAAGGGGCTCATCTCGGCCGCTATTCTTGCCGCGCTCATGAGCGCAGTTTCGGCGGCGCTCAACAGTTCAGGCACGCTGGTTGCCGTCGACATTGTAAAACGATTTAGACCCCAGATATCAGACGCAACCTTGGTCGGTGCCGGGCGAATCAGTTCCGTTGTGATCATGATCCTTGCCATCCTCTGGTCTACGCAAGGTGCGCGTTTCACCAGTATCTTTGCAGCCGTCAATGTGATCGCCTCCGATTTAGCGCCGCCCATCACCACGGTGTTTCTATTCGGTGTCTTTTGGCGCCGCGGAACACAGCAAGCATCCGTGGTCACAATGGTGGGGGGAATTCTGATGGGAGCGGCGGCTTTTATCCTCGATCTGCCCGTTTTCGGAACGACCAAGCTGATTACGGACGGCTGGGGCATTTCGTTCATGATGCAGGCCTGGTGGATGTTCTGCATCTGTAGCGTCATCTTTGTCATTGTGAGTCTGCTGACTCCGCCGCCCAGCGCGCAGCAGATCGAAGGTCTTACCTGGAGCAACCCGCTTGCGGTGCTCTTCGAACAACCGCTCACAACTTTTTGGGATCCACGAATCCTCGCCCTGGTTCTGTTTCTGACCATGTGTGCTCTCTACTACACCTTTCGGTAATATGCCGGAAAGAGGATGATGAAAACATCACGGCGCGAATTCTTAAGCATGAGCGGATCGCTGCTATGGGCTCCTCCAAACGCTTTGTGGTCGCTAGAGCCAGCTCACTCGACCGGTGAGCGCCCCTGGCGCGAGCCCGGACAGCTGAAAGACCGCGCGTATCTCAAGACAGCCGCACAGAGATATAGCGCGATTGATCGCGAGATTGTTGGTCACAACAAGACGTGTTTCAACAATCGGCCCCTTTACTGCGAGCCTCCGAATGACTGTGTGATCTTGGCCGGTGACCGGCCGTTCCTGCGCTTGCTTGCTGAGCCCTATGTGCTGGGCGGTTTTTCAATGGCACTCCTTCGAGACGGCCATGGCAGGTGGCTTCACGAATATCCTGAGATTGAATCCCGCTATCGATGCGGGAAGATGACCTGGCAAATCCGGGACTCGACCCTGGGGGATCTGCAATTGTTCGTGACCGCGGTTCCTCTCCACGGCTCCGGCGGTCTTGCCTTGCGTCTTCGAGCGCAGGGTTTGCGGCCCGGCGATAAACTCGTGTGGGCCTTCGGCGGCGCTGCGCACGAGCCCGGCGTGCGGCTAAAATGGGATCCCATCATGCGTGGCAACCCTAAGCTCTATCGCACCGGGGATCCACGCAAGCCCGAGGCTAGCCTGGGCATGGATCCGGCCCGTTGCCGCGCCAATCACGCCATCGTGACAAATGATGTTTTTCGGCTGATGGCAGCGGAAGAATCCATGATCAACGTGACCGGAAAATGGGACCGTGCGGGCAAGGTTCACGTTGCCAATGCTTCCGCGGCCTCCGACCCTGCCAGGCTGCTATCGTCGATCGCAGACGAGTTGCCCATGATCTGCGGCGTCATCGAATTGAATACCGATACAGATCAACTGCACTGCGTGGTTGAGGCGCTCGGCCCTGGCAGTGAGCCGGTCTGGCAGGGCAATACTCTGACGACTCTTTTTGATCAAAGTGTGGCCTACCTGACCTCCATCGAACGAGTGCAGATTGAGACTCCCGATCCGAGACTCGACGCGGCCGTTGCTTCTGTCTGTCATCCCATCGATGCTGCCTGCGATCGCAACCCGTCTGTCTTTCGTCACGGTTGCATGGCCTTCTTCATCCAGTTCCTTGGCTGGAGAGTCTTGTGCGGCGCAACGGCGCTGGGATGGCACGAGCGCATCCGCAGTGAAGCGGCTCACTATGCTGCCATCCAACAAAAGCAGGCGAATGGACGGCTACAGGCCCACGCCGATCCGGGCCGACAATATTGTATTCAGGCGCAGGACTCTCGATTTTGGGGGCGAGGTCGTATCGCGCCTGAAGATCGGCATGTGTACAACACTCAATCTCAGTTCATCGACCAGGTCATCCGTGATTGGAGAGCTACTGGAGACGCCGAGATCGAAAAAACTTTGCGGCCCATGCTGGAGCTTCATCTCGAATGGGTTCGGGAATGCTTCGACCCCGACGACGATGGCCTGTACGAGAGCTATATCAATTCTCTGCCCACAGATTCAGTCTGGTACAACGGCGGCGGAAGTGTCGAAGAATCTGCGTACGCCTATTTCGGACACCTGGCTGCCGCGGATATGGCTCGCAGGGCCGAGGATGCAAACGCCGCTGCCCTCCATCAGAAACGTGCAGAGAAGATTCACCGCGCGTTGGTCGACATCTTGTGGCAAGAAGATCGCGGTCACTTTGGTCTGTATATCGAACAGGGTGGTCATCGCCGGGTGCATGCAGACGCCTGTGTCTATAGTGAATTCTTACCCATCGACTGTGGAATGACGACTCTGCTGCAGGCTCTGCAGGCTTTGTATTACACCGAGTGGGGTTTGGAGCGGGTCCGACTGCCATTCGGTGGTGAGCTCTGTCAGCTCTCGAATTGGGTACCCTGGAAATGGTCAGTGCGCGACATTTTCGGCGGCGATGTCTACGCCCTTGCACTTGCCTATTTTCAAACCGGTCTGCCCGAGGAAGGTTGGGAACTTCTGTTAGGCGCAACACTCGAGAGCGCCTACGCGAGTAGCGTTCCCGGTGGATTCAGCCATATTGGCGCGGGCACCGATTTCTCTGACAACTGCCACATGTTTGCCCGGACCGTCGTTGAAGGCCTTTTCGGCTACGTTCCCGATTATCCCAATAACCGCGTGACGATACGTCCCAGGTTGCCTGCATCCTGGCAAAAGGCGGCGATCAAGACTCCTGACTACTCGCTGGACTTTAACCAGGAAGGCGATGTAGATCGTTACCGCATAACCTTGACTCGACCAGCGGACGTGGAATGCCTGATACCGCTGCGCGCGGAAGGCATTGCACAGGTAACAGTGAACGGGCTGAAAGGGAAGTGGGACGTCTCAGCGGGTTTCGGCTTTACTCTGTTGCGGCTTCGGGTGCCGCAAGCCTCGGTCGCGGAGTTGGCGATCCAGCTCTCTGGACGAATTTCACCCGTACCGCCCTTACATGTTGAAGCGAAGGCCGGCGAGCAACTGAGATTGACCGTGAGTCAAGGGAGAGTCGTTCGCTGGCATGACTTGCATCATGTTTTCGAGCAGGCGCAGATGGAAGGGCCGGCAATCCACGGGCGCGTTGCGCCGTTGCCGGGGTTTCACCTGGTGCTGGCGGACGTAACCATCGGAGATCTTCCCCAGCAGCAAGTTATTAAACTTCGCGTGACTGATCCTGAAATGGAACAGGCAATGGCAGCCAAGCGACTGCGCGCCGCACCCTCGGGTTCGCGATGGAAACTCATCGATCTTGCGCCGCACTACAACGGAGACATCACAACTATTTTTCAGCAGCAATATCTCTCGCCACGTCCGAGCACCTGCTCGGTTCGCCTGGGAGTTGACGGTTACTCCGCCTGGACGTTTCCTTTCTGGAAACAGACGGCTCCGCCCATCGACCTCGGCGGTCTGAAAAAGCTGACCGATGCAAAGGGCTGGTTGATTACCCCTCAGAACGTACCCTTTCTGGTGCCCGCGCCAACACACAACATCGCGTTTACCTCGTTATGGGACAACTGGCCCAGCTTGTTCACCGTTCCGGTTGATCAGGCAGCAGAAGCCGTTTGGGTACTGGTTTGCGGATCAACGTTTCCCATGCAGACGCGAATCGCCAACGCTGAATTACGATTTCTGTATGCAGACGGCGTCACTGAGAAGCTGGAGCTGATTCCTCCGCTGAACTTCTGGTCTCTCTGCCCCTGGGGAGACGGCGATTACAGCTACGAAACCGACGGCTTCTGCCTGCCGAAAGAACCGCCGCTCACAGTTCAATTGGGTCGCAACTGTCGAGGAAACTTGCTCTCGTGGAACCTGCGCTCCGGCGTCAAACTGAGAGAGGTGATACTCGAAACCCTTTCTCAGGACGTTGTGATCGGTCTGATGGGCCTGACCTTGATGAATCCTGCCGCTGTCTAGGCAAGAGGCCGGGCGATTGTCTGGTTCCTCAGATAATCAAAGAATGTTTCCGGACTATTGACGCCTCCGCCAAACCCGCTCAAATTGACTCCGCCGTATGGCAATCCGTAAGCGAAGACATTGTGAGCGTTGATCCAGCTGTTGCCCGACACCATCTTTTCAGCGACCCGGTTGGCTCTGGCAAGATCTCCTGTCCAGACGCTGTTGGCAAGCCCATAGCGCAGCTCGTTCACCATTGACACGGCTTCCGCTTCGTTCTTGAACTTGAGCAGATAGGCCACTGGGCCGAAGATCTCTTCCCGGCAACAGATATTGCTGGTGTTTCCGGCCATCAGAGAAGGCGACAGGTAGTAGCCCTTCGATCCGCCTCCTACTGCAGAGTCACTCCCCCGAAGAAGGAATTTTGCTCCTTCGGCCTCGCCTTTTTGGAGGAATCCTAGAACCCTGTTCAGATGAACTTCGCTCGCCAGCGGTCCCATCTGCGTACTGCGCTCCAGTGCCGGCCCGATCGAGGTTTGCTCAAGTGCCTCTGCCGCGCGCGACACAAACTTATCGAAGATGTTTTCTTGAATAAACCAGCGCGTTGCTGTGCAGCAGACCTGGCCGGTATTGAGCGTGATCGCCCCGGCTAGTTGTTTGGCCGTGGCATCGAGGTCGACGTCATCGAAAATTACCGCCGCGCCTTTTCCGCCAAGCTCCAATTTGCAAGGGATCAGGTTGCGTGCGCAGGCTTCTGCAATTTGTTTGCCGGTAGCAGGAGAACCGGTAAACGACATCCGTTGTATGTCAGGATGATTCGAAAGGGCCTTACCCACGCCGGCGCCATCTCCCAGCACTACGTTCAACACTCCTTCCGGAAATCCGATCTCCTCCGCCAGGGCACATACGAAAAGAGTACTGAGGGGCGTTATCTCCGAAGGTTTGACCACCACCGTATTTCCCGCGGCCAACGCGGGAATGACACCCCACATCAACAAATCGAAGGGAAAGTTCCACGGAAATATAAAGCCGCAAACACCATAAGGGGCACGGAAGACGCGCGCGTCCATATTCCGAACCGCTAGGGGAACACTGTATTGCGCATGCACCGCCAAATCGGCAAAGTAACGGATACAAGCCACGCCGAAAGGGATGTCGAAGGCCTCTGCGTTCACCACCGCCTTGCCCACATCGAGAGCCTCGACCTGCGCCAGCTCATTCTGCTTTTTTTCGATAGCGTCGGCCAGGCGATGGAGAAGCACGGATCTTTCGGTTGGCGATTTCGCGGCCCAGGAGGGGAACGCTCGATGTGCCGCGGCGACTGCCGCATCTACATCAGCCGACGTGCTCAAGGGTATCTTTGCCAATTCCTCACCCGTCGACGGATCGATTACCGGGTAGAGCGGAGAGCCATTCGCGTCGCGGAAATGACCTCCGATGAAGTTCGTCATGGGAGACTTACGAAGAAATGTTGCTGTCCCTGGCAGTAGAAGCGCTTCCTGGTTTTTCATGGGACCCCTATTCCTTTTCGGTGGCTAGACCGTTGCTGGATTCGTGCGTGATGGCAAACCAGCCAAGTGAACAAAATTCACGCACACAAATGATACAAGACCAACGTTCAGTTAGCCAGTAGCTTGAGGCCTTTGCCTGGCAGTGGCTATGGCAACCTCTGGACCCTGGGCGGATGGTGCTCATCGCCATGTTCGTCATAGGCTCAAGCTACAGGACGGCGCCAGGCTGAGAGCCCGGGCTGGCTACGGAAGTTGGCTATGTTCCGTACTCATCGTCATCGACCGTGGCGATCTGTTTGTGCTTAGCGGCAAGCTCGAGTCTGGAGCGAAGCGTAGCAGGAGGAACTGCGGTTTGCTTTTCAGGGTACAGACTCCTTAGAGGCTTTGCTCCAGGAGTCTGCGCCACTTTCATCTTCTCAAGTGGACCGAAGGCTCATAGACACTCCGGTTCGGGATGACAGGGTAGTCGCGACACTCTTTAGACTTCTTCGCCGGAACTTTTGTCCACATACTCTGCGACCGATTAGGCTAGAATGGTCGCGACTTGATCTGACATTCAGTGAACAATTATGAGCGCTGAACAATTCTCAGTAGAACTGGTAGCACCCCTCGATTGCCAGATCGGCGAAAATCCCCTGTGGCATGCGGAGTCTGGGCAACTTCTCTTTGTTGACATTACCGAAGGAGAGGTTCGCTCCTACAACCCCTCCACCGGCATCGCAACGTTGATCAGGAAAACACGAGTTACCGGTGGTTTCACCATTCAGGAGGATGGCTCGCTTCTGTTGTTCCAGGATGGGCGGCTCTCGCTGCTCAACCTGGATGGAACACTGCGTGAAGTGGCACGTGACCAATGTCCCGAAAATGACCGCTTCAACGACGTCATTGCCGATCCGGAAGGCAGAGTGTTTGCCGGAACCATGGGCGGCGACGGTAAGCTATTGCGTTTTGATACCGACGGCAGTGTCACCGAGATGTCCGCCGGCTTTGGTATCCCCAACGGAATGGGCTTCACCACAGATCTCCAGGGGATGTATTTCACTGACTCGCGGGCACACAAGATTTACTACTACGACTACGACCGCAGTAGCGGAAGCCTGAGCAATCGTCGAACGTTTGCCGAAATTCCAATCGAAGAGGGAATGCCGGACGGCATGACAGTGGACGATGGTGGCTATGTCTGGACCGCAGTTTGGTTTGGAAGCAGACTGAAGCGCTATGCTCCGGACGGAACATTGGAGCGCGAAATCGATCTGCCGCCAAAACAGACCTCTTCCGTGACGTTCGGTGGCAGCGAGTTGACCGACATATACGTCACCACGGCCGCAACAGATATAGCGGATTCCCTGGCGCCTCCAGGCCACGACCCCGCTGAATTGCGAGGGGGAGGATTGTACCGTCTGAAGCTTCCGGGCTTGCGAGGTAGGTTACCCTTCCGTTCCCGTTTGCACTTTTCGTAAGAGGAAATAAATGCCAAAATCACGTCGCATTTTCTTGCAGCGGATGGCTGCGGGTTGTGTCGCTGTGATGGCAGGTTCCCGTCTTTCGGGCGCTTCGCCTTTGCCGAGAACAGGGCTTGGTGCGGCGTCTACCCGAGTTTCTGAGAAGCTGTCCAGGTAACTGATCGCGATCCGTGCGGTTCCTCAAGAACATCCGTTTCAGGTTCGAGAACTCGCCAGTACGGCCGACTCGAGGGGGCCGAGAGATATCCGTGTGACCCCTTGCCTTCCTCCGATCAGGTCGTTCATCGGATGAGGCAAGGCGATCGCCGTATGACTCTCTTCGGTCTGATTCAGCAGAAAGTAGAATGTGCTGCTCTCGTCGCGGCGGCTTGTTATTTCGATGCCATCAGGCGCCTCGAGCAGCGGCTTTAACTTAGCCGCCTCACCCACCAGCCGCGCGATAGCTTCATAAAACCCATCCTCGAGAGCGTCTACGCCAATGTAATAGACGAGACCCCGTCCATATCTGTGCCGCGTCACCGCAGGCTGACCGTCCATCCTGCCGCCTCGCACGATACCAACGGCTTCCGCGCCGCGCAGCACAAGCGACTCCACAATCGTCCGCGGATGATAGACCACCTCGCTGCCGGCAAGCTCAAAACCAATCTCCGCTTGATGCTTACTATCCAGAAAACCGTTCTCTGTGTTGTACTCAAACAGGTCGAGCATCGCGTCAGCATGAACGCCCGCGATTTCAGCAAACGGTCCCGGAGCCAAGGCACGCCGCATGCTGTTATCCAGCTCCTGCGTACCCGCACGATAGTTCAGCACCAGTACGCCACCGTTTTTGACGAAAGCACCGAGCCGCTCCGCCGTAGCATCATCGACTAACCGCAGGTTCGAAGCGACGATGGCCTTGTACTTGGAAAACTCCGCCCCCAACGGCACCACGTCTATATCGCGTTGCAACACCTTTAGACCAAAATAGAACGCCTGGATTTCCCCTCCGTAGCGCGGATTCCTATCACCCACACCGCCGTAACCCTGAGCCCAGGCGTTGGAAAAGTCGTATAGCGTGGCGATATCGGCGACGGTTTTCGCTCTGCTCAGCTGCGGCCCCAGCCGCGTGAACTCTTCCGCAATCTGGTGCAGCTTTGCTTTTGCTGGATTCAGCTCTCCGTCAAATCCCTTGATGAACGAAGGCCTGTGCTCCTCGCCGCCGGCGAGCGGGCGTCTCCACTCAAAGAAAAGCTCTCCATGGCTTCCGTGCGCCAGGTCGCCGTACGCCTGCAGTCTCAGCCCTTCAGTGTTGGCGTTTGGCGGAACATAGGCATTCTGCTCCGCGCATAAGAAGCGCTGCTGCGGCCCTGCGCAGCGGCTAAAGTCGCTCAGGAAGGACGAAATATACTGTCGTCGAAAACTGCTCAGCCCCGGAGCACTGACATAGTTGTCCCAGCCCGTCGCATCCAGAAATTCGGCGGCCGTATACGTGTCTACCGACCATGTCGGCGCGGGCCAGTTGGTAAAGATGAACTGACTCTGACAGTGCTGACGGAGAACTCTGGTCTGCCGCCTCAGATGCTCGAGGAACGAATCCGAATAAAAGCGCCGATACGCAAGACTGATCGCCGGCTGCCACCCTCCCTCAGCGGAATTGCGTGGAATTCTGATCTGCGACCAATCGGTAAACTCGTTGCTCCAGAAGGCGCCATTCCACTCACGGTTCAATCGCTCCAGCGTCTTATACCGCTTCTCCAGCCAGGTTTGAAACGCCTTCTCCGAGATCGGATCATATAACTGTGGCGGATAGCCCGGCTCGTTATCGAGCTGCCAGCCAATGATGCCCGTGTGCCTCCCATAGTGTTCCGCCATGGCTGTCACGACCTGGGCGCTTGCGGCCAGATAATGTTCACTATTGGGGTTGTAGCCCTTGCGTCCACCATAGGTATAGGCTCCCGCATCATTGCCGCTCAGCACATCCGGATATCGCTGATAGAGCCACGGCGGAATCGCGGCCGTCGGCGTACACAGGATCACCTGAATTCCATGATGATTGGCGATCGTAGTCGCCTCGTCCATCCAGGAGAAGTCAAACCTGCCGGGCGTTGGCTCAAAGCGCGACCATGCGAACTCTCCCATCCGAACCGTATTAAGACCAAGCTCATGCATCTGGCGGAAATCGATCTCCCACTCGGTCTGCGGCCACCACTCGGGGTAGTATGCGGAACCCAGCATGTAGCGGTCCCAAACGTTGGCGCCGCTCGGGGGGGCGCCCTGCCCGGCAAGCATCGCTGCTCTGGTGTTACCCGTCAGCGCTGCACCCAGACCCAGTACGCCTGTCAGCTTGCTAAAAGTACGTCGATTCACAGCTCCCCACCACCCTTCAGTGCAAGTTACAATTAGGCACTCAACCCTCGAAGGCCGTTCGAGAATGATGCAGCACTCGTCGGACTACTTAGAGCGCACCCAGCGCCGGCCGCTGTCAATACCGTACAATGCAGATCTCCCAGATCGCGAATTTGTGCGGTTGGCCTCTTTTACGGTTGTCATATGGTACTTAGTTGGCTATATGTTTCCACCTTAAGGAGTTGTCAATGAAAATTCTTGATGGTGTTCGCCAATGCGCAATCGCTATGCTCGTTTTTAGTACAGCAACGCCAGTCATTCAAGGTCAAGTATCTGCGCCCCATGTGCTACGAGCGACTACATACAATTCTCATTTTCCGGCTTCGGCAGATGGAGGGGAGGCTTGGAACGGCATCAGTGTTGCCCACGACGGAACCGTGTATTACGTGCTTTCTTCGCCGGTATATAACGTGCCTGCGCAGATGTACTCGTTCAACCCCAAGACCCAAGTAATTACTCATATCGCAAGTCTCAACGATGCTGTTGGCCAAGGCAATGCGAAGGAAGTTGCCCAGGGGAAAAGTCACGTTTCCTTTGTCGAGGACAACGGCAAGCTGTACTTTTCCACACATCTCGGTTACTACGCCCATGCGGGAGGAGTTGAGACGACCGCTACCGTGCCTAACGGCTATGGCCCCTATCCTGGCGGACATTTTGTCTCTTACGACATGAAGACGGGAAAGTTCGATGATCTTGCAATAGCTCCGCGAAGTGAAGGGATTATTGCCTTTGCGATGGATGTGCAACGACAACGGCTGTACGGCATTACCTGGCCGACTGGTCATTTCCTGCGGTATGACCTGAAAACAAAAACGTTAAAAGATTTGGGAACACTCTTTCACGGCGGGGAAGTAGGCGTTATCGGTGATACCTACCGATCGATTTGCCGTCGCATTGTAATTGATCCACGAGATGGTTCGGCTTATTTTACGACAGGGGAAGGGACAATCTACCGCTATAGCTACAACGCCGACACGATTGCTGCTGTCGTCGACGTCACTCTCAGGAAGGACTATTTTGGACGGCTCGATCCGGCAAGGCATGGGATGGCTTACAACTGGCGGGCAGCTATCTGGGACCCATCCGAAAAGGCGATCTATGGGGTAAATGGCCGATCGGGTTACTTGTTTCGCTTCGATCCGAAAGTTCCGTCTGTCGATGTACTTGAACGGCTCACGTCCGCGCCGTCAAAGAGAACCGGAATGTTCGACAAATTCGACTATGGGTATTTAGGGCTTGTTCTGGGCGCAGACGGACACACACTGTATTACCTGACCGGATCTCCTCTTTCCGCTGATTCAAAAGGTGCTGCGACGGTAAGGACACCAGAAGAAGGTTCTCATCTAATTACGTATGACATTTCGACTGCGAAATACGCGGACCACGGTCAGATTATGCTGGACAATGGCGACCCTGCAACCGCTCCACAAAGTCTCGCAGTTGCGCCGGATGGCACGGTATACACGCTTTGTTACGTTGCTCGAAATGGAAAGAAGGGGATAGAAATGATCAGCTTTCATCCGTGAAGATCGACCTATTTGATCCTGAATGTTTGATTCACATCTTATGAAACATGCTTTAGCGTTGACCTGTCGAAACGTGAGCATAGTTAGAAAGGAAGTAGTGGATGAGCTCCACCACCTCCACGTGGCTCGTGCTTCACCTGTCGCTGCGAAGCCATGGAGCGCATCGGTGCACCCTACGGCATCGAGGCCCGCCGAAGGGTATGTCTGGAACGTTGTGTAGGATGCGTCGAAGTGATCGAAGCCCGTGGGTCATCGCGGCGACGTAGTTCGAGGCTTCCTGAACGTCCTCGATCGGAGCTCTGGGCTTCATCATTTTCAAACAGCAGCAAATCAGAAAGGGACGATTGTGGATTGTGTACCCTCGATCTGTGACGAGCGACCGCTTCTTTGCGAACGTAGGTATAGATGAAGAGCGAAAGATCTGGTAGCAGGGATGCCAGGTCGTCTAGTCTGCCGACAGGCTTGCTCAAAAAGCACCTATAGACATCAAGGCTAAAGCGCCGCTCGGGAGGGAGCGGTGGTGGAACGAAGGCACGCACCTTTTCACTCTTTCACTCTCGAGAGTCTTCAAGATATATCGAACCAATCGAGAATCGGCTGACGCCAGCCGAGCGGGAGGCTCCGAGCGGGGTGGTCGATGTTCTTCCGGACCGCTCAGGAAAATCGCAGAAAGTGCTGGCGGAAGGTGCAGAGTGAGAACCAGCGTATCGCGTTTTTCGTGCCGATTCGCTAAGTTA
>CAVQWB010000009.1:0-107743 GCA_963717225.1 uncultured Acidobacteriaceae bacterium | reverse complement strand
GCAAAAAGGGACTACGCTATTGAAGTGACATCCACGTCACCGAGTCGCCGGGTAGAGCGCAAGAAGAGGTTGCGGGGCGAAATCCTCCCGCGGCCAGCTACAAAAATCAAGTTACTGCGCGACTAGTCACTGCGGCACATGTCGGAATGGACCGCTCGATTGAGGAATGCCCGAGCTTCACCCCAGACACTTAACGCTCTTATCGCTCATATGGCGCTCTTTTTTTAGCCAAACCCGCTCAATAGCATTAGCGCAGGCCAGATTCGCAGCTTCCGTATTCCAAAGATAGAACCGGATGCAGGGAAGATCGACCTGGAGTTAGTGTGAGGGACCTGCTGTTTCTTTATCGGGGCAATGCGAAACTGAATAAATCACTGCCGGATGCGATGGCTACGTATTGAGTCCCACCCACCGCATAACTCATCGGGGAAGCGTGCAGGCTTTGCCCGGTGTTGAAGTGCCACAGCGACTTCCCCGTAGTTGCATCCGCGGCTTCAAAGAAGCCTTGATTATCGGCAAAAAATACCAGGCCAGTTGCCGTCGTCATCACTCCGCCATAGCCATGAGTATCACCGGCTTGAGGATAACGCCAGGCAAACGTTCTGGTCTGCGGATCGAAGGCCAGAAGCACTTGCGTGCTCTTCGCATTTGGATCACGCTTCGTTCCGGTGGAGTAGTACTCTTTACCCTCTACGAAGGGCGCCGGCTTGCGAAAATAAACCGAGCAACTTTCCAGAGACATGAAATAAAACAAATGCGTGGTTTCGTTAAACGAGGGCGAATACCAGTTGGTCGCTCCTTCGACTCCGGGGCAAATCAGCGTTCCCTCCGCACTCGGCTGCAAATCAGCGACCATCGGGCGGCCAGTCGCATCCACCCCCTTGGCCCAATTCAATTTGTTAACAAATTGCGTGGCCGACAGGAATTTTCCATTGGTGCGATCGAGCACATACACGTAACCATTACGGTTTGCCTCCAGAATCAGTTTCCTGGGCTGCCCCTGGTACTCCGTATCGACAAGGACCGGCGTCTCCACAGCATCGTAATCGTAAAGATCATGCGGGGTGAACTGGAAGTACCACTTCAGCTTGCCCGTATCCGGATCGATGGCAAGCAAGCTGGAGGTATACAGATCATCGCCGGGTCGAACGCTTCCGTCGTAATCCGGTGAAGCATTGCCGGTGCCCCAGTAAAGCGTGTTCAGCTCCGAATCGTAAGTGCCGGGCATCCAGGCTGTGGCGCCACCGTGAAGGTAAGTATCCCCCGGCCAGCTGGAAGAGCCAAATTCTCCCGGCGCCGGAATGGTCCATAGGCGCCACGCTAATTTCCCGGTCGTTGCGTCAAAGGCGGCGAGAAAACCGCGTACTCCATCATCTCCGCCAGAGGTTGCAACCAATACCTTGTCCTTGAGGATAAGAGGCGCGCCAGTGGCCCCATAGTTCTTATTCCAGTCGGCGTAAGCAACATCCCAAATGAGGTTGCCTGATCGATTGTCCAGGCAAAGAAGGTGTGCGTTGTCTGTTTCCATATACAGGTGAGTGCCCGAAATGGCCACGCCCCGATTGATATGCCCGGAAGCATCATCGATTAGCCCACTCGAAACCGGCCGGGAATAATGCCAGAGCACCTCTCCCGTCTGCGCGTTGAGAGCGAACGCGTCGTTAGACCCGGTGAAGTACATGATGCCATTCACCACCACCGGTGTCCCTTCCAATACGCCGGGGGTCCTGGTGTGAAAAACCCACTGCGCCTGCAGATGGGCGACGTTCTGAGGAGTAATTTGGGTAAGACCGCTGAAGCGCCTGCCTGTGTAGTCGCCGTTGTAAGAAGGCCAATCGTCTTTAATCTGCGCCGAGGCATAGGTACATGCGCAAAGTACTATCACCCACAACCGGCCAAGCTTCATGCGTTCAATGACCCTCACCATCGATAGTAACGAATACTTCTCCCAGGGCCCCGCGATCGAGACCTCTGCTGTCAGTGAGGTGAATAGAAATCCGGACTATGTTCCTGGGCGCGGCAATGGACTGGTGTAGTGTGACTGGATCCTGGGGCTGAACAGCCTCGAGTGAAACCTCACTCGTTTTTAGTCCCCCTTCATCATAAAGGTAGGCCTTAAGCTCACCGGGAAAGAAGACGCCGAAGCTGCCGGCGAGATCAACCTTGTCGCCGGTGCGCTGAGCAGCCAGCGCCTGGGCAACCACGCCCGCTTCGGTCACCGAAGTAAGTTCGCCGCTCAGGCGTGTTGGAAACCAATTTGTGTCGAAGGAGTAAGTTTCCCCCGGCCCCAGTACGGCCATTGGGCTATTCATTTCCGCTTCCATGTAGTACGGTGTCTTTTCGATACCGGACGACGTGAGGTAAGGCATGCCCTTCTCATTCAATTCAACCGTTGGGCCATTCTTGTAAAAAATGGTCGTTGCCTTGCTGGGATAATCACCGTCCGCGATGTGCCTGGTTTTTTCAACCATGGCATATTTCGTCGCCCCGTCGATAAGAGCAAGCCATCCAGCGATCGAGTCAAGCCACACCTCATTCTCCAGGTATCTCCAATTCAGCCGGAACAACCCATCCTTCACGCTGAACGATGGGTCGTTCGCAAGTCCGTCTCGGACGTGGTAGCCCAGTAGATAAGCGGAGTGTGGATTCAGAGGGGTGATGGCCCAGAAGTTGTGGTTGTATTGGGTGCGATCATGCGCATCGGAAAGATTATATTGCGAGACCGACTGCACCGACCAGGTGATGGAGTGACCGGTAAAGTTCTTAGTGATCGCGTGGAAGAAGATCTGCGGTGAATCGCTGGCGATACTGATCTCCCTGGTATATTGCAGGCCCGTGGGCGGATCCGGCGGACCTTCGAGGCGAACAGTACATTTCGCACCCTGCGATAGAACAGAGAAGATGTAAGCGCCGTCGTCAAGCGGAGTGGAGGCTCCCTGCCAGTGCTGCTCATCGTCATTGCCCTCGGGCAACGGCCAGATTTTATCACCGCCATAGTTAATCCAGCGGCCGGCCGCTTCGGCGGGAGAAATATATTTCCCTTTGTAAGCCGGGTTCACAAACAGGTAGGGATGTCCGTTGAATGTGACCTGTAGCAGCCGGCCGCCCAACTGAGGAACAAATGTCAGCTGCACCCAATCGTTCGCAACCTGCTGCGCCTGCCAGCCCTCGAAGACAACGGGCTGGACTCGGCATGGGGAAGGCTCTGCCCTCGCCGGGGACGCCGCCACAGCAAGCGCCAGGAAACAAGATGCAGCCGTCCTCACGATTGAGTTCCCTGCCGCCGGGCCTGTGTCAGCAAATGCCGTAGACGCTGGCCAATGATGATTTCCTCACCCGGCCTCAGGGTCATAGAAACGATCTGCAGCTTGTCATCTTTCTTCGATACTTTCTCAACTGTTGACTTGCGGGATAGTACATCGCTCGGATTATCCTCAGTCAGGACGGCGATCGCAGGAGTACCTTCGAGCAACTGTTTCGCGCAGTCGGCCGTGCTGTATCGCCAGCCTCTCTGGTCCCAGGAAATCGCGAGCGTTGGGCACTGGTTTTCTTCCGGTGTATAGACCTTGGCTTCGACCCCTCCCACTGTGCCCACCAGCGTCGCGATGCGTTGAACACGTGCTTCCCATTCCCGGTTGAGTTTCGGCACATCCATCTTTAGCCACGCCTCGACCGCTGCCAAACAGCCCATGATCTCTTCTTTGCCAACCTTCATCGGGCGGCACACCGCGCCCTCCCATGGGTTGGTATTGGCAAGAGCTGCCTCGATCAGATCTTTGCGCCCGAGGAGAATGCCGCTCGATTGCGGTCCACACAACCCCTTGCCCCCGCTGAACGTGTAAAGATCACAGCCCATCTTGGCGAACAGCTGCAGCTTGTTGACGGGAGGGATGCCATCGGCCGCGTCCATGAAGATGGGCACTCGATGATCCTTGGCAACGGCGATCTCCTTGGCCAGCTGCTCCGGAAGCGAGGTGGTGTAAACCATCACCGTATTGGGAGTGATGGCATTGGGCATCTGTTCGGCGGAATCAACGAGAACAAGTTTGCCTCCAGCCAGACGAATCGCGCTGTCAAACACACTCCGCCCACCGACCATAACCACTTCATTTTTCAGCCCATCGGTATTTGGTAGTTGCCAAACTTTGTCTGGGTCGGTGCCGGCGATGCATCCCGCGGTTGCCACCGCCATGGCGCCCGCCGCGCCCGAGGTGATCATGCCGGATTCTGCACCAGTGAGCTGAGCCAAGCGCCTGCCTGCTGCCAGCTGCAGATCGAAAATATTCACGAAATGCTGCGCGGCCTCCACTTGAGCCGCTCTCACTTCGGGCAGCTCCAGACTCGCGCTGAGATAGGTCCAGGTTCCACGGCCATTGATCAGTGGCTTCACCCCAAGCCGGGTGTAGATATTATCGGTAGAGTTGCGAGCGACTTCTGCCCATCCGGTTCCTAGAGCCTGCTCCAGTCCAACTTGCGCCAACAGCGGAAAGGCCGCAACCCATTTAACGAACGATCTGCGTTTCATCGTGAGGCCTCGGTAGTCCCTGCCGGCTGCCGTCTCACCGCGATGAAAGAAATCTGCTCGGCAGCCTCTTCGTTAACCTCGAGGTTCTGCTGCAGCGTCGATCTCGCTGGATAAGGCGGGTTGAAGAACTTGTTATACAGCTCGCTCATCTGGCCGCTGTCCTTCATTTGCCGCAGATAAACCGTGCTGAAGACGACATTGGAGAAATCCATGTCGATCTCCTGCAGTCCGTCGAGAAGGTTTCGCATGGACTGCCGAAGCTGCAGATCAAAAAGCGGCGTGACCATGCCTTGACCGGGGATGAACCCATCCTTGGCCGAAAGGTACAAGGTGTCGCCATAGAGAATTCCTGGGCTCGCCGTTTTACTGGGAGGCATATTTCGCGGGCGCACTGCTTTGCGTTTGGTGAGATCCGCCCCGGCGATGCAGCTGAAGACGATGTGCTCTCTCTTGGGCAGGCCAACGACTTGAATGGTTCCCCGACCCGGCGTATTACCAAACTCAAAATAGCTCGCATAGACCTTGCCCATCACGTCATACTGGCCGCTGACACTCAAGTAGGGATTCACCCAGAGAACGTTCTTCATGCTCATCTGGGCAGCCTTCAGTATCGTGCTGACATTGTCGAGAGCCTGCTTGGTTTCCCCAGAAAAATCTGGATTTGCTTTTCCCGTAAGTGGATCCTGCCCCCCTTGCGCCGACAGGTACAGGATTTCATCAGCCAGAATCGCAGGTGGATCGCGGCGCGGCCCGCGGGGCCATCCTGCAGGCCAGACTGCCTTCCGTTGGCCCACATCGGCGACGGCGATGCAATTGATCTCAACCAATTCTCCATCGGGCAGAGCAGCGACGGTCAAAACCGTCCGTGCCGGAGGGCTTGATCCAATCATCTGCCAATAAACCTCGTCCATCGCCGCGAGGTTGTTCGTATCCGTCAGATAGATATTCATCCAAACGACATTGCCAAAATCCATGCCGGCGCCACGCAGCACCGCCTGCAGCTTGTGCATGGCTTCACTCACCTGGCCAGGAAAGTCCTTGGCGGAGCTTCCCTGGCCCGATACGTAGAGCGTGCCGTTCGCCAGAATCCCGGCACTGTAGGCGGGATCGGAACCCGGTGGCTGAACGACCTTAAAGCCAGAAGTCTGAGCCTGAAGAAATGGTTGGAGAAATACTGTAGAGGCCGAAAGTAAAAGCAGATAAGCAAAGACGAGACGCAATCGACGGATCATTTCGTCCTTACAAGTACGGGATAAAGCCATGCGCGCGGGTCGAAATCTTGTACACAGAAGTTGTCGCCGTAATGTAGAGGGTGGAGTAACCGGCGTCTCCCCAGGCAAGATTTGCGGGCTGCTCGGGTACGACAATCGTTCCCAGGTGATGGCCAGCCGGATCCCACACCCATATCCCCTTGGGGCCAACGACATAGAGATTGCCCTGGCGATCGACCTTCATGCCGTCCGGCACCCCCTCGTGCGGTCCGCCTGGCTCTTCGCCGAAGACGTGGCCGTTATTCAGTTGGCCGTCATGGAAGTCATAAACCCAGATGTTCTTCCGGGCCGAATCGTCTACATAAAACTTTTTGCCGTCAGGGGAAAAGGCGAGTCCGTTGGGCTCGTCGAGTTCCTTGGTAAGCAGTTGAACCTCACCATTGGGCGCAATGCGATAGACGCCTTTAAAGGGAATTTCCTGCTTTTGATCCTTGGGCAGGTCAGACGTTGGATCGGTGAAGTAAATTGCGCCATCCGGGCCAGGCACCACGTCGTTGGGGCTATTTAATTTCATGCCCCGATAGTGATCCGTGACTGTCTCGTAAGTCTTACCATCGGGCGAGAGGCGGATGATCGCTCGTAGAACACTGGCGCAATCGAGAAGCCGGTGCTGCCGATCGTAGGTATTGCCGTCGGGATCTCCCAGGGAGATAATCTCCTGCTTCTGACCGGTGACGGTGTTTAGCTTGAATATCTTGTTGAGGGTTTCATCGCTCACCCATAGATAGCCTGCCGGATCCCAGACCGGGCCTTCCGTAAAGCCAAAACCGGAGCCCACCTTCGTCATTTGCGCTTTGCGGTCGAATAGATTCCAAAAATCGGGGGAAAGCGCTTCGAGTGAAAATGGGCGCGTGTCGGCCAGCAGGCCGATAGAGACGAACAGCGTGAGCGAGGCTATTGCGTTTTTAATCGTCATTGTCGTCGGACTTTGAAGAGTGTGCAGGAGAGCGCTTGGCATTCTCGTCCCCAGTGCGAAGCAGATAGCTGATCAGGTCATCCACCTCCTTGGGATTCAACGTGGAAGCAGGCATGAGAGAGCGAGAGCCGATCTCCACCTGGGCAACCTCCGGCTTTTGGATGAAGTGGAATGTCCCGTCCAGGGTCTGTACCGAGAGAGAAAAATTATTATTGAGCCGGAGCATTCCGGTTATTTTCTGGCCCGTAGTTGTCACCACGGTGGTGGCTTTTTTCTCTGCCGGGAGATTCTTATCAGGGTCAAGAATGATGGCACGCATTTGATCCGGCTTCGCATCAGCTCCGTAGAAGGAAAGGTCGGCGCCTATGAAACCTCCTTTGCCGTTGACCATGTGACAGTCCGAGCATTGTGCCTTGCCAAAGAAAAGAGCTTCTCCTTGTTTGGGGTCGCCAGGCAGCTTAACGATATCGCCTCTTCCCTGAAGGATCCTTAAATAGGCGACGACCTCCGCGACTTCCTGTCCTTTCAACGACGAGAAGGCCGGCATACCCGCGCCGGAGATTCCATAGCGGATGATGCCGGCCAGTTCGCGGTCCATGAGGTGTTGTACTTCGGGAGACGTAGCGATATTTGGTGCATGCTCTCCGCCGCGGCCATCTGCACCATGACAACCGGCGCAGTTGGACGCAAAGATTGCGGCGCCGGGCGGCTGCGCCTGCAGAGTAGCCAACGACGCCCCCCCTAGTAAGACGACCAGAACCAAGATGCCCCGCCGCCAACCCATCTTCGTCACTGGTCCTCTTCGCTCCGCTTAGAACAGGAATTTCAGCGCTACTTGCATGATGCGAGGATCATTCGCCGAGGTCACATAACCGAATCCGCCCTGGCCAGTGTTGTTGACGAGCCCATCCGGATTCTTAAACTGCGCATGGTTGAAGACGTTGAAGGCCTCTGCCCGGAATTGCAGTTTGGTGCTCTCGGTGATAGTGGTGCTCTTTAACAGAGCCATATCGTAATTGTCGATGCCAGGACCAGAGAAGTACCGCCTCATTGCGTTTCCTACCTGCCCGACTGGTTCCGGGACGAAGTAGTTTGGGTTGAAATAGGGCAGCCCTTTGCGCGGATTCTTATTTACAAAAAGAGCGCTGCCGTTGTTCGCATAGCTTGGCACATCTACGTTCGCATTAAAGGCGCCAAGCAGTGAATTATCGTCATTCTCATTGAGAGTGATTGGCTCTCCCTTGGCAAATGTAGATACGCCGGAAAGCTCCCAGCCCGCGGTGAACCGCTTCGCCAGATCCCCTCCGCCGATAAAGTGATCGAAGGGCAACTGCACGGTGTAGCTGGCAACCAGGGTATGCGGGACGTCAAAACTCGAGAGTGCCCGAGTTTGGCCTGGATCGAATGGGTTGGTCGCGTCAAAGGAATCTGAACCATTGTCCAGCGATTTCTCAAATGTGTACCCAATCAGGAAGTTCAGGTATTTTTCAGTGTGCTCCAGGGTCACCTGCAGCGAGTTGAAACTGGAGCTGGCCGCGGTCTTCATGTAGGGATTGCTATTGAAGTTGATCCCAAAGGCCGGCCGGGTTCCATTCACCGTCTGTCCGTCGGCGGTGGTGTAAATGGTGTCTTCGCCAGTCGGGCCGCAAGTGGTTGTGCCAGGCGCCACATTGGCTTTGTCGCTCAACCGAAGGCACAGCGCCTGGTCCCCTGGATTCGACTCCACAAACGTCAGCAGCTGTCGCCCCACCGTGCCAACGTAGTTCACGCTGAGCACAGTTGCGGTTCCCAATTGACGCTGGAGTGAAAGCTCCCATTCCTGAACGTAGGGCATCTTGTTCTTGTAGTAGTAATAGTCGGATCCGCCGATGGGGGTCGCTGAAGCCCAGTTGAAGGTGGTATCGGGATTCTGGGGAGACACGTTGGTGGGAGGAAAGACGAACGGAAACTTCTGTCCTGCCGGATTTCCTGACGGCCGATCGACAAACGGGGTGGCCAGCTCAGTCGATGAGACAGAATAGTAGTTGCCATAGGGAGCGTCGCCTACCTCCACGAATCCGGTGGCGTCCTCGATAGAGCTATAGAAGATGCCGTAACCGGCACGTATGCTGGTTTTGCCGGCACCGCCCAGTAGCTTGCCAAGAAAACCGTCGCTCACCTCCGGCGCATACGCAAAGCCGATTCGAGGAGCAAAGTTGGTGTACTTGGTTGGCCCCAGCGTACGAGGAATGCCGGGATCTCCAGGAACCACTAGCCCGACCGGAGCAGTGGGAAAGGATAACGACTGCTCCCCGGCAACGACGGTTTCGAGCTTGTTCTGCGTGTCGTACCAGGGTGAAGCCACTTCCCAACGGAGTCCGTAATTGACGGTGAGATTGCGCGTGGCACGCCAACTATCCTGAGCATAAAACCCGTAGTACTTGCTCCGCGAGTCGAGAAGCTGTTGGCTCGCCTGCACGAAGCTATTCGGCGCCCCGATCAGGAAATCGGCAAAGTCCAGGCCGGTCTCGGAACCATTAAAGCCATAGCAGCCGTCATAGCAGTCGTAATTCCGCTCGTTGATCTGGTTGTAGTGGAGGTTGGTGCCAAACTGCACAGTGTGTGTTCCAAAAATCTTGGTGACGTTATCGATGATTTGAAAGGTGTTGTTGTATTGCCTCAATGCGTCGGGCGGGACACCAAGGCTGAAGTTGTTGAACATTAAGTTCGCAACGCCCTCGTACGAAGGGTTGATGGGGGAGATACCGCCCTCAGGGCCCCACGGAGTGACATAACCCTGCGAGGCAAGGGTAACACCCAGACCCTGGCCTGCGGTCGGTTGCCCGGTTTGGTTTACGTCCCGCAGATAGGCGAGACGAATATCGTTTACGGTCGACGAGTTAAACGTGGTCGTCAACCCTAAATTGATCATCTGGGTTTTGCCCTTATTGGTTGCCGCAAAGCCCGGGACGGTTACCTGGCTATACGGATTGATGGTATTGAATCGGTCAAAGAAGTAATAGCCGAATAAAGCGCCGAACCGGGTGGGAATGTCGATCCGGCCGCTCCCCTTATCGTCGGTCAAAGTCTCGTTAAAACCAGATGTGGAATAGCCAGGGGAATTGTTGACAATTCCGTTGGCGGTAGGGAGGAACTTCAGCGAGTTCACAGCCACCGGGGACCACGCACTCTGGGGAATGACGGCGTTGGGGAAAACGCAGGTTGCATGGTCTGTGCAGCCTGGGGTGTAGTAATTCTCGCCCTGGCTTACGGGATATCCCACTGTCTGGGAAAGAGTGTTTGCCCAGCCGGCGCCGACAACAGTGCCGGTGAGCGAGTCCGCTGAATCCGAGAGGTCTCCCGTGCGGTTGGCATCAGAAGGCACGGGATAGCTCTGCGTCGCACCTAAAATCTGCCGCGTCCCTTGATAGTCGCCAAACCAGAACATCTTGTTCTTGCGGATCGGCCCACCGGCCGTACCGCCGAATTGATTCTGGATAAATACGCCGCGGGTGGGAGAGTAGTAGTTTCTTGCATCCAGGTCTGTGTTGCGCAGAAAGTCGAACACTGTCCCGTGATACTGATTGCTTCCCGACTTGGTGACTACATTGATCTGGCCACCGCTATAGTTTCCATACTCCGCGTCAAAGTTGTTGGTGATGATACGGAACTGCGCGATGGAGTCGAGGTTAGGGATCATCGCGGCCCCGTTGTGCACACCCTCTTCTGCGTTTGCTCCGTTGACCATGAATGCGTTGGACCCGGTACGGCCGCCGTTCACGGATTGCTGGCCATTGTCCAGATCACCCGATACCTGCGTCGCTCCCACTCCCGATGTTTGGCTGTCCTGGCTATGCGAATAAGGCGACACGCCCGGCTGCAACTTCAAAAGGTCGATGTAGGAACGTCCGTTGAGCGGCACGGAGGTGATCTTGGTGCCATCGATGAGCACGCCATTCTGCGTGCTCTGCGTCTCTACCTGCAAGGCATCGCTTTTCACGCTCACCGTATTGGTAACGGTTCCGAGCTGCATGGTGATGTCAACGCGTAGTGCGGAATTAGCGTCGATTTTTATCCCTGTCTGCTGGTAGTCGCGGAAGCCGGGCTGGTTGGTGGAGAGATTGTAAGTGTCAACGTTAAGGGTGGGAAAGTTATAGAAGCCTTTGGCGTCGGTGATTGCCCTGCTCTCAACATTGGTCGACACGGCGGTGGCTACGACAGTCACCCCTGGCACGACGGCACCGCTCGGGTCTGTGACCACTCCGGAGATCGAACCGGTAATGGCTGCCCACGCTACCAGGGTTCCCAGAAATACAACAGCAACTACGCCAGCGAAAGACACGAATCTAACGAATTGATTCAAGGCGCCTGACCTCTCCAAAATGAAATTTGTGACGGGGACCCGAAACCAAACGATGATAAAGAAAAATAAACGACGGTAAAAAAGAGGGTACTGGTGATCCTTCATGGTGTCAAGAAACGCACGGACCGGACAGAACCTGCCAAATTTGGCGTTAATTAGACTTGGCGGCGACCCGGTCCGGTATCGCATTCGTTCTTTTTCAATTTGCGTGAGGGCAAATTCTCAATGGATAATCTCGATCGGCCGAAATTGAGCAGACGCAAATTCGTCCAACGTTCGGTCATGGCTGGAGCGGCCACGTCGGCTCTTACCCGGCATAGCCGAGCGGTAAAGACCACGCCTTCCATGCCCACCAATCTTTATGAGCAACTCGAAGTGCGTCCGCTATTCGATGAGCGGAACGGTGGATCTTGGCGAAGATGGCCAAGCCCAGTGGTCAGCCGCCAGGGCGGCCTGAGGTTCGCCCAACTGGCTCTCTCCGGAAAAAGCTTATTCGTTCTCAGTGCGCTATGCTTTTAATTTGGAGAGCCTTTTGAATCTGCTAAGAAGTAGGGCCAGTGGCTTGCTGGTTCGATTTGCTCTGTTTTTTATCTTGAACGCCGTGCCAGGGCTTCCCCTGCTGTGCCAACAAACTGCGGCCCCGCCATCATTGCCTCCCAATCTCGAGCCAGCCTTCTCCGGCTTTGAGCCTGCGCAAAGCAGCAACTACGGTTTGGTTTATGTGCCACTCGATAGTTGGATCTATCCGGCCTTTGAACGTTTGTTTTCGCTTGGCTATGCTGACTCGGCGTATCTGGGTATGCGGCCATGGACACGCAACAGTTGCCTGCAGATTCTTCAGGAAACCTACCCCAAACTGCAAGACGCTCCCCAGGACACAGAAGCCTGGAATATTTTTCAAGCACTGGCGGTGGAATTTGGAATGGACGCTGGGCAGACCACGACTCGGGCGGAGCTCGCCGACGTTTACACCCGCAATATGTATATCAAGGGCCGCCCGATCAATGACTCCTTCCACTTTGGCCAGACGCTCATCAATGACTACGGACGCCCGTATCAGCAAGGTTTCAACGCCATCGACGGTTTCACGGCGAGGGCCGAGGGTTACCATCTCTCGCTCGATGTACGTGGGGAATATCAGCACGCACCCGGCCGCGCTGCGTATCCCGAATCCGTACAGGAACTGATCGCCCAGGTTGATAGCACGCCGCTGCAAGCGCCTGAACCTGTACCCCAGACCAATGTATTTCGCCTGATCAATGCCAATCTTGCAGTCGCCGTCGCCAACAACGAATTCTCTGTCGGCAAGGCAGATGACTGGTGGGGACCTACGCAAACCGGCAGCATGGCCCTGAGCAACAATGCGGAGCCCATTTATGCCCTGCGCATTAATCGAGTTGTGCCACTGCGTATTCCGTTTCTCTCTGACCTCACCGGGCCCTTTCGATACGAGGGTTTGTTTGGCTCGCTGAAAGGCCACCGCTATCCCAACGCCCCGTGGGTCCACGCTGAAAAATTCAGCTTCAAGCCGACCAGGAACCTGGAATTCGGCTTCTCTCGTGTGGTTGTCTTCGCGGGAGAAGGCCACGTGCCTCTCACCTTCGGATCGTTCTGGCACAGCTTCACCAGCTTCAGCAATGTGAGCCTGGCTGAGAAGGAGAGCCGCAATGATCCAGGGTCTCGTCATTCCAGCTTCGACTTTACCTGGAGGCTTCCCTGGGTGGAAAAATGGCTGACCCTCTACTCCGACTCCATCGTTCACGACGACGCCAGCCCCATTTCTGCCCCACGTCATGCCTCTATAAACCCTGGCCTCTACCTGTCACACCTGCCCAGGCTTCCGCATGTCGACCTTCGCGCCGAAGCGGTATCGACGGACCCTGATGCCCTTCGTGGAGGCCAATCGATCTACTATGAGTTCGAATACCCGGACGGCTATACGAACAAGGACAATTTGTTGGGAAGCTGGATAGGACGGGAGGGCAAAGGAGGCCAGGCATGGCTAACCGACTGGCTCAGCCCCAGGGAATACATCCAACTTGGCTACCGCAACGCAAAGGTCTCCAACAGCTTCATCCCCGGGGGCACGACGCAGAACGACATCAACCTCAAAGCTGTCTTGCGTCTCAAAGAAAATTTAGAGCTGAATGTCTTCGGCCAGGCCGAATTCTGGAGAGTCCCGGTCTTGGCCACTGGCCAGCAGCACGATTTCACCGGGTCGTTCCAGCTCACTTACTTTCCCAAACTAAGCTGGCACCGCTAGAGCCCAAAAAGAAACAGCCGGAACGCGATCATCTGCGCTCCGGCTGTTTGTGAGTTTTGCCTTAGTTTTTCGGTTTGACTCCGCCACCGGCGGTTCCGGTTCCTCGTAGGGTGAGGATGGGAGAGCTAACGGCTCCACTCCCGCCGTTGTAGCCATCGCTCTTGACCGTGAGTTGCTGCGTAGTCTGCCCAATGACCGTCGGTTTGAACTGGACATTGATGGTGCACGGAGTTGAAGGCTGCAGCAGCAAATTTGGAGTGCAGGTCGAGCTGCCCAGCACGTCGAACGCAGCATTTACACCGTTGGTGGTGTAATACGGCGATTGCAACGTCAAGGCAAGATTGCCAATGTTGTACTCCGTGGCTGTTTGGGTTTGGCTCTGGCTACCGACCTTAACGCTCCCGAACGCCAGCGCGGAGCGATTGCCGTTCAGGTAGACCAGGTTGTCGGTGGTCTGGCCGCCGAGATTCGCGATCACAAAGCTCTGTCCCCCGGCAGAAATGGCCAGGGCACTGGCGGCGGTCAATTTACTGTTGTCGAATTGCAGCAGGAATGCGCCGTTGGGAAGCTGAGGCCCGGGGATGACGGTGATGGTATTGGCGTTGGTGTCGAGAACGTAAAGATCCTCAGCCTGATCGAAAGCCAGTCCGGCAGGATTGGTTACACCATTAATCGGACCGGTACCCGCGCTCGATCCATCCGCGGAAACCTGCACCACTTGGCCAACGCCTGATAAGTCGCCACCATCGCCGACCAACAGAGCGGCGGTGTAGGGATCGGTCGCCAGAGCCTGCGGGAAGACGATCTTCACTGACGGAATCGTCATCTTAAAAGGTGCGCCCCCGACTGGTATTTTCACCAGATAGCCAGGGTTGCTGTTACTGGCGAACAAACCTCCTGGACCCGCGTCTGCGATATAGAGGTTGCCCAGAAAATCGAACGCCAGCGCAGTGGGATGCATCAAAAGGCCGCCGGTGTTGACGACCGATGGTGCAAGACCGGTGTTGGTGGGGGGTACTTCGACGACATTGGCGTTGTTGAAGTCAGCGATAAACAGGTCGCCGGCCCCATCCAGGGCCACCGCGGACGGCGCGGAGAGGGCGATGGTTCCGGTCGAAACGGGAGTCAGTGCGCTGCCCCCCAAACCCTTAATCGAATAGACTTTCCCGGCCTGGCTATCGGCGACATAGACCGTTTTATTCAGCCCCGATATCGCTACCGCCTGAGGTTGCTGCAAACCGGTTGCGGTCGTAGTCTCATTCAGCGGATAGGTGACTTCTACACCGGCAAAGCCCGTCTGGTAGACCGGCGTGGAAGCCAGAATCGTACCCGAGGCGCCTTTGACTTGAATCGCCGAGGAACGGATTCCCGGGTAGGTTGGATTGCCGTAAAAGAATTCATTACAGGTGTAGGGGAAGTAGGGAGAAATAGTAGGCCCGCCGGAGCCCACATTGGTGTGCTTACCATTCACACAAGACCCGCCGTTCGCCTGGATCAATTCAGTGCTCGCATCACCCTGGGTGACGACTTGGAATCCGCGCAGGGTCGTGCCCGCATTGAACTCGAAGTTGAATAGAACCTGCAATCCAGTCTTACCGACGAATACATTGCCCATGTTGACTGGACTAGGCGACGACAGTTGGATGACAGCCCCATCGTGATAATCAAGCACGTCGAGGTTTCCAGCTGGATCGAACGCCATGTCGCTGCTGAGCCCAATCCCGCTATTGGGCAGAATATATGGAGTGCTCGGCGAAGCTGCGGGGATGACCAACACCTGCTGCCCGGCGTTGAAACCTGATCCTGTTCCGAGAAACGACAGGATATAGATGTTGCCCGCCGCATCTAGCCTCACACCCGTAGGCTGGTTGATGATAAACGACCCCGTAGCCAGGGGTTGGGCAGCCCCCCCACTGTCCGGTACCACATATACGCCCCCAATGCCACCGGTGAGATTACCATTGTCCGCGATGTACAGATTGTCCCCGGCGTCTCTCGCAAGTGATGCTGGAGTTACCTGGAGCGGGAGGCCGGTAATATTCATCAGCTGCGGTGTGGTGCCACCCGGCAACAGAGTATAGATGAGCCCATTGCCCGAAGCGGGGTAATCACCGATGAACAGGGTGCCCGCGTGGCCAAATGTAAGCGAGATCGGATCCGTCAACGGGGCTCCCGCGAACACCAATTTTGCAGCTCCGGTCAGATTGCCGTTGCCATCTCCCATCAGTTCGATGATCCGTCCGGTACCGCTGGAGGGTACGTCGCCTACGAAGAGGTTTCCACTCGGATCCAGGGCGAGTGTCTGCGGGGAATTCAGCACGAAAGTGCCGGTCGAGACCTTGTTGTTAATCCCGGTTCCAGGTTGATAGGTGTCAAGGGCGATAATTTGATTGTTGTTCGTGTCTGCGATAAAAACCGTGCCGTTCTTCGAAACCGCGGTGCCTTGTGGCTGGCTGTACCCAAACCCAAGAGTCTCCTGTGCATCCATAACAATGGACGGGGCCTGTGCCCAGCCGTTGGAAGCGCAAAAAGCGAGCGTCAGGACGGGGAAGCAGAACAATTTCCACTTCGACAGGGAATAACTGGCACGAAACCTGGATGGCTTAACGGGCATGGCGATGGCGCTCCTGTATGTACAACTTTAGGTCACCCATAGTCTACGGGGACAGCATTAACTTGCAACCCCTTTGCGGCGCAAATGCGCGCAGGGGCATTCTAAGAGGCGAGTGTCGCCCCTTAACAGGTAAGTTGCAGTTTACTGAGGGGAGTGGAAGTGAGGGTACACCGTGCTGTCGCAAAATGCTACAGTTTTTGACCCCAGAGGGGAGAGAAAAACCAGTTACGGCTCCCGTTTGGAGCTCAAACCCATCTATTCGCAGGCACGAGCAATGAGATTTTGCCCTTTTCAATCAATGGTTTACGCGCACTATGCCCGGCACACACGAAAGTATACCCTTTCGATTCTGCGGGAAGTAGTTTAGGGTTGCCGGTTTGCAGAACTGGCTTGCGCGTAAAGCGATTTTCAGAATCCGTGTGGTAAGAGGACGTCTAGAGCGTTACCACCCGGTGAATGCAATCTGCGCGGAAGATGCTGAACTTACCCTTGTCATAACCGCCAAAGTAAATCAGGCCGCCGCGACCCTGCCCGGTGCAGGTTAATGCCACTTGGTGGATCGATCGGATGCCTTGCCGGTCCTCGTACTCAAGCAGCACGATGGGCTGACCCGTCATCGGTGTAGACAGGCGAAGATCCGCGAACTCGACCACCTTGCCGGTGACCGGTTGCTGCGCAGGAGAAACTGGGGAATGGGCTACAGTGTTCACTCAACGATTGAAGCAGAAGCACTGTATCCGCTCAAGTGACAGATTGATGTTATCTGTACAACCTTTGTGCAATTCAGGGCTGTTTTGTATATGCATTTGTAACCCTGAAGGGTTTGGACCGGTCCAGCGCCGCATCTTAACCCTGAGAGGAGAGAACATCCCATGCTCATAGCCCACCTTCAAGCGCATCTCGTCACCGGCGAAACGGTAGAGCTGCTTCCCGTTCGGCACGAGACCGACGTAAAAAAGGAATTGACTGGACTGCTCAAGGGCTGGGCTTCTTCAGGATTTCTCATCTGGGAGAAATTCGTCTATCCATGGCATCAGGTGCAGACCATCGAAGTAACCGTCGAAAGTCTCTCGAGTGGAGAAGCAGCACAAAGGATGCTGAACCTGCATGACGCCGATCGCGCACGACTGCACGAGGAGTTTTGGAAAGGCACGCGTCAGATCTAGGCCCGCATTTCTCACAGACTCCCTGGGTAACCGACCGCTGCCGATAGTGAGATTTCTAGCCCTAGCCAATGACGGGTGCCCCATATCTGCCCGGTTTTGGCAGATGTGGGATTCCACGGCTGTTTACCGCTCACTCTCTACCAGCAACAGATCCTGATGTCCATAGTCCTCTACGCCTTTGGACACTCGGGGGTCGAGGTTTGTGGAATCCCACATCTGCCAAAACCGGGCAGATATGGGGCACCCGGCCTCTTTTGCAGATCGGGGCCTGAGAAATTCAGGCTAGCTGAAGGCTAGCTGGACCCCTCGGCAGAAAATTCTTATGCACGGCCTCTACCGAGGCGGGATGTAACTTAGTGGGCGCCTGCTGCTTCTGCTTCCAGCCACCGCTTTAAATTTGGCCCCTGGGTCGCCCGAAGGTCGATGCAATCCGCGATGCTGTCCCGGGCCTTGTCGAGTGCATGCGTAGAGGCCAGCACAGTATGCTCTTCAAAAAATTCCGTGACCTGGCTGCTGCGATCCGTGCTGCAGAACCCGCCCATCGACTCGACCAATTCACCGCCCATCCAGGTCGTGATCTGGGCTCGCACCCGGGGCCAGTTCTGTTGAACGTACTGCCAGGCAACATCCCTTGTGCGACGGTCCCTCATCTCGAGCTCGACCAGGCGCAGGGCATCCTGGTTCTTGACCTGGGCTGAAAGCGCATAATCCATCGCACGTGAAACCAGCGTGGCATCGCGAAAACTTGCCAGGGCACGAAAAGCCTGGATACGAAGTTGCGGGTCAACGGCCGTCTGACTGACTCGCTGCAACTGGTCGAAGAACGCTCCATCTCCGTTTTGCGCCGCGACGTTGAGCGCCGTGGCTGCCAAAGTTGGGTCAACGGAAGCAGGGTTGCGCAGATATTGCTCCGAAATCTGCCTGGCATCGGCGATGATCTGCGGATCACCGCCGATGTTGCCCAGGAGTCCATAGAGTGCGGCACGCAAGAGAATCTTGTCCGGGGCCTCTCCCGCACCCGGCGGACCCAGGCGCGTCAGCGCAGGAGCAAAGTTCTTCCTCACCCAGGCGGCAAGCTCAAGATGCTCCTGAGGCGTCGAGGCCACTTGTTGGTCAATGATGCGCAACGCGGCCGAGACTGTACCGATCACAAATGAGCTGTCGTCGTCGCGAACCGCGGCGGCCAGATTTAAGAAGTCGCCCACAGTGGCAACGCCGGCCCGGGCCTGCGCCCATTGGCTGCCCAAAAACGTAATTCGTTCGGGAGGCGTAAGGCTTGTCTCCACCTGGCGCACCAGTTGTTGATAATCGCCGTTGTCATACCGGCTGCGATAGTAGCCCTTGCCACCCGCATTGCCGTAGAAGACAGGAGTTGGTTTCGCCTCGAGTCGCTGGGTGTGGGCGCTAAGAACAGGGCAGTCCAGACGATCCGCGCTGTTCTTCATGCACACCGGCAAAACCCAGCTCTGATTTTGATCTTCAGCGTCTTTCGGATTGAGGAAGAACCGCTTCTGGGTAACTTCCACAGTGCCGTCATGCACCTTGCCGAAGCTCAACAGCGGCTCCCCTGGCTGCACTACCAGGCTCTCCATGATTTTATCCACGGGTTTGCCACTCGATGACCGCAACGTATTCCAGAAGTCTTCTGCGGTGGCGTTGCCATATATGTGCGCTTGCAGATAGCGGTGCACCCCTTCGCGAAAGGCTGCTTCGCCGAGATAGTTTTCCGTCATCAGAAGTACGGCTGCAGCCTTTCCATAGGCGATGCCGTCGAACATCTCATTGATCTCACCGGGGGTCTCGGCCCTGGAGCGAATCGCCCGGGTTGCCCGGCCGCCATCGAGATCCAGGGTCTGGTTGAGTTCCGCGGCCTCACTTTGGGGAATCTCCCATTCCGGCTTCCAGGCGGCCAGCGGCTTATTCGACATCCAGGTGGCAAAGCCTTCATTCAGCCAGATGTTGTTCCACCACTCCATGGTCACCATGTCACCGAACCATTGATGCGCCATCTCGTGCGCCACATCTACGGCGACGATCTTCTTCGCGCTGAGAGATGCGGTTTTCTCGTTCACCAGCATGGCGGTTTCGCGATAAGTGATGGCGCCGAAATTCTCCATGGCTCCCGCTTCAAAGTCTGGGATGGCAATCATATCCAGCTTGGGCATGGGGTACTTGATGCCGAAATAGTCGTCGTAGTAATGGAGAAAGAACTCTGCGCCAGAGAGTGCAAACTGCGCCAACTGCACTTTGTCCGGAGTGGCACAGGCGCGAATGGGCACACCGTCACTCTCGCCCGAAAGGCACTTGAAATCACCCACCAAAAATGCCACCAGGTAGGTTGACATCTTCGGGGTGCGGGCAAAGGTGACGGTATGTTCCCCGGCGATTGGGCCGGGCGTGTCGGAAATGATATTGGTGTTTCCGATCGCCGTATCTCCCTGGGGCACGATCAGGCTGACATCAAAGGTGGCTTTATACGCAGGCTCATCGAATGAAGGAAAAGCCCGGCGGGCGTCGGTGGGTTCGAACTGGGTTACGGCATAGTTCCGTTTGGCCGTGCGGGAAAGGTAAAAGCCGCGCAGTTCGCCATTCAAAACACCGCTGTACGCAATCTTCAAGGTCACTGGCCCGGCGGGTAGCTTGCGCGCAAAATGAAACGAAGCCTGTTGCAGGCCTGGGTCGACTGAGACTTCCGCTGCCAGGGTCTTGCCGCCACTCTGTGCTGTAACCGCGGCAAATTTGAGCTGCCACGCATTCAGCACAATCGAATCGACTGCCTGCGACAGGGTGAGATCAATCGTTTCTTCGCCGGTAAAGGTTGCCGCCTGCAGGTCCGGCGCGAGTTGTAGCGTGTAGTGCTGTGGATGGGCCACGCCGGATAACCGCTGCGCAATCGTCGCCAAGGGCAGTAGCAGGAAGATAGGGAGAGCAAGACCACGGGAAATACGGACTATCGAGGGCAAAAAGCTGAATCTCCTACAACTATTCTGACAGTTCTTATGCTTTGACGCTTACGTCTCCCGATAGTTAAGCAGTATCAACCCCGCAGCGGACAGCAAGAGTGGCCATGCCCGGCCGGCGGTTCTCGATGCGCGGCCAGGGGGCAGCCGCAACTCCAGCCAGCGGCTCCATCCGGCTGTCGCGCCCAGCAATGCGATGGGGATATGGCTCATGTTAGCTAATAGTTCTTCTGCGGTGTCGCTGGTTGCATGATTATGGGTTAGCAGAACCGCGGCTCCCAGGGCGCACATCAGGGGGAAAATCAGCCCTGCCCAACGGGCGCGTAATTTGCCTGCCTGCACCGCACACTCGAAGGCGGCGAAGCACAGAATGAGCACGGCGGCGGCGCGGTGCTGCAACACGTCAGGAGCTGAGAAGCTGGCCCAGAAGGGACGTGGACCCAGGGGCCAGTTTTCCGGATCCGCGCGGAGCAATATGAAGAAGGATAGACCGGCAAAGGAAAGCGGCCAGTAGCGAGCCCATCGCATGCCTGCAAAGCGGCTGGCGAATGCCAGCAACCCTGCTGCCAACACTATCAAACCCGCCCAATGGTGGTTATACTCCGACCATTTTCGATCGGTTTCATCGCTGGCGCCGTTAGCCTGGAACTCGGTCTCACGCACCGCAGTTTCGATCGAAGTCGGAGGAGTAAGCTGCGATGCGGCTGGGCTCTTCATGCGCGGAACTTCCGGGTGCAAGCGGGCGGTAATCGCCTGCAGCGGTACCTGGTCGGAGACGTCTACGGCAGGTGGCTGCGCGGACATCGAAGCCGCAGCCAGAATTACGGTAAACCCCAACCCAATCTCGGCTTCGGCAAAACGCCGTAGCCTTGCCAGCAGCGGCTGCGGATCTGTGTCGAGCCGCCGCCCGATTGTCCAGTTCCCCATGCCCATCAACAGCATCACCAGAAGGAGGTAAATCTTGGCCAGCAACAGGACGCCGTAGCTCGTTCCATAGAGTCCATTCCACGTGCCTATGTAAAACCATGCCATGTAAATTCCTGCCAGAACCAGGATCGCGACACTCAGGAGAGCCATCGACGAGTAGCGCTTGACCATGGAGCGGGCTTCCTCCACAGTCCCTGCGTATCCTAGCGAAATCAGCAGGAAGGGCATGGCGCCGATCCATGCCGCCGTGCCCAGGTGGTGCGCCGCGGTCGCCAACGCCAGCAACAAACGGTGATCCATGCGGGACGCTGCGTGGCTGGTGGACACAGTGGCAACCAGGAGCAATAGGCTTAGCGGAATCATGGCAGCTGTCGCTTTGCGGGTCTTAAGCCGGGCGCCAACCCAGCAAAGGATCGCGAGCATAGCAGCGCACATACCGGCAACAAAAAACCTGGCTGTGACCACATCCCGGATATGCAGATCGCTGTCGCCGAGCAACGATGCACTGGAAACAATGACCGTCACTACCTCGGCTATCGCGAGGGCGAGGGCGGCCCAACGGATACCCCGGAGGCAAAAGGAGTCGACTGTTGCCGTTGCCCTGGCAGGACGCGCAACGGCAAACAGGAAAGCGATGCCACCCAGCAGCAACGCCTCAAAGGAGAGATTCGCCGCACGCAGCAGCGTACCCAGAAGATCAATATCCCGCAGCAGCCAAATCAAGTCATCATCTCAAGTTGATACGGAAAAAAACATTTCCAGGTAGGGTCCGCGGAACAGCAGATCCCTCCTGGAAATGTTTTTCCGACAGAGCGTAGCGTAGCGTTATTGCACCTGGAAAGGAACCTCGCCCCGTGTGATGTGACCATCGCTGGCCAGAACTTGCCAGCGAAGCACGTAAGCTCCCTTTGCGAGCCCGTGGCCGATAGCGGTGAGCACATCGGGAGCAGACTGCGCTGGAGCGCCAATTTTTTCCACAGTACCGTCCGGCTTGAGCAGGCTCAGAGTCGAGCGGGCTCCATCGACGCGCGAATTGTACTTAAGATTGATCGTTATATCCGGGCCATTCACGGCCGCGTTCTTCTGCGGCGTGGAACTTACCAGTACGGCATGGGCCAACGCCGTGCGCGAAGTTGCAGCCATGAATACTGCAACCAAAAGAATCACTGCGCCTGAGAACCATCGCGGTGACCTGCTGTGCATGACAAGACTCTCCAAAAAGATCTCGGGTGTTGGATGCTTGCACGGCTGTTTGTGATGGTTTTTTTCGCGGTTAGGAGGGCGCCATTTGCACCGACTGCGCGCGTTCGGAGTGTCCACCGATCTCTGCCGCCCGGGCCTCGGCATAGGCGGCGGCGCCCATCAACGCAGCACGGCTTTCCAGAATGAGCCGCACCGGCGTCTGCACCAGCAGGTCACTCAGCCGTCCTTTGTCGGTAAATGCCTTCATAAAAGTGCCATCCTGCATTTTCTTGAGCAGCTTGGGGGCAATTCCTCCCCCCACATACATGCCGCCAACAGCCAGGATTTTCAACGCCAGATTGCCCGCCTCTGCACCGTAGGCGGAGACAAAGATGTTCAAAGACTCCACGCAAAGCTCACTCTCACCCGACTCACCCAACTCGCCGATCACCGCGTTAGGATCCTCCGTGCGCATACGGTCCTTCAGCCAGGGCGGTTCTTCCATGCCCTTTACATCACGGCAATAGGCGTAGACGTTGGCCAAACCGATGCCGGAGATGACACGTTCCGAACTGACACGCCCACCCAGGGTTTTCTGCAGATAGCGCAGCAGTCCAATCTCTTCTTCATTGCGCGGAGCAAAGTCGCTATGCCCGCCTTCCGAGGCCATGGGGAGATAGGTGTGACCATTCCACACCAGAATGGCCTCCCCCAGTCCCGTGCCCGCGGCAATCAAACCGCGGTTGCCTTCCGCTGCCGGGTCACCCTTGCTGAGAACCAGGATCTGATCCGGGGTCAGCTCGGTGATACCGTAGCCGTTGGCTTCAAGATCGTTGATCAGGAAAACATGCTCGATCTTGAGATCGGCCCTAAGCTGGTTGGAATCGAGTATCCAGGGAAGATTGGTCAGCTTCAGCCGGCCGTGGCGCACCGGACCCGGGACCCCAAAGCAGGCGCCCAGCACATCGATTGGCTGGCCCAGAGTTTGCCGGCATTCTTCCAGGAATGCTTCCACCAGTTGCACCAGGCCAGGAAAATCCCGGGCATGAAATTTGTGCTCGTGCACGGTTAGCAATTGCCCCTGTTCAAACTTGCACAAGACCAGGTCGACCTTGGTACCGCCCACATCCCCTGCCAGAATCATGGGGTGATCTCCAGTCTACCGAGGCCATCGGCGCCGGGCGGAGGCAATGCAACGCCTGCCGCAGCATTAAGCAGCAGGGTGATGCGATGGTTGGCAGGCTTGATCAGCTGCGATGGATAGGATTCCGGATCATACGGACCAGTAAAAACCTGTTTGAGCGCGGCGACTTTGTCGGCGCCTTCAATGAGAAAGAAGACATCCCGCGCCCGGTTGATGACGGGCCAGGTGAGCGTGACCCGCCACGTTTCCTTTTGTTGGGGCACGTGGTTGGCGATCGCAATGCGCATGAGTTCGTGCAAGCCTTCCGTGTGGGGGAAAAGGGACGCGGTGTGACCATCCGGGCCCATCCCCAACGCCACCATATCAAAGACTGGCATTTCCGCGCCTTCCAGGCGAAAGCTTTGGCGGATATCAGATTCATACCTGGAGGCAGCTCCTTCCGGCTCGAGCTCCCCGCGAATGCGAAAGATCTGGTTTTCGCTCATGGGAACTTTGTCCAGCAGTGCTTCGCGAGTCATGCGGTAATTACTATCCGGATGATCGGGCGGCACACAGCGTTCATCGACCCAATAAAGCTCCAGCTTGTCCCAGGGAATCTGCTCACGGTATTCAGCACTGGGATCGGCCAGTAGCGCAAACGCATCCTTCGGAGTGTGGCCGCCGGAAATGGCAATCCGTGCCTTGCCCCGCGCACCCGCAGCCGCCCGGATGCCGTCCACAAAGTACCGCGCTGTGCGCCGGGTTACCGCTTCCGCGCTCGCATCCACGTAATAGAGAACTTCGATCGTCTCAGCCATGCAATTCGTATTTTAGAGCTTGTGCCAGGCGCGTCCATCCCGAGCCAGCAATTCATCGCCGGATTCCGGTCCCCAGGTCCCGGCGGCATAGTTGGGGAACCCTTTGGGCTTGCTGCTGGCCCATTGGTCGAGAATCGGCGTCAGCAGCGACCATGTGGCCTCCACTCCATCACGGTGAGCGAACAGGGTGGCATCGCCCAGCATTGCATCCAGCAGCAGTCTCTCGTAGCCGTTGGCCGACGATTTGCCGAACGCCTCCGCATAGCTGAAGTTCATGTTAACCGGGCAAACTTCCATATTCGGGCTGGGCACCTTGGCGCCAAAGCGCAGGGAGATACCCTCATCCGGCTGAATCCGCATGGCGATCAGATTGGGCTGCAGTTCCCTGCATGAGCCCGACTGGTTCTTAAACAGTAACTGCGGAGGTTGCTTGAATTGAATGGTGATCTCGGTAGCTCTTTTAGCCAACCGCTTGCCCGCTCGCAGATAGAACGGCACACCGGCCCAACGCCAATTCTCTATGCCCATCTTCAGCGCGGCGTAAGTCTCTGTGGAGGAGTTCGGATCGACACGATCCTCTTGTCTATAACCTTTCACCTCTTTGCCATCCACCTTGCCCGGACCATATTGGCCGCGCACCGCGTCCATAAGATGGATGGGTTGGATTGAGCGCCACACTTTGACCTTTTCCCGGCGCATCGCCTCAGCCTCGAACGAAACCGGGGGTTCCAGGGCAACGAACGACAGCAGCTCCATGACATGGTTTTGCACCACATCGCGGAGTGCGCCCGCCTTCTCGTAAAATGGACCACGGCCTTCGATGCCGATATCCTCTGCCGCCGTGATCTGTACGTGATCGACGTAGTTACGATTCCAGACCGGCTCGAAGATTCCGTTCGCAAAGCGAAAGACCAGGATGTTTTGCACCGTCTCCTTGCCCAGATAGTGGTCGATGCGGAAGATTTGATCTTCCGCAAAGACCCGGTTTACCTCGTCATTCAACTGCCGCGCCGAAACCAGATCGTGACCAAACGGCTTCTCAATGATGACGTGAACGTGACCCTTCAGCGGTTTCGCCATTTCGTGGGCGCCCAGCTGGGCGATAATTTCGGCGAAGTATTCGGGTGCTGTAGCCAGATAAAACAGCCTGTTTCCCTTGATGCCTTGCTTCTCGTCTACACTGTCGAGTAAGGTTTTTAACCTTTTGTAGCCGTCCGCGTCGTCGAAGTTCATTGCGAAATAACTGACCTTGCGCATGAACTCGTCCAGCTTTTTCTCGCCTTCCTGCACGCCTCCAAACTGGAGAACGCCTTCGCGCATGTCTTTTTCAAACTCGCCCTGCAGCGGGCGCCGCGCCACACCGACAACCGCGAACTCCTCCGGCAGCAAATTCGATTGCTCCAAATGGAAGAGAGCGGGTAGCAGTTTGCGCTTGGTCAGGTCACCGGAAGCGCCGAAGATGACCACGACCGTAGGCTCAGGGATCCGTTCGGCACTTTGCGCCGCTTTCAAATCTTCAGCAGAAAACTTTACTTCCGTGGTTGCCATGAGACTCGCTCCTTGCTCAAACTGCTTTGTCTATGTTCTTACGCCGGCGTCAAGACCCAGCCGCTCCAGCGCCTGCACGCATTGTGCTTCATCCTGATAGCAGATTGCGTGAATTCCCAGAGCCTCTGCCGCATCGCAGTTTCCCTGGCGGTCGTCGATGAATGCCACTTCCTCGGCGTCGCGCTGCAGCACGTCAAGGGCCAGGTCAAAGATTTTCGGGTCCGGCTTGCGCAATCCCAGATAGCAGGAACTGAAGAAAACGTCGAAGTACCGGCCCAGCTCGAAACGTTCTATCCGGTAATCGTTCAGTTCGCGGGCTTCGTTGTTGAGCATTGCCAGCTCTACTTCCTCTGATGCCGCCAGCTCCTGAAGGATTCGCATGGCGCCGTGAGGCAGCACTACGGACCGCTCCTTCATTGCCTGCAGAAAAGCCGCGGGCGTGAAAGGGCGTGGCTCGTAGAAGACCGTCTGCAGCAGATACTGCTCCGCGGTCATCAAGCCCTTTTCCCACGGATCGTTGGCGAGCTCATGGCGGTGCTCGAACGAGGCAGCGTCCAGTGCGAACTGCTGCAGCACGGAGGTCCGCTCAAGATGGTCCCACCCGTTGGTGAGCAGAACGCCGCCCACATCCCACAGAATTGTGCTGATCTCTGCCATCTCTGCGTCTCCTGATTTGCAACGGGTCAACGACGGGGTCCCCTTATTTCGTGACCGCACGAGATAAAGAGGCGCCCGTCGTCGTTGTATTAGGGCAGAATTAGGCTTTGCCTGCCGCCGCAGCGGGCCGTACCCGCTCCAGCAACTGCTTAGCCCGCTTAGTGATGTTTGCCGGGGTGAAACCGAGTTCTTCCAGCACCTTGGGCCCTGGGGACGAAGCGCCAAAGCGCTCCAACCCGATCACGTCCCCGTGACGCCCGACATACTTCCACCAGCACATGGGAGCTCCGGCTTCGACCGCCAGTGCCGGCAGATGATCGGGAAAGATCGATTGCTTGTAGGCTTCAGACTGTTCTTCGAAGATACGGAAGCTGGGCATGGAAACCACGCGCGCGTTGATACCTTCTTTTTTCAGATCCGCCGCAGCCTGCAGAACTGGCCAAACTTCGGCGCCGGCCGCGACCAGCAGCACATCCGGCGAGGCGCCGCCGTCTTGCAGCAGGTACGCACCTTTGCGTACGCCCTCGGCAACCTTGTATTTCTCCGGATCCAAAACAGGGAGGTTCTGCCGGGAAAGAGCCATGAATGACGCGCCTTTCCGTTCCAGAGCCAGGCGCCAGACAGCCACCGTCTCATTGGCGTCCGCAGGGCGAAAATCCGTGAGATGGGGCACGGCGCGCAACATCGAAAGGTGCTCGATCGGCTGATGGGTCGGTCCATCTTCACCCAGTGCAATCGAATCATGAGTGAATACAAAGATGGAGTGCGCCTGCATCAGCGCGGCCAGCCGCAAGGCCGGTTTGCAGTAGTCGCTGAAGCAGAAGAAGGTCGATCCGTACGGGATCAGGCCGCCGTGAACCGCCATGCCGTTGACCGCCGCGCACATGCCAAACTCGCGCACGCCAAAATAGATGTTGCGGCCTTTCGGGTCGAGATGAAAGCTGGTGCTATCTTTGAAAATCGTCCTGGTCGAACTGGTCAGGTCGGCTGCACCGCCGATCAGCTCGGGCACTACCTTAGCGATGGCATCCATGACATTGCCGCCGGCACTGCGAGTCGCAATCGGCTTATCCACCGGGAATGAGGGCAGACTCTTTTCCCAACCATTGGCCAGCACGCCTGACTGCACACGCTCGAACTCCGCTGCCACATCCGGAAACTCTTTCTTGTAACGGGTGAAGAGATCGTTCCACTCCTGCTCGTATTTCTTGCCCTTGTCCACGGCCTGCAGCCAGTTCTGCTTCGCTTCATCCGGCACGTAGAAGCTCTTATCCTCCGGCCAGCCCAACTTCTTCTTGGTTTCTTTCGTAGCCTCCGGGCCAAGCGCCTCACCGTGCGCTTTGTTGGTGCCTGCCTTGGGGCTGCCATAACCAATCACGGTTCGTATGCGGATAAGCGATGGCTGATCCTTTACCGCTTGCGCGGCTTTGATGGCCTGCGAAATCGCTTCCAGATCGTTGGCATCGTCCACCATCTGCACGTGCCAGTGATAGGCGGCGAAACGCTCGGTCACATCTTCGGTAAAGGAAAGCGCCGTCGGCCCATCGAGCGAGATGAGGTTGTCGTCGTAGAAATAAATCATCTTGCCCAGGCCGAGCGTACCGGCGAGGGAACCAGCTTCGTGCGAGACCCCTTCCATCAAGTCGCCGTCGCCGCAGAAGACGTAAGTGTAGTGATCCACGATGTTGTATCCCGGACGGTTGTAGATCGCCGCCAGATGCTTTTCGGCGATGGCCATGCCCACGCCCATCGCGAATCCCTGGCCTAGCGGCCCGGTCGTCACTTCGACCCCGTCGGTATCGCGGTACTCCGGATGACCGGGCGTAATCGAGCCATATTGGCGAAACTGCATCAGATCGTCGATGCCGACCTTGTAGCCAGTCAGGTTCAGCACCCCGTACAACATCGCCGACGCATGACCATTGGACAGCACGAAGCGATCGCGATTGCTCCACTTGGAGTTGGCCGGGTTGTGGCGCATAAACTCATGAAAGAGGAGATACACCGTGGGGGAATCGCCCAGCGGCGCCCCCGGGTGCCCGCTCTTTGCCTTTTCTACGGCATCCACGGCAAGAAACCGCAGCGTATTGATGGACAACAGATCCAGTTCATTCATAACAACCTCGCTCTTTTCTTCGAGAATACTTTGGTTTCCTGTTCAAAGGATTCAATCCTGATGCTTTCCTTCAGATGAAGCGTATGCATATGCGGTCTCCTGATTTTCGACCGGATCCAGCCGGACTTCGAAATTATGGCCCTCCCAACGATTGTCCAGGCGCCATTTCATAGTAAAGATCACCCGGCCGGCTTGCCCGGGGTCAGTTTCCATGTCGGCGAAATGACCCGCACAGCCCGCGAGGCGGCTTTCCTGGGTACGCACTGTCTTCCAGTCGTCCACGGTCCATACCAGATAAAAGTGATCGTTGGCCACCATGCGCAGCGTGCTTCCCGCTGCCATGGCCTGTATTTGCCGGTCGAGCCGGAACACCTCGATCGGAGAGGGACGTCTGCGGCGCCCATAGCGCTCGGCGACTACCGAGATCCGATCAAACACCTGACCGTCGGTCACCGACCGTAGCAGTTTGACATATTCCGCATGCGCCCAGACCAGCGGCATGGCCGCGCCTGTGGGTTTGCCCAGTTTTAACCCCTTCTCGGGCATATCGGGCGCATCCCATATTTGTTCCGGCATCATGCCGCCCCGGGAACTGAACCCTTCAAGTGCCTGGATGTAGGGCTTGACGTCGTGACCCGCCGCAAATTCATAATGCGCGCGCTCCCCCGTCAAGAGCGGCCAGGCACGCCCCTGACCCCAGCCCAAAAACGGCCCTCCATCGTGCCGCTGTCCATAACCATCATGGTTGTAGCGTCTCCAGCATGAACCCACTGGCGTTTCCACCTTCAGCACGTGATCAATCACCTTGAGGGAATCAACCACCACTGGATCATCCGCGCCCCGGATTCCATACCTCACGAGTTCCAGAAAGCCGGCATCGACCACATTACGCGCTTCGAAGTCAGCTCTTTCGCCCGGACCCCGGTTGTTGATACGGACCGTCTCTGCACCGCACCCGTCGGCCGCATAAGGATCTCCACACTGAGGCGGACGAATGCGCATGTAATGCCGTGGTACACCCGGCAATAGTGTGCCGCGATTGGTCACCGTCCAGTCTTCAAGGTGTGACTCAATCCAATCCGCATGCTCTTCGAGAAATTGGGCCAACTCTGCGGATCCATTGGCGCGCACGATATCAGCAGCGCAAATCAAGCTGGAAATCACGGCTGCCAGGGTTGAGGGAGAGTAGCCGGCGGCTTCCTCCCATCGTTCCTGCTGCGTAACCGGAGAATGACGAACGAGGAATCCGGCGGCACGCTCAACAAATGGAAAGACGTCGAATTCTCCCAAGCCATCGAGCTTCCATAGCCGCCACGCCAGGATGATGGGGAAGGCGACCTCGTCGAGTTGAATACCGGTCCAGTAAGGGGTCCCGTCAATCCAGAAGTTTTGTGCAAAACTGCCATCCTGCTTTTGCGTGCAGGCCAGATAAACCAGTGCCCTCCGCGCCGTATCGACCCGATTGCAGGCCAGTAGCGCGGTGGCGCTTTGGACCATGTCGCGCGTCCAGACAAGATGGTAGCCACCCACATCGTCATCGCCCTTGTGCTGGCCCCAGGGAATAGAAGCCGAGGCAATAAAGGCGCCGGAATAATACTTGTCTTCATGGGAGAGAATGACGTTTTGACTCACCTGGAGAAGCCGGCCCGCGTCCATGGCAGCACCCTTCAAGGCCGCCGCCGTGGCGGCGCGATGCCATTGTTCGTTGAAGCGCTTCAGGTTTTGGTCGAAAGGGGAGGTTACTGCGCCCAGAGCTGCAGTCAAAGCAGAGTGGTGCCCCTCGCCCAGTGCGATCGCCACCACAAATTCGCGGTGCACGCTGATGTCGATCTCGCCGGTCAGCGCAATATTTCCATGGAGGGCGGAGCCGAACTGCCAATCCATCTGGAAGTTGTCCATCAGGTCCTGCCAGCCGTCGCTCCTGCCCACGAAACCACAACTGGCGCGGCTGAAGCCACAGCTGGTCGCCATCACTAACGACAGGCCATTCTTGGCCGCCAGCAACGTCAGCTTTCCTGACAGGTCCATCACCATACCGGAATTGTCTGCGCCGCCAACATCTAAATGCGGCGCCAGCAACGCGTAAGCTTTCATTCTCGAAAGCAGCCGCTCGTCGCCTTCCAGACGAACCCGTAGCAACACCACAGGATGATGAGGATCGGCGATGATTTCCTTGATGATCTTGTACCGGCCCTGGGGATCGGAATTGATAAGCCTTACGGCCGATGAGCAGCTGTCGATGTATTCAAAGATCCGTTCCAGATCGCGCTTCTCTTCGTGGACAAACGTCTCCCCGTCGGTGAGGAGAAACTCCATATCCCGGGTCTGCGGCCGGTCGATGGTGGGGTAGTAGATTTCGTTCAGAATGCCGTGCGAGACCGTGTACCAGATCCGGCTGGAGGCGGAGTACGCCATGCCCACACAATCTTTTCTACTGGAGGTCCAACGTGGTTCCACTCCGGGCCATCCAAAGGCCGGGCCTTGGCCCTCGATCCAGCGATAGCTGGAAGCCTGATCCGTCATCGTCTTACCTTTCCTTGTGGTTGCAAAGTACCTGACGGATGGATGCGCTCGAAGTTACAAAGGACTTGAAAATAGCCCGGCAAGGAGAATTTTCGCAAACCCTGAAACCGGCAAAATGCGCCAGGAACCGGGTTACAAGACCTGGGTGTTGGCGTCGGGATCGGGGTGGAACGCGACCTCTCGCATGGCGTGAGCAATTTCCCGGTTCTTCATGAAGCATTCCCAGACAAAACCGGAGCGCAGGTTTTCGGCCATCAGCATGCCGATTCCCACGTCGATCCCGATCACGTCTTCTCCATACCATCCGGCCTTCGGCTGGAATGCGTCGGCAAATCCATAGCGTCCGTAAAGCTTATCGCCGTATCTTTCCCGCATTGTTAATAACACGTGAGAACATTCCGCGGGGAGAAAGACCAGCGACCCCGCGGCGGCGCATGGGACCAGCGTTCCGTCCAGCGGCCCGATCGACGGTGGTCCACCCCAGACGCGATAACCTTGCCGGGAATCGGACGCCGAAATGCCCCACATATCCTGGTCGATCCAGGGAAATTTCTGTCCCTGCACCAGGCACCAGAGCTGATGCGCCCGAGTTGCGGCAATAGAGTTGGTGAAGTAGTTTGCGTGCCGGTCTCGCTGGTTGCGATAGTCACACCAGGCCTGCGGGTACTGGTGAATGAAGAGCGGCGCGGCGCCGCTGATGTAGTCGATTCCACCGTAGGTTACGACCGGCCGCTGCACCGCGTCCCACGCTTCGGCAGGAACGGGATGCGTGGGCGAGCCGATCGCCAGCAGATACATCGTGGTCAGCTCAGAGTAGATATCCCACCTGTTTTTGAGGAAGCCCTGGTCGGGCAGCCAACCCATGGAAAGCGTATTGCCCCCATTCATCATCCATTGCCAGTCGATACGGCGGTAAAAGGTGGTCGCCAGTGCCTCGATTCGGGTGTTGCCGGTAAAGAACTGACGGCAGTGCAGCACCCCACAAAGCAGGAGCGCTGTATCGATGGACGACAACTCACTGCCAAAGAGGCGCTGTCCGCTATCGATGTCAATGAAGTGGTAGAGGAAACCATGCTCGTGCGGACATTCTTCCAGCAAAAAAGCCAGTGTCTTCTCCACTCGCTGCTCGCAATCCAGGGGGCGCAGGTAGTTGTATTTGGCGGCGATACATAAAGCGCTCAAACCAAAGCCAGTGGCGGCAATGCTCGACACCCGGCTAAGGGACCGTCCCACAACCGGCGCCCGGTCCCGCACCAGGCCACTCCTGGGACTTGCCTCATTAAAGAAGAAATCGCAATTCCGTCCCTCCATGTCGTCCAGGAGGGCGTCCGCCATTCTGGAGACCTGAGTCAGCGGCCTGTTGATGAAGACGCCTGGCGGATGAGCGTACTTTTCCGCCGCCTGGCTCTCGGTCTTTGGGGTAGCAGTGCCAGCGTTAGACGCCGCAGCCGGCCGGTCCTGAAGTCCCTCGCCGGCGGCAAGACTGGTCGCGCCCAAGGCGAGTGCTCCGGTGGCGCCCGCCTGACGTAACAGCTGCCTGCGGGTTATTCGTGTCCGGGTCAATGCAGATTTATTCTCAAGCCCAAAATAAGATCCAGGTAGATGCTCGTGCCGCGGCTCTACCACGCTATTCCGAGTGTAAACCCGCGTTTCCCCATCAATATCCCCATAAGGTGTGGGGCGACTGGCTGGTAACGGGCGTCTTCTCTGCTGATACAGTCATGATCGCGACAATGCGTCGACATTCTCGAACCTGCCTTGCCTAAGTTGCATCCGATAGCATGGAGACGCAATATTGGAGAGGGCAATCAGGCGCAGCCGTTGCGCCAGTCGTTTTTGCCTCGCCGATGGTTTCCCTAACCGCACCACGCCCAATCTGGGCAAGCTGGTCCCAAACTCATCCTCAGTGGATGAGGGACCAATCCAGGAGGATATTTTGGCTTACGAACTGCCACCACTTCCCTACGACTACGCCGCGCTTGAACCGCACATCGATACCGAAACGATGAAGCTTCATCACGACAAGCATCACGCTGCGTACGTCAACAACCTCAACGGCGCTATTGAGAAGCATCCTGAGCTCGCCAAGCACTCCCCAGAGGATCTGCTGCGCAACCTGGGCACAATTCCAGAGGATATACGCGGCGTAGTGCGAAACAATGGCGGCGGCCACGTGAATCACACCATGTTCTGGGCCATCATGAAGCCCAAGGGGGGCGGTGACCCCACGGGCAAAATTGGCGAGCAGATCAAGAAGGACTTCGGCAGCTTCGCCGACTTCAAGAAGCTGTTCAATGAAACCACAGCCAAGCAGTTCGGCTCGGGCTGGGGCTGGCTGGTTTTTGAGGGCGGCAAGCTAAAAGTCATCACTACGGCAAACCAGGACAATCCCATTTCGCAGGGGCACTTTCCCATCCTGGGAAACGATGTCTGGGAGCACGCTTACTACCTCAAATACCAGAACAAGCGGCCCGACTACCTCGCCGCCTGGTGGGGCACGGTGAACTGGGACGAGGTCAACAAACGCTTCGAGCGGGCACAGAAGTAGAGAGCTCCGCGGCTAATCCTATCTCCCGACAGGTTGGTTGGGAGATAGGGCGCAGCGCTGCGGGGTGGAAGTGTGCGCCCTAAGCGCCTTATGCGCCCTTTGGGTGGAAGTGTGCGCCTTAAGCGCCTTAAGTCGCCTTAAGCGCCCTAAGCGCCATAAGCGCCATAAGGGCCGGCTATGCTCGTTCAGGGTAAAGGCCACTTTTCTTTGATTACTGCGAGGGCTTCTTCACGGCTGTGAATCGTTCCCTCAAGCTGTGCGTCCTCCGCTGCGGCAAGCATTTGAGAAAACTGTGGCCCGGGTTGGTAGCCAGCTTCAATCAGATCTTTGCCACTCAGCAACAAGTGCGGCCGAACTTCTGCATCTGGTAATGCTTCAAACCTCTGCCGGGCGAAATCGTACAAATCGAGTGATCCGTGGCTGGCAAGACAGTCGAGGCGATGCAGCGCCAGATGCTGATCAAAGTGCTCGAGGCGGAAGAACCTCTTCAGCGTCGACTCCTTCATCTTGCGCACATCGGCAAAGCGCATGTGATTGGCGATGAGCGACAGGACCTGCTCCGTTTCGTAGTTGGGGAATCGCAGACGGCGGCAGATTGTCTCGGCGATATGAACCCCCGTCTCCACATGCCCATCAAAACGGATGCGGTCAGGCGCCACGCGAAACGTCGCTGGTTTACCAATGTCATGCAGCAGAGCGCCCCAAGCCAGGGCGGCGGGGCAGCCGGCGGGCAGCCCGTCGAGCAACAACAATGTGTGCACCCAAACATCGCCTTCGGGATGGTATTGGGGTGGCTGCGCTACCCCTTTCAACCTGACCACTTCAGGCAGCACCTGGGCCAGCAAACCGGTCGCATCCAGCATCTCGAAGGCGCGGCGCGCGTGCCCCTCGGTAAGCATCCGGGTCAATTCATCCCGCACCCGCTCGTAGCTCACCTGGCTCACGGCCGGCGCCAAACGCTGGATTGCCTTCGCGGTCGCCGGCTCAATATCAAAGGTGAAACGGGCTGCAAATCGTACCGCCCGCAACATGCGCAGTTTGTCTTCGGCGAATCGCTCGCCGGGGTCGCCAATAGCGCGGATCAAGCCGGCATTCAGATCTTGCATGCCGCCCACCATGTCGAGGACCGAGCCGCCGGCCGGGTCCAGCATCATGCCGTTGATGGTGAAGTCCCGACGTTTCGCGTCCTCTTCCGGACTGGTGGAAAATCGCACTGCATCCGGGTGCCTGCCATCGGAGTAGGCGCCATCGCTGCGAAAGGTAGCGACCTCGGTCACGATCTCCTGGCTGCACACCAGAATGACGCCGAAGTGTGCGCCGACGGCGAAGGTCTTCTCAAACAGGGTGAGTACCTGATCCGGCGTCGCACTGGTGGCTACGTCGAAGTCCTTAGGTGAACGGCCTAACAGCAAGTCGCGCACGCAGCCGCCTACGAAATAAGCCTGATGTCCGGCGACCCGCAGCCGGGCTACGATCGCCGCGGCCGCATCCCGTGCTTCGTTGGGTTCCATTCCTACTACTATAGAAACGTGAGTCAACCCAGCCAGCTACTTTCTGGCGCTGAGGGCGAATCATGCCGCAGCCCAGGCAGCAGCATGATTCTCGCCATCGAAAGCTCCTGTGATGAAACTGCAGCAGCGGTGGTAGAGCGCGGGCGTCGCGTACTCTCGAGCATCGTGGCTTCGCAGATCGCAGTCCATGCGCCTTATGGCGGTGTCGTTCCGGAACTCGCCTCGCGCGAACATCTGCGCAATATCGTTCCCGTTGTCCGCACGGCGCTGGCTAAAGCCGGCGCCCGCTTCTCTGATCTGGAAGCAATTGCGGTCACCGAGGGCCCCGGGTTGGCGGGCGCACTGCTGGTTGGAGTTGCTTACGCCAAGTCGCTGGCGTTCGCGCTGGCAAAGCCGCTCATCGCCGTAAACCACCTGGAGGGCCACATTCACGCGGTCCTATTGGCACACAGCGAAACCCCTCGATTGGCCAACACCCGGTCTCTGGCCCTGGTGGTTTCGGGCGGCCATACCCATCTCTACCTCGTTCGCTACCAGGGCGAGAGCTTCAGCTACCGCAACGTCGGCGCCACGCTCGACGATGCCGCCGGTGAAGCCTTTGACAAGGTCGCGAAGCTGCTGGGACTCGGCTACCCGGGCGGTCCCTGGATCGATGCGCTCGCTCCGCATGGGGATCCTTCGGCCGTCGCCTTTACCCTTACCCAGGTCAAACAAAAAGCTCACCGCCCAAATGCTCCAGCGGATCGATTTGCCTTCTCCTTCAGCGGCATCAAAACAGCGGTGCTTCGTTATGTTCAGATTCACGACCTCTACCCCTCGATCGGACGCCGCCGCGAGGCCTTGGCGGCCCTTCCCTCAGCAGGGCCGGCGGAGGCGCTCGCCTTGTGCGATGCCAGAACGCTAGGACTGATCGCGTCATTCCAGCGCGCCGTGGTCGAGGATCTCAAGCGAAAAACCTTTCAGGCTGCCGAAGCACTGGGCGCGGAAAGTATCCTGGTTTCTGGTGGCGTTGCCGCAAACCGTGAACTGCGGGTGCGCTTCACAGAGGAAGCCGAAAGGCGAGGGTTGCCAATCGCGTTCCCGACGGTAGTGCTCTCCACCGACAATGCGGCCATGATTGCGGCTGCAGCCTGGCCCAGGTTCCTGGCCGGCGAGTTTGCGCCCCTGGACCTGACCGCCAATGCCTCGCTGGCCCTGGGGAAGAAATGATTCTGAAGATTAGAGCGGTTGGTGAACCAGTACTGCGGGAACGCGCCAGGCCTCTACGGCCGGAGGAGATCCTGCTGCCCAGCACCCAGGAACTGATCGGCTCCATGCGCGAGACGATGCACGACGCGCCGGGTGTCGGCCTGGCCGCGCCGCAGGTGGGTTTGCCCTTGCAGCTCGCCGTGATCGAAGACCGCGAAGAATATATGAAGGACTTTAGCCGGGAGATGCTGGCCGAGCGGGAGCGCAAGCCGGTGGCCTTCGAGGTCATCATCAATCCCGTTGTTACTTTTGAAGAAGCGCCGGAGGTCGAGTTTTTTGAGGGCTGCCTGAGCCTTCCTGGCCTGGTAGCGCTGGTGCCTCGCGCGCGCAAGGTAAAGGTCGAATGTCTCGATGGCCAGGGCCGGCCGAAAGTGATTCGTGCATCCGGCTGGCACGCCCGCATCCTGCAGCACGAGATCGATCATTTGTCGGGTGCGCTCTATGTGGATCGCATGCGCAGCGTTTCTCTTTGCACGCTCGACAACTTTACCCGCCATTGGAAAGGGAAATCCATGGCCGAAGTTAAGCGTCTGCTGCCCTAGCTCCGGATTTCCTGTAGAAGTTGGTGGCGTTGGCAAACATCATGCGCCTTTCCTTAAAGAAAGGTGCCTATAGTTTCATTTCAGAGAGGGCGGATAGATTCAAATCTAAAGGAACGCGTGAGTTTCTGGGGCTCTGATGCTTTGTATCAGGGCACGACTTTAGTCGGGCCGTTGGAGGCCAGCCAAGATCTGGGCTTTGGCCCCTGCGCTTTTTTCTCTGCCAAGTAGGTGTACCAGTCCTGCTTTGACGGTTCTGAACCATAGATGCGCGATGCATTTCGTGCAGGTTGTGCCCTTGCAGGGGCTAAAGCCCATCGTTTTGTTTCTTTTATGTACGGGCTGAAGCCGGTGCCCTTCAAAAAGGGAAGACACAGCCCAGGGGCTAAAGCCCTCATCAGACCCCAACCATTGCGGCACGGCTGAAGCCGTGCCCTGATACAAAGCATGAGCGCGGTGACTTGGATTGGGTTCTCACGCACACTCTAAAGCCCAATTCTCTTTGCTTCCCTTACGGCACGACTAAAGTCGTGCCCTGATACAAAGCCAAAACTCAGCATCCAATAGAGCTACTGTTGTTGAAATACCACACGCTTGGTCCCTAGAAACATCATGCGCCTCTCGTTAAAGAAAGGTGCATACGCGGCCTTGTCCAGTGCTGCGTGGCAGGAAATCCGGGTAGTGGTGTGCCAACCTGGATACCAGCAAGCCCGCCCATGTGGACGCTGGCGGCTCGAAAAGTTACCATGAGGCTCTGGTAGCCCCCAACCTGGATGACCATCCGTCTCTTCAACACACTCTCCAACACTGTCGAAGATCTCGAGCCTTCCGATGGCGAGACGCTGCGCATTTACGTTTGCGGACCCACGGTCTACGACTACGGGCATATCGGCAACTTTCGCACCTTCCTGCAACTGGACGTGCTCCGCCGCTTCTTGAAGCAACAGGGGCGCAAGTTGCTCCACGTCATGAACATAACGGACGTGGACGATAAGATCATCCGTAACGCCGCCGCCGCCCATTTGCCCATAAACAAATACACCGAGAAATATGAGCGGGCCTTCTTTCAGGATCTGGACGCACTCGGCTGCGAACGGCCGGAGATTATCGCCCGGGCTACGGAGAACATCCCGCAGATGGTTGATCTGATCCAGCGGCTGGCGGCGAAGGACCTTGCCTATCAAGCCCCGGACGGCTCCTGGTATTTCCGCATAGCCGGATTTCCCGAATACGGCAAGCTATCCAAAAAGGATTTCTCCGCCATCAACGACGGCGCGCGGGTGGATCTGGACGAGTACGACAAGGATTCGGCCCGCGATTTTGCCCTTTGGAAGGCCGCCAAGCCCGGGGAACACTGGGACACCAGACTGGGCCCCGGCCGGCCGGGCTGGCATATCGAGTGCTCCGCCATGGCGCTCCGGTACCTGGGCGAGAGCTTCGACCTGCACGCCGGCGGGGAGGACCTGATGTTTCCCCACCATGAGAACGAAATCGCGCAATCAGAGTCGGCCACCGGAAAGACCATGGCCTACCACTGGATGCACGTTCGCTTTCTGCTGGTAGACGGCCGCAAGATGTCGAAGTCTGAGGGTAACTTCTTCACTTTGCGCGACTTGTTACTCAAGGGTTACAAGCCGTCGGCAATCCGCTTTCTGCTCATTTCGGTTCCCTACCGGCACCCGTTGAACTTCACGATGGATGGTTTGACGGAATCGGCTAGCGCCGTCGAACGGGTGCGTACCTTTGCCCAAAGAATCCGGGGGGGAAACTGGCCGGCAGGGATGAATCCGGAGCTGGAGACCCAGGCGATGAAAGCCCAGCAAAACTTCTGTGCCGCGCTGGCGGACGACTTGAATACCTCGGAAGCCCGGGCGGCTATTTTTGAGCTTGTTCGGACCGGGAATGTCGCGGCGGACTCAGGCAAGTTATATGCCGGAAACGTCGCCGCCATCACCGAGGCACTCCGCCGCTTCGATGAGATCTTTGCCGTCCTTGACGACCGCGACGCCGAAATCGCCCGTGGCGCCCTGCAATGGGCGCAGGAGGAAGGGCGGAGCGACCAGGCGGCGCCTGAACTGGTGGCTGCCTACTCGCTCAGCGACCAGCAGATCGATGCACTGCTGGCGGAGCGAGAGCAGGCTCGTCGCACCCGGAATTTTGCCCGCAGCGACAGCATTCGCAAGGAATTGGCTGAGTTGGGGATCCTGATCGAGGATTCCAAAGATGGCGCGCGCTGGAAAAGGAAATAGAACCCGGACACTCCGGTCCTGTGTTTGTCCAGCTCGAGCCTGCGGCTCACCCAAGGTGATGAAAACCTTAGTGCGGTGGTTTTCGAGTGTGCCGTACAAGAATCGAATGGATGAGGGCTTTACAGGGTGTGGGAGAACCTTGCTCTCAGTCCCGAAGGGACGTCTGAACTTAGCCCAGGACGCCAGTCCTGGGTAGATATAAGCAATCCGACCAGTCCCGTAAGGGACGGCTGAACACAGGGGACGAGGTTTCAGCCGTCCCTGGCGGGACTAATCCAGCTTTTTCGGTTAACCCAGGACTGTCGTCCTGGGCTAAGTTCAGACGTCCCTTCGGGACTGAATTTCGAATCGAAGTTCTCACACACCCTGTAAAGCCCATCCTATGTTAAGTAGTTAATGTACGGGCTGTTTAGCCCGTACCCTTCAAAAAGCGAGTCCTCACACACCATCTGAAGCCCATACCCACCCTCCCGTACCTTAAGCATTGAGTTTTTCGGCAGCCTGTAGCCCACCCCACGCCAAAAGCCGGTGCAGAATGGGCACCCAAAGCCTTGTTACCGTTACAGGGAGAGCCCAGGACGATGGCCCCGTGGTAGCCTTAGGGAGCAAGGGGATCTAAAATGAGGGTGGACTACCACAGATCGCGCCGTCCGTACATCGGCTCCTCCCCCATGCCACGCACGCGTCTGAACGTGCTCCCCGCTGGCACCCGACCTAGTCTCTTCGGCGGCGACTAGCGTTCCTCCGCCGAAGCTCTGCCCTGCCTCCGACTGCCCGCATTCCATCGGCGGCGGTCGACTGACTCGCCTTTTGAAGAAACGCCGAGAAAGCAGAGAAGCATCATGCAGAAGAATGGTCACATGAGCAGCACCCTTCTTGCCCAGTACGGTCCGAAACTCCTGGGTCCGTTGCCAGGCCCGAAAGCCCGCGCGATTGTCGCGGGCGACGAGCGCTATGTCTCCCCCAGCTACACCCGTTCCTACCCCATGGTGGCCAAACGCGGCCGCGGCGTGCGGGTTGAGGATGTGGATGGAAACGAGTTTCTGGACTTTGCCGCCGGCATCGCCGTTGTTTCGACCGGCCATTGCCATCCCGAAGTAGTCGCCGCTATCCAGCAACAGGCCGCCGAGCTGATCCACATCTCCGGCACCGATTTTTACTACGAGCATATGGTGACCCTTGCCGAGCGCCTCTCGGCCATTGCGCCCATGCCCGGACCCCACCGCTTCTACTATGGAAATTCCGGTGCGGAAGCCATCGAGTGCGCGCTGAAGTTAGCCCGGTACCACACCGGGCGCCAGCAGGTGATCGCGTTCTTTGGCGGTTTCCACGGCCGGACCATGGGCGCTCTTTCGCTCACCGCTTCCAAACCCCAGCAACGGCGCCGTTTTGCCCCGCTGGTTCCCGGGGTCACGCACGTGCGCTATCCCTATGCCTATCGCGGGTGTAGCGGGGGGCCTGAGGAAGAGGAGCACTTTGCTCTGGCCTGCGCCCGTTACATCGAAGAAAAGCTTTTCAAGACCACGTTACCCCCGGAAGAAGTCGCCGCTATCTTTGTGGAGCCCATCCAGGGAGAAGGTGGCTACGTGGTGGCGCCCGATATCTTCATGCAGGAGCTGCGCCGTATTTGTGACAGGCACGGCATTCTTCTGGTGGTCGACGAAGTGCAATCGGGAGCGGGCCGTAGCGGCAAATGGTGGGCCGTCGAGCACTCCGGGGTGCAGCCGGACATGGTGTGTATCGCCAAGGGCATCGCCTCGGGTATGCCACTGGGTATCTGCATGACGCGCGCCGAACTCATGGACTGGGTCCCCGGCTCCCACGCTTCGACCTTCGGGGGCAACCCGGTAGCTATCGCCGCAGCCCTGGCGACCATGGACGTTCTTGAACGTGAGGGCATCGCCAATGCAGCTGCGATGGGAGAAGTTTTCTTTTCCCGCTTGCGCGACTGGCCTTCGAAGCACCCGATCGTAGGCGACGTTCGCGGCCGAGGATTGATGATCGGGGTTGAGATCGTCAAGAGTCAGCAAACCCGCGAACCCGCGCCAGCACTGCGTGATCGCATCGTCTCCCTGGCCTTTGAAAAAGGTCTCCTGCTGCTGGGTTGCGGAGAAACCTCCATCCGCCTGGCGCCCCCGCTGATCCTGAACCAGCATGAAGCTACCATTGGCCTCGATATCTTCGAGCAATGCGTGGCCCAGGCAGAGCAGGAGCACGCGCAGGCCGCCAGCTTTGCCTCCGCGACTGTCTGATGCATCTGGGGATGCCCCATTCGAGGTGGGGCATTCGCTATTCTCTGGGTTAATCTGAATCTCTGGAGACCGCCCCGTGCAGGCCGCAGGCATTCACCACCTCGAGCTCATACTTCTTTTTCTCGTGCTCCTGGTGGCCGGGCTTACCACCCTCGCGCAGCGTTTCAAGATTCCTTATCCCATCGTGCTCTTCATGGGTGGAGTGGTTCTCTCACTCTTTCCCCGCCTGCCGCAGATCGCGTTGAATCCGGACGTCGTTTTTCTGGTGGTTCTGCCTCCGCTGCTCTTCATCGGCGGCTTCAACACTTCCTGGCGCGACTTTCATAAAAACATTGTCAGTATCCTGATGCTGGCCTTTGGCCTGGTTGGATTTACTGTGGTTGGCGTTGCGCTGGGTACAGCGTGGTTGATTCCTGGATTTGACCACCAGCTGGGCGCGGTTCTTGGAGCGGTGGTATCTACCACGGATGCGATCGCTGCGACCGCCATTGCCAAGCGCCTCGGCCTACCGCGCCGGATCGTCGATGTACTGGAAGGCGAAAGCCTGGTCAACGATGCCAGTGGTCTGCTCGCCCTGCAATTTTCTGTTGCCCTCGTGGTCGCCGGGAGACGTCCTGGACCGGGCCTGGCAATGTTGGAACTTCTCTGGTTGGTAGCCGGAGGGATAGCGATTGGGTTCTTCGCTGCCTTTGTCATCCACAAAGTCTCACTCGAGATTACCGACTCGCCCGTGGAAATCACCCTGTCCCTCGCCACCCCTTACCTGGCTTACCTTGCAGCAGAAGGGATTCATGCCTCGGGCGTGCTCGCGACCGTGGTCTGCGGCCTGTATCTCGGGCGCAAGAGCTCGGAAACCTTGTCCATCAATGCGCGTATCGAGGGCACCGCAGTGTGGAAGACGCTGGAATTCGGCCTGAACGGTCTCGTTTTTATCCTGATGGGCCTGCAGCTTCGACTGATTCTGAGCGGCATCCACGATCGTTCCATGGAGCAACTCATCCGATATGGAATAACCTTCGCGATACTGGTCGTCGCGCTGAGGATCATCTGGGTGTATCCCGGTGCGGCTATCTCCTATTGGATACGACAGCATCTGTTGCACCAAGGAGAGCCGCGTCCCAACGGCAAGCAAGTCTTTATCGTGGCCTGGACAGGGATGCGCGGAGTGCTGGCCCTGGCTGCTGCCATCTCGCTGCCCACGGTGCTGCAGAACGGCGAACCTTTCCCGCAGCGAGACTTCATCATCTTTCTGACCTTTTGTGTGATCTTTGTCACCCTCGTCCTCCAGGGGCTCACGCTACCGGCGGTGATCAGGAAATTGGGACTCGCGGTGGGCGATAACAACCTGGAAGAGCAGCAGGCTCGTCTGCTCATCCTGCACACTGTGCTCGATTACCTGAAGGATCTGTCGCGACAGGCAAAATCGGATCATAAGGAGATCTACCAGGACATGATCCGCCATTACCAGGCCCGCGCGACCCTGGTCGAAGCTGGGGGCGAAGAGGTGAAGCCAGAGCGGGAAATCGCCCTGGCTCGCTACGAACGGAATCTTGGCCAGGAGTTACGGGCACTCGAACGCTCAACGGCCGTCATTTTGCGTAATGAAGACAAGATCAACGATGAGCTGCTCAGGACCATCGAGCGCGAACTGGACCTGAGCGAGGCGCGTTTCCAAAAGACTTAGTACTTTGACGAGCTCAGCGCTTTTCGGTGCTCTTCACCCACATGACCCCGGCGGCAAAGAAAACACAGGCCACCGCGAGCGCCAGGATGGCGTGGGATTTGTTGCCGTAGTGAACGGCCACCGCGGCGTCAAACCACCAGACAACCGCACCCACAAACCAGATAAAGGAAAGATTCCTCATTCGCATCGAGGCTACCTCAACGACACTGGTTCACAATGCGACATCTCTTCGACGTTCTATTACTTTCGGTATCGCATTGGGGACCTTCGGTTTCACGCACCTTAATAATTCTAAAACTAAATCGCGTTCATGTTTTTCCACGCCGCTTCACCCAGACCCTCTCAGCCGCCGGATGCCCCAGAGTGGAACGGCCGGCGGTGGTCTCAATGGAGATCGTCCGGTCGTAGTTCTTGGCCAGGATTCTTACCCGCCCGCCAGGCGCAATGCCCGCCTGGTGCAGGAAAAGCAGCAGTTTTGGATCACGTTCGTATAGGCTTATAACCGTGTATCCGGCGTCCTCTTTGGCTTCGGAGAGTAAGACCAGCCCGCGTTTACCGCGCTGTTCCGGACTTTCCGGCAGCACCCAATTTCCGTGGGGGCAGGTGCCCTTCGAGCCCAGGCGTTCCAGCAACTTGGCTTCAAACGCCGGCGACACCGCATGCTCCAGGCGCTCGGCTTCGACGTGGACTTCATACCATTCCATGCCAAACATCTCCGCCAGCATGCGTTCTATTAGATGGTGCCGCAACGCCGTCCGGTAGGCCGTCTCCTTACCTTTGGGTGTGAGCCGCACAATTCCGTCTGGCTTGACCTCGAGATATCCGTCGCGCCTCAAGCGTTTGAGCGCCATGGTGACCGCGGGTGGCGAAACCGAAAGCCAGTGGGCCAGGGTTGCCGGAATAACCTCCTGCCCTTCGCTCTCCGCTTCGAGAACGGCCTTTAGATAGTCTTCCTTCGAGATGGTGATGGGGGACTTCACGTCGATCACTGTCAGTAGTTTAGCCCGGTTGCTGCGTCCACATAGTGCTCAAGAAAAAGGCGGTCACAAGACATAGCCGCGTTGCGTCCCGCGACGTCAAAGCGGCGGAAAATTTGCCCGCGTGTGGAAGGATGGTGCCCGGGAATAGAATAGGCCCCATGCTTGCACTGCGGCTGCTCGAAGAATTTGTTCATGCCAGTGACTATCTCACCGTTCGTTTAGGGAGAAGCCGGGCATCGCACCTGGAGCTAGGACGCCGTGGTGAAGAAGCGGCTTTCTTCTACCTGCGCCGCGCCGGGTATACAGTTGTCGCGCGTGACTGGCGTAGCGGAAAGGTTCGTGGCGATCTGGACCTGGTAGCCTGGGAAGACAATGCTCTCTGCTTTATCGAAGTAAAAACCCGTAGCGGCCGGGACGTCGCGACAGCAGAATCCGCTGTCGACCAGGACAAGATGAGGATGCTGCGCCGGATGGCGCGCCAATACCTTCTGGCATTCCAAGACCCGCCGGACCAGGTTCGCTTCGATGTGTTGTCAATTTATTACGAGGCTGAAAAGCCCGCGGACCTGGAACTCTTCCGCGGCGCGTTCGATTGGCATTGAAGGAGCCGCAATCTATGAACCGCCGGCAATTCATTTCCGCAATGGCCGCAGCCACAGCAATGACGGCAGTCCCGTCCTTCGCGTCCTCCACCCGTCTTTCCCATAAGGAACGTGTCGACCGCGCGTTGCGAGGAGAGGATGTAGACCGTCCCCCTTTTAGCCTGTGGCACCATTACAAGCGCCCGACCGCAGAGCTCGAAGCCCAGGATCATCTGGAGTTTCATCGCAAATACGATACCGACTTTGTCAAAGTGATGAATGACTTCGACTATCCACGATCAAAAACCGGCAAGTGGTATGAGTTGGAGCCTTTGAAGACGCCTTATCCCGAGCAGCTGCATACCCTGGAGTTGGTTCGTGATGGCTTACACGGTGACGCGTATTTCATTGACACCCTTTATGGCCCATATATGACAGCGATGTTGTTGTTGGCGGCCGAGCCTGAGTTCGCCGGCAAGAAGGGTGGCGAGGATCGAACGGACGTGATCAACAGCATTCACACCTTCCAAAAAGAGAACACTGCCGGCTGGGAGCAGGCGATGGAAGCTATTACCCAATCCACCATCCACCATATACGGCGTTCCCAGGAGATTGGCTGCTCGGGGACACTGGTCAGCATTTTCAATGCCACCAGCAAATTTGGATCGGTTTCTGATTATGAGCGCTATAGCCGGCCGTACGATAAGCGGGTGCTTGCCGCCCTGGCGGATACCAAGCTGACGCTTCTGCACCTCCATACGCTGGAGAGACCCTACCTGGATCAATTCAAAGACTTTCAGGCGCCGGTCATCAATTACTCGGTAAAGACGAGCGGCATTCCTATCGCCGAGGTTCGCAAAGAGTACGCCCAGGCAATTGCCGGCGGTGTGGATGAAGTGGATTTCGACAAGCTGACTACAGAAGAAATCCGCAAACAATGGATGTTGGCTCGGGAGCAGGCGGGGAGCAAATACATCATTACGCCAGGCTGCTCGGTTCCCGATGCGTCGACGGACGCGGAGCTGGCGCGGATGCCGCGCGCTGTCGGTGTGAAGCCGAACACGGCTTTGCGGACCTAAACGGAAAACCGCAGATCTCTCCACTCCGCTTCGCTCCGGTCGAGATGACAAATTTGTGACGGGGGTGAGATTCGGCGTTTCCACGAGAGGTCCGCGAACGACTCCGTTTACTGCGCGTCTTTGTATTCTTCGTGCCAGGCCATCTGAATGGCCTCAAGCTTGGGCTCATTCGACTTTGCCGGGTCATCGGCAAAGCCCTCAAGCTCGGTTACGTATTTGTGCAGGTCGGTGAAGCGTACGGTGAAGGGGTCGAGGTCCGGATACTTTTCCTGAAGTTGGATACCGATCTCTTCCGCGTCATTCCAGGTTATTTCACGCGCCATCGTCGGCTCCTTACTTTCCTTCTGCCATGGTGAGCGGCTTGCCCTCGGATACGTAGTTGCGATTCCACTTGGGGATCTCCACCACGTAATCTCCTGGGCCAGTGATCACGGCCTGGCAGCCAAGCCGTGAGTTGAGCTGTTGATCCGCTGCCATATCCAGCCGGTCGAGCTCATCGTCATCCGCCGGCGTGAGTGCTTCGCTGCCGTCTTTCGTCCAAAGATGACAGGTGGTGCAGGCACACACTCCGCCACATGCGTGATCGAGGAAAATGTCGAAGTGCTCGGCCACGTCGAGGAACGACATGGGCTTTCCATGATGCCCGTAGGGGAGTGAGCCGTAGGGGAACTCTACCTTGCGGCCTTCAGGAAGAAATGTGACGCGGACCATATTGTCAGTCATCGGTTTACTTTCTTTCAATGAACTCTGCCTGGGCAATGGGGTGCGGAGCAGCGGGACCTGTGCCCACGTTGTCATCCGCGGATTGCATGGTCTGGCCCTTGATTGCGGTGGAAACAGCTGCGTCCATCATGAGCTCGGCAAAGCGGTGGGTTGCTTTGTCCAACGCTTCAGTCCCAGCCCGCAGCGCCTGTAGATCATCGCCCTGCTTAAGGACGCTGAGCTCAGCGCTCAACGAGCTGATTTCAGCCCGCTCATCCGCGTCGAGCTGTTGCCATGCAGGGCTGGAAGGCGCTTTTTCCAGCGCATTCAGAATGGTGTCCGCTTCGTTCCTGGCTTCGACCAACTGGCGAAGATGAATATCCTCTTCGGCGTGATCGAAGGATTCAAGAATCATCGATTCCACCTGCTCGTCCGTCAGGCCATAGGCCGGCTTCACCGAGACCTCCGCCTGCTTGCCGCTGCGTTGCTCCAACGCCGAAACGTGAAGGATTCCATTGGCGTCGATGAGGAACTTCACCTCGATGCGCGGCAATCCCGCACTCATGGGCGGAATCCCTTTCAGGTCGAAACGTGCCAGCGAGCGGCAGTCCTTGGCCATCTCACGCTCACCCTGCAGCACGTGGATGGCGACATTGGTCTGCCCATCCACCCCGGTGGTGAATGATTCGGAGGCGGAAGCCGGGATGGTTGAGTTGCGCTGAATGATCTTAGCGACCACTCCTCCTAAGGCCTCGATGCCCAGCGATAACGGGGTCACATCGAGCAGCAGCATGTCCTCGGTGGCCTTCGATCCGCCGCCCAGAATATTGGCCTGAACAGCGGCGCCGAGGGCCACTACCTCATCCGGATTGAGCTCGGTGCGCGGCTGCTTGCCACGACGCGGCAGTTCAAACGCATCGCTGACCAAACGCTGCACCAGAGGAATGCGTGTGGAACCACCCACCAGCACCACCTCGCCGATCTGATCGGGAGTAAGACGCTGCATCGCGCAGAGCGTCGCGGCAGGGGGCGATGGTACGGGCAACAATCGGCTGAATCAGCTGTTCGAATTGTTCCCGAGTCAGTTCCCGACGGTAGCGGCCGCCGTGTGGGAGCTGGATGTCGATGTGTGCCACCGGCTGTGACGAAAGCACGACCTTGGCCTCGATCATCGCCTTACGTATGGCTTGTATGGCCTCCGGCTGCCGGCGTAAATCGGTTCCTTCAGCCCCGGCGATATCATCGAGCGCGATCGCAATCAGAAGATTGTCAATGTCATCGCCGCCCAGATGAGTGTCGCCGTTGGTAGCGATCACCTCAAAGATGCCCTCATGCAGCTTGAGAATAGAGATGTCGAACGTTCCGCCACCGAAATCGTAGACTGCGATGATGCCTTCTTTTTGGCGATCGAGACCATACGCCAGGGCGGCGGCTGTTGGCTCATTGACCAGGCGCAGAACTTCGAGTCCCGCCATGCGCCCCGCATCCTTTGTAGCCTGCCGCTGGGCATCATTAAAGTATGCCGGCACGGTGATCACAGCCTGGGTCACTGGGGCGCCAAAATAACGTTCCGCGTTCCGCTTGAGCTGGCGCAGGATGTGCGCGGAAATCTCCGGCGGTGTGAACTCCGCATCCCCGAGGCGTATCCGTAACACTTCACCAGGCTGGATATCGTCAACCAGCCGGAAGGGAAAGAATTTCAGTTCCTCAGCGACGTCTTCGACCCCGCGTCCCATGAGGCGCTTTACGGAGTAAATGGCTCGCTCAGGCGTGCGCAATAGCGTGTTGCGCGCCGCATTGCCGACCAGCATCGTGGGGCGGCTGCCATCACGAGCCGGTGGCAACGCCACCACCGACGGTACCAGGTTCAGGCCATCTTCCCCGGGTATGACGACGGGCTTCTCGCCTTGCATGAATGCGACCAACGAGTTGGTCGTGCCAAGGTCGATACCGACTATGCGCTCATCCGCCATAACTCTTATGACCCTCCCAGGGTCTGGTCCACGTCGCGCACCAGGTTCTGCAGGTAACTGCGGCGTTGCAGCAACGCAGTCATCGCTTCTTTCGCCGCGGTTTTGTTTGCTTCGTCGTTCTGTTCCCAAGCGGCATCCCAGGCCGACCATCGCGAACGCACTTGCTCGTCGAGGGTGCTGAGCTGGGCGGCAAACTGGGTCTTCGCAGTCTCGAGATCGTGACGCAACTGCGGGTCGTCTTCGCCCATCTTCTGGTTCTGGCGCAATTCCTCGAGCTGCATGTTCAGCTCAAACACCTCTTCCAGCAGATCCGCAGGAACCTTGGACGGATTCGCCCCCCGATCCTCCTCAAACTGCACCCCCTCCAGACGCAACAAATATTTGGTCCGGTCCAGCGGATTCTTCAAGGTGCGGTACGCATCGTTCAGCAGCGAAGCCTGCGCGAGGCTCCATTCCTGCTCCTGTTGCGAGGCCCGGGCATGAACATCAGGGTGCAGCTTTCGGCTGTAACGGTAAAACTGCTTTTCCAGGGCCTGGACATCAAGATCGAGCTTGGGCGGCAAGCCAAACATGACGAAGTAGTCCGCCTGATGCGGCGGTTGGACTTTGCCGCAGGAAGAGCAAAAGGGCTGCCCGTCCGCGACCTCTTGTCCACAGGACCAGCACTTTGCCGGCGCACTTACATTTTCAGCAATTTGCATAGGGCGGAGCAGATCCCGACACGTCTAGGCCGAAAACGATGAACCGCAACCGCAGGACTTGGTTGAATTGGGATTGATGAAGTTGAATCCCTGCCGCATCAGCGTCTCTTCGTAGTCGAGAATCATGCCGTGGAGGTAGATGAACGACTTGGGGTCGACAAAAACGCGAACATCCTCAAAGTTGTACACGCGGTCGCGCTCTCGCGGTTGAGAGTCGAAGCGAATGTTATAGGAGAGACCGGAACAGCCGCCGCCTTGAATACCAAGGCGGAGCCCCCCCTGTTCAGGAGAGACCCCTTCTTTGGCCATGGCCACGCGAATCCGCTTCAGGGCACGCTCCGTGATCTGGATGCCCTTCTGATTCGGTGCTGCGTTTTCCGCATTAAGGACAGCTAATTCCATCTTGCCTTCTGTTCTAGTGAGCAACTGCTGTGACTTCCGCCGCTTCGGTCACGCCGTTCTTTTTCTTCCAATCGCCAATCGCCGCGCGGATTGCATCTTCCGCCAGCACCGAACAGTGAATCTTGACTGGCGGCAAAGCAAGTTCCTTCACGATGTCGGTGTTCTTGATCTGCATTGCTTCCGCGACCGTCTTGCCCTTGACCCACTCGGTTGCGAGCGAAGAGGACGCAATCGCCGAACCGCAGCCGAAGGTCTTGAACTTTGCTTCTTCAATCACGTGTGTTTCGGGATTGACCCTGATCTGCAAACGCATCACGTCACCGCATTCAGGAGCGCCAACCAGACCTGTACCAACCTCAGATTGGCTCTTGTCCATCTGGCCTACGTTCCGTGGATTGTTGTAGTGGTCAATTACTTTGTCGCTATATGCCATTTTATATTTCCCTCGTTTGGGTACCCAGCTCGTTGTGCCTCTACACCAAAAGCGAATGCCTTTAGTGCGCTTGCCACTCAATCTTTGAAATGTCGATGCCTTCTTTCACCATTTCATAGAGCGGCGAAAGTTCCCTAAGCTTCTGCACTACGTCAATCACCTTGTCTGCAACATAATCAACTTCGGCTTCCGTGTTGAAGCGGCCCAGACCAAAACGAATGGAGCTATGAGCCACGTCGTCCCCCAGTCCCAAGGCCTTCAAAACATAAGATGGTTCAAGTGACGCAGAGGTGCAGGCCGAGCCACTGGAAACTGCAACATCGTTAATGCCCATCAGAAGCGACTCACCCTCGACGTAGACAAAGCTGACGTTAAGGTTGGCCGGCAGACGGTGTTCCATCGAGCCATTCACATGAACGTAGTCCAGGTTCGATTCCAGCTTGTTTTTCAGCTTGTCCCGGAGTTTGCCCAGCCGCTCCGCCTCCGCGGCCATTTCCTCACCGGCAATCTCACAAGCCTTGCCGAGACCGACGATGCCAGGGACGTTGAGGGTTCCAGACCGCATACCGCGTTCGTGTCCGCCTCCATCGATCTGACCGGAGATCTGTACCCGTGGATTGCGCCGCCGGACATACAACGCGCCACATCCCTTGGGCCCGTAAATCTTGTGCCCGGTCAGGGACAGGCAGTCAATGTTCAAGGCATTTACGTCGACTGGGATCTTGCCCACGGCCTGGACGGCGTCGGTGTGAAAGATGATGTTGCGCTCATGACAGATTTTGCCGATCTCCGCTATTGGCTGAAGAACCCCTATCTCATTGTTGGCAAACATGATAGTGACCAGAATCGTCTTGTCGTCGATAGCCCGTTTCAGGTCTTCAATGTCAATCAGGCCGTCTGCCTTTACCGGTAGATAGGTCACCCGGTAGCCATACTTTTCCAGCCGCTTACAGGCGTCCAGTACCGCTTTGTGCTCGGTCACCTGGGTAATAATGTGATTTCCGCGCTCGCGGTACATCTCTGCGATGCCCTTGATAGCAAGGTTATTGCTCTCAGTGGCGCCGGAGGTAAAAATTATTTCTTTGGCGGTGGCGCCAATCAGCTTAGCGACCTGTTCGCGAGCGCGCTCGACGGCCTGCTCAGCTTCCCACCCGAAGGAGTGGTTGCGGCTAGCCGCATTGCCGAATTTGGCGGTGAAGTAGGGCATCATCGCTTCAAGCACGCGGGGATCCATCGCAGTGGTCGCGTGATCATCCATATAAATTGGCAGCTTTACGTTTGCCGGCGCCTTCAATGCATTCTCAACGGTGCTCATTCCGGTCTCCTACTCCTAACATTCCATGGATCTTGGTACGTTGCCTCAGTCGCCCAGGCTTACCAGCACGGATTCGGCCGTTCTCCCGTGGTATTTCCGGGTTGGTTCGGGTTCACACAGGTCCGATACGCGAATCGCCTTTAACACGTCTGCGATGCTCTCATTCACCTTGCGCAGCGGCTCCCTGACGGTGCAGCTATCGGTGAGGTCACAACCATGCGGGCCGGTTTCGCAAGAGGTGATAAAAAGCGGCCCATCGATAGCGCCGATCACCTCAAATGCGGTAATGTCCCCGGGCGACCGCGAAAGCGCGTATCCGCCATTGGTACCGGCATGAGAGCGAAGCAATCCTGCCTTGGTAAGCCGCTGCAGAATCTTGGCCAGCAACTGCGGAGGAATACCGTAAGCCTCGGCAATATCCTTTGCACTCAGGGAAGGCATGTCGGCACGCTCGGCCAGGAACTTCAGGGCCATTAAACCGTAGTCCGCCTTCTTGGTTAGCCTTAGCATTCCTGCCTACCTTGAGATGCAATTGCGACCGGGCTGGTCGCATATTCAGTATACGACCGATTTCGTAACAACCACAACCATCCGCCGTGGCCTCCGAGCCTGAGGTATTACGCAACTCTTACACCGGTGGGGGCTTGCGCCAACTAGCCTACCGAGAGGAGCAGAGTGTAGATAATGGCAACGGTCACGAATCCGGGGAGCGTGGCGACTGAGGCGGCCGAACTCCAGGCAGCCCTGGAGCCCCAGAAGGATCGATTTCAATGGAATTTTGCGCTGACTATCGGGGCTTTCCACCTGGGGGCGTTGGCGGCTTTGTTCACGTTTCGGTGGCCCGCCCTGGTTGTCTTTGCCCTGACCTGGGTTCTTACCCAAAATGTCGGTATCGGGCTGTCTTACCATCGTTTGCTAACCCACCGCGGCTATGTCGTGCCCAAGTGGCTGGAATACACGATGGCCATCCTGGGCACCATGGCCCTGCAGGGCAGCCCCGTCTACTGGGTCGCTGTGCATCGCCTGCACCATCAATTTACCGACAAGCCGGGTGATCCCCATTCGCCGCGCGATGGCAAATGGTGGTCGCATATGGGCTGGATCCTGAACGGCTCCCTCCACAACGACAGCGCTATCCTCCAGCGCTATGCCCCCGACCTGATGAAACAGGGCTTCTACCGCTGGCTGAACCGCTTCCATTGGCTGCCTGTGACCGTGCTCGGCTTTGGATTGCTGGCTGTGGGTGGTTGGCCATGGGTGTTTTGGGGCATTTTCTTCCGGGTCACGGTTGGCCTGCATGTCACCTGGCTGGTCAACTCCGCAACCCACATCTGGGGTTCGCGGCGGTTTGAAACCCGGGACGACTCCCGCAACAACTGGTGGGTAGCCCTGCTGACCGGCGGCGAAGGATGGCACAATAACCACCACGCCCACCCGGTTTCGGCTCGCCACGGAATGGCCTGGTACGAGCTCGATGTGAACTACCTGGGCATATGGATGTTGGAGAAGGTGGGCCTCGCCACTAAAGTCAACGCCAAGCGCGTTTGACGCGACTCCATCGAATCAGGTGTAGCATCTGACCGGTCTGAGGTTTTCCATGCGATTGTTCCCCCTGCCCTGCCTGGCTGTCGGCATTTGCCTGCTCGCCGGCGCCCATCGCGATGCCACGGCTCAGGCCGCCACCGCAGAAACGATCACCATCGACAGTCGCTCTGCGGCCAAACCGTTTCCTCATTTCTGGGAACAGATGTTTGGATCCGGCCGGGCGGTACTCAGCATGCGCGAGAGCTATCGCGAAGATTTACGCCAGGTAAAGCAGATCACAGACCTTCGCTATGTTCGGTTCCACGCGATTTTCCACGACGAGATCGGCGTTTATACCGAGGATAAGCAAGGCAACGCAATTTACAACTTCGACTACGTTGACCAGATCTATGACGGCTTGCTCGCGAATGGAGTGAAACCCTTCGTTGAGCTCAGCTTCATGCCCAAGCTGCTGGCGGCGCGCCTGGACTACCATCCCTTCTGGTATAAGCCGATTGTTTCTCCGCCAGCCGATTACGCAAAGTGGAACGCGCTCATCAGTGGCTTCGCTCAACATTTGATTGACCGCTACGGTATCGACGAGGTGGCGAGTTGGTACTTTGAGGTTTGGAACGAACCCAACATCGATTTCTGGAGCGGCCGGCCGGCGCAGGAAACGTATTTTCAGCTTTACGACAACACCGCTCGCTCGCTCAAAGCGGTGAACCAACGGATTCGCGTGGGTGGCCCCGCGACCGCGCAGGCAGCCTGGGTGGACGCAATCATCGCCCACACAACCAGGGAGCATATTCCGCTCGACTTCGTCTCCACCCACGCTTATGGCAACGATTCGGCGCAGGACATCCTCGGACATCCAGCGGATATAGCCCCTCACCAGATGCTGATTGCCGCGGTCGATAAGGTTCACGCGCAGATTGCAGCTTCTGCGCGGCCGGATATTCCACTGATCTGGAGCGAATTCAACGCTACCTATATGAGTGAGCGGGATATCACCGATTCGGTTTACATGGGCCCCTGGTTAGCCAACACTATTCGTGAGTGCGACGGAAAAGTGACTTTGATGTCCTACTGGACGTTTTCCGATGTATTCGAAGAGCAAGGCGTCATCCGGGGGCCGTTCTTTGGAGGCTTCGGGTTGATCGCGATTGATCACTTGCCCAAACCTTCTTTCAATGTATTCCGGCTTCTGCATACGCTCGGCGAGGAACGAATTCCGGACTCGGCGAACGATGTTCTGGTGACCAAAACGAAGAATGGCTCCCTGGTCTTCGCTGCGTGGAACCTGGCGGAACCTGGCGTGGCGGCTCCTGCTAAATCCATCACCTTCACATTTCAGGGTGTCAAGTCTAATGCTGCGGTGAGCATTAGCCGGGTTGATAAGACGCATGGGGATGTGCTCGCGGCTTATGACAAGATGGGTGCGCCTGTCTATCCCAGCCAGGAGCAACTGCGACAGTTGCGAGAAGTGGCGCGGCCGGAACCGCCGCAGGTGGAGCACCTGCACGGCGGGTCTTTGACACTGGAAGTTCCCGCGGAGGGGTTGGCGGTGGTTGAGGTGAAGCGGTAGCTTTTTCCCGCGCGATGCGGAAGGGTTCGTTGCGGCTTACGAAAAAGTCTCTGCTTGGACGGAGTCGTTCCCTCAGCGGCTAAAGCCGCATTCATCTTGACTGCTAAACGTACGGCCTAAAGGCCGTACCCTTCAAATTAAAAGTAGTTATGTACGGCTAAAAGAGTCTGCGTGAGAACCGCGAATTTGCATTCTTTCCCCGCAAACAGACATTATTTCCTGTCCTGCTCTGCTGTGTTGATTAGCCAGACCTCAGAAACCTGGCAGCCCCGTCCAGAGCCACCCAGACCCTGCTCTCGCGTCCAGGAGAGGGTGAGCTCACCTCCGGAAGTTGCGGCGGCAGGAACCTCGAATTCCTGGGGCACTGGTGGCCAGGGCCGCAACACATAGGGGTGAATCTCAAACTGTTCATTGGCCATCAACCGCAGTTTTTTTGTGGGCTGATCGCCGCTGTAGACGACCCGCAACCGGTAGTGCGCCGCTGGATCTAAACCGGGGTAGCGCATTTTGAGAGGCGCATCAAAGAGCGACTCGGCCCATCGTTTCCAGGCAATCGGCGCACGACTGCCAAGCACATCGGGATAGAGGAAACCTGTCAGGGGAGTGGCCCGGAACTCAGGGTCTCGCTCTGCGCCTTCACCCAGAAGCAGGCGGGGACGATTGGCTACGTTCCCCAGATCGTCGTAAAAACCGCCCGGACCAGGATCGGTACGGTGCAACAGGGCCCGGATTCCAGCAAGTTGGTTCGCTGTATCGGGTCCTCGCATGATCTCGGAAATCCTGGCAAGCATCCACGGAGCATCGGTGACCGGATAGTCCAGCGTGTCCAGATTGGTTCCACGGACCACTGCCTCTCCGCGGTAACGATCCACGGCCAATTGCATGCGGATGCTCTGGAAAAGAGCTTCTCCCAGTTCGAGAACCCTTCCCCGCAGACTGCCGCTTGTCGACTGGATCAGTGTTTGTTGCAAAATGTTGCGCGCTTCTTCCAGCAGCAACACGGGATCTCTCCCGTTGGGAGAGGTGGCACTGGGCGCGGCGCCGATTTCAAGCGGTTCAGGCGTCCAACCTAGTTCGTCCACGCGGCGTAGCACCGCCAGCGCGCGCTCTACCTGAGCGGTTTCTTCTACCAGGCGGCTTTGCACATAAGCGTCGTAATAGGCCCGATACAGCGCTTGCTGAAACCGCCAGTCAGCGAGCACTGCAGGCGCGGCCGTGCGCTCCATGTCCTGGAATTGAGAAAGGGTCACGGCAACGGAGGTGTTGGTAGCCAATGGCGCCTGCCAATTCTTCTCCAAGCTCATGAGGCCATGGGCCAGGCCCTCAGCTTGCTCCTTGCCGGCGAAGTAGTGGGAAAAATCGCGAAGAACATCGATCACGCTTCTCTTCGGGTCCCACCCCAAAGCGCTCCACACGAATTTATTTGCATCGTCGTTGCAGCCCTCGGAGTAGCTGATAAAGCCGATGGTTCCAGGCAGAAATCTATTGAGGATATTGGCTTCGCCGAGTGGACGCGGGTTGATCGTCTCCCTTCCCTCGGTGAGAGCATAGGCAACATCCCAGTCTGGAACGGGAAATTGGCAACCTGTGCTGTGGGTAATGTCAGGATAGAAGCGGATGGGGTACCGCGCGGGCAGACGCCGCCGAACCTCCGCAAGTGTTAACCGGGATTGCGGTCCTACCACTACGCCATCGAGCCAGCTTTTCGTCTCAGCCGTAGATACAATGGAGAAGAACTCCTCCATCCAGGCCGCGGTGAAAGATTGAGGAGATACCCACATCTGCGCGTTGGGATGATACTTACGCAACCCCACCTTCTGTTGTTGCAGAAGATTCAAAAGGTATTTGGGCTCGGTATGGCCTGGATCGCCTCCAGGTACAAACACAACATCCACACGCGGAAGCATCTTGAAGACCTCTTCCCATTCGCTCAGGGCGCGGTTCACTGTTTGCGGATCGCCGTAGTCCTTATCCATCGCCGGATACCAGATAGACACATCCAGTCCGTAGTTATCCGCAATGCGTGACATCTCGACCATCATTTGCGCTGGAGGGAGAGGAAAGAGCGGACTGTCTGGCTCATCGTCGGACCTGGGAGGGATGAGCTCGATTGCATTAGTGCCAAACACAGCCAGGTCGCGTATGTACTGGTCCCACATCTCAACGGTCCATGCGTCGTAGGCATTGGTCTTGGGGCGATAGCCGAGTTGATGGCCGCGTAGGGGATATTTCGGGCTGCTGTGTATCGGCAAGCGGCCTTCGCCGACGGTTGCTGTCTGCCGGCCAAAGTCGATCAGACGGAGCAGTTGACCTACACCAAAGAGCACCCCACGCTCGTCGCTACCGGCAACCGTGATCCAGCGCCCGCTACCGTCGCTTCCGCCATGGATCGCATACATCTCCCGCACGTGTGGGTTGATGGAAGCAACCGCCGCCTGCGTTCTTGGTCCCAGCTTGCCTAAGGAGGCCGCCAACCCTGCATAGATCGTGACTGGCGCAGTGGCTTTGGAGGACGATCGCACTTTCCAGCTCAGGCCGCTTCGCTTGTAAGACTCTTCCGCCAGGACGGTGAGAGCTTTGACCTCGCGCGGGGCCGGGTTTGGGGAAGTGACAAGAACACATTCTTTGAGGTCGATTCGCGTTGCTTCTTGAAACCCGTGGACCCGATGTGCGGCCAGGGTGAACGACGCGTTCTTGACAAAATCTCTGCGTGAGTACCAATGCATTCTTCAACACCCCGGCAAGAATCGTGAAAGACAAGTTACCAGGCAATGCGGAGAGCCAACTGAAATTCCCTTTGGGAACCAATGGTACTGGTGATGGTGCCGGCGGGAGAAGAGCCGATGCTGCCATTGGGCAGGGAGAAATTGGGATGGTTGTTTCTCCAGGCCGATAACCGCGGCGCGATCAACCGAGCGTGCTTTATAGAGTGGCTGTCGACCATCGCGAATCCCCCCTAAAAAAACGGACTTTCCGGCGCGAAGCGAAGTATACATACGCTGGCCGCGGTTTGTCGACATGCTAGATACATATGTATACCCAGTTCTCGGGTTGCGGTGATGAACGAAGGTCACGGCTAAACGGGCTGCGGAAACGAGATGCAGAACGTACCCCCCGGGCCTAAAGGCCAAATGATTTTGGCTGGGTTTATGTACGGGCTGAAGCCCATCGTTTTGTTTCTTTTATGTACGGGCTGAAGCCTTGCCCTTCAAAGAGGGAAGACGTAGCCCAGGGGCTAAAGCCCTCATCAGACCCAACCATTGCGGCACGGCTGAAGCCGTGCCCTGATACAAAGCATGAGCGCGGTGACTTGGAATTGGTTCTCACGAACACTCTGAAGCCCGTACCTACAACATTGAGTTTTTCCGCAGCCTGTTTAGAGCCCCTGAGGTACGTCTTTCCAATCGTAGGTCGCGGACTCGGCTGAAGCCGTGCCCTTCGTTCGAGGGTCTTCCCCGACCTCTCAAGGGTCAGTGAGGGATTCATGTGCTGTCGAAATTCGCCAAGTGAAAAATCTAATTTGGACAACTCTGATTCTCACGCGTGGGCTTTCACACATGCTTTTCAGCCGATTGGGCGTTTTAGGCGGGAGGCAATTGTTTGCTGCGCTGCCAGCAGCATAAGAACGCCTGAGATGCAGTAAACCAACGCCGTGCCGCTGATGCTCGGACCCATCCCGTATCGATTGGCGGCCAGAGCAATGGCGATGGGAGCGAAACCGCCCCCAAGCCAGCCCAGGGAGTTCAACATTCCAGCAGCGACGCCCCGCTGGCGGATCGCGACAACATCGTACAGCGAAGCGAATATGTTGGCGTCGTAAATGCCTTTGCAGTAGCCAAAGCCGATCATGCCCAGTACGACGGCCGGGACCGAGGCAGCCCAGCCGGTGAAGAACAGGAACGGGATGCCCAGAAACAGACCCAGCGCCTGGGTGAGCATTCGTCCGCCGGCAAATCTCCGGATCAGGAAATCGGCCAGCAGGCCGCCGCATAGAACGCCTGCAACCGAAGAGAGCTGCAGATACAACGTCCCGTTCAATCCCGCCATGCTGAGGCTCAGGTGAAACTTGCGATACAGGAATGAGGGTATCCAGGTGAGGAAGACAACAGCCACGAAGTTGGCGCCTACAAATGCCAATATCAGCAGGCGGACGGCCGGGCTCTTGAGCAGGGCCTTTAGTTCATCGAGCAGGCTGCCAGCGGGCCCAGAGGTGAACGAGCCGGAGCCCGCTTGCTGGTCGGACCTGCCTCGCTCGGGTTCCTGGAGGAACTTTCCCACGACAAAAGCAAATAACAGTCCGCAGGATCCGAAGAGGATGAAGCTCCATCGCCAGCCATAGAACTGACCAACAAGGCCGGAGAGGGCGCCTCCGGCGATGGAACCTACGTAGACGCTCGACTGATGTAAAGACATGGCGCGAGAGCGTGTGTCCGCCCCGTGATAGTCGCCGATCAGGGACATCGAAGCGGGAAGATAAACCGCCTCCCCCAACCCGCTCAGGGCACGGCAGAGGACCAGCTGAGCGTAGGTGTGACAAACCGCTGTCAACGCAGTGACAAGTGACCACGCGACCAAGCCTCCCAGTACGAGCGTCTTGCGCGGCAGGCGGTCGCACAGCCACCCGGCCAAGGGACCGAACAGGGCATACATCCACATGAACGCCGCGCCCACCACGCCCAACTGAACGTCGGTGAGTCCCAACTGCGATTTGATAAGGGGAAAAACCGAAAAGATTGCCTGGCGATCGGCGTAGTTGAAGAAACAAACGAACCATAGGATCCCGACGACGAGCCATTTGTAACCACGGTCCGGCGATTCGCCAGGGATCATCGGTGGGAGGTGATCGTAGGATGGTTGAAAAAGGCGGGCATGCTGTGCCGCATGGAGGTTTCACGGCGCCACTGGTCGTATTCGTTGACTCGCTCCCGTTGACTTTCCTGGATGTGCTCAGCCAACTCGCGCATCGCCAACTCCTTGTCCTGCTTAACGATCGCGTTCAAAATATTTTGGTGATATTTCTGGATGCTGGTCAGCGCCTCTTTGCCATGACCACTGCGCCGGATGGCGAAGACGCTGATCAAAAGCCGGGTCTCACTCATGCTCTTTTGCATCCTGGAATTGAACGCCAGGCTCATTAGCAAGGCATGAAAGCCAAGGTCGCAGGTGAGGAAGCGATTCATTTGCGCATCGTCGAGTGCGTCTTTTTTCGATTTCTCCAATTCCTTGCGAAATACGGAAACTTCATCGATCAGGCTCTGCAAGCGATCGCGATCCACGGGGCGCAACGGCGTTCGCGCAATTTTACCTACGGCGTAAACTTCGAGGGCCTCACGCAACTCATAGAGCTCAATGATGTCCTCACGTCCCAGCTGGGTCACGATCATGCCGCCGTTCGGGCTTGGTTCCAGGAGTCCCTCCGCAGCAAGCTGATTCATTGCTTCCCGGATTGGCGTCCGGCTACTACCCAGATCTCTGGCCAACAACTGCTCTGAGACACTGCTCCCCGCTTCCAGCTTGCCGCTCAGCAGCAGCTGCTGGATATGGAGGTAGGCCCGTTCACGGATGGATAGATCGGTCCCGCCGTGGCGCGATCTGGGTCTGCGGTTCATGCGCACAGCATACATCAAGCCGAATGCTCAAGGCATGTCGACAGATGGTGGCCAAGTGGTATATTACATAGCGGTGAGGTGGCTTGACTACGCTGTACGGGAGGAGTGATGACACAAAAGCTGGTGCGCGGCGTCTCCGCTGCGGTCCTGACTCCCCGTCTGGCGGATGGAAGCGTGGATGTAACTTCCCTGCGAAAGCTGGTTGAATTTCTGCTGCACAAAGGAATTTCTTCTTTCGCTTTGAATGGGGCTACCGGCGAATTCTGCATCACCACTCCCACCCAACTGCGCACCTTGCTCACCACGGTGAAAGAGCTGGCGGGCAATTCGGCGGAGTTGCTCTGTGGCGTCGGCGCGGCCGATAGCGCCAGGTCTATCGCGTTCGCGAGGATCGCACAGGATGCCGGGGTTAAGGCTCTGTTGCTGCCGATGCCCTACTTCTTTCCCTATCAGCAGGGCGACCTGGAGCAGTTCAGCCGAAGTGTGGCGGCGAGCGTTTCCGTCCCGGTTTTGCTCTACAACCTGCCCCAGTTCACCTCTGGGTTGCAGAAGGAGACCGTGCATACGCTGGTCACCGAGGTGCCCAATATCATTGGCATCAAGGACTCCAGCGGATCGCTCGAGATACTTCGTTATCTCTCGGAGCAGGAGACGGAGGCTTGCCGGATCGTCGGCGACGACAGTGTGCTGAGTAGCGCGTTGCGTGAGAAAGTTTGCGATGGCGTTATTTCTGGCGTTGCCTGCGTGGTGCCCGAATTGATCCTCGCGTTGTATAACGGCGACAAGTCTCTGGGGTTTGATGAGGCCTCGGAAGCACTTGACGAATTGATTCCGCAGTTGAGCGCATTCCCTACTCCGTGGGGCCTCAAGTGGATCGCTCAGGCACGAGCGATCTTACAGGCTACGTTTTCCTTACCCAATTCGCCTGCACGCGTTGTCCAGGGGAAAGAGTTTGAACGATGGTTTCAGGAATGGTTTAGCGAGCGAAATCTCTAGAGGGTGTGCGAAAACGCATTTCCAAATTCAATTGGATCGCCAGGGCTATGCCTGGGTTATTTCAACTGAGTTTTTAGTCGGGCCGTAAAGTGAATGCCCTTCAGGAAATAAAAAGACGTACCTCAGGGGCTAAAGCCCTCAATAGACCCAACCATTGCGGCACGGCTGAAGCCGTGCCCTGATACAAAGCATGAGCGCGGTGACTTGGAATTGGGTTTTCACGCACACTCTAAAGCCCTCAATAGCCAAGCGCGATGCGGCACGGCTGAAGCCGTGCCCTTCGTCCGGAGTTTGTCCTCTGCCCGTAAAGCCTGTTCCAGCCGTCCCCCTAGGGGCTTTTACCCTAGGGACTTTAGGGGGCGTGTGAGGGACCTGCTGCTTCTCTTCAACCAGCTTTGGCAATTCGCTGTTCAGGGACTGGTGCCGCCGGACTAAAGCAGTCGAGCGCACACTGCGTCAGACCGTTCTCCAGTCTGCCTAGCTCTCGCTCAACGATGATACGCACGTGAGCCGGCCGTCCCACCGCGCGGAGATTGAGCAATAACTCCAGCTTATCCGCGGGCGAGGCGTCCAGGTCCCCATCTACTATTGGTTCCTGCCGGTTTCCGCAGATGGCCGCCTTGAGGAAGCCGGTGGAAGCAGTGACGATTGCTTTCAGATGGGCTATGGGGATTTGCTCTGCGGTGAGGGCGGAATCAAGATGGTCGAGCAATGGGCCCAGCAACATAGCCGGAGAAAGCAAGTTCCGCGGTTGGAAGACAGCTCGCAGATTCAACCAAGCGAGTGCCGCTTCGGCGCGAGCGTACTCCGCATAGTCGACTTCGAGTGCCTGATCGCCGGTCGCGATGGTGCCCGAAAGGACCTCGCTTAACCAGGCGGCAACGCCCTGACCTGACTTCGCGCTGAGTTGACGCACATGTGCCGCGGCCGTCGCCGGGTAATCCGGGTAGAGGTCCGACTTGGTGAAACAGACGAGGTCGGCTTCCTGCAGTTGCTTCTCGAACAGGAAGCGCATGCCGGCATCGGCATCTGGGTCAAGCATGCTCCGGGCGCGTTCCGGATCCACCAAAACAGTGAGCGGCGAAAGCTGATAGCTCTCGCTGTACTCGAGCAGCGGACGAAGCACGGTGGCCGAAAGATCGGTACAACTCCCTACCGGCTCGGCAAAAATTACGTCCGGTGCGTGCGCCCGGAGTTCGCCGATAGCATCGATCAATTGGGAAAGCCGGCAGCAAAAACAGCCGCCAGTCACCTCTCCTGAGCGCAGGCCTGACAGGCCCGCGTAGCGGCTATCCACCAGGTCTTTTCCCTGGTCATTCCAAACCATGGCGCTGCGCAAACCACGCCGCTCGAGCTCACGTGCCGCGGCCAGGATCAATGTGGTCTTGCCGGCGCCGAGAAATCCACCCACCAACACCACCCACGGCCTGGTGGAAACCGCCTGCCCACTCATGCGCTTATACCCGCGTGGTAACGTAACCGGCTGAAGATCGTGTCTATTCTCATACCATCCGTGTCTATCCTTAAAGCTGCTGGGGCTAGAAGTTGCCTGAGACAGGACTCACCATTTTGCCACAGGCGAGTTGCAACTGTTATCGTTGGCGCTTGTCATAACGCATCGGAACAGCAGGTTTCTCGATTGCTTTTTCCTGCCATGGGCCGGCAACGCAGGTGAGCGACTATAAGGATGACACCCTTGTTTCCACATCACGAATGGAACTAACTTAGGAGAATTGAAGATGGCATCCTATGCTGTCCCGGTCCTGGAATCGCCCGCACCCGTTATCCCCGGCGAAGTTTTGCTCGTCGCCAGCGGCGACTTGCGCCAATCCGCCAATAAGGTCTGCTGGGCAGCCCAGGCAGAGATGGAGAAACAACTGACCGACGCCCTGAGCGCCGAGGGCTTCACGCTGCGCCGGGCGCACCCTTACCGCGAGCATCTCCAGCATGGCTTCATCTATAACCAGCGCATGGGCATGGATGTTTTTATGGGGATACATCCGGATGCTCCCATCATTGTGGCCGAAGCCGTCTGGCAGTACAGCCACAACGTATTCTCCGGGTTGCAGCATCATCGCGGCCCCATCCTCACCGTGGCGAACTGGTCAGGCCAGTGGCCTGGTTTAGTCGGCATGCTGAATCTGAATGGCTGCCTGCACAAGGGTGGAGTGCCTTTCAGCACTTTGTGGAGCAAGGACTTCAAGGATCCGTTTTTCCGCCGCGGTCTAGGGCAATGGCTGAAGAATCATTCGATCGAGCAAGATGCGAGTCACGTGCACGACCTCGACCTCGCTGGTCTGCCTCGGGCAGAAAGAGAGTTGGGTGCGTCGCTGGCCCATGACCTCAAGACGCGCAAGGCGATCCTCGGCGTTTTCGATGAAGGTTGCATGGGGATGTACAACGCCATCATCGAGGACTATCTTCTCAATCCCGCGGGAGTCTACAAGGAACGGCTGAGCCAGTCGGCCCTGGTGGCGGCGATGTCCGCGGTGACGGAGCACGAAGCGCAAGCCGTTCGCAATTGGCTGGACAAGCGCGGCTTCACTTTTGTGACCGGCGCAAACGAAGAGACCGACCTAACCGATCGGCAGATCCTCGAGCAGTGCAAGATGTACATCGCCGCGGTTCGGATTGCCGATGAATTCGGGTGCGATGCCATCGGGATCCAATATCAGCAGGGGTTGAAAGACATGGCTCCGGCTTCCGATCTGGTCGAGGGGTTGCTCAATAACGTGGAACGGCCGCCCGTATTCGACCCAAGTGGCAGAGAGCTGTATGCCGGCAAAGCATTGCCGCACTTCAATGAAGTAGACGAGTGCGCAGGTTTGGACGCACTGGTCACCAATCGTGTGTGGAGCGCTATGCAGCTTGACCCGGCCACGACGCTGCATGATGTTCGCTGGGGGGAGCACTACAGTGGCGGCGATATCGACGAATTCGTATGGGTCTTTCAAATCTCGGGTGCTGTGCCCGCTTCGCATATCGCGGGTGGCTATGCCAAGGCCCGAAGCGAACGGCAACCGCCCATGTACTTCCGGCTGGGTGGGGGCACGCTTAATGGAGTGTGCAAACCGGGACACGTAGTATGGAGCCGCGTCTTCGTGGAAGGCGGCGCACTGCATGTCGACCTGGGCCGGGCAACCGCCATTGAACTGCCGGCGAAAGAGACAGAGCGCCGATTGAAGTCCGTCACCCCACAGTGGCCTATCATGCATACACTGCTGCACGGCGTCACCCGTGATCAGTTCATGGCCAGGCATCGAGCCAACCATCTGAACGTGGTGTACGCTCCAACCAGCCAGGTAGCCGACCAGGCGCTGACAGCAAAAGCATCGATGATGGCAGAGCTGGGTATCCACGTGCATCTTTGCGGAGATTAGGAAAGGACACACTCGTCGATGCTCGTGCCTCAATCCACGGACTCAAAAGAAGCCAAGGATTCGACACCGCCACTGGTGCCAAAAGGGCTGGCCGTGCCCTTCTTCCTGGTGACCGCGCTTTTTTTTCTTTGGGGCGTTCCCAACAATCTGAACGACGTTCTCATTCGCCAGTTCATGAAATCGCTCGCCATCTCCCGTTTTCAGGCAGGCCTGGTGCAATCGGCGTTCTACATGGGGTATTTCCTGCTGGCCATTCCGGCTGCGCTGCTGATGCGCAAAATGGGGTACAAATTCGGCATCGTGGTTGGGCTGCTTCTGTTTGCCAGCGGCACCTTTCTCTTTTGGCCGGCCGCGCTCATCGGGCGTTACGGTTTCTTCCTTTTCGCGCTTTTCGTCATTGCCAGTGGGCTTTCTTTCCTGGAGACTGCCTCCAACCCCTTTGTCGCGCAGCTGGGTTCGCCAGAGAGTGCTGCCCGCCGTCTGAATTTTTCTCAAGCCTTCAATCCCCTGGGTTCGATTTCCGGAGTACTCATCGGCACTGTCTTTATCTTCTCCGGAATTGAGCTCACGCCACAGCAGATCGCCGCTTTACAGGCAGCGAATACTTACGACGCCTACCTTAAGCACGAGACGATGCGGGTGGTGGTACCGTACCTGGTTGTCGGGCTGGTCGCTCTTATCTGGGCCATCCTGATCGCTCGCACCAAGTTCCCTACCATTGCCCGGGAGCACGAGAGTCCGCAGGAAGAGCATGGCAGTTTCAAAGAGCTGCTGCGTTACCCTAATTTTCTTTTTGCCATCGTTGCGCAGTTCCTCTATGTGGGCGCCCAGGTCGGCACCTGGAGCTACTTTATTCAGTACGTGCAGGACGGAACCCATCAACCGGAGAAGATTGCCGGCTATTTCCTCACCGGCACGCTGGTTGCCTTTGGGGTGGGCAGGTTTAGTTCCGCAGCCTTGATGCGCTATGTCAAGCCGGCCTATCTGATGGGGGTTTACAGCCTGGTGAATATTGCGTTGGTGGCGGTGGGAGTTGCCTTTCCCGGTTGGATAGGACTTTGGGCCATTTTCGTCACCAGCTTTTTCATGTCGGTGATGTTCCCCACAATTTTCGCCCTGGGCATCGACGGCCTGGACCAGAATACGAAGATTGGCGGATCGCTCATTGTGATGGCGATCGTCGGTGGGGCGGTGCTCACGCCGCTTATGGGCTGGATTTCACAAACCCAGCACAGCATCGCCAAGGCATACATGGTGCCGCTCGTCTGCTACTGCGGTATCGCTCTTTACTCCTTTGTTGGCGTGCACATGAAGCGGAGAGTCGAGGTGGGAGGAGCTGAGGTGGTGGGAGGAGCTTAAGATGAGCACATTCAAGGCGGTGCTGGCAATATGGCTGCTCGCGTTGAGCGGACTGGCGGCTGCGGCACAGCAGTCCACGGCAGAGTGGCAAACCCGGTTGCAGCAGGTCTTGCCTCTACTGGGACATCGCAACTGGATTATGATCGTGGACTCAGCCTACCCTCTGCAGAGCTCCGCCGGGGTCGAAACGCTCGAAACCAACACTGACCAGATGGAGGTAATCCGCCAGGTGCTGGGCGCGATCGATAGCTCCATCCAGGTGAGGCCGATTGTGTACATGGATGCGGAGCTTCTGTTTGTGACCGAAAAGGACGCTCCCGGCGTGACGGCCTACCGGGAAGCCATCAAGACCGCACTCGCGGGACGAAAGATAACGTCACTGCCACACGAACAAATCATCGCCAAAGTCGATGAGGTGGGAAAGACATTTCACATCGTGGTGCTTAAGACAACCATGACGGTTCCCTATACTTCCGTCTTTCTCCAGCTCAATTGCAAATATTGGAGTGATGATGCGGAAGCCGCGATGCGCAAGGCGATGAGTTCGGGAACAGGGAAATAGCGGTGTGGCTAAATAAGGTGCCGAGAAACTCCACCAGCACGCCGATCCCGCTGTCGCTCATTAAAACCAAACGGAAAGGCGACCATGGCAAAGTGGCCATGATCGCCTTTTCCAAGCAGATTGACCCCCTGTCAGCTCAGTCTTCTAAGGACCGTCAGCTTCGCCGTCGAAAGCTTAGCGGTAGCCAGCTTGGCCACAGCTAATTTCTTGGCTGTAGCTGATTTTGCCGACTCTGTAAGCATTGTTTCGGGCTTTTTGCCACCGTCGGCTTCTTTAGACTTTGCCGTAGCGGCACCGATCAGCGATTTTTTCTGGATAGCCATATACGTTTACCGATCCGGGGCAGATGCTAGCCCCGCCTGATTTCTGCAATGTAAAAAGGGTTTGTCTCGTCATCCGCTTGCGGCGGCCCAGCGTTTCTAGTACCCGTTCTTGCCGACAGAAGCCCGGGCAGCTACAACTTTGCTTGCTGCAGGCTTGCTGGTGTCAACCTTCGACTTGGTGGAATTGCTCTTGGTTGCGGGTGCTGGCTTCTTGCTGATGAGAGATTTCTTTTCCATAGCCATTGTTGTTTCTCCAGGATTGATTTAATTGCTTAACGCACTACCCTAGTGCAAGCGGATGGCCAAACTTCGCGTCACCCCCGCCAATCGTCAAAAGGCCGAAAACAAAGGGATGGGAGGCAGTTTTCTTCCTCTTCTGATCCTGAGGCACTTCCGGTGAGCTCGCCGCTGGGTTAAAATTTAACCTCGCTGGGTTAAATTTTAACCCTCAGATGAACGCGAGACGTTCCACATTGATAGTGGGCCTGAAGAGTATGCGTGTTTCCGGTATGTACGGGCTGAAGCCCGTACCCTTCAGAACCGAAGACGTACCTCAGGAGCTTAAAGCCCATCGTTTTGTTTCTTTTATGTACGGGCTGAAGCCGGTGCCCTTCAAAAAGGGAAGACACAGCCCAGGGGCTAAAGCCCTCATCAGACCCAACCATTGCGGCACGGCTGAAGCCGTGCCCTGATACAAAGCATGAGCGCGGTGACTTGGATTGGGTTCTCACGCACACTCTAAAGCCCTCATTTGTTCCCGCCTTACGGCACGGCTGAAGCCGTGCCCTGATACAAAGCATGAGCGCGGTGACTTTGGCATTGGGTTCTCACGCAGGCTCTGAAGCCCTCGCTGTTCAAAAACCACGAGCTCACCATGGCGAGGACGGCCTAAAGCCCGTCGGTTGGGGACCCATCTGAGCAATTCCTCAGAAGAAGAACTTACCGACGAGCTGGATTGCCCGGCCGGGCTGCGGATCTGAGTTGAGATCGGCCGTCGTCGAACCCACCACAGAGGTGACCACGCCAAAGAAACCCGGACCATCCGTATAATTGCCATCCGGCGGGCCAAAATTGGCGTGGTTAAACGCGTTGAACGCCTCCACGCGGATTTCCACGTAACGAGCCTTTTCCGCGCCCAACGGGAAATCCTTATAGAGACTCAGGTTGGTGTAGTTGAAGCCCGGCCCATGGAAGAAGTTGCGCTTTACATTGCCTAAACTACCAAGTGGCTCCTGGGTGAACAGTGTGGGATCGAACCATTGGTGATCCGCATTTCGGGGATTAAAGGTTTTGATGTTGAAGCTGGAAACGACGGGAGTATCCGGACAGTTGTAATAAGACAGGAATGGACCGGCATTGCAATACAGCGAGTTCGGATCTCCCTGATCTTGAATGGTGACGGGGAATCCGGTTTGGAGAGCGGTCACCCCTGAAATGTGCCAGCCGGCCAACGCTTCCCGCAGGACCAGGCTGTCTTGCCAGCTGTGAAAGATGGGAACCTCGTAGTTGTAAGACATAGCCAGGCGGTGCCGTGCGTCATAATCCGAGTCTCCATAGTTCAAGTACTCGAAACCGGGAACGTTGGTGACGCCACGGCCATTTGCCCCCGAACTCTCATAACCGGAAGCATTGTCGAGCGCATGGCTGTAGGTGTAGGCAAGCGTGAAATAGAGACCGTGGGAGGTCCCTTTGGTCAGGCTGGCCTGGAACGAGTTGTAGTTGGAAGACCCGTCGGTGTGTTGCTGACCGACACTGATGAACCAGGGAATGCCATTGCCGCTGCCCTCGCTTCCGGGAACGATTGCGGGCTGGGTAAAGTATTGCGGGAAGTCGATGGACAGCCTTCCTCCGTCCGCTGAGCAAACTGGATCTGCCAGGCAGGCCGCGTGGCCGGCTGCGGTGATCGGGTCACCCTCGTAGGCCCGCACCAGCTTATGACCGATCGAGCCGACATAGCCCAACTGCAATACCATATTGCTCGGCAGCTCTCTCTGGAAATTCAGATTGAAGTTGTAGACGTAAGGGACGGTGTAGTTCTTGGGGTACGTGCTGATGGATAGCTCCGCATAGCCAGGCCAATCCAACTGGCTGCCCGGTGCGGGATAAGCATAGGGAAAGGGATTTGCCTCTGACATGCCGGTTGCGACATCTGTGAAGGGATCGGCGAAGGCTGGGCTGCCGGCGAAATCGCCCGCTCCGAATGAGCTCTTAAAGCCTGGCGGATCGCCGAGGTTCTGCAGCTGCCCTTCTTCTGCATCGCGATTCCAGTACATGCCAAAGCCGCCGCGGACCACTGATTTATGCGACCCTGCGGTCCCGAGTAAGCGGGCCGGCCCGGCGCTGGGCGACCAGGCGAAACCTAGCCGGGGACCGAAATGATTGTATTTTGGGGTGACACCGCCGGCGATATTGCAGCCAGGATCGCGGGAATAGGTCAATCCCGGAGGGCCACCAGGGTACACCCTGGACGTTTGCGTCGACGCTGGATCCCAGCAGACAATGCCTAGTCCATTGAATTGGTGATTCTGAAAGGGCTTCTCTGTGTCCCATGCAATGCCATAGTTGAGTGTCAGATCGTTCGAAACCTTCCAGCTGTCCTGAGCGTAGGCGTAATACTCTTGACCAATCGCCTGGATGAAACTGCCGGAAGCCTGCTGGTACGAGTCGGGAATGCCGAGAACATAATCGAGGATGGGGTCGCCCGAGCTGTAGGTGCCGGAGCCCGAGAAACTGTAATTGCCATTGTTGTTGGCGAAGTATGGATTATTGACTCCGAACTGTTCATAGGACACGCCAAACTTCAAAGTGTGGTTGCCCCAGACCTTGCTGAAGTTATCTGATGCGGTGAGGTTTGAGTCCTTGCGCGGTTGCGGTCCCTCGTTTGTAAAACCAAGAAAAGACCCTGCTCCTGTAGCGGTAGTGCCGTTTAAGCCGCTCACGCTGATGAGCGGCAGGTTAGCCATAGGACTTTGAGGGGAGATATTGAAGCCGTAGGTACTGGGCTGTACTACCTGGACGGGTTCCACAGTAGCGAAGTTGAGACGGTAATAGGCTGCGCGCAACTCGTTCAGGGCCGAGGTGCCCAGGGTGTGGGTCCACGAAGCCATGAATATTTTGTAATGCTCTGCCTGGTTTGCCCCAAAACCCGGAAGGTCAGACCCGCCGAAGCTCAAGGCAGTCGCACTCGGGCTGGACTGGATAATAGAGGATGCCCAGAGGGAATCGTTCTGGGATAGATGATAATCGGCACGGAGGATGCCCTGGTCTTGGGCGCCGGTGTTCGGCGCGTTGAAAGCATAGTAGGATCCTCCGCCGACCGTTGTGTTCGCGGCAGGGACAAATTGCTGCAACAGCTTTGCCGAGATCGGATTCCAGCCACTGGAAGCGACCTGAGCATTGCCGGTGGGAAAGCATGTGTTCCACGGAGTTCCTGCTGCGCAGCCGCCAATGGCGAACGGAATCGGGTTGGAGGAGAGGCCGACGGCGCTGTTGGGACCATTGTTGGCGACATTGTTGTCACCGCTAAAATCTCCACTCAGCTGCGAGGAGCTGAACACCGGTGATAGTTGGGTTGCGCCCACCCTGTTCCTGAACCCCTGATAGGCAAGAAAGAAGAAGAGGCGATTTTTGATGACCGGGCCACCCAGCGTACCTCCATAAAGGTTCTGGTGGAAATTAGGCCGGGTGGGGGCGAAATAACTCCCGTTGGTCAAAAACGTGTCGCGATAGAACTCGAAGCCGCTTCCATGGAAGGTATTGGTTCCAGACTTGATGACCTGGTTGACGATCGCCCCGCTATTGCGAGCGAACTCCGGGTTAAGCGTGCTGGTGACGATGCTCTGTTCCGCCAGTGCATCCGGATTGACCGAGAGTCCTTCGCTCTGCAGTGAGGAATCGGTGATGTCGGCGCCATTGACCAGGTAGGCGTTGCTTTGGGTCTGGCTGCCGTTCGCTGAGAAATTGCCAAACCGGTCGTTCGATTCCATATTGCCAGGCGCGAGCTTTTGCAAGCCGGTCACATCCCGGCCGAGAAGCGGCGCTTCTTCCATTTGCTGGGCGGTAAACACTTGTTTCAATTGGGTATCCGAGGTTTCCACCTGCACCGCCGCCGCCTGCACCTCAACCGTCTGCACGGCAGACCCTATTTGCAGGCTGGCACTCAGGTCGCGGTTGTCATTCACGTTAAGCGTGAGTCCGGTGGAGGAGAACTTCTGAAAGCCGTTGGCGGTTACGGTGACGGTATAAGGACCGCCGATCTGCAGTTGAGGGAAAGTATAGTAGCCGTGACTGTCTGTGGTTGCCGTTGTCGTGATTCCAGTGCTGGTATTAGCAATCGATACCGCGGCGCCGGGGATGATCGCTCCACTCGTATCCGTCACTGTACCGTGCACCGCCGCGTAGATGTTTTGTGCAACCGCAGGTTGTGGTAGTTCCGCACCAGCGAAGAGGAGCAAGGGGGTGACGATGAGCGTTCCAAGCCGGCGGATCGCCGCGGCATCCATAAGAAACCGTTTAAAACTCTGCATTTGATTCCTCCGTTTCGCTAGGTCCGTGTACAAAATCGCCGAATCCGCGTGCGCATTCAGGGAGCTTCGTCACCGATATCCAGCTGAGGGCTATCGCCCGAGACGACTCGGGGTACACCCGAGCTAAAAGAGACATCTGACACGTGGTGTAGAGCCTTTAGGCTTCCGAAGACTCGACAGGGAGTTTAAAGAGCCGTCGAACGAAGGCGGCGCTCCTGATAGCCACGTTCGCTTATTGGTGTCAATAAGCCGTTTGCCACTTCCGATTATGTTCCCAACAAAATGCCAAGCAGCAATAGCCACTCAACCCGACGTTGTACTGACCACTCGACTGCTCGTTACTCAACCAGTGGCGGATGCAACACTTCAGATCCTCAAAAGTGCTGCTCGCTTTCTCATAGGGCAAGTAGTGCGCCAAAGTTTTCGGTCACTGTGATGTGACTAACAAGGCTATGCCTTCTATTAAAAATTGAAAGGTTACGGAAGGCCTGGAGAGCTTGCGGAGACTCAACAGAGAGGATCTGGAGAGATACTAAATAGCTACCTCTCCGGGTTGACAACCCGAAATCCTTCCGATCGGAACACGAAAATCTCTCACATTTCGGACGACCCTTGAGGGATGTCTACAGATTTCCATAAAGAATGCGAGGGCTCCCATCAAGAAAGAGCGACTAATTCGGGGATATCTCCGGGGCGACAACCCGGTTTCGCCAGATCCGGCCCGCCATCTGGGCCGAATCCAATGCGCAGTTGCCCAGGAGTGCAATTGGGGATCGATTCCCTGTTCATGAGGAGAGGTTGGTCTCCGGGGGTGCGCTCGTCTGAACAGGTCAAGTCGCCCTTGCTCACCGGGCACCTGCCAGAAAACTTGAGGGTGTACGAAAGTTGTACGAAAAAGCGGACCAAAATGGTCCAGCCTATGATTTATGAAATATTAACAACTCCGCCTCATCGGGCCCAGATGCTTCCAGAGTGATTAATTAACTGATTCGATGCCTTTTAGCTAAATTTTTCGGTCATACCCCACTTTTGTGTTACTTAGGCAACCTGATTGCTTTAGGAGTAGGCGTGACAAGTGCAGTGCGTTCTGGGACTGATATCTGACGGGACTCACACTGATGGGCCGTTGGATCTGGTGTTTACCAGCAAACGTGATAGCGGGCTAGTGAGAGCCTTCCAAACAGCTTCGGGCCATGCCGAACCACCCTAAATTTCTCATCCCGGCCCAGGTCGTCCGTGGAGCTATTTCTAAGGAGATTGTGTGACAAGTTCAAGGACTAACATTGGCATTTCCACGATGGGCGTAATGCTCATCCTCATGGCATTCGCAATAACGGCATGCCTGCCAACCCTCTCAGCACAGGAATTATCAGCGACACAGGGCGGCCTGAGTGGCGCCGTCACCGACCATTCGGGCGCTGCGGTTCCGGGCGCCAAAGTGACATTGGTTGGCGCTTCCGACAGGCGCGTGGTCACGACTGATAGCGGAGGCCGCTACACGGTCACGGGTTTGACGCCCGGTCTTTATAACATCACGGTCGAGATGACGGCATTCAAGTCTACACAGGTCAAGGGCGTAGAAGTTTTCATCAACAAAATTTCCAGCCTGAATCTCTACCTGGAAGTGGGCCAGGTTAGCGAGACCGTCGAGGTCAACGCCAACTCCCTCGAGGTTGATACCAATTCGACGGCCATCAGCGCGAATCTCAGCAGTACGTTCTACAGTCAGGTTCCAATCCAGCGCAATGTTGGTAGCCTCTTCTACACTGCTCCCGGAGTCATCAACAGCGGAGATGCGGGTAATTCCAACCCCTCGGTAGGAGGAGCCTCGGGGCTGGAGAATGAGTATGTTGCCGACGGTGTGGACATCGGCGATGCCGGCTACGGGGGCATGGGCGTCTTTAGTCCAATTTATGGTTCAATCGGTACCGGGCTTAACCTCACTTTTGTGCAGGAAGTCCAAGTCAAGGAGGGAGCGTTCGAGCCGAAGTACGGAAAAGCCAATGGCGGCGTGATGCAGATCGTTACCAAGAGCGGGGGCAATCAATACCATGGAGCGCTTTCTGCATATTTCGGACCTCCACAATTCCAGGGCACTGATTATTACCCCGACAACTTCTTCAACCGTGTCAATGTGCATGGCCATATTTATTCCCGACCCGAATACGACGCTGCCATAGAATTTGGCGGTCCCGTCCCAGGCGCAATGTTGAAGAACAAGCTCTTCTTTTATGGCGCCTTCAATCCTTCGCTGAATCAGGTACAATGGCTCGCCGCCCCCGGATCTGACCTCCTCGCTCATGGCGGCTTCTCGAATTCGACCACAGCCAAGAGCTGGGCGGGGAAATTGACCTTCAAGATTACCGATGCCACCAGCCTCGATGCCTCGGCGTTTGGCGATCCCTCCGCGACGAACAAGGGCCAGCAGGTCGCCAGTGTCGATAGTTTCCCGTTGTTCCCAAATCTCTTCTACAACAACCAGGGCGCGTTCAGCGCGTGGAAATACGGTACCCGCAGCGAAGTGGTTCATTTGACCAGTGCGCTGAGCCCGACCTGGGAACTAAATATTTCCGCCTCAGCAAAACAGGCAAAGTTCACCGAGAGTGGGTTTGACGATGTCTACAACATATTCGACCTTTCCGGGGCGGTATCGGCTGCCAGTTTCAATGCGCAAGGTTTAGGAAATTACCAGAACCCCGTCTCCAACAACTACGGCTTCAGTATCGACACACAAAAGACGGTCAGCCTCTTCCATCAACAGCATACTTTTTCAGTTGGCTGGAGTTTCTCTCGGGCCATTTACGACAAGATTAATGGCTATAGCGGCCCGGAGTTTGTTTTCCCCTCGGAAAACGACATTGGAGCACCGGTCACCAATTCAGGCTTGGCGGGCGCGAACTCAAGTGCAGAATTCCAATTGTTATCGGCGGAGGGCTTGGGCTGCAGTCTCCAACTCTGCCCTCAATTCAACGGCACACAAGTCTATTTAGAACAGGTCCGGGGTATTTTCAGTACTCCTCATGATTTCTCCGCCAGTGGATATCACGCGATCTACGGCAATGACGATTTGGTCATCAACCGCTTCGTAACCCTCAATGCAGGTCTTCGCTGGGAAGAAGAACAACTTAACGGCCCCAATCAGCAATACACGTTCAACGACAACTGGTCCCCGCGGCTGGGTATCAACGTGGACCCATTTGGCGATCGCAAGGGGAAGGTTTTCTTCAACTGGGGCCGCTACACCCAGTCTCTGCCCTCTGATGCCGCCATCCGCGAATTGAATCAGGAGTCAGACATCTACTCGGCCAACTTTGCTCCTCAGTCTGACGGGAATGGTAATGCTATCGTCGGTCCAAACGGTACAGTGGTTCCAGTCCTCGACGCAGCCCACCTCATCAGCGGAGATCCTGCTGCAGGGGGCGCCAATACAGCCATCTTCACTCAGGGGTCGATTCCCGAGCTGGTTGCGCCGAGAACAAAACTGAACTTTGAAGAAGAGTACCTATTCGGCCTGGAGCGTCAAGTGAAGGGCTTTGTTGTAAGTGCCCGCTACACGGATCGCCGGCTGTTGCGCATTATCGAAGATATGTCGGGAGCCTCACCAGAAGGCTACCGTGCGGGTGTACCGCAGCTCTTCCGTATTGGGAACCCCAGCGCGACCTCCGACTACTTCGTGAACGAGATTGAGCAGCCTTACGTCTACATCCCCGATCCGAACAACACCGGCTATCACGGTCAGCCGGCAAACTGCCCGCTTGACTCCGGGCAACAGATCAGCAGCAGTGGTCAGCCGTTCGCGGATGCGGTTTGCATCTTGAATCCACCGAACGCAGACCTCACCGCAGGTGCAGGAACCTATCTTGGCGGCACGGATGGTAAACCCGACGGCCAGGCGAACGCGCGCAGGCATTATCAGGCGTTGGAATTTGAGGCTAACAAGAACCTCAGCCACAATTTCCTGGTGCGTGTTAATTACCGGTGGGCCAAGCTCTACGGCAACTACGAGGGCCTGGCCAGAAACGACAATGATCAGTTTGATCCTGGAATCAGTTCTCTTTTCGACTTCACGCAGGGGATTCTGGGAGAGCTCGGATATCAATTCGCGCCGGGGTGGTTAAACACCGATCGCCGTCACAGCGGAAATCTTTACGGCTCTTATGTGATCCCGTCGGGATTCATGAAGAACCTCACTGCTGGAATTGGCCTCCGCGGATCGAGTGGGATTCCGATCACGGGATTGGGCGCCCACCCGGCCTATACCAATGCCGGAGAAATCCCGCTTGGTGTTCGCGGATATCTCGGGCGCGAACCAGCGTCCTACCAATTGGACACCCACACAGATTATCCATTCTCGCTGGGTGAAAAGTACAAGCTGAAACTGGCCTTCGATATCTTCAACGTAACCAACTCCCGCTTCCTAACGGCCAAGGATCAAGACACGGCCCTTGGCTTCTCCTACAGCTCCGGACCAATTCAAAACGCGGACTTTATCAAACCACTATCGTTTCAACGGGCACTCAATGCCCGCGGTTCGATCCGGTTCGAATTCTAGGCGAGGTCTAACTTAAACAACAAAAAGCGAGGGCATTTTGCCCTCGCTTTTTGTTTTCTTACAGGGCTCGACGAACTAAGACCGCGGGCCACAGGGCCACCCAGGTTCAACCTTTTGTAACTAGCGTTGAACAGGAAGAGTATCACGGCGCCTTTCTGTAGCCAAAGCCAATTCAGTCTCACCAGCCATACGGTAGGCGCGGGAGAGGGCATCGAGCGACTCATGGGTCTCTGCGCCGGACTCGCCGAGTGGCTTAAGGTACTTGATAGCAAGGGCTGAGTCGCCCTGAGCAAGCGCGCACAAGCCACTACGATAGAGATTAAGGGTACTATCAGGGTGATTACCAAACGACTCGGCGCGGGCAGTCCAAAGCGGAAACGCGTCTTCGGCGCGCAATGTGAAGTTGACTGCTTCGGCAGTGCTTTGTTGTGCCTCGGGGTCAGTCACCTTTACTACCAGCCGGTAAGAGCCGGGCACGAGAGATTGCGTAGACAGATCCTTCCCATAGAGAAGGTTGCCGCTTGGATCGAAAGAACTGCGATCGATAGTTGCGTTTTCGGTGAGTTTGTCCGGGGATCCCAAGCGTCCGATCAGGGTGTCTACCTGGAGCATCTTGCCGGCCGCGGTGGTAGGATCGGCGGGGGGTTGCCAAATCTGAACCAGGAAACGCAGGGGGGCACCCGGCGCAATGGCCGCGTTATCCGACCCAATCGGAATTATCTTAGCCCCGGAGACGCTGAATGGGAGGGTGTGCGCCATATCATGAACCAAGGGCTGCGAAGAGGCAAACCAAATTCGGCTCAAGCCTAAGCCGGTTACAAATGCAGGGACGACAACAGCGCGAGTCTGTCTGAAGACCTGACGAGTAACATCATTGGTAAGCTTTACACGTAGCTGATATTTCCCGGGGGCAATGGCGAGCCGATTTTCGACACCAAAGCTCTTGTTTTTTAAAAGGTCAATCTGATTCTGTTAAATACGTGTTGCAATTCCTGCGTATCGGTATAGATGATTTTGTTGTCCGGGCCAGAGAGTTCGGTCTCGAGGTGGAGCGAGTAATAGTAGCGACCATCGGATTGCTGAGCGAGAGAAAAGTCCTGCGGGTGCCAAAAGCGAAACAAATAGTGAAGGCTGGCCAGGTATGCTGAGTCACGGGTTGCAACCACCGTCAAATCGGCAAACTGATCATCGAGCAGAAGACGGTGAGAGACGCCTTCCACCTGGCTGCGGCGCATAGCGAGCAACTCGCGATTCTCAGGCAGATTTCGGTAATCGCGAATGCGGCTGAGGATGATGTCCGACTGAAGCGAGGGCTCAGGGTTCTTGGTGTCGACCGGTTCGGTAGGCAGTAATGAGATGACAGTGCGAGCCACCTCAGGGCCTAGATCGCTGTCGACGATATGGACGGCGGTTTTCTCGTCGTTAACGGCATTGGTGCTGGCAATGAGCGCCTCCGGCTTGTCCTGATAAGGAGAATAAAGCTTGTAGTCCTCGGCTGCGCTGGGCTTATAGAAGACCACGTAGAAGAAGGAAGGTAGGCCACCACCCGGACTCTGGTAGAACCAGATCTCCATCTGCCGCAGATACTTGGTATTTGGGTATGTATGGCGTTGCTGCGGCGGTCCGAGGGTTATATAGACCATACCTCGATCCCCAGCCCACCCAGCTGCGCCGAAGTTGGCGTCTGCGTAGGCCAGGCGACGATAGTGTTCTTCGCGGTATGAATTTACAGGCGAGTTAGGATCGGTGGTGCGGATCTTCCAAATTATCGATGAAGCGATCGCGAGCCTCGTTTGTGCCCAACGACTGAAACACATTCTTTTCGTCATCGGTGATGATGTAAGGAACTTCGTTGGTGAGCCAATGCTTGTAGGGCTTGGGCAAGGGGGGATGTTTGGCGGCCCAAACAATGGAATGGCAAAAGAGCACGTAGAAGACAGCGAGTGCCGCCTGGACGCGCATCCTGGAATGAGAACTCGGCAATTTAGTACCTCTGGAAAATTGACGGATAGGAGGCGGGAGGCCACCGTAACCCTCCTTCCATTTTACGCCGTCGCTCCCCGGTAAAGTTGGATCGATGGTGCGCCGTTCTTCTTCCACTCCCTGGCTTTCTCAGTCCTGAATTCCTGGTTCCTGGCAGCCAAGTGGAAACGACGGTCGATGGCGGAAATTCGGTTCCCGTCAGCAGATTGCTCGGAGGATCAGGGCAAGAGGTCTATGGTCGGCATCTGCTTTCTCATCGTGGTCACGCCGGGCTGAGAGATCAAGTCAGAAACCTGCAAAACCTTCTTCTCAGGAAGCCACGAGAACCGCGCTCCTTCGAGAAATGGGAAAACGAGGGTGTGTGAGAACCGCAGATTTGTGAAGGCAATATCCATCGGAAGACATGAGTAACCGGTGATGAAAGCCGTACCTCAGGGGCTAAAGCCCTCATCAACCCAGCCATTTACGGCACGGCTGAAGCCGTGCCCTTCGTTCAGAGTTGTTTCGTAGGGGCAGAGGCGTACCGGACCTGTCCCGGCGTGCCGTGGATGGATCTGCGGTTTCCAGCATCTTCTCCGTGATTGCGAGACCATGGTTGTTAAATGATTTTTAGAGTATGCAATATTGAGCAGTAAAATGTACCCGATACTGATACTATTATCTCCAGGCACCAGAACGGCATGTGTGCTGTCCTTATTGGATCTGGATCCCGGATCAACCGCCTGGCGGACAAGTCAGGCGCCGGCGCGACCCGCAGTAGCGCCCTCGCGCAATCAGCGCTTCTTCAGAACGTCTTGGCTCGGGCCTCGAGTTGTGCCGCATGTGCGTTGTCTCCCGACGCTCTATAAAATCCTGCCAGCGTGGAGTACATATCGGCAGTCGGAGCCTGCCAACTTAACGCACCTTCGAGGACCTGTGTCGCCAGGTGGATGTCCCCTGATTGCGCAATTCCCCGGGCCAGCAGAACGACTGTCTTCTCATCGAGCATTCGAGATTTGGCAAAGCGCTTTCCCAGCTGCGCCAGCTCGGCATACTTCTGTTGTTGAGAAAGCAAACCGACCAGCCGCGGTAGCCCTTGCTCGTAGGGCGGTGTCGCATTGACCGCAAACCCAAACCACTTGGCAGCCTCTGCCGAATTGCCTTGTGCCGCCGCGCTCAGGCCCCGCCTGTAGTCGTCCTGCCCATACCCCGCGAGCTGAACCAGTCCGGGGTCATGCGCGGTCCAAAGGCCCGCGGGCATGTTCGCGGGCTGTACCTGGAAATTGAGCGAGGCATATGCGTGGCGTTCGCTACCTTCTTCCACTGCTGAGACCACCAGCCTGTAATTGCCGGGCAATAGGTGATCGGTCGCAAGTTTCTTCCCCGTTAGCAGGGAACCGCTCGCATCAAAGGCTTCCTCGTCAACGCCGTCGACCTCAGTTTCCGTGTTTCCGCCGGACAGGCTGCCATACGAGTAGCGGAAATTGAGCTTCCGTCCCGCGCGCGCCCCGTCCGGGAGGAGGTCGCTCCAGACCTGGGCGAAAACGCGGAGGAGTTCTCCTTGGCGAATCGTCGCGCTTCCAATACCGATCGGGTCAAAGTGAATACCGGAAACACCAAACGGGAGGTGACCGTCTGCATCCGAGACCGGTGGCGTAGATGAGAACGCCACCAGGCTGCTCAGTTCCAGGCCGATGCCGTTCGGCTCGGGAACCACCACGTCCTGTTGCTGGTGGTACGACGCATGGTTGAGCTGATTTGTCAGGGTAACCAGGAGTTTGTATTTTCCAGGCACAAGCGGCAACCTGCCTGCGGCAGCGAAGGACTGATGCCGCGCGCTATCCGCCTGCTCGCCGCTAAGGGCGCCTGTCAAGCTCGACACATCACGATACACGGGCTTGCCGGCAGCGGTGACCACCGTGGTTTCAAGCATCAGCTTGTAGCCTGTCTGGTCTTTGCCGATGGCTCCAATGAGGGTGGCTTCAGGTTGGCGAAAGCGAAGCAAGTAGTGAACCGTGCTTCGATGGTCCTGCCCACGGAAGACGGCGGTCTGCAACTCCGTCTGCTCGGCCCCGACGAGCAATCGCGTGGTGACCTGCTCGTTCATCCGCCGCTCTTTAATGTTCTTCAGGGTGAGCGGGTTATCTCTCAGTCCTCGAATGTTGCTCAGCAGGACGTCGGATGTCAGGCTGGGACTATAGGTCGAGAAATCCACCGGCTCGCTGGGAAGCAGCGTGAGCGTGGTCCGCGCGACTTCATCGCCCATGGATTTACGAATGATATCCAGGCTCTTCTTCTGGTCATTCATGTTCTCGAGCGTGGTGACCAGGCGTACCGGACCGTCCTGATAGGGAGAGTAAAGCGTGTAGTCGTCGATCGGGCTCCGTTTATAGAAGACGATATAGAAATAGGGCGGAAGAACCGGCGTCTCGGATTGATAGAACCAGATCTGCATCTGCTTGACGTTCTGCCCGGTCTGATAGTCGGCTTTTTGCTTAGGCGCGCCGAGGGTGATGTAGATCTGGCCCATGTCCGTGTGCCATCCATCGCCGACCATAGGATGGCCGAACATCTGGTTCGCATAAGCCAGGCGACGGTAGTGCTCCTCGCGGTAGCTGTTGCTTTCAGAGTGCGGATCGGGATTACGCAAATCCCAAAAATTTTGGATGAAGTGATCGCGCTCTGCATCTGTCGCCAGGCCGAGAAACGCTTTTCGCTCATCGGTCGAGATGATGTAGTTGACTTCCTCATTCAGCCAGTGGCGGTAATGTGGGGGAAGGTTGCGCGACGGATCCGCGGCGTTGGCAGGGCAGAGAGTGATCCAACAGAGACCCAGAAGGCAAAGCACTGCGGCAACTGACGGGTTGAGGCGGTAAAGCAACGGCAAAAGACTTCTCCCAAGAAGAGAACAGCGGGGGAAAGCGGCTCTGCGCTTCCCCCCGCTGCCTTGAAGTGTAACAAGTTAAAACTCGAAGCGGATGCTGCCTCGAGCATAGAAGGGGCCTTGGAAAGCGGATGGCCTTCCGTAATCCTAGTTAATCGGGAGCTGGGACACCACGGCCTGCATTCTGGCTGCTGCAGGAACTGGACCTTGCTGGTGATGAACTGGCTATTGGTAACGTTGAAGCTGTCAAAAGCCAACTTCACACTGTACTTCTCTTTGAAGTTGATAGGATAGTCGGCGTGCAGATCGAGCTGCATCGTCGATGGCAAGACGTCCCGCAGTCCCACGGCCACCTACGGAATTTCGCCCTTGCTCCGCTGCATAAATCGGATGGTCGCCATACTTGCTGAGCGGGCTTCCCGATTGGCCGCGAGCTCCGAGGCCAACTGTCAAGCCGTGCGCCAGGCCAACAAAGCGCTGTCCGGCACCGATGTTATAGCTCAGGAAGGCATTGCCCACGTTACGCTTGTCGGTGTTCAGGTAGCCGGGTTTAAATTGGTCCCCAGGAGACCGAGGCGCCCGCGGTGAAATCGAAGAGAGAGCTGATGCCGGGGTCAGACTGGCCGTTGTCGTTGCGGTAAGCTCCTTGTAGTTGCCCCAGAGCTTCGCATAGCGGTAGTTCACCACAGCCATCCAGTGATTGGTGAAGCGCTTGTTGAGTTCGAGCTCCAACGCCTGGTAGCGGCGGGTTGGGTCGACAAAACCGTCCGGCTTGCCGTCCGGCGGAGGATCATCCATGGTGGAAGGTTGGTGAAGCACGCGCCTCCGACCGGCTTGTTCTGTGCATCTGTAAACAGACCGCCGATCTGTTGGGAAGTGTCGTTTTTCGATGTGCAACCTGCAACTGGAGGCGTGTAGGTTGTTGAACCGGGGGGGTTGGCAGCGTTATATTGGGCTGGGGTGTAAGTGATTTCAGCTTCGTTGACCGTGAGGTCTGTGTTGCTCTGGGGTTGGCGATGCCACCGTAATAGTTGGAACCGATGGTTGATCCTTCTGGCGATTGAGAGCCGATATCTTCGATAACGCGCTGCAGGCGGCGGTCGGTGTAGCGAGCCTTGACTACGAGACCGGGCGTGAGTTCACGTTCTACACCGATCAGGTATTCCGTCTCATACTCGGACTTGGTGCCGGAAGGATGCCTTCCCCGGTAGAGGAGGTGAAACTCGGCCCGCCGAAGGGCAAGGCCACGCCACCGACCGTCCTCCTGGGAAGACCATTGAGCACATGAGCATTGTCCAGGATTGGGACCGGCCCGCCATTCGGGACCAATCACCATGTTCCCTGAGGGATCGGCTTCCGGAGCAAAGGCGTAGTTGGTGTCATCCTGCTCGTTCCCCAGCTGGCGAATGGCTGCGTCCAGGGGCATGGCCCAGACGTAGTTGCCGTAGTTGAAGAAAACTTTTGTTTTGCGATCGCCAAAAGGATCGATGCTTGAGGCCGAGGCGCGGCGACCAGTTTCCGGTAAAGACATAGCTGAGCAGGGTGCCCGAAGTACGCTGCTGTTCAAAGCGGAGCGCCGGCGAGCACTGAAATGTATCGGTTGATCTGCCAATTGTCGTTCGCATAGGCAGTGTGATAAATGCCTTGCGCCAGAACTTCAGCCCGAGTATGTTCCGCGAGTCTGGTCAGATACACCTTCTGGCCGCGGTAGGTAGGGCACTTGGTGCAGGTCATATCCTGGTAGTTGGTGCTGTTTGCTGCGGCCAACTGGAACAGTGCATTAGTCAGTGACGCCGTTGGATTTGGCGGGAATATTGCTGAACAGCGAGCCCAGAGGATACGCCAGCCGCATTGGCAGATGGAATTGTGAACAACGGGCCTGACCTATCGTGTATGGTCCAGGAAATTGGTGTGATCGTACGGTAAGCCGATGGAAAATGTGTGCTCGCCGTGGAAGTGGGCAATCTTCTGCGTCCCGATGGAGAGACTATAGGTGTTGTTCTCTGATGGCTCCAAGCGCCGAAACCGGTCACGGTGGTCGGGATCACCGTCGGCAGAGAAGACCGCTCTGGTCTGAAACCTGGTAGAAATTCTGCGAAGGTATCTCATTGAAGTGGTTGTGATTGTAGGTATAGGACGCAGTGAACAAGAACGTCGGAGAGAAAGCCGTATTCAAGCGCAACACCGAATCTCTGGAGCCGTAATTGTACGCGCTGGTGACTGAAGGGGCGTTGGCTGCAGAGAGACTATTAGGCACCTGGTTATGGCGCGAAGGATCGCCGAAGCTCGAGCCCTCGATCTGACTGGAGTCCCCCATCTTGTAGGTGAGCTTGCCAGCCCAATTGAAAACCGTGGTGCTGTAAGCATAGGGCCGTGCGGGAAGAGGGGTGCGGCCGGGTTTGCTTCGTTGATGTATTGGTTCAAGCCGGGATTCATGGCGCCGAAGAAGAACATCCGGTTCTGGAGGTGAGGAATATAGCCGCCCAACTCCGCACTGGCATCGTATTGCGGATTACTGAATATTGATCCTGGCGTCGTTTGGGTGAAGCCGAACTGGTAGAACTGGTATCGGGAGGCATACCATTTGCCGGGACCAAAATATGCCGCCACTGCGCCATGCAAGGCGTTGGAGCCTGACTTCGTAACGATCTGCACGATGCCGCCTTGCGCTTTGCCGTATTGCGGCTCGAAGCCGCCGCTCTTAACGTCGACTTCTTTAATGAAGGCAAGATTGACGCCGCTGCCCAAAGCACCGTGATATCGGTTGAAGTACCGAGGCTGCCGAAAGCTTGATCGGTAATGGTTACGCCATCCACGACATACAGGTTCTCAAGCCCGGTGGCGCCCCCGATGGAGGGATTCGAGGCTCCGGGTCCGTTATCGCCCACGCCAGGGACCATCGCCGCGCTGGACTCCAAGCCGGCTACCACGCCAGGCGCCGCATAGAAGAGGCTGGCTACGTTCCTGGCCATCGGGACGCTGTTATAAAAAGTGTCCGTCAGATTGGCGTCGATTGCGTTGGACTCGGTGTTGATCGCGATAGCTGACGCATTTACCTCCACCAACTCCGCAGTACTGCCGACCGCAAGCTTCAAGTTGAGGGAAGAGGATACGTTCACGACTACTTCGTTATGCTTCGACTCGACCTTCTTGAATCCAGGAGCTTGCACCGTGACGTCGTAAAAGCCCGGCACCAGATTGTCGATGGCATAGCGGCCGAGCGCATCCGATTTGGCGCTTCGCTGGCCTTGGGGACCGATCAAGGTTATGTCCGCGCCCCCAATGAGGGCGCCACTCGAATCGGTAACCGACCCGGCGAGGCTGCCAGTCACAGCAGAGCCTTGTTGAGCAAGTGCGCTCGATGCTGCCAAGCAAGAAAAGGCGACGAACGTCGGAAGGAATCGAGAAAGCAAGCTCATGCAACGCCTCCAAAATTCTCTTAAAGGTGCGGGACCCTAAAGACAACACTTGCTGGCGTTGACGAACTTGGTCAAAGACGGCTAGGCAATCCGGACAAGATGCAACTTTCGTACCAAAGATCCATATATCTTTCGGTCAGGTCCTTAATCACTGAAGGATATGCTCTTAACCGAATTCCCCGATTTTGATCGGCTGCCGTTTGCCCGACGATAGTACAAAAAAACGTATTTTTGCTTTGTTAGCTCATATATGGTAGAGGCGAGAGGCGATCTGTCCGGTAAAGTCCGGACAAGTCAAACCAGCGAGGATCATTCGCCCGTTCGCCTGCAACTTAGGCGGCCCTTGCTTCGGCGATCAGCTTGTCCGCCCCGGTTTTAACAAAATCACGAGCAATCAATTTGGTAAATGGACAGCGATGCAGGATCCAAAGGCTGGCGCCCGTGTGATTGCGGTCCCCGGTCTGCTAGAGAATTGCGTCTCCAGGCAATCCCCAATAAACTTCTCTCCGAGTGAAAAAGTAACTGCGGCCGCGCTGAGACCGGCGCCGGTGCAGGTTTCTCAAAATTTGCAAGGAGTCTAGGTGCGCTTTCTTCGGATGTTTCTCTTCCTTTCCCTGGCTTTTCTCAGTCCTCAGCTGCTGGTTCCGGGTAGTCACGTAGAAGCACAGCAAGCGAGCGATATGCCGCCCGCCTCCACCGCATGCCAAGCAGATTCACCTCAAGCACGTTCTGGTGGTCGGTCAGACCAAGGGCTTCGAACACGACTCAGTCTCGGCTGCCATGGCCGCTATTTACGACATGGGCAAAGAGAGCGGCCTGTGGGACACGATGATTCGTACCGACACCGAATTGCTCACCAAGAAGGATTTGAAGCGGAATACCAAAAATCTGACCTATTTCGACGCTGTCATCTTTGCCAGCACCACCGGCGAACTGGACATGGACGACAGCCAGAAGCAGGATTTCATGTCGTTTATCAAGGAAGATGGCAAAGGCTTTGTGGGCATTCATGCTGCATTAGACACGAATTACAACTGGCCGGAGTACGGCGAGATGATCGGCGGCTGGTTCGATCAGCATCCGTGGATGACCTTCAACGCGCCGATTATCAATGAAGACCCTGACTTCCCTGCCGTCCGTCATTTTCCCAAAGCGTTCGTGAAATACGACGAAATCTATCAGCCTAAGAGTTGGTCTCGCGACAAGGTGAACGTGCTGCTCAGCCTGGACGCAAGCAAGCTGAACTATGAGAACAACCCCCGTATCCATCGGACGGATCACGATTTTGCTGTGGCCTGGAGCAAGATGTACGGTAAAGGCAGGGTTTTCTATTCCACCCTGGGCCATACCGAAGAGGCCTGGGAAGATCCGGACATTCGGAAGATGTATTTTGAGGCGATCAAGTGGACGTTAGGGATGACCGAGGGAAGCACTACGTCTCACGCCAAACCGGCGGCGTCCCGATGATCCATAAGGTTGATAAGCTAAAGGTGGTAACACTAAAGGTGGTAACAGACGGATGAAGAAGTTTCGGGACTTGGCATTCCTGGCGGCGATCGCCGGGTTAGCCGCCTACCAGGGTAGGCAATTGCACATTTATGCCGCGACTGGGCAGGCTCCGGCCACGACGCAAAACGCGGGACCCACCCACGGGGGTGATACCACGGCGGCCCATAATTCAGAGCTGGCTGCCGCCGGCGGTTCCGTCTTCCAGCAGAATTGCGCTTTCTGTCACGGCCGCGATGCGGGTGGCGGGGAAACCGGTCCTGACCTCACGCGCTCCAAACTGGTGACCGCGGATGTGGGCGGAGACAAGATCGGGGATGTGGTGCTGCATGGGCGGCCGGACAAAGGAATGCCGGCTTTCAGCAACTTCACCCCGGAACAGATCACTCAACTCGCCGCTTTCATTCATGCCCAGCAGACCAAGGCCATGTCGCAAAGCGGCAAGCGTAAAGGGGTGGATGTGTCCGATCTCCAAACCGGAAACGTGGAAGCCGGCAAGGCCTATTTCAACGGTGCGGGCGGTTGCGCGACCTGCCATTCGCCTACCGGAGATCTGGCCGGCATCGCCAGCCGTTATGAGGGGCTGCAGCTCGAGGAACGGATGCTGTACCCCAAAGACGTGAAGAATAAGGTGACGGTCACGCTCCCTTCGGGCGAGACGGTTGCCGGGACCCTGGAGTATCTGGATGAATTCACGGTGGGATTGCGGGATGCTGCGGGAACATATCGCTCCTGGCGGGTAAGTGACGTCAAGGTCAAAGTCGATGCCCCGGTGGAGGCGCATGTAGCGCTGTTCCCCAAATATACCGATGCCGATATCCATAACCTGATGGCATACATCCAGACCCTGCGCTAAGCGGTTTCACGATCGGAATAGACCGGAGCGTAAGGCCCTCTCGTGGTTTTCTCTTAAGGAAAACCACACCTCGCGACGTTAAAAGGACATCGGAATTGTGAAACGCTTTAGAGGTTCCCAATCAATATGAAGCTGGTGAAGAATGGATTGCTTTTTGCCTTGAGCGCAGTGGTTTTGGCTGGGGTTTCCCAATCGCTTCAGGCTCAGAACGTGGATGCGGCGATGCTTCTGCATCCACCGGCGGATAGCTGGCCCGGCTACCAGGGCGACTACTCCGGACGACGCCACAGCCCCCTGAAGCAGATTACGCCGCAAAATGTAGCGGACTTAAGCCTCGCCTGGGCCTTTCAGACGGGCCAGCCGGCGGAAATTAAAGCGACTCCGCTGCTGGTCGACGGCGTTTTGTACTTTACGGTGCCGGACAATGTGTGGGCCATCGACGCCCGCTCCGGTCACATGCTGTGGCACTACACCTATCCACCGAATAAAGGGGATCACATCGGCCAGCGTGGCGTTGGCATGTATAAGGATTGGATCTTCTTCGTTTCCCCGGATGCGCACCTGGTCTCTCTGAACGCCAAGGACGGGAAAGTGCGCTGGATCATCGAGCTTGCGGATGTGGAGAAGGGCTACTGGGCCACGGAGGCGCCGTTCATTGTGGGCAACCACGTCATCGTGGGCGTGGGCGGTGATATCGATAATCTCCCCATCTTCTTAAAATCGGTTGACCCGGAGACGGGCGCGACGCAATGGCAGTGGAATGTCACTCCCCCACCGGGTCCGGGCGTCACTACTGGCGGCACGACCTGGATGGCTGGGACGTATGATCCCACGCTCAACCTTATCTATTGGGGAACCGGGAATCCGACCCCGGTATTGGACGGCACTGCGCGCCCGGGCGACGACCTTTATACCTGCAGCATCGTGGCCCTCAACCCCGACACCGGCAAGCTGGTGTGGGCGTTTCAGCCTTCGCCCCACGACACCCACGATTGGGATGCGGTCGAAATACCCGTACTGGTGGACGGAACCTTCCATGGTCAGCCACGGAAGATGCTGATGCAAGCATCACGCAACGGCTATTTTTTCGTTCTGGATCGCACCAACGGCAAGAGCCTCCTGACGGTCCCCTTCGGGCCTGTGAATTGGGCCAAGGAAGTGGACAAGGAAGGACGTCCGATTCCAGACCCGGCGAAGGAGCCATCGCCCGACGGAGTCCTGATTGCACCGGATGAGGCTGGCCTGACCAACTACCGCTCGCCCAGCTATGACCCGAAGACCGGCCTGTTTATCGTGAGTGCCCACCATGCCTACAGCGTCTACTTCCACAAGCCGGCGGATGGCGCTTATGGTTGGGCAGGCGCGGATTATGGGCTGTGGGGCAAGGGGGTTATCGAAGCGATCGACTACAAGACGGGCAAGATCCGGTGGTCGCATGAAATCGGAAACGGAAGTCCAGGCTCAGGAGTATTGACTACAGATTCCGGGCTTACGTTCACTGGGGATGTTCCAGGAAACTTTCTCGCCCTGGATACTGCTACCGGGAAGACGCTTTGGCACGCTGGATCGGGAGCGCGTATCGGGAGTTCTCCGATTACCTATGAGCTCGATGGGCGGCAGTACTTGCTGACCAGTGGTGGTAGTGTGCTGTTCGCGTGGGCGTTACCGGAAGTTGATACAAAAGCGACGCACTCGGTTGCGAAGACTCACTAAAGCCGGCTTTGTACCAACCGACCTTTTGATCCAAGAGGCAAAACGTTAAGCTTCGTGGTATCCCATATCTCGCGAAAAACGAGCGAGATACCCCGATTTCCTGTACGCGGCACTAGACAAGGCTGCTTGTGCGCCTTTCTTTAAGGAAAGGCGCATAAAGTGTCCGGAACCCACTAGCACCAACAGGAAATCGGGGGTATGGGGCACCCGGCCTGGTTGGCAGGTACAGAGGTCTATGAAAATTACCGATGTCAAGACGATCGTGGTCAACGCGGAGATGCGGAATTGGATCTTCGTTAAGGTCGACACCGACCAAGCGGGGCTGTTTGGCTGGGGCGAGGCGTCGCTTGAGTGGAAGACGCGAGCCGTCGTGGGTGCGATCGAGGATTTCACTCCGATGCTGATCGGAGAGGATCCGCGGAATATCGAGCATATTTACCAAAAGCTCTACCGACATTCATTTTTTCGCATGGGCGTGATTGGCATGAGTGCGATCAGCGGGCTGGAACAGGCGTGCTGGGATATCTTTGGCAAGTCGCTTGGCTTACCGGTGTATCGACTCCTCGGGGGCGAGGTCCGGAACAGGGTCCGCATGTATACCCACCTGGGCGGCGGAAATATGAAGTCGGTCTACCAAACTTTCGATCCCCAACCGCTTATCGACCTTGCCCACGAAGTGGTAGCGCGTGGCTACACGGCGCTGAAGGTGGTGTTCGTCCCCTATTCTGAGCCGCTGATGGGAAAGCAGTATGTGCGCCAATTTGCGAGCATGTTTGAGAAGCTGCGGATGGCTGTCGGAGACAACATCGATATCATGATCGATTTCCATGGCCGTACCTCGCCCGCCATGGCGATCCAATATATCCATGCCATCGAGGAATTCAGTCCATACTTCTGCGAGGAGCCGGTTCCACCAGAAAATATCCCGGCATTGCGCCAGGTCCGGGAGGCGGTCCGCGTCCCCATAGCCACGGGGGAACGATTGGTGTCCCGGTTCGAATTTCGCGAGCTGTGCGAACAACAGGCGTGCCACATTGTTCAGCCGGACTTGTGCCATTGCGGCGGCCTCTTTGAAGCAAAAAAGATCGCCTCGGCCGCGGAGACATACTATATGGGTGTGGCGCCGCACAATCCTCTGGGCCCAATCGCCAATGCTGCCGCACTGCACTTTGCTCTCTCGACACCGAATTTTTTGATCCAGGAAGATATGCTGACCGATGTGCCGTGGCGATGGGATGTGGTGAAGCATGAGCTAAAGATGGAGAATGGCTATTGGGCAAAAACAGAGGCTCCAGGCCTGGGGATTGAAGTCAATGAAGTGGAAGCGGCGAAACATCCGTTCCAACGAGAGATCTTCGCTAGCTCGGTAGCGCGCGCGGCAGACGGCGCCATTCTGGACTGGTAGACGTTGAAGGAGACACGACTGTGAAGCTGACGACCTCGCTGATTACCCGTAGGAAGTGCCTTTTGGCAGCTGTCGTTATGGTTCCCTGCATGCTGATTGCGTTGCTCCTGCACGCGCAGACTTTTCCCGACGCCTCGGTATATGCAAACGACCCGGCGGCCATGCTCGCGGGATACCGGCATGTCGAGGTGTCTTCGGTCTCCGACGCAATTGAGCAGCTCACGGGGCAACGCATGTATATGACTCACCACATGCAACCGATCTTCACCACCAGGTTTGCCGGCTATGCGATCACGGTAAAAATGGTCAAGGAAGAGAACCACGATCCAAACGCGCTGAGCGGCATGTTGAAAGCGATCGACCAGGGCGCCAAGGACTCGGTCTACGTGATGACCATTCAAGATGGAGTGGATATCGCCGGCATGGGCGGGCTGATGGGAACCGCCATGTCTGCTCGCGAATTTTCTGGTGCGGTGATCGATGGAGCTGTGCGTGACGTGGCTTACCTGCGCAAAATTGGCTTCCCTGTGTATGCCCGCGGCATCACCCCTGCTACCTCCGCCGGGCACTATCGAGTCGCGGGCACAGGCATCCCGGTGGTATGTGACGGAGTTACGGTGAATGCGGGCGACATCGTAGCCGCGGATAGCGATGGGGTGGTGGTCGTGCCGCGGGAGATCGCACCGAAGGTCCTGGTACTGTCACAGCAACTGGACTTTAAAGAACACAGCATGTACGCATACATCGAAAACACGAAATCCATTGAAGAAGCAGTCAAGAAGTTTGGCCGATTGTGATTTTAAAGCCCGTTGTATTTTCAATCATCTACGGCCCGACTAAACAGGTTGCGGAAAAACTCATGTTTTGTATCAGGGCACGACTTTAGTCGTGCCGAAAGTGATTGAAATACGTTGGGCTTTAGCCCCTGAGGTACGGCTTTCCTACCCAACGGCGAGTTTTTCCGCAGCCTCTAAAGTCGTGCTCTGATACAAAACCGAGTTTTTCAGCAACCTCTTTAGCCGCATAGCCGAAATACGGGCCCTTGCGGGAAAGCACCTTGCTTGGCGGTGCGCCGTGTTGTACTCATCTCATCTGGGGGTGCTCATGCGATTCTCGAGCCTGATTAGAAGTCTGCTGCCTGCCGTCGCCGGTCTCGGTGTACTGGGTGTATGCAGCTCGTTGGTATCGGATCAACCCAAAGCCGGCGCACAAATGAAAAGCCAGGCATGCGCGGAGAACGATAGCGGGCTGAAGTTGCCGGCCGGGTTTTGCGCAACCGTATTCGCCGACAACATCGGCCACTCCCGCGACCTGGTAGTGGCGCCCGGTGGAGTGGTTTACGTCAACACGTGGTCGGGTGACTACTATCCGCCTGGCGACAAGCCACCCGCAGGCGGTTTTCTGGTGGCCTTGCAAGATACTACGGGGACAGGCAAAGCCAACATGACTCAACGGTTTGGCGAAACCGTCGAGACCGGGGCCGCCGGTGGTTCGGGCATTGCGCTCTACAAGGGCTCGATCTACGCGGAGGTTAACGATCGGATCGTTCGCTACTCGCTGCCGGCGGGCGCCATCGTGCCCCAAGGCCCTGCTACCACCGTGGTTTCCGGATTGCCTCTAGGCGGCGATCACCCGATGCATCCATTCGCCATCACCGCGGATGGGTCGATGTACGTCGATGTGGGCACGGCCACTAACTCCTGCCAGCTCAAGAATCGAACGCTCAAGTCTCCCGGCGCTGACCCGTGCACGGAACTGGAAACCCGCGGCGGCACGTGGCGCTACGACGCGAACAAGACGAACCAGCCGTTTACCCCAGCCGACCGCTTCGCCACAGGAATACGCAACGGTGAAGGTTTTGCCATTGATGCAGCCGGCAGGCACCTGTTCGTGACGCAACACGGACGAGACCAGCTGCATGCGAATTGGCCGGACCTGTATGCGCCTGAGAAGGAAGCTACGCTGCCGGCGGAGGAGTTGCTGCTCTTGAAGGAGGGCGGCGACTATGGCTGGCCCGAATGCTACTACGACGCGGTGCAGCGCAAGCTGGTACTGGCGCCGGAGTACGGCGGGGACGGGGGCAAAAAAGTGGGTGTCTGCGCCAGCAAGACTGGGCCGGTTGCGGCCTTTCCGGCACATTGGGGGCCGAACGGCGCAGTGTTCTATGACCAGAAGCAATTTCCGGCGCATTACCGCAATGGCGTATTCATCGCCTTCCACGGCTCATGGGATCGTGCGCCTTACCCCCAGGGTGGCTACAACGTGGTGTTTCAGCCGCTCGCCGGCGACCGCGCCTCCGGGCCGTGCGAAATATTCGCTGATGGTTTCGCGGGGGCGGTTGAGACTCCGGAGAAAGCCGTGCATCGTCCGAGCGGCCTCGCCGTCGGACCCGACGGCGCACTTTACATTGCCGAAGACATAACCGGCCGGATCTATCGCATTGTCTATATGGGCGGTGCGCACTGGGAAGGTCATGCGACTCCATGCCCGAGTGCATCGGCTCCCGCGGGCGAGATCCTCAAAGCAGAGGCTAAACCGCCGGAGGGTACGCACCCCGATGCAGGGCTTGTGGCTCCCCAGGGGGCAACCCAAGAGATGGTGGCGTTGGGAGACCGTATCTACCACGGTCAAGTGGGAGGAGCGTCCTGCGAAGGTTGCCATGGTTCCAGCGGAAAAGGAAGTCCCCTCGGTCCAGATTTAACCGACGCGAAATGGCTGTGGAGCGATGGCAGCTACAGCGGTATTGCCAAAACGATCACCGATGGTGTCATGCAACCGAAAGAATATCGCAGCCCCATGCCACCGATGGGCGGCGCTCAATTGACCGCGGACCAGGTGTCGGCTCTCGCTGCCTATGTCTGGGCCCTGAGCCATCATTGATGAAGCCCTGGATCCTGTACGCATGAGCGATAAGAGCCTTAAGGAGTGAGGGCAGGAGGTGGCTATTCTTCAGCCATCCCTGCAGGACTCCGGTTGCTCATGCAGACTATGTAGCCTGTGCCCTTTCAGGGAAGAAATGCGTATTGCAGGGGCTAAAGCCCAGATCTTTGTTAGGACTTTTCGGCACGACTGAAGTCGTGCCCTGATACAAAGCAGCCTCTTGATGCCAGTAAATGCTTCATTCCGGGCCAACTGAAACATCTAATTTGGGCAAGTCTGATGTACGGCTGAAAAAAGAGCGCCCTATGAGCGATAAGAGTCAAATGTTACCTAAGTCACCTCATCAGGATCGATAAAAAGGCGCGTCATTATCACATGGGAACCTATCGAAAGATAGGCGCCGTCCTATCGAACTGGGCCGTTTTCGTGGCATAATCGTACTCCCCCCCCGCCAAACTAAAGTGAGTGTCCTCAGGTAACGACCGATCCTCGGGGTACGGAAAATGAATTTTTTTGCTGTGTTTCTGCCTCGGTTTTTTAGCCGTCACGTTTCACTTGCGTGGAGCCTTGTGCTGGCATTGGTGACGACCAGTGGTGTTTGTTCGACCGCCATTGCGCAAGCGCCGATTGCTGACGACTTCAACGGTACAAGCCTCAATACGGCGCTGTGGACGGTAGTCGCGCCGGCGGGCGGAAGTGCGGCGGTGAGCAACGGCCACTTGCTCATCACGGTGCCTGGAGGGAGCAATCACGATGCATTTACTCCGGCTCTCGATGCGGTCCAAGTGGAGCAGCAGGTAAGCAACGCGAACTTCGATGTCAATGTAAAGATCGATTCCACACTCGCGGCTTCGGGGAAGTATTCCGGCCAGGGCATAATGGTCGAAGGAGACGCTCACGATTACATTCGCTTCGAAATAAGCGCAAACGGATCAGCTATATCGCTCAGTGCGAACACCATCATCGCGGGCACGCAGAGCAGCAAATTCCAGCTCTCGCCATTCTCCGGATATGTGGTGCCTAGCTACCTCCGCCTGAACCGCACGGGATCGACGTATACCGGATACTATTCAGCCGATGGAGTGAACTGGACCAAAGCCGGGAGTTTTACGGACAGTAGTCTGACTATAACCGGGTTGGCACTTTATGGTTCGAACTATCAAAGCACTCCGACCAACGCTCCCGCTATTACGCCGTCGTTTGATTGGTTTCACAACACGACCACGCCTACGGTGGCCACGCCGACCTTTAGTCCCGCCAGCGGCACCAGCTTTTCTTCTACCCTGAGCGTGTCGATCAACGAGAGCACTACCGGGTCGACCATCTACTACACCACCGACGGCAGCACGCCGACCACGTCCTCTTCGGTGTATTCGAGCGCCATCGCTATCGAATCGTCCACCACGTTCAACGCGATCGCCGTGGCCAGCGGAGTGACCAGTGCCGTGGGCACGGCAAGCTACACGTTGACCAGCCAATCGCCGGGGGCGCCGGTTAACGATGATTTCAATGGTAGCAGCCTTAACCCGAGCCTTTGGACGGTTGTGGCGCCGGTGGGAGGAAGTGCGGCGGTGAGCAATGGCCACCTGGTGATCACGGTGCCTGGCGGGAGCAATCACGACGCATTCAATCCAGCCCTGGATGCGGTTCAGGTGGAACAGAAAATCAGCAATGCGAACTTCGACGTAAATGTAAAGATCGACTCAACGCTCGCGGCCTCGGCGCAGTACTCCGGCGACGGCCTCATGGTCGAGGGAGACGCTCATAACTACATCCGGTTCGAGCTAGGTGCGAGCGGGTCGAATGTTCAACTCACCGCGGGTACCATCGTTGCCGGCATACAGACCACAGCCTTCCAGCTCTCGCCCTTTTCCGGATATGCGGTACCTACGTATCTCCGCCTGAATCGCACGGGAACGACGTACACCGGATACTATTCAGCCGATGGTGTGAACTGGACTAAAGCCGGCAGCTTTACTGACAGCCTGACAGTGACTGGATTGGCACCCTATGGGTGGAATTATCAAAGCACCCCGAGCAAGGCTCCGGCGGTCTCGGCATCCTTTGATTGGTTTCACAACACGACCTCGACACCTACGGTGGCCACACCGACCTTCAATCCCGCCAGCGGCGCCAGCTTTACTTCTACCCTGAGCGTGTCGATTGCCGACAGCACACCTGGGGCAACCATTTTCTACACCACCAACGGCAGCACGCCGACCACGTCCTCAGCGGTGTACTCGGGCCCGATCACCCTCAGTGCAACGACGACCATTCAGGCGTTGGCGACTGCCAGCGGTTTTGCGCAGAGCGGGATTGCTTCCGCGTCTTACACACAAAGCGCCGCGGTGACGGCGACCCCCAGCATCAGCCCAGCGAGCGGCACGACATTTTCTTCTACGCTGAGCGTGTCGATCTCCGACAGCACATCCGGGGCGACCATTTACTACACGACCGACGGAACAACACCCTCCACATCCTCCAGCGTGTACTCGAGTCCATTTACGATTTCCACCTCGAGCACGGTCAAGGCAATCGCGACTGCGAGTGGTTTGACGCAGAGCGGAGTGGCTTCTGCCAGCTATACGTTGAACGGTCAATCTGGCGGCGGGGTGGTGTCCGATAACCTGGATGAGCCGGCGTTGAATACGTCGCTGTGGACGATCGAGAATCCGCTGGGCGACGGAACTGTGGTCATGACCGGCACAGGAGCAAATTTGAACGTGCCCATGGGGAGGAGCCACGACCTATGGACGAGCGGCGCCAATGCTGTTCGCATCATGCAACCGGTCTCCAATTCAGACTTTAGTGTGGATGTACGCTTCCAGTCGGCAGTCGAGATAGGGAACCAGGATGAAGGAATCATGGTTGAGCAGGATAGTACCGACTTCCTGCGGTTTGATGTTCTGTTCGCGGGAACGACCGGGCCGGAATTGTTTGCGGCGGGTATTAGCGGGAGCACGGCGACGACATTTGTCAACACGAAGATCTCCCTGGCCAAGGGCCCCTTGTGGCTGCGTTTATCGAGGAGCGGAAATGTGTGGACGGGCAGTTGGTCTACGGATGGAACCAACTTTATCGCGGCACCCAACTTTACCTTCAATCTGAATGCGGCGAAGATTGGCCCTTACGGCGGAAACTCGAATACGACGGCAAGCAATTCGCCGGGGTTTACGGCGGTGGTTGATTACTTCTTCGCGACGTCGGACCCGATCGCAAACCAGGATGGTCCGCAGCCTTATGGATATGTAACCGTCGATGCGAACCCGGCGTCGACATTGGTGGAGAAGGCATTAGCCGACATTCAGGGCACAGGGCATCTGGAACCGGTGATCGGCCTGGAGAGAGAATCGCAAGCGAACAACAGTGGCGCAAGCGGGATTTATTGGTATCAATATCCAGCCTCCGGCAATATTACTGATCCGTGGATCAGGCACACGATCATCGGCAGCGGTGACGGCTATGAGGACATGGTTCCCTTTGATGTAAACGGGGATGGCGCAGTCGATATTATCTGCAGCTTCGATCCGACCTTCAGCGGCAAGCCCGAGATCGTATGGTTTCAAAATCCACGCGGGCAAGGGGGAAACCCGATCACCGATACCTGGACGATGCACGTGGTTGGACCAGGCCAGGGGGAGAATAACCTGCTGGTCGGGGACATAGACGGTGATGGCAAAATGGACATCGTCACGCCATCTTCGGTGTTCTTCCAGAACAGCTCGAGTTCATGGACCCAGGTGCAGTACAGCCAATCGTTCCGCGGAGTTGCCTTGCTGGATATCGGGTCGGGTCATGGAAGCATCAATCTTGTGGGTACGCAGCCGGCATCTCCGTACAACATAGGGTGGTGGGAGAATTCACGCGAGACCGGCGGCAACGCACGAACGGGCGCATGGATTTTTCATAGCATCGGGCCCGGCTATCCATGCAGCCCGGACAACTGTTCCGGGGGAAGCGGGAGCGGCGAGGTGGCAGCGTACAACTCGACCGACGTCAACGGAGATGGAATGATGGACGTCATCTCTGGCCAGTCAGAAGCCCCTGGAGGGGGTGTCGCCCCGCCGCCGGGAGGGATGATCTGGTGGCAGGCACCGTCTGACCGTCGCAGTGGAAGCTGGATCAAGCACACCATGGACTTCACCATGGTCGATGTGCATAAGATTCAGGTTGGGGACATGGATAGGAACGGGACGTTGGATATTCTTGCGGTGGAACAGGACCAGTCGCCTCTGGACCGCGTGGCGGTGTTTTACAACGATGGCAAGGGGAATTTAACAGAACAAACTATTTCCAACGCCAAGGGTCATAACGACCCCATTGGGGATGTGACGGGCAATGGATCGCTCGACATTCTCAATTCCGGCCATGGCTACTTCAACGATTCGCATCCTTTGCAAATATTCCTTAATCCTTATTGAAGCAAGATGATGTTGCAGGTATACCCAAGACTGGCTGCCATTGCGGACGGAAGCATTCGTAACGACTTTCGCCGCTCAATAGGCAGTTGACACATTCTTTTGTGGAGTTAAGACTGTAGCGACGTCGGCTTTTTGAGGCGGCTCACCCTCTTCTCGTCAGAGGGGATAGTGGAGGTTTGTCGTACCGATGGGATCCTGCTCCGACAGGAATGCTGAGATCGATCCATCGGTCCATTTCCAGATCGAAGCGGTGAAGCACCTCACACTTACCCCAAAGAGGAGAGAGCCGAAGGCATGAGAATTGCAGGCTGTGAAATAGTCAAGTACCGCGGGCGCCAAGTTGACGGAGCCGAAATTGCGCACTTGCGGGGCATCGATTTCCGTGATTTCCTGGGCGTCTTCTTAAGAAGGGCACGATTATCCGACTTCTTCTTCATTCAGGTCGGAGCAAACGACGGCGTATCCAACGACTATCTCCACGACTTCATCGTGAATTTCGACCTTGCGGGCATCCTGGTCGAGCCCCAGCCTCATATCTTTACTGAGCTCTCCCGCAACTATGGCAACTGCCCGAAGATCAAGTTGGAAAACGTTGCCATCGCCAATGACGACGGGGAAATGACTTTCTACACCATCAAGCCGGAGCTGGAATTCCTGCAGTACGCCAACCAGATCGCTTCTCTCAATCGTGACCATAGCCGGCGCTTGATTGAGCATCACCTCGCGCAGGAGGCAAAAGCGGAAGTGGTCAAAGAGTTCAAAGCTCGCAAATTGACGGCCGATGACTGTCTCCAGGCCCTAACTGTCCGAAGCAGCACCTTCCCAACGCTCCTGGCAAGCCACTCCGTGCCGGGATACGACTTTCTCCAGATCGATGCAGAGGGGTTTGATTATGAAGTATTGAAGGCGGCGGAGATCGGCCGATACAGACCGAGTTTCATCAACTACGAGCACGAACACCTTAGCGAGCGCGACCAGGAGCAATCCTGGAGGCTCTTGAAGGGCCTGGGGTACAACATCTTCACGCACGGGAAAGGAGACACAGCCGCGTACCTGCTGGATTGAGGCGCTCCGCTCATGACAGTCCCGAAGGGACGTCTGAACTTAGCCCAGGACGTGAGTCCTGGGCTAACCTTGGGCTAACCTGGATTTCTCACAGCCCGGTCTGCGACAAAGCCCGGGTGCCCCATATCTGCCCGGTTTTGGCAGATGTGGGATTCCACAAACCTCAACCCCTGACTGTGCAGGGCGTAGATAGCCATGGACAAGATCTGTTGCTGGTAGAGAGTGATCGGTTGACAGCCGTTGAATCCCACATCTGCCAAAACCGGGCAGATATGGGGCACCCGTCACTCGTTACGCATAGAGATCTCACTACTGGCAGCGATTTGTTTATTTGTTTACCCAGGGATCTGGTAGATTTCACGCAGACCCTAAAGGCCATCGTTTTGTTTCTTTTAAGTACGGGCTGAAGCTCGTACCCTTCGCAGCAGGACGCGGCCGGCTTTGATCATTGCAAAGATGCGCTCAGTCGCGATTCCAGATATACGCGCAGAAAACCGTGTAGGGACCATCCCTCGTGGGTTTTGCTCCAGGTCAGGATAGTCTCTCGGGTTTGTTTCAAGGCGGCGCTTTCGGCCGCCAGCGAAGCTGGCGAGGTGGCCAACACTTCAATCTCGATTCGCGGAACGTACGCGGGATCGGACACGCGGATCCTATAAAGGCCGGGGCCCCCTACACGGACTTGAGCCGGCTTCTGGGGTGAGGTCCAATCCAGGGGTTGTACGGCCGGTCGGCTTGGCGGAGAAGTTTGTTGCCCATCCCTGGTTATGCTCAGCCCGTATTGACCGGGAGGCAAAACACGCAGCACGGGAGCGATCGAAATCTCACCTTGCGGGCTGACGGCGGCCACGAACTCGAAGTTTCCGGCCATCGCGGCGCGGCCCGTCGGGGTGGGGAAAGCGGTCTCGGCGGTCGCCGGCCGCAACAATAAAACATTCCTGACCCCTACAAACATGTCCCAAACCGCAGGCCGGGGCGGCGGCGTGATGGCCGGAACGCGGAAACCCTGGGAGCAGGTTTTTGCTTCGTAGCATTCGCACAGCATGCGCTGTCCATCGGGCATCAGAATAGTCATCGAGTGCGCGGAGCTCTCCGCACTGCCGGTGACCAAACCGCCGGGCGGGATCGCCTCCCCCAGCCGCAGGGCGGTGGAACTGCCATTGAGATGCCAGTCCCCATGCCTTTCCCAAACCATTCCTGAAAACTCAGAACCGGGTAGCCCACCTGCGGCCGCAAGAACCATGGCGGGTACGCATAGTAGAAGTGCCCCCAGAAAGACCTTGTATCCCGCTGCAAACAGTAGGGTTATTCGTCTCACTGCTGGAATTTCGCTTAAATCCTGCATGCTTCACTATACGAGTCGAATAGCTGCGGCCGACCTCCCCCTTGTCAAGGCGATTCAATGCGCTCAGGACTAATGGATACTTGAATTTATCTCTTTCGTAATAGCTCAAATGTTGTATAGTCAACCTACGTTTTCGTAACAGCTGTTCTTCCCATCCCCCCTGTAGGATCCCTCATCCCCCGGAACGCGGATTTTCGTGGACCGAAACGGTCCGGAGCGCCTGCGTGTCCCAAGCAATTGTTTGACGGTGGAGCGGCCATACGTCGATGGACATATGAGCAACGCTCCACCTCTGTAGGAGGGTTCTATTTTTCTGCCAGCTGAATCCACTCGTGTCTCTGCTCACATCCGGTTCGGGTCAACTCAAACAGTATCTGTGACCTTTACCAGGCTCGTGGCGCTATGTCTTCTGTTCCTGGGCGCGGCAGGATCTATGTTTGCACAAGCGCCTAATGTACTCACGTGGCGCTACGACAATACGCACCAGGGCCAGAACACGCAGGAGACGATTCTTACTCCGACGAATGTGAATACCAACACATCCAGCAAGCTCAGCCGACTGAGCACGTCGCGCGCACTCTTGTCGGTCACTGTCGCAACTTGTTGAGCGATGCGACGTTCGCTCTCATTCAAGAGCGCCTCGAACGCAACGTTCTGCGGGTCACTTGTGCCGGTCTGGGGACACGGGTCAGGTTGGTCATTGCCCAGCGCCCGCTCTTTCAGATACCGAGAGAGCGTTACGCCGCGTTTCGCGACTTGCGCCTTCAACTGCGCAAGTTCCTCGTCGTTCACGTAACAGGCGACTTGATGCGAGCGTTTCACATCAACCTCTCTGGCGTCCTCGCTCGTTCGTCTTTCCCTGACCCGGAACCGTTCTTGGCCGAATCGCTGGTTCTTAGAAACAACACGCGTTGCTCCGGTGCTTTCTCCTTTCGGCTTCTTGCAACGCGTGCTGCCTTCTCCAGGCAAATTCGATGCATGGCACCTCGTCAATTTTTTCCGATGGTGCGGTTATCGGCACCGGTGGCGATGCCTGCCCGATCGGATCAGCAGGAAGTCGAATGATCCGATCGCTCTGTCGGGGTGGCGGAATCGTGGCCCGTTCCATGAACATCGGTTGCTTAAAGTAGAGGAGCTTCGTGGCGCGGATTGCCGGATGTCCGCTCGTGAAAATGAGCGCATCGTTCTCATTCATCCGCATCACTTCGTCAGGCGTCATCATCGGTCGCGCAATCTCTGGCTCCGATATGCTGGCTCCGCTGCTGGATACAGTGCGCTGCGAATGACGCACAGTGGCTTCTCCGGCCATTGCCGAGATCCATCGCGCCGTTTCGATGCGATTCGGCGTAAACGCCACCCGCGTATTGCAATTGCTGGTGATCGATTCGTCATGACCATAGGCCGCGTGAATCTGGCTCAGGTCCTGCGCGATGAGACAGGCACGCAACCCGTATCCCGCAATCAAGGAAAGCGCCTCGGCGAAAACTTCAAGCCGCCCGAGGACGGGAAATTCATCCAGCATCAGGAGCAACGGATGTTTGTAGTTCGCGACAGCACGGCCATTTCGATAGGTCATCGTTGTCGTCAGGGTCCGGACGATCTGGTTGAGGATGAGCCGGATGAGGGGACGCAGGCGGTCGCGACTCGCGAGTGGCACAACCAGGTAGAGCGAGACAGGCCGATCATGATTCATCAAATCGCTGATTTGAAACTCGGACCGTTCTGTATTCGCGGCGACAACTGGATCGCGATATAGCGACAGGAAGGACATTGCAGTGGAAAAGACACCGGACCGTTCGTTCTCGCTCTTGTTCAAAAGTTCGCGCATGCTCTCGGCCACGATTGGATGGGTGCGGGTCGGGTTCCCTCGATAATCGCGCCATCCCATTGCACCGGTCTGGTCGTGTTCGGTTTTCAGCATTCGCTCGATGCTGTCCTGCATGCTCACCCCTGGGTCGCTCAGAAGACCGGCCACGCCGCGAAGTGTCTTATTGGGCTCGGCATAAAGGATGTGAAGAATCGTTCCGGTGAGGAGCGCCGCGCCGGTCTTCACCCAATGGTCGTGAAGCCCTTTGCCATCCGGGTCCACAATCATGTGGACAATGTTTTGAACGTCTTCCGCTTCGTGGTCCGTGCGGATTCGCACCTGTTCGATCGGATTGTACTTAACGCTTGAGCCGGTCGTGTCCGTAGGGTCGAACTTCAGGCATATCTGACCTGCGCGCTTCCGCCAGCCTGCGCTGATGGCCCAGTTCTCGCCCTTTAGGTCGTGGACAATCACGGAGTGAGGCCACGTGAGCAGCGTCGGGATCACGACGCCGGCTCCCTTGCCGCTGCGTGTCGGCGCAAAAACAAGCACGTGCGATTGCCCGCAATCGCGCAAAAACCACATTCGTCCGAAGTGCAGCCAAGTCGCGAGGAAGATACCCGCTTTGCTCTGGCGTGGACCGACCAGGCGCAGCCGAATAGCCAGACGCCGAAGGCGCCTCCCGATCCACGTCTGCGTTTCTAGAAACTCAGCCTTCTTTACGTCCCTTGTGGTCGCCCACCGGGCCGACCCGTGAAGGTCTGCCGATGTCTGGAGCCATCCCTTCCGCGTCACAGCCAACGCTACAATTGCAAGGAGGGTCAGCGGCGCCATCGGATAAAGGACCTCGCGAATGCTAAGAACCCACAGGGGCTTCATCCGCTCGATTCCCCGCCAATGCCACGCCCATACCATCCACTTCCACGGCGCGTAGATTGGTCCCGTCCACGGAAGCGCAAATAGAGCCGGTCCTAATCGCGGCGAATCGCCCATGAGCCACGCGGCGTGCTGCGTGGTCATCCAGTTCACAGTGAGAAACGACGCTCCGAGAACCGCCGCGGCGAATTTCTTTACCCGCTGCAGCCCTAGAGCGGCACCGCGCGATCGATACGGACGTTGCTCAGCCATCGTCTTAGCTCCTCCCGCGCCCGCGAGCTGCGATCGCGTCCTTCTGTGATCTCCCATTCGTCTCCGCGAGGCCGAGCGACGTACTCCTGACCCGCTCTAAGATCCCTGCGATCGGTGGGTATCGCTGTTACCGAGTGGCCCCGCTGGAGACCCGCGTAGCGGCGGCCCTCCGCGTCCTCGAAATACCCAACAAAGCGTCCTTGGTAGCCGCCCCTTGTCGCGGAATTCGCAATCATCACGTCTCGCTCGTCAGCCAATTCATTCAAAGAGCGAACTCTGTTGGCCTCCGCCTGCCGTTTGATGACATCCATCGCAAGCTGGCGTGCGCGCAATTCTCGCTCGTGGTCCGGCGAGAGTTCCCAAGCTAGGCTGGCCGGTTTTGCGTGCGAGCCCAAGCCCCTCCAGAAACTGAAGCCGCTGCATTTCCTGCTCGGCGCGCACTCGCGCCGCGTCGTTGTACGGAACGAGGCCGCGATAGTCCGCCACTCGGTCTCCGTTCATTCGCCGCTGCAGCGCTCGGTCGATCTCCGTCCACCGCTCCTTGTCAATCGTCTCTCCGCGAGCGCGGAGCATTTCCGGTTCGAGACGCTGTCCCAGCTCGCGGCTCGCGATCTCCTGGCTGCGCGCGCGAATGCCGTTCCTCACATAGTCCCGATCTATCAGCAGTGCTTTGCCGCTCTGATCGACGCCTCGCAGCAGCAGGTGCGCATGCGGGTTGTCTGTATTGTTGTGGTCGATAGCGACCCATTCGAGCCCCGTCCCAAGATCGCTTTCCATTGCTCCGACGAGGTCGCGAATATGGTCCTTCAGGTCCATGCGATCGGCGTCTTCCGGGGACACGATGATTCGCCACATCCGCTCATCGCCGGCCTTTTCCCACTCTCTGACCACCGCGACCATATCGATGCCATCCTGTTCCGCGTCGAATCCCATTCCCTTCTCGTTCTCGAGCTGTGCACCTTCGCGCGTCAGGTATCGTGCGTGCGCGGCCCACGCGTTCGACCTGGGCTTGCCATTGCGCGTGTACATCACCTTGACGACGCTCCGCCGTTGATAAGCCCCGCCTTGCGTCCGAATGTTACGTCCCCGCTTGCCTCGAACCTGCGCGCGCTTGGCGATCAGGTGTCTCTTTTCCAAACGCATCCACCAAGGCACGAGAGGCCGCCTCTGGTCGCCGCGCCGATTCGGTCGAACTCGGATTTCGACCTCTTTTTTGTTGAATCGAGGCCGACTAGCCATCGCACTCAACCTCTTCCAGCGTTCGTATCAGCGCTGACGGGAAGCGCTTCGCTTTCTTTCGGAGCCGACCTTCCGAGAGCCACGATTACTCGGCGAATCTGTGCACTCGTAAGTGTGATGCTGTGGAGTTCCCGCGCCCGATTCCACGATGTCCACGCGCGTTTCCCAGTCGCCCGCTCGTCGAGCTTCACCTGTCCCTTTGCCGCGATCTCTGCACGCTGCTCTGGACCGAGAGCGACGGTCTCTCTCGCGATGCTGAGCAAAGCTCCGAGCAGAAAATCGGGTGGCTCCATGTCCAGGCCGGCGAGGGCAACGAGGCCGCCGAGATTGGTGAGGTAATGAACCCTAAGACCTTGCTCTGTGCTGTGTGCGCCACTCGCCATGACTCGTCACCACGTCAACAGAGGCTCGGCAACTCCGCGAATCGCTCGCAAAGGAATCGGACCGAAGTATCGGGAATCCCAGCTTCGCCGGTTGTTCAAACCAAATAGCCAGACCTCTTCCGGGGCGACTCGGCGCTTACCCCACACCACGTGCGTGAGCAGGCGACCAACGCTGTCCCGCGTCAGTGTCGCGCTGTTGGCGAGCCGTTTGCCGTTGACTGCAATCCATCCCGCTTCGACGTCCACCTCGTCGCCGCGCAAGCCGCCGATCACCTTCAGCACCGGCTCTGCGCCGCCCGGACAATCGCCGTTACCGAGGTATCCGCGCGTTAGACCTTCCTGCTCAGCATTGACCGGAAGGCATCCTGCAACGAGCTCGCCACGCCTTATCGGCGCGTCGATCGAGCCGATAGAAACCCTCGGCGCATGAACTATCGGAGGGGGTCAGACCGACTCGAAAATGCCGCATTAAGAACGTGATTCCCGCTGCCATCAGAACTGTCGAAATGCCCGCAAAAAGCGGTGCCCGAAACTGATTCCAGGACGGCGAAATATCACTCGCGCCGCCTATCGGAAGGATATTTTCAGAATGGTACTTCATGTTGAGAAAATCCTTGGAATAAGAGGGGAACGCGCGACATATCGTATGGTGTGGTACTTCGCTTTATCTTGCTCTACGACCGCGCGTTCCCCTCCCCATAAATCCGCATCCTTCATCCTCACCGATCTCAGTTACCGCTATTCGCCATTTCCGCCGCCGCTTGCCGCTTGAGAAAGCTCGCCTGCGGCTCGCGTCAGACCATTGACGTGCGGTGCTCTTGCGCGATTGCCTCTAGAATTGGGCGCTGCGATCCCGTCGAGCTCTTCCCGTACCTGCCTGACCAATCGTGTCAGTGATTCGGACATTGTGGCGTTCAGATCGAATCCCGTTGCTTCGGCGCGATCACGTAATTGATCGATCTCCGCCTTCACTGACGAAGCGATGCGTATGGTGACGGTCTCGGTCCGTTCTTCTTTCTTTTTCAGAACTCCCATTGCCGCTCTCCTTTCGAGACCACCTGTGTACGTTTCGTGCACAAGTGCTTGTCTGTTTTGTGTACGACTCAGCCCTTGTATGGACCCGGAAAGACGAGGTCCTCGGTCACCATGACGTTGAACTGATAGCCGGGTCGGATCTCCAAGGTCGGGCCGGTGCTCATTCCCTGCTCGATCGCCTGCTGCCCAACGGAACCGAATTGCGAACTCGCGGACGAGCCCGCCATCTGCGACGCCATCGCCCACTGGTTTGGTTGGTAGTAACCGAGCGGTCCGCCCATTCCGCCGCCGAACGCCGCCATCTGTCCCACCGCTTGCCCAGCGCTGATCAGACTCATGAGCGCTGCGGTGCCGAAGGTACGCATGTAGTGGTTGTTCACCTGGTCGGTGAAGCCAGCGTATCCGGCCTCGTCGGTTCCCGGCATTTGCGGAATGTCCATGCTCGCGGTGTTCGGAAAGATTAGGCGCTGCCATTGAATCTGGACGCGGCTCTGTCCGTAACCGGCTGCACTTCGATACGAACCAATCAGCCTGCTGCCTTGGGGGATGAGCAGTGATCGTCCGCCGGCGCTGTCGTAGACGTTCTGGCTGACCTGAGCGACGATTGGTCCCGGTAAGTCGGAATTGATCCCGCTGATCAACACTGCCGGAATCACGCTGCCGGTCATCACCGTGTACAGAGATGCAGGCGGATGAAGTCTCACCGACGACGACGAATCGGATGACGATTGGAAACTGTTCATCGCGAGAGTTTTCCCCGCGTCTCCATTCCCCGTCTGAGTCATGCTCGGGATCTGGAGCGCCGCACCGCTGTGGAATGCGGAAACCATCTCGCGGCGCCTCTAGGGCCTTCATGTACTTGTCCTGCGCCCACTCCGCGTATCTGCTCGGTTGGCGAGGGACCGCCGGCGCCGAGGTTTGCTCTCTCGGGATCACCATTGGTGGGGGATCCGTCGCAGGCGCGGGGAATGTGGCAGGCGTCGGATCGCCAGCGTGAGCGATGAGGTCCTGAACTTCGCTCTTGTTCGACGCGGTATCGTCGGTGCCATTACGACCCGCAGGTTGCGCGCCCGGACCGGATGACTGCACAGCCAATGTGAGCAAGATCACGAGCCCGACCATGAGCCCCACTGCTGTGGCGGCGAGCCTGCCATTGAGTCGTGGGCCGCCTTCGTTGCGGATCTTCTCTTCGTCCTGCTGCCGCTTGGTCTCATCGACTTCCGGACGCTGCTTGCTTTCCTCGATCTCGGACATGGCCCCTACCTCGCGTTGCCCGCGTACTGGATCGTCACGCGGTCCTGCTGTCGGCCGACTCCCGAAACCATTACTGCCTGACCGAAGAGGCGATCGACGACGTAGTACTCGCCGCGCACGCGGTAATTCACCATCTGGCTTCCGCTGCCCGCCGCGACCAGCAACGCGGGCGCGTCGCTGGAACGCATGCCATTGGGCATCTGGATGAACACATGGGTTCCATCGTCGAAGGCCCTGATTGGCTTCCACGGAACTTGAGGACCGGAGACGTCGTAATCGAAATTGAGGTGACGCGGATCGACGGAAGCGATCGGCCTGATCTCGCTCGGACTCGTCGGTGGATCTGCTGCCGCAACTGTCGTGCTTTGCGCCGCGGCCTCATCGGCTTTACGCATCGCCTCCAGAAGATCGTCTGGGTAGTAGAACTCAACCTCCTGCATGGCGTGGCCGCCGCGCGATCGTAGCTGCAGGTGGTAGATATGCTTCGTCGTGTAGATGGTCAGATTCGTCGCAATCGCTGGCGCCTGGGGCTTCACAGCGAGGTGAGGCGTCGGGTTTGTCGGATCGCCAGACGATGCCGGCGTCGCCATCCATCGCTCCGTATCGCCCATCGCAACGTCGGTGATGGTCTCACCCGCTTGTAGTTGCAGGTCGGTGGTTCGTAGCGGTTCGCAATCGACTATGGGATCGGGCCCTTGGCTGAAGGGATAGAGTACGTATCGTGGTGTCTTGTACGTCGCCCACTGGCCGTTCTGATCGTGGTCCTTGTACGCTGCCCGAACCTCCGAGGGCTGCTGTGCGAGCAGTTCCGCCCCGGTAATAGGCTTGGGCGTCGCTTCGGACTGCGGTGCGGCTTCAGGCTCGATCGGCGCTACGTTCGCGGCTTGAGATTGATTCTGGTGTCCCTGTTGTGCCGAACACCCTCCGATCGTCAGCGCCAAAGCCAAAATGCCCACGGTGCCAATACGCTTCATCGAACTCGCCTCCCTTCCGTCGGTTACCTAGCTCTGCTGTTCGGCCCAGCTGATCTGCGTCACGTAAAATCCCAGCGGATTATTGACGATCGCGTCGTCAGATCCGGGCGGTGAAATTTGCGTCTGAAGCGCCGCTTCCCAATGCGTTGGAGCGTCAAGCGTTGCGCCCGTGCGGTCGCGTACCTGCTCCGTCCATCTCACTTGGAAACTGTGTGCGGAGAGTTCGAGGATGGAATCGATCTGCACGGAGACCGTTTGGTGTTCGGCCTTCTTGAAGGGATTGTGCGCGAAGTTGTCGGAGTGGAAGTACTCGTCGAGGTATTTGTCCGCCGCACCTTTCGCATGCGCCAGCATGTCGTTGAGCATGTGCTGCTCGGCGCTGGGGTCGCTGCTCACCGAGCGCGAATTACGGATGAAGCTGGCAACCTCATAGCGCTCCATGCGATCAACGAGCGCCGGATCCGTGCTCGGAATGAGAGGTTTGGGAACGGTAAGCCCGTAGCCGAGCTTGTCGACCTCGACGACGTACGGGATGAACCGGCTGCGAGTGCTCTGCCAGACAACTCCAGCGGCAAGAATCAGGCTCAGCAGCAGCAGTCCTCCGGCGGTGATCTGCCAGTTGCGTTTGCCGAGAACGAGATCGGCGTAACGTTCGTCCCATTCGCGACGGGCTTCGACATAGGGATTCGAGTTCATAGAACCCTCCCATTTTGCGGGTCCAGAAAAATTACTGGCACGCTGCCGCGTTCTGATTTGGTGATACTTCCCATGCCTCCGAACCGTTCGGGTGGGGACAGGGTGGGGTAAACTTCCCGGACTGAACGAGATCTGGCGAGACTCGATGGGACATTTCTCGACCTGCCCGGATGCGGCAAATCGCACTGCCGCAAGGGTTTTCTGTCT
>CAVQWB010000008.1:0-32532 GCA_963717225.1 uncultured Acidobacteriaceae bacterium | reverse complement strand
TGAGGGCAGCACTTTCCCCCCACAGCGTCGCGGAGTGGAATCTACGCTTTCTTCCCAGTTCTCACGCACATGCTAAAGACCCTGCGTCGAGTAGCGCAGTGGATACCTCAGTCACTCAGGCCCGCACGTTTCCGCTCTGGCTCCGGCATTTCGCTAACCAACTCAGGAAAATAATCCACCTGAACTAGAGAGGAAACCACCCTGAATCGCATATATACAGGTAACAACCCAAATACGAGCAGCAAGCCATAAAAGGCGCAAGATGCTCAATTAATACGTTGAGCATCTTGAGCATGTTGAGCGCCTTCATGAAACAAAGGACTTAGCCACCATCAAGGGATCGGTGCACAATCCGCGCCTGCTTCGCCTTTATCGAACTCCTGCTACACTGGGGCACCGAGGGGGCACCATGGTTGAATTAGTGCCATCCATCCTCTCTGCCGATTTCTCGAAGCTGGCCCTGGAAGTTGAGGCCGCGGAGCGCGGCGGCGGCTCTGTTATCCATATCGACATCATGGACGGCCACTTTGTCCCTAACCTGACCCTGGGCCCGCCAGTGGTCAAGTCCTGCGCAAAGTCACCAGGCTGCCACTCGACTGCCATTTAATGATCGAAAATCCTGACGACTTTATTGAGGAATTCGCGGCCGCTGGAGCGAACTGGATTAGCGTGCACTACGAGGCCTGCCGCCACCTGCACCGCACCCTGGAACTGATCTCGCAACATGGCATGAAACCTGCAGTGGTCATTAACCCGGCTACCCGGGTCGATTTTCTGGTCGAAATTTTGCCCATGGTTCACCACGTGCTGGTGATGAGCGTCAATCCGGGTTTTGGCGGGCAAAAATTCATCCGCTTCTCCCTGGACAAGATCAGGCGCCTGGTAGAACTTACGGGCCGAAATGGATCTAACTTCAGAATTGAGGTCGATGGGGGCGTCGCCCACGATACCATCGCCTCGGTGGTGGAGGCGGGCGCCGATTTGCTGGTCGCCGGAAGCGCGGTTTTCGATTCCGGGCATCCGGAAAGAGAGGCCCGTATACTGCTTAAAATGGCGCAGGAAGCGGAACAGCGCCGGCAGGGGCAAAATTTCCATTCCGGCAGGCCGCCGCCATTTAACATTAAGTTGCGGCCAAGTGGCAGGGCACCACTACCGGTCAAATGGCTCCTGGCGGAGCCTCTGCCCATGAGGTGCTATGCAGCGTTTCCTATTCCGGCTCTCCACCCTGTGTCTTCTTTGCGCGCTCCCCGCGGCCGCTCAGTTTGGCATCTTCAAGCCTTCTAAACCGTCGACCGTTCCGACGCCCAACGATCCGCTTGCCGGCCACGCGTCCAAGCAGCCGGATAAGGAGCTCTTCGAGAAGGCCATGGTGGCCATGAAGAAGGGCAAGTTTGACGTGGCCCGGCTGGATCTGCAGACATTGCTGAACACCTATCCGGAATCCGAATACCAGATGCGCGCCAAGCTGCTGGTCGGCGATAGCTGGTTCAAGGAAGGGGGCACCGCCGCCCTGACCCAGGCCGAGGCCGAATACAAGGACTTCATCACCTTCTTCCCAAATACACCGGAAGCTGCCGAAGCGCAGATGAAGGTCGCCGACATTTATTACATGCAGATGGAAAAACCTGACCGCGACCCGAAGAATGCCGAGCAAGCGGAGCAGGAATATCGGACCATGATCCAACAGTTCCCCGATTCCACCTTTGTACCCCGGGCCAAGCAGCGGCTGCGGGAAGTGCAGGAAGTACTGGCGGAGCGGCAGTACCAGGTGGGGAGTTTCTACGCCTCGCACGAGAATTGGGCGGCGACCATTGCCCGCCTGCAGACGGTAAGCGACAGCTACCCGCTCTATAGCCATAGCGACCTGGCGCTGATCGGCCTGGGAGACGCTTACGCCGCCGAAGCCCGCTATGTTCAGGGCCTGGCGAAAATCGATCCCAAGGCCAAGCAGGAGTTGATGAAGGCCTACGATGACCAGGCGGCGGACGCGTACTCCCGGGTGGTGACCCACTACTCGATGGCGCCGCATGTTGAGGACGCCCGGGAGCGCCTGATCGCACTCAATCGCCCGGTGCCCGAACCTCCAAGGAAGAACTCGCCGAGAGTGAGGCTGAAGAGCAAAGCCGCACGGGCATCACTTTCAAGGATCGTGCCCTTTTGCTGGTCAGCGCGGTCCGGTCACGGTGAATGCTGCCCGCATTGGGGAGCCGACCCTGACTGATCCTCCGCCGGTTACGGCGCCTGATGTTCATAAGCGGGATGCGGCACTGTTCACGGCAGCTCTCAGCAACCAACCGCTGCCATCCTTGAAGCCTGCCGCCGGCGCTCCAGCCACCGCGGTAGCCAATGGAACTGGCAACTCCCGCACCTGGCTCCGGCTCGACCCTTCAATTGGAGAATCGTGATGTGGCGCGCCTCGGCGGCGCATTGGCGGCCAGTATTGTGCAGTACGGGTGAAAGCACGGCTCCGGCCCAGGCTCCTGCAGCCTCTGCGCCCGCATCGGGAGTGCCAGTAGGCCCCGCCGTAACTCCTGAAGGCGCAGCCGCGGCAGCAGCCGCAGCTGGGGTACCGGGCGCACAGAACCAAGGCGGATTGGCGACGGTTGCTCCGGCCAACAACCAGCCTTTGCCGCCCGTGGAGAAGCCGGCGGATGCTCCGCCGCAAACCAACGACGTGCACAACGCCGCACAAGTGCAGACGGGCACCGACGCAGGCGCCACCAACGCGAAATCGAAAAAGAAGACCCCGCGCCCAAGTTTGATGCAAGCGATGAGTCTTCATCTTCCAGCAAACACAAGAAAAAGAAGGGCCTCGACAAACTCAACCCGTTCTAGAGCATGATCAGAGTAGCGATGATGCCCTCTGGTGTTGAAAGAAGACGCCCCCATGCCCCGTGATCTGCCTAAAGCCTACGACCCGGCCGCGATCGAAGATCGTTGGGCGGCCTACTGGGTCGATGAGGGGCTGTTTGACCAGCCCCACGCTGCAGATACCACTTCTGCGCGTGCCCACCCCGTCTTTTACCGTGTTGCTCCCCCCGCCCAACGTTACTGGCCGGCTGCACATGGGGCACATGCTGGAACACACCGAGATTGATATCCTCACTCGCTGGCACCGCATGTGCGGAGACCTGGCTCTGTGGATTCCCGGTACGGATCATGCCGGGATAGCCACCCAGTTGATGGTCGAGCGCCAGCTTGCCGAAGAGCACAAAACGCGCCAACAACTGGGCCGCGAAGCCTTTGTCGAACGGGTGTGGCAATGGAAGCAGCATTACGGTGCGGCCATTCTCGACCAGATGCGGCGCCTGGGCACCAGCGTCGACTGGTCGCGGGAGTACTTCACCATGGATGCGCCCCGCTCCACGGCCGTGCGCGAGGCCTTCGTCCGGCTGTACGAGCAGGGGCTCATTTATCGCGGCGCTTATATCGTCAACTGGTGTCCGCGCTGCCAAACTGCGATCTCCGACCTGGAAGTCATCCACGAAGAGCAGCAGGGCAAGCTGTGGGAGATTCGCTACCCCATCGTGGGAGAGAACGGCTTCGTTACCGTAGCAACCACCCGGCCCGAGACCATGTTGGGCGACGTTGCGGTTGCCGTTCACCCGGATGATGAGCGCTATGCTCACCTGCACGGCAAGATGCTGCGCCTGCCTCTGACCGGACGGGAGATCCCGGTGGTGACCGACAGCTGGGTGAGCCGCGACTTCGGTACCGGTGCGGTCAAGGTGACCCCCGCGCACGATCCCAATGATTTTGCCCTGGGGCAACGGCAGGGTCTGCCTTCGATCAGCGTGATGGACGAGACGGCGCACATGAACGCCGCTGCGGGCGCTTATGCCGGGCTCGACCGGTACAAAGCGCGGCAGCGGGTACTGGCCGATCTTGAAGCCCAAAACCTGCTGGCCGGGGTGCGCGATCACGTCAATTCCATCGGCAAGTGCGACCGCTGCAAAACGGTGGTGGAACCCCTGCTTTCGACGCAATGGTTTATCCGGATTCAGCCGCTGGCGGACGATGCGATTGCCGCGGTGGAACAGGGCTACATCCGCTTTACGCCAGAACAATACTCGAAGACGTATTTCGAGTGGATGCGCAACATCCACGACTGGTGCATCTCGCGCCAGCTGTGGTGGGGCCATCGCATTCCGGCCTGGCACTGCGCCGCATGCGGCAAAATTACCGTGGCCCGCACCACGCCGGAGGTCTGCGCCCACTGTGGCAGCAACCGCATCGAGCAGGAGAAAGACGTACTCGATACCTGGTTCTCCTCCGGCCTATTGCCCTGCTCTTCGCTGGGTTGGCCGGAACACACGCCCGATCTCGACGCGTTTTATCCCACCCGGCTGCTGGTGACCGGCTTCGACATCCTTTTCTTCTGGGTGGCGCGCATGATCATGCTGGGCTGCCATTTCATGCTCGAGGAGCCGATGGCAGACGGCAGCAAGCGCACGCTGCAAGACGCGGTACCGTTCCGCGAGGTGTACATCCACGCGCTGGTGCGCGACGCAGACCGGCAGAAGATGTCGAAGACCAAGGGCAACGTGATCGACCCCATCCAGGTGGTGGAACGCTTCGGGACGGACGCGGTGCGCTTCACGCTGGCCGCCATGGCTGCACCTGGTACCGACATCGCGTTCAATGAAGACCGTACCGACGGCTATCGCGCTTTTGCCAACAAAATCTGGAACGCCGCGCGCTTCATCTTTATGCAAATGGAGCGTGCCGCGGAGGCCGGTATTGTTTCCGATTTGCATCAGCTCCGTGCGGAACCGGAAAAGGACGCCCCGCTCGAAGCTCGCTGGATTGTTTCCCGCTTAAATGGCACCGCGGGCGAGATCAACCAGGCATTGGGGGAATACCGCTTTCACGAGGCGGCCAACACGCTCTATAGCTTCTTCTGGGGCGATTTTTGCGATTGGTACCTGGAAGTCGTCAAGCTGCGGTCTGGACTTCGCCGCCGCAACTACCCCGGTTCGTTCGGCCCCGGTACGTTCGGCGCTCGTTACCCTGCTGTCGGTGTTCGAATCAGCCCTGCGCCTGCTGTCTCCATTCATGCCTTTCATCAGCGAGGAGATCTGGCATGCGCTTTACGAAAATCACCCGCCCGCCCGGTCGATCGCGCTCATGCGGTATCCCCAGGCCCGGGGGGATCTGGTGGACAGCGCAGCAGAGCAGCAGATGGAACGGACGCAGGGGTTGATCGTCGCGGTCCGCGATATGCGGCGGCAGCTCGGAGTGGAAGAAAAGGCCACCGTGCCTATCCTGCTTCGGGTCGCACCCGCTGAGCGACGCGACATTGAGCAGAACAGCGACATCATCAGCCGCCTGGCGAAGGTTTCGTCGATTGAATTTGTCGATAGCATGCCCGAAGGCGCAGGTGTCCGCTCGGCGCCCGGATTTGATGTGGCCGTGGTCTATGAGCGTACGATCGATGTTGCAGCGGAGTGCGAGCGCTTGAAGAAGGAGCTGGCACGGTTTGAAAAAGAGATATCCAATGCCGATCGCCAACTATCGAATGAGGGTTTTCTGGCCAAGGCTCCAGCGAACGTGGTAGAAGGACTGCGGCGCCGGGCTGCTGAGCTGACGGTGCTGATTCCTAAGAACCGCGCTGCGCTCGACAGCCTCAACTGCAACCAATAAAGAGGGAGCCCGATGGACTGGAAGAGCCGGCGCGTTGAGGCCACCCTGGAACAGGCACTGGTGGAAGATCGGGCCACCAACGATGTGACCACCGCCATGACCATCGAACCAGGATTGAGGGCTTCGGGCACGGTTCTGGCCAGACAGAACTGCGTGATTTCCGGGCTGGGTTGCATCCCCCGCTTTCTGGAACTTTTCATCCGCCTGGATAAGAAGAGCTCCACCCGCTTCGAGGTCATCAACCACCCCGAGATGTTCGACGGTGTCCGGGTCAAGAAGGGCCAGGCAGTAGCCGTGATCCGGAGCAATGCCCGCGCGATTCTGGCTTGCGAACGGGTCATTCTGAATCTGATGCAGCGGATGAGCGGCATCTCTACCAGCACGCGGGAATACGTGGATGCTGTCGCCGGCACCAAAGCCAAGGTGCTGGATACCCGCAAAACCGCTCCTGGCCTTCGCGTGCTGGACAAGTATGCTGTGCGTTGTGGCGGAGGCGAGGGTCATCGTATGGATCTCTCCGACGGCATTCTGATCAAGAGCAACCACATTGCACTGGGCGGCGGCATTCCCAAGGTCGTGGCCCGCGCCTTTGCAGCACGAACGCCCGGTCAGACGGTCACCTGCGAGGTGCGGACTCTCACCGAGCTGGAGCAGGCCCTGACGGCGGGTGTGGAGTCGCTTCTGCTGGACAACATGAGCCCCGCCGAAACCAAGAAGGTCGTGGGTATCGTGCGTGGTCGGGGGCTTACGATCCCACTGGAAGCCTCAGGCGGCATCACGCTTGAAAACATCCGCAAATATGCGCTCGCCGGAGTGGATCACATCTCCGTCGGCGCTCTGACGCAATCGACTGTCGCGGTTGAGCTGAGCATGCGCGTGACTACCGACATTTTTTAAAACTCTTTCCATGCATCAAACCGACGGGTGCCCCACATCTCGCTCGTTTTTCGCGAGATGTGGGTTACCACGAACCTTGACGTTCTTTAGCCGGACAAGTAGAAAATTCACCGGTGTAGCGCTGTGGGGCACCCGTCGGTCTGTTGAAGATACAGAGGACTGCCTATTGCTTGATCCTTCCCAGGAAGACGCTTACGATCTGCCCGCTTTGGACACAGCGCTGGCCGGGACGCCCTTCGCCGGCAACTTTCGTTACTTCCCTTCCATTCACTCCACCAATGTGCTGGCTATGCGTGAGGCCGGCGAGGGTGCTCCGGAAGGTATGGTCTATCTGGCCGATGAACAAACCGCAGGACGCGGCAGGGGCGCCCACAGCTGGCACTCGGGGAGCGGGGCCGGTCTCTACGTCAGCATCCTGCTGCGCCCGCGGGTCGCGCCCGCGGACATACTCTGGTTGTCGCTGGCTGCGGGTCTCGCGGTGCGTGAGGCGGTCCGGCAAGTCACCTCCCTCGAGGCCGATATACGTTGGCCTAACGATCTGCTCCTGGGCAAGAAAAAGTTCTGCGGCATTCTCACCGAGCTAAACGCTGAGGTCACGCGGGTGCGCCATGCAGTGGTCGGCATCGGCATCAACGTGCACCAGGAGAGTTTTCCCGGCGAGTTGGAACTCATCGCGAGTTCCCTGCGCAGCGAAACAGGAAGGGCGTGGGCCCGGCAGGATCTGCTGATTGCTTTGCTACAATCGCTTTACCGGGAAGCGCAAGCGCTCAGTGCGGAGACAGCCGGCGCGGCGACGAACATCCTCAGCCGCCTGGAAGGCGCTTCTACCTGGATTCGCGGCAGGCACGTGCATGTTGACGAGGGAGGAGGCTACTCCGGCGTCACCGCAGGTCTTGACGCGCGCGGCTTTCTTCGGGTGCGCACACCCCAGGGCCTTCGTACCGTACACTCCGGCGGCGTCCGGGATGAATGAGGGAACCCTCTATGCTACTCACCCTCGACGTCGGCAATACCAACACCGTGCTCGGTCTTTACCGCCCGGCCTCTGACGAATTGGTCACCCACTGGCGCATCAGCACACTTCGAGCGCAGACGGTCGATGAGTACGGCGTACTCTTGCTCAACCTCTTCGCCATGAGGAAGATCGAAGCGACTGAAGTCTCCAGCGTCATCATCGCATCGGTAGTCCCTCCCCTCGAAACGACACTGCGCCAGGTATGCGAGCGATATTTCAACGTGAAGCCCATGCTGGTGGAGCCCGGCATCAAGACCGGTATGCCCATTCTGGTCGATAACCCCGCTGAATTGGGTGCTGACCGCCTGGCTAACGGTGTCGCGGCATTCGCGAAGTACGGTGGACCGTGCATAGTGGTCGATTTTGGTACGGCCACCACCTTTGACGTGATCACGGCCAAGGGCGAGTACGTCGGTGGCGTGATTGCTCCAGGACTCGCGATTTCAGCCGAGGCGCTCTTTGCTCGCGCCGCCAAGCTGTCTCGGGTCGATGTGAAAAAGCCTGCCAAAGTGGTGGGCACAAACACCATCGCCCACATGCAGAGCGGCCTCTACTACGGCTACATCGGCCTGGTGGATGGCATCCTGGAACGTATATTGAATGAGACCCGCGGTCCCGACCCGGCGCCCGGCGACGCGTCGCCACTCCCCAAGATTGTTGCCACCGGCGGCCTGGCGCGTCGCATCATCGATGATTCCAAGTTCATCAAGACCATCGATGACATGCTCACGCTCGACGGGCTGCGCCTGATTTATGAGCGCAACCGCGTGGCTAAGGTCAAGCACGGCCACGGCGAAGCTGCCGGAAAGCACGCCTGACGCGGTCGTGCAAAATTACTTCAACTACTTTACCGAGATTGAAGAGCACTTCCAACGCCGCCGCGGGTCGCTGCTTCTGCTTTCCACCATCGACTGGGCGTTGATCGAAACCTGGCGCGAGGCGGGCATCCCGCTTTCCGCGGTGCTGCAAGGCATAGACGCCGCATTCGACAAATACGATGCGCGTAAGAACAAAGCTCGCGTGCGCCGGGTCAACGGCCTGGCTTACTGCGCGCAGGAAGTTATCTCCGCCATGGAAGCGATGAAAGAGGCCGCCGTCGGCGCGGCCCCTGCGCGGCCGAGCACGGCGGAGCAGGGCTTCGAACAAGAACGGATCGCTGCCCACCTGGAAGGGGCGGGGCAGCAGCTGCGTGCGGCGCCTCAAGGCGCGTCTCTGGTTGAGATAGCCGATCGTCTGCAGGTGCTCGCCAGCGAAGTAAGAAGCAAGCTGCCCCTGCTCGAAGAGCTGGAGCAGTCGCTCACCGTGTTAGAAGAGAAGCTCTTCGCGATTATCCTCACCACTACCCCGGAAGCCGAGTTGTTGGCGGTGCGTCAACAGGCTGCTGCTGAACTGGCCCCCTACCGCAGCCGCATGCCGGCGATGCAGATCCGCCAGGTAGAGCAGCAATTCCTGCACAAGCGGCTGCTGGAAAAGTTCAGCCTGCCGCGGCTCAGCCTGTTCTACATGAGCCAGGCATGAAACTGCGGATCGAGAAAGCAATTTATGGCGGCGATGGACTGGCGCGGATTCCTGCGGGCAAGACATTCTTTGTCCCCGGAACGCTGCCCGGCGAATTGGTGGAGGCCACGATTGCGGCGGACCGCCGTAGTTTCGCCAAAAGCGAACTCGAGGCCATCCTCGAGCCATCTCCAGAGCGAGTTGTACCCGGCTGCGAATATGTTCCCCGCTGCGGTGGCTGCCAGTACCAGCACGCCAACCCTGCATTCCAGTTACAAATGAAGCTCGACATTCTGAAAGAGACGCTGGCGCGAGCGCATCTGCCTGTGCCGGGCGAAATCGAGAGTCTGGCTGGACCGCCCTGGGGCTATCGCAACCGCATCCGCCTGCATGTGATGGGCGGGGCGCCTCGGCTATCGCCAGCGAGGATCCCACAACCTTCTGCCGGTAACCCATTGCCCTATCGCCGCTCCCCTTCTCGAACAGGCGGTCGCGGCGGTCGCACGCATTGCAAAAGATACCGGCCTCGAGAGCCTGTGCGATGAAGTGGAGTTCTTTACCAACGGCGAGCAGGACCAGTTGCTGGTGTCCCTGTGGCCCGGAAGGCCACGGCGCGGCTGCGCGAACGCGCCCTGGAAGCGTTCGCCGAACAACTGCGCGTGCAGATTCCCGCACTCACGGGTGTTGGGCTCTTTTCGCAGCAAGACTCAAGCATGATGCACTGGGGGCAACGCTCGCTCACCTACACCGTCTCCGGAAGCACGCTACCAGGTAAGCCTGGGCGCCTTCTTTCAGGTCAATCGCTTTCTGCTGCCCGCATATTGCAGCTGGCGATCGGTGAGCGATCGGGCGGCCGTGGCCTGGGACCTCTACTCAGGTGTCGGACTTTTTGCACAGGCGCTTAACTTCGAAAACGTAACCGCTGTTGAGTCGGAAGGATTTTCAGCGGACGATCTGAAGAAAAATTTAGCGGGAAAAACACGCCGGATCGTCCGCTCCAACACGCTCGACTTTTTGCGCAGCCAGCCGCGCACGCAGCAAAACCCGAATTTATTTTGGTGGACCCGCCTCGGGCGGGGCTGGGCAAAGAGATCTGCTCTCACCTGGGGAGCATGGCAGCTCCGGAAATCGTCTATGTTTCCTGCGACCCTGCAACCCTGGCCAGAGATCTTGCAGTCACTGTTACAGTCCGGATATTCCGTGCAGACGATGAACCTGCTGGATCTTTTTCCGCAAACTTTCCACATGGAAACAGTTACTTTCCTTAAGCGGAATTAATGTGTCGTCTCCCGGAGAGCTGTGGGATGATTGGCTACTCCGCGTCACCGACATGCAGGTGAAGGACGAGTGCCATTCGCAAGGGACGGCTGAACGATGCGACGTTTGTTCAGCCTGTCCCTTCGGGACTACTTCGATGGGCATTGGAGTACCCAGGACTATGTCCTGGGCTATTCTCAGCCGTCCCTTCGGGACTACTCGACAGTCGTTGAGGCCCTTGGGGACTATTCCATCCGGTGGCTGTCCCTTTGGGGCTGACTCCACGAAATTCTTGCTGGGACAGGAGCGCCTGTGGTGAGAAGACAAGGCCTCGAACGGCTCTCTTTTGCCACTGCGCCTGCGCTCTATGCCGCTCTGTGGCTCTCCGCCGGCATCGTGCTGGCAGCCGATAACGTGGATAGCCCCTGCCATACTCATCACGGCGATTTTGCTGCTGGCTCTGCTCTGCGCTGGTGGCTGCGAGGAAAGCTCTAAGCGTCGCCCTCATACCCCTCGCCTGCACATGGATGGCATTGGGGTTGTTGCTGAGCGAGATCGAACCCTCACCCAATCCGCAAACGCAACTCAGCCTGATCGCAGATGCCGGTGGCGCAACCGCTGTCTACGGTGAAGTTACCCGCACCACACCGATCCGTCTCACTCAATCCACCTCGCCTTTCGGCAACATTACGCGGGAGGAACAGAGCGAGAGTCTGGATTTGCGGGTCGCTTCGGCGGATGGCCGCCCGGTGACCGGCGGCCTGCGGGCAACCGTCTACGGCCCCGCGGACCAACCATTCCCTGCCATCCACTGCGGCGATCAGGTCCGCGCCCGGATTTCCATGCACTTGCCCGAGCGTTATCTCGACCCCGGGGTTTGGGATGCTACCGCGTGGCTGCGGCAACAAGGCATCGGGGTGGTGGGCTCGCTCAAAACCTCAGCTCTTACGCTGACACCAACGCGCAGGCACGGCAGCTTTACCTGCTGGCTCCATTCCGTGCAGCAGGCGGGCAGCCAGCGCCTGATCGACTTCGCGGGTTCCTCCGCCACATCCCGCCTGCCGCGATGGCTGCTACTTAGTAACGCCGACGCGGGCATGCTGGCCGCCATGATTCTTGGCGACCGCACCTACCTTGATCACCAGGCCCGCGTGGGCTTTGAACGAACTGGCTCCTTTCATTTGCTGGTGGTCTCCGGGATGCACCTGGCGATCTTCGCCGGTTGCATTTTCACCCTCGCTGCGTGGCTGCGCCTACCCCGCGCCTGGTCTACGGCCGTGACCATTGTCTGCTCGTTCGCCTACGCCCTACTGGCCGGCTTCGGCGAACCAGTGCAGCGGTCTTTCTGGATGGTGACCCTCTATCTGCTCGCGCGCCTGATCTTCCGCGAACGCAATAGTCTGAACGCGATCGGCTTCGCCGCCCTTTGCCTGCTCGCGTTAGACCCCCGCTCGCTGTCGGGGGCCAGCTTTCAGATGACACTGCTCTCGGTGCTGATCGTCGCCGGGGTCGCCATTCCTGTGGCCGAGCACACCTTCGGCCCCTACCTGCAGGCGGCGCGGAACCTGGGCCTGATCGCAATCGACCCCGAGCTGCCTCCACCGCTGGCGCAGTTTCGCGTCACCATGCGGCTGATCGCCAGTCACCTGCAACCGTTTCTTGGGCGCCGGATGGCCTACACCTTGCCCCCGGCTTTCGTCCGTCTCGTTCTGCGCATCTGCGAATTGCTGCTGGTCTCGGCGCTCATCGAGTTGGCGATGTCTCTCCCCATGGCCATCTATTTCCATCGCATTACCGCGCTTGGCTTACCAGTGAATCTGCTGGTGGTGCCACTGATTGGCCTGGCGCTCCCCTCCGCCCTGATCACCTTTGCCTGCCTGCTGATCTGGCCTTCGCTGGCCGTCGCGCCGGCGGCCGTGACTGCCGCTCTGCTGCACTCGATCAGCGGAATCGTGCACCGGTTCAGCGGCATGGGCGCGGGCGACATTCGTATCTCCAGCCCCGGCGCCCTGGCAATCGTTGGCGGCATTCTGCTCATCGGCCTGGCGGTTTGGGGAGCGCGCAATAGCCGCTTTCCTGTGGTGGGCCCCGTCGCTGCACTGGCCTGTTCCGCGGCGCTGTGTCTTTTATCCCCGGGCGTTGGCTTACCACCCCGGCGTGCTAGAGGTTACGGCTATCGACGTTGGCCAAGGGGACTCGCTGCTGCTGGTCTCCCCCCAGGGAAAAACCCTGCTCATCGACGCCGGTGGCCCCACCGGAGGGGCGGCCCAGGCCCCCAACGCCAACTTTGAAATCGGCGAAGACGTGGTTTCCCCGGTGCTTTGGTCGCGCAATATCCGCCGTCTCGATGCCGTCGCTCTCACCCACGCGCACAGCGATCACATGGGAGGAATGCTTTCCGTCCTGCGTAATTTTCGTCCCCGCGTGCTGTGGGTGGGCACCAATCCGGAGATCCCAGCCTATGAGGCTCTCCTCGCCGAAGCCCGGCGGCTCGACATCCCGGTCGAAGCGATGGCCGCGGGCAGCAGCTTTGGCTTCGGTGGCGCGCAGGTCGAAGTGCTTGCACCGTCTGCCGAGTACACGCCGGGCGCTGCAGCCAGCAATGACGATTCGCTGGTGCTCCATGTGGTCTACGGAAAAACCTCGGTGCTGCTGGAAGGAGATGCCCAAGCGGCCACAGAGCGGCAGATGCTCTCCGAAGAGCTCCACTCCGACCTGCTGAAGGTTGGCCACCATGGCAGCAAGACGTCGACCACGCCTCGCTTCCTGGCTGCGGTGGCGCCCACGTATGCCATCATCTCAGTCGCCCATCACAATCCCTACGGTCATCCCAAAATGGAAATCCTTCACCGCCTCCAGGACGACCACATCCGAACCTTCCGCACCGACGCCATGGGGGCCACGTCCTTCTATCTCGATGGAAACTCAGTGACGTGGAGAGCCTCTAGCGGCAAGGTAACCAAACCTTTTTTGTATTTCCCTGCCGCCGGTTCCGGTATAGGATTCGCAACAAGGCAAGGAGAGTAAACTTCGGAGGAAGGGTTTTCCAAATGGGGTCAAGCGAATCCGATTTTAACGACGAATCTTTCTGTCACCCACTCAGTTCGCCGCCTACCCCCCAGTCCGCCCAGGAAAAGATGGAGGAGCAACGTAAGATCCGCCGCCTCCAGATGATGATGGACATGGTGATGTCCGTGATCAGCCAGGATGGGAGCCTTACGGTTGATCAAGCCGCGGAGTTGGTGGCCGACAGCAAACGGGCGGCATTGGCCATGTTTCCTGACAAAGAGCTGGCTTACAACATCATCTACAAACCCAGACTGCAGCGGTTGATGCGCGAGCGATACCGAATTCAATAGCAGGCGGCTACTTGGCCGCAGAACTTACCAGGCGCATGGTGATGGTCCCCCAGAACAACCGGGCGCGCATCTGGACGGGCATATGCCGCTCGTCGTCGGTGTACCAGATCCAGATGTTGCCTCGATTTTTCACTACCCCAGCATCGGCTACGGGTTGCACCCGGATGGTTTGAAACGTTCCGGCCAGAGTCACCACCTGCTCCCGTGCCTCGGCCTTCATGGTCACATCCACTACCCGCATGGCATCGGCCAGCGGCATGTGGAAACTCCCTCCCGGCTGCAGCGGTTGCGAGCCGCCATAGAAGATAGCGGACATCAGGTCAGTGACGCAGGGCGGGATCGACGCCTGCTGCGATTTGCTGGTCCCGGTCACTAAATTCTTTTCATCCAGTATCTGCTTGCCCTCGAGAAATCGCAGGGTGCTGGTGAACTGGCGTCTGCCCTCCTGGAGTTGCCTGGCAAAGCTGGAGGAGCAACCGGTGGTGCGATTGAAGTAAGACTCAAAGCGATCGTTGACGCGAAAGAGCAGATTAACGGCGCCGATCGACTCACCGGTGGCGATCACGTGCTGCATGTTACCTGCCTGCTCCAGGTGAAAGGTCGCCGTGCCCGCAGGGAAGACACGCCAATCCACCGCATAGTTGAGCGTCTGTTTGGCTGGGAAGGAGAAATTTGCAGCTGGGGGCAGCAAGGGAGGAGGCGCCTGGGCGATGCCGGCCAGCGCCCAAAAACATGCCAACCGCACGACAAATCGGGGATACCTAATCACCGTCAACTCACTCCAACGAATCAATGGCGGAGCCACAGAGTAGCCACCAGCAGAACGTAAACGGCACAGGCACCCAAAAGTGAATTGTACTCGCGGTGCTGACGATAGAGAGTGCTGGAGAAGTTACCGTCTCCTGGGATCTTGGCAGGTGTCAGCCGGGGCAGCAGACGGGGTACCCGTTGAGCGTAGCTCTCAAAGGCGGGAAAGGTGGAGCGCAGAAATTGTTCTTCCCCATAAATGGTCGGCGCATAGATGAGGGCGAAGAGTACCGCCAGCAACAGAGTGATCCAAAGGCTGCGCGAAGCGGCGGCAAAACCGAACGCCATCAGCATGGAGCCCAGGTACAGAGGATTGCGGGTGTACGCGTAGGGGCCAGTCACGGTCAGCTCGGCATTCTTCTTTACATAGCCCGAGGCATAGGCGCGCAAGAGCAGCCCGGGTATTACCAGCAGCAGACTCCAGGCGAGCGAGGCTGCGCTCGGCCTGGCCCTCCACAAGTAAAATACGGCGAAGAGAAAGCCGGCCGGCACGCGGATCCGCCGCGCCAGTCTGACCCAACTATTCAGCATTGCTCTTTCAAGCCTGTCCCTTCCACAGACGATGGGTGCCCCATATCTCGCTCGTTTTTCGCGAGATGTGGGATGCCACGAAGCTCAACCTTTTGTTTGACGGGCCCAGAAACGGCCGGTCGAGAGCAGTGGCATCCCACATCTCGCGAAAAACGAGCGAGATGTGGGCCACCCATCGTCCGGTGGCAGAGAAAGGTCCCGAGATGAGGTTTCTCATTGCTTCTTCTGCAGCAGTTCGTTCGCCGCTTCCACCACTTGCTGCGGAGTGATGGTCAACAGGCCTGCTTCTGGCTCCACGTGCCGGGTGTGGTCGCGCTTGCTTTCGGGGTGTCGCAGCACCCGGAAGGTCACCCCAAAAGGACCGTTGCGCTTTGGGTCGGTAGGCCCATAGATGCCTACTACGGGCTTACCCAGTGCGCAGGCCAGATGCAACGGTCCCGTATCCCCGGCAATGACCAGGCAGACCCGGCGGGTAAGAGCGATCAGCCGCTCCAGAGTAAACTCCGGCGCCTTCGCAACATCCCCACTGGCGCGCACCACCTCGGCAGCGATGGAACGCTCCTCGGGACCGGCATTCACCAGCACCATGCAGCCCTGCTGATGCAGATCCCTCGCCACCGCTCCATAGCGCTCCGCAGGCCAGCGCTTTGCGCCCCACCCCGCACCAGGACTTAGCAGAACCACTGGCCGGAGGCCCACATCGTTCAGCACTCCATCGGCCCAGATTTCCGCCTCGCGGTTCACTGGAAGCGGGGGAAGGACGGGTGACAGGGGTTCACCTGCTGCCGCTGCACAAACTTCCACTGCCTGTTCGATTACGTGCACGCCCTGAGTGCGAACCCGCTCGCCGAAAAGCCATCGCGCAGCCCATTCGCGGGGATCACTTTCTCCAATCATGCGCGAAGCGCGCGCCAGGCGTCCTGCCAGCGCGGAACGGACTGCGCCCTGCAGATCGATGCAGATATCGTAGCGTTCGGCTCGCAGCAAGTGACGCAAGTCGCTGATCTCCCGCAAGGTCTCCACCCGCAGCGGGGAGCGAGCCCATTCCTTAGCCTTTACCAGGTGGGTGCGATTCACCAAGGGCATCTGGCCATCGTCTGCACTGAGAAGAGGCCGCCATCGGGGCTCCACCGCCCAACCCAGGTACCACTTTGGGTGGGCCTGCCGCAGAGCGGCAACCGCCGGCAGGGCATGCAGAATGTCGCCCATCGCGCCCAGCCGCACAATCAGGACGCGGGTTTGCTCATCGTGCTGTAACAATGAGTGATTTTCTCATAAGGCCGAGGACCGCTTCCTCGTCTTCCAATTCGACCGTAAACGCCGCCGTCTGCACGGGCGCAACCGCATTCAGACGCAACCGCATGGCAGCGTCCAGTTTCACTTCATCCTTGGCCGTGATCACAAACGCATCGCAACCAAGACGCCGGCCGAGCGTTGCCAGCCGGTCAACATCTGCCATGGTGTAGCGGTGGTGGTCGCGAAAGCGTACCCGCTCCACGACCTCGGCTCCGGCCGCCGCCAGACTCGCGAAAAACTCGTTCGGCCGCGCAATGGCGCAGAAGGCTATCGCCCGCCTCACAGGGCTGTTGAGCGCCAGCGTACGCCGCACGCGCCAGAAACTGCATTCCCTGCGCACGTGCGCCCGGAGCGTGGACTCGAGCTCCGCATCTTCCTGGCGAAGGACGACTACGCCGGCACGCCGCAGCGAAGCCAGCGGTTCTCGCAACCTTCCCGCCGGCAGCAGCCGCTGCTGCAGGTCGCTGCGGTGAATCACCACGATGTCCAGATCACGCGCCAGTTGGCGGTGCTGAAATCCGTCATCCAATAGATGGACGCCTTGGCCTCCGTTTTCGCTTTCCGCCAGCAGGCCGGCCTCGTAGCGGCTGGCCCCGACGTAAACCGGCACCGCTGTTGATCGCGCGATCAGCAGGGGTTCATCTCCAAATCGCTCCGCGCTTCCGGCGGCATCGACGCGTTCCACCGTCTGGTGGGATCGCCCGTAGCCGCGTGATAAGACATCAGGACACCAGCCCTCCCGCTGCAGCAGCCGCGCAAGGCAGATCACCAGCGGGGTCTTGCCCGCGCCACCCACAGAGAGGTTACCGATACTGACCACCGGCCAGCGCAGCCGCAACGCTGGGGTGCGGTCAAAGCGCGCATTCCTGGCCCGTACCAGCGATCCATATACCAACTCCAGCGGGGCCAGCAAAAGCGGGGTCATGCGGTTGGCAACAAGCCGAGCAGAGCGGTGACGGCGCGCCCGGTTGCGCCCGACTGGTGATGGAAGACCTCGAGCGCACGCACTCCAAAGGTGTTTGCGGCTTCGTCATCAGTGAGCAGGTTTTCGAGCATTGGCACCAGTGTTTCCGTGGTTGCCAATTTCAGCGCTTCGGCCTGGAGCAGGGTATCGATGATGGCCCGGAAGTTGGCATAATGCGTGCCCATCACGACGGGTACGGCGAATTGCGCCGGCTCCAACGGATTGTGACCACCCGCCGGAACCAGGCTCCCACCCACAAATGCGACCGAGGCCAGCGCATACACCGACCCCAGCTCGCCGATGGAGTCCAACAGCACTACGGTTCCCGGTTTTATCTTTACCGGGCGCTTCATCCAGTTGGAACGGCGCACCCACTGCAGATTACGGTTCTTCAATAGCTGGGCCACGCGCCCGAAGCGCTCCGGATGGCGCGGGGCAAGAATCATCACGCAGTCGGGGATGGTCTTGAGCAACTGCTGAAAAGCATCGAGCAAGATCTCTTCTTCGCCCTCAAGCGTGCTGCCGCACACCAGCACACGGGTACCACCGGGCAACTTCTCGCGCAGGGTGGTGGTGATCGCGGCCGGCTCGGCGCTTCGGACATCGAACTTGAGATTCCCGGCGAACGAGACCCGGCCCGCAGGTGCACCAATCGCTTTCAACCGCTTCGCATCCTCCTCGCTCTGGGCCAGAACGATGGAGACCCCCGACAGTATTCGCTTCCACAATCCGCGCAACCGCATATAACGCGGCAGGGAGCGGTCAGAAATCCGCCCGTTGACAACGGCGACGGGAATCGAAGCCTGGCGGCACGCAGTCAGCAGATTGGGCCAAAGCTCGGTCTCTACCAGCACCAGCAGCACGGGATCCAGCACCCGCAGGTAACGGCGGACAATCCAGGGAAAATCCAGGGGGAAGTAGAAGGTGTGAGTGGCGCCGGTGCGTTCCCGGGCCAACCTCTGCCCGGTGCGGGTCGTGGTCGAGAGCAGCACCCGGTATTGCGGGGCGCAGGCGCTCAATTCGTTCACCAGGCGGCTGGCCGCCAGCACCTCACCCACTGACACCGCATGCACCCAGATGGTCTGCCGGGCATCCCCTTCCCGTAGCCGGTCCGGTACCCGGCCCAGGCGCTCGCTCAACCCCTCGCGGTACTTACCGTTGGTGGCCATGGCCAGCAGCCAATAAGGCAGGCCAAGCGCGATCACCAGGAACAACGCGAAGGTGTAGATGATGAGCGGCATCGCCGGCTAGCCCTCTTTACTCGCAACAGCACGAAAGCTCATAATCGAATGCGGGAATGCTTCGTCGATCTGTTTTCGCTGTATGGGTTATCGCTGCGCTTTTGTGTCCGCTGTTGGTGTTCCGGGCCCATGCCGCCGATCATGCAGCCGCCTCCCGCAGGGGTAGCGACCAGCTATCCGGCATTTGATCTGCATCCCGCCGAGCAGGTCGCGATCGCGGCCGAGCCCTACAATACACAGGAAAAAGCCTCGATCTTTCGCTTCAAATATCTGCAATACGGTTTTATGCCTATCCGCATCATTGTTACCAATAACGGGGACAAGCCTATCTCTCTGATCGACGCGCGCATCAACTTCATTACTGCCGCCGGGGATAAGATACCCGCTGCGGAGCCCGAAGAAGTGGAGCGCCGCATCGGCGTGAAGCGCCCCGACAGCGGTTACAAGCTTCCGGGTCCCCTGCCGCGCATTGGCAACAAATCCGGCGCCAAGAACAAAGATGTCGAGGACGATTTTCATACGTTTGAGTACTCGGCGGTTGCGGTTGAGGCGCACACCACACGGGCCGGCTTTCTCTTTTACGATGTGGAGGGTCTGGCTAATCCCCTGGCGGGAGCGAAGCTCAACCTGCGTACGCTGCGCAATGCCGAGGGCAAAGAGCTCTTCTATTTCGAGATCCCGTTCGACAAGTATCTGCACGGCGCTGCGGCTACGAACTAGAGCGTATTACTCGTAATACGTTGCCGTGGTCGCGTCCGTCTCCCAGATGGTGCAGTCCTTGACCACGACCCGGCCGCCGGTCATCTCACTGAGTTGTCGATTGGTCTCGTCGTAAAAGTACCGCGCCAGGTTTTCAGCCGACGGGTTGAGCTCGATGAAAGGCTCGAGGTCATTGAGCATTTGATGATCAATGCGGTCGATGACCGGACGCATCACCTGCTTGAGCAGTTTGAAGTCGAGCAGCAACCCGGTTGCGTCCAATTCCCTGCCCCGTAGCGTCAGACGAACCTTGTAATTGTGACCATGGGGATTCTCGCACTTGCCGCGATAGTTGCGCAGGTAATGTCCAGAGGAGAATCCCGATTCGACCGTTACTTCGTACATGGCCTGCGTTGCCCTCTACCTAACTGATTGTAGCTGGTTCACTTGCGACCCTTGTTGCGGCTCAGGCGGGCCAGCCCTTCCTGGAGCTCCCGGCGCATGCGTTCCTCGCTCCTGCGCTCCACCTGCTCGAACATGGTGGTCAAGATCCCGGCGAGGGTGGAGAGCAGGGCCAGGAGCAGGAAAACCAGCCCGATCGTCTTCCACAAAGAGCCGTTAACGGGTAAACCGGGTTGGAGGGAGTTGGGCACCAGGCTCATGCCGCAGGAAACGAGGGAAAACAGCAGCAGTGAGCCGGCCACCAGGTAGAGGTTGCGGGACATTGCGCCTTTCATAGGAAGAATGCCAATTGATCACCACCCGTCGGTCCCGTTCACCCGTCGGTCCCGTTATAGGGAAAACCCCAAACACACTCCGATTCGTTATGTCTGCCTACCGCAGCGCGGTTCAGCCTTACCCGAAGAAGCGTTCCACTTCCATAATGTCGCGGGTCAACCGGTAGGGCGGCAGGCTCTCCAGAAACACCTTTCCGTACCGTTGCCGCTCGATGCGCGGATCGAGCAGCACCAACACGCCTCGATCTTCGAGGGAGCGGATCAACCGCCCGAAGCCCTGCTTCAAAGTGATCACCGCCGCCGGCACCTGGTAATCGAAAAACGGATTGGCTCCGCTGGCTGCGACCGCGCGCATGCGCGCCGAAACCACAGGATCCGTGGGCACAGAGAACGGCAGCGGTCGACAATCACGCAGCTCAAGGCTTCCCCCTGCACATCCACGCCCTGCCAGAACGAAGAGGTTCCGAAGAGCACTGCGTTTGGTGTGTTGCGAAATTCCTCCAGCAGCGCTTTGCGGGGTGCCGTGCCCTGCAGCAGGCAAGGATAATCCAGCTCCGGCAGCAGGCGCTCATAAAGATCGCGCATCTGCTGATAGCTGGTAAACAAACAGAAAGCCCGGCCACGCGTGATATCCAGCACGCGCCGGATGGTGCGCGCCGCCTGCGCGCCAAAGGTTGGCTCTCGCGGGTCAGGCATCCCGGGCGGCAGGTAGAGCAGCGCCTGCTCCTCATAGCGGAAGTGGGAAGGCACCACCAGCTCGCGCGCATCGCGCAAACCAAGGCGCTTTCTCAGGTGCGCAAAACCGCCCTGGACGGTCAAGCGTCGCAGAAGTGAGAATCACGCTCGGGTACTGCTCGAAGAGCAGCTCAGAAAGCAACTCGGAGACATCGATGGGCGTGGCTTGCAGGTAGGTATTCCGCACTCCCTGGCGCATGGCCGATCCGCCTCTACGCTCGATCCAGAAGACGGTGTTGACGCTTTCCGCCTCCATCAAAAAGCGCAGGTGCTCGCGAATGTCGGCCACGCGCTTCTTCAACCCCAGCGACTCTTCCACGCCGCGCAGCCTCTCCAGCTCACCCTCCATCCGGTGCAGCGCGTTGGTCACCGCCAGATAAAGGTCGCCGTGCTCCTCCAGGAATTGCTCTCGCTGCTCGAAGGGCATGCGGCCCTCTGCCTGGAAACCGCCAGCCTCGCGGGAGCGCGCCAAAGAACATCCGCGCCCGCTCTCGCAGCGTGTCTCCGCAGCCCTTCAGTGCGGTGGAGTGGGCCTGCCGGGCGCGCAGCACTGTTTCCACGTCGCGCACCAGCTCTTCTACCCGCACATTGCTGAGGCTGATGCCGAAATAGCTGGACGCTATATCTTCGAGCTCGTGCGCCTCGTCGAAGATCACTGCCGCCGCTTCCGGCAGCACCCCCGCGTCGGGAGCCGCCTTAGCCTGTTGCTTGATGCGCCAGGTCAGCAAAAAAGAGATGGTGATTCACGATGATGACATCGCTTTCGAGCGCCCGCCTGCGCATCTCGGTGATGAAGCAGCGTTCATAATCGGGACAGCTTTGCCCCAGGCAGGCCTCGCTCCGCGCATCCAGCTTGGACCACACCTGGCTCGACTCCGGCAGCGCGTCGATCTCCACCCGGTCTCCGGTCTGCGGTGGTCTTTTCCCAGGCCGCGATCTGTTGGAACTGGTCGATCTCTTCCAGGCCATTCAGAATCGGCTGGTCGCGCAAGGCGTAAAGCTTATGACGGCAGAGGTAGTTCGCCCGGCCCTTCATGTAGCAAACGCGGAGCGGTCCCAGCAACGACTCCAGAAAGGGCACGTCGCGGAAAAACAGCTGCTCCTGCAGATTCTTGGTACCGGTCGAGATGATGACGCGTTGCCCGGTGCGCAGAGCGGGCAGCAGGTAGGCCAGGGTCTTGCCCGTCCCGGTGCCGGCTTCGACGATCAGGTGTTTGCCTTCCTGCAGGCTGCGTTCCACTGCCCGGGCCATATCCAGTTGCCCACGCCGGAACTCGTACGGCAGCGAGGAGCGCGACAGCATTCCTCCGGGGGAGAAGAAGTCATGCAGCGAAGGCAGCGGCTGAGCGGAAATGGTAGCGGTCGACAAGGGACAAGGCCGGTGAAACTCTAAGTCTATACGGTCGAATTGCGGTTGTATGAAAGACTGAAAGAGACCATGAAGCCAGTAAAAGGAACCAAAGCGAGAAAGCCCAAGCCGCATTCCCTGGGAGGAAAGCGCGCGGCGGTGGCGAAAGCTGCCCGCCGGGCCACGCCTGCCACCCGCGGCCAGCATTCGCGGGCCGAGGTCAAGCGAGGAGCAGCGGCAAAGGCTGCCGCCGAAGCCAGCGCGGCGGCGCGCCTGGGCAAGATCCGCAAACGTCCGGTGCAGAGCCAGGGGCCGATGGGCCGCATCGATGCCGAGCTGCCCGATCCGCTTGCCCTGCCGCCACCGGTATCCGGCGCGAGGTGGCGGTGGACACTTCTTCGTGGCCGGTGCTGGCCATCGTCGGCCGCCCCAATGTGGGCAAGTCCACACTCTTCAACCGTCTCACCAGTTCACGCCGCTCGATCGTGGGCGATGAGCCGGGCATCACCCGTGACCGGATTTACGGCGAGATCGAGTGGTCTGGCCAGCATGCTCGGGTGGTGGATACCGGCGGCATCCTTCCCGACGACCCGGAGCTGATTCCGTCGGAAATCTTTCGCCAGGCCCGGGTGGCGCTCGATGAGGCCGACTCCATCGTGATGGTGGTCGATGGGCGCACTCCGCTGGCCGCACCCGACTATGACCTTGCCCGCCTGCTCCTGCGCGGCGGCAAGCCTCTGCTGCTCGCGGTCAACAAGATCGACACCGAGACGCATGGAAGAACAAACCGCCGAATACCGCCGGCTGGGGATTCGCGAAATACTCCCTATCTCCGCCGAACACGGAGTCGGCATGGGCGAGCTTCTCGACCATGTCTTCGCCACGCTTTCCCAAAATGGAGAGCGCTGCCGCCACGCCCATCGAGGCAGAACCAGAGGTGGAGGAGGAAGGCGAGTCACGGCACCGGACCCATGGCGAGTTCCAACAGCACGAAACCTCGATCGCCATCATCGGCCGGCCCAATGTCGGCAAGAGCACGCTGCTGAATGTCCTCACCGGCTCTTCGCGGGCGATTGTTTCGCCCATTCCGGGAACGACGCGTGACGCGGTGGACGAGGTGATGGAATACGACGGCGGCCTGCTGCGATTTGTCGACACCGCCGGGATCCGGCGCAAGGGCAAAACCAGGATGATGGCGGAGAAGCTCTCGGTCGTCATGGCGCGCCGCCACCTGGAGGCAGCCGACGTCGCGCTGCTGGTCATTGACGCCACCGAGGGCGTTACTTCCTCCGACGCCACTATCGGCGGTTATGCGCATGAGAGCGGCCGCTCCGTGATCCTGGTGGTCAACAAATGGGACCTGGTGACCACCGGACGGACGGACGGCAAGCCGCCTGCCGACAAGGAGATCTTCGAAGAGCAGTTGCGCAAGGTGCTCAAGTACCTGGCCTATGCGCCGGTGGTGTTTATCTCCGCGGCCGAAGGCAAGAACATTCACACCGTACTCAAGCTGGTAAAAGAGGTGGCGGCCGAACGGCGCAAGCGCGTCTCCACCGGGCAGATGAATCGCTTCCTGGAAAAGATCGACTTCCAGCGAGCCACCGTACCCGCCGCCAACAAAATGCGGATCTTCTATATGACCCAGGCTGCTGTAGCCCCACCTACGTTCATCCTATTTACCAATCGGCAGGTTAAGTTGCACTTTGCCTTTCAGCGGTTCCTGGAAAACCAGATTCGTGCCGCCTTCGGCTTTCGCGGTTCCCCAATTTGGTTCAAGGTGCGCGCCCGAGACAAGTGAGGTGCACCTTTCTTGCTATTCCCCGACCTTTATTTTCATGGGATCGTCGATGAATTCGCTATCGCCGTTCGTTGTGGATGTGCAAGGAGCAACTGCCATGTGGAACTCAATTGGTTCTTGGTTTTGTATTATGGGCCTTATTATCGGGCCCTTCTCCGTCGGCATACTGTTTGAAGAGAAGCTGCAACGGGCCAACCGTGAACTAGGCTCGCGGCTGCTGCGCCGGTACTAACCAGCCTTCCTCGAGCCAGCCTGTTTATCGTCTCTCGCCCGGAGATCGTTTAGGCGGGGCTCGCCCCGATCAATGGATCCTGGGTCAGGACAGAGGCTTGTTTGGAAATGAGCTTGAAATACCTCCCTTTCGTTCCTGAAATGTTGAAACTCCAGGGCGCTCCTCGCCTAGCAGCAGGTATGGCAGGTTCCAACCATCGCGCTGCGCTCGATCGCTAGCGAAAGCCGGCTGCCAAAGCTCAGAAGTGATACTCTCCGATTGCATTCCGCTTGATTTTTAATCTCCGGCCCAGGTGGCCCACTTGCGGCAACGGCCGAAGTCAACACGGCAAGAGGGATTTGACAAACCATGCGCAAGACTTTTATAGACCAGATTCAGAGTGCGTCTTTACGGACGTCGCCCGCGCTGTTGGGCGGGTTGTTATTAGCCGGAGTAGCTTATGCCCAAACTGCTCACCCGCCCGCGAAATACCCCGATTTTCCCAGCGAAACACCCACCGAACTGAAGCCCGCGGTGGACAGCTTCGAATATGTCCGTCGCGAGGTGATGATCCCCATGCGCGACGGGGTTCGGTTGCACACCGTCATCCTGGTGCCGCGCGGAGCCACTGGTGCGCCCATCCTGCTTACGCGCACGCCTTATGATGCGGACGCACTCACGACCCATGAAGTCAGCGCCCACCTCGGACCAACACTCCAGGGCTACGACAATGCCACTGAGGTGATCGTCGAGGGCGGCTATATCCGCGTGATTCAGGACGTGCGAGGCAAGTATCACTCTGAGGGCGACTACGTGATGAACCGCCCTTTTCATGGTCCGCAGAATCCAACCCCGGTCGACCATTCAACCGACACTTACGACACCATCGACTGGCTGGTGAAGAATATTCCGGAGAGCAACGGCAAGGTTGGCATCCTGGGTATTTCCTATGACGGGTTCCTGTCCTTGACCGCGCTGGTCAATCCTCACCCCGCCTTGAAGGTCGCTGTGCCCATGAATCCCATGGTCGATGGCTGGATGGGCGACGACTGGTTCCACAATGGCGCCTTCCGCGAACAGAATATGCCCTACATCTATAACCAGGAGGCGACGCGCGATGGCAAAGCTACCTGGTGGACGGCGCACCTGGATGACTACGACACGTTCATGCAGGCAGGATCCGCGGGTGAGCTAGGACGCCGCCACGGCCTGGAACAGGTTGGGTTCTGGCGCAAGGTTCTCGCGCATCCGTCTTACGATTCGTTTTGGAGCGACCAGGCGATGGACAAGATACTGGCCGGCCAGCCACTCAAAGTTCCCGTCATGCTGGTACACAGCTTGTGGGACCAGGAAGACATCTATGGCGCCATGGCTGCTTACAAGGCTCTCAAACCGAAGGATACGGATAACGATAAGGTATTTCTGGTGATAGGCCCCTGGCATCATGGGCAGGAAATTGAAGACGCCAGCACTCTCGGCGCTTTGAATTTCAGGAGCGATACGGGACTCTATTTCCGGCAGCAGATTCTTCGGCCCTTCCTTGACCGTTATCTCAAAGATGAAGCGCCCAAAGAAGCAATGGCCCCCGTCACTGCATTTGACACGGGGACGAATGACTGGGAACGCTTGCCATCCTGGCCGGCGGGGTGCGCGAGCGGCTGTGCGATTCAAACCAAGCCGCTCTATCTAACAACCGGCCAAAAGCTCAGCTTCACCGCTCCGCAATCCGGCGGCGCGGCCTTCGACGAATACATCTCCGACCCGGCCAAACCCGTACCTTATCGCGCACGGCCCATCCAGCCCATGGGATACTCGACCGGCATGACCTGGTCTGAATGGTTGGTAGACGACCAGCGGGAGCAATCGGGACGTCCGGACGTGGATGTTTTTGTCTCGGATACGTTGACCGCGCCCATGAAGATCAGTGGACAACCGGTCGCCAACCTGGTTGCTTCTACCAGCGGCACAGACTCTGACTGGGTGGTTAAACTGATCGATGTCTACCCCGACGAAGTTGCCGGCCAGCCGGGCTTAGGTGGATATCAACTGATGATCTCAGCGGACATCTTTCGCGGGCGCTATCGTGAGAGTGTGCAACAGGCGAAGCCCATTGCCGCCAACGAACCCCTGCTCTATCGTTATGCACTCCCGACGGCAAACCATGTCTTCCTTCCCGGGCATCGCATCATGGTGCAGGTACAGTCCAGCTGGTTCCCTTTGTATGACCGGAACCCGCAGACCTTTGTTCCTAACATCTTCTGGGCCAAGCCGGCAGATTATCAAAAGGCCACGCAGCGTATTTATCACGCGCCCGGACAGGCAAGCTTCATCGAATTGCCGGTAGTGACAACATCGAATTGAAAGAGGATTCCATGAACGGAGCAGCGTGTCCCCACGTAAAAGACCATGTAAAGAAGGTGAAGCCGCGCACCAAGGGTTGTGAGGAATGTCTCAAGATGGGGGACCGCTGGGTTCACCTGCGGATGTGCCTGGAGTGCGGCAAGGTCGGGTGCTGCGATTCATCCAAGAATCGTCATGCCACGGCTCACTTCCACCAGGAAGGCCATCCGATCATGCGATCGATCGAACCCGGGGAAGACTGGCGCTGGTGCTACATCGACGAAATTGAATTGGACTAAGCGGTCTAGCAATTGGTGTAGAGCGAAGCAAAGGACCTTTTCGTGGTTTTCTCCCAAGGAAAACCACTCCTCGCGGCCTTTTGTCGGGCCACAGAATTGTTGAACCGCTCTAAGCGACCCCTTCCAGTTCAGCGTCGGCCTCAGGCACATCAGCTTTGTCTTTGATAAGAATCAGCGCAACACTGGCCACGATCAAAGCGGTGCCCAAAAGCATTCTCGGTGTTACCACTTCTCCGGCGAAGAAGTAGCCCAGGGCCACGGCGACTACCGGGTTGATATAGGCGTGGCTGGCAACGCGCGTGGCGGGCATGCGGCCGAGCAGCCACACGAAGGCGCTGAAGCCCACGAGCGAGCCGGCAACCACCAGGTAGAGTAAAGCGCCCACAGCCTTGGCGGAAAGATGCGGGAAGGGGTGCATTTCTCCCGTCAGTGCCGAGAGAACGAGCAGGATCGTACCGCCAAACAGCATCTCCGCCCCGGCGGTCATTCCTTTGGACCTGGGCAGCGGGAGAGCGCGCGTGAGCACCGCCCCCAGCGACCACGCAACTCCACCTCCGAGGATGGCGACACAGGGCAGGACAGCTACGTGCTGGGCATTGTGCAACAGCAGCAAGAGAACACCGGCGAAACCAACCGCGATCGAGACCAGGAGACTCCAGCGGAAATGTTGCTGGCGAAATACAAAGACCTCGAGCCCGATGGTGATGAGCGGGAGCGTTGCCTCGAGCACAGATGTGAAGCCAGAAGGCACATACTGTTCTGCCCAGAACACGGCACCATAGGTGACCACGAACATCAACAAACCAATCACAACCAGGCTGCCCCACTCTTTGCCCACTGGACGGGGCCGCCCGCAAAAGCGCATTACGGCGTAGAGCAGGGCGCCGGCCAAAAAGAAGCGCGCGCCCGCGGCAAACAGTGGCGGCACCTGCTGTACCGCAATACGAATCGCCAGGTACGTCGATCCCCATAGAACGTAAATGGCCGCAAACGCGAGCAAAACACGCACATCGAGGCCACTCTTCCGCTTCGCCGTACTAACCATTGTAGCTGCCATGACTGGTTACATTGTAACCTAGTTTAAGCTAACCACTGAAACTATTTTTGGGAGTTATAATAAAAAACATGAGCGGGCCCGAACCCTTTAAATTACATGCTGAACATCCGGCGCTCGAGTTGGTCAACACCCTGGATATGCGTTTTTCTGCAGAAACGATTGAGCTGATCCCCAGTTACAAAGATCTTCTCCGCCTGACGACACAGTTGAAGCTGCTGACGGCGGATCAGTCACGGAGGCTTGCGCGTACAGTGGACGAAGAGACTGCGCAGCGGGTGCTGGCCGCCACGGTCGAGCTTCGCGAGGCGCTTGCGGCCGTTCTCTATGGCCGGATTGACGGGAGCAAGCTCCCGGCCGGACAGGTCGAAAAACTCGAACGGCACTTCCATGCCGCGGCGCTGCATCGCCGGTTGCTGGCGGGCGACTCGGATTGGTACTGGAGCTGGTCTGGCGTGGAGCGGAACCCGGAGATTCCGCTATGGATGTTGGCCCAGGCAGCGGCTGACTTGCTGGTCTCGACCGACGCGGAGCACATAAAGGATTGCGGCGACCCGACATGTCGCTGGCTCTTCCTGGATCTGAGCAAGAACCATACCCGGCGATGGTGCGACATGAAGACCTGCGGCAACCGAATGAAGGCGCGAAGACACCACGCACGCTTCCAGGAAAGCGGCGCGGTAAACTAAGGTTCTGACGATGCACTCAATCCGCCCTGCTACTTCCGCCGACATTCCTCTGATTCTGGAACTGATCCACGCGCTCGCCACCTACGAACGGGAGCCCGACGCGGTCAAGACCACCGAGGCCGACCTGCTGCGCGATGGCTTCGGCGACCGCCCGCGCTTCGAATGCCTGATCGCCGAAAGCGACCAGGGCGAGGCAGCCGGTTTTGCGCTTTTCTTCTACAACTACTCCACCTGGCGGGGGCGCTCCGGCATCCACCTGGAGGATCTTTTTGTGCTGCCCCGCTTCCGCGGGCAAGGCATCGGCAAAGCGCTGCTGGCTCGGGTAGCGGCACGCGCCGCGGAGCAAGGCTGCGTCCGGCTGCAATGGGACGTGCTGGAGTGGAACCAGACGGCCATCGATTTTTACCGGGGTATGGGTGCGCAGTTTCTCGGTGAGTGGCGCATCATGCGGGTAAACGACCAGGCTATTTGCGAGTTGGCGAAGTTGGCGCCGGAGCCGGTCAGTTGAGCGAGCAGGACGCGGCCCGGGTTTGTGTGATCGGCGGCGGCCTGGCAGGGCCGGAGGCCGCTCTGATGGCGGCCCGCCGAGGGTGCCAGGTCGATCTCTACGAGATGCGCTCGGTGGTGGACGGGACGCTGCGGTCCACACCGGCCCATCAAACCGACGACTTTGCCGAGTTGGTCTGTTCGAATTCCCTTAAGTCTGAGAGCGAAAACAGTGCGCCCTGGCTGCTGAAGCAGGAAATGCGCCGGGCAGGATGTGCCCTGCTGGACTGCGCGGACGCGAGCGCTGTGCCCGCCGGACATGCCCTGGCCGTGGATCGGGTGGAATTCTCCCGGCTGGTGGCGAATGCCATTGGGCAGGAGAGCCGCATCACTGTCCACCGGGAAGAGGTGACGGCGCTCGATCCCGGCAAGCCCACCATTGTGGCCACCGGCCCGCTTACCTCGGCCGCCCTTTGTTCTGAGATTGCCCGGCTCACCGGCAGCGGCCAACTGGCCTTTTATGACTCCATCAGCCCCATCGTCGAGGCAGATTCGATCGACATGGAGCGGGTTTACTTTGCTGCCCGGTACGACAAGGGCACGGCCGACTACATCAATTGCCCCATGTCAAAATGGGAGTACGACCGCTTTTATGATGCCCTGGTTTCGGCCGAAGGGGTCGAAAGCAAGGTATGGGAGAAGCTCGAATACTTCGAAGGCTGCTTGCCCATCGAGGAACTGGCGCGGCGAGGCCGGGACACGCTGCGCTTTGGACCCATGAAGCCGGTCGGCCTGCGCGATCCCCGCACGGGCAAGATTCCGTGGGCGGTGGTGCAATTGCGCTGTGAGAACCTGCGGGCCGACTCCTACAATCTGGTCGGGCTGCAAAACCACTTGAAATTCGGCGAGCAGGCGCGTGTGCTGCGCCTTATCCCTGGCCTGGAGAACGCAAAATTCCTGCGTTTTGGCCAGATTCATCGCAATACCTACGTCAATGCACCGCGGGTGTTGACCGAAACGCTGACACTCCGCGACCATCCCCGGATTTTCATTGCCGGGCAGCTCTCCGGGGTGGAGGGCTATACCGAGTCCATTGCTACCGGGATGCTTGCGGGCCTCTACGCCGCGCAGGCAGCCCAAGGCCAGCCCGTAGCCGCCGTACCTCGCCCTACGGCCCTGGGCTCGCTGATCCACTACATTACTCATGCTCAGGCCGACGATTTCCAGCCGGCGAACATCACCTTCGATCTGCTGCTGCCGCTGGAGGAGACCTCTCGCAAGCAGATCCGCGACAAGCGGGAGCGCCACCGGCTGCAATGCGAGCGAGCGCTGGCGGTATTTGACGATTGGTGGATGCAGCAGGCAGCGCTTTCGGGGGTCTGAAGCGCCCTTACCTGCTGATAACGCGGCTTTTCCGGCCGGGAAAATGCGCTTTTTAATGCTTGTTTTGGGGGCGCCGTTACGGCAGACTCGCCATAAAACGCATCTCAACAGAGCAGCGGCCGGGCGACCCCGGCCTTGAATTGTTTTTGCCTTCCATTTAACGTGGTCGTGCTATGCGGGCGAGATATCGGCTGCCCGCTTCGAGGAGAACTATCATGCGTTCGAGATTAAGTTTATGGCTCGCCATCGTCGCGCTTGTACTCATTCCGGCCCTTGCGAATGCCCAGGACACCACGGCTAAAATTCACGGGCACGTACAGGATCCCGCCAACGCCCCTATCGCAATGCCCAGGTGATCCTTAGCACGGATGGCAAGACTCCCCTGTATACCTTTACTACCGACGCGAACGGCGACTATAAGGGCGAGGGCATTAAGCCCGGCACCTACTTCGTTACGCTGTATTCGACTCCGGAAAGGCTGTCGACCGCTTCGACAATGTGAAGTTCACAGCCGGGACCGATACGCCGCAGGACTTCGATCTGAGCCGCGCCGAATACGTGAACAAGCTGCCTCCGGATCAGCGGAAGGCGCTCGAAGAAGCCAAGAAGAAGAACGCGGAAATCAACAAGGAAAACCAGAGCGTCGGCAAACTGAACGATCTGCTCAAGCAGGCGCGCGCTGCCAACGCCGCCAAGAAATACGACGACGCCGCCACCGCGATGCAGCAGGCTACGACCATGAAGCCGGACGCTGCTGTCCTTTGGCTGGAGCTGGGCATCGCGCAAACCGGGCAGAAGAAATAGGACGACGCCACCACGTTTCTTAAGAAGGCTCTCGATCTCGATACGGCCTCGAAAAGCCCAATCCTGAAGTCGAGCCGCCGACGACAACGCATTGGGGGAGTCTACGCCAACTCCAATAAGATTCCCGACGCCACTGCGTCGTATGACGCCGCGGCCAAGCTACAACCTTCGAATGCGGGCATGTACTACACCAATGAGACCATTGTTCTCAGCCGCGCCGGGCAAACCGACGCGACTATCGCTGCCGCGGATAAGGCGATCGCCGCAGACCCCACCAAGCCCGATCCCCTATTACCTGAAGGGGACAGGCGCTTATTTCGAAGGCCACGGTCGATCCCAAGACGCAGAAGATCGTCGCCCCCCCGGGTACCGCCGATGCCTACAACAAGTACCTCGAGCTTGCTCCCAACGGGCCCATGGCGCCGGAAGCGCAGTCGATTTTGGCGGAGATCGGGGAGAAGGTTAACACCAAGTACAACTCAGGGGCAAGAAGTAGTCTCTAGCACCTGCTGTGACTAACTTCCCGAATAAGATGAAGGGTGCCCGTCAGGTCCCCGGATTTCCTGCGCAGTGTAGTGGTTTCCGCGCACTCCATGCGCCTTTGCGTATAGAAAGGCGCACACACTTTCCTGGCCAGGACCGTACAGGAAATTCGGGGGTCTCGCTTTTGAGACCTGGGGTTATCCTCCACGCAAATGTCGGCGGACGCTCCATCTCGGGTGGTCAGCTATGCGGAGGCCAGCCGGATCGTTCGCCAGCATGCTGACCGGCTGGTGGCCACCCATGCGCCGCAGTCTGTTGGGCTGCTGGATAGTTTGGGCATGGTGCTGGCCGAACCGGTATGCGCAGATCGGGATCAACCACCGTTTCCGCGCTCCACGCGAGACGGATTCGCCTGCCGTGCTGCGGATCTCACATCCCGTTTGCCACTCAAGATCATTGGCTCTATTCGCGCCGGCCGACGCGGAGACGATCGACGTTAACCCGGGCCAGGCAGTAGAGATAATGACAGGCGCGCCTGTACCCTCCGGCTCGCTGATTGTGTTGTCATGGTGGAGCATGTGCAGCGTGACCTTGAGACGCTTCGCCTTTCGCCCGGCCGCGGTATCGCAACCCGGCGACAACATCGTCCCCAGGGGAGCCGAGGCCCGAGAGTGGAGAAGTAATCGTGCCTCGAGGCGTGCGCATTTCCGCCCGCCCAGGTCGCAGCAGCAGCAGCCTGTGGCATGGGTCAGCTTCCCGTGTTCTTCTCCCGGCCCCGAGTCGCCATCGTCGCCACCGGCGACGAGCTGGTCGAAGTGGACCAGCAACCGATGACCCAGCAAATTCGTAACTCCAATAGTTACTCGGTCGCAGCCCAGGTTCTCGCCGCGGGCGCAGAGCCGGTGCGGCTCCCCATCGCGCGCGATGACCGCGGGCATCTTGAAGCCATCATCCGCAGC
>CAVQWB010000007.1:0-8454 GCA_963717225.1 uncultured Acidobacteriaceae bacterium | reverse complement strand
ATGTCGCCGAAGAAGACTTCCTGTTCTTTAATGTCGCGAATGGATTTCGCGCCCGTTTCCGGATCTTTGTCGTAGATGGTAAGGCGAACAGTCACCTTGAGCGGCGCCGAGTAGGTCATGCCGCGCTCTTCACACTCCGCCTGGTCATACTTCAACTGCAGACCCACGGGGTCACCGCACTTGTTACAGAAGTCGGGGGTGTTCTTGTTATAGGTGCCGCATTTTTGGCAGAGCACTTCGCCGGGATGGAAGGGGTCGGTGATCACCATGGCGCCGCAATTGACGCAGGCGGTACGCAGGTGATGCAATCCCTTGAGGTGACCGCATTTGCACTCCCAGTTGCCTATGGAGAAGTCCACAAAGTCCAATTGGGAGATGTTGCGGAAGTCGGTGATGGGGAAAACCGAGACAAAGACGGACTGCAGCCCGTTGTCCTCCCGTTCCGAAGGCAGTTTGTCCATCTGCAGAAAGCGCTCGTAGGAGCGGCGCTGCACTTCGATCAGGTTAGGGATCTGGATGGCGGTTGGGATCTTGGAAAAATCGAGACGGCTACGAATGGCGCGGTGCTCGTTCGGCATGCTTCACTCCTGAGACTCGTGGGACGCGAGGTGGGGCAAAGTGGGGTACCGGCCGAGTCTCGCGGGTTCCCCAGATGTAGTTCACTTGCGCGATAACGCGTTTTCGCCGCCTCGTTTCGGCGAAAACACTGCGCTTTTACTTGCCAGGCAACTTTGACTGACGAGCGAACGTCAGTAGCCATTGCCGGCATTTTCCGGACGGCCTACGGGGGCGTGATTCGGGCCTGGGGTTTGAACGGAAGCTTGCCAGACACACAAAAACTCGGCGTTGAGAGACGCAAGATGCTCGCAGGGACAGAACTACCCACGAGCGTCACAACCGAATTGTGCACTTGACAAGATAAGAATTTCCGAATCCCGCTGATACCAATAAGCCGCGTGTGCGCCGCCCTACAGCAGATCGTTCACCACCCTACGAAGTCCGCCGCCCGTTTCGCAGGTGTGTGCCGGTACAGAATGCACCGGAATAGTAGATCGCATACAAGCTGCCATCTCGAATGTGAGAATCGTATGCAAAGAACCGCTCGGTCAGGTAACAAGTCTAAGCCTGGCAGAGACGCGCTAAAGATTATGATAGCGCGTCCTGCTTTGGCACGCAACTTGCTAATCGAAAGATTTCGACATTTTTACTTGACTTCGACGGTAGCCACGCCCTCGAACTTCTTACGGACCGTTTCGGCTTCTTCCTTGCTAACGTTCTCCTTGAGCGGCTTAGGAGCGCCATCGACCAAGTCCTTTGCTTCCTTCAGCCCCAGCGCGGTCACTTCCCGCACAGCCTTGATGGTATTGATCTTGTTGGCACCGGCATCCTTGAGGATCACGGTGAACTCGGTTTTCTCCTCAACCGGTGCAGCAGCGGCAGCGCCGCCTCCGCCCCCAGCCACGACTACCGGAGCGGCGGCTGCCGCCGAGACTCCGAGCCGCTCTTCGAGCTTCTTTACCAGGGCTGCCGCGTCCAACAGGCTCAAGCCCACAATCTGATCTTCCAACTGCTGCAAATCCGCCATTTTTCTCTCCACCTTAACAAAACTTTGGTAACCAACATCTGTACTCAGTTGACATTAGCGAACAACTCTCTCAAGTCCTCGCTTTTCTCAACTTGCTTTAGCGCAAAACCAGGTCATCCCCCAGGGGCTAAAGCCCACCCATTTTTCCAACGTTTTCGGCACGACTAAAGTCGTGCCCTGATACAAAGCCCCGTTTAGCCCTCGGCCGGCGCTTCGCTAGCCGCCGCTGCTGTTTGCGAATCTTCGCCCGTCCCGGCCGCTTCGGCTTCGGGCGCTGTGGTCGTAGCCACCGGCTTGGCTGCCGCAACCGGAGCTCCCTCGGCCGGCGCTTCCGTGGCTGCTGCTGCTGTTTGCGAATCTTCCCGGGTACCGGCGGCTTCGGCTTCGGGCGCTGTGGTCGAGGCCACCGGCTCGGCTGGAGCGACCGCAGTTTTGGCGGCCTCGGGGGCGACCGGTTCCGCTTTGGGCGCGTCTGGTGCCGGCGCGATTGCCGGCGTGCCTGGAACCGCCGCAGCGGCAAACTTCCCTTTCTCCACTGCCTGGTTCAGCACTACCGCAACATCGCGTCCAACCGCGTTCATGACCGTGACCAGGCGCTGGGCCGGGGCGTTGATGAGGAACAGGAGCTTGGAGAAGATCTGCTCCTTCGACGGCATGGTCGCCAGCTGCTTTACTTCTTCGACGGTGATGACCTGGCCGTCGACAATACCCAGCTTGAAAGTGAACTCTGCGTTCTCGGCCATCCAGGTGGAGAGCGCCTTCGCCAGAGCCACGGGGTCCCCGCTGGTATAGGCCACCGAGGAGACACCCTTCAATCCCTGCAGCGCCTTCTCTACCTTGGTTCCCTTCGATGCCCGCGCCGCCAGCTTGTTCTTGAGCACCCGGTAGCGGCCGCCCGCGCCCCGTACCACCTTGCGGAGCTCGAAGTCCTGGGAGACGGTGAGCTTGGCAAAGGTCCCGACTATGGCGCTGGTTGAGCCTTCGAGCTCGTGGGCTAACTTATCGATCTGTACTGCTTTTTTTGCCTTGGTGAGTGCCATAAAACCAACCTTCATTGCCTATGCGCGGACAGATCAGCGCAATCGAGAACATCTGAAATCTGAAACAAGATCCGTATTAGGGCTTTGCAGCCGCCTCAGCGACCTGGCTGTCAAGCAGAATGCCGGGTCCCATGGTCGAGCTCAGGGTGATTCCCCGGATGTACTTACCCTTTGCCGCCGACGGCTTGGCCCGGACAACGCTGTTGATCACCGTGGTCGCGTTGTCAATCAGCTTTTGCGGAGGGAAGGAGAGCTTACCCACCGGAACGTGCACCAGTGCTGTCTTATCGGTACGAAATTCAACCTTACCGGCCTTAATCTCTCGAATCGCCGCTGCCACGTCGTTAGTGACCGTCCCGGTCTTAGGATTGGGCATCAGGCCCCGGGGGCCGAGCACTTTACCCAGGCGGCCGACGGACTTCATCATGTCCGGGGTGGCGATCAGGGCATCGAAATCGGTCCAGCTTTCCTTCTGGATTCGCTCTACCATTTCCTCGCCTCCGACGATATCGGCGCCGGCTGCTTCCGCCTCGCGCACGCGATCTCCGGAGGCGATCACCGCAACCCGCTTGGTTTTACCCAGGCCGTGCGGCAGCACTACTGTCCCACGCACCATCTGATCTGCGTGCTTGGGGTCTACGCCCAGGCGCAGCGTAAGGTCTACGGTTTCGTCGAACTTTGCGTATTGAACCTTTTTGAGGAGTGGAACTGCATCCTGTAGCGAGTACGGGCGGTCTTCCACCTGCGCGCGCACCTTCGCCATGTTTTTGCTGATTTTCTTTGCCATGCTTCCTCTGTCTTCCACCGCCTGGACTTTGCTGCCGTCCTGCCGTGGTGTTGGCCGGTTCGTATTGCTACTTGTGGCCGTTGACTGCGCCTGGGTGCTGCTCAAGACGCGTTTTTTATTATCTCATAAATTTCTTCCCGCAGGATTCAGCGAGGAAGAAAGGGAAACTGCAGATCCCTCGGCTTCGCTCGGGATGAAAAAGGGGAGAATTGCTCCACCCTTTGACATCCCGACCGGAGCGACCTGTCCCGGCTTGCCGTGGAAGCGTAGCGGAGGGATCTGCAGTTCCGCGATGTCGACTGGAAACGCTAGGCCGTGACTTCGATACCCATGGAGCGGGCGGTGCCCTTGATGCTCTTTACCGCTGACTCGATGGTGACGGTGTTCAGGTCGGGCATCTTCTGCCTGGCGATTTCCAGGACCTGGGCTTCGCTTACCTTGCCCACTTTGTCCTTGTTGGGGGTGCCTGAGCCTTTGGCCAGATTTGCGGCCTTCTTCAACAGGACGGCGGCCGGTGGGGTCTTGGTGACAAAGGTGAAGGTGCGGTCCACATAGACCGTAATCACCACGGGGATGATCAGGCCAGCCATGTCTTTGTTCTGCGTGCGTGCGTTGAACTGCTTGCAGAACTCCATGATGTTGACCTGGGCCTGGCCCAGCGCCGGACCGACCGGGGGGGCAGGCGTCGCCTTGCCCGCTTCAATCTGCAACTTTACCTGGGTCTGTACTTTTTTAACTGGAGGCATTGCAATAACCTTTCTGCCCTAACTTACCTTTTCTACTTTGCCAAACTCGAGTTCTACCGGGGTCGAGCGGCCAAAAATCGTGACCATTACCTTCAACGTTTCGCGGTCTTCGTTTACTTCGTCGACGACGCCGTTGAAGTTGGCGAAAGGCCCGTCGGTGATGCGAACCGATTCGTTCTTCTCGAACTTGATCTTCATCCGCGGCTTGTCTTTGGAGACATCGGTGCGGAAGAGGATCGAACTCACCTCTTGCTCACTGAGCGCAACCGGCTTGTCGCCCGTGCCCAGAAACCCCGTCACCCGGGGCGTGTTCTTCATCACGTGCCAGAGGTCGTTATCCAGATCCATCTCTACCAGCACGTAGCCGGGCAGAAACACCCGTTCGACAGTACGCTTTTTGCCGTTAAAGACTTCGGTAACCGGCTCGGTCGGAATCATCACCCGGCCAATCCTGTTCTGCAGCCCAAAGGCTTCCACTCGTCCTTCGATCGATTCTTTCACCTTGCGTTCGAAACCTGAGTACGCATGAATGATGTACCACTTGAAACGATCGTTCGCCGATGGCGTTAGCCCCTCTACAGGGTTGCCAGGCGGGATTTCGGGCCCTTGGTTTTCTTCCGTCATCGATTTCTCTAATTTCTCTTTCAACATTTACTGAACCCCGCCGAGCCAGTGCAGCAACGACTGGATTACCCGGCTGAGCACCGCATCCACGATGTAGAAATACGCAGCAAACGCAAACACGGTCACGATGACTACGGTTGTCGTAGTACGCACTTCCTCCCGCGACGGTGTGGTTACTTTGCGCATTTCGCTGCGCACGTCCCGGAGGAAATCCGCGGCCCGAGTGAACATTCCGGTGAGCTGATTGCCCTGCCCGGTGTCCTGTCCTCGTTCCGCCAACTTGTCCGCGACTTTTACCTTGCTCACAGCTCTCTCCGGCTGGGGGCTCTGCTTCTCATCGCGCACCACGGTGGTTGACTTCGCCATAACTATCCTTCTTCCGAGCCTCAGACTTCGGGGCTTGTTACGCACACTCGCGAACTGGCAGGGGCGGAGGGATTCGAACCCCCAAGTTCGGTTTTGGAGACCGACAGTTTAACCGTTGAGCTTACGCCCCTAAAACAAGTGCAAAAATCTCTGCCGACGCCAAAACGATAACCGTATGACCGCGAGTCGTACCCAAGGAGCCAGAGGCAGCAAAAAATCAGTATTTAAGTCCAAAAATGTCGATCTACTTGGTCTCTTTGTGTGGGGTATGCTTTCGGCAGCGATTGCAAAACTTCGAGAATTCAAGCCGGCCCGTGGTCGTCTTCTTATTCTTCGTCGTCGAGTAATTCCGCTCTTTGCATTCCGGACACTGAAGGGTAATTATTTCACGCATAGTTTATCCTAACCGATCCCGGGGCGATTCACGTCCCTGAAATTTTTGCTTACTTACTTGATGATCTCGGTGATAGTTCCGGCGCCTACGGTGCGGCCGCCCTCGCGGATGGCAAAACGCAGGCCCTTCTCCATGGCTACCGGGGTGTGCAGCTCAATTTCCAGCTGTACGTTGTCGCCCGGCATCACCATCTCCGTGCCTTCCGGCAGCTTTGCCGTCCCGGTCACGTCGGTCGTACGGAAGTAAAACTGGGGCCGGTAACCATTGAAAAACGGGGTGTGACGGCCGCCCTCTTCCTTGCTCAACACGTATATCTCACCCTTGAACTTGGTGTGCGGCGTAATCGAGCCCGGCTTGGCCAAAACCATCCCGCGCTCCACGTCTTCCTTGGCGATTCCGCGCAGCAGCAGACCGGCATTGTCCCCGGCAAGCCCTTCATCCAGCTGCTTCTTGAACATTTCGACCCCGGTCACGACCGTCTTGCGGGTCTCCCGGAAACCGACTATCTCCGACTCTTCGCCCACCTTCACCTTGCCCCGCTCGATCCTGCCCGTCACCACCGTGCCGCGGCCGGAAATGGAGAAAATGTCTTCAATCGGCATCAGGAACGGCTGGTCAATGGCACGCGCCGGCAAGGGCACATTCTTGTCGACCGCATCCATCAACTCATCGATCTTGGCTTCCCACTGCGCTTCCCCGTTCAAACCACCCAGGGCCGAGCCGCGAACCACCGGCACATCGTCCCCAGGGAAGTTGTACTTGGACAGCAGCTCCCGGACTTCCATCTCCACCAGGTCGGTCAATTCCTCGTCTTCGACGGCATCGCACTTGTTCAGAAACACCACTATGTAGGGAACCCCCACCTGGCGGGCCAGCAGAACGTGCTCCTTGGTTTGCGGCATCGGACCGTCGGTCGCCGCCACCACCAGGATCGCTCCATCCATCTGCGCCGCCCCGGTGATCATGTTCTTGATGTAGTCGGCGTGACCAGGACAATCCACGTGCGCGTAGTGACGGTTGGCCGTCTCGTACTCTACGTGCGCGGTCGCAATCGTAATGCCCCGCTCCCGCTCCTCGGGCGCGTTATCAATCGAATCAAACGAACGAAACATGATCTTCGGATTGTGCTTCGACAATACCTTCGTGATTGCCGCCGTCAGCGTCGTCTTGCCGTGATCTATGTGCCCAATCGTCCCTACGTTCACGTGCGGCTTGGACCGGTCAAACTTCTCCTTCGCCATCTCGTCCCTCTCTCCTGCTTAAATCGAAAAATCTTTTAATTCCGAGGGTCTGATCCCTCAGGGGCTAAAGCCCTCATCTACCCTGCTTTACGGCCCGGCTAAAGCCGTGCCCTGATACAAAGCCAATTCACGTACCCTTCACTACAGCTCGTACCCTTCCGGAAAACGTACCTCAGGGGCTAAAGCCCTCGTCAGTCCCTGCTTTACGGCACGGCTGAAGCCGTGGCCTTCGTTTCGGTGCCCCTTGTCTCGGTGCGGCACGACTGAAGTCGTGCCCTGATACAAAGCCAATTCGTTGCTGTACAACACGCTCAAGCCACTTGGTTCAAAGCCGATTTCGTTTCGTGCCCTTCATGCTTACTTGCCCTGGTTGCGGCCGAGGATCTCATCCGAGACATGGTGTTAGGCATCGGTGGGAAAGCCGCCGATGCGCCGCTCCCACACGGTAAAACCGCTGAATCGCCGATCCAGCACATCGTAGGCGGTGGCATTGGCGGACATAAATGTGTCCATCGCTGCAGCCGAACACCAGTGGTCCAGGGTGAAGAAGCGGCCGGCATTGCCCACGCTGCCCAGCAGTTCTACCCCCAGGAACTCCGGGGAGCGGCGGAAGAGACGCGCCCATTCCCCGTCTGGCCCGTAGGCCGTAACAAACTCTGCCTCACACTCTGCCTTGACCTGAAATTCCCACACCACGATGTAGGTGCTTTCGAGCACCATGGGCAGCGCTATTTCAGTAGTAGGCATATACCTTCAAAAACCTGCTGCGCAGCTCCAGCGGAACGTGCTCCACCAGAGACAGATAGAGCTCACGCGCTTGGCCACGGTCTGAATCGGGTAGCGCCCGGTAGGCCTCGGCAGTGGCCGCCCCCAGCAGTCCCCGCTCCAGCAGACCCTCAAAATCCCGTACCCGCAGCTTGGCTCGCCGGACCCGCTTGAGATACCCGGCAACATTGCCGGAAGCAAACAAGGGCTCGAGCGACGCCTTGACCACGGCGAAGTGGGCCTCGTCTTCAACAGGTAAGACTGTCTGCACAAACATTCGGAGGCTCTCACGCACAAAAAAGTTTGGAGCGGGAGACGGGAATCGAACCCGCGACCAACAGCTTGGAAGGCTGTGACTCTACCACTGAGTTACTCCCGCGACTTCGGGTCTTCCCCCGTCCACAACAACCATATCCGGCCGAAATCAAAAAACGTACCTCAGGGGCTAAAGCCCTCATGAGGCCAGCCTCTGCGGCACGACTAAAGTCGTGCCCTGATACAAAACCAGAACCGCTCCACTCATGTCGAACGAAGGCTTGAATGCGCCACCCGTCCCTAGTGCAAAACTCTGGAGCTGATGCTAATAACCCTAGCGCAGGGGGTTCGCACAAGCTCTTCCCAACCACACACCTATACAAAACTCTGGAGCTGATGACCGGGATTGAACCGGTGACCTCTCCCTTACCAAGGGAGTGCTCTACCAACTGAGCTACATCAGCCCTAAAAAAATCACTTTGGCCATGCTAACGCGAAGCGAACCCGGTGAGCACGATTCGCAGCGCGAAAAAACCCAGTAACAGCAATACCACCGAGCGTACCTTGCCCGGATCGATAGTTTTTACCGCCAAACCACAGAGCACCACGAGCAAGCCCAGCGCCATCCACATTCGCCCCGGCGATCGCGGT
>CAVQWB010000006.1:0-14983 GCA_963717225.1 uncultured Acidobacteriaceae bacterium | reverse complement strand
CGAATAGGAAGCGAAAGCCGTTCCCTCAGCGGCTAAAGCCGGACAGATTTGCAATCACTTACGGACGGCCTGAAGGCCGTCCCCTTCAAAGATTTGGGTTTTTCCGCAGCCTGTTCAGCCGTGCCGTAAATGGCAGGGTTGATGAGGCTTTAGCCCCGAGGTACGCCTCTTTAGCCCCTGCGCTTTTTCTTTGCCGGGTTGAGTCGGCAAGTCCCAGGGGCTTAAAGCCCGTGCCCTTCAAAAAGCGAGCTCTCACACACCCTCTTTAGCCCAGAGTTTCAACCGACGCGCGGCTAAGTCCTTTGTTTCAAACGACGTTTAAAGTTGTGCGTGTATTTCGCCTCCAGGGTGGTGCAAAAGTGGCCGATGGAAATGGTGCGTGATATGCGTGGTACGCGTGGTAAGTCCGAATCCAGGCAAGAGGTTGTCCGGGATAATCTCCCCGGTGACCGTTCTGGCGAGCCGCGTTTCATGCATCATCCCCGCACGTGGCCGGCGAATGATTTCGAACAGCACAAAGTTATTGGTGGACACACCTATATATATGCGGATTGGGGTCAGTTTTGCGGCAGGAGAAAGGCCTTTTTTTCCGCAGCCTCTGAAGCCCAATTCTTTTTCCACCCTGTACGGCCCGACTGTAGAGGCTGCGGAAAAACTCGCCGTTGGGTAGGAAAGCCGTACCTCAGGGGCTAAAGCCCAGCGTATTTTCAATCCCTTACGGCACGACTAAAGTCGTGCCCTGATACAAAACATGAGTTTTTCCGCAGCCTGTGGAGTCGTGCCTGATACAAAACATGAGTTTTTCCGCAGCCTGTGGAGTCGTGCCTGATACAAAACATGAGTTTTTTCGCAGCCTGTGGAGTCGTGCCCTGATACAAAACATGAGTTTTTTCGCAGCCTGTGGAGTCGTGCCCTGATACAAAACATGAGTTTTTCCGCAGCCTGTGGAGTCGTGCCCTGATACAAAACATAACTTTTTCCGCAGCCTGTGAAGTCGTGCCCTGATACAAAATAAATCTAGACCCAATTTGCGAAGTGGGGATTCTCACGCAACCGCTCTGAAACTTCTCCTGCCCGCCGCATAAATCTTCGATTATCGTGCCTATTTTTCCTCCGCCGCTGCGTTGAGGATTGAGACCGGCGGAGTGTCGCGCTCTATCGGCACGACGAATCTGAGCGGGGAACGCACGATCTGACGGAACAGGTAGCGGACCAGTAGCAGCTGTTCGCGAGGGCCGACATCGTAGGCGCGCAGAGCGACAAACGCTGAAATGGCGAAGCTGACGCCCAGGTTCAGAACGAAGGTAACTCCGATACCGGCCAAGGCGTAGTAGAACCAGCCGTGGCCAAAGGAACTGGTACCGAACCGGGCAGCGGCCAGCGCCAGAGTGCCCGTCGATAGGGTCACGTGGCGCACATCGAAGGGTATTCCGAAGAAACGCGCGACCACCGGCACAAACCCCAGCAAATAGCCGAGGGCGATGCTGGTGCTCCAACCGGCAAGGTTAAGCTCAATCCACGCAGCCACCCGCGTCATCCTGTTCTGCCCGATGCGCAGACCAAATGGATGTTGGGAGACGGCTTCCGTCAACCGGTGAAACACCGCGAAGTTTTCACACCAGCCGCCAATCAGCGCCGCAAGCCATAAGATGACCCCCGTGCCTGCCGCATAAATAATGGTGCCGGAGGCAAAGGGATGAAGTGCCTCATAAACGTGCCGGGCGCTTTCCACGGGTAAGTAGTGTTCGGCAAACATCACTCGCCACAGACGCTCCAGAGCGACCGCCCCGATGCACACCGCGGTCACGTTACCGATGGCAGCTGCCAGCTGGGTGCGAGTGATGCGGGCGGTGAAATCCGAAATCTTGCTCCAGCTGGCGTTGCCCGGATTGTTGCGCACAATGCCCGCGAAGGTAGCGGCAGTCGCCGAGGGCTGCTTCGTGGCCAGCACCAGCCCGAACACCTGCAGCAGGATGAAGCTGATTGCGTAGTTGGTCCCGGTGAGAAATCCCTCCACGAATAGAGGGTAACTATGCTCCACGATGCGCATCTTGACGGCAGCGGTAAGCACGGTCAGCAGCCCGCCGCCGACGGCCGCAAGCCACATTTGCCAATACTCCTTACGGCTGTGGGCGATGTAGTGCTCGCCGCTGCGCCCGGTACGCTCCACAGTCTTGCGCGCCAGCAGGTTCAGGTTCTGCTTGAGCAAGGCAGAAACCCGTTTGTCTTCGAGACGCCCTTCGATTAGCTGGTTCAGCAGATTGCGTGCGGCGGTGGAAGAATCAACACCCGGCACGGGTAAAGCGCCGAAACTAAGAATCCTGGCCAGCCCGTGCATGCGCATCAGGGCGAGTTCTATACTCCGCAAGTCGAGCACCAGGTCGGCGCTCACTCCGGTGGTTTCCATCCCCACCCGCACCTGGCCGAGCTCTTTCCGGCAACTGCTGATGGCCGCTTTCCAAACCTCAAAGCGGGGCGCGGCGGTCGTAGCATCTCTGGACTCTGCCAATTCCTGGGTAACGAAAATCAATTGGTAAAAGGGTGAGTTCTGCACCTCAACCCGGCCCCCACGCTCGCGCATGGCCGCGGTGACGCCCCGGCCGGCGGTACGGGTAGCGATCAGGCATAGTGCCTGGCGCAAATCGCTCTGGAAGCGGGGAGAGGAACGGGGCCCACCGCCCGTAGCGGGTGGAGCGAGAAGCATGCTCAGGCGTTCAAAGAGAGGCTGCGGCAGGTCGAGGAAGCGCTCGACGTCGCGGGAATGCGCGAACAGCGCGATCATCAGCCGGGAGCTGTCCGTTACCGCCATCGCCGAAGGCAGGAGTCGATTGAAGAGACGGCGAAGCCCCTCGGAAAAAACCGCGTGGTGCCGGGGCAACCCCGCCTCCGCCAGTAATGCCACCGAGTCAAGCTGGGAAAGCATGGATTGAAAGGTTTCCTGAAAGTCAATCCGCAGCAAATCGTCGTGCTCCAACATGCGGATCCAGCACACCAGACGCACGTTGAAAGAGCGTTCGCTGGACCCGGTCCAGATGGTGTGGAAGAGGCGCGTGAAGGCGGCAGTTTGCGTATCCAGGGTGGCGGAGGCGGAAAATGCTTTGGTCCGCGCGCGCAGTTCGTCTTTGGCACGAGCAAACGCGGGCCGCGGCCGCTTATGCCGCCGCAGACGAAGATATTTGCGTATGGATCGGCCCAGTCTCACGTTGCGCTCACTTGATGGTAGCTGCTTTGAGCGAGGGGAGAGAAGTGGCTATTTTCTCTGTCGTGACCACAGATCCTGGGGGTATGGGGCACCCAGAGCTAGTTTGCAGGGACAGAATGCTTTTCCTTTTCCGGCGCTAACTACCTGCGTGCGCAGGGCGCAGGTCCTCGACTGCGAGGGAAAGGGCTGCTTGCAGCTGCTCCTGGGTCGCCTGCTCGAGTTTGGCCCCGCCAATCGTCAGATAAAAAACATCGATCGCGATCTCCCCTTCGGTATCGATCAGGGCCACTTCGATATTGCAATCGTGCGCGGCCAGCGTAGTGGCGATCTGCCGCAGCAGTCCGGGCCCGTCCTGAGCGACAACCTGCAACAGGGTGCTATGGGTAGACGCTGTGTTATCGAAATCAAGTCGAGTGGCTACCTTCACCATGATCGGAGCACGGACGGCTTGACGGCGGCGCAACAATACTTCAATCGGAGTCTTAAGCGAGATCACATCCAGCAGACCCTGCCGGAACCGGTCCACCTCAGAAGGATTGAGTTCCAGGGTGCGGAAGGGATCGGAAAACTGAAAAGTGTCCACGATGATTCCTGCATCGTCGGAAAACGCCTCGGCTTTGACAATGTTCATGCCCCAGGAGGAGAGTGCGCCGGCCATGTCGGCAAAGAGAAGGGGCCGATCCTTGGTGATCACGGTAAGTTCCCACAGCTGACGCAAGCTGCGCAGGCTGATCTGGACTGGGGAGTCCGCGAGTTTTAAAGCCATCTGAAAATGGTCGCGGATCTGCTCCGGCATGCGTGTATGCAGGTAGCGTTGTGGGAACCCTTCCAAAAAGCTGCGCAGTTTCGGGGCACTCTCTGGAGCCAGGGTAAGGATGCGCCTGAGCAGCGTCGGGTCTACATCGGCGCGATAGCGCTCCTGGTCGACACTGCGGTCCATAAAGTTGGAGGTGGCGATATAGAGTTGCCACAGGCTATCCGCCTTCCATGGGGTCAGTGCGTCCGGGTTGACTGCCTTGATGTCGGCATAGGTCATCAGGCACAACATCTTGAGGTGGGTCTGGGAAGCCGCTTTTTCCGCGAAGGCGCGTATTGTCTCGGCGTTGAAAATGTCGCGGCGCAAGGTCATCGACATTTCCAGGTGATTGCGGATCAGCCGCCGCACCTGGTCGCGTTCTTCGGCATCCAGTTCCAGCCGCGCCAACAGGCTGTCGGCCAGTTCTACGCTCTGCACCGTGTGATCGCCCGTACGCCGAGCCTTGCCGGTGTCGTGCATGAGCAGTGCCAGAAAAAAGAGGTCGAGGCGGTCGATTTCCGCCAGCAGGGTGGCAAAGCGCCGCTCCCAGGGCTCGTGCGGCTGGCGCAGCGCATGCACGTTGTCGATGACCAGGAAAGTATGCTCGTCGACCGTGTAGCGATGATAGGAGTCGCGAATGACGAGTGCATCGATGCCGTGGAATTCGGGAATGAGCAACTCCAGAATCCCCAGGGCATGCATTGTGCGCAGTGCGTGCGCGGCGTGGGGCCCAAGCAGGATCTCGCGTAGACCATTCCACAGAAACGGCCCCTCCGGAATGTGCACGTCGAGTACCGGCAGAGCGTCCTCCAGCCGATCTTCCGCGTTCTGGGTCAGCCGGTAACCATGCGCCGCGATCAGGGCAAACACGCGAAGGATGCCCTCCGGCCCCGTCAGGAGCGCAGCTTCTGACACATCGACCCGGCCGTCCTGGACGACAAAGTCGGTGCCCGCGATAGGAACGCGTTTGCGCCGTTGTGGCCGGTAAAAAGACAGCCGCGCCGGTGGCAGCGCCTCCATGGCCAGGACTGCACGCCGGTAGACGGTACGGGCGTGGCGGTAGTACGTCCGCATCCAGTACGCGGGATCGGAGGTACCCTTGGTTTCCAGGCCGATACTCTGCGCCGCCGCTTCGTCCTGCGCGTGCCAATCGAGGCTATTGTCATCGCGGCCGCTGCGCAGGTGCAGAAAGCATCGGGTGGCGCTGAGAAAGTCAAACGCCGAAGCAGCGTCGTTGTGGACCGAATAGAGGGAGTTGCCGAAATTGGTGGGCCAGGCTTTATGTTCGCGAACGTGGTGTAGCAGGTTGAGCCAGTGGGCTAACTGGTGATCGCGCAGCCCGCCGGGACACTCTTTGATATTGGGCTCAAGGTGGAAAATAGTGTTGCCGTATTTCTGGTGCCGCCCGCGGGCCAGATCGGCAAGTTTATGCACGATTCCGCTCCATTCGCGCAGTGCGACCTCGGGCAGCGTGTTGGTCTGCAGAATCTGCGAGAGGCCGTAGTCCCCGGCGATGAAGCGGCGGTCAAGCAGAGAAAGGGTGAACTCGATATTGTCCGGGTCGTAACGATCGCACTCCTTGAGGGTGCGGATCATGGGGCTGGCCCGCAAACCAAGGTCCCACATAGCTTGATTACAACACCGGATGCTCTCGCGAAACTTGTCCTCCAGTTGTTCGTCGGCACAGAGGTAGAGCAGGTCGACATCGGAGCAAGGGAAGAGTTCCTTGCGGCCAAAGCCGCCGACGGCCACCAAGGCCAACCCCGGGGGAATGGGCCCGCCGCTCTCGAACCGCCATAACGGCTCCAGCAGGCAGTCAACCACCAGCGCGCGGCGCCGGATACAGAGCACGCCGTTACCGGTACGCTCAAACGACTGCCGCATGCCCGCCATCTCGGCCTGATAGTACTCTCGCAACTGCTGGTGAGACGTGAATGCAGTTTTCATGTCGACCGCGAATGAGATTTAGACAGCAAGGGCTGGTGTTCGTTTAGAGTGCTATAAACCTACGTCTTCCCATGGGGCGCGTTCTCCGCAGCATGTGGCGACACGAGTCTGGGCCGACACCTTGCCCATCCCACACTCGACCCCGCGAAGGGGTTCAAGAATGGTGGCCGTCTGGCTCTCCGCATCCCAGAGTTAAAGCGCGGCCCCGCCGCGTTCCCCGTTGCGGATGCGGATGGCTTCATCGATTGCCGAGACGAAGATTTTGCCGTCCCCGATCTTCCCCGTTCTGGTTGCGGTGATGATGACCTGCACAGCCTTTTCCAGGAGTTCGTCCGGGACCACGGTTTCGATCTTGATTTTGGGGAGAAGGTCCACCGTATATTCGCGTCCCCGGTAGAACTCCGTATGCCCCTTTTGGCGGCCGTGACCGCGTGCCTCAAGGATCGTCATGCCCTCGACACCGATGGCCAGGAGAGCATCTTTGACTGCGTCAAGCTTCGACGGCTGAATGACAGCTTCTATCTTTTGCATAGTCTGTTGTACAGAGTAGCAAGAGTATAGCCGTGAAGGCGCTTTTTCCCGATTGGTTTCCGGTGATACTCCGGCACGAAAGCGTGGGAACAGGCCCGAAGGAGACGGTCCGAATGGGTGCCGCGAAGACTTTATGAAAATCGAAATAGTCCCGCGGGGAAGGTTGAGTCCACCCCAGGGAGTAGTCCTAGGTTCGGAGTTTCGAGAGGACCGGATAAGTTCCAACATGCGGAATGCGCGAGTTTTCTGGGAGTTTACCGCGCTGATACCCGGCAACCTTTACTGGAAACCCGCGACGTGATCACTCTGCCCGCTTCCGAATGCGCGTTTTCTTCAGTTCAGCGCTCTGATGCTTTGTTATCAGGGCACGACTTTAGAGGTTGCGGAAAAGGTGGAAATGATCAGGGCTTTAGCCCCTGCAATGGCAATCCTGTACGAAATGCATTGCGCATCTATCGATGGTTCAGAACCCCGTTAAAGCAGGACTGATACCTCTACTTGGCAGAGAAAAAAGCGCAGGGGCTAAAGCCCATATCTTTGTTGACCTTGAGCGGCACGACTGAAGTCGTGCCCTGATACAAAGCATCAGACCGGTGACTCCAGAAAACTCCCGCATCCCGTAGATTTGGATGTATCCACCCTCTCCGAAATGTAGAAACTCCAGGGGACGGCCTGAAGGCCGTCCGCTGCAAAGAATTCGGGTTTTTCCGCAACCTGTTTAGTCGGGCCGTCGAGGCCCCACAAAGATTTGGGCTTTAGCCCCTGAGGTACTTTTTTCCTTCCCTGAAGAGGACGGGCTTCACAGCCTGCGTGAGAACCGCGAATTTGCACTCTGTCCCTGCAAACAGACCCGTGGGGCACCCAGGCATTTTCCTTCCAAAAATTGTGTCATCCCGACCCGGAGCGTAGCGTAGCGAAGTGGAGGGACCTAATGTTTCTCCGCGGTTCTCACGCGGACTCTTTTTTAGCCCTGAGGGCAACGCGTTCCACTGAGCATCGCGGACAAGATCTGTTGCTGGTAGAGAGTGATCGGTGGACAGCCGTTGAATCCCACATCTGCCAAAACCGGGCAGATATGGGGCACCCGTCACTCGTTACGCATAGAGATCTCACTACTGGCAGCGATTCGCTTATTTGTTTACCCAGGGTTAGGCCTTGAGGTATGTTCTTTATCTCGTTTCTGCAGAAGCCGGTCATTTTTCCGCAGCCTCTTCAGCCCGCACAAATAGGAAACAAAACCTCCTGCCCTCACCCACAGACTTAAGGCTCTTATCGCTCATATGGCGCTCTTTTTAGCCAAACCCACTCAGTAGCATTTGGGCGAGCAAGATGAGGGTTGCATCGATCAATCTCTTAGTCGCATCTTTGCAACTCCATGCGGCCCCCATTCCCTGAATTCACGTAGTGAATGCCTTATAGTGTAGGTATGAGCGCAACAGGCACAGACCGTTATCTCTTCGGTTCTTTGGAATCGAGCGCAAAGAATCAGGAGAAGGTCCGCGAAGTAAATTTCGGTTACGAGCAACCTGAGGGGGTGGTTATGACCTCTCTGGATTTTGCGGTCAACTGGATTCGCAAGAGTTCGGTGTGGCCAATGACGTTTGGCTTGGCCTGCTGCGCGATCGAAATGATGTCGATGGGCGGAGCTCGATTCGACGTGGCGCGTTTCGGCGCAGAGGTCTTCCGGCCGTCCCCCCGGCAATCTGACCTGATGGTGATCGCGGGGAGAGTATCGCAAAAAATGGCTCCGGTCATTCGCCGGCTTTACGAGCAGATGCCGGATCCGAAATGGGTGATCTCGATGGGTGCTTGCGCCACTTCCGGTGGAGTGTTTAATAACTATGCGCTGGTCCAGGGAGTGAACCAGATTATCCCCGTAGACGTATATGTACCGGGCTGTCCGCCACGGCCGGAACAGTTGATCTATGCGATCACACTGCTGCAAGAAAAAATTCTGCGCGAACGGGGAACCGCAAAACGCGCATTAAACTTCCAATAATTGTGCAATTGTAATAACTTTGCTGGGCGGTTCTTTTTACGTGTGGGCGGAGATGGCTTGTTGACTAAAGAGGTAACCAAGCTCTTACTCCCTGCGCAATCCCACCGTTAAGATGTTGAGAATTAAGGCTAGTCGAGATTAGAAATATGCTGTAGATTACCGGATGTGACTGTTTTGCATCCTAACGGTCTGGATTTCCGTGATGCGAAATTGATTTTGACTCGAGCCCGTCCCATTTTGGCTCGATGGCCTTGTTGAAAGACTTCCAGGTTTTTGTATGACTTTCCAGTGGTTGCGGAGGATAGACGCATGCACTCTCGCCCCTTGACTTCACTGGGCCGAATTCTACTTGTAGCCAGTGCTGTGGGACTCGGTTCGGTGAGTCTCCTAGCGCAGAATTCGACCAGTACAGCCCCAAAGCCGGCAGCTCCTGCGGACTCGCCAGCTTCACGCATTGACATTTTTCTGGGTTACTCGTACCTCGCGCCGCATGGCTCGGTTACGATTCCGTCGGGCGCCAACATTGGCGTCAGTGGCCCGGTTTCCTATTCGTCCATCAACTACGGCGCAATCGGGAGCGTCAGCTATTTCTTCAACCGTTACGTGGGTGGGCAGCTCGAATATGCCAATCATCCCGACGGAAACAATGACGGAGCCTCTACCGGACAGCTTGGTATGATCTTCCGTTACCCGACTGCGGAAATTACTCCGTTTGTCCATGCAGACGCCGGGTTTGTCAGGTTGGGTGGCCCCTACCACCAGCCTTACACCTATGGCCCTGCCCTGACAGTCGGCGGCGGAATGGATTACGCTTTGCCGTTTCTGGGCGGCCACCTCGGGTTGCGCCTGTTTCAGGCAGACTATGAGTACTTCCATGCCAACTTCGGCCCCCAACCGCCATATCCGACCGGCGGCCGGGCGAACCTGAAAGTTGCGCGCCTGAGCACCGGCTTGATCTATCACATGGGCAGCATCGTTCCGCCGCCTCCTGTGGCCTATTCCTGCACCGCGTCTCCGTCCCCGGCATTTCCCGGCGACCCAGTCACGGTCACCGGCACGGCGACGAATCTGAACCCGAAGAAGACAGCAACCTATAGCTGGACGGGCGGCGAGGGCGTCAAGGTCACCGGCGACAACACCACCGGCGCCGTAGACACCACTGGTCTCGCGCCCGGTAACTACACCGTTACCGGCCACGTTTCCGAAGGGCAGAAGGTTGGCCAGTTCGCGGATTGCACGGCGAACTTCACCATCAAACAGTACGAGCCTCCGACCCTCAGCTGCTCGGCTAATCCAACCACGGTGCAGCCTGGCGGCACATCAACAATTACCTCTCAGGGGGTGAGCCCGCAGAATCGGCCGCTGACTTATTCGTACAGCGCGTCCGCCGGCCAGATCAGCGGCAGTGGCAATACCGCTACGCTGAGCACCACAGGAGCACCTGCCGGCACTATCACCGTCACTTGCACCGTGCAGGACGACAAGGGTCAAACGGCGACATCGACCACGAACGTGAGTGTCGAAGCGCCGCCGCCGCCGCCGGCCCCGAAGACCAAGACGCTTTGCTCGATCAACTTCGATCGGGATAAGAGGCGCCCGGCTCGGGTCGACAACGAGGCTAAGGCTTGCCTCGATGACGTCGCTCTGAACCTGCAACAGCAGACCGATGCCAGCGCCGTGCTGGTTGGCGAGGCGGCTTCCACTGAGAAGAAGGCCGACACGCTGGCTGCACAACGCGCTGTCAACACGAAGGACTACCTGGTGAAGGAGAAGGGCATTGATCCTTCCCGGATCTCGGTACGCACCGGAACCCAAGGTAACAAGGAAGTGGAGAATTACCTTGTACCTGCCGGCGCAACCTTCGACAGCGACGTACAAGGCACCACAGCAGTGGACGAAAGCACGGTAAAGGTTCAAGCAAGAACCGCACCTGCCCGTGCCCACCGCAGGAGAAAGGCAGCTCCTCCGGCGCAGTAAGCCCGGGGTAGCTAAACCGGAAAGGGTGGCCAATTAGTAATGGCCACCCTTTCTATTTGTGCTTGACCCTGCCCCTCTCGCCGATGCACGGTTAAATGCGGATAATCTAGTCGAGCTCTTCCGCATCTCAGGCACACAAAATAGAAACCAATGACTACATTTATCGGGCGTACTCTCTCCTCGGCTTTCCTCCTGGTCGCGCTATTTCCTAATCAACCAACCCTGGCGCAGTCTGCTTCGTGGGCTCCCGTGGGACCCGATGGCGGGGACGGGCGAAGCTTTGCCGCTGACCCTACCAATCCAAAGCATCTTTACCTGGGAACTACCAACAGCTGGATCTACCAAAGCGACGACGGTGGCGCGAGCTGGCAGCGGCTGGCTAAGTTGGCCAAGACCGACGATCTACTGGTGGATAACATCCTGGTGGACGAGTCCGATTCTAAGACTCTGCTGGTTGGCACCTGGGTAGTGGATCATCCCGACGGCGGTCTCTTCATCAGCCACGACGCCGGTAAGAGTTGGACCGCGGTCGAAGGCATGAAGGGGCAATCAATTCGCGCACTCAGCCAGGCGCCGTCCGATGCCAAGATCTTTATCGCGGGCACCTTGAAGGGTGTATTCCGCAGCGAAGACAGCGGCGTGCATTGGAACCAGATCACGCCCCAAGGCAGCATGGACCTCCATGAAGTGGAGTCCATTGCCATCGATCCCAAGGATCCGCGGACCATCTATGCGGGCACCTGGCACCTCCCCTGGAAGACAACCGATGGCGGCGCCAACTGGCACAACATCAAGCAGGGGCTGATCGACGACTCGGATGTGTTCTCGATCATCATCGATCCCGTCGTTCCCAGTGTGGTTTATACGAGCGCCTGTTCCGGCATCTACCGCAGTGACAGCGCCGGCGAGCTCTATCACAAAATTCAGGGCATCCCCATGACCGCGCGCAGAACCCGGGTCTTGATGCTGGATCCAACCAATCGAAACACCGTCTATGCGGGCACCACCGAAGGTTTGTATAAGACCCTCGACGGCGGAACTACCTGGAAACGGATGACCGCCCCGGAAGTCATTGTCAACGACGTCTTTGTCGATCCCAAGAATCCGCAGCACGTATTGTTGGCAACTGACAGAAGCGGGGTGCTGGAGAGTGAGGACGCAGCGGCAACCTTCAAGGCCTCCAATACCGGCTTTTCGCAGCGCCAGGTTGCGAGTCTGTTGATCGATGCGAAGACCCCGCAAACCATACTGGCCGGGGTAGTCAACGATAAGACCTATGGCGGCGTGTTTGTCTCCCACGATGATGGCGCCACCTGGACCCAACAGAGCAACGGGCTTCAGGGACGCGATGTCTTTGATATGTCGCAGTCTGCGGACGGCGTCATCCTGGCCGGAACCAACGCCGGTATCTTTCGTTGGGATGGCGCCAACTGGCAGCCAGACGGAAAGATCGTCAAGCCAACAACAAAGACTTCTTACGTAGTCCACAAGGGCAAGCGCACCAAGGTAGAAACAACCGTGATGGTGCCAGGCGGTCAGCTCGACGAGCGGGTGAGTGACGTCGACGCTGCCGGAAGCGTCTGGTACGCCGCAACCGCAAATGGAGTTTACGCAAGCGCCAATCAGGGCGCCACCTGGGTTGGTGGGCCGGTACTCGGTAAGACAGAGTACCGTGCGGTCGCTGCTTCGGGACCCATGGTGGTGGCAGCGCAGCGGACCGCGCTCGCCTGGTCCGAGGACGGCGGAAAAAATTGGCAGCCGTTAGCCATGCCCCACAAACTGACTTGGCTGCAATCCATAGCGATGGCTGGAAACGGAAGCATATGGCTGGGCGGCCGGGAAGGCGTCTTCTACAGTGAAGATCGCGGTCAGAACTGGACCGAGCTATCAACCCTTCCCATCTCAGACATCAGCGGGCTGAGCTACGACTCGGATCTGAAACGTATCGTCGTGACGTCGTGGGCTTCCAGTTGGGTGCTGGCCGTGGATCCCGCGGACCGGACCTGGAAGTTTTGGGATCCTGGCTGGAAGGTGCGTCATGTGCGCTCGATGGGCGGGCGCCTGTTGGCCGCAACCGCCTATAACGGAGTCGTTCTAGAGCCGCAAAAAACCACGTCAAAGGTAACCGTTGCCCGCAATCCCTAAAGCCATCAGGTCATGACTCGGCTGCGCAGTTTTCAACCGCGTGACCTGGCGGCGTTGTACCGGTTGGATCATGTCTGTTTTCCAGACGAAATTGCGTACTCCAAAGCAGAGCTGCAATATTTTCTGACCCATCCCAGATGTTCATGCTGGATCGCCGAGCAGCACGAGAGCAAGCTGGCCGGCTTTGTCCTTGTTGAGCGCTCCAACCGCAACGCGCTCCCCACGGGGCACATCGTGACTCTTGATGTGGACCCTGCCGAGCGTCGCCGCGGCGTTGGCAAGCTGCTGATGCAAACCGTCGAAGAACAGATGAAGCAGGAAGGCGCCGGAGCGATAAGCCTGGAGGTGGCGCAGAATAATGCAGCCGCGCTCCAGTTCTATCGCAACCTCGGGTTTGTCACCACGGGAAAAATCGCGAAATACTACGCCGGAAAAGTGGACGCCGAAGTGATGGAGAAGGCAATTTGAACTTCCGCTTCCCGGCATAAACAACGGATCCCGAGGTCCATGATCTTCTACACCCTGCACAGTCGGCGGTTGAGGTCCGTGGAATCCCACATCTGCCAAAACCGGGCAGATATGGGGCACCCTTCACTTGTTACGGGTAGAGAAAGGCAGGTCTGTGAGAAATCCAGGCTAGAGCCACTACAGGCAATGTGGCATGATTTCTCAGCACAGTCTTCCTGGCTTGGCCTGGCATGGAGCGACGATTTTAGGGGGAAAGCTTTCGCCGGGGGAGACGGAAGCTCGACACAGTTCGGGAGAGAGGTTCTTGCAATACCGGGGGGAGCAATCTGGGGGGGGAGGGCCGATGCTGCGGTAGTGAAAAGCCGATTGCTTCGCGCGCTACGGATGCTGTTCTTCGCTCTACCCTTCTCTAGTGCACTAAGAGTTTCCAGCACAGAACCGCAACGCCGACCAATGCCACCTGGAAAGCGAAGGCAAACACGATGCCGCGCGCACATCCCAATTTGTCTTCGTAATAAAGCTGCTCCGGATTATCAGTGCAAACATCCGCGACGTTCAGGGAAACTATGGACTCCGCTCTGCGCACAATGCGCAACTCCGGCCTCATCGATTGCCCCGCTAAATTTGGAAATACTTGTATGCCATGGTTGTTCCCCTTTCAGTTACTGAGTGTAGCGGGAACAAGCCGCGTATTCACATCGCTGATGTACAACTTTGGTCGGGTAACACGCGAATGCTTCCCAGAACGGTACCGCAATGGTTCCGAAATGGTTAGTTTTTTGGGTTCGTTTGGCTCATTCTTCCCAACTCCATTACCCAGGTAAGCGAAGTACCCGAGCCGAAGAGTAGACGAAAGAGTGCCCTAAGTTCTGACGCTGTCTGTGCTCGTTTGCGTCTGGATTTCAGACGGCGAATGTCTCGACATCAGCCTTGGCTGAGCGTGATCACCGTGATTTCCGGTGGGCAGCGGAAGCGAAACGGCAGATTGACTGCACGGATCCCTCGATTGACGTAGAGTTGCATCCCGTCGCGCAATCTGAAAAGCCCATGCACGTACTTGATCCCCATGTCCGGCAGAAACAGCGGCGGCAGGAAGGGAAGAAGAATCTGGCCTCCGTGGGTGTGACCCGAAAGTATAAGATCCACCTGGCGACCGACGGCATGGTCCGCGAAATCAGGTTCGTGCGACAACAGGATGACCGGTTCGCGGTTAGGTCTTCCGCCGGCCCCGAGTGCAGCATCCAAATCCGGCTTCTGCAGTAGAACATCCTTGAGTCCGGCGAGCCAGATGCGCTGGCCGTTGCGCTCCAGGGGTACCAACTATTGGCCAGCACGGGGAGGGCGTGCGTGTGCAGCGCATCGGTGACTGCACGCGACCCGACCAGTACGTCGTGGTTGCCCAGAATCGCGAAGCGCAGTGGGCATTCGATGCGGCTTAAAATCTGGGCGCAATGGTAGCTGAGCTTGGTCGCAAAATGCCGCGGAAGCGGCTTTGAGCTAACGAAATCTCCGGTCAGTACCACCAGCTCGGGAGCGAGCGCGTTCACCTTACGGACGATGGCCTCGAAAAGGTCGCTTCGGTGTACTCCTCTAAATGAAAATCGCTGATTTGCACGACCCTCATGCCGGCGAACGCATCCGGCAACCTGGGCAGCTTGATCGTCACGTAGATGATTTCGAGTTCGTGGCGTGCTACCTCACCGGCATAGAGCGCCAGCCCGGCAGCAGAGCCGGCCGCCGCGCAGAGGAAATTCCTGCGGGTCAACACCGTGTCGTTGAGGGACGTCGTCTTAGCAGGTGTGGCAACCAGGGTGGGTTCCATTAAAGGGTGTGATCACCCCTCGTTGGCGGCACGCTGTCGATATCGCCACATCTGGACGAAGGACCTTGTGTTTAAGCCATTCAACCAATGCGCCGG
>CAVQWB010000005.1:0-26437 GCA_963717225.1 uncultured Acidobacteriaceae bacterium | reverse complement strand
CAACCAAAGTTATTTTCTTTCAGCAGCTTCCGCGTCCAACCTCAATTGCGTAACCGTCTGGGTGCATGGCGTGGCAGACAGCAGCTAGTGCCGGTGCAGTATTGACGTGGTGTCAGGCGTGGTCTTCAGTTGCCGTCTGCGGGTCGATGTTGGGTTCCAATGAACGGACTTTGTACGCTGTTTCGGGCCAGACCCCTGCGAGAAAAATCGTGATTGCGCCGAAGACCTGCGTGGGTGCCTCAATCCACGGTGCGTGCGCTGCGTCGTCAATGCTCACCAGGCGCGAATTTGGGTACAGCAATCCCCCAGTCATGCCCGCCTCCATAGGGCGAACTGCCATCCTTCTCCGCCAATGATCAACACCGGGTACGTCACGTTCGCCGTTTCCTTCGCTGTGAGCGTCATCTTGCGAATCGAGGGCAGAATGATCCGCTCCAATACTTGCGGAAATTTCGCTCGTTTGGAAAATTACAGCGACCCCGATTGATCTTCTCCGCATCAGCGGGGCGGACAACATACATCTCGCGGGAGCAATTACCAAAAGTTCTCGCATGTGTCCCTGGGGTCTGCCGAGACCGGGTCTTTTTGCAGTTGCGATAGTTTTGCTACGACTTTGCTTAAGACGCTGTCTTTCCCGGCTAGATGGGAAGGGTATTCCTTTCCCGCATCCGCCTGCATGGGGCCGAGTTGGACCATGCGGCGAAGATTTCGCCCGTACTTTAATGAATACAAAACGATCATAAATCCGATGTAAGCATGCCCGATCAGGTCAATTTCACTCAAGTTGAAGTAAAGGCGGACGGCTTCCAGGTCGTCTACATCGTTGAGGGTGCCGCGCTCCAATCGTGCGTAATCCGTAATTTCATCCGACAAACCTCGATTCCTCACATCAGAAAAAATCATCGTTCGCTCGTTGGCGAGGCGTTTGAAGTCCTCAGATAAATACAGCCCGATCGGAATCAGAACAACGGTTCCTCTTCCGATCTGTTGGTAATAAAGACGCACTCCGTCTTCAGTCGCTAGGTTTCCGGTCTCGTCTTCATGCCCTTACTCTCCAGATCTCAGGACTTGTTCCTGCTGCGTCTCCTTTTAGGTACAAGTTGAGCGCACAAAAACACCAAGACCGCGCCGTGCGCGGTCTTTGAACACAGAAAGCCGCGGCGAGCGCGGCATGTCGATTGCTATTGAAACTTCTCTGTCGCTTTAGCGGACGGTATAGGTATAACATCGCGTGTCAACAGATCTTTTCCGTGGCTGCCGTCTTACTTTGACCATGAATCGGATCACTTCTAAGCCTGCGCCTCAAGCGTTGCGCAGGCTCCAGCGTCGCGCGATTTCTATTCCGTCAATGGCCATTGCCATGGGCATTGTCGAACTCCTTGCTGTCGGGAATCCGTCCGCCGAGAAACAAATTGAACCCCCACGAGTTTGCTCATCGGTACGGGTGGCGCAGTTCTATTGCTCAATACCTCAGAGATCGACTGGATCTGCGCTGAAGACTACTACGCCGCGTTATATTCCGGACGGCATAAACATCTTGTGCGCGAATCGCCGTCGTCGCTTAAAACGAGATTGGACGGCTCTCAGCTCCTGAGAGTCCATCAGAGGGTGATCGTTAATCTCGCGCAGATTCATGAAGTGGTCAGTGACTCGGGAATGGGTTATTCCTGATGCTTCGTGACGGAGCGAAAGTGCCAATAAGCCGTCGGCTCCGTGCACGAGTGACGAAAGCTCTGGACCGGTTCAGAGCCTGACCTGTTGGTCTATAGATCGGCATATGATGGCGGTGTGCTCGTTTGTATACCTCCTGGCTATGGTCTATTTGGAACAACTCCCGAGTCCGGTCCTGCGTTCATGGGTACATTCTTTGTGGTATTGCCATGCCCCGAAGATGCCCCGTGGACGCTAACGGTCTTCCCAACGGCTGTATACAGATCATCCTCAATCTGTCTCGTGAGTACCTTATCGACTGCGGGGAAGATGGAACCGCTCACAAAAAGCATTCGCGAGGGATCGTCGTTGGTGTGCGGGACCGCTACCAGGTCGTTGACACCGCGGACATGGAAGAGATAGCAGGAGTTGTGATACGACCGGGTGGCTTTACCGGATTGTTCCGGGAGCGAGCTGACCTCTTGTTTCAAAGAGCGATCGCTCTCGATGAGATCTGGCATGAGCCGCGAATCTTTGAATACCTTGGGAAGGCTCTGACTCCGCTTCAAAAGCTTTCGTGTTTGGATAAACTCCTCGCTGGACTGGTGGGCAAGAAGTCGCGGCGGTCGGAGATGACGGATCATGCTCTCTACCTTCTGCGTGTGAAGCACTTAAGCATAGCTGAATCCGCGCGCTCCATTGGGGTCAGCGAGCGTTGGCTATCACAAGTTTTTCGTGAAGAGGTCGGTGTCTCGCCGAAACTGTGGTCCCGAATTCAGCGGTTTCAGGCTGTTACGTGCGCCATGCACGCCGGGGTCGACATTCCATGGGGCGAACTGGCTCTCGACTGTGGCTACTATGACCAGTCGCACTTTGCCAACGATTTCCATGCGTTTTCAGGTCTTGACGCGTCGGCGTATTCGAAGCATGTCAATCGATGGCACAACCATGTCACCCTTGAGCGCTGACTTCCGATTCTTCCAAGAGTGTGAGATTCTCCTGTGAAACAATTCTGACTGATGCACAAGAGCAAACTAGCTTCGAGACAGTCCGCCAGATCGGCCTCGAATTGCCTGGGGTCCATGAGAGCACGGCATATGGAATGCCGGCGCTCAAGATAAGTGGGAAACTGCTGGCCGCCGTCCCCGCAAACCGATCGGTTGAACCCCATTCGCTCGTCGTTCGAGTCAGCTTAGAGGACCGGGAGGAGTTGCTCCTGGCAGACCCCACGGTGTACTACGTAACGGAACACTATAGAGGCTATGACGCGGTGCTCGTGCGCCTTTCCTGTGTTACATCCGAGGCGCTCAAGGATTTACTCCGGACAGCCCGCAAGTACGTGATCCGCACCTCAGGAGTCCATCTGTCAGTACGCGACCGAGTCACCCGCCCCTCAAAACATCGATAAGCCACTTCCGATTTTTCCAAGACTTCGATTCATCGGAAGTGCAACATAGCGATATGACCAACTACGCGAAAGAGTGCAAATCGACGGTTATCCCGGGCCTCTACTACCGCAATGCCAAGGCAATGATCGAGTGGCTTTGCGAAACATTTGGTTTTGAAAAACAGCTAGTGGTTGCTGGATCCGATGACGTCACTTATTCTCAACTGACGTTCGGCAACGGCATGATCATGGTTGGATCGGTCAACAGCGGAACGCCGGGCTCGGCGCTCGTCAGGCACCCTGACGAAATCGGGGGCGCTGAGACGCAGATGCTAAGCCTCATTGTCTCAGACTGCGCTGAGTTGTACACCAAAGCAAAGGCAGCCGGGGCAACGATCCTTTCGGAGCTAGAGAAGAAGGAGCATGGCGGAGAAGCCTTTACCTGTAGCGATCCCGAAGGCCATATCTGGTACTTCGGCACGTATGATCCGTGGGAAGCGGCGCGAGCATAGAATGCGCGTCATCTTCGACCATTTCGGTCGGCAAGTACTCGGACGAAACGGTTGCACCCGCGGATATGAAGTGACTCCGGCTCTCAACGCGCGCTCAATCTGGTCCAGATTTAGCGATCGTCTGCGCTCACCGTTGTGCTTACGATAGGAACTGCGTCGGGGGGGTTCATGGGACGAGAACGAGTGCTGCAGGTTTTGTTGCTGCTGGTCGGGTTGGTTTTTGTGGCTGGGTATTATCCGCTGCTCACGTCGATACCGCAGCATCAGCAATCAGATTACGGCGATCAGATGATGCTTGCCGTCTATTTTGTCCTCGGATTGTTTCTGCTCCTGGCTGTCCGGAGGCCGGCGGATCACCGCAGTTTGATTGCTTTCACAGGATGGGGTACGCTGGCGCACGATGCTGTGATGGCACTGCAAGCGGCTCAGTTGAAACAGTTCCGTTCAGAACTTCTGCCGCTGACTGTGGTTGCCGTCCTCTGCATTGCGTTGATCGTGCTAGTTCCGCCGAGTCCAGAAGTTGCGGGCACGATACGGGCTCAGCAAGAGTTTCCAGTGTTCCTCAAGACGCTAAAACCAGTCATCCATTTGCATTACAAGCTATCCAGCTTTGGGAAACCCGGGACCGACGGGGACGTTATCTTTGCAATAGTTTTCTTGACAACTAAGTAAACGTTTAAGTAAACGTCCCGTCTGTCCCGCCTCTGTTCCTGTCCCGCCTCTGTTCCGCCTGTGTTTATGGAATAAAGCAGAGAGCCAAACGCCATCGTGTCAGCTATTCGTTTCTTTTCATGGAAGCAAACGGCGAACAATTAGGCAAGGTTACGTCTCTCATTGATTCCGGTGTTATCCGTCCAATTGCGGATCGGGTCCTTCCATTCGAGTCGACCAACCAAGCTTTGGCTTATGTCGAAACAAGACGTACAAAAGGCAAGATTGTCGTCAAGGTCAGATAGGTGCGGGGTTTTCGGGGGAATCGATCTTCCCGAGATTGTTCTTGCGCAATAGTCGCCGAAGCACGTTTCTACGACGGCGTCCCTCGAAACGCTCATTGACCTGAAGTCATCATTCGACAAGTACCCACTTGACTAGTCGATAGTCGACATTCTGCCATCATGCCCATCGAGGGTAGAGTGTCTTCCATGGCGAAACAAACTCAGCAACGCGCAAACCTGCTTCAGGGCACACTGGACATGCGTATGTTGCGGACGCTCCTTTATGGGCCGTCGCATGGTCATCAGATCGGAAAGCATATTCAGAGAAACACCAATGATTTTCTCCAGATGCAGCTCGGTTCCCTCTCTCTGCATCGCTTGAGCGAAGAGGGTGAGTTGTTTCCAAGTGAGAGACGGCTCCTGATCGCAATCGGGAATTCGAATACTACCGATTGACAGATAAAGGCAGAAAGCAGCTTGTCGTCGAAGAATCGCAGTGGAAGCAGATGTCTGAGGCAGTGGCAGGCGTGATTTGGCCCGCCGCCGAGGAGCGTTGAGATGAGATGGTGGCAAATCAGGAAGCGGGACGCGGATCTGGAGCGGGAGCTGCGTTCTGATTTGGAGCTGGAAGAGGAGGAGCAACGGGAACGCGGCTTGTCACCGGAGGAGGCGCAGCACGCCGCTCGGCGTGCTTTCGGCAACGCGACCTTGATACGTGAACAGACCCGCGAGACGTGGGGATGGGCGGCGTTCGAACATTTGTCGCAAGACCTTCGCTATGCGCTCCGGCAGATGCGGAGATCGCCGGGGTTTGCGGTGGTGGTGGTGTTCGTGTTGGCGCTGGCGATTGGGACAAACGCGTCGGTATTCAGCGTGCTGAACGCGGTGCTGCTGCGGCCGCTGGAATTCGCAAATGCAAATCGGCTGGTGCAGATTACGTCGGTAAAGGACGGAAAGCCGGTGGGTGTATCGCCAGCCGACTGGCACGACTATGCTGCGCAGAATCACACCTTCGAGAAGATGGCGATCTACGATCAGTGGGCGAAGAACGTGAGTACTTCGCCCCGCAGGGATGATGCAGCGGAGGTGCTGGTGGGTTTGGCACCGGCGGAATTCTTCGAGGCGCTGGGCGTTCAGCCGCTGCTGGGTCGGTTGTTTACGGCTGAAGACGGACAGGAGGGTCGCAACCACGTAGCGCTGATCACCGAGACGTTCTGGAAGAGCCACTATCAGCGCGATCCGAAAATCCTGGGGCGGACGCTCAGCATTAACGACCAGCCGTACACGATCATCGGGGTGTTGCCGGCGACGATTCCTGGCTGGCTGCATCGAGCGCAGGCGCAGCTACCCGTGTTCGAGCCTTTCCTGCCCGAATCTGGAGTTTGGAGCGAAAAGTCGCGAAGCGGACGAGGCTACGGTGCGATTGGACTGCTAAGACCGGGCGTAACGACTGCCCAGGCGCAGGCGGATCTCGCGAGGCTCGCAGAGAATCTGGCGACGACGTATCCCGTGGATCGCGAAGTTGGCGTTGCGATAGCACCACTGGCGACAATGCGGGCCGGCGATTTGCGTCCGTTGCTATTGCTGCTGCTGGGGGCGGTGGGACTGATACTGCTGATCGCGTGCTCGAACCTGGCGGCGCTGCTGCTGGCGCGGAACACGGCACGGCAAAGGGAATTCGCAATGCGCAAAGCGCTAGGCGCGGGACGCGCGGCGCTGGTGCGGCAGGTGTTGACGGAGACGCTGTCGCTGTCGCTGATGGGCAGTGGCAGCGGGCTGGCGCTGGCGTGGGGAACGACGCGGGCGCTGCGGATGACGGATCCGGGGAAGATTCCGCAGCTGCTGGAGCTGACCCTGGACTGGCGGGTGGTGCTGTTCACGCTGGCTGCGGGGCTGGGGACGTGCCTGTTCTTCGGGATGGCGCCCGCGCTGTTGAGCACGCGAGTGGATGCGGCGGGTGCGCTGAAGGAAGGCGGACGCACGAGCAGCGGAGCGTCGCGGCAGGGATTCCGGAAGGTGCTAGTGACGGCGCAGATCGCGCTGTCGCTGATGCTGCTGGTGGGAGCGGGACTGCTGATTCAGACGCTGGAGCGGCTGCAAAACCAGGACCTGGGGTTCCGGGTGGATCACCTGATGCGCGGCCGTTTGTATCTGCCGCCAGCACAATATCCGACGGCGGGGTCAATTACGTCGTTCTGTGACCGGCTGACGGAACGAATTCGCGCGGTGCCGGGCGTGCGGGACGTGTCGGTGACGACGATCTATCCGCCGAGCGACAGATGGCGGATGGCGTTTTCGATTGATGCGCGGGCGGTGTCGCGGCTCGAGGACATGCCGTCGACGATTTTTGGCGTAGTGGATGCGAATTATCTACGGACGGCGGGGATACCGCTGGTGGAAGGACGGGATTTTTCGGGATCGGACCGAGAGGGAACCTTGCCCGTGGCAATTGTGAACCAGGCATTCGTGAAGCAGTATTTTCCGGATGAGGATCCGATCGGGCGGCGGATCGAGCTGGGCGCGCCGGCGACCTTGATTACGCAGGATCTGTGGATGGGGACGCAACGCGAGACGGTGACCATTGCAGGAGTCATGCGCGACAACCGGGATCAGGGACTGGGGCTCCCAGTGGCGCCGCAACTGATTGCGTTGTTCCGGCAGACGCCGGTAGTGAATTTCGGCTTCAAGGATGTGTTGGTGCGATCGAATGTGGCGCCGGACGCGCTCGAACAGGCCGTGATCCAACAGGTGCGTGCGCTCGATCCGCAGCTTCCTCTGTCGGAAGTCGAGACCATGAGCGAATACCTCGACGATGTGACGGCAGCGAAGCGATTCACAAGCGTGATTCTGGTAGGTTTTGCGGGAATGGGTCTGGTGCTGGCGGTGATGGGGATTTATGGAGTGATCGCGTATCTCGTGGCGCAGCGGACGCAGGAGATCGGGATCCCGGCTGGCGTTGGGCGCGCCGCGGAGCGCGGTGCTGTGGCTGGTGTCCTCGCTGGGATTGCGGATGGCGCTGGCCGGGGTTGCAATTGGACTGATGGGGACGGTGCTGGTGGCACAGAGCCTGGCGAGTCTACTCTATGGGATTTCGGCGCTCGATCCGGTGACGCTGGGAACGGCTTCGGTGGCGCTGATCGCGATTGCGCTGGCGGCGTGTGCGCTGCCGGCGCGAAGGGCAGCGAGGATTGATCCGACGCGGGCATTGAGAAGCGAGTGACGGGAAGCGAGTGACACGGTGGCGTTGCGCCACCAGTATCGAAATGGTTGACAACGTTGTCAGATCGAGTGTAGAACCGATCCAGCTTTTGACACAAAGGTGATGTCATCATTGACGATTAATTTCCTGGAGGACCCGGCGCCTGGGCGTCGAATCTCGCTGCCCTTGCTCCCGTTGGTTCGCCAACCTATCGTTCATTAGAATTCCGCTTCGTCGACCAAACGCTTCGAACTTTAAAAGAGGTGGTGTCGCGGCCAAATAAACGCATTAGCCTTTGCTCGCTCTAGCTGTTTTAAGTTTAGAGACGGCTGTCTCACAGTCGCGCGATGAGCATCCTTGTGCTTCCGGTGACGCCGCGCCAGGCTGCCATCTTTTAGTCGCACCTGTCGGCTCTCATTCCCTCGCTGAATCGTCCTGGTTCCCGGCTAGAATGACCGAGGAGCAATCGCCGGCTTTTGTACGAATTTGCCACAAGCTGGGATTGATGTATATCAGTTGAACAAGCGCCTGGTTATGGCCGCACTCGTTGGTTCGTTCGGCGGATTCATTTTTGGGTACGATCTTGGAGCACTTTCTGCATCAACCCAAAGCCTCAGAGGTCAATTCCACCTTTCCCCGCACTTTTCGGTTTGACCGTCTCGTCTTCTTTATGGGGAACTGTCTGCGGGGCTCTTCTCTCGGGCCGGATGGCAGACCGGGTTGGCCGGCAAGGTCTGATAGCGACGTGTTCCATCCTGTATGCGCTTGCGGCTATCGGGATCGCCGTGCCAATTCCGTCGCCGTGGATTCTCGTTCCCGCTATGAGATTCCTGGCCGGAATGTCTATTGGCGGCTTTACAGTCGCCTGTCCGCTTTATCTTTCTGAAATAGCTCCGGTCGCTCTTCGCGGTCGATTGGTCAGCCTGTTCCAGGTTCAGGTCAGCGCAGGTGTACTGGTTGGGTTCTCCGTCGGATTAGTAGTTACCCACTTGGCCGCAACAGGGACCGAATGGAGATGGTGCATCGGAATAGGAGCTATCCCCGCAGTAATCCTGGTTTTCCTGCTGCAGTTTATTTCAAAGGGGGATTCCAGGCTCAGCCCTGGCGACATCCAGGGCACGCCCCCCGCGACCATGACCTCATCTATCCTCGACAGAACCTTCGGTCGTGAAAAGCTATTTTGCCGGAAGAACATACGTCCCATTCTGTTGGCGACGAGCATCGCGATTTTCAATCAACTCTCCGGTGTGAACGTCTTGTTGTTGTATGTGTTGGATATCCTGTCCAGCGCTGGTCTTGGTGTCTTCTTAGGGCACACTTATACAGTTTTGATTTCGTCTATCAGTCTGGCTACGACTCTGCTTGGAATGGCGTTCGTAGATAGGTTGGGACGCAAGCCTCTCCTTCTTTGGGGCTCTGCCGGAATGGCTGTCTGCCTGCTTTGCCTGGGTCTTACTATCCCACGCCACCTCGGTCCGCTATTCTATCTGTCAATTCTGGTTGCATACAGTGCGTTCTTTGCGTTTTCTCAAGGAACGGTGGTTTGGGTATATCTTAGTGAGTTGTTTTCGCCAGGAACCCGTGGTGCGGGGCAGGGATATGGCTCGTCGGTGAATTGGATTGCGAATGCTATTCTGATTTCGATCTTTCCAATAATGCAACATGCCTCATCTGTACGCGCGTTTTACTTTTTCTCCGTGACCATGGTCCTGCAGATTGGCGTCGTGTTGCTTTGGTATCCGGAAACCCGGGGAACAGCCCTTGGCTCTGTCGCTGCACCGGAAAGAGCAGGTGGGAATTGGCGTTGCTAAGCTTATTCACAGGATTGGCTGAGAAATGGCTGTAAGAAAGACGCAAGTACCCACATTAGTGGACGTTGCTCGAGAGGCAGGCGTCTCGCTCAAGACAGCATCCCGAGTTCTGAATCGATCGAAAAACGTCAGCCAGGAAAAGGCAGCAAAAATCCAGGCAGTCATGGAACGGCTCGGCTATCGGCCGAACGAACTGGCTCGCGGACTCAAGGCAAAGAGATCCGCAGCGATCGGAATGATTGTGCCAAATCTTTCTGACCCGTTCTACGCCAATGCGGTGAACGCCGTTCAGGAAGTCGCACGGACGAATGGTTATGTAGTGATTCTTGCTACTTCCGGCGGGGAACTCGATCTGGAACGATCGGAAATCGAGGGCTTATTCGGCCGGCAAATAGACGGTTTGGTTATCGCTCCAGTTGATAGCCGAACAGATTCTTTCAGCAATATCATCCCCGCGGGCGTTCATGCTGTGACCTTCGACCAGTTGCTGCGACATGCTGACCTTGATTCTGTGACCGTGACCAATCGTAGCAGCGCACGAGAGGCAACTGAGCACATGGCGGCTCACGGCCTGCGCAGGATTGTCGCGATTGGCGCACGCCCGCACCTCTATACCTGCAGAGAACGGGTGGCCGGCTACCGCGCTGGGATGAAACGAGCGTCCCTTGAGCCGAGAGTGTGTCTTGTGGAGCACGAAAGTTTGCTGGTTGCCGAATGGCTAGGAAAGGAAGTCTTTGGCGTTCAGAATGCTGACGCGATTTTTAGCTTGAATTGGGTTTGCACTATGCTCACTTTGCGCGGTTTGCGGCAACTCGGGATAAAAGCCGGCCGCGATATACCAATGTTCTCCTTCGACGATTTTGAACTCGCGGACATGTTAACGCCCGGGCTATCCGTCGTTCAACAGCCCGTCGAGATGCTTGGACGCGAAGCTGCAACATTGCTGTTCGAACGCCTCGGGGGCCGTGGAGGGCACTCCCGCGCTGTTATTTTGCCCACGAGCTTGATCGTTCGGCAGTCCTGCGGGTGTGTGGCCCAGGCTGACGACTTACTAGCCAGGCACGTTGATCCCATAAAGCGCCGCGGGTAGAGCAGCACCTGACATTCCGCAGCGAGGATGGTCTATTACTCAGCCAGCTTGATTCGTTCGGCCCATCTCAGGCATGGTTGCCGCAGTTCAATACGGAACTCATTCGTCAAGTAACTCCTGACAGAAGTTTAATACGAACTATATGAAATTCTGTTGCCTCAAGCGCGAGTAGCTTCAGGAACTACTCATCCTATCGCGCTTCAAGAGATGGAAAAGGTCTGGGTTTCGCGTTTCCCACCGAGGCACCCGGAGCATCAAAGGACAAACACATGTACCTGACAGGACTCGCATGTGATTGTTGCGAATCAAATTGACAACGATGTCAATTGAGGCATATCGTGCTTTCCGGTAGAAGACTCTACCAATAATGTGACCCCAGGATGCCGAAATTTGTTCGCTTGGCTATTTGCCGCCCGCGGGGTGGCGAGTGGTTTGTAAACGGTGACCGTAAAGGGCGCGATCCTGCAGTTCGCCGGCATCCTCTACGTTACTTCGCCAGACAACGCGTGGGCCCTGGATGCGCGTGATGGCCATGAGATTTGGCATTACTACTGGAAGACCAAGGGCGGTACGCACACGGGCAACCGTGGTGTCGGCATGTGGCCTTATCCGTAAAGCAGTCGCTCCGCACAACGTGAGTTCCGGGATAGTCCGGGTTGTAAGTCTAACGGGAAGTCCAGGACGGCAGGGAATTAAAGGGTAGCTGGACCAGGATCAGAATTCGGTCGGGCCAAGTAGCTTCGAATCGGGCGGTACTTTTGGAGGGTGGTATGAAAGGTTGCGCACGGAGTTTTGTCAGAGAAGGCGGAAGTTTGCTCCCCGGCATCCAAAGACTGGGCATCCTTAGTCTTCTACTTCTGTTCCTCGCGGGTTCCGCGAGGGCACAAGTCTCAACTGCATCCATCAACGGTGTAATCCGAGATCCCACGGGGGCTGTCGTCCCCGGCGCCTCTATCGTGTTAAAGAATGTCGATACCTCGGTCGAGCGTACATCGACCGCCAACAACGCGGGTGCGTATGGCTTTGTCAGCATACCGCCTGGGAACTATACCATCGAGTCCACTGCTAAGGGATTCAGCTCGCAAAAGTTAGGGCCGTTCGTGCTGGCCGTGGGCCAGGCAGCCACATTCGACTTTGCTCTCACCGTGGGAACGGAAACACAGGTGGTTAACGTTGAGTCTTCCGCCGCCCAGCTGGACGTGACGAACGCCAACTTGGGCACCGTGATCGCGACCAAGCAGGTCAACGACCTCCCACTGAACGGTCGAAATTTCACCGCCCTGCTCGCGCTCACTCCGGGCGTTGTTGCTATATCGACCGCTCAAAATGGCACCAATATCGCTGGTGGCGGCTTCGGCTCCGCCATTGCGATCGGTACGGACTATACCTTTCCTGCCATCAACGGGCAGAGCAACCGCAGCGATTACTTTCTCACGGATGGCCTCCCCAACTATGCTGCCATCAACAGTACGTATGCGGTCGCGCCGATCATTGATGGCATTCAGGAATTCAAGGTGGTATCCCATACCGACGACGCGGAATTCGGCTCCGTGCTGGGCGGCGTCGTGAACGTGGTCACCAAGAGCGGCACCAACGAGTTGCATGGCTCCGCGTGGGATTACCTGCGCAACACCGCGTTCGATGCCCGCAACTATTTTCTTCCGGCAAGCCAGTCCAAGCCCTTCTTCCATCAGAACCAATTCGGTGGGGCGATCGGCGGTCCGGTCGTCATCCCCAAGCTGTACAACGGCAAAAACAAAACCTTTTTCTTTGGGGCTTATCAAGGGTGGCGCTATTCCAGGGCGTCGGATAACGACATCCTGGTGCCCACCGCCGCGGAACTGGCCGGGGATGAGGCGGACAACGGGCAAAACCCGATTTACGATCCTTTCAGTACCGTCGCGACTCCCACGGGCTACAGCCGTACCGCGTTTCCAAACAATCAGATTCCCGCGGATCGTATCGACCAAAGAATGGTCACCTGGGCAAAATTTATTTACCCTACGGCGGGCCCCTTCTTCAATCCTACGGGCAACGGCTCGTTCTCAGCGAACGCGGTCGACACCACTCCCCAAGTGCAAAAGTTCAACGAATTCAGTGTCCGTGCCGACCAAACCTTCGGGTCCAAAGATTCTGCATGGTTCCGCTATGGTTTCATCGACTCGACGCTCACTCAGTCCGCCGGTCTTCCGTCGTTACCTAGCAGCCTGATCATCAATTCGCGCAATTTTGGCGGCAGCTGGGTCCATGTCTTCGGCCCCACGCGCATCGCGCAGTTCCAAGGCTCGCACACCGAAGTGCTCGACAACGGCGTCAACGAATTTAGAGCTCCCACGGCCGATCTTATCAGTGCCGTTGGCTGGGACCCCTCTTTCGTCGGCAATTTCACCTCGGGGCGCGACTTCGTTCCAGAGTTGGGCATTCAGGGGATCAGCGCAAACGGCGAGGAAATCAACCTCACACCCTTCGCTACGGACAACACCGCCTACCAAGGCAGCATTACGCAAATTATCGGCAACCACACTGTGAAGTTCGGGCTGGGGTGGGTCACAACCGGTTTTGCCAGTACCATCAACTACACCCAACTCGGCTTTAACGATCCGCAAACGTCTGCGCCCCAATTTCCCAGTCAGGCGACAGGCAACGGCTTGGCGTCCTTCCTGCTTAACGTTCCCCAGTCCGCACAACGCCGCAACGTCGACGAACTGGAAAGGCCCGGCGGTGTCTTAAGCGCCTACCTGCAGGATTCCTGGAAGGCAACCCCCAGACTGACCTTGAATTATGGATTGCGCTACGACTACACATTCATACCGGGGTACGGGGCCAGTAAGACCATCGGCAAGAATGGGGGGCCTGAAACCGGCGATATGGATTGGGACAACGGCACCTACATCGTGCAGTTGTTGCCGCCTCCGTGCTCAGTCCGCGGCTATGCTCCCTGTATTCCGGGAAATGGAACTCTGCCCGCCCATGTTGTGGTGAGTCCCAACGGCAGGATAAGCCACAACGTGCATACCAACTTCGGGCCGCGTGTCGGCTTTGCTTATAAGGTTGACGACAAAACAGCGGTTCACGGCGCCTTCGGCATCGTCTACGACAACTGGGCGGCGGTTACCCAGATGGTGCAGAATGCCGAGGGTTCGTGGCCTGATATCGGTAATCCGGACCTCCCGCAAGTCAACGTACCCACCACCGCGTCGCCGACGCCGACCGTTAACTCCCAGAATCCCTTTGGGGGCACTCCGGGGGGCGGGCTGTTCCCGGATCCCACCCCATTTACTAAAAACGATTGGTTCTTCGACCCCAATTATAAGAATGCCTATTCTGAGCAGTGGAACTTCGGTGTGCAGCGGCAGCTTAACACTTCGACTTCCTTAAAGGTTGACTATGTCGGCTCTGGCTCGCACCGCACCAATATCGGCGGCTATTACAACACGGCGCTCACGCCTGGCCCCGGGGACCCGCAGACAAGGGCGCCCTATCCCTATGGCATTGCAACGCTTTACGACCACGGTGTCGGAAGCTCCACCTACAACGCCCTGCAAGTGTCACTGGATAAGCGCTACGCCAGTGGCCTCTCGTACCAGGTAGCCTACACCTGGTCTGAAAGCTACACGGCAGATGACGGTTGGTTCAACTCGGAAGGTCTCACCGTGCAGGATGCATACCACCCCAGCGCGTCCAGAGGTTATGCTGGAACTAACGTGCCTCAGGCGCTTGCTATCAACACTATTTATGATATTCCGGTCGGCCCGGGCCGGAGATTTTCCACCGGCAATCGCTTCGGCGACTACATCCTAGGCAACTGGCAGCTCAACAATATCTTTAACGCCCGCAGCGGGCAGAACCAGACCGTGGTCGACACCGCCGACATTGCCAATATCGGTAACTCCAACACCTACGAACGCGCGAATATGGTAGGTAAACCCTTTTCCGGGTTTACCAAGTCGAAAAACGAGTGGTTCAATACCGCGGCATTCGCGATTCCCGCACAGTACACGTTCGGGAACTCTTACCGTGGTCTTATCCGAGGCCAGCGATTGATCAATTTCGACACATCGGTGATTCGATCGTTCCCCCTCTGGCACGAGACTCAGTTCGAATTTCGCGCTGAAGCCTTCAACCTTTTCAACCATACAGTCTTCGGTCTAAATGAGTACGGCAGCACCGATATCAATAGTCCGAGCACCTTCGGGTCGGTTGACGGTCAGCAGGCAAATACCAATCGAGAACTGCAATTTAGCGGCAAGATTGTTTTCTAAGAAACACGAGCGGACCGCGCGGCCGAAGCCTCTATGGGTCGGCCGCGTATTTCATCGTAAGGAGGATTAAGGGAACGACGAGCCAGATGCCTTCAGCGTCCCAAAGTAGGAGTACAAGTAAAGGCATGACTTGGAAAGAGAAGTCTCCACGAGAAGCCAGCCGCGGATCGCGGAGGGTGGCATTGTGGGCGTTCCTGTTTGCATGTCTAACCCTCCTGCTGATGACAATTGGTGGGGCGGCAAAGAGTGATACTGTCGTCACCCATGCCGGCGAATCCAACGACGGATATGTCGGTTCCCAGGCTTGCTCAGCGTGCCATCAGGGAATCTATCAACAATTTACGAAGACTAGCATGGGTCATTCGATGTCCCTCGTGACGCCGGCCTTTCTGCAGAAGGCTTCTCCCCCCTCGCAGTATTTCAATGAAAGACTCCACCGGCTTTTTGAGGTTTACTCCCAGGACGGAAAACTTTACCAAAGCGAATCGGCGACTGGAAGCGACGGCAAGGAGAGTTTTCGAGACGTCCACCAGCTCGAATGGATAATTGGATCCGGAGTCAACGGGTTCGGAGGCCTCATCCAGAAAGATGGGTATCTCTTTCAGACGCCGCTGTCCTTCTATTCCCATCCTATGACTTGGGAGCCCTCGCCGGGATATGAGTTTATCGATCTGGGTTTTAGCCGGCCCATCACGCCTGGCTGCATTTTCTGCCACAGTGGCCGTCCAAACCCGACCGGAACGAATGGGCAATTTGACAGCAAGCCGTTTTCCCAACTGGCCATCGGCTGCGAAAGTTGCCATGGCCCGGGCACCGCTCATATTCAGGCCATGTCCGGGGCAAGCCCTCAGACGCGGGCAAAAGCTGCGCTCGTCGATGCCCGTATCGTTAATCCAGCCCGTCTGACTCCCTACCTCGCAGATAACATCTGCATGGGCTGCCATCAGAACGGGGATGCGCGGGTCCTCAAACCCGGGAAGACCTACCAGGACTTTCGCCCTGGACGTCCTCTCGACGACACCCTCTCGATTCTGATGGTTCCGCCTCAGCCGGAGTCTCCTCCCACGGTAGACCACATTGAGCACTACTATTCAATGACGCTGAGCAAGTGCTATCGCGCATCCGGCGGCCGCCTGAGTTGCATCACTTGCCACGACCCTCATGTGGAGCCCTCACGCGAAGAAGCGCCAGCCTACTTTGCAGCCAAATGCCTGACTTGCCATACCAATCAAAGCTGTAAGTTGCCCGTCCAGACGAGAATGCAACAAAAGCCGGCCAACAACTGCATAGGCTGCCATATGCCGAAGCGTGACATCCAGGTCATCTCCCACTCCAGCGCCACAAACCATCGCATTCTGGCCAGGCCCGACGAGCCGTTTCCAGATTTCGCTTTTCATCAGACGACGGCATCCCTGTCTGACCTGATCCATATCAATCCGGCTCCCGGTCGGGAAGCTGTTCCGCCGCCGTTGCTGACTCTGTTGGCGGCTTACGGCGAGTTGGCGCAGAAACACCCGGAATACGTCGCAGCGTATCTCAGAGTTCTCGATCGTCTGGCGCAGACCCAACCCGGCGACCCGCTCGTTCAGGCCTCGTTGGGCCGCAGAGACCTGAAAAACGGCGACTATCAGGCCGCGGCCGCGCATCTGAGGCGCGCCGTGGAAAATGACTCAACGACAGCGACGACTTACTCGGATCTGGCTGAAGCCCTGACACACCTGGGCGACACGGAACAGCCGATATCCCTGCTGGAGAAGGCTGTTGATCTTGACCCATTCAATCCATTGAGCCGCAGAATGCTGATCGTGCAGCTGATCCAGGCCAAACAATATGCGAAGGCAGAAACTGCACTGGAGCAATATTCCCGCATTTTTCCCCAAGACGATCTCATGCGGAAGGCGCTGGCCCGGGCAAAGGCGAATGGCCCGCAACCCTGATGTAGGATTAGTCTCCGATAAGGAAGTCTCTATTGGAAAAGACGACAACCTGGTGGGCGGGAAATTGGCGATCGAGCATCTGATCAAAAAGCGTCTGCCGATGGCGCTTGGGGTGTTTACTGTTTTGTTCTCACTTCTTGGGGCGGAGGGAACACGCTCTTCCCACTTGGGTTGCAGTGCAACACAACGGGTTGTCCCCGGAAAGTTTGTAGAGATTAGCGAAAAGGCGGGCGTCCACTTCCTCCACAACGCCAATCATACGGCGCGCAAATATCAGATTGAAACCATGGGGTCGGGTGTAGGGCTCTTCGATTGCGACAATGATGGAAGGCTCGATCTTTATCTCGTCAATGGCGCTTCCTATCCGGATCCCGAACCCAAGGGTTCGGTTCCGCTAAAAAACGGTCCGGGTGACTGGAACCGGCTGTTTCATCAAAAACCCGATGGCGCCTTCGAAGACATCACGGAGAAATCCGGGTTGGCGGGGATTGGGCTGGGGATGGGCGTCGCAGTCGCGGACTACGACAACGACGGCTTTGAGGATGTATTCGTTACGGCCTATGGGGGCACTCGGCTTTACCACGGGATGGGCAACTGTACTTTTGTCGACGTGACCGAAGCCGCAGGACTGGCGCAAACCCCGGCTGCCGGCGGCGGGTGGTACACTTCCGCCGCCTGGGTTGACCTGGACAATGACGGACTACTCGATCTCGTCGTCGAACGATACATCCGGTGGGATTGGGAAGATGTATGGTGCGGCGAGCATCGCGAGGGGTATCGAGGGTACTGCCACCCTGATGATTTCCCAGCGATTCCGATGCTGGTCTACCACAATGATGGCAACGGACACTTTACCGAGGTATCGCACAAACTGGGCCTCGACAAGCCTGCGAAGGCCTTGGGCATTGCCATTGCCGATTACGATCGCGATGGTCGAATCGATCTCTTTGTTGCCAATGACAGCATGCCTGAGTTCCTGTTCCATCAGAAACAGGATGGGACCTTTGAGGAAGTAGGAATCCAATCCGGTGTTGCTGTGGATGCTGGTGGCTTCGCCTTCGCCGGTATGGGCGTCGACTTCGCTGATTACGACAACGATGGATGGCCGGACCTGATTGTAACCAACTTATCAGGCCAGAGATATGCGATCTATCGCAACCGGCACGACGGGACTTTCGAATATTCAAGCGACTCAACCGGCATCGGCGCCATGTCCCAGCCCTACTCGGGTTGGGGACTTCGATTCCTCGATTATGACAACGATGGGTGGAAGGACGTTCTCATCGCGCAGGGTCATGACTTGGACAATATCGATAAAACCAGGCCCGATATCCATTACCGTCAGCCCATGCTGTTGGCGCGCAACACGGGCAAAAGCTTCGTCGATGTTTCTCCGATCTCGGGAGCATTATTCAAGGAGGGGTGGGTCGGAAGGGGCATGGCCACGGGCGACCTGGACAATGACGGTCGCGTCGACGCGGTAGTGAGCACGAATGGCGGCCCCGCTTATATACTGCACAACGAGACAGCTACCGGCAATCACTGGTTGTCGCTCCGCCTCACGGGACACAAGAGCAATCGAGACGGCATTGGAGCAACAGTAAAGTTGACAACTGCGTGCGGTTCGCAATGGACAACCGTGACGACATCGGGGTCATATCTGTCGGCTAGCGACCCACGAGTGCACTTTGGCCTGGGAAAAGTCGACGCAAATGCGACTATCGAAATCCGCTGGCCGAGCGGGATTGTGCAAACCTTAACAAACCTATCGGAAGACCGGCAAATTCAAGTGGACGAGCCAACCGAGGATGGATCTGGGGAAGGAATTGTTAAGCCGTGACCCTAACAGGCTGCGGAAAACTCAAAGGTCACCGCCTGGAAAGTAATGACGGACTTACCGAGAAGCAATGCTGAGCGCTTTCACGATGTCTGGGTCATTCGGTTTGAGCTTTTGCGCTTCTTTCAGTTCTTCCTTACCCTCGTCAAGGTTTCCGCTTTGGCATAAGGCCAACCCAAGATTTTTGTGCAAATCGCCAGCTACCTCACAGCCTCCACAGGACTCGAGTGCTTTCCTCAGGATCCTGATCGCCTCCGGCCAATCCTGTCTGCTCGTAGCCACATTCGCTTCATTCCCGAGCGATTCAACTTGAGCTATGTCTGCGTCCTTACGCTTCTCAGCTTCATACTGCTGCTGCAGCTTCTTAGACTCTTCCGGATTGGTTCGTCGAAGTTCCATTGACAGCATATAGAGCGCACTTTGTGAGTCTGGCTGTAATTGCAATATGTGGCGAAGAACCGAAATCGCCTCGGCACCTTTCTCCTCGTGTTGCAAGCTTTGGGCCAGCAAAAGCAGCGCGTTCATGTTATCCGGTTGCAAGCGCACAACCTGTTGAAACAACGAGGTCTGCTTGGCTAAATTGCCGCGATCTTTTTCAAGCAGGCCCCAATAATAAAGACACTCCGGATTGTTGGGGGCCAACTGGTTGGCGACTGAAAACTCCTTTTCCGCCTCCTCTGCACGGTGAAGATCCGCAAGCAGTCGTGCTCTGTTCACATGCGCTGAAGCCAGCTTTGGAGAAAGCGATATCGCAGTCGATGTTTCGCCCAACGCTTCTTCGAGCTGACCCGCGTCTGCAAGCACGATAGCCAGGTTTATATGCGCATCAACCTTTCTCGGCTCAACCCTGACAACATGCCGAAAGATGCCAATGGCCTCGACGTGCTTGCCTAGTCGATCCTCAACTTTGCCCAGCAAAGTCAACAGCTCGTAGTCCTCCGGAGAATAAGCTAGGGCTTGCTTCAGGGGAACTTCCGCTTCTGCAAACCTGCCCTGTGCAGAGAAAGCCTTGCCCTGTTTCACCAGTTGCTCAGCTTGTGGGCTGGCGAGCCGGCGGTTGGATAGCCCCGCCTGACCGGCAACATGAGGGGAGAGGCCGGCGCCAAAGCATAGCCACAGAAGCACTAGGGGGACAGTCGAGAAGCCACAAAGATGACTGCGCCATAAGACCATGAGACGATTTTAGATACCATGCGGAATGTATGCTAGCCTCTTCGCGTATTGATAGGTGACATAAACCACTGCCACGATCATCTTTACTACTTTTGGTTCCGCTGGGAACTTTGGTTGCGCCAGATAAAGGACAGTGGTCGGGAAAGAGGATGATGAAAATCCACATAAGCATGCTTTACGTCTTATTTACTTTCGCGTTGCCCTTTACGTGTCACTCAGCCTTACCACAAACTCCTTCGTCGCAAACACCGGAAGACCGCCTTATTTTTCAGACCGGGCATGCCTGGACGCCCCGCATCAACATCAATGCTGGCACGGTCATGGTGTATGGCATCGACGAGACCACCGCTGATCGCATTCGCTCCTGGCGAGATCATGGATACCGGGTCACCGTCATGACTGGTGTCGCGTGGGGACGATACGCTCCTTATCTGCGCGGAGACTTCGACGGTAAGGAACATTGGAACGAGACGCAGCAGGAGAAAAGCGGCAAGCTTGTCCTCCACAGCGGACGAGAGGTCCCCTATATTGCTCCTGGTCTTTCTTATGGCCGCTATCTTGCGAAGGGAGTAGAGGCGGCGATCGATGCCGGAGCTGAGGCCATCTATCTTGAAGAGCCGGAGTTCTGGGCCCGCGCCGGCTGGAGCGACAGCTTCAAACATGAGTGGCAGGAGTTCTACCATGAGCCTTGGCAAAGTCCCGACAGCTCCCCTGATGCACAATATCGCGCTTCGAAACTCAAGTACTTTCTCTACCGCCGTGCCCTCGCGCAGGTCTTCGATTCGGTTAGAACTTACGCCGCAAGCAAGCAACGAACCATCCCTTGTTACGTAGCAACGCACTCCCTCATCAATTACGCGCAATGGAAGATCGTGAGCCCCGAATCGTCCCTGCTCGATGTCGGTGCCGACGGCTACATCGCTCAGGTCTGGACAGGAACATCGCGCACGCCAAATGTCTACAACGGAGTTAAAAAGCAGCGTACCTTCGAGACAGCCTTCCTTGAATATGGGGCGCTCGAGAATATCGCCCGCTCTTCCGGTAAGCGCATCTGGTATCTCAACGATCCCATTGAAGACAATCCCAACCACTCTTGGATCGACTATCGCGCCAACTGGGAAAGTACTCTCACCGCCTCTCTGCTTCAGCCCGGCGTAGCTCGCTATGAAGTCCTGCCTTGGCCCGAACGTATCTTCGGGCCAAAATCCATGTATCCTGCGAGCGAGCCGGCTGAATCCAATCCCAATCCCGAAAAAAGGCTCATCCCAAAGCAGTACGAGACAGAGCTGCAAACCGTTTTCCATGCCCTCAATGAAATGCAGCAACCCGCATCCGCTGTTCGCTGGGAGTCAGCCGGGACACAAGGGATAGGCGTGTTGGTTTCTGACACGCTCATGTTTCAGCGTGCAGCGCCCGAACCTTCTGACGAAAACCTCGGACAATTCTACGGTCTTGCTTTACCTCTGCTTATGCGCGGTATGCCCGTGGAGCCGGTGCAGATCGAAAGCGCCTATTCCAAATCCGCCGCACGATTCCTCGACCCCTACAAACTTCTTCTCCTCACCTACGATGGCCAAAAGCCGCCCTCGCCGGAGTTCCACACCGCGCTCACCGCCTGGGTAAAGGCTGGTGGCGTCCTCATTGTTCTCGACGATGATAAGGATCCCTACAACCAGGCCACAGACTGGTGGAACTCCAACGGAAATCACTTCGCCACACCCCGCGACCATCTCTTTCAAGTTCTCGGACTACCGCCCACCGCAACCGGCGTTCACGCCGTCGGCAAGGGGTACGTCCTTTACGAACCGCAGAGCCCCGCTGCTATGACTTACTTGCCCAACGGCGGAAACCTAGTCTATGACTTGGTTCAAAGGGCTGCAAAGTCGGCCCACTTACCGCTGAAAGAGGTGAACGCGCTAGTCCTGCGACGCGGTCCCTATGTGGTTGCGGCAGGAATGGACCAGGAACCAGGCGTCATCCAGCAGTCATCGGCCCATCCGCTGTCCGTGACCGGCGATCTAATCAACCTTTTTGACGCTGACCTCTCGGAAACCTCCGAAGTAACGGTCAAACCAGGTACCCGGGCACTCCTGCTCGACGTTAATTACTTCAAATCCTCCACGCCGCGCATCCTTGCAGCCTCCGCTAAAATCATTGGAGAGCACGCTTCCGCCGGCAACCTTACCTTCCAGGCTGAAGGGATCGATCGAACTAGCGCCGTCATTCGCATCCTGTCAACCAAGACTCCCCGCGAGATAACGGTAAACGGCAAGCATCTCGATACCGCCCAATATCGACAAAGCGGACGTACACTTCTCTTGCATTTTGTGAACACGGCCACACCGCAGCAGATACAGGTGCTCTTTTAGCAAGACAAAATGGACCGGAGGATAAAAAGTCCGCTATGTATAACGCCTTTTCATGTGCCCGAATCTTTTCTCTGCGACGACAGTTTGGAGGTAAGGCGATCAACACTCGCCGCTTGCTGCTCGTTTTTGTCGTAATGCTGTTTGAAGTTTCTTGATGGTAGGTAAGATTACTGCCGTGCGTTCCCAAAGTTCCTGCCCAGCCCGTTTGAAGAAGCAATAAGATCGAATGGCTTTTCTAATGCTGGTTAAGACAAAGGGGTAATTCCCATTCGCCACGGTTGGTTTGTTGCACTGATCATTTCTCTTCTGCTTTCGGTCACCGCGAGTCACGGCCAAAACTACGTCTTCGGCAGAATGGATGTACCCGTTGGTCCGGGTGCGTTTTCGATTGCTGCCGGCGACTTCAATGGCGATGGCATCCTCGACCTTGTTTCCGCAAACCAGGGCAACAACACAGTATCGGTCGTTTTGGGGAAGGTGGACGGCGGATTCAACACGCCGGTGAGTTATGCGACAGGACCTGCACCCACAGCCAGTTGTGAGTGGAGACTTCAACAACGACGGCATCCTAGACCTTGCAGTCACTAACGGGAACTGCGCCTACCAGGAGGCCGGCATGGCGCTATATGTCCTGGTTTGTGACGCCGGCACCGTGAGCATATTGCTGGGCAACGGGGATGGAAGCTTTCAGCCGCCTCTTGACTACGCCACGGGCAAAAATCCTTCTGCGCTTGCGGCGGCTGACTTTAACGGGGACGGCAAACTCGATCTGGCGATGGTCAACCTCGAGGACGGCACCGTTTCTGTGTTACTCGGCAGGGGGACGGAACTTTTCAGCCGCAGGTTGTCTACCAAGTGCCTGCTGCTCAAAACCTGGTCGTTGGAGATTTCAACAATGACCATAAGCTCGACCTGGTGGTCTCTGGAGTCACCGTTTCCACGCTGCTGGGCAATGGCGATGGGACCTTCCAAGCTCCCATAACGTATGCCGTCTCTTCGCAGCTTCAAGGGTCCGCACTGGCGGCAGCCGACTTCAATCTCGATGGCAAATTGGACTTGTACGCGGACGGCGGCTTATTTCTCGGAAACGGCGATGGAACATTCGTGTTGCACGCGACCTATGCCGTTCCTAATGGCGCAGCTTCCGCCACCGCCACCGACTTGAATCGCGATGGGAAGCCCGACGTGGTCATCGCGGGGCAAAGCGGTGTTTCCATTCTTCTCGGAAATGGCGATGGCAGTTTTCAGACGACGGTGAAGTACGCTGCGGCCTACTACTCTACCGACGTACTCGTAGCGGACATTAACGGAGATGGAAGGTTAGACCTGGCGGTTGTGAACCCAGCGTGCGGCACTCCGTTCAGCTGCTCAGCAACTGGCCCGGCAAGCATCTCTCTTTTGCTCGGCCTTGGTGACGGCAGTTTCGTTGGAGGAACGCAATACCCGGTTCAAGCTGCCAGTCCCCAGATGCAGGTGGTCTCGGCCGACTTCAACGGAGATGGTAAGCCCGATTTTGCGGTCGAAGTCCCTTATACTGTACCGGCCACAACAACCTTGGCCGTGTTCCTGGGGAATGGCGATGGGACTCTCCAGGCCCCAATCTCTACGGCTATTCCGAGTAACGGAGCCATCGCGGCGGCGGATTTGAATGGTGACGGCAAGGCAGATATAGCCACGGTCTACGCCAATTGTACCAAGGGCGCCTGCCTCCCGGGCTATGCAGCCGTTCTCATTAGCAACGGTGACGGTACGTTTCAGCCTCCGGTACCATACGCCACCGGCTTGCAGCCTGGATCCCTGGTGATTGGCGATTTTAATGGCGACAGGAAACCCGATCTGGCCACTACCAATTCCGCCTCAAATAACATTTCCATCCTCCTCAACAATGGCGACGGAACCTTTCCAACCCATGTGGAGTATCCTACCGGGCCTACGCCTGGAAACATCCTCTCGGGCGATTTCAACGGGGATGGCAAGCTGGACCTTGTCGTTATAGCAGGAACCGAAATTTCCGTGCTTTTAGGCAACGGGGATGGAACCTTCCAGCCACCTTTGAACTATGCCGTAAGCGAAGCCGCCTCCCTTGCCGCGGGTGACTTTAACAGCGATGGCAAGCTGGATCTGGCGGTGACAACGCAACAGGATTCCCAGCCCTTGGTGGTTCTTCTGGGGAATGGCGACGGCACATTTAGAACCGCGCCCCCTTCTGGGAGCGCCAGCGGATATCCTGCGGTCGGCGACTTCAATGCAGACGGTAAACCAGACCCCATCATGGATGCCGCAGCGATTTTGTTGGGCAACGGGGACGGGACCTTCGGTCAACCGTTTATCGTTTCCCTTGGATCCGGGATCGCCGCCGTTGTGGATATTAACCACGACGGAGTACCGGACGTGGTTGGAGGAACGGGATACAACACAGCGGCAGGAGAAATCGGAGTACTATTGAGCACCGCCTTTATGGCCGTCGCACCCGCGTCGCTCAATTTCGGAGCGCAAGGCGTGGGAACGATGAGCGCGCCGCAAACCATCACCATCAGCAACCCGGCCAGTGTCAGTTTCAATATTACCAATATTGCGGCCAGCGGCACTTTCAGTCAGACGAACGACTGCGGAGCCAGCCTCGCGGCTGGAGCCCATTGCGCGATTACGGTGACCTTTTCGCCCAATGGCACCGGATTGGAGTCGGGTACCATTCTGCTCAGTGACAGTACCAAAACCAGCCCCGCTACCATTCCTCTCAGTGGAAGCGGGGTCAATGGACCGGCGCTGACAGCCGATCCATAACGGGCAATCTTCCCCTCGCAAACTGTGGGCACCAGCAGCACTCCCACGCCGATCATGCTGGTCAACAGCGGAAACTCCGGGCTGAATATCAGCGGGATCAGCCTTGCGGGTACGGATAGCTCAGACTTTACCCAGACCAATCATTGCGGAGCATCGTTGGCAGCCGGGGGGAGTTGCACCATCAACGTAACGTTCACCCCGACGATGGGCGGATCGAGAGCGGCCGGCCTCTCGATCAGCGGAACGGAGCCGGGCAGTCCGCTATCCGTGGAACTGGCGGGCACGGCCATCGGACCCTCTGCTAACCTCAGCCCCACCACGCTAACGTTCGCCTCGCAGGTTGTGGGCACCACCAGCACGGCGCAGACAGCGACCCTGACCAATAGTGGGAACGCCCCGCTCAACATCGCCGGCATCTCAGCCTCGGGTGAATTCACGCAAACGAACACGTGCGGGACGTCCTTGGCCATTGGGAGCAGTTGTCAGATTTCGGTTACGTTTTTGCCTTCCGCGGCGGGGAAGGCGAGCGGGACCATCACGGTCGCGCAGAGCGGCGGGGGCAGTCCGCAGACCATTGCGCTCTCCGGTGTCGGCGTGGCGGCTGCGGATTTTACTGTCGGATTAGCTTCCGGATCGCAAGCTTCGCAAACGATCGCGGCTGGGGCAAGACGCGCAATTCGGTGTTGCTGTCGCGCCTGCAGGAAGCTTCACCGGAGCCGTGAACCTTAGCTGCAGCATCACGCCGTCCGCATCCCCGGCGCCGAGCTGCAATTTATCCGGCACTACCGTGCAGCTCAGCGGCGCATCACAGACGGTGACCGTTACCATCTCTACCACTGCCTCTACCACTGCCTCTCGCTCCGGGCTCCCCTTTGGCGGAGCCCCGGTGGCTTGGGCGGCGGTCTTGCTGGGTACGCTGCTCCCGTGGAGGCGGAGAGGGCGCACTGCTTATGGCGATCACAGTGATCGCATACGCAGGCTTGTCCGTTATCGGTTGCGGTGGCGGGGGATCGTCTTCCTCTGCACACACAACGACTACGCCAGGTACCACTGCCGGAACCTATACAGCGACCATTACCGCGGTCTCCGGCAGCTTGAGTCACAACACAAGCATGACCGTGGTTGTGCAATAGCGGTTGCCCCCCAAAACGGGTTCCTGGGCCGCAGTGCCAAAAAACCCGGTGACTGGTCGGACATCGAAGCAGCAGAACCCAGGGATGAAAAAGGCAGACCCTCAAGAAAGCATTCGAGAAGTTGGGCCCGCGCACGTTGCAGACGTTGGCGCTTGTGGCCGAAGTCGTACATGGTGCACCAATCCGGTTTTCGGATCCAGCGCGCTTTTTGTTCGCTTTCGGCGTGAAGGATCGTCACCCTTTCCCGGTTCCGCTGAAGACATACGAGTCGCTGGCGGTCCTGCGACGCCTCACTCGAAGCGCCCAAGCTGGGCGATACCGAGAAGAACGAGTCTTAGGACGACTCCAGCTTTCGTTG
>CAVQWB010000004.1:0-44365 GCA_963717225.1 uncultured Acidobacteriaceae bacterium | reverse complement strand
GTTGGGTTCGCAGTCTGCTGTACCAGACACCGGCTCTGGACCCGTTGGCTATCGGCGGAAGCCTGGTGTTGCTTCTGTGCGCAGCGGCGCTCGCGGCCGTTATGCCCGCGCGCCGCGCTGCCTCGGTTGATCCCAGCCAAGCCTTGAGAAACGAATAGAACGTTCCTGTTGACATCCAATAGAGCTTTCATCTATTCCTATTGTTAACCAATAGGGGACATGGATGTCTCCTGTGAGGAGCACTTATGAGACGCCTGCGCGCCTGGTTGTTGCGATGTGCCGGTCTCTTCCGCAAAGAGCAAGGCAGCCGCGAATTCGCAGAGGAGATGGAAAGCCACATCCTGGCGCACGTCGACGACAATCTTCGCCTGGGCATGAGTGCCGAAGAAGCGCGGCGGCAGGCGTTGATCAAGCTGGGTGGCATGCAACAGGTCAAAGAGAATTACCAGCAGCGCCGCAGTCAACCGGTCCTGGAAACATTGTGGAGCGATATCCGATTCGGGCTGCGGATGTTGCGCAAGAATCCGGGCTTTACGGCCGTAGCGCTGACGACACTGGCGCTTGGAATTGGAGGCAACACGGCCATCTTCTCGATCGTGAATGGCGTGTTGTTGAACCCGTTGCCATTCCCCCAGCCTGACCGGCTGGTAGCGTTGAACGAAAGCAAACCGAATTTCGAACAAGGCTCGATCTCATATCCGAATTTTCTCGATTGGCAGAGGGACAACCGCACGTTTTCGTCGATGGCGGTTGCGCGTCGTTACGCCTTCAGTCTCACCGGAAAAGGCGAAGCCGAGCAGGTAAAGGCGGAGTTTGTGACCGCAGACTTTTTCCCGCTGCTGGGAGTCAATCCCATTCTTGGACGCACGTTTACGCAATCCGAAGAACTTCCAGGCGCGGGGCCGGTTGCTCTCATCAGCGAGGGTTTGTGGCGCCGAAAATTCGATGCCGCCAAAGATGTTCTGGGCAAGAGCGTTACCCTCGACGGAAAGGATTACACCATCGTCGGCGTAGTCCCGGCGAGGTTCCATTTGCTCACGCCGAGTTTTCATGAGCAGGATGTTTATGCTCCAATCCGCCAGTGGAACAACTCCTTACTCATGAAGCGTGATGCGGGTCTGGGGATCCACGGGTTCGGACGGCTCAAGCCGGGGGTCACGATTGCCCAGGCCCGGGCCGATATGGATGAAGTCACGCGCAACCTCGCAGCCGCTTTCCCCGACGCCGACCGCGGTATCAGCGCGAGCCTCCTTCCGTTGAAAGAACAAATGATCGGGGAAGTTCGGCCATTTCTGCTCGTACTTCTGGTCGCGGTTGGCTTTGTACTCCTCATTGTCTGCGTGAATGTCGCCAGCCTTCTGATGGCGAGATCATCTGCCCGGAACCGTGAATTCGCGGTCCGCATTGCGCTGGGCGCAAGCCGCAATCGGGTCATCCGCCAACTACTCACCGAAAGCGTTCTGCTGGGGGCCGCAGGGGGTGGAATCGGATTGCTTCTTGCAGCCTGGGGCACGCAGGCAGCGCTAAAACTCTTGCCCAGAGCCCTACCCCGCGCAGAAGAAATCGGCATGGATTTCCGCGTCCTCGCTTTCACTATGATCGTTTCGCTGCTGGCAGGTACCCTTTTCGGTCTGGCGCCGGCACTAAAGACCTCACAAGCTAATCCACATACAGCGCTCAAGGACGCTGGGCGCGGCACGAGCGGGAAACATCGCGCACAGAGCATCTTTGTTGTGGTCGAAATGGCGATTGCCCTGGTGTTGTTGATCGGGGCAGGACTCATGGTGCGTAGCCTCACGCGACTTTGGAGCGTGGATCCGGGGTTTAATCCGCACAACGTTCTGAGCTTTGGGTTGAAACGCCATGGTTGATGATGAAACGTATCCCCGGAAAAAGATTCGCGCCGCCTTTCGCGCAATCGATGACAACCTGGACATTGACCCAGGAAGTGAAAGGCGATTTTTGAAGCGCGGCTCGCGGTATCCATGGGCTCCGACGATGAACAGCTGTTCTGGCTCGATGGCCACCCAAAACCGGGGAATGAAGTCAACACGAGCTGGGCAGTGGAAATTATCGTTGGCCGGGTTTCAGCCACTCGAAGTGATGGGCACGGCGTTCCAACGCGGTCGTTTCTTTACTGCACAGGACGACGAGCATTCTCCGGATGGTGGTCTGGCGATCTATTGTTTAATCGCTGGCTTTGGCAGGTTCATCGGCGAACGCATCGTCCTGGAACAATTCTGACGCGAAATTGGAGGTCGTCGGCGTTGTGGGCCACGTCAAGCAGTGGGGGCTCGATCTGGACGACACAGATTCCTTGCGAACGCAGCTCTATCTCCCCGGATGCAGATGGCGGACAATTTTGTAGCGATGACCCTCAGGTTCGGGGTGATGCTGCGTTATGAGGAGCTGGTCCGGGATTTTGGATTCCGTTCGACATAGCAACCGGCTGATCGGCAGTCAGCAAGTGATCTATGGCGTTCAGACCATGGAGAGCCTGATCTCCACTCGCTGGCTGCGCGGCGGTTTGCGTGATTCTGCTGGGCGGGTTCGCTGCCCTGGCGCTGGTCTAGCCAGTGTGGGCATCTATGGCGTGATTGCTTATGTCGTTGGACAGCGCACGCAGGAGATTGGCATCCGCATGGCGCTGGGTGCACGCCGCAACGGCGTCTTACGCCTCATCCTGTGGCAGGGAACGCGTCTGGCTCTCATGGGTGTTTGTTTCGGGATGCGGGCGCGCTTGCGCTCACGCGGTTGATGTCAGCTGCTCTATGGCGTGAGTGTAACCATCCTGTTACCTTCGCGGGATTGGCGTTAATCTTGGGCGCCGTCGCGATCGGCGTGCTGCCTCCCGGCACGGAAGGCAATGCGCGTTGATCGAATGGTGGCCTTGAGGTATGAATAATTTGCTCGAAGCGAGCCATGGTCATCACCCTTGCTAGTGGACCGCAACAGCTGATTTGGTAGAGCCCAGGGGCTAAAGAGGGTGTGTGAGAAATCGCTTTTTGAAGGTAAGGCCTTGAGTGTGCGTGAGAACCCAATCCAAGTCACCGCGCCCATGCTTTGTATCAGGGCACGGCTTCAGCCGTGCCGCGATGGTTTGGTCTGATGAGGGCTTTAGCCCCTGGGCTACGTCGCCCCTCTTTGAAGGGCACAGGCTTCAGCCCGTACATAAAAGAAACAAAACGATGCCTTTAGGCCGTACGTTTAGCAGTCAAGATGAATCGGCTTCAGCCGCTGAGGGCCGCTCAAGCGAACACAAAAGATGCCCTCAGGGGTTAAAGCCCGTCCTATCTTGCGTAGTTAACCCATAGAAGGGTCGCGCATTTTCGGCAGATTTGGTTCTACTCCTGAATCAGCTGTTACAGGCCACTAGGTTGCGTCATGGAAGATAATGCCGATTGTGTGACGCTTCCCCGAGCGCAGGCGGCTAACGCCATGCCGCAGGTTACCCGATAGGTACCGCGCGTTCCCTGAACCGGACGATGATGGACTGCGAACGCTACGCCATCACCTTGCCGTAGCGGTACCACCTCCGGCCGCGATTGCATCCGCGGACGCTGTTCAGTGAGCACGAATTCGCCGCCGGTGAAGTCCCTTTCAGGCGCAGAAAGCAGCAAGGCCACCTGTATGGGCAAAACGTCTCCCCGTAAAGATCCTGGGAAGGCAATTGATCGCCTTCTCCATACTGGAGAAGCAGGGGAGTCGGGCGAAGCTGACCGGCATCATGGCATCGTTGGAGATAATCGGCGTGTTCACAGGGATAACGAACAGCCATACCCATGGCGATGTTCCATTGGTTCGCGACAGGGGCAAGCCGGCGATAGAGCGCGGTCCGAAGCCCTTGAATGATATCGGGGAGGGGATAGTTGGAGTATTTGTACTCGCCGCGCCCAAAGCCGTGCCGTCCCATGACAACGCGGCTGCGAAACAGGTCATCCTCGGGATACAGGCCGGCGAGTGCCCGGCACTCTTGCGGAGAAAGGACGCCGGGAAGCATCGCGCTTCCTTGTTCGTCCAGGCCTTGCCCAATCGACTGCCAATCGAGAGCTTCTGCGCGTGCAATGGCGGGTTGCGCTGCAACCGGATAGGAAGGTCCCTCACGGGTTGTCATAGCCATTTCCTCAGATACGATTGTCATGCGTGCGCCTCTCTTTCGAGAAGCGCACGTTTCCGCTCAACTCCCCAGCGATAACCAGAGAGCGAACCATCGGTCCTAACTACGCGATGGCACGGGATGACCACCGCCAACGCATTCGCGGCGCAGGCTTGTGCGACCGCCCGGACCGCGCCAGGCATTCCAATTTGGTTGGCAAGGTTCTTATAGGTTGCCGTCGATCCAGGTGGTATCTGCTGCAATGCTTGCCAAACACGCTGCTGGAAAACGGTACCCCGAATGTCGAGAGGCAGCGCAAAGCCCGCGCCTGGTTTCTCCACCAGGGCGGCCACCTTCGCGACCAGCTCGTCGTTCTCATGGCCAATCAGGTTTGCGCCCGGGAACCGATCCTGAAGATCCCGTGCCAGCAGTGCTGGGTCTTCGCCGAGCAGTATGGAACAAACACCGCGCGGCTCTGAGCGACAAGGATCGACCCCAAGGAACATTCGCCAATTGCAAAGAAGATATCCGTATCTGGTTTGCCCCAGTGGAACTTCGTGGGGGTCGATCCCAACACGTCATAAAAATGAGTACTCATAAAAGTGCTCCTTTCGAGAGTTGCGGGTAAGCGTTTGGTCGTGGTTTCCGCGAGTTCTTCGTTTCTTCTCCACCTACTCATGGGAACCCCTTTCCGGTCTTCGTTACATACAAAGTAGCGGGAAGTTGATTGAGGGCATTTTGCTTCTTGCCTTCGAATTTCATTTGAAGCTTGCTCCTGAAGGCCGGCGTGGATTTATTCGTTGCACGCACCGCGCCGGGGCCGGGAGGATATCAAGGCATTCATGTCCGGCTTCCGTGAAGCGTTCCCCAATCTAAAGTTTTGGGGTGCCGCCGATCTCATCGCTGAGGGCGACTATGTGGTCCGCCGCTGGGAAGGCGGTGGCACACACCGGGACCAGCCTTCGAGGACTTCCTGGCTGGATCTCTTCCAGCTGCGACCGGCGGAAAATGCGGTTCACGGGAACGACCGTATTGCGAATCGAGAATGGCAAGATCGCGGAGGAGATCGGTCTGGATGATGGAGCGACGGCGCTCCAGCAACTCGGCCTTATTCGGGCGATCTGAACGAACATGGTCCGCGGCCACGTTTGAATGCCAGCGGCCCGGATCAGCAGTCCGGCGCCGGGATGGATTGCGATGAAGTTGAGAAACGACCAAAGCGCGCCGCTACCAATAATGAGAGGCAACCACCCGGGAAGAAGCCGGCGAGTTAGCTACCACGTTGAACTGAATGACCAGTTGCAGGTTCTTCTTCTGCCAGTCTTTCGGCGCGTTGCGAAGAGCGGCGGTGAGAAGCTCCGGGTTGGTGATCAGTTCTTGCGGCGCCTTCGGTGCCGTATTGCATGCAGCCGCTGACCAGGATAAGCATGGCATGGGTTTCTGGATCGAACGCCCGCGAGATCACACCGTAATCTTCGTTAGTACGATGTTCCGGCGTCTCATCGTGCGGATACCACTCTGTGGGCTTGCCGTAATCCCGGATCATCCCGTGACTGCCGTCGTCCACGTAGAAACGGAATTTCCTGGTCACGTCTTCCCACTGAGTGCTCGAGTATCCAATCAGAACCGTAGGAGTATTGCGGAGGTCGTCGAGCGAGACACCGGTGCTCAAGCGCAGATTGAATGGACGATCGAGGCGCGCGAGCATAGAGGAGATTTCGACGGCGGCCACGCGGTCCCCACCACCGACATACTGATCGCTCATCAAAGTGAACCGGCCGTTTGAAGGATTGGCCGCGGGATCGTATGCGGGTACGTAGCCGGGGACAATCATGATCGGTGTCCTACCCTGAAACATCGGTTGCCAGAATTGGTCAACGACTGTCTGGGAATGATGTGCGTAAAGCCATTGAACAGGCAAAGCCGAAATAGCCAGAACAACCACCACTAACACTAGAATTCTTCGCCGGACCTTGGGGCGAGGCAATGTACCGGGCGTCACGGTCGATCCCGCACGAAATGATTCCACTGGGCTCAGAGCAGTGGGCTGCAGGACTGGGGAAGGTTGACTTCTGCGGTCGTCCTGGCCGGCTTTTCGAATAGGGGGACGTAGCTTCCCGTGGGTAGTGTTATGCGGCATTCACTGCAGAGGGCAGAATGGGCGTAGTAGATTGCGAGGCGCTTCCGTACTTCGCTGGCGTTAATCCTGACAATTCCGTCGGTGCCGGTGTTGTATGACGGAAGCCGGCCGAAAACTTCAATGCCGATGGTGCGTTCCTTCAAGTCCTCGGACAAGCCGGTCAGCGCGTGTTGGACCACGGACTGCAGGAAAGCCTGGCAGCGCTTGCTGGCTTTGAATTCCGGGCTCGCGAGGATGCGCTCGAGTTCTGCTCGAGCGACGTCGGGCCTTACACCTAGATCCACACAGCGTTCCATGACAAACCCACGGAAAAATGGAGCCGAACACCGTCGTGACTTTGGAAGCTAAGTTTAAATAGCGCCTCCGAGGAGTGCAGCTTCAAGTTTCCGGACGATTCAATCCTGATCGAATCGGTGCGGAACCGTTACAAGCTATCCGGATTGTGATCACAGTGCTACTTCTAAGGGACTTTATTGACACGCTCGGAAGGGGAACTCCGGAGGAAAGGTGCGACGAAGGCTTTTCAGACAAAGTTAGATGAAGAAGCCGATGTCAGACACCGCAAAGGGGTTAACCGCACAGGAAGCGTGGATTGTCCGGCAACTTTATTCCTGGAGGGGAGGCAACCATGAGGTTGACTTTTTTGCGGTTTGGACTGGGCGCCATCCTGGCGACAGTATGGGCGGCCAATCTTGCGGCGCAGGTCGCCGGCAGGGGGTCGCTGCGCGGATTGACAACGGATACATCGGGGGCGGCGATGGCCGGGGCATCGGTGACGCTCACCAACATTGATACCGGCGTGGCCTTAAAAGGCAAAACGTCGGCCTCGGGACTTAATTCGTTTGTTAGCTTGATTCCTGGCTCCTATCGTCTGGAAGTCGGTCAAACCGGCTTTCAGACGGCAGTGCAGGACCAGATCACCATTTCGGTGGACCAGGCTGAAATCATCAACGTCACCCTCAGGCCGGGGTCGCGGACCGAGACAGTCACAGTCTCAGCCGCCGACGACATTACGGCGACCACCAGCAGCACAACGGGCCAGTTGATCAGCAAGGATGTTATCGAGCGAATCCCGTTGGTGCAGCGCGACGTCTTTCAATTGGCATTGCTCAGTCCGGGGGTGATCCACAAGACGGCAATATCACCTCGATCGATTCAGGACGCGATCAGGTCTCGATTTTCTCCATCAATGGAGCCCAGCAAGGGACCATCTACTACTTACTAGACGGGAGTCCGCTGACGATTGGCGAAAATAACCAGGGCGTGGTGATCCCGGCGCTGGAGCCCCCGATGGATTCGATCGAAGAGTTCCGCATGGAGCTAAACACCACCCCGGCCAGTGTTCAGACGGGAGCGGCGGGGGTAATCAGCCTGGTGAGCAAGAGCGGGACAGACAGTTTCCACGGGGACGGGTTTGTGTGGCTCCGGCCGGACGGCCTGGCTGCGAACGACTACTTCAACAAATTGAATGGGGTTCCGCTTCCGGACTTCCATCGCTACCAGTTTGGCGGCTCGGTGGGCGGTCCGATCAAGAAAGACAAGGTTTTCTTCTTTGCCGATTATGAGGGCACCAAGCAGGCCTCGGCGTCGCAGCTGACTACCACGGTGCCCACGGCTGCGGAAAAGACCGGCGATTTCTCAGGGGATCCGGGGGTTACCATTTACGACCCCTCCAATTTCGGCACAAATTGTCCCGATGGCGCGCCCAGTCCCTGCCCGCAAGCGGTTCCGAACAATATGATTCCCGCAATTAACCCCATCGCACAGAAGTACCTTCAATACTGGCCTTCACCGACGGGGGCCGGGGTGGGGCAATACCACATGAATAACTTTTTCGCAGCCGGGTCGCATCCCGAAACCGACCAGAGATTCGACATCCGGCTGGACGACAATATCAGCGACGCCCAACACCTGTTCGGACGGGTTTCGATTCATCGCGAGAACGATAACTCTCCGAACTTTTTCCACAACAATTTCTACTCGGCGGCAACCGGGCTCGATCATGATGCCAACGTGCTGATCGGATACGACTGGACAATGTCCTCGAACACCGTATTGCAAGTGCGTGCTTCCGCTACGCGGCACTACGAAGACTCGGAGCCGCAGGGCCAATCGGGCTTCGACATGACCACTCTCGGCTTCTCCTCCTCGCTGGCATCCTCGTCCGTACTTCCGGGCATTCCGTACATGTCGTTCAACAGCGGCGGTGGATGCAATTCGCTCTGGGCCGGCGGCGTATGCGGACTAGGCACGGCTCCGTATGCGGTGTTCAAGTTCGCGGTCACGAACTATGATTTCAGCGCGACGCTGAACAAAGTGCTGGGCAGGCATTCGCTCAGCTTCGGATGGGACTTCCAGAAGCAGTTCTTGAACGTCGGGCAAACGTTGACGCCTGACGGCTACTACGAGTTTAACCCTGACGCGACCTCGAACAACGGAGTGGCGGGCGGGGGCGCCGGCAATGGCGATGCATTCGCTTCCTTCCTCATGGGAGTCGGCTCCTTCAACCAAAACCAGCCGAACTGGACGACCGACATATTCGGCGCCAACAGCAACCCGTATAGCGCGCTGTTCATCCAGGACGATTGGCACCCGACCACCAAGCTGACCATCAACGCCGGCCTGCGCTGGGATGTTTTTCCGGGAGCGACAGAACGCTTTAACCGGATGGAGTACTTTGACCCGACGGTCGCCTACTCCCTCAATGGTGTAAGTCTGACGGGCGGTGAGGTTTTTTCCAACGGTTCGCATCGCAGCCCGTATGTGACAAACTGGCACAATTTCGCTCCGCGCTTCGGCCTGACCTACCGGATACTGAAAAACGCTGTGATTCGCGGCGGGTTTGGCATCTCATATGGGCCCAGCGTGCACATGGCGTCGATCAATCAGTTCAACGACGATTCGTATCTGGCCGAAACCACCTGGCTGGGATCGATGCCGGACTCGTCTGACACCTATCTCGTGCCCGTGAACACGCTTTCGAATCCTTTTCCCAACGGCATCATAGCGCCCACCAAGGGCTCTCTGGGAACGGCTACCAACGTGGGTATCGGGGTGAATTTCGTGCCCCGTCACGCGCCAGACATGACGACGTACAACTTCAACTTCGGCGTCCAGTACCAGTTTCCTCACGAAACGGTTCTGTCCGCCGCGTGGGTGGGAAGCCGCGGGCTGCGCCTAACGTTCGGCAACAACGACCCCGACCTGAACGCGCTTTCGTTGCAGACCCTGGCGCAAAATCAGGACAGTCTGTTAAATATGGTTCCCTTTCCCTATACGAACGCAATTACGGACCCCAACGCGCCGTGGTATGGTGCGACCCAGGTCCCGCAGTGGGTGATGCTGGAGAAATATCCGCAGTTCTCTTTTGGTATTGGAAATCAAGGTGGAAGCGGAGTCCTGGACTGGGGCGACACATTAGGAGACTCCATTTATCACTCGCTGCAAGCGAAGCTGGAGAAGCGCCTGAGCCGCGGCTTTACCACGCTGGCTTCGTTTACCTGGGGCAAGCTGATCACTAACGACAATTCAGGTTCACTGGCATTCAGCGGCAACAACTATGCGGCGCCGCAGGACTTCCAGAACCTGAACCTGGAGCGAGGCCTGAGCACGCAGGACATCGCGCTCTTTTTCACCTGGGAGCTTTCCTACGACCTGCCGATTGGGGCCAAGCGCGCCGTGAATCTCAGCGGGTGGACTGACCGGGCGTTCGGCGGATGGACGGTGAGTACGGTGACAACGTTGGGTGACGGCCAGCCGATCGCGACCCCCAACGGCACGCTGAATCCGTGGTTTAACCAGCGTCCCGACATCTCGGGGAATTGCGAAGCCAAGGCGCTGAAAAACATCAACGAATGGTTCAATTACTCGTGTATGACGGAGCCGACAAATCTGTTCGCGCCGGGGACCGCTGGACCCATTCTTCCCGGAATTCGCGCCAACGGAGCGCGCAATCTGGATCTGTCGCTCCAAAAGCACTTTAAGTTCGGCGAGCAAAGGGATTTGCAGGTTCGAGCCTCCGCTTACAACCTCACCAATTCGGTGCAGTTCGGATATCCGAATGTCTTCTGGGCGCCGGAGAATTTCGGTCAGCAGCCGAATGACGGCGACCAAGCGGGCTTCGGGCAAATCACGAATCAGGCCAATGTCCCGCGGCAGATGAGCTTCGAGGCGCGGTTCACCTTCTAATGCGTTTTCCAAATACGGTGACGTGGTGAGAGTAGTGATGTGCAGGCGTTCTTTAGCGGAACGCCTGCGTAGGGTGCCTTTTGTCGCTCTACGTCATTTGTGAAACCTTTTAGCATGTACGGGCCGAAGAACGGCGAAGGCGTTGCCATGACAGCAGCGAGGAAAATTTCTCTCGCTATCCTCCTGCTCGTACTGCTAAGCGTCGTGCGCATGGCGGGGGCACAACAGAACGAGCAAATCATCGTAGATACCTCTCACCTGGCGAATTCATTCAGCCCACTGCGGGCGCTGGGAGGAGCCGTTGACCGGCAGCGTGGCGGGATAACCCAGGAGGCGATCGAAAAGCATACAACATGGGTGCTGACCGATCCCGTGCTGAAGGATCTTCTGGGAGCGGGGTGGGGGACGGTCTCGTACCGGCAAAATACGGAGTTGCAGATCGAGGCGTGGCACTGGAACCCGCACGGCACATGGAGCAATCCAGCGAAGAAAGAAGGTTATTTCGCCGGCAGCGCGGAGCCAACCAGCCAGCAGATTGTGCATTCATGGGCCTATCCGCTGCCCCACCGCGGAGCGACCCTGGGGGACGGTATCGGCTGGTCTCGAATGACCGACGGCGACCCAGACACATATTGGAAGAGCAATCCTTACCTAACCAAGGCGTTCACCGGCGAAGATGACTCATTGCACCCACAATGGGTGATGGTCGACTTAGGCGCTAAAGTCGATATCAATGCGATCCGAATTGACTGGGCGAATCCTTATGCCACGCGCTTTTATGTGCAGTTCTGGACCGGTGACGTGCCGCCTTTTTACGCGGGAATTAATAAGGGCACATGGCAAACCTTCCCCCTGGGCACGGTGCTGCACGGAAGCGGCGGAACATCTACGCTGAAGCTCGCCAATTGGATGATTTCCGTGCAATACCTGCGGATCTGGATGGAGCACTCGTCCAACACCTGCGACACGCATGGAGCGCAGGATAAGCGCAATTGCATGGGATACGCGATCAACGAGCTCTACCTTGGTACGCTGCCGGCCGACGGGCAATTCAAGGATATTGTGGCGCACATGCCGAGCCGGCGGCAGACCATCACCTGGCCGTCGTCCGTGGATCCGTGGCACTCCGCAACCGATTTGGACTACGGCAGAGGCGACCAGATCGGATTCGATTTCTTCTTCCACTCGGGCGTAACGCGCGGCCTACCCACGATGGTTCCGATCGCCATGCTTTACGCGACTCCAGAAGACGCGGCCAATGAGATTGCTTATTTGTACAAACGAAAGTATCCGATCTCGTGGATCGAAATGGGGGAGGAAGCGGACGGCCAACGCATGCTGCCTGAGGATTATGCCGCGCTCTACATTCAATTTGCGCGAGCGATTCACAAGCTCGTTCCGCAAGCGCGTCTCGGTGGTCCACCCTTTGAAGGAACGCCGGCCGACGTGGATTCGTGGGCAGACGGCAACGGACGGGTGTCATTTTTGGGAAGATTCACCGACTACCTGAGAGCGCACAATGCGCTCAAGGACTTTACCTTTTTCTCATTTGAGCATTACCCCTGTATGGGAACACATCTTTGCGGCGACTGGGACTCGCTCGACATGGAGCCGGAGTGGGTGAATCGTGTGGTGCAAGCATGGAAAGATAATGGCCTTCCAGCGAATATTCCTTTCTTTATGACAGAAGGCAACGACCTCGGGGACGGAAGCCCGAATACCGTCAAGAGCGGTCTTTGGCTGGCAGATTACGTGGGCGCCATGATGACCGCGGGCGCAGCGGGCACTTATTACTTCCACTACATTGCCTCGCCCGGCCGAGGGGAGCGCGGCTTTCTTTCTGTAGATGACCAAAACCACGCTTCCCTTTCGGCGCAATACCTGGCTACTCAGGTGATTACGCAGGAATGGGTGCTGCCGGTGGATAAGATCCATAAGCTGTTTAGAGCGAGGGGCAACATTCTGGACGGAAATGGTAAAGAGGTAATCACCGCGTACCCAGTGGAACGGCCGGATGGGCAATGGTCGATCATGCTGGTCAACAAAGACGAAAATCATGACCATTCCGTGCGAGTTGCGTTCGATGATCCGGTGACCAAGCAAACGCGCTTTTTCACGGGAACCGTGGATCGCATTGTTTTTGGCTCGGGCGAGTACCAATGGCATCCCGATCCGCCTCCCGTGGCCGAAGCTGCGCGACCTTCCGCGCAAGGAGCCGGTGATGGGCAAGTGGGCGATGCTGCTGCCGCTTTCGGCCGTGCTCGCGAAAACGGATACAGGGATCCGGACGGCCCCGCCTCTAAATCGACGGTGATGGCTGACGGTCCGGATACGCTTTATGAACTTCCGAAGGCATCCATCATCGTGCTTCGCGGCAGCCTGCGATCTCAGTAGACTGCTCTACCGATGACGGTTGGGCGCGAAGAGGAGAACGAGTTTCGTAGAGGGGAGATGTGGGAGTGGGGCGCCGATTGAATTCACCGAAGCAAGACCGCCCGCAAGGAATTTCGCGGCGGAAGTTCCTCGGCCAGGCAGCCGGGGCCGCAGCGCTGTCAATGGTTTCCAGCCGTGGAACTGTTGCAGCGCTTGGTCAAGGCACCGGTCCAGCGGTATCGCACGCCGCACTGCTACGCATAGATACGAGCAAAGCGGTGAACAGCTTCGATCCGGATAAGAGTCTCGGTTCTTCGATGGATGACTTGTCGATCGAGGTGATCCAAAAGATTTACACGCCAGAAATGGTCCGGCAATGGCTCGCGGCGGGTTGGGGACCGATCACTTATCGCAACCACACAGAGCTTGCCATCGAGGCATGGCACTGGAACAGCAAGGGAACGTGGAGCGACTCTGCGCATCAGAGGGGGTACTTTATCGGAGACGCGGACCCCACCGAGTTGATCCACGATTCATTCGCGTACCCGCTGCCGCATCGCGGCACGACGGCAGATGGAGGCGCGTCGAACGGCTCCGGGAGGTTAACAGACGGAGACCCGGCAACGTTTTGGAAGAGTAACCCCTATCTCACCAAGGCATTTACCGGCGAAGACGACGCGCTGCATCCGCAATGGATCATCCTGGATTTGCTCACTCCCCAGCAGATGAATGCCTTGCGCATCGATTGGTGCGAGCCGAGCGCGCGGGTGTATGAGGTGCAGTATTGGACCGGCGTTGACCCTATGAATTGGGAGGCGCAGTACGTGCCCGGGGAAGGCCTGGGCGTCGGCCAGCAGGCAAATGGACGCTGGAACAGTTTTCCCAATGGCATCGTGCGCGATGGCAAAGGCGGCACCGCGACGCTAAATCTTGCCCAACAGCCGGTTACGACGCGATGGATTCGTGTGGTGATGACGCAATCGTCGAATCAGGCGGGACCACACGGAACCGGCGATGTGCGGCATGGAGTGGGCTATGCGATCCACCAGGTGTACGCCGGCATGCTCCTCGACGACGGCACCTTCGTCGATCTTGTACGACACTCGCCGGATGCCACGCAGACCCCAACCTACTGCTCCTCGACCGATCCGTATCACTCGGCTACGGATCTGAGCAAGCGCGGCGATCAGACGGGTCTCGACCTTTTCTTCACCAGCGGCATCACCAACAATTTGCCGGCGATGATTCCCGTCGCCGTCCTCTTCAGCACGCCTGAAGATGCCGCCCACCAGATTGCTTACTTGAAAAAGCGCGGATACCCGGTCGCCTGGGTCGAAATGGGGGAAGAATGCGACGGCCAGTACATGATGCCGGAAGACTACGCGGCGCTTTACATCTTATTTGCCGACGCAATTCATAAGGTGGCTCCGGAGACCAAGCTGGGTGGTCCCGTGTTTCAGGGCATCAACCAAGATGTCTCGGTTTGGCCGGATGCGGAGAACCGTACGTCCTGGTTTGGGAGGTTTCTGGATTATCTAAAGTCTCACAATCATATTCAGGATCTCGCCTTTGTCTCGTTTGAACATTATCCGTTCGATCCCTGCTCGGTGAACTGGGCGGATCTCTATCGGGAGCCCGAATTAACGCGAAATTGCCTCGATGCGTTTCGGCAGGATGGCTTACCCGAAGGCGTGCCTCTGATGAACACAGAGAGCGCGGTGACCTACAACCTCTCGAACTACATGACCGATATTTTTTCCGCGCTGTGGCTGGCCGACAGTGTGGGGTCGTTTTTCTTATATGGCGGGTCTGCTTATTATCATTCGCCGATTCAGGCCGAACCGCTTCGCCCTGGATGCCATGGCGGCTGGGCGACGTATGGGAATTACGTCGCCGACGCGAATCTCCAAATTCACCAGTTCACCGCGCAATATCACACCGGCCGCGTGATCAACAACGAATGGATCACGCATCGCAGCGGCATGCATCACCTCTTCCAAGTGAATGGCACGGTCTCTGACCCTGCAGGTCACGCGCTTGTGACTGCGTATGCGGTTCGACGACCCGACGGCGATTGGGCGCTTCTGCTGGTGAATAAGGATAGGGATAATCCTCGCAGCATCGAGATAGCCTTCGAGGGAGCCGACGGCCGCACCGGCTTTTTTGACGGCGAGGTGCAAATGGTGACGTTCGGAAGCGATCAGTACGTTTGGCATTCGGCGGGTGCGAAATCCCACGCCGAGCCGGACAATCCGCCAGTCGCTTCCAAGATCATGGCAGGCCGGGGCGCCAGGGTGGAGCTGCCCAAATGTTCTGTCACCGTGCTGCGCGGCAAGGTTCAGGGCCAGGATCGAGGATGAGCTTCGCCAACTCATCCCACCATAAATTTTCCGGAACCCCGAGATATCCAGTCGTGACATAGACCGTAGCCGGCACACGATATACCTCCAAAGGCGGCTTGGTAACATACAAGTTGTCTGCATAGCCGTCATCGAACGTGACACAGACGGGCCTTGGTGGAAGCTCGCGGTCTGATTTCGCGCTTAATAGGTCCCGCAGCGAAACCGGATTGGCGATCGTATTCATGCATCGTTGCGCCGCCCACAGGACAATTCCAGGATAAGTGAGGAACGGTCTGCCGCAGGCGATGCTGCTGGCTCAATCGCCCGCGGCAGGGGACGATCAGTCAGATCGAGATTGAAGCCGCGGCAGAAAGGTACATCCGCTCTTGCCGCGCGGAACACTTGAACTGTATATGTTTGCGGCATATGGATGTCCGTCCGTTGAATTCTTAAGACCTTGGTTGAACGGAGATAGCTCGAATGGACCGTAGACAGTTTATTCAGGGCGCCACGTTGTTGGCCCTAGCGCCGGAGTTGCAAAAGCTTAACGCCCAGACTTTGCCTGCGCGCCCAGTTTGGTTGGATGAGTTTGAAAGCCCACCAGACTCCGCTCGACCCTGGGTCTACGCCTTCTGGATGGAGGGCAACGTTACCAGGGAAGGAATCAGCGCCGATCTCCTGGCTATGAAAGAGGCGGGTATTGGCGGGCTGATATTCATGGATGGCGGCCTCGGCAATCCTCCCGGCCCCCATCGCTTCATGTCGGTTTCGTGGCTTGAACTGTTCGGCTTTCTAGTGGAAGAGGCTGGACGGCTGGGTATTGAAATCAATCTGAACAATGCTCCCGGGTGGGCAGGCAGCGGCGGTCCCTGGATCAAACCGGAACAAGCAACGCAAACCGTCATCGTCGCTGAGATGCTGGTCGAAGATGCTTCTCAACTTCAAGGCCCATTGGCGAAGCCAGCCGGCATTCGGCACGACTTCTACAGGGATATAGCGGTTCTCGCCTTTCCGGCTTCATCCAGTGGAACTCTGCCCTCCTTCCGCATTCCTGGCATTGCCACGACCAAATCCTTTGCGGGTACCGGCGATTTCTTTGAAGTCGTGCCTTGGCCGCGCTTCATTCCTACAGATACAAATTGGCCAGGAGCTCCTCCCGACCAATGTATTCGAGCGGCGTCGATGCTTGACCTCACCAGTAACCTGGATGGCGACGGTCATCTTAAATGGGCGCCGCCTCCGGGCCGTTGGATTGTTCTTCGCTTCGGACATACGGTGGCTAACGGTGGCACGCGCTCCGCGCAACCTGAAGCCTCGGGGCTCGAATGCGATAAGCTCAGTAAATCGGCTGTCGCCTTGCAATTCTCCTCGATGGCCGGTAAGCTCTCTGATCGCGCCGCTTCGCTCGCGGGCAAGGCATTGGTCTCGACCCATATCGACAGTTGGGAAGCGGGTTCCAGCAATTGGACGGATGGATTCCGCGAGGAGTTTCGCAACCGGCGCGGCTACGATCTTCTTCCTTATCTGCCTACACTGAATGGTATTGTGGTCGACACACGTGCCATTTCAGAACGTTTTCTATGGGATTATCGCGAGACGGTTTGTGAACTCACACTAGAAAATTATGCCGCCCACATGCGCGAGCTCGCGCATGAAAAAGGCATGCGCCTGACTATCGAGGCCTACGACGGAACAGTCGACGATCTTCGTTATGCCGGCCGGGCCGATGAGCCGATGAGCGAATTCTGGCGCAGCTGCTACAGTGGGACCCCGCTTGCCGATCTTAACGAGAGCATGTCCTCCGCGGCACATGTCTACGGCCGTAACATCGTCGGCTCCGAATCTTTCACCGCAATGCGCGGCGACTTCGTCGATCATCCGGCTACGTTGAAGCCTCTCGGTGATTGGGCGTTTTGCACCGGAGTCAATCGCATATGCTTCAGCGAGTGGGTGATGCAGCCTTGGCGCCGCATTGTGCCTGGAGTCTCATTTGCCTTCTTTGGAACGGTATTTCATGAGTCTCTGACATGGTGGAACATGGCTCGGCCTTGGCATCAGTATGCGGCCCGGTGTCAGCATATGCTGCGCCAGGGAAGCTTTGTCGCCGATATCTGCTTTGTCGTTCCTGAAGGCGGTCCTTACCGCTTCACGCCCCCGATTCCCGCCACTGTTCGCGGCGTCATCCCAAATCGACCGCCCTACAATTTTGACGGCTGCCCCGCCGAGCTTGTTTTTCAAATGAAGGTAGAAGATGGCAGCATCGTACTTGCGTCGGGGATGCGATACCACCTTCTCGTGCTGCCTACATATAACGCCAACGGCAAACCGGTGCTACGTCTTACAAACACTGCGGACTATGCCTATCAGGCGTTACCGATGCCAGAGGTAAAGACCATGACGCCGGCGCTGCTACGAAAGGTCAAAGAACTGGTTGAAGCAGGCGCAACCGTCCTTGGTCATCGCCCGTTGCAGTCTCCGAGTCTGAGCAATTTCCCTGCATGCGACGTGGAGTTGCAGGATCTGGCCGATTCGTTATGGGGCAAATATGCCGGCCGTGACGGGACCGGTGAGCGCAAGCTGGGGAAAGGTCGCCTCGTGTGGGGCGGCACTCCAGAGGAAGTGTTTGCTGCGCAGGGGCTGCCGCCCGACTTCAGCTCCAGCCTGGACCATAAGCTCAACTATATTCACCGCCAAACCCAGGATGGAATGGACATCTACTTCGTTGTCAATAATGAAGCCGCGACCGTACAAGGCGACCTATCTTTCCGCGCCTCGGGCAAGCATCCTGAACTCTACTGGCCCCAGACTGGTCACTCGGAGATGGTCGCCGCATTTCGGCATGACAACGGCGTGACTACGCTACCCATCGTACTTCACGCGAATGAATCGGTCTTCGTGGTCTTTCACAAAATGACTCATCCCGTCGAATCTCTGATTGCTGTCTCACGAGCAGATCAGCAGCTTTGGCCTGTGGCTCCCGCCCAGACCCCTGACACCCAAGACGCCTTCACACTAGCCCTCTGGATCACGCCTGCGCAGGAGATTCCCCTTCCACAGGAACAAGGCTCAAGCTGGTCGTATCCGAACGGGGGTGTAGAAGCGCCCGCGCGGGGCTTCCAGACGTTTCTCTCTCCCGGCGAAGGCAATTACGGCTTCGCTGCCGGTAAAAACGGTGTCGTCGTATTTCAATATGGCGAATCCGGCAAGGTCGAGCCCATACTTGTCCACGCCACGTCGATAAGTGGGTCCACCTTGATCGGCGTGGTCTATGAAAATCGAATTCCGCGGCTCTATCTCAACGGCAAACTAGCCAGGACTGGGCCGCAAAATCCCTTTCCGCCGCGTTCGAGCCGTCTTTGGATGGACCATCGCTTCTCCGCCGGCGAACTCGCCGCGCAACAGCGGCTCGACAGCATCCTTGGCTCCGCTGCCCTGCATACCGCATCAGAACATCTACCCGATATAGACGTTGCCCGCCGGATCGTCTGGCAATCGGGCGAATATACACTAAGAAGCTCCACCGGGAGGGTCCGTAATCTTGCCGTAAATCTACCACCGAGACAGAAAATCCTGGGCCCTTGGCAGGTTGCGTTTGATCCAGTGTGGGGTGGTCGCCCAAACACTATTTTTCCTGAACTTCAGGACTGGTCCCAACACACGGACGAGGGCATTCGCTTTTACTCAGGCGTCGCAGTCTATAGAAATACCTTTGATTTTTCCAGGCCGTTATCGGCAAACAAACGCGTCTACCTGGATCTAGGCAAGATAGCTGTGATCGCCGAGGTCCGGCTCAATAGCGAGAACCTTGGCATCCTCTGGAATGCTCCCTATCGCGTCGACGCCACCGAAGCTCTCAAACAGGGCCAAAACAATCTCGAGGTTAGCGTCGTCAATGTCTGGACCAACCGCATCATCGGCGATCAGAATTTACCGGCGGATAGCGAAGTCGATGCGAGTGGCATCATTAAAAAATGGCCCCAGTGGGTACTTGAGCAGAAGAAAAGCCCAACCGGACGTTTTACGTTCACCTCCGCTCGGCAATGGGAAAGGGACAGCACGCTTGTCCAGTCTGGCCTGCTTGGTCCCGTAGAACTCGTCCCGGCGGAAAAGTTCGATCTCCCGGAACTAACCGCCTGACACCCATAAGCGAAGCGCATCACCAATCGGCTATAAGTACCCGCTCGATTTAGTACAAGCAAAGGACCTCCGTGAAAATCGTAAAGCTCAATTGTCACCTCGCCAGGATGCAAACCTCCTGGCTCACCGAAAGCGTCATCGCCAACCCCATGTCCGTTTATCCGGAATATTGGGAGAAGCGGTCCTCTTGGTATCGCACCATGTCGGCCGGCGTAATAGAGGTGGTGCTTGACGACGATACTCGCGGCTATGGTTTCATCGGGGGCGCCAAAGGTACAGCCGCAAGCAGCCTGCTGGATGAGCAGTTGCGAGCTCTCGTGATCGGGAAGTCCGTATTCGAAACCGAACTGATTCAGGCCCAGCTCTACCGTGCGTCTGTCTTCTATGGTCGCGGCGGCCTCGCTCAGTCCGTCATCTCCGGCATCGATATCGCACTTTGGGACGCCAAGGGCAAGCTTCTCCAACAACCAGTCTACAATCTCATCGGCGGCAAGACGCGCGAGCGAATGCGCTCGTACTACACCGGCAACGACCCATCAGCATTGAGCGATTTTGGCATTACCGACATGAAGATAGCTGTGCCATACGGTCCTGGTCATGGCGAAGAGGGTATGCAGAAGAACGAAGAGATTGTGGCCCAGACCCGCGAGACGATCGGCCCTAACGGCTTCATCGCACTCGATGTGTATATGGGCTGGGACGTGCCTTATACCCTGCGCATGTTCGAGCGTCTGGAAAAGTATCGCATCGCCTGGATTGAAGAGCCCGTATCGCCGGACGACTATAAGGGTTATCGCGAGATACGCGGCTCAATCAACACAATGGTCAGTGGCGGAGAGCACGAATACACGCTGGAGGGCTTTCGCCGTCTTGTCGAGGAGGGCTGCGTCGACTTAGTGCAGCCTGATATCTATCGGGCCGGTGGCATCACCGGACTCAAGAAAATCGCAGCGCTCGCCGAAGCACATCATATCAAGCTCATTTGCCACGGTGTAGGCGGCCCAACATACCACTTTCTTATCTCGAACGATCCCCACATGACACCTTTCTGCGAATACCTGGATATCTATCGTGGTGCAGCAAAGGAATGGGTTCTCACCGACGACCCCCGCCCCGCCGGCGGCTGGCTCGCCCTCACGGATCAACCTGGCTTCGGCTATCGCTTGAACGAGAAAGTCTTTCGGGATGAAGCCCCTGTCGCCGCCATTTGGTAGCCAGGATTAACCAGCGATTTGCCAGGAGAAATGCTATGAAGGTCAGCCTCGGCGGTGTCATTCCGATTCTGCCCACACCGTTCACCGCTCAAGGGGCGATCGATGAGGAAGGCTTCGCGCGCGTCGCCGACGCAGCTATAGCTGCGGGGGTCGACGGAGTTGCGATGTTTGGCCTGGCCAGCGAGTATTACAAGCTCGCTGACGCGGAACGCGACCTCCTCGCCCAACTTCTGGTGAAGCATGTCGCGAGGCGCTGTCAGGTGATCTTATCGGTAACCGCGCATAGTACCCATCTTGCGGTGGCGGAAGCCAGCCGTAACGCGGAATACGGCGCCGACGCGCTGATGCTGATGCCGCCATTTTTTCTCGGAACGCCGCTCAGCGATCTCGTTGCGCACATTCACGCCGTCGCTTCGGCCGTCTCCATCCCGATAGTGATCCAGTATGCACCGCTTCAGACTGGGCGAGTGATTGATGCGCCGACCTTCGCCTCTATCTGCCGTGATCTGCCGAATATCAAGCGTGTCAAGGTGGACCTCGTTCCATCTGGCCCGACCGTCTCAGCTCTTACAACCAACCGGGTAGGCTCCCTTGTTGGTTATATGGGACTTCACCTTCCGGAAGACTTCACGCGGGGCGCAGACGGCGTTATGCCCACCGTCTCGATCGCGCCGGCGATGGTGAAGATATGGCAACTCCTCGATAACCAACACGAGGAAGCCAAGGAGCTACACGCGCACATTCTGCCTTTCCTCAACTTTGTTATGCAGTCGGTGGAGTTTCTTATCGCCTGCGAAAAGGAGCTGCTGGTTGAGGCAGGCATTCTGGGCTGCGCCGTTTGTCGCGAGCCAGCATACAAGCTGGATGCGACACAGCGTTCCGAGCTTCAATGGCACAAAAGACGCCTCGGGTCAGCTTTGCTCCAAAGCTGACTGGCGCAAATCTTCCAGCCGGGGCTAGGACTGGCCCAGCAGGAAAGGTTATCCTTCGCCGTTCGCCTGCGATACACTCTGGGCGCTCCCAGTTTACGGAAGCTCTAGATCGTCAGTCGCGCGCTATAGCACCGGTCCGCGCGCCGTGGCAAAGAGCGCGGCGTTCGAATCCGGCAGAGCCCCCGTCGAGTTCGCTTGGAGCTCATCGTAAGATGTGGCTTCTTGTGCGAGAGACTTTGCGATACGGCCACCCTGGGGTTGGCCAAACTAGGGATCAGGCCATCATGTGTTCAGTCCACCACTATAAAAGAATCGCCTCGGCTCAGGGTCATGTCAAGCGCTTTCTTTGGTCTAGAAACAGCGATAACGCGAGCATTTGGCACGGTCTGGCCAGGTTAACCAGATACTCATTCTGGATCTAGCAGCCTTGGTCCAGGACCCTGCTCGGATAACTTGTCCCACGGGTTGCGTAGTGGGCAGACCTCCAACGAAAGGCACCCACAGCCGATGCAGCCGTCGAGCTGGTCGCGGATCCGGGCCAACCTCGCGATTCGATCATCCAGGTCTGCTCTCCACTGAGCTGACAGCCTCCGCCAGTCCCCAACGGTGGGTGCGCTATCTTGCGGTAGAGCGTCCAGAGCTTCGCGAATCGACGACAACGAAATACCCGTACGTTGCGCTACTTTGATTACAGCCACGCGGCGCAATACTTCGCGCGCATAGCGGCGCTGATTTCCCGAATTGCGCCAACTCCTGATCAGGCCTTGAGACTCGTAGAAATGGAGTGCCGATACTGCCACGCCGCTGCGTGCAGCAACCTGACCCACAGTGAGCTCCCTGGATAAGTTTCTTTGATCGCGACTGCCCATGGTTTTCGCTTGACCTCAAGTTAACTTGAGGTTATACGCTTGTTGCAACGGGTTTTCAATCCGAAGGACCGAAACAGATGAACAACAAAATCAAAGTTGCACTGATTTACGGCAGCACTCGCAAAGGGCGATTCTGCGACAAGGTTGGACATTGGGCCGCCGAACAGATCGCGAGCAGCGACGACTTCTCGCTCGACGTGATCGATCCCGCGGCGTCGTTGCTACAGCCCGGAGCCGGGACGGATGAAAAGGCTGACTCTAACTTGCTGCAGCACCGCATTGCAGAGGCAGACGCTTTCGTCATCGTAACCCCGGAATACAACCACGGGTACCCCGCGCCGCTCAAGGCTCTTATCGATTCTGTTGGCCCTGAATGGCAGGCCAAGCCGGTTGCATTCGTCTCTTACGGTGGGATTTCTGGTGGACTGCGCGCGGTGGAACAATTGCGCCTGGTGTTTGCCGAGTTACACACGGTGACGATCCGAGATGGCGTAAGCTTTGCGGGCGCCTGGGAGCAGTTCGATGCCGCAGGCATTTTACTCGAACCCAAGCGCCCCCGGGAGTCTATGGCGATCCTACTGAAACGACTGCACTGGTGGGGGATTGCTCTTCGCAATGCGCGCAACGCCTTCCCCTACCTGCAAAAAGCATAAATAAATGGCAAAAACAGTCGTGTTCTCGGAGTTTGGAGGGCCAGAGGTCCTTCACCTCATAGACTCGGAGAATGCCGTCGCAACTTCCGGTGAGGTCCGGGTCCGGGTTTGCGCGGGAGGTGTCTCACCGTTTGACTGCAAGCTTCGGCGGGGCAAAACCGACTTCGTCGTCCGCTTTCCACAACGTGTCGGCAATGAGTTCTCCGGTATCGTCGATCAAGTCGGTCCCGACGTGCCCGAGTTTGCGGTGGGCGACGAGGTACTGGGCTTCACCGTGGCCTGTTCGCACGCTGAATGCATCGTGGTTCGCGCGGATCAGGTGGTCCTCAAACCCCCGAACTTAAGCTGGGATTTGGCCGGGGGCCTATCGGTGGTCGGTCAAGGAGCATTCAATTACATGGACCAGCTTGCGATCGGCGGCGGCGACACGGTGCTCATCCACGCCGCGGCGGGCGGAGTGGGCACAATAGCGGTTCAACTCGCGCGTCTGCGTGGTGCGCGCGTTGTTGGTACCGGCAGTGAACGAAATCATGACTATCTACGCTCCCTGGGCGCGATCCCCGTCACCTACGGCGAGGGAATGGTCGAGCGCGTTCGGGCCCTGGTGCCAACGGGGATCGATGTCGCCTTGGACTGCGTCGGGGGTGCCGCAACAGAGGCATCTATTGAGCTCGTAGGGAACCGCCAACGGATAGGCGTCCTCGTAGATGCTGAAGCGGCGATTGCCCGATATGGCGTCCGCCGCCTGACCAATATCCGGACTGCAGAGAAGCTGCGCAGCATCGTGCATTTGTTTGACGAGGGAAAGCTGCACCTGCCGGTAAAGACGTATCCGCTGAGCGCCGTCGTTGATGCGCACCGTGAGGTGGAAGCTGGCCATGTCCGAGGCAAGATCGTGTTGATCGTTGCTTAACCCATCCCAGCGCCGGGATTCCGAGATGACATTTTGGCTCAAGCCGCTGAATCAATCTCCAGTAGGTATTGGACCAAAGCTGTCGGTGCGGACAGAAAGGGCGAATGGCTGGTGGGGAGAGAATAGACGCCGTCGCATCGAGACTCGGTGTACATCCACCGCTGCATCCGCGGCCCCAGAGCTTTATCCTCAAGACATTCGATATAGAATCTGGGCGTGCGCGATTCACTATCTCCCGCGTTGCCGATTGACGGGCCAGGGGGAATCAGGGGTTCTGGCTGCAATCGACTGAGGGCCCACTGAGTGTCGCTTTCGCTGCAATCTGCATAGAAAACACTTTTGGCACACTCCGGCTTTACGAACGATACTCGCCTCTCGTGGTCAATTTCGACGCAGGATCGAAGGATTGATTCAGTGTCCATTGTCATCACGTCGCGGGGTGTCTTGCCCGAGGGCAACAGGAACGCCGATAAGTAGACGAGGCTTTTAATGCGCTCGCTTCTTCGTTGAGCTACCTCGGTCAGAATCATGCCGCCGGAACTGTGTCCCACCAGAATCGCTCGATCGTCAAGACGGTCAAGCACTTCACAGACTTTGGGAACGTACATCTCGTAGGGACGGGCGGTGAACGGTGTGGAGTCAGCGCCGTGAGCCGGCAAGTCGGGCGCGATCACCCGGTGGCCGTGATTCTCAAGTAGCGCTGCTACGCGAATCCAGCACCAAGCCGCGTGCCAACCTCCGTGAATTAGCACGAACGTGCTCATAGCTTCTTATGCTAATCGAAATACGTGTGGCGGTGAGCCAGGCCATCATAACTCGAGAAGAAAGAGAGATGAGATGGTGCTTGAAAACACAGGATGGGAAGGCCGCCGGCAGTTGAGAACCTGCGCAACCATAGCGCGCTGATTCTGCCGAGGAGTATATAGTGATTGGGAGCAAAGCGAGAATGCCGGTTCGGCGGCTGTTTTAAATGCTCGGGGATCAAATGTGATTTGCTTTCTTTGGTTCGGAATGGCCCTTCTTGTGCTGCTCCGGCTCCCTGCCCTGCACGCACAAACCGTCTCCGCTTCCAGCGAAAGCTTTGATTACCTGCTGCAGCGCGGTTTGGAGTTGCATCAGCGCGCAGACTATCAAGAGGCTCTCCCCCTACTGCGACAAGCCTGGCAATTGCGCCCACACGACTACTCTGCCAATCTTCTGATGGGAATCGACATGTTACGCACAGGTAAGAGTGAGGCGGCCGTCGGATTTCTAAAGGAAGCGGCTCGCCTCCGTCCTAATGAAGAGTCTGTTTATACCTACCGAGGTGAGGCCGAGGCAGATCTCGGCCACAACGCGGACGCTAGCCGGGCTTATCTACAAGCAATCGCTTTAGCCCCAACCTCTCAATCTGCAATCGAAGCCTGGGTTGACTACAGCCTGACGAGATTGAACCAGATTGCAAGCCAATTGCACACTTCAGACAAGGGCCTGGCCGCTCAGTACCGGATCAATGCTCTCTCTTGTTCTGTCGCTGACCCTGAGTGCCGAAGTTTTTTGCTGCGCGCCGCTGCACTCGATCCAGAGGCGCCGGGTATCTGGAGTGAGATTGCCTTCGGCGATTTCGCCGGTGGCGATCTTCCCGAAGCGCATAAGAACCTGGGCCTGGCCCTCCATCGAGATCCTGAGGATCTGCGGGCAAAGGAGGTGGAAGCGCTGCTCGCGGCAACGCAGGGAGATTGGAATGCCGCGATTGCGGCGTTGAACGTGATCGGGACACGGTCGCCAGGCGTTCTGGCGCAGGATCTGGCGGATTGGCCAGCGAACCTGCAGCCAGTGGATAGCGCTGCGGCGACCGGGCCATCGGTCGCATTTCTTGATTGCGCGCGGCTAAAAAACTGCAGTATGGACGAGCTTCGCCGCAGGCTTCCTATCGCGCCGGCAGACGGCTCTTCGCCGGACGTCCTCATGCGCCAGGAGCGATGGGAGGCAATGGTGTCGCTTCCACTGCCCGCCGCGGATGATGGAGAGGTATGGTTCCAGCGTGGATCCGCGTTTGCTCACCTCGCTGATTGCGCGCACGCGATCCCAGCTTTGGAAAACGTGCGCGGGAACGATGCACATGCCGTACAACGGGGATTTCTCTTGTCGTCATGCTATGCGACGGAAGGGGTCGAAGTTCTGGGGCAAATCGAACGCACCGGAGGAGACCCGGCGTTGCTGCAAATGCTTCGCGGCGAGATCCTTCTGCTGCACACCGATGCCGCGGGAGCGGTCGCTGCATACAGCGCTGCTCTCGCCATTCATCGAAAGGATCCCCATATTCTTGAACGGCTGGCTGAGGCGCAACGGCAATCCGGAGACCTTGAAGCGGCAGAGAAGAATGCGTTGCTTGCGCTACAACTGGATCCGTCTCGCTTGTCTGCGATGCGGACGTTTGCCTTCGCCGCCGTAACCCAGCGCAAGTACGATGATGCATTGCCCTACCTCAAGCACCTGGCAGCGTATAAACCGAAGGATCTTGCCCTTCAGGCGAAGCTGGGAACCGTCTACGCTGAGACAGGTCAGCAGGATGAGGCGCGAAAGCATCTCTCCGCAGCCCTGGACAATGGGTATCCTGACGAAAAAGGGAGCCTGCACTATTTGCTTGGAACGGCGCTGCGGAGCATGGGACGCACGGAAGAAGCGGCTCAGTCCTTTGCCAAGGCCCGGTGGCTATCCGATAGTTTCCAAAATAGCGCGCATCAAAATCAGAATGAGGAGTAATCCGAGTGCTTAGCCGGCGGGAGCTGGTGCGGCTTCTGGCCGGCGGCTTATGGATGGCCTCGGGGTACGGACGGGCGCGTGCAGACTCAACTCCGGAAGGTTCAATCCGGTTTGTCAACGCGGTTCCGGCCTGTGGTTTGGATTTTGTGTTGCGTAATGGCGTGACCGGCCATAAGTACCAGGTGGAAACGCTCCCAGGCGGCCTCGGCGTTATCGACTTCGATAACGATGGCTGGCCCGATCTGTACTGCGTAAACGGCGCCCAATTGCCCGGGCTTAAGAAGACAGATAAGACCTTTTCAAACCAGCTCTACCGGAACAACCGCGAGGGCGGCTTTGTCAATGTAACCGAGCGCGCTGGTTTGCAGGGACATGGATATGAGATGGGCACGGCAATTGGTGACTATAACAACGATGGCCTGGAGGACATTTATGTTGCCGGAGTACACGGCAACACGCTCTATCGTAACAACGGCGATGGGACATTCACCGACGTGACCGAAGCCGCCGGTGTGAGCGGCGCTGCTCCCGACGGGCGTAGGTTGTGGTCTGTAGCGGCCGCCTGGATCGACTATGACAACGACGGAAATCTGGATCTGTTTGTTTCGAACTACTGCGACTGGGAGCCTGGTACCGACCCCGTCTGCGGCGGCAGTGCGGATGTGGGAAAGCACACCTACTGTCATCCCGATCGGTACCGTGCTGAACCGATGGTGCTCTATCACAACAATGGCAATGGGACCTTCTCGGAGGTATCGCAACAGACAGGACTCGCGCAGCTTTTGGGCAAGGGAATGGGCGTTGCGGTAGCCGACTTCGCCGGCGACGGCCGGCCAGGCCTTTTTGTCGCGAATGACAATGCGCGCAATCTGCTTATCCGCAATCGCCTGGGCAAACTGCAGGAGATCGGCATCGAGGCCGGCGTAGCCTACAACGGGGATGGGCGACAGATCTCCGGCATGGGCGCGGACTTTGCCGACATCAACGGAGACGGACTCCCAGACATTGTGATGACTGGTCTGGGCGGGGAAACCTTTGAACTCTTTGTCAATCGTGGCGATGGCAGTTTTGATGACGGAAGCGCCGGCAGCGGGATTGTTAATCTCAGCCAGAGTTGGAGCGGTTGGGGCTGCGGCCTCGTAGATCTCGACAACGACGGTTGGCTCGACTTGTTCATCGCCTGCGGCGGTCTGGATACGGACGCGGCGCAGCCCAATCGAGTTCTGCGCAACCATCAAGGCAAGTTCACCGACGTCTCTGCCCAGGCCGGCCCGGACTTCGGCATAGCCCGGTTACATCGTGGGGCGGCATTTGCGGACTTCGATAACGACGGCCGGCTTGACGTTGTGGTTTCGTCGCTGAATGGGCCACTTGAGCTGTGGATGAATCGCAGTCCAATCCGGCATTGGCTACAGATCAAACTTCGCGGCAGGCGGAGCAACCGGTCAGCGCTGGGAGCGCGTATTGTCTGCAGCGGAGCGAGCCGCACCCAAGTAAGAAGTGTAGCCAACAGCGTTGGCTACGCTTCCAGCAGCGATCTGCGGGTGCATTTCGGGTTGGGTGACGACCAGGAGGTCTCGCTCGAAATTCATTGGCCATCCGGTAGGATCCAACACCTAAGCAAGGTGCGCGCAGACCAGCAACTCAAAGTAGACGAACCTGCTTGACGAGCGCGATTCTACACTGGGCTGTTCCGTCGAGGCCTGCCGATTGCGTATGTCAATCCCAGTAGTTCGGTAACGGCTTCCGGCGCGGCTTCCACCAATCCTTGATCACCCAGAACTTTGCACTTGTTGCCACGCCCTCCGGCAGATAAGTACTCACTCCGAATTGGATCGTTCGTCCAGCGAATGAGGCCGGTAAGGGTGTGCTGAATACGATCCAGGAATTCCATTGATTGTTGCTGACCTGGCGGAAATCAGGTGTCGTCGTGAACTCAACGACCGTGTCACCCACTTTTGCGATCGCCTGCACTAGCTCATTCATTTGCGACTGACGCCACTTCCGGCCGTCGCGGGTGAAGGTGCAAACCAAGGCAAGGTGATGACGGCCTTCTGTATAGGCTGGCAGCATTCCCTCGAACGCCCTGAAGTTCCGGGTATATCCTCTGTCCTCCAGCATCTTCGCATCGGCAAAGTGAATTTCCAAATCCCCTGGGCCGGATATTTCCCGCAAGGCCGGGGCGTAGGAATAGCGAACCGAAGACTCCATGACTTCTCGCGTGGGGAGGCTGCCCGCCGCGCCTGCTCCTGGCCCTACTTCAATCATTGCGACTTCAAACGGAAGCAACTGAATTTCGATTTCATCACCCGCGGTAAAAGATCGAGTGCCATTCTTCGCGAGTGCAACCTGCTGAGGATGGTGCATCTGCAGTTCCAGATGTCCCTGGCCGCGGGGTAGGCCAATTTTTTCGCTGAGTGCGAGCTTGATAGACCGGCTGTCGAAGGACACGTTATTCAAAAATACAAACCCGTGGCCTTCCTGAAAGTAGCTGTATCCGTAAATGTCATCCTGCCATGCATCCCCAATGGTGTAGCGCCGGGTGAGGAAGACAGGTTCGTTTGCCTTGACCAGTTGTTGCATTCTCGCCAGGAAATCTACGTCGTGGTCTTCGAAATTGTTGAGATCCCCCCACACCTGTGGGAAGAGCAGGTTTCCCCGGGCCAGATCCATGACCAGACTTTCCTGCCATCGTACCGTCCCCATCTGATTACCCCACCAGTTGTTGGCAAGCCAGACACCAAGACTGTCGTGATTTCTTGGCGGCACCCAGCGAGCATATTGTGTGGCCTGGTCCAATGCCTGGGTGACGGCATCGCGGAAAAAGAGTGCGGGATAGTCGCCTGTGCTGGCGGCCTCCATGGAGATGCGGATGTCGAAGATAACATCGCCGTCGAGAGCGATGAAGGGGGAGTATATCCCCCAATACCAATGAATGAAGACGGCCGGGTTCGCAGCGCGCGCCGCCCTTGCAATTGCCAGCAATCGGTTGAAGCTCTCCTCAGTCGAGTATTTGCCGGGGAGATGACCGTGCTCAGTGGAATTGCAGTAGTAATCGCCGACATCGAATTTGATAAGTTCGACGTGGTTTTCCTGAATGTGATAAAGCACCGCATCGTGCAGCGTGCTGAAATAAGGCTCTGACGCAACGCACAAACTACCGACGTTGCCCCACAACCCCGCGAGATAGCCATTGCGAAATGTAGGAAAGGAGGTCGGGACAGGACTCGGCATCCGGCTCGGAGCCATTTTAGGATTGCGCCCGTTGGACCAGGATCCGGCAGTGACGCAGAACCACTGGCCGAATTTCATGCCCAAATCACGGATATGTCGGATCATTTCTCCCGGGCCCTCGGGAAATGAGAACAATCGAAACTTCTTTAGATCTGCGGTGGTATCCAGACTCATATCCGGGATGTAGTAATCGAACGTTACTCCCCGTTTCTGCCACTTTCCCAGGAGATCTAATGTTCCAGAGTTCTGATCGTCGTTCAGGGCCCAGCTCATGCCCTCTGTAAAGGCCGTGATACCGAAGGGATCATAGAGCGCCAGAATTTTATTTTTTCTTACTCCACGTGCCTCGAGATAGTCCAGAAACTGGCGATTCGCCTGATGTTCCGGACCGACGCCGACAATCGCATTGTGGCTTCGCCAGGTTTCGCCCGGCTTTAGCCACCGGCCAGGAAAGTGTGTGGTTTGGACTGTGTCATCGTGCCACCGGTTAAACCCCGAAGGATGCTCGACTGCGGCAAAGACCTGATCATCGATGGTAAGGGGATACCCGTAACCTCCGTCAGCAATGACACCATCCACCTTGAACGTGTCGAGGTTGACATCCAATAGCAGGATCGGATCCGCGGACGTGTTTTGAATATCCGACCACTTGCGTCGAATCGTGCCGTCGAGTTCGTAGTGCAGTTGTGCCTGGATCTTCGAGGATGGACTGGCAAGCTTTACGCTTAACGAAGAATTCGCGCCGCTTCCCTTACTGTTCACCCCAACGGTCTGGAAGTCATCAACCGTTAAGTAGGGCTCTCCGACGGTCAGGAACTGATCGTATAGGACGGGATCGAACATGTGGCGGTCCAGGATGTCATCGCTCAGACCTCCATAGCGGCGGTCATAGGACCGTGTTCGCACCGCCACGGTATTCGCGTTTCCGCCGCCAAAGCGGAGCGTCGCATACGCGGGGGAATCAGGTGAGATCTGAAACTTTCCCGGTGAACGCCAGCGCCCGGTTGCAGTTCTTCGGCCAACGTCGGCGCCGTTTACGTAGATCCAATATTCGTGCCAATCCGTTTCGTCGTATCCACCCAGATTCAACACCACCTCTTTGCCGCGGGCGGTGGAGGGTAACTCAACCCTGGTCCGAAACCAGCCGTATCCCTGATAGACAACCGGCGGTCGATTTTGATTCATCGTCAGGCCCGCAGAGGACGTCACGCCTCGAAGGCCAAAGTTGAAGCAAGTCTGCCAGGCCGAGTCATCAAACTCGGCTCGTGCAAAGCCCTGCTTGTAACCGGTCTCTGCCTCCGCGGGTGTGTCCTTGTCTGGACCAAATGAACAGCGCCACCAGGGTATTTCGATTCTCTCTTTTACAGCAGACAGAACCAGTTGCAACTCGCTCGAGGAGCGGAGAGGAAAGTAGCGGCCGCTCGCTTTGTTGCGGAAGCCCTGGCTCGCGAACTTACGGCCGGATGCAAACTCCCAAACCATCTGATCATTTTCCAGAGTCAATGCGTGTCCTTGTGGCTGAGCTGCTGAAGCAATACCGAGGTCACCGTAGGCGGCGCCCGCGAGACCTGCAACACCGGTCTTGACGAAATCTCTCCGATTCAAGGTCATAGCATCTCCTTAAGGAACTGGCCGCTCCGGCCGACAGAATTCTGCGTGTGATTGAAAGAAGTTGTGGGTGCTTTACGTGAATGATCCAAAACCAAAAACTTTTTCGGGTGTGTAGAAAAGGATATTGCCCTTGTCGTCAGACTCCAGGAGTTTTGCCATGTGGGCATTCCAGGCAGTGAACACCGGATCTGTTCGGCTCCTTTCCCAATGATGCTCTGAGGGCGCAGCAGCAAACACGAAAAGAAATCCGTTGTAGTGATAGATCGCCATGTCGATGCCTTCCTTGCGCATCGCGCGGTCAATTTCGGGCCAGAGATTTTGGTGGTCGGTGCGGTAGGCGTCTAGTTTACCGTCCACGACTTTCATAACGATCGCGGTATGAAACACGATGTACGCTCCATGTACAAGCCGGCGATTGTCTCAAACATCTGTTCGCCCCGGGCCCGCTCTCCATCATTAACCCACGCTCTTCGGCTTATGTTTTTTGCTCGAGAACGATCACCCAATCTCGGAAGATAGGGAACTCTGTCCCTCGCCCATCGGCCTCCCTCGGTATGTCCCTGGCGCGGGCGGGGCATAGCGCAGGCGCCACGTAGTGTTCCCTCCCCAAAACGCGGGCACGCGCTCTTCCTTGCCGGAGGGCAGCGTGATGACCGCGTCCACATCGACCTGATTGAACGGGTCGGCATACTGTTTTGCGCTGGTGTAGGACCACTCGGCCGGGGCACCTGCGGCGGCAGATCGCTCCTGGCCGCGCGCGGAGCTCGCCACGGCGCTGATGGCCAGGCCTTTCACAAACGATCGTCTTGACATCCAACCGAACATTAGACCTCTTAAGAAGAACCAACTCTGCTGACCATCCCTCACTCGTGGTTGCCGGGGCCGACGACCGCCCCCAGAGAACAACTGAGACGGCTACCTCTGCTGAGTCGTTACCTCTTCCTTGTACAGCCGATCAAATGGAATCGTCTGCACATACGGTTTTCCTTCTTGAAAGGCGACGACATTACGCATCCATTGCCTGGCCAGATCGAAGCCCAGCAGGGCGCGGCTGTTCATCTGGTAAAGCACCCCGAGGTCGGAGGTCTCGTCTACCAACTCGGCATATTTCCGCGTGGCTACCTGCGCCATGGCGATGCCGCTGTCAAATTCGCCCATGCTCTTGTCCAGGCGCGTCTCGAACTCCTTACGAGGAACATGGTCCTTACTATCGAAGGCATCGTAGAAGGTAACGTAAGCCTGGCGCATGATGATGAGAGACCGGATGTAATCGCGGTACGACTCGGTCCGGTTCATCAGGTAACGTAACTCATACTGACCTTGCACTGCGGTCTTTGGTGACGCATCCCGCATGTGGCCGAGCGCGGCATCCAGCAGCTTGACTGAGCCCTGAAATCGCTGGATGGTATCGGCACTTGAAGAGATAAAGCTCTCCCATCCGACAGGGCCACCAAAAGGATTGGGCTGCTTGGAGTATTTGTAAGCTTGATCGACTTCCGGGAGAGGACCGCAGCAATTCATCGTCGAGTAGCCGTAATTGTAATAACCCAGATGTTCCTCGTTATCTTCCAGCGCCATGAAGGCCCGATACATAGCGGGTGCGGCAGCCTCCCCAAATAAACGCCGCGAGTAGCTCTCATAGAACTGCTCAGCGGTGAGTGAGGGGTTCCAGCCGGCCTCGGCCAGATATCGACTATTGGTCTCCATCCCCCGTGAGCGGTCCACCTGCCCGGCGAATCCGGAGAGGCCGTACTTAGGCCCATCCGCAAAAACACGGTCTCTGGCGCTGTAGAGGCGCACGCTGAATTGCATGCCCATCATATTGTTGTCGTCGTCCACGCGCGGCTCGATCGTTCGCTCGCGATTCCCCATGTCGCCGAATACTTTCATGGGGACACCGGCGGGTGTCCACACTCCTCCGGATTCAAGATCGGTGAATGGAATGTTTGTAGGCAACTTCTTGTCAAAGACCGGCAGAGCATAGCCTCGGCCTATGCCCATAAGTCCAAGCTTGGCATTAGGCGCTATCTCGTCCCGCTTTTTCAACATGTATTGGAAAAGATCGTAATATCCGATATTTGAATCGAGGAATGCCAGATCAGAACCGCCCCAGGCGATCCATGGCCATCTCGTCTTGCGCAGTTCAAAAAACTCCGGCCGCTTCTCTTCAAAGAAAGCGCGATATTTTGGGAGATCGAGCTTTGGGTAGAGTTCGGCAAAAACTAGAAAGTAGCCTTCCGCCTCCGGATACGTGTCTACCAGAGCTTTTAATCGAATCGCCTGGATTTCGCGATTCACAGGATCGAGCGGATGGACGAAGGTGCCAAAAATATAATGAAACGGCAGAGTGCCTACCGGATCGGAGTATCGCGCCAGGTTCGGCGGCAGCGAGGCCATCTCAATGGCCAGCCATACCTTGATACCACGCAGCTTTGCATGGTGGATGACACGCTGGAGCATATCTTGAGCGATGTCAAACGCTTGATCCGGAGTCTCCACATGTTGTAACTCGGGAGGGGCGATCCGATAATTCTTGAAGTCTTCTTTGCCGATCGAGACGTCGTCGGTAGTGTGCGATCCGAAACCGTTCAGAGCCCAGCCGAGATAGCCACTCTCTTTCGTTGCTACATCGCCCATCCATTTAGTTTCGCCCTTATAGGAGTATTTCAGCCAAGGTTGATAAGCGAACCACCAGATCTGCAGGTAATTGCATTTCAGCTTGGCCATTTGATCAATTTCTCTGGCGTAGTCTTCGTACGAAAAGGCTGTCATATGGTCAAAAACAATCGGGAACATGAAGCCGCGGCGTGGGAAGGCCGGTTCCATGCGCACGGCTAGGGGAGGGATCGCGAGGTTTTGATTGGGGGCCGGAATGAGGTCGGCATGGTCGGATGCATTCAGCAGGAAGGTCACGCCGAGGCGTTCGATCAATTCATAAGCCGCATACATAGTGGCAATCTCATCGTTGCCGCCAACTACGAGCGCCGGATGACCGCCCACACGGCCGCTCTGCAGGATCAAACCCTCAGGCTTTAACCCGGTAAAGCTGACCCATTTCGCAGCGACCGCCTCGTGGACCGCCTTGTTGGTGTCAGGGCCACCGAGCAGGATCACCGCTTCGCCCGCAGGCCGGCTTGCGACCTGGGTGTCTGTAATAATCTCGAGGTCAGCGCCCGAAAGAGCTCGCAGATATTTTTTCAACTCGGTCGCTGCATATGGTATCGGAACGCCGGAGGGCACCACGATCGAGGCGGCGGGCCGTCCGTTGGAAGCAATCTGTAAACGCTCGGAACTGGTGGCCGCAGTTGCCGGAAACACCGACAACAAGCAGGCTGTGACTGGAAGGCAAGACTTAAATAAGACACGAAACATGATTACTCCTTACCATTGAGAGGCCCTACCCGCCCCTTGACGATTCAAGCGTCGACTTACCCGATGACTCCACCGGGGAAGCGATCGAGCACTGCCGGATCATAGAGCGGAACCGCTATGTCAGCTTCGCGCCGGATGCGCGCGTAGCTGCGTTTGCATTCTTCGACACTTTCCGTGACCCCCAGGATGATGTTGTCCTCAATGTTTTTGTATTTGAAGAAGCAATCGGAAATAACAACACGCCCCTTGTTTGTTGGGATCGAAATCGCCATCGACGATCGATGGTGAACGCCAACCCAAAACATGCGAATGCCCGGAAGAACCTCTTCCTCCTCACCCACGAGGTGCACGCGATCGAAAACCTCGGTTGTAAGGTAGGTGAGCACGTCGTCGGACATCAGGATATTTCTGGGAACAAAGCCTGGAAACTCTGGTGCGAAGAATTCCTCGATCCAGCCCCGGCGGGAAATAAATATTTTCTTGACCGCGGGGAAAAGGGCCACATTCGCATTCGCATAGGAAACGAGAGGAGTCAGCAGTATGTATTGGATGTCCTGTGGCTCGACGCCTGCTGTCCTCAGGGCTGCAAGGGGACGTTCGTTTTCCTGGCGCAACATCTGGCAGCGGTCACCGGCAAAGTTCCTGAACAGCTCATTTAACTGAGTCAGATCGGCCGGAGGACCAGTATTGATAATGGCTGTAATCCCCTCGCCCTGGATCAGAACCATATGGAAATAAAGTGTTTCCCATTCAAACCAATGACTCATCCAATAAACTTCCGGTCCCGGTACATCCGCTTGTCCCGACTTCAAGATCGTCACTTTGTATTCGGGCATTCGTTTTCACACCTGACCGGCTTTGGGGTCGTGTGCCGCTTTTCTGGTTGGAGAGCGACTGCTTCTGCTTGCCAGAGACAAGCCAATTCAGTAATACGTAACACCTTCATTGGTGGCCGAGAACATAATGGCCTCCATACTGTCGTGGCCCGAATTCTGGAACTGATGGACGACGTTGGCCGGCACAAACAATGCGTCGCCTTTCGTCCCCCACAAACTTTCTCCCGTTTCCGGCATGGTTACTATGAAAGGATTTTCGCCTCGGGGGAAGTAGACTCGCTCACCTTTCACGCTAATCGCGTTTGTGACGCGATTAGCTGGCACCGTAATCTTGCCGGCCTGGAATTCTTTGGTGCTGTAGAAAAACGATGTCAAGAATTGATGATCGTAGTCTTTGCCGGTAACGAAATGCAGCCAGTCACGGTGGCTGCAAAGCTGGATTTGGTCGCATTCCGGCTGGCTGTTTGGCGAGGTGCCAGTGAGTGGAGGCCAGCACAAAAGATCATTCAGTCTTGACTTCGGAGACTGGCCTACAAGGTGGCCGGGCTGAGCCCAGGAGTCGTGGGACTGATGGGCATGTATGGTTTCGCGGTGCAAGACAATCGGGTTGCGCACGTTTTGATAGTGATCATCGTAGTTTGGATTGGCGCGCATTTCTTTGGTATGGGTTTCGCGGGGAATCATCCACGCAATTTCGACTGTCTTGCTCCCGAAGTTGTATCCCACGTGGAATGAAAACGCGGGTATGACGTAGGCGTCGCCGGCTTCAAGCTGCGAATATTTCCCAGTGTCGGGGTCGCCGACCAGGAGAGTGCCGCTAAGGATGAGGTATGGCTCCGGATTCGGATGATTCCCAGGTTTGAAATAGTCACCTGGTGCGAGCGAGAATACGCCCACCGTTAGCGCCGTTGTGGAGACGTAAAAGGTCACTGGGGTTCTGTGTAGGCCGTCTTTGTCGGGACCCCACGGCATAAAGTGTGCGGTTTCGCGTGTCATCTTGACCGGGCGTTGTCTGGCATCCTTGAACGGAGTCATTTGATACCAGGGCGCCAACTCCTGCCACTCTTTCAGGTCGGTGAACTCGGTAACTGCCATAGCGATGGTCCTCCAAAGACCTTATGATTCTGCGATAGCCTAAGGCCGCATTGCGACACACAATGCGAATCGGCTGTCCTTCCGCGTTCCGGGGCAAATCAAACCATTGTCGAAACCACGCGTCGCCGTCAAAAATGAAAGGTCCTCTCGATCTTTGGGAGCTGCGATGCCAAAGATTGACTGTCGTCTTCCACATGCCGATGCTTTCCTTGCTCTCTTCCATGGAGACTCGTTCTCAATGAGTCCTGTCCATCGATATATCAGACCATCGGATGGTAAAGTGCCAACTATGAGGTGTCAACGGCTAATATTTCCGAACACCTGGAGGTTCCGGCCCGCCCGTTTACCAGGATCTCCACTCAATAGACATGGGGCCGAGAGATGATGAGAGGCGACCGGCAGCCGGCTTGCGGAAGCGTGATACTGCAGCGTTTGCAGGCGTTTCGCTCATCAGAGGCCTTGCTTCGAAACTACTTCTATTGTTCCTATCCGATGACACATTTGCTTCTGCCGTAGCTCGACTCCTGAAGGGCGATTCCTCAAGCCGGTCGAAGGTTTTCACAATGATGCTTGACAGCAGTATCATCACGTGTTTATACATGTCGCTGTCAAATGGTCTGATGTTCCGATATATCAGGAGCGATCCCTGATAGCAAAAGCTTCGAGCGGGGAAAGTTGGGTATGGCCAAACCGAAACTGATCGTCGCCCGCGCCTGTAACTATAAGACAAGGCAGGAGTTGTATATGACTTTCAAGAGAACACTGATAACTTTTCAGGCGGTGTGCGTGTTGCTGATCGCCACAGTTGCCTCACCAAGCGCGCAAGCCCAATCAAGCACGGGAAGGGTGGAAGGAGTTGTCACGGACCCGTCGGGAAGCGCAGTCGCCGGCGCACAGCTTGTTCTTCAATCAGCTACGACCGGGCAGACGCGCTCAGTATCGGCGTCAGACCAGGGCACGTTTGAGATTCCTTATGTGCTTCCCGATGTGTATATGCTCACCGTGTCAAAGACCGGCTTCTCGACGGTGGTGATCAACGACATTCACGTGAGCGTTGGCCAGGTGGCAAACGAAACAGCGACGCTGCAAGTCGGCACCGTCTCGCAGCAGGTGGAGGTGACCGCGCAGTCGGCGCAGGTCGACACAGCCACCCCGACGCTCGGCGCAGTGATGGAACACGAACAAATAACGACACTGCCTATCCTCGGCCGGATTTCCTCACGCTGGCGACGCTATCTGCGGGAACTGTCGCCAATTATCCGGGGAGTTGGACCGGTACTTTTTCCGGCGCCAGGACCGACATGGCCGTTGCGGTCTCGGGGTCGCAGGATTTCTCGACCACCAACCTCATCGATGGTGTCCCGACGAAGAGCCCCGAGTACGGTGGCATCGGCTACCAGCTGCCCTTGGAGATGGTTGATGAATTCAATATCCAACGGGGCTTCTACTCGGCCAAGTATTCGGGACCCGGCGTAGTGAATGTGGTGAGCCGTTCTGGAAAGAATGAAATCCATGGCGTTCTCTGGTACACATTTGGTAATGATGTGCTCAATGCAAAGAATTACTTCGATAAGCTGAAGCCGCCTTTGCGGCAAAACCAATTTGGCGGGGCTTTCGGTGGCCCGATCATCAAGAACCGCTTGTTTTATTTTGGCAATATCCAGGTGGCGCGCAATATCGTCGGCTCCACCGTGCAGGGCACCGTCCCCACCGCCGCTGAACTTGGAGGCAACCTGTCAGATATTTCGACGCCGATCATTAATCCGTTTACGAAAACGCAATATCCAGGAAACGTAATACCAGCGGCCAGCCTGGATACCTTTGCCAAGGCATATATCGGCCTTGGTAACAGCCTGATTCCTGCCCCCACGGTGTCTGGGGTCGCATTCGGACAAGTTAATCGAATTGTCACCAGTGATGAAATCAATAATGATTTCTACTATGATCTCCGTGTCGATTACGATATCAGCCAAAAAGATCAAGTGTTCGGGAGGATCGGGGCTGGCGATTCGTCGAAGCTGCAACCATCGCTTTCCGATTACACCGTCAATTCGCCCTACAACGCAAAGAATATAGTGATTGGTTGGACCCACATCTTCTCGCCGACGCTGATTAGCGAGGCCCACTTTGGCTTAGATCGGGTCCACAATCTCCCGACCTTCCCCTATGGGCCCGGGGTAGGCAGCGAAGACTTCAATAGCAAGCTGGGTCTGGTGGGCAGCAACAGCTTTAAGCCCTGCGATGCCCCTACCGTCATTTCCATCGTAAGCATCACGTTCTCAAACGGGACTTGTGACAGTACCATCAGCACGCAATTTGCTTATGAGGAGAATGTCTCCTTAATACGCGGCAAGCATTCCATTGAGTTTGGCGGACAGGCGACTCGTACTCAGATCAGTGACCCGATCTTCAATTTTCCTAATGGAGAGATGGTATACACGGGGCAATATTCGGGCAATCCATTGGCCGACTTTCTTCTGGGATATCCTCAAACAGTCGATGCACTCACTCAAGTGAACACGCCGTATCGGCGCTCCTGGGGTTTTGGACTCTATGGTGAGGACCAGTACAAAGTCAGCAAAAATCTGACCTTTGATGTAGGGTTGCGGTATGAATTGCCGAAGCCTGCCTACGATAAATTCAATAATCTTTCGGCTTTTGTCTCGTCAAGCGGGTATAAGAACCACCAGCCTCTGCCCCCCGGTACTCCGTTTACCTTTCAACTCGCTGGTAAGAATGGCGTGTCCAGAACGATTGTGAAAACGAACTACACGGATTTTTCGCCTCGAGTAGGGTTCGCCTGGAAACCCTTCGGTCTTAACAAATGGGCGGTCCGCGGTAGCTTTGGAGTGTTCTACGAGCAGTTGGTTTTCGATGAGGAGGTCTTCAATAGCCTCGGTTATCCAGTCGTCTTCCCCTACCAGGCGACGAGTGATCCAGATCTGCCCACCATTAGTCCTGAATCACAATTTGGCTCCGCAAACCCGCAAATCGGAGGATTTGAACTTAGCGAAGATCCAAATCGTTCCGACCCCTATCACGAACAATGGACGTTCAGCATACAACGTGAGCTTCCATTTTCGATGTTGTTGACGACTGCTTACGTTGGGAACCACGGAGTTCACCTTTTCAAGAGAATGAACTATAACGTTGCGGAGACAGGCACCACACCCCTGGCCGACCGTCTCCCCTTTGCGAGCCTGGGTTCGATCCTTTACGATCAATCCATCGGAGAGTCCGACTACAATGCCCTCCAGGTGGATCTGGAAAAGCGATACAGCCAGGGCACGAATTATCGCGTAGGCTACACCTACGGGAATGCTAATGACGATGCGACATCGGCGCAAAACAGCAATTACCTCCGTGGAATCCAAAGGGCGACATGCAAAGGTCCGACTATAACCTGAAACATAATTTTGTTGTCTCTGGTAATTATCTTTTGCCGTTCGGGCGGGGTCAGAGATTTGCGAGTTCTGCTTCCGGGTTTGTAGGGGCCCTGGTCAGTGGGTGGAATGCAGTCGGTATCGTCAGCGCCCACACCGGGTTTCCTGTAAGTGGACCAAGCAGTAATGACCTTACCAATACGCTTGCGGGAGGCTTCGGCGGACGCCCTAATCAGACGTGCGATGGGTCGTTGTCGTCAGGTAGAACGATTCAACATTGGTTCGACGCGACGTGTTTTCCTGAAGCCGCGCCCAACACCTACGGCACCGCGCACCAGGGAATAATTACGGCACCGGGTTATGTCAATGCCAATCTTTCTGCACTCAAGAACACAAAGTTGACGGAAAAGGTAAATCTGCAGCTCCGGGTTGAGTTCTTTAATGCCTTTAACCATCCGAATTTCGATGCTCCCAACGCGAACGTGTCCAGTAGTCTTGTGGGGCAGATTCTGAGTGCAGAGCCATCACGGCAAATCCAGGGTGTATTTAGGCTGGTGTTTTAAAACGTCGAACTAGTGTAGTGCGCGCGGATATTGTCGATTATTGTGAGCTGATCCCAGGGGTGGGAGCCCCCGCATTTATGCGGGGGAAGGAGTTTCTACATTTTCGGAGAGGGTGAACAGATCAAATTTCCCGAATGCGCTGCGCCAGGTCCTGCAGGCAGGTGGGAACAGAGTTTTCTGTCAGTCACCGAGCTTACGCTTTGTATCAGGGCACGCCTTTAGTCGGGCCGCTCAAGGTCCAACCAAGATCTGGGCTTTAGCCCCTGATCTTTTTTCCTTGCCTGGCCAGTGGAGGAGTACAAGCATTTCGTTTGAGGGCACGTCCTGGCAGGGGCTGAAGCCCAATTCTTTTTCAAGGATGTGCGGCCCGACTAAAGTCGTGCCCTGATACAAAGCCAAAACGCAGCATCCGAAGGGTCGTGTCCTGTTGAAATACCATGGGCCTCGTCCCTGAAATGTAGAAACTCCAGGCCCCCGCATTTATGAGGCGAAAGGAGCGCTTCAGCGCTCCGGAAAGCAGCCTCGACAGGATACTGGGGTAGGTTGAACGGCAGTTCGTTTGACCCATGGCGGGTATTTTCAGATCTTGCGCAGCTTGGTAACTCGTCCGACCTCGACCCATTCGACCACGAAGATATTGCCGGCATGATCAAAGCAGGCGCCGTGCGGAGTAATGAACTTTCCAGGCGTGAATTTGTCCCGCGTCATTGTCCGCATCTTTCGCCAGTCGCTGCCCGAATCGTCCCCTAGATGCTCGATGACCCGGTTGTCGCGATCCATCAGCGTGACCCGCGCATCGAGATCCGGCACCACCATATCGCCATTCTTCCACTGATCAAAATGGCATGGCATGTTCGTGCCGTGGACAAAATCGATGTGCTCCCCCTCGAGAGTGAATCGCTGGATACGTCTGTTTCCTCGGTCCGCCACGATAAGAATTGGCTCTTTGCCAGCGCGAGTATCCACGATGAGACCGTGAGGGCAACTTACCTTGCCAGCCTCACTGCCCAAGCCGCCAAAAGTCCTTATGTACTCGCCCTTGCTGTTGTATTGGTTGATGTAGCTGGAGCCATAGCCATCGCCGACGTCGATGTCGCCATTCGGTGCGATAGCGAGATTGGTTGGGCTGTACTTAGCGTTTTGACCGTCCACGCCCGGCTGATAGGCGTCGGACTAATCGGGATAGCCGATAGTCCAAACCGGCCCGCCCTTGAGCGTAGCCTTGACCACGATGGCGCGTTCCTTGTCACAAAGATAGAGAAATTCTTCGCGACCCTCCCTCTGTATATGCAGGCCGTGCGCGCCGCCCAGGAACTCAGGACCCCAACTCGAAATGTACTTTCCCTCGGCGTCGAAAACGACCATCGCGTTATGGCTTTGGCTATCTTTATTCACCGTGTGATGAATGTAGATACGCCCTTGCGAGTCCTCGCAGACACCGTGGGTGTTGCCGTAGCGGACTTCCGGCGGCAGTTCACCCCAATCGTGAATCACCTCATAAACGTGATCGCCGCTGCCTGTTAAGGGACGGGTGCTACCAGCTTTGTTGGAAGTTCCTGTTATCGAGAAGGGGCATCAGGGCCACGGGAAGAGCTAGCGCTGGGATTCTGCATGCTTCGGATCTCCGATCAATCAATCCTCTCTCTGATGCCGAGGATGTTACTTTCTGAAGAACGAGTTCCACCATGGAGCGGACACCCATGAGCGGGCGCCACCGGACGGTTTCATCGACCAGACGCGGTCGCGGGATTTGTTCAGCAAGGCGCGAAAGGCGATGTCCATTTCAAGCCGGGCAAGCGGTGCACCCAGACAGTAGTGAATGCCGAGGCCAAAGGCGACGTGTCTGTTCGGGTTGCGGCTCAGGTTGAAGGTGTCGGGCTGCGGAAACTGCTCAGGATCGCGGTTCGCTGAACCGAGGAGAAGGATGACCGGCTCCCCCTTGCGGATGGTCTTGCCGCGCAGCTCAATATCTTCGGCCGCCTGCCGCACCGCCCGGAACGCGGCGGATTCGTAGCGAAAAACCTCTTCGATAAAGGTTACCAATTTATCCTCGGGGTCCTGGAGCAGTTTTTCGTGCTCGGCTGGATTTGCGAGCAACAAGAGAACGCCGCTGGTAATCGAGCTGGTAGTTGCCTCGTGCCCCGCCAGAAAGAGAAAGACGCAGAAGGCGAGCACCATGGCGTCGTCCAACTCCTCGCCGACCACGTCTGCGCGCACCAGGGCGCTGATCAAGTCTGCCTGCGGGGCCTTGCGGCGGTCCTTCATGATCGGGGTGAACAGCGCGGTCAGCTCGAGCAGGGCGTGATTGGCCTCAAGCGCGTGTTCACGCAGCTTAGGCCCTCCACGCACGCTGAACGACACTAGGGTCTCGTTTGCTCGCTGGAAGGCATCGCGATTTTCCGGCGGGATGCCAAGCATCTCGCAGATGACGGTAGCCGAAAGTGGAAGACTGAAGGATCGCTTGAGATCGAACGGCTCTCCCGCAGGGATTGCGGCCAAATTGGCCTCCGCAATCTGCTGGACGCGCGGGCGCAGGTGCTCCAACATTTTAGGAGTGAACGCGGTATTGATGAGGCGCCGCAAGTGCGTGTGCTCCGGCGGATCGAGAAAGATGAGCCAGTTTTTCAGATGTTCCAGCAAAGGAGCCACCTGCTTCTTCATCTCTTCAGGAAGAGCCTGTTCATACATGGCTTGGCGGCTCGCGGAAAGACGCTTGTCGCGCAGGGCGATAGACACATCGTCGTAGCGCGTGATGAGCCAGAGTTTCATTTGTGCACTCCAGTGCACCGGGTCTTCTGTCCGCATCCGTGAAAAAAGAGGGTACGGGTTCTGCAGGCGCTCTTCGCAGAAAAGTTGATAATCCTCGGTTTTCTCGAATTCCTGCATGTCTCTCCTTGGTCCGAATTCCTGCCTAACCGTGACTGTAGTCCTCAAGATTCGCGCTGGTACGCGTACGCTGGCGGGCTCGGTGCCTGCAACCCGTGTCCGGTCGCGTTTCCGCGACGGAATGCAGTCCGCGCCGGCCACGCATTACTATTGGATCGCCTGGCCTATGTCGAGGGGGCTACAATGCTTTCCGTCCGAGGCCGGAACTCATGATTATCTCCAATTCTTTGCCTCCCGGCTTTCCGCAGCATAAGTTTGGTTACGCACGGTTATGCTGGTGGTCTGATGATTGGATGGTATATCATTTAGGTGACAACACGAGCAAGCAAGATAAGCGAGCAACTTTGGAAATTCGCGGCCCGAAGTTGTCGACGCCGCAGCGAAGAAACGGCAGAACAAATAAAACAACGGGTATTCTCACTACCCCGCTGTTTGCGTTTTAGAGATTCCATACCATGCGGAAAGTCCGGATCGGCATCATTGGCGCGGGTTGGTGGGGCGTCGCGAATCACATCCCGGTGTTGCAGAGTTTGCCTGAAGTGGAAGTTGCCGGCATTTGCCGGTTAGGCCTGCAAGAGCTTCGCAGTCTTCAGGATCGTTTCTCTATCCCCTTCGGCACCGAGAACTACAAAGATCTTCTGGACCTCGAAAATCTGGATGGGGTAGTTATCAGTACGCCGCATCACCTGCATTTTGAACATGCACATGCCGCGCTCGAACGTGGCCTCCACGTGGTGTGTGAGAAACCAATGGTGCTGCGTGCGCCGGAAGCCTGGCAGCTTG
>CAVQWB010000003.1:0-11957 GCA_963717225.1 uncultured Acidobacteriaceae bacterium | reverse complement strand
TAGCAGTATGCGCACATCCATGGCACGTTGCACGATAATGACATAGGCCATGGACAGCGGAAAGAAGATGAAGAGGGCAATACAAGTCCAGAAATACCAGGAGGGAACTGCTTCTTGTAAAGAGCCGTGGCTGCGAATCTGGGCGATCACGACGCCAATGAACATCGGCGTCAGCCCGATCTCCGCTCCCCAAACAAGGATACCCAGCCTTCGCTTTGCATCGCGTGTGGACGCAGTGCGGTACTTCGGGAATAGGGTAAAAAAGAAGAGGCTGATGCAGATGACCGCAATTGCGGATTCGGTGCGGTGATCCAATGTGTCAAGCCAGCGTGGAATCCAGGAAGAGAATCGGAAATTGACGTTCCGGCCCAAATCGATCATCACATCCAGTCCCGCGAACGTTAGCGATGGCGCAATGAGAATCCACTTGGCCCAGGGATATCGACTCTCAAAACGCACCGGTTCGGGGAAGTAGATGCCGAAGAGCAGCATGCTGAGGAAGAATGCAATGAAGGCTAAGTCGGAATAGATACACATGAAGGGCAGGACCGGCCCGTTCCAGTAGCTCGCATTGGCGAAGAAGCACTGGATGAATCCGAATATGCCGAGGACATACCAGGCATTTGGATCCCGCGGTTTTGCTGCAACTACCCACAGTCCAATCAGGAGACAGAACCCGGGGAAAACTGCCTGCAGGGTGAGAATGAACAGCCTGAATGACAATGTCAGCTTGCCGCCAGTGACCTGCGGGCTTAGCAGAAGCTGTATGGTGCTGCGGCTCCCATCCTTTCGTTCGATCAGCAGGGTCATCGGGTCGCCGGGCCGGCTGGCATTTGTCTGCTGCAGAAGCGTGTCGAAGCTGCGCAAGGGATGACCATTTACCTCCAGCACCCGATCCCCTTCGTGAATCCCTGCCTTCTGCGCCGGATCGGCCGCGCGATTGACTTGGTTCGACAGACCAAAATACACCGGGGTTGCGGCTCGTTCATGGCCGTGCCAGATGTACTTATACTGGCCCGCGACATTGACGAGATAAAAAGCGATGGCCGCGGCGGCGACCAGCGCGAACAGGACGTATTGCAGCGTGGCGGGTTTCTTCGGCATGGCAAGCCTTTGGCCGCAATGGTAGCAGGGGTCACGTCAAGGCCACGCAAATTACTAGGTTGGCACCTGACCGTTCATTTAGGAGTACGTATCGTCTTGTCCCGCGGTTCGCGTAAATATCGTCTTTGCGGGTGGGGAGTTTTTTAGTGTATTTCCCGTTTGTCCACGAATTTTCGAATTTTCCGAGTCTACTTGATGGAAATCCTAACGTGCTGCGGGTTAAGATTTGACCCACTGCCTGTACCGTCATGGTCCGCAAGCGCGATGATGCTGCACTCTCTAAGTGCGGCGCTCCGAATCGATATGGCATTCGAAGGCGAGTCTACCTATCGGCGGAGAAGCCTGAGTAGATGGGGAAGGTCTCATCTTACTGCGTCTAGAGGATTAAAGGTTACAACGGTAGGGCTGTGGTATCCCACATCTCGCGAAAAACGAGCGAGATATGGGGCACCCAGGGCCTATTTGCGGGGAGAGAGTGCAAATTCGCGGTTCTCACGCAGGGCTAAAGAGCGTGTGTGAGAACCGCAAGAGAAACAGCAGGTCCCTCCGCGGCACGCCGGGAGGGGGGACAGTCGTCACCGCCTTTTTCCGAAGCCCGGCTCAGGCCGGTTTTGTGACGCAGTATTGCCGGCCCACGTAGCCGGAGTGCGGCGGATGGTGAAGATAGACTAGCTTGCCATTGAAGTCTTTTGCTGCGGTGTTGGTATAGCGAATATCCGCGATTGTTGCAGTCCCCAGTGCCTGCCGGACGACTCGCTCGGGTAGACAGTGCATCTGCATGTCGCCGCTAGAGTGGTTGAACCACCCTCTTACGCGCGAGCGCGGGTGAAGAATGTGGCGAATGCGTGTCAATAAGGAAGCAAGGTCCGGGGTGGCAAAAGAGTCTTGCACCCCAAAGACCAGTACCCCCCCGGGAACGAGCACCCGTGTGAACTCGCGCAGGTAGTTCACGGCGTAACTCCGGGGCACGTGCTGCAGGACAATATTACTGTAGAGAAAGGAAAAGTTTTCGTCTGCGAAGGGCAGCTGCGGCGTCGCGCTGACCACATAGCGGCAGTGCCCGTAGTGATTCAGCGTATCAGCTTGCGTAATCATCTCCTGCGAGATATCAATGCCGACACATGACTGGAAGCGCCGGGCCAAGGCCTGTGTCAGCCGTCCCACGCCACATCCAAAGTCCAGAACGGCACCGCCCGGGTCTGGGTGCACCCCGATGGCATCCAAATGCTGGAGAACGGTTTCGATCTCAGCATCTCCGGTGGCCATGAATTCTGTAACATCCCACCTACCACCGGATTTACTTTCGTCGGTAAGAATGGCGGCCAGAGCATCCCTGTGCGCGAGGGACTCCCAGCTCCTCTTCAGACCGCTCAACTTACTCATGAAGAGACTCCCACGTACTGACGTGTCTGTTTGATCGCAGGTGCACGAATCCGACGCACTCGCGGCCGCGGAGCAGTAACCGATGGCGTAGCTACGCGATCCGAGAATGATCCTCCAGTTCGACCAGTACACATCGGGATGGGCTGCAGTGTGTCAGGGGAGTGTCAGCGCTTCGTCACATGAATGTCACGCAGCTCCCTACGGTAACGCGGCCGGAATCAGCCTCATAAATTTCTCTGATCGTTGATAAACCTGCAAAAAAAACGCCGTCTATAATGCCATACGCTGGTGTCGTTGTGCGCTGGAGAAAGCCACGTTCGATGTTACTGGTCGATCTCATCATCGACGCCCCGCTTTGGAAGTCGTCCGCGAGATCGTCGATGAACGCACCGCTACGCGTACCTACCATCATCACCTGATGGGCTACAACAATGATCCAACGACACGTCTTGGTGATGTCCAAAGTCTCTTGAAAGAAGCGCTGACTCGAATGGAGAAGATGTAAATCAGTAGTCCGACAGTGACTCAGAGACTCAATAGGCGAAGTTCGTGGTTGAAGATCTGTCTGATAATGAGCTCAAAATTCCGAGGCTTTTTCTTTGCCGTTAGTGATGCCTGTCACAGACAAACCGGCATGCCGGGGCAGACAATCGATGTTGATTCGATGTGATCAGGAACAAACCGCCCAAAGGAGAACCTTATGTCTACTGCCCTTGCCAAACCCGACATGTCCAACAAAACAACAATCCAATTTCCCCCGATCAGCAACTTTCTCGATGAGCTGGAAGCACTCAACCGCGAAACAGCCATGCGCGCCTTTGGTTTCTTTCAACAGCGCGGCCACGTTAACGGTTGGGACATGGATGACTGGTTGCGCGCGGAGGCGGAGCTCCTACGCCCCGTTCCTATCGAAATGAGCGAAACAGGGGACAGCTATACGATCCGTGCCGAGGTACCGGGATTCGATGCAAAGCATCTCAGCATTCAGGCAGATTCCAATTCCATCTACATTCGCGGCAAGAATGAGCAGAAAAAAGAAGAGAGAAAGGCCGGTGAGGTCAAATACAGCGAATTATCCGCCACCGAACTGTGTCGCCGGATTGCCTTGCCTAGCTCCATTAATCCGGAGAAGATTAGCGCCCGGTTAACGAGCGGCATCCTGGAGATTACCCTGCCCAAAGCCACGCCACCGAAGACAATTGAAGTCAAGGCGGCATGACGTGTGATGGTCGCCGGCTCGGGACGAAGCAACTGTCGCTGCTCGAGCCGGCGCTGTCTATTCATCTCCCCGACCCGGGGAGGGGGCAGTCCGTGAGCTACTGTGCAAGCTTATCCAGTCTGGCAGGGTCAAGAATTACCAACGACGCGCCCTGCCGCTCCACGATGCGATTGCGCTCAAACTGATTCAGTACCCGGGTCACCGTCTCGCGCGAGGTACCGGCCATATTGGCAAGCTCCTCATGCGTGAACACCAGAGTGAAGCGAGGCGGAAGCTTACCACTTGTTGCGGGAACCGTCCAATCGAGCAGCAGGCGAGCCAGCCGGCCCGAGACGGAGCCCGAAAGCGCCAGGCGTCGCGTATCTAAGAACAGTTCATGATATTGGTTGGCGAGCACCTGCGCAGCTTTTCGGCCTACCTCCGGATAGGCTTCAAGAAGCCAGAGCAGATCTTCGCGTCGCACGCCAATAAGTTGCGAAGGTTCTAACGTTTCGGCACTCACCTCATAAGGCAGGTCATTGAGCGCCGCGTTCAGCCCGAGGATGTCTCCCGGTCCGGCGACTCTGATGATCATTCTGCGGCCCTCCCTGGAGGTGCTGAAAAGCTTCACCTGCCCCAGGTGGACGAGAAATACGTGATGGGAGCATTGGCTCTGTTCAAAAATCAGGGCCCGGCTGGCGAAGGCGAGCCGCGTACCGGTTTCATCGAAGCGCCGCAAGGCGTTATCGCCAGACTTGTAAGACGTCCTGGGTGATGGTTGCTCGCGAGCAGGGGACTCCATAGGCGATCTCCAGATAGTGGGAGCAAAACCTTAGGTGCCTCCAAGGCAAAAAGAAAAATATTTCGCGGCGGTCACCTGATCTTTTTGCCGCGGCCTTTCACAAGGCTGCCGCGAGTCTTCTCTGTTCGGTGGCTGCTCACGGAAGAAAGTCACACCCGTCCGGGCGGTGTTTTCCCGGGTTTACCGTGACCGCCCATGGAGCGTGGGCGGAGTGTCCATTCCGCCGGATTTATCCTTTTTAGCATACATCGATTGAAGGGTGGCACAACTGAGGAGTCACTGCCTTATTTCACCCCAAACTGGAGGCTTTCAGGACTGTTGAGAATAAGCGAATGCAACCGGAGTGGAGTTATACTGGCCGCGCTCCAGGAAAGGGGAGAAATGTATGCTAAAAGCATTTTCCCAAACGTGTTGCTTTGTAGGATGCTTTTCAATCGCTGCCTTCGCCGCAAATGCTCAAGAGGTTGTTCATGCCTTGGCAGGGACCGTTAGTTCGATCAATTCAACGGACAAAACAATCACCATCAAAACCGATGATGGTTCAGAGGGACTCTTCAAGGATCTGATGAAGTCCAACGCCTCGCTTGACTTTGATAGGAATATCAGAGCTGCTTCCATCCCCGCCGGCTCCTTTACCGCGAAGGGGGCTCACGTGATTGTCTACTATGTCAGCCACGGCGATGTGCGAACGGCGGTGGCATTACAGGACCTGGGCGGGGGAGCGCTTCAGCAGATCAGCGGATCGGTTTACAAGTTCGACAAGCACCAGCATCTGCTGACCATCAAGGACGCCGCAGGTACCAACGAGTCGTTTCATATTGATCCCAAGACTGTGGCCGAGACAGCGGTCGGAGTGGTGGAAGGGGAGAGGTTTGATCCCGAGAAGGGCGGCCAGGTGAGGGTGACTGCCATTCCCGCAAATGGAAACGAAGAGGCCCTGTTTATTCGCACCAATTGAATGGGCTGAAGAGAACGGACGCACTGCCATTCCAAGCGATCGCCTGCTAAGAGCCCCCAGGAATAGCGTGCGTCCTTCTCTTGTCATGTGTGTCTTCCCGTATTTTTGCGCGCTGGAGTTGCCGTAGCCAACGCCGTCAGAGAGTTGTATTTTGCTTTCGCCCCATCTCCCGAGCGATTGACACGAGACGCATGAAGGATGGATTGGATTACTTCGGCACCCAGAAGGGCTCGCCGGTCTTGACGAGCTGAACGGGAATCTCTGGCGTGAATGACTTGATCCACTGGGCCATTTCAAGCATCCCCTGCTCTTCGGAGACGGAGTGACCGAGCATGATCCAGCCTTTCGGAATCCCCAGCGTCATGGCGTCGAGGACGTAGGCCGGGCTGTCGAGAAAGCCGTCGCTTTCCTGTTGCTCTCCGCTCACGACCACGTCCACATCGGGGTTATTGATGCTCGGCGTCGCGTAGCCCACGCCGAGCTGCACGCGGCTAACCTTTGCCCTGGGATCGCCAACGACCCTCATAGCCTTCACGCCGAGTCGCTTCTGAAACGTGGCTGCCAGCTCGTCGAGCGTCGTCTCCGGCAGTGTGAAGTGGTGCGATTGCGACGCCGTCTCGTACTTGCTCTCAAGGCCGAGCGCCCGCGCACAGCCGACGTAGATGAAGTCTGGTTTGTGCGCGTGCATATGATCGTGCATGCGGAACACGACGATGTTGTGCTCGCGCATGAAATCGACCTTGAGCTTGTAGGTCGGATCGCCGCTCACGATGGTTACGTCGTCGCGGTCGTTCCAATACGTGTCCTCATGGGGGACGATCATGTTGCAGCCTGCTTCGGCGGCACGCCGGATCACGTCGTACGAGCAGAACATGGTGGTCGCGATTCCTTTAACGACGGTGTCAGGACCGCCGAACTTAAAGGTGTCGCGGTAAGTCTTATCCCGCCACGGTATGCCGAGATTGGTCTTGATGCGGGCAACGATTTCGCCCGCGGCCAAGGCACTCATCCGATTGGCCTCCAGTACGGATCGCCGGCAGGAATCCAGGTGGATGCGACCTCGGGAGCAATTGTCTTCAGCCACTGTGCGCAGACCTGCATCCCGGGGCCTTCCGAGACGATCTTGCCGACGAGGGTCAGAGCCTTCTTGCCGCCGAGCGCCACCGTGTCGCGCACATACTCGACGGACTCCCACTCGCGGACCTCGCCGGCGATGATCGCGTCCACGTTGGGAAGCACCTCTAGCGACGCCGCTATCGGGGTTGATCCCGGTAGGAGGGCAACCTTCCTTACGCGCAGTTGCGGATCGCCGACGATGCGCATACCACCGCGGACTTTCAGCGACTTCTTCACGTGCAAGACGAGCGCGTCGAGCGAGATCTCCGGGATGGAGAGGATCCTTGGATCACTGGCGCCGGCGAACTTAGACCAGCCGAGCACGCCGGCGAGCCCCTGCACGAACGGATCGGGCGTGCGCAAGCGCCAATGATCGCTGAACCGCCACACGACGGGATCATGCGTTTTAATGAAGGCATCCTTGTCTGAGAAGACAGGATCTGAAGCAGGCTGCGGAGCTGATGTGGAAGGCGCGGGAGATGCAGGCCCGGGGCCGCGCGGGGCCGGAGGGGTCGGCGAGTCGGCCTTGGCGTAGAACGTCGGCTCGCAGCTGACGATCAGATTCGCGCCCGTCTTCACCGCGCGCCCGAGCACGTCCAGCGAAGCAAGGTTCGTGGTTACGATGCCGGTCACGACAGTCGAAGGGTCACCGGCTTTGAACGTGTCGACAGTTTCCGGCTTCCATTCGACGCCAATGTTCTTCTGGATGCGATCGACGATTTGCTGCGCGGTTACCGGGCCTCCGATCGAGCGCGCCATCAGCGCCAGCGGTGCGGCCGCAACGCCGGTCGCGGTCAGCCCGACGAACCTACGTCGTGAGATCTGGCGTCGTGAGATCTGGTGCATGGGCTCCTGCTCTCACTGCGCTGAGGTTACGGCCGGCCCTTCGTTTCGCTGGCTGGAAGTGCAAACGCGATATAACCCTTCGAGATCTCCGGAGGGGACACGCCGCCGGGCGGCATGTAAGCTCCTTCTGGATACGGCGAGGCTCCGCCGCTCACGGCGAGCAGAATGTATTCCCGTCCGTTCACTTCGTACACCGCGGGTACGCCCTGCGATCCGTTGGGCAGGTCTTTGCTGAAGATAAGCTTCCCGGTGGCGCTGTTCAACGCATACAGTTTTGAGTCGTTGCCGGCAAACAACACCAGTCCTCCGGCGGTGATCACGAAGCCGCTCTTGGGATACGCATTTCCCCGCAACTTGTCGCTTGGGCCCGCCTCCGGAAGGTCGCCATAAGGCGTCTGCCACTTGATCTTGCCGGTATTCAGGTCGTAAGCGGTGATGGTGCTCCACGGCGGGGTAATTACATATCGTTCGTTTCCGTAACCGGTTTTGTAGCGGGATGGAGGTCCCTCGACATCTTCAGGGTAAGCGGGCTCCGCCAGCGACCTTACAAAGGCTTGTGCCGCAGCCGAGGGCGCCGAACCAAGGGGCGCCAGGTCAGGTTGCTTCAGAAAGGCCATCAGATCGTTCATCGATTGTGGCGGTAGGGAAGAGAATGCCGGCATGGTCGCTCTGCCCTTGGTGATCACGTTGCGGGTCGCCTCTGCGCCCAGCCGGCTCACGACGGTGTCGATTTCAGGCCCGCGGTCTCCCTTCAGTTCCGGGCCGTGGCAAACCTGGCAGTTTTGTTCATAGACGGCGCGGCCCATTTCCTCTGTTGTCGGAAAACCGGGTCTGCCTCTTCTCGCCGTGGCGTTGTGTGGGCGAGACGGAATCAATCCACCCGCATTCGCTGAGGTGGATTCTCCGGCCGGCACCAGCTTGACGATGGACGGCATATCTTTGGATAGGACGTAAACCGTGCCGCTCTTCGCATCAGCGCCGGTGCTGAAGAATAACGCGCCGCCGTTCACGCTCGGAAGGTTAATGGTATCGACCCCGACGGCCGGCGGCGTATAGAAACCGGTTCGCGCTTTGGTGAGACGGTCTCTCCACCAGGCGATTTCTTCCGGCTTCATGAACCCGACGTACATGTCTTTCACGGTCATGCCCTGGCGCCCAAATGGGGGCACTACCGTCGGAAAAGGCTGCGTCTTCGAAGTGACTTCACCCGGTGCGTCGCTCGCCGGAACGGGACGCTCCTCGATCGGCCATAGCGGCTTTCCTGTGACCCTGTCGAACACATAGAGAAAGTCATTCTTGGAGGCGAGCGCCACCGCATCCACGGTCTTGCCGTCGTGTTTCACCGTCACCAGTTGGGGGGCGGCATCCGGGTCGTAATCCCAGACATCGTGGTGAATGGTCTGAAAATGCCAAAGATGCTTACCCGTGCGGGCGTCGAGCGCCAGGAGACAATCAGCATAAAGATTGTCGCCCGGGCGGTCTCCGCCATAGAGTTCGTACTTCGCAGACGCTACCGGGAAGTAGGCGATTCCGCGCTTCTCATCGACCGTGATTTCGCCCCACACATCCACGCCGCCCATGTATTTGTAGGCGTCTTTGGGCCACGTGTCATATCCAAACTCACCAGGACGCGGGATGGTATGGAACACCCACAGAAGCTTTCCCGTGACCACATCGAAGGCGCGAATATCGCCCGGAGGAGCCAGGTATCCTTCTCCCGTCGCACTGCCTAGAATGAGGATATTCTCGAAGACGCGGCCCGGAGTCCTGGATGACAGCGGTCTGGTGGGCCGGTCCAGGCCAATCTTCAGGTCAAGTTTCCCGTGATCCGCGAAGGAGTCCACGAGCTTGCCTGTCCGCGCATCGATGGCCTGCAAGAAGCCTCCCGAAGACACGAGCAGGCGACGGTCTGTTCGATCCTTGCTCTCCCAGTAGTTCCCACCACGCAGGCCCGCGATCCCGCCAAAGCGGGAAGGTAACCCGGCCGCGGCGGTAAAGGTATGGACCCACAATTCCTTGCCTGTCGTGGCATCCACCGCGACCAGCGAACCGTGCTTGGCCGCGAAATAAGCGATGTCGTCGACCACCAGCGGACTGAAGGTATAGGTCACGTCATCCCCGGTCGGATAACTCCAGGCGACCTCCAGTTTGTTCACGTTGCCGGTATTGATCTGCTTCAAAGCCGAATAGTGCGAGCTCTCCGGACCCCCGAGATAATCCTTCCAGGAGGTTTGCTGCGCGGATGAAGTCAGGCCACTGATGAGCGCGAGGATAACAGCGGGAAAAAACAGGGGGACCACCGCGTCCGCTCTCCTTGGGCGGACGCGTGCATTTGATTGCAGAGAATAAGCGCGCTTTTTACGCGGGAGATAACGCTGCCCGGCGCTCCGCCTGCGTGATGTTTGTGGGCCTACCATTTTGTTTTCCCTTCCCTTGGGAGAGTGTGCAGCAGGAACTAATGGGTATGCTACAAGGCATCGATCGCATTACGCAATGCGCGGAAAGGGGTTCTCTCTCGGCCGAACCCGTGAAATTACTTCGCAGACTTCGGAGGATGACAAAGGGGAGGGTTGTACTCGATTAGATGTTGTGGCCTGGGCGGGGCGCACTGCAGATCCCTCCGCGGCACGCCCCACGGCACGCCCCACGGCACGCCGGGGCAGGCGGGGCAGGCGGGGCAGGCGAGACAGGTTCACTACGCTCCGGTCGGTATGACAAAAGGGGAGGTTGCGCTCGATTAGATTTTGTGGACTCGGAGGGGCGCACCATCACATCTCAGCTCTCCTCGGCAGTGGGCCACATCACGCGCGCGACAGCTTCGGCCATCTGCTTCCATTCCGACTCTTCGACCACGAGCTGCTTTCTGCCTTTCTCCGTTAGCCGATAGTACTTGAACTCCCGGTTGCGGTCGGATGCCATCTCCCATTTGGAGACCACCCATCCTCTTTTCTCCAGGCGGTGCAGGGCTGGATAGAGGGAACCGTGCTGCATCTGCAGAAAATCGTTCGTGGTCCGCTGAATGTGCTTGCCGATTTGATGACCATGCGCCGGCCCGTAAAGAAGCGTTCGCAAGATAAGCATGTCCAGCGTGCCCTGGAGCAGATTCGCCCGTTGTTGTATTTGTTTTGCCATGGAAGACGTTCGACCCTCGGTGAGAGATGATGGTAGACATTCGACTATAGATTGTCAAGGGATGGCGAAGAAGCCGTGCCCTTCGTCCAGAGAGCTTCTTTCTCCGACATCGAGGTTTTCGGCCAGGTATATGCTTGAGATTTGCCGGGGGACGCTGAACCATCGGCAACACCGTTGTAGGAGGGTGGGTAGAATGAGCCGGATCAGTCGTCGGAGCTTGTTGGCTACGACCGGAATGGGTATTCTGTCTGGCGGTCTTCGACCGGTTTTGGGTGCCGCATCGAGCAGCGATTCCCAGGCAGAGAAAACGCCGGCAGAGAGCGAGAAGGAACCGCTTGCGCTCGAGAAGTACCAGCCGGTAAGCATGCTTCACCTGAAGGAAACGCAGGTGCCGCGCGCCAGATACCCGGTCATCGATTTCCATACCCACCTGACCTTCTCGGCACACGTGGTCAACGGCGTTTCCCTGGGAGCGGAACGCAGGATCGCCGGTGAGCCGGAGCAATTGCTGCCCATCATGGAGCGCAGGAATCTCCTTGCCTTGACCAACCTCACTGGCGGTTTTGCCAGCGGCCTGCAAAGTACGGTCGACCAATACGACAAACGCTTCCCGACGCGCTTTTATACGTTCACTGAACCCTCGTATAACCTGTTTCTCCAGGCGAAGTATCCGCAGTTGCAGGCAGACGCAATCGTTGCTGCCCACCAGGCTGGCGCTCGTGGCCTCAAGATTTTGAAGACCCTCGGTCTCTCTTTGCGCGAGCAAACGACCAGCGGCAAACTGGTGAAGGTGGATGATGCCCGATTCGACCCGATGTGGGAGGCTTGTGCCGGCCTGCAAATGCCCGTGGCTATTCACGTATCGGATCCACTGGCATTTTTCACGCCAACGGATCGCTTCAATGAGCGTTACGAGGAACTGAACAATCACCCGGATTGGTCTTACTTCGGTGCCGGCTTCCCCTCCAACGCGGAAATTCTGGAAGCACGGAATCGAGTATTTGCGCGCCACCCGAAGACGAACTTTGTCGCCTTACATGTTGGCAACTTCGCCGAAGACCTGGAGAACGTTGCGCAAAACCTCGATCGCTTCCCCAACATGTATTTAGACATCGCCGCCCGTCTGAATGAGCTGGGCCGGCAGCCAAGGGCCGCACGCAAGTTCTTTGACAAGTACCAGGACCGCATTGTTTTTGGAACCGATGCGACACCGCATGGAGATAAATTTCCGCAGCAGGTATTCAACGATCGTCTGTACGAAATCTACTTCCGATTTCTAGAGACCGATGATGAATACTTCGATTACGCTCCCGCAGCGATACCGCCGCAAGGACGGTGGAAAATATCGGGAATCGAGCTGCCCGAGGGAATTTTGCATAAGGTGTACAACCAGAATGCAGCTCGGTTGCTCCACGTCA
>CAVQWB010000002.1:0-4698 GCA_963717225.1 uncultured Acidobacteriaceae bacterium | reverse complement strand
TTCCCCATTGGCTGACACCCTGAAAATCGAAAAGACCACCGAACGAACCGTTCACCCGGCACGCAACCTGATCGGCACCCTGCGGCTGCCCGGTGACAAGAGCATCTCCCACCGCTACGCCCTACTCTCCGCGCTGGCGGAAGGCGTCAGCCGCTTTCACAACTTTTCTACCGGAGCGGATTGCGCGAGCAGTCTCGACTGCATGCGGCAATTGGGCACTAAGGTGACTCGCACTGGAGATACGGTCGAGGTCCAGGGCTGCGCCGGCGCCTTGACTCCACCCGGCGCGGTGCTGGATTGCGGCAACTCCGGCTCCACCATGCGTATGTTGACCGGATTGCTGGCGGCGCAGGCCGGGGCGTTCACCCTGGAAGGAGACGCCTCCTTGAACCGGCGGCCCATGGAGCGCGTGCGCAAGCCGCTCCTGGAGATGGGCGCGACCATCGATTTTCTCGACGGCCATGCCCCGGTCCGGATCCAGGGTCCGAAGCTGCAGGGAATTTCCTATCCACCCCGGTGCCCAGCCCCCACCTGAAAACCGCATTACTGTTCGCCGGATTGCAGGCCGGCGGTACGACCACCGTAGAGCGAGGCGGTGCGCACCCGCGACCATGGCGAACTGGCCTTGCGCGCGTTCGAGACCGAAGTCCGGCGAACCGCGGATTCGGTCGCCATCGAGGGCGAGCAGAAGCTCCGCACGGGATCGAAGCCCAGATACCGGGCGACATGTCCTAGGCTGCGTTCTTCCTCTGCGCTGCCGCGTTGTTCCCGGAATCGAGCCTGGTGTTCGACCAGTTGGGCATGAATCCCACCCGGGCGACGCTGCTCGATGTATTAACCGCCCTGGGAGCGAAGATCAACGTGCTGAACCTGGAAGAGAACCAGGGCGAGTTGATCGGCAGCGTGCAGCTCACCGCGCCTGCACAGGGTCTGGGCGGTATGCGGAGATCCGGGGATCGCTGGCGGCGCAATTGATCGATGAGCTGCCTGTACTCGGCGGCCATTGCCCCGTCCCCTCGCGGAGGTATCCGCATTCGCGACGCCCGGGAGTTGCAGGTCTAGAGGAAAGTGATCGCATCGCATTGATGGCGAGAAATCTGCGCGCCATGGGCGCCGAAGTCGAGGAATTCGAGGACGGTCTCGATGTGCCGGGGGGCCAAAAGCTGCGTGGGGCCGAGGTCGATTGGGACGGGAGCCGTCGCGGCTTTGCCATGGCGTTCGCCGTGGCTGCTCTGCGTGCCGAGGGGAAGCGCTGATTTGAACAGACAGCCCCAGCAATTTCCTTCCCCGCGTTGCTTCTCCTTGCTGGACCAGGTCTCGGAACGATAATCATGTTACCGCTGGGTAGCGTTTCCGGACGGGCGTTTCTGGCCAGGACAGCGGTCGTCGCTGCCGGGACGGTGGCGGGCCGCGCGGGCGCTTTTCGAACCGCGGAGAAAGCGATGCGTCTCGGCGGGCCGATCTTCGTGAAATCGGATGATCCTGCCGTGCTGGCCAAAGCGCATCGTGATCTTGGCTATCGCGCCGCCTATGCCCCAGCCGATCTTTCTGTAAACGACAAAGACCGCATCGCGGGCCTGGTCAGGGAATTTGCCCGTCACGACGTTGTGATCGCGGAAGTGGGAGCGTGGAAAAACATGCTCGATCCCGACTCCCAAAAACGCCGGGATAACATGACTTACGTCACCGAAAAGCTCGCCCTCGCCGAAGTGCTTGGTGCGAGAAATTGCGTCGACATCGCCGGCTCGTATGATCCGGCCGTCTGGTACGGCGAAAACCCCAAAAACCTGAGCCAGGAATTTGTCGACGCTACAGTTGAAAATTGTCGCAAGCTGATTGATGCAGTGAAGCCCCAACGGACATTTTTTACCATTGAAATGATGCCCTGGAGTTTCCCTACTTCCCCGGACGAATACCTCAGACTGGTGAAGGCTGTTGACCGGAAGGCCTTCGGGGTTCATCTGGATGTGTGCAACACCATGAACAGTCCGGTTCGCTTGTACAACAACAGCGCCGGCATCCGCGAATGTTTTCGCAAACTGGGTCCCTGGATAAAGTCCTGTCACGCCAAGGATCTCAAGTGGGGGCCAGGTGTCCAGGTCTGGATCCAGGAAGTAGTTCCTGGAACCGGCTTGATCGACTACAAAACGATCTTGCAAGAACTGTCGCAACTTGGAACAGATGCGCCACTCATGCTGGAACATCTTCACAGTGAACAGGAGTACACCCAGGGCCGTGAATATATCCAGGGAGTCGCCCGGTCGCTGGGACTTTCCTTTGGGGCCTGAGTGGCAGTTCTTCAACTGCGTTACGGTTGGGGGGGAGCAAAGCCCTCTTCCCTGGACGGGTGCCCCATGTTCGCTCCAGCGTACATGGGCCGAAAAAGCCGGGCGCAGCCCCTTCCAACGCTCTACTAGGCGAATAAGCTGCGACCAGGAAAGAGTCCTTGCGCATGGAGTGAAAGCATTTGAAGAATCCGTTTTCGGCCCATGTACGCTGAAGCGAACATGGGGCGCCCGTCCAGATCCTAAGACCCTGGTGGGAGGTCCAAATCCGCCGGACCCTATCTGGCACCATCAAGGTGCCAGATAGCCCCCAAGCAACAACTACTGTGGCGGCGGCGGCGGCGGGTTAGTGGGTGGCGGCGTATTCTGCTCCGGAGGCAGGTTCTGCTCCTCCTGCGGAGTCAGTTTCGGTTGCGGCGGCATCACCGGCAGTGGTGGCATTTGCTCCGTGTGCTGCAACTGTTGCTGCTGACCAGGTACGTTCGCTTCCGGTGCAGCCTTTGCCGGTTCCAGTCCGGGAATGATCGGTTCCTTGGTGACCGTGCCGCTCACTGCGTCCGTGAGCTGGATCCCATATTGATCCAACGTCTCTGCCAGAAGCTGTTCCAGCGAGGCACGATCTGTAGCGTATGTGGCCTCGGTGGAAATGACATTGTTCTCAGCCGTAGCGAGATTGCGTTCCTGCTGCAACACATTCGCCGTCGTCGATGCACCCAGCCTCAGCTTTTTCTCCTCCGCCTGGTAGGACTGGAAATTGTATTCCCTGGCAGCCAGCGCGGCTTGCACCGCGGCCCGGTCGTTGGTCAGCGCATACTGCCCATTGATGACCTGGATCCGCACCTGAATATAGAGTTGCTGCAGCCGCATTTCCGTCTGTCGATATTCGAGCAGGGCGCGAGCCTGCAGCGACTGCGCCGTGCGATTCCGCAGCGGGATAGTCACGTTTACGCCGGCTCCCTTGTCCGGGCCGAGCTGTTAAACAGGTTCGTGAAGACCGTGCCGTAGCCCACCGTGGGAACATTGCAGGCCTCGGGGCCAAAAAGAGGCTGGCAAAAGGGACTCTTCGAGCCGCCGAGCGCAGCAGCGCCATAGAAGCCATACAGATCTACCGTGGGCAACAAATTATTCCTGGTTGCTCTGAGCGTGATCTCATTGTTCCGCAAATTCAGAATATTCTGCTCGATCTCAGGACGGTTAGCATACGCCTTTTGCACCAGGTCCTCGACCGGGGTCCGCTCTTCCGGCATTTCAAGCAGTGAGACGCGGTCCGTGGGAATCACCGGAGCACCCGACAAAACCGGATCGCATAGATTGCGGCTGATCGCCTGTTTCATGATCAACTGCTGAAACTCAAGCTTGGTCTGGGACGTGATCAGCGCCTGCGTGTCGGTAGACACCTGGTTATCGGCGTTCAGAACATCCAGCGGAGCAAGGGTGCCGATCTGCAATTGTTTGCGGTTGTCCGACGCCAGCCGGGTGGACTGCTCGAGACCACGCTGCTTCGCCTGACATCTTCGTAGTCGCCCACCAAAGACCAGTAAATGTTCTCAATCTGGTTGATGGTGAAGAGAATCTGCTTGGCGAAACGCGGAATCCGTAATGCGGCGGGTGTTCTTCGCTTCAAGAACAAAGCGGCCGTTGATGCCCGGACCAAAACCATTGAGAAGATGCTGGGTCACGGTCGCCCGGAACGTCGTATACAGCTCCGGACTGTACGCATTAAAGATGTTGTTGCTGGTGATGCGGCTGTTGTTGAAGCCGACCTGGAGCTGGGTGCCGGTGATGAAACCCTGGTTGTAGTTGAAATTGTAAGTATCCGGATTGTGTTCAGGGTCGGGCCGCCGCTACCGAACGGGGTCGGCTGGGGAGTCGTTGTCCGTTCCAGCTGCATGCTTCCCGTGAGGACAGGGTCCATCACCTCCGGCGTCGGACCGCTGCCGTTGGTGGTTTGCGAGAGGCCACCGGAACCAGTAGCGGCGCCTCCAACCGCAGTCGATGTGCCGCCGGGGCCACCGCCCAGCTGAGTGAGCTCGAGCTACTCCCTGACGATCCGCTCAGCGTGCCCTGCACTAAACCGGTATTAACGCCCAGAAGACTGGAGCCGGCTCGCGCCGCCGCAACAATTCAGTGTCAGCGATATCAAGGTTGTAGCGCTGGATGGCAATATCGAAGTTGTTCTCGAGGCCGAGAACGATGGCGTCGGCCAGGCTCAGATAGATCTTGCCATTATGAACCAGTGCATCCAAACGCTGGGAGTTGGTCGTCACCGGCGCCGTTACCGTGATGGGTTCCCAGGTCTTCAGGTAGTTGGGAAAGACTTGGTGAGGCTTGGTGAAGTCCCGGCCATCCGGATGCAGGGTGAGCAGCTGCGTATAGTTAGGCTGCGGCGCCGGCGGAAGACCCGGGGCCGGTG
>CAVQWB010000001.1:0-34883 GCA_963717225.1 uncultured Acidobacteriaceae bacterium | reverse complement strand
ATATTCCGTCGTTGAACTTCCTACTCGGAGCAAGTTGGGGGGCGTGTGCGGATATGGCAGGCGATCACGCGGCGACTGTCAGTGCCGCGATGAACACCTCGGGACAAATCGGCGGAGTCCTGAGTCCCATTGCGTTTGCGTTCCTCACGCGAACTAGTGCTTCCTAGCCTGTATCTCGCCGGTGCGGGGTGTTGGTATTTTGTCCACCCCGACATCCTCTCGGGCAAGATGCATGATAGCGCACCGGTCAGGTAGGTACGGGCTTTAGAGTGTGCGTGAGAACCGGAAGAGGAACAGCAGGTCCCTCCACGGCACGCCGGGACAGGTCGGCTTCGCTCCCAATGAACAAAATGTGCTCATAGGGACAAACAGGGGCTAAAGCCCATCGTTTCGGGCGTTTTTCGGCACGACTAAAGTCGTGCCCTGATACAAAGCACCAGCACTCGTGGGTCGAAGAGGCTCGATGTCTCCCCGTTCATTCCTCTCTTAACTTGCCGCAGGCGAGTCAGTTGCTCGGGATGACAAAGGAAAGGGCGACGGTTGCATAGAGAGTGGTTGATGGACCGAGGCGTTTTTCATCACCTTGCATGGGCCACAGGCCCATGGCAACTCCGGTCGGGATGTCAATGCTGTTGGACTGTTGAGATCCATCCCTCTGGCCGTTTTTGGGCATTTTCCTTCGAAAAAAAATGTGTCATCCCGACCGGAGCGTCGCGAAGTGGACCTGTCCCGGCGTGCCGTGGAGGGACCTGCTGTTTCTCTTCCGGTTCTCACACACCCTCTTTATGCCCTGGGGTACGCTTTTCATTTCGGCCCACCGAATCCCCCAGCCAATCACCGGCCTATGGATGCATCCCAATGAAAGCGCATCGAGAGTTGTTAGTGCGAATGCCGGGGAACCACCTGGCGCAGATCGTGATACTTCACGGCAAATTCCAGGCAGGCGCCGGTTTCCAATTGCCCAACATTTGACCGGTAAAACTCCTGCCATGGCGACTGATTGGTGATCGCCTCAGGCTTCGCTGAAGCGCGGCGAGCCGCAATCTCCTCCTCAGATAGCAACACATCCACACGACGTTGCTTCAAGTCGACTTTAATCTGATCGCCTGTCTTGAGAATGGCGAGGTTCCCGCCAATCGCTGATTCCGGCGAGATATTCAGAATCGATGGGCTGTCTGAAGTGCCGCTTTGCCGGCCGTCTCCCATGCACGGCAGCATGCGAATTCCCTGCCGAATGAGCCTCCCTGGGGGTGTCATGTTCACCACCTCCGCAGAGCCCGGATACCCCACCGGCCCCGCTCCACGGACCACCAGGATGGAATGCTCATCGATCTCGAGCGAGGGATCCTCGATACGCTTTCGGTAATCCTCCGGTCCGTCAAAAACCACGGCCCGCGCCACAAAACAGTCTTCGTTTCCGGGCTCAGACAAGTAACGGCGCCTGAACTCATCGCTGATCACCGACGTCTTGACCAGCGCTGAGCTGAATAGATTCCCGGAAACCACCACCAGACCAGCGTTCTGTTTCAACGGATTGTCATAGGTTCGGATCACATTGGTGTCCAGACTGCGCGCATCCTTGTATCGTTCTGCAATCGTCGTCCCGGTCACGGTGAGCGCGCCGGTACGGATCTTGCCTGCCTGCATCAACTCGCCGAAAATCGCACCCACCCCACCGGCACGATGGTAGGCCTCGGCAAGAAATTCCCCCGCAGGCTGCACGTTGGCCAACAGATGAATCTGGTGGCCGACTCGCTCCCAGTCCCGAATGTTCAGGTCCACCCCTACATGGCGCGCGATGGCGATGATGTGCGGTGGGCAGTTGGTAGAACCGCCAATCGCAGAATTGACTACGATCGCATTCTCAAAAGCCTCACGGCTAAGAACCTTGCTGGGGGTGAGATCTTCGCTCACCATCTCGACGATTCTCCGCCCAGTGAGGTAGGCCATCCTCCCCCGGTCCGCATAGGGCGCGGGGATGGTACCACATCCCGGCAACGACATTCCCAGGGCCTCGGCCAGCGAATTCATCGACAGCGCCGTGCCCATAGAGTTGCAATGGCCTGCGCTCGGTATTCCCTCGAGCACCCTGTCCACCAACTGCTCGCCAGTAATCTCGCCCTCGGCCAATTGACGGCGCGCTTCCCAAAGCACAAGCCCAGTGCCGGCCAGCTTGCCGTTCACATAACCGTCGAGCATGGGGCCGCCCGACAGCACGATGGCCGGAAGATTCACCGTAGCCGCAGCCATCAGAGCCGCGGGAGTGGTCTTGTCGCATCCCGTGGTGAGCACCACGCCATCGAACGGATATCCGGCCAGAATCTCGACCAATCCAAGGTAGGCGAGGTTGCGATCGAGGGCAGCGGTGGGCCGCTTGCCCGTCTCCTGAATCGGATGGGTAGGAAATTCAAAAGGCACGCCGCCGGCATCCCGTATACCCGCCTTCACTCGCTCGGCAAGCGTTACGTGGATCCGGTTGCACGGAACCAGGTCACTCCCACTCTGCGCGATGCCGATAATCGGCCTTCCGGATTGGAGCTCAGCGCGGGTGAGACCGTAATTGCTGTAACGTTCCAGGTAGACGGCTGCTTCGCCCGGTTCGTCGCGGTCAAAGAACCAGCTACTGCTGCGTAGTTTTTTGCGGTTGTCCATTTAATATCCCAAGCTCTTATCGACCACGTTCTGGAGCGGTTCTCCGTTCGAAAAGCGGCGATACTGCTCCAGGAAAAAGCGCATCGCCTGGTTGAGCCAATCTTTCGTGTGATCCGCGCAATGGGGCGACAACAGTACGTTCTCGAGGCGATACATGGGGTCCCCCTGCGGCAGCGGCTCATGCTCGAACACGTCGAGCCCTGCACCCTTGATCCGCTTTGCGGTCAAAACCCGGACGATCGCCGCCTGGTCGATCACTGGGCCTCGCCCTACATTGATCACCACCGCAGTCGGCTTCATCGCTGCGAACTCCTTATCGCTGATCATGTGACGGGTTTCCTGTGTTAGCGGCAGCGAGACCACCACGTAGTCACAACGCGCCAGCATCGTCAACAAACCTTCCGGCTTATAGAACTGATCGATCAAGGGATCGGCCCCCTCTGGGGCGTGTCTTTTCAGCGCGAGTACGGTCATGCCCATGGGACGCACTCGCTTCGCTACTGCGCGGCCAATATCTCCGTAGCCCACAATCCCGACGGTCTGGCCGTCGATCTCTTCCACGTCAAACTGATCCCACTCTCCCGCCATCTGGCTGCGAATCATGCGCCGAAAATCCTTAGCAAAATACAGAATCGCCGCGAGACTAAATTCTCCCAGCGACTGGCTGAAAACACCGCTCCCGTTGGTTAGCGGGACATCGCTTGCAACCAACTCGGGGAACAGCACGCTGTCCAATCCTGCGGAGCGCGAATGAACCCAGCGAACGTCTTTGCACATGTGAAAGACATCGCGCAACACTGCCCGTGGCGCCGACCAGGCAAGGATCACCACAGGATCGTTCACCGCGGCGGCGAAATCTTCTGGTTTGCGACCCACAATGTGTCGCAGATCCTTCAACATGCTCAACTGAGGATCGTTGTCCTGCGTCACCACCAATACCGTGTGCTCGATACTCATCCTTTGCCGTCGCACTCCTGTCCTGATCGAATTTTATTACCCTCCGAGGGCTGATGCTATCATTCTCCGGGCGCAGTCAGGAGACGCTCTTGAAGCACAAATTGCCTAGCCCGCTACGCGGCGTCATCACTGCCATGGTCACCCCGCTCGATCAGGACCTGAATCTGGACCCGAAAGGTCTGGAGCGGCTGATCGAACACCTGATAGAGGGCGGGGTTCATGGCATCTTCATTCTGGGCACGACGGGTGAGGCGCCAAACCTGCCCTACAACGTGCGTTCGGCGCTGATACAGCAAACCTGTGAAGTTGCCGGCTCCCGCGTGCCCGTAATCGTTGGGATCACAGACACCTCGTACCAGGACGCGTTGCGCATGGCGGCCAAGGCCTATGAATACGGTGCGGCGGCGGTCGTCGCTGCGCCGCCTTATTACTATCAGGTCGGGCAAGCGGATCTGTTGCAATATTTCAAGCGGCTGGCATCGGATTCACCTCTTCCCCTCTTTCTTTACAATGCTCCATTAAACACGCGCCTTTGGCTTGAAGTCGCGACCGCGATTGAGGCTGCTGCCGAACCCAACATCGTGGGGCTCAAGGATAGCGGCTTGAACATGGGTTATTTTCACGCGGTGAGGGAGGGCGTCCGGTCGTTGCCTGACTTCAGCCTTCTGGTTGGACCCGATGACCTGCTGGCGGAAGCCGTGCTCATGGGAGCTGACGGGGGCATGGCCGGCGGTTCGAATGTCCGCCCGCGACTTTTTGTTGAACTGTATGAAGCCGCCGTCGCACAGGACGTCAGACGTGTCGCCGCCCTTCATGAGCAAGTGATCCAATTCGACAACGCTGTGTATCGCTCCGCGGATGATCCCCACAACCCGGTCCGCGGACTCAAAGCCGCACTCTCGATCCTGGGAATATGCGATGCCGCGCTTACGCCGCCTCTTCGACCCATATCGAGCGGAGAGCGAGAGCGAATCCAGCAATACCTGCGGGGAGTGGATCTCCCTGTCGTATCCCACATTTCCCGTGCTTAATCAGGCTGCGGAAAAAGGTCGAATAGGAAGCGAAAGCCGTTCCCTCAGCGGCTAAAGCCGGACAGATTTGCAATCGCTTACGGACGGCCTGAAGGCCGTCCCCTTCAAAAAATTCGTTTTTTTCCGCAGCCTGTTAATGCCGCGGTTTACCCCAGTAGATGAATGTGCCGAATCTCGTCGCGGTGACGATATCCATCGCCCCGTCTTTATTTAGATCTATAGCGAGCAAGTCAGAGCCAGCACCGGAATGATTGTCAATGAGTTCAGGCACAAACTCCGCGCCTCCCGGCGCTTTCGGGTTTCGCACCGTCTTATATACATACAGGACGGGTTGACCATAAGGATCCGGATCAAGATAGGTATCAAGATGAGACCAATACCGCTTACCGACAATAAAATCAGGCACGCCGTCGCCATCGACGTCTGCAAAGGTAGTGCCGTGGGGCTCAGAGAAGGCTACATCTCCCGCGTTGTGGGTAGAGAAGTCATCCATGATCATGTGCTTCACAAATGAAATTTTGCCCTGGGGGTCGCGCTTCTGCTCAAACCACGCCATCCCCCAACCATGCGGATTGAGCACCGTCACAACGTCGTTCAGGCCGTCGCCATTGACGTCGTAAACTGCCATGACACTGCCGCCCATGATGCCGCGTCCATACCGTGCAAAGACCTCCGGATGATAGGTCCACGTCTCCTGGTTGCTGCCCGCCGCAGGTTGCTCCCACCATCCGTAGGGATTCACGATATCCATTCGGCCGTCGCCGTTGATATCGCCTACCCCGATGCCGTGGGCGGTAGCGTACCCTTTTTCGGAAACGTTGTGCACGATCCACTGTCCGGTGGGATTTGCAGGATCGGGTTTTGCATAACGGACCTGCCCGTCGCCCATGTAGACCACTTCGGGCTTACCGTCTCCATCCACATCCCGCAACACTGCAATTTCGCTTTGGACGTCGGCGACCACTTTGTACTTGTCCCAAAGGCGATCTTCCCCCTTAGGGTTTACGTATAGGAAGACACCACCATTTTCCGCGCCGTAGCTCACCGTAATCACGTCGGGCCAGCCATCCCCGGTGAAATCTGCAGCAAACTGCATCCAGGCATCAGTCGCAAATTTGGTAGAAGGGTTTACGGTCTCGGCAAGGTACATCTCCCTCGTCTTGTTGTAATCGGGACCGTAGTAGATGTAAGGGCCGGAAACGACGTCCAGGATACCGTCATGATTGAAGTCTGCCGCGGTGGAACTCCATGAATAATAGAAGTCGCTCAGTTGCTGCTTGCGAAAGTTACTCGACGTCTGATCCGGATAATGGACCTTCACCCCCAGATCTTTATAAGCCAGATCCTTGAAACGCACCTCCCCACTGCCACCAACGTAAAGCGCAATGGGTCCGTATCCTTCATCCCCCACCGCACCGTGCTCGCGACCGTCGTTAAGAAAGGTGCGGACGATATTGGCATCGAAGAGAATCTCGACCTGATTCCAGTCTGTGGGTCGCAACTCGCTATCCGGGCGCTCAAAGGGCAACTTGACGGTGACGGCCGGCGGATGGTACGGGCGCGGAGCGTTGGGACTCGGTGGCGGCGCGATTCGCTCCAGTCCGCCGCCATACCTCAATTTGTCGCGCGCTACGATCTGCCCCTGGGCATCCAGGCTCACAGCGTAAGACGATAGGTCCGGTTCGCTGAGCGCAACGTAAATACCTTTTATGCCGGTTGGCGTCTTTTCCGCGCGCAGCAGCACCCCGGTTTCGCAAGCTCCATTGCAACGAAATTGCGTATAGACACCGATGTCCTGATACGAGCGATCGAGGACAAGCCAACCGCCATGGCCCTGTTTCGGCGTTCCGACGATCTCGCCGTTCTCTGCACGCCACTGGGCGGGTCCGACCGTGTGCCAACCCGCAAGGGTCGAACCGGTGAACTTAGCGTCAGGATGAAAGGATGGACCCACTGCAAACACCGGCAGAGAACCGAAGAACACGAACATTGCCAACCGCAAAAAACGTTTCCCAGACATTGCTCTTCCCTTGTCAGCGAAGCGTAGCCAACTTCGCGTAATCAAATACAGTTCCAGAGTACGCGACACCGCTACGCGACGTCGCCGGCAAGCTCAATATCGAGACCCGCCAGCTAGTGGACCGTAACAGCTGATTTGGTAGAGCCGCAGGGGCTAAAGCCCAATTCTTTCTCAGCCCTTTGCGGCCCGACTAAAGTCGGGCCCTGATACAAAGCACGATAGCCGTGACCCATAAAAGGGTCGCGCATTTTCGCAGATTTGGCTCTACTCCTGAATCAGCTGTTACAGGCCACTAGTGTTGCGCAGCAGAACATCGCAATTGCCCTGGAGCGAAGCTTACCAATATAGTTTAAGCGCCAACTGCACCTCACGTTGATCGTAGGCTCCATCGCGGGTCGCTGTGATCCTGCCAAAAGCAGCGGTGTTGGTAAAGTCCAGCGAGCCCGGAGCCGCCACGACACCTGGTCCTGAGAATCCTGGCAGTCCGAACTGCGGCGTGTTGGTCAGGTTGAAGATTTCAGCTCGGAATTCCGCGCGGAAGTCCTCCCAGATTGGAATTTGTTTGAGAAACGACAAGTCCATCCGATGGAAACCTGGACCGAGAACCTGACTTCCCTGACCTCCTAGCGCTGCGAACCCGCCTTCTCCAATTTGCGTGACCGTCGCCGGATTCGCAAACGCCGCTGGATTCATCCATTGGTTCACATCGTGCTGTGGCCCATAGCGATCAATTCCCGTAGTGTTTGCGTAACATCCAACGCCGGCTGCGGTCGCGATCGTACACGGAACGGTAAACGGTTGGCCACTTTGCAGGGTGATGATGGTATTTGCCGTCCAGTGGCCCACCAGAGCATCTACAAACCTTGGTGAACCTCCCAGGAACTTCTGGTCGCGGCCGAATGGCAATTCATAAGTCCCGCTTGCGTGGAACATCTGCGGTACGTTGTAGTCGCATTCGCCATAGTCCCCGTGGATCCCAAATCCCGGTAGATCGACTGCCCGGTATCCGCCAATGTTGTTGTCCAGGCCATCGCGCGCGTCGGTCATGCATTTGGACCAGGTGTAGTTGGCCAACATGGTTAATCCGTGGAGCACCCGGCGTTGGATACTGGTTTGCAAAGAATTGTAATTGCCGTTGGCGCCCGTGATCTTGTAGCCGAAACCACGGGCAAAATCGGGCCAGGGGATATAGGCCTGAGGATTGTAAGCAGGTGGCAGGATCTGACTCACGTTATTGGTGCCCGCAAACACCGCCAGGTGCCTCCCCTGGTTGCCGACATAACCTAAGGTGAAGGTGGTGGTGGAGGATATCTGATACTCGAAGGCGAGATTGTCGGCCTGAAAATAAGGCGTCTTATAAGTGATCTGCACGCCGCTGAGTCCGAGACCCTCTGCGTTCACATTCAGCGGCACGAAATTGATCGCACTGAGCCCGGATTCGAGGGTCGCGATCGCACCGGTCGGGTAAGTAAGGGGATGACCAGAGTCTGGAGCGCTGTAGGAGAAGTTATAGGAGAAAGGATAGTTGCCGGCGGTTCCCAGGTTGTCGCCGTTGTTGGGCGCTCCGTAAAAAATTCCGAATGCTCCTCGAAGCACAAGATTCTTCTCCAACTGATAGGCAAATCCCACCCGCGGAGCAAAATTACTCTTGGGGGTGTTCACCAAACCCGGGATGCCTGAACATTTGATCGCGATACCGTCCTTCGCCGTCAAGGTAAGGAACGATGTGGATAGATTCTTATTACAAACCGCCGTCGACATCAGGAACTCAGGGCCTTGATTTCCGGTAGGGGGAACAAAGTTTGCCTGCTGATCCCCCGCCGATACGCCGTGACCGATGAATTCCCAACGCAGGCCGAGGTTCAGAATGAGGTGCGAGGAAACCTTCCAATCATCCTGACCATAAATACCGTAGTAATTTCTCGTGATGGCAATATCCGCCGCATTCGAGGCTTCCGACCCATCTGCTCCTCCTACATTGTCGAATGCCCCTGGAACGCTGCCCGCAGTGGGGGTAAGCAAGAGCTGCGCCAGCCCAGTATTTCCGCCTCCAGTGCCAATCGTGGTATTACTGCCGGCTTGCGAGGCTGCCGTGTTCGCAACATCCGAATATCTGCCGCTGTAGGTAAAATTGCCACGACCGTATGCCGGCTGGAAGAACGAAATAGCTGCCCTCTGGAACGCAAAGCCGCCTTTGAAGCTGTGCGCTCCTGCAATCTTGGTCAGATTCTCCGTCGCCTGCAGGACAGTCCCGGTTTCCGACGTTGGCAGCCACGGGGAGGCACCAAGCTGACTCAGCCCGGCGAGATTGTAGGTCGGTAAGCCACCGTTATTGGGGAATTGCGGAATTCCCTGAATCCCGTATTGGCCCGGTATGGTGAGATCCGAAGCGAAGGGTTGATATCGCGAGGTGCCTATACGCGAATATCCGCCTCTTGCCTCATTCACCAACGTTGGTGAGATAAGGTACGTCCAGCCGAGTACGTCGTCCTTGGCATCATTAATCTGACTGCCAGTTGCAAAGGCGCCCCCCGCGGCGACCGTATTGAAGGGCGCAGGTATGAAAGTAGGCTCCCTCAGGTAGCTAATGCGACCGAAAACCTGACCTTTTTGCCCAGTGACCTGATCAAGTCTGATGTCTCCCTGGTTGATGGTATCCACCAGGTTGGGTGCGCTCGAGTAGTTGGAAAACACTCCCGGAAGATTCGGCGCGGGATAGGTATTCAGCAACTTGACCGCGTTCGGATCCAAACGAGCTGCCGGAACCTGATTGCCTGGAAATGGCTCTCGCACGAAACCCGTTCCATTCGCCGTCAGGCCGGTTACGGGATCGACTTGACCCGCAGTCACGGTGCGAGTGGTCGCCGGGTCGAATACTTGCCCTACGGCAGTCGTGCGCCCCAGGAGATCGGTTCGTGTCCCACTCTGCCCGGAGATCAGTTCGGAAAAATTGGTGTAACCGCTGGCCCGCTCCACCGCCGTTGGAACACTCGAAGTGATTGGACTGGCCTGGATGATGCGCGTTCCCTGATAGTCCCCGAAAATGTACGTCTTATGTTTTCTTCCGTCATACAGGCGCGGGATAAAGATGGGGCCGCCCAGGGTAAAACCAAACTGGTTCAAACGAAATTCACCCTTGGGGCCATATTCAAAATAGTTCCGTGCATCCAGCGCGTCATTGCGCAGGAATTCGAATGCGCTCCCGTGAAATCGATCCGTTCCCGACTTGGTGGTGGCGTTCAGAACAGCGCCCGCGGCGCGGCCGAACTCGGCGCTGAAATTGCTGGTTTGGACCTTGAACTCCTGGAGCGAATCGACTGACGGCAGGTAAACGTAGAAGGCGCCATTCAGATAATCGGTAAGATTCGAGTTGTTGTCTACGCCGTCGAGAAGATAGTTGTTCTGGTTTGGCGGAGTTCCGTTGGAGGAGAACCCGCCATTCGCCGCCAGACCGCGCGTGTCCTGCTGGGCCTGAGTGACGCCCGCACTCAGTTGCGCTAGAAACGTATAGTTCCTTCCGTTGAGTGGCAAATCGCTGATAGCCTTCGCCGCAACCACATTTCCGACCGACGCATCTTCGGTTTGCAGCTGCGCCGGCGCGGTCGTCACCTCTACGGTGGACTGCACACTGCCTGGCTTAAGCGTGAGGTTGGCGACTACGCTTTGCTGGATGCTGACCACAACATCGGTTTGGGTAAGTTTGGCAAAACCCGGGGCTTCCACGGTCAGCGTGTACCTGCCGATTCTGGTGCTCGCAAATTGAAATGCGCCCCGCGCATCCGTGTGCTCGGCGAGGGTGACGTTTTGGTCTGAGTTGATAAGCGTCACAAGGGCGCCGGCAACAGCCGCTCCCTGCTGATCCAGCACAGTGCCCAGTACTTGTCCGGTATCGACCTGTGCATGCAATACCGCAGACAGCAAAAGGATATTTGCCAGAACAACGAAACCTCTGCCTTTGATCTTCTCTCCAAATAAACGCATCGGATGCCTCACTTATTCACTGTTTCACTCAGCTGTTGTCGTTTTCCAAGACGATGCGACGGGCCAGCCCATGAGTATCGAGTCCCGCGATGGTCGCCAGTAAACGCTTTCTCTTGTTGCCAATCTTGCGTATTACGCAAATTTGAATGCACACTAGAAGGTTTGCAAAAAAGATCGTTGTGGCTTTCCGCCCCTGCAAGGTTGGGCGGAGCTACAACGTGTCGTGCCCTTCAGCCGGGCCAGTTCTCGAAAATCCAAAGCCCCAGTAAGTTCTTGTGACCCCTCGGAACCAAAGATCCGAACCCGCGAAATTATCCTGCCCGGTAATTCAGACTGTCAAGACTAAAGTGCGAACAGCGCAATTTGCATTGCATAGATTCAGTTCCCAGTTGGATTAATTTCTGTACTTGGCTTCATGGTGTAGTAGTCGTATGTGAGTTTCCAGGTGAAGTCCTTACCGGGCTCGATCTTCATCGCGATGTACGGCTCAATTGCCATGACAGTGCGAATGGACCACAGGGCGACGTTTGAAAGCGGGCGATCTCCCCGTATTCTGACCCCGGCTCCCACTTTTTGATTCTCTACGCGAATGTCATAGTCGGCGGCCGTATCGCTAAACCCCTGAAAGCTGGAGACCACGCGGTCCCGGCCTGCAAGCGTTTTGGTGTAGACGAATTCATTGCCCCGGATCTCCGCGAAATTTCCCTGGGGCGGCCGCGTAGTTTGCAATTGGAATGGAAACCGGACCACCAGCCCCGGGCCGGGCGGGAGCTGGTCCAGAGTCCAGAAATTGTGATCGTATACGGTCGTTTCGATGCTCCTGGTTCCGGTATTCTTCAGGCTGTGCTCCAGTACCATCTCCGGCTGTCCGGGTATCAGCCGAATGGTTTTTTTGTACAAGTAGCCGTAGCCAGTAGCTGGATCGGACAGGTTCTGAGTGAACTCTATAGAGTTACTCGTTTTCTTAGTGGTCCACTTGCCCCCGTCAACGATCGCATAAGTCTTGGAGTGGTCGAATTTCGAATCATCAGGCTTTCGCAGTACGCCGACACCAATTTTGATAAATGTCCCGCCAGGCTTGGCTTCGTCAAATCCAAGAGCCTTGCCCGCCGTGTTGAATTCCTCCCCCGGACCGACCATCGCAGTGAAGGGAGCGGATACGACGCCCTTCTCGTTGTAGTTGAAGTCGTAGACTGCGGGATCGATTTCCTGGAACCAATCTCCGTAAAACTGGTGCCCCTTGTACTCCAGACTCCCGATCACGCCAGACCAGTCAAAACGGGTCGAGCGATAAAAGCCTTTGCCGGCATCGGGTAGATAGACCTTGGCTTTGATTTGTCCATTTGAAATATCGGCGCTCGGGTACTCCGCCGCGGCCGCCGTGGACGAGAGAAAAACCGTGGCGACGAGCGTCAGAGTTAGGTGCACAGTACGCAACGCATTTTGCATCAGATGGACGCTATCATTCGCGTCAATTCGTTGTCAAGCATCGGCCCTCGCTCGCAACATGGGCTAAATCCGAATGCATTCGGCTCACTATCAACACTTAAGGTCTGGATCCGTGGTATCCCACATCTCGCGAAAAACGAGCGAGATGTGGGGCCCACCCGTCATTTGTCGTAAATAAAGAGGAACTCCGCGACTACTCGCGCGTTTCTATTGCTTGACAATCCCCCTCAAAGTAGCGAGATAAGCGATCAGGTCCGTCTGCTCGCCGGCGCTGAGCTTGTCCCGGTAAGAAGGCATGGGAGGAGTTTTCACAAAGTTGAATTCGCGCAAGGCCGATTTCTGGAAAGCGACCAGATGCTCCTTCGAATCCAGCATCTGCAAGCTATCAATATCCTGGTTCAGAAGTTTTCCGGTGATTTCTCTCCCATCTCTGGTGACCACTCGATAGAGCCGGTTCTGGCCGCAACTTCCTGATTGGGATCGATCAATGCCTTCTGCAGCTCCTCAACGCTGCGCTGGGTGGCGATGTCGCTCAGATTCGGTCCCAACCTTGAACCCCGGTCTCCCACCCGGTGACAGGACAGGCATGCTCCCTGGCCTTCAAAAATAGCTTGGCCTTGTGCTGAATCCCCTGGAACCTGTGTCTCGGCTGCAGTCTTCGGGCGAGCACCGGCGTTGTGTTCCTGAGCAAGCAGCATGCCGCTTACGATCATGCCAAGTCCCAGGCTAACCAGCCAGTTGCTCATAGCTCCTCTTGATTCCCTCGTTCGGGATCGAAGCAATTCCATCAACGCAAGCCAAAGACAAACAGCGAGGTGCCGGCATTGACAGCGATGTACTGCTTACCGTCGACAGCGTAGGTAATGGGGTTCATGATCATCGGGCCACCCAGGATGGCTTTCCAAAGCAGCGATCCGTTGCGCGCGTCCAGTGCAACAAAGGTGCCTTCTCGACCACCGGTAAACAAAACGTCGGAAGCCGTGGTCAAAATTCCAGCCGCGCCGAAGGCAGTCTGCCAACCCTCAAACGTGTGCAGGCTGTTGCCGGTGTTCAACTTGAACTGCCATTTGCGTTCGCCGGTTTGTGGATCGAGAGCTCGTACCGCCGTGTACTTCTCATCGTCATCGCCAACGATCGCTCGATAGCCGAAAGGGTGGCGACCTCGGCCATCGTAACGGTCGCCTTCTTCATATTCTTGCGGGCCTTTGAAAAATGTGGACGAGTAGTTCTCGCGGGCATTCAGATAGAAAAGCCCGGTGCGCGGGCTAAACGACGGGTTGAACCAATTGGTCCCCCCCTGATTGTCGGGAAAGATGAGAGTGCCCTCAGTACTGGATTTTGCTCGGGGATCCATGATGGGCCGTCCATTCTTCTCAAAGCCCAGGTTCCAGTTTTGTTTGACAAAGGCCTTACCCAGCAGGAACTCGCCGTTGGTTCGATCGAGCACATAGAAGAAACCGTTTCGATCGGCCCAGAGAATTACTTTGCGCGGCTCGCCGTGCCAGGTGATGTTGGTCAGCAATGGAACCTGCACGGCATCCCAATCGAATTCGTTATGGGGATTGGCCTGGTAATGCCACCTCAACTTGCCGGTATCGGCATCCAGCGCAACCAACGTCGAGGAATAGAGATTGTCGCCCGGCCGCACGTCTCCGTTGTAGTCGGGACCCGCGTTGCCTACGCCCCAATAGGTCAGGTTGGTTGTTGGGTCAAACGAGCCGGTTGTCCATATGGAACCACCACCATGCTTCCACGAGTCGCCGCCCCAGCTGTTGCGTCCGGGGTCACCCGGTCCAGCGATGGTGTAGAAGCGCCAGGCTTCCTTCCCGGTGTGAGCGTTGTAGGCCGCGATGAAACCGCGGATGCCATACTCGCCTCCGGCAACCCCGACGATCACCTTGTCCTTGATGACCAGGGGGGCGACGGTCATGGTGTAGCCAGAGGTCGTCTCGGCAACCTTCGTGTCCCACAGCGGGTGCCCGGTTTTAGCATCGATCGCGATCAGGTGCGCGTCTACGGCTGCCATGTACAGAGTGTCCCCCAGGATGGCCAAACCTCGGCTGATGCGCCCGCAACATAACCTTGCCTCAGACACAGGTGTGTATTTGTAGATCCAAAAGAGGCGCCCGTTGGTGGCGTCGAGCGCTACCACGTCGTCTCCTTGCATGGTGTAAAGAACCCCATCAACCACCAACGGCGTGGTCTCGTAGGGATCGAGCCACCGCGCCTGAAAGACCCACTTAAGCTCCAGGTTGTGGGCGTTTTCGGGCGTGACCTGATTGAGCGTGCTGTAGTGAAGGCTTTGGTATGTTCCCCCAAAGGTCAGCCAATTCTGGGGTTCTTGCTTGGCGTCGAGGATCCGGCCGAAGGTCACACCGGTTGTGGGACCGTGCCAATTCTCATCTCCTTCCACGTGAGCCGTGGAAACAGGCGGAGCGGCCGCAACACTGTTCGCTGCGGCGGCTGCCGGTTTTGCGTCGCCGGCAGGAGGTTTACCCTTGCCGAAATTCCTGGAGAGGTACTCGACGACCTGCCGGATGTCCGCGTCGCTGCCGATCGCGCCCCGCGCAACCATGTCGTCTACCTGGTCGGCCCAGTGTTGCTTCGTCATCCTTTGCCCGGTGACCACGTTCAGTCCGTGACAGGTGGTGCACATACGCTCTACCACTGCCTTGCCCGGTCCTTCCGGTAGGCCAGACTGTGCAAGCGCCCTCCCCGCGAAGCTTAGAAATAACAGGCCGGCCAGCAAAAGCGCATGGCGTCCTGCGCGGCGTTGTACTTTCGAAGGGGGTGCTGCCGGTGGGATGGTCGAGCCAGACAGGAAGCCGCAATTCAAAGCCTTGTCCTTTCCCGATCCAGTTCCCCGATCCAGTTGAAGGAGCAGCCGCAAGGGTCTCCAGGTGCCATGAGGCGCAATCCTGCCATCACGAATTACCCTCGCAAGCCCTGGAAAAGTAAGGCCGCCCGAATGCGCAGTACGCAATGATGCTTGCATCAACCGTGAGAAGTATCACTACCCACACCGGCATTGTCAAGTCGGCGGCATTCTCAAATCGGCACCCGGGCACTCCGAGCTCGGCACTATTTCGGTTTGTCCTGTCTTGTCAGGAGAAAGGCAACAACCGTGTCTTCCTGCTTCTTCTCCGAGTCGAGTTTTCGAAAAGCTTCCATTTCCTGCGCAGACTGCTTTCTCTGTCCCATACGGATCAGGGCTTGCCCCAGCCGATAGTGTGCAGAGGCCAGTGTTGGATCGAGCTTGATCGTCCGTTCAAATTCCACGGCGGCACGTGGATAGTCTCCACGGCGAGCATAAAGAACGCCGAGTTGCATATGCGCTTGTGCCAGCGTGGGATCGAGGGTTACCGCTTTTTTCAGCAGCCCCTCGATCTTTTCCGTATTGGTGGTTTCGTTTGAAGCCTCGTACCTTTGCCATAGATTGTTCGCGTAGTAGAGCTGTGCCTGTGCCGACTTTGGATAGTCTCGTGCATACCGCTCAAAACAGGCCGTTACCTGGGCAGCCTGCTCCGCCGCAATGCGGCCGAGGGTAGAGAGAAAGAAATACGATCTGGGATCGCTTGCATTGAGATCCACCGCATGCACGAGGGGATTCACAGCGTCCTGATCGTTGCCCAGCATATGCCGAGCTAGACCGAGGCCGGTGTTCAAACGCCAGGACTGCGGGTAGAGGTGGACACCACTCCCAAAGACCTGCGCAGCCTCCTGCAGGTTCTTGTGCCGCAGAAGCTCGGCTCCCCAATCAAAAATAGTCGCCTCCGTGGGGTCCATTTTGGCCGCGTGCTGATATTCTTGCGCCGCAAGAAGGAACTTATTCTGCTTCTCATATACCTCCGCAAGAATGGAATGCAGCTCCGAGGTCTCCTTTAAAGCCAACAAACTTTGGGCCTGCGCTTGCGCTTCTGCTAACCGGCCCGACATCATTTCGGCAAGCGAGAGATCGTATCCGTTCGAGTAGTCAGTGGGTCTCAGTTGTTGCGCCGCTTTGAGCGGAGCGACGGCGTCGGCAATCTTGCCGAGGTTGATGTAAAACTCGCCACAGTTGTGTTGTAGTTCGAAGTTCCCCGGATCGAGCCTGACGAGTGTCTTGAATTCCATTTCGGCAAGCGTGTTCTTATTGCGCTTGGCATAATTCGCGGCAAGATTTTCCCGGGCCGGCACCGACGATGGACTTATCCGAACTGCATGCTCAAAAAAGGAGGTAGCCTGCGCATCCCGGCCTTCCGCCGTTAACACCAGGCCGAGTAATTCATTGGCTGAATAATTCTGCGGGACACGCAGCAAGAGCGTGTGCAGTTCAGCCTCGGCCGTTGCGTATTGTTGCTGTGTGTAGTCGGACTCTGCTGCGGCGAGGCCTTGTTTCACATCATCCCCAATTTTGGGAGCCGGATCCTGAACTTCTGCTGCGAGTGCTAGCGCGGAAAAACAAAGGCCGATGCAACATGCCGCGGAAAATTTCCACATCAACTTGAGCATTTTGGACAATGACCGCCGCCCCAGGCAATCTTAGGCATAAAGGAAGAGCAGAGCAAACCGGCCAAGGTGGGCGCGTTGACATGATGGAGTCCAGCGACGTAGAAAGGGGCGATTCCGGCCGAACATGGCGGCCTGAGGAAGAGGCTTCAGTGGGCATCCCGGCAAGGCGCAGGACCTGTCTTCCATTGCTCCTTCCACTGCTCCTTTCATTGCTTCTGGGCTGCGCCGGATGGTGTCTCATCGCGCAGCAGCAGCAGCCGGCCCGTCCAGGGCTCCATCCAGGGCTCCAGTCTGAGCCTGGGCCCATCGTTTTTGAGAATCTGATCGATCGCAGCGATATCACCTTCAAAATGAACAACAGCGTGACCCCACGAAAACACCAGGTAGAAGCAATGCTGGCGGGCGTCGCAGTCTTCGACTACAACAACGATGGGCTGATGGATCTCTACTTCGTGAACGGCGCGCGTCTACCCGACATGGATAAATCCGACCCCTCGTTCTGGAATCGGCTGTACCGTAACAATGGCGACGGCACATTCACCGACGTCACTGAAAAGGCGAACGTGCGCGGAACTGGCTACGGCATGGGCGTAGCTGCAGCCGACTATGACAATGATGGTTGGGTCGATCTCTATGTCACTGGGGTCAACCATAATCAGCTCTTTCATAACAACGGCGACGGCACGTTTACCGACGTTACGGAGAAGGCGGGAGTGGCAGCAATCCACCCCAAGCTGGGCAAAACCTGGTCGGTCGCCGCGGGCTGGTTTGACTATGACAACGACGGCAAGCTGGATCTCTTCGTCACCAATTACGTCAATTGGTCATTGCAGAATGAGCCGCTTTGTAAGTCTGGCGAAATCACCTCCTATTGTTCCCCAAATGCTTACACCGGCCAACCAAATATGCTGTTTCACAACAACGGCGACGGGACGTTCACGGATGTGTCGGTTCGCTCCGGCGTGGATAAACTTATCGGTAAGGGTATGGGGGTCGCGTTCGCGGACTATGACGGTGACGGTTTTGAAGACGTATTCGTGTCCAACGACACCTATCGTAATTTCTTATTTCACAACGAGCGCAACGGCACTTTTCGCGAGGATGGCGTCGAGCGCGGGGTGGCTTACAGCGAAAACGGGAAATCCATCGCAGGCATGGGAACCGACTTTCGCGACGTTGATAACGATGGGCGGCCCGATATCTTCGTAGTGGGACAGGTGGGCGACACCTTTCCGTTGTTCCTCAACCGGGGCAAAGACTTTGAGGACGTCACCGGGTCCTGGGGTTTGAGTGGCATTACCGCCGGCCTTACCGGGTGGGGCAGCGGTATCGCTGATTTCGACAACGATGGATGGAAGGACCTTTTTATTGCCTGTTCCGCCATCCTGGACAACTCCGAGGAGATCAATCATCTTCCCTCGAAACTACCCGACAAGGTGCTTCGTAACACAGGCCACCATCGTTTCGAAGATGTGAGTTCCACAGCCGGCCCTGCTGTTTCTGTTCCGAATGCTCACCGTGGCGTGGCGTTCGGCGATTTCAACAACGACGGCCGTGTGGACGCAATTGTGACCAATCAGAACGCCCTTTCTGAACTTCTCATCAACCGTTCGCCGGGGAACCACCATTGGTTGATGGTGAAATTGGTCGGCACGCGAAGCAACCGCGACGGCCTGGGAGCGCGGCTTAAGGTGACGCCCAGCGGCGGCTCACCTATTTTCAATCACGCCACCACCAGCACTGGCTTCGGGGCGTCGAGTGACCCGCGTGTCCATTTTGGTTTGGGGGCGTCTGACAGGGTCGAGTTGTTGGAGATCCGGTGGCCCAGCGGTATCGTTCAAACCGTTACCGGAATTAAGGCTGATCAAATCCTCACCGTGCGTGAACCGGATCACGGAGCGGGAGCAGACGGCACGCGCTAGTCCTGAGTAGGTTGGAAAACCTGATTCAGTCCGGAGGAACGGCTGATCCAGACTTTACAGGCTGAGGACAAACTCTGGACGAAGGGCACGGCTTCAGCCGTGCCGCATTGCGCTTGGGCTGTTGAGGGCTTTAGCCCCTGAGGTACGGCTTTTGCTCCCTGAAGGTACTGGCTTCAGTGCCTGCGTGAGAACTGTGAATTTGCATTCTGACCCTGCAAACTAGCTCTGGGTGCCCCATATCTCGCTCGTTTTTCGCGAGATATGGGATACCACGGACCTCAACCTCCCGCTTCCGAAGAATGACCCAAAGCTTAGGGCGTCTGGCTAGAAGCTTAAAAGTTACGGACAAAAGGCTGTGGTATCCCACATCTCGCGAAAAACAAGCGAGATGTGGGGCACCCAGGATCTGTGGTCAGGACAGAGACTTGTTTGGAAATGAGGTTCCTCACGCAGACTCTTCAGCCCGTACAAAAACCCAGCAAAATCATCTGGCACTGAGGTACGTTTTTTATCTCGTTTCCGCAGAATTTCTCAGTTACCGCGTCGACTGCGGATCAAATAGCAGGGGGAAGAATTGACCGTCCATCTTGTCTCCTGGCGGGATGGGAGGAACGCCCGCCAGTAATTCCTGGCCGGACGCGGATCGCACTCCGTCTCTGAACGCATTGATCAACGTCGCCCGCCGCTGCCGCTGTGACCGGTTTTCGTAAGAACCATGCACCATTAAAGGATGATGGAAAGTACATTGCCCGCGCTTGAGCTCAATCGGAACGGGTTGGAAAGCCTGCTTTTGCTCCGGTGATAACACGGTCATGATTTCATCCATGTTCCCCGCCAGTCCGGTTACGGGCAACAGCTTCCAACGATGGCTCCCCGGAACATAGTAGAGGCAGCCATTGTCACGGTCACTGTCGTCGAGCGCGATCCAACAAGTAAGGTGCGACATCGGTTCGGTGCGTGTCCAGTAGGAGTAGTCCTGGTGCCAGGCAACGACTCCTCCGTGATTCGCTGGTTTGCAGAAGAGTTGATCATGCCAAAACCGTACCGAGCCGCCCAACAGTTGCGATGCCGGCACGAGGAACGCGGGACTCCAGAGAACATCGTGAAATCCGGGTCCTGTTCGCCAGGCTCCTAACGCGTGGAATAAAACCGAGTTCGGATCCTTCGACTCGTTGGAATGGTACTCGTGGAATAAGTGATTGCCGGGATGTGATTTCTTCATCAAGCCGGCCAGCTCAGAGCACAGAATCTCTACTTGCCGATCGTCAAGAACCTGGATACCCGCAACATACCCTCGTTCGTTGAACCCGGAAATCTGTTCATCGGTGAGCCGGAATTTCTGCCATTCCTTAAAGTCTCTCGGTTGTTCAAGAAACTGGCCGACTGGTGCATGCGCTTCAGAAAGGTCCCTAGACATCACATCTCCCCTGACCCATCAGGTTATCGCAAATTGCAAGCTCTCAGTGCCGCATAACGGCCTGTAAAGGATCCCCTGGGCTTTGCCGCTGGAGAACGAATGCCTCCGCTCGCTTGTAACCTGCTTCTACACCGCGAAACAGAGCTACCTGATCTTGCAATGCGTAGTATCGATCGGGGGTCTGGCTGGCATGGGCATAACAGGCAGCACGCTTGATCGGTTCGGTCTCGGTGATATCAACGTAGTGGGTGGGAGAGAATTGCAATGTATCTTCCCCATCTGAGACTTCGTAATAGTAAAGAGCAAAGTTCCTTTTCGATTGCCGCCACGCATCGTAGGTCAGCATCGTAATAGCTCGATGGTCGCGGTGATTATCGATCGGCCATTGGGTAATCACCGCGTCCGGCTTCTCGGCTTCGATCAGTTTTGCATAGTCCTCGTAATGCGCATTGTCCACCACGGCGTGACCGTTAATCTGGCCTCCATAGGCGGGCGTTGCTTTCAATAGTTCGCATGCCTTGGTGGCCTCCCCAATCCTTGTAGAGGCAGCGGTCGGGGGCCACTCCCCGTTATTCAGATACATAAGCGTCACCTGGTGGCCAAGGCTGGTCAACCGGGCGACGGTGCCACCACAACCGTATTCCGGATCGCCGGGATGACCGCCGGCTACCAATACCTTCAACTTCCTGGCCGTCGGCTCACCTGGTGCAAGCTGAGCTTCGCCCAGTGCGCTGGTTACCGGTACTCCCAAAACCCACGCAGTCGCCACTCCCCCGGCACCCAATAAGACATCTCTTCGCGTCACTCCCAACTCGCCACCTCAAACCCAGACTTTAACTTCAGTGTAGCGCCCTCGCGGGGCCAACCGATCGATAACCATGCAGGGTTTGTCACCGACGGTGGGAAAGACGTACCTCAGGGGCTAAAGCCCTCATCAGACCCAACCATTGCGGCACGGCTGAAGCCGTGCCCTGATACAAAGCATGAGCGCGGTGACGGAATTGGGTTCTCACGCACATCTAAAGCCCTCTTGAGCCCGAGTGTGTCGTGCGGCACGGCTGAAGCCGTGCCCTGATACAAAGCATGAGCGCGGTGACGGAATTGGGTTCTCACGCACATCTAAAGCCCTCTTGAGCCCGAGTGTGTCGTGTGGCACGGCTGAAGCCGTGCCCTGATACAAACCATGAGCGCGGTGACGGAATTGGGTTCTCACGCACATCTAAAGCCCTCTTGAGCCCGAGTGTGTCGTGTGGCATGGCTGAAGCCGTGCCCTGATACAAACCATGAGCGCGGTGACTTGGAATTGGGTTCTCACGCACACTCTAAAGCCCTCTTGAGCCCGAGTGTGTCGCGTGGTACGGCTGAAGCCGTGCCCTTCGTTATAGCTGGGAAGAACCGGCCAGCGCATCGACGGGTTGAAAGTCGCCAAAATCTTGGGCCCCGTGGCCAACGGCCTTGGTCAACTTGCTTTCCTCGGAGCCCAGACGGCGCAGTGATTGGACCATTCTCCGGTCATACTCCGTTGTGGCCAAAGCTGGAAACGAATTTCCCGGAAAATAATTATCACTGCACGACAACCACTTTTTCTCGTGGGTCGTCAATAGCCGCGGGGGAGGGTGTGTTTGAGGCATTATTCGGCGCCGGCACGTTTCCGGACGGCGAAGCCATTTCTTCCAGCGACGCAGTGATCGTTTCTGTTGGAGATTCCATCGACGGCCGCACCGTCGTCCTGATTGGGGGCCACCGGCCCCCAATGATTTCGGCACCATCGCGTTCTTAGCATCCTTCAGCAACGGATGCGGGGGCATCGTTAAGGCCGCCCCACGGTGGCGTAAGTAACCACCTTTGGATTAAAGAGAATAACTTTAGTCTTCATTTGAGTGGTCGATTTTGGTCTTTTATTGTTAAACTCCACTTAATGTTGCTTGGCTCGCTCCATAAAGCCGGCAGCGTCGATGTTGGGCCCCATCCCCCTCGGTCTGTTTTTGATCCCCCAGGTTATTTGGCTTCTTCCCCAAGGACATTTTGTATTTCCACGGACGTTTGGCTCCTTCCCCAGGGAACCTTGAAACTCCTCGTTCTGAACACCGGGCGATGGGGCTACGAAAGCTTCTGGCTTAACGTGCGTGCGTAGCTGTCTGGCAAATGCTGTATTTTCGGGGGCCTAGTGGCAGAGCATTCATATTCCTATTGGTATTTGGCAAAGAGTATTTTAGCTACGCCCGAACAGGCTTCTCCTTCGCGTCTCTCCAGACGCTTGAAGCGCTTATCTGCTCGAGCATTACTTTGTCTCTTGTTGGCGTTGTCTCTAAACACCGCCGCCATGGCGCAGGTGAATGTCTATACCCGGAGTAATAACAATTCACGAACCGGCGCGAACTTACAGGAGACGATTCTTACTCCGGCGAACGTGAACGCTACCAACTTCGGCAAGCTGTTCACCATAAAGACTGATGGCCAGATCTATGCTCAGCCGCTCTACGTATCGAACCTGGGGATCGCGGGCGGCACGCACAACGTCGTCTTCGTAGCGAGCATGCAGAACACGGTCTATGCGCTGGATGCCGACACCGGGGCAACGCTGTGGACGCAAAACTATGGCTCGCCGATCATCTCTCAGGATGTTGAATACGATCAAAATATCTCATGGGCCTCGCGGCTTGGCATTCTGAGCACGCCTGTGATCGATCCGGCGACCAACATCATGTATTTCGTCTCCGGCTCCCAACCGGCCGACGGCACAAAACTGTTCTCATACAATCTCAATGCCATTGACATCACGACGGGATCCCCGGTACACGGAAGCCCGGTGAATATAAGCGCCACTTACTCGACCGCCGACCTCACCAGTCCCCTGGTGTTCAACCCCAAAATGCAGAATCAACGGCCTAGCCTGGCCCTGGCTAACGGGAACGTCTACATCGCCTTCTCCTCCCACGAAGACGCGCCCCCTTATCACGGCTGGGTTCTGGCCTATAGCACCTCGACCCTGGCGCAAACTGCTGTCTACACCGACACCACGACCGGGACACTGGGAGGGATTTGGAACGCGGGGCAGGCGCCTGCGATCGATGCCGCCGGCAACCTCTATTTCTCGACCGGCAACGGAAGCTTTGGGAAAACTCCCAACAACCTGGTACAGACCGGCAACAGCTTTGTCAAGTTGTCGCCCAACCTGGAACTGCTCGATTACTTCACCCCCTACAACAGCGCCACCCTGAATACAGGGGATATGGATTTGGGGTCAGCCGGCTTAATGCTGATTCCGAACACCAGCTATGTGCTGGGTGGTGGCAAGCAAGGCGTGCTCTACCTTTCAGACAGCAATGGGATGGGAGAGTTCAATTCCTCCGGCGACAAGGTTCGGCAGGAGTTTCAGGCTGTCTACGGCAAGGGAACCACTCACATTCATGGCACGCCGGTGTATTTCGACAGCGACCAGAATGGCCCCACCACCTATCTGTGGGGAGAAAACGACGTGCTGCGCGGGTTCCTGTTTAATTCCACCACCGGACTTCTGAATTCAACGCCTTTCGCCACCAGCGCCATGACGGCCCCGGTGACCAACAACGATGGGGCCATGCCGGGCGGGTTTCTTGCCATCTCGGCCAACGGTAACAGCAACGGCATTCTCTGGGCTTCGACGCCCTATAACGGCAACGCGGTGGTGACGACGGTACAAGGTGTTCTTTACGCTTTCAACGCGGACACGCTGCAGCTCCTGTGGAGCGATAAGACTAATGACGCCCGTGACGAAATCGGCTACTTCGCGAAGTACGTACCGCCCCTGGTCGCGAATGGAAAGCTGTATATGGCTACCTTTGGCCCCGCGGGCACAAGCAATGGTTCGGGCGCTCTGGTGGTCTACGGCTTGCTGAAACCTGAGCTGACGGTTGCGGTAGCGAACGCCGCTATGACGGCGGGTGCCGCTCTCCCGGCGCTGACCGGAACTGTAACCGGCCTGGTAAACGGCGACACGGTGGGCACGACGATTATCGTGACCTACAGCACAACGGCGACCAGCAGCTCTCCGGCCGGAACCTATCCCATCACCGCAACGGTGACTGGTTCATCCGCCAATAATTATCAGGTCGTGGTGAACGCGGGAACGCTGACCATCTCGCCGGCAACTGCGCAGACCCTAACCGTGACCGCCAACAACGCTACCCGTGTCTTCGGTGCAGCCAACCCAACCTTTACCGGAACCATCACCGGCGCACAGAATGGCGATACCTTTACGGAAAGCTTTACCACTCCAGCCACAACCAGCAGCAACGTAGGAAGTTATCCAATTGTGCCCGCAGCCAGCGGGACCAACCTGGGCAACTACACCGTCAATATTGTCGACGGCACGCTGTCGGTGACGGCTGCTTCGACCACAGCCACTTTGACCGCGCCCGCCAGCACCACCTACAACGCGAGCGTTACCCTCACCGCAACGGTGGCGTCAAGCGCAGGCACACCGACGGGAACCGTGACCTTTTACAACGGATCCACAGCGCTTGGTACAGGGACGCTCAACGGCAGTGGCGTGGCCACGTTGGGCACGGCCACGCTCCCTGTGGGCACTGACAACCTCACTGCTACGTATGCCGCCGCAGGAAACTTTTCCGGCAGCACCTCGCCGGCAAGCAGCATTTCCGTTACTCAGGCTTCACAGACCATCACCTTTCCCGCCGTTGCCAACCGGGCCTACGGTAGTCCGGCCTTTGCGGTCACCGCGAGTTCGAGCGCAGGCAGCGGCTATCCCGTCACTATCACGGTACAGTCAGGCCCCGCGGTGATCAGCGGCGGCACTGTTTCCCTTTCCGGCGTTGGCACGGTCGTGCTGCAAGCCGCGCAGGCGGGCGATAAGAACTATAGCGCGGCCACCGCTACCCAAAGCTTCCAGGTGACGCCTGCCCCGTTGACGGTCTCGGCCAATAACGCGAGTCGTGCCTACGGCGCAGCGAACCCCGTCTTCAGCGGAACAGTGACCGGTGCTCTGGGCAGCGACAGCTTTACCGAGAGCTTTACCACCACCGCAACCACCAGCAGCAATGCCGGCAGCTACCCGATCGTGCCCGCCGTTACCGGTCCGCAATCCAACTACACCGTCACCATCGTTAATGGTGCGCTCACCGTAACCGGAGCAGCGACTACGACTACCGTAAGCGCACCCGGCACCGCTGGTTATGGGAACAGCGTGACCCTGACGGCGACGGTGGCTTCAACCGCGGGCACACCCGCCGGCACGGTCACCTTTTATAGCGGAACCACCGGGCTGGGGACGGGGACGTTGAACGGCAGCGGGGTAGCCACACTGAGCACAACCACGCTCCCCGTGGGCACCGACAGCATCACGGCAAGCTATGCGGCAGCGGGAGATTTTTCCGCCAGCACGTCGCCGGCAATCAGCATCACCGTGAACACCGCATCGCAAACCATTACTTTTTCCCCAACCCCATCGCGACCCTACGGTAGCGCCCCCTTCGCAGTGACGGCGACTTCCAGTTTAGGCAGCAGTTATCCGGTCACCATCACGGTACAGTCCGGCCCCGCGGTGATTAGCGGTGGTACCGTCTCCCTCACCGGCGCGGGCACGGTTGTGCTTCAGGCGACGCAACCCGGTGACACAGGCCACGGCGCGGCCACGGCAACCCAGAGCTTCCAGGTGACGCCGGCGCCATTGACCGTCTCCGCAAATAACGCGAGCCGTGCTTTCGGCGCAGTGAACCCCGTGTTTAGCGGAACAGTCAGCGGCGCACTGGGCAGCGACAGCTTTACCGAAAGCTTTACCACCACAGCGACCACGTCGAGCAATGCCGGCAGCTATCCAATTGTGCCCTCTGTTAGCGGTCCGCAATCCAACTACACTGTCACCATCGTCAACGGCACGCTGACGGTCGCGGCGGCGGCGACCACCACCATGTTGACTGCGCCGGCCACCGCCAGCTACGGCTCCAACGTTACGCTCACCGCAACGGTAGCCTCTGCTGCTGGAACGCCCGCCGGAACCGTCACTTTCTTGAGCGGACCGACGGCCCTGGGCACGGGCACACTAAGTGGAGGCACGGCTACCCTCAGCACGGCGGCCCTCCCTGCCGGCACTGATAGTGTCACCGCCAGCTATGGAGCCCTGGGTAACTTCGCGGGGAGCGTGTCGACGGCAGCCATCGTCACTATCAATGGGACATCGCAAACCATCACCTTCCCCGCCATCGGATCGCGCGTATACGGCAGTGCGCCTTTTGCCGTAAGCGCGACCTCCAGTCTGGGCAGCAGTTATCCGGTCACCATCAGCGTTGAATCCGGTCCGGCAATGATCCGCGGCGGCATGGTGAGCATCACCGGTGTAGGTACTGTCGTCCTACAAGCCACCCAGGCCGGAGATAAGAACAACGGTCCGGCCTCAGCGACCCAGAGCTTCCAAGTAACGCCTGCACCCTTGACCGTCTCGGCCAATAACGCGAGCCGCACGTACGCTGCAGCCAACCCGGTTTTTAATGGAACCGTGACCGGCACCGTAGGGAGCGACAGCTTCACTGAAAGCTTCACCACTACCGCCACGGCTACCAGCAATGCCGGTAACTATCCGATCGTTCCTGCTGTTACCGGCGCCCAGTTGGCCAACTACGCTGTCACTGCGGTCAATGGCACGCTCACGGTGACCCCTGCGGCGACCGCAACTACATTGACCGCACCGGGAAGCGCCGTCTCCGGCGCGAGTGTATCGTTGGCGGCCACCGTAACCTCCAGCTCGGGCACCCCCTCAGGAATAGTTACCTTTTATAGTGGGACCACTTCACTCGGCACGGGCACGTTGAATGGTGGCGGCGCAGCCACGTTGAGCACAACCGCGCTGAACAGCGGGACCGACACCGTTACTGCCGTGTATGCAGCTGCCGGCAACTTTGCTGCCAGCACCTCCTCGGCGGTGACTGTAACGGTGAGTGCAGCGCCAGGTGCTACACCGGCGAGCTACACGATGACCGCAAACCCAACTTCGCTGACCGTGCAGACAGGATCCACCGCCGCTACCACGCTCACCTTCAGCCCAACCGGCGGCTATAGCGGTACGATTGCGTTAAGTTGCTCCAACCTTCCTACCAACGCGAGTTGCGCCTTTGCACAGAACCAGGTCACGCTAAGTGGTAACAACCAGAGCGTCAATCTGGGCCTCACGATTCAGACGACTACGCAACAGGCGAGAAAACATGTTCCTTCCAGCACTCCGAACCCTGGCTTCACTCCGGCTCTGCTCGCCCTGGCTTTCTGGTGGCCCGGCGGCCTGACCGGATTGGCAGTCTTTGTGAGGAAACGGAGACTGGTGAAACAGCGCGCAGGGCAGCTTTGCCTGCTGATGATATGCACGTTGGCTTTTGCTGCCGGTCTTTCAGGGTGCGGGATGAGTGGCTATGTGGTACACCCGGAAGCGGCGACCAATGCCCAGGTGACCGTCGTGGCGACGGGAACCTCGGGCTCCAAAGTCACCACCCAGAGCGTAGTCCTCACCCTCAATATGATGCAGTAAGGGTTGCCGTTTTTTGCGTACGATGGATGCATGCCAATAGCGGAGCCTTGGACATTGGTGAAAGCGGCCACGATTTTTCTCTGGATAGCAGCCCTCGTCCCGGTGATGACTCTCGCCCAGCAGGTCCACCCGCGTTACGTGGTTGTGGATCGTGGACCCTCTCTGGTGCGCACCCTGACCGACACTCCGGGGCTGAATAATCATGGCGACGTTGCCATCTGGCACTCAGTAAGCGCGAGCCTGATGCCGGGAGTGGTATTTCGTGGCAGCGAGACCATCACCATCGAGGGCGAAAAGGATTTCTCCCTCGTCTACCCTGCCGACATCAACGACCGTCTCACTGTGGTAGGCACCGTGCAGCAACCGCAGGACCTGCGCTTCACCCACGCCTTCGAATGGGCCGACGGCCATCTGGAAATCCTGCCGTCATTGGGAGGGCCGTATTCCGCTGCCAGCGCCGTTAACGCAACGGGCGACATAGTGGGCAGCGCGCAGACCAACAACGGCGCGCGGCATGCAGTGCTGTGGCGCTCAAAACAGCCCCGCGATCTGGGTCTGCTTGCCCTGGGAGATTACAGCAGTGCGCGCGACATCAACGACAACGGCGATATTGTCGGAGAGGCGAATGTTGTTCCCAATGGCAAGCCCCAGGCTTTTCTTTGGCATGCGGGCAAGATGCAAGCGCTGCCAAGGTTGACCGGTGGCGCCATTTGCAGTGCACAGGCGATCAACAATGGCGGCACCATCATTGGATCCTGTGACCTGCCAAACGGCGCCGGACACGGGGTTATCTGGAAACATGGCTCCATCGCGGATCTGGGCACCCTGGGCGATGGAGAGGCGCCAAGTACGGCCCTCGACATCAATGCCCAGTCCCTGGTGGTAGGCACTTCCGAGGATGATGGAAAAATCAGGGCCTTCCTCTGGGAGAAGGACAAAATGATCGACCTGAACCAGCTGATTGCGCCCAATTCCGGCTGGACGCTGCTGGTAGCCTCGCGCATCAACGACAACGGCGAAATTCTGGGCCGGGGATATTTTCATCGGTCCATTCATACCTTTATCCTTCGGCCCGAAACCGGCAAATGATTCAATGATTGCGGATGTGCTACGAGATAGAATCATGGTTCCCGGCTAGGACTGGCCGCCCAGGAGACGCTCGCAGCCCGTGCCCATCAAGCGCCCCATCTTCCTCTATAGTCTGCTAGCCGCTATGTTTGCGATCACCCCTGCTCTACCAGGCCCGCTACCTCCCCGACTCGCGCCCTCAGAGTTCGTCGTGAACTACTGACGTCGAAACGACTGTGTTATTGTCTCCCGGAGTTTCCTTCGCAACCCATTCAGTGTCTATGAGGTGAATCATGCCCTGCGATCCAATCGAGCTCAAGCACGTCCCGCTCTTTGCTTTGCTGGACGATGACGAAATTGCGGTTCTGGCCTCCCAGGTCGACCTCAAAGTGTTCGCTGCGCGGCAGCGGATCTACAAGCTCGGCGATCCGGGCATGCACGCCTACATTATGGTATCGGGCAGCGTACAGGTAAGCACGGTCGACGACGACCACCAGGAGGTTGTGGTCGATCAACCAGGCCATGGCGAGTTTTTTGGCTTTGCCTCCATGCTGGACCAGACGCCCCACCAAACCAGCGCCCTCGCTATGGAGAAGACCACCTGCGTCGAGATCAGCCGCGACGACATCGCCATTCTGTTACAGCGCAAACCTATGGCCGGCATGGATATGCTGAGAGTCCTTGGGCATCAATTCCATGCTTCACAGCAGCTGGTACGGATTCGCGCTACCCGCAACCCGAATGAGGTGATTGAAGAGAAGTACACCTATGGGGAACACATCGCGGACTCCGTCGCCAGCTTCGGAGGTTCATGGACATTCATCATTACCTTCGGAATTGTGTTGGTCACTTACACCGCCATCAACATTTTCCTGAAAGGGAGAGCCTGGGATCCCTACCCGTTCATCCTGTTGAATCTGTTCTTGTCCATGCTGGCTGCGATCCAGGCGCCTGTGATCATGATGAGCCAGAACCGCCAGGACAAGAAGGACCGTTTGCGCAGCGAGTTGGATTTCGACGTGAATCGCCGCGCCGAAGCCGAAATCCAAAACCTTTCCCGCAAGCTGAACCTGGTAACCGACAAGCTAGGCGACCTGGATGACATGCTGCGCGACGGGCTCGTACCGCCGCGGACCCACAGTCAGGAGTAAAATGGAGTTCGATTGCCCCGACGAAAGGACCCCCGCCCATGACACCGACGACTGCTCCTACTGAAGTGAAAATCGCCCAGACGCCACCGATGCCTACGTTCAAGACGGTCGGTGAAGAGCGGTTGCATCGCAAGCAACGCCTGGCGTCTGCATTCCGGCTATTCGCGAAGTTCGGCTTCGTCGAAGGTGTCGCCGGTCACATCACTGTCCGTGATCCTGAAATGGCTGATCACTTCTGGGTCAATCCCTTTGGCATGCACTTTGCGCACATTCGGGTCTCTGATCTGGTGATGGTGGACGAAAAGGGCGCCGTGGTGGAAGGCAACCGTCCGGTAAACGAATCGGCATTCGCCATCCACTCGCGTGTGCATATGGCCAGGCCCGATGTAGTGGCAGCAGCCCATGCGCACTCTCTTTATGGAAAGACCTGGTCCTCGCTAGGGCGGCTGCTGGATCCGCTCACTCAGGATGCTTGTGCCTTCTACGAAGACCACAGCCTATTCGCTGATTACACCGGGGTGGTTTACGACATGTCGGAGGGCGACCGGATCGCCCAGGCGCTGGGACCTCGCAAAGCGATCATCATGCAGAACCACGGAAATCTGACTGTAGGCAGCACTGTGGATGAAGCGGCGTGGTACTACATCACCATGGACCGCAGTTGCCAGTCACAACTGATGGCTGAAGCGGTTGGGAAGCCAGTTCCCATCGCGCATGAAGCGGCCATTGTGGCGCGAAAGCAGGTAGGCAACCCGCGCGTCGCGTGGTTCCAGTATCAGCCGCTTTGGGACCTGATTGTCAGGGAGCAACCCGACCTGCTCGACTAATCCGGTGTTACACCCTCGCGTCGCTCCCCTGCGTCGCTCCTTGATCGGAGAAAAAGCCGCAGATCCACGATGCTTGCTGCGGGAAATTTGGAATCAGAGGAGTAGCGACGGGATTGTGTGGGAAACGAACTTCTCAACGCGAACTCTGACGCCCGGAACCCTCAGGAAAAACCGTACCTCAGGGCCTAAAGGCTTCACCAGTCCAAATTTCTAGTGGCACGGCTGAAGCCGTGCCCTTCGTTCAGAGTTGTTTCGCAGCGGGCGGAGCACAAGAGCGCACCCATGCGGCAGGCGATCAAGAACGCCTGCACGGTCGCCTCGACATTGGCCTTATTTTGACCGGCAATATCAAACGCGGTGCCATGCGCCGGGGTTGTAATGGGAATGGGCAGGCCGCCCTGGATCGTGACTCCACGTTCAAATCCTAAAAGCTTCACCGCGATCTGGCCCTGGTCGTGATACATGGTCACAATGCCATCGTATTGACCGTCTCGAGCTTTCAGAAAAATGGTATCGGCTGGGAACGGCCCCGCGACGGGATACCCTCGCATTCGCCTCACTCACCGCCGGCGCGATGATGTCGATCTCCTCACGGCCGCAGGAGCCTCCCTCGCCAGCGTGGGGATTGAGCGCGGCCACTGCTACCCGGGGCTGCTCAAATCCCGCCAGGCGCAGGGCATCGTAGAGCAACTTGATAGAGTCCAATATCCGCTCCCGGGTGACGTAAAGAGCAACGTCTTTGAGCGGAACATGAGAGGAAATACGAGAGGTCCACAGGTTTCCCAGGGTATTGAACTCGCCGAGATTGGAGCTCACCTTGAGATAGTTGGCGAAGAAGTGAAGCTCGTCCGGGAACTTCATGCCGGCCATTTTCATGGAGGATTTGTTGAGAGGGGCAAAACAGATGGCGTCGATCCATCCCGCTGCGGCGGCGTCGAGGCACCGAGTTAGAACCTTGAGTACCGAGGCGCCAGCGGCGGCGGACGCAGTGGAACGCGGAACCTCACCCGGACCGAGACTTGTGACCGGGAGAAAGTACGGAGAGCCGCCGGGCAATGAGTTCACCTGGTCGAAACCGTCGACGGTACGGGTGGCAATGCTCACTCCGGCAATGGCCTGAGCTTCGTCCCACAGCCACGCATCTGCGACGAGGATTACATTGGCTTGCTCGACCACATCGCGGCGGGCCAACAACTTGGCGATCAACTCGGGACCGATGCGGCAGGATCACCAAGGGTAAGCGCCACCGTCGGCTTCTTGAAATCCCCAGCATCGGAAGTCACCCTATCCCTTAACAGTAAACTAGCCCCCGGGGGTATGTTCATGAAGTGGTTTCGCAATGCCTTGGCCATCGGGGCAACGTTCACTGCGTTTTCTGTTCCTCTGCCGGGGTACCAGAACTTCATGGAAGTAAAACCATCGCCCCAGCAGGTCGCGTGGCAGGATTGGAATTCGGAGTGATTGTTCATTTCTCCACCAACACCTTTCTGGACCGTGAATGGGGCGACGGAACCGCCAGCCCGGCCGTATTCAACCCGACGCAGTTTGATCCCGATCAATGGATGCAGGCGATCAAGGCCAGCGGAGCAAAATACATCGTGCTGGTGGCCAAGCATCATGACGGGTTCTGTCTCTGGCCGACCGGGCAGACAGACTACAGCGTGAAAGCAAGTCCCTGGAAAGACGGCAAAGGGGACGTGGTGGGAGATGTGGCGCGCTCGGCGCGAAAATACGGCCTTAAATTCGGTGTCTATCTCTCGCCCTGGGACCGGCATGACCCGAGATACAACGATCCGGGGGCCTACGACAAATACTACCTTTCCGAGTTAGAAGAGCTGTCCCAACGCTATGGGGACCTGGTGGAGTTCTGGCTCGACGGCGCCGGCAGCGCGGGGCATGTCTACAATTTTTCCAGGATCCTGGAAACTCTGCGGACCTATCAACCCAACACCATTGTCTTTGCCGATACAGGACTCTTCGAGTATGGCGACGCGCGCTGGGTCGGCACAGAATCGGGACGCGTCGATTATGAGAACTGGAACGTCATCGACCGTCACGGTTACCTGCGCTGGCGTCCCATTGAGGCCGACACCCCCTTGCGCGAGCTGCATTGGTTTTGGCATCCGCACGACGAGGCCTCATTGAAGAGCCTGGAGGATCTCACCGCGATCTACGAACACACCGTGGGACGCGGAGCGCACTCATACTCGGGCTGGCACCCGACAACAGGGGCCTTCTGCCCGATTCCGATGTCGCCCGGCTGAAGGAATTCGGCGCAGCCATCCATCGCTTGCAGACCGGCAACCTCGCTCTGCACCATCTTCCGACAACACCGGAGGTCGCCGCAGCGCTCGACGGTGATACTGACACGTTCTGGTCGGCGCCGGTCGGGTCCCATCATTCCATTCTGGAGGTGGATTTAGCGAAACCAAGCAGCATCGATCGGGTCACCACCATGGAATGGCTCAACGACGGTCAGCATGTGGAGAAATACGCAATTGAGGTTTGGACGGACCATGCGTGGAAGACCGTGGCATCCGCTCAGTCCATCGGGCACGAGAAGACGGATCGCTTCCCTGCGGTCGTTGCGAGCCGGATACGCCTTAACATCCTCTCCTCTTCGCAAGAAGCGCATATTCGAGAATTTCAGGTTTATGACGACGGCCCAACCAACAGGTAGCAGCAAAGCTTTGCTCATAGCTTGTTGCCTGGAGCCTCTGCCAGCGCGTGGTCCGGTCCGACCTTGTCAACCGTCCAGATCTTTTTCGCAGTCCAGGGCGCAGCGGGGCCAGTCCAGAATGGATCCGGTGCCGGAGCCCCAGCGGGAGCCAAGCTGCCGAGCAGAGGTAACGGCAACGGTTGAAATGTAAGATTCAGCAATGGAAGGTTGATGGCCGTAGAAGCCCACGGTCAGCCATCCATGATCGTCGAACGTGCCGGGTGCGTCCACCATGCGGCGCATCACAGCAGTCAGGCCCGACCGAACCTGCTCTGGAGAGATGCCCTCAGGCAACTGCTGTCGCAAGGCCATTTCGGCAAGAAGGTGAAAGGCGCCAAAACGATAACAGAGCGAACGGCCAATCGGGGGAAAGGTTCCTTCGGGGCCGATCAACCGCTCCTGAATCGCTGCGTAGCGGCGAGCGCGGAGCATCATTACCCGGCCAATAGAAGTCCCAGCCCAGAGAAGGCTTCGCAATGGTGTCCAGGATATGCAGCAGCATTGGTTGGATCACGAAGCTGTTGTAGTAATCCCAATGGAAGGCAGGCCCTCGCCGTAAACGCCGTCTCCTTTGTACCAGGTATTCACCGTGCGGATCGCATAGTCTACACGCATTGGATCCCACCACACCCCCATGAACGATAATGCCGGTTCGACCATCGCCGAAAACAGGGACCAGTTGGTGTAGCCAGGTTGAATCACGCGCGAAGACTGAAGCGCGGCGATCACGTGCTGTTGCGTCTTGGCATCGAGCTTTGTCCACAGCTCTTGGGCGCGCGCATTATGGCCAGGGCGAAGGAGGCACATCGACGCGGGCTGGCTACCGTGATTGAAATTCATGAATCTGGGGATGCCGGATCGGTGCCCGCCTGGATGGCCGTACGCGACCACTCGGCATACTGGTTTCGCAGGCTGCCTTCAGGGCCGTTTTGTGGGCCGGATTCGAGCCATGGGGCAATGCCGCTAAGTAATCGGCCCATCGCCTCAAGATAAGTAAACTGCCGCCGCTGCTCCACGTTGCCGTGGGGGGCTTCGACCGGCATCTGGATCTTGAGCCTTCTCTCGCTCAGCGCCTTCAGAACCGGGTGCGCAACGCGAGTCAAGATTTGAACCCAGTACTCACGATCGTTGGGCTCCGCGACGACCGGGGTTGCCTCAGACCCCGTAAGGAATGCCGAGAGAGCACCGAGCGCGATACTGCTTTTGAGAAATTCCCGGCGGCCAACACCGGTCAACGTCTGCTTCTTCATCCACCAGTCACCAGAAAGAGATCATATCGGTTTCCGGAGGCAACGTTTCGTAATTTGCGGGCACCTAACTTTTCGAAGTACGGGCCTGCCGGCGGCGAAAAGTAGTTGTTCCCCCACTCCGCAGGAGCTCCGATGCCGTGGTCACGTCCCCGTTGGCTTGCAGGCAGTCGATCGGATCGCAGACCCGAAATGCGTCAGACATCTTAGGCAGAGCGGACTATGTTTCTAGCTATCGGATTCGTTTCGCTTTTATTGTGGCTGGGGGGTTTCTTCATGTTCCACGTCACAGCGTTCTTTATCCACATCCTGCTGATACTAGCTGTAGTTTCCATCGTCTTCCATTTCATTCGAGGCAGTGCTTCTGTGGTTTGAGGCTTGCGATCGTGGGGGCGCCTAACATGAAGCGCCCCGTATCAGCATCGCCGCGGATTGCTG